>NZ_CP149940.1 GCF_037948395.1 Serratia nevei | reverse complement strand
GGCGGACTCCACTCGAACAAGATCAATAAAGAAAAGAAACGGGCAACTTTTTTATAACTCATGATTTTTGACACATACCCGGCATCGGCTGTTTGCCTGTGGGGGATGCGAACCGCCTTTCACGGTTTGTGTCCCTCACGATCCCGGTATGAGGGATCGCGATCGGAATGACGGATCATAGCGCAATCCGCGCAAGAGATCCTCCCCTTCCTCACAGATTAGATCCATTTTATCCACAGGCCGCAGCCGGCGGCGATCTTTTCACCGCCGGCGCCGAATGGCCGCGCAGATCCCGGCCGCTGCCCCGCGTTTTTTACATTGTCAACCGGTTATACCCTGTTATCCACGCCGGATCCTGAGATCGCGCGCAAAGGATCTCACGGGGATCCTTGCGATTTCACCCCGAGTCCGTATAATCTTCGCCCTACGTGTGATACCTGGTTCCTTATGGTGCGTCATTAGCCAGACAGGATTCTGCGGTGACCACGGGCCAAGACCGGATTTTGTTCCGTTATTGGCAGACAACCAGGTAGGCTGGCGCGATGCGAATTGACTCAGGACTGTACAATTATTACAATCCCGCTTCTTTATGTATTGCGATTGAGGCGTCGGTCATCTTCACGCCGAGTAGCCAAACGCGTTTACTGATCAGTAATTATTTTAAGTTTAGGTAGAAATCGCTATGAAACGCACTTTCCAACCGTCCGTATTGAAGCGCAACCGTAGCCACGGTTTCCGTGCTCGTATGGCCACCAAAAATGGTCGTCAAGTTCTGGCCCGCCGTCGTGCGAAAGGCCGTGCTCGTCTGACTGTTTCTAAGTAATAAAGCTAACCCGCTGAGTGGTTAAGCTCGCTTTTCCCAGGGAGTTACGTTTGTTAACTCCCACTCATTTCACTTTCGTCTTCCAGCAGCCACAACGGGCTGGCACGCCGCAAATCACCATCCTCGGCCGCCTGAACCAGCTGGGGCATCCCCGCATCGGTCTTACCGTCGCCAAAAAACACGTCAAACGCGCGCACGAGCGTAATCGGATCAAACGCCTAACCCGCGAAAGCTTCCGCCTGCGCCAGCACGAATTACCGGCGATGGATTTTGTCGTGGTGGCCAAAAAGGGGATAGCGGATTTGGATAACCGCGCGCTGACGGAAGCTTTGGATAAATTATGGCGTCGCCACTGTCGCCAGGCTCCCGCATCCTGATCGGGCTGGTGCGGGCCTATCAGCTCGTCATCAGTCCGCTGCTAGGGCCTCGTTGTCGCTTCCAGCCGACATGCTCTCATTACGCAATTGAGGCATTAAGCAGGTTTGGCATGATAAAAGGCAGTTGGTTAGCATTGAAACGCGTATTAAAATGCCACCCTTTGAACCCAGGTGGCGATGATCCGGTGCCGCCAAAAACCGACGATAACAGAGAACACTAACGATGGATTCGCAACGCAATCTTCTCCTCATCGCTCTGCTGTTCGTGTCTTTCATGATCTGGCAGGCATGGCAAACGGACAACGCTCCGCAGCCGGCCGCACAGACCACGCAACAGACTTCGAACGCAGTAGCCGGTGATGCCGCCAGCCAGGCCGTGCCAGCCAGTGGTCAGGGTAAGCTGATTACCGTGAACACCGACGTGCTGTCACTGACCATCAACACCCGTGGTGGCGATATCGAGCAGGCTAAACTGTTGGCCTACCCGGATACTCTGGGTTCATCGACTCCGTTCCAACTGCTGGAAACCACTCCGTCATTCGTCTATCAGGCGCAAAGCGGCCTGACCGGTAAAAACGGCCCGGACAACCCGGCCAACGGCGAACGCCCGCTGTATCAGGCGGCGCAGGACAGCTACACCCTGCCGGAAGGCCAGGACGAGCTGCGCATCCCGCTGACCTACACCGATAAAGACGGCGCGGTCTACACCAAGACCTTCGTGCTCAAACGCGATCACTATGCGGTCGGCGTGGATTACAGCATCGACAACAAAGGCGCGACGCCGCTGGAGCTGACCCTGTTCGGCCAGCTGAAGCAGACCACCGAATTGCCTAAGCACCGCGACACCGGCAGCAGCAACTTCGCACTGCACACCTTCCGCGGCGCGGCGTACTCGTCCAGCGATGACAAGTACCAGAAATACGCATTCGACAAAGACGAAAACCTGAGCGTCACCACCAAAGACGGTTGGGTCGCCATGCTGCAACAGTACTTCGCCACCGCGTGGGTACCGGCGACCAAGGGTGACAACACCTTCTACACCGCCAAACCGGGCGACAACCTGTCCACCATCGGCTTCAAATCTACGCCGGTCGTGGTGCAGCCGGGCGCTCAGCAGCAGCTGAACGCGACCCTGTGGGTCGGCCCGGAGCTGCAGGACCAGATGGCCCAGCTGGCGCCGCACCTGGACCTGACCGTGGATTACGGTTGGCTGTGGTTCATCTCCCAGCCGCTGTTCAAACTGCTGAAGTTCATCCACGGCTTTATCGGTAACTGGGGCTTCTCCATCATAATCATCACCTTCATCGTGCGCGGCATCATGTACCCGCTGACCAAGGCGCAGTACACCTCGATGGCGAAAATGCGCATGCTGCAGCCGAAGCTGCAGGCGATGCGCGAGCGCATCGGCGATGACAAACAGCGCATGAGCCAAGAGATGATGGCGCTGTACAAGGCGGAGAAAGTGAACCCGCTCGGCGGCTGCCTGCCGCTGATCATTCAGATGCCGATCTTCCTGGCGCTGTACTACATGCTGATGGGTTCGGTCGAGTTGCGCCACGCGCCGTTCGCCCTGTGGATCCATGACCTGTCGGCGCAAGACCCGTACTACATCCTGCCAATCCTGATGGGCGTGACAATGTTCTTCATTCAGAAGATGTCGCCGACCACCGTGACTGACCCGATGCAGCAGAAAATCATGACCTTCATGCCGGTGATCTTCACAGTGTTCTTCCTGTGGTTCCCGTCCGGTCTGGTACTGTACTACATCGTCAGTAACCTGGTGACCATCCTGCAGCAGCAGCTGATTTACCGTGGTCTGGAAAAACGCGGTCTGCACAGCCGCGACAAGAAAAAAAGCTAAGCGTATTGTAGGGGTTCGGCGCGCCGACCCTTGCAGTCACACCAAAGGCGGTCATTAGACCGCCTTTTTGCATCTTAATCGTCAGAGAGAACCGTTATGAGCACCACCGATACCATCGTAGCCCAAGCCACCCCGCCGGGACGCGGCGGCGTCGGCATTCTGCGCATTTCCGGAAGCCAGGCCAAAGACGTCGCCCAGGCGTTGCTCGGCAAGCTGCCGAAGCCGCGCTACGCTGACTATCTGCCGTTCCGCGACGCCACGGGCGCCACCCTCGATCAGGGCATCGCGCTGTGGTTCCCGGGGCCGAACTCCTTTACCGGCGAAGACGTGCTGGAACTGCAGGGCCACGGCGGGCCGGTGATCCTCGATCTGTTGCTCAAGCGCGTGCTGGCGCTGCCCGACGTGCGCATCGCACGGCCCGGCGAGTTCTCCGAACGCGCGTTCCTCAACGACAAACTCGATTTGGCGCAGGCCGAAGCGATTGCCGATCTGATCGACGCCAGCTCCGAGCAGGCGGCACGTTCGGCGATGAACTCGCTGCAGGGCGCCTTCTCCACCCGCATCCACCAGCTCGTGGAAGCGCTCACTCACCTGCGAATCTACGTGGAAGCGGCGATCGACTTCCCCGACGAGGAAATCGACTTCCTGTCCGACGGTAAAATCGAGGCGCAGCTCAACGACGTAATGGCGGATCTGGACAGCGTGCGCGGCGAAGCGCGCCAGGGCAGCCTGCTGCGCGAAGGGATGAAGGTGGTGATCGCCGGGCGTCCCAACGCCGGTAAATCCAGCCTGCTCAATGCGTTAGCCGGGCGCGAGGCGGCGATCGTCACCGATATCGCCGGCACCACCCGCGACGTCCTGCGCGAACATATCCATATCGACGGCATGCCGCTGCACATCATCGACACCGCCGGCCTGCGCGACGCCAGCGACGAAGTTGAGCGTATCGGTATCGAACGTGCCTGGAACGAGATCGAACAGGCCGACAGAGTGCTGTTTATGGTTGACGGCACCACCACCGCCGCCACCGAGCCGGCGGAGATTTGGCCGGAGTTTATGGCGCGCCTTCCGGGCACGCTGCCGATCACCGTGGTGCGCAACAAAGCCGACATCACCGGTGAAACGCTGGGTCTGACAGAAGTGAACAACCACTCACTTATTCGCCTGTCGGCGCGCACCGGCGAAGGCGTCGATGTGCTGCGCGATCATCTGAAACAGAGCATGGGCTTCACCAGCAACATGGAAGGCGGCTTCCTGGCGCGCCGTCGCCACCTGCAGGCGCTGGAGCTGGCGGCACAGCACCTGGTACAAGGCAAAGAACAGTTAGTGAGCGCTTACGCGGGCGAGCTGTTGGCCGAGGAGCTGCGCCAGGCGCAGCTGGCCTTGAGTGAAATCACCGGCGAATTCACCTCCGACGACCTGCTGGGCCGCATCTTCTCCAGCTTCTGTATCGGTAAATAACGCCGCCAGACGCCTTCACGGCCGGGACAAACCCTTGTTCCGGCCGTTTTTCTTTCCCGCGCTCGCTCTGCGCGCCGGCTCACAGAGCCGCTACCGCCCTCCACGCTATACTGAAAAGTCAGGAATCTCTCTCAGGAACGAGTCAACATGGCATTGACCCTCAAGGTACTGCTGGAAAACCGCCGCGCCGCCGGCGCCGACCCATTATTGCAGGCCAAGGCCGGGCTAAGCCTGCTGATTGAGGATGAGACGACGTCCATACTGTTCGATACCGGCCCCGACGACAGCTTTCTGCGCAATGCGGCGCTGATGGGCGTCGATCTCTCCCGTATTACCGCAACAGTGCTCTCCCACGGCCACTATGACCACTGCGGCGGCGTCGCCTGGCTGCCGGACAACAGCCGCATCATCTGCCACCCGCAGATCGGGGATGAACGCTATGCGGCGCTGAAGGTGCTGGGCCACACCCGCAAAATCAAAAAGCTCTCCTTGGATATCGACTACTCGCGCCACCGCATGCACTACAGCCGCGAACCGCTGGCGATCGGCGATCGCTTTATGTGGTCAGGCGAAATCGCGGTACCCGCCCCGCGCGCCTACGGGGTGATCGCCGGGGAAAACGCGGCGGTAGATTACGTGATCGACGAAGGGGTGCTGATTTACAAATCGGATCGAGGTCTGGTGATCGTGACCGGCTGCGGGCACCGCGGGATCGTCAATATCGTGCGCCATTGCCAGAAAATCACCGGGATCGATCGGATCCACGCCCTGATCGGCGGTTTTCATCTACGCTGCGCTTCCCCGCGCACGCTCTGGCGCGTCCGCCGTTTTTTACGGCAGTATCCGCCGGAAAAGATCATGGGCTGCCACTGTACCGGCGCCTGGGGCCAGCTATGGCTGCCGGCAGGGATCTCGCCAGCCACCGGCGATACGCTGATCCTGGATTAGACGTACCGCCTTACACAAATAGCGTCGCTATCACCGCGATGCCGCAGCACAGCACCGCTATTCCCACCATCTTTTGCCGGCCGTCGCCCCGCTGTAAAAAATACAGTGATGGGATGAAAAAGACGGTCATCACGATAACGGGTATCGACCAGCTCGAGATGATCTTGATAATACTCGGATTAATCGTGCCGATAAGCGTACAGACAATAATGTTCCCCGCGATAATTCCCTTTTTTCCCGCCATGCCGAAGGACGTAATACCGTCGATTACACCAGTCAACGTGCCCATATAAGCACCACCGGTGAGCAAACACAGCAATAGGGCTGCGCCTAACCATGCCATCGAGTTGCCGGTCAAGCCGGCGGTATAAAACAGCGCATCCACATTACGGCCGTTAATGATCGAGATATCATCCAACGTCAGCAAGCGGCTGATAGCGATAACGATCATGGCGATAAACGCCAAGATCAGTATCTTGCCGAACAGAATACTGCGCGCCTGCGGCCGCACTGCGCTTTTCGCAAACCGCTGGATGCACGGGGTAAAGTTAAACGTAAAAAGAAAAATCGGCAGCAGCATCAACGTCTGCAATGAAATGCTCGTCGGCGCAGGCGCCAGCTGAGCCCCAGCAGGTTGTAACAGGAAAAACACCGTCAGGATCGCCACCATCACGATAGAAACCAGTGCCATTCTGGAGATCAGGTGCTCAATTCGCTGGCTAAACGCCAACCATGCAGCCGACAGCATCGCACTCAACAACAGCGAAATACCGCCCCGAATCCAGAATCCATCGTGGAGAAAAGACACGACAACGTTAACCAGAGTAATGAAATTTATCAGCACGATAATGATCATCGACAGAATAAACAGCACACAGACAATTGCCGCCGCCCGCTCGCCGATAAACGTCGATGATGCCGCCAGGAAATCTTTCTCCGGGTGCGAAGTGATGAATTTGAAAAAAAGATAGTGCGCCATCATCGATACCGACATGGCGATAACGATAAACAGCGCGAACACTTTCATTCCCAGCACGCCCGGCCCAACAGCCTGCGGCAAAAAGAAAATCCCGGCGCCAAATGCCGTGGAGAAAAAGGTAACTGGCCAATACAGGTGTGAAATTTTCATGATGATGCTCGACCATCATGGCTATGCGGCAACGCATAGCCAACTGGCACAAAAAATGTCATTCGAAACAGGATCTGCCGAAGAAGACCAGTAAGGAAGGCAAGGAGAAGTTATCGTAAAAAGTCGCGGCTGCACGATAGCCGTTAAGCACGTTAACGCGCGAACACAGCGGAAAAACGCCAATATGCGACGTGTAATTATCGAAGACTTTATTGGAGGAAATGCGATACCGAATGGCCCTGAACGTCGCGGCATTTCCCGCCGCGCAGGTCGGTTTATTTTCCTTGATGATATCGAACCTGTGCTCTCCCACCGTCATCTTCACATTGCCGTCTTGGCGCTGAAAATACGCCTCTTTATCCATACGGTTCTTAATATGGCGTTTAAAGCGATCCGCCATGTTTTTTTCACTGACATAAAATGTATTTATATCAATACCATGTCTTTGATTCGACGCCAGAATGTAGTCATTTATTTTTTCCGGAATAATATACGGCGATGTCGCTATCTTCCTGAATTCGTTAGCGCCGTCTATCTCGCTGCCATCGCTTTTTTCCATATAGAAATCATTTATTTCCATCAAGAAGTCAGGCTGAACATTGAGTTGTCGAATGGATTCGGCTATGTAGTCAATGCAGAATTGCGCTGATTTTTCCACTTCACTGCTGACAGAAAAACGATCGTCCAAATTAACCACGGTATGCCCACCGGAAATCAGCACCTTATCCGTCAAAAAAGACGATGCCAGCGCGATGAGCTCTTCGACGTTGTTATTTGAAACCTCATTATTGACCACCTCAATGATTCCATTCTGATCGGCTTTGTAGACGATAAAACGATCTTCGCCCTTCCAACCTTTTTTGCAGTTGCATTTATATTCTTTAAAAACAACACGTTCAGCTGTCTTATAAAATTCGGCGCTTTGCAGCGGCATTAACTCGAGATCTGGCATGCCCTTCTTCCCTATTCGTAGCCAATGACGCCAATTTTGTATAACAATAGCTAATGTAAATTTAGTGATCTGACTCTGATAATTAACAATCACCCACATAAATCATGGTTTTTTTGGCCTTGATCACATTTCCAAGTTCAGGTTATTTTAACCATTTTTATTTTGTGGTTTTATGTATCCAACAAAAGAATGCGGAGAGGTGGGCGAGTGGTTTAAGCCAGATTTAAGAAACTAACCGTTTCTTAAATCCACACGAGTCATCGTGTCGTAGGTTCGAATCCTGCTCTCTCCGCCAACTTTTTCTTATCTGATAGTTATTTTTATAGATTCATTAGACGCCGTCGATTCGAACGTGGTTGGTTTCGGTACTGATTAATTTTATGCGCTTATTCAGATCCGCACGCTCTTCTCCCTCCCCCGCCTATATAGCGCAAAAGCCAACAAATCGGATAAAACGCATAGTGTTTTTTGATGATAAATCCTCAACTTAGTCTTAATCTAACACCCCTGCGTTCTTAGCGACCCTCTGTCATGGAGTGAACAATGGCGTGTCATTTTGCCCGCTGGACCCCGGCCTCCGCTGTCCTGGATACCCAAAGACTCTCCGACGAAGTGATAGCCGCCACCCGCACCTTTTCCGTTAAACGCCGCACGCGCTACCTGCAAGGGCGCATTCTGCTCGCCGAAATGATGTTCTATCTGTACGGCCTGCCGACGCTGCCCCCCATCGCCACCACGCCGACCGGCCGCCCCTGTTTCGCCGATCATCAGTTGCCCGATTTCAGCCTCGCTTACGCCAGCAACACCGTGGGCGTGCTGCTCAGCGACGAGGGCAAAGTCGGACTGGATATCGAAGTGATGCGCGCGCGCGGCACCCGGCAAAGCGCGCTGCAACACGCGCATCAGACGCCGGCAGAAAGTGCCTGGATCGGCGCGCAGGACGATCGGCTGGAGGCAGAGACTCAGCTGTGGAGCATCCGGCAAAGCGTGCTGAAAATTTCCGGCCTCGGCAACAGCGGCCAGGCTACGCTGCGTCTGCATCCCTTCTCCGGCCACCTGCGCTCCAGCGCCACGCCGGACGTTCAGGTGATGAGCGACGCCGACGAATACCTGAGCTGGGCCTGCGCCGGCAGCCCCGGCCTGGACCGCCTGCTGTGCTGGCGCTACGAAGAGCGCCGCGGCCTGCACAAAGACGGGGAAATCTCGCCGCGCAGCCCGGCGGTATCCTCGCGCTTCGTTAAACTGACGGGCCTGAAGACGCCCGGTTAACGCAGCGCAAAGCGGATAACGCTGTCTTTACCGCACAAGTTGCTGGATTAAATTGTAAAGACAGCTAAATGTTGAGCAATCGCCTATTCTCGACCCGCGCTTTAGCCTACTATTCGCCCATGTTGTACGCTGAATCTGCTCATTCGAAAGGGAGAATCACCATGTCAGACCAAGCCTTGAAAATCGTCACTCTGCTCGGCAGCCTGCGCAAAGGCTCCTACAACGCCATGGTGGCCCGTGCCCTGCCTGGGCTGGCCCCACAAGGCGTCACCATTGAAGCGCTGCCTTCCATCCGCGATATCCCGCTGTACGACGCCGACATGCAACAGGGTGAAGGCTTCCCTGCCGCTGTCGAGGCGATCGCCGAACAGATCCGCCAGGCCGACGGCGTGATCATCGTCACCCCTGAATATAACTATTCCGTGCCCGGCGGGTTGAAGAACGCCATCGACTGGCTGTCTCGCTTGCCGAATCAGCCGCTGGCCGGCAAGCCGGTCGCCATTCAAACCAGCTCGATGGGGCCGATCGGCGGCGCGCGCTGCCAATACCACCTGCGCCAGATCCTGGTGTTCCTCGATGCGATGGTAATGAACAAGCCTGAGTTCATGGGCGGCGTGATCCAGAGCAAGGTCGATGAACAGGCCGGTGAACTGAGCGATCAGGGAACGCTGGATTTCCTGACCGGCCAGCTGTCCGCGTTCAGCGATTTTATTCGCCGCGTGGAGTGACCGTCTCGCGGTGCCCGCGGGGCGCCGCAACAGGACATGAAGTCCGTCAATTCATTGAAAATTAAAGCCATAGCATCATGTATTTTTTCATTTTAGCGTTATTTTTTGTTTCCATCACCAGTCCCGCTTTCGCCGCAGACATGCGTTATCCCGCTGGTGAAGAGCCGCTGGAGCTGCCGGCACACAGCGCGCTCAACGCCCAGCTGTCGCGATCCGCGCAAAACCAGGAAGACAAAAAGCTGGGCGCCATGTCGCTGTACCTGACGCTGATGCGCGAAGACGGCCGCAACGTCTGGGCGCCCTACCAGCTGGCGGTATCGTCGGCGGAGAAAGGCCAAACCGAGCTGGCGGAGCGCTACCTGCAGCTGAGCGCCGACCGCGGCCTGTGGTACTACTACAACCTGCTGGAGGACGACGCCTTCAACAGCATCCAGCACTCCGCCACCTACCAATCGATCTTGGCCGCCACCAAAGCGCGCTATCTGCAGCACGCCCGTCACTATGAAGGCAAGGCCAGCTACGCGATGCCGGACGGCGAAGCGCCGCCCGAAGGCTGGCCAACGGTGATCTTCCTGCATACCTACGGCAAAGCCGCCGCCATCAGCCCCGAAGAACGGCTGCTGTTCGGCGAAATGGGCGTGGCGTACATCGAGATCAACGGCACGCAGATGCTGTCGGAAAACAGCTTCCGCTGGTCGAATTACAGCGACGAGAGCACCCACACCGCCATTCAGCGTACGCTGCAACAGCTGGCTCCCCAGCTAAAGCTGAATACCCAACGGATTTACCTCAGCGCCCGCGGCCAGGGCGCACTGCACGCCGCCAACCTGATCGCGAAGTACCCGCAGTTTTACGCCGGTGCACTCCTGATCGCCCCCAACGGGGAGATCAAGCCGGCCCAGCAGTCGCTGGCGGCGCAAAAGAAAATCGTGATGGCGTATTACGATCGGCAGAACTTCAGCGAGCAGGCGCTGGCATTGCACTTCGCCAATCTGTTCGGGGAGGATAATCAGGTGCAGACGCTGCACTTCGCCCAAGGAGAGGATGCCGCCGGCAGTTGGCAGGCGCGCTTCAGGCGGCCGTTGCAGTGGGTGTTGGATCGGGCGCCGGATGCGACGCCGGGCGTCTAGGGGTTCAGGGCCGGCAGGCGCCGGCCCTTTGGCGGTCAATGGCCGTCGACGAAGACGATCTTCAGCACGAACAGCAGCGCCACCACCACCACACACGGGCTGATTTCACGCCAGCGGCCGGTGCCGAGCTTCATCACGCAGTAGGAGATAAAGCCGAGCGCGATACCTTCGGTGATCGAGAAGCTGAACGGCATCATCACCGCGGTAACAAACGCCGGTACCGCTTCGGTCAGATCGTCCCACTTCACCCGCGCCAGGCTGGAGGTCATCAGCACGCCGACGTAGATCAGCGCGCCGGCGGCGGCGTAAGCCGGCACCATGCCCGCCAGCGGCGACAGGAAGATCACCAGCAGGAACAGCAGGCCGGTGACCACCGCCGTCAAACCGGTGCGGCCGCCGACGGCGACGCCGGAAGAGCTTTCGATGTAAGCGGTCACGGAAGAGGTGCCCGCCAGCGAACCGGCCACCGAGCTGATGCTGTCGACGTACAGCGCCTGCTTCATGCGCGGGAACTTGCCCTGGCTGTCGGTCAGGCCGGCTTTATCGGTAACGCCGATCAGGGTGCCCGAAGAGTCGAACAGGTTCACCAGCATAAACGAGAAAATAACCCCGGCCAGCCCGATGTTCAGCGCGCCGGCCACGTCGACCTGGCCCACCACCGAGGTGATGCTCGGCGGCAGGGAGAACAGGCCGCCGTATTTCACGTCGCCCAGCATCCAGCCGATAAGGGTGGTGACCACGATCGACACCAGCACCGCCGCGTGGAAGTTACGCGAAGAGAGCACGGCGATGATGAAGAAGCCGAGCGCGCCCAGCAGCACGTTGTGCGAGGTCAGGCTGCCGATGGTCACCAGCGTGTCCGGGTTGGCCACTACGATGCCGGCGTTTTTCAGCCCCATCATGCCGATGAACAGACCGATGCCGCTGGTGATGCCGACCCGCAGGCTGACCGGAATGTTGGCGATCATCCAGTAGCGGATGCGGAAAATGGTCAGCAGCAGCAGGCCGACCGCTCCCCAGAAGATGGCGCCCATGCCCACCTGCCAGGAGATGCCCATCGCCCCGACCACCACGAAGGCGAAGAAGGCGTTCAGGCCCATCGCCGGCGCCAGCGCCACCGGCAGGTTCGCCAGCAGGCCCATAAAGATGCTGCCGAAGGCGGCGATCAAACAGGTAGTGACAAATACCGCCTGGGTATCCATGCCCGCCGCGCCCAAAATTTGAGGGTTAACGAACACGATATACACCATGGTGAGGAAGGTGGTGATACCGGCAATCGTTTCCGTACGCGCCGTCGTGCCATGTTGCTTGAGTTTAAACACGCGCCCAAGCAAGCCTTGCTCAGCGTCAAGGCCAGATACTGGTTTGGTCATTATCAGAATTCCGAAAATGGGAATGGACAGTCGCCGGCTATCCTATAACAAAAAGTGGGGCTTTTGACGCCGGTCACAGGTTTTTTTCGCCGTCTTTACGGCTAAACGCGTCAACGGCTTGTATTTACAGGCTTTCATTCCCCGTTCCCGCCCGCTGCGTTGCCGTTTGCCGGCACGGCCGATAAAATGGCCTATCGCATCTCTTACCCTACCCGCTAAAAAAACAGGAATCCGCATGTCTTCGACCTTTATCGATAAGCTCGCGTTAATTACGCTAAAAGATGACAAAGTGGCGCTGGTGCGTTCACACAATAAGACGCTGTTTTATGTCCCGGGCGGAAAACGCGAAGCGGGTGAAACCGACGAACAGGCGCTGTGCCGCGAAATCGACGAAGAGCTGACCGTGGCGCTGCTGCCGAGCTCCATCGCGTTTTACGGCGAGTTCACCGGCCCGGCGGACGGCAAGCAGGACGGCACCCAGGTGCGCATTCGCTGCTATCAGGCCGACTTTACCGGGCAGCTGCAGCCGGCCGCCGAAATCGCCGAACTCAGGTGGTGCGACAGCCGCGATTTGCCGCACTGCTCACACGTCGCCGCGCTGATTTTGCACGATCTTAAGGCGCGTAACCTGATCAAGTGATCGCTGAGCGGCCTCAGCGGCGTTAACCCGAAGGAACCTGTCCCGCATGAATCAGATTGACTGCATTTTGTTCGACTGCGACGGCACGCTGGTGGACAGCGAAGTGCTGTGCAGCAAAGCCTATGTGCACATGTTCGCCCGATACGGCATTCACCTGTCGCTGGAAGAGGTGTTCAAGAAATACAAAGGGGTGAAGCTGTACGAGATCATCGATCGGGTCAACGCCGAGCAGGGCACTAACCTGGCAAAAAAGGCGCTGGAACCGCTGTATCGGCAGGAGGTGGCGCGGCTGTTCGACAGCGAATTACAGCAGATTGCCGGCGCCCGCGAGCTGCTGGCGCAGGTGACGGTGCCTGTCTGCACTGTCTCCAACGGGCCGGTCAGCAAGATGCAGCACTCGCTCGGCCTGACCGGCATGCTGCCTTATTTTGATGACCGGTTGTTCAGCGGCTATGACATTCAGCGCTGGAAGCCGGATCCGGCGATCGTGTTTCACGCCGCCGAACGGATGCAGGTGCCGGTGGCGCGCTGCATCCTGGTGGACGATTCGCCCGCCGGCGCCCAGGCCGGCATCAACGCCGGCATTCCGGTCTTTTACTTCTGCGCCGATCCGCATAACCCGCCGATCGACCACCCGCTGGTGACGACGTTCGACGACCTGGCCCAGCTGCCCGCGCTGTGGCGCGAACGCGGCTGGCGGCTCACGGCCGATTAACTGGCCGGCAACGGCGGCTTGTTGCGCCACCAGCGCCAGGACCGTTTCAGCGCGCGGGTTTGCGCGCCGAAGCGGCGGTTAATCGCGTTGGCCAGCAGATCGAGCGCCAGGCAGAACACGAAATAGACCAGCGCCACGAACAGGAACACTTCCATCGGGTAGACCATGCTGCGGTTGTTGACCTGGGTCGCCAGAAAGGTCAGTTCGCCAACGCCGACGATATAAGCCAGCGAGGTGTCTTTGATCAGGGAGATCCACTGGTTAATGAACGACGGCACCATCATGCGCAGCGCCTGCGGCAGCACGATCATGCGCAGCGTCTGCCAACGGGTCAGCCCCAGAGAAAGCCCGGCCTGCCACTGGCCGGGGCCGATCGCGGCGATGCCGGCCTTCACCGCATGGGCCAAATAGGCCGAAGCGATCAGCGCCAGCGCGCACACCACGGTAGTGATTTCCGGGATCTCGACGCCAAACACCATCGGCAGCAGGAAATAGGTCCAGAAGATCAGCATGATGACCGGAATGGCGCGGAAAAAGCCCAGCACCGCCGCCAGCAATCCGGCAGCGACGCCGCGCGACATCGCCAGCGCCACGCCGAGTAAGGTACCAAGCACCGCCGAAGCCACGCCGGCCATCAGGCTGATCGCCAACGTCAGCGCCGCGCCGCCCAGCGGTCCGTCCGGCCAGGTGCCCCACAGCAGGTAGCCCAGGTTATCGTGAATTACGCTGAAATCCATCTCAATGCCCTCCCAGCGGTTTACGCTGTTGGCGCCACATGCCCCAGCCTTCCAGCAGCGCGATGATGGCGATATACAGCACCGTCGCCACGCCGAACGCCTGGAAGGTGCGCAACGTTTCGGTTTCGACCTGACGCGAGGCGTAAGAGAGTTCGGCAACGCCGATAGCCATGGTCAGCGACGAGTTCTTGATCACGTTCATGTATTGCCCGAGCAGCGGCGGCAGCGCGATTTTCAGCGCCTGCGGCAGCACCACGTAGCGCATCGCCTGCCAGCCGGTCAGCCCCAGCGCCTGGGCGGCATATTTCTGCCCGCCGGCGACGCCGCGAATACCGGAACGGATCTCTTCGGCGATAAAGGCGGTAGAGTAGAGCGTCAGGCCGAAGAAACCGGCGAGAAACTCGAACGACGGCCACTCAAGCGGGCCGACCTGATGCGAGCTGTTCAGCCACTGCATGGCGGCGGACGGCAGGATCTGCCCGGCGGCGAAATACCAGAAGAACAGCTGCACCAGCAGCGGCGTATTGCGAAACAGCGAGCTGTACCCCATCGCCAGCCAGCGCAACGGCCGCAGGCTGCTGTCGCGCATCGCCGCCAGCACAAAGCCCAGCAGCGTGGCCGCCAGGCCCGCGCAGGCGGAAAGCCACAGCGTCAGCAGAAAGCCGTGCCACAGCCAGCTCAGGTATTGCGGCGCCAGCAGCCAGTCCAGGTTCATGTTCAATCCTTGTCTTGCAGAATGCATCAGGGGCGCAGCAAGCTGCGCCCCTCCGTGCCGATCTCACCGCGAGCGGTTAAATCAGGCTTTCGGTTGCTGATCCAAAGGCGCGATTTTGAAATCACCGCGCGGTTGGGCGGATTGGGTTTCCGGCCCGAACCAGCGATCGTAAATCTTAACCGCTTCGCCGTCTTTTTCCAGCTTGATCAACGTCTCGTTCACCGCGGCGGTCAGGCGATCTTCGCCCTTGGGAATGCCGACGCCCTGGTACTCTTTGGTCAGGCTGAACGGCGAAATTTCAAACTCCGCCTTCTGCGCCGCCGGCAGGTTGCCAAGCAGGCCGACCAGCTTGGCGTCGTCCTGAGTGATCGCCTGCACGTTGCCGTTACGCAGCGCCACGAACGCCAGCGGAGTGTCATCGTAAGAGATCACTTTCGCCGTCGGGAAACGCTCGCGCAGGGTGATTTCCTGCACCGTGCCCTTATCCGCGCCGATGCGCAGCTTCTTGATGTCTTCCGGGGTTTTCAGCACGCCTTTGCGGGCGATGAATTTCTGGCCGGTGGCGAAGTACGGCACGCTGAAGTTCACTTCCTTGGCGCGCTCGTCGGTAATGGTGAAGTTGGCGGCGATCAGGTCAACCTTCTTCGACACCAGCAGCGGAATGCGGTTGGCCGGGTTGGTGGCGCGCAGTTCCACTTTTACCCCCAGCGCTTTGCCGATCGCATCGGCGACGTCCACATCGTAGCCCACCAGCTTCTTGCTCTGCGGGTCGATGTAGCCGAACGGCGGGTTGCTGTCGAACACCGCGATACGCACCACGCCGGCTTGCTTGATATCGTCAAGTTTGTCCGCGTGCGCGGCGCCGGCGGCGAGGCCGGTCAGACTGGCTAACAACGTTAAGGCCAAAGCGCGATGTTTCATAGAAAGCTCCTAAGTGGTTGATGTCCTGCTGGCGGATAAGCTAGCAAGCGCCACATAGGTCAGGAAATAATATAAAAAGCTATGTTTATAACCTTTTTATCTTTACGCGCTTAAGATGGAATAAAGGCGCGGGAAACCGCGCCTTTGAAGGATATTACCCGGAAAGGGTTAGTCGGCTTTTTCGTCTTTACCGTCCGGAGAGAGCAGCTTTTCCAGGGCGTCGCCGCCCAAATGACGGAAGTCCTGCCCTTTGACGAAATAGAAGATAAATTCGCAGATGTTCTGGCAGCGGTCGCCGATGCGCTCGATAGAACGGGCGCAGAACAGCGCGGTCAGCACGCTGGGAATGGTGCGTGAGTCTTCCATCATGTAGGTCATCAGCTGACGCACGATGCCTTCATACTCCTGGTCGACCTTTTTATCTTCGCGGTAAATACGGATCGCCTCGTCCAGATCCATGCGCGCGAAGGCATCCAACACGTCGTGCAGCATCTGCACGGTGTGGCGCCCCAGCGATTCCAGGCTGACCAACAGCGGCTGGTGCTGGTGCGAGAACTTTTCCAGCGCGGTGCGGCAAATTTTGTCCGCCACGTCGCCGATGCGCTCCAGCTCGGAAATGGTTTTGATGATCGCCATCACCAGGCGCAGATCGCTGGCGGTTGGCTGGCGCTTGGCGATGATGCGCACGCAGGCTTCGTCGATCGCCACTTCCATCATGTTGACCTTGGCGTCGCCTTCGATCACGCGCTTGGCCAGCTCGCCATCCTGATTGTGCATCGCGGTGATGGCGTCGGTCAGCTGCTGCTCCACCAGCCCGCCCATGGTCAGCACCTGGGTGCGGATATGCTCAAGCTCTGCGTTGAACTGGCCGGAAATGTGTTTATTTAAATTCAGGTTATCCATGATGCTTCCTATCAACCATAACGGCCAGTGATGTAGTCTTCAGTCTGCTTTTTCTGCGGCGCAGTGAACAGGTTATCAGTATCACTGAACTCGATCAGCTCGCCCAGATACATAAATGCGGTAGAGTCGGAGCAGCGCGCCGCCTGCTGCATGTTGTGCGTCACGATCACCACGGTGTAGTCGGCCTTCAGCTCGCTGATCAGCTCTTCAATCTTGCCGGTGGAGATCGGATCCAGCGCCGAGCAAGGCTCATCCAGCAACAGCACTTCCGGACGAATGGCGATGCCGCGGGCGATGCACAGACGCTGCTGCTGGCCGCCGGAGAGGCTGTAGCCGCTCTGGTGCAGCTTGTCCTTGGTTTCGTTCCACAGCGCCGCCTTGGTCAGCGCCCACTGCACGCGCTCGTCCATATCGGCGCGCGACAGCTTTTCAAACAGGCGAACGCCGAAGGCGATGTTGTCGTAAATCGACATCGGGAACGGCGTCGGCTTCTGGAACACCATGCCGACCTTGGCGCGCAGCAGCGCGATATCCGAGTTGTCGGTCAGGATGTTCTGGCCGTCCAGCAGGATGCCGCCTTCCGCGCGCTGTTCCGGGTACAGCTGATACATCTTGTTGAAGGTGCGCAGCAGGGTGGATTTGCCGCAGCCGGATGGGCCGATAAACGCGGTGACCTTGTTCTTGGCGATATCCAGCGTGATGTTCTTCAGCGCATGGAATTTGCCGTAGTAGAAGTTCAGATCGCGTACCTGAATTTTGCTGCTGGAAGCGTCAGTAACCATACTCATCAAGACTTCTCTCTTTTCATCAGCGCCGCCAAAGCGGCGCTCAAAATTTTATGAATGCTTTTTCTTGGCGAAAATCACGCGCGCCAGGATATTCAGTAACAGTACGCACAGGGTGATCAACAGCACCCCGGCCCAGGCCAGCTGTTGCCATTCGGCGAACGGGCTCATGGCGAATTTGAAGATGGTCACCGGCAGGTTGGCGATCGGCTGCATCAGGTCAGTGCTCCAGAACTGGTTCGACAGCGAGGTGAACAGCAGCGGTGCGGTTTCCCCCGCGATGCGCGCAATCGCCAGCAGCACGCCGGTGATGATGCCGGACACCGACGCCTTCAGCGTGATGGCAGAAATCATACGCCATTTCGGCGTACCCAGGGCGTACGCGGCCTCGCGCAGCGTATCCGGTACCAGCTTCAGCATGTTTTCGGTGGTGCGAATGACGATCGGCACCTGCAGCAGCGCCAGCGCCACGATGCCGGCCCAGCCGGAGAAGTGTTCCATCTTCGCCACCACGATGGTGTAAACGAACAGGCCCACCACGATCGACGGTGCGGACAGCAGGATATCGTTGATAAAGCGGATCACTTCCGCCAGCCAGGATTTACGGCCGTATTCCGCCAGGTAGATGCCGGCCATGATGCCCAGCGGCGTACCGAAGATGGTCGCCCACAGGATCAACAGGCCGCTGCCGGCGATGGCGTTGGCCAAGCCGCCGCCCGCGGTATTCGGCGGCGGGGTCATTTCGGTGAACAGCGCCAGCGACATACCGTCGAAGCCTTTGGTGACGGTGGCGATCAGGATCCAGATCAACCAGAACAGCCCGAACGCCATGGTCGCCATCGACAGGAACAGCGCGAGGCGGTTTTTCTGCCGGCGCCAGGCCTGCATTTTGCGGCGGCTTTCCGCCAGAACGACTGCGTTTTGCATATCCATCGTCGCCATGTTAACGCCCCTCATTCTTGGCCAGACGCATGATCATCAGTTTCGACAGCGCCAGCACGATAAAGGTGATAACAAACAGAATCAGGCCCAGCTCCATCAACGCGGCGGTGTGCACGCCGGACTCGGCTTCGGCGAATTCGTTGGCCAGCGCCGAGGTGATACTGTTGCCCGGCATGTACAGCGAAGCGCTGTCGAGCTGGTAGGTGTTACCGATGATAAAGGTCACCGCCATGGTTTCCCCCAGCGCGCGGCCCAGGCCCAACATCACGCCGCCGATGACGCCGTTTTTGGTGAACGGCAGCACGATGCGCCAGATGACTTCCCAGGTGGTGCAACCGATGCCGTAGGCCGACTCTTTCATCATCACCGGCGTCTGTTCGAACACGTCGCGCATGACCGCGGCGATGTAAGGAATGATCATGATCGCCAGGATCACCCCGGCGGCCAGAATGCCGATGCCGAAGGCCGGGCCGGAGAACAGCTCGCCGACGATCGGAATGCCCGACAGCACTTCGCCCACCGGCGTCTGGAAGTATTCGGCGAACAGCGGGGCGAACACGAACAGGCCCCACATGCCGTAGACGATGCTCGGGATGGCCGCCAGCAGCTCAATGGCGATGCCCAGCGGCCGCTTCAACCAGTTCGGCGCCAGTTCGGTCAGGAACAACGCGATGCCGAAGCTCACCGGCACGGCGATGATCAGCGCGATAAGCGAGGTGACCACGGTACCGTAGATCGGCACCAGCGCGCCGAACTGCTCCGCCGGCGCGTCCCACTCTTTGGTCCACAGGAAAGCGAAGCCGAATTTCTGCATGCTTGGCCAGGAGGCGAAGATCAGCGAAACGATAATGCCGCCCAGCAACAATAGGGTAATCAGCGCAGCCAGTCTCACCAGCGCGCTGAAAATGATGTCACCGTTTTTGCCCGGTGCTTTGATGGTCGGCTTGTACTCAGCCATAGATTACTCTCTGTTTGAACCCTGGCAGCCCCAACCGGGATCGGAGCCTGAAGAACTGTGTGGGGCGCGGCGAGCCCGCGCCCCTGCGTTGTTAGTACAGCGCTTTACCTGAACTGTCTTTTACGTTGGTTTTCCAGGCCGCGCGCACCTGCTCAACCACTTCTTTCGGCAGGGTGGCGTAATCCAGCTCGTTAGCCTGTTTGCCGCCGGTTTTGTAAGCCCAGTCGAAGAACTTCAGCACTTCGGCGCCCTGAGCAGGGTTTTTCTGCTCTTTGTGCACCAGGATGAAGGTGGTGGAGGTGATTGGCCACACGTTGTCGCCTTTCTGGTCAGTCAGATCCTGAGCGAAGGTCTTGCTCCAATCCACGCCTTTGGCCGCGTTGCTGAAGCTCTCTTCAGTCGGGCTGACCGGTTTGCCGTCGGCGGAAACCAGCTTGGTGTAAGCCAGGTTGTTCTGCTTGGCGTAAGCGTATTCTACGTAGCCGATAGAGCCTGGCAGACGCTGAACGAAGGCGGCGATGCCGTCGTTGCCTTTGCCGCCCAGACCGGTCGGCCAGTTAACGGTAGAACCGGCGCCAATCTTTTCTTTCCACTGCGCGTTGGCCTTGGACAGGTAGCTGGTGAACACGAACGAGGTGCCGGAACCATCGGCGCGGCGCACCACGGCGATGTTCTGGTCAGGCAGTTTCACGCCTGGGTTCAGCTTGGTGATAGCCGGGTCGTTCCATTTTTTGACGTTGCCCAGGTAGATATCGCCCAGGGTTTTACCGTCCAGAGTCAGTTCGCCGGATTTAATGCCCGGGATATTCACGGCCAGCACCACGCCGCCAATCACGGTCGGGAACTGGAACAGGCCGTCGGCCGCCAGCTTGTCGTCAGACAGCGGGGCGTCGGAGGCGCCAAAGTCAACGGTGTTGGCCACGATTTGCTTCACGCCGCCAGAGGAGCCGATGCCCTGATAGTTAACTTTGTTGCCGGTTTCTTTCTGATAAGAATCTGCCCACTTGGCGTAAACCGGAGCGGGGAATGTCGCACCTGCACCGGTCAGGCTGGCAGCAGCGAACGCGGACACGGCGGTCAGGGAGAAGGTCGCTGCCACAATACTGGCGACGGTGGTACGCATCAGTTTCATAATCCCTCCTAATGGGATATTTAAAATCGACTTCGAGTCGTTTTAATCAGAGTAAGTATTGCTGCAGGAGGGAAAATAGGACAGTTTGGTGACAGAAAAATGTACGCAATATGACAGTTATATTACAGTGCATTTGAGGGGTGGTGATTTATATAAAAATCAACTTGTTAAATCAAAAACAGCGCAATTGCCAAGCAATAAAAAAACCGTTTGGCCACGTCCTATCCGCTTGAATATGACAACGTTTATCCCTGAATCGGCGCCGCTGTCATCTTTCGCGTTACTCATGAAAAAAGCCGGCGCTAAGGCCGGCTTTTGCAGTTTACCTGCGGCAGATTACTCTACGGTGACAGACTTCGCCAGATTGCGCGGCTGGTCAACGTCGGTGCCTTTGATCAGCGCCACGTGGTAAGACAGCAGCTGCAACGGCACGGTGTAGAAGATCGGCGCCACGATTTCCTCGACGTGCGGCAGAGGAATGATGGTCATGCCTTCGCTGCTGACGAAGCCGGCGTCCTGATCGGCGAACACGTACAGCTGGCCGCCGCGCGCGCGCACTTCTTCAATGTTGGACTTCAGCTTTTCCAGCAGTTCGTTGTTCGGCGCCACCACAATCACCGGCATATCGGCGTCGATCAGCGCCAGCGGGCCGTGTTTCAGCTCGCCCGCCGCATAAGCTTCGGCATGAATATAGGAGATCTCTTTCAGCTTCAGCGCCCCTTCCATGGCGATCGGATACTGATCGCCGCGGCCGAGGAACAACGCATGGTGCTTGTCGGAGAAGCCTTCCGCCAGCGCTTCGATCTCTTTATCCATCGACAGCATCTGCTCGATGCGCGCCGGCAGCGCCTGCAGGCCGTGCACGATCTCCTGCTCCACGCTTTCCGCCATGCCTTTCAAGCGGCCCAGGCGCGCCACCAGCATCAACAGCACGGTGAGCTGCGTGGTGAAGGCCTTGGTCGAGGCTACGCCGATTTCCGTGCCGGCCTTGGTCATCAATGCCAGATCGGATTCGCGCACCAGCGAAGAGCCCGCAACGTTACAAACGGCCAGCGAACCGAGATAACCCAGCTCTTTGGACAGGCGCAGCGCCGCCAGGGTGTCGGCGGTTTCGCCGGACTGCGACAGGGTGATGATCAGGCTGCCCGGGCGCACCGCCGATTTGCGGTAACGGAACTCGGAGGCGATCTCGACGTCGCACGGCACGCCGGCCAGCGCTTCGAACCAGTAACGCGCCACCATCCCGGAGTGGTAAGAAGTGCCACAGGCGATGATCTGCACGTGCTGCACCTTGGCCAACAGCTCATCGGCGCGCGGGCCCAGCTCGCTCAGGTTGATTTGGCCATGGCTGAAACGCCCTTCCAGGGTGTTTTTCAGCGCCAGCGGCTGTTCGTAGATCTCTTTTTGCATGTAGTGACGGTAAGCGCCCTTGTCGCCGGCGTCATACTGCACCTGGGATTCGATCTCAGGGCGCTCAATGGCGTTGCCCTGCTTGTCGAAGATGTTGACGGTGCGGCGAGTCACTTCCACCACGTCGCCTTCTTCCAGGAAGATGAAGCGGCGGGTGACCGGCAGCAGCGCCAGCTGATCGGAAGCAATGAAGTTTTCCCCGACGCCGCGGCCGATAACCAGCGGGCTGCCGGAGCGCGCCGCGACCAATACGCTCGGATCGCGGCTGTCCATCACCACGGTGCCGTAGGCGCCGCGCAGCTGTGGGATCACGCGCTGAACCACTTCCAGCAGCGTACCGCCCTGCAGTTGTTCCCAGTGCACCAGGTGCGCAATCACTTCGGTGTCGGTTTCGGAGCTGAAGCGATAACCGCGTTCGATCAGCAGTTCGCGCAGCGGTTCGTGGTTTTCGATGATGCCGTTATGCACCACGGTAATGTAGTCGGAAACATGCGGGTGCGCGTTCGCCTCGGTCGGTTCACCGTGCGTTGCCCAACGGGTGTGAGCGATGCCGGTACCGCCGTGCAGATCGGTCTGCTCCGCCGCTTCGGCCAGTTTTTGCACCTTGCCTACGCGGCGCAGGCGGCTGACGTTGCCTTTTTCGTCGACCACTGCCAGACCGGCGGAGTCATAACCGCGGTACTCAAGACGACGTAAACCTTCCAACAGGATTTCTGCGATATCACGTTGCGCTACTGCGCCTACAATTCCACACATCAGTTATATTCCTAATGAACGCCCTTCATGGGCGCTTTCGATGCCTTGACCTGATTTTTGCCGGTTTTTACCGTGCGCCCCCCGAGCCTGTAGATGGTGGGGGTTATTATGTTTTGTATTGGGCTCGTGAACGGAGCCCAACGCAAAACACACTATGACTTCTTCTTCACCGGACGTTGCCAGCCCTGAATGTGCACCTGCTTGACGCGGCTCAGCACCAGTTCGTTCTCGGCTATATCGCGCGTCACCGTGGTGCCGGCGGCGATGGTGGAGCCTTTGCCGACCGACACCGGCGCCACCAGCTGTGTATCGGAACCGACGAATACGCCGTCGCCGATCACCGTCTTGTGCTTGTTGGCGCCATCGTAGTTGCAGGTGATGGTGCCGGCGCCGATATTCACGTCATCGCCGATTTCGGCATCGCCCAGATAGCTGAGGTGGCCGGCCTTGGAGCCTTTACCCAGACGCGCCTTTTTCATTTCCACGAAGTTGCCGACGTGAGCCCCTGCCGCCAGCTCCGCGCCTGGGCGCAGGCGGGCGAACGGCCCCACGGTGCAGTCGGCTTCCAGCACGCTGTCCTCCAGCACGCTGTAAGGGCTGATCTCGCAGTCATCACCGATTACGCAGTTTTTCAGCACGCAGCCGGCGCCGATTTTCACCCGGTCGCCCAGCTTGACGTGACCTTCAATAATCACATTTGCATCAATAGTGATGTCGCGGCCGTGAACAAGTTCCCCGCGCAGATCGAAACGCGCCGGATCCAGCAACATCACGCCAGCTAACAGCAGCTTTTCAGACTGTTCCGACTGGAAGACGCGCTCCAGGGTCGCCAGCTGCAGGCGGTTGTTCACGCCTTCCACTTCACTCAGGCGCAACGGGTGCACGGTTTCGATTTTCTTGCCGTCGGCATGGGCCAACGCAATGATATCGGTGATGTAGAACTCACCCTGTGCGTTGTCGTTATTCAACATCCCCAGCCAGCGCTTCAGATCGCGCCCGTTCGCCACCAGGATGCCGGTATTGATCTCGTTAATCTGGCGCTGCGCCTCGCTGGCATCCTTGTGTTCGACGATGCCCACCACGTTGCCCTGCTCGCGCACGATGCGGCCGTAACCGCTCGGATCGTCCAGCTTGACCGTCAGCAGCCCGATACCGCCCTGCGGCTTGGCCGCCAGCAGGCGTTGCAGCGTATCTACGGAGATCAACGGCACGTCACCGTACAGCATCAGCACGTCTTCATCGTCGGCAAAGTGCGGCGCGGCCTGCTGCATCGCATGGCCGGTACCCAGTTGCTCGGCCTGCAGCACCCAGTTCAGCGCGCCGTCAGTCAACGTACTCTTCAACAGATCGCCGCCGTGGCCGTATACCAGGTGGACATGTTGCGCGCCCAGTTTCATCGCGGCATCAATGACGTGTTGCACCATCGGCTTGCCGGCCAACGGATGTAAGACCTTGGGAAGATCGGAATACATGCGTGTTCCCTTGCCCGCGGCGAGGATGACCACGCTCATTGCGCTGTTCGACATAAGCAACCTGATAACTCCATTTTGATAGACGAAAGTAAAACCGTTTAGCGACGATATTACTACATATTTCTCTGCACGAACCCGGTGCAGACCGCGTGGGCCTTGGCCTGCCGCTATCGCGGCCAATTCGGCGTCGGGACGAAAAAACTGTCGGCGATCGGCGACGTTTATTTCCCGATATCAGGGGTTATACACCACACTGTCCGCCGGGCTGCAATGCTTATTTTAAAGTAAAAAAAAAGCGACCCTATAGGCCGCTTTCTTAAAGTTGGGTGCCAGGCACCCAAACATTACATCGCTTTTCTGGTGAGCTCGATAACGCGCAGTTTTGCGATCGCTTTCGCCAGTTCAGCGGATGCCTGAGCATAGTCGACATCGCCATGAGAGCTGCGAATGTGTTCTTCAGCTTTACGCTTAGCTTCCAACGCTCTCGCTTCGTCGAGGTCAGTACCACGGATAGCAGTGTCCGCCAGCACGGTAACCACGCTCGGCTGCACCTCGAGGATGCCGCCGGACAGGTAGATGAACTCTTCTTCACCGTGCTGCTTAACAATACGCACCATGCCAGGCTTGATGGCAGTCAGCAGCGGCGCATGGCCAGGGAAGATCCCCAGTTCACCTTCGCTGCCTGTCACCTGGATCTTCTGCACCAGGCCGGAAAACATCTGTTTTTCCGCGCTGACTACATCCAGATGGTAAGTCATAGCCATATCACCCTCCTCTCAAGGCGTTACAGTTTCTTGGCTTTTTCCACTGCTTCTTCAATGGTGCCAACCATGTAGAACGCCTGCTCCGGCAGGTGGTCATAGTCGCCGTCCATAATGCCTTTGAAACCACGGATGGTGTCTTTCAGCGATACGAACTTGCCCGGAGAACCGGTGAAGACTTCTGCCACGAAGAACGGCTGAGACAGGAAGCGTTGGATCTTACGCGCACGGGATACGACCAGTTTGTCTTCTTCAGACAGCTCGTCCATACCCAGGATCGCGATGATATCTTTCAGTTCCTGGTAGCGTTGCAGAATGGACTGCACGCCACGCGCTACGTCGTAGTGCTCCTGGCCAACAACCAGCGGATCCAGCTGACGGCTGGTGGAATCCAGCGGGTCAACGGCCGGGTAGATACCCAGAGAAGCGATGTTACGGCTCAGTACCACGGTTGCGTCCAAGTGCGCAAAGGTGGTGGCTGGTGACGGGTCAGTCAAGTCATCCGCAGGAACGTAAACGGCCTGTACGGAAGTGATGGAACCGGTCTTGGTCGAGGTGATACGTTCTTGCAGAACGCCCATCTCTTCCGCCAGCGTTGGCTGATAACCTACCGCAGATGGCATACGGCCCAGAAGTGCGGACACTTCGGTACCGGCCAGGGTGTAACGGTAGATGTTGTCAACGAACAGCAGAACGTCACGGCCTTCGTCACGGAATTTCTCCGCCATGGTCAGACCGGTCAGCGCAACGCGCAGACGGTTACCTGGTGGCTCGTTCATCTGGCCGTAAACCAGGGATACTTTGTCCAGAACGTTGGAGTCGGTCATTTCGTGGTAGAAGTCGTTACCCTCACGAGTACGCTCGCCCACGCCCGCAAACACGGAATAACCGGAGTGCTCGATCGCGATGTTACGGATCAGCTCCATCATGTTTACGGTTTTACCCACGCCCGCACCGCCGAACAGACCGACTTTACCGCCCTTGGCGAATGGACAAATCAGGTCCATTACCTTGATACCGGTTTCCAGCAGTTCCTGGGAGCTGGACAGCTCTTCGTAGCTTGGCGCCGCGCGGTGAATCGCCCAACGCTCTTCTTCGCCGATGTCGCCTTTCATGTCGATCGGTTGACCCAATACGTTCATGATACGGCCCAGGGTAGCTTTACCCACCGGCACTTCAATCGGGTGGTCCAGGTTGTTCACTTTCAGACCGCGACGCAGACCGTCGGAGGTCCCCATTGCGATACAGCGAACCACACCACCGCCCAGCTGTTGCTGAACTTCCAACACCAGTTTTTCGGTGCCGTTTTCTACCTCAAGGGCATCGTACACTTTTGGTACGGCATCCTGAGGGAACTCGACGTCCACCACGGCGCCGATTACCTGGATAATCTTTCCAGTAGCCATCTTGAATCCTCTACGTAATTCGTAAACCTAGCTTAAACCGCGGAGGCTCCCGAAACGATCTCGGTGAGTTCCTGAGTGATGCTGGCCTGACGCGCCTTGTTGTATACCAACTGCAGCTCTTTGATCAGGCTACCGCCGTTATCGGTTGCGGCTTTCATCGCGACCATTCGTGCGGCCTGCTCGCTGGCCAGGTTTTCCACGACGCCCTGATAAACCTGCGACTCCACATATCGGCGCAGCAAGGTATCAAGCAGCACTTTTGGATCGGGTTCATACAGGTAATCCCAAGGCGTTTTCTTCAGCTCTTCGTCATCGGCTGGCGGTAACGGCAGCAGCTGAAGCACCTGTGGCTCTTGGGACATCGTATTAACAAATTTGTTGCTGACAATGTACAGCTTGTCCAAACGACCTTCGTCGTAGGCCTGCAGCATCACTTTCACCGGCCCGATCAGATCCGACAGGGAAGGTTTGTCCCCCATGCCGGTCACCTGGGCAACCACGTTGCCGCCCACGGAACCAAAGAAAGAGGCCGCTTTAGAGCCAATCAGCGCCAAATCGGTTTCGACGCCTTTTTCGGACCAGGCTTTCATCTCCGCCAGCAGCTTTTTGAACAGGTTGATGTTCAAGCCGCCGCAGAGACCACGGTCAGTAGACACCACCAGATACCCGACGCGCTTAACGTCACGCTCATCCAGGTACGGGTGCTTGTACTCCAGATTCCCTAACGCAAGGTGACCAATCACTTTGCGCATGGTCTCTGCATAAGGACGGCTGGCCGCCATGCGATCCTGCGATTTACGCATTTTGGAGGCGGCGACCATTTCCATCGCTTTAGTGATCTTTTGCGTGTTTTGCACGCTAGCGATCTTACTACGTATCTCTTTTGCGCCGGCCATCTCTGCTTCTCCTCAGTGCCAGACGGCCTGCTGTCTTTCAACAGCAGGACCGTTCGGCGTTACCAGGACTGGGTTTTCTTGAAGGTCTCGAGGATGTCTTTCAACTTGCCCTCGATCTCATCATTGAAGTTGCCAGTTTGGTTGATGTGGTTCAGCAGTTCGGCGTGCTCGCGGTCCGCATAGGCGACCAGCGCGGCTTCGAAGCTCACCACTTTGGCGACTTCGACGTCGTTCAGGTAACCGCGTTCTGCGGCAAACAGCACCAGAGACTGTTGTGCAACCGACATCGGCGCATACTGTTTCTGTTTCAGCAGCTCGGTCACTTTCTGACCGTGGCTCAGCTGTTTGCGGGTCGCGTCGTCCAGATCGGAGGCGAACTGGGAGAACGCAGCCAATTCACGATACTGCGCCAGCGCGGTACGGATACCACCGGACAGTTTCTTCATGATCTTGGTCTGCGCGGCGCCACCAACACGGGATACGGAGATACCCGGGTTAACTGCCGGACGAATACCGGAGTTGAACAGGTTGGATTCCAGGAAGATCTGACCATCGGTAATCGAGATTACGTTGGTCGGAACGAACGCGGAAACGTCACCCGCCTGGGTTTCAATGATCGGCAGAGCGGTCAGTGAACCGGTTTGGCCTTTAACTTCACCTTTGGTGAAGGCTTCAACGTATTCGGCGTTAACGCGCGCTGCACGCTCCAGCAAGCGGGAGTGCAGGTAGAATACGTCGCCTGGGTAAGCTTCACGACCTGGCGGACGACGAAGCAGCAGGGAAATCTGGCGGTAAGCAACGGCCTGTTTGGACAGGTCATCGTACACGATCAGCGCATCTTCACCGCGGTCACGGAAATATTCGCCCATTGCGCAACCGGCGTATGGCGCCAGGTATTGCAGTGCAGCGGATTCGGAAGCGGTCGCCACCACCACGATGGTGTTGGCCAGTGCGCCGTGTTCTTCCAGTTTGCGCACCACGTTAGCGATGGTGGACGCTTTCTGGCCGATAGCCACGTAAACGCATTTGATGCCGGAGTCGCGTTGGTTGATGATCGCATCGATCGCCAGCGCGGTTTTACCGGTCTGACGGTCACCGATCACCAGCTCACGCTGGCCACGGCCGATTGGAATCATGGCGTCAACGGATTTGTAGCCAGTCTGAACCGGCTGATCAACGGACTGACGCTCGATAACGCCTGGCGCGATAGCTTCTACCGGAGAGAAGCCGTCGTTCTCAATCGGGCCTTTGCCGTCGATTGGTGCGCCCAGGGTGTTAACTACGCGGCCCAGCAGACCACGACCGACTGGAACTTCCAGGATACGGCCGGTGCATTTAACCTTCATGCCTTCGGCCAGATCCGCGTACGGACCCATAACCACGGCACCTACGGAGTCGCGCTCCAGGTTCAATGCGATTGCGTAACGGTTGCCAGGCAGCGCGATCATTTCGCCCTGCATAACTTCGGCCAGGCCGTGTACGCGGATGATCCCGTCGCTGACGGAAACGATAGTACCTTCATTGTGAGCTTCGCTCACTACATTGAACTGAGCAATGCGCTGCTTGATCAGTTCGCTGATTTCGGTGGAATTCAGTTGCATGCTCCAGTCCCCTTAAGACTGCAAGACGTCTGTCAGGCGTTCAAGACGACCGCGAACGCTGCCATCAATCACCATATCGCCGGCGCGAACAACGATGCCGGCCAGTACAGACTTGTCAATTTTGCAATTCAGCTTAACTTTGCGTGACAGACGTTTTTCCATCGCAGCGGCGATTTTCGCCTGCTGTTCGTCGCTCAGCGCGCTCGCAGAGAGCACTTCGACTTCGACGGTGGATTCCAGCGAGGCGCGCAGTTCGATGAACTGCTGCAGCACGGCAGGAAGAACCAGTAAACGTCCATTTTCGGCCATTACACGGATAAAGTTCTGGCCATGTTCGTCGAGCCGATCGCCACAAACCGCGATGAACGTCTTGGACAGCGTTTCTGGCGCGACCGCGCCAGACAGCAGTTCAGAAATCTGTTCATTGCGAGTGACTTCAGCCGCAAACGCCAGCATTTCCTGCCAGCGCTCTACGCTTTGGTGCTCAACGGCAAAGTCAAAAGCTGCTTTGGCGTAGGGGCGAGCTACAGTTACAAATTCAGACATCAGCCCCTCCCTCCTTACAGTTCAGCGACCAGTTTATCAACGATGTCGCTGTTAGCAGCTTCATCCACGGAACGTTCGATGATCTTCTCGGCGCCGGCAATTGCCAGCATCGCGACTTGCTTACGCAACTCTTCACGAGCGCGCTTACGTTCGGCTTCGATCTCAGCCTGAGCCTGCGCCACGATTTTGTTACGTTCCTGCTCGGCTTCGGCTTTCGCTTCATCCATGATCTGAGCTTTGCGTTTGTTCGCTTGCTCGATGATCACCTGAGCTTCTGCTTTAGCAGTTTTCAGCTGGTCGGTCGCATTGGCTTGCGCTAAGTCCAGATCTTTTTTGGCACGCTCTGCAGAAGCGAGGCCGTCAGCAATTTCTTTCTGACGTTTCTCGATGGCAGCCATGATCGGCGGCCATACGTACTTCATGCAGAACCAGACAAACAGAACGAACGCGATGGCCTGGCCGAGGATTGTTGCGTTAAGATTCACAGCACAATGCCTCTTTAAAAGTTAATAGTTTGGTTACGTCGTAGAGGGTTACTCTACTTACGCGACGGCGAACATCACGTACAGACCCAGACCTACAGCGATCATCGGGATGGCGTCGACCAGACCCATAACGATAAAGAACTGTGTACGCAGCAGAGGAATCAGGTCAGGCTGACGAGCAGCGCCTTCCAAGAATTTACCACCCAGGATGCCGATACCGATCGCAGCACCGATTGCCGCTAAACCCATCATCACAGCGGCAGCCATGTACAGCAGATCCATACTCAGGTTTTCCATGACAGTCTCCAGTTTGTTTCAGTTTAAAAGTGCAAGTGTTTTAAGAAAATCAGTGCTCTTCAGACGCCATCGACAGATAGACGATCGTCAGAACCATGAAAATAAAGGCTTGAAGCGTAATGATCAGGATGTGGAAGATAGCCCAAGGCAAGCTCAGGACCCACTGTGACCACCACGGCAACAGGCCGGCAATCAGGATGAAGATCAACTCACCCGCATACATGTTGCCGAACAGTCGCAGACCCAGTGAAACAGGTTTGGACAGCAGGCTGACACCTTCAAGAATTAGGTTGATAGGAATGAATACAGGGTGGTTGAACGGCTGCATGGTCAACTCTTTAACGAACCCGCCAACGCCTTTCATTTTGATGCTATAGAACAGAATCAGGATAAACACGCCCAGCGCCATCGACAGCGTGACGTTCACGTCGGCGGTAGGCACGACGCGCAGCGCAGGCAGACCGAGAACGTGGGTGCCGAGATAAGGCAGGAAGTCAACCGGGATGAGGTCCATCAGGTTCATCAGGAACACCCAGACGAACACGGTCAGTGCCAACGGCGCAATGACCTTGCTCTTGCCGTGGTACATATCGCGCACGCTGCTGTCGACGAAACCTACCACCAGCTCCACGGCGGTTTGCAGTTTACCCGGCACGCCGCTGGTGGCGTTTTTGGCCACTTTGCGGAAGATCACCAGGAAGAGCGCCCCGAGGACGACGGAGAAAAACATCGAGTCGAGGTTAATCGACCAAAACCCAGTCCCGACCTGAAGCTGCGTCAGGTGGTGACCGATATACTCCTGTGGAGTCAAGACTTCTCCTGCAGACATGATGCCTCTTACCCTTATTTAGTTAAGTTCGGTAACTGTTAATCACGGCCGGTGCCACTATCTGCACCACTAACACCGCTAAATAGGTCAGGCCAAGCGGTATAAACTCCGCCTTGAACACCCCCAGCGCCACGATCAGCAAAACGATGGTGATCACGACCTTTAGCCCCTCGCCGATGGCGAACGACCAGGCAACCCTACCGGGCGCCGGCGTTTGCGCCTGATGGCGCAAGGCAAACAGCATAAACATTGCACTCGGCAACCAGGCGGCGAGACCGCCTGCCAGCGCCGAAGCGCTCCATTCCGGGCTTTTCAGCCAGAAAGCAACGCTGATCAGAACAAAAGTCATTAACTGCAAAAACAGCAGTTTGCGTGCGACTTTCCCGCTGTAAAGGGACACAGACATGACGTTTGTTCTCTCCGTACCCCAGAGGGGGTATGCTGAGTGACGTATACAACTGTTTTTGCTGTCCTGAGTCAAGCAGCAAAAAACGAGCAAATTATACGGGGCATACCAACGAATTCAATCGATAAGTAGCGAAAAGGTGAACAATTATTTAAATTTCCCTATTCCAGCCTATTTTCACAAGAAAACGGTCGGAATAATAGGGCGCATTTAATTGTCTGATTATTCCAGCGTTGCGTTTAGAAACGCGAAGCCGATCACAGTAATGTCCCTTCCTGATTTATAGCCGATGGTCAACCAAACCGTCTTTAGCAATTTGAGCGATCAAAAGATTATATAAATCAAAACATTATCAGTTAACTGTTCAAAAACAATCCGTATACCCGATGAAAACCTTTTATTGACAAGCAGCGGGGCAATATTCCAACAGCCAATTAACATTAGCAGCAAACGCCAATCTTTCGCACATGATTGCTAACGTGACTATTTCCAAATGCAATTACTCTATTGTCGCTAATTAGCCGCGTTTTTTGTGTTAATAGGAAGTAAATTAACTAAAAAAAGCGGCCAACTAATTAGCCTGCTTATCTTTCTGCCTGGTACTGCCTTTAATTCACGCTTGTTTGATCAAAAGCAAACTCAGTTTGCCTTAAGAATCACCAGATGGCGTTCGCCTTCCAGTTCAGGCACCTGCAGCCGCACGATAGACTCCAGGCTAACGCCTGCAGGCAGCTGCGTCAGCTCTTCATCCGGGCGCACGCCTTTCAACGCGTAAAAACGCCCCTGCCCTTTCGCCGGCAGATGATGGCACCAGGACAGCATATCCTGCAGCGAAGCGAACGCGCGGCTGATCACGCCGTCGAACGGTGGCTCGGCCGGAAACTCCTCAACGCGGCTCTGCACCGGCTCGATATTGTTCAGGCCCAGCTCATGCTGCACCTGACGCAGGAAACGCACGCGCTTGCCCAGGCTGTCGAGCAGCGTGAAATGCGCGTCCGGGCGCACGATCGCCAGCGGAATGCCCGGCAACCCGGGGCCAGTGCCGACATCGATAAAACGCGAGCCCTGCAGATGCGGGTTGACCACGATGCTGTCGAGGATGTGGCGCACCAGCATTTGCTGCGGATCGCGCACCGACGTGAGGTTATAAGCCTTGTTCCATTTATCCAGCATGCCGACATAGCCCAGCAGCTGCTGTTTCTGCTGATCGGGCAGCTCAATGCCTGCTGCCGCAAGCAGCGAGTCTAATTTTTTTTGCACAACGGATCCTCTGGCAGGCGCTGAACGACCAGCGGATGGTTAGCTGGCGCAATGAGGCGACTATGATAATTCAGGGCGCAAGTGATGTCAGCGGCCGTTTGGCTACGGGATGAACAAACGGCCGCCTGGATGCGAGATTTATGCGCTGCGGCGCAGCAGTCCCTGCTTTTTCAGCCAGATCAGCAAAATCGAGATCGCCGCCGGCGTAATGCCGGAGATACGCGAAGCCTGGCCGATGGAGTTCGGTTTGTGATCGTTCAGCTTGGCGATCACCTCGTTCGACAGCCCCGAAACCTGACGGTAATCGAGATCCAACGGCAGCACGGTATTCTCGTTGCGCTGCTGTTTTTCGATCTCTTCCTGCTGGCGAGCGATGTAGCCTTCGTATTTGACCTGGATCTCGACCTGTTCGGCAGCTTGTACGTCGTCCAGCGGCGGCGCGAAGACGTCGGTGCCGGTCAACTGCGCGTAATCCATCTCAGGGCGGCGCAGCAGCTCTTCGCCGTTCGCTTCGCGCGACAACGGCGCTTTCAGCAGCGCATTGACCTGTTCGACGTTCTCGGCGTGCGGGTGCATCCAGATGTCGCGCAGGCGCTGACGTTCGCGTTCGATTCGCTCCAGCTTCTCGCTGTAACGCGCCCAACGCACATCGTCCACCAGGCCCAGTTCACGGCCTTTTTCCGTCAGGCGGAGATCGGCGTTGTCTTCGCGCAGCATCAGACGATACTCGGCGCGTGAGGTAAACATCCGGTACGGTTCTTTGGTGCCGAGGGTGCTGAGATCGTCCACCAGCACGCCCAGATAAGCCTGATCGCGACGTGGCGCCCAGCCTTCCTGTTCGTCGGCGAAGCGCCCGGCGTTCAAACCGGCCAGCAGGCCCTGCGCAGCGGCTTCTTCATACCCGGTAGTGCCGTTGATCTGGCCGGCGAAGAACAGCCCCTGAATGAATTTGCTTTCCAGCGTCGGCTTCAAATCGCGCGGATCGAAGAAATCGTACTCGATGGCGTAACCAGGGCGAATAATACGCGCGTTCTGCATGCCTTCCATCGAACGGACGATCTGCATCTGCACGTCGAACGGCAGGCTGGTGGAGATCCCGTTAGGGTAAATCTCGTTGCTGGTCAGGCCTTCCGGTTCGAGGAAGATCTGGTGCGCGTTGCGATCGGCAAAGCGCATGACCTTGTCTTCGATCGACGGGCAGTAACGTGGGCCGATCCCTTCGATGATCCCGGCATACATCGGGCTGCGATCGAGGTTATTGCGGATCACGTCATGGGTTTTTTCATTGGTATGGGTGATGTAGCACGCCATTTGTTCCGGGTGCTGGCTAGCATCGCCCAAGAACGAGAATACCGGCACCGGCGTATCGCCGTGTTGTGGCGCCAGTACGCTGAAATCGATAGTGCGAGCGTCGATGCGCGGCGGCGTACCGGTTTTCAAGCGGTTAACGCGCAGCGGCAGTTCTCGCAGGCGCTGCGACAGCGAGATTGAAGGAGGATCCCCGGCGCGGCCGCCGCTGTAATTCTCCAGGCCAATATGGATCTTACCGTCCAGGAAAGTGCCGACGGTCAATACCACCGCCTTGGCGCGGAATTTCAGGCCCATTTGGGTGACGGCGCCCACTACGCGATCGTTTTCGACGATCAGATCCTCAACGGGTTGTTGGAAGATCATCAGGTTGGGTTGGTTCTCCAACGCGGTACGGATCGCCTGGCGATACAGTACGCGATCCGCCTGAGCGCGCGTGGCGCGAACGGCCGGGCCTTTGCTGGCGTTTAGTATCCTAAACTGGATGCCGGCATGGTCGATCGCCGTGGCCATCAGGCCGCCGAGTGCATCAATTTCCTTAACCAGATGCCCTTTACCAATACCGCCAATCGCCGGGTTGCAGGACATCTGTCCCAGCGTATCGATATTGTGTGTCAATAATAAAGTCTGACGTCCCATGCGTGCCGCGGCCATGGCGGCCTCGGTCCCTGCATGGCCACCACCGATGATGATGACGTCAAATTGATCTGGATAAAACATGGAACTGCACCTCGCCGTATTGCGAACGATCGTTATTTGCCCTGGGGTGGGGGATTCTACTCAAGTTTAGACGATCGACCAAGTGGTCAGGATCGTCGGTAATTAAAAGAAGATCTTTTTTATTTAAAGATCTCTTTATTAGATCTCTTATTAGGATCGCGATCCTCTGTGGATAAGTGACTATTCACGATGAAGATCAGCAGATTAAGGAGGATCGTTTGCTGTGAATGATCGGTGATCCCGACACAGATAAGCTGGGATCTAAAAGGCTTGTTATGCACAGGACAAAAAGCGCACTACGGTTGTTATTGGGATAACTACGGCTTTTACCCTGCTTTTAAGTATAGTTATCCACAATCGTTCGCACGATCTTTAGGCGAATTAGAGTAGATTAATCCAGTTTTTTACCCATTCCTCGGCCGGATCCTCGGGAATTTCATGTTCGGTCACGTCGATCTCGAGACGATCGCCGATCCTTTTCGCGCCTCTGGCGATCAACAGATCGTCGATCTGTTTGATCGCACCGCAGAAGGTGTCGTATTCCGAACTGCCCAAACCGACGGCGCCGAACTGCACCTCGGAAAGATCCGGCTGTTGTTCGGCGATCTGCTCCAGCAACGGCTGAAGGTTATCCGGCAGTTCGCCGGCGCCGTGCGTGGAAGAGACCACCAGCCAGCGACCGGTCAACGGCAGCTCATCCAGTTCAGGGCCGTGCAGCATCTCGGTAGAGAAACCCGCGTCTTCCAGCTTTTCAGCCAAATGTTCAGCCACGTATTCGGCGCTGCCAAGCGTACTGCCACTGATCAGAGTAATGTCTGCCATGAACCAACGATCCCAACCTTCTCACTCAAAGTGGCTGCATTGTACGCTGTGAATCGGCTGGGATCTACCTGTGGATAATGTGGGTATGCAATTTGGCGGGTTACGGCACGATGGTGCGCATAATGGGGTTCTGCAGCGAGATCAGCGTTTCGGTAGACTGGATCTCGTCGATGGTCTGGATCTTGTTGATAAGTACCTGTTGCAGCGCGTCGATCGATCGGCACATCACCTTGATAAAGACGCTGTAGTGGCCGGTGGTGTAATAGGCTTCCACCACTTCTTCCAGGCTTTCCAGCTTCTTCAGCGCCGAAGGATAGTCTTTGGCGCTCTTTAATATGATGCCGATAAAGCAGCACACGTCATAGCCCAGCTGTTTGGGGCTGACGTCGATGCGCGCGCCGGTGATGATCCCGGCCTGTTTCATCTTCTCTACCCGCACATGAATGGTGCCGGGGCTGACGGCGAAGTTTTTCGCCAGTTCGGCGTACGGTGTGCGCGCGTTGTCCATCAGTGCGTTGAGGATGCCGCGATCGAGATTATCGATCTGATAAATTTCCGCCATTTAATCCCCCATTAATTAACGATTGTTGAATTCTGTCCGGGTAAAAATGAACGATTAAAAGTGAAAAGGCAATATTGATTAGTGGATATTGAATTGGCGTATCATTTTGTTGCTTAATCGATGGCAACAGAGACAGGTTTACAAGAGATACGGCAATGAAAAAACAGTTTATCCAAAAACAACAACAAATCAGCCAGGTCAAATCCTTCTTCTCCCGCCAGCTGGAGCAACAGCTCGGTCTGATCGAAGTGCAGGCCCCGATCCTCAGCCGTTTGGGCGATGGCACGCAGGATAACCTCTCCGGCAGCGAGAAAGCGGTGCAGGTTAAGGTCAAAACCCTGCCGGACGCCACCTTCGAAGTGGTGCATTCACTGGCGAAATGGAAACGCAAAACCCTGGGTAGTTACGATTTCGGCGCTGGCGAAGGCCTGTACACCCATATGAAGGCGCTGCGCCCGGATGAAGATCGCCTGACGCCTATCCACTCGGTGTACGTCGATCAGTGGGATTGGGAGCGGGTAATGGGTGATGGTGAGCGCAGCCTGGACTACCTGAAAAGCACCGTGCGCAGCATTTACGCCGCCATCAAGGCGACGGAGGCGGAAGTCAGCCGCGAGCATGGTCTGACTCCGTTCCTGCCGGAACAGATCCACTTTGTGCACAGCGAAACCCTGCTGCAGCGCTACCCGGATCTGGACGCCAAAGGGCGCGAGCGGGCGATCGCCAAAGAGCTGGGCGCGGTATTCCTGATCGGCATCGGCGGTAAGCTGTCGCACGGCAAATCGCACGATGTGCGGGCGCCGGATTATGATGACTGGACCACGCCGGCGGCGGATGGCCTGGCGGGCCTGAACGGCGACATCGTGGTGTGGAACCCGGTGCTGCAGGACGCTTTCGAGCTGTCCTCTATGGGCATCCGCGTCGACGCCGCCGCGCTGAAACATCAGCTGGCGCTGACCGGTGACGAAGAGCGCATGAAGCTGGAGTGGCACCAGTCGTTGTTGCGCGGCGATATGCCACAGACCATCGGCGGCGGTATCGGCCAGTCGCGTTTGGTGATGCTGCTGTTGCAACTGTCGCATATCGGCCAGGTGCAGTGCGGCGTGTGGTCGCCGGAAGTGCGCGGGGCGGTCGAAGGCCTGCTCTGATCCTGCCTAGCGCCGCCAGCGGCGCATCAAACGGCTTTTCAGCCCGGTATCAAAGCGCCAGATATGATCGAAGATGCGCATGATGCCGGGTTTGCCGTAGGCGGACATCGCCACCGCATGGAAACGCTGCTGGTGGCTTTGCTGCTGCTGTTTTACCTTCTTTATTACCTCCTCCGGCAATCGCTGGGCGATAAAATCGGAAATGATCACCGCATCGGCGTCGAACCAGCCGCTTTCCGCCATTTTGGTGACGGTGGCGTTCAGGCAGGCCGCCAGATCGGTGCCGCCGCGAAACTGCTGGCCGAGAAAGCGCACCGCCTGTTCGATGCCGCTGGCGGCGGTGAGTTCGTAATGCACGATCTGGTTGGCGAACAGCATGATGTAGCAGCGGCGGTTGTCCGCCAGCGCAATGCGCAGCAGCGCCAGGCAGAACGCCTTGGCGCACTGTTCGTTGAAGCCGCCCATCGATCCTGAGGTGTCCACGCAGACGATAAACGGCCCGCGCGGCTGTTGATCCTGCTGCTGGTGGGTGACCTGGCGGATCAGGATCTGTTCCTGCCAGACGTCGCCCTGCAGGCGGTAGCTCAGCAGCCGCTTTTCCAACAGGCGGCGATAAAACTCGAACTCCAGCTCTTCAATCCCCAGCGTCGCCAGCTCCGGCGGCAGCAGGCGCAGGATGTCATCGCTTTGATGAATGCCGCTCACTTCTTCCGGCAGCGTGGCCGGCACCTGTACCATGACCCTGAACGGTTCGGGCTGCGCGTCCTGTTGCTGCACTGCCTTGGCCTGATAGCTGCGGCCCAGCTGCTGCGCCAGCTTTTTCAGCTCTGGCTGCTGCTGCAAAAAGTTGCCGTACTCCACCAGCCGTTGGTAATCACCGCGCTGCAGCTGGCCTTTGCTCATGTCCCACAGCCTGCCGGCGGCGGTGTCGTTTTCCGACAGCAGCGGCTCCAGCGCGCCGCTCAGCGCCAGGCGCTCCTGCAGTTCCGCCATCAGCTGCTCGCGCTCTTGTTCCAGCAGCTGGTGGTGCAGCATGGTGGCCTGCAGCGTCAGGCTGATGCGCCAGCGCTGCAAGAATAGGGTTTGGAAGCTGTCGTCCAGCGGATGATTGGGCAGATCGGCGGCGTCCACCAGCGCGCGCGCCTGTTCATAAAACGGCGAGACCAGCTGGCGCAGCAGCTCCATCGTGTCGTTGAGGTTGTGATAGAACTGGGTGTTATTCTCCAGCTGGCACTGTTGGTAGCGGTAAAATTCCTGCGCCAGCGCCGGCGGCACCATGGCCTCCTGCAGACGCTCCTTGAGCTGCAGTTTCCAGCGTGGCAGATCGCGATCCAGCGCCCGGCGAATGGCCGGAAACTTTTTAAAGAACACCGACAGCTGCGGCGCCGCCAGCATGCCGACGATCATCTCCTCGATCATCTCGCCTTCGGTGATCGCCAGCAGCAGATCGAGCGTCTCCAGACTGAGCATGGTTACTGGCCGCGCATTTGCTGCAGTTGCTGTTTAACCTGCTCTGCCACCTGCAGCAGACTGGCTTCGATCTTGGCCAGGCCGGCGGCGGGGGTGAACAGACAGGGCTGATGCTGGCTGAAGGCGCGGCGCTGCTCCGCCAGGCGCTGGGCCAACGCGTCCATTTCATCCAGCAGCGCCTGCGGCGTGGCGGTGGCCTGTTTGCCCGGCAGCGCCAGCAGCGAAGGCTGGCGGCTGACGTCCAGCACCGTCAGGTGCAGTTGGTCGTCGACCTCCAAATCGATCGGCTGCGCGAAGCCGATGCCGTTCAGCTTGGCGCGCACGTCGCCGCCTTTTTGCAGCCAGTTATCCAGCACGCTGCTCTCGATGCTCAGATGGTTGACCTGAATGTCATGCAGCTGCAGCGGTTTTTGCAGCAGCAGAGTGAGAGTGCCGCCGGCGAACGGCGTGGCCGGCGCGTATTGCGGTTTGCGGCTGAACATGCCGCCCTTTTTCACCAGGCTGATGGCCTGCCGGTCGCTTTGTTGTTGCTGATCCTGCAGCCAGCGGGTGTGGATTTGTTGCAGTTGGATCAACATCGACTGCTGCTGATAGGCCGATTCGGTCAGCAGCTGATCGATCTGCTGTTGCAGCAGCTTCAGCGAGGTGAGATCGTGCCACAGGCAGTCTTTCAGCAGCATCAGGTCGAGCGGGGCGATGGCGTCGCGTCCGCTGAAGAAGGCGCAGGCCTGCAGCAGGCGCAGGGCCTTTTTCCAGCGTCGGTCGGAGACGTACGGCGCCTGTTCCAGCGCGTCCAGCCGCTGGCGCAGCTGGAAAATCAGCTCAAAGCAGGCTTCCGGCAGCGCCACCTTGTCGATCTGCGGTTGCCACTGCAGAAACTCTTCATCGCTGACGCTCAGCGCCGCCGGCACCGGGTTTTGGCTCTCGTTCTGGCGGTTGACCAGCAGCGAGCGGAAATTCTGTTTATCCTGCACCTTGTCCAGCCACAGGCGGATCAGCATGCGGTCATACAGGGCTTCGAGGCTGTTGTCCGCTTCGGGCAGTTCGTTGGAGGCGGTGACCAGCAGGCGCAGCGGGATCGGTTCTTCGCTGTTGCCGTTGCGAAAGCGCCGTTCGTTGATCGCCGTCAGCAGGGTGTTGAGGATCGCCGGGCCGGCCTTCCAGATTTCGTCCAGAAACACGATCTCCGCTTCCGGCAGGTAGCCGGCGGTCAGGCGCTGATAGCGCCCTTCATCTTTCAGCGCCTGAATAGAGAGCGGGCCGAAGACCTCTTCCGGCGTGGAAAATCGCGTCATCAGGTATTCAAAGGAGCGGGCGTTGCGGAAGGCAAACTTCAGCCGGCGCGCGATCAGGCTCTTGGCGATGCCGGGCGGGCCGAGCAGGAATACGCTTTCGCCGCTCAGCGCCGCGAGCAGGCACAGGCGGATCGCTTCTTGCCGCTCATAAAGACCGCTCTCCAGCGCGCTGCTGAGGCGGGAAATTCGTTCTGCCAGAAGGGATGATGGCGTCATATAATTGTCGCATTGTCCGAGAGTTAGCCAATCTTGGTCGATAATCCGATGATAAACCACCATTATTTTTAGTGGTATAGCTTATTGATTAGTAATATTTTTCTAAGTTGTACCGGATGTCCGGTTCACATTTTGTTTATTTTTCGGCTCTGATATAAGGGTAGGCAAGCCGTATAAATGGTGCATACTGTGCGGCTTTCTGGTGGGCGTGACGGATCTTTGAGCCCGTATTTTGCCTGATGCGGATGCATCGCTAACGGATGTTCTGATAAAGAAACGAATTATGAGCGCAGAGCATAAGCAGTCCTTATCGGCGGTAACCCTGGCGGCCATCGGCGTGGTCTACGGTGATATCGGCACCAGCCCTCTCTATACGCTGAGAGAGTGTTTCTCCGGCCATTACGGCTTCGATGTTCGTCCAGACGTGGTTTTCGGCTTCCTGTCGCTGATTTTCTGGATGCTGATCGTGATCGTTTCCCTCAAATATCTCACCTACGTGATGCGCGCGGACAACGCCGGCGAGGGCGGTATCCTGACGCTGATGTCGCTGGCCGGGCGCAACACCTCGGCGCGCACCACCGCGGTGCTGGTGATACTGGGCCTGATCGGCGGCAGCTTCTTCTATGGCGAGGTGGTGATCACCCCGGCTATCTCGGTGATGTCGGCGATCGAGGGGCTGGAAATCGCCGCGCCTGCGCTTGACGCCTATATCGTGCCGCTCTCCATTCTGGTACTCACGCTGCTGTTCGCCATTCAAAAGCACGGTACCGGCAGCGTCGGCAAGCTGTTCGCTCCGGTGATGCTGCTGTGGTTCATCGTGTTGGCGGTGCTGGGCGCGCGCAGCATCATTTCGAACCCGGAAGTGCTGCAGGCGCTGAATCCCAAATGGGCGCTCAACTTCTTCATGGAATATAAGAAGGTGTCGTTCTTCGCGCTGGGGGCGGTGGTGTTGTCGATCACCGGCGTCGAGGCGCTGTATGCCGATATGGGGCACTTCGGCAAGTTCCCGATTCGCCTGGCCTGGTTCACCGTGGTGCTGCCTTCGCTGGTGCTCAACTACTTCGGCCAGGGCGCGCTGCTGCTGAAAAACCCAGAGGCGATCAAAAACCCGTTCTTCCTGTTGGCGCCCGACTGGGCGCTGATCCCGCTGCTGATTCTGGCGACCCTGGCGACGGTTATCGCCTCGCAGGCGGTAATTTCCGGCGTCTTCTCGCTGACCCGCCAGGCGGTGCGCCTGGGCTATCTGTCGCCGATGCGCATCATTCACACCTCGGAAATGGAATCCGGCCAGATCTATATTCCGGTGATCAACTGGACGCTGTACATCTCGGTGGTGCTGGTGATCATCGGGTTCGAACACTCCAGCAACCTGGCAGCGGCGTACGGCATCGCCGTCACCGGCACCATGGTGCTGACCAGCATTCTGGTCACCTCGGTGGCGATCAACAACTGGCACTGGAATCGCTTCCTGGCGATCGGCATCGTGACCATCTTGCTGATCATCGACGTGCCGATGTTCTCCGCCAACGCCCTGAAGCTGTTCTCCGGCGGCTGGTTGCCGCTGACCTTGGCGCTGGTGATGTTCCTCATTATGACCACTTGGAAGAGCGAGCGCTTCCGCCTGCTGCGCCGCCTGCATGAACACGGCAACTCGCTGGAGGCGATGATTGCCTCGCTGGAGAAATCGCCGCCGGTGCGGGTGCCGGGTACCGCGGTGTTCATGTCGCGCGCCACCAACGTCATTCCTTTTGCGCTGTTGCACAACCTGAAGCACAACAAGGTGCTGCATGAGCGCGTGGTGCTGCTGACGCTGCGCACCGAGGATGCGCCTTACGTGCATAACGTGCGTCGGGTGACCATCGAACAGCTGTCGCCGACCTTCTGGCGGGTGGTCGCCAGCTACGGCTGGCGCGAAACACCGAACGTCGAGGAGGTGTTCCACCGCTGCGGGTTGGAAGGGTTGCCGTGCCGCATGTCGGAGACCTCGTTCTTCATGTCCCATGAATCGCTGATCCTCACCAAGCGGCCGTGGTACCTCTATTTGCGCGGTAAACTGTTCGTCGCCCTGAGCCGCAACGCGCTGCGCGCGCCGGATCAGTTTGAGATCCCGCCGAACCGGGTGATCGAGCTCGGCACGCAGGTCGAGATTTAACCCGCCTGATAAGGGGCTCAGCATGGCTGAGCCCCTTTTGTTTGTGCTTTGTCCGTGCGTGAACGAAACGTTTCGATAGCGATCACACTTCTGCATTGTCCCGGTTGCCTTCCCCTGCCGTTTTTTTAAACTCCCCCAGAGAGCGAAACGTTTCGCTAGCGGAGTGAGAAGATGAAAAAAGGCGTATTACTGAATTCCGACGTGTCTGCCGTGATTGCCCGGCTGGGGCATACCGACCAGCTCACCCTGTGCGATGCGGGCCTGCCGATACCGACGGAAACGCAGCGCATCGATCTGGCGCTGACGCAGGGCGTGCCGACCTTCATGCAGGTGTTCGCGGCGGTCACGCAAGAGATGCAGGTAGAAAGCGCCATCCTGGCGGAAGAGATCGTGAAACAGAATCCGTCGCTCCACGAGGCACTGTTGGCTGAACTGACCGCATTGGGTCAACGCCAGGGCAATACCATCAGCGTGCGCTATATCAGCCATCAGGCGTTTAAAGCGCAAACCGGGCACAGCCGGGCGGTGATCCGCAGCGGGGAGTGTTCGCCTTACGCGAACGTGATCCTGTGCGCCGGCGTAACTTTCTGAGGCGCGTATGCAACCTTTACTGCAACTGAAAGGGATTGATAAAGCCTTTCCCGGCGTGAAGGCGCTTTCCGGCGCTGCCCTCAGCGTCTATCCCGGCAAGGTGATGGCGCTGGTGGGAGAAAACGGCGCCGGGAAGTCCACCATGATGAAAGTGCTGACCGGCATCTACCAGAAAGACGCCGGCAGCCAGTATTTTCTCGGTAAAGAGGTGGCGTTCAACGGGCCTAAGGATTCGCAGGAAGCGGGCATCGGCATTATCCATCAGGAGCTGAACCTGATCCCGCAGCTGACGATTGCGGAAAACATCTTCCTCGGCCGCGAGTTCGTCAACCGTTTCGGCCGCATTGACTGGAAGCGCATGTACGCCGAGGCCGATCGCTTGTTGGCGCGTCTCAATCTGCGCTACAGCAGCCACCGACTGGTGGGCGAACTGTCGATCGGCGATCAGCAGATGGTGGAGATCGCCAAGGTGCTGAGCTTCGAATCGAAAGTGATCATCATGGATGAACCGACCGATGCGCTGACCGACACCGAAACTGCCTCGCTGTTCAAGGTGATCAACGAGCTGAAGGCCGAAGGGCGCGGCATCGTGTATATCTCGCACCGCCTGAAAGAGATTTTTGAAATCTGCGACGACGTGACCGTATTCCGCGACGGGCAGTTTATCGCCGAGCGGCCGGTGAGCGAGCTGCAGGAAGATTCGCTGATAGAGATGATGGTCGGCCGCAAGCTGGAAGAGCAGTACCCGCGCCTGGATTTGCCGCGCGGGGAAAAACGGCTGGACGTCAGCCACCTTTCCGGTCCTGGCGTTGAAGACGTCAGCTTTACGCTGTACCGCGGCGAGATCCTCGGCGTGGCCGGGCTGATGGGCGCCGGGCGCACCGAATTGATGAAAATCCTGTACGGCGCCGCCCCGCGCAAGGCCGGCTCCGTCAGCCTGGACGGTCGCGACGTGGTCACCCATTCGCCGCAGGACGGGTTGGCGAACGGCATCGTCTATATCTCGGAAGACCGCAAACGCGACGGCCTGGTGCTGGGCATGTCGGTGAAGGAAAACATGTCGCTGACCGCGCTGCGCTATTTCAGCCGCGCCGACGGCAGCCTGAAACAGGCCGACGAGCGGCAGGCGGTGGGGGATTTCATCCGGCTGTTCAATATCAAAACGCCGTCGATGGAGCAGCCGATCGGTCTGCTTTCCGGCGGCAATCAGCAAAAAGTGGCGATCGCCCGCGGCCTGATGACCCGCCCGAAGGTACTGATCCTCGATGAGCCGACGCGCGGCGTCGACGTTGGCGCCAAAAAAGAGATCTATCAGTTAATCAACCAGTTCAAGCAGGAAGGGCTGAGCATCATTCTGGTGTCTTCGGAAATGCCGGAGGTGATGGGCATGAGCGATCGCATTCTGGTGATGCACGAAGGGCATCTCAGCGGCGAGTTCCCGATTGAACAGGCCACCCAGGAAGCGTTGATGGCGGCAGCCGTCGGCAAGCAATACGGCGTAAAGCAGGAGTAATCAGATATGAGTTCCCAGACTATCGCAGCTAAGCGCTGGTTCAGTAAAGAGTGGCTGTTAGAGCAGAAGTCGTTGATTGCGCTGCTGGTGCTGATCGCCGTGGTCTCTTCCATGAGCCCGAACTTCTTCACCCTGAACAACCTGTTCAATATTCTGCAGCAGACCTCGGTGAACGCCATCATGGCGGTGGGGATGACGCTGGTGATCCTCACCTCCGGCATCGATCTGTCGGTAGGATCGCTGCTGGCGCTGACCGGCGCGGTGGCGGCGTCGATCGTCGGCTTTGAGGTCAACGCGCTGGTGGCGGTGGCGGCGGCACTGGCGCTGGGCGCCGCGGTTGGCGCCTGCACCGGGGTGATCGTCGCCAAAGGCAAAGTGCAGGCCTTTATCGCCACGCTGGTGATGATGCTGCTGCTGCGCGGCGTCACCATGGTGTACACCAATGGCAGCCCGGTCAACACCGGTTTCACCGACGTGGCCGACACCTTCGGCTGGTTCGGCATCGGCCGCCCGCTGGGCGTGCCTACGCCGATCTGGATCATGGCGATCGTGTTCATCGCCGCCTGGTATATGCTGCATCATACGCGCCTGGGCCGCTATATTTATGCCCTGGGCGGCAACGAAGCGGCGACCCGCCTCTCCGGCATCAGCGTCGATAAAGTGAAGATTATCGTCTACTCGCTGTGCGGCCTGCTGGCGGCGCTGGCCGGGGTGATCGAAGTGGCGCGCCTGTCGTCGGCGCAGCCGACCGCCGGCACCGGCTATGAGCTGGACGCCATCGCCGCCGTGGTGCTGGGCGGCACCAGCCTGGCCGGCGGCAAGGGCCGCATCGTCGGCACGCTGATCGGGGCGCTGATCCTCGGCTTCCTGAACAACGGCCTGAATTTACTGGGTGTTTCTTCCTACTACCAAATGATCGTGAAGGCAGTGGTGATACTGCTGGCGGTTCTGGTAGATAACAAAAGCAACAAGTAACCTCCCCCTACAGGAATCACGATGATGAAAATGAAAAAACTGGCAACCTTAGCTTCCGCCATCGCGCTGAGCGCCACCCTGAGCGCCAATGCCATGGCCAAAGACACCATCGCGCTGGTGGTGTCCACCCTCAACAACCCGTTCTTCGTCTCGATGAAGGACGGTGCGCAGCAAGAGGCCAACAAGCTGGGCTACAACCTGGTGGTGCTGGATTCCCAGAACAACCCGGCGAAAGAGCTGGCCAACGTGCAGGATCTGATGGTGCGCGCGCCCAAGCTGCTGCTGATCAACCCGACCGACTCCGACGCGGTAGGCAACGCCATCAAGATGGCCAACCAGGCTAAGATCCCGGTCATTACGCTGGACCGCGTGGCGAGCAAGGGTGACGTGGTGAGCCACATCGCTTCGGATAACCGCGTGGGCGGCAAAATGGCCGGCGACTTCATCGCCAAGAAAGTGGGTGCCGATGCCAAGGTGATTCAGCTGGAAGGCATCGCTGGCACTTCCGCCGCGCGTGAACGCGGTGAAGGCTTCAAACAGTCGCTGGATCAGAATAAATTCAAACTGTTGGCCAGCCAGCCGGCCGATTTCGATCGCACCAAGGGCCTGAACGTGATGCAGAACCTGCTGACTGCGCACCCGGATGTGCAGGCGGTGTTCGCTCAGAACGATGAAATGGCGCTGGGTGCGCTGCGCGCGCTGCAAACCGCCGGTAAAACCGACGTGATCGTGGTAGGCTTCGACGGCACCGCTGACGGCGTGAAAGCGGTCGAAGGCGGTAAGCTGGCGGCGACCGTGGCGCAGCGTCCCGATCAGATCGGCGTGATCGGTGTGGAAACCGCCGATAAAGTGCTGAAAGGCGAAAAAGTGCCGGCGACCATCCCGGTCGATTTGAAACTGGTCACTCAGTAAGTCATACCAGCGCCATCGGAACGGGGCGTTTACGATGGCGCGCAATTCAGGAATCAATGCGATGGAAACAGGTAAGCTGGTGGTTCTTGGCAGCATCAATGCCGACCATATCCTCAATATTGAACAGTTCCCCCACCCGGGCGAAACGGTGATCGGGAAACAGTATAAGGTGGCGTTTGGCGGCAAGGGCGCGAATCAGGCGGTGGCGGCCGGGCGCAGCGGGGCGGAGATCGCCTTTATCGCCTGCGTGGGCGCTGACGACATCGGCGAACGTGTCCGCCGGCAGCTGGCGAGCGATCGCATTGATACCCAACCGATTGAAGCCATCGCCGACAGCGCCACCGGCGTGGCGCTGATCTTCGTCAACGCCGAAGGCGAGAACGTGATCGGCATCGATGCCGGCGCCAACGCCGCGGTGACGCCGGATTACCTGGCGCGCTACCAACAAAAAGTGATCGATGCCGACGCTTTGCTGATGCAGTTGGAGTCGCCGCTGGATACGGTGATCGCCGCCGCCCGCCTGGCGAAGCAGCATCACACGCAAGTGATCCTCAACCCGGCCCCGGCGCGTGAGCTGCCGGACGAGCTGCTGGGCATGATCGATATGATCACTCCGAATGAAACCGAAGCCCAGCGCCTGACCGGCATCGCCGTGGACAACGACGCCGATGCGGCGCGCGCGGCGCAGGCGCTGCACGACAAGGGCATCGCGACGGTGATCATCACCCTTGGCAGCCGCGGCGTGTGGCTGAGCGAAAACGGCAACGGCAAACTGGTGCCCGGCTTCAAGGTGCAAGCGGTGGATACCATCGCCGCCGGCGATACCTTTAATGGTGCGCTGGTCACAGCTCTGTTGGAAGGCAAGATCATGGCCGACGCGGTGCGTTTCGCCCATGCGGCGGCGGCGATCGCCGTGACCCGCCCTGGCGCGCAGCCTTCGGTGCCGTGGCGTGAAGAGATCGACGCCTTCTTGCAGCAGCAGGGGTGATCCTTTGGCCACCATGAAAGATGTCGCCCGCCTGGCGGGCGTTTCAACCTCTACCGTTTCGCATGTGGTCAACAACAATCGCTTTGTCAGCGACAGCGTGCGCGACAAGGTCATGGCGGCCGTGGAACAGCTGAACTATGCGCCTTCCGCGCTGGCGCGCAGCCTGAAGCTCAATCAGACGCGCACCATCGGCATGCTGGTGACCGCCAGTAACAACCCGTTTTATGCCGAAGTGGTGCGTGGCGTGGAGCGCAGCTGCTATGAACGCGGCTACAGCCTGATCCTGTGCAACACCGAAGAAGACGCCGCGCGCATGAACCGCAGTATGGAGACGCTGCTGCAAAAGCGCGTCGACGGTTTGCTGCTGATGTGCACCGAAAACCACCGGCCATCGCAAGATGCCCTGAGCCGCTACCCGTCACTGCCGATCGTCATGATGGACTGGGCGCCGTTCGAGGGCGCCAACGACATTATTCAGGATAACTCGCTGCTGGGCGGCGAGATGGCGACCGATCATCTGATCGCCTGCGGTTACCGCAAGATCGCCTGCATCGCCGGCCCGCAGGATAAAACCACCGCCCGTCACCGACTGGAAGGCTATCGCAACGCGATGCGGCGCGCCGGATTGCCGGTTCCGCCAGGGTATGAAGTGCATTGCGACTTTGAGTTTGAGGGCGGCGTGAACGCCATGCGCCAACTGCTGGCGCTGGACGAGCCGCCGCATGCGGTGTTCGCCGGTAACGACGCGGTGGCGGTGGGCGTTTATCAGGCGCTATATCAGGCCGGGCTTTCCGTGCCGCAGGATATGGCGGTGATGGGCTACGATGACATTGAGTTGGCGCGTTATCTGGCGCCGCCGCTGAGCACCATTCATCAGCCGAAGGATTCGCTGGGCGAACTGGCGATCGATGCGCTGATCAATCGCCTGCAAAACCCGGAGCGCGCGCCCCAGGTGCTGGTGCTGACGCCCGAGCTGGTGGAACGCGCCTCGGTGGGCCGCCGTTAACTGGCCGCCTTCGCTTCTTTCTTGCTTTCCTGGCCGCTGATCAAATTGCGGCCATCCTTCCTTCTCAGCAACATAAACACCAGCGCCGACGCCACGGTGACGATCCCCATGGTGATAAAGGTGTAATGGAAGTGGTCGATCATGGTGCCTAACGACAGGGATTCGTAAAAACGCAGCACCGCCGCGCTGATTGCCACGCCGAAGCTGATGGACAGCTGCTGGGTGACCGCCAGGACGCTGTTGCCGGCGCTGGCGTTGGCGTCGTTCAAATCCGCCAGGCTGATGGTGTTCATGGCGGTGAACTGGGTGGACATCGCCATGCCCAGCACGAACAGCGGCAGGATCATCAGCCACAGCGGCATGCCCGGGCTTTGCAGGGCGAACTGGGCGATCAGCACCCCGATGATAACGGTGATGCCGACCAGCGTTTTACGGTAGCCGAACCAGCGCAGCACCTGAGTGACGGTGGATTTCGCCATCAGCGAACCGATGGCGGTCGGCGCCATCATGCAGCCGGCGACGATCGCCGTATAGCCGAATCCCACCTGCAGCATGAGCGGCATTAAAAACGGCACGCAGCCGGTTCCCAGCCTGGAGGCGACGTTGCCGGCGATACCGACCGAGAAGGTGCGGGTTTTGAACAGGTCGAGACCGATCAGCGGCTGAGGATGGCGGCGTGCGTGCGCGATATAGCCGAACAGCATCACGAAGCCGCTGAGCAGAATGCCCAGCGAAATGTAGCTCGCCAGCACCCGCTCGCCAAACAGCTCCAGCCCGGTAGAGATCAGCACCAGGCTCAGGCCGAACAGCATGAAGCCAAGGAAATCGAAGCGGCGCTTGGGCGTGGTGAAGTCCGGCATGTACTTGCGCGCATAGACGATGCCGAGCAGGCCGATAGGGATATTGATCAGGAAAATCCAGTGCCAGGTGGCGTAGGTGACCAGCCAGCCGCCCAGCAGCGGCCCGAGAATCGGCCCGACCAGGCCGGGCATGGTGACGAAGTTCAGCACCGGCAGCAGTTCGCTGCGCGGATAGGCGCGCAGCAGCGCCAACCGCGCGACCGGCATCATCATCGCGCCGCCGATGCCTTGCAGCACGCGAGAGGCGACCAGCACGCTTAACGTAGGGGACAGGGCGCACAGCAGCGAGCCAAGGGTGAATAACGTCACGGCGAAGATGAACACGCGGCGGGTGCCGAAGCGGTCCGCCAGCCAGCCGCTGACCGGGATCAGCATCGCCACCGTCAGCGTGTAGCTGATGACGGCCGATTGCATCGCCAGCGGTGAACGCCCCAGGCTTTGGGCGATCGCCGGCAGCGCGGTGTTAAGGATGGTGGCGTCCAGCGCCTGCATAAAGAACGCCATTGCGGCGATCCACGGTAGTCCTGCCATACTGCGCGCGGATTGGGTCATGGTCGGTCCTGGTTAAATGGTCGTCTGTCCCTCGTCTCTTTCTTCTATATATAAGCGGGGAGCGTGTCTAGTCTTTCTCTTTCAGCAGCACCTGGCAGGCGACGAGCGCGCCGGCGCTGTCTCCGGCGAGTATCGCATCGACGATAGCCTGATGATGGCGCAGCTTGATCACTTCATTGCCGGTGATGGCGCGGAAGTAGCTTTGGTACACCGAACTGAACAGGTTGGCGAACGAGGTCAGGAACGGGTTGCCGCTGGCCTCGTAGATGAGCTGGTGGAATTGGGTATCGACCTGGATCCAACGCTCGCGATCAAACTGGGTATGCAGCGCGCGCATTTCCGCCATCAGCTCCGCCAGCAGCTTGGTTTGCTGCGGGCTGGCGTGGTTTGCCGCCAACGCGCAGGCCTGCGGCTCCAGCGAAGTGCGCAGGATAAGGAAGTGTTGCATCACCTGATCGAAGTTTTCCCGCGTCATCCACCAGGTCAGTAAATCCTGATCGAGAAAATTCCATTGGCTTTGCGGCATCACGCGGGTGCCGATACGTGGGCGCGGCAACAACATGCCTTTGGCGGCTAACATCTTTACTGCTTCGCGTACTGCGGTGCGGCTGACGCCGAATTGCTCGCCCAGTTCCATTTCACCGGGCAGGATGCTGCCGGCCTGATAATCGCCCGCCAGAATTTGTTGGCCGAGTTTCTCTGCAAGCAGATAAGAAAGATTGCGTTGGGCGGCCTGTTGTTGTGCATTTAGCGGCATGGCTGCGGGTCCTTACTGACATCGTTATTTCTATTTTACTCCAGTGATCGCCAGCTTTTATGGCTGTTTGCCGGAAAAAGTGACATAAATTCGTCGCTTTTTCGCCCTTTTGTTGAAAAAAAGCGCGCTTGAAAAGTTTTTTGCAATTAGGGGTTGCGGCCCGCCGAGAACTCCCTATAATGCGCCTCCACTGACCGGGAACAACGACTGACAAGCCGCCGGGTCAGCGAGAGAAAAGCGAAATAAACGCTTGACTCTCCGGGTGAAAAGCGTAATATACGCCACCTCGAGTTAGCAAGCGAAAGCGCCTAACTCACTGCTCTTTAACAATTTATCAGACAATCTGTGTGGGCACTCCACAAGACGATATCCAGCATCTTCGGATGCAAAAAAATATCAAGTCTTGAAGAGTGACTAACTGAAGTAAAATTCATGCAGTAAATCTTTGAGCATCGCTTCTCGAGTGGAAGCAAATCAAGCTTTTAATTGAAGAGTTTGATCATGGCTCAGATTGAACGCTGGCGGCAGGCTTAACACATGCAAGTCGAGCGGTAGCACAAGAGAGCTTGCTCTCTGGGTGACGAGCGGCGGACGGGTGAGTAATGTCTGGGAAACTGCCTGATGGAGGGGGATAACTACTGGAAACGGTAGCTAATACCGCATAACGTCGCAAGACCAAAGAGGGGGACCTTCGGGCCTCTTGCCATCAGATGTGCCCAGATGGGATTAGCTAGTAGGTGGGGTAATGGCTCACCTAGGCGACGATCCCTAGCTGGTCTGAGAGGATGACCAGCCACACTGGAACTGAGACACGGTCCAGACTCCTACGGGAGGCAGCAGTGGGGAATATTGCACAATGGGCGCAAGCCTGATGCAGCCATGCCGCGTGTGTGAAGAAGGCCTTCGGGTTGTAAAGCACTTTCAGCGAGGAGGAAGGTGGTGAGCTTAATACGCTCATCAATTGACGTTACTCGCAGAAGAAGCACCGGCTAACTCCGTGCCAGCAGCCGCGGTAATACGGAGGGTGCAAGCGTTAATCGGAATTACTGGGCGTAAAGCGCACGCAGGCGGTTTGTTAAGTCAGATGTGAAATCCCCGGGCTCAACCTGGGAACTGCATTTGAAACTGGCAAGCTAGAGTCTCGTAGAGGGGGGTAGAATTCCAGGTGTAGCGGTGAAATGCGTAGAGATCTGGAGGAATACCGGTGGCGAAGGCGGCCCCCTGGACGAAGACTGACGCTCAGGTGCGAAAGCGTGGGGAGCAAACAGGATTAGATACCCTGGTAGTCCACGCTGTAAACGATGTCGATTTGGAGGTTGTGCCCTTGAGGCGTGGCTTCCGGAGCTAACGCGTTAAATCGACCGCCTGGGGAGTACGGCCGCAAGGTTAAAACTCAAATGAATTGACGGGGGCCCGCACAAGCGGTGGAGCATGTGGTTTAATTCGATGCAACGCGAAGAACCTTACCTACTCTTGACATCCAGAGAACTTTCCAGAGATGGATTGGTGCCTTCGGGAACTCTGAGACAGGTGCTGCATGGCTGTCGTCAGCTCGTGTTGTGAAATGTTGGGTTAAGTCCCGCAACGAGCGCAACCCTTATCCTTTGTTGCCAGCGGTTCGGCCGGGAACTCAAAGGAGACTGCCAGTGATAAACTGGAGGAAGGTGGGGATGACGTCAAGTCATCATGGCCCTTACGAGTAGGGCTACACACGTGCTACAATGGCATATACAAAGAGAAGCGACCTCGCGAGAGCAAGCGGACCTCATAAAGTATGTCGTAGTCCGGATTGGAGTCTGCAACTCGACTCCATGAAGTCGGAATCGCTAGTAATCGTAGATCAGAATGCTACGGTGAATACGTTCCCGGGCCTTGTACACACCGCCCGTCACACCATGGGAGTGGGTTGCAAAAGAAGTAGGTAGCTTAACCTTCGGGAGGGCGCTTACCACTTTGTGATTCATGACTGGGGTGAAGTCGTAACAAGGTAACCGTAGGGGAACCTGCGGTTGGATCACCTCCTTACCTAAAGATATTGATTCGAGTGGCGTGCTCACACAGATTGTCTGATGAAAAAGTAACGAGCAAAGCGCTACCTGTTGATGCCATGAGTTATTCATGCTGATACGAACCGATTAAGTTATTCAGTTTAATCGGATTTTCGTGTCCCCATCGTCTAGAGGCCTAGGACACTGCCCTTTCACGGCTGTAACAGGGGTTCGAATCCCCTTGGGGACGCCATTCCGATAATGAGTGAAAGACATTATCACCGGTTAGCGATAACCGAAAAAATCTTAAAGATGACTTGCGAGTCATGTTTAAGATATTGCTCTTTAACAATCTGGAACAAGCTGAAAATTGAAACATGACGGCTGAAATTTATCCCTCCGTAGATGTACTGGGATAAAGAGTAACCTGTCATAGAGTCTCTCAAATGTTTGCAGCGCGAACGATGGAAACATCTTCGGGTTGTGAGGTTAAGTGACTAAGCGTACACGGTGGATGCCTAGGCAGTCAGAGGCGATGAAGGGCGTGCTAATCTGCGAAAAGCGTCGGTAAGGTGATATGAACCGTTACAACCGGCGATACCCGAATGGGGAAACCCAGTGTGTTTCGACACACTATCATGTCATGAATACATAGTGGCATGAGGCGAACCGGGGGAACTGAAACATCTAAGTACCCCGAGGAAAAGAAATCAACCGAGATTCCCCCAGTAGCGGCGAGCGAACGGGGAGGAGCCCAGAACCTGAATCGGCTTGTGTGTTAGTGGAAGCGTCTGGAAAGTCGCGCAGCAAAGGGTGATAGCCCCGTACACTAAAATGCACAGGTCGTGAGTTCGATGAGTAGGGCGGGACACGTGACATCCTGTCTGAATATGGGGGGACCATCCTCCAAGGCTAAATACTCCTGACTGACCGATAGTGAACCAGTACCGTGAGGGAAAGGCGAAAAGAACCCCGGCGAGGGGAGTGAAATAGAACCTGAAACCGTGTACGTACAAGCAGTGGGAGCACCTTCGTGGTGTGACTGCGTACCTTTTGTATAATGGGTCAGCGACTTATATTTTGTAGCAAGGTTAACCGTATAGGGGAGCCGTAGGGAAACCGAGTCTTAACTGGGCGATTAGTTGCAAGGTATAGACCCGAAACCCGGTGATCTAGCCATGGGCAGGTTGAAGGTTGGGTAACACTAACTGGAGGACCGAACCGACTAATGTTGAAAAATTAGCGGATGACTTGTGGCTGGGGGTGAAAGGCCAATCAAACCGGGAGATAGCTGGTTCTCCCCGAAAGCTATTTAGGTAGCGCCTCGTGAACTCATCTTCGGGGGTAGAGCACTGTTTCGGCTAGGGGGCCATCCCGGCTTACCAAACCGATGCAAACTCCGAATACCGAAGAATGTTATCACGGGAGACACACGGCGGGTGCTAACGTCCGTCGTGAAGAGGGAAACAACCCAGACCGCCAGCTAAGGTCCCAAAGTCATGGTTAAGTGGGAAACGATGTGGGAAGGCATAGACAGCCAGGATGTTGGCTTAGAAGCAGCCATCATTTAAAGAAAGCGTAATAGCTCACTGGTCGAGTCGGCCTGCGCGGAAGATGTAACGGGGCTAAACCATGCACCGAAGCTGCGGCAGCGACGCTTAGCGTTGTTGGGTAGGGGAGCGTTCTGTAAGCCGTTGAAGGTGGCCTGTGAGGGTTGCTGGAGGTATCAGAAGTGCGAATGCTGACATAAGTAACGATAAAGCGGGTGAAAAGCCCGCTCGCCGGAAGACCAAGGGTTCCTGTCCAACGTTAATCGGGGCAGGGTGAGTCGACCCCTAAGGCGAGGCTGAAAAGCGTAGTCGATGGGAAACAGGTTAATATTCCTGTACTTGGTGTTACTGCGAAGGGGGGACGGAGAAGGCTAGGCTAGCCGGGCGACGGTTGTCCCGGTTTAAGCGTGTAGGGGGTGTGACCTGGTAAATCCGGTTGCATACTAACCCTGAGGCGTGATGACGATGCACTACGGTGCAGAAGTAGTTGATGCCCTGCTTCCAGGAAAAGCCTCTAAGCTCTAGGTAACATTAAATCGTACCCCAAACCGACACAGGTGGTCAGGTAGAGAATACCAAGGCGCTTGAGAGAACTCGGGTGAAGGAACTAGGCAAAATGGTGCCGTAACTTCGGGAGAAGGCACGCTGGCATGTAGGTGAAGTCCTTCGCGGATGGAGCTGAAGCCAGTCGAAGATACCAGCTGGCTGCAACTGTTTAATAAAAACACAGCACTGTGCAAACACGAAAGTGGACGTATACGGTGTGACGCCTGCCCGGTGCTGGAAGGTTAATTGATGGGGTCAGCCGCAAGGCGAAGCTCTTGATCGAAGCCCCAGTAAACGGCGGCCGTAACTATAACGGTCCTAAGGTAGCGAAATTCCTTGTCGGGTAAGTTCCGACCTGCACGAATGGCGTAATGATGGCCAGGCTGTCTCCACCCGAGACTCAGTGAAATTGAACTCGCTGTGAAGATGCAGTGTACCCGCGGCAAGACGGAAAGACCCCGTGAACCTTTACTATAGCTTGACACTGAACATTGAGCCTTGATGTGTAGGATAGGTGGGAGGCTTTGAAGCGTGGACGCCAGTCTGCGTGGAGCCATCCTTGAAATACCACCCTTTAATGTTTGATGTTCTAACTCGGCCCCATAATCTGGGGTGAGGACAGTGTCTGGTGGGTAGTTTGACTGGGGCGGTCTCCTCCCAAAGAGTAACGGAGGAGCACGAAGGTTAGCTAATCACGGTCGGACATCGTGAGGTTAGTGCAAAGGCATAAGCTAGCTTGACTGCGAGAGTGACGGCTCGAGCAGGTACGAAAGTAGGTCTTAGTGATCCGGTGGTTCTGAATGGAAGGGCCATCGCTCAACGGATAAAAGGTACTCCGGGGATAACAGGCTGATACCGCCCAAGAGTTCATATCGACGGCGGTGTTTGGCACCTCGATGTCGGCTCATCACATCCTGGGGCTGAAGTAGGTCCCAAGGGTATGGCTGTTCGCCATTTAAAGTGGTACGCGAGCTGGGTTTAGAACGTCGTGAGACAGTTCGGTCCCTATCTGCCGTGGGCGTTGGAAGATTGAGAGGGGTTGCTCCTAGTACGAGAGGACCGGAGTGAACGCACCACTGGTGTTCGGGTTGTCATGCCAATGGCATTGCCCGGTAGCTAAGTGCGGAAAAGATAAGCGCTGAAAGCATCTAAGCGCGAAACTTGCCTCAAGATGAGTCTTCCCTGGGCCTTCAAGGCCCCTGAAGGAACGTTTAAGACTAAGACGTTGATAGGCTGGGTGTGTAAGTGCAGCGATGCATTGAGCTAACCAGTACTAATGATCCGTGAGGCTTAACCTTACAACACCGAAGGTGTTTTGGTGAGACCAAGACAATATTCAGCTTGTTTACAGATTGGTTCTGATGGCGACACGAGAGTGGCGCGGTTGGAATGAAACAGAATTTGCCTGGCGGCAATAGCGCGGTGGTCCCACCTGACCCCATGCCGAACTCAGAAGTGAAACGCCGTAGCGCCGATGGTAGTGTGGGGTCTCCCCATGCGAGAGTAGGACACTGCCAGGCATCAAACAAAGCCGAAAGCCCTGAACATCAGTTCAGGGCTTTTTGCTATGCGTAAAATGCAAAAAAGCGCAGCTACGCTGCGCCGTTCAACCACTCGACAATAAAATCGGCGATGCTTTCCGGTTGATTGAGATCCAATTGCTTAGCCGCGATGGATAGCGGCCGATCGCTGGCTACCGCCACGACAAACTGATCCAGCATGCCTTCCAACGGTCTGCCGATCTCGGCCCGATAAAGCAGGATCTTGCTGACCGGCTCATGTTTGAACCCTTCCACCAGAATCAAATCGACCTTATCGGCATCAAAACGTTCTGCCAGGTAGCGCAGGTCCAAAGGTTGTTGTTCCGGCGTTTCGGTCATTAATGCCCAGCGGCGATCGCTGGCGACCAGCGTTTGGTCGGCACCCGCTTTGCGCAGCTCATAGCTGTCTTTGCCCGGCGTATCCACATCCATGTCATGATGCGTATGCTTTATCAACCCAACCCTCACCTGGCGCTGTTTCAGCATCGGGATCAGCTGTTTGAGCAGGGTGGTTTTTCCCGTTCCGCTATAGGCACCGATGGCCAGCAAGGGGGGCAATGAACGATTCATTTCTTTAGCTCGCGTGCTTGCTGCCAATTCCGGCAGTCTTCCGGCGTATTCAGGTTATGAAATGCCGCTTGTTGCCCACTGAACACCACGCGTTGTGCGCCGATCTGATGCAAGAACAGCATCAGCTTACGTTCACCCTGCGCCAGATAGTCAGCCAGCTGCGGCGCTGTTTGGGTATGCAATAACGCCAGCGTAGGGTGATCTCGTTCACCATCGCTGGCAAAGGCCGCTGGCGCTGCGCCTTTTTGCTGCCATAGCTGCGCGACTAAGTCGGCGGGAAAGTCGGGGACGTCACAAGGGACGAAGGCCACCCACTCGTTGGGAGATTGCTTGAGCCCGGCGAGCATCCCGGCCAACGGCCCGGCGAAATCGGGCGTCAGATCGCCAATCACCGGCAAACCGCTCGCCTGGTAGCGTGCCTGATTGCGGTTGGCGCTGATGGCGACGGAAGCCACCTGCGGCCGTAACCGGGCCAGAACATACTGATAGAGTGCGATACCGCCAATCGACACCAGGCCTTTATCCTCACCGCCCATGCGCGTGGCTCGCCCGCCGGCCAAAATTACGCCGCTGATTTCTTTATGCATCTCGTTTATCCCGCCTTGTCGATGCGCTGATTGTAGCGCTAAAGCCGGCGTGACATCAGGATTTACCTTTATTGACAAGCCGGTTCTTTCACTGCGTGGGTAAGCCTGTTACTTTGTGAGTTTATTCATGCTATTGGACGATATTGAGATGAAAACGCATCGCGTAAACGAGTTGATCGAGCTGTTGCACCCGGCCTGGCAGGAAGATCCCGATCTCAATTTGATGCAGTTTTTGCAAAAACTGGCGAAGGAAGCGGGCTTCCAGGGCGAGTTGTCCGAGCTGAGCGATGATATTCTTATTTACCACCTGAAAATGCGCGGCAGCGCCGGCACGGATCAGATCCCGGGCCTGAAGAAAGATTACGAAGAAGATTTTAAAACGGCGCTGTTGCGCGCTCGCGGGGTTATTAAGGACTGACCTTCGTGCGGTGCGAGAAAGCATAGCTCGTGAAACGCGCCATTAATGCTACTATTTCTCATTCCCGGCACCGTGCTGTCAGCGATCAAACGAACGTTATGAATAACTCTGCTTTTAATTTCGACACTCTGTCGCCCGACTTGATTATGGACGCGCTAGAAGGGGTTGGCCTGCGCGTCGACTCCGGTCTGACGGCGCTGAACAGCTACGAGAACCGCGTCTATCAGTTTATGGACGAAGATCGCCGGCGCTACGTGGTGAAGTTTTACCGCCCGGAGCGCTGGAGCGCTGCGCAGATCGGTGAGGAGCACCAGTTCGCTCTGGATCTGGCGAAGGCGGAGATCCCGGCGGTAGCGCCGTTGGCGTTGCAAGGCGCTACGCTGCATACGCACGCTGGGTTCTTCTTTACCCTGTTCCCCAGCGTGGGCGGGCGGCAGTACGAGATAGACAACCTGGATCAGTTGGAATGGGTGGGTCGTTTCTTGGGGCGTATCCATCAGGTCGGTGGTGAGCGTTTGTTCGCCGAGCGGCCGACGATGGGGGTTGAAGAGTATCTCACCGCCCCGCGTCAGGTGTTGGCCGGTTGCGAGCTGTTGCCGGCAGCGCAGCGTGAGGGGTTCCTGCAGGCGACGGATAACCTGATCGCGGCGATTAAGCCGCACTGGCATCTGAACTGGCAGCCGCGCCGTTTGCACGGTGATTGCCATCCGGGCAATATTCTGTGGCGCGACGGCCCGCTGTTCGTCGATCTTGATGACGCACGTAATGGCCCTGCGGTGCAGGACTTGTGGATGCTGCTGCACGGCGAACGCCGCGATCAACTGATGCAGTTGGACGTCTTGCTGGAGGCGTACGGTGAATTTGCCGAGTTCGATCAGCGCGAGTTGGCGTTGATCGAGCCGCTGCGGGCGATGCGCATGGTGTATTACCTGGCCTGGGTCGCCCGCCGTTGGCAGGATCCGGCCTTTCCTAAGAGTTTTCCGTGGATGGCGGAGTCTGATTTCTGGTTGTCTCAGACTGCGGCCTTCACCGAACAGGTTAAGCTGTTGCAGGAGCCTCCTCTGCAGCTGACGCCAATGTATTGAAGCTTTAACACAATGGAGAGTTTAGTCTTATGAAAAAAATATGGTTGGCGCTCGTTGGCATGGTGATGGCATTCAGTGCCTCGGCGGCACAGTTTAGCGATGGCGCTCAGTACGTGACCCTGGACAAGCCGGTGACCGGCGAGCCGCAGGTGCTGGAGTTCTTCTCCTTCTACTGCCCGCACTGCTACCAGTTCGAGCAGGTCTATCACGTGTCTGAAAACGTGAAGAAGGCCTTGCCTGCCGGCACCAAAATGACCAAGTACCACGTGGAGTTCCTGGGGCCGTTGGGCAAACAGCTGACTCAGGCATGGGCGGTTGCGATGGCGCTGGGCGTGGAAGACAAAGTAAGCCCGCTGATGTTTGAAGCGGTACAGAAAACCCAGACCGTGCAAACGCCGGACGATATCCGTAACGTCTTCGTGAAAGCGGGCGTGACCGCCGCTGATTATGACGCGGCCTGGAACAGCTTCGTGGTGAAATCTCTGGTGGTTCAACAGGAGAAAGCCGCGGAAGATCTGCAGCTGCGCGGTGTGCCGGCGGTATTCGTGAACGGCAAATACATGGTTAAAAACGATGGCCTGGACACCAGCTCGATGGACGCGTACGTGAAGCAGTTCGCCGACGTGGTTAAATTCCTTAGCCAGCAGAAATAAGCCTGATTCAGCATGAAAAACGCCGGCATTGCCGGCGTTTTTTTTACCCGTATTGCCGCTTCAATTTATCCAGCAACCGATCTTTTTCCTGCCACAGCGTATTCAGCCACAGCTGGAAGCGCCGCTTGAACTGTTTGTCGTTGAAGTAGTCCCCGTGCAGGGTTTCATCGATCGGCAGCGTTTCTATTCTTACCACGATACGCGTCAGCCGCCCACACAGCATATCCATAAAGGGCCGTTGGTTATTTTCCGGATAGAGCAGGGTAACGTTCAACACTTTGTCGAACTGATTGCCCAGTGCGCTGAGCGTAAACGCAATGCCGGCGGCTTTGGGCGCCAGCAAATTGCGATACGGCGAATTGCTTTTAATTTTCTTGGCTTCCGTGAAGCGCGAACCCTCGACGAAATTGACGATGGTGGTTGGACGCTGACGGAATTTTTCGCAGGAACGGCGCGTCGTTTCGATATCCTTGCCGCGTTTCTCCGGATGCTTGAGTAAATAGGCGCGGGAGTAACGCTTCATGAATGGCATGTCCAGCGCCCAACAGGCCAGACCGACAAAAGGCACCCAGGCTAACTGTTGCTTGAGGAAGTACTTATTCATTGGAATATGATTTCTGAACAGCACGCACAATACGACAATGTCCGACCAACTTTCGTGGTTGCTGATCAGCAGATACCAGTTTTTTCGATCCAGCCCCTCCAGCCCTTCAATATCCCAACGTAATTGCCCGTTAATGCGCAATAACAGCGCCAGCCCCTGACACCAGCACCACATCATGAAATCGGCAAAAGCCGAGATATATCGCCAAACGGCGGGAATGGGCACCAGGAGTTTCACGATGCCGGCCAGCGTGATGGGGATGGAGCACAACACCGTCACCAGAATCGTGAGTATGACGGAAATGATAAAGATAACAGGCGTTAACAATCTTGGCATGGTTATGGGCTGACGGTTGTTGAGAACATCGTTGCATGCCGAAGCGCATGAACAAAAACATATTTTAACAGAAATCGCCGGGGTAAAGCGCCGCTAAAAATGACTGTTTTTCGTCTCATCGGATAACCATTTGCTGAGTTTTCGTGCAACTTTCCCAGCTTGTGCTAGGGTAATTGAGGCGCCGAATTTGATTAATAGTGCGATTAAAATCCGGCGAAAGTTATATCCACAAATCCAATAAAAGCCAGTAATAAAGCGTCGCCGGAATTCGTTCTTTTAACGCGGTGATTTAAATAGGAATTTTATTCGCCGTTATAACGATAATCGGAGCGTTATAATTCGGTCTCTTTTCTATGCACAAAGTTATCCACAGGTAAGATCTTGCGGATCCTCACGCACCATCACATCATTTTCGTCCGTAATGCACGCTAAGGTTCGTCTCCGGCGGCCAGCTATGGCATGCTTACCCCTATGTCCGATCACGATAAAGAAACGCTATGGCCCAGATTGCAGAAAACCCACTAATCCTGGTTGACGGTTCCTCCTACCTCTACCGCGCTTATCACGCCTTCCCGCCGCTGACTAACTCGGCGGGCGAGCCGACCGGCGCGATGTACGGCGTGCTGAATATGCTGCGCAGCCTGTTGCTGCAGTATCAACCGAGCCACGTTGCCGTGGTGTTTGATGCCAAAGGGAAGACTTTCCGCGATGAGCTGTTCGCCGAATACAAGTCGCACCGGCCGCCGATGCCGGACGATCTGCGAGCGCAGATCGAGCCGTTGCACAGCATGGTCAAGGCGATGGGCCTGCCGCTGCTGGTGACGCCCGGCGTTGAGGCGGACGACGTTATCGGTACGCTGGCGCTGGAGGCCGAAAAGGCCGGCCACGCGGTGCTGATCAGCACCGGCGACAAAGACATGGCGCAGCTGGTGACACCGAACGTCACCCTGATCAACACCATGAACAACACGATCCTCGGCCCGCAGGAAGTGTGCGACAAGTACGGTATTCCGCCGGAGCTGATCATCGACTTCCTGGCGTTGATGGGCGATTCATCGGACAACATTCCCGGCGTGCCGGGCGTGGGCGAGAAAACCGCCCAGGCGTTGCTGCAGGGCATCGGTGGGCTGGATGCTTTGTACGGCAATCTGGAGAGCATCGCCACGCTGAGCTTCCGCGGTGCCAAAACCATGGCGGCCAAGCTGGAGCAGAATAAAGAGGTCGCGTATCTCTCCTATAAGCTGGCGACGATCAAAACCGACGTCGAGCTGGATCTGACCTGCGCTGAGCTGACGGTGTCCGAGCCGGATGTCGATACGCTGCAACAGCTGTTCAAACAGTACGAGTTCAAACGCTGGTTGGCGGACGTGGAAGCCGGCGTATGGCTGGAAAACAAGAAAGGCGCGGGTGCGAAAGCTGCCGGCGCCGCCAAACCGGCCGCCGCGGCGGAAGCGCCGAAGGCGCTGGCGGAGGCCAAGCTGTCCCAGGAGGGGTATGTCACTATCCTGGATGAAGCGACCTTTACCGACTGGCTGGCGCGGCTGAAAAAGGCCGACGTGTTTGCCTTCGATACCGAAACCGACGGCCTGGATACCCTGACCGCCAACCTGATCGGCCTGTCCTTCGCGATAGCACCGGGCGAAGCGGCTTATTTGCCGGTGGCGCACGATTATCTGGATGCCCCGCCACAGCTGGATCGCGCCTACGTGCTGGAAGCGCTCAAGCCGCTGCTGGAGGACGATAAAGCGCTGAAGGTCGGGCAAAACCTGAAGTTCGATATGAGCCTGCTGGCGCGCTACGGCATTGAGATGCGTGGTATCGCCTACGACACCATGCTGGAGTCCTATGTGCTGGACAGCGTCGGCGGCCGTCATGATATGGACAGCCTGGCCGATCGTTATCTGGGCCACAAAACCATCACCTTCGAAGAAATCGCCGGCAAGGGCAAGAACCAGCTGACGTTCAACCAGATCGCCCTGGAGCAGGCGGCGCCTTACGCTGCCGAAGACGCGGATGTCACGCTGCAGCTGCACCTGGCGATGTGGCCGCAGCTGAAGCAGAGCGCAGAGCTGCTGACGGTGTTCAACGAGATTGAAATGCCGCTGCTGCCGGTGCTCTCGCATATTGAACGCACCGGGGTGCTGATCGATCCGGCCATTTTGTCGGCCCACTCCCAGGAGCTGGCCAAGCGTCTGGCGGAACTGGAGGCGCAGGCCCATGAGCTGGCGGAAGAGCCGTTCAACCTGGCGTCGACCAAGCAGCTGCAGGCTATCTTGTACGAAAAACAAAAGCTGCCGGTGCTGAAGAAAACCCCGGGCGGGGCGCCCTCCACTAACGAAGAAGTGCTGGCCGAGCTGGCGCTGGACTACCCGCTGCCGAAGGTGATCCTGGAATACCGCGGCCTGGCGAAGCTGAAGACCACCTATACCGACAAGCTGCCGCTGATGATCAATCCGGTCAGCGGCCGGGTGCATACTTCGTATCATCAGGCGGTGACCGCGACCGGGCGTCTCTCCTCGAGCGATCCGAACCTGCAGAACATCCCGGTGCGCAACGACGAAGGGCGACGCATTCGCCAGGCCTTTATCGCGCCGGAAGGTTACCGCATCGTCGCGGCCGACTACTCGCAGATCGAGCTGCGCATCATGGCGCATCTGTCACAGGATGAAGGGCTGCTGAAGGCCTTCGCCGAAGGGAAAGACATTCACCGCGCCACGGCGTCGGAAGTCTTCGGCGTGCCGTTGGATAAAGTGACCGGCGAACAGCGCCGCAGCGCCAAGGCGATTAACTTCGGTCTGATTTACGGCATGAGCGCCTTCGGCCTGGCGCGTCAGCTGGGGATCCCGCGTGGGGAAGCCCAGCGCTATATGGATCTGTACTTCGAGCGTTACCCGGGCGTGCTGGACTACATGGAGCGTACCCGCCAGCAGGCTTCCGAACAGGGCTATGTCAGCACGCTGGATGGGCGCCGCCTGTATCTGCCGGACGTCCGCTCCAGCAACGCCATGCGCCGCAAGGCGGCCGAGCGTGCCGCCATCAACGCCCCGATGCAGGGCACGGCGGCCGATATTATCAAGCGTGCGATGATCGAGGTCGACGCCTGGCTGCAAGGGCAGGAGAAGCCGCTGGTGCGCGCGATCATGCAGGTGCACGATGAATTGGTGTTTGAGGTGCACGAGTCGGTGATCGAAGAAGCCAGCCAACGTATCCGCCAATTGATGGAGGGCAGCATGACGCTGGCGGTGCCGTTGAAGGTCGACGTGGGCGTCGGCATGAACTGGGATGAGGCGCACTGATCGCCGGTTTATCGCCGGATGTGCTAACTGGCGAGAACCTAAGCATTTTTCGTAATTAAGCTACAAGATGCGGCGATAGTTTCCCCAACTTCGCCGTTCTTGCGCCGCAAATTGTGTAAGTAAACTACAAAAAATTCTTTTGCCCTGTGAAAAAATGATGTAGAGTTACAGGCGTAGGGTACAGAGGTAAGATGTTCTATCTTTCAGACCTTTTACTTCACGTAATCGGATTTGGCTGAATATTTAGCCGCCCCAGTCAGTATTGACTGGGGCGTTTTTTATTGTAAAAACAGCAGCAAACCATACTTTTTTCCTATCTCTTCGCACCGTTTTTCGTTCCCGCTCCCGCTCCCTCAACGCCGTGATTTGGTGAGATCAGCCTGCCTGGCGATAAGTTTTTATGATGGCTTTATTTCAGAACTGTAATTAGATAACAAAAAATCCCGCCTGTGGCTGAACTGCGGGCATAAAAAAGCCGATGCGGTGAGGCATCGGCTCTGGCGTTCAGCCTGGGCTTATTCGCCGGCTTCGTCTTCCGGCAGCACTTCCGGCGGGATCTCGTTAAACCAGGTATCCAGCTTCTGGCGCAGCTTGTCGACGCCGATCTTCTTCAGCGACGAGAAGGCTTCAACCTGGATATCCCCCATAAACGGCAGCACCGCTTCACGCACCATATTGAGCTGCGCCTTGCGTGCGCCGGAGGCCAGTTTGTCGGCCTTGGTCAGCAGCACCAGCACCGGGGTGCCGACGTCGACCGCCCACTGGATCATCTGCTGGTCGAGATCTTTCAGCGGATGGCGGATATCCATCAGCACCACCAGGCCTTTCAGGCTGTTGCGCATCTGCAGGTATTCGCCCAGCGCGCGCTGCCATTTGCGCTTCATCTCTTCCGGCACTTCGGCGTAGCCGTAACCCGGCAGGTCGACCAGGCGGATGCCGTCTTCCACTTCGAACAGGTTGATCAGCTGGGTGCGCCCCGGTGTCTTACTGGTGCGCGCCAGGCTTTTTTGGTTGGTCAGGGTATTCAGCGCGCTGGATTTCCCGGCGTTGGAACGGCCGGCAAAGGCGACTTCAATTCCTGCATCCCCCGGCAGATGGCGAATATCGGGTGCGCTGGTGACGAAATGGGTCACATGATAGTTGTAGTTCTTGCTGGTCAAAATTTTTCGTCTCCGTGAGGATGGCTAACTGGTTGGCGATTATAACTGCATCAGCGGTAAAAATGGCGTGTTTCTCGGTTTTTAAGCGGTGGGACGCGATAAAACGACAGTTATGCCGCGCGTAGGTTGTGAGACATTTGCCATTCGAATCGCGGGTAATGTCGCTTTATTCGAAAGTGATATTTCTGTTTTTATTTTAAAAACAACATGTTGTTTTTTCGTTGTAGGGAAATGTCATCCAAAACGGTGTCAGGTGCCTTGAGCCTTCGCAACAATAACGTAAAGTAGTCGTTAACGCAGGGTTGCGCAGGATTAGGGAACATCCGGGAAGGATGACAAATCTCAGGGAACGCACAGGGCGTGCAATGAGTGCCAGGATGAACGCAAAAGGAAGTGACCCTTTCGCACCGGAATAGGCGGCAGGCACATCGGATGGTGAAGTATCGGCAATTTGGATGCCCGCAGGAAGCGCGCTCGGGAAGAGCGGATGCGAATGGATTGCGCCATGGACGATTTTTCTTTCAGGATGAAGGACGTAGTGGCAGGGAATGCGGTTATAGCAGAGGGAAAAACCGGGATGTTGCATGTACGCAAGGAGCGCGTAACAGGAATACCCTTCGCGAGAAGGTGCGAAATAGGCGGCAGGTTTAACCTGCCGCCTTTTTTCTTTGTCCGCTTTCTGCTAGATTCCGCCGCAATTCTATACTGAATCTACATACCTAAGAGCACACGCTATGAACCAGCCATCAAAAGCACCTCGCGGCAGCGCGGCGAAGTCAAAAACGAAAAAGAAAAGCCGTATGGAGCTCGATCAGGAAGCGCGCGAGCGCAAACGCCTGAAAAAGCGCCGTGGCCTCGCTTCCGGTTCGCGCACCCAGGTCGAGTCCGGCAGCCAGAAAAACAAATCGGCGGCGGCAGCCAAAGATCCGCGTATCGGCAGTAAAGTGCCGGTTGCGCTGGTGGTCGACGAGACCAAAGTGAAGGCCAAACCGCAGCCGAAACCAAAGGCCGAAGCGAAACCGCGCCTGTCGCCGGAAGAAGAGCTGGCGAAGCTGGAAAATGACGAGCGCCTGAACGCGCTGCTGGATCGCATCGACGACGGCGAAACGCTGAACGCGGAAGAGCAAGCGTATGTCGACAAGACGCTGGATCGCATCGATGTGCTGATGGACGTGCTGGGCATCGAACTGGGCGAAGACGACGACGAAGAAGAAGAGAAGCAGGAAGATATTCTGAAGCTGCTGAAAGGCGGCAATCCGAAAGACGCCTTTTAACGCGCTATGTGGCTAATCCCGACAATAGCCCTACTCTTGATGTGTTATCTGCTGTGGTTATTCGGTAAACTATGGCGGCTGTCTAAGCGCAAAGCGCGTTTTCGCAGCGCTTCCGTGGCCAGACAGCGCAGACAACCGCCCCTCTCCCGGCCCGGTAGAAAAAGATATCGGAAGGAGTGAGCATGTCAGAGCAGACGATTGTCTGGGATTTGGCCCTGATCCAAAAATATAACTACTCAGGGCCGCGTTATACCTCATACCCCACGGCGCTGGAGTTTAACCAGCGCTACGACGAAGCGGCGTTTCAACGCGCCGCTGCGCGCTACCCTGAGCGGCCGCTGTCGCTGTACGTGCATATCCCTTTCTGCCATAAGCTGTGCTACTTCTGCGGCTGCAACAAGCTGGTGACGCGCCAGACGCACAAGGCCGACGAATACCTGAACGTTTTGGCGCAAGAGATCGCCAGCCGTGCGCCGCTGTTCGCCGGCCGTAAGGTCGGCCAGATGCACTGGGGCGGCGGTACGCCGACCTACCTGGATAAAGCGCAAATCAGCCGGCTGGTGGCGTTGCTGCGCGAACACTTTGATTTCCTGCCCGATGCGGAGATGTCGATCGAGGTCGATCCGCGCGAGATAGAGCTGGATGTGCTCGATCATTTACGTGCAGAAGGCTTTAACCGTCTGAGCATGGGGGTGCAGGATTTCAACAAGCAGGTGCAGCAGTTGGTCAACCGCGAGCAGGACGAGGCCTTTATCTTCGCCCTGATTGAGCGGGCCAAAGCGCTGGGCTTCCGCTCGACCAATATCGATCTGATCTACGGTCTGCCGAAACAGACGCCGGAAAGCTTCGCTTTCACGCTGCAGCGGGTGGCTGAGCTGAATCCCGATCGCCTCAGCGTGTTCAACTACGCGCATATGCCGAACTTGTTCGCCGCCCAGCGCAAAATCAAAGACGCCGATCTGCCGGGCGCGCAGCAGAAGCTGGATATCCTGCAGCAGAGCATCGCTTTCTTGACCGGCGCCGGCTATCAGTTCATCGGCATGGATCACTTTGCGCGCCCGGACGACGAGCTGGCAATCGCCCAACGCGAAGGCAAGCTGCACCGCAATTTCCAGGGCTACACCACCCAGGGCGACAGCGATCTGCTGGGGCTGGGCGTGTCGGCCATCAGCATGCTAGGCGACAGCTATGCGCAGAACCAGAAAGAGCTGAAGCATTACTATGACAGCGTACAGGCGCAGGGTAATGCGCTGTGGCGCGGGCTGGCGTTGACGGACGACGATTGCCTGCGGCGCGATCTGATCAAAACCCTGATCTGCAATTTCCGGTTGGCGTATCAGCCGCTCGAACGGCAATACGGCATCGACTTTACCGCTTACTTCGCCGAAGACCTGCAGCTGCTGGCGCCGTTTGAACGCGATGGGCTGGTGGAGCGGGACGAGCAGGGCATCCGCGTCACGCCGCGCGGGCGCTTGCTGATCCGCAATATCTGCATGTGTTTTGACCGCTATCTGCGGCAACAGGCGCGCAGCCAGCAATTCTCACGGGTGATTTGAGGATGAAAAAACAGCCGCTGATGCGGCTGTTTTTTTAACTGAAGAAGTTAATCAGCGCGGCGCACAACACCGCGGCAACCGTCGCCTGCGGGGTGTGACTGGCAGCGGAGCCCAGCTCCGCGCCCTGAGAAATGAATACGATGAAAGAGTCCAGCATCGTCAACCTCCAGAGTGTGCGACACGATCATACTGCGCCCGCACCGGCTGTAAAGCCTGCGATTGGCGTTTTTTTGTGCGCTGGACTGCGTTTTTCATCATCCATCCCGCTCCTATTCCATGCCCAGCTCTTTGAGCTTGCGGGTCAGGGTATTGCGCCCCCAGCCCAGCAGGCGCGCGGCTTCCTGTTTGTGCCCCTGAGTGTGGCGCAGCGCGGTGGTGAGCAGCGTGCGCTCCATTTCCGGCTGCGCTTCCGACAGCAGGTTTTGATGACCGGAACGCAGCGCGCGATCGGCCCACTGCGCCAGCAGCGTGGCCCAACTGTCCGGCAAACTGTGGCTGGGGCTTTCCGGCGCGGCGGTTTCGAACAGCTCACCCGGCAGATCCTGGATCAGCACTTCCTGCCCGGCGGCCATCACCGTCAGCCAGCGGCAGGTGTTCTCCAGCTGGCGCACGTTGCCCGGCCAGGGCAGGCGGGTCAGCGCGGTTTCGGTTTCCGGGTGCAGGTTCTTGGCCTCGACGCCTAACTCTTTGGCGGCGATCTGCAGGAAGTGGCGCGCCAGCCGCGGGATGTCTTCACGGCGCTCGCGCAGCGGCGGCAGGTGTACGCGGATCACGTTCAGGCGGTGGAACAGATCCTCGCGGAACTTGCCTTCCTGCACCCGCAGCTCCAGGTTCTGGTGCGTGGCGGCGATGATGCGCACGTCGACCTTCACCGGCGCATAGCCGCCGACCCGGTAGAACTGGCCGTCCGCCAGCACCCGCAGCAGGCGCGTTTGCACGTCGAGCGGCATATCGCCGATCTCGTCGAGGAACAGCGTGCCGCCGTCGGCCTGTTCAAAGCGGCCCTGACGGATTTGGTTCGCGCCGGTGAAGGCGCCTTTCTCGTGGCCGAACAGCTCCGACTCGATCAGATCCTTGGGGATGGCGGCCATGTTCAGGGCGATGAACGGCGACTTGGCGCGCGGGCTGTGGCGGTGCAGCGCATGCGCCACCAATTCCTTGCCGGTGCCGGATTCGCCGTTGATCAACACGCTGATCGACGAACGCGACAGCCGGCCGATGATGCGAAACACGTCCTGCATCGCCGGCGCTTCGCCGATGATGTCCGCCGCCGGATCGCTGGCCGGCTGGCTGCGCACCGGCTGCTGCTGCTCCTGATAATGGCTGATGGCGCGCTCGACCAGCGCCACCGCTTCGTCGATGTCGAACGGCTTCGGCAGGTAGTCGAAGGCCCCTTGCTGATAGGCGCTGACGGCGGCGTCCAAATCCGAATGCGCGGTCATGATGATCACCGGCAGCATCGGATGGCGCTGTTTGATCTGCTTGAGCAGCGCCAGGCCGTCTATACCCGGCATGCGGATATCGGACAGCAGCACGTCGGGGGTTTGCGTGGCCAAGGCTTCCAGCACGTCATTGCCGCCTTCGAAGGTGGCGCAGCTCAGGCCCGCGCCGGTGAGCGCACGCTCAAGCACCCAGCGGATGGAGCTATCGTCATCGACGATCCAGACTATCCCTCGTTGCATAGCAAACCTCACTGACGAATGGGCAGGTAGACCGAGAATTCGGTATGACCTGGCCAACTGTTGAATTCAATTTTTCCGCAATGCTGATCGATAAGATTGCGGGCGATGGATAATCCCAGGCCGGTACCGCCTTCACGGCCGCTGACCATCGGGTAGAACAGCGTGTCCTGCAGCTGCGCCGGTACGCCGGGGCCGTCGTCTTCGACGTCGATGCGCGCCGCCAGGCGGTAGCGGGTGCCGTGCAACGTAATCTGAAACGCGGTGCGGGTGCGCAGCGTGATGGTGCCGCCCGCTTCGCCCAGCGCCTGCAGCGCGTTGCGGGTGATGTTCAGCAGCACCTGTTCAATCTGATCCGGGTCGTGGGCCATTTCCGGCAGGCTCGGATCGTAGTCGCGCACCAGCGTGACGTTATCCGGCATTTCCAGCGACACCAGCTGGCAGACGCGCTCCGCGACCTGATGAATGCTCTGGGTAATGTGCTGGCCGGGCCGCTGTGGGCCGAGCAGGCGATCCACCAGATTGCGCAACCGATCGGCCTGCTCAATGATCACCTTGGTGTATTCGGTCAGCGCCGGATCGGGCAGTGCCTTGGCCAGCAGCTGCGCCGCGCCGCGCAGGCCGCCCAGCGGATTCTTAATCTCGTGCGCCAAACCGCGCACCAGATCGCGAGCCGCCACCTGTTGGGCATGCTGCAGCTGTTCCTGGCTCAGGCGGCGCTGATTGTCCATCGGCGCCAGCTCGACGAGGATATAACCTTCCGGCAGCGCCTGAGCGGTCAGGGAAAGGATATGCGCGCGGCCATCGACTACCAGGGTCACTTCGTTGTCGGTGAAGCCCTGACCGGCGCGCAGGCTTTCGCGCATCAAAGAGACGTTCAGCGAAAAATAACCGAGCAAATCGGGCAGCGGCGTGCCGAACAGCTTGCGGGAGCTTTGCGCCAGCAGCTGCTGTGCCGCCGGGTTGGCGTAGTGAACCGCCAGTGAGTCATCCAACAGCAGGATGCTGTTGATGAGTGAATTGAGGATCTGCCCAGCATCGGGCAGCTTGCCAGTTGCCATACAGCAGACTCCTGCACCTTTTTAGTGCATCTATCCTACTCCATCCGGGATCGGCGCGGTATGGAATAGTTTTGCAGAAAATACGGTGGAGAAAAAAACCCATCCGAAGATGGGCTGAAAGTTTCCACGGCAACAAAAAAGCGATAACAAAAATGTGGGCGCCGCCCACCTGTGCAGACGGCGCGGGTAGGGCTTAGACGCTGTAGTACAGTTCGAACTCAACCGGGTGTGGCGTCATGCGAACGCGGTCCATCTCTTCTTTGCGCAGTTCGATGTAGGCATCGATCGCATCGTCGGTGAACACGCCGCCGCGGGTCAGGAACTCGCGGTCTTCGTTCAGTGCGGCCATTGCTTCGTCCAGCGAGCCGGCCACTTTTGGGATCTCGGCTTCTTCTTCCGGCGGCAGGTCGTACAGGTTTTTGTCCATGGCGTCGCCAGGGTGGATCTTGTTGATGATGCCGTCCAGGCCGGCCATCAGCAGCGCGGCGAAGCACAGGTATGGGTTAGCCGCCGGATCCGGGAAGCGGGCTTCGATGCGGCGCGCTTTCGGGCTGGAGACCACCGGGATACGGATGGACGCGGAGCGGTTACGGGCGGAGTAAGCCAGCATCACCGGCGCTTCGTAGCCTGGCACCAGACGCTTGTACGAGTTGGTGGTCGGGTTGGCCAGGGCGTTGATCGCTTTGGCGTGCTTGATGATGCCGCCGATGTAGAACAGCGCGGTTTCAGACAGGCCGCCGTATTTGTCGCCGGCGAACAGGTTGGTGCCGTTCTTGGACAGCGACATGTGGCAGTGCATGCCGGAACCGTTGTCGCCGAACATAGGCTTCGGCATGAAGGTCGCGGTTTTGCCGAAGGCGTGCGCCACGTTGTGCACCACGTATTTGTAGATCTGAATTTCGTCGGCTTTCTTGGTCATGGTGTTGAAGCGGGTTGCCACTTCGTTCTGACCGGCGGTTGCCACTTCGTGGTGGTGCGCTTCAACCACCAGGCCCATCTCTTCCATGGTCAGACACATGGTGGAACGCAGATCCTGCGAAGAGTCGACCGGTGGAACCGGGAAGTAACCGCCTTTCACCGCCGGACGGTGGCCTTTGTTGCCGCCGTCGTATTTTGTACCGGAGTTCCAGGCGCCTTCGATGTCGTCGATGGCCACGTGGGAACCGCGGATGCTGCTGCCGAAGCGGATGTCGTCGAACAGGAAGAACTCAGGCTCTGGCCCGAACAGCACGGTATCCGCGATGCCGGAGGAGCGCAGGAAGTCTTCGGCGCGTTTGGAGATGGAGCGCGGGTCGCGATCGTAGCCTTGCATGGTGCCCGGCTCGAGAATGTCGCAGCGAATGATCAGCGTAGGTTCTTCGAAGAACGGATCCAGAACCGCCGTGCTGGCGTCCGGCATCAGCACCATGTCAGATTCGTTGATGCCCTTCCAACCACCGATAGAGGAGCCGTCAAACATTTTACCTTCTTCGAAGAAGTCGGCGTTTACCTGGTGAGCCGGGATAGTCACGTGCTGTTCCTTACCCTTGGTGTCAGTGAAACGCAGGTCTACGAATTTCACTTCATGCTCATTCAGCATCGTCAAAACGTGTTCAGCGGACATACTTAACTCTCCCGGTTTATCATTGTCGTTGTCGTGGAACGAATCTGTGGAACTGGCTTTTTTTCGCCTTGAAAAGACTAAAGCGAAAAGCGTGCCAACTTTTAGAAAAGGCTTTTATCGCCTCTCTGCGCGGGTTTTACCCAGCCACAGTATGCACCATCAACGATAAATTGCACTGTTATGGTGCAACAAGGGTGGGCGCGGGCACCGAAATGGTGCAAAAGTGCAACGATTGCGGCTTTTTGCACCGTGAAAGGGATCACAAACTGACCGGTACGCGGTTGTTTATAAGAGATGGTTGTGATCTTGTTTAGTCCCTCGCTTAATACGTGTACAATAGCGCGCTATTTCTAATGCCCGAGGCAAAGCTGTGATCGAAAATTTGCGTAACATCGCCATTATTGCCCACGTTGACCATGGTAAAACCACCCTGGTTGATAAGCTGCTGCAACAATCCGGTACTTTCGGAGAGCGTGCGGAAGCGACCGAACGCGTAATGGACTCCAACGATTTGGAGAAAGAGCGTGGGATTACCATCCTCGCAAAAAACACCGCCATTAATTGGAACGGTTACCGTATCAACATCGTGGATACCCCAGGACACGCCGACTTCGGCGGCGAGGTAGAGCGCGTGATGTCGATGGTTGACTCGGTGCTGCTGGTTGTGGATGCAATGGATGGCCCTATGCCGCAAACCCGCTTCGTGACCAAGAAGGCCTTCGCCAACGGTCTGAAGCCGATCGTGGTCATCAACAAGGTTGACCGTCCTGGCGCGCGCCCTGACTGGGTTGTGGATCAGGTGTTCGACCTGTTCGTGAACCTCGACGCGACCGACGAGCAGCTCGACTTCCCGATCATCTACGCTTCTGCGCTGAACGGCATCGCCGGCGTCGACCACACCGACATGGCGGAAGACATGACCCCGCTGTATCAGGCGATCGTCGACCACGTGTCTGCGCCGCAGGTTGAGCTGGAAGCGCCATTCCAGATGCAGATCTCCCAGTTGGACTACAACAACTACCTGGGCGTTATCGGCATTGGCCGCATCAAGCGCGGTAAAGTGAAGCCGAACCAGCAGGTCACCATCATCGACAGCGAAGGTAAAACTCGCAACGGTAAAGTGGGCAAAGTGCTGGGCCACCTGGGTCTGGAGCGTATCGACAGCACCCTGGCGGAAGCGGGCGACATCATCGCCATCACCGGCCTGGGCGAGCTGAACATCTCCGACACCATCTGCGACACCAACGCCGTAGAAGCGCTGCCGGCGCTGTCCGTCGACGAGCCGACCGTAACCATGTTCTTCAACGTCAACACCTCGCCGTTCTGCGGTAAAGAAGGTAAGTACGTAACGTCGCGTCAGATCCTTGATCGTCTGAACAAAGAGCTGGTACACAACGTAGCGCTGCGCGTTGAAGAAACCGACGATGCGGACGCCTTCCGCGTATCCGGCCGTGGCGAACTGCACCTGTCGGTGCTGATCGAAAATATGCGTCGCGAAGGTTTCGAGCTGGCGGTTTCCCGTCCGAAAGTTATCTTCCGTGAAATCGATGGCCGCAAGCAGGAGCCATTCGAGAACGTAACGCTGGATATCGAAGAGCAGCATCAGGGTTCCGTGATGCAGGCGATGGGTGAGCGTAAAGCCGACCTGAAAAACATGGATCCGGACGGTAAGGGCCGCGTGCGTCTCGACTACGTGATCCCAAGCCGCGGTCTGATCGGCTTCCGTAACGAATTCATGACCATGACTTCGGGTACCGGCCTGCTGTACTCCACCTTCAGCCACTACGACGACGTGCGTCCGGGCGAAGTGGGCCAGCGTCAGAACGGCGTGCTGATCTCCAACGGCCAGGGCAAAGCGGTAGCGTTCGCGCTGTTCGGCCTGCAGGATCGCGGCAAGCTGTTCCTGGGCCACGGTGCAGAAGTGTATGAAGGCCAGATCATCGGTATTCACTCACGCTCTAACGACCTGACCGTAAACTGCCTGACCGGTAAGAAGCTGACCAACATGCGTGCTTCCGGTACTGACGAAGCGACTACCCTGGTTCCGGCCATCAAAATGACCCTGGAGCAAGCTCTGGAGTTCATTGATGACGACGAACTGGTAGAAGTGACGCCAACCTCGATCCGTATCCGTAAGCGTCACCTGACGGAAAACGATCGTAAGCGTGCCAGCCGCGGTCCTAAAGACGCTTAATCGCTGATTGAGTGTCTCATGCTTAGGGCGCGGTTCTCGCGCCCTGAGTTTTTTCCTCTGTTGTTCCCCGTTTGTGCGGCGCGCTATGCGCTTTTCCGTTCGCTCCCTGTTCAGCTGTTCCTTTTCCCGCTACAGTGAAATCTCACCGGCCCATCAGGAGAGGACTATGCTGTATATCTTTGATTTAGGTAATGTGATCGTCGATATCGATTTCAAGCGTGTGCTGGGCGTGTGGAGCAATTTGAGCGGCACGCCGTTGGCGGTGCTGTCCGATCGTTTCACCATGGGTGAGGTATTCCAGCAACATGAACGCGGTGAAATCAGCGACGAAGACTTCGCCGGCAAGCTGTGCGATGAAATGGGCATCGCGCTCAGCTTCGAGCAATTCGCCACCGGCTGGCAGGCGGTATTTGTCGCGCTGCGCCCGGAAGTGATCGACATCATGCAGCGCCTGCGCAACGAGGGTCACCGGGTGGTGGTGCTGTCGAACACCAACCGTCTGCACTGCAACTACTGGCCGCAGCACTATCCTGAAGTGGCCGCCGCCGCCGATCATCTTTATCTGTCGCAAGATCTCGGCATGCGCAAGCCGGAGGCCGATATCTATCAACATGTGCTGGCTGCGGAAAACACCGCCGCCGCCGACGCGGTGTTCTTCGACGATCACCCGGCGAACGTCCTCGCCGCGCAGGCGCTGGGGATCAAGACGGTGCACGTCACCGATCGCGACGTGGTGCCGGCCTATTTTGCCCAATGAGCGCAGGGCGCGTTAAGCTTAAGGCGTATCAACTGACATCAAGGAGTGACCATGTCGTTTTTCCGCCGCAAGAAGCTGCCCTCTGCGATTAAGCCCGGCGTCACCTTCGGACGGTTGCTGTACCAGCGTATCGATCACGATGGCCTGACGATGTTGGCGGGCCATCTCGCCTATGTTTCCCTGCTGTCGCTGGTGCCGCTGGTCACCGTGGTGTTCGCGCTGTTCGCCGCTTTCCCGATGTTTTCCGACATCAGCGAACAGCTGAAGAGCTTCATCTTTTCCAATTTCGTGCCGGCCGCCGGCAACGTCATACAGAACTACCTGGAACAGTTCGTCGCCAACTCCAACAAGATGACCGCCGTCGGCACCTGCGGGCTGATCGTCACCGCGCTGCTGCTGATCTCCTCGGTGGACAGCGTGCTGAACACCATCTGGCGCAGCAAGAACAAGCGGCCGATCGTCTTCTCCTTCGCCGTGTACTGGATGGTGCTGACGCTGGGGCCGCTGCTGGTGGGTGCCAGCATGGCCATCAGCTCCTACCTGCTGTCGCTCAACTGGCTGGCACAGACCGGCGTCAACGGTTTGGTGGATCAGGTGCTGCGCATCTTCCCGCTGATTTTGTCGTGCATCTCCTTCTGGCTGCTGTATTGCATCGTGCCGACGGTGCGGGTGCCGCCCAAAGACGCGCTGATTGGCGCGGTGGTGGCCGGATTGCTGTTCGAGCTGGGCAAGAAGGGATTCGCGCTGTACGTCACCATGTTCCCCTCCTATCAGCTGATTTACGGCGTGCTGGCGGTGATCCCGATTTTATTCCTGTGGGTCTACTGGAGCTGGTGTATCGTGTTACTCGGCGCGGAAATCACCGTGACCATCGGCGAATACCGCGACTACCGCCGGCAGAAGGCGGAGCAACAGGAACAGAAACCAGAAGGGCAGCAGGAATGATTGCGTTGATTCAACGGGTGTTAAACGCCAGCGTCACGGTGGGTGGCGAGACGGTAGGCAAGATTGGCCCCGGTTTGTTAGTGTTATTGGGCGTGGAGCAGGGCGATAACGAGCAAAAAGCGCAGCGCCTGTGCGAACGCGTGTTGGGATACCGCATTTTCGGCGACGAGAACGACAAGATGAATCTCAACGTCCAGCAGGCCGGGGGCAGCGTGCTGGTCGTTTCGCAGTTCACCCTGGCGGCGGACACCCAAAAGGGCATGCGGCCCAGCTTCTCGCGCGGTGCTGCGCCGCAGGAAGCCGATCGGTTGTATCAATATTTTGTTGGCCAGTGCCGCGAACGCGGCGTAGAGACCCAGACCGGCGAGTTCGCCGCCGACATGCAGGTGGCGCTGGTCAACGATGGTCCGGTGACATTCTGGCTACAGGTCTAAGCATTCGGAGAACAGGCGTCTATGTATCACCTACGAGTACCCGTAACAGAGCAAGAACTGAAGGAGTATTACCAGTTTCGCTGGGAAATGCTGCGCAAGCCGCTGCACCAGCCGGTGGGTTCGGAAAAGGATGCCTATGACGCCATGGCCCATCACCAAATGGTGGTGGACGAGGCCGGTAAAATCGTCGCCATCGGGCGGCTGTACATCAATGCCGACAACGAGGCGGCGATCCGTTTTCTGGCGGTAGATCCGACGCTGCAGGATAAAGGGCTGGGGACGCTGGTGGCGATGACGCTGGAGTCCGTTGCGCGGCAGGAGGGCGTGAAGCGGGTGGTGTGTAGCGCCCGTGAGGACGCGGTGGACTTCTTCGCCAAGCTGGGGTTCGTCAATCAGGGGGAGATCACTGCGCCGCAGACCACCCCGATCCGCCACTTTTTGATGATCAAACCGGTAGCGACGCTGGACGATATCCTGCATCGCCCCGACTGGTGCGGCCAACTGCAGCAGGCTTGGTATGAACATATCCCGCTGAGCGAAAAGATGGGCGTGCGCATCAGCCAATACACCGGCCAGCGCTTCGTCACCACCATGCCGGAAATCGGCAACCAGAATCCACACCATACGCTGTTCGCCGGCAGCCTGTTCTCGCTGGCGACGCTGACCGCCTGGGGGCTGATTTGGCTGCTGCTGCGCGAGCGCCATCTCGGCGGCACCATCATTCTGGCGGACGCGCACATTCGCTACAGCAAACCGATCACCGGCAGGCCGCGGGCGGTGGCGGATCTCGGCTCGCTGAGCGGCGATTTGGCGCGTCTGGCGCGCGGCCGCCGCGCGCGCGTACACGCCGAAGTGCATCTGTTCGGCGACGAGGATAAAGGCGCGGTGTTCGAAGGCACCTACATGGTGTTGCCGGCCGAGCCGGATGTGCCGTTGGATAAGGGCGGTTCTGAAGCGCTGGAAGAATAAGGCGGCGGCCCTGCCCTGAGGGCGGGCCGCGCAGTGCATTACGGCAGTTGTTGGTTCACCGCTTGGCCGTCGCCGGCGGTGGCCTGCAGATTGCCCTTCAACGAGGCTTTGAACGGCCCGTCGCTGTTCAGCAGCCCTTTCAACTGCAGCTCAAGGTTGCCGTCGCCCGTCAGCGGCACCGGCTGCCATCCCCATTGCTGCAAAGTGTTGATCGGTACCGATCGGCCGTGCAGCGTCAGCTGGAACGGCTTGCCCGGCAGCTGATCGACGGTCGCTTTGGCCTCAAGCAACCCATTAGGCATAAAGGCGCTGAGCTCGGTGACGGCGATCTGATTGGCGTCGGCGTTCAGCGCCAGCGAAGGGCGCCGCACGTCTATCTTGTTGAAGGTCGCTTCGCTGCCGTTCAGGTTCAGCGAGCCGGACCAGATGCCCCATTGGCGATCGCGCGCCAGCAGCAGGTTGCTGCCGTAGCCGTCCAGCGCGGTGATCTGGAACGGGAATGCCGGGTTGATATCGATGATCAGATTGCGGTTGGTGGTCAGTTTAGTGACGTACACCTCCGCCAGCCAGTCCGGCAGCGGTTTCAGCCACAGCTCGCGCCAGTCGATCGGCAGGGTGTACTCCAGCGCCGCCATGGCCACTTCATCCAGCTGCAGGCGTTTGCCGGCGCGCAGCCAGTTGCCGGAGGTGCGCAGCAGCCCGCCTTCCCAGCGGGTGGTGAATTGCTGAATGGCGATGCCGGCGGAAGAGAGCCGCAGGGTGGCGATCGGATCGATCAGGTGGAAACTGCCGTTGATCACGTCACCGGCGTTGACGTTGAGCGAGCCGTCTTCGCTGCGCCAGTCGCCTTTTTCGATACTGACGTTTTGCAGCGACAGATCGAGATCGTTAAACGCCCATGCCTTGCCTTCCAGGCGCGCGTCGATCAGATCGAAACGCTTGAGGGTGACCGGCGGCAGCGTGGTAAAGCGCTGCATGAATTCCGCCAGCGTCAGCGGGGTCTGCATGCGCACGCCGCTCAGCCGCAGGCGATCCACCTGCCAACTGCCGTCGGCGGCGCGGCTGGCCACGCCGGTCAGGTCGCCCTGCGCCAGATTGGCGCCGAAGTTGTTCAACAGCAGCTGGCCCTGTTTTTGCTCCCCCTGCACCAACACCTTCGAGGCGGGTATGCCGTTCAGCGTCATCGAACCGGCGCTGAACTGGAACTGGTTGTTGTCCCCCAGCAGATGGCCGGCCAGCGGGCGCCACGGCGTGATGCCGGCAGTGACCTGCTGCGCGTTGAGCTGCCACTCGCTATCGTTGGACTGCAACGCCATGTTGCTCAGCTGCAGCACGTCGGCCTGTACAGGCAGCGCCGCCGCCTGCGGCTGCACGTTCAACGTGCCGTCGCGCAGCGTGACGCTGTGGAAATAGCGCGGTTCGGTGATTTGGCGCAGGCTGAGGCCGAGATCGACGCGTTTGGCGACCAGCGCCTGCGGCTGGCCGTTGCGCGCCAGCTGCACGTCTTCCAGAGCGATCTGCTCCGGCTGGCTCCACGAATGGGTGATTTTTCCTATCGACAGGCGGTATTCGCTGTTGTCGCTGATCCAGGCGCTCAGGCGGCCTGCCGCCCAGCGAGTTTGCCCCACCAGGTACAGCACCACCACCGCCAACACGATCAGCAGCAGCAACGTCAGCAACAGCTTTCCGATAAATTTCATCGTCTACATCCGCATCGGTCAAAAAAGATACCCTGTTTATGCCGCAATTGGCCGGGCATCTCAAGGGCAATGGTCTGATAGACAATAAAAAACGGCCGCAAGCGGCCGTTTGAACATCAATGGACGGGTTACTTTTTCTCGAGTTCCTGCGGGAACACCAGGTTCAGCACGATGGCGGTAATGCCGCCGGCGGCGATGCCGGAAGAGAGCAGGGTTTTCAGCCAGTCCGGCGCGAACTGCAGGATCAGCGGCTGCTGGGAGACGCCCATGCCGACGGCCAGCGACAGCGCCATGATCATGATGGCGCGACGGTTCAGACGCTCGCGCGACACGATGCGCACGCCGGAGGCGGCGATGGTGCCGAACATCACGATGGTCGCGCCGCCCAGGACCGGCTCGGGAATGTGCTGTACGAAGCCGGCCACCGCCGGGAACAGCCCCAGCGCGATCAGCATCAGCGCCACCACGAAGCCAACGTAGCGGCTGGCGACGCCGGTCAGCTGGATCACGCCGTTGTTCTGGCCGAAGCAGGAGTTGGGAAAGGTGTTGAACACTGCCGACAGCATCGAGTTCAGGCCGTTGGCCAGCACGCCGCCCTTCAGGCGCTTCATGTACAGCGGCCCGCTGACCGGCTGTTCGGAGACGTCGGAGGTGGCGGTGATGTCACCAATGGTTTCCAGCGAGGTGACCATAAAGATCAGCATCAGCGGCAGCAGCAGGTTCCAGTCGAAGCCCAGGCCGTAATAGAGCGGCGTGGGGATGGTGATCGCCGCCGTGGGGGCCGCCGGTGCGTCGGCGGGCAGCATGTCCATCGCCCAAGCCAACAGATAGCCGACCGCCATGGCGATCACCAGCGAAGCCACGCGCAGATAAGGGTTGCGCTGGCGGTTCAGCAGGATGATCACCGCCAGCACCGCGCCGGCCAGCAGCAGGTTTTTCGGCGAGCCGAAGCTGTGATCGTTCATCGCGGCGTAGCCGCCGCCGATCGAGGTCAGGCCGACCTGAATCAGCGACAGGCCGATGATCATCACCACGATGCCGGAAACCAGCGGGGTGATGATGCGGCGCGCCAGATGCAGCACGCGCGACAGCAAAATTTCGGTGCAGGAAGCGACCATCAGGGTGCCGAACAGCGCGGCCATCATGGTCGGCACGTCGGCGCCGCCGTTTTTCAGCGCCAGACCGCCCATGATCAGCGGCGAAACGAAGTTGAAGCTGGTGCCCTGAATCGACAGCAGCCCGGAACCCACCGGCCCCCAGGTTTTGATTTGCAGAATGGAAGCCAGACCGGAGGCGAACAGCGACATGCTGATGATGTGCTGGGTATCCTGTGCCGGCAGGCCCAGCGCCTGGCAGATCAGCAGGGCCGGAGTGATCACCGCGACGAACATCGCCAGCAGATGCTGGCCGGCGGCAAACAGCGTCTGCGGCAGCGGCGGGCGATCTTCCAGGCGATAAATCAGTTCACTGGCGCGGGGTTCTGAGGCGGCTTGGCGCGCGGCATCAAGCTCGGAGGATGACATGCTCATGGTGTGGCGTTTCCAGATACGGCAAAGCAGGCATTTTAATGCTCCGCCCCGCAAAAGCAAACGGTTGCGCGTAAATATTATGTTGCCGACTTTCTCGTTTATGTCGCATTTTCATTCATTTTTTCTTGTCATCTCAGCGTTTTTTACTTTTAATCCCGCACTCATCAAGTTTAAAAACTAAGTGGTTTTCTATAACTTATTATTTTTATTTGGATCTTTTCCCTTACATGGAGTACCTGGATGTTTCATCTTGATACTTATGGCACGTTAGTCGCGGCGACGCTGGTTTTGCTCCTCGGGGGCAAGTGCGTCAGAACCATTCCTCTGCTGCGAAAATATACCATTCCTGCTCCCGTCGCTGGCGGTTTGCTGGTGGCTCTCCTGCTGTTAGCCCTGAAAAAGCTCGTCAACTGGGAAATCAGTTTTGACATGTCGCTGAAGGACCCGCTGATGCTGGCCTTCTTCGCCACCATCGGCCTGAACGCCAACCTGGCGCGTTTGCGCGCCGGCGGCAAGGTGCTGGTGGTGTTCCTGTTCGTGGTGCTGGGGTTGCTTATCGTGCAGAACGCCATCGGCATCGGGATGGCGAAAATGCTGGGGCTGGATCCGCTGATGGGCCTGATCGCCGGGTCGATCACTCTGTCGGGCGGGCATGGTACCGGGGCGGCCTGGAGCAAGCTGTTCATCGAGCGCTACGGTTTTGAAAACGCGACGGAAGTCGCCATGGCCTGCGCCACCTTCGGGCTGGTGCTGGGCGGCCTGATCGGCGGCCCGGTGGCGCGCTATCTGGTCAAGCACTCCTCCACGCCGGAGGGCACCCCGGAAGACAGCGTGCAGCCGAGCGGCTTCGAGAAGCCGGAAAGCGGTCGCCTGATCACCTCGCTGGTGATGATCGAAACCATCGCCATGATCGCCATCTGTCTGAGCCTGGGGCAGCTGATTGCCGGCCTGCTGAGCGGCACGGTGTTTGAACTGCCGAACTTCGTTTGCGTGCTGTTCGTCGGGGTGATCCTCAGCAACACGTTGGCCTTCACCGGTTTTTATACCGTGTTCGAGCGGGCGGTATCGGTGCTGGGCAACGTCAGCCTGTCGCTGTTCCTGGCGATGGCACTGATGAGCCTGCGCCTGTGGGAGCTGGCCTCGCTGGCGCTGCCGATGCTGGCGATCCTGGCGGTGCAGACGCTGGTCATGGCGCTGTACGCGATCTTCGTTACCTACCGGGTGATGGGTAAAAACTACGACGCGGCGGTGCTGGCTGCCGGCCACTGCGGCTTCGGCATGGGCGCCACGCCGACGGCGATCGCCAACATGCAGGCGATCACCGATCGCTTCGGCCCTTCGCACGTGGCGTTTTTGGTGGTGCCGATGGTGGGGGCGTTCTTTATCGATATCGCCAACGCCATCGTCATCAAGCTGTATCTGCTGCTGCCGGTGTTCCCGGCGGTGGGGTGATATCGCGAGTCATAATGAAAAGGGCGCCTGCGGCGCCCTTTTTTATGCGTTGGAGTAGCGTGCCTTCTCCGGCAGCCAGCGTTCTATCAGCGCCTGGGCGTGCTCCGGATAGTGCTGATGGAGATGGCGAGCGACGCGCTGCACTTCGGGGATCATCGCCTGGTCGCGCAGCAGGTCCGCCACCTTGAATTCGGCGCTGCCGGTCTGGCGGGTGCCAAGCAGCTCGCCCGGGCCGCGGATCTCCAGATCGCGCTGCGCGATGACGAAGCCGTCGTTGCTGTCACGCAGCACCTGCAGGCGCGTTTGCGCAGTCTTGCTCAGCGGCGTTTTGTACAGCAGCACGCAGTGTGAGGCCACGGCGCCGCGTCCTACGCGGCCGCGCAGCTGGTGCAGCTGCGCCAGGCCCAGCCGCTCCGGGTTTTCGATGATCATCAGGCTGGCGTTCGGCACGTCGACGCCGACTTCGATCACCGTAGTGGCGACCAACAGCTGCAGCTCGCCCTGTTTAAACGCCTGCATCACCGCCTGCTTTTCCTGCGCTTTCATGCGGCCGTGCACCAGCGCCACCTTCAGCTCCGGCAGCGCGGTTTTCAATTCTTCCCAGGTGGCTTCCGCCGCCTGCGCTTCCAGCAGTTCGGACTCTTCGATCAGCGTGCACACCCAGTAAGCCTGCCGCCCCTCTTCCAGACAGGCGCTCTTCACCCGTTGAATGATGTCGGCGCGGCGGGTATCGGGAATGGCGACGGTAGTCACCGGCGTGCGGCCCGGCGGCAGCTCGTCGATGACCGAGGTATCGAGATCGGCATAGGCGGTCATCGCCAGCGTGCGTGGGATCGGCGTGGCGGTCATGATCAGCTGATGGGCGTGGAAGCCCTGTTCTTCGCCTTTCTCCCACAGCGCCAGCCGCTGATGCACCCCGAAGCGGTGCTGCTCATCGATGATCACCAGCGCCAGGCCGTTAAATTGCACCTGCTCCTGGAAGATGGCGTGGGTGCCGACCACCATCGACACCTGACCGCTGGCGATGGCCTCCTGCTGCGCGATGCGCGCCTTGCCTTTCTGTTTGCCGGCCAGCCAGCCGACCTCCAGCCCCAGCGGTTCGAACCACTGGCGGAAATTGTTGGCGTGCTGCTCGGCCAGCAGCTCGGTCGGCGCCATCAGCGCCACCTGCTTGCCGTGCGCGATAGCGCGCAGCGCCGCCAGCGCCGCCACCAGCGTTTTGCCGGAGCCGACGTCGCCCTGCACCAGTCGCATCATCGGGAAGTCTTTTTGCATATCGGCTTCGATGTCGGCCACCACGCGCGTTTGCGCGCCGGTCGGCGAGAACGGCAGCTGGGCGAGAAAACGGTTTTTCAGCCGATCGTCTGGCAGCAGCGGCTGCGCCTGGTAACTCTGGGCGCCGGCGCGCACCGCCAGCATGCTGAGGTTATGCGCCAGCAGCTCTTCGAGGATCAGGCGTTTTTGCGCCGGGTGTTTGCCCAGCTCCAGATCCGCCAGCTGGATGTCCGGCGGCGGGCGATGCAGGGTGTGCAGCGCCTGCGGCAGGCTCATCAGGCCGCCGCTCAGCTCCGACGGCAGCAGTTCGGCGATGGCGCAGGTATCCAGCAGCTCCAGCGCCTGATCGGTCAGCTTGCGCAGCGTGGCTTGCCGCACCCCTTCGGTGGTGGGGTAGACCGGCGTCAGCGACTCCTGCAGCTCGACTTCGCTGGCTTCGCCCTGAATGCGGTATTCCGGATGGATGATCTCCGCGCCGTGGTTGCCGCGTTTGATCTCGCCGTAGGCGGTCACGCGGCGGCCGGTGGCCAGGCTGTTCTTCATCGCGGCGTTGAAGTTGAAGAACCGCATGGTGAGGATGCCGGTACCGTCGCTGATCTGGCAGGTCAGCATGCGGCGGCGGCCGAAGCTGATGTCGCTGCGCAGCACTTCCCCTTCTACCGTGGCGTAGATGCCCGGCAGCAGATCGTTGATCGGGTAGAGGCGAGTGCGGTCTTCGTAGCGCAGCGGCAGGTGCAGCAGCAGATCCTGAATGGTCTCGAGGCCAAGCTTGGCCAGTTTGCCCGCCTGGCTGGCGCCAACCCCGGAAAGCGTGGTGAGTGGGACAGCATCCAGCAGGCGGCCTTTCATTTGCGCGCCGTCGCCTGCATGGCCGCCCACCATTCGGCGCTGGCGACCACCTGGCCCTGCTCGTCAATCTGCGGGCGTGGCAGCCCTTTGCGCTTGGCCACGTTGGCCAGCACCGGGTAGCCGCCTTCGAACAGCAGACGCTGCTGCTCTTCTTCATCCAGCATACTGTTGTCGCGGCGATACAGGCCGGCGTTCTGCCGCTGGCGCTGCGCTTCATACAGGATCAGTGCTGAGGCCACGGAGACGTTGAGCGATTGCACCATGCCGATCATCGGAATGACGATGTCCTGATCGGCCAGCGCCAGCGCTTCTTCGGTGATGCCGGTTTTTTCCTGGCCGAGCAGCACGCAGGTGGGCCGGGTGTAATCCACCTCGCGGAAATCGACCGCGCGCGCAGACAGATTGGTGGCCAGAATTTGCATGCCCTGCGCTTTCAGGTGACCGACCGCGTCGCCGATGGAGCGATGGGTTTTGACGCTGACCCAGCTGTTGCTGCCGGCGGCGGAGGAAACCAGGGTGCGCATGCGGGTGGTGGGCCACACGGCGTGGACCTGATGCACGCCGACGGCGTCGGCGGTGCGGATAATGGCGGAGACGTTATGCGGTTTGTGCACTTGCTCCAGGCAGACCGTCAAATCCGGCTGCCGGGTCGCGAGCATTTCACAAATCCGCGCATAGCGTTCAGGACTCATAAGCGCTAGTTTCGGTTGCGGTTAACTTTGATCACATCCGGCATGATACGGATTTTACGCATAATGTTTGCCAAATGGATGCGATCGCGGGTGGTCAAGCGGATAAAGGCGCTATAAACCCGACCGTCTTTCTCTTCGGTGTTCAGGCTCTGAATATTGGACTCGGCTGCGTTGATCGCCGCCGTCAGGTTGGCCAGCGCGCCCTGGTGGTTGAACATGTCCACCTTGATCTCGGCGATGAACTCCTGCTCGGTCTCTTTATCCCACTCGACCGCCATGAACTTCTCAGGCTCTTTCTGATAGCCGCGAATATTGCGGCAGGATTCATGGTGGATCACCAGCCCTTTGCCCGGGCTGACGTGAGCGATAATCGGGTCGCCCGGAATCGGACGGCAGCACTTGGCGAAGGTGATCAACACCCCGTCGGCGCCCTTGATGGCCAGGTTACGCACGCCGGAGGAAGCGCCCAGGCTGGACTGATCGCCCTGCAGGTTCTTCGCCACCACCACGCTCATGGCGTTGCCGAGGCCGATTTCCGCCAGCAGATCGTCCAGCGTCGCCAGCTTCATGCGGTCCAGCTCGTGCTGAATGTTTTCCTGCGGGATTTCGGCCAGCTTGCGGCTGCCACCCAACGCGTGGTTGAGCAGACGGCGGCCGAGGCCGACGGAGTCGTCGCGCTTGAGATTCTTCAGCATCTGGCGAATTTTGGCGCGCGCTTTCGAGCTGACTACGAAGTTCAGCCAGGCGGCGTTGGGCCGTGCGCCCGGTGCGGTGATGATCTCGACGGTCTGGCCGCTGGTCAGCGACTGCGACAGCGGGTATGGCTGACGATCGACGCGCGCGCCGACGCAGGCATGGCCGATATCGGTATGCACCGCATAGGCGAAATCGACCGGCGTGGCGCCGGCGGGCAGCTCGACGATGCGGCCTTCCGGGGTGAAAACGTAAATCTCATCCGGGAACAGATCGGATTTGACGCTCTCGATAAATTCAAACGAACTGCCGGCGCTTTGCTGCAGCTCCAGCAGGCTTTGCATCCAGCGCTGGGCGCGGATCTGCGCCGTGGTGCCGGTTTCGCCCTGTTCTCTTTCCTTGTAAGCCCAGTGCGCGGCCACCCCCATCTCAGCCATCTGATCCATGTCTTCGGTGCGGATCTGCACTTCGACCGGCACGCCGTGCGGGCCGATCAGCGAGGTATGCAGCGATTGATAGCCGTTGGCCTTGGGAATGGCGATGTAATCTTTCACTCGCCCCGGGCGCGGTTTGTACAGGCTGTGCACCTGGCCGAGCACGCGGTAGCAGGTATCGACCTCTTTCACGATCACCCGGAACGCGTAGATATCCATGATGGAATGGAAACGCTGTTCTTTGAGGTGCATCTTGAGGTAGATGGAGTAGAGGTGTTTTTCCCGCCCGCTGACGCGGCAGGCGATGCCGGCTTCGGTCAGCCGCCCTTCGATCTCGGAGAGGATTTTTTGAATCATCTCTTTGCGGTTGCCGCGCGCGGCTTTCACCACTTCCTTGATCACGCGATAGCGGTTCGGGTACAGCGCCTCGAAGCCCAGCTCTTCCAGCTCGGTCTTCAGGTGATGAATACCCAGACGGTGGGCGAGCGGGCTGTAGATTTCCAGGGTTTCACGCGCGATGCGCCGGCGTTTGTCGGGGCGCAGCGAACCGAGGGTGCGCATGTTGTGCGTACGGTCGGCCAGCTTGATCAGCACGACGCGGATATCCTGCACCATCGCCATGATCATCTTGCGGAAGTTTTCCGCCTGCGCTTCTTTCTTGTCCTGGAACTTCAGCTTGTCGAGCTTGGAGACGCCCTCAACCAGTTCGGCGACGCTCTTGCCGAACAGCTGTTCCATATCTTGATAGGTGGCTGGGGTGTCTTCGATGACGTCGTGCAGCAATGCCGCCATCAGCGTCTCGTGATCGAGACGCATTTCCGCCAGGATGCAGGCCACGGCGACCGGGTGAGTAATGTAAGGCTCACCGCTGGAGCGTGTCTGGCCCTCGTGCGCGTCGCGCGCGACGAGGTATGCCTGTTTGAGGCGCTTAATCTGCTCCTCGGGCAGGTAACGTTGAATCAGCAGATTCAGGCTTTCAAACAGGTACAAGGCGGACTCGCAGTCTAATTAACGACGACCTTCAGCAATCGCGGTAACCGCTTGAATCTCTGCGGCTTCCTGCTCTTGCTGTTCCTGGCGCTCACGCACGTCGAGGATCTGGCTGGTGATCAGGCCTTCTTCGATTTCGCGCAGGGCGATAACGGTGTACTTGTCGTTCTCTTCCGGAACCAGTGCATCTTTGCCGCCGGTCTGGATCTGACGCGCCCGACGAGCAGCGACCAACACCAGGTCAAAACGGTTACCAATTTTCTCTACAGCGTCTTGAACAGTTACGCGTGCCATATTTGTGCTACTCCACAGGTGACGAAAAGACTGGGCATGATACTGAAACTGCCTTCAGTCTGCCAATAGTTTGCTGATTAAAGCGTCATGCCGCAGCAACTGGCGGCCCAAACGCAGGCGTTCGGCGCGAATGATGGTCTTCAGATCGGACAGCGCCAGATCGAAATCATCGTTCACAATCAGGTAATCGTACTCCGCATAATGCGTCATTTCCGCCACGGCCTGAGCCATGCGCTTGGCGATCACCTCTTCGGAATCCTGCCCGCGCCCGCGCAGGCGGCGGCCCAGTTCTTCCTTCGACGGCGGCAGAATGAAGATGCTGCGCGCCTGCGGCATTTTGGCGCGGATTTGCTGCGCGCCCTGCCAGTCGATATCCAGAAACACGTCTACGCCGGTCGCCAACACTTGTTCGATGGCGGCGCGCGAGGTGCCGTAATAGTTGCCGAACACTTCGGCGTGCTCAAGAAACGCGTCCTGCTCGATCATCCGGCGGAATTCGTCTTTCGAGACGAAGAAATAGTGTTCGCCGTGATTTTCACCCGGGCGGCTGTCGCGCGTGGTGTGCGAAACCGAAACCTGCGTGTCGTACAGCGGTTGCGTCTTTAACAAAGCCTGAATCAGACTTGATTTACCTGCGCCACTGGGAGCAGAGACAATATAAAGCGTGCCTTGAGCCATGATGATGTTCGTTGATAACGGTTGATATGCCAATAACAGCGGATGTGTATTTTCTCCGCACAGTATACACGGCTAACGCGCCGGGTGCAGCGTTAGCTCGCATTTTGCCCGCCGCTTTGCGCGGAAAAAGCGGCGAATGAGCGAATTTGCGCGTCGAAGGGCAACATTTCAGCTGTTTTGGCCTCGGCGGCGAGGCCATGTCAGATTACGGCGCGTCGGTAATGCGTGGGGCGGACGAAGGGGTTTCCCGTGCGGGGGGGCGGAGAAAGAGAAAGATAATGACGGCGGACGCCAGCGTCGTCAGGGCGAGTAAGTACAGCAGATTCTGGAAAGCCAGTTCGTAGGCGTGCTTCAGCCGTGCGGCGTCCGCATTGAGCAGGGCGGTCGCCCGCGGCATATCCCCCATGGCCAGGGCGTGCGCGCCGGCGGCGTTTGCGGTTGGGGGAGCGAGATGGCGCCCAACCAACAAGGTCAACAGGGCACCGACGATCGCCAATGCAATGCCTTCCCCCGCGACGCGAACGGTGCTGAAAATGCCGGTCGCCATGCCCGCTCGCTCTCGTGGCACGACGCTGACGGCTAAACCGTCCATCAATCCCCAGGGCAAGCTGATGCCGCAACCGATGGTCAGCATCGGCAGCAGTAACCGCGCGAGCGATTGCCCCGGCGCATAGTGCGCCAGCCATGCCAGCCCGGCGGCGCAAATCAACAAGCCGAGGCTGGAAACGGCGCCGGCGGAAAAGCGGTGAGCGAATACCCCGGTCAGCAGCGGCAGCGCCAGCATTGGCGCGGACAACGTCAGCATCATCATGCCGGTTTCCACGGTGCCGTAACCCTCGATACCGATAAATCGGAGGGGAAGCAGCACCAGCAACACCACGTATGAATAGGCCGGCGCTGCCGCCAACAGCTGTACGCCGACAAAGCGCGGGTAGCGAAACAGCGACAGATCGAGCATCGGCCGAGCGGTGCGGCGTTCTATCAGGATAAAAGCCAGCATAAACAGCAGCGCGCCGGTCAGCGGCCTAATGACTTGCGCGCTGCTCCAGCCGCTGTCGGGCGCCAGCAGCACGGCGTAAGTCAACAGCGACAGCGCCAGCGTAAAGACGATGGCGCCGGGCCAATCGAGGCGAGAGGCGGCGGGATCGCGCGATTCGGGCATATCGCGCTGGCCGCTGAACAACGCAATGGCGCTGAGCAGCGCCAGGCAGAGAAAAAGCGCGCGCCAGCCGAAGAGCTGCGTCAGCGTGCCGGCCAGCAGCGGCCCGAATGCCAGCCCGATGCCGAACGTGGTACCCAGCAGGCTGAAGGCCTTGCTTCTCTCCGGTCCGTTAAATACCTGGGCCAGGCTTGCGGTTCCGCCGGCCAGTGCGGCCGCGGCGGAGATGCCTTGCAGCGCGCGTATCGCGTCGAAGGACATAATGTCTTGCGCCGCGCTCATGAGCAGAGCGCTGAGCGCGAGCGCCGCCAATCCACAGATAAACACACGCTTGCGGCCAAAACGATCGGCGAGCGCTCCGGCGAGCATCAGGCTGCAGCCGAAGGTCAGCATAAACGCGTTGGTGACCCAACTGAGCGCGACCAGTCCGCCGCCCAAATCTTTGGCGATTGCGGTGAGCGCGACTGCGGGGCCGGTAAAGCTCAGCGGCATGATCAGGCCCGCGAGACACACGGAAAAGAGTATGAGCCAGCGCTGCGGGGGCGCATTCCGGGATGGATGAGCGTTCATGGGCGATTCCTGATGCGGTGGTTTCGATGGGTATGGATGATAAATAAGACTGAATAGGTTAAAAATAAGGCTGAATTCCACACTTTCAGGACAAAAACGCTCTAATGGGGGCCATATGGAAAGTTTGAGCGGGCTGCTGGCGTTTGTTCGCGCTGCCGAATCGTGCAGCTTTGTCGCTGCTGGGGAGCGATTGGGGGTGTCGGCCTCGGCGGTGGGTAAAAGCGTGGCGCGGCTGGAGGCGTCGTTGGGCGTTAGGCTGTTCAACCGCAGCACCCGGCGCATCAATTTGACGGAGGAAGGGGCGCTATTTTACGAACGCTGCCGGCGTATTGTTAGTGACATCGAGAACGCTGAAGCCGAGATGGTACGTATTTCAGAGGCGCCGCGCGGCAAGCTGCGCGTCAGCATGCCCGCCATCGGTTACCGCATGCTGGTGCCGCTGTTGGCTGATTTTACCGCGCGTTATCCTGAGATTGAGTTGGATGTGGACTTCAACGATCGCATCGCGGATCTGATCGCCGAGGGCGTTGATGTGGCGGTTCGCGGCGGCGAGCTGGCTGATTCCCGCCTGATGGCGCGGCGTCTTGGACCGTTTCGACAGGTTTTAGTCGGCGCGCCGGACTACTTCCGCCGGCGCGGAACGCCGTTGAAACCGGCGGATCTGCTCGAGCATGCTTGTTTGCGTTATCGCTTCCCGGGCGGGCAGCAGTTGCAGGCGTGGCGGCTGAGCGCCGACGATGAGGCGTTGTCGTTAAGGTTGCCGGTGACGATGAGTTTCAGCAGTGTTGAGGCGCTAATCCATGCGGCGCAGCAGGGATTGGGCATCGCCTACCTGCCGGATTTCACTTTGAGCCAGGCCCTGCGCAGCGGGCAGCTGACGGCGGTGCTGCAAGACAGCACGCCCGAGCGCGGCGCGTTTTCTGCCGTGTGGCCCTCTAACCGGCACATGTTGCCGAAAGTCCGGGTGTTCGTGGATTATCTGGCGCGGTACATGCTGCCGGACGATCAGTGATCCGGATGCTGGTAGTTGAACACCGGCAGGCCGAGGCGGAAGCGCAGGGCGATCAGGCGCGCGCTCAGGCCGGCGACCAGCGTGAGGATCACCACCAGATTGTGCGGCAGGCTGAGGTGCTGCAGGCCGATATACAGCCAGGCGGCGCTGAAGGAGATGCCGGCATAGATCTCTTTCTGGAAAACCAGCGGGATACGGTTGCAGAACATGTCGCGCAGCACCCCGCCGAAGACGCCGGTGATCACTGCGGCGATGGCGGCGATAATCGCACTGTGCCCCATATCCAGCGCCACCTGCGCGCCGATGATGGAGAAGACGATCAGGCCGACGGCGTCGAGCACCAGGAACAGGCGGCGCAGATGGCGCATCAGGGGGGCCACCCAGGTGGTGACGATCGCCGCTATCGCGACGATGACGATGTATTCCGGGTGTTTGACCCAGCCCAATGGAAAATGCCCGAGCAGCATATCGCGCACCGACCCGCCGCCGATCGCCGTGACCGAAGCGATGATGATCACGCCGAACATGTCCATTTGGCGGCGGCCGGCCGCCAGCGCGCCGGTCATGGCTTCGGCGGTGATGCCGATGATATAAAGGATGCTCAGTAACATAAGGGATTCACAGCGTACTTGCGTCAGAATGATGGCCGGCAGGGTAATCGCCGCCGATGGCGCGCGCCACTGAGTTTTTTTCACTGATGGTGTTTCGGATTAATTTAGCTAATCCAAAATCCGTTTTTATTGCCGATAACCAGCCTTTTTTAACATCTGGCTGTTGATAAAAGCATTAGAAATTTCGCGCTGGTTTCCATCGCTGACTATGCTTTTTGCAGCTAATCCTTCAACCGAGAAACCGAGACTGCAGATGAAAAACTCCCCGAAACTGGCCGCCGGCGCCGTGGTGGCCGCCCTGCTGCTGAGCGGCTGCGTGGCGCCAGGCCATCAGGCTGTGTCACCCGCTCCGGCTTGCCACACCGGCGATCCGATGATGCAAACAACGCTCTACTTCGGCCTGAATCGCCCGGCGGGGCCGGCGATCACCGCCGCCGAGTGGCAAACCTTCGTCGACAGCCAGGTGACGCCGCGTTTTAAAGACGGGCTGACGGTCTTTGATGCCAAAGGGCAGTGGCTGGGCCACGACGGCAAGCTGGCGCGCGAGAACAGCAAGGCGCTGCTGTTGATCCATGCGCCGGGCAAAGAGAGCGAGGCGAATATCGAGGCGCTGCGCAGCGGCTATAAGCAGCAGTTTGCGCAGGATTCGGTGATGCGGGTGGATGCGCCGGTGTGCGTGGCGTTTTAAAGCGAACTCCCGGCCATGCGGCCGGGAGTGGGGATTACAGCACCAGGCCGGCGATGGCCGCTGACAGCAGGCTCACCAGCGTCGAGCCATAAACCAGCTTCAGGCCAAAACGGGAAACTACGTTGCCTTGCTGCTCGTTCAGCCCCTTGATGGCGCCGGCGACGATGCCGATGGAGGCGAAGTTGGCGAACGACACCAGGAACACCGACAGAATACCTAGCCCGCGCGGCGACAGCTCCGCCGCGATTTTCTTCAGCTCAATCATCGCCACGAATTCGTTGGCCACCAGCTTGGTCGCCATGATGCTGCCCGCCTTCAGGGCCTCCTCCGCCGGGATGCCGATCAGCCAGGCCAGCGGATAGAACACATAGCCGAGGATCTGCTGGAAGCTGATGCCGAGCACCGCGGAGAACAGCGCATTGACGGCGGAGATCAGCGCGATAAAGCCGATCAGCATCGCCGCGATGATCATCGCAATCTTGAAGCCGGCCAGAATGTACTCGCCCAACATTTCGAAGAAGCTCTGATCTTCATGCAGTTTGTTCAGCTTCAGCTCCGGCTCGTCTTCGACCTGATACGGGTTGATGATCGACAGAATGATGAAGGTGCTGAACATATTAAGGATCAATGCCGCCACCACATACTGCGCGTCGATCATCGACATGTAGGCGCCGACGATGGAGAGCGATACCGTCGACATGGCGGTCGCGGCCATGGTGTACATGCGGCGCGGCGAGATATCGCCGATGATGCCTTTATAGGCGATGAAGTTCTCCGACTGCCCCAGCACCAGCGTGCTGACGGCGTTGAACGACTCCAGCTTGCCCATGCCGTTGACCTTGGATAGCAGGGTGCCGACCAGGCGGATGATCAGCGGCAGGATACGGAAATGCTGCAAAATGCCGATCAGGGCGGAAATAAAGATGATAGGGCACAAAACGCCGAGGAAGATAAACGCCAGGCCATCCTTGCTCATGCCGCCGAACACGAACTCCGATCCTTGGGCGGCGTAGGCGAGCAGGGTGTCGAAGAAGCCGGCGACGTGTTTGATCACGCTGAGCCCGCTGGCGGAGTGCAGGAAGAAATAGGCCAGCGCGCCTTCGATCACCAGCAGCTGGATGATATAGCGCAGGCGGATTTTCTTGCGATTATTGCTGACCAGCAGCGCCAGGGCGATGATCACCACCAGAGCCATAATAAATTGCAGAATTTGTGGCATAAACGGTCCGTACGGTTCACGGGCAGAGAAAAAACACATTTAGCCACAGCATCGACGTCCTTTCATTACCTTGCGTGATAATTAGAACAAAATACTTATGGCATGCGGGATATCTTGCCAAATGTCATCCACACGTGCTGTCCGGCAGTTTTTCATAAGCTTCCCGGTGCAGGGGCCTGCCGGCTCGCAACCTGATGCAATCACTGTCACTCGCGTGCAAACGCCTGGAATCTGGCTCGCAACTGGTGCTTTTTCATGGCGTAAAGCGTGGTTTTCTCGAGGGAGGCAAAGAAAAATGTCTGAACAAGGCGCCACGACCGGCGCATCTTCTCGGATAAGGAGGCGAACAATGAATACCGGCACGTTGCTCAGGGCGCTGGCCAACGGGGTTAATCCCGACACCGGTGAGCTGTTGAGACCGGCTTCGGCGGCTTGCGCGCCGGAGGCTATCCGCCTGCTGTTCGCGTTGGCCAACGAGTTCGACGGTGAAGCCGAACTGCAGAAAAAAGCCCGGCTGACGCCGGAGGAGAAGCGGCAGAAGAATCTGGCCGAGGGGCGGCCGGCCAATGCCTACTTCCCTTGGCCGGAAGAGGAAAAGCTGAGGTTGCGCGAGAGCCATGCGGCCGGGGCGACGCTGGAAGCGCTGAGCGATGAGTTTGAACGCTCAACCTGGAGCATTGCGGTGCAGCTGCAGAAAATGGGGCTGATGGGCGAAGAGCCGGTGGCTGCCCATCGCTGATCTACAGCCATAAAAAAGCCCGCTTGGCGCGGGCTTGATGGCGTGCGGGGCCGGATCACTCGATGTTCTGAATCTGCTCGCGCATTTGCTCGATCAGCACTTTCAGCTCGATGGCGGAAGCGGTGACGTCGGCATTGATCGACTTGGAGGCCAGGGTGTTCGATTCGCGGTTGAACTCCTGCATCATGAAGTCGAGGCGGCGGCCGACGGCTTCTTTCTTCTTCAGGATGTTGTGCGTCTCTTTCACGTGCGCTTCCAGACGGTCCAGCTCTTCGGCGACGTCGATGCGCTGCGCCATCAGCACCAGCTCCTGCTCCAGGCGGGTGTTTTCCAGCTGTACCTGCGCCTCTTCCAGCTTGCTGACCAGGCGTTCGCGCTGCCATTGCAGGATGTTCGGCATCTGGGCGCGCACTTTGACCACTTCGGCGCTGACGCCGTCGAGGCGTTGTTCAATCAGCGTTTTCAGCGCGGCGCCTTCGCTTTCGCGTGCGACGATGAAGTCATCCAGCGCGCCGTCCAGCGCCTGCATCAGCTCGGCGCTGATGGCGTCCAGATCCTGCTCCTGCGCGGACATCACGCCCGGCCAGCGCAGCACGTCGATCGGGTTGATTTCCCCTTCGTCGCTCTGCATTTTCACCCAGTTGGCGGCTTCAACCAGCTGTTTGGCCAGTTTTTCGTTCAGGATCAGCGAGCTTTGCGCGCTTGGATCCAGTTCGAAACGCAGGTTGCATTCGACTTTGCCGCGGGTCAGGCGGCCACGGATACGTTCACGGATCACCGGCTCCAGGCTGCGGAATTGTTCCGGCAGGCGGATGTAGGTTTCTAAGTAGCGCTGGTTAACGGAACGCAGCTCCCAGGCTGCGCTGCCCCATTCACCCTTGATTTCACGCCGGGCGTAGGCGGTCATGCTGCGGATCATTGATGCGTACCCGTAATAGGAAAAGATGGGGCGATTATAGCGTCGCGGCTGCGGGCAGGATAGGCATTACGTCACGAAGCCCGTATAATGCGCAGCCAATAGTTGATTTGAAGCCGGAGAGAGCCCATGCGTCCTGCAGGCAGAGCACCACAGCAAGTTCGCCCCCTGACACTGACCCGTCACTATACCAAACACGCTGAAGGTTCAGTGCTGGTTGAGTTTGGCGATACCAAAGTCTTGTGCACCGCCACGGTAGAAGAGGGCGTTCCGCGCTTCCTGAAAGGCCAGGGGCAAGGTTGGATCACCGCCGAGTACGGTATGCTGCCGCGCTCCACCCACAGCCGCAATGCCCGTGAAGCCGCCAAAGGCAAGCAGGGTGGCCGCACGCTGGAGATCCAGCGCCTGATCGCGCGCTCGCTGCGCGCCGCGGTGGATCTGAAAAAGCTCGGTGAATTCACCATCACCCTCGACTGCGACGTACTGCAGGCCGACGGCGGTACCCGCACCGCCTCCATCTCCGGCGCCTGCGTGGCGCTGGCCGATGCGCTGAACACGCTGGTGGCCAACGGCAAGCTGAAAGCCAACCCGATGAAGGGCATGGTGGCGGCGGTTTCCGTCGGCATCGTCAATGGCGAAGCGCTGTGCGATCTGGAGTATGTGGAGGATTCCGCGGCGGAAACCGACATGAACGTAGTGATGATGGAAGATGGCCGCATGATTGAAGTGCAGGGTACCGCCGAAGGCGAGCCGTTCAGCCACGATGAGCTGTTGGCGCTATTGGCGCTGGCCCGAGGGGGCATCGAAACCATCTTCCAGGCGCAGAAAGCGGCGCTGGCGGACTGATTTTTTAAGGCGACTGAGAAGTCGCCTTTTTTATGCCCGACGATCGGGCGGCAGTAATGACAAGACCCAAGCAGATTCAGACGAGGAGAAGCAGTAATGAAAGCCTATCAGCGCCAGTTTATCGAGTTCGCGCTTAACAAGCAGGTATTGAAATTCGGCGAGTTCACCCTGAAGTCCGGCCGCACCAGCCCGTATTTCTTCAATGCCGGCCTGTTTAATACCGGGCGCGATCTTGCGCTGTTGGGGCGCTTCTACGCCGAAGCCCTGATGGACTCCGGCATCGATTTCGACCTGCTGTTTGGCCCGGCCTATAAAGGTATTCCTATTGCCACCACTACGGCGGTGGCGTTGGCGGAACACCATGAGCGCGACGTGCCTTACTGCTTTAACCGTAAGGAAGCCAAGACCCACGGCGAAGGCGGTTCGCTGGTAGGCAGCCCGCTGCAGGGGCGCGTGATGTTGGTAGACGATGTGATCACCGCCGGCACCGCGATCCGCGAGTCGATGGAAATCATCGGCGCCAGCGGCGCTTCGCTGGCGGGCGTGCTGATCTCCCTCGACCGTCAGGAACGCGGCCGCGCGGATATCTCCGCCATTCAGGAAGTGGAACGCGACTATCACTGCAAGGTGATTTCAATCGTGACGCTGAAGGACCTGATCGCCTATCTGGAAGAGAAACCGGAAATGGCGGACCACCTGGCGGCGGTGCGCGCTTACCGCGAGCAGTACGGGGTGTAAGTAAAAACGCCGGGCATGCCCGGCGTTATCTTTATTGCAGCTGGGCCGCCAACAGCGGCCAGCGGGCGTCAAATTCCTGCGTTGGGCGATAGCGGAATTCCGAACGCACATAGCGCGACAACATGCCTTCGCAGAAGGCCAGCAGCTGGCTCGCCAGCAGCGTTTCATCGACGATAAAGCCTTTGCCTTCGCGCAATTTACGCTCTTTCAACACCTGGCGCAGCTGCGCCTCGATGCGTTCGAACAGCTGGTTGATGCGGCCCTGCAGGCGATCCTGTTCAAACATCAGCGCGTGGCCGGTCATGATGCGCGTCAGCCCCGGGTTGCGTTCCGCAAAGCCCAGAATCAGCAGTAAAATCAGGCGCAGACGATTAAACGTCTCTTTCTCGTCCTGCAAGATCAGGTTGATGCGGGTGATCAGGCTGTCTTCGATAAACTCGATCAGGCTGTCGAACATCCGTGTCTTGCTGGGGAAATGCCGATACAGCGCAGCTTCAGAAACACCCACGTTCGCGGCGAGCTTGGCGGTGGTGATGCGTTGGCTGCCGTCGCTGGACTCCAGCATCTGGGCTAACGCCTGCAATATTTCCTCGCGCCGATTCCTTTTCGTCTTTTCTTTTTCTGCCATGTCTGATTAGACCCTTGCTAAAACTTAACTGACGGAAACCCGCGCACCGGCCGCTGCAGAGCAGGCTCTGTGCGGCTTATGTGATAGCTTTTTTACGATGCTGGGGTCAGCGGCCTTAACGGCCTTTTTCCGCGCTGCCTGGTGTGCGCTGCAATTGTCGCGGTAAAACCTTGCCGCAGAGACATCCTTCTCCCCGGAAAGGCAAGGTTCAGGCGACGTTTCCCTGCCGGCCATCGTGCATTGGGTGGCGCTTAGTGGCGCCCCGAGTGGCCGAAGCCGCCTTCGCCGCGCTCGCTGCTGTCGAACTCTTCCACCAGGTTGAATTCGGCCTGCACCACCGGCACGAAGACCATCTGAGCGATACGTTCGCCCGGCTCGATGGTGAAGTGTTTCTGGCCGCGGTTCCAAACGGACACCATCAGCTGGCCCTGATAATCGGAGTCGATCAGGCCGACCAGGTTGCCCAGCACGACGCCGTGCTTGTGGCCCAGGCCGGAGCGCGGCAGGATCACCGCCGCCAGGCCGGCGTCGGCGATGTGGATCGCGAGGCCGGTAGGCAACAGCGTGGTTTCACCCGGCGCCAGCTCCACCGCGCTGTCCAGGCAGGCGCGCAGGTCGAGACCGGCGGAGCCCGGCGTGGCGTAGGTCGGTAGCGGGAAATCCTGACCGATGCGCGGGTCGAGGATCTTAACGTCGATTTTTTTCATCATAACGGCTGACTATCTCGTCTATTAAACGTTGGCCAAGGAGTGCCTTGTCGCTCAGCGCCAGGCGCTTTTCTCCATCCTGCCAAAAAAGATGCAGGGCATTGGTGTCGCTGTTGAACCCGTGCTCTGCAAGCGATACATCGTTAGCGCAAATCAAATCCAGCTTCTTACGCGCCAGTTTTTGCCGCGCGTATTCTTCCACATTCTGGGTTTCGGCGGCAAACCCCACGACAAACGGTCGATTTTTGGTCATCGCCGCCACGCCGGCGACGATATCGGGGTTTTTTACCATCTTGAGGACGATTTCATCACCCTGTTTTTTTATTTTTTCATCGGCGATCTGCTCGGGGCGGTAGTCGGCCACGGCGGCGCAGGAGATGAAAATCTGCTGCTGCGCGGCGCGCTGTTGCACCGCCTGCTCCATCTCCAGCGCACTGGTGACGTCCACTCGGGTGACCGATGGCGGCGTCGGCAGGCTGACCGGTCCGGCGATCAGCGTCACCTGCGCGCCGCGGGCGGCGGCGGCGCGGGCAATGGCGAAGCCCATTTTGCCGGAGCTGTGATTGCTGATGAAACGTACCGGATCCAGCGCCTCACGCGTCGGGCCGGCGGTGATCATAACCTGTAAATGTTGCAGATCCTGCGGGGCGGAGAAATGCGCGTTCGCCAGGTCGACGATGTCCAGCGGATCCAGCATGCGGCCCGGGCCGACGTCGCCACAGGCCTGGCTGCCGCTGTCCGGCCCCCAGAGCAGCATGCCGCGCGCCTGCAGCGTTTGCAGGTTGGCCTGCGTGGCGGCGGCGCGATACATCTGCTGGTTCATGGCCGGGGCGGCGGCGATAGGGGCGTCGGTCGCCAGGCAGACGGTGGTCAACAGATCGTTGGCCATGCCGGCGGCGACGCGCGCCAGCAGATCGGCGGTCGCCGGCGCCAGAATCACCAGATCCGCCCACTTGCCGAGTTCGATGTGGCCCATGGCGGCTTCGGCGGCGGGATCCAACAGATCGTCGGACACCGGGTAACCGGAAACGGCCTGCAGCGTCAGTGGCGTAATGAACGCCTTGGCGGCGTGGGTCATCACCACGCGCACTTCTGCGCCCCTGTCGCGCAGGCGGCGCACCAGCTCTGGGCATTTGTAGGCGGCGATGCCGCCGCTGATGCCAAGTACAATATGTTTGCCGGAAAGTCCCGTCATCATCATTGTCCGATTGAAAGCCGAAAGATGCGCCATTTTAGCATATCCGCCGTTCAGGTGAGCGATTCCGCAATGACTGCAGGGCGTTACATTGTGCTTTGCGAAACACTTCGCAATGTTATCAAACACCTGTCGAACGCGCCGGGCAGCACATGGCATGCTGTAGCCCTTTCAGGGAGGAATACGATGAGCAACCCGATTGTGGCGTGCTGGCCGGGCGCGCTGGCGCCGCGTGAAAAGCTGTTGATGCAGGGGGCGGCGGCGCTGTCAGACGCAGAACTGTTGGCCATTTTTTTGCGTACCGGGCTGCCCGGCGTGCACGTGATGCAGCTGGCGGAGCAGCTGCTGCGCCGGTTCGGCTCGCTTTATCACCTGATGTCGGCCGATCATCAGGCTTTTTGCAGCCAAAAAGGCCTGGGGGACGCCAGCTATACGCAGCTGCAGGCGATTGCCGAGCTGGCGCTGCGCTTCTTTTCCAGCCATTTGTCGCAGGAAAACGCCATGCTCAATCCGCGCGTCACCCAGCATTATCTGCAAAGCCTGCTGGCGCATCGCGAGCGTGAGGTCTTTTTGGTATTGTTTTTAGACAATCAGCACCGGGTTATTCGCCATCAGGAGATGTTTGCTGGTACCATCAGCAGCGTCGTCGTCTACCCGAGAGAAATTGTGCGTGAAGCGTTGAAGGCTAATGCCGCCGCGCTGATTCTCGCGCATAATCACCCTTCGGGTAAGGCTGAACCCAGTCATGCCGACCGTTTGATAACGGAACAGGTGGTGAAAGCCTGTCAGTTATTGGAGATCCGAGTGCTTGATCATTTGGTGATCGGTCGGGGTGAATGCGTCTCTTTTGCCGAGCGCGGATGGCTTTAAGCGATTTTTTCGCGATCCTTGTGGGATCTTTAGCTGTTCGGGACTTGAGCACTTACGCTTCAGAGCGTATACTACGCCACCTTTGAGAATCTTGGGTTTGGCGCAAGAGCCTATCTCAGCAGGTTTCTGACCTGATGTGTGGTTTCTACCTGATGACGAGAGTCTCCTCAGTATGAAGTTTGCTGAGATGGGCTCTAAAAGCCTGACGAGGCGGCCATACCCTATACGAAGCTCGAGCTGATTTGATTTTTGGAGAATAGACATGTCCCGAGTCTGCCAAGTTACTGGCAAGCGCCCGGTGAGCGGTAACAACCGTTCCCACGCAATGAACGCGACCAAACGCCGTTTTCTGCCTAACCTGCACTCACACCGTTTTTGGGTTGAGGCTGAGAAGCGCTTTGTAACTCTGCGTGTATCTGCTAAAGGTATGCGTGTTATCGATAAGAAGGGTATTGAGACGGTTCTGGCCGATCTGCGTGCCCGTGGTGAGAAGTATTAAGGAACTGAATCATGGCTAAAGGTGTTCGCGAGAAGATCAAGCTGGTTTCTTCTGCTGGTACTGGTCACTTCTATACCACCACGAAGAACAAGCGTACTAAGCCGGAAAAATTGGAACTGAAGAAATTCGATCCAGTTGTCCGTCAGCACGTAGTATACAAAGAAGCTAAAATTAAATAATTTTAGTGGATTAATGAAAAACCCGGCCTTGGCCGGGTTTTTTGTTTTATAAAGGGTAGAAAACGTCGGAGGGGAAGCCAGATGCCTGAATTACCGGAAGTTGAGACGAGCAGACGCGGTATAGAGCCTTATCTTGTCGGCCACAGCATTCAGTATGCGGTGGTGCGCAACGCGCGCCTGCGCTGGCCGGTTTCCGAGCAGATCCTGACGCTGAGCGATCGGCCGGTGCTCAGCGTGCAGCGCCGGGCTAAATACCTGCTGATCGAGCTGGAGAACGGTTGGATTATCGTGCACCTGGGCATGTCGGGCAGCTTGCGCATGCTGCGCGAGGAAAACGAAGATGAAGCCGGCAAACACGACCACGTCGATCTGGTGATCAGCAACGGCATGATCCTGCGCTATACCGATCCGCGCCGTTTCGGCGCCTGGCTGTGGTGCGAAGATTTGGCGACCAGCAGCGTGTTGGCGCACCTGGGGCCGGAACCGCTGAGCGAAGCGTTCAACGGCGACTACTTGTATGAAAAATCACGCAATAAGCGCACGTTGATTAAACCGTGGCTGATGGATAACAAGCTGGTGGTCGGGGTCGGCAATATTTACGCCAGCGAATCGCTGTTCAGCGCCGGGATCTTGCCCGATCGTCCGGCGGGATCCTTGAGCAAAGCCGAAGCGGAACTGCTGGTGAAGACCATCAAGGCGGTGTTGCAGCGTTCTATCGAGCAGGGCGGCACGACATTGCGCGACTTTTTGCAGTCGGACGGCAAACCGGGGTATTTCGCACAGGAGCTGCAGGTTTACGGGCGGGCGGGAGAACCGTGCCGCGCGTGCGGCACGCCGATCGAATCCGCCAAGCACGGGCAGCGCAGCACCTTCTTTTGCCGTCGCTGCCAGCGCTGAGCATCACTCGGCGGCGAGCTTCGCCATCAGTGCCTGGGTGACCACGTCAGGCAGGAAAGGTGCGATATCGCCGCCGTGACGGGCGACCTCTTTCACCAGTGAGGAGGAGATGAACGACCACTCTTCGGAAGGCATCAGGAACACGCTTTCCAGCGTCGGCATCAAATGGCGGTTCATGTTCGCCAGCTGCAATTCGTATTCAAAGTCAGACACCGCACGCAGGCCGCGCACCAGGATATTGGCATTTTGGTGAGCGGCGAAGTGCGCCATCAGCTCGCTGAAGCCCAGCACTTCCACATTGTCCAGATGCGAGGTGACCTGCGTCGCCAACGCCACGCGTTCATCCAGGCTGAACAGCGGCTTTTTACTCGGGCTGGCGGCGATGGCCAGAATCACGTGATCGAACATCAGTGACGCGCGCGTCACTAAATCCAGGTGGCCGTTGGTCATGGGATCGAAGGTCCCGGGATAGATGGCTTTGCTGGTCATGATTCACTTCTCTGAGTAGTTGCGGCCCAATGCCCATAATGCGGCATATTTATTGAAGGTATATTGCGCGTTGACCACCGCTAACAGCAACCCCTGTTTGCCATCCAGGAAGCCGGCGCGCAGCAGCCAGGTTTTGACGAAGGCGCCGAGCGTGTGGGTCAGGATAGACAGATAGCCGCAGCGCTTGCCGGCCCGGTGGCGCTGCGTGGCCCACTCTTCGGCGTAGCGCAGCTGTTTGCGCTGGAAGGCGAAGAAGTCGCGGCAGGTCAGGTGCAGCATATCACCGCTGAGGGGGATCACTTTGGCGCCGCCGATGTTCAGCGATTCGTGCACCAGATCGTCGTTATAACGATAGCGTTGGTTGGCGTACAGGCGGTTGACGCGGTCGGGATACCAGCCGCTGTGGCGCATGAAGCGGCCTAGAAACAGGTTGCGCCGCGCACAGCTGTAGACGGCGCCGTCGTCCGGCGCATTCAACACCCGCTCGATGGATTGCCGCAGCTCGGGCGTGACGCGTTCGTCGGCGTCGATCATCAAAACGTAGTCATGGCTGGCGTAGTTTTGCGCCAGCTGACGCTGCTTGCCGAACCCTTGCCAGTCGGTGTGCGTGAAGACTTTGGCGCCCAGGCCTTCGGCGACGGCGACGCTGTCGTCCTCGCTGCCGGAGTCCAACACGATGATTTCATCGGCCCATTCGACCGAACGCAGACAGTCCGGCAACAGCCCGGCTTCGTTTTTGGCGATCATCACCACCGACAGGCTTTTGCGGCTGCTCATTCAGTGACTCCGGGGCGGCAGGTGCGGTTCCAGCAGCTGCAGCAGGCGCTGCAACGCTCCCTGATTCTGATACAACACTTCCACCGCATGGCGGCCGTAGTAGCGCCGGTAGTCTTCGTCGGTCAGCAGGGTTTCCACTTCCTTCACCAGCGAATCCACGTCGGTCACGGTGATCAGGCCTTCGGCCTGCGAGAGCTTGGCGCAGATGTCTTTGAAGTTGAAGGTATGCGGGCCCATCAGCACCGGGATGGCGTGCGCGGCGGCTTCCAGCGGGTTGTGCCCGCCGCGTTCCACCAGACTGCCGCCGACAAAGGCCAGATCGGCGATGCCGTACAGCAGCATCAGCTCGCCCATGGTATCGCCGATCACCACCTGGGTGCTGCCGGACGGGATTTCGCCGCTGCTGCGCAGGGTGTAGCTGAAGCCGGCCTTCTGCACCAGCTCTTTAGCGGTCGGGAAGCGTTCCGGATGACGCGGCACCAGGATCAGCAGCAGGTCGGGGTGTTTTTCCAGCAGTTTGCGATGCGCTTCCAGCAGGATGGTTTCTTCACCGTCATGGGTGCTGGTAGCGATCCACACCGGGCGGCGCGGCGCCCATTGGCGACGCAGCGTAACGGCGCGGGCGGCCAGTTCCGGGGTGACGGAGATATCGAACTTCAGGCTGCCGGTTACGGCCAGCTGCGAGCGCTTCAGGCCCAGTTCGATAAACCGATCGCCGTCTTCCTGGTTCTGTGCGGCGATCAGCGTAATGCGGCGCAGCATATCGCGCATGAACCCGCCAATTTTCTTATAGCCGGCGGCGGAGCGGGCCGACAGGCGCGCATTGGCGATCACCAGGGGGATCTGCCGCTGATGCAGCGCGTTAATCAGGTTAGGCCACAGCTCGGTTTCCATGATGATCACCAGCTTGGGATTCACCTGGTCGAGGAAGCGGTTCATGGAACCGGGCAGATCGTAGGGCAGATAGACATGATGTACGTCTTTGCCGAAAGCGGACTGGACGCGTTCTGAACCTGTTGGGGTCATTGTGGTCACAGTTATCGGCAAAGCGGGGTAACGGTGGCGCAGTGCCCGTACCAACGGGATGGCCGCCAGCGTTTCGCCGACGGAGACGGAATGCAGCATGATGCCGCCTGGCACGACTTTCCCGGCGCAGAAGCCATAGCGTTCCGCCCAGCGTTTACGGTAGGCTGGAGCTTTGCGGCTGCGCAGCAGTAAGCGGAGCCAGATCAGGGGTTGGATGAGGTAGAGTAGTACCTGATATAAACGCAGCAACATTCTATCAATTTCATTTATATGGGTTATTCGGAATAGTACCATAACTGGAAGGGAAAGGCGCTAATTTGGTAACCTTGGGTGTCAGTTTCAGACAACCGGCGAGCGATTTCGCCGACAGGCTCGGAATGAAGAATATTTTAATTATTCGCCGCGACAACATCGGCGATCTTGTTTGCACCACGCCTCTGATTGAAGGGGTGAAAATTGCCTATCCGGACGCTAAAGTTTATCTGCTGATCAATAAAGTCAGCCAGGACGTTGTTAAAAACAATCCTCATCTCGAGAAAGTCTTTGTCTATAAAAAGGCCAAGCACAAGGCCAAAAATGAAACGACGTTGGGCGTTTATTTCGAACGCTTGATGATCTTCCTGAAGCTGCGAAAAATAAAGTTCGATGCGGTCATTCTGGCCAACCCGGTGCCTTGCAAATACAGCCTGCGTTTAGCGAAAATGGCCGGCGCCACCCATATCATCGGCGCCGATTTGGGCACGAAAGATATCCATCGTCCGTTCCGCAAGGACGATTTCCACGGTCAACATCAGGTCGAACATACCTACAGCTATTTATCGGCGATAACCGACCAATCCATTCCGATCCCGCCGGTGCGGGTGTTTCTGACGCCTGAAGAGCGGCAATTGGCGGCGCAACGGCTACAGGAGCGTCTGCCGCCGGTCGAACGCGTATGCGCCGTGCACATCAGCAGCCGCAGCCCGAAAAGGCGTTGGCCGGTTGAACGCTATGCCGAAATCATCAACCGTCTGGTTGCCGATCCCCACACCGGCGTGCTGATCTTCTGGTCGCCGCAGGGCACGCTGGCGCCGGACGACATCGGCGACCAGCAGCGCGCCGAACAGCTGTTGGCGCTGTGCCAAAACGAACGCGTCGCGCTTTATCCGACGGCCTCGGTGCGCGAGCTGTTGGGTGGGTTCGATTTATGCGACCGGGTGCTGTGCAGCGACGGTGGGCAGATGCATCTTGCTGCCGCGCTGAATAAGGACATGGTGGTGTTCTTTGGCGATACCGATAAAGCCTCCTGGCATCCATGGACCGGCCGTCATCATATTTTGCAGAGTGAGTCGGGGCACTGTGAAGATGTTTCTGTCGATGAGGTTTGGCAGAAAATGCAGGCGCTCAGCTAACGAAGAAAATAAGGCAGGTACCCCCTGCCTTATTTATTTCTCTATTATTTTTCTTTCAGCTCAATATATTGACGGCAAATAGGCTCCAGCCCATAACTCAGCAATTGCTGTTGATTTATCTGGGGCGGATTGGCGTAAATTTCCGCCATTTTTTCTGCCAGCGACGCTTCGTTTAATTCCGCCAGCGCGTTAGCCATGCCGGCTTTTTCCAGAATTTCCGCAGGGCCGCCCGGGCAGCGAGTGCTGACCACCGGCGTGCCGCACAGCAGCGATTCCACCAGCACGTTACCAAACCCTTCGCTGTCGGAGCTGAGCACCAGCAGCGAGGCATGGCGAATAAACGGGTAAGGATTGGCCTGGAAACCGAGGAAGAGCACGCGCTCTGCGATGCCCAGCTCTGTCGCCAGACGTTTGACCTCGGCGACTCTGGCATCATTCCCGGTGCCGATCAAGGCCAGCGGTGCCTGAATGCCCGAGTGCGCATAGGCTTTCAGCAGACGGTCATGCCGTTTGGTGGCGTGAAAGCGGCCGACGTGCACCAGATAGTCCTGGCCGGCCAGTTCGCAAGGCGCCGCCGCCTGTTGCTGGATGGCGTCGATGTCGAACGGGTTGTTGATGACCGCCAGCCGGCGTGGGCGAATCGGCAAGTTCTGCTGCAGATCGTCGCCAACCGCCCGTGAAACGGCGACGATATTTCTTCCTTGGTAAACGTTGGCGATTTTGCGCTGCTTCAGCCAGCGATCCAGGCCCTTGCGGTGGCCGAGATAGGAGGTGGAGAGAATGCCGTGAATGCAGAACCACAGGCGATCCGCGGCCAACCGCTTGCTGCGGCTGACGATGCGATCGGTTTTATGCAGATTGGAGAACACCAGATCGAACGCGCCGTGTTGGCGCTCGTGTTCGGCTATTGCCCGATCCAGCGCGGCGGCGCGGCGCGACAGCTCGGTCAGCTTGCGCCAGGGGGCACGGCTGCGATCGGCCACCACCTGATAATCAATGCCTGACGGGATAGGGTAATTGCAGACGTCGCGCAGCGAGATCAGACTGACGTCATGCCCCTGTTGCTGCATGCCCTGGCATAGGGTCAGCACCACTTTTTCCGCGCCGCCTCCCGGCAGGCCGTCGATGATCATCAGAATACGCATAGCTAATCCAGTAACCGGTTATAGAGGGAAATCAGCTGTTCGGACAGATGCGCCGGCGTAGCCGTCATAATGCGCAATCTCGCCGCTTCGCCCATGGATGATCCCAGCGCCTGGCGCGGCAGCGCCCGAATGGCCTCCGTGATGGCCGGTACGTCGAGCGCGTCGGTCACGAAGCCGTTCTGGCCGGGGGTGATAAACTCGGCGCCGCCGCAGGTGGTGCTGGTGATAACCGGCAGGCCGCACGACATCGCTTCCAGAATCACATTCGGGAACGGATCGTACAGCGTCGGCAGGAGCAGCGCGTCCGCGGCCTGATAGAACGGCAAGGTCTGCTTCTGCACGCCCATAAAGTGAACCTGCTCGCCGCAGCCCTGCGACTGTGCCAGCGCTCGATAGCGTTTTTCGGCCTTGTCTTTGCCGACCACCAACAGGTGGCTGTCGGTCGCCGCCACGGCGCGGATGGCGGCGGCCAGCCCTTTGCGCTCGAAACCGGAGCCGACGAAGATCAGGCAGTGCGCCCGTTGTGGGATCTGATACTGCTCGCGCAGACGTTGGCGCTGGGCCTCGTCGGCGGGCGGGAATTTTTGATTGTCGATGGCGTTATAGATCACCGTGATTTTGTCGGCAGGCACGCCAAAGTCGGCGATGATTTCCTGCTTGATCATCTCGGCGTTGCAGATGACGGCTTTCAGCTCCGGCGCGGCGTACATGGCGCGTTCGGCGCACATCACATAGCGGTGATAGCGATTGGAGAACAGCCATTTGCGGCGCCATTCCGGCAGCAGACGCGCGCGTTGCAGCAACCAGCGGCGGTGTACGCCGTCGCCGGCGCGGTAGATGTCGCAGCCGGGAATGCGCTCGTGGCTTTGCACCAGATCGAAACGCTCTTTCTGCCACAGCGCCCTGGCTGCCACGGCGAAGCCTCGCTCGCGGCTGATGCGGCCGAGTTTTAACGGGTTGCACAGGTGGATATGCCAGTTGGGATTGGCGTCACCCTGCCATTCGCGGGTGATGACGTTCAGATCGAGATCCTGTTGCTCCAGCGCCTCCAGGGCGCGGGAAACGAAACGTTCGGCCCCGCCGTCCGGGCGGTATTTTTGGCGAACGATCGCCAAACGAAATGCTTTCATGCCAGCGTGCTCCGCGCGGCTGCAATCACCGCGTCTGTAGGAATAAGGTCGAGATACCGTTCGTCGGTGCCGGTATCAATGGCGTCCGGATCGGGCAGTTCGCCGAAGTCGCCGGCCCAGATCACGGCGCCGGTAGCCTGCCATGGCCGCCAGAAAGTCAGCTTGGAAGGGCCGAACAGCGCCACACACGGCGTTTGCAGCGCGGCGGCCATGTGCATCGGCACCGAATCCACGCCGATAAACAGCTTGGCGTGGTCGATCAGGGCGGCCAGCTGGCGCAGCGTCAGCTGGCCGGCCAACGAGATCACGCCCTGCGGCGGGCAGAGCGCCAAAATGCGTTCTACCATGGCTTGTTCTCTGGCGTCGGGGCCGGAGGTGATCACCAACTGATGGCCATCGGCCTGCAAGGCGGCGAGGGTGGCGGCCATTTTCTCTTCGCTCCAGCATTTGAAGAACCAGCGCGAGGTGGGCTGCACCACAATATAACTGCCGGCGACGCCCTGTTTCTGCAACCGTTGCTCACAGGCCTGCCAATCCTGCGGATCGTAACTCATGGTCACATGATCACTGAGCGCGGGCAGGTTCAGCGGCGCCAGCAGCGAGAGATTTTGTTCGACGGTATGCAGGTGGGCGTGATTGTCGACCGGCACCAGCTGCGTGTGGCAGTGGCGCCACAGGAAGCCGCGGCGTTTGGGGAAATCGAAGCCCAGACGGATGCGCGCGCCGGTCAGGCGCGTGATAATGGCGCTGCGCCACTGATCGGCCAGGTTGACCACCAGATCGTAGCGCTGCGCCTTCAGGCGGCGCAGCAGCGCCAGCTCGTGCCCCAGATGCGCGCGGGTGCCCTGTTTTTTCCATTGGCGGTCGATGGCGAACAGCGTCGACAGTTCCGGATTGCTGGCCAGCATCTCCTGCGTTTCCTGATACAGCAGCACATCGATCTGCGCCTGCGGGTAGTTTTGCCGCAGGCTGCTGATGACCGGCGTGACCAGCAGCATATCGCCGTGATGGCGCAGTTTTATGATCAAAATACGCTGTACGGATGGGGCGGAAGTTGGGGCTGGCGCGTCGTTCATCATGAGTCGCTTTCTGGGAAACCAATCTTTGATTCTAAATGACCCGATCGCATGTGGCTACTGTTGCAAGGTTTTCTTGCCGGGCCGCAAAAAAATCGTCGGGCCGGGGACGAATGCGCTTCAACGTTGTCCAAACCAGGCAGCAAAGTCGTTTGCCCTGGCGAAACGGCCTGCGTAACATAGTGCATTCTGTTGATATCAGGCTCGATATTCATGACTAAACCGGCGTTTCTCATCACCATTGATACCGAAGGCGATAATCTGTGGCAAAACCACGATCGCATCGCGACCGAAAACACGCGTTTCTTGCCGCGCTTTCAGGCATTGTGCGAAAAATACGCCTTCAAACCGGTTTATCTCACCAACTATGAAATGGCGATGGATCCGGCTTACGTCGAGTTCGCGCGCGACGTGATCGCCCGCGGCGCGGGAGAAGTGGGCATGCACCTGCACGCCTGGAACAGCCCGCCGCTGACGCCGCTCACCGACGACGACTGGCGCCACAAGCCTTATTTGATCGAGTATCCCGCCGATCAGATCCGCGCCAAGGTCGATCACATGACCAAGCTGCTGGAAGATGCCTTCCAGACCAAAATGCTCAGCCATCGCGCCGGCCGCTGGGCGTTCAACGAATATTATGCCTCGCTGCTGCTGGAATACGGCTATCAGGTGGACTGTTCGGTGACGCCGCGGGTCAACTGGCAGTTTTCGCCGGGCAATCCGCAGGGCAACGGCGGCACCGATTACACCCGGTTCCCGTCGCAGGCTTATTTTATCGATCCGCAGAACATTGCCAAACCGGGCGCTTCGCCGCTGTTGGAAGTGCCGATGAGCATTCAGTACAAGCACTCGGCGCTGATGAACGCGTTCAAGCAAGGTTATGACCGGCTGCGCGGCAAGCGGCGTTCGCCGTCCGTCAACTGGCTGCGGCCGAGTGGCGGCAACGTGGCCAAGATGATAAGCGTGGCTGAGGCGTCGCTGGCGCAGGGGCATGACTACGTCGAATTTATGCTGCACTCCTCCGAATTTATGCCGGGCGGCAGCCCGACGTTCAAAACCGAGCAGGATATCGAAGGGCTGTACCGCGATCTGGAGCAGCTGTTTGACTGGCTGCAGCAGCGTACGGTGGGCATGACGCTGGCCGAGTATTATCAACTTAAAGCGAACTAAGCACGCACATGTCGAAGAAATGGAAAATCAAGGTTGCCGACTGGTTCTTGCGGCGCTATACGGCGAAGTACGGCCGTTTTCAGGATAAGGCGACGTTCGACGGCGCCCAGCAGTTTGACAATATCGTTATCTATTCCACCACGGCGTTGGGCGACTTCATGTTCAACACGCCGGCATTGAGGGCGATGAGGGAACGCTACCCCAATGCGCACATCACGCTGGTGGTGCACAAGAAAAACCGCGAGCTGGTGGAAAACGGCCGTTATTACGATCGCGTGGTGTATTGGGACAGCAAGATCAAGACGATACGCCCATTGCTGAAATCGTTGCGCGAACATCAGCCGGATTTGGCGCTGATTCTGCACTCCCACCTGCCTTATGACATCATCAGCGCCGTACTGGCCGGGGCGAAGTACATTATCAGGGATAACTACAGCTCGGGCATTTGCGGGCTGGAGCCTTGGCTGACCAACTATATCTTCCATTATTACGGCCACTTTGTACGCCGCAAACTGGAGCTGATTTCCATCTTAGGCTGCCGCAGCGACGATCCGACGATGGAAATTCCCGTGGATTATCAGCGCGGCGTCAAAAGCAGCGAGCATCCCACCATCGGTTTTCAGCTGGGGGCGTCAACAGAATCGCGTTGCTGGCCGGTTTCGCACTATGCGCGGCTGGCCGATGAGCTGGTGGCGAAGCACCCCAATGTGCGCATCGTGCTGATTGGCGCACCGTTCGACGACGGCAAGGCCAAACAGTTTATGAGCCTGATCGGCCCGCAAACGCAGGCCTGCGTGGATAACCAGATCGGTAAAACGGGGCTGCAAGGCTTGCTGACGTTGATCGACAGTTTCCATGTTCTGGTCACCGGCGATACCGGGCCGCTGCATCTGGCGGTGGCGTTGAAGGTGAAAACCATCAGCCTGTTCGTGACCGCCGACTCACGCTCCACCGGCCCGATTCAGGATGCTGAACTGCACCGCATCATTCAGGTGTCGCGTACCGGCTATACGATGCCGCTGGAGGCGGAAAACCCGATGGGGGTCATCCAGCCGCAGCGGATTTATGATGAGCTGGTCGCGCACGTGCCTTTAGCGCGCTGAGGGAGCGACGACGCATCGGCCGCCCGGCCGATGCGGTTAGTGCGGCTTGCGCCCGCGCAGCTTCGAAAGAAAGGTATCCACTCGCGCATAGCGCATCTGGCGGACTTTTTTGCCCGGCACGTCGCTGTTGCGGCAGATATCGGCGGCGCGGCGCAGGGTGTGCAGCGTTGCCGGCGCGTAATGATAATAGCCGTACACCGCCTTCGACATGCTTTTCACCTCGGAAAAGCAGTTGGCCAGCATCAGGGCGGCCAACCGGCGCAGCGGCTCATCCCCGGGATGCTGCGCCACAAAACGCAGCATCTTCTCCATGGCGAACAGCAGATCTTCAATATCTTTGGGTTTGATATTGCGAGTGATGCCTTGGCTGTTATCCCGATAGAAATAGAGCTCGCAGTCCAGATGGGCGATGCGGCGGGTTTTGAAATACTGAAAAGGCGTGAAAATCACGTCTTCATAGCGCCTGCCGTCTTCGAACGTTTCCCCTTCCAGCAGCGAACGTTTATACACGCGGCTCCAGAGATGCCACATCGAGCGTGCGAACAGCGGTTGCAGGCAGCCGAGCCCCAACTGTGAAAAGTCGTAGGTTACGGGCTGAGTCGCGCGGTTATCCGGCGTCGGCGGTTGTTCGGTGAACTTCTGATAATTAAAGTCGATCAGGTCATATTCACCGGTGGTAAGCAGGGGCCGCAGGATTGCCAGATAGTCGTCGCTCAGCAGATCGTCGCCGTCGAGGAAGGTGAGATAGCGGCCGGTGGCCAGCCGTAAGCCGACATTGCGGGCGTGCGCAATGCCGCCGTTGGCCTGTGAAGTAAAGACCACGCGCGGGTGCCGCCGCTGCGCCAGATATTGGTTGACCTGCGCACCGGAGGCGTCGGTGGAGCCATCGTCGATGATCACCACCTCGATATCGTCGCTAATCTGCGCAAATAACGAATCCAGCGCAGCGATAACGAACGCTTCATTATTATAAAACGGCACGATAACGCTGAGCAGCGGCTCCTGAGGATTCACGGGGTGGGCTCCTGAACAAGGGGCTGTTTCGTGACGGAAAGAACGGCGGCGAGCAGCGCCAGGCAGAACATGGCGGTGCCTTCCGTGCTGAAGAAGATGACGTCGCTCAGGCCGTAAACGAACAGGCTGACGCTAACGCTCAGCAGCAGCGCGTTGCGCTGTGGCCGGAACGAAGAGAAGAACAGACAGACATAGAGCGCCAGCAGCAGCAGTACGCCCCAGACGCCCTTGAGCGAGTAGGTTTCCAGCAGCTCGTTGTGCAGGTGGACGTTGATGTAGGGCATGACGCCAGACAGGCGAGGTTGCTGTGCGACCATTGCACGGATCTCTTCGCCGCGCTGTTCGGCGGATTGGCCCCAAGGGGCTTGTGAACCGGTGCGCCATGCCAGCGTTTGCATCGACAGCCGTGAAATGATCGAGTTTTCAGTCTGTGGCTGATCCATCAGACGCATATCGGTCTCAAAGGCCTGAATGCGTTCTTCTATCTGCGGTTTAAACACCAGGCCGCAGGCTACGAGCAGCAGCGGTACCGAGGCCACCAACGCGAGTTTGTGTTTCCTGGAAACCAGCTGCTTGGTCGCCAGCAGCGACAGGCAGACCGCTACCGGGTAGACCAACATGGCCGCGCGCGTGCCGGTGAGCACCAGTGCAGAGAAGGACAGCAGGAATGCCGCAATGTACAACACCAGGCGGTAGCGGGTGCGCAGCATCAGGATGGCTTGCATCATGACCAGATCGATGGCGGTCATCAGGTAGGCGGCGACCGTGGCGCGATCGAAGTTGAGCTCTACGCGCGGGATATCCAGCCGCAATCCCTGATAGAGGGAATAGCCGTTGACCGCCAGGCCGGTGGCGAGAGCTACAACGATCAGCAGGCGCTGCACGCACAACCGCTCATTGAGTGCGATCAGCAAGATGAAGGCGGTCGCGAGCTGCAGTTTGCCGGTCGACATATAAGAGCGATAAATATTGATGTACTCACCCGGCTGTTTGAAGTGATGCATCCAGAGGATGGTTCCCATGCCCACGCTGAACATCAGCGCGGGCAGCAGCAGATTTCTCGCGTTGCTGAAGTAGTAGCGCGGGTACAGGCAAACGGCGATAAAGGCGATGTAGCTGGAAACGTAAAACAGATTGCGTCCGGTCGCGGAACCGAAAGGGATGGTGCAAAAAGCGATGGCGCACCCCAGATAGATCAGATAGCTGAAGGCAGGGTGCGGCGTTCTGTGTTTTAGCATCGGGCGTGTTTTCCGGCTCACGTTTCAATTAAGCGATAAAGGATCGCAGCGTGTCGTCGAACTCAGCTTTGAACTGAGCATAGTTGAAATGTTCCGCAGGATAGCGCTGCGCATTTCGGCTCAGAGTCTGGTAGGTTTCGCGCGCCAGCAATTTCTCAACCGCATCCGCACAGTCGAGATGCGACAGCAGCTTGGGCGCGACCAGGCTGTCGGTCAACGGATCGTAGACCTCATGCGGGAAGTCGACCTCGATATCGGTGAGCTGCCGGTGTTGTTCGACGGTGACCGACGGCGTCAGGCCAATGCCGCAGACGCCGTCCTTGACCGCTTCCGGCTGGCCGTCAACCTGCGGGAAAATGACCGGCACGCCGAAATAGAGCGATTCCATGCAGGACAAGCCGAACGGCTCGGTGATCGGCGTGCTCATGTAGATGTGCGTGCGATTGAAGAAGCCGGCGACGTCATCCTGATAACCGCTGAAGGTGACGCGGTCGCCGAGCTGAAGCCGGGCCGCCAGCGCCTCGAACGCCGCGCGATCCGGCCCTTTGCCGGCCACTTCCAGCGTGACGTCATGCCCGCGCCGCAGCAGTTCCTGCATCATTAATAATGAAACGCTGATGCCTTTCAGGCTGACCAGGCGTGAAGCGGTGCCGATCCTGACCGGCTGCGACAGCGTTTTCGGCGCAGTGTCGATCCCCGCCGGCGTCTTGATGCGGTTGATCACCACGTGATTTGGGCAAGGCAGATTAAAACGCAGCTCCATCACCCGCTTCGACGCGTGCGAGGCGGAAATGACGCCGTCCAGCATGGCGAAGAAACTCAGCGTCTTTTTATTCTTGGGGTAACGCCAGGAGCAGCCGTGATCGTAGTAAACCAGTTTGCCGCGTTTGGGTTTGGCCGCCAGCCCCGGCACCAGGTCCCAGACGATCACCACGTCGGCGTTCGCCCGCTCGATTTTCCACTTCAGCAAAAATTTGCGCAGGAACTGCGGGCAGCGTAACGGCAGCGCATTGATCAGGCGGTTGGCGAAGGTGACGGGCTGATGCGCAGGCAGCTGGCGGCGGATCTCTTCGCCAATGTCGCCGCTGATGCACAAGACCTGGTTGCTGCCGTCGGTGGTATCGTTGATGTACTGCAGGAACAGGCGTTCGACGCCGCCCATTTTACCCAGGTTGATAATATGCAGTTTTTTCATGCTATAACCTTTTGCAACGCCTGCCATGCCGTATCGGCGTCGATTGTCGCCATGCTTTTTTCCGGCGAAATCAGCGAGTGCTGATTTTGCCCGTAGCCGCCGATCAGGCCGGGATCGGTCGGCCCGAACAGCGTGATGTTGGGTTTGTCGAGCGCGGCGGTCAAATGGCTGAGCCCGGTGTCGACCGAGACCACGCCCTTGGCGCCGGCCAGCACCTCGGCCACCTGCTGCAGGCTGAGCTTCGGCAGCACTTCGACATGTGAAAAACCTTCCGCCAACCGCAGCGCGCGCTGATGTTCATGCTCTGCGCCCCACGGCAGTTTGATCTTCAGCCCGCTGTCGGCCGTCAGCGCGATCAGCTCGCGCCAGTTCTGCTCCGGCCAGTGCTTGTCGTCACGCGTCGTCGCGTGCAGAAACACCAAATACTGCCCGGCATCGGCCGGCGGGCGGCTGAGAAAGCGCGCGGCGATGGCGTAATCGCCGTAGCTGCCCGGTTTGTCGTAACCGAGGCTTTTGGCGAACAGCTCACGGGTGCGTTCCACCGCGTGCTGCTGTTTGTCTATCTCATGGCGCACGTTGTAGAACCAGCTGGCGAACGGCTCGCGCGCGCTCTTGCAGTCCGGGCCATGTTTGTTGCCTTTGGCGATGCGCGTGATCAGCGCGGCGCTTTTGATCAGGCCCTGAGCGTCGATCACCACGTCGTAACGGCGTTCTTGCAGCGCGCGCTTGAAGTCGCAGCGCTGTTGCCGGGTGTCGTTGCCGAACCAGTTCTTGCGCCAGCGGCGAATGGCCACCGGGATCACGCGATCCACCGCCGGGTGCCAGGTGGGGATTTGGCTGAAGCCTTCTTCCACTACCCAGTCGAAGCGGATATCGGGAATGGCCTGCAGCGCGTCGGTCAGGGCGGGCAGCGTATGCAGCACGTCCCCCATCGAGGAGGTTTTTACGATTAACACCTGCATGACTATTCCTCGCTGGCGACAAGTAACGGCGTCAGCGCGTCCAACACTTGCTGCGGCTGAATATCGATCAAACTTTGGTGGTACCCCTGCTCGGCATCGCCCTTACGCACCTTGTGGTAGCCGCTGATCAAGCGAATGACCCGCGCCTTGTCGGAGAGCGGCGGCGTGAAGTCGGGGCTGCTTGGGCCGTACAAGGCTATCAGCGGTTTGTTCAACGCTGCGGCAACGTGCATTAAGCCCGAGTCGTTGCTGACCACTGCCCGGCAGGCCGCGATCAGGATCACCGCCTGCTCCAGCTGGGTTTTTCCGGCCAGGTTAAGGCAGAAATCGCGCGCGTCTTCCTGCAGCGCGGCGCGGATCTGTTCGCCGGCCTCGTGGTCTTTCGCCGAACCGAACAGCGCTATTTGATAGCCGCTCTCGATCAGCCGCTGAGCCAGCGCCGCGTAGTGATAGTGCGGCCAGCGTTTGGCGGGGCCGAATTCCGCGCCCGGGCAGAAGCCGACGATCGGTCGGCTGCCGGTCAGGTTGAAAGCCGCGGTGGTGTCGGCGATTTCTTCGTCGCTCACCTGCAACTGCGGCCACAGCAGCGGCTGCGGCAGATCGTCGGCGCGCTGAATGCGGCCTTTGTCATAGGCCAGCGCCACGTAGCGCTGCACCATCAGCGGGAAGGCCGCCTTGTCGAGCACGCGGACGTCGTTCAGCAGGCCGTAACGCATTTCGCCCCGCCAGCCGGTACGCTGCGGGATATCGGCAAAGAAAGGCACCAGCGCGGATTTGAACGAGTTGGGTAGAACGTAGGCGCGATCGTAACGGTTGGCGCGCAGGGCGCGCCCCAGGCGGCGACGCTCGCCGAGCCCCAGCGCGCCGTGGCCCAGCGGCATCGCCAGCGCCTGATTGACTTCCGGCATGCGCGCCAGCAGCGGGCGGCACCAGGCCGGCGCCATCACATCGATCTCCGCCGACGGGTATTCGGCCTTCAGGGTGCGATAGAGACTTTGCGACATCATCATGTCGCCAACCCAAGAAGGGCCGATAACCAGTATTTTCATACCCAGCGTTAATTCCTTCAGCTTATGCGGTGCGGTTCAACCAGGCCATGTACTCTTTCACGCCTTCGGCGACCGTTTTGAACGGTGCGTCGTAGCCGGCGGCGCGCAGCTTGGTCAGATCGGCCTGGGTGTACGCCTGATAGCGGCCCTTCAGCTTCTCCGGGAACTCGATGTATTCCACCGCGCCCTTCTGGTGGAAGTCCACCACCGTGTCGGCCACCGCCTGGAAGGTTTCCGCCCGGCCGGTGCCGCAGTTGAAGATGCCGGATTTGCCGGTTTCCCAGAACCACAGGTTAACCGCCGCCACGTCGCCGACGTAGATGAAGTCACGCTTGAAGTGTTCGCTGCCGGCGAACAGCCTCGGGTTTTCGCCGCGGTTGATCTGGGTATTCAGGTGGAAGGCGACGCTGGCCATGCTGCCTTTGTGGCCTTCGCGCGGGCCGTAAACGTTGAAGTAGCGGAAGCCGCAGATCTGCGAGTCCGCTTCCGGCAGGATCTCGCGCACGTACTGGTCGAACAGGAATTTGGAGTAGCCGTACACGTTGAGCGGTGCTTCATACTCCCGCTCTTCGATGAACTCTTCGCGGCCGCCGTAAGTGGCGGCGGAGGAGGCGTACAGGAACGGGATTTCGCGATCCAGGCAGTAGTGCAGCAGGTCTTTGGAGTACTGATAGTTATTGTCCATCATGTACTTGCCGTCCCACTCGGTGGTCGCGGAGCAGGCGCCTTCGTGGAAGACCGCTTCGATATCGCCCAGATCGTCGCCGGCCACGATGCTGGCGATAAAGTCTTCTTTATCGATATAGTCGGCGATGTCCAGATCGACCAGGTTGACGAACTTGGTGCCGTCTTTCAGGTTATCCACCACCAGGATATCGCGATATCCCTTGTCGTTCAGTGCCTTAATGATGTTGCTGCCGATCATGCCGGCGCCGCCAGTGACGATAATCATTGGGTTACCCCTGCTAAGCTGCTGGCGGGGCACAATGCCCCACGCTCAATGGCGGTTATCATAGCATTTCATGCCGCGGCAAACAGCGGAAGGGCTCCGAATATCCCGCATTGCCATTGAAGCCCGCCTTTTGCCGTGATATCTGCTGCAATTTTAATATTCTCTCCCGCGCATTCTCGTCAGTTTGGTTACAAATCAGTAAAATATGCCGCAAATAGCCCAATCCTGGAGATAACCGAATGTCAGCGTCTTTTTATCAGCAGTTGGAACAACAGCTTGCCGCCACTCGCAGTGAAGGGCTGTTCAAGGAAGAACGCATCATCACCTCCGCGCAACAGGCGGACATCGCCGTCGCCGACGGCAGCCATGTGATCAACTTCTGCGCCAATAACTACCTGGGTTTGGCCAATCATCCGGCGCTGATCGCCGCCGCCAAGTCGGGAATGGACAGCCACGGTTTCGGCATGGCGTCGGTGCGCTTCATCTGCGGCACTCAGGACAGCCACAAGCAGCTGGAACAGAAACTGGCGGCTTTCTTGGGCATGGAAGACGCGATCCTGTACTCCTCCTGCTTCGACGCCAACGGCGGGCTGTTCGAAACCCTGCTGGGCCCGGAAGACGCCATTATCTCCGATGCGCTGAACCACGCGTCGATCATCGACGGCGTGCGCCTGTGCAAGGCCAAGCGCTATCGCTACGCCAATAACGACATGACCGAGCTGGCCGCACAGCTGAAGCAGGCCAAAGCCGACGGCGCGCGTCACATCCTGATCGCCACCGACGGCGTATTCTCGATGGACGGCGTGATCGCCAACCTGAAAGGGGTCTGCGATCTGGCGGACGAGTATCAGGCGCTGGTGATGGTGGATGACTCCCACGCGGTGGGCTTTGTCGGCGCCAACGGGCGTGGCACCCATGAATACTGCGAAGTGATGGGCCGCGTCGATATCATTACCGGTACGTTAGGCAAAGCGCTGGGCGGCGCGTCCGGCGGCTACACCGCCGCCAAGAAAGAAGTGGTGGAGTGGCTGCGCCAGCGTTCGCGCCCGTACCTGTTCTCCAACTCGCTGGCGCCGGCGATCGTCGCCGCGTCGATCAAAGTGCTGGAACTGCTTGAAGAGGGCGACGCCCTGCGCGATCGCCTGTGGGCTAACGCGCGTCTGTTCCGCGAAAAAATGACCGCCGCCGGCTTCACATTGGCCGGCGCCGATCACGCCATCATCCCGGTCATGCTGGGTGAGGCGAAGCTGGCGCAGGAATTCGCCAATGCGTTGCTCAAGGAAGGCATCTATGTGACCGGTTTCTTCTATCCGGTGGTGCCGAAAGGCCAGGCGCGCATCCGCACCCAGATGTCCGCCGACCACACCCCGGAGCAAATCGAACGCGCAGTGGCGGCGTTTACACGTATCGGTAAGGATCTTGGCGTTATTGCATAAGGTAAAACCATGAAAGCACTGTCAAAACTGAAAGCGGAAGAAGGGATTTGGATGACCGACGTGCCTCAGCCGGAGCTGGGCCACAACGACATCATGATCAAAATCCGCAAAACCGCGATCTGCGGCACCGATGTGCATATCTACAACTGGGACGAGTGGTCGCAAAAAACCATTCCGGTTCCGATGGTGGTCGGCCATGAATACGTGGGCGAAGTGGTGGCGATCGGTCAGGAAGTCAAAGGTTTCAGCATCGGCGATCGCGTGTCCGGCGAAGGCCATATCACCTGCGGCCACTGCCGCAACTGCCGCGGCGGCCGCACGCACCTGTGCCGCAACACCGTCGGCGTGGGCGTGAACCGTCCGGGCAGCTTCGCGGAATACCTGGTGATCCCGGCGTTCAACGCCTTCAAGATCCCGGATAACATCTCCGACGAACTGGCTTCGATCTTCGATCCGTTCGGCAATGCGGTGCACACCGCGCTGTCGTTCGATCTGGTCGGTGAAGACGTGCTGGTCTCCGGCGCCGGCCCGATCGGCATCATGGCGGCGGCGGTGTGCAAACACGTCGGCGCCCGTCATGTGGTGATCACCGACGTTAACGAATACCGTCTGGAACTGGCGCGCAAGATGGGCGTGACCCGCGCGGTGAACGTCAGCAAGGAAAACCTCAACGACGTGATGGCCGAGCTGGGCATGACCGAAGGGTTCGACGTCGGTCTGGAAATGTCCGGCGCGCCGCCGGCGTTCCGCACGCTGCTCAATGCGATGAACCACGGCGGGCGTATCGCCATGCTGGGCATTCCGCCTTCGGACATGTCGATAGACTGGAACCAGGTTATCTTCAAAGGGCTGTTTATCAAAGGGATTTACGGCCGCGAAATGTTCGAAACCTGGTACAAGATGGCGGCGCTGATCCAGTCCGGGTTGGATTTGACCCCGATCATCACCCACCGCTTCTCGATCGACGAGTTCCAGCAGGGCTTCGACGCCATGCGCTCCGGCAAATCGGGCAAAGTGGTGCTGAGCTGGGATTGATCTCGGCAAACGTGAAAAGGGCCGGCATGCCGGCCCTTTTTTATGCTTGCGGTTTGGCTTGCGTCCAGTGCTGCCAATGACGCTTGATGAAGGTCACCGGCGGCGAGCTGGCGATGCTGTCGGCGATGATGCCCAGTGCGGTACCGGCGTTGGTTTTTTCCTTCGGCGGTTTGACCTTGCACTGCTTGATGCCGCCGCTGAACGGGTTCTTCGGCTGCGGTTTTTGCGGTTTGACCGGCGGCGGGACGTAGCTGCCGCCAGCGTTGCCCTGCGGTTCGTTCAGCAGCGCGCTCGGTTTGACCAGCACGATATCGGCGGGCAGCGATGGCAGCATCTGCTGCAGCACCTTTACCGTCGCCGGGCGCGGGTGGCCGATGGCGATGGCGGAGCCGTTGCGCCGCGCCAATTCGACCGCGCGGTTGAACTGGCGGCGGATGTCGGCTTCGTTCGCGGTATCGTCGAGAAACACCTTGCGTTTGATCACTTTCACGCCGGTGCCGGCCGCGGCGCGGGTCGCCTGGCTGCTGCCGATGGTCATGCTGTCGAGGAAGTACAGGCGGTAGCTTTCGAGCGCCTGCATCACTTTCTGCATGCCCGGCAGGCTGGAGGTCATGGCGCTGCCCATGTGGTTGTTCATGCCGACCGCGTAGGGCACGTTGTTCACCGCATTGCGGATGATGCGCTGGATCTCGTCGCTGCTCATGGAAGGCTGCAGGGTATCGCGCTCCAGCGGCTGCTTGCTGAGCGGCGCCATCGGCATGTGGATCAAGACTTCGCGGCCCTGGCTGTGGGCGCGGGTGGCCATCAGGCGGGCATGCGGCGCGTTGGGCAACACCGCGACCGAGATCGCCGTCGGCATTTGCAGCACCGCGTTTTCTTCGTGAGGGCGGTAGCCCACGTCATCGATGACGATGGAGAGTTTTCCTGCCTGCGCAGCGTAAACCTGCAGCAGACAGCCTATTAACAGAGCTGTTCGGGTTTTGACATAGCGCAAATCTATCTTCCCAACCACGGCAGTGGGTTAACCGCCTGTCCCTGACGACGGATTTCGAAATAGAGCGACGGCGTTCCCTGGCCGCCGCTGGTGCCGACCAGAGCGATCGGCTGGCCGGCGCGCACCTGCGCCCCGACGTTGACCAACGCGCTTTGGTTGTAGCCGTACACGCTCATGTCGCCTTTACCGTGTTCGACCACCACCATCAGGCCATAGCCTTGCAGCCAGTCGGCCAGCAGCACGCGGCCATCGGCGACGGCTTTCACTTCGCTGCCTTCGCGGGCTTCGATCACCATGCCTTTCCAGCGTAGCTCGCCCTGCTGCTGTTCGCCAAAGCCGTGCAGCGTGCGGCCGCGCACCGGCCACATCAGCTGGCCGGCCGGACGACCGAGGCCGCCGGTTCGCGCCATCAGCGAGCGATCGGCTTCGCTAGGTTTGTAGGTCGTGCCGGTTTTCTTCGCCTGCTGCTCCTTGATGCGCACCTGTTCGCGCACCTTGGCCGCTTCACGCGCTTCGCGTTCGGCGCGCGCACGGGCTTCGCGCTCCGCCCGAGCGATCTTGTCGCGCATGCGGGCTTCGTTCTGGCGCAGTTCCACCAGGCGTTGTTGGTCTTTTTCCAGCGAGGCTTCCAGCGCGGTCAGCGTTTTCTTGCGGGCGCCACGCGCCTGCTCCAGCTTCTGCTGCTGCGTCTGTTGCTCGCCCAGTAAGGATTTTTGCTGGCCCTGTTTGGCCACCAGCGTGGTTTTTTGCTTCGCCAGCTCGGCGCGGGTCTGCTTCAGCTCTTCGATGGTTTTCTGACGCGCTTCGTTCAGATAGCCGAAATAGGCCAGAATACGTTCGCTGCGCTGGCTTTCTTCACCGCTGAGGATCAGCTGCACGGCGCTGTGCTGCCCTTGCCGGAAGGCGGCGTCGAGCTGTTTGGCGAGGAGGTTTTGTTGGGTCGATTGCTGCTTTTGCAGTTTGGCTATCGAGGCGTTCAGGCCGGAAATGTCTTTGCCCAGCTGGGTGAGCGTGCCCTGGGTGTCGCGCAACTGGCGGCTGGCCTGGGCGATGGTTTTTTCCTGCTGACGCAGCTGATCCTGCAGCGAGCTGCGCTGCTGTTGCTGCTGCTTCACCGCTTTTTCTTTCTCGGCGATGCTCTGCTGGATGTCTTTCAGCTGGGATTTATTGTCTTCCGCCGCCTGGCCGGCGAGCGGCAACAGCAAGACGCCAGCGCAAAATACGCTGGCGCACATGGCGGTGAACGTCCTTGGCGCGGTGCGTTCAGGCAGCGGTCGGCTGCCTGCGTTTGCGCTTCGGGTTACCCTTGATAGTGCAAAAAACGCCATCTCCCTCATGGAGAAGGATTATTCCACGATGAACAGCGGCTTACCAGTCATCTCTTGCGGGATTTCCATTCCCATCAGCGTTAACAGGGTTGGCGCGATGTCCGAAAGCTTGCCGCCTTCGACCGCCCGCGCCGGTTTGCCGACGTAAATCAATGGCACCGGCAGGCTGGTGTGGGCGGTGTGCGCCTGGCCGGTGGCCGGATCGCGCATCTGCTCGGCGTTGCCGTGATCGGCGGTGATCAGCAGCTGGCCGTCGACGTCGCGCACTGCATCAACCACCTGGGCGATGCAGGCGTCCAGCGTTTCCACCGCTTTGACCGCCGCTTCATACACGCCGGTATGCCCTACCATGTCGCCGTTCGGGTAGTTGCAGATAATGGCATCGTATTTGCCGCTGCGGATGGCGCTCAGCAGCTTGTCGGTCAGCTCGGCGGCGCTCATCTCCGGCTGCAGATCGTAGGTGGCAACCTTCGGCGAGTTGACCAGCACGCGGTCTTCGCCCTTGAACGGCGTTTCCACGCCGCCGTTATAGAAGAAGGTGACGTGGGCGTATTTTTCGGTTTCCGAGATGCGCAGCTGGGTTTTGTCGTGCTTCATCAGCCATTCGCCGAAGGTGTTGGCCAGCGACGCCGGCGGATAGGCGCAGGCGGTCGCGATGTCGGCGGCGTATTCGGTCAGCATCACGAAATCGCCGAACTGTACCTGCTTGGCGCGTGGGAAACCGTCGAAATCCGCGTTCACGAAGGCGCGGGTGATCTGGCGCGCGCGGTCGGCGCGGAAGTTCATGAAGATCAACGCGTCGCCGTCCTGCATTGCGGCATCAGCCTCACCGGCGGCGCGGATCACGGTCGGTCTGACGAACTCGTCGTTTTCACCGCGCTGATAAGCGGCCTGCAGGCCGGCCATCGCATCCTCGGCCACGGCGTCGCCTTTGGCCGCGGTCAGCAGGTCATAGGCCAGCTGCACGCGATCCCAGCGGTTGTCGCGGTCCATCGCGTAGTAGCGGCCGATCAGCGAGGCGATGCGCCCGACGCCCAACGCGGCGAAGGCGTCACGGCAGCGTTGCAGCGGGGCTTCGGCGCTGCGCGGCGGCGTGTCGCGCCCGTCGAGGAAGGCATGCAGATAAACGGCTTTGGCGCCGCGTTGGGCGGCTAGCTTGATCATGGCCAGGATGTGCTCGTCGTGGCTGTGCACGCCGCCCGGCGACAGCAGGCCCATGATATGCACCGCCTTGTCGGCCGCTACGGCCTTATCGACGGCGGCGGTCAGCACCGGGTTGGCGAAGAAGTCGCCGTCGGCGATCGCTTTGTCCAGCCGGGTCAGATCCTGGTACACGATGCGCCCGGCACCCAAATTGACGTGGCCGACTTCGGAGTTGCCCATTTGGCCGTCGGGCAGGCCGACATCCAGCCCGGAAGCGGCGATCAGCGTATGCGGCTGCTCCCGCCACAGGCGATCCATCACCGGGGTGCCGGCGTTCAGGATCGCGTTGTCCTGCCGCTCTTCACGATGGCCGTAACCGTCCAGGATCACCAGTACCATCGGTTTTTTGTTGCTCGACATTGCATTGACCTCTTATGAACTTTTTAAGCTGCGAATAGCCATGCGCCCGCCGCAGGCATGGCTATTCACCCTCGAAAAACCGGCTGATTTTACACCGCCGGCGGCGATAAATAGCCCAAAGAGATCAAGGTTGCGGCGAATCGCGCGGGCTTTTATGCTCTGACGTCGGGAATTTCTCAGCGCAGCCCGCAGTTTCTACAATCGCGCTTGCTTATTGGCTGTATTTGCCGCACTCGGCAGGTATACTCTGGAACCTTGACTTATTTATCCCTTAACTGACGGGAGTTGTTACACCCCATGCTGCAAGAAATTATGCCATTCGTAAGCAGACACCCTATTCTGAGCCTGGCTTGGATCGCTCTGCTGGTCGCCGTGATCGTCATGACCTTCAAAAGCCGTTTCTCCAAGGTTAAAGAGATCGCCCGCGGTGAGGCTATTCGCCTGATCAATAAAGAAGAAGCCGTGGTGGTCGACACCCGCAGCCGCGACGATTTCCGCCGTGGTCACCTGGCCAACGCCATCAACCTGACCGCCAGCGAAATCAAAAACGGCAGCCTGGGCGAGCTGGAAAAACACAAAGCGCAGCCGATCATCGTCGTGTGCGCCAACGGCACCGCCTCCCGCGAGCCGGCGGAGAACCTGAGCAAGGCCGGTTTTGAAAAGGTGACTATGCTGAAAGACGGCATTTCCGGCTGGAGCGGAGAAAACCTGCCGCTGGTGCGCGGTAAGTAACCGTTTAACCTATTTGAGGTGGCAATCCATGGCTAACATTGATATCTACACCAAAGCGACCTGTCCGTTCTGTCATCGCGCCAAGGCGCTGTTGAACAGCAAGGGCGCGGCGTTTAACGAGATCGCCATCGACGGCGATAACGCCAAGCGCGAAGTGATGATCGAGCGCAGCGGGCGCACCACGGTGCCGCAGATTTTCATCGACGGCCGGCATATCGGCGGCTGCGATGATTTATATGAACTCGATGCTCGCGGCGGCCTGGATCCGCTGCTTTAAGCAGCTTGCCGGTTCACCGAGTGTCAATAAGGACGTTTAACCAAGGGTATTACTCACATGTCAGAACAAAACAGCACCGAAATGGCTTTCCAGATCCAACGTATTTATACCAAGGACATTTCCTTCGAAGCGCCGAACGCGCCGCAGGTTTTCCAGCAGGAATGGCAGCCGGAAGTTAAACTTGATCTGGATACCGCGTCCAGCCAGCTGGCTGACGAAGTGTATGAAGTGGTACTGCGCGTAACCGTGACGGCGAGCCTGGGCGAAGAAACTGCGTTCCTGTGCGAAGTGCAACAGGCGGGCATCTTCTCGGTAGCAGGCATCGAAGGCACGCAGCTGGCGCATTGCCTGGGTGCATACTGCCCGAACATCCTGTTCCCGTATGCGCGCGAGTGCATCACCAGCCTGGTTTCCCGCGGCACATTCCCGCAGCTGAACCTGGCACCGGTCAACTTTGACGCGCTGTTCATGAACTATCTGCAGCAGCAGGCGGAAGGCGAAGGTGCCGCACCACATCAGGATGCCTGATGAACACCGTCAATGCTTCAATGACTGTCATCGGTGCCGGCTCGTACGGCACCGCATTGGCCATTACGCTGGCGCGTAACGGCCACTCCGTGGTGCTGTGGGGGCACAACCCCGCGCAAATTCAAACGTTGCAGCAAGATCGCTGCAATCAGGCGTTTCTGCCCGACGTTCCCTTCCCCGATACCCTGCTGCTTGAAGCCGATTTGGCGCGTGCGCTGGCGGCCAGTCGCGACGTGCTGGTGGTGGTGCCGAGCCACGTGTTCGGCGACGTGCTGCGCCAGCTGAAGCCGCATCTGCGCCCGGACGCCCGTATCGTGTGGGCCACCAAGGGGCTGGAAGCGGAAACCGGCCGGTTGCTGCAGGACGTGGCGCGTGAGGCGTTGGGCGAGACGATCCCGCTGGCGGTGCTCTCCGGGCCGACGTTTGCCAAAGAGCTGGCCGCCGGCCTACCGACGGCGATCGCGCTGGCGGCGACCGATGCGCAGTTCGCCGACGATCTGCAACAGCTGCTGCACTGTGGCAAGAGCTTCCGCGTCTATAGCAATCCCGACTTCATCGGCGTGCAGCTTGGTGGCGCGGTGAAGAACGTGATCGCCATCGGCGCCGGCATGTCCGACGGCATCGGTTTCGGCGCCAACGCCCGCACCGCGTTGATTACACGCGGGCTGGCGGAAATGAGCCGTCTGGGTTCTGCGCTCGGCGCCGATCCTTCGACGTTCATGGGCATGGCGGGGCTGGGGGATCTGGTGCTAACCTGCACGGACAACCAATCGCGCAACCGCCGCTTCGGCATTATGCTGGGGCAGGGCAAAGGCGTGCAGGAAGCGCAGGACAGCATCGGCCAGGTGGTCGAGGGCTATCGCAATACCAAAGAGGTGTTGGCACTGGCGCAGCGGCACGGCGTGGAAATGCCGATCACCGAACAGATTTATCAGGTGCTTTACTGCCATAAAGACGCCCGCGAAGCGGCGCTGAGCCTGCTGGGGCGAGCCCGAAAGGACGAAAAACCCAGCGCGTGACATAAAACGATATGCCGGGGCAGCGTGCTGACCCCGCAAATGACCTGGGCCGCTTCGCGCTACCGTGTGAAGCGGCCCGTTTGGCAAGGCAGAGGGGAATGTGATGTCGTCAGAAGAGTTGGAGCAGGTCTGGAACAGCATTAAATCAGAAGCGCGAACACTGGCTGATTGTGAACCGATGCTGGCCAGCTTTTTCCATGCGACGTTGCTCAAGCACGAGAACCTGGGCAGCGCGCTCAGCTATATGCTGGCCAACAAGCTGGCGACGCCGATCATGCCCGCCATCGCGGTGCGCGAGGTGGTGGAAGAGGCGTACAAGTCCGACAACCAGATGATCGTTTCGGCGGCGCGCGATATCCTTGCGGTGCGGCTGCGCGACCCGGCGGTCGATAAATACTCCACGCCGCTGCTTTACCTGAAAGGGTTCCATGCGCTGCAGGCTTACCGTATCGGTCACTGGCTGTGGCAGCAAGGGCGGCAAGCGCTGGCTATCTACCTGCAAAATCAAATTTCCGTCGCCTTCGGCGTGGACATCCACCCGGCGGCGACCATCGGCTGCGGCATCATGCTCGATCACGCCACCGGCATCGTGATCGGTGAAACGGCGGTGGTGGAGAACAACGTCTCTATCCTGCAGTCGGTCACCCTGGGCGGTACCGGTAAAACCAGCGGCGACCGTCACCCGAAAATTCGCGAAGGGGTGATGATTGGCGCAGGCGCCAAAATTCTCGGCAATATCGAGGTGGGCAAGGGCGCGAAGATCGGCGCGGGATCGGTGGTCTTGCAGGCGATACCGCCGCACACCACCGCCGCCGGCGTACCGGCGCGCATCGTCGGGCGGCCGGAGAGCGATACGCCGTCGATGGATATGGACCAATACTTCAACGGTACCAATCACGGCTTTGAGTACGGCGACGGCATTTGAGTGCCGTCTGCGCAGCCATTCAGGGGGAGCTTCGGCTCCCCCTGTGTTTTTCAGGCGGCGGTCAGCCCTGTTTCGGGAAGTTGGTGATATCGGTAACGATGTCGTCGATCGCCGCCTTGACGTCATCCGCCGTGACCGGCGTGCTGTCGTTGTTGACGGTTTTGCCGTAAGCCTTGCGTACCACTTCCATCACCGTTTTACCGGTATCCTGGTCGATCAGCTCGCCTTCGATATACAGCGCGGTATTTTGCGTCCGGTGCCCGGTCGCCGCCATGGTGCTGGCAACGACCGCCGCGACCGGTACCACCTCATAGAACTTCATGTCTTCGTTTTCGGCGGAAACGGCGGTGATGGCGAGTTTGGCTACTAATACACGTGAGCCTGCCGGGCTGGGCAGAATGGTGAAGCGGTTCTGTAGCGCGGCTTTAATCCGCTGGGTCGCATACGCCTTGATTTTGTTCAGCGTGTCCTGGCTGACGCGCGTGGTCGGTTTTTCCGCCGGGAAATAGACCACCGGTTGGAAATAGAGGCCGCGGTAGTTGGATTCCTTGTAGTTTGGATCTATCCAGCGCAGCGTTTTATGGCCGCTTGGCGAGGTGGTTTCCTGCAGTTTGCTGTAATCGGACAAGAAGCCCGAATATTGAGACGTTTGGGTGACTTTGGACGAACAGCCCGCCAGCAACAGGCCCGCTGCCAGAACCGCCATGGCAACGCTCAAGCGTTGTTTCTTCATATGGTTTCCTATGATGAGTGGTGATTACCCTTACAAAACATAGCGCATTATCTGTGCCTCATCGGGCATTTTCGGGGCCGGGCGTGCCCTGCCGTGGCCTTTTTTCAGGATCGTGATGCGCCGCCGGTTTTCGCCGCCAGCGCCGGTGATAAGGCGGCGAGTAGGGTATCCGCTCTGGCCAGCGCCTGGCGTTGCTCAACATGCCATAGGGGCAACAACGGCCAGAGATCCGCCTGATGCTCGGCCTGCAGGCACCAGACCTCCCGATCGTGCCAGTCGCCGAGGGCGTTTTGCGCCGCTTTGAGGCCCGCCGTCGCTTCGGCAGAGAGGGAAAGGCGTTGCGGATAGGCTTCGGCGGCGTAACGCAGGCGTTTTATCAGCAGCCGCAGATGGTGGCGATCGTAGCCGGTATCGGCCAATGCCCGGCGCAGCTGCCGCTGTTGGCGCTGCAGGCGCCGGTTCAGGCGGTATTTGGCGGTGCGTCGCGCGGTGCGGCGGAAGCGGCGCGGCCAGGCGTGCAACAGCGAGGGAAAGTCGATGAGCTGCGGATGGGCGAGCAGTTGACGGCAGCGAGCCTGAAGATCGCTCCGGCGCACGTTGGCCTGCCAATCGAGGCGATGGCTTGCCAGTTCGGCGATCAGCACCTCGAGATCGCGCAGCGGCGTCGTGAGCCTGCCCAACTCGGCGGCGGCCCGATCGAGCCGCGTTGCGCCGGGGCAGCCGCGCAACGGGCGCAGCAGGCTGCGAATGCGGCGCAGACAGACGCGCAGGTCGTGCAGCGCTTCGCTGTCTTGCGCCTGCTGCAGCCGCAGCAGCGCCTCGTTCAGCGCCGTCTCGAGGCGGCGAAGCTGGGTGACAATATCCTCGATGAAAGCCATGTGCCGTTCCTGGAAAGAACATCGCAGCGATGATGCTTCCAGTATGGCGCGTCGTCGCGGATTATGCCTTGATCAGCGCGCCGGCATAGTCCAGCTGCCGCCAGGCCTCATACACCACCACCGATACGGCATTCGACAGGTTCATGCTGCGGCTTTGCGCCTGCATCGGGATGCGGATTTTTTGCTGCGCAGGCAGTGCATCGAGGATGTCGGCGGGCAACCCGCGCGTTTCCGGGCCGAACAGCAGGTAGTCGCCGGCCTGATAGCTGACGGCGCTGTGCGCCGGCGTGCCTTTGGTGGTCAGGGCAAACAGCCGCTGTGGGTTTTCGGCGGCGAGAAAGGCAGCGTAATCGGCATGGCGGCTGACGCGGGTGAACTCATGATAGTCCAACCCGGCGCGGCGCAGGCGCTTGTCGTCCCACGGGAATCCCAGCGGTTCGATCAGGTGCAGGTTAAAGCCGGTATTGGCACACAGGCGGATGATATTGCCGGTGTTGGGTGGAATTTCGGGTTCAAATAAAACGATGTTCAGCATGTTGCAGGCCCCTCGTGAACGAGGGGCGCAGGATAGCAAACTCTTACTGTTCTGTCTTAGTCGACAGACGTTGATGATGCAGCGGCAGCCACAGCACCAGCCGCAGGCCGCCAAGCGGGCTGTCTTCGGCCTTCACCCAGCCGCGATGCTGGTTGACTGCCGCTTCGACGATCGCCAAGCCGAGGCCGGTGCCGCCGGATTCGCGGTCGCGCGCTTCATCGGTGCGGTAGAACGGACGGAAGATCTGCTCGCGATCTTCGGCGCTGACGCCGGGGCCGTCGTCGTCAACCTCGATGGTCACGCCCTGATTGTCGGCGCTGAACGCCACGGCAATGCGGGTGTGCGAATAACGCAGGGCATTGCGCACGATGTTTTCCAACGCGCTGTCCAGCGCACTCGCGTTGCCGAACAGCGTCCACGGGCCGGGCGGCGCGGTGATCTCCAACTGCTTGCCCATCTGTTCCGCTTCGAAACGGGCATTGTCCAGCACGTCGGCCCACAGGTCGTTGGCCTTCAGCTGCTCGCGCGCCAGCTCGCCTTTTTGCTGCCCGCGCGACAGCGCCAGCAGATCGTTGATCATCGAATCCAGCCGCTGCGCTTCGGTTTCGATGCGCGCCAGCTCGTGGCCTTCACCATGGCGGCGACGCATCAACGCGGTGGCCAGCTGCAGGCGCGTCAGCGGCGTGCGCAGCTCGTGCGAGATGTCCGAGATCAGCCGTTGCTGCGCGTTCATCATGCGCTCCAGCGCGCTGACCATCTGGTTGAAGCTGGCGCCGGTGGCCAGAAACTCCTGCGGGCCGGCCTCCAGTTCCGGATGCTGCTTCAGGTTGCCACGCGCCACGTCATCGGCGGCGTTCTTCAGCTTGCGTGCCGGTTTCGCCAGGCTCCAGGCCAGCCACAGCAGCAGCGGGGCGCTGATCAGCATGGTGACGATCAGCAGCAGCAGCGGCCGGTCGAACATCAGGTTGATGAAATCGGATTGCGGGCTGTTGGCGGGGCGGATCAGGTACAGCTGGTAGTTGTCTTCGCCGTCGCGCACCGCGAACGGCCCGACCAGCTCGACGCGACCGTACTTTTTCTTCTTCGGATGATCTGAATTATCGGATTGGCCGATGAAGTTGCGGACGATCTGCATTTCATTGCGCTGCGCGCCGATCACCCGGCCTTCGCTGGTGACCAGCAGCAGGCGTTGGCCCGGCGGCGCCCATTTGTCGATGGCGCGGAACAGGCGGCGCCACCACATCAGATCGTTGGCCGGATCGTTTTGCAACTCGGCCTCGACGTGCTGTTCCAGCATCAACCCCTGCCGCTGCTCGCTGTCGAGCAGCGAGGTCATTTGGCGGGAGTCGAGCTTGGGCACCATCAGCACCAACATTAGCACCAGGGCTAACGTGAACCAGAAAATGGCGAAGATGCGTGCCGTCAAACTGTTGATCATGTTGCAGATACCATCAAATAACCCCGCCCGCGCAGGGTTTTGAACCACGGATGCCCGTCTTTGCGATCCGGCAGCTTACGCCGCAGGTTGGAAATGTGCATGTCGATGGCGCGATCGAACGGGGTCAGGCGTTTGCCCAGCACTTCCTGGCTCAGCAGTTCGCGCGACACCACCTGGCCGAGATGCTGCGCCAGCAGGTAAAGCAGGGTGAATTCGGTGCCGGTCAGATCCAGTACCTGACCGTCGAAGCTGGCCTCCTGGCGGCCGGGGTTGAGCTGCAGGCCATCGACATCCAGCGTCGGGGCGCCGCTGTCGACCTGCTGCTGCTGTTCGCTCCAGTTGGAACGGCGCAGAATGGCGCGAATGCGCGCGACCAGTTCGCGATCGTTGAAGGGTTTCGGCAGGTAATCATCGGCGCCCAGCTCCAGACCCAGCACGCGGTCCAGTTCGCTGCCGCGCGCGGTCAGCATGATGACCGGCGTCTGGTGATGTTGGCGCAGTTCTTTCAGCGTATCGATGCCGTTTTTCTTCGGCATCATGATGTCGAGCAGCAGCAGGTCGACGGAGCTGTCCAGCAGCGACAACGCCTGCTCGCCATCGTGCGCGACGACGATATTAAAACCTTCCATTTCAAGCAGTTCTTTTAACAGCGAGGTCAACTCGCGGTCGTCGTCAACTAACAGAATCTTGTTCATTATGATTTACCTCCAGACGCAAAATACGTCATCAACTGTTGCCATTCCATGACTTTACGTAGTTTTACATGCACTGACGCAGGTTTTCAGGTGTAGCGGTACACTGCTCCTCGTTGATTCGCAAAGTGAGAAAGCTTGAGGAGTTGAAATGCGTAAGGTGACCGCATTAGTTATGGCATCACTGCTGGCAATTGGTTCGACCGCTGCCTTCGCTGCCGACACTATACCGGACACAGCCCAACCTCCCGGCAACGACGCGATGACCCGAATACCCGGCCAGCACCATATGTTCGACGGTGTCAGCCTCAGTGAACAGCAGCGCCAGCAAATGCGCGATTTGATGCGCCAGGCCCGGCACGATCTGCCTGGTGTCAATGTAGCTGAAATGGAAGCCATGCATAAACTGGTGACCGCAGAGAAATTTGACGAAGCCGCCGTGTATGCCCAGGCGGAAAAGATGGCCCAACAGCAGGTCAAGCGCCAGGTCGAAATGGCCCGGGTGCGCAACCAAATGTATAACCTGCTGACGCCAGAGCAAAAAAGTGTTTTAGACCAGAAACATCAGCAGCGTATGCAGCAGATGGAGCAACAAATTTCTGGTTTGCAGCAAGCTTCTGCCCAGAAGTGAAGTACGACTGAGTAGTCCCCTGTTTTTCCTTGCCATAGACACCATCCCTGTCTTCCCCGCCATGATGGCGGGGTTTTTTTTATCCGACATTTCGCTATATTGAGCGCCACACCTTTTGACCGGGATCCCTTCATGGAACAGCGCTATGCACGCCTGGTAAAGTCCGCTGCGTTGGGCGCTACCGCGCTGGCGTCGTCGCTGCTGTTGATCAAAATCGTCGCCTGGTACCACACCGGTTCAGTCAGCCTGCTGGCGGCGCTGGTGGATTCGCTGGTCGATATTGCCGCCTCGCTGACCAACCTTCTGGTGGTGCGCTATTCGCTGCAGCCGGCCGATGCCGAGCACACCTTTGGCCACGGCAAAGCGGAATCGCTGGCGGCGCTGGCGCAAAGCATGTTTATTTCCGGCTCCGCCCTGTTTCTGTTCCTCACCGGCTTCCAGCATCTGTATGCGCCGCAAACGCTGCGCGATCCCGGTATTGGGATCGTCGTGACGGTGATCGCGTTGGCCAGCACCCTGATTCTGGTTACCTATCAACGCTGGGTGGTCAGAAAAACCCGCAGCCAGGCCGTGCGCGCAGATATGCTGCATTATCAGTCAGATGTCATGATGAATGGTGCTATTCTTATCGCTCTTGGGCTAAGCTGGTACGGCTTCCACCGGGCAGATGCGCTGTTCGCGCTGGGCATCGGCGTATACATCCTCTATAGCGCGCTGCGTATGGGCTACGAAGCGGTGCAGTCGCTGCTGGATCGGGCGTTGCCGGATGACGAACGCCAGGCGATTATTGAGGTGGTTTCCTCCTGGCCCGGGGTGAAAGGCGCGCACGATCTGCGCACGCGGCAGTCGGGGCCGACGCGTTTCATCCAGCTGCATCTGGAGATGGAAGACACGCTGCCGCTGCGTGAGGCGCATCGGTTGGCCGATCAGGTGGAACAGGCGTTGCGGCACCGTTTTGCGGGGGCAGACGTCATCATTCACCTGGATCCGTGCTCCGTGGTGCCACCGGGTAGGCAGGGGCATTGGGAGCTATAATCAGATAGAGGCATAGATCGAAGTATTATCATGAATATCTGAGTTAGCTCAGCGTGCCATGCGGTATTTTTACCGTTATATTGCGTGACTTGAATCAATTCAGCTGGGTGTTTTTGATATAATATCCAGCAATAAGCCGTAAAGCTGGTTTTCTGCAGCCGGAGAGGTTTCAAGACGATCGGCGGAGACAGAATTCTTAAGAAATTGCATCTACACAGTTCAGAGGTAGTCATGATCAAGAAAATCGGTGTACTGACGAGCGGCGGTGATTCGCCGGGTATGAACGCTGCAATCCGCGGCGTTGTGCGTTCTGCGCTTTCAGAAGGTCTGGAAGTTTTTGGTATTTACGATGGCTACCTTGGCTTGTACGAAGATCGCATGGAGCAGCTGGACCGCTATAGCGTGTCCGACATGATCAACCGCGGCGGCACCTTCCTCGGCTCGGCCCGCTTCCCGGAGTTCAGGGATGAAAACGTGCGCGCCAAGGCGATTGAAAACCTGAAGAATCGCGGCATCGACGCGCTGGTGGTGATCGGCGGCGACGGTTCCTACATGGGCGCCAAACGCCTGACGGAAGAAGGCTTCCCGTGCATCGGTCTGCCGGGCACCATCGATAACGACGTTGCCGGTACCGACTACACCATCGGTTACTTCACCGCGCTGGAAACCGTGGTGGAAGCGATCGACCGCCTGCGCGATACCTCCTCTTCGCACCAGCGTATCTCCATCGTGGAAGTGATGGGCCGTTACTGCGGCGATCTGACGCTGGCGGCGGCGATTGCCGGTGGCTGCGAATTCATCGTGCTGCCTGAAATCGAATTCAACCGCGAAGATCTGGTGTGCGAAATCAAGGCCGGTATCGCCAAGGGTAAAAAACACGCCATCGTGGCGATCACCGAGCACATCTGCGATATCGATGAGCTGGCGCGCCACATCGAGCAGGAAACCAAGCGTGAAACTCGCGCTACCGTGCTGGGCCACATTCAACGCGGCGGTTCGCCGGTTGCCTACGACCGCATCCTGGCCTCGCGCATGGGCGCCTACGCCATCGAGCTGCTGCTGCAGGGTTACGGCGGCCGCTGCGTCGGTATCCAGAACGAAAAAATGGTGCATCACGACATCATCGACGCGATCGAAAACATGAAGCGTCCGTTCAAGGGTGACTGGCTGGAAACGGCGAAAAAACTGTACTGATATGCCGCTCACCGCACGACAAAAAAGCCTCCGCTCGCGGGGGCTTTTTTATGCCCGTCGGCGATATATTCCGGAATCATCTATCCCAAAATTTTTTATTCTTTAATTGCCGGGAAAGTTTCTGGCAGGCTCTGATGCTAAATCAACCGATTGAGGTTGCGCTTAATTTTCTGGGAGAGCCTGTCGATGCGTAAATGGGGTGTTGGTCTGACATTGGTGCTGTTGGCGTCCGGCGCCATGGCGAAGGATATTCAACTGCTGAACGTGTCATACGATCCGACGCGTGAGTTCTATCAGGCTTACAACACGGCATTCAGCAAGCACTATCAGGCGGAAACCGGCGATAAGGTGACGGTGCGCCAGTCGCATGGCGGCTCCGGCAAACAGGCGACCTCGGTGATCAACGGCATCGAGGCCGACGTGGTGACGCTGGCGTTGGCCTATGACGTCGACGCTATCGCCGAACGCGGGCGTATTGAGAAAGATTGGATCAAACGCCTGCCGGACAACTCGGCGCCTTACACCTCGACCATCGTCTTCCTGGTGCGCAAAGGCAACCCGAAACAGATTCACGATTGGCCCGATCTGCTCAAACCGGGCGTGTCGGTGATCACCCCGAACCCGAAAACCTCCGGTGGCGCCCGCTGGAACTACCTGGCCGCCTGGGGCTACGCGTTGCACCACAACAACAACGATAAGGCCAAGGCGCAGGAGTTCGTCAAAAACCTGTACAAGAACGTCGAAGTGCTGGATTCCGGCGCGCGCGGCTCGACCAACACCTTCGTTGAGCGCGGCATCGGCGATGTGCTGATCGCCTGGGAAAACGAAGCGTTGTTGGCGGAGAAAGAACTGGGCAAAGACAAGTTCGAGATTATCACCCCGAGTGAATCGATCCTGGCCGAACCGACGGTGTCGGTAGTGGATAAGGTGGTCGATAAACGCGGTACCCGCAACGTGGCGACCGCCTACCTGAAGTATCTGTATTCACCGGAAGGGCAGACCATCGCGGCACAGCACTATTACCGTCCGCGCGATGCGGCGGTGGCGGCCAAGTTTGCCGGGCAGTTCCCGCAGCTGAAGCTGTTCACCGTGGATGACACCTTCGGCGGCTGGACCGAAGCGCAGAAGGTGCACTTCGCCACCGGCGGCGTGTTCGATGAGATCAGCAAACGCTGATGCCGGCTGAGCGGCAATAAAAAACCCCGGCTTGCCGGGGTTTTTTTATGACAAGCCTAAGACAATCAGGCTTTTTTCGCTGCGGCAGCGGCTTTGACGATCACGGCGAAAGCGTCGGCTTTCAGCGAAGCGCCGCCAACCAGCGCGCCGTCGATGTCCGGCTGAGAGAACAGCTCTGCGGCGTTCTTGTCGTTCACCGAACCGCCGTACTGGATGATGATTTCAGCGGCAACCGCGGCATCGTGTTTGGCGATGTGGTCACGGATAAATTTGTGCACGGCCTGCGCCTGCGCAGGGGTAGCGGACTTGCCGGTACCGATGGCCCAGACCGGCTCATAGGCGATCACGGTGCCTTTCATCGCCGGTGCGCCCAGCGTTTTCAGCACGGCGTCGATCTGGCGCGCGCACACTTCTTCAGTTTTGCCCGCAGCGTTTTCCGCTTCGGTTTCACCGATGCACAGCACCGGGATCAGGCCGGCTTCTTTCAGCACGGCGAATTTCTCGGCGATGACTTCGTCGCTTTCTTTGTGGTAGGTGCGACGCTCGGAGTGGCCGATGATGATGTACTGGGCGCCGACGTCTTTCAGCATGTTGGCGGAAACTTCACCGGTGAAGGCGCCGGACAGGTTAACGTCCACGTTCTGCGCGCCCAGCGCGATGCGGCTGCCGGCCAGCGCGTGCTTGGCCTGATCCAGATACATCACCGGCGGGGCGATGGCGACGCCACAGCCGTCAACGCTGCTCAGCTCATTGCGCAGGCCGGCGATCAGTTCGTTGACCATGTGGGTGCTGCCGTTAAGCTTCCAGTTACCCATAACTAATGGATGACGCATGTTTTTTCCTCCAACTAGAAAACGCGAGAGTCGAAATGACAACTGCCGGACCGGCAGTTTACCTGCCCAACAGTATAGAGATCATTAAGCGCGAAGGCTTTGCTTTTCGTCATTAAATGCCGCGCCGTTACGGCTCGGAAAGCGCCAGCTTAATCGGTTCAACCGCGAAGGTTACGCCTTTATCGCCGTTGTCCGAGACGACATAGCGAATGGCGCCGACCTGCTGTTGGTAAAAGCGCGACCCTTTGCCTTTTTCCAGCAGGCTGTTCACCTTGTTCTGGCTCTGTTCCATTGTCAACGCCGGTTCGAACTGGCGCATCAGCGCCGCCATGTAGCTGATGGCGATGGCGCGCGCGGTTTTTTCTTCATTGGCCTGCTGCAGCGGCAGGTGAGTGATCTGCAACGTTTTGATTTTACCGGTGCCTTTCTCCAGCGCGGTGGAGGCGTACAGGTTTTCGTTGAGTTTGCTGGCGGCGCGCGTCAGCAGCGGCGAATCGTCTTCGGCGGTGGGAATGGCGCGGAATTCGCCAATCGGCAGCTTCGGGTTATCGCGGTTGTATTTTTCGCGGAATTTGACCACCGTCAGATCGAACGTCGGTGCCCCGGCCAGCAGGTAAGGTGCGGCGGGCGTCGCATCGGCGGGCGGCGGATCGGCCCAGGCGCTGGCGGCCACCTGCAGCAGGCAGGCGATGACGAGGGTTTTTCTCAGCATGGCGTATGGCATCAAGGACAAAGATGGCTCCGATTAAAGCGATAACCCGCGGGGCTTGTCAAAGATCCCACGCCATTATCGGTTCGCTGACGAGAAAGCTGTGCGGCGCACCGCGTTATGCGAGGCGGAAAACTCGGCCCGGCAGCGCCTATGTTACACTGCGGCGCAGAATATGGGCAGGCTTAGAGCGCAGGAATCGATGACGTTACAACAGTGGTGTTTTTCTTTTAAGGGCCGCATCGGGCGGCGCGACTTCTGGATTTGGATGGGGCTGTGGTTGGTGCTGATGGCGGCGGCGTTTACGTTGGCCAATTATCAGCTGGTCGCCATCCAATCCATCGCCTTCTTTATCGTGGCGCTGCTGTGGCCGACGGCGGCGGTGCTGGTCAAGCGCCTGCACGATCGCAACAAGGCCGGCTGGTGGGCGCTGCTGCTGATCCTGGCGTGGATGCTGGCGGCGGGGAACTGGCAGATGCTGGCGCCGATCTGGCAATGGGGCGTTGGGCGTTTCATTCCGACGCTGATTATCGTGATGATGATGATCGATCTGGGTGCCTTCGTCGGCACGCCGGGAGATAACCGGTTTGGCCCGGAAGCCGAACCGGTGAAGTTCCGCTGACCCTCGCCGGGTTACCAGTAGTGTTCGCTGGTGATGTGGCCCGGCTTGCGGCGCAGGTGCTTGCGCATCTGGCGGTGGTCTTTCAGCGTTTGCTGGGTGTCCCGCACCATTTGCGGGTTGCCGCACAGCATCACGTGGCTGGTTTCGGCGTCGATAGTCAAACCGATCGCCGCTTCCAGCCGGCCGTCCTCGATCAGCGCCGGTACGCGGCCGGTCAATGAGCCGGGCGCCTCTTCGCGGCTGACGACGGTCTGGATGCGCAGCTTGCCGTTGTAGCGCTGCTGCAGTTGCTGCATCAGCGGCAGGTAGCTCAGGTCACGCGCAAAGCGCGCGGCGTGCACCAGCACCAGGTTGTTGAAGCGCTCCAGGCCGGCGCCCTGCTGCAGAATCGATAAATAGGGGCCGATGGCGGTGCCGGTCGCCAGCATCCACAGCGTATCGCAGTCGGGCACCTCGTCCAGCACGAAGAAGCCGGCCGCTTCTTTGGTTACCATCACGTCCGAGCCCGGCTGCAGCTGACTGAGGCGCGGGCTCAGCTTGCCTTCCGGCACGGTGACCAGATAGAACTCCAGATTGGCGTCGTCGGGGGCATTGACGTAGGAGTAGGCACGTTGCACCCGTTCGCCGTCGATCTCCAGCGCCAGCTTGGCAAATTGCCCGGCGGTGAAAGGATCGATGGGGGCATTGACCACCAGGCTGAACAGCCCGTCGGTCCATTGTTTTACCTGCGTAACCTTGCCGTTTACCCATTCAGCCATACTCTAAAGCTCCCGTGGTCGAATCAAATAAGCACAATGTCGTGAGCCGGAAATGGCGTGCGCGGTGCGCTCTACCCGGTAGTCGTTGCCGAACAGGCGGTGAAACAGCTGCAGCTCGGAATTGCACAGGCTGCTGCAGCTGGAACCGGCCACGCCAATCGGGCAGTGGTTTTCCACCAACAGCGCGCCGTGCGGGTGGTCGAACAATTCGGCCATGTAACCGTCGTGTTGCCGCAGGCGCACCAGGCGGGCTAACCGGTCCTGATGGCTGCGCTCGGAGGACAGCTCTTCGGCATAACGCAGATAAAGCTGCTCTTCGCGCGCGTTGAGCAACGGCTCCACCCCGGCGCCGCCAAACAGCTGCAGCGCGGATGCCCGCAGCCGCTCCTGATCGGCGGCGGCAAAGGCGTGCCCTCGCTCGGTCAGCGACCAGTAGCGCGTCGGGCGGCCGACCTTGCTGCGCGCTTCTTCGTAACAAACCAACTCACGTTTTTCCAGGGATTGCAGATGTTGTCGGATGCCCATCGGCGTAATGTCCAGACGCTCCGCCAGCATTTTGGCCGAGTGCGGGCCGAGAGCCTTTAACTGCAATAAAATCAGCTCAGGTGTTTTCATGAACCAAATCCCTATGGTGTTATTTTATTTCAAGTTGATGAAAAGAATTATCGATTAAATGCTAAAGCGCGGCTACTGCAAGGGCGCTATTTTTAACTCCAAAGCGTTAGACGTACAGTTTAATTTACGAGCCTGGTCGGGTTTGCTGCCAGTGTGACCTGGATCAATATCTTCCTGAAACTCGCTAAAAAAATCAGATTTGATTAGTTTATGCCGCCATAGAGGGCTGCTCGCCGTTCTGGCTGCTGCAACGGCCATACCGGGACGCTGTGACGAGTTGAAACGTTAACGAAGATAATGAGAAAACTAGAGAATTTTCACCTGCTGGTGATGCTTATCCTGTTGGTCGCCGTCGGCCAGATGGCGCAAACCATTTATGTTCCCGTGATTGCTGATATCGCCCACGATCTGTCGGTTCGCACCGGCGCCGTGCAACGGGTGATGGCGGCGTATCTGCTGACCTACGGTTTCTCCCAGCTGATTTACGGTCCGATATCGGACCGTATCGGACGTCGTCCGGTGATCCTGACCGGCATGATGATCTTCCTGGTCGGTGCGCTGGGCGCGCTGCTGTCCACCAACCTGACGATGCTGGTCGCCGCCAGCGCGATTCAGGGCATGGGCACCGGCGTGGCGGGCGTGATGGCGCGCACCATGCCGCGCGATCTGTATGCCGGCACCGCGCTGCGCTACGCCAATAGCCTGTTGAACATGGGGATTCTGGTTAGCCCGCTGCTGGCGCCGGTGATCGGCGGCGCATTGGCAATGGTGTTCGGCTGGCGCGCCTGTTATGCCTTCCTGTTGGCGCTGTGCGCCTGCGTCGCCTTCGCCATGTTTCGCTGGTTGCCGGAGACCCGCCCGGTGCAGACGGAAAAACGCCGCATGCTGGCCAGTTTTCGCCAGCTGCTGGGCGACAGCACCTTCAGCTGCTATCTGGTGATGCTGATCGGCGCGCTGGCGGGGATTGCGGTATTCGAGGCCAGCTGTGGCGTGTTGATGGGCGGCGTATTGGGGCTGAGCGGTCTGACCGTCAGCATCCTGTTCATTCTGCCGATCCCGGCGGCGTTTTTCGGCGCCTGGTACGCCGGGCGCGACGGCAAGACCTTCCACACCCTGATGTGGCATTCGGTGATTAGCTGCCTGCTGGCGGGGGCGATGATGTGGATCCCGGGCTGGTTCGGCGTGATGAACATCTGGACGCTGATCGTGCCGGCCGCGCTGTTCTTCTTCGGCGCCGGCATGCTGTTCCCGCTGGCGACCACCGGGGCGATGGAGCCGTTCCCTTACCTGGCCGGCGCGGCGGGCGCGTTGGTGGGCGGCATGCAGAACATGGGATCGGGGCTCGCGACCTGGCTTTCCGCCATGCTGCCGCAAACCGGGCAGTTCAGCCTCGGATTGCTGATGTTCGCGATGGCGCTGCTGATCCTGCTGTGCTGGTGGCCGCTGTCCAACCGGATGCAACATCAGGGGCATACCGCATAACCCTCTTCCTGAACCGGCGCAGGCCTTAGTCTTGCAAGACGACTAAGGTCCTGCCGCCGGTTTGACCCAGGTTATTACTGCGCTGAGGCGATCGGTATACACTTTACCGACAGTATTTTTCCGGGTTATTCGCTATGTCATCACTGCAGTGCATTCAACGTGTTCCCGTCGGTTTCTTTGGGATGGTTCTGGGGGTTTTCGGCCTCGGCAGCGCCTGGCGATACGCCGCCACGCTCGGCTATGGGCCCGGCTGGCTGGGTGAGTCGCTCATCTTTCTCGGCAGTGCTATCTGGCTGGCGTTGGCGCTGATCTATCTCTGCCGCTGCCTGATTGACCCACGCGCGGTGCGTGACGAGTTTCGCAGCAACACTCAGTTCAGTTTTATCAGCTTGCTTCCGGCAGGCGGCGTGTTGGTGTCCATCGGTTTGCACCCCTACAGCCTGCCGCTGGCGAATGGGCTGATGGTCGCGGGCTCCGTCGGCCAGCTCATCTTCTCGGCCTGGCGCTGTGCGCCGTTGTGGCGCGGCGAGTTCGCGTCGGAGGCCACGACGCCGGGATTCTACCTGCCGACGGTGGCCGCTAACTTTATCTGCGCGATGGCGTTTGGCACCGCCGGCCACCCTGATATCGGCATGATGTTTCTTGGCGCCGGTTTGATTTCATGGCTGACCCTCGAACCCGCCATTATCCACCGTCTGCGCACCAAGGCCGCGCTGCCGGCCGCCGCCCGCGGCGTTATCGGTATTCAGCTGGCTCCGGCCTTTGTCGCCTGCTACGCGTGGTTATGCGTCAATGGCAACGACTTCGATACGTTCGCCTTAATCCTGTTGGGCTACGGCCTGCTGCAGCTGTTTTTTATGTTCCGGTTGGTGCGTTGGTTTTTTGCCGGTGGCTTCAGCCCGGGCATGTGGGCTTTCTCGTTCGGCTTATCGGCGATGGCGAACGCGTCGCTGCGGTTGTTGCAGAGCCAGCGCGGGGCCGATATGCAAGTGCTGGCCTGGGGGCTGTTCGCGTTGGCTAACCTGCTGCTCGTCGGCCTGATGGTGAAGACGCTGTGGCTGCTGTTGCGTGGGAAACTGCTGCCCGCCAAAACGCCGGTGGCGGGATGAACCCGCCCTCAGCGGCTACTGGGGGCGGTCTCTTGTCGGCTTACAGCAAAAACTCGTGCAGCGCCGGGTCTTTGCGATCCAGATAGTGGGTCGAACGGATGCGGCGGATGGTGCGTGACTTGCCGCGGATCAGCAGGGTTTCGGTCGTGGCCATGTTGCCCTGGCGGCTGATACCCTCCAGCAGATCGCCCTTGGTGATGCCGGTGGCGGAGAAGATCACGTTGTCGTTGCGCGCCATCTGGTCCATGCGCAGCACCTGACCGGCCTCGATACCCATTTCCCGGCAGCGCGCCAGCTCCTGTTCGCCGATGCGGCGGTTCTCGGCGCTGTCGCCTTTCACTTCATGGCGCGGCAGCAAACGCGCCTGCATGTCGCCGTCCAGCGCGCGGATCACCGCAGCTGAGATCACCCCTTCCGGCGCGCCGCCGATGCCATACATCACATCGACCTCGCTTTCCGGCATGCAGGTGAGAATGGAGGCCGCCACGTCGCCGTCAGGAATGGCGAACACCCGCACGCCCAGCTGCTGCATCTGCGCGATGACGCCGTCGTGGCGCGGTTTGGCCAAGACGATCACCGTCAGCTGCGACAGCGGTTTGCCCAGCCGTGCGGCGACGTTCTGCAGGTTCTCCGCCAGCGGCAGGTCGAGATCGATGGCGCCGCGCGCCGCCGGGCCGACCACCAGCTTCTCCATGTACATGTCCGGCGCGTGCAGGAAGGTGCCGCGATCGCCCACCGCCAATACCGCCAGCGCATTCGACTGGCCCATGGCGGTCATGCGGGTGCCTTCGATCGGATCGACCGCGATGTCGACCGCGTCGCCCTGGCCGGTGCCGACCTGTTCGCCGATATACAGCATCGGCGCTTCGTCGATCTCGCCTTCGCCGATCACAATGCGGCCATCGATATCCACTTTGTTGAGCATGATGCGCATGGCGTGGACCGCCGCGCCGTCGGCGGCGTTCTTGTCGCCGCGTCCCAGCCATTTGTAGCCCGCCAGCGCGGCGGCTTCGGTAACGCGGGAAAATTCGATGGCTAATTCACGTTTCATGGCAAACCTGTCTGTGAGAAAGGGAAGAAAATATCGGCAAAGTCTATCACAGCACGGTGGCGGCGGGGCGGGGCAAAAAAAAGCGCCGCCCGCAGGCAGCGCTTGTTGGAGAAACGGCAGCGTCGAGATTACTCGTGATCTTCCCATGCCTGAGCACGAGCCACCGCTTTTTTCCAGCCGCTGTAGCGGTAGTTGCGTTCGGTGGTTTCGATGCTTGGGCGGAATTCGCGCTCAATCACCGCTTTGCTCTTCACTTCATCCAGATCGTTCCAGTAGCCGATGGCCAGGCCCGCCAGGAACGCGGCACCCAGCGCCGTCGATTCACGCACCTCAGGGCGTTCTACGCGGGTGCCGAGGATATCGGACTGGAACTGCATCAGGAAGTTGTTGGCGACCGCGCCACCGTCCACGCGCAGCGATTGCAGGCGGGTGTTGGCGTCGGCCTGCATGGCGTCCAGCACGTCACGGGTCTGGAAGGCGATGGATTCCAGCGTGGCTCGGATGATGTGGTTGCTGTTGGCGCCACGGGTCAGGCCGAAGATGGCGCCGCGGGCATACGGATCCCAGTAAGGGGCGCCCAGGCCGGTAAAGGCCGGCACCACATAGACGCCGTTGCTGTCTTTCACCTTGGTGGCGAAGTATTCGGAGTCGGCGGCGTCGCTGATCAGTTTCAGCTCATCGCGCAGCCACTGGATAGACGCACCGCCGATGAACACCGCGCCTTCCAGCGCATAGTTCACTTCGCCGCGCGGGCCGCAGGCGATGGTGGTCAGCAGGCCGTTTTTCGAGCGCACCGCTTCTTTGCCGGTGTTCATCAGCAGGAAGCAGCCGGTGCCGTAGGTGTTCTTCGCCATGCCCGGTTGAACGCACAGCTGGCCGTACAGCGCTGCCTGCTGGTCACCGGCGATACCGGCGATAGGAATACGCGTACCGCCCTTACCGCCGATGTTGGTCTGGCCGTACACCTCGGAGGAAGGACGGACTTTCGGCAGCATGGCGCGCGGGATATCCAGCACTTCCAGCATGCGCTCATCCCAGTCCAGCTCGTGGATGTTGAACATCATGGTGCGTGAGGCGTTGGTGTAATCGGTAACGTGTACGCGGCCCTGGGTCATTTTCCACACCAGCCAGGTATCGACGGTGCCGAACAGCAGTTCGCCGCGCTTGGCGCGCTCGCGGGCGCCTTCGACGTTGTCCAGGATCCACTTCACCTTGGTGCCGGAGAAGTACGGGTCAACCACCAGGCCGGTGTTGTGACGGATGTACTCTTCCAGGCCGTCGCGCTTGAGCTTCTCGCAGATGTCGGCGGTGCGGCGGCACTGCCAGACGATGGCGTTGTAAATCGGCTTGCCGGTCTCTTTTTCCCAGACGATGGTGGTTTCGCGCTGGTTGGTGATGCCAATGCCGGCGATCTGATCGGAACTGATGTCGGCTTTCGCCAGCACTTCTACCAGCGTCGAGCTTTGCGACGCCCAGATCTCCATCGGGTCGTGCTCAACCCAGCCGGCCTTTGGATAGATCTGCGGGAATTCGCGCTGCGATACCGCAACGATGTTGGCGTCGTGATCGAGCACGACGGCGCGTGAACTGGTGGTCCCTTGGTCGAGTGCGACAATGTATTTTTTTTCTACAGTCATGGTAATTATCCTGCTGTTGTTAACCGTGTAAAACTGCACCCATCACGCTTTGCGCTGCTGGGTCTTGGCATCAGGCTCTTCTTCCGTCACGCAGACGTCGCACGGCAGGTGGCGGCCAATCAGCGCGCGGTAACCGAAAGCGCCCAGGCCACAGCCGACGATAGGGGCGAAGATCGGCACCAGGAAGTACGGGATGTCCCGTGCGCCGGTGAAGGCGACTTTGCCCCAGCCGGCCAGGTAGGCAAACAGTTTCGGCCCGAAGTCACGCGCCGGGTTCAACGCAAAGCCGGTCAATGGTCCCATGGAGGCGCCGATCACGGCAATCAGAATACCGATCAGCAGCGGGGCCAGCGGGCCGCGCGGAATGCCGTTGCCGTCGTCGGTCAGCGCCAGGATCAGGCACATCAGAATGGCGGCGATCACCGTTTCTACCAGGAAGGCCTGGCCGACGGAGATGTGCGCGTTAGGGTAAGTCGAGAAGATGCCCGCCAGTTCGAGGCTTTCGTTGCTGCCGCGCACCATGTGGTGAGCCGCTTCAAAGTCGAAGAACAGGTTGTAGTACAGCCCATAGACCAGGGCAGCGGCGCAGAAGGCACCGGCGACCTGTGCAATGATGTAAGGCACCACTTTGCGCCCGTCGAAGCAGGCGAACAGCCACAGAGCGAGGGTGACCGCAGGGTTGAGATGCGCGCCGGAAATGGCGGCGGTCAGATAGATGGCCATGGCGACGCCCAGGCCCCAAATGATGCTGATTTCCCACTGGCCGAAGCTGGCACCCGCCAGTTTCAGCGCGGCAACGCAGCCTACGCCAAAGAAGATCAGCAGCGCCGTGCCGAGGAACTCGGCGATGCACTGGCCTTTTAATGTCGGACTGGTGGTTTGGCTCATAATGTTGTTGTCCTGCAAAACGGCGGTTGTTGGTTTATAGGCTCAGTTGGGTATACATCCGGCCTATGGGCACAGTTTTTTTCATCTCGTCCAATTATTGAATAAGGACGTGATGTAAATTTATCGTTAACGAACATAAACGAGAAATAGCGAAATCAAAATGTGTGTGGCGCGTCATAAAATTGAGCGATTTCGCGTCGTTTAGTGTTCTTTCTGAGCCATAAAAGTGTGATCTGACCAGTGGTTTGGCGAGGGTTGTTAACAACTCGCGGCGGTGGCGGCGGGGATTTTCAGTTTTTGCTGATGGCGGGGGCAGGAAAATTGCAACAGACTGCGCGATGATCCGGTATGTTGCTAGACAGGCGGAGACTGGCTACTTACAATCGTTTTTAACGAATCGAGACTGGCGCGCCTTCCGTAACGGCGCGCGTCACTGAGCGCGATGCAATATTCGCAGTAGCTGCAGCCGACGTTGCGGCCGCTACTTATAGATGTACGCCTTGCTATCATGAGGGGACTGAAGCATGTCATTTGAAGTATTTGAGAAACTGGAAGCAAAAGTACAGCAGGCGATTGATACCATCACCTTGTTGCAGATGGAAATTGAAGAGCTGAAAGACAAAAACAACTCTCTGTCGCAGGAAGTTCAGGCTGCCTCCGGCAACCACGAAGCGCTGGTGCGCGAAAACCAACAGCTGAAAGAAGAACAGCACGTATGGCAAGATCGCCTGCGCGCTCTGCTGGGCAAAATGGAAGAGGTCTGATTCCTCACGCCATGCAGCAACGAAAAGGGCGCCTCAGGCGCCCTTTTTCATGACCGAAAATCACTCGATGTCGAGCGGGTCTTCGGAGAGGATGATGCCGGTGTTGTCGGCATACAGGTGATCGCCGGAGAAGAAGGTGACGCCACCGAAGTTGACGCGGATATCGCTTTCGCCCACGCCTTCGCTCACGGCACCCACCGGGATCGCCGCCATCGCCTGAATGCCGATGTCGAGTTCTTCCAGATCGTCCACCTGACGCACCGCGCCGTACACCACGATGCCTTCCCATTCGTTCTGGGCGGCCAGGCGCGCCAGTTCGGCGTTGATCAGCGCCCGGCGTACCGAACCGCCGCCGTCGACCAACAGCACGCGGCCGCGGCCGTTTTCTTCAAGCAGATCGAACAACAGGCCGTTATCCTCAAAGCATTTCACCGTGGTGATCTGCCCGCCAAATGAAGTACGCCCGCCAAAATTGGAGAACAGAGGTTCAACAACGTTCACCTCTTCATGATAGATGTCGCAAAGTTCGGAAGTATCGTATTTCATAGGATTTTACGTCTGTTTGCCGCTGGAATGTTCAGTATATCCCTTTATTCGCCCTGTTGGCAAAATCATCAGTTTTTAACTGAGCGCCACGCCGATGGCGAACAGCAGGTTGGCCAGCAACGCCGCCTTGACCATGTGTTCCAGCATCGGCCGCATGCCGACCGGCGTCGGATCGCGCAACACGCGCAGGCCGTGGCGCACCAGCAGCGGGATCGCCAGCACGAACAGCCAGCCCCACGGGCTGTGGAGATTGAACAGCGTAAACAGCGCGAAACACAGCACCGCGCCGCCGAGCAGCAGGGCATGGTAAATGCGCGCCTTGTGCGGGCCGAGGCGCACCGCCAGCGTGTTCTTGCCGTTTTCGCGATCGCTCTCGATATCGCGCAGATTGTTGATGTTGAGCACCGCCGTCGCCAGCAGGCCACAGGCGGTGGCCGGCAGCATCACGACGCTGTCGAAGGTGTGCGTTTGCAGATAGTAGGTGCCGGCCACGCTCAGCCAGCCGAAGAACACCAGCACCGAGATGTCGCCCAGCCCCAAATACCCGTAGGGCTTGTTGCCGACGGTATAGGTGATGGCCGCCACGATAGACAGCCCGCCCAGCACCAGGAAGCCCACCACGTCGCTGGGTTGCTCGCAGGCGACTGCGATCAGCGAACAGCCGGCGAGGGCGATCAGCACCACCGTCACCACCAGCGCCCGTTTCATCTGCGCCTGGGTGATCATGCCTTTTTGCATGCCGCGCAACGGCCCGATGCGATCTTCTTTGTCGCTGCCTTTGACCGCATCGCCGTAGTCGTTCGCCAGGTTGGAGAGGATCTGCAGCAGGCCGGCGGTCAACAGCGCCAGCAGCGCCACTTCAGGTTTCAGGCTGCCGTGCCAGGTGGCGATGGCCGAGCCGACCACGATGGAGGCAAAAGCCAACGGCAGGGTGCGGGGGCGTAGACTTTCCAGCCAGGCGGAGATCGGGGTGGTGGAGGTTGATGAGCTCATGTTTCGCTTCTGTCAGTGAGTTGCGGTGTCCGTTAGAAATAATTGTGGGAGGCAATGCCTCCCACACAGATGACTGACAAGACAATGATTGAGCGATTATAGGATAAAACGACTCAAATCTTCATCCGCCACCAGTTCATCCAGATGACTGCGCACGTAATCCGCATCAATTGTAATGGATTGGCCATTAATTTCACTCGCATCGTAGGAAATATCTTCCATCAGACGTTCCAGCACGGTGTGCAGACGACGCGCGCCGATATTCTCGGTGCTTTCGTTGACCTGCCACGCGGCTTCGGCGATGCGGCGGATGCCGTCGGCGGTGAACTCGATGTTGACGCCTTCGGTGCCCATCAGCGCTTTGTACTGCTCGGTCAGCGACGCGCTCGGCTCGGTCAGGATGCGCTCGAAGTCTTCGGTGGTCAGCGCCTGCAGCTCAACGCGGATCGGCAGACGGCCCTGCAGTTCCGGGATCAGATCCGACGGATTGGCGGTCTGGAACGCGCCGGAAGCGATGAACAGGATGTGGTCGGTCTTCACCATACCGTGCTTGGTCGATACGGTGCAGCCTTCCACCAGCGGCAGCAGATCGCGCTGCACGCCTTCGCGCGAGACGTCCGGACCGGAGCTCTGGCCGCCGCGCTTACAGATTTTGTCGATCTCGTCGATAAACACGATGCCGTGCTGTTCAACCGCTTCGATCGCCTGCTCTTTCAGCTCTTCCGGGTTCACCAGTTTTGCAGCTTCTTCTTCCACCAGCAGCTTGAAGGCTTCTTTGATCTTCACCTTGCGCGGCTTTTGCTTCTGGCCGCCGAGGTTCTGGAACATCGACTGCAGCTGGTTGGTCATCTCTTCCATGCCCGGAGGCGCCATGATTTCCACGCCCATCGGCGCCGCGGCCAGATCGATTTCGATCTCTTTGTCGTCCAGCTGGCCTTCGCGCAGTTTCTTGCGGAATGCCTGGCGGGCGGCGGACGGCTCCTGATGCTCTTCCGGCTGGCCCCAGTTGTTCTTGGCCGGCGGGATCAGCACGTCGAGAATGCGCTCTTCGGCCAACTCTTCGGCACGGGTGCGGTTTTTCTCGATCGACTGCATGCGCACCATTTTGATGGCGGCATCGGTCAGATCGCGGATGATGGAATCCACTTCTTTGCCCACATAGCCCACTTCGGTGAACTTGGTGGCTTCAACCTTGATGAACGGCGCGTTGGCCAGCTTCGCCAGACGACGGGCGATTTCGGTTTTACCGACGCCGGTTGGGCCGATCATCAGAATGTTTTTCGGGGTCACTTCGTGACGCAGCATCTCGTTGAGCTGCATCCGGCGCCAGCGGTTGCGCAGGGCAATGGCGACAGCGCGTTTGGCCTTGTTTTGGCCAATGATATAGCTGTCCAGTTCGCTGACGATCTCGCGCGGGGTCATTTCAGACATGGTATTCGATCCTTACGCTTTGGAAGGCAATTCTTCAATGGTGTGGAAATGGTTGGTGTAAATACAGATGTCGCCGGCGATGTTGAGGGATTTCTCAACGATGTCGCGGGCGCTCAGCTCGGTATTTTCCAACATGGCGCGGGCTGCGGCCTGGGCGTACGGGCCGCCGGAGCCGATGGCGATCAGATCGTTTTCCGGCTGCACCACATCGCCGTTGCCGGTGATGATCAGCGAGGCGGTTTCATCGGCGACCGCCAGCAGCGCTTCGAGCTTGCGCAGCATGCGGTCGGTGCGCCAGTCTTTCGCCAGCTCGACGGCGGCTTTCACCAGGTGGCCCTGATGCATTTCCAGTTTGCGTTCAAACAGTTCAAACAGCGTGAAGGCGTCAGCGGTGCCACCGGCGAAACCGGCGATCACTTTGTCGTTATACAGGCGACGCACTTTCTTGACGTTACCCTTCATCACCGTATTACCCAGGGTTGCCTGGCCATCACCACCGATGACGACCTGGCCGTTGCGGCGTACGCTTACAATTGTTGTCACGAGCAGACCCTCGTTAAAGACGGAAAGAAGTCCCCGCAGCGCCTGCTTTCGCAGACGCTACGAGGCATATTGAGAGTATAGATGGGGGGGGATTGACGCTTTTCAACCCCCAACGGAGAGGGGAATGCAACTCGACATGCCGACGCCCTTCAGGCGCGAAAGGGTTTTGTCCGCGGCGGCACGGCTGCTGTACGGGCCGAGCACCACGCGATTCCAACCGCCGCCGGCGGTGATGCGGCTCTCGATGCCTTCGAACGCCAGGCGCGCACGCACGGATTCAGCCTGATCGGTGGCGCGGAACGAACCGCATTGCACCATCCACTTCTGCTTCGATTCCGGTTTGGTTTCCTGCTTGGCCGTTTCCTGCTTCACTTCCGGTTTGGGCTCCGGCTTCGGTTGCGGCTTCGGCTCAGGCTGTTTCACCTGCACCGGTTGCTGGGTAGTCGGTTTTGGCTGCGGGTGCGGCTGCACCGGCGCGGTAGTGGCCCCGTTGCTGAACGGGTTGCGCGGCGGCTGGCTGACCTGCTGCTGTTGCTGTACCGGCTGCTGCTGCATTTGCTGTTGTTGCATCTGCTGCTGTTGGCGGGTGCTGCGCGCGTTGGCCTGGCCCGGATCGTTATACGGCACTTCGTTCAGCTGCGTCGGGCGCTGCTGCATATCGGCCTGCATCTGCTCCAGCAACTGCCGCTGTTCGGCGGTCAGCTGAGTTTTGGAATTGAGCTCGCCGCCGGCCGTCGGTTCGGTCGGGGTTTGCACGCCGATCTGCCGGTTTTCCAGCTCTTTGATGTAGCGCCAGCGCTCTTCCGGCTTCGGCGGCAGGCCGTTGCCGGGGCGCGTGGTGTGCGCAGGCAACAACGGCGCGTCTTCCGGCTTGTTGTGGGTAATGAAATAGAGGCCACCGACAAAGACAACCAGCAACGCGGCGGCTAACGCCAGCACGGTTTTGGAAACCTTCGGAGAACTGCGTTTTTTACGGCTGGGGGTTTTACGCTTAGCTCCTGCTGCGCGCCCACGGCTTACATAGTCTTTTTGTGCCACTATTATTCCGCTGTGTCCTGATGAGAGGATAAGTCCGTCATGTTACTGAACCCTAAAATATTTGACTAGCGTTTCGGGGCAGCGGTGCTGCCTCTGATAATCAATTCACTGTCCAATAGCCGGGAGCCGCTGGCCACCGTCTGGCCGTTCAACTGCTCCAACAGCAACAACATCGCCTGCTGGCCGATCTGGAAGCGCGGCTGCGCCACCGTGGTCAGCGGCGGATCGCAATACTGCGCCAGCTTGAGGTCATCAAAGCCGACGATCGACAGATCCTGCGGTATCCGCAGCCCCATTTTCTTCGCCTGGGACAGCACGCCGATCGCCATGACATCGCTGTGGCAGAATACCGCCGTTGGCGGTTTCGGCTGCGCCATCAGCGCCGTCAGCGCTTGCGCGCCGGCTTCGTAGGTAAAATCACCCCGGGTAATATAGCTGCTTTCGACGGTAATGCCATTACGACGTAGCGCTTGAACGTAACCCTGCAGCCGATAATGGCTCAGCGGCATCTGTTCCGGCCCGGCGACGCAGGCGATCTGCCGGTGGCCCAATTGATGCAAATAATGCACGGCTTCAAAGGCGGCGGTCAGGTTGTCGATGTGCACCGTCGGCAGTTCCAGCTCGGGGGCGAACTCGTTGGCCATCACCATCGGCGGCAGGTTGCGCTGTTCTTCCTTGCTGGCATCGAACGGCAGGTTGGAGCCCAGCAGCAGCATGCCGTCGATCTGTTTGGTGATGATCAGATTGACGAAGGTGCGCTCTTGCTGGTTTTGCTGCGCGCAGTCGCCGATCAGCACCAGATAGCCTTGTTGGGCGGCGGTCTGTTCGATCCCCTGGATCACATCGGCGAAAAACGGATCGCAGATGTCGGGCACGATCACCAGGATGGTGCGGGATTCGTTGCGCTTGATATTGCGTGACAGAGCATGAGGAGAATAACCCACGGCCAGGACGGCCTGTTCCACTTTCTGGCGCGTCGGCGTTGACACCTTTTCCGGGTTCATCAGCGCACGCGATACGGTAGCCGTTGAAACGCCCGCCATTTCGGCGACGTCTTTCATGGTCGCCATGGATAACTCTTTCTTGTGTTCCAACGCCTTTCTCCTTGCGTCAGCCCCATGCCGACGCCACTACTGCTGTTTGCTCACAATGTCCGGCATGCGGTGGCGAGATTGTTGTCATTGAGCGCCACTCGCGTTCGGGCAGTCCGTCGCGCTGCGATGTGGCGACAAAATTTGCCCTCGCAGACATTCTAAACAGAATACGCCCCGCCTTTGTTACCTAATTTGCATAAAAAATGTGACCTGAGAAGGTTTTTTAGCGTTCGCTCGCAATTTCAAGGGTAAACGTTTGCACTGCGGCAGCTAAATCGGACTTTTCCGGGATCAGCTGTCGATCGGATCGACATCCAGCGTCCATTTCACCTTGCGCGTTTGCGGCAGGGTGCCGATCAGCGGCAGCGAGCTTTTCATCAGCTGTTGCAGGACGCGCCGCGTCGGGTGCTGCAGCAGCAGCTGCCAGCGGAAACGGCCGCCGCGTTTGGACTGCAGCGCCGGCACCGGGCCCATCACCCATAGCGAGTCGTCCTTCAGCGGGCTGGCTTCCAGCAGGTTGCGCAGCTGCTGCAGGAACAGCGGGGCCTGCTGGTTGTCGTGATCTTCGGCGCGCACGATGATGTGGCTGGTGTAAGGCGGCAGAAACACGCTGTTGCGCTCCGCCAGCGTCTGTTTGGCGAAGGCGTCGTAACCCTGTTGCAGCAGCACCTGCAGCAGCGGGTGCTCCGGATGGTGGGTTTGCAGCAGCACTTCCCCCTGCTTGCCCGCACGGCCGGCCCGCCCGGAGACCTGGGTATACAGCTGAGCGAAACGCTCGGCGGAGCGGAAGTCGGCGGAGAACAGCGCGCCGTCCACGTCCAGCAACGCCACCAGGGTGACGTCGGGAAAATGGTGGCCCTTGGCCAGCATCTGCGTGCCGATCAAAATGCGCGCTTCGCCGCGATGGATATCCGCCAGATGCTGTTCAAGCGCTCCCTTGCGGCTGGTGGTGTCGCGATCGATGCGGGTGATCGGCGTGTCGGGGAACAGCGGCGCCAGCTCCTGCTCCAGCTGTTCGGTGCCGACGCCGACCGACACCAGGTGGGTGGAGCCGCACTGCGGGCACTGGTGCGGCACCGGTCGCTGGCTGTCGCAGTGGTGGCAGCGCAGCTGGCGCTGATGCTGGTGGAAGGTGTAGTAATGATCGCAGCGCTGGCATTCGGCGATCCAGCCGCACTCGTGGCACAGCAGCGCCGGGGCGTAACCGCGGCGGTTGAGGAACAGCATCACCTGATTGCCGGCTTTTAAATGGTGCTGCATGCTCTTCAGCAGCGGCTGCGACAGGCCGACCTTCAGCGGCAGCCCCTTCAGATCGATCAGGTGCTGCGCCGCCGGTTTGGCGTTGCCCGCGCGCTGGGTGAGCTTCAGCTGGCGATATTTGCCCAGCTGCACGTTGTGCAGCGTTTCCAATGCCGGGGTCGCGGAGCCCATCACCATCGGGATATCCTCTTCCCGGGCGCGGAACACCGCCAGATCGCGGGCGTGGTAGCGCCAGCCTTCCTGTTGTTTATAAGAGCTGTCGTGCTCTTCGTCGATGATGATCACGCCCAGCTGACGGAACGGCGTGAACAGCGCCGAGCGGGTGCCGATGACGATGGCGGCTTCGCCGCTGCGCGCGCGCAGCCAAACCGCCAGCCGCTCGCTGTCGTTCAGGCCGGAGTGCAGTACGTCTACCGGCGCGTTGAAGCGCTCGCGAAAGCGGGCGATGGTTTGCGGCGTCAGGCCGATTTCCGGCACCAGCACCAGCGCCTGCCGGCCTTTGGCCAGCACGTTCTCCAGCACGCTGAGGTAGACCTCGGTCTTGCCGGAGCCGGTCACCCCGGCCAGCAGCCAGGCGGCGAACTGCTCATCCTCGCTTCTGATCGCCCCGACGGCGGTAGCCTGCTCAGTGTTCAGCCGCAGCCGCTCGCCGAGCACCGCGAAGTTGGGGCGCCAGTCGTGCGTATCCGCGACCTGAGCGCGCAGATCGATCAGCCCTTTGGCGCGCAGCGCCTGCAGGGCGCTTTCCGTCAGCTCCAGCTGGCTGACCTGGTGGCGATAGACCGGGCGTTGCAGCAGCGCCGCCAGCGCCTGCTGCTGTTTCGGCGCGCGTTTCAGGCTTTCGGGCGGGGTGGCACGCCCCTCTTCGGTGGCGAACCATTGCCACAGCGGTGCGGCCTCGGCCGGTTTGCCTTGCCGCAGCAGGATCGGCAGCGCATGGAACAGCACCTCGCCGATGGGGTAGTGATAGTAATCGCTGGCCCAGCGCAGGATGCGCCACAGGCTGGGGGAGAACAGCGACTCGGCGTCGATCACGCTGTCGATCGGTTTGAGCTTGTCCAGCGGCAGTTCGCTGGTGTCGCTGCAGCCGGTGACGATGCCGATCGCATGCTGCCTGCCCCAGGGCACGCCCACGCGCGCGCCGGCCACCGGCTGCATGCCGGGCGGCAGCAGATAGTCGAAGGTGCGGGCGAGGGGGACCGGCAAGGCAACGTGTACGACGGGCATGATCTCATCCAAATTGAAAAAAAGAGGGCATCAGTTTACACGGCGCATCGGCAAATGTACGGTTCCGATTGCGCGCCTCGGCTAATGCTGTATAATTTGCCGCCTTTGGTATAATTCGATACCAAAATTCTATTATCAACCACGTGTGGTGTCTGGCGAAACAGGGCTGGATAGCGACACGGCCTTAACTGAGGTTTCCCATGAAACAAGGTATCCACCCAAAATACGAAGAAGTTACTGCTAACTGCTCTTGCGGTAACGTGATGAAGATCCGCTCCACCGTGGGCCACGATCTGAACCTGGACGTTTGTGGCGCATGCCACCCGTTCTACACTGGCAAGCAGCGTGACGTTGCTACCGGTGGCCGCGTTGACCGCTTCAACAAGCGTTTCAGCGTACCAGGCGCTAAGAAATAAGATTTCTTATCGTCCGATGAAAAAGGCGCCTTTGGCGCCTTTTTTCGTTTCTGCCGCCGGCGTTCGCCGGACGGTTCTCAATATTCCCAGGTATCGGGATCGACACCCAGTTCGCGCATCAACGCTTTTGCGGCTTCCGGGATTTCATCGCTGCGCTCTTTGCGCAGGTCTTCATCGTTCGGCAGCGGCTGGCCGGTAAAGGCATGCAGAAACGCTTCGCACAGCAGTTCGCTGTTGGTGGCGTGGCGCAGGTTGTTCACCTGGCGACGGGTCCGTTCGTCGGTGAGGATTTTCAGGACCTTCAGCGGAATGGATACCGTGATCTTTTTGACTTGCTCGCTTTTTTTACCGTGTTCAGCGTAAGGGCTGACATACTCGCCGTTCCACTCAGCCATGGGACACCTTAACTTTGTCAGAAAAATTACAAAATTCTAAAAACCGGCCAATTATGCCCGATCTTCACTGTTCTCACTAAATAAATGTCAATTTTACGCGACCAGGGTCACTGAATGCCCCGCCTCGGCCGGACATTGTGGCTTAACATCTTATCGTCATGTCATATCGGCATAATTTTAGCGGGTATTGTGCCATTGCTCAATCTATACGCAGAGAAGTTTAGATGTCCAGATGTATTGACGTCTATCAATCCTGCGATTACTCTTTAGGCCTCATTCACCGAACCGAGAGCCGAGCGAGCCCATGACGCGTAAACCAGCCACGATTGCCGTACGCAGCGGCCTGAACGACGACGAACAGTATGGCTGCGTTGTCCCGCCGATTCATCTGTCCAGCACCTATAACTTTACCGACTTCAACCAACCCCGAGCCCATGATTACTCGCGCCGCGGCAACCCGACGCGCGACGTGGTGCAACGCGCGTTGGCGGAGCTGGAAGGCGGCGCCGGCGCGGTGATGACCGGCAGCGGGATGTCGGCGATCCATCTGGTGACCACCGTGCTGCTGAAGCCGGGCGATCTGCTGGTGGCGCCGCACGACTGCTACGGCGGCAGCTATCGGTTGTTCGACAGCCTGAGCAAGCGCGGCGCCTATCGCGTGCTGTTCGTCGATCAGGGTAATGAAGAAGCCCTGCAGCAGGCGCTGGCGCAAAAGCCGAAGCTGGTGCTGATTGAAAGCCCCAGCAATCCGCTGCTGCGGGTGGTGGACATCGCGGCGATCTGCGCCGCCGCACACGCGGCGGGCGCGTTGACGGTGGTGGACAACACCTTCCTCAGCCCGGCCCTGCAACAGCCGATCGAACTCGGTGCCGATCTGGTGGTCCATTCTTGCACCAAATACCTGAACGGGCATTCGGACGTGGTGGCCGGCGCGGTGATTGCCAAAGATCCCGAGCTGGCGGTCGAATTGGCCTGGTGGGCGAACAATATCGGCGTGACCGGCGGCGCGTTCGACAGCTATCTGCTGCTGCGCGGCATGCGCACGCTGTCGCCGCGCATCAAGGCGGCGCAGCAAAACGCCGAAGCGATTGTCGGCTATTTACAGCAGCAACCGCTGGTGAAAAAGCTGTATCATCCTTCCCTGCCGGAAAACCCGGGGCATGAGATCGCCCGCCGGCAGCAGCGTGGCTTCGGCGCGATGCTGAGTTTTGAACTGGACGGCGATGAAGCGGTGCTGCGCCGTTTTCTCTCTGCCCTTGAGCTGTTTACTCTGGCAGAATCGCTGGGCGGCGTAGAAAGCCTGATCTCGCATGCAGCGACCATGACCCACGCCGGCATGGCGGCGGAGGCGCGGGCAGCGGCCGGCATCTCCGAGAGCCTGCTGCGCATTTCCGTGGGTATTGAAGACAGTGAAGATTTGATTGCCGATCTGGAACGCGCTTTCCAGGCGGCGGCAACGAGGTAAGCATGAATGCAATTGCTGTAGCAGGGCCGGTGAGCGGGCGTCAACTGCACAAGTTTGGCGGCAGCAGTCTGGCGGATGTGAAGTGTTATCTGCGTGTGGCCGGGATTATGGCGGAATACAGCCAGCCGGGCGACATGATGGTGGTATCGGCCGCCGGCAGTACCACCAACCAGTTGATCAACTGGCTGAAGCTCAGCCAGAGCGATCGCCTGTCTGCGCACCAGGTGCAGCAGACGTTGCGTCGTTATCATAGCGATCTTATCGGCGGCCTGCTGCCGCCGGAAAGCGCAGAGCCGCTGATCGCCGAGTTCATTCAGGATCTGGAACGTCTGGCGGTGCTGCTGGACGGCAAAGTCGACGAGGTGTGCTATGCCGAAGTGGTCGGGCACGGCGAGATCTGGTCGGCGCGCCTGATGGCGGCGGTGCTCAACCACCTGGATATGCAGGCGGCCTGGCTGGATGCGCGTGATTTCCTGCGCGCCGAGCGCGCCGCGCAGCCGCAGGTGGATGAAGGCCGTTCTTATCCGCTGTTGCAACAATTGTTGGCCCAACATCCGGGCAAGCGCCTGGTGGTGACCGGCTTCATTTCGCGCAACGACGCCGGGGAAACCGTGCTGTTGGGGCGCAACGGCAGCGACTACTCTGCCACTCAGGTCGGCGCGTTGGCCGGCGCGGCGCGCGTCACCATCTGGAGCGACGTGGCCGGGGTTTACAGCGCCGACCCGCGCAAGGTGAAAGACGCCTGCCTGCTGCCGCTGCTGCGCCTGGACGAAGCCAGCGAGCTGGCGCGCCTGGCGGCGCCGGTGCTGCATACCCGCACCCTGCAGCCGGTCTCCGGCAGCGATATCGATCTTCAGCTGCGCTGCAGCTACCAGCCGGAGCAGGGCTCGACACGCATCGAGCGCGTATTGGCGTCCGGCACTGGCGCCAAGATTGTCACCAGCCACGATGACGTGTGTCTGATTGAGCTGCACGTCGCCGCTCAGCACGACTTCAAATTGGCGCAGAAAGAGTTGGATCTGGTGCTCAAGCGCGCACAGATCAAACCGCTGGCGGTGGGCATCCATCCTGACCGCAATCGGATACAGCTGTGCTACACCTCCGAGGTGGTCAACAGCGCGCTGGCGACCCTGCAGGCCTCGGCGCTGCCGGGTGAACTGCACCTGCGCGAAGGGTTGGCGCTGGTGGCGATGGTCGGCGCCGGGGTATGCAAGAACCCGCTGCACAGCCACCGTTTCTATCAGCAACTGAAAGATCAGCCGGTCGAGTTTATCTGGCAGGCCGAAGATGGCATCAGCCTGGTGGCGGTATTGCGCCAGGGGCCGACCGCGCTGCTGATTCAGGGGCTGCACCAAAGCCTGTTCCGCGCCGAGAAGCGCATCGGTCTGGTGCTGTTCGGCAAGGGCAACATCGGGTCGCGCTGGCTGGAGCTGTTCGCCCGTGAGCAGACCAATATCTCCGCGCGCAGCGGTTTCGAATTTATCCTGGCGGGGGTGGTGGACAGCCGCCGCAGCCTGCTGAACTACGACGGGCTGGACGCCAGCCGTGCATTGGCGTTCTTTGAGGACGAGGCGCAGGAACTCGACGAAGAGTCGCTGTTCCTGTGGATGCGCGCGCACCCGTTCGACGATCTGGTGGTGCTCGACGTGACCGCCAGCGAAGAGCTGGCCGGACAGTATCTGGATTTCGCCAGCTACGGTTTCCACGTGATCAGCGCCAACAAGCTGGCGGGTGCCTCGTGCAGCGATACCTATCGCCAAATTCGCGACGCCTTCGCCAAAACCGGCCGCCACTGGCTGTATAACGCCACCGTCGGCGCCGGGCTGCCGGTCAACCATACGGTGCGCGATCTGCGCGACAGCGGCGACAGCATTTTGGCGATCAGCGGCATCTTCTCCGGCACGCTTTCCTGGCTGTTCTTGCAGTATGACGGCACGGTGCCGTTTACCGAACTGGTGGATCAGGCCTGGCAGCAGGGGCTGACCGAACCGGATCCGCGGGTCGATCTCTCCGGTCAGGACGTGATGCGCAAGCTGGTGATCCTGGCGCGCGAAGCGGGCTACGACATCGAACCGAACCAGGTGCGGGTCGAGTCGCTGGTGCCGGCGGGCTGCGAGCTGGGCTCCGTCGATCAGTTCTTCGAGAACGGCGAGGCGCTGAACCAGCAGATGCAGCAGCGCTTTGAGGCCGCCAGCGAAATGGGCCTGGTGTTGCGTCACGTGGCGCGTTTCGATGCCAACGGCAAGGCGCGGGTCGGCGTGGAGGCGGTGCGTCCTGAGCATCCGCTGGCCTCGCTGCTGCCGTGCGACAACGTGTTCGCCATCGAAAGCCGCTGGTATCGCGATAATCCGCTGGTGATCCGCGGGCCGGGCGCCGGCCGCGACGTGACCGCCGGCGCGATCCAGTCAGACCTTAACCGGTTGGCACAGCTGCTTTAATTCTCTGCGGGCGCGGGTTCACCGCGCCCCTTTGCTTTTCCTGCCATACTTATCCCTGCCGCCGTCATGAAATTCCCTCGTTGAGCGGGTGAAGATTAATCATCTTATTCCCCTCATTTTCCTGTTGACTCTTTAGCCAACATGCGGCATTTTCTATCTAGACGTCTAAACGTATAGACGCTCATAAAAATGAAATAAAAACAGTGATCGATAAGAGGTGAGCAGGGTATGAGCTTTTTCCACGCAAACCAGCGGGAAGCGCTGAATCAGAGTCTGGCGGAGTTGAACGGCCAGATTAACGTATCATTCGAGTTCTTCCCGCCGCGCACCAGCGAGATGGAAGAGACCCTGTGGCAGTCGATCGATCGTCTGAGCATCCTCAAACCCAAATTCGTTTCCGTCACCTACGGTGCCAACTCCGGCGAGCGCGATCGCACCCACAGCATCATCAAGGGGATCAAGGAGCGCACCGGCCTGGAGGCGGCGCCGCACCTGACCTGCATCGACGCCAGCCCGACGCAGCTGCGCGACATCGCGACCGATTACTGGAACAGCGGCATCCGCCATATCGTGGCGCTGCGTGGCGATCTGCCGCCGGGCGCCGGCAAGCCGGAAATGTACGCGACCGATCTGGTGGCGCTGCTGAAAGATGTGGGCGACTTCGACATTTCCGTCGCTGCCTACCCGGAAGTGCACCCGGAGGCGAAGAGCGCCCAGGCCGATTTGATTAACCTGAAACGTAAGATCGATGCCGGCGCCAGTCGCGCCATCACCCAGTTCTTCTTCGACGTCGAGAGCTACCTGCGCTTCCGCGACCGCTGCGTCGCCGCCGGTATCGACGTGGAAATCGTACCGGGCATTCTGCCGGTGTCCAACTTCAAGCAGCTGCAGCGCTTCGCCACCATGACCAACGTGCGGGTGCCAAGCTGGATGACCAGCATGTTCGAAGGGCTGGACGACGATGCGGAGACCCGCAAAATGGTCGGTGCCAACATCGCCATGGACATGGTGAAGATCCTCAGCCGCGAAGGGGTGAAAGATTTCCACTTCTATACGCTGAACCGCGCCGAGATGAGCTACGCCATCTGCCACACGCTGGGCGTGCGCCCGGTGGCCGCTGCCTGACAGGCTTGTTCCATTGAAAAAGGGCGTCGCTTTACCGCGGCGCCCTTTTTTTGTGGGCAAGACAAGACATAAAAAAACGGCCCCGATAAACGGGGCCGCGATTAGGCTCACTAGCCGGTGTTGCGCATCCCGGCGGCGACGCCGGCGATGGTGACCATCAGCGCCTGCTCGACGCGGGCGTCCGGCTGCTCCTGCTGACGCGAACGATGCAGCAGCTCGGCCTGCAAGACGTTCAGTGGGTCGGTATAAACGTTGCGCAGCGCGATGGATTCGGCGATCCACGGCAGGTCTTCCATCAGGTGCGCATCGTTGGCGATGGTCAGCACCACCTTGATGTCGCTTTCCAGCTGATCGCGCAGCTGTTGGCCCAGCGGCCACAGCGATTTATCCACCAGGCGCTGATCGTAGTATTCCGCCAGCCACAGGTCGGCTTTGGCGAACACCATTTCCAGCATGGCGATGCGGGTGGAGAAGAACGGCCAGTCGCGACACATCGCCTCCAGCTCCGCCTGCTTGCCGGCTTTCACCGCTTCCTGCAATCCGGCACCGGCGCCGAGCCAGGCCGGCAGCATCAGGCGGTTCTGCGTCCAGGCGAAGATCCACGGAATGGCGCGCAGGCTTTCCACGCCGCCGTTCGGCTTGCGTTTGGCCGGGCGTGAGCCCAGCGGCAGTTTACCCAGCTCCAGCTCCGGCGTGGCCGCGCGGAAGTAAGGCACGAAGTCCGGGTTTTCACGCACGTAGCCGCGATACATTCGGCAGGAGGTCTCGGACAGATCGTCCATCAACGCCCGCCATTCTTTCTTTGGTTCCGGCGGCGGTAGCAGGTTCGCCTCGAGGATCGCGCCGGCATACAGCGCCAGGCTGCTGATGGTGACTTCCGGCAGACCGAATTTGAAGCGGATCATCTCGCCCTGTTCGGTGACGCGCAGGCCGCCCTTCAGGCTGCCCGGCGGCTGCGACAGCAGCGCCGCATGCGCCGGTGCGCCGCCGCGGCCGATGGAGCCGCCGCGCCCATGGAACAGCGTCAGCGCCACGCCGGCCTTTTCACAGGTTTTGATCAGTGCGTCCTGCGCGCGGTACTGCGCCCAGGAAGCCGCCATCACGCCGGCGTCTTTCGCCGAGTCAGAGTAGCCGATCATCACCATCTGTTTGCCCTGAATAAAGCCGCGATACCAGTCGATGTTCAGCAGCTGGGTCATCACGTCGTCGGCGTTGTTCAGATCGTCGAGGGTTTCGAACAGCGGGGCGACCGGCAGCGCGAACGGGCAGCCGGCCTCTTTCAGCAGCAGGTGCACTGCCAGCACGTCGGAAGGCGTGCGCGCCATCGAAATCACGTAGGCGGCGATCGAGCCCTGCGGCGCTTCGGCGATCACCTGGCAGGTTTCCAGCACTTCCTGCGTGTCGGCGCTCGGTTGCCACTTCAGCGGCACCAGCGGGCGCTTGGAGTTCAGTTCGCGGATCAGGAACGCCTGTTTATCGGCTTCCGACCAGCTTTCATAGTCGCCCAGCCCCAGATAACGGGTCAGCTCGGCGATGGCTTCGGTATGGCGAGTGCTTTCCTGGCGCACGTCGATGCGCACCAGCGGCACGCCGAAGCAGCGCACGCGGCGCAGGGTATCCAGCAGCTGACCGTTGGCGATGATGCCCATGCCGCAGGCCTGCAGCGACTGGTAGCAGGCATACAGCGGCTCCCACAGCTGCTCGTTGTTCACCAGCAGGTCATGCGGCTTCAGCACGCGCTCGCCCTTCAGGCGGCCTTCCAGATAAGCCTGGGAGCTCATCAGCTGGCTGCGCAGCTGCTTCATGATTTCGCGGTACGGTTCCTGCACCTCGTCACCGCCGGCGCGGGCGCGCAGCTCCGGGGTGCATTCGGTCATCGACAGCTCGGAGACCAACACCTGGATATCGCGGGTGAACAGGTCGCAGGCTTTCCAGCGGCTGAGCAGCAGCACATGGCGGGTGATTTCGGCGGTCACGTTCGGGTTGCCGTCGCGGTCGCCGCCCATCCAGGAGGTGAAGCGCACCGGCACCGCTTCCGCCGGCAGGCTGTAATTGATGGAGTTTTCCAACTGCTCGTTGAACTCGCGCAGGAACGCCGGCACGCCTTCCCACAGGCTGTTTTCTACCACCGCGAAGCCCCATTTGGCTTCGTCGATCGGGGAGGGGCGATGTTTGCGAATTTCATCGGTGTGCCACGACTGGGCCACCAGCTGGCGCAGACGGCGCATGATCTTGTTGCGCTCGTAGTCGGCCAGATCGTTGTGATCGAGCTGGCTGAGGCAGGTGTTCACCTCCACCAGCTTGTGGATCAGGGTGCGGCGGGTGATCTCCGTCGGGTGTGCCGTCAGCACCAGCTCGATGGAGAGTTGCGACACCGCGTGCTGCAGCTCTTTGTCGCTGAGCTTTTTGTCTTTGAGGCGGCTGAACAGCTGCGCCAGCGCTTCCGGGTTGCTGGCGGCTTCGCCGTTGGGCGAAATGCTGTGGTACTGCTCGGCGACGTTGGTCAGGTTGAGGAACTGGCTGAAGGCGCGCGCCACCGGCAGCAGCTCGTCGTTGGACAGGTTCTGCAGGGTGGAGAGCAACTCCTGGCGATGCGCTTCGTTGCCGGCGCGTGAAGATTTGGAAAGCTTACGGATGGTCTCAACGCGATCGAGAATATGCTCGCCCAGCGCTTCTTTGATGGTATCGCCGAGCAATTTGCCGAGCATACTGACATTACTGCGCATTGCCGAATATTGTTCGTTCATATAACCCCTGACCCAGTTCTGTATGATTTTTATCTTGTAAATAAATTTCACGCGTCAGGCGCAGACCGCCTGCCTGATCACATCGCGTTCCTGTCCAATCGTCAATTGACACTATTTTTAGCAAAAAAACATCAAAATCGGCGCATTTTCTGAAATTTAATTACGGCGCGTCGGTTATCAGCGTGGCTTATTTCGCCGCTTTATACTTATTTTGAGGTAGGGGAAAGCATAAAGCATTTCCCCTGTTAAATGTCGGGTTTATTGCCGGCAAAAGTGATTGACCAGCTGGCCCAACAGTTTGCGCGTCGGTTCGATAAACGCGGTGTCGATGTATTCGTCCGGCTGGTGGGCCTGATCGATGGAGCCGGGGCCGAGCACCAACGTCGGGCAGACCTGCTGCACGAACGGCGCTTCGGTGCAGTAGTTGACCACCTGTGTACGGGTGCCCAGTAGTTCCTCGATCACCGCCACCATGCGGTGGTCGGTCGGGCATTCGTAACCCGGCACCGACGCGTGCAGCTCTTCGATGGTCAGGCGGCCCGGCCAGCGTTGGCTCACCGGCTCCAATGCCTGATGCATCAGCTCGTTGATGTTGTCGAGCGTCATGCCGGGCAACGGGCGGATATCCAGGTGCAGCTCACAGCAGGCGCAGATGCGGTTGGCCGCGTCGCCGCCGCTGATATGGCCGAAGTTCATGGTGGGATAAGGCACGGCGAACGCCGGATTGTTGTAGCGCTCCTGCAGGGTTTTGCGCAGCTCCATCAGGTGGCCGATGGATTCGTGCATCAGATCGATGGCGTTGACGCCGCGCGCCGGATCGCTGGAGTGGCCGGACTGGCCGACGATGCGAATGGCGTTGGCCATGTGGCCCTTGTGTGCGCGCACCGGCTGCAGCGAGGTTGGTTCGCCGATGATGGCGAAATCCGGCCGAATGGCGGTGGAGGCGGCGAAATAACGTGCGCCGGCCATCGTCGTTTCTTCATCTGCGGTAGCCAGAATGTACAGCGGCTTGGTCAGTTTGCTCGCGTCGATGTCGCGCACCGCATCCAGAATAAAGGCGAAGAAGCCTTTCATGTCGGCGGTGCCCAGGCCGTAGAGCTTGTTGTCGTGCTCGGTCAGGGTGAACGGATCGCGCGTCCAGCGGCCTTCGTCGTAAGGCACCGTATCGGTATGGCCGGCCAGCAGCAGGCCGCCGCTGCCTTCGCCGATGCTGGCCAGCAGGTTGAATTTGTGGCGCGATTCCGGCACCGGCTGTACGTCGACGCGAAAGCCCAGGTCGGCAAACCATCCGGCCAGCAAGTTGATTAACGCCTCATTGCTCTGATCGAGGCCGGCATCGGTGGCGCTGATCGACTTCGTTGCGATCAACGCCCGGTACAGCTCAATAAATGGAGGTAATTTCATCTTCACTGTTGACAGCCTTTGGTTAGGATAGTATCAATATTCATGCATTTATTTTGAATAAAAATACAGTAAGCCGAAGCGTAAGGGAACCCGATACCCGGATGTTTATAAAAGCATCAACGCCTGGCTCCGTGGGTGAACGGCGCAACAACGCTGGCTAGCCCTGTTACCTGGGTCGCAAGCGACCGCACGTCAGTTTAGAAGGTGAAAGGCCACATGTTGAATACGCTGATCGTTGGTGCCAGCGGTTACGCCGGAGCGGAGCTCACGGCTTACCTGAATCGCCACCCACACATGAACATAACCGCTTTAGCGGTTTCAGCGCAAAGTGCAGATGCAGGAAAGTTGCTTTCCGATCTCCATCCCCAGTTGAAAGGCATCGTCGATCTGCCGCTGCAGCCGTTGACCGACGTTGCCAAGGCGGCACAGGGCATCGACGTGGTGTTCCTCGCCACCGCCCATGAAGTCAGCCACGATATCGCACCGGCTTTCCTGGCGGCGGGCTGCGTGGTGTTCGATCTGTCGGGCGCCTTCCGCGTGCAGGACGCCGGTTTTTATAGCCAGTACTACGGTTTCGAACATCAGCATGGCGCCCTGCTGGAGCAGGCGGTGTACGGCCTGGCGGAGTGGCAGAGCGACAAGATTAAACAGGCGCAGCTGATTGCCGTGCCGGGCTGTTACCCGACGGCGGCGCAGCTGGCGCTGAAGCCGTTGATCGAGAAGCAGCTGCTGAACCTCGACCAGTGGCCGGTGATCAACGCCACCAGCGGCGTCAGCGGCGCCGGTCGTAAGGCCAGCATGACCACCAGCTTCTGCGAAGTGAGCCTGCAGCCGTACGGTATTTTCACTCATCGGCACCAGCCGGAGATCGCCGCGCACCTGGGCGTGCCGGTTATCTTTACGCCGCACCTGGGCAACTTCCCGCGCGGTATCCTTGAAACCATCACCTGCCGCCTGAAGGCCGGCGTGACCGCGCAGGACGTCGCGGCCGCCTATCATGCCGCCTATGACGACAAGCCGCTGGTGCGGTTATACGACCAGGGCGTGCCGGCGCTGAAAGCGGTGGTGGGGTTGCCGTTCTGCGACATCGGTTTTGCGGTGCAGGGCGAGCATCTGATCGCCGTAGCGGTGGAAGACAACCTGCTGAAAGGCGCGGCGGCGCAGGCGGTGCAATGCCTGAATATCCGTTTCGGCTTCCCGGAAACCCAGTCACTCCTTTAAACCAGCGTGAGTAAACAGCAATGAACCCGTTAATTATCAAGTTAGGTGGCGTGTTATTAGACAGTGAAGAAGCGCTGGAGCGCCTGTTTACCGCGCTGGACAGTTACCGGCAGCAGCATCAGCGCCCGCTGGTGATCGTGCACGGCGGCGGCTGCGTGGTGGACGAACTGATGAAGCAGCTCTCTTTGCCGGTGGTGAAAAAGAACGGCCTGCGGGTCACGCCGGCCGATCAGATCGACATCATCACCGGCGCGCTGGCCGGCACCGCCAACAAAACGCTGCTGGCGTGGGCGATTAAACACCAAATCAACGCCGTCGGCCTGAGCCTGGCGGATGGCGGCAGCGCGGTCGTGACCCCGCTCGATCCGGCATTGGGCCACGTCGGCAACGCGCAGCCCGGTTCGCCCGCGCTGCTCAATACCCTGCTGAGCGCCGGCTACCTGCCGGTGGTCAGCTCCATCGGCATCACCGCCGAAGGGCAGTTAATGAACGTGAACGCCGATCAGGCGGCGACGGCGCTGGCGGCGACGCTGGGGGCGGATCTGATCCTGCTGTCGGACGTCAGCGGCATCCTCGACGGCAAGGGGCAACGCATTGCGGAAATGACGGCGCAAAAAGCGGAACAACTGATCGCGCAAGGCATCATCACCGATGGTATGGTGGTGAAGGTGAATGCGGCGCTCGACGCGGCCCGCACCCTCGGCCGCCCGGTGGATATCGCCAGCTGGCGCCATGCCGATCAGCTTCCTGCTTTGTTTAACGGCGTGTCGATTGGCACCCGGATCCTCGCTTAATTTTAGAATTAGAAAGGAATAGATCATGCAAAACCAAGGCATCAAAAAAATCGTTCTGGCGTACTCCGGCGGCCTGGATACCTCGGCCATCATTCCATGGCTGAAAGAGAACTACGGCGGCTGTGAAGTGGTGGCGTTCGTGGCGGACATCGGTCAGGAGCGCAGCGATCTGGAAGGCGTGGAGCAAAAAGCCCTGCAGTCCGGTGCCTCTGAATGTCACGTGGTGGATCTGCGTGAAGAATTTATCCGCGATTACGTTTATCCGGTGCTGCAGACCGGCGCCCTGTACGAAGGCAGCTACCTGCTGGGCACGTCGATGGCGCGGCCGATCATCGCCAAGGCGCAGGTCGAGCTGGCGTTGAAAGTGGGCGCCGACGCGCTGTGCCACGGTGCGACCGGCAAAGGCAATGACCAGGTGCGTTTCGAGACCACCTACACCGCGCTGGCGCCGCAGCTGAAAGTGGTGGCGCCGTGGCGTGAGTGGAACCTGCGTTCCCGTGAAGCGCTGTTGGATTACCTGAAAGAGCGCAACATTCCGACCACCGCGTCGCTGGAAAAAATCTACAGCCGCGATGAGAACGCCTGGCACATCTCCACCGAAGGCGGCGTGCTGGAAAGCCCGTGGAATGCGCCGAACAAAGATTGCTGGGTATGGACCGTCGATCCGCAGGAAGCGCCGGATCAGCCTGAGCAGGTGACCGTTACCGTTGAGAAAGGCCGCGTTGTGGCGGTTAACGGTAAAGCGCTGTCGCCTTACCAGTGCCTGGAAACCCTGAACGCGCTGGGTGCCAAGCACGGCGTCGGCCGTATCGACATCGTGGAAAACCGCCTGGTGGGCATCAAATCCCGCGGCTGCTATGAAACCCCGGGAGGCACCATCATGGTGGCGGCGCTGCGCGCCGTCGAACAGCTGGTGTTGGATCGCGACAGCTTCAAATGGCGCGAGCAGCTGGGCCTGGAGATGTCCTATGTGGTGTACGACGGCCGCTGGTTCGCGCCGCTGCGCCGCTCGCTGCAGGCTTCTGCCGAAGCGCTGGCGGAAGAGGTGAACGGCGAAGTCGTGCTGCAGCTGTACAAAGGCCAGGTGACGGCGACCCAGAAGAAATCGGCCAACAGCCTGTACTCCGAAGAGTTCGCCACCTTCGGCGAAGACGAAGTTTACGATCACAGCCACGCGGGCGGCTTTATTCGCCTGTTCTCTCTGTCTTCACGCATCCGCGCGTTGAACGAGAAAAAGAATAAATAATCGATTGGCGTGACTCTGCAAGGGCGCAGCATGCTGCGCCCTTTCGCATAAAAATTCAGGAGTAAGATATGGCACTTTGGGGTGGACGGTTCACTCAGGCGGCGGATCAGCGGTTCAAGCAACTCAACGATTCGCTGCGGTTCGATTATCGCCTGGCGGAGCAGGATATCGTGGGCTCGGTGGCCTGGTCGAAGGCGCTGGTGACCGTTAACGTGTTGACGGCAACGGAGCAACAGCAGCTGGAGCAGGCGCTGAATGCGCTACTGACGGAGGTCCAGGCCGACCCTTTGGCGATCGTCCAAAGCGATGCCGAAGACATCCACAGCTGGGTGGAGCAGAAGCTGATCGAGAAGGTCGGTGATTTGGGCAAGAAGCTGCACACCGGCCGCAGCCGCAACGATCAGGTCGCGACCGATCTGAAGCTGTGGTGCAAACAGCAGATCGGCGATCTGCATCAGGCGATCGTCCAGCTGCAGCAGGCGCTGGTGGAGACCGCCGAAGCCAACCAGGATGCGGTGATGCCGGGGTATACCCACCTGCAACGCGCGCAGCCGGTGACTTTCGCGCACTGGTGCCTGGCCTATGTCGAGATGCTGGCGCGCGATGAGAGCCGTCTGCAGGATACCCTGAAACGGCTGGACGTCAGCCCGCTGGGCAGCGGCGCGCTGGCCGGCACCGCTTATCCTATCGATCGCGAGCAGCTGGCCGGCTGGCTGGGCTTCGCCTCGGCGACCCGCAACAGCCTGGACAGCGTATCCGATCGCGATCACGTGCTGGAGCTGCTGTCCAACGCCGCCATCAGCATGGTGCACCTGTCGCGCTTCGCCGAAGATCTGATCTTCTTCAACAGCGGCGAAGCGGCGTTTGTCGAGCTGTCCGACCGCGTGACCTCCGGCTCTTCGTTGATGCCGCAGAAGAAAAACCCGGACGCGCTGGAGCTGATCCGCGGCAAATGCGGCCGCGTACAGGGCGCGCTGACCGGTATGATGATGACGCTGAAAGGCCTGCCGCTGGCGTACAACAAAGACATGCAGGAAGACAAAGAAGGGCTGTTCGACGCGCTCGACACCTGGATGGACTGCCTGCAGATGGCGGCGCTGGTGCTGGACGGCATCCAGGTGAAACGCCCGCGCTGCCAGGAAGCGGCGGAGCAGGGCTATGCCAATGCCACAGAGCTGGCGGATTACCTGGTCGCCAAGGGCGTGCCGTTCCGCGAAGCGCACCACATCGTCGGCGAGGCGGTGGTAGAAGCGATTCGCCAGGGTAAACCGCTGGAAGCGCTGCCGCTGGCGGACTTGCAGCAGTTTAGCGCGACGATCGGCGACGACGTTTACCCGATCTTGGCGTTGCAATCCTGCCTGGACAAGCGTGCGGCCAAAGGTGGCGTCGCACCGCAGCAGGTGGCCGCGGCAATCGCCGCAGCGAAACAGCGTTTGGCCTGACGACGACAAGGGCGGCCCGGCGCCGCCCTTGAACCTTTACCCCGCCAGACGTGCACACAGATAGCGGTTCAGGCTCACGCCTTCCTCCATCGCGCCGAGCGCCAGCCGGCGATGCTGTTCCGGCGTCATGCGCAGCACCAGTTTTCCGCTGAAGTTCTTTTCCGCCAGCGCCTGCGGCGGCGTTTCGCCTTGCGCCAGCATATCGGCGATCGTTTCGCTCACGACTTTTTCGATACCCTCCAGTGCGCCGGTACGCGTGGCCGCCAGCCAGGACAACGAGGGGAATTCGGCGCACAGCCCGACATATTCACGATCTTCCGCTGACCAGGTGATGCGATAGGTATAGTGTTCATGCCTTTCCATGTTCTTCCTCCATTCTGGCTCCTTTCTTCATTTTAGTATCAATATTGGTATCATTTCAATGTCGACGCATAAAAAATGAGCGCAGAAGGGCCGTGAGGCAAGAGGAGGTAGGGAAGTGCTGTGCAAGAAAACCGGGCCTGAAGGCCCGGTGGGGATGAACGGAGAATGAGAGGTTATTCGCCCGGGCAGCGCTGGCAGCGCTCGATTTCGGCCGTGCCGAGTTTGAGCTTCGCCTGCAGATCGCGCAGCGCGGTGCGCAAACCTTCTTCGATCACCGGATGATAGAACGGCATGTCCAGCATCTGATCGACGGTCATCTGCTGCTGGTGAGCCCAGGCCAGCAGGTGTGCGATGTGTTCGGCGTCCGGTCCGATCATTTCCGCGCCGAGGAAACGGCCGGTGCCTTGCTCGCCGTAGACGTGCAGAATGCCTTTGTTGCGCAGCATCACCCGCGAGCGGCCCTGATTCTCAAACGAGACTTTGCCCACTTCAAAGCAGCCGCAGGCACTGAACTTCTCGCTCAGCTCGCGGAAGGTTGAGCCGACCATGGCGATCTGCGGATCGGAGAACACCACCGAAATCGCGCTGCGGCGCAGGCCCGGGTTGATCTCCGGGAAGCTGCCGGCGTTGGCGCCGGCGATACGTGCCTGATCGCTGGCCTCGTGCAGCAGCGGCAGTTGGTTGCTGGCGTCGCCAGCGATGAAAATATGCGGCACGCTGGTTTGCATCGTCAGGCGGTCGGCCAGCGGTACGCCTCGGGCGTCGAGTTGCAAGCCGGTGTTTTCGAGGCCCAGCCGATCGACGTTGGGGCGGCGGCCGGTGGCGGCCAGCACGTAGTCCACCAGGATCTCCTGCGGTTGGCCCTGCAGGTTCCGATAGCGGATAAACACCTTGTCGCCTTCGCGCTGCATCATCTCTACCTTCACGTCGGCGTCGAGATAGAACTCTTCCCCCAGTGCTTTGGCGGCGTAGTCGCGCACGGCGCTGTCGGTGAGCGGCCCGACTGCGCCGCCGATGCCGAAGACCTTGGTGTCGACGCCGAGGCGGTGCAGCGCTTGCCCCAGCTCGAGCCCGATGACGCCGGGACCGAATACCGCTACGGACTGCGGCAAATCATCCCAGTTGAACAGGTCGTCGTTGACGATCAGACGATCGCCCAGTTCGCTCCACGGCGCCGGCCAGCTGGGGCGGGAGCCGGTGGCGATCACAATGCGCTGCGCCACGATGCGCGTATGGTCATCGACCTGCAGCGTGTTGTCGTCGATAAAGCGGGCATAGCCCTGAATTTTGTCGCCGGCCGGGATCTCGTCCACGCCTTCCAGCACGAAACCGACGAAGCGATCGCGTTCGCGCTTGACGCGCGCCATCACTTCACGTCCGTCGATGCGGGTTTTACCGGTTGGGTGCACGCCAAAGCCCGGCGCGCGTTCGATTTGATGCACCGCTTCGGCAGCGGCGATCAGCAACTTGGATGGCATACAGCCAACGCGCGCACAGGTGGTGCCGTAAGGCCCGCCTTCGATCATCACCACGCTGGGGGTAGACAGCTTGGCCGCGCGATAGGCGCCGAGCCCTGCGGTGCCGCCGCCGATGACCGCGACATCAACGTTCAACAGTTTCATATCCGCTCCTGAAAGGTAAAAAAAGGGCGGGCCGTAGCCCGCCAAAGTTCACGTTGGCTTTGTTATTACTTATTAAGCTGACAGGAAAGTTTCCAGATCGTCGCTGCCACCGATGTGACGGCCGCCGATGAACACTTGCGGCACCGTGGCGCGGCCGCTGACGGCGCGCAGGCTGACGGTGGTGGCGTCTTTGCCCAGCACGATCTCTTCATACTGAATGCCGCGTTCTTGCAGCATCTGTTTGGCTTTGGCGCAGAATGGGCAGCCTGGTTTGGTGAACAGGGAGACCGACTCCTGCACTTTGAATTCCGGCGCCAGGTATTTCAGCATGGTGTCGGCGTCGGACACCTCAAACGGGTCGCCCGGTTTGTTCGGTTCGACGAACATTTTCTCGACCACGCCGTCGCGCACCAGCATCGAGTAGCGCCATGAACGTGGGCCAAAGCCCAGATCCGCTTTCTCGACCAGCATGTTCATGCCTTTGGTGAATTCACCGTTGCCGTCCGGCACGAAGGTGATGTTTTCCGCATGCTGATCGGCTTTCCAGGCGTTCATCACGAAGGTGTCGTTCACCGAGACGCACAGAATACCGTCGACGCCGTGCTGTTTGAATACGCTGGACAGCTCGTTGTAGCGCGGCAGATGGCTCGAAGAGCAGGTCGGCGTGAACGCGCCCGGCAGCGAGAACACGATGACCGTTTTGTTTTTGAACAGGTCATCAGTGGTCACATCAATCCATTGGTCGCCCTGACGGGTGTGGAAAGTAACCTGAGGAACTTTCTTGCCTTCTTGACTGGTAAACATTGATTAACCCCTTAATTAGGAAAAGTAATTTTTAGCATTTAGCGCGATATCGCTTCGTTGGGACACATTATTGTCGCTGGGGCTTGATAGATCTAATCGCTCATTGCTATCTTATCTATCGCCATGAGCTATCATGGAATGGAGGGAAACAATGAATATTCGTGATTTAGAGTATCTGGTCGCCTTGGCCGAGCACCGGCACTTCCGCCGTGCGGCCGATTCATGCCATGTGAGCCAGCCCACGCTGAGCGGGCAGATCCGCAAGCTGGAAGACGAGTTGGGCGTCATGCTGCTCGAGCGCACCAGCCGCAAGGTGCTGTTCACCCAGGCGGGTCTGTTGCTGGTGGAGCAGGCGCGTACCGTGCTGCGCGAAGTGAAAGTATTGAAGGAGATGGCCAGCCAGCAGGGCGAAGCCATGTCCGGGCCGCTGCACATCGGCCTGATCCCGACCGTGGGGCCTTATCTGCTGCCGCAGATCATCCCGACGCTGCACAAAACTTTCCCGAAACTGGAAATGTACCTGCACGAAGCGCAAACCCAGCAACTGCTGGCGCAACTCGACAGCGGCAAATTGGACTGCGCCATTTTGGCATTGGTGAAGGAAACCGAGGCGTTTATCGAAGTGCCTCTGTTCGATGAACCGATGAAGCTGGCGGTGTATTCCGATCACCCGTGGGCGCAGCGCGAGCGCGTGGCGATGCCGGATTTGGCGGGAGAGAAGCTGCTGATGCTGGAAGATGGCCACTGCCTGCGCGATCAGGCGATGGGCTTCTGCTTCCAGGCGGGCGCGGACGAGGATACCCACTTCCGCGCCACCAGTCTGGAAACGCTGCGCAATATGGTCGCGGCCGGCAGCGGCATTACCCTGCTGCCGTCACTGGCGGTGCCGCCGCAGCGCGAACGCGACGGCGTCTGCTATCTGGATTGCTACAAGCCGGAACCGAAGCGCACCATCGCGTTGGTGTATCGCCCCGGTTCCCCACTGCGCAGCCGTTATGAGCAGTTGGCCGAAGCGATCCGCGAGCACATGCAGGGCTACATCGACAACGCGTTAAAACAGGCGGTTTAAGCCGTTAAGCGCCGCCACCCGGTAGGCTTCGGCCATGGTCGGATAGTTGAAGGTCGTATTAACGAAATACTCGATAGTATTGCCTTCACCTTTCTGTTCCATGATCGCCTGACCGATGTGGATGATCTCCGCCGCACGCTCGCCGAAGCAGTGGATCCCGAGGATCTGCAGGGTGTCGCGATGGAACAGGATCTTCAGGCTGCCGACGTTCATCCCGGCGATCTGCGCGCGCGCCAGATGTTTGAACTGGGCGCGGCCCACTTCATACGGCACCTTCATCGCCGTCAGTTCCTGCTCGGTTTTGCCGACGGAGCTGATTTCCGGAATGGTGTAGATGCCGGTCGGGATATCTTCGATTAAGTGACCGCTGGCTTCGCCGGAAGCGATCGCCTGCGCGGCGATGCGGCCCTGATCGTAGGCGGCGGAAGCCAGGCTCGGATAGCCGATCACATCACCGACCGCGTAGATGTGCGACAGCGCGGTTTGGTACATGCTGTTCACCTTCAGCAGCCCGCGGCTGTCCGATTCCAGGCCGACGTTTTCCAACCCCAGCGAATCGGTGTTGCCGGTACGGCCGTTGGCGTACAGCAGGCAGTCCGCTTTCACCTTCTTGCCGGATTTCAGGTGTACGATCACGCCGTCTTCGGTGCCTTCAATCTTCTCGAACTCCTCGTTGTGGCGGATCACCACGCCGTTGTTCCAGAAGTGGTAAGAGAGCGAATCCGACATCTCCTGATCGAGGAACGCCAGCAGGCGATCGCGGGTGTTGATCAGATCCACCTTGACGTTCAGGCCGCGGAAGATAGACGCGTATTCGCAGCCGATCACCCCGGCGCCGTAAATGATCACGTGGCGCGGTTCATGGCTCAGCTCGAGAATGGAATCACTGTCGTAGATGCGCGGGTGATTGAAATCGACGCTGGCCGGATGGTAAGGGCGCGAGCCGCAGGCGATCACGATGTGGTCGGCGCGGATGGTGTCCTGGGTGCCGTCCATGTAGCTGACGCTGACGGTGTTGGCGTCGATGAAGCGCGCGTCGCCGGCGAACAGTTTGCACTGGTTTCGCTCATAGAAGCCTTGGCGCATGCGGGTCTGCTGGCTGATGACGTTATCGGCGTGGCGTAAAATGTCAGGGAAGGTCGCGCTGAGCGTGCGCGAGTTGTTGTAAAGCGGGTTCTGGTTGAATTCGATAATGCGGCTGACGGCGTGGCGGAGGGCTTTGGAAGGGATGGTGCCCCAGTGGGTACATCCGCCGCCTACGTTGTTGTACCGTTCGATAACGGCCACGCGGGCGCCCTGTTTCACCAGCCCCATGGCGGCACCTTCACCACCAGGGCCCGAGCCAATCACAATGGCATCAAATTGATAGTGCTGTTGCATGTAGGAGAGACCTGTTTTTTTATACAAGATTACAACGGTATCTTAACATCATAGCGCTGCTCACCCAATCACCATTAGGCTTTTTGAGGCAAAGCACAATCGGCTCAGGGCGGAAGTGTGATAGAGCGCGTTAGTATAAATGCTGTTGCAATAAAATTTGCTATATTGCCGAGTCTAGGGCGTTAGACTGAGAGAATGGAACCTATCCGGATATGCATATGGGCGTCAGAGCACAACAAAAAGAACGGACTCGTCGTTCCCTGATCGAAGCCGCATTCAGCCAGCTGAGCGCCGAACGCAGCTTCGCCAGCCTGAGCCTGCGGGAAGTTTCACGCGAGGCGGGCATCGCGCCCACGTCGTTTTACCGCCATTTCCGCGATGTGGATGAGCTGGGGCTGACCATGGTGGACGAAAGCGGCCTGATGCTGCGTCAGTTGATGCGCCAGGCGCGCCAACGCATCGCCAAGGGCGGCAGCGTGATCCGCACCTCGGTGTCCACCTTTATGGAATTTATCGGCAACAACCCGAACGCCTTCCGCCTGCTGCTGCGCGAGCGCTCCGGCACGTCGGCGGCATTCCGTGCGGCGGTGGCGCGCGAGATCCAGCATTTCATCGCCGAACTGGCGGACTACCTCGAGTTGGAAAATCACATGCCGCGCAGCTTTACCGAAGCGCAGGCGGAAGCGATGGTCACCATCGTGTTCAGCGCCGGCGCGGAAGCGCTGGATATCGACGTCGAGCAGCGGCAGCAGCTGGAAGAACGGCTGGTGCTTCAGCTGCGGATGATCTCCAAAGGGGCGTATTACTGGTATCGTCGCGAACAAGAAAAAGCTTCTGTGTCCCACGTATAAAAAAGGTAAAAAATGATGGAAAAACCAGGCCGTGAAAATGGCACCTTACTGCTGGCGTTGATTGCCGGCCTTTCGATCAACGGTTCGTTTGCCGCGCTGTTCAGCTCGGTGGTGCCGTTTTCGATCTTCCCGCTGATCGCGTTGGTGCTGGCGGTGTACTGCCTGCATCAGCGTTACCTGAACCGCGCCATGCCGGACGGCATGCCGAAGCTGGCGGCGGCCTGTTTCCTGCTGGGGCTGCTGATGTACAGCGCCATCGTGCGCGCAGAATACCCGCAGATCGGTTCCAACTTCCTGCCGTCGGTGATCTGCGTGGCGCTGGTACTGTGGATCGGAGTCAAACTGAAGGCGCGCAAGGCGCCGGATGCGCCGACTCAAGAGTCGTAATGCAACGGGGCGCCATGATGGCGCCCCTGTCGTATCAGCAGCGCTTTTCCAGCAGCACGCCGCATTCCATGTGATGGGTATACGGGAACTGATCGAACAGCGCCAGGCGGCTGACCCGGTGCGTGGCCTGCAGCGTTTCCAGGTTGGCGCACAGTGTTTCCGGGTTGCATGAGATATACAGAATGCGCGGGTAGGCCTGCACCATCTTCACCGTTTCATCGTCCAGCCCGCTACGCGGCGGATCGACGAAAATTGTCTCGCAGTTGTAACCGCTCAGATCGATGCCCTTCAACCGGTTGAATTCGCGCACCCCGTTCATCGCCTGGGTGAAATCTTCCGCCGCCATGCGGATGATCTGCACATTGTCGATATGGTTGGCAGCGATGTTGTATTGCGCCGCCGCCACCGACGGTTTGGCGATCTCGGTCGCCAGCACGCGCTCGAAATTGCGCGCCAGCGCCAGCGAGAAGTTGCCGTTGCCGCAATACAGCTCCAGCAAATCGCCTTTGGAACCGGCGGTCACCGCCAGCGCCCATTCCAGCATCTGCACGTTCATGGCCGCGTTGGGCTGAGTGAAGCTGTTTTCCACCTGGCGGTAGATCATGTCGCGGCCGGCGACCGGCAGCACTTCGTCGACATAATCCTGGTCGAGCATGATTTTGGTCTTCGACGCCCGGCCGATCAGCTGCAGGTCGAAACCTTGTGCGCGCAGTTCGTCACGCAGCTGCTCGGCGCGCCGTTGCCAAACGTCATCCAGCTTGCGGTGGTACAGCAGCGAGGCGATGATTTTGCCGCTTTGCGTCGACAGATAATCGATCTGGAACAGCTTGTGGCGCAGGATCGGCTCCGGTTTCAGCGCGGCGATCAGGGCGCTCATCAGGCGGTTGATCAGTTCGCTGGCGGCCGGGAATTGATCGACGCGAATACGCTGCTTGGTCTGCTGATCGAACATGATGTGGTACATGTCGTCCGCGTCGTGCCAGATGCGGAATTCGGCGCGCATGCGGTAGTGGTCGACTGGCGAGCGGAACACTTCCGGCTCGGGCGCCGCGAACGGTGACATCAACGTCTTCAGGCGGGCGACTTTCTCCGCCAGTTGGTCATCGTAACGTTCAATAGGCAAATTCTCGGGCGTCATGTGTGTCTTCTCGTCAGGCAAATTTGATCAGCGGGGATTGTAGGGAATCAGCCCGTGAAGTCCAGTTTTGTCGCGTTTATTATTTGTAACATTAGTAGCAGTCTAGACATCTATTTTCATTGATCGTAGCATTGCCGTCCGGCCTCAAGCAGCGAGTGAAAAGGGAATCCGGTGTGAATCCGGAGCTGACGCGCAGCGGTAAGGGGAAGTCACGGCGATAGCGTTTCGACGCAGACACTGTCCACTGCAGGATGGGAAGTCATCGCCCGTTGCCGGTCGCACCCCGCGGCCCGCAAATCCCAAGCCCGAAGACCTGCCGGTGTTACGTCGCAATGTCCGTGGCCGTCGCGAACTACCGGCCATGATCCTGCGGCATCCGCCAATTAAGTTTGGATGCTTTTCTCATGACAATTACAAAAAATACGCTGCTGGCGGTGGTCTCCTCCGTCACGGCTTTTTCTGGATGGGCGCAAGACAACACGACAGCCACGAATGGCGATAACCTGGTGGTGACCGCCAACCGCTTCCCGCAGCCGGTTTCTTCCGTGCTGGCGCCGACTTCTATCGTCACCCGTAACGATATCGATCGTTGGCAGGCCAAGAGCCTGACCGACGTGATGCGCCGTTTGCCGGGCGTGGACATCGGCCAAAACGGCGGGCTGGGGCAAAAGAGCTCACTGTTTATTCGCGGCACCAACTCCAGCCATGTCTTGGTATTAATCGACGGCATTCGCCTTAACCAGGCGGGCGTCAGCGGCTCTTCCGATCTCAGCCAAATCCCGATTTCGCTGGTGCAGAAAGTCGAATACATTCGCGGCCCGCGCTCGGCGGTGTACGGTTCCGACGCCATCGGCGGCGTGGTCAACATCATCACCACGCGTGAAAAGAACGGTACTACGCTCTCTGCAGGCGTCGGCTCCAACGGCTATCAGGCCTATGACGCGTCGACCCAGCAACAGCTGGGCGACAGCACCGTGGCGACGGTGGCAGGGAATTACACTTATACCAAAGGGTATGATGTGGTGGCTGAAGGCAGCACCGGCATGCAAAGCCAGCAGGACCGCGATGGCTTTATGAGTAAGTCTCTGTATGGCGCGCTTGAGCACCAGTTCAGCGAATCGGTCAGCGGCTTTGTACGCGGATATGGCTATGACAACCGCACGGCGTACGATGGTTACTATTCCTCCCCGACCAGCCCTCTGTTAGATACTCGCAAACTTTACAGCCAAACCTGGGATACCGGATTGCGTTATAAAGAAGGGATTTACGCAACACAATTGATCGGCAGCTACAGTCATAGCAAGGATTACGATTACGATCCTCGTCGCGGTATGTATGACAGCTCGGCCAGTTTGGTGGATTCCGAACAGTACAACCTACAGTGGGGTAATACGCTGCAGGTTGGAGAGGGTACCGTAAGCTCTGGCGTTGACTGGCAGCAACAGAAAATCAAGCCGGACTCCACCACCGTGAAGGGTGAAAAAAGCCAACGTGATGCAGGCATCTACCTGACTGCGCAGCAACTGGTTGGCCCGGTAACGTTGGAAGGTGCGGTTCGAGGTGACGATCATTCCGAGTTTGGCTGGCACGGCACTTGGCAAACCAGCGCAGCCTGGGAATTCGTCGAGGGATACCGTTTTATCGCTTCGTATGGCACGGCGTTCAAAGCACCGAATATGAGCCAGCTATACGGCAATTTCGGCAACAATACCGATCTGAAACCGGAAGAAAGCAAGCAGTGGGAAGGCGGCTTTGAAGGACTGACCGGCCCGGTGACCTGGCGCGTTTCCGGTTATCGCAACGACATCGACAATTTGATCGATTCCACGGGGGAAACCAACTACGTCTATTACAATGTGGGTAAGGCGACCATCAAAGGGATTGAAGCCACTGCCTCGTTTGATACCGGCCCGTTGACGCATCAGATTGGTTACGATTATGTCGACCCGCGCAATGCTAAAACCAACGAAGTGCTGCTGCGCCGCGCGAAACAACAGGTGAAATATGAGCTGGATTGGCAGCTGTACGACTTTGACTGGGCAGTGACCTATCAATACTTAGGTGAGCGCTACGACAAGGATTATGGCGTTTATCCAAGCCCGACGGTTAAACTTGGCGGCGTGAGCCTGTGGGATCTCGCAGTTTCGTATCCGGTCACATCTCATCTGACAGTTCGTGGTAGAATTGCCAACCTGTTTGATAAAGATTATGAGACGGCCTATGGCTACGCTACTCCAGGAAGAGAATACTACCTCACTGGAAGCTATACCTTCTAACAGCACCGCCACACCTCGCCCGACGGTGCTGGTTTTCGATTCCGGCGTCGGCGGGCTGTCGGTATATCAAGAGATTCGGCAGTTGCTGCCGGATCTCCACTATATATACGCTTTCGACAACGTGGCGTTCCCCTACGGCGAGAAGTCCGAAGAGTTTATCGTTGAGCGCGTGGTGGAGATTGTCGGCGCAGTGCAGCAGCGGCATCCTCTGGCGATTGTCGTCATTGCCTGTAACACGGCCAGCACCGTCTCTTTGCCGGCCCTGCGCGAGCGCTTCAGTTTCCCGGTCGTGGGCGTGGTACCCGCCATCAAGCCTGCCGCCCGTCTTACCGTCAATGGCATTGTCGGCCTGTTGGCGACTCGCGGCACCGTACAGCGCAGCTACACCCACGAACTGATTTCCCGTTTCGCTACCGACTGCAAGATTGAGCTGCTGGGCTCTTCAGAGCTGGTGGAGCTGGCGGAGGCCAAGCTGCACGGCGAAGCCGTGCCGCTGCCGGTGCTGAAGAAGATCCTGCATCCGTGGCTGAGCATGCGCGAGCCGCCGGATACCGTCGTGCTGGGCTGCACTCATTTTCCTCTATTAGCTGAAGAGCTGATGCAGGTGTTGCCAGAAGGCACCCGGCTGGTGGATTCCGGTGCGGCGATTGCCCGTCGTACCGCCTGGCTCATCTCGACGCAGGAAAATCTGGTCTCGAGCCAGGAAGAGAATCTGGCGTATTGCATGGCGCTAAATGAAGATACTGACGCTTTATTGCCCGTTTTGCAGGGCTACGGCTTTAAATCGTTGAAAAAACTGCCGCTTTAACGGTGTTTTGGTTAAACATTCAACGGTCGGAAAAAATATTGAAAATAGGGGTTGCGGCCCGCCGAGAACTCCCTATAATGCGCCTCCACTGACCGGGAACAACGACTGACAAGCCGCCGGGTCAGCGAGAAGAAAGCGAAATAAACGCTTGACTCTCCGGGTGAAAAGCGTAATATACGCAGCCCGCGCCGATGAGTTTCTCGGCACTGCTCTTTAACAATTTATCAGACAATCTGTGTGGGCACTCCACAAGACGATATCCAGCATCTTCGGATGCAAAAAAATATCAAGTCTTGAAGAGTGACTAACTGAAGTAAAATTCATGCAGTAAATCTTTGAGCATCGCTTCTCGAGTGGAAGCAAATCAAGCTTTTAATTGAAGAGTTTGATCATGGCTCAGATTGAACGCTGGCGGCAGGCTTAACACATGCAAGTCGAGCGGTAGCACAAGGGAGCTTGCTCCCTGGGTGACGAGCGGCGGACGGGTGAGTAATGTCTGGGAAACTGCCTGATGGAGGGGGATAACTACTGGAAACGGTAGCTAATACCGCATAACGTCGCAAGACCAAAGAGGGGGACCTTCGGGCCTCTTGCCATCAGATGTGCCCAGATGGGATTAGCTAGTAGGTGGGGTAATGGCTCACCTAGGCGACGATCCCTAGCTGGTCTGAGAGGATGACCAGCCACACTGGAACTGAGACACGGTCCAGACTCCTACGGGAGGCAGCAGTGGGGAATATTGCACAATGGGCGCAAGCCTGATGCAGCCATGCCGCGTGTGTGAAGAAGGCCTTCGGGTTGTAAAGCACTTTCAGCGAGGAGGAAGGTGGTGAGCTTAATACGCTCATCAATTGACGTTACTCGCAGAAGAAGCACCGGCTAACTCCGTGCCAGCAGCCGCGGTAATACGGAGGGTGCAAGCGTTAATCGGAATTACTGGGCGTAAAGCGCACGCAGGCGGTTTGTTAAGTCAGATGTGAAATCCCCGGGCTCAACCTGGGAACTGCATTTGAAACTGGCAAGCTAGAGTCTCGTAGAGGGGGGTAGAATTCCAGGTGTAGCGGTGAAATGCGTAGAGATCTGGAGGAATACCGGTGGCGAAGGCGGCCCCCTGGACGAAGACTGACGCTCAGGTGCGAAAGCGTGGGGAGCAAACAGGATTAGATACCCTGGTAGTCCACGCTGTAAACGATGTCGATTTGGAGGTTGTGCCCTTGAGGCGTGGCTTCCGGAGCTAACGCGTTAAATCGACCGCCTGGGGAGTACGGCCGCAAGGTTAAAACTCAAATGAATTGACGGGGGCCCGCACAAGCGGTGGAGCATGTGGTTTAATTCGATGCAACGCGAAGAACCTTACCTACTCTTGACATCCAGAGAACTTTCCAGAGATGGATTGGTGCCTTCGGGAACTCTGAGACAGGTGCTGCATGGCTGTCGTCAGCTCGTGTTGTGAAATGTTGGGTTAAGTCCCGCAACGAGCGCAACCCTTATCCTTTGTTGCCAGCGGTTCGGCCGGGAACTCAAAGGAGACTGCCAGTGATAAACTGGAGGAAGGTGGGGATGACGTCAAGTCATCATGGCCCTTACGAGTAGGGCTACACACGTGCTACAATGGCATATACAAAGAGAAGCGACCTCGCGAGAGCAAGCGGACCTCATAAAGTATGTCGTAGTCCGGATTGGAGTCTGCAACTCGACTCCATGAAGTCGGAATCGCTAGTAATCGTAGATCAGAATGCTACGGTGAATACGTTCCCGGGCCTTGTACACACCGCCCGTCACACCATGGGAGTGGGTTGCAAAAGAAGTAGGTAGCTTAACCTTCGGGAGGGCGCTTACCACTTTGTGATTCATGACTGGGGTGAAGTCGTAACAAGGTAACCGTAGGGGAACCTGCGGTTGGATCACCTCCTTACCTAAAGATATTAGTTCGAGTGGCGTGCTCACACAGATTGTCTGATAGAAAGTAACGAGCAGAAATACCTTTATAGGCTTGTAGCTCAGGTGGTTAGAGCGCACCCCTGATAAGGGTGAGGTCGGTGGTTCAAGTCCACTCAGGCCTACCACTTCTCGGAAGTGGAAAAGGTACTGCGCGTGACTGTATGGGGCTATAGCTCAGCTGGGAGAGCGCCTGCCTTGCACGCAGGAGGTCAGCGGTTCGATCCCGCTTAGCTCCACCATATAGTCCGGTATTTCAATACTTCAGAGTATATTGGCGACAGTATGCTGCGAAGTATTTTGCTCTTTAACAATCTGGAACAAGCTGAAAATTGAAACATGACGGCTGAAATTTATCCCTCCGTAGATGTACTGGGATAAAGAGTAACCTGTCATAGAGTCTCTCAAATGTTTGCAGCGCGAACGATGGAAACATCTTCGGGTTGTGAGGTTAAGTGACTAAGCGTACACGGTGGATGCCTAGGCAGTCAGAGGCGATGAAGGGCGTGCTAATCTGCGAAAAGCGTCGGTAAGGTGATATGAACCGTTACAACCGGCGATACCCGAATGGGGAAACCCAGTGTGTTTCGACACACTATCATGTCATGAATACATAGTGGCATGAGGCGAACCGGGGGAACTGAAACATCTAAGTACCCCGAGGAAAAGAAATCAACCGAGATTCCCCCAGTAGCGGCGAGCGAACGGGGAGGAGCCCAGAACCTGAATCGGCTTGTGTGTTAGTGGAAGCGTCTGGAAAGTCGCGCAGCAAAGGGTGATAGCCCCGTACACTAAAATGCACAGGTCGTGAGTTCGATGAGTAGGGCGGGACACGTGACATCCTGTCTGAATATGGGGGGACCATCCTCCAAGGCTAAATACTCCTGACTGACCGATAGTGAACCAGTACCGTGAGGGAAAGGCGAAAAGAACCCCGGCGAGGGGAGTGAAATAGAACCTGAAACCGTGTACGTACAAGCAGTGGGAGCACCTTCGTGGTGTGACTGCGTACCTTTTGTATAATGGGTCAGCGACTTATATTTTGTAGCAAGGTTAACCGTATAGGGGAGCCGTAGGGAAACCGAGTCTTAACTGGGCGAATAGTTGCAAGGTATAGACCCGAAACCCGGTGATCTAGCCATGGGCAGGTTGAAGGTTGGGTAACACTAACTGGAGGACCGAACCGACTAATGTTGAAAAATTAGCGGATGACTTGTGGCTGGGGGTGAAAGGCCAATCAAACCGGGAGATAGCTGGTTCTCCCCGAAAGCTATTTAGGTAGCGCCTCGTGAACTCATCTTCGGGGGTAGAGCACTGTTTCGGCTAGGGGGCCATCCCGGCTTACCAAACCGATGCAAACTCCGAATACCGAAGAATGTTATCACGGGAGACACACGGCGGGTGCTAACGTCCGTCGTGAAGAGGGAAACAACCCAGACCGCCAGCTAAGGTCCCAAAGTCATGGTTAAGTGGGAAACGATGTGGGAAGGCATAGACAGCCAGGATGTTGGCTTAGAAGCAGCCATCATTTAAAGAAAGCGTAATAGCTCACTGGTCGAGTCGGCCTGCGCGGAAGATGTAACGGGGCTAAACCATGCACCGAAGCTGCGGCAGCGACGCTTAGCGTTGTTGGGTAGGGGAGCGTTCTGTAAGCCGTTGAAGGTGGCCTGTGAGGGTTGCTGGAGGTATCAGAAGTGCGAATGCTGACATAAGTAACGATAAAGCGGGTGAAAAGCCCGCTCGCCGGAAGACCAAGGGTTCCTGTCCAACGTTAATCGGGGCAGGGTGAGTCGACCCCTAAGGCGAGGCTGAAAAGCGTAGTCGATGGGAAACAGGTTAATATTCCTGTACTTGGTGTTACTGCGAAGGGGGGACGGAGAAGGCTAGGCTAGCCGGGCGACGGTTGTCCCGGTTTAAGCGTGTAGGGGGTGTGACCTGGTAAATCCGGTTGCATACTAACCCTGAGGCGTGATGACGATGCACTACGGTGCAGAAGTAGTTGATGCCCTGCTTCCAGGAAAAGCCTCTAAGCTCTAGGTAACATTAAATCGTACCCCAAACCGACACAGGTGGTCAGGTAGAGAATACCAAGGCGCTTGAGAGAACTCGGGTGAAGGAACTAGGCAAAATGGTGCCGTAACTTCGGGAGAAGGCACGCTGGCATGTAGGTGAAGTCCTTCGCGGATGGAGCTGAAGCCAGTCGAAGATACCAGCTGGCTGCAACTGTTTAATAAAAACACAGCACTGTGCAAACACGAAAGTGGACGTATACGGTGTGACGCCTGCCCGGTGCTGGAAGGTTAATTGATGGGGTCAGCCGCAAGGCGAAGCTCTTGATCGAAGCCCCAGTAAACGGCGGCCGTAACTATAACGGTCCTAAGGTAGCGAAATTCCTTGTCGGGTAAGTTCCGACCTGCACGAATGGCGTAATGATGGCCAGGCTGTCTCCACCCGAGACTCAGTGAAATTGAACTCGCTGTGAAGATGCAGTGTACCCGCGGCAAGACGGAAAGACCCCGTGAACCTTTACTATAGCTTGACACTGAACATTGAGCCTTGATGTGTAGGATAGGTGGGAGGCTTTGAAGCGTGGACGCCAGTCTGCGTGGAGCCATCCTTGAAATACCACCCTTTAATGTTTGATGTTCTAACTCGGCCCCATAATCTGGGGTGAGGACAGTGTCTGGTGGGTAGTTTGACTGGGGCGGTCTCCTCCCAAAGAGTAACGGAGGAGCACGAAGGTTAGCTAATCACGGTCGGACATCGTGAGGTTAGTGCAAAGGCATAAGCTAGCTTGACTGCGAGAGTGACGGCTCGAGCAGGTACGAAAGTAGGTCTTAGTGATCCGGTGGTTCTGAATGGAAGGGCCATCGCTCAACGGATAAAAGGTACTCCGGGGATAACAGGCTGATACCGCCCAAGAGTTCATATCGACGGCGGTGTTTGGCACCTCGATGTCGGCTCATCACATCCTGGGGCTGAAGTAGGTCCCAAGGGTATGGCTGTTCGCCATTTAAAGTGGTACGCGAGCTGGGTTTAGAACGTCGTGAGACAGTTCGGTCCCTATCTGCCGTGGGCGTTGGAAGATTGAGAGGGGTTGCTCCTAGTACGAGAGGACCGGAGTGAACGCACCACTGGTGTTCGGGTTGTCATGCCAATGGCATTGCCCGGTAGCTAAGTGCGGAAAAGATAAGCGCTGAAAGCATCTAAGCGCGAAACTTGCCTCAAGATGAGTCTTCCCTGGGCCTTCAAGGCCCCTGAAGGAACGTTTAAGACTAAGACGTTGATAGGCTGGGTGTGTAAGTGCAGCGATGCATTGAGCTAACCAGTACTAATGATCCGTGAGGCTTAACCTTACAACACCGAAGGTGTTTTGGTGAGACCAAGACAATATTCAGCTTGTTTACAGATTGGTTCTGATGGCGACACGAGAGTGGCGCGGTTGGAATGAAACAGAATTTGCCTGGCGGCAATAGCGCGGTGGTCCCACCTGACCCCATGCCGAACTCAGAAGTGAAACGCCGTAGCGCCGATGGTAGTGTGGGGTCTCCCCATGCGAGAGTAGGACACTGCCAGGCATCAAATAAACGTTATCAGTGTGACGACTGGTAATGCGCAAATCGCAGAGCGCGATTTTGCCGGCATCGAGAGATGCAACGTAAAAGAATCGGTGGAGCGGTAGTTCAGTTGGTTAGAATACCTGCCTGTCACGCAGGGGGTCGCGGGTTCGAGCCCCGTCCGTTCCGCCACTTATTTAATTATGCCTGCTTTATTAGCAGGCATAATGTTAAGCGAGATTTAGGGGCGTAGCTCAGTTGGTAGAGCACCGGTCTCCAAAACCGGGTGTCGCGAGTTCGAGTCTCTCCGCCCCTGCCATATTAAGAACCCTTTGCGAAAGCAAAGGGTTTTTTTTGCCTATCATTTTTCTTCCTTACCGCTTTGGAACAGAGCACATGGATGTTAGGTGCCGATGTTTGCCCGATCCTGGTTGCTCCATCTTTCTTCCGATCTTTACCCCCGTGACCTCCTGATTCCCTTGCTGTTTTGCATTATCTCCTCTCAGAAGGCGATGAGCGCGTTTTTGCTTGATAGACAGTCATGACCACGATGACGGCGTTTAAGGCCGCCATAACGCTTTAGGCTGCGGTATTTAAAGGTATTTTAAGTAATTGCCGAATCAAAGGCTGTTGATCGCTGTTTTGCAACCAGACGGCATACAGTGGGCGGATAATCGGTGGGATCTCAGCGGAGGCCACCAGCTGTGGGTACTCTTGTTCCCACTGGCTGGGCAGGAAAGCGCATCCGCCCGTGGTTTCCAGCAGCTGACGCGTCAGGTGAGCGGAGGTAGTGGTGAGCACCGGCACGTTATCGCCTTCCAGCATGCGGCTTTCCTGTTGGTGAAAGTCGGCTCCCCATTCCAGCTTGATGTAGGGCATTGGGGCTTGTTTATCACGATGCGCGGATGAGAACAGGCGTAATGAGAAATTGCTCAGCTGCTGGCTGGCCAATTCATCCATCTTCGGCGGTTCAGTGGTGATCAGTAAATCGAGCTGCCTTTCATGCAGTTGTTTTACCAAAGAGTGCCTTAATGCCACCCTGGCTTCGAGCTGTAGCGCCTCGCGTTGTTGATAGAGCGCCTGCAACCAGGGGGTCAGATAGGCTTCCCACAGCGAAGCGGTCGCGCCGATCGACAACTCGGTGTGTTGCAGCGAACGCACGACCTCCTTCTTCGCCAGCTGCCAGGTGTTCATCAGGCTCTCGGCATAGGGCAGAAGCCGCTCACCGGCAGGTGTCAGGCGGATATTATTGCGATGACGGGTAAATAAATTTGCGCCCAGCTGGTTTTCTAACTGACGGATGCGGAAACTGACCGCGGACTGCGTTAAGTACAAAGATTCTGCGGCTCTGCCAAAGTGACGCGTTCTACTGACCTCCAAAAAGGTTTTCAGTAATTCGGTATCCACACCTATCTCCAAAAAAATTTGTCGTTAAGATTTAAATGTTTTGTTTTACACGCTGTCAAGCCTATCTAATACTCCGCGCCATAAACAGCACGGCCATAAGAGAATTAGGAGCGTGTCAGATGGCGGATAGCTTCACCACGACCAATCGTTTTTTTGATAATAAACATTACCCTCGCGGGTTCTCCCGTCACGGCGATTTCACCATTAAAGAGGCGCAATTGCTAGAGCGCTTCGGCTACGCGTTTAACGAGCTGGACTCGGGCAAACGTCAGCCGGTCACTGAAGAAGAACAGCTGTTCGTCGCAGTGTGCCGCGGTGAGCGCGAAGCGGCTACCGAGCAGGAAAAAGTATGGGCTAAATATCTGGCGCGCACACGTCGCCCGAAGAAATTCCATACTCTGTCCGGCGGTAAACCGCAGGCTGACGCAGTAGAAGATTACAGCGACAGCGACGACTAAAGACGATGGGGCCTGCGGGCCCCATTTTCTATTCCAGACTACGATGCAGCTGTAACAGCAGACGGTCCATACTGCGATAGCCCAGCGCTTCGCAGAGGTGGCTCCTGTTGAGCTCCGCATCCCCCGCCAAATCCGCCAGCGTGCGCGCCACTTTCAAAATGCGCTGCCAGGCGCGGACCGATAACCCCAGCGCGTTTAATGTTGCCTCCAAAAACTCGGCGTCTGCCGCCTGCAGAATGCAATCACGTTCCACTTCGCGGTTGCTCAACAGCGCGTTGACTTTCCCGGCGCGTTCGAGCTGCCGGGCGCGCGCCTGTTGAACCCTTTCCCGCACTTTCTCACTGCTTTCTCCATGCGTTTTCCGCTGACTGAGCGTACCCGGCGGTAACAGCGGCACTTCGATAGACAGATCGAAACGGTCGAGAAAAGGCCCTGACAGCCGGGCCAGATAGCGCAATACCTGCTGCGGCGAGGCGCGATTGTGTAACCCCTGATAATGCCCGGTCGGGCTGGGGTTCATTGCCGCAATCAACTGCACTCTGGCGGGGAAACAGACCTTGGCGTTGGCGCGTGAAATTACGATCTCGCCGGACTCCAGCGGCTCACGCAGCGCATCCAGCACCTTACGCTCGAATTCCGGTAGCTCATCCAGAAACAGCACGCCGTTATGCGCCATAGAGATTTCACCCGGGCGCGGCAGTGAGCCGCCGCCGACCAACGCCGCCATCGATGCACTGTGATGCGGTGCGCGAAACGGCCTCTGGCGCCATGGCAGGGCGGCGGGGATATGGTGCTGCAAGCTGGCGACCGCCAGGCTTTCCAGCGCCTCAGGCTCCGTGAGCGGCGGCAGCAAGCCCGTGAGGCGGCTGGCCAACATGGTTTTACCGGTGCCCGGCGGCCCAATCAGCAGCAGGTTATGCCCGCCGGCGGCGGCGATCTCCAGAGCCCGCTTGGCCTGTTCCTGGCCGATGATGTCGCGCAGATCGGCGTTGTCGCAGGCGGTGTCCGCAGCGGGAGGCGTGGCCGCCACGGGCAGCTCGCCCTGGCCGAGCAGAAAGGCACAGACTTCCAACAGGTGCCGGGCGGTATGGGAGTGCGACTGCGCAATCAGGCCGACTTCGGCGGCGTTGTCCGTCGAGAGGATCAGTTGCCGCCCGGCGTCAGCCGCCGCCAGCGCCGCCGGGATCGCGCCCCTGACCGCGCGCAGTGCGCCGGACAGTGCGAGCTCGCCAAGAAACTCGTAGCGCGCCAACGGTGCGAGGGGCAATTGCTCGGAGGCGGCGAGGATCGCCAGTGCTATCGGCAGATCGTAACGCCCGCCTTCTTTCGGCAGATCGGCGGGCGCCAAATTGACGGTGATGCGCCGGGCGGGAAAGGTGAAACCGTTGTTGATCAGGGCGCTGCGCACCCGATCGCGCGCCTCTTTCACCGTGGCTTCTGGCAGACCGACCAGCGTCAGGCCGGGCAGGCCATTGCTGATATGCACCTCCACCGTTACTGAAGGGGCCTGAACGCCGATGATGGCGCGGCTATAGATTACCGCCAATGACATATCGCTCTCCTTGCTGAGGGCAACATGATGCGCGATTCATTCTGGCTTCGCGCGGCGTTATTAGCGATTTTTCCCGGAGGTTCGCAGCGTAATTGCCGATTTTCATTTCAGCGAATGAGGTTGTGCGATCTGTCTCGCAGGCTGCGGCAATACCCATTAACAATATCGCCGAAGGCTGCAACACATTAGCGGCCCAGACGCATTGCAACCATAGGCTTAATGGGTGTATTTAACAATTGATTAAAAGAAAAATCACTTTTTTAACAAACTCCGACAGCCGCCGCATTCTGCCCGGCAGCCGCTAAGCCTCCTGACTTCGTACTCTACGGTAGGGATAACACTATGTTTGGTTGGACCCCGCTGCAACGCAACGCGGCAATCGCCAGCTTTTCAAGCTGGACGCTCGATGCTTTCGATTTTTTCGTGCTGGTATTCTTACTCAGCGATATCGCGCAATCCTTTCACGTCGGCCTGGAACAGGTCACGTTGGCGATTTTGCTCACGCTGGCGGTGCGGCCTATCGGCGCGCTGATCTTCGGGCGCGCGGCGGAAAAATATGGCCGCAAGCCGATCCTGATGTTGAATATCGTCTTCTTCTCGGTATTTGAGCTGCTCTCCGCCGCTGCGCCCTCGCTGACGGTCTTTTTGCTGTTGCGGGTGCTGTACGGGGTGGCGATGGGCGGCATCTGGGGCGTGGCGTCGTCATTGGCGATGGAAACCATACCGGACCGCTCACGCGGCCTGATGTCGGGTATTTTCCAGGCCGGCTATCCGTTCGGTTATCTGCTGGCGGCGGTGGTGTACGGCCTGCTGTTCGAAACGGTCGGCTGGCGCGGCATGTTCGTTATCGGCGCGGCGCCGATCCTGCTGCTGCCGTTTATATATTATTGCGTGCAGGAGTCGCCGGTGTGGCTGGCGGCGCGCGAACGCAAAGAAAGCACCGCCTTGCTACCGGTGCTGAAGAGCCACTGGAAGCTGTGCTGCTATCTGGTGCTGCTGATGGCGGCGTTCAATTTCTTCTCCCACGGCACGCAAGATCTGTATCCGGTATTTTTGAAAGTTCAGCACGGTTTCGACCCTAAAACCGTCAGTATCATTGCCATAAGCTACAATATCGCGTCCATTATCGGCGGCGTTTTCTTCGGTTCGTTATCGGAAAAGATCGGCCGTAAGAAAGCGATCATCATCGCCGCGCTGCTGGCGTTGCCGGTGATCCCGCTGTGGGCGTTTTCCAGCGGTTCACTGATGCTCGGGATCGGCGCTTTCCTGATGCAGTTTATGGTGCAGGGTGCCTGGGGCGTGATACCGACCTACCTGACCGAACTGGTGCCAGCCAACACCCGCGCGGTGCTGCCGGGGTTCGTGTACCAGCTGGGTAACCTGATCGCCTCGGTCAACGCCACGCTGCAAGCCACCATCGCCGAGCATCATGGGCACAATTACGGCCTGGCGATGGCGATCGTCGCCGGTACGGTGGCGGTGGCGATCGCCCTGTTGGTGTTCTTTGGCAAGGATACGCGCGGCAAGGCGATCACCGACGCGGTGAAAAATCCGGACATGCGCGCCAACGTGTGAAAGAGGGGCGATTTGCGTGAGGTATGACCAGATTGCGCCGAATAATAACGCAAAAAAAGTGTTGTCATGCCGCGCGCGACTATGGTACCTCTGTAAGCATTAGTTCTGAATGAGCACAGTGAACAAACCCATTATGAAAGCCTTTGCCCAAGTGATTAGCCTAGTCGTGATTAGCGTGGTGGTGATTATTATCCCACCGTGCGGGGCTGCACTTGGACGAAGAAAGGCTTAGCAAACAAGCCGGAATCGCAAGAGAACCCCCGCACCGTCAGGTCCGGGGGTTTTTTATTGGCAAGAGAAAAGTGGAGCAAGGGGCAGAGCATGAAAAACAGAACAAAATCCTGCAGTTGTCGAAGTAAGGCGGGGAAATAACTATGAATGGCGCTCAGTGGGTAGTTCAAGCGTTGCGTGCGCAGGGGGTGGATACCGTATTCGGCTATCCGGGCGGGGCAATCATGCCGGTGTACGATGCGCTGTACGACGGTGGTGTGGAACACCTGCTGTGTCGCCATGAACAGGGCGCCGCGATGGCCGCCATCGGCTACGCCCGCGCCACTGGCAAAGTCGGCGTTTGCATCGCCACTTCCGGCCCTGGCGCCACCAACCTGATCACTGGCCTGGCTGATGCGCTGCTCGATTCCGTTCCCGTTGTCGCCATCACCGGTCAGGTGGGTTCCGCGCTGATCGGCACCGATGCCTTTCAGGAGATCGATGTTCTCGGCCTGTCTCTGGCCTGCACCAAGCACAGTTTCCTGGTGGAATCGCTGGACGCCTTGCCGGGCATCATGGCGGAAGCGTTCGCCATCGCCGCAGGCGGCCGCCCTGGCCCGGTGCTGATCGATATCCCGAAAGACATCCAGCTGGCGCAGGGCGACTTGCACCCGCATCTGATGCCGGTCGACGAAGCGCCGGCGTTCCCGGCGGCAGCGTTGGCGGAAGCGGCCGAGCTGCTGGCACAGGCGCACAAACCGATGCTGTACGTCGGCGGCGGCGTGGGCATGGCACAGGCGGTGCCGGCGCTGCGTGAATTTATCGCCGTGACCCGCATGCCGAACGTCGCCACCCTGAAGGGGCTGGGCGCGCCGGATGCGCAAGATCCGCTGTACCTCGGCATGTTGGGTATGCACGGCACCAAGGCTGCCAACCTGGCGGTGCAGGCGTGCGATCTGCTGATTGCCGTCGGCGCGCGTTTCGATGACCGCGTGACCGGCAAACTGAACGCCTTCGCGCCGCACGCCAAAGTGATCCACATGGATATCGATCCGGCGGAGATGAGCAAGCTGCGCCAGGCGCATGTCGCCCTGCAGGGCGACCTGAAAGCGTTGCTGCCAGCGTTGCAGCACCCGCTGAACATCGCCGCCTGGCAGCAGCAGGTGACGGCGCTGAAAGCCGAGCACGTCTGTCGCTACGATCACCCCGGCCAGCCGATCTACGCGCCATTGTTCTTGCGCCAGCTGTCCGCCCGCAAGCCGGCCAACAGCGTGGTGACCACCGACGTGGGCCAGCACCAGATGTGGAGCGCGCAGCACATGACGTTCGAACGCCCGGAGAATTTCATCACCTCCAGCGGCCTCGGCACCATGGGGTTCGGCGTGCCGGCGGCAGTGGGGGCCCAAGTCGCGCGCCCGCAAGATACGGTGATCTGCGTCTCGGGCGATGGCTCCTTCATGATGAACGTGCAGGAGCTGGGTACCATCAAGCGCAAACAGCTGCCGCTCAAGATCGTGCTGCTGGACAACCAGCGCCTCGGAATGGTGCGTCAGTGGCAGCAGCTGTTCTTCGACGGCCGCTACAGCGAAACCAACCTGTCCGATAACCCCGACTTCCTGATGCTGGCCGCCGCCTTCGGCATTCCCGGCCAGCGCATCAGCCGCAAGGATCAGGTGGAGGGCGCGCTCGAGGCGCTGTTCAACACCGAAGGCCCTTATCTGCTGCAGGTCTCTATCGACGAACTCGAAAACGTCTGGCCGCTGGTGCCGCCGGGCGCCGGCAACGAAACCATGTTGGAGGAAATATCATGATGCAGCATCAACTCTCGATCCAGGCGCGTTTTCGCCCCGAAATGTTAGAGCGCGTATTGCGGGTCGTGCGTCATCGCGGCTTTCAGGTTTGTGCTATGAATATGGTTTCTCCGGCCAACGCCGACAGCATCAATATCGAATTGACCGTTGCCAGCCCGCGTCCGGTCGCCCTGTTGTCATCTCAGTTAAGCAAACTGCTGGACGTCTCCTGCGTCGAGATCCAGCAGCCAACATCACAACAAATACGCGCCTGAGGCGCCGAGAAGGATAAATAACAATGACAAAGAAAGCCGATTACATTTGGTTCAATGGTGAGATGGTTCCCTGGGCCGAGGCCAAAGTGCACGTGATGTCGCACGCGCTGCATTACGGCACGTCGGTATTTGAAGGCGTGCGCTGCTACGACTCGCACTTGGGGCCGGTGGTGTTCCGTCATCGCGAACATATGCAGCGCCTGCACGACTCGGCGAAAATCTACCGCATGCCGGTTTCGCAAAGCGTCGACGAGCTGATGGAAGCCTGCCGTGCCACGCTGCGCAAGAACAACCTGGTCAGCGCGTACATCCGCCCGCTGGTGTTCGTCGGCGATGTCGGCATGGGCGTCAACCCGCCGGCCGGTTACAAAACGGACGTGATTATCGCGGCGTTTCCTTGGGGCGCTTATCTGGGTGAAGAAGCGCTGGATCAAGGCATCGATGCGATGGTCTCCTCCTGGCACCGCGTCGCACCAAACACGATCCCCACTGCGGCCAAGGCCGGCGGTAACTATCTTTCCTCCCTGCTGGTGGGCAGCGAAGCGCGTCGCCACGGCTATCAGGAAGGCATCGCGCTCGACGTGCACGGCTACATTTCCGAAGGGGCGGGCGAGAACCTGTTTGAAGTGAAAGACGGCGTGATTTACACCCCGCCGTTCACCTCTTCGGCGCTGCCGGGCATCACCCGCGACGCGATCATCAAGCTGGCGAAAGACATGGGCTTCGAAGTGCGTGAGCAGGTGCTGTCGCGCGAATCGCTGTACCTGGCCGACGAAGTGTTCATGTCCGGCACCGCGGCGGAAATCACGCCGGTACGTAGCGTGGACGGCATTCAGGTCGGCATCGGCAAATGCGGCCCGGTGACCAAACAGATCCAACAGGCGTTCTTCGGCCTGTTCAGCGGCAAGACAGAAGACAAATACGGCTGGCTGGATCCGGTAAATCCGTAACGACAAGACAGACAGATAAGAATATCCAGGCGGTTCGTTCGCCGCCTGTCATAAATACATTTGGAGTGAAAAGAGCATGCCTAAGTACCGTTCCGCCACCACCACCCACGGCCGCAATATGGCGGGTGCCCGCGCATTGTGGCGCGCGACCGGGATGACCGACGCCGATTTCGGCAAGCCGATCATCGCCGTGGTCAACTCCTTTACCCAATTCGTGCCGGGCCACGTGCATCTGCGCGATCTGGGCAAACTGGTCGCCGAGCAGATCGAAGCCTCTGGCGGCGTGGCCAAAGAGTTCAACACCATCGCGGTGGATGACGGCATCGCCATGGGCCACGGCGGCATGCTCTATTCCCTGCCGTCGCGCGAGCTGATCGCCGACTCGGTCGAATACATGGTGAACGCCCACTGCGCCGACGCGATGGTGTGCATCTCCAACTGCGACAAGATTACCCCGGGCATGCTGATGGCGGCGTTGCGCCTGAATATCCCGGTGATCTTCGTCTCCGGCGGCCCGATGGAAGCCGGCAAGACCAAACTCTCCAACCAGATCATCAAGCTGGATCTGGTGGATGCGATGATCCAGGGCGCTAACCCGAACGTCAGCGACGCCGACAGCGAGCAGATCGAGCGTTCCGCCTGCCCGACCTGCGGTTCCTGCTCCGGCATGTTCACCGCTAACTCGATGAACTGCCTGACCGAAGCGCTGGGCCTGTCGCAGCCGGGCAACGGCTCGCTGCTGGCCACCCACGCCGATCGCAAAGCGCTGTTCCTCAACGCCGGCAAGCGCATCGTCGAGCTGACCAAACGCTATTACGAGCAGGACGACGAGAGCGCGCTGCCGCGCAATATCGCCAACAAGGCGGCGTTTGAGAACGCCATGACGCTGGACATCGCCATGGGTGGCTCGACCAACACCGTACTGCACCTGCTGGCTTCGGCGCAGGAAGGCGAGGTGGACTTCACCATGGAAGACATCGATCGCCTGTCGCGCAAAGTGCCGCACCTGTGCAAGGTGGCGCCGAGCACGCAGAAATACCATATGGAAGACGTGCACCGCGCCGGCGGCGTAATCGGCATCCTCGGCGAGCTGGATCGCGCCGGCTTGCTGAACCGCGAGGTGAACAACGTGCTGGGGCTGACCCTGCCGCAGACGCTGGAAGCCTACGACGTAATGCTGACCCGCGACGAAAGCGTCAAGAAAATGTACTCCGCCGGGCCGGCCGGTATCCGCACCACGCAGGCATTCTCGCAGGACTGCCGCTGGGATTCGCTGGACACCGACCGCAAGGAAGGCTGCATCCGCACCCGTGAACACGCCTACAGTCAGGACGGCGGGTTGGCGGTGCTGTACGGTAACCTGGCGGAAAACGGCTGCATCGTCAAAACCGCCGGCGTAGACAAGGAAATCCTCACCTTCCGCGGCCCGGCCAAAGTGTATGAAAGCCAGGATGATGCGGTAGAAGCGATTCTCGGCGGCAAAGTGGTGGCGGGCGACGTGGTCGTTATCCGTTACGAAGGGCCGAAAGGTGGGCCGGGCATGCAGGAAATGCTCTATCCGACCACCTACCTGAAGTCGATGGGGCTGGGCAAGGCGTGCGCGCTGATTACCGACGGGCGTTTCTCCGGCGGCACCTCCGGGCTGTCCATCGGCCACGCCTCGCCGGAGGCGGCCAACGGCGGCCTGATCGCCCTGGTGCAGGACGGCGACATGATCGCGATCGACATTCCTCATCGCGGCATCCAGCTGGACGTCAGCGAGCAGGAGCTGGCGGCGCGGCATGAAGCGGAACTGGCGCGCGGCGACGCGGCCTGGACGCCGAAAAACCGTGAGCGTCAGGTATCCTTCGCGCTGCGCGCCTACGCCTCGTTGGCCACCAGCGCCGACAAAGGCGCGGTGCGCGACAAGAGCAAACTGGGGGGATAAGCAGCATGGCGGTTTCTCAACCCCTACCCAGCGCCCCCTGCGGCGCGGAATATCTGCGAGCGGTACTGCGCTCGCCGGTCTACGAGGTGGCGCAGGTCACCCCGTTGCAGGCCATGAGCAAAATTTCTTCGCGCCTCGGCAACACCATTTTGGTGAAGCGCGAAGATCGCCAGCCGGTGCACAGCTTCAAGCTGCGCGGGGCCTATGCGATGATCGCCGGGCTGGACGAAGAGCAGAAGGCGCGCGGCGTCGTGACGGCTTCGGCCGGCAACCACGCGCAGGGCGTCGCCTTCTCCGGTAAACGGCTGGGCATCAAAACGCTGATCGTGATGCCGGTGTCCACCGCGGACATCAAAGTGGATGCGGTGCGCGGTTTCGGCGGCGAAGTGCTGCTGCACGGCGCCAATTTCGACGAGGCCAAAGCGAAGGCGATCGAGCTTTCCCAGCAGCAGGGCATGACCTTCGTGCCGCCGTTCGATCATCCGACGGTGATCGCCGGGCAGGGCACGCTGGCGATGGAGCTGCTGCAGCAAGACGCGCATCTGGATCGGGTCTTCGTGCCGGTCGGTGGCGGCGGCCTGGCCGCCGGGGTGGCGGTGCTGATCAAGCAGCTGATGCCGCAGATCAAAGTGATCGGCGTCGAAGCGGAAGACTCCGCCTGCCTGCGCGCGGCGCTGGATGCCGGCCATCCGGTGGATCTGGCGCGCGTCGGGCTGTTCGCCGAAGGCGTGGCGGTGAAGCGTATCGGCGACGAAACTTTCCGCCTGTGCCGTGAGTATCTGGACGACGTAATCACCGTGGACAGCGACGCCATCTGTGCGGCGGTCAAAGATCTGTTCGAGGACGTGCGTGCCATTGCCGAACCTTCCGGCGCGCTGGCACTGGCGGGGCTGAAAAAGTACGTCCAGCAGCACAACATTCAGGGCGAGCGTCTGGCGCACGTGTTATCCGGCGCCAACCTCAACTTCCACGGGCTGCGCTACGTTTCCGAGCGTTGCGAACTGGGCGAACAGCGTGAAGCGCTGTTGGCGGTGACCATTCCGGAACAGCAGGGCAGCTTCCTCAAGTTCTGCCAACTGTTGGGCGGCCGCTCGGTGACCGAATTCAACTATCGCTACGCCGATGCCGACAACGCCTGTATTTTTGTCGGCGTGCGTCTGACGCGCGGGCACGCCGAACGGCGGGAAATCATCGACGAGCTCAATGCCGACGGTTATCAGGTGGTGGATCTGTCGGACGACGAGATGGCCAAACTGCACGTGCGCTACATGGTGGGCGGGCGTCCGTCGAAGCCGCTGCGCGAACGGCTGTACAGCTTTGAGTTTCCGGAGTCGCCGGGCGCGCTGCTGAAATTCCTGCAGACGCTGGGCACGCACTGGAACATTTCGCTGTTCCACTATCGCAGCCACGGCACCGACTTCGGCCGGGTGCTGGCGGCCTTCGAACTGGCGCAAACCGAGCCGGAATTCGAGCGGCACCTGCAGGCGCTGGGCTACGATTGCCATGACGAAACCGACAACCCGGCGTTCCGCTTCTTTTTGCAGGGGTGAGCCCGGTGCGTTTACCCGGCCGGCTGGCCCGCTTATTGACGCAGGGCCGGGAGATGGAACGCCAAATCGCGGCGCGCGATCGCGCACTGTTCGCCGGCGTAGATGCGCAACTCGAGCAGCATTTCCTGACGCCGGGCCAGCGGCTGTCGCCGCCGGGCGTCGGCAATGTCATGTTGCTGCTGGTATGCCTGACGTTGGGGCTGGCGGGCGTGATGGGCCTGGCCACGGACGTGGCGGCCGCCTGGAGCGGCAACACTTCCGCCGCCGTTCTCATGGGCAGCGGCGCGATCGTGGCGGTGTGGATGACATTGATCCTGTTCCAACTGGTGCAGGGTAAAAACAGCGGGGTGGTATTGTTGCAATATTACCTTGGCATGCTCGGCCTGTTTTGCCTTGGCGCCGCAGCGGCGTGGGCGTCGGGGATGACCGGTATCGCCACCGTCGCCATGCTGCTGTGGGGCGTGGTTGGCGGTGCACTATTCAGCAACCGGGCGGCGTTCTCTCTCTATGTCGCTTACTTTCGCACGCGTCGGCGCGTGTTTATCAAACGCCGTTGGCAGAGGGAAGATCTGCGCAACACCCGATAAACCGTCAGAACGGAAAAACTTATGGCGCAACCTTTCTCCGGCTTTAGCCAGCAGGGTCTGAATTTCCTGCAGCAGGTGCGGATCGAGAACGATAAGGCGTGGTTCGACGGCAACCGCGATATCTACGATCGCGAGTTGTTGGCGCCGTTTCGCGCGCTGGTGGAGCAGCTGGCTCCCGGCATGCTGGCGATCGACCCGCAGTTCGAGACTCGCCCGGCGATCGGAAAAACGCTGTCGCGCATTCATCGCGACACGCGCTTTTCTCATGACAAATCGCGCTACCGCAGCCGCATGTGGCTGACGTTCAAGCGTCCGAGCAAAGACTGGAAAGACGCGCCGGTCTACTTTTTCGAACTGGGGCCGGACATGCTGCGCTATGGGCTCGGCTACTACAGCGCCAACAAGCCGACTATGGATCTGTTCCGCCATACGCTGAGGCAGCGGCCGCAGCCTTTCCTTGAGGTGGCCGCCTGCTGCCGGCGGCCGTTCGAGCTGGTGGGTGAGAGCTACAAGCGCCCGCTGGTGAAGGAGCAGGCGGCGGAGATCGCCACCTGGTACAACCGCAAGTCGTTTGCGGTGATGGTGACCGACAGCGAAGTGGAAAAGCTGTTCAGCGCCGATCTGGTGCCGCTGCTGACCGGGGCATTTTTGCAGCTTGAGCCGCTCTACCACTGGTTGATGCAGGTAGAGACGATGAAGCAGATCGATCCGGCGGATCTGTAAACCTCGCGTCAGCGGGGATGCAGCAAGCGCCAAAAGGCGTCGATCAGCGGATCGCTGAGGCGCTTTTTCTGGACGCAGACCCCCAGCTCGAACGGTTCGACCATCGAGATGTTATCCAGCTGCGAGATGCGGTTGCGTACCGGCTCCGGGCTGTTGTCCACCACCACGCTCGGGATCAGCGCGATGCCGCAGCCCAACGCGACCATTGACACGATGGCTTCGTGGCCGCCGACGGTGGCGTAAATCAGCGGATTGCTGATGCGGTGGCGGCGGAACCACAGCTCGATGCGTTTTCGCGACGGGCCGTGCTCCGGCAGGATGAACGGGATCTCGGCCCAGTCGGGCCTGTCGGCGAATGCCTGGCTGCGCACCGCACAGGGCAGCGCCGGCGCGATCAGCACCAGCGGAATTTCGCCGATTTTGGTGAACGCCACGCTGGCGGGCAGCGTTTCCGGCCGGCCGGCGATGCCGAGATCGGCCTCGTTGGATTGCACTTTGTCGACCGCGTCGGCGGCGTCGCCGGTGGTCAGCTTAATCTCGACCAGCGGGTGCTGCGCGCGGAAACGATCGAGGATCGGCGGCAGGTGGCTGTACGCCGCGGTCACCGAGCAGAACAGCCGCAGTTCGCCGCTCAGCGAAGGGCCGTGCTGGCCGAGCGAGTGCTTCAGCTGCTGATACTGCAGCAGCGTTTGCTGGGCGAATTCTTTCAGCTGTTCGCCGGCGTCGGTCAGCTGCACGGTGCGGTTGTCGCGCAGGAACAGCGGCTGCCCGAGGATCTCTTCCAGCCGCTGGATCTGGCGGGAGAGCGTCGATGGGCTGACGTGCATCGCCTTGGCGGTGCGCCCGAAGTGATGGCTTTCGGCCAAATGCAGGAACAGCTTTAAATCACGTAAATCCATATCGATACGCTCGCAGTGAGAGTGTTGCATAAATTGCAATATCACGTTCTCAATATATCAATTTAAGCAACGCATTTCCTGTTATACATTGAGTTTAACGAATCTCCGCACAGACAGGGCGGGGAATGAAAATAACAATGCAAGACAACATCAAACCGGAGTACCACCATGGCTAACTATTTCAACACATTGAACCTGCGTCAGCAGTTGGCGCAATTGGGTAAATGCCGCTTTATGGCGCGCGACGAATTTGCTGACGAAGCCGGCTACCTGAAAGGTAAAAAAGTGGTGATTGTCGGCTGTGGCGCCCAGGGTCTGAACCAGGGGCTGAACATGCGCGACTCCGGCCTGGACGTCGCCTATGCCCTGCGCAAAGAAGCGATCGACGAGAAGCGCGCTTCCTGGCGCAAGGCGACCGAAAACGGCTTTAAGGTCGGCACCTACGAAGACCTGATCCCGCAGGCGGATCTGGTGGTCAACCTGACGCCGGACAAGCAGCACTCTTCCGTGGTGCGCGCGGTGCAGCCGCTGATGAAAGACGGCGCGGCGCTGGGTTACTCCCACGGCTTCAACATCGTTGAAGTGGGTGAGCAGGTGCGTAAAGACATCACCGTGGTGATGGTCGCGCCGAAATGCCCGGGCACCGAAGTGCGTGAAGAGTACAAGCGCGGCTTCGGCGTGCCGACTCTGATTGCGGTTCACCCGGAAAACGATCCGAAAGGCGAAGGCATGGCGATCGCCAAGGCCTGGGCGGCGGCGACCGGCGGCCACCGCGCCGGCGTGCTGGAGTCCTCCTTCGTCGCCGAAGTGAAATCCGACCTGATGGGCGAGCAGACCATTCTGTGCGGCATGCTGCAGGCGGGTTCGCTGCTGTGCTTCGACAAGCTGGTTGCTGAGGGCACCGATCCGGCTTACGCCGAGAAACTGATTCAGTTCGGCTGGGAAACCATCACCGAAGCGCTGAAGCAGGGCGGCATCACGCTGATGATGGATCGCCTGTCCAACCCGGCCAAGCTGCGTGCCTATGCGCTGTCCGAACAGCTGAAAACCATCATGGCGCCGCTGTTCCAGAAGCACATGGATGACATCATCTCCGGCGCGTTCTCCAGCGGCATGATGGCCGACTGGGCGGAAGACGACGTGAAATTGCTGACCTGGCGCGAAGAGACCGGCAAAACCGCGTTCGAGAATGCGCCGCAGTTTGAAGGCAAAATCAGCGAGCAAGAGTACTTCGATCACGGCGTGCTGATGGTGGCGATGGTGAAAGCGGGCGTTGAGCTGGCGTTCGAAACCATGGTCGATGCCGGCATCATCGAAGAGTCGGCTTACTATGAGTCGCTGCACGAGCTGCCGCTGATCGCCAACACCATTGCGCGCAAACGTCTGTATGAAATGAACGTGGTTATCTCCGATACCGCAGAGTACGGCAACTACCTGTTCGCCAACGCGGCGGTGCCGCTGCTGAAGGACTTCATGACCACCCTGCAGGCGGGCGATTTGGGCAAAGCCGCGGCGGGTACGGCGGTGGACAACGCGCAGCTGCGCGACGTGAACGAAGCGGTGCGCAGTCACCCAATCGAAACCGTCGGTCGCAAACTGCGTGGCTACATGACCGACATGAAACGTATCGCCGTTGCGGGCTGATTTTCCGCAAGGTAAAGAACACAAAGCCGGCTGTGATGCCGGCTTTTTTTATGCCTCCGGCGGCGCGAGCAACTGCCGTTCAAGGCAGCGCCGGATCGCGTGTTTGGCGTTGGCGACCCCCAGCTTACGCACCGCATTGCCGATGTGAAACTTCACCGTGCCGGTTTTGATCCCCAGGATCAGCGCGATCTCATGGTAGGTTTTGCCCTGGCTGGCCCAGTAGAGGATTTCCCCTTCGCGCGGCGAGAGCCGGTCTGTCCGGCTCGCCTCGGCGCTGGCCAAGGCCAGAGCGTGCTGGTGGGTATCGACCAATACCATCTGCAGGCTGGCCCTCTCGTCTTCCATCAGCTGCCGCAGATCGGCGTCATCGGCTGCCTTGGCGCTGATCGACAAGATCGCCAGGTTGTTGTCGTGATCGTGCAAAACAAAGCTGCAGCCGTGCACGATGTCGTATTCCCGCGCCTGGCTGAAGATCTTCCGGTAATGCCGATCCTCGGTGGTGACGGGGGTGTCGTGCCACATGAAGGGCGCGCAGCGACTATGGGCGGCGCGCACGACGGGATCGATGCGCTGATAGCGATTGGCGCTGTATATGTCCAGCCATTCTTGCGGGTAGCTCGAGACCAGCAGATGGCGATCGGGACGGTGTTTGTTGAAGGTCAAATAAGCGTATTTGAATTGGCTGAAGGCGTGCAGTCGGCCGTCAAGATGCAGTCTTGCGGCGACGGCGTTGGCGAATGCGACGGCCATCGGTAACCTCCCTGTCGTTCGGCGGCTCAGCCCGACCTGCACCAAAGTCCAGCTAGTCAGTGCGGCGGATTGAAATTTATACTCGGCTAATAAATTCAAAAAGGCGGTAATGCCAAGACCCGAGCTTAGCAGCTCTGGGCGGAAATAAGCCAACGCCAGGGAAATTCTTTCAATCATCCTCTGATCAATGTTTCTGGGAACTATTGCGCGGGCGGCGGGGTAACCTCGCCGCCGCCTTATTGGCTATGCGGGCATTGCCGTTGCGGGAATGATGGCGCCGCGATGTTGGATCACCGTCGCGGCAAGCCGGTGGCCGCGCTGCGCCGCCTGCTGGGCGCTGCCGCCGCTCAGGCGTTCCGCCAGATAACCGGCGCTGAAAGCGTCGCCCGCCGCGGTGGTATCCACTACGCACTCCGGCGGCAGCGCAATCGCCGGTACCTCAAGTCGCTCTCCCTCCACGCCGAACACCAGACAGGCATCCGCGCCGCGTTTGATAACGATCTCGCCGACGCCGAGCGCCTGCGTGCGTGCCACCACCTGTTCAACCGGCTGCGTGCCCCACAGCAACGCTTCGTCATCCAGCGTCAGGAAGGCAATGTCGGTGCAGGCCAGCACCTCGCGGTAGGCCAGCTGTGTTTCTTCACGGCTTTGCCACAGGCGCGGGCGGTAGTTGTTGTCGAAGATAACCTGGCCGCCGTTGGCGCGGCAGCGGTGCAGCAGCGCCAGCAGCTTCGTGCGGTCGGCAGGCGCGAGGATCGCAAGGCTAATGCCGCTGAGATACAGATAATCGAACTGCGCCAGCTGGGCGCACAGTACCTCGGCCTGGGGGCCCGCAAGCCAATACCGGGCGGCGGCGTCGTTGCGCCAGTAGTAGAAGGTGCGTTCGCCGGCGGCGTCGGTTTCGATCACGTACAGGCCCGGCAGTTTGTTTTCCAACTGCTGAATCAGCCCGGTCTCGATCTTCTCCTGCCGCCAGGCCTGCAGCATCTCGCCGCTGAAGCTGTCGGTGCCGAGCGCGGTGACGTAATGCACCTGCAGCGCCTGTTCCGGCATTTGGCGGGCGAGGTAGACGGCGGTGTTGAGGGTATCGCCGCCAAAGCCGCGCGTCAGCTGCGCGCCCTGCTGCGACAGCTCGATCATGCATTCGCCGATCACGGCGAGATTTCGGATAGTCATCGTCAATAAGCCCTGGCTAAAGAAGAAGCAACAGCCATCAGTCTCTACGCAAGGCGGTGAGGGAGTCAATAAATTAAAACAGTGTTTTAATTTTTTATGATCGCGATCGGCCCATGCCAACAGGGCGAAGAGGAAAGCGCGCGGCAATTCATGCTTAAAGTTTTACGCGGTGCGGCCGATAAGCTGGGTAAAGAAACAGCGGCAGCGCTCTCACTTCCCCGCCACGGCGATAGTACCGATGATAACCAACCTGATCTCGGGTCTGCTGGCGCCCTGTTTTGCCCTCTATGCCTGCGCCAAATCGCGGCGCTACTGGCGGCAATGCCGGCGCTTGTATACCTTCCAGCCGATTTATCGCACCAGCGGCGCGCTGCTGGCGGTGGAACTGCTGACGGCGGTATATCACCCGAATGAGCCGGACAAACGGCAATCTCCCGAACAGTATTTCGCCTCGCTCGGCGTCGCCCAGCGTTTGCGGGTGATCCAGGAACAGCTGGCGTTGTTGCAGCGCTGGCAGGCATTGTTCATTCGCCACGCGGTGATGGTGTCGGTCAATATCGACGGCATCGCGCTGCAAGCGTTGCAACGTCATAGCGAGCTGCAACGCCAGATCGCCGAGATGCCCTATCTGCGCTTCGAGCTGGTGGAGCACGCCGAAACGGCGTCAAACCACCCGTTGCAGCAGATCGTCGGCGGCGAACGGCTGTGGCTGGACGATTTCGGCAGCGGGCTGGCCAACTTCTCCGCCGTCGGCGCCTGGCGCTATCAATACATCAAGGTGGCGCGCGAGTTGTTCACCTTGCTCAAACAGTCGGAAGAGGGCGTACAGCTGCTCGGCACCCTGATCACGATGATGAACCAGCACAGCGACGGGGTGATCGTCGAAGGCGTGGAAACCGAGCAGGAGTGGCGGCTGGTGCAGCGTTCCGGCGCGTTGGCCGCGCAGGGCTACTATCTTTCCCGCCCGGCGTGCTTTGAAACTCTGCACAGCGTACCGACGCTGTTCGCCGCGCCCGGCGCGCCGGCGTGAACTCCGGCCTATCCTCAGCTAGGCTTAAACGGGGCTGCTCATTCTTTTTCCTTTCATTCGGCAGCCCGGTTTATGTGCTGAGGGAGCCCTATGACAAGAACAGGAAAGGTTTTCAGCTGGCTGGGCGGCATTGTGCTGCTGGCGATCGTCGCGCTGGCGATCTTCATCGCTACCTTCGACTGGAATCGACTCAAACCCACCATCAACGACAAAGTGTCGGCCGAACTGCGGCGGCCGTTCGCCATCCGCGGCGATCTGGGCGTCGACTGGTCGCGTAACCGGGATGAGGGCGGCTGGCGCGCCTGGGTGCCCTGGCCGCATATTCACGCCGAAGACGTGTGGCTGGGTAACCCGAAAAACATGCCCGGCGACAGCATGGTGACGCTGCAGCGCGTCGACGCCAGCATCGCGCCGCTGGCGCTGCTGAGGAAAGAACTGCTGATCCCGCGCATCTGGCTCAAGCAGCCGAATGCGTCGTTGGAACGCCTGGCCAACGGCGACAACAACTGGACGTTTGATCTGGCTGCTGGCCAGGATCCGCAGCAACCGCCTTCCGCCTGGTCGTTCACCGTTCACGACATCGTGTTCGACAAGGGACAGATCGCCTTTAAAGACGCCACCCTGAAGGCGGATTTCCGCGCCGTCATCGATCCGCTCGGTAAACCGCTGCCGTTCAGTGAAGTGACCGGCAAGCAGAGCGGCGGCAAGGCCGCTACCCCCGACTACGTTTTCGGTTGGCAGGTCAAGGGCAAATATAACGGCGAACCGCTGAGCGGCAGCGGCAAGATCGGCGGCATGCTGTCACTGCAGAGCGCCGATCTGCCGTTCCCGCTGCAGGCCGACGTGCGTTCCGGCAGCACCCGTGTTGCGGTGGCGGGCACCTTGTCCGATCCGCTGAACCTCGGCGGCCTGGACGTGCAGCTGAAATTTTCCGGCGAAAGCCTGGGTGACCTCTATGGCCTGACCGGCGTGCTGCTGCCGAACACGCCGCCGTATGCGACCGATGGCCATCTGATAGCCCGCCTGCATCAGCCGGGCGGCGCCGTGTTCGAATATCAGAAGTTCGACGGCAAAATCGGCGACAGTGACATTCACGGTGACTTGAAATACGTTGCCGGTAAGCCGCGGCCGACGCTGAGCGGCGCGGTGAGCTCCCGGCAGCTGAGGTTGGCGGATCTGGCGCCGTTGATCGGCGCGGATTCCAACGCTGCCAAAGCCGGGCGCGGCGAGAAGAGCCGCCAACCGGCGGATAAGGTGCTGCCGGTCGCGCAGTTCGATACGCAAAGCTGGCGCAAGATGGATGCGGACGTGAAGTTTGCCGCCGCGCGCATCGAACGCGGCAGCGATTTACCGCTGAGCGATTTGGCCACGCACCTGAAGCTGAACAATGGCGAGTTGCGTCTGGATCCGCTGCGCTTCGGCATGGCGGGCGGCAGCCTGAACGCCGTGGTGCGCCTCGACGGCGGCAAAAAGCCGATGCGCGGCCAGGTGGATATGCACGCGCGCAAACTCCAGCTCAAACAGCTGTTGCCGAACGTAGCGGCGATGAAGCGCAGCCTTGGGCAAATGAACGGCGATGCCAGGCTGACGGGCAGCGGAAATTCGGTGGCCGAGCTGCTGGCGACCAGCAACGGCGACCTGCGCCTGTTGATCAATAACGGGGTGATCAGCCGTAGCCTGATGGAGATCCTCGGCCTGAACGTCGGCAACTATCTGGTGGCGCAGCTGTTCGGCGACGACGTGGTGGGCATCAACTGTGCCGCGGCGGACGTCGGCATCCGCAGCGGCGTCGCCGCGCCGCGGCTGTTCGTGTTCGACACCGAGAACGCGGTGATCAACATCACCGGCAACACCAACCTCGCCACCGAACGGCTGGATTTGTCCATCGATCCGGAAAGCAAGGGGATGCGCGTGCTGACCCTGCGCTCGCCGCTGTACGTGAAAGGCACCTTCAAGCACCCCGACGCCGGGGTGAAAGCCGGGCCGCTGATCGCGCGCGGCGCGGCGGCGGTGGCGTTGGGGGCGGTGCTGACGCCGGCGGCGGCGCTGCTGGCGCTGGTCTCGCCCAGTGAAGGCGGCGAGGAAAACCAGTGCGGGCAGATCCTGCGGGAGATGAAAGGCAAAAAGTAATCAGGCACGCGGCGGCGGTGAGAGTAGCCGGCAGTCGTGATCCTGGATCTCTTCCGCCGAGGCCAGGGTGAACGGCAGCAGGCTGCGCTCGGTCGCCAGCAGCAGGAAATCGCCGTCCGGCAGCGCGGTCATCGCCAGGCCGAAGCTGCCCATGCGCCCGTCGGCGCGCGGCAGGCCGGAGGCCAACAGACGGAAGGCGCCCTGTTGCTCCAGCTCGGCAGGGGTCACCCGCCGCCCCAGATAGTCATGCCCCAACAGGCCGCCGGGCAGCGGTTGCCATTGCTCGATAAAATCGGGGCCGATCTGCGCCAGCCGCTGTTTTACCGCCGGCAACAGGCAGGAGATATGAATATGCAGCTGGTTTTGCGTGCGGCCATATTCCGAGTTGATCGCCAGTGAAATATCGCCGTCGTCGATCGGTTTGCCATAGCGTTCCGCCATCACGTGGCGCGCGCGCCAGGCCTGGGCGAAGAAATTCGGCGTGGCGGCGTCCAGCACCGCCGGGCTTTCTATCCCGGTGATTTTGGCGCTGGGCATCAGCAGGTATTGCAGCGGCCCGTTGCGATCTTTAAACACCACGAAGCCGGCCGGCACATCCACCTGCGCGCAGGGCGCCGGGTTGTCATGCGCCTGCTGATTGGGCAGACATTGCTGGCTGACGATGCGCCACAGCGCATCGGGATGGTCGGGCTTCAACCCGTAATAGAGCGCGATGGCGAGAGCCGCCAGCAGCGCAACGCAGACAAATACCCCATGACGCAGAGACATCGGCCAATCCTGTTACCGAGAGAAACGTCCAGCATAGCCCGGTTTTATGACAGGAAACGAACAACGCGTGCGGCCCCCCGCAGTGAGGGGGCCGTAGGGGATCACAGCGACTGGTGGCGGGTTTCTTTCATCAGCAGCAGGGCCAACAGCGTCAACCCAGCCATCGCCGCCAGGTACATGCCGACGTAGAACAGCCCGTAGTGGGCCGCCAGCCAGGTGGCGATATAAGGCGCCACGGACGCGCCGAGAATAGACGCGACGTTGTAGGAGAACGATGCGCCGGTATAGCGCACTTCGGTCGGGAACAGCTCCGGCAGCAGCGCGCCCATGGGGCCAAAGGTCAGCCCCATGATGCTCAGGCCGCACAGCAGGAAGCCCATCACCAGCGCCTGGTTACCGGAACCCAGCAGGGTCGGGAACAGGAACGCGAAGCCGATCATCAGCAGGGTAATGGCGATCATGGTCTTGCGGCGGCCGAACGCGTCCGCCAGCAGGCCGGCGATCGGTACCATCACGCCGAAACCGATTACCGCCACCATCAGCATCCACAGGAAGCTGTTGCGGGAGTAGCCGAGCCCCAACGGCTGCGGCGTGGTGCCGTAGGTCATCGAATACACCGTCATCAGATAAAACAGCGTGTAGGTCGCCAGCATGATGAAAGTGCCGAGGATGGTCGCTTTCAGATGCTTGCTCAGCAGCGTGCCGAGTGGCACTTTCACCTGTTTGCCGGCTTTGGCCACTTTGGCGAACACCGGCGTTTCATGCAGCGACACCCGAACGTACAGGCCAATCAGCACCAGCGCGGCGGAGAGGATGAACGGCACGCGCCAGCCCCATTCCATAAACTGCTGGTCGCTCAGCAGCCAGGAGAGCAGCAGGAAGGTGCCGTTGGCGAAGAAGAAGCCGATCGGCGCGCCCAACTGGGGGAAGGAGCCGTACAGCGCGCGCTTTTTGGCCGGCGCGTTCTCCGTCGCCAGCAGGGCGGCGCCGCCCCATTCGCCGCCCAGCCCCAGGCCCTGCCCGAAGCGCGCCAGCGCCAGCAGGATAGGGGCGAAGATGCCGATGGTTTCATAGCTCGGCAGCAGGCCGATCAGCACGGTGGAAATCCCCATGGTCAGCAGCGAGGCGACCAGCGTGACCTTGCGCCCCACGCGATCGCCGAAGTGGCCGAACAGCGCAGAGCCGATAGGGCGCGCGACAAAGGCGACGGCGAAGGTGGCCAGCGACTGCAGCGTTGCGGTGGTCGGGTCGCCCTGTGGGAAGAAGATATGTGGAAACACGATCACCGCGGCGGTGGCGTAGATGTAGAAGTCGAAGAACTCGATGGCGGTACCGACCAGCGAGGCGACGATGACTTTCCCGCGGGAGTTCACCGGTGTGGACGCGTCGTCGGCGTCGAGTGGGGGTGCGATGGTGGCTTGCATAATATTTCTTATTGTTGGAAGGGGTAAAAATCCATCTTAGTGACAGCATTCGGCCTTTTCAACGCGGGAACTTTGGGCAATGGCCCCGCTAACCGGTTAAAAAGACTAATGTTTTATCTGGCTTGTTTTCTGCAGCGTTAAACGTTGAGAAAGGGCTTTCGTGCAGAGGGAATGGCTGTAAAAGCGGCAAAGAAAAGTGAGCGAGCAGTTTGTTATGCTGGTTTTTCGGATCGCGTGCCGAGTTATTTAGACGTATTGACTGGTTTTCTGGTTGATATCCAGAGGAAAGTGCCGGTGTGTGCGATAACACCGGCACGATCGCATGGCTTCAGCGCGCCGGAGGTTCGCGTTCCGGCAACGCTTTGTCGCCTTTGTAGTCGGCGGTGGCGATCCAGGCGGCGCAAAACAGCGTCAAACGAGCGAAGAAGTAGAAGAACGCCATCAGCCCGATCACCGATCCGAAGGCCGCGCCGGAAGGCGACTTTGCCACCTGCGGCAGCGTCATGGTCATCACGAACTTGATCACCTCAAAGCCGATGGCGGCGAGCAAGGTGCCGCGCAGCAGCGCTTTTTTCTTCGGTTTGTGGCGCGGCAGCATCCAGAAAATCCACAGGAACAGCAGATAGTTGGCGAAGATCGAGATCGACAGCGCGATCAGCGTCAGCGCCGGCCGCAGCCATTCGATGCCGTCCAGCCCCAGCGCATTGACGATCGCCGCCTGCGCCGACCCGGCGACCGAAGTCAGCGACAGCGTAATGATCAGCGCGACCACCAGGCCGGTCAGCGAGATGAAGTCGCGGGTGTATTTGAAGTAGATTTTCTCCTGATCCTGCGGATTGCGCTCCCAGACATCGCGCGACTGCGCGCGGATCGCCTCGCGCAGGTTGCCCATCCAGCTGATGCCGGAATAGAGCGCCAGCGCCAGGCCGGTCAATCCCACGGTGGTGCGCTGCTGAATGGCGGTGTTGACGGTGTTCTTCAGCGTGCTGGCCAGCGTCGGATCGCTGATGCTGCCGACGATGCGGTTGATCAAGCGGGCCAGCAGATCCGGGTTGGAGGCCAGCACGAAGCCGGCGGCGGCAAACGACACCATCAGGATCGGGATCAGCGAGAGGAATGAAAAATAGGTAATAGCGGCGCCGAACTGGCTACCCAGCCGATCGTTAAAGCGTTCGGCGGCGCGCAGCAGGTGCGCCACGCTTGGCCAGGCTTTGATGCGTTCAATCAGACGTGAAAAACCACCGATGCGGCGGTCGAGGGTCTCATGGCCGGTCTTGATGGCGATAAGCGGCTTCGGCGGCGTGTCTTGTGCGGGCTGGTGGCGTTCCTGGTCTGGTCCTGTAGGCATTACTTCACGATTTCCTTAACGTTAAACGGCATGTTTCAGCGTTGATTATAGCCAAAGCCCCGCAGCGTTTTGAACGCCGGGGCGGCAAACGGTCATTTTCCGAGCTTAGCGCGTTAGCGCCCGGCATGAAATGCCGGGGAGGGGTCGATAGGTAAAATTCCTATGAAAACCCCGTGGCGCCTCGGTTTTTTTCACTTCCCTACCTCCAATTTTTATCTGTTTCGTCGGCGAGAAAGCGTTTACTCATGATGTGGCGTCGCGCTTTTGCCGCCCACCGCTCCGCTGCAGCCGTAGGGGCTGGAACGGTCTCATCCGTCATCAACAGAAAAACTGGAAGGTCTTATGAAATTGCTTAATCACCCCACCTGTCGTCCGTTTACCGAAGCGGGCAATCTGTCGCAGCTGTCCGCCTACTATGAAGAGGGGCGGCACATCATGTGGATGCTGCTGCGCGCCGCGCCGCGCCCCTGCTTCAACCAGGCGCTGATCGAAGACATCATGACGCTGGCGCAGGCGGCGAAGGAGTCTTCGCTGCGGTTCGATTTCTGGGTCACCGGCTCGCTGGTGCCGAACATGTTCAACGTCGGCGGCGATCTGCAGTTCTTCGCCGAAGCGATCAAAAACCGCAAGCGCGAGGCGATGATGGCCTACGCGCGCGCCTGCATCGACTGCGTACATGCGGCGGCGCGCGGTTTCGACACCGGCGCGGTCAGCATTGCGATGGTCGAAGGCAGCGCGCTGGGCGGCGGTTTTGAAGCGGCGCTGGCGCACCATTTCGTGCTGGCGCAGAACAACGCGCGCATGGGGTTTCCGGAGATCGCGTTCAACCTGTTTCCCGGTATGGGCGGTTACTCGCTGGTGGCGCGCAAGGCTGGCATGCGCTTGGCCGAGGAGCTGATTTGGGGCGGCGAGTCGCACACCGCAGAGTGGTTCGAGAGCCGCGGGCTGGTAGACCAGCTGTTCCAGCCCGGCGACGCCTACATGGCGACGCGCACCTTTATCGATACCATACGGCCGAAGCTCAACGGCATGCGCGCCATGCTGCGGGCGCGTCAGCGCGTGTTGCAGCTGACGCGTTCCGAGCTGATGGACATTACTGAAGACTGGGTGCACTCGGCCTTTACCATTGAGGAAAAAGACCGCGCCTACATCGAGCGGCTGGTGATGTTGCAGGATCGCCATACCCTGAACCTGCGTCGTGCCGGCTAACGTTAACGCGCCCGCCTCACGCGGAGGGTGAGTGCGGGCGGTAGGACTGCAGCCAATGCTCCAGCTGTTCCGGGAGCATTGGCCGCGCAAACAGAAAGCCCTGTTTTTCGTCCACGCCGACCTCGTCGAGGAAGTGGTTTTCGCTCTCGGTCTCCACCCCTTCGGCGATCACCCGGAACGCCAACGCCTCTGCCGCCGCAACGATCGCGCGCACCAACGATTGCGATACCGGGTTGAAATTCACCCCGCGCACGAAGCTTTTATCCAGCTTGATGGCGTCCAGCGGAATACGCGCCAGCTGCGCCAGCGACGAATAGCCGGTGCCGAAGTCGTCGAGATGCACCTGCGCGCCCAGTTCGCGCAACCGGGTGATCAGCGCGCGAGCGCGGTTCTCGTCTTCAATCAGGCTGCTTTCGGTCAACTCGAAGTCCAACAGACAAGGGGCCATGCGGTGACGGCGCAGCACCCCGAGCAGGTCGTTGACGATGCTGTCGTCGGCCAGCTGCCGGGCGGAGAGGTTGACCGCCACCCGCAGATTCAATCCCTGCTCTTGCCACTGCGCCGCCTGGCCGGCGGCGGTCTGCAATACCCATTGCCCCAGTGGGCCGATCAGGCCGGACTCCTCGGCGTAGGAGATGAACTGCAGCGGCGGGATCAGGCCGCGCTCCGGCGAATCCCAGCGCACCAGCGCTTCCACGCTGTGCACTTCACCGCTGCGCGCGTCGATTTTCGGCTGGTAATACAGCACCAGCTGATTTTGCTCCAGGCCTTTGCGCAGATTGGTGTCCAGCCACATGTATTCGGCGACGCGCTTGTTCATCTCCGGCGAGAAGACGGTATAGGTGCGTTTGCCGTGCTCCTTGGCGACGTACATGGCGGTATCGGCGCTGCGGATCAGGCTGTCGAGATCGTTGCCGTGCTCCGGGCACAGCGCGATGCCGATCGAACAGCCGGTATACACCTCAATCAGGCCGATGCGGAAAGGGGTTTTCAGCCTGTCGATGATGCGCTGCGCCAGCGTTTGCAGGCGCTCGCGATCGGTTTGCGGCGCCAGCACCAAGAATTCGTCGCCGCCGAGGCGGGCGAGCACCTGGTCCGGGCTCAGGCAGCCGAGGATCGCCAGCGCGACCTCGACCAGCAGCCGATCGCCGAACATATGGCCGTAGGCGTCGTTGACCTTCTTGAAGTTGTCGAGATCGAGGTAGACCAGGCCGAAACTCTCTTCGCTGCGCGTGGCGATGGCGTGATTGATCTTGTCCTGGATCGCGTTACGGTTCGGTAGGCCGGTGATGAGATCGGTGTTGGCCAGCACCCGCAGCCGCTCCTGCGCACGGCGTTCTTCGGTGATGTCGGTACCGGAGCAGATAAGATACACCTCGTTCTTGCCGCTGCCGCTGTGCACGAACTTATTGCGGAACAGGAACAGCCGTTCGCCCTTGACCGTTTTTACCCAGCGTTCCACCTCATAGGACGAACCGTTGCGGAAGAAGCCGGCGATGTTGCGCCGCGAAGCGGCGGCTTCTTCCGGGCTCATAAACAGCTGGAAAACGTTTTTGCCGATCACTTCATGTTCGCGCAGCCCGGTGTACTCCTCGCTCAGCCGGTTGAAGCGTTGGATGCGGCCGTGCTGATCGACGATCACGATCACCGAGTTGGCTTCGGACACCACCTGCTCGGCGAAGGAGAGGCCGTGCACCAGATCGCGCGCCACGGATTGGGTGTCGCTGAAGGCGGAAGCGGTGCCCGCCCATTCGAGATTATTGACGCGGCGCCCCACCAGATGCAGATGCAGCGGTTCTCCGGCGAGCGTAATGGTCAGTTCAAGGCTGGCTGTGACGCCGGTCAGACGGCGGATTTTCGCCGCTTCCATGGCGCTGAGCGCCACCGCGACGTGGGCTTTGCCCTTAACGGCGGACAGCTCCAGGGCATTGCTGTCAAACGCCAGCCGCCAGTGGGGGCTTTGGGTGCCGAAGTGGGCGTTAAGAAGCTCAGGGCCTTGGTCTGCGGGCATGATGATTCCTCAAAAGAGCACGGGCGGCCGGTCAGCACAGCTCCGGGGCAGCCTGTTGGCCCGAAAGTGGTCGCCGTGCGCATCTGTGCATCATATAACAGGTTTTCACAGGCGAGGCGGGTGATGGAAACTATTATATAAGCAATGATTAGTTTTGCGGTGTAAACGTCACCCGGCGGCCGGTTGTCTTAAAGTGTAGGAGAACATCGGATCCTGTGATGTTTGTACCGACCTCCCCGCTATCGGAAAACGGTTGATGCAAGGTTGCCGTGGAGGCGAGTAAATTATAGCGGTGAGGGGAAAGCGGAAAAATAACTCCACCGGGGGGATTTTTACCGGGAAATTAAAATTTCCATCAAATAAACGCCATCTTCATAGTTTTCTCATAATTGGTGAATAAATCCGAGACGGGTTTTAAAAAGTTTACACACCCTCGCATTACTTGAATTTTATCAGCCTATTATTATCTCCGACGACGAATGAGCCTGTTAACGTACAGCGCTCCTGATGAAGAAAAACTTTTAAGGAAATGATTATGCGTAAATTGACGGCTTTATTTATTGCTTCCACGCTGGCTCTGGGTTCTGCTTCTGCGGCGTTCGCTGCAGACACGACGGCACCGGCACCGGATGCGGCGCCGATGAAAATGATGCATCACAAGGGTGAAGGCAAAGGCGGCCCGTTCGCCGGGCTGAACCTGACCGAACAGCAGCGCCAGCAGATGCGCGACATCATGAAAGAGTCGCACCAGAAGCGCGGGCCGGGCATGAAAGAGGAACGCCAGGCGCTGCATAATCTGGTGGCTTCCGACAGCTTTGACGAAGCGAAGGCGAAAGCGCAAATTGACGCGATGGGCAAAGCGCAATCCGAACGCATGCTGGAACGCGCCAAAGCGGAAAATAAAATGTATAACCTGCTGACTCCTGAGCAGAAAAAACAATACAATGAGAATTATCAGAAACGCGAGCAAAAGATGATGGACCATATGAATAAAATGAAGGAGCAGATGTCCTCCGGTCAGTAATATCCGCTCGCGGTGAATAAAAAAGGGCCAGACTATTTGTCTGGCCTTTTTTATTTGGCGTTATCACCGGCAGGTTCTGCAGTGAGTGATAATCATTCCCCGCCGACAATGTGCCGGAACTGTTCGGCAACGGCCTGTGCAAAGCGCGGGTCGTTAATATGATAAGGCGTTTTTATCAGCCGGCGTTTGTCGGTGGCGTATACCGTCTCCTCCAGCGCTTGCGTAAAGGCGGCCAGCGCCGCCGGATCCCAGAACGGTTGCCCCGGCGCATCCAGAGCCGATACGCCGCCTGCCGGGATCACGAAGCGCACTTCGCCCGTACAGGCATTGATTTTTTCGCCCATCCAACGTCCGATTAACGCGCTTTCCCGCGCGCTGGTGCGCACCAGCGTCACTTGCGGATTGTGATGGTGGCGCAGGCGGTTGGCGTAGCGAGCCGGCACCGTATTCGGCGCGCCGAAGTTGATCATGTCGATCGCGCCGCAGGAGAGCACGCAAGGGATGCCGGTACGCGCGATGGCCCCGAAACGATCTGCATTGCAGGGTAGCACACCGCCAAACAGGTAATCGGCCACTTCGGTGGTGGTCAAGTCGATGGCGCCGCGCAGTTGGCGGCTATCGATCAGTTTTTCCAGCGCTCTGCCGCCGCTGCCGGTGGCGTGAAACGTCAGGCAATCCCATTGCGGCTCAAGGTCGGCAACCAGCGCCTGAATGCAGGGCGTGGTGACGCCAAACATCGTCAGGCCAATCGCGGGCTTATCGTCGGGATAGTCGACGGCGGCGAAGCGTACGGCCCCGGCTATCTGGCGCGCCGCGTTGCCGAGCACCCGTCGCGAGATGCGGTTCAGACCGGCGAGATCGGTGACCGAATACAGCATGTTGATGTCACTGGCGCCGACATAGGCGGAAACGTCACCCGCCGCCATGCTTGAGACCATTATTTTCGGCAGGCCGATCGGCAGCTGCTGCATGGCCGGCGTGATGATGGCGGTGCCACCGGAGCCCCCCAGGCCAAGCAGGGCGGCAATATCGCGGCGCGTCAGGATAAAGCGTTCGAAAGCGGTCGCCATGGCGGCGATCGCCTGGCCGCGGCTGGCGCAGAAGACCGCGCCGGCGCCTGCCGGATGGTGGCAGGCAACGTCCTCTGGGCTGATATCGGCGGGGGAATCAAACGGCAAGCTACGGGTGGAGAGATCGACGGTTCGCGTAGGTAAGTTCAGGGCAGCGATCAGCCGCCGTACGTACTCCAACTCTTGTCCTTTGGTATCTGCTGTGGTAGCAATATAGACAAAATTTGAAGTATCAATCATGGGGTTTTCCCGAGTGTTTCTAGTTTTTATTTATAAATTATGATGTTATATTTTTATTGGAACCCTGGTGCTGGCTGTTAAGTTAAAGTAATTAATGTATTTATATAATGAGACGGCCGTATCATTTTTGCAAGGGTTAGGCGATGCAAAATGGGACTTCTGTCTCATTTTTGAGCTTTTCAACGTGGCCGGCGCTTTACCGGCAACCGGCCAACAGAGGCATCGTCCCCGGTTGTGCTAGCGTGTGCAGATGCATGAGGTTTATGTGCCGATAGATACTTTTCCCGTCCCTCTCGATCCTTCTCTGACCTCCGCCCGGGCAAAAACCTACCGTTTGTTGCTGGCCAGCGCGATGGCGCTGTATGACGAAGGCGCGTTTCCTTCGATCACCGAACTGGCGGCGCATGCACAGGTATCGCGTGCGACGGCCTACCGTTACTTTCCGACCCAAAGTGCGCTGATTAGCGCCGTGGTGGCGGAAAGCCTGGGTCCAATTCTGGAATGGCGCCCGCAAGACGATGATGCTTTGAAGCGTATTCAGCAATTGCTGAGCTTCGCCTATCCTCAGATGGAGCGGCATGAGGGGGCGTTGCGCGCGGCGTTGCAGCTCTCTTTACAGCAGTGGGCGAACGCGACGCCGGGCGAAAAATTCGTGCGCGGCAACCGCAAGCGTCTGCTGGCGCTGGCGGTAGAGCCGTTGCAGGGCAAACTGCCGTCGGACTCTCTGCAGAGAGTGATTCATGCTTTCTCGCTGATTTACGGCTCGGAAGTATTTCTGGTGTTGAAAGATATCTGGGGCCTGGAGCTGGATAATATTCAGGACGTCACGCAATGGATGGCCAAAGCCATCCTTCGTCAGGCGGAAGAAGACGCGATGAACAGCAAAAAAACATCAGCAGGATAATCCAATTTTTGCCGATGGCTGAGTGAAAATCCAGCATAATTCACTGAGTGAATATTGGCAAAATTTATAATTAAAAGTGATAAAAGACGCCTGTTAATCACTTTTCAGGCGTTCTGCCTCTTTGTTATTTACTGAATTATATTCTTATTTATCATAATCATAATATTGTTTCTCTCACCTCATGCCGCGACTTCGGCGTTGGGAGATGTCATTGCCATTTCTTATCCTCCTTCGCCTGATTCACCCCTGAAACTTTCTCTCCTCCCTCCTGACTGCCGGATGACACATTAAGCGCACTTGAGATTGTTGTGCTTTATTTATTTGGTGTTACCAAACTGTTACACAAAAAATCTTATAAAACATTTGCAAACAACAACGGACGGTATCTGGGATGGAGAAGAAACTTAGAGGAGTCAAATCCGCTCGGGCGGCCTTCGGCTGGCCTGAAATCGGAGTTCATCGCGCACAATGGAGCGCGATGCTGATCTGCCTGACGGCGATCGGCGGGGCGCAGGCGGCCACCTATATAGAGAACGGCAAAGCGGGCGATCCGGCCAGCTGGCGCAGCAGTGAGTTCAACGCGGAATGGGGGCTGGGGGCGATCCACGCCGACCAGGCCTACGCCGCCGGTTATACCGGCAAAGGCATCAAACTCGGCATTTTCGATCAGCCGGTTTACGCCAAACATCCCGAATTTGCCGGTGAGAATAAGGTGATCAATTTGGTTACCGAAGGCATCCGCGAATACACCGACCCCTATATTCCGGTGAAAAAAGGCGACGCTTTCCGCTATGACGGCACGCCGAGCGTGGATTCCGATGGCACGCTCGGTTCGCACGGCACCCACGTGGGCGGCATCGCCGCCGGCAGCCGCGACGGCGGCGCCATGCACGGCGTGGCGTTCAACGCGCAGATCATCAGCGCAGAAAACGGCGATCCCGGCCCGGAGGACGGCATCATCCTCGGCAACGACGGCGCGGTGTACCAGGCCGGTTGGGATGCGCTGGTGGCCAGCGGCGCGCGCATCATCAACAACAGCTGGGGCATCGGCATTACCGATAAATTCGCCAAGGGAGGCAAAGATCCCGCTTATCCTCATTTCACGGTCGACGATGCGCAAAAGCAGTTCGATCAGATCAAGGTTATCCTGGGCACCAAGCCCGGCGGCGCCTATCAGGGCGCGATCGACGCGGCGCGCAGCGGCGTGGTCACCATCTTCGCCGCCGGTAACGATTACAACCTGAACAACCCGGACACCATGGCCGGCCTGGCGTATTTCGTGCCGGATATCGCGCCGAACTGGCTGTCGGTCGCCAGCCTGCAAGATCCCACCAATACCGGCGATTACAGCATCAGCACCTTCTCTTCCCGCTGCGGCTATACCGCCAGTTTGTGCGTCTCGGCACCGGGTACCCGGGTGTACAGCTCGGTGATTGAAGGCACCAGCGTGGAGAATCTGACGACCGGCTACGCCAAATACAGCGGTACCTCAATGGCGGCGCCGCACGTGGCCGGCAGCGTTGCGGTGCTGATGGAGCGTTTCCCGTATTTGAATGGCGCACAGGTGGCAGACGTGCTGAAAACCACCGCCACCGACATGGGCGCGCCGGGCATCGACGCGCTCTACGGCTGGGGGATGATCAACCTGGGCAAGGCCATCAACGGCCCGGGCATGTTGGTGACCGTCGAAGATATTCCTGCGGAGTTCCGCATCCCGGATCCGACTGGCGTGGCTTACGGCCCGACCCAGTTCGTGGTGGATCTGCCGGGCGTCGGTGCGGTGCTGGACAAGGGTAAACCGACCGAGCGTGTCTGCAGCAGCGATCTTTGCGGCCTGGACTTCTGGAGCAACGACATCTCCGGCCACGGCGGCCTGACCAAGCAGGGCATCGGCACGCTGGTGCTGACGGGTAACAACACCTATGCCGGCCCGACGCTGGTCAATCAGGGGCGGCTGGCAGTCAACGGCTCGGTCACCTCGGCCGTCAGCGTACAGAACGGCGGCATCGTCGGCGGCAGCGGCACGGTCGGTTCGCTGACCGCCCGCCGCGGCGGCACCGTGGCGCCGGGTAACTCGATCGGCACCCTGAACGTGGCGGGTAACGTCAGCTTCGAGCCGGGTTCGCGCTACGCGGTGGAAGTGGGGCCGAACGGCCAGAGCGATCGGATCCAGAGCAGCGGATCGGCGACGATCGGCGGCGGCGAGGTGGCGGTGACGCTGGAGAACAGCCCCAACCTGCTGACGCAAAGCGAGGTGCGCAGCCTGCTGGGCCAGCAGTACAACATTTTGAGCGCGCAGCAGGGGGTGAGCGGGCAGTTTGACGCGGTGGCGCCGAACTACCTGTTCCTCGGCACCGGGCTGAGCTACCAGCCGACCGGGGTGACGCTGAGCGTCGGGCGCAACGGCACGAGCTTCGCCAGCGTGGCGCAGACGCCGAACGAGCGGGCGGTGGCGGCAGCGGCGGATGCGCTGGCGGCGGGCAATCCGGTGTACGAGAGCCTGCTCGGCAGCGGCACGGCGGGCGAAGCGCGGCAGGCGTTCCGTCAGCTGTCGGGGCAAATCCATGCGGATATCGCGTCGGCGCTGGTGAACGACAGCCGCTACCTGCGTGAGGCGCTGAACGGGCGTCTGCGTCAGGCGGAAGGGCTGGCGAGCTCGTCGGCCATCAAGGCGGACGAGGGTGGTGCCTGGGCGCAGCTGCTGGGGGCGTGGGACCACGCGTCGGGCGACGCCAACGCCACGGGTTATCAGGCCTCGACCTACGGGGTGCTGGTGGGGCTGGACTCGGCGGCGGCGGACGACTGGCGGTTGGGGGTAGCGACCGGCTACACCCGCACCTCGCTGCACGGCGGGTACGGGTCGAAGGCGGACAGCGACAACTACCACCTGGCGGCGTACGGCGACAAGCAGTTCGGGGCGCTGGCGCTGCGCGGCGGGGCGGGCTACACCTGGCACCGCATCGATACCAAGCGGTCGGTGAACTACGGAATGCAGTCGGACCGCGACACGGCGAAGTACAGCGCGCGCACCGAGCAGCTGTTCGCGGAAGCGGGTTACAGCGTGCAGGGTGAGTGGCTGAACCTGGAGCCGTTCGTGAACCTGGCGTACGTGAACTTCGAGAACAACGGCATCGCGGAAAGCGGCGGCGCGGCGGCCTTGCGCGGGGATAAACAGCACACGGATGCGACGGTGTCGACGCTGGGTCTGCGTGCGGACACCGAATGGCAGGTGAGCGCGGGCACGACGGTGGCGCTGCGCAGCGAGCTGGGGTGGCAACACCAGTACGGCGGGCTGGAGCGAGGCACCGGGCTGCGGTTCAACGGCGGCAACGCGCCGTTCGTGGTGGACAGCGTGCCGGTCTCGCGCGACGGGATGGTGCTGAAGGCGGGGGCGGAAGTGGCGGTGAACGAGAACGCCACGCTGTCGCTGGGCTACGGCGGGCTGCTGTCGCAGCACCACCAGGACAACAGCGTCAACGCCGGCTTCACCTGGCGCTTCTAAGCAACATCGACTTAATCCTTGTAGGGAACCGTCTGCGGGCGGTTCCTTTTTCACATCCTGCTAATGAGAACCCGGCGCACCTGGGGCGTCGGCCAATAACAAGCAAAAGGTAAGGAAATGACAACAACAATGGGTTTTGATAGCAAAGGAAACGTTCGTCGCTCGCCGTGGCGGCTGAACGCGCTGGTCTGCTGCATGGCGCTGGCGGGGTATGCGCAGGCGGCACCGCACGAGGTGAACGGCCAAGCCGGCGATCCGGCCAGCTGGCGCAGCGCCGAATTCAACGCCAACTGGGGGCTGGGGGCGATCCATGCCGATGAGGCCTACGCCGCCGGTTATACCGGCAAAGGGCAGAAGGTGGGCATTTTCGATACCCCGGTCAACCGCCATCCCGAGTTCGCCGGCGACGGCAAACTGATCAACGTGGTCACCGAAGGCTATCGCGCCTACACCGATCCGCACCGGCCGGGCATTAACGCCGGCGACCGCTTTTACTTCGACGGCACCTTCCACTTCTACAGCGGCTCACAGGGCATGCTGAGCAATCACGGGGTGCACGTCGCGGGCATCAGCGCCGCCAACCGCGATGGCGTCGGCATGCACGGCGTGGCCTTCGATTCGCAGGTGATCAGCGTCGATAACGACAACGACGGCCCGGCCTACGGCGAATTTCTCGGCCTGGACGGCGCCGTCACCAATGCCGGCTGGCAGGCGATGATCAACAGCGGTGCGCGGGTGATCAACAACAGCTGGGGCGTCAGTATTCCCGACTTTCTGTCCGACGGCGGCCGCGATCCTAACGCGCTGCACTTTGAGCTGAAGGATGCGCAGGAACAATTCGATCAGGTCAAACCGCTGCTCGGCAGCCTGGCCGGCGCAGGCTATCAGGGCGCCATCGACGCGGCGCGCAAAAATATTCTGGTGCTGTTCGCCGCCGGCAACGACGGCAACTACAACCAACCGGATGTGATCAGTGGGCTGGCCTACTTCGTGCCGGACATCGCACCGAACTGGTTGTCGGTTGCCAGCGTGGCGCAGGATGCGGCATCGACCAACAGCGTGCCTTACACCATCAGCAGCTTCTCTTCCCGCTGCGGCTATACCGCCAGCTTCTGCGTCTCGTCGCCGGGCAGCAAAATCTACAGCACCGTGGCCAACGGTTCCGATCCGGCCAACCTGGTGTCGGACTACGGCAATAAAAACGGCACCTCGATGGCGACGCCGCACGTCACCGGCGCGGTGGCGGTGTTGCTGCAGCGCTTCCCGTACATGACCTCGGCGCAGATTGCCGACGTGTTGAAAACCACCGCCACCGACATGGGTGCGCCGGGCATCGATGCGCTCTATGGCTGGGGGATGATCAACCTGGGCAAGGCCATCAACGGCCCGGGTATGTTCTATACCGTCGAGGATATTCCCGCGGAGTTCCGCATCCCGGATCCGACGGGCGTGGCCTATGGCCCGACCCAGTTTGTCGCCAATATTCCGGGGAGGGGCGCCGAGGTGGATGCCGGTACGTTGCACGCCAGGAAATGTGATGACTTCCACTGTGGATGGGAAATCTACTCCAACAACATTTCCGGCCACGGCGGCCTGACCAAAGAGGGCGCGGGAATCCTGGAGCTGACCGGCACCAACACCTATGCCGGCCCGACGCTGGTCAATCAGGGGCGGCTGGCAGTCAACGGCTCGGTCACCTCGGCCGTCAGCGTGCAGAACGGCGGCATCGTCGGCGGCAGCGGCACGGTCGGTTCGCTGACCGCCCGTCAGGGCGGCACCGTGGCGCCGGGTAACTCGATCGGCACCCTGAACGTGGCGGGCAACGTCAGCTTCGAGCCGGGTTCGCGCTACGCGGTGGAAGTGGGGCCGAACGGCCAGAGCGATCGGATCCAGAGCAGCGGATCGGCGACGATCGGCGGCGGCGAGGTGGCGGTGACGCTGGAGAACAGCCCCAACCTGCTGACGCAAAGCGAGGTGCGCAGCCTGCTGGGCCAGCAGTACAACATTTTGAGCGCGCAGCAGGGGGTGAGCGGGCAGTTTGACGCGGTGGCGCCGAACTACCTGTTCCTCGGCACCGGGCTGAGCTACCAGCCGACCGGGGTGACGCTGAGCGTCGGGCGCAACGGCACGAGCTTCGCCAGCGTGGCGCAGACGCCGAACGAGCGGGCGGTGGCGGCAGCGGCGGATGCGCTGGCGGCGGGCAATCCGGTGTACGAGAGCCTGCTCGGCAGCGGCACGGCGGGCGAAGCGCGGCAGGCGTTCCGTCAGCTGTCGGGGCAAATCCATGCGGATATCGCGTCGGCGCTGGTGAACGACAGCCGCTACCTGCGTGAGGCGCTGAACGGGCGTCTGCGTCAGGCGGAAGGGCTGGCGAGCTCGTCGGCCATCAAGGCGGACGAGGGTGGTGCCTGGGCGCAGCTGCTGGGGGCGTGGGACCACGCGTCGGGCGACGCCAACGCCACGGGTTATCAGGCCTCGACCTACGGGGTGCTGGTGGGGCTGGACTCGGCGGCGGCGGACGACTGGCGGTTGGGGGTAGCGACCGGCTACACCCGCACCTCGCTGCACGGCGGGTACGGGTCGAAGGCGGACAGCGACAACTACCACCTGGCGGCGTACGGCGACAAGCAGTTCGGGGCGCTGGCGCTGCGCGGCGGGGCGGGCTACACCTGGCACCGCATCGACACCAGGCGGTCGGTGAACTACGGGATGCAGTCGGACCGCGACACGGCGAAGTACAGCGCGCGCACCGAGCAGCTGTTCGCGGAAGCGGGTTACAGCGTGCAGGGTGAGTGGCTGAACCTGGAGCCGTTCGTGAACCTGGCGTACGTGAACTTCGAGAACAACGGCATCGCGGAAAGCGGCGGCGCGGCGGCCTTGCGCGGGGATAAACAGCACACGGATGCGACGGTGTCGACGCTGGGTCTGCGTGCGGACACCGAATGGCAGGTGAGCGCGGGCACGACGGTGGCGCTGCGCAGTGAGCTGGGGTGGCAACACCAGTACGGCGGGCTGGAGCGAGGCACCGGGCTGCGGTTCAACGGCGGCAACGCGCCGTTCGTGGTGGACAGCGTGCCGGTCTCGCGCGACGGGATGGTGCTGAAGGCGGGGGCGGAAGTGGCGGTGAACGAGAATGCCACGCTGTCGCTGGGCTACGGCGGGCTGCTGTCGCAGCACCACCAGGACAACAGCGTCAACGCCGGCTTCACCTGGCGCTTCTGACCTTCAACGGCGATCTCAAGGACAACGGAGCCGGCATGCCGGCTCCGTTTTTATTTGCGGCTGCGGGGTGAGTCCGTATGATGGCGCGGCGCCAGGGGCAATAAAAAACCGGGACCCTGACGGATCCCGGCTCAAAAGTGGGTAAAACAGATTAGCGCTAAAGGCTCAAGCCCCGTTTTGCTTGTGCAGTCCGAGCGATGTGCTCATCGTCTCAGTAGCGGCAACGGAACAAATTTTCCCTGGTGTTACTATGGTTATTATTAAAAAACGTGCTGGTGTTATTTTTTATAGTGTATTGCTGTATGTCTCTTTTGATACCATGTTTGACGATGCAACATGGTATGTCAAGCAACGTTTTTAACGCATAATTGCATGAGATGCTAGTTTTAGATGTGGCTTTTTCAGCAGAAATAATCAAAACGACTGATAAATCAGTAAAAAAAATCGAAGGAACAAATGGATAACAATCACCAAAAATTCGATTCACAGTCGATTGCCAATCGGGTCAGGGAGCTGTTTTTACATTACGGGATTGGAAAACGTCAGCATGCCCGAGAGCTCAGCCGCATCTTGGATCTGAGTTTTTCACATGCGCACCGCAAACTGAAAGGGCAAAGCCCTTGGACGCTGGAGCAGATCAACAGCGTCGCGGCCGCGCTGGGAGAAACGCCGGCGGCGATCGCCGATTTGAGCGCCGAACACGAGACGCCCGAGCCAAACATGGCGCGCGATGCCATCTTTGTCGTGGCGGGGGTGGCGATACCTTGCGTCGGGCACATCGGCGACGAGCTTGCTGCCGGGCGGCCGGCGGAGTTTGTGGCGCTGCGCGTGGAAGGGCAGTGGCATATCTATCGCGCCGATGAGGCGCCGGCAGGCCCGCGTTACGGCGTCGATCTGATCGAAATCCGGCCCGGCTTCGGCGACGACGAGCGGCTGAGCATCGCGGTATTGGACGATTCGCATCAGGCGGCCGATGAGCTGGCCAAGTATCTCGGCGGCTGCGGTTTCAACGCGGTGGCGTTTTACGACGTCGACAGCTTCTGTCAGGCATTGCAGCAAAGTCTGTTCGACGGCTACGTGGTGGACTGGCTGATCGGTGAGGAAACGGCGGATCGCTGTATCGCCACCATCCGCGCTTCCGACAACCCGGATGCGCCGGTACTGGTGCTGACCGGCGAGCTGGGGACCGACCGACGCGAGTCGGAAATCGCTCAGGCGATGCGCGAGTACGACGTGCTCGGCCCTTATGAAAAGCCGGTGCGGCTCCATGTGATCGAAGCCGCACTGCAACGCTGTTTTAATCTTTAGCGGGGAACACCTCGGCCAGCGCGCTCGACAGCGCATCCAGCCGGACCGGCTTCATCAGATAGTTGTCGAACAGGGCGCGCTGGTCCGCCGTCAGCTGCTCCGGCGTGTAGGCGCTGATGCCGATGATCGGCACATGGCGGTTGGGGCCGCGACGGTTGCGCAGCTGCCTGGCCAGGGCGGCCCCGTCGATGCCCGGCATCTGCAGATCTAGCAACAGCGCGTCGTAAGGGCGTCTGAGCAGCTTCTGCAGCGCGCGCTCCGGCGAGTCGCACAGTTCGTGCTGATAGCCCAGCTTGTCCAATAGCGCCGCAAAGGCGTCACCCACCGACTTGTTGTCATCCACCACCAGGACCTGCTGCGGCTTCTGCTGCAGAGAAGCATTGGCGGCGGCGGGCTCGTCGGCACGTTCGTCTTCACTGATCTGCACCGGAATGCTGACGATAAAGGTGCTGCCCTTCTTGATTTCGCTGTACACCGTGATGGTGCCGTCGAGCAACGTCACCAGGCCGTGCACGATCGCCAGCCCCATCCCCACGCCGGCATACTGCTTGGTATGCGACTGATCCAACTGGGTAAAGGGTTTGAAGATCTGATCGAGCTGGTCTTTTTCGATACCGATGCCGGTGTCGGTCACTTCGATGATCAACGAACTGCCGCCCGGTTGGCGGCGCAGGCAGCTGTGCAGCGTGATGCTGCCGCTTTCGGTGTATTTGTAGGCGTTGGTCAGCAGGTTGACGATAATCTGCCGGATGCGCAGCGGATCGGAGTGCACCAGCAGGTGGCTGCACTCCACCTCGCAGCTGAGTTTGACCTGCTCTTTGCGGGTCAGGGTGGCGATTTCGTTGGCGGTCTCCGCGATCAGCTTCTGCGCGTCGAACGGCACGATGCGCAATTCCATCATGCCGCTGTCGAGGTGCGCATAGTCGGTCAGATCTTTCATCTGGCTTTCGATTTGCTGCGCGGCGGTCTCCAGCCGCTGGAAAGTGTCCGCATGCTCCACCGACACCCGGGTGTTCACCAGTACGTCGATGGCCGACATCACGCTCTGCAACGAGGTGCGCAGCTCGTGGCCGATGGCGCCGAGGAAGGCGTTCTTGGTGCGAGTCGCTTTCTCCGCCTCGATCGCCTTGGCCTGCTGGCGAATGGTCAGCCGCTGCTGGCGGAACACGATCAGGGTGATGGCGATCAGCGCAATCACCGAGAACATGACGATCACCAACCCATAGAAAATAATGTGCCGTTTCTCGATGTAGTCCTCATAGGCGGCGGTGCGCTGCTTCACCTCGGCGTGGTCGGTCAGGTTGGCCATTTCGATGGCGTAAGGCTTGATGGCCTTCATGGCCGCGAAAACCTGGTCGAAGTCGATTTTCGGGCTGTCCAGCAGCTTATCGATGCGATCCATCTGCAGGCGCATCTGTTTGACCACTTCCGGGTAGCCCGGCTCGGCGTACAGCGGCTGGGTCGATTCGGAGACGGTTTCCAGCACGTAAAAGCGCGAATAGAGGATTTCGAACCGCAGCCGCAGATTGTCGTTGTCGACCTGCGGAGCGTGGCTCTGCTGCTCGACGAAGGTGTCGAATTCCGCCAGCTTGATGGAGAACTTGGCGATCGACCACGAGTAGTTCTCCTGCGTGCCGGCGATGGCATACAGCCCTTTCTTCGACAGGGTGGCGCTGTAGTAATAGAGCGTGACGGTCGACGCCACCAGAAACAGCGCGGCAAAGATCGCCGGGATCGCCAGCCTGCTGCCGTTCTTAAAGGTCGTCAGCTTCATTTGATCACGATCCTGTCGACTTGCCAGATAAAGCGCGAGTTGTACAACGGCGAGTTCAGTTCAGGCCCGGCGGCGTCGCGCGGGTAAACCAGGAACAGCGGGCCGAAGTTTCTGAGCTTCAGCATTTCCCCGTCCATCTTGTAGGCCAGGATCATGTTGTACTTTTTGACGTCGGACAGCGGCACGTCGATGTAATAATCGTTCAGCGCGTAGAAGGTCAGCGTCTCGCCCTTGGCGCCGACGCGCTCCAGGATATCGGCCACTGAAATTCCTTCGAATTTTCTCTGCGGCGTCCAGGACGTGGAGGTGGTGATGCTGCGCACCGGCATCGCCAACAGCTGCTTATCGGTGAACAGATAGCTTTTATTGACCGGGTCGGTCACGTTGTCGATCTTGCCCGCCACTTCCAGGGTAAAGCTGAGCGCGCTGCTCTGGGCGATAATCAGGGCCACGCAGGCCATCGCAAGGGTTTTGCATAGTTTGAACAGCATCGGTGTTCTCCAGAGGCGCGGGGAGGTTGTATCAGTCCCGCTAATTTATCAGGCAGAATAATGGCAGAAAAAGCAGGCGGGTGCGAAGGGAATAGTAAACCGCACAAAAAGAACAGGCCGGTGTTTACCGGCCTGAGAATGGGCTAACCGCAGCGGTTAGCGCATGGTAACGAACTCTTCCGCCGCGGTCGGGTGGATCGCCACGGTGTTGTCGAAGTCCTTCTTGGTGGCGCCCATCTTCACCGCTACCGCGAAGCCCTGCAGGATTTCATCCATGCCGAAGCCGATGCCGTGCAGGCCGACGATCTTCTCTTCTTTACCCGCGCACACCAGCTTCATGCGGCACGGCTGGCGGTGCTGCGTCACGGCGCTGTACATGGCGGTGAAGGAGGATTTGTATACCTTCACGTTGTCCGCCCCGAACTTCTCGATGGCTTCCGGCTCGGTCAGGCCGACGGTGCCGATCGGCGGGTGGCTGAACACCACGGTGGCGATGTTGCTGTAATCCAGGTGCTCGTCCGGCTTGTTGTTGAACAGGCGCTCGGACAGGCGGCGGCCGGCGGCCACGGCGACCGGGGTCAGCTCTACCGCGCCGGTGTTGTCGCCCACCGCGTAGATGCCTTTGACGTTGGTATTCTGGAACTTATCGACGTCAATATAGCCTTGCTCGTTGGTCTTCACCCCGGTAACGCCGAGGTTCAGGTTGTCGGTCGCCGGTTCGCGGCCGATGGCCCAGATCAGGCAGTCGACGGTGAATGCCTTGCCATTTTCCAGCTGCAGCGTCAGGCTGCCGTCGGCGTTCTTGACGATCGCTTTCGGCACCGATTCGGTGTGCAGGCTCGGCCCTTCGGTGTTCATCACTTCCACCAGGGTTTCGACGATCATCGGATCGAAGCTGCGCAGCGGCGCGTGCTTGCGCACGAACAGGTGCGTTTCCGCGCCCAGCGCGTTCAGCACGCCGGCGATCTCTACGGCGATATAGCCGGCGCCGACTACGGCGACGCGCTTCGGCATGGCGTCCAGCTCAAAGAAGCCGTCGGAGTCGATGCCGTATTCCGCACCCGGAATCGCCGGGTGGCTCGGGCGGCCGCCGGTGGCGATCAGGATGTGGTCGGCGGTGATGGTCTCGCCGTTCACTTCCACGGTGTGCGCATCCACGAAGCGCGCGAAGCCTTTGATCACGTCGACCTTGTTCTTGCCCAGCACGTTGTCGTAGGAGTTGTGGATGCGGTCGATATAGGCGGTGCGGTTGGCGACCAGCTTCTTCCAGTCGAAGGCGTTGACGGTGGTGTCGAAGCCGTAGTCCGGGCCGTACTGATGGATGGCCTCGGCGATCTGCGCCGCGTGCCACATGACTTTTTTCGGTACACAACCCACGTTTACACAGGTGCCGCCCAGCTCTTTGGCTTCAATCAGCGCACACTTTTGGCCGTACATGGCTGCCCGGTTGATCGATGCGATACCGCCGCTGCCGCCGCCAATTGCTAGATAATCGTAATGTTTCGTCATCTGGGATTTCCATGAGTTGTGAATTTGAAGAGGGTAAGAGTTTAACGCCTGACCGGGGTTTGTCGCAAAGATTGCGTCGATGGCTGCGATAGGTGGACGCAGGGCGCGGCGAACCGCGCCCTGCCGGGGATTATTCCGGTACCACCCAGTTCACCAGATGGTGGCCGATGCCCGACGGCACCAGCACCTTGTGCAGCCACGGCAGCACGTTTTTCATCTGCTGTTCCAGCTTCCACGGCGGGTTGATGACGATCATGCCGGAGGCGGTCATGCCGCGCTGATCGCTGTCGGGTTTCACCGCCAGTTCGATCTGCAGAATGCGGCGAATGCCGGTGGCTTCCAGATCGCGCAGCATGCGTTTGATCTGCTGGCGCATCACCACCGGGTACCACAGCGCGTAAGTGCCGGTGGCGAAACGCTTGTAGCCTTCCTGAATGCCTTTGACCACGTCCTGGTAATCGGTCTTCATTTCATACGGCGGGTCCATCAGGATCAGGCCGCGGCGCGACAGGGGCGGCAGCTGGGATTTCAGCTGCTGATAGCCGTCGGCGCGCTGCACTTTGGCGCGTTCGTCTTTCTGGAACTCGCTGCGCAGCAGCGGGTAGTCGCTCGGGTGCAGCTCGGTCAGGTGAATTTTGTCCTGCGGGCGCAGCAGCTGGCGGGCGATCAGCGGCGAGCCGGGATAGTAGCGCAGCGTGCCGGAACGGTTGAAGTTGTGTACCACGCTCATGTAGGCCGCCAGCTCTTCCGGCAGATCGTCGCGCTGCCACAGCAAGCCGATGCCTTCCAGGTATTCGCCGGTGCGCTCGGCGTGTTCGCCGCTGAGCTGATAACGGCCTGCGCCCGAGTGGGTATCCAGATACAGGAACGGCTTCTCTTTTTCCTTCAGCGACTCGATGATCAGGCTCTGAACGGTGTGTTTGAGCACGTCGGCGTGGTTGCCGGCGTGGAAACTGTGGCGATAACTTAACATGACGGGTGGCGATTCCTTGTGCTCCGCAGACGGAGCATTCAATGCAATAAGGCTTATAATCTGCACAGTATAAACTGTCTGGCCGGGAAAAACTGGACTCCGTTGCCGCAGACGTTCACAGAAAGGGACAGGACGATGAGCAAACAGGCGATTTTGGCGAACTACCCCGACGCGGCGCGCTGGGCGTTCGGCGACGGCCCCGAGTTGGCCGACGAACTGCTGCAGTTGGTGCTGAGCGGGGAAAAGACCGCCACCTGCAGCTCCTATGCGAGCTATCGCCGGGAGCAAACGCCGATGATCGGCGACGATAGCATTATTCTCGACGGCCGCGGCGAACCGGCCTGCGTGATCAAAACCCTGGCGCTGCGCCTGGTGCGCTACGACCAGGTGACCGCCGAGATGGCGGCCAAAGAGGGCGAAGGCGACAAAAGCCTGGCGTTTTGGCGCGAGGGGCATCGGGAATTTTTCACCCGCGAAGGCACTTTTGCGGCGGATATGTGGCTGGTGTTAGAAGAGTTTGCGCTGGTGGAGATTTTATCGCGGCCCCAGCGCGGCCACCACCTGCTCGCGCAGCCAGCTGTGGGCCGGGTCGAGATGGGAACGTTCATGCCATACCATCACCATGTCGTAACCCGGCATCTCCAGCGGAGCCGCGCAGGTGCGCAATTCCCCCAACAGTTCCCCCAGCATGCGCGAAGGCAGCATGGCGACCATATCGGACTTCGCCAGCAACGCGGGAATAAACAGGAAGTGCGGCACCGACATTACGACCCGTCGGGTTAGCCCCTGTGCGGCCAGCAGCGTATCGATCTGGGTACGAAAACCGCCGCCATCTTGCGAAACCATCACAAACTCAAGCTGGCAGAACTGTTCGAGTGAGGGCGGCCGTTGCAACAGCGGGTGATCCCGGCGGCCGACCAGCAGGTAGTTCTCGTGAAACAGCGGCCGATGGCGCAGCTCCGCCGGCGCTTCTTCCCGGCTCAGAAAACCGAGATCGATCACCCCGTCCGCCAAATCGCGGCTCATGCGTTTGGGCGCCGCTTCGCGGATCGCCAGACGGGATTTCGGCGCCGCCAGCCGCAGACGGGGCAGCATCGGCAGCAAAATTGCGTATTCAGCGGCATCGGCGGCGGCCAGCTGCCAGGTGACTTCCGCCTGCCGCGGATCAAAGGGCTGCTCCGGCGCGACCAAGCGGCCCACATCGGCCAGCGTTTGGCGCAGCGGTGCCAACAGGCCGAGCGCGCGCGCCGTCGGCAGCATGCCGCGCGGGTTCGGCAGCAGCAGCGGGTCACGGTAGATCTCACGCAGCTTGGCAAGCTGAATGCTGACCGAAGGCTGGCTGAGATTGAGGCGCGCCGCCGCCCGCGTCACGCTGCGCTCGCTGAGCAACGCTTCCAATGTAACCAAAAGATTGAGATCGAGCCGCTTTAAATTGTTGATAACTATTCCCCGAATTAAATCTATCAATTTCAACTATAGCGCCGATCTCCCTACCGTGGAACGGACGCCGGAACAGACCGGTGAAACCGCAACGGAGAGGGGGACGATGATGAAATTGAGCGAATACGTGAGCTACGATGCGCTGGGATTGGCCGAATTGGTGCGGCGTGGCGAGGTCAGCGCAGCGGCGCTGCAACAGGCGGCGCGGGCCGCCGTCGAGGCGGTGAACCCGGCGATTAACGCGGTGGTGGAACACTGGGAGCAGCCGCCGGAACAAGACGACGGGCCTTTGTCGGGCGTGCCTTTCCTGATCAAGGACATCGCCATCAGCATGGCAGGCAAGCGCGTTGAGCTGGGCAGCCGGTTGGCGCAGGGCAGCGTCGCCGCCGCCGACAGCCATCTGATGAGCAATATCCGCCAGGCCGAGCTGGTGACCTTTGGCCGCACCAGCACGCCGGAAATGGCGTTCAGCACCACCACCGAGGCCGTGCTTTACGGTGCCACGCGCAACCCCTGGAACCTGGATTTCAGCGCCGGTGGATCCAGCGGTGGCGCCGGTGCGGCGGTTGCCGCCGGTATGGTGCCCATCGCTCACGCCACCGACGCCGCCGGCTCGATTCGCGTACCGGCTTCGTCAAACGGGGTATTTGGTCTCAAGCCTACGCGCGGTCGGGTGCCGCATGGCCCGGTGATGGATGAGGTCTTCAACGGCTTTGGCGTCCAGCTGGGGCTCAGCCGCACGGTGCGTGACAGCGCCGCGTTGCTGGATGCGATGCAGCGTCCTCACGTTGGCGAGCCGTATTACACGGCGCCGCCGGCGCACAGCTGGTTATCGCAGGTGACGCGGCAACCGGGCAGGCTGCGCATCGGCATGATGACCGAGGCGTGGAACGGCGGAAAAACCGAGTCGAACATCGCCGGCGCCACGGCGGAAACGGCGGTGTTATTGGCGGCGTTGGGGCATCAGGTCAGCGAAACGGAAATGGCGATCGGCGTCAGTTGGCAAGAGTTGGTGTTCGCCAATGCGCAAATCTGGTGCGCCAATCTGGTCGGCTGGGTCGATGGTCTGAGCCAAGCGAGCGGACGGGCTATTTCAAGCGAAACGCTGGAGCCGGAAACGCTGGCCTGCTATCGCTACGGCCAGGCGGCCAGGGCGGTGGATATGGTGCGTGCGCTCGAGGTACGCAACCGGGTGACTCGCGCAGTCGGCGCCTATTTCCAGCAATACGACCTGCTGCTGACGCCGACGCTACCCGACCTGCCCTGGCGGCTTGGCCGTTATGGCGCGAATGCGGCGAATATGGACGGGCTGGAATGGACGGCGCATTTGTTCGATCATTCACCGTTCACCCCGGTATTTAACGTCGCCGGCGTACCGGCGATGTCGGTGCCGCTGGCCCAGGATGCGCAGCACAACCTGCCGATAGGCATGCAGTTTGTCGCCGGTTTTGGCCGTGAGGATCGGTTGTTGCAGCTGGCCGGACAGCTGGAACGCGCCGCGCCCTGGCATGGGCGGCGTCCGGCGATTTGGGCGGGGAATGCCGTTTAATAGCGGTAAAAAAGCAAAATATCCGCTATGTTGCCGAGAGGTGTTTGATGGCGGGCCGTCGGCTCGACGCTGCACCCTGGAGGCGATATGAGCTGCATTTTTTGCGACATCGCGGCGGGCAAGGCGCCGTGCCATAAAATCTGGGAAGACGACGACCATCTGGCGTTCCTGTCCATCTTTCCCAACACCGACGGTTTCAGCGTGGTGATCCCCAAGGCCCACCACCCGAGCTACGTCTTTGACCTGCCGGACGAGGTGTTGAGCGCGCTGATGCTGGCGACCAAGCGGGTGGCGAAGCAGCTGGACCGCGCGTTCGACGACGTCGGCCGCTGCGGCATGGTGTTCGAGGGCTACGGCGTCGACCATGTGCACGCCAAACTGATCCCGCTGCACGGCACCGCGTCGCTGGATCAGTGGCGGCCGATCGAATCGACCTCGCCGAAGTTTTTCGAACGTTACGAGGGCTATATCTCCTCCCACGACGCCGCGCGCGCCGACGACGAACAGCTGGCGGCGCTGGCCGCCCGCATCCGCCAAAGCGCCGTTTAAGGCACGAACGATCAACGCCGGGCATTGATTTTCCTGTTGTCTGGCTCCATGTTAGAGATTCATACGCATTTTAAGGCTCGCCCCCGCGGCGGGCCCCAACGCTAATCAGGACTGCCCTATGACAAATCCGTTGCTGACCCCGTTTTCCCTGCCGCCGTTCTCGGCGATCCGCCCTGAAGATATCGTGCCTGCGGTGCAATCCGCGCTGGCGGACTGCCGCGCCGCGGTAGAGCGCGTGGTTGCGCAGCCGGGGCCGTTCACCTGGGATAATCTGTGTCAGCCGCTGGCGGAGTCGGACGATCGCCTGTCGCGCATCTGGTCGCCGATCGGGCACCTGAACTCGGTGAAAAACAGCCCGGAGCTGCGCACCGCCTATGAGCAGGCGCTGCCGCTGCTGTCTGAATACGGCACCTGGGTTGGCCAGCACGAAGGGCTGTACCAGGCCTACCGCAGCCTGAAAGAGGGTGCGGCGTTCGAGGCGCTGAGCGTGCCGCAGCGCAAGGCGGTGGACAACGCGCTGCGCGATTTCGAACTGTCGGGCATCGGCCTGTCGGCGGATAAACAGCAGCGCTACGGTGAGATCGTCGCGCGCCTGTCCGAACTGGGGTCTACCTACAGCAACAACGTGCTCGACGCCACCATGGGCTGGAGCAAACTGATTACCGACGAAGCCGAGCTGAGCGGCCTGCCGGAGAGCGCCCTGGCGCAGGCACAGGCGATGGCGCAGGCCAAAGAGCAGGACGGCTGGCTGCTGACGCTGGACATGCCGAGCTACCTGCCGGTGTTGACCTACGCCGACAACCGCGCGCTGCGCGAAGAGATGTACCGCGCCTTCGCCACCCGCGCCTCCGATCAGGGGCCGAACGCCGGCAAATGGGACAACAGCGAAGTGATGGCGGAAACGCTGGCGCTGCGCCACGAGCTGGCTCAGCTGCTGGGCTTCGATACCTACGCCGACAAGTCGCTGGCGACCAAAATGGCGGAGAGCCCGGAGCAGGTGATCGGCTTCCTGAGCGATCTGGCCAAGCGCGCCCGCCCGCAGGCCGAGCAGGAGCTGGCGCAGCTGCGCGCCTTCGCCAAACAGCACTATGGCGTGGACGAGCTTGAAGCCTGGGACATCACCTATTACGGCGAAAAACAGAAGCAGCACCTGTTCTCCATCAGCGACGAGCAGCTGCGCCCGTACTTCCCGGAACAGCGGGTGGTGGAAGGGCTGTTCGAAGTGGTGAAACGCATTTACGGCATCACCGCCAAAGAGCGTAAAGACGTGGAGACCTGGCATCCGGACGTGCGCTTCTTCGATCTGTTCGACGCTAACGGCGAGCTGCGCGGCAGCTTCTACCTCGATCTGTACGCCCGCGAAAACAAACGCGGCGGCGCCTGGATGGACGACTGCGTCGGCAGCCTGCGCAAGGCCGACGGCACGCTGCAAAAACCGGTCGCTTACCTGACCTGCAACTTCAACCGCCCGCTGGGCGACCAGCCGGCGCTGTTCACCCATAACGAAGTGACCACGCTGTTCCACGAGTTCGGCCACGGTCTGCACCACATGCTGACGCAGATCGATACCGCCGGCGTCTCCGGCATCAACGGGGTGCCGTGGGATGCGGTCGAACTGCCGAGCCAGTTTATGGAAAACTGGTGCTGGGAGCCGGAAGCGCTGGCGTTTATCTCGGGCCACTACCAGAGCGGCGAGCCGCTGCCGAAGGCCATGCTCGACAAGCTGCTGGCGGCCAAGAATTACCAGGCGGCGCTGTTCATCCTGCGCCAGCTGGAGTTCGGCCTGTTCGATTTCCGCATGCACTTCGAATACAGCCCGGAAAAAGGCGCGCAGATCCTGCCGACGTTGGCGGAAGTGAAGAAAATGGTGGCGGTGGTGCCTTCGCCAAGCTGGGGCCGCTTCCCGCACGCCTTCAGCCACATCTTCGCCGGCGGCTATGCGGCGGGTTACTACAGCTACCTGTGGGCGGAAGTGCTGTCGGCCGACGCCTACTCGCGCTTCGAAGAAGAGGGGATTTTCAACGCCGAAACCGGCAAATCCTTCCTCGACAACATCCTGTCGCGCGGCGGGTCGGAAGAGCCGATGGCGCTGTTCAAACGCTTCCGTGGCCGCGAGCCGCAGCTGGATGCTATGCTGCGCCATTACGGCATTAAAGGATAACCCGACACGTGAGCGTGTGTTTATTGTGTGAAGCAGGCGCCGATCCCGGCGCCTTGTCTGTTTTGGCGCAGCGCTGGCAGCTGGTGTCCGACGACGACGCGCCGATGGCGCTGGTACTGACCCCGCAGCGGCTGGAGCTGCGCAAGCGCGACGAGCCGAAGCTCGGCGGGATCTACGTTGATTTCGTCTCCGGCGCCATGGCGCACCGGCGCCGCTTCGGCGGCGGCCGCGGCGAGGCGGTGGCCAAAGCGGTCGGCATCAAGGGCAGCTATCTGCCGGACGTGGTGGACGCTACCGCCGGGCTGGGGCGCGACGCCTTCGTGCTGGCGGCGCTGGGCTGCCGGGTACGGATGCTGGAGCGCAATCCGGTGGTGGCGGCGTTGCTGGACGACGGTCTGCAGCGTGGCTATCAGGATGCGGAAATCGGCCCGTGGCTGCGCGAGCGTCTGACGCTGCTGCACGCCTCCAGCCTGACGGCGCTGGCGGATCTCATCCCGCGCCCCGAGGTGGTGTATCTCGATCCGATGTTCCCGCACAAGCAAAAAAGCGCGCTGGTGAAAAAAGAGATGCGGGTGTTTCAATCGCTGGTGGGCAGCGACGATGACGCCGACGGCCTGCTGGAGCCGGCGCGCCGCCTGGCGACCAAGCGCGTGGTGGTGAAACGTCCGGACTACGCGCCGCCGCTGGCCGACGTGCCGGCGCACGCCGCCACGCTGACCAAAAGCCACCGTTTCGATATCTACATGCCGCTGTAATGTCTGCCGGGCCCGCGGTGTCGGGCCCTCAGTTTTCCTCCCGCAAACTTTTCCCCACGCCGCCGCCCGGATGCACCGCCAGCAAGGCCTCCTTGTCGTAACCGCTGCGCGCCATCAGGCAGGCGCAGGCGGCGTCGAAGATCGCCAGCACCAGCACAATTGAGGTGGTGGCCAGCATGTTCAGCGGATCTATCTCCTTTTGCACCCCGGTGGCGATCGTCAGCTGCGCCGCCTGCGCGATGGCGGAATGCGGGTTTTCCGTCACCGCGATCAGCGTCACGCCCTTGGCCTGCAGCGTTGGCAGCAGGCGGGTCAGCTCGTCGGAATTGCCGCCGCGCGAGATCAGGATCAGCAGATCGTCGGCGCGCAGAAAACCCAGATCGCCGTGCGCCGCGCCGGTGGCGTCGAGGTAGACCGCCGGCCGTTCCACACAGGCCAGCATGTGGGCTATCTTGCGCGCCGCAATCCCCGAGGTGCCGACGCCGGTGACGGCGATTTTACCGCGGCAGTCGGCCAGCAGCGCCAGCAGCCGCTGCCAGGTGCGCGCGTCGAGGCGCTCGCCCAGCTGCGCCAGCTCCTGGCTGTAGGTTTGCCAACCCTGCACAGCCTGCCGCCATTCCTGCTGCATCACGCCTCCTCCTGCATCAACCGGCGGTATTTCATGTGGTCGTTGTACAGCTCGTGGAATACCCGGTATTTGCGGTCGTAGTAGCTTTTTATCTGGTTGGTCTGCGGCGTGACCGTCTTGCCGATGCGGCTCATGGCGCTCATCGCCTCCGGCAGGGTGTCGAACACGCCCGCCGCCACGGTGCCCATCATGGCGCCGCCCAGCAGCATCGCTTCGCTCTCCTCCGGCAGCAGCATGGCGCAGCCGGTGGCGTTGGCGTGTTCCTGCACGAAGATCGGGTTCTTGGTGCCGCCGCCGCTGGCCATGATGGTGTCGATGCTGTAGCCGCTGTGGTTCATGGTTTCGATGATGTGGCGGGTGCCGAGCGCGATGGCCTGAATGGTGGCCAGGTAGTGCAGCGCCATGTCCTCCGGCGTGCGCGACAGCTTCAGCCCGGTCAGGATGCCGGTCAGCGTCGGGTTGGCGCGCGGCGAGCGGTTGCCGTGGAAGTACGGCAGCATATGGATGTCCTGCGTCAGGAAGGCGATATTCTCCGGCTCGCCGGCCATGCGGCGCAGAATGGCGTTCAGCACTTCATAGATGGTCTGTCCCTGGGTTTTCGCCTGCGCCAGCAGCTCCGGGTAGCACGGGTGCGACTGGATGACGTGGTCGATCAGCGCGCCGGTGGCGGACTGGCCGCCCTCGTTCAGCCAGTATTCCGGCAGGATCGCCGAGTAATACGGCCCCCAGACGCCGCCGATAAAGCGAGCGGTGCGCGACATCGCCATGTGGCCGGTGGAGGTGCCGCCGATCAGCGCGACGCGGCGGTTGAAGTCGGCCACCTCACCGGAGACGCCGGTGGCGCCCAGCGTGCCGAGAGTGCCGGCGTGGGCGTCGATGATCGACACGCTCACCGCCGTGCCTGCGATCAGCCCCATCTCGCTGGCGGCGCGCTGGGTCAGGCCGTGGCCCAGCGGCTCGCCCATCATTTTGACGTCGCTGCCGATCTTGGCCGCGTCATGTTCCAGCACGTCTTCCAGCCCGATCTGCTGGAAGTAGCTCTTGTCCCAGCGCTGTTCGTGGCCGAGATAGGTCCACTTGCACACCGTCGAGCACAGCGAACGGGTGGCGTCCTGGGTGGCACGCCAGGTGAGGAAGTCCGGCAGATCGAACAGGTAACCGGCGTTGGCCCAGGTGGTGGGCATGTGCTGTTTCAGCCACAGCAGTTTCGGCGTCTGCATCTCCGGCGAAATGATGCCGCCGACGAAGTCCAGCACCCGGTGTTTGGTGGCGTTGATGCGCTCGGCCTGGGCGATCGCCCGGTGATCCATCCACACGATGATGTTCTGTTCGGTGCGGCCGGAGGGGCTGACGGTCAGCGGCTTGCCCTCTTTATCCAACACCACCAGCGAACAGGTGGCGTCGAAGCCCAGCCCCTTGACCTGAATCGGGTTGATGTCGGCCTGGTTGACCGCGTCGCGCACCGCATTGCACACCGCCTGCCAGATGTTATCCGACGACTGCTCGACGAAATCCGCCTTCGGTCGGTACAGATCGATGGCCCGGCTGGCCTGGCCGACCATGCGGCCATTGAGATCGAATACGCCCGCGCGCGCGCTTCCGGTGCCCACATCTACGCCAATAAAATAGCTCGCCATTATTTTCTCCTCAGGCTTTTCGATTCTGTAACGCGATAAACAGGATCAGCACGCCGCCCCACAGGGCCATGGTCAGGTAGCTGCTGACCCCCAGCAGATTGAGGCCGCTTTCCAACATTTGCAGCACGATCAGCGCCAGCACCAGCCCCAGAATACGGCCGAAACCGCCGTCCGGGTTAATGCCGCCCAGCACCGAGGCCAGAATGGTCACCAGCAGATAAGATTCGCCGTAGCCGGCCTTGGCCGAGTTGAACTTGGCCATCATCAGCAGGGCGGCGCCCCAGCCGAGCAGCGCCGACAGGATATACACCGCGATCTGCACCCGTGCGGTGTTCACGCCGCTGAAGCGGGTGGCCTGTTCGTTAGAGCCGATCAGGTACAGGCTGCGGCCCAGCGTGGTGTGCTCCAGCAGCAGCCACAGCCCGGCCGCCACCAGCAGGAACAGGATCAGCGCCACCGGCACGCCGAGTACGGCGCCGTTGCCGAGAAATTGAATCGCTGCCGGGAAGCCGGAGATCACCGCGCCGTTGGACAGCAGGATATTCAGGCCGGTGATCAGCGTCATGGTGCCGAGCGAGGCGAGGATTGGCGAGACGCCGATCCAGGCCACCAGCGCGCCGTTCAGCGCGCCGATCGCCACCGCCACCAGCAGGCCGGCCAACAGCGCCAGCGCCAGGAACAGCGGCTGGTCGGGATGGCTGACGATGATCGCCGCCATCACCAGCGAACAGGCGTTAGCGCCGGCGATGATCGACAGGTTGATGCCGCCGGTCAGCATGGTGATGCCCATGCCGAGCGCCAGCAGGCCGAGGATCGGCAGCTGCGAGGCGATCGACTGGAAGTTGCCGAGGCTGAAGAAGCGCGATCCGAGCAGCCCGGCGAAGAGCAGCGCCACCGCGATGATGATCGCGCCCTGCAGGCGAATGATCCGATCGCTTGGGATCAACCGAGTTAACTGCGTCATGTCAGATCTCCTTGAGCAGCTTGCGTTTTTCGTTCCAGGCGGTGGTGCTGATGCTGATCAAAATGATCGCGCCGCTGAATACCTGGTGCCAATAGGCCGAGACGCTGAGCAGCGTCAGCCCGTTTTGCAGGAAGGCCAGCAGCACCACGCCGAGCAGGGTGCCGGTCAACGAGCCGCGGCCGCCGCTCATGCTGGTGCCGCCCAGCACCACCGCCGCCAATACCGTCAGTTCGAAGCCGAGCAGCGAGTTGGGGGCCACCGACTGGGTGATCTGCGCCTGCACCACCGCCGCGACGCCGGCCAGAATGCCCATGTAGCCGTAGACGCAAAAATGCAGCCGCAGCAGGTTCAACCCCAGGCGCGACGCCGCGTCGCGGTTGCCGCCCATCGCGTAGATCTGGCGCCCCAGCCGGGTGCGGTTCATCAGCACGCCGGTGACGACGATGGTCCCCAGCAGGCACAGCAGCGGCAGCGTCAGGCCGTAGTCGTAGCCGTCGGCGCCCTGGAACGAGAACCAGTTGATGCCGTTCATGAACCAGTCCGGGAAGCCGTACAGCCAGGTGCCGTTAGTGGCGTACACCAGCAGGCCGTAGAACAGGTTAAGGGTGGCGATGGTGATGATGATCGCCGGCACTTTCAGCCAGTACACCAGGAAACCGTTCACCAGCCCGAGCAGCAGGCCGACGCCAATCGCCAGGGCGAACGCCAGCGGAAAGCTGCCGCCGTGCTGGATCACCCAGCTGGCCATCACATACTGGGCGATGGCGGTGACCGCCGGGAACGAAATGTCGATGCCGCCGGCGATCAGCACCACGAACAGCCCGCAGGCCAGGATGCCGAGAATGGCGTAGCTGGTGGCGACGTCGGTCAGGTTGCCGAGCGTCAGGAATTCGTCGGTGCCGGCGCTCAGGCCGATCGCCAGCAGCAGCACCAACAGGCCGAGATAAAACTCGTGCCGCCCGGCCAGGCGGGCCAATAATGACTTATCCATTCACCACCTCGGCGATCTGTTGCTCGGTACTCTGGTGCGGCGCGAATTCGGCGATCAGTTCGCCCTTGCGCATCACCATCACCCGATGGCTGTTGTAATAGGCTTCCGGGATCTCGTCGCAGATCATCAGCACCGCCATGCCCAGCTGCGCCAGATCGCGGGCGATCTGGTAGATCCCCTCTTTGTTGGCGATGTCCACGCCGACGGTGGGCGAGTCGAGGATCAGGATCTTCGGCTGGGTCGCCACCCATTTGGCGATGGCGATGCGCTGGGCGTTGCCGCCGGACAGGGTTTTCACCGGCAACGCGCTGTCGGACACCTTGATGTTCAGATCGCGGATCAGCCGGTTGACCAGCTCGGTCGCCTTGGCGTGATCCAACAGCCCGAGCGAGGTATGCAGCCGATCGAAGACGGTGACGATGGTGTTGTCGTAGATGGATTGTTCCATGATCAACCCCTGCGTCAGGCGATCCTCCGACACATAGCCGATGCCGTGGCGCACCGCTTCGCGGTTGTTGTGCAGCTGCACCGCCTGGCCCTCGATGCGGATCTCGCCGCTGTCCGGCCGCGTCATGCCGAACAGGCTGAGGCACAGTTCGGTGCGGCCGGCGCCGAGCAGGCCGACGATCGAGACGATCTCGCCGCCGCGCAGCGCCAGATTGACGTTGCGGTATTTCTCGCCGCGGCTGAGGTTGCGCACCTCGAGCAGCGGCGCCTGTTCGGCCGGCGGCAGCGGCGGCAGCGGGCTGTAGTGGAAGCGTTGGCCGGTCATCAGGAACGCCAGTTCATGGCTGTCCAGTTCGCTGGCCGGCCAGGTGCCCACCAGCTTGCCGTCGCGCATCACGCTGATGCGATCGGCGACTTCCATTACTTCATCCAATCTGTGGCTGACGAATACCACGCAGATGCCGGCCGCCTTCAGCTCGTTGACCACCCGCAGCAGGCCGTCGACCTCCTGGCGGGTCAGCGAGGCGGTCGGTTCGTCCATGATAACCAACCGCGCCTCGGCGGCGATGGCGCGGCAAATCGCCACCAGTTGCCGATCGGCGATCGACAGTTTTTCCACCTTTTTATCGGGGTCGATGCGTATGCCGACCCGCGCCATGGCGTCGAGCGCCGTCTGGCGCATCACCCGCTTGCGCACCCAGAAGCGGCCGCCGGGCAGGTAACGGTGAATGGCGATGTTCTCCGCCACCGTCAGGTTGGGGAACAGCGACAGGTCCTGGTAGATCACCTGTATGCCGTAATAACCGGACAGCTGCGGCGTCAGGGCGTGGAAGAGTTTGCCTTCCAGCGAAATGTTGGCGCCTTTTTCCGGCTGATAAACGCCGGAGATGATTTTAATGATGGTGCTTTTGCCGCAGCCGTTTTGCCCGGCCAGGCAGTGCACTTCGCCTTTATTCAGCGTCAGGTTGATCTGGTCTAATGCCAGCACGCCTGGGAATCGCTTGCTGATATTCTCCAGGGTGATAAATGCGGGGGAGGCTGTCATAACGTTAACCTGTGCTTGCGTAGCGGCCGAAGCCCTGGGCGCAGCAACGCTGCGCCCCTACGAGGGTTTAACTACTTTCCCGGTGTGGCGAAATTACGCGAAAAATCAGAATCCAAGCGATTGGGCGTTGTCTTTGGTCACTTCCAAAATCTTATTAAACCGAATCACTTTGTGTTCCATATCGACGTCAGCCTTGCCAAGGCCCTCGATCGACAGGTCTTTGTTCACTTCCTTGCCCTGCAGCAGCTGGTCGGCCACCGTCACCAGCGCATAACCGGCGTCTTTCGGATCCCACAGCAGCGCTTTCTTGATGTCGCCGCGCATCAGGTAAGGGGCGGCCTGCGCCGGCATGGCGATGCCCACCACCGCGATTTTGTCCTTGGCGCGTTTCTTGGCCACCGCCTGGCCGGCGCCGATCGGGCCGAGCGAGCCGAAGCCGATGATGCCCTTCATCTGCGGATAGGTTTTCATCAGATCCAGCGTGGTGGCGTAGGATTTGTCGATGCTTTCCGCCACCGGCAGGCGCGAGGTGACTTCAAACATGTCCGGGTATTTTTCTTTCTGGTATTTGATGGCGGAGTCGGCCCAGGCGTTGTGCAGCGGCACGGTCAGCGAGCCGACGTAGATCGCATAGCCGCCTTTGCCGCCCATGTCTTTCGCCAGCTCATCGACGTTGGCCTGCGCGTATTTCTCGCTGTCGATGGTCTCGATGTCCCACTGGCCGATCTGCTGGTCCGGGGATTCATGGGTCAGCACCACGATGCCTTTGTCGCGCGCTTTTTTCAGCACCGGCTCCAGCACCTTGGCGTCGTTCGGCACCACGATGATGGCGTTGACGTTCTTGGCGATCAGATCCTCAATCACCTTGACCTGCGCGGCCGGATCCGGCGTAGAAGGGCCGGTCTGGTAGGCGTTGACGTCGAGTTTTTTCGCCGCTTCGTTGACGCCCACTTCCATGCGGTTGAACCACGGAATGCCGGTCACTTTAGCGACCACGGCAATCTCATACTTATCAGCGGCGAACACAGGTGTTGTCGATAACATGCACGCAGAAACCACACATGCATTTAATAATGCGAGGTTAAATTTCATTAGCTGTACCTTTTTTTATCTGTAGGGGTGGCGGTTTTTCCACCGCTGCAGATTACAAAGGAATGGAAGAGGGGGCGTAGCTGAAGTTAATGAAATGTGATCTGTGCACATTTAAGTAAAATAATGGCGTATTTAGTGTTAAATAAATGTTTAATTATTTGGTGGTGGTAAATTTACTACCGATTAATAAGCAATAAAAAACCTTTTATTAACTTTTATTTAACGTATTGGCATCATTTGGATGGAGGGAAAGCATAAAAAAATGCCGGCGCAGAGGCCGGCATTGAAGCATTTAATCGATGTGTGAACAAGATCACCTTTAAGGCGGATTACAGCACGCCCTGCGCCAGCATGGCGTCCGCGACCTTGACGAAACCGGCGATATTCGCGCCGTGCACGTAGTGGGTTTGCTTGCCTTCGCCGCCGTATTCCACGCAGGCGTGGTGAATATCGGCCATGATATGTTGTAAACGTACATCCACTTTCTCTGCCCGCCAGCCGATGCGCGCGGCGTTTTGCGCCATCTCCAGTCCCGAGGTGGCGACGCCGCCGGCGTTGGCCGCCTTGCCAGGCGCGAACAGCACGCCGGCGTCGAGGAAGGCGTCGGTGGCCTGGATGGTGGTCGGCATGTTGGCACCTTCCGCGACCGCCTTCACTCCGTTGCGGATCAGCGTTTGCGCCGCCTCGAGATCCAGTTCGTTCTGGGTGGCGCACGGCAGGGCGATATCCACCGGCACGTTCCACGGCTGCTGGCCCGCCAGATACGTCAGGCCGCGTTCGCGGGCGTAGTCCGCCACCCGGCCGTAGCGTTGGTTTTTGATCTCCGCCAGGTGCGCCAGCTTCTCAGTGGTGAAGCCGTCTTCGTCCACCAGGGTGCCGCCGGAATCCGACACGGTGATCACGCGCGCGTCCAGCTCCAGCGCTTTCTCGATGGTGTACTGCGCCACGTTGCCGGAGCCGGACACCGCCACCCGCATGCCCTCAAAGCCCAGGCCGTGGCGCTGCAGCATGGCGTCGGTGAAGTAAACCAGGCCATAGCCGGTCGCCTCAGGGCGGATCAGGCTGCCGCCGAAGGAGAGGCCCTTGCCGGTAAATACGCAGGCGGTATTGTTGGACAGTTTTTTCATCATGCCGGCCATAAAGCCGACTTCGCGGCCGCCGACGCCGATATCGCCGGCCGGCACGTCGGTGTCCGGGCCCAGATGGCGATACAGCTCGGTCATCAGCGCCTGGCAGAAGCGCATGATCTCACCCTGGCTTTTGCCCTTCGGATCGAAATCGGAGCCGCCTTTGCCGCCGCCCATCGGCAGGGTGGTCAACGCGTTCTTGAAGGTCTGCTCAAAACCGAGGAACTTCAGGATCGACAGGTTCACCGACGGGTGGAAGCGCATGCCGCCCTTGTAGGGACCGATAGCCGAGTTGAATTGTACGCGGAAGGCGCGGTTGACCTGCACCTGGCCGCGATCGTCCACCCAGCTGACGCGGAACTGAATGACGCGCTCGGGCTCCACCAGGCGCTCCAACAGCGCCTGTTCGCGATAGTGCGGGTTGCGTTCGATAAACGGCCACAGCGAGGTGAATACTTCGCGCACCGCCTGCAAATATTCCGGCTGGTGGGGGTTATGGCGTTGTAACGAGGACAGGAAAGACTCTACCGATACGGCATATTCCATGGATAACTCCTTTTCGCATTAAATTTCCCCTGCTATTTCTTATAGATATGGGTATAGGCAATGCCCGGGGGAGGATGTTGTGTCTTTAGCGACTATATCATCGGAGGGCGGTTGATTATCAAGCGATTAATCGGCGTGGCGGCATGAAAAACGCCCGCAGGGCGCGGGCGTTGGGCAGTTAAGTTAGCAAGTGCTTACTTTATTCGTCTTCTTCATCGCGCAGCGGCACGATCAGCATATCGATGTGCACGGTATTGATAAGCTGGCGAGCGGAAGACATCAGCTTGCTCCAGAAGTCCTGGTGGTGGCCGCACAGCACCAGGTCCATGTCGTATTTCTTGATGGCATCGACCAATACCTGCGCCAGATCGCCGCTGCCGCTCAGGGTCTCGGTGATCGGGTAGCCGGCGTTCTGCGACAGCTCGGTCAGCGCCTGATGGGTTTCCTCGGAGATGCGTTTTTGCATGTCGCCGAGATTGACGTCGATAAGGCCGGTATAGAGGTCGGAATAGTTGACATCGACGTGGATCAGAGAAACTTTAGCGTTGTACGGCCGCGCCATCGAGACGGCTTTTTCTACCAGGATTTTGCTTTCCGGGGATAGGTCCACCGCGATCAGTATGTGTTTGTAAGCCATAAGAATACTCCTTCCATAAACATGCCGATTAAAAAGGGTTAGCAGGCGTTCCGTTTACCCGCCTGGCGCTTTTGGTTCCATAGTATCATTCGGATAACGCAATGATATGTTGGGGCGATCACACTGCGCCGCATCGAAAATCTCTCCGCCCGATACCTTTCGTTGTACACCCGCGCGGCGTAAAAGCCTATGAATTATGCGGATGCTGACGGTCTGACCGCTTGAATTATAAGCGTTATTAAACAAAGTATAGCGCTAAATGTGCAATCAGCGCTCCAGATGTGGCTGCAGCAGGCTTTCAAACCACTCATGAAACACCGCCAGGCGGCGCGATCGCTGGCGGCGGTGGGGGTAGATCAGGGCGATCGGCATGGAGGCGGCGCGGTAACCGGGCAGGACTTCCAGCAGTTCACCGGCGTCGAGCAGGTGTTGCACGTCGTAGCGCGGGATCTGCATCAGCCCCAGCCCGGCGCGGCAGCAGGCGATATAGCTTTCGGCGTTGTTGACCACCACCCGGCTGGGCAGTTCGAGCCGTTGCGTATGGCCGTCGTCGGCCAGGTATTCCCAGGGGGATTCGCGGCCGGTTTTGGGCGAGGCGTAGCCGATGCTCCAGTGTCCCTCGACGAGATCGCCGGGCTGGCGCGGATGGCCGAATTCGCCCAGGTAAGCGGGGCTGGCGCAGTTGATCAGCGCGATATGGCCGAGCGGGCGCATTACCAGGCTGCTGTCGTGCAGATCGCCGACGCGCACTGCGCAGTCGACCCCTTCCTGCACCAGATCGATGGCGCGATCGGCGGAGCCGAGCACCAGCTGCAGGTGGGGATGGCGCCGCAGCAGGCCGGGCAGCGCAGGCGCGATCAGCCGGCGGGCGATGCGGCTCGGCACGTCGACGCTGAGCCGGCCGGAGGCCTGGCGCTGGCTGGCCTGAAACGACTGATCGATGTCTTCCACCTCGGCCAGCAGCGGGCGCAGCCGCTCGAGCAGCTGTTCGCCGTCGGCGGTCAGCCGCACCTGTCGCGTGGTGCGGTGCAGCAGGCGCACGCCCAGCTGCGTTTCCAGCTGTTGCACGGCGGCGGACACCGAGGCGCGCGGCACCTCCAGCGCATGGGCCGCCCGGATAAAGCTGCCCATTTCCGCCACCTGTACGAATACGCGGTATTGATTGAATCTGTCCATCTCGTTGACCTGCTGTTCCTTGGCGCCGTTTCTGACAGAGAGTGTAGCCGCATGGCGCGGTTGCGCGCGAGCAGGTGCGGGGGCATTTCCGCCCCCGTCGAACTTATTTGGTGGTGTAGCCGCCGTTGATCAGGATGGTTTGGCCGGTTACCCACCAGCCGTCGCTGACCAGGTGGCGGATGAACGGCACCACGTCTTCGATATCGGTCAGGCCGGTTTTGCTGAACGGCGACAGCGCCGCTGCCGTCTTGTGGTAGGCCACGGCGTCCGCGCCCTCCGCCGGGTAGAAGAACGGGGTGTCCATCGGGCCGGGGCCGACCGCCGTCACGGAGATACCGCGTTCGCCAAACTCCTTGGCGGCGGCGCGGGTGAAGTGTTCCACCGGCGCTTTGGTGCCGGCGTAAGCGGCGTAAAACGGCGTGAAGGCGCCGAGCAGCGAGGTGACCAGCGTGCAGATTTTACCGTTGTCGTTGAGGTGCTTGCCCGCCTCTTTCAGGAAGAAGAACGCGGTTTTGGCGTTGACCGCCGTCATCTCGTCGTACTCGGCTTCGCTGATGTCGACCATCGGTTTTTTCAGCACTTTGCCAACGGTATTGATGGCGATATCCGGCTTGCCGACGGCGGCGACCGCATCGGCGAACAGCTTTTCGACCGCGCCCGCGGTGGTGAGATCGGCCTGCAGCGCGACGCCTTGCGCCCCGGCGGCCTGAATGGCGGCGACGGTTTTTTCCGCTTCGGCTTGGGAAGCGGCGCTGTTGTAGTGGATCACCACCGCTTTGGCGCCTTGTTCAGCCAAATCGCGTGCGATCAGCCCGCCGAGGTTTTTGGCGCCGCCGGCGATGAGGACGGTTTTTCCCTTGATTGAATGGTTTGCCATAACAGTTTCCTTGGATGAACGTAACGGAAACCTGAGTCTAGCCAGCGTGGGGGGAAAGATCAGCGGCGTGGAGCGGGATAGACTATCCAGAAAAACCGACCAATCACAGCCGTTAGCCCGCCCCGGCGGAGGGCGTTTCGGCGCGGGGCGGTAAATTTTATCCACTGATCAGGCCAGTTTGCGTTTCATTAACCTACAATGATGGATATGGGCCTCATCATTTCCCCTCTGAGTGGAACCACGCTGTGCAAATCTCTCTGTGCGGTGCGGTAACGTCTCCGGAGGCGGTGGGTTATGGGCGTGGCCCGTGCAGGCAAAAAAGGGGATGAGAGCGGTAAGCTCCAGCAGAGTATCGGGTAATGAGGTAGGGCGGTTGGACCCGGCGGATGGCCGCGGATAACAACGCCTTGAGGGGGCAATCATGATCAGTACCGTCGCGCTGTTTTGGGCCTTATGTGTGGTGTGTGTGGTAAACATGGTGCGGTATTACTCTTCTCTGCGCGCGCTGCTGGTGGTATTGCGCGGCTGTGACCCGCTGCTGTACCAATACGTTGACGGCGGCGGTTTCTTCACCGCCCACGGGCAACCCAGCAAGCAGCTGAGGCTGGTGCGCTATATCTTTGCGCAACGCTATGTCGAGCACCACGATCCGGAGTTTATTCGCCGCTGCGAGCGGGTGCGCGGGCAGTTTATGCTGACCTCGGCCCTGTGCGGTCTGGTGGTCATCAGCCTGATAGCGCTGATGATTTGGTATTAATGCCTTCCTGTTTCCCTTGATGCAGGCAAAAAAAAAGGCGGCCTTTCGGCCGCCTTTCTCATGATGCTTATCGCTTAGATCAGCTTCAACGCGACCCAATACAGCGCACCGGAAAGCAGAATCGAGATTGGCAGGGTCAGTACCCAGGCCAACAGGATGTTCTTCACGGTTTTGCTCTGCACGCCGCCGCCGTCCACGATCATCGTCCCGGCAACCGCCGAAGAGAGGACGTGGGTGGTGGAGACCGGCATGCCGGTATAACTCGCCACGCCGATCGACAGCGCTGCGGTCATCTGGGCCGACACGCCCTGGGCGTAGGTCATGCCTTTCTTGCCGATCTTCTCGCCGATGGTGGTGGCCACGCGTTTCCAGCCCACCATGGTGCCGAGCGACAGTGCCAGCGCGACGGCGACGATGATCCACATCGGCGCGTACTCGACGGTCTGCAGCAGATCCTGACGCAGGTTCTTCAGGAAGCGCTGGTCGGCGGATGAGGTTTCCGGCAGCTTGGCGACTTTATCCGCCGTGTCGGTCACGCACATCAGCAGGCGGCGCAGGTGGCTGCGCTGCTCAACCGTCAGCTGATCGTAGCTTTGCAGGTTGGTCAGCATGCCCTGAGCCAGCTCGATCGCCGGCATGGCGCGCGAACTGTCGCAGTGGAACTCAGCCGGCTTGTTCGGCGCAGCTTCATCATCCGGGCTTGGCACCAGCGGCGTCAGCGACACCGCATGCGACAGCGCGTCGCCGTGCTGCTGGTAATATTGCTGCAGGTGGGTCACGGCATCACGCGTACGGGTGATGTCATAGCCGGTTGCATTCATATTGACCACGAAGCCGGCCGGCGCAACGCCGATCAGCACCAGCATGATAAGGCCGATGCCTTTCTGGCCGTCGTTGGCGCCGTGCGAGAAGCTGACGCCAATCGCCGACAGGATCAGCGCGATACGGGTCCAGAACGGCGGCTTGCGTTTGCCGTCGACCTTTTCACGTTCCGCAGGGGTCATGTGGATACGCTGGCGTTTCTTGGTGCCACTCCAATAGCGGCGCAAGGCGAACACCATCACTCCCGCCACCATCATGCCGACCAGCGGCGAGAACAGCAGAGAAAGGAAAATACCAATCATTTTCGGGACGTTAAGCGCATCCACCACCGAAGTGTGGGTCATCAGGGCGTTGGTTAAACCGACACCGATGATTGCGCCTATCAGCGTATGGGAACTGGAGGCCGGCAGACCGAAATACCAGGTGCCGAGGTTCCAGATGATTGCCGCCAACAGCATGGAGAAGACCATGGCTAATCCGTGTGCTGAACTGACGTTCAACAACAGATCGGTAGGCAGCAAGTGGACGATGGCGTAAGCAACACTCAAACCGCCGAGCATTACGCCAAGAAAGTTGAACAAACCTGCCATCACGACCGCAAGTTGCGAGCGCATGGCGCGGGTATAAATAACTGTAGCGACCGCATTGGCCGTATCATGAAAACCGTTGATGGCTTCATAAAACAACACGAACAACAATGCGAGAATTAACATCAGGCCGGTATGGAAATCCAGGCCAGCGAACAAATGCAGCATAAGCGTTACGCCAGTTTGTGGACATGAACGCCGCGCATTATCAGTGACAACCGGGGCCGGGGAAAAGGAAAATATGACGTTTTTTTGATTTGGACATGACGAAATGATGGCGTGTCTATAACAAAAATATGGAATATCAACGCGTTATTCTCCTCTGACCTCTGTAATATTTTCTTACTATGGCGTTGGCGGCGCCGGGGCTTTACAATCTGCCGCCGTGAATTTGGCGGTGACCGGCGGCGAAACGGCGTAATATGGCGCTCTTTTGTCGCGATTGTGGTTTTGATAAGTGAGGCTCAGGTGGAACAGTTTGATGTCGTAGTGATTGGGGCGGGCGCCGCCGGCATGTTTTGCGCCGCGCAGGCGGGGCAACTCGGTTGCCGCGTGTTGCTGCTCGACAACGGCAAAAAACCGGGCCGCAAGATCCTGATGTCCGGCGGCGGGCGCTGCAACTTCACCAATATGTACGCCGAGCCGGCGGCCTATCTGTCGAACAACCCGCACTTCTGCAAGTCGGCGTTGGCGCGCTACACCCAGTGGGACTTCATCGATCTGATCAACCGCTACGGCATCGCCTACCATGAAAAAACGCTGGGGCAGCTGTTCTGCGACGACTCGGCGCAGCAGGTGGTGGATCTGTTGGTCAAAGAGTGCGAGCTGGGCCAGGTGACGATGCGCCTGCGCAGCGAAGTGCTGGGCGTGGAGAAAACCGAGAACGGTTACGCGCTGGCGCTGAATGGCGGAAAAGTAAGTGCTCGCTCACTTGTGGTGGCCAGCGGCGGTTTATCCATGCCGGGGCTGGGCGCTTCGCCGTTCGGTTACAAGCTGGCGGAGCAGTTCGGCCTCAAGGTGCTGCCGACGCGCGCGGGGCTGGTGCCTTTTACCCTGCATAAGCAGCTGCTGGAGCATGTGCAGACGCTGTCCGGCGTCTCGGTGCCGGCAGTGATCACCGCCGAGAACGGCGTCAGCTTCCGTGAAAGCATCCTGTTCACCCATCGCGGCCTGTCCGGCCCGGCGGTGTTGCAGCTGTCCAGCTACTGGCAGCCGGGTGAGTATGTGAGCGTTAACTTACTTCCTGAGCTGGATCTGGCGGCCTTCCTGGATGACCAGCGCCGCCAGCACCCGAACCAAAGCCTGAAAAACACCCTGGCGTTGCACTTGCCGAAGCGGCTGGTGGAATGCTTGCAAACGTTGGGACAACTGCCGGAGGCCACGCTGAAGCAGCTGAATGCGCCGCAGCAGGCGGCGCTGGTGGATCTGTTGCAGAACTGGCGCGTGCAGCCGAACGGCACCGAAGGCTATCGCACGGCGGAAGTGACGCTCGGCGGCGTCGACACCAACGAACTTTCCTCCAAGACGATGGAAGCCCACAAGGCGCCGGGGCTCTATTTTATCGGCGAAGTGGTGGACGTGACCGGGTGGTTGGGCGGCTACAACTTCCAGTGGGCCTGGAGCTCTGCCTGGGCGTGCGCCCAGGCGTTGGCGGCGCAGGAGCGTTAAAACCCGCTCAGCCTTGAAACGTACCGGGTCACATTGGCCCGGCCTTGAGCTGATTCATTAATTTAATTTTAGTATCGCCGTCGAGAAAACTCGCTTCCAACGCCTGTCGGTTGCTGCGGTTAAAATCGTCATCCTGCCAGCCGAAGGCGTCATGCAACAGCTGGTACTCTTTGTTCAGCGTGGTATCGGCGACGGTGCGCGCATCGGTATTCACGTTCAGCCGCACTCCCATCCTTTTCAGCCGGTCTATCGGGTGACTGTCGATGCTGTCGAACAGATTGCAGACGAGATTGCAGCTGGGGCAGATCTCGAGCAGGACACCGGTGGCTACCAGGCGCTCGATAAGCGCAGCATCCTCGATGCTCCTGACGCCGTGGCCGATGCGCGACACCTGCAGCCTATCCAGCGTTTCCCGTACGCTGTCGGCGCCCTTCGCCTCACCGGCGTGGGCGATGACGTTGCCGCCGGCTTCGCGCACCGCCCGAAAGGCCGCTATGTGATTGGCCAGCGGGTAACGCGCTTCGTCGGCGGCCAAATCCAGCGCGACCACGCCGCGGCCCAGAAAGTTAACCACGAGCCCGGCGGTTTGCAGGCTGGCGGCCGCATCGAAATGCCGTAGCGTGCACAGGATCAGCCCGGCGGCGACGCCGTAAGTTTGCGCGGCGTCACGCATCGCGGCGAGCACCGTCTCGACCACCGCTTCACCGCTTAACCCCATCCGGGTATGCAGCAGCGGGGCAAAGCGCACTTCCGCATAAATGACGTTATCCGCCGCCAGCTGCGCGAACAAGTCATCGACGGCCAGCGTTATCGCCTGGCGCGTCTGCAGGAGGTCTATTTGCGGTGCGATCTTGTTTAAAAAGTCTCCGAGATCGGCGCATCGTTTCGGCGCGATAAATTGCCGATTAAAGGCCGTTCTGGTTATTTGCGGGTCGATCTTTTTGACATAGTGGTAGCTTAAACAGGTATCCAAATGGACGTGTAATTCCACTTTCTTCAATTTTCTTGGATCGAATTTCATACGGGCCACTTATTTCATTAACGGCTGAGATAACAACGAAAACAGTTTTTCTTTAAACAGGCCGGGTTTAATGCGGGTGATCACGCGGGCATTGGCCGGTTCGCCGGTCAGATGGGTGGAATCAATGATGTAATGGCCGTAAGACCTTTCACTTTTATATTCTACCCAGGAATACGCCTCCAGACTGGTCTCGACGATATCCGGGTAGAGCGCCACCGCCATGGTGGTCGGATCGGGCAAATCAAAGCCTTTACGCTCTGTGCGCCCGGCGTTGAACGCCATCAGCGTGCGGTTGCAGCGCACGGCAAAGCGCCCCAGTTCGCCGAGATGATGCAATCGTTCAATATCGTCCTCGCCAATAAACGCTTCTCCCATCCCGATCTCCCAACCGACGAGGGTGAGGGGCAGCCCGGCATTCAACACCAGATGGGCGGCCTCAGCGTCGGCGTAGAAGTTAAATTCGGCCAGCGGGGTAATATTGCCCGGCGTCAGCCCGGAACCGCCCATGACATAAACCCTTTTCACTTGTTCGGCCAGCGCGGGCGCTTTTAGCACCGCCATCGCGAGATTGGTCAGCGGCCCGAGGGTGACGATTTCCAGCTCGCCATTGAGCCGTGCGGCGCAGTCGATGATGGCGTCTACGGCATGAATGGGTGCGGCGGTCAGCTGCGGGTCGGGCAAGGCCATGTCGCCCATGCCGTCTTCGCCGTGAATGTGGTGCGAGTGATAGCGCGTGCGGAACAGCGGTTTCGCCATGCCGGCGTATACCGGAGGGGCATAGGTTCCCGCTTTTTCGACGCAGATAAGCGCATTTTTGACGCATTGTTCAAGCGGGCAGTTGCCTGCGACCGTGGTGATCGCTTCCACCCTCACGTCAGGCTCGCGCAACGCCATCAGCAAGGCGACGGCATCGTCGGAGGCGGTATCGGTATCTATCAAAATATGTCGCATGGCACTCTCCTTGGGTGGGGTCTGCGGAGAAAATACCCAGACGGCCCGAGGCAAAAAAGGTCAGATGTCCTGTTTCGTTCTGAAGCGTGCCGGCTATTCTGGGCGCAGTCGAAAAGATAGGATGCTAGACGTTAACGGATAAGCCCTGGGAGTGAATCGCCGTGAAAACTGTCGGTGACAGCAAGCTGAAAGAAGCGTTTATCGAAGCTCACGATCTGCGAACGGCGCTTTCGCCCCCGCTGCTGGCCGCCCTGCGCCTGGTCAGGGTCGAGGCCGGTGAATACCTGGTGACGCAAAGCGATCGGTTGACCCACCTGTTTTTTCTCGTGCAGGGAAAATTGCAGGTTGAGAATTACGATGTGAACGGCATGCACATCGTCTTTTCCTTCGAAACGGATTTCTCCGTGATAGGCGATCTGGAGCTGTTCTCCCAGGCGCAGCGGGCGGTGTTCAGCACCGTACAGGCGGTCACGGACGCGCTGATCTTCACGCTGCCTATCGAGGCCATCAAAGAGCGGGCCATGCACGATCCTGTTTTCCTCGCCTTTATGTGCCGGCAGTTAAGCGACAAGCTGCTTAACGCTTCATTGCTGCATGCGAGCGGCGGCTTAACGGCAGAATATAAGTTGCGTAAATTTCTGTTATTTAAAATAAAGCAGGAAGGCGTGCAGATTCAGCTCGAAAACAGGGAGTTGCTGGCGGGCAGATTAGGGATCTCCGTCAGGCAGCTGAGCCGCGCGCTGGCGCAGCTCGCGGCGGACGGTATTATTCAGTTTAAAAACAAATCGCTGCGGGTGGTGGATAGCCAACGGCTGGCCGACATCAACGGGAGCGCCAGGATCTAGCCGATCGCCGGCCCCTTAAGCTCGATGCGATTGCCGTCCGGATCGCTGAAGTAAATCGACGGCCCGTCACCTTCCGCGCCGTAGCGCGATTCAGCAGGATCGACGGCGATCCCTTGCGATCGCAGATAGGCCAGCAGTTCGTCTTCGTTGAAAGGATCGATGCGCAGGCAGAGGTGATCGACATTTTGCCGGTGAGGATCGGGCGCATCGCCGCCTTTTTTTCCAAGCTGGCCGTTAACGTCGACCAGATCAATCATGGCCGCCCCGGCGCGCAGGTGCATCAGCCCCAAATCCGGCCGCCGTTTGGCGATATCACAGCCGACGATCTGGGTATAAAAATGCAGGCTTTTCTGCATATCGCACACGCGCAGAACCACATGGTCGATAGTCTTCAGGCTGAAAGGGGGCATGATTTTCTCCCAGAATCGCGGCGTTACTCATCAGCATAATCGGCAACGCCCGATTTATCCTGTTTTCTCCCCCTATTGCAGCCAGAGCCGCCGCTTAGCGCAGAGTCGCCACGATCTCTTCCAACGCCGCGCGCTGCGCCTCGCCGAGTGCGCTCTCCGTCGCCGCATTCTCCGCCAGCAGGGTTTGCAGGCCGATCAGCCAGTCATAGATATAAAACGCGGTGTTTTTGGTCGGCGTCGGCGCCAGCCGGGTTAACCGCTGCTGGCGGCTCCAGTCCACCGCCGGCTGCGGCGGTGGGGTAAAGATCGGCTGGCCGGGATTGACGCGGCTCTCGGGGCGCGTTGCCGCATCGCGCCGCTGGAAACCGAGCCAGGCGACAAAGTCGCCCAGTATCGCCAGCGCCTGGCTGATTTGCCGATCTTCGCTCTGTTCCGGCAGGCCCCCGGCGCACAGCGCGTTCTCCAGCTCATCATCGAGCCGCAGGCGGCAGGCGGCGCCGATCAGCGCATCAACCAGCAGTTCCAGGTGCGGCTTTTCGACGCCGAGCAGCTCCAGCAACCGACGGCTGTCCGGCAGGCTGCGCAGATGGTTGATCCAATCCGCGAATACCCGCGCGGCAAAGGATGACGCGGGGGGCTCGCCGGGCGCCGGGGTTTCCGGTGCGCCGAACAGATCGATATCGAGCCCGAACGGCGCTGGCGTCGCCGTCGGGGCCGGCGCGGCGTGCTGCTGTTGCTGATAAAGCTGGCGCAACGTATCGCGCTGCGGCAACAGCCGTTCCAGCAGTTCGCCGTGGCGACCGGCCTGCGCCTGCAGCGCTCGCAGCAGCTGCTGGCCGCGTTGCTGCGCCGCGTGTGGATCGGCGGCGGTGAGCCAGTTGCCGAGCAGGCTTTCCGTCAGCTCGCGCTGCAATTCTTCGCGCTGTTCGAGCAGGCGCGCTTGCTTCTGGGCCGGGCGCGCCTGAGCGGTCAGGTAGCTCACCATACGGCGGCAATCCTGTTCATCCAGCGCCAGCAGTGTGGCCCAGCTGTCGCCGGGCTCGCCGACCTGGCGCTGTACGGCGTCGTCGGGGCGCGTTTTGCCTTCCCCGCGTTGATCAAACGGCGTGATCGCCCAGATCAGGCCGGGTTTGCGGCGCTGGCGCAGCGCCGGGGTTTCCCCCTGAGTCTGGTTGACCCAGTTGGCGAGCCTCTGGCCGATGCGGGCGGCGTCCTGTGGCGTGGCGGCGGCATCGGCTACCAGCAGCAGGTTGGCGTGCAGGCCGTCTGCACAGCGGGTCAGCAAATGGTCGCGTTTCGCCTGTTGCAGCCGCTGCGTCGGTTCCGCCTGCGGGCAAGCGCGGCTGCCGGGCAGGTCGATCAGCGCCACGTCGGCGGGCAGGCCCGTCTGCGCCGTTTGCGGCAGAACGGTGGTGACTTCGGCGGTCAGCCAGGTCAGATCGCTCAGCGCGATCTCCCGTCCCCCGCCGTGTTCGGCCATCACGACGATCGTCGCGTTTTCCGCTGTGGCGCTCGCGGCCAGCAGCGGCAAGGCGCGGTGCGGAGCATGAACCTGTCGGCTGCCGCCGAGGGCATGCAGCGTGTGTGCCAGCTGGCGATAACGCGCCGTCAGCGTTGTTTCCTCTCCCCACAGCGGCGCAAACAGGCGCGCGCGATCGTCGATGCTCAGCTGCGGCGCCAGCGCCACGGCCTGCGGCCAGAAATGCCTGTCCAGCGTCTGTTGCCCCTTGTCGCCGTGGCGGCGTTGGCTATCCCACAGCGTCAGTACATCGCTGTCGCTGAGGCCGTCGAGGGCGACGGTTTGGCGGTGGCGCGCCAACGCTTGCAGATGGCCGGCGATCGCGCGGGCGTCCCAGTCCAGCCGGAAGCCGCCCATCGTGGCGGCATCGAGCGTGATGGCCAGCCACTGCGCTTCATCGAGCAGCGCGAGGGCGAGAGGATACTCGGCGCACGGCGACGGCGCGGCGGCGCAGTAACGCACCGCCAGCGCGGCATCTGCGTGCAGCCTTTCTGCGCCGGGGGCCAGCGCCGCCAGCAGGTGAGCCTTGGCGGCGGCGTTGTGGCCGTACAGGCCGATAGCGACCTGCTCAGGTTGCGCATTCGCCAATTGCAGCGCGCGGTTATGGCAACGGCGCAGGCGCAGCGTCAGGCGATCCGCCTCCTGTTCCAAACGGGTGGACTGCCGGCGCGCGGCGTCCACCCAGGCGATCGCCTGCAGAATGCCGGTGCTGAGTGCGTGGTTCGGGGCCGATTGGGCGGTAGTGGTAGCTTTCATCGTGGGTAAATGCTCCCGCTGTCTATCCAGTAGTGGGTCGCGCCGGAGGCGCTGGCAGCCAGGGTATTGAGTTTCAGTTGCAGGTGGTGCGCCGGGACGGGGCTGCCGTCGGCCAGCAACGCCTGCGCGATCTTGACGCTTTCTGCGCCCTGTTCGGCGCTGGCGGTAATGGCCAGCCGCAGGGTGATCACCGCATCGCCGGCCAGTTTGCGCGCCAGCTGGGCGTCATTAATGGTCAGCGTATAGAGCGGCGAGGCCGGCCAGCGTTCGTTGTCCAGTTGGCGGAAGCCCAGGCGCAGCGGGCCGCGCAGCTGGAAGCTGCCGGCGGGGTCGAGCACGAAGTCGGCGCGATCCAGATCGATGTCGCGGTAATAGACGTTATCGTCCGCCAGCATGTTGTTGCCGTCCAGCATGCCCAGATGGCGAATGGTGGAGTAGGGCTGGAAATCGCCGACGTTGAAGTAAAAGCTCTCCAGGCGCAGGTCGATCGCCAACAGGCACAGCATGGCACCTACCGCGGCGGTGGATTTCGGGTTGTCGATGCGGCCGCGCTTGTTGAACGGGTACCAGCTGCGGGTGTGGTAGCCCTCGAGCGGCAGAATGCGGCTGGCGGGCAACGGCTGCAGATGGCGCAGCAGCGCCTGCACGCCGGGGAAACGCGCCGGGCGGCCGGTCAACAGCAGCACGTCGCAGGTATACAGCGCCACCACCTCGGCCAACAGGCGCAGGCAGCGGCCGATGCCGATGCGATCGGACAAGAAGGCGGCGTGCAGATCGGCCAGGCGGATCACCAGCGGGGTGTGCAGAATATCGAAGGCGTCGCTGTCGGCTTCGCGCTGCACCTCGCCGTTGATAAACGCCAGCACCTGCGGCGTCGGCGGCTGCGGCAGCAGATCGCCCAGGCTGGCGGCGATTTCCGCCCGGCTGTCCAGCGGATCGTATTCTTCATAGGCGCCGAGCAGCGCGCGTCCGGCGGGCATGAAAATCTGCAGCGCCGCCTGCTGACGCAGGGTAGAAAGCCCGTCCATGCGCCCTTCGTTGCCGAACAGCCTGTCCATCAACGCCGGGGCGGCGCTCACGCCGGCGGCTTCGAACGCCTGCTGCACGGCGGGCAGGATAAACTGCTGGATGGCGTCCAGCAGGATATCGTCGCCGGCGACTTTAAAGCCCTCGCGGAACAGCAGGCGCGGGTTGATTTTGATGTTGTTGCCCACGCCGTCATCGAGCGAATAGTGCGTGATCGCCAGATCCGTGGTGCCGCCGCCGATGTCGATGGAGGCGATGCGCAGCGTTTTTCCCGCCTGCTCACCCGGCGCCAGCGGCCGGTCGGGCCGGGCCATGGCGGCGAAAAAGGCGTCGGTGCGGCCGGCGAAGTTCACCTGGGTTTCATTGTACAGATAGACCATCTGGCCGCAGGTGGCCTCGTCCCACTCCATCTGCACCTGAGGCACCGGGAAGCGGACGTGCGCGCCGTCGAACGGCGCATCCTGCGGGTGCCAGCCGAGGGACTTCCACACCAGCCCGATCGCTTCCTGCATGCGGCGGCGGAAGATCTCGCGCTCCGGCTTCGGCATGGCCGAAGGCAGCGTCAGAATGATGGCGCGCAAACGGCGCGGCGCGGCGGCGTTCGGCATGCGGCTGCGCTGGGCGATGCTGTTGATCTGCATCAGCGCCTGCGCCAGCAGCTCGCTCAGCATCAGCGTCATCACCGCGCTGCGGCTGTAATGGGCGGCGAACACTGGCAGCCGTTGCGCCGTCGGCAGGGCGGACAGCGGCACGCCTTCGTCGTTGATGAGGGTGGTCAACGGCGCGGCGGCGGCCATCGGCTCGTGCCGCTCGTTGAAGCGCCAGCCGGGCGCATAGCGCTCCTCGTCCCACAGATAACGCCGTGGGCTGGAGATGCCGGTGGTGCCTTCATGCCCTTCGCGTCGCTGCGCCAATTGCGCGGCCTCACGACCGACGCGGGTGATGGAGGGCCACTGGAAGGCGTCGTCGCGCCCGCTCTGGAACGACAGATGCGGCTTGCCGAAGCTGGCCTGAGAAAACTCCACCCGGCTCTCGAACAGTTCGTTGTAGACGCGGTGCGGTTCGGACAGCGAACGCAGCTGCAGCTCGTAGGTTTGCTTCAGGCCGTTGCTCTCTTCCGGGTGGTCTTCGACCAGCACGCCGCAGGTGTGCGAGTTGCCGACGTCCAGCACCAGATCGACGTCGATCGCCGGTTGCTGCAACGTCGCCGCCACCATCTTTATCTGCGGTACCGCCAGCTGATGGCCGAGCATGTGCAGCAGATTGAGGTAGTGCGCCTGATACTCGAAGGTTTTCAGCCCGGCGTTGATCTCCACTTCGGCACGCTGCTCCCGCTCGGCGGCGCGCTGGCTGAACGCTTCGCGCAGCCAGCCGTCTACCCAGGTCAGATCGAGAAACTCGCCCAGTTCGTGGTTGCGGTGCGCCAGCGCGAAGTTGAGCCCGGTGCCGAGATCGCTTTCGCCCGGCGCCAGCGTCTCCTGGCCGGGCGCGGCGGCGCGGGTGTCGAAGGCCAGCACCACGCGCAGCAGGTTGCCGTCCTGATCCGGTTCATCCAGCTGCACCACCTGCAGGCGCGCCCAGTTGTCCGGGCCCGACAAAAACAGGCCTGCCGGGGTGTGGCGCAAGAAGGGCAGCGGCAGCCAGAGCTTATCCAGCAGGCGCAGCGACTGCTGCAGCGGATAGCTGAACTCCGGCCGCACCACTTCGGCGGCCTGGTCGCCCACGGCCGGAAGCTGGTATTTGCCGCTCTCGGCCTCCCATTGCAGGCGCAGCAGCGGGCCGCTGGCGGTCTTGCGCACGAATTTGCCGGGAAACTCGGCGTCCAGCAGCGGCGTCAGGGCAAAGTCCAGAAACTGAATGCCGCTGTCCTGAATCAGCGTAATGCCGTGTTTGTAGTCCGTAAGGGGTGCCAGCATCATTTACTCTCGCGCTTGAACGTCATGGGATAGATGGTGTCCGCATCGTAGCGGCCGGTGCACTCCGCCGCGCCGGTTTCGCCCTGGCGGCAAACGATCTCCGGGATCTGGTAGCGGCTACCGTCGCTGCAGCGCGCCTTGGTGCGGCTGTTGATCACCAGATTGCCGGACTGCATCAGCCCGGCTTCGACCGCCACCCGGCAGCTGACGCCGTCGCCGTAGGCGATGATGGCGTTGCCTTTGCCGCCGTTCAGACGGTATTGCAGGCCGGGGCGTTTGCCGGTGATCGGGTCTTTCAGCGCCACCGTGGCGCGCCATTTGCCGTTAAGGAAACGGGTGGAGCCGGCCTTCACCGCCTCGGGCGGCAGCACCAGCGCATTTTTGTCCGCCGGCTGCGGGATGACCGGCGCCGGTGGCGGCGGCAACAGCGTCGCGTGCGCCAGCGGCAAGCGCAGCTTGGGCAACGGCGCGGCGGCTTTTTCCGGCGGGGCCGGATGCTGGACCTCCGCCGGCATCGCCGGTTGCGGCGGCGGCGAGCGGTGCAGCCAGGCGGCCAGCGCCGCACTGCCTAGCAGCAGTATGGGCAAGAGCCAGAGAGCGTAGCGCCGGCGCGGGCGAACGGCGGCAGGGGGGGCGATAGGCGCTGCCGGGGCAGGCACCGGTTCGGGCTCGGCGGCCGGGGCCGGTTTTACCGGTTCGACAACGGCCGGTTTACGCGGTGCGGCGGCGATCGGCGCCGGTTTTTCCACTTCGACTTTCACCTCTGCTTCGATCGGGCGCAGGCAGGCCAACGGATCGTCCGGGCTCTGCGCCTGCGGCTTGATAAAGCCCCAGAAGGTCAGCACCGGCCGGTCGTCCACCAGATAAACGTGGTTGGGATCGGGCATGTGCATCGCTTTGGCCAGCAGCGCGCCGAACAGGCGATGGCTGGGGTGATCGGTCGCCTGGGCCTGTTCCGTCAGGCTGCGGAAGGTCGTCAGGCAGTGTTCCAGGTGGCGCACCGCCTGCGTGCGCTGGGCGTCGCTCGCCGCCAGCCAGGAGGTGACCTTGCCGGGGAAGGGCGCATACCAGTCGATGCGGGTGCCGCTTTCGTTCGGCTGGGGGATCGCCAGACAGTCGGCGGCCTGCTGCTGCCGGCGAAGACGCAGGGTTTCCCGCAGCTGCTGCGCGCAGGCGTAGACCGGTTGCCCGTTTTCGCCTAAAGCCAGCACATCATCCAAACTGCCACTGCGTAAGAAGGGTTTCACCACGGCACCGCACCTTGTCCTGTTCTGCAAAAACGCATAAAAGTCCATGATACCCCGCAGGCAGAGCCGCCAAACGGCCAAGGACAGCCCGAAAAACGCCCTTCTTTGGCGTTAGCGGCGCGCTTTGCTAACCGGCACAGTGAAAATTTCGCTATCTGGACCTGTCTGTGAACCGCTTTATCTGAAAAATAGAACCTGGCCCCGGCAAGCGACGCCGGGGAACGATGTTCTCTTTCACTATGACATCGCCTCGCGGGTTGCCGATTTCGGTATGCCTCAGGCGTGCGGAGCGTTCACATGACGGACAGTCAGTCTGAAAAAACTCTCGTTGTTCCCCCTGCTCATCCCGCCGCCGGGCATTCGGCTCAGGGCTGGATGAACGGCTTCCTCGGCATGATGATCTTCAGCGGCTCGCTGCCCGCCACGCGAGTGGCGGTGCTGGAGCTCGATCCGCTGTTTCTGACGGCGGTCAGGGCGGCGATCGCCGCCTTGCTGGCCCTGTGTGCGTTGCTGATCACCCGGCAGGCGCGGCCGACGCGGGCCGATTTGCCGCCGCTGCTGTTTGTGGCGCTCGGCGTGGTCATCGGTTTTCCGCTGCTGACGGCGCTGGCGCTGCAGCACACCACGTCGGCGCATTCGCTGGTGTACATCGGCCTGCTGCCGCTGGCGACCGCCGGTTTTGGCGTTTTGCGCGGCGGAGAACGGCCCAAGCCCGCTTTTTGGGCTTTTTCAGGCGTCGGCGCCGTGCTGGTGGGCGCTTTCGCGTTGAGCCAGGGGAGCGGCGGTGCCTGGCAAGGGGATGCGCTGATGGTCGGGGCGGTGTTGCTGTGCGGCCTGGGCTATGCCGAAGGGGCGGTGCTGTCGCGCCGGATCGGCGGCTGGCAGGTGATCTCCTGGGCGCTGGTGGTGGCGTTGCCGTTGACGCTGGCGGCCACCTGGCTGGCGGCGCCGGCCGGTTGGCCTGCGATCAGCGGCGCCGCCTGGCTGTCGCTGGTTTACGTCTCGGTGTTCAGCATGTGGATTGGGTTTATTTTCTGGTATCGCGGCCTGGCGCAGGGCGGCATCGCCGCCGTCGGACAGTTGCAGCTGCTGCAGCCGTTCTTCGGCCTGGCGCTGGCGGGCTGGCTGCTGCATGAGACCGTCCAGCCGATGATGATCGCCGTGATGGCCGGCGTGGTGGTTTGCGTGTTCGGCGCCAAACGTTTTTCCCGCTAGGCGCCGCTGCCGGCGCAGGCCAGGATCACCTGTCCGAGCCGTTCCACCGCCTGTTGCACCTGGCGGTCGGCGTAACCGCCCAATCCCAGCACCAGACCCGGCTCACCGTGGCCGGGCGCATACATCGGCGACACCGCCCGCAGCGCCAATCCGGCTTCGTTGGCGCATTGGGCGACCCGCACGTCATCGAGATCTTTCCTCAGCCACAGCACCATGTGCATGCCCTGATCGCAGGGCTGCACTACCGCCAGCTCCGCGGGGATATGCGTGTTGATCGCCTCGATCAGCACCCGGCGTTTCTCGGCGTAGACGCCGCGCATTTTGCGGATATGGCGGTCGAGATACCCTTCGGCGATAAAGGCGGCCAGCACGTGTTGATCCGCACTGGGTGGATGGCGATCCATCAGGATCCTGGCGCCGCAAAAGGCGTCGACCAGCGGCGGTGGCACGATGGCGTAACCTAGCCGCAGCGAAGGGAACAGCACCTTGCTGAAGGTGCCGAGATAGAGCGTCCGTTCGGGCGCCAACCCCTGCAGCGAAGGGAACGGGTGACCGGCGTAGCGCATCTCGCTGTCGTAGTCGTCTTCCACGATCCAGGCCTGCCGCTCTTTGGCCCAGGCCAGCAGGGCGCTTCTTTTCGCCATGCTCATCGGCATGCCCAGCGGATATTGATGCGACGGCGTGACAAAGGCGGCGCGGGCGTCGGCGGCCAGACGCACGCCGGCGGCAACGTCGATGCCGTCGTCGGCGACGGGCACCCTAATCATGTGCCGATCGCGAAACAGGCTGTCGAAAATGGCGGTAATGCCGGCGTAGGCGGGATCTTCGACCCAGGCGCTGTCGCCGGCGTCCAGCAGGATCTGGGCGGCCAAATAGAGCCCTTGTTGCGTGCCGGAGGTGATGAGGATTTGCTGCGGCGTGCAGTTTACCGAGCGGGAACGGCGCACATAGTCGCAGATGGCTTCGCGCAGCGGCAACGCGCCCAGCGGATCGCCGTAGCCCGACGGGGCGCCCGGGCCACGTGCCCGGATGCGGTTGCCGAGCCGCCGCCAGACATCGTCGGGCGCGGTATCACCGATCGGCACCGAGACGGTGAACGGCACCGGCGGCAGCGCCCGTGCCTGGGCGGCGAAGCGCGCCAGATGCTGCGCCTGTGAAGAAAGCGGCACCGCTACCGCCGAACTCGCCTGCACGTTGGCGTGCGGCGTGCGCCGCGGCGCCTGATAGTGAGCGACCCGGGTGCCGGAGCCGGGCTGCGGTTCGAGAAAGCCTTCCGCCGTTAGCTGAGCGAATGCTTCCAATACCGTGCCGCGTGCCAGATTCAGCGCCGCTGATAGCCGGCGCGTCGAGGGCAGCAGATCGCCCGCTTTCAGATCGCCCCGGTGGATGGCCTGGCGCAGGGCCTGCGCCAGCTGGTGGCTAAGCTGGCCCGCCAGGCGATCGAGCTCGCCGATGGCGGGGACGTCAACGACTTTGGCTGTTCTGGGCATGCATTCCGGCTCGTTTTGCAGTACGAAAATGAGTATTCAGAGTAAACCACTCTGGCGTCACTCGCGAGCCTGTTGTTGCTCAGCCAAGCCCCCGCTGATTCAGCAGCACCTTATTCAACTCGCTGTTTTTGCGCACGTTCAGCTTGCGCATCGCCGAACGCTTGTGGGCGCTGATGGTTTTCTGGCTGCGCTGCAGCAGGCCGGCGATGCTGCAGGCGGACATGCCGCTGCTCATCAATCCCAGCACCTTTTTCTCGCAGTGGCTGAGCGCGGCGATGCGGCAGGCCTGGCATTTCCACATGCCGGCGGCATGCAGCGCCATCCACGGATGCTGGATGAATTTTTCCAACGCCATTTGCAGCTTGAGACGGATGGCGTAGGCCGAATCGCGCCGATGGATGCTGAACAGCGGCGGCAGGTTTTTCACCTGTTGCTGGGTCGTGTCGTCGAGGATCAGCAGAGTCAGCTGCCGCTGGCGCGGGATGCCGTAGGGGCTCTGATAACAGCAGGCGCAGCCCCAGCGCTCTTCCGGCGTGCGGAACACGATTTCGATGTTATCCAACGCCTGCAGCGCCAGCGGTGAGAACTGCGGATACCGGCGCTGGCATTCGTTCAGGGAGTGCAGATAGTCCTGCAGCAGCAGACGCAGCCCCTGCTGGTAGAAGTTATCGCTGTCGAACAGCGTGAAGCGAATATCTGGCATGGGTGGCTCCTTAAAAAGCCGCGGCACCGCGCCGGAGCGAACGGTGACGGCCAATCGCCGGCGTTCGCGCGCCGGTCGTTTTCCTGATTTCCCTGGGGCGGTGCGGGCTTATTGGTACGCCAGCACAAAATTGGCGACGGACGTGAATTCGCCTTCGGTAATGCTTTGGTTCTGAATCGCACTCGGCCGCCCCTGTACATAGGCGGTGAAGTTCAGGCTGTTGGGGCCGTTTTGCAGCGCGACGGCGCTGGTGGCCTTATTCAGATCGATATCTGCACCCTGATGATCGAACAGGGCGATGGCGGCGCCGTTCGCGCCGTTGTTGATCGCCAGCTTGCCCGGCAGCTCTCCGTCTTCGGTGCCGCTGAAGGTCACGCTGACGGATTTGAACACCGTGGTCTTGCAGTCGGTCAGCTTGATGCTGAACGGCACCGGCGTGGTGTGGCCGTAGCGGTACAGGGTTTTGACGATCACCGTGCCCATCTCCACCAGTTGATCGGCGGACTGCGGTTCGATATTGCACGGGCGGCTCACCACGGTGCCGTGGAACTGCACCGGCGCGCCGATAAGCTCGGTGTTCGCCGTCGCCGGCATGGCGGTAAACCACCAGGGCACGCAGCTCAGCAGCGCTAAAGCGCGTAGACGCATTTTCGTTCCTCCCTCGGTTACTGGAATGCCGCCACGATGGTGGCCGATGCGTTGAATTCCCCTTCGCCGATCTCTGCGCCGCCGTTGGCGAACGGTGCCGCCACCAGGTTCCAGGAGCCGCCGTTGCCGATGTTCGGCACCGGGTAAAACTCATTCGGGATAACCAGCTGGCCGTTGTGCGTCAGCCGGATGCCGAGATCGTTCTTGTCGGTTTTGAACACCTCGTTGCTGAAGGCGGCCGCCGTGCCCGACACCGCCAGCTTGATGTTCAGCGTACCGTCCTCGAAGCTGCCGCCCTCGCACTGGAAGCGCACCGGAATGCTTTGCGGGTAGTTCGAGCCGTTGAGATCGCTGCCGCCGATCTCGCCGAACTCCACGTTGATCAACTGGCCTTCGTTCACCACGCATTTATCCGGCACGTAGAGGATCGCGGACTGGATGAACACCTGCGCCATCGGGTTGGGGCCGAAGCCGCCGTCGGTCGAGCCGAGGCGGCCGTACATCTCGATGATCTGCCGATCGTTAATCTCAACGCCGTTGATGATCTTTTTGCGCACCCGGAAGGTGATCTTGCCTTTGGAGCCGCTGCCGTAGTTGTTGACCTGCAAGTACGGTGGCCGGCAGCTGTGTTGGTTAAGCAAATTCGATTCGTTGTAAAAAGGCACGGTGACGTAGGCGTTCTTGTTGCCGGCGATCCACACCTCGGCCTTTAAATCCAAAAAGTCATTCAGTTTTAAATAGCCATTGCCATAGTCGGAGGGGGGCAACGCCGAATCCGACTTGTAAAAGTGCGGGCTGGTGGGGATGGGGGTATCGCAATACACCTTGCCGGTATAGGTTCCGCCCAGGTCATAGGGAAACAGTTTGGTGAACCCCACCTGGTTAGTGATGTTGGTTTCATTCAGATCGATATAGAACTGTTTCGGCCCGCCGTCCGGCGTGACGTAGCCGTTGGCCCAGGCGGCGGGGGCCGCCAGGGCGATCGCCAGCGGCAGGCAGAGTTTGGTCAGTTGAGTTTTCATCGCGTTCTCGAGCCTCACAGGTAAATCACCTGAATGTGCGCCACGGCGGCGAACCCGGCCGCCATCACCGCCCGCTGGGTGGACTCCACGCTGGCGCTGAACCACAGGGTGTTGCTGCCGGGTTGCAGAATGTAGGGGCGGCTGCGCTGATTCAGCTCCAGCGCCTGGCCCTGCTGGTCTTGCAGCCGCAGGCCGATGCCCTGCACGCCGCCGTTCAACTTCAGCAGCGACGGGTTGTCGACGTCGCTTTCGCCGAGAAACACCAGCGTCGCGGCCTGCTCTCCCTGCAGATAGAGGCGGCCGGCGTCGCCGTTGCGCGGGCCGGCCGGGTTATCTGCCAACGCGCGCGCGCCCAGCAGGCAGTTGCGGAACGAGAGGCGAAAACGCACCGGCGCGCTGCGATCGCCGGCGTTGCGGAAGTCGCGTGCGCTGACGTCGCCCAGATCGACGGACTGATCCCGGCTGTCCGGCGTCAGGCTGCAGGGGGAGCTGAGCAGGCCGCCGTGAAAGCTGACGGTGCCGGTGGTGCCTTCGATCACGCCCAGCGGCGTTGCCGCCAGCGCGCTGCCGCCGCACAGCAGTGCGCCGAGCAGCAGCGGGCGCAGTCGATCGGTGAATTCAGCCATGCTGGACCTCCTTATTTTTTCTCGGGCACGGCGGTGCAAACGTTGCCGTTGCAGGCGAAGCGCAGTTCGGGGTGGCCGCCGTAGTCGTTGATGTAGGTGATGACGAAGCTGTTCATGCCCGTGTCGTGCAGCTTGAGGCTTTCGCTGGATTTCGGCTTCAGCATCAGCGGCTGAAAACCGCCGATCGCGCCGCCGCCCTGTTTTTGCGTCTGCCGCGTCATGCCGGTCAGGGTGATGTAAAACGGCGTCGGGTTGTCGACGGTGACGGTGCCGCCGCTTTTACGGAACACCAGCTTTTCCTGCCACACCTGGCCCTTGGGCGCGACGATGGCCTTCGGCCGGTAGAACAGTTTGATCTGCGTTTGCAGCGCCAGCTGCATCACGTTGGTTTTGGTGCTTTTCGGCGGAATTTCGCGCAGGTTGAAGTAGAACACCGACTCGCGATCCTGCGGCAGGCGATCTGCCTCCGGCGTCTTGGTGATGCGCACTACGCTGCGTTCACTCGGCTCCACGCGCTGCAACGGCGGCAGCACCACCAGCGGCGAGGTGATTTTCTGGTGCTGCTCGTTCTCCAGCCAGGACTGCGCCAGGAAAGGCAGCTCTTTGTTTTCGTTGACGATATTCAGGCTGATCGATTTGGCGTCGCTCACATAGACGGCGCGCGTGCGATCCAGCGATATCGCCGCATCGGCGGTGGGCAGTACGGCGGTCAGGGCCAGGCCGGCGGCGGTCAGTAGCGTTATCGGGTGTTTGTTCATGTCATTATTTCTCAGCGTTACGGATTACAGGGTGGCGCACGGCAGCAGCAGCTGGTCCAGCGGCTTGGCGGCGCCCGGGATCACGATGCGGCAGCGGCGTTGGCCTTCCCAGGCGACGTCCAGCTTTTCCTCCGGCTGCACGCCGGTCAGGTAGACCGAACCGCCGTCGTTGACCACCGCGACCTCGCGGCCTTTTTCGCTCAGCACCGCGGCGCCGAACGGCGGTTCGCTGCCGTCCGCGAGGCGAATGGTGGCCAGCAGCTTGCTGCCTTTCACCACCTCGAAGTGGCGGTAGCCGATCGCGCCTTCGGTCAGCGTGCCTTGCACCACGGCGCGAGTGGCCTCGACGTCGTCCGCCAGCTTGTTGACGTCGATGCGGGTGTCGGTGTTGTAGTAGCTGGTGATGTCGGAAATCACCGCCAGCCCGAAACGGTTGCTGTAGGCGCGGCCGTTGTTGATCGGCACGCCGGCGATGCCGTCGGTGTCGAGCATCATGCGGCTGCCGCCGTTACTCGAGTTCTGGTGCGCCGCGATACCGTGTCGGGTGGCGGTGAGGCCGCCGCGGAACGAGCCGCCGATCGACGAGTAGCTGTCCTGCTGGTAAGAGGCGCTGGCGTTCAGCGAGCCGAACGAAGCGTTATGGGTGTAGTACCCGCGCGCCAGCGATTTGCCGGACTGATTAAAGCCGCCGCTGACCTGCCAGGTATTGTCCGGATCGCTGTAGTCGTTGTACGACGCGGTCTGCGTGACATCGCCATTGTTGGTTTGCAGCGCATAACCGACGCGCCGGCGATCGCCGATCGGCACGGTGAAGTTGAGCATCACGCTGTCGTCGGTGCGGCCCTGGTAATAGGTGCGGTAAGCCGACAGCGAGGCGGTGATGTTGCTGATATCGCCGACGCTGAACAGCTTGCTGGCCGACAGCCCGTAACGATCCTGAGTTCGCGCATCCCAATAGGTCTGGTGCGAGTAGGTCAGGTAGGCGGTGATCGCCTTGGCGCTGTCTTCCGCCATAAAGGTTTTGCTGGCGGTGATGGTGTACAGCTCTTTCTGACGGCCGTTGTAATTCTTGTCGTAATCGCCGTAACGCTCCTGCAGGTACTGCGACATGTTCATGAACTTGCGCTGTGAGAAGCGGTAGCCGGCGAAGGTGATCTGGCTGTTCAGCTCGTCGAAGCGTTTGGCGTAGTTGAGCTTGAACGACATGCCGCTGGCGGTCGGTTCGCCGGGCAGGCGGGCGATCGACTGGGTGACGTCCAGCGACATGGCGCCGAACACGTTCAGATCGCGGCCGAGGCCGAGCGCCCAGGCGTTATAGTCGCCGCCGAGCAGCGCGCCGCCGTACAGCGACCAGGCGTTACTCAGGCCCCAGGAGAAGTCGCTGGCGGAAAACAGCGGCCCCTGGGTGCGGTGGTCGTAGGCCGAGGTTTTGCCCAGCGCCACGTTGTAGCGCACGTAGCCCGGTCGGGTCAGGTACGGAATGGTGGCGGTATCCACCTGGAAGGTCGAGACGGTGCCGTCTTGCTCTTCCACCTTGACGTCCAGCTTGCCGCGCACCGAGCTGTTGAGATCCTGAATGGCGAACGGCCCGGCGGGCACGGTGGTTTCGTACAGCGTGCGGCCTTCCTGCGAGACGGTGATCTTGGCGTTGCTCTTGGCGATGCCGCGCACTTCCGGCGCGTAGCCCTGCAGGTTGGGCGGCAGCATGCGCTCGTCGCTGGCCAGGTTGAGGCCGGTGAAGCGATAGGCGTCGAACACCCCGGAGTCGAGGTAGATCTCGCCCAGCGTCAGCTTGGCGGCCTGCATCGGCAGCGCGCGATAGGCGTAGATCTGGTTCCAGTCGAAACCGGTGCTGCGATCGCCGGCCTGCTGATTGTAATTGGACTGGAAGTCCGCGCGCAGGCGCCAGGCGCCCAGGTTGGCGCCCAAGGTGCCGTAGCTGCTCAGGTTCTGGGCGGTGTTGTTGTTATGGCTCTGCTTGCCTAGCTGGCCGCTGATGTTGTAATCCAGCAACAGGCCCGGAATGCCGTCATCCCACTGTTCGGGCGGCGTCCAGTCGGGATCGGAGTATTTCATCCACGCCTGCGGGATGGTGATCGCCAGCACGCCGCCGCCGATGCGATCGGAGACGGTCGCGCCTTTGATGCCGCGAATGTCGGCGCACTGGTTGTCGTGCCACAGGGTGACTTTTTTGGCCGCTTCTTCTTTCAGCGCCATTTTTTCCACCAGGTCAGGCGGCAGGCACACCTGGCTGCCGCTTTTGTTATCCGGCGACGGGAAATACTGAATGCTGCGCTGGGGCAGCGTTTTCTGGTTGATCTTGATGTCCAGCAAATAAGCGCCGGGCATGACGTAGTCGGCATCGGAGAAACGCGAAAGATCCACTTTGCTGCGCTCGCCGATGTCCAGAACGTCGGTATTGAACTCCGTGGCGGAAAATGCCGGACGCACCCAGAGGAAAGATAGAATGACGAGGAGAGGTAGGTGTTTCCGTGTCAGTAATGACGTCATAGCATAATCACTCATGGCAAGTCCGCGCCCAATAGCAGGTCATCCGTACGACCTGAATACGTAATGCTGTGCAGCGCCCGCCGGCGCTAGAGATAAGACAGGGTGAATTTGGCCAGAGAGCTGAAGCCGCCCGCCCGCGCCTTGTCGGGATGCAGGCGCAACTGCGCGCCGAAGCGCAGCGTGTTGTCGCCGGCGACAATCTGGTAATCCGCCGTCGTGCTGCCGAGCGGGATCGGGGTGCCGGCATCGGTCAACAGCTCGATAGCCACCCCCTTCGCCTCGCCGTAAACGCCCAGCAGAGAAGGATCCCGGCTGTCGGCGGTGCCGTCGAACGTGACGTTGGCCGCGCGATAGATGAAGTCAGGCTTCACCTGGCTGGCCAGCTCGCAGTTCACCAGTTTGATCGTGAAATGGCGGCGGCTGCCGATCAGCACCGACTGCCCGTCCTGCGAAGCGTCGCTCATGGAGATCAGCCCGAAATCGACGGTTTGATCCAGGCTGTCGCTGGCGATGCCGCACGGCGTTTCGACGATGGTGCCGCCCAGGCTGACTTTGCCGTGGCCCTGATTTTTCGCTGCCGCCGCCGCGTTGCCAACGCTGAGCGCGATGAGCAACAGGCCGCAAAGGCGGATAGTCATACTGGCGTCTCCCTGTCTTTCCCTGTTCCCTTGCCGGTATCCTCGGCATGCAATAAAGCGGGGGATGCCCTGAGACATCCCCTGTGGGGTATTACAGGTAAGCCAGGGTGAAGTTCGCCACGCTGGTGAAGTCGCCCGGTACCACGGTGCTTGAGGCGCTGCTGCCCTGCAGGTAAGCGGCGAATTTCAGCGAGTTGTCGCCGTCGTTCAGGCCCTGGCCGTCGGTCGCGGTGCCCAGTTCCACTTCTTTGGAGTGCAGGTTGTCGTAGATCACGATGCCGGCGCCGGTTGCGGTGCCGCTCAGAGCCAGCAATTTGCTGTTGATCGGATCAGGCGTGCCGGTAAAGGTCACTTTGACGTTTTTCATGGTGGAGATGGAGCAATCTTTCAGTTCGATGTTGAAAGGCTGCATGCTGGATTTACCCTGGTTGGCCAGGATGCGGCTGCTGATCTGGCCCATTGGCACGGTCTGATCAACGGATTCCGGCGCGACGCTGCATGGCGCATCGATAATTTCGCCGGTAAAGGTGACTTTACCGCTGCCCTGATTTGGTGCTGCATGCGCAACAGATGCGGAAGCGAAAGCAATCACGGTTGCCAGCATTAATTTATTCAGTTTCATTTCTCAGGTTCCTGTAGAGAGTTTTTAAATAAAAAGAACAGCACATCTAAATCCCCCGCGGCGGCGGCAACGCCATGTCGCCGGCCGTGCGGTTGGAGCCAGATCCTTTTGCTCTGGGCAATACGCCAACATCCGTTATTTATGAGAAATAACGAGATTTGGAAAATCGACAATGGATTTTCTGGTAAATAAAATACGAGTTTTATGTGTGGCGTGTTGCTGGGAATATTCTTGCAAATAATAGTATTGCTTGGAAATAGATTTTATTAAATTAAGTCAAATTCAGAATATAAAACCAAAAGGAAAAAGAAATATATTTGCTTTAAAATCAATAGATCGTATACAAATATTATCCAGTATAAATCACTATATAAATAACGATATGCGAGATATTAGATCGGGGGAAATAGGGGTGCACCTACAATTCACAATATTGTTTTGCTAATATCGCCCTTAGGCAGCAGATGATGCATTTCTCTTTAGAAACAAAATATAAAACATAATTCATTGTTTTTATTGTTGTTTCATGGTTTTCTGTTCACGAGTGATTGGGTTTCTTATTCGCGTTTAACCCGCGTTTAGATCTGATTAATTAACAATTGAATAACAATTACACCGGTAGTGAATTATTCTATCGCATTGCGGTATAGGGATTTTTCGCTGTCTAACCCCTTTTGATTAATCAAATTAAGGCATGTGCCGCTGCCGTTCGCCACATAATGATGACCTAAGTGACAATTAAAGGATTATAAACGGAATGATAACGATGATTAATGCTTGCGGCGGACGCCGCAAGGTGGGATTGGCTATATTTTTGCTGTCTTTTATGGTGCTATCGGGCTGTGCGGACGGTAGCAAGACAAAACTGAATTCTGTGAAAAAACTTTCACAGAACAATCCTAATGATAAATCCGATGAACAACGCATCGCGCTTTGCCAACAACGGGTTAATTCGTTAAAAAATATTAATCCACAAAGTTACCAAAAGCGCATTGCCTATTTTAACGGCCTGCTTTCCAACGCCTCGGGATATGCCGGGGTGCGCGGCAACGTGGATGAGAGTACCCGTAAAGCGATTGATGCTCTTTATCAATATAAAACCGAGAAATTCTGCGCCGACGTCGAGCATGAGCTGATGTCCGATCTGTCCAGCCGGGTTGAGAATCTGTAGCCATGAAGCGATGCGCGCAAGGATGGGCGATGGGCTTTTTGCTGTTGGCGGCGAACGGGGCCGCTTGCGCCGCCGACGACGGCATTCCCGCCCTGTTGAAGTTCGCTGAACAACGGCAGGCGCCGCCGGCCGCGCTCGGGGAAGACGCCGCGCGTAAACCGGCACCCGCACCGGCCGCCAAATCGGCTGCCATCGCCGGGGCAGACGGCGTTCGTTTAACTTCACTGAAGCAGTCTTTGCAACAGCAGGCGGAGAAAATTCGTCAGTTGGAGCGGCAGTTAGCGGCGGCTCAGGCCGCGGCGGCGCCGAAACGGGAGCGGGCCGTCGTCGACATTCGGCCGCTGGCCGATGCCCTGAAGGGATTGCGGCAAGCCGTTGCGCCGGTGCCTGAGGTGGGCGCACTGGCCGCTTCGCTCACGCAGGCCGAACAGCGCAGCGCAAGGTTGGCGGCGCAGTTGGCGCAGCAGCAGCAGCGGATCGACACCTTGCTGGCCGAGCGGCAGCAGGCCACCGAACCGCCCTTGCTGGCCAGCGAGGCGGACCAACAGGCGTATGCCGCCGGCGTGTCTCTGGGGCGCGACATTGTGCATTTGCAGCAGGAGAACCGGCGCGCGGGGCTGGAGGCGGACAGCCGGCTGCTGCTGGCCGGCATCGCCGATACTCTGGCCGGGCGGTTGCGGCTGGATGAGGCCGCCATCGACAGCGCGTTGCGCACGGCGCAGCAGCGGTTGCAGCAGACACAGGCTCCTCCGCGGGACGACAAAGCCTATCTGGCCGATTTCGCCCGTCAGGAGGGCGTCAAGCAGGATGCGCTCGGTTTCTACTACCGGGTGGACTATGCCGGCAATGGGGCGATTGGTGCCGACGATCGGGTGGATATCGTGGTGCGCGAAAGCCTGGTCGACGGCCGGGTGGTCAAAGATATGGAGTTGGCAGGGACGGTGATCTCTCAGCCGTTGACGCGCTATCCGCCGCTGTTTCGCGCCGCTATCGAGAAGCTGCAGCGCCACGGCTCGATCACGCTGGTGGTGCCGCCGGCGCTGGCGTACGGCAAGCAGGGCAGCCCGCCGGCAATCCCCCCGGATGCCACCATGATTTATACCCTGCGCATCGCTGACGTGCAGCCGTGAGCGGGGGAGCTCAGCAGTAACCACTCAGGAGGAATGCTATGGCCAAGGCGCCGAAAACGTTTGAAAGCAGAAAATCGCTGATGCTGAATGTGTTGCAAGGATTGTGCAGAGAGCGTGTCGAAGGGTCAGGGGGCCATCATCCCCCGCCGGAGCAGTGGCCGAAGACGCGCGAGCTGGCGGATAAATGCGGTGAAAACATTTATACCACCCGAACCCTGCTGCTGGCGCTGGAAAAGGAGGGCAAGGTCCACTGCACCCACCGCAGCATCAACAATTCTCTACGCTGGTACAGCGGCGACGAACAGGCAGCGATAAAAAAAGAGTGATTCGACCCTGGCGGTCGCTTTTGACTATCTCTACAGCTAATCATTAATTAATCTTATCATTTGGCGGGGCGTTTTGCTCCGCCAATCCTCCTCTCTGCTCTCTGCCATCCGCGCAGGCATTGCTAAGATGTTTTTTGCGGCCATATACTTATCGCTCAGACGGGAACAGGTGTAGGGAGCCGGCATCGTAATGAAGGAAAAGAAAGACATACTGAGATTGGATGATATTCATTATCAAATAGACAACCAGGTGATCCTGGACTCCGTCTCTTTCACGCTGGGTGAGGGCGAGTTCAAACTGATCACCGGGCCTTCCGGCTGCGGGAAAAGCACGCTGCTGAAAATCATCTCTTCCTTAATGGATCCGACCCGCGGGAGCCTCTATTTCGACGGCCAGGCGATCGCCGAGATGTCGCCTGAGGCGTATCGCAAGCAGGTTTCTTACTGCTTCCAGACGCCGGCGCTGTTCGGCAATACGGTTTACGACAATCTGGCGCTGCCCTATCAGATCCGTCAACAGTCGCCGGATGAACGAAAAATGAAGGCCGATCTAACGCGTTTCGGGCTGCCGGAGGCGATGCTGACCAAAAGCATCAATGAGCTGTCCGGCGGGGAGAAGCAGCGCGTGTCCCTGATCCGCAACCTGCAGTTTATGCCCCGGGTGCTGCTGCTCGATGAGATCACCAGCGCGCTGGACGAGGAAAACAAACGCAACGTCAATGAGATAGTGCATCAGCTGGTGGCGGAGCACCGGCTGGCGGTGCTGTGGGTGACGCACGATACCGAAGAGATAGCGCATGCGGATGAGGTGATCACCCTGCGCGCGCACGGCGCCGAGCAACAGGAGCAACAGCATGAATCAGCATAACATCACCAACGAATCCTTAGGCTTGTCGATGATCCTGGTGGTGGTCGCCATCCTGATCAGCCACCGGGAAAAGCTGGCGCTGGAAAAGGACATTATCTGGAGCATCTGCCGCGCGGTGGTGCAGCTGATCATCGTCGGCTACGTGCTGAAGTACATTTTCGACCTGGATAACGCGCTGCTTACCGTGTTGATGGTGCTGTTCATCTGCTTTAACGCGGCCTACAACGCCAAGAAACGCAGCAAGTACGTCGAACACGCGTTCGTGACGTCGTTTATCGCCATCACCACCGGCGCGGTGCTGACGCTGGCGGTACTGGTCTTGACCGGTTCCATCGAATTTACGCCGATGCAGGTGATCCCCATCTCCGGGATGATCGCCGGTAACGCCATGGTGGCGGTGGGGCTGTGCTACACCAACCTCGGCCAGCGTTTCAAAAGCGAACAGCAGAAGATTCAGGAGATGCTCAGCCTGGGGGCGACGCCCAAGTTCGCTTCGGCGGCGCTGATCCGCGACAGCATCCGCGCTTCGCTGATCCCGACCGTGGACTCGGCGAAAACCGTTGGGCTGGTTAGCCTGCCGGGCATGATGTCCGGGCTGATCTTCGCCGGCATCGACCCGGTGAAAGCGATCAAATACCAGATTATGGTGACCTTCATGCTGCTTTCTACCGCCAGCCTGTCGACCATCATCGCCTGCTATCTGACCTACCGTAAGTTTTACAACGAGCGCCACCAGCTGGTGGTCGGCAACCTGAAGTAACGCCATGAAAAACGGCCTCCGCGGAGGCCGTTTTTTTACCCTTGCAGCAGGGCAATGCTGTGGCGGATTTCCCGTTCGATATCCGCCTCGCTCCAGCTGTCCAGCTGCGAAGAGAAGGGCTCGAAGGCATAGACGCCGGTGTAGCCCAGGCGTTCCAGGTTCTGCACCTGGCGGCGGCTCTCCAGCCGATCGCCCTCGCTCAGCATGATGCGCTCTTCGTCTCTCAGCGCGCCTTTATCCCGCCCGTCTTCCACGCCGGACAGATGCACCAGGCCGATCTGCGCCACCTGGATTTGCGCATCGAAGTCGGCCTGCGTCACATCGCTCAGGTAGTGGTGGAAAGTATCGAGCACGATGCGGTACGGCGCGCCCGAATCGCGGATGAGCGCCTGAGTCAGCAGCGACGATCGCAGCGAACTGATGCCGAAGCCCAGTGGCTCGACGTACCCCTGCACGCCATAGCGGGCAAACAGCGGCGCCAGCAACCGCAACGCCGCGAGGGTGTCGTCGCGTTTTTGCTGCTCGCTGCGCTTGTCATCAGCGCTGCAGTGCGGGCACAGCACCAGCGCCCGGCTGTGGATGGCCTGCGCCTGCGCTAGCAACGCTTCGGCGCGCTGCAGCAGCGCCGCCGGGTCGTCTACCCGATTGAACATGCCAAGGGCGTTGATCGTGACGATCTCGATGCCGTATTGCGCGGCGAGCGCGTTGAGCTGCGCGTCGCTCAGATCGTCAGTTACCTTGCCGCTGGGCATGTCGTTGCGTAGCTCAACTTTGCTGAGCCCGCAGCGTTTCACCAGGCGGAAAAAACTGTCCAGATCGAGATTCGGCGCGATCTTGCGGTTAATGCAGAAGCGGTCCAGCGCAAGTATCATGAGGCATTACTCCAGCGGTCAGGGTTGAGAGATCAGGATTTGCCGTTTTCCAGCGGCAGCGGCTTGCCGTCGGGCAGGGGGTGGCGGTGGCGTTTGGCCAGCACCACCTGCTCCATTTTTTCCAGCGAGACGCCTTTGGTTTCCGGAATGTAGCGGCCGATGAACCAGTAGCTGAACAGGCAGCAGGCGGCGAAGATCCACATCGGGAAGGCGCCGTGGAAATGCGAGAACAGATACGGGTGGTCGTTGATCATCGGGAACGACTGCGACACTGCGAAGTTGGCGACCCACATGCAGCCGACGGCGATGCTCATCCCCTGCGCGCGCATGCGGTTCGGGAAGATTTCCGACACCAGCACCCAGGCGCCGACGCCCCAGGACAGCGCATAAAACACCATGAAGAACAGCATGCCGAACAGCGCGAAATAGCCGGTTGCCTGGGTGTAGAGCGCGTACGAGGTGAGCAGCAGGCCGGCGATGGCGCCCAGCGTGCCATAACGCATCAAGGGAATGCGGCCCATGCGATCCATCAACATGGCGCCGATGACCGAACCGACCAGCTGCAGCACGCCGATCCAGATGGTCTGAAACAGCGCTTCCTGCGCGTTTTCGGTCACGGTTTTCAGCACCACCGGCGCGTAATACATCATTACGTTGACGCCAGTCACCTGTTGCAACATGGCGATCATGCAGCCGACGAACAGGATGAAACGTACCCGCACATCGCCGTAGTTCAGCTTCCGGTGCTGCTGCTGTTGATCCTGCTGCAGCGAGTCTTTGATTTCTTTCAGCAGATTCTGCGCGTGGGCGGCGTTGGAGACCTTGGTCAACATCGCCAGCGCCTGATCGTCGCGCCCCATCATTACGTTCCAGCGCGGCGATTCAGGAATGACGAACACCAGGATGCAGAACAGAATGCAGGGGATTACGCCCGAGGCGAACATCCAGCGCCAGCCCATTTCCACCAGCCAGGCTTCGCTGGCGAGGCTGGCGATTTTGAAGTTGACGTAGAAAATCACGATCTGACCGAAGACGATGGCGAACTGCTGCATGCTGAGCGCGCGCCCGCGCATGTCTTTTGGCGACACTTCCGACATGTACATCGGCGACACGGTGGCGGCAATGCCGACCGCCAGCCCGCCGATGATGCGGTAGATGACGAACCAGGTGAAGGTCGGGGCCAAGGCCGCGCCCACGGCGGACACGGTGAACAACAGCGCCGCCAGCATCAGCGCCTTTTTACGGCCCCAGCGCGCCGCCAGCGGCCCGGCGGCGAAGGCGCCGACCACGCAGCCGATCACCACGTTGGAGACCGCCCAACCGGTTTCGGCCGGGCTGAGACTGAAATAGGTTTTCAACGCTTCGATCGCGCCGGAGATCACGGCGGTATCGTAGCCGAACAGAATGCCGCCCAGGGCGGCGATGCCGCAAATTCGCAATATGTAGCCGGTATTGTGCTTACGCTGATATGACATGTGTTGCTCCGATTTTTATCCTGGCTTCCGTCCGCACGGTTGGGGTGTCGGGAAGAGGGCGAGCGGAAGGGTGTGAACCGTGCCTGTCATCAAGGCGATGTCGTCGATAAATGCTGGAACAAACAAGAACATTTATTTCATAATTAGTGAATAATGGAATATTGATTTTTAGATCCAGTTCAAAAAAAACCGTCGCGAGCGATTCGGGCACCTTGGGCGAACGGGGGCTGGCGGTAACGACGACAGGGCAGGCATAGCGCGGGTTTTCTGTAGCAAAGTCAGTGTGCATTACCCCGGATTTCTTCTCCGCCGTTGCGCTTTCCCTGGCACGGTAATGAAAGCGCCAACCGGATCGACACCGCAAAATTGCGACCTCACGCACTAAAAATAAATTTTCCAAAACAATTTATTTGAAACTTTTTTTTCAATGAAATAGAGTTTGCTGCATCCGGTCAGGATTTAGCCGGCTTGCCGACGGGGTTTGGCGAGCGGGATGATTAACGCCGCGCCGCCGGCGAGTGGCCAGGCGACAGCGGACTTGAAAAGAGGGCGTGACATGAAAACCGTGGGTAACTTTATTGGCGGGCAGGTGTGCCTGAGCAGCAGTAATCAAACCGTTGACGTGCACAACCCGGCCAGCGGGCAGGTTGAGCGGCGCGTCACGCAGAGCACCGCTGCCGAAGTCAAACAGGCCATCGACGTGGCCCATCGGGCGTTTGCCGACTGGTCGCGCACCACGCCGCTGCGCCGCGCGCGCATCATGTTCAATTTCAAGGCGCTGCTGGAACAGCACCGCGACGAGCTGGCCGAGCTTATCGTCAGCGAGCACGGCAAAGTGTACTCGGATGCGCTGGGCGAACTGACGCGCGGCATGGAAGTGGTCGAATTCGCCTGCGGCATCCCGCATCTGATCAAGGGCGAGTATTCGCCGGACGTCGGCAGCGGCGTCGACAGCTTCTCGCTGATGCAGCCGCTGGGCGTGGTGGCGGGCATTACCCCGTTCAACTTCCCGGCGATGGTGCCGATGTGGATGTTCCCTATCGCGCTGGCCTGCGGCAACACCTTCATCCTCAAGCCGCCGGCGCTGGTGCCTTCCGCCTCGGTGCGCCTGGCGGAGCTGCTGAAAGAAGCCGGCCTGCCGGACGGCGTGTTCAACGTGGTGCACTGCGCCAATGAAGACGCGGCGCAGCTGTGCACCGATCCGCGCATTCAGGCGGTGAGCTTCGTCGGCTCCTCCACCGTGGCGGAACATATCTACACCACCGCCAGTGCGCACGGCAAGCGGGTGCAGGCCTTCGGGGCGGCGAAGAACCAGGCGATCGTCATGCCGGACGCCGATCTGGACGCCACGGTTAACGCGCTGATGGGCGGCGCGTTCGGCTCCGCCGGCGAGCGCTGCATGGCGTTGCCGATCGCCGTGGTGGTCGGTGACGATACCGCCGACAAACTGATCGCCAAATTGAAGCCGCTGATCGCGCAGCTGCGCGTCGGGCCGGGCTTGCAGCAGGGCGGCGAAGAGAATGAAATGGGGCCGCTGGTGTCGTCCGCCCACCAGAAGAAGGTGCTGGGCTACATCGATCTGGGCGTGGAAGAAGGCGCGACCCTGGTGGCCGACGGCCGCAATTATCAGGTGCCGGGCTATCCTGAAGGCTACTACGTCGGCGGCACGCTGTTCGACCATGTGAAACCGAACATGCGCATCTACCGTGAAGAGATCTTCGGGCCGGTGCTGGGCATCGTGCGGGTGCCGGACTACCGTACCGCCATCGACACGGTGAACGGCCACGAGTTCGGCAACGGCAGCGCCATCTTTACCGGCAGCGGCCACTACGCGCGCCAGTTCGTGCAAGAAGTGCAGGCCGGGATGGTCGGCGTCAACGTGCCGGTGCCGGTGCCGATGGCGTTCCACAGCTTCGGCGGCTGGAAGCGCTCGGTGTTCGGCGCGCTGAACGTGCACGGCACCGACGGCGTGCGCTTCTACACGCGCATGAAGACCGCCACCGCGCGCTGGCCGGCCGGGCAGCAGACGGTGTCCGAATTCAGCATGCCGACGCTGGGTTAAGCGCTGTCATATTCAGGCCAGGCCGTTGCTCCTTCGGGGCAGCGGCCTTTGCACGAATCATTAACAGGAGAATCGAGATGTCTTCACTGCTTGCCAAATGTCAGACGCCGAACGCCGAAGGGCGCATCCAGCACGTGACGCCGGAAAATGCCGGTTGGCGCTATGTCGGCTTTGACGTTTATCGCCTGGCCGCCGGGCAGTCGCTTCAGCTTGAGTGCGGCGATAAGGAGCTGTGCCTGGTGCTGGTGGCCGGTATCGCCTCCGTCGCCACGCTGCGCGCCGAGTACCCGCATATCGGCAAGCGCATGAGCCCGTTCGAGCGCACGCCGCCTTACGCGGTGTATGTGCCGCATCACGATCGCATCGACGTGCGGGCAGAAACCGATCTGGAACTGGCGGTGTGCAGCGCGCCCGGCAGCGGCCACCTGCCCTCACGGCTGATCACGCCGGCGGATATCGGCGTGGAGCGGCGCGGCAAGGGGCGTAACCAGCGGTTGGTGCACAACATTCTGCCGGACAGCGAGCCGGCCGACAGCCTGCTGGTGGTGGAGGTTTACACCGACGAGGGCAACACCAGTTCCTACCCGAGCCACAAGCACGATCGGGAAGACTCGCCGGACGAAACCTATCTCGAAGAGACGTATTATCACCGCATTCAGCCGGAGCAGGGGTTCTGCATGCAGCGTGTCTATACCGACGATCGCACGCTCGACGAGTGCATGCCGGTCTACAATCGCGACGTGGTGAAAGTGCCGCGCGGTTATCACCCGGTGGCGACCCTGGCAGGCTACGACAACTATTATCTCAACGTGATGGCCGGGCCGGTGCGGCAGTGGAAATTCACCTGGGAAAAAGACCACGCCTGGATTAACGGCGACGCCTATCCCGCCGCGCAATAAGCGCTTGAGGCCCGGCTTGCCGGGCTTTCTTTTTATCAGGGTATAAATTTAACCTAAATTTGCCCTCCATCTTGTTCAAATGATAACCTGTCCGCACACGAGCGCTCCCCGGCTGAGTGAATCCAAAGAACCGCTGTGATACAGCGTGATTGCCTATGCGCAGGAGGAAAAACCATGACGACTACCATGTCCCAAAAAGCGGCGCGAGAAGGATTAGGTTCGCCCGATCTGTTTGAAGGCGGGGTTTACGTCACAAAAAATGGTGTTGCTGAGCTGTTTGTGCAAACGGCGGCTGAGAGAGAGGCCGAAATTCGGGAACGCAATCTGGAGCGCCAGTCCAACGCGTTGCTGAAACTGACTATGATGGCGAAGCAAGAGATTAAAAATCAGCGCGGTCTGTCGCCCGAAGAAACGTTGCAGCGGCTGCGCGACGCGCGGAAATAGGCCCGAGGTGCAGGATGCCCAAGGAAATACGTTTTACCGTCGCGCCGGCGGCGGAATGGAGCCTGAAAGACATCGAGTCTTACAAGAGCGGAACGATAGGGGCCGCCGCAGCCGGGGTGTTCGTGGACAATCTGTTGTTATCGTCCCTTGCGGCAATTGCCGACGATCCTGCCCGCTACCGCTTCAACGCCGTGCTGGCGGGCATGGGGGTACGGTTGCACGAGCGATTGGATCCCGATAGCGAATACCGCGTCATCTATGACTACGACGGCCAGACGGTGGAGATTCTGCTTTTCATCAGCATGAAGCAGGATCTGGAAAGCGCGCTCTACCGCTATTTGTTGCTGCAATAATCCCGCCGCGCCCGAGCCTGTCGGGCGCGTTCACCCCAGCCTTACTCGTCCCGGGCGTTATTCAGCGCCAGCGAGACCGCCAGCGTCTGCGCCAGGCACATCGAAGCCACCTGCGAGCGGAAGCCGTCCACCTGCGCTTCACGCACCACGAAACAGACGTCGCTGAAGGCGGCCAGCGGGCTGACCTGACTGTCGGTGATGGCGATCTGCTGCGCACCGCGCTTGGCGCCCAGTTCCACCAGTTCCACCGCTTCGCGGGCGTACGGCGAATAGCTGATGGCGATCACCACGTCCTTCGGTTTTACCATGCTCAGCTGTTCGGTGAACATGCCGCCCAGGCCGTCGATCAGAAACGCGCGGCGCTCCAGATGGCGCAGCGCATAGGTGAGGTAGGAGGCGACGCTGAACGAACGGCGCAGGCCGATCACGTAGATATTTTCGGCGTTGTTGAGCAACTCGACGGCGCGATCCAGCTGCTCGGGGGCGATCTGCATCGCCAGCTGCTGCAGCGCCTGCGCGTTGACCATGGTGAATACGTTGAGAATTTCCGCCGGTTTCTCCGGCGCGACGTTGTCGTCGGTGGAGGTTTGGCGGAACAGGCGCGCGCGTTCGGTATAGTTCACCGTCTCTTCCATCAGATGCTGACGGAATACCTGCTTCATTTCGTTGAAGCCGCTGAAGCCGAAGGCGTTGGCGAAACGGATCAGGGTAGACGGGGGGACGCTGGCCTGTGCGGCGATGGAGGCAACGGTATCGAAAGCGATGCTGTTACTGTTATCCAAAATATAGCGCGCCACCTGCTTCAAACGCTTGCTCAGCGTTTCATAACGGTGGCGAATCTCGTCCTGTAACAGCGAAAGTTGAGTTGGGTTGTTCATCCATTCGGCTCGCAGTGGGGTGAAGGCGCATTGGCCTGACGCCTGAAATATTGACAGGGTATTTTAACAGACGGAGCGGAAATTTCATTTCCTCAAAAAGCGATTTATTCGATCGCACATTGCGCGACTTCACAGAAAAGGGGCAAAAAAATCCCCTTAAAGCGGCGAAATGGCCTTAAGGGGACGTGAACTCGCGCTCGCTGTCAGTGCGCACCGCTCGCCTGCGGACGGTACTGGCGCCAGAAACCGATCAGCGTCAGGTATTTTTGTTTCACCTGCTCGATCAGGGCCGCGTCGTCGATTTCATCCTGCAGCCAGCGGCGCGAAGGCTGGCCGAAGATGGTGCGGCCGACGGCGAAACCCTTCACCCAGCGCGCATCCGCGGCGGCGGCAAAGCCCGCCTTCAGCACCGCTTCCGGGGAGTCGAGCCCCAGGATCAGCACGCCGCGGCAGAAGGGATCGTAGGTGTCGATCAGCGCACCGACCCGCCGCCAGTTTTCCGCGCTCAGCGGCGGCAGTTTCCACCAGTCCGGCTGAATGCCCAACCGGTAGAAGTGTTCAATCATCTCCAGGTAATGGCGTTCGTCCTTGTCGGGGTTGTTGTCCGGCAGGATCACCTCCAGCAGCAGCTCGTGGCCGGATTTGCAGCAGCCGCGGTAGACGTCGGCGATCAGCGCATCCTGCTCGCGGCGCAGTTCCGCCGCGTCGTGCGGGTGATAAAACACCAGGCACTTCACCACGTGCTCCTGCGGCCAGTCGATCAATTGCGAGCCGATATTGCCGTGCTCCAGGCGCAGCGGGCGCGAGCTGGGCAGCTCCACCGGCCGGCCGATCCACCATCCCTGGCCGGTGATCTCGTTCAACGCCGCCTGCCCGTAGGTGGTGTCGGCCAGAATGCCGCTGTTGCCGTTGAGCCCGGCCTGCGCGGCAGCCTGTTGCGCCGCGGTGAGCAGCAGGGTTTTCAGGCGCGGAATGCGTTCCTCGCCGACGCCGGCTTCGCGCGCCATGTCCGCCAGCTGCTTGCGGTGATCGAAGGCGAACACGCACAACTCTGGCCATTGCTGCTTGCGGGTGGTCACCCGGTGCAGGTGGTTCAGGCGTGCGTCGCGGTCCGGGCGCGTGACCTGCCGTTCGCGCAGCAGATAGTCGTCCAGCTCCCGTTTGGTCGGCATGGCCGGCGCGCAACCGTGGCGCGACACCACCAATGCGCCGCAGGCGTTGGCGTAGCGGCAGGCCTGATCCCAGCCCTCATCGTTCAGGTAGCCGCGCAGCAGGCCGGACATAAAGGCGTCGCCGGCCCCCAGCACGTTCAGCACCTCAACCCGCACGCCGGCGTGCAGCTTCACCTGCGCCCAGTCGTCGGCGATTTCGCCTTCGAACACCGAGCAACCCTGCGCGCCGCGCTTGCACACCAGCGTGGCCGCCGTGGCCCGCCGCACGTTTTTTAGCGCCGTCAGCGTGTCGGTGCTGCCGCCGGCGATGTGAAACTCCTCTTCGGTGCCGACGATCAGATCGAAATGGTGCAGCACCTCCTGTAGCTCGCGCGTGACCTGGTCCGATTCCACAAAGCGGGTTTCGCCGTCGCCCAGCGACGTCAGCCCCCACAGCACCGGGCGGTAATCGATGTCCAGGGCGGTGCGCAGACCGTGGCGGCGCGCGTATTCCAGCGCCTTCAGCACCGCGGCGCGGGTGTTCGGGTGCGACAGGTGCGTGCCGGTGATGGCCAGCGCGCGCGAGGAAGCGATGTAGGCCTCGTCGATGTCGTCCGGCGTCAGCGCCATGTCCGCGCAGTTTTCGCGGTAGAAGATCAGCGGGAAAGTTTCCTGATCCTTGATGCCGAGGATCACCAGGCCGGTTAATCGTTGCTTGTCGGTGATGAGGCAGCGGGTATCGGCCCCGACGCGCTGCAGCTCTTCACGCAGAAAGCGGCCCATGTGCTCGTCGCCGACGCGCGCCAGCATGCCGGATTTTAACCCCTGAATGGCGGTGCCGTAGGCCACGTTGCCGGAGGAGCCGCCGAGGTACTTGGCGAATGTGCCGGCGTCTTCCAGCCGCGCGCCGATCTGCTGAGCATAGAAATCGACGGCGATGCGCCCGAGACAAATGACATCAAGCTGTTTTTCTTGTGTAGCCATACCCGTTTCCTTCTGTTTAAGCAAAACTCCGGCGGCGGCCCGAGCGTGGCGCCCTGCAGGAAGCATGTGGACAGTATGGGGAATGAAAATTTCAATTTCAATATAGAATGAAATTTACACCCCAAAAATGTGATGCATTTAAAACATCGGCAAGCGGGTGGAAAAGGCGGTGAAACGGCCACGGAAGGGCGGCCAGGCGCGCGCTGAAAAGGAGTGCGAGGACAGGATAAAAGGCTGTCATCCTGAGTGCTGACGGTGGTCACCCGCCACTGCGCGGTGCGAAGTCAGCGAAGGCTGAAGCACGAGATGAAACGGGCTTTTCATGCAATATGCGATCTTTATCGCAAAATGAAATGTTTCTTCTGTAATGTGATTTTATGAAAAATATATTTGTTTATAATCGCTTCACGTTTCAGGTTGTCGACTTCGTGAGCAGCGGGCATCGCCTGCTCAAGATAATAGCTGCCGCCGCGTAACACAAACACGGGATTGTCGGCTCGGCGCGAGCACTTTCCGGGGCGGCCCTCAATCTAAAGGGTGAGTAAATGGGCAAGATCAGGCTAACCATGGCGCAGGCGCTCGTCAGATTTCTCGATAACCAGTATCTGCTGGCCGACGGCGTGGAGACCAAATTCGTCGCGGGCATTTTCGCGATTTTCGGCCACGGCAACGTGCTGGGGCTGGGGCAAGCGCTGGAACAGGATAGCGGTGAGCTGCGGGTACATCAGGGCCGCAACGAGCAGGGCATGGCCCACGCGGCGATTGGCTTCGCCAAACAGAAGCTGCGCCGGCAGATCTACGCCTGCACCTCATCGGTCGGCCCCGGCGCCGCCAACATGATCACCGCCGCGGCCACCGCTACCGCCAACCGCATTCCTTTATTGCTGCTGCCGGGCGACGTTTACGCCTCCCGCCAGCCGGATCCGGTGCTGCAGCAAATCGAGCAGCCTTACGATCTCAGCATCAGCACCAACGACGCGTTCCGCGCGGTGAGCAAATACTGGGATCGCATCGTGCGGCCGGAGCAGCTGATGAGCGCCTGCATCAACGCGATGCGCGTGCTGACCGATCCGGCGGATACCGGCGCGGTGACGCTGTGCCTGCCGCAGGACGTGCAGGGTGAAGCCTACGACTATCCCGACTATTTCTTCCAAAAACGCGTGCATCGGCTCGATCGCCGCCCGGCGACCGACGGCATGTTGGCGGACGCGCTGGCGCTGCTGACCGCCAAGCGCAAACCGCTGCTGGTGTGCGGCGGCGGCGTGAAATACTCGCAGGCCGGGCGGGCGCTGCGCGAATTTGCCGAGCGCTTCGGCATTCCGTTCGCCGAAACCCAGGCCGGCAAAGGCACGGTGCCGAGCGACCATGAATTCAACCTCGGTGGCATCGGCGAAACCGGCTGCCTGGCGGCCAACACGTTGGCCCGGCAGGCCGATCTGGTGATCGGCGTCGGCACCCGTTACACCGATTTCACCACCTCGTCCAAATGGCTGTTCCAACACCCGGACGTCAGCTTCCTCAATATCAATGTCAGCGCCTTTGACGCCGGCAAGCTCGACGGCGTGCAGGTGCTGGCGGACGCCCGCGAGGCCCTGAGCGAACTGGGTGCGCTGCTGGCGCAGGCTGACTACCGCGCCGGCTGGGGCGATGCCATCGCCGCGGCGCGCGGTGCCCAGCGTGAAGAGACCGCGCGTGTTTACGCGGTGGAATACGGCGGCGCGGGTTTTGTGCCGGAGATCGACGATCACCTCGATCGCGAGCGGGTGTTCGCCGAATTTATCGCCCAGACCGATTCCGCGCTGACCCAGAGCCGCGTGCTGGGGGTGTTGAACCGCGAGCTGCCGGCGGACAGCGTGATCGTCGCCGCCGCCGGCAGCCTGCCGGGCGATCTGCAGCGGGTGTGGCACAACCGCGGCGAGCACGGCTACCACGTGGAATACGGTTACTCCTGCATGGGGTACGAGGTGAACGCCGCGCTGGGGGTCAAGCTGGCCGAGCCGCAGCGCGAGGTGTACGCAATGGTGGGCGACGGCGCATTCATGATGCTGCATTCCGAACTGGTCACCTCGATTCAGGAAGGCTGCAAGATCAACGTGGTGCTGTTCGACAACATGACCAACGGCTGCATCAACAACCTGCAGATGGAACACGGCATGGACAGCTACACCACCGAATTCCGCTTCCGCAATCCAGAGGGCGGCAAGCTCGACGGCAAGCTGGTGCCGGTCGATTTCGCCATGCTGGCGGCGGCTTACGGCTGTAAAACCTATCGGGTCACCACCGAGCAGCAGCTGCTCGACGCGCTGGCCGACGCCCGCAGGCAAACCGTGTCCACGCTGCTGGACATCAAGGTGTTGCCGAAGACCATGGTGCACAAGTATCTCAGCTGGTGGCGCGTGGGCGGCGCTCAGGTGGCCGACAGCGAGAAAATCGTCGAAGTGGCGCGCAAGCTGCAGGAAAACATCGATAAGGCGCGCGATTACTGATTCGTTTTCATACATAAATCTCGAGGGTAGCGAAAATGACATTGAACATTGGGGTTATCGGCACCGGCGCCATCGGCCGCGATCATATCCGTCGCTGCAGCAAAGTGTTGCAGGGTGCCCGCGTGGTGGCGGTAAACGACATCAACCGCGACAACGCCGCCAAGGTGGTGAGCGATCTGCAGCTGGATGCGCGGGTGTATGACAACGGCCACGATCTGATCAAGGCCGCCGACGTGCAGGCGGTGCTGGTCACGTCCTGGGGGCCGAGCCACGAAGAGTTCGTGTTGGCGGCCATCGCCGCCGGCAAACCGGTGTTCTGCGAGAAGCCGCTGGCGGTGACCGCGCAGGGCTGCAAAAACATCGTCGATGCCGAAGCGAAACACGGCAAGCGGCTGGTGCAGGTCGGCTTTATGCGCCCCTATGACCAGGGCTATCGCGCGTTGAAACAGGTGCTGACCAGCGGCCAGATCGGCGAACCGCTGATGCTGCACTGCGCGCACCGCAACCCGACGGTCGGCGAGGCCTATACCACCGATATGGCGATCACCGACACCCTGATCCACGAAATCGACGTGCTGCGCTGGCTGCTCGATGATGACTACGTGTCGGTGCAGGTGGTGTTCCCGCGTAAGAGCCCGAAGGCGTTCCCGCACCTGAAAGATCCGCAGATTGTGCTGTTTGAAACCGCCAAGGGTACGCGCATCGACGTCGAAATCTTCGTCAACTGCCAGTACGGCTACGACATTCAGTGCGAAGTGGTGGGGGAAACCGGCATCGCCAAACTGCCGGAGCCGTCCTCGGTGCAGATGCGCAGCGGCGCCCGCCTGTCGACCGAAATCCTGACCGACTGGAAAGATCGCTTTATCGACGCCTATGACGTCGAGCTGCAGGGTTTCATCAACGACGTGGCTGCGGGCAAGCTGACCGGGCCTTCCGCCTGGGACGGCTACGCCGCCGCGGTGACCGCCGACGCCTGCGTGGCGGCCCAGCTCAGCGGCGAGATTGTGCCGGTGACCTTGCCGGCGCGCCCGGTGTTCTACAACAAATAATCGGCCTGTCCCCCATACCTACGATTGCAGAGGAGTGACCATGAAGATCGCTTTTGATGTCGACGTTATACGGGATTTGGGCGTGACCAAGATGGTGCAGCAGGTGGCGGACTGGGGCTACAAATACATCGAACAGTCGCCGCACCCGCAGATCAACCCGTTTTACAAGCATCCGAAGGCCAGCCGCGAAATCATGGCGGAGTATAAAAACGCCCTGAAAGCGACCGGCGTGGAGATCTCCTCATTTATCGTGGTGTATCGCTGGTCCGGGCCAGGGGAAGATCGCCGCCAGGCGGCGGTCAAAAACTGGCGGCGGATGATCGAAATCGCGGTGGAAATGGGCGTGCAGGTGATTAACACCGAACTGGCGGGCAACCCCAACGAACCGGAGATCTGCGAGGAGCTGTGGTATCGCTCGATGGAGGAGCTGCTGCCGATCGTCGAGCGCGAGGGTATCCGTATGGAGATCCAGTCGCACCCGTGGGACTTTTGCGAGCTGAGCAACGAAACCGCCGATCTGGTGAAATCGCTGCGCAGCGACCACGTCAAATACCTCTACAGCGTGCCGCACACCTTCTACTACGACAAGGGGCAGGGTGACGTGGCCGGCATGCTGCAGTACGCCGGGGACGATCTTTCCCACGTGCTGATCGCCGACACCATGAATCACACCAAGCATTGCCGTTATATCGTCAACCCGCCGGGCGTTGACGCCGCGGTGCATCAGCACGTCGGCATCGGCGAAGGCGAGGTGAATTTCGACGCCCTGTTCCAGACGCTGCGCGACATGGAATTTGCCAACCGCAGCTTCAAGGTCGGCGGCGAATCGATCATCTGCACCTCGCTGTTCGGCTACCCGGAAAAGATGCCGAGCCAGGCGGTGGCGACCAGAGAGCGCATCGAAAGAGAGCTGTTGGGCAAATAATCTTATTCGGCTCGCCGGCGGCGTTTGCACCGGCGGCCCTCCAAGGACCGAGGCAGACCATGAATAAAGACAACGTGAAATTGGCCATTGCGCCGATCGGCTGGACCAACGACGACATGCCCGATCTGGGCAAGGAAAACACCTTCCAGCAGTGCGTCAGCGAAATGGCGCTGGCCGGCTTCACCGGCAGCGAAGTGGGCAGCAAATACCCGCGCGATCCGGCGGTGCTGAAACCGATGCTGGATATTCGCGGCATCCAGATCTGCAACGCCTGGTTCAGCACCTTTTTCGCCGACGGCCAGAAAGACAAAACCATCGATGAATTTATCAACCACATGAATTTCCTGCATGCCATGGGCGCCAGGGTGATCGGCTGCTCCGAGCAGAGCAAGAGCATTCAGGGCACCACCAAAGGCGTGTTCGAAGAGAAGCCGTACTTCAGCGATGAAGAGTGGCAGCGCGTGGCCGACGGTTACAACGAGCTGGCGAAGATCGCCGCCGGCAAAGGCATGCAGGTGTGTCTGCACCACCACATGGGCACCGGCATTCAGACCACGGCCGAAATCGATCGCTACATGAGCATGGTCAACGACGACGTCTACCTGCTGTTCGATACCGGCCACGCCTACTATTCGGAAGGCAGCCAGCAGGCGATGATGGCGATCCTGGAGAAGTATCTGCCGCGCATCAACCACGTCCATCTGAAGGACGTGCGCGATGAGGTGGTGGCGGAAGTGAAGGCCAACAAGCTGAGCTTCCTCGACGGCGTGAAGAAGGGCACCTTCACCGTGCCGGGTGATGGCGTGATCGACTTCAGGCCGGTGTTCAAGCTGCTGGACGAGCGCGGTTACAAAGGGTGGATGGTGGTGGAGGCCGAGCAGGATCCGGCCCTGGCCAACCCGTTCGAGTATGCGGTAAAAGCGCGCCGTTATATTCGGGAAACCGCCGGCATTTAAGCGACGAGGGTTAATCATGATTAAGGGGCGCCAGCGCCCCATTTTTGGTGGCGGCGTGTTAGCCGCCGAGCGTTTGCCAGGTTGCGACCTGGCTGCCGGGCCACGGCGTGGCGGCATGTACGCCACGGGCGATCGCCCGGGCCAGGGTGTCCGCCGCCAGCGCGCCGATCTGCAGCACCGCCAGTTCGCGGCTGCCCTGAACCTCGCGCTGCCCGGTGGACAGGGCGAACACCACGTCGCCGTCAAACGGGCTGTGCAGCGGGCGGATGGCGCGCGCCATGCCGTCTTGCGCCATGATGGCCACCCGTTTCAACTCCACCCGCGTCAGCGCCAGGTCGGTGGCGATGCAGGCCAGGGTGGTGTTCTTTCTGCCGCCCTGCGGCTCTTGTTCCATCCAATCTTCGCCCTGCGCGCGCAGTTGCGCCAGCGCCGCTGCGCCGCCGTTGCCGAATTCACCGTCAATTTCATAGGGGGTCGCCCAGAAGGCGCGGGTGCCGGGTGCGACCACCGCACCCAAACTGTTGACCGCCACCAGTGCGCCGACGGTAGCGCCATTGGCGGCAATGATAGATGCCGAGCCGAGGCCGCCTTTCAGCTTACCCATGCCGGTCATGGCACCGTAGCCGGCGCCGACGGTGCCCAGCGGAAAGTCCAATCCGGCCTTGCCGACCGCATCGATGCCCAGTTGGCGATACGGCGGCGTGAGCTGCCAGTTTTTGTCGCCGCCGTTGGCCAGATCGTACAGGCAGGCGGTGGGCACGATAGGGGATACCGGCACGCCGGGGGCCGGGCGCAGCGCGTAGCCTCGGCCCTGTTGCCCCAGCCAGGCTGCGACGCCGTCCGCCGCCGCCAGGCCGTAAACCGAGCCGCCGCTGAATGTCAGCGCATCGACGGTCTGTACCAGATTGTCTTCACCCAGCGCGTCGGTTTCCCGGGTGGCGGGGCCGCCGCCGCGCACGTCCACGGCGGCGATCGCCGGGCTGTCCGGCAGGATAACCGTCGTGCCGGTACGTATCCGGCTGTCTTGCGCTACGCCGACCTTCAGGCCCGGCACATCGGTAATCAGGTTGCGGGCGCCTGGGCGCCCGGCGGCGGAAGTTGGCATAGCGGCACCTAACGGGGTGAGAGGAGAGAATATGCCGACGGCGGCGGTCAGGCCGGCCAGCGCTTGTAAAAAGGTTCGGCGGTTGATGCACAGGGGCCGGCGCAGCGGCCCCCGTGGGTGAGGGCGATTACGCATCGCCGTGCGGCTGCCCGGAGCGCAAACGCGCCATATGGTAGGCGTCGACCAATACGCCGTCGCGCATGGCATAGGCGCGGCTGGTGCCCTCTATCTCGAAACCGAATTTGCGGTACAGCGCAATGGCCGCCGGGTTGTCGGTGAACACCGTCAGCTCGATGCGCTCGATGGCCGCCCAGTTGTCGCACAGGTCTATCATCGCCTGCATCAGGCGGCTGCCAACGCCTTTGCCGTGGTAGCGAGGATCGACGCCGATGCCGAAGGTGGCCACGTGGCGGCGGCGCACGCGCTGATTCAGCATGACGGCCAGCTGGCCAGCAAGCTGCCCGTCGATGAAGGCTGCCAGGTTATGCGTGCCCGGTTCGGGATTGGCGAGGCGTTTCTGCCAGGACTCGACGGACGGTAGCGGGAGCTGCAGCGTATCGCGGTAGACGGGCGTCTGCGAATAAAGATGATGCAGGGCTTGCGCATCCGTCGTTTCCACGTGGCGTATCACGATCTCGCTCATCTCGCTGCTCCTGTTGCTTACCGGTTGAATAACCTCTGAATTTATCCGTTTACTGCCTTGAGTCAATATTATTTGAACGGGTCAAAAAAAACGCTTTACAGGTGCGAATGATAATGATTATTATTGCGATGCGTTCCGGGGAGGGCATCAACCCTTGATACTCTCGCTGCGAAGGCACGACATTGCTCACATTGCTTCCAGTGTTTACTTAGCCAGCTCGGGTGCTGGCTTTTTTTTTGCCCTTTTTCAACCGCTTCCGCCTTCAACAAATCCGTTGCCCATCAGGTGTTTCATTTCATCGAAATTTTTGAACAGAGGCATGAGTTTTTTACGCTTTCTTATTCTGCCCGCAGGACTAGACTGTAAAAAAACATTGAGGAGAGTTGAATATGATTTATGTACGTAAAGCGGAAGACCGCGGCCACGCCAATCATGGCTGGCTGGATAGCTGGCACACCTTCTCTTTTGCCGACTACTACGATCCGAACTTTATGGGGTTCTCGGCGCTGCGGGTGATCAACGAAGACGTGATCGACGCGGGGCAGGGTTTCGGTACCCACCCGCATAAAGACATGGAAATCCTGACCTACGTGCTGAGCGGCACGGTGGAACACCAGGACAGCATGGGCAACAAGGAGCAGATCCAGGCCGGCGAATTCCAGATCATGAGCGCAGGCACCGGGGTGCGTCACTCCGAGTACAACGCCAATCAGGATCGTCCGTTGCACCTGTACCAGATTTGGATCATTCCGGATCAGGTCGGGCTGGAGCCGCGCTACGAGCAGCGCATGTTCGACGCGCCGCAGGGCCGTCAGCTGGTGCTGTCGCCGGATGCGCGCGACGGTTCGCTGAAGGTGTTCCAGGATATGACGTTGTCGCGTTGGGCGCTGAATAAAGGCGAACAGGGTGAGTACCCGATCGCCGCCGGCCGCCGCATTTGGATCCAGGTGGTGCGCGGCAAGGTCTCGGTCAACGGCCAGGCCGCCGGCATCAGCGACGCATTTGCGGTGTGGGATGAATCGGCGCTGACGATCCAGGCCGACGAAGAGAGCGAAATCCTGCTGTTCGATCTGCCGCCGGTGTGATTAAGCGGTAAATTTCAAGGGCTCACGCTGTGAGCCCTTGAGGTTAACGACAAGCCTGATGACGTTGCCCGCCTGAAAGCCGGCAGCATATAAAAACAAGGAAAATCAATTTATTGATTTTCGGCTGACAATCACAAAGGGGAAAAACCACGCTTTTTCCCCTTGGTCACCGTATGAAGGGCTCACGCTGTGAGCCCTTTTTGCGTTGGCCGTCGCATAACCGACAATATCGGCCCGCCGTTTTTTTTGCTAAAATGACTGCCCATTCACGGTTAGTCAGTTCATTGATAATGAAGAAAAAACGGCCGGTACTCCAGGATGTGGCGGACAAGGTGGGCGTGACCAAGATGACGGTGAGCCGTTATCTGCGCAATCCCGACCAGGTTTCTGCCGCCCTGCAGCAAAAAATCGCCGTCGCGCTGGATGAGCTGGGCTACATCCCCAACCGCGCGCCGGACATCCTCTCCAACGCCACCAGCCGGGCGATTGGCGTGCTGTTGCCGTCGCTGACCAACCAGGTGTTCGCCGAAGTGCTGCGCGGCATCGAAAGCGTCACCGACGCGCACAACTACCAGACCATGCTGGCGCACTATGGCTACCTGCCGGAGCGTGAAGAAGAGCGTCTGACCTCGCTGCTTTCTTACAATATCGACGGCCTGATCCTGTCTGAGCGCCATCACACGCCGCGCACCCTGAAAATGATCGAGGTGGCGGGCATTCCGGTGGTGGAGCTGATGGACTGCGTCTCGCCGTGCATCGATCTGGCGGTGGGCTTCAACAACTTCGAGGCGGCGCGCCAGATGACCCAGCAGATCATCGCGCACGGCCACCGTCACGTGGTCTATTTCGGTGCCCGTCAGGATGAACGTACCCTCATCAAGCAGCAGGGGTATGAGCAGGCGATGCGCGAATCCGGCCTGGAGCCGTACAGCATCATGACCGCGCGTTCTTCCTCCTATTCCGCCGGCGGCGAGCTGCTGCGCCTGGCGCAGCGCGACTATCCGCAGATCGACAGTATCTTCTGCACCAACGATGACCTGGCGATCGGCGCGGCCTTCGAGTGCCAGCGACAGGGGCTGTCGATCCCGCAGGACATGGCGATCGCCGGTTTCCACGGCCATGATATCGGCCAGGTGATGGTGCCTAAGCTGGCCAGCGTGCTGACGCCGCGCGAACGCATGGGGCAGATCGGTGCCGAGCGCTTGCTGGCCCGGCTGCGCGGCGAAACGGTGTGCCCGCGCATGGTGGACGTCGGTTTCACCGTGATCCCCGGCGGCAGTATCTGAGCCATTTTAACGTTCTGTTTTAACACCCTTTCTTTTTGCAGCGCGCCCTGAGGCGCGCGGGTTATCCCGCCTGTAAGCCCGCCGGTCGTTGCCGGCATAAGTTTGATCTCTGTCCCAGAACGCGAATTTTAGCCGCTTACCCGGTTCCGGCGCTCATGTTGTTACCGGTATCATGATACCGGTAACAACGAGCGTGCGGTCATCTTGCTGCAAGACTGAACCTCTGAATCAACAACACCTACAGCTCTTCTTAAACACCGGGAAAGAGCCTAAAAATAAAACAACCGCACGCTTTACGCCTATCGTAAAGAGAGTCGCGATAAAAGGTTGGAGAAAAATTATGCCATTAGTGATTGTTGCAGGCGGCGTAGCGCTGCTGCTGCTGCTGATGATCCGCTTCAAGCTGAACGGCTTTATCTCTCTGGTGCTGGTTGCTCTGGCGGTCGGGATCGCACAGGGTATGCCGGTCGATAAGGTCATCGGCTCCATCAAGGCCGGCGTGGGCGGCACGTTGGGCAGCCTGGCGCTGATCATGGGCTTCGGCGCCATGCTCGGCAAACTGCTGGCGGACTGCGGCGGCGCACAGCGCATCGCCACCACGCTGATCGACAAGTTCGGCAGAAAACATATTCAATGGGCGGTGGTGCTGACCGGCTTCACCGTCGGCTTCGCGCTGTTCTACGAAGTGGGCTTCGTGCTGCTGTTGCCGCTGGTGTTCACCATCGCCGCCTCCGCGCGCATCCCGCTGCTGTACGTCGGCGTGCCGATGGCCGCCGCGCTGTCGGTGACCCACGGCTTCCTGCCGCCGCACCCGGGCCCGACGGCCATCGCCACCATCTTCCATGCCGACATGGGTAAAACCCTGTTGTACGGCACGCTGCTGGCGATCCCGACGGTGATCCTGGCCGGCCCGGTTTATGCCCGCTTCCTGAAAGGCATCGACAAGCCGGTGCCGGAAGGCCTGTACAACCCGAAAACCTTTACCGAAGCAGAGATGCCGAGCTTTGGCGTCAGCGTCGCCACGTCGCTGGTGCCGGTGATCCTGATGGCGCTGCGCGCGGTGGCTGAAATGGTGTTGCCGAAGGGCCACAGCCTGCTGCGCTTCGCCGAGTTCTTCGGCGACCCGGTGATGGCGACCCTGATCGCCGTGCTGATCGCTATCTTCACCTTCGGCCTGAACCGCGGCCGCACCATGGATGAAGTGATGGGCACCATCACCGACTCGATTAAAATCATCGCCATGATGCTGTTGATCATCGGCGGCGGCGGCGCCTTCAAACAGGTGCTGGTGGACAGCGGCGTCGAGCAGTACATCGCCGGCCTGATGGAAGGCAGCAACGTTTCGCCGATCCTGATGGCCTGGTCGATCGCCGCCGCGTTGCGTCTGGCGCTGGGTTCCGCCACCGTGGCGGCGATCACCGCCGGCGGCATCGTCGCCCCGCTGATCGCCACCACCGGCGTCAGCCCTGAGCTGATGGTGATTGCGGTCGGTTCCGGCAGCGTTATCTTCTCGCACGTTAACGATCCGGGCTTCTGGCTGTTCAAGGAGTACTTCAACCTGAGCATCATGGAAACCATCAAATCCTGGTCGGTGCTGGAAACCATCATCTCGGTGTGCGGCCTGGTGGGCTGCCTGCTGCTGGCGACGGTCGTATAATCGTTATCCGACGCCCTGCGGGGCGTCGGCGTTCCAGAGTATCTTTATCAGTTGGGACGCATTTGGCGCGCTCGCGCCAGTTCCCATAAGGGCATGACACAATGAGTAATCCGCAGAATCACGTATTTATCCTGATGGGGGTGTCCGGCAGCGGTAAATCCGCCGTGGCCAGCGCCGTCGCCCGGGAAGCCGATGCCGCCATGCTGGACGGCGATTACCTGCACCCGCGCGCCAACATCAACAAAATGGCCGCCGGGCATGCGCTGGACGACAACGATCGCGCTCCGTGGCTGGCTGCGCTCAACGACGCCATCTTCGCCATGCAACGCACCAATCCGGTGTCGCTGCTGGTGTGTTCGGCGCTGAAAAAAAGCTATCGCGACCGCCTGCGCGAAGGCAATCGCAACCTGCATTTCCTCTACCTGAAAGGGGATAAAACGGTGATTGAGGAGCGCCTGAAACAGCGCAAAGGCCACTTCTTCAAACCGCAGATGCTGGTTTCGCAGTTCGCCACGCTGGAAGAGCCGGGCGAGCAGGAGCCGGATGTGCAGGCGATCGACATCAACCAGCCGCTGGACGGCGTGGTCGCCGACACGCTCGCCTGCATCAACCGCATCACCGCCCGCTAAGCGCGGGCCGTCGTCGGCGCCGTCAGGCGCCTACAGCTTCATATAAGCCCGCACGCCGTCCAGGAACATCTGGGTCGACAGCATCACCAGAATCAGCCCCATCAACCGCTCCAGCGCGCTGACGCCTTTGCTGCCCAGCAGGCGCAGGAACAGGTTCGACATCAGCAAAATGGCCGCAGAGAGACCCCAGGCGATCAACAGCGCCGCCACCAGATGGGGCAGCTGATGCGGATACTGGTGCGACAGCAGCATCAGCGCTGCCAAAATCGACGGCCCGGCCACCAGCGGGATCGCCAGCGGCACCAGGAAGGGCTCTTCGCCGGCGGACAGCCCCGAACTGTTGCCCTCCTGAGACGGGAAAATCATCTTGATGGCGATCAGAAACAGAATGATGCCGCCGGAAATGGAGACGGTTTCGGTGCGCAGGTTGAGGAACGCCAGAATTTTCTCGCCGGCGAACAGGAAAATCAGCATCAGCAGCAGGGCGATCAGCAGCTCGCGGATCAGCACCACCCGGCGCCTGCGCGGCTCCAGGTGCTTGAGCACCGACATGAAAATCGGCAGATTGCCCAGCGGATCCATAATTAAAAACAGCAATACCGTAGCGGAAATCATCTCTGTCATGGTGACCTCGTGATCGGGAAAACGCCTCGGCCTTTCCGGCCGCGTCCTTGCCTATAAGAAGGATTGCTGAGAAATCCTCAGCCATCGAATAAATTCACTTTGCGCCCGCGCCGACATTTTGTAAGGTGAGGAGATATTGCACACAACTCGTTATCACCTACATAGCCCTTATCCGGGCGGGAAACAGATATTATGAAAAACGTTGGTTTCATCGGTTGGCGCGGAATGGTCGGCTCGGTTCTCATGCAACGCATGACGGAAGAGCGCGATTTCGACGCCATTCGCCCGGTCTTTTTCTCCACCTCGCAGCACGGTTCTGCCGCGCCGGCCTTCGGCGGCCAGCAGGGCACGCTGCAGGATGCGTATGACATCGACGCGCTGAGCGCGCTCGATATCATTATTACCTGTCAGGGCGGCGATTATACCAACGAAGTGTATCCTAAGCTGCGCGCCAGCGGTTGGCAGGGTTATTGGATCGACGCGGCCTCTTCGCTGCGCATGCAGGACGATGCCATCATCATCCTGGATCCGGTCAACCACGCGGTGATTCAGCAGGGCCTGGACAAAGGCATCAAAACCTTCGTCGGCGGCAACTGCACCGTCAGCCTGATGCTGATGTCGCTCGGCGGTCTGTTCGCCAACGATCTGGTGGAGTGGGCGTCGGTCGCCACCTACCAGGCGGCCTCCGGCGGCGGCGCGCGCCACATGCGCGAACTGCTGACTCAAATGGGCATGCTGCACGCCGACGTGGCGAAGGAACTGCAGGACCCGGCCTCCGCCATTCTGGATATCGAGCGCAAGGTGACCGAGGCCACCCGCAGCGGCAAACTGCCGACCGATAACTTCGGCGTGCCGCTGGCCGGCAGCCTGATCCCGTGGATCGACAAGCAGCTCGACAACGGCCAGAGCCGTGAAGAGTGGAAAGGTCAGGCGGAAACCAACAAGATTCTGAACACCGGCAGCGTGATCCCGGTCGATGGTCTGTGCGTGCGCGTCGGCGCGCTGCGCTGCCACAGCCAGGCGTTCACCCTGAAGCTGAAAAAAGACGTGTCGCTGCCGGAAATCGAGCAGATGCTGGCGACGCACAACGACTGGGTGCGCGTGATCCCGAACGACCGTGAGCTGACCATGCGCGAACTGACGCCGGCGGCGGTGACCGGTACGCTGAATACGCCGGTCGGCCGTCTGCGCAAGCTGAATATGGGGCCGGAGTACCTGTCGGCGTTCACCGTGGGCGACCAGCTGCTGTGGGGCGCGGCTGAGCCGCTGCGCCGCATGCTGCGTATCCTGTTGTAAACCCGCACTTCCTGGGGGCTGGCTGATTTCAGCCCCCTAAAGCCTCATTTTCCGCTTTTTTGTTCGCCGCGCACCGCGCCGGGTAACGTCACCGCAAGCCTCGTTTCACCGGGCTCCACCCCGCATATCTCCTCGTCGACCGCCGCATGCAGAAGCCGCCGGGCTGGCAGTTTTCTTAATGAAGAATTTTCCTGAGCAATGCTGAGCAGTTTTTAACAGACATTGGCTATGCTTAACGCATGGGCGAACAATTTTTCACCATGACTGAAATATTTCAAAAAATAAGCATAAAGAGCGAAATTCAGGTCGGCAGAGTAAAGATTGGTCAATAACCGACCGCAATCACGCTTTAGAGTCCGAATGCATTGCATGATGACCAAAACGGCCAAGGAATAACCAACAAGCCGTGCTTAGATCATGCTGTTAATCTAAGGAAGAAGACTATGCCTGTACTTCCCGATCGTGACGTGATTGATCAGATCATCTCCGGCCATTACGCCGATCCCTTTGCTCTGCTTGGCATGCATGCGACCGATAACGGTCTGCAGGTGCGTGCGCTGCTGCCGGACGCCACCGAAGTTTGGCTGATTGAGCAGCAAACCGGCCGGCGGTTGGCGCAGCTGAACTGCGACGATCCGCGCGGCTTCTTCAGCGCCGTGGTGCCGCGGCGCAAAAATCCTTTCCGCTATCAGCTGCAGGTCAGCTGGCGCGATCACCAACAGACTGTCGACGATCCCTACCGGTTCGGCCCGCTGCTGCAGGATATCGACAGCTGGCTGCTGGCCGAGGGTACGCATCTGCGTCCCTATGAACGCCTGGGGGCTCACCTCGCCACGCTGGATGGCGTCGACGGCGTCAGCTTTGCCGTTTGGGCGCCTAACGCCCAGCGCGTCTCGGTGGTGGGGGAGTTCAACTTCTGGGACGGCCGCCGCCATCCGATGCGTTTGCGGCGTGAAAACGGCATCTGGGAGCTGTTCCTGCCCGGCGTGCGGGCCGGCCAGCTGTACAAATATGAAATCGTCGATTGCTACGGCAATACCCAGCTGAAAGCCGATCCTTACGCCTTCGAGGCGCAGATGCGCCCGGACACCGCCTCGCTGGTGGCGCCGCTGCCGGAGGTGGTGCCGTCGACGCAGGCGCGCCGCCGCGCCAACGATTTTGACCAGCCGATCGCCATCTACGAGGTGCATCTCGGCTCATGGCGTCGTCACACCGACAACCACTTCTGGCTCAGCTACGGCGAGCTGGCGGTGCAGCTTATCGACTATGTGAAGGACATGGGATTCACCCATATCGAGCTGCTGCCGATCAACGAGCACCCGTTCGACGGCAGTTGGGGCTATCAGCCGCTGGGGCTGTATGCGCCAACCCGGCGCTTCGGCACGCCGGCCGATTTCAGGGCGTTCGTGGCGGCGGCGCATGAGGCGGGCATCAACGTGATCCTCGACTGGGTGCCGGGGCACTTCCCGAGCGACGCCTACGGCCTGGCAAACTTCGACGGCACGGCGCTGTACGAATACGCCGATCCGCGCGAGGGCTTCCATCAGGACTGGAATACGCTGATCTACAATTACGGCCGCCACGAGGTGCGCAACTACCTGGCGGGCAACGCGCTGTATTGGCTGGAGCGCTTCGGCATCGACGCGCTGCGGGTCGATGCGGTGGCGTCGATGATCTATCGCGACTACAGCCGCGCCGACGGCGAGTGGGTGCCGAATTACTACGGCGGCAACGAGAACCTGGAGGCGATCGCCTTCCTGCGTTATACCAACCAGACTATCGGCCAGGCGCAGCCGGGCGCGGTGACGTTGGCGGAGGAGTCCACCGACTACCCCGGCGTCACCCTGCCGCCGGACGCCAACGGTCTGGGGTTCCACTACAAATGGAACCTCGGCTGGATGCACGACACGCTCAATTACATGAAGTGCGATCCGGTGCACCGTAAGTATCACCACAACCAGATGACCTTCGGCATGCTGTATGCCTATACCGAGAACTTCGTGCTGCCGATCTCGCACGATGAAGTGGTGCACGGCAAAAAATCGATCCTCGACCGCATGCCGGGCGACGCCTGGCAAAAGTTCGCCAACCTGCGCGCCTACTACGGGTTTATGTGGGCGCATCCGGGCAAAAAGCTGCTGTTTATGGGCTGCGAGTTTGCGCAGGGGCGCGAGTGGAATTTCGATACCAGCCTCGATTGGCATTTGCTGGAAGGGCTGGATAACTGGCACAACGGCGTGCAGCGGCTGGTGCGCGATCTGAACCACTGCTACCGGCAGCAGGCGCCGCTGTATGAGCGTGACTATCGCCCGGACGGCTTCGAGTGGCTGGTGGTCGACGATCACGACAACTCGGTGTTCGCGTTCGCGCGCTACGATTCGCAGGGCAATGAGCTGATCGCCATCAGCAACTTTACCCCGGTGCCGCGCTACCGCTACCGCATCGGCCTCTCCCGCGCCGGCGACTATCGCGAGATCCTCAATACCGATTCGCACCACTATCACGGCAGCAACGCCGGCAATCAGGGGCGGGTCTCTTCCGAAGCGGTCGGCAGCCACGGCCGCGACTTTTCCATCTGCGTGACGCTGCCGCCGCTGGCGACCATTTATCTGCTGCGGGAGGCGCCATGACGGAGCTGACGGCCGGCCTCGCCGCGCCGCTGGGCGCGCATTACGACGGAGAAGGCATCAATTTTACCCTGTACTCGGCGCACGCCGAGCGGGTGGAGCTGTGCCTGTTCGACGGCCAGCAGCGTGAGGTGCGCCTGCCGCTACCGGCGCGCAGCGGCGATATCTGGCATGGCTATTTGCCGGGCGGCAAGCCGGGACAACGTTACGGTTACCGGGTCTACGGCCCGTTCGACCCGGCGAACGGACAGCGGTTCAACCCCAACAAGCTGGCGCTCGATCCGGCCGCGCGCGCGGTGGAAGGGCCGGTGGCGGACCACCCGCACCTGCACGGCGGTTACGATCGGCCGGATCCGCACGACAGCGCCGAGCTGATGCCGAAATGCGTGGTGGTGGACCAATGCTATGACTGGCAGGACGATCGCCCGCCCGCCACGCCCTGGGGGCAGACGGTGATTTACGAAGCGCACGTACGCGGCCTGACGCTGCTGCACCCGAAGATCCCGCCGGCGCTGCGCGGCAGCTTCGCCGCGCTGGGGCACCCGGTGATGATCGCCCACTTCAAACGCCTCGGCATCACCGCGCTGGAACTGCTGCCGGTGCAGCAACATACCTCCGAACCGCGTCTGCAGCGGCTGGGGCTGATCAACTACTGGGGCTATAACGTGCTGGCGCCCTATGCGCCGGACAACCGCTACGCCAGCCTGAGCACCGACGGCACGCCGCTGAACGAATTTCGCGATGCGGTCAAGGCGCTGCATCAAGCCGGCATCGAGGTGATCCTCGACGTGGTGTTCAACCACAGCGCCGAGCTGGATATGGACGGGCCGATGCTGTCGCTGAGCGGCATCGACAACCAGAGCTACTACTGGCTGACGCCGGAAGGGGACTACGTCAACGACACCGGCTGCGGCAATACCCTGCGGCTCGATCAGCCGCAGGGCGTGGCCTGGGTGATGGACTGCCTGCATTTTTGGGTGCGGGAGTGCCACGTCGACGGCTTCCGCTTCGATCTGGGCAGCGTGCTCGGCCGCACGCCGGGGTTCGATCGCGATGCGCCGCTGTTCCAGGCGATGCTGGCGGACGATGTGCTGTCGCGCTGCAAGCTGATAGCCGAACCCTGGGACGTTGGCCCCGGCGGCTATCAGGTGGGGGCGTTTCCCGGCCGCTTTGCCGAATGGAACGACCATTACCGCGACGACATGCGCCGTTTCTGGCTGCAGAGCGGCGTGTCGCTCGGCCAGTTCGCCCGGCGTTTTGCCGCCTCCAGCGATGTGTACAACCAGCGCGGGCGAGCGCCTTACGCCACCGTCAACATGCTGACCGCCCATGACGGTTTTACCCTGCAGGACGTGGTCAGCTTCAACGAGAAACACAATCAGCCGAACGGCGAAGGCAACCGCGACGGCAGCGATCGTAATTTCAGCAACAACCACGGCGTGGAAGGCCTGGTCGCCGACGACGCCATTGTGCAACGCCGCAGGGCCAGCCAGCGGGCGATGCTCGCCACGCTGTTGCTGTCCCAGGGAACGCCGATGCTGCTGGCCGGCGATGAACAGGGACACAGCCAGCAGGGGAACAACAACGCCTATTGTCAGGACAACGCCACCACCTGGCTCGACTGGTCCACGGCGGATGACGCGCTGACCGATTACGTCGCGGCGCTGATCGCGCTGCGCCGCCGGATCCCCGCGTTGCAACAGGACCGCTGGTGGCAGCAGGACGATGGCAGCGTGCAGTGGCTGAACGCACAAGGCCAGCCGCTCGACGCGCAGCAGTGGGAGCAAGGCGATCTGTTCATGCAGATCCTGCTGTCGCAGCGCTGGCTGCTGCTGGTCAACGCCACGCCGCAAACGGTGGAGATGAGGTTGCCGGAAGGCGATTGGCAGGTTGTCGCTCCGTTCACTCAGGAAGACTCACGGGCGGTGTTACCCGCCTGGCACCAGGACGCGCGCTCGCTTTGCGTTCTGGTACGGAAATAATAAAAGGAGTCCGCTATGGTTAGGTTTGAAAATAAAGACCCCCTGATGTTGGCGCGCCAGCTGCCGATTAAATCCGTAGCGCTGATCCTGGCCGGCGGCCGCGGCTCGCGCCTGAAAGATTTGACCTCCACCCGCGCCAAGCCCGCCGTCCACTTTGGCGGCAAATTCCGCATCATCGATTTCGCCCTGTCGAACTGCCTGAACTCCGGCATCCGCCGCATCGGCGTGATCACCCAATACCAGTCGCACACGCTGGTGCAGCACATTCAGCGCGGCTGGTCGTTCCTCAACGAAGAGATGAACGAGTTCGTCGACCTGCTGCCGGCCCAGCAACGCCTCAGCACCGAACATTGGTACAAAGGCACCGCCGACGCGGTCTACCAGAATCTGGACATCATCCGCCGCTATGAGGCCGAATACGTGGTGATCCTGGCGGGCGACCATATCTACAAGATGGATTACTCGCGCATGCTGATCGACCACGTCGAGAAGGGGGCCCAGTGCACCGTGGCCTGCCTGCCGGTGCCGCGCAGCGAAGCCGGCGAATTCGGCGTGATGAAGGTGGATGAAAGCGACCGCATTATCGAGTTCCTGGAGAAACCCGCCGATCCGCCGGCGATGCCGGGCAACCCGGATATGTCGCTGGCCAGCATGGGCATCTATATTTTTAATGCCGCCTACCTGTTCCAGCTGCTGGAAGAGGATATGTCGACCCCCGGCTCCAGCCACGATTTCGGCAAGGATCTGATCCCGAAAATCACCGCGCAACAGGCGGCGTGGGCGCATCCGTTTACCTTGTCCTGCGTGACCTCCAACCCCGATCTGCCGCCGTACTGGCGCGACGTGGGCACGCTGGACGCCTACTGGCGCGCCAACCTCGATCTGGCGTCGGTAACGCCGGAGCTGGACATGTACGACCGCGCCTGGCCGATCCGCACCCACATGGAGCCGCTGCCGCCGGCCAAGTTCGTGCAGGATCGCTCCGGCAGCCACGGCATGACCATGAACTCGCTGGTGTCCGGCGGTTGCATCGTGTCCGGGTCGGTGGTGGTGCATTCGGTGCTGTTCCCGCGCGTGCGAGTGAACTCGTTCTGTACCATCGACTCTACCGTATTGTTGCCGGACGTGAACGTCGGCCGTTCCTGCCGCCTGCGGCGCTGCATCATCGACCGCGCCTGCCACATTCCGGAGGGCATGGTGATCGGGGAAAACGCCGATGAGGACAGCAAGCGCTTTTATCGCTCGGAAGGCGGCATCGTGCTGGTGACGCGCGAAATGTTGTCAAAATTGTGAGTTAACGTGGGCGGCAGAACGATAGCCTGCCGCCTGATGAACGGTTCGATGGCTTGCGCAACGCGGCAAACATAACAGCGGCAAGCCTGCTTTATTTCTTATCCAGAGGCCTTCGGCCGACTTTCAGGAGTGATAATGCAGGTCTTACACGTATGTTCTGAAATGTTCCCCCTGCTGAAAACGGGCGGACTCGCAGACGTGGTTGGCGCACTGCCGGCGGCGCAAATCGCCGAAGGCGCCGATGTTCGGGTGCTATTGCCCGCTTTCCCTGACGTACGCAACGGCATTCCGGACACCGTGCTGGTGGCGGAAATCGACTCGTTCGCCGGCCGGGTGGGCCTGCGTTACGGCACCTACCATGGCGTGGGCATCTATCTCATCGACGCCCCCTGGCTGTATGACCGGCCGGGCAGCCCGTACCACGACCAATCCATGTACGCCTACCCCGACAACCATCGCCGCTTTGCGCTGCTGGGCTGGATGGCCTGCGAGCTGGCCAAGGGGCTGGATCGCTACTGGCGCCCGCAGCTGGTGCACGCCCACGACTGGCACGCCGGCCTGAGCTGCGCCTATCTGGCCGCCAACGGCCACCCGGCGCGCTCGGTGTTCACGGTGCACAACCTGGCCTATCAGGGGCTGTTCTCCGCCCATCATGTGACCGAGCTGTGGCTGCCGGCGTCGTTTTATGACGTTTATGGCCTGGAGTTCTACGGCCAGATGTCGTTCCTCAAGGCCGGGCTGTTTTATGCCGACCACGTGACCGCCGTCAGCCCGACCTATGCGCGCGAGATCACCCGGCCGGAGTTCGGCTATGGCATGGAGGGGCTGCTGCAGGAACGGCAGCGGCAGGGCCGGCTGAGCGGCATCCTCAACGGGGTGGACGACAAGATTTGGGATCCGGCCCACGACCCGCGGCTGAGTACCCGCTACGACGCCGACGATCTGAAAAGCAAGGTCAAAAACAAGCTGCATCTGCAAAAGGCCATGGGGCTGAAGGTGGACGAATCGCTGCCGGTGTTCGCGGTAGTGAGCCGCTTGACCAGCCAAAAAGGTCTGGACCTGGTGCTGCAGGCATTGCCTGAACTGCTGGCGCAGGGCGGGCAGCTGGCGCTGCTGGGCGCCGGCGACGCGGTGCTGCAACAGGCGTTTCTGGCCGCCGCCGCCGACTATCCCGAGCAGGTTGGGGTGCAGATCGGCTATCACGAATCCTTCTCCCACCGCATCATCGGCGGTGCCGACGTGATTCTGGTGCCGAGCCGCTTCGAACCCTGCGGCCTGACGCAGCTCTACGGCCTGAAATACGGCACGCTGCCGCTGGTGCGCCGCACCGGCGGGCTGGCAGACACGGTGGTGGACTGCGCGCTGGAAAATCTGGCCGACGGCACTGCCAGCGGCTTCGTGTTCGACGATTGCGATGCCGTCGCGCTGGGCAACGCCATCCGCCGCGCCATGGTGCTGTGGAGCCGGCCGAAACACTGGCGCCACGTTCAGCGCCACGCCATGAGCGTGGACTTCGGCTGGCCGGTGGCGGCGAAAGAGTATCTGTCGCTTTATCAACGTTTGTAGCCCGCGTTTCGCGTCTTGAGTTGACGCGCGGCGGGCAGCCGTTTGGGTTGATTGTCGGGGCGCGGCGTACCGCGTCCATGTTCAGCGGGGCCAGCTATTCCGCGGCGAATGGCTGGGCTCCCTAAAAGGGATCAAAAAGCCATGACTTCACCGTTTAGTTACACCTCACCTACGGTCAGTGTGGAAGCGCTGAAACACTCCATCGCCTATAAGCTGATGTTTATCGTCGGCAAGGATCCGGCCATCGCCAACCGGCACGACTGGCTGAACGCCGTGCTGTTCGCGGTGCGCGATCGCATGGTTGAACGCTGGCTGCGCTCCAACCGCGCCCAGCTGTCGCAGGACGTGCGGCAGGTGTATTACCTGTCGATGGAGTTCCTGATCGGCCGCACCCTGTCGAACGCGCTGCTGTCGATGGGCATCTATCAGGACATCGACAACGCGCTGAACGAAATGGGGTTGAGCCTGGGTGAACTGCTGGAAGAAGAGAACGACCCTGGCCTCGGTAACGGCGGTCTGGGGCGCCTGGCGGCCTGCTTCCTCGATTCGCTGGCGACGCTGGCGCTGCCGGGGCGCGGCTACGGCATTCGCTACGAGTACGGCATGTTCAAGCAAAACATCGTCAACGGCCAGCAGATGGAATCGCCGGACTATTGGCTGGAGTACGGCAATCCGTGGGAGTTTCCGCGCCACAACACCCGCTACAAGGTGCGCTTCGGCGGCCGCGTGCAGCAGGAGGGCGCCAAGGCGCGCTGGCTGGAAACCGAAGAGATCGTGGCCATCGCCTACGATCAGGTGATCCCCGGTTTCGACACCGACGCCACCAACACCCTGCGGCTGTGGAGCGCGCAGGCCAGTAACGAGATCAACCTCGGCAAGTTCAACCAGGGCGATTATTTCGCCGCGGTGGAGGATAAAAACCACTCGGAGAACGTGTCGCGCGTGCTGTATCCGGACGACTCGACCTCCTCCGGGCGCGAGCTGCGGCTGCGGCAGGAGTATTTCCTGGTGTCGGCCACGGTGCAGGACATCCTTAACCGCCATTGGCTGATGCACAAAACCTTCGACAACCTGGCGGACAAGATCGCCATTCACCTTAACGACACTCACCCGGTGCTGTCGATTCCCGAACTGATGCACCGGCTGATCGACGAGCACAAATTCAAGTGGCTCGACGCCTGGGAAGTGGTGGAGCAGGTGTTTTCCTACACCAACCACACGCTGATGAGCGAGGCGCTGGAAACCTGGCCGTTGGACATGATAGGGCGCATCTTGCCGCGCCATCTGCAGCTGATTTTCGAAATCAACGATCACTTCCTCAAGATGGTGCAGGAAGTGGCGCCGGGCGACAATGACCTGCTGGCGCGGGTCTCGATCATCGATGAAACCAACGGCCGCCGGGTGCGCATGGCGTGGCTGGCAGTGGTGGCCAGCCACAAGGTCAACGGCGTTTCCGCCCTGCATTCCGAGCTGATGGTGCAGTCGCTGTTCGCCGACTTCGCCCGGCTGTTCCCCAATCGTTTCTGCAACAAAACCAACGGGGTGACGCCGCGCCGTTGGCTGGCGCTGGCCAACCCGCCGCTGGCGGCGGTGCTGGACGACTGCATCGGGCAAACCTGGCGCACCGATCTCAGCCAGTTGAGCGAGATCAAAGCCAACGTCGATTACCCGAGTTTCCTGCAGGCGGTGCAGCGCGCCAAGCGGCAGAACAAGGAGCGGCTGGCGCTGTACATCGCCAAAACGCTCAACGTGGTGGTCAACCCGGATGCGCTGTTCGACGTGCAGATCAAGCGCATCCACGAGTACAAACGGCAGCTGCTCAACGTGTTGCACGTCATCACGCTGTATAACCGCCTGCTGGACGATCCGGAGATCGAGCGCGTGCCGCGGGTGGTGATCTTCGCCGGCAAGGCGGCCTCGGCCTACTATGCCGCCAAGCAGATCATCCGCTTGATCAACGACGTGGCCAAAGTGATCAACAACGATCCGCGCGTGCATACCCAGCTGAAGGTGGTGTTCATTCCGAACTACGGCGTCAGCCTGGCGCAGATCATTATCCCGGCGGCGGATCTGTCGGAACAGATCTCGCTGGCGGGCACCGAAGCCTCAGGCACCAGCAACATGAAGTTTGCGCTGAACGGCGCGCTGACCATCGGTACGCTGGACGGCGCCAACGTCGAGATGCGCGAGCACGTGGGGGAGGAGAACATCTTTATCTTCGGCAATACCGCCGAACAGGTGGAGGAACTGCGCCGCAACGGTTACAACCCGCATCAATACTACGAGCAGGATCCCGAGCTGCATCAGGCGCTGACGCAGATCGCCACCGGCGTGTTCAGCCCGGACGAACCGAAGCGCTACAGCAACCTGTTCGACTCGTTGGTGAACCTGGGGGATCACTACCAGCTGCTGGCGGATTATCGCAGCTACGTGGATACGCAGGACAAGGTGGACGAGGTGTATCTTAATCAGGACGAGTGGACGCGGCGCGCGGTGCTGAATATTGCCAACATGGGCTACTTCTCCTCCGATCGCACCATCCAGGAATACGCGGACGAAATCTGGCACATTCAGCCGGTGAAGCTGTAAGACGGAAGAGAAAGCGCAAAGAAAAGGGCCGGATAACCGGCCCTTTTTCGTTACGCTGCGGCTCAGGAAGCCAGAGACAGCGCTTTCGTTTTCGCGTGTTCCGCCAGCCAGGTTTTCACTCGCGCCTGCTGCGCTTCGTCCAGCCACATGCCCAGCTTGGTGCGGCGCCAGATGGCGTCGTCCAGCTCTACGACCCACTCTTTGTCGGTCAGGTAGCGCAGTTCGGCTTCATACAGACCGTGGCCGAAGTCTTCGCCCAGATCGCCGAGGCCGTTGGCGCCGGCCAGGATCAGCTCGCTCTGGCTGCCGTAGGTGCGGGCATAGCGGCGCGCCAGGGCTTCCGGCAGCCAGCCGTGCGCATGGCGCAGTTTGGCTGCGTAGCCGTCGCGATCGCCGCCGATGTCACCGCCCGGCAGCGTGGCGTTTTTGGTCCACGCCGGGCCGCAGCCTGGGTAGTAGTGGGCCAGTTTTTCCATCGCGTGCTCGGCCAGCTTGCGGTAGGTGGTCAGCTTGCCGCCGAAGACCGACAGCAGCGGCGCCTTGCCTTGCTCGTCGTGCACGTCCAGCGTGTAATCGCGGGTGATCGCCTGCGGCGAATCGGATTCGTCGTCGCACAGCGGACGCACGCCGGAGTATGTCCAGACGATGTCGTCGCGGCCCAGCTGCTTCTTGAAGTGATCGTTGTACACTTTCAGCAGATAAGCGATTTCGTTCTCGTCGATCTTCACGTCCTTCGGATCGCCTTTGTACTCCACGTCGGTGGTGCCGATGATGGAGAACTCGTCATTCCACGGGATCACGAACACGATGCGGTGGTCTTCGTTCTGCAGAATGTAAGACTGCGGCTGATCGTGCACGCGCGGCACCACGATGTGGCTGCCTTTGATCAGGCGGATGCCGTAAGGCGATTTCAGCTTCAGGCCGTCGTCGAAGAAGTTTTTCACCCACGGGCCGGTGGCGTTCACCAGGCCTTTGGCGCGCCAGGTGAAGGTTTTGCCGCTGTCGATATCGACCGCTTCCACCATCCACAGGCCATTTTCACGCCATGCGCGGGTCACTTTGGTGCGGGTGCGCACTTCGCCGCCGCGTTTTTCCACTTCCTGCGCGTTCAGTACCACCAGGCGAGCATCGTCGACCCAGCAGTCGGAATATTCGAAACCGCGCTTCAGTTCAGGCTTCAGCACCGACTCTGGTCCAAAGCGCAAGCCCTTGCTGCCCGGCAGGCTGGTGCGTTTGCCCAGGTGATCGTACAGGAACAGGCCGATACGGATCATCCAGGCCGGACGCAGGTGCGGCTGGTGCGGCAGGCGGAAACGCATCGGGAACGCGATGTGCGGCGCCAGCTTCAGCAGCACTTCACGCTCGGCCAGCGCTTCGCTCACCAGACGGAATTCGTAGTGTTCCAGGTAGCGCAGGCCACCGTGGATCAGTTTGGAACTGGCGGAAGACGTAGCACAGGCCAAGTCTTGCGCTTCCAGTAGCAGTACCGACAGCCCGCGCCCGGCAGCATCCGCCGCGATGCCGGCACCGTTGATGCCGCCACCGATAACGATCAAGTCTTTGGTTTCCACGTCATCTTCCTCCAGATGTTCGAAATAGCTCTTTCATGTTCGTTTTCGCTCATGATTGTAATCAAAAACCAACAAGCAAGCCAAGACTTAACCAAACAAAAACATTTAGGCGTGATAGAGGTAACAGTTTGGTGATGATAGTCACATAAATGATGTGGATATGGCGCGAGCGCGCAAACGGCTGTCGATAAAGAGGGCGGGGGGTAGGAAACGGGGCGGCGGCGCGCCCCGCAGGTTAACAGCGGATCAGCACAGCTCCAGCTGCACGTCGTACTGCTCGATGATTTTCATCACGCTCGGCGGCGGCAACTGGTCGGTAAACAGGTAGTCGATCAGATTCATGTTACCCAGGTTGACCATGGCGTTGCGGCCGAATTTGGAGTGGTCGGTGACCAGCATCACGCAGCGGGAATTTTCGATAATCGCGCGTTTGGTGCGCACTTCGTGATAGTCGAATTCGAGCAGCGAGCCGTCCATATCGATGCCGCTGATGCCGAGAATGCCGTAATCGAGGCGGAATTGGGAGATAAAGTCCAGGGTGGCTTCGCCCATGATGCCGCCGTCGCGGGTGCGCACTTCGCCGCCGGCCAGGATCAGGCGGAAGTCTTCCTTGGCGGTCAGCAGGGTGGCGACGTTGAGGTTGTTGGTGACCACGCGCAGGTTCTTGTGGTTCATCAGCGCATGGGCCACCGCTTCCGGCGTGGTGCCGATATCGATGAACAGCGTGGCGCCGTCCGGGATCTGGCTGGCGACGCGCTGCGCGATGCGGGCTTTCTCTTCCGACCACATCACCTTGCGATCGTTATAGGCAGCGTTGACCGAGCTGGAAGGCAGCGCCGCGCCGCCGTGGTGACGCTGGATCTTGTTCTGGTCGGCCAGGTCATTCAAATCGCGGCGAATCGTTTGCGGGCTGACGTCAAAATGTTCCACCAGCTCTTCCGTGCTGACGTAACCCTGCAGGCGCACCAGCTCGATAATTGCGTCATGACGCTGTGTTTGCTTCACGATAATCCCCTAAAACGCCCGCTGTGCCCGCTGGGCACAGCTCCCGGCTGTTATTGTTCGTTGTGTGCGCGATGACGCGTATCCCAAAATGCCATCAATAACCCTAACACTAAACCGGCTACGTGTGCCGCGTTGGCGATCGACATTCCTAAAATATCGAAATATCCGGCCACCAGCCACAGCACCGAGAACACCATCAGCCCGCGCGGCAGCATCAGGCCGCGCTCCGGCGCCCGTTCGCCCGTCAGCCACACATAGCCCATCAGCGCATAGACCACGCCCGACAGCCCGCCGAACAGCGCGCCGCTGAACAGCGATTGCGCCCAGCCGCTGAAGAAGGCCGACACCACCGCCAGCACGAACAGCTTGCCGGCGCCGAGGCGTTTTTCCATCTGGCCGCCGAGATACCACCACCACATCAGGTTAAACAGGATATGCAGCAGGGAGAAATGCAGGAACGCATGGCTGACCCAGCGCCACAGCTGCGTGTATTGGCTGCTGTCCTGCGGCCAGGAGAGCCAGTACATCACGGTGTTGTCGCCCAGCACCTGCATCAGGATGTAGACCGCGATGCACAGCACCATCACGCCGAGCGTCAGCGGCCCGGCCTTGCTGCGCAGGGTGTGCAGGTAGGATTCGCTCTGATAGTGCAGGCCGGCGTCGGTATGGCCGGTCTGCCAGCTGGCGGCCTGATAACGGCGGTTGAGCGGATCGACCAGAAACTGCTGCAGCTCGTGTTGCACCTGTTCGAGGTGGCCGTCGTCGGCCAGCCAGATTTCTGCCGCCTCGCCGCTGTTGCGCAGCTCAAGCCGGATGCCCTGGGTCGCCATATAGTCGACAAAGGCCAGCGCCAGGCGCGGGTTGGATATGGCGATTACTCTAACCATTGCTCTTCCGTCGTAAGTGAATGATTTTGGCCGCGGCTTGCTCGCCGGCGACCCTGACGGCCGATTATAACGTCGAAATCCTGAGCGCTGGCAAACGGATCTGCGAAAAACCCGCGAAAACGCGCACAAAAATGAAGGGGAAGCCCGCCGACGCACGGCGGGCGGCGGGGATCAGGCAGAGGTTTCCACGTCTTGCGGATACTGGCGGGCCCAGGCCTCGAAGCCGCCGTCGATGCTGTAGACCGCGTCGAACCCCTGGTGCAGCAGGTACTGCGCCGCGCTGCGGCTGCTGTTGCCGTGGTAGCACATCACCATCACCGGCCGCTCGAAGTCGTTTTGTTGCATAAAGGCCGACAGGGTGGCGTTGGTGAGGTGAAAGGCGCCCGGCGTATGCCCGGCTTCAAAACTTTGCGGATCGCGGATGTCGACCAGGGCGGCGCTGCCCTCTTTCCAGCGGGTGTACGCCTGCTCAACGTTGATCGCTTCGAACTGTTCCATACTGCTGACTGCCTCGTAATTGGGGGACGCCGCTATTGTAACCAACTCTGCGGCGTTTAAGACCAGAGTAAGGTTGTGGTTTTGTCACACCAGCAGCACTTCAACGCCTTGCTGACGCAGTTGCTCAACGATGGCGGGATCGGCGGCCCGGCCAGTGATCACCATGGCAATTTGCTCGGTGCGGCTGAACAGCATGCCGGCGCGTTGGCCGACTTTGCTGCTGTCGACCAGCACCACCAGTTTACCGACATAGTTGAGCATCTTCTGTTCTGCCATCGCGGTCAGCATATCGGTTTTATACAAACCGTCAGCGGTGAGGCCGATACCGCTGGTGAACATCCAGTGCCCGGCGTACAGGGTTGCGTCGCCTTCCTGAGGCGCCAGAGTAATCGACTGGGTTTTGTTGTACTGGCCTCCCATGATCACCACGCTGTCGTGTTCCTGATCGATCAGGTAATTGGCCAGCGGTAGATAATTGGTGATCACCTGAACCGGCTTGCCGCAAATTTCACGGCCCAACAGAAATGCGGTGGAGCCGCAGTTGATCACCACGCTTTCACCCGGCTGACAGAGCTGTGCCGCCGCTGCCGCGATGCGCATTTTTTCATCGAGGTGCTGGGTTTGGTGGATATTGAGCGGCGTCCAGGCCGGGCGCGGAGTTTGCGTGGCTTCGGCGCCGTTGCGTACTTTGCGCAATTTGCCGATTTCATTCAGCTTGTTGATGTCCCGGCGCGCGGTGGCCGGAGAGATGTCAAACGCCGCGATGACGTCCGCCACGGAGATTTGCCCCTTGCGCTGCAAGAGATCGAGAATAGCGTTGTGGCGTTGGGACTCTGTCATGCGGGCTCCGTGGAGAGAAAAAACGTCGTTGCCTTCGATTATATGCGCGCCGTTTGACGATTTGAATCATTGCCGTTCAAAAGCGCGCATCCGTATGCAACACCGATTGATTACAAGAAAGACTTGAAGGGCAGGTCGGGTTCCTGGATGAAACAATCATCGAACCCGCGCGGGTAGTGATATTCCAGATTGTCTTTGTCCTGCGGCCAGATGAACTTGCCGCCAACCTGCCAGATAAACGGTTTGAAACCGTACTTGAGCCGGTCCTTTTTCATATCCCACAACACGCGGATCTCCTGCGGATCTGCCTGGAAATTAGACCAAATATCGTGGTGGAAGGGGATAACGACCTTGGCGTTCAGCGATTCCGCCATGCGCAAGATGTCTGCGCTGGTCATCTTGTCAGTAATGCCGCGCGGGTTCTCGCCGTAGGAACCGAGGGCGACATCGATCTGATGATCGTTGCCGTGCTTGGCGTAATAGTTGGAGTAGTGGGAATCGCCGCTGTGATAAAGGTTGCCGCCCGGCGTTTTGAACAGGTAGTTGACCGCCCGCAGGTCCATGCCGTCCGGCAGAACGCCCGCCGCTTTTTGTTCCACCGGCAATGTGATGAGTGCCGTGCGATCGAAGGCGTCCAGCGCATGAATTTCAATGTCTTTGATTTTTATCACGTCGCCAGGTTTGACGGTGATGCAGCGCTCCGGCGGCACGCCCCAGCCGATCCAGATATCTACGCAGCTTTGCGGCCCGATAAACGGGACGGTGGGGGCGCAGTTCTGCAACACTGCCGCCGCGACGTTCACATCGATATGATCGTTGTGATCGTGCGTGGCCAACACGGCGTCGAGCTGGGTAATGGCGAACGGATCGAGCACGAATGGGGTGGTGCGCAGGTTCGGTTGCAGTTTACGCACCCCGGCCATGCGCTGCATTTGATGGCCGGTTTTCATCTGCGGGTTGCCGTGACTCTGCTTGCCGGTGCCGCACCAGAAATCGACGCACAGGTTGGCGCCTTCTTCAGACTTGAGCCAGATGCCGGTGCAGCCCAGCCACCACATGGCGAAAGTACCGGGCGCGACGTTCTCCTGCTCTATCTCTTCGTTCAGCCAGGTGCCCCATTCGGGAAAGGTGTTCAATATCCAGGACTCGCGGGTGATGTCGTTGACTTTACTCATGGGTCTTTCCTCGTTGGTGGTGATAATAAAATCACAAGTAATCATTTAAAGATTTTATGTGATGTGTTTTGATCGAATCTAGCACCGTTTTTTTCAACTGACAACGATCGAAATACACGTAAACGCCGCAGGATTTACGCGCTGCGCCGGCGTTTTCTCTCCTTTTTGTTTGATTAACTGCTATTAAATTCAATAGGTAATAAAGTGTAAGTCGTCTAATTCATTGAATGTTAGTGGAATTGATTTTTAACTTGCGAGGTTGTTCACAAATAATCATTTATGATCTTTTTGTGATTTATTGTGATTGGTATGGTGAAGGCGTTACCTGCATGCCAACCTTTTCGGGAGAGCCGTATGGAAACTCTTTACACCATCTTCACCGTCTTTTTTAACCAGGTGATGACCAATGCACCGCTGCTGTTGGGGTTGGTTACGCTGTTGGGTTACACGTTGCTGCGCAAAAGCGCGGCGGTCATTATCAAAGGCACGATCAAAACCATTATCGGTTTCATGTTATTGCAGGCCGGCTCCGGCATCCTGACCGGCACGTTCAAACCCGTTGTGGCGAAGTTGTCCGAGGTATACGGCATCAACGGGGCGATTTCAGATACCTATGCCTCGATGATGGCCACCATCGAACGTATGGGGGACGCCTATAGTTGGGTCGGCTACGCGGTCTTGCTGGCATTGGCGCTGAACATACTCTACGTGTTGTTGAGGCGCATCACCGGCATCCGCACCATTATGCTCACTGGCCACATCATGTTTCAGCAAGTTGGGCTGATCGCGGTATTTTTCTACATTCTGGGTTACGGCATGTGGACGACGGTATTGTGCAGTGCGCTCTTGGCTTCACTGTACTGGGGCATCACCTCCAACATGATGTTCAAACCGACGCAGGCGGTAACGGAAAACAGCGGTTTCTCCATTGGGCACCAACAGCAGTTCGCTTCGTGGCTGGCATACAAGGCCGCGCCGTATCTCGGTAAAAAAGAGGACAGCGTAGAAGATCTGAAGCTGCCTGGGTGGCTGAACATTTTCCATGACAACATCGTGTCCACCGCCATCGTGATGACGCTGTTTTTCGGCATCATTCTGTGCTCGTTCGGCTTGGACACTCTGCAGGCGATGGCCGGTAAAACTCACTGGAGCATCTATATCCTGCAAACCGGGCTGATGTTCGCGGTGGCGATTTTCATCATCGTGCAGGGCGTGCGCATGTTCGTCGCCGAATTGACCGAGGCCTTTAACGGCATTTCCCAACGTCTGATCCCCGGCGCGGTACTGGCCATCGACTGTGCCGCCATTTATAGCTTCGCGCCCAACGCCGTGGTGTGGGGTTTTATGTGGGGCACCATCGGCCAACTGATCGCCGTCGGCATACTGTTAGCGCTTGGCTCTTCCATCATGATTATTCCCGGTTTCATTCCCATGTTCTTTTCTAACGCCACCATCGGCGTATTCGCTAACCACTTTGGTGGCTGGCGCGCGGCGATGAAGATCTGTCTGGTGATGGGAATGATAGAGATCTTCGGCTGCGTGTGGGCCATCAAACTGACTGGGCTAAGTGCCTGGATGGGCATGGCGGACTGGTCGATTCTGGCGCCGCCGCTGATGCAAGGGCTGAGTCTGGGCCTGTGGTTTATGGGCGTGGTGATCGTTATCGCCCTGCTGTACATGTTCTTCGCCGGACGCACCCTGCGTGCGGAAGAAGATGCTGAAAAACAATCGGTTGAATCGGCGTCACGTTAATAGGAGTGCAGATTATGACGGTACGAATCCTGGCGGTATGCGGTTGCGGACAAGGCAGTTCCATGATCATGAAAATGAAAGTCGACCAATTTTTAACGCAGCAAGGCGTGGATCATTCGGTCAACAGCTGTGCGGTGGGGGAATACAAATCCGAGTTGAATGGGGCTGACATCATCATTGCTTCCACCCATGTCGCGGATGAAATCGTCGTCAGCGGCAACAAATACGTGGTCGGGGTACGCAATATGCTCTCGGCGGCGGACTTCGGCCCGAAGCTGATGGACGTCATCGGCGCGCATTTTCCGCAAGATTTGAAGCAGTGAGGAGCGAGTCATGAAGCTGAGCGATTCGTTGGCGCAGAATAACGCTATCCAACTGCAGGCGGAGGCTGCCGACTGGCGCCAGGCGGTGCGGCTGGGGGTCGATCTGCTGGTGGCCGCCGGCGTGGTGGAGCCCCGCTATTTTGACGCCATTTTGGCCGGCGTCGAACGGCACGGCCCTTACTTCGTGCTGGCGCCGGGCCTGGCGATGCCGCACGGCCGGCCGGAGGAAGGGGTGCTGAAAACAGGCTTCGCCTTGGTCACCCTGAAGACGCCGGTGTGTTTCGGTGATGAGGATAACGATCCGATAGACATCTTGATCACCATGGCGGCGGTGGACGCCAAAACGCATCAGGAGGTGGGGATCATGCAAGTGGTGAACCTGTTTGAAGATGAGGCGAATTTCGATCGCTTGCGGGCCTGTCGCCACGCGAGCGAGGTATTGGCGTTGATCGACAAAACGTCTACGGCGGCGGCGAATTGAAGGAGACAACCAATGAACACGCATTTACCGATGTTGCAGGTGGCGCTGGATAACCTGTCCATGGCTGCGGCTTACGACACGATTCGCCTGATCGCGGCCGAAGTCGACATCATCGAAGTCGGCACTATTTTGTGCGTGGCGGAAGGCGTGCGAGCCGTACGCGATTTAAAAGCGCTGTATCCGGATCGCATCGTGTTGGCGGACGCAAAAATCGCCGATGCGGGTCAGATTTTGGCGCGAATATGCTTCGAGGCGCATGCCGATTGGATCACGGTGATCTGCTGCGCTGACATCAATACGGCCAAGGGCGCGCTGCAGGTGGCACATGAGTTCGGTGGTGACGTGCAGATAGAACTGACGGGGTTCTGGACCTGGGAACAGGCGCAGGCGTGGCGTGAAGCGGGAATTGGTCAGGTGGTGTATCACCGCAGCCGTGACGCGCAGGCGGCGGGGGTATCCTGGAGCGATGACGATATTCGCGCGGTTCGTCGCCTGAGCGAGATGGGTTTTAAGGTGACGGTCACCGGCGGACTGGCGCTGGAGGATTTGCCTCTGTTCCAAGGTATTCCCATCCATGTCTTTATCGCCGGGCGCAGCATTCGTGATGCCGCCGATCCGGTCGCGGCGGCGCGGGAATTTAAACGTGTCATCGCCCAGCGGTGGGGCTGAGGAGCGGTTATGTTGCACAAATCCGTGCCGTTGGGCATCTATGAGAAAGCGTTGCCGCCGGGCGAGGACTGGCTGACGCGCCTGCAACTGGCGGGTGAGTTGGGATTCGATTTCGTTGAAATGTCGATCGATGAAAGCGACGGCCGCCTGGCGCGGCTGGACTGGAGCGTTGAACAGCGGCTCGCGTTGGTTAGCGCCGTTGCGGCGAGCGGTGTGCGCGTGCCTTCTTTATGCCTCAGCGCCCACCGGCGTTTTCCGTTGGGCAGTGAAGACGACACGACGCGCGACCGAGGACTGGATATCGTGCGAAAAGCTATTCGGCTGGCGCAGGATACCGGCATCCGGGTGATCCAACTGGCCGGGTATGACGTTTATTACCAGCAGTCTACTGCGCAGACCCGCACCCGTTTCCGCGCCGGATTGGTGCAGGCGGTAGAGATGGCCAGCCGTGCTCAGGTCATGCTGGCGATGGAAATCATGGACTATCCGCTGATGAACTCGATCAGCAAGGCGTTGGGCTATGCCCACTACCTGAATAACCCGTGGTTTCAGCTATACCCGGATATCGGCAACTTGTCTGCCTGGGACAACGATGTGCCGATGGAGCTCATGGCCGGGCGCGGACATATCGTGGCGGTACACGTTAAGGATACGCGGCCGGGGGAGTTTAAGAATGTACCGTTCGGCGAGGGCGTAGTGGATTTCGTACGCTGTTTCGAAACGTTGCTTGCGAGCGGCTATCGTGGTCCCTATCTGCTTGAGATGTGGAGCGAGAAAGCGAACGATCCGCTGCGGGCGGTGCGGGAGGCGCGTGCCTGGGTGGTTGAACGCATGGTCGAGGCCGGGTTGGAAATAAGGAGGTAGCATGCTGGAGCAACTGAAAAGTCAGGTGTACCGAGCCAATATGGCGTTGCCTGAGCACGGGCTGGTGACCTATACCTGGGGCAATGTCAGCGGCATCGATCGGGCCAGTGGGCTGGTGGTGATCAAACCCAGCGGCGTACCTTATGAAACGATGCGGGTTGAGGATATGGTGGTGGTGAATGCGCGAGGTGAGGTTGTTGAGGGGCAACTGCGGCCTTCGTCCGATACGCCGACGCATTTGGCGCTGTACCGGGCATTCCCTCAACTCGGCGGTGTGGTGCATACGCACTCCACCCATGCCACCGCCTGGGCGCAGGCAGGGGAAGCGATACCGGTGCTCGGCACCACCCACGCCGACTATTTTTCCGGCGATATTCCTTGTACCCGCGGGCTGACGGCGGAAGAGGTGGCGCGGGAATATGAGCTGAACACCGGTCGGGTGATTATCGAAACCCTGAAAGGGCGTGAACCGTTGCACGTTCCCGGTATCCTGGCGTATCAGCATGGCCCGTTCAGTTGGGGAAGGACGCCGGATGAGGCGGTGCATAACGCCGTGGTGTTGGAGGAGGTGGCGAAAATGGCGTGGATCAGCCGGGATATTAACCCCGACCTACGGCGGATCGATGACTATCTGCTGGAAAAGCATTTCAGCCGCAAACATGGCGCCGGCGCCTATTACGGCCAGCGCTGACTCTCAGGCGCCGTACCCCATCATCTTCAGCAGCTGCTGCGCCTGCTGCACCGCCTCCTGGCGATGAGCCACGCCGAGCTTCTGGTACAGGTTGCGGATGTGCGTCTTGATGGTGGTGGCCGCCACGTCCAGCTCGCCGGCGATCTGGTCGTTGCTGTAGCCGGAATAGATCAGCCCCAGCACCTGCCATTCGCGCTGGGTGAGCGGGCTGGTGCGGATCAGCTCCGGCACCTGCGGGTGGGTCAGCAGCTTATCGACGAAGTTCTCGTCAAAATGCGCGAACTTGTGCCGATGATGCTGGTTGATGTCGCGCAGGATGCGCTGGGCGCGATGCTGTTCCAGCTCCGGCAGCGTGTTGAGCTGGATCAGCTGGCGCAGCTGCTGCGCCATCGCTTCGCCCTCGATGACGAAATGGCTGATAAAGCCGGTGCGGTTGGCCAGCGACAGCGCTTCGATCAACGCCTGCTGCGCTTCGCCCTTGCGCTCTTGCAGCCAGTACAGCTGGTTGCTGAGCAGCAGGTTGCGGTTGAGATCGCTCACCAGCCGCAGCCGGCGGGCGTTCTCGTTCAGTTCATCCAGCACCACGCCGGCCTCGTCATACTGGCCGAGCAGAATCTGCACCCGCGCGATGTTGCGCCACTGGCCCTGCGTGAAGTGGTTATCCGCCATGCCGGGCTTTTCGGTGTGGCGCAGCCACTGGGCGGCGGCGGCGGTGTCGCCGGTCATCTGCCAGTGGATCACCCGCGACTTGTCGGTGTTGGTCAGCCAGTCGCGATGGTAGTGGGCGCCGTGCAGCAGGGTTTCGCAGCGCTGCAGGTGAGTATTGGCATTGTCCAGATCGCCGCGCGCCAGCGAGCATTTGGCCAGCATGGCGATGCACTGCAGCTGTTGCTGCGGCTGGTAGTTGGCCAGGATTTTCAGCCCGGTGCGCGCCGCGTCTTCCGCCTCGTCCAGCCGCGACCACGACCACAGGATCTGCGCGCGAATGCGCAGCAGGAACTCGTGCATCGGCAGCTGTTCCAGGTGCTGCTCGCGGATCAGTTCGAACGCCTTGTCCTGGGTTTCGTAAGCGGCCTGCAGGAAGCCCTGGGCGATGAGGATTTCGCTCTGCTGCAGCAGCGCCCAGAGCGCGTAATGGTTGGCCTGATGGCGACGCGCCATCTGCTCGGTTTGCTGCATCATCGGCAGCGCGCGCGCCAGCTCGCCCTTGCAGTGGTGCACTTCGCCGGTCACCGAGGTGGCGACGATGCGGCTGTAATAGCTGGATAGCGGCAGGAATTTCAACGCTTCGGTCGCCAGCCGTTCGGCCTCTTCCGGTTTGCCGGCGTTGATCGCCACCTGTGCGCGCAGGGCGTCGAACTCGGCGTGCAGCGTTTGGTCTATCTCGATTTTCTGTTCGCGCATGGTGCGCTCGGCGCGCTCCAGCAGAGTGTTGACCTCGCCGTAGCGGTGCTGGCTCTGCGCCAGCCAGGCCTGCAGCAGCGCCAGCTTGGGATTCTGGATCAGGCGCTCATAGGGCAGCGCGTTGAGGCACTCTTCCAGCAAGGCCAGTTCGCTGTGGTGGAACAGCGACCAGGCGTGTTGCAGCAGGATATCGCGCAGCATGCTGACGTCGCTGGCCGCCAGCGCATGGTGAATGGCCTCTGCCGGATATCCCAGCGCCAGCCAGCCTTCGGCGGCGGCGCGGTGCAACCTCGGCAGCTCCAGCGCCAGTTCCCACTGGCAACGCTGGCGCAGGAAAGAGGCGAACAGCGGGTGGAAGTTGAACCATTCGCCGGTGTCGTCCATGCGGTGGATAAACAGCCCCTGGCGCTCCAGCTCCTCCAGCCGCTGCTGGCCGTTGTCTTCGCCGGTCAGCCGCACGATCAGCGCGTCGTTCATCGAGCGCAGCACCGAACAGCGCAGCAGGAAGGCGCGCGCATCGGCATCGACGTGATCCAGCACTTCGTCCACCAGGTAGTCGGACAGGTGACTGGCGTTCAGCCCCGCCAGGCGCTTGGCCGACAGCTGGGCCGACGAGGCGGACTGGCGGGCCGACAGCGCGATCAGCTGCAGCGCGGTGGCCCAGCCTTCGACTTCGTCGCACAGGCGGCTGCTGTCCTGCTGCTCCATCGGCGCCGCCAGGCGGCAGTCGAAGAACTGTTTGGCTTCCTGATGGGTAAACGCCAGCTGCTGCGTACCCATTTCCAGCAGCTGATCGCGCACCCGCAGATTGGCGATGCCGAGCGGCGGCAGGGTGCGCGAGAGCAGGATCAGCGTCAGGTTTTCCGGCTGATGGCGCAGGAAAAAGCGCATGGCTTCGTGGATGGCGTCGTTGGTGATCAGGTGGTAGTCGTCGATCACCAGGTACAGTGGCTGGTGCCAGTCGGCCAGCTCGATAAACAGCTGGGCGAACAGCGCCGACAGGCTGGCGTACTGATGCTTCTGGCTCAGTGCCTCGCTCTTGACGCAGCGGCCGCCGCTGGCCTGCTGCAGCGCGGCGATCAGGTAGCTGGCGAAGCGCTCCGGCTGGTTGTCGCTCTCATCCAGGGAATACCAGCCCAGATCGGCCTTGCCGGCCGCCCATTGGGCGATCAGCGTGGTTTTCCCGTATCCCGCCGGGCAATTGACCAGTGTCAGGCGATAGTTGCCCGCGCTGGCCAGTTTGGCCAGCAGGCGATCGCGGATCACGGTATTTTGCAGCCGTACCGGGCGGCTCAGTTTTGATGGGATCAGCATAGTATTCCAGGGTATAAATCGCGGTTCCCGCCGGGATTGGAGTGGCGCTAATTATTTTATGGTTCGTAATTAATAGCTCCCCCTAACTTCTGCCAACCCTAAACGTATTGCAACAAGCTTCCGCATCGGCTTGGAGTTAAGTTGCTATCGATCACACTTTTTTACGTTTGGCGCCGGCGCGCGGCGATGCGGTTGCAGATCGCATTTCCGGCCATGGACAAAACTTCAGCAGTGCGAATACTTGTGCTAACGTCATGGTTAACGTTCTCAGTGCTCGCCGCACGCGTTGGCGGGCTTTTTTGCATCGTTGCAAGGGAGTCAAAAAGTGCCTGAGATCACAATTCCAGCTACGCCCCAATCCTCCTCCCCAGCTAATCCCCAGGCGGGATGATGCCGTCAGGCTTTCTCACCGGCACGATAGCGGCAATTTGACCCACTTACTGGATAGAGAGTTTTCCTTATGTCACAGCCTACGCTCAAGAAGGATGCTTTTCTGGCGGCGCTTGCCCGCCAGTGGCAACGGTTCGGCCTCAGTTCCGCACAGCAGATGACGCAGCATCAATGGTGGGAAGCCGTCAGTGCGGCGCTGGCCGAGCAGTTGGCCGCGCAGCCGGCGCCGCGCAAAAGCGCCAAACCGCTGCGCCACGTGAACTACATCTCGATGGAGTTTCTGATCGGCCGGCTGACGGCGAACAACCTGATCAACCTGGGCTGGTACGACACCGTCGAGCAGGCGCTGGCGGAGCAGAACGTCAAGCTGGCGGATTTGCTGGAGCAGGAAACCGATCCGGCGCTGGGCAACGGCGGGCTGGGGCGCCTGGCGGCCTGTTTCCTCGACTCGATGGCGACGGTGGAGCAACCGGCCACCGGCTATGGGCTGAACTACCAGTACGGGCTGTTCCGCCAGTCGTTCCAGGGCGGGCAGCAGCAAGAGGCGCCGGATAACTGGCAGCGCGAGAGCTACCCGTGGTTCCGCCACAACGCCGCGCTGGCGGTGGATGTAGGCATCGGCGGCAAGCTGGAAAAGCAGGCCGACGGCCGCGAACTGTGGCGCCCGGCCTTCACCCTGCGCGGCGAAGCCTGGGATCTGCCGGTGCTGGGGTATCGCAACGGCGTGGCGCAGCCGCTGCGCCTGTGGCAGGCGACCCATCAGCATCCGTTCAACCTGAGCGATTTCAACGACGGCAAATTCCTGCAGGCGGAGAAGCAGGGCGTAGAAGCCGACAAGCTGACCAAGGTGCTCTACCCGAACGACAACCATCAGGCCGGCAAGCGCCTACGCCTGATGCAGCAGTATTTCCAGTGCGCCTGCTCGGTGGCGGACATTTTGCGCAAGCACCATCAGGCCGGCCGCAAGATTGAAGAGCTGCCGAAGTACGAAGTGATCCAGCTGAACGACACCCACCCGACCATCGCCATTCCGGAAATGCTGCGTATTCTGCTGGACGAACACCAGCTGGAGTGGGAGGCGGCCTGGGCGATCACCAGCAACACCTTCGCCTATACCAACCACACCCTGATGCCGGAAGCGCTGGAGTGCTGGGATGAAAAACTGGTGCGCAGCCTGCTGCCGCGCCATTTCTCCATCATCAAACAGATCAACGCCAGGTTCAAAAAGCAGGTGGATAAGCACTGGCCGGGCGACGAGGCGGTGTGGGCCAAACTGGCGGTGCATCACAACAAGCAGGTGCGCATGGCCAACCTGTGCGTGGTCAGCGGCTTTGCGGTCAACGGCGTGGCTCAGCTGCACTCGGATCTGGTGGTGAAAGATCTGTTCCCGGAATATCACCAGCTGTGGCCGAACAAATTCCATAACGTCACCAACGGCATCACGCCGCGCCGCTGGCTGAAACAGTGCAACCCGGCGCTGTCGGGCCTGATCGACGAGACGCTGAAGGTGGAATGGGCGAACGATCTCGACGCGTTGCGCGGGCTGGAAAAATTCGCCGACGACGCGGCGTTCCGCCAGCGTTATCAGCAGATCAAACGCGACAACAAGGTGGCGCTGGCCCATTACGTGCACGGCGTGATGGGGTTGACGCTCGACCCGGACGCAATTTTCGACGTGCAGATCAAGCGTCTGCACGAGTACAAACGCCAGCACCTGAACCTGCTGCACATCCTGTCGCTGTATCGCCAGCTGCGCGACAACCCGAATCTGGACATCGTACCGCGCGTCTTCCTGTTCGGCGCCAAGGCGGCGCCGGGCTACTACCTGGCGAAAAACATCATTTACGCGATCAACCAGGCGGCCGAGAAGATCAATAACGATCCGTTGGTGAAAGATCGCCTGAAAGTGGCGTTCATTCCCGACTACCGCGTGTCGGTGGCCGAACTGATGATCCCGGCGGCGGATATCTCCGAGCAGATCTCCACCGCCGGTAAAGAGGCCTCCGGCACCGGCAACATGAAGCTGGCGCTGAACGGCGCGCTGACGGTCGGCACGCTGGACGGCGCCAACGTCGAAATCGCCGAGCAGGTGGGCGAAGACAATATCTTTATCTTCGGCAATACCGTGGAGCAGGTGAAGGCGATACTGGCGAAGGGCTACGATCCGCTCAGCTACCGCAAGAAAGACAAGCACCTGAAGGCGATTTTGGACGAGCTGGCGAGCGGCGCGTTCAGCCACGGCGACAAGCACGCGTTCGACATGATGCTGCACAGCCTGCTGGAAGGCGGCGATCCCTATCTGGTGCTGGCGGACTTCGCCTCGTACTGCCAGGCGCAGCGCCGGGTCGACGAACTGTACCGCGACCGGGACGAATGGACGCGGCGGACTATCCTTAACACTGCGCGCGTCGGCATGTTCAGCTCGGATCGCTCGATTCGCGATTACCAGCAGCGCATCTGGCAAGCCAAACGTTAAGGAGAGCGAATGGATCGTAAGCGTATCGATCAGGCGGCAGCGCAGGCGGGGATCGCTGCCGATTTCATCAATGCCCACGGCAAGCGGCAGGCGATTGAGCCGGAGACCAAGCGCAAGCTGCTGGCGGCCATGAATCGGGGCGATGCCGCGCAGGAAGGGGCGGCATCGCCGTTGCCGGCGGTTAAGGTGTTCTATCAGGGCGCGCCGCTGGCGCTGACCCCGGCGGGCGAAGGCGACTACCTGTGGGTGCTGCAGCGTGAAGACGGCGAATGCCTGCAGGGGCGCGTCGGCGCGCGCAAGACCCTGACGCTGCCCGGCGACCTGCCGGCGGGGTATCACCAATTGACGCTGAGCCAGGGCGCACGGCAGTGGCCATGCCGAGTGATCGTCGCGCCGAGGCGCTGCTTCGAGCCGGACGCCTTGCTGACCGGCAAGAAACTGTGGGGCGCCTGCGTTCAGCTGTATACGCTGCGTTCTGATCGCAACTGGGGCATCGGCGATTTCGGCGATCTGCGTCTGATGGTGGAGCAGGTGGGGGAGCGCGGCGGTGCCTTCGTCGGTCTCAATCCGATCCATGCGCTGTATCCGGCCAACCCGGAGAGCGCCAGCCCTTACAGCCCCTCGTCGCGCCGCTGGCTGAATCTGGCGTATATCGACGTCAACGCGGTGGAGGATTTCCAGCGCAGCGACGCGGCGCAGCGCTGGTGGCAGAAGCCGGCGACGCAGAAGCAGTTGGCCAAGGCGCGCTCCGCGGAGTGGGTGGATTACACCGCCGTGATGCAGCTGAAGCTGGCGGCGCTGAAGCTGACGTTCCCGCTGTTTCAGGCGCGCAAGCCGAACGACGCGCAGCGTCAGGCGTTCGAACGGTTCGTGACTGAGGGCGGCGACAGCCTGTATCAGCAGGCGGCGTTCGACGCGCTGCATGCCCACCTGGCGGCCAAAGACGCCAGCCAGTGGGGATGGCCGGCCTGGCCCGAGGGCTATCGGCGGGGGCAGAGCGAAGCGGTGCGGCAGTTCTGCGACGAACATCAGGACGCGGTCCGCTTTTACCTGTGGCTGCAATGGCTGGCGGCCACGCAGTTTGCGCAGTGTTTTGAGCAGAGCCGGCAGCAGCAGATGCCGATTGGTCTGTATCGCGATCTGGCGGTCGGGGTGGCGGAAGGCGGGGCGGAAACCTGGTGCGACCGCGAGCTGTACTGCCTGAAAGCGTCGGTCGGCGCACCGCCGGACATCCTGGGGCCGCTGGGGCAAAACTGGGGCCTGCCGCCGATGGATCCGCACGTGATGGCGGCGCGCGGTTATCAGCCGTTCATCGATCTTTTGCGCGCCAACATGACCAGCTGCGGCGCGCTGCGTATCGATCACGTCATGGCGCTGCTGCGGCTGTGGTGGATCCCTTATGGCGAAACCGCCGATCGCGGCGCCTACGTCAAATACCCGGTGGACGATCTGCTGGCGGTGCTGGCGCTGGAAAGCCAGCGCCACCGTTGCATGGTGATCGGCGAGGATCTCGGCACCGTGCCGGTAGAGATCGTCGGCAAGCTGCGCGACAGCGGCGTCTATTCCTACAAAGTGCTGTATTTCGAAAGCGACGGTGAACACCATTTCCGCGCGCCGCAGGCCTATCCGGTGCAGGCGATGGCGACCATCACTACCCACGATCTGCCGACGTTGCGCGGCTATTGGCAAAGCGGCGATCTGACACTGGGCAACCGACTGGGGCTCTATCCGGACGCGGAGATCCTGCGGGCGCTGTTCGCCGATCGGGAACGCGCCAAGCAAGGGCTGCTGGACGGGTTGCATCGCTATGGCTGCGTGCCGCAGAAGGTGGGCAAGAGGGCGGCGCTGCTCGGCATGAGTCCGCTGCTTAACCGCGGTCTGCAGCGTTATGTCGCCGACAGCGCCAGCGCCCTGCTCGGCCTGCAGCCGGAAGACTGGCTGGACATGGCCGATCCGGTCAATATTCCCGGCACCAGTGACCAGTACCCTAACTGGCGGCGCAAGCTGACCCAAACGCTGGAGGAGATGTTCGCCGATCCGCGGATAAACCGGCTGCTGAAGGATTTGGACAAACGGCGGCGCAAGGTGTCGGTGGGCTAAAAACGACAATGCCGGAACGGGTTCCCCCTTCCGGCATTGCGTTATCTACCGTGGCGTGAGCGCCGGGTATCAGTAGTAAGAGTGCTCGCCGCGCTGGTGTTCGGTCAGATCACGCACGCCCTTCAGCTCCGGGAACTTCTGCAGCAGCTCTTTCTCGATGCCTTCTTTCAGCGTGACGTCGACCATCGAACAGCCGTTGCAACCGCCGCCGAACTGCAGGATCGCCATGTTGTCGTCGGTGATCTCCATCAGCGTCACGCGGCCGCCGTGGCCCGCCAGCTGTGGGTTGATCTGCGACTGCAGCACGTATTCCACGCGCTCCATCAGCGGCGCGTTGTCATCGACCTTGCGCATTTTGGCGTTCGGCGCCTTCAGCGTCAGCTGAGAACCCAACTGGTCGGTCACGAAGTCGATTTCGGCGTCTTCCAGATACGGCGCGCTCAGCTCATCGACATAGGCGGACAGTTTGTCGAACTTCAGTTCGGTATCCGTCGCTTCTACCGCGTCCGGCGGGCAATAAGAGACACCGCATTCGGCCGTCGGCGTGCCCGGGTTGATCACGAATACGCGGATTTGGGTGCCTTCTTCTTGATTTGCCAGCAGTTTGGCAAAGTGTTCCTGTGCAGCATCTGTTATACGGATCATAGCATTAGCTCAATAGTTGACTTCTATAGTCGGTTATAATACGCCCATTGCCGTGGCACTACAACGTGCGGCAAACGCACCAGATCTGCACCGAGGCGGCGCCTTGCCGCCGCAGCAGCGCCGCGATCTCCGCGACGGTGCTGCCGGTGGTCACCACGTCATCCACTAGGGCGATATGCCGGCCGGCGACCGAGACGGTGCAGACGAACGCGCGCTGCAGATTGCGCCTGCGTGCTCCGGCGCTCAGCCGCTGTTGCAGGGCGGTCTTGCGTACCCGGCGCAAGGCGGCGGGCCGATAGGGGCAGCCCAGCCAGCGCGCCAGCGGCCGGGCCAGCAGATCGCTCTGGTTATAGCCGCGGCGCCAGCAGCGTGATGCATGCAAGGGTACCGCTAAAATCAGGTCGGGTCTGTTCAGATACTGCTCTCTGCGCGCCTGCTGCCAGCGCAACAGCATCAGGCGCGCCAACGCCGGGGCCAGCTCGGACGCGCGGTGAAACTTGAACCTCTTTACCAGTTGGCTGAGGGGCGCAACGTAGTCGCCGACGAACACCAGCCGTTGCCAGGGCGGCGGCCGTTGCAGGCAGCGGCCGCAGGGCGTTTGCGTTCTCCCGGCGGGCAACCCGCAGCGCGGGCAACACGGTGGGCTGACCGGCAGATGGCGCAGGCAGCAGCTGCAGATGCCATGACGCATCAGGCTCAACGGCTGTCGGCATAGCCAACAGCGGCTGCGGATTGATAGCATAGAGCCTCCGAGACGGGTAAGCATGAAAGGACAATAACCAATGACAGCGCTGTACTGGCAAACAATAGGTGAAGGCGAACGCGATCTTGTGCTGCTGCACGGCTGGGGATTGAACGCCGAAGTGTGGAGTTGCATTCAGGCGCGACTGGCGCCGCATTTTCGCCTGCACCTGGTCGATCTGCCGGGGTACGGCCGCAGCCAGGGGTTCGGCGCCCTGTCGCTGGAGCAGATGACGGAAATCGTGCTGGCGGCCGCCCCGTCGCAGGCCTGGTGGCTGGGCTGGTCGCTCGGCGGGCTGGTGGCCAGCCAGGCGGCGTTGATGCAACCTGAGCGGCTCAAGGGCTTGATCACCGTGGCCTCTTCGCCTTGCTTTGCCGCCCGCGATGAGTGGCCGGGGATCCGCCCGGACGTGCTGAGCGGTTTTCAGCACCAGCTGAGCCTGGATTTCCAGCGCACCGTCGAGCGTTTTCTGGCGTTGCAGACGCTGGGCACCGAGAGCGCGCGTCAGGATGCGCGCCAGCTGAAAGCGGTGGTACTCAACCAGCCGACGCCGAGCGTCGAAGTGTTGAACGGCGGGCTGGAGATCCTGCGCACCGCCGATCTGCGTGCGCCGTTGGCCGCGCTGGAGCTGCCGCTGCTGCGGATTTACGGCTATCTGGACGGGCTGGTGCCGCGCAAGGTCGCCGAGCTGCTCGACGCGGCCTGGCCGAATTCTACGTCGCAGGTCGTGGCCAAAGCCGCCCATGCGCCGTTTATCTCTCATCCCGACGAATTTGTGACGATGATCGAAGCGTTTATTGCAGCACATTGAATGCGGCGGTAAAACGCACGATAGGGCGCGAAAAAAAACGCTGCCGGGTGGATAAAAGACAAAGCTGTTCGATACTTAGTGAGTCAATGCGTTGGCTGCAAAATGAAAAGACCGCGTGCGGCGCTTTTCATTTTGGCGTTTCGTCTCTGGGAAACAGGCCCCGTCAGGGAAAGCAACGAGGCCTGAGGATGTCGCGGCAGCCTGCTGTACTACGCATGGATTCTTGACGGCTTTCATAACAGATAAATTATCCATTGAGAGGTTAGTGTCATGAAATCATTGAAGATGATTATTGCAGCGGCAGTGCTGGGTTCGGTGTCTTTCGGCTCCATGGCGGCAACCCTGCTGACCAAGGAAGATCTGGATAAGAACCCGGGTAAATACGAGAAGATCGGCACCGTGACCACCACGGCGCAGACCACCTCGCCGATGGATGCCAAGGATGAGCTGTCCAAACTGGCGGACGAGAAGGGCGGTCAATACTACGTGATCCTGGCAGGCCGCGAGCACGGTAAATTCAGCGCCATCGCTGAAGTTTACAAAGACAAGCAATAAGCCTTCAACGGCAAGGGGCGCCGCTGCGGCGCCCCTGATCGTCAGGCCTTCAGCCGGTAGAAAACCGTGCTGCACCCCTGGCCCTGCGGGCAGCCTTTGCAACTGCCGCTCAGACAGGCGCCGTCATCCTGTTCGATACGCTCTACTTTTCCCATCGCCGCCAAACGGTCCAGCATCGCCTGCACCAACGGCAGCGGCGTCGCCAGCGATTGGCTGAGCTGCTGCGCCTGAGCGCTGCCAAGCAGCGCCAGCGCATCGCGCACCTGCAGCAGCCCGGCCATCAGTGACAGCTCCCCTTGGCGCCCTGGCAACAGGCCGCCGGCGTAGCGTTGCCCAGGCGCACCGTAACGCGGCTGCGCGCCCGGCGCAGGCCGAACAGCACCAGCAGGTTCACCGCCAGCACCACCAGGATCGCCGTCAGGCTGTACTGCGGGTGTTGGTTGAAGGTGGCCACCTGGTAGAACAGCGTCGCCAGCGAGTAGGCCACGTTCAGCCCCCACAGAATAGAGAAGGTCATCCAGCCGCGGCTCGATTCACGGGCGATGGCGCCCATCACCGAGACGCAAGGCACATACAGCAGCACGAAGATCAGGTAGCTGTAGGCGGAGATGCCGGAGCCGAATTTGCTGCTCATTACGCCCATCGAGCCGACGCCCATCTCGCCGTCGCCCTTGCTGGCTTCGATTGGGTTGGAGAGCACGCTCAGGCTGAAGGTGTTTTTCAGGCCGTCCCAGGTTTCGTTCAGCGCGCCGCCCAGCTCATCGAGCAGGTTGAAGTTGGCGGCGTCGAACGCCTCTTTGTTGATGTGCTCGGCGGTGTACAACGTGTTCAGCGTGCCGACCACCACTTCTTTCGCCATCGCGCCGGTCACCAGGCCGACGGTGGCCTGCCAGTTATCGCTGTGGACGCCCATCGGCTGCAGCAGCGGCGTCAACACCTTGGAGACCGAGGCCAGCGCGGAGTCGTTGATATTGTCGACCGTCTTGCCGCTGAACGAGAAGCTGTTCAGGCCGCCGATGAACATGCTGGCCACCACGATCACCTTACCGGCGCGCAGCACGAAGCCTTTCAGCCGCTGCCAGGTTTGCAGCAGCAGGCTTTTCAGGTGCGGCACGTGGTAGACCGGCAGCTCCATCACGAACGGCGAGGCCTCGCCACGCATGATGGTGTATTTGAGCACCAGACCGGTGAGGATCGCCACCGCAATGCCGAGCATGTACAGCGAGAACACCACCCCGGCGCCGTCCTGGCCGAAGAAGGCGGCGGCGAACACCGCAAAGATCGCCAGACGGGCACCGCACGACATGAACGGCGCCATCATGATGGTGATCAGGCGCTCACGCTGGGCGTCCAGCGTCCGGGCACCCATGATGGACGGCACGTTGCAGCCGAAGCCGACGATCAGCGGCACGAAGGATTTGCCCGGCAGCCCGAGCGCCTGCATCAGGCGGTCCATCACGAACGCCGCGCGCGCCATGTAGCCGGAATCCTCCAGGAAGGACAGGAACAGGTACATCATGCCGATCTGCGGCACCAGCGGCAGCACGGTGTTGATACCACCGCCGATGCCCTGCGCCAGGAAAACGGTCAGCCAGTCGGGGAAGTGCAGGGTGTAGCCGAGCCACTGAATGCCCTGAATGAAGATCGCCGCCGAGCCGATATCGAAGATCGGCTGCAGCGCGCCGCCGATGTTGATCGCCAGCAGGAACATCAGGTACATCACCAGCAGGAAGATCGGCACGCCCAGCCAGCGGTTGAGGATCACTTTATCCAGCATCTCGGTCAGGCGGTTGGGCATCGCCTGCTGCGGGTTGCTGACCGCGTCGCACAGGGCGGCGATAGACTGATAGCGCGCGTCGGCGATCACCAGCGCCGGGTCTTCTTGCTGCTGCTGTTGCAATGCCTGAATGGCCGCAGGCAGCAGCGCGACGGCGGGGCCGGCCAGCCGGTGGCTGTAGATGTCGCCTTCCAGCATTTGCAATGCCAGCCAGCGGCGCTGCACCGCCGGCAGCGTTTGCGGCATGGCGTCGCTCAGCGTGGCGACCGCTTTCAGCAACAGCGGCGGATAGTTCACCAGCGCCTGCTGTTCGTTGATGTGGTGATTGTCGATCATCTGTTTCAGCACGCCGATGCCGTCAGCGCGGGTGGAGACCATCGGCACCACCGGGCAGCCGAGGCGCGCCGACAGCGCGGCGACGTCGATATCGATATGCTGGCTTGTGGCGATGTCGAGCATGTTCAGCGCCACGATGCAGGGAATGCCCAGCTCCAGCAGCTGCAGCGTCAGATAGAGGTTGCGCTCCAGGTTGGAGGCGTCGACCACGTTGATCAGCAGATCGGCGTCGCCGCTCAAAATGTAGTGGCAGGCGATCTGCTCATCGAGCGAGGTTTGCTCTGAAATGGTGGTCAGAGAATAGGTGCCCGGCAAATCGACCAGCCGCACGTCGGACTGCGGGGTCGTGAAATGGCCTTCTTTGCGTTCGACCGTCACGCCCGCCCAGTTGCCGACCCGTTGGCGTGCGCCGGTCAGCTGGTTGAACAGCGTGGTTTTGCCGGAGTTCGGGTTACCGATTAAGCCGATGGTGAGTTTTTTCATAGTTCAGCGTGTCGTCTTCAAGGAGAACAGCGCCGGCGCAAGGGCGCGTCGGCAAACGGAGGGCGTGCCGGCTCAGGACTGGCCGTCGAGCTGCAGCAGCGCCAGATCCTTCCTGCGCAGCACCAGGCTGACGCGGCGAGTTTTAATTTCTATCGGATCGCCCAGCGGCGCGACGCGCACCACGTCGAACGAAGAGCCGGGCAGCATGCCGAGCGATAACAGTTTCTGGCGGTAGGCCGGCGCAATTTCACCGGAAAAGCCGACAATCTTATACGTGCGTTTAGGTTGAAGCTGCATGTGATTAACCTTCCGGGTGCCGATGAACATCGGGCTGATGATAATTGGACGTTGCCGGCGAAAATGCCACGCCGTCGGCGGTATTCATCCATAAGGTCATGCAATAAAGTGAGCGCAAATAATAGTAATTATCATTATCGCGTTCAATACAAAAAGTAAGGGTATTGTAACCAATTATTATGGCGACGACAGTTTTTGATGGCGTTGCCTTTATTAATGACGTTTTACCACCGCTGGCGAGCGGGAACAAATGAGAATGGCGAGTTAAATCAGTTACGTATTTGTAGCCGAGTTTTCTCGTTTGCAAACTTCGAGGGCTTTTTCCCTTTATTTATTTCCGTCGAAAGGCAATTCAATAACATTATTCCGGCGTAATGCGAGCGGTAACCATTTGTGTTTCGTTCACAATTCGCGAGATGAAACAGGCGTGTTAACGAAGTTGTTAATAAATGGCTGCGGAGAGGATTTTTATTGCCTGAATAATGGGAGGACGGTCACGCAGGAACGGGACATAAAAAGATGACGGTTTATTGAGACGGGTCAAAAAATGCCGCAGGTTTTATTCATCAGAAAGGGCGGAGCAGGCTCCGCCCTGTCGGTTCCGACTTAGCGTTTCTTGCCGAATGCCGCCGCCAGCGCGTCGCCCATGGCGCTGTTGCCGGCCGGCGCCGCGTTGCGCGGTTTGGCCTTGTTGGCACCCGCCGAACGGCTGGCGTTGTCGCGTGTCTGCGCTGGCGCGTTGCCGCCGCGGCGCGGTGAACCTTCGCCCGGCTGTTCATCCAGGCGCATGCTCAGCGCGATGCGTTTACGCTGCAGATCGACTTCCATCACCTTCACTTTGACGATGTCGCCGGCCTTTACTACGGTGTGCGGATCTTCAACGAACTTGTCCGCCAGCGAGGAGATGTGCACCAGGCCGTCCTGATGCACGCCGATATCCACGAAGGCCCCGAAGTTGGTGACGTTGGTGACCGACCCTTCCAGGATCATGCCCACCTGCAGATCGTTGAGGGTTTCCACCCCTTCGGCAAAGGTCGCGGTTTTGAACTCCGGGCGCGGATCGCGGCCCGGTTTCTCCAGCTCTTTCAGGATATCGGTGACCGTCGGTACGCCGAACTTGTCGTCGGTGAAATCGACCGCTTTCAGGCTGCGCACCGCCGAAGCGTTGCCCATCAGGTCCTGCAGCGCCTGCTCGGTGGCGACCAGAATGCGCTGCACCACCGGGTAGGCTTCCGGGTGAACGGTGGAAGCGTCCAGCGGGTTGTCGCCGTGGTTGATGCGCAGGAAGCCGGCGCACTGTTCGAAGGCCTTTGGCCCCAGGCGGCTGACCTTCAGCAGCTGTTCACGGTTGCTGAAGCGGCCGTTCTCGTCGCGCCAGTTGACGATATTTTGCGCCATCATGCGCGTCAGGCCGGCCACGCGTGTCAGCAACGGCACCGACGCGGTGTTCAGATCGACGCCGACGGCGTTCACGCAGTCTTCCACCACCGAGTCCAGCTTCTTCGCCAGCTGGCTCTGGCTGACGTCGTGCTGATACTGGCCGACGCCGATGGATTTCGGGTCGATCTTCACCAGCTCCGCCAGCGGATCCTGCAGGCGACGAGCGATGGACACCGCGCCGCGCAGCGACACGTCGAGATCCGGGAATTCCAGCGCCGCCAGTTCGGACGCGGAATACACCGATGCGCCCGCTTCGCTGACGATCACTTTCTGCGCCCGGACCTCGGCGAACTGCTTTTGCAGGTCGAGATAAAAGCGCTCGGTTTCACGCGAGGCGGTGCCGTTGCCGATGGCCACCAGCTCCACGTTATGTTTGATACACAGCGCCGCGACGATGGCGGCGGCTTTGGCCGCTTGCCCGGTGTGTGGGTAGACGGTGTCGGTGGCGACCAGCTTGCCGGTCGCGTCGACCACGGCGACTTTCACCCCGGTGCGCAGGCCCGGATCGAGGCCCATGGTGGCGCGCATGCCGGCCGGCGCGGCCATCAGCAGATCGTGCATGTTGCGGGCGAACACGTTGATCGCTTCGTCTTCCGCGCGCTCGCGCACCGTGCCCATCAGCTCGGTTTCCAGGTGCAGCAGCACCTTGATGCGCCAGGTCCAGTTGACCACCGCCTTGCGCCAGGCGTCGGCCGGGGCGTTGTTCAGGCGCAGGTTGAGGTGATTGATGATGATCAGCTCCGCCTGGCTTTCGCGCGGCGCTTCCTCAAACTGCGGATCGGCGTTCAACGCCAGCTGCAGCACGCCTTCGTTGCGGCCGCGGAACATCGCCAGCGCGCGGTGCGAAGGCACCTGGGAAATCGGTTCGTGATGATCGAAATAGTCGCGGAACTTGGCGCCTTCTTCTTCCTTGCCCTCGACCACTTTGGACACCAGATGGGCGTTTTTCCACAGGTAGTCGCGCACCTTGGCCAGCAGCGTGGCGTCTTCGGCGAAGCGCTCCATCAGGATATAGCGCGCGCCGTCGAGGGCGGCTTTGACGTCCGCCACGCCCTTGTCGGCATCGACGTAGCGTTCAGCCAGCTGTTCCGGCTGCTGTTGCGGATCCTGCCACAGCGCGTCCGCCAGCGGTTCCAGACCGGCCTCGATGGCGATCTGGCCGCGGGTGCGGCGCTTCGGTTTGTACGGCAGGTAGAGGTCTTCGAGTTCGGTCTTGCTCAGCGTGGCGTTGATCGCCCCCGCCAGTTGTTCGGTCAGTTTGCCCTGTTCATCGATCGACTTCAGGATGGTCTGGCGACGATCTTCCAGTTCACGCAGATAACCCAGGCGGGTTTCCAGCTGGCGCAGTTGGGTGTCGTCCAGGCCCCCGGTGACTTCCTTACGATAGCGTGCAATAAAGGGCACGGTATTACCTTCATCCAGCAGACGGATGGCGGAGTCGACTTGCTCCGGCCGGGCCTGCAGTTCTGTTGCAATAATGCGGCTCAGTGGGTCATTCATAGGTCTGGTATCTGTATTGAGAACGGTGAATAAACAGGGGACAGTTATACGGATTGATCGCGGAAAATGCCAGCGGAGCGGGCCGCCGCCGCGCGGCCGCGGCGTGGAGAACAGCTCAGGCGGCGGCGTTGGCGGCGGTTCGGAAAAAGCTGAAAGCTTACTTCCGGTAGTCTATCTCGTTCACGTACCACTGTGCCTCGCCCAGCGGCGTATTGACGGTGGCGACGTCCCCGACCTCTTTTTTCAGCAGGGCGCGCGCCATCGGCGCGTCGATGGAGATGTAATCCTTGCGGCCGAAGATCTCGTCGTAACCGACGATGCGAAAGTGTTTGGTCTCGCCGTCTTCGTTCTCTACTTCCACCCAGGCGCCGAAGAACACTTTGCCTTCCTGCTGCGGGGAGTAATCGACGATCTTCAGCTGCTCCAGGCATTTGGTCAGATAGCGGACGCGGCGGTCAATTTCGCGCAGCCGCTTCTTGTTGTACTGGTAGTCGGCGTTTTCGCTTCTGTCGCCCAGGCTGGCGGCCCAGGTCACTTTCTTGGTCACCTCGGGGCGTTCTTCGCGCCAGAGGTAATCCAGCTCTTGTTTGAGCTTGTCATACCCTTCACGGGTTATCAGTTGAGTTCTCATCGTGATTTATCTTTATGGGGCCACCGCCACAGTGTACGTGAATGCGCAGGGCTTTAGAAATGGCGTGGGGGCCTGCGTGTTGTCGCACGGTTTTTATTCAGTTTGCGCAGCTTTTAACAATCGGGAGTATGCTTAGCGATAGCGGAAAAGGAATGTGACGAAAGGAGGATATCTGGCGAGAGAGACAAGGAATTTTGGCGCACAACCCAACACATTGAAGGTATTACCGCATGGAATTTAAAGATTACTACGCAACGATGGGCGTTGAGCCCAACGCCGATCTGAAAACCATCAAAACGGCCTACCGCCGGCTGGCGCGTAAATATCACCCTGACGTGAGCACCGAAGAAGACGCCGAGAGCAAATTCAAGGAGCTGGCCGAAGCCTATGAGGTGCTGAAGGACGAAGAGCGCCGCGCTGAGTACGATCAGATCCGGCTGCACCGCAACGATCCGAACTTTGGCCGCCAGGCGCGCGGCGATCGCGGCGGCTATCAGCAGAGCGCTTCATGGCACGGCGGCGGTGCCGACGCGCAAGACTTCTCCGATTTCTTCGAAAGCATGTTCGGCGGGCGTGCGGCAGGCGGGCACCGCTCCGCTTCGCACTCGCACGGCGGGCATGGCTTCCGCGGCCAGGATCTCGAGATGGAGGTGCCGCTGTTCCTCGAGGAAACGCTGCATGGCCAAAGCCGCGAGATCGCCTACAAGCTGCCGGTGTACGACGAGCTGGGGCGGCAGGTGAGCGAAGCCAGCAAAACGCTGAACGTGAAAATCCCGGCTGGCGTGGGCGACGGCGAGCGCATTCGCCTCAAGGGGCAGGGCGTTGCCGGCGTGGGCGGCGGCCAGAACGGCGACCTGTATCTGGTCATCCGCCTCGCGCCGCATCCGCTGTTCGAGATTGACGGCCACAACCTGAGCATCGTGGCGCCGCTCGCCCCGTGGGAAGCGGCGCTGGGGGCCAGCATCGAGGTGCCGACGCTGACCGGCAAAATCGCGCTGACCGTGCCGGCCGGCAGCCAGAGCGGCAAACGGCTGCGGGTCAAGGGCAAGGGGCTGGCGGGCAAGAAAGAGCCCGGCGATCTGTATGTCATTCTCAAGGTGGTGATGCCGCCGAAGCCGAACGAGAAGGCCAGCGCCCTGTGGCGAGAACTGGCTGAACAGGCGGCGTTCAACCCGCGCGCGGAATGGGAGTAAAGCACATGATGAAAAAAGAGATCACATTCACCGTGGTGGAACTGTGTCAGAGGGTGGAGATTTCAGAGGATGAGCTGGTCGAGATCGTCGGCCTGGGCGTGATCGTGCCGCTGGAGCCGGCGCAGCCGAGCTGGGAGTTCGATTACCCGGCGCTGAGCCATCTGCAGCGTGCGCGCAGGCTGCGGGCCGAACTGGATCTGGATTGGCCGGGGATCGCCATGGCGCTGACGCTGCTCGACCGGGTTGATGCACTGCAGCAAGAGAACCGGCAGCTGCGCCGGCAGCTGGCGCGTTTCCTGCAGACTTCCTGACTCGTCGTCAAAACGCCACCGTGCGGTTTGCCGGTGGCGAAATTGCGTAAAATTGGGCCACTGCCCCACATTGCGCCGATAAAGGGCGAAATTTTGACGAACCCCCGTCGACATTCGATGAAAATTGTTGATAAATGGGGAAAAGAATAAGCTTTGTAACAATTTCGTCTAGAATACATACCATTAAACGCTGTCTCAAATGGCAAGGTTTTCTAACAATATTCGAGTCAGGCAATAAAGCCTTTGGGAGTAATACCATGCAAGAGAATCATAAGATCCTGGTTGTCGATGATGACATGCGCCTGCGCGCGCTTTTAGAACGTTATTTAACCGAGCAGGGCTTCCAGGTTCGCAGCGTTGCCAACGCTGAGCAAATGGATCGCTTGCTGACACGTGAATCCTTCCATCTGATGGTGCTCGATCTGATGTTGCCGGGCGAAGATGGGCTGTCCATCTGCCGCCGCCTGCGCAGCCAGAGCAACCCTATGCCGATCATTATGGTCACCGCCAAAGGCGAAGAGGTCGATCGCATCGTGGGGCTGGAAATCGGCGCCGACGACTACATTCCTAAGCCGTTCAACCCGCGTGAGCTGTTGGCTCGCATCCGCGCGGTGCTGCGCCGCCAGGCTAACGAACTGCCGGGCGCGCCTTCGCAGGAAGAAGCGGTGATCGCGTTCGGCAAATTCAAACTGAACCTCGGCACCCGCGAGATGTTCCGCGAAGATGAACCGATGCCGTTGACCAGCGGCGAGTTCGCGGTCCTGAAGGCGCTGGTCAGCCACCCGCGTGAACCGCTGTCGCGCGATAAGCTGATGAACCTGGCGCGTGGCCGCGAATACAGCGCCATGGAGCGCTCCATCGACGTGCAGATCTCGCGCCTGCGCCGCATGGTGGAAGAAGATCCGGCGCATCCGCGTTATATCCAGACCGTTTGGGGTCTCGGCTACGTGTTCGTCCCGGACGGCAGTAAGGCATGAGGCGATTGCGCTTTTCACCGCGTAGCTCGTTTGCCCGAACCCTGTTGTTGATCGTCACCTTGCTGTTCGTCAGCCTGGTGACGACCTATCTGGTGGTGCTGAACTTCGCCATCCTGCCCAGTCTGCAGCAGTTCAACAAGGTATTGGCGTACGAAGTGCGTATGCTGATGACCGATCGGCTGCAGCTGGAGGACGGCACGCTGCTGGAAGTGCCGCCGGCGTTCCGCCGTGAGATCTACCGCGAACTGGGCATCTCTCTCTACACCAACTCGGCGGCGGAGGAGAGCGGCCTGCGCTGGGCGCAGCACTACCAGTTCCTCAGCCAGCAGATGGCGCAGCAGCTCGGCGGGCCGACCGATGTGCGGGTGGAGGTGAACAAGAACTCCCCGGTGGTGTGGCTGAAAACCTGGCTGCAGCCCGATATCTGGGTGCGCGTACCGCTGACGGAAATCCACCAGGGCGACTTCTCTCCGCTGTTCCGCTATACGCTGGCGATCATGCTACTGGCGATCGGCGGCGCCTGGCTATTTATCCGCATTCAAAACCGCCCGCTGGTGGAGCTGGAACATGCGGCGCTGCAGGTGGGCAAGGGCATCATTCCGCCGCCGCTGCGCGAGTATGGCGCTTCCGAAGTGCGGTCGGTGACTCGCGCATTCAATCAGATGGCGTCGGGCGTCAAGCAGCTGGCGGACGACCGCACCTTGCTGATGGCCGGGGTCAGCCATGACCTGCGCACGCCGTTGACGCGCATCCGGCTGGCGACGGAGATGATGAGCGCCGAAGACGGCTATCTGGCCGAGTCGATCAATAAAGACATCGAAGAGTGCAACGCCATCATCGAGCAGTTCATCGATTACCTGCGCACCGGGCAGGAGATGCCGACCGAAAGCAGCGATCTGAACGCCATTTTGGGCGAGGTGGTCGCGGCGGAGAGCGGCTATGAGCGGGTGATTGAAACCGCGCTGTCGCCGGGCGAGCTGATGATGAACGTGCATCCGCTGTCGATTAAGCGGGCGGCGGTGAACATGGTGGTGAACGCGGCACGTTACGGCAACGGCTGGATCAAGGTCAGCAGCGGCCGTGAGCTGCAGCGCGGCTGGTTCCAGGTGGAGGATGACGGCCCGGGCATCAAACCGGAAGAATTGAAGCATCTGTTGCAGCCGTTCGTACGCGGTGACAGCGCGCGCAGCACCAGCGGCACCGGTCTGGGGCTGGCGATCGTGCAGCGCATTATCGACGCGCACGACGGCGAACTGGATATCGGCACCAGCGAACGCGGCGGGCTATTGATCCGCGCGTATATTCCGTTGCCGATGGAGAAAAAAGAGTCGGCCAACGGCCATCAAACCGCCAGGGAAAACGCCTGACGCTCTTGGCGCGGGCCGCGTTGCTGCGGCCCCGTCAGGACTTCCTGCTCATCACGTAGTATTCCGCCGCATCCTCATGCAACCGACGGCCGGTCGGCGCCTGCCACGGATCGATTAACTCGATGCCGCAGTGGAGGAAGTCTTTGGTGTTGCGGGTGGCCAGGGCGGCACCGTAATGCAGGCAGGTGGCGGCGATTTGGGTATCCGGCATGCTGACGCCAATGCCTCGGCGGCGATTGGCGCCCATTAATTCCGCATGCTGCATCGCACAGCCGACGTCAAAGGGTAAGATTCTGTCTGAAAACTCTTCCTGCAGCATGTCGCCGAGGTTAGTTTGCAGTTCGAGCTGTTTCTTGCCGTGAGGCATGCAGGCGATGCCCGTATACAGCTCCGCAACCACGATGGCGCTCAAATAGAACCGATACGTATCCTGCTCATCTAACCAGCGCAATACATTGTAGTGAGGCGCCGGCCGCAGCAATTCCGAAACGACGTTGGTATCCAGCACAATCATTTTTCATCGTCTTCATCAAAGTTGACAATACGATGAGGGGCTTCATCACGTGGGGGGATCTCCAACTCAACGCCGCCGAATTCGGCGAAGTACTGATGCATGCGTGTTCCTAACCCATAGCGCGGCGGTTTTTTCACCAGCGCCTGTTTCAGGATCATGCGCGCTTCCTCTTCCATAGAATGGCCGTTTTTCGCCGCTGAAATACGCAGCAGCTCTTTGATTTCGTCGTCCAGATTTCTGACGGTGATAGTAGCCATTGAAACCTCCTTTGCTATCAATGATTGCATTGACTTATTTTCTCGCCTTGCTGGTTAAAAAGCAATCACTGAAAATAAAAAAAGGCGCGGGATCCGCGCCTTAGCTGAAGAGGTAACGCTACCGAATTACAGCTTAGGGCCGGCGCTGACCAGCGCGGCGCCAGCAGGCGTGTCGGTGTATTTATCGAAGTTGGTGATGAAGCGCTCGGCCAGATCCTGCGCTTTTTCCTGCCACTGCTCGAGGCTGGCATAGGTATTGCGCGGATCGAGGATCTCCGGGTTCACGCCCGGCAGCGCGGTCGGCATCGCCAGATCGAAGATCGGCAGGGTAACGGTTTCCGCCTTGTCGATTTCACCGCTCAGGATGGCGTCAATGATGCCGCGCGTATCTTTGATCGAGATGCGCTTGCCGGTACCGTTCCAGCCGGTGTTGACCAGGTAAGCCTGGGCGCCGGCGGCCTGCATGCGTTTCACCAGCACTTCGGCGTACTGCGTCGGGTGCAGCGACAGGAATGCGGCGCCGAAGCAGGCGGAGAAGGTTGGCGTCGGTTCGGTTACGCCGCGCTCGGTGCCGGCCAGCTTGGCGGTGAAGCCGGACAGGAAGTGGTACTGAGTCTGGTTGGCGGTCAGACGCGATACCGGCGGCAGCACGCCGAAGGCATCGGCGGTCAGGAAGATCACCTTGGTGGCGTGACCCGCCTTGGACACCGGCTTGACGATGTTCTGGATATGGTAGATCGGGTAAGAAACGCGGGTGTTCTCGGTTTTCGAACCGTCGTTGAAGTCGATGCTGCCGTCGGCCAGCACGGTGACGTTTTCCAGCAGCGCGTCGCGTTTGATGGCGTGATAGATGTCCGGCTCGGCTTCTTCAGACAGCTTGATGGTCTTGGCGTAGCAGCCGCCTTCGAAGTTGAACACGCCGTCGTCGTCCCAGCCGTGCTCGTCATCGCCGATCAGCTGACGCTTCGGATCGGTGGAGAGGGTGGTCTTGCCGGTACCGGACAGGCCGAAGAACACCGCCACGTCGCCTTTCTCGCCCACGTTGGCCGAGCAGTGCATCGAGGCGATGCCTTTCAGCGGCAGCAGGTAGTTCATCATCGAGAACATGCCTTTCTTCATTTCGCCGCCGTACCAGGTGCCGCCGATCAACTGCATGCGCTCGGTCAGGTTGAAGGCGACGAAGTTCTCCGAGTTCAGGCCTTGCTGCTGCCAGTTCGGGTTGGTGCATTTGGCGCCGTTCATCACCACGAAGTCCGGCTCGAAGTCAGCCAGTTCTTCATCGCTCGGGCGGATGAACATGTTTTTCACGAAGTGCGCCTGCCAGGCCACCTCGGTGATGAAGCGCACTTTCAGGCGCGAGTCGGCGTTGGCGCCGCAGAAGGTATCCACCACGAACAGGCGTTTGCCGGACAGTTGTTCGGTGACCAGGTGTTTCAGATCGGCCCACACTTCCGGACTGAGGGGTTTGTTGTCGTTTTTGCCTTTGCCCTGATCGGCCCACCACACGGTATCGCGGGTGATGTCGTCGCGGACGATGTATTTGTCTTTCGGCGAGCGGCCGGTGAAGATGCCGGTATCGACGGAGACGGCACCCAGCTTGGTGACTACCCCACGCTCAAAACCTTCCAGAGATGGGTCTGTTTCTTCCTTAAACAGCAGTTCATAGCTCGGGTTGTGAACGATTTCGCTAACGTCGTGAATGCCGTAAGCGGCCAGATCCTGAGGGGTTATACCTTTAACGCGCATGTTACTACTCCTTGGTCACAGAATTTCTGGCGGCAATTGTAGGGATCTAACGGTGCGTAACCGCGATGGGTATCAAATATTTAACGTTTTAGGCGGTATTTCGTTACGATCTGAGAGATAGCACACGGAAAAAAGCAAACGTGCAAACGGCGGGCGTTGGCGGGCGCCGAGCGCGCCCGCCGAGGGGGTGTGACTTAGTGCAACTGGTCGCTTTCGCCGGTGTTACCCGCATACAAAGCGGCAACATCAACCGGGTCAAAGACATAGTGGCTGCCACAGTAGTCGCAGTGCATGTCGATATTGCCGTCCTGCTCCAGCATGTCCGCCACTTCGTCGGTCGGCAGGGTCAGCAGCGCGTCGGCGCAACGCTGGCGCGAACAGGTGCAACGGAACTGCACGTCCTGTGGTTCGTACAGGGTGACCTCTTCCTGGTGATACAGGCGGTACAGCACTTCGTTGGCCGGCAGGCCGAACAGCTCTTCGCTTTTTACCGTGTTGGTCAGTTGCACCAGATGATCGAAATCATCGAGGTTGCCGTCCTGCGCCGGCAGCACCTGCAGCAGCATACCGGCCGCCGCGGCGTTGCCTTCCGCTTCGCCGGTGCGGATGAACAGGCGGGTTGGCAGCTGCTCGGACTGGCGGAAGTAGGCTTCCAGGCATTCGGCCAGGGTTTCACCTTCCAGACCGACTACGCCCTGATAGCGCTCGCCTTCCGTCGGCGAAATGGTGATGACCATGACGCCGTTGCCGATCATCTGATGCAAGGTGCTGTCGTCGGCGATAGGCGCCTGGGTGCGCGCAACGCCGCGCATCTCCTGACGGTTGTTGCCGTTGATCACCGCCAGCTTCAGCGGGCCGTCGCCTTGCAGCTGCACGGTGATGTCGCCGTCGAACTTCAGGGTCGCGGTCAGCAGACTGGTGGCGACCAGCAGTTCGCCCAGCAGCTTCTGTACCGGCGCCGGGTAGTCGTGGTTGTTCAGGATCTGCTGATAGGTTTCGCTGACGGTAACCAGCTCGCCGCGCACCGCGTAGTTTTCAAACAGGTAACGGTGCAATTGGTCATGGTTGGACATAATCTTCTCTCATTGCGGTGAGGGGTTATTCCGGCTCACCAAATTTAAATTTCATCAGGTCTCGCCGCTCCTTTTTGTCCGGACGACGGTCCGGATGCGGCATGGTCAACGCGTTCATCTTGCGCGCCAGCGCCATCTTTTCGCGGTTGGCGATGCTGGCTTCGGTTTCCTGATACATTTGCTGCGCCTCGCCGGCGCCGCGGCGTTGGCTGGTCAGCGCCAGCACGATCACCGTACGTTCTTCGTTGCCTTGCCGCAGCTTGAGCTCGGCGTTGAGTTCGACAATCTTGCTCGGCTTGCCGCGCTGGCCGTTGTAATGCACCTTGCCGCCGTCGATCATTTCGCGTGCCAGCGCACGGGTCTTATAGAAGCGAGCGGCCCAGAGCCACTTATCCAGCCGTACCGCGTCGTCGCGCGTCGCTTTTTCCTTCATGCTTCCCCCTTGGCCAGCGCCGGTATCAGCAGGCGGTAGTCACGCATCGACGGATGGCGCTGGAAGCTTTTCTCCGCCGTACTGGAGTCCGGGTTTTGCACGCCCAGGCAGTAACGAATGCCGAAAGTGCGCGCCGCGTCGAGGATCGGCTCGCCGTCGTCGACGAACAGCGTGCGCTGCGGATTGAATCCGGTGTGCTGTTGCACCGCCTGCCACAGACGCTGATCTTCTTTCGGATAACCAAATGTGTGGGTGGAAAACAATAAATCAAGGTGCCGATCGAGGCCGGTATGCTCGATTTTCACCGCCAGGCTGTGCGGATGGGCGTTGGTCAGCAAAATGGTTTGCAGACCGGCGTCGCGCAGCGCCCGTAAAAACGGCTCGGTGTCTTCGCGCAGCCGGGCGCGGCTGCCGACTTCGCTGGTCATGCGGTAGATATCCAGATCCAACCGCTCGCTCCAGTAATCGAAGCAATACCAGTTCATGGTGTGCTGCACCGCCTGATACTCCCGCTCAATGATATGACGGGCTTCGTCGAAAGGAATGGCGCGCCTTTCGCTCAGCGCCTGCGGCACCAGGCTGAGCCAAAAGTGGCTGTCGAACTCCAGATCCAGCAAGGTGCCGTCCATATCCAGCAGCACGGTATCGATCTGCGGCCAATCAAACTCGGGAACCATAAAAACTCCACGGGCGGACCGACGGGCGGTCCGCAGATGAGAATAATAGCGTTAGCGTAGCATAAGCAGATGACAGGGCGGAGGCCCCGGCGTCAGGTTCAGGCCATCGGCCGCATCGACATCGGATTGAGCTGCGGATTGAAGCAGCTGTCGTAGTAACGCTGGATATCGGCGACGCGGTGCTGATTGATGCGCCGACGCTGCACCAGCCGCCAGGCGTTATAGCCCAGGCTGATGACGACCGCCAGCAACAGCAGACTGGTACCGAGGTAGCGCCACAGGGTGATCATGTCCGGTTCGCTGTGCAGCGCCACATGACGGGTGCCGTTGGCGTCGACGCTGAGGCTGGTGATCACGCCCTGTGCCTGGAAGGGGGTGTGCAGCAGCAGAGTGGAAAGGCGCTGCAACTCATTCCACTGGTCTAGGGCGTTGTATTCGCTCTGCGGCGCCGACGGCTGCGGATGGCTGACCAGCTGGCGGCCTTCGTCGCTGCTGATCAGGAAACCGCCCGGCGGCGGGCTGTTGAGCGCTGCGGCGGCCAAACGCGTTTCATTGAAGATGAACGACGATGTGGCCACTTTGGTCAGGCTTTCCAGCGACTCGGCGCTCACCGGGCGCAGCAGGACGTTGACGCCTTGCAGCGCGCCGGACCTGGCGCGTTTCACCAGACCGCTCCAGTTTTTGGCGTTGCCCAGGTTGACCAGGGCGTTCTTCAACCGCACACAGTCGCTTTCTGCCTGGCACAAATCCTGTGTTTTCAAAACGATATCAGAGAAGTCGTCCAACAGGATCATGCCGGATTTCTCGATGGCGCTGGCCAACTGAGGGTTGACCTTCTGATCGGCGCCGCTCGGATGCAGCTGGCTGTTGACCGTGGCCAGCAGGGCCGTCGCTTTGTCTATGACTTCCGATTCCGGCTGCGGCAGTGGGGCGGCGTTGTTCCAGTAGATGCCGGAACAGTCGAACGGCGCAAAATTGACGGCGCTGCCCCCATTGGCCGGCGGGGGCACATAGCACATGCCGCTGCCGCGCACTTTCAGCGTGTCGCCGATGCGCAGCGGCGTGGCTTCCAGCGCCTGAACGCTGGTCACTTCCACTTTTTGCGCACCCTGCAGCCAGGCCATGCTGAGGGTCAGCGGCAGGTTGAGCGGGATATAGATCAGCAGCAACAGCAGCACCAGCGCCGAGCTGGCGACCAGCACCGCGTTGCGGCCCCACTGCTGCAGCGGGAAGTTTTTCACTTCGTCATGCAGCGAGAGGAAGCGCCCCTGGCGCACTACCTGCCGATTGAGGTAGACGTCCACATCGGTGGTCTTGCCCAGGTCCTGCGTCAGGTAAGGCTGCCAATGCGGCGGGTAGATAAGATCGATGATGCCGAGTGAAATGTTGCTGATCTGCCCCTGGCCGGATTCGCCGAACAGGCCCCAGCGCTTCGGCGTACCGCGCAGACAGTGGATCTCTTTCAGCTCGCGTGACGCCGGACGGCGGAACAGGTTCCAGCATCCCCAGGCGATCATCAGCACCGCCACGAAAATCATCCAGGGGATCACCAGCACCGGGCTTATCAGGCTGAAGAACAGCAGCAGCAGCGCGGCGGAGATGATGACGGCTTCACGGATGCCGTTCGGCCGGTTCAGCGCATGCTCTTCCGGCGTTTCCTTGCGAATATTGACCAGCTCGACATGCTCGCTCTCTTCCTTGCGGATAGAGGCGTTTTTGGTCGGCGCGGCGCTCACCACCGGCGGTTGCGGCCGGTCGTGAATATGATCTTTCAGCGAGTGCCCGTTGAGCGAAATCACCAGCGGCAGCGTCTGGGTACGGATCACTTCCACATGGTTGTCGGCGGTGATATAGGGTTCCCAAAACGGCGGCAGGTGCACCTCTTCGGCATCGAGGTAATAGCGCCATTTATTGGGATCGTCGCTGGCCAGCCCATAGCGGGTGATGGCGTGCGTGACGGGATAAACGTTATCGCTTTGCGGGGTGAGCGCCAGTTTGGCTGCGGGCAAGGTAGCGCCGCCGCCGGGCAACAGCTTATTGCTCAGCTTGTTTTGTTGATTGAGATAGAACTCGACCGCAGCACGCTCTTCGTCGGTCAGCTTGCGGTGGGCAGGTTTGATAAACGGCAGCGCGTGCGCCAGCGCCGACGGGTTGCGCGCCTTGAACCACAGGTACAGGCCGGCGGCAATCAGGCAGACAAGCACTAAGGCCAATATCAACACTATTGTGCTCATGCAATCCCCATCTCACACCCGTGAATTTCGCCAACCTGATGAAAAGGTGAATATTATACGGAGTAAACCGCCAGGAGGCACCCAGAACTAATGAGGGAACAAACAGATTCTCGCTCTGGATCTCATTCCTTCATGACGCAAGGCCATTTTATCACTGATTCTTGCCTGCGTGATACTAGCAACCGGCCTCTGCCGTCGATATCGGTATTATCCTATTTTCATGCGTGCTGTTTGCTGAATCAGTACGGAAAATCGCCCGCCGCTGGCTACGCTTGTTAAAAGAAAGTAAATTACTGCTCATGCTCGTTGCGGCGGAGCTTACCCTTAACGCACAATGTGATCAGGATCGAATTTGGTCAGCGTTTGAGCGCCAACGAGCCGTGCGTTACGCCAATCATTATTTCGGTTGCCCCGTCCGCGCCTGGGTAACCTCTTTGAGGCAATCATGGATAAACACCTGCAAAAACCTAAAATTCTGAAAGTGGAAACCGTCGCGCGTTCGCGTTTGTTCAACGTCGAGTCGGTCGATTTGGAATTCAGCAACGGTGTGCGGCGGGTGTATGAGCGCATGCGTCCTTCGGATCGCGAAGCGGTGATGATCGTGCCGGTGATTGGCGATGACCTGCTGCTGATCCGCGAATATGCGGTAGGCACCGAATCCTATGAGCTGGGGTTCCCGAAAGGGCTGATCGATCCCGGTGAGGGGGTGCTGGAGGCCGCCAACCGCGAGCTGATGGAAGAGGTGGGATACGGCGCGAAGCGCTTCGATTTCCTCAGCAAGCTGACGATGGCGCCCTCTTACTTTTCCAGCAAAATGAATATCGTGCTGGCGCACGATCTCTATCCGCAGAGCCTGGAAGGGGATGAGCCGGAGCCCCTGCCGCAGGTGCGTTGGCCGATCGCCGACATGATGGCGCTGCTGGCGGAACCGGATTTTCGTGAGGCGCGCAACGTCAGCGCGCTGTTCCTCTCAGAGGCATTTTTGCGCGCTTCGCGCTGATACGCTTCGCGCCAAACAAAAAAAGGGCCAGATTTCTCTGGCCCTTTTCGATCAGAACAGCTCGTGGCTTTCACCGCCCGGATCGGTCAACGTGGTGCCGGTATCGCGCGATGGGTAGTCCGTCGGCTGAGTTCCTTCGATGAAGTACTCGGAACGGCTACCGCCGCCACCGCCAGAGAGCTTGCCGCTGCTCTTGTCGATGGTGACGCTGATGATGCCCGGCGGCGGCGTGACTTTCTGCTCCGGGATGCCTTCCAGCGCGGTCTTCATGAAGTCGTCCCACGCCGGCTGGGCGCTCTTGGCTCCGCCTTCACCGCCGGAAATCTGATCCGGGATGGCGCCGGATACCGTCGAACGGCCCAGGTCGCGGCGGTGATCGTCGAAACCGATCCACACCGACGTCACGGTATCCGGACCATAGCCGGAGAACCAGGCGTCTTTGGAACTGTTGGTGGTACCGGTTTTGCCGCCGATGTCATGACGCTTCAGATCGCGCCCGGCGCGCCAGGCCGTGCCCATCCAACCCGGTTCACCGAAGATGTTGCTGTTCAGCGCGTCGTGGATGAGGAAGGCCAGCGGCGTGCTGATCACGTGCGGCGCATACTGTTGGTCGCCGTCCTGCTGCACCTGAGCCGGGGTAACCTGCTCCAGCTGCGGCATCGGCACCGTGCTGTTGCTGCCTTCCTGCGAGGTGGCGACGTTTTCGATGTTGTCGTCGGACAGCACCGCCGAACGGTGGGTGTCGCCGTAGATCACCGGCAGGTTGCAGCTGCTGCACACCACTTTCGGTTTGGCTTCGAACACCGTATTGCCGTTGTCGTCTTCAATTTTGGTGATGAAGTACGGGTCAACCAGGTAACCGCCGTTCGCCAGCACCGCGTAGCCGCGTACCAGCTGCATCGGGGTGAAGGAGGCGGAGCCCAGCGCCAGCGATTCGGTATGCACGATGTTCTGCGCCGGGAAGCCGAAGCGCTGCAGATATTCCGCCGCGTAGTCGACGCCCATCGCACGCATCGCGCGCACCATCACCACGTTCTTCGATTGCCCCAGTCCCTGCCGCAGGCGAATCGGGCCGTCGTAGGTCGGCGGCGAGTTCTTCGGCCGCCAGTCGGTGCCGGCGCCGGCATCCCAACGGGTAATCGGCAAGTCGTTCAGAATGGTGGCCAGCGTCAGGCCTTTATCCATCGCGGCAGTGTACAGGAACGGTTTGATGTTCGACCCTACCTGGCGCAGAGCCTGCGTGACGCGGTTGAACTTGCTCTGGTTGAAATCGAAGCCGCCAACCAGCGCTTTCACCGCGCCGTCGTTCGGGTTGATTGAGACCAGCGCCGAGTTGACGTCCGGTACCTGCGACAGCCACCAGGCCTCGTTCACTTTACGCACCCACACCTGCTGGCCGGCCTGCACCACGTCGGTGACGCGTTTCGGCGTTGGGCCTTGCTGCGTGTCTGAACGGTATGGGCGCGCCCAGCGCATGGTCGCCATCGGCAGGGCAATGCTGCTGCCGTCGGCCAGCATCGCCGTCGCTTCCTGCGGGTTGGCGGCGGTGATCACCGCCGGCGCCAGCGGGCCGTAGTTCGGCAGGTTTTTCAGCGAATCAACAATCTGTTTGCGATCCCAGGCCGCTTCGCCGACTTTCCACAACACGTTGGACGGGCCGCGGTAGCCGTGGCGCATGTCATAGGCCAGCACGTTGTTGCGTACCGACTCCTGCGCCGCCAGCTGCAGCCGCTTGGTGACGGTGGTGTAAACCTTGTAACCGTCGGTATAGGCATTTTCACCGTAGCGCTTGATCATCTCCTGACGCACCATCTCGGAGAGATATGGCGCGGAGAAGCTGATTTCCGGCGCATGGTAGTTGGCGACCAGATCTTCGGCGCGCGCCTGATCGTACTGCGCCTGCGTGATGTAGTGTTCGTCCAGCATGCGCGACAGCACCACGTTGCGACGGGCAACGGCGCGATCGTGCGAATAGAGCGGGTTGAAGGTGGACGGCGCTTTCGGCAGGCCGGCGATGGTCGCCATTTCGCTCAGGGTCAGCTGGCTGACGTCTTTGCCGAAATAGACCTGCGCGGCGGCGCCCACGCCGTAGGCGCGGTAACCCAGATAGATCTTGTTCAGATATAGCTCAAGGATTTCATCCTTGGTGAGCATCTGCTCGATGCGCACAGCCAGGAAGGCTTCCTTGATTTTACGCATCAGGGTGCGTTCCGGGCTTAAGAAGAAGTTACGCGCCAGCTGTTGGGTAATGGTACTGGCCCCCTGCGAAGCGTGGCCGGAGACCAGCGCGATGGAGGCGGCGCGGAAGATGCCGACCGGATCGACGCCGTGGTGATCGTAGAAGCGGCTGTCTTCGGTGGCGATGAATGCGTGCACCATCACCGGTGGAATTTGATCCAGCTTCAGCGGAATGCGGCGCTTCTCGCCGTATTGGGCGATCAGTTCGCCATCGGCGCTGTAAACCTGCATCGGTATTTGCAGCCGCACATCTTTCAGCGTTGCGACGTCGGGCAGCTGTGGCTCGACATATTTGTACAAGCCGAAAATCGAGGCTGCTCCCAGCACGATGCAACATACTGCAAGGATTAGTAAATACTTTACGAACTTCACCTGAGATTTCCCATTTCTAAGTCATTTGGGCAGTTTATAAACAACCGCGCGGTAGTATAAAGGCAAGCCTGCGACATGGATATGTTCTTTTATCATCTGATGTTATGGAGGCTTGCGAAACATGTTCCCTCAAGCATGGCAGGTGGGGCTGGATATACAAATCGACTGCGTGCGGGCGGTGGCGGCCCAACGCCGCCGCAACGGCTGGCAGTTGCGCCACTGGTGGCAGCAGGCGCTGCCGCAGGCAGTTTTACGCGACGGCTGCCTGGAACCTTCCGAATTCCTGATCCGGGCGCTGCGGCAATGGCGCGTCCAGCTGCCGCGACATATTTCCTTACGCATTGCCCTGCCGGCGCAGCGTGTGTTGCAGCAGCGTATGGCACGGCCTGATGCGCGGCTGCGCGAGCCGGAACGCAGCGACTATATCGGCGGCCACGGTTTGAAGCAGTTTCCGCTCGACGGCCAGACGCTGGCGCTCGACTATCGCGCCGCACCGGGGGATGAGGCGGCGCTGCTGTTGACCGCCGCGCGGCGGCAGGAACTGCAGCAGTGGCTGCTTTGTCTGCGTCAGGCTGGCCTGCATCCGCAGGCGGTCGATATCACCCCCTGCGCGCTGCGGATGATGGCGACGGCGGCAGGCGTGCCGCCCGCCGCGGGGCTGATGCATCGCCTCGAACGAGAATGGCTGTGGGTGGCGCCGGCCGATGGCGCCTTCGCCTTTGGTCTGGCGCCGGGCGACGATGGCGCCCAGGCGCTGCGGGCGCTGCAAGCCCAGACGCCGGCGGGCGATGATCGGCCGGTCTATGCCGGCAGCGTGCTGGCGGGAGCCCTGCCCGCCGGCTGCCTGGCCTGGTCGCCGCTCAGCGCCTTTACGCAGCTGCGTCCGCCGTTGCCCGTGCATCCCTCGGCGTTCGCGTTGGCCGGTGGTCTGGCGCTGCGCGAGGAGGATCGTTGATGTATCAGGTTAACTTTCTGCCCTGGCGCCAGCGCCGCGATCGGCGACGCGCCTATTTCTGGCTGGGCGTGCTGCTGTTGCAGGTAACGGCGCTGCTGCTGGCACTGTTCCTGGCCGCTGGCCAACTGCGTCACCAACAGACGCAGCGGCAGGCGCGGCAGGCGATGCTGGGTGAGGAGCTGGCGGCATTGACGTCGCTCGCCCGCCAGCAGCAGCAAGAGCGGGCGCAGCAAGCGATGCACAGTGCCCGCGCCGAACGGCAGGCAAATAACGCCCAACATAACCGGCGTTATTTGCAGCTGCTGCAGCAATTGTCCTCCAGCATTCCTCCGCCGCTGTGGCTCACGGCGTTGGACTGCAATGCGGCGAACGGCCTGCGGCTGCGTGGATTGAGCCGCTCTCCTGCGGCCATCACGCAGTTCGAACGGCGGCTGGCGGGGATACCTGCGTTGCCACGGCTGCATTTGGCGGAGATGGCGCAACGCGAAGACGGCCTGTACTCCTTTCATCTGGCGGCGCAGTGGGGGCGTGATGGATAGCCGTTTGTCCTCCGGGCTGCGCCTCTGGCTGAGCTTACCGGGCTGGCTATTGCTGCTGTCGCAAGGGTTGGGCATCGGCACGCTGGCGCTGTTGGGCGGCGGTTGGCTGCTGCAAGACGAATGGCGTCAGCGGGAAAATGCGGCGGAGCGGCAACAGCGCCTGCTGCAACAGATCGCTATGGTGCAGAGCCAGTTGGAAGAGACGCCGCAAACCATTATCCCGGCGGCGGCGCTTGCGCCGACCACCACCGGCGATTTGGCGAGCGTGCTGCAACGGGCGGGGGGCGCTTTGCTGCGCTGGCAGCGGCAGGAAAAACCGCTGCGGCAAACGCTGAGTTTGCGCATTGACTACGCCGGTTTGTTGGCGCTGCTGGAGGCGCTGCCCGCCGATTTGCGCCTCGAGCAGCTGAGCGTGGAGACGCCGCCCCTTGGCATGACGGCGCGGTTGGTTTTGCAGGATGCCACCGAGGATCAGGCAGATGAGTAAAAGACCCGGCCGTGGGTGGTGGTGGCTGCTATGGCCGTGGGCCCTATGTGCTGAGCCGCGCGACCCGTTTGCGCCGCCTCCGCTGCCTGCTTGTGCCCAAACGGCGGCATCGCCGGCGGGCTGGCGCCTGAAAGGCATCATCGGGCAACCGGCGCTGCGCTATGGCTGGGTGGTGACGCCGGCGGGGCAGTGGCTGCGCCTGCGGCCGCAGCAGCGGGTGCTGGCCGAGCGTTGGCAGGTGACGCAGGTGCAGGCGCGCAGCCTGACGTTAACGGCGCTGGCGGCCGAACCGGATTGCCCGGCGAGCCAGGGCGACATCTCGCTGATAATGGACAACAAGGATGGGAAACCATGAAAGGACGCGCTGGATTGGGCGTGGCGCTGTGGTGTCTGACGCTCGGCGCCGCACAGGCGCAGGATAAACAGGTTATTTCGCTGGAGTTTCAGGATGCGCCGGTCACGGTCATCCTGCAGGCGCTGGCGGATTATCGGCAGATGAACCTGATCGCCGCGCCCGGCGTGAGCGGCAACCTGACGCTGCGGCTGGAGAATGTGCCCTGGCCTCAGGCGCTGGCGCTGACCCTGCGCATGGGCAAATTGGCGATGACGCGTGAGGGTAACGTGATGCTGATTGCGCCGGAGCCGGACGCGCAGGAAAAAAGGCAGCAGCGAGAGGCGCTGGCGCAGCGGCAACCGCTGCACAGCCTGAGCCTGACGTTACAGAACGGCGATGCGGCGGAGATTGCCGAAAGCCTCAATGCCCAACGCGGCGCCTTGCTCAGCGAGCGGGGCAGCGTGCTGGCGGATAAGCGCACCAATACGCTGCTGCTGCGCGACACCGCGCCGATCCTGGCGCAGTTGAAAAAGCGGGTAACGGAAATGGACGCGCCGCTGGCACAGGTCCAGCTGGCGGCGCATATCGTGACCATCAACAGCGAAAGCTTGCGCGAACTCGGCGTGCGTTGGGGATTGGCGCCTGACGACAGGCCGGAGCAGCCGCTGCGGCCGGGCAATCTCGGCGTCAACCTGCCGTTGGAGCGCAGCGCGGTGAACGCCGGTTTCCATCTGGCGCGCATCAGCGGGCGTTTGCTGAGCCTCGAGCTGACGGCGCTGGAACAGGAGAATCAGGTGGAGATCATCGCCAGCCCGCGGCTGCTGACGGCCCACCTGCAAACCGCCAGCATCAAGCAGGGAACCGAGATCCCTTACGAAGTGTCAAGCGGCGCCAGCGGTGCGACCGCCATCGAGTTCAAAGAGGCGGTGCTGGGCATGGAGGTGACGCCGAAAGTGTTGCCGGACGGGCGCATCACGCTGACGTTGCACATCAGCCAAAATATGCCGGGGCGCGCCATCAGCCGGGGCGCGGGGGAAGCGCTGACCATCGATAAACAGGAGATTAAAACGCAGATCACGGTGAAAAACGGTGAAACCCTGGTGCTCGGCGGTATTTTTCAACGGCATAGCGGCAAGACGGCGGACAAGGTGCCGGGATTGGCGAATGCGCCGTTATTGGGAGGCTTGTTCCGACAAAGCGGCGCACAACAGAAAAAACGCGAGCTGGTGATCTTCATTACGCCGACCCTGATTAAGGGATAAGCGGCTACCTGTCAGCCGGACGGCAAATCTCCTAAAGTTGATGAGCAGATACACTTTTTTATCTCCTTGGGGGGATCTGCGTTTGACGCTGCGGCCGATTTAGCTTACAAGGGTTACCGAATTGAGCACCGAGGTTTTTTGTTAGCGTCAAGACGCCGTTAAAAACATATGGTTTCCCTCCCGCGGCGTGGATTGCGATTTATTCGGTTGCCAAACTACCAAGAGTGTTGAGATAATTTTTCGTCTGATCTCGCACTATCGCTCATGAGGTTTCAGTTTAGGTCCCGCCGCTGATTTGATTGGCGGGGCGGGTTAACATTAACGAATTGTCTTAGTAATACCGAAAAACATGGCAGAGAAACGCAATATCTTTCTGGTTGGGCCTATGGGTGCCGGCAAAAGCACTATTGGCCGTCAGTTAGCTCAGCAACTCAATATGGAGTTCTTCGACTCCGATCAAGAAATTGAGCGACGTACCGGAGCTGACGTGGGCTGGGTATTCGACGTGGAAGGGGAAGAAGGTTTCCGCGATCGTGAAGAAAAAGTCATTAATGAACTGACGGAAAAACAAGGGATTGTGTTGGCGACCGGCGGCGGTTCGGTGAAGTCGCGCGAAACGCGCAACCGTCTGTCCGCGCGCGGCGTGGTGGTCTATCTGGAAACCACGATCGAGAAGCAGCTGGCTCGCACCCAGCGTGATAAAAAACGCCCGCTGCTGCAGGTCGATTCTCCGCCGCGTGAAGTGCTGGAAGCCTTGGCGAAAGAGCGCAATCCGTTGTATGAAGAGATTGCCGATGTCACCATCCGCACCGACGATCAGAGCGCTAAAGTGGTTGCTAACCAGATCATCAACATGCTGGAAAGCAACTGATTGCCGATTTTCGCGTTCGCCGTCGGCCAATGCGGAAAACTGATTTGTGTTCCCCGCCGCTGCGGGGATCAACCACCGCCGCACCATACAGAGAACTGAGCGCGACATGGAGAGAATTACTGTAACGCTTGGGGAGCGCAGCTACCCGATTACCATCGCCGCCGGATTGTTTAACGATCCGGCTTCTTTTATGCCGTTGAAGGCGGGTGAGCAAGCGATGTTGGTCACCAACCAGACCCTGGCGCCGCTCTATCTGGAGCGCGTCCGGCAGGTGCTGGAGCGGGGCGGCGTCGTGGTGGATCAGGTGATCCTTCCCGATGGTGAGCAGTACAAATCTCTGGCGGTGTTGGAGCAGGTGTTTTCGGCGCTGCTGGAAAAACCGCACGGGCGCGACACGACGCTGATCGCGCTCGGTGGCGGCGTTGTCGGCGATCTGACCGGCTTTGCCGCCGCGTGCTATCAACGCGGCGTGCGCTTCATTCAGGTTCCCACCACGCTGTTGTCGCAGGTGGATTCTTCCGTGGGCGGCAAGACCGCCGTCAACCACCCGCTCGGCAAAAACATGATCGGCGCTTTCTATCAACCCGCTTCGGTGGTGGTTGATCTGGATTGCCTGAAAACGTTGCCGACGCGTGAACTCTCTTCCGGTCTGGCTGAAGTCATCAAATACGGGATCATCCTCGATCGCGAGTTCTTCGTCTGGCTGGAAAACAACATCGATGCGCTGATGGCGTTGGATATGCAGGCGTTGGCCTACTGTATCCGCCGCTGCTGCGAGCTGAAGGCCGAGGTCGTGGCTGCCGACGAACGCGAAAGCGGCCTGCGCGCCTTGCTGAATCTGGGCCATACTTACGGCCACGCCATCGAAGCCGAAATGGGCTACGGCGTATGGCTGCACGGCGAAGCGGTGGCTGCGGGCATGGTGATGGCGGCGGAAACCGCGCACCGTCTCGGCCAGTTCTCCGTTGAAGATATCGAACGCATCAAAACGCTGCTGCTGCGCGCCGGGTTGCCGGTTTGCGGGCCGCAGGAAATGACGCCGGAGTCCTATCTGCCGCACATGCTGCGCGACAAGAAAGTGCTGGCGGGTGAACTGCGTCTGGTGCTGCCGACCGCGATCGGTGCGGCCGAAGTGCGCGGCGGCGTAGGGCATGAACTGGTGTTAGCGTCGATCGCCGCCTGCCTGCCTGAGCAGCAGCGTAATTAAATCGGACCAAGTAACAGTGGCTTAGCCGCCATTTGCATCTATATTAATACAGTGAGCAGAGCACGACGGGTGTCGCTTTGCCATCATCGGGTTAATCTGCCCGTGCCACGGTAGGTCTACGGTGGTGGGCTTTTGCCTCTAGTTGGAGGGTTTCAGATGGACGAGTTTAAACCGGAAGACGATCTCAGACCTGATAGCAGCGATCGTCGTCCTACGCGTTCGCGCAAGCCGGCCGCCGCGCCGCGCTTCGCCGTTTCGCGCCAGCATTTGATGATCGGCATCGGCATTTTGGTGCTGTTGCTGCTGATTATCGGTATCGGTTCCGCCTTGAAGGCGCCGACCAAGCATGAGGCGGCTCAGGAGAGCGGCGCGCAAAACGGCGCGGCTCGCGATATCAACCTGTCCGGTTCTTCGTCGCTGACCACCGCCAACAACGGCGTGCCGGGCGGCACGACGGATACCCACGACAACAACGGCGTGAGTGCGACTCAGCCGCAGCAACCGCAGAACGTCAGCGTTCCGCCGATCTCAGGCACGCCGACCGAAGCGCAAACTCAGCCTCAGCAGGGCGGTGCGCAGCAGCGCGTCGATCTGCCGGGCAACATGGCGGATGCGCTGTCGCAGCAGCAGGGGCAAGTGGATGCCGCGACCCAGGGCATGACCGGCGCAGCCTCGACGCTGCCGACCGCACCGGCGACGGTGATGAGCGGCGCCGCGGCGCGCGAGGCGACTCGCCCTGTGCAAGGTACCGCGCAGCAACAGCATAAAACGCCGGCGAAAACCGCCGCCACCAAACCGACCGCGACGCAGCATAAATCGCCGACTACGGTGTATACGCCGCCGGCCAAGCCGTCTTCCACCGCTAAAGCGGGAGCGGTCAGCAGCAGCGGCAGTTCGCTGCAGTCTGCACCGGGCAGCCATTACACGCTGCAGCTGAGCAGCGCTTCGCGTTCCGATACGCTGAACGCCTACGCCAAACAGCAGAAGCTGCAGAACTACCTGGTGTACGCCACCAAGCGTGACGGCAAACCGTGGTATGTGCTGGTAAGCGGCAACTACGCGTCTTCCGCGGAAGCGAAGCGCGCCATTGCTTCGTTGCCGGCGGATGTACAGGCAAAAAAACCATGGGTCCGACCTGTACATCAGGTACAGCAAGATCTTAAAAAATAAATCATTTAAATTTGTGCGCTGATGTGCTGTCTGAAACAGAGTACAATCCGCCGCTCTGAATTGTATAAGTAGCTAATTGACGGCATGAAGAAAAACCGCGCTTTTTTAAAATGGGCTGGTGGAAAATACCCGCTGGTAGACGAGATTCGTCGCCATCTGCCGGCGGGAGACTGCTTAATCGAGCCCTTCGTGGGTGCGGGATCCGTCTTCCTGAATACGGATTACGACGCCTACATTCTCGCCGACATCAATAGCGATCTTATCAACCTGTATAACATCGTTAAGCTGCGCACGGATGACTTCGTGCGCGATGCCCGCACGCTTTTCGCCGATGAATTCAATAACTCGGATCAGTTTTACCTGCTGCGAGAAGAGTTCAATACTAGCACCGAGCCTTACCGCCGGGCGCTGCTGTTCCTGTACCTGAACCGCCACTGTTATAACGGCCTGTGCCGCTATAACCTGCGCGGCGAGTTCAACGTACCGTTCGGCCGCTACAAGAAACCGTACTTCCCGGAAGAAGAGCTCTACTGGTTTGCCGAAAAATCGCGCAATGCCACTTTTGTCTGCGAGCATTACCGCGATACCATGGCGAAGGCCGTGGCCGGCGCCGTGGTGTATTGCGATCCGCCTTATGCGCCGCTGTCGGCGACGGCGAATTTCACCGCTTACCACACCAACAGCTTCAGCATCGCCGATCAGCAGAGCCTGGCGCAACTGGCGCATCAGCTCTCGGTAGAGAGCCGGGTACCGGTATTGATCTCCAATCACGATACCGAGCTGACGCGCGACTGGTACCAGAATGCTGCGCTGTATGTGGTGAAAGCGCGCCGCACGATCAGCCGCAACATTCTCGGCCGCAGCAAAGTGAACGAGCTTTTGGCGCTGTATCGCTAAGCCGGGGGCACCCCGGCGCATAACAACTCGACCCTACGTTTGGAGAAGCGGATGAAAAAGTTTTTGATTGCCCCGTCCATTCTGTCGGCAGATTTTGCCCGGTTAGGTGAAGATACCGCCAACGTGCTGGCCGCAGGCGGCGACGTGGTGCACTTCGACGTGATGGACAACCACTACGTGCCCAATCTGACCATCGGTCCGATGGTGTGCGAAGCGCTGCGCAACTACGGCATTACCGCGCCGATTGACGTGCACCTGATGGTCAAGCCGGTGGACCGCATCGTGCCTGATTTCGCCAAGGCCGGCGCGTCTTATATCTCTTTCCACCCCGAAGCTTCCGAGCATGTCGATCGCACCATTCAGCTGATCAAAGAGCACGGCTGTAAAGCCGGCCTGGTGTTCAACCCGGCCACGCCGCTGAGCTATCTCGACTACGTGATGGATAAAATCGACGTGATCCTGCTGATGTCGGTTAACCCGGGCTTCGGCGGCCAGTCGTTCATCCACGGCACCCTGGACAAGCTGCGCCAGGTGCGCAAGCTGATCGACGACAGCGGTCGCGACATCCGCCTGGAAGTCGACGGCGGGGTGAAGGTGGATAACATCGCCGAAATCGCCGCTGCGGGCGCCGATATGTTCGTCGCCGGTTCCGCCATCTTTGGCCAGCCGGACTACCGCAAGGTGATCGACGAGATGCGCAGCGAGTTGGCGAAGGTTTCCCATGGCTGATTTCGGCGCGATCCGCGCATTGGCCTTCGATCTGGACGGCACGCTGGTCGACAGCGCGCCGGGCCTGGCGGCCGCCATCGATATGGCGCTGGAAGAAGCGGGCCTGCCGCAAGCGGGTGAGGAGCGGGTTGGCACCTGGATCGGCAACGGCGCCGACGTGCTGGTGCAGCGCGCGCTGCGCTGGGCGGAAGCGGAAGGCACGCCGGAACAGTGCGGCCGGCTGCGTGAACGCTTCGACCATTTCTATGCGCAGACCGTCGACAGCGGTAGCCGCCTGTTCCCGCAGGTGCAAGAGACGCTGGCCCGACTGGCCGCGCACGGCTACCCGATGGCGCTGGTGACCAACAAACCGACGCCGTTCGTGGCACCGCTGCTGGCGGCGCTGGGCATTGGCGACTATTTCTCGCTGGTGATCGGCGGCGACGACGTGACGGAAAAGAAACCGCACCCGGCGCCGTTGTATCTGGTGCTCGGCAAGCTTGGGCTGCGCGCGCATGAACTGCTGTTCGTCGGCGATTCACGCAACGATATTCAAGCCGCGCAGGGCGCCGGTTGCCCAAGCGTCGGCTTTACCTACGGTTATAACTACGGCGAATCGATAGCCCTGAGCCACCCCGATCGGGTGTTGGAGCGCTTCGCCGATTTGTTGCCCGCTCTTGGGCTGTCATCTTTAGAGAATCAGGAAATTTAAACATGAGTAAGCCCATCGTATTTAGCGGCGCGCAGCCGTCCGGCGAACTGACCATCGGCAACTACATGGGTGCGCTGCGTCAGTGGGTGCAGATGCAGGACGACTACGACTGCATCTACTGCATCGTCGATCTGCATGCCATCACCGTGCGCCAGGACGCCGAGAAACTGCGCAAGGCCACGCTGGATACGCTGGCGCTGTACCTGGCCTGCGGCATCGATCCGGAAAAAAGCACCATCTTCGTGCAGTCGCACGTGCCTGAGCACACGCAGCTGAGCTGGGTGCTGAACTGCTACACCTATTTCGGCGAACTGAGCCGCATGACGCAGTTCAAAGACAAATCCGCGCGCTACGCGGAGAACATCAACGCCGGGCTGTTCAGCTATCCGGTGCTGATGGCGGCGGATATCCTGCTGTATCAAACCAACCAGGTGCCGGTGGGCGAAGACCAGAAGCAGCACCTGGAACTGAGCCGCGACGTAGGGCAGCGTTTCAACGCGCTGTACGGCGACGTGTTCAAAGTGCCGGAGCCGTTTATTCCTAAATCCGGCGCGCGCGTGATGTCGCTGCAGGAACCGACCAAGAAGATGTCCAAGTCGGACGATAACCGCAACAACGTGATCGGCCTGCTGGAAGATCCGAAAGCGGTGACCAAGAAGATTAAGCGCGCAATGACCGACTCGGAAGAGCCGCCTGTCGTGCGTTACGACGTGGTCAACAAGGCGGGCGTCTCCAATCTGCTGGATATTCTCGCCGGCGTGACCGGCAAGAGCATCGCGCAGCTGGAAGCCGAGTTCGAAGGCCAGATGTACGGCCACCTGAAAGGCGCGGTGGCGGAAGCCGTCTCCGGCATGCTGGGTGAGCTGCAGGAGCGCTATCACCGCTTCCGTAACGACGAAGCCTATCTGCAGCAGGTGATGCGCGACGGCGCCGCCAAGGCCCGCGCACGCGCGCAGGAAACCCTGGCGAAGGTCTATCAGGCCGTCGGTTTCGTACCGCCGCAGGCGTAACGCCAGCGAAAATAAAAAAAGCGGCCACGGGCCGCTTTTTTTATGTCGGTATCACGCCATTTGCGCCAGGCCGGCAGGCGGTACCTCGCTGGCGAACCAGTTGAGTTTGCTGCGCAGGCTGACCACGCTGCCGACGATGATCAGACTGGGGCTGGCGGCCTGCAGTGACAGGGCGCCCAGTTGGCCGAGTTCGCCTTCGATCACCCGCTGGTGGCAGGAAGTGCCGTTTTCTACCAGCGCCACCGGCGTGGTGGCCGCCAATCCATTCGCTATCAGCTGGCGTTGGATCTCCGCCGCCTGCGACAGCCCCATATAGAACACCAGCGTCTGTTGCCCGGCGGCCAGCGTCGCCCAGTCCAATCCGCCGTCGGCCTTGGCGTGGCCGGTCACCAGGCGCACGCTCTGCGCATGGTCGCGGTGGGTAAGCGGGATACCGCTGTAGGCGGAACAGCCGGAGGCGGCGGTGATGCCCGGCACCACCGAGAACGGCACGTTGGCGTCTGCCAGCGTCTCCAGCTCTTCGCCGCCGCGGCCGAAGATAAAGGGATCTCCCCCCTTCAGGCGCACCACGCGTTTGCCTTGCTGCGCCTGCTGCAGCAGGATTTGGTTGATTTGCTCTTGCGGCACGCAGTGGTGGCCGGCGCGTTTGCCGACGAAGATGCGTTCGGCGTCGCGGCGCACCAGCGTCATGATCTCTTCGGAGACCAGCCGGTCGTAAACCACCACGTCGGCCTGCTGGATCTGCTGCAGCCCTTTCAGCGTCAGCAAGCCGGCATCGCCCGGCCCGGCGCCCACCAGCACCACTTCACCGCGATCTTCCGGCTGTTCGCTGAACAGCTGCTCGAGCTGGCGTTCGGCCAGCGTGGCGTCGTCGTTGGCCAGCGACTGCGCCAGCCGATCGTGGGCGAATAACCGTTCCCAGAAGCGACGGCGCGCGCCGAGGCTGCTGAAGCGTTGTTTTACCCGCTGCCGCAGCGAGCCGCCCAGCTGGGCCAGCTTGCCGAGGTGCTGCGGCAGCATCGCTTCCAGCTTCTCGCGCAGCAGCCGCGCCAGCACCGGCGCTTTGCCGCCGGAGGACACCGCCACCATGATCGGCGAACGATCGATGATTGACGGCATGATAAAGCTGGCGCGTTTCGGATCGTCCACCACGTTGCAGAACACCCGCTGCCGGTTGGCGCACTGATACACCAGTGCGTTGACCTCCAGCCGGTCGGTGGCGGCGATCACCAGCCATTTTTCCGCCAGCAGGGCCGGGCTGAATTCGCCTTCGGCCAGCGTCAACCGGCCTTCTTCCGCCCACAGGCGGAACTGCGGGGTGAAGTCCACGGCGTTGACGGTCAGCGCTGCGCCGGCGTCCAGCAGCAGGCGCGCCTTGCGTTCGGCGATCTCGCCGCCGCCCACCAGCAGGCAGGCTTTATGTTGCAGTTGGCAGAAGATAGGCAGGTAATCCATCGGCACTCCTCGGGGTAATCAGTGTGGGGGCGAAGTGCGCCCCCGAAAACTCAGGCGGTCTGACGTGCAGCGGCTTTCGCCGCCTGCGGGCGTTCGGCGAGCGGCGTGGCGTACCAATACCCCAGGCCCATCAGCACCGAGCCGGACAGGATATTGCCCAGCGTCACCCACAGCAGGTTGTGGCCGATGCCGGTGAGGGTATAGGCCTCGCTGTGGTTGCCGAACCAGGAGAGGGCGAACAGCGTCATGTTGGCGACGGAGTGTTCGTAACCCGAGGCAATAAAGGCCAGCAGGCACCACCAAATGGCGATGAACTTGGCGGCGCCTTCAACGCGGATCGCCATCCAAATAGCCAGGCAAACCAGCCAGTTGCACAGCACCCCCTTGAAGAACAGGACTTCGGCCGGCGCGGTGGTTTTCGCCAGCGCGGCGCTGTGCACCAGGCTGGTATCCACCGGCAGCAGGCTGCCGCCGCCGTAGTAATACATCAGCGCCACCAGCACCGAGCCGAGCAGGTTGCCGAGCCAGGTTTGCGGCAGCACCGTCCACATCTGGCTTTGGCGGATGGTGCCGGCCTTGACGCCGAGCGTCAGGAACATCGTATGGCCGGTGAACAGCTCGGAACCGGCGATGATCACCAGCGTCAGCGCGATGCCGAAGGTGGCGCCCATCACCAGCGGCCGCACGCTTGGGTCGACCAGGTTGCCGAGGGTGAAGATCAGGATGATGCCGAGGCCGACGTAGGCGCCGGCCATCGCCGAGCTGATCCAGAAGCCGAGCGGGCTCTCCTTCGCCAGGCGGACGATGCGCGCCGCGTTGGCGGCGCATTTATTGATCGTGTCGGTAAACATGTTGCCTCCCGAAAGGTTATGCCGCGACTTGCACGATGCCGTCGACCACCCGGCTGGTGAAGCTGGCGACGGAACGGCTGTCGTCTTCCAGACAGTGGCCGTCGTACAGGCGGAAATGCTGTTTCTTCAGCGGGCTGGCGACCCACAACTCGCCCTGATGCTCGGCGATGAGGCCGCGCGACAGCACGCTGGCCTGGGCGAACGGGTCGATATTGCTGATGGCGAACACCTGCTCGTCGGCATAGGGGCGGAACACCGCCACCTGCCGATCGCCGATCAGGGCGCACACGCCGGTGCCGGGCAGAATGTCGGCGACGGGACAAACGGTAATCCACTGGCTCATGCGTGGCTCTCCTCGGTATCGATCAGGGTGACGGGAATGCGCTCGTCCGGGCGCGCAGGGCGGTGCTGGTCGCGTTCGGCCACCACCTGCACATTCGGATCGCGCAGCGGGCTGTTGATGAAGTGGGCGAAGCGCAGCTGCGTTTCCGGATGCTCGACGGTCTCTTTCCACTCGCAAATCACCGCATCGCGCAGGCGAGCGATCTCCGCTTCCAGTTGGTCGTTGATGCCGAGTTTGTCGTCGATGATCACCTTGCGCAGGTAATCGATGCCCCCTTCCAGGCTTTCCAGCCACACCGAGGTGCGCTGTAGCTTATCGGCGGTGCGGATATAGAACATCATGAAGCGGTCGAGGTAGCGCACCAGCGTCTCGCGATCGAGGTCGGCGGCCAGCAGGTCGGCGTGGCGCGGTTTCATGCCGCCGTTGCCGCAGACGTACAGGTTCCAGCCGTTCTCGGTGGCGATGATGCCGACGTCCTTGCCCTGTGCCTCGGCGCATTCACGGGTACAGCCCGAGACGCCGAACTTCATTTTGTGCGGGGTGCGGATACCTTTGTAGCGATGTTCCAGCGTGACGCCGAAGCCGACGCTGTCGCCGACGCCATAGCGGCACCAGGTGCTGCCGACGCAGGTTTTCGCCATGCGCAGCGCCTTGGCATACGCGTGGCCGGTTTCAAAGCCGGCGGCGAGCAGCTTGCGCCAGATGGCCGGCAGATCGTCTTTCTGCGCGCCGAACATGCCGATGCGCTGCGAGCCGGTCATTTTGGTGTAGAGATTGTACTCCTTGGCGATCTGGCCAATGGCCAGCAGGCCGTCCGGGGTGATTTCGCCGCCGGCGGAGCGTGGGATCACCGAGTAGGTGCCGTCTTTCTGGATATTGCCGAGGAAGTTGTCGTTGGTATCCTGCAGCGGCGTATGCTGCGGCTTGAGGATGTATTCGTTCCAGCAAGAAGCCAGCAACGAGCCGACGGTGGGTTTACACACTTCGCAGCCGTAGCCTTTGCCGTATTTGGCCAGCAGCGCCTCGAACGACTTGATGCCTTCGACGCGGATCAGGTGGAACAGCTCCTGGCGCGAATAGGCGAAGTGTTCGCACAGGTGGTGGTTGACCTCGATGCCTTGCTTGCTCAGCTCGGCGTTCAGCACTTGGGTGAGCAGCGGGATGCAGCCGCCGCAGCCGGTGCCGGCCTTGGTTTCGGCCTTCAGCGCCGCTACGGTGTGGCAGCCTTTGTTGACTGCCTGGATGATGTCACCTTTGCTGACGTCGAAGCAGGAGCAGATCTGCGCGCTTTCCGGCAGCGAATCCACGCCGATGGCCGGTTTGCTGCCCGCGTGGGCCGGCAGGATCAGGCCGTCCGGGTTTTCCGGCAGTTCGATGTCGTTCAACGCCAGCTGCAGCAGGTTGCCATAATCGCTGGTGTCGCCCACCAGCACCGCGCCGAGCAGGGTTTTGTTGTCGGCGCTGACCACGATGCGTTTGTAGACTTCTTTGCTTTCATCCAGATAAACGTAGCTGCGGGCGCCCTCGGTGCGGCCGTGGGCATCGCCGATGCCGCCGACGTCTACGCCCAGCAGCTTCAGCTTGGCGCTCATGTCGGCGCCCTGGAAGCCGTTTTCGCGGCCCAGCAGGTGATCGACGGCCACCTGCGCCATTTTGTACCCCGGCGCCACCAGGCCGAAGGTGCGATCGCGCCAGGCGGCGCACTCACCGATGGCGTACACGTCCGGATCCGACGTCTGGCAGCTGTCGTTGATGGCGATGCCGCCGCGGCGGCCAATCTCCAGCCCGCACTGACGCGCCAGCTTGTCCTGGGCGCGGATGCCGGTGGAGAACACGATGAAATCCACTTCCAGCAGGCTACCGTCGGCGAAATGCATGGTTTTGCGCGCCGTGCCGCCGCCGTTGACGATCTCCTGGGTATTTTTGCCGGTGTGTACCTTGACGCCCATGCGCTCGATCTTGCGGCGCAGCTGGTCACCACCCATCGGGTCGAGCTGTTCGGCCATCAGCACCGGAGCGAACTCGATCACGTGCGTTTCCACCCCCAGGCTTTTCAGCGCGCCGGCGGCTTCCAGCCCCAACAGTCCGCCGCCGACTACCGCACCGCGTTTGCTGCGGCGCGCGCAGGCTTCGATGGCGTTCAGGTCTTCGATGGTGCGGTAAACGAAGCAGTCCTGGCTATCCGAGCCTTTAATCGGCGGGATCCACGGATAGGAGCCGGTGGCCATGATCAGCTTGTCGTAATAGACGGTGCGGCCGGTGTTGGAGTGGATCACCTTCTCGTCGCGATTGATGGTGATGGCGCGCTCGCCGACCAGCACCTTCACGCCGTGTTTTTCGTAAAAGCCTTCGCGCACCAGCGACAGCTCTTCGGCGGTGTGGTGCGAGAAGTAGGAGGAAAGGTGCACGCGATCGTAAGCGATGCGTGGCTCTTCGCAAAATACGGTGATTTCGAATTGGTCTTTGTCTGCTTTATCCAACAGATCTTCGATGAACCGGTGGCCGACCATGCCATTGCCGACGACGGCAAGTTTGACTCTGCTCATTATTGCCTCAAAATTCTGGTTTCCTAGGCTTACCTTATCTCTCCCGATGGGCAATTTATTGATGCAAATCAATCACACCCTTATATACCTCTAACGTGGTATATGGATGATTTTTCACGTTTTTTGATAAGTTGCGGATTTTATTCACCTTTAGCTGAAGCGAGTCAGTTTGCATGCAAATTACCCCGCAGGGAGTAAACGCAGGGGGTAGGTAGGCAACGGCGACTTTGTCAGCGCGATCCGCTGCCAGTATGATGAAGAAAACCAGCGCAACGGCAGAGGTGAAGGGTGGCGAAACGTCCATTGAAGTTTATCGACAACCTGCGTTTAAGCGGGCATGAAGGGTTGTGGCAACTGGCGATCGAACAGGGGCGCATCGCGCATCTGGTGCCGCAGCCGGAAGGGCAGGAGTGGCGCAGCGACGTGTTGGATGCGCAGGGCGGGCTGGCGTTGCCGGCGTTCGTCGAACCGCATATTCACCTGGATACCACGCAAACCGCCGGTCAGCCGGCCTGGAACCAGTCCGGCACGCTGTTCGAGGGCATTGAGCGCTGGGCCGAACGTAAAGCGTTGCTGACCCATGAAGACGTCAAACAGCGCGCCTGGCAAACGCTCAAGTGGCAGATCGCCAACGGCGTGCAGTATGTGCGCACCCACGTCGACGTTTCCGATCCCACGCTGACCGCGCTGCGTGCCATGCTGGAGGTGAAGCAGGAGGTGGCGCCCTGGGTGACGCTGCAGATCGTCGCCTTCCCGCAGGAGGGGATCCTTTCCTATCCTAATGGCGAAGCGCTGCTTGAAGAGGCGCTGCGGCTGGGGGCCGACGTGGTGGGTGCCATTCCGCACTTCGAATTCACCCGCGAATACGGCGTGGAGTCGCTGCATAAGGCGTTCGCGCTGGCGCAAAAATACGATCGGCTGGTGGACGTGCACTGCGATGAAATCGACGACGAGCAATCGCGCTTCGTCGAGACCGTGGCGGCGCTGGCGCTGAAGCTGGAGATGGGAGCGAAAGTTACCGCCAGCCACACCACGGCGATGCACTCTTACAACGGCGCTTACGCCTCGCGGCTGTTCCGCCTGTTGAAAATGTCCGGCATCAACTTCGTCGCCAACCCGCTGGTGAACATTCACCTGCAGGGACGTTTCGACAGCTACCCGAAACGGCGCGGCGTGACGCGGGTGAAGGAGATGCTGGAGGCAGAGATCAACGTCTGCTTCGGCCATGACGACGTGTTCGATCCCTGGTACCCGCTCGGCACCGCCAACATGCTGCAGGTGCTGCATATGGGGCTGCACGTGTGCCAGCTGATGGGCTATGGCCAGATCGACGATGGGCTGAAGCTGATCACCCACCACAGCGCGCGCACCCTTAACCTGAGCGACTACGGCCTGGCGGCCGGCAACAGCGCCAACCTGGTGATCCTGCCGGCGGAAAGCGGCTTCGACGCGGTGCGCCGCCAGACGCCGGTGCGTTATTCGATTCGCCAGGGAGCGGTGATCGCCGAAACGCGGCCGGCGGAAACCATGCTGCATTTGCAGCAGGATGAGACGGTGGATTTTCGGCGCTAAGGCGCAAAAAAAGGGCGCCTTGCGGGCGCCCTTGGTGCATTTAATAAAAAGAAATCAGTGCGTCACGTGACCGTGGCTGCGGTGCTTGGTTACGAAGCCCAGCAGCAGACACATCACGAACACCGCCAGGTACAGGCCGTTGGCGGTGGTCAGCGCTGCGTGCGCGCCGCCTTTCGCCACGATCGGGCCGGTGACCACGAAGGTCAGCATGGTGCCGATGGTGCCGCAGGTCAGGATAAAGTTGACCAGCTTCGGTGAGGAGACCTTGGTCTGCAGCGAGCCGAGGGTGATCAGCGTGGTGTAGATGGCGCTGGAAACGAAGCCCAGGGCCATGATGTAGTAGCCCAGGTGCTCCGGGTTGTCGGTGCTGACGAAGAGGTACATCGCGCCGGTAGCCAGTGCGGCCAGCACGGTAACGATGCGCTGCAGATCGAAGAAGCGCAGGATGAAGCTGAACACCCACATGCCGACCATGTAAGAGGTCCAGAAGTCGCTCACCAGCTTACCGGCCTGGCCGATGTCCATGTTGAACGACTTGGTGGCGTACTCAGGCACCCACTGAATGAAGCCCAGCTGGCCGAGGATGTAGCACAGTGCGGCGATCGACAGGAACAGCACGCCGATGCCCCATTTTTCTTTTTCGACCGGCTGACCGGCGTCGGCGCCTTTCTTGCCCAGCACCGGGAATTCGGAGCACAGGGTCAGCACGAAGATCCCCACGTACAGCAGGCCGATGCAGGCATAAACCCAGTACCAGCCGATGTGGCGGGCCAGCAGCATCGCGGCGACGATCGGGAAGATCATCCCGGCCATGCTGAAGAAGGAGTCGGTGAACAACAGGCGTGAACCGCGCTGGCGGCCGGCATACATGTGGGTGATCAGGAAGGTGCCGATCGACATGGTGATACCGCTAACCACGCCGAGGATAAACATGCACAGCGAGAACATGGTCAGGCTCTTGCCGAGCATCAGCCCTGCGACTGCCAGCACCATCAGGACAAAGCCGAAGATCAGCTGACGCTTCAGCGGGATGATTTCCATCAGCCAGGCATTGAGGAAGATCGAAATCAAAATACCGGCGTTGAGGAAAGTAAAGGTGTTACTCATGCTGGAAACCGGCAGGTTAAAGTACTCTGCAATGTTTCCCATCACCATCCCTGTGACGATCACTAAAGCACCGGTCAGCGCGTACGAAAAGAAGCTGATCCAGGTAAGCCGTATGCGGTTACTGTCATTCATTGTATAGGCCTGAATATGTCTGTTAGAGGTTTTAAAGCTGGCATAAGGCCGCTGGCTTTTCCTGACAAACGCAGAAAAAAGTCCCGATCAGGCCACCAGGGGGCGGATCCTAGCACAGACAACGGGATTTTTTGTGATGGCTGTCGATTTTTTGATGTAACCCATGAAGGGGTGATGCGCATTATTGTGATCTATTTGCGTGCCGTCACAATGGAATCACGGTTGACTATCGTCGGCTCAAACCGGTGCGCCGGGGTGGCGGGGTCGATCAGCCTGCGCGCCGCGTATTGGGCCATCTCGCTGATGGGAAAATGGACGCTGCTCAACGCCGGGCGCACGAAAGGCGCGCGTTCGCCGCTGTCGTAGCAGATCAAGGAGATATCCTGCGGTACCCGCAGGCGGTGCTCGTTGATCGCCAGCAGCGCGCCGATCGCCATCTCTTCGTTGCAGCAGTAGATGGCGCTGGGCCGCGAGGCTTGCTGCAGCAGTCGATCGGCGCAGCGGTAACCGCTTTCCAGATCGTAGACGCCCTCCAGGCAGGCCACCGGTTCGATATTCGCCGCCTGCATTGCCTCTTCAAACCCCTGCAGCCGCAGGCGGCTCGACGGGCGCTCACGCGGGCCGCTGATGCAGGCGATGCGCCGGTGCCCGGCATCGAGCAGTTGCTGCGTCGCCATGCGGCTGGCGAGCGGGTGATCGAAGGTGACACAGCGGGCTTCCAGCCCCGGTACCAGACGATCGAGCAACACGAAATCACGTTGTTCCGCCGCCAATTGGCGCAGCCGATCGTCGCTGAGAAAACGCACGTGCAGGATCACGCCGTCGCAGCGCAGGCTAAATAGCCGCTGTATCGCCTGCCATTCGTTTTCGGCGCTGTTGCGGCCCTGGGTCACCAGCAGCTGTTTGCCGTGGGATTCGGCCTCGGTCTGCACGAAGTCCATCAGCGCGCCGAAGAAGCCGCCGCGGTACGACGTGGTGACTAGTCCGAGGGTATTGCTGTGGCTGGAGGCGAGCGCGCGGGCCGCCGGGTTGGGGGTATAACCGAGCTGGGCGACGGCGCGTTCAACCTTCTCGCGGGTCGGCGCCTTGACGTTGCTGTCGCCGTTCACCACGCGCGATACGGTGGCGCGCGAAACGCCCGCCAGCGCCGCGACATCTTCCAGTGTCACCATCGTCCCACTCCTGAATTACGGCTAAAAAAATGGGTTCGGCGCGCCGAACCCCTGTCTGGCTGCGTATAGCCGCTTACCTGAACTGCGGCAAATACGGCGCGTTTATCGTCAACACCTCGTCCAGCAGCGGCTGCGCCAGGTTGGCGTTGCCCACTAACGGGTTGGCGATCAGCGCCAGCAACCCGCTGCGGCGATCGCCGTGCACCGCGGCTTCGATGGTTAGACGTTCGTAGGCTTTCACCTGCTGCGTCAGGGCCTGCATCGGCTCCGGCAGCGGGCCGAAGGTCAGCGGGTGTGCGCCCTGAGCATCGACGATACAGTTGATTTCTATCACAGCATCGTCCGGCAGGCCATGGATTGCGCCGCGGTTTGCGGTGTTGACCACTAATTGCGTGCCGAGATTATTATGGATAGCACGAATCAGCTCCAGCGCAACTTCGGAATAGAAAGAACCGCCGCGGAAGCTGAGCTGCTCCGGTTTCGTGTTTAACTGCGGATCGGCATACAGCTCGAACAGCTCTTTTTCTACCTGCATCACCTGCTCGGCGCGGGTGCCGCGCTCGCCGGCGGCGGCCATCTCTTCCGCCAGCATCTCGCGGGTCTGGTAAAAATAGCGGTGGTACGGGCAGGGGATCGCGCCGAGCGCGCGCAGGAAGTCCGGCTGCCAGGGCTCTTCCTTGATGTTGTTCATGGTCAGCGCCGCACCGTCGCACAGCATGTCGATCACCTTGGCGGTGACGTCGCGCCCCAGGTGCGTGACCTGATGCACCCAGACCATGTGGTTCAGGCCGGCGAACTGCAGCTGTACGTCGGCGTAAGGCGCCTGCAGCATGTTGGCGATCATGTGATGCATGCTGATCGGCACGTTGCACAGGCCGATGATCTTCGCTTTGGTAAAGCGAGACACCGCCTCGGTGACGATGCCGGCCGGGTTGGTGAAGTTGATGATCCAGGCGTCGGGCGCCAGCTTTTCCACCCGGCGAGCGATATCCAGCATCACCGGGATGGTGCGCAGCGCTTTGGCGAAGCCGCCGACGCCGGTGGTCTCCTGGCCGAGCAGCTGATATTTCAGGCCCAGCCGTTCATCGGCGGCGCGTGCCGGCAGTTGCCCGACGCGGAACTGGGTCAGCACGAAAGCAGCGTCGCGAATGGCGTCGTCCAGCGCGAAGTGCACGCTGACCTTCACCTGCTCCAGCCCGTGGCGCGCCAGCATGCGGCGGGTCAGGGCGGCGATGGTTTCCACTTTTTGCCGGCCCGGTTCGACGTCCACCAGTGCCAGTTCGGTGACCGGCAGCTCCTCGATGCGCTGGATCAGCCCGTCCACCAGTTCGGGGGTGTAGCTGCTGCCGCCGCCGATCACGGCGATTTTGAGCGTGCTCATGGGCGGCCCTCCGTCTGCGACTGACGGCGATAGAGCTCGATCATGTCGTCGGCCAGATCCTGGATCACCATGGCGTTCATCAGATGGTCCTGCGCATGCACGGTGATCAGGTTGATCGCCAGCTTGCCGCAGCCTTCGTCCAGGCCGATCAGCTCGGTCTGGATCAGGTGCGCCTTCTTCACCCATTCTTTGGATTCGGCCATGTGCTTGGCCGCGGCGGCGAAGTCGCCGGCGCGCGCTTGCCGCAGCGCCATCAACGCATTGCTGCGCGCGCTGCCGGAGAACACCAGCAGTTCCATGATGGTGCTTTCAAACTCGGGGCTGACTTCAGTCATCAATTCACTCACGTCATTTCTCCAGGGGTTGCGCGGCGACGCCGCCGTGGGATGCTTCAGTATCCGTTCTTTTTATAATGAGAGCGCTCTCATTTAAATAGAGTAACGACAATGCGTGTGCAAACTGGGAGGCAGATCGCAAAAACCGACCCAGGGTGGCGCGGGGCAAAAAATGCGTGATGCGGTTGGCAAAAAAGTCTTCTGCGCCCATACTTTCCGCAGCAAAATTCAGGGCCGCCTAGGATATGTCCCGTAATTGGGTAAATATAGGTAAATGGCTGGCACTTGCCGATACAGCTCTTTAGAATCAAAGCGCTTTTCCGTTGTTTGTCTCTCAGAGAAAGGACCCGTTAATGTTCAAACGTACTTTAGTGACCTTCGTCGCGCTGTGTTCCCTGACCGCAGTGGCGCCAGCCGCACTCGCCGCCGGTGAGACCCACGTCATGCTGACGACCTCGGCGGGGAATATCGAGTTGGCGCTCGACAGCCAGAAGGCACCGGTTTCCAGCCAGAACTTCGTCGACTACGTGAACAGCGGGTACTACAACAACACCATCTTCCACCGCGTGATCCCGGGCTTTATGATCCAGGGCGGCGGTTTCACCGCTGACATGCAGCAAAAATCCACCAAGGCGCCGATCAAGAACGAAGCCGACAACGGCTTGCGCAACCTGCGCGGCACCATCTCGATGGCGCGCACCGCCGACAAGGACAGCGCCACCAGCCAGTTCTTCCTGAACGTGGCGGATAACGCCTTCCTGGATCACGGCCAGCGTGACTTCGGCTACGCGGTGTTCGGCAAAGTGGTGAAAGGCATGGACGTGGTGGACAAAATTGCCCAGGTGCCGACCGGCAACGTCGGTCCTTACCAGAATGTGCCGACCAAACCGGTGGTGATTCTGTCGGCCAAGGTACTGCCGTAAGTTTTTTGGCCGATCCCGCCGGGGTCGGCCGCTCCTTCCTCCCGAAGCCTTGCCTTCATCACTGTTTTCTCCTGCGCCCCATGCTCTAATCGGCAGACAATAATCAGACCGGAAATCCGGCGTTCGCCCTTTGTTGTCTCTGGATGAGTTGCTGCCATGTATGAATTTAACCAGGTGCTGTTGCTGCTGCAGCAGATGTGCGTCTATCTCGTTATCGCCTATCTGCTGAGCAAAACCCCGCTGTTCATCCCGCTGATGCAGGTGACCATTCGCCTGCCGCACAAGCTGCTGTGCTACGTGATCTTCTCGGTGTTCTGCATCATGGGCACCTATTTCGGGCTGCACATTCAGGATTCGATCGCCAACACCCGCGCGATAGGCGCGGTCCTGGGCGGGCTGCTGGGCGGGCCGTCGGTGGGCTTTCTGGTCGGGCTGACCGGTGGCCTGCACCGGTATACGCTCGGCGGCATGACCGATGTGGCCTGCGCGATTTCCACGGTGTCGGAAGGCCTGGTCGGCGGCATTGTGCACAGCATCGCCATGCGCCGGGGGCGCATCGAGCTGCTGTTCAATCCGCTGTTCGTCGGCGGCGTGGCGCTGGTGGCGGAAGTGCTGCAGATGGCGATCATCCTGGCGGTGGCGCGCCCTTACGACGAAGCGTTGCAGCTGGTGGAGCACATCGCGCTGCCGATGATGATCGCCAATACCGTCGGCGCGGCGATGTTCATGCAAATCCTGCTGGATAGGCGCGCGATGTTCGAAAAATACACCAGCGCCTTCTCTTCCAAGGCGCTGAAGATAGCCGAGCGCACCGAGGGCATCCTGCGGCAGGGGTTCGATCAGGAGAACAGCATGAAGGTCGCCCGGGTGATCTATCAGGAGCTGGGCATCGGCGCGGTGGCGATCACCGATCGCGACAAGCTGCTGGCGTTTATCGGCATCGGCGACGATCATCACCTGCCGGGCACGCCGATCGCCTCGGTGCATTCGCATCGCGCCATCGACAACAACGAGGTGGTGTACGCCGACGGTAATCAGCTCTCTTATTGCTGCTCGATCAACCCGGCCTGCAAGCTGGGTTCGACGCTGGTGATCCCGCTGCGCGGCGAAAACCAGCGGGTGATCGGCACCATCAAACTGTACGAACCGAAAAGCCAGCTGTTCAGCACCATCAACCGTACGCTGGGCGAAGGCATCGCCAGCCTGCTGTCGGCGCAGATCATGGCCGGACAGTACGAGCGCCACAAGCAGCTGCTGGCGCAGTCGGAGATCAAGCTGCTGCATGCGCAGGTCAATCCGCATTTCCTGTTCAATGCCTTGAATACCCTGGTGGCGGTGATCCGCCGCGATGGCGAGCGCGCCTGCGATCTGGTGCAGTCCCTCTCGACCTTCTTTCGTAAAAACCTCAAACGCTCGGATGACGAAGTCAGCCTGGCGGACGAGATTGAACACGTGAACGCCTACCTGCAGATCGAGAAAGCGCGCTTCGCCGATCGGCTGGAGATCGCGGTATCGCTGCCGGAGGCGCTGTTGGCGGTGCGGCTGCCGGCGTTCTCGCTGCAGCCAATCGTCGAAAACGCCATCAAGCATGGCACCTCGCATCTGTTGGGCGTGGGTCGCATCGAAATCGGCGCCTGCTGCGAAGGCGAGCATCTGCTGCTGCAGGTGACGGACAACGCCGGGCTGTTCCAGCCGAAACCGAACTGCAGCGGGCTGGGGATGAATCTGGTGGATAAACGCATTCGCGTGCGCTACGGCGAAGGCTATGGCGTGCAGGTGGATTGCCGGCCGGACGCCTACACCCGCATTACGCTCAATGTCCCCATGGAGAGGGCCGCCTGATGTTAAACGCACTGATTGTTGACGATGAACCTTCCGCCCGCGATAACCTGCGCCATCTGCTGGAGGCCGAGGCGGAGATCGCGATTATCGGCGAATGCGCCAACGCCATCGAAGCCATCAGCCAGATCCACCGGCTGCAGCCGGACGTGGTGTTTCTCGATATCCAGATGCCGCGCATCAGCGGGCTGGAAATGGTCGGCATGCTGGATCCCAACCGCATGCCGCACATCGTGTTTCTGACCGCCTACGACGAATACGCGGTGCAGGCGTTCGAGGAGCATGCCTTCGACTATCTGCTGAAGCCGGCGGAGCCGAAGCGGCTGAGCAAGACGCTGCAACGCCTGCGGCAGCGCAGTGCACCGCAGGACGTGGCGGCGCTGGAAGAGAGCGCCGGTTACCTGAAATACATTCCCTGCACCGGCCACAGCCGCATCTATCTGCTGCGGTTCGACGAAGTGCTGGCGATCCGTTCCAAACTGAGCGGGGTCTTCGTGGTGCGCAGCGACGGCATGGAGTGTTTCACCGAGCTGACGCTGCGCACGCTGGAAAGCCGTACGCCGCTGGTGCGCTGCCATCGGCAGTATCTGGTCAACCTGGAGCAGGTGCGCGAGATCCGCTTTGAAGAGGGCGGTGCGGCGGAGATGATCATGTCGGCCGGGGATCCGGTGCCAGTCAGCCGACGCTATTTGAAGGCGCTGAAAGAGCAACTGGGGCTGCGGGGGTGACGCAGGTCTTAGGGGGATTCTGAAAAGACAGGCATCATGGGCATCCCGACGGCGCCCTTTTTGTTTGTCCTTGACGGGGTTACGCGGCGCTTATAGCTTTATTGCATCAACAGGCGCGTTTCGCGCTGCGTCAGCGTCAAAGGAACAGAAAATGAGTGAACCACGGATTATCGCCAAAGCGATGAAAGACGGAAAACCGGAGCAGGATCTGGTGATTTTGCCGGCGTTGGCCAACCGCCACGGGCTGATCACCGGGGCAACCGGCACCGGCAAGACGGTGACGCTGCAGAAAATGGCCGAACAGTTCTCGCGCATCGGCGTGCCGGTGTTCCTGTCCGACGTGAAGGGCGATCTGTCCGGCATCGGCGCCGAGGGCGTGCCTTCCGAGAAACTGCAGGCGCGCCTGGCGGCGATCGGCGTCACCGACTGGCAGCCGCAGGCCTGCACCATTATCCCGTGGGATATTTACGGCGAAAAGGGCCATCCGATCCGCGCCACGATTTCCGATCTCGGGCCGCTGTTGCTGGGGCGCCTGTTGGATCTGAACGAGGTGCAAAGCGGCGTGCTGCAGTTGGTGTTCAAGATCGCCGATGACAATGCGCTGCTGTTGCTGGACATGAAGGACCTGCGCGCCATGGTGCAGTTCGTCGGCGACAACGCCAAACAATTCCAGACCCAGTACGGCAATATCTCTGCCGCGTCGATCGGCGCCATCCAGCGTGGGTTGCTGACGCTGGAAGAGCAGGGCGCCAACCAGTTCTTCGGCGAGCCGATGCTGGACATCAACGATCTGATGAAAACCGACGCCAACGGTCACGGCGTGATCAACCTGCTGGCGGCGGACAAGCTGATCAATCAGCCGAAGCTGTATTCGGTATTCCTGCTGTGGCTGCTGGCCGAGCTGTTTGAGCACCTGCCGGAAGTGGGCGACCCTGAACAGCCGAAGCTGGTGTTCTTCTTCGATGAGGCGCACCTGCTGTTCAACGATGCGCCGGCGGCGCTGTTGACCAAGATCGAACAGGTGGTGCGTTTGATCCGCTCCAAAGGCGTCGGCATTTACTTCGTCACCCAGAACCCGCTGGACATTCCGGACAGCGTGCTGGGCCAGCTGGGCAACCGCGTACAGCATGCGCTGCGCGCCTTTACTCCGCGCGATCAGAAGGCGGTGAAGACGGCGGCGCAAACCCTGCGCGCCAATCCGGCCTTCGATGCCGAAACGGCGATCACCGAGCTGGGCGTGGGCGAAGCGCTGGTGTCATTCCTCGACGAGAAGGGCCGGCCTAACGTGGTGGAGCGGGCGATGGTGATCGCGCCGGAATCCAAAATGGGCATGCTCGGTGCGGAAGGGCTGAACAGCGCGATCAACAAGTCGCCGCTGTATGGCCGCTATGAGGATATGATCGACCGCGAATCCGCCTACGAGAAGCTGTCGTCGGGCGGCTTCGCCACCGTCGGCACCCCGCAGCAGGGGCAGCAACCGCAGGCGCAACAGCAACAACAGCAGGCGGGCGGCGGCCTGATGGACGGCCTGAACGAGCTGCTGTTCGGTTCCACCGGCCCGCGCGGCGGCAAGCGCGACGGCATCGTCCAGACCGCCGCCAAGAGCATGGCGCGCGATCTCGGCCGCCAGATCCTGCGCGGCGTGCTGGGGTCGATCACCGGCGGCCGTAAAAAGTAAGCGGAAATTATCGTCGGCAGCGGCGGGTTAAATCAGTACACTGTGGCGGCATTTTTCTCTGCCGGACCTAACATGCTGCTGCTGATCGATAACTACGACTCCTTTACCTATAACCTTTACCAGTACTTCTGCGAATTGGGCGCCGAGGTGCTGGTGAAGCGCAACGATGAGCTGCAGCTGGCCGATATCGAGCGGCTGGCGCCGCAGCATCTGGTGATTTCCCCTGGCCCCTGTACCCCGAACGAAGCGGGTATCTCGCTGGCCGCCATTCGTCATTTCGCCGGCAAGCTGCCGATCCTCGGCGTGTGCCTGGGGCACCAGGCGCTGGGGCAGGCGTTCGGCGCCGAGGTGGTGCGCGCCCGCGCGGTGATGCACGGCAAAACCTCGGCGATTCGTCACCTGGGCGTCGGCGTGTTTCGTGGCCTGAGCGATCCGCTGACCGTGACCCGCTATCACTCGCTGGTGCTGAAAGCCGATACGCTGCCGGACTGTTTTGAAGTGACCGCCTGGAGCGAGCGCGACGGCGTGCGCGACGAGATCATGGGCATCCGCCACCGCACTTTGGCGTTGGAAGGCGTGCAGTTCCATCCGGAAAGCGTGCTCAGCGAGCAGGGCCACCAGCTGTTGGATAATTTCCTCAAGCGTTAATTCCGGTGCGCTTTTTTCGCCCGCCAGGCGTTTTGCGTTTGCGCTTGATTGGTTTTTTATGCATATTTCGTGATTATGTTTTCAATATGACATTACGATAGCGCTGAAAAACTTTCAGGGTGGAGCCGAAAATGACTGAAAAATCCGCAGTGAGCCGCAGTACCTTTGACCAGGTGATCCTGCCTGTTTATGCGCCTGCCCAGTTTGTGCCGGTGCGCGGCCAAGGCAGCCGGGTCTGGGATCAGCAGGGAAAAGAGTACATCGATTTTTCCGGCGGCATCGCGGTGACGGCGCTGGGGCACTGCCATCCGGCGCTGGTCGAGGCGCTCAAACGCCAGGGCGAAACCCTGTGGCATACCAGCAACGTCTTCACCAATGAGCCTGCGCTGCGCCTGGCAAGCAAACTGATCGACGCTACCTTCGCCGATCGGGTGTTCTTCGCCAACTCCGGCGCTGAGGCCAACGAGGCGGCGTTCAAACTGGCGCGCCATTACGCCATCACCCGCCACAGCCCGTACAAAACTAAAATCATCGCTTTCTATAACGCGTTTCACGGCCGCACGCTATTCACCGTGTCGGTGGGCGGGCAGGCTAAATACTCCGACGGGTTCGGGCCGAAGCCGGCCGACATCGTGCACGTGCCGTTCAACGATTTGGCGGCGGTGAAGGCGGTGATGGACGACCACACCTGCGCGGTGGTGATGGAGCCGATTCAGGGCGAGGGCGGTATTACGCCGGTCGACGCCGGCTTCCTCAAAGGCGTGCGCGAGCTGTGCGACCAACATCAGGCGCTGCTGGTGTTCGACGAAGTGCAAAGCGGCATGGGGCGCAGCGGCAAACTGTTCGCCTATATGCATTATGGCGTGACGCCGGACATTCTCACCACCGCCAAGGCGCTGGGCGGCGGTTTCCCGGTCAGCGCCATGCTGACCACCGAAGACATTGCGTCGGTGATGCAGGTGGGCACCCACGGCACCACCTACGGCGGCAACCCGCTGGCCTGCGCGGTGGCGGAGGCGGCGCTGGACGTGATCAATACGCCGGAGGTGCTGAGCGGCATTGAGCAGCGTCATGCGCTGTATGTGCAGGCTTTGCAGCATATCGGCGATAAATACGGTATTTTCACCGCGATTCGCGGCATGGGGCTGCTGATTGGCGCCGAGCTGACGCCGCATTATCACGGCAGGGCGCGCGACTTCCTCACCGTCGCCGCCGCGCGTGGGTTGATGATCCTCAATGCCGGGCCGAACGTGATCCGCTTCGCGCCGTCGCTGGTGGTGGAGCTGCAGGATATCGAGGCCGGCATGGCGCTGTTCGAGCTGGCGGTGCAGGATGTGATCAACGCCTGAAGCCCGCGCGGCATATAACGGGGCGCGGCATGCCGCGCCCTTATTGATCGCGCAGTTTGCGCTTGAGCCAGATGCCGTGGTGCGGGCGCTGGCGCCAGGCCAGCGACGAAATGGTGTGCATCACGCTCAGGTGCGACAAAATGCGCCGCAGATGGCGCTCCATCTCGGTAACGGGCATGTCCGGATGCAGATCCGGCGGCTGCATGATGCCGCTGTTGCCGCTGCTCGGGCCGTCGTATTCCAACCGCTGCTGGCAGCTTTGCAGCGCGATTTCACAGGTCTGCAGATACTCTTCCGCCAGTTTCGGCGTCAGCATGTAGTGCTCGCGTGCCAGAATGGTCATGGCGTTCAGGTGTTCGACGATGAACTGGCTGTGAGTGACCCACAGCCGCATGTCCGCCAGATAGTTTGACGCGAACCCCGGCTCTTGCATCGCCTGATTGAGCGAGGTGAACAGCGCGTTGTGTGCCTGGTTGACCTGCATGCGGGTATAGGCCAACGCGGTGGCGTCCGGTTCCGGTTGCTTCAGCATCAGCCGCAGCGCGGCTTGATCGTTCTCCAGCGCCTGATGGGCATTCTTGCGCAGCAGCCCGCTTTGCCACTGCGGCCACAGCCAAATGGTGCCGCCGAACGCCAGCACGCAGCCGATCAGCGTATCGATCAGGCGCGGTACCAGAAAATGCGAGCCGTTCAGCGCCAGCAGCTGCAGGGTGTAAACCGCCGTGACCGTAAAGCCAATCACCGACAGCCCGTAGTTCTTGCGCGAAACCAGGTAGGCCAGTAGGGTGATCACCAGCATGATGCTCAGCGTTTCTCCCTCCGGCAACTGCAGCTGCAGCAGCCCGGCCGCCAGCAATAGCCCGGCAATCGTGCCCAGCGCACGGTGCTGAATACGCACCCGGGTGGCGTTATACCCGTTTTGGCTCACCAGCATGATGGTGAGCAGGATCCAGTAAGGCTTCGGCAGGTTGAATACCGCACCCAGGCTGCTGCCGACCGCCAGCGCTACGCCCAGCCGCGCGGCGTTGCGCAGGGCGGTGGATTTGAACGACAGATAGCTGACCAGCGCCGGCCAAAACGGCAGGCGGTGCTGGCCGGGCATCAGGTCGCGGCGGTACAGTGGATGCTGGGTGCGCAGCAGGCGGGCGATGCGGCTGAAGTGGTAATAACAAAACTGGCCGACCGGATTATCGGGATGCTGCGCCGCCATTTTTTCCAGCGCCGCCAGCTCGTGGGTCATGGAGAAGCGCTTCGAATGTTGATGATAGAGAATATCGTGCGCCACCACGCGCAGTCGGCCGGCGATCACCTGAGCATTGCGGCGAATGATCGCTTCGGCCTGGCTCTGCTCCACCAGTTTTTGCACCTCTTCCGGCAGATGCAGGCTGACGGTGATGTGCTCCTGCAGGTCCATCGCCACCTGAAAGGCGCGCTGCAGGCGCTTTTGCTCGAGGTTGTTGGCGTGCGGCAGGAAATTAAGCTGTTGGTACAACAGGCTGATCAGATCCATCACCTTTTGCTGGCGCACCAGCAGCGGCGGCAGCGCGGTCTGCGGATCGGTGTGCTGGGTCAGCAGTGAGTATTTGGCTTCGAAATAGTCCGCCAGTTCCAGGTAGAGCTGGCTCAGCGTCTCGCGCATCGGCTGCTCTTTCCACAGCTTGAACCAGAACCAGGTGAATAAGCCGTACCAGGCGGTGCCGATCGCGTACAGCAGCGGCGCCTGCCAGATGGGTACCGTGCCGGCCGTGCTGAGGGCGAAGATGGCGGCCACCAGCGCCGCCGGCAACAGCCGGGCGTGCAGCGGGCTGATTTCCCCGGTGACGCCGAGCAGCAGCGCCAGGCCCAGCATCAGCGCCGGCAGCGGCACGTGCCACAGCAGGGCCTGTTGCAGCAGCACGCTGCTGAAGGCGAACAGCGAACCGCCGACGATCAGCCGTTTAAAGAAGCGCTTATGCGGCGTATCCAGCCCGGCGATATTGCAGCAGGCGGGCACGAGGGAGAACATCAGGCCGAGCTGCAGCTGGCCTATCAGCAGGCCGAACAGTACCGGCAGGCACAACACCAGCGTTTGTCGCAGTGCGTAGTTGATTTCCGGGTGGTAGATCAGGCGGCGCCACATGGCAGAGAGCAGACAAAAAAACGGCGCAGACTGCGCCGTTTTTTCAGGGATTAACGGGTGCCGTAGACGACAATGGTTTTGCCGTGGGCGGAAATCAGGTTTTGATCTTCCAGCATTTTCAGAATACGGCCAACGGTTTCACGGGAGCAGCCGACGATCTGGCCGATCTCCTGACGGGTGATCTTGATCTGCATGCCGTCCGGGTGAGTCATGGCGTCGGGTTGCTTCGCCAGATTCAGCAGGGTTTGCGCGATGCGGCCGGTAACGTCCAGGAAGGCGAGGTTGCCCACTTTTTCGGAGGTGACCTGCAGGCGGCTCGCCATTTGGGCGGACAGACGCATCAGGATGTCCGGGTTCACCTGGATCAGCTGGCGGAATTTCTTGTAGGAAATTTCGGCCACTTCACAGGCGGTTTTCGCGCGAACCCAGGCGCTGCGCTCCTGGCCTTCTTCGAACAATCCGAGCTCGCCGATGAAATCCCCCTGGTTGAGGTAGGACAGGATCATCTCTTTACCTTCTTCATCCTTGATCAGCACCGCGACGGAGCCTTTCACGATGTAGTAAAGCGTTTCGGCCTTTTCACCTTGGTGAATCAGCGTACTCTTCGATGGATATTTGTGGATATGGCAATGAGACAGGAACCATTCGAGAGTAGGGTCTGTTTGCGGTTTGCCGAGAACCATTCGCTGTTATCCTCTGTTGTTATCGCTGCCTTGTGTCACAGGGGTCAGAGTTCCCTGTAAAACCCGCCTGTAGCCGCAGTCATGAGCGAGGGCTACCGGCAAGTTTTGAGGCGTGTCATAAAAATACGCTGTCGCTCTAGCATATTAACTTGCCGTAAGCGCTGCAAGCTACATTCTGTTAACATACCGGTAAAGGAGCCTTTCTCTGGGCGTTTCCCTGAAATTCAGTGTCCCGGAAAGATTTATTGCGGCTCTGTTTGTAGCACAGAGTAAGGCGGGTGTCTCGTGTTGTCTCGCTTCAGCATGATTAGCATCAGGTTACGTTGCCTGTTTCTATGCGAAAGCGTACTCTGATTTTAAGAAATCAACCGGAGTGACCAGAATGCAGGCAAGAGTTAAATGGGTGGAAGGGTTAACGTTTTTGGGGGAATCGGCCTCCGGCCACCAGGTGCTGATGGACGGCAACGCCGGTGATAAAGCGCCCAGCCCGATGGAGATGGTGCTGATGTCGGTGGGCGGCTGCAGCGCGATCGACGTGGTGTCCATCCTGCAAAAAGGGCGCAACGACGTGCGCGACTGCGAGGTGAAGCTGACCTCCGAGCGCCGCGAAGAAGCCCCGCGGTTGTTCACCCATATCAACCTGCACTTCATCGTTACCGGCCAGGACCTGACCAACAAGATCGTCGAGCGTGCGGTGAACCTGTCGGCGGAGAAGTACTGCTCGGTGGCGCTGATGCTCAACAAGGCTGCCACGGTGACCCACAGCTTCGAGATCCGCCAACCGGCGTAATCGAAACGGAGCGCGGCCCGGCGCCGCGCTCAACGCATTTATTCGATCTTCTTGCCTTCCAGCAACCGCTGCACCAGCGGCGCCATGATCAGCTCCATCGCCAGCCCCATCTTGCCGCCCGGAACCACTAACGTATTGATGTGTGAGATAAAAGAGCCCTGCAGCATCGCCAGCAAATAGGGGAAATCTATCTGATCCAGCCCGCGGAAGTGGATCACCACGAAGCTTTCGTCCAGTGAGGGAATCGCCTTGGCGGCGAACGGGTTGGAGGTGTCCACCGTCGGCACACGCTGGAAGTTGATGTGGGTGCGCGAGAACTGCGGCGTGATGTAGTTGATGTAATCTTCCATCGAACGCACCACCGAATCCATCACCGCTTCGCGAGAGTGGCCGCGCTCGCCGGTATCGCGGATCAGTTTCTGAATCCACTCCAGGTTGACGATCGGCACCACGCCGACCAGCAGATCGACGTGGTTGGCCACGTCATGGTGCTCGGTGACCACGCCGCCGTGCAGCCCCTCGTAGAACAGCACGTCAGTCGGCGCCGGCAGCGGTTCCCACGGGGTGAAGGTACCCGGCACCTGATTGTAGGGCACCGCTTCGTCGTAGGTGTGCAGATACTTGCGCGAGCGCCCGGTGCCGTTCTTGCCGTAGTCGATAAAGCTCTGCTGCAGCAGGCCGAAGTCGTTGGCCTCGGGGCCGAAATAGCTGATGTGTCTGCCCAGATCGCGCGCCTTGCGGATCGCCGCGTCCATTTCCGGCCGGGTGTAGCGATGGAAGCTGTCGCCCTCCAGCTCGGCGGCGCGGATGTTGAGCTGTTGGAAGATCTTACGGAACGCCACGCTGGTGGTGGTGGTGCCGGCGCCGCTGGAACCGGTCACCGCGATAACGGGATGTTTGGCAGACATGATGGTTGTCACTCCGTGTTGAATGCGCCGGCGTCAGGGGATTATTGTGGCTCTTGTTGACGCTCTCTATCTCAGGAAAAAATGGCGCGCGCTGGTTTGCAATGCCCCATTGTTACCTGATTTTTTCCGTCAGTCATAGAACCGAGCGCCACTAAATTTCTTCCTGCCCGGCGCGGAACTGGCCGCGCGGCATGATGTTGACGCTCTCGTGCAGTTCCGACCACACCAGCACCACTTCGCCGTTTTTCAGCTGGCGGCGCACGTCCTCCACCTTCTGTTCCAGCGAGCGTTCGTGTTCGCCGTAATCGGTGCCTTCGCGCAGTACAAAGGATTCGATCAGGCTGTTCAGGGTGTCGGTTGCCAGTTCTTGCCAGGGAATGATCACGTCGGGATGTCCAGATAAGGGGAAAGCCAGGCCGGAATGCGATGTTCCAGCCACATGTGCGGTTTTTTCAGCGTGCCGCCGACGAAGCCGACGTGGCCGCCGTACTCGGTCAGTTGATATTCGATATTGCGCGGCAGGCCGGCGACGTCGGGGATCACCTCATGGGTCATGAAGGGATCGTCCTTCGCATGGATGATCAGCAGCGGCGTCTGAATAGCTGGCAACAGTGGCAGGGCGCTGCAGCGGCGATAGTAGTCGATAGCGTCGCTAAAGCCGTGAATGCGCGAGGTAATGGCGTCGTCGAATTCGCGAATGCGTCGCAACCCGTTCAGCTGTGACAGCTTGAGCGGCAGAGTGTCCGGGTAGTGCAACAGCTTGCGGGTGGCGTTTTGTTTCAGCTGCCCCAGCAGGTAGCGCTGATAAACGCGGGAGAAGCCTTGCTCCATGCGGTAGGCACAGGGCTCCAGCATCAGCGGCGCCGAGACCACCACCGCCGCCTGCAGCAGGCTGTCGGCGCCTTGCTGCGCCAGATAGCAGGCCAGCATGTTGCCGCCGAGCGAAACGCCTACCGCCGCGGTTGGCACCTCGCCGTAGCGGTCGCGCAGCCAGCGCAGGAAGAAGCGTGCATCTTCGGTTTCACCGGAGTGGTAGATGCGCTGCTTGCGGTTGGGCACGCCGCTGCAGCCGCGAAAGTGCATCACCACGCCGAGCCAGCCACGCTCACGCCAGGCGTTGAGCAGGCCATGTGCGTAGGGGCTGTAGAAGCTGCCTTCCAGGCCGTGGAACAGCACCGCGCGCGGTTTGTCGCGCGCCTGCGCCGGATCTTCGCTCCAGGCGAGATCGACGAAATCGCCGTCGGGCAATTCCAGCCGTTGCCAATGCGGTTTCAATAACACGCGGCGGCGCACCAACCGCGGCAACAGCGTTTGCAGGTGCGGGTTACTGGCCCCGGTCAGAGGGCGAAAAGTGTTAGGCATAGGCTGAGTAAAAATGTTGTGGGCGGCTATTGTGAGATCCCTAGCGCACTGTTAGCTTCAATACCAAGAACTAACAATGATACTGCAAAAAAGCGCCTTGGGTGAGGAGCACCCGTGCCATGGAACCGAGTTTATTCCTTTCGATGCTGGGCTTCCTGTGGGTCGCCGCCATCACGCCTGGCCCCAATAACCTGCTGTTGACCACCTCTGGCGCTAACTTCGGCTTTATGCGATCGCTGTGGCTGATGGTCGGTATCATGCTCGGCATGCAAAGCATTTTGCTGCTGGTGGCCTTCGGTGTCGGCAGCCTGATCCTGGTCTACCCGTCGCTGCACCTGATCCTGAAAATCCTCGGCAGTCTGTACCTGCTGTGGCTGGCGTGGAAAGTCGCCACCGCCGCCTATGAAAAACTGGAAACCGACGTGGCGCCGCCGCAGCCGGTGCGGCTGTATCAGGGCTGGCTGCTGCAGTTCCTCAACCCGAAAGCCTGGCTGATGGCGCTGGGGGCGGTGGCCAGCTTCAGCCTGGCGGGCGATAAGTACAACGGATCCATTGCGGCGATCGCGCTGGGCATTTTGGTGGTCAACATTGTCGCCGGCATTATCTGGCTGGCGTTCGGCACCGTGATCGGCCGCCTGCTGCGCAGCAAAAAGGCCTGGGTTATCTTCAACGGTTCCATGGGGTTGTTGACCGCAGCCTGTGTGTTACTGATCTGGCATTAAGGAGCGAACGATGGCGGAAAATTATTATCACGTGGTTGCCTTTACCGGCAAAGGGCTGCGCGGCAACCCGGCCGGGGTTTGCCTGCTGACGCAGCCGCTGCCGGCTGAGCGGCTGCAGGCGCTCGCCAACGAGATCGGCCTGCCGGAAACCAGCTTTGTCTGGGATGACGGCGACATGACTGCTATCCGCTGGTTTACCCCGGAACGCGAGGTCGATCTTTGCGGCCACGGCACCCTGGCAGCGGCGCATGTGATGTTCAGCGCGATCAATCCGGCGCTGCAGGATATCCGCTTCCGTTCGGCCGGCGGCGAGCTGTTCGTCAAGCGCGATGCGCAGGACGGGGAACGGCTGGTGCTCGATTTCCCTGCGCGGCCGCCGCAGAAGGTGGCTGAACCGGCGGGCCTCGCGGCGCTGCTGGGCGTGCAGCCGCAGGAGGTGTGGCAGGCGAAAGCGCTGATGGTGGTGCTGGAAAACGAGGCGCAGGTACGCGCGCTGCGGCCGGACATCCCGGCGCTGATCGCGCTGGCCGGGCGTGCGGTAATCGTTACCGCGCCGGGTGACACCGTGGACTTCGTGTCGCGTTATTTCACGCTCGACGGCGGTGAAGATCCGGTTACCGGCTCCGCGCACTGCACGCTGATGCCTTACTGGACGGCGCGTCTCGGCCGCCATCGGCTGCATGCGCAGCAGATCTCGGCACGCGGCGGCGAACTGTTCTGCGAACTGCACGGGGATCGCACGCTGCTCGGCGGCTATGCTCATGTGTTCCTGCGCGGAAGTATCGCGCTGTAACCCGCGTTTATATTACTCACGGTAATAAAGAAGACTTTTTTATTCTTTTATAGCCCGTCATCGCTCAGATAAAACTGTCAGCAACTGAACAGATTTTTATCAACGGAGCGGAACATGGCGGGCAAACTCTTTTCCTTACGCAACGCGGCGCTGTTGGCGCTGTCGCTCAGCGCAACCAGCGCCTACGCGGTGGATGTGACCGTGGCGTACCAGACGTCGGCAGAACCGGCCAAGGTGGCGCAGGCGGAAAACAGCTTCGCCAAACGGTCCGGCGCGACGGTCGACTGGCGTAAGTTCGACAGCGGCTCCAGCGTGCTGCGTGCGCTGGCCTCCGGCGACGTGCAGATCGGCAATATCGGCTCCAGCCCGCTGGCGGTGGCCGCCAGCCAGAAACTCCCCATCGAAGTGTTCCTCATCGCCTCGCAGCTCGGCAGTTCCGAAGCGCTGGTGGTGAAAAATGACATCAAAAGCCCGCAGGATCTGATCGGCAAGCGCATTGCGGTGCCGTTTATCTCCACCACCCATTACAGCCTGCTGGCCTCGCTCAAGCATTGGGGCATCAAGCCTGAGCAGGTGAAGATCCTCAATCTGCAGCCGCCGGCCATCGCCGCCGCCTGGCAGCGCGGCGACATCGACGGCGCCTACGTCTGGGCGCCGGTGGTCAACGAACTGGCCAAACAGGGCAAGGTGTTGACCGACTCCGCGCAGGTGGGCGAATGGGGCTCGCCGACGCTGGACGTGTGGGTGGTGCGCAAAGACTTTGCCGAGAAACATCCCGACGTGGTGACCGCCTTTGCCGCCAGCGCCCTGCAGGCGCAAAAAGCCTACCTGGCGGCGCCGGAACAGTGGCTGAAAGATCCGAACCACCTCAGCACGCTGGCGCGCCTGAGCGGCGTGCCGGAAGCGCAGGTGCCGGAGCTGGTGAAGGGAAACCGTTATCTGCCGGTGGCGGATCAGGTTGCCCAGCTCGGCCAGCCGGTGGACAAGGCGATCCGCGATACCGCCGAATTCCTCAAGCAGCAGGGCAAGATCCCGCAGGTCGACAGCGACTACAGCGCTTACGTGACCGACCGCTTTGTGAAACAGGTGCAGGCTGCGCCGCAGTCGTAAGGAAGCAGGATGCTAAACGTCAATCATCTTTCAGCAGAGTATCAGGGGCGGCCCGCGCTGCGTGACGTGTCGTTCCAGATCGCCACCGGGCAACTGGTGGTGGTGCTCGGCCCGTCGGGCTGCGGCAAGACCACGCTGCTGAATTTGATCGCCGGGTTTATCGAGCCTTCATCTGGCAGCATCACGCTGGATGGAACGCCCGTTCACGGCCCGGGCGCCGAACGGGGCGTGGTGTTCCAGCATGAGGGCTTACTGCCGTGGCGCAACGTGGTGGACAACGTCGAGTTCGGCCTGCAGCTGGCCGGCGTCGGCAAGGCGCAGCGCCGCCAGGTGGCGGAGCAGATGCTGCAGCGCGTGGGGCTGGCGGGCTATGAGCGGCACTTCATCTGGCAGCTTTCCGGCGGCATGCGCCAACGCGTCGGCATCGCCCGCGCCCTGGCCGCCGATCCGCGTCTGCTGTTGCTGGACGAGCCGTTCGGCGCCCTGGACGCGTTCACCCGCGAGCAGATGCAGGAGCTGTTGCTGACCATTTGGCGTGATACCGGCAAGCAGGTGCTGCTGATCACCCACGATATCGAAGAGGCGGTGTTCCTCGCCAGCGAACTGCTGCTGCTGTCGCCGGGGCCTGGGCAGGTGGTGGAGCGGCTGTCGCTGAACTTCGGCCAACGCTATGCCGACGGCGAAGCCTGCCGCGCCATCAAGTCAGATCCTGAATTTATTGCGCAGCGCGAATACGTGCTGGGCAAAGTTTTCCAACAGCGCGAGGCCTTGCTATGAGCCTGCATTCCACTCTGAAGGCCGCGGCGCAGCCGCAGGGCAAAGCGGCACGCCGTTTCAGCGTGCCGCGCAACGTTTGGCTGAGCGGCGCCACGCTGTTGACGGTGTTGATCGTCTGGTGGGGCGTGACGGCGCTGCAGCTGATCAGCCCGCTGTTTTTGCCGGCGCCGCAGCAGGTGCTGCACCAGTTGATCACCATCGCCAGCCCGCAAGGCTTTATGGACGCCACGCTGTGGCAACATCTGGCGGCCAGCCTGGGGCGCATTCTGGTAGCGCTGTTGGCGGCGGTGATCGTCGGCATTCCGGTGGGCATCGCCATGGGGCTGAACGACACGGTACGCGGCATCCTCGATCCGCTGATTGAAATCTATCGCCCGGTGCCGCCGCTGGCCTATCTGCCGCTGATGGTGATTTGGTTCGGCATCGGCGAAACCTCAAAGATCTTACTGATTTATCTGGCTATCTTCGCGCCGGTGACGCTCTCTGCCGTGGCCGGCGTGCGCAGCGTGGCGCAGGTGAGGGTGCGTGCCGCCCGCGCGTTGGGCGCCACGCGTTGGCAGGTGCTGCGTTTCGTGGTGCTGCCGAGCGCGCTGCCGGAGATCCTGACCGGCATTCGCATCGGGCTGGGCGTCGGCTGGTCGACGCTGGTGGCCGCCGAACTGATCGCCGCCACGCGCGGCCTGGGATTTATGGTGCAATCCGCCGGTGAGTTTCTGGCGACCGACGTGGTGTTGGCCGGCATCGGCGTGATTGCGGTGATTGCATTTGGGCTGGAGCTGGGGCTGCGTGCCCTGCAGCGCCGATTGACCCCGTGGCATGGAGTACAGCAATGAACGAACGTCTGAATATCACCCCGCTGGGGCCTTACATCGGGGCGCTGGTGGAAAACGTCGAATTGGCCCGGCCGCTGGGCGACGGCCAGTTTGAACAGCTTTATCATGCCTTGCTGAAGCATCAGGTGCTGTTCTTCCGCAATCAGCCGATCACGCCGCTGCAGCAGCGCGATCTGGCCGGCCGCTTCGGCGATCTGCATATCCATCCGGTCTATCCGCACGCCACCGACGTGGAAGAGATCATCGTGCTCGATACCCACGACGACAACCCGCCGGACAACGATAACTGGCACACCGACGTGACCTTTATCGAGAACCCGCCGCTGGGGGCGATCCTGGCGGCCAAGACCTTGCCTTCCACCGGCGGCGATACGCTGTGGGCCAGCGGCATCGCGGCCTACGAGGCGCTGTCGGCGCCGTTCAGAACGCTGCTCGCAGGGCTGCGTGCGGAGCATGACTTCACCAAGTCGTTCCCGGAACACAAACATCGCGGCAGTGAAGAGGAGCATCAGCGCTGGCAGCTGGCGGTGCAGAAAAACCCGCCGCTGCTGCATCCGGTGGTACGCACCCACCCGGTCAGTGGCCGGCAGGCGCTGTTCGTCAATGAAGGGTTTACCACGAGGATCGTCGATCTGGCGCCGAAAGAGAGCGACGCTTTGCTGAACTTCCTGTTTGCTCACATCACCAAACCGGAGTTTCAGGTGCGCTGGCGCTGGCAGGAAAATGACGTGGCGATCTGGGATAACCGCGTAACGCAGCACTACGCCAACGCGGATTATCTGCCGCAGCGGCGCATCATGCACCGCGCGACCATTCTGGGGGATAGGCCTTTTTACAAGGCCTGAGGCTTAGGCTTCGAACGCCTGCGTTAACTGTTCCAGTTGTTCCTGTGCATCCAGCCAGGTCATTTCCGTCTCTTCCAGCGCGGATTTGGCCTGGCTTTGCTTTTGCAGGCAGTCGGTCAACTCGGCCTTGCGGCTGATGTCGTACAGTGCGGAATCCGCCAGCTGTTCCTCCACCGTCGCCAGTTCGGCGCCCAGTTTTTCCATTTGCTGTTCCAGCTTGGCAATCTGCTTGCGCAGCGGCTGGGTCTGCGTACGGAACTCCGCCTCGCGGCGTTTTTGATCCTTGCGCGCCTGCGCGCTGTTGCCGCCGCTCTCTTTTTCCGGTGCGTCCTGCTGGCTTTCCTGGCGCTGCAGGTCGACAAGCCACTGCTGGTAGTCGTCGAGATCGCCCTCGAAAGGCTCGACCTGGCCGTCGTGCACCAGGTACAGATCGTCGGTGGTGGAACGCAGCAGGTGACGGTCGTGCGAGACCACCACCAACGCGCCTTCGAAATCGATCAGCGCTTCGGTCAGCGCCTGACGCATGTCGAGATCCAGGTGGTTGGTCGGTTCATCGAGCAGCAGCAGGTTAGGGCGCTGCCAGACGATCAGCGCCAGCACCAGCCGCGCCTTCTCGCCGCCGGAGAAACGTTCGGTCACTTCGCTGACCTTGTCGCCCTGGAAACCGAAACCGCCCAGATAGTCGCGCAGCTGCTGCTCCAGCACCCGTGGTGCGATGCGGCTCAGGTGCTGCAGCGGCGATTCGTCGGCGCGCAGGAATTCCAGCTGGTGCTGGGCGAAGTAACCCAGCTTGATGCCTTTCGCCAGGCCGATCTCGCCGCTCAGCGGTTCCAGAGTGCCGGCCAGCAGTTTGATCAGCGTCGATTTACCGGCGCCGTTGCGGCCGAGCAGGCCAATGCGCGAGCCGGGCACCAGGTTCAGCTTGATTGACTTCAGGATCACCTTGTCGCCATACCCGGCGCTGACTTTGTCCATGCGCAGCAGCGGATTCGGCAGGCTTTCCGGCGGACGGAAGCTGAAGGTGAACGGGTTGTCGACGTGCGCCGGGGCGATCAGCTCCATGCGCTCCAGCATCTTGATGCGGCTCTGCGCCTGCTTGGCCTTGGTGGCCTGCGCGCGGAAACGGTCGATATAGCTTTGCAGGTGCGCCACTTTCTCTTGCTGGTGCTGATACAGCGACTGCTGCTGCGCCAGCTTGGTGGCACGCTGGCGTTCGAACGACGAATAGTTACCGGTGTATTCATTCATCGTCTGCTGTTCGATATGCAGGATCTTGTCGACGATCGGATCGAGGAAGTCGCGGTCGTGCGAGATCAGCACCAGCGTGCCGGGATAGCTTTTCAGCCAGCGCTCCAGCCAGATCACCGCGTCGAGATCCAGGTGGTTGGTCGGTTCGTCGAGCAGCAGCAGGTCGGAACGGCACACCAGCGCCTGCGCCAGGTTGAGGCGCATGCGCCAGCCGCCGGAGAAGTCGCGCACCGGGCTTTGCAGCTGTTCGTTGGAGAAGCCGAGGCCGTGCAGCAGGCTGGCGGCGCGGGAGCGGATGGTCCAGGCGTCGATGGCGTCCAGCTTGCCGTGCAGGGTGGCGATGGCGTGGCCGTCGTTGCGATCGTTGGCCGCCTGCAATTCGGCTTCGAGTTGGCGAAACTCGCGGTCGCCGTCGATAACATACTCGATTGCCGGCACGTCCAGCGCCGGCGTCTCCTGGTTGACCCAGGCCAGCGCCCAGTTGCCGGGGAAGGTGAAGCTGCCGCCGTCCGCCGCGATCTCGCCCTTCAGCAGCGACAGCAGCGTGGATTTGCCGCAGCCGTTTTTACCCACCAGGCCGACCTTCTGACCTGGATTAACCGTCGCCGTGGCGTTGTCCAGCAGGACGCGGATGCCGCGTCGGATTTGTAGCGAGGAGAATACAATCATAAAGCGCCGTATGTTCAGAGTATGTTAAATTATCATTAAGGTAACAGAACGCGCACCGCGCGCTGTTTTTGTCTTTGCGATGCATGGTAACGGAAAACCGCTACCCTGACGACGCTTTGGAGGGGAATGATGTCGCAGCCGCCCAAGGTCTTGCTGCTGTATGCCCATCCGGAATCCCATGACTCGGTGGCGAACCGGGTTTTGCTTCGACCGGCGCAGCAGTTGGAACATGTCACCGTGCACGATCTCTACGCGCACTACCCTGATTTTTTTATCGATATCCATCACGAACAACAGCTGCTGCGTGAGCATCAGGTCATCGTGTTTCAGCATCCCCTGTATACCTACAGCTGCCCGGCGCTGCTGAAGGAGTGGCTGGATCGCGTACTGTCGCGCGGCTTTGCCAGCGGCGTGGGCGGCAATGCGCTGGCGGGCAAATACTGGCGTTCGGTGATCACCACCGGCGAACCGGAAGGCGCCTACCGCACCGGTGGTTATAACCACTACCCGATGGAAGATATTCTGCGGCCGTTCGAGCTGACCGCCGGGATGTGCCATATGCATTGGCTGACGCCGTTCGTGGTGTATTGGGCGCGGCGGCAAAAGCCGGAGGTGCTGCGTAGCCATGCGGACGCCTACGGCGAGTGGCTGAGCCACCCGCTGCCGCGCGGAGGACGGTGAGCATGGAAGGATCGACCTTACTGACCGCCATTTTACTGTTCCTGTTCGCCGCGGTGGTGACGGTGCCGATCGCCCGTCGCCTGGGGATCGGCGCGGTGCTGGGCTATCTGATCGCCGGCATCGCCATCGGCCCCTGGGGATTGGGCTTCATTCGCGACGTCGACGAGATCCTGCACTTCTCCGAGCTGGGCGTGGTGTTCCTGATGTTCATCATCGGCCTGGAGCTGAACCCCAGCAAGCTGTGGGAGCTGCGGCGTTCGATCTTCGGTGCCGGCGCAGGTCAGGTGTTGATCACCGCGGCGGTGCTGGGTGCGTTGCTGTACCTGACGCACTTCGCCTGGCAGGCGGCGGTGATCGGCGGCGTCGGCCTGGCGATGTCTTCCACCGCCATGGCGCTGCAGCTGATGCGCGAGAAGGGTATGAACCGCAACGAAGGGGGGCAGCTCGGCTTCTCGGTGCTGCTGTTCCAGGATATGGCGGTGATCCCGGCGCTGGCGCTGATCCCGATTCTGGCCGGCGCCGGCGGCACCAGCGACGACTGGGCGAAGATCGCGCTCAAGGTGGCGGCGTTCGGCGGCATGCTGATCGGCGGCCGTTTCCTGCTGCGGCCGCTGTTCCGCTATATCGCCGCTTCCGGCGTGCGCGAGATCTTCACCGCCGCGGCGCTGTTGCTGGTGCTCGGCTCGGCGCTGTTTATGGAAGCGCTCGGCCTGTCGATGGCGCTCGGCACCTTCATTGCCGGGGTGCTGCTGGCGGAGAGCGAATACCGCCACGAACTGGAGATTTCCATCGAGCCATTTAAAGGGCTGCTGCTGGGGCTGTTCTTTATCTCGGTGGGCATGGTGTTGAATATCGGCGTGCTCTACACCCATCTGGCCGAGGTGTTGATCGGCGTGTTGGTGCTGGTGACGGTCAAATCCGGCGTGCTCTACGGCGTATCGCGCCTGTTCGGCCTGCGCAGTTCGGTGCGCCTGCAGTTCGCCGGGGTGCTCAGCCAGGGCGGTGAGTTCGCCTTCGTGCTGTTTTCGGCGGCGGGTGCCCAAAAGGTGCTGCAGCCGGATCAACTCTCTTTGCTGCTGGTGGTGGTGACGCTGTCGATGATGACCACGCCGCTGTTGATGCAGGCCATCGACCGCATTTTGGCGCGGCGCTATAACGCCAAAGACGAAGACGAGGAGACGCCGTACGTGGAAGATGACGATCCGCAGGTGATCATCGTCGGCTTCGGGCGTTTCGGCCAGGTGATCGGCCGCCTGTTGATGGCCAACAAAATGCGCATTACCGTACTGGAGCGCGACGTCAGCGCCGTTGGCGTACTGCGGCGCTATGGCTACAAGGTTTATTACGGCGATGCCACCGAGCTGGAGCTGCTGCGTGCGGCGGGCGCCGAGAAGGCCAAGTCGATCGTGATCACCTGCAATGAGCCGGAAGACACCATGGAGATCGTGCGGCTGTGCCAGCAACACTTTCCGAACCTGAGCATTCTGGCGCGGGCGCGCGGCCGCGTGGAGGCGCATGAGTTGCTGCAGGCGGGGGTGAAACAGTTCAGCCGCGAAACCTTCTCCAGCGCGCTGGAACTGGGGCGCAAGGCGCTGATGGAGTTGGGCATGCACCCGCATCAGGCCTTCCGCGCCCAGCAGCATTTCCGCCGCCTGGATATGCGCATGCTGCGTGAACTGATGCCGCCGCATCAGGGCGACGTGGCGCAAATTTCCCGTGTGAAAGAGGCGCGGCGCGAGCTGGAAGAGCTGTTCCATCGCGAAATGCAAAAAGAAAGCCGCCAGTTCGACGGCTGGGACGAATACGAATAAGCGGGAGCATAACGATGTCTGCAACACGTAAAAGATTTATCGCCGGGGCAGTGTGCCCGAGCTGTAGCGCCATGGATACGCTGGCGGTATGGCGGGAGGATCAGGTGGAGGTGGTGGAGTGCGTCAAGTGCGGCCACCATCAGCGCCAGACCGAACAACAGGTGGAAAAACACGTTCGCCCGCAAGAGCAGGTGATCGGCATTTTCCAGCCGAAGTAGCGTTTTTTTATCCCGGAGGGTACAGCGAGGCAGATTTCCGTTACAATCTGTCCGGAAAAGGCGCGCATCCCGATAACGGTGCGCGTCCTAGTAGCCAACGGTAGGAGATATCATGAAAGTAGCAAAAGACTTGGTGGTCAGCCTGGCTTACCAAGTACGTACAGAAGACGGTGTTTTGGTTGATGAGTCTCCGGTGAGCGCACCGCTGGACTATCTGCACGGGCATGGTTCTCTGATCGCAGGTCTGGAAAAAGCACTCGAAGGCCACGACGTTGGCGATCGTTTTGACGTTCACGTCGGCGCGAACGACGCGTACGGCAACTACGACGAAAACCTGGTGCAACGCGTACCGAAAGACGTCTTCATGGGCGTTGACGAACTGCAGGTCGGCATGCGTTTCCTGGCTGACACCGATCAGGGCCCGGTACCGGTTGAAATCACCGAAGTTGACGGCGACCACGTGGTGGTTGACGGCAACCACATGCTGGCCGGCCAAAACCTGAACTTCAACGTGGAAGTTGTCGCGATCCGCGAAGCGACCGAAGAAGAACTGGCGCACGGCCACGTACACGGCGAGCACGACCATCACCACGAGCACGGTGAAGGCTGCTGCGGCGGTCACGGCCACAGCCACGATCACGACCATGGTCACGACCACGGTAAAGGTGGTTGCGGTAACGGCGGCTGCGGCTGCCACTAAGCAGAGCGCAGTGACGAGACAAGAGGGCGGCCATCGGCTGCCCTTTTTTATGCGCGGCGCACCGGGCGCCGAACGGCACAACAGGACATGCCATGGCCACCATGAAAGACGTTGCGCGCCGCGCCGGCGTTTCCACGGCCACCGTCAGCCGGGTGATCAATAATACCGCCTACGTTGAACCGGTGACCCGCGAACGCGTCGAGAAAGCGATGCGCGAGTTTAACTACCATCGCAACGCCGCCGCGCTGGCGCTGGCGAAAAGAAGCGGCAATATGCTGGGATTGCTGACCGGCAACCTCGACGATCCGTTTTTTTCACGCCTGGCGCGGGGCGTGGAAGACATCACGCGGCAGGCCGGCGTGCGGTTGATGTTGTGCAGCGGCGGGCATCAGGCCGAGCTGGAAAAAAGCGGCCTCGATTTTCTCATCAACCAGGGATGCGAAGCCATCGTGGCGCACGTCACGCGCATGGGGGAGGAGGAGCTGCTGCGCTACGCCGCCCACACGCCTGCGCTGGTGCTGATCAATCGTTATCTGCCCGCCATCGCCAACCGTTGCATCTGGCTCGACAACGCCAATGCGGCGCAGACGGCGACCGAGTTGCTCATACGCCAGGGGCATCGGAGAATTGCCTGCGTGACGGCGGATCTGCCGATCGACGACCGCGCGCAGCGGTTAGCGGGTTATCGCAAGGCCATGGCCGCCGCCGGCATTGAGGTACCCGGCAGCTGGATCATCAGCGTGCCCTTCAACGAGCGAGGGGGCGAACTGGCGGCCGAGCGCGTGCTGGCCAGCGACCCATGCTTCACCGCCGCAGTGACCTTCAACGACGTAATGGCCGCCGGCATGATGCGCACCTGCCACCAACGGCACATTCAGCTGCCTGAGGCGCTGTCGATCGTCGGTTTTGACGACATTGCCCTGGCGAAGTATCTCCACCCCGCGTTGACTACCGTGCATTATCCCATCGAGAAAATGGCTCGGCGTGCCGCGCGCCTGGCGCTACAGATTCACAGCGGCAGCGACGTCGCGCCACGAAACAACCGCTTTTCGGCCGAACTTATCCTGCGAGACTCCGTAGCTGACGGCGAACCGCATGAGCAAAGCAAGCGCGGTGAATGAGAGACGGCTCACACAACGCCATCTCATGAAACCGATTACATGGCCGGTTGCCTGCGCTCACATCCTCCAATTACCGAAGCCATTACGCTGTTGCAGTACCCCATCTTCAACAGGAGCCGTATATGGATAATAAGAAAACGCTCAACCTTGGGCTGGCGACGCTGCCGATTGTGGCCATGCTGTTGCTGCTCATCATCGGCTATGGCCAGTTCGGCCTGCGCATTGAACCGCTGCTGCTGGTTTCCGCCGCCATCGCCGCCGCGTTAGCCTGGTGGCAAGGCTACCGCTGGGATGACATCATCGAGGCCATCGTGGCCAAGCTGGCGAAGGCGATGCCGGTTATCCTGATCCTGATCTGCGTGGGCGGCCTGATCGGCACCTGGATGATCAGCGGCACCATCCCTTACATGGTGTATTGGGGGCTGAAGCTGATCAGCCCGCAATACATTCTGATCGCCGCGTTCTTCATCACCAGCGTGATCTCGGTGTGCACCGGCACCTCGTGGGGGGCGGCCGGCACCGTGGGCGTGGCGCTGATGGGCGTGGCCGCCGGTCTGGACGTGCCGCTGGCCGCCGCGGCCGGGGCGGTGGTGTCCGGCGCTTACTTCGGCGACAAAATTTCGCCGTTGTCCGATTCGACGAACTTCGCGGCTATCGTTGCGGATACCGATCTCTACAGCCATATCCAGCATCTGATGTACACGACGCTGCCGAGTTTTATCCTGGCCGCCGTGGTGTACCTGATCGCCGGCCACACCGGTGCGGTGGGCAGTGTGGCAACGCCCGAGAAAGTGACCGAAATTGTCGGTGCGCTCGAGGGGCTGTACCACTTCAATCTGCTGCTGATCCTGCCGCCGGTGCTGGTGCTGTGGGGCGCGGTGACCAAACGGCCGGTGATCCCCGTCATGCTGGCCGCCTGCGCGCTGGCGATCGCCATCGGCGTCGCGCTGCAGGGCTTTAGCCTGCAGCAGGGGCTGAATGCGTTGATGGACGGCTTCAATCTGTCGATGTTCGCCACTCAGGGCCATAACGTCGAAGGGATCGTCGCCGATGTGCCGCGCCTGCTGAACCGCGGCGGCATGTTCTCGATGATGAGTACGATCCTGCTGGTGTTCTGCGCCTTTTCCTTCGCCGGCGCCCTGACGCTGACCGGCGCGCTGACGGTGATCATCAGCCGGCTGCTGAAAGTGGTGCACACTACCGGCCAGCTGATCGCCGCCACCGTTGCCACCACTATCCTGGTGACCGGCGCGACCAGCGACGGCAAGCTGGCGCTGCTGATCCCGGCGGAGCTGTTCAAAGGGGCCTATCGACGCATGGGGCTGGACAACAAAAATCTGTCGCGCACCGTCGAAGATGCGGGCACCGTCATCGAACCGCTGATCCCGTGGACGGCCGCCGGCATTTACATGGCCACCACGCTGGGGGTCAGCACCCTCGATCTGCTGCCGTGGGCGATCCAATGTTATGCCGCGGTGGTGTTCGCCCTGATTTATGGGGTCACCGGCTTCGGTATCGCCAAACTCCAACCTCAGAACGACTTGCAGCGTAAGGAAGCCTGACATGACGAGTCATTTCAACGCCATCATCGATCGCCACAACACCGGCTCCGTGAAGTGGGACTTCACCGACCGCTATCTGCAACTGGACGGCAGTGAACTGTTGCCGATGTGGGTGTCCGATTTCGACTTTCCGTGCCCGCCGGAGGTGCAGCAGGAGCTGCATCAGCGGGTGGACCACGGCGTCTTTGGCTACAGCGAACGCGACGACGCTTACTATGAGGCGGCGATCGACTGGTTTGCCAAGCGGCACGGCTTGCCGCTGCGGCGCGAATGGTTCACGTCGATTGAAGGGGTAGTGCCGGGGTTGGCGATGCTGATCCAACTGCTCAGCAAGCCGGGGGATGGCGTGGTGGTGCAGGGGCCGTATTATGGCTCGTTCGCCAAGATAGTCACCATGAACGGCAGAGAGGTGATTGAAAACCCGCTGCTGGAAACCCCGCAGGGATACCGGATCGATTTCGACCAGCTGGCCGCCTGTCTGGCGCAGCGTAAACCGCCGCTGTTGTTGCTGTGCAATCCGCACAACCCGACCGGCCGTTGCTGGCGCCGTGATGAACTGGAGCGGCTCATGGCGCTCTGCCACGCCCACGACGTCACGGTGATCTCCGATGAAATTTGGGCCGACCTGCTGCTACCCGGCGAGACGTTTACGTCGGTGTTGCATCTGGGCGAGGAATATCGCGAGCGGGTCATTGCGGCGACGTCCGCCAGCAAAACGTTCGGCCTTTCCTCGCTGCGCATTTCGAATTTCCTGATCCCCAATGCCCGGCTTCGGCAGGCGTTTGTCGATCGGCTGAACGCCCACGGGCTGGATGTGTTCAACGCGCTGTCGATGACGGCGGCGACCGCGGCCTATCAACGGGGCGCTGCCTGGCTTGATGAGCTGCTCGACTACCTGGCGGAGAACCGGCGTTGGTTTAAGCAGGCGCTGGCGGACGCCGCGCCCTGGTGCACGATGACCCAGGCTGAAGGGACCTATCTCGCCTGGCTGGATTGCCGCTCGCTGGGTTTGAACGATGCTGACTTGCAGCAGGCGCTGGTGGCGGTGGCGAAGCTGGCGCCGTCGATGGGCAGCGGTTTCGGCCCGCAGGGGAGCGGTTTTATCCGTATCAACCTGGGGTGCCCGCGCCGGTATCTCGAGCGTGCCGTCGCAGGGCTGGCACGCCTGAAATAACCGCATGGCGGGCCCTCAATAGTGCGGCGGAGGCGTTTCTTCCGATTGCGAGGCGATCATTGAGGTTTGGGTCGAGCGCAGCTTGTCGGTCAACATGCGCAGATGTTCGCGCATCTTCAGCATTTCCATTTGATGCTGGATGACGGTCTGGTTGAGCTCTTCGATGGTGAGCTCTTGGAAGGCCTGACGGCTCTCCAGTTCTTCAAGCCGCTGTAGCAGGCGTTGAGTGTCGGCGTTGTGCATGAGGCTACCTCTGACGCGATAAAATCCTGATTCGGCGCTATGGTAACAGCTGGCGCCGGGTTTGCTCGCGCTATTTCTCCAGACGGCGCGCAACGTTGCGATCGGCAGTGTAAAGTGCTGAAAAGTTGCGCGCCTGATACGCCGTTTTTTGCTAACCTCGCCGAATATTCTGCAAGAAAAATCTGATTTATCATGCGAGTAGCACGCGGTGGGAAACTTCTTGGCAAAGCGGGAGTCACACTTTGACTCGATTGGTTACCTGTGCGACTGTTTTGTTTTGTTTCAGGCAGCTATAGTAGCCCGGTTATCTTACCTAATGATTGTTTGGGGCATTGCTTCAGACACTGGAGAAATGGATGAAATCTTTGTTTAAAGTCACGCTTCTGGCAACCACCATGGCTTTTGCTCTGAATGCGACCCAGGTCATGGCAGCCGATGCCGCCAAACCGGCAGAAGCCGCTAAACCAGCGGACGCGGCAGCAGCACCGAGCACCGGCAAGTTCAAAAACGACGACGAGCAAGCGGCTTACGCACTGGGCGCCTCTCTCGGTCGTTACATGGACAACTCTCTGAAAGAGCAAGAGAAGCTGGGCATCAAGCTGGACAAAGATCAGCTGATCGCCGGCGTTCAGGACGCGTTTGCCAACAAGAGCAAGCTGAACGATGCCGACATCGAGAAGACCCTGCAGGGCTTCGAAGCGCGCGTGAAGGCTTCCGCTCAGGCGAAGATGGAACAGGACGCCAAGGACAACGAAACCAAAGGCGCCAAGTACCGTGACAGCTTCGCTAAAGAAAAAGGCGTGAAGAAAACCGAATCCGGCCTGCTGTACCAGGTAGAGAAACCGGGCGCGGGTGAAGCACCGAAAGACAGCGACACCGTGGTAGTTAACTACAAAGGCACCCTGACCGACGGTACCGAGTTCGATAACTCCTACACCCGCGGCGAGCCGCTGTCGTTCCGTCTGGACGGCGTGATCCCAGGCTGGACCGAAGGCCTGAAACACATCAAGAAAGGCGGCAAAATCAAGCTGGTGATCCCACCGGCGCTGGCCTACGGTAAAACCGGCGTTCCGGGCATCCCGGCTAACTCCACGCTGGTCTTCGACGTTGAGCTGCTGGACGTGAAAGCGGCGCCGAAAGCCGACGCTAAAGCCGAAAAACCGGCTGACGCGAAAGCCGCTACCAAAGCGAAATAACATCGTCGCTCTGTTTGCCACCGCCGCGGATGCCCTCCGCGGCGGTTTTCATTTCGGCAGCCGCCGCCTCTCTCTCCATTGAACGCTTGACGCCTGCCGGGCATCGGGCTTAACGTCAATACCACGCGCAAACGCAAGGACTTTGCTCCGGCCGCTTTGCTAGACTAATAATTCTGATTTATCAGTCATGCGTCTGCCCCTTAGGGCGTGTACCTAAAATTGTTCCCGGCCGCCTCGCCCGCGGATGTCATCGTGCCGTTTGATGCCGCTCTCAGCTGGCCGCGCTGCGGCGTGCCGACGACGGCAGCGATCCGGTCCGAGCGGTTTTAGCTGCGCCCCCTGGCACAGGCGATCTATGAGGGTGGTATCTTCGATGTCGAATTCGCTTTTATCCAGCGAAGCCAGCGAACTTGATTTGCTGAATGAACGTCCGTTTACTCAAACGGATCATGAAATCCTGAAATCCTATGAAGCGGTGGTCGACGGGTTGGCGATGTTGATCGGCGGCCACTGCGAGATCGTACTGCACGCGCTGGAAGACCTGAACAGCTCTGCGGTACGCATCGCCAACGGTGAACATACCGGGCGTAAAATCGGCTCGCCGATCACCGATCTGGCGCTGCGCATGCTGCACGACATGGCCGGCGACGACAGCAGCGTGTCGAAAGCCTACTTTACCCGCGCCAAGAGCGGCGTGTTGATGAAGTCGGTGACCATCGCCATTCGCAATCGCGAGCAGCGGGTGATCGGCTTGCTGTGCATCAACATGAACCTCGACGTGCCGTTCTCGCAGATCATGCAGACCTTTATGCCGCCAGCCACGCAGGACGTGCCGTCGTCGGTGAATTTCGCTTCTTCCGTCGACGATCTGGTGGCGCAGACGCTGGAGTTCACCATCGAAGAGGTGAACGCCGACCGCTCGGTGTCCAATAACGCCAAGAATCGTCAGGTGGTGCTCAATCTCTATGAGAAAGGCATCTTCGACATCAAGGATGCGATCAACCAGGTGGCGGATCGCCTGAATATCTCCAAACACACCGTGTATCTGTACATCCGCCAGTTCAAGAGCGGCGATCTGTTGGGAAGCGACCGTTGATGCTCGATTATTGCCTGTTGGTCACCGGCCCGGCTTACGGCACGCAGCAGGCCAGCAGCGCCTATCAGTTCGCTCAGGCTTTGCTGGCGAAAGGGCACCGGCTTTCCAGCGTTTTTTTCTACCGTGAAGGGGTGTTGAACGCCAACCAGCTGACCGCGCCGGCCAGCGACGAGTTCGACCTGGTGCGCGGCTGGGCGCAGCTGGCGCAGCAACACGGCGTGGCGCTCAACGTCTGCGTTGCTGCTGCGCTGCGCCGTGGCGTCACCGACGAGCAGGAGGCGGCGCAGCAGGGGCTGGCAAGCGCCAACCTGCAGCCCGGTTTTACCCTGAGCGGGCTGGGTTCCCTGGCCGAAGCGTCGCTGAGTTGCGACCGTCTGGTGCAGTTCTGAGGATATGATGAAACGAGTCGCTTTTGTTTTCACCCACGGGCCGCACGGCGGCGCCGGCGGCAGGGAAGGGCTGGATGCGCTGCTCGCCACGTCGGCGCTCAGCGAAGACTTGGGGGTGTTTTTTGTCGGCGATGGCGTATTGCAGCTGTTGCCGGGCCAGCAACCGGAAAAGATTTTGGCGCGCAATTACATTGCCACCTTCGGCGTGCTGCCGCTGTATGACGTGGAGCGCTGCTATCTGTGCCAGGCTTCGCTGCAGGAGCGTGGGCTGAGCCAGGTGACCGATTGGGTGCTGGACGCCGAGGTGTTGGCGCCGGACGAACTGCGCCGCGAACTGGCCGGCTACGACGCCGTGATGACGTTTTAGGATCCTTTGATGCTGTATACCCTGAGCCATTCGCCAAACCAATGTGACTTACCTGCGCTGCTGCGCCTGACGGCAGAGGGCGACGCGCTGCTGCTGCTGCAGGACGGCGTGCTTGCCGGCCTTGCCGGCAGCGCCCATCTTGAATTGCTGCTCGCCGCCCCCATATCCCTTTACGCGCTGCAGGACGACCTGGAAGCCCGGGGATTGGTTGGTCATTTCTCGCACAAAATCACTGTCGTCGGCTATAATCACTTCGTTGAATTAACCGAACAACACCGCAGCCAAATGGCCTGGTGATGAGAGTGATGTTGTATATTTCTTGACACCCATACTGGTCAGCCCTAAAATTCTGCGTCCTCGTACTTTGCCAATAGTGCATACGAGGGGATTTATCACATGTTTACGAAGCTAGTACGAAGCAAAAACCAGGAGCTTTTTTAATGGCAACAATTAACCAGCTGGTTCGCAAACCACGCTCTGTGAAGGCTGCTAAAAGCAACGTTCCAGCGCTGGAAGCCTGCCCGCAGAAACGTGGCGTATGCACCCGCGTATATACCACTACCCCGAAAAAACCAAACTCCGCACTGCGTAAAGTTTGCCGTGTGCGTTTGACCAACGGTTTCGAAGTAACTTCCTACATCGGTGGCGAAGGCCACAACCTGCAGGAACACTCCGTAATCCTGATCCGTGGCGGTCGTGTAAAAGACCTGCCAGGTGTGCGTTACCACACCGTCCGTGGTGCACTTGACTGCTCCGGTGTTAAAGACCGTAAGCAAGCTCGTTCCAAGTACGGCGTGAAGAAGCCAAAGGCTTAATGGTTCTCCGTTAAGTAAGGCCAAACGTTTTAACTTTAATGTCAAAATAAACTCGTAGAGTTTTGGACAATCCTGAATTAACAACGGAGTATTTCCATGCCACGTCGTCGCGTAATCGGCCAACGTAAAATCCTGCCAGATCCTAAGTTCGGATCTGAGCTGCTGGCCAAATTTGTAAATATCCTGATGGTAGACGGTAAAAAATCTACTGCAGAAGCAATCGTCTATACCGCGCTGGAGACCCTGGCTCAGCGTTCTGGTAAAGATCACCTGGAAGCTTTCGAAGTCGCTCTCGACAACGTTCGCCCGACTGTAGAAGTTAAGTCGCGTCGCGTTGGCGGTTCTACTTATCAGGTACCAGTTGAAGTCCGCCCGGTTCGTCGTAATGCTCTGGCAATGCGTTGGATCGTTGATGCTGCACGTAAACGCGGTGATAAATCCATGGCTCTGCGCCTGGCGAACGAGCTGTCTGACGCAGCAGAGAACAAAGGTTCTGCTGTTAAGAAGCGTGAAGACGTTCACCGTATGGCCGAAGCCAACAAGGCGTTCGCCCACTACCGCTGGTAATCACCCGGCTGTAGTCATGCTAACCAAGCGGGCGCGTCAAATCGGCCCGCTTGGGTTAACTGAACTTGAACGCCCTAGGAATAGAGGAATCAAATGGCTCGTACAACACCCATTGCACGCTACCGCAACATCGGTATCAGTGCTCACATCGACGCCGGTAAAACCACCACTACCGAACGTATTCTGTTCTACACCGGTGTAAACCACAAAATCGGTGAAGTTCATGACGGCGCTGCCACCATGGACTGGATGGAACAGGAGCAGGAGCGTGGTATTACCATCACTTCTGCAGCGACTACTGCTTTCTGGTCTGGTATGGCCAAGCAGTTCGAACCGCATCGCGTAAACATCATCGACACCCCAGGGCACGTTGACTTCACCATCGAAGTAGAACGTTCCATGCGTGTGCTGGATGGCGCGGTAATGGTTTACTGTGCTGTTGGTGGTGTTCAGCCACAGTCTGAAACCGTATGGCGTCAGGCTAACAAGTACAAAGTGCCACGTATCGCGTTCGTTAACAAAATGGACCGTATGGGTGCTAACTTCCTGAAAGTTGTTGGCCAGATCAAATCTCGTCTGGGCGCTAACCCTGTTCCTCTGCAGCTGGCTATCGGCGCAGAAGACAAATTCACCGGCGTTATCGACCTGGTGAAGATGAAGGCGATCAACTGGAACGAAGAAGACGCAGGCGTAACCTTCGAATACGAAGACGTGCCGGCTGACATGATGGATCTGGCTGAAGAATGGCGCCAGAACCTGATCGAGTCCGCTGCGGAAGCTTCCGAAGAGCTGATGGAAAAATACCTGGGCGGCGAAGAGCTGACCGAGGAAGAAATCAAATCCGCTCTGCGTCAGCGCGTACTGAACAACGAAATCATCCTGGTTACCTGTGGTTCTGCGTTCAAGAACAAGGGCGTGCAGGCGATGCTGGATGCGGTAATCGAATACCTGCCGGCACCAACTGACGTTCCTGCGATCAACGGTATCCTGGACGACGGTAAAGACACTCCGGCTGAGCGTCACGCAAGTGATGACGAGCCGTTCTCTGCTCTGGCGTTCAAAATCGCTACCGACCCGTTCGTAGGTAACTTGACCTTCTTCCGCGTGTACTCCGGCGTTGTTAACTCCGGCGACACCGTGCTGAACTCCGTTAAGTCTGCGCGCGAGCGTTTCGGCCGTATCGTTCAGATGCACGCTAACAAGCGTGAAGAGATCAAAGAAGTTCGCGCAGGCGACATCGCCGCTGCGATCGGTCTGAAAGACGTGACTACCGGGGACACCCTGTGTGACCCAGACTCTCCAATCATCCTGGAGCGTATGGAATTCCCTGAGCCGGTAATCTCTATCGCCGTTGAACCGAAAACCAAAGCTGACCAGGAAAAAATGGGTCTGGCTCTGGGCCGTCTGGCTAAAGAAGACCCGTCATTCCGCGTATGGACTGACGAAGAGTCTAACCAGACCATCATCGCCGGTATGGGTGAACTGCACCTCGACATCATCGTTGACCGCATGAAGCGTGAATTCAACGTTGAAGCTAACGTGGGCAAACCTCAGGTAGCTTACCGCGAAGCGATTCGCGCGAAGATTACCGATGTTGAAGGTAAGCACGCCAAGCAGTCTGGTGGTCGCGGTCAGTACGGTCACGTTGTGATCGACATGTACCCACTGGAGCCGGGCTCTAACCCGAAAGGTTACGAGTTCATCAACGACATCAAAGGTGGTGTAATTCCTGGCGAATACATCCCTGCCGTTGATAAAGGCATCCAGGAGCAGCTGAAGTCTGGTCCGTTGGCTGGTTACCCGGTAGTAGACATGGGTATTCGTCTGCACTTCGGTTCTTACCACGACGTTGACTCCTCTGAACTGGCGTTTAAACTGGCCGCGTCTATCGCCTTTAAAGAAGGCTTTAAGAAAGCGAAACCAGTTCTGCTTGAGCCTATCATGAAGGTTGAAGTTGAGACTCCAGAAGAGAACACCGGTGACGTTATCGGTGACTTGAGCCGTCGTCGCGGCATGCTGCGCGGTCAGGAATCTGAAGTGACTGGCGTTAAGATCCACGCTGAAGTACCGTTGTCCGAAATGTTCGGCTACGCAACTCAGCTGCGTTCTCTGACTAAAGGTCGCGCATCATACACCATGGAATTCCTGAAGTATGATGATGCACCGAACAACGTCGCTCAGGCCGTAATCGAAGCCCGTGGCAAATAAGCCGCAGGGTTAAAACCAAAGTCCCGTGCTCTCTCCAGAAGGGGAGAGCGCTATAGTAAGGAATATAGCCGTGTCTAAAGAAAAATTTGAACGTACAAAACCGCACGTTAACGTTGGTACTATCGGCCACGTTGACCACGGTAAAACTACCCTGACTGCAGCGATCACCACCGTACTGGCTAAAACCTACGGCGGTTCTGCACGTGCTTTCGACCAGATCGATAACGCGCCAGAAGAAAAAGCTCGTGGTATCACCATCAACACCTCTCACGTTGAATATGACACCCCGACTCGTCACTACGCGCACGTTGACTGCCCAGGGCACGCCGACTACGTGAAAAACATGATCACCGGTGCTGCTCAGATGGACGGCGCGATCCTGGTAGTAGCTGCGACTGACGGCCCAATGCCTCAGACTCGTGAGCACATCCTGCTGGGTCGTCAGGTTGGCGTTCCTTTCATCATCGTATTCATGAACAAATGCGACATGGTAGATGATGAAGAGCTGCTGGAACTGGTAGAAATGGAAGTTCGCGAACTGCTGTCCGCTTACGACTTCCCAGGCGACGACCTGCCGGTAATCCGCGGTTCCGCGCTGAAAGCGCTGGAAGGCGAAGCTGAGTGGGAAGCGAAAATCATCGAACTGGCCGAAGCCCTGGACAGCTACATCCCAGAGCCAGAGCGTGCGATCGACAAGCCGTTCCTGCTGCCAATCGAAGACGTATTCTCCATCTCCGGTCGTGGTACCGTTGTTACCGGTCGTGTTGAGCGCGGTATCATCAAAGTTGGCGAAGAAGTTGAAATCGTTGGTATCAAAGACACCGTTAAGTCTACCTGTACTGGCGTTGAAATGTTCCGCAAACTGCTGGACGAAGGCCGTGCTGGTGAGAACGTAGGTGTTCTGCTGCGTGGTATCAAACGTGAAGAAATCGAACGTGGTCAGGTACTGGCTAAGCCAGGCTCCATCAAGCCGCACACCCAGTTCGAATCTGAAGTGTACATCCTGAGCAAAGATGAAGGTGGTCGTCACACGCCATTCTTCAAAGGCTACCGTCCACAGTTCTACTTCCGTACTACTGACGTGACCGGTACCATCGAACTGCCAGAAGGCGTAGAGATGGTAATGCCAGGCGACAACGTGAACATGGTTGTAACCCTGATTCACCCAATCGCGATGGACGACGGTCTGCGTTTCGCAATCCGTGAAGGCGGCCGTACTGTAGGCGCTGGTGTTGTTGCTAAAGTTATCGCTTAATCGCGAATAATTTTTCGACACAAAAAGGGCACTTCGGTGCCCTTTTTTTATGCAATTTGTTCAAATCTTAATTGAAATAAAAACCATTCCTATTTAGACTCAATGCATTGGTTAAGAAGTGAGTCTCTCTATGTATGTATGTCTGTGTAATGCGGTGACTGACAAAGCGATCCGTAATGCGGTGCGTCAGCACAATCCCCATACCATGAAGCAGCTGCGTGAACTTGTGCCGATTGGTACCGATTGTGGAAAGTGCATTCGTCAGGCAAGACAGATTATGGTGGAGGAACGCGGAACTATCATCCCAATGCATGAAGTTGCCTAACAAAGGGTAAGGTTATTTTTGACTCTTGGCTTACAGGTTCTACACTTTTAGAACTGGCCAGGAGGAGTTACCTATGAAAGGCGATAAAAAGATCATTGCTCACCTCAACAAGCTGCTCGGCAACGAGCTGGTTGCCATCAATCAATATTTCCTGCACGCCCGCATGTTCAAGAATTGGGGCTTAATGCGCCTCAACGACAAGGAATACCACGAGTCGATCGACGAAATGAAGCATGCCGATCGCTACATCGAGCGTATCCTGTTCCTGGAAGGGCTCCCTAACCTGCAGGATCTCGGCAAGCTGAACATCGGCGAAGACATTGAAGAGATGCTGCGTTCCGATCTGGCGCTGGAGCTGGCAGGCGCTAAAAACCTGCGTGAAGGTATCGCCTATGCCGACTCGATTCATGATTACGTCAGCCGCGATTTGATGATCGATATCCTGGCCGATGAAGAAGAGCATATCGACTGGCTGGAAACCGAGCTGGATCTGATCGCTCGCCTCGGTATTCAAAACTATGCCCAGGCCCAGGTTCTAGAGCGCAAAGAGTAAGCCTGTCTTCCGTTCGTCATCGTCTCTCCTGCCGGCGACCGTTTTTACGGTGGGGCAGGGGAGCTTCCCCGCCAAGCATAATTCATACCCTGTTAGCCGTCCTCATCTCGCGACTGCCGCTGAACGCGCAAAAATGACGATTTCCTGAGCATATTTCCAACTGCGGCTTGCTTCCTGGGCCATTTTGCGTATAATGCGCGGGCTTACCTAATCTTGGTAAGCCTGATTTTAGCGAATCAGTCGATTGGCAGGCCTTTTTTGCCTTTCGAACAATACTCCCGATATGGGGGTTATATGTTGACGATTACACTCCCCCATCAATCGAAATGGGTGTGAGGAGTAATTATTTACGTTTATAAATAATTGGAGCTCTGGTCTCATGCAGAACCAAAGAATCCGTATCCGCCTGAAAGCGTTTGATCATCGTCTGATCGATCAATCAACCGCGGAAATCGTCGAGACTGCAAAGCGCACTGGTGCGCAAGTCCGTGGTCCGATCCCGCTGCCAACTCGCAAAGAGCGCTTTACCGTTCTGATCTCTCCGCACGTCAACAAAGACGCGCGCGATCAGTACGAGATTCGCACTCACAAGCGTCTGGTTGACATCGTTGAGCCAACCGAGAAAACCGTTGATGCTCTGATGCGTCTGGATCTGGCTGCCGGTGTAGACGTGCAGATCAGCCTGGGTTAATCAGGTCATTGAGCGATTGAGAGGTTGAAACAATGATTGGTTTAGTCGGTAAAAAAGTGGGTATGACCCGTATCTTCACTGAAGATGGCGTTTCTATCCCAGTAACCGTAATTGAAATTGAAGCGAACCGCGTGACTCAGGTTAAAAGCCTGGACACCGACGGTTACCGTGCCGTTCAGGTTACCACTGGTAGCAAAAAAGCTAACCGTGTAACCAAGCCGGAAGCGGGCCATTTCGCTAAAGCTGGCGTTGAAGCTGGCCGTGGTCTGTGGGAATTCCGCCTGGAAGAAGGTCAAGAATTCGCTGCAGGTCAGGAAATTAGCGTAGAAATCTTCGCTGACGTTAAAAAAGTCGATGTTACCGGTACTTCTAAAGGTAAAGGTTTTGCTGGCACTGTTAAGCGCTGGAACTTCCGTACCCAAGACGCTACCCACGGTAACTCCTTGTCTCACCGCGTTCCGGGTTCTATCGGTCAGAACCAGACTCCGGGCAAAGTGTTCAAAGGCAAGAAAATGGCTGGCCACCTGGGTGATGAGCGCGTAACCGTTCAAAGCCTGGACGTAGTACGTGTTGACGCTGAGCGCAACCTGCTGCTGGTTAAGGGTGCTGTACCGGGCGCAACCGGTGGCAACCTGATCGTTAAACCAGCTGTGAAGGCGTAAGGGGATAGCAATGGAATTAGTATTGAAAGACGCGCAAAGCGCGCTGACTGTTTCCGAAACTACCTTCGGTCGTGATTTCAACGAAGCGCTGGTACACCAGGTTGTTGTTGCTTATGCAGCAGGTGCCCGTCAAGGTACTCGTGCTCAGAAGACCCGTGCTGAAGTAACTGGTTCCGGCAAAAAGCCATGGCGTCAGAAAGGCACCGGCCGTGCGCGTTCAGGTTCTGTAAAGAGCCCGATCTGGCGTTCAGGCGGCGTGACCTTTGCTGCTAAGCCACAGGACCACAGTCAGAAAGTAAACAAAAAGATGTACCGCGGCGCGCTGAAAAGCATCCTGTCCGAACTGGTACGTCAAGATCGTCTGATCGTTGTCGAGAAGTTCTCTGTAGAAGCGCCTAAAACTAAGCTGCTGGCACAGAAACTGAAAGATATGGCTCTGGAAGACGTGCTGATCGTGACCGGTGAACTGGATGAGAATCTGTTCCTGGCAGCTCGCAACCTGTACAAGGTTGACGTGCGCGATGTAGCAGGTATCGATCCGGTTAGCCTGATCGCCTTCGACAAAGTGGTTATGACTGCTGATGCTGTGAAGCAAGTTGAGGAGATGCTGGCATGATCCGTGAAGAACGTTTGCTGAAAGTGCTGCGTGCACCGCACGTATCTGAAAAAGCATCCGCTGCGATGGAAAAAAGCAACACCATCGTTCTCAAAGTTGCCAAAGACGCGACCAAAGCAGAAATCAAAGCTGCAGTGCAGAAACTGTTTGAAGTCGAAGTCAAAGACGTGAACACCCTGGTAGTTAAAGGGAAAGTGAAGCGTCACGGTCAGCGTGTTGGTCGTCGTAGCGACTGGAAAAAAGCTTACGTCACCCTGAAAGAAGGCCAGAATCTGGACTTCATCGGCGGCGCAGAGTAAGTCGGAGGAGTAAGAACAATGGCAATTGTTAAATGTAAACCTACATCTCCGGGTCGTCGCCACGTTGTTAAAGTGGTTAACCCTGAGCTGCACAAGGGTAAACCTTATGCCCCGCTGCTGGAAAAACTGAGCAAAAGCGGTGGTCGTAACAACAATGGCCGTATCACCACCCGTCATATCGGTGGTGGCCACAAGCAACATTATCGTCTGGTTGACTTCAAGCGCAACAAAGACGGTATCCCTGCTGTGGTTGAGCGTCTGGAGTACGATCCGAACCGTTCCGCGAACATCGCGCTGGTTCTGTACAAAGACGGCGAACGCCGTTACATCCTGGCGCCGAAAGGCCTGAAAGCTGGTGACCAGATTCAATCTGGCGTTGATGCTGCAATCAAAGCGGGTAACACCCTGCCGATGCGCAACATTCCAGTTGGTTCAACGGTTCACAACGTAGAAATGAAACCAGGTAAAGGCGGCCAGATGGCTCGCTCCGCTGGCGCCTACGTTCAGATCGTTGCTCGTGATGGTTCCTACGTAACTCTGCGTCTGCGCTCCGGCGAAATGCGTAAAGTTCCAGCTGATTGCCGCGCCACCCTGGGTGAAGTCGGTAACGCTGAACACATGCTTCGCGTTCTGGGTAAAGCAGGTGCTGCACGTTGGCGTGGTGTTCGTCCTACCGTTCGCGGTACGGCGATGAACCCGGTAGATCACCCGCACGGTGGTGGTGAAGGTCGTAACTTTGGTAAGCACCCGGTAACTCCGTGGGGCGTTCAGACCAAAGGTAAGAAGACCCGTAGCAACAAGCGTACTGATAAGTTCATCGTACGTCGCCGTAGCAAAAAATAATTAGAGGATAAGCCATGCCACGTTCTCTCAAGAAAGGTCCTTTTATTGACCTGCACTTGCTGAAGAAGGTAGAGAAAGCGGTGGAAAGCGGTGACAAGAAGCCTTTGCGCACTTGGTCCCGTCGTTCAACGATCTTTCCTAACATGATCGGTTTGACCATCGCTGTCCATAATGGTCGTCAGCACGTACCAGTGTTCGTTTCCGATGAAATGGTCGGTCACAAACTGGGTGAATTCGCGCCGACTCGTACTTATCGCGGCCATGCGGCTGATAAAAAAGCTAAAAAGCGCTAAGGTAGGAGGAAGAGATGGAAACTATCGCTAAACATCGCCACGCTCGTTCTTCTGCTCAGAAGGTTCGCCTTGTTGCTGACCTGATTCGCGGTAAGAAAGTGTCGCAAGCTCTGGAAACTCTGACCTACACCAACAAGAAAGCTGCTGGTCTGGTTAAGAAAGTGCTGGAGTCTGCCATTGCTAACGCAGAACACAACGATGGCGCTGACATCGATGATCTGAAAGTTACGAAAATCTTCGTAGACGAAGGCCCAAGCATGAAGCGCATTATGCCGCGTGCAAAAGGTCGTGCAGATCGCATCCTGAAGCGCACCAGCCACATTACTGTGGTTGTGTCCGATCGCTGAGACTCTGGAGACTAGCAATGGGTCAGAAAGTACATCCTAATGGTATTCGCCTGGGTATTGTCAAACCTTGGAACTCTACTTGGTATGCGAATACCAAAGAATTCGCTGACAACCTGGACAGCGACTTTAAAGTTCGTCAATTCCTGACTAAGGAACTGTCGAAAGCTTCCGTTTCTCGCATCGTTATCGAGCGTCCTGCGAAGAGCATCCGTGTGACCATTCACACTGCTCGCCCAGGCATCGTTATCGGCAAGAAAGGTGAAGACGTCGAAAAACTGCGCAAGGTCGTAGCGGACATCGCTGGCGTTCCTGCACAGATCAACATCGCCGAAGTCCGTAAACCGGAACTCGACGCTAAATTGGTTGCTGACAGCATCACTTCTCAGCTGGAACGTCGCGTTATGTTCCGTCGTGCTATGAAGCGTGCAGTACAGAACGCAATGCGTCTTGGCGCTAAAGGTATCAAAGTTGAAGTAAGCGGCCGTCTTGGCGGCGCTGAAATCGCACGTACCGAATGGTACCGCGAAGGTCGTGTTCCATTGCACACTCTGCGTGCGGACATCGACTACAACACATCTGAAGCGCACACCACTTATGGTGTAATCGGCGTTAAGGTATGGATCTTCAAAGGTGAGATCCTGGGTGGTATGGCTGCAGTTGAACAACCGGAACCGGCTGCTCAACCTAAAAAGCAGCAGCGTAAAGGCCGCAAGTAAGGAGAGTCGCTGATGTTACAACCAAAGCGTACAAAATTCCGTAAGGTGCACAAGGGCCGCAACCGTGGTCTGGCGCAAGGTACGGATGTTAGCTTCGGCACTTTCGGTCTGAAAGCTGTTGGCCGTGGCCGTCTGACTGCTCGTCAAATCGAAGCAGCTCGTCGTGCAATGACTCGTGCAGTTAAGCGTCAAGGCAAGATCTGGATCCGTGTATTCCCGGACAAACCGATCACCGAGAAGCCGCTGGAAGTGCGTATGGGTAAAGGTAAGGGTAACGTGGAGTATTGGGTTGCCCTGATCCAGCCTGGTAAGGTCCTGTACGAAATGGACGGCGTGCCAGAAGAGGTTGCCCGCGAGGCATTCAAACTGGCAGCAGCGAAACTGCCGATCAAAACCACCTTTGTAACTAAGACGGTGATGTAATGAAAGCACAAGAGCTGCGTGAAAAAAGCGTTGAAGAGCTGAATGCCGAGCTGCTCAACCTGCTGCGTGAGCAATTCAACTTGCGCATGCAGGCGGCCAGTGGCCAGCTGCAACAAACTCACCTGTTGAAACAAGTGCGTCGTGACGTCGCACGCGTTAAGACTTTACTGACTCAAAAGGCGGGTGTGTAAATGACTGAAGTTATCCGTACCCTGCAGGGTCGTGTTGTTAGCGATAAAATGGAGAAATCCATCGTTGTTGCTATCGAGCGTACTGTGAAGCACCCGATCTACGGGAAATTCATCAAACGTACGACCAAGCTGCACGTACATGACGAGAACAACGAATGTGGTACCGGCGACGTGGTGGAAATCCGCGAATGCCGCCCACTGTCCAAGACTAAGTCCTGGACGTTGGTTCGCGTTGTAGAGAAAGCGATTCTGTAATAGAGTAGCTGGCTCTCACTTAATAAACGGCTCAGAAAATGAGCCGTTTATTTTTTCTACCCATACCAAGTAAGCGGTGTTATAATGCTGCGCCCTCGGTTATGGGGCTTTTCAACGGCCTAATTTTTACTTGGGTCTTTAAAGTAGTAGTTGACATTAGCGGAGCACTAAAATGATCCAAGAACAGACTATGCTGAACGTCGCCGACAACTCCGGTGCACGTCGCGTAATGTGTATCAAGGTTCTAGGTGGCTCGCACCGTCGCTACGCAGGCGTCGGCGACATCATCAAAATTACCATCAAGGAAGCAATTCCTCGCGGTAAGGTGAAGAAAGGCGATGTTCTGAAGGCGGTAGTGGTGCGCACCAAGAAGGGTGTACGTCGCCCGGACGGTTCTGTCATTCGCTTCGATGGCAATGCATGCGTTATTTTGAACAATAACAGCGAGCAGCCTATCGGTACGCGTATTTTTGGGCCGGTAACTCGTGAACTGCGTAATGAGAAGTTCATGAAAATTATCTCTCTGGCACCAGAAGTACTCTAAGGAGCGAACATGGCAGCGAAGATCCGTCGTGATGACGAAGTTATCGTGATTACCGGGAAAGACAAAGGTAAGCGCGGTAAAGTAAAAAATGTCCTGTCTGCTGGCAAGGTCATTGTTGAAGGCATCAACCTGGTTAAGAAACACCAGAAGCCGGTTCCGGCTCTGAACCAACCAGGCGGCATTGTTGAAAAAGAAGCTGCAATTCAGGTTTCTAACATTGCTATCTTCAACGCGGCTACCGGCAAGGCTGACCGTGTAGGCTTTAGATTCGAAGAGGGCAAAAAAGTCCGTTTCTTCAAGTCTAACAGCGAAACTATCAAGTAATTTGGAGTAATACGATGGCGAAACTGCATGATTACTACAAAGACGAGGTAGTCAAACAACTGATGTCTCAGTTTGATTACAACTCTGTCATGCAAGTCCCTCGGGTCGAGAAGATCACCCTGAACATGGGTGTTGGTGAAGCGATTGCTGACAAGAAACTGCTGGATAACGCCGCAGCGGACCTGGCAGCCATCTCCGGTCAAAAACCGTTGATCACCAAAGCCCGCAAATCTGTTGCAGGCTTCAAAATCCGTCAGGGCTATCCGATCGGCTGTAAAGTAACTCTGCGTGGCGAACGCATGTGGGAGTTCTTTGAGCGCCTGATCTCCATTGCTGTTCCACGTATCCGTGACTTCCGTGGCCTGTCCGCCAAGTCATTCGATGGTCGTGGCAACTACAGCATGGGCGTGCGTGAGCAAATCATCTTCCCAGAAATCGACTACGACAAAGTCGATCGCGTTCGTGGTTTGGATATTACCATTACCACTACTGCGAAATCTGATGATGAAGGCCGCGCGCTGCTGGCTGCTTTTAACTTCCCGTTCCGCAAGTAAGGCAGGGTTACTGATGGCTAAGCAATCAATGAAAGCACGCGAAGTCAAGCGCGTGAAATTAGCTGACAAGTTCTTTGCAAAACGCGTTGAACTGAAAGCTATTATCTCTGATGTGAACGCGTCCGATGAAGATCGTTGGGATGCCGTTCTCAAGCTGCAAACTCTGCCGCGTGATTCCAGCCCGTCTCGTCAGCGTAAACGCTGCCGCCAAACTGGCCGTCCACATGGTTATGTGGGCAAATTCGGGTTGAGCCGTATTAAGCTTCGTGAAGCCGCTATGCGCGGTGAAGTACCAGGCTTGAAAAAGGCTAGCTGGTAATTACCAATTGAATCACGGGAGTAAAGACAGATGAGCATGCAAGATCCGATCGCGGATATGCTGACCCGTATCCGTAACGGTCAAGCCGCGAACAAAGTTGCGGTCACCATGCCTTCCTCCAAGCTGAAAGTGGCAATTGCCAACGTGCTGAAGGAAGAAGGTTTTATTGAAGATTTCAAAATCGAAGGCGACGCCAAGCCTGTTCTGGAACTGGTACTGAAGTACTTCCAGGGCAAAGCTGTGGTAGAAAGCATTCAACGTATCAGCCGTCCAGGTCTGCGCATCTACAAGAAAAAAGATGAGCTGCCAAAAGTTATGGCCGGTTTGGGTATCGCTGTTGTTTCTACCTCTAAAGGTGTTATGACCGATCGTGCAGCTCGCCAGGCTGGTCTTGGTGGCGAGATTATCTGCTACGTAGCTTAATTCGGGAGGAAAGAATGTCTCGTGTTGCAAAAGCACCCGTCGTCATTCCTGCCGGCGTAGAGGTAAAACTCAACGGTCAGGTTATTTCGATTAAGGGTAAAAACGGCGAGTTGACTCGTACTATCCACGACGCCGTTGAAGTGAAGCAAGAAGCTAACGCACTGACTTTCGCTCCGCGCGAAGGTTTTGCTAACGCATGGGCTCAAGCGGGTACCACGCGCGCTCTGCTGAACGCAATGGTTGTTGGTGTTACCGAAGGCTTCACCAAAAAGCTTCAACTGGTAGGTGTTGGTTATCGTGCTGCCGTTAAAGGCAACGTGGTGAATTTGGCCCTGGGCTTCTCTCACCCTATCGATCACCAGCTGCCGGCAGGTATCACTGCTGAATGCCCAAGCCAAACTGAAATCGTGCTGAAAGGCGCTGATAAGCAGGTTATTGGCCAGGTAGCAGCAGATCTGCGCGCTTACCGTCGTCCTGAGCCTTACAAAGGTAAAGGTGTTCGTTACGCCGACGAAGTCGTGCGTACCAAAGAGGCTAAGAAGAAGTAAGGTAACACTATGGATAAGAAATCTGCTCGTATCCGTCGTGCGACCCGCGCACGCCGCAAGCTCCAAGAGCTGGGTGCAACCCGCCTGGTGGTACATCGTACCCCGCGTCACATTTACGCACAGGTGATTGCTCCAAACGGTTCTGAAGTACTGGTAGCCGCTTCTACTTTAGAAAAAGCTATCGCGGAGCAACTGAAGTATTCCGGTAACAAAGACGCAGCAGCAGCCGTAGGTAAAGCTCTGGCTGAGCGCGCGTTGGAAAAAGGGATTGCGAAAGTATCCTTTGACCGTTCCGGTTTCCAATATCATGGTCGAGTCCAGGCACTGGCAGATGCTGCCCGTGAAGCTGGCCTTCAGTTCTAAGGAAGAGGTTTAAGATGGCTCACATCGAAAAACAAGCTGGCGAACTGCAGGAAAAGCTGATCGCGGTAAACCGCGTATCTAAAACCGTAAAAGGTGGCCGTATTTTCAGCTTTACCGCACTGACTGTAGTTGGTGATGGTAACGGTCGCGTTGGTTTTGGCTACGGCAAAGCACGCGAAGTTCCAGCAGCGATCCAGAAAGCGATGGAAAAAGCCCGTCGCAACATGATGAACGTCGCGCTGAACAGCGGCACCCTGCAGCACCCTGTTAAGGGCGCTCACACGGGTTCTCGCGTGTTCATGCAGCCTGCTCATGAAGGTACCGGTATCATCGCGGGTGGTGCAATGCGCGCCGTTCTCGAAGTTGCTGGGGTGCACAACGTATTGGCTAAAGCTTATGGTTCCACTAACCCGATCAACGTGGTTCGTGCAACTATCGACGCTCTGGCGAATATGAAGTCTCCTGAAATGGTCGCTGCTAAGCGTGGTAAATCCGTTGCCGACATTCTGGGGTAATTGACCATGGCTAAGACTATTAAAGTTACACAAACTCGCAGCTCAATTGGCCGTCTGCCGAAGCATAAAGCTACTCTGCTCGGTCTGGGTCTGCGTCGTATTGGTCACACCGTAGAGCGCGAGGATACTCCTGCTGTTCGCGGTATGGTCAACCTGGTTTCCTACATGGTTAAAGTTGAGGAGTAACAGATGCGTTTAAATACTCTGTCTCCGGCTGAAGGTGCCAAGCATGCGCCTAAGCGTGTAGGTCGTGGTATTGGTTCTGGCCTGGGTAAAACCGGCGGCCGTGGTCACAAAGGTCAGAAGTCTCGTTCTGGCGGTGGCGTACGTCGTGGTTTCGAAGGTGGTCAGATGCCTCTGTACCGTCGTCTGCCGAAATTCGGCTTCACTTCACGCAAAGCGATGATCACGGCAGAAGTTCGTCTGTCTGAACTGGCTCTGGTTGAAGGCGATGTTATCGACCTGAACGCGCTGAAAGCCGCTAACGTAGTTGGTGTCCAGATCGAATTCGCGAAAGTTGTACTTTCTGGCGAAGTCGCTCGTCCGGTAACCCTGCGTGGTCTGCGTGTCACCAAAGGCGCTCGTGCTGCTATCGAGGCTGCTGGCGGTAAAATTGAGGAATAAGTAGCAGATGGCTAAGCAACCAGGATTAGATTTTCAAAGTGCTAAAGGCGGGCTCGGCGAGCTGAAGCGCAGACTTTTGTTTGTAATCGGCGCGCTGATTGTCTTCCGTATCGGCTCTTTCATTCCGATTCCTGGTATCGATGCCACTGTGCTTGCCAAATTGCTTGAGCAGCAGAGAGGCACTATCATTGAAATGTTTAACATGTTCTCTGGTGGTGCCCTCAGCCGTGCTTCTATCTTTGCTCTGGGGATCATGCCGTATATCTCGGCGTCGATCATTATCCAGCTGCTGACGGTGGTTCATCCAGCGTTGGCGGAAATCAAGAAAGAAGGGGAGGCTGGCCGTCGCAAGATTAGCCAGTACACCCGTTACGGTACGCTGGTATTGGCCATATTCCAGTCGATCGGTATTGCTACCGGTCTGCCGAATATGCCTGGTATGCAGGGCCTGGTGTTAAACCCAGGCTTTGCATTCTACTTTACTGCGGTTGTGAGCCTGGTGACCGGGACAATGTTCCTGATGTGGCTGGGTGAGCAGATTACTGAGCGCGGTATCGGCAACGGTATCTCGATCATTATCTTCGCGGGTATTGTAGCGGGGCTCCCGCCGGCAGTGGCCCATACTATCGAGCAAGCGCGGCAAGGCGACCTGCACTTCCTCCTGCTGCTGTTGGTTGCAGTATTGGTGTTTGCAGTAACCTTCTTCGTTGTTTTCATCGAGCGTGGTCAACGTCGTATCGTCGTTAACTATGCGAAGCGTCAACAAGGTCGTCGTGTTTATGCAGCACAGAGTACACACTTACCGTTGAAAGTGAACATGGCGGGTGTTATCCCGGCGATTTTCGCTTCCAGCATTATTCTGTTCCCGGCCACGATTGCATCATGGTTTGGGGGCGGTACCGGTTGGAACTGGCTGACTACGATTTCGCTGTATTTGCAGCCAGGGCAACCGCTTTATGTGTTACTCTATGCGTCTGCAATCATCTTCTTCTGTTTCTTCTACACGGCGTTGGTCTTCAACCCGCGTGAGACAGCAGATAACCTGAAGAAGTCCGGTGCCTTCGTACCAGGAATTCGTCCGGGAGAGCAAACGGCGAAGTATATCGATAAAGTAATGACGCGTTTAACCCTGGTGGGCGCGATGTACATTACTTTCATCTGCCTGATCCCGGAGTTCATGCGTGATGCAATGAAAGTACCATTCTACTTTGGTGGTACCTCGCTACTGATCGTGGTTGTCGTCATCATGGACTTTATGGCTCAAGTGCAAACTCTGATGATGTCAAGTCAGTACGAGTCTGCATTGAAGAAAGCAAATCTGAAAGGCTATAACCGCTAGTCAGATTCGTTTGAGAAGTTACGGAGAGTAAAAATGAAAGTTCGTGCTTCCGTCAAGAAATTATGTCGTAACTGCAAAATCGTTAAGCGTAACGGTGTCGTTCGTGTGATTTGCAGCGCCGAGCCGAAGCATAAACAGCGTCAAGGCTGATTATCTCGCATATTTTTCTTGCAAAGTTGGGTTGAGCTGGCTAGATTAGCCAGCCAATCTTTTGTATGTCGCACTGCAACATTATTTGAGTATCCTGAAAACGGGCTTTTCAGAATGGTGTTGCTGTATAAAATAGTAGGAGTGCATAGTGGCCCGTATAGCAGGCATTAACATTCCTGATCATAAACATACCGTTATCGCCTTAACGTCGATCTTCGGTATCGGTAAAACCCGTTCACAGGCTATCTGTGCATCCACGGGTATTGCTGAAAATGTTAAGATCAGTGAGCTGTCTGAAGAGCAAATCGAAAAGCTTCGTGATGCAGTTGCCAAATACACCGTTGAGGGTGATTTGCGTCGTGAAATTACCCTGAGCATCAAGCGTCTTATGGACCTTGGTTGCTATCGTGGTTTGCGTCATCGTCGTGGTCTGCCGGTACGCGGTCAGCGCACCAAGACCAACGCTCGTACCCGTAAGGGTCCGCGCAAGCCGATCAAGAAATAATCGGGGTTATTGAATAATGGCAAAGGCACCTGTTCGTACACGTAAGCGTGTAAGAAAGCAAGTCTCTGACGGCGTGGCTCATATCCATGCTTCTTTCAACAACACCATCGTTACCATCACTGATCGTCAGGGTAATGCTTTGGGTTGGGCAACAGCCGGTGGTTCCGGTTTCCGTGGTTCTCGTAAGTCCACTCCGTTCGCAGCACAGGTTGCAGCAGAACGTTGTGCTGACGCAGTAAAAGAATACGGTATCAAGAACCTGGAAGTTATGGTTAAAGGACCTGGTCCTGGTCGTGAGTCTACTATCCGCGCTCTGAACGCGGCTGGTTTCCGCATCACTAATATTACTGATGTGACTCCGATCCCTCATAACGGTTGTCGTCCGCCGAAAAAGCGCCGCGTGTAACGCAGCTTTTAGGATTGTTGGAGAAAGAAAATGGCAAGATATTTGGGTCCTAAGCTCAAGCTGAGCCGTCGTGAGGGCACAGACCTGTTCCTTAAGTCTGGCGTTCGCGCGATCGATTCCAAGTGTAAAATTGAACAAGCACCTGGTCAGCACGGTGCGCGTAAACCGCGTCTGTCTGATTACGGTGTTCAGTTGCGTGAGAAGCAGAAAGTTCGCCGTATGTACGGCATTCTGGAGCGTCAATTCCGTAACTATTACAAAGAAGCAACCCGCCTGAAGGGCAACACCGGTGAAAACCTGTTGCAGCTGCTGGAAGGTCGTCTGGACAACGTTGTTTACCGTATGGGCTTCGGCGCTACTCGTGCAGAGTCACGTCAGCTGGTTAGCCACAAAGCAGTTATGGTAAACGGTCACGTTGTTAACATCGCTTCTTATCAGGTATCTCCGAATGACGTAGTCAGCATCCGCGAGAAAGCTAAAAAGCAGTCTCGTGTTAAAGCTTCTCTGGAGCTGGCTGAGCAGCGTGAAAAGCCGACTTGGCTGGAAGTTGATGCTGCTAAGATGGAAGGCGTGTTCAAGCGTATGCCTGAACGTACCGATCTGTCTGCGGACATTAACGAACACCTGATCGTCGAGCTTTACTCCAAGTAAAGCTTAGTACCAAAGAGAGGACACAATGCAGGGTTCTGTGACAGAGTTTCTAAAACCGCGCCTGGTAGATATCGAGCAAGTCAGTTCGACGCACGCCAAGGTGACCCTTGAGCCTTTAGAGCGTGGCTTTGGCCATACTCTTGGCAACGCACTGCGCCGTATTCTGCTTTCATCTATGCCGGGTTGCGCGGTGACCGAGGTTGAGATTGATGGTGTACTGCATGAGTACAGCACCAAAGAAGGCGTACAGGAAGATATCCTGGAGATCCTGCTCAACCTGAAAGGGCTGGCGGTGAGAGTTCAAGGCAAAGACGAAGTTATTCTTACCCTGAATAAATCTGGCATTGGCCCTGTGACCGCTGCCGACATCACCCATGATGGTGATGTCGAAATCGTCAAGCCTCAGCACGTGATTTGCCACCTGACTGATGAGAACGCGGCTATCAGCATGCGTATCAAAGTTCAGCGCGGTCGCGGTTATGTGCCGGCTTCTGCCCGAATTCATTCGGAAGAAGATGAGCGCCCAATCGGTCGTCTGTTGGTTGACGCCTGCTACAGCCCTGTAGAGCGTATCGCCTACAATGTTGAAGCTGCGCGTGTAGAACAGCGTACTGACTTGGATAAGCTGGTCATCGAGATGGAGACCAATGGCACGATCGATCCTGAAGAGGCGATCCGCCGTGCGGCCACCATTCTGGCTGAACAACTTGAAGCTTTCGTTGACCTGCGTGATGTACGTCAGCCGGAAGTTAAAGAAGAGAAACCAGAGTTCGATCCGATCTTGCTGCGCCCTGTTGACGATCTGGAATTGACTGTCCGCTCTGCTAACTGCCTCAAGGCAGAAGCTATCCACTACATCGGTGATCTGGTACAGCGTACCGAGGTTGAGTTGCTGAAAACGCCAAACCTGGGTAAAAAATCTCTTACCGAGATTAAAGACGTGCTGGCCTCACGTGGTCTGTCTCTGGGCATGCGCCTGGAAAACTGGCCGCCGGCAAGCATTGCTGACGAGTAACCGGATCACAGGTTAAGGTTTTACTGAGAAGGATAAGGTCATGCGCCATCGTAAGAGTGGTCGTCAACTGAACCGTAACAGCAGCCATCGCCAGGCTATGTTCCGTAACATGGCCGGCTCTTTGGTTCGTCATGAGATCATCAAGACGACCCTGCCAAAAGCAAAAGAGCTGCGTCGCGTTGTTGAGCCGCTGATTACTCTTGCCAAGACCGACAGCGTAGCTAATCGTCGTCTGGCATTCGCCCGTACTCGTGATAACGAGATCGTGGCAAAACTGTTTAACGAGCTGGGCCCGCGTTTCGCGAGCCGTGCCGGTGGTTACACTCGCATTCTGAAGTGTGGCTTCCGCGCAGGCGACAACGCGCCGATGGCATACATCGAGCTGGTTGATCGTGCTGAGTCTCAAGCAGAAGTAGCAACTGCAGAGTAATCTGTAGACGCGTAAAAAAACCGGGCTTGCCCGGTTTTTTTACGTCCAAACCCAGCCAAATGTGCGTAATTCTCCCGCTGCGCTTAAGATCCCCGCCCCTATCCGCTATGCTAAGGCTTCATCATTAGGCTTACCGAGGCTGTCTGTCATGGGGTTGCTCGATCAATGGGCGGAACGTCATATCCTTGATGCCCAGGATAAAGGCGAGTTCGTCAATCTGCCCGGCCAGGGCCAACCGTTGACGCTGGAAGATGACAGCGCGGTACCGGCTGAGCTACGCGCCGGTTACCGTCTGCTGAAAAATGCCGGTTACCTGCCACCGGAGTTGGAAGATCGCAAAGAGGCGTTGACCGTTGCTCGCTTGCTGCAAGGGATTAGCAGTGAGCATCCGGACTATGTCGAACTCAGTAAACGCATGGCGCTGCTAGAGCATCGATTACGTCAGGCTGGGATGAGTACGGATTTCTTGCATGGCGAATATCAGCGTGCATTGGATGGCAAATTCACCCGGGAGGAGAAGTAATGTTCAAGATAGGTCAGTTGGCCAAGCTTGCCGAAGTGACGCCGGATACCGTGCGTTACTATGAAAAGCAGGGCATGATGGATCACAATGTCCGCACCGAAGGCGGCTATCGGTTGTATACCGAACAGGACCTGCAGCGGCTGCGTTTCATTCGCTATGCTAAGCAGCTGGGGTTTACTCTGGAAACGATCGCCGAGCTGCTGTCGATCCGCGTCGATCCTGAGCATCATACCTGCCAAGAGTCGAAGTCGATCGTCGATGCGCGCCTGAGCGAAGTGGAAAGCACGTTGGCGGAGCTGACTCGTATGCGCGAATCGCTGAAGCGGCTGAGTGATGCCTGCTGCGGTACAGCCCATACCAGCAATTATTGCTCTATTCTGGAAGCTTTGGAACAGGGCGCCAGCGATGAAAAAGGCAAAAAAGGTTGCTGACGGCACTTTAATTTTTATACCGCCGGCAGTATTATCGCCTCGTTTTATTACCCCATCTTTTACAGGAGCATTATCATGACGAAATATCGTCACACTAAAGGTCAGATTCAAGATAACGCCATTGAGGCGCTGCTGCATGATCCGCTATTCCGTCAACGAGTAGAAAAGAATGTGAAAGGCAAAGGTAGCTACCGGCGTAAAGAAAAACACAACAAAGGCGGTAACTGGGAGGCCAGTGGTAAACTATCAAGCGATAATTTACCACTGGCCTTCTGGTTTTAAGCATTAAAAAAGCCACCTTCATCAGGTGGCTTTTTATTGGCATAACCAAACGCTGTTTTACAGTTTTGGCTGCTGTTGCTGGCTCAGCAAGTCACGAATTTCCGTCAGCAGTTTCTCTTCTGCGGTAGGTGCTGGCGGCGCTGCCGGGGCTTCTTCCTGCTTGCGGCGCATTTTGTTCATCAATTTAATCGCCAGGAAGATGGCGAAGGCGACAATCACGAAGTCGAATACGGTTTGAATGAATGAACCGTAGTTCATTACCACCGCCGGGACGGCGCCCTGAGCTTCACGTAAAACCAGATGGAACTGTTTAAAGTCGACGCCGCCGATCAGTAGCCCCAGAGGTGGCATGATGATATCGGCCACGAAGGACGAAACAATCTTGCCGAATGCAGCACCGATAATCACACCGACGGCCAAATCGACCACGTTGCCACGCATGGCAAATTCGCGAAACTCTTTCAACATACTCATAGAACGCACCCCTTGCAGAATTAATAACTCAAGTTTAACAAAGCAATTTCCCTTTGCCACAAAAGGAGAGAAGTTTTATCTCCCCCAAGGCAGAGAACAACTACGCGATTATAGACCATCGCCTAATAAATTCGTTCTACAAGAAGAACGGGCTCGGTTGGAACAAGCGTTCAACGTCCGGCACGAATTTCTTGTCGGTAATAAACATGATGACGTGATCGCCCTGTTCGATTTTGCTATTGCCGTTGGCGATGATCACGTCGTCGCCACGCACGATCGCACCGATGGTGGTACCCGGTGGCAGCTTGATGTCTTCGACGATGCGGCCGACCACTTTGGACGTGCTTTCATCGCCGTGGGCAATCGCTTCGATCGCTTCTGCCACGCCGCGGCGCAGCGACGAAACGCTGACGATATCCGCTTTGCGCACGTGCCCCAACAGGGCGGAGATGGTCGCCTGTTGGGGGGAAATGGCAATATCGATCACGCTGCCTTGCACCAGATCGACATAGGCGCGGCGCTGGATCAATACCATTACCTTCTTGGCGCCCATGCGCTTGGCCAGCATGGCGGACATGATGTTGGCCTCATCGTCGTTGGTGATAGCGATGAAGACATCCACCTGTTCGACGTGCTCTTCGGCCAGCAGCTCCTGGTCGGAGGCATCGCCGTAGAACACGATGGTATCGTGCAGCTGCTCGGCCAGTTCGGCGGCGCGTTGCTGGTTTCGCTCGATCAGTTTGACGTTGTAGTCTTTTTCCAGCTTGGCGGCCAGGCCGGCGCCGACGTTGCCGCCACCGACGATCATGATGCGCTTATACGGTTTTTCCAGCCGCTGCAGTTCGCTCATCACCGCGCGGATATGTTGTGATGCGGCGACGAAGAACACTTCATCACCGGCTTCGATAATGGTCGAGCCTTGCGGCCTGATCGGTCTGTCCTGGCGGAAAATTGCGGCGACGCGGGTGTCGATATGTGGCATGTGTTCGCGCATCGAAGAGAGCGCATTGCCGACCAGCGGGCCACCGTAATAGGCTTTAACCGCGGCGATGCTGACCTTGCCTTCGGCGAAATTGACCACCTGCAACGCGCCGGGGTACTCAATCAGCTTGTAGATATAGTCTATGACCAACTGTTCCGGTGAGATCAGATGGTCGATCGGCACCGCTTCCGGCAGGAACAGTTTCTCCGACTCGCGGATATATTCCGGCGCGCGGATACGGGCGATACGGTTGGGGGTATTAAACAGAGAATAGGCGATCTGGCAGGCGATCATGTTGGTTTCGTCGGAGTTGGTGACGGCGACCAGCATGTCGGCGTCTTCCGCGCCGGCTTCGCGCAGCACTCGAGGGTGAGAGCCGTGCCCCTGAACCACGCGCAGATCGAATTTATCCTGCAGCTGACGCAGACGACCGGAATCGGTATCGACGACGGTGATATCGTTGTTTTCACCCACCAGGTTTTCCGCCAGCGTCCCGCCAACCTGACCGGCACCAAGAATAATTATTTTCATCGTGTTCTCTGCTTCACACTGAAAGACTTAGGGCGCGCGTGCACGCCCCGAAGCATTACATTTTAATCAGCTTAGCGTAAAAGAAGCCATCGCCGTCCTCGGGATGCGGGATATTCTGCCGCCCTGGCCGCTGCGCATCACCGGTTTCAACCAGTTTGGCATCGGCGTGGCGCTGCAAGAACGCGGCGATCTGGCTGCTGTTTTCATCCGGCAGGATAGAGCAGGTCGCGTAAACCATCACGCCGCCCGATTTCAGATGGGGCCAGACGGCTTCCAGGATGTCGGCCTGCAGCGCAGCGAGTTCGGCGATGTCGCGATCGCGGCGCAGCCATTTGATGTCGGGGTGACGGCGGATCACGCCGGTGGCGGAACAAGGCGCGTCCAGCAGGATCCGGTCGAACTGCTTGTCACCGCACCATTGCTGCGGGGTGCGGCCATCACCCAGCTTAACTTCGGCATGCAAACGCAGGCGCTGCAGGTTTTCTTTCACCCGCGCCAGGCGCTGTTCGTCGATATCGACCGCTATGACGTGCGCTTTCGGTGCCGCTTCCAGAATATGCGTGGTTTTGCCGCCAGGCGCGGCGCACAAATCGAGGATCTGTTCACCGTCTTGCGGATCCAATAGATCGACACAGCCCTGGGCTGAGGCATCTTGCACGGTGACCCAGCCGTCGGCGAACCCAGGCAGATCGGTCACGGCGCAAGGCGCCAGCAAACGCACTGCATCGGCATAGTCTGCGTGAGGTTCTGCGGCGATGCCGGCGTCGGTCAACAACTGCAGATAAGCTTCCCGGGTGTGATGCAGGCGGTTGACGCGCAGCCACATCGGTGGCTTCTGGTTATTGGCGTCGACGATCTGTTCCCAGTTGGCGGGATAGGCTTGTTGAAGGCGTTTCAGCAACCAGCTTGGGTGCAGATAGCGGCTGTCATTGTTGGCGGCGAGCTGTAGCAGCTCTTCCTGCTGGCGCTGGAATTGCCGCAAGACGCCGTTAATCAGGCCTTTCAACTGCGGGCGTTTCAGCGCTACCGCGCCCTCCACGGTTTCCGCCAATACGGCGTGCGCCGGGATACGGGTATACAGCAGCTGATACAGGCCGACCATCAGCAAATAGTGCAGCGTGCGCTGCTTGCCGGTCAGCGGCTTAGCCATCAATTGCTGAATGCACCATTCGAGCTGCGGCAGCACGCGCAGCGTGCCGAAACACAGTTCCTGCAGCAACCCGCGATCTTTATCGCTGATGGTGGTTTGGAGCGCCGGCAGGACGGTGCTGAGCGACTGCCCTTGATCCAGCACCTGGCCGATGGCTTTGGCAGCGATGCTGCGGAGATTGTAATTATTTTTCATAGGCTGAAGCTGATAACGATCGGCATTAAGAAAATAACGGCCCGGCGATGAACGGCCGGGCAGTGGGGTGACTTACAGCCGGTTACCCGGGGTAAACCATTCACGACGTGAATTTAAAAGGTCTTGCGCCGACATCGGTTTCTTGCCGGCGGGCTGCAGTTGGATCAGATTGAGGATGCCGTCGGCGGTCGCCACCTGAATGCCGTGCTTGTCGGCATGGACAACGGTGCCTGGCTCCGCGTTGGTGCTTTGCGTCAGTACGCTGGCTTGCCACACTTTCACCGGTTGATCGTCGATGGTGAAGTAGCTGACCGGCCAAGGGTTGAAGGCGCGGATACAACGCTCTAACTGAGCGGCGGACAGATTCCAGTCCAGACGGGCTTCTTCTTTGCTCAGCTTCTCTGCGTAGGTGACCAGCGCTTCGTCCTGCACTTCGCGGGTGGCGCTGCCGTCTGCCATTTGGCGCAGCGTAGTCAGCATGCCCTGCGGGCCGAGCTGTGCCAGCTTGTCGTAGAGACTGGCGCTGGTATCACTGCTCTCAATCGGGCAGGCAATCTTGTGCATCATGTCGCCAGTATCGAGACCGACGTCCATCTGCATGATGGTCACGCCGGTTTCGCTGTCGCCGGCCCAGAGCGAACGCTGGATCGGTGCCGCGCCGCGCCAGCGAGGCAGCAGCGAGCCATGTACGTTGATGCAACCGAGACGCGGCATATCTAGCACCGCCTGCGGCAGGATCAGCCCGTAAGCAACCACCACCATCACGTCGGCGTGGAGATCGGCCACCAGGCGTTGGTTTTCTTCGGGGCGCAGCGATTTGGGCTGAAAGACCGGCAGTTGGTGTTGTTCAGCCAGTACTTTGACCGGACTTGGCGTCAGCTTGTTGCCGCGGCCTGCCGGGCGGTCGGGCTGGGTAAAAACGCCGACAATCTGGTGCTCAGATGACAACAGCGCGTCAAGATGACGCGCTGCGAAGTCTGGTGTTCCGGCGAAAATAATCCGTAAAGAGTCAGACACGTTGATTTCCTGATCGGTTAGGCGCGGGCTTGAAGCTTGGCCATTTTTTCCAGTTTCTGACGAATGCGCTGACGCTTGAGCGGCGACAGGTAATCGACGAACAGTTTACCCATCAGGTGATCCATCTCGTGCTGGATGCAGATCGCCAACAGATCGTCCGCTTCCAGCTCGAAAGGTTTGCCTTCGCGATCCAGCGCGCGGATCTTCACCTGCGCGGCACGGGGTACCAACGCACGCTGTTCGGGAATGGAAAGACAGCCTTCCTCGATGCCGGTTTCGCCGCTTTTTTCCAGCAGTTCCGGGTTGATCAGCACCAGGCGCTGATCGCGATTCTCGGAGACGTCGATCACGATAATGCGCTGATGGATATCCACCTGAGTCGCAGCCAGGCCAATGCCTTCCTCTGCGTACATGGTTTCAAACATATCATCCACGATGCGCTGGATATCTGCATTGACTTCTTTTACCGGCGCTGCGACTTTGCGCAGACGCTCGTCTGGGAAATGTAATACCTGCAAGACTGACATATATCTTTAGATCTGTATCCGAGTAATGAACGAGGTTTAACCTCTATTCTAGACATTTCCCGGCCTGATTGACAGCATTGCGCACCAATTGCTCAGATTGGTAATACCACCGTTTTTGCTGAGGGAACAGACGATGCGGCCGGAAGAGATCGCTTTACGGATGCGAGGGGTAACGGGGCTGCAGACCGTTGTGGCCAGCCGGCTCGTGCGGCAGCTATCGCAAATGGGGTGCGAGCCTCGCCGCGTGCTGCATGAGCTAGGGTTGGACGAACGGCAGCAGACGCAGTTCAACCAGGTGGATCCCGGTTATCTGGCCGCGACCCTGCGTTGGCTGGAGGAGCCGGCGCACCGTATGCTGAACTACGGAGCGGCCGGTTATCCGGAACGCCTGGCCCAGATCGACGATGCGCCGCTGTTTCTGCTGATCGAGGGCGATCCTCAGGCGTTGCTGCGCCCGCAGCTCGCCATGGTTGGCAGCCGGCAGTTCAGCCACTACGGTGAGCGTTGGGCCAATTATTTCGCCGAGGAATTGGCGCGTTGCGGTTTCACCATCACCAGCGGTTTGGCGATCGGCATCGACGGCATTTGCCATCGCGCAGCGCTGGCGGTCGGGGGTTGCACGGTAGCGGTGCTGGGCAGCGGGCTGGCCAATGTTTATCCACGCCGGCACCGCAGGCTCGCGGAGCAGATTGTCGAGCAGGGCGGCGCGGTGATTTCAGATCATTTGGTCACGGATTTACCTCTGGCCGACCATTTTCCGCGCCGTAACCGTATTATCAGCGGGCTGAGCCAGGGCGTTCTGGTCATAGAAGCCTCGTTGCGCAGCGGTACTCTGGTGACGGCTCGCTATGCGCTGGAGCAGGGGCGTGAAGTGTTCGCCTTGCCGGGGCCGTTAGGGAACCCGATGAGCGAGGGGACACATTGGCTGATCCAACAGGGCGCGCACCTGGTCACCGGGCCTAAAGATATCGCAGAATTGCTGGGAAGCGGCCTTCACTGGCTGCCACTGAACGAAAATACAACTATTTGTGCGTCGCAGGCTGAAGTTGAATTGCCATTTGCCGATGTGTTGGCTAACGTAGGAGATGAGGTGACACCTGTTGACGTCGTCGCTGAACGTGCCGGCCAACCTGTGCCAGTGGTGGTAATCAAGTTACTCGAACTGGAGTTAGCAGGTTGGATCGCAGCTGTACCCGGCGGCTATGTCCGAATAAGGAGGGCAAGCCATGTTCGACGTACTCATGTACTTGTTTGAAACTTATATCCACAATGAACCAGAGATGCGCGTCGATCAGGATCAACTGACTGATGATCTCGCTCAGGCGGGGTTTCATCGGGATGATATCTACAACGCGTTGAATTGGCTTGAGAAGTTGGCTGACCTGCAAGAAGGTCAAAATGCGCCTTACTTTATGGATGCCGATCCGCTGGCGATGCGGATCTACACCGAAGAGGAAAGCGCGCGTTTGGACGCCGGCTGCCGTGGTTTTCTCCTGTTCCTGGAACAGATTCAGGTATTGAACCTCGAAACCCGTGAAATGGTTATCGACCGCGTTATGGCCTTGGATAATGCGGAATTCGATCTCGAAGATCTGAAATGGGTCGTGTTGATGGTGCTGTTTAATATCCCCGGATATGAAAGCGCCTATCAGCAAATGGAAGAACTGTTGTTTGAAGTGAACGAAGGTTATCTGCATTGAGCTGATAACGCGCATAGAAGACGTTATGACAAAAAACGCGATTTTTGCCGCCAGGCAAAATGAACCCTGTCCGGAATGCGGGGCCGAGCTGGTGATCCGTAGCGGTCGCCATGGCCCCTTCCTCGGTTGTTCCCAGTACCCTGAATGCCAATATATTCGCCCGCTGAAAGCGCAGGCCGACGGGCATATCGTCAAGGTGCTGGATGGGCAACAGTGCCCGAAGTGCCAGGCGACGTTGGTGCTGCGCCAGGGGCGCTATGGCATGTTTATCGGTTGCAGCGATTATCCGCAGTGCGATCACACTGAAGTGATCGATAAGCCTGACGAAACCGCCATTACCTGTCCGCAGTGCGGTCAGGGCAAACTGCTGCAGCGTAAATCGCGCTATGGCAAGGTTTTTCACTCCTGCGATCGTTACCCGGAATGCCAATTTGCCCTCAATGTTAAACCCGTCGCCGGTGAATGTGCCTATTGCCATTATCCGCTGCTGATGGAAAAGCGCACGGCAAAAGGCCCCGTCCTGTGCTGTGCCAGCAAGCTGTGCGGAAAACCCGTCGCGACTACAGAATAATCACATCATGAACTCAGAATTAAGCCCGAACCTTGTATCTATCATCGATGCTTTGCATCAGCAGCAGGTGATTGCCTATCCTACCGAAGCGGTATTCGGCCTGGGGTGCGATCCCGACAGCGAACAGGCGGTCAATGCGCTGCTAGCGTTGAAACAGCGGCCGTGGGAAAAGGGGCTGATTCTGATCGCCGCCGACTATGCGCAGCTTAAGCCTTATATCGACGACAGTGCGCTCAGCGAACAGCAGCGCGCGACGATGTTCGCCAGCTGGCCTGGGCCGGTAACCTGGGTGTTGCCTGCTCGCCCGGAGACGCCACGTTTACTGACCGGGCGTTTCAGCTCGCTGGCGGTGCGCGTTAGCGATCACCCGTTGGTGCAGCGGCTGTGTCGGCAGTACGGTAAGCCACTGGTATCGACCAGTGCCAATCTCAGTGGGTTGGAGCCGTGCCGCAGTGCGGACGAAGTCACACGACAATTCGGCACTGCTTTCCCGGTATTGGCCGGCGAGGTGGGTGGCCGTCTTAATCCTTCCGAAATCAGAGATGCTCTGACCGGCGAACAGATCCGTCAGGGCTAGAGGTAATGGGCATGGAGAAGTTTGCGGTATTTGGCAACCCTATTGGTCACAGCAAGTCGCCGCGAATTCATGCGCTGTTCGCTGCCCAGACTGGCATTGAGCATCCTTATGGAGCGGTGTTGGCGCCGTTGGACAGTTTTGAAACCAGCCTGCAGGCGTTTATCCACGCCGGAGGGCTGGGGGCGAACGTCACGGTGCCTTTCAAAGAGCGTGCTTATGAGCTCGCCTCCGAGCTGAGCGAGCGTGCAGCGATGGCCGGGGCGGTCAATACCCTGAAGGTATTGCCGAATGGCGGTCTATTGGGGGATAACACCGACGGCGTCGGTTTGCTGACCGATCTGCAGCGTCAACAATTGATCCGGCCGCAGGATCGCATTCTGCTGGTGGGCGCCGGCGGCGCAGCGCGCGGTGTGATCCTACCGCTGCTGTCTTTCGGCTGCCGGCTCACGATCACCAACCGCACCTTCAGCCGGGCTCAAGAGTTGGCCCACGCTTTCCGGCATTTGGGGGAAATCTCGGCGGCGCCGATGGATCAACTGGATCAGCAAGCGTTCGATCTGGTGATCAATGCGACGGCGTCCGGCATCAGCGGGGAGATCCCGGCCTTGCCCGCGGGCGTAGTCAACGCGAAAACCCGTTGTTATGACATGTTCTATCAGCAGGGCGTCACGCCATTCCTGGCCTGGGCGCAGCAGCGGGGGGCAACGGAATATGCCGATGGGCTGGGTATGCTGGTGGGGCAGGCGGCGCATGCTTTCCTGCTTTGGCACGGAGTGATGCCAGAGATCGAGCCGGTATTGCGCCAGCTGCGCAGCGAGCTGGCGGCATAAATCCTACCCCGTTCTCTTTATAGGGAACGGGGCGCCCATCAGATATCTTCCGACAGGTATTCGTCTTTCCAGCGTACATAGTTGTTAGAAGAGTAAAGCAATCCCTCCAACTCGGCGGCGGTCAACGGCCGAACCTGGCGTGCCGGGCTGCCCATATAAAGATAGCCGCTCGCCAGGCGCTTGCCCGGCGCCACCAAACTGCCGGCACCAATCATTACGTCGTCTTCTACTACTACACCGTCCAACAGGATCGATCCCATACCGACCAGCACCCGGTTGCCGATGGCGCAGCCGTGCAGCATCGCTTTATGGCCCACGGTCACGTCTTCCCCAATCAGCAGGGGATAACCGTCTGGGTTGTGTTCGGAACGGTGAGTCACATGCAGTACGCTGCCGTCCTGAATATTGCTGCGCGCGCCGATCTTTACCGCATTGACGTCGCCGCGGATAGCGACCAGCGGCCAGATGCTGACGTCATCCGCCAGATCGACGTCGCCGATCACGACGCTGGAAGGATCGATCAAGACGCGCTGACCGAGTTTGGGAGTGTATTGAAGATAAGAACGTACTGCATCGGACATAATGCTGCCTCACGTCGGGATCATATTTACCGGCAATACTAGACTCTGGCGATGGAATTACAACCAACGGCAGCGCCGGATCCTGCGGAAAATGGCCCTGATCGCACAAGATCCACCCGGAAGGGCTGAAAAGTGTGCAAACAGAAAGAAAAGATCAAAAAAGGGGTTGTGCAAAAAACTCGGATCCCTATAATGCGCCTCCATCGACACGGCGCAAGTGATTCACTTCACACAGCGGCCGGGAAGAAAGAGAAAAAATCCTGAAAATTAGGGTTGACTCTGAAAGAGGAAAGCGTAATATACGCCACCTCGAGTTAGCAAGCGAAAGCGCCTAACTCACTGCTCTTTAACAATTTATCAGACAATCTGTGTGGGCACTCCACAAGACGATATCCAGCATCTTCGGATGCAAAAAAATATCAAGTCTTGAAGAGTGACTAACTGAAGTAAAATTCATGCAGTAAATCTTTGAGCATCGCTTCTCGAGTGGAAGCAAATCAAGCTTTTAATTGAAGAGTTTGATCATGGCTCAGATTGAACGCTGGCGGCAGGCTTAACACATGCAAGTCGAGCGGTAGCACAAGGGAGCTTGCTCCCTGGGTGACGAGCGGCGGACGGGTGAGTAATGTCTGGGAAACTGCCTGATGGAGGGGGATAACTACTGGAAACGGTAGCTAATACCGCATAACGTCGCAAGACCAAAGAGGGGGACCTTCGGGCCTCTTGCCATCAGATGTGCCCAGATGGGATTAGCTAGTAGGTGGGGTAATGGCTCACCTAGGCGACGATCCCTAGCTGGTCTGAGAGGATGACCAGCCACACTGGAACTGAGACACGGTCCAGACTCCTACGGGAGGCAGCAGTGGGGAATATTGCACAATGGGCGCAAGCCTGATGCAGCCATGCCGCGTGTGTGAAGAAGGCCTTCGGGTTGTAAAGCACTTTCAGCGAGGAGGAAGGTGGTGAGCTTAATACGCTCATCAATTGACGTTACTCGCAGAAGAAGCACCGGCTAACTCCGTGCCAGCAGCCGCGGTAATACGGAGGGTGCAAGCGTTAATCGGAATTACTGGGCGTAAAGCGCACGCAGGCGGTTTGTTAAGTCAGATGTGAAATCCCCGGGCTCAACCTGGGAACTGCATTTGAAACTGGCAAGCTAGAGTCTCGTAGAGGGGGGTAGAATTCCAGGTGTAGCGGTGAAATGCGTAGAGATCTGGAGGAATACCGGTGGCGAAGGCGGCCCCCTGGACGAAGACTGACGCTCAGGTGCGAAAGCGTGGGGAGCAAACAGGATTAGATACCCTGGTAGTCCACGCTGTAAACGATGTCGATTTGGAGGTTGTGCCCTTGAGGCGTGGCTTCCGGAGCTAACGCGTTAAATCGACCGCCTGGGGAGTACGGCCGCAAGGTTAAAACTCAAATGAATTGACGGGGGCCCGCACAAGCGGTGGAGCATGTGGTTTAATTCGATGCAACGCGAAGAACCTTACCTACTCTTGACATCCAGAGAACTTTCCAGAGATGGATTGGTGCCTTCGGGAACTCTGAGACAGGTGCTGCATGGCTGTCGTCAGCTCGTGTTGTGAAATGTTGGGTTAAGTCCCGCAACGAGCGCAACCCTTATCCTTTGTTGCCAGCGGTTCGGCCGGGAACTCAAAGGAGACTGCCAGTGATAAACTGGAGGAAGGTGGGGATGACGTCAAGTCATCATGGCCCTTACGAGTAGGGCTACACACGTGCTACAATGGCATATACAAAGAGAAGCGACCTCGCGAGAGCAAGCGGACCTCATAAAGTATGTCGTAGTCCGGATTGGAGTCTGCAACTCGACTCCATGAAGTCGGAATCGCTAGTAATCGTAGATCAGAATGCTACGGTGAATACGTTCCCGGGCCTTGTACACACCGCCCGTCACACCATGGGAGTGGGTTGCAAAAGAAGTAGGTAGCTTAACCTTCGGGAGGGCGCTTACCACTTTGTGATTCATGACTGGGGTGAAGTCGTAACAAGGTAACCGTAGGGGAACCTGCGGTTGGATCACCTCCTTACCTAAAGATATTAGTTCGAGTGGCGTGCTCACACAGATTGTCTGATAGAAAGTAACGAGCAGAAATACCTTTATAGGCTTGTAGCTCAGGTGGTTAGAGCGCACCCCTGATAAGGGTGAGGTCGGTGGTTCAAGTCCACTCAGGCCTACCACTTCTCGGAAGTGGAAAAGGTACTGCGCGTGACTGTATGGGGCTATAGCTCAGCTGGGAGAGCGCCTGCCTTGCACGCAGGAGGTCAGCGGTTCGATCCCGCTTAGCTCCACCATATAGTCCGGTATTTCAATACTTCAGAGTATATTGGCGACAGTATGCTGCGAAGTATTTTGCTCTTTAACAATCTGGAACAAGCTGAAAATTGAAACATGACGGCTGAAATTTATCCCTCCGTAGATGTACTGGGATAAAGAGTAACCTGTCATAGAGTCTCTCAAATGTTTGCAGCACGAACGATGGAAACATCTTCGGGTTGTGAGGTTAAGTGACTAAGCGTACACGGTGGATGCCTAGGCAGTCAGAGGCGATGAAGGGCGTGCTAATCTGCGAAAAGCGTCGGTAAGGTGATATGAACCGTTATAACCGGCGATACCCGAATGGGGAAACCCAGTGTGTTTCGACACACTATCATGTCATGAATACATAGTGGCATGAGGCGAACCGGGGGAACTGAAACATCTAAGTACCCCGAGGAAAAGAAATCAACCGAGATTCCCCCAGTAGCGGCGAGCGAACGGGGAGGAGCCCAGAACCTGAATCGGCTTGTGTGTTAGTGGAAGCGTCTGGAAAGTCGCGCAGCAAAGGGTGATAGCCCCGTACACTAAAATGCACAGGTCGTGAGTTCGATGAGTAGGGCGGGACACGTGACATCCTGTCTGAATATGGGGGGACCATCCTCCAAGGCTAAATACTCCTGACTGACCGATAGTGAACCAGTACCGTGAGGGAAAGGCGAAAAGAACCCCGGCGAGGGGAGTGAAATAGAACCTGAAACCGTGTACGTACAAGCAGTGGGAGCACCTTCGTGGTGTGACTGCGTACCTTTTGTATAATGGGTCAGCGACTTATATTTTGTAGCAAGGTTAACCGTATAGGGGAGCCGTAGGGAAACCGAGTCTTAACTGGGCGATTAGTTGCAAGGTATAGACCCGAAACCCGGTGATCTAGCCATGGGCAGGTTGAAGGTTGGGTAACACTAACTGGAGGACCGAACCGACTAATGTTGAAAAATTAGCGGATGACTTGTGGCTGGGGGTGAAAGGCCAATCAAACCGGGAGATAGCTGGTTCTCCCCGAAAGCTATTTAGGTAGCGCCTCGTGAACTCATCTTCGGGGGTAGAGCACTGTTTCGGCTAGGGGGCCATCCCGGCTTACCAAACCGATGCAAACTCCGAATACCGAAGAATGTTATCACGGGAGACACACGGCGGGTGCTAACGTCCGTCGTGAAGAGGGAAACAACCCAGACCGCCAGCTAAGGTCCCAAAGTCATGGTTAAGTGGGAAACGATGTGGGAAGGCATAGACAGCCAGGATGTTGGCTTAGAAGCAGCCATCATTTAAAGAAAGCGTAATAGCTCACTGGTCGAGTCGGCCTGCGCGGAAGATGTAACGGGGCTAAACCATGCACCGAAGCTGCGGCAGCGACGCTTAGGCGTTGTTGGGTAGGGGAGCGTTCTGTAAGCCGTTGAAGGTGGCCTGTGAGGGTTGCTGGAGGTATCAGAAGTGCGAATGCTGACATAAGTAACGATAAAGCGGGTGAAAAGCCCGCTCGCCGGAAGACCAAGGGTTCCTGTCCAACGTTAATCGGGGCAGGGTGAGTCGACCCCTAAGGCGAGGCTGAAAAGCGTAGTCGATGGGAAACAGGTTAATATTCCTGTACTTGGTGTTACTGCGAAGGGGGGACGGAGAAGGCTAGGCTAGCCGGGCGACGGTTGTCCCGGTTTAAGCGTGTAGGGGGTGTGACCTGGTAAATCCGGTTACATACTCAACCCTGAGGCGTGATGACGATGCACTACGGTGCAGAAGTAGTTGATGCCCTGCTTCCAGGAAAAGCCTCTAAGCTCCAGGTAACATTGAATCGTACCCCAAACCGACACAGGTGGTCAGGTAGAGAATACCAAGGCGCTTGAGAGAACTCGGGTGAAGGAACTAGGCAAAATGGTGCCGTAACTTCGGGAGAAGGCACGCTGGCATGTAGGTGAAGTCCTTCGCGGATGGAGCTGAAGCCAGTCGAAGATACCAGCTGGCTGCAACTGTTTAATAAAAACACAGCACTGTGCAAACACGAAAGTGGACGTATACGGTGTGACGCCTGCCCGGTGCTGGAAGGTTAATTGATGGGGTCAGCCGCAAGGCGAAGCTCTTGATCGAAGCCCCAGTAAACGGCGGCCGTAACTATAACGGTCCTAAGGTAGCGAAATTCCTTGTCGGGTAAGTTCCGACCTGCACGAATGGCGTAATGATGGCCAGGCTGTCTCCACCCGAGACTCAGTGAAATTGAACTCGCTGTGAAGATGCAGTGTACCCGCGGCAAGACGGAAAGACCCCGTGAACCTTTACTATAGCTTGACACTGAACATTGAGCCTTGATGTGTAGGATAGGTGGGAGGCTTTGAAGCGTGGACGCCAGTCTGCGTGGAGCCATCCTTGAAATACCACCCTTTAATGTTTGATGTTCTAACTCGGCCCCGTGATCCGGGGTGAGGACAGTGTCTGGTGGGTAGTTTGACTGGGGCGGTCTCCTCCCAAAGAGTAACGGAGGAGCACGAAGGTTAGCTAATCACGGTCGGACATCGTGAGGTTAGTGCAAAGGCATAAGCTAGCTTGACTGCGAGAGTGACGGCTCGAGCAGGTACGAAAGTAGGTCTTAGTGATCCGGTGGTTCTGAATGGAAGGGCCATCGCTCAACGGATAAAAGGTACTCCGGGGATAACAGGCTGATACCGCCCAAGAGTTCATATCGACGGCGGTGTTTGGCACCTCGATGTCGGCTCATCACATCCTGGGGCTGAAGTAGGTCCCAAGGGTATGGCTGTTCGCCATTTAAAGTGGTACGCGAGCTGGGTTTAGAACGTCGTGAGACAGTTCGGTCCCTATCTGCCGTGGGCGTTGGAAGATTGAGAGGGGTTGCTCCTAGTACGAGAGGACCGGAGTGAACGCACCACTGGTGTTCGGGTTGTCATGCCAATGGCATTGCCCGGTAGCTAAGTGCGGAAAAGATAAGCGCTGAAAGCATCTAAGCGCGAAACTTGCCTCAAGATGAGTCTTCCCTGGGCCTTTAAGGCCCCTGAAGGAACGTTTAAGACTAAGACGTTGATAGGCTGGGTGTGTAAGTGCAGCGATGCATTGAGCTAACCAGTACTAATGATCCGTGAGGCTTAACCTTACAACACCGAAGGTGTTTTTAGAGAGATTTTCAGCGAAGTTCCGAGATTGGTTCTGATGGCGACACGAGAGTGACGCGGTTGGAATAAAACGAATTTGCCTGGCGGCAATAGCGCGGTGGTCCCACCTGACCCCATGCCGAACTCAGAAGTGAAACGCCGTAGCGCCGATGGTAGTGTGGGGTCTCCCCATGCGAGAGTAGGACACTGCCAGGCATCAAATTAAGCGTGCTGATATGGCTCAGTTGGTAGAGCGCACCCTTGGTAAGGGTGAGGTCCCCAGTTCGACTCTGGGTATCAGCACCACTTTATTTAAAGTGGGTTTAGAAGTTCGGCAGAAAAAAGAATTTGCTTGGCGGCAATAGCGCGGTGGTCCCACCTGACCCCATGCCGAACTCAGAAGTGAAACGCCGTAGCGCCGATGGTAGTGTGGGGTCTCCCCATGCGAGAGTAGGACACTGCCAAGCATCAAATAAAACAACAAGCCTCATGCGAAAGCATGGGGCTTTTTGTTTTGTCTGTTATTTGGTGTTCTGCTCGAGCATGGGCATGCGAAAGGCCCGTCGGGAACGGGCCTTAACGCCGCGTGCGGCGGCCCCGCAGGGGAGAGTCTCAGGATGAGACGAATACTGTAGGACACTGCCAAGCATCAAATAAGCCAAGAGGCCATCCGAAAGGATGGCCTTTTTGCTTTTCAGTCCCTTTACTCCCCCTCCTCATATCTTGGCGCAGAGCGCGCAATGAAACATTTTCACCTTTCCGCCGAATGCTCGACATCGACGGAAAAAAACGCTATCTTCGGGCATCTAGAAGTCTAAACGTATAAATGGATGTGTGAGGGTTAAGCAATGCCGATTCGTGTTCCTGATGAGTTACCTGCGGTCAATTTCTTGCGCGGTGAGAATGTCTTCGTGATGACATCCTCGCGGGCAAAAACACAGGAAATCAGGCCACTGAAAGTGCTGATCCTCAACCTGATGCCAAAGAAGATCGAAACGGAAAACCAGTTTTTGCGCCTGCTGTCCAACTCGCCGCTGCAGATTGATATCCAGCTGCTGCGTATCGATAGCCGCGAATCGAAGAACACGCCGGCCGAGCATCTGAATAACTTCTACTGCGACTTCGAGGATATCCAGAACGAGAACTTCGATGGTTTGATCGTTACCGGCGCGCCGTTGGGGCTGGTCGATTTCTGCGATGTTGCCTACTGGCCGCAGATCGAGCGCGTGATCGACTGGGCCAAGCACCACGTTACCTCCACGCTGTTCGTGTGCTGGGCGGTACAGGCGGCGTTGAATATTCTGTATGGCATTCCCAAGATGACGCGCGAGGTGAAGCTCTCCGGCGTTTATCCGCACCAAACGCTGCAGCAGCATGCGTTGCTGACACGCGGCTTCGACGAAAGCTTCCTGGCGCCGCATTCACGCTATGCCGATTTCCCGACCGAGGTGATTCGTCAATATACCGACCTGGATGTTCTGGCCGAATCCGAGCAGGCCGGCGCCTACCTGTTTGCCAGCAAGGACAAGCGCCTGGCGTTTGTCACCGGCCATCCGGAATACGATACGCTGACCCTGGCAGGAGAGTATTGTCGCGATAACGAAGCCGGCCTCGATCCCGCCGTTCCACTCAACTACTTCCCCGATGACAACCCCGCACTGACACCGAAAGCCACCTGGCGCAGCCATGGCCATCTGCTGTTCTCCAACTGGCTCAACTATTACGTCTACCAGATCACGCCGTATGATCTGCGCCATATGAATCCGACGCTCGACTGATTTTTTCTGCTCGCCGGCGGCTGAATCGAGGCCGCCGCGCCGTTGATCCTCTGAACGATCCTCTTTTTCTCCGTCACACCTCCTTAAAGTCCATTGTTAAACAAGGCGTTAGCGCATCTTTATCACTCTGATGGAAGCGATTTCCTTACCTGTCATCATTGTTATTTTATCTAACCAATTGATAATAAAGTGTTAATAAAATATTTAATAATAAAATGGAAATGGTTTTTGATTTTTATTTTTTGTTGAGTATTCTTAGAGCTATCGGGATGAGATCTGACCAGTTGAGGATCGTTTCATCCGCCCTGATCCACAGTGATTTCTGATGAAAATGCGCCGGTCGCGCGAGCGCAACGATGGGAAGGAGCAAGGTCATGACACAACAGATAGCAGGCACGGAGTTAAGGTTTACGCAGGGTTTCGCCGCAGCGGAGCGCCAGGTGTTGACCGATGAAGCGGTTGAATTCCTGGCGGAACTGGTGGGGAAATTCACGCCGCGGCGCAACGAGCTGCTGGCGGCGCGTGTCCGCTGGCAGCAAAATATCGATCGCGGCGAACTGCCGGGATTTATTTCGGAAACCACTTCCATTCGCGAAGGTGATTGGCAGATCCGCGGCATTCCACAAGATCTGCGTGACCGCCGGGTCGAGATCACCGGGCCGGTTGAGCGCAAGATGGTGATCAATGCGCTTAATGCCAACGTAAAAGTGTTCATGGCAGACTTCGAAGACTCGCTGGCGCCAAGCTGGGACAAAGTCATCGACGGCCAAATTAACCTGCACGATGCGGTTAACGGCACCATTTCCTACACCAATGAAGCAGGCAAAATCTACCAGCTGAAACCGAACCCGGCGGTATTGATCGCTCGCGTGCGCGGCCTGCATTTGCCGGAAAAACACGTGCTGTGGCGTGATGAAGCCATTCCCGGCGGCCTGTTCGATTTCGCGCTGTACTTCTACCACAACTATCGCCAGCTGCTGGCCAAGGGCAGCGGGCCGTATTTCTATCTGCCGAAAACCCAGTCCTGGGAAGAGGCGGCCTGGTGGAGTGATGTCTTCAGCTTTACCGAGGATCGTTTCGATCTGCCGCGCGGCACCATCAAAGCGACCGTGCTGATCGAAACCCTGCCGGCGGTGTTCCAGATGGACGAAATTCTCTACCACCTGCGCGACCACATCGTCGGCCTGAACTGCGGCCGCTGGGATTACATCTTCAGCTACATCAAAACGCTGAAGAATCATGGCGATCGCGTGCTGCCGGATCGTCAGTCGGTGACCATGGAGAAACCTTTCCTCAGCGCCTATTCGCGTCTGTTGATCAAAACCTGTCACAAGCGCGGCGCGTTCGCCATGGGCGGTATGGCGGCGTTTATCCCGAGCAAAGACGCCGAGAAAAATGACTGGGTGTTGAATAAGGTACGGGCGGACAAAGAGCTGGAGGCCAGCAACGGCCACGACGGCACCTGGGTGGCACACCCGGGGCTGGCGGATACGGTGATGGAGGTATTTGGCAAAGCATTGGGCGATCGCCAAAACCAGCTGGAGGTGCTGCGTGAGCAAGACGCGCCGATCAGCGCCGCACAGCTGCTGGCACCGTGCGACGGCGAACGCACCGAGGCGGGGATGCGCGCCAATATCCGCGTGGCGGTGCAGTACATCGAAGCCTGGATCTCCGGCAACGGTTGCGTGCCGATTTACGGTTTGATGGAAGATGCGGCGACGGCGGAAATCTCCCGTACGTCAATCTGGCAGTGGATCCACCACGAGAAGAGCCTGAGCGACGGGCGTCCGGTCACCAAGGCGCTGTTCCGCCAGATGCTGCAAGAAGAGATGTTGGTGGTGCGTGAAGAAGTGGGGGAAGCGCGCTTTAACGCCGGCCGGTTCGAAGAGGCGGCGCGCCTGATGGAGCGCATCACCACGCAAGATGAATTAATCGATTTCCTGACGCTGCCCGGCTATGAGCTGCTGGCCTGAGTTTTCCCAATCAACCCTACACGACTGAAAGGATAAAAATTATGTCTACCTCTCGCTCTCAACAGATCCAGCAGCTGGAACAGGAATGGAAATCGGCCCGTTGGGACGGCATTACCCGCCCTTACAGCGCCGAAGACGTGATCAACCTGCGCGGTTCGGTCAACCCGGAATGCACCCTGGCGCAAAACGGCGCCGCCAAACTGTGGGCATTGTTGAACGGCAAGGCGCGCAAAGGCTACGTGAACTGCCTGGGCGCGCTGACCGGCGGCCAGGCGCTGCAGCAGGCCAAAGCCGGCGTCGAGGCTATCTACCTGTCCGGTTGGCAGGTGGCGGCGGACGCCAACAGCGCGGCGGCCATGTACCCTGACCAGTCGCTGTATCCGGTGGACTCGGTGCCGAAGGTCGTCGAGCGCATCAACAATACCTTCCGCCGCGCCGATCAGATCCAATGGGCTAACCAGATTGAGCCGGGCAGCAAAGGCTACACCGATTATTTCCTGCCGATCGTCGCCGATGCGGAAGCCGGCTTCGGCGGCGTGCTGAACGCCTTCGAGCTGATGAAAGCGATGATCACCGCCGGCGCCGCCGGGGTGCACTTTGAAGACCAGCTGGCGGCGGTGAAGAAATGCGGCCATATGGGTGGCAAAGTGCTGGTGCCGACGCAAGAAGCGATCCAGAAGCTGGTCGCCGCACGCCTGGCGGCTGACGTGCTCGGCGTGCCGACGCTGGTGATCGCCCGTACCGACGCCGATGCGGCCGACCTGCTGACCTCCGATTGCGATCCGTATGACAGCGCCTTCGTCACCGGCGAGCGCACGGCGGAAGGCTTCTTCCGCACCCATGCCGGCGTCGAGCAGGCGATCAGCCGCGGCCTGGCCTATGCTCCTTACGCGGATATGGTGTGGTGCGAAACCTCAACGCCGGATCTGGATGCCGCTCAGCGCTTCGCCGACGCCATCCACGCCAAATACCCGGGCAAGCTGCTGGCCTACAACTGCTCGCCGTCGTTCAACTGGAAGAAGAACCTCGACGACCAGACCATCGCCCGCTTCCAGCAGGCGCTGTCGGACATGGGCTACAAGTATCAGTTCATTACGCTGGCGGGCATCCACAGCATGTGGTTCAACATGTTCGACCTGGCGCACGCCTATGCGCAGGGCGAGGGCATGAAACACTACGTCGAGAAGGTGCAGCAGGCGGAGTTCGCCGCGGTGGATCGCGGCTACACCTTCGCGTCGCACCAGCAAGAGGTGGGCACCGGCTACTTCGACAAGGTCACCACCATCATTCAGGGCGGCGCCTCTTCGGTCACCGCGCTGACCGGTTCGACGGAAGAACAGCAGTTCTGATGCGGCAAGCTTGAAGACGTTTCACCCGGAGCCTGCATGCGCAGGCTCCTTTTTCTGGCGGGGGTAAGGATGGCGGCAAAACTGGAGTTGTTGATCGCACAGACGATCCTGCAGGGCTTCGATGCGCAGTACGGCCGCTTTCTGGAAGTGACCGCCGGCGCGCAGCAGCGCTTCGAGCAGGCGGACTGGCCGGCGGTGCAGCAGGCGATGAAAAAGCGCATCCATCTGTACGACCATCACGTCGGCCTGGTAGTGGAGCAACTCAAATGCATCACCGGGCAGAAATACTTCGACGCCGACTTCCCCAGCCGGGTCAAAGCGGTCTATATCGACCTGCTGCCGGACTATCCGCGTTTCGAGATCGCCGAAAGCTTTTTTAACTCGGTCTACTGCCGGCTGTTCAAGCACCGCGATCTGACGCCGGACAAGCTGTTCGTCTTCAGTTCGCAGCCGGAGCGGCGCTTTCGCGATATTCCGCGTCCGCTGGCGCGCGATTTCACGCCCAATGGCGATCTGCCGGCGATGCTGCGCAGCGTACTGAGCGATCTGCCGCTGCGTCTGCCGTGGGAGGATTTGACGCGCGATATTCGCTACATCACTCAGGCGCTGCAACGCGCCTTCAGCGCACAGCAGCTGGCGGGGGCAACCTTCCAGATCGCCAACGAACTGTTCTACCGCAACAAGGCCGCCTGGCTGGTCGGCAAGCTGCGCCTGGCCGACGGCGTTTATCCGTTCTTGCTGCCTATCCACCACAGCGAATCGGGCGCGCTGTTTATCGACGCCTGCCTGACCGGTAAGGCTGAGGCCAGCATCGTCTTCGGCTTCGCCCGTTCTTATTTCATGGTCTACGCGCCGCTGCCGGCGGCGATGGTGGAGTGGCTGCGTGAGATCCTGCCGGGCAAAACCACCGCCGAGCTGTACATGGCGATCGGCTGCCAGAAGCATGGCAAAACCGAATGCTATCGCGAATACCTGACCTTTATGGCGCAGTCGCAGGAGCAATTTATCATCGCGCCGGGGGTGAAGGGCATGGTGATGCTGGTGTTCACCTTGCCGTCTTTCGACCGGGTATTCAAAGTGATCAAGGACGAGTTCGCCCCGCAAAAAGAGGTGACGCAGGCGCAGGTGATGGCCTGCTATCAGCTGGTGAAAGAGCACGATCGCGTCGGGCGCATGGCGGATACCCAGGAGTACGAGAATTTCGTCGTCGACAAGGCGCGCCTCAGTCCGGCGCTGTTGGCGGAACTGCAGCGCGAAGTGCCGGGCAAACTGGAAGATCTCGGCGATCGCATCGTGATCAAGCACCTGTATATGGAACGGCGCATGACGCCGCTGAACCTGTATCTGGAGCAGGCCAACGACCAGCAGATGCGCGATGCGATCGAAGAGTACGGCAATGCCATCAAGCAGCTGGCCGCCGCCAATATCTTCCCCGGCGACATGCTGTTCAAGAACTTTGGCGTGACGCGCCACGGGCGGGTGGTGTTCTACGACTACGACGAAATTTGCTACATGACCGAGGTTAACTTCCGCGACATTCCGCCGCCGCGTTATCCGGAGGACGAGCTGGCCAGTGAGCCGTGGTACAGCATCGCGCCCAACGACGTGTTCCCGGAGGAGTTCCGCCACTTCCTGTGCGGGGATCGGCGCATTCGGCAGGTGTTTGAGGAGTTGCACAGCGATCTGTTTACGGCTGAGTATTGGCGCGGGTTGCAGCAGCGCATCCGCGAGGGGCACGTGGAAGACGTGTTCGCTTACCGCAAGAAGCAGCGGTTCAGCCAGCGCTGCGGGGCGGCGCTGCCGGCCGCCACCGCTGCGATGTAAATCAGGCCTTGGCGCCCGCGACGGCGGCGCGCGCCAGTTCGGTGATGCGGGCGTAGTCGCCGCTTTCCAGCGCGTCCGCCGGCACCAGCCAGGAGCCGCCGATGCACAGCACGCTTTTCAGCGCCAGATAGCTGCGGTAATTGTCCGGTGAGATGCCGCCGGTCGGGCAGAAGCGCACCTGCGGGAACGGGCCGCCGATCGCCTGCAGCGCTTTTACGCCGCCGTTGGCTTCCGCCGGGAAGAATTTAAACTCGCGCAGGCCGTAATCCATGCCCAGCATCAGCTCGGAAACGGTGCTGATGCCCGGAATAAGCGGAATGGACCCGGCGGTGGCCGCCTTGAGCAGCTCGTCGGTCAGCCCCGGGCTGATGGCGAACTGCGCACCGGCCTCGGTCACTTCACGCAGCTGCTGGGGATTGATCACGGTACCGGCGCCGATGATCGCTTCCGGCACTTCTTGGGCGATGGCGCGAATGGCGTCCATGGCGCAGGCGGTGCGCAGCGTCACTTCCAACACCCGCACGCCGCCGGCGACCAGCGCTTTCGCCAGCGGCACCGCATGTTCCAGCTTGTTGATCACGATGACCGGCACCACCGGCCCCGCCGTCAGGATCTGCTCGGCACTTGTTTTCCATTGGTTCATGATGACGTTCTCCTCTGTGGCCGCCGCCAGGCGGCCAGGCTATCGATTAAAATTTGATGCAGCAGGCGCCTTGCTCGGCGCCGGACAGCTGGCTGCGCAGCGCGCCGAACAGCTCGCGGCCGCAGCCGATGTGTTCTGCGCTCAGATCGGGCTGGCATGGCGCGCGCTGGGCCAGTTCGTCGGCGTCGACCAGCACCTGCAGCTCGCCGCTGCGGCCGTTGACGCGGATCGGATCGCCGTCGCGCACTTTCGCCAGCAGGCCGCCGGTATAGGCTTCCGGGGTGACGTGGATGGCGGAAGGCACCTTGCCGGAGGCGCCTGACAGGCGGCCGTCGGTCACCAGCGCCACTTTGAAGCCGCGATCCATCAGCACGCCCAGCGGCGGCATCAGCTTGTGCAGCTCAGGCATGCCGTTGGCCTGCGGCCCCTGGAAGCGCACCACCACCACGCAATCGCGATCCAGCTTGCCGGCTTCGAACGCCGGCACGATGTCGTGCTGGCTGTCGAACACCACCGCAGGCGCTTCGATGATCTGGTTGTCGGCGGGCACCGCCGAGGTTTTCATCACCGCACGGCCCAGATTGCCGGTCATCACTTTGGTGCCGCCGTGATGCTCAAACGGCTGAGCGACGCTGGCGATCACGCTGGCGTCGAGCGAGCCGGCCACGCCTTCACGCCACACCAGCTGGCCATTATCCAGCCAGGGTTCCTGGGTGTAGCGGTGCAGGCCGAAACCGGCCACGGTGTGCACGTCTTCGTGCAGCAGCCCGTGTTGCAGCAGCTCGCGCACCACCAGCGGCACGCCGCCGGCGGCCTGGAACTGGTTGATGTCGGCCGGGCCGTTCGGATAGATGCGGCACAGCAGCGGCACCGCCTCCGACAGCTCCGAGAAGTCGTCCCAGGTAATGATGATGCCCGCTGCGCGCGCCATCGCCACCAGATGCATGGTCAGGTTGGTGGAGCCGCCGGTGGCCAGCAGCGAGACGATGCCGTTTACCACCACTTTCTCGTCCACCAGGCGGCCGATCGGCAGGTAGTTGCCGGCGGTGTCGGTCAGTCGCGTCACCTGGCGCGCGGCGGCGTCGTTCAGCGCGTCGCGCAGCGGCGTGTCCGGATGTACGAAAGAGGCGCCCGGCAGGTGCAGGCCCATCACTTCCATCACCATCTGGTTGGTGTTGGCGGTGCCGTAGAAGGTGCAGGTGCCGATGCCGTGATAGGACGCGGCCTCGGCTTCCAGCAGCGCCAGGCGGTCGGCCTTGCCCTCGGCGTACAGCTGGCGCACGCGTACCTTTTCCTTGTTGGGTAAACCGCTGCTCATCGGGCCGGCCGGCACGAACAGCGCGGGCAGGTGGCCGAAGGAGAGGGCGGCCATCACCAGCCCGGGCACGATCTTGTCGCAGATGCCGAGGAACAGCGCGCCGTCGAACATGTTGTGCGACAGGCCGACGGCGGCCGACATGGCGATCACGTCACGGCTCATCAGCGACAGCTCCATGCCGTCCTGCCCCTGCGTCACGCCGTCGCACATCGCCGGCACGCCGCCGGCTACCTGGCCCACGGCGCCCACCGCCTGCAGCGCCTGTTTCAGCCGCTGCGGGTAGTGTTCGTACGGCTGGTGGGCCGACAGCATGTCGTTATAGGCGGTGATGATGGCGATATCGCTGCGCACCATGTTTTTCAGCGCCGTCTTGTCATCGGGCTGACAGGCGGCGAAGCCGTGGGCCAGGTTGCCGCAGGCCAGCTGCGCGCGGTGGACGGTTTGGGAACGGGCCGCTTCGATACGCGCCAGATAGGCGGCACGGCTGGCCTGGGAACGGTGGGTGATGCGCTGTGTGACACGGGACAAGGTTGGGTTAATCATGCCTTCCTCACATTGCTGTTGTTATAGTCGCCGCCTGTGGCGGTGCCCCCGGTGGTGATTTGCAGCCCTGGTGTGCAAGGCCGGGGGCGATTTAGGATTTAAAACATCGTGAATGCCATCATGCCGATAGCGCCGCCGACGCTGCCCAGAATCGTTTCCATCACCGTCCAGGTTTTCAGCGTTTGCAGTTCGTTGGCGCCGGTGAATTTGCCGAACAGCCAGAAACCGGCGTCGTTGACGTGGCTCAGCACGATGGAGCCGCCGGCGATGCAGATAGCCAGCGCGGCCAGCTGCCCGCCGTTCAATCCGAGCTGGCTGGTGACCGGCAGCACCAGGCCGACGGTGGTCAGGCAGGCGACGGTGGCCGAGCCCTGAATCACCCGCACCATGGCGGAAAGCGCAAAGGCGGCCACGGCGATCGGCAGGCCGGCGCCGATCATGGCGTCACCCAGCGCCGGCCCTACGCCGGAATCCACCAGGATCTGTTTGAACACCCCGCCGGCGCCGGTCATCAGTAGGATGATCCCGGCCGGTTGCACCGCGGCGGAGCAGATGGCCAGCGTCTGTTCGTTGCTCATGCCGCGCGGTTTCGCCAGGCCGTAAATCACGATCAGGCAGGCCAGCAGAATGGCGGTAAACGGGTGGCCGATAAACTCCAGCCACTGCTGCAGCTGTGAACCCGGAGTGACCAGCCGCGCGCCGATGGTTTTCATGCCGACCAGCACCAGTGGGCACAGCACCAGCGCCAGGCTGAAGCCGAATGACGGCAGATTGCCCTTGGTCAGCGTCGGCTCGTTCTCTTCCGGCGGCATTGGCCAGTTGACGAAGCGGCTGATAAAGCTGCCGTACAGCGGGCCGGCGATCAGCATGCCGATCACCGCCGCCACCAGGCCGATGGCGATCATCCAGCCGAAGTCAGCCTTCATCTGCGAAGCCAGCAGCATCGGTACCGGCCCCGGCAGCAGGAAGGAGGCGGCGGCGGCCACGCCGGCGAACAGCGGGATCGCCAGCTTGACGATATTGCCGTCGGTGCGGCGCGCCACGGCGAACACGATGCCGATCAGTAGCACCACCGCCACGTCGAAGAACAGCGGCAGCGCGCAGATCAGGCCAGCGATGCCGAGCGCATAGTGCGCCTTGCTTTGTCCGAATCGTTTCAGCAATTGCGCCGCAATTTGATCGAGCGCGCCGACCTCATGCAGGATCTTGCCGAACATCGCCCCCAGCGCCACCACGATCGCCAGAAAGCCCAGCGTGTCGCCCATGCCTTTTTGCATGGTGTCGGCGATATGGTCCAGCGGCATGCCGGAGAAAATGCCGGCGGCGATGGACACCAGCATCAGCGCGACGAAGGCGTGCATGCGCGCCTTCATCACCAGGAATAACAGCAGTAAAACCGAGCCGACTGCGGTACCGACCAGCGTAACGGTACTCACGCGCACACGTCCTGCGGCAGGAAGCTCTGGATATGGCGCACGGTATCGGCGATCACCGCGTCCAGCGGCTGGTTGATGTCGATCGCCATCACGTCGCTTTCGTCGGCGCCCGGTTGCTCCAGCGCGGCGAACTGGGTGACCAGCATCTGCGGTTTGAAGAAGTGGCCGTTACGCGCCGCCAGGCGGGATTCGATCACCGGGAACTCGCCGTGCAGGTAGATAAACGACAGGTTGCCGTTGCCGGCGCGCAGGCGGTCGCGATACTGCTTTTTCAGCGCCGAGCAGACGATGATCGACACGTTGTTGGTGCGCTGCATGGCGAAGGCGGCATCGTTGAGCGCGGCCAGCCATGGGGCGCGATCGTCGTCGTTCAACGCGTCGCCGGCGGCCATTTTCAGGATGTTGCTGCGCGGATGCAGGAAGTCGCCGTCGAGGAAGCCGGCGGAGAGTTGGCGGGCCGCGGCGGCGGCGACGGCGGACTTACCGCTGCCGGAAACGCCCATAACGACGTAAATGCGATTTTGATTGTTGGTCATGGCTTGGCTCCAAAACACCGGGTGACGTTACCTTCGTTCAGCTTGATTGTTACCGGTAACATGTTATCGGTAACATTGTCGAAGGAAGTGTGAGCGGTTGCAATGGGCTTTCGCCGTGAGGATCGTTAACTGTGATCGGCTTCAAGCTTTTTTCCCGTGTGCTAAACAGGATGCCGATAGCCTGTTACATGCTGACAACAGAGCAAGGAATCGGGAGAGAGGGCGCGCAGGGGCGCCCTCGGAGGGGTAGGATCAGCGCACGCCGCCGTAGGCCAGGCTGATCTCTTTCGCCGCGTGGATCACCAGCGCCCCCAGTTCGATCACGCGATCGTCGGTGATGCGCGACACCGGGCCGGAGATGGAGATGGCGGCGAAGGCTTCACGGTGCTCGTCGAAGATACAGGCCGCCACGCAGCGCAGGCCGAGCGCGTGCTCTTCGTCGTCAAAGGAGAAGCCCTGTTTGCGGATCTGCGCCAGCCCCTCTTTCAGGTTGTGCGGCGTCAGGGTGTGCGGCGTGTAGGTATGCATGCCTTTCTTATGCAGCAGTTTGGTCACCTGATCGTCCGGCAGGGTGGCGAGGAACGCCTTGCCGGCGCCGGAGGCGTGCATCGGCAGTTTACCGCCGATCGGCGCCGACATGCGCATCAGCGCCGTACACTGCACCTGATCGATGATGATTGCCTGGTACTCGCTGGTATCCAGCACCGCCAGGTTGACGGTTTCGCCGGACTCTTCCATCAGGCGCCGCAGCGTCGGATGCACCATCGCCAGCAGGTTGCGGCTTTGCAGGAAGCTGCTGCCGACCACAAAGGCGTGCGAGCCGATGGTCCACAGGCCGAGATCGCCGACCTGGCGCACGAATCCCTGCTGCTGCATGGTGGTGAGCAGGCGGTGAGTGGTGGAATTCGGCAGGCCGGCCTGCTGCGCCAGATCGGTCAGCGCCACGTTGCCCTGGGCTTCCGAAATGTATTCCAACAGCTTCAGGCCACGGGTCAACGATTGTACCTGGCCGGTCGCCGCACTGGCGGCCGGGGCTGCTGCGCGGGGCTTCTTGCCGCGTTTGGCGGGAGCAGGAGTGGCCATGGGTGAGATTCCTTTTTCCGTATGATGGAATTCATTTTCGTTTTTTGTCGATGAATTGCAAGTCGCCGCCAGCTCATCGGAGGTGTTGGCGCACAACCTGAAAAACTCTCAATTGTCGCCTGGCCCTTTGTCCCTACAAGCTGTGCTAGGATGACTCGTTGGTTTTTGCGGCAGTTGAGCGATGGGCTGGATGGCAATGGAAGGGGTTACAGTGACGAATCGAGTAGAACAACTGCGCCGCCAGTTAGCGCAGCGCATTTTGGTGTTGGACGGCGGCATGGGTACCATGATCCAGAGCTACCGTCTGGACGAGCGCGATTTCCGCGGTGAGCGTTTCGCCGACTGGCGCAGCGATCTGAAAGGCAATAACGATCTGCTGGTGCTGACCAAGCCGGAAGTGATCACCGCCATTCATTACGCCTATCTCGAGGCGGGCGCCGATATCCTTGAGACCAATACTTTCAACTCCACCTCCATCGCCATGGCCGACTACCACATGGAGTCGCTGTCCGCCGAGATTAACTATCAGGCCGCCTGTCTGGCGCGCGCCTGCGCCGATGAGTGGACGGCGCGCACGCCGGAAAAACCGCGCTACGTCGCCGGGGTGCTGGGGCCGACCAACCGCACCGCCTCCATCTCGCCGAACGTCAACGATCCGGCGTTCCGCAACATTTCGTTCGATGAGCTGGTGGCGGCTTACCGCGAATCGACGCGTGCGCTGGTGGAGGGCGGCGTCGATCTGATCATGATCGAAACCATCTTCGACACCCTGAATGCCAAGGCCGCCGCTTTTGCGGTGGAAACCGAATTCGAAGCGCTGGGGGTGGAACTGCCGATCATGATTTCCGGCACCATCACCGACGCCTCCGGCCGCACCTTGTCCGGCCAGACCACCGAAGCGTTTTACAATTCGCTGCGCCACGTTAAGCCGCTGACATTCGGCCTGAACTGCGCCCTGGGCCCGGACGAACTGCGTCAGTACGTCGCCGAGCTGGCGCGCATCTCGGAGACCTACGTCACCGCGCATCCGAACGCCGGCTTGCCGAACGCCTTCGGCGAGTACGATCTGGATGCGGCCGAGATGGCGCGCCAGGTCGGGGAGTGGGCGCAGGCCGGCTTCCTCAATATCATCGGCGGCTGCTGCGGCACCACGCCGGAACATATCGCCGCGATGGCCAACGCGGTCGAAGGCGTGCCGCCGCGCCGGCTGCCGGAGATCCCGGTCGCCTGCCGCCTGGCGGGCCTGGAGCCGCTGACCATCGACGCCAACACCCTGTTCGTCAACGTCGGCGAGCGCACCAACGTCACCGGTTCGGCGCGATTCAAACGCCTGATCAAAGAAGAGAAATACAGCGAGGCGCTCGACGTGGCGCGCCAGCAGGTCGAGAGCGGCGCGCAGATCATCGACATCAACATGGACGAGGGGATGCTCGACGCCGAAGCGGCGATGGTGCGCTTCCTTAACCTGATCGCCGGCGAGCCGGATATCGCCCGGGTGCCGATCATGATCGACTCCTCCAAGTGGTCCGTTATCGAGAAAGGCCTGAAGTGCATTCAGGGCAAGGGCATCGTCAACTCGATCTCGATGAAGGAGGGCGAAGAGGCCTTTATCCATCACGCCAAACTGGTGCGCCGCTACGGTGCCGCGGTGGTGGTGATGGCGTTCGACGAAGTGGGGCAGGCGGACACCCGCGAGCGCAAGTTCGAGATCTGCCGCCGCGCCTATAAAATTTTGACCGAGCGCGTCGGCTTCCCGCCGGAAGACATCATTTTCGACCCGAACATTTTCGCCGTCGCTACCGGCATTGAAGAGCACAACAACTACGCCGTCGACTTTATCGAAGCCTGCGCCGATATCAAAACCCACCTGCCGCACGCGATGATCTCCGGTGGCGTGTCTAACGTGTCGTTCTCGTTCCGCGGCAACGATCCGGTGCGTGAAGCGATCCACGCGGTGTTCCTGTATCACGCCATTCGCAACGGCATGGACATGGGCATCGTCAACGCCGGGCAGCTGGCGATTTATGACGATCTGCCTACCGAGCTGCGCGAGGCGGTAGAGGACGTGATCCTCAACCGTCGCGAAGACGGCACCGAACGCCTGCTGGAGCTGGCGGAAAAGTACCGCGGCAGCAAAGATAATGACGTGGCGGTGCAGCAGGCCGAATGGCGCGGCTGGCCGGTGGAGAAACGGCTGGAATATTCGCTGGTGAAGGGTATCACCGAGTTTATCGAGCTGGACACCGAAGAAGCGCGGCAGCAGGCCGAACGCCCGATCGAAGTGATCGAAGGGCCGCTGATGGCGGGGATGAACGTGGTCGGCGATCTGTTCGGCGAGGGCAAGATGTTCCTGCCGCAGGTGGTGAAATCCGCCCGCGTGATGAAGCAGGCGGTGGCCTATCTGGAACCGTACATCGAGGCCAGCAAGCAACAGGGCACCTCTGCGGGGAAAATCCTGTTGGCGACGGTGAAGGGCGACGTGCATGACATCGGCAAGAACATCGTCGGCGTGGTGCTGCAGTGCAACAACTATGAAATCGTCGATCTGGGCGTGATGGTGCCGACGGAGAAAATCCTGCGCACCGCGCGCGAGGAGAACGTGGACATCATCGGCCTGTCTGGGCTGATCACGCCGTCGCTCGACGAGATGGTCAACGTGGCGAAAGAGATGGAGCGCCAGGGCTTTACGTTGCCGCTGCTGATCGGCGGCGCCACCACCTCCAAGGCGCACACCGCGGTGAAAATCGAGCAGAACTACAGCGGCCCGACCACCTACGTGCAAAACGCCTCGCGCACCGTGGGCGTGGTGTCGGCGCTGCTGTCCGCCACCCAGCGCGACGAGTTTGTGGCGCGCACCCGCAAAGAGTATGAAACGGTGCGCATTCAGCATGCGCGCAAAAAGCCACGCACGCCGCCGGTCGATTTGCAGAAGGCGCGCGCCAACGCCATGGCGCTGGACTGGGCCGATTATCAGCCGCCAGCGCCGCGGCAGCTCGGCGTGTTCCCGGTGGCGGCCGGCATCGAGACGCTGCGCCACTACATCGACTGGACGCCGTTCTTCATGACCTGGTCGCTGGCGGGCAAATACCCGCGCATCCTGGAAGACGAGGTGGTGGGGGAAGAGGCCAAGCGCCTGTTCCACGACGCCAATCAGATGCTGGATCGGCTGGCCGCCGAGCGCAGCCTCAACCCGCGCGGCGTTTACGGCCTGTTCCCGGCCAACCGCGTCGGCGACGACGTGGAAGTATACCGCGACGAACGGCGTGACGAGGTGCTGGCGGTGAGCCGCCATCTGCGCCAGCAGACGGAAAAAACCGACTTCCCGAACTACTGTCTGGCGGACTTCGTGGCGCCGAAAAGCAGCGGCAAGGCTGACTACTTCGGCGCCTTCGCGGTGACCGGCGGGCTGGAGGAGGACGCGTTGGCGGCGGCCTACGACGCGCAGCACGACGATTACAACAAAATCATGGTCAAAGCGCTGGCGGATCGCTTGGCGGAGGCCTTCGCCGAATACCTGCATGAGCAGGTGCGCAAGCTGCACTGGGGCTATGCCGCCGACGAGAGCCTGAGCAACGAAGAGCTGATCCGCGAAAACTATCAGGGCATCCGGCCGGCACCGGGTTATCCGGCCTGCCCGGAGCACACCGAAAAAGCGACCATCTGGCAGCTGCTGGACGTCAACCGCCACACCGGCATGGAGCTGACGGAGTCCTTCGCCATGTGGCCGGGGGCGGCGGTGTCCGGGTGGTACTTCAGCCATCCTGAAAGCAAGTACTTCGCGGTGGCGCAGATCCAGCGCGATCAGGTGGAAGACTACGCGGTGCGTAAAGGGATGAGCGTGAGCGAGGTCGAACGCTGGCTGGCGCCTAACCTCGGCTACGACGCCGACTGATTTCCTCTTTAAGGGCGCAGCGATGCGCCCTTGTCATTTACTGCGCTTCCACGTCGATGTGCAGCGCATCGTAACGCCAATACTCCAGGTCGCAATCGATCACCCGGTCGTGCTGATCGCGGTTCACCCGCGTAATGAACAGCGCCGGGCTGCCGTAGGTCACCTTCAGCATGGCGGCGGCCTGCTGCGGCAGCAGGGTGGGCAGCATGTCGAAACGCACCCGCCCGTAGTGGATGCCGTAGCGCGCGGCGTACAGCGCGGTCAGCGACTGGGTCAGGTCTTCCTCCAGAATGCCGGGGAAATAGGCCGGGTTGAGGTAGTGCTCGCAGTACAGCACCGCGCGCCCGTCGATATAGCGCAGCCGGCGAATGCGATAGGCCTCGGCGCCGGGGGGTAGCGCCAGGCGGCCGGCCAGCGGCGCGTCGAGCGTGACTAGCGCGCTGTCGATCGCCTCGGTATGGGCGGCGCGCCCCTGCTGCTGCGCCATGGCGTGAAAATGGCTGCGCTGCAGCGGGTTGTAGATAAGACGCGGGGGCGAGATGAACCAGCCGCGCCGCACCTGGCGGTAGATGACGCCCTGCGCCTCCAGTTGACCGAGCGCCTCCTGCAAGGTAATGCGGGTCGTGGCGAACTGTTCGCTCAGGGCGCGTTCGGAGGGCAGCTTGCCGCCCACGGCAAACTCGCCTGCGGTGATGCGGGCGTTCAGCGTTTGGCAGATGGTCGCTACGGTCGTCGGTGCTTCACTCATACAGCGGGTGTCCCGTTTCAGTGCGTTTGGCCTCCCTTAAGGTAGACCAGCGTCGCGTTTTCGCCGTTGCAATGGGTGATAAAACTGTCGCTTTTTTAAGCTGACATATAATTATCACATTCGTCCGTTAGATTGGTTTGGTCCTTGCTGGACTAGTCCAGCCATCCCCACACTACCACCTGGAGCATCAGTTATGAAACGTTTGTGCGCTTCTGTGTTAACCAGTGCCATCGTGTTATCCAGCCAGATGAGCTGGGCCGCGGATACCGATCTGGCGGCGCTGGAGCAGGCCGCTAAAAAAGAAGGCGAAGTCAACAGCGTCGGCATGCCGGACAGCTGGGCCAACTGGAAAGGCACCTGGCAAGATCTGTTGAGCAAATATGGCCTGAAGCATGTCGATACCGACATGAGCTCCGCACAGGAGATCGCCAAATTCGATGCGGAAAAGAACAACGCCACGGCGGACATCGGTGACGTCGGCGCGGCCTTCGGCCCGGTGGCGGTGCAGAAGGGCGTAACGCAGCCGTACAAACCCTCCACCTGGGATCAGGTGCCGGACTGGGCGAAAGACAAAGACGGCCACTGGGCGCTGGCTTACACCGGCACCATCGCCTTCATCATCAATAAACAGCAGGTGAAAGATATCCCGCACAGCTGGGCCGATCTGCTGAAGGGCAGCTATCAGGTCACCATCGGCGACGTCGGCACTGCGTCGCAGGCGGCCAGCGGCGTGCTGGCGGCCACCTACGCCATGGGCGGCAACGAGAAAAACCTCAAGCCGGGCCTGGAATTCTTCGGCAAGCTGGCCAAGGCCGGCCGCCTGAGCCTGAGTAACCCGGTGATCGCATCGCTGGAGAAAGGGGAAGTGCAGGTCGGCGTGGTGTGGGACTTCAACGGCCTGAACTACCGCGACCAGATCGACAAAACCCGCTTTGAAGTGCTGATCCCTTCGGACGGCTCGATCACCTCCGGCTACACCACCATCATCAACAAATACGCCAAGCACCCGAACGCCGCCAAGCTGGCGCGCGAATACATCTTCTCCGACGCCGGCCAGATCAACCTGGCGCGCGGCTATGCCCGCCCGATCCGCGCCGAACATCTGACGCTGCCGGACGACGTCAAAGCCAAGCTGCTGCCGGCCGAGCAGTACAAGAACGCGCACCCGATCGCCGATCCGGCGGCCTGGGAACAGAGCGCCAAAGCGCTGCCGCGTCTGTGGCAGGAAAACGTCATTATGTTTATGCAGCAGTGAGTTAACGCACCATGAAAACGATCCTCGTGCTGCTGGACGGCCTCAACTACCGGGTGGCGCACGACGCCATGGGCTATCTGCAGGCCGAATGCGCGGCGGGACGCGGACGGTTGTACCTGCTGGAGAGCGAGCTGCCCTCGCTCTCCCGGCCGCTGTATGAATGCATCCTCACCGGCGTCACGCCGGTGGAGAGCGGCGTGGTGCACAACCACGTCTCGCGCCTTTCTCATCAACAAAGCGTGTTTCATTACGCGCGCGCCGCCGGGCTGACCACCGCCGCCGCCGCGTATCATTGGTTCAGCGAATTGTATAACCGCACGCCGTTCGACGCCGCGCGCGACCGCCATACCGACGCGCCTGAGCTGCCGATCCAGCACGGGCATTTCTATTACGACGACGGCTATCCCGACAGCCATCTGTTCGACGACGCCGAAAGCTTGCGCCTGCGTCATCAGCCGGACTTTCTGCTGGTCCATCCGATGAACATCGACGATGCCGGGCACCGCTTCGGCCTCTCTTCGCCGCAGTACCGCAATGCGGCACGCCGCGCCGACGGTTCGCTGTCGCGCTATCTGCCCGAGTGGCTGGCCGCCGGTTATCAGGTGCTGGTCACTGCCGACCATGGCATGAACGACGATCGCAGCCACGGCGGTGTGTTGCCGGAAGAGCGCCAGGTGCCGCTGTTCGTGTTCGGCACGGGCTTCAGCCTGGACGACGCCGATCCGCAGCAAACCGAGCTGTGCGGCACGATTTGCGATCTGCTGCAGGCACCGCACGACAAGCCGCGCTGCCGGGCGCTGCTGGCGCAGGATGCGCGATGAACGGCAAAACCAAATGGATCGCCGCGTTGTGCCTGCTGCCGTTTATCGTGCTGTTCGGCGCGTTTCAGATCGCCCCGCTGGTGTGGATCGCCGTTCACAGCTTTTTCAGTGAGAGCAGCGGCTGGGGATGGGGCAACTATGTCGATATCCTCACCTCGCCGTTCTACCTGCAGGCCTTTCAGTTCTCGCTGGAGATCTCGCTGTGGTCGAGCGTCTACGGCTTGCTGATTGCGTTAGTGGGCAGTTACTCGCTGCGCCAGCTCGGCCAGACCCGATTTCATGACTTCGTGATGTCGTTCACCAACATGACCAGCAACTTCGCCGGGGTGCCGCTGGCGTTTGCCTTCGTCATCCTGCTGGGGCTGAACGGTTGCCTGACGCTGCTGCTGCGCAAATACGGTCTGATGGAGAGTTTCAACCTCTATTCGAAGAGCGGCCTGATCGTGCTGTATACCTACTTCCAGATCCCACTGGGGGTGATGTTGCTGTATCCGGCGTTCGACGCGCTGCGCGCCGATTGGCGCGAGTCGGCGGCGCTGCTCGGCGCCGGCTCCTGGCGCTACTGGCGGCATATCGGCCTGCCGGTGCTGGCGCCGGCGCTGATGGGCACCTTCGTCATTCTGCTGGCTAACGCGCTGGGCGCCTACGCTACGGTCTACGCGCTGACCACCGGCAACTTCAACGTGATCCCGATCCGTATCTCGGCGCTGGTGGCGGGGGACATCTCCCTCGATCCGAACCTGGCCAGCGCGCTGGCGATGCTACTGGTGGTGATGATGGCGTTTATCACGGTGATCCACCAATGGATGCTGCGCAGGAGCTACCTCAATGCGCGCTCATAATCGGATGGAGAATGCTCATGTCGCGTGCTGAACGCTTGTACCATCGCACGGTGACCGGCCTGCTGCTGCTGATCCTGCTGTTGCCGCTGGCGGCGACGCTGATTTATGCGCTGGCCACCCAGTGGGGCGCCACCATTTTGCCGGACGGTTTTACCCTGAAGTGGCTGACGGCGCTGTGGAGCGACCCGCGCTTTTTGCAGGCGCTGTGGCACTCGCTGTTGATCTGCTTCGGCACGCTGCTGCTGTCGGTGGTGGTGATCCTGCCGGCGATGTTTGTGATCGCTTACTACTTTCCCAAGCTGGACGCGGTGATGAACGTGCTGATTCTGCTGCCGTTCGCCGTGCCGCCGGTGGTGTCGGCGGTGGGGCTGATGCAGCTGTTCGCCGCCGATCCGCTGCCGCTGCTCGGCACTCCGTGGATTTTGGTGGGCTGCTATTTCACCATCGCGCTGCCGTTTATCTACCGCGCCATCAGCAATAACATGCAGGCGATCAACCTGCGCGATCTGATGGACGCCGCACACCTGCTCGGCGCCAGCACCTGGCAGGCGGCGCTGCTGGTGGTGCTGCCGAACCTGCGCAAGGGCGGAACGATCGCCGTGCTGCTGTCGTTCTCGTTCCTGATCGGCGAGTTCGTGTTCGCCAACCTGCTGGTGGGCAGCCAGTATGAAACGCTGCAGGTCTATCTGTTCAACATGCGCAACGGCAGCGGGCATTTCACCAGCGCGCTGGTCATCTCCTATTTCGCCGTGGTGCTGCTCGTCACCTGGCTGGCGAACCTGCTGAATAAAAACAAGGGTTAACCCGATGGCTTATCTCAACGTCACCCGCCTGAACAAACACTATGGCCAGACCCAGGTGTTTCAGGATATCGATTTCACCGCCGAAGAGGGGGAGTTCGTCACCCTGCTGGGGCCGAGCGGCTGCGGCAAATCGACGCTGCTGCGCTGCCTGGCCGGCCTGACCCCGGTCGACAGCGGGCACATTTTGCTGCAGGGCCAGGATCTGGTGCCGCTGGCGCCGCAAAAGCGCGGCATCGGCATGGTGTTCCAAAGCTATGCGCTGTTTCCCAATATGACGGTGGAAGGCAACGTGGCCTTCGGTCTGAAAATGCAGAAGCTGGCGGCCGGGCAGATCGGCCAGCGGGTGCAGGAGGTGCTGGCGCTGGTGGAGCTGAGCGATCTGGCGAAGCGCTATCCGCATCAGCTGTCGGGCGGCCAGTGTCAGCGCGTGGCGCTGGCGCGATCGCTGGTCACCCGCCCGCGGCTGCTGCTGCTCGACGAACCGCTGTCGGCGCTGGACGCGCGTATCCGCAAACACCTGCGCGAGCAGATTCGGCGCATTCAACGCGAGCTGAACCTGACGGCGATCTTCGTTACCCACGATCAGGAAGAGGCATTGACCCTGTCGGATCGCATCGTGCTGATGAACAAGGGGCAGATCGTGCAGAGCGGCGATGCGGAAACCCTGTATACCCAGCCGGCGGACGCCTTCGCCGCCGGGTTTATCGGCAACTATAACCTGCTGACCGCCGAACAGGCCGCCCAGCTGACCGGGCGCAGCTATGCTGGCAAGGTGGCGATCCGGCCCGAGTCTATCGGCCTGTTGCCGGCCGGGCAGGGGATCGGCGGGGTGATCCTGGGCCACAGTTTGCTCGGGAATGTGGTACGCTATCGGATTCAGGTTCGCGGTGTAGAATTGCTGGTTGACGTGCTCAACCGGTCGGTGGCCGACCTGCGGCCCGACGGCGCGGAAATTGGGCTACACTTGGAACCTGTTGTATTGCGGGAAGTTGCATGACTTCGCAGCGCGGCGCCGGGGCCTTTCCGCCGCCGCATTAACCCTTCTTTTCTGCGGTCTGCCGCCCGCCCGCTGTCCTGCCAGACCTACGCCCGGCAGGCGGGACCGCGCGCTGTATCCGTCATCTTTTGGCCTACCGGCTGTGGCTAAGGCGAACAGAACCGTTCCGTCCGTCCGCACCGCCTGACAGGCATCGGGTATCAGCCTCCTTTGGCCGGGCGTTAATGGAGCGTATCTTCCGTGCTGACCCTTCTTCACCTGCTTTCCTCCGTGGCGCTGTTGGTGTGGGGTACCCACATCGTGCGCACCGGGATCATGCGGGTTTACGGCGCCAATCTGCGGCGCGTGTTGAGCGACAGCGTTGAGAAAAAGCCGCTGGCGTTCGTTTCCGGCATCGGCGTGACCGCGCTGGTGCAAAGCAGCAACGCCACGGCGCTGCTGGTGACCTCTTTCGTCGCGCAGGGGCTGGTGGGGCTGGCGCCTGCGCTGGTGATCATGCTCGGCGCCGACGTCGGCACCGCGCTGATGGCGCGCGTGCTGACCTTCGATCTTTCCTGGCTGTCGCCGCTGCTGATCCTGGTCGGCGTCTTCCTGTTCCTCAGCCGCAAACAGATGCGGATCGGCCAGATCGGGCGCGTCCTGATCGGCCTTGGGCTGATCGTGCTGGCGCTGGAGCTGATCGTGGCCGCCGCCACGCCGATCACCCAGGCCGCCGGGGTCAAAGTGCTGTTCTCGTCGCTGACCGGCGACGTGATGCTGGACGCCCTGACCGGCGCGCTGTTCGCCATCGTCAGTTATTCCAGCCTGGCGGCGGTGCTGCTGACCGCCACCCTGACCGCGTCCGGCGTGATTTCGCTGAAGGTGGCGCTCTGCCTGGTGATCGGCGCCAACCTCGGCAGCGGCCTGCTGGCGATGATCAACGCCAGCGGCCAGAACGCCGCCGGGCGGCGCGTGGCGCTCGGCAGCCTGCTGTTCAAGCTGGTGGGGTGCGTGCTGGTGCTGCCGTTCGTCGCCTATCTGGCGGATGTGATGGCTCAGTTGCCTGGCGGCAGCGAAGAACTGGTGATCTATTTCCACGTGTTCTACAACCTGATCCGCTGCCTAGTGATGATCCCGCTGGCCGGGCCGATGGCCACGCTGTGCGAGCGGCTGATCGTCGACGTGGCGGCCGACGATCCGCGCATGAGGCCGCGCCATCTGGACGCCAGCGCGCTGGACACGCCGACGCTGGCGCTGGCCAACGCGGCGCGCGAAACGCTGCGGATGGGCGACGTGGTGGAACACATGATGATCCTGCAGCGCGAAGTGCTGCACGGCAAGCAAGGGGTGGATAAAGAGGTGCGGCGTCTGGATGACGACGTCGACGTGCTGTACACCGCCATCAAGCTGTATCTGGCGCAGATCCAGAAGGAGGATCTGGGCGAGGAAGATTCGCGCCGCTGGGCGGAGATCATCGAAATGGCGCTCAACCTGGAACAGGCGGGCGACATCATCGAACGCATGGCCGGCGACGTGGGCGCCAAGTCGCACGCCGCGCGCCGGGCCTTCTCGACGGAAGGGCTGGCGGAGCTGGATGGGCTGCATGAGCGGCTGATCGGCAACCTGCGTCTGGGGCTGTCGGTGTTCCTGTCCGGCGACGTTACCAGCGCCAAGCGCCTGCGCCGTTCCAAGCACCGCTTCCGCATTCTGGATCGCCGCTACGCGCACGCGCACGTCGATCGCCTGCACCAGCAAAACGTGCAGAGCATCGAGACCAGTTCGCTGCATTTGGGGTTGTTGGGGGACATGAAGCGCCTGAACTCGCTGTTTTGCGCCGTGGCTTACAACGTGTTGGATCAGGATGCGAAGGACGACGATCGCGACTGGGAAGACACCCCAAGCACGCTGTAAAAAAATGCCCCCGGTTTTCACCGGGGGCATTACCTAGGAGAGGCGCGTTATTTGCCGCTGAACACGCCGGCTTTGGCGTCCGCCTGTTTCGTTGAGGCATGGCCGCTGGCGAACGGCACGTTGCCGTCAACGCCCTGTTTCGCCGCACCGGCGGCCAGGCCGCCTACCGTGGCCGCCACATCGACGCGGCCGCCGCCCTGATAGCGTTGGCCGCTGACGTCCTGTTGGCTGACCTGGCTGCCGCCCAGTTCCACCTTGCCCTGCTGGCTGCGGATCTCGCCGCCGGTGAGTTGGGTTTGGCCGCCGACCTGCAGCGCCACGCCGTGCTTACCGGTAATCGCCGATTGCTCGCCGACCGCGTTGTTGTTCACCACCTCGGCATTGACCTTGAGTTGCCCCTGGCGGCCCGCCGGCCCGGTGACGCTGTCTTTCACCGCGCCGCCGACGGTGCGTGCACCGCGATCCCACAGCGGGCCCTGCGGTTTCTCGCCGGCCGGCGTTTCCGGCAGCGTCACTTTACCGTCGGCTTTGCTGAAGCTGACCGCGCCGGTGGTGTCCTGCTGCGGATCGAGGCGACGCGCCACGCTGTTGTACTTGTCGGTAGTGGCGTCGGCCACTTTGTTCACCCCGGCGTCCAGTTTCTCTTTCACTTTCCCGGCGTAGCGCGGCGTGCCCACCTTCGACAGCTTGGAGGTGATGCTGCTGCCTGGATCGTTGCTGTGGCTCAGACCGGCATCCACATCCACCTTCACGCCTTTCTCGACGTCTTTGCGGCTTTCAACGTGCAGATCGCCGCCCACCTTGCCCTGTACGCTGTCGGCATCGATGCGCGCCCCGGCGAGGCGGGTGTCCTTGCCGCTGTTGAGCGCCACATCGCCCGCGGTGATGCCGGTGTTGGCGTGGGTGGTTTTATCCTGCTGTTCCACGCCGACCTTCAGACCGGCGCCCAGCGTATGGGTGTCTTTGCCGGTGTTCGGATCGACCTTGCCGGCGGCGTCCTTGTTGAACGTTTGGCCGCCTTTAGCGTTGGCTTTAATGCCCAGGCTCCAGTTGTCCTTATGCTGCTCGTTCTTGGCGGACTCCAGCAGGATACCGCCGTTTTTCGCCTCGAGCACGGCGCTGCCGCCGCTGACCTTGGCGCCCTGCAGATGCAGCGCGTCATCGCCTTTGCCGCCGGCGGACAGGGTGACCTTGCCGTCTGAGGCGAGCGTAGCGCCCTGGCGTTCGGTCGCGGACTCATTCACCTTGGCGATGTCGAACGCGCCGCCGGCGGAGAGACTGCCACCGGTTTTTTCCTTGCTGTCGCTGCTGCCGGCGCCCAGATCGAGATTGCCGGACAGCTGGCTTTCCTTGCGCGTTTGGGTCGATTCCGCCGCCTGCAGCGCGACCTTGTTGCCCGCGCTCAGGGTGATGTCGCCCTGGCTTTTAACGTCGGTGCCTTTAAGCGTCAGATCGCGGCCCGCCTTCAGTTCAACGCCCTGTTGGCCGCTGACGTTGCCGACCTGTGCGGTACTGCCGCTGCTTTCGCCTTTGTTGGTACCGCCGCCGAAGCCGGCGCCGAAGTTTTTACTGTCGGCGGTGAAGCCGCCCTTCGCCGAGGCCTTGACGTTAAAGCCGCTGTGGTTCTCACTCTGTTTGTCGCTGGCCTGATCAAAGCGGATATCGCCGCCGGCGTCGACGGTGGTTTTACCGCTGCCGCCGTTCAGCGCGGTACCCTGATAGACCGCGTCTTTTTTCACGTTGACGTTGATGCCGTTGGCCGCGTCGATCGAGCCGGTCACCGCCTGGCTGGCGCTGCTGTTGCTGCGCTGGGTGCCGCCTTCGCCCTTGGCGTCCACGGTCAGATCGCTGCCGGTGGAGGTGTAGACGCGCACGCCGGCGCTGCCGCGGGTATCGCGGTTCTGCTCTTCCTGGCGGTTCGTTGCAGCTTCGCTGCGGTGGCTGTCCGCCGTCAGCGTGACCGCGCCTTTGCTTGCCTGATATTGCGTGCCCTGATCGCGCACTTCGCCTTTGGCGTTGATGTCGATGCTGCCGGCTTTCACCGAGCTGACCACCGCCTGCGAGCTGCTGCTGCGTTTTTCGCTGCTGCCGCCCTGTGCGCCGATATCCAGGCCGACGTTAGGCGCGCCGATGCCGCCGATGTCGTTGATGACGCCGGTGGCGTCCAGCTTGGCCGCCTTGCCGACCGCGCGCTCGACCGGGCGGGTCACGGCGCTGTAATCGACGTTGGCGCCGATGTTCACGCCGACGTCGGTTTTGGTGGTGGTGCTGCTGGCGGTGTCGGCGGCGGCCAAATGATCGACGCCGGCGGCGTTCTCTTGGTAGGTGCCGCCGACGCTGTGCTGCGCGCCTTGCTGGGTCAGCTTGTCGCGGGCGTTGACAGTCAGGTTGCCTTTGACGTCGCTGCCGGAGGTGACCGCCTTGCTGCTCTGCGCCTGCGTTTTGCTGTTCTCGTAGCCGGCTTCCACGCCGCTGCCGAGCTTGTCGATGCCGCCGGTGTAGTAGAAACCGCCGCCGATCTTGGTCTGCTCGGTGTTCGAGGTGGTTTTATCGTCGGCCGCCAGGAACGAGACCTTGTTGCCGCTGACGCTGGCGTCGCCTTTGTCGGCGACCAGTTTGGAGCCGCTGAAGGTCACGTCCTTCTCCGCCTCGAGCTTCACGCTACCGCCGCTGAGGGTCGAGGCGCGGTTTTCGGTGCGGGTGGTTTTTTCGCTGTCGCGGGTGTGTTCGATGCGCAAACCGGCACGGTATTGCTTGTCGCCGGCTTCTTTGGCGTAGCCGTTGACGGTCAGCGCGGTCTTCTGCTCATCGATTTTTTGCTGCTGTTCGGCGGCCTTGACGTTGATGTTGCCGGTCTGCGACGTCACGCTCAGCTCGCCGCCGCTGGTGACCTGACTGCCGATGACGTCGGTATCCTTACGGCTGACCAGCTTCAGGTTGGTATCAGACTTCAGCTCGCTGGCGGTGCTGCTCTGGTAGCTGTTGTCGGCCTTGTGTGAACTGCTGGTGATGTTGAAGGCGGTGCCGGTGCGCGCATCGATTTTGTCCACGGTGGTGCTCAGCGCGTTGTCGATGCGCAGGCCACCTTGCGTGGCGTTGACCAGGCCGCCTTCCTTGCCGCGCGCCTTGCTGCCGGTGATGGTGACGCCCTGCTGGCCGTTCAGGCGCAGGGTGCCGTCGCTGGTCAGTTCGGAGGCGTGGCTGACCTCGCGGCGATTGCTGTTGTTCTTGTTGTCGCCGCCGCCGATGCCGCCCCAGGAGGTTTTGTCATCGCGCACCGCTTTGGCGTTGGCGGTTTTCTGCACCCCGATCTGGATTTGGTTGCCGGCATTGACCGTCAAATCGCGGCCGGCGTGCAGCTTGGCGCCCTGGGTCGCGACGTTGTTGCCGGCCTCCAGCGTCAGCGCCCCCTGGCTGCGCAGTTCGCTGGCCTTCAGGCTTTCGCTTTCGTCGCTGCTGCTCCAGCTGCCGGTGCGCAGGCTGGAAGTGTGGTTGCGCTGGTAGCCGCGTTCGGTGGACTTATCCTTCTCCACCAGCCCGGCGAGGTGCACGTCGCGCGCCGCCTTGACGCTCAGCGCCCGATCGGCGCTGACGTTGGCGCCCAACAGGTTCACGTCTTCCCGGGTACTGACGAGTTTGGCGCTGCCGCTGGCGGCGACGGTGCTGCCTGCCTGCTGCTGCTGCTCGCGCTCACGGGTGACGTCGTATTGCCAGGAGTAGAACCAGCGGTCGTCGGTGTGGCCCTGGGTCTGTTTCAACTGCTGGCCGTCGAGCGTCAGCTTGCCGCCCTGCAGCGTGATGTCTTCGCCGCGAATATCGGTGGCGGTGAGGTGCGCGTGGTTATCCGCCACCAGGCTGATGTTCTTGCCTTTCAGCTCGGTGCGGGTCAGCTTCTGGCTGCTGCTGCGGTCGTTGACGTAAATGCCGCCGCGGTAGTTCTGGTAGTTGTCGCCGCCGTTGCGGTTGCTGCTGGCGTCGTCAACGCGGCTTTCGCTGCGAATATCGTAGGCCTTCACCTTGAGATCGTCGCGGGCGGCCAGCGTGCCCGCCAGCTTCACGCCGCTGCCTTGCGCGGTGTTGATGATGTTGATGCGCCCGGCCTGCATGCTGCCGAGGTAGTAGCTGTCCAGCGCGGTGGTCGGCTGCACGCTGGCCAGCACCTTGCCGTCGCGCGCCACGCGGTTATGGCCGCTGATGGCGTTGATCGCCGCCGGCGTCACTTTGCCGTTGCGGTGGGTGAAGTCTTGTACGATCACGTCACCGCGGCTGTCTATCTTCGGTGCGATCAGATCCAGCACGCCGCCGGCGTTCAGGGTACCGTTGAGGCTCAGGGTATTGCGGTTGTCCAGGGTGCTGTAGCCCTGCAGCAGGCCGTTCTCCACCAGCGGGTTGCCGACCACCAGCGAGGAGCGGCTGGTATTGATGAACCCGCAGCCCTGGCAGCTGATGCCGTTCGGGTTGGCCAGCACGTAGTCGGCCGCCATGCCGAAGATCTCTTGCTGGCCGTGCAGCAGAGAAGGGTTACGGCCGATCACTTCGTTGAGGATGACGCTGGCTTCGCGCCCGCCCAGATTGGGGTTGGCGCCCAGTTGGCCGGCCAGCTGCGACAGCCCTGCCTCGCGGGAGTTGTTCAGCACCGCGCCGGGCTGGTTGACGTTGAAGTCCTGATACTGGTTGTGCGACAGCCCGTTACCGTTCGGCGCGACGATGTCGACCACCTGCGCGCCGGTTGCGGCGGTGGAAACGCCGGGGCCGTTGGCGCCGTTGGCCGCCACGATCTCCGCGGCATAGGCGCCGGCGGAAGCGGCGAGAATAATCGCCAGCGCGGCGGCCAGTTTGCCCGCTGCTGAAAGCCTGAAGTTATTATTTTTCATCCATGTCTCTCCGTATATTGCCGTGGGGTCCTGCAAAACTGCTGATTAATTAAAAGGTGTAAGAAAAGCGTGCCAGTACCTGAACGGGATCTTCCGGCGTGGCGTGATTTGACAAGATCCAGCCGCGGCTGACCTCGAGATCGACCAGCGCCTGCCGATAGCGCAACGTGGCGCCGCTGCTCAGGCCGGCGCTGCTGCGCCACCCCGAGTTGTCCTGGCGCGGCAAAATGCGGCCGACGTCGGCGCCGAGGCGCGGCGTCAGCGTGGTGGCGCCCAGATTGAAGCTGCGCGACAGCGTGTTCTGCAGATACCAGCCGTTGTCGCCGGACTGGGTGCTGCGGCTAAAGCCGCGCACGGCGCTGCGATCGGTAAGGCTCAGCCATTCCACGCCGGGCAGCGGGTCGCGGCTGTACTGGCCATAGAACAGGTTGTTGAGCTGATAGGTCGCCTCGCCCAGGTGAAGGCGCTGGCTGAGGTTGGCGAACAGCTTGCCCTTGGTGAACTGGCTGTCGAGGTGCACCGAGCTCGGGTGGCGATCGGCCCCCAACCACGGCAGACCCTGTTCGACGCTGAGATTGGCGCTGAACACCCCGTTGGGCAGAATCTGCAGGTGGCTGGCGCTCAGCTCGGCCAGGGTCAGCGTGGGGCTGCTGACTTCGAGGCGCACGCTTTCGAAGTAGTTGTCGATGCGCTTGTAGGTCAACTGGCCGCTCAGGCTGTCTATCTGATCGTGATCGCGGTAAAACACATAGTCGCTGCGCAGCCCGTACTGTTGGGTCTGGCCGTGCAGTTTGACCACGTTGTGCGGCAGCTGCTGGTGGTTCTCATAGGACGAGAAGCTGGCGAACCCGCTGAAGGTGAACGCGCCGTACGGCAGCGAATAGAGCAGGGTATAGGCGCGGTTATAGCGGTGAGCCGGGTTTTCCAGCGTGCTGCTGGCGTTCAGGCTGACGAAGTCCGACAGGCCGAACGGGCTGTCCAGCGTGGCGGTGGCGCGCGCCAGCCACTGGCCGGTGCTTTTTTGGCCGTAATTATCCGTGCCGGCGGTAATCAGCCAGGGCTTGGCATGTTGATTGCGCAAACGAATGACCGAACCGCCAACCTGGTGGCCGGGCAATATATCCAGCTTGGTGGTATTCGATTGCAAACGGTTGGCCTGATCCAATCCCTGGTCGAGCTCGGTTAATTTCAACGGCTTGCCTTCCAGCCCCGGAAATAATAAACGGCTGTTGACCCAGCGATCGCCGCCTTCTATTTTCTCGATAAATCCTTCGGTGACGCTTAACCCCAATTCTCCCTGTGAATTAGGGCGAACAATTTGCACGCGCGCGGTGATATAGCCTTTTTGCACATAAAGGCGCGTTAATTCGCGGGTCAGGCGATTGATATCATTGCTGCTGATGCAGTTTTCCGGCAGCGCGCTCAGGGCGGATAAATCGGTCGGCGAGAGCAGGGTGACGCCCTGCAGATAAACGCCGGCGATCGGCAGGCACTGCGCGGACTGCGGCAGGGCGGGCGCGGGCGGTTCCGGCTCCGCCAGCAAGCGTTGCTGCTTCAGCTGCTGGTAGCGGCGTTGCTCAATCAACTGGTTGACTTCACGCGTGCTGTCTTGCAACGCACGGCGCGACTCCCCCATCGACATATCCCGCATCATGTGGGCGTCCGGCAGGGTTTCGGCGGAAAGGGCCGTGCTGACCAACAGCGTCAAGGCGGTTATTTTTTTTATCATTGTAATCCATTATGAGAGGCCGCCGGGGCAGCCCGCCCAATCCATGAGGTTAACCACGGGCGGCCGACGGCCGGCCCGAAATAATGAGCGACATGCACATTGCGAGGTATCTTGATTTGCCGCGGCAAATAAGACGGTGGGTATAGATCTAAATAATAATTAGGCTGCTTCTTTTATGGTGGGCAACCCTGGTGACTTAATTAATTAAAAAAAGTAGAACGTCTCTTCCTCTTGCCAACATTATCGGCATGGTTAGGAAGAATCTGAATTTTTATTTTTCACGGATGATAGGGGATGAGAGGAATTATGACAATCCGACCAGTGGGAAATACGAAATTTCGCAGAGAAGAACGGGGACGCAATTGTTTGCGTCCCTACAGGCGGTTTATTTTTTCTTGATAGGGCGGCCGGACCAATACCCCGCCAGCAGCGAACCGGAGAGGTTGTGCCAGACCGAGAACAGCGCGCCCGGCAGAGCGGCCAGCGGTGAGAAGTAGATTTTACCCAGCGTGGCTGCCAGCCCGGAGTTCTGCATGCCGACTTCGATCGCCAGCGTGCGGCAGGTGGATTCGTCGAAGCCGAACAGCTTGCCGCCCCAGTAGCCGCTGAGCAAACCGATGCCGTTGTGCAGGATCACCGCGACGATCACCACCAAACCGACCGAGGCGATGTGGCTTTGGCTGCCCGCCACCACCGCGCTGATGATCGCAAGGATACACACCATCGACAGCGCCGGCAGCAGCGGCTCAATGCGTTTCACCGCCTTGGTCAGGGTGTGGTGGACGATCAGGCCCAGGCCGATCGGGATCACCACGATCTGCAGAATGCTCAGCAGCATGCCCATGATATCGACGCTGATCTTGGCGTCGACATACAGGCGGGTCAGCAGCGGCGTGGCGAACACCCCCACCAGCGTCGAGACCGCCGAGATGGTCACCGACAGCGCCACGTCACCCTTGGCCAGGTAGATCATTACGTTGGACGCGGTACCGCTGGCCACGCTGCCCACCAGCACCATGCCGGCGGACAGATCCGGCGGCATGCGGAACAGCATCGCCAGGATCCAGGCCGCCAGCGGCATGATCAGATAGTGCAGGAAGATGCCGGCCGCCACCGGGCCGGGGCGCGCCAGCACGCGTTTGAAGTCGTCCAGCCGCAGCGTGACGCCCATGGCGAACATGATCAGCATCAGCAGCGGGCTGACGTAGGGGCCGATGCCGGTAAAGGAGGTCGGCGTGTAATAGGCGGTGACGGACAGCAGTATCGCCCACAGGGGGAATAAGCGCGTGAAGAGTGCCAACATGCAGGTTTTCCTTAGCCAGATTGAGAACGGTGGGTGTGGTTGTGTTTTTTGCGGGTTCAACATGCTGAACCCCTGCAGGTTTTGAACGAATTTTTTAGACGCAGGGGCGCAGCGTGCTGCGCCCGCAATCAGGGATAATGACTTATTCGAACAGGTTGTGGTGCAGGGCGCGCACCACCTGCTCGGCTTCTTCGCCCGGTACCAGGAAGCACAGGTTATAGCTGCTGGCACCGTAGCAGATCATGCGGATATTGAACGGATCGAGCACGCCGAACACCTCTTTGCCTACGCCGCAGGCCCGCGACAGCTGGTTGCCGATGATCGCCACCAGCGCCAGGTTCTCTTCCACTTCCACCCGGCACAGCGACGACAGCTCGGTCAGCAGCGAGGTGGTCAGCAGGCTGCCGCCGACGGAGGTGGCACCGGTGGTGTCCATGGTCAGCGCAATGCTGACCTCCGAGGTGGTGATCAGATCGACGGAGATGTTGTGGCGCGCCAGAATATTGAACACCTCGGCCAGGAAACCGCGCGCGTGCAGCATGTTCAGGCTGTGCAGCGTCAGCAGCGTTTGCTTGCGGCGCAGCGCCAGCGCACGGAACAGCGGCGGGTTTTCGGTGGTGTTGCACACCAGCGTGCCGCCGGCCGCCGGATCCTTGCTGGAGCCGACGAATACCGGAATATCGCTGCGCACCGCCGGCAGCAGGGTGGCGGGGTGCAGGACTTTGGCGCCGAAGGTGGCCATTTCCGCCGCCTCTTCGAAACCGATTTTGTCGATGCGCTTGGCCGCCGGCACCACGCGCGGATCGGTGGTGTAAATGCCCGGCACGTCGGTCCAGATATCCACCCGGCCAACGCCGAGCGCCTCGCCGAGCAGCGCGGCGGTATAGTCGCTGCCGCCGCGGCCGAGCGTGGTGGTGCGGCCTTTCGGCTCGCTGCCGATAAAGCCCTGGGTGACCACCAGCGCTTCCTGCAGGCGCGGTTGCAACTGCGCTCGGGCCAGTTCGCTGAGCGCGGCGCTGTCCGGCACGGCGCGGCCGAAGTGATCGTCGGTGCGCATCACTTTGCGCACGTCGAACCATTCGGCCTGCACGTTGCGGGCGCGCAGGATTTCCACGAACAGCAGGGTGGACATCAGCTCCCCATGGCTGACCAGCTCGTCGGTCAACGCCGTCGAGGTGGCCAACGACGCGGCCTCCGACAGCATGGCGATGTTTTCCAGCAGTCGGTCGATCTCTTCGCGGATCACCGCCGGTGCCGTGAGGCGATCGAGGATGGCGTACTGGATGCGGCGAATTTCATCAAGCTGGTAGTTGCGCTTGTCGGCCTCGCAACCCTCGGCCAGGGCGACCAACAGGTTGGTGACGCCCGCCGAAGCGGACAACACCACCAGGCGGACCTGCGGGTTGGCCAGCACGACGTCGGCGCTGCGGTTCATGGCTTCAAAGTCGGCGACGCTGGTGCCGCCGAACTTGGCTACCACGGTGGAATTCTGGGGTGCTGCTTGGTTCATCTAGAAACCTCGTGTCAGGGATGCCCGTTTGGGGGCACTGTAATTCCATAGCCTTGGCACAAGGGGAGAGCGGTAAACAGGGGGCAGGCGTAGAGGTCAGGCTACGATACACCCAGAAGCGCCCCACCTTGTCGATCGCCCTGTGGGCGATCCCCTGGTGACAACCCAGGGGATTCAGCCCCTGTAGTCGATACGATAATGGCCGGCCATTATCGTACCTCGGCGTCGCTCCCCCTCGGGTGCCGTCAACGGAGAAACGGCTCCTCTGACACTCTACCTGGGCGACGCGCCTCTTCTGGCTTGCGCACCGGGTGCGCAAGTAGGCTGTTAGGAATAGCCGGTTATCGCCATTCTGTCAACGTACAGACGGTGAGGGATTTTCATCTTGTACCAGCGCGATAAGCGTACAGGGCATCGCGGGCGTGGAACCGGCGCCAATCGGTTGCAGAGAACCGTCTTCCTTTTGGCTGAATAACGGGATAACGCCCTGATGTTTCTCCAAATACTCCAGCCAACCGAAATTTTCGTTCAATTTGGTCGCCTTGATGGTGGCCCCCCTGGCGAGCAGGCTGCTCAGGCGGCCGTAGGTGGCTTCCTGATTAAATAAAATTTCATGCCGGCGGAAACGCGAACTTTCCGCGCTGGCGCCGCGCCCTTTCAGCGGCGCCCCCGAACGGATGGCAAACACGTGATCCTCACCGAAGAGATGGCCGAAGTGGTAGACCGCCAGCGCGTTCTGGTGGCGATTGGGCGACAGCGCCAACACCTGGGCGATATTGCTCAGGTCGAGATAGTTCTCGGCGTGTTCGGAGTAGGCGTGGCCATAGTAGGCCGGAATGCCGTCCATGCGCGCCTGGCGGTAGTATTCCCAACTGCTGTCGGTGACGATCACCGGCACGTTCAGCTTGATCAGCGCCTGCGCCAGCATGCGCGCCACGCTGTTGGCGCCGACGATCAGCACGCCGCGCGGCTTTTGCTGCTGTACCCGCAGCCAGCGCGCCATCATGCCGCTGGTCAGGCTTTGTAGCACCACGGTGCCGATGATGATGGCGAACACCACGGTGACCAGCCGGTCGGCGCCCTGATAGCCGCTGCGCTGCAGCGTCAGCGCGAACAGCGAGCTGACCGCCGCGGCGACGATGCCGCGCGGGGCGATCCAGCACAGCAGCAGCCGATCGCGCCAGTGCAGGGAAGAGCGCCAGGTCGATACCGCGATGCACAGCGGCCGGGCGATGAACTGCACCGCCAGCAGCAGCAGGAGCAGCGGCCAGCCCATGTTCCACAGCGCCTGGATGTCGAGCCGCGCCGCCAGAATGATGAACAGCGCCGAGATCAGGATCGCCGACAGCTCCTCTTTGAACGCCAGAATATCGCTGGTATCGACGTCGCGCATGTTGGCCAGCCAGATGCCCATCACCGTGACGGTCAGCAGGCCGGATTCGTCGGCGATGGCGTTGGAAACGCCGAAGGCGGCCAGCATGATCGCCAGCACCGCCAGGTTCTGCAGGTAGCGCGGCAGCCAGACGCGGCGCAGCGCCAGGCCGAGCAGGTAGCCGAACAGCGCGCCGGCGATCAGGCCGACGGCGGCGGTCACGCCCAGCGTCCAAAACAGGTGGGTATAGGACTCCGCATTCTGTTTCAGCACGATGAATTCGAACACCAGCAGGGTGAAAATGGCGCCGACCGGATCGATGACGATCCCTTCCCAGCGCAGCACCTGGTTAATGTTGGCGTTCGGCCGCACCACGCGCATCAGCGGGGCGATCACCGTCGGCCCGGTCACCACCGTCACCGCGCCGATCAGCGCCGCCAGCTCCGGCGGGAAATCCAGCAGCCACCAGCTGGCGAGGCTGATGACCAGAAAGGTAACCAGCATGCCGACGGTGACCAGATTGCGTACCACGCCGCCGAGGCCGCGTATCTCCTCGAAACGCAGCGTCAACGCCCCCTCGAACAGGATGATCGCCACCGACAGCGACACCAGCGGAAACAGCAGATCGCCGAACAGCAGATCCGGCTGCACCAGATGCACCGTCGGGCCGAGCACGATGCCGAACAGCAACAGCGGCAAAATGGCCGGCAGGCGCAGCAGCCAGGCCAGCCACTGCGCCAGCAGCGACGCCAGGCCGATAAGCACCAACATGAGCGGGGCGGATAATTCCATAAGCGAGATCCCTTTCAAATGACGAAATAAGCAACGATGACACAGCCTGATGACAATTCGGCAACCCCGATTAACAGGCCGTTAGCCCAAAGTATAGAGTGAAAGCTGAAACGAGGCGGCAATGCGTTGACAGTTAGCGCCTATCGCAAGAAAAGAGATCATAATCACAGTCGAACAGGCTACAATCGGACAAACGCGTCATTTTTATTCTCAAGCCTAAGAGTGTTGCTATGAAAAATATCAATCCTAGTCAAACCGCTGCTTGGCAAGCCCTGCAGCAACATTATGCACAGATGAAAGACGTACGGATCGCCGACCTGTTCGCCCAGGACAGCGATCGTTTCTCCCGGTTCTCCGCGACCTTCAACGACCAAATGTTGGTGGACTATTCCAAGAACCGTATCACGCAGGAAACCCTGGAGAAGCTGCAGGCGCTGGCGAAAGAAACCGATCTGCAAGGCGCCATCAAATCGATGTTCGCCGGTGAGAAAATCAACCGCACCGAAGATCGCGCGGTGCTGCACATTGCCCTGCGCAACCGCAGCAACAGCCCGATCCTGGTCGACGGCAAAGACGTGATGCCGGAAGTGAACGCGGTATTGGCCAAGATCAAACAGTTCTGCGCGCGCGTCATCGGCGGCGAGTGGAAAGGCTACACCGGCAAGCCGATCACCGACGTGGTGAACATCGGCATCGGCGGTTCGGATCTCGGCCCTTACATGGTGACCGAAGCGCTGCGCCCTTATAAAAATCACCTGAACATGCACTTCGTCTCCAACGTCGACGGCACCCATATCGCCGAAACGCTGCAGCCGCTGAACCCGGAAACCACGCTGTTCCTGGTGGCCTCCAAAACCTTCACCACGCAGGAAACCATGACCAACGCCCACAGCGCGCGCGACTGGTTCCTGAGCAGCGCCGCCGATCAACAGCACGTAGCCAAGCACTTCGCCGCGCTGTCCACCAACGGCAAAGCGGTGGCCGAATTCGGCATCGATACCGACAACATGTTCGAGTTCTGGGACTGGGTAGGGGGCCGTTACTCCCTGTGGTCGGCGATCGGTCTGTCGATCGCGCTGTCCATCGGTTATGACAACTTCGAGCAGCTGCTGAGCGGCGCGCACGCCATGGATAAGCACTTCGCCGAAACGCCGGCGGAGAAAAACCTGCCGGTGCTGCTGGCGCTGATCGGTATCTGGTACAACAACTTCTTCGGCGCCGAAACCGAAGCCATTCTGCCGTACGATCAGTACATGCACCGTTTTGCCGCTTACTTCCAGCAAGGCAACATGGAATCCAACGGCAAGTACGTCGATCGCAACGGCAATCCGGTGGATTACCAGACCGGCCCTATCATCTGGGGTGAGCCGGGCACCAACGGCCAGCATGCGTTCTACCAGCTGATCCATCAGGGCACCAAGCTGGTGCCGTGCGACTTCATCGCGCCGGCCATCAGCCATAACCCACTGGGCGATCATCACGCCAAACTGCTGTCCAACTTCTTCGCCCAGACCGAAGCGCTGGCGTTCGGCAAGTCGCTGGAAGTGGTGGAGGCCGAGTTCGCGGCGCAGGGTAAAACCCCTGAGCAGGTCAAGCACGTGGCGCCGTTCAAAGTGTTTGAAGGCAACCGTCCGACCAACTCGATCCTGCTGCGCGAAATCACCCCGTTCAGCCTGGGCAGCCTGATCGCGCTGTACGAGCACAAAATCTTCACCCAGGGCGCGATCCTGAACATCTTCACCTTCGATCAGTGGGGCGTGGAGCTGGGCAAACAGCTGGCTAACCGCATCCTGCCTGAGCTGGCGGGCAGCGAGAAAATCAGCAGCCACGACAGCTCGACCAATGCGCTGATCAACCGCTTCAAGGAATGGCGCTAATCGCCTGAGCTGAAGCTAATAAAAAACCCGCCGCGGCGGGTTTTTTTACGTCTGTAACAAATTACAGGTTGATCGGCACTTCGAAGCTGACGCCCGCGCCCACGTCATCGGCGGTGCTGTGATCGTTATCGGTGTACCACAGGCTGGTATCGAACTTAACCTGAGACGGGAAGGTGTAACCCCAACCGACCTGAATGCCCTTCAACGTATCGGATTTCGGGAACGCCTGGTTGATGCTTTGGCTCAGCGGGTTCACCTTGGCGTAAACCACGCGGGTGCTCCAGCGCTGGCTGTCGTCCAGCACCAGCTCTACGCGGCCAGACAGCATCTGGCCGTCGCCGCCCATAGCATGGCCCAGCGGGTAACCCTGCTGGTAGTAGCCGCCTTTGTAGGTATAGTGTGTGTACACATAGTTTTTGCGGCTCATATCCGAACGGGTGTCTGACCCTTCGATATACCAGTTAATGGTTGTCGGGCCCCATTCCGGGTGGCCTTCCAAACCGAGCAGATAGGTGTTTTGCGATGGCAGATAGCCTGCCTCATCTTCACCCACCAATTGACCATACAGGCTAACCGGCAGGCCGATCAGCGGCTGCATTTTCAGTTTGAAATCGAAACCGGCGAGCTGGTTGCCCGGATCGTTGCCTTTACCTGAATCATCGTTATCTTTACCGGTGAAGCCGTCCCAGAACGAGCTCCACGACTGCGGTCGGCCCTCGCCACCCCACATCATGATGCGTGAAGCACCCAGCTCCAGGAAGTCGGTCGGCATCATGGTAAAACGGCCACCGATCAGTTTGGTGTGCGGTACTGAACTGTACTGCGACAGCTGGCCGGCGCTCAGCTGGTATTGCCAGCGGCCGATCCACGACAGCCACGGGGTTTCAAACGGCGATTGGTCGGCTCGCTGCAGCATGAAGCCTGCCACCGGGCGCGCGGCGTCGGAGCGGATCAGGCTGCCGTCGTAGCCAGGGCCCCACCACTGGGAAACTTCGCCGAAGGAGAGCCATTGGTTCCAGATTTTCACCGCGCCGTAGGAGCCGTTCATATTGAATTTGGAGCCATCGCTGACGCGCTGATCGCCTTCCACCGAACCCTGCAGACGCACGTCCCAGAACTCGCCGTTGGCGCCGGCGCCGATGGTCAGGCGATCGTCGGCGTACTCATTTTGGCCGAAGCCCTGCGGGGTACCGGGTTTATCCGTTGACGCGTAACCGCTGACGCGGATGTTGGCTTTCAAGGCATCGACACGGCGCTGCACGCGGTCGATGACGTTTTTCTCGGTATTGGTGACCGGCTTGGCCTGCGCGATAACGGAACTGATCTCTTCCTGGCTCAGCGGCCAGGTGGACAGGCTGACGTTGATAACGCCGCGGTCAGACAACCAGGCGAGATCGTTACGTAGATCGTTGTCAGGGGTTACCAGGCCGGCGGCGTGGCCGGACAATGCACAGGTAAACAGGCCCGCAGCGACCAGTCCGTTAAGTTTAGCGCGCATAAAGAATTCCCTTGTTAATTCGAGGTTATTGGTTTTATGTAAAGATCTCTGTGACCCATGATAGTTGACATTTCGATTTGCTACAAATCTATAAGCCAGAAACATCTTATTATAACTTTATGAATTAAATGGAGTTTAAAGTGCTTTCGCGCGGGGCATAATTTTTAAGACAATGCCTATATTGGCACGGTTGAATCATATTAGCGGTATTCAGAGAGAGGTTTTATGGCAAAAACGTCGCGTTCGATCATGATAGCGAAAGGGCTGCAGCGGGTACTGAACGTAGGTTTGCTGCTGCTGGCGGCAATTCTGGTGGTGTTTCTGGTCAAGGAGACCCTCCACTTGGCGAAGGTGTTATTTATCAACAACGAAGAGTCTTCTTCATACCTGTTGATTGAAGGCATCGTGATTTATTTCTTGTACTTTGAATTTATCGCCTTGATCGTCAAGTATTTTGAGTCGGGTTATCATTTCCCGCTGCGCTATTTTATTTATATTGGCATTACCGCGATTATTCGTTTGATTATCGTGGACCACAAGAATCCCATCGATACCCTGATCTACGCCGCGGCGATATTGGTGCTGGTGGTGACGCTCTATCTGGCCAACACCGATCGGCTGAAACGGGAATAGCGGAGATAAAAATGGCGGCCAATGGCCGCCAAAGACACAGGATATCATTACCCGTCGTCTTTCAAGCTACAGCGTTGTTGACTGCACTCGCTGTAACTTGAAATCCATAGGGTAAAAGATAAGGAAAGACATCAAACGCACTGCAGTGGCACAAATTACCCCTTCACGCCGCCGGCCGTCAGGCCGCCCACCAGCCAGCGCTGCGCCAGCAGGAACACGGCGGTAATCGGTATCGCCGACAGCACCGCGGCGGCGGCGAAGTCGCCCCACAGGTAGTTCTGCGGGTTGAGATATTGCTGCATCCCCACCGCCAGCGTGTAGCTGTTCACATCGCGCAGCAGCAGCGACGCTACCGGCACTTCGGTGATGGCGGCGATAAACGACAGAATGAACACCACCGCCAGAATCGGCACCGACAGCGGCAGCAGCACCAGACGGAATGCCTGCCACGGCGTGGCGCCGTCCAGCGCCGCCGCCTCTTCCAGCGAGTTGTCGATGGTTTCGAAATAGCCCTTGATGGTCCAGACGTGCAGCGCGATGCCGCCCATGTAGGCGAAGATCACGCCGCCGTGGGTGTTCAGGCCGATAAACGGAATGTACTGGCCCAGGCGATCGAACAGCGCATACAGCGCCACCAGCGACAGCACCGCCGGGAACATCTGGAATATCAGCATGCTCTTCAGCAGCGTGCTCTTGCCGCGAAAACGCATGCGGGCGAAGGCGTAGGCGCAGGTGGTGGATAGCGTCACGATGCCGATGGCGGTGATCGCCGCTATCTTGATGGAGTTCCACAGCCACAGCAGCACCGGGAACGGCGGCGGCGTCACGCTGCCGTCGGCGTGGGTGACGCTGAAGCCGAGCGCCAGCCGCCAGTGATCCCAGGAGAGGGTTTCCGGTATCAGGCTGCCGGTGGCGAAGTTGCCGGAGCGCAGCGAGATGGCCACCACCATCAGAAGCGGGAACATGATCAGGGCGATAAAGCACAACATCAAAATATGGGTGATCCACAGGCGCAGGCGCTGGGACTTGGGTTGAACCATGGCCATCGTTATTCTCCCTAATCGAAGTTCATCTTGCTGGCTTTCAAATTCAGGATCGCCAGCGCGCCCACCAACAGGAAGATCAGCGTGGCGATGGCGGCCGCCAGCCCGAAGTCTTGCCCGCCGCCGCCTTCGAAGGCGATGCGGTAGGTGTAGCTGACCAGCAGATCGGTATAGCCGGCCGGCGTGGTGGTGCCGATCATGTCCGGGCCGCCGTTGGTCAGCAGCTGGATCAGCACGAAGTTGTTAAAGTTGAAGGCGAAGCTGGCGATCATCAGCGGCGTCAGCGGCTTGATCAGCAGCGGTAAGGTGATGCGGAAGAAGTTTTGCCACGGGTTGGCGCCGTCCATCGCCGAGGCCTCGTACAAATCGTCCGGGATGGCCTTCAGCAGCCCCATGCACAGGATCATCATGTACGGGTAGCCGAGCCAGGTGTTGACGATCAGGATCATGCTCTTGGCGGTGAGCGGATCGCTGAACCAGGCCGGTTTGATGCCGAACAGATGGCTGAGCATCATGTTGATCTCGCCGAAGCTCTGGTTGAACAAACCTTTGAAGATCAGGATCGAGATGAATGACGGCACCGCATAGGGCAGGATCAGCAGCACGCGGTAGATCGCCTTGCCTTTCAGCGCCTCCCACTGCACCACGCAGGCCAACACCATGCCGACCGCCACGGTGAGGATCACCGTCATCACCGAGAACACGATGGTCCAGATGAAGATCGACACGAACGGTTTCTTGATGCCTTCGTCCTGCAGCACCCGCAGGAAGTTTTTCCAGCCGGTGGTGACGGTATAGCCCGGGCTCAGGGTTTCCTGCGCCCAGCCGCCGTCGGCGTTGATCGCCTGATAGAAGCCGGTGTCGCCGTTCGGCCGGTAGCGCACCTGAGTCTGGTTATTGGTCAGCGTGCTGCCGTCTTTGCCCAGCGCATACAGCGGGCGGGTGCCGGAGAACTGGCGCAGGGAGCTCATGCGCAATTCCCCGCCGTCGGGCAGCTGCGCCACCAGCTGGCTCAGCGCTTGCCGGTTCTGGGTGATCACCCGCAGCGTGGCGCGTTCGCCCTGCGGCGCGGCGCTCTGCGCCGTCAGCTTCAGGGTTTGCGGCGCGGCGGCGTCGAGGCGGAAAGGTTCGGAGATCAGCGGCTGTTCGCTGTCCGGTGGCGTCAGCTGCAGGCGCCACTGCTGGTTTTCCGCCGGGTAGAGGCCGAAGGTAAAGGTTTTGCCGCTCTGGAATTGGCGCTGCATCAGCACCGATTGCGCGCGTTCAAAAGTCAGCTGGTTGGTGCTGCTGTAGTTGGTAAAGGCGATGGCGATGGTGCAGATCAGCGGGAACAGGACGAACAGCCCCATGCCGGCGACGCCGGGATACACATAGCGCCAGGCATAGGCGCGGCGGTTGGCGAAGACGTAAAGCCCGGCGCTGACCAGGATCAGCGTCAGGATGGCGAACAGGTATTCACCCTGTGCATACATCAACACAATCAGGTAGCAGGTCACCAGGCTGAACAGGCCGACCACCAGCCATTTCAGCGCGTCGCTTTGCCACCACTTCGATTTTTTACGCGCAGGCGTCCCGGCGTGAGCGAATTGCATAGGGCGTTCCTTTCTGTGAAGCAACGGCGGGGCACTTGTCCCCTTCATACTTGAAGCTACACCTTTGTTGGCTGCGTCCGCTCACCCCGGTCACATAGTTATCTATGCTCCCGGGGATGTGCGTACTTGCCGTCGCGGTGTAACTCCAATTATTTCGGGGATGTTAATCCCGCACGACGTCGTTACTTGGTGATACGGGTCTGCACGTCGTCCAGCGCGGCTTTCACCGTCTGACGGCCGCTGACGGCGTTGATCACCGCGCTGCGTTCGGCGTACCAGAAGGCGCTCATCTGCGGGATGTTCGGCATGATTTCCCCGTTTTGCGAGTTCTGCATGGTGGCGGCGATCTTCGGATCTTTGGCCAGCGCTTCCTGATAGGACTTCAGCGCCACCGCGCCCAGCGGCTTGTCTTTGTTGACGTCCGCCAGCCCTTCGTTGGTCAGCAGGTAGTTCTCGAGGAACTCGGTCGCCAGCTCTTTATTCGGGCTGGCGGCGTTGATGCCGGCGGTTAGCACGCCGACGAACGGCTTGGACGGTTTGCCTTTGAAGGTTGGCAGCAGCGTCACGCCGTAGTTGATTTTGCTCTGCTCGATGTTGTTCCAGGCCCACGGCCCGTTGATGGTCATCGCGGTCTGGCCTTTGTTGAACGCGGCTTCGGCGATCGAGTAGTCGGTATCGGCGTTGATGTGCTTGTTTTTCACCAGATCGACGATGAACTGCAGACCGGCCTGCGAACCGGCGTTGGCGACGCCGACATCCTTGATGTTGTATTTGCCGTTTTCATACTTGAAGGCATAACCGCCGTCGGCGGCGATGATAGGCCAGGTGAAGTAGGGTTCCTGCAGGTTCCACATGATGGCGCTTTTGCCGCTGGCGCGCAGCTGCTTGTCCAGCGCCGGGATCTCTTCCCAGGTCTTCGGCGGCTGTTTGACCAGGTCTTTGTTGTAAATCAGCGACAGCGCTTCGACGGCGATCGGGTAGCCGATTAGCTTGCCGTCATAGCGCACGGCGTCCCAGGTGAACGGGAACAGCTTGTCCTGGAAGGCTTTGGACGGGTGGATTTCGGCCAGCAGGCCGGACTGCGCATAGCCGCCGAAGCGGTCGTGGGCCCAGAAGATGATGTCCGGGCCGTCGCCGGTGGCGGCCACCTGCGGGTATTTTTCTTCCAGCTTGTCCGGGTGCTCGACGGTGACCTTGATGCCGGTGTCTTTTTCGAATTTCTTGCCGACTTCGGCCAGGCCGTTATAGCCCTTGTCGCCGTTGATCCAGATAACCAGTTTGCCTTCCTCGATCTTGGCGAAGGCGGAAGAAGAGAGCACCAGGGTGGCCAGTGCCGAGAGCGCCAGCGTGCGGGCGAGGGTAATGCTGCGAGTCATAATCCAGTCCTTCTTTTTGTGGGCACATAAATCAAGGAGAGACGTTTCGCGGTAATAGTGGGTCACAACGCGACATATTCTCATCCTCCCCCCCTCTACGCCCCTGTGATGAGGAGTGTGATCCAGTTAACGTTGCGCTCTATTCTGTGGCGTCAGGCACAAAATAGGGGGGCGATTTTTGCCAGCCGGATCACAGATTTGCCTTAAGCGCGGAACTTCTCATCGCTGTGGTCGTTCTCTCATCCTCCCGTCTCCTCCCCCATGAAAAATCCTGTTACGGATGATTACCCTTTCCGGCGACTCCCGCACTATCGGCCCATTGATTTTCAACGCCACGCGCAGCAGGGATACCGGATTTATGTCGTCAATGCCTATCGCCACCCAGCCTACCCTGTACCGGATCCATCCGGCCGGTTTCCGTGACGGAAACGGGGACGGCGTGGGCGACGCGCACGGCATGCTGGCGGCGCTGCCGTACCTGAAAGCGCTGTCGATCGACGGCCTGTTGCTGCCGCAGACGCTGGCGCCGGAGACCGAGGCGACGGTGACGGGCGAAGGGCTGACGCTGTGGTACGCCGATGAAGCCAACCGCGTTCGCAATGCGGTTGCGCCGCAGCGGTTCGCCCACGGCGCATTGGCGCTGGACGTGATGCCGTTCAGCGCGGAGAAGCTGGTGGCGGTGCTGCATGCCCGCCGCACCTCGTTGGCGGACAGCCTGTGGAGCACCGGCGACGCGGATCAGCCCCGAGTGGTCAGCCGCTGGGGGCAGGGCGATTTGCGCTCCGCCGCCGCTTTTCTGACGCTGCTGGCGATGTTGCCGGCGCCGATCTGCCTGTATCAGGGCGAAGAGCTGGGGCTGCCGCATGCCGCCGGCCTGCAGGATCCGCGCGGCGCGCAAACGCCGATGCCGTGGCATGAGGCCCCCGAACAGGTCACCGCCGGCGAAATCAGCTGGTATCAGCAGGTGGCGATCGAACACCGCGCGTTGGCCATCAGCCGCCAACAGCATGACAGCCACTCCACCTTACGTTACTGCCAGGCGCTGTTGGCCCTGCGCCGTTCGCCGCTCATCCAGCGCGGCGAGCTGAGCGCGGTCAGCCAGCGAGACGGCGTGGTGCGCTTACTTATAACCCATCAGGATCAATGCCTTGAAGCGCTGATAAACCTGCAGCCTTATACTCAGGCGGCCGCGCCGTCTGAGGCGACCTTGCCGTTGGCATGGCAGCACGGCGCGCAGCAAGAGGGTCATCAATGGGTTTTGGCGGGCTTTGCCTCCGCCATTTTCACACGACATGTTAACTGCGAAAGCAGGGGAGTAACGCATGGCTAGCGTCACACTGCGCAGCGTTTATAAGGCCTTCGGTGAGGCCGTGATTTCCAAAGACGTCAATCTGACCATCGAAGACGGCGAGTTTGTGGTGTTTGTCGGGCCGTCGGGCTGCGGCAAATCGACGCTGCTGCGCATGATCGCCGGGCTGGAGGACATCACCTCCGGCGAGCTGCTGATCGGCGAGAAACGTATGAATGAGGTGCCGCCTTCCGAGCGCGGCATCGGCATGGTGTTCCAATCCTATGCGCTGTATCCGCACCTGTCGGTGGCGGACAACATGTCGTTCGGCCTGAAGCTGGCCGGCGCCAGGAAAGCGGAAATCAATCAACGGGTGAACCAGGTCTCCGAGGTGCTGCAGCTGGCGCACCTGCTCGATCGGCGGCCGAAGGCGCTGTCCGGCGGGCAGCGTCAGCGCGTGGCGATCGGCCGCACGCTGGTGGCTGAGCCGGACGTGTTCCTGCTCGACGAACCGCTGTCCAACCTCGACGCCGCGCTGCGGGTGCAGATGCGCATCGAGATCTCCCGTCTGCACAAGCGCCTGCAGCGCACCATGATTTACGTCACCCACGATCAGGTCGAAGCGATGACGCTGGCCGACAAGATCGTGGTGCTCGACGCCGGTCGCGTGGCCCAGGTCGGCAAGCCGCTGGAACTGTACCACTACCCGGCCAACCGCTTCGTCGCCGGGTTTATCGGCTCGCCGAAGATGAACTTCCTGCCGGTCAAGGTGACCGCGGCGCAGCCGCAACAGGTGCAGGTCGAACTGCCCAACCGCCAGCTGGTCTGGCTGCCGGTGGAAGGCGCGGGCGTTCAGCCCGGCGCCAACCTGTCACTGGGCATTCGCCCTGAACATCTGCTGCCCGGCGAAGCCTCTGAAGTGCGGCTTACCGGCGACGTACAGGTGGTGGAGCAACTCGGCAACGAGACGCAAATCCACATCCAAATCCCGGCTATCCGTCAAAACCTGGTGTACCGCCAGAATGACGTGGTGCTGGTAGAAGAAGGTGCCACATTCGCCATCGGCCTGCCGCCTCACCGCTGCCACCTGTTCCGTGAAGACGGTACGGCATGTAAACGGCTGCACCAGGAGCCGGGCGTTTAAAGCATCAAAGTCGGTATAACAGGAGAATAATGATGACTACTCTGCGCAAACTTCCTCTGGCACTGGCTGTCGCCGCCGGTGTTCTCTCTACCCAGGCGCTGGCCGTGGATTTCCACGGTTACGCCCGTTCCGGCATCGGCTGGACCGGCAGCGGCGGTGAGCAACAGTGCTTCAAGGCCACCGGTGCCGCGAGCAAATACCGTCTCGGCAACGAATGCGAAACCTACGCCGAGCTGAAACTGGGGCAGGAAGTGTGGAAAGAAGGCGACAAGAGCTTCTACTTCGACACCAACCTGGCCTATTCGGTCTCGCAACGTTCCGACTGGGAAGACGTGACTCCGGGCTTCCGCGAAGTCAACGTGCAGGGTAAAAACCTGATCGACTGGCTGCCGGGCTCCACGCTGTGGGCCGGTAAGCGCTTCTATCAGCGTCATGACGTTCACATGATCGACTTCTACTACTGGGATATCTCCGGCCCGGGCGCCGGTCTGGAAAACATCGATCTGGGCTTCGGCAAGCTTTCCGCTGCCGTGACCCGCAACTCGGAGTCCGGCGGCTCTTACGGCTACCTGGATAACGAATGGAAACAGCGTCCGACCGTCAACGACACCTTCGACGTGCGCTTGGCCGGCCTGGAGCTGAACCCGGGCGGCACCCTGGAGCTGGGCGTGGACTACGGCCGCGCCAATGCGCAGGACCACTACCACCTGGCCGACGGCGCGAGCAAAGACGGCTGGATGTTCACCGCGGAACACACCCAAAGCATCCTGAACGGTTACAACAAGTTTGTGGTGCAGTACGCCACCGACTCGATGACCTCGCAGAACAACGGCCGCAACGAAGGCGCCACCATCGATAACAACGGCAAGATGATCCGCGTGCTGGATCACGGCGCCATTGACTTCAACGATCAATGGGCGTTGATGTACGTCGCCATGTTCCAGGACATCGACCGCGACAACAACAACGGCACCACCTGGTACACCGTGGGCGTGCGCCCGATGTACAAATGGACGCCGATCATGAGCACCCTGCTGGAAGCGGGCTACGACAACGTCAAATCCCAGCGCACCGGCGATCGCAACGGCCAGTATAAAGTGACCCTGGCCCAGCAGTGGCAGGCGGGCAACAGCATCTGGTCGCGCCCGGCCATCCGTCTGTTCGCCACCTACGCCAAGTGGGATGAGAAGTGGGGCTACGCCACCGGTGACGACACCGGGTATAACGCCGGCACCGCTTACAACGACACCAGCATGCATACCTTCAGCCGCGGCAAGGATGACGAAGTCACCTTCGGCGCCCAGATGGAAATTTGGTGGTAACGACGACAGGGCGGGGAGGGCCAGCGGCTCTCCCCCAACCGCATTCGCCGCGGCCGGATCTCTTGCCTGATCCGCCGCGGCGCTGAAAGAGGATATAACGATGAAAAAGAATCTGCTGTCACTCTGCCTGTCGCTGGCGCTGACCGTCGGCGCGCCTTTGGCGGCCAACGCCGAGACGCCGGCCAACGTTTCCGTCGCGCCGGCCATCAGCGCCGCCACGCTGCAAAGCCTGCCGTGGCAGCCGCTGCAGCCGCCGGTGTCGCAAGAGGTGAAGCTCGACGCCGTTAGCCCGCAGCTCAATCAGGGCGAGATTCAGGGGGCGATCGCCGCCTATACGCTGCCGGCCGATCGCGGTTCGCTGGAAGTGACGCTGAGCAGCCTTGCCAAAAACAATTCGCTTTATGCGCCGAGCGTGCTGGTGCTGGACGAGCATCTGCGCCCGGCGGCGTATTACCCGAGCAGCTACTTCCCGTATCAGCCGCCGGGGGCTATGTCCTCCGATCGCCTCGAAGGCACGCTGAAACTGACGCCGGCGCTCGGCCAAAAACAGATTTACCTGCTGGTGTACACCACCCGCCAGGACTTGGCGAAAACCACTCAGTTGACCAACCCGGCCAAGGCCTATGCGCAGGGCGTGGGCAACGCGGTACCGGATATCCCGGATCCGATCGCCGGCCACGCGACGACCGGCACGCTGAAGCTTAAGGTCACCGCTGAACAGGGCACCGGCAACGTGATGATCGGCATGCTGCAGCCTGCGCCGACCGTGGCGCCGGTGGTGGTGGGCTCGACCGCCCCTGCCGCCGTGGCGGCACCGGCACCGGCGCCGGAGAAACCGGCGGAGCCGATGCTCAACGATACCGAAAGCTACTTCAATAACGGCATCAAACAGGCGGTGAAGGCGGGCGATATCGACAAGGCGCTGAAACTGATGAATGAGGCCGAGAAACTGGGCTCGACCACCGCGCGTAAAACGTTTATCAGCAGCGTTAAAGGCAAGGGGTAACACCCGGCGCTGCCGATGCTGGCTCGATGATTGGTGCGCTTTGGCGCACCTTTTTTCATCCGCGGGCCAGCGTTGCGCCGATCAACGCCAACAGACGGGCGTTGTCTACCTGCTGCATGACACGCACCGGCTTGCCCTGCGGCGGCGGCATGCCGACCGTCAGGCGCAGACTGTCCGGCCGCCAGCGGCGTGAGCTGCCGCGCGTCAACGCCCCTTCCAGCGCCACATCCACATGGAACATCTCGGTGGTGACCAGCTGCGGCGCCAGCAGCCAGGCGATCACTAACGCATCATGGATCCAGCAGCCCGGCAGGTGCCGCGTATGGCGCGAATAGTCGATCCACGGCCGCGTGGTGGCGCGTAAATAGCGGCACAGCGGGGTATCCGGCTGGGTCAACGCGGCCAGATCCGCCTGGGTCAGCATGGTCTGGGTGGTGACATCCAGCGGTGCCAGCGTGATGGTGGCGCCGCTGTTCAACACCAGCCGCGCCGCTTCCGGATCCAAACCGAAATTGGTGTCCTTGATGTACCCGTCGACGTTGAATACGCCCCCCATGATCACAATCTCTTTCACCGCCTGCGCCATCTGCGGGTAAAGCTGCATGGCGTGCGCAACGTTGGTCAGCGGGCCGATCGCCGCCAGCGTGATCTCGCCGGGATGCCGGCAGATCAGCTCGCCGATGGCGATGGCGGCGTCCGGTGCGGGCGCGTTGGCCAGCGAGGGCGCGGGCAGGTCACGCCACAGCGCCGCCAGCTTCGGATCGGCGATCGGGCGGTCCAGATGTGCGCGCCACGGCTCCGGCGGCTCGCTCAGGGCGCGCGCCGCGCCGAGGGCGACCGGCACCTGATAGCCGCTCTGCGCCAGCAGATCGGTGGCGACGGCGAAGCCCACTTCTCGCGGGGTGTTGCCGGCCACGATGCTGATCAGCTCCAGCTGCAGCTGCGGTTTGGCCGCCAGCGCCAGGGCTAGCGCCAGGCCGTCGTCGACGTTGGCGCCGGGCACGCCGTTGCCGGGATCGCAATCAATGATTAAACGCATATATATAAGGTGTCCTGAAAAACCGCTAACAGCCGCAGGAGCGGCGGATGCGCAGTTGAAAAGCGAATTCATGCAGCTCGGCGGGCGCGGCACCGGCGGCCAGCATGGCGATGGCCCGCTTGGCCATGGCGTCGATCGGCTGCTCGACCGCGCTGAGCGGCGGCACGCTGAATTCGGATTGCTGCGTGCCGTTAAAACAGATCAGCGCCAGATCGTCCGGCGCGCGCAGCCCATGCTCCGCCAACGCCGACAGGCAGCCGAGCGCCTGCTGCTCGTTAGAGGTGAAAACGGCGCGCGGGCGCGGGCCTTGCACCAGGCGCTGGGTGGCCTGGTAACCGCCCTGGCGGGTGTAGGGCACCTCGAAAATCCACTCGTCGCGTGGCGCGATGCCCGCCTCCAGCAGCGCATCGCGCCAGCCGTTCAGGCGATCCTGCGCGTTGAGCATGGTCAGCGGGCCGATAAAAATGCCGATATCGCGGTAGCCGTGTTGCAGCAGATGGCGGGTTGCCTGGCAGGCGGCGTCGCGCTCGTCGACGCGAATGGCGCAGACGCCGGCCTGGCTGTCGATGGTGTCTATCATTACGCAGGGCGTGCCGGAAGCGCGGATCAGATCGAACCACGGATGGCGATCGACGCTGGTGTACAGCAGGCCGTCGACCTGGCGGCGCAGCAGGTTGTTGATAAGTTCATACTCGCGCTGACGATCGTCGCCGGCGTCGCCTAGCAGCAGCACACGGCCGCGGCTGAAGGCTTCCTGCTGCAGTGCCCGCGCCAGGGTGGCGAAGAACGGGTTGGAAATATCCGGCACCACCAGCCCGTAGGTTTGTGTGCTGCCGGAGGCCAGCGCCCGCGCGATGTCGTTCGGCCGGTAGCCGGTCTGCTCGATCGCCGCCAGCACGCGCAGCCGGGTGGCTTCCGCCACCGGGCGCGGGCCGTTGTTGATCACATAGCTGACTACGGCGACGGAGGTGCCCGCTACGCGAGCCACGTCGGCGCGGGTAACGCGTCGCGCGGAGTGATTATCCACATTGAGGTCCTGTTCGCCTTCTCGCTACGCGGCATCCTGCGGCAGGTTGAGATCGCGGCCGCGGGTTTCGGGAGCAAAGAAGGTGGTGATTAAGCCGATGCCCGCCATTACAACAAAATAGCAGGCGACAGGCCACCAGTGACCGAAACCGGACAGCAGTGCGGTGGCGATCAGCGGCGCGGTGCCGCCGGAGAGGATCGAGCCGAGCTCCTTGGCGAACGCCATTTTGGAGTAGCGGTTCTTCACGCCGAACAGTTCGACGCCATAGGCCGCCTGCACGCCGAAGATCCCCAGCGACGCGATGCACATGCCGACCACGATCACCGAGATGACGATCGCCGGCTCACGGCTGTCGAGCAGCCAGAACGCCGGGAAGGCGTACAGCACCAGCAGCAGGCAGAACCACCGGTAGGTGACGCGGCGGCCGAAGCGATCGGACAGCCAGCCGGCCAGCGGGATCACCAGAAAACCGCACAGCGAGGCGATCAGCACCGCCAGCGCCGGCACCGATTTATCGACCATCAGCACCTTGGCGACGTAGCCGACGATAAAGCCCTGGCACAGGTAGGAAGGGCCGTTTTCGCCGATGCGCAGGCCGAGCATCACCCAGAACGCCTTGGTGCGCTGCAGGTAGCTGCGCGTATCCGGTGCGGCCTGGGCGGCGTCCAGCATGCGCTGGTGGTTTTGCTGCAGCTCGCGCTCGAAGACCGGCGTTTCCCGCACGTGGCGGCGCAGGTACAGCGCCACGCCGGCGATCAGAATGCTGGCGAGGAACGGAATGCGCCAGCCCCAGCTCATCAGGTCTTCCTTGTCGAGCTGCAGTACCAGCAGCCACACCAGCGACGCCAGCAGGGTGCCGCTGTTGGAGCCGATGGCGATGATCGACGCCACCAGCCCGCGCCGTTTGGCCGGCGCGTATTCCGCCAGCATTACCGCGCCGCCGGACAGCTCCGCGCCGGCGCCGAACCCCTGCGCGAAGCGCAGGATCACCAGGCAGGTGGGCGCCCAAACGCCGATTTGCGCATAGGACGGGATCAGGCCGATCAGCGTGGTGGAGAGGCCCATCAGCGCCACGGTGGTGATCAGCACCACGCGGCGGCCTTTGCGATCGCCGATCCAGCCGAACACCAGCGCGCCGATCGGCCGCGCGACGAAGCCGACGGAGTAGGTGGCGAAGCTGGCCAGCAGGGCGACCAGCGGCGTGGCCTCGGGGAAGAACACGTCGCCGAACACCATGCCGGCCGCCAGGCCGTACAGCGCGAAATCGACGTATTCCATGGCGGTGCCGAGCCAGCAGGAGAAGGTGGCGCGCCAAAATTGGCTGCGCCCCTCTTTGGTTGCCAGGCGTTCATCGGCCGCCAGCGCGGCGTCGGCGGTCTGTGGAGTGGCAAGCGTTGTTTCGCTCATGGCAGTGCTATCCTCTTTTGTTCTGCGCCTGGAGGGGCGCGGTTAAAGATGGTTTCCCTGGTGCCGGCAACAAAGGTGTGCCGACAAATGATGTCGGACGCATGGCGATTCAACGCTGCGGTGTCAGAGTATCTACGCGCGTAGATAAAACAACGCGACAAAGATGAAACTTTGCAGGCGATCACAGAATCGTCATCGTGCCGGGGAACGAAGATAGAGAACGCGGATGGCAAAAAGATGACAGGAACCCGGTTTTTCCGGCGGAAGCCACCGCCGTTTTCGCCACGAATCAGCCTGCCGCTTTCGTATTTCTGCGCTACAATGGGGGCCTGTTAACAGTTTGTATCGTCTGGCGCGCCGTACCGGCCGCGGTTCAGGCGAGGAGTAAAGCAATGTCTGGCATCAGGGATTCCATCCTGCCGCCGCTGGAGTGGTTGTCCGAACAGGATCCTCCGGCGCCCGCCGCCGTCAGCGACTGGCTGATGGAGTTAGGCTCCATGACCCGCCGATTTGAACGCCATTGCGCCCAGGTGCGCGTCGAACCGCAGCGCGAATGCTTCGTCACGCGCGAGGCGCTGGGCGACGAGGCGAATCACCTGCCCGACAGCCCGCGCTACTGGCTGCGCGAAGTGGTGCTGCTGGGCGACGACCAGCCCTGGCTGCTGGGGCGCACGGTGATCCCGGAAAATACGCTGACCGGCCCCGACCAGGCGCTGGTGGATCTGGGCACGCTGCCGCTGGGGCGCTACCTGTTCAGCAGCGGCGATCTGACCCGCGACTATATCCATATCGGCCGACAGGATGCGCTGTGGGCGCGCCGTTCACGGCTGCGGCTGGCGGGCAAACCGCTGTTGCTGACCGAATTGTTTTTACCGGCTTCGCCGCTGTATTCAGCGGTTCCTGCATAAGAGAGGAGAGCAAGACCTTGGAGGGAAGCGTGACTCAAAGTAAATGGCGGGCTTACAGCCATTTGATGCGCATTGATAAACCGATCGGCACGCTGTTGCTGCTGTGGCCGACGCTGTGGGCGCTGTGGCTGGCCGGGAAAGGCGTGCCGCCGCTGTCGATTTTGCTGGTGTTCGTGCTCGGCGTGTTCCTGATGCGCGCCGCCGGCTGCGTGGTGAATGACTACGCCGATCGCGCGGTGGACGGCTACGTGAAACGCACCGCCGGGCGGCCGATGCCGAGCGGTCGGGTGAGCGCGAAAGAGGCCAAGGTGCTGTTTGCGGTGCTGGTGCTGATCTCGTTCTGCCTGGTGTTGACGCTCAATGCGATGACCATCTGGCTGTCGCTGGCGGCGCTGGCGCTGGCCTGGGTGTATCCGTTCATGAAGCGGGTGACCAACCTGCCGCAGTTCGTGCTGGGCGCCGCGTTCGGCTGGGGCATTCCGATGGGGTATGCGGCGGTCAGCGAATCGCTGCCGCTCAGCTGCTGGCTGCTGCTGCTGGCCAACATCTGCTGGACGGTGGCCTACGACACGCTGTATGCGATGGTCGATCGCGACGATGATTTGAAGATCGGCATCAAATCCACCGCTATCCTGTTCGGCCGTTATGACAAGCTGATCGTCGGGCTGCTGCAGTTCGCGACGCTGCTGCTGCTGGTGTGGGTCGGTTATCTGGCGCAGCTCGGCGGGGCGTTTTACTGGTCGCTGCTGCTGGCGGGCGCGCTGTTCATTCACCAGCAAAAACAGATCGCCGGCCGCGAGCGCGAAGCCTGCTTCAAGGCCTTCCTGCAGAACAACTATGTCGGGTTGGTGGTATTTATCGGCATCGCGCTGAGCTATCTGCCGGCGTAACGGTTCCCCAAAGCAAGAAAAAAGGCACCCCTCGGGGTGCCTTTTGTATTTCCGTACCGGACGAAATCACTCGTCCTGCTCTTCTTCCGCATCGGCCTGCGGCAGGACGTTGGTCTCTTCCGGCATGTTGACGCTTTCGATGGTCAGCTTGATTTCCGGCGTGATCAGATCGCTCAGCATGTTGTACACCTCAAGGGTGTGCTCGCGGATCGCATCGCCGCTGTCGTTGATATAGCCTTCTTCGCGCAGCGTCGCCACCAGGGTGGAGAACACCGCCTTGTCGAAGAACTCCGGCGCGTTGATGCCGTGCAGCACCGACAGACGCTGCGCCATGATGCGGCTCTCTTTCTCCAGCGCGCCGCGGTTGATGCTCGGGTTGGCGCTGAGGATCGACATGGTGATGGCGTAGCGTTGCAGGGTTTCGCGCACCCCGGCGGCCAGCAGCTGCAGCGGGCGAATGCGCGTCGGGTTCAGCACCAGCTCGTCGCCTTTGTCGCAGATCAGCTGTTGACGGATCAGCTCGTCGATCACCGGCTGCAGCACCTCCGGCAGCTGTTCCTTGTCGTTATGCAGGAACAGCTCGGCTTTCAGCATCGGGTAGATCATGCCGATTTGACGCAGCAGTTCGGCGCGCGATACCCGGCGATGATGCATCACGATGCTGGCGATCAGCGACGGCAGCACCAGCAGGTGGTGGATGTTGTTGCGGTAATAGGTCATCAGCACCGCCTGCTCGCGCGGCAGGATGATGATGTCGCCGATGTTGTCCTTCTCCACCTCGAACTTGTTCATGTTCAGCGCGTGATCCAGCAGCTCGTCCGGCGTTTGCGTCGGCACGGTGACGTCATGCGCGTAAGGCGCGTTGCGCATCAGCTGCAGGTAACACTCGAGCTGTTCGACCAGCTGTTCGCGGGTCAGCGAACGCTGGCGCGAAGCCAGCAGCGCGGTGGAACACAGGTTCATGGCGTTGGCCGCGGCGGCGTTGTTGATGCGCACCATGATCTGGCCGGCCAGATCGTTGACCGTCGGCGTCAGCCAGCTTGGGCGCTGAGCTTCGATCGGATCGATAGACTCGCGCCACTGCGGCACGTGCTGGTTGAGGTAAGCGGTCAACGGCAGCGGCTCGCCGAAGTTGACATAACCCTGGCCCAGATTGCGCAGCTTGCGCAGGCCGCGCAGCATCTGCGGCAGGCTCTCTTTTTCCTTGGTGGCGCCGCGCAGCTCTTTGGCGTAGGTGCCCACTTCCATCACGTGTTCGTAACCGATGTAAATCGGCACCAGCGTGATCGGACGGGTGCCGCCGCGCAGCATCGCCTGGATGGTCATCGACAGGGTGCCGGTCTTCGGCTCCAGCAGACGCCCGGTGCGGGAACGGCCACCTTCCACGAAGTATTCCACCGAGTAGCCGCGGGTGAACAGCTCGCCGAGGTATTCGCGGAACACCGTCGAGTACAGCTTGTTGCCCTTGAAGGTGCGGCGGATGAAGAACGCGCCCAAGCGGCGGAAGATCGGGCCGGCCGGCCAGAAGTTGAGGTTGATGCCGGCGGCGATGTGCGGCGGCACCAGGCCCTGGTGATACAGCACGTAGGACAGCAGCAGGTAGTCCATGTGGCTGCGGTGGCAGGGCACGTAGACGATCTCGTGGCCGTCCTGCGCCAGCTGGCGCACGCGCTCGGCGTTGGTGACGTTGATGCCCTGATACAGCCGGTTCCAGGTCCAGCTCAGCACGCGGTCGGACAGGCGCACGGTTTCGTAGGAGAAATCGGCGGCGATCTCTTCCATCAGCGCGATGGCGTTCTGCTGGGCCTTTTCGTGCGAGATCTTCTTGCTGCGCGCTTCGTCCTCGACCGCTTTTTCGATCGCTTTGGACGCCAACAGCTTGTTGAACAGATCCTGGCGGGCCGGCAGGCTCGGGCCTACCGCGGCCAGGCGCTGACGCGAGAAGTGCATGCGCGCCACGCGCGCCAGTTTCTGCGCGATGGTTTTATCCGTGCCGTGCTCGGTGGCCATGCGGCGCAGCGAAACGGTGTTGGAGAAACGCACGAAGCTGTCGCGGCCGAGCCACAGCACGGCGAAGAATTTCTGCACGCCGTTCAACAGACGCAGGTGCGGCGTGCCGTGGCCTTCGCGGCCCGGCGAGCGGCCGAACATCACCGAAACCGGCAGCATCTGAATGTCGAGATCCGGATTGCTGCGGTGCAGATCCAGATAGTCGTGGAACAGCTTTACCGACTCTTCTTTCGGGGTGTAGTAGCGGAACACGCGCGGGCCGTCGTGAATGAACACGTAGCTCGGCAGCACGGTGCCGTCGATCTCCAGCGAGTTGAGCGGATCGGGCAGATCCTGCGCCAGGCACTGGGTGCGCAGCGTCAGCAAATCCGCCTTGGAATTGTAAGGTAAAACATACAAAATCGGCCGTGAGGGATCCAACCCTAGCTCGGTAACCGGATCTGAAGGGATGACCTTACTTCTTACCAACAATTTAAGTGGTAAATTCAATATTTTATAATAAATTTTACGCCAACCTGACATAAACAACGTGAAGCCTCTTGTTAGCAATGCGCCGCAAGCATACCAGAAACCGGGTAGCAGATCTGTGGTGTTCGAAAACCGAGAGCCGTCAGCGCGGACTGTTCTAGACTCTTTTTATTATGACCGACCTCTGAGAAAGGCACGAAAACATGGCAAACCAAGCAACCGGACTGACCCGCATCATCAAGGCCGCCGGCTATTCTTATAAAGGGCTTTCCGCCGCCTGGCAGCACGAAGCGGCTTTCCGCCAGGAGCTGGTGCTCACCCTGCTGGCTATCATACTGGCTGTCTGGCTGGATGTGGGTGCGATAGCGCGCATTTTATTGATCGGATCGGTAGCGCTGGTGATGATCGTCGAGATCCTGAACAGCGCGATCGAGGCGGTGGTGGATCGCATCGGCAGCGAACATCACGAACTGTCCGGTCGGGCCAAGGACATGGGATCGGCGGCGGTGTCGCTGGCGATCGTGCTGGCGCTGTTCGTTTGGGGCACGGTCTTATGGCAGCATTTTGGCTGACGAAAGGCGCCTACTGACTGATTTTTATTTATTCTTCGGTTCCCAATCCGCGCTTACCTGTATATACTCACAGCAAGACTGTATAAACAAACAGGGGGCGGAATGAAAGCACTAACTACCAGACAGCAAGAGGTCTACGATCTGATTCGCGATCATATTTCGCAAACGGGCATGCCGCCAACGCGTGCCGAGATCGCGATGCGTCTGGGGTTCCGCTCGCCTAACGCCGCCGAAGAACACCTGAAGGCGCTGGCACGCAAAGGCGTGATCGAAATCGTCTCCGGTGCCTCGCGCGGTATCCGCCTGTTGATGGAAGAAGAAGAAGGGCTGCCGCTGATCGGCCGCGTCGCCGCCGGCGAGCCGCTGCTGGCGCAGCAGCACATCGAAGGGCACTACCAGGTGGATCCTTCCCTGTTTAAACCGAGCGCCGATTTCCTGCTGCGGGTGAACGGCATGTCGATGCGCGACATCGGCATTCTGGACGGCGATCTGCTGGCGGTGCATAAAACGCAAGACGTGCGCAACGGCCAGGTCGTGGTGGCGCGCATCGAAGACGAAGTGACGGTCAAGCGCCTGAAAAAACACGGCAACGTGGTCGAGCTGCTGCCGGAGAACAACGAATTCCAACCGATCGTGGTCGATCTGCGCCAGCAGAATTTCACTATCGAAGGGCTGGCGGTCGGCGTGATCCGCAACGGTGACTGGATTTAATCGTCGCACTCTCAGTGCCGCCTCTTGTATCAATCGCCCCTGTTCTGGGGCGTTTTTGTTTCTGACCTTGCCCTTCGCCACTGCTACGGGAACATCTCATCATGCGCTTGATTTCCGCCTTCACCAGCGACACCGATAAAGCCCTGTGGCGCCTGGCTCTGCCGATGATTTTCTCCAATATCACCGTACCGCTGCTCGGGCTGGTGGACACCGCGGTGATCGGCCACCTCGACAGCCCGATCTACCTGGGGGGCGTCGCGATCGGCGCGGTGGCGACCAGCTTCCTGTTCATGCTGCTGTTGTTCCTGCGCATGAGCACCACCGGCCTGGCGGCGCAGGCGCTGGGGGCACAGAACCCGCAGGCGCTGGCGCGCGCCTTTATGCAGCCGCTTCTGCTGGCGCTGCTGGCCGGGGTGGCGATCGTCCTGTTGCGCTATCCGCTGATCGAACTGGCGCTGCGGATCGTCGGTGGCAATGGCGAGGTGCTGGAACAGGCGCGGCGTTTTCTTGAGATCCGTTGGCTGAGCGCGCCGGCGGCGCTGGCTAATCTGGTGCTGCTGGGCTGGCTGCTCGGCGTGCAGTATGTGCGTGCGCCGGTGATCCTGCTGATTGTCGGCAACCTGCTGAACATCGTGCTGGATATCTGGCTGGTGATGGGCCTGGGCTGGAACGTGCGAGGGGCGGCGGCGGCAACCGCCATCGCCGAATACGCCACGCTGCTGCTCGGCCTGTGGCTGGCGTGGCGGGTGATGTGCCTGCGCGGTATCACCCTGCCGATGCTGCGCCAGGCCTGGCGTGGCGATCTGCGTCGGCTGCTGGCGCTTAACCGCGACATCATGTTGCGTTCATTGCTGCTGCAGCTGTGCTTTGCATCGCTGACCATCTTCGGTGCTCGCCTGGGAAGCGACGTGGTGGCGGTCAACGCGGTATTGATGAATCTGCTGACGTTCACCGCCTATGCGCTCGACGGCTTCGCTTATGCGGTGGAAGCCCATTCGGGCCACGCCTACGGTGCCCGGGACGACAGCCAGCTGCGCAAGGTGTGGCACGCGGCCTGCAGGCAGGCAGGGCTGGTCGCGCTGGCCTTCGCCCTGGCGTATGCCGTTACCGGCCAGCAGATCGTGGCGGCGTTGACCTCCTTGCCGGAGCTGCGTGCGTTGGCCGCCCACTATTTACCGTGGCAGGTCATCCTGCCGCTGGTCGGGGTGTGGTGCTATTTGCTGGACGGCATGTTTATCGGTGCCACGCGCGGTGCCGAGATGCGCAACAGCATGGCGGTGGCTGCGGCGGGATACGGTCTGGCGCTGTTCAGCGTGCCGCTGCTTGGCAACCACGGACTCTGGCTGGCGCTGGCGGTGTTTCTGGCGCTGCGCGGTCTGGCACTGGGCTGGATTTGGCACCGCCATCAGGTGCGCGGCAGCTGGTTTGCCGCACGCTAAACCGCACGCCTTGTTGGGTTAATTATTAATTTTTCTTATGTTTTTATTCATGTTTGCTTACATGTTTTCAGCCTGGTTTTGCCCGGCTTAGTTTGTTGTTTGTTGGCGTTTTTTATGTTTATTTCATTTCTTAATGGTTTTTTATTCTGTCATATGGCTTTTTTATTTCCATGTTTAACTATAATGAATCATGTGGCTGGCGAATGAAGGGGAGAGATATTCCTTAAGGTGAAGGGCATATCGGCCAGAAAAATTTCTGGTTAACCCCGGCCGGCGACAGGGATCACTGATTCACCACAGGTTAACGGAGAGACTATGAATAAAGATCAAGCCGACGGTAACTGGAAGCAGCTTAAAGGCAAAGTGAAGGAAAAATGGGGCAAGCTGACCGATGACGATCTGACGGTCATCGAAGGGAAACGCGAACAGCTGGTCGGCAAAATCCAGGAGCGCTACGGTTACCAGAAAGAGGCGGCCGAGAAAGAGGTGAAAGCCTGGGAAGATCACACCAAACACCGCTGGTAATTTGCAGGGCCGCCATTGAAGGCGGCTTGCCCAACTCAGGCCGGCGTCGCTCTCATCCTCTGGCGCCCCGGCCGCAGGTACAGGGAGGTACCTGACTTCGTCTTACTTCTTCTTGATGGCGATGCTGTGATCGTGTTCGGCGCAGTCATGCTTGCTGTCGCACGCCTCAACCTCCACGCAGCCGGCGCACAGGCCGTGCGCTTCCACCACGCTGTGCCGCAGCGCAAATCCGGCTTCCTGCGCCAGCTTCTGCAGCGTTTCCTCTACGCCTTCGGTAGTGCGTTCGGTCACCTGGCCGCAGCGGTCGCAGATAAACAGTGCGGACGTGTGCATCGGCTGTTCGAAGTGGTGGCACAGCACGTAGCTGTTGGCGGACTCCACTCTATGGATAAACCCTTGCTCCAGCAGAAAATCCAGCGCGCGATAGACCGTCGGCGGCTTGGCTTGCGGTTCGGCGACGCGCAGCAGATCGAGCAGGTCATAAGCGCTGATTGCACCGGGTTGCTGAGTCATCAGACGCAGCACTTCCAGCCGTTGCGGCGTCAATCGCACATTGCGTTGTTGGCAGAGGCGTTCCGCCTGCGCCAGCAGCTTTTCCTGGGTGGTTGAGTTCATCGCAAATATCCCGGTACGTAAAAAAGCCGATTTTACCATGATTACGGCGAATCGCCGAGAGTTGCCCCCTTTTCCCCTGAGGATTGCGCAGGGAAAGGCGCGCTGAGTGCGCTAAAAGAGAGATGCATCACAACTTTTTCCCTCCACCGGGCGGCAAATCAACGTTGCCGATTTTAGCGCTGGAGAGCCGCTGGCGAGAGCGGTATAACGCGCTTCACCCGCGTGACGAACAGGAGCCTTGTGTGATGACGGACCTGGAGTACGACAGCGCGATGAAGAACTGGTCTCTATGTGTGGCAAGATGTGGACAAAATTGGTGATAGAGGATTTTTCGCGCAGGGGTCTAGTAATAATTATTTAAACGTGCAGTGACAGATTTATTAATAATATTCTTATTGGGTGTATTGCTTATTGTGATCTTTTTTGTCTTTTTTTGAGAGGGGTTAATGTTGGCTGTGTTTATGGGGCGTGAGACTGAGGGATGTGCTAATAAAGATGATAGCCACTTAATTTAAGTGGCTATCAATCATTTTTATGTCAGTTAACGATGTATTCTTTTTTCTATTTTTTCATACAGGAATATACCCAGAGTTGCAGAGGCGAATATTGTTATTAAACCTGCTAACAGACATATCCACATACTTGATGTGTTTTTGGTTATAATCCCGTAAGCCAGAACTATAAATGAGTGACTCAAATATATTGTGTATGAAGCATCACCAATTTTTAAGAGGCTTTTCCTTCCCTGGTCAATCGGCAAGATAAAAATCAGTATCAATATACTTAACACGTAATCTATAATAACTGGTTTGTCAATGTAGGTTGCTATTAGTATAAGTAGGGTTGCAATTACCCACAGGGTATGGTTTTTTGTTTTTGTCAATAATTTGGTTATAACATCTTGGTTCTTTTCTAATAATATCCCTGCAACGAAAAGCAAAAGTAGCCAATTTGAGAAGAATATATTTAATTCGCTCAATGGGAATAGGTTTAATTGTGAAATCACTACTAATGCCGAAAAGAACACGAGTAGTAACATTGGCATGATTTTTTTATTTATTCCTAACATTATAAAAAATGCAAATGTTATATAAAAAAACATTTCGTATCTTAATGTCCACGCTTGAGTCAAGACTGGTGGCGTTATTTTATCATCAGTTACACCATAAGGTATTAGGATGTATGAACATATTATTTGAGAAAGGCTATAGTGGTGGGAGCGCATAGCTAGGCCAATAGCCCATAGCGCAATAAATATTGAAAGATATATCCAATATAAAGGATATATCCTCTTTATCCTTTTTTGTATAAATATCTTAGCATATGAAATGTCGAAATTTTTATTTTTTGTCGTATAGGACATTATATAACCACTAATGGCAAAGAAAACATATACGCCTATATTTCCCATGTTGATTGTTTTCTTTAACATTGTATCAATAAAGTCAATACCTGTAGACTGGTAGAGTGAGAATTGCGTTACAGTATGGTCTATGACGACAAGCATTGCTGCTATCGCCCTAGCGTACTGTAATGATTCTAATTTCTTCATGATTGCCTTTTTAATGGTTACGGTTAGTGATTTCAAGCGCTTGAGTTAACAACCTGATTTTCATCCTGAAAACTTGATTCTAACTCAGATTATACAGTAATTTTATCTTGCTAAGAGCTCCCTTGATTAAAGTGTGCCGTTGCATTCTCAATGGATTAGTTAACTATCAATAATGACTGCTCTGATGTTTAATAGTGTTAAATAATTTAATTTTGAGTATTTTTTCTTGAACGAAATTTATTAACTAAAGTTAAGCGAAAATATATATGTGCTTGTATTAGTCATTAAATAATGGCTGGATATAAATAAATAGCAAAGATAGTAAAGTAGTGAATGTAAATTTTCCAGCTTTTTCTTTGTTTTAGGAATAACCTTAACTTTATCTTTTGGCGGTGATAAGGCAATAGTGTCAGAATATTTACAATGGTAAAGGTAACCGGTTCTAGGCATTGTTACCTTGTGGTTCTTTGGGCAACGAACAATAAGCCTCGCTAGTGAAGCCGTGCCGGGTTATCCGCACGTTGGAATAGGGCGTTCAACACGGATCGGCGGCCTGCGGTTTATCGGCGAGTGCGGGGCAAGGGGGAAGGATGGCTCTCCTTACGGTGCGAATCGTCGGTTTGCCGCTGTCGGTCATCGGCCAATGCCAGGCGTGCGGCCGCCAGGCGGCTCATAACGGTGCCGAGCGGCACCGCCAGCACGTTCGCCGCTTCTCGGTAGGACAGCCCTTCGACATACACCAGAAACAGCGCGTTGCGCTGAGCCGGTGGCAGCCGGCTGATGCGCCGCATCACTTCATTGAGCCAGACCGGCTGTTCACCGTTGTCCGCATCGCCAAGCTCTTCCGCCGCCATGCAGCCTTGCCCTTGGCGAAGATGCTGGGCGCGAACTTCATTGAGCCAGATGGAGTGCAAGATGGAAAATAACCAGCGATCCAGGTGTGAACCGGGGGTGAATTGCGCAGCGCGCTCCAGCGCACGCACGCAGGTCGCTTGCACCAGATCGTCGGCAATGTCCCGCCGGTGCGAGAGCACCAGCGCGTAGCGCCACAGGCGGGAGAGATAGTGGCCGAGTTCATCGCGTATCGCATCGCCGCTGATAGTCACCTCCGCAGGCGTGTCGGATCAAGATTCCGGTTGGTGATCGATGGCCGCCGCCAGATCGCGGTACTCCTCGCATCCGGTGCCGCACAGCGACTGAATCACCTGCAGCTGCTGGCGTGCCAGATCGGGCCGGCCTTTCTGCATATAGGCTTCCCCCAGGTACTCGCGCACTTTAGGGTATTTCGGATTGAGGGCGACTGATTTTAAATAATAGCCGATCCCCTCATCGGTGCGGCCAAGTTTGCGCGTGGCGTAGCCGCGGTAATTCAGCGCAACGGCGGTGTTGGGATCTTTCAGCGTGTTGAGCACATCGAGCGCTTCCTGATAGCGGCCGCTTTTTGCCAATGCATAGGCGTAATTGGTGCGGTCGGCGTCGCCGACTCTGCCGCCTTTATCCACCATGCAGGTCTGGGTTTTGCTGTCGTAGACCTGCCCTTTCGGACAGGTAGGCGGGGTTTGATTGCTGCCGTCGCCACCCATCGCCAGCGCTGCACCGGAAAACAGCAGACAGCCGGCAATGGTCGATGCCAGCAGACGTTTAATGAAGCTGTTCATGGTCGTGTCCTCAAGGCAGAGGCGCCGTGCGCGCCCGTAATGAGATAACACCTGAACGAGCGGGTTTATTCGCTTTATCCCCGCTTATTTTTGCCGGCGGCAAGCGGGTTTTCCCAACGGCGCCGATTGTCGTTATAATAGCCGTTTGCGGCCGCGCGCCGTTCGTTAAACCCAGACAGACTCAGGTAGCCAGTAACTCAGCATGACGAAAGACAACCACGCCCCAACCTACGCCGCCAATCGTTTCTCCATCGCGCCGATGCTCGACTGGACCGATCGTCATTGCCGTTACTTCCACCGCCTGCTGACCAAGGAAACGCTGCTGTACACCGAAATGGTGACCACCGGCGCGATCATTCACGGCAAGGGCGACTACCTGGCCTACAGCGAAGAAGAGCACCCGGTGGCGCTGCAGCTGGGCGGCAGCGATCCGGCCGCGCTGGCGCACTGCTCCAAACTGGCGGAGCAGCGCGGTTACGACGAGATTAACCTCAACGTCGGCTGCCCGTCCGATCGCGTGCAAAACGGCATGTTCGGCGCCTGTTTGATGGGGCAGGCGACGCTGGTCGCCGACTGCATCAAGGCGATGCGCGACGTGGTGTCGATCCCGGTGACGGTGAAGACCCGCATCGGCATCGACGATCAGGACAGCTACGCCTTCCTGTGCGACTTTATCCAAACCGTCGCCGGGCGCGGCGAGTGCGACATGTTCACCATCCACGCGCGCAAGGCCTGGCTCTCCGGCCTCAGCCCGAAAGAGAACCGCGAAGTGCCGCCGCTGGACTACCCGCGCGTTTATCAGCTGAAGCGGGATTTCCCGGCGCTGACCATCGCCATCAACGGCGGGGTGAAAACGCTGGAAGAGGCGCAGCAGCATCTGCAGCATCTGGACGGCGTGATGATGGGGCGCGAGGCGTACCAGAATCCGGGCATCCTGGCGCAGGTCGACAGCGAACTGTTCGGCGCGCAGACCGCAGTGCCGGACAGCGTGGCGATCGTCGAAGCGCTGTATCCGTATATCGAGCGCGAGCTGTCCAACGGCACCTATCTCGGCCACATCACCCGCCACATCCTCGGTTTGTTCCAGGGCGTGCCGGGCGCGCGCCAGTGGCGTCGCCACCTGAGCGAGAACGCCCACAAGCCGGGTGCCGATGTGCGGGTGGTGGAGCAGGCGCTGGCGCTGGTGCGTCAGCCGCGTGTGGAAATGGCGTAACCCACAAAATTTTTGACCAACAGTTAGTCTTTTTCACCAGGCATTCGGCGCGTTGCCGGATGCCTGCCCCATCTTTTCAATAGGTTAGCCCTTCCGCCATTCTGGCACGCTTCTTGTAATTCCCTCAGCAGATACGTTGTATTGCAAAGGAGCAATCATGTTGGAAATCTTCTTTCTCATTGGCTTTGTGGTGATGCTGATGGTGACCGGCATCTCGCTGCTGGGGATCTTCGCTGCGCTGTTGGTGGCGGCGGCGTTCATGCTGTTGGGCGGGTTGTTCGCGGTGGTCATCAAGCTGCTGCCGTGGCTGATTTTGGCGGTCGTCGGGGTATGGATTTACCGGTCGATGCAGAAACCGCAGGCCAGACGTTACTGATTTTTTGCTGAATAATCAGTCAGTCGCGATGAAACTTGCACAACTTGCCGCCCCGCTAATGCGGCAGCGATCACAGCTTGGCAGTTTTGCCGCGCGATGTGGCACATAAAGCGTGTTTTTTGCCGGACGGGGCTGTTAGGATGTTTGTCGATGCAGTGATGCGACCGATTTCATCACCGTGAGAGACAACCAAAATTCGTGTTGCTGAAGCAACCCCCCTGTCTCTGGCGGACTCTGCTCTACCCCTACAAAACGCAGTAACAGAAAGGGCTCCGTAAGGAGCCCTTTTCTTTTGCGGCAATTAGGGGATCAGCAGGCTGGAGCCGCTGGTGCCGCGGCTTTCCAGCACTTGGTGCGCCCGCTGGGCGTCGGCCAGCGCAAATTTCTGCTCGTCTTTCACCTCCACCCGAATGGCGCCGCTGCCGATCAGCGAGAACAGCTCGTTGCTGGCGTACTGCAGCTCGGCGCGGTTGGTGATGTAGCCGTTAAGGGAAGGGCGGGTGACGTACAGTGAGCCCTTCTGATTCAGCAGTGCCAGATCGACGCCGGTCACCGGGCCGGAGGCGTTGCCGAAGCTGACCATCAGGCCGCGCCGTTTCAGGCTGTTGAGCGAGGCCTGCCAGGTGCTTTGCCCCACCGAATCGTACACCACGCCAACCTTCTCGCCGTGAGTCAGCTCGGCCACCCGCTGGGCGATATCCTCTTTGTGGTAGTTGATGGTGGCCCAGGCGCCGGCCTGTTTCGCCAGCGCGGCCTTTTCGTCGGAGCCGACGCTGCCGATCAGGCGCGCGCCCAGCGCTTTGGCCCATTGGCAGGCGATCAGCCCAACCCCGCCGGCGGCGGCATGGAACAGGAACACTTCACCCGGCTGCACGTCGTGGGTCTGGCGCAGCAGGTAGTGCACCGTCAGCCCTTTGAGGAAAGAAGCGGCGCCCTGCTCAAAGCTGAGGTTGTGCGGCAGCAGCGCCACTTTTTCTTCCGGCACGTTGTGGACTTCGCTGTAGGCGCCGAGCGACGACTGCGCATACACCACCCGGTCGCCCGGTTTGATCGCGCTGACGCCGGCGCCAACCTTGACCACCACGCCGGCCGCCTCGGTGCCGAGGCCGCTCGGCAGGCTCGCCGGGGCGTACAGCCCGCTGCGCACATAGGTGTCGATGTAGTTGATGCCGATCGCCTTGTTCTCGATCTGCACTTCGCCGGCGGCGGGATCGAGCGGTGTAAAATCAACGTATTGCAAGACTTCCGGCCCGCCGGTGGCGGAAAACTGAATGCGCTTGGCCATATCGTTACCTCGTTTGAGTGTCTGATTTCACCCTATTCTTTTTAGTATCGGAGATCCAGTTCACCCGTGCGGGATTCAATACCTTTTTTGCATCGGTTATGACGCAAAAATCACGTATACTCTCGCGTCAAGATCCTTCATTCGCAACCGGATAAAGACTACGTTTCATGGCAGGAAAAAAACCAACCAACAAAACAAACGCGGACGAAACCAGAGAGCGTTCCAGAGATCGTCAGATGGAAGGGCTGAAGATGCCGCCGCACTCGCTGGAGGCCGAGCAGTCGGTGTTGGGCGGTTTGATGCTGGATAACGAGCGCTGGGACAACGTGGCGGAGCGCGTGGTCGCCAACGACTTCTTCAGCCGCCCGCATCGCCTGATCTTTACCGAGATGCAGCGTCTGCTGGAGATGAGCAAGCCTATCGACCTCATCACCCTGTCCGAATCGCTGGAGCAGAAAGGCGAGCTGGATTCGGTCGGCGGCTTCGCCTACCTGGCCGAGCTGTCGAAAAACACCCCGAGCGCCGCCAACATCGGCGCCTACGCCGACATCGTGCGCGAGCGCGCGGTGGTGCGCGAGATGATCTCGGTGGCTAACGAGATCGCCGACGCCGGCTACGATCCGCAGGGGCGCAGCAGCGAAGACCTGCTCGATCTGGCGGAATCTCGCGTATTCCAAATCGCCGAGAACCGCGCCAGCAAAGACGAAGGCCCGAAGGGCATCGAGCGCATCCTGGAAGACACCGTATCGCGTATCGAGCAGCTGTATCAGCAGCCGCACGACGGCGTGACCGGGGTCGATACCGGCTATCAGGACCTCAACAAGAAAACTGCGGGCATGCAAAAGTCCGATCTGATCATCGTCGCCGCCCGTCCATCGATGGGGAAAACCACCTTCGCCATGAACCTGTGCGAAAACGCCGCGATGACCCAGGAAAAACCGGTGCTGATCTTCAGCCTGGAGATGCCCGGCGAACAGATCATGATGCGTATGCTGGCGTCGCTGTCGCGCGTGGATCAGACGCGCATCCGTACCGGCCAGCTCGACGACGAGGACTGGGCGCGCATTTCCAGCACCATGGGTATCCTGCTGGAAAAGCGCAACATGTACATCGACGACTCCTCCGGCCTGACGCCGACCGAAGTGCGCTCTCGCGCGCGGCGCATTTTCCGCGAGCACGACGGGCTTAGCCTCATCATGATCGACTACCTGCAGCTGATGCGCGTGCCGGCCCTGTCCGACAACCGTACGCTGGAGATCGCTGAGATTTCGCGCTCGCTGAAGGCGCTGGCGAAAGAGCTGCAGGTGCCGGTAGTGGCGTTGTCGCAGCTGAACCGAAGCCTGGAGCAGCGCGCCGATAAGCGCCCGGTCAACTCCGACCTGCGTGAATCCGGCTCTATCGAGCAGGATGCCGACCTGATTATGTTCATCTATCGTGATGAGGTGTATCACGAGAACAGCGATCTGAAAGGGATCGCGGAAATTATTATCGGTAAGCAGCGTAACGGCCCGATCGGCACCGTGCGCCTTACCTTTAACGGCCAGTGGTCGCGTTTCGACAACTACGCGGGGCCACAATACGATGACGAATAATCAGCTAAGGAACTGAAATGAAAGCGGCAACCGCTGTAATCGACCGCCGCGCTCTGCGACATAATCTGCAACAGGTGCGCCGCCAGGCGCCGCAAAGCCGCCTGATTGCCGTTGTGAAAGCAAACGCTTATGGACATGGCCTGCTGGAAACAGCACACACCCTGCAAGACGCCGACTGCTACGGCGTGGCGCGCATCGGCGAAGCGCTGATGCTGCGTTCCGGCGGCATCGTCAAACCGATCCTGCTGCTGGAAGGCTTCTTCAGTGCCGAAGATCTGCCGGTGCTGGTGGCGAACAACATCGAAACCGCGGTGCACAGCATCGAACAGCTCGAAGCGCTGGAGCAGGCCGAGCTGGCGCGTCCGGTGCCGGTGTGGATGAAGCTCGATACCGGCATGCATCGGCTGGGGGTGCGCCCCGAACACGCGGAGGCGTTTTATCAGCGCCTGTGCGCCTGCCGCAACGTGGCGCAGCCGGTCAATATCATGAGTCACTTCAGCCGCGCCGACGAGCCGGAATCCGACACCACGTTGAAACAGATCGCCTGCTTCGAGCAGTTCGCGCGCGGCAAACCGGGCCAGCGCTCGGTCGCCGCGTCCGGCGGCACGCTGCTGTGGCCGGACGCCCACAACGAGTGGGTACGCCCCGGTATTATTTTGTACGGCGTGTCGCCGCTGGATAACGGCAGCGGCGCCGAGCATGGGCTGCAGCCGGCGATGACGCTGAAGTCCAGCCTGATCGCGGTGCGCGAGCACAAGGCCGGCGAAGCGGTCGGCTACGGCGGCACCTGGGTCAGCCCGCGCGATACCCGGCTGGGCGTGGTGGCGATGGGGTACGGCGACGGCTACCCGCGCAGCGCGCCGACCGGTACGCCGATCCTGATCAACGGCCGCGAAGTGCCGATCGTCGGCCGGGTGTCGATGGACATGATTTCGGTCGATCTCGGGCCGGCCGCCGCCGATAAGGTGGGGGATGAAGCGGTTCTGTGGGGGCCGGCGCTGCCGGTCGAGCGCATCGCCGTCTGCACCGGCATCAGTGCCTACGAGCTGATCACCAAGCTCACGCAGCGCGTGGCGATGGAATACATCGGCGACTGAAACGCCGCAGGGGCCGACGCGCGTCGGCCCCGTTTCTCAGCGGGTTACTTCTTTACCGCCAACCACTTATCGATAATCTTCTGATATTCGCCGGTCGCCTTGGCCAGGTGCAGCCACTGATCCACATACAGTTTCCAGCTCAGATCGTCGCGCGGCAGCATGTAAGCCTTCTCGCCGTACTGCATCGGTTTGGTCGGATTCACCGCGCACAGCTTCGGATAGCGCTTCTGCTGGTACAGCGCCTCGGAGGCGTCGGTGATCATCACGTCTGCCTTGCGGTCCACCAACTGCTGGAAAATGCTCATGTTGTCGTGCGTGAGCGTCAGTTTGGCCTTTGGCAGATAGGCGTGCACGAAGGCTTCGTTGGTGCCGCCCGCCGGTTCCAACAGACGCACCGACGGTTTGTTGATCTGCTCGAGAGTGCGGTATTTCTTCACGTCGGTGCAGCGCACCAGCGGGATTTTGCCGTCGGTATCCAGCTTGTCGGCGAAGAACACCTGCTTTTGCCGCTCCAGCGTGACGGAGATACCGCCCATCGCAATGTCGCACTTGCCGGAGGTGAAGTCCGGCGTCAGGGTTTTCCAGCTGGTCTTCACCCACTTCACTTTCGCGCCCAGGCTCTTGGCCAGCGATTCCGCCATGTCGATATCGATGCCTTCATAGCTGCCGTCTTCCTTGAGGAAGGTATAGGGCTTGTAGTCGCCGGTGGTGCAGACCTCCAGGGTCTTTTGCTGCAGCACCTTATCCAGGTGGGATTGCGCGCCGGCGCTGCCGGCGGCGAGCAGCAGCGCGAGAGGGAGTAACTTTTTCATCTGGCGTCCTTTTTATACATTCGTGGTTTTATGCGTTACTTCGCCGTTAATTGTCGTTTGCCTGCATGAGTTAGCCGTTTTTTATGCCGCTTACCGGCGAAAACGCCGGGCGTTGCTGCTGTACGCGATTTAAGCGCCAGGGTGTGACGTCGGCAACGGTAAAAAAACTGGTAGGCTGTAACGTCAACATTTATTAACACAGTTTACAGGTGGCTATGTACAACATTGACGATTTTGATATGAAAATCCTGACGCTGTTACAGGCCAACGGCCGTCTGACCAATCAGGAGCTGAGCGAGCTGGTGGGGCTCTCCGCCTCCCAGTGTTCGCGGCGGCGCATCAGCCTGGAGCAGGCGCAGCTGATCCGCGGCTACCACGCGCGGCTGGCGCCGGAGGCGGTCGGCCTGGGGCTGGTGGGGCTGATCGAAGTCAGCCTGATCACGCACGCCCAAGAGCAGATCGACAGCTTTCATCAGATGCTGGAGGAGGTGGATGCGATCCTCGACGCTTACAAGACCACCGGCGACGCCGATTACCTGCTGAAAGTGGCGGTGGCGGACCTGCCGGCGCTGAGCGAATTCATCAGCCAGACGCTGTCGCCGCACAAAAGCGTGGCGCATATCAAAACGGCGGTGGTGCTCAATCGCATCAAGGAAAACGGTTTATTGCCGGTGGCGCGAGAAAGCTAAAACCGAATGCGGTTTTCCGTCTATATTAGGAACGTAACGCTGTGCCCAAACCACAATAAATAAACCAGGAGAAAAACCCCGTGTTCCAGAACGTTGACGCCTATGCCGGCGATCCCATTCTGTCGCTGATGGAAAAATTCAAACAAGACCCGCGCGCGCACAAGGTGAACCTGAGTATCGGCCTGTACTACGATGCGCAGGGCATCATTCCGCAGATGCGGGCGGTCGCCGCGGCGGAGGCGCAGTTGAACAGCGTCGAGCACGGCGCCTCGGTATACCTGCCGATGGAAGGGCTGCAACCCTACCGTTCCGCCATCCAGCATCTGCTGTTCGGCGCGCAGCACCCGATGCTGCAGCAGGGGCGCATCGCCACCATTCAGACCGTCGGCGGTTCCGGCGCGTTGAAAGTGGGCGCCGATTTCCTGAAAAGCTACTTCCCGGATTCGCAGGTGTGGGTCAGCGATCCGACCTGGGAAAACCACGTCGCCATCTTCAGCGGCGCCGGTTTCAAGGTGAATACCTACCCGTATTTCGACAGCGAAAGCCTGGGCGTGAAGTTCGACGCCATGCTCGCCGCGCTGAAACAGCTGCCGAAGCACAGCATCGCGCTGCTGCACCCGTGCTGCCACAACCCGACCGGTTCCGACCTGACTCCTGCCCAGTGGGATGAGGTGGTCAAGGTGATCGCCGAGCGTGAAATCATTCCGTTCCTCGACATCGCCTACCAGGGCTTCGGCGGCGGCATGGAGCAGGACGCCTACGCCATTCGCGCCATCGCGGCGGCCGGCCTGCCGTGCCTGGTGAGCAACTCGTTCTCGAAGATCTTCTCGCTGTATGGCGAGCGCGTCGGCGGCCTGTCGGTGGTGTGCGAAAGCGAAGAGGCGGCCGGGCGCGTGCTGGGCCAGTTGAAGGCCACCGTGCGCCGCAACTACTCGAGCCCGCCGAATTTCGGCGCGCAGCTGGTGGCCAAGGTGCTGAACGACGCCCAGCTGAAAAACCAATGGCTGGACGAAGTGGAGAGCATGCGCACCCGCATTCTCGAGATGCGTCACGCGCTGGTGGACACCCTGAAGAGCGCGCTGCCGCAGCGCAACTTCGATTACCTGCTGGCGCAGCGCGGCATGTTCAGCTATACCGGCTTCAGCGCGGCGCAGGTCGATCGCCTGCGTGAAGAGTTCGGCGTCTACCTGATCCACAGCGGCCGCATGTGCGTGGCTGGCCTGAACCACAACAACGTGCGTCAGGTGGCCGAGGCGTTTGCCGCGGTGCAGTAACGTCTGTTAGCCTGAACGGACGTTCATCGGGGAGCGATAGCGATATCGCTCCTTTTTTATTGCCGGCGCGCCGCCGAAGTTGCCGCAAACCGGAGAGAGAATATACTGATTGAGGGGCGCTCACTCATGTGGCATCAGCAAACGCTAATCCTCAGCGCAAAAGCGCGTGGCTTTCATCTGGTTACCGACGAGATCGTCAACCAGTTAACCCACTTACACCGCCTGCAAACCGGCCTGCTGCATCTGTTGCTGCAGCATACCTCGGCCTCGCTGACGCTCAACGAGAACTGCGATCCCACGGTGCGAGCCGATATGGAGCAGCATTTCCTGCGTCAGGTACCGGAAAACGCACCCTATCAGCATGACTACGAAGGGCCGGACGACATGCCGGCGCACATCAAATCCTCGCTGCTGGGCGCGTCCTTGACGCTGCCCGTCAGGCACGGGCGGCTGATGTTGGGCACATGGCAGGGCATCTGGCTGGGGGAGCACCGCATCCACGGCGGAGCACGCCGTATTGTGGCCACATTACAGGGGGAGTAACCCAATGAATAACAGCGCATTGCTGGAGTACTGCATGGCGAAGCCGGGCGCGGAGCAAAGCGACCAAAACCAGTGGCAGGCCAGTCAGATCAAGGTAGGCGACGTGATGTTCGCCATGGTGTGCGAGGTCGAAGGGCGGCCGGCGCTGGCGGTCAAGTCCAGCCCGGAGCTGGCGGAAAGCCTGCGTGAACACCATCCTGAGATCGTCGCCTGCGCCGGCCTGAACAAGGCGCACTGGAACACGGTGTTTCTCGACGGCAACCTGCCGAACTCGCAGTTTTACACGCTGATCGACAGCTCCTATCAGCTGGTGGTGGAAGGCCTGCCCGAACACGTGCGCCAGGAACTGCGCGCCTGATTGCCGGGCGGCGCCGCCGCCCGTTTTTCTCCTGTTTTTTCGTGTCAAAGCGTGATCGTGATTTTAAATTGGGAACGTTCCCTTTTTGTCGTCAGGCAAAAGCGGCTACGCTTGGGGCATTCAAGAAACGCGGATAACATAAGGAGGCCGACATGGCCATCAGCGAAGAAAAGCGCAAGATGATCGCCGGGGAGCTGTACGACGCCGGCGATGACCTGCTGCGCAGCGAGCGTCGGCGCGCGCGCCAGCTGACGCATCGCTATAACCACTCCTCGCCGGAAGAGGGCGAACTGCGTAAACAGTGGCTGGGTGAGCTGCTGGGCGGCTATCAGGGCGGCACCATCGAGCCGACCTTCCGCTGCGACTATGGCTATAACATTTATCTCGGCAAGAACTTCTACGCCAATTTCGACTGCGTGATCCTCGACGTGTGCGAGGTGCATATCGGCGACAACTGCCTGCTGGCGCCGGGCGTGCATATTTACACCGCGACCCATCCGCTGGACGCTGAGACCCGCGTCGGCGGCGCGGAGTTCGGTAAGCCGGTCAAGATTGGCGACAACGTATGGATTGGCGGACGCGCGGTGATCAATCCGGGCGTGACCATCGGCGACAATGCGGTCGTGGCCTCCGGCGCGGTGGTGACCAAAGACGTGCCGGCCAACTGCGTGGTGGGCGGCAACCCCGCGCGGGTGCTGAAAACGCTGTAGGCCCGGCGGGGCGGATTAAAACATGCTGCCGTGGCGCTCGAAGCCGTGCATCTCAATGTCTTTGAGCGCCTTGAAGCGTTTGACCATCACCGCATGATCCGACAGCAGGTTGCTGATGCGGACAAACAGCTCCTTGTTCTCTTCTTCGCACTGTTCCAGCCAGGCCTGCGGGTTCACGCCGTGCTGCATCCAGGGGCCGACGGCCAGCAGCCGCACCGTGTCGGCGTAATTCGGGCAGACGGCGAGCGCCACGCGGTCTGCGGAATACTCCTGTGCGCGGGTGGTCGCCAGGCCGGGCAGCACCAGCGATTGCGGTACGACGCCGATCGCCAGGCGCCACAGCGACACGTGGCGCAGCTTATGGTGGGCCAGCTCGTGCGCCAGAACGAACTCCACGATCTCCGGCGCGGTGGGCATCAGCATGGCGATTTCAGCGTGGATCACCACATAGCGCTGACGGCGGTTGCATTCCAGCGCGAAGGCGTTGACCACGCCGTTGCCGTTGGTCAGGTAGAGCTTCGGCAGCGTCTTGAGCTCCAGGCGGCGGCCAATATCCTGATACAGCGCGAACAGCTCGGGAAATTGTGCCGGCCCGACGCGCAAGGCGTTGGATTTCGCCTGGGCGGCGAGATAGAAACGATAAATATAGAAAGCGATAGGGATCAGCGGTAATAAGGCGAACAGGCTGAGCGTATCCAATGTTTCTTTGGCTTCCGTGCCTAATCCCAGCATCGTCTCGTCCGAGGACGCGACGATAGCGGCGATGCCAAATAAAAAACCGAGAAGCGTTATTATCGCCGATAGCCAGATCATGGGCATTTCCCAGCGGTGGCGAAATGCCGTGAAGTTACGACATTCTGTCGAATGATGTTGGCACATAAAATATCCTTAATAAGGGAGAGCAACGCCAGATATTGTCAGGTAAATATGGCATGGTTTAATTATCCGCCTGTTTACCTCACAATTCGTTAAGCTATGGTTTATTTTTTCACCGTCGCGTTATGGCGTTATCTGACGGGCGTACGCGCTCACTCTCATTGGGTAAAACGTCAGAAGCTGTAGCTGGCGCTGGTGAAGGCCATACCCGACGTGGTTTTTTCGACGATAGGGCTGTCGGCCGCGTCGCCCAGCAGACGGGTCACGCCGACCCCGGCCTGGAAGGCCACGTTCGGTCGCCATTGGTAATTGAGCGCGGCGGTGAGGGTCGCGTCCTTGAAGCCGCTGCCCGGCCGATAAGCGCTGAAAGCGCTGCGCTGTGCCTGCTGCGACGTCACGCCGAAATAGCCGCGCTGATAGCCGCTGTTGGCCCAGGTGGTGGAAAGGTTGCCGATCAACGTCAGCTGTTCGCTGAGTGGATATTGCCCGGTGAGCCCGGTTTCCACATAGGCCGTGTGGCCCAGTTCTTCCCCGCCGTAGCTGCGCTTGCGCGTTGCCTGCATGCCTTTTACGTAGGCGCGGAAGGGATCGAGTTGGTAGCTCAGTTCGGCGCCGGCCTCCAGTGCGCCACCCAGCTTGCCCATGCCCTTGAGTCGTGTGTTGCGCCCGCGCAAGGTTCTGATTTCCTCGTCACGGCCGGCGTCATAGTTGAGCAATAACGCGATGCCGACGGGGCCGGCAAGCGGGAATTGCCAGCGTGCCCCCTCGCTGCCTGCGCTGAGCTCCCCCCAGCTGGCGTTTTGATAGCCGGCATTCACCTGATACAAGGGTTCAATGCTGTAAAAAGAAGAGCCTTCATAGGCGGGGGCGACGGCAAGGCCGCCGGCGAGCGTTAAAGAGGCCTCGCCGTCCTGCGCCTGAGCGGCGAAAGGAAACAGAAATAACAGTGCGGCGACAGAGGTTCCCAGTTTAGTATCCACGTTAAACACCTTTTATATCATCCCATTGAATATACGGCCCGCAGGCCGGCGATTAATTGCAGCTTATTTATAAACGCCAGGTTTATATTGATTAATTGACAGACGACGGCGCGTCATTGGCGTTATTTCACCGCAACAGTGAAACGCATGGGGAATAAACAACAGCCAAACGAGTGGCATGATTGGGCGAGTTTATTATTGGCAGGGCTCAAAGCGCCTGTTTTTAAAGGCATGATGCAGAGAAGATGATTTAATGTTTTTCAGAAAGGGATATGTTGATTGCTCAACGAGGCGGCCTATTCCGCCTCGTTGAGAGGGATAACCCGCCGTTATTTTTCCAGCAGCGGTTTCAGGAAGCGTGCGGTGTGCGATTTTTCACACTCGGCCACGGTTTCCGGCGTGCCGGCGACCAGGATTTCGCCGCCGCCGCTGCCGCCTTCCGGCCCCAGATCGACGATCCAGTCGGCGGTCTTGATCACGTCCAGGTTATGCTCGATGACCACGATGGTGTTGCCCTGATCGCGCAGCTGATGCAGCACCGCCAACAGCTGCTGGATATCGGCGAAGTGCAGACCGGTGGTCGGCTCGTCGAGGATATACAGCGTCTGGCCGGTGCCGCGTTTCGACAGCTCGCGCGCCAGCTTGACGCGCTGCGCCTCACCGCCGGAGAGCGTGGTGGCCGACTGGCCGAGACGGATGTACGACAGGCCGACATCCATCAGGGTCTGCAGCTTGCGCGCCAGCGCTGGCACCGCGTCGAAGAACTCACGCGCTTCTTCGATGGTCATCTCCAGCACTTCGTGGATGCTCTTGCCCTTGTACTTCACTTCCAGCGTTTCGCGGTTATAGCGCTTGCCCTTGCACTGGTCGCACGGCACGTAGATGTCCGGCAGGAAGTGCATCTCGACCTTGATCACCCCGTCGCCCTGGCAGGCTTCACAGCGCCCGCCCTTGACGTTGAAGCTGAAACGGCCCGGCGTATAACCGCGGCTGCGCGATTCCGGCACGCCGGCGAACAGCTCGCGCACCGGGGTAAAAATGCCGGTGTAGGTGGCCGGGTTGGAGCGCGGCGTACGGCCGATCGGGCTTTGATCGATGTCGATCACCTTGTCGAAATGTTCCAGGCCGGTCACTTCGCGGAACGGCGCCGGTTCGGCGATGGTGGCGCCGTTGAGCTGGCGCTGAGCGATCGGGAACAGCGTATCGTTGATCAGCGTCGATTTGCCGGAGCCGGAAACGCCGGTGATGCAGGTAAACAGCCCGACCGGCAGCGTCAGCGTCACGTCCTTCAGGTTGTTGCCGCGCGCGCCGCTCAGCTTCAGCACCTTGGTCGGATCGGCCTGCACGCGCTGCGCCGGAATGGCGATCTCGCGCTTGCCGCTGAGGAACTGGCCGGTCAGCGAGTCCGGCTGCGCCATGATGTCGTCGACGGTGCCTTCCGCCACCACCTGGCCGCCGTGCACGCCGGCGCCGGGGCCGATGTCGATCACGTGGTCGGCGGCGCGGATGGCGTCTTCGTCATGCTCCACCACGATCACCGTGTTGCCGAGGTTGCGCAGGTGGATCAGCGTTTCCAGCAGGCGCTCGTTGTCGCGTTGGTGCAGGCCGATCGACGGCTCATCCAGCACGTACATCACGCCCACCAGGCCGGCGCCGATCTGGCTGGCCAAACGGATACGCTGCGCTTCGCCGCCGGAGAGCGTCTCCGCCGAGCGGGACAGTGACAGGTAGTTCAGGCCGACGTTCACCAGGAATTTCAGGCGATCGCCGATCTCTTTCAGCACTTTTTCGGCGATTTTGGCGCGTTGGCCGCTGAGCTTCATGTTCTGGAAGAAGGTCATCGCATGGCCGATGCTCAAATCGGAGATCTCCGGCAGCGTGGTGTCTTCGACGAACACGTTGCGCGCTTCTTCGCGCAGGCGGGTGCCGTGGCACGAGGCGCAAGGGCGGTTGCTGATGAACTTCGCCAGCTCTTCGCGCACCGCGCTGGATTCGGTCTCTTTGTAGCGGCGCTCCATGTTGTGCAGCACGCCTTCGAACGGATGGCGGCGCACGGTGGTGTCACCGCGGTCGTTGATGTATTTGAATTCGATCGACTCTTTGCCGGAGCCGCTCAGCACCGCCTTCTGTACGTTGGCGCTCAGGGTGTTGAACGGCGCCTCTACGTCGAACTCATAATGCTCCGCCAGCGAGCGCAGCATCTGGAAGTAATAGAAGTTGCGGCGATCCCAGCCGCGGATCGCGCCGCCGGCCAGCGACAGCTCGGGGTTTTGCACCACGCGATCCGGATCGAAGAACTGCTGCACGCCCAGGCCGTCGCAGGTCGGGCAGGCGCCGGCCGGGTTGTTGAAGGAAAACAGGCGCGGTTCCAGCTCGCGCATGCTGTAGCCGCAGATCGGGCAGGCGAAGTTGGCGGAAAACAGCAGCTCGTCCGCTTTCTCGTCGTCCATGTCCGCCACCACCGCAGTGCCGCCGGACAGCTCCAGCGCGGTTTCGAACGATTCGGCCAGGCGCTGCGCCATGTCGTCGCGCACCTTGAAGCGATCGACCACCACTTCGATGGTGTGTTTCTTCTGCAGCTCCAGCTTCGGCGGATCGGACAGATCGCACACTTCGCCGTCGATGCGCGCGCGGATGTAGCCCTGGGCGGCCAGGTTTTCCAGCGTTTTGGTGTGCTCGCCCTTACGGTCTTTCACCACCGGCGCCAGCAGCATCAGGCGTTTGCCTTCCGGTTGGCTCAGCACGTTATCGACCATCTGGCTGACGGTTTGCGCCGCCAGCGGCACATGGTGATCCGGGCAGCGCGGCTCGCCGACGCGGGCGAACAGCAGGCGCAGGTAGTCGTGGATCTCGGTGATGGTGCCGACCGTGGATCGCGGGTTGTGCGAGGTGGATTTCTGCTCGATGGAGATCGCCGGCGACAGGCCTTCGATATGGTCGACGTCGGGTTTTTCCATCAGCGACAGGAACTGGCGCGCATAGGCGGAGAGCGATTCGACGTAGCGGCGTTGCCCTTCGGCATACAGCGTATCGAAAGCCAGCGATGACTTGCCGGAACCGGACAGGCCGGTGACGACGATCAGTTTGTCACGCGGGATGATCAGGTTGATGTTTTTCAGATTATGGGTTCGAGCACCACGAACTTCGATATTGTCCATTTACACTTCCCGTCTTGATGATACACCGCGCCTGTCGCGATTTTTGCGGGGGATTTTGTGATGGATCTCGCAAAAAACCGGCACAGCCTGGTCGAAACGCATAATTATGACACAAAAAAACCTGAATGAATATCCAGTATGCGAATGCAACAAGGTCGATCGAAAAGACAATTCTGGAATGCAATTCGCACTTATCAACACGGGTGTGGTTTCGCACTCAGCGTGGTAAACTGACGCGTTTATACTGTGTAGAAATCAATCATCGGGAGAAGTGCTCATGGCCAGCAGAGGCGTAAACAAAGTAATTCTGGTCGGGAATCTGGGTCAGGATCCAGAAGTCCGTTACATGCCGAACGGCGGCGCAGTGGCCAACATTACCCTGGCGACCTCCGAAAGCTGGCGTGACAAGGCGACCGGCGAACAGAAAGAGAAGACCGAGTGGCACCGCGTCGTGCTGTTCGGCAAACTGGCCGAAGTGGCGGGCGAATACCTGCGTAAAGGCTCTCAGGTCTACATCGAAGGCTCCCTGCAGACCCGTAAATGGCAGGATCAGAGCGGCCAGGATCGCTACACCACCGAGATCGTGGTTAACGTCGGCGGCACCATGCAGATGCTGGGCGGCCGTCAGGGCGGCGGCGCACCGGCCGGTCAATCTGCCGGCGGCCAGGGCGGTTGGGGCCAGCCTCAGCAGCCACAGGGCGGCAACCAGTTCAGCGGCGGCCAGCAGCAGTCTCGCCCAGCGCAGAACAGCGCTCCGGCGACCAGCAACGAACCGCCAATGGATTTCGACGACGATATCCCGTTCTGATATCCGGCCGTTTACAGCCAACAAAAAAGCCCCTTCACGGGGCTTTTTGCATTTCAGGGGCGGTTACGCCGAGAAGCCGCCGTCGATGCTCAGGCTGGCGCCGGTGATATAACCCGCCTGCGGGCCGGCGAGGTAGACGACGAAGCCGGCGATCTCTTCATCTTTGCCGTAGCGGCCGATCGCCATCAGCTGCTTGAGCTGATCGGCGAACTCGCCGGCATCCGGGTTCATTTCGGTGTCCACCGGGCCGGGCTGCACGTTATTGACGGTGATGCCGCGCGGGCCGAGATCGCGCGCCATGCCTTTGGTCAGGCCGACCAGCGCCGATTTGCTCATCGCATACACCGCCGCGCCGCCGAACGGCACGCGCTCGGCGTTGGTGCTGCCGATGTGGATGATGCGGCCACCGTCGTTCATGTGGCGCGCCGCCTCCTGGCTGGCGACGAACACGCTGCGCACGTTGACCGCCAGCATGCGATCCAGGTCTTCCAACGCCAGTTCCTCGGTGCTGCCCAGCGTAAACACCCCGGCGTTGTTCACCAGAATATCCAGATTGCCGAACTGGCTGACCGCCTGGCGCACCGCCTGCTGCAGCGCCGCCGCATCGGCGCTGTCGGCCTTGATGGCGAGGGCTTTGCCGCCGGCGGCGGTGATGGCGCTTGCCACCGCTTCGGCGCGATCGGCCGAGGCGGCGTAGGTAAAGGCGACGGCGGCGCCTTCACTCGCCAAACGTTTAACGATGGCGGCGCCGATGCCGCGTGAACCGCCTTGAACGAACGCGACTTTGCCTTGCAGAGGGTGTGCTGTGGTCATGTTATTTCTCCAAAGTGGGTGAGGGTAAAGTAAAGTGCCGGCATTCAGTATCGGAGATCGCCGGCACGGCCACTAGCCACAAAGAGCTATAATCAGTTCAAACCATTAGTTTGAAATCCATAGAGGAAAAGTATGCTGGGACACCTGGAATGCTTCGTCAGCAGCGCGGAAAACGGCAGCTTTTCCGCCGCCGGCCGCAAGCTGGGCCTCAGCCCGGCGGCGGTGGGCAAAAACGTCACCCGGCTGGAGACGCTGGTTGGCGTGCGCCTGTTCCAGCGCAACACTCGCCAGCTGATCCTGACCGAAGAGGGCGAGCGTTTTTTGCAGGAAGTCAGCGGTGGCCTGCAGTCGATTCAGTGCGCGTTGAAGGGCCTGAGCAGCAGCGGCGGCGTGGCGGCCGGCAGCCTGAGGATCAGCATGGGCACCGCTTTCGGTCTGAATTTCGTGTTGCCGATGTTGCCGGATTTTCTGGCGCGTTATCCGGCGATCGTGCCGGACTGGCATTTCGATAATCGCCAGGTGGATCTGATCGGCGAGCACTTCGACGCCGCGTTGGGCGGCGGCATCGAACTGGCTCAGGGGATGATTGCGCGCGAGCTGGCGCCCGCACACGGCGTGTTGGTGGCTTCGGCGGATTATCTGCGGCAACGGCCGCCGCTGCGGCAGCCGGAACAACTGGCGCAACACACCGGGATTTTCATCCGTTCGCCACAGACCGGGCGCATCCGCCATCAGCCGCTGCGCAATGCGGAAAACGAGCAGCATGCGCCGGCGATGGCGATCGGCATGACGGTAAACGAGCCGGAGGCGGCGGCGCGGGCGGCGGAAATGGGCTTGGGCATTGCCTTGATCGCCATGCCGAATGCGGTGCCCTATCTGGAAAACGGCCGTCTGGTGCGGGTGTTGCCGGGTTGGTATGTCGATCGCGGCAGCATGCACCTTTATTTTCCCACCACCAAATTCTTACCGACCAAAACCCGGGTTTTTGTCGATTTCATCACCGAGCAGTTTCGCCTGCAGAAGCTGGCGACACGCTTCGACGCCCGCTAAAACGAGAAAAGCCCCTTGCGGGGCTTCTTTCTTCCGTCGGTTGGCTGTTCGACGATCAGTTGAAGATTTCTGCGGTGCCGTACAGTTTGTTCTGGCCGCCGGCGGCGACGATGCGGTATGAACTGGCGCCCGATGCGGCGGCTTTGCTGGCCAGTTCGCTTTCCAGCGCGCTCAGGTTGGTGGCGCCGCTAACGGAAACTACGCCGATTTTCTGGGCGTCTGCAGCGGGTTGGCTGGAAGGCATATCGGCGGCGAAGGTAGCAAAAGAAGCGGTAGCCAGCAGTGCAGCGGTAGCAAAAATTTTGACGTTTTTCATGATGTATTCCTCAGCGTATTGATTGGATGAGAGCCCGGTGTCTCTCGATGTGTTAAATAGTAGTGCGGCAGGCTGGAATAAAAAATCGGAGAGTTTTGAGTATCTCTGTCAAATAAACTGATTATTTTTTCATCCGCTGGCGTGCGGTAAAAATCGCCACTACCCTATACAGACGATCCTTAACCGGAGAAGCGTAATGACGGTAAACGCGTTTATCGGCAGTTGGGCGCTGGTGTCGTCGGTGTTCAAAAACCAGAACGGCGAGCTGAATTACCCGCTGGGCGAGCAGGTGTTGGGGCGAATCCACTATGAGGCCAACGGCACGATGGCGGCGCAGCTGTACAGTGCCGTGCGGCCGCGTTTCGCCGCCGACGATTTGGCGCAGGGGTCCGAGCGGGAGATCCGCGCGGCCTTCATCAATATGATTTGCTACTTCGGCCGCTATCAGGTGGAGGAAAGCGAACAGCGGGTGGTGCATCAGGTCGAAGGCTGTTCGTTCCCCAACTGGGTAGGCAGCCGTCAGGTGCGTTTTTACGCTTTCAGCGGCGATCGGCTGACGTTGCGCACAGTGCCCTTGCAGCTCGGCAACGGCGTGCAGGTGGGCGAACTGGTGTGGCAGCGGACAGGAGCTTCTTTATGATCATTGTTCATCATCTCAATCACTCGCGGTCGCAGCGCATTCTGTGGTTTCTGGAAGAGCTGGGCGTGCCCTATCAGGTGCAACGCTACGAACGCGATCCGCAGACTATGCTGGCGCCGGCGGCGCTGAAAAAGATCCACCCGCTGGGCAAATCGCCGGTGATCGTCGACGGCGATCTGACGCTGGCGGAATCCGGCGCCATCATCGAATACCTGCAGGAAGCCTATGACGCGCAAGGGATGTTCATGCCGACCGACTTCCACGCGCGCCAGCAATACCGCTACTGGCTGCACTACGCCGAAGGATCGCTGATGCCGCTGTTGGTGATGAAACTGGTGTTCAGCCGGCTCGGCCAGCCGCCGATCCCCTGGCTGCTGCGGCCGGTGGCCGGCGCGATCGGCAAGGGCGTGCAGCGCGAATATCTCGACAAGCAGATCGCGCCGCACTGCGAATTCCTCGAACAGCACCTGAACAAGGGCAGCTGGTTTGTCGGCAACGACTTCAGCGCGGCGGACATTCAGATGAGCTTCCCGCTGGAGGCGATGGCGGCGCGCGGCGCGTTGGATGATTGCCCGAAACTGCGCGGTTTTCTGCAGCGCATTCACGCCCGGCCCGCCTACCAGCGGGCGTTGGAGCAGGGCGGCCCTTACGACCTGCTGAGCTAACCGGATGGGCTATACTCGATGGGGTCATTCTTCATCGGAGGTAGCCCATGGCTACGCAAATCTTCGTTAACCTGCCCGTCAGCGATCTGCCCGCCTCGATGGCGTTCTTCACCCACCTGGGTTTCACTTTCAACCCGCAATTTACCGATGACACCGCCGCGTGCATGGTGGTCAGCGACACGATTTACGTGATGTTGCTGACCCACGACAAATTCAGGATGTTTACCCCGAACCCGATCGGCGACGCCAAGCAGGCCACCGAAGTGCTGGTATGCCTGTCGCAACCCAGCCGGGCGGCGGTGGACGAACTGGTGCGCAAGGCGGTCGCCGGCGGCGGCAACACCTACCACCCGCCGCGGGACTACGGCGTGATGTACGGCCACGGTTTTCAGGATCTGGATGGCCATATCTGGGAATTGATGTATATGGATCCCGCTGCGGTGCAGACGCAATAACCCTGCCGCGACGGCGTTCGCCGCCCCGGTTTTATCGTGCTGGCGCTATTCCCGCCGCTTTCTGCATAAATTGCCGCGATCTTTAGTTGATTAGACGCTATGGAAGGCAGGATAATCGTTTGCCTTGAATAAACCACCATAAATCACCCGTACCGCGCGCTGCGAGTTAAACGTTTGCCTTGGTGCGCATCGCCGTTGGCGCTGCGACAGAAGGGCAAGGATGCGGAACGTGACGTAAACGATTACGTGACGATCGGGCGCGGGCGAGATTACAGGCCTGCTGCGACGGGCCGATTCATGAAACACAGGGGAAGTAACCTATGTCGAACTCTCAAGCGAACCACGCCGAAAAACCAACCGGCGGGCTTGATGGCTATTTTAAAATTTCCGCGCGCGGCAGCAGCGTGCGCCAGGAGGTGGTGGCGGGGCTAACCACCTTCCTGGCGATGGTGTACTCGGTGATCGTGGTGCCGAGCATGCTGGGCAAAGCGGGCTTCCCGCCGGCGGCGGTGTTTGTCTCCACCTGCCTGGTGGCCGGGCTGGGCTCGCTGCTGATGGGGCTGTGGGCTAACCTGCCGATGGCGATCGGCTGTGCGATCTCGTTGACCGCCTTCACCGCCTTCAGCCTGGTGCTGGGCCAGCACATCAGCATTCCGGTGGCGCTGGGTGCGGTGTTCCTGATGGGCGTACTGTTTACCATTATCTCGGTCACCGGCATCCGCGCCTGGATCCTGCGCAACCTGCCGATGGGCGTGGCGCACGGCACCGGCATCGGTATCGGTCTGTTCCTGCTGCTGATCGCCGCCAACGGCGTCGGCCTGGTGGTGAAGAACCCGCTGGATGGCCTGCCGGTGGCGCTCGGCGCGTTCACCTCCTTCCCGGTGGTGATGACGCTGGTCGGCCTGGCGGTGATCTTCGGCCTGGAAAAACTGCGCGTGCCCGGCGGCATTTTGCTGGTGATCATCGCCATTTCCATCATCGGCCTGATCTTCGACCCGGCGGTGAAATACCAGGGGCTGTTCGCCATGCCGAGCCTGGCGGACGCTGACGGCAAATCGTTGATCTTCAGCCTGGATATCATGGGCGCATTGCAGCCGGTGGTGTTGCCGAGCGTGCTGGCGCTGGTGATGACTGCGGTGTTCGACGCCACCGGCACCATCCGCGCGGTGGCCGGGCAGGCCAACCTGCTGGATAAAGACGGGCAGATCATCAACGGCGGCAAGGCGCTGACCTCGGATTCCCTGAGCAGCATCTTCTCCGGCCTGGTGGGCGCCGCGCCCGCCGCGGTCTACATCGAATCCGCCGCCGGCACCGCCGCGGGGGGCAAGACCGGCCTGACCGCCACCGTGGTCGGCATTCTGTTCCTGCTGATCCTGTTCCTGTCGCCGCTGGCCTATCTGGTGCCGGTCTATGCCACCGCACCGGCGCTGATGTACGTCGGCCTGCTGATGCTGAGCAACGTCACCAAGCTGGACTTCAACGACTTCGTCGACGCGATGGCCGGCCTGCTGTGTGCGGTGTTCATCGTACTGACCTGCAACATCGTTACCGGCATCATGCTGGGCTTCAGCTCGCTGGTCATCGGCCGCATCTTCTCCGGCGAATGGCGTAAGCTGAACATCGGCACCGTGCTGATCGCCGTGGCGCTGGTGGCGTTCTACGCCGGCGGCTGGGCGATTTAAGACCCTCAGGTTTCCCTCGCCCGGCGGGCGAGGGAAGCGGTCACGGCATTTCCCTTCTTAAGATAAGTCTTCTTCTGCTCTGCACCGCGTTTTGAAAGGCACAACAAGCTTTAACGGCTGTAAAAAAAGTGATCTACTATCGGGACCAACGCAGGCCCTGAGCCGATGTCGTCTGAATCGTAGAGTCTAAGGAAAGCATGGAAATCTTTTTTACAATCCTCATTTTGATCCTGGTGGTCTCCCTGTCCGGGGTGGTGACGCGCATGTTGCCGTTCCAGGTGCCGCTGCCGCTGATGCAAATCGCCATCGGGGCCCTGTTGGCCTGGCCGCATTTCGGGCTGCACGTCGATTTTGATCCCGAACTGTTCCTGGTGCTGTTCATCCCGCCGCTGCTGTTCGCCGACGGCTGGAAAACGCCAACGCGCGAATTCCTGCACCACGGGCGTGAAATTCTCGGTCTGGCGCTGGTGCTGGTGCTGATCACCGTGGTCGGCGTCGGCTATCTGATCTACGCCATGGTGCCGGGCATTCCGCTGGTGGCGGCCTTCGCGTTGGCGGCGGTGCTGTCGCCGACCGATGCCGTGGCGCTGTCCGGCATCGTCGGCAAAGGGCGCATTCCCAAGCCAATCATGGGCGTGCTCGAAGGTGAGGCGCTGATGAACGATGCGTCCGGCCTGGTGTCGCTCAAGTTCGCCATCGCGGTGGCGATGGGCACCATGGTGTTCACCGTGGGCGGCGCAACCCTCGAGTTCCTCAAAGTGGCGATCGGCGGCCTGCTGGCCGGCGTGGCGGTCACCTGGACCTACAGTAAATCGCTGCGGGTGATGAGCCGCTGGAGCGGCGACGATCCGGCGACCCAGATCGTATTCCTGCTGCTGCTGCCGTTCGCCTCCTACCTGATCGCCGAACACATCGGCGTTTCCGGCATCCTGGCGGCGGTGGCGGCGGGGATGACCATCAGCCAATCCGGCGTGATCCGCAACGCGCCGCTGGCGATGCGCCTGCGCGCCAACAGCGTATGGGCGATGCTGGAGTTCGTGTTCAACGGCATGGTGTTCATCATGTTGGGCCTGCAGCTGCCGGGCATTCTTGAAACCTCTATCCTGCAGGCGGAGCTGGATCCGACCATCCAGACCTGGTACCTGTTCGCCGACGTGGCCACCATCTACGCCGCGCTGCTGGTGCTGCGTTTCACCTGGCTGTGGGTGATGAAGAAGGCCAGCAACCGCTTTATGAAAAAGCGCCCGCTGCAGTTCGGCGACTACAGCACGCGTGAGCTGTGGGTGGCGTCGTTCGCCGGGGTGCGCGGGGCGATTACCCTGGCCGGTGTGCTGTCGATACCGCTGTTGCTGAGCGACGGCACCGCCTTCCCGGCGCGCTATCAGCTGGTGTTTATCGCCGCCGGGGTGATCCTGCTGTCGTTGATCGTCGGCGTGCTGGCATTGCCGCTGCTGCTGCGCGGCGTTCAGGTGGCCGACAAGAGCGCCAGCAAGCACGAAGAGCGCATGGCGATCGCCATGGCGGCCGAAGTGGCGATCGAGAGCGTGAATAAAATGGAAGAGCGTCTGGTCGCCGATACCGAAGAGAACCTCGATCCGCAGGTGTTGAAAGAGGTCAGCTCGCGGGTGACGGGCATGCTGCGGCGGCGCATCGCCTCGAAAGACGATATCGAGAATGCGCTGGCGATGGAAAACCTCGAGCGGCGTTTCCGCCTGACGGCGCTGCGCGCCGAGCGCGGCGAGCTGTACCACCTGCGCGCCACGCAGAAAATCAGCAACGAGACGCTGCAAAAACTGCTGCACGATCTCGACCTGCTCGAAGCGTTGCTGATCGAACGCGAAGGGTAAACCTCAGAAGAGGAATCATGTTTTCCTCTTTATTTCTGTCCCGAAGGGCCGCCTGTGCGGCCCTTGTTTTTTGGCTACTTGAGCGGCGGCCAGTAGTCGCGGCAGCAGGCGATCCAGGCCTGCGCGCTGTGCGACAGGTAGCTGCCCTGGCGCCAGATCAGCCCGATTTTCCACTCCATGCGCGGTTCCAGCGGCAGCCAGACCAGGTTTTCCTTGTCCAGCCAGCGGCAGACCGGCTCCGGCAGCATGGCGATGCCCACGCCGGCCTGCACCATCGAGGCGAGGAAATCCCACTGGCCGCTGCGCACCGCGATTTGCGGTTCAAAACCGGCCTGGCGAAACGCTTTCATCAGCATCTTGTACAGCGCAAAGTCTTCGTTATAAATCAGGATCGGGCTGTCGGCCAGTTCGGCGATATTGATGCGGGTGCGGTTAAGCCACTGCGGTGTGCGCGGCGCCACCACGCACATCGGATGGCCCAGCAGCGGCAGAAAGGTCAGCGGCTGTTCCGAATCGAAGGGCAGCACCGTCATCGCCAGATCCAGTTCGCCGGACATCACCGCCTGTTCGACCGACAGCCCGCCCAGCTCGGAAATTTTTAATTCGATGCCGGGGTAGGTCTGGCGAAAGCGGCGGATCAGATCGGCGATCTGCCTGCCCACCATCGGCGGAATGCCCAGCCGTAGCACGCCCTTTTTCACCGAGCTGATGTCTTCCAGCTCCGCCTCCAGCTGGCGGAATTCGTCGAGGATCGTCAGGCCGCGCTGATACACCGCCTGCCCGCTGTCGGTCAGGCGCAGCTTGCGGCCTTCGCGGATCAGCAGCGTGCATTCCAGCTCCTCTTCCAGATGCCGCAGCATCTTGCTGATGGTGGGCTGGGTGACGAACAGTTTTTCCGCCGCGCGGGTGAAGCTTTGCTGGCGCACCACTTCAACGAAGTAGCGCAGGGTGCGGACATCCACGTTAGGGTTCTCCTTGAGGGCGCTACCGGCGGGAAACTATTCCCGGACGGCATGATGTCGATAATTTTAATTCATTTCAGGCGTGGTTTCCCGGCTGCGTATACTGTAGGCCGTCAATTTATTGTTTGAGGTCATCTTCCATGTCTCTGGCGTTACGCCGCGTTGCCCCCTCCCTGCTGACCCGTTTGCAGGTGCCGATTCAGGTGGCGTTGTATGCGGCGCTGTTCCTGATCGCCGATCGCCTGGTGCAACAATTCCACCTGCCGCTCCCCGCCAATATCGTCGGCATGCTGATGCTGCTGGCGCTGATCCTGCTGCGCATTCTGCCGCTGAGCTGGGTCAAGGCCGGCTCCCGCTGGCTGCTGGCGGAAATGCTGCTGTTCTTCGTGCCGGCGGTGGTGGCGGTGGTCAACTATGCCCAGCTGCTGATGGTCGAGGGCTGGAAGATCTTTCTGGTGATCGCGGTCAGCACAATGCTGACGCTGGGCGCCACCGGGCTGGTGGTGGACAGGGTGTATCGGCTGGAGATTTGGCTGCAGCGACGGAAGCAGCGCCATGAATGATTTTATCCTCAGCCTGGCCTGCTTTCTGGCGACGCTGGCGCTCTACTTCGCCAACAAGAAGCTGTACCGCCGCCGCCGCACGTTACTGCTGATGCCGCTGGTACTGACGCCGATGATCCTGGTGCTGCTGCTGGTGGTCACCCACATCTCCTATCAGGACTATATCGGTGAAACCCACTGGCTGCTGTGGCTGCTGGGGCCGGCGACCATCGCCTTTGCGGTGCCGGTGTACGAGAATCTGCACATCATCCGCCGCCACTGGCTGTCGCTGACCGCCGGGGTAACGACGGCGGTGCTGGTGGCGGTGTACAGCTCGGTGTGGCTGGCGCGCCTGCTGACGCTGCCGGAAGAGGTGCAGCGCAGCCTGGCGGTGCGTTCGATTACCACGCCGTTCGCGCTGGAGGCCGCCAAACAGATGGGCGGGCAGCCGGATCTGGTGGCGCTGTTCGTGGTGATCACCGGGGTGTTCGGCATGGCGGTGGGCGACATTCTGTTTCTGCGGCTGGCGGTGCGCAGCCGCCTGGCCAAGGGAGCCGGGTTTGGCGCCTCGTCGCACGGCGCCGGCACCGCCCGCGCTTATGAACTGGGGCCGCAGGAGGGCGTGGTGTCGAGCCTGGTGATGATGCTGGCCGGCATTATCACGGTGGTGGCCGCGCCGCTGATCGGCCGGCTGATGTGGTAAGACCTCTCGGGGCGGGCTCTGCCGCCCCATTTTACATTGTCTGTCGCTGGGAACGGTGCCGTCGATGAGCGCCCGAAAAAACGAAGAAATTTTTCAGCATAATTTTTCCCATCGTTATAACAAAAAACGATAGATGCGCCGCGGGCAAAATTGCCGTTCATTTTTAATGGTAATGAATTAATTGAGCAATAAATTATTATCATTAAAACAATAAAGTATAACTTATTGATATGGAGAGGCTCTTATCGTAAGTATTGTTGCACATTAACTGTGGTGAATAATACAAAAGAATATGAATTTCTCTCTAATTATATCGGATTAATACAAGAGGAATATGCTCGTCATCCCTGAGTAATATCGGGGAAATAAAATGGTCATTTATTCCCTTTCGCACATTTCGCCAAAAAAAATATCCTCTCCTATACTTCACAGCTCTACAAATTGAGGCACAGGGGGGAACCTCTGGATTAACCATTTCATTCTTTCTTAGTTGGGGGAGACCCAGCTTTTCTACGGTTTTTTATTCTGACTTGAACTGTCGGACGGCCAGGCTTTGCCTAAATCCGGACGGTCCCTTTCATTAACGTAATGAAAACGTGCTAGAGAATATTATGAACAAACAAACTGATGTGAAGAGTGGGGAATTCCGTACCGGTGCTCAGGCCGCGGCGGAGAAAGTCGAACTGCATGAAATGACTATCGCCCAGCGTGAACTCTGGCTGGGGGAAAACATTTCCAAAGAGTTGTCGTTCAATATCTGGGGCTATGGGCAGGTTGACGGGCCTCTCGACGTTAAGCTGCTGCGGCAAGCCATCGATGCCATCGTGGAAGAAACGCCGGCTCTGCAAGCGCATTTTGTGGAAAAAGACGGTGAGCTTTATCAATACCGCGCGCCACGCACCCATGAGCCGCTGTTCACTCTCGATCTCAGTAAGGAACCCGATCCCCTGCAGGCGGCCAGACGCTGGATGGTGGCGGATGCGGCGCTGCCGCGCCGCGCCACGGGAGAGGAACCTTTTAGTTTTTATGTGATTACGCTCGCCCCGCAGCGCTATGTCCTCTATCGGCGTTTCCACCATATGATCACCGACGGCCGCAGTGCCGAGGAAGTGATGCGGCGCATCGCGGCCTACTATAACGCGCTGGCGTCCGGCGGCGTCATCCCTGAATTCGCCAACTGCAATTTCTCTCTGCTTTATGAAAACGACATCAAATACCGCGACTCCTCACGCTTTTCTTCCGATCAGGCTTTTTGGCGGGAATATACTGCCGCTGCGCCGCAGAGTTTGTCGCGTAGAGCCATATTGACCCCGGACGCCGCGATGAACCGCAACACGCAGCTGCTGGAAAAAGAGGCATTGGATCAGCTGCAGCAACAAGCCGACAATATCGGCGTACACCGCGCACATATATTGGCCGCCGCCGTAGCATTATGTTTCTACAGCCTGACCGGCAGTGAATATCTTAATTTCAGCATGCCGGTGACCGGGACGAGAGAACGAAACAGTATTGGTATGACCTCTAACGTTGTCCCTTTGATTATCAAGGTTGAACCCCAGCTGAGCCTGGCCGAATTTATCCAAAAGGTTGCGGCCGAAATAGCAAAAGTGGTTCGCCATCAATTATATCGTGGGGAGGACATTCGGCGTGACAATGGCGCGACGGATTCCGCCTGGTTTGGCCCTTCAATTAACATTGTTTCTTTCGACCACGGCGATCCTTTCTGGGGATGCCGCACCCGTTGGTATTATGGCGGGAATATTCCGTCCGGCGATCTACAGATTATGCTGTATGAAGACCAGCAGGCGAATGAGCTGGACGTCACTTTTTCTGACGCCGCTTATGCAAATTCATTAGGCGATCTGGATGTTTTGCAGCGCCGTTTCCAGTTTATTTTACGGGCGCTGAACGCATCAACGGCGGGGACGATCGAGGCGTTGGATCGGCAAGTGGCGGCGCTGGCGGATGCCGAGGCCGGCGGCAGCTTTTACACCAACCGTCGGCAACCGCCTGCCGGCGGCATCATTCGTTGGGATCGCCCGGCTGAGGCGCTGCAGCGCCTGGTGAGCTCGCTGAGCCATGGCGCGGGATGCGCGGCGAAGATACTGCTGGCGGAGCGCGTGTTGGGCGTGACGGCGCTGCAGGCGGTGAACGATGAGCGGCAGGCCGAGCCCGGTACCCTGCTGCACGTCGAGGCCGACGGCTGGGTGATTGCCGCGAACCCCGGCGTGGTGCGCGTCGGGCCGTTCTTGCGTGCCGACGGATCGGTTCAGCCAGGCGATGCGCTGGCGCAGGCCTGCGGCCTGTCTGTCGGCTCGGTCTTGCCGACGATTAACGCTGCCGAAGCCTCGCTGTTAGGTGCGGCGTATGGCGCCAGCGCCGATAGCGCCGCTTTTTGGCAACCGCGTCTGACGCGTTATTATCCGGCGCCGTTCCCGCCGGGGCCTGGCCGCCAGGCGGAGCTTCCCGCACGCTGGCAGGCGACGGCCTGGCAGCGCCTGGAAAAAATTGCCGGCGAACAGGTACTGGCGGCAGCAACCCTTTATCTGGCGCGCATGTGCAATGAAACCGATTTTCAGCTGGGGTGGATCACCCCGGACGATCGGAATTGGGGTCGTTGGGCCCACCTGAGCGCGCGCGTGCTGCCGCTGCAGGTCTCTGTTGATCACACCGGCAATTTCCAGCAGGCGTTGGCCGCGCTGGAACAGGAATATAGCCAGCTGCGCGCTCATGCCGATTATCATCCCGCGTTGCTGATGCGCGATGCGGACCTGCGAGCGCCTCAGACTTGGCCGACGGCGGTATCGATCGTCAGCCGGCGCTCGGCGCAGGGGTTGCAGCCTGAAGACGAGGGGGTTGCCGCCATCATGGCTTCCGGCTCGCGCGCGGTATTGCAAATCTGCAAGGCTGACGGCGCTTTCCGTTGGGTTTACGACGCCGCCTCCGTGGCTGACGAACAGATGTTGCGTGCGACGCAACATCTGCTGATGCTGCTCAACGATGCGGTGAGGGCGGGTTCTCATCGTCGCACCGTCGGCGAACTCAGTCTGGTTTCCGAGGAAGAGCGCGCGCAGTTGCTGCAGGGCCTCAACCATACCGTCGCTTCACACTCGCCGGCGGCTTGTCTGCACCGGTTGTTCGAAGCACAGGTCAGACGGACGCCGGAGGCGATCGCGGTGACGTATGGCGATGACAGCCTGACCTACGCGGAATTGAATACCCAGGCGAACCGTTGGGCCCATCGGCTGGTACAGCTTGGCGTGCAGCCGGACAGCCTGGTGGCGCTGTGCGCCGGGCGCGGGCTGCCGATGCTGGTCGGGCTGCTGGGGATCCTCAAAGCCGGCGGCGCCTATGTGCCGCTGGATCCCGCTTATAGCGGCGAGCGGCTACAGTACATCCTGGCGGACTCAGCGCCGGTGCTGCTGTTGGCGGATGAGCTCGGCCGACAAGCGCTGGGTGACTGCGAGGTGCCGGTGCTGGCGCTGGAACAGCCACTGACGGGGGAAAGCGATGATCTGCAGGACGTCGGGGTGCGCCCGGCGCACCTGGCGTATGTGATTTATACCTCCGGCTCGACCGGCAAACCCAAAGGGGTGATGGTGGAGCACCGGCAGGTCGCGCGGTTGTTCAGCGCGACGAACGCCTGGTTCAACTTCAGCGCCGCCGACAGGTGGTGCCTGTTCCACTCATTCGCCTTCGACTTCTCCGTCTGGGAGATCTGGGGCGCCTGGCTGTATGGCGGCCAGCTGTTCATCGTACCGCAGGCGATCGCCCGCTCGGCGCCGGATTTTTATCATTTCGTCTGCCGCAGCGGCATCACGGTATTGAACCAGACGCCGAGCGCCTTCAAAGCCTTTATCCAGGCTCAGGCGCACAGCGAAGCGCGCCAGCAGCTACGCGAGATCGTGTTCGGTGGCGAAATGCTGAAGCCTTCCGATCTTGCGCCGTGGTTTGCTCGTCCAGAGAACCGGCAGACGCGGTTGATCAACATGTACGGTATCACCGAGACCACGGTGCATGTGACTTATCGGCCGCTGTCGGCGCAGGATACGGCGATCACCACCAGTCCGATCGGCAGCCGCATCCCGGATTTGCGCTTGTATCTGCTGGGCGCCGACGGCGAACCGGTGCCGATGGGGGCGATTGGCGAACTTTACGTCGGCGGCGAAGGGGTGGCGCGGGGTTACCTGAACCGGCCCGAATTGACGGCGGAACGTTTTCTCGATGATCCTTTCAACCGGGCGCCGGGTGCGCGCATGTATCGTACCGGCGATCTGGCGCGCTATCTGCCGGGGGGCGATATCGAATACCTGGGGCGCAATGACCAGCAGGTAAAAATCCGCGGTTTCCGCATCGAATGCGGCGAGGTGGAGGCACAGCTGAGTACCGATCCGCGCGTGCGCAGCGTAGCCGTGGACGCGATTGACGATGGCGACGGGGGCAAGCGACTGGTGGCGTGGGTGGTTCCGGCACCGGAAGCCGAACGCGCTACGCTGGCGACCGGGCTGCGTCAGCATCTGCAGGCGCGGCTGCCGGATTATATGGTGCCGGTGGCTTACGTTTGGTTGGAGGCGTTGCCGCTGACCGGCAACGGCAAATTGGACAAGCGGGCTCTGCCGGTGCCGCAGGTTGACGCCTATGTGCGTGAAGCCTATGCGCCGCCGCAGGGCGAGGCGGAAAACCTGCTGGCGGCTATCTGGCGCGAGCTGCTGGGCGTAGAGCGCGTCGGTCGCTATGACCACTTCTTCGAACTGGGCGGGCATTCGCTGATGGCGGTGCGCCTGGCTAACCGCGTGCAACAGGCCGGATGGCAGTTACCGTTGCAGGCGCTGTTCGCCAGCCCGGTACTGCACGTGCTGGCGCAGGCGCTGGAAGTTGCGCCGGCTCAGGAACCGCTGCCGATACTGCCGGTGGCGCGCGACGGCGAATTGCCCCTGTCGTTCGCCCAGCAACGCCTGTGGTTCCTGACCCAGTTGGAGGGGATGAGCGAAACCTACCATATCCCCCTGGCGCTGCGGTTGCACGGCCGGTTGGATCGGCAGGCGCTGCAACATAGTCTGGATACGCTCTATGCGCGTCACGAATCGCTGCGTAGCCGGTTCATCACCCGGGAAGATCGGCCACAGGTGCAGATTTTGCCGGCAAACGGGCTGCCGCTTGCGTTCCACGATCTGCGACGTCACCCCGCGCAAGCCGACACGCTGTGCCGTCAGGCGGCCACTCAACCGTTCGATTTGACGCAGGGGCCGCTGGTGCGCGCCGCGCTGATCCGCCTGGCGGATGAGGAGCACCTGTTCCTGCTCACCTGTCATCACATCGTCTCCGACGGTTGGTCGACCGGCATTCTGCTGCGTGAACTGGGGGCGTTGTACGGCGCTTTCCGTCGCGGCGATGCCGATCCGCTGCCGCTGCCGACGCTGCAATACCCGGATTACGCCGCCTGGCAGCGTCGCTATCTGACGCCGGAGCGGCTGGCGGCGCAGGCGCAATACTGGCGCGAAACGCTGAGCGGTGCGCCGGCGCTGCTGACGCTGCCGACCGACCGGCCGCGTCCGACGGTGCAGTCTTTCAGCGGCGGAGAGGTGCCGATCGCGATCGACGCCGAGCTGACGCAGGCGCTGCGGCAGTTCAGCCGGCAGCATGGCGGCACGCTGTTCATGACGGTGCTGGCGGCCTGGAGCCTGGTGCTGGCGCGCATGGCCGGGCAGCAGGAGCTGGTGATCGGCACGCCGGAGGCCAACCGTGGCCGGCTGGAAACCGAATCGCTGGTCGGCTTCTTCGTCAGTACGCTGGCGCTGCGCATCGATCTTCGCGACGATCCGGATCTGCCGACGCTGATCGCGCGGATCCGCCACACGGTGCTAACGGCGCAGGAAAATCGCGATCTGCCGTTCGAGCAGGTGGTGGAGCTGGTCAATCCGCCGCGCCACCTGGGCTATACCCCGCTGTTCCAGGTGATGCTGGCCTGGCAGGACGGCTCGGTGCGCGATATTCCGCTGCCTGGGCTGCAGGCCGAGTTGGCCGGGCTGGAATACAGCGCGGCGAAGTTTGATCTGACGCTCGATCTGGCCGATACCGGCGAAGGCATCAGCGGTACGCTGAACTTCGCCACGGCGTTGTTCGATCGCGCCACCGCCGAACGCTACGGCGTTTACCTGGTACAGGCGCTGCGGGCGATGACGTTGAATAGCCCACGGTCAGTATCCCATATCGATTTGTTGCCGCTCGCCGAACGGGAGCATCTGCTGCATGGCTGGAACCGCACCGAGCGTGACTACCCGCTGGATCAGACGCTGGCGGCGCTGTTCGAGCAGCAGGTGCGCCGCACGCCGGACGCCACCGCGCTGGTGAGCGGAGCGGAAAGCCTGAGCTACGCCCAGCTGAACGCCTGCGCCAACCGGCTGGCGCACGCGCTGATAGCGCGCGGCGTCGGCCCGGACAGCCGGGTGGCGGTGTGCGCCGAACGCGGCCTGCACATGGTGACGGCGCTGTTCGGTATCCTCAAGGCCGGCGGCGCCTATGTGCCGCTCGATCCGGCCTATCCGGGCGAACGCCTGCAGTACATCCTGCAGGATGCCGACCCGGTGCTGCTGCTGGCGGACGCCGCCGGCCGGGCGGCGCTGGGCGAGCCTGCGACGCCGCAGCTGGCGCTGGAGGCGGCGCTGCCGGATACGCTGAGCGCCGAGAACCCGGAACGGCGCGCGCAGGCGTCGCACCTGGCGTACGTGATTTACACCTCGGGCTCGACCGGTAAACCGAAGGGCGCGATGAATGAGCACCGCGGGGTGGTCAACCGGCTGGTGTGGATGCAGGAAGCCTACGGCCTGACGGCGGCGGACACGGTGCTGCAAAAAACGCCGTTCGGCTTCGACGTCTCGGTGTGGGAGTTCTTCTGGCCGCTGATGGTCGGCGCGCGTCTGGTGATGGCGAAGCCGGAAGGGCACAAGGATCCGGACTACCTGAGCCGCGCGATCGAACAGTACGGCGTCACCACGCTGCACTTCGTGCCGTCGATGCTGCAAAGCTTCCTGGCGGACGGGCAGGCGGCGACGCGCTGCGGCCAGGTGGTGCGGGTGATGTGCAGCGGGGAAGCGCTGCCGGCGGCGCTGGTGGCGGAGTTTTACCGCCGGCTGCCGCAGGCGGAGTTGCATAACCTGTATGGGCCGACGGAGGCGGCGGTGGACGTCACCGCCTGGCACTGTTCGCGGGAGGCGGACCGGGTGTCGGTGCCGATCGGGCGGCCGATCGCCAACACGCGTATCTACCTGCTGGACGAGCACGGGCAGCCGGTGCCGCTGGGGGCGGTGGGCGAGCTGTATATCGGCGGGGTGCAGGTGGCGCGGGGCTACCTGAACCGGCCTGAACTGACGGCGGAGCGCTTCCTGAGCGATCCGTTCGCGCCGGGCGGGCGGATGTACCGCACCGGCGACGTGGCGCGTTATCTGGCGAACGGCGACATCGAGTACCTGGGGCGCAATGACCAGCAGGTGAAAATCCGCGGCTTCCGCATCGAATGCGGGGAGATAGAGGCGGTGCTGGCGGCGCACCCGGCGGTGCGCGAAGCGGTGGTGGATGCGCGGGCGGTGGGCGACGACAAACGGCTGGTGGCGTGGGTGGTGCCGGCCGCCGGCGTGGCAGAAGAGACGCTGGCAGGCGCGCTGCGGCAGCATGTGAGCGCGGCGCTGCCGGACTATATGGTGCCGTCGGCCTGGGTGGTGGTGGCGGCGTTGCCGCTGTCGCCGAACGGCAAGCTGGATCGTCGGGCGTTGCCGGAGCCGCAGGGGGCGCAGAGCCAGGCAGCGTACGAAGCGCCGCAGGGTGAACACGAAACGCTGCTGGCGGCGATCTGGCGCGAACTGCTGAACGTGGAGCAGGTAGGTCGCCACGATAACTTCTTCGAGCTGGGGGGCCACTCGCTGCTGGCGGTGAAGTTGATGGCTCAGCTGCGGCGCGCCGGTTGGGGAGCGAACGTGCAGACGTTGTTCTCAACGCCGACGCTGTCGGCGCTAGCGCAGGCGATGAGCGCGCAAGGTGAGATCGACATACCGGAAAACCGGATTTTACCGGGCGGGGCCTCCATTACGCCGGAGATGTTGCCGCTGGCGACGCTGAGCCAGCCGGAAATCGACGCGGTGGTGGCGCAGGTGCCGGGCGGCGTGGCCAACGTACAGGACATCTACGCCTTGTCGCCGCTGCAGGAGGGGATTTTGTTCCACCATCTGCTGGCGGAACGGGGCGACCCGTACCAGCTGTCCGCGGTGCTGCGTTTCGACAGCCGTGCGCGCCTGGACGCCTGGCTGGCGGCGATGCAGCAGGTGATCGATCGCCATGACATTCTGCGCACTGCGTTCATCACGCAGGGCATGTCCTCGCCGGTGCAGGTGGTGTGGCGCAAGGCTGAGCTGGCGCTGAGCGAGCGGCGTTTCGATCCGGCTGACGGCCCGATTTGGCAACAGCTGGCGGCCAGCTTTGATCCGTTGCAGCAGCGGCAGGATCTGACCCGCGCGCCGCTGCTCAACTTTACCGTCACGCAGGAGGAGGACGGCAGCTGGTGCGCTTTGCAGCAGTGGCATCATCTGATTGGCGATCACTCCACGCTGGCCTTCATGGAGCAAGAGATCGGCGAGATCCTCGCCGGCCGTGGGGCACAGCTGGGCGTCGCCCAGCCGTTCCGCAATGCGGTGGCGCAGGCGCGCCTGGCTCTCAGCGAGGCGGAGCATGAAAGCTTCTTCCGCGACATGTTGGCAGATATCCGCGAGCCGGTGCTGCCGTTCGGCCTGAGCGACGTGCACGGCGAAGGGCGGCAAATCGCCTGCCGCTACCAGGCGCTCTCTTCGGCGCTGAACCTGCGGTTGCGGCGACAGGCGCGGCGGCTGGGCGTCAGCCTGGCCAGCCTGTGCCACCTGGCCTGGGCGCAGGTGCTGGCGAGCGTCAGCGGGCGAGACGCGGTCGTGTTCGGCACCGTATTGCTGGGGCGTCTGCAGGGCGGCGAAGGCGCGGAACGGGCATTGGGGTTGTTTATCAACACGTTGCCGCTGCGTCTGGATATCGATCGGCGAGGCGTGGAGACGGCGGCAAGAGAGGCACACGTGCGGCTGAGCGGGCTGCTGGCGCATGAACATGCGCCGCTGGCATTGGCGCAGCGCTGCAGCGGCGTCAGCCCTGGGGCGCCGCTGTTCAGCGCCTTGCTCAACTATCGCCACAACAACGGCGAAGCAGTGGCGTTGCCGGAAGGTGTCAGCCTGCTGAGCGCCGAAGAGCGTACCAACTATCCGTTCGTGTTATCGGTGGAGGACGGCGGCGATTCGCTGGGCGTGACGGCGCAGGTGACCGAGACGGTCGATGCCCAGCGGGTGTGTGACTATATGGTGCAGGCGCTGAGCTCACTGGCGCAAGCGCTGGAGCAGGCGCCGGAGACGCCGGTGTGTTCACTGGCGGTGGTGCCGGAGGCGGAACGCGAACTGCTGCTGCATGGCTGGAACCGCACCGAGCGTGACTACCCGCTGGATCAGACGCTGGCGGCGCTGTTCGAGCAGCAGGTGCGCCGCACGCCGGACGCCACCGCGCTGGTGAGCGGAGCGGAAAGCCTGAGCTACGCCCAGCTGAACGCCCGCGCCAACCGGCTGGCGCACGCGCTGATAGCTCGCGGCGTCGGCCCGGACAGCCGGGTGGCGGTGTGCGCCGAACGCGGCCTGAACATGGTGACGGCGCTGTTCGGTATCCTCAAGGCCGGCGGCGCCTATGTGCCGCTCGATCCGGCCTATCCGGGTGAACGCCTGCAGTACATCCTGCAGGATGCCGACCCGGTGCTGCTGCTGGCGGACGCCGCCGGCCGGGCGGCGCTGGGCGAGCCTGCGACGCCGCAGCTGGCGCTGGAGGCGGCGCTGCCGGATACGCTGAGCGCCGAGAACCCGGAACGGCGCGCGCAGGCGTCGCACCTGGCGTACGTGATTTACACCTCGGGCTCGACCGGTAAACCGAAGGGCGCGATGAATGAGCACCGCGGGGTGGTCAACCGGCTGGTGTGGATGCAGGAAGCCTACGGCCTGACGGCGGCGGACACGGTGCTGCAAAAAACGCCGTTCGGCTTCGACGTCTCGGTGTGGGAGTTCTTCTGGCCGCTGATGGTCGGCGCGCGTCTGGTGATGGCGAAGCCGGAAGGGCACAAGGATCCGGACTACCTGAGCCGCGCGATCGAACAGTACGGCGTCACCACGCTGCACTTCGTGCCGTCGATGCTGCAAAGCTTCCTGGCGGACGGGCAGGCGGCGACGCGCTGCGGCCAGGTGGTGCGGGTGATATGCAGCGGGGAAGCGCTGCCGGCGGCGCTGGTGGCGGAGTTTTACCGCCGGCTGCCGCAGGCGGAGTTGCATAACCTGTATGGGCCGACGGAGGCGGCGGTGGACGTTACCGCCTGGCACTGTTCGCGGGAGGCGGACCGGGTGTCGGTGCCGATCGGGCGGCCGATCGCCAACACGCGTATCTACCTGCTGGACGAGCACGGGCAACCGGTGCCGCTGGGGGCGGTGGGCGAGCTGTATATCGGCGGGGTGCAGGTGGCGCGGGGCTACCTGAACCGGCCTGAACTGACGGCGGAGCGTTTCCTTGCCGATCCGTTCGCGCCGGGCGGGCGGATGTACCGCACCGGCGACGTGGCGCGTTATCTGGCGAACGGCGACATCGAGTACCTGGGGCGCAATGACCAGCAGGTGAAAATCCGCGGCTTCCGCATCGAATGCGGGGAGATAGAGGCGGTGCTGGCGACGCACCCGGCGGTGCGCGAAGCGGTGGTGGATGCGCGGGCGGTGGGCGACGACAAACGGCTGGTGGCGTGGGTGGTGCCGGCCGCCGGCGTGGCGGAAGAGATGCTGGCAGGCGCGCTGCGGCAGCATGTGAGCGCGGCGCTACCGGACTATATGGTGCCGTCGGCCTGGGTGGTGGTGGCGGCGTTGCCGCTGTCGCCGAACGGCAAGCTGGAGCGGCGGGCGTTGCCGGAACCGCAGGGGGCGCAGAGCCAGGCAGCGTACGAAGCGCCGCAGGGTGAACACGAAACGCTGCTGGCGGCGATCTGGCGCGAGCTGCTGAACGTGGAGCAGGTAGGTCGCCACGATAACTTCTTCGAACTGGGAGGGCACTCGCTGTTGGCGGTACGTCTGACCAACCGTCTGCAGCAGGTGGAATGGCAGCTGCCGTTGCAGACCCTGTTCGCCAACCCGACGCTGCTGGCGTTGGCGCAGCAACTGCGGAGAACCGATGAGGCGCTGCCGCCGATCGAGGCTATGCCACGCGGCGCCGAGTTGCCGCTGTCGTTTGCCCAGCAGCGTTTGTGGTTCCTGACGCAGTTGGAAGGCCTGAGTGAAACTTACCATATTCCCCTGGCGCTGAGCCTGCGCGGCGAGCTGGATCTGCCCGCCTGGCGGCAGAGCCTGGATGCGCTCTATGCCCGCCACGAAGCGTTGCGCAGCCGGTTTGTCACCGTCGAGGGGCAGCCGCAGGCGCACATTCTGCCGGCAGACGCGCTGCCGTTGACGGTTCACGATCTGCGTGGGCGGCAGGATGCTCAGAGCCAGGCGCGGCAACTGGCGCAGCGCCTGACGGAGGCGCCTTTCGATTTGACGCAGGGGCCGCTGGTGCGCGCCGCGCTGATCCGCCTGGCGGATGAGGAACATCTGTTCCTGCTCACCTGTCATCACATCATCTCCGACGGTTGGTCGACCGGCATTCTGCTGCGTGAACTGGGGGCGTTGTACGGGGCTTTCCGTCGCGGCGATGCCGATCCGCTGCCGCCGCTGACGCTGCAATACCCGGATTACGCCGCCTGGCAGCGTCGCTATCTGACGCCGGAGCGGCTGGCGGCGCAGGCGCAATACTGGCGCGAAACGCTGAGCGATGCGCCGGCGCTGCTGACGCTGCCGACCGACCGGCCGCGTCCGACGGTGCAGTCTTTCAGCGGCGGGGAGGTGCCGATCGCGATCGACGCCGAGCTGACGCAGGCGCTGCGGCAGTTCAGCCGACAGCATGGCGGCACGCTGTTCATGACGGTGCTGGCGGCCTGGAGCCTGGTGCTGGCGCGCATGGCCGGGCAGCAGGAGCTGGTGATCGGCACGCCGGAGGCCAACCGTGGCCGGCTGGAAACCGAATCGCTGGTCGGCTTCTTCGTCAGCACGCTGGCGCTGCGCATCGATCTTCGCGACGATCCGGATCTGCCGACGCTGATCGCGCGGATCCGCCACACGGTGCTGGCGGCACGGGAAAATCGCGATCTGCCGTTCGAGCAGGTGGTGGAGCTGGTCAATCCGCCGCGCCACCTGGGCTATACCCCGCTGTTCCAGGTGATGCTGGCCTGGCAGGACGGCTCGGTGCGCGATATCTCGCTGCCTGGGCTGCAGGCCGAGAGTGCCGAGTTGGGCTATCAGATCGCCAAGTATGATTTGACGCTCGATCTGGCGGAGCGCGACGAGCAAATCAGCGGTACGCTGAACTTCGCCACCGCGCTGTTCGACCGCGCTACCGCCGAGCGTTACGGCGTTTACCTGGTGCAGGTGTTGCGGGCGATGGCGACAAATGCTACGCAGCCTGCGTCGCATCTCGAGCTGCTGCCGGCTGCCGAGCGCGAACTGTTGTTGTACGGCTGGAACCGAACCGCGGAAGTTTATCCGGCGCAGAGCAGTGCCCACGTCCTGTTTGAACAGTGGGCGCAGCGCACGCCGGACGCCGTTGCGGTGGTGAACGATCGGGACAGCCTGAGCTATGCCCAATTGAACGCCCACGCCAACCAACTGGCGCACCAACTCATCGCACAGGGCGTGCGCCCGGGCGATCGCGTGGCCACGTCGCTCGAACGCAGCGTTTCTCTGGTCATCGCCCAGTTGGCGATCCTCAAGGCGGGGGCCGCTTATGTGCCGCTCGATCCGCACCTGCCCGTTGCGCGGCAGGCGTGGATCATCGGCGACAGCGGGGCGTCGTTGATCCTGTGCGATCGCGATCTCGACCGCGAGATAGCCGGCGAGATCGCATGCCTGCGTATCGATCGGCTGCGGCAGAATCCGACCCACGATCCGGCGGTGCCTCGCGCCGGCGACGCACCGGCCTACATCATGTATACCTCGGGCTCGACCGGTACGCCTAAAGGCGTCATGGTGACGCATCAAGGCATCCTCCGGCTGGCGATCAACAACCGTTTTGCGTCGTTTGAACGCGGCGATCGCTTCGCTTTCGCCGCCAATCCGGCGTTTGACGCCAGCACGCTGGAAATGTGGGGAGCCCTGTTGAATGGCGCCAGTCTGGCGATCATTGCGCCGGAAGTGTTGACGGAAGCCGAGGCGTTGGCGGCGGCGCTGGTGCGGCAAGGGATTAACGTCTTGTTCCTGACCACCTCGTTGTTTAACCAATATGTCCATAGCATCGCCGCGACGCTGGCGCAGTTGAAATATCTGCTGAGCGGCGGTGAAGCGGCGGATCCGCACGCCTTTGCCCGCATGCTGAAAGAGGCTGGGCCGGTACGGCTGATCAACGGTTATGGGCCGACCGAGTGTACGGTGTTTGCCACGACGGCCACGATCGAGCGGGTGGATCCCTGGCAGCGTTTGCCTATCGGGCGGCCGATCGGCAATACGCGGATTTATCTGCTGGATGCGCACGGGCAACCGGTGCCGCTCGGCGCGACCGGCGAGATCTACATCGCCGGCCCCGGGGTGGCGCTGGGTTATCTCAACCGCGCAGAGTTAACGGCAGAGCGATTCCTGGCGGATCCGTTTAACCCAGGCGAGCGGATGTACCGCACCGGCGATCTGGCGCGCTATCTGCCGGACGGCAATATCGACTACCTGGGACGCAACGATCGGCAGGTGAAAATTCGCGGCTTCCGCATCGAATGCGGTGAGATCGAGGCGCGAGTGGCCGGTCACCCGGCGGTGCGCGAAGCGGTGGTGGATGTCCTCGGCGAAGCGGACACTAAGCGGCTGGTGGCCTGGGTGGTGCCGGAGGCTGATGCGGATCGCCAGACGTTGGCGGTGACGCTGCGACAGTATCTGGCGGGGATGTTGCCGGAGTTTATGCTGCCGGCGGCCTGGGTGGCGCTGGATACGCTACCGCTGACGCCGAACGGCAAACTGGATCGGCGTGCGCTGCCTGAGCCGCAGGAGGACGCCTACGTGCGTGAGGTTTACGCCGAACCTGAAGGCGAACTGGAAACGCTGCTGGCGGGGATCTGGCGCGAGCTGCTGGGCCTTGAGCGGGTCGGGCGCCACGATAACTTCTTCGAATTGGGCGGCCACTCGCTGCTGGCGGTGAAGTTGATGGCGCAGCTGCGCCGTGTCGGGCTGAGCGCCGGGGTGCAAACGCTGTTCACCGCGCCGACGCTGTCAACGCTGGCGCAGACGTTGGTCACGCAGCAAGAAGTGAGCGTGCCGGTCAACGGTATCCTACCGGGCTGCGTAGCCATTACGCCGGAGATGTTGCCGCTGGCGACGCTGAGCCAGCCGGAGATCGACGCGGTGGTGGCGCAGGTGCCGGGCGGCGTGGCCAACGTACAGGACATCTACGCCTTGTCGCCGCTGCAGGAGGGGATTTTGTTCCACCATCTGCTGGCAGAACGGGGCGACCCGTACCAGCTGTCCGCGGTGCTGCGTTTCGACAGCCGTGCGCGCCTGGACGCCTGGCTGGCGGCGATGCAGCAGGTGATCGATCGCCATGACATTCTGCGCACCGCGTTCATCACGCAGGGCGTGTCCTCGCCGGTGCAGGTGGTGTGGCGCAAGGCCGAGTTGTCGCTGCGAGAACTGCGGCTCAATCCGGCGGAGGGCGAGATCGGTTCGCGGCTGACGGCGTTGTTTGATCCGCGCCGCGTGCGGCCTGACCTGACGCGCGCACCGTTGCTGAGCTTTGTCGCCGCACAGGGGGAAGAAGGCAGTTGGTGCGTGCTCCAGCAGTGGCATCACCTGATCGGCGACCACTCGACCCTGGCGGTGATGCAGGAGGAGATCAACCTGATCCTGGCCGGGCGCGGGGACGAACTGGCCAAGGCGCCGCCGTTCCGCAACGCGGTGGCGCAGGCAAGGCTCGGCGTCAGCAAGGCCGAACACGAACAGTTCTTCCGCACGATGCTGGCGGATATCGATGAACCGTCGTTGCCGTTCGGCCTGAGCGACGTGCATGGCGAAGGGCGGGATATCTCGACGGCGCACCTGGCCTTACCGCATGCGCTCAACCAACAGCTGCGGCGGCAGGCGCGGCGGCTGGGCGTCAGCCTGGCCAGCCTGTGCCACCTGGCCTGGGCGCAGGTGTTGGCGCGCGCTACCGGCCGCGATGAGGTGGTGTTCGGCACCGTATTGTTGGGCCGCATGCAGGCCGGAGACGGGGCGGAACGGGCGCTCGGATTGTTTATCAATACTCTGCCGCTACGGCTGGATGTCAACGAGGTCGGCGCGGAATCGGCGGTGTTGCAGGCGCACATCCGGCTGAGCGGGCTGCTGGCCCATGAGCATGCGCCGCTGGCGTTGGCGCAGCGCTGCAGCGGCGTCGCCGCGGGCACGCCGCTGTTCAGTGCCCTGCTGAACTACCGGCATAACAGCGGCGAGGACACCGCATTGCCGACCGGCGTGACGCTGCTCGATAGCCAGGAACGCACCAACTATCCGTTCGTGCTGTCGGTCGAGGATGGAGGTGATTCGCTGGGCCTGACGGCGCAGGTCAGGCAGCCGATTGAAGCGCAGCGCGTGTGCGGCTATATGGCGCAGGCGTTGAGCGCATTGGCGCAGGCATTGGAGCAGGCGCCTCAGACACCGGTCTGCGAACTGGAGGTAATGCCGGATGAAGAGTATGCGCTGCAGCTGTGCCGCTGGAATCATACGGCGGAAGCTTACCCGGCGGATACCTGCGTGCACGAACTGTTTGAACAGCAGGCGCGGCAGACGCCGCAGGCCATCGCTTTGATTCAGGATGCGCAACGGCTCAGCTACGCACAGTTGAATGCGCGCGCCAACCGGTTGGCGCATCGGCTGATTGAGCGCGGCGTACAACCGGGCGACCGGGTCGCGGTGCGGCTGGCGCGCAGCATCGAACTGGTCTGCGCCCAATTGGCGGTAATCAAGGCCGGGGCGGCGTATGTCCCTATCGATCCGCAACTGCCGGCCGCGCGTCAGGCGTGGATCGCCGATGACAGCGGCGCCTGCCTGATGCTGACGGACGCCGTCGGCGACGAAGGCATTCCGCAGCTGACGGTCGAGGATCGCGAAGCTGAAGGTCATGTCGGTAACCCGGCGTTGCGCGTGTCGAGCGGCGCGACGGCCTACATCATGTATACCTCCGGCTCGACCGGTACGCCGAAAGGCGTCATGACGCCGCACCAGGGGATCACGCGTCTGGTGCGCAACAACCGCTACGCCGCCTTTGACGCCGACGACCGCATCGCCTTTGCCGCCAACCCGGCGTTTGATGCCAGCACGATGGAGGTTTGGGCCGCTCTGTTGAATGGCGGTGCGCTGGTGGTGATCGCGCCGGAAGTGATGATGGAGGCCGAGCGTCTGGCGGCCGAACTGCAACGCCATCGCATCACCACGCTGTTCTTGACTACCGCGCTGTTCAATCAGTATGTGCACAGCATCAGCGGCGCACTGGCGCAGTTGAAATATCTGATTAGCGGAGGGGAGAAAGAGGATCCGGGCGCTTATGCGCGGCTGTTGCAAGAGCGGGGGCCGGTGCACCTGATCCATGCCTATGGGCCGACGGAGACCACCACCTTTGCGACAACGGCACGTATCGAGCGGGCTGAAGGGGAGGCGCGCTTGCCGATTGGGAAACCGATCGGCAATACCCGCGCTTACTTGCTGGACGCCCGCGGGCGCCCGGTGCCGATGGGGGCGGTGGGGGAATTGCACATCGGCGGCGTGGGGGTGGCGTTGGGCTACCTGAACCGACCGGAACTGACGGCACAGCGCTTCCTGAGCGATCCGTTCAATCCGGTCGGTGGCGGCCGCATGTATCGCACCGGCGATCTGGCGCGTTATTTGCCGGACGGCAGTCTTGAATACCAGGGGCGATGCGATCAGCAGATCAAGCTGCGCGGGTTCCGCATCGAACCGGGCGAGATTGAGGTGCAGCTGGCGGCGAGCCCGTGGGTGCGGGAAGCGGTGGTGCAGGTTTGTTCGACGGAACATCATCCGCGCCTGGTCGCCTGGATCGTACCGACGGCCGACGCTGACCGCAGCGTGTTGCAGGGACAGCTACGGGCCTATCTGAGCGAACGTTTGCCGGAGTACATGGTGCCGTCGGCTTATGTCTGGCTGGATGCGCTGCCGTTGACCGCCAACGGCAAGCTGGATCGGCGCGCCTTGCCGGAGCCGGAGCGCGCGGCAGTCGGCACTCGGGAGTATGCGGCGCCTCAGGGGGAGACCGAAACGACGCTGGCGCGGGTATGGTGTGAGCTGCTCGAGATTGGCCAGATAGGGCGTCACGACAATTTCTTCGAGCTCGGTGGCCATTCGCTGCTGGCGGTGCGTCTTTCCAGCCAGCTGCGTCAGCAAGGCATCACCTTGCCGGTACAGGCGATCTTCAACCATCCGATATTGGCCGAGCTGGCCGAGCGGATAGATCGTCGCACCGCCGAGGCTCCGTTGCGTAAAGCGGTGCCGGCTCGCAGCAGCGGCAGCCGGCCGCCGCTGTTCTTCGTCCCGACCGGCTTTGGCGACCACTCCTACGTGTTTGAATTGGCCAAGGAGATCGACGAGACCTTCCCGGTCTACGCCGTGCCGTGGCCGGCGGTGGAGGAGAAGCCGGCCACCATGTCCGATATGGCCGCCAGCGCCGTGGCGTTGATTCGCGAAGTGCAGCCGCAGGGGCCATACCATCTGGCGGGGTACTCTTCCGGCGGGGTGTTGGCCTATGCCATCGCCGAGCAGCTGCAATCGGCCGGGGAAGCGGTCGCTTTCCTGGGGTTGATCGACACGTTGCGGCCGGTGGCGGCGATGCACAGCCCGGTCCAGCTGTTGCTGAACTGGGTGGAGTCAACGCAGGAAAGGCCGGATCCGCAGTTCTGTCAGCAGTTGGCTGAGCTGCCGTTGCCGGAGGCGATTGCGGCCGTGCAACGCGCCGGGATCAAGACTCAGCGTGAGGAAGTGGCCGACGAGGCGGCGCTCTGGCAGCAGCGGCACCACTACGCCAAACTGGTGGAAGCGACCCTGGTGCAGCCCGCATCGCTGAAAATCCATCTGTTCAAGGCGAAGCAGGAGCAGGTTTCCGTCAATTCGCAGAACGCACAGTTCCAGGCGTATTGGCAGAAGATCAAGCAGGCGGGATATTGCCGCGAAGACGCTTCCGCGTTGGGATGGGATAAGCTGCTGCCGCCGGCGACCGTCCGCGTCAGCCAGGTCAACGGCGACCATGTGTCGATGATGGAGCATCCGGTTCATCGGCGTGAGCTGGGGCAACACTTCAATCTGGCGTTGCGCGAGCTCGGACAGGCGTAAGCCGGCGGGATGTATCCGATGAGAAAGCCCTCGCAAGAGGGCTTTTTTTTTACCCGTTGGCGGCGGTTTTGACGAGCTCCACCACCAGCGGTGATAGCTCGCCGCGCAGCGCGGCGCGTTCCGACTGGAACAGCGTAGCGACGTAAAAACGGTGAGCCGGCAGTTCGATGGCGCGCACGTCGCCTTCGCTGTCGTGGCCGCTGATGACCAGCGGGAAGCGTTGCAGATCGACGACGAATTCCGGATTGACGCCGAAGTTGCAGTGGTAGCCTTCATGGGTGTTCAGGCTGCCGTAGGCCCGTGCGACGCGGGTGTCAGGCTGGAAAACGATGTCGCCGGTTTTTTCCACCAGCGAGCAGCTAAGCGGAGCGATCACCAGCCGGCCACCGCTGTCGGTTTCCGCATGACCGGCGTCGTGCCAGCCCATCACGTTGCGGGCGTACTCGACGATCGCGTATTGAAAACCGCCGCAGGAGCCGAGGAACGGCACGTCGTTTTCCCGCGCATGACGGATCGCCATAAAGGCACCGTCGTCGTGACGATACGGGCTGCCCGGCACCACCCAGATGGCGTCGAAATCTTGTAGGACGTCGGGGGAGGTCAGGGTGTCGGTCGGTAGCCACTGGGGCTGCACGTCGATATCGAGGTGGGCGGCGGTGAGCTGGAGCGCTACGGGGATGGCCTGATGGGCCACGGCTTGCGGGGTGTAATCACCGACCAGAGCAATGCGGACTTGAGCTTTCATCATTTCCTTTCCTGTGCGGGTAAAAAAGGAGATTACAGGAAAGCGGGATCGTGAACCGCAGATTTTTTAAACGCTGCGCACAAAAAAGCCCGGCGTCGGCCGGGCTGGAAAAAGGGGTCAGTACAGCGACGGCGCGCCGACCGGCCGGGTTTTGAAGCGGCGGTGCAGCCACAGATATTGCTCCGGTGCCCGCAGGATCTCTTTCTCGATCACTTTGTTCATATAGGCCGCCGCCGCCTGTTCGTCGCTGAGCGGATAGTCTTCCAGGGCCGGTTGAATCAGCAGGTCGTAACCGCGGCCCCCTTCGCGGCGGATCAGCACCACCGGCACCAGCGCCGGGTTGGCCATGCGCGCCAGCATAAAGGTGCCGCTGGTGGTCGCGGCCTGATCGACGGCGAACAGCGGGGCGAATACGCTGCCGCGCGGGCCGTAGTCCTGATCCGGCGCGAACCACACCGCCTCGCCGCGCTTGAGTGCGTGCACCATGCCGCGCAGATCCTTGCGATCGATCATCGCCTTGTTGGAGCGCATACGGCCCTTGGTCTGGGCCCACTCCATCGCTTTGTTGTTGTGTGGGCGGTACATCGCCATCATCGGCTGACACAGGCCCATAGCCCGGCCGCCCAGCTCCAGCGACATAAAGTGCACGCCGATCACCAGCACGCCGCGATCGTCACGCTGCGCCAGGTTGAGGTGGTTGATGCCGGAGACGTTGAACCAGCGCTTGACGCGTTTATCCGGCCAGAACCAGGCCATGCCGGTTTCCAACAGGCCCATGCCGAGCGATTCGAAGTTGCCCACCACTTTGCGCTCGCGCTGCGCTTCGTCCATCTCGGGGAAGCACAGCTCGAGGTTGCGGCGGGTGATGGCGACGCGACGCTTGAGAAAACGCATCGAGGTACGCCCCATCCACACCCCCAGCCGGTAAAGCAACGGATAGGGGAGCTGGACCAGCAGGAACAGCAGGGCGAGGCCGAACCAGGTGAGCCAGTAGCGCGGGTGCAGCAAGGCCAGTTGAAATGCTTTGGCTGATTTCATAGAAACTCGTTTTATACGTTAAAAAGGGGCAGCAAGCTGTAACGCATAAAGGTTCCACTCGATAGCGATACGACCACTCAGACACCCGGGCACGACCAGGGTTTAGTCGGGATTCCATAATTGACTAAACATTTACATTCGAAGGGCGGTTTGCGCTGCTATCAGGCTTCGGAGGGATAGCTGTTGGCCAGCGGAGGCGGCTCTAGGAATGCTTATGCTAGCACAGGGTACGGGGTGTGGCGGAAGAGGGGCATGCGAATATTCTCATTCGCGTTGCCCCTAAGTTGAAGATTGGTGCGTTTTATAGGCTGGGAATGATAATCGCGGCGAAGATTGCAGCGATCACCAGCCATTTCAGCAGGTAGTAACCGCGGCGGTTGCGCGCTTTCAGGCGCTGACCGGCATCGCGCACCGCGTTGACGTATTTGAAAATGCGGTTGATGCCGCCGGTGCGGTCCTGATCGTCGTTCGGCGAGCTGGCCGCCGACATCAGCGTTGAACCGACCCAGTGGTTGACCGCCTGCGCCCAGCGCCATTTCATCGGCCGCTCGACGTCGCAAAACAGAATGATGCGCGTCTGGTCGGTGGCGTTCTGCGCCCAGTGCACGTAGGTTTCGTCGAAGATCACCGCCTCGCCGTCACGCCAGCTGTGCTGTTCGCCATCCACTTCGATGAAGCAGCGATCGTCGTTGGGCGTCATCAGCCCCAGGTGATAGCGCACCGAGCCGGCGTAAGGGTCGCGGTGTTTACCCAAATGGCTGCCGGGCGGCAGCTCGGCGAACATCGCCGCCTTGACCGACGGGATGCGGTTGAGCAGCTCGACGGTTTGCGGGCACAGCGTCTGCGCCGAAGGGTGACTGTCGCTGTACCATTTCAGATAGAAACGTTTCCAGCCGCGTTTGAAGAAGGTGTTGAAGCCGGCATCGTTGTGCGACTGCGCCTTTTTGATGTGATCCTGCAGGCGCACCGCTTCTTCGCGGATCACCTGCCAGTTGTCGGTCAGCGTCTGCAGCTCCGGGAAGCCTTTTTCGTCGAAATAGGGCTGTTTGGCGGGCAAACGGGAGAAACCGGTCATAAACATGTTGATCGGCCCCATAAAGGTGGAGTGATCGAACAGTTGGCGGGTAACCTTTTGTTTCTCTTTGCCGCGGGAGTGCGCGTAGAAGAAGCTGACGATGAAAATGCCGATAATGATCGCGGCAACCATAGAATCCATCCCTGTTAATGCTTGTTAAAAATTCATACAAATTATAGTTTTGTGACAGGAAAAATTTAACGTTTTCGTGCTTTTTGACCGGGATTCGCTCGAACGGCATAAAAAAATGAGAAATTTATTTTTAATAAAATTTTATATCGATTTTTTTGGTTTTAGTCCTATTCTTAAATCGTTCAAGGGGCGTTTCATGCCATCTTGTTTCATGACGAATGGCACGTATCTGAGAAAAGAGGGACTTATGAAGAAATCAATCATTGCCTTGTCTGCACTGCTGCTCGCTTCCCCGGTGTTCGCCGCTGAGACCGCGACCGACACCGCCACTCATGCCAGCAACGAGGTCGTTGCCGAAGCGCACAAAGGGGCGGATACCGCCAAAGAAAAGCTGCACCAGTCTCAGGACAAGGGTGAAGAGCTGAAGCTGAAAGCCAAGCACGCCGCCGAAGGCAAGAGCGACAGCGTCGGCAGCAAAGTGAGCGAAGGCTCGCAAAAGGCCTGGCACTCCACCAAACAGGGTACGGAGAAGGCTTGGGATAAGACCAAGCAAGGGGCGGAAAGCCTCAAGAACAAAGCGACCGAGTAATTTGCTGTCGTCACAACAAGAGGGCCGGGTTTCCGGCCTTTTTTTATGGTTATAATCCGCCACGCTGATGTCGTGCTTTGTCGCCCTGATTAAAACGTGAGAGTATCCTTCATCGATTGGTGACTCCGTCGTAAGTAAGAAGGAAGCCCTATGAGGCCCTATTGGGTAAGGCGTTTATTTACACCTCCGCCAACCTGGACAGGCAGAGCATCGGTTATTTTGGGTCTGCTGGTGTTTGTGGTGTTGAGCGGGCTGGATAGCCTGGGTGTGGAGTTGGACGGGTGGAAGCGCTACGTGATGATCGCGGGCGTGGCGGGTATTTGCTATTTCATTGCCGGATATATTGATAAGCGCATTCCGCGTAAAGCCCCGCCAATGTAGGCACAGGCCAGAAAAAGAAAAAGGCGCTTATCAAATGAGATAAAGCGCCTTTTCAACACGTTAACTGACTAGTATCAGTTCATGCCGTATTTTTTCAGCTTCTTACGCAGCGTGCCGCGGTTGATGCCCATCATCAGGGCTGCGCGGGTCTGGTTGCCACGGGTGTATTGCATCACCATGTCCAACAGTGGCTGTTCAACTTCAGCCAGTACCAGCTCATACAGGTCATTTACGTCTTGACCGTTCAGTTGAGCAAAATAGTTCTTCAGTGCTTGTTTAACCGAGTCACGCAGAGGCTTTTGAGTCACCTGATCTTGTGAGTTAACGGTAGAAACGGTCAGTACGTCAGAATTTACGCGTTGTTCGAACATAGTTCTGTCAGCTCTTTTTTTACGCTAAGATTTTCGAAATATGCCTCCAACGCCTCCAGCTGTTCGCTGGCATCCTCTATGGCGTTGAATGTGCGCCGAAACTGGTCATTCGGAGCGTGTTCCTGGAGATACCAGGACACGTGCTTACGAGCAATCCGGAATCCCTTGCCTTGGCCATAGAAGCCGTGCAATTCCCGAATGTGCCCAATCAACAAGCGCTTCACCTCGCCAAGCGGCAGCGGCGGCAGCAGCTCCCCAGTGTCCAGATAATGCTGGATTTCCCGGAAGATCCAGGGTCTCCCCTGAGCAGCGCGGCCTATCATCAGGGCGTCGGCCCCGGTGTAGTCGAGCACTGCTCTGGCTTTATGCGGGTCAGTAATATCCCCATTCGCGATAATCGGAATGGAAACACTCTGCTTAACTGCCCGAATGCTGTCGTATTCCGCGTCGCCGTTAAACAGACAGGCGCGGGTTCGGCCGTGAATCGTCAGGGCCTGAATACCACAGTCTTCGGCCAGTTGGGCAATCTCTACACAGTTACGATGCTCTGGCGCCCAGCCGGTGCGAATCTTCAGCGTTACCGGCACATCCACCGCGTCAACCACCGCGTGGAGGATCCGTTTTACCAGATCCGGGTACTGCAACAAGGCGGACCCGGCAAGCTTCCGGTTCACTTTTTTGGCAGGGCATCCCATATTGATGTCGATGATCTGCGCGCCGCTGGCCACGTTGATACGCGCGGCGGCGGCCATATCATCAGGATCGCATCCGGCAATCTGCACGGAGCGGATCCCTGGTTCATCGCTATGCACCATACGCAGACGCGACTTATCCGTCCGCCACACCTCCGGGTTGGAGGAGAGCATTTCGGATACAGCCATCCCAGCACCCATTGCATGACAGAGGGTTCTGAACGGGCGATCTGTAATACCGGCCATCGGGGCCGCAATCAGGCAATTAGTAAGCTGGTGGTGTCCAATGCGCATAGACAAAGAGTGACCATACTGTGTCCGCAAGGGCGCGTATATTACGCATTTTTGCGTCGAGATGAAAGGCCAAACTTTAACCAATTGGCCCGATATTAGGACGAAAAATACGCTACGCGGTGATTCATAAAAATATTATATATATTTTACAATAAGTTGACGAAAAGTGCTTATTTTGTGTGCGGCAAAATATTCGCCTTTGCGCAGAATATTATCTGCATTCACCCGCGTTTTTTGCCGAGATAGCCTGTCTGGAAGGCGCATTGTCAGGGCGATCCGTCGTTGAGCGGCGAAAAATTGCATAAAATTTTGTCTCGCCCGCAGGCCGATCGTCAGGCAAAAAAAATCCACCGGCGCAGGGCCGGTGGATGAGGGGGCAATAGACCGTGACGCTTACTTGCGGCGGCCGGTGATGCGACACCACTCTTCACGCTCGGCGACCGGGTCGAGCGTGAACTTCTCTTCGTAGGCTTGCGCAACGCTGCTGGCCTGGCTGGCCAGCACGCCGGACAGCCCCAGATGACCACCGGCCTTCGGCAGGCAGCCGATCAGCGGCGCCAGCTCGCGCAGCGGGCCGGCGAGGATGTTGGCGACCACCACGTCAGCCAGCAGGTCCGCCGGCTGGTCTTTCGGCAGATACAGCTCCAGACGCTCTGAAACGCCGTTACGCTGCGCGTTGTCGCGGCTGGCCTGAATGGCCTGGGGATCGATGTCGATGCCGATAGCGCGCGCTGCACCCAGCTTCAGGGCGGCGATTGCCAGGATGCCGGAACCGCAACCGAAGTCGATAACGGTTTTGCCGGCCAGATCGAGGCCGTCCAGCCACTGCAGGCACAGCGCCGTGGTCGGGTGGGTGCCGGTGCCGAACGCCAGGCCCGGATCGAGCATCACGTTGACCGCGTCGGGATCCGGCACGTCACGCCAGCTCGGGCAGATCCACAAGCGCTCGCCGAAGCGCATCGGGTGGAAGTTGTCCATCCACTCGCGCTCCCAGTCCTTGTCTTCCAGCTGTTCTATCTTGTGGCGGAAACCGGCGCCCAGCAGCGGGTGCTGTTCCAGCATCGCCACCACCTCGGCCATATCGGTTTCCGCGTCGTACAGGCCGATCACGTCGGTATCGCCCCACAGCAGGGTTTCACCCGGCAAGGGTTCGAACACCGGGTTGTCGTGGGTGTCCTGGAAGGTCACCGACACGGCGCCGCTTTCCACCAGCGCGTCGCTCAGGTCTTCCGCCTGGCTGCCGGTGGTGTTCAGTTTGAGTTGGATCCAAGGCATAGCAATTCTCTTCAAGAAGATAATGATGACGCCGCCCGGCGCTTTTCGCCGACGACGTTACCGAGATAAAACGCCAACAGGCTGAGCAACAGCGAAGGCACGATAGGGTGCAGCCCCGCCGGCTGCAGGTTGAAGCTGGCCAATAGCGTATAGCATACCGCACCCGACACCATTGAGCTAAGCGCTCCCTGAGCATTGGCGCGTTCCCAATACAGGCCCAGCACCAACGGCCACAGGAACACCGCCTCCAGCCCGCCGAAAGCCAGCAGGTTGAGCCAGATGATCATCTCCGGCGGTCGCCAGGCCGCCAGCAGCACCAGCAGGCCAAGGATCAGCGTGGTCAGGCTGGAGAAGCGCTTGATCAACCGCTCGTTGTGGATCTGCTGCGGCCGCACGCCCAGGTAGAGATCCTTGATGATGGTGGCGGAGGATTGCAGCAGCTGGGCGTTGATGGTCGACATGATCGCCGCCATCGGCGCCGCCAAAAAGATCCCGGCGGCGTACGGCGGCAGCACGGTGATCATCAGCGTCGGGATCACCTGATCGGGGATCTTGAGATCCGGCAACACTGCGCGGCCGAGCGCGCCGGCCAGGTGCATGCCGAACATCAGCACCGCCACCACCACGGTGCCGAGCAGAATGCCGCGATGCACCGCCTTGCTGTCCTTGTAGGAGATACAGCGCACGGCGGTGTGCGGCAGGCCGATCACCCCGAAGCACACCAGGATCCAGAACGACGCCATAAACGGCAGGCTGAGGATCTGATCGCCGCCCTGCGGCGACACCAGCGCCGGATCGATCTGCTGCAGCTTGTGCACCGCGCTGTCCAGTCCGCCGGCGGCGTGGATCACCGCCACCAGCAGCAGCACGGTGCCGAGCAGCATCACCAGCCCCTGCATGGCGTCGTTCAGCACGCTGGCGCGGAAGCCGCCGAAGGCGGTGTACAGCGCGATGCTGATGCCGAAGATCAGCAGGCCGGTGTCGTAAGGAATGCCGGCGGCGGTCTCCAGCAGGCGGGCACCGCCGATAAACTGCACCGTCATGGCGCCGAGGAACGCCACCAGCAGGCTGAGGCTGGCCAGCCACACCAGCAGGCGGCTTTGGTAGCGGCCATACAGCATGTCATTGAGGGTGATGGCGTTGTAGCGTCGCGCCAGGATGGCGAATTTCTTGCCCAGCACCCCGAGCGACAGCCACACCGCCGGCAGCTGAATCATCGCCAGCAGCACCCAGCCCAGGCCGTATTTGTAGGCGGCGCCGGGGCCGCCGATAAACGAACTGGCGCTGATGTAGGTGGCGGTCAGGGTCATCGCCAGCACAAAGCCGCCCATCGAGCGGTTGCCGAGGAAGTATTCGCTGAGGAAATTCCCGCTCTGGCGGCGGCTGTAGGCGTACACCGACAGACCGAACACCAGCAGCAGGTAGGCGACCAGCGGCAGGATCACTTCAGTTTGCATCGCGGTCCTCCAGCGAAATGTCGCGGAACACCGTGCGCACCATCAGCCAGCACAGGCCGATGAACAGCAGCGGCACCAGCAGGCAGGCCATTTCGAACCAGTGAGGCAGGCCGGTGACGCCGATGGCGCTGTCGGGCAGATAGGCCGCCAGCCCCCAGGCCAGCAGGTAGAGCAGCGTCAGCCCCAGTGCCCAGCGCGCTTCGCGGTGCGCCTGAATAAAGCGTTTGTCCATCCGTGTCTCCCATAGGTTTACGGTGATGGATTCATCAAAGGTAGGGAATTTTACGGCATGGCGGCGTTTTGCCAAGCCGTTACTGGCGGTAATGCCAAAGAAAAAGGCCGGTGATTAACCGGCCTTTCGTCAGACGATGCTGCGTGGCTGCCTTAGGTTTCCTGCAGACCCAGCTTCTTCTCCAGATAGTGGATGTTGGTGCCACCGTGCTGGAAGTTTTCGTCGTTCATGATCTTCTGCTGCAGCTCAACGTTGGTTTTGATGCCGTCGATGATCAGTTCAGCCAGGGCGTTCTTCATGCGGGCAATCGCCACGTCACGGTTTTCGCCGAAGGTGATCAGTTTGCCGATCATGGAGTCATAGTACGGCGGTACGGTATAACCGGCGTAGATATGAGATTCCCAACGCACGCCGAAACCGCCTGGCGCGTGGAAGCGGGTGATCTTGCCCGGGCTCGGCAGGAAGGTGTTCGGATCTTCGGCGTTGATGCGGCATTCTACCGCGTGGCCGTGGATCTTCACTTCTTCCTGTTTGATCGACAGCGGCTGACCGGCAGCGATGCGCAGTTGCTCTTTGATCAGATCCACGCCGGTGATCATTTCGGTAACCGGGTGCTCGACCTGAATACGGGTGTTCATTTCGATGAAATAGAACTCGCCGTTTTCATACAGGAACTCGAAGGTACCCGCACCGCGGTAGCCGATTTCCACGCAGGCTTTCGAGCAGCGTTCGCCGATGTAACGGCGCATTTCGCTGGTGATGCCCGGTGCCGGCGCTTCTTCGACCACTTTCTGGTGGCGGCGCTGCATGGAGCAGTCGCGCTCGGCCAGATAGATGGCGTTACCCTGGCCGTCGGCCAATACCTGAATCTCGATGTGGCGCGGATTCTCCAGGTATTTTTCCATGTACACCATGTCGTTGTTGAAAGCCGCTTTGGCTTCCGCTTTCGTCATGTTGATGGACTGCTCAAGGTCTTTGTCGCTGCGCACGACGCGCATGCCGCGACCGCCGCCGCCGCCGGACGCCTTGATGATCACCGGATAACCGATGCGCTTGGCGAAGGCACGGTTTTTATCCATGTCGTCGGTCAGCGGGCCGTCGGAGCCAGGTACGCAAGGCACGCCGGCTTTCTTCATGGCGTTGATCGCGGAAACCTTGTCGCCCATCAGGCGGATGGTTTCGGCTTTCGGGCCGATGAAGATGAAGCCGGAGCGTTCAACCTGCTCGGCGAAGTCGGCGTTCTCGGACAGGAAGCCGTAGCCCGGGTGGATCGCCACGGCGCCGGTGATTTCCGCCGCCGAGATGATGGCCGGGATGTTCAGGTAGCTTTTTACCGATGGTGCAGGACCGATGCAGACGGTCTCGTCGGCCAGCAGCACGTGTTTCAGATCGCGGTCGGCCGCGGAGTGAACCGCAACGGTCTTGATGCCCAGTTCTTTACAGGCACGCAGGATGCGAAGCGCGATCTCGCCGCGGTTGGCGATAACAATTTTATCAAGCATGGGGGCGCCTCGTTATTCGATGACGACCAGCGGCTCGTCATATTCGACCGGCTGGCCGTTTTCCACCAGGATGGCTTTCACGACGCCGGACTTGTCCGCTTCGATCTGGTTCATCATTTTCATGGCTTCAACGATGCACAGGGTATCGCCGGCGTTCACTTTCTGGCCCACTTCCACGAAGGCTTTCGCGTCCGGGCTTGGGGTGCGGTAGAAGGTGCCTACCATTGGCGAACGAACGACGTGGCCACTCATGGCCGCCGGTGCCGCCGGGGTTTCTGCCGCAGGTGCGGTAGCAACGGCGGCAGCCAGGGCCGGCTGCTGCTGTGCCGGCATCGCATAGGCCTGCTGCATGACAGGGTAAGCCTGCGCCGGTGCGGCACGGCTGATGCGAACCGATTCTTCGCCTTCAGAGATTTCCAGTTCAGAAATGCCTGATTCTTCAACCAGTTCGATCAGTTTCTTGATTTTACGAATATCCATGAGTGTGATTCCGTACTCTTTTTGTGGAGCAATTAGTGGGTTTTCGACAGACGGTTAACCGCTGCCTGTAAAGCGAAAGCGTAGCCATCCGCGCCGAGGCCGCAAATCACGCCTACCGCCACGTCTGAGAGATAGGAGTGATGGCGGAAAGGTTCGCGGGCGTGCACGTTGGACAGGTGGATCTCGATGAACGGGATCTGCACCGCCAGCAACGCATCGCGCAGCGCCACGCTGGTATGCGTGAACGCCGCCGGGTTTATCAGAATGAAATCGGTGTTGCCGCGCGCCTGATGAATGCGATCGATCAGCTGATGCTCGGCGTTGGATTGCAGATGGCTCAGGGTAATATCCAATGCGGATGCCTGGTTTTCCAATCCGTTAACAATCTCTGTCAGCGTCGTGCTGCCGTACTTCTCCGGCTCACGCGTCCCCAGCAGATTGAGATTGGGGCCGTTCAGAAGCAAAATGTGAAACTTATCCGCCATTGTGCTGGTATCTCCGGCAATAAAACCATCATCGTAGAAAATAACCCGATGTTATCGATTTGTCACCTGTTAAGGGGCCAATTCACCCTGAGAACAGAAACAAAGTCGGGCATTATAACGATATCGTAGCAATTCGCAGCTAAATACTGGTCTTATCAGCGAAGATATTCAACCCCAAATCGACGAACTCGGGGATCCGTGACAGGAATATGAGCGCTGGAACACAGAAAAAGTTCCGGCCGGCGGCGCGTGTTTTTCAACGACAATAACGCGCGCCGCCGCGTGATTCAGCGCCACCAGGCGCGGAATTTCTTGTAACGCAGGCCCAACAGCGCCACCGCCAGCAGCGCGTAGATGAACGGCTGGGGGGAAAACGTTTTGACCGACCACAGGTAGTGGATAGGGGCGAGGATCGCCGCCAGATAGACGAAGTTGTGCAACATTTGCCATTTGGCGCCCAGTTTGCGCATCGCCCACAGCGTCGAGGTGGCCGCCAGCGCCAGCAGGATCAGCCAGGTGAGGATGCCAAGCGTCAGATAAGGGCGATTCACCAGCTCGCTGCCCAGCAGGCCGAGATTGCTCAGCCCCAGCTCCAGCGTGGAGTAGCTTATCAGGTGCAGCGTGCCCCAGGCAAAGCACCACAGCCCCACCAGACGGCGGCAGCGGATCAGCAGCGGCTGGCGAGCGTAGCGCGCCAGCGGGGCGATCATCAGCGTGGCCAGCAGCAGTTTCAGCGTCATCCTGCCGGTAAAATGTTGGATGTCCTTGGACGGATCGGCGCTGAACCAGCCCTGATCTACCGCCAACACCAACCACAGAAAGGGCAAAAACGCCGCCAGATGCAGGGCGGCTTTCAGCCATTTGATATGAACAGGCGTCAGGCGCACTTAGAAATTCTCCCGCAAATCCATGCCGCGATACAGCGACGCCACCTGATCGGCATAGCCGTTGAACAGCAGCGTCGGTTGGCGTTTGACGTCGAGAATGCCGCCGGAGCCGATGAAGCGCTCGGTGGCCTGCGACCAGCGCGGATGATCGACGTGCGGGTTCACGTTGGCATAAAAACCGTACTCGTTCGGCGCGGATTGGTTCCAGGTGGTCGGCGGCTGATCGCGCACCAGACGGATATGCACGATCGATTTGATGCCTTTGAAGCCGTATTTCCACGGTGTGATCAGCCGCAGCGGCGCGCCGTTTTGCGGCGGCAGGGTTTTGCCGTACACGCCGACGGTCAGCAGCGCCAGCGGATGCATCGCCTCGTCCAGCCGCAGCCCTTCGACGTAGGGGTATTTCAGGCCGCCACCGATAAAGCGATCTTTCTGGCCGGGCATCTGCTCCGGATCGTACAGCGTCTGGAAGGCCACGTAGCGCGCGTTGCTGTTCGGCTCGGCCAGCTTGAGAAGCTTGCCCAGTTCGAAACCGATCCACGGCACCACCATCGACCAGGCCTCGACGCAGCGCATGCGGTAAATGCGCTGTTCCAGCGGGAAACGCTTCATCAGATCGTCGATATCCAGCGTTATCGGCTTCGCCACTTCGCCGTCGATGCGCACTTTCCAGCCTTCGGTTTTCAGCCCGCCGGCGTTGGCGGCCGGATCGGCTTTGTCGAGGCCGAATTCATAGAAGTTGTTGTAGCCGGTGACCTTGTCTTCCGGCGTCATTGCCAGCTGCGCCTGCCAGGCGGCCGGCTTGCTGAATTCCAGCGCTTTGCCCGGCGGCGCCTTGGGGCGATCGTTGCCTTTGAACCACGACAGCAGGTCCGCCCGTGCGCCGGTAGGCAGCGCCAGCGTAGCGGCGGTGATGCCGAGCGCCTGCAGCACTTTGCGCCGCTGGTGGAACACGCTCTCCGGCGTGACGTCGGCCTCGGTCAATTTCGGGTGTTTGTTCATGCTTATGTTCTCCGCGACTGATTCCCGCCGCCTGCGAGCGGCTAACGGGTCTCCATGAAATAAGCATGGCGCTAAAGCCGGCAGGAAGCGAGGGGACGCGGGAAAATATGAAATTTCGCAGAAGCGGGTGAACCCCCGTTGCCGGGGGGAGAAGATCAGCGGATTTTCACCAGGGTGCGGCCGGTGATTTGGTTGTTCAGCAGCGCGGCGGCGGTGGCCGGCGCCTGCTCGAGGGTGATTTCATGCGTGGCCTGCTGATAGAAGCTGTCCGGCAGAATACCGGCCAGCCGCTCCCAGGCGGTTTGGCGGCGGTGCAGCGGCGTATGTACCGAATCCACGCCCTGCAGACGCACGTTGCGCAGAATGAACGGCATCACGGTGGTCGGCAGCTGATAACCGCCCGCCAGGCCGCAGGCGGCGACGGTGCCGTTATAGTTCATCTGCGCCAGCACCCGCGCCAGCAGTTTGTCGCCGACGGTGTCCACCGCGCCGGCCCACAGCTGTTTCTCCAGCGGGCGCGGCGTGTCGATATAGCCATCGCGCGACATCACCTCTTTGGCGCCGAGCGCTTTCAGGTAGTCGGTATTGCTATCGCGGCCGCTGATGGCGGTCACCCGATAGCCCAACGCCGCCAGCAGGGCGATGGCGGTGCTGCCCACGCCGCCGCTGGCGCCGGTCACCAGAATATCGCCGTCGTCCGGGTGCACGCCGCCTTCCTCCAGCGCCATGACGCACAGCATGGCGGTAAAGCCGGCGGTGCCGATGATCATCGCCTTGCGCTCATCCAGGCCGTTCGGCAGCGGTACCAGCCATTCGCCCGAGACGCGCGCCTGCTCGGCCAGGCCGCCCCAGTGATGTTCACCTACGCCCCAGCCGGTGAGCACCACGCTTTGCCCCTCTTTGAAGCGATCGTCGCGGCTGTGGCGCACGGTGCCGGCGAAGTCGATGCCCGGCACCATCGGGAAGTTGCGCACGATCTTGCCTTTGCCGGTGATCGCCAGCGCATCCTTATAATTTAGGCTGGACCAGTTGATGTCGACGGTGACATCGCCTTCCGGCAACCGGTCGCTGCCGATATCTTTGATTTGAGCCAGAGTTTGGTCGTCTTGTTGTTCCAATAACAGTGCACGCATGTCACTCTTCCTCTCGTTTACACTTTTCTATCAATGGCTGAATCACATTTATTTGACTATATGCATAATAAGCGGCCCAAGTCCTGATAAAGGACAAAAACGGCGCTTGCAGGTTTAATTCTTCAGCAAGGCTTGTTAGGGTTGGACGGCCCCTTTTAGCTAAAGGGTGAACACTCACTTAACCATAGCGGACAAGGCACAGGGATGCGATTTACCACCAAACTCTCTGCATTGATCACTCTGTTGGTCGCGCTGGCGATGTTTTTGATGCTGATGGGATGCTCATACAGCTTCTTTTACGTTACCCAGGATCGCCAGGAGCGTCGCTTTGATTCGCTGGTTACCTCTCTCGATCAGGCCATGTTGCACGAATCGCCGCGCGATCAGGAGAAATGGTTGCCGATCGTCATGCGCCCGCTCGGCATCGTGTCGATCCGCGTAGAGGCCGGCACCAGCCAGTTTCTCAACTATAAATTGCCGACGCTGAAAAAAGAGCCCTGGGATACGCTGAACGGCTATCGTCAGGTCTCGCGCCCCCTGTTGCAACATCCGGGCAGCACGCTGTACATCACTTACCTCGATCCCTTCGCCAGCGACGTGCGCACGTTGCAGTCCACCGCCGCCGTCACGCTGTCGATCGTCGTCATGGTGGTGGTTTTGCTGTTCAGCCTGCGCTGGTTGCGTGAGCAGGCCGACGGTGAAGATCGCCTGGAACGCCGCGCGCGGCGCATTCTGAACGGCGAGCGTGAAAACGTCATGCAAGGCGACGTGCGTGAGTGGCCGGCCAACGTCAGCGGCGCGCTCGATCGCCTGCTGGCCGATCTGGCGGAAGCGCGGGAAGAGCGCAGCCGGGTCGATACGCTGATCCGCGCCTTCGCCGCGCAGGACGCCAAAACCGGGTTGAATAATCGCCTGTTCTTCGATAATCAATTGACCACTCAGCTGGAAGACGAAGGTTCGCACGGCATCGTGATGATGGTGCGGCTGCCCGATTTCGAGACCCTGCGCGACACGCACGGCAGCGTGGCGGTACAGGAGCTGATGTATTCGCTGGTCAACCTGCTGTCTACCTTCGTGATGCGCTACCCCTCGGCGCTGCTGGCGCGCTATTTCCACAGCGATTTTACCGTGCTGTTGCCGCATCGAACCCTGAAGGAGGCCGACGGCATCGCGTCACAGCTGGTCAACGCCATCGATGCCTTGCCTTCCACGGCGCTGATCGATCGTGAGGCCTTCCTGCACATCGGCATCGTGGCGTACCGCAGCGGCCAAACCACGGAGCAGGTGATCGATTACGCGGAGCAGGCGACGCGCCACGCGACGCTGCAGGGCGAGAACGGCTGGTATGTGTACGACAGCCAGGTGCCGGAAAAGGGGCGCGGCAGCGTCAAGTGGCGCACGTTGCTGGAACAGGTACTGGCGCGCGGCGGCCCGCGGCTGTATCAGAAACCGGCGGTGACCGTGGCAGGCGAGGTACACCATCTTGAGATCATGAGCCGGATTTATGACGGCTCCCAGGAGTTGCTGCCGGCGGAATATATGCCGCTGGTGCAGCAGCTGGGGTTGGCGGAGAGTTACGATCGCCAACAGGTGAGCCGCATCATCCCCTTGCTGGCGCAATGGCCTGAGGAAACGCTGGCGTTTCCGCTGTGCGTCGACTCGATTTTGCAGCGTTCTTTCCAGCGCTGGCTGCGCGATACGCTGTTGCAGTGCGAAAAAAATCAGCGTAGGCGAATTCTGATTGAACTTGCGGAGGCAGATGTGTGTCAACATATCGACCGTTTGCGTCCGGTGCTGAAGTTGCTGTCAGGGCTGGGCTGCCGCCTCGCGGTGTCCAAAGCGGGTTTAACCGTGGTCAGTACGTCCTATATCAAGTCGTTGCAGGTGGAGATCGTCAAGCTCCACCCGGGGCTGGTGCGGAGTATCGATAAGCGGGACGAAAATCAGCTGTTCGTGCAGAGCCTGACGGGCGCCTGCGCGGGCACGCACGCGCAGGTGTTCGCCGCCAGCGTACGCACGCGCAACGAGTGGCAGACGCTGAAAGAGCGTGGTATCCACGGCGGGCAGGGCGACTTTTTTGCGTCGCCGGAACCGATCGACGTGGGGCGTAAAAAATATTCACGTCGTTATCGTGTTTAAGCTGATTGCCGGACAAAAATTGACGTAGAATGAGCGCCGGATCCATCTGGGCCATGTCACCCGTCATTTTGGAGTTTTCTCCAATCTGCCTGCGACAACGACGCCTATTTGAGATAGGCTCTTGTCAGCTTTTATCTGGTTGACGTTGGTAGGTGCTTACCATCGGCGGCAATCAGGGAATATGTTAGATTTTATGAGCTGTGTTACGCCGTTTCGTGCGTTGACAGGGTGGTAAACTGAGCCTTTGTTCAGGGAATTCAGGCCTCATCCAATTTCCGTGCATTCGAGCAGAAACAATACAGACTATTTTTCACCGAAGTAGAACGTTTTTGCGCCTTGTCGCTGCTTCGTGTGGTTGGTAAAGTAGGCGGATTTTATTTTCCGCCCCCAGCTTGCAGGATTATCCTTTCGTTATGTTTAAGAAATTTCGTGGCATGTTTTCCAACGACTTGTCCATCGACTTGGGTACCGCCAATACCCTGATTTATGTTAAAGGGCAAGGCATCGTACTGAATGAACCTTCGGTGGTTGCCATTCGCCAGGATCGTGCCGGCTCCCCAAAGAGCGTAGCGGCCGTCGGTCATGACGCCAAACAGATGCTGGGCCGCACCCCCGGCAACATCGCGGCTATTCGCCCGATGAAAGACGGCGTGATCGCCGACTTCTTCGTGACCGAAAAAATGCTGCAGCACTTTATCAAACAGGTTCACAGCAACAGCTTCATGCGCCCAAGCCCGCGCGTGCTGGTCTGTGTGCCGGTCGGCGCAACCCAGGTTGAACGCCGCGCTATCCGCGAGTCCGCCCAAGGGGCCGGCGCGCGTGAAGTGTTCCTGATTGAAGAGCCGATGGCGGCGGCGATCGGCGCAGGTCTGCCGGTTTCCGAAGCGACCGGTTCCATGGTGGTGGATATCGGTGGCGGTACCACGGAAGTGGCGGTGATCTCGCTGAACGGCGTGGTGTACTCCTCTTCCGTGCGCATCGGCGGCGACCGCTTCGATGAAGCCATCATCAATTATGTGCGCCGTAACTACGGCTCGCTGATCGGCGAAGCGACCGCCGAGCGCATCAAGCACGAAATCGGTTCTGCCTATCCGGGCGACGAAGTGCGCGAAATCGAAGTCCGCGGCCGTAACCTGGCCGAAGGCGTACCGCGCGGCTTTACCCTGAACTCCAATGAAATCCTCGAAGCCCTGCAAGAGCCGCTGACCGGCATCGTCAGCGCGGTGATGGTTGCGCTGGAGCAGTGCCCGCCAGAATTGGCCTCCGACATTTCCGAACGTGGCATGGTCTTGACCGGCGGCGGCGCGCTGCTGCGCAACCTCGATCGTCTGCTGATGGAAGAAACCGGTATTCCGGTCGTGGTGGCGGAAGATCCGTTGACCTGCGTAGCGCGCGGTGGCGGCAAGGCGTTGGAAATGATCGACATGCACGGCGGCGATTTGTTCAGCGAAGAATAGTCAGCCCCTGGAAGGAGGAATCGTATCGGATGAATGCGCACAGCGAAAATCGGGTACGGTTCCTCTTTCTGTTGTCGAGGAACTCGCATAATTTATGAAGCCGATTTTTAGCAGGGGGCCTTCCCTGCAACTGCGACTTTTTTTGGCGGTGATCGCGGCCATTGGCCTGATCGTTGCCGACAGCCGGCTCGGCACGTTCGTGAAGATACGCAACTACATGGACACCGCAGTCAGCCCTTTCTATTTTCTGGCCAACGGGCCGCGTAAAGTTTTGGACAGCGTGTCAGAAACGCTGGCTACCCGCCAACAGCTGGAGCTGGAAAACCGAGCTCTGCGGCAGGAACTGCTGCTGAAAAACAGCGATATTCTTCTTCTTGGCCAATTCAAGCAGGAAAACGCCCGCTTGCGCGAGCTGCTGGGTTCCCCGCTGCGCCAGGACGAACACAAGATGGTGACCCAGGTCATCTCCACCGGTTCCGATCCGTACAGCGATCAGGTGGTGATCGACAAAGGGTCGGACAACGGCGTCTATGAAGGCCAGCCGGTGATCAGCGACAAGGGCGTGGTCGGTCAGGTGGTGGCGGTGGCGAAAGTCACCAGCCGCGTGCTGCTGATCTGCGATGCCTCGCACGCGCTGCCGATCCAGGTGCTGCGCAACGATATTCGGGTGATTGCCGCAGGCAGCGGCTGCGCCGACGATCTGCAGCTGGAGCATCTGCCGAACAACACCGATATCCGCGTTGGCGACGTGCTGGTGACCTCCGGCCTCGGCGGCCGCTTCCCGGAAGGCTATCCGGTGGCGGTGGTCTCCTCGGTCAAGGTCGACAACCAGCGCGCTTACACCGTGATTCAGGCGCGGCCGACCGCCGGTCTGCAGCGCTTGCGCTACCTGCTGCTGCTGTGGGGCGCCGATCGCAACGGCGACATGCCGCTGCCGCCGGACGAAGTGCACCGCGTGGCCAATGAACGCCTGATGCAGATGATGCCGCAGGTGCTGCCGCCTGCCGGTTCGGTCGGGCCTCAGTTGCCGGCTCCGGCTACCGGCGTGGCGCCGCAAACCGCCGCTCCGGCGTCTGTCCAGCCTCAAGCTCAGCCTGCTGCGGCGGGAGTGGTGCAATGAACAGCTACCGCAGCCACGGGCGCTGGATAATCTGGCTGTCGTTCCTGGTGGCGTTGGTGCTGCAAATCATGCCGTGGCCGGAGCAAATCTACATGTTCCGGCCTTCCTGGCTGGTGTTGATCCTGATTTACTGGGTAATGGCCTTGCCGCACCGGGTCAACGTCGGCACCGGCTTTGTGCTGGGGCTGATCATGGATCTGATCCTCGGCTCCACGCTGGGCGTGCGCGCGCTGGCGCTGGGCATCATCGCCTACCTGGTGGCGTTCAAATTCCAACTGTTCCGCAATATGGCGCTGTGGCAACAGGCGCTGATCGTCGTCCTGCTGTCGCTGTCGATGGACGTGGTGGTGTTCTGGGCTGAGTTTTTAGTGATCAACGTCTCTTTCCGCCCAGAGGTGTTCTGGAGTAGTGTGGTAAACGGCATTTTGTGGCCGTGGTTGTTCCTGTTGATGCGCAAAATCCGCCGTCAGTTCGCCGTACAGTAAGGGTATCTCAATGACTTCGCTTTATCTGGCCTCCGGCTCCCCACGTCGACGTGAACTGCTGACCCTGCTGGGCGTGTCGTTCGACATTCTGCTGACGCATACCGAAGAGCAGCGCCGGGAAGGCGAAGCCGCCGAAGCCTATGTGCGCCGCCTGGCGCAGGACAAGGCCAAAGCGGGTGTAGCGTTGGCGCAGGAAGATCGGCCGGTGCTGGGCGCCGACACCATCGTGGTGCTCAACGGCCGGGTGCTGGAGAAGCCGCGCGACGAAGCCCATGCGGCGGACATGCTGGCGGCTTTGTCGGGCAAACAGCATCAGGTGATGACGGCGGTGGCGATCGCCGATCGCCACGACGTGCGCTGCCAGCTGGTGGTGACCGACGTGACGTTCCGCAGCCTGTCACAACAGGATATCCGCGACTATATTGCTACGGGCGAACCGATGGATAAAGCGGGCGCCTATGGAATTCAAGGAAAGGGTGGTTGTTTCGTCAGAACGATAACCGGGAGTTATCACGCGGTGGTCGGTCTGCCGCTGGTCGAAACACATGAGCTGCTCAGTAATTTTGTCGCATTACGTGATGTAAGAACCGGTTGATGGGCGCTGCCATTATCGACCGGCTCTGAGGAGAAGGCATGACAGCTGAGCTACTGGTTAATATCACACCGTCTGAAACGCGGGTCGCCTATATCGATGGCGGCATTCTGCAAGAGATCCATATCGAACGCGAATCCAAACGCGGCATCGTCGGCAATATCTATAAAGGGCGCGTCAGCCGCGTCTTGCCGGGGATGCAGGCGGCGTTCGTCGACATCGGCCTGGACAAGGCCGCCTTCCTGCACGCCTCCGACATCATGCCGCATACCGAATGTGTCGCCGGCGACGAGCGGAAAAACTTCCACGTGCGCGACATCGCCGAGCTGGTGCGCCAGGGGCAAGACCTGATGGTGCAGGTGGTGAAAGATCCGCTCGGCACCAAGGGCGCGCGCCTGACCACTGACATCACGCTGCCATCGCGCTATCTGGTCTTCATGCCGGGCGCGGCGCACGTCGGCGTTTCACAGCGTATCGACAGCGAAGCCGAGCGCGAGCGCCTGAAATCCATCGTTGCGCCGCACTGCGACGAGCTGGGCGGTTTTATCATCCGCACTGCGGCGGAAGGCATCGGCGAGGAAGAGCTGGCGCAGGATGCCGCGTTCCTTAAACGCCTGTGGACCAAGGTAATGGAGCGCAAGAAGCGCAACCAGACCAAATACAAGCTGTACGGCGAGCTGGCGTTGGCGCAACGCATCTTGCGCGATTTCGCCGGCGCGGCGCTGGATCGCATCCGCGTCGATTCGCGGCTAACGCACGATCTGCTGGTGGAGTTTACCGGCGAGTACATCCCGGACATTACCAACAAGCTCGAACTCTATACCGGCAGCCAGCCGATTTTCGATCTGTACGATGTGGAAAACGAGATCCAGCGTGCGCTGGAACGCAAGGTGGAGCTGAAGTCCGGCGGCTATCTGATCATCGATCAGACCGAGGCGATGACCACGGTCGACATCAACACCGGCGCCTTCGTCGGCCACCGCAACCTCGACGAAACCATCTTCAACACCAACATCGAGGCGACGCAGGCCATCGCGCGCCAGTTGCGGCTGCGTAACCTGGGCGGCATCATCATCATCGACTTTATCGATATGAACAACGAAGAGCATCGCCGCCGGGTGCTGCACTCGCTGGAGCAGGCGTTGAGTAAAGATCGGGTAAAAACCACGATCAACGGCTTCTCTCAGCTAGGCTTAGTTGAAATGACGCGTAAACGAACGCGTGAAAGCATTGAACATGTGCTCTGTCACGATTGTCCTACTTGCAATGGGCGCGGCACCGTGAAAACGGTGGAAACCGTGTGCTACGAGATCCTGCGCGAGATTGTGCGCGTGCACCATGCTTACGACTCCGATCGCTTCCTGGTGTATGCTTCGGCGGCGGTCGGCGAAGCGCTGAAGAGCGAAGAGTCGCATGCGCTGGCCGAAGTGGAGATCTTCGTCGGCAAACAGGTGAAGGTGCAGATCGAACCGTTGTACAGCCAGGAGCAGTTCGACGTCGTCATGATGTAGCCCGCCCGACATCGTAAGGGCCCGGATGCCGGGCCCGTCAGTGCATAGATATTCCCGTTGCCAGGCAGCGGAGCAAGGAGAACTGCGTGAGGCGACTGCCTGGGATTCTGTTAGCAACAGGCGCCACCCTAATCGTGATTGTGGCGCTGCTGATCAGCGGGCTGCGCCTGATGCTGCCGAAGCTGAACGACTACCGTCCCCAACTGCTGGCGCAGGTGGAGAAGCTGTCCGGCGTGCCCGTGCAGATGGATTTCCTGCAGGGCAGTTGGGAAACGTTCGGCCCACAGCTTGAAGTGCGTAACCTGAGCGTTACGCTGCCCAAAAGCGATGTGCATATCGAACGCGTGACGCTGGCGCTGGACGTGTGGCAATCGCTGCTGCACTGGCGCTGGCAGTTCCGCGATCTGACCTTCTATCAATTCCGGCTCGATCTGAACGCCACGCTGGGCGGCGACCGGCAGGGCGAAGGCCTTGAACCGGGTAAAATCAGCGATCTGATGCTACGCCAGCTCGATCACTTTGATTTGCGCGACAGCCGTATCTCGTTCCTGACGCCCGCCGGCGCGCGCGCCGAATTCGACATTCCTCAGCTGACCTGGCTCAACGGCCGCGATCGTCACCGCGCCGAGGGGCAGATCAGCCTGTCGACGCTGAACGGCCAATACGGCGTGGTGCAGCTGCGCATGGACCTGCGCGATAATCAGGGCCTGTTGGACACCGGCACGGTCTACCTGCAGGCCGATAACATCGACATGAAACCCTGGTTTACCCGCTGGCTGCGCGCCAACACCGGGCTGGAAAGCGCCGACTTCAGCCTGGCGGCCTGGCTGCAGGTGCAGAACGGCGAGATTGCCGGCGGCCACGCGTTGCTCAAGCAGGGGGCGGCCAACTGGGATACCGGCGCCGCGCAGCACCGGCTGGACGTGGACAATCTGGCGCTGTCGCTGCGCCGCCAGGGTACCGGTTGGCAGCTCGACGTGCCGCAGCTGCGCTTGAGCACCGACGGCCAGGCCTGGCCGCAGGGCACGCTTTCCGCCCTGTGGCTGCCGGAAAACACCGAGTTCATGGGGCCGGCGCAGAATGAAGAGCTGCGGGTGCGCGCGACCAACCTTCAGCTGGAGCGCCTGTCGGCGCTGCTGCCGACCTTCTCGTTCCTCAGCCCGGACGTGCTCGATCGCTGGAACGATCTGCAGCCGCAGGGGATGATGGAGGCCTTGGCGCTGGACATTCCGTTGAACCAGCCGGAAAAGAGCCGTTTCCAGGCGCTGTGGCGCGATGTCAGCTGGCAGCATTGGGAACTGCTGCCGGGCGTCAACCACTTCTCCGGGGCGTTGAGCGGCGGGGTGGAGAACGGCCGCCTGACGCTGGGGCTGGCAGGCAGCACCTTGCCTTACGGCGATATGTTCCGTGCGCCGCTTGAAGTCAGCAGCGCGCGTGGCGCGCTGACCTGGCGTTACAACGAGCGGGGTTGGGAGCTGGCGAGCCAGGGGCTGGACGTCAAGGCGAAGTCGCTGTGGGTCAACGGCGATTTTCGTTATCAGCAGCCGGCCAAGGGCGATCCGTGGCTGAACATTCTGGCGGGCATCCGCCTGTATGACGGCGCCGACGCCTGGCGCTATTTCCCTGAACCGCTGATGGGCAAGCATCTGGTGGACTACCTGAGCGGCGCCATTCAGGGCGGCCAGGTAGATAACGCCACGCTGATTTATTCCGGCGATCCGCAGCACTTCCCGTACCGTAAAAACGAAGGACAGTTTGAAGTCTTCGTGCCGCTGCGCCACGCCACCTTCCAGTTCCAACCGGGCTGGCCGGCGCTGACCGATTTGGCGATCGACCTCGACTTCGCCAACGAGGGGCTGTGGATGCATGCGCCGCAAACCCGGTTGGGCAAGGTGGCGGGCAAAAATATCAGCGCGGTGATCCCGGATTACCTGAAAGAGCGGCTGCTGATCGACGCCGAAGTCGCAGGCGCGGGCAGCGACGTGCACGACTACTTCATGCAGACGCCGTTGCACGATTCGCTGGGGGCGGCGCTGGATCAGCTGCAGATTGGCGGTGATGTCAGTGGGCGCTTACATCTCAATATCCCCTTGGACGGCGAGCTGGTCAAAGCGACCGGTGAAGTGGCGCTGAACAACAACTCGTTGCTGATTAAGCCGCTGGATAGCGAGTTGCAGAAGCTCAGCGGCAAGTTCCGCTTCGACAACGGTAACCTGCAGAGCGACCCGCTGTCGGCCACCTGGTTCGGGCAGCCGGTGGCGGTCAACTTCTCCACGCAGGAAGGCGCTCGCGACTACAAGATTGACGTCGGCCTGAAGGGTGATTGGCAGCCGGGCAAGTTCCCCGGCCTGCCGAAAGAGGTTGCCGATGCGCTCAGCGGCAGTGCGCCCTGGCAGAGCCAGGTGGCCATCACGCTCCCACATCAGGGCTCGGCCAGCTACGATATCGGCATCGACGCGGATTTGAAAAAAGTGAGCAGTCACTTACCTTCACCGCTGGACAAACCGCCGGGCGAGGCGTTGCCGGTGAACGTTAAGGTCAAAGGCGGTCTGAACGGCTTCATGTTGACCGGCAGCGCGGGCAAGCAAAACCGCTTCAACAGTGAATGGCGCTTCGACAAAAAACAGGTGAATCTGGCGCGCGCCGCCTGGCAAACCAACGGTGGCGGCACGCCGCCGCTGCCGGCCGGCAAGTCGATGACGCTGAACCTGCCGGCGCTGGACGGCGAGCAGTGGCTGGCGTTGCTGGCGCCGGCGCTGAAACAGGGGGGCGGTAGCGGTCAGGTGGGCGGTTTCAGCTTCCCCACCACCGTGGCGCTGACCACGCCGCAGCTGCTGTTGGGCGGCCAGGCCTGGCATAAGCTGACGCTGTCGGCCGAAAAACAGCTGGGTGCCACCGTGGTGAGCGCCAAGAGCGATGAAGTGGACGGCAGCCTGCGGGTGGCCGATCGCGGGCCGTGGCGCGCCGATATCAACTACCTGTATTACAACCCGCAGTTCGCCGAGACGAAAAACGCGGCGGGCACGCCGACGCCGCCGGCGGAGAAAGTTTCCTTCCGCGACTGGCCTTCGCTGATGCTGCGCTGCAAGTCGTGCTGGGTGCTGGGGCAGAACTTCGGCAGGGTCGAGGCGGATCTGAGCAATCGGGGGGATACCCTGACGCTGGATCACGGCCTGGTCGACACCGGCAAAGGGCGTATGAGCGCCACCGGCCTGTGGAAGCAAAATGCGCAGGAAGAGCGCAGCTCGCTGAAAGGCAAGCTGCTCGGCGGCAAAATCGATGAAACCGCCGCCTTCTTCGGCATCACTATCCCGCTGAAAGGCGCGCCTTACGACGTGGACTTCGATCTGTACTGGCACGGCGCGCCGTGGCAGCCGCAGGTCAATACGCTGAGCGGCGCGCTGCAGGTCAAGATGGGCAAGGGCGAGATCGACAGCATGGGCGGCGGCCGCGCCGGTCAGTTGCTGCGATTGGTCAGCTTCGACGCCTTGCTGCGCAAGCTGCAGTTCGATTTCAGCGATACCTTCGGCAAAGGCTTCTACTTTGACTCCATCCGCAGCACCGCCTGGCTGAAAGATGGCATAATGCATACTGATAATCTATTGATCGACGGCTTGGCGGCGGATATCGCCATGAGTGGCCAGATCGATCTGGCGCGCCGCCGTATTGATATGGAGGCGGTGGTGGCGCCGGCGATTTCGGCGACCGTCGGCGTGGCCACGGCGTTTGTGGTGAACCCGATCGTCGGCGCGGCGGTATTTGCCGCCTCGCAGGTGCTGGGGCCGCTGTGGAGCAAGATTTCGCTGATTCGCTACCATATCGGCGGCGATCTCGACCAGCCGAAGATCAATGAGGTACTTCGTAAGGCAAAGGAGGATAAGGCGTCATGAGGAATGCTAACGTTGCGTTGTTGCAGTTGTGCAGTGGCGATCAGGTGCGCGATAACCTGGCCCAGATTGAACAGCAGATCAAACAGCTCAATGCCGGGGTAAAACTGGTCATGACGCCGGAGAACGCGTTGCTGTTCGCCAACTCCGCGGCTTACCGCCAACAGGCGGAAAAACAGGGCGACGGTCCGCTGCAAAACGCGGTGCGCGAGCTGGCGCGCCGCTATGGCGTGTGGTTGCTGGTGGGCTCGATGCCCTTGATCAGCCGCGAAAACCCGGAGCTTATCACCACCAGCAGCCTGTTGTTCGACGAGCAGGGCGAAATCCGCGCCCGCTACGACAAGCTGCACATGTTCGATGTGGACATCAACGATGCGCACGGCCACTACCGCGAGTCGGATACCTACCAGCACGGGCAGCACCTGACGGTAGTGGATACGCCGGTCGGGCGTTTGGGTATGACCATATGCTACGATCTGCGCTTCCCCGCGCTGTTCCAGGCACTGCGGGCACAGGGGGCCGAACTGATTTCGGTGCCGGCGGCCTTTACCCGGGTCACCGGCGAGGCGCATTGGGAAATTCTGCTGCGCGCCCGGGCGATCGAGAACCAGTGCATGATCCTGGCGCCGGCGCAGGTGGGGCGCCACGGGCCGACCCGCCGCACCTGGGGCCACACGCTGGCTGTCGACGGCTGGGGCAAGGTGCTGGCCGAGAACGCGGACGCCGTGGCGGCGCTGAAGGTGCGTGTGGACACCGCAAGCCTGAAAAATATTCGTGCGCAGATGCCGGTGCTGCAGCACAACCGATTCCAGACGTCGCTGACGGCGCCGTCTGACAAGTTATCCTCCAATCAAGAGTGAAACCATTATGAGCCTGACGTTTGTCAGTGAGCAGTTACTCGCTACCAACAAGCTGAGTCATCAAGACCTGTACAAGGTACTGGGTCAACTGGCAGAACGCCGTATCGATTACGCCGATCTCTATTTCCAGTCCAGCTATCACGAAGCCTGGGTGATCGAGGACGGCATCATCAAGGATGGCTCTTACAATATCGACCAGGGCGTTGGCGTGCGCGCCGTCAGCGGCGAGAAGACCGGCTTCGCCTATGCCGATCAGATCACCCTGAATGCGCTGCAGCAGAGCGCCCAGGCGGCGCGCAGCATCGTGCGTGAGCAGGGTGACGGGCGGGCGCACACCCTGGGCGAGATCGGCTATCGGGCGCTGTACCCGCTGCTCGATCCGCTGCAAAGCCTGCCGCGCGAAGAGAAAATTGCCCTGCTGCACCGCGTCGACAAGGTGGCGCGCGCCGCCGATGCTCGGGTGCAGGAAGTGAACGCCAGCATCACCGGCGTTTACGAGCAGGTGTTGGTGGCTGCCACCGACGGCACGCTGGCGGCGGATGTTCGCCCGCTGGTACGCCTCTCCGTCAGCGTGCTGGTGGAGCAGGATGGCAAGCGTGAGCGCGGCTCCAGCGGCGGCGGCGGCCGTTTCGGCTATGACTACTTCCTGGAAACCGTCGACGGCGACGTGCGCGCCGACGCTTACGCCAAAGAAGCGGTGCGCATGGCGCTGGTCAACCTTGGCGCGGTGGCGGCGCCGGCCGGCAATATGCCGGTGGTGCTGGGGGCCGGCTGGCCGGGTGTGCTGCTGCACGAGGCGGTGGGCCACGGCCTGGAAGGCGACTTCAATCGGCGTGGCACCTCGGTGTTCAGCGGCCATATGGGCGAGCTGGTGGCTTCCGAGCTGTGCACCGTGGTGGATGACGGCACCCTGCAAGGGCGGCGCGGTTCGCTGGCGATCGACGACGAAGGCGTACCGGGCCAGTACAACGTGCTGATCGAAAACGGCGTGCTGAAAGGCTACATGCAGGACAAGCTCAACGCGCGGTTGATGGGCGTCGCGCCGACCGGCAACGGCCGCCGCGAGTCCTACGCGCATCTGCCGATGCCGCGCATGACCAACACCTATATGCTGGCGGGCCAATCGACGCCGGAAGAGATCATCGCCAGTGTCGAATACGGCCTGTACGCGCCGAACTTTGGCGGCGGCCAGGTGGACATCACCTCCGGCAAGTTCGTGTTCTCCACCACCGAAGCCTACCTGATCGAGAAGGGCCGCATCACCAAACCGGTGAAAGGGGCGACGCTGATCGGCTCCGGCATCGAGGCGATGCAGCAGATCTCGATGGTCGGCAACGATCTGGCGCTCGATAAAGGCGTGGGCGTGTGTGGCAAGGAAGGCCAGAGCGTGCCGGTAGGCGTCGGCCAACCGACGCTGAAACTGGATACGCTGACCGTCGGCGGCACGGCGTAATCTTTCCTCAAGGGGCCATGCGCTGGCCCCTTCATCCATTCCCTCTGTTGCGGCTGGCCCGCATTCGTAACGCTAAACGCGGCAGGACGCCGCAGCCCCGCAGGCATGCCTGCACCCAGTGATGGAATGAAATTGACGTGGCGAAAAAACAGAACAATACGATGATGGCGCGTTTAGCTTTATCCGCCCGGCGTTGGTTGCTGTTGCTGGGCGTTCTTTCCCTGACGGGCTGCGCCCGTTCCGATGCGCTGTGGGGCGTGGTCGATAAGCTCTGCATGGCCAACTATCAGCAAAAGCGCGATCCGGCCCCGTGTGAGCAGATTTATATGCCGCAGGGGAAAGCGCAGGGCTTTAGCGTGCTGCAAAACCCGCGTTATCCCTATCACTTCATTCTGGTGCCGACGGCGCCGCTTTCCGGCATTGAAAGCCCGCTGCTGCTGGCCGGGGAGCGGACGGACTATTTTGGCTATGCATGGCTGATGCGTTACCGGCTGGCCGCCGAGTATGGCGGGCCGGTGCCGGACGACAGGCTGGGCATGGCGATCAACTCCGCTTATGGCCGCAGCCAGAACCAATTGCATATTCACCTGACCTGTCTGCGCGAAGATGTACGGCGCCAATTACAGGCAGAACGCCCCTATATTCAGGAACAATGGCGACCTTTGCCGGATAAGCTGTTGCGCCACACCTACTATGCCCGCCGCGTGATGCAACCGACCGCGATGGGCATCTACCCGATTAAGGATCTTGCGGATTATTTTCATCTCTCGCCGCAGCAGCTGGCGGAGTATGGCGTGGCCGTCGTTCCGACCACGTTTGCCGGCCAACGGGGGTTTATCTTGCTGGCCTCGAAGCGCGGCTGGGACGTTGGCAACCGCGCCTCGGTAGAATCGCTGCTGGATAAAACGTGCGCGATTTTGCCGCGTTAATCTCAAGACGGCAGGTGAGAGCAACACGCTCTCACCTCACTTTTCCTACCTGAACCGCGCATCCCGAGAAAACAGGAAAGCGGCTTCCCGCTGGCGAGCGTCGGCTTCAGCCTGAGCGCCCTGGTAGCGCAAGATCATGATCAGCGTGGCGTAGACGTTGGCGTCGATACGGCGCTGCAGATAGGCGTTGGCCCACTGCCGATAGCCGGTCAACAGGGCATCATCACGCGTTTGGTTATAGACCAGCAGCGCGTGAGATTGCTCGTCGAACGTTTTGCGTTCCCGGTAGATCCAGGCGGCCGGCGGCGGCATCTGCTCGATGCTGTCGATGGTGGCCAGCATGGTGCGCTCCGATTGGGTGAGCGCCATGCGCCCTTGCCAGGCAAAGACCGCCATCACCAGTACGCCGATGGCCGCCATCGCCACCGGTAGGCTCAGGGCTTTGGCGAACGGCAGCGGGCGCGGCTCGCCGGTTTGGCCGTCCAGCAGCGCCAGCAGCAGCAGAAACGCCAGCCAATGCGGCGTAGACAGATAGAAAGGGTATTCCAGCTGGGTGTGTACCAGCATTGGCAGCAGCACCAGAAACAGCCCGACGCGCGCACCGGCCGGCTGCTCGCGATCCCGTTGCCAGGCGCGTTTCAACAGCAGCGCGCCGGCGACGAGGACGATAACGATACCCGCCAGCGCCGGCAGGCCGCCCTCAACCCACCACAGCAGGATTTCATTGTGCGGGTGCCCGGCGACTTCCAACACTTCTCGCCAGGGCATTGCCTGCAGACGGAAATGCGCGAAGCTGTATTCAAAGCCGCCGTAGCCCCAGCCCAGCAGCGGTTTGGCCAGGATCATGGCGCCGACGTCATGGAGCATGGTCAGGCGAGCGCTATTGGAAAGCTCCCGACCGATCAGACCCGCGCGGCCATCCAGACCGAAACCGGTGAGCAACACCGTGGTACCGAGCGCCACGCCCAACAGCAGCGCACCGCCGGCCCAGCGGCTCACGGCCGGGCTCTGGCGGGCAAAACGCCACAGCAGCAACGCCGCTGCCAGGGCACCGCCCAGCCAGGCGGCGCGCGACTGGATCAGCACCAGCAGGGCGGAAAAAGCGGCCAGCAACACGAGCAGCGGGAGCTGCCGCCGCGTCGGCACAGAGAGAGGGGCAAGCAGCAGCCACAGCGCCAAAGCCAGCCCGGTGGCGATGAAGCTGCCCAGCACGTTCGGTTGCTGAAAGACGCCGTAGACCCGGCTGCCGTTAGGAGATACCCAGGCCAGAGCAGGGGCGAACAGCTGTAGCGCCGCTAGCAACGCCTGAACGCCGACGGCGAACAGCAGGCCGTACAGCAACAGGTTGCGCTGCCGGGCTGTCAGGCGCAGCTGCAGACAGGCGACATAGAACAGCCAACCGCCGAGCAAACCGGCGCAGCGCCACAGGTCATCTTCGCGCCACTCGGGGCGGGTATACAGCAGCGGCAGCGCCAGCACGGCGATGCCGAGCAGCAACAGGCGTGCCGTGGGGGTAAGCGAAAGACGGGTACGGCCAAGGCAAACGGTGAAGGTCACGATCAGCGTGGTCAGTGCCATGACGCTCCAGGCCAGAATATTTTGCGGCAGCGCCAGGCCGCCGCCGCCCATGTTGGGGTGATAGACCGGCAGGAGCACCGCCATCCAGATCAGCAGCAGGGGCAACACGGCGATAGCCGGTGCGTTAACGGGGGCTTTATCGGTCATGGTTAACCCGCCATGTCTCGATATCGTTCATTGAATGCATTTTTTGAGGATTCCCTATCCTTATCCTGGGGTTTAAATTCGCTGAAGCGTCAATGCCTGAAATGCTTTATAGGAATTGAAAAGACTTCATATCGAAGTGATAAATAATTCCCCCCTGTGAGCGCGGGGACGGCTTATATAAAAAGGGGGAAGCCGTATTCAGTTGCCTGCAAAAAGGTTTTTTATTTTTTTAAAACAGGGTTGTCATTTTCTCAAATTTATCTCGCTCCAGTCAATTTTTAATCTATTGTTTTATTTTTGTGTTTAAATCAATTGGTTGTGATTGTCTTGTGCGTAATGAAACGCCGTGTGAGCGGCAACGAGCGTCTGGGCAAACAGCTGACGGAGCCAATGAGATAAGCATTTTATTGTTAAATCGTTGTTGCTAATGGCGGTGCGGTGGGCGTTATTTTATTTATCGCTGTTCATTATCTTATTTCACATTTTCTTTATCACGCCATTTTTTATTTTTATTAAGACTATTCTTGTTCTTATGGTTTTTTTTGAATTTTATTAAAGTAAATTTTTTTAAGATTGTTCTGTGCTCTTGTAAGTAACGGAGAGATGGTCTGCCTATCCCTGTTGCCATCATGCCAGACGGACCAACGCGCCTGTAAAAGCGCGTTAATCCATGTTTCACAGATCTCACTCCACTTCGCCAATCCGTTCCAGCGCATCTACCACCAGATCCCAGAATTTATCCTGATCCAGCTTGACCGCCACCTGGGTGTGGCAGTCCGGCGGCGGCGGCGCGCGGAAGTCCGCGACCGTCATGCCCAGCGTCAGGGTGCCGGTGAGTTCGATATCCACCGGCGCTTTGCGCACCGTCATCACGCTCGGATCGATCACGTAAGCCACCGCGCAAGGATCGTGTACCGGCGGGGCGCTGAAGCCCTGCGCCTGCCGGTACATGTGGCCAAAGAAGGCCAGCAGTTCGCCGACGAAGGCGGCCGGCCGGGTACCGAGGGTGGCGATGCGCTCGCAGACTGCCGGCGTGGCCAAAGCCTGGTGGGTGAGATCCAGCCCGACCATGGTCAGCGGCCATTTTTCGTTAAACACGATGTGCGCCGCCTCAGGATCGATTTTGATATTGAACTCCGCCACCGCGCTCCAGTTGCCCACGTGGTAGCCGCCGCCCATCAGCACCACTTCCTTGACCCGCTCGGCAATGCGCGGCTCTTTGCGCACTGCCATGGCGATATTGGTCAGGCCGCCGGTCGGCACCAGCGTCACGCTGCCGGGCGGGTGAGCCATCACGGTATCAATGATCAGATCCACCGCGTGGCGCGAGTCCAACTGCAGGTGGGGTTCCGGCAGCACCGGGCCATCGAGGCCGGAATCGCCGTGAATGTCGGGTGCCACTTCGATATTGCGCACCAGCGGGCGCGGGCAGCCGGCGGCGAAGGGCACGCCGGTGATATTGGCGATGCGCGCCACCGCCAGTGCGTTGCGCGTCACTTTGTCCAGCGTTTGATTGCCCACCACGGTGGTGACCGCCAGCAGGTCGATCTGCGGATTGCCCCAGGCCAGCAGCAGGGCGATGGCGTCGTCATGCCCCGGGTCACAGTCCAGTATGATTTTTTTCATGGTTATTCCTGATGCAGGGAGAGGTTCCCGCAGCATAACGCAGCGCGGCGGCGTGGGATAATACCGATGGTGCTTTTGTTAACGGCATCAAAGCCTTGCCACTTTTTCGATGTAATGAAACGTAAATCCTCATCGCCGGGCTTTACCCTGGAGTTTACTCCAGGGTTTACAGTGAGCTTCAGCGTCAATGTACAGAGGAGAGGCGGGATGAGCTTACTGAAAAGGTTGTTGGGGAAAGGCGGTGTTAATGGCGGTCATCAGCGCGCGGGTCACCGCGGCGGGCATCATGGCAACCGCTATAACCAGCATGGCGAGCCGGGGCCGCAGTGTCCGGAATGCCAGGCGGTGAATAAACCGGGCGCACGTTATTGCCATCGCTGCGGCCAGCCATTTGCCGCGGTGAGCGCCACCTGCGGCCAGTGTGCCGCGCCGTTGCCGCCGGGCAGCCGCTTTTGCCCGCAGTGCGGCGGCGGTGTGCCGTGAACCGGGGCGGTTGGACAGCCGCGCTGCTGCTGGGTGCCATGGCGCTATGGACGCTGCTGGCCTGGGGCGTGGCCGGCGTGCTGACCTGGCTCCCGGCGTTGGCGGAAGCGGCCGGCGGCGCATCGCTGCCGGTGAGCGGTGCGCTGAGTCTGGTGCCGCAGACGGTGCTGGATGCCTGGCTGCCGTGGCTGAAACAGCTGGGCAGCGGGTTGGCGAGCTATTTTCCTCTGCTGCTGAACTGGGCCGGCTACGCCGTCTGGCTGCTATGGGGCCTCGGCATGCTGGCGCTGATGCTGCTGGGCGCGTTGGCGCACCGCTATTTGAGCGCCGCTCAGCGATAGCCCTGATAGACCGCCGCCACGCGTTCGAAATAGTCGGTTAGGTAGTTGATACACACCTGCACCTTCAGCGGCAGTTTGTCCTTCTCGGTATAGAGCGCGTAGATCGGTCGCGGATCCGAATGGTAGCTTTTGAACAGGATCTCGATCTCGCCGCGCTTGATCTCTTCGATCACCCACATCAGCGGGGCGTAGGCGATGCCGGCGCCGTTTTTCAGCCAACGGATCATGGTGGAGGAGTCGTTGGTGACGAAGCGCCCCTGCGGTGAAATGCGCGTGGTGATGCCCTCCGGCGACATCAGTTCAAATTCGCTGTCGGGGCGCACGCTGTACTCCAGCCAGGAAAAGTTGACCATGTCGCTTGGCTTCTGCGGCGTGCCGTGCTGGCTGAGGTAGCTTTTGGCCGCGCACACCACCATCGGCATCTGCCCCAGGCGGCGGGAGAACAGGCTGGAGTCCTGCAGCGCGCCGGTGCGGATCACCAGATCCAATCCATCAGTGATCAGATCCGGTGCCGGAATGCCGGTCACCAGGTTGACCGTCAGGCCCGGGTACTCTTTCATCATCTCGGCGGTCATGTTCGCCAGCACATTTTGCGCCATGGTGGATGAGCTGCCGATGCGCAGCGTGCCGGCAGGCGTATTGTTAAACGCGTACAGCTGCTCATGCACTTCGCTGACTTCCTGCAGCATGCGTCGGCAGCCCTGATAGTAGATTTTGCCGGCCTCGGTCAGGCCGATGCTGCGCGTGCTGCGGTTCAACAGCTTGACCTGCAGCTCATTTTCCAGTTTCGAGACGGTTTGACTGATCGATGAAACGCTCATGTCGAGTTGGCGCGCGGCCGCGGTAAACGACCCGAACTCAACCACTTTGGCGAATACCGACATCCGTTTTAATCTTTCCATTATTCACTCTGGCTTAAAAGTGATTTAGATCACAGATTGTTGATGCCTTGATAGTAAGCAGGCTAATATAACGTGGTCGGGTGAATAGACCTTACCAACGTGCGAGAGCGAGCGGCGACGCAATCCTGCCGCTCCTCCGGCACCCTCGCAATCCCTGTCGTGGATGTCTGCCCCAAAGTTTAACCTTTTTTCGGGTTCGTGACCTGGACAAGCTGTCCGGTCAAGATTTGTGGCGCGCGCACGCTAAAATGTAAAGAGAATGTGAATGGCGAGATGTGTCTTTCCCCGGCGTAGTGAACAATAAGGAAAAAGTGATGAGTTTGCTTCCGGTTATGGTCATCTTCGGACTGTCGTTTCCGCCGGTGTTTTTCGAGCTGCTGGTGTCGCTGGCGCTGTTTTTTCTCTTGCGCCGCCTGCTGCAGCCGACGGGGATTTACGATTTTGTCTGGCATCCGGCGCTGTTTAACACCGCGCTGTATTGCTGCTTGTTTTATCTGATTTCATGTCTTTTTGTTTGAGGTCGCTGTGAAAAATTTTTCGATAAAAATAACCCGAATCGCGATCACTTTGATTCTTGTGCTGCTGGGTATCGTTGCGGTGTTCAAGGCCTGGGTGTTCTACACCGAGTCGCCGTGGACACGTGACGCCAAGTTCACCGCCGACGTGGTGGCGATCGCGCCGGACGTCAGCGGCCTGCTGACCGAAGTGCCGGTGGTGGACAACCAGCTGGTGAAGAAAGGCCAGGTGCTGTTCGTGGTCGATCGGCCGCGCTATGAGCAGGCGCTGGCGGAGGCCGGTGCCGACGTCGCCTACTATCAAACGCTGGCGGCGGAAAAACGGCGCGAAGCCGGCCGCCGCGTGAAGTTGGGCGTGCAGGCGATGTCGCAGGAAGAAATCGACCAGTCGAACAACTCGCTGCAGACCGTGCAACACCAGCTGGCGAAGGCCGTGGCGGCGCGCGAGCTGGCGCAGCTGGATCTGGAGCGTACCACGGTGCGCGCCCCGGCCGATGGCTGGATCACCAACCTCAACGTCCACGCCGGCGAATACATCACCCGCGGCTCGGTGGCGGTGGCACTGGTGAAGAAAGACTCCTTCTACATCCTGGCGTACCTGGAAGAAACCAAGCTGACCGGCCTGAATAAGGGGGACCGCGCGGAGATCACCCCGCTCGGCAGCAATCGCATCATGCACGGCACCGTCGACAGCGTGGCGGCGGCGGTAAACAACAGCAGCAGCACGGTCAACAGCAAAGGGCTGGCCTCGATCGACAGCAACCTGGAGTGGGTGCGCCTGGCGCAGCGCGTGCCGGTGAAGATCCTGCTGGACGCCAAGGACCAACAGCATCCGTACCCGGCCGGCACCACCGCCACCGTGGTGATCGTCGGCAAGAACGATCGCAATGCCGACAGCGGCTCGCCCTTTGTGCGCCTGATGCACCGGCTGCGTGAGTTCGGCTAATGAACAGCCCAACCTTTATCCGGCTGAGGTTTGCCTTCAAACTCAGCTTCGCGATTGTGTTTGCGCTGTTCGTCGGTTTCCATCTCAACCTGGAAACCCCGCGCTGGTCGGCGATGACCGCCGCCATCGTCGCCGCCGGCCCGGCCTTTGCCGCCGGCGGTGAACCCTTCTCCGGCGCCATCCGCCACCGCGGCTGGCTGCGCATCATCGGCACCTTTATCGGCTGCTTTGTCGGCCTGATCATTATCATCACCACCGCCCGTGCGCCGGTGGTGATGCTGCTGCTGTGCTGCATCTGGGCCGGCTTCTGCACCTGGCTCTCTTCGCTGATCAAGGTCGAGAACTCCTACGCCTGGGGCCTGGCCGGCTATACCGCGCTGATCATCATCGTGACGGTCGCCACCAGCGAGGCCCATCTGCTGGAAGCGCCGCAGTTCGCCATCGAGCGTTGCAGCGAGATCGTGCTGGGCATCGTCAGCGCCGTATTGGCGGATCTGCTGTTCTCGCCGCGTTCGATCAAGCAGGACATCGATCGGGCGGTGGATCAGCTGTTGGTGGATCAATATCGCCTGATGCAGATGTGCATCAGCAACGCCGACAAAGAAGACATTGACCGTGCCTGGAGCAATCTGGTCAAGAGCACCACGGCGCTGGATGGCATGCGCAACAACCTGATGATGGAGTCCTCGCGCTGGCAGAAGGTCAACCGTCGGGTGAAGGCGCTGCATACCCTGTCGCTGACGCTGATCACCCAGGCTTGCGAAACCTATCTGATCCTGCTGAATCACCCGAACGCGCTGCAAGCGAGCCTGCGGGAGCAACTGATGGTGCCGGCGGAAACCCCGCAGGAGATCCACAAGCGCATGAAGCTGTTGCGCCAGGTGCTGACCACGCATCGCTCCGATGAAACGCTGCCGACCCTCACCGGCTGGGTCGGCGCGGCGACGCGCTACCTGCTGCTGTCGAAGGGCGTACACACCAACGGCAGCATCAGCGCGGTGGAAGAGGGTGTGTTGAGCAATGAAACCGTGGTCAAGCCGACCTCGGCGGAAGGGCATCACGCGATGATCAACGGCCTGCGCACCTTTGTGGCGACGGCGTTCGGCAGCCTGCTGTGGCTGTGGACCGGTTGGACGTCCGGCAGCGGTTTTATGGTGATCATCGCGGTAATCACCTCGCTGGCGATGCGTACCCCGGCGCCGCGCATGGTGGCGATGGATTTCGTGCTGGGCATGCTGGCGGCGATCCCGGTCGGTTCCCTGTTCTTCATGGTGATCCTGCCGGCGACGCAGCAGAGCATTTTGCTGCTGTGTCTCAGCCTCGGCCTGCTGGCGTTTTTCATCGGCATCGAGGTGCAGAAGCGGCGGCTTGGTTCGCTGGGGCTGCTGGCGGGGACGATCAACATTCTGGTGCTGAGCAACCCGATGGAGTTCAACGTCACTCAGTTTCTCGATGGGGCGCTCGGCCAGTTCCTCGGTAGCTGCGTCGGGCTGATGGTGCTGCTGCTGATCCGCGACAATTCGCGTGAGCGCACCGGCCGCACGTTGCTCAACCAGTTCGTCAGCAGCGCGGTGTCGGCGCTGACCACCAAGGCGGCGCGCCGTCGGCAGAACCACCTGCCAGCGCTGTATCAACAGCTCAACCAGCTGCTGATGATGTTCCCGAACGATATCGCCAAGTATCGTCTGGCGCTGAACCTGATCATCGCCCACCAGCGTATGCAGCGGGCGGAAATTCCGGTCAGCGAAGAGCTGTCGGCCTTCCACCGCCAGATCCGCAGCACCGCCGATCGGGTGGTCTCGGCCAAGAACGACGTCAAGCGCGCCTATTACTACGATCGCTTGCTGGGTGAAATGAACGAGTACCAGCAAAAATTGGTGGACAACCAGGCGCCGCTCAGCGTCACCGGGCCGGTGAAACGCCTGGCCGACATGCTGCATCGCTATCGCCACGCCTTGATCGATTGATGCGTTCCCGCCTTTTGCGCCGCGTTGTGCGGCGCCTTCCCTGACTATACTGAAAGCAGCGCCTGGTACGGCGGCCGTCTCATAAGAGGCGGCCCGTTTTCAGAGAGACTCCGAGTGCCAGAACGGCTGGAAAGTGGCATCATTGTCATGAATGGATGAAACCTTAGCCGCCGCGAAAACGTTACTTGCCGGTCATCTTAGTTTCATCCAGGTCGACTATATACCTAACTAGCCTGGGGGAGCTGCGGCGCCTTCGGCGGCATAATTTCAGGGAATGTCATGAACAAGCGGATTCTGGTGGCGATTGTCATCGCCGTGGTTATCGCCGTCTTCAGCGCGCTGCGCGGCAACGAGCACCGTGCGATCGGCGGCAATCCGGCGGTGGCCCAGGCCCCGGCGGGGCAGCAGCAGAGCATCGATCGGCTCACGCAGCAGCAAACGGTGGTGAGTTACCTGCAGCAGCATCAGCGGCTGCCGGATTATTACGTTACCAAGAAGCAGGCGCGCGAGCAGGGCTGGGATCCGCGTTCAGGCAACCTCTGTGCGGTATTGCCAGGCAAGGCGATTGGCGGCGATCGATTCTCTAACCGTGAAGGACAATTGCCGACCGCCGGCGGCCGGGTCTGGCGCGAAGCGGACATCAATTACCAGTGTGGCCGGCGCGGCGCCGATCGCCTGCTGTATTCGAGCGACGGTCTGATCTTCGTCACGCGCGACCATTACAAAAACTTCATTCGTGTGGAGTGAGTTTGATGGCAAAAGTAGAGTTTGATTTTGAACAGATCCAGGATGTGCCGGCCTTCTACCGCGATTTCGCGCGCAAGTTTGCGCTGGACGAGGGGTTCGGCGCCAACCTCGACGCGCTGTGGGACGTGGTGACCGGCGATATCGGCCTGCCGGTGGAAATCGAGTTCACTCACCTGAATGCCCGCAGCAAGCGTCGTTTCGGCGCGATCATTCTGCTGTTTGAAGAGGCGGAAGAAGAGCTGGAAGGCAGCCTGCGCTTCAATATCCGTGAAAGCAGCGGCGAGCCGGCCCATCACCGGGGATGAAACGGCTTCATCCCGGGATGGCGGCGGCGCTTAGTCGGCTGCTTCGGCCAGCTCGCGCAGGTATTGGAAGATCTGGCGGTAAGCCTTAGGCGGCTTGTTGGCGGCCTTCTCTTTCTGCGCGTTGCGCACCAGTGAACGCAGCTGTTGGCGATCGGCGGCCGGATACAGATCCAGGATCGACGGAATGACGTCATCGCCTTCTTCCACCAGGCGGTCGCGCAGCGCTTCCAGTTTATGGAACAGCGAAACCTGCTGGTTGTGGCGGTTTTTCAGCTTGTCGAGCGCGGTCTGGATCGGCTCGATATCGCGGGCGCGCAGCATCTTGCCGATCAGCTGCAGCTGACGGCGACGGCCCTCTTTCTTGATCTTTTGCGCCAGCTCGATGGCGGCACGCAGATCTTCGTCCAACGGAATGCGGTCCAGCGCGTTTTTGCCCAGATCGACCATTTCGGCCCCCAGGTCTTTCAGCGCTTCGGCATCACGTTTAATCTCACTTTTACTGACCCAGATAATCTCGTCATCGTCCTCGTTTTCATTCTCCGGGACATCGTCGAGCCAGTTTTCAGGCTGTTTGTTCATGGTAGGCTCCGTTAAAAAGAGGCTAATCCTAACAGGTTGCCGGCTTTATGCGAAATTCAACGCGGTTCCTGTTAGACTCAACGGCAGAGATCTCAGGATTTTTGCGCGCCGCCCCGCGTGCACAACTACGCCGCTCCGGCACTTTTCTCAACGATTTTCTGATTAATTATGGCAGATTGATGAAAGTAGTCACTCAAGTTGCAGAACAGCGCAAGGCGCTGGAACAGGCCGTTTCTCAGGCGCTGGAGCTGGCCCGCGCCGGTTCCGACGCGGCGGAAGTCGCGGTCACCAAATCGACCGGCATCAGCGTCAGTACCCGCTTCGGCGAGGTGGAAAACGTCGAGTTCAACAGCGATGGCGCGCTGGGTATCACCGTGTATCACCGTCAGCGCAAAGGCAGCGCCTCTTCCACCGATCTCAGCCCGGACGCCATCGCCCGCACCGTGCAGGCGGCGTTGGATATCGCGCGCTACACCTCTGAAGATCCCTGCGCCGGCCCGGCGGAGAAAGATCTGCTGGCGTTCGAGGCGCCGGATCTCGATCTGTTCCACCCGATCGAACTGGACGCCGAGCGCGGCATCGAGCTGGCGGCGCGTGCCGAGCAGGCTTCGCTGGCGGCGGACAAGCGCATCACCAACACCGAAGGCGGCAGCTTCAACAGCCACTACGGCATCAAGGTGTTCGGCAACAGCCACGGCATGCTGCAAAGCTACTGTTCCAGCCGCCACTCGCTGTCCAGCTGCGTCATTGCTGAGCAGGACGGCGATATGGAGCGAGATTACGCTTACACCATCGGCCGTGCGATGGGCGATCTGCAAAGCCCCGAATGGGTGGGGCAGGAGTGCGCCCGCCGCACGCTGGCGCGTCTCGCGCCGCGCAAACTGTCGACCATGAAGGCGCCGGTGCTGTTCGCCTCCGAGGTGGCCACCGGGCTGTTCGGCCATCTGGTGGGCGCCATCAGCGGCAGCAGCGTTTACCGCAAATCGACCTTCCTGCTGGACTCGCTCGGCAAACAGATCCTGCCGGCGTGGCTGACCGTCGAGGAGCATCCGCACCTGCTGAAAGGGCTGGCGTCGACGCCGTTCGACAGCGAGGGCGTGCGCACCCAGCGGCGCGATATCGTCAAGGACGGCGTGCTGCAAACCTGGCTGATGACCAGCTACTCGGCGCGCAAGCTGGGCCTGCACAGCACCGGTCATGCCGGCGGCATCCATAACTGGCGCATTGCCGGGCAGGGCGCGGACTTTGCCGGCATGTTGAAACAGCTTGGCACCGGCCTGGTGGTGACCGAGCTGATGGGCCAGGGCGTCAGCGGCGTTACCGGCGATTACTCGCGCGGCGCCGCCGGTTTCTGGGTCGAAAACGGCGAGATCCAATACCCGGTCAGCGAGATCACCATCGCCGGTAACCTGAAAGACATGCTGCGCAATATCGTCAGCGTCGGCAGCGATATCGAAACCCGCAGCAATATCCAGTGCGGTTCGGTGCTGTTGCCGGAAATGAAGATCGCCGGTCAATGATCCTCTGCGCGGCCGGCGCCCGCCGGTCGCGCGTTATCCCGTCTCAACCTTGCTTACAAATCTCCGGTTTCGGTTTTGCCCGGCCTTGCCTATGGTAACGGTGGGTTAATTAAAACAATAACTGGAAGGTGAGCAAACATGCAGAATACCCTGAAAGCGCTGGCGGCGTTGACGCTGCTGGCGGCCAGTTCGCTGGCGGCCGCCGCCGATCTGGGCGACGATATGGACACCCTGGCGGAAAACTACAAAACGGTGCTGAATACCGATTCCGCCGCTACCCTCACACAGAGCCTGCAAAACATGCGCGCCGCCGCGCAGGACGCCAAGCAGGGCACCCCGCCGAAGCTGGAGGACAAAGCCGCCGACAGTCCGGAAATGAAAGATTTCCGCCACGGGCTGGATACCCTGATCGGCCAGATCGATCAGGCGCTGGCGCTGGCCAACCAGGGCAAAGTCGCCGAAGCGAAGCAGCTGGCGCAGGGGTTCAAACAGACCCGCGACGCCAACCACAAGAAATTCCGCTAACCCGTCAACCGTCGCGCCCGTCTTCCGTCAGATAGGAGGAGGGCGCTTGCCCCAGCACGCGGCGAAACATGGTTGAAAACGCCGCGCTGCTGTCATATCCCATTTCCATCGCCACCTGCGTTACGCTGCGCCCTTCGGCCAGCAGCGCCAGCGCCAGCACCACGCAGGCGCGTTGGCGCCATTGCGAAAACGGCAGGCCGGTCTGCGCGCGAAAGAAGCGACTGAAGGTGCGAATGCTCATGTACAGACGAGGGGCCCACCGCTGCGCGGAGTCGTGAGCGTCGGGGTGTTGCAAAAAGGCGTGGCACAGCTCGCCCAGCCGAGGATCGGCGGGCAGCGGGATGTGCAACGGCAAGGGTTGCAGCCGGGCCAGTTCATGCAGCAGCAGCGCCGCCAGCGCTCCGTCGCGTCCGTCTCGCTCATACTCCAGCGGCATATCCACCGCCGCCATCAACAGCTGGCGCATCAGCGGGGTAACGCTGACCACCTGACAGACCTGCGGCCGTTCGGCGGGCAACGCGCCGGGTTCGAGATACAGGCTGCGGGTGGTGACGCCGACCATCCTCACCGCGTGCGGCATCTGCGGCGGCAGCCACACCGCGTGCTGCGGCGGGACGACCCAATTGCCTTGCTGGGTGAAAACGTGCATGACGCCGGTGGCGCCGTACAGCAACTGCGCGCGCCGGTGGCTGTGCATCGGCAACAGATGCCCCGGTGGGTAGTCGGTGCCGATGGCGATCACCGCGCGCGTTACGTGGTCGATGTCATCAATGCGGACATTGCGCATGTGTCCTCTTTGGCGGACAGATTGGCCGAAACGCAATGATAGTTGGCCCTTCATATAAAGCAAGCCAACAGCCGTCGCCCTACTATCGGGGCAGAAAAATAACGCTTGTTCGGGGCGCCGCTATTTTATCGGCCAGGCAACCCATGCAAGTTTTCACACCGGGGTGGGACGAACGTTCTCGTTCTCGCAATACAAGAAGTTAATAAGGAATAAAGCGTCATTTTATTCCAACACCTGAAGCAATAGTTCTTAGTGCAGTTCAATGACTATAAGGTGATATTTCATGTATAAGTTCGGTGTGATTGGCGGCGGAGCCGCCGGGATCTCTTTTGCGTATAACTTTATAAAAAATAAGTCGGTTAATCATTGCAAAAGACCGCTTTCCCTGAAGGTTTTCGACAAGCAGGGCTTCAAAGGCGGTATGGCATACAGCAGCGATTTTGACAGCCATATATTAAATATGACGCCGGAAAACATGTCGGCGGATATTTTCGACGATGCGCACTTTGTTGATTGGATTGCCATGCATTTCCCGCAGTTTTGCCAGGATCGTTATCCGCCGCGCTGGCTGTATCGGGAATATCTCGATTTTATTCGCGACATGACGATTTATATGGCGGCGGACAGTAACGTGACGCTGAATTTCGTGACCGCCGAAGTGAATGCCATCGCGCCGCACGAAGCCGGCTATCGGCTGACCACCGCCTGCGGCGGCGCCGAGCAGATGAACGCGCTGGTGCTGTGCTCAGGGCACAACCCGCCGGAATGTCTCTATCCGGTGGACGGGGTGATCGCTTATCAGGCCCACCAGGATCTGCCGCCGATCAACCCTTATTCGACCATCGGCGTGATCGGCTGCAGCCTGACGGCGATTGACGCCATCGTAGAGCTGATGGAGCGCCTGGGGGCGACCGACATCTGCGCTTTATCGCGCTCGGGCCTGTTCCCCAGCGTGCAGCCGGCGCTGATGCGTCCGCCGCCGGAGGCGTTTGTGGAGGGGGTGCGGCGCTTTGTCGCCGGCAGCGATTTCATTGACGCGCATCAGCTGGTGCATGCGATCAATGCCGCGCTGGCGCGCCACTATCCGGGGCCGGAGCGGTTGACGGTGCTCTCGGCGCTGGGGGAAAGGCGCGATTGTTACCGCGATCTGGCGGACAGCCTCGATCGCGCGCGTTTTGCCCGGGAGCATATCTGCAGCTATCTGGCGGCGATCCACCCGGCGGTGTGCGCCGCCTGGGTCAAGATGGATGCCAACAACCGGCAGGTCTTCATGCGTTTTTACAACTCCTCCTGGATGCGCAATCGGCACGCCATGCCGATCAAGAACGCCAACAAGATCGTGGCGGCGCTGGAGAGCCAACGCCTGCGCGCCTGCGGCGGCCTGGCGGATATCAGCAAGGGAGCGGACGGGTTTACCCTCCGTTGCCATGAGACGCGGGTGCACGCGCAGTATCTGTTCAACTGCACCACGCCTTCCTATCAACTGCCGCCCAACCGCCTGAGCCATCAGCTGCTGCAAGACGGGCTGGTGCAAGAGAACCTGTTCGGCGGCGTGAAGTGCAACCCGCACACGCTGAAAATCGCCGACCGGCGCGGCCGCGAGCAGCATCTCTACTCGCTCGGCGCGCCCGCCAAGGGCGATCTGTTTTACACCTCGGCGATGGAGTCCATCACGCGGGATATCAGCAAGATCGTGTTTAACAACCCTATTTTCAACGCAAAGAAGGCTGAAGTATGAAAAACGTAGCGCTCTTTGTCGGCAACGACATTTTCTCCTGGCTGGTGTGTCAGGATCTGATCGCCGCCCTGAAAGGCGAGTGTGCCTTTACGGTGTATTTCCCCCTGGCGAAAAGCGCCGGGCGCACGCAGGAGCCGGCTGTTCGCCGCCTGGGGCTGTATGAGCGCGAAGTGCTGAACGATTTCGTGTTCCCGTTCGTGGGCCGCAACGCCGCCGCCTGCGAGGGCGCCTATCAGCCGCCGGCGCTGTTCCTGGCCGCCGCCGGGGTCAAAGCGCATCGCGTTCTCGACATCAACGACACCGCGTTTATCAGCAGCCTGGGGCATATGGATGGGGTGATCTCCCTGCGCTGTTATCAGAAATTCTCCGCCGACTATGTTCGCGCCTTCAGCCGACGCGGCAAGCTGCTCTGGAACCTGCATCCGGGGGATTTGCCGCGCTATCGCGGGGTGATGACGCTGTTCCGCGCGATGATGAACGGTGACAGGGACTGTGCGGTAACGCTGCATGAAATGGATGAGCACTGGGACGCCGGCCCGGTGATCGCCCGCCTGCCCGCCGAGCTGCGTCACGATCTGTCGTTCCTGGAAAACATGATGCTGTTGGGCGTGCAGAGCGGCACTTTCCTGGCGCGCCAGCTGATGCGGGCGGAGCATAGCGAAGCGATAGCGGCGGAAAAGCAGGGCGATTCGCGCTACTGGGGCTTCCCGGACGCGCAGACGCTGGCGCAGGCAGAGCAGGCGGGCATTGAGCTGGTGGACCATGACGCCGTGCGAGAGCAGTATCTGGGGCTGTTCGTCGGCGATCGTTTCCACCCGCTGGCGGGGCAGTTCTGCGCCGGGTTCGACGACTTCGTGCGGGCGCACGGCCATGATTGAAACCTTGATTGTACTGAGTGCCGGTTTTCTGACCGGCATCACCACCATTCTGTTCGGCTTCGGCGGCGGCTTTGTGGTGGTGCCTTTCGTCTATCACCTGATCTCCGCCTCGGGCGAGCAGCCCGGCCAGGCGATGCATATCGCGGTGGCGACCTCGACGGCGGTGATGATCCTCAACGCGAGTTACGCCACGCTGACCAACTGGCGCAGCGGCAACCTGCTGCGTGAAACCATCGTGCCGCTGATCTTTTTCATCGGCATCGGCGCGGCGCTGGGCGCGTTCGCCTCTTCACTGCTGGCGGACGGCGTGATCCGCGGGCTGTTTGTGGTCTATATGGCAGTGACCATCGCCGACTGCCTGTTCCGCCGGGGTTTTTTGATCAAACCGGCGCGCGCCGAACTGTCCCCCGTTACGCTGTGGGGCGGTGGGCCGCTGATCGGCGGCATCGCCACCCTGCTGGGGGTGGGCGGCAGCGTGATGACCGTGCCGCTGCTGCGCCGCCATGGTTACGACATGAAGTATTGCGTCAGCGCCGCTAATCCGCTGTCGATCCCGGTGGCGGTGATCGGGGCGCTGATGTATATCGTGTTGGGGTGGCACGAGATGAGCGGGCCGCAGTATCTGGGCTACGTCAATCTGAACATTCTGGGGTTGCTGGTGGTCGCGGGAATTGCGGGGATCGTGTTTGCCAGGCGCTGTTTGCCTAAGGTGAGCGATGCGCTGCATGCCAAAATCTACGTGCTGCTGCTGATCGCCGTGCTGATCGCTATCTGCCTCTGAAACAGAAAGGGCGGCCGGATGCCGCCCTGAGAACCGCTTAACGGTGGTATTCGCCCGCCGCTTCCGGCTGGTACAGCAATTCCAGCACTTCAATCCGCGCTTCTTCACCGTTCGGCAATTGCCAGGAGATCTGCTTGCCGACGTGCATGCCGAGCAGCGCTGCGCCCAGCGGCGCCATTACCGACAGCTGATCGTGGCTGTCTTTCAGCGATGCCGGGTAAACCAGCGTGCGCACGTGCTCTTCATCGGTGTGCAGATCGCGAAAACGCACGCGGCTGTTCATGGTCACCACGTTGGCCGGCATTTTCTCCGGCGGCAGGATTTCCGCGCGATCCAACTCGTCGTTCAGCGCGGCGGCGACGTCGGTGTTGGCAAAGGCCGGTTGTTCCAATAGCGCATCCAGGCGTTCCGCATCCAGCTCATTAATAGTAATGATGGGTTTGGTCATTCCACTCTCCAGTCAAATCAAAGGGTGCCAGTCTGTGCACCCATAAATTCGGAAAAACAACACAAAGCAACACCCCCGCGCCAGAGGAGCGGGGGTGTGGGTAATGTCGATTTGTCCTATTGATAGTAGGCGGTTGGGGCGAGAAAAGAAAGAGATCCCGATCACGAAGGCTTTTATCGTCAATCGTGGCAAAAGAAACGGTTAGCCCGGTTATCTATTTGTTATCTCATTGACTTTTTCACCGCCGCGCCGTTTTGCGAAATGGATCCCCGCGCGTCATTCGATTTCCACTTCGAACTGGAAAAAACCGGTCTACACAGAAAATCCTACCGAGGGTAGGGTAAAGACATCACAGAAAGCGGGTTATTCAGGTGATGCGCTTTACGGCTTACTGATTAATGTAGGATCTAGGGGTACTGAAAAGTGAATGATGGATCTGCTTCGATAAAAGAAATTGAACAATCCGATGTCAGCGAAGCCGGAGCGATCGCTGCTCGGGTGTTGGCGGATATTACCGCGATGCTGAATGCTGAAAATATTTATACCAATGCGGTGCAGCAACAGATGCTGGAATCGCATATTCGCGCCATGGTGCTGCGTTCAATAACCGGTGAGCCGTTGCCGGAGGTGGATAAATCGTTGTTCGACGAAATCTCTGCCGAATCCATGCAAATGGCGGAGCGCGTGGTGAATCAGTTTGGCACATTGCCTATCGAAGAAGCCTATTTGCTGTCAGTGCACTTCGAAGTGGCGAAAGATAATAACGCATAGCGGTTAACGCATCGATTTCAATCAGGAGAATATACCATGGGTCAAATTACCGTAGTGATCGGCGATCGTCTGGGCAAAGGGCAAAAAGTTGGCCAAGGCGTTGAAAGCGCAGGCGGAAAAGCGGTGGTCATCCCCGGCGTCGCGGCGGACATGAAGCTGGGCGACGTCATGAAAGCGGAAAACGCGCAGCTGGGCATCTCTTTTTGCGGCAGCGGCGGCGCCGGCGCGATTACCGCGCAAACCAAACACGGCTACAAGGCTAAATATGGCATGCGTTCGGTGGAAGAGGGCGTGACGGCAATTAACGAAGGCTACAACGTGCTGGGCTTCGGCTTTATGGATAAAGAAGAGCTGGGCCAGAAACTGGTGGAAGCTTACGTCAAAAAACATGGCAATCCATAATGAAAGAGCAATATACCACATCGGTAAAGGTGGAGGGTAAAGGCGACAGCAAAGCGAAAGCTTTTGCTTCCGCCTTGGCTAATGTGCAGGGCGCGGTATTAAAGTCCACCAACAATATTCTGCTGCGTATCGAGCCGCAGGACGTCAGCGTAGTGAAAGCGGAAGAGAAAATAACTAAAGAGAAATTTCTTTTCTTCTTTTTGCCGCGTGAAAGAAAGAGCTATGCCGTTTCTCTGGAAATAACCGTGAACGTAACCATTATCAATACCGAGAAGGTTGTCTTCGTCACGAAATAAAAACGTTAGCATAAATGAAAGGGTATACTGATGTTTTTAATCATCTTATTTAAATCGATTATTATCGGTGGGCTGGTGGGGGTCGGCGTAGGGGCCGGCGCCGCGCGCATGTTCCACGCACCGACAACACAGGGCATGGGGGCGTTTCGCACCCTGGGCGAGCTGAATTCCTGCGAGGGCGATCCGGCTTCCCACTTCTCATTCGGTCTGGGCTTCTTCTTCAACGCCTGGGCGTCTTCCGTGGCGGCGGGCTCCTTCACGCAGGACGTCGACCACCGCATCATCCCGCACTGGGGCGCGGCGGCCCTGATGGTCAAGAACCGCAATCTGGCGCAAACGCTGCACGATCCGAAAAAAATGGCCATTGCCTGCGGCATCATCGGCATGCTGGTGGTGGCGTTCCTCAATACCACCGCTTCCGCCGTGCCTGCCGCGCTGCAGGTCACCGCGATCAAGGTGCTGGTGCCGGCGGCCAACCTGCTGGTGAACACCGTGATGCCGGTGATCTTCTGGCTGGCGGCGATCGACGCCGGGCGCCGTTCTGGCTTCTGGGGCACCATCTTCGGCGGCCTGGCGCAGCTGATCATGGGCAACGCCGTACCGGGCCTGGTGCTGGGCATTCTGATCGGCAAAGGCGTGGAAGAGAGCGGCTGGAACAAGATCACCAAGATCATGATGGCGGTGATCGTGCTGCTGTTCGTGCTGAGCGGCTTCTTCCGCGGCTTCGACATGAAAGTTCTCGAGTCCTTCAGCCTCGGCGTGCCGGGCTGGCTGGACGCCATTCACAACACCCTGAGCGGTAAATAAGGAGCGGGATGATGGAAGAGCAAACCCAAAAAGGCTTCTGGTACGCCGACTGGTCATTCCCGATTTTTGTTGGCCTGCTGTCCTCCGGCGTGTTCGCCGGGACGCACATGTACTACCTGTACGGCATCGGCGCCTTTAACGAAGTGGCGTTCGTTTCCATGCTGCGGGCGGGGATGGATACCGGCGTGTATGGCGCGGTGGCGGCGTTCGGCGCCAGCTTCCTGTTCGCGCGCATCATCGAAGGCTCGCTGGTGGGGATCCTGGACATCGGTGGCGCGATCCAGACTGGCGTCGGGCTGGGCGTACCGGCGCTGCTGCTGGGGGCCGGCATCGTGTTCCCGGTCGCCAACTTCGCCGCTTCGCTGGCCACCGGCCTCGTCATCGGCCTGGCGATCGGTTACGTGATCATCCTGGCGCGCAAATTCACCATCAATCAGAGCAACTCCACCTACGGGGCGGACGTGATGATGGGCGCGGGCAACTCGTCGGGCCGCTTCCTCGGGCCGTTGATCATCCTGTCGGCGATGACCGCCTCGATCCCGATCGGCATCGGTTCGCTGCTTGGCGCGCTGCTGTTCTATATCTGGGGTAAACCGATCACCGGCGGAGCGATCCTCGGCGCGATGATCCTGGGGGCGATCTTCCCGGTAGCCATTTCTTAAGAGGCCTGCGCCAGGCGCCGCCCGATGCTGCGGCGGCGCCCGGGCTAACAGGAGCAATGCGGTATGTATGACTTAGTTATTAGAGGCGCCAGACTGGCGGACGACACGCTGATCGATCTGGCGGTGAAAGACGGCAAAATAGCCTCGGTCGGGCGGTTGGCGGCAGACGTCAGCGCCGTTCGCCAACTGGATCTGGCGGGCAACTGCCGCCTGAGCGCCGGTTGGATCGATGCGCACGTACACTGCTATCCCGACTCGCCGATTTACCATGACGAGCCGGATCGGGTCGGCGTCGCCAGCGGCGTCACCAGCGTGGTCGATGCCGGCAGCACCGGCGCCGACGATATCGACGCCTTTTATCAGCTGACGCGCAGCGCCAAAACCAACGTGTTCGCCTTCCTCAACATCTCGCGCATTGGCCTGCTGCGGCAGAACGAGCTGGCGGAGTTGACGGATATCGACAAGCACGAGGCCGGCCAGGCCATCGCCAACCATCCCGGTTTTATCATCGGCATCAAGGCACGCATGAGCAGCAGCGTGGTGGGCAAGAACGGCACCCGGCCGCTGGTGTTGGCCAAAGAGATCCAGCGGGAAAACCGCCAGCTGCCGCTGATGGTGCATATCGGCAACAACCCGCCGAATCTGGACGAGATCGCCGATCTGCTGACCCGTGGCGACATCATCACCCACTGCTACAACGGCAAACCGAACCGCATTCTGACGCCGGCGGGCACGCTGCGCGAGTCGATCCAGCGCGCGCTGCGGCGCGGCGTGTTGCTCGACGTGGGGCACGGCACCGCCAGCTTCAGCTTCGAGGTGGCGCGCCAGGCGATCTCGCTGGGCATTTTGCCGCATACCATCAGCTCCGATATTTACTGCCGCAACCGCATGAACGGGCCGGTGCACAGCCTGGCGACGGTGATGTCCAAATTCTTCAGCGTCGGCCTGACGCTGCCGCAGGTGATCGCCTGCGTGACGGAGAACGCCGCGTCGGCGCTGCAGCTGAGCGGCAAAGGGCGGCTGGAGCCGGGTTATGACGCCGATTTCACGCTGTTTGAACTGCGCCGCGAACCGCAGGTGTTCGCCGACGCCGAAGGGCAAACCGCCGAGGGCGAACAGCTGTTGGTGCCGCTGGCCGCGGTGGTGGCCGGGGAAATCCTATTAACCGAACAAGGGGAGGCAGCCCATGTCTTCGATTTATGAAAAATACGGTTTGAAGCAGGTGATCAACACCTCCGGCCGCATGACCATTCTCGGCGTTTCCACGCCGCGCCAGGACGTGATTGACGCCGTTGACTACGGCCTGAATCACTATTTCGAAATCAAGGATCTGGTCAACAAGACCGGCGCCTACATCGCCGATCTGCTCAACGTGGAGGACGCGGTGATCGTTTCCTGCGCCTCGGCGGGCATCGCCCAGTCGGTGGCGGCAGCGATCGTCAAAGATAACGCCAATCTGCTGGTGAACCTGCACTCGGCGCCGATCGCCGTGCCGCGCGAGATCGTGTTGCCGCGTGGTCACAACGTCAACTTCGGCGCGCCGGTGGACACCATGGTGGCGCTGGGCGGCGGCAAGGTGGTGGAGGCGGGCTACGCCAACGAATGTTCGCCGGAGCAGATTGAAGCCTGCATCACGCCGCAGACGGCGGCGATCCTGTACGTCAAATCGCACCACTGCGTGCAGAAAAGCATTTTGTCCGTCGAACAGGCGGCGGTAGTGGCGCGCAAGCATAACCTGCCGCTGATCGTCGACGCCGCGGCGGAAGAAGATCTGATGTGTTACTACCAGATGGGGGCCGATCTGGTGATCTACAGCGGCGCCAAAGCCATCGAGGGGCCGACCAGCGGTCTCGTGATCGGCAAGAAACAGTACGTCGAGTGGGTGAAGCTGCAGTCCGGCGGTATCGGCCGGGCGATGAAGGTCGGCAAAGAGGGCATCCTCGGCCTGACGCAGGCGATTGAAAGCTATCTGACGCTTGAGAAAACCACCGGGCAACAGATGGTGGCGCGGATGACGCCGTTCCTCGACAGCCTCAACACCCTGACCGGCGTCAGCGCCAAAACCGTCTGGGACAGCGCCGGCCGCGATATCGCCCGCGCCGAGATCACCTTCGACGAAGCGGTGCTGGGGCGGTCGACCTATGACATCGTTCAGGCGCTGAAAACCGGCGATATTGCCATCTACTTCCGCGGCTACAAGGCCAACGAGGGCAAGATTGAGGTCGACGTGCGCAGCGTCGACGAGCAACAGCTGATGACCGTCTTTAGCTGTATCAAGAACCTGTTTACGGAGAAACAAGCATGAAGCTGCAGCCTAACTACTATCGCGACCGCGTCTGCCTGAACGTGCTGGCCGGCTCCAAAGCCAACGCGCAGGACATCTACGCCGCGGCGGAAGGCCATGTGCTGGTGGGCGTACTCTCCAAGAACTACCCGGACGTCGACAGCGCGGTGACCGACATGCTGCGCTATGCGCGCCTGATTGAAAACGCGCTCTCGGTCGGCCTGGGCGCCGGCGATCCGAAACAGTCGGCGATGGTCAGCCTGATCGCTCAGCAGGTGCAGCCGCAGCACGTTAACCAGGTGTTTACCGGCGTCGGCGCCAGCCGCGCGCTGCTGGGCCAGAACGACAGCGTGGTCAACGGCCTGGTATCGCCGACCGGCCGCGTCGGCTGGGTGAAGATTTCTACCGGCCCATTGAGTGCCGCAGCGCCTGACGGCATCGTGCCGGTGGAAACCGCCATCGCCTTGCTGAAGGACATGGGCGGCAGCTCGATCAAGTATTTCCCGATGGGCGGCCTGAAGTGCAAGGACGAATACCAGTACGTAGCCAAGGCCTGCGCCGAGCATGACTTTATGCTGGAGCCGACCGGCGGCATCGATCTGGAGAACTACGAGCCGATCGTCGAGATCGCGCTGGCGGCCGGCGTGAAGCGCGTGATCCCGCATATCTACAGCTCGATCATCGACGCCGCCAGCGGCGACACGCGACCGCAGGACGTGAAAACCCTGCTGGCAATGACCAAAAAGCTGGTGGGCTGAACGCGTAATGGGATGAGGTAAACGCTGGGAGGCGAAGGTTTTCCCGTGGCGCGGCATGCCGCGTCGCCGTTAGCTATAGCCTATAGCTTTCAAGTTGCAGCTAGGCGGCAAGCGCAGGAGCCCCAGGAGCTTACTTAAGTAAGTGACTGGGGTGAGTGCGGGCAGCCAACAACGCTGCAGCTTGAAAGATGACGGATATATACTGAGGATTACTATGCGAAACTGGCAGGCTCCAACCCGACGCACCGCGTTGTTCCTGGCGCTGCTGGCCGTGACCGGCCCAGCGCTGCATGCTGAGGATGCAATGAATTCCACGTCATCTCATTTCGCCTATATCGGCACCTATAATCCCAACGGCGAAGGCGTTTACCGGGTGCAGGTCGATCCGGCCAGCGGCGCGCTGAGCCACACTACGCTGGTCAGCAAAGTGCCGAATCCGGCGCAGCTGACGCTGGGCGCCGATGGCAAGACGCTGTATGTCGCCAGCGAAGTGGCCGATTTCAACGGCGGCAAACACGGCGGCATCACCGCTTACCGGGTCAATCCTGCCGACGGCGGCCTGACGCAGCTCAACCAGGTGGATTCGCAGGGGGCGGGGCCGGTGTATCTCTCATCGACGCCGGACGGGCGGCATCTGCTGGTGGCCAACTACGTCAGCGGCAGCGTGGCGGCTTTCCCGATCGAAGCGGACGGCAGCCTGGGCGCCGCCAGCTCGGTGCAGCAACAGCAGGGCCCGGCGGGCGCGGCCAAACCGGCGGCGGCGGTGAACGGCAGCTTCGCCATCAGCGATCACAACGGCCCGCATGCCCATATGATCGCCAGCGATCCGAGCGGCAAGTTCGTGTTCTCCACCGATCTGGGGTTGGATCGCATCTACCAATGGCGCTTTGACGCCGCGAGCGGCCGGCTGACGCCGAACGATCCGCCGTGGATCGCCGCCTCTTCCGCCGGCGCGGGGCCGCGTCACTTTGTGTTCCATCCGGACGGCGAAACCGTGCTGCTGGTGAACGAAGAGGCCTCGACGTTGACCAGCTACCGTTTTGATCGCCAAAAAGGTACTCTGAAACAACTGCATGCGGTTTCCGCACTGCCCGCCGACTATCAGGGCACCAGCTTCGCTTCGGGGCTGGCGCTCAGCAAGAACGGCGACACGCTGTACGTCGCCAACCGGCTGCATAACAGCATTGCCCAGTTCAGCGTGGGCGCCGGCGGTGAGTTGAAGCCGGTGGCGGAAACCTGGACGCGTGGCGATTACCCGCGTTCGCTGGCGCTGAGCCCGGATGGCCGCTATCTGTATGCGTTGAACCAGCGCAGCGATAACGTTACCCGTTTCAGCGTAAATCCGACGGACGGCAAACTCAGCTTTGTGGGCGGCTATCTGCCGATCGGCAGCCCCTCGCAAATGGCGTTCCTGCCGCCGCCGAAGTAACCCGTGGCCCGCCCGGTTCACCGGGCGGGTTGCCTGATTGACGGACACAGAATGGTGCGATTTCCTTACCCGCGTTTGGCTTACTTGTTCGATGCTTTGCAAACCGAGACTTTGCCGCAGGATGAGCTGGCGAAGCGTTTCGCCGTGTCCACCCGCACGGTGCGGGCGGACATCACCGCGCTGAACGAGATTCTGGACAAATACGGCGCGCGTTTCGTGCATAGCCGCGGGGCCGGCTATCGCCTGCAGGTCGATAACGCCGCGCTGTTCAGCGCTCTGCAGCATCAGGAGCGCCGCAAGCACGCCACCCCGCGCAGCGCGCAGGAGCGGGTGCATTATCTGCTGGTGCGTTTTTTGACCTCAGCCTTCTCCCTCAAACTGGAAGATTTGGCCGACGAGTGGTTCGTCAGCCGCGGTACGTTGCAAAACGACATGGCTGAGGTGAGAGAGCGTCTGGCGCACTATCAATTGACGATCGAAACCAAGCCGCGCTACGGCATGAAGCTGTTCGGCGCCGAGATGGCGATCCGCGCCTGTCTCACCGATCTGCTGTTCCAGCTGCAGCTGGCCGACGCCGAGAACCCGCTGCTCAACAACGAGATCCTGCTGCAGCCGCAGGTAGCGGCGTTCGCCGGATTGCTGCACCCGCTGCTGTCGCAATATGCCATTCGCCTGACCGACGAGGGCGAGCAGTACCTGATCTTCTACTGCGCGGTGGCGCTGCGGCGCATCAACGACGGCTATCCGCTGCCGGACTTCGAGGTGGAAGACGGCGACGACGCGGTGCGTCAGGTGTCGACCCGCCTGGCGGCGGAGCTGCGTTCGGCCTCCGGTAAAGAGATCTCGATGGCCGAAGAGGCCTATTTGCGGGTCAACATTGCCGCGCGGCGCGTGCAGGACGTGCAGCCGACCGAGATCAACGCCGACGATGAAGAAGCGCTGGTGGACTACATCCTGTCCTACATCAACGCACACTATAACTACAACCTGCAGGGCGACGAGCAGCTGCGGGCCGATCTGCTCACCCATATCAAGACCATGATTACGCGGGTGAAATACCAGATCAATATCCCCAATCCGCTGTTGGCCAACATCAAGCAGCACTATCCGATGGCTTACGACGTGACGCTGGCGGCGGTCTCCAGCTGGGGCAAATACACCCCCTATACCCTGAGCGAGAACGAAATCGGCTATCTGGTGCTGCACATCGGCGTGGGGCTGGAGCGGCATTACAACATCGGTTATGAGCGCCACCCGCAGGTGATGCTGGTGTGCGATACCGGCAACTCGACGGTGCGCATGATCCAGGCGCAGATTGCGCGCAAGTATCCGCAGCTGGTGATGACGCGCATTGTCTCGCTGCGCGATTACGAGATGCTTGCGCATATCGATGAAGACTTCGTGATTTCCAACGCCCGCATCGGCGAAAAGAACAAGCCGGTGGTGGTGATGTCGCCGTTCCCGACCGATTACCAACTGGAGCAACTGGGCAAGCTGGTGCTGGTGGATCGCACCCGACCGTACATGCTGGAGAAGTTCTTCGACGCCGAGCATTTCATGGTGCTCAACGAGCCGTTGACGCAGGCGGAGCTGTTCAGCCGGGTGTGCGGCCAGCTGGAGCGGGAAGGGTACGTCGGCGCGGACTTCTATCCGTCGCTGGTCGAACGCGAGGCGATCGTCTCCACGCTGCTGGGCGAGGGCATCGCGCTGCCGCACTCGCTGGGGCTGCTGGCCAAAAAGACCGTGGTGGTGACGCTGCTGGCGCCGCAGGGCGTCGCCTGGGGAGAAGGCGAGGTCGCGCACGTGATTTTCCTGCTGGCGATCAGCAAGAGCGACTATGAAGAGGCGATGGCGATCTACGAGCTGTTCGTCACCTTCGTGCGTGAACGCTCAATGAGCCGCCTTTTGGGCAGCGACAGCTTCGACAGCTTTAAAGCGGTGGCGCTGGACTGCCTGAGCCGGAGTTGAGGGGCTAATCTGCTTCCGGCAGAAAGAGGGCCGGGGGCAGATTGAAGCGTTTGGCCAGCGCCATAATGTGCGGAATGGTCAGCGATCTTTTGCCGCTCAGGATTTGGTTGACCAACGACTTTTTGCCGATCTCATGTTCAAAATCACTTTGGCTGAGTTGGTGCTGTTCCATCAATACGCGAAGCGCGGCCACCCCCTGCGGGAGTTGGGCGATACGCTGGTTGAATGCGGTAAACTCGGCGCCGTTATCTTCATATTCGGCGATCTTTTTTGCCAGCATGTCAATCAGCGGATGGTGTTCATCGTTTTCCAGCAGATATTCCACCAATTCGAGCGCTTCCCGGTAGTCTTGCTGAGAACCGCTGCCCTGCAATAAGGGCACGGCGCGCAGCAGCGCATCGGCGGCCTTAATGGCATCTGTAATCATGATGAACTCCTTCGATAGTGCTGCATCAGCTTGTCGTACTCGGCGTGGCTAACAATGTGCTTTATGAATACTTTCTGTGTCTCAAAGCTGGCAAAGAACAAAATTCGCAGGTGGTTGCCGCCGACGTCAATGACCCACCATTTCTCTTTGTATTTCATACGATCGAGCGAAGGAAAAAGCGCTTTTAACTCGTCCGGCGTGCGGAACTCGCCGCGTCGCAACGTTTTATAAATGGCCTCGAGAGCAGCGGCTTCATTAGGGTATTGCTTCGTTGCGTTATTGAACGGTTCCCTGGAAATGATATGCATCGTTCCCTCGATTCCTGCCTGGTGAACATTATAGCGGCTGCCTTAGGTGTTCACAAATTGTAAACTTATCATCCCCGCTCGCAGTGAGAGGGAAATACCCGGCTGCAGCCCGTTTTTGTCGTTGCACACTATTGCGGTTAGCGCCGTGCGGGTAAATCCATACCTCGCATTTACAGGCAGTTACTGCTGATTTTGGAAGCGGGTACGCAAAGTGAAAAGCGGGAGGTTGTGTCAGGGAGAAGAAGCAAAGGGAACGAACGCGCCGGTACGACGCATTCACGAGAGGGCTTCAGAGGCTAATCTTCATCAAACCCGGAGTTGAACAGCTCGACCACCGCCGCCAGCGCGTTGACTTCGTCGGGGCCGGTCGCTTCGACTTCGATATGCCGGCCCTGGGCGGAGTCCAGCATCAGCAGCGCGATGACGCTGCTGGCTTCGGCTTCGGTGCCGCTTTCGTTGCGCAGCATCACCTCGGCGTCGAAGCTTTGCACCAGCTCGAACAGTTTCATCGCCGGACGCGCGTGCATGCCCAGCTTGTTTTTGATTTCAACCGTCTGTTTAACCGTCATTGTTTGCGCTTTTCCAGCGTGCGGTGGCGCGACTGCACGTTCTTGCCGCGCGAGCGGAAGTAATCGGCCAGCTGTTCCGCCACGTACACCGAGCGGTGTTTACCGCCGGTACAGCCGATGGCGACCGTCAGGTAGCTGCGGTTGTTGGTTTCCAGCATCGGCAGCCATTGCTCCAGGTAGCTGCGGGTCTGGTAGATGAAGTTGTGCACTTCGGTATGGCGATCGAGGAACGACGCGACCGGCTTGTCCAGACCGGTCATCGGCCGCAGCTTCGGATCCCAGTGCGGGTTAGGCAGGAAGCGCACGTCGAACACGTAGTCGGCGTCGATCGGAATGCCGTGCTTGAAGCCGAAGGATTCGAACACCATGGTCAGCTCGCGCTCGCGCTTGCCCAGCAGGCGGGTGCGCAGCATTTCGGCCAGTTCGTGCACCGACATTTCCGAGGTGTCGATAATCAGGTCAGCCCGCGAGCGCAGCGGTTCGAGCAGATCGCTCTCTTCGTCGATGGCGCTTTCCAGCGACAGGTTCTTGCTGGAGAGCGGATGCAGGCGGCGGGTGTCGCTGTAGCGGCGGATCAGCGTGTTGCGATCGGCGTCGAGGAACAGCAGCTGCGGCGAGAAGCTGTCCGGCAGCTGAGTCATCGCGTATTCGAACACTTCCGGCGATTCCGGCATGTTGCGCACGTCGATGCTGACCGCCGCGGAGATATTGCGTTCCGCCAGCGTGTTGGCGAGCTGCGGCAGCAGCACCACCGGCAGGTTGTCAACGCAGTAAAAACCCATGTCTTCCAGCGCCCGCAAGGCGACGGATTTTCCGGAACCGGAACGGCCGCTGACAATCATCAGCACCATGTGGCAACTCCCCTGGCATCGCGGCGGCGTTCATCGCCACCGGTGGAAACTTTGTTATTCCGGCCGCAGCCGGATCCATCATCGTGAAACAGTAGCGTTATCCGGGCTGGAAGTCACGCCGGCCGGGCCTCACTCGGTGATGATTTGATAAAGTTCTTCGTCGCTCTGCGCGGCGCGCAGACGGCGGCATACGGTTTTGTCGGCCAGGCGTTTGGCGACCAGCGACAGGGTATGCAAATGGGTTTTGCACTGATCGGCAGGCACCAGCAGCGCGAACAGCAGGTCGACTGGCTGGTTGTCGATAGCGTCGAAAGCGATGGGTTGGTCGAGACGGATAAACACGCCAACGGCCCGCAGTGTGTCCTCTTCCAGTTTGCCGTGGGGAATGGCGATACCGTTGCCGATACCGGTGCTGCCCATGCGTTCCCGGGTGAGAACCGCGTCAAACACCACCTGCGAAGGCAGATTGAGCTGTTTGGCGGCCAGTTCGCTGATAATTTCCAAAGCCCGCTTCTTGCTGGTGCAGTGTACCGAGCTTTTGGTGCACTCGATGTTTAACACCGAGCTTAATTGCATATATTCGTTGTTCATCTCATCTTCACTTAAAACCGCGCCGCCGGGCGCACCCGGCAAGGCGGTTTTTCGTCGGTTTTAACCCTGATTACCGTTCGGCGCGTCACCCATGCGGGTCACGCGCCGAAGGGGAGGCGGCGACGGAGGCAACCTCACGGAATGGGTTAGGGTGTCAGTGTTGCTTCAATTTGTCTTTATGTTTGTTCAATTGACGTGCCAATTTGTCGATCAGCGTATCAATTGCGGCATACATATTCTCGTCTTCCGAGGTGGCGTGCAACTCGCCTCCATTCACGTGCACCGTTGCTTCCGCAATTTGCTGCACTTTTTCCACACTTAATACAACATACACCTGATTGATGCGATCAAAATACTGTTCGAGTTTGGCGAACTTGTTGTTCACGAACTCGCGCAACGGATCGGTGATTTCGATGTGGTGTCCGGTAATGTTGAGCTGCATAGTGTCTTCCTTCTCAATAGAGGTCAAACCAACTGTTTACGCTGGTTCGACGGCGGGATGGACAAAGACTCTCGGTACTTGGCGACGGTGCGCCGCGCCACGATGATCCCCTGATCGGAAAGCAGGGTGGCCAGCTTGCTGTCGCTGAGTGGTTTGGCGGGGTTTTCCGCCGCAATCAATTTCTTCACCAACGCGCGGATCGCCGTCGAGGAGGCTTCGCCGCCGCTGTCGGTATTCACGTGGCTGGAGAAGAAATATTTCAATTCGAAAATGCCGCGCGGGCTGTGCAGAAACTTCTGCGTGGTGACGCGCGAGATCGTCGATTCATGCATCTCCACGGCCTGGGCGATATCCGCCAACACCATGGGTTTCATAAACTCTTCGCCTTGCTCGAAGAACGCCTGCTGTTGGCTGACGATGCAGCGGGTGACCTTCAGCAGCGTCTCGTTGCGGCTCTCCAGGCTTTTAATCAGCCACTTGGCTTCCTGCAGGTTGCTGCGGATGAACTGGCCGTCGGCTTCGCTGTGGGCACTGTTGCCCAGCGCGGCGTACTGCTGATTGATCTTCAAACGCGGTATGCTGTCGCCGTTGAGCTCGACCGTCCACGTGTTCTGCGTCTTGCGCACCAGCACGTCCGGAATTACGTACTCCGATTCGCCGGTATTGATCGACTGCCCCGGGCGCGGATCGAGCGACTGAATCAGCAGCATCGCTTCTTTCAGTGTATCTTCTTTTAGCCGGGTTGATCGCATCAGGCTGCGAAAGTCGTGGTTGGCCAACAGATCCAAATGGTCGCTGATGATCAGCCGCGCTTCGGCCAGATAAGGGGTGTCTTTGGCGTATTGGGAGAGCTGCACCAGCAGGCAATCGCGCAGATCGCGCGCGGCGACGCCGATCGGATCGAAACGCTGCACGCGCTTCAACACCGCCTCGACTTCCTCGAGGGTCACGTTCTCGTCGCCTAGGCTTTCCAGAATGTCTTCCAGCGGCACGGTGAGATAGCCGGTGTCGTCCACCGCGTCGACGATGGAGGTGGCGATGGCGGCGTCGGTATCGGAGAACGGCGTCAGATCCACCTGCCACATCAGGTAATCCTGCAGCGTTTGGGTAGTCTCGCCCTGATAGACCGGCAGCTCGTCGTCGCTGTAGTCGGTGCCGGTGCCTGACGGCGTGCCGGCGGTGTAGATCTCATCCCAGGTGGCGTCCAGCGGCAGCTCTTCCGGCATGTCTTTCTGTTCCAGCGCCTCGCGGGTATCGAGCCCCTCGGTCTCCTGGATTTCTTTGGCGTCGATTTCGTCGTGCAGATCGGTCTGTTCAAGCAGTGGATTGCTCTCCAGCGCCAGCTGGATCTCTTGCTGAAGCTCAAGCGTGGACAACTGCAGCAGGCGGATCGCCTGCTGGAGCTGAGGAGTCATGGCCAGCTGTTGGCTGAGCCTGAGTTGCAAACCTTGCTTCATAGTCTTCTGTCTACTTCCGTTAACGGTGTCGCCCCGCAGGGCGCGCCGGCGCTCAGAGGCGGAACTCTTCGCCCAGATAAACGCGTTTTACCTGCTCGTCGGCCAGAATAGCATCCGGCGTGCCGTGGGCAATCAGTTTGCCCTGGCTGACGATGTAGGCGCGTTCACATACGTCCAGCGTCTCGCGCACGTTGTGGTCGGTGATCAGCACGCCCAGGCCGCTGTCACGCAGGTGCTCGATGATTTTTTTGATGTCGATAACGGAAATCGGATCCACCCCGGCGAAGGGTTCGTCCAGCAGAATGAATTTCGGGTTGGCCGCCAGCGCGCGGGCGATTTCGACGCGGCGGCGTTCACCGCCGGACAGCGCCTGGCCGAGGCTGTCGCGCAGATGGGAGATATGGAACTCTTCCATCAGCTCTTTGGCGCGGTCTTCGCGTTGTTCGCTGGTGAGGTCGGGGCGAATCTCCAGCACCGCCATCAGGTTGTCGTACACGCTCAGGCGGCGGAAGATCGACGCTTCCTGCGGCAGGTATCCGATGCCGCGGCGCGCGCGGGCGTGCAGCGGCAGCAGGCTGATGTCTTCTTCGTCGATCACGATGCGCCCGGCGTCGCGTGGCACGATGCCGACCACCATGTAGAAGGTGGTGGTTTTACCGGCGCCGTTCGGCCCGAGCAGGCCGACGATCTCGCCGGATTTCACTTTCAGGCTGACGTCTTCGACAACTTTACGGCCCTTGTAGGCTTTCGCCAGGTTTTCTGCGATGAGTGTTGCCATAAGTGATTAGTTACTCTTTTTTTGCCCGTTTTTGTCTTGCAACTGCGACGGTACCAGAACCGTTGTCACGCGTTTGCCTTTATCGCTGAACGCCTGCATTTGCTGCTGTTGCACCAGATAGGTGATGCGATCGCCTTTCACGTTGCTGTCGAGCTGCTCCAGATAGGCGTTGCCCGTCAGGGTCACCAGCTGGGTCGCCACGTCGTAACGCACTTTCTGCGCGTGGCCTTTGACCGGCTTGCCGCTGTCCTGCATCTGGTAGAAGGTTACCGGGTTGCCGAACGCTTCAATATAGGTCTTATTCTGATCTCCGCCCGGACGGGTGACCACCACCTTATCGGCGCGAATATCGATGGTGCCCTGCTTGATCACCACGTTGTCGGTGAAGGTACTGACGTTGCTTTGCATGTCCAACGACTGCTTGAGCGAGTCGATGCTCACCGGCTGGCTGGAGTCGGATTTCAGCGCCAGAGCGGGGGCGCTGGCGGCCAAAACTAAGCTGCCGAGCAACAGGTTACGGAGTTGGTTTTTGGTTCTGAATTTCATAGTTGGTCTTAACCTTATCAATCAGCTCAGCGGTTTTGGTCCGCAGGTTCCCACGCATTTTCATGCCGTTAGAGGTAAAATTGGTCCCGTAAAGCGTGACTTCGTCATCGGAGGTGACGTCCTGGGTGACCAGGTTTACCTGAGCGTTGTCCGTCTTAATTTTTTCCAGCTGCGAGGTGGTGGTCAGGCTGTTTACCTCGACGTGACCATACAGATACAGCATCCGGTCTTTAGTCAGTTTGGCGCGATCGGCGCGAACTGACCAGGTGGCCACCGCATTCTCATCGAACAGCGTCATCACCGGCTGGGTGAACCAGCTCAGCTCGCCGGCGGTGTAATACTTCGCGTCTTCCGCCACCAGTTTGTAATTCAGCTTGCCGGCCGGGTTGTACACCACGGTGACCGTGTGCTGGCTCTGGTAGGTCGGATCCTGATCGTTGACCGGGCCAGGGGCCGTTTCGTCGCTGAAGTCCGTCATGTTCCAGCCGATCAACGCCAGAACGATCACCGTCAACAGGATGGTGATCCACAGTTTGGTTTTACTCATATCGACAGCCCTTTGGCGTCCTCCAGCTTATTTTGAGCCAAAAGAATGATGTCGCACAGTTCGCGCACCGCGCCGCGGCCGCCGGCAATGCGGGTGACGTAGTGGGCGCGCGGCGTCAACAGCGGGTGGGCGTCCGCCACCGCGACCGCCAGGCCGACCTGCGCCATCACCGGCCAGTCGATCAGGTCATCGCCGATATAGGCGACCTGATCCGCCGTTAACGACAGTTTATCCAACAGTTCGCGGAAGGCCAAAAGCTTATCGGATTGCCCCTGATACAGATGGGTGATACCGAGCGTCTGCGCGCGGTCTTCCAGCAGCTTGGCGGAGCGGCCGGTGATGATCGCCACTTCGATGTCCGAGGTTTTCAAGCAGCGGATGCCGTAACCGTCGCGCACGTTGAACGCCTTCAGTTCTTCACCGTTGTTGCCCATGAAGATCAGGCCGTCCGACAGCACGCCGTCAACGTCGCAAATCAACAGGCGGATGTTCCCGGCACGCGCCATAACCTCTTGTTCTACCGGCCCGTAGCAGGTTTCTACCATACCCATTCCGTTCTATTCCTTATTAAACGACGCCGGCGCGCAGCATGTCATGCATATGTACCACACCCAGCAACTGGTCGCCATCGGCAACCAGCAGCGCGGTGATGTGGCGTTGTTGCATCAGGTTCAATGCATCGACCGCCAGAATATTGGGGCGCACCCGCACGCCGCCCGGCGTCATGACATCGGCGATCTTCGCCTCGTGCAGGTTGATGCCCATGTCGAACACCCGGCGCAAGTCGCCATCGGTGAAGATGCCGGCGATTTTCATCAGATCGTCGCAAATCACCGTCAGGCCCAGATTTTTTCGGGTAATTTCCAGCAGCGCGTCGCGCAACGAGGCGTCGGCGCTGACGTGGGGCATTTCGTCGCCGCTGTGCATGATATCGCTAACCCGCAGCAGCAGTTTGCGGCCGAGTGCGCCACCCGGATGCGACAGCGCGAAATCCTCCGGCGTGAAACCGCGCGCTTTCAGCAGCGCGACGGCCAGCGCATCGCCCATCACCAGCGTGGCGGTGGTGCTGGTGGTCGGCGCCAGCCCCAGCGGGCAGGCTTCCTGCGGCACCTTGATGCACAGGTGGATATCCGCCGCTTTGCCCATCGAGCTTTCCGGATTGTTAGTCATACAGATGAGGGTGATCTGCTGGCGTTTCAATACCGGGATCAGCGCCAGGATCTCGCTGGACTCGCCGGAGTTGGAGATGGCGAGCACGATGTCCTGCGGGGTGACCATGCCCAAATCGCCATGGCTGGCCTCCGCCGGGTGAACGAAGAATGAGGGGGTGCCGGTGCTGGCGAAGGTCGCGGCGATCTTGCAGCCGATATGGCCGGATTTGCCCATGCCCATCACCACCACTTTGCCGCCGCAGGCGGCGATCGTTTCGCAGGCGCGGGTGAAGTCTGCGTTGATGTAGCTGTCGAGCTGAGCCAGCCCTTCACGCTCTATCTGAAGCACTTCTTTGCCGGCCTGCTGAAAATCGAAGCCCGGTTGCAACTCAATGTTCGACATACTCATTCCCGTCGGTTTAGCCGAAAGTACTGAAAGGGTTAAAGAACAGCACCGCAAGATACGCAATAAAGCCGCATAATAACAGCGCGCCCGCCAGGTGGCCGATGCGGTGTTTGCGGCCGATGCACAGCACGCTCAGCAGCACGCTGGCCGCCAGCATCACCCAGTAATCGCGCTGGAAGGCGGCGGTGTCCACGCTACCCGGCGACAGCAGGGCGGGGACGCCCAGCACGATCACCGTGTTGAAAATATTGGAGCCGATGATATTACCAATCGCCATATCATCCTCGCCCTTCAGCGCCCCGGCGATGGAGGTGGCCAGTTCGGGCAGGCTGGTGCCGATGGCGATAATGGTCAAGCCGACCACCAGTTCGCTCAGGCCGAAATAGTGCGCAATCACCGTCGCGTTATCGACCACCATCCTGGAAGAGAGCGGCAGAATGATAAACGCCAACACCAGCCACAGCACCGCCACGGTGTTGCTGCTGTCCTGCGGCAGCTCGGCGATCTGTTCCATGGTCAGGCTGTCGCTGCCCTCGCGCTGCGCCAGCCGGGCGATTTTCAGCATCAGCAGGATGAAGCCGGCGGCGGCGGCCAGCAGCAGCACGCCGTCCAGCCTGCTCAGGGTGCCGTCCATCAACACGAAACCGCACAATACTGTGACCGCTAACATCAGCGGCAGTTCGCGCCGCAGTATCTCGGAGCGCGCGGCCAGCGGGTGAATCAGCGCCGCCACGCCCAGGATCAATAAAATGTTGGTAATGTTGGAACCTAATACGTTGCCAACGGCCATATCTATCTGCCCGTTCAGCGCGGCGGTGGTGGACACGATCAGCTCCGGCAGCGAAGTGCCGATGCCGACGATGGTCATGCCGATGATCAACGGCGGGACGCCGAGCGAGCGGGAAATCACGGCAGCACCATAAACTAAGCGGTCTGCACCATACACCAGTAGAAATAAACCAACGATTAATAATGCTATCGCGAGAAACATGCAGGATCCTTTGTCGGGTATTATCCCGGTTCGTTGGTTAAAGCCGTCAATGCGGCGGTATTGCTTGCCCTCCGTTGCGCGCGCTAGAGCTACAGCAACGGTTTTTCCCGGCTAATAGTTGAACAGTTTCGTTTTTTTTCGTTATGGCGCCAATTTTGACCGGGTGGCGCGGAAAAGTAAAACCAATGGCACCATTGGTCGCGAAATGGCAGTAAGTTTTTGTAAAGATGAGACGGATTGAGCCCATTGCTTTAACATCACGGGTAGATTCAGCAACAGATGAGTCGTAAAGGGTCCATTAACATGCTCCATAAGGCAGATAATTTGGTCGAAGTGCGCGACATGAGCTTCTCGCGCGGCGACCGGCGGATATTTGAAGACATCAACCTGACGGTGCCCCGAGGCAAGGTCACGGCAATCATGGGGCCATCGGGCATCGGCAAAACCACGCTGCTGCGCCTGATAGGCGGCCAGCTGACGCCGGACAGCGGGGAGATTTGGTTCGACGGCGACAACATTCCCGCGTTGTCCCGCCGTCAGTTATACGACGCGCGCAAAAAGATGAGCATGCTGTTCCAGTCGGGCGCGCTGTTCACCGATTTGACCGTATTCGAAAACGTGGCCTACCCGCTGCGCGAGCACAGCAACCTGCCTGAACCCCTGCTGCGCAGCACGGTGCTGATGAAGCTGGAGGCGGTAGGGCTGCGCGGTGCGGCCCAGCTGATGCCCAATGAGCTTTCTGGCGGCATGGCGCGTCGGGCGGCGTTGGCGCGCGCGATCGCGCTGGACCCTGATATGATCATGTTCGACGAACCCTTCGTCGGCCAGGATCCGATCACCATGGGGGTGCTGGTCAAGCTGATCGATGAGCTGAACCATGCGCTGGGCATTACCTGCATCGTGGTGTCGCACGACGTGCCGGAGGTGCTGAGCATCGCCGACTACGCCTACATCGTGGCCGATCACCGGGTGATCGCCGAAGGCACCACGCAGCAATTGCAGAACAATCCTGATGCGCGCGTGCGCCAGTTCCTGGATGGTATAGCGGATGGGCCGGTGCCGTTCCGTTACCCGGCCGGGGATTATCAGACCGAACTGCTAGGCTTAGGGAGTAAATAAGCTCATGTTATTAAGAGCGTTAGCGTCCTTGGGGCGCAGTGGCATCAACACCAGCGCCAGCTTCGGCCGCGCCGGGTTGATGCTGTTCAACGCGTTGATTGGCCGGCCGGAACCCGGCAAGCAGTGGCCGCTGTTGTTGAAACAGCTCTACAGCGTCGGCGTGCAGTCGCTGCTGATCATCATGGTCTCCGGGCTGTTCATCGGCATGGTGCTGGGCCTGCAGGGCTATATCGTGCTCACCACCTACAGCGCCGAGGCCAGCCTCGGCATGATGGTGGCGCTGTCGCTGCTGCGCGAACTGGGGCCGGTGGTGACGGCGCTGCTGTTCGCCGGCCGCGCCGGTTCCGCGCTCACGGCGGAAATCGGCCTGATGAAGGCGACGGAGCAGATCTCCAGCCTGGAAATGATGGCGGTCGATCCGCTGCGGCGCATCGTGGCGCCGCGCTTCTGGGCGGGGCTGATCAGCATGCCGCTGTTGACCATCATTTTCGTGGCGATCGGCATCTGGGGCGGCTCGGTGGTCGGCGTGGACTGGAAGGGCATCGACAGCGGCTTCTTCTGGTCGGCGATGCAGGGCGCCGTGGAGTGGAAAAAAGATCTGCTCAACTGCCTGATCAAAAGCGTGGTATTCGCCATTACCGTAACCTGGATTGCCATTTTCAACGGGTACGACGCCGTGCCTACCTCTGAAGGGATTAGCCGGGCGACGACGCGTACCGTGGTGCATTCGTCACTGGCGGTGTTGGGATTGGATTTCGTGCTGACAGCACTGATGTTTGGGAATTGATTCGATGCAAACGAAGAAGAGTGAAATCTGGGTTGGGGCATTTATGCTGATCGCGCTGTGCGCCATCGTGTTTATCTGCCTGCAGGTGGCGAACCTTAAATCGATCGGCAGCGAGCCGACCTACCGCATTTACGCGACGTTCGACAACATCGGCGGCCTGAAACCGCGTTCGCCGGTGAAGATCGGTGGCGTGGTGATCGGCCGCGTGGCGGACATCGAGCTCGATCCGAAAACCTACACGCCGCGCGTGGCGCTGGATATCCAGAAAAAGTACGACCAAATCCCGGATACCAGCTCGCTGGCGATCCGCACCTCCGGCCTGCTGGGCGAGCAATATCTGGCGCTTAACGTGGGCTTCGAAGATCCTGACATGGGCACCACCATTCTGAAAGACGGCGGCACCATCCAGGACACCAAATCAGCCATGGTTCTGGAAGATCTGATCGGCCAGTTCCTGTATAAAAGCGGCGGTCAGGACAGCGCCAAATCGGGAGACGCGGCCGCTGAGCCGGCTGCCGGCGCCGCACCGCAACCCGCTGTTCCAAATCATTAAGAGAGGATACCTGCATGTTTAAACGTTTACTGATGGTGGCTCTGCTGGTGGTTGCACCGCTGGCGAGCGCAGCCGACCAAACCAATCCTTACAGCTTGATGCAAGACGCGGCGCAGAAGACCTTCAGCCGTTTGAAGAACGAACAGCCGAAGATCAAGCAGGACCCGAACTACCTGCGCTCCATCGTGCATCAGGAACTGATGCCGTTCGTGCAGGTGAAATACGCCGGCGCGCTGGTGCTGGGCCGTTACTACAAAGACGCGACGCCTGCGCAGCGCGAAGCCTACTTCACCGCCTTCCAGGCTTACCTGGAGCAGGCTTACGGCCAGGCGCTGGCGATGTACCACGGCCAGACTTACCAGATTGCGCCTGAACAGCCGCTGGGCAATGCCGACATCGTGGCCATTCGCGTCACCATCATCGACAACGGCGGCCGCCCGCCGGTGCGTCTGGATTTCCAATGGCGCAAGAACAGCAAAACCGGCTATTGGCAGGCGTATGACATGATCGCCGAAGGCGTCAGCATGATCACCACCAAGCAGAACGAGTGGGCGTCCACGCTGCGTACTCAGGGCATCGATGGCCTGACCAAACAGCTGCAGGCCGCCGCCGCGCAGCCTATTACGCTGGACAAGAAAAACTGATGTCGGCAGCGCTCAGCTTCGAATCACAGCAGCAGACGCTGATCCTGCGCGGTGAACTGGACCGGGAAACGCTGCAGCCGCTGTGGCGGCAGCGCGATGCGCTGATGGCGGATAAAACCGCGATCGACGTGGCGCAACTGGAGCGGGTGGACTCCGCCGGGCTGGCGCTGTTGCTGCATCTGCAGGAAGAGCAGCGCGAGCGCGGCGTAGCGCTAAAAATTTTCGGCGCCACCGAGCGCCTGAAAACGCTGATCGCGCTCTACAACCTGCAGGCGATAATGCCTGTCGATACCGCCGGTTAGCGGCGTTTTACGTCGCCCTTGCGTGGTAAAACGATACAAAGCCCCTGTTACGCAGGGGCTTTTTCTTTAGTTTAAGAAAACATCGTATTCCACTAAGATACTAGGCTGTTTATGATCCTTTAGCGGCAGAACTGGATACTATGGAAACCAACGAGATTAAAGACGTGCTGATGCAGGCATTGGCACTGGATGAAGTACATGTGACGGGCGACGGCAGCCATTTTCAGGCGATCGTGGTCGGTGAACTGTTCGCCGGTATGAGCCGCGTCAAAAAACAGCAGACGGTTTACGCACCGCTGATGGAATACATTGCGGACAACCGCATTCATGCCTTGTCTATCAAGGCGTACACCCCTGAAGAGTGGCAGCGAGACCGCAAACTCAACGGATTTTAAGGCTGTTTGCCCTGCCGGGCGGGCAGCTTCAGATTAGATAACAGAGAGTAGTCAGATGGATAAATTTCGTGTGCAGGGTCGGACTCGCCTGAGTGGTGAAGTGTCTATTTCCGGGGCCAAAAACGCCGCCCTGCCGATCCTGTTCGCCGCCCTGTTGGCGGAAGAGCCGGTCGAACTGCAGAATGTCCCTAAGCTGAAGGACATCGACACCACCATTAAACTACTCAACCAGCTGGGTACCAAGATTGAGCGCAACGGTTCGGTCTTCGTGGACGCCAGCGGTGTGAACGAGTTCTGTGCCCCTTACGATCTGGTGAAAACCATGCGCGCATCCATCTGGGCGCTGGGGCCACTGGTGGCGCGCTTTGGCCGCGGCCAGGTTTCCCTGCCGGGCGGCTGCGCGATCGGCGCGCGTCCGGTCGATCTGCACATCACCGGCCTGGAGCAGTTGGGTGCCGAGATCAAGCTGGAAGAAGGTTACGTCAAGGCGTCCGTCGAGGGCCGCCTGAAGGGCGCGCACATCGTCATGGACAAGGTGAGCGTGGGCGCGACCGTGACCATCATGAGCGCCGCGACCCTGGCGACCGGCACCACCGTTATCGAAAACGCCGCGCGTGAGCCGGAAATTGTCGATACCGCCAACTTCCTCAACACGTTGGGCGCGAAGATCAGCGGCGCCGGCAGTGACAAAATTACCATCGAGGGCGTCGAGCGTCTTGGCGGCGGCGTGTACCGCGTGCTGCCTGACCGCATCGAGACCGGTACCTTCCTGATCGCCGCTGCGGTTTCCGGCGGCAAAGTGATGTGCCGCAACACCCGTCCGGACACGCTGGATGCGGTGCTGGCCAAGCTGCGCGAAGCCGGTGCCGATATCGAAGTGGGTGAAGACTGGATCAGCCTGGACATGCACGGCAAACGCCCGAAAGCGGTCACCGTGCGCACCGCGCCGCACCCGGGCTTCCCGACCGACATGCAGGCCCAGTTCAGCCTGTTGAACCTGGTGGCGGAAGGCACCGGCGTCATCACCGAGACCATCTTCGAAAACCGCTTCATGCACGTGCCGGAACTGATCCGCATGGGCGCGCACGCGGAAATCGAGAGCAACACCGTAATCTGCCACGGCGTTGAGCAGCTGTCCGGCGCTCAGGTGATGGCGACCGATCTGCGCGCTTCCGCCAGCCTGGTGATCGCCGGCTGCATCGCCGACGGCGTGACCGTCGTCGATCGCATCTACCACATCGATCGCGGCTATGAGCGTATTGAAGACAAGCTGCGCGCGCTGGGTGCGAACATCGAACGCGTGAAAGGCGAGTAAGTGATTAGCGCCGGCGCGGCTGCGTCGGCGGGATGAAAATCAAAGGGCCGGCTATCAATGCCGGCCCTTTTTTAATTACTGTCTTCCGGGAATTCACCCACCGTCATTTTCAACGTAATGCGCTTGCCGTCGCGCAGCACGATGACCGGTATCTCGGTGCCCGGCCTGATCTCCGCGACCTGATCCATGGTCTCCAGCACGGACACCGCCGGTTTGTTATCCACGTTGATGATGATGTCGTTGATCTGGAAACCGGCGCTGCTCGCCGGGCCGTTCGGCGTAATTTCGGTCACGATGATGCCCTGCAGGCGATCGATGCCGGAATTGGAGGAACGCAGCGGAATGATCTCCTTGCCCTGAATGCCGAAATAGCCACGGATCACGCGGCCGTCGCGGATCAGCTTGTCCATGATTTTGGTGGCCAGTTCGATCGGAATGGCGAAGCCGAGGCCCTCCGGCGTTTCGCCGTCGGTGATTTTGTCATAGGTCAGGGTGTTGATGCCGATCAGTTCGCCCAGCGAGTTGACCAGCGCGCCGCCGGAGTTGCCGCGGTTGATTGAAGCGTCGGTCTGCAGGAAAGTCTGTCGGCCGGTGGTGCTCATACTGATGCGCCCGGTGGCGCTGAGGATGCCCTGAGTGACGGTCTGCCCCAGGTTATACGGGTTGCCGATTGCCAGCACCACGTCCCCGACGTGGGCAACGCGGTTTTTGTTGGTCGGGATCACCGGCAGGTTGCCGGGATCGATCTTCAGCACCGCCAAATCGGTCAGGCCGTCGGAGCCGACCAGCAGCGCTTCGTAGCGGCGGCCGTCCTGCAACACCACGGTGATCTGCTGGGCGTCTTTGATCACGTGGCGGTTGGTGATGATATAGCCGCGTTCGTTCATGATCACGCCGGAACCGAGCGACAGCACGTTGGCGGCGCCGTTCAGGTTGCGGTTGTAGATGTTCACCACGGCGGGCGCGGCGCGGCGCACTGCCTTGTTGTAGCTCACCGGCGTTTCGTCGCTGGTATTCTCGGTTTTCTCTGCAAACAGGCCGTTGGAAGAGCGCAGCATGGGCAGGGCAGCCAACAGCAGGCCGGCAACGATGAGACCGATAACGACAGAACGCAAGAGCTTAGCAAACATGGAGTTTTCGTGGTGTGGTGAACGATGTTCGGAGGATAGCATGAGTTAACCGGGCGCAGTATGTCACCGAGCCCGGTTTTTGCACAAATTAACGCAGCAGCAGATAAATGGTTTCGGTACCGCGCACGATATTGAGCGCCATCACCGGTGGTTTGGCTTCCAGCACCTTGCGCAGCGCGGTAATGCTGTCCACGCGCTGGCGGTTGACGCCGATGATCACGTCGCCTTTTTGCAGGCCGATTTGCGCCGCCGTCGAGCCTTTATCCACGTTCTCTACCTTCACGCCCTTGTCGCCGCTCGGCAGCGCACCGTTGCTGAGGGAAACGCCCTGCAGCGCCGGCGACAGCGTTTCGGCATTGGTCGAGGCGCTCTCGCTGTTGTCCAGCGTGACCGAGACTTCCTGCGGTTTGCCGTCGCGCAGCAGGCCCACTTTGAGGGTTTTGCCCGGCGCAGTGGTGCCGACCTTGGCGCGCAGCTCGGCGAAGCTGTTCACCGGCTTGCCGTCGACGGAAACCAGAATATCCCCGGCTTTGATGCCGGCCTTGGCGGCGGCGGATTTCGGCAGCACTTCGCTGACGAAGGCGCCGCGCTGCGCGTCGGTGTTGAAGGCTTTGGCCATGTCAGGGGTCATTTCGCTGCCCTTGATGCCGAGCAGGCCGCGTTTCACTTCGCCGAATTCGATCAGTTGCTGGCTCAGGTTCTGCGCCATATTGCTCGGAATGGCGAAACCGATGCCGACGTTGCCGCCGCTCGGCGCGAGAATGGCGGTATTGATGCCGATCAGCTCGCCGTTCAGGTTAACCAACGCGCCGCCGGAGTTGCCGCGGTTGATCGAGGCGTCGGTCTGAATGAAGTTTTCCAGCCCTTCCAGATTCAGGCCGGTGCGGCCCAGCGCCGAGATGATGCCTGAAGTGGCGGTTTGGCCCAGGCCAAACGGGTTGCCGACCGCCACAGCGAAGTCGCCGACGCGTAGCTGGTCGGAATCGGCCATCTTGATGGCGGTCAGGTTTTTGGTGTCGCTGAGCTGCAGCAGGGCGATGTCGGATTGCTCATCGCGGCCGACCAGCTTGGCGTCCAGTTCGCGCCCGTCGTTCAACTGTACGCGGATTTTATCGGCGTTGTTGATGACGTGATTGTTGGTCAGCACGTAGCCTTTGGCGGCGTCGATGATGACGCCGGAACCCAGCCCTTCAAACGGGCGGGAGCTTTGCTGTTGGCCGGGGAAATTGGGGCCGAAGAAGCGTCTGAACTCTTCCGGCAGCTGTTGACGCTGCACCTGGGTGCCTGCGACATGCACGCTCACTACGGCGGGCAAGACTTTTTCCAGCATCGGCGCCAGGCTCGGCAGCGGCTGCCCCTGAACGGCAACGGGCAGGGCCGCGTTGGCCACCGGTACGGCGCTGAACGCCAGGCCGAGGCTCATTGCCAATGCACTAAGAATTAAAGACTTTTTCTTCATTGATGATAACTCTCTCAATACCTGCCGATGAAAATTTGATGATAAGGCAATCACCTTGTCATAGTGAAGGGTAAGACCGTGAATTTGCGTGCAAAGTTCAGTAAAGGTAATGCGAAGGAAGGTCAATAAGGCACAAAGGGGGAATAAACCCGCGGGTGGCCCCGCGGGCGAAGAAGGAATATCAGTCGCGGCGTGCGCTTTGACCGCGCAGCAGGCCGGAGGCCCCTTCAGAATAGTCGCGCGGCATTTCCACCGGCGCCTGATCGTTGTCCGCTTCCGCTTCGGTCAGGCGATAGCGGAACGGGTTCTCCTGCATCGGCAGATCCGGCAGCAGGTTGTTGGAGCTTTTCGCCATATGCTGATACAGCTGGCGATAATCGCGAGCCATGTTGTCCAGCAGCTCGGCGCTGCGGGCGAAGTGGCCGACCAGCTCCTGGCGGTACTCTTCCAGCTCGGTTTTGCTCTTGTCCAGCTCGTTCTGCAGGACTTGTTGTTGACGTAATTTACGGTTGCCAAAACGCATCGCCACCGCCCCAATCACGATACCGACGACCAAACCAATCAGCGCATACTCCCAGGTCATGATGACTCCTATTTTGACTTCGTTGTTCCGCAGGGATTTTTCACTTAATAATATCCACTATAACCGTTAACCTTGTCCGAGTGGAATCCTGATGCGCTTCCACCCAGTGTTTACAGGGTTTTCAACGGCGCCCGCAGCGGGCATTTGTGGCGATAACGGTGCGAATCGGCATCAACTTGCCGCTAACGTTGGCTAAATAATTTCTAAGCGTTCTTAGGGAACATCGAACAGATGCAGGCACTATCACCGTTATCTCGCTACCAGCAGGCGCTGGACGCGGGGGAATATCAGGCCGATGAGGTTCAACGCCGGGCCGTCGCTCAACTGGATCGCATTTATCAGGCTCTGCTGCAAAAGCCCGCGGCGAGCGCGCCTGCGGGCGGGCTGCGCGGCAAGCTCAGCCGTTTGTTGGGCAAGGGCGGCGAAACGGCGCCGCAGCGTCCGGTGCAGGGGCTGTATATGTGGGGCGGCGTCGGGCGCGGCAAAACCTGGCTGATGGACATGTTCTTCCACAGCCTGCCGGGCGATCGCAAAATGCGTCTGCACTTCCACCGCTTCATGCTGCGGGTGCATGAAGAGCTGACCGAACTGCAAGGGCGGGAAAACCCGCTGGAAATCGTCGCCGACGGCTTCAAGGCCGAAACCGACGTACTGTGCTTCGACGAATTCTTCGTGTCCGACATCACCGACGCCATGCTGCTGGCCACGCTGCTGCAGGCGCTGTTCGCCCGGGGCATCACGCTGGTGGCCACGTCGAACATCCCGCCGGACGATCTGTACCGCAACGGCCTGCAGCGGGCGCGTTTCCTGCCGGCAATCGATCTGATCAATGAGTACTGCGACGTGATGAACGTCGACGCCGGCATCGACTATCGTCTGCGTACCCTGACCCAGGCGCACCTCTATCTGACGCCGCTGAACGACCAGACGCGCGCGACCCTGGATCGGATGTTCGTCAAGCTGGCGGGCAAGGCGGGGGAGGACGCGCCGGTGCTGCAGATCAACCATCGGCCGCTGCAGGCGATCCGTTCGGTGGACGGCGTGCTGGCGGTGGATTTCCACACGCTGTGCGAAGAGGCGCGCAGCCAGCTGGACTACATTGCGCTGTCGCGGCTGTATCACAGCGTGATCCTGTATAATGTGCAGGTGATGGGGCCGCTGAAAGAGAATACCGCGCGCCGCTTCCTGGCGCTGGTGGACGAATTTTACGAGCGACACGTCAAGCTGGTGATCGGCGCCGAGGCGTCGATGTTCGAGATCTACCAGGGGGAGAGGCTGAAGTTCGAGTACCAGCGCTGCCTGTCGCGCCTGCAGGAAATGCAGAGCGAAGAGTACCTCAAGCTGCCGCATCTGCCCTGAGTCCGCCGGGCCTATCGCCGGTTGCCTGCCGCCGGCGATAAATTTATTTTCCATTCAAAAACCGTTCGATCTTTGTGAGCGACTTCTCTATAATCTTGCGACCCCACGTTACAACAAAGTTTTTTTTCCCAAAAACTTTATAGTGCCGGCAATGGCTATTCGAAGGGGTAGGTTTGCTGGACTTGTATGGTCGTGTGAGCCTCAACTGTTTTCGAGCGTTTGGGTGTTCACCAACGTGTAACTAATTATTGGGTAAGCTTTCTAATGAAAACTTTTACAGCTAAACCAGAAACCGTAAAACGCGACTGGTACGTTGTTGATGCAGATGGTAAAACTTTAGGCCGTCTCGCTACTGAACTGGCTCGTCGCCTGCGCGGCAAGCATAAAGCGGAATACACCCCGCACGTGGATACCGGTGATTACATCATCGTTCTGAACGCTGACAAAGTTGCTGTAACCGGCAACAAGCGTACAGACAAAGTGTACTACCACCACACCGGCCACATCGGTGGTATCAAGCAAGCGACCTTTGAAGAGATGATTGCCCGCCGTCCTGAGCGCGTGATTGAAATCGCGGTTAAAGGCATGCTGCCAAAGGGCCCGCTGGGTCGTGCTATGTTCCGTAAACTGAAAGTTTACGCGGGCACCGAGCACAATCACGCGGCACAGCAACCGCAAGTTCTGGACATTTAATCGGGATTAATGGCAATGGCTGAAAATCAATACTACGGCACTGGTCGCCGCAAAAGCTCCGCCGCTCGCGTCTTCATCAAGCCGGGCAACGGTAACATCGTTATCAACCAGCGCAGCCTGGAACAGTACTTCGGTCGCGAAACTGCCCGCATGGTAGTTCGTCAGCCGCTGGAGCTGGTCGACATGGTTGGCAAACTGGACCTGTACATCACCGTTAAAGGTGGTGGTATCTCCGGTCAAGCTGGCGCTATCCGTCACGGTATCACCCGTGCACTGATGGAGTACGATGAGACTCTGCGTTCTGAACTGCGTAAAGCTGGCTTCGTCACCCGTGACGCTCGTCAGGTTGAACGTAAGAAAGTCGGCCTGCGTAAAGCACGTCGTCGTCCGCAGTTCTCCAAGCGTTAATTTTCGCTGCTTCGGCAGTGCGATTTACGCAAAAAACCCGGTGCTTCACCGGGTTTTTTTATGCCTGAAATCCGCCGTCCCCGACTAAAATCTGTGGCAGATCAGACAATTCAACATGAATTCGCCGCACCGTCCCACAAAACAAGCAAAATCTGGTAAACTATCACCCACTTTTGCGCCTGTTCGCCGTGCAGTTGACCTCCTGGGCCGGTTTTTCATGGGCTCGGGTCGCGCTGCGTGCTGCCGGCCTGCGGCAAGATTATTCAGGATAGCAGCCTGTCAGTTGGCTATTCGCAGTATTTTCTAGATAACTTGGAGGTTTTCATGGCTGTCGCTGCCAACAAACGTTCGGTAATGACGCTGTTCTCTGGCCCGACCGACATTTTTAGCCATCAAGTACGTATCGTACTGGCGGAGAAAGGTGTCAGCGTCGAGATCGAGCAGGTCGAAATGGATAACCTGCCGCAAGATCTGATTGACCTCAACCCTTACCAGACGGTGCCTACGCTGGTCGATCGCGAACTGACCCTGTATGAATCCCGCATCATCATGGAATACCTGGATGAGCGTTTCCCACACCCGCCGCTGATGCCGGTTTACCCGGTTGCCCGTGGCGAGAGCCGTCTGATGATGCTGCGCATCGAGAAGAACTGGTACTCGCTGATGGACAAGATCGAGCAGAGCAGCGGTCAGGAAGCGGAGTCCGCCCGTCGCCAACTGCGCGAGGAGCTGCTGGCGATCGCACCGATCTTCGGTCAGGCGCCATATTTCATGAGCGAAGAGTTCAGCCTGGTGGATTGCTATCTGGCGCCGCTGTTGTGGCGTCTGCCGCAGCTGGGCATTGAGTTGAGCGGTGCCGGCTCCAAAGAGCTGAAAGGCTACATGACCCGCGTCTTCGAACGCGACGCTTTCCTGGCTTCCCTGACCGAAGCCGAGCGTGAAATGCGCCTGCAAACCCGGGGCTAAGCGCGATGGACATGTCTCAGATGACGCCGCGTCGCCCGTATCTGCTGCGGGCGTTCTATGACTGGCTGCTGGATAACCAGCTGACGCCGCACCTGGTGGTCGACGTGACTCGCCCGGACGTGCAGGTGCCGATGGAGTTCGCGCGTGACGGCCAGATCGTGCTGAATATCGCGCCGCGCGCGGTAGGCAACCTGGCGTTGGGCAATGAAGACGTGCAGTTCAACGCGCGCTTCGGCGGCGTGCCGCGTCAGGTTTCGGTGCCGATGGCCGCCGTGCTGGCGATCTATGCGCGTGAAAACGGCGCCGGCACGATGTTCGAACCGGAAGCCGCCTACGACGAGAGCGAAGGCGTGTTCGAAGGCCTGGACAATGAGACGATCCCTTCGGAAACCCTGATGTCGGTGATCGACGGCGATCGCCCGGATACCGCGGAAGACAACGGCCCGGACGACGAGCCGCCGCAGCCGCCGCGCGGTGGCCGCCCGGCGCTGCGCGTGGTGAAGTAATCCCGCGCGAACAAACGAAAAAGCACCCTATGGGGTGCTTTTTTTTGCCCGGCAGAAGCGGATCAGCCTTTCAAGGCGGCAATGCAGGCATCGCGCGGTGCGCTGAGATCGCCTACGCGCACGGTGGACAAGGCGCGGGTTGCGCGCTGGCGGAAACTGGTGATGGCGGTGTCGCCTTGCACTTCCGGCGGCGCGGTGCAAATGTCATTGAGCGGCAGATCGTTGCCTTTGTTGAGCGTCTGCAACACCGCCGCCGGATTGTAAATCAGGGCGGCGGAGAGCGCCGATTTGATGCCGGCGGTGAAGCCGGCATTGCCGCCGCCGGCCAGCTTGGGCGCCAGGGCAATCCAGCTGTCGTCCCCCAGCCGGATGCTGTTTTCCACGGCGCTGAACTGCCCGGCCTTGCCCAACTGTGCCACGACCGGCCGCGCGCCGCGCGCTTCGATATTGTAACCGACCTCCTGCGAATCCAGCGCCATGGCTGAAGCGCTGAAACTGACGGCCAGCACTGCGCCGGCCAACAGGGAAATGGAGCATTTCATGTTCGCTATCCTTATCTCGGTGTCAGGCGCAGCCGCGCCCCGCAATGGTGCTAACTCAATACTATAGCGCGTTGACGCGGTGAGGTGAGGGGAGGTTGTTACAAAGCGTGGCAGGCTAAAAACAGAGGCCCGGCAATGTGCCGGGCCTCTGGCGGTACGGAAGGTTTACACTTCCAGGTAGTTCATGATGCCGTCTGCCGCCTTGCGGCCTTCGGCGATCGCCGTCACCACCAGGTCGGAACCGCGCACCGCGTCGCCGCCGGCGAAGATTTTCGGGTTGCTGGTCTGGAACGCGTTGTCGCTGCCTTCCGGCGCCAGGATGCGGCCCTGTTTATCGAGCTGCACGTCGTGCGCCGCCAGCCAGTCCATACGGTGCGGGCGGAAGCCGAATGCCATCACCACCGCGTCGGCGTCGATCACGTGTTCAGAACCCGGCACCTGCTCCGCCGCCTGACGGCCGTTGGCATCCGGTGCGCCCAGCTGGGTGCGTACCATCTTCACCCCGGCCACGCGGCCGGCGCTGTTCAGCTCGATACTCAGCGGCTGCAGGTTAAACTGGAAATCTACCCCTTCTTCCCGGGCGTTCTTCACTTCGCGCTTGGAACCCGGCATGTTGGCTTCGTCGCGGCGGTAGGCGCAGGTGACCTGCGTCGCGCCCTGGCGCACCGAGGTACGCACGCAGTCCATGGCGGTATCGCCGCCGCCCAGCACCACCACGCGCTTGCCTTCCATGCTGACGTAAGGCTCGTGCTGCTCGGTTTCATAGCCCATCAGCTGCTTGGTGTTGGCGATCAGGAACGGCAGCGCATCGTACACGCCCTGCGCTTCCTCGTTCTCCAGGCCACCGCGCATCGACTGATAGGTGCCGACGCCGAGGAATACCGCATCGTACTCGCTCAGCAAGGTCTCCATGCTGATGTCTTTGCCCACTTCGGTGTTCAGCTGGAACTCGATGCCCATCTCACTGAAGATGCTGCGGCGTTTGACCATCACTTCCTTTTCCAGCTTGAAGGCCGGGATGCCGAAGGTCAGCAGGCCGCCGATCTCCGGATGACGGTCATATACCACCGCCTTGACGCCGTTGCGGGTCAATACGTCGGCGCAGGCCAGCCCGGCAGGGCCGGCACCGACGATCGCCACGCGCTTGCCGGTCGGCTGCACGTGCGACATGTCCGGCTTCCAGCCCATTTCGATGGCCTTATCGCTGATGTAGCGTTCGATATTGCCGATGGTGACCGCACCGAACTCGTCGTTCAGGGTGCAGGAGCCTTCGCACAGGCGATCCTGCGGGCACACGCGGCCGCACACTTCCGGCAGACTGTTGGTCTGATGCGCCAGGTCCGCCGCTTCCATGATGCGGCCTTCGTTGGCCAGCTTCAGCCAGTTCGGGATGTAGTTGTGCACCGGGCACTTCCACTCGCAATACGGGTTGCCGCAGGACAGACAGCGGTCCGCCTGGGCCTTGGCCTGGGTTTCCGAAAACGGTTCGTAGATCTCGACGAACTCGATTTTGCGGATCTTCAGCGGTTTCTTTGGCGGATCAACACGCTGCAGGTCGATAAATTGGTAAACGTTCTGGCTCATTAATGACCTACCTCTTACTGCGCCTGCACCCGCAGCTCGGCTGCGGAACGGCTACGGTGACCCAACAGCGCTTTGACATCGCTGGACTTCGGTTTGACCAGGGCGAACTTCGGTGCCCACTCCGGCCAGTTGGCCAGGATCTCTTCCGCGCGGGAAGAGCCGGTCGCCTGCACGTGTTCGGTGATCAGGCCGCGCAGGTGCTCCTCATGGATCGCCAGCTGATCGACATCCAGCACTTCCACCAGCTCCGGGTTCACGCGCTTGCGGAACTCGCCGTCTTCGTCCAGCACGTAGGCGAAACCGCCGGTCATGCCCGCACCGAAGTTGATGCCGGTTTTACCCAGCACGCAGACGATGCCGCCGGTCATGTATTCGCAGCCGTTGTCGCCGATGCCTTCCACCACGGTGATGGCGCCGGAGTTGCGCACCGCGAAGCGTTCGCCCGCGCGGCCGGCGGCGAACAGCTTGCCGCCGGTAGCGCCGTACAGGCAGGTGTTGCCGACGATGCTGGCTTCATGGCTGCGGAAGGCGGAGCCGATCGGCGGACGCACCGCGATGCTGCCGCCGGCCATGCCTTTGCCGACATAGTCGTTGGCGTCGCCGGTCAGGGTCAGCTCGACCCCGCCGGCGTTCCAGACGCCGAAGCTCTGCCCGGCGGTGCCGGAGAAGTGCGCCTTGATCGGATCGGCCGCCATGCCCTGATCGCCGTGCACGTCGGCGATAGCGCCGGACAGCATGGCGCCCACGGAGCGGTCGGTGTTGCGAATGTCGAAGTAGAAGGTTTTACCCTGCTTCGCTTCGATATGCGGTTGCGCCTGCGCCAGCAGTTCTTTGTTCAGCAGGCCCTTGTCGAACGCCGGGTTGCTGCTTTCGGTGCAGTACACCGCTTTACCCGGATGCGGCGTGGCGGTTTTCAGCAGCGGCGAAAGATCCAGCTTGTTCTGCTTGGCAGAGATGCCGTCCAGCTCGGTCAGGAACTCGGTGCGGCCGATCAGATCCACCAGTTGGCTCACGCCCAGCTGCGCCATGATCTCGCGGGTTTCACGCGCGATAAACTGGAAGTAATTCGTCACGCGTTCCGGCAGGCCGTGGTAGTGATCGCGGCGCAGCTTGTCGTCCTGAGTCGCGACGCCGGTCGCGCAGTTGTTGAGGTGGCAGATGCGCAGGTATTTACAGCCCAGCGCCACCATCGGTCCGGTGCCGAAGCCGAAGCTTTCCGCGCCCAGGATCGCCGCCTTGACGATGTCCACGCCGGTTTTCAGGCCGCCGTCCACCTGCAGGCGGATCTTGTGGCGCAGGCCGTTGGCCACCAGTGCCTGCTGGGTTTCCACCAGGCCCAGCTCCCACGGACAGCCGGCGTATTTCACCGAGGACAGCGGGCTGGCGCCGGTGCCGCCGTCGTAACCGGCGATGGTGATGAGATCGGCATAGGCTTTCGCCACGCCGGTGGCGATGGTGCCGACGCCCGGTTCGGACACCAGTTTCACCGAAATCACCGCCTTCGGGTTGACCTGCTTCAGGTCGAAGATCAGCTGCGCCAGATCTTCGATCGAGTAGATGTCGTGGTGCGGCGGCGGGGAGATTAGGGTCACGCCCGGCACCGAGTAACGCAGTCTGGCGATGTACGGGGTGACTTTGTCGCCCGGCAGCTGGCCGCCTTCACCCGGCTTGGCGCCCTGCGCCACCTTAATCTGGATCACGTCGGCGTTCACCAGGTAGGCCGGCGTCACGCCGAAGCGGCCGGAGGCCACCTGTTTGATGCGCGACACCTTGTTGGTGCGGTAGCGCGCCGGATCTTCGCCGCCTTCGCCGGAGTTGGAGAAGCCGCCGAGGCCGTTCATGGCGATCGCCAGCGACTCGTGCGCTTCCGGGCTCAGTGCGCCGATCGACATCGCCGCGGTGTCGAAGCGTTTGAACAGCGACTCCGCCGGTTCAACCTGATCGACCGGGATCGGTTCGCCTTTCGGCGTGATGGCCAGCAGATCGCGCAGCATGGCGACCGGCCGCTCGTTCACCAGCTTGGCGTAGGCCTGATAGTCACTGTATTCCCCGCTGTGCACCGCTTTTTGCAGCGAGTTCACCACGTCCGGGTTGTAGGCGTGGTATTCGCCGCCGTGCACGAACTTCAGCAGGCCGCCTTGCTCCAGCGGCTTGCGTTTCAGCCAGGCGCGCTTGGAAAGGTTCTGCAGATCCTGCTGGAAATCGCTGAAGCTGGCGCCGCCGATGCGGCTGACCACGCCCTGGAAGCACAGATCCGCCAGATCGCGGTGCAGGCCGACCGCTTCGAACAGCTTGGAGCAGCGGTAAGAGGCGATGGTCGAGATGCCCATTTTGGACATGATCTTGTACAGGCCTTTGTTGATGCCGTTGCGGTAGTTCAGCATCACGTCGCGGTATTTCTTGTCGATCGCCTGGCTGTCCACCAGCTTGGCCAGGGTTTCATAGGCCAGGTACGGGTAGATGGCGGTCGCGCCGAAGCCGAGCAGCACGGCGAAGTGGTGCGGATCGCGGGCGCTGGCGGTTTCAACGATCAGGTTGGCGTCGCAGCGCAGGCTTTTCTCCACCAGGCGGGTTTGCACGGCGCCCACCGCCATCGGAGCCGGTACCGGCAGGCGGCCGGGCGCGATGGCGCGGTCGGACAGCACCAACAGCACCGCACCTTCGCGCACCTTGCGTTCCGCTTCGTCGCACAGGGCGCGAATGGTCTGCTCCAGATCCTGCTGCTGCGGATCGAAGGTCAGATCGAGGGTCTCGGCGCGATAGTATTCGCCTTCCAGCGTGGTGAGCTGTTTGAAATCGGAGTACAGCAGGATCGGCGATTTGAAGCTCAGGCGGTGCGCCTGGCCTTCGGCTTCGCAGAACACGTTCATTTCACGGCCGATGCTGGTGGCCAGCGACATGACGTGCGCTTCGCGCAGCGGATCGATCGGCGGGTTGGTGACCTGCGCGAACTGCTGGCGGAAATAGTCGTAAACGATGCGCGGCCGGCTGGAGAGCACGGCGAACGGGGTATCGTCGCCCATCGAGCCGGTGGCTTCCTGGCCAATCTCGCCCAGCACGCGGATCACCTGATCCAGCTCTTCGCTGCTGTAGCCGAACTGTTTCTGGTAGGTTTCGAGCTGCGCGTCGTCGAGCTCGCGGCTGCCGACCTGATCGTCCGGCAGATCTTCGAACGGCACCAGACGTTTGACGTTTTTCTCCATCCACTCTTTATACGGATGGCGGCTTTTCAGATCGTTGTCGGTTTCCGCCGAGTGCAGGATGCGGCCGCTGCGGGTGTCGATCACCATCAGCTCGCCGGGGCCGACGCGGCCTTTTTCCACCACTTCGTCCGGCTGGTAATCCCAGATGCCGACTTCGGAGGCGCAGGTGATCAGCTTGTCTTTGGTGATCACATAGCGTGCCGGGCGCAGGCCGTTGCGATCGAGGTTACAGGCGGCGTAGCGGCCGTCGGACATCACGATGCCGGCCGGGCCGTCCCACGGCTCCATGTGCATCGAGTTGAAGTCGAAGAAGGCGCGCAGATCGCCGTCCATGTCCGGGTTATTCTGCCAGGCCGGCGGCACCAGCAAACGCATGGCGCGAATGAGATCCATCCCGCCCGCCAGCAGCAGCTCCAGCATGTTGTCCAGCGAGCTGGAGTCGGAGCCGGTTTCGTTGACGAACGGCGCGGCGGCCTGCAGATCCGGGATCAGCGGCGTTTGGAATTTGTAGGTACGGGCACGCGCCCACTGGCGGTTGCCGGTGATGGTGTTGATTTCGCCGTTGTGCGCCAGGTAGCGGAACGGCTGCGCCAGCGGCCAGCGCGGCACGGTGTTGGTGGAGAAGCGCTGGTGGAACAGGCAAATGGCCGACTCCAGGCGCAGGTCCGCCAGATCGAGATAGAAGCGCGGCAGATCCGCAGGCATGCACAGGCCTTTATAGATCGTCACCAGGTTGGAGAAGCTGCAGACGTAGAAGCTGTTGTCCTGCACGCGTTTCTCGATGCGGCGGCGCGCCACGAACAGGCGGCGCTCCATATCGCGCGGGCGCCAGCCGGCCGGGGCGTTAACGAAGATTTGCTCGATGCGCGGCAGGGAGGAGAGGGCGATTTCACCCAGCACGTCCGGGTTGGTCGGCACTTCACGCCAGCCGACGATCGACAGCGTTTCGTTTTGCAGCTCTTCTTCCACGATGCGGCGGCTGAGGCGCGCTTCCTCTTCATTCTGGCTGAGGAACATCATGCCGACGGCGTAGTTCTTGGCCAAACGCCAGCCGCGCTCTTCCGCCACCATGCGGAAGAAGCGATCGGGTTTTTGCAGCAACAGGCCGCAGCCGTCGCCGGTCTTGCCGTCGGCCAAGATTGCGCCGCGGTGTTGCATGCGGGCCAGCGCGTGAATGGCGGTGCGAACCACCTTGTGGCTAGGTTCGCCTTCTATGTGGGCGATCAGGCCGAAACCACAGTTGTCCCTCTCTTGGGATTTATCGTACAACATATCAGTGAACCTCCCCAGGCTCTGCGTGACTCTCACAACCTACTGCGAGGGGGCTTCCCAATTTCAGGCAGAAGTCCAATCAGCAAGTTAACCCCGCTAATCTGCTTTTCCGCCCTCCATCAATGGCCTCTCGTGACGGTCTCACAAGTGGTATAGGACTTGTTTTAAGAGGGAGTCTTCAATTACTGCATAAATATGACGAGACGTTTGCCCGTCCAGAAAGCTTCCAGCGGACTTCCAACTTAGCGAGAAAGAATTCGCAGGTCAAATGTGGGCTTAAGATAGATTCTTATCGAATTGATGATGTTTATTTATTTGAAAAATAAGTATTTTAATGTGTTTTTGCACTATCGTGGGGCAACGCCGATCCCCACAGAAGTGTGAGCTGTCTCACTATAGTGCAACCCCTTAATCTCTGCACCATGCTAGTGCGGGGGTTAATGGCAGAATTTTATTCTATAAGATATTTCTTTGTTGATGTTTGTCACTGTTTTTCACCGCATTGTCATATTGCCGTTAACGGTTGCGCGACGATTAGAATAATTCATCAGAATTATAGTGAATTGATTTGCATTTATGATGAATAGTTATGCCTGGTGGCGCCTTGCGGGGAAAGCGTTGATCTCTGTCATCGCGGGAAAAGCCGTTTCTTATTAGCATCGCGGCTTTGAACACAGAGAATCACCAAGATTATGCAGTTGCCGCAATTAGTCAATATGTTTGGCGCAGATCTCCAGCGCCGCTATGGCGAAAAGATCCATAAACTCACGCTGCACGGCGGATTCAGCTGCCCTAACCGCGACGGCACGTTGGGGCGCGGCGGCTGTACGTTTTGCAACGTCGCTTCGTTTGCCGATGAGGCGATGCAGCGGCAAAGTATCGCCGAACAGCTGGCGCAGCAGGCCGCGCGGGTCAACCGGGCGCGGCGCTATCTGGCCTATTTCCAGGCCTATACCAGCACCTATGCGGAGGTCGAATTGTTGGCGTCGATGTATCGGCAGGCGTTGGCGCAGAGTGAGATGGTCGGCCTGTGCGTCGGCACCCGGCCGGACTGCGTGCCGCCCGCCGCATTGGATCTGCTGACGGGGTATCGCGAGGAGGGTTATGAAGTGTGGCTGGAGCTGGGGCTGCAGACGGCGCACGATAAAACGCTCAAACGCATCAACCGCGGCCATGATTTCCGCTGCTATCAGCAGACCGCGCAACGGGCCCGGCAGCGCGGGCTGAAGGTGTGCTGCCATCTGATCGTCGGGCTGCCGGGAGAAACCCAGCGCGATCATCTGCTCACGCTGCAGCGGGTGGTGGAGTCCGGCGTGGATGGCATTAAGCTGCATCCGCTGCACGTCGTGACCGGCAGTACCCTGGCCCGCGCGTGGCGAGCCGGGCGTTTGCCCGAACTGGCGCTGGAGGACTACGCCGTCAGCGCCGGGGAGATGATCCGCCACACGCCTGGCGAGGTGGTGTATCACCGCCTGTCCGCCAGCGCCCGTCGGCCCACGCTGCTGGCGCCGCTGTGGTGCGAAAACCGCTGGAGCGGCATGCAGGCGGTGGGCGCTTATCTGCAGCAATACGGCGGGCAGGGCAGCGCGCTGGATGAAAAGCGGCGCTACCGCCCTGGAATGCCGCTCTGAAGTGCAATCTTTGCCACACTTCGGCGTTTGCCGCCTTATCTCACCGCTGTTTTACGGTATGATTCAAAAGATTGTGTCTGATGGGAGCCGCTATGAAGCAAATCCGGGTGTTGGCCCAGTACTACGTCGATTTAATGGTGAAACTGGGGTTGGTGCGCTTCTCGCTGCTGCTGGCCTCGGCGCTGGTGGTGCTGGCGATGGTGGTGCAGATGGCGGTGACCATGTTGCTGCGCGGCGAAGTGGAAAGCATCGACGTGGTGCGTTCGATCTTCTTCGGCCTGTTGATCACCCCGTGGGCGGTCTACTTCCTCTCGGTGGTGGTGGAGCAGCTGGAGGAGTCGCGCCAGCGGCTGGCGCGGCTGGTGGACAAGCTGGAGGAAATGCGCCACCGCGATCTGGAGCTCAATCAGCAGCTTAAGGACAATATCAGCCAGCTGAACCAGGAGATCGCTGACCGTATCAAGGCGGAAGAAGAGCGCCTGCAGGTGATGGACAAGCTGACGGAAGAGATGGAACAGCGTGAACTGGCGCAGATTGAGCTGGGCCAGCAATCGGCGCTGCTGCGTTCCTTCCTCGATGCCTCGCCGGATCTGGTCTACTACCGCAACGAAGACAAAGAATTTTCCGGCTGCAACCGCGCGATGGAGCTGCTGACCGGCAAGAGCGAGAAGCAGCTGATCGGCCTGACGCCGTTCGACGTCTACGGCCAGGAGATCGCCGAAAAGGTCATTGAGACCGACGAGAAGGTGTTCCGCCACAACGTCTCGCTGACCTACGAACAGTGGCTGGTGTATCCCGATGGCCGCAAGGCCTGTTTCGAGCTGCGCAAGGTCCCGTTTTATGACCGGGTGGGCAAACGCCACGGGCTGATGGGCTTCGGCCGCGATATTACCGAGCGTAAGCGCTACCAGGACGCGCTGGAGAACGCCAGCAGGGAGAAGACCACCTTTATCTCCACGATCAGCCACGAGCTGCGTACGCCGCTTAACGGCATCGTTGGCCTGAGCCGTATCCTGCTCGATACCGAGCTGAACGACGAGCAGCTGAAATACCTGAAGACCATTCACGTCAGCGCCATCACCCTCGGCAATATCTTCAACGACATTATCGAAATGGATAAGCTCGAGCGGCGCAAGGTGCAGCTCGACAACCAGCCGGTGGACTTCACCGGCTTCCTGGCGGATCTGGAGAACCTCTCCGGCCTGTTGGCGCAGCCGAAAGGGCTGCAGTTCATCATGGAGCCGCAGACGCCGCTGCCGCAGCAGATCGTGACCGACGGTACGCGCCTGCGGCAGATTTTGTGGAACCTGATCGGCAACGCGGTGAAATTCACCCAGCAGGGGCAAATCGTGGTGCGCGTGCGGCGCGAGGCGCAGGAGAAGCTGGTGTTCGAGGTGGAAGACTCGGGCATGGGCATCCCGCAGGACGAGCAGGACAAGATCTTCGCCATGTATTACCAGGTGAAAGATCAGCGCGGCGGCCGCCCGGCCACCGGCACCGGCATCGGGCTGGCGGTCTCCAAGCGACTGGCGCAGAGCATGGGCGGCGACATCACCGTGCGCAGCGAACAGGGGCACGGTTCTTGCTTCACTCTGACCATCCAGGCGCCGGCGGTGCAGGAAGCCGCCAGCGCGGCGCCGGAGGAAGAGGGACTGCCGTTGCCGGCGCTGCACATCCTGCTGGTGGAGGATATCGAGCTGAACGTGATCGTGGCGCGCTCGGTGCTGGAGAAACTGGGCAACAGCGTCGAGGTGGCGATGAACGGCCACGACGCGCTGGCGATGTTCGATCCGGACGAGTTCGATCTGGTGCTGCTGGACATCCAGCTGCCGGACATGACCGGGCTGGATATCGCCCGGGTGCTGCGCGAACGCTACGCCGGGCAGGCGCTGCCGCCGCTGGTGGCCCTGACCGCTAACGTGCTGAAAGACAAAAAAGAGTACCTCGAGGCGGGCATGGACGATGTGCTGAGCAAGCCGCTGTCGGTGCCGGCGTTGACCCAGGTCATCAAACACTATTGGGATCATCAACCTTCTCACACTTCAAAGAAAACGGAGCACAAGGCGATGCAGATTAATGAGTCGTTACTCGATACCGCGATGCTGGAGCAGTACATGGACCTGGTTGGCCCGCAGCTGATCCACCAAAGCCTGGAGATGTTCGAACAGATGATGCCGGGCTACCTGGCGGTGCTGGACTCCAACATGACGGCGCGCGATCAGAAAGGCATCACCGAAGAAGGGCACAAGATCAAAGGCGCCGCCGGTTCGGTCGGTCTGCGTCACCTGCAGCAGCTGGCGCAACAGATTCAAACGCCGACGCTGCCGGCCTGGTGGGATAACGTGCAGGATTGGGTGGATGAGTTGAAACAAGAGTGGCGCAACGACGTGCAGGTACTGCGGGCTTGGGTTGAGAACGCTGAAAAAAAATGACCCCGACCTAAGCCGGGGTGCGCGAATATTGCGCCAACACCAGGGAAATTGTGAACCTGCGTATTGGTTTCAGTGTTCTGGTCGAGCAGGTTGTAGCGAATTCCTAAACATCATACAGCCAACAACATAGCAAATGTAAGCGCTCTTGTTAGAAGATTCATTAAAATGTGTGATGTAGATTAGTGTTTGTCAACTCCGAGCACGAACCAGTTGACAGCAGCGACAGGAGTAAGAGTGATGAAAAAGGTGGGTGTCGTCCTCAGCGGCAGCGGTGTTTATGACGGTACGGAGATCCATGAAGCGGTGCTGACGCTGCTGGCGTTGGACCGTGCCGGCGCGCAGGCGGTGTGCTTTGCGCCCGATAAACCACAATGCCATGTTATTAATCACTTATCAGGTGAGGAGATGGCGGAGTCGCGCAATGTTCTGATTGAGTCGGCGCGCATTGCCCGCGGCGCGGTGCAGCCGCTGGCGCTGGCGGAGGCCGCGCAGCTGGATGCGCTGATCGTGCCCGGCGGCTTCGGCGCCGCCAAGAACCTCAGCAATTTCGCCGAAGCCGGCGCGGAATGTTGGGTCGATGAGGATTTGGCGCGTCTGACGCGCGAGATGCATAAGGCCGGCAAACCAATTGGCCTGATGTGCATCGCGCCGGCGCTGTTGCCGAAACTGCTGGATCAACAAGCGCGGCTGACCATTGGCAACGATCCGGACCTGGGAGAAGTGATTGACGCCATGGGCGGCGAGCCGGTGATTTGTCCGGTAGACGATATCGTGGTGGACAGCGAACACAAAGTCGTGACCACGCCGGCCTATATGCTGGCGCCGTCGATCGCGCAGGCGGCCCTCGGTATCGATAAGCTGGTGGCGCGGGTACTGGAAATGGCTGAATGAGAAAATCGCTCGGCGGATGGCGGCGACTGCGCCCGTGGTATTGGCTGAAGCGCGGGGTCATCGCGATTCTCGGCCTGTGGGTGTTGGGCATTGTGGCCTTTGCTTTCCTGCCGGTGCCGTTTTCCGCCGTGATGGTGGAGCGGCAAGTCAGCGCCTGGCTGAGCGGCGACTTTGGCTACGTCGCCCATTCGGATTGGGTGTCGATGGACGACATCTCGCCGCAGATGGCGCTGGCGGTGATGGCGGCGGAGGATCAGAAGTTTCCAGACCATTGGGGCTTCGACGTGGCGGCCATTGAAAAGGCGCTCAGCCACAACGAGAAGCGCCCGACGCGCATCCGCGGCGCGTCCACGCTGTCGCAGCAAACCGCCAAGAACCTGTTTCTGTGGGATGGCCGCAGCTGGCTACGCAAAGGGCTGGAGGCCGGATTGACGTCGGGCATCGAGCTGGTGTGGACCAAGCGGCGCATTCTGACGGTGTATCTGAACATCGTCGAGTTCGGCGACGGGGTGTTTGGCGTTGAAGAGGCTTCACAACGCTTTTTCCATAAGCCGGCCAAACGGCTAAGCGCGGCGGAAGCGGCGCTATTGGCGGCGGTATTGCCGAATCCGCATCGCTTCAGGGCCGATGCGCCTTCCGGCTATGTGATACAGCGACAGCAGTGGATCATGCGCCAGATGCGGCAACTGGGCGGGGAAGCGTTTTTAAGCGAGAACAAGCTGGATTAAACGGGCGGGAGCAGCACGGTGCCGCTCCCGCCAGAACGGATTACTTCACATAGGTAAAGGCGGTGGTGACGTGCTTCACGCCGCTCACCTGGCTGGCGATCTGCGCCGCCGACTGCCCTTCCTGTTGGGTGACCAGGCCCAGCAAGAACACTTCGCCGTTTTCGGTGGTGACCTTCACGTTGGATGATTTCACCGTATCGCTGGTGAGCAGCTGCGAACGCACCTTGGTGGTGATCCAGGTGTCGGAGGACGCGGTGCTCAGGCTGACCGGCGTGCCCTGACGGATTTCGTTGTACACTTCGGTCGTGCCTTCCACGCCCATGGCGATCTGCTTGGCGCGCGCGGTGAGATCGGCGTTAGGCGACTGGCCGGTCAACAGCACTTTGCCCTGATAGGCGGTGGCGACCACACGGGCGTCTTTCTTCAACTGCTGGTCTTTGCTCAGAGCGCTTTCGACCCTGGCTTCCAGCGTACCGTCATCCACCTGGGTCCCGACGCTGCGCGGGTCGGTGGCGGTTTTGGTCGCGACGGCCGCACTGCCGACGACGACGCCGGCGATACAGCCTTGCAACAGCAGGGCGCTGGACAGCACTGCAAATGTGGCTTTTAGCTTCATCTCAGTTCCTTAATCGTCCTGGTGGGGGAATAACGTATTGTCTATCAGATCGCACAGGCAGTTTACGGTCAGCATATGCATTTCCTGAATGCGCGAACTGCGGTGCGACGGGATGCGGATCTCGACATCCTGCTGGCCGAGCAGCCCGGCCAGCTCGCCGCCGTCGTAGCCGGTGAGCGCGACGATGGTCATATCGCGCGTGACGGCCGCCTCGACCGCTTTCACAATATCACGGCTGTTGCCGCGGGTGGAAATCGCCAGCAGCACGTCGCCGGTGTGCCCGAGCGCGCGCACCTGCTTGGCGTACACTTCGTCGTGCAGCCGATCGTTGCTGATCGCCGTCAGCACCACGTTGTCGGCGTTGAGGGCGATGGCCGGCAGGCTGGGGCGCTCGGTTTCAAAACGGTTGATCATGCTGGCGGCGAAGTGCTGCGCGTTGGCCGCCGAGGTGCCGTTGCCGCAGCACAGGATTTTGTTGCCGTTGAGTAAGGATTGAACCAGCGTCATCGCAGCGCGGGAAATGGCGTCCGGCAATGCTTCCGCCGCCGCGATCTGGGTTTGGATGCTTTCGGTAAAACAGACTTTAATTCTATCCAGCACGTTGTATTAATCCACTAAGTCAAAGGGCCGGTCTGCGCCGCAAAACCCCGATTAATCCGCATTGAAGGCGTTGGGTATCCATTCTAACTGGCTACCGGTAATGGCCAAAACATCAAAACGGCAAGATGATGTGTCAAAACTGGCTCCGCGCCCCGCCAGCCAGACGGCGGCGGCATGCAGCAACCGCTGTTGTTTGCGAAAGGTGACGCTGGCGGCCGCGCCGCCGAAGGCGTCGTTACGGCGGTAGCGCACTTCGACGAACACCCAGGTGGCGCCGTCGCGCATGATGAGGTCGAGCTCACCGCCGCGCACCGCGACGTTGGCGGCGCAGAAGGTGAGCCCGGCGTGTTCCAGGTGACGGCGGGCCAGTAACTCATAGCCCGCCCCTGAGGCGCGTGGGTTCAAGAGACCGGAACGACCGTACCCTGACGGTATTGCAGCCAAGGCAGTTTGCGGTTGATCACGCAGTTCGGCGACGCGCTCAGCGTACCGGTGGTGCCGGAAACCTGGAAGCCCGGCAGCTGGCGCATTTCAGCAAAGTGGTTGGCCAATGTCCAGGCATCCATCCCCATCGCATACAGGCGCACCAGCGAGTAGTCGTTGCGGAAGCGCGCGCTGGCCTGCTGCAACAGCTGAGGGTTTGAACCGGCCAGCAGCGGGATGTCGCTGAACTGCAGGCCTTCCATTTCCAGGCGGAAGTCCGGGCCGGCACCGGCCTGATAGCTGCGCGAGCTGGCGTACATCGCCGGCTTGCCGCGCGAGCTGGTGGCCATGTCGATCATCGGTTTGATCAGCGTCAGCTGAGACTGGGTGGCGACGATATACACCGCGTCGACGCTGCCGCCGGTCGCGGCGGGCACGTCGCTCGGCGGCGCAGGAATAGTCAGCCCGGCGATGGTCACGCTCTGCGGCGCCGGGGCGCTCGATATCGGCGTACCGGTCATGCGGATGCCGCCGCTGTTGACCATCTGGCGCAGTTCGCCGGCAGAGCCGATGTCCTGACGCAGCACGGTTTGCCCGCCCTGCTTCTGCCATTCCTGGTTAAAGGCCTTGGCGACGCGATCGCCGAAGGCGCCGCGCGGCACCAGCAGCAGCGGTTGACGCTTCTGCTGTTCCCAGATGTGGCGGGCGGCGTCGCGCGCTTCATCTTCCGGCGACAGGGCGAAGTAACAGATGTTCAGGTTGTCCTTCGGCGTTTCCGGCTGGTTGAGCGCCAGCACGTTCAGCGTGGTGGTGCTGGCGGACAACTGATCGACGTTCTCTTTCAGCAGCGGCCCGACCACCAGGGTGGCGCCATCCTGCTGCGCCTGGCTCAGCAAGGCGGCCAGCGGCTGGCTGGTGGTATCGTACACTTTGACCTGTGCGTTAGCGGCCTGCAGCGGCGTTATCGGCGCACTGGACGGCGCCGCCGGTTGCGCGGCGGTCACGGCAGGCTGGCTCTCTTGCGCCGAAGGGCTGACCGCGCCGTTGGCGTTGATGTCACCCGTGGCGGCCTGATCGGCCGGCGCCGTTGGGGCCGGTGCGCTGGCCGGTTGCGCGGCTTGAGGCTGCGGCGCCGGCATGGAACCGCCGTTTTTCGCCGCTTCGAAGCCTTGCTGGATGGCGTCGGCGAACACTTTCGCCTGGCCGTTCAACGGCAGCAGCAGGGCGATTTTCGAGGTGGAGGCCTGGGTGAAGTTCAGCACCTGGTTCAGGCGAGCGGGCAGCGTTTTGGCCGCCGGGTTCTTCGGATAACGGTTCTGCCAGTCTTTGATGCCGGCCTTCAGCAGATCGGGATCCTGCTTGTTGTCCTGATAGACGCGCAGCAGATCCAGCCAGCCTTGCAGCACGTTCTCGTCGGCGTTGATCACCAGGCTGTTCATCTCCTGCGGCGTCAGCTGCAGCAGCGCCTGCCAGGTCTGATCCAGGTTGTCCTGGTGCGGTTTGCCGGTCAGCAACGGCTCCTGAGCGATATAGGCGCGGATCAAGGGCAGCGACGCTTTGCCCTGATTGGCGGCAATCTGCGCCTGGTAGTAGCGCACCTTCTGATTCGGCGACAGCGAAGCGCTGTCCAGATGGCCCAGCGTGCTGCGGGCGCTGACGTAGCTCTTGTTGGCGATCTGCAGTTCGGCGGTCAGCAACTGGCGTTCAGTCTGCTGCGCACCGCTGAGGTTTTTCGGCAGTTGATTCAACTGGTCGCCGGCCTGCGGCAGTTTTCCTTCACGCAGCAAGGCGCGAATAGCAAGTAATTGCCAGTCAGCCTTGTTATCATCGCTGCTTTGCTGCAACTGCTGCAGGTAGTAATCGGAGCTGGCGCTCGCTTCGTCCTGTATATTGGCGGGCGGCGTTTGCGGGGCCCGACTTGGACAGCCTGCCAGGAAAAGGGCGGCCGCGATGACTGCGGTAAGTCGGACAGGCTTGGAACGCCCTGCTTTGGTACGAACGAATGTTGAGGAAAGCATACTGTATCCAGTGATGTTTTTTTCAAGATGCTCAATATTAAATCGGCAACCCGGATGAAACAATGAATCAACACCAACAATCAGTCATTTCTGCATCAACGCTGTATGTGGTGCCCACCCCCATCGGCAATTTGGGCGATATCACTCACCGGGCGTTAGAGGTACTGAAAAGCGTTGATCTGATCGCGGCGGAAGACACGCGCCATACCGGATTGCTGCTGCAACACTTCGCGATCAACGCGCGTCTGTTCGCGCTGCATGACCACAACGAACAGCAAAAAGCCGATCAGCTGCTGGCGAAACTGCAGGAAGGCCAGAGCATCGCGCTGGTGTCCGACGCCGGCACGCCGCTGATCAACGATCCCGGTTATCACCTGGTGCGCCGCTGCCGCGAGGCCGGCATTCGCGTGGTGCCGCTGCCGGGCGCCTGCGCCGCTACCACCGCGCTGTGCGCAGCGGGCGTCGCTTCTGACCGCTTCTGCTACGAAGGCTTCCTGCCGGCGAAAACCAAGGGGCGCAAGGATACGCTGATGGCGCTGGCGGAGGAACCGCGCACGCTGATTTTCTACGAATCCACTCACCGCCTGCTGGAAAGCCTGCAGGACATGGTCACCGTCTGGGGCCCGCAGCGCTATGTGGTGCTGGCGCGCGAGCTGACCAAAACCTGGGAATCTATCCACGGTGCGCCGGTGGGCGAACTGCTGGCGTGGGTGCAGGAAGATGAAGTGCGCCGCCGCGGCGAGATGGTGCTGATCGTCGAAGGCCACAAGGCGCAGGAGGATGCGTTGCCGCTCGAGGCGCTGCGCACGCTGGCGCTGCTGCAAAAAGAGCTGCCGCTGAAAAAGGCGGCGGCGCTGGCGGCGGAAATTCACGGCGTGAAGAAAAATGCGCTGTATAAGCACGCGCTGGAGCAACAACAGCCGTAAAGCGGTTGACCTGCCGCCGCCGCGACGCTACTATCCGCGCCGGAGTTGACCAGACAGTCGCCGCTTCATTGCCGTCCTCTTCGGGGAGACAGATGGAGGGGAGGAAAGTCCGGGCTCCATAGGGCAGGGTGCCAGGTAACGCCTGGGAGGCGCAAGCCTACGACTAGTGCAACAGAGAGCAAACCGCCGATGGCCCGCGCAAGCGGGATCAGGTAAGGGTGAAAGGGTGCGGTAAGAGCGCACCGCGCGGCTGGCAACAGTTCGTGGCACGGTAAACTCCACCCGGAGCAAGGCCAAATAGGGGTTCACATGGTACGGCCCGTACTGAACCCGGGTAGGCTGCTTGAGCCAGTGAGCGATTGCTGGCCTAGAGGAATGACTGTCCACGACAGAACCCGGCTTACCGGTCAACTCCCTCGACAAAAGAAAACCCCGCGCAACGCAAGTTGCGCGGGGTTTTTCGTTTTCCGGCCGGCTTACACCGGCAGGTCAATCAGCAGCGCGCGTAGCGGGGTCTCGGCGCGGATCGTCAGGCGATTCTCCTCGCGCACGAAGGCGCCGTCGCCGCAGGTCAGGCGCTGTGCTTCGTGGCGTTCACCGGTGGCGGCGATGGTGCCGTGAATCGACTGCAAATAGGCGCGCGGCCCGTTAATCGTCAGCGTTTGCTCTTCGCCCGGCTGCAGATCGAGATGGTGGATCCAAACCTGCTGGCGCAGCTGCAGGCTGCCCTGCGCGCCGTCCGGTGAGGCCAGCAGCAGGTTGCCCGCCGTCGGCAGCGTCAGGCGCTGCACCCGCTCGTTGTTGCGTTCCGGGCAGGCGTCCAGCCACAGCTGCAGGCGGGTCAGCGGCGTATCGCTGCTGACGTTCTGTTCGCTGTAGCTCAGGCCTGGCTGGGTGGCCAGCAGCAGCGCTTCGCTGGCTTTGACGCGCGCGGCGTTGCCGTCGCTGTCGCGGTATTCCGCCTCGCCCTGCAGGATCAGGTTCAGGATATCCACGCTGGGATAGGTGCGCGGCTGGAACGACGCGCCCGGCGCCAGCACCTCCTGATTCAGCACCCGCAGCGACGCATAGCCCATCAGTTTGGGATCGAAGTAGTGACCAAAGGAAAAAGTGTAGCGAGCCTGCAGCCAACCAAAGTCAGCTTGCCCGCATTGTTGTGCTGTTCTGCATGTAATCATGGCAATCGGCTCTCTAAATTCATTATCCAAATGGTAAGCATCTGGACGTCGGATTGTTAGCCAGTTAATCTGGTCGGCATATTCAAATTTCCTGACAGAGGGATGTGATGGCCAGAGATCGGGCGCTCACGCTTGAGGCGCTGAGAGTGATGGACGCGATCGACCGCCGCGGCAGCTTCGCCGCGGCCGCCGACGAATTGGGCCGGGTGCCGTCGGCGCTCAGCTACACCATGCAAAAATTGGAAGAAGAATTGGACGTGGTGCTGTTCGACCGTTCGGGCCACCGCACCAAGTTCACCAACGTGGGGCGTATGTTGCTGGAGCGCGGGCGGGTGCTGCTGGAAGCGGCCGACAAGCTGACCACCGACGCCGAGGCGCTGGCGCGCGGTTGGGAAACCCACCTGACCATCGTCAGCGAAGCGCTGTCGCCGCCGAGCCTGCTGTTTCCGCTGGTGGACAAGCTGGCGCTGAAGGCCAACACCCAGGTGTCGATTTTCACCGAGGTGCTGGCGGGCGCCTGGGAGCGGCTGGAGCAGGGGCGCGCCGACATCGTGATCGCGCCGGACATGCATTTTCGCGCGTCGTCGGAGATCAACACCCGCAAACTGTACAAGGTAATGAGCGTTTACGTCGCCGCGCCGGATCATCCTATCCACCAGGAGCCGGAGCCGTTGTCCGAGGTGACCCGCGTGAAGTACCGCGGCATCGCGGTGGCGGATACCGCCCGCGAGCGCCCGGTGTTGACCGTGCAGCTGCTGGATAAGCAGCAGCGTCTGACGGTGAGCACCATCGAAGACAAGCGTCTGGCGCTGCTGGCCGGGCTGGGGGTGGCGACCATGCCGTATCCGATGGTGGAGAAAGACATCGAGGCCGGGCGGCTGCGCGTGGTGGGGCCGGAATACAGCCGCGAAGCCGATATCATCATGGCCTGGCGACGCGACAGCATGGGGGAGGCGAAAGCCTGGTTCCTGCGCGAAATTCCGCGCCTGTTCGCGCAGCGTTAACGTCGGTGGGATGACATCCCCTTGCCGGGCGGCAAGGGGATTTTTTTGTCTTAGCCGAAGAGCCGATCGCGGCCGTGCGGCTCGTCCAGATCCTGCGCCGGCCCGATGGAAATGATGCCGTGCGGGTTGATGGTGGCGTGGCTGCGGTAGTAGTGGTTGCGAATGTGCGGCAGGCTGACCGTGTCGGCAATGCCCGGCATCTGGTAGATGTCGCGCAGGAAACCGTACAGGTTCAGGTAGTCGCTGATGCGGTGTTTATCGCACTTGAAGTGGGTGACGTACACCGGATCGAAGCGCACCAGCGTGGTCCACAGACGCAGGTCGGCTTCGGTCAGCCGATCGCCGGTCAGGTAGCGGTGCTGCCCCAGGATCTGCTCCAGGCGCTCCAGCGCGTTGAAGACCCCGTTGACCGCTTCGTCATACGCTTCCTGGCTGGTGGCGAAACCGGCCTTGTACACGCCGTTGTTCACCTGATCGTAAATCCAACCGTTCAGCTCATCGATTTTGCCGCGCAGCTCGGCCGGGTAGTAATCGCCCGCGCGGGCCCCCACGCCGTCAAACGCGCTGTTGAACATGCGGATGATGTCGGCGGATTCGTTGCTGACGATGGTTTGCCGCTGTTTATCCCACAGTACCGGCACGGTCACGCGCCCGCTGTAGTGCGGATCGGCCTGCAGGTAGATCTGATACAGGAAGTCGGCGTGATACAACGGATCGCCGGTGGTTTCAGGAAAATCCTGGCCGAAGGTCCAGCCGTTTTTCAGCATCAGCGGGTGCACTACCGAGACCGGAATGATCTGCTCCAGCCCTTTCAGTTTGCGCATCAGCAGCGTGCGGTGCGCCCAGGGGCAGGCGAGAGAAACATACAGGTGATAACGGCCCGCTTCGGCCTGGAAGCCGCCTGCGCCGTGTTCGCCCGGCTGACCGTCGGCGGTCACCCAATTGCGAAACTGAGCGGTTGAACGTTTGAAACGGCCGCCGGTAGATTTCGTGTCATACCAGATGTCTTGCCAAACGCCATCGACGAGTTGTCCCATGGGAATCTCCTTGGTGTCCGAGTGAAAAGCGACAGGGCCCGGCATGCCGGGCCCTGAATGACAGTTTAGATTACCATTTCTTGTTCAGAAGACGGTCGATGCTGAAGCCGCCCGGGCCTGCAACCGCCAACACGATGAAGCCGCCGGCGATGGTCAGGTTTTTCATGAACATCAGCTGGTTTACGCCTTCCGCAAAGTCAGTGTGGAACAGCAGCGCGGTCAGAATGGTGAAGCCGGCAGTGAACAGCGCTACGGTGCGGGTCAGGAAACCGAACAGGATCGCCAGACCGCCGCCAAATTCCAGCAGGATGGTCAGCGGCAGCAAGAAGCCAGGCACGCCCATCGATTGCATGTACTGTTGGGTACCGGCATAAGCGTCACCCATTTTGCCGTAGCCTGCCACGATAAACAGGATTGGCATCAGAATACGAGCAACCAGCAAACCTGTATCTTCTAATTTTTTCATCATCTACTCCAAAGTGTTTTTGTGCGCCTGTTCGGCGGTAGTCATATCAACGGGCGGTATATCGGGTCTCTCACCCTGTCCGGCCCATATCGTATTGATGGAGTGAATGTTAAGCGGGAAGTGCTCAGGTTGTTAGCAAGTAAAACTGTCGTAATTTTTCAAAAAATCTGAATCTTTAGCGTGCTAATAAACTGACGCTGGTCAGCAGGTTGCCCGGCCCTCGGGATAAGCAGCGCTGTTTTAGGGGGAAAACGAGGGCGGAGCAACAGGATGTTTGAAGGAAAGGCGTGAGGCTTACTTGGCGGAGAAGGTCTTTTTAAACAGGCGGATAGCGCTCCAGGCACCGAAAGCGCGGCGCGACCAGCGGATCATCTTGCTGGGGTGGCGAATGCCGTACAGCGCCATGACGCTGGAACCGAGCACCAGATAGCGGCGCAGGCCAAACACCGTTTGCCAGCCGCGGTCGATGCGTTCGGTCTTCTCCAACCACAGAGACTTGTGTTCGGCCAGATCCAGGCGTTGCTGCTGGATCTGGCGAATCAGCCTCTCTTTTTTCCATTCCAGGTAGCGGCGGCGGCTCATGGCTCGCGCTCCAGTTCGGCGCGGTCGAGTTCCAGCTGCTTGCGCGTGGCGCCGAGCAGCGTGGTGCGACGGGCCTTGACCAGCGTCCAGATGGTGCCAACCACGGCCAGGAACAGCAGCACGCCGGTCGTGGCGCCCAGCGCCACCAGCCGGTAGACCGGATCGATGGCCCAGAAGATCAGGATCAGCAGGCTCATCAAACCGAAGGCGGTGAACAGCAGCGTCATACCGGCCATGATCAGCAGCTGAATGAGGTTGGCTTTCTCCTCTTCCAGCTCGACCACCGCCAGCCGGACACGGGTTTCCATCATGCCGACCAGGATCGTGATGATGCGCTGACCGATATCCAGGACCCCTTTAGCGGGGCCCTGCGCGCGCACTTGCGGTTGTTCAGCCATGATTAACGACGCGCGAGCAGCACGCCCAGCACGACGCCGACCGCCGCGCCGATACCGATGCCGGTCCACGGGTTGTCGCGCACGTAGTCGTCGGCCTGACCGGCGATCTGTTTGGTTTGCGAAGCCAGCTTGTCACCGGCGTCGCTCAGGCGAGCGCGGGTCTCTTTCAGCGCGCCTTCCGCTTTCGAACGCAGCTTCTCCAGCTCGGCTTTCGGCTTGTCGGTGGAGGAGTTCAGCACTTCCTCCAGCGTATCGGCTAAGGACTTCAGTTCAGCGCGTAAGTTTTCTGCATTTGAATCATGTGCCATGTGATTATTCCTTAACGTTTATTTCGACAGACTTTTAACATAGCGGATTTTTTCGCCGGAGCAAAGGGGTGATGGCCAGCAGATAACACCAGACATCAATTCCATATGCTTAAGAAATCCCGTGTGATGGGGCTCTCATCGATAAATCCGCTGGTGTAAAAAAATTATTCCGCCTGGGCGCGTTTCAGCTCAGCCTGCGCTTCTGCCAGCTTTTGCTGCTTCTTGGCGACCTTGTCCAGCTTGCCGGTTTGCTGCGCTTCTTTCAGTTCCTGTCGGCGCTCGTCGACCTTGCGCTGCTTCTCTGCGATATTTTTCTGGCGTTCGGCCTGCAGACCGGCTTCGGTACAGTGAGTCTGCACTTCGCTCAGCGCTTTTTTCAGCCCGTCCACGCGGTGGGTGTTGCCGTGTTGGGTGGCGTAGTCGATTTGCTGCTGGATGTCTTGCGCTTTGGCGGCGCAGCCGCCCTCAGCGGCCGAAGCGAGCGACGGCAGCGTGCAGAGTGGCAACAGCAGTAACAGTGAATGGCGTAATTTCATCTTTCAGTTCCTTTTCATGGGATGCCTGAACAGGCATCCGCTTTCCTGACTGCCGAAGGCGGCAGCGCGAGAGGAGGGCGTTCATCGCCGGCTGAAGTTACCCTTCAGCATAGTCATGAAACCGGCGTGCCCCCAAAGAATCAGCCGTGACTCAGTGCCGACTGATTGATTTTTGAGCTAATCGATGCGAATGAAAATGAAGATAATGGCAATGAAAGGAAACCCCTTCATATGAAGGGGATTATCCCAGATTGAGTGGGGAACGCGCAAATTCGCGTACCCAATGCGACGGCACGGGGGACTCGCTCAACGCGATGTGGTAACCGGGCGGCAGGATGGTTTGCAGCGCTTCGCGCGCCAGCAATTGCTGCTCCGGCGAATCCAGACGGATGACCAGGCCATCGCCTTCCGGCGTAATGCTTTTGATGCGGATGCCGCGCTCATCCAGGCGCTGATAGACGTAAAAACCGTCGGGCAGCGACAGCCCTTGCTGGCTGGCGCGAATGCGCAGCTCGCTCTCGGTGCGCACCATGCAGGGCACCAACAGCGTCGCCAACGCCAGCAGGGCGAGCGCGATCATCAAGACGTATTGCCAGCGCGGGCGCTTTGCTGTCACGCCCCTTTCCCCGGGTTCTGGCTGCCGGCGCGTTTTTTGCGCCACAGCACGATCAGCGAGCCGACCAGCCCGACCACCAGCAACACCAGCGGCAACATCATCAGGCAGAACATCAGCTGATCTTCATACTTGCGGAACACCGGGGTTTTCCCCAGCGCGAAGCCCAGCGTCGTCAGGATCAAGACCCACAGCAGGCCGCTCATCCAGTTGAAGAACTGGAAGCGCGCGTTGCTCAGGCCGGACAGGCCGGCGATGGTCGGCAGCAGGGTGCGCACGAAGGCCAGGAAGCGGCCGACCAGCAGGGCGGAAAGCCCGTGGCGGTGGAACAGGTTGTGAGCGCGCTGATGGTAGTGGGCCGGCAGGTGCGAAAGCCAGCCTTGCACCGTTCGCGTATTGCCGAGCCATCGGCCCTGTATATAGCTGACCCAGCACCCCAGGCTGGCGGCGACGGTCAGGATGACGATGGTCAGCGGGAAGCCCATGGTGCCTTTGGCGATCAGCACGCCAACCAGGATCAGCAGGCTGTCGCCCGGCAGGAAAGCGGCCGGCAGCAGGCCGTTTTCCAAAAACAGGATCATGAACAGCAGAATGTAGAGGGTCCACACCAACGAAGGGTTCGCCAGCGTCTCAAAATCCTGCTGCCACAAGGCATGTATCAGTTCTTTAATGATATCCATCCGGTGTTCCTAAAACGTCATTGTTTATTTTTATCTCAGCGGCGGAGCGGGCGTGGGCTGAAAGCGCGCGGCGATCCTGAATGCTGATAACGATGAAACGGCGTTGCTTTAAGGTTTCTAAGCGGTGCGACACCGGTCATAGGTGGTAAGTCAGCGTGCCACGGTACTGCATGTTGCTTTCTTTCCAGCCGGCCTGCCGGCTCTGTTGCCTGGAGGCGTCCAGCGTCCAGTCGACCTGGGCAAGCCGGTTGGGGGCCGGGGTGTCCTGGCGGGGGAAACGAATTCGGTAGCCCGGCTCTGCGGCCAGGGTATAGACCGGTGCCGTCAGGGAGGACGCGAGCAGCGAACCGGGGAAAGAGTGCGCTCTGGGCAGCAGCAGCGGCAACTTGCCGGGGGCTTTGCGGCGCGCTTCGGCCGGCGCCCGATACACATGATCATAGGGGGAAAGCGCCGGCTCCGCCAGCAGCGGCAGGCTGCTCAGCGCGCTGGGGGTTGGCTTGGGTGACGCCACGCATAGCTGTTGGCCGGAGACCGAACCGGTCCAGCAGAAAACAGCAATCAGCATGGCAAACAACCAGCGCATTTATTCGCGTCCCGCCCCCGCAGCAATGGGTAAAAAAGTGGGCTAACTCTACCAAAATAGCACGATTGGCAACAGGGAAATCTACGTTGCCGACGGTGAAATAGTACACGGCAAACGGCGGTTCCGGCATCGATTCAGCGGATTTTACATTACCTGACATAAGCCGACGGTTTTTGACCGCCGGGGCTATTTCGGCTCGTGGTTCACGCCATCCAGATGTACCACCGGATTCTCGGCGAACAGGTAGCGATCGGCGTTGTATTCGAAGTCGTCGCTGGTGGCGTTAAACAGCATCTGCTTGGTGTTTTCCAGGTGCTGCCACATCGCCAGTTTGGCGGCGTAAGGATCTTTGCGCATCAGCGCCTTGAGGATCTGATCGTGATCGTCGCACCAGCTGGCGATCGAACGTTCATCGATGTGCTCGTGCAGTTTCTTCCAGTAAGGGTTGTTGACCCGCTGCACCCACATTTTTTCCACGATGGTGGCCATGGCGGTGTTCTGGGTGGCCAGCGCCACCTGCACGTGGAACTTCAGATCCCACTGCGAGTCGCGGAAGCGATCCTCTTTGCGGGCGTGCTCCTGGATCTCCATCAGCTGCACGATATCTTGTTTGGTCACCTGGGTGGCGGCGAATTCGGCGATGTTGCTTTCGATCAGCTGGCGCGCCTGCAGCAGCTCAAACGGGCCGGCGGTGGCGAACTCGATGCTGTCGCCCGGCACCACCAGGTGTTTTTGCTGGTTGGACACCACGTGGATCCCGGATCCCTTGCGCACGTCCACATAGCCTTCCACTTCCAGCATGATGATCGCTTCGCGCACCACGGTGCGGCTCACATTCATCTCTTCGGCGATGTATCGCTCGGCCGGCAGCTTGTCGCCTACCGGGTAGCGGCCGCTTTCGATACGTTGCTTAAGCTCGGCGGCCAGTTGCTGATACAGGCGTCTGGTTTCGGTGAATTCCATAGTGAATGCTCTATACGGTGCGGTGGGAGGGGGCGCGTGGCCATCGGATTTGTTATACCACTTATTCGGCACCGCTGCCAGAGGAGCAAAAGGCCCGGCGCGGCGGCCGGGCGGCGGGATCAGCTGCGCGCCGGGGCTGGCTGCAGCGTGGCAGGCTGCGCTTCGGCGGCCGGGCGGTTTTGCAGCACCGTCCAGATGACGATGGCGCCGAGAATGTCGAAGACCGACAGCGCGGCGAACAGCGGGCTGAAGCCGAGGGTGTCCGCCAGGGCGCCGACCACCAGGGCGAACAGCGTGCTGGCGGTCCAGGCCGCCATGCCGGTCAGGCCGTTGGCGGTCGCCACCTCATTGCGGCCGAACACGTCGGAAGAGAGGGTGATCAGCGCGCCGGACAGCGCCTGATGGGCGAAGCCGCCGACGCACAGCAGCGCGATAGCCGCGTAAGGGCTGGTGAACAGGCCGATCATGCCGGGGCCGATCATCAACACCGCCCCCATCGTCACCACCAGCTTGCGCGAGACGATCAGATTGACCTTGAAATACTTCTGGAACAGCGGCGGCAGGTAGCCGCCGACGATGCAGCCGAGATCGGCGAACAGCATCGGCATCCAGGCGAACATGGCGATCTCTTTCAGATTAAAGCCGTAGGCCTTGAACATGAACAGTGGGATCCAGGCGTTGAAGGTGCCCCAGGCCGGTTCCGCCAGAAAGCGCGGCAGCGCGATGCCCCAGAACTGGCGGTTGCGCACGATCTGCCAGGCGGACATCTTTTTGGCGTTTGAGGTCTGGTGCTGCGCTTCCTGGCCTTCGAGGATGTAACGACGCTCTTCCTGGCTCAGTTTCTTCTGATCTTTCGGGTGCTTGTAGAACAGCAGCCAGCAGATGGCCCAGATCAGGCTCAGCACGCCGGTGATGATGAACGCCATCTCCCAGCTGTGCGCCACGATGGCCCATACCACCAGCGGCGGGGCGATCATGCCGCCGATCGACGAACCGACGTTGAAATAGCCGACGGCGATCGAACGCTCTTTGGCCGGAAACCACTCGCTGCTGGCCTTCAGCCCGGCGGGGATCATCGCCGCCTCGGCCATGCCGACCGCGCCGCGCGCCAACGCCAGCCCGCCCCAGCTGTTGGCCAGCGCGGTGCCCATACAGAACACCGCCCAAAGAATGGCGAACATGGCGTAACCGACCTTGGTGCCGAGCACGTCCAACACATAGCCCGCCACCGGCTGCATCACGGTGTAGCAGGCGGAATAGGCGGCGACGATATAGGAATACTGCTGGGTGGTGATGTGCAGCGTATCTTCCAGCGTCGGCGCCGCCACGGCGATGGCGTTGCGGGTCAGGTAACCCAGCACGGTGCCGACGGTCACCAGCCCGATCATGTACCAGCGTAACCCTTTAATTTTACGCATCCGAAATGTCTCCCCGTTTGAAGGTATGGCCGGCGATGCGGCTGGCGAGACAATAACCTGTCATACAGGTTTAAAAGTTGAGTGATATCACAAAAGGAATTATTCGCCTGAGCGATACTGTCGCCGGTGAAATAGGGCGTTTATGCCGCACATTTGCCGTAAAAACGAGCGAAAAAGGGATTGGAGGACAGCAAAACGGCAGATGGCGGGAAAAATTTGCTGGACGCTTGCTAAAATTGGTGTGATAACTTTTGTGATTCGATCCCTGTGCCGCACGGCAAGTAAGGTAAGGAGCCCGAGATGGCGACGTTTTTGAGCGAAGATTTCCTGCTGGACAGCGAATTTGCCCGGCGTTTGTACCATGACTACGCGGCGCAGCAGCCGATTTTCGACTACCACTGCCATTTGCCGCCGCAGCAGATTGCGGAGAATACCCGCTTCAGCAACCTGTACGATATCTGGCTGCGGGGCGATCACTACAAATGGCGGGCGATGCGCACCAACGGCGTGGCGGAGCGGCTGTGCACCGGCGATGCGGGCGATCGCGAGAAATTCGACGCCTGGGCCGCCACGGTGCCGCACACCATTGGCAACCCGCTCTATCACTGGACGCACCTGGAGCTGCGCCGGCCGTTCGGCATCACCGGGACGCTGCTGTCGCCGAGCACGGCGGATGAGATCTGGCAGCGCGGCAATGCGCTGCTGGCGCAGGATGAGTTTCGCGCGCGCGGCATCATGCGGCAGATGAACGTGAAAATGGTCGGTACCACCGACGATCCGATCGACGATCTGCGCCACCATCGGGCGATCGCCGACGATCATAGCTTCGATATCAAGGTGTTGCCGAGCTGGCGGCCAGACAAGGCCTTCGCCATCGATGCGCCCGGCTTCAATGACTATCTGCGGCAGCTGGAGGCGGCGGCGGACAGCGCCATCGGCCGTTTCAGCATGCTGTGCGACGCCCTGCACAAGCGTATGGATCACTTCGCCGCCCACGGTTGCAAGGTGGCCGACCATGCGCTGGACGTGGTGGTGTTCGGCGAGGCCGATGAAGCGACGCTGGATGCGATCCTGCTGCGTCGCCTGAACGGCGAGCTACCGACGCCGGAACAGAGCGCGCAGTTCAAAAGCGCGGTGCTGCTGTTCCTGGCCGGCGAATACCGGCGCCGCGGCTGGGTGCAGCAATATCACATCGGCGCGCTGCGCAATAACAACAGCCGCATGTTGGCCGCCGTCGGGCCGGATATCGGCTTCGACTCGATCAACGATCGGCCGCTGGCGGAGCCGCTGTCGCGGCTGCTGGATGCCCAGGCGCGGCAGGGCGGCCTGCCGAAAACCATTCTCTATTGCCTCAACCCGCGCGATAACGAAGTGATCGGTACCATGATCGGCAATTTCCAGGGGGAAGGCACGCCGGGCAAGATGCAGTTTGGCTCCGGCTGGTGGTTCAACGATCAGAAGGACGGCATGCAGCGCCAAATGACGCAGCTGGCGCAGCTCGGGCTGCTGAGCCGCTTCGTCGGCATGCTGACCGACAGTCGCAGCTTCCTGTCGTATACGCGCCATGAATACTTCCGCCGCATCCTTTGCCAGATGATCGGCCGCTGGGTGACGGACGGCGAAGCGCCGGCCGATATCGCGCTGCTGGGCGGGATGGTGAAAAACATCTGCTTCGACAACGCCAAAGACTATTTCGCCATTGACCTGGCGTAGCCGTTATCCGGGACCGGTTTATGCAAAGTACGATAAAGATTCACGAGCAGGATAACGTGGCGGTAGCGCTGCGCGACCTGGCCGCCGGAGACACGGTTGAGCTGGCAGGCGTAGCCGTTCCGCTGGTGCAGCCGGTGGCGCGCGGGCACAAGTTTGCGCTCGGCCCGATCGCCGAGGGCGAGGACATCATCAAATATGGCCAGCCGATCGGCCACGCGCTCGTGGCCATCGGCCCTGGGGAGCATATTCATTCGCAAAACGCCAAAACCAACCTGAGCGATCTGGACAGCTACCGTTACCAGCCGCAGTTCCCGGCGTTGCCGCCGCAGGCGGCGGATCGCGAGGTGCAGCTGTACCGCCGGGCCGGCGGCGACGTGGGGATCCGCAACGAACTGTGGATCGTGCCGACCGTCGGCTGCGTCAACGGCATCGCCCGCCAGATCCAGCAGCGCTTTTTGCAGCAAACGCAGGCGGAGGGGATCGACGGCGTGCATCTGTTCAGCCATCCGTTCGGCTGCTCGCAGCTGGGGCAGGATCATGCCAACACCCGCATCATGCTGCAGAACATGGCGCGCCATCCCAACGCCGGCGCGGTGCTGGTGATCGGGCTGGGGTGCGAGAACAATCAGGTGGATGCTTTTCGCGCCACGCTGGGGATGGCGGACGAGCGGCGGCTGCGCTTTATGGTGTGCCAACAGCAGGACGACGAGGTGGAGGCCGGGCTGGCGCTGTTGCACGAGCTGTACCGGGAGATGCGCCACGATCGCCGCGAGCCGGGCCGCCTGAGCGAGCTGAAGTTCGGCCTGGAGTGCGGCGGTTCGGACGGATTGTCGGGCATCACCGCCAACCCGTTGCTGGGGCGCTTTTCCGATTATGTGATCGCCAACGGCGGCACCACGGTGCTGACCGAAGTACCGGAGATGTTCGGCGCCGAGCGCATTCTGATGAGCCGTTGCCGCGACGGGGAGACCTTCGACAAAACCGTCGACATGATCAACGATTTCAAACGCTATTTCATCGCCCATCAACAGCCGATATACGAGAACCCATCGCCGGGCAACAAGGCCGGCGGCATTACCACGCTGGAAGAGAAATCGCTCGGCTGTACCCAAAAAGCGGGCCTGAGCCAGGTGGTGGACGTGCTGAAGTACGGTGAGCGGCTGCGCGTGCCGGGGCTGAATCTGCTCAGCGCGCCGGGCAACGATGCGGTGGCGACCAGCGCGCTGGCCGGTGCCGGCTGCCATATGGTGCTGTTCAGCACCGGGCGCGGCACGCCATACGGCGGCTTTGTGCCGACGGTGAAGCTGGCCACCAACAGCGAGCTGGCGGCGAAGAAACCGCATTGGATCGATTTCGACGCCGGCGGCCTGATCCACGGCGTGGCGATGGAGACCTTGCTCGGCCGCTTCGTCGATCTGATCGTCGAGATCGCCAACGGCCGCCCGGCGCGCAATGAAGCCAACGATTTCCGCGAGCTGGCGATCTTTAAAAGCGGGGTGACGCTCTAACGCTGACAAAAAAGGCGCTCGAGGGAGCGCCTTTTTATGAAGCAACTTGCGCTTAACGCACCTTCAGCGGGTCTTCGTTCGCCAGCCGTTGATCTTCCGCCTGGCAGGCCGCGGCGGTGAACAGCACGTCGGTGGAGGAGTTGAGGGCGGTTTCCGCCGAATCCTGCAGCACGCCGATAATAAAGCCGACCGCCACCACCTGCATCGCCACGTCGTTCGGAATGCCGAACATGTTGCACGCCAACGGGATCAGCAGCAGCGAGCCGCCGGCCACGCCGGAGGCCCCGCAGGCGCACAGGGCGGCCACCACGCTCAGCAGCAGAGCGGTCGGGACGTCCACCGCGATGCCCAGCGTGTTCACCGCCGCCAGCGTCAGCACGGTGATGGTGATCGCCGCGCCGGCCATGTTGATGGTGGCGCCCAGCGGGATGGAAACCGAGTAGGTGTCCTCATTCAGATTCAGCTTCTTGCACAGCTCCATGTTCACCGGGATGTTGGCGGCGGAGCTGCGGGTGAAGAAGGCGGTCACGCCGCTCTCGCGCAGGCAGGCGAACACCAGCGGATACGGGTTGCGGCGGATTTTCCAGTAAACGATCAGCGGGTTGAGCACCAGCGCCACCAGCAGCATGCAGCCGAGCAGCACCATCAGCAACTGGGCGTAGCCCCACAGCACGCCGAAGCCGGTTTCCGCCAGCGTGGAAGCCACCAGGCCGAAGATGCCAAGCGGCGCACAGCGGATCACCGCGCGTACCACCAGCGTAACCGCATGGGACATGTCGTTGATCAGCCCTTTAGTGGTTTCGGAAGCGTGGCGCAGCGCCAGCCCCAGCCCGACGGCCCACGCCAGAATACCGATGTAGTTGGCGTTAATCAGCGCATGGAACGGGTTGGCCACCACGCTCATCAACAGACCCTTCATCACCTCCACAATGCCGCCCGGCGGGGTAATGTCCGTCGCGCCGGTGGTCAGCGCCAGCGTGGAAGGGAAGATAAAGCTGACGACGACCGCCACCAGCGCGGCGGCAAAGGTGCCCAGCAGGTAGAGGAACAGGATCGGGCGAATGTTGGTCTTCTGCCCCTGTTTATGGTTGGCGATCGAGGCCATAACCAGAATCAGCACCAGCACCGGCGCCACCGCTTTTAGCGCGCCGACGAAGAGGGAACCGAGCAGGCCGACGGCGGAAGCCGCCGCCGGCGAAACCAGCGCCAACAGAATGCCGGCCACCAGGCCGACCATGATTTGTTTGACCAGGCTACCCTGCGTGATCTTTTGTAGTAGTTTTTGCATAGTGCTTTCTTCCTGATGTTATCTGGCCGCCGCGGCGGGAACGACGCCGGGTAGCTTTATATGATTCTGTAACTAAGTGTGTTTGCCGAATCAGTATTCAGCAATCGAATGATGTTGGAAAGAGGCGGGGATGAAATTCTGAGCGCGGATCAACACTTGATAACATACTGGTTACATTTGTGTGATCGCAATAACGTTTGGCGTTTTGGGGGAATTGCCAAACAATCGCGGGGCGACTAGCGCCCCGGATAACAGATTGTGGTTATTTCTTCGCCAGGCGATCGTTACGGCGATTGACCCAGGCGTTGATCAGCAAGGTAAGCGTCAGGATGCCTGCCACCACGCCGAGCGACACGCCGATCGGGATGTGGAAGAAGTCGATAATCAGCATCTTGATGCCGATAAACACCAGAATCACCGACAGGCCATATTTCAGCATCGAGAAACGCTCCGCCACGTTGGCCAGCAGGAAGTACATGGCGCGCAGGCCCATGATGGCGAACAGGTTAGAGGTCAGGACAATGAACGGATCGGTGGTCACGGCGAAGATCGCCGGAATGCTGTCCACCGCGAAGATCACGTCGCTCAGCTCGACCAGGATCAGCACCAGCACCAGCGGGGTGGCGAACAGGATGCCGTTGCGGCGCACGAAGAAGCGCTCGCCTTCCAGGCTGTCGGTCATGCGCAGGTGGCTGCGCAGCCATTTCACCAGCGGCTTGTCGCCGATCGCCGAGTCATCTTCCTTCGCCAGCGCCATCTTGATACCGGTGAACAGCAGGAAGGCGCCGAACAGATACAGCAGCCACTGGAACTGGCTGACCAGCCAGCTGCCGGCGAAGATCATGATGGTACGCAGGACGATCGCGCCCAGCACGCCGTAGATCAGCACCCGCCGCTGCAGGTTGGCCGGCACGGCGAAGTAGCTGAACAGCATCAGCCAGACGAACACGTTATCCACCGCCAGCGCTTTTTCGATCAGGTAGCCGGTCAGGAAGGCCAGCGCCTGGGTATCGGCGACGGCGCGCCCGGCGGTTTCATTCAGGTAGTACCAGAAACCGAAATTGAACAGCAGGGAGAGGCTGACCCACACCAGAGACCAGCTGGCGGCCTGCTTCAGGGTCATGGTGTGCGCGCCTTTACGGCCCTGCAACAGGAGGTCGATTGCGAGCATCACGACTATGACGGCGGCGAAGCTGCCCCATAACCACGGTGTGCCAACGGAATTCATCATCAGAGGTATCCTTCAAAAACAAAAACGGCCAACGTCGGAAGACGCCAGCCGCTCTGTGAACGCTGCAAGCAAACCTCGCCTTCCGGCAAGGTCTCACTTACAACGTTGATGAAGGTGGTTACACCTTTGACATCAGGTTGCCCGGTAACCGGATGCTTGCGCATCGTAATGACGATTGACCGGCAATGAAGTTACTCCCCTTTGCAGAGCAGAAAGTAATGCAAAATGTGTCGGCGGTCAACGTGAATCGCGTTAGCCGGCCATCGCTTTTTGCGCGCCGAGGCTGACGACGAATCCCTGCAGCAGCAGGCGGCTGAACGGCGTGTCGCTAACCTGTTGTTGTTGCTGTTGATAGCGGGCTTGCTGCTCGGGATGCAGTTCGCCGAGCCACTGCAGATACTGGCTCATCACCGCGCCGTTGAATTCCGGATGGAACTGGGTGGTCAGGGCGTGATCGCCATAGCGCAGGATCTGGTGCGCGTCCTGCTGCGAACGCGCCAGCGTCTGCGCGCCGGCGGGCGGCGTCAGCACGCTCTGCGAATGGATAAGGTTGGCCTTGAAACGCGGCGGCAGCAGGGTGAGGCGCCGGTCTTCGGCTGCGGCGGGCAGCAGTTCGATCTCCAGCGTACCCACCTCCATGCCCTGCGGGTGGTAGCCCACTTCGCCGCCGAGCGCGTAGGCCAGCAGCTGGTGGCCGTAGCAGACGCCGAACAGCGGCAGTTTGATCGCCATCGCCTGACGCAGCCATTCGGCGGCTTCCTCGCTCCACGGCAGCTGTTCGGTCACCATCGCCGGCGATCCGGTGATGACTACGCCGCAATAGGCGGCCGGCGGCAACGGCCGTTCGCCGGCGGGAAGATGCACGATGTGCGCGCGTTCGGCGTCGATGTTGCCCTGTTGCAGGAACATACCTTCAAAGTTGGCCAGTTCCTGGCGAATGGCCTGCGGCGCGTCGCCGGTTTGCATCACGAGCAGCGGTTTCATCTCATTCTCCGTCGGCGGGGAAGACGACGCCGGTCTGGCGGCGGATGTCGGTCAGCAGGCGGGCGACGATCAGCGAATTCTCCAGCCCCGGGTGTTCCACCTGATGCTTCTCAATCAGCTCGGCGAAGGCCAGCGCTTCATACAGCATGGTATTGATGTGCTGTGTCTGGCTCAGATCCTGGCGGTTGCCGCCGCGCGGCGTCAGCGCCACGCCCTGACACTCGGAAATCTTGTCGATAATCAGCGTGCCTTCTTCCCCCTGGATCTCGCTGGGGATCGCCGAGTCGCTGACCTTGGAATGGGAAAGCGTGACGTCGAAATCGCCGTAGTTCAGACAGACGGTGCCGTGGGCGTCCACGCCGGTATCCAGCAGCGTGGCGCTGGCCAGCACCGACTGCGGCGCGCCGAACAGCGCTACCGCGCTGGCCAGGCAGTAGTAGCCGATGTCCATGATCGAGCCGTTGGAGAACTGGGGGTTAAAGGTGTTGGGGTTCTCGCCGGCGAGATAGCGCGGGTAGCGCGAAGAGTATTGGCAGTAGTTGATAAAGGCTTTGCGCAGCCGGCCGACTTTCGGCAATGCCTGCTGCAGCGCCAGGAAATTCGGCAAGTAGGCGCTTTTGAACGCTTCGAACAGCACCACCTGATTTTCCCGCGCGCAGGCTACCAGCTGTTCCGCTTCGCGCTGGTTGGAGGCCAGCGGCTTTTCGCAGATCACGTGTTTTTTATGGCGCAGGAACAGCAGCGATTGCGGGCAGTGCAGGGAATTGGGGCTGGCGATATACACCGCGTCTATGGCGTCAGACTGTGCCATCGCCTCGAGCGAGTCGAAAAACTGCGTGACCTGATAGTTGGCGCCAAATGCCTGCGCCTGGTCCAGCGAGCGTGAATACACGGCGCTCAGCTTGAGTTTGCCGCTTTCATGGGCGGCATCGATAAAACGTTCCGTAATCCAGTTGGTGCCGACGACGGCAAAGCGAATCATGGCGAGCTCCGGTCCAGGCCTAAAACCGCAGATTATCACGCCCTCACTCGCTATGCATACAGCTCGCCGAACAGCGAAAGGTGCGTCAGATACAGCCGGGTATCGAACTCCAGCTGGTGGTAATCCGGCTCCATATGGCAGCACAGGCTGTAGAACGCCTTGTTGTGATCTTTCTCTTTCAGGTGTGCCAGCTCATGCACCACGATCATGCGCAGGAAGGGTTCGGGCGCCACCTTGAACACCGTCGCCACGCGGATTTCCGCCTTGGCCTTCAGCTTGCCGCCCTGCACGCGCGAGATGGCGGTATGCAGGCCAAGCGCGTGCTTCATGACGTGGATCTTGCTGTCGTAGGCCACCTTGCTCAGCGGCTGGGCGTTGCGCAGATACTGGTTTTTCAGATCGACGGTAAACTGATACAGCGACTTGTCGGTAGTACAGTCGTGCACCTGCGGATAGCGCTGCAGCAGCACGTCTCCCAGCCGGTTCTGATGGATCAGTTGCTGCACCTGGCTTTGCAGATGCGTTGGGTAGCCTTGCAGGTAGGTCAATTCAGACATTCTTGTTCCGTATCAACGGCCATTCAGCCGGTCATTCTATGCTGTTTTTTCGCTCAAATCCTGACATACGCAATTTATCCGAAAAAACATTTTACTGACGGGCGTTTTTAGGGGATAAACAGCCCAAATTTTATCAGTCAGGAGGGGCAATGAGCCAACTCGATCTGGGAACACAGCAACTTGAGCTGGAGCGTTATCCCCAACAGGAAGAATCCACCCAACTGCAGGCGTGGGAAGCAGCGGACGAATATCTGCTGCAACAGCTTGAAAACGTAGATATCGGCGGCCGTCCGGTGCTGATTTTCAACGATAACTTCGGCACCCTGGCCTGTGCGCTGCACGCGCATCGTCCTTACAGCGTCAGCGACTCGTACATGAGCCAGCTGGCGACGCGCCACAACCTGAAGCTCAACGGTCTGGATCCCGAGCAGGTCACGCTGTTGGACAGCCTGGCCGAGCTGCCGGCGGCGCCGGCGGTGGTGCTGATTCGCGTGCCGAAAGCGCTGGCGCTGCTGGAGCAGCAGCTGCGCGCGCTGCGCCACGTCGTGACCGAAGACACGCTGATCGTCGCCGGCGCCAAGGCGCGCGACGTGCATACCTCGACGATGCAGCTGTTTGAAAAGGTGCTGGGCCCGACGCGCACCAGCCTGGCGTGGAAGAAAGCGCGCCTGATCTTCTGCCAGGCGGCGGATATCGTCCCACCGGCGGCGGCGGAAACCACCGACTGGACGCTGGACGGCACCGATTGGCTTATCCATAACCACGCCAACGTCTTCTCGCGCGGCAGCCTGGATATCGGCGCGCGCCTGTTTATGGAACATCTGCCGCGTGGCCTGAACGGCCATATCGTCGATCTGGGCTGCGGCAACGGCGTGATTGGCCTGACGGCGCTGGCGCAAAACCCGGAAGCGCAGGTGACCTTCGTCGATGAATCTTACATGGCGGTGGCCTCCAGCGAGCTGAACGTGGAGCACAACCTGCCGCAAGAGCTGGATCGTTGCCAGTTTGAGGTGAACAACGCGCTGGCGGGCATCGAGCGCGAAAGCGTGCAGGCGGTGCTGTGTAACCCGCCGTTCCACCAGCAGCATGCCATTACCGATCACACCGCCTGGCAGATGTTCTGCGACGCCAAGCGCTGCCTGCAGGTAGGCGGCGAGTTACGCATCGTCGGCAACCGCCACCTCGACTATCATCAGAAGCTCAAGCGTCTGTTCGGCAACTGCACGCTGGTGGCCTCGAACAAGAAGTTCGTGATCTTGAGAGCGGTTAAATCCGGCGCGCGTCGCTGAGCATGATGACCAAGGGGCGCTGTGCGCCCCTTTTTTACAGCGCCATCGCCAGCCGCGTACCCTGATCGATCGCGCGGCGGGCGTCCAGCTCGGCGGCCACGTCGGCGCCGCCGATCAGATGCACGATTTTCTCCATCGCCTGCAGCGGCTGCTGCAGCTCGCGGCGTGGTTCCTGCCCGGCGCAGATGACCACCGTGTCTACCGGCAGGCAGCTGTCCTGCTCGGCGCGGGTGATGTGCAGCCCTTCGTCGTCGATCAGCCGATAGCTGACGCTGTTGAGCATTTTCACGCCGCGCATCGCCAGGCTGGCGCGGTGGATCCAACCAGTGGTTTTCCCCAGGCCTTCGCCCACTTTGCTGGTTTTGCGCTGCAGCAGATAGATTTGCCGCGCGGCGCGTGGCGCCTGAGGGCCTTGCGCCGCCAGCCCGCCGCGCTGCTCAAGGCGGCCGTCAATGCCCCATTCGCGGTTGAATTCCGCCTGATCCTGGCTGCTGGACACGCCGTGCTGGCTGAGGTACTCGGCGGTGTCGAAGCCGATGCCGCCGGCGCCGACGATCGCCACCCGCTGGCCGACCGGTTTTTTATCGCGCAGCACGTCCAGATAGCTCAGCACCTTGGCGTGGCCGATGCCGGGGATGTCCGGGGTGCGCGGCAAGATGCCGCAGGCGAGGATCACTTCGTCGAATTCGCTTAAATCCGCCGCCTCGACCTTGACGCCCAGCCTGACCGTCACTTCGCGCAGCGCCAGCTGGCGGCGGAAGTAACGCAGGGTTTCATGGAATTCTTCCTTGCCGGGGATCTGCTTGGCGATGTTGAACTGGCCGCCGATCTGATCGGCCGCGTCGAACAGCGTCACCTGATGGCCGCGGCTGGCGGCGGTGGTGGCGAAGGCCAACCCGGCGGGGCCGGCGCCGATCACCGCCAGCTTTTTCGGTTTCTCCGCCATCGTCAACGGCATTTCGGTTTCGCGGCAGGCGCGCGGATTGACCAGGCAAGACGTCAGCTTGCCTTCAAAAATCTGGTCGAGACAGGCCTGGTTGCAACCGATGCAGGTATTGATCTCGTCGGCGCGTCCCTCGGCGGCTTTCTGCACAAAGGCGGCGTCGGCGAGGAACGGGCGCGCCATCGACACCATGTCGGCGCAGCCGTCCGCCAGCACCTGCTCGGCCACCGCCGGATCGTTGATGCGGTTAGTGGTGATCAGCGGAATACCCACCTTGCCCATCAGCTTGCGGGTCACCCAGCTGAACCCGGCGCGCGGCACCATGGTGGCGATGGTCGGGATGCGCGCCTCGTGCCAGCCGATGCCGGTATTGATGATCGTGGCGCCCGCCTGTTCGACCGCCAGCGCCAGCTGTTCAATCTCCTGCCAGCTGGAGCCGTCTTCCACCAGATCGAGCATCGACAGCCGGTAGATCAGAATGAATTCCGCACCCACCGCCTGGCGCACCGCCCGCACGATCTCGACGGCGAAGCGCATGCGGTTGGTGAAGCTGCCGCCCCAGCGATCGTCGCGCTGGTTGGTGCGCGCCGCCAAAAATTGGTTGATCAGGTAGCCTTCGGAACCCATCACCTCAACGCCGTCGTAGCCGGCCTGTTGCGCCAGCGCCGCGCAGCGGGCGAAGTCGGCGATGGTCTGCTCGATCTCCGCTTCACTCAGCGCGCTTGGCGCGAAGGGATTGATCGGCGCCTGCAGCGCGGAAGGGCCCACCGGGTGCGGCTGATAGCTGTAGCGGCCGGCATGCAGGATCTGCAGCGCTATCTTGCCGCCCGCGCGATGAACGGCCTCGGTGACCGGCCGATGGTGAGGCAACTGCGCCTCGCTGTTGAGGGTGGAGCCGCCGCGATACACCACGCCTTTGTCGTTGGGCGCGATGCCGCCGGTGACGATCAGGGCCACGCCGGCGGCGGCGCGCTCGGCATAGAACGCGGCCAGGCGCTGCGGGCCGTCAGGCAGCTCTTCCAGGCCGGTATGCATCGATCCCATCAGCACCCGGTTTTTCAGGGTGGTGAAGCCGAGATCCAGCGGCGCCAGCAGGTGAGGGTAATTGCTCATTGCACTCTCCATCGGGTGAAATCGGGGCCCGTTGTTATAATTATGTGAACATAAGTGGTCGGATGAGATAAATCTAGCCGTTGTCGCGCCGCTTGGGAATCTGCGTTGTGCCGAATGTGATAGACGTCATGAATCTCAGGCACCGTTTGCATAACGAACAAAAGATCGGTTAACCTTTGCGCGTTGTAAATTCCTTCTCTCTGCGGAGCCATAACCGAAAATGAACAACCACACCTGCTGATATCGGGTCCCACGCTGTGCGCTCCCGCGCCCTGTGGGGATGTTTTGATCTCATTCAGGAGTGCTTATGGCTCATTTTGCGCAGTCCCCTTATTTCGTTTTACATCAACTGACCTGCCAATTTGCTGACGGCGAAACGCTGTTCGGCCCGCTGGATCTCGCTTTCGATCGGTCGCGCTGCGGCCTGGTGGGGCGCAACGGCGTCGGCAAAACCCAGCTGTTGCGCCTGATCGCCGGGCGGGAGCGGCCGGGCAATGGGCATGTCGAATCCCATGCCGCATTGGCTTACGTTGCGCAGCAGCCGGAGATCGCGGCGAACACCACGCTGGCGCAGCTGCTGGGCTACGGCGAGGTCTTCGCCGCGCTGGCGCGCATCGAGCAAGGGCGGCCGTTGGCGGACGACATCGATCGTCTGGAAGGACGCTGGGATCTCAACGATCGCCTGCAAAGCGCCTTCGCCGCCGCCGGGCTGCCGGCCTTCGATCCGCTGCGACCCGCAAGCTCACTGAGCGGCGGCGAACGGATGCGCGCGGCGCTGTGTGGCGCTTTTCTGGGGGAGGCGGATTATCTGCTGTTGGACGAACCGACCAACCACCTCGACAGCGCCGGGCGCGCCTGGCTGTATCAGCAGCTGGATCAGTGGCGCGGCGGGCTGCTGATCGCCAGCCATGATCGGCAGCTGCTGGGGCGTATGGAGCGCATCGTCGAACTGACGCCCGGCGCGCTGCGCAGCTATGGCGGCAACTACGATGACTACCGGCGCCAGCGCGACATGGAGCAGCAGGCGGCGCGCGCCGATCTGGAACATGCGCGCGAGGAGCGCCGCCGCACCCGCGCCCGTCAGCAGAAAGAGCACGACATGAGCCAGCGGCGCTCGGCGCAAACGCTGCGCGTCGTCGATACGCTGAATATCGCCTCTTTCGAACGGGTGGCCTACAAATCGGCGGCGAAGGAGAGCCTCGGCACGCTGCGCAAACAGCATCAGGACCAGCGCGACAGCCTCGATGCGGCGGTGCGCGAGGCCTATCAGCGGGTGGAGGACGAGCAACCGGTGTTGCTGGCGCTGCCGGGCAGCGAGGTGAGCGCGAACAAGCAGGTGCTGGTGCTCGAGCAGCTGCAGCTGCCGTTCGTCAGCGCGCCGCCGCTGGATCTGCGTATCGACGGCCCGATGCGCGTGGCGTTGACCGGCCCCAACGGCTGCGGCAAATCCACCTTGCTGAAAACCGTTCTCGGTCAGCTGACGGCGCTTTCCGGCCATTGTCATTGCCCGCTGTCGACGGCCTACCTCGATCAAACCTTGTCGCAGTTCGACCCGAGTCTGTCGGTGATGGACCATCTGGGGCTGCAGGATTCGCCGCTGGCGGAAGGCGCGTTGCGCACCCGGCTGGCGCAGCTGCAGCTTGGTGCGGATCGCATCGCGCTGCCGCTGGGCTCGCTGAGCGGCGGCGAACGGCTCAAGGCGGCGCTGGCCTGCGCGCTGTGGCGGCGACAACCGGCGCAGCTGCTGTTGCTGGACGAACCGACCAACCACCTGGATCTGGCGTCGTCGCTGGCGATCGAAACTGCCCTGGCGGATTTCCCCGGCGCGATGCTGGTGGTATCGCACGACGAAGACTTCCTGCAGGCGCTGCGGCCGACGCATCGCCTGAACCGGCAGGCGGACGGCTGGCGGCTTCAGGCCTGGTAACGCGCAAAGGCGGCCCTAGGGGGCCGCCTTTTTCATCTCGGGCGCGTTAATGCAGGCCAGCAGTTGGGTGAAGGCCGCGGCCATCTGCTCTTCCGGCACGCAGGCAAACCCCATCAGCAGGCCGCGCCGGCGGTTGGGCAGCATGTAGTAGCGCGACAGCGGCCGCACCAGCACCCCCTGCGCGCCAGCGGCGGCGGCGATCGCCACGTCGTCGGCCTCGTCCGGCAGGTTGAGGATCAGGTGCAATCCGGCGTTGCTGTTGAATTCGCTGAGCGCCTGTTTGCCGAGGTGCTGTTCGATCAATCCGGTCAGGAAGGCACGCCGCCGGGCGTACAGCAACCGCATGCGGCGGATATGTGCGGTGTAGTGTCCTGCCTGAATAAACTCCGCCAGCGCGCTCTGGATCAGGAGGTGCCCGCCGCGGTACAGCTCGGCGTGGGCGGTTTTCAGCGCCTGCACCAGCGGCGGCGGCAACACCACATAGCCGAGGCGCAGCGCCGGGTAGAGCGTTTTGCTGAAGGTGCCGATGTAAATCACCGGCGCGTCGGCCTCCAGCCCTTGCAGCGCCGGGATCGGTTGGCCGGAAAAGCGGAATTCGCTGTCGTAGTCGTCCTCGACGATCCAGCCGCCGGCGTTGCGCGCCAGCGCCAGCAGCCGTTGGCGGCGCGCCAGGCTCATCACCGAGCCGAGCGGATACTGGTGCGACGGGGTCACGAAGATCAGCCGCGGTGGGTTGGTCGGCTGCTCCGGCGGCACCAGCCCGGCTTCGTCCACCGCCAGCGGGCAGATGTTCAGCGCATTGATGCGCAGGATATTGCGGATCCCCCAATAGCCCGGCTCTTCGATCCAGGCGTCATCCCCCGGATTGCATAGCATGCGCGTCACCAGATCGATCGCCTGATGGATGCCCTCGGTGATCAGGATCTGTTCCGGCGAACAGCGCACCGAGCGCGCCACCCGTAAATACTCCACCAGCGCATGCTGCAGCTCCGGGCTACCGCCCTGATTGCTGTAGGTCAGCCGCTGCGGCGCCGGGCGGCGGCTGAGGCGCGCCTGGATCTTGCTGAACAGCTGATGGGGGAAGGCGTTGACGTCGGGCACGCCGGGAATGAATGCCCCCCACTGTTTGGGGCTGGCGCTGGCGTGGTGCAGCAGCGTGGCGCCGCGCTCCGACAGTTCGACGCGGCGCGGTTGCCCGCTGCCGTCCGCCGGGGCGCTGCCGGTGGAGAGGCAGCTGTCCGGCACCGTGTCGGCGACGAAGGTGCCGCTGCCGGCGCGCGCCAACACGTAACCTTCCGCCAATAGTTGTTCATAAACGGTTAACACGGTGTTGCGGGACAGGCTGAGTTCCTGCGCCAGATCGCGCGAGGCGGGCAGGCGGCTGGAGGGCGGCAGGCTGCCGTCGAGAATGCTGGTGCGGATCGCGTTGTAAAGCCGCTTGTGCAGCTTGTCATCGGGCTGCTCGCCGAGGCGCTGCAGCAACAGATCACCACTCAATGAGCGCAATTGGATCCCTCAATTATTCGTAACTGGCACTCGATTATAGGGCCACATCCTGTGTAAATAAACGGCATTGTTTCACGAATGTGAACGAAACGTGTAACTGGCACCGACCGGAGAGAACAGCATGAAAAACGCAGAATTGAACCAACGCCGTCAGGACGCCACCCCGCGCGGAGTGGGCGTGATGTGTGGTTTTTACGCCGAGCGCGCAGAGAACGCCACGCTGTGGGATGTGGAAGGCAAAGAAGTGATCGATTTCGCCTCGGGGATCGCCGTGCTGAACACCGGCCATCGCCACCCGAAGGTGATCGCCGCGATTGAAAAGCAACTGCAGGCCTTCACCCACACCGCCTATCAGATCGTTCCTTACGAAAGCTATGTCTCGCTGGCGGAGCGCATCAACCAGCGCGCGCCGATCGCCGGCCCGTGTAAAACCGCCTTCTTCACCACCGGCGCGGAAGCGGTGGAAAACGCGGTGAAGATCGCCCGCGCTTACACCGGTCGCCCGGGGTTGATCACCTTCGGCGGCGGTTTCCACGGCCGCACCTACATGACCATGGCGCTGACCGGCAAAGTGGCGCCTTACAAACTGGGCTTTGGCCCATTCCCCGGCTCGGTGTTCCACGGCCAGTACCCGAACGCGCTGTACGGCGTGACCACCGAAGACGCGATGAACAGCCTGGATCGCCTGTTTAAAGCGGATATCGATCCCAAGCAGGTGGCGGCGATCGTGCTGGAGCCGGTGCAGGGCGAAGGCGGCTTCAACGTGGCGCCGGCCGAGTTCATGCAGGCGCTGCGCGCGCTGTGCGACCAGCACGGCATCCTGCTGATCGCCGACGAAGTGCAGACCGGCTTCGCCCGTACCGGCAAGCTGTTCGCCATGGAGCACTACAGCGTTAAACCGGATCTGATCACCATGGCGAAAAGCCTGGCGGGCGGCATGCCGCTGTCGGCGGTGGCGGGCCGCGCCGAGGTGATGGATGCGCCGGCGCCGGGCGGGCTGGGCGGTACCTATGCCGGTAACCCGCTGGCGGTGGCCGCGGCGCATGCGGTGCTGGACGTGATCGACGAAGAGCAGCTGTGCCAGCGCGCCCAGCGTTTGGGGCAGCACCTGGTGGAAGTGTTGCAGCAGGTGCGCAAAACCAGCCCGGCGATCGCCGATGTGCGCGCGCAAGGCTCGATGGTGGCGGTGGAGTTCAACGATCCGGCCACCGGCAAACCATCTGCCGATATCACCCGTCAGGTGCAGCAGAAGGCGATGGAAGAAGGGCTGCTGCTGCTGAGCTGCGGCGTGAACGGCAACGTGATTCGCTTCCTGTACCCGCTGACCATCCCGGACGATCAGTTCACCAAGGCGATGGGCATCCTGTCTCGCGCGCTGGCCCACTAAGGAGCGAACGACATGAAATTGAACAATCCCGAGCTGCTGCGCAGCCAGTGTCTGATCAACGGCGAATGGTGCGATGCCCTGAGCGGCAAGCGCGAAGCGGTGATCAACCCGGCCACCGGCGCCGAACTGGCCAGCATTCCGCTGGTCAGCGAAGAGGAAACCCAGCAGGCGATCGCGGCGGCGCAGCGGGCGCAAAACGAGTGGAAGCAGCTGACCGCCAAGCAGCGTTCCGCGCTGCTGCTGGCCTGGGCCGATAAGGTACTTGCCGCACAGGAAGATCTGGCGCAGCTGATGACCGCCGAGCAGGGCAAATCGCTGGCGGAAGCGCGCGGCGAAGTGGCGTACGCCGCGTCGTTCATCACCTGGTTCGCCGAAGAGGCCAAGCGGGTGGACGGCGCGGTATTGCAGGCGCCGCAGGCTTCGCAGCGCCTGGTGGTGGTGAAGCAGCCGATCGGTGTGTGCGCTGCCATCACCCCGTGGAACTTCCCGGCGGCGATGATCACCCGCAAGGTGGCGCCGGCGCTGGCGGCGGGTTGCGCCATCATCGTCAAACCGGCCGAGCAAACGCCGTTGACCGCGCTGGCGTTGGCCAAGCTGGCGCAGGACGCCGGCATTCCCGCCGGCGTTTTGCAGGTGGTGACCGGGGAAGCGGCGCAGGTGGGCAAGGTGCTGTGCGACAGCCCGGTGGTGCGCAAGCTGAGCTTTACCGGTTCGACCGAGGTCGGCCGCATCCTGATGGCGCAGTGCGCGCCGAGCATCAAGAAACTGTCGCTGGAGCTGGGCGGTAACGCGCCGGTCATCGTGTTCGACGACGCCAATCTGGACGCGGCAGTGGCGGGCATCATGGCCTCCAAGTTCCGCAACAGCGGCCAGACCTGCGTCTGCGCCAACCGCATCTACGTGCAGGACGGCATCTACGAGCGGCTGGTGGAAAAACTGGTGGCGGCGGTCGAGCAGCTGAAAGTCGGCGACGGCAGCCAGGAAGGCACCACCCAGGGGCCGCTGATCGACAGCGATGCGGTAGCGAAGGTACAGAGCCATATCGACGACGCGTTGATCAAAGGGGCGCAGATCGCCACCGGCGGCCAGCCGCACGCGCTCGGCGGCACTTTCTTCCAGCCGACGGTGGTGACCGGCGTAACGCAGAAGATGCGCTTCGCCAAAGAAGAGACCTTCGGGCCGGTGGCGCCGCTGTTCCGCTTCCATGACGAGGCGGAAGCCATCGCCATGGCCAACGACACCGAATTCGGCTTGGCCGCCTACCTGTTCACGCAGAACGCCGCGCGCCAGTGGCGCGTGCCGGAAGCGCTGGAGTACGGCATGGTCGGCATCAACACCGGGCTGATTTCCAACGAAGTGGCGCCGTTCGGCGGCGTGAAACAGTCAGGGCTCGGGCGTGAAGGATCGCGCTACGGGATAGAAGAATATCTGGAGCTGAAATACCTGTGTATCGATGTGAGCTGTTGAGCGTCAGGACGTTAACCCATCCCGGCGGCCAGCGTCGCCGGGCGATAAAGGATGATGCATGTCTGATAATATCTCTGTTTCTCCGGCGCTTACCGCCGGGGTGCGAGCACCTGCACCCGCCAAATCGTTAAGTTTCCTCGAAGGGGTGGCGATGATCGTCGGCACCAACATCGGCGCCGGGGTGCTCTCCATCGCCTACGCCTCCAGCAAGGCCGGTTTCCTGCCGCTGCTGTTCTGGCTGGTGCTGGTGGGGAGTCTGACCACCATCACTATGCTGTACGTCGCCGAATCCACGCTGCGCACCCGCGCACATCTGCAGCTGAGCGGGCTGGCGAAGCGCTACGTCGGCGGCCTGGGCGCCTGGCTGATGTTCGCTTCGGTGTGCGTCAACAGCGTTGGGGCGCTTACCGCCTACATGACCGGCAGCGGTAAGCTGCTGCAATCGCTGTTCGGCATCTCGCCGGCGCTGGGCAGCCTGCTGTTCTTCGTGCCCGCCGCCGGCGTGCTGTACCTCGGTTTGAAAGCGATCGGCCGCGGCGAGAAGTTCATCAGCATCGGCATGGTGGTGATGTTGACCGCGCTGGTGGCGGCAACGCTGCTGAAAGACACCACCCAGATGCGCAACCTGCTGGACGGTGACTGGCGCTATATGGTGCCGGTGTTCAACGTGGTGGTGTTCTGCTTCTCGGCGCAGTACATCGTGCCGGAAATGGCGCGCGGCTTTGCCGACAAGCCTGAGCAACTGCCGAAGGCGATCATCGTCGGTATGGTGGTGACCTTCATTTTGCTGGCGGCGGTGCCGATGTCGGTGATCGCGCTCAGCGGGCTGGATGACATCTCCGACGTGGCCACCATCTCCTGGGGCCAGGCGCTGGGGCAGTGGGCGTTCTTCTCCGCCAACATCTTCGCGCTGTGCGCGATGCTGACCTCGTACTGGGGATTGGGCGGCAGCTTCCTGACCAATATTTTCGACAAGTTCCGGCTGGGCAACGACGAGCTGCCGCTGCGCCGCTTCGGAGTGCTGCTACTGGTGGTGGTGCCGCCGTTCGTGCTGGCCTACAGCGGGCTGGTGTCGTTCGTCAACGCGCTCTACTTCGCCGGGGTGTTCAGCGGGGTGATCCTGTCGATCATGCCGATGCTGATCCTGCGCGGCGCGCGCAAACATGGCGACCAGACCCCGCGCTGGCAGTGCAACTGGATCACGCACCCGCTGCTGCAGGTCAGCATTGTGCTGCTGTACCTGGCCAGCGCGGTGTACGCCATCGCTTCATTGTTAGGCTATCTGCCCTCTGGATGGTGATTTGCCTTCCCTCAAGCAGTGATGTTGTTTCTCGGCATTGAGAACGGCGGCGTCGTGGCCGCCGATTTTTTTCTCAGGCGCGCCGTTTTTCCGACAACGCCAGCCAGGCCTGCACCGACGGGCGCTGCCACTGCTTGTGCGCATAGTGGCGCACGCGCTCCGGCACCGGGTCGCCGTGCATCACCAGCCGGTTGAGCATCAGCGCCAGATCGGTGTCGGCGATGCACCACTCCCTGAACAGATTGTCCTGCCCGTGGCTCAGCAGCTTTTCCACGGCGGCGATCAGCTTGCGCGCGGCCTCCTGCGCGGCTTCGGACAGCGGCGGGAACTTGCCGTTGTTGAACACCACCTCGGTCGAGCGCTCGGCGCGGATCGGCAACAGATCGCTGCGCAGCCAGGCCTGGATCTCGCGCGCCTTGGCGCGCAGCTTCACGTCGCGCGGATAAACGGCGTGGGCCGGGTGGATGTCTTCCAGGTATTCGGCGATCGCCGAAGACTCCGAGAGCTGAAACTCGCCGATCGCCAGCGTCGGCACCCGGCGGGTGAGCGACAGCGCCGCGTAGGCCGCCTCTTTGTTCTCTTCTTTCGCCAGATCCACCGGCTTCACGGTGAACGGAATGCCTTTTTCCGTCAGCACGACAAAGGCGGACATGGCGTACGGGCTGAAAAATTCACTGTCGGTATAAAGCTCGATGATCGGTTGAGACATCGGCGGTTCCTCGGGGTTAAGGGGGGAACATTCATCATTGTCGAGGGGAGGCTAAAAATCAATCTGTTAGCCTAAAAGTTCTTGGGTGGCGCGGTTTCCGGCGCCGTGAGCTCCTTCAGGATGATGTGATATATTTGTTGCCAACACGTGAATCGAACCGTATTGGGTAACATGAAGACGCAGTGGATAGAACGAGTAAAAGTGGGATGCGCGCGCCTGTGGCCGCACCCGCTGGCGGTGGGCAAGCGAGAGATGCTGATTTCCAGCGTCGGCGCCGGTTTGGGGCTGATGCTCGCCGGCTGGATCAGCCACTTTATTTTGGGCGAGGTGAACCTGTGGTTTATCGCGCCGATGGGCGCCTCGGCGGTGCTGCTGTTCGGCGTGCCCAACAGCCCGCTGGCGCAGCCCTGGTCGATCGTCGGCGGCAATGCGCTGGCGGCGACGGTGGGTGTCAGCGCCGGTCTGCTGATCCCCGATCCGGGCCTGGCCTGCGGCGTTGCGGCGGCGGTGGCCATCGGCCTGATGTTCAAGCTGCGCTGCCTGCATCCTCCGGGTGGCGCGGTGGCGCTGACCGCCATCCTCGGCGGCCCCGGCATTCACCAGATGGGCTACCACTTCGTGCTGTACCCGGTGCTGCTGAACTCGGTGCTGCTGGCGGCGCTGGCCATTCTGTTCAATAACCTGGCCGGGCGACGCTACCCGCACGCGCTGGCGCCGGCGGAGGCCAAACCGGCCAATCTGCCGATCGATGCCGTTGCCATCACCCGCGCCGATCTGCACGAGGCACTGATGGAGGGGGATCTGTTCGATATTGACGAGGACGATCTGCAGGAGCTTCTGCTGCGCGCCGAGCAGCTGGCGCATCAGCGGCAAAGCAAGACCGCCTGATCAGCCCAGCGTTTTGCGGTAAAACACCACCCGCTCCGTTTCGGCAAAGCCCAGCGCCGCATGCAGGCGCTGGGAGTCCAGATTGGCGATGTCGGTATCCGACGCCAGCTCGCTGCACCCCTGCTGCTTCGCCCACTCCTGCACCTGCGCGATCAAGCGCGCGGCCCAACCCTGGCGGCGGGCGCGTTCGACGGTATAAATCCCTTCCAGAAACGCCACCGGCGACGATTCGCAGCCGTTGACGTAATCGTAGCGCAGCGCGACCTCGGCAAAGCCAACGAAAGCGCCGTCCAGCCCCCGCGCCATAAACGCGGTGTGGTGCGGCGAAGCCAATATCTCGCGCATTTCCGCGCGGTGATCTTCAGGCGAGCTGGAGGGCCACAGCGCGGTGCGCAGCGCCAGCCAGGCGTCGAGGTTGTCGTGGTCGCAGTTGACGATCATGCGGGGCCCTTATGAGTCGGAATAAATCAGGAATGCCGAAAGAGAAGTGTGGCACGGCGGCGGAAAACAAAAAAGCCACCCCGGACAGGATGGCTTCTAAGGCTGTGAAAACAGCTAAAATTTGGTGGCCCCTGTTGGGTTTGAACCAACGACCAAGCGATTATGAGTCGCCTGCTCTAACCACTGAGCTAAGGGGCCAAGCCGCGAGATTATAGGGAATCCTTAAGCGGCGGTCTACTGTTACCCGCCCGTATGTTGCTTTTCTGCACAGTTCTAGCCTGTTGTAATTGCTGGCGGATTTTGCGATAACCGCAGTAAATCCCTGTAATGGACTCACGACACTCATGGAACTTCTGGCGCCTAACCTGCGGGTGGTGTTTTGCGGCATCAACCCCGGCCTTTCTTCCGCCCATCAGGGCTACCCTTTCGCCAACGGCAGCAATCGCTTCTGGAAGGTGCTTCATCAGGCCGGCTTTACCGAGCGCCAGCTGGCGCCGGAGCAGTGGCAGCAGCTGAAGGATAACGGCTGCGGCATTACCGCGCTGGTGGCGCGCCCGACGGTGGCGGCCAGCGAGCTGTCGCGCGACGAGCTGCGCAGCGGCGGTGAGGTATTGCAAGAGAAAATCCTGCGCTATCAGCCGCGCGCGCTGGCGATTTTGGGCAAGCAGGCGTTCACCACCGCCTTCGGGGTGAAAAACGCGCCCTGGGGCAAACAGGCGCTGATGCTGGGGGAAACCGAGGTGTGGGTATTGCCTAACCCCAGCGGATTGAACCGCGCCACGCTGGAGCAGCTTACCGCCAGCTATCGTGAGCTGTTCCTGGCGTTGCAATGATGCGGCGGGGCGTATTCAGGGCATAAAAAAACCCCGGCAGGCCGGGGTTTTTGTTTTGGGTGCGGCAGCCGGACTTAGTCGTCCAGGAAGCTGCGCAGCACTTCAGAGCGGCTTGGGTGACGCAGCTTGCGCAGCGCCTTGGCTTCGATCTGACGAATACGCTCACGGGTAACGTCAAACTGCTTGCCGACCTCTTCCAGCGTGTGATCGGTGTTCATGTCGATGCCGAAACGCATGCGCAGCACTTTCGCTTCGCGCGCGGTCAGGCCGGCCAGTACGTCGTGGGTGGCGGAACGCAGGCTTTCCGAGGTCGCGGAGTCCAGCGGCAGCTCGAGGGTGGTATCCTCGATGAAGTCGCCCAGATGCGAATCTTCGTCGTCGCCGATCGGCGTTTCCATCGAGATTGGCTCTTTGGCGATCTTCAGCACCTTGCGGATCTTGTCTTCCGGCATCAGCATGCGCTCGGCCAACTCTTCCGGCGTCGGCTCGCGGCCCATCTCTTGCAGCATCTGGCGCGAAATACGGTTGAGCTTGTTGATGGTCTCAATCATATGCACCGGAATACGGATGGTGCGCGCCTGGTCGGCGATGGAGCGGGTGATAGCCTGACGGATCCACCAGGTGGCGTACGTCGAGAACTTGTAGCCGCGGCGGTATTCGAACTTGTCTACCGCTTTCATCAGGCCGATGTTGCCTTCCTGGATCAGATCCAGGAACTGCAGGCCGCGGTTGGTGTATTTCTTGGCGATAGAAATAACCAGACGCAGGTTGGCCTCAACCATCTCTTTCTTCGCGCGGCGGGCTTTCGCTTCACCGATCGACATGCGACGGTTGATGTCTTTGACCTGCTCGATGGTCAGGCCGGTTTCTTCTTCGATCTGACGCAGTTTCTGCAGGCTGCGCTGCACGTCTTCAGCCACGTCTTTCAGCTTTTCCGACCATGGCTTGGCCATCGCCAGCGCGGCTTCGAACCAGGAATCGCTGGTTTCGTTGCCGGCGAACAGGGTGACGAAGTTTTTCTTCGGCATTTTGCACTGTTCAACGCACAGCTTCATGATGATGCGTTCCTGGGTGCGAACCCGGTCCATCATGGTGCGCATGCTGTTGACCAGGAAGTCGAACTGCTTCGGCACCAGGCGGAACTGCTTGAACACTTCAGACAGCTTCAGGATCTCGTCCGCGGCGCTGGCGTGGCTGCGGCCGTTCTTCTTGATCACCAGACGCGTCGCTTCATACTGATCGCGCAGCTCGGCGAACTTCTGACGCGCCAGCTCAGGATCGATGCTGTTGTCGTCTTCGGTATCGTCGTCTTCGTCGTCTTCATCTTCTTCGTCGTCGTCTTGCTCTTCGCTCGACAGTTCAGAACCGATGTGGGTGGCGGTTGGGGCGATGTCCTCTTCCGCGTTAGGATCGACGAAGCCGGTGATCAGATCGGACAGGCGCGCTTCGCCCGCTTCGACGCGATCGTACTGCTCAAGCAGGTAGGTAATGGCTTCCGGGTATTCGGCAACCGAGCACTGCACCTGGTTGATGCCGTCTTCGATGCGTTTGGCGATGTCGATTTCGCCTTCGCGCGTCAGCAGTTCGACGGTACCCATTTCGCGCATGTACATGCGCACCGGGTCGGTGGTGCGGCCGATTTCGGATTCCACGCTGGACAGAACCTGTGCGGCGGCTTCTTCCGCATCTTCGTCCGTGCTGTTCGAGTTTTCGGCGAGCAGCAGGTCATCGGCGTCCGGTGCTTCTTCCATCACCTGGATGCCCATGTCGTTAATCATCTGGATGATGTCTTCGATCTGATCGGAGTCGACGATATCTTCCGGCAGATGGTCATTGACCTCAGCATAGGTCAGATAGCCTTGCTCCTTACCACGGGTGACAAGTAGCTTCAGCTGTGACTGCGGGTTTTGCTCCATAAGACGGTATCCACACTTCAGAGTATTTAGGTTGGTGTCGGTCGGCGAAACCGCCAACAATAGCATTTGGGGCGTTTTCGTTATCGCCGCGGCCCACTATGGCGGCACTGTGCAGGGCTCTGCCCTCGCAATTATCGGCACTTAAGCCGTTTGGTATTCAGTTTTTCTTCGCTAAAACCTGGTTGAGAGAACGGACTTCTTCACGTTCCTCCGGGCTCAGGCCGCGCGTTCTGGCCTGGGCGATCAGCGTTTCCAGCCGTTGCTCGAGCACCGAGTCGTACAGGCTGGCCAACGTATCCAAAAAGGTCTGTTCGACCATGTCCTCAACGATCATATGGTTCCATGTCGCCAAGGTTTCAAGCTGCTGGCTGAATTTGTTGTCGCGATACAGCTCCAGCAATTGCCCGGTCGTCAGGCCCGGCTGCGCCAAACAGGTCTGTACCAGTTCGACGAACAGCGGCAATCCCGCCTGTTTGGTCTGCTCCAGCCCTTCAAGCGAAGGGATAAGTGTAGCCAACTGCGGATTTTGCACCAGTAACCCTATCAGTATACGCATGGTTGTGCGTTTTAGCTGGGGCGCCTGATAAGGATTCGCATTTTCCGCCTGCTTGGGCATCAGCTTGTCGAGCTGGCTGTCGTCCAGCAGCCCCAGCTTGTTGCCGAGCTCCTGACGCAGGTACAAGCGCAACGTTTCGCCCGGCACCTGAGTAATCAGCGGCAGCGCCAGCGTGCTCAGCTTGGCGCGCCCGTCCGGGCTGCTCAGATCCACCTGCGGCAGCAGGCTTTCGAACAGGAACGTGGACAGCGGCTGCGCCTGCTCCATTCGCTGTTCGAAGGCTTCTTTGCCTTCCTTGCGCACCAGGGTGTCCGGATCTTCGCCGTCGGGCAAAAACATGAACCGCAGCTGGCGCCCGTCGTTCAGGTACGGCAGCGCGGTTTCCAGCGCCCGCCATGCCGCCTCGCGGCCGGCGCGGTCGCCGTCGTAACAGCAGACGACGTTGTCGGTGGCGCGGAACAGCAGCTGAATGTGTTCAGCCGTCGTCGAGGTTCCGAGCGAGGCGACGGCATAATCGATGCCGAATTGCGCCAACGCCACCACGTCCATATACCCTTCCACCACCAGCAGCCGCTGGAGGGTAGGGTGGTTCTGCTGTGCTTCATACAGGCCGTACAGCTGGCGGCCCTTATGGAAAACTTCGGTTTCCGGCGAGTTCAGGTACTTCGGCATACCGTCACCCAATACGCGGCCGCCGAAGGCGATCACGCGCCCGCGCTTGTCGCGGATGGGGAACATCACCCGTTCACGGAAACGGTCGTACGAACGCCCCTGATCGTTAGTCACCAGCATGCCGGCATCGTTCAATGCGCGGCGCGAGTCGGCGTCGCGGCCGAAACGCTTCAGGGCGTTGTCCCATCCCGCCGGCGCGAAGCCGATGGCGAAATGGCGAATAACGTCGTCACTTAATCCGCGCTGCTGCAAATAGCTGCGCGCCGGTGCCCCGGAGGACTGCTGCAGTGACTGTTGATAGAACGCGCTGAGCTGCTCCATCAGTTGGTACAGGCTCTGGCGCTGATGGCGTTCGATCTGGGTTGGCCCGGTGCCCGCTTCGTAAGGCACTTCCAGCCCGTGCATGGTCGCCAGCTCTTCGATGGTTTCGACAAACTCGAGTCGGTCGTAATTCATCAAAAAATCGACGGCGTTGCCGTGCGCACCACACCCAAAACAGTGATAAAACTGCTTTTCGCCATTAACGGTAAAGGAAGGCGTCTTTTCGTGGTGGAACGGACAGCACGCGTGGTAGTTCTTGCCTTGCTTCTTGAGCTTCACGCGAGCGTCGATCAAGTCGACGATGTCGGTGCGAGCCAGCAAGTCATTGATAAATACGCGCGGAATTCGTCCAGCCATAAGCCCTTACTTCATTAGCCTATAAACGAGAACAAGCCGCGCATTCCTTTCGGAAAGCACGGCCTTCGTATGCAACTACTCGGTCTGCGCGATTTTGAAAATCAGAAATTCACGCGGTGGGGTTGCCCCCGAAGAATTAATACAGACGAGTGCGGCGTGCGTTTTCGCGAGCCAGTTTCTTCGCGTGACGTTTCACAGCAGAAGCTTTAGCGCGTTTACGTTCGGTAGTTGGTTTTTCATAAAACTCACGACGACGAACTTCAGCTAAAACACCTGCTTTTTCGCAAGAGCGTTTGAAACGACGCAGAGCAACGTCAAATGGCTCGTTTTCACGTACTTTAATTACCGGCATGTGCCTCTCACCTCAATAAAATTCGGTTTGTTGCTGGCCAAGCGCCAGCCTTTTCAAAATGGTGCGGAATTTTACTCCAATGGATGCTGCTTTGTAAAGCATCACCGCAAATTGAAACCCGCGTCGCTCTGCCGCAACGTGCGCAATTTTGCACCGGGCGCTGATTATAGACTAATCAGAAAAAAATGCTCGTGTTTAATCGCCTGGGCATTTTCTGGATGAATCATCGACATAGGTGCGAGCCGGTGACAAGATGCGCCGCGCTGGCGGTAAATGCGGCGGAATGTGGTAGACTGGCGGCCGCACGTGAATGATGGGAAATGTAATGCGAGTACTGGGTATAGAAACGTCCTGCGATGAAACCGGAATTGCAGTGTATGACGATCAAACCGGTTTGTTGGCCAACCAATTATACAGCCAGGTGAAGCTGCACGCCGACTACGGCGGCGTGGTGCCGGAACTGGCCTCGCGCGATCACGTGCGCAAAACCGTGCCGCTGATTCAGGCGGCGCTGAAAGAGGCCAACCTGACTCCGGCCGACATCGACGGCGTGGCCTACACCGCCGGGCCGGGCCTGGTGGGGGCGCTGCTGGTCGGCGCTACCGTGGGGCGCGCGCTGGCGTTCGCCTGGAACGTGCCGGCGGTGCCGGTGCACCATATGGAAGGCCACCTGCTGGCGCCGATGCTGGAAGATAACCCGCCGGCGTTCCCGTTCGTCGCGCTGCTGGTCTCCGGCGGCCATACTCAGCTGATCAGCGTCACCGGCATCGGTGAGTATGAACTGCTGGGCGAATCGATCGACGATGCCGCCGGCGAAGCGTTCGACAAAACCGCCAAGCTGCTCGGCCTGGATTACCCCGGCGGGCCGATGCTGTCGAAGATGGCGCAGCAGGGCACGGCGGGGCGTTTCACTTTCCCGCGGCCGATGACCGATCGTCCGGGCCTGGACTTCAGCTTCTCCGGGCTGAAAACCTTCGCCGCCAACACCATTCGCTCCAACGGCAACGACGATCAGACGCGTGCCGACATCGCCCGCGCCTTCGAGGATGCGGTGGTGGACACGCTGGCAATCAAGTGCAAACGCGCGCTGGAGCAGACCGGTTTCAAACGCTTGGTGATGGCCGGCGGCGTGAGCGCCAACCGCACGTTGCGCGCCAAGCTGGCGGAGATGATGCACAAGCGCGGTGGGGAAGTATTCTATGCCCGCCCGGAATTTTGCACCGACAACGGCGCGATGATCGCCTATGCCGGCATGGTGCGCCTGAAGAGCGGCGCCAGCCCGGAACTGAGCGTTTCGGTGCGGCCGCGCTGGCCGCTGGCGGAACTGCCTGCGGTATAAAGCAAAGGGCCGGATAATCCGGCCCTTCTGTTATTCGTCTTTCGGCCGATCGCCGTTATCCGCATCTGCCTGGTTTTTCTTCTTGCGGAACTTGCCCCAGATCTTGCCTTCCTGGCCGCGCCACAGGCGCTGAATATTGTCGTGATGCCGCATCAGGATCAGGCAGGAGAGCATCGCCACCGGGAAGGTGAACTGCGGTTTGAACCACCAGACGTAGAACGGGGCGATCAGCGCGCTGACGATGGCGCCGAGCGAAGAGTAGCCGCTGAGCAGCACCGTCAGCAGCCAGGTGCCGGTCATCAGGCCGGTCAGATCCCAACCGATAGGCGCGATGGCGCCAAACGCCGTCGCTACGCCCTTACCGCCGCGGAAGTGGAAGAACACCGGATAGATGTGCCCCAGGCAGGCGGCGATCGCCGTCAGACCGAGGTACAGCGGCGGCACATCGAGTTTGTAGGCCAGCCAGACCGGCAACATCCCTTTCAGAATATCGAATACCAGCACCGCCGCTGCCGCCAGCCGGCCGCCGATGCGCAGGACGTTGGTCGCCCCGGGATTTCCTGAGCCATGTTCACGCGGATCCGGCAGCCTGGCGATCCGGCAAACCAGGATCGCGCTGGAAATCGAGCCGCACAGATACGCGAAGATAATCATGCCAAGCGCGGTAGCACTCATAACGCGGTTCCGTTTAATAATGGTCGTTTTACTCGCAACATCTATGGATAATACGCACATTCCGCTGGAAGTGGTATCCGGCAAGGCCAAAAACAGAGAATGACGTGATGGATATCGTATTTATTGAAGAGCTTACCGTAATTACCACCATTGGCGTTTATGAGTGGGAACAGGGCATTCGTCAGAAGCTGGTGTTCGATATCGAAATGGGCTGGGATAACCGGCCGGCCGCCGCCAGCGACGACGTAACTGACTGTCTGAGCTATGCCGACGTCAGCGACGCCGTGATCCAGCACGTGGAGTCGAACCGTTTTGCGCTGGTGGAGCGAGTGGCAGAGGAAATATCTGAAATTTTGCTTCAGCGCTTCAATTCCCCCTGGGTCCGTATTAAGGTCAGCAAACCGGGCGCTGTAGCACATGCCAGTCGGGTCGGCGTGATCATCGAGCGCGGCACTCGTCCCGCATGATTTTATGTCATCTGCTTGCAACGAAAGACCGTTAACTTGGTCTTAATCCTGAGAATTGTTTTAGCGGCATTGTCTTTAAGCATTGCCGCTTTTTTATGTGATAGCCGTTATTTTATGGGGTGAGCGAAGCACATGGCAGACATGCATTCACTGTTTATTGCGTTTGTTCTTGGGGTTGTCGAGGGATTAACCGAATTTCTGCCGGTTTCTTCCACCGGGCATATGATCATCGTCGGCGAGTGGCTGGGCTTTACCGGCGACAAAGCCAAAACTTTTGAAGTCATTATCCAGCTGGGGTCGATCCTGGCCGTAGTCGTGATGTTCTGGCGCCGGCTGTTCGGCCTGATCGGCATCCATTTCGGTGGCAAGCCGGTGGAGCACGAGGGCAAAACCAGCGGCCAGCTGAAGCTGGGGCACATCCTGTTGGCGATGATCCCGGCGGTGGTGCTGGGCCTGGCCTTCCATGATTTCATCAAGTCGCTGTTCGCGCCGAAAAACGTGATGTACGCGTTGGTGGTCGGCGGCCTGCTGCTGTTGGCGGCGGAATGGCTGAAGCCGAAGAAACCGAGCGCGGAAGGGCTGGATGACATCACCTACCGCCAGGCGTTCATGATCGGCTGCTTCCAGTGCCTGGCGCTGTGGCCGGGCTTCTCCCGTTCGGGTTCCACTATCGCCGGCGGTATGCTGGTGGGCGTGAACCGCTATGCGGCGTCCGAGTTCTCCTTCATCCTGGCGGTGCCGATGATGATTGGCGCCAGCGGCCTGGATCTGTACAAGAGCCTGCACTTCCTGACCTGGGGCGATCTGCCGATGTTTGCCGTCGGTTTCATTACGGCCTTCGTGGTGGCGCTGATTGCGATCAAGACCTTCCTGTCGCTGATCAAACGCATCTCGTTCGTGCCGTTCGCCATCTACCGCTTTATCGTGGCAGCCGTGGTTTACATGGTATTCCTGTAAGCCCGACGCCAAGAAAAAACCCCGCTCTGCGGGGTTTTTTTATGCCTGATCGTTGATAATCGTTTGGCTGAGTTTCCAGTCGGCCAGCGCCTGCTGGCGGCGGCGTTTGAGCTCGTCGCGGATCGCGGTGCCCTGCAGCCCGCTGGCCACCACTTCTTTGATAGATACCGCGTTCGCCACCTGATACGCCTGGCGCAGATAGTCGCCCTGTGGATAAGGGTTCTCCTCAAAGCCGGTGCGGCCGCGCGCGTCCGCTTCGCTGGTCAGGATCATCTGCTCCAGTCTCTGGGGCTTGCGCCAGACGTCGATGGCGTCGAACAGCTTCAGCAGGGTGTCCGGCCGCAGCTTGTTCACGGTGTGGATCAGGTCATGGTACTCGGCCACCAGCTTGCTCAGATCGCGCACCGGGTTGGGCACCCGCAGCCGCTGGCACAGGGCTTCGACCAGCCGCACGCCCGCCGGGCCGTGGCCGTGGTGATGCGGCCAGAATTCTTTCGGCGTCAATCCTTTGCCGAGGTCATGGCACAGGGTGGCGAAGCGCACGTCCACCTCCGGCGTGAGGCGGGCGGCAATCGCCAGCGCCATCAGCGTGTGCACGCCGGTGTCGATCTCCGGGTGCCATTTGGCGGGGGCCGGTACGCCGAACAGCGCGTCGATTTCCGGGAACAGCACCGCCAGCGCATCGCAGTCGCGCAACACCTGAAAATAGACCTGCGGGCTCTGGCTTTGCAGCGCCTTTTCGGTTTCCTTCCAGACACGTTCGGCGGTCAGCGCAGCCAGTTCACCGCCGTGCGCCATTTGGCGCATCAGCGCGAGCGTTTCGTCGGCGATGTGAAAACCCAGATGGGCGAAGCGAGCGGCGAAGCGGGCCACGCGCAGCACGCGCAGCGGATCTTCGCCGAACGCGTCGGAAACGTGGCGCAGCACGCGCGCCTGCAGATCGGCCACGCCGCCGTAAGGATCAATCAGTTCCCCTTCGGCGGAGCGGGCGATGGCGTTGATGGTCAGATCGCGCCGCAGCAGATCTTCTTCCAGCGTCACGTCCGGCGCGGCATAGCAGGTAAAACCGGTATACCCCTGGCCGGATTTGCGCTCGGTGCGCGCCAGCGCGTACTCCTCATGAGAATCGGGGTTGAGGAACACCGGGAAATCTTTGCCGACCTGCTGATAACCCAATGCCAGCAGCTCCGCCGGCGTAGCGCCCACCACCACCCAATCATGATCGACCACCGGGATGTTGAGCAGGCTGTCGCGAACGGCGCCGCCGACCAGATAAATCTGCACTGTTGACTCCTGAATATCGTGTAAGGCTCTGTCTATCAGATTACATGAATTGGCCGCGGGATGTCGGCACCAATGAAAAGGGCGCCCGCAGGCGCCCATACTCAAACTGAACGATACTGAGATCAGTTCATCCAGCGGTTGTTGTTCTTGCGGCGCGGGATCAGGTGCGGCAACAGCAGGCCCAGCAGCAAACCGACGCCGGCGACGCCGCCGCCGTACATGAACCACTGCAGGATAATGGTGCGCTGCTTGTCGTCGAGCTGCAGGTTAACGGCGTTGACCTTCTTCTGCGCGACCACCAGCTGGTTTTTCAGATCCTGGTTTTCCTTCTGCAGGCTGCTGATGGTGCTGTCGCTGCCCGCGACTTTCTCCTGCATTTCCGAGGTGCGCTGGTTCCAGGTGTTGTCGATGTTGGCCAGCTTGTCGGTCAGGGTTTTCACCTGCTGTTCCAGCTCGGGCACGCGAGTGCGCAGGCTTGGCGTCTGGCTGAGCTGGTCGAGCGGGATCCAGGTGGTGCGGCCTTTCGGATCGCGGATCTGGCCGTAGTTGGTGCTGTCGTTGACGCTCAGCAGGGTGACTTCTTCACCGGCGTTCAGAGTGCCGACAATACGGTACTGATTACCTGGGCCGCTATGGACGTAAGTGCTTAACTCATCGGAGATATAGCGTTTATCTTCGGCATGTGCGGCCCAAGTGATGCTGAAGCTCAGCGCGGCAAGGCAAATCAGGCGTAATTTCTGCATTAGTTCATCGTTTCTGGGTGAATTTATGGAACGATAGTAGAGCGTTCAGTCTGACGACGCAACGCCAAAACCGGAATGAGAACTATCTTACTGTGGCTGATTCTGTGAGTTGCGCAGCGTTTTATAACGTAACAGGTTTTTTCTACAGTTAGCAGGGTTAAGGCGCCGGGAATCGCGGTAAGATAATGGCAACTGTGCGTCATTGGGCAGCATACGGCGGGCCGAACGCGCCGCGCTGAAACCGACGCGAATGCGTAACTTATTGGTGTTAAAGAATTATGACCGTTGAAATTGAACTGAAATTCATCGCCGCGCCGCAAGCGGTGGCCGCTCTGCCACAATGGCTCGCCGCCTGGCCGCATCAGCATTCCGCGCCGCAAAAGCTGACCAACATTTACTTCGAAACGGCCGACAACGTCCTGCGCCGTCACGACATGGGGCTGCGAATTCGCGGTTTCGACGATCGCTATGAGATGACCATCAAAACCGCCGGTAAAGTGGTGGGCGGCCTGCACCAGCGCCCGGAATACAATGTCGCTATCGCCGAGCCGCAGCTGGCGTTGGCGCAGTTCCCTGCCGAGATCTGGCCGCAGGATTGCGATATCACGACGCTGCAGCAGGCGTTGCAGCCGCTGTTCCGTACCGATTTCGTGCGAGAGAAGTGGGTGGTTACTTACGGCCAAAGCGAGATCGAGATTGGTCTGGACCAGGGCGAGGTGCGCGCCGGTGACCTCAGCGAAGCCCTGAGCGAGGTAGAGCTGGAGCTGCTGAACGGCAATACTGCCGATCTGCTGGCGTTGGCCGGTGAGCTGGCGGCGCACGGCGGGCTGCGTCAGGGCAGCCTGAGCAAGGCGGCGCGCGGTTACCACCTGGCGCAGGGCAATCTGCCGCGCCAGGTGCGCCCGCTGCGGGTGCTGAAGCCGGCGGCGAAGGCGACCGTGGAGCAGGGGATGATCGCCGCCTTCGAGCTGGCGCTGGGCCACTGGCAGTACCACGAAGAGCTGTGGCTGCGCGGCGACGCGCAGGCGCGCGCTTCGGTGATTGAGGCGGTCGGAACAATTCGCCAGGCGCTGGTGATCTTCGGCGGTTTGGTGCCGCGCAAGGCCAGCGCCGATCTGCGCGCCCGTCTGACCGAGCTCGAGCCGCTGTTGGCGGACAAAGCCGCGCAACCAGAGGCCCTGTGCTACAGCGCCACCTACCTGCAATGTAAGTTGGCGCTCACATCATGGCTGGTGAGCGGCGCCTGGCGGCCGTTTATCGATGCCAAAGCGCAGGCCAAGCTGGACGGTTCTTTCAAACGCTTCAGCGACATCATGCTGGGGCGCAGCGGTGCGGAGCTGAAAGAAGCCTTCAGCCGTACGCTGAACGAAGATGAATATCAGGAACAATTGCCGCGCCTGACGCGTCAGATTTCGGCGCTGGTCCTGTTGTCGGGTGCCTACCCCGACGAGCAGACCGGCCCTTATATCGAGGCCTGGCGCGAACTGCAGGCGGCGCTGAGCGAGCGCCGTCAGGGCTGGTATGAAGCCAGCCGCAAACAGGCCTTATCGCATGCGCCATTCTGGTTAAACGGCGCGCTTCGTTAATCAAGCCGGCCCGCCAGCCGTGGGCCGCAGAACGGGTCATACACTATGTCGCCACTTTCAGCCGCGTTACAGGCTCAGGCACAGCAGGTTGTGCAGCGTTTTCAGGAAGTTCACGGCGCGGACAGCGCCTTTAGCGAACAGGAGCAGTGGGTGCTGGCGTCGAGCGACTTCGTCAGCGACGCGCTGCTTGCCCAGCCGGCCTGGCTGGCGACGCTGCGCGAACAACCACCGGCGCCCGGCGAGTGGCAACACTATGCCGCCTGGCTGCAGGACGAGCTGGAAGAGGTGCGCGATGAGGCGCAGCTGATGCGCACGCTGCGTCTGTTTCGCCGTGAAACGCTGGTGCGCATTGCCTGGGCGCAGGCTCAGGGGCTGTGTTCGACCGAAGAAACGTTACTGCAGCTGAGCGGATTGGCGGAAACGCTGATCGTCAGCGCGCGCGACTGGCTGTACCAAACCTGTTGCCGCGAGTGGGGCACGCCGTGCAACGCCGCCGGTGAACCGCAGCCGCTGCTGATCCTCGGCATGGGCAAGCTGGGCGGCGGCGAGCTGAATTTCTCGTCGGATATCGATCTGATCTTCGCCTACCCGGAAAACGGCCAGACTCAGGGCGGGCGGCGCGAGCTGGACAATGCCCAGTTCTTCACCCGCCTTGGCCAGCGGCTGATCAAGGCGCTGGATCAGCAGACTATTGACGGCTTCGTCTATCGCGTCGACATGCGGCTGCGGCCGTTCGGTGACAGCGGCCCATTGGTGATGAGCTTTGCGGCGCTGGAAGATTACTATCAGGAGCAGGGGCGCGACTGGGAGCGCTATGCGATGGTGAAGGCGCGCCTGATGGGCGGCGCGGAAGACGCCTACAGCCAGGAGCTGCGCAAAACGCTGCGGCCGTTCGTGTTCCGCCGCTATATCGATTTCAGCGTCATCCAGTCGCTGCGCAACATGAAGGGCATGATCGCCCGTGAAGTGCGGCGTCGCGGCCTGAAGGACAACATCAAGCTGGGTGCCGGCGGCATTCGCGAAATCGAATTCATCACCCAGGTATTCCAGCTGATCCGCGGCGGCCGCGAGCCGGCGCTGCAGGGGCGTTCGCTGCTGCCGACGCTGCAGGCGGTGGGTGAACTGGGGCTGCTGGAGGCCGAGCAGGTGCGGGCGCTGAGCGCCGCCTACCTGTTCCTGCGGCGGCTGGAGAATCTGCTGCAGGCGATCGGCGATCAGCAAACCCAGACGCTGCCGCAGGATGCGCTCGATCAGGCGCGGCTGGCCTACGGCATGGGGCTGGCGGATTGGCCGGCGCTGATGGCGGAGCTGGAGTTGCACATGCAGGCGGTGCGGGCGGTGTTCGATGACCTGATCGGTGACGATAGCCCGGATGTCGGCGAAGATCCCGACTATCAGCACTACCACAGCCTGTGGCAGGACGCGCTGGAGGAAAACGAGCTGGCGCCGCTGACGCCGCACCTGGACGAAGAGGGGCGCCGACAGATGCTGCGCACCATCGCCGATTTCCGCCACGACGTCGACAAACGCACCATCGGCCCGCGTGGCCGCGACGTGCTCGATCAACTGATGCCGCGTCTGCTGGCTGAGGTGTGCCCGCGCCAGGACGCGCCGACCGCGCTGGTGCGGCTGGCGCAGCTGCTGCTCAGCATCGTCACCCGCACCACCTACCTCGAGCTGCTGGTGGAGTATCACGCGGCGCTCAGCCATCTGATCCGCCTGTGCGCCGCGTCGCCGATGGTTGCCAACCAGCTGTCGCGCTACCCGCTGTTGCTGGACGAACTGCTGGATCCGGCCACGCTGTATCAGCCGGTGGCGCTGGACGCCTACCGCAGCGAGCTGCGCCAGTACCTGCTGCGGGTGCCGGAAGACGACGAAGAGCAAAAGCTGGAGGCGCTGCGCCAGTTCAAGCAGGCGCAGCAGCTGCGCATCGCCGCGGCGGATATCGCCGGCGCGCTGCCGGTGATGAAAGTGAGCGACCACCTGACTTATCTGGCGGAGGCGATCATCGACGCGGTGGTGCAGCAGGCCTGGAGCGACATGGTGGCGCGCTACGGCCAACCGACCCATCTGCAGGAGCGCGAAGGGCGCGGCTTTGCGGTGATCGGCTACGGCAAGCTGGGCGGCTGGGAGCTGGGTTACAGTTCCGATCTCGATCTGGTATTCCTGCTGGATTGCCCGCCGGAGGTGATGACCGACGGCGATCGCTGCATCGACGGCCGTCAGTTCTACCTGCGGCTGGCGCAGCGGGTGATGCATCTGTTCAGCACCCGCACCTCCTCCGGCATTCTGTATGAGGTGGACGCGCGCCTGCGGCCTTCCGGCGCTGCGGGGATGCTGGTCAGCACCGTCGAGGCGTTCGCCGATTACCAGCAAAACGAAGCCTGGACCTGGGAACATCAGGCCCTGGTGCGCGCGCGCATCGTGCATGGCGACCCGGCGCTGCATCAGCAGTTCGACACGATCCGGCGCGAGATCCTGTGCAAAACGCGCGATGCGGAGATCCTGAAGCGCGAAGTGCGCGAGATGCGTGAAAAGATGCGCAACCATCTCGGCAACAAGCAGCGCGATCTGTTTGATATCAAAACCGATGAGGGCGGCATTACCGACATCGAATTTATCGCCCAATATCTGGTCTTACGCTATGCGCCGGGTGAACCGCGGCTGACGCGTTGGTCGGACAACGTGCGCATCTTCGAGCTGATGGCCAATTACGACATCATGCCGGAAGAGGAGGCGCGCGCGCTGACCCAGGCCTATGTCACCATGCGCGACGAGATCCACCATCTGGCGCTGCAGGAGCATTCCGGCAAGGTCGGCAGCGGGCTGTTCGCCGCCGAGCGCGAGCAGGTGCGCGCCAGCTGGGCTAAATGGCTGGATTAATACCTTTTTGCGGGTATTCCGGCGGTCTGTGGTAATATCTGCGCCACTAAAATTTTGTACTTTTTTGGAGTTATCGGATGAAAGTTACGCTGCCTGATTTTCGCCGCGCCGGTGTGCTGGTGGTCGGTGACGTCATGTTGGATCGCTATTGGTACGGGCCGACCAGCCGCATTTCACCGGAAGCCCCGGTGCCGGTGGTCAAGGTCGATACCATCGAAGAGCGTCCCGGCGGCGCGGCTAACGTGGCGATGAACATCGCTTCGCTGGGTGCCACTTCCCGTCTGGTGGGCTTGACCGGCATCGACGATGCGGCGCGGGCGCTGAGCGCCAAGCTGAATGAAGTCAACGTGCGCTGCGACTTCGTCTCGGTGCCGACCCATCCAACCATCACCAAGCTGCGCGTGCTGTCGCGCAACCAGCAGCTGATCCGTCTCGACTTCGAAGAAGGCTTCTCCAACGTCGATCCGCAGCCGATGCTGGAGCGCATTCAGCAGGCGCTGCCGCAGATTGGCGCGCTGGTGCTGTCCGATTACGCCAAGGGCGCGCTCAGCCAAGTGCAGGGGATGATCCAACTGGCGCGCGCCGCCAAGGTGCCGGTGCTGATCGATCCGAAAGGCTCTGACTTCGAGCGCTATCGCGGCGCGACGCTGCTGACGCCGAACCTGTCCGAGTTCGAAGCGGTGGTGGGCCACTGCAAGGATGAGGCGGAACTGGTGGAACGCGGCATGAAGCTGGTGGCGGATTTCGAGCTGTCGGCGCTGTTGGTCACCCGTTCCGAACACGGCATGACGCTGCTGCAGCCTGGCGTTGAGCCGCTGCACCTGCCGACCCAGGCGCAGGAAGTGTTTGATGTGACCGGCGCCGGCGACACCGTGATCGGCGTGCTGGCCGCCTCGCTGGCCGCCGGCAATTCGCTGGAAGAGTCCTGTTTCCTGGCCAACGCCGCCGCCGGCGTGGTGGTGGGCAAGCTCGGTACTTCCACCGTGTCGCCCATCGAGCTGGAAAACGCGGTGCGCGGCCGGGCCGAAACCGGCTTTGGCGTGATGACCGAAGCGCAGTTGAAACACGCCGTGGCGCAGGCGCGCCAGCGCGGCGAGAAAGTGGTGATGACCAACGGCATCTTTGACATTCTGCATGCCGGCCACGTCTCTTATCTGGCCAACGCCCGCAAGCTGGGCGATCGCCTGATCGTGGCGGTGAACAGCGACGCCTCGACCAAGCGCCTGAAAGGGGAAACACGCCCGGTCAACGCGCTGGAGAACCGCATGATCGTGCTGGGCGCGCTGGAAGCGGTGGATTGGGTAGTGCCGTTCGAAGAGGATACGCCGCAGCGCTTGATCGCCGACATTCTGCCGGATCTGCTGGTGAAAGGCGGTGATTACAAACCGGAAGAGATTGCCGGCAGTGCGGAAGTGTGGGCCAACGGCGGCGATGTCAAAGTGCTGAACTTTGAAGACGGGCTGTCGACCACCAACATCATCAAAGCGATCAAAGACGGGCGCGGCTAACGCCGGGCGACCTAAAGAACAAGGGCGCGCGGTGCGCGCCCTTGGCGGGAATTTATTCGTCTTCCTGCTTGGCGGCCGGTGCCGCGCTCAGTTTGCTTTCCAGCTCGGCCATGCGCTGTTCCAACAGCGCCAGCTTCTCGCGGGTGCGCAACAGCACCTGAGTCTGTACGTCGAACTCTTCGCGGTTAACCAAATCCAGGCGGGTCAGCTGCGACTGCAGGACCTGACGGATTTTTTTCTCAACGTCTTCCCCGAATTCACGAACGCCTTTAGGCATGGACTCATGAACCTGGCGTGCGATTTGTTCGATTTTTTTCGGGTCAATCATGGCGTATCCCTTTCAGAGTTTAATAGCTGCCGCTTAGTGTAATGCGAGTTGCCCGCCGGATAAACCATTAAGCGCATTCGCCGTGCGTGGCCGAATTGTGCTTTTGCCAATTGCCCTGCCTACCCATTAGCGTTATAGTCATCCTGCTTATTCTCAGGGCGGGGTGAAAGTCCCCACCGGCGGTAAATCACCTTCTACGGTGAAAGCCCGCGAGCGCTCAGCCAGCCTGTCAGGGCCGGTTAGAGGTCAGCAGATCCGGTGTAATTCCGGGGCCGACGGTTATAGTCCGGATGGGAGAGAGTAACGGTATCTGCCGGGCTTGCGCCCGCTTGCGTTATTTTTTTAGCTATTGCTAGCTACTCCTCAAGATCGCCCTGGTTCTGGTAATCCATAATTTTTAATGAGGTTTTTTACCATGAATCAGACGCTACTTTCAGACTTCGGCACGCCGACAGAACGCGTTGAACGCGCGATTGACGCACTGCGCAACGGGCGCGGCGTAATGGTGCTCGATGATGAAAACCGTGAAAACGAAGGTGACATGATCTTCGCCGCGGAAACCATGACTGTTGAGCAGATGGCGCTGACCATTCGCCACGGCAGCGGTATCGTGTGCCTGTGCATCACCGAAGAACGCCGTCAGCAGCTTGAGCTGCCGATGATGGTGACCAACAACTCCAGCCAATTCCAGACCGCCTTCACCGTGACCATTGAAGCGGCGCAGGGCGTGACCACCGGGGTTTCCGCTTCCGATCGCCTGACCACCATCCGTGCGGCGGTGGCAGACAGCGCCAAGCCGAGCGACCTGAACCGTCCGGGCCACGTGTTCCCGCTGCGCGCGCAGCCGGGCGGCGTGCTGAGCCGTCGCGGCCACACCGAAGCGACCATCGATCTGGTTTCCATGGCCGGTTTCAAACCTGCCGGCGTGCTGTGTGAACTGACCAATGACGATGGCAGCATGGCGCACGCGCCGGAAGTGATCGCCTTCGCCAAACAGCACGACATGGTGGTGCTGACCATCGAAGATCTGGTGGCCTACCGCCAGGCGCACGAGAAAAAAGCCAGCTGATAGCCGGCCGCTTTCAACGATAAAAAAGCCGCGTAACGCGGCTTTTTTTGTGGCTACCGTTTTGACAGGCGTTCGCCGATGCGGCTGGCGTAATTCATCACGTGGAAGGTGTAGTTCTCCTCCACCGTGCCCTGGAACAGATGGGCCCAGGGGCCGATGGCGTAGATGCCGAGATCTTCCCCGCCGTGGGTCTCGCTTTTCAGCGGGACCAGCGCCGGCTGAATAAAGTCGGGCGCGGTGGCCTGCTCCATGGTCAATGCCGGGCGTTCGGCCAGTGGGATCGTGCCGCCGGGGCCATTGGCGAAGCCGACGGTGGTGTAAGGCTTGCCGTCGCTGCCCAGCAGCGGTTTGCCGTTGACCCCCACGGAAATACCGAGGATAGGATTACCCCGCTTGGCATAGCCGGCGATGGTGAGTGTGTGGCTGTGATCGCCGGTCACCACCACCAGCGTGTCGTTCAGATCGACTTTATTGACGATGGTTTTCACCGCTTCGTTCAGGGCGACCGCGTCGCTCAGCGTGCGGTAGGCGTTACCGCTATGGCTGCCGTGATCGATGCGTCCACCCTCCACCAACAGCAGGTAGCCCTCGGGATTCTTGGCCAGAATATCGATGGCCTTGCCGGTCATTTCCGCCAGCGAAGGTTCTCCCGCCGCGTCTTGCCGCCGATCGTGCTCGAAGTTCATGTGCGACGGCTCAAACAGGGCCAACAGGTGGTCGATCTTACCCGGCTCGATTTTGTCGAACTGCGCCTGATTCCATACGTATTGCCCTCGCTTGCCATAGCGTTGTAGCCAGGCCTGCGTCAGATCGCGGCCATCCTTTCTGGCGCCTGTCTTGCCGGGGTATTCCGGATCGCTCACGCTGTCGGGCAGGAAGTTGGCGCGCCCGCCGCCCATTGCCACGTTGAGGCCGTTGCCGTACTTCATTTCCACCAGTTGGCGCGCGATGTCGCGGCAGCCTGCGGCCAGGGCCGCTGCCGGCATTTTTGCGTCGGACTCCCAATCGCGGTTGGCGATATGGGCATAGGTCGCGCCCGGCGTGGCGTGGGTGATGGTCGCGGTCGTCACGGCACCGGTGGACATGCCGAGCGTTGCGGCCATCTCCCACAGCGTGGTGACGGCCTTGGTTTGCTGGTCCTCGCAATTGTTGAGGGTCGCCGTATGGTTGAGGCCCATCAGATCGTTGATGGTTTTGACGCCGGTAGTCATCGCCACAGCGCTGGGCGCGGAGTCGGTGATTTGGGCGTCGGCGGAGTAGGTTTTGGCCGCCGCCAGATAGGGGAAGGCCTCCCAGGCCAGCACGTTGGATTCGCCGTCCACGCCGCGCTGCTGCCCTTCAAAAATGCGGGCGGCGGTCACGGTGGAAAACCCCATGCCGTCGCCGACCACCAGAATGACGTTTTTGGCGCGGTTGGTGTTTGGCGTCTGTTTCAGCCGCTGTTGCAGCTGAGCTTGCGCCTGAAGGAAATAAGGGTCTTCGCGCTGCGTCAGCTGCGCGTTGTCCGCTGTGCCGGCGGTTGCCGTCCAGCCGGCGAATAAGGACATGGAAAGCGCCAGGCGGGTTGCCAGTGTGAGTCTGAACATGAATTCCTCCTTGGTGAGACGTAATTCCCATTGCGCGGCGGGGCTGTCGGCACCCGTCGGCAGAGGAGGAGTGTATAGATTGTGTTAACAAAAAATACATAAATTGTTCACAAATTGGATCTGTGTGGCAGTAATGCCATGACATTCATGTTTGTTATTAATCTATTGAAATATATAAATTTTTTATCTTTCTGTCTGCCGGCGCATTCCTCCGTTTTTAATTCAAATTTATTGAATATCTTCATCACGGTTATCCGGCTGTGTTGGTGCGGCAAAGCGCGTAATGTAGCGGCATAGCACAATTTGAACTAAGGATCTCCCTATGAACACCTCTCGTATGCCTGCACTGTTTCTTGGCCACGGTAGCCCGATGAACGTGCTGGAAGACAATCGTTACACCCGGGCATGGCGTGCGTTGGGTGAGTCATTGCCGCGCCCGAAGGCGATCGTGGCGGTTTCCGCACATTGGTATACCCGCGGCACTGCGGTTACCGCGATGGAAAAACCCAAAACCATTCACGACTTCGGCGGGTTCCCGCAGGCGCTGTTCGATACCCGTTATCCGGCGCCGGGCTCTCCCGCGCTGGCTGCGCAGCTGCAGCAAATGCTGGCGCCGGTGCCGGTAACGGCCGATCTGGGCGAGTGGGGGCTGGATCACGGCACCTGGGGCGTCTTGATCAAGATGTATCCCAATGCCGACATCCCGGTGGTGCAGCTCAGCGTCGACGGCACGCAGCCGGCGGCCTATCACTATGAACTGGGCCGCAAACTCGCTGCGCTGCGCGATGAGGGGGTGATGATTGTCGCCAGCGGCAACGTGGTGCACAACCTGCGCATGGTGAAATGGCAGGGCGATACCAGCGCCTACCCGTGGGCGGAATCGTTCAATAACTTTGTCCGGGATAACCTGCGTTATCGGGGTGATAACCATCCGCTGGTGGATTTCATGCGCCATGAGGGGGCGGCGCTGTCGAATCCGACGCCGGAACACTATCTGCCGTTGCTGTACGTGCTTGGCGGTTGGGATGGAAAAGAGGCCATCAGCGTGCCGATCGACGGTATCGAAATGGGGGCGCTGAGCATGCTGTCGGTGCAGGTGGGGTAAAGAAAAACGCCAGTCAGAGACTGGCGTTTTTGTCTTCGGCGGGGCGATCAGCCGAGAATGGTGTGCGGGTAGAAGCGCGACAGATCCTGCGTGATCAGTTCGCGATCTTCGCGCAGACCGATGCCGCAAGGTTGATCGTTCACCAGCCAGCTGCCGATCAACGTGTAGCTGTCTTCGAACTTCGGCAGCGGATGGAACTGCTGCACGATCATGCCCTCTTCGCCGTATGGCCCATCGACGCGCGCCACTTCCTGACCGTTTTCGACGATCTGGATATTGGCGCCTTCGCGTGAGAACAGCGGTTTGGTGACGTAATGATCCATCGGCGGATGATCGTCTTGCGCGAAATAAGCCGGCAACAGATTCGGGTGGTTCGGGAACATTTCCCACAGCAGCGGCAGCAGCGCCTTGTTGGAGATGATGCTCTTCCAGGCCGGCTCCAGCCAGCGCACGCCGGCGTCTTCGAGCTTGGTGGAGAACATCTCGCGCAGCATGAATTCCCACGGGTAGAGCTTGAACAGGTTGCCGATCACCTGATCCTGCAGATCGGTAAACTGGCCTTTCTCGCCGAGGCCAATCTCTTCCATGAACAGGAACTCGGTCGGCAGACCGGCTTCCTGCGCGCAGTCCTGCAGATATTGCACCGTGCCGCGATCTTCTTCGCTGTCCTGGCAGCAGGCCAGGTGCAACAGGCCGAAGCCGTGATGTGCTTTCAGCTCGGCGAAACGCTCGATCAGCTTCTCCTGCAGGCTGTTGTACTGATCTGACTCCGGATCCAGCTTGCCGGCGTTGATCTGGTCTTCCAGCCACAGCCACTGGAAGAAGGCCGCCTCATACAGCGAGGTTGGCGTATCGGCGTTGTTTTCCAGCAGCTTCGGCGGGTTGACGCCGTCGTAGGCCAGATCGAGACGCGAGTACAGCGACGGCTGGTGGGTGCGCCAGGAGCTGCGCACGAACTCCCAGGTGTGTTTCGGGATGCAGAACTTGGCCATCAGCTCGTCGCTGCCGACCACTTTTTCTACCACCTGCAGGCACATCTGGTGCAGCTCCGCGGTGGCGCTTTCGATCTCTTCAATCTGCGCCAGCGTGAACTGGTAATAGGCGTCTTCACACCAGTAGGGCTCGCCGTACATGGTGTGGAAACGGAACCCGAACTCGGTCGCTTTTTCACGCCAGTCCGGGCGCTCGGTAATAGCAATACGTTTCATGCATCAACCGCCCATGCTGCGAGAGCCGGAGTTGGAGGTGGCGCTGCTGCGCTGCATGCTGGTCTGCTTGGCCACGGTCTCGCCGAAGCCGCCGCGGGTCACGGTGTTGGTGACCGCAGGCTTCGGCGCCATGGCGGTTTTCGGCACCGTCATGGTGCGGCCGCCGGCGGTGGCCGGGCCGTAGCTCTTGCCGCTGGCGTCGACAAACTTGCCGTTCGCCGGGCTGGCGGCGTTCTTGGAGGTGAACAGTGGCTGCTGCGCGAAACCGGAGCCGCCCATCAGGCGACCCATCATGTAGCCCGCCATCAGCGGCATCCAGAAGCTGCCGCTGCTTTGCGATTCCGCCGCCATGCCGGCCTGCGCCGGAGCCGGCGCCTGGGTGCACTGCGCTTCGCCGAACTCGGCGACGCAGTCTTCGCGGGTAGCGTATTTCGGCGCGGTTTTCGCCGCTTCTTTCAAGGCGTTGTTGTAGGCGGTGGTGCACTGCTCGCTCATCGAAGGATTGGCGCGCGAACAGTCATCGGCATTCTGATACAGGGAGACCGTTTCATCGCTCTTCTCGCAGCCGGCCAGCATAAAGACAGCGCTGATCGCCAAAGCCACGGGCGCGACACGGTAGCTGCGCCAGGATTTGCGGAACGTCTCTTGGTTGATGTTTTTTGTCCGTTTCATCGTTATCAATCCCATCATGCGGGCTGTTTTCGCCCTTTCCCAGTAGTGGCGCTAAGGATAGGGGAAACATGGTCAAAATTAAAGCTGAAACGCCCGCAGAATCGACTCTTTACGCAGTTATACGTTGGGGTGTGCGCCAGTTCGCTTTCGCGGCGAAAAAACGCGCGTTGGCGTTTCATCATGAAACGTTGTCGCTATGATGATGTTCCATAATGGAACAAAAATCGCGAAGCTCGCCAGGCGGGCGGCGGGCGCTCATAGTCGAAGCACAACAACAAGCCGGCGGCGAAGTCGGCGCGTCATCACCTGATATCTGAACGTTACCATCGCCAACTCCCTACAAGGATCCGGTTATGTTGAGAATCATCCAGTCACCAGGTAAATATATTCAGGGCGCCAATGCGCTGGCCGCCGTCGGCGAATACGTCAAATCCCTCGCCGATCACTACCTGGTGATCGCAGACGACTTCGTGATGCAGCTGGCGGGCGACACCCTGATGGGCAGCCTGCAGCAGCACGGCGTGAAACATCACGCGGCCCGCTTCAACGGCGAATGCTGCCGCAAAGAGATAGACCGGCTCGGCCATGAGTTGCAGGCTCACGGCTGCCGCGGCGTGATCGGCGTCGGCGGCGGCAAGACGCTCGACACCGCCAAGGCCGTGGCGCACTACCAACAGCTGCCGGTGGTGCTTATTCCCACCATCGCCTCCACCGATGCGCCGACCAGCGCGCTGTCGGTCCTCTACACTGAACAGGGCGAATTTGCCGAATACCTGATTTATCCGCGCAACCCGGACATGGTGGTGATGGACAGCGCCATCATCGCCAAAGCGCCGGTGCGCCTGCTGGTGGCCGGCATGGGCGACGCGCTCTCCACCTATTTCGAAGCCCAGGCCTGTTTCGACGCCCAGGCCACCAGCATGGCCGGCGGCAAATCGACGCTGGCGGCGCTCAGCCTGGCGCGGCTGTGTTATGACACGCTGCTGGCGGAAGGGGTAAAAGCCAAACTGGCGGTCGAGGCCGGCGTGGTGACGGAAGCGGTGGAGCGCATCATTGAGGCCAATACCTATCTGAGCGGCATCGGCTTCGAGAGCAGCGGGCTGGCGGCGGCGCATGCCATTCACAACGGTTTTACCGTGCTCGAGGAGTGCCACCACCTGTATCACGGCGAGAAAGTGGCGTTCGGCACCCTGGCACAGCTGGTGCTGCAGAACAGCCCCATGGCGCAGATTGAAACCGTGCTGGCGTTTTGCCATGGCATCGGCCTGCCGATCACGCTGGCGCAGATGGGCGTCACCGGCGATGCGACGGCGAAGATCATGGCGGTGGCCGAGGCCAGCTGCGCCGCCGGCGAAACCATTCACAACATGCCGTTCAAGGTCACCCCAGCGGGCGTGCAGGCGGCGATCCTGACGGCGGATAGGCTGGGCGCCGCCTGGCTGCAGCGTCATTGATACCCTTGGGGCGCGGTGCGCCGCGCCCCTGTTCTTACAGAGGAAACCATCGTGAAAAAACTGATTAATCAGGTCGAGTCGGTGTTGGAAGAGCAGTTGCAGGGGCTGGCGGAGGCCCATCCCGAGCTGTTGGTGCACGCGGATCCGGTGTTCGTGACCCGCGCCGACGCGCCGGTGGCGGGCAAGGTGGCGATCCTGTCCGGCGGCGGCAGCGGCCATGAGCCGATGCACTGCGGTTTCGTCGGCGAAGGGATGCTCGACGGCGCCTGTCCGGGCGAGATTTTTACCTCGCCGACGCCGGATAAAATGTACGAGTGCGGCCAGGCGATCGACGGCGGCGCCGGGGTGTTGCTGCTGATCAAGAACTACACCGGCGACGTGCTCAACTTCGAAACCGCCACCGAGCTGCTGCACGACAGCGGCGTCGCGGTGGCGACGGTGCTGGTGGATGATGACGTGGCGGTCAAAGACAGTCTGTTTACCGCCGGGCGGCGTGGGGTAGCCAACACCGTGCTGATGGAGAAGTTGCTGGGCGCCGCCGCGGCGCGCGGCGACGATCTGGACAGCGTGGTGACGCTGGGGCATCGCATCAATAACCACGGGCATTCGATCGGCATCGCGCTGGGGGCTTGCACCGTGCCGGCCGCCGGCAAGCCGTCGTTCACCCTGGCGGAGAACGAAATGGAGTTCGGCGTCGGCATTCACGGCGAGCCGGGCATTGCGCGCCGCCCGTTCACCACGCTCAACGCGGCGGTGGACGACATGTTCCATACGCTGATCGACCACGGCCACTATCAGCGCACGATCCGCGTCTGGGATCGTCAGCAGGGCGAGTGGCGCGACGAGATGCAAACCAAGCAGCCGCTGACGCGCGGCGATCGGGCGATCGCGCTGGTCAACAACCTGGGCGCCACGCCGCTGTCCGAGCTGTATGGCGTGTACCATCGATTGGCGGAACGCTGCGCCGAGGCGGGCATCATTATCGAACGCAACCTGGTGGGCTCTTATTGCACCTCGCTCGATATGCAGGGCGTGTCCATCACGCTGTTGAACGTGGACGACGAGCTGTTGTCCTTGTGGGATGCGCCGGTGAAAACGCCTGCGCTGCGTTGGGGTTGCTGAGGAGGAATCATGGCGTTGACCAAACAACAGGTTGTCGATTGGCTGATGCGTTGCGGCGAGGTGTTCAGCCGGGAGCGCGATTTTCTGACCCGGTTGGACACCGAGATCGGCGATGCCGACCACGGTTTGAACATGAATCGCGGTTTTAACAAGGTGGTAGAAAAACTGCCGTCGGTGGCAGACAAAGATATCGGCTTCATTCTGAAAAATACCGGCATGACGCTGCTGTCGAGCGTGGGCGGCGCCAGCGGCCCGCTGTTCGGCACCTTCTTCATCCGCGCGGCGCAGGCGGCGAACGCCAAGCAAAGCCTGGATCTGGCGGAGCTGCAGCAGATGATGCAGGAGGGGGTGGAAGGCGTGGTGATGCGCGGTAAGGCGGAGCCGGGCGACAAAACCATGTGCGACGTCTGGTGGCCGGTGGTGGACAGCCTCGGCCAGTCCGCGCAGCAGAATCTGAGCGTGGCGGAGGCGCTGCAGCGCGCCGCCGACAGCGCCGAGCGGGCGGTGGAGAGCACCATCACGATGCAGGCGCGCAAGGGGCGGGCCAGTTACCTGGGCGAGCGCAGCATCGGCCACCAGGATCCCGGCGCCACTTCGGTGATGCTGATGATGAAAACGCTGGCCGAGGTCGCCAGTAGTTAGCTGTAGCAGGAGGCGAGATGATTAATATCGTGGTGGTTTCGCACAGTGCGTTGCTGGCGCGCGGCGTTGAGCAGTTGGCGCGGCAGATGATGCGCGGCGATGGCTGCAAGCTGGCGCTGGCTGCGGGCGTGGATGACGAGGAACACCCGATCGGCACCGACGCGGTCAAAGTGATGGAGGCGATTGAAGCGGTTGCTGACGGCGACGGCGTTCTGGTGCTGATGGATTTGGGCAGTGCGCTGCTCAGCGCGGAAACAGCGCTCGATTTGCTGGACCCGGGCTTGGCCGCCAAAGTGCGGCTGTGTGCGGCGCCGCTGGTCGAAGGCACGCTGGCGGCGGTGGTCGCCGCCAACTCCGGCGCTTCGCTGGAGCAGGTGGTGGCGGAGGCGCAGGGCGCGTTGCAGGCTAAACAGGCGCAGCTAGGCGAAGGCTCGCCGGCCGCGAAAAGCGCGGCTTTGCCGCTGGCGCAGGGTAAAAGCGCAACCTGGACGGTGCAGAACCCGCACGGGCTGCATGCGCGCCCGGCGGCGCGGCTGGTAGAGGCGCTGGCGCCGTTCAAGGCCGAGCTGGTGCTGGAAAAACAGGGGCAGTGCGTCGATCCGCGCAGCCTCAATCAGCTGGCGCTGCTGCAGGTGCGCCACGGCGACACCATTCGCCTGATCGCCGACGGCGCACAGGCGGACGAAGCGCTGGCGGCGTTCAAAGCGCTGGCGGAACAACATTTCGGCGAGACGGTTTCCGAGCGGCAGCAGCCTTCGCTGCACGGTATCCCGGTGGCGGAAAGCGTCACCAGCGGGCCGGTGTTCCAGGCCCACAGCTTCTGGCCGTCAACCGTCGATCGACGGATCGGCGCGGACGAGGTGTTGGGCGAACAGCAACGCCTGCGGGAGGCGCTGCAGCACACCCTGAGCGATCTGAACCGGCTGGCGGAACGTACCGGTACGCTGATCGGCAAGCCGCAGGCGGCGATCTTCGGCGCCCACAGCATGCTGTTGGACGATCCGGATCTGCAGCAGGCGGCTTACACCCGCATTGCGCAACAGCTGTGCTGCGCCGAACAGGCCTGGCGGCAGGTGCTGGAAGCGATCGCCGAAGAGTACCGCGAACTGGATGACGACTACATGCGGGCGCGTGAACTGGACGTGCGCGACATGCTGCGCCGCACGCTGTGCCATCTGCAGGGGCTGCCGCTGCCGGCCATCGCGCTGGCAGAGCCATCGATACTGGTGATGGACGAGCTGATGCCTTCAGAGGTGGTGATGCTCGACAGGCGGCTGGTGCTCGGCATCTGCCTCAGCGGTGGCAATGCCCTGTCGCACAGCGCCATTCTGGCGAAGGCGATGGGCATTCCGATGGTGGTCGGCATGCAGGATTGCCTGAGCAAAACCCGCAGCGGGCAGAAGGCGATGCTGGACGCCGCGCGTGGGGTGTTGCAGCTCAGCCACTAGGCACGCAGCTTGAACTGGCGGATATCGATCCCGTGCTGTTTGATCTTCCGCCACAGGGTGGTGCGGCCGATGCCCAGCAGCTGCGCCATCTCCGTCAGCTGACCCCGGCTGACGGTCGCCGCACGGAGGATCGCCTGGCGCTCCATGTCCGTCAGCGTCAACAGCGGCGCGCCGGGCTGCGGATCGCTCTCCAGCAGCGACGGCTGGCCGAGCAGGTGCGCCGGCAAATCTGCTAACTGGATGTGGTGGCCGTGGCAGATCATCGCCGCGCGCTCCACCACCCCTTTCAGTTCCAAATCGTTGCCCGGCCACAGGTAGAGCGCCAGCTGGGCCATCACTTCGTCATCCACCCGAAAGCGACACTGAAAGTGTTGCTCCAGCGCGCGCAGATGGTGTTTGACCAGCAGCGGAATATCGCTCAGCCGCTGGCGCAGCGGCGGGATCTGGATCTCGAAGGCTTGCAGGCTGTAAAACAGCTGGCGGCGGAAGCGGTTTTGCTGCACCAGCAGCGGCAGATCGGCGGCGCTGCCGGCGATCACCCGCACATCGACCGGGATCACCCGGCTGGAATTGAGGCGGATCACCACGCCGGTTTTCAGCACCTGCAGCAACGCCGACTGCATCTCCGCCGGCAGGTATTCGATCTGTTCGAGGTACAGCGTACCGCCGTTGGCCAATTCGAATTTGCTCAGCTGGCCCGCCTCTTCTTCGCTGGCGTCGCTGCCCAGCAGCTCACGTAACCCCTGTGCCTGCGGCAGCAGCTGGCAGTTGAGGGCGATATACGGCCCGGCGGCGCGTTCGCCGGCGTTGTGGATAGCCTGGCTGAGCCGCTCTTTGCCGACCCCTTCCTCTCCGCGCAGCAGGATTGGATGCTGGCCCTTGGCCGCCTGCTGCCCGTAACGGATCAGCCGCCGCATCTCCAGCGAGGCGGAGGGCATCTGCTCGAAGCTGTGGCTGACTCGCCCCAGCTGGCTGCTGACGTACTGGCGCAGCCGCTCGAGCGGGTGCAGCAGGGCGATGAAACTGCAGCGATCGCCGTCGAAAATCGGCTTGAGCGTCAGCAAGGCGGCGATAAACTGCCGCTGGCTTTCGAAGGTGACTTCGACGTGTTGCAGCGGCTGCCGGTCGGTGATGGCGCGCTTGAGCAGGGCGGGCAGCGTCAGCAGCTGCGCCAGCGGTTTGCCCTGGCTCTGCTGCTCGTCCAGCTTCAACAAGCCGGCGGCGCGTTGGTTAATGTATTGCAGGTAGCCACGGTGATCCCAGGCCATAACGCCGTCGTCCACGCCGTCCAGCAGGCCGTAAAGCTGATTCAGATGGCGGTTGGATTCCGCCAGCAGGCCGTCGGCGTTCAGCGAATTGCCGATTTCGCGGGCGATGGCCAGCGTCAGCGACAGATCGCCGGCGGCGCAGTCGGCCAGCAGGCAGCCCAGCGCGATCGAGCCGCGTTGGCGGCCGCTGTTGTCGTAGACCGGCGTCGCGCAGAACGACCAGCCGTGCAGCGCCCGGCGCACGTGCTCCTCGCCGCTCACTCGCACCGGGTGGCCTTCCGCCGCCGCCAGCGCCGGGGCGTTGGTGCCGATCTGCCCCTCGGCCCAGTAAGCGCCGGGGGCGAACCCCAATGGCTGCAACAGCTCCCAGGTTTTGGCGTCGCCGCAACGCCACAGCATGCAGCCGCTCTCGTCGAGGATCATCAACAGGCAACGCCGTGGCTCCATGTATTCGCAGGCGTCTTCCAGCGCCGCCTGGCCGAGCGTCAGCAGGTCGTTCTTGCGGCGGCAAATCGATTCGAAGGTGGCGCCCTGAGCGCGGTGCGGTGCCTGCCAAACGTCGGGCTGCATCAGGCTGCGGCAGCGTAGCCAGGAGGCGTAAATCGCCTGTGCCGGGCGCAGCGGCGGCGGCAGTTCGCCGTCGTTAATCAAGCGCTGCCAGCGTGAATCGTTGTCCATCGAACCTCATCCAGACTGCGAAAACGAGAGTGACGATGATACCACCTGAGGCAGCGACGGCTGTGAGGCGGCGGGCAGAAGTGGGGAAATCGGGGCAAAAAAAACGGGGTGCGGCGCAGGCCGGACCCCGTGTTTATCAGCGCGCGTGCATCAGTTGCGGAATGGGTTGCCGCTGTTGCGTGCCGGTTGGCTGACGGCCGGTGCCGCAGCGCGTGTGGCGCTTGGTGCCGGCGCTGCGGTTTGCTGCATTGGCGCATTGTCCTGATAACCGTCCGCATAGGCGTCCTGAGCGCGGTTCTGCGGCGCGACGGCGTCAGGCGCGGTCGACACCGGTTTGCCCAGTGCGCCGTTCAGCGTCAGCAGATCGTTCTGGTTCAGCGTGCCGAGCGCCGACTTGATGTTCAGCTGGTTGATCAGATAGGTATAACGCGCGTCGGACAGCTGACGTTTGGCGTTATACAGGGTGGTGGTGGCGTCCAGCACATCGACGATGGTGCGGGTACCGACCTGATAACCGGCTTCCATCGCATCCAGCGAGCTCTGTGCGGAGATCACCGCCTGTTTGTAGGCGTTGATGCTGCTGATCGAGGCATTGACGTTGTTGAACGACGAACGCACGGTCTGCACCACGCTGCGGTGTGAGCTTTCCAACTGCTCACTGGCGCCGACGAAGCCGTACTGCGCCTGTTTCACCTGGGAATTGGTCGCGCCGCCGCTGTACAGCGGCAGGTTGAAGCTGATGCCGACCTTATTTTGGCCCGCATCGGAATCGCTGTAGCGTGCGGCATTCGCGCCTCCGGTGTTGGAGCCGTTGTATTTGGTATTGCTGATGCCGGTTGACGCGCTGACGTCAATCGTCGGCATATAGCCGGTTTGGGCTGCGCGGATTTGCTCGCGCGCCAGATCCTGGCTCAGACGGGCGGACAGCAGGCTCAGGTTACGTGCTTCCGCTTCTTTCAGCAGGTTGTTCACCGCTTCCGGGCGCTGGGTACTGAAGCGATCGGTATTCAGCGAGGCCAGTTCCGGGTAGAAGGCACCGGTCACCTGGCGCAGCGTTTCGAGCGCATTATCCAGATCGTTGCGGGCGGAGACTTCCGCCGCCAGCACGGTGTCATAGTTCGAGCGGGCGTTCTGCACGTCGGTGATCGCCACCAGGCCCACGTTGAAGCGTTGGGTGGTTTGATCCAGCGTGCGGTATACCGCATCTTTCTGCGCCTGGGTATAGGACAGCGTGTCAATGGCTTTCAGCACGTTGAAGTAGGCGGTGGCGGTGTTGAGAATCAGCGATTGCTCTGCGGTCTGGAAGGTGACGTCGGAGATGCCGGCGGTCTTTTCCTGCAGTGTCAGCTGGCGCCATTTCGACATGTCGAAAATAGTTTGCGTCAGCGTCAACGAACCGCTGGTCACGTTGCTGTTAACGCCGTTGCTGTCACGATAACCGTTGGTGTAATCGTAACCTGCGGCTAAACCGAGCTGCGGCAGCAGCGGGCTGCGCGCTTCATTGATCTTTTCGAATGCGGCGTCGCGGTCAGCAGCACTTTTGCGCAGATCCGGGTTACTTTCCCTGGCCTGTTTGTAGACCTGCAGCAGGTTCTCTGCCTGGCTCATTGCACTGAAGCCGCCCAGGCTCAGTCCGATAAGAAGGGGGAGCAGTTTCTTCATTTGCATTCCTTGTTGTGCAGCAATATTGCTATGTTAGCGCTGACGATAGACGAAATAGTTGCCGATTCTAGCAGAGTCTGCGGTACGCATCAGGTGGCTGAATGTGCCATCTCGCGTAACTTTTACCTTTCAGACCGCCCATTTACCTTGGCAAACTGCCCGGGTCGGCTGCAGCTGATATTATGGCTGACAATCCGGATTGTTTCCCACTATTACATGCGAGCGCACAAACGTGCCGCATCCGGCGGCGAAAAACAGCCTAACATAAAGCCGCGGCGGAGAGTCCCGCTGTTTCTGTCATCAAAACCGTTTATTTTATCGGCATACTACGCAGGAGAAATTCGCACATGAACCGTTCGCAGCCGTCACCCGTCACTTTCGATAAAAAAGATGTAGAAATTATTGCACGCGAGACGCTGTACCGTGGTTTTTTTTCACTCAATTTATACCGGTTTCGCCATCGCTTGTTCAATGGTGAAATGAGTCCTGAAATCACGCGTGAAATTTTCGAGCGCGGCCATGCGGCGGTGCTGCTGCCCTACGATCCGGTGCGCGACGAAGTGGTACTGATTGAACAACTGCGCATCGCCGCGGTCGATACCAGTAATTCGCCCTGGCTGCTGGAAATGGTGGCGGGTATGATCGAAACCGGCGAAAGCGTCGAAGACGTGTGCCGCCGCGAAGCGCAGGAAGAGGCCGGCGTGGTGGTCGGGCGCTGCAAGCCGGTGCTGAGCTATCTGGCCAGCCCGGGGGGCACCAGCGAACGTCTGTCGATCATGGTCGGCGAGGTAGACGCCGGCACCGCCGAAGGCATCCATGGCCTGGCGGAAGAACATGAGGATATCCGCGTCCACGTGGTCAGCCGCGAGCAGGCTTACCGCTGGGTGGAGGAGGGCGCGATCGATAACGCCGCATCAGTGATTGCATTGCAATGGCTGGCGTTGCACCATGAATCGTTGAGAAAAGAGTGGGCCAACTAATGAAACAGCGCTATACCCCTGATTTCCCCGAAATGATGAGATTGTGCGAAACCAACTTCGCGCAATTGCGCCGCTTGTTGCCGCGCAACGACGAAGCGGGCGAAACGGTGACTTATCAGGTGAACGGCGCCGGCTATCGTTTGACCATCGTTGAGTCCACGCGTTACACGTCGCTGGTGGAGATCGAGCAGATCTTTCCGGCGGTCAGCTACTGGAGCCTGCCCGCGATGACGGTGCGGCTGTACCATGACGCCATGGTTGCGGAAGTGTGTTCCAGTCAGCAGATCTACCGCTTTAAAGCGCGTTATGATTATCCTAATAAAAAGTTGCATCAACGCGACGAAAAGCATCAAATTAACCAGTTTCTTGCTGATTGGCTGCGCTACTGTTTGGCGCATGGAGCGATGGCGGTTCCGGTTTGTTAGACAGACTGAAATAACAAAGGACACCATTTGGAAAGCCTGTTTAAACTGCCCGTGGCGAGTGGGGCCGCGGTCAGGATTCTACAAATAACAGATACCCACCTTTTTGCCGGCGAACACGAGACGTTGCTCGGCATCAATACCTATCGCAGCTATCACGCGGTGCTGGACGCCATCCAGGCGCAGCGCCGCGATGTCGACTTGATCGTCGCCACGGGAGATTTGGCGCAGGATCATTCGCAGGAGGCGTACCGCCACTTCGCCGCCGGCATCGCGCAACTGCCGGCCCCCTGCGTGTGGCTGCCGGGTAACCACGATTTTCAACCGGCGATGGTCGACGCGTTGGCCGCCGCCGGTATCGCGCCTTCCAAACAGGTGCTGCTGGGCGATAACTGGCAGGTGCTGATGTTGGACAGCCAGGTGTTCGGCGTGCCGCACGGCGAATTGAGCGAATACCAGCTCGAGTGGATGGAGCGCTGCCTGCAGGCTCACCCCGAGCGCTATACGTTGTTGCTGCTGCACCATCATCCGCTGCCTTCCGGCTGTACCTGGCTTGATCAGCACAGCCTGCGCAACCCGCATATGCTGGGTGCGATCTTGCTGCGTTATCCGAAAGTGAATACCGTAGTGTGCGGGCACATTCACCAGGATCTGGATCTGGAATGGCAGGGCCGGCGCCTTTTGGCGACGCCCTCGACCTGCGTGCAATTCAAGCCGCACTGCACGAACTTCACCATCGACGACGTCTCCCCCGGCTGGCGCTACCTCGATCTGTTGCCGGATGGCCGCGTCGAGACGCAGGTGTTCCGCCTGGAAAACGACGATTTCCGCCCCGATATGGACTCGGATGGATACTGATGCCTTCGACATTGCTCTACCTGCACGGTTTCAACAGCTCGCCGCAGTCGGCCAAGGCGGTGGCCTTCAAGGCCTGGCTGGCTGAGCACCATCCCGATATCCAGATGCTGGTGCCGCAGCTGCCGGCTTTTCCGGCGGAGGCCGCCGAGATGCTGGAGAATCTGGTGCTGGAGCGCGCCGGCCAAACGCTCGGGTTGGTCGGCTCTTCGCTCGGCGGCTATTACGCCACCTGGCTGTCGCAGTGTTTTTCGCTGCCGGCGGTGGTGGTCAACCCGGCGGTCAAGCCGTTTGAGCTGCTGGTCGACTATCTCGGCGCCAACGAGAACCCCTACACCGGCCAGCAATATGTGTTAGAGTCTCGTCACGTTTACGATCTGAAAGTGATGCAGATCGATCCCTTGGAGTCGCCGGATTTAATCTGGCTGCTGCAGCAAACGGGCGATGAAATTCTCGATTACGGCCAGGCAGTGGCGTATTACACCGCGTGTCGGCAAACGGTGGAGTCGGGTGGAAACCACGCCTTCGTCGGTTTCGAGCACTACTTCCCCCAGATTGTGGATTTTTTAGGGCTAAACGCGGTCTGACGGACCGTTCCGGCACCTCCCTTTAACCACGAAAAAATAATCAACGATGACTCAATCCAGCTATAACGCTGATGCCATTGAAGTACTCAGCGGTCTAGAACCAGTGCGCCGTCGTCCCGGCATGTATACCGACACGACGCGCCCAAACCACCTCGGCCAAGAGGTGATCGATAACAGCGTCGACGAAGCGTTGGCTGGTCACGCCAAGCGTATCGACGTGATTCTGCACGCCGATCAGTCGCTGGAAGTGATCGACGACGGCCGCGGCATGCCGGTGGACATCCACCCGGAAGAGGGCGTGCCGGCGGTTGAGTTGATCCTGTGCCGGCTGCACGCCGGCGGTAAATTCTCGAATAAAAACTACCAGTTCTCCGGCGGCCTGCACGGCGTTGGCATCTCGGTGGTCAACGCCCTGTCGAAACGGGTGGAAGTCAACGTGCGCCGCGACGGCAACGTCTACGGCATCGCCTTCGAAAACGGCGACAAGGTGCAGGATCTGACGGTGACCGGCACCTGCGGCAAACGCAACACCGGCACCAGCGTGCACTTCTGGCCGGACGAACAGTTCTTCGACAGCCCGCGTTTCTCGGTATCGCGCTTGACTCACCTGCTGAAAGCCAAAGCGGTGCTGTGCCCCGGCGTCGAGATCTATTTCATCGACAAGGTGAACAACACCGAACAGCGCTGGTGCTACCAGGACGGTCTGACCGACTACCTGATGGAAGCGGTCAACGGCCTGATTACCCTGCCGGAAGCGCCGTTCGTCGGCAATTTCGCCGGTGATACCGAAGCGGTGGACTGGGCGCTGCTGTGGCTGCCGGAAGGCGGCGAGCTGCTGACCGAAAGCTACGTCAACCTGATCCCGACCATGCAGGGCGGCACCCACGTCAACGGCCTGCGTCAGGGGCTGCTGGACGCGATGCGCGAGTTCTGCGAATTCCGCAACATCCTGCCGCGCGGCGTGAAGCTGTCGGCGGAGGATATCTGGGATCGCTGCGCCTACGTGCTGTCGGTGAAGATGCAGGATCCGCAGTTCGCCGGGCAGACCAAAGAGCGTCTCTCCTCGCGCCAGTGCGCGGCCTTCGTTTCTGGCGTGGTGAAAGACGCCTTCAGCCTGTGGCTGAACCAGAACGTTCAGGCGGCGGAACAGCTGGCCGAGCTGGCGATCTCCAGCGCCCAGCGCCGTCTGCGCGCCGCCAAGAAAGTGGTGCGCAAGAAGCTGACCAGCGGGCCGGCGCTGCCGGGCAAGCTGGCGGACTGCACCTCGCAGGATCTGGCCATGACCGAACTGTTCCTGGTGGAAGGGGACTCGGCGGGCGGATCGGCCAAGCAGGCGCGCGATCGCGAATATCAGGCGATCATGCCGCTCAAGGGCAAGATCCTGAATACCTGGGAAGTCTCCTCGGACGAAGTGCTGGCCTCGCAGGAAGTGCACGACATTTCCGTGGCGATCGGCATCGATCCGGACAGCGAAGATCTCAGCCAGCTGCGCTACGGCAAAATCTGCATCCTGGCGGATGCGGACTCCGACGGCCTGCACATCGCCACGCTGCTGTGCGCGCTGTTCGTGCGCCACTTCCGTTCGCTGGTGAAAGGCGGCCATGTCTATGTCGCCATGCCGCCGCTGTACCGTATCGATCTCGGTAAAGAGGTGTTCTACGCGCTGGATGAAGAAGAGAAAGCCGGCGTGCTGGAACAGCTGAAGCGCAAGAAGGGCAAGCCGAACGTACAGCGCTTTAAAGGGCTGGGCGAGATGAACCCGCTGCAGCTGCGCGAAACCACCCTCGATCCGAACACTCGCCGTCTGGTGCAACTGACGGTGGCAGAGGATGACGTCGATCAGACGCTGGCGGTGATGGACATGCTGTTGGCCAAGAAGCGTTCGGAAGATCGCCGCAACTGGCTGCAAGACAAGGGCGACATGGCCGAACTGGCGGTCTGAGCCTGACCCTGGCCCGGTGAAACGCTGGGCCTGCTTTCCCGCAGGGCGTTGCATGCGGCGCCCGTCAACCTGGGGCGAACCGCGTGAAGATCACCCTTGAAGAGCTGCTGGCGTTCACGGCGGTGGTCGACAGCGGTTCGGTCACCGCCGCCGCCGATCGGCTCGGCCAAACCACCTCCGGCGTCAGCCGCGCACTCAGCCGTCTGGAAACGAAGCTCGACGCTACGCTCTTGCGCCGCACCACGCGTCGCCTGAGCCTGACCGAAGAAGGGCTGAGCTTCCTGGCGCCTGCGCGCGAAATCCTCCGTTCGGTGGATCAGGCCGAAGAACTCATGGCGCTGCGGCGCCGGCTGCCCGCCGGTCGGCTGCGGGTCAACGCCGCCGCCCCTTTCATGGCGCACGTGCTGGTGCCGATGGTGGCGGAGTTCCGCCGCCGTTATCCGCAGATTGAGCTGGAGCTGGACACCGACGATCGCAATATCGACCTGCTGGAGAAACGCGCCGACATCGCGATCCGCATCGGCGCGCTGCGCGACTCTACGCTGCACGCGCGCCTGCTGGGCAACAGCCGGTTGCGCATTCTCGCCAGCCCGGATTACCTGCAACGGCATGGCGAACCACGCGGCGTGGAGGATCTGCACCGCCATTGCCTGTTGGGATTCACTTATCCGGAGTCGCTGAACCAGTGGCCGCTACGCCACCGGCAGGCGCGGCATTTCGCCATCGAACCGACGATCTCGGCCTCCAGCGGGGAGACGCTGCGTGAATTGGCGCTGCGCGGGGCGGGCATTGTCCAGCTGGCGGACTTTATGACGCGACGCGATCGGGAAGCGGGCAGGCTGGTGCCGCTGCTGGTGCGGGAAACGCTGGACGTGCGTCAACCGATCCACGCGGTGTATTACCACGACGCCCAGCTGGCGGCGCGCCTCACCTGTTTTCTCGACTACGTCAGCGCCCGCCTTGAGGGAGAACCGCCAGAGGCCGCAGAGGGCCTCTGAGGGGATTACAGCGCGTTTTCCAGCACGTAGATCTCGGTACCCAGCACGTAGTCCTTGATGGTCTCGCGGTGCTTGAGCATATGGTCGATCTGCAGGTGTTTTTCCAGATGCGCCTGGCTTTGCCATTTTTCCAGCATAAACACCGAGTCCGGCGACAGTTTCTGCCAGGGGGCCTGGGTGTGGCTGTCTACCATCGGCGTGTATTCGCCGCAGCCTTCTTCCGCCAGCACCAGCGGCACCAGTTTTTCAATGGCTTGTAACACGGTGGCGCGGTGGCCGGGTTTGACTTTGATTTCTGCGATTACGGTGATCATCATTACCTCGTTGGTTAAGCCCTTCGCTGCCAGTTAAGCAAAAATTTCCGCCAGATGCTCGCGATAACGTGCGATGTCCGTTTCGATATCCGGTTGTTTTATCACGTCATTGCAGATAAAGGTCGGTAAGGCTTCCATCCCCAGGAACTGGTTGGCCTTGTGGAAGTGCAGGTAAACGCCGTCGACGCCGACGCCGTGGAAGAACTGGTTCGGATCGGTGAAAGCCTCGAGCGGGGCGTTCCAGGTCAGGCTCAGCAGGTATTTTTTACCCTGAATCAGGCCGCCGGAACCGTACTTCTTGCCGGCGTCGGAGCGGGTGCGGCCATCGCTGGCGTACAGGCTGCCGTGGCCGGCGGTGAACACTTCGTCGATGTATTTTTTCAGGATCCACGGCTCGCCCATCCACCAACCCGGCATCTGATAGATGACCGCATCGGCCCACAGGTATTTCTGCACCTCGGCCTCAATGTCATAGCCGTCGTCGACCACCGTGACCTGCACATCGTGCTGCAGATCGCGCAGGAAGCTTTCCGCCACGTCGCTCAGGGTTTGGTTGAGTTCGCCGTTGGAATGGCCGAATTGCTTTTTAGCGTTGATAATCAGGATATTGCTCATCTTTTGCGGCTCCCGTCAGAGTTAAGATAGATGCCGTTTTCCGCTGCGGTGCGCAAAAACAGCTTGCTGAACGAGAGTGTAATCGTTGGCCAGGCAAGTAAAAACGTGACGGCAGGCACAACAGTGTTGATTCTTAATCAACAATCACGGTGGAATTTTGCCTAAACGCTCCGGCGACAGCGCCTTCGGCCGGCGATCCTTGCGCCAACTGTGACAGCCACCCCGCAGATGGGTTACTATCGCGGGCAGAATCGACAAGCGATGCCTTATTGTCGTCCAGGGATTGCCAAGCCACGGTCTGAGGATAATTGAGTAATGAGTGATCTGACTCATGACGGTGTAGAGCGTTTACCGCTGCACACATTCACTGAAAACGCCTATCTGAACTATTCCATGTACGTCATCATGGATCGGGCGTTGCCGTACATTGGCGACGGTTTGAAGCCGGTACAACGCCGCATCATCTACGCCATGTCTGAGCTGGGGCTGAACAACAGCGCCAAATTCAAGAAATCCGCCCGTACCGTGGGCGACGTGCTGGGTAAATACCACCCGCACGGCGACAGCGCGTGTTATGAAGCCATGGTGCTGATGGCGCAGCCGTTCTCGTACCGCTATCCGCTGGTGGACGGCCAGGGGAACTGGGGGGCGCCGGACGATCCCAAGTCGTTTGCGGCGATGCGTTATACCGAATCGCGCCTTTCCAAATACGCCGAAGTGCTGCTGGCCGAGCTGGGGCAGGGCACCGTCGACTGGATCCCGAACTTTGACGGCACGTTGCAAGAGCCGAAGATGTTGCCGGCGCGCCTGCCGAATATCCTGCTGAACGGCACCACCGGCATCGCCGTCGGCATGGCGACCGACATTCCGCCGCACAACGTGCGCGAAGTCGCGGCGGCGGCGGTGGCGCTGCTCGACAAGCCGGGCGCCTCGCTCGATGACCTGCTCGAATTCGTGCAGGGGCCGGACTTCCCGACTGAAGCCGAGATCATCACCCCGCGCGATGAAATCCGCAAAATTTACCAGAGCGGCCGCGGCTCGGTGCGCATGCGCGCCGTGTGGAAGAAAGAAGACGGCAGCGCGGTGATCACCGCCTTGCCGCATCAGGTGTCCGGAGCCAAGGTGCTGGAGCAGATCGCCAGCCAGATGCGCGCCAAGAAGCTGCCGATGGTCGAAGATCTGCGCGATGAATCCGACCACGAAAACCCGACGCGTCTGGTGATCGTGCCGCGCTCCAACCGTATCGATCTGGAACAGGTGATGAACCACCTGTTCGCCACCACCGATCTGGAGCGCAGCTACCGCATCAACATGAACATGATCGGTCTGGATAACCGCCCGCAGGTCAAAGGGCTGGTGGAGATCCTCACCGAATGGCTGGCCTACCGTCGCGACACGGTGCGCCGCCGCCTGAACTACCGCCTCGAGAAAGTGCTGAAACGCCTGCATATCCTCGAAGGTTTGCTGGTGGCGTTCCTCAACATCGACGAGGTGATCCACATCATCCGCAGCGAGGATGAACCGAAGCCGGTGCTGATGCAGCGTTTCGGCATCTCCGACACCCAGGCGGAAGCGATCCTCGAGCTGAAACTGCGTCACCTGGCCAAGCTGGAAGAGGTCAAGATCCGCGGCGAGCAGGATGAGCTGGCGAAAGAGCGCGATCAGCTGCAGGCGCTACTGGCGTCCGAGCGCAAGCTGAACACGCTGATTAAGAAAGAGATCCAGGCCGACGCGCAGACCTACGGCGACGATCGCCGTTCGCCGCTGACCGAGCGTGCGGAAGCCAAGGCGATGAGCGAGCACGACTTCGTGCCGTCCGAGCCGGTGACCATCGTGCTGTCTGAAATGGGCTGGGTGCGCAGCGCCAAGGGCCACGACATCGATCCGGCCGGCCTGAGCTACAAGGCCGGCGACAGCTTCCGCGGCGCGGCGCGCGGCAAGAGCAACCAGCCGGTGGTGTTCATCGACTCCACCGGGCGCAGCTACGCGCTCGATCCGATGACGCTGCCTTCGGCGCGCGGGCAGGGCGAGCCGCTGACCGGCAAGCTGACGCCGCCGCCGGGCGCCACCATTGAGCAGGTGCTGATGGCGGCCGACGACCAGAAGCTGCTGATGGCGTCCGATGCCGGTTACGGCTTCGTTTGCACCTTCAACGATCTGGTGGCGCGCAACCGCGCCGGCAAGGTGATGATCACGCTGCCGGACAACGCCAGGGCGCTGCCGCCGATGGAGATCCACGGCGCAGACGACATGCTGCTGTCGATCACCGCCGCCGGGCGCATGCTGATGTTCCCGGTTGCCGATCTGCCGCAGCTGTCGAAGGGCAAAGGCAACAAGATCGTCTCCATTCCGGCAGCCCAGGCGGCGGCCGGTGAAGACAAGCTGGCCTGGCTGTTCGTGCTGCCGCCGCAGGCGTCCGTCACGCTGCACGTCGGCAAACGCAAGCTGACGCTGCGGCCGGAAGATCTGCAGAAGTTCCGTGCAGAGCGCGGTCGCAAGGGCACCCAGCTGCCGCGCGGACTGCAGCGTATCGATCGCGTTGAAGTGGATGCGCCGGTGCGGGCGTCGGGCGGCGACAGCGAAGAGTAAGCGTTGGCGCTAGCGTTAACGGGCGGTCGCAGCATGCTGTGGCCGCCTTATTTATTTTTGCTGGCGTTTATTTTCCAAATAGTTAACATTTCTGCGCATAAAATTATTGTGCGTATTGCCGGCTGGCGGGAAAATAGCGAGAAAGGCAGGCGACATCGGCGTGCTTATCGCCTGGCCGGCAAATAATGAGTAAAGGAATCTGCGCAGCGAAGTAAACTGCGTTGGCAGTGTGCTAATGAGGTTGTTATGTTATTGATTTTGCGTGCCGTTCTCGCCACTCTTTTCTGTATTCTGGTGTGTATTTTCGGTTCTGTTTATTGCTTGTTCAGCCCGCGCAATCCCCGCCATGTGGCGACCTTCGGCCACCTTTTCGGCCGCCTGTCGACGCTGTTCGGCATCAAGGTTGAAACCCGCGTGCCGGCCGATGCGGCCAACAACGGCAACTGCATCTATATCGCTAACCACCAAAATAACTACGACATGGTGACGGCCTCGAATATCGTGCAGCCGCGCACCGTGACCGTCGGTAAAAAAAGTCTGGTGTGGATCCCGTTTTTCGGCCCGCTGTATTGGCTGACCGGTAATCTGCTGATAGATCGTGATAATCGCGCCAAGGCGCATGGCACCATCGCCCAGGTGGCGGAGCAGTTCAAAAAGAAAGACATTTCGATCTGGATGTTCCCGGAAGGGACCCGCAGCCGCGGTCGCGGGCTGATGCCGTTTAAAACCGGCGCGTTCCACGCGGCCATCGCCGCCGGCGTGCCGATTGTGCCGATCTGCGTATCGACCACCAGCGGTAATATAAATCTTAATCGCTGGAATAACGGTCATGTGATCGTCGAGATGTTGGCGCCGGTGGATACCAGCAAATACGGCAAAGAAAACGTGCGCGAGCTGGCGGCCCATTGCCGCGAGCTGATGGAGGCGAAGATCGCCGAATTGGACGCCGAAGTCGCCCAGCGCAACGCCGCCAAAAAATAAGAGTCTACCGGCTTCAAAGAATACGTTTTTAATTGGCGTTCAGCGCCGTTAACGCCTGAGCGCCTGCTAATCTTGATTGGCGGGCGTTTGGGTTTTGCACACGGTTTAGTTATTGCTTTTCATGGAGAAAATATGTCACTCAGTCGACGTCAGTTTTTACAGGCATCGGGCCTGGCGCTGTGCGCGAGCGCCGTGCCGCTGAGGGCAGAGGCGAGCGGAACGCAGACCCCATTACCCATTCCGCCGCTGCTGGAGTCTCGCCGCGGTCAGCCGCTGTTCCTGACCCTGCAGCGTGCCCACTGGGCGTTTATGGATAACCGCAAAGCGGCGGTGTGGGGCGTCAACGGCATGTATTTGGGGCCGACGGTGCGGGTTTACAGCGGCGACGACGTCAAGCTGATCTACAGCAACCGCCTGCAGGAGCCGGTGGCGATGACCGTCAGCGGGCTGCAGGTGCCGGGCACGCTGATGGGCGGCGCGCCGCGCATGATGTCGCCGAACGTCGACTGGTCGCCGGTGCTGCCTATTCGTCAGGCGGCAGCCACCTGCTGGTACCACGCCAACACGCCGAACCGCATGGCGCCGCACGTTTACAACGGGCTGGCCGGGCTGTGGCTGGTGGAAGATGCCGTCAGCAAAGCGCTGCCGCTGCCCAACCACTACGGCGTCGACGATTTCCCGCTGATCATTCAGGACAAGCGCTTCGATAACTTCGGCACGCCGCAATACGATGCGCCGTCGCAGGGCGGCTTCGTCGGCGATACGCTGTTGGTCAACGGCGTGCAAAACCCGTATGTCGAAGTGTCGCGCGGCTGGGTGCGTTTGCGCCTGCTTAACGCCTCCAACGCGCGCCGCTATACCCTGCAGCTCAGCGACGGGCGCCCATTCAACGTGATCGCCAGCGATCAGGGCTTCCTGCCCGCGCCGGTCGCGGTGCAGCAGCTGTCGCTGGCGCCGGGCGAACGCCGGGAAGTGCTGATCGACATGTCGAAGGGCGACGAGGTGACCATCACCGCCGGTGAAGCTGCGGGCATCATGGATCGCCTGCGTGGCCTGTTCGAGCCGTCGAGCATTCTGGTGTCCACCCAGGTGCTGACGCTGCGCCCGACCGGCCTGCTGCCGCTGGTGACCGACAACCTGCCGATGCGCCTGCTGGCGGATCAGCTGTTGGACGGCAGCGCCAGCCGCACCCGCGATTTCCGCCTGGGCGACGGCGGCGTTGGCATCAACGGCGCGATTTGGGACATGAACCGCATCGACGTGCAGGCGCAGCAAGGCACCTGGGAACGCTGGAACATTCATGCGGATACGCCGCAGTCGTTCCATATTCAGGGCGTGCAGTTCCTGATCAAACGCGTCAACGGCGCGCAGCCGATGGCGGAAGATCGTGGCTGGAAGGACACCGTCTGGGTCGATGGCGACGTCGAGCTGCTGGTGTATTTCAACCAACCTACCTCCGAACACTTCCCGTTCCTGTATTACAGCCAGACGCTGGAAATGGCCGATCGCGGCACCGCCGGCCAGCTGATGGTGCAGCCGACGATGTAATCTGCGCTGCGGGCCGCTTACGGCGCCCGCAGCATCTCCAAAAAGGCCTGCACCACCGGTGTGATGCTGTCGGCGCGGTAAACCGCATACAGATCTGCCGGCGGCGCCTGTTGCAGCGAGCAAAAGCGGACGCCGGGCCACGGAATGCGGCCGTAGCTGTCCGGCAGCAGCGTAATGCCGCAGCCTTCCGCCACCAGCGCCAGCAGGGTTTGCGGCTCGTTGACCTGATAAGCGACGTCCGGCAAGAATCCTTGCTGCAGACACAGATTGTGCAGATACAGCCCCAGGCTGGCCTCATGCGGCGGCAGCACGATGAAGCTATCGTTCTGCAGCGCCGCCAGCGGGATGTTTTCCTGCTGCGCCAGCGGATGATCGAGCGGCAGCACCACGGCGATGCTTTCGCTTGCCAACCGTTGGCAGGTCAACCCCGGCAGCGTCTGCTGCTGCGCCTCTCGCCAGACCCCGATATCGATATGCCGCTTTTGCAGCGCGGCGATTTGCTGGCTGGGCGTCAGCTCGTTCAACGACCAGGTGACGCCGGCGCTTTGCTCGCTGAACCGCCGCAGCGCCGCGATCAGGCCGCCCCAGGCCGAGGTGCCGACCATGCCGACCACCATGTGGCCGCCTTCGCCGCGCCCCATCTGTTGCACCTGATGCAGCGCGCTGTCGGCCTGATCCAGCAGCCGCTCGACGTTGCGCAGCAGCGTGCGGCCGGCCGGCGTCAGCGTCATGGAGCGGGTGGTGCGTTTGAACAGCACCACGCCGAGCTGGCTCTCCAACTCCTTGATGTGCTTGCTGAGCGGCGGCTGTGACATATTCAGCCGCCGAGCCGCCTGGGTGAAGTTCATCTCTTCCGCCACCACGCGGAAATAGTGCAGCAGGCGGAAGTTAATCCGGCCGGGATCGGGCAGGGCATGGGGCTGATTCATCCGGGATATCGTCTCCTTGTGACGCAGCTCAACTTATAGGTAAATGGAATAAATCGGCCGCCAAGAATGTATTGGTCTCGGCTGAGCCTCGCTCTCTACTATGGGGATTATTATCCCCCGCTGAAAGAGAGAATACGATGTTTAATCAAGAAGATGCTTTTACCTGCGCCGATGTCGTCCGCGCACGCCTGCCGGATTTCCAGCCGAAAGCGGCCTTGATTCTCGGCTCCGGGCTTGGCGCCCTGGCGGAGGTGATGACCGAAACCGTCACCATCGACTACGCGGAGCTGCCGGGCTTTCCGGTGAGCGGCGTCGCCGGCCATGCCGGGCAGCTGGTCGCCGGCAAGCTGGAGGGCGTACCGGTATTGTGCATGAAAGGGCGCGGTCATTTCTATGAAGGGCGCGGCATGCAGGTGATGACCACCGCGGTGCGCACCTTCAAACTGCTGGACTGCGAATTCCTGCTGGCGACCAACGCCGCTGGTTCGCTGCGCCGCTCGGTGGCGCCGGGCAGCCTGGTGGCCATTACCGATCACATCAACTTCATGCCGGAATCGCCGCTGGTCGGCGCCAACGACGAGCGCTTCGGGCCGCGCTTCTTCAGCCTGGCAAACGCCTACGATCGCGATCTGCGCGCCCAGCTGGCGGCGGTGGCCGAAAGCGCGGGCATCCCGCTGGCGGAAGGGGTATTCGCCGCCTACACCGGGCCGAATTTCGAAACGCCGGCGGAGATCCGCATGATGCAGACCCTGGGCTGCGACGTGGTGGGGATGTCGATCGTGCCGGAAGTCCTGACGGCGCGCCACTGCGGCCTCAAGGTGCTGGTGGTATCCGCGATGACCAACTACGCCGAAGGGCTGTCGGATACGCCGCTCTCCCATGAACAAACGCTCAGCTGCGCGGCGCTGGCGGCGGACGATTTCATGCGCCTGATCCGCGAGCTGTTCAAAACGCTGTAATAGCGCAAGCAAACCGGCGGCGGGCTGCAGGGGGCCTGCCGCATCAATCATCGTTGAAAGCATAATAACAAGGTGATGGCGATGGCGATAAAAACACGATTGAAAGTCATGATTTTCCTGCAGTTCTTTATCTGGGGTGCCTGGCTGGTCACGCTGGGCTCCTACATGATTAACACGCTGCATTTCAGCGGCATGCAGGTGGGGATGGTTTACAGCGCCAAAGGCATCGCTGCGCTGATCATGCCGGGGCTGGCGGGCATCATTGCCGATCGGTGGATGAAGGCCAACTCTCTGTATGCGCTTTGCCACCTGCTCGGGGCGCTGGCGCTGTACTGCGCGGCGCAGGTCGAGCAACCGATGCTGATGTTCTGGGTGATGCTGTTCAACGCCATGGTCTATATGCCGACCATCGCGCTCTCCAACGCCATTTCCTATTTTTGCCTCGAGAAGCACGGCTTTGACACGGTGAAGGACTTTCCGCCGGTGCGGGTGTACGGCACGGTGGGGTTCATTCTGGCGATGTGGCTGGTCGGCTTTAGCCAAATTGAGCTCAGCAATCTGCAGCTGTACCTGGCTTCTGCGGCGTCGCTGCTGCTGTCCGCCTATTCGCTGACGCTGCCGCGCTGCCCGACCAACCGCGCGGCCGAGTCAAAGAGCTGGGTGAGCGTGCTGGGGCTGGATGCGCTGGTGCTGTTCCGCCAGCGGCGCATGGCGCTGTTTTTCCTGTTCGCCATGTTGCTTGGAGCGGCGCTGCAGATAACCAATACCTTCGGCAACCCGTTCCTGCACGATCTGTCGCTCAATCCGCTGTATCAGGACAGCCTCAGCGTCCGGTATCCGGCGGTGCTGCTGTCGCTGTCGCAGATCTCTGAAGTGTTCTTTATCCTCACCATTCCCTTCTTCCTGCGCCGTTACGGCATCAAGCAGGTGATGCTGATCAGCATGGCGGCCTGGACGCTGCGTTTCCTGTTCCTGGCGTACGGCACGCCGGTCGGCTTTGGTTTCGTTCTGCTGCTGCTGTCGATGATCGTCTACGGCTGTGCGTTCGACTTCTTTAATATCTCCGGCGCGATCTTCGTCGAGAAAGAGGCCGATCACCGCATCCGCGCCAGCGCGCAGGGGCTGTTCATGACCATGGTGAACGGGTTGGGCGCCTATCTCGGGGCGCTTGCCAGCGGCGAGGTGGTGGACTTCTTCAGCCATGACGGCGTGAAAGACTGGCAGAGCATCTGGCTGGTATTTGCGCTGTATACGCTGGTGCTGGGGATCGTGTTCGCGTTGAGCTTCAACTACCGCCACTCGCCGCAGGAGAGCGCGGTGGCGGCGCAGTAAGGCTGAGGGCGCAGCTGGCTGCGCCCTGAAACGTCAGGCCTGCGGGAAGCGCTGTTGCAACTGCTGCCAGTCCGGCGGATTGGCGGCCCCGAGGCTGGCCACCACGCAAGCGGCGACCCGGTTGGCCAGATCGACCGCCTGCGGCAGCGGCCAGCCGGCAGACAGGCCCGCCAGTAAACCGGCGCAGTGGGCATCGCCCGCGCCGATGGTGTCGACCACCTCTACCGGATAGGCGGGAACGTGCAGCGGCGGCGTGCGGCCGTCGCAGATCCACGCGCCGTCGCGATCCAGGCGGCAGACCAGCGTCAGGTTGTGGGCGGCGGCATAGCGCTGCGCGGCCTCCACGGCGTCGCCGGCGCCGCACAGCGCGGCCACTTCGTCGCGGTTGAGCGTCAATAGGGTGTGGCTGTCGCTGAGCATGGCGAAGAAATCTTCGCTGAGCTGAGCGATGCGCGGGCCGGGATCGATCAGGCGCGGTTGGTCAAACGGCATGCGCGTCAGCCACTCGCGCAGCGCTTCGCCGCTTTCGCCCGCCAGCTCGTAGCCGCTGGCGTAGATCAGGGTGTGCTCCGTCAGCGGCAGCGTCGCCAGCTGCGCTTTATTCCATTGGCTTTCGCAACCGGAAACCGTGATGAAGGTGCGTTCGCCGTCCGGCTCCACCAGCGCCAGGCACCAGCCGTTGTCCATCTGGCCGTGGCGCAACAGCACCTCCAGCCCCAGCTCGCCCATGGCGGCTTCGGCAGCCGCGCCCCATTCGCCGTTGCCAACCGGCATGCCGTTAATCACCGGCGTTTCCAGGCGCACCAGCGCGCGCGCCACGTTGAACGCGCAGCCGCCGATTTGCCGCGCCTGCGGCTGGGCTTCGATATCTTCGCCGCTGGTCGGCAGGCGCGGCAGCGTCATCACCAGATCGCCGACCGCGCCCCCAATAACCAGGACAGGTGTTACAGTTTCCCACTCACTCATTGATGTTCTCTGCGTTGGGTCAGGTACAGACCGTAAGCGATCAGACTCACCGCGAACGACACAAACAGCCCCAGGCTGGAATCGGCGAACAAGCCTTTGGCCAGCGGGCCGTCGATAAAACCGGTTTTGGTGACCAGCAGGCCGCACAGGGCGCCGAGGAACCAGCAGAACAGCGGGGCTTTGCGCACGCCGCGGTTCTGGCCATGCAGGCCGTACAAAGCGTTGCCATCATACCCGTGGCGGCGGCGCAGGCACAGGTAATCGAGCAGGAAAATCGCCTCCCAGGCCGCCAGGAAGACGCCGCAGAACACCAGGAAGGAGATGAACGGCCCCATGAAATCGCCGGAGATGAACAGCACATACAGGGCGATGCCCAGCACTACGACAGCGTCGATCGACACCGCCAGCCACTGTTTGACCTGCACGCCGATGGTCAGCAGGTTAAGGCTGGCGGAATACAGGCTGAGCACCGCGATGGTGACGATGCCAGCGGTGGCGGCCAGCAGATAAGGGATCGCCATCCAGGCGGGCAGCACGGAGCCTATCAGCGCGATGGGGTTGGCGGCGCTGGCCAGATCGGGCAGCTGCACGGAAAGCAGGATGCCGGCCAGCATCAGCAGCATCAGCGGCAAACAGGCGCCGCCCATTACCGCGGCGAAAATGCTTTTGCTCGATGAGCTCGGGCTTTGATAGCGGCTGTAATCGGCGCCGGCAATCGCCCAGCTGATGCCGGTGCCGGCGGCGATCACCGATACCGCCGGCAGGAAGCCGGTCAACCAGCTGCCGGAAGGCAGCGCCAGCACCTGGCTCCACTCGGTGTTGAACAGGATATAGAGCACCACGATCAGCGTCATGGTGCCGAAGATGCGGCTGAACCAGCTTTGCATCCAGACCACGGTATTTTGCCCCAGCAGGCTGACGACGACAGTGAGCCCGCCGAACAGCAGCAGGCTGAGCGCGGTCAGCAGGTGGCTGCTACCCAACCCGAAGGCCTCGAACAGCGCCGCCAGCGTCAGGGTGCCGGTGATCACATTGACCGCTTCCCAGCCCATCAGGTTGATCCAACTGAACAGGGTGGGCGCCACGTTGCCCTTCAGGCCGAAAATCACCCGTGAGAGCGTCAGCGTAGAGGTGCGCCCGCGCTTGCCGGCGAAGCTGGTGAGGCCGACCAGCACGAAGCTGGCGACGCCGAGCAGCGCGGCGAGTACCGATTGCAGGAAGGATAAGCCGAAGCCGACGATAATGGCGCCGTACACCACGCCGAGAATGCCGATATTGGCCGCCGACCAGATCCAAAACAGCTCGATGGGCTTGCCGGTCTGTTCCGCGTCCGGCACCCGATCGATACCGGTGCTTTCTACCTTCCATGCTTCATTGCGATTGATATCGGTCATAGCAAATGATCCCTGTAGCGCAGGGCCGCGAGGGCCGCCGCAGTTGACTGAAAATCGATTCCGTTGGCGCGGTTGACGCCGGCTATTCCGTTGTCGGTGAATACGCCGATTCCGCGCAGTGTGTAGCGGCTGAGACCGCCGGGTCTGTCAAAATGAGGGCGGTATCCGCCTTATCGGGTGAGGCACGTCGGCCGCACGGCGCCAATGAGTGTAGTCAAAGAGTGGGTCTGCAGCGGGGTTTGGCGAAGCGGGAACGTTTCTATTTGCCGACATCGATCCGTTGCGCCCACCGCAAGGGGATCCTGTGATGTGGCTATGAGCAGTGAGCAAGCTATCCATTAGCTACGTTGCTTATTCTCGGCCGTTTGTGCTGACAGTATATCCCCGCTACCGGCCATCAAGGGTATCCTTTAGGGCTGGCAGCGGGTTTTTTATTGTTTTTAAAGTGGGTCCCTGGTGTTGGTGCGATTGATGTATCAACATCAATAAGCACAGATTACGCGCGATCTAGATCCAATGAAAGTCCATTAGGCAAAAATTGTGATGCCACTCTGAAAACATTAGCGATATTTTAGTTAAGGTGAGGGGCTTATCGCCGGATCGGCGATAGGATAAAAACGAAATCCAGACAAATGGCATAGGTAAGAGGGCGGGCGAATGACGGATTTTATGGCCTGGCTGCGTGGCCATCTGGCGCAGGGGGCGGTAGCGCCGCGTTATATTCAGCTGGCGACGGCGATAGAAACCGCAATCAGGCAGCAGGTGTTGGCGGCGGAGGCGTTTTTGCCGCCGGAACGGCAGATGGCGGAAGGCCTGGGGCTGTCGCGTGTCACCGTCAGCAAGGCGATGAAGCTGCTGGAGGAGAAGGGGCTGATTTCGCGGCAGCAGGGCGTTGGCACCCGCGTGGCGATGCGCATCGGCTATTCCCTCGATAAGGACAGCGGTTTCACCGCTCAGGCGCTGCGCCACGGCAGCAGCGTCAGTAACCGATGGTTGCTGCGCACCCGGGTCGGCGCGCCAGCCAAGGCCGCGGCGGCGCTGGGGCTGGCGGAGGGGGATGAGGTGATCAAACTGCGGCGTTTGCGCTTGCTGAACGGCAGCCCGGTCTCGCTGGAAACCACCTATATTCCGCCGCGCTTCCTGCCCGAACCGGGGCAGCTGGAACATTCGCTGTATGCGTTATGGCAATCGCGCGGCATCGTGCCTGAAGATAAACACTTTCTGCTGAAGGCGGTGTCCTGCAGCGACGAGGTCGCCGAGCTGCTCAACGTGCCGTGCGGCGCGCCGTTGTTGCACATCACCCAGACCAGCCGCAATGCCCAGGGCGAGGCGCTGGAGTTCAGCGATATCTTGTGTCGCAGCGACGTTTATGAATTCGAAGTGAACGGTTAGCGAAATAACCATGCTCTTTTTGCTGCTAGTGCGTATAATCGCCGCCCGGCGATTAATTAACCTGTAAAAAGAGCAGCAGAATGAGCACCACCAGCCTGATCCAACCCGATCGTGAACTGTTTTCCTATAAGCCTTATTGGGCGGAATGTTTTGGCACCGCGCCGTTTTTACCGATGTCGCGGGCAGAGATGGATCAACTGGGCTGGGACAGCTGCGACGTGATCATCATCAGCGGCGACGCCTATGTCGATCACCCGAGCTTCGGCATGGCGATCATCGGCCGCATGCTGGAAGCGCAGGGCTTCCGCGTCGGCATCATCGCGCAGCCGGACTGGAGCAACAAAGAAGACTTCATGCGGTTGGGGAAACCGAACCTGTTCTTCGGCATCACCGCCGGCAACATGGACTCGATGATCAACCGCTATACCGCCGATCGCAAACTGCGTCACGACGATGCTTACACCGCCGGCAACGTCGGCGGCAAACGCCCGGATCGCGCCACCCTGGTCTACAGCCAGCGCTGCAAAGAAGCCTATAAAGACGTGCCGATCGTGCTGGGCGGCATCGAAGCCAGCCTGCGCCGCATCGCCCACTACGATTACTGGTCGGATACCGTGCGCCGCTCGGTGCTGGTGGATTCCAAAGCCGACATGCTGATCTACGGCAACGGCGAACGTCCGCTGGTGGAAGTGGCGCATCGCCTGGCCGCCGGCGAGAAGATCGGTGATATCCACGATATTCGCAATACCGCAGTGATGCGCAAAGAAGCGCTGCCGGGCTGGAGCGGTGTGGATTCCACCCGCCTCGACAAGCCAGGCCGTATTGAAGCTATCCCGAACCCGTACGGCGACGATCTGCCGTGCGCCGACGGCGCCAAGCCAAAAGAGCCGGAGGCCAAGCCTGTCACCGTGCGCGCCGCCAAGCCGAAGCCGTGGGAGAAGACCTACGTGCTGCTGCCGTCCTTCGAGAAAGTGAAGGGCGACAAGGTGCTGTATGCGCACACCTCGCGCATTTTGCACCATGAAACCAACCCGGGTTGCGCCCGTGCGCTGATGCAGAAACACGGCGATCGCTACGTGTGGATCAACCCGCCGGCGATCCCGCTGACCACGCCGGAGATGGACAGCGTCTTCGCGCTGCCTTATCAGCGCGTACCGCATCCGTCCTACGGCCAGGATCGCATTCCGGCCTATGACATGATCCGTTTCTCGGTGAACATCATGCGCGGTTGCTACGGCGGCTGCTCGTTCTGTTCGATCACCGAGCACGAAGGGCGCATCATCCAGAGCCGTTCGGAAGATTCGATCGTTCGCGAAATCGAAGAGATCCGCGACAAGGTGCCGGGCTTTACCGGCGTGATCTCCGATCTCGGCGGCCCGACCGCCAACATGTATATGCTGCGCTGCACCAACCCGCGCGCCGAGCAGACCTGCCGCCGCGCCTCGTGCGTGTATCCGGAGATTTGCACCTACATGGACACCAACCACGAGCCGACCATCAAACTGTATCGCCGTGCGCGTTCGCTGGAGGGCATCAAGAAGATCCTGATCGCTTCCGGGGTTCGTTACGATCTGGCGGTGGAAGATCCGCGTTATATCAAGGAGCTGGCGACCCACCACGTCGGCGGCTACCTGAAGATCGCGCCGGAGCACACCGAAGAAGGGCCGCTGTCGAAGATGATGAAGCCGGGCATGGGCAGCTACGATCGCTTCAAGCAGCTGTTTGATCACTATTCGAAGCAGGCGGGCAAAGAACAGTATCTGATCCCGTACTTCATCTCGTCGCACCCGGGCACCCGCGATGAAGACATGGTGAACCTGGCGCTGTGGCTGAAGAAGAACCGTTTCCGCCTCGATCAGGTGCAAAACTTCTATCCTTCGCCGATGGCCAACTCCACCACCATGTATTACAGCGGTAAAAACCCGCTGAGCAAGGTGGAGTACAAGAGCGAAGACGTGGTGGTGCCGCGCGGCGATCGCCAGCGTCGCCTGCATAAGGCGCTGCTGCGTTACCACGACCCGGCCAACTGGGCGCTGATCCGCACCGCGCTGGAAGAGATGGGGCTGAAACACCTGATCGGCAGCCGCCGCGAGTGTCTGGTGCCGGCGCCGAGCATCGACGAGCAGCGCGAAGCGAAACGCCTGCAGCGCCATACCCGGCCGGCGCTGACCAAGCATACCGATATCAATCGGCAGCGCACGCCGTCCAACCGGCCGCCGCGCAAACCGATTCGCAAAGCCAAGCCGTAACGGCCACGCCGCGTGCGCAAACAAAAAGGAGAACCCTGGGGTTCTCCTTTTTACTTTTGCTCATCACAAACTATCGTAGGCGGCTTCCACTTTCATCAAATGGCGCGGCGCCTGCGGAGCGGGGTGGTATTTGCGCACGTGCCAGTTAAAGGCTTCCGGCGACAGGTTGTTGATCATCGCGATGGCCTGCTGACGGTTGCTGGAGAAGGTGCGCAGCAGCGCGCCGGTGCCGTTGACGTAGGCGATGATGGTGGCGTAGCGCAGCGTAACAGGGTTCGTGATCCCTTTAAGCTGCTGTTTTTGCAAGGTGGCCAGGTAGGCGGCGCCGAGATCGATATTGGTGTCGGGATCCCGCAGGTCGTCATCGTCCGGGCAGCCGCGTTTGCCTTTGTAGCGGTAGGCATCGCAGCCGGCGGTATCGGCTTTCAGCTGCATCAGGCCGATAGCGTTGGATTTGCTCACCGCCGCGGGGTTGAAGCCGGACTCCACCTGGATCATGGCGGTGATCAGCTTGGCGTCCACGCCGTATTCGCTGGCGGCGTCTTTAATGGCGCTATCGAAAGCGTGGCGATCGTAGCTGACGCGCTGTTTCTTGCCGGCGCAACCCGCCAGCACCAGCATGACGCAAAGCATGCCCAGCCGTAACCCGTGTGAGAAAGAGAATTTCATGGTGCTCCGTGCTTGTCTGTTTTTTAACGGCGTTAACCGGCGGGCGAGGCCTCCGGCGTCGTCATCATAACGTCAGGCGGCGCAAGGGAGCAATGCGCGGGAAGGAAAAGCCCCCTCCGACGGGAGAGGGCTTGGGGAGGGTTTACAGGGTATCCGGATCCGGCCCGAGGCGGTTGCCGACGTCCAGCTTGGCGATCTCGCCCAGTTCGTCCTTATCGAGTTTGAAATCAAACACCTCGAAGTTTTCGCGGATGCGCGACGGCGTGACCGATTTCGGGATCACGATAAGGCCGCTGTCCAGGTGCCAGCGCACCACGATCTGCGCCGGGGTTTTCTCGTATTTCTCGGCCAGCGCCTTGATCAGCGGCTGGTCGAACACCCCTTCACCACCCTGCGCCAGCGGGCTCCAGGATTCGGTGGCGATATGGTGCGTGGCGTTCCAGGCGCGCAGCTGGCGCTGTTGCAGCAGCGGGTGTAGCTCTATCTGGTTGACGACCGGCGCCACGTTGGTTTCATCCAGCAGGCGCTGCAGGTGCGGCGTATGGAAGTTGCATACGCCGATGCTTTTGACCAGGCCTTGATCGCGCAGCTTGATCAGTTCGCGCCAGGCGGAGACGTATTGATCTTGCTGCGGGCGCGGCCAGTGGATCAGGTACAGATCCACATAGTCCAGCCTGAGTTTTTCCAAACTGGTTTCCAGCGCCGCCAGTGGATCGCCCTGATCGTCGTTCCACAGCTTGGTGGTGATGAACAGCTCGCTGCGCGGCAGCGAGCTGGACTGCAGTGCGGCGCCGACGCCTTCCTCGTTCTTGTAGATCGCGGCGGTGTCGATGGAGCGGTAACCGATCTCCAGCGCTTTGCTCACCGCGCGGGTGGTCTCTTCAATACTCGCCTGCCAAACGCCGAGACCCAACTGCGGCATCAGATTACCATCGTGGAGTTTGATGATGGGTTGTTGCGTTGTCATGCGCATCTCCTTGTGTACGGATTGCGGCGCCTGCGGCACCGAAACGGCTATAGATAAATTCTAGTTGGCAAAATGGGCGGTTGCCGGGTTTGCCAGCCTAATTTCAGCGGTGGCGGGAGGGCGACTTTCTCCCCGCTCTCCCTGCGAATGAGCGGTAAGACGGGTGGTGCGAAACGATCGGCGGCGCCCGACGGCACCCGGTGATCGGCCGGGCGCCAGATGCGGCGAAAAATGGCTGGCGGAGACTAAAGCCTAGCAAAAAATCGCCGTTTTGCGATTAACGCGCCGCTTCGTAAATGCGGCGGCTGACGTCCAGGGTGATGTCCTGATGCTCGCCCAGGGCGGTCATGCCGTGCTGATGCAGCTTGTCGAGCAGCGCCGGAATGCTGCTGCCGTCGAGCTGATAATCCGCCATGCGGGTCGGTACGCCCATCTGCTCGAAGAAGGCGCGAGTGGCGGCGATGGCGCCGTCGATACGGCTGTCTTCGCTGCCTTCGCACAGGCCCCAGACGCGGTCAGCGTACTGCAGCAGTTTTTCGCGCTTCTGCGCTTTCTTCTCGTGCAGCAGCGCCGGCAGTACGATGGCCAGCGTTTGCGCGTGGTCGAGATCGTGCATGGCGGTCAGCTCGTGGCCCAGCATGTGGGTTGCCCAGTCCTGTGGCACCCCGGCGCCGATCAGGCCGTTCAGCGCCATGGTGGCGCTCCACATCACGTTGGCGCGCACCCCATAGTTTTCCGGTTCGGCCAGCGCGCGCGGGCCGTCTTCCAGCAGGGTCAGCAGCAGGCCTTCGGCGAAGCGATCCTGCACTTTGGCGTCCACCGGGTAGGTCAGGTACTGCTCCAGGGTGTGCACGAAGGCGTCGACCACGCCGTTGGCGATCTGGCGCGGCGGCAGCGAGTAGGTCACCACCGGATCCAGTACGGCGAAGCGCGGCTGCACCAGCGGCGAGAAGAAGTGCTGCTTGTCGCCGCTGCTTTTACGGGTGATCACCGCGCCGCTGTTGGATTCGGAACCGGTGGCCGGCAGCGTCAGCACGCAGCCCATCGGCACCGCGTCGGCGATGTGGCTGCCGACGGTCTGCAGGATATGCCAGGCGTCGCCGTCGGCGGTGTAACGGGCGGCGGCGGCGATGAACTTGGTGCCGTCAACCACCGAACCACCGCCGACCGCCAGCAGGAAATTGATGTTTTCCGCCTTCACCACCTCGACCGCTTTCATCAGCGTTTCGTAGGTCGGGTTCGGCTCGATGCCGGAGAACTCCCGCACGTCGCGGCCGGCCAGCGCGCTGTACACCTGATCCAGCACGCCGTTCTTCTTCACGCTGCCGCCACCGTAGGTGATCAGGATGCGTGCGTCCGCCGGGATCTGGCCGGCCACTTCGGCAATTTGGTCCTTGCCGAACAGGATTTTGGTTGGGGTATGCAGAATGAAGTTTTGCATGGATGATTTCTCTCTTTCTGTCAGGCGGGCGCCAAAGTGGCGCAAAGGTTTCTGGCCCGTATTGTCAGGAACCTGGCGGCAACGCACAATGCACATTCCTGTTTGGTTCTTGCCTATTCCTACAAGTCGCTGTAGAAATGGCGAGTTTTAAATTATTATTTATGCCGAATCGTTCTGACTGTAAGAGGGTGTTTCCGTGATTGAAATCGATGCGCAGCGCAGCCGCATGGCGCGCCAGGCGATGGCTATCGCCACCGGCAACGGCTACACGCCGTCACCGGTGCCGCGGGTAAAGATCCTGTATGTCGATCGCCACAGCCCGCGCCAACCGGTGATGTACGAGCCGGGGATCGTGATTGTCTTTCAGGGGCACAAGGTGGGCTATTGCGGCAACAAGATGTTCCAGTACGATCCGCGCAACTACCTGCTGATGACGGTGCCGCTGCCGTTCGAGTGCGAAACCTTCGCCAGCCCGGAACTGCCGCTGGTTGGGTTGGCGGTCAATATCGATACCCAAATGCTGCAGGACTTGCTGATCGACATCGGCGATGACGACTACCTGATGCAACCGCGGGCGGAGAGCAACGGGGTGAACCTGGCCGAGCTGACGGAAGAGCTGCTGTGCGCCACCGAACGCCTGCTGGACGTGATGGCCAAGCCGCTCGATGCCCGGGTGCTGGGGCCGCAGATCGTGCGCGAAATCCTCTACTACGTGCTGCGCGGCACCTGCGGCGCGTCGCTGCAGGAGCTGGTCAACCGCCATACCCACTTCAGCCAGATCGCCAAGGCGCTGCGGCGCATAGAAAATCAATATGCCGACAACCTCAACGTCGAACAGTTGGCCAGCGAGGTCAACATGAGCGTCTCGGCGTTCCACCACAACTTCAAGGCGGTGACCAACACCTCGCCGCTGCAATACGTGAAGTCGTACCGGCTGCATAAGGCGCGCCTGTTGATGGTGCATGACGGCCTGAAGGCCAGCACGGCGGCGATCCGCGTCGGCTACGAGAGCGCGTCGCAGTTCAGCCGTGAATTCAAGCGCCTGTTCGGCATGACGCCGAGCGATGAAATCGCCCGGCTGCGCGACGCCAACCCGCTGCTGCTGGAGGGCTGAACCGCGTTTACGGGGTCAGGACGATCTTGCCGAACGGCCCGCGATCGAGGTGATCCAACGCCTGCGGCAGTTGATCGAAACGGTAGACCTGGTCGATCACCGGCTGCAGGTTGACGGCGTCCACGGCGCGCACCAGATCTTCCAGCGCGCGGCGGTGGCCGACGCCGATGCCCTGGATCTCCGCCGATTTCAGCAGCAGCAGGCCGGCGGGGGCGGAAATCTCGGCGCCCGCCAGCACGCCGATCACCGAGATGCGGCCGCCCACCGCCACGGCGCGTACCGAGTTGCCCAGATTCGGGCCGCCGACGGTGTCGATCACATGGTCGATGCCGCGATCCTGCGTCAGCGCATAAATTGCTTCCACCCAATCGCCGTTCAGCCGATTGATGCCGTGACTGGCGCCCAGCGCCTGGGCACGCGCCAGCTTTTCATCGCTGCCGGAGGTCACATACACCTCGGCGCCGTGCGCTTTGGCGATCTGCAGCGCGAACAGCGCCACCCCGCCGGTGCCTTGCACCAGCACCGTCTCGCCGGCATGCAGCTTGCATTGCTCCACCAGCGCGAACCAGGCGGTTAGCCCGGCGCACGGCAGGGTGCTGGCCTGCACGTCGTCCAGCGACGCCGGCGCCGCCACCAGCCAATCCTCATGCAAAATCACATATTCCGCCAGCACGCCCTGATAGAAACCGCCGAGGGTGTGGTAAGGCACCTGGCGCGCATTGCCGTACGGTTTTTGCCGGCCGTCGAGCCAGCCGGGGCTGAAGGTAGAGATGACCCTGGCGCCGGGTTGGAAACGGCTGACGCCGGGGCCGATAGCGTCGACCTCGCCGGCCATGTCCGAGGCGGGGGTGAACGGCTGCGGCAGCGTCAGCCCCATGCCGCTTTCAATCATCAGCTTGTCGCGGTAGTTGAGCGCGACCGCTTTCACTTTCACTCTGATTTCGTGTGGCCCCGGCTGCGGGATCGCGTCGACGGTCAACCGCAGGTGTTCACGCCCCAGAGCGTCCATCGTCCAGCGTTGCATCGTGTCGGTCATGATGTTCTCCAAAGTCAGCGATTAACGACTGGTCGATAATATCGTTGATGAAGGTTCGCCAGTGGCGATAAGATTTCCGAAGATTGTTTCTTTCAGGGCGACAAATCATGAGCGATCGATTGAGCGGCATTTCGGTATTTGTCACCGCCGTGGAGGCGGGCAGTTTTGCGTTGGCGGCCAGCCGGCTGCACCTGTCGCGTTCGGCGGTGGGGAAAACCATCGCCCGGCTGGAACAGCGGCTGGGCGTGCGGCTGTTTCATCGCACTACCCGCAGCCAGAGCCTGACCGACGACGGCGCGTTATTCTATGAGCGCTGCCTGCGAGCGCTGGAGGAGATCCGCAGCGCGGAAACGCTGCTGGAGTCGGGCAAGCGACAGGTCAGCGGCCGGCTGCGGGTATCGATGCCGGTGCTGTTTGGCCGCATGTGCATTGCGCCGCTGTTGACCGAGCTGACGCGCGAGCACCCGGGCCTGGAGCTGGAGCTGTCGTTCAGCGATCGGGTGGTGGATCTGATTGAGGACGGCTTCGACATGGCGATCCGCAACGGCACGCTGGCCAACAGCGGCGGGCTGGTGGCGCGCCGCATCGGCGATCATCGCATGACGCTGTGCGCCTCGCCGGCCTATCTGCAGCGGTGCGGCGAGCCGCACAGCATCGAACAGCTGGCGGAGCATGAGGCGGTGACCTATGTGCGCGCCGGTGCGCGGCGCAGCTGGTTGGTATTGGATAGCGACGGCAAGCCGCAGGAAGTGATGCCGACTAACCGGCTGCAAATGGATGACCTGCAGGCGATTGCGGATGCGGCGACGGCGGGGTTCGGCATTGCCTGGCTGCCGTGCTGGCTGGTGCGTGAGCAGCTGTTGAGCGGGGCGCTGGTGCGCTTGCTGCGCGACCGGCCGGGCGCCGCCTTTGAAGCGCATGCGGTGTGGCCGCACACGCCTCACCTGCCGCTGAAGGTGCGGCTGGCGGTGGATACGCTGGTGAGCAAGTTGCCCGCCAGTCTGGCGTTGGTCGAGAAGGCGCTGTAGCGCGCCGGGCTCAGGAGGAGGCGCGCTTTTTACGCCAAATGACCAGCATGGCGCCCAGCAGGCCGACGAACAGCAGCAGCAGCGGCAGCAGCATCAGGCCGGTCATCACCTGGCTTTCGTAGCGCTTCACCAGCGGGATTTGGCTGAAAGCGTAGCCGAGGCCCACCAGCGCGCAAACCCAGATCGCCGCGCTCAGCCAGTTGAACACCTGGAAGCGTGAGCTGTTGAGCCCGGAAATGCCGGCCATGGTCGGCAGCAGCGTGCGCACGAAGCCGAGGAAGCGGCCGATCAGCAGCGCCGTCAGCCCGTGGCGGTTGAACAGGTTATGCGCGCGTTGGTGGTACTGTGCCGGCAGTTGCAGCAGCCAGCCTTTCACCAGGCCGGTGTGGCCCAGCCAGCGGCCCTGGATATAGCTCAGCCAGCAGCCGAGGCCGGCGGCAGCGGTCAAAATCAGCAGGGTGGGGGCAAAGCCCATCACGCCTTTGGCGATCAGCGCACCCGACAGCAGCAGCAGGCTGTCGCCGGGGAGGAAGGAGGCGGGCAGCAGTCCGTTTTCCAAAAACAGAGTGGTGAAAAGTACGGCGTAAACCACCCAAATTACGCTTGGATCGGCGAGGGCAATAAAGTCCTGCTGCCAAAGCGCATGAATAATCTCTCGTAATACATCCATTTTATGTCCTGTTGCATGCCGGTTGCGCCCGGGGTCACGTTCTCCAGGGTGCGGCGGTTACCGTATCTGACAGTTACCCGGATAGTGTACCGCTAATAGCTTAAGCCGACATTAAACGAGACGAAGAAAATTAGCGGAATCCGCCTTAGCGCACGCCGTTGAGGCGATCGAAACCGGCCGCCAGATCGGCGATCAGGTCTTCGACGTTCTCCAGGCCGATGTGCAGGCGCACCAGCGTGCCGGAGAAATCGACGCCGCCCGCCGGACGGATCGCTTCCAGCTCTTCCGGCTGGTTGGCCAGGATCAGCGACTCGAAGCCGCCCCAGGAGTAGGCCATGCTGAAGTGGCTGAAGTTGTCCAGGTAGGCGGCCAACTGCGCATCGTCCAACCGCTCTTTCAGCACGAAGGAGAACAGCCCGTTGCAGCCGCTGAAGTCGCGGCGGTAGAACTCGTGGCCCTTGCAGCTGGGCAGGGCCGGGTGATTGACCGTCGCCACTTCCGGCCGTGCTGCCAGCCAGTGGGCGACTTCGATGCTGCTGCGTTCGTGCTGCTTCAGGCGCACGCTCAGGGTGCGCAGGCCGCGGCTCGCCATGTAGGCGGTGTCGGCATCCACCATTTGCCCCATCAGGTAGGAGTACTCGCGCAGCCGATCCCAACAGCGCGCGTTGGCGACGGCGGTGCCGAGCATGTAATCGGAATGGCCGATCAGGTATTTGGTGCCGGCCTGAATCGAAATGTCGATGTCGAAATCCAACGCCTTGAACAGCACGCCCGCCGCCCAGGTATTGTCGATCATGATCACCACCTCCGGCGCCACGGCGCGAATGGCCTGCACCATCGCCGGAATGTCCTGCACTTCCAGGGTGATGGAGCCGGGGGATTCCAGGAACACCACGCGGGTATTGGGTTGGATCAGCGTGGCGATGTCGGCGCCGATCAGCGGATCGAAATAGGTGGTGCTGACGTTCATGCGGCCGAGGATATGGGTGCAGAAATCCTGGGTCGGTTCGTACGCCGAACCCGTGACCAGCAGGTGATCGCCGGCGCCGACGAACGACAGGATCGCATTGGCCACCGCCGCTGCGCCGCAGGGGTACAGCACGCAGCCGGCGCCGCCCTCCAGCTCCACCATCGCATCCTGCAGGGCAAAGTGGGTCAGCGTGCCGCGTCGGCCGTAAAACAGCTCGCCGTGGGCGCGCTGCGCGGTGGCATGCTTTTTGGCGGCGACGGAGTCGAAAACCAAAGAAGAGGCGCGTTGCGTGACGGGATTGACGGAGCCCTGGGTGTAGCGTTTGCCGCGGCCGGCGCCGATCAGCGTGGTTTCGATGTGTTTTGACGTCATGGTACCTGGCTCACCTCTGGTTGCTCTGCACGTGCCCGTTTACGATAGCCCTTACGTTAGCATGAGTTAATATAGCCATCCAGACGTTTTAACTTCCAGATACAGAAACGGCTATAATTGGCTGCCGAGCACGCCTTTCTCGCCTCATCCTTCTGCCGGGGGGCGAGAGAGAAGCCCATTCCTCGGTCAAGACGCCGTTCGGCAGCGCGGCCTTGTTGCGCCGTTGTGGGAGAAAAGTAACGAAATAACCCCATAAAAGGGGCGTTTGGCGGTGAACGGGCGCGGATTGGCGCTTTGCGGCGGGGCTGGCTAAAATTTTCTCGTTTATTTGGTAAATAATAATGAGAACTACTATCAATCCCCGGTTGGTTTGATATGATCGCACGCTGAATTATTCCTTAATTTTGATCGGTAATGGGTGGAGGCACAGCGTGAAAACGGCTGGCAAGAATTTAAATCAAGGATCGTTCGGCCAGGGCCGGGCGCAGTGGGGCAAGGCCTTCGGCCGCAGCCTGATGGCTTCTATGGTGCTGGTCGTGGGGCTGGCCGGCAGTGCGCAGGCAGCGCCGGCGGCCAATCCGGCCGTTACCGAAAGCGTTGCGCCGACCACCGCGCCTGCACCTGCTGCAGCCGCCGCGCCGGAGAGCATCACGCCGGTGAACCCGGCGCCAACGATCCAGCCACCGGAAACCCGCGGCATGGACCTGTCCGTTTGGGGCATGTACCAGCACGCCGACGCGGTGGTGAAAGCGGTAATGATCGGCCTGGTGCTGGCCTCGATCGTGACCTGGACCATTCTGTTCTCCAAAGGCAGCGAACTGCTGCGCGCCAAGCGCCGTCTGCGCCGCGAACAGCTGGCGCTGGCCGAAGTGCGCTCGTTGGATGAAGCCTCCGAGCTGGCGCAAAACTTCGGCTCGGAAAGCGTCAGCGCGGTGTTGCTGAACGATGCGCAAAATGAGCTGGAGCTGTCTGCGGAATCTAACGACAACAACGGCATCAAGGAACGCACCGGTTTCCGCCTCGAGCGCCGCGTGGCGGCCTACAGCCGCAACATGGGCCGCGGCAACGGTTTCCTGGCTACCATCGGCGCCATCTCGCCGTTCGTCGGCCTGTTCGGCACCGTGTGGGGCATCATGAACAGCTTCATCGGCATCGCCCATTCGCAGACCACCAACCTGGCGGTCGTGGCGCCGGGCATCGCAGAGGCGCTGCTGGCGACCGCGCTGGGCCTGGTCGCGGCGATCCCTGCCGTCGTTATCTACAACATCTTCGCCCGCGTCATCAGCGGCCACCGTGCCCAGGTGGGCGACGTGGCGGCGCAGGTCTTGCTGCTGCAGGGCCGCGATCTGGATCTGGCCGCGACGGCGGAAGCCAAGCGCTCACAGCACGCACACCAACTGCGGGCGGGGTGAGTCATGGCGATGCGCTTAAATGAAGATCTGGACGACAGCGGCGAACTGCATGAAATCAACGTGACGCCGTTTATCGACGTCATGTTGGTGCTGTTGATCATCTTTATGGTGGCCGCGCCGTTGGCAACGGTAGATATTCGCGTCGATCTACCGGCTTCTTCCGCCAAACCGCAGCCGCGGCCGGAAAAACCGGTGTTCCTGTCGGTGAAGGCCGACAAGCAGCTCTACGTTGGCGATCAGCCGGTGAATGCCGATCAGCTGACTTCGGTGCTGGATCAACGCACTCAGGCGAACAAAGAAACCACCATCTTCTTCCAGGCGGACAAGAGCGTGGACTATGAAACGCTGATGAGCGTGATGGACACCCTGCGTAAAGCCGGCTACCTGAAAGTGGGGCTGGTGGGCATGGAAGGCGCCGCCAAGTAGCGGCAGCAAAACGATAAAGGGCGCTCAGGCGCCCTTTTTTATTGATTCAGAAATATCACTCCCCGGCCAACAACGCCCGGGAACCGGCATGACGCCAGTGGATGCGGCCCGGCAGATAAAGAGCATGCTGTTCCAGCGGCCGCTCGTCGATGAGCGCGGTAACCTGGTCGAAGCTATGCTGCGCCAGCGCCCGGCAGTCTTGCGCGACCGTGTCTATCTTCAGCGTCATGCAATCGAACAGGTAGTGATCGTCGAAGCTGCACAGGTGGATGTCGCTCTCCATCAGCTGATGCTGCGTCAGATAACGCAACACCCCTTCCAGCAGGCCACAGGCGGCGGTGAACAGCGCTTTGGGCGGACGCCCCAGCTGTGCGCACAGCTGAGCGAACATCTCGTAACCTGAGCTGGGGTGGTAGCTGCCGTTGATGATCCATTCCGGTTTGCACGTTACGCCGGCGCGCTCCAGGCCAAGCTGGAAGCCGGCCAGCCGATCGCGGGTCGGTGAAATGCGCGGCTGCCCGCCGAGAAAATAGATCTCATCCGGATGTTGGCGCGCGACCTTTTCCACCAGGTCGGCGGTCGCATTAACCGAATCGGTGATCACCAGCGGCAGCTCGGAACCGGCGATCAGGCGGTCCATCTGCACCACCGGCAGCCCGACGTTGATCTTCTGGTATTCCGCGTCGTTCAGCTGGCTGGAGGCGACGATCAGGCCGTCGACCTGCCGTTGCACCAGACTGTTCACCGCCATCATCTCCTGCGCCGGGTTTTCATCGGTGCAGGCGATCAACAGCTGCAGACCGGCTTCGCGGCACAGCGTTTCCAGCTCGCGTGAGATCACCGCAAAGCCGTAGTTGGTCATCTCCGGTACCACCAGCCCCAGCGTGTGGCTGCGGTTGGAGCGCAAAGAGCGGGCGTGGATGCTGGGCTGATAATGGTGTTCGTGCGCCAGCGCCAGAATGCGATCGCGGGTGTCGTCGGACACCCGGTATTCCTTGCTGCGGCCGTTCAGCACCAGGCTGGCGGTCGATTTCGACACCCCGGCCAGCGTGGCGATGTCACTGATGGTAATGCGTTTATTTTTTTTCACTGACGCCATCTGAAGTCATCGGAGGATGCGTCATTCTAGCATGCATGGCGTCAGCGGCCAGTATTCCAACGCCAGCGCTGCGCTCCCGTTCAGCCGCAGTTGCGGTTCACCTGCCGGGAAGTAGCGCGCGCTCATCACCGCCTCGCCGTGGTTGATGAAGATTTCCACGCTGGAGCGATCGAACAGCAGCTGCAGATGCCTGACCGGGCCGCGCCAGTAACGGTGCTCCGGCCGGCCGTCGGCCAGAGAGGCGCGCGTCAGCTGCAGCCGCTCGCCGTCCCAGCTCAGCGTCATTGCGTCGCCAAAGGCGGCGCTGAACGCGCCCTGCGGCGTCAGCTGCAGCTCTGCGGCGCCCAGTGCATAGGCGGGGGCGTCATCGGCGCGGCCTCGCCAGTCTTCTCGCTCGCCGCGCAGCTGTTGCAACTCGCGCGCCGGGCGCTGGTGGAGGCGGCCATGCCGCAGCGACAGCTCGCGTGGGCAGGTCATGGTATGGATCCAGCCATAACGGCGCGTCGGATGGGCTTCTTCATCTTGCTCGGGCACGCCCATCCAGGCGAACAGCAGGCGGCGGCCATCTTCCGCCAGCGTTGTCTGGGGCGCGTAGAACTCGAAGCCGGCGTCCAGCTCGTGAAATTCGCCGTGGCTGAAGGCCGCCTGCCGATAATCCAGCTTGCCGAGCAGATAGCCGGCCTGATAACGGTTGAGGTAGCGTTCCGGCTGTGGCGCCAGCCCCTGCGGGCAGCAGATCAACACGTCGCCGCCGTCCAGCGAGAACAGATCCGGGCATTCCCACATGTAGCCGAATTCGCCCTGGTCGTTCAGGCCGGAACCTGCGATCTCTCCCAGCGCTTGCCAGTCGCGCAGATCGCTGGAACGCAGCAGCAACACCTTGCCGCGATCCTGCAAGTCACGCGCGCCGAGCACCATGTACCAGGCATCCTGATGACGCCACACTTTCGGGTCGCGTACGTGGCCGCTGTAGCCCTCCGGCAGCGGCAGCACCGGCCCGAGTTTGCGGTATTCGCCCCGATCGCTTGCCTGAGCCAGGCATTGGTAAGCGGTGCGTGAGCCGTCGGGGAATTTCACGTTGCCGGTATAGATCAGCGTGATTTTGTCTTCCGCCACCACCGCCGAGCCGGAGTAACAGCCGTGGCTGTCGTAACAGGCGCCCGGTGCCAGTGCGAGCGGCTGATGTTCCCAATGCACTAAATCGATCGACTGCCAGTGTCCCCAGCACTTGTTGCGATGATCGCAGCCCAGCGGATTCCACTGATAGAACAGGTGATAAACGCCGTTGTGCTGGATAAAGCCGTTGGGATCGTTCAGCAAGCCAACGCTGGGCGCCAGATGCCAGGCCGGGCGGTGCGGATCGCGCAGCGCGAGTGGCTGGCCGTTCATGACCGCCCGCAGAGCCTGTTTGATTAAGCTGAGTTCTTCCATCATTGCGCGTCCGTGTTGTATTTCAGCAGCAGGGAGAGCACGAAGGCGCTGCCAAAAGCGATTGCCAGGCCGATGATATAGCTGACCAGCGAACTGGCCTGCACGATCGCCATGCCGGGGATCGCCGTCAGCCCGACCGCGTTCATGCCGACATGGTTGGCCACTACCCAGGCGCCGCCGAGCGCGCCGCCCGCCAGCGCCGCCAGGAAAGGCTTCACGAAGCGCAGGTTGATGCCGAACAGCGCCGCCTCGGTGATGCCGAGCATGGCGGAAAAGGCCGAAGGCACCGCGATGGCTTTGATTTTGGCGTCGCGGGTTTTGAAATACACCGCCAGGCAGGCGCCGCCCTGAGCGATGTTGGCCATCGACCAGATCGGCAGCAGGAAGTTGACGCCGATATTGGGGTTGCCGAGCAACCCGGCCTCTACCGCATGGAAACTGTGGTGAATGCCGGTGATGACGATAGCGGAATAGAGGCCGCCGAACAGCAGCCCGGCGAACCACCCCGCATGGGCAATCAGCGTGCTGAGCACGAAGGAGATACCGTCGCCCAGCGCCCGGCCGGCGGGGCCGATAAACAGCAGGGCGACAAAGCCTGAGATGACCACCGTCAGGAACGGCGTCAGGATCAGATCGAGCGCGTTGGGGATCACCTTGCGCAGCCGCTTTTCCAGCACGCTCATGAACCACACCGTCAGCAGCACCGGGAACACGGTGCCCTGATAGCCGATCATGGCGATGTCCAGACCGAAGAAGTTCATGGTGTGGAACCCTCCGGCGACGCCCCAGGCGTTGGTCAGCGCCGGATGCGTCAGAATGCCGCCGAGCGTGGCACCCAGGTAGGGGTTGCCGCCGAATTCGCGTGCGGCGGTGAAGCCGATCAGAATTGGCAGGATAATGAACGCCGCCGAGCTGAACATATCCAGCATGATGAACAGCGCGCTGTTGGCATCGGCCCAGCCGTAGGTTTTCACCATACCGAGCAGCCCCATCAACAGGCCGGACGCGACGATCGCCGGGATGATCGGCACGAAGATGTTCGACAGCAGGCGGGCGATGCGCTGCAGCGGGTTGAGCTTTTTCGCCGCAATATCGGCGGCTTCGGCCTTGCTGGATTCGCTGACGCCCGCCGCCTTGATGAATTCCGCATGCACCTTGTTGACCAGCCCGGTGCCGAAGATCACCTGGATCTGACCGGCGTTGCTGAAGCAGCCTTTGACGCCGTCCAGTTTGCCGATGGCCTCTTTATCCACTTTGCTGTCGTCCACCAGTACCAGGCGCAGGCGCGTGGCGCAGTGGGCGGCGCTGGCGATATTCTCTTTACCGCCGAGCAGTGGCAACAGCGCGTTGGCGGTTGCGGTAATGTCCATGTTGTCCCCTTGCTAAATAAAAATGCCGCTGCGCAGTTTGCGGCGCAGCGACGTGAATCGATGTCAGAAGAAATACTTGAATCTGGCGCGCATGCCGTAACGTTGGTCGTTGTCGCCGTTGGCTATCTTGTTGTCGGCGTTGGCTTCCAGCAGCGAGACATAGGCCCCCAAATACAAATTGAAATTCTTCATATTCATAATGTTAGGTATCTGATACGACGCATGAACGGTGTGGATGTCGTAGTTGCCCGGTTCGCTGAGCGGGTTGTGGATATCGGCGGCGATCCCGGCGGTATTGAACTCTTTGATATTGTTATGGGCATAGATATAACCCAGTTCGAAGCGCCGCCACAGCACGTTCACGCCGGCGGTGAAGTCTTGCTCGCCTGACGCATCCAGATAGGCGGTGCTCAGGTTGGCCACCACGCCGTTGTCCGGATCGGCGGCGCTGTTGTTCCAGCTCATCGTCATGCCGTAGCCGTTGCGCTTGGACTGATCGACGAAGCGGCCCTGGCCGTCCTGATAGCCGTAGGCGTTATTCACCACGTTGCTTTCCATTGCCGCCGCGATGCTGAAGGCGTCTTTTTTCCAGGCGATCACCGGGCGCAAATAGGCGACGTTTTTCTTATTGTCCAGGGCGTTGCCGTGGTAGCTGTTGTCCTGGAACAGCGAAGTGCCGTCCTCCACCAGCGTGTTCAGCTCGAAATAGACATCACCGGCGTATTTGCTCAACATCAGGTTGCCGCCGCTGCTGCTGCGGCCGCGGCCTTCTTTCATCATGTAGATATAGCCGAAGCCGTCGGCGTACAAATCGTTGGCGGTATTGCCGGAGTATTGAATGAAGGTGTCCTGATTCAGTGGGAACATGTCGTAGGCTTCAAAGCGGCCGATTTTGGTTTGCCAGTTCTTTTCATTGCCGAAGAAGAAGGCGGCGTCGTCCAGGTTCATTTTGCCGGTCATGTCCGCCAGCGGCTGCACGCTGAAGCCGGAGAAGTTGCCGTCCTGATTGCGGCGGTAGCCGTCCAGCCCGACCAGAATGCGGCCGTTGATATCCCAACGCTCTTTGTTGCCGGGCTTCCAGTCCTTGTGGTCGCTGCCTTTCAGCGACGTCAGTTGGCCGCTGCGGCTGGCGCCGTCCAGGTTGAACTCCACGTCGCCGTACAGCTTCAGCTCATTGAATCCGCTCAATTTCAGTGCGCTGGCCGGGGCAATCGGCGTAGCGGCATGCTGCGCAATCTGCGCGGTTTGCCGTTCGGTGTTGGCGGTGCGTTGTTCCAGCTGTTGCGCCCGGCGTTCCGCCGCCGTCGCGCGGGTTTCAGCCTGTGCGGCGCGCCGTTCCGCCTGCGCCAGACGTTGTTCCAGGGCGTTGAGGCGCGCCTCGATGCCGCCGCTGCCCGATGCCGCTGCGCTGGAAGCGGAGAGGAAAAGCCCTGTTGTTATCGCCAAATAGCTGAGTTTTTTCATCATCGTCTATCATCCGGGTAAGGGTTGTTATTATTGTTTGCTAAATTGCTAAACCGGTTTTTCAAGGCGAAAGATAACGAGAGGGAGGCGAGCTGGCAACTCAGTTAGCTAACCCGATTCAGCTATTGTGATCGAGCGCGCAAATCGTGGGCAAAAGACCACGGCGAACCTGAGGATCGCCGTGGATGCAGAGGATCAACGGAGGAAAGCCGCCAGCTCGTCGGCGTGGGGCAGGGCGGTCATGGCCCCTTTGGCGGTGGTGGCCAGCGCGCCGCAGGCCTGCGCCTGGGCGATAACCGCCGGCCACTGCGCTTCCTGCGGCAATTCGTGAAGGCGTGCCAGCGCCGCTAACAGCCCGGCGACGAAGGCATCGCCGGCGCCGGTGGTATCGACCGGAACGACAGGCGCCGCGCGGAAATGACGCAGCCGTTGGCCGTCATGCACATAGACGCCGTCGCCGCCCAGCGTCACCAGCAGCAGGCGCAGCGGATAGGTTTGCATCATCCAGCGAATGGCGTTCTCCAGATCGTCAAGATGGCTGATGAAAGCCAGCTCTTCGCGCGACAGTTTCACCACGTCCGCCAGCAGCAGCGCCTTTTGCAGGCAGGGGCGCAGCGCTTCCGGCTGGCGCCAGACCTCTTCGCGGATGTTGGGATCGAAACTGACCCGGCCACCGGCCGCCCGGATGCGTTCCATCGCGGCAAAGGCCGCGCTGCGGCTGGGCTCCTGCGAGAGCGCGATGGAGCAGAGGTGCAGCCATTCCCCCCGTTGGAAATCCGGCAGATCGTCAGGCTGCAAAAACAGATCGGCGCTGGGCTGCACCATAAACGTGAATGAGCGCTCACCCTGCTGATCGAGATCCACCACGACCGTGGAGGTGTGGTGTTCGGGGTCTGGCCGCATATGGCCGATATCCACCCCTTCATCGCTCAGCACCTGCTGCAAAAAGGCACCGAAGCCGTCTTGCCCCACCCGCCCGATAAAGGCGCTGTCGCCACCGAGCCGGGCGATGCCCACCGCCACGTTAGCCGGCGCGCCGCCGGGGCATTTGAGATAACCGTTGGCATTTTCCGGCACCAGGTCGATCACGGCGTCGCCCAGTACCCATACGCGATTTATCATGCTTAATCCCTGTTATTAGCCTTGTCAGATGGGTGGCTAAAATAGAAGAACCGGTTTAGCAAGGCAATGAAATAATATCCGACCGTGAGCGAGATCAAAAAAATAGCGGGGGTGGGGCAGGGAGAAGGTTTTGAGAATGCGCCCACCGCGGGAGAACCGACGTCTGTGGGCGCCACAAAAAAGAGGCTGGCGGTTTAATTTCCGCGATTTCAATCTACAACGCTTTACTCCTGGCCCATAAGCGGGTCGCTGACGCTGTGCTCGCCATCCTCCAACCGGCCCGCCAGGCGGCGTAGCCAACCTCCCGGGCTTTGCAGCGTAAGGTCATACCAACCGCCGCTGGCGTGGGCATCAAAGCTTTGCTGGTGGCTGCCGCCTGCCGGCAGCGTGATGTGCCACGGGCCCTGCTGCGTATAGGGGCAGCGTTCGAGGGTAACCGCTATCGCTTCGGTGCCCGGATTGTTCAGCTGCAGCTGCAGGCTGCGGCCCGTCGGGCGCAAACGCACCTCCGGCTGCGGCCGGTTCAGGGCGCCGCGCAGTTCACGATGAAAGCCGTTGGGGCCGAGCAGCCACAGATGGTACTCATCCTCCGTCTGCCAGTCGTCGCTGACCGCCTTGCCCGCCTCGACGGTAAAACGGCGCGGGATCTGCGCCAGATCTCGCCGATCGTAGACGTGAAACACCGCGCCCTGCTCGCCGGTATTGAACAGGTTCAGCGTCACGCGGCGCTGTTCGGCCGCGACGGTGGCCTTGACGTGCAGCTGGTAGGGCAGCGCGCGGGAAGGGCGCGCCAGGCGGCGTTGGTGGGGCAAACGCTGGTGGGCAGGCGATGGCAGCGGTACCTGCGGCAGCTGTTCCTGGCGCTGGCGCAGGCCATCGGCGGCGTGGCGGCTGGTGGCGGGCAGGCTCGGCAGCGCTTCGCCGTTAGGGTCGACGAAGTTGAACGCCGAGGTGAGATCGCCGCACACGGCGCGGCGCCAGGCGCTGATGTTGGGTTCATGCACCTGAAAGCGCTTTTCCAGGAATTGCAGCACCGAGGTGTGATCGAAGACCTGCGAATTGACCCAGCCGCCGCGGCTCCAGGGCGACAGCACCAGCATCGGCACCCGCGGGCCGGGGCCGTAAATGCGGCCGTCCGGCGGCGGTTGATCCTGCGAACCGGGCGGCGCCACGTGCTGGAAGATCTCGGTGTCGAACGGCACCGTCGATTTACCGGCGAAGCTGCCGTCCTCGCGCAGCGACGGCGCGGAAGGCGAAGGCATATGGTCAAAAAAGCCGTCGTTTTCGTCGTAGTTGACCAGCAGGACGGTTTTACTCCACACCTCCGGGTTGTCGGTCAGCGCGTTGAGGATCTCTTGGGTGAACCAGCCGCCCTGCACCGGGCTGGAGGGATCGGGGTGTTCCGAATAGGCCGCCGGCGCGATGATCCAGCTGACCTGCGGCAGTTTGCCCTGCTGTATGTCGGAGCGGAACCCGGCCAGCATGGCGTCCAGATCGTTGCCGTCGGCGGCCGGCAGGGTGTTGCCGTTGCCTTTGTACAGCGGTGCGGCCTCGTTGAGCGCATCGCGATAGGGCACGAAGGCGTTGAAGTCTTTCGGCGGCCGCGCCGGATTGCCCACCTGAATGCTGGCGGCGCGGTACTGGCGGAAGCCCGCCAACGGGTTGTCGGTAAAGTTGTCCGGCAGGAATTGATACACCTTCCAGCTGACGCCGCTCGCCTCCAGCCGTTCCGGATAGGTTGTCCACTGGTAGCCGATCTCCGCCGGGCCGGGGCTGTCCCATTCGTTGACCACCACAGCCACGTCGGCGGCGGACGGGCCGTTGGTGCCGGTCCAGTGGAACAGCCGGTTGGTGTTGGTGCCGGCGTGAATAGCGCAGTGATAGGCGTCGCACAGGGTAAAGGCGTTGGCCAGCGCGAACTGGAACGGCAGCTCATGCTGGCGGTAGTAGCCCATTGAAGCCGGCGTTTTGTAGGTGGGCCAGGCGCTCATGCGGCCGTGATCCCAGGCGGCTTGCTCATCCACCCACGAATGCGGCGTGCCGGTGACGCGCTGGGCGTTGCCGCGTTTGCTGTCCAGGTGGTAGGGCAGTACCAACCGCTCGGCGCCCTGCTGTTGCCAGACATGGCGATCGCCGGGCAATGGAATGGTAAAACGATCGCTGAAGCCGCGCACGCCCGGCAGGGTGCCGAAGTAGTGGTCGAAAGAGCGGTTCTCCTGCATCAGGATCACCACGTGTTCGACGTCGCGCAGGGTGCCGGTGCGGTTGTTGGCGGGAATGGCCAGCGCTTTGCGAATCGAGGCGGGCAACAGCGAGAACGCCGATCCGATGGCGGCAGCCCGCAGGATGTCTCTGCGTGAAAGGTCAGGCATGCGTCGTTAATCTCCGTCAGTGTGCTTTGAAGATAGCCGCTGACGACGATAATGGCGAAAAATAACAGGGAGATGAAAGCGAGGGAAACAATGCTCCCTGGCGGGAGCATTGCGGGGATAACGCTTACTGTCTGATCAGGCGGCCGAGCGCCGGCGCCGTTTCGAAATCGCTGCGGAAGGGGTTGATATCCAGGCCGCCGCGGCGGGTGTAGCGCGCGAATACGCTAAGTTTTTCCGGACGGCAGCTCTGCTTGATGTCGTTGAAAATACGCTCGACGCACTGCTCGTGGAATTCGTTGTGCTGGCGGAAGGAGATCAGGTAGCGCAGCAGGCTTTCGCGGTCGATTTTGCGGCCTTCATAGCGGATCACGACGCTGCCCCAGTCCGGCTGGTTGGTGACCAGGCAGTTGGATTTCAGCAGGTTGGAAGACAGCGTCTCCGACACCGGTTCCCCTCTCTCGGCCGCGCCGCTCAGATATTCCGGTTTGAAGGCGAAGTCGTCGACCGCGATATCCAGATCGTCGATGTTGATGCCCGGCAGGCGGTCGATCTGCGCCGGGTAACCTTCCAGCCCCGGATAGAGCTTGACGGTGACCTGGCCGTTGGCCGCCTGCGACAGATCTTTCTGCATGGTGGCGCTCACCTGTTCCACGCTGTCAAAGCGCGTTTGGTTGAAGCTGTTGAGATACAGCTTGAACGATTTGGACTCGATCAGGTTCGACGAGGAATGCGGGAAGGTAAATTCGCCGATGCCCACCACCGGCTTGCCCTTGGCATTGAGCCAGGACAGCTCGAAGGCGGTCCACAGATCAAAGCCGCTGAACGGCAGCTGCCGCTCGTCCACGCCGATCAGATCGCGGCCGCGCGCACGCGGCAAGGCTTCGAGCAATGCGGGAGCATATTGATCCGGATAATCGGAGTTCGCGCCAAGATGGGTGATCTTATCTTGCTTTTGGATATGCATATTCATTGCCCTTTGCTTGTTCGGTATTGATGTAGCGGTTAAACAGACTGCGGGTGGCGTAGATTGGCCCGACGCCCAGCAGGGCGTAAACCACCTTGATCAGGAACTGCGACAGGATCATGGTTTTGATGATGTCCCAGCTCAGCACGTTGTAGAACGCCAGCGTACAGAACACCACGCTGTCGATGGCCGAAGCCACAACGGTACTGGTGATCACGCGCACAAACAGGTAGCGGGAGTTGGTCAACTCTTTGATTTTGCAAAGCAGGTAGGAGTTGACGTTCTCGGAGATCAGATAGGCCGCCGACGAGGCCACCAGCACCGCCATGATGCTGTGCACGATGCCGTTGTAGGTCTCGCTGTACTCCCACTGCGGAATGCTCGGCACCAGCGTCGTTACCCAGACCCCCAGGACGAAGGTCAGGTTGGCGATAAACGAGATGATAATCGTGCGCCGGGCCAGCCGTAATCCATAGAATTCGTTGAGGATGTCCACCAGAATGAACGTGAGCGGGTAGATGAAGATCGCCGGGGGCGTGATGAGATTCAGCACCGGGATTTGGATCGGCTTGACGCCGCACAGCGTTGAGAAAATATAAATCACGCTGAGCGCCACGGTAATAATCAGGTAGGCGTACCAGGAGCGTTCGTGGCGATCGCTGAGCTCGTAGGCGGTTTTTTGTTTGTTGTCGCCATAGAGTTTGCGGTACAGCGCCTGCAGCTCGTGCCGGCTCAGATCTTCTGATATTTCGCTGTCGGCCAGCTCATTCAGCCCCATGGTAATGGTTTTGCCGGTGGCCAATACCATGACATTGGCCGCGATGGTGCCATGTCGGGTGAAGCCCAACAGCTTGAACTTCTGATTCGGTTCCATTTATAACCTTTCTCCAACGATATAACCCAGGAATTGCACGGTGTCCTGAGGGCGTTTGTCCATGCTTTCGCTGTCTTTGTCGTCAACCACAAAGAAGCCGCTTTTTCCCGAGTGATACAGCAAAGGTGAATCGCAAATCAGTACCGGCGGGCGTTTGATGATGATGACTTCGCCGGGAATAAATGACCCTTTAATTTCGGTCTCTATTTTCATTGCCAACATGTTCGACTCATCGCCGAAGAAATAAGTCAGAGGAAACTCGGTGACCAGCTGCCCGATCTTGCGCTGCGAGACGGCCAGATAGCGCGACTGCGGGATCACCGGGATGGCGGAAGGGTTCTTGTTGCCCTCGGTGGACAGCGTTTCGTTGAGCAGCTCCAGTTTTTCCAGATCGTAGTCTTCGATCTCTTCACAGGAGACCCCGAAGAAATCGGAAATCCGATTCACGGTGGATTGCTGAACGTTGTTCACTCTTCCGTCAAGAATTTTGTAGAGAGTCGTGCGCGTCAGGCCGCTGCGGTTGGAAAAGGAAGCCTTGGTTTCACCGCGGGTACGCATCAGATATTCAATATTTTTAATGATGTTGATTTTGCGCTGTGCGTTGGTGGTTTTCATCGGCTGTCCTTACAAACATTACGCTGGCTTCACTATATCTTACGCGTCGGCGTTGTCCAGATAAAAAGGCGCTGAGGGGGAGGTAACCGGCTGATTATTGGTGGTAATTATTGTTTCTTGTCAGCCGTTTAGCGCAGTGATGTTAGCGCAGGCGATCGGGGTGACCTGCAAAGATGATAAAACTGTGTAAATCAATTGATTAGCTTTTGCTTATGGAAAAGTGAACACAAAAGCCAATTTTATGTGTACTTTTATGTTGACCAAAGCCGATTTCATGAGCTACTGTTCATTCAAGCTGAAGTTTTTCTTTATGATCAAAACACTGAAGCCAACGATTTTATAATAAAAAACTCAGAGGGGGCGCTGCCACACTCTGAGCCTAATAGATAGCTTGCTACCGACACCAGGGACCCTAACCATCATGGCCGTTTGTCCGCGCGATCGGCCCATTCTTTTCCGTTACGCCCACCTTTCCTGAGCATAAACACTCCCCCGTCACCGGAGGAGTGCATTAACTCATGGGCGAAAATCAGAGCGACTTCTGTGAGGCCAGCGGTTTTTGCGCCCGGCTGAAGGCCAGTTTGAGCACCCAATACAGCAGGCTGGCGGCCACCAGAGAGTTGATGGTCGGTACGCCCCATTCGGTCGCCAGACCCACGGCGCCACCGGCGATGCTGGCGACGATCGCCGCCCAGCCGATGGTTGGCGTCTCGTTTGGCAGCTGGCCCGTGCGGCGGCTCTCGTCCAGGATTTTGCGGTGGCTGCGCAGCAGATAATAGTCCACCAGCATGATGCCGATAATCGGCGGGAAGACTACGCCAAGCACCGTCAGGAAGTCGACAAAGCGGTCCAGAATGCCCAGCACCGACAGCGTGGTGCCCAGAATCCCGATCACCAGAGTGGTGTAGGTGTACTTCAGCTTTTTGCCGGTGATGCCTTCCACCGCGTTGACGATGCCCAGCGAAGAGGAATACAGGTTGAGATCGTTGACGCGCAGGGTGGAGAACACCACGACCAGCAAACCGGCGCCGCCGGCTGCTTGCGACATGATGGTGACCACATCGGCGGTGCCCAGGGTTTTGGCGATCAGGATTGCCAGACCGTTCACCACGAACTCGCCGGCGATGATGGTGAAGATCGTGACGCCGAGCACGTGCTTGCCGTTTTTGGAGTAACGGGTCAGGTCGGGCGTCATCAGGCTGGCCACGATGGCGCCGCCGACGACGATGGTGATGCCGGCGCTGATGGTCAGCGGTTCACCCGGCGGCGCCAGCTGGATGATCTCCTGCAGGTTATGCCCGGTCAGTGCGGTCACCGATATATAGGCCACCAGCATGATGAACATCGGCACCGCGATACGGGCGGCGATGCGCAGCGCTTTGAAGCCGAATGCCACCAGGATGGTCAGCAGCGTGCCCGAGAGCCCGGCGGCCAGGCCGAAGCCCAGCTTATTGCCGAGCGCGAAGTCGAGCGACTTGGCGAAAATGGCGTTCTGAATGCCGAACCAACCCAACAGGCTGACGGCCACCACCACGCCGATCAGCACCGACCCCAGACGGCCGAAGCCGCACCAGCGCGCCAGCAGGCTGCCGGAAATCCCTTCGCGCATGCCCGCCAGCCCCAGGCCGTAGGTCACCACGCCGAAGATCAGGCTGCCGACGAAAATGGCGGTGAAGGCGTCAATCAGCGTCATGGAGTTGCCGAGTACGGCGCCGAGCATGAACTGGTCCAGCGCGGTCAACATGCCCATATGCACGATGGCCACGCTTAAAAACGAAACTCTTTTATCCTGCGGCACCCGGGTGAGCGGATAATCTTCGATCTTTATCACGGTGAGATCTTCCTTGCGGTTCAAATAAACTGAATGCCTTTGGTTATCAGGCGATCGGGAATGTAGTTATCCAGGTTGGCGTATTTGCAGTACTCCTCAAATTGCTGCTGAGTATGCACGTTGGCCTTCTGGTAAATGTTATAAATGCGGTTTTCGATGGTCTTATTGCTGACGTTATAGATTTTGGCGATCTCTTTCACCGTAAATCGCTGAAGCATAAGAAAAATGACATCGAGTTCGGCACGGGTGAACAGCTCGTTATTGACTTCGGTGGTCAACACGCTGGGCTTTTGCTGATTGATGTATTTCAGCGGCGACAGGCTGTTCATCGGCTTGGCGTTCCAGATCACGCCAATCACCTGTTTGTCATCGTTGTACACCGGCAGCTTTTCGCTGATAAACGGCGTCAGGCTGTCTTTGCCGTACCAGTAGTGCGTTTCTATGACCGTGACCCGATCGCGCGCCGCTTCGGTCATCTTGTCATGCTCGATAAAGTCGGCGGCGGAGTCGGCCCAGTCGGCGGGGAATTCGTGGTCATATTTGCCGGCGACGTCGAAATTCAGCGGCGTATTGGTATAGAGATAAGCGGCGCGATTCATATAAAGGTGGCGGGACAGCTGGTCTTTGATGCCCCAGGGCTCGCTCAGGTGCTCCATCATGGTGATGAGGCCCTTAAAATAAGATTCATTATTTTTATGCGATGAACCCATACCTACCTCTGCGCCGCTCAGGCCGCGTTACAGGCTTTTAGCCAGGTAATGGCGGGTGTGGCGATGCGCGTAGTCGCCCAGCTCGCCGTAGACCCGGTAGCCCAGTTTTTCGTAGAAGCCCCGGGCCTGGAAATCGAAGGTATCGACATAGGCCATATGGCAACCGCGCTTGCGGGCTTCTTCTTCGGCCAGTTGCATCAATTGGCGGCCGTAACCACTCTTGCGACACCGCTCGCCGACCCACAGATACTGCACTTCCAGGCCGCCCCACCAGGTACGTGCGACGAGGCCGCCGACGATCTGCTGGTTGTCGTCGGTGACGGTCAGAAACAGTGGGTGAATGTCTACGGGCTGGGTTTTATGGTTGTGAGCCCAGAGGCTGTCGATAACGAACTCTTCATCCTGCGGGTTGGGTTTGTCGGTGATATTAATATTCATTTTTAATATAATTCCCTGATTTAATTATTCAAAACTGAACTAGGCACTTTCGCCTCAACCGCTTCTAATATCACTTCCGTTAATGTATTTCAAGGGTGGTTTTCACCCTTTTCCGCCGGGTGAGGGGGCGCTTATAGTAGGCGTCACAGGGAGAAGAAAATAGTGAAACAGGCGGTATTAAAACGCTGAAATGCCCTGCTTACACCATCTTTTCCTACTTGCGCCTCACCAGGGCCCCACCGGGAAAACTGCAGTACTGTATGGCTCCACCGGATAGAGCAAGCTCACTTGCCGACGGGGGAGCCACTTTGTTTTTTGACGCGCCCACCCGCGCCCGCCACTCGCTGTCTCAGATATTAAACACTCTTCTCATCAGAAGATATGCGCCGCAGATGAAAATGTGGCCGATACCTTCTGATCCGCTGATTTAGTTCTCTGTTATGACGCTGCTCAGCGCCGGCTCGATGGCGGCATCCAGCATGGCGCCGTGTCCTAAGGCCGGCCACTCCCGATAGCCGACGGCGAGACCGTCGAGCTGCGCCAGGTGTTCGGCCAATAAACGCGTTGCGTCCGCCGGCAGAGCGGGGCTCTTCACGCCGGGCGGGGCCGCACGATCGCGTTCCGCCAAGCCAACCCACAGTTGCAGCTTCGCCACCGGCGCCGGGCGCCGCGCCATCATCTGCTGCGCTTCTTGCAGGATCATGCCGTTGCCCCACCACAGCGAGGGTTCCACGGCGATGTAGCGTTGGAAGGCGGTGGGATGGGTGAACAATGTGTGCAGCACGAAGAGCCCGCCATAGGAGTGACCCCACAGCGTTTGCCGCTGCGGATCGACCGCCAGTTTGGCGGCGATCGCCGGTTTGATCCGAGTTTCAATCAATTGCAGGAACGCATCCGCGCCCCCGCCACCCCGCGGCGGTTGCTTCAGGCCCGCCGGCAGAGGGAGCGTATAGTCGTAGGCGCGGCCGGCGGCATCGATGCGCAGATCGTTGTCATAGCCGATCATCACCAGCACCGGTGGCCGCTTCGCCGCCGCCAATTTGGCCAGCAAGGCGGGATTCAATCCCATCACCACTGCATTGCCGTCGAGGAAATAAACCGTTGGATAACCGTCAGGCGCAGGGGCCTGGCGCGGCTGGGCGATGCGAACGCGGTAATGCCGTTGGCCGTCGGCGGAGGTGAAGCGCAGATCGCTGAAACGGTAATCTGCAGAATCGCTATCGGCAACGGTAGTGCCGATCTTGCGTTCCAGGTCGGGCCTGGCCAGCACGGAGCCCGGCAGCCAAAGGCCGATGGCGAGCGCCAGAAGCGCGGAGATAAAACGCCGGTTGGACAAGAACATGCGGATCAACATCCTTGTAAAAAGCCGATAGTAGCATCCGTTCGGGGCCGGCAAAACCTACCTTTAGGGCGGGCATTCCGACGGCGAAGTGCGGCCGCAGCCCACAGAGGGCCGCCAGTTGCTTTGCCGGGTTAATAGCAACCCCTTGTTATTATTGATAAGTCAGGAATAACAAGGATTACAATTAATTAGAAATGGTTATGATTTTTGTGGGTGAGCAAACGGCGAAGAAGGGTGAAAACACACGGTTATCAACGTTGTTTAGCAAAAAAAGCCCTATAAAATAGGGCAAAGACACACAACAACACCAGGGAAACTTTCCGGTATCTTATATTATAGCTTCCTATACATATAGAACATTTTATTATAAATATGTAAGTGATTCTTATTAATCGCTCAATACCATTGTTTTTCAAATGGTTATGCAACCTGGTTGAGGTATTGCCCTTGGGGCTGGTGCGGATAGCCAAGGGCGGGAGGCGGAGATGTTGCCGTCACGGCGGAAGAACAGGCGAGAGCCTCGGCCTGATAACCCTCAAGGCAATACCGACCGGCAGGCGGCAAACGTGCCGGCCGGTATTTCTGCTCAGGCGTGGCCGAGCTTCACCGTGGGGCCAGGTGAAAATCAGTGCTGTTGCAACGTCAACATCTCGCCAAGCAAAACATCGGTTGGCGGCAGGATATCCGTATCCAGCCCGGCGGAGGGGGTAAAGGTCAATTCGCCGAAAATGATCCGGCCTTTGGAGATGTAGAAATCAACGCGAACAAACTCGAAGGGCGCGGACAAGCGTGAAGCATACTCAAACAGCTCATCGTAGCCTTCTGGCTTCACGAAGGCGTCTATTTCTTCCTGGCTCAAGGCCAGGCAGTCATCGCTGTAGCACAGAAACTTGAAATCTTTGTCAAAGAAGTAATACTTCGGCGACCCGGTATCTCTGCCGACACACAGCAACGTGCAGTAAGGTACACCGCGGAAACAATAGATTTTATAGTCTTCAGGCCCGTGACCATTGGCCGATTCGATATATTTCTCCCCAATGATCTTTTTTTGTATCCCTTTGTAGTTGAGCTCTACATAGGTTTTCCAATAATCGTCTTTCATCCAGCCATCGATCAATTTTTTGGCGCTCTTGATATTCAGCAATTTTTTATTCTGGCAAATCAGGTTATACCCGGAACCGTGATTCCCTTTGATCACAAACTTATCCGGTAATGCGTCCCACGGAATATCGTTCACTGAATCACAGGCAAAGTACAATTCATTAAGGATCTCTTCGCACCCTTGATCTTTGATGTACTGTCTTACCGCATATTTATCTGCACACTGCTTCACCAACGCATTGTGGCTATAGCCATTCAACTTCAGGTGATTGATCTTTTCATTCCAGGTGGATGGCGCCTGCAAGTTCAACGGTTTGCCAAATGCTTTTTTGTAGAGCAATCTGGCCTTGAATTCGGGGGCCAATACGGCCAGCTGCTTTGTAATAAATTTAATGACTTGTCTTTTCATATACGTAATTCCATCAAAGCGTAGTGACAATGATTAAGACGTTCTTGTATTTAAAACGCGTGTGGCACGCTTTCACTGCGCCATTGAATGGCCGTCGGCGTGGTTCCCAGATCAAATGGCTTGTGGTCTAACGCCCGATTAAGAATCCGGGCCGATCGCCACGCCATCAGGCTCAACTGCGGATCGGCGATGCCGTGATTGTGCATACTGGCGTTCATGGCGAATAAGCAGTTCTCCGCCGGGCCTTCCCACTCAAAGGTAAAGTCTGGGGCGATGCGGTATTCGCCATCCGCAGTGGTCAGCAGGCGGTGGGCCAAAGGTTCAAGGAACTCTGGCGTGGCCGTCTGATAACCGGTGGCAAAGATCACCACGTCCGCCTTGAAGGCTTCCTCACCGTGATCGAGATGATGACGCGTTTCGAGTTGGTAGGCGTTATCCAGCGTGTGTTTCACGGCCGTCAGCGAACGGCTGGGCAGCAGGCGCACCCATAATTTCTCGCGCAGGACATCGAAGCGGTGGTACATGGCGCGATAAATCGCCAGCAGCGACTCACTGGTGATGCCGTCTGAGGTCATCTTCTGTTCGGCCAGCATATGCCGCTTGGCCGCGCTATCCAGCGAGTAAAAGCTCTCGACGTAATCGGGCGTGAAGTATTCGTTGGCAAAGGCCGCTTCATCAAGCGCGTTGTAATTGTTGCGGCGCGATATCCAGTCGAGCTGTTCCGGCTGGCCCCATTCCCCTTTAAAAATATTCAGGAACAGATCGGCGCCGCTCTGGCCGCCGCCGACGATCGCCACGCGTTTGCCGGTCAAATCGGGGTTGCGAAGCATCATTTCACTGGCGTGGAAACAGCGATCGCTTTGCGCCGTCACGCAATCCGGCAACTTTATTTTCTTGCCTATACCAATGCTGACGTGTTTGGCGTGGAAGACCTTATTCGAGGTGGTCACCACGAACTGGCGCTGCCGATCGTCGAACTCGATCTGCTGAACGTCTTGGTTAAACGCCAACGAGTCCATCCCGCCGGCGGCCCAGGTGAGGTAATCGGCGAACTCTTCACGCGATGCGGTGCGCTGCTCCGTCGTCAGAAAACGATAGAACTTTCTGTTTTTTACCAGATAGTTGAGAAAGCTGTAGCGATTGGTGGGGGCAACTGCACTCACCAGGTCTTTTAAAAAGTTGGTCTGCATGCTGCAATCCGCCAGGATCATCCCTGGGTGCCAGGAGAAATGAGGTTTGCGCTCCAGGAATTGCCCCGTAAACCCTTCTATTTCACTTCCTAAGGCCGCCAGGCTAAGATTCGACGGGCCAAGGCCAATGCCGATGATATCCAAACGCTGATTCATTAATAAGCTCCAGTATAATGAGAATAATACCCAGAAATACGGCTGCAGATAGGGTGGCTTATAGCAACCAGGCTGCCTTTTTCTTATAAGTAAGCTTCACGAATTAAATTTAATTAAAATCTGTACGGGCCAAGAAATACCGAATTTTTAAATGCCCGTTTAGAATTAGGTAGCGCATCAGGTAAAGGCTACGGGCGTATTTCTTTCCATGAAAATCCCTATGAAAGCTTGCATGTGGTTTTAATGATTATTCCTACGTAAAAATCCGATATCCCTGAGTCTCGACGCCATGAAAACGATCGCCTGAAGCGGCTACCCATCGTATGGATTCTCATCTGATTTTCTGGTGTATGTGCCAGCCTGCGTTCGTTTTGCATTTCCGGGATCGGGTGTTCGTTGCTTAGAATAACCCTAAAATAGGCGCTGAGAAGGTGAAATAACGTGATATTAGAATCAGGGGGTATTTTGAAAAAATGAAATTAAAAGTGAAATTATGAAATCAGTTTATTATACTTCTTTTTTTACATTTTAATTCAATGGGTTGAATGCTTGTTCATAGCTGCTTGTTGAGTGAATGAGCAGGGGGGGGCCTGAGGAAGAGGTTCCCTTACTTCGTCGTTCTCATCCTGAATCAATAGAATTCGCCCCCTGTGAGCGTTAAGTGATAGGACAAGAAGTGTTCATGCCATATACAAAATGTGTTGCGCGTTTAGTGAACATCGACTCAATGCCAATGGGCTCTCAAAGAGGAGCGGCTACCCCGCGTAAGGCGATTGCGCTGATATAAAGGCCTGACTTGCTACTATGCCATCAATGGCAAGAAGGATGGGAAGATGCTGATGTTTCGGCTATGTACCGAACTAAGAGTGGGTCTAATAGAGCGATTATGAGGTTCTTAATCGATAGCCTAATTATCTTAGATGAGATAACTTCTCCTTAGGCGAGGCGAAAAAATTTTTTCTGGGTGTTAACAAACGACTCTATGTGCTGAAACTTGCAAAGTTAGATGATGGCAACCTTGTCATGTATAACGGCAGGATGCCAGAGAGGCTTTGTTCCGCGCCTAAAAAATAGGGTACGCATCCCATAATGTATCCACTATGGGATGGGGTTGATGGAACATAATTGAAGATTGCAAGGGCCTCTTAATGGGCCTCTTCTTGTTATGTCTCTTTGGTAATAAAAGCTTACTTGTCTATGGAGTATAGACCACTTCGCAAGGTGGGTTGCCTGTATTCTCCCGGCAAGAAAAAAGCATTCCTTCGGTAATCTGTTTGTTATCCTGCGTGATCCTCCCGTAGTAATAGACTTTTTTCCACATTATCTCGAGCGGCTGCTGCATCATTGGCGGCAAGGCGGCTAATTTTCTTTACACTGGCGCTGGCCACTGTGGCACGACTCAGCCGAGCGTGCAGGGCTGCGTGATTGGATATAAGTGCTTATTGGGGAAACAGCACGACCCGATGGAAGAGCTCGCCTCTCTCAATCAGCTTTGCAGAAATAGCTGATTGGGCCATTAGCGCCAAGAGTGATTCAACATCTCCAATGATGCGTAACTCTAAAGTATTGGTTAACTCACCATTATCGGAGAACGCTGCTCTTAACGTATTTTCTTCCGTGTAAAACTCATTGGGTGCAGAAGATGCAGAAAAGCGTTCATCTTTCCAGATGTGGCTGTCCATGATGAAGTTTTTCCAACCTTGCTCTCTCAGTTTCTCGGTAACATAGGTGAGTCGAAATAAGTCCGATTGGGTGATGAGGGGGTCAGTGCAGGATCGCCACAGGTATTGCAGTTTTTCACGCAGCTTGCTGGCGGGGCCTTTTCTCCGTCCCTGCTCAAGCAGGAGTGCAATATCAATGGCAACACATTTTGGAAACCGCTTTTGTTTTTGAGCCGTAGCCAACCAACGAACCAAAAACAGATGTTCAGTCAACGGCGTACTGGCAACGCCTTCCTGGCGAGCAATACCCAGCCCAACAAGAGCACAAAAGGCCAGATGGCTCAGTGCTGATAGTGTAATTTCGGGGGGATTGCTTTGCATAGCAGTCTGCATCTTCGTCCCTATGATTTCAGTCCCTCTGACATCCTTGCCAGCGTAATAGTGTTACCCGATGCTATCATGAATTCATAAGAAAATCTTACCAAAATGAGCGTTGTGACAACATGCCTGGTTTGTGCGAAATGCAGCGCCTCTATCGCAGACTCGGGCTCCTTACTGGAAGGCTACTCTTTGCTTGTCGGACACTCTCTCCAGGGCAAATGCTTTGGCCTGACGTTAAATGATATCGAACGGTTAAATATATATAGAGAGAGTTTATCTATAACCACTCAAATAATAATTATGATTAATATTATTTGAGTGGGTTGCTAATATGTCCATTCTGATTTATTTATTGTCCATTAAACGGGCCGCCTGTTTTATTAAAGGTAAATCTACCATCGAACCTCCGATCTGGAATGCATAACTCTCTCTGGACTGTTTTAACACTTCTTCAGCCCATTTAATTTGTTCCTCAGTAGGGCTAAATGCTTTGGCAACCACATCGACTTGATCCGGATGAATACATAATTTCGCACTGAATCCAAGAGATCGGGCATGGCAGCAATCCGTTAACAACGTTTCGGGCGTACAAAATTCGGGGGTGACGCAATCAATAGGGGGCGGTAGGTTGGCAAGCCGTGAAGCCACCACGATACGACTTCTCGCATAGAGAAGTGCCTCAGGTGTTTGCAGACAATTAATATCGTGTGAATAATCTAAAGAGCCGAACGCTAATCTGACCACACCGCTACAGGCTATACTCTCACAGTGATACAATCCTCGCGCCGTTTCTATGATGCCGATAAAGGGTAGCCTTGATATTCCGGCATTAAGCCTCGACTTCAAATGGTTTATCGTTTCACTGCATTCCAGTTTTGGCACCATCACACCCGTAATCAATGGCTTATTTAATGAATTGAGTAAACTGATGTCGTCATCAAATTCCTTGTCGTTTGGATGATTTATCCGGATATATATTCCGGTTTTAACGCTGCTCTTATTAATTTTATGTAGCCAACTCAGAACGTTATCACGCCCAAGGGGCTTTTCGTTCGGATGAACAGCATCTTCAAGATCAATAATGATCGCATCGGTACCACTGGCCAACGCCTTCGAAAACATTACCTCTTTATTAGCAGGGATAAACAAATAGCTAATCTCTATACTCATACCTTGTCCGCCTAAGTGATTGATATAAATTGATTCTCTCATCATGGATTACAGTTATGAGAATGATATTGATTATCATTTACATGAATTTATTTTGATGGTAGCGTAGTGACTGAAAGTTTTCAAGGAACCTGAGAGAGCAATGAAATATCACGTTGATCTTAAGGTTCTCAATTTACGCCTAATCGTTTCAACCCTCTTACTTTGGGAGAAAATATGATGGAGCTGGCAGAGGAGAATGGCTTTGCGAGACAGGCACTTTCAACACAACCTGATTTTTCGGCTCGTAACGCACTCTCTCGAATAATTCGTTGTCTTTTTTCGGAAAAACTACTTGATGAAAAGAAACTTGAGATTTTCGATGATAAAAGTAGGGTTAATTACCGCCTCTCTGATGGAGAATATACCCTTCGGCTAAATCTAACGGCGGTTTTTCCGGCGAATAGTGTTATTAATCGTGGTGATATTATCCTCGAGGCAGCCGACGGGAGCAAAACACCGATTCTGTCACATGAACAACTGATCGACGTCCTGAAAAATGAATTTAGTTTCAGCCCTTCGGCTGAGGGTATAGCTAAATTCAATAAAGATGTTGCTAACAGTATCCATAATGACCGGCTGGCCAGAGCGCATCGGTCAAAATGGCGGAATAGCATTACTAAAGACATGGAGAAAGAGGGGGAGTCTTATTTTGTTAAATGGATAAGACGCCATCACAGTTTGAGAGAGGGGGCGACTCTCCTGGACCAGTGGGGATCTCTGGAAGGCCACCCTTATTATCCTACCTGGAAGTCCCGGCCTGGATTAAACGATGAAGACATCGAGGCCCTGTCCGCCGAATTTGGAGCCCGAGTCATTCTTCGCATGGGAGCCATACAGGCCGACATGGTTTATTGCGAGAAGATGCCTCATGTTCAGGATACCCATCAATGGCTGTCATCGGCCTTTCCTGGCGTCTGGAGTGAATGGTGCGCCTGGCTCGAAAGTCAACATCACAACCCTCAAGAATGGCTGCCCATTCCCCTTCACCCCTGGCATCTTGAACATTGGGTCTTGGGTCATTTCTCCAAAGAAATAGACGAAGGCATTCTTTTGCCATTTGGTCCCGAAATTGAAACCGCACCCTCAATGTCGTTCAGAACTATGCTTCCGACGGCCCCGGCATTGCCTTTTATAAAATTGCCCGTTGCCATATGGATGACCAGTGAGATGCGTAGCCTCCAGGCTAAATCCATTCACATGGGGCCGCGTATTAGTACGATTATTGAGGATATCCTGGATGTGGAGCAGGGTTTTGACGGCAAACTCGACTTTTTCCGGGAAGATGCCGCATGGCACTTCCGTCATAAAGATCGTATGGATGACGCTGAGGGTAAGTTTCTCTCCGTCGTGTTTCGTAGTACGGATGCGTGGAAAAGAAACGATAATTCATTGGCTATCACGGTTGCATCGCTATTTACCGCCCTCCCGCATAAATCCGATCCCCTTATCAGTGAGCTGATTGCCTTGTCAGGATACACGCCTGAGACATGGTTTCGTCATTACACCCGGATCATACTGAAACCGGTCTTGGCTATGTATTTGATTTATGGCGTGGCGCTTGAAGCACACCAACAAAATACGCAGGTTTTATTTGATGATTCCGGCCGCGCTGTGGCCATGCTTATCCGTGACTTCGGCGATGGCCGCAGCTGGGCCCCGGCACTCCGTAAGCAAGGTTACGAACTCAAGCCTTATATCTGGCCTGGCATTTTACCCACGGTGTTTGAAGATGATATTGAACCCGTCAGAACCTTCGTCGTGGATGCTTGCCTTGTCAGTCATTTACATGAAATCGCCCTTTGCCTGACTCACTTCTATTGCATCCAAGATAACCGTATGTGGAAAGTTATTGGCGAAGAACTTGACCGTGTATTTAAAGAACTTCACCCAAGGCTAGATGACAGCTTCTGGCATCAGGAACGCGAGCATTTTATGAACCATCCCTGGTATACCCGCTCATTAATGAGCATGCATTTACAACAATATACTGATTATCGACTTCAGCACGGCCTTAATAATCCTTTAGCTGATTGATACGCCGGTAACTCTGGGACTCGAGATAATGGTTATGAATCGTAGAAAGAAGTTTCTGGTTTTGGCTGTTGTAGAAATTTTAATTCCTTATATTGCGAACGCGGAAGATACCGTTGTCGTTACCGCCGACAGTGCTGTTACACAAACTGAAGATGAACTATCCAAACAAGCCAACATTGGCTTATTAGGAAGTAAAGTCATTCATGATACGCCATTCAGTATCAAGGGATATACCTCGCGATACATTGAAGACAGGCAGGCTAAATCTCTCGGCGATGTTATAAAAAATGATTCATCCGTGCGGGTTACCTCTCCTTCAGGCGGGATCCTGGATTCTTTCATGATCCGTGGATTCCCTATTGGTGAAGGCAATACCGGTGAAGTGGCACTCAATGGTGTCTATGGTGTGGCACCAAATTATCAATTATTGCCGCAATATCTCGAACGAATAGAGTTACTGAAGGGGCCGGGCGCGGGGCTCTATGGGATGTCCCCGAATGGAGGGGTTGGCGGTGTCATCAACGCAGTGACTAAAAGGGCTACAGCTCAGGATATTAAACGACTCACCACCACCTGGGAGTCCAACAACCAACTCGGTGCATACGTCGATGTCGGTAAATTGTGGGTTACCCCGGACGGTGAGGTGTGGGGAATCCGTTTTAACGGTGGCGGTAGTGGTGGCGATTTGGCACTCGACAATGCCTATAAAAATACGGCATTAGGCGCGCTTGCTCTCGATTATGGGAACGGAGGGGTGAGGGCTTCCCTTGACCTGCTTGATCAATATCAGCGAGTCAAATCCCCAAATCGCCCCTTCACTGTCGCTGCAGGCATTGATGTTCCGGATGCTCCTGATGGTAAGACAAACATCGCACAAAAGGGGATGTGGTGGAAAATCCGGGATCAGGGGGCATTGCTACACACAGAATACGATATTAATGACAACGTGACCGTTTTTGCGAATGCAGGCGGTGGGCGCTCGATGGTTTCACGCATATCAGAGCAAACCCCTAATATTATTAACGACAAAGGGGATGTCGTCTCGACGATTACTAATTTCCGCTTTAAGGTGAATCGTTATACTTTAGAAGCTGGCGCAAGAAGTTATTTTTCAACCGGTTCCATTGATCATCAGGCGACGCTGCAGGTCAGTTATTACCATGATCGCCTCGCAATCGCCAGCACTTGGGGGCAAACGGTAGATTCCAATATTTATTCCCCGTCAGACGTTGATGTCACCCTGCCTTCTGCGCCAGCCAGAGTATCAAAAACCTCCTCCAGCCAGTTAAGTGGTCTCGCGCTTGCAGACACAATGACCGTACTGGATGGACGTGTTGACATCACGCCAGGCGTGCGTCTCCAAAGGGTTCGTGCCGATAACTTCGCCGCTAATGGCGATCGTTCATCCACCTATGATGACTCTGCCGTCACTCCGATGCTTGGCCTGGTTTACCGTCCCTGGAAACCCGTTTCGCTGTATGCCAACTACATTGAGGGGCTCAGCAAAGGTGATGTTGCCCCTGGTACGGCACAAAACGCAGGTCAGGTGATGCGTCCATACCGATCGCGTCAATACGAAGTGGGCATTAAATACGATGAGGCGGGAATCCAAAACAGTCTTGCTCTTTTCCAGATCACGAAGCCGAGTGGTGCAATCGACAGTAGCAATACATTCAATTCCAATAGCGAGCAGCGGAACCGAGGAATTGAACTGAATATCTCCCATAAACCTCTTGATAATTTGCGAATGTCAGGAAGCCTTTCCCTGATTGATGCTGAGCTCACCAAATCTCCCTCCACCGGCGTTCGTGGTAACAAACCCGTTGGCGTCTCCCCGGTACAAGCAAACGCGGGTGTGGAATATGACCTCCCTGTCCTACGGGGATTGTCCCTGAACAGTCATGTTAATTACAGCGGGAAGCAGTACGTCAATCAGGCGAATACGCAGTCTATCCGTTCTTGGACAACGGTAGATATGGGGGCTGCCTATAAAACGCGTGTGTACGGTACACCGGCAACTTTCCGCTTTGATGTTCAGAACGTGTTAGATCGCCATTATTGGGCTGGCGTGGCGTCATACAGCACCATTGCGCAGGGAGCGCCACGCACCTTCCTTGCATCGGTAACCATTGATTTCTGAGAGGATTTAATATGGCTTCGCTGTTAAATACCTATTGCCGGGAAACCACTTCATGGCGGGTAAGCCCTGCCAGAGAATTACCCCCCTATGTGGATCCTGTTATTGCCCGATGGTTAGAGACGTCCCCTGATACTCTTGTTCGCTTATCAGAAATTTACGGTTCTCCGCTCAATATTGTTTGGCCGCATACCGTGGAGAATAATTTCAATGCGATGGCTGCTATTACGGCGGGATTTGGTATTGAAGCGAAATTTTATTATGGCGTTAAAGTCAATAAATCACAGTCGTTATTACAGGCTGCCGTCGCTGCCGGAACAGGGGCTGATGTATCCAGCCTGCATGAGCTCAACGATGCTATCCGCGCTGGATGCAGAGGCACCGATTTGTGTGCCACCGGTCCTGCAAAAACAATACGTTTTTTGCAGGAGTTAATTCTGCAGGGGGCGCGGATTGTCGTGGATTCAGTCGAGGAAATGGACGATCTCATGGAAGTAGCTAAATGCTGGAAAAGCCCGACAGGCCGAATCAGTATACTACTGCGCCTTCGCCCCGCGTTCAGCCATACCAGCCGTTTTGGTATGTCATCCAGTGAAGTGAGTGCCGTGCTTCAGAAACTCGAGACCTGTAATCCATTAAAAATCGATGGCTTCCATTTCCATCTTAGTGGCTACTCGCCCGTATCCAGGGTTAACGCTTTTTTTGACACATTACCGTTGATTGCCTGCGCCCGTAGTCTTGGCCATTCCCCATGCATTATCGATATCGGGGGAGGGTTGCCCGTTCAGTATGTAGAGGGGAATTGCTATAAGGCATGGCTATCCTCACAGACGCAGGAAAATTATCGTACTCGACGGGTCCCGGATGCTTTCTATCCCTATGGTGGTGATATAAACGCTGAGCACTGGCTCACTCAGTTTCTTGGCGGCGCGGGCCCTGTGGGTAAAAGAGTCTGCGATGCATTAATCGATGAAGGATTAACGCTGTGTGTCGAGCCCGGAAGAAGTCTGGCCAACCAGAGCGCCATAAGTGTTTTTCGTGTATGTCGAGTCCGGCCTCACGGTGATTCCGGATACGTTATTTTTGTCGAGGGAAGTAGCTTCAGTGCATGCGAAACGTGGTTTAACTCTGAATTCTTAAGCGATCCGCTTCATATTCGTCAGAATTCTCATGAGCCATCTCCTGCTGCGAAAGCATGGATTGCGGGTCATAGTTGCCTTGACGAGGACGTTATAACTAACCGTCTGATTGCATTCAAGCACCTGCCTGAACCGGGCGACTTGCTGATATTTGCCAATACCGCTGGTTACCAAATGGATTTACTGGAAAACCAGTTCCACCGGCACCCGCTCCCCACAAGACTGACCGCTGTCATGAGCTCGCGCCAAAACCTCATTTTTACCGTTGACAATTAAGGAGTTGTAAAATGATCTTCAGAAAAGTAACTGATTTGATTGGCAATACTCCCGTCATTCAATTACCGCTGGCGCAATCTGACTCTCGTCTTTATATCAAAGTGGAGAAGAACAATCCTGGCGGGAGCATGAAAGATCGCATGGCCAGAAATATGATTGTTGCGGCGCTGAAATCAGGGCGGATCCAACCAGGTGGGACGATTGTTGAATCATCATCAGGAAATACGGGGATCGGCCTGGCCATTGCGGCTATCGAATTTGGGCTTAAATTTATTGCAGTGGTGGACCATCATGCCGCTCAGGATAAAATTACCATCATGCGAGCTCTGGGAGCAGATATTCGTTACGTTAAGGGTAATTATGGTGAAAATGAAGTCGCGGTTGTGGAACGACAGCGTATGGCGGCTGAAATTGCAGGTGAAATACCCGGCGCAGTTTTCATGAACCAATCAGATAATGCGGCCAATGCCGGTGGATATGCAGACCTGGTGCGTGAAATTATCTGCCAGATTGGCAAAGTCGACGCGTGGATTGGATGTGTTGGCACTGGCGGTTCGATGACAGGGATAGCGCATGGTCTCAAGGTTCATAATCCGGATACAGTTACGATCGCGGTAGAGCCAGAAGGCTCTATCGTATTTGGCAAGCCAGGAAAACCCTATTATCAATCAGGGACCGGCACACCGGAAGGAGACACCGTCGGATTAGTTCTGGATTACAGCTGCATTGATTATGGTGAACAGGTTTCCGACGTCTGCGCTTTTGAAACTGCACGCTATCTTGCGCGCCGTTTCGGGCTGCTTGTTGGCGGTTCTACCGGTGGTGCAATATATAAAGCGTTGGAATTTATCAATAATGGAACGATTCGGGGGAATGTGGCTCTCGTTATTGCAGATGGCGGTGAAAAATATCTAAATACGATCTTCAATGAGGAGTGGCTCAAAGAACGGGATCTTCTCTCCGAGCAAGTCTGGGAGAAACTTGATGGCTGGTTTGCACTCTCTTCTGTTCAGGAGGGAGAATAATGTTCTCAGGCGAGAAGTTAAGGGTAACAATATGTGGGGCCGGCCGTACGGGCCACCTTGCTGCCATTTTATTCAGTCAAAATCCCGCAGTTGCAGTAACTCTTTACACTAGCCGGCCAGAAACTGTCACCGCATATCAAGGCAGTGGCGCTCAGTTGCATGCGATCATGCCTGACGCAAATGTCATAAAAGCCTCTGCCGTCAGGATGACGGCGTCAGTCGATGAAGCCTGCGCCGCTGCAGATCTCATTATCATTACTGCCCCAAGCCATGTACGCGAAAGCGTGCTTCAAAGCATCGCGCCAGCGCTGCCCCGGCATAAGCAGGTCTTCGTCGGAGCCATTCCCGGTTTTGGCGGATTTGACTGGCTGGCAGAAAAAGCATTTGGAGGCTTATCGAATATTGTTATATGGGGCATGAAAGATGTCCCCCATATTGCGTTTGATCTTGTACCCGGAAAAAGTGTCAGGATAGGGGGGGAGAAATCACAGTTGTACGTGGCTGTTCATCGCCGGGAAACACCTGAGAATACCGATATTCTGCTTGATTATCTGAGGCAGCTTTATGAGGCTCCCGTCACTCTGCTGTCTAATTATCTGGAGATTACCCTTACACCAGGAAATCCAATCATGCACAGTTCCGTCATTTATGGCCTCATCGGCCCATGGGGGCAGTGGCACGGGCATGCTTTCAATCATATTCCGTGTTGGTGGAGTGATTGCCCTGAACTCGGTGCTTATTTCCTTGCTCGCTGTGATGAGGAAAATCAGGCCTTATGTAAAGCTGCCGAACTTTCACTGGGTATCGATCTCAGCTCTGTGCAGCCATTGCAGCAGGAAATAGTCGAGGCATACGGTGACTCAATTTCTGACCCCAGAACACTCCTCAGTATTTTACGAACGAATAAGGCCTATGAGGGGATCCCGCTGCCTCTGATCCGCGAAGGGCGATCCGACACTTTTATTTTTGACAAAAACCATCGGGTCTTTCGGGAAGATATTGGCTGCGGTTTAAGCCTGCTGGTTTTAATCGGCCAGAGGCTCAAGGTGCCAACACCATATATAGAAGAAATCTATTACTGGTGTTTCGAGTATATGGGAGGGAAGATTGCCCGCTCCCCGATCCCCGCCGATTGGCCAACGATAAGGAGGGAATGAGGATGCGCGTAACGGGCAGTGTGACTTTTATTGTCCAGTTTCTGTTTATCGTGCAACTGCTTTCGATGGGAGCGATGGAAATGAGCGGCCCTTTTTGGCCGCTTCATATCGAAAGCATGACGTCCACAGAACTACTGAGCATCGCTGGCACAGGGGTGTATATAGCACCGATGCTTGGCGTTATGCTAACCAGCACATTCTGGGGGCGGGTAGGCGACATAACGGGCAATAAAGTCATGATGATCCGCGCACTGATGGGCCTGGCATTAACGCAACTTGGGCTTGCTTTCGCCAATGACGTCTGGCTGGTGCTTATTTTACGTTTTTTACAGGGTACCTGTGCGGGTTATATTGCGCCGGCGCAGGCCTATGGTATTGCAATGGTGCCAGCGGCACAGCGTACGAGACTTTTTGCCTGGTTGCAGGTGTCGACCAACGCAGGCTCTTTGGCAGGGGCGATTATCGGGGGAGCCATTCTCGATCTACTGAGTTTCTTCTGGATAAACGTCAGCGCATTCATTATTTGTACGCTATGTGCACTGATTGTTCTTTTCATATTACCTGCTGATGCTCCTCATGGAGTCTCGTCTACTTCAGCTGTTCATTCAAAAGATAAGAAAAGGACTCCAACTGGAATCAACAATGGCGTCATTGTTGGCTTACTGACGGTTCTTGGCTTGTTATTAATGAGCCGCATGATTACGCAAACGCCTTTTTCTCTTTATGTCAGCACGGTGTTCAATGCCCCTAATTGGCTAACAGGATTAGCTTATGGATTACAGGCTACGGGAGTGATTGTATCAGCGTCTCTCTGGGCAAGATGGTTTGAAGCGCACGATATAGCCAGCACGCTCTACCGAATGGTGGGGATCATCATGGGATGTATCCTGGTAACACTGCTGCTGGCTACAGTAAGGGAAACCAGCTGGTTCATCGGGCTTTATTTTTTATGGGGAATTCTCCTTGGCGCAACCACGCCTGTGCTTACCGCATTAATTTCGCGCACAACAGCCGAAGGTATGCAAGGGTATATATTGGGGGTGGTCCAGAGCATCAGCCAGTTCGCCTCCATCATAGGTATTGCTTTGGGGGGCGTAGTCCTTCTCTGGCCGGGGTTGTCAGCGTTGTTTCTTTGCGTTGTGGTCATGTATTCCATGACTTTAATGATTACGTTAAAAATCAGCCGTTCTTCAAGGGAATTCAACAAGAAAATAGGTTATGAAAAATGATATTACGACTTGTGCTCTTTATTGTATTGTTAACCTCATCAGTTGCTCATGCTGAACAGACGGTGACGCCTGTAACCGATCTCCTTGGCCGAACCGTTAACATCAAATTACCGGTACAGCGTGTCATCCTTGGGGAAGGGCGCCAACTGTATCTGGTCGCAATGCTTGATAAAGAAAATCCTGCCAAGAGGATAGTGGCCTGGCGGAAAGATTTAATACAGTCAGATCCGGCAACATGGCAGCAGTACCGGCAACAGTTTCCACAACTGGAGAAAATCCCGACATTTGGAGGCAGCGAGCAAGGGACCTTCGATATCGAACAGGCTATTAATTTGAAACCTGACGTCATCATCATGAATATGGATGCGCGAAATGCCATTGTTGACTCAGGGTATGAAGCCGCACTTGCCAGTGCGGGTATCCCAATTGTCTATGTGGATTTTCGGTATGACCCTATTGCACATATTCCTCCTACAGTGAAACTATTTGGCGAGTTATTTGGTCAATCGGAACGCTCTGAAGCCTATTTAAAGTTTCGCGATAGTGAGTTACAACGCGTCATATCCAGGACTTTAAAATTACAGAAGCCATTGCCAAAGGTATTTTTAGAACGTCTTGGAGGTTATTCAGAAGAATGCTGTATGACCTTTGGAAAGGGGAGCTTTGGGCGTTTTGTTAAATTAGCCGGAGGAGACAATATCGCAGCCAATCTTGCTCCCGGTTCATTTTTTACGCTAAATCCTGAAAAGGTGATAGCTGCAAATCCTGATGTCGTCATACTCACCAGCGGGAATTTTCAGGCCTTCGTTCCTGGCGGAAGGTGGATCCCTCTCGGACCGGGCGTCAATATCGAGGAGTCCAGGCGTAAGCTGGCATGGTTCACCACCCGTCCAGCTTATGCAGATAGCACTGCCCGCCGTAATAGCGCATTTTTCGCCATCTGGCATCAGTTCTACAACAGCCCGTATGACGTTATTGCCATCCAGCAACTCGCCAGATGGATACATCCACAATTATTCGCGGACCTGGCCCCTGATGACACATTCCGTCGTATGCATCAGGAATTTCTTCCCGTTCCGTATCAATCCGGGTATATGGTAAGCCTGAAAAAAGAGGAGAATAACCATGACGTTAAGTCTGGCACAACTCCGCGCTGACACGCCAGGGACTGAGCATGTTATTCATTTTAACAATGCAGGAGCAAGCTTAATGCCTGTCCCGGTTATACAGGCTGTGCATGAACACTATTTAAAAGAAATTACCCTCGGTGGGTATGAAGCCGCAGAGAGTGAGCGCCAATGGCTTAGTGATATATATGGTTATCTGGCGAAAATGATCCAGGCAAAGCCTGCAGATATCGCGCTTGTGGAAAATGCTACCCGGGCCTGGGACATCGCATTCTACTCTCTTCCCTTGCGCCCTGGAGATATCATCCTGACTTCGACCACTGAATATGCAGGTAATTATATACCTTACCTGCAACGACAAAAACGTGATGGCATTCAGATCAACATTCTGGAAGCGGATGAGGAGGGGGCTGTTTGTCTGAAGCAATTACAACATGCCCTTGGCAACCCTCGGGTCAGATTAATCAGCCTCCCAATACTGGGAACTCATGGGGGACCAATACAGCCGGTAGAAAAAATGGGCGCCCTTGCTCGTGATGCTGGCGTGTGGTTTTTCCTTGATGCTTGCCAGGGTATTGGACATTTACAACTTGATGTCCAAAAAATTGGGTGCCACGTGTTAACAGCCTCAGGGCGTAAATACCTGCGAGCTCCACGCGGTACGGGTTTTTTATGGATGGACAGCACCCTGAGTTCGAATATTGAACCGGTGTGGCTTGATCACCATGCTGCAAGACTTATAGATGAGCAGAGTTATCATATTAGCGAGGGAGCCCGACGATTCGAATGCTGGGAGGCAAATATCGCTGACAGGCTTGGCCTGGGGGCTGCCGCGAAATATGCGCTTTCGTTAGGGCAAGATAAAGTAACGCAAAGAATTTTTAAGTTGGCTAAGCAACTTCGCTTAGGCCTGAAATGTATAACGCACGTTCAGTTACAGGATAAAGGAGATAATCTATCAGGAATAGTTACATTTACAGTTAAAAATAAAACAGCTGAATCTGTTAAGGAATACCTATCGGCTCAACCACGTCGAATTAATGTCTCATGTTCTCGATTTAGTTCGACATTCATTGACATGCGAAATCGTGGGCTGGAGTCAGTCGTTCGTGCATCCGTTCATGCGTATAACAGTGAAGATGAGATAGATATCTTACTTAATGCCCTTGAAAATTTCAGGTGAGGTGAACATGCAGTATGAGGTAATATTACACCCAGTTGCCTTGATCCGTCCCTCTGAAGAGGTCAATATGGAACATGTTATAGCATTAACAGAGGAGATAGCGCGTTGCCAAAAATGGATAACACCCGTTCCCATTGAAAAGCACACGGGGATCATTATGGATGGCAACCATCGATATCGTGTGGCCAATAATCTTGGGCTAATGTACCTTCCTTGTATATTGCTTGATTATACTGATGTACGCGTGAGAGTACACGACTGGAATAATGGTGAGCCCTTCTGCCCGTTAAAAATCAGAGACCACATAGTAAACCAGGGAAAAATTTTTCCGTATAAAACCACTCGTCATTTATTTTCACCGGTTCTTCCAGCCGTTGATTTTCAGCTCAAACAGTTATTCGGTATACGTTCATTAACTATATAGTTCTTCTCGGCTCTGGTCGCGATCAATGCCGGAGTCCGTTTTGTAGGAATAGTTCTGCACGAGAGCATTGCAGCGGATGCTTTTAGACACTCAGCCATTGAGCCAATCCTCGAGCTTAGGACGTTGCTGATGTCCCGCTATGTATGTACTGCGCCTCAGCGCGGCCGCAGATCGACCACGCGCTGCACTTTGCCTTCTTCCGAGCGAGGCCCTTGGCCGCATCATCGAACGTAGTTCGATGGAGAGTCCGTATCCCAGAAAACGAAAAACCCGCCATAGGCGGGTTATTCTAAATAGGGTGCCCGGACTCGGACAACGGGCGCCTGTGCCGGGTTGAACAGCGCTTTAGCGCTGGCCCGCAGGGTGAGGCCTTCAGACCGAATAATCGAACGTAGTTCGATGGAGAGTCCGTATCCCAGAAAACGAAAAACCCGCCATAGGCGGGTTCTTCTAAATAGGGTGCCCGGACTCGGACAACCGGCGCCTGCGCTGGGTTGAACAGCGCTTTAGCGCTGGCCCGCAGGGTGAGGTCTTCAGACCGAATAATCGAACGTAGTTCGATGGAGAGTCCGTATCTCAGAAAGCAAAAACCCAGCCATAGGCGGGTTCTTCTAAATAGGGTGCCCGGACTCGGACAACCGGCGCCTGCGCCGCGTTGAACAGCGCTTCAGCGCTGGTCCGCAGGGTGAGGCCTTTGGCCGAATAATCGAACGCAGTTCGATGGAGAGTCCTGTCCCTGAAAAGCAAAAACCCAGCCATAGGCTGGGTTCTCTAAATAGGGCGACCGGACTCGGACAACCGGCGCCTGCGCCGGGTTGAACAGCGCTTTAGCGCTGGCCCGTAGGGTGAGGCCCTTGGCCGAATAATCGAACGTAGTTCGATGGAGAGTCCGTACTCCAGAAAGCGAAAAACCCAGCCATAGGCTGGGTTCTCTAAATAGGGCGACCGGACTCGGACAACCGGCGCCTGCGCCGGGTTGAACAGCGCTTTAGCGCTGGCCCGTAGGGTGAGGCCCTTGGCCGAATAATCGAACGTAGTTCGATGGAGAGTCCGTACTCCAGAAAGCGAAAAACCCAGCCATAGGCTGGGTTCTCTAAATATGGTGCCCGGACTCGGAATCGAACCAAGGACACGGGGATTTTCAATCCTCTCTTCGCTAGCAAGTTGAATTATCGCAGTGTGAAATTAGTTTCTGCATCGAATTTGTACTCATCGAATACTTTATTCGAGTGTACACATGGAAAATATCGTCACAAAAGCCGCTACTGTTTCTAACAGTACTAAGCCTCGCGTTATCCCTATGGTCTCAACCAAAGGGGGCGAAGGTAAATCCACTCAAAGCGCCAACCTTGCCGGCTTCCTTGCCGATGCAGGTAAAAAAACTCTCCTCATCGATGGTGACCACTCCCAACCCACCGCAAGCAGCATTTTCTCCCTGGAATATGAAGCCCCCAACGGTTTGTATGAACTGTTGATGAAGACTGTCGATCTCAACCAACCCGAAGAAATCATCTCCCGTTCTGTTATCCCTAATCTCGATGTCATCGTTTCCAACGATCCCCACGACCGTTTATCTTCTGCCATGTTGCATGCCCCTGATGGTCGTATGCGGCTGAAGAATGTTCTGCAGCACCCTTTGTTCAACGAGTACGACGTCATCATCATTGACTCCAAAGGCGCGGCGTCTGTGATGCTAGAACTGATTCTGGTTGCCAGTACGGAGTTCGCTGTCGGTGTTATCAAGCCTATATTGCCGGATACGCGTGAGTTTCTGCGTGGCACATTGGGGTTGATGGAAGGATTATTGCCGCTGACCAGCTACGGTATTGCGTTACCGCGTATCCGTATTCTGACGAACTGCATGGAGTACACGAATCTGGATTGGCAGACCCTGAACAGTCTGCGCGGCATTATCGATAACGGGCAGTATCTGCGTGCAGATACCTTCGACGTCTCCCTTCTCGACACCATCATCCCCAAGCTTGAAATTTACAAAATGGGGCATGCTTCCGGCCAACCTGTTCATCGTCTTGAAAGAACCACCACACGCACATCAACGCTCGCTGCTGCGGACACTATGTATGAGCTGGCCTGCGAGTTGTTCCCTCACTGGGTTGCCGACTTCGACGTTCTGCGTCTGGAGGTAAATCAATGAATATTGAACAGCTAGTGACCTTTCTTAATGAACAGCGCGAGTTAGCCGCACCTGCACCCTGGAAGGTTCTTGAACTCTATAGCGATGGCGTCACTGTCGTGGATGTCAACGGCTTCGAGCATGTGGAAATCCCTAATGTCGCGATTGTTCCAGACTGGGAAAAACTTGGGCTTGAGCACTGGTCGGATAACGGTGGGAGCCGTGATGTGAGTCTTGAGGAGCAACGGGCTAATGGTTATCTGGCCGCTGCAGCACCACAGCTACTGGCTTACGTCAATGTGCTTAACCGTAATTTGGAAACCACGGAGAATGCGCTGCGCCGCATGTTGAAAATGCATGCGTTGATGATGGCAAAAACCAATCATGCTGCCAGCTTCTATGATGCTGAATGTCTTCACGAAATGGCCGAGGCTCCGTATGAGGCCACCGCGGTTCTTGAGCACATCTGTGGCGCCGATGCCGAGAATACTCACCTAAAAGAGGCAACTTGCGTAGGGTGCGGTTGTACAGATGGCCATGCTTGCCTGGATAAAAACAGCAAACCATGCAGTTGGCTCAAGGTCAATCGTGAAACTGGGTTGGGTGTCTGTTCTTGCTGCCCGACTTTTCTTGGGCACCCGTTAACAACTGACGGTGAAGGATCGGAGGTGCGCCATGGTTGATATGCATATTCCTTATTCTTCAGATGCCGAGCAGGCCGTTCTCGGTGGCTTGATGCTGGATAACGAGCGTTGGGATGACATTCTTCCATTAATTGGAGATCGTGATTTTTATCTGGCGGTACATCGCCGAATCTTCCAGGCGATGGCTCGTCTGATGGCTGTTCAGCAGCCGATTGATCTGATCACGCTCCATGAGTCACTGGAACAAAATGGTGAGCTCGAGCAGGTCGGCGGTTTTGCCTATCTGGCTGAGTTGTCTAAAAACACACCGAGCGCTGCCAATATTGTCGCCTATGCCGGGATAGTCGCTGAACGCAGTCGACTGCGTAGCCTGTTGCAGCTCGGGCGTGAATTGAGCGCTGATGCTGCCAATCCTCGTGCAGATTCTGCCGCCCTGACCGAAAGGGCAGAACAGCAATTGTTCCAGCTCTCGGAGCACACACTGTCACAGCAGAATGTCAGCCTGACCGATGGGCTGAATGCTGTCGTGACCTATCTGGAGACGGTGAGTGGCGGTAATGGGATCACAGGCACCCCGACCGGCTTCTCAGAGCTGGATATGATGACGTGTGGTTTGCAGCCGGGGGATTTGGTTTTGCTTGCCGCACGGCCGTCGATGGGCAAAACCGCCTTTGCGTTGAGCGCCTACACTGGCGCACTTCGAGGCACGGAGAAACCTGCATTCTTCTTTAGCCTGGAAATGCCGCGCGAGCAGTTGCTCCAACGCCTGATTGCTGTTGACGGGCGGGTTGAACTTTCAAGGCTGCGCAGCGGCCAATTGGATGATGAAGACTGGGCGCGTATTTCCAAAGCGATGGAACGGTTGTTGCCATTGGAAAACCGCCTGATTATTGACGATGAATCGTATTTGACCCCCGCACTGCTGCGTTCCAGGGCACGGCGCTATACCCGGTTGTATGGTAATCCGGGTTTAATCATGGTCGATTACCTGCAGCTGATGCGTTGCCCTGGACAGGAAAACCGCACTCAGGAAATTTCAGAAATTTCCCGCAGTCTGAAAGCGCTGGCCAAAGAACTTGATTGTCCCGTTGTGGCGCTATCTCAGCTGAACCGTCAGTTGGAAAGCCGTGCTGACAAACGTCCCTTTAATGGTGACCTGCGAGACTCCGGTGCGCTGGAGCAGGATGCCGATGTGATCGCCTTCATCTACCGGGATGAGGTCTATTACGCCGACTCAGAGGATGCCGGCACGGCAGAAATTATCATTGGTAAACAGCGGCAGGGCGCAACGGGTACCGTTCGCGTCAAGTTTGAAGGGCAATTCACCGCGTTCAGTGACCTCCATGATGGTCAGTATGGCCAATACTCGGGGAGGGCGTAACCATGGCGCGTACTAAACCCAAGATCCTAGATCTGAACAGTGCTTTGCTCCAGCAGGGCAAGACTGCAGCAGGCACGCAACCTTTAGCCCCTGTGCTGGCGGAAACCCCCGTCAGTGAAATGCCGTTGGTATTGACCCTGGATGAAGTGAACCCGAATCCGGATAACCCACGAACCTCGCGTAATCCGAGATATGAGGAAATTAAGTCATCAATTCTAGCTCGAGGTCTCGATACGGTACCGAAGGTGACTCGTGATCCGGAACGTCCAGAGCTGGGTTATTTTTTCAGTGATGGAGGCAATACGCGTTATGCCATTCTTTCCGAGCTCTGGCAGGAAACGGGAGAAGAACGGTTTTATCGCTTCTCTTGTGTATTCAAGCCCTGGCCAGGACGATTATCCTGCGTGATTGGTCATCTTGCCGAGAATGAGGTGCGTGGTGATCTGAGCTTCATTGAAAAAGCGTTTGGCATTCGACAGGCCCGGGCTTTATATGAAGCGGAGTTGGGGAAAGCCGTCTCACTGCGTGAACTCTCGACACTTCTTACCGCACAAGGTTACCCCGTCCATAATTCCAGTATCAGTAGGATGGAGGATGCGGTGCAGTACCTGTATCCCTATATGCCTCACTTATTGGAGACAGGCCTGGGGCGTCCACAAATTCTGCAGTTGCTGGCTATGCGATCTCATGCTGAAACCACCTGGCAGAAGCACTGTATTACCCAAGAACCAAAGCAGCCATTTGATACCGTTTTCGGTGATGTATGCAGCCATTTTGATTCGCCCGAGGACTATTCGCTGGATATGTTTCGTGATGAGTTGATTGGTGCGCTCATCAACGCGTTGCCACACCCGTTGCTCAATTATGACCGCTGGCTACTGGAGCTCGATCCCAAAGAGCAAAACCGGCGCAAGCACCTCGGTGAGCCTGAACCGGCATTAACGCCTGAGCTTTCAGGCGAAGGCAATACTGTCGAACTGGCGCCAGCACTGCAGCAGGAAAATACCGGCGGACAGACGGTACCTGAAGTACAGGGAGAAGGCACTTCTTTGGGGCTGGACAGCGCGTTGCATGAATCAACAGGGGATGCCGATGATAAATCACAGAACGCTCAGGAAGAGGAAACGCCTGCAACTCAAACTGAACGCCGTGTTGAAACTCAGCCAGATTTATACGGTGCGCCTTCTGTGTTGTCGGGTGACGTTGAAACGGTTTTAGGCGGTGAGCATACCACCGTCAATGAAGCTCCTCTGCCAGGCGCTCATGAGTCGACCGCCCCTCACAACAATACCGAAACACAGCCTGCAGCCCCTGTTGCAGAGGTGCCCTTCGCTGAGGTAGGACTTGAGCCGGTCTCCTCCATCTGGGCTATTTCTGCCCTGCAGGACGATATCGAACACTTGCAGGTGATCACCTTCCGGTTAGCATTCGAGCTGGCCGAAGTGGCGGGCTGCGAGGCTGAAATCAAAGCTGATAAAGCCGACTTGCAGGCTGCCGGCTACGCATTGACTGCCGAACGTCCCTCTCGCTTCACCGCGTTACTCCTGACCCTTGCCGGCAACAACCCGGACGGCGCCTCATCCAGCTCGCTCAATGAAGCCCTTATCGGTTCGGAAAATGCGGCTGACTGGCCGTTGCTTGACGATATTCATGCCGTGAAATTGATGCGCCTTATTCGCGTCTTACGCCGCCTGCGTGAACTGCAGCGTGACTTATCTGCAACAGAGGAGACAGCCTGATGAGCCATTCGCAACGACAGGCGCGCCTGGTGAAACTGGTGCGCAAACTGCTTGAGCTGGCCCGTAGCAACAGCAATGCGCATGAGGCTGGGCTGGCGTTAGCCCGGGCGCAAAAACTGATGGAAAAATACGGTATCAGCGAGCTGGAAGCCAGCCTGTCATCTATTCAGACGGCACCGAGCCAGGGAGCACCTTCCGAAGCGAAACAAAAACTGCCTGAATGGATGTCCGGGCTGGCGTGGGCGATTGCCCGCGCCTTTGGATGCCGTTTGTATTTTTCCTGGCGGGATAGCGCGTCGGGCCCGCGTCGCAACGTGACGTTCTACGGTTTTAGTGAGCGGCCGGCCGTTGCTGCTTATGCGTTCGATGTGCTGAGCCGGCAGTTGAAAGATGCGACTGCAGACTACCTGAAAACCCAGAATAAGCGCCTGAAAATGAGCACGCGGCGTGCCCGGGCTGAGCAGTTTCGTGCCGGCTGGGTTGCCGGCGTTCGCAGAGTCATCACGACGTTTACCGTGACAGAACAGGAATGCGAGCTGATGGGAACCTGGCTGGAAAGCCAAAAGATGGGGGAGTTGCAAACGCGCGCCCCGAAAACCTGCCGCGGTGATGATATTGCCCGTTTACGTGGATACGAAGCAGGCCAGAACGCCCGTTTACACCAGGGGGTTCAGGGGGCTGTGAACACTGGCATTGGTTATCAGGGAGGACGCAACTCATGAACCCTTATTTGTACCTTCTCACAATGCAGACCTTCGTTTTTTGGTTCCTGCTTCTGGGTATGGGCAACGTTCCTGATCCCAGAACGTGGTTTAAGGACAAGGGCAAAAACTTCATTTCAGCGCTGCCATTTCTGTTCGTTTCCATGGTGTTGCTGGCATGCTTGTTTGCTGTTTTTTCGAGATATTTTTCAAAAATCGGGGGGCTTCACTATGAGTAATAGCTTGTCTCAGGCGACGAACAGCCTGCTCACTCAACTCGTGATGGAACTTAAATCAGGCTATATCCGCCGCTGTGAATCTCTGGGGCTGACCACGGAGGAGATGCAACTGCTGCACGGTTTGACCATTGAAGATCTGCATTACCTCATGAACAGCTCGGTATCGGTGCTGACCTTCCAAATCCATCACGAGAATTTCTCCCTGATGCTGCAACATGCGCGCCGTGAGCAGCAGCGCATGCAGCGGATTGACCGTGCACTGGCGTTGGGAGGCTCTATCGAAATGATGCAGCACTATTTTGGCCTCTCGACCGTTGAAGTTGCAGCCCGCCGACGCATGACCGGTATCAACATTCGCCAGGGGCGCTGTGCAGCGCTCAGCGACGACGAGAACGCGGCATTGTGGCGCCAGTGGCAAAAAGCCGACATCGATGACGCCTCCAGTGCCGATGGACTGGACGTCATGATGCTGGCCGCCGAACAGATGGATGTTTCTCTGACGGCTGTCTGGCACGCCGTCCGCAGCTTCGATGCCCCTCAGACGGCAACGGCCAGAAAAGCCATTCAGGCGGTGCGTACGCCACGCGCTACGCCGGGAGGAAATACAAGGAGGCTGGCATGAAGCCCGTGATGTTAATGCCGGGGTTGCAGGTCCCCCGTTCGGCGCCACCATCCTGCCAGAGAAAGGCGAAGGAGCAGGTCAGGCGTTTCCGCCGCGGGGAACGTAATTACAAGCACCTTCATGTTAAAGGCAAGCACGCCCCCGTGCGTGCCTGGATGAAGATTGATATCGGTACCAGCTGGCGACTGCTCAGCCGAAACAGTGGTGATGACTGGGAGCTGTTGACCCATGAACGCTACAACAACGAACTGTGGAAGTGATGACATTCACCCTGTACCTGATGTCGGGTACAGGCCTGAGTGCCGTTAGGCCAACAACCGCTTGATGCCTTCGCCCTGTGGGCGGGGGCAGCGTAAAAGGATACGCAAAATCGATGAGCATAAACAACACACCTGATGACAGCCTGATCACCTTTACGCTCGAACAAATGAATGCCCGCCTGGCGGAGCGAATAGGTGCGGAAAAGCACGCGGGGAGCCCCGATGTCACGAATCTGCGCAGCGGTCTGCTGTACATGGGCAATGTACATGATTCCATCCCCCGCCGGTTGCTCTTGGACACCCGTCTGTCACCGCTGGATAAAACTGCGTGGATTATGATCCGCCTGTACGCGCAACAGAATCAGGGCGCCGTGTTCCCGACCTATGACGAGCTGCAGCTGCAGCTTGCCTCGCCGTTCAATGGTAAGGCGTCTCGCGAGACCGTCAGCCGCGTGCTGCTGATGTTACGCCTGACCGGCTGGCTCAGTTTGTGCCGGCGTGTACGTGACGACAAAGGGCGGGTGAGGGGGAATATCTATGCTCAACACGATGAACCACTCTCGGCCCGTGATGCGGAGACATTGGATCCGACCTGGCTGGATACGGTCGCCATGGGCTGTGCGCATAAAAACCGCACCGTCAGCCAGACGGCCTGGTCGGTACTGACCGATATTCAACATGACCCGACAATGCGTCATCAGCATTCCCAGATGGCGGCGATTGCTGAACGGCTGGGGTCGCCACAAACCCCACAACAGATGGCTGCCAGAGTGTCTCAACGACAGGAAAATATCCCCAGTTCGGACGCCGAACTCAGTAAAAAATCTCCGGGTTCGGATACCGAACTAAGTCAAATTAAGCCCGGTTCGGATACCGAACCCAGTGTAAAACAGGAAGGCAAAACACCGGGTTCGCTTTCCGAACTCATGGTGAAATCAGTAACTTACGGTGCATCAACGAAACCGAACTGTAACGTACGTTCTTTCACACAGAGTGTGAATAAAACAACGTACGTACCTGAGTTGCCGGCCGAACTGCAGAACATCATCGCGACGGATGATCAGCGGCAGATTGGCGTCCAGCTTAAGGCATTGCCTGCAGAGGTTGCCCGTCAGGTGCTGGAGAGTCTTGAGCAGGCGATGGCCAAAGGCACTCTGAATAACCCCACTGGCTGGCTGCTGGCGGTCATCAAGCGCGCCCGAAACGGTGAGCTGTATGCGAGTGCAAAATCCCCAGAACCTGCCGGGCCTGTACCGCGACGCCAAATACCTTGCTCTGCGGCGCCAGCAAAAGCAATAGGTCCGGTCCGTCAACACCTGGCGTCGCGGGACCATGTAAGCGGTGTTGTTGCCAAATTACGCCAGCAAATGATGCGGGCAAAAAAATGAGTCGTGAGTGCAGATAATCAAGTTGTTTAAAAATACACCAGCGCTGCCACTGGCAGCGCTGGTTAAAAAATACGCACTGCTGCCAGTGGCAGCACTGGTTAAAAAGCATGCACCGTTGCCACTGGCAGCAATGGATAGAAGTGAACGGGATAGCCTTTTGAGTTTTTGTTCGTCATGCAAAAAGAGTTTTGGATTGTTGCCAGGACAAGCTGGCGCAACTATTTCAAGCCACACATAAGTTAAACAGGATGCTTAAAATGGTTGATTCATCGAGCAATAAAGAAAACAAACCCTCTTCAACTCGCGCAGGAGCGCTCAAATCGACGTTAACCGTCCAGTTGCATACACAATATGCAATATTGTTATGGGAGGGACGGCAGCGTGAGAAAGAGTCAAATAAACCACCAATAGTCAGCATGCCTCAGGTCATCGCTCGAGCAGGGAAAATTAATGCTGATTCAAACGCTGACAACCCTTATGCCGATGGCGCGATGTTGTCGTTGGAGCAGATTATTGAACGTGGCACCGCGCGATTGCAGAGCGCAGTCTCAGAACTTGATAACGTCTTATCCAGCTTGCCGGGTCAGATCTCGATGTCAGAAGTCTCATCAGTATCACCACTGAATATCGGTGTATTTAGTCGTACTCCGCTCGGGTATCGTTGTGTCTGGTTACTCGTTGGCTTTGATCAGCTGGCTATGAAAGCATTTCAGGCATGGCACTATGGGTTGATCTCTCGTCAAAAGCGGGATGACTTGCTGAGCCAGGGGGGGCATTGGGTACGGCAGGTTTATGGGGTTGTGCAGCAGTACAGATCTGTAGCTGTAACGCGTGATGATATTCGCCTTCAAACGCCGGTTGGTATGGAGGCGGTCAAGCGCCTGGGGGAACCTGACGCAGACATTATGTCTGGCACATCGCGTTCCGCTTTTTCGCCCCCACTCAATAAAACTTCTGTGCCAACATCGCCCACCTCTTCAAAAAAAGGAGCTAAATCATGATTATGAATCGACAGGTAAAGTCTTTTTTGATGCCAGGTGTTCTTTGCGCCGCGTTGTTGTTAACGGGGTGTGCAGGCACTGCGTTGGGCGAGTGGAACCAGAAAATCAGTGACGCTGCCCATTCGCTGGCAAGCGGTGGTAGCGGTAGTTCCAGTGAGGGTAGCATGCCTTGGATGACCCGGGCCGGTATTTCCGGGCCCCGGCAGGATGTGCATCATACTTATAGCCTCCCGGTGGACGTTGATACCGCGGCGGCGCGGCTGAAAAGTCATTATCAGTTCATCTCCTCCGAGGAGCTTGAAAGTCTGCGCCAGCGTGATCAGCACGGCGACTGGAGCGCGAGCTCCATTGATGAAGCACGCCCGGTCTGGTCAGCAAATCGGGGAAGTTATTACAAGATGGGGCAGGAATGGAAAGGCAATGATCGTCTTGAGCTCGAAGTGGTCAAGTCCGGTGCCGGCAGCCGTCTGAAAGTGACATACAGCTCACCGGATGCGTCGCACCTGACCGACGCTTACCTTGGGAGATTGATGACGCAGCTGCAGCAGGTTGCCAAAGGTCAGGGCTGAGGGAGGTTATCTGATGCAGCTCTACCTGTGTGAGAAACCCAGCCAGGGTAAAGATATCGGCGCCATTCTCGGGGCGACCCAGCGTAAGCAGGGCTATCTGGCGGGCGCCGGCGTCATCGTTACTTGGGCTATCGGGCACCTGCTGGAGCAGGCTCAGCCGGAGACCTACGGTGAACAGTTCGGTAACCCCTGGCGGGAGTCTGTGCTGCCTATCGTGCCTGCTCAGTGGAAAATGACGGTAAAAAAAGACACTGCCGATCAGTTTGCGGTCATCCGTGGGTTGCTCAAACAGGTTGATTCTGTAGTGATTGCGACCGATGCGGATCGTGAGGGGGAAGTGATCGCACGCGAATTACTGGAGCATTGCCACTTTACCGGCCCGGTCCAACGGCTCTGGTTGTCTGCTCTGGACGAGGCCAGTATCCGGCATGCTCTGGCAAACAAACTTCCTGGCGAGAAGACAGCACCCCTGTATGAGGCCGGCCTGGCACGCGCCCGGGCTGACTGGATGACGGGGATGAACCTGACCCGACTTTATACTCTAAAGGCGCGGGAACAGGGATACGGCGAGGTGTTGTCGATCGGGCGGGTACAGACTCCCACGCTGGCGCTGGTCGTGAACCGTGACCGCGAAATCGCCAACTTTATTTCCAAGCCGTACTGGCAAGTCAGGGCGAACCTGCAAAAGGATGGCATTACTTTTCCTGCGAACTGGGTGCCGGCTGCCAACTACTGTGATGAAGAGAAGCGCTGTATTCAGCAGAATGTGGCGCAGGCCGTGGTGCAGCTGTGTCAGCAAACAGGTCATGCCGTTGTGCTTGAGGTAGGGACCGAGCGCAAGAAAGAGTCCGCGCCGCTGGCCTTTGACCTGGGGACGCTGCAGCAGGCTTGCTCACGCAAGTGGGGGATGAGCGCAAACCAGGTGCTGAGTATCGCGCAGTCGCTGTATGAAACGCACAAGGCGACCACATATCCCCGGACAGATTGCGGCTATCTGCCGACATCGATGCGGGAAGAGGTTGCCGATGTGCTGAGTGCGGTTACCCGCACGGATCCAACGCAGAGCGAAATTGTGGCCAGGCTCGACAGGGCCTTTGTTTCCCGCATCTGGAACGACAAAAAAATCACGGCGCACCATGGGATTATCCCGACTAAGCAGCCGTTCGATTTGAGCAAGCTGTCTGCCGATGAGCTGAAGGTCTATCAGCTGATCCGTCAGCATTACCTGGCACAGTTCCTGCCGTTACATGAAGTGGATGTGACTGAGGCTACCTTTAATATCGGCGGGCAACTGTTCCGCACCCGTGGCAAGGTCGAGGCGGTGGTAGGTTGGAAAGCTCTGTTCCAGCATGACGTGAGCGAGGTGAAAGAGGAGTCGGCCGACACGGATGATGTCCGGCTGCCGGCGCTGGTAAAAGGTGAATCCGTCGCGGTTGCCGGCGCGGAGCTTAAAACGCTGCAGACGAAGCCCCCGGGGCATTTTACTGACGGGACACTGATCGCCGCCATGAAAAATGCTGCGGCGTTCGTCAGTGACCCGCAACTGAAGAAGGTGCTGAAAGAGAACGCGGGGCTGGGTACTGAAGCGACACGTGCCGGTATCCTGGAAACGCTGTTTAAACGCGGCTACCTGGAGAAGAAGGGAAAAATCCTGCTTTCCACGCCGATTGCCGGCGAACTGATAGATGCGTTACCGATCGCGCTGACCAACCCCGGGATGACGGCGCTGTGGGAGCAGTCGCTGGACGAGATTGCCCAGGGCCAGATGACACTCGAGACGTTCATGAGTCGCCAGGCACAGTGGACGGGCCATCTGGTGGAGAAAGGGAAAACGCAGGCGGTGAAGTTCACTGCGCCTCCTTCACCACCGTGCCCGACATGCGGTGGGACGATGCGCCGGCGTGCAGGCAAGAAAGGTGGCGGTGCCTTCTGGGGCTGCAGTAATTACCCCACTTGCCAGGGCATCATCAACATTGATGCGAAAGGAAGCCGTAAGGCCAAGCGCTATAAAGCAAAATCACCGGCTAAAAATAAAACAACCGGTGCGGAGTAAGAGATTGCCTGATGTTAATTTTAGGAAGATTTGCTAAGGTTATCTGGCTTTCTTGCAGAATGCATAGGTACCCCGTAACTGCGGTGGTGGGAAAATTCTTCCATGGTTTTTTTCTGCTTCAGTTCGGTCAGCGGCCTCCACACTCAGGTTGGCTGTCAAGACGCATGCAACTCCGTGAAAAACGCGTCGGGAGACTAGGTTCCTCCCCGGAGTTTGACAGAATTTACTGAAGGTTCAGGTACCGGCCGTGCGGCGTTGATTTTCGGATCAACGCCGTTTTTATTTTATGGTTCTCAAAACGGAATATTGCGGTTGACACTCTCGATGCTTGCATTAAAAATGAACAGGCTTACTTGTTGTCTCCGGACAACCAGCCAATGCTTCAGCACTCTGTGAGAAGCGCCTTCGGGTGAGTGCCAGCCAAAGTTTCAGCGGTCTGTGAGAAACGCCCTCGGGTGACTGCCAATAGCCTCGTAGCCTGAAAGAGGAAGCCCACGTGGCGGTAACACCGTTTAGCCTTTGAGAACGGGGATCACTTAGCGGTGATGAAGGTCCATTTCACAATCAAGACAGTCTGCACTGACGTACGACTTTGCAGACTCCCGACGGGAAACACTTTCCCGTCGGGAAGGTGTATTTCTCCGTCACCGAATCTTTACTCCTGGAGAAAACATCATGTCTACCCAATCTCAGCAAGCATCTACTAAAACTGAATACTTCAACCTGACTATCAAGGGCATGGGGTACCTCAGCAACATTCGTCAAGTCAATGGCCCGAATGGCACCTTTATCAGCTGTGTCGTCAATGGACTCTCCGGTCCTACCGATAACGCCAGTTACACGCGTTTCGATGTGACGGTCGCCGGTAAAGAAGCCAGCAGCCTGATCAACCGCTGTCAAAAATCGGTTGATGAAGACAAAAAGGTCCTGATTGGTTTTGTGCTCAGCAATCCCAAGACGGACATCTTCACGCTCAACAGCGGCGAACATGCCGGTGAACAGCGCGTCAGCCTCAAAGCCCGCCTTATCAAGGTCGATTGGATCAAAATCGGTCAGGAAAAGGTATATCAGGCTGAGAAATCCGACTCTACGCCGCCTCAGCAAGGTTCCGCACAGCAACAATACGCGGAAAACTCTTTCTGATAACGCCCTTTACGCCTCGATTTTTCGGGGCGTTTTTCCCTTTCTAACTCTATTCCCTATGAGGATTTGATTATGGCGTCTCGCGGCGTAAACAAAGTCATACTTGTCGGTCACCTTGGCCAGGATCCTGAAGTCCGTTACATGCCAAATGGTGGTGCGGTTGCCACCCTGTCGCTTGCGACCTCCGAGACCTGGCGTGATAAACAATCCGGCGAACAGAAAGAAAAAACCGAATGGCACCGTGTGGTGCTGTTTGGCAAACTAGCTGAAATTGCCGGCGAATACTTGCGTAAAGGTTCGCAGGTCTATATTGAAGGCGCTTTGCGCACGCGTAAATGGGCAGATCAGAGCGGCCAGGATCGCTACACTACTGAGGTAGTCGTTAACGTGGGCGGCACGATGCAGATGCTGGGTGGTCGTAGTCAGACCGATAACCCGGGGCCCTCAGCGTCTGGTAGTTGGGGGCAACCTCAGCAACCGACCCACAGTGGTACACCCCCTCAGGCGTCTGCCGGCAATGAACCGCCGATGGACTTTGATGATGACATCCCATTTTGACCTGGATGGCATTCATTGACATACTGCACATAGCGTCTGCTGTGTGCAGTTTTTCTATCTACTATACCGGAGGCTCCCATGGGAACTCGTTACGATACCGACGTGGTCGCCTGGGCGAATGAACAGGCGGCGTTACTGCGTGCCGGTAAACTTAGCCAACTGGATATTGAAAATATTGCCGAGGAGATTGAGGACGTGGGCAAGAGTGAAAAGCGCGAACTGGCCAGCCGGATGGCGGTTTTACTGGCTCACCTTCTGAAGTGGCAATTTCAACCTACTCACCGTGGTACAAGTTGGGAACTGACGATCAAGGGGCAACGCGGTTTGATTGAGCGCCGTTTAAAGAAAACCCCTAGTCTGAAAGTTGCTATGGTCGATCGGGAGTGGTTGGAAGATACCTGGTTTGATGCTTTGGCTATAGCATCAAAAGAAACGGGGATCGGTCTGGATAAATTACCCGCTTCTTGCATTTGGACTACAGAACAGATCCTGAACCAGGATTATTACCCAGAACCCTAATTTGGGTTCGTTAGCATGATTCGATAACGCTGACCTTCGGGTTGGCGTTTTTTTTTGATTAGCAATAAAGAGTTGTTAATTGAGCCTCCTGGACGGTAACCGCACAGTGACACCTGCCAATTGTCACTGAACAGGAAATCTTCCGGATGAAAAAAACAATTCTCGTCTCTTCCCTGGCAGCATTCATGCTGACCGGGTGCGTTACTCAGCAGCCACTGCAGCAACGCGATATTTCCCCTGTCACGCCTTCGGTTACCGTCACCCGCAACGTTCAACCGGTCAGCCCGGATGCTTATGGGCAGGTGCCTGAGGTCGTGCGCTACGACCGTTATTTACTGATCAGCACTGACCCGGCGGCCGTTCAGCGTGATCCGCTCTCGCAAATCATCGATATCCGTATTCCGGCATCAGTAAAACCGACGGTGGCTGACGCGTTGCGTTATGCGCTGCGCCAGTCGGGCTATTCACTGTGCGCCACTGGACCGGCAAACGGCGTGCTGTACCGGCAGGCGTTGCCGGCGGTGCAGTACCAACTGGGACCGATGCGTTTGCGTACCGCGCTGCAGGTACTGGCAGGCCCCGCGTGGCAGCTTGAGGTAGACGACGTGCAACGCGTTGTCTGCCACAGCCTGCGTGACGGGTATCAGTTGCCGGCGACACAGCTGCCGCCGGTGACGGTGGCGCCGGCCAGGGCGGTTTCAGCACCGGTTTCAGCGCATCCTGCTGCGGCGGTCATTGCACCTCAGCCCGTTAACGCGGTACCGACAACCGGCGGGTGGCTGAAAAAATGACTGAGCATAATGACGAAATGATGCCGATGACACCGGCCAAAAAAGGGTTGCTGCGAAGCAAGACCTTCTGGGGGGCAACGGCCGGCGTCGTTGTTGTCCTGGTTGCAGGCCTTGTCGGCTCAGGGACTATCAGGCATGTCGACCAGCGTATTGCCCTGCTTGAGCAGGCACAGAAAGCATTGGCGCCGCAGGATGGCATGAACTCTATGGCCGATGAGCTGCAGGCGCATGCTAAACAGCTTAAGAGCCTGGCTGAGCGTCAGGACTTGCTCATACGGCAGGTTGGGACGCTGACGTTAACCACCGGGCTGCCGGAAAAACTTGAGCAGCAGCTGCAGGCTCAACAGGTTGAGTTAAATGCGCTGAAAGACAGCATTGAGTCCGTGAAAAAGTCAGCGACTGAAAAGCTTGTACCGACTGTAGCCCCCTCAACGGACGTCCCCGCTGCACCTTCAGCGACCGCCAAAATCACCCCAAAGCACAAGCCCACGCCAATTAAACCCTCCCCGCGTAATGCGGTACCTCGTGTGGCGCGCAAAGCGCCATTCGTGCTGACCGGGGTGGAGCAGCGCGGGACGTCGGCCTTTGCGGCTGTGGCGCCGCTGGGGTTCAGCGATTTGTCGCAGGTGCGGTTAATCGGGGAAGGGGAGTCGGTCGCCGGCTGGATCCTGGTCAGTGCCGGTTACGGGCAGGCGACGTTTCGTGTGAACGGCCGCCTGCAGACCGTCAGCGCCCAATAAGGAGAGCGTGATGAAACTGAAATACAGCGTAATTTCCCTGATGCTGCTGAGCCCGTTATCACAGGCGGCGCAGCAGACGACGATTGAGAACAGCCAGTCAACCCTGAGTGAGATTCAGCAGAGCCAGGCGAACAAGACGGCGCAGCAGGGCAGGCAGTGGGGCCTCAGTGGGGAAGAGTACCAGCGTTATCAGCAGTTGATGGATGGCCCTCGCGGGACGCAGTCTCCGGGGCTTGATCCGCTAACTGCCCTTGGCATCGAAGCACAGAGCGATGCCGAGCGTAAAAAGTACGCGCAGCTGTGGGTAAAGCAGGAGTTCGCCCGCACCGAGAAAGAACTCAAGTTCCAGCGTGAGGTGGATGTGGCCTGGCAGCGCCTTGGTGTGTTGCCGGTGAACATGGGGAATGCGGCCGGTATCGCACATGACGCCGGCGGGCGACTGGCACTGTTCGTGAAAGCGAAGGACTGCGGTCAGTGCGATGCACGCCTGGCGGCGGTGCTGGCAGATAACCGGTCGGTCGACATTTACCTCGTCGACAGTAAAGGGGATGACAGTCTGCTGCGTAATTGGGCGAAGGCGCATCACATTCCCGTCGACAAGGTGCGCGCACGTCAAATCACGCTCAATCATGACGGTGGCCGCTGGATGAAATTCGGCAACGGCCTGATGCCGGTGGTGCTGCAACAAGGGGAGAACGGATGGACACTCGCCGCATTCTGACCCGGGGGCTGTTGCCCCTGCTTGCCCTCCTCACCGTTGTGAGCGGTGGCGTCGTTCATGCTGCTACCCAACAGGTGCCTTCCGGTTACCGGGAGGTGGCGCTGCGTCACGGGGTGCCGCCGGAGTCCCTGTATTCGGTGGCGCTGTCCGAGACATCGATGGCGCCGAAAAGCATCATCTCGGTGACTCGCGGGGCCGGCCCGGCCCCGGATGTGGAGCGTCCCTGGCCCTGGACCATTAACGTGGCCGGCAAAGGGTATCGGTACGCCAGCCGCCTGCAGGCCTGGGAAGCACTGCAGCGCTTTTTGAAAACACATCCTCGCAAGCGCATCGATGTCGGGATTGCCCAGGTCAATCTGGGCTGGAACGGCCATCACTTCACGTCGACCTGGGAGGCGTTTGACCCTTACACCAACCTCAACGCGGCAGCGGCCATCCTGCGGGAATGCTATGACCGCAATCCCGGAAGCTGGCTGGTTGCCGCCGGGTGTTATCACCACCCCGCCGGCGGCGCACCGGCAGCCCGGTATAAATCCATCGTGAGTGGCAAGCTGGCACGCCTGAACGGCAGGGGGGCTGCTCCGGTTCGGGTGACCAGTACAACCCCCACGGCTACGGTGTTACCGGTACAAACGGCGGCGCTGACCTGGATTGAACCACGGAACCCATAATCATGAAAAAAATTAATTTTCTGCTGTTCGGCCTGAGTCTGGTGACCACCACGGCATTGGCCAACCTGAACGTGATCGCCGATGTCGGTGGCGATGACGCATCACCTTATTTTGAGGGGATTAATCGGCAGAGTGATGCGGAAGCGCCGCCGGCCATGCCGCAAGCCCCAGCCTCTGCTGATGAAGTTGAAGTGACCGTATTGCCGGTGACGACACCGGAGCTGACGCCGGGTGTGGTAGCGGCGCGCCCGCTGCAACTGCCTGGGATTGGTTCGTTGTTTATTGTGGGGGATGACGATGCCAGTCGTCTCTGGCTGCAGGAGAATGCGGAACAACTCAAATCCCGGCATGCTGCGGGTCTCATCGTTAACGTCAGCAACCTGCCTGCCCTGAAGGCGCTGCGTGAGCTGGCACCGGGGGTGCCGATGGCGCCAGCCTCCGGCAGTGAGTTGGCGCGCCGGCTGCAGCTGTCGAATTACCCGGTACTTATCACTGATACCGGTTTGTCCCAGCAGGTCACACCATGATATCGGCGCAACACATCACCGCAGCATTGATGGTAAACCCTGTGCTGACGGTTGTGCTGATAGTGCTGTTTGTTGCTGTCATGCTGGGGCTGAACTGCCGTGGCAGGGAGACAGCCAGCCGTCGGCGCCACCGCCGATATCAGGCGACGGCCATGCGGTTGCTGGTGCGCTTACCGCTGCTGGGTGGTGATGGTCAGCGTCTGGCCTATCTGCGCAAAATCAATCCCTATGTTTTCGAAGAGCTGTTGCTCCTGGCCTTTGAGCGCCAGGGGTATGCAGTTATCCGCAATACCTCCTACAGCGGCGACGGTGGCCTGGACGGTCAGGTCATTATCGAAGGCAAGACCTACCTCATCCAGGCCAAGCGTTACGGCCGGACGAGCACACCGTCCCATATCACGCGTTTTGGTGCGTTGCTGCGAGATCACCATTGTGACGGTTTTTTCATTCATACCGGCCGTACCGGTCAACTGAGCCGGGTGTTGTTGCAGAACCATCCCCACGTCCACCTGGTCAGTGGCCGAAAGCTGCTTGCGTTGCTTGCCGGCAATACAGAGTGGCTGCTTTTTTTAACCGTGAATTCGGTCACCAACCCGAATGATAAGGAAGGTCGTCATGAGTAATCGTCATGTGATGGAAGCGCTGCTGCGCCCGGCGGTAGAATTGAATACCGCGATCGTTGCCGGTGCTGCGGCTGCGATTTGTTTTGTTGCTCCCTGGTCGGTCGCCCTGGCGCCGTCAGTGAGTTATGTCACCGCCGGCGGGTTTGCAGTGCTGTCCGCAGTACGAGCACGGCAGGGCCTGCGGGTGGTCCGTTATCGCCGTAATCTGCGTCGGTTACCGCGCTATGTCATGGAAAGCCGACAGATCCCGGTGAGCCGGCAGCGGCTGTTCCTGGGGCGGGGTTTCCGTTGGCAGCAAAAGCACACCCAGCGCCTGATGGATACCCGTCGGCCGGAAGTGGAAAAATATGTCCAACCGTCGCAGTTGTACCAGATGGCGCGGCGACTGGAGCTTAAAACCGAATATACCCTGCCGTGGTTGTCCCAGCTGCTGCGCAAAGACTCCCCGCTGAACCCGGTGCGGCCGCTGCCACCGGTCGGGGGGAACCCGGCGATCCATGGTATTGAACCCGATGAGCTCGATGTCTCGATGGCGCTGGGCGAACGTGTGGGCCACAGCCTGGTGCTGGGCACTACCCGCGTAGGCAAGACCCGCCTGGCAGAGCTGCTTATCACCCAGGATATACGCCGTGGCGATATCACCATTGTGTTTGATCCAAAAGGGGATGCGGACCTGCTGCGGCGTGTCTGGGCTGAAGCCCACCGTGCCGGTCGCGGGGATGAGCTGTTCATCTTCCATCTGGGCTGGCCGGATATCTCGGCACGCTATAACGCCGTTGGGCGTTTTGAACGCGTCTCTGAGGTCGCTGGCCGTATCTCCGGGCAGTTGAGCGGGGAGGGCAACAGTGCGGCGTTCCGTGAGTTTGCTTGGCGATTCGTCAATATTGTAGCGCGTGCCCTGGTCGCACTGGGTCAGCGTCCGGACTATCAGTTGATCACCCGTTACGTGAACAACATCAGCGAGCTGTATGAGACCTACGCAAAGAAAGTGATTGAAGCGCGTATGCCGGCGCTGCAGCAACAAATCGACAACAGCCTGCAGGTGCTGACGGAGGACGATGTGCCGCGCAATATGCAGGGCCAGCCGAACGCGATAAAAATCATGGCGGTGGAAATGGCGCTGAGTTCCGAGGCCGGCAAGCAGCTGTATGACCCCATTCTCGATGGCCTGCGGTCAGCCGTCCGTTATGACCGTACTTACTTCGATAAAATTGTGGCGTCACTGCTGCCGTTGCTGGAAAAACTCACCACCGGCAAGACCGCCGAGCTCCTGGCACCGAACTATATGGATATGAGCGACCCGAGGCCCATTTTTGACTGGGAACAAGTTATCCGCAAGCGCGGTATTGTCTACGTGGGGTTAGATGCCTTGTCGGACGGGGTGGTCGCCTCTGCCGTTGGCAACAGCATGTTTGCCGATCTGGTGTCGGTGGCCGGCCATATCTACAAACACGGTATGCACGGCGGGCTGCCAACCCGCGCTGACGGCAAGCTGCCGATCAACCTGCATTGTGACGAGTTCAACGAGTTAATGGGCGATGAATTCATTCCGCTTATCAACAAAGGCGGCGGCGCCGGTATGCAGGTGACGGCCTATACGCAAACCGAGTCGGATATCGAGGCGCGCATCGGCAGTACCGCGAAGGCGGCTCAGGTGACGGGGAACTTCAATACCCTGATTATGCTGCGCGTGCGTGAGAACCGGACCGCACAGTTGCTGACAACACAGCTCCCGGAGGTCGATATTTACACCAAAACCCTGGTATCAGGGCATGCCGATACGGCCGATGTGGAGAAGGGACAGGATTTTACTTCCAATACCCAGGACCGCGTCGGTACTGTGAAAGCCCCTCTGCTTGCCCCGGCGGACGTGATTAACCTCCCGAAAGGGCAGGCGTTCGCGCTACTGGAAGGTGGTCAACTGTGGAAAATTCGGATGCCACTGCCCTGCGGTGACAGGGATGATGCTTTGATGCCGGCCAACCTGCAGAAGATTGCCGAGGAGATGCAGCGCAACTACCGTACCAGCGAGTCCTGGTGGTCTGCCAGCACGGTAATGCCTGATGCGGTTATGAAAGGGGGGCTGAATGTCGCAAGCGGTGAATAATCAACCTCAGCAGCCCGTACAACCCCGTAAGCATGGGCTGTTTTACAACGTGCTGTGGGGCTGGCCCTGGATGCTGATCGGGATGTTCCTGGCTTCGCTTTTGGTGAGCCTGGTGATCGAATATGTCGGGATGGCATTTTTCTGGTCAGAGCTTGGCGCATCGCACAGTGAAGCGGTGATGAACACCGAGTTGGGGTACCTGTCCTCTGAATTTACACGCAGCCTGCTGCTGTCTGAACCGTCAGTGACCGTCACTCGTTGGATTATGACGGCGTATCAATGGACCTTCGTGGACAGTGGCTTTTTGGACTGGATTAAGCAGGCGTATGACACCCAGGTACACAGTCAGAATGCGGTTGCCAGGGAACTGAACAGCTGGAGTGGTTGGCTGGCTACCACGCTTAAAGAGTACCTGATGGCGACGGTGTACGTCACCGTCATCACCCTGGTACGTGTGACCATTTTGGTGCTGTCCATCCCGCTGTTTATCCTGGTGATGCTGGTCGCGCTGACCGAGGGGCTGGGGCGACGTGATATTCGGCGCTACGGTGCCGGCTATGAGTCGAGTTTTGTGTACCACCATGCCAAGCGGATGGTGAAGCCGGCGGTGTATATCCCCTGCATGCTGTACCTGTCATGGCCAACGGCGGTATACCCCAATCTGCTGTTGTTGCCGGCTGCTATTCTGCTCGGCATTGCGGTAACGGTAACGACAGCCTCCTTTAAAAAGTATCTCTAGAGCGAAAACTCGAGCTGGACGGCGGCGTACAAAACTGGCTTTTGTGCGCTGCCGTCAGCAGACAAGCCGCTGTGCGGCGCGGCAGTATTTCCAGGCTTAAAAACCATCAAAACTTCATAACGAGTTACCTGCTGTCCTTCTTGTTCGAACATTTATTGTCCTCTGAATGTCCCCTAAATATTTTTGTGGCTCTGCAATTTAATCGAAAACGAGGTGTTGAATGAATCTGTATATTTGCGCTGTTATTGCTCTTGAGGCTGTTATTCTAGCCACACTGCTTAAACCTATTTTAGAGAAAGCCCCTCCGGAAAACCGTGTTCAACGTTGGTTACGTGTCCTGCAAGTACTTGCGATCTTGTGTATTGGGGGATCTATGTTCCTTTTCAGTGTCGTGATGCATTTATGAGGTCGGGCTGATTCTGATACTGGTATTACTGCCGTTGGTGTTACCAACGGTGCAAACTGATACCCCCTTCTCTTATTGCTGCTGATGTACAAAATAGGCCTTTGTACAACAATAGTGTCTGCAGACCGCTTATTTAGCTTCATGCGCTTCCCCTGGCTAAAAATTATCAAAATTCCATAAAGAGTTATCCGCTGACCTCCCGCCCCATCTGTCGCACCCTGAGAGCACCCTAAATCATCAAGGAGTGCTTGTGTATGCCTATCCCCGTTGTTCGTGGTCTCGGCGCCGGCTGTGTGCTGGGGCTGACTTTGCTGACCGTACTGCCTGCCTTTGCCGCTGAAAAAGATGAGCTGGCCTCTGCCCAGCGCATGCTGATCCAGGTGCAGGCAGCCCTTGAACGTGCGCGTGTTGCCGCCGCTCAGGCTGACCCGTCGGAGCGCGGTCGTTTCTTCTTCGACTATGCCCGCGCTACCGCCGATCTCAAAACCATCAATGCCGGCATTGACTGCTATCTGGAACCCTCGCGTGCCCAACCACGTGATGGCAGTGCGGTGGCCGGCAACTACCGTCGGGAGCGCCCCTGATGGCCATGAATGCGGCGCAGGAACAGGCCTTCAAGGCGGCCAGCGGCGGCGTTGAAGTCAATATCCTGTCGCTGATTTGCATCGGTGGGTTACTGGCGGTGCTGTTTGTCTGGGCCGCCTGGGCTCTGGTTGATGTTTACCAGGGCTGGAGTAACGAAAAAGTACGCAATGGGGCGTTGGTTCACTTCGTCATCAAAACCGTGCTGTTGTTGGTTGTTTCAATCTGGATGTTTGCCAGCTGACCTGTGAGAGGCGCTGGACCGTATTTCACGTTGTTATTTTCACACACCAATAAGGAATGTTTTATGAATGCTGCAGTTCGTCTTTTCCGTCAATTTTGCGCGCGTGCCGCGGTAGCCACCTCCCTGGCGTATGTCACCAGCCAGCCGGTGCAGGCGGCTCTGCCGTCGGTTGAACCTCCGTCCTCCGGTGGTGGCGGTGGTCTGATGGATACCATCAAAGGCTATTTCCAGGACGGGATCGTTATTATCGGTCTGGTCGCCGCAGCGGTGGCTTTCCTGATTGTCGCCAACGCTGCAATCCATACCTTTGCCGAGGTCCGTGATCAGAAGGCGACCTGGGCCAAGTTCGGCGCCATCGTGCTGGTTGGTGTGGTGCTGCTGGTCACCGTCATTTGGCTGGTTGGCAAGTCCGCCGAGATCCTGTTCTAAGGTGGCCCGCCATGCAGACTATCCGATTCTTACCTGACCGTCTTAACGCAGAGCCTGTCGTCTTCCGGGGGTTCACCACCCCGGAGATGGGACTGGCGGCGTTGGCGGGCGTAGGGCTGGGTCTGCTCGTGTCGTTGCCGTTTCTTCCCCTTGCCGGTTGGGTCGTGATACCCACCGGCATGCTGGTGACGCCGCTTCTCGTCATCTGGTTTGGGGGCAGCCGGCTGACGCGCCTGAAGCGCGGTAAACCGGAGAATTATATCTGGCAGCGCCTCGAGGCGCGTAAACGTCGCATGGGGTGGGGGGATCCCACCCTGATTATCGACAAACAGGGCTGGTCGTTGCGTCGCAGCCGCGTTGTTAAGAGGTCTACATGAGCCGTTTCAGACATGCGGTTAAAAACCGCGATCAGCATATTCTCACGTTGCGTGTTGCCTGTGGCGTGCTGGTCGTTTTCCTTCTGGTAGCCAGCATCGGCTGGATGCGGGCGCCAGACAATTTGACCATCCATAACCCGCCAGACCTGCGCAGCGGCTCTACCCGCGCCTGGTGGGAGGTACCACCGTCCACGGTCTACAGCTTCGGCTTTTATATCTTCCAGCAACTCAATGCCTGGCCAAAGAACGGTGATGCCGATTACCCGGCCAAAATTGCCGCGCTGTCTCCTTATCTGACCGACTCCTGCGCACGTTTCCTGAAGGCGGACGCCAAAAAGCGTAGCGAAAGCGGTGAGCTTGCCGGCAGAACGCGCGTGGTATTCGAAATCCCTGAGCATGGCTACAACGGCCGCTATAACCAGAGCCCGGTGACGGTCAAAGGCCGTGATAACTGGGTGGTGCGCCTTGATCTGGTGGCGGACGAGTCCTTTGCCGGCGAACCGGTGAAACGCGCACTGACACGTTACCCGCTGAAAGTGGTGCGCGCAGAAGGGGATCCGGAACGTAATGAGTTTGGTCTGGCACTGGATTGTTACGACAGCATGCCACAGCGTCTTGCTGCGGCGCCGGCGGAACCCGCGCCTGAGAAAAAAGGAGTATTCCAATGATGAAAGCACGTGTTCTGGCGCTTTCCCTGAGTGTACTTCCCCTGGCGGCGACGTTTATCGTGCCGGTTACGCAGGCGGAAGAGCTGATGAAATGGGAGCGTATCCCGTTGCAAATCCCGCTGGCCGTCGGCAAGGAGCGGGTGTTGTTTGCCGATAAAAATGTCCGCGTCGGATTCCCGCCGGCGCTGAACGGCAAGCTGCGGGTACAAAGCAGTGGCGGTGCGGTCTACCTGAAAGCGGATGCGGCTTTCCCGCCTACACGTCTGCAGCTGCAGGACGTGGAAAACGGGGAGGTTATTCTCCTTGATGTGACGGCATCGGACAAAGGCTCGGCTGAACCGGTGCGTATTGTCTACAGCGGTGACGTGACCTCAGTTAGCAGCAGTGACGCGTCAGCTGCTTCAGGGGGAAACAACGCGGCGCCTGGGGCGGATAACGGTACCCAGGCGAAGCGTAAAAAAGTCAAATACAACGCGCCGCTGCCGGTTGTCCTGACGCGTTACGCAGCACAAAGCCTGTACGGCCCGGTGCGTACGGTTGAAGCGGTGCCCGGCATTCATCCGGTCAACCCGCACCTGCCGAAACGTATCACCACACTGTACCCGTCAGAGCCGGTGACCATCACGCCGCTGGGCGGCTGGGGTGTTGGCAGCCGCAACGTGGTAGCGCTGAAGGTGCAAAACACCGCCAGCCGCAAAATCACGCTCGATCCCCGGGTACTGCAGGGGCAGTTTGTGACGGCGACGTTCCAGCACCGCTATCTCGGCCCGGTGGGGACTCCGGAAGACACCACCACGCTGTACCTGGTTACCGCCGGTCGCCCGGACGGGGCGTTTGTCGCGGAGCCATCAGCGGTTCGCAAAGCCGTAAAAGCGGCGAAGAAGGGAGCAAACCATGGCTGATGTGAAATCCAACATGTTGCCGAAAGTGATTGTGTTCGGCGTGCTGGCCACTGCGATCCTCGTCGGACTTAAGGCCTGCAGCGGCGGTAAAACACAGGAGGAGACTCAGCAGGCGCATAACGTGCTGGCCAGCATGTCGCCGGAAGAGCTGCGGGCGCTGGGTGTGGAGGGGGATACCCCGGAGGACACGTTGCGTACCCTGGTGGGCACCCTACGGACTACCCGAACCCAGCAGGCCGAACTGCAGAAAAACATTGATAAAGTGCTGAAAGAAAACGAAGAACTTCGCAAGCGCAATACCAATGTGTCCGGTCAGGTCAATGAGGCCGTGGCCGGCTTCCAAAAACAAGCACAGCAGCGCCAGCAGCAGCTTCAGCAAGAGCAGCAAACGCTGATGGGAAAAATCCAGACGCTGACCGAACAGTTGAGTGCGAACAAGGACAAGGCAAAAAGCGACAGTGATATTCCGCTGGGGCTGGGACTGGATGGCTTGGGTGCCGGGGACGGTGGGGCCGCTCCTGGTCAGGATGGCTTGATGTGGGTCGGTCCGAAAGACATGAAAGAACCCGACCCGCGTAATCCGAACAGCGTCAAAGACGGCCCGCAGTTCCCGACGTCGTTCCTGTCGGACAATGCGATCACACGCCAAAAAGCTGCCTATGAGCAGCAGGTTAAAGGACATACCAATGAAAAAGGGGCGGAGGAGAACGCCGAGCCGGTGTTTACCCTGCCTGAGAATTCCACCCTGGTGGGCAGCCGCGCCATGACGGCGCTGCTGGGCCGCGTGCCGATCAACGGCACGGTGACTGACCCGTACCCGTTCAAGCTGATGATTGGCAAAGACAACCTGACGGCGAACGGCATCGAGTTGCCGGACGTCGAGGGTGCGATTGTCTCGGGGACCGCCAGCGGGGACTGGACGTTGTCGTGCGTGCGCGGCCAGGTCAACAGCATCACCTTCGTGTTTGCGGACGGGACGGTCCGCACCCTGCCAAAACCCAACACCAACATGAATGCCAACGGCAGTAACAATAATGCCGGCAGTAATGCGAAGGAGGTCAGCACCACCGCCGGCATCGGCTGGATCTCCGATGACAACGGTATCCCGTGCATCGGTGGAGAGCGTAAGTCCAATGCCTCGACCTATCTGCCGACGATCGCCGCCTTGTCGGCCGCCAGCGCCGCCGGGGAAGGGATCAGTCAGGGGCAATACACCACGCAAAACAATGTGAATGGCATCACCTCGACCATGACCGGTAATGCCGGCCAGGCCGTGCTAGGCAAGGCGCTGTCAGGCGGGATGAAAGAGACCGCCGACTGGGTGCGTGAGCGCTACGGCATGATGTTCGACGCCGTGTACGTTCCGCCGGGCCAGAAGCTGGCCGTGCACATTACTCGCCAGCTGGCGATCGACTTTGAGACCAAAGGGCGCAAGGTGCGTTACGACGACTTCAGCCTGCCTGGCGAAGACGGCAACACCGGCGGGCTGGATTAACGCGTCATTCGGAGGAGAAAAGGCATGCTGTGGCGTCAATGCGAAAGGATGAATCGCCCACAGGGTTGGGCGCTGGTTTTGCTGTCCTGCTGCGCGTTTTGGCTGGGTGTGCTGCTCCTGCTGTGTTTGCTTATAAGAGAATGATAATCATGCGGAAAAATCTGTTTAATCGAGTTATGGCGATCACTGTCATTGTCAGCGTCATGGCGTTGGCCGGCTGTTCGACGTCGAAAGAGGAAATGCTGCCACCGGGCGACAGCTCGATGCTGGAATTGTGGCAGGGTGAGGATGGCGGCGGAACGGCGCGCAATGCGGTGGCGGCGCGCGACAGCCTGCGCCGACCGCTCACCGAGAACGAAAGCCAGGCAACAGCCGCGAGCGATCGCAGCTACAGCCGCACACAGGAAAGCGAAATCAGCCAGCAGTTCCCGCGCCTGCCGAATCCCGATCTTGTGATGTACGTGTTCCCGCACCTGGCGGATGGCAACGCGCCGGTGCCGGGGTACAGCACCGTGTTTCCTTTCTACAGCCAGGTGCAGTATGCGATGCCGGGTGAACGGACGGAGGCTTACTGATGCGGTTTTCCCTGTTTGATAAAAAGCGCCTGGCGCGAAAAAAGCCGGCAGCTGTTGCCCAGGACGCACTGAACGTGACCGAGGACGGTGTGCCGCTGTCTGTCGACGGCCGTGAGCCATTACGGCGCCAGGGCAAGATGACGGTAAAGGATGAGCAGCAGGTGTACCACGCCAATCCGTCCATCGTTGATTACCTGCCCTGGGCGGAGTTTCTCGACCGTGAGCAGTGTATCTTGCTCGATGACGGCGTATCCGTCGGGGCAGTTTTTGACATCACGCCGGTGGCGACCGAAGGGCGGACGGACGATCGCCTGGAGCAGATGCGCGATACTGTAGAGGATGCCCTGCAGGACTCGTTTGACGAACATGATGAAAACCCCTGGATCGTGCAGTTCTTCTGCCAGGACGAGAACAATGTCGAGGCGTATATCGACAGGCTGCGACAGTATGTCAAACCCCACGCGCAGGGCAGTGCGTTTACTGAAGACTGGTTGAAAGAGACCGAGCGCCATCTGCGCGGGATTGCCCGTCCGGAAGGCCTGTTCAAAGATACGCTGATAACAGACCAGCCGTGGCGTGGGCAGCAGCGACGGACCCGCATGGTGGTCTATCGCTGGATTGGTAAGAGCAATCATGATCCGATGCCACCGATTGCCATGCTGAATCAGACCTGTGAGCGCGTGACCGGTGCCCTGGCCGGTGCCGGCGTTGCCTGCGTACGCCAGAACGGGGCGCAGTTCCATGACTGGATGCTGCGCCTTTTTAACCCCAGCCCGGAGTGGGTGGATAAAGAGACGCTGTATCGCGATGCCGCCTATTTTGACAGCCGTAACACGCCGGAAGGCGCGATGCCGGTGCAGAATGATTTTGCCGAAACTCTGCTGTTCACCCCGCCAGTATCCGATCCTGACCACGGCGTATGGTGGTTCGATAACCAGGCGCATTGCGCGATCCCGGTCGAGAAACTGCGCCGTCCGCCGGAGCCGGGCACGATCACCGGTGAAATGAAACGCGGCGAGAAGAAAATCAATGCGCTGATGGATCTGTTCCCGGAGGGGACGATGGTGTGCATGACGATTGTGGTGCAGCCTCAAGACACGCTGGAGAATGACTTCAATCGACTGGCCAAAAATGCCGTCGGTGAGAATACTGAATCTGGCCGCGTGCGCCAGGACGTGGCGCAGGTGAAAGAGTACCTGGGCAATCGCCACAAACTGTACCGTGCCGGTATCACCTTCCTGCTGCGTGCCGGCGATCTGACCACGCTCAATCACAAACGTGTCGAGCTCACCAACGTGTTGCTTGGCACCGGCCTGCAGCCGGTTCGTCCGGAATTTGATGTGGCGCCGCTCAATACCTACCTGCGGGCGTTGCCGATGTGTTTTAACCCGGAGACGGACAAGAAACACTGGTATACCCGCCTGACCTGGGTACAGCATCTGGCCGGCCTGTTACCGGTGACCGGCCGCGAAACCGGGACCGGTCACCCCGGCATGAGCTTCTTCAACCGCGGTGGGGATACGCTGACGTTTGACCCGCTCAACAAGCACGACCGGAGTCAGAATGCGCACATGCTGTATTTTGGTCCGACCGGCGCGGGGAAATCGGCGACGTTGTGCGCGACCCTGTCGCAGCTGATGGCAATACACCGGCCGCGACTGTTTATTGCCGAAGCGGGGAACTCGTTCGGACTGCTGGCCGATTATTTCGAAAGCCTGGGGCTCAGTGTCAACAAGGTGAGTATCAAACCGGGCAGTGGCGTCTCGCTGCCGCCGTTCTCCTACGCGCATAAACTCGTCGACGATGCGTTAACCTCGCTGGCCCTGGATGAAAATGACCTGCCGGACATCGATGCCGATGACGACGAGGATGAAGATAAGCGCGATTACCTGGGAGAAATGGAAATCTCGGCGCGCATGATGATCACCGGCGGCGATGCGAAGGAAGAACATGAACTGAAACGCGCCGACCGCGCGATGATCCGCGAGGCGTTGCTGATGGCAGCGCGGCAGACCTATGACGAAGGACGGCAGATGTTGCCGGCAGACCTGCAGAAGGCACTGTACGCCATATCCAAAGACGAAGGGAGTGATATCCGTAACGTCCAGCGCCGGGCCAAAGCGGCCGAAATGGCGGAGTCGCTCGGGATGTTTACCCAGGCAGGCAGTTTTGAAGCAGAGCTGTTTAACCGTGAGGGCAGCCTGTGGCCAGAGGCGGATGTGACCCTGATTGACCTTGGGCATCTGGCACGTGAGGGCTATGAGGCGCAGATGGCGCTGACGATGGTGAGCCTGACCAACACCATCAACAACATTGCCGAGCGAGACCAGTACTCGGAGCGGGATATCGTGTTCGCGGTGGATGAGGCGCACATTGTGACGGTGAACCCGTTGCTGGCGCCGTATATGACCAAAATCGTCAAGATGTGGCGTAAGCTCGGCGCCTGGCTGTGGCTGGCCACGCAGAACCTGAAAGACTTCCCGGATATTGCCGAGAAAATGTTGAATATGGCGGAGTGGTGGGTTTGTCTGACCATGCCGCCGGAGGAGGTCAACGACATTGCTCGCTTCAAGGCGCTGACTGAAGAGCAAAAGGCGGTGCTGCTGTCAGCCAGTAAACTCTCCGGCTGTTATACCGAAGGTGTGGTGTTGTCGAAAAAACTCGAGGCGCTGTTCCGTGCAGTACCGCCGAGCCTGTACCTGGCGCTGGGGATGACCGAAAAAGAAGAGAAGGCCGAACGCCGCGCGCTGATGCAGGAATTTGGCTGCAGCGAGCTCGAGGCGGCGCGAAGGGTAGCGCAGAAACTTGACCGCCTGCGCGGCCTGGCTGCGAACGGGGAGGCTCGGGCTGCATGATGACCCTGAAATATCCGGAGCCGATTGTGCGTTCTCAAGACCTGGTCATTGGAGAACCGGCGTTGTTTACCCTTCCCCCGCGGGGGATGGCTACGCTGAGTGCAACAGATGCGCTGGGACTCGACACGTTCTGTACGGCTATTCGGGCTCGGTTGTCAGGGCCAGTTCGGTTTACTGCCCACCCGCATCGCATCGGGAGTCGTACCAGTGTGGCTCTGCATCTTGAGGGGCGACTGGGGCGTTGCATCGATGTTCTTATCACCGTGGCCGGTAACACGCTATGGCCGCAGCCGGACGAATACAGCCACCCGCGCTGGTATGTCACCGTGCCGGACGCGGCCGATGTGGTGTATCTGTTGTTCTACTTGTGTGAGCTATTTTTGCACCGGGGGTAATTGAATGCGCGGGGCTATTGCTCAGATGGGGCGCCTGTGGAAGGGCGAACATAACAGGCTTCTACATCAGAATCAGAGCCTTCTTGGGGCTTCTGTTTGGCGCTCCTTATAGCAGTGATCGCTTACTCAACCGGCTTCGGCCGGTTTTACGTTCGAACCCCCAAGCAAAAAGCTCACCATTATCACACAGATTGATTGATTTTATTTGCTCGCCCTACGCTAACGTTGCTATGAGTGTGCTGTATTTTTGAGCAGTGGCGGTGTCCCGGCGTTGCGTGACCGTGCTTTGCAGTGCCATGTGGAGTCCACGAGATAAATATGAGCACGGCGCATGGCACGGTGGAAGCGAGGGTATAGGCAGGTTGTCATATTGGCCTGCCCCAACGTTTTTCGGCGGGCAGGGGTAACTCCAACGGTTCTTTTGTTGCAAATTAGTCTCAGTACCGATTTTTTGTCGTGATATCATCCCGCATGCCAGCCATAGACTGGCGATTTATTTTGTTTTGCGCGATTTTTTGATTTGATGCTCTGAGCAGTTCATCTGCGGTAATCAATAACATGGAAGCACTCAAGGGGTGATTATCGTGTTTTACACGAGAAAAAGGACGGGATAATTCGCGATGTAAAATGCGGCTCGAGCGTGTTAAGAGGTGGTATGAACCAACGAAAGCATTTAACGCAGTCAGAGGTGGAAAGCCTGCTGGCCTGCGCAAAAGAGAGTAAAAACCCGGAGCGGGATTATTGTCTGGTGTACATGAGCTTTATCCACGGATTCCGCGTCAGCGAAGTGTGCCGGCTGCGGCTGTCGGATATGGACCTGCGGGCGAAGAGTCTGTTCATCAGGCGGATGAAGAACGGCTTCAGTACCAATCATCCGCTGCTGGGTAACGAGATAAAGGCGATACGTGCCTGGCTCAAGGTGCGCAAGACCAAATCCGGCGCCGAGAGCGACTGGCTGTTTCTATCCCGCCAGGGCGGCCAGTTGACGCGTCAGCGGGTGTATCAGCTTATCAGCCAGTTTGGGGCGCAGGCCAATATCTCCGTGACGCCGCATCCGCATATGTTGCGCCATGCCTGCGGTTTCGCGCTGGCTGACCGGGGGATTGATACGCGGTTGATACAAGATTACCTAGGTCACCGTAATATTCGACACACGGTACGTTACACGGCCAGTAATGCCGAGCGGTTTGAAGGCGTATGGCAAGGAAAAGTCAAACTGCGAGGGAGACAAATAGGACCAAACTGTTAAATCAATTCTAAATAGGCATTTTAAAAAGCGCAATATTTTTTACATCCATGCCATGCCTCTCACATCTACTTGTTAATAATAAACATTTTATTTGCTACTTTCGTTCTTCTTCAGGTCATCTTCATTTTTTACTTCCGACTGTTCCCCCCTCTTCTTCCTGCCTTGCTTGTTGTTGTTAATTTCCAAAATTAATTAACAGTTTTGTTCATTAAAAATAAAACAACACCTAGTGAAGTATTCCAATAATCAGGTGTCGACTAGTGTATTCATCTGATTTCTAGATAAGTAGTCAAAATGGTCCTAATTGACAAACTGGAGTGGTGTTCTGGCTCTCAGGAATGATGCTATATCGTAGCGCTTGAGGTTGGACAAGTACGGCGTGGTGTCGTCAATAATTTTCTTTTAAATCAATAGAGTTTAAGTAAGGAGTACTTTGCATATGTTGAACAAACAACGCGTTATTAAATCCGTTCTGGCTGCAGCATTACTGTCCGCTGGCACGATGGCGACGGCGGCGACGACTGTACCGGGCGGTACCGTTCACTTCACCGGCCAGATTGTCAACGCAGCCTGTGCAGTCAGCGCCGGTTCAACCGATCAGACTGTTAATTTGGGTCAATACCGCACGGCCAATTTCAAGGCTGTAGGTGACCGCTCAGGTGCTGTGCCGTTCAAAATTCAGCTGCAGGATTGTGATACCTCTGTGTCTACTCAGGCTTCCGTGGCATTTAGCGGTACCGCGGTGAGCTCCGACGCGAATGTCTTGGCGGTGAGCAACATCAGCGGTGGCGCTTCTGGCTCTGCTTCTGGTGTTGGTATTGAAATTGGAGACCACACTGGCAAAGTTCTGCCTCCTAACGGCAGCGTTTTCTCTACAGCCCAAACGCTGATTGATGGTGTTAACGTGCTGAACTTCACCGCGCGTTACAAAGCCACCGCAGCGAGCGTTACTCCAGGTCAGGCTGACGCAGACGCAACCTTCACCATGCAATACAACTAATAACGCGTTCTATTGTCCTCTCAGGCCGCCTGACGGCGGCCTTTTTAAGATGCAGGAGGCAAACTTGCAAATCAGACAGCTTGTCGCCGTTCTGGCACTTCTAAGCATGTCGGGAGGGAGTGCTTTGGCAGGAAATCGGCATCACGTCATTATTGATGGTGGAATGGTGCACTTACGGGGCGCACTCACTGAAGCTGCCTGTTCGGTATCCACTGAAAGTGCTCATCAGATTATTGATATGGGGCAGTTTCGCAGCAATCAGTTTGGTGATTTAGGCAGTTTTGCTTCACCGGTTGAGTTCAATATTCGTCTGACAGAATGCAGCACTGCCGTCAGTAACACTGTCGGGGTGGCGTTTTATGGTGTGACGGATGGTAAGGATCCGCAGGTGTTGAAAGCCGGCGAAGGGGAGAATGCCGCTACGGGTGTTGGATTGGCGTTGTTTGACCGAAATGGTGTCATTATCCCGCCGAATACCCCGCCGCGTACAGGCATGGCTTTGCATGAAGGTGAAAATATCCTGCGTTTTATGGCGAGGTATCGAGCCACATCCCGACAGGTAGTTGCAGGGAATGCTGACGCATCGACATGGTTTGCGCTGACGTATCAATAAGCGGTGAAGGTCCTTGTTTCGTTGTATTTACCTTATTCTGGATCATGGTGAGGTCTGTGTGTTGAATGCTCAATTGATGAAAAAAATGGCGGGCGTGATAACGCTTATATCGACATTGATGGTTTCCTCTTCTGCCTGGGCGGGAGGGATTGCGTTGGGGGCGACGCGCGTTATTTATCCCGCGGATGCCAAGCAAACCTCTCTGGCGGTAAACAATAGTGATAAGCAGGCCAGGTTTCTTATCCAAACGTGGGTCGAAAATGAGGCTGGAAATAAAACGGACGATTTTATCGTTACGCCGCCTCTCTTTGTCAGTAAACCGGCAAGTGAAAATACACTGCGAATTATCTACAGTGGTGGAAAATTACCGGATGACCGTGAAACGCTGTATTGGCTAAACAGTAAAGCTATTCCGTCGGTTAATCGCGACGACATTAAGGGCAAGAATGTCTTGCAAATTGCGGTCTTGGCCAGAATTAAAATGTTTGTTCGCCCTGCGGGACTGGCTGAAAAATCAGCGGATGCGCCGGGAATGCTGACATTTTCCCGCACTGGTAACAACCTGACTATCACTAACCCGTCACCTTTTTACGTGACGTTAGTGAATATGACGATGGGTGGGAAGAATGTGAATGTGGCCAATAAAATGGTTGCTCCTAAATCCAGCGCACAGCTTCCGCTGTTTAATGGTGCATCTGGCGTATTTACCTACCAAACAATTAACGACTACGGCGCAACGACGCCTGTAACGAAAGTTCAGGTGAATTAATTCGTATCATTGTTGTGCATTCAATTTAATTATCATTGCGTCGTCTGGTTAACAGGCTGGGGTAGTCATGGGTATTGACGTGACGGGCATGTCATACACATTGCTTCAGGTATTTAAGGAGTAACATATGCAGTATTTAAAACTGCCAATGCATTTCAGAAAAAATGCAGTGTGGATGAGCCTGTTCATGCTGCCTCGTATAAGTGTTGTCGGCGGTTTGCTGCTAGGCAGCGGTATGGCGTGTGCTGACACCTATTTTAACCCGTCATTCTTATCCAGCGATGCGAACAATGTGGCTGATTTGTCTCGTTTTGAGAAAGGAGAGCAACCGGCTGGGGTTTATCGTGTCGAGGTTTATCTTAACGACGAATATATCGGTACGCAGGATATGCGGTTTGATGCGGCAAAATCCGGCTCTGCAAACAAGGATGATACGGGGCTGATACCGTGTCTGAGTCGGGAGTGGTTGAGTCAGCGCAATGTTAATGTCGAAGCGGTGCCGGTATTGAGTGCCTTGAGCAAAGGACAGTGTGCTAATTTGCCGGCTGCCTTTGATAAAGCGTCAACGCGCTTTGAATTTGACAGTCAGCGCCTTTATGTCAGCGTCCCGCAAGCGGCATTGAAAAACAACGTACGTGGTTATATTCCTCCAGAGCAATGGGATAACGGTATCACGGCGGGGATGTTGAACTATGCCTTTTCAGGGAGCAATAGCCTCACGTCGGCCACAGGATCACGTTATAACAGTTATTTCTTGAATCTCAACAGCGGGTTGAACTTGGGGGCATGGCGCCTTCGAAATAACAGTACCTGGAATTACAGCGACAGTGGACGCTATCGCAACAGTGATTGGAAAAATGTCAGCACTTACCTTCAGCGCAGTATTGTGCCGCTTAAAGGGGAGTTGACTCTCGGTGACAGTTTTACCAACAGCGATGTGTTCGACAGCCTGAGCTTCAGAGGGGTTCAGCTGGCGACGGATGACAATATGCTGCCGGATAGCCAGCGCGGGTTTGCGCCGACGGTACGGGGTGTGGCCAACAGTAATGCGCAGGTCACCATTAAACAGAACGGCTATGTCATCTATCAGTCTTACGTCCCACCAGGGGCTTTTGAAATTACTGACCTTTATCCAACCTCCACCAGTGGTGACCTGCAGGTGACGGTAAAGGAAAATAACGGCACCAGTAACCAATTTACCGTACCGTACTCTGCGGTGCCGATTTTGCAGCGTGAAGGGCGTGTCAAGTACGCGCTGACGGCGGGTAAATATCGCTCAGCATCAAACTTGCAAGATGAGCCTGACTTTTGGCAGGGGACTGTGCTGTGGGGGTTGCCGGCGGGGGTGACGCTGTACGGTGGTTCGCAATTGTCTGACAACTACCAATCCTATGCGTTCGGCGCAGGTAAAAACCTGGGGACATGGGGCGCGGTATCTGCGGATGTTACGCATGCGCGCAGCGTGTTGCCTGACGATAGCCATAAAGAAGGGCAATCATTGCGCTTCCTGTACGCCAAATCACTGAACGATTACGGAACCAACTTTCAGTTACTGGGTTATCGCTACTCGACCCAGGGTTTCTACACGCTCAATGAAACCAGCTACAAGCAGATGCAGGGTTATACCCTGAAAACGCAGGATGGTCCGGTCCCAACGGAGCCGGTAATTGAGGATTACCATAACCTGTACTACTCCAAGAAGGGGCGTATTCAGGTCAATATCAGTCAGCAAATTGGCACGGAAGGGTCCCTGTATCTGACGGGGAGTCGTCAGACTTACTGGCGTACCGGTGATACGGACCAGCTTTGGCAGGTGGGGTATAACGGCAGCTGGGAAGATATCAGTTATGGGCTTGACTGGTCGTGGAACCGTAACCCGGGCGTGCAAGGCACGGACAAGCGTCTGGCCTTCAATGTCTCCGTACCGCTGAGTCGCTGGTTGACCGGTGGTGGGAAGGCGAGAGATATCACCAATTCCAGCAATAGCGCGTATGCGACGTACTCGGCGACCCATGACAAAAGTGGTCGGGTATCCCAGCAGGCAGGCATTAACGGCACGTTATTGGCTGACAACAACCTGAATTACAGCGTGCAGCAAGGTTATACCACCAAAGGCGAAGGCGCCTCGGGCACGGCCAGTCTCAACTACCAGGGACGTTATGGCAACAGCAATGTGGGATATAGCTACGGTAGACACTGGCAGCAGGTTAACTATGGCTTGAGCGGCGGTATCGTGGCCCATGCGGACGGCGTAACTCTTAGCCAACCACTGGGTGACACCAACGTGCTGGTGAAGGCGCCGGGTGCCGATGGCGTACGCGTGCAGAACGCCACGGGGGTCAGTACTGACTGGCGCGGTTATGCCGTGGTGCCTTATGCCACGACGTATCGTACCAACCGAATCTCGCTGGATACCACGACGCTGAAAGACAATGCCGACCTGGAGGATGCGGTACTGAATGTGGTGCCAACCAAAGGGGCGCTGGTACGGGCAAGCTTTGAGACGCGTATCGGGGCACGGGCAAGAATTACCCTGACGCAGCGCAATGGCAAGCCGGTTCCGTTCGGTGCCATGGTAACGGATGAGGCGGGTAAAACCGGCATAGTCGGTGATAGCGGACAGGTATTCATGTCCGGTCTGGCCCCTCAGGGCAAGTTGCAGGTGATGTGGGGGCAGGCGTCCAATCAGCAATGCGCGGTCAGCTATGCACTGGGTGAGGGCAGCGAGAAGCGCGGTATCAGCTATGCGCGGGCTGGGTGTTTATGAACAATGATATTATTGTAAATGGTGGGCAGATGGTGCGTTTATTAAAAAGATTTGAGCATCAGAATATTGGAGTGATTAATTTCATGCTGATGATGATATTTTTTACTCTTTCTCCCGATGCGCATTCTGCGGCACAGTGTGTTTCTGGCTGTGGTTCTGTGACGACAACAATAACTGATACGCTAAGTTCAAATGAGAATGCTGTGGGCTACACGAAAGCGAGCTCTCCGGTGGCAATATCGGCAATGCAGATGAGGATGACGACGGCCGCAAAAGCTATGCAATGGATTGCCTATAGTGGTGATCCAGTTTCTGCTCCAGGGCATTATACGATAGATTGGGCGTATAGAAATGTTGATGACTACATTCAAGTTGCTTTGAGGCGACATAGTGAATGTGCCTTTTCTGGTGGCGGCTACATTTACGTTCCATTTAATGTCAATATTTGGAGTGGTTCTGGGAATGATTGCAAGCAGAGAACATACTCAGCAGGTGAGGTCGCCACCCTCAATGCTTTGCAATTGCAATCGCAAATAAAACTTAGACGTAAAATTGTTAGTGGGACGTATTCGAGAACGATACTTATTGCAAGGGCAGGGTATTGTCAACCGGATGACTGCACTTCAGCTCAAACCAGTAGAAATATTTATTTAAATTTAAATATTACCGCTACCCAATCTTGCACCCTTAACGCAGGTCAGGTGATTAATATTGATTTCGGAAATATATCATCGGGAGCATTTACCACTGCCGGTGCTCGTCCCGAAGGCGTCAATGACATTGTACGTAACGTTAACGTCAGTTGCGATAATATCGCACCCAACACAGCAATGACGGTGCGTTTACAGGCTGATAAAGTTAGCGGTAAAGCGGTTGTCACCAACACGAATAACGACGTCGGTTTTATTGTGGCGGACAATAGTGGGACGGCATTGACCCCTAACAGCCTGTCGAGCGTGATCCCGTTCCGTCTGGATAGCTATGGTAATTCCAATGTCACTATTCGGGTGTACCCGGTTAGCGTGACCGGCAATAAACCGGCTGAGGGGCCAGTCACTTCTCAGGCTTATCTGCGCGTTGACTTCGCTTAACGGAAGGGATGAGAAAATGAATGCTGATTTTAAACTTGGCTCTTCCTTGAAGAGGGGGGCTGGGCGCTGTCTTGGTGTGGTGTTATTGCCTGTGCTGTTTAGCGTTCAGCCGGTACAGGCCGATGTCGGTGCAGTGAATATTTATATGCGTGCCACCATCGTGTCCAACACCTGCACGGTCAGTGCCGGTTCAGTTAATAAGACTGTCAATATGGGCACTTGGGCGAGAAAACAATTTGCTGAAACAACGTCGCTTACCCCGTTGGTCAGCTTTACGATTAACCTGGAAAAATGCGGTCCGGCCGCGTCGGGGGTTAAGGTGACGTTTAACGGCACATCAGACGGTAACGGCCAATTGTTCAAACTGAATTCGGCCAGCACGGCGTCCGGGGTGGGGGTGGCGATTTTGGATAAAGAGCGCAACCGGATCTTGCCGGGACAAAAAAGCATGCTTTACCCTTTGGTGGCCAATGCGGCGAGTGCCGTATTGCAATTTTACGCACAATACGCGGCAACGGGCAGTGGAAGTGCTGTTGGGGCCGGTACCGCTAATGCGGATGCCACGTTTACGATGGAATACAGTTAATAGGTCATCAGTGACGGGTTCATTGTATGGCAATGACCCTAGTATGAGCCTCTGCATTAAAGACAGGCAATGGCTAAATAATCACACCATCAGCGAAATGTATTTGATGGTGTGATTGGAATAAATACGTGAGGATAGTAATCCATGAAAATACGTGTACTGACAGGCGTACTCCTGGCGGGGATTTCTGCTGGGGCGATGGCGGAAACAACGCCTTCCGGTTTTTATTTATCGGCAAAAGCCGGGGTATCTCAATTCCGCTCGTCGGAAAACGTCTTGAATAGCTCGGGCACGACGGTGAGTCAGCTTGCTTATGATGTAGACGCCTCGCATTTAGGTAATGCGTCAAAAACGGTATTCACGCCGGGCATTGCCCTGGGCTACCGTTTTGCTAACGAACTGGAGCAGCCGGTCCGTGTTGAGTTGGCATTCCAGCACTTTGGAAAATCCGATAAAGACTTTTCAGCGAGCTCGCAGGCAACGGGGTACTGGGGAGGGCAGACGAGTGGTGGTGTTACGCTGCCGACCGCCAACGATGTACGCCAATCAACCCGGGTAAGCACACTGATGGTGAATACCTATTATGACTATACCTTGGGGGGAGCTGTCACACCTTATCTGATGGCTGGCATTGGCGCTGCATTTGTGCGTAATACAGTTTCCAGTAACAGTAATGTGGCAGGTATTGCACTGAATAGTGGCGATTTCAGTAATCGTAAGACCAATCTGGCCTGGGCGCTGGGGGCGGGTGTTTCATGGGCTGCATCAGACAATGTGGCGCTTGAGATGGGTTATACCTTCACCAATGCCGGAGATATCAAGACAGCATACACTGCGCAAAATGGCATTAACGAAGGTCGGGGTGATATGCACACCAAGGTGCAACTTCATACCTTGCACGCCGGTGTGCGTTACCATTTTTAGCCCCTAATCTGAATTGATTGAGGCTCGCGATGATATCAAGAGGACATGGAAGTTCAGCAGGAACTATCACCGGCATTAGCTCTCGTGCCGTGATGCGTGCGTTGCTCTTTATGCTGGCGTCACTGCTCGTGGGATGCCGGGTTGCTGATGAGGGGCAATGGCGTGTAGAGCGAAGGGGCCCACAGGAGCATACCAACCGGTTACAGTTGTGTGACGCGGAGGTGGGTGAACTTGCACGCAAGCATTGTCAACGTCGCGCAGGGATGCAATGAGACGTCGTACACGGTGGGTCAATTTGGGCATCATCGTCTGGGTTATGTTGGCGGCGAAAGAGGCTCAGGCTGTCGATAACGCGCTTGCCGGAGCTTACACCAAGCTGGCGTTGCTGTCGGTCAGTGATGATATCAATGCCGCCTCGTTTCGCAGTGAAGAAATAAGATACACGCGATACTCCTTGCCCTGGCAGTTCGACACATTTCCGCTTACAGACACCCTGTCTTGGGTTAGTCGGGTGCAAGTGAACTGGTTGGATGTGCGCAGCGTGGAGACGATTGATTATAGCGATGACAGTCAGTCGCTACTGACCCCGCGTTGGTCGGTGAGTTCGCTGGTTGGCAGTGGTTATCTCTCGCAAGCAATCAATGCGTCGCTGACGCTGAATTTCGGTGGGAGTGTTGGCTTACTGAGACTCAAGAGCCGTTCTCGCTTGTCAGGAAATTTGAGCCAGGAGGATTACTCTGCCTTCAAAGATCTGGGATTGGTGGGTGCGAAAAGCGACATCTTACAGGTCTCTCCCTCAACCGGAATGACCTACCAGCATCGTCGGGCGAACGGGGATGCGTTGACACTGGATGGACGCTTGTCCTGGCATGCGCTGTTTCCGGTGGGTGGCGAACGGGGTAGTGTAAAGGCCGGGGCGGATACCGGTACCTGGTCTTTACGTGCGGAATACCGTTTCGCTCAGGCTTTTCAGGTGGCGGCAACCCCAGTCGACATACTGCTGTCGGAACAACCGGGTGGATTTTGGGGTAAAGGCTATCGTGATATTGATTTTGGCTTTATTTCGGAAACGGCGTTGGCGGCAGAAGTACCGGTCAGGGTCTTCGGGTCTGCCTACCGAGTTCGGGTTGGCGCGGGCTGGCTGAAAAACGACAAAGGGTCCGGCATGTCTATTATTGTCAATCTTCGATAAGGCGCTCTTTCATACGTAATAAGGTATTGAGCGACGGCTGTTGGAAATGGGTGATACGAAATATGAAAAGTGTATTGTCTTGTTCGAGTGAAGGTTTGATGGAATAAACTGTTCGCCTTTTTTACCAGGTGTGTTGGTGCTTTTGGATTTATAACAATTCTAATTCTTTCATCTTGTGATGTAAGTAATGTACCAGGGGGCTTTTATGTGGGAGGTTATTATCGCTGGTGTGATGTTGATTTTTGCCGTCTTTTGTTTTTTTAAACATTGCAGTGCAACAAGACGTCGAAAGTTAAATGCGTTTCATCGTCAAAAACGATAATGGCATGCTTTTTTGTTAACCGCACACGTGATGTGCTTGTGAGTGACTGTGTTTAGAGATTAACTCATTAAGGATGTGTGGTGTTGAATGATGGGCAGGGTGTTGATTTGTCCATGATGACCGCTGTTATGCATATGGACTTAAGGAAAGATGAGTTTCCTTATTATGTTGACATGTTTTATCGGGCAGGTGTTATTAACTGCATTCATTTTTTGCTACCTGCGCGACGCGTGTATGAAACATGCCGAGGAGTGGTAAAAATAGATGCACCGGTATGGCTGGCGAGAAGTAATGGGCGAAAGTCGTTTGATGCGCATGCCGTGTATCTTTTGCATGATGTGAATAAGGTGTCCGTCAAAAACTTTCGCCAATACGTACTTGTACTTTGGTTGGCAGGCGTGTCTGCCTATTCGGTGGATGTTATTTCTCGGCAGGTCACCTATTACAGTGATGTTGATGAGGTCGTGCCAAAATTTAATGGGGCAGCACGTGGCATCCACCGCTGATAATTATCAAGTGAGTACGACCTAAATACCTAGGGTTTGTATCGCGTCTGTTTTGTGCCTTCTGTGAAAAGATTGGCATAAGGCGGTTACACCATGACGTGATAATGACAAGGCACCCGGCGGGGGATAAATGAAAACACCCAATGACATTAAAAAGGCGCATTGCTCTCGCTCTGGCGCGGAAAGCACCCCACGGATACGGGTGCGCGCACAACAAAGCAATCATGGGGGGTATGACTTGCCGCCGAGTTTGGCGCATTTGCCGGCAATGCCGCTGTATTTGGCTGTCGCTTATCTGGGGATGTTAAAGCGTGCCCCTTTGTCGCGGTTAGAGGTGGCTCAGGCATTTGGGCTGGATACACGCAGAGCTCTGGAGGTGATGCGTTATCTGGCCAGTGGAAAAACCTGCGTGGCCTGTGAACGGGTTCCCTTGCATCCGGGCGAGTTTGGCAAGGGTTACCGCCTGCGCATTGACGCCATTGGTGAACCCCAGAAAAGTTTTGTGGGAATGCGCAAGGAAACGGCGGAGGACAGTCATCGCCCTAAGGCTGAGGTTGTTCCGGCTTCTCGCGGCAGAAGGGGGCAGGCACGCCGACGCCCTCGCTTGAGTGACGAGTTGGCACATCAGTCCTTGCGGCGTTGGTTCTTACGCCGCCCGAATACCGACGAGCAGTGAATGAGAGAGGCGGGATGTGCTTACGACACTTCTGGTGGCACTGACGGTGCTGTTGATGCTGTGGGTGGGTGTCACGGCACTGCTGATTGGCGGAATGTGGGTATTGCCCCCTTTGTACCCACCACCACAGGCCGCATCCACGTTTTGGGCATGGCACTTCCTGCGTGGTGGTCATGGGGTGTGCGGGACGCTACGTATCGGGGGCGTGCTGGCGGCCTTGGTCTGGTGGTGTCGAACGGCGGGTTTTTCCGTATCTCCACAGAGTCAGAATGCACTGGTTCTGTTGCTGAGCCTGGCCGCTTTGGTGGCGTTGTTTAATGCCGGTCGCCGTGCTGAGCTGTCTTCAGTGGGAGAGGTGGTGTTTTGCGGGGCATTGGGGGCGGCCTGGATGGTGACGTTGGGGGCAGGGCTTTACTGGCTGCTTTTCCCGTGACGGGGTGAATGGTGCCACACATTGTATTGATTGTATGCCACTAAGCGTGAGGGGCGTGGACAATGGTAGATATTCAAAATAACCGGCAGCCTTCCGAGGGGGGCGTGCCGGGCAATTCACTGTTTAACGATGCGACCGATTGGCTTGTGGTGCATGTTGATGCCTGCTGTTATGGCCGAGCAGGGTTACAGTTCGCATTGGAACATCTCCCCTTTGCCGCGGGCAGGAAGTGCGTTGTCGGCGCCAGTTCACTGGACGAGGCCTTGCGTGTAACGCGTCCCTACGCGTTCAAGGGGCGAACAGTTCGATGTCTGGTGGTGCGGTTGCCTTCCCTGGCGCGTGAGGCGCTGATTACCCTGTTGCAGCTCAGTGAGGTGATGCAGCATGACGTTGTACGTTATCACCAGGTCGTGGTGCTGTCACCGTTCGATACCGTGGCCGTACAGCGTCTGGTGACCATCATGGGCATGGCTGATGCGCGTGTTGTCGATGCGCGACTTTCCCCGTTGACATTATGTAATGCCGTACTGTTTGCGCCGGAAAAATGGATGGCTGAAGGCTGGTGCTTGAGTCAGGTCCTGACTGAGCACGAAAGGAATGCCCTGCGTCAATCACTGCAGTTCTGGCCTGTACCGATGCAGGCCAGGTTACGCCAGGTGAGTCCGAAAACCGTATACAGTCAGCGATTTCGGGCGCTGATGAAGCTCGGAGTACAGGATATACGCACCCTGCTGAATCTTCTTGTCCCTGGTTGTAAGGGGCATATGGCGAAGCGAGGCTTGTGTACGGGCGTGAACATGCCACTGGCCGCACGCGGGCGGCGCTGGCGATGAGTGGGCGGGGGCCATTCTTGGCAATGGCAGGCGGTATCGTGGTGGTTTTTTTAGTCCGAGATATGAGCGAAGTACTCTCTCGACATCTACGGATGTTCGTGAGGGTATTTATCGGTGAATAGCTGAAGGGAATGAAAGGGACATTGAGGAATTCCGTCAGGCAGCGATTCGCTGCCAGGAAAAGCGTGGTCACAGGGTGGCTTATTTAAAATGGATGTCACAGGAGTGATAACGATGAAAAGTAATAAATTGATGGGTGCATTGATGGGCGTGGCGCTGATGAGCGTGTGCGGTATGGCTTCGGCGCAGGAGCACGGTGGCGATGCTGTTGCTGTGGTCAACGCTGCCAAAATCAGCTTCCAGAAGCAGTGCAAGGTGGAGCGTGTCAGTGCAACCAAAACCAAAATGGTGTGTCGTTATACCAACTATAAATTTTAACTAGCGATAACGGTTATCCTCCCGCGGAGGATAACCGTGAGTGCCAATGACGTTTAATCTACTCAGCTCATGAAAGATATGAGCGTTTCAGAGACTTTCCGACATTTCCCGAGAGGTCACAATGAAATGGGTCTTGAAAGCATTATCGGGTGGCGCAATGTTATTGGGCACAGCGGCTTTTGTTGTGCCGGTCAATGCGCTGGAGCTTGAGTATAAGGCTCCGGAGCCGGATAGGCTTCAAACGCCGACAGCGCCGAGAATACCTGAAGAATCAAAATCAGTGCCAGATGATAAGTGGCGGGAAAATCAGCGCTCAGAAAAGAAGGGGGGATTTAGAATCGAAACGGAATGTGAACATCAGGGATGTACCCGGCCATTATCACCACCCAGAAACAATCGGTTTAATGCACCAGTAAAGAAAACGGATCGCCTTCGCCAAACCGATCCGTATTCTACCAATCAGGATCCTGAATGCAACATACAGATGGGGTATGAATGGTAAATTACCAAGGAATTATTGGAGGTTACTTTTTTGCAGGGATCGCATCAGGGTAAATGATGCTCGTTACTCGCTTCCCCAGTTGGCTGGAGGCCACAAGTTTCTTCGTGTTAATATTAAATCAATTCTTGCTGCAGCAAGCGTGTTGTTGTTATTACGAACAAATGCATCGTCGCTAAGTGTTAAAGTGCCCTTTTTTATCATGTGCCTGAGGTGCTTTGATCTGCCGGTAAATGGGGAGCCATCTTCGAGCTTTCCTCGATACGTTATAGGGGAACCGCTTGCGGTAATAAAGATATTGTTTGGATCGGCCTGATGGTATGTTGCACGTTCGGCATCTATCACCATATCGCCATTGACAATGTGGACATTTCCAATGGCCTGCACGTCACCATTAGCAAGCACTAATTGCTTGTCTGAATTGATAGTATAACTTTTAGAGCGATTGTCAGCACCATAAAGCACAGAGGGGAGGATACAGGTAAGTAATAACAGGTGCCTTTTAGTCATAAATCACCATAATAGAGTTATCAACATCAGATAAAAATATCGCTATACAATCAGTAGTCATGCACCCGTCATGTAACGCATCATAAGGATGTGGCTCATTGTCCCTTATTTGGTTTTTCTCTTTATCCCCTCAACCTGTCCCGGCATAGTGATCTCACCTGACATTCTAATCAGAACACCGGCTTAAACTGGCGTAATAAAGTCAGGACATCGGGAACACCCAATTTCAATAATGCACGAGTACGTTGCGAATAAATGGTTTTGGCACTGACCCGCGCCTGGCGAGCCTGCATGTAAATTGGCATCCCATGCAGAGTATTGCTCAACACATCCCGTTCTCGTTGAGACAATACATTGTGCGGCTCACGATATAAAACCTCATCTATGTTGCCTATCTCACTCATTGTGGGTATGGCAGTCTGGTACAACATTGACAACGAACATCTCGGCCCTATTACCCGCACTGAGCTGCACATCTCGATATGTGCCAGCGTCTGGCGTACAATATCAAGTGCTGCATTCGATACCACTACCACACGGGTAAACCGTGCCATAGGGTAGCTTCCTAATTGCAGTAACACCGGCAGAGCCTCTTGCGCTGGCTTGGGCAAGCGGAGCACCAGACTCGAGGGCGATGAAGTCATCCCGGGATGGGCTACCAGCATCGATAACACCTCTGTCAGCGTCTCTTTAGCTACCACTAGCGCCACGGCAGGGTGATTGTGCATGGCTTCCTTCATTCCTTCGCGGCCAAAGTAACACGCATCAACTATCGTCACCTGCCAGCAAGCGCCAGGGAATGCCTCTTCATCGCTCGTCTCAACGTAATTACGCGGTATTTCCGTTTTATCTTCTGGGGTCTGCAGATACACTTCCATTAAAACTTCCTCACATTGTTCGAAATCGTTGCTATTCACTCAACAACGCCTCCTTTAGCAGCGCCATCTCTTCGACCCTCTATACTTTACTTTCACGCTCACAGATATAGGCTCTCAGGCAAAATCAGCTTGACCCTCTGAACACTTTCACCTGAGAGTGTCCCTACTTTCCACAGTGCAACCCTGTGGTTAAGCTGCCTATATACGCCTGAGAACGCATCACTCCACGTTTGGTCGTTGCAAAAACCAGCGGCGCATATCCTGATATGTGTGTCTCTCATCTCGAGGATCGCGAGATTTATTAATTCTGCTCTCCAGCCCACGCGATGTCTCACAGGATCTTGGGTTGAAGGCAGCGTTGACCTCATTGGCCGGTAAGTCAATCTTCGAGGATATTGCATGCACCCGAATGCGATACCCTTGTTTATCTCCCTTTAGCAATGGTGCTAAACGTGAACACATCACTCCCTTTTGGGCATTGAACAAGTAGCGGAGCACTTCAAGTGCTCGTCGTGTGCTGATACAAAACTCAGCACTGATAGTTTGACGCGATACAGGCACACGCTTCAGCAAAGCGTAATGTGCTACGGCCATATAGAGTGGCATTGGAGGAAGATGTGACAGAATCGTCGGCAAGCAATAACTCTCATGGTTGCGCTGGCGAGCTTTAACTCGCACTCTTTGCTTCAGGATGTCGTTACTTTCCTTTATTCGTAAACGCCGGTTGTCAGTATTACTTTGTTTCATCAGATATATTCCTCTATGACTGAGTAAAAGTTGCCTGCAAGCTGTGCATGAAAGCGCCATGGCGCTATGCATGAAATACATCACCACTGAAAGTTAATGCTGCAATTTTGGTGAAAGTTAATAACCAATGTTTTTAATGGGAATATGCGTATTGTGGGCATAAGCGATAGACACGAAAACTCCCAGATTCAAGTATAATAGCGTCGTCAGTGAGTTAATGTGTCATGCCGGAAATCATTAATCATAGAGCCTTGGTACATGCCTTGCTAAAGTTGCACTCTGTTTCATCGATACCCCTTCTCGGCGTGAAGTGCGTCGCTCTCCTCCTTCTGCAATAGGGGGTATTGGGTCTTAATAAATCTATATTTCTTTTAAAAAATATAAGGATCATGATGTAGTAAAGTGATTAATCATGATCCCCATTAGTCGGTGTATTTTATAATGTCCCCCGGTTGACAATTTAGTGCTCTACAGATGGCCTCTAGGGTGCTAAACCGGACGGCCTTTGCTTTTCCACTGTTCAGTATGGAAAGGTTGGCTTCCGTAATCCCAATTATTTCGGCCAATTCTTTCGATTTCATTTTTCTGTCTTTCAACATAGCATCCAGTGCGACAACAATAGACATGGTTAAATCACCAACTCGCTTTCCTCTTCCAGCATTCTTCCTTTTTCAAATATAAAGCTCAAGGAAAGCACCCCACCTCCCAATAACAACTGTTGTAAACTGTATAACTCCGTATTGGCGAACGATAGAAAATCGGTGTTCCATTCATCAGTAGCGAAGTCAAAAAATACACGAGCAAAAAGATTGAGCGAATACCCAAGAACGAGAGCCAAACCGATGCCTTTTATATTTCTGATCCGCGATTTTGTAAACAACTCTCCCTTGCGCACGCCTTTGGAGAACATAAGCATTTGGAGGAGAACAAAAAAAATGACCAGATTATCAATGATGAACGAGAGGTTATCCCCGAGCGTCCATTCTATTATATCTGCATCTGGAGGGAAGGAGGGATTATCTTCCCCGGAATAAAACAGCAAATAGCTACACGTAACGGGGAGCGTGCCCATTAGAAACAACAAAATGATTTCCAGGCACCGGCACAACCGGATATGAATTTTACGCGAGTGCGAAAGGGGGTTCATGCGCATTTTCTCCTAATGACTGATTTCATGATGTTATCATTATTGTTTTTCAGTAATTCGTCAAGGGTAATTATCGAAAAACAGTAATTATTGCTCTGTGAAAGCATGAGGATTGTCCCAGGTCATTGATTTTCTGGCCATGATGGAGGCGTTACCCATTGCTTTCCCTGACGGGGCAGGTAGCTTCACGGACATGGCAATGTGCCCTGTTGCTGATTTAAACGCTGATGAACCAAAATCGATACCTGTAATGCGACATATTTCCGAAGTTATCAGTACTCGTACCGTTAGCAGATGTGGTAGGGACCATCTGCTAACGGAATGACAAGTCGCTTGCGGGTACTACCTGTGAAGTGATCTTGAAGATGTCTTGGGGCTTGGACAATACAATAAAGAAGGAGGAGAAAAACGAACTGTTTCGTGTCCGTTACGCGCGTAGCGTCACAAATTTACGTCATTTGAGGAAAAGTACTTTTCAAAATCACATATTTTGTTACGTTCAATTAGGAAGATTCTTATAACCACTCCAAAAGTGAGCGTAATGATGAAGCGTAACTATTTGACCGGGGAAGAAGTGCGGAGTTTGTTGTTGACGATTTCCAGGGAGAAGGTGTCGTATCGCGATTACTGTATGGTGAGCATGGCTTTTTTGCATGGTCTGAGAGTGAGTGAGTTGACCGGGCTGAGGGTGACGGATTATGACCCTTTGTCAAAGAAGATACATATAAGACGTTTAAAGGGTGGGTTAAGTACCAGTCATCCGCTGTTACCGGAAGAGAGCGCGGTGCTGGAATACTGGTTGGTTGAGCGCGCGACTTTTCCAGGGCATGCGTTGCCATGGCTATTTTTGTCACGACAGGGAAAGCGTCTTTCTCGGCAGCGCTTTTATCAGTTGCTAAAAAATTACGGCCAAAAGGCCCATCTCCCTTTGCCCATTCACCCCCACATGCTGCGTCATGCCTGCGGGTATAATCTTGCTGAGCGTGGCAATGACACACGATTGATTCAGGATTATCTGGGGCACCGCAATATCCGGCATACGGTATTGTATACCGCTGCAAATGCAGAGCGTTTTAGCAGGGCCTGGCTCAAAGAAAATGAAGGAGCGCCTGTTTCTCCGCTAAACTGACGCGGATTGAAATTTTCCAATATCGTATTGGTGTATTTAAAAACTCCCGATATTTTCTGCCAATCTGGGGGGGCGTCGCGTGTGCCCCGATTTATGACCGAACCAAAAAAAGCCCGAGAGTGGGGGCTCATCGGGCGAATGGCTTCTCAAAAGATACATCATCGTTTTTGTAGAGCGAGGGGAGCATGTCAACGGGAGGATGCTTATGTCAATTAAATAATGCTTATCAATTTTTTATGACATGGAGGATGGTATCGCGGCTTATACTGTCGTGTTAGCGGTATTGTCGTTATATGAAGTTGCCGCAAAAAAACGACCAGGCAATTGATTTCATTGTTCTTTCAATCTGGTGGCTTTTGTTTGAACTCATTTTTTAATTAATTAATTTTATGGTGATAAGAGTATGGCATTTCGAACGCGAGGTTAGATCATCTGTTCGGAGTAGCTATGGTGCTAAATAGACGTGACTAGACAGTCAAAAAATCCGACTTGATGCATGATGAGACTCCATGTTGGATATCGCTTTTATATGTGAAGAACATTCAATTAACTGAGCAAAAAAACATCACCATATGTAATTGTTAAGCCGATGTCGTCGTCATATCAACAGCCCTTTTGTCACTATATCAATACTGCTGTACGGCGTTCAGGTAGCGATTGATGTTAGTACCGATGTAAAAATGACCCACATGCCAATGTAATTCGGACCCACCTGGGGTAAAACTGGCAGTTTTAAGCGAGCTGCCGATGCTAACATTGGAGTTAAGAGTGGAGATTGCTGTTCTTCTTCGGCAAGGCAGGTCCATCCGCGCTATTGCCCGTCATTTACGTTGCTCTCGCCAGACTGTTCGGCGGTATATCAGGATGGGGGATGCTGCCTCATCATCCCGTTATTCCAACCGAGCTCCACGTCCCGGTAAGCTCGACCCGTTCAAGGCTTACATTCTTGAACTGGTTCAGGCTGCTCGCCCCCATTGGATCCCCGCCAGCGTGCTGTTGCAGGAGATCCGAGAGCGAGGTTATTCAGGCGGTTACAGTATGCTGACAGCATTCCTTCTGCCGTTAAAGCAGCAGCCCGTTGAGCCCGTGGTACGGTTCGAGACGCCGCCGGGTGAACAGATGCAGGTCGATTTCACCATTATCCGCCAGGGGCGACATCCGCTACTGGCTTTTGTCGCCACGCTGGGTTGGAGCCGGGCAACCTACGTTCGTTTCTATGCCCGCCAGGATACCGCTGCGTGGTGTGATGGTATCGAGCATGCGTTGGCTTTCTTCGGCGGCACCCCACGGCATCTGCTGTTTGACAACGCTAAGGCCATCATTCTGGAACGGGACGTCTACGGTGACGGGCGCCATCGCTGGAACCCACTATTGCTGGCACTCGCGGAGCAGTATGGTTTTTCACCCAAGGTCTGCCGCCCCTACCGCGCCAAGACCAAGGGCAAGGTTGAACGTTTTAACCGTTATCTCAAGGAGAGTTTCGTCGTGCCGTTGGCAACGACCTTCAAGCAGTCAGGTTTGATGCTGGATGTTGACTCAGCTAATGCCCGCGTGGGGCCATGGCTGGTACGAACCGCCAACGCCAGGAAGCACGGCACCACGGGTATTCCTCCTAACCACCGACTGCAGAAGGAGCTGGCCGCTTTGTTACCTTTGCCTGTGTTCAGAGCGTCAACAACTCCTCGATTGGCGGAGCCACAACGCCGGGCAGTACCCGTGGAGAGTATTCAGCATCCACTGTCTGTGTACCAGTCTCTGCTGGAGGTCCGTTTATGAGCACTCTCCAGCATCAGCGTATCGCTGAGTTATGCGGGCAGTTTCGCCTTGAGCGTATCGCGACCGAGTGGCCGGCACTGGCCCAGAAGACGATTGATGACACTGCATCACTGGGTGATTTTCTCGAGCAACTTCTGAAGCTCGAAGTTGACAGTCGAGACGAACGACGGCGTCAGACGCTGCTTCGCCTTTCCGGTTTGCCTGCGGTCAAGACGCTGGAGCAGTTCGACTTTAAGTTTGCCAGCGGTGCACCTCGAGCGCAGATCCAGGAGCTGGGTGGCCTGGCGTTCATAGAACGTCAGGAGAACATCGTGTTGCTGGGGCCATCGGGCGTGGGCAAGAGTCATATTGCTGCCGCTCTGGCCTATAAGTGCGCGATGGCCGGGTTAAGCGTCCGATTTATTACCGCCGCAGACATGATGCTGCAACTGGTCGCCGCTCACCGCCAGGGGGAACTTAAAGGCTATCTGAGTCGCATCATTCACAAGCCGCGGTTGCTTGTGATCGATGAGATCGGCTACCTGCCGTTTGGTAAGGAAGAGGCCAACTTGTTCTTCCAGGTTGTCGCCAGACGTTATGAGTCAGGCAGCCTGGTGTTGACCAGTAATCTGCCGTTTACGCAGTGGTCCGGTACGTTTGGAGATGATGAGACGCTAACAGCAGCGATGCTGGATCGTTTGTTACATCATGCACATATCGTGCAGATCAGCGGCCAGAGTTACCGGCTGAAGGACAAATTAAAAAGTGGCCAACTTAAGAAACAGGCGCAAGCCGAAGTTTCTGAGTAACCACGATCAGGGGTGGGTCCGTTTTACTTTGGCAGGGTGGGTCACAATTCGATCGGTATTGACAGATTGATAACATGCATACGAGAGTACACAGGGATAGCCAAAATTTTAACAGTGGAGAAATGTACGCAGGAGCCAGGAAAAGCGTGATGTTTGGTTTAGTTGTTCCTTTACACTTATCATTTACTAATGGGCAACACAATTGTTGCTTGATGCTACATAGTCCACAGTTGACCTAGTGTCAAAAAGTGGAAGATAAACGGATGTTTCAAGGTACTCTGCGTTAAGCACCTTAAAATATTTTTTTCAATTAAAACAGTTGGTTGTTTTGATTTTTTTTGGCTTGAATACCACGTTGTACTTTCGCCTCCCTTATATTTTTGATTGCAAATGACGATCAATTAGAACAATCCTATAGATTTTGTCTATTGATTGTGAAATTATTAATCAGATGAAACAATTTGCATAGTAGATGGTTGATATTTAGTCTGTGAACAGTTGGAAATCCAAGCGTCATTAAGTTCTTATTTTATAGTGGCTGGTTGATATAAAAGGGATTTTAAGCATGAAGGAACAATACGGAATTGAATTTGAGCCTTCCTACTGTGAGCTTGAGTTCGCTTTATCAGAATACGACAGTCAAAATGATCCATTAAATGCTTTAGACATTGGCAATGATATTAATTGGAATGTGATTCGCGACAAGGCAAGAGAGCTACTTGAACGTTGTTTTGATTTGAGAGTTATACTCTGGCTTATGCGCGCCAATCTTCATATCGATGGTTTTTCGGCTGTCTATCAAGGCATCACCACTATCGACGGCAAATATGCCGAAGAGGGGAGCACCATTTTCCCTCAGGCCGATATGGAGCCGGCGACAGTCAGCTTTCATGCGGCCGCATTAGGCTGGCTCGCTACCTCGTCCTGCCTGCACGAAATCAAGAACAGCAAGATTTTCCCCGACACGCCGTTAACCACCGATGAACTGCTCAATATGCGACTTGACGAGCAGGAAGGCAAAAGCCTGCATTTCTCGGAAGTGGTGAAAGTGTTGGGGCAGGCTGACAGCTATTTTGCCGGCAGAAACATGCCGCCATTAAAGGAACAGCTGTCTCGGGGAATAGACGCCCTGGAGCGCGTGGAAAACTACGCCAACCTGCAGGCCGAAGATTATCGGCTGGACTGCCGGCAGGTGCGTGACTATTTGACGCTGTTCAGCCGTCAATTGCTTTCTCTTGAACAACAGGAGTTGCCGGAGGATATCGGCGCTGCGCCGGTCGACGCGGAAGCGGCGGAGGCACCGGCCACCCTGCCTGGCAAATATATCCGTTCCCGGCAGGATGTCATCTTGCTGTTGGACCAGGTTTTGGACTACTTCCAAAACTATGAGCCCAGCCATCCGGCCCCCATTCTTATTCGACGTTCGCAAAAAATGATCGGTATGGACTTCGCGACGATTGTTGAGGAGCTTTTGCCGGAATCTCTGGCCTCGTTAAATCAATTGTCCGGGAAGTAATTTTTCTCACAAAGGAGTTTTCCAATGGCTAAGGACTCAAGCTCTCAGAAATTTATCGGTAAAAATAACGCGCCCCGCGTGCAAATTGAATATGACGTAGAGCTCTACGGTTCGCAAAAGAAAGTAGAGTTACCTTTCGTCACGGGGGTCATGTCCGATCTCTCTGGGCATCGGAAAAAACCTTTGCTGCCGATCGAAGAGCGGAAATTCCTGACGTTCGATCAGGACAATTTCAACGATCGCATGCGCGCCATTAAACCTCGTCTTCAATTTTATGTGGAGAATACCCTGAGCGAAGACGATGCGCTGCTGGACGTGGAATTAGAGTTTGAATCGATGGAGGATTTTACGCCTGGTGCCATCGCCAAACGGGTTCCGCAGATGCAACGTCTGCTGGAAGCCCGGGAACATCTCACGGAGCTCATCACGTATATGGATGGTAAATCCAGCGCGGAAGAGGTGGTGAAGAATCTGCTGGAGAAGCCCGATTTTCTGCATCGCTTGGTGACGGATGCACGCAAAACGGTCGCGGATGCGGAACAGGATGTGCAGGATTCGGGCAATAAAGGAGATGAGGAATGAGAGCGAGGCAACGACGCTATTCAGCTAAGCAGCAGGCAACGGCGGTCGCTGAAGTTGAAACGCAGGAAACGGAAAACGAGCTTGACGGTCTGCTCAAGCGTTCGTTCCGGCCCAGAACGAACGAGGCCTCAGAAGCGGTTCGTCGTGCCATCGGCACGCTGTCCGAATATGCCAACCAGGGCAAGGTCAAGGTCAGCCAGGATGTCGTATTGACCATTGAATCGCTGATCGCCCAGATCGACGAGCAGCTTTCGCAGCAGATGAACAATATCTTGCACCACAAGGAGTTCCAGAAGCTGGAGTCCGCCTGGCAAGGTCTGAGTTATCTGGTCGACAATACCAACGTCAGCGAAACGCTGAAGATTCGGGTATTGAACATCAGTCAGGATGAGCTGACGCGCAATCTGCGGCGCTACCGAGGATCGGCCTGGGATCAAAGCCCGGTGTTCAAACAAATTTACGAACGCGAGTATGGTCAATTCGGTGGCGAGCCGTTCGGTTGCATCATCGGCGATTTTGAGTTCGATCACAGCCCGATGAGCGTGACGCTGCTGACGGAGCTGGCGAAAATTTCCGCCGCCTCGCACTGTCCGTTTATTTCCGCCGCTTCGCCGTCGCTGCTGCAGATGAGCAAGTGGAACGAACTGGGCAACCCGCGGGATATCGGCAAGATTTTCACCACGCCGGAATATGCGTCCTGGCGCCGCCTGCGCGAAAGCAACGATTCGCGTTATCTGGTGCTGACCATGCCGCGCTTCCTGTCGCGTTTGCCTTACGGTGCCAAGACCAACCCGATCGAAGAGTTCGCTTTCGAGGAGGCCGTCCGGCCGGATATGGATGATGATTTCTCCTGGGCCAACTCGGCGTATGCGATGGGCGTCAACATCAACCGCGCCTTCCATGAGTACGGTTGGTGCTCGAAAATCCGCGGCATCGAATCCGGCGGCTCGGTAGAAGAACTGCCCGCCTACGCGTTTCCTTCCGATGAGGGCGGTTATGAGCTGACGTGTCCGACGGAGGTCGCCATTTCCGATCGGCGCGAGCAAGAGCTGTCAGACGCCGGGTTCTTGCCTTTGGTGTATCGCAAGCATTCTGATTTCGCTGCCTTTATCGGTTCTTGCACCATGCATGCCCCGGCGAAATACGAAGATCCGGATGCGACGGCCAACGCCAAGCTTTCCTCCCGGCTGCCGTACATTTTCGCCACGTGCCGCTTTGCGCACTATTTGAAATGCATCGTACGCGACAAAATCGGTTCTTTCCGTTCCAGAGACGATATGCAGCGGTGGCTGAATGACTGGCTGATGAATTACGTCGATGGCGATCCTTCCGTGTCGACGGAGGCGACGAAAGCGCGTCGTCCATTGGCCGCCGCCGAAGTTCGCGTTGAGGATGTTGAAGACGATCCGGGTTATTACCGCGCACATTTCTATTTGCGCCCGCATTACCAGTTGGAAGGCATGACCGTGTCCTTGCGATTGGTATCAAAACTTCCGTCAGCCAAAAAAGATGGGAGCAGATAAGTTACGGCTGGTCATTGGTTTGGATATTGCCGAGGCCTATTATTAAATGGCGTGAGTGTGAATTGATATTTCGTTGAAATTTAGCGGCGTTATTCTCTGCGTCATGGCTATTTATTGATGGCTAATGGGTTCCCATTGTCGCTATTTCAATGATTGCGTAGGCAATATAACGACTTATCTGAGTAGACATTTCAATTAACGTAGTAGGACCTATCAGTCAAGGAGACAAAAATGAGCACTAAAGCTTTAGTAGACTATTTTTTGAAGATTGAAGGTGTTGACGGTGAATCCCCTGACCAAACTTATCCGGGATGGATTCAGCTGCAAGCCTGGCAATGGGCGGAGGAAAATGCCGGGCGCTGGGGATTCGGCAGCGGCGGTGGTTCCGGCAAAGTCGAAATGAAAGACTTTGAATTCCGTATGGTGAGCAATAAGGCTTCGCCGAAGCTGTTTCTGATGTGCGCCACCGGCGAGCATATTCCTCAGGCAAAACTTGTTTGCCGTAAATCAGGCCAGGGTCAGCAAGATTTTATTGCCGTGACCTTCAGTAACTGCCTGGTTTCCTCATTCAAGACCGTGGGTAATATGCCGCTGAACTCCACCATCGGTACTGAAATCGATACCGTGCTGCCCACCGATGTTATCAAGCTGAATTTCGCACGTATCGAAGTTGAGTACAAAGAGCAAAACAACGATGGCTCCATGGGTGCGGTGATTAAGACGGGGTATGACCTCAAGCTTAACGCCCGCATCTGATCATTGATGTCGTAACACTTATTGCAGGCCGTCTGCCCGCAGATCTTGCGGGCAGACACACTCATTACCGCGAGGTGTTAAATGAAAGCGTCATTACCCATGCTATTCGATAAGCTCAGCGTGAGAAGTCAAAGCGGCAGCGCCGATAATTGGCGGCGCGTCCTGGTGCGCGATATCGAATTCTTATTGAATGACGCATCGCGCAGCGCAGATTTAAAACTTCACGATTATGCGCATAGCGAAAGCTCGGTATTGAATTATGGTCTGCCGTCGCTGAGCCAACGAATACCCATTAATACCGATCCGCTAACGTTGGCGAGACATATACAAAGAATTATTACTTCTTTTGAGCCGAGATTGGATCCGAAAACGATTCGCGTGGTGCCGGTCGTGAATGAACGTCAATCGTATGTATTGGCAATATTATTTGATATCTATGGCACTTGCTCATTACCGGGTGACGAAATGCTGGTTAATTTGCGCATAGCTCTTGATTATTCCTGTGGCGCCGTACACGTATTTGATTAATAGAGGTGACTATGTTCAGTGAGCGCTTTCTCCAATTATATAATGATGAGCTGCGTTATTTTCGCGAGGCCGGTCGTCAATTTGCCTCTTCTCATCCTCAGGTCGCTCAGCATTTGGGCATGCATATCGACGGCGTGCTGGATCCTTTCGTCGAGCGTCTGTTGGAGGGCTCCGCTTTTCTTTGCACCCGCATCCAGGAAAAACTGAACAACGAGCAGCCAGAATTCGCCTTGCAAATGCTTTCGCGCCTGGCGCCCTTGTGGTACACGCCGGTTCCCGCGATCGCCACCGTCGCGATTAAGCCCGATCTCTCTTTCCCCCAGTGGCACAGCCAGGTCGATCTGCCGCGGGGAAGCCGAATGACCCTCAACGATATCTCGCTGAACAACAAACCCGCCACCTTCACCACGGCGCGGCATATTAAAGTGCAGCCCGTTGAGATTTCATTGGCGGAATGTGAAATTTTGCCGCCTCATCATCTGCCTGACGGCGCCGCCAGGCATATGCAAGACTGTTCGGCCTACGTCAGAATCGGCCTGACCACGCACGGCGTGTTGCCCGTCTCGGAACTGGACCTCGAACCCTTGCACCTGACGTTGGCGGAAGATACGGTGCGGGCCAACCAGCTGATGGCCGCGCTGCTTAATCGCACCTTGCGCATCGTGCTATGGGCGAAAAACGATGACCGGCCAGTCGTCAAAGTCTTGCAACCGGAAAGCCTGCGCCTGGGCGGCGTCGGCGACGAAGAGGCATTGTTGCCCACCGCGGTAGGGGAATTGCCCGGCAACCGGCTGATGCGCGAATACTTTGCGGCACCGAGCCGCTTCTTCAGCCTCGAGCTGCATGGCGTACAGGATTTTCTGCGCCAATGCGAACGTGTCCATGAGTTCGAGATCTTGTTTGCTCTTGAGCAACGCCCACTGACTCTGATCGGTCGCGTCAACGCCAGGGATTTTCATCTTTTCGCGACCCCGGTCATCAACCTGTATCGCCGCCATTGCTCGCCGGTGCTGTTGACGGGTGAGCGCACCGAGCACCAGCTGGTGGTCGACCGTTTGAACACCTCGCTGTATGAGATACATAGCGTTAAACAGGTGAAAGGCATGTTGCCGGACGGCAACCCGGTGATTTTCTCTTCGCTGCAGGCCGATGTGCATTACGACTGTGAACGGGAGCCGGCGGGTTATACGCTGCAGCGTCGTCGCGAGCCGTCGCCATCCAAATACAACAACCCGCATCTGCCCAACGAAGATACTTTCATCGCCATTTCGCCGGGCAAAAGCGGTATCGACATCGACGACATCACGTCGCTCAGCGTCGAGGCGCTGGTCTGCGAACGGCATCTGGTGCCTGCGCACCTTCAGCAACCGCATTTCCAACTGGAAACGGCGATGCCGATCCACCAGGTGGAGATCGTCCGCTACCCGAGCAACCCTGTCGCGGTGCCCAACATCAGCCAGGCGTGGCAAGCGATTCAGATGCTGGCCTCCAATCCTTTGCGCCATGCGCGCCCGGACGTTCAGGATTGTTCGGCGCTGTTGCGCGATTGGCTGTCGTTGTTCTGCCATCAGGATGACTCAAGCCAGCGCAAACGCATCGCCAGCATCAAAAATGCCTGGGTGGAGCACCACTTCGAACGCAATCAGGGGCCGGGGCCGCTGGCCTGGATCCGCGGGGCCGAGATCGCCGTCAACTTGAGCGCCAACCATCATGCCGACCATGGCGCCTATCTGTTCGGCAAAATATTGCACCACGCGCTCAGCCAATACGGCGATTTGAACCAAACGTTGAGCATGAAGCTGTTGCTGGATGGGGAAACCCACGCCGACTGGGGGGCACTCTACTATGGCTGATATGTCGCTGATGCGCGAAACGGCGCTGTCGTTGGAACCGGCGCCGACGCCGGGAGCCCAAGGCGAAAGCGTGAACCAGGCCGAAATCCGCGGGCTGTCCAATCGGCAGGATTTCTTCGAGCTGTTGCGGCGCATCGAGCGTGCGCAGCCGGATGCGCCGCGGCTCGGCGTCTCCAACGATCGCAGCCGCGAAAGGCTCTGCATCACTCAGCCGGCGGATATGGGCTTTGCCTCGCGTGAAATCGCCTCCATCGTACAACGCCCTACGCAGGTGCTGATTCAGGCGCGGCATTTCGGCATGTTCGCCCCTTACGGCCCGCTGCCGATCCATGTGACCGAGCATGCGCGCACCGAAGTCATCGCCAGGCGTAATCAGGCGTTCCAGCAGTTCGTCGGCATCGTCAGCCAGCGCTTCGCCGTACTGCATTACCGGGCCTGGGCGCAGCTGAAGGCGATGATCGGGCATGACCATGACGAAGACAAAAACCCGTTCTTGCATCATCTGCGGCAGACGGTGGGCGTCGACACGACGTTGGCCGTGAACCCGCATATCCAGCGCCTGCGCGAAGCCTACCCCGGCATTTATCTGCCGGGCCGCCGCTCGCTGCGCCAGCTTAACAAGATGCTGGCGGCCTACTTCGCCGTTCCCATCGAAATTACGCCGCGCTACGCCAAATGGATCGACGACGGCAAAAAAAACGGCAGCCAAAAGCTGGGCAAGCTGGGGAGCACGCGCATCGGTAGCCGCTTTTTCGATGCCCAGTACGGCGCGCATATTCAAATCGGGCCGCTGGGGGCCCCGCATTATCAGCAGTATCAGCGCGGCAGCCGGCGGTTGCAGGCGCTGGTGAGCATCTGCCATGACTTCACGAGCCATCAGCTGATGTTGGACGTCAGCCTGCTGATCGCCACGGAGCCGGGCATGGCGGCGCAGCTGGGCGGCAAGTCGCTGAGTAAAGACAGCTGGCTGAAACCTAAGACAGGGACGTTTAGGCAGCTGGTTTATCAATCAACAACTTAATATAAGGAAATTTAAGGTGTATCAACGAGAACGTCTTTTTTCGCGATTGGGCCACTTTGCTTATCAGTCCTTCGTTGAAGCCACCAAGCTGTGCCGGACCTTCAGGCACGAATACGTGGAGCTTGAACACTGGCTGAAAGTCCTGGTGGACAAAGAACGCGGCGACTTGCCGCTGATCCTGGCGCACTACGCGATCAATATTCAGCGCGTAAGCGATGCGTTGGATCGCATTCTCCATACCTTGCCAAACCGGACGAATGCGGTGGTGGATCTGTCGACGCAACTGGAAACGGTGGTGGAAAGAGGCCTGCTGATGAGCCAGCTCGCCGAAACGCCGTCCGGCGGCGTGCGCACCATCCATATCCTGGTCGGCATTCTGCAGGATCCCACGCTGCAGCGCAGCCTGTACCGGCTGAGCGAAGAGTTTAAAAAACTGCCGATCCCGCAGCTGTTCGACGACTACCCGGCGATTCTGGCGGAGTCTGTCGAACACGAGGAGGAAGAAGAAGAAAGCTACGGCGCGCTCGGCGAGGCGCCGGATGCGCCCGAGACGGTCGAGATACTCGATAAATGGTGTGCGGACCTGACTCGTCAGGCGCGCGACGGTGAAATCGACCCGGTGATTGGCCGCGAAGCGGAGCTGCGCCAGGTGATCGACATTTTGCTGCGCCGTCGGCAGAACAACCCGATTTTGGTGGGCGAAGCCGGGGTCGGCAAAACGGCCGTGGCGGAAGCGCTGGCCTGCAAGATAGCCCAAGGGCAGGTGCCGCCGCTGCTGCAGGGCGCCCGGCTGCTGTCTTTGGATCTGGGGCGCATGCAGGCCGGGGCGAGCATGCGGGGCGAATTCGAATCGCGCCTGAAAGCGCTGATCGACGCCATCGCGCATTCGGCCGTGCCGGTGATTTTGTTCTGCGACGAGGCGCATACGCTGGTGGGCGCCGGCGGGCAGGCCGGCACCGGCGACGCCGTCAACCTGTTGAAACCGATGCTGGCCAGGGGCGCGCTGCGCATGGTGGCGGCGACCACCTGGTCGGAATACAAACAGTTCATCGAGCCGGATGCCGCGCTGACGCGCCGTTTCCAGTACGTGCTGGTTTCAGAGCCGGACGAAGAGAATGCGGTGAACATGATGCGCGCCATCGCCCCGCATTTTGCGCAGCACCACAGCGTCAAGATCCGCGAGTCGGCGCTGCAGGCGGCGGTGCATTTATCGCTGCGCCATCTGCCGTCGCGGCAGCTGCCGGACAAGGCCATCAGCCTGCTGGACACCGCCTGCGCGCGGGTGGCGCTGAGCCAGCATGCGCAGCCTGAAAAAATCGAGTCGCTCGAGGCCGGGCTGGCGGTGAAGCGTACCGAAATGCACGGCCTGCAGGAAGAAAGCAAATTCGACGATCTGGCGCTCACCCGCATCAGCGAATTGCAGCAGACGCTCAGCGAGATGGAAGGAGAGCTGGATGCGCTGCGTCAGCGGCAGGCGCAGGAGCAGCAGGCGGTCACCACCTTGCTCGATGCAGAGCAGCAGTCGCCGGATCGTTTGCCGCAGCTGGCCACCGAGTTGGGCGAGCTGCAGGACGGCGGTCTGCCGCTGGTGTATCCGTGGGTGGACGATCGCGTCGTGGCGGAGGTGTTGTCGGATTGGACCGGCATCCCCACCGGCCGCATGCTGCAAAGCGATCTGGACAATGCGCTCAACCTCAACCAACTGCTGAGTCGCCAGATTTTCGGCCAGCAGACGGCGATCGACGAAATCGCGCAGGCGGTGAGGATCTCCCGCGCCGGCATCCAGGCGCACGATCGGCCGTTGGGCGTTTTCATGCTGTCCGGCCCGAGCGGCGTCGGCAAAACGGAGACCGCGTTCGCCCTGGCGGAGGCGATGTACGGCGGCGCGCATAACCTGATCGTCTTCAATATGAGCGAGTTTCAAGAGTCGCACACCGTCTCCACGCTGAAGGGGGCGCCGCCGGGCTATGTCGGCTATGGCAAGGGCGGCAAATTGACGGAGGCGGTGCGGCGCAAACCCTATTCCATCGTGCTGCTCGACGAATTCGACAAGGCGCATCCCGATATCCATGAAGCGTTCTATCAAGTCTTCGACAAGGGCGTGATGGAGGACGGCGAGGGCCGCATGATCAGCTTCCGCCAGTGCTTTATTTTGATGACCAGCAACATCGGCGCCGGCGAAATAGAAGCGACGCTGGCGGAAACGCCGGAGCTGAAAACCGAGGCGTTGCGCCCGATGCTGCACGACGTCCTGGCGCGCTTTTTCCCGGCGGCGCTGTTGGCGCGCATGAACGTCATTCCTTACGTGCCGCTTTCCACCGAAGCGATAACCCATATCGCCACCAAACAGATTTCACGTTTACAGCAGCGTTTGCACAAAGAAGTGGGCGTGTCGCTGGTGCTGGAGGGCGACATCCCAGGCTGGATCGCCAAACGCATCAGCGCCCATCCATCGCGCGGAAGAGCGGTCGAGTCGCTGCTGCAGCAGGCGATCTTGCCGCCGATCAGCAATGAAGTGCTGCAGCGCAAACGGACGGGACAGGAACTGCAGAATATCCAACTCATGGTCGAGAACGATAGCTTAAGTGTTTATTTCGACTGATTTTTAATTTACCGCCGGCCCGCAAACGCGGGGCGGGGTTCGATATCGGATCAGAGAGGTTGTTATGCCTTTAATCGAAATTGATAACCCGGTGTTAGCCGAATTAAATGCGTTTCCACTCAGCTTCACCACCCAAGAAGGGTTGTCGAGCAACTCGCAATATTCGCTCGAATTCGAATGCGAACAGGCGGACGTGGATTATGAATCCTTGCTGGGTGAAGGGATCCGCATCCAGATAGAAAGGCCGGATTTCGGCTCGCGGCCTTTCTATGCTTACGTGATCGGCGCGTCCGATGCGGGGCAGCATCAGGATAAGTTCGTGTACAAACTGGAGCTGAGCACCTGGCTGTGGTTTTTGATGCAGAACCGCAACAGCCGTATTTTCCAGGATCTGAACGTGCTCGACATCATCGAGCAAATCTTCTCTCGCTATGGCTTTGCCGACTACCGTCTGGATATTCAAGGCACCTATCCGACGCGTGAGTATTGCGTGCAATTTTCCGAAACGGATTTCGCGTTTATTAGCCGCCTGCTGGAAGACGAAGGCATCTGGTATTACTTCGATCACGCCGAGGATAAGCACACGCTGGTGATCACCGACCGGCAGGATTTCGACGATCTGGATTTCGGTTACGCCGTGTTGCCGTTCATGCCGGACAGCGAAGAAAACCGCGCTATCCGCGAAGGGATCCAGCGCATCCAGCGTTCCCGCAAAGTGCGTCCGAATGAAATCGTGCTGCGTGACTTCGACTTCCAGAACCCGCGCAAGAACCTGCAAACCAAGGTGGAAGAGAGCCGCCTCGGCCTGCAGAACACGCCGCTGGAATGGTACGACTACGCGGCGGGTTATATAGATACCGAGCGTGGTGAGAACCTGGCGCGGTTGCGCCTGGAAGAAATGCAAAGCGATGGTCATCTGCTGTTTGGCGAGAGCAACGCCGTCGGGCTGATGGCCGGTAAGGACTTCTCCTTGATTTTGCACCCGGACGCCAACCGCAACCGCCGCTTTAAGCTGACCCGTTGCGACTATGTGTTCGTGCAAGACGGTCCCGACAGCAGCAGCGACGGTCGCAACGTGACCTGCCGTTTCAATGCGCTCAACGACGATGTGGCGTTCCGCCCGCTGCGCGAAACGCCCAAGCCGCAGATGCCGGGCATCCAGAGCGCCACCGTGGTCGGCGCGCCCAATTCCGAAGTACATACCGACAAGTTTGCGCGCATTCGCGTGCACTTCCACTGGGATCGCTACAAAAACACCGAAGAGGACAGCTCTTGCTGGATCCGCGTGGTGCAGGCCTGGGCGGGGAAAGGCTGGGGCGTGATCGCCATGCCGCGCGTCGGCCAGGAAGTGTTGGTGACCTATGTCGACGGCGATCTCGATCGCCCGATGGTGACAGGTATCGTTTATAACGGCGATAACCCGCCGCCTTATCAATTGCCTGAATACATCAACTACTCGGGGATGGTGTCGCGTTCGTTGCGCTCAGGTAAGCCGCAGCATGCCAGCCAGTTGACCTTCGATGACAACCGCAACAACGAACGCGTCATGCTGCACGCCGAGCGCGATCTGCAAACCACGGTGGAGCGTAATAAGGCATCAAAGGTAGGAGGAGATAAGTTTGATGTGGTTGATAACACAGCAACAGATTGGTTTAGCAATCATGTCTCCTATAAGGATTTTAATTTTAGCATCACAGGTTTTTCAGCTTCAGTTACTGGAATAAGTTCTTCTCAGACCGGGATAAGTATTAGTTCAACTGGTACGAGTACCTCTTGTACTGGCATTAGCACTTCGTTTACTGGTTTGTCTTCATCTTTTACAGGGATTAGCTCTTCATTTACAGGATTGAGTAACTCATTTACGGGGATGAGTTCGAGTTGTGTTGGTGTTTCTAATTCAATGACTGGGTTAAGTAATTCATTTACGAGTAACAGCAATAGCATGACTGGGATTAGCAATAGCTTCACCGGAGTCAGCACCAGTCAGACCGGTAGCAGCACCAGCTTTACCGGTATCAGTGTCAGTACTACTGGGACCTCTACTAGTACCACTGGTACTTCGACCAGCACCACTGGCACTTCGACCAGTACTACGGGTACCTCGACCAGTACTACGGGGACCTCGACCAGTACCACGGGTACCTCGACCAGTACCACTGGTTTTTCGACCAGCGCCACCGGCAGTAGAATCGGCACCACCGGTAGTAGCATTGATAGTACTGGTATCTCTATTAGTTATACGGGAGCCTCATTGTCACAAAACGGGGTCGATTTAAAAAGTGTGGGGATGCAAAGCAAAAACTAACGAGGTGCGGCAATGAGAATCATACGGCCACAGCAATTGGTAGTGATTAAAGGGGGTTACCAGATCGGCGCAGACAGCCGGCTCGGCATCAGCGTCGTGGCCGGATGCTACCTGTCCCGACCGGAACACTTCGTGAACGAAGCCGAAATCTGGGAGGCGTGGAAACGCGCGCCGCTCAGCCAGCCGGTGCTGGATGTGGCCGAGCCGAAGCCGTTCGCCGAATACCTGATCGCCGGCCATGCCGGCATCGGTCAGCCGGTAAAAACGCTGGACGTCAGCGCCGACATCGGCGGGCTTAAACGCCGTTGGCGGGTCGAAGGCGAGGGACGACGCGGCGCGATGGGGGTGGAACCTTTCCTCAGCGTGCCGCTGGATCACACCTCGGCCTGGGGCGGGAAAGACAACAAGGAGAATCCGTTGGGGCGCGGCGGCAATGATGGACTGCGGCCGCTGCTGATGACCTTGTCCGCCGAGGGCTCCGCACAGGAACGCTCCCCGCTGGCGGCGCCGGCGCCGGTGCCGCACGAGTTTTTGCTGCGTAAGGCGCACATCGACAAGGTGGCGGGCCAGATCGCCAGCAAAGCGTATCTGGAAACGGCTTTCCCCGGATTGCCGGCCGATATCGATCGGCGTTACTACCAGATGGCGCCGCCGGCGCAGTGGCTGCCGGAAGCGGCGTGGCCGGATAGGGTGCCCTTTGAACTGCAGGGCGTCGGCGCACAAAGCCAGGCGATACGCGGCGAGCTGCCGGCGGTGCGTGGGCGGGCGTTCATACGCCGCCACGATAACGAGAGCCTCGAGGAAATTGAACTGCTGCGCAAAACGCTGTGGTTCCTGCCCGACAGCGACATGGCGCTGATTATTTTCACCGGCAACGCGCCGTTGACGCATCTGCTGGACGAGTCCATTGAGTCCCTGATGCTGGCGTTGGATTGCTGCGATGCGCCGCGCTCGTTCGATTATTTCCGCCAGGTGCACCACAAACGCAGCGACGACGACGCTTCCCCCTTTGAGTTTCTGTTCGACCCGGATCTGATGCCGGCGGAGATGGGCCTGAACGTCATCCAGGCGGTGTCGGATCACCCCAGCGATTTGCGTTATGACCCGTCGCCCACCTCGTTGGGCGACTCCGCCGTTTTCTATCAACGCATCCGCGAGGCGATTGCCTTGCACCAGCAACAGACGACGGCGGATCCCGCTTCCGTGACGCTGCCCGATTTGCCGGATCTGCCCGCCGAAGACGGCAATGATGCGTTTTTTCCCGCTAGCGCAACCGTGGAAGGGAAGACTTTCAGCGGATTGCGCAGCCATGCGCTGTCAGACAAACATTTTCTGCAATGCCGCTTTGAGCGCTGCGATTTTTCCCAGGCGATCCTGGAGAACTGCACCTTCGAAAACTGTGTTTTTGATGTGGTCGACCTGACGCAGGCGACGCTGCGTCGGATCCGCATGGTGTCGTGCACCTTGCAAAAGCCGTCGATGGCGGAAAGCGCGTGGCAGGAGGCGGTCCTCGAACGGGTAACGCTGGAGGCACCGCAGGGGCAAGGCATGCGGGCCGAGGGGGTGAAGCTGGATTACTGCGTCTTCGAGCGGGGGGATTTCACGGCGATGCGCTTTGAGCGCGGGGCGATTGGCAACGGCATGTTCAACGGCTCGACGCTGATCCGCACGCAATTTCTGCAAGGGGAACTGGATGCCTGCGTGTTCAACCGCTGCCTGGCCGAAGGTGCGGTGGCGCTGGATATGACGTTAACCAAAAACTCGTTCCTCGGCGGCAATTGGCGCGGCGTGCGCTTTGAACGCTGCGGCGTCGAGAGCTTGACGGCGGGCATGCAGGTGAATTTTTCCCACGGCGTGTTCAGCGATTGCTGTTTCACCAAAGTGGGGCTGAAAGCGGCGCGCCTGGATCAGTGCCAGCTGCTGTACAGCGTTTTCACCGAATGCAATTTCGACGAGGCCAATTTGACGGCTAGCACCATCGCCGGCTGCGACATGGCCGGCGTGCGGTTTAAAGACAGCCTGTTGACGCACTCACGTTGGCAAAACAGCAGCGCCCAGCAAGGACTGTTTTACAACGCCGACTTGCGCGATGCGGGATTTGACCAGTGCAACCTGGCGGCGGCGAATCTGGCGATGAGCTGGCAGGACGCCGGTACCCGTTTCAGCGGGTGTTTGCTTGAACGGGCGTGCTGGGTGCCGCGCAGAATTATTCAGGGGGACTATGCGCATGAAAACTGAGAGCCGCGTCATCCAACAGGCCCTGCCTGACACCGAGGTGATTGAGCTGGAGGTCGCTCAGGCGGTGGCGCAGACGCCGTCCATGCCGCGCACCTTCAAAAAGCGACGTTTCCACGATCGTGAGCTGAAAGGGTTGACGCTGAGCGACTGTTTTTTCATCGACTGCCATTTCGAACGCGTCACGTTTGAAGGATGCGATTTGCGAGCAGTGCGCTTTGAGGGCTGCACCCTGAACCAGGTCAACGTGGTCGGCGGCAGCTTGATGCGCCTGGCGTTCAACGAATGCCGGTTTGACAACCTGACGTTGCAGCAGGGGCTGCTGTGCAATGTGGCGTGCAACGACACCACGCTGCAGGGGTGCTACGTCGGCGATTGTCTGCTGGACGACTGCAGTTTGATCCGGTGCGAGGTCAACGGGGCGGAAGTTGAACGCAGCAGCCTGGGGCATCTGGCCGTGCAGACCAGCACCCTGACCAACCTGATGTTTCACCAGGACGTGATACAGGACGCCAACTGGTATGCCTGCCAACTCACACAGTGCCTGTGGCAGGCGTCGACCCTCGAGCGCCACATCATGGGGGGCTGTCAGTTGGAGAAGTGCAGCTGGCAAACGATCGCCGGACAGGCGCGCATTTGGTTCACCTGCCGCCTGTCGGGCTGCAATTTGGCGCAGCTGCAACTGCAGGGCGCCAGCTTTCACCGCAGCGAGCTGGAAGGGTGCTCGTTCGCCGACAGCGATCTGACCTCGGTGATCTTCGCCGAAGCGCAGGCGCTGCGCTGCGATTTCGAGCGCGCGACGCTGACCCTGGCGCAGGGGCAAAAAGCCCGGTTCAGCGAGTGCGCGATGGGCGGCGCCAACTGGGGGCGCGCCATGCTGATGCAAGCGGAATTCAGGGCGTGCGATCTGGCGCTGGCCAATCTGGAGCAGGCCGAGCTGCGGGAAGCGAATCTGATCGAACAGCCGTTGACCGCCGCCCAGCAACAGAGCGCTCGTCTGCATGGCGCGCAGCGTCATCGCGCCGAAAATGTGCCGCTTACCGCCGATCCGTTCTTGAGTGCGATCGACGCCTGGTATGCGCATCAACAACCGGGACCGCGGCAACCGTCGTATCAACGGCCAACAGGAGTAAGCAGATATGTATAAGTCCAGAAGAGAGCATCAGAAGGTCTATGCCAACGCCAGGGTGACGCCTTTGCAGTTGGTGCGCAGCGCTCCGCTTGCCGAACAAGGGGGGCGCAAGGTGGTGACGCTGGCGGCGGACGCCAATGGCGGTCTGTATGTCGACGGCATGCGCGCCCACTGCCTGACGGTCGCCACCAGCTGCCTGGTTCAGCCGCTGGCGGGCGATCGCGTTTGCGTCATCGTCGACGGCGACAAATTGGTCATTACCGAGATCCTGTCGCGGCAACAGGCGCACGCCGTCATGACGCTGGACAGCCGCAGCGCCAACTTGCGCATCGTGGCGCCGGAGATCGAACTGCAGGGCGGCAAGCGGCTAACGTTGCGCAGCCCGCACTTCACGCTGCTGACGCGCAGCAGCCGCTGGGTCGCCGAAACGCTGCACCAAATCTCTCAACGCCTGTTTGTGCGCAGCAAGCACGCAAGCCGGCGGGTGGAGGAAACCGACGAGGTATTGGCGAAACACATCATTCAGGATGCGCGACAATCCCTGGTCATCAACAGTGAAATTGGTTCCCTGAAGTCTTCGGCGGTGCTGAAGATCGACGGCGGCCAGATACATATGGGGTAAACCACCATGACTGCAGCCAATACCAACGCGGGCGGGATCAGCTTTGCCGGCTGTGACCCGATGATACCGGCGCCGGGCCCGAATACCGCGCCCAACAACACCGGCATACCGAACGTGCCTAACTATTTCATTTGCGGCGGCAATGAACAAAACCTGGGCACCATTCGCGTATCGACAATCGATTCTGGGGTTGTAATTGGCGCCGCGTCGGGCACGCATTCGGCGCAGATGCAGCCGGTGCAGGGGTCGGGGAAGTATTTCATTCAGGGAATGCCAGCTACGCGGCTGGGGGATTCCTGCATGACGAACAACAACAACATGGTCGCCACTCAGATCGCGCCGAGCCAGACAAAATATTTTATCAATGCATAGGAGGTCAGCATGGTGAAAGCGCTCCGGGGGATCGCGGCAGGGGGGCTGTTGGCGGTGGGGATGCTGAGCGGATGCAGCTGGTTTTCTCACGACGAGGCAGCCGATGCGGGGCGTCGATTGCGGTTTATCGACGTCGAAGTGACCGCCAACGACAACGTGAACCCGAATGCGGCCGGGGAGGCGCAGCCGGTCAAGGTGTGCGTCATAGAAACCAATCGCTCGGGGTGGATGCCCGACGGGATTGGCGATGGCGCCCCTTGCCGCGAGACGGCGCCGTCGGAAGGGGCGCTGAGCCGGCACCAGAGCATTTTGCAACCGAGGGAAACGCTGCGTTATCGCTTCGAGGTGCCGGCAGGGCAAGAGCGATGGGTCGTCGTCGGGGCGGAATTTCAGCAAATCAGCGGGGTATTGCCGCTCGCCGAGCAAAAATCGCCCGCGCAGGCTGATTCGCAAATGAAGGTGATGGTGGGGATGACGTCACTCAGCATAGTGACTAACGACAAAATGGATGAATGACATGTTACCTAAACAACGCGTCGCCTGGGTAGAAGGCATGTTGATGGAACCGCAGCATTTCCAGCAGCAGGAACGTTTTTTCGAGCACTTGATTGAAGCGCGCTTGCGCAGCGTCGAAACCTTTACCTGGGGGTTCCTGACGCTGGAAATCGACAACGGGCTATTGGAGCATGGCAAGTTTGCGCTGAAGAAAGCCAAGGGCGTTTTCCCCGACGGCACGGCGTTCAGTATGCCTGAGGATATTCCGCTGCCGCCGCCGCTGGTGCTGGGAGAGGGCTGCCAGGGGAAAGTGGTGTGCCTGTCCGTGCTGATGGACATTGCCGGCAATGCCCAGATCGATCTTATCCAGGATGAGCGGAAAAGCAGCCGTTTTCGCACCATGGACGCCGAGGTGCCGGATCGCAACCACGGCGTCAGCCTGGAGGGAACACCGCGCGTGTGCACGATGCAGCTGGGGAGCCTGGTGACGCGGCTAAGCCTGGAAGATGCGGTCAGCAGCGCGGAAAGCGTGCTGCCGGTCGGTTTCGTGCGCGAGCTGACCAGCGATCGTCGGGTGCTGCTGGATGAGCGCGCCCTGCCGCCGATGTTGGACTTCCGCGCCATCGGCTGGCTGCCCGCGTTCACCACCGAATTGCTTGGGCTGATCAGCCAGCGTCTGGAGTCGGTGTTCCGTCCGGATGTGCATATGACGATCGGCGGGCTGTCCGAGCTGTTGGAATTGCTGCTGCTGCAAACCTTGAGCGAATTCAATTTGCGCATCAGCCAACTGTTGGCCAGCCCGCAGGTGCATCCAGAAACCCTGTTCGACACGTTGTTGAGCCTGTTGGGGCGGCTCAGCATTATTCCCGGCGGCGAGCGGCTCTGGGATCGGGCCGATTTGGTGTATCTGCACGATGAGCCGCACAACTGCTATTTCCAGCTGTTCGCCTCGATCCGTCGCGCGCTGTCACTGGTGATCGAAGCGCCGGCGGTGGCGCTGCCGTTTATCGATCGCGGCGACAGCATTTATCTGTGCCCGAACGACTCGCAGCTGCGGCTGGAAAAACTGGTGTTTGCCGTCAGCTGCGGGTTGTCCATCGAGCACCTGCGCTCGTATTTCCCCGCGCAGGTCAAACTGGGGCCGGTCGAGAAAATCATTCAGCTGATCGATCTTCAATTACCGGGCGCTCGCTTGCTGCCTATGGCCTCGCCGCCGCGGCACATACCGTATTACCCGAACAGCATCTATTTCGAGGTTGATCATGCCGACCCGATTTACAAGGAAATGATGGGCGGCTCGGCGATGGCGCTCAGCATCGTGGGGGATTTCCCCGACCTGCGTTTTGATGTCTGGGGATTAAGGCAGGGAAGGTTGGGATGAACGAATTCGAGAGGAAAATACGCGAGGCGATGGCGGTAACGCGCAACAACGCGAACCCGCGTCTTCCCGCGTCCGGTGCGGTGGGTAAAACGACGGCGGAGATTGCCGCGCTGTCCTTCGGCGCGCGGGCGCTGGCCGCCAAGCTGCGGCAGGGAGAGAGTGATTTGGCCCAGCCTACTAAGTCGAAACTCCATGAAGTTGAAGCAACCGAAAATATAGGCGGAAGATCTGACGAATATGCAGATGAGTCACAACAAATCAAAGAAAAAAAAGTGGTCAGTCGTACTGCATTGAGCAAGCCCGGGGTGATGATGGGCCACTGGGATAACCCACTGATCGCCGCCGCCATTCCGGTCTTGCTGCAGGTGGAACGGGTACGCGATCAGAAACAGCTGAACCCGGCGGCGGTGCGTGCGCAAATCGTGCGGGAGATCCAACAGTTCCAGCAGACGCTGTTGGCGGATCACGTCGCGCCGAGCGATGTCGACAAGCTGGCCTATCTGCTGTGCTCCTACGTGGATGAGTGCTGCATGGGCACGCTGGAGTCGGGCGAACTGAATCTCAGCCTGCTGGTGGAGTTTTATCGCGACGCCTGGGGCGGGGAAAAGTGCTTCGAGCACCTGCAAGAGTATCTGACCACCTCGCCGCGCAATAAGGAGATCCTGGCGTTCTACGATCTGATCCTGTCGCTGGGCTTCGAAGGGCAATACCACGTGATGGAGCGCGGCGCGGTGCTGCTGGCCGACGTGCGCAATCGCCTTGACGGTTATCTGTACAGCCAGAACCCGACGCAGACGCTGGCCGATGCCGAACCGAGCAGCGTGGTGCGCAAGGCCACCCGCATCACGCCGCTCAAGCTGCTGTGCTACGGCCTGGCGATAGCGCTGCTGGCGTACGCCTCGGCCGCCTGGTATCTGCACGATCAGTCGCGCGCGCTGCGCAACGCCATTCTGGCCTGGACGCCACCGCAGCCGCGCAAAATCAACATCATGGAGACGCTGCCGCAGCCGCTGCCGCAAATCCTCAGCGAAGGGTGGCTGGAGGTGCGCGCCGATCCGCGCGGCTGGCTGTTGATCTTCACCTCCGACGGCGCTTTCGCCACCGGGCAGTCGAAGCTGTCGGAAGAGTTTAAAAAGAAACGCAACATTGAGCGTCTGGGGGAAGCGCTGGCGCCGTGGCCAGGCGATCTGGAGGTGATCGGGCATACCGACAACAAACCGTATCGCAACACCTCCAACAACTCCAACCTGAAACTGTCGGAAGCCCGCGCGCAGACGGTGGCCGACAAGCTGCGGGAATCATTGGCCAACAGTAAATACAACCGCACCGTGACGTCGGTCGGCAAGGGCGATCAGGAGCCGCTGGACGACAACGCGACGGAAGAAGGGCGCCGCCGCAACCGCCGGGTGGACATCCTTTGGAAAATCGGCGAGAGGGAGATGGCTTCACCGTCTGCCACGTTGAATCAGGCAGGGGTAGCCGCCGAGGTCCCCGAGGATAACTAAGACATCCGTCGGCGTAGAGATAATAAGGAAATTATATGATACGTAGATCATTCATATTGGTGATTGCCTTGCTGCTGTGTGCGGTGGTGTGGTGGATTGGGCCGCTGATCGCCATCGGCACCTACCGGCCGCTGCTGTCGGTCTGGGTCAGAGGCATCATCATCGCCCTGATCCTGTGCTGGGCGCTGTGGCCGTTCGTGGCGACGTTTTTATCCTGGGTGTTCCGCCACGCGCGGGCGCCGGCCCCGGCTAAAAGAAAAACCGCGCAGCGAGATCGCGTGACCTCGCGTTTTTACGACGCCTTGCGCACCTTGCAATACGTCGGCACGTCGAAGCAGCGCACCCCCTGGCAGCGTTTCAAATACCGCCTGGCGCGCCGTTATATCAGTGAAAAGCCCTGGTTCCTCGTCATTGGGCCGCCGGGCAGCGGCAAAACCTCGCTGATCGGCGAAAGCGGCGAACGTTTCTTGCTGGCTGAACACTATGGCCTGCAGCAGACCGTGGACGTCGGGCCGACCCAGGATTGCAACTGGTGGCTGGCGGAGAACTCGGTGTATGTGGACACCTCCGGTGAATGGCTGCAGCTGAACGGCCTTGGCGAAGACGGCGCCAGGGCGCGCGATACCCTGTTCAAACTGATCCGGCGCCACCGCCGCCATCCGGGCATCGACGGCATCATGCTGTGCCTGGATGCACGCTGGCTGCTGCATGCCTCGCTGACGGAAAGAAAATCCGTCGCCGATGCGCTGCGCGTGCGCCTGCTGGAAATGGCCTCATGGTTCCGCTGCGAGCTGCCGGTCTATCTTACCATCAGCCACCTCGATCAACTGGTCGGCGGCGAGACCTTCCTGTCGATGCTGGGCGACGACCTGTTGCAAAAAGGGATGGGGTTCAGCCTGAACCGGGCCGAACAGGGCGAAACCCCGTTCGAGCAGTATGAAGATCTCTACCGGGAGATGGTGGCGCGCGTCAGCCATCACGTGCTCGAACTGCTGCACGATGCGCCGGACGGCCAGAACCGCCAACAGCTGCTGTTCTTCACCGAGTCGTTGGGATCGCTGGGCAACCCGCTGTATTCGCTGCTGGAGCAGATTTTCCCGCAAACGCCGGTGGGCTACGCCTGCCATTTGCAACAGGTATGGCTGGGCAGCACCATCGCCTTGCCGCCGCAGGGCGCGATTTATAACGCGGAAGCGGCGGATATCTATGAAGCCCGTCCCACCGGGCGCATTTACCACCCAGAGCTGAATTACGCCAGGCAGGAGCGCGGGGTGCTGCAGCAGTCTTCTCACGCCAGGCCGCTCGGCAGCCGCATGAGTTCCCTGGGCCGCTATGTGCTGGTGCTGGTGCTGCTGGCGGTCTCTTTTAACCTGCTGGCGATGCGTTACCTGTGGGAGAGCGATTACATCTCTTACATTGCGGCGCGCTTTGACGAAACGAAGCGCATCGTGCGCGAAATACCGGTCACGAACCGCGTCAGCGACGATGTCATCTCCGCCTATGAGCAGTTGGGATACATGAACGCGCAGCTGGGCGGTGAGGTTTCGCCGGTGCCGAATCCCTATTTCGAGCACAAGCTGATCAACAGCGCGGCGCAAAAGACCTATCAACGCCATTTGCTGCAGATCTTCTGGCCGGCGGTGGAAAACTATATCGCGGACGAACTCAAGAATGACGTTTCGGCGTCCAACAAGGACGTCTACGGCACGCTGAAAGTGTATCTGATGATGGGCGAACCCTCGCACCGTTCTGCCGAGGCGCTGGTCGACTGGTTCATGACGCGCTGGGATAGCTTTATGCCGCAGGGCTACACCGACATGAACAAAGGCATTTTCGCTTACCACCTGCGGGAAATGTTCTCTCTGCCGAATGCGCCGGTCATGAAAATGAACGGTGACCTGCTGCGCCTGGCGCGGGTGAAAGCGATGAATATTCCGATGCAGGTCAGGGTGGTGCGCCGCATCGAAGAGAAACCGCTACCGGCGGCGATCAACGACATTTCATTGGCCGACGCCGCGGGGCCGAACGTGTCATTGATGCTGCGCCGCAAGAGCCAGGCGACGGTCACCGATACCGCCGTGCCGGGGTTCTATACCCGCGCCAGCTACCGCGATGTCTTCCTGGCACAGCTCGATGACGCCGCCAAAGACATGATCGAAGAAGAGTCCTGGGTGCTGCGCGACAGCGCGGAAGGGAAAAACGCGGTGAACTCGCTGGCCTCGGCGCAGAAGCTGGCCGACGAGGCGAGGAAGCTTTACCTCATCGAGTATGCGGACAAATGGGATGCTTTCATGCGCGACGTGCGCGCCCGGCCGGTCAACGGGCTGGAGGATGCGGCGATATTGGCGCGCCAGCTGTCCGATCCTTCATCCCCGCTGGCCAACCTGGTGCGTTTCGCCGCGCGTGAAACCAGCATGACCGGCACCAACCAGGGCGATGCGGCGAGCTGGTTCGATCGCCAGCGCAATCGTATTGAACAGCAGCGGCGTGACATCCTCGGCGAGATTTCCGGCGAGCGCGCGCGTTTTCGTCTCACGCCGGAACGCGCGGTGGAAGACCGTTTTGAGCTGCTTCGCCGCCTGGGGTATCAGCTGTTGCAGACCACCAACGCCAGCAACGATCCGCTGAGCCGCAGTTTCGAAGCGCTGTACAGCCAGCTGACCACGCTCTCCACCTCATTGCGCGGTGGCCAGGTGGTGCCCGCCGGCGGCACGCTGAAGCGGCTGCAGCTGGATGCGGCGCGTCAGCCGGAACCGGTGCGCAGCGTCATGATGGATCTGTTGCAGGTCGGCGACAGCCAAACGATCCAGCAGAGCCAGAAGAACCTGAGCAAAGGCGCTTCATCGCTGGCTTCCGGGCTGTGCAAGGGCAGCATCAGCGGGCGCTATCCGTTCTCGCGCAACGCCAGAGCGGAGGTCGGCATCGAGGACTTCTCGCGCATGTTTGGGCAGAACGGCGCCATGCAGCAGTTCTTCGATGAAAACCTGGCCGCTTACGTGGATGTCAACGCGCAGAAATGGAATGCCAAACCGGGGTCTGAGGGGATCGTCAATGCGAGCACGCTGGGCGCGTTTGAAAATGCCCGCTTGATTCGCGATACCTTCTTCAGCGCCGGCGACAAACTTTCATTCTCCATGTTCATCAGACCGCTGTCTCTGACCCCGACCATCACCGAAGCGACCCTGGACATCGATGGGCAGGTGATTAACTACAGCCATGGTTATAGCCAGCCTACCCGCATCGATTGGCCGGGCCCGAAAGGCGGCAGCTATGTTCGACTGACCTTCCGCACCGGCACCGGCCAGATCCAGGTCGCCAGTTTCGACGGGCCCTGGGCCTTATTCCGGATGTTCGACGCCAGCAATCCGGTGCCGCTCGCCAGCGACAGGCGAGAGCTGACGATGTCGATGTCGTCGGTGGTTGGCGTGCTCAAACTGGAGTTGCGCTCGACGATGAAAGATTTCCCACTTTGGTCACGGGCGTTGCGCGGATTCTCGTGCCCGAAAGCGATGTAAACACAACCGTAAAGAGGTGATAAACATGTTAGATCCAGCAAAAATTTTGGAAACTATGCAGGCTGGTAATCAGTTAGGACAAAACTCTCAATCATCACTTAGTCGACCGTTTATGCAAGGCGTCAGTAATATTCAAATGTCGGGGCCGGATGCGGCCAAGTCGGTCATGAGTAACGTGACAAAATCTTGCGATGATATGTTCGGCAATATGAAGGATGTATTTAATGGATTGCAGTCAGATATAACAGCACATCAGAAAATGCAAACTAATGCTCAACCTAAGGATTTTAATGTGTCGATGAATGATCTGCGAAAAACAGTTTCAAAAGGTTTTCCGGGTGAAATGGCTGATTTTTTTTCTAAGGTTCCCAAGATATAAAGTAAATTCTTCTCATGAGTGTTTTTTGATTGATAAGTTTTAGCAACTTGTTCCCGCTAACAATTAGCGGGAACAAGAATTTTTATTCAGCCTTACGCAGCTTTCGAGGCTATGCTTCGCTGTAGATGTATTTTTTCTTATTGTCTTCATTAGTAACGTGAGGACATTCCCATGAAGACGCGTTTTTCTGACAAACAGATCATCAGTATTCTCCGCGAGGCCGAGGCTGGCATTTACGCCCGTAAGCATGCTATTTCTGACGCAACCTTTTACATCAGGCGTAAGGGGTTTGGTTGTATGGGAGTCACTGAAGTATAACGTCTTAAATCGCTTGAATAAGAGAGCGCCCGTCTCAAGAAGTTGCTTGCAGAAGCCATACTGGATAAGGAGGCATTACAAGTGACGTTGTGCCGAAAGAACTGGCGGTAGACCACAAGTGGGAAGCTGCTGTAGTGATGTGTAAAGTGACTGTTCTGTCGTAACGTGGAGGCTGCAGGCTGGCTGATTTGTCCTTGTCGACTTGCCGCTATGAGGCACAGCGTCCGGCGGTTGATGCGTATTTATCCGGGCGCATCACTCAATTGACGCTTGAGCGCCGGTGTTTCGGTTTCCTCTGTATATGGTAATTACTGCGGCGAGAAGGCCTGCGTGTTAATCACAAGCGCGTGCACTGCCTTTATCATCTCAGCGGTTTGGATGTTAAGCGCAAATTGGTAACAGAACGTCTTCCATTGCTCCTAACGTGGTCGATGGATTTCGTCATGGACACACTGGCTACCGGACGCAGGATCAAGTGCCTGACCTGCGTCGCTGATTTCATGAAGGAATGCTTGGCAGACACTACTGCCCTCAGTATCAGGTATTCAGGTCACACGTATTCTGGACAGTATTGTGTTATTCCGTGGCTATCAGGCAACGATCAAAACAGGTCAGGGAGCAGAGTTTACCTGCCGGGCAGTGGCCCAGTGAGTCTTAGAGCATGGCGTTAAGCTTCGGCTTATTCAACCGGGCAAACCGACACAGAGCGGGTTTATCGAAAGCTTTAATGGTCGATTTCGAGATGAGTGTCTGAATGAGCACTGGTTCAGCTATATTGTTCACGCCAGAAAAGTCATTAACGGCTGGCGTCAGGATCATAATGAGTATCACCCTCATTTCTCACTGAATTATCTGATGCCAGTAGAGTTTGCAGCGGGCTCGCGAAATGGAAAAATGAAGGTAAAAAACGGCATTGCTAACTGACTATCTTATTTGCTGCCTTAGCAGATTATTCCATGTTGACAATTTATATTTATTAGGTGAGCTGTTAAGTTTTTTTTAATTGTTAACTTATAAAATACTTTTTATAATCCTGAATAAACAATCAAGTAAATAGGCGTAATTTATGTCGTCCCGATTTTTGATAAAAGTGCTCCGAAGGAACATGGTTAGTTTAACATGGACGTCAACTTAAAAATTTTAGTTAAATAATTTTAAATCACAATGCAACCGAATTAAAAACTCATGAAATGAATAAATACATCTGGAGAGCATTACTAATGCTAACAAAAGGTTGGGACACCATCAGTATGGTAAGACAGGATACCGTTAATGCAGATATGGCCGCAAGTTGGCCGACGCTTGATCAAGGGTTTTACTACACCTCCGACGAAGGCTATACGTGTCGAGGTGAGTTCAATTGCTGGTCGATCGTAAATGGCGGTGGTGGTCGACTGTTGCGTATGCGCTTGCCAATTCGATCAGGTACCTTTGAGACTAGCGGTATCACTCGATCACTTGCCGGAGCAGTCGCTATCATCGAAGTTACACTATCACTACTGCCACAGAGCCCCAAACAATTACAGTTGAGATCCATTTTTCTGCATAAGGCCCAAAATTCTCTAGAAATGCAGCAGGAAGAAGGCGGCTGGATACGCGGTGTTACCCTGCAAGATCCCGCAGGCACACTTGGTCCACTGAAATTAGTTGTGCTCGACTGTATCTGCAACTATCTGGTTGAACATCCGGAACAGTTCACCCATACCTTTGCCCAAGTTAACTTTGCCAAGGACAGCGCGCCAAAATGGGCAATCCCCCATAAGTGCGCATACTCCTATCTCGATACAGGGTTCTTAGCTATTTTAGCTGTTTGTAGTGACCGAGACATTCATAAACTTCCTCTGGATATCGATGTGTCAGGGATCAATCAGGGAGGACAGTCCTGTTACGTGCTTTCAGCACAAATGCTGCTCGAACATATTATCTTGCCAGGCCTGCTCGACTTGTATCAAGGGGCGAGCCCGCGGGATTTTAATTACGTCAACAATGAAATGATCAATATTCCAGCATTGCGCATGCAGTCCATAAAATCGGGCGCAATTTGGTACACCCCCATTGTCTTTGCTGGCTGCAATAAGGCACGAATACTCGGAGACTTCGTATCCATTGACTACAAAGGAAATTGCGATCTGTACGCAGGAATTGATATGAAGTGGAATGGCTGGGTGAAGATGAAGACTTCACTTGTTAATAATGTGATCACCTTTGTAAAACAGTCGTCCGACTTCAAACATCAAGTCCACATTCCCTGGTATCTGAAGTGGCTCTCCCCCATCGTGAGTTTGATCACCGCAATTGTTGCAGCCTCCATTTCCGATGACCATATCCGCGCAATTGCCAATCGAGGCGGCTCGATCAAGGCAGACAGCATCGACTGTGTTTCCTGGAGCCGGGGTTCGCATAAAGCTGAGTCTAGTTTCCTTGCTGAATCCCTTATCATCAAATACATTTAACCCTATCAATTCAAGGAGCTATACCATGAGTAATAAAAGCAATGTCATGCAGTCCGGGTTATCACAACCCATCTCCCTGCAACTCGAACGTCTCAACGAGAGCGTCCGCCAAACTATACGTGAATCGTCCCTTTATAGCTGTGCTAGTCACGTATACCCCTCAGAAGAAGCGCTGAAGGAAGCACGGGGCTTCGCAAGTACAGGCGGAATTAGTCTAGCTAGCGCGGTCACCACCAATGGGTGGGACTCGGTTAGCATCTGTCGTGTTTCGGCACTCAATCAGCGAATTGCGTTGGAAAAAACTTATCCTGACAGCATCGATACTGTAAATGCCCCTTTCGCACTAAAGGCCAAGTTCAAAGCTTGGTCCATCACTACCGGGGGAGATGGCCGCAACGTAAAGGTTCGTGTGCCGCTCGGATTTGGGACCTACAAAGGCATGAATGGTAAGTCTTATCAGGTCGACGGGATGTCCGCAGATGTCTATGTCAAACTCAGCTACTTCCCTGCGCCCAGACCAGTTTTAGCACAGGATGGCGACTATGACCTGCAGGTCAACACTCAGCTTACAGATCCAGATGATCCTATCGCGGCGGTGATATCGCTGAAGGACCCAAATAAGGTTCTTCCAGACATGGATAAAATGTTGCTGCGGGGCTTGTTGGAACAATGGCTTAATGAGCCTGAGAACCTTGAGCAATTCGACACTCTGTTTAGTACCGTCGTGATAAATAACATGGGTAATGACAGTGACGAATTTAAATGGCTCCGGGCAACAAGCATGAGCTATGCCTATACCGACTCAGGCTCTGAGGAAAATAGTATCTTCGGTGTGTTGGCCATGACTAATGAACGTGACGCTACCGGGCTTCCAAACCAAATGCCGGCCTTACGGCTGGAACGGGATGATAATGCGAGTTTTCTCATCAGTCGTGAGATTTTCGTCAAGTATCAATTGCTGCCAGCATTGCCATACATATTTGAAGACACTAGTGCTGACAACTATGTGCTCGATGCATCAGGTACCACCATTATCGGCAAGAACATCAAGTTAGAAGGCATTAAAGTCGGTGCCATCACCTACTATCCAGTGGTAGAAAATTTTGATATTAATTTCGATGAGACATACGTTCGTACTGAGTGCAAGGTACGCACTGATATTTCTCCGGGAATCGTCGCCTACACCCACATCGTTACCAAACAAACGTTTGAGCTTGCCGTTAATAGCAAAGGTGAGCAAGTCATGGTCTACGCTATGGTCGGTGATCCTTATGTGCAAAACACAACAGATATCGCAGTATGGGTGGTAGTAACTGAGGCCATTATTGCTCTGATTGGGATCGTAGTCACTGGGGTAACTGGGTATTTGGCTACAAAGCTCACGGCCCTCATAGTTGGAATCGTTGTCGCGGTGGTGGTCGCGACAATAAGCATTATCATTCATGTTATTATTGAAAAAGTTATAACAGATGGCGTCACCGAGAATGTTCCCCCTATTGCGCCGATGGTCAAGGTGGCAGCCAACCAGGTCAAATGCCGTTCTGCGAACCGGATGCTTTTGTTCTTACCGATATCCTCTATTCCGGTGCATTGATTTTCAGCGGGTCGCTCAAGCTGCTAGATAAGTTCTGTATTCGAGACAGACGCCTGACTCTCGCGGCACTCGATGCTTAACAGGCTTTATTCTTAGCAATAGGTACATCTTATCATTTCAAGAGGATATTTTTATGTATTATGACAAATTCGACTATTTGGCTGGTCTAAATATTCACTATCAGGGGACATCAAAAGAGTCTGCTATTATTTACGGAAACGGACTGAATATGATTGAGGTTATCGTCAAGGTAAAGATAATGGATGGTGGGACTAACTCAACCCCCCCCCGCTCCAATAGAGATGACGAATAGTGAGATGAAAAATAGTATTTTCTTGTGCGATTACCAAACTGGGGAGAAAATACCGTTCGATTTTGAGTTTGGAATAACATCTGACTGTCGTGTTAGCTTCAATAAAAATGACTATTTAGGTGCTATGGAATATTATTCGTCCAGGGCGGGTGAAGGCTCTTATTTATTCCCGGAGGATGGCTATAACTATTGTTCACTATACGTGTACTGTACAAAAGGAAATATTAATAAGAAAATAGCTGCAGGTATCGCTATTCAAAATGTTGGTGAGTTCAAAACTACTTCCAGTGGTACTAATACTGTGAACGGTTCAAACGGAGCACCTTTCAAGGCGCCTAGTGATATCGAAATCAGAGCTATCGAACCATACAGGTATACGCTTGACGACTTCTCTATGAATACGGATTCATCCCGTTTACCCGGTACATCTAATCAGGGAGCAAATTTGTATAGTCTTACCGGGACAAACTATTATCTGGACATTAAGAAACCGTTTCATAAAATTTCCTCGGTGAAAGCCAACTTGCAGTCCGGTGATCGATTCGGAAGCGACTATAGCTGGTATTGGATTTGGCAGGCGTTTGACTGTGCCGCGGATTATGGAAAGAGCCATTTGTCCAAGACACTCACCGTCCGCTTTAGTAAATACGAGTTCCCCTGTAAACACACGATAAATAAGCAACCAGGTGTCTGTTTTGTCTTGATTGATGGTCACTGTTCTGTAATGACGTCCTGGGAATTTTACGGGGAAACCTACGTTGACATCATCGATAATTTTGGCAATCTAACCTCCCCTGTGCTTAAGTTCAATAATAGCAAAGGGATTAAACACATTGGTTTTCGTAATAACTCACGAGATGTCTCCGAATGCACAGGACGACATGTCAGAAACCATGGTGTCCCTGAGGATATTATTCAGCATATTATCGACAGTGCCCCTGATATGATTTGTGGTGTACTGTCTCAGGATGACAATAATTCAGGATTCAAACCATGTGTTAATGTTTCTCCGACACCTGAACAGGGGGCAATAATTGATGCTGATTTCCTACGGATACTCAGGCATTCACATGAAATCACTCATGTCATTTGCAGCGTGCCTGATGCCCAGAGCCACGATATTTCTGACTATCAGGTAATGAGTGACCGTGATGGTCTGCCATACCTGCTTGTTTTATGGCCCAGCCTGCAGAGCCTGACTATTTTCCCGCAGACTGAACTAGACTATGAAAACCGCCCCTACATCTATGGCCAATACGACTGCTACTCCCTGATCAGGGATTATCTCCTCCGGGAGAAAGGCATTGCACTCAATGACTATCCACGTGAGGCCTATTACCTCGATTCCGGGAAAAATATTTTTGAAGTACAGGCTCCGGAGGAAGGCTTCATCAAAGTTGAGGATACTTCTCTTCAATCCGGTGACATTCTGGTCTTTAATCTGTCGTCAACCACACTGCAGCACTCGGCAGTCTATATTGGTAATGGTCAGATGCTGCATCATTTGCCGCCGGGACTAAGTTGTCGGGAGGCTTACAGCGAAAAATGGGAAAAACGCACCAGTTCAGTCTGGAGACATAATAATTTAATTATTAAGTAAATTATTATACCCATGGTTTTTATCAGTCATATTTGTATTTATCGGAATGATAAGCTAAATTTTATATTATAAGCCCTCCAATAGGGAGGGTTGCATATTATGCAGAAAGTGTCTCCGGATATTTTCATTACAGAAATACAGATGTCGTTAGTTTGTGGTTTTTTATGCCTTAATGTTTATTTAATATCTGATTGTATCAGGAGTGTTTAGTATGAATGACAGTTTTACTTCACAGACATCCAATTTTATCAGTGCCATGAGCACAGGTGTTGACTCGCGCACCGGTCAGTTTATGGTTAATCTGCCCGTTGTATCGTTAGTCGGCAATCATCAGCTGGGCCCTGAACTCCCCCTGTCTCTGAGTTATTCATCACTGAACAACATTAACAGCGGTTTTGGCACCGGTTTTGCCCTGAGTCTGACACAGTTTAATAATAGAACTAATTTACTGGAACTGAGTAATGGTGAGAAATACCGGGTAAGCCCCGGTACCGATAAGGTACGCAACCAGAAGCTCAGCAGTTTCCGTTTTGTGTTTACCAATGGCCAGGGAGACGGGGAAGGGTACACCATTTTCTGGAAAGACGGTAAAACAGAACGACTGACAAAAGCCAGAGATAACGACACATTTCTCACCACGAATGTCATATCACCCGCCGGACGACAGCTGTATCTGACCTGGAATTGGAACGGACAGGTGTCCCGGTTGTCTGAAGTCCGGGATGAGTCAGTTATATTGTGCCGGGTGAATTACCAGACAGAATCGTCTGTGATGACACTGTGGCCGGGTACCGGAGATGAAAACCACATACAGTTTCAACTGATGGATGATAAGTATCTGACCCGTATTTTTCACAATATACATGACGGTAATGTTCTGAATTGTCATTTCAGTTATGATGCCATATCCGGAATGACCGGCCGGGTGCTGACCGGCGTAAAATACCCGACCGGCATGACAGATGACGTTGTTTATAATGGACAGGAGGGGCTCAGGTATCCCGCGACATCAAAGATCACTTCCCGTTTGCCGGTCGTGTTTACCCATATCCGTAATCCGGGGGCCGGACAGCCGAAAACAATCCGGCATTTCTCGTACACCACGCAAAACTTCCTCGGTTTCAACGGCAATTTTGGTAACTGGTCTTCTGGCAGTGATTATATCTATACCACATTAACGGATTATACCTACGGTTCAACGGAAACTATTACCAGTGACGGTATTACTGTCACCACGAAGCGGGAATATAATAACTATCACCTGCAAATCTCGGAGGAAACACGGAAAGGCAGCTGTATTATCCGGGAGGAAACAGCCTATTATGCCAGGCCTGATGTCCTTATTGACGGGCAGCCGGCTCAGTTTCAGATGCCCCGAAAGAAAACGGTTACCCTGACTGATACCTTTCTGCCTGCCGCAGAGCAGACCCGTAAGGAAATTACGGAAACAGCATTTGATGAGTACGGTAATCCGGTCAGTATGAAAGCCCCTGACGGCACACTGACCACTTATGAATTTTATCCAGCAGAAGGCGGAGACCATTGTCCGGCCGAACCGAATGGGTTTGTCCGGTTCCTGAAATCCGTGACGGTAACACCGCGGGACAGTGATTATAATGACACACCGGAGCAAATAATAACATCCACCTACCGCCTGTTAGGCAACCGGACGGACTGTGTGGTACAGGACACCGAATCCGTATTCAGCGGTGATACGCTGTTATCTGTACATATCACGGAATATCAGGAAGACACCGGAAATACAGAGTATGGCCGCGTCACAGCATTCACCGATACCCTGTATAACCCGGATGCCGAGGGGCAGTCTTTTACCGGCAGACAGGATTTTGACACCGAGGTCAGCGACAGCGGCCTGATGACACAAACGGTAATTTTTACCGGTTATGACGGGTTGCAGTCATCCGTCACACAGCGCCGGTCTGTGTATAACGGGCTTTTGCATTCTGAGGTTTCACCACAGGGGATCGAAACCCGTTACACCTATGACACACTGGGGCGGATACTGAGTTGGACACAGAATGCCGGTACTGGTTATGAAAACATCACCACATGGGAGTACAGCATCACACCAGCGGGTCCGGTTACCGCCATGCGGGATAATACCGGTAATCAGGTAAAGCTTCACTTTGATGGTGCCGGGCGCCAAATTCGCCGCCAGCTGCTTGATACTGAGCATACACATGAATGGTTTGATGTTGCCTCAGCACAGTATGATGCCTTCGGTCAGGAACAGCGTGATACCGGACAGGACTGGATTACTGACGGGACAGATTCCGGCAGATATTTCACCGTCAGCAGCATTACAGATTATGACAACTGGGGAAACCCGTCAGAAATCGTCTTTTCAGACCGTTGTAGTGGTCAAGTAATATTGGCCACCTGATTAAAGGTGATATTCTCACCTCAACATAAAATAGGTGACTTAATGAACAAGAGAACTAAGCGTACTTTTACCCCTGAGTTCAGGCTGGAATGTGCACAGCTGATTGTTGATAAGGGTTACTCATATCGACAAGCCAGTGAAGCGGTTAATGTTGGTTCTACCACGCTTGAATCTTGGGTACGCCAGCTCAGACGAGAGCGTCAGGGTATTACGCCTTCTGCCACCCCCATTACCCCAGAGCAGCAGCGTATCCGCGAGCTGGAAAAGCAGGTTCGCCGCCTGGAGGAACAGAATACGATATTAAAAAAGGCTACCGCGCTCTTGATGTCCGACTCACTGAACGGTTCACGATAATTGCCAGGCTGAGTGACAGCCACACGGTAGTCAGACTTTGTTCCGCTCTGGGAGTACACCGTAGCAGTTACCGGTACTGGCAGAAACGATGCGATACTATTAATCCGGCGCGAGTCAGGTTGTACAGCGAGATACGTCGGGCATGGAACCAGAGCCGTGGCTCTGCTGGCGCGCGCACTCTGGCTGAAATGCTGACCCAAAACGGCATTCCGATGAGCCGTTACCGTGCCGGGCGTCTGATGAAATCCCTGAACCTGAGCAGTTGTCAGCCCGGAAAATATCAGTACAAAAATGCCCGTCAGGAGCATACATGCCTGCCGAATCTGCTCGAGCGCCAGTTCGCTGTACCGGAGCCAGACCGGGTATGGTGCGGAGATATTACTTATATCTGGGCAGGAAATCGCTGGTGCTATCTGGCGGTCGTAATGGATCTTTTTGCCCGCAGAGTTATCGGCTGGAGTCTGTCAGCGAATGCCGATACAGCATTGATAAGCAACGCTCTGCGGATGGCATATGAGACGCGTAGCCAACCGCGTGATGTCATGTTCCATAGCGATCAGGGAAGCCAGTATACAGGCCTGAAATATCAGCAACTTCTCTGGCGTTACAGAATAAAGCAAAGCGTCAGTCGGCGGGGAAACTGCTGGGATAACAGCCCGATGGAACGCTTCTTCCGCAGCCTGAAAACAGAATGGGTACCAGCGAATGGCTACGTGGGCAAAGACGAAGCCCGGCGGCAAATCAATCGCTATATATTGAATTACTACAATAGCGTCAGACCACACCACTATAACGGAGGGCTGACGCCGGAAGAATCAGAGAACAGGTACCGTTCTTACTGTAAAACCGTGGCCAATATTACTTGACCACTACACGTCTCCGTAAACTGACCCAATCAGATCCTGTCCGGCGGGTTTCCCGCACATATGCACAGGGCGGGGAAGGAATGACACAGGTTAAAAGCGGCACTGTCAGCACTCAGTTGGATAAAATCACCGGGCTGCCGGTGCGGGGAACGATGACGGATGTTTCTGGGGCTGAGCAGGGGCAGCACAGTTATGTCTATGACGGACTGAACCGTCTGCGGGAAGAAAAAGATACAGACGGTAATATTACCACCTACTGTTATGACCTGTTTGACCGGGAAATTTCCAGGACGCTGGCTGACGGCACGGTGGTTACCCGCGAATATGCTCCTGCTTCAGATAACGGGCAGGTCAGCGCGGTTAAGATCTGCGGCCCGGGGACGGACGGAAAAACGCTGACCATGGGGCAGCGTGAATATGACAGTTTGGGGCGATTAACCCGTGAAACAAGCGGCGGCCGGATGACCGGTTACCGCTATGAAGGCGCCTCTCCGGTGCCGGCTGAAATCACGTTTCCGTCGGGGAAGTCACTGAAATATGATTATATTCCGGAGCTGGGAAATGTTCTCTCCTGTGTGAGCGGTGAGGGAATAAACCAGACGTATGACTACGATAACCTGACCGGTGCGCTGTTAAGTGCCGTCGAGGCAGATACCGGATACGGCTGTGCCTGGTCACTGTCAGGCAAACTGATTCAGGAGCAGTTTACCCGGCGGAACAGTGAGCGGCAGGCAGATGATACCAGTACACTGGGCGGCGCTCAGCTCAGCTATACGGATATTACCGGGGCACAGACGTGTTATACGCGCGATGAATACGGACGGGTTATCGGAATACAGGACAATGCACTTGACGTTGTGCTGAACTACGATGCCCTGAAGCGCCTGTCAGTTCAGACTGTGACGGACAGAGCAGGTGGTGCACAACTGACCACGGCATTTGAATATGACGATTTCAGCCGTGAAATCAGCCGGACACTCACAGATAGTAAAGGCGGCACGCTGACGACAGAGATGCACCGGCTGAAAAACGGACTGCTGAGCCGCCGCGTTACCCGGCAGAGCAGCACGGTGATGAAAGATGAGCACTATGAATATGATTGCCGTCACCGGCTGGCCCGTTACCGGGTGAGTGGCAGCACCCCGCCGCCGGATGCTTACGGTAATGTGCTGTCAGGTCAGCAGTATCAGTATGATGCGATAAATAATCTGACTGAGGTTACCACCACTCTGGCGGACGGTAGTAAAGATACCGCCGTGTATCACTACCGGAATACCGCAGATCCCGCACAGCTGTCAGAAGTGACACACACTCATGCAGCTTATCCACCGCTGGTTAAACTGGAATATGATACCAACGGCCGGATGATTAAAGATGAAGCGGGCAGAACCCTGGTTTACGACGTGGCCGGCCGGTTGACGGAGGTCAGCGGAGAAAATATTAACGGCGGCAGTTATGAGTATGATGCCCTCAACCGGCTGGTGAGCCAGCATGTCAGTGGCGGTGATGTGCGGGAGCTGTATTACTGCGGGAACACTCTGGTCAATGAGGTTCTGGCGGCTGACCGGCAGGAGACGCGGTTGATTAAACGGGGCGCTCACTGTCTCGGTATGAGTCAGGGGGGGGGAACTGACGCTGACGGGGACCGGCCACAACAGCAGCCTGATATGGTCAGAGAATAAAAATGACGGGGCAACACTGCATAACTGGTCACCGTATGGCAGCGGGAATCCGATTGATTTACTGCCGGGATTTAACGGTGAGCGGTGTGACCCGGTGAGCGGCAGTTACCATCTGGGGAACGGCTATCGTGCCTATAATCCGGTGCTGATACGTTTTAACTGTCCTGACAGCCTGAGTCCGTTTGGTGAAGGGGGGATTAACCCGTATGCGTATTGTGCCGGGGACCCTGTTAATTTTACCGACCCGTCAGGGCATATGAGCACTGGTGCCGGTGTGGGTATCGGCCTGGGGATTGCCGGTATTCTTGCTGCCGCATTTACCGCCGGACTGTCCTTGTACGCAGCGGCAGTGCCCGCCATGATGGGTGTAATGACAGGCAGTATGTCAGCGGGAGCGGCGGCTGTGTCAGCATGGAGTTCTGTCACTGCTGCGGTCGGCTCGGTGTCGGTGACATCCCTTGTGATAGGGGGATTAGCCGCCGTTTCTGATATGACGGCAATCGCCAGCGGTGCCACAGAAAAAAGCAATCCGCAGGCATCGTCTATTCTGGGATGGACATCCTTGGCTTTGGGTGTCTCTGCAATGGCAGGATTCGCCGGGAAAGGTATCGATGCGGCCATGAAATACGGTTTCCAGGGATTAACAAAGCGAGGAGGAATACTCAGTACTCAAGCGGCACACAGCATTCTTCCGGATGGGGTTATTGAGTTTGATGCATTTTTACTAATTAAAGGTGGAGGTAATCCCGGAAATAGGGCGGTTATAACTTCACATAGAGTTCAGGCGCTTTTTGACAGTAAAGTATCGATACATCATCGCCAAAAAATAAGATTCTTCTCGGATGATGGTTTCGCATTAGCTGATCCTGGCATATCTCAAGCAACTGGTAATTTTATTGAGCCTAGGGAGGTGGTTCATGGTCCTTCTAGAATAAATAATTACTATTTATCTAATTACAAAGAGGATTCTCTGCATGGTTTGGTTTATACGGCACGCCAACATAATGTTGATATAATTAAGGTGACGAAAAATACTAGTTTAAAGCACTTGTTAAATACCTTGAGAGATGCCCATGTAGATTATGAAACCATTGATGGTGTATTTTGCAGGTCGACTATTAAAGATACTATTCTGGATACATTGAGAGTGAGAGAAGCTCCATATCAGGACGCGTTGCTATATTAATATCTCAGGCTAATGACAAAGTTTATTATGACTTTGATAGTGATAGCCCTCTAGCGTAAATGGTGGGGGCTATCACATATACTAGCTCAGAAAGTGCGGCCTTTGGCCGCATGACTGAACAGCTCTACTCACATAACTTAGATTTAAGGAGACTACCCTCTACATAGGTAATCTCCGGTGAGCGATATATGACTCCATGGTAGTGGTGCCACGCTGAGCGACAGTTCTTCCGGTATGATGCTCCCCTAACTGAGAGTGTATCAAGAACCCGACTGAGATAGACCATGTTCTACAGGACTATTGCATTCACAGGAAGGTTGAGGTCAGATGCCCTATAAGCCATTGACTCGGCCGCCCTGTTATGGAGTTCGCCAAGTTGGTGAAGAAAAATGATGCGGACAACCCCATGACGACTTTCGCCTTTGTTGAGGATGGCTGGCGATCTACGTCGTAGGCGGGTATCGAGCAGAGAGTCACAGATAAAAATAGAGCGTTAAATGTGTCCCATTTCGCGCAGGCCCTGGATCGGTTACCAGTACGTAACCCGGCGTCGCGGGTGACGCCTGAGGCACAAAACCAGAGCTGGCCGCCATAGTACACTGGCCTGCGGCAGACGATTCAGGACTTTCAAGTGGAGAATGACTTTAACCGTGAGGCGCTGGCGATAGAGATAGCTCTAATTATCCCAGCACAGAGGGTGGCTAGGGGGCTGAACAGGATTGTGACAAATCGGGCTACCGCTGAAACTGCGGATGGACACGGTCTGAAGCTGTTTTCCTCACCAAGCGCAGTGGGCTAAAGATTATGGCGTGGTGCTGGAATTTATCAAGCCAGGAAGGCTAATTCTGGTGTCCCCATCGAGCACGTTAAATGGGACTACCGAACAGAAATTTAGGATTTTTATCGGCTCAGAACCTTGAATGAAGTGCAGGAAATCACAGCTCGCTTGCTGACCGGATACAATAGCGCGCGGCCTCATGCATTCCTAATAACCTTACGCTGTAAGAGTGTCGATTAATCAGTGAGAATTCGGCGATTTAAAAAGTGCATGTAATTAAATGTGGTGTATTTACACTATCAATAAATTAGTAGCCATGTTACTTGAATTTATGGGGTTTATAGTGTGGCTGGGAGTCTAAAAGTTACTTTTAAACTCACAGCCATGTTCAATAGATGTGTTTGGTTTTTTTTCTGACGTGAATATTTTTATCTAAATAGATAAGATTAGTTGTAATGTTGTTCTATTCTCCTCTGGGAAATACATTTTCCTATTCAGGGTTAAATTAAATGGTTCTCTTGTGAAATAGAGATCTTCCATTATATCCCTATTCTTAATGAAAAAACATTCGCTGACTATAGAGTATCCAATTTTCTCTTTTAACATGTAAAGCACTTCTATTTCATTAGCGGAAATGGCGGTTGAATTAATGCCGTTTAACCTCAGTCTGCTTATCAGTTTTTTCATAATGCTATTTTCTAACGATGATGTTGTATGTATAAGATTAGTATTGCTCATTATTTCTTTTATTTCTAAATTACAATCAACTATGTCTTTGTGTATAAGTACTCCTATTTTTTCTTCCTGTAAATCTATTTTTGATATGTTTGTGTTTTTTAACTCAATGTTTAAAGGGGAAATGACAGCTAAATAGCAACCACTCTCCAGGTCAGTGGCAATGTTTCTTGAGTGCCTGCACTCCAAATTAATGCGTATGTTCTTATTGTGGTAAATGTCTGTTAATTGTGTGTATGGAAAGCTATCGATTAATATTGTTGCAGGGTGGGTATGTGCGGCTTTTTTGAATTCATTTAAAATAATGTTTATTGCATCGTAGTGGGGCTTTACTAAGTCAAATAACTCAATGCCTTTCTTGGATAATTGTAATTTGCTTTTTTTTCTCTAATAGTTTGTGTCCCATGTTTTTTTCAAATGAGCTAAGGCCTTGAGACATGGCAGAGGGTGTTATATAAATTGAATTTGCAGCATCATTTAATGAGTTATTTTTAGCTAATTCCATAAAGTATTTTGCTTTTCTTGAAAACATATTTATACATCCTTGTTGATTACGATTTTATGTTGCGACAATAGCTTAAATCTATTGATTTAAACTGTATATAATGCAAACTTATTGGTGGTTTAAGGTTGGACATTATCATACGAGTTAACTCTCCTTTTAGTGGCCATGGTTTCATTATACATGATAATGTGTTTTTTTTGCTCAATATTTTATTAATGGCATATTTAGTTTTTCTAATTTTTAATTTTTAATTTTTAGACTCTTGGTGTATTGTTTAAGTGCTTTGAGTTTGTAGTGGAGGGGTATGTCAAGAGGCACTCTCCATACAACTAACTAAACGACCTCTTCATTTGGCCAAATTGATAATGGCAATAGGGCTATTGAATATGTTTGTTGTGATTTCCAGATCACCGGTTATCGTGAGTTATCATCTGGCATTGTTAATGATTCTAATTTGTTGGGGCAAAAACTGCTTTGTTGTTTATTAATTTCTGAGTCTGTGAGTTTTGATGCGAATGGGGTAACTCGTGATGATTTTGAGCAGGGCTGTTGAAATTTTCTTGGTGCCGCATTGGGCTGTTTTAATTGAGTTTTGTTAATAAGGTGAAAATAAATCCAAGGAATGAAGGTGATATTAATGATTATACGGATTCGGATGTTGTGATTGCATTTTGGTATAACTCTGAATTATTGCCAAATAAAGAGCTGTCTCTTCAGGATGTGGGCGAAAGCTTATTTTATCTTGATAAACCAATATTGTGATTTAATATTGTTCTTCTAAATCTACTGACAAGAATTTAATATTCAAGGATAATAAAACTGAAAGTTACGTAAGCTTGTTGATAAGGCCGATTTTAAGACTGCAATATCAGGTTCTGCTATCCCACTATTAACTTAATCTAGAAGGGCGAGTTGGCACTAATATTAAATTGGATATATATAACCGGTAAGGTTAATTCTCTGAGCAATCACACGAAGAAATGCCCCTTTGAATGTTATGATTTCCTACGATGTGATTATTTTTTTGATGCGATGCTGTTACTCACGAAAGTTAGAGGCCAATGTCCATTAATTAAAGGTTTGTTATTATATGGTGGTGTGTCATATGAATGGTTACTGATCTGTTTTTATTTGTTATTTTTTTGATTGATTATTTTTTTTGCGCATGGTTATTGAGGTGTTCTCTGAGTGATTTCTTAACTATTAATTTATTGTGGTGGTTTATGGGTAATAAAGAATTGATGAGGATCGCCAGTGAGCTTGTTGCTGGAGAGAGAACCAGGATTCCCGCATTGAAGTTTAGCGAGTGGGATGCGTTGTGCTGGTTTATTCTGGTGTTTAAAAACACCTATAATAATTGACTTGGATGATAAAAATAATAACTTAATTAAATGGAGATGTGATAAGTTGAAACGACATTGGACTTGGCGTATCGTTTTGTTAATATCTGCGATGTGGTGGTTGTCTTTGCTCTTGATTTTCATATAAGTGTATTATTAGTTTCTAATTTAGCCTAAATATTGGTTTGGTTTCCATTGTTTATTTTCTCTCATTCTGTTTTGTTATTTATCAATGGTTTTGTTTTTTTAAAGAGTTTTTGTGTGGGGTGATGAAATTTTAATTTCATTGGTTCATGCTCGATTGTTATTAAGTGAGGTTTCTGTTGTTTGTTGATTTAATAAGGTGATATCAAACGACTAGATTAAAATATGGGATAGTCATATTGTTATTTCAATAAGAGCCAAGAAATTAATTGGGAAAATTATTACTAATACATGAGTGAAGATAGTGTTTTAGGCGTCAGAGAAATGGTGGTTGTTACTTCATGCTAGGTATAAAAACAATACAATTCAATATGATAGGTGCTTATGGAAATTGTTTAAAACCAATAAAGACTTCTTTGCTGTCTTTCTGACCACGTTATAGCACCCTGTGTGGATTCTATTCACGCAGGAGTGTACGCCATGAAAATCAGCATGTTGCTGACATTGTTTCCTCTACTGATGCCGGCATCGGTACTTGCCGGCACGGTACTGTATACCGATTCCCACCATCCCCCGACGAATAATGATGCTTCCGTGACCGTGATTTATCTTGACGGTCCGGAGCAGTTGCAGACGCAGCTCTTCGGCGCACTGTCGTCGAACCCGGATGAAGCGCAGCGGCAGGCGCAAGCCGTACTTCAGTCACCACAATGGCAGGCGCATGAACAGGAGCTGGCGACGGTTTACCGTGCGGTGGTGCGCGCCTGGGAACTGGGCGTCAAAAAAGTCCCCGCGGTCGTGTTTGACGATCGGGATGTGGTGTATGGCACCGCTGATATCGCCCGGGCCACCGCGTTGCGCGCGAAGTCACTGGAGGGCCAGTGACATGCAACGATTTCCCTTGCAGTTGGCGTCTTCCGGACAACCCCGGCTGACCCTTAAATCCCTCGGTGTAGCCATGATGCTGTCTGCGGCCGGCGTGCCGGCGGCGAATGCCGCGCTCAACAGCGCACAGATTGTTGCCAGTGCGGTGTCGCAGTCCTGCATCAGCTGGCGCGTCAGCGGTATTTGCTACTGGTTGTTCTGCAGTTGGGGCGGCTGCACTGTCCGAACTTCGGTCAAAGTTAGCCATTTCGTCCCGGAGGCGGTGGTGTCGGCGTATAACACCCCGGGAGGCAACCCGTGGCGTGAGATGTCGATGGTCAGTCAGGCCGCCGGCGGACTCGAGAGCAGTATCACCAGCGCACTGGGCGGCGTTGCAGCCGGCGGTGGCAACAATGAGCTGAAAACCCCCGGGCAGCGCAAAACCAACCTGCATTTCAAATACGCTGACGCCATTGGCCATCCGGCGACGACCCTGATTGGCGGCAGCATTGCCGGCTATTCGTGCCGCAGTGCGGCGACCCCCTTCGTGCCGTATTTCCTCAGCACGCTGGACAGCCTGGCATGGCGTACTGGCATGCCGGAATCATTGTATCCGGAGGCGTTGATCCCCGGTCAGCGCGAGGTTGGTAGTCAGGCAGCCGCGAATATGTGGGGCAACGTCTATCCCCGTTCGGGATTTGTGACTCAGGTCGATGATGACAAGGCAGGAGCTCTGGTGGCACAGCGGGTGGCGGACATCATCACTCGCTCTGGTCAGTCGCACGTCTACCAGCCCCTGATAGGCCAGCGCTCGGAAGGGTACTGGCCACCAGGTGCGGTTCAGGAAAATACAGGAACCAGCAACCATAAATGGCAACGCCTGGCGCCGCAGCTCAGCCAGTCTTGCGCGGTATTCCCGGACGGTGAACATCCGCCGGCTGCGGATGCGAACGCTGCCTTTGCCCTGTGGCAACCCTACAGCTGCTGCCAGCGCCGCGGGCAGCGTTTCCTCTACAGCACGGATTTTTGAGGCATAAATGATGAAAAAACCAATGAATAAATCTCTCTGGGGACGGCGCAGTCTACTGCCTTTGGTGGTTGCCGGTAGCCTGGCGATGGCCGGTGTGAGCGCACACGCTGACGACAATGACGATAACGGCACCCTGTTTGGTATTTCGTTGCCCCAGGTGAATGACAGCAATATCGGTTACGGTAAGAACGCCAGCGGCGCCGTCTCGGACAAACTGTTCTATTCCCTGGGCGGAGGCTCGGTGATATCACAGCCGGCGACGCGTGGCAATATGCAGCGCCTGGGGATGAATCTGGGCTGGAGCTCGGATTTGATGTGCGGCAACTTCGACCTGAAGAGCACCATCGGTAACCAGCTCAATGGCGTGACGGACGGGTTCAAGAGCCTGATGGGTAACGTTATTCAAGGTGCTACCGGTGCGGTAGCCAGTCTGCCGGCGATGGCTATCCAGCGTGCTAATCCAGGCTTGTATGAAATGCTGACCAACGGGGTATTGCAGGCCAATGTGGCATTCGACAAAGCCCAGCTCAATTGCCAGAACCTCTCCAAACGGATGATGGATATGGTGGACTCCGGCGGCTGGAGCCAGGCGGCGGCGATGGAGGAGGCCAAAAGCCTGATCAATAACGGGGATGCCGATGCAGTGCGGTCGATGAATGCCACCGAGAAAGTAACCGGGCAATCCGGCCAGACCTGGATCGGTGGACAGAAGCGCGGCGGCGCCGGTCAGCCGGCCATCAAACCGACGCACGATCTGGCTGCAGCCGGCTACAACATGATGAATGCGTTGCCGGTCACCAGCACCTCCAGCGTATCCGGCAGCAGCTGTACCGGCGGTGCCTGTACCAAATATGCCAGCAGTGAAGAAGCGGCAGCCGCTGTGGTGAAGGTGTTGGGCGACACCTCGCTGCGCACCTGCAAGGACGCAGCGCAATGCACCAGTGGCGAAGGGACCGAACAGCCAGGCAGCACCGTAGCCGGTACAGGTTTTGCGCCGATGCTGGAAGAGGCGACGAAAACGAATAACGAGCAGTTGGCCAGGCTGGTCAATGGGGCAGAAAAACCCACCGCGGGCAACCTGGCCAAACTCAAAACGGGCAGCCTGGCGGTGACCGCCGGCGTTATCAAGGCACTGCAGCGCGATCCGGATAATGCCGCCCTGGTTGGGCGTCTGGCCAGTGAGCTGGCGATGGCGGATACCATCGAAACAGCCTTTATCATGCGGCGCATGATCACCACCGGGATGTCTGAGCCGAACGCCTCTGCGCAGAAAGTCGCGATGGAAGAAGGCGATCGGCGTATCGAGGCGCTGGATCGTGAGATCACGGCGCTCAAGAACGAGATGGAGATGAAGCGTGAGATTGCGCGTAACGCGGTGCTGACCATCATCGACAGGGAGAACAACCGGGCGGAAACCAACCCGCAGCGTCAGTCGGTTGACAGCCCGGATACCAAGTTCAACCAGTTGGCCGTGCCGGAAAGCGACCAGTAATCGTGAGGATGAATCAATGACCGGAACAGAGAAAAAAGCGGTGACGCCCGCCAGGGGGCGCCGATTCGGTCTGCGGGCTAAGCGTGTTCTGCAGATGTTGGGCATGTTGGTGATAGCGATGATTGTCGCGCTGGGCATGGCTCACTGGGGTGTCAATCACCCGGGAGAGAGTGCCGCGCTGCGTGACTGGGTGCACAGCACCCGTTATGGCTGGCTGAGCTGGCGCCTGGCGCTATACGCCGCGTTGGCCTGGGGATTCTGGAAAATCTGGCATGCGCCGGGCTGCAAACCGGAATACCGGCAACCTCTCAAGCGCATGGCCATAGCTTGCGCGGTATTTGCCCTGGCCTGTGAATACAGTCTCTTTGGTGGAGGGCTGTCGTTATGATGACCAACAGCTATCTGGAGTATTTCCTGACGCTGCTCGGCTGGCTGATTAACAATGGCCTGTGGGAGTTACTGGTCAGTACGGGGCTGTTTGTACTGCCGTTGCTGTTCAAGGTGGCAGCCATCTGGCTTAAGGTGCGAGAGGAAGGGGAGGATGAGGGCAACAAAGGGATGCTGTCTTTGCCACGCATCGAAAACCTGCTCTACGGGGCATTCTTTGTGATGCTGGCCTGCTGTCTGCCGCTGATGAATGTCAGCCTCGACACCATCAAGTATGACAGCAGCCGGGCGGCGACCTGTGGTACCTGGACACCGAAAAAGCCGGATGAAACGGGCTACGCCAACATCATGTCGAGTATGAACGGCCAGACGGCGAAGGTGCCGGTGTGGTGGTTGGTGGTGCATAAACTCTCAAAAGGCATCACGTCGGCGGCCGTGGCCACGATCCCGTGTCGACCGGACCTGCGGCAGGTGCGTTTTGAGGTTCAGCACAGCCGGGTCAATAACCCGGGGCTTGCGAAGGAGCTGCAGGACTTCACCAACGATTGCTACGCGCTGGCGCTGTATACCTGGCAGAACCGCGACCAGGGACAAACAACCGACAAGGCCACGTTACGTGATATCGAGTGGCTGGGGTCGAAAACTTTCCTGAACGGTGGGTACTACAACAACCTGCAGTCCAAAACGCCGCGCGCCAGCTTCCCCTGGAATGAGGGGCGGGACAGCGGTCGGCCAAACACCGGGAGAGGCGGATACCCGACCTGCAGCGAGTGGTGGTCAGCCGGCGAAACGGGGCTGGAAGCCCGCGTGGTGAAACAGGTTGACCCGGGCGTCATGCTGCGGATGTCTGCCGCGCTGAAGATGATGGGGCAACCGGATGCAGATTATAAGGAGGCTGTGGTGCGTCGCCTGGTCAGCCCGGATAACCTGACGGTCTCCCAGGGCGGACGCGCTTATGCCGGTTACGGCGGCAATGCAGATTTCACCCTGGACAACTCGGTTAACCGGCTCGCGTCACTGGGCGGAACCGCGCTGGGGAGCCTGGCGGCATATCCGGCATTTGATGCCATGCGTCAGGCGTTGCCGATGGTGCAGGCGGTACTGCTGATGGCGGTCTATATCATGGTGCCACTTATCCTGGCATTTGCGGCCTACGAGTACAAGACGGTGATAACCGTGACGTTCGTGGTGTTTGCGCTGAACTTCCTGACGTTCTGGTGGGAACTGGCGCGCTGGCTGGACAGCTGGTTACTGGAGGCATTGTACAGTTCGGACTCGCACAGCCGCTGGAATGTAGCCGGGTTCCAGAATAGTGCAGATGACCTGATTATGAACCTGGTGATGGGCTGTATGTTTATCGTATTACCAGCTATGTGGTTGGGTGCTCTTTCATGGGCAGGGGTGAGTGTCGGTCATTCACTAGGTATGGCTCTGGCAAACGGTGCAGCAGATAGTAAGGCTGCTGGAGGAAAAGTTGGCGGTGCTGTGGCGGACACGATAGCTAGTAAGGGGGCTGGCAATCTCGCTGGCAAATAGGCTGTTCTAAATAGCCAAAGTGCGATGATTGCTGAAACTTCAGTAATCATCGCTAACTTTGTAATTACCGGCGTACCAGCCTGGTCCAAACTCACCATCAGCTCTATATTCACATGGCGATTTGTATGACGTCTTTAACGTCGTTGCATCTTCAGCTAGGTTTGCTTCCTCTTTTGGTGAAAATGCTTCACTAACGAGAAGAAGTAATGCTCCAATGAGTACGACCGAACTGGCAATGATCATCCCTCCGAACACCAACGTCGCTAGAATGCTAATTGCAAGGATAATCATCGGAATATGGGCGATCCAAGCAGGTCGGCTGTATTTACGAGCCTTTGACACAAAGAACGCATCCCATCTCAAAATCGTACCTTTAAGACGCTTCCACAGGCTTGCCATGCGTACTCCACGCTGATAGGCGTGGTGCTGTCTTGTTTCGTTCATCATCACTCCTTAGCCAGGTGATAGTCTGACCTCATCATAGCCTGAATAATAACCAATTGCTATTCACTCGGTCCTCAGACCGCAAGCAAACAAGCTTTTTTGTGCTCGGAGATGCTACATGATCCTGCCCAGACTGGAGAGCTTTATCAGCAGGTGGAACAACAAAATAGGTTTACATCTTCAAAGTAAGGTGGTGAATACCCAATAAAGGTAAAGGCACTGGTAGCCCCCCCCAAATAGGCAAGCAAGGTCAAATATCCCCATGCATTATCTTCATTGCGTTAAGTATAACTGACATTTTTTCGTCCCCGATAGCCTTCAGGAACTTCTCTTTAAATTCATTGTAGAGCTCTGATGTGTATATTAATCTGAGTGAATCTATGTCTATCGTTCCGTTATTATTAGTGGAGTGCGGTGGCCAGATAGTTACTTTATCAGAGTCATTATACGTTCTGGAAAAATCGTCTAGTTCGTCCCGATTTACTAAGCGAATGATCGCAAGTAGGGGCTTTAATGAATATGGCTTGATAAAGTGCTTTCCTTCGATAACAAAGAAAACGGATGCAGGGTCATCATATCTTAGTTCGCTGCCATGGCAAACTATAGAAAAATTCAAATCATCGACGCAAAAATCCACTCTATGCGAAGGGATGTTTTGAGAAAGTTCTTTTATTCTCCATTTATCTTTGTTTTTTTGAATGATTCCGCGTGTAACAAGAGGGAATAGTTTTTGCAATCTTGCTTTGGTAAATATTAAATCTATAGTTTCTTTTGGGTACTGCGCAAAGTTAAATGCTCCACTTTCCAATGGGCGGGTTAAATATTCGGCGTAGGTGCCATCGATGCATTTATTAATAACTGATCTCATACTGCTGATAGTTTCATCCAGGTTTTCATCTGATAGGTCAAAACAACGGTAGACATAATGTTTATCAAAGGCAATATTTTCACGTACTGAAACAGTAACTAGGTCTAATGATATATCGATAATTACCTTGATGTAATCATTGCTAACAGCATGGCTGTGAAAGAGATAGGCCTGATGGCAGTGGTGTATAATGAACTTTAGCTCAGACAGGCTTAAGCGCGTTGTCTGAGTGTTTATTGTGCTGAAGAGTTTTATGTAAATGTCGGAAATGCTTTTATCTGGATTCTCCATAAGCTCAAAGTAATGTTTCTTCTCAAAGTCTTCGTTGTCCAGGCTTGCTTCCAGGACAGTCTGAACATGTTCAGTCAGCGATTTATTTCGTGACTCTGCACGAGCCTTTAAACTATTCATTAATCGTTCAGGGAAACGAAAGGATGAAGGTACTTTCATGTTATTTCCTTTTTTGTGTAATGCAATTTTGTGTAGTGTAATACACTGTAGTCAGCGAACGAAATCAAGTCAAGTGATTGACGGGATTTGATAGGATCGCTTACCCTACTCGAGTTGTATCGTCGTCTTCGGACGACCATCCAATGTCTCAGCGCTCTGTGAGAGGCGCCTTCGGGTGAGTGACATCCAATGTTTCATGTGACCTGTGAGAAACGCCTTCGGGTGGTCACAATATCCTCGTAGCCTGGAAGAGGATGCCCATGTGGCGGTACCTCCGTTTACCCTTTGAGAACGGAGATCACGATAGTGATGAAGGTTCATTAACGACTCAACCGCGCCAGTCCTGGTACGGTTCCTTTCACCAATAACGTATGCATTACGTTTTGCAGCGCTAGAGTACGCCACGGCGATGTTCTATGCTTCAACGCTTTGATTATTTTATATTTTATGACGTGTTGCCGACGACGCGACTTTTGAACGCACGTATAAGGCCATTGGGTACATTTGGCCGCTTACGTGAGTCTCATTAGGAGCAGAGGAGCGCGCGTCACTTGTGAAGTGGCGAAGACACTACCAAGTGACGCGCGTAGCGCATAACGTCTCAAACCACGCACGACGTGGCTTTCAACGTTTTACTACCATCTGACCAACATGTAGTCCGTGTCAGTACGGTCTTAAACACTCATTCACTTCAACGTAATTACGACGGGAAATCCGTTTTGAACGTTTCACTATCTAAAAAGGAGGAAATCGACTCGGTATCGATGGCGACACTACGAACAGTAGTGTTGGAGGCAGCTTGACGAAAGTCAGCTCTGCATAAGCAGCAAACAGATCAGAGATCTGGGGTGCCTCGCAAGAACTCAACATTTCGCCGCCCCGATGCACAGATACCAGTCGAGACGCAGGAAGCGCAAAAGCAACCGTGTCGTCGGGGTTGAAATTACTGAGGTACAGATCCGTCTGCTTCTTTAAAAGCAGAAGGACGTGTATCCCATTGGAGGTATTAAGATGTCCAGATTCGGTAAACAGCTGGGAAAACAACTTGTCACGCTAGCTCGTCAGGGACGAGGGAGTTTTAAAACCGTTGCTGACCGTTCCAGAATTGCAGACCGTTTTTCTGAACGTCTGGCAAAGTTGAATATTCAAATCAGGGATGTAAAACACATTAAAACGACCCATATCGAAAAGTACATTCGTAGCCGGCAGGCTGAGAATATATCGCTTCGCACATTGCAAAACGAGATGGCAGCCGTGCGTTCAATCATGTCCGCTGCTGGGCGAAATAAACTGGCCGATCCCAACCATGAGAAATTGAGCAACCAGGCTTTAGGGATTTCAGGTGCTAACCGTGATGGAGCAAAAGCTCCTATTTCGGATGAGAAGTTAACTGCTGTCATAAATCACGTCTTAAAAAAAGATGCAGGGGTAGCATTGGGTGTTCAGTTGTCTCGCTATGTAGGTTTGCGAACGGAAGAAACTGTTCAGTCAGCAAAGTCATTAAAAACATGGCGGCAGGCTTTAATTAATGGCGACGAGCGTGTACGAGTTATTTTTGGTACGAAAGGAGGTCGCCCTCGCGATACAACTATTTTTAATCGTGAGAAGGTTTTATCTATTTTAGATGCTGCAATAAAGCATTGTGATGACCACAATGGAAAATTGATTGATAAACCTTCATTGCATACAGCAATAGAACGTTATCGAAATATTGTTCGTGAAGCAGGAATGACAGGGAAAGATGCTCCCCATAGTTTGCGATACGCTTATTCACGCGATGCGGTGACTCATCATGTTAAAAATGGAATGAGTCGTGTAGAAGCGGAGGCATTGGTATCGATGGATTTGGGACATGGGGATGGCCGAGGTCGTTATATTAAGCAAGTCTATTTCAAAGGTGATGTGGAGTAACGGATTAATTTCTTTAAGTGCGCGTAGTTTTATTAATTTAAAATTTTCTCAACTGTATACGTGAATATGATGGTTCGTACATAACGGTCGCAGCTCTCACAGGGCTGCGACCTCAAAATCATAATGGTACTGAGACGTTACGTTATTAGGATATCAGGAAATATTATTCCAAAAACAGGTGCGCATGGCCTCTTGACAGATCAGCGATTTGCTCGGAAAATAAACATGCTTACTCGTTGTCTTCGGACAACCAGCCAATGCTTCAGCACTCTGTGAGAAGCGCCTTCGGGTGAGTGCCAACCAAAGTTTCAGCGGTCTGTGAGAAACGCCTTCGGGCGACTGCGAATATCCTCGTAGCCTGAAAGAGGAAGCCCCAGTGGCGGTAACCCTGTTTAACCTTTGAGAACAGGGATCACTTAACGGTGATGAAGGTATTGACCGATGTCATAACGACTGCGGTTGCTGCAATCTGATCCCCCGGGGAAACACCTTTCCCCTGGGAGCGGTGTTCCCTTTTTTACAGGAGAAACACCATGTCTGTTTTTACTTCTTCAGTTGTTCCTGATTTCTTCTCAACCCTGCACCGTGTCAAATCGGCTGTCCAGCGAATACCTTTTCGCATGGCGCCGCCGCGTTTTACTGACTGGTACGTCAATGCAGCAGGTAATTTTGCCGTTCGCGCGCATGTTATCTGCAGTGATGATGGTTCGGTCAGCGCGTTACTGACGCTGCGCAAAGGTTGGTACAAAGGCGAATATACTTACGCAAGCACCCACGTTGTGCTGTCTTGCAAGCATACCGAGCGCAGAAAAGCTTACCGACTCGCCAGCCAACATGCTGAGCATTTGGCCAGACTGCGTTACCGCTTTTAGAGCGGTCGGTTTACCCACTTAATACCCTGACGGGGATTAACACCCGTTATGGGGATAAATCCCTCGGCATTTTATGGAGGATTTATCGATGCATACCCCGTTACCCAACGTACTTGACGTGAAAACCGCGCTTGATGCGTTTCATTTCCTTTGCCTGGTGGAAGGCAAGCTCATGAGTATCCGGGCTTGCCAGCGTCTGGGACTGGGTCTTGAACGTGAAGACCCCACTGAGCTGAATGATGTGGAAAATGCCGTTATCAATGCGGGTGAGGCCTTTGGGGGTTTCCTGCTGGTCATGCAGTACGGCTATATATCGACACTTTCCGCTAACGGGCAAGCGCTTATGGCTCGTCTGGATACACTGAGCAAAGATATTCACGCGTCTTATTGGGCGCAGGCCGTGGAGCAAGGCAAGCGCGATGTCGAAGCCGACATTGCGATTGGCGAGCTCGAGGTTTGGTGATCGGCACGGCAGCCTGACAGACACACACCCTGACGGGGATTTATTCCCGTCCGGGGGATAAATCCCCCCAATTTTTTGTTACCGGAGGATTTATCGTGAGTATGAACGTTTATTTTGTCGCATCACCGTCCCAGGAAGCATGGATTGATTTCACCCTGGCGGTGACCGAGGTGTTCTGGTTGTTGCCTGAAGAGGCCCGGCCAGAAGGTATCACGGAAGCCGGTCAGCTGTTTGATGGCATGATCTTCGAAACGGCCGGTTTACGTGTATCACCGGTAGCAGAGGTAAATATCCCGATGCAACCGATGCCTTACGTCGAAGAACGTGTGGGGTTCTTTCAGCGCCCTGATTTTTTTCACCGACTGGTTCTGATACTGATTCATAACCTGTGCCCTGGCTCTGTACGGATAGAGCGGAACGACTCCAGACTTTCCAAAAATCCAGGATGGGAGTTGCCAATACTCTGGTTGCGCCACCACCTTAAACGCCCGGAACTTCTTGCTCCGGGTGAAGTGGATGAGGCGGCACTGGCTGATGACTCCATTCTTTACCATTTGGAAGGGTATAGCAGTCATAACGATGATCCCGATGAATTGCTTTGTCGCTGGCGCGTTATTGTCGGCATGGATGAAGTGCTGGCCGTGCGTCTGAATCAGGCGCATTCGGCGGCATAGTCGCGATTTTTTGATTCACCCGGCAGGGCTTCCCTGCAGGGGAGCTCCTGTCCGTATACCGAGAGGAGTGACCCATGGGGCTTGATATCAACTTTTTCCGTCAGCGTAAGGCTGACTATCCGATGTTGCCGGTAAACGGCGACTGGACACCCGTCGGTGACTGGGTGCCGTGTTCACCAGCGTGGCTGGAGGACGGCGGTGATTGTGCGCAGGCGCCGCGAATATACAACCACAAAACGTGTAACCACTACCATCCGCCGCTGCTGGTTCACACCTGTCATTTTCGCGGGTTTACTGCGTTGATGCATTGGGTGGACAACAGTGTCGGGGAGGTCACAAGCGGTGAGCTGATGGCGTTCGACCGCAACGACGTCCAGATGCTGGATTTGTGTCTGTCGCGGCTGAATGAAGCGAACTGCCATGAAGAGTTTCCTTCTGAATCGCGTGACTACGGCGGTATTTACTGGACGCAGGTCGATTTACTGAGGGAGTACGTTAACAGCGTTCTTGCCGGTTTTGTTTTCAGTCTGGACCACCTTTACTTCCGGGCTTCGTGGTAACACCACCCACTGACCATAACGTTTCATTTCCCTGGAGGGGCTTTCCCTCCCGGGGAAGTCCGTCTCCGCAACTCAGGAGACTTATCATGTTGCATTTTAACCCTGCAGAACTGCGCGCCGTGGTGGCTGAAGTGCGCGCCAATCAGTGTGCGCTGGTGTTGGCCAAGGATAATGGCGTCTATCTGATGCCGGCCGTGGGCGAACGAAACGCCACCGGCCGTATCAAACACCTGGCGTATGCCGACGGGTGTCATCCTGACAAGGATGAGGCCTGGTATGAAACGTCCCGGCAGCTTGCCGGCGGCGACGACTTTGGCGAGGAGCTGGTGCTGAACGACAGTTGTATCGAACGAATACTGTCGCAAGGCCATGAGCTCTGGATCCACCTGTTACCCGAAACGGTCTATATGCACGTTGCCACGGTTAACTGGGTGTGTGTCGCCGATTATCGCCGGGTGACCGCGCGCATGCTGCAGCTGGCCGAGGTCCATTACTCGGTCTGCGTCAGCCAGGATGAGTTTAAACACTGGCGTGAGCGGGCCATCAACCTGCTGGCCACGACCTGTCATACCGATTGCAAACGGGCAAAACCCGCCGATCGGGCTGATTACCTGGCTCTGTTCGAACGGCTGAAACAGCGTGTTGACACAGTGAATCCGAAAGGGGCACTGCGTTACCCCGCGCTCTAACCACTTTTCCTGTCCCCTGGGGCGTATTCTTCGCCGCCAGGGGAGGAATGCGCCTTTTTCATTGAGGAGCATTCCATGAAGAAAACATCACCATCACGCCGGCCGGCAAAAGCCCGTCGCGAACGACCAGACCTGTACCAACAGGTCACGGACAGTATCATCGGCGCCATTGAGCGTGGCACCTTACCCTGGCGCAAGCCCTGGCGGACTGACCGGAACCGGGTTTATACCGGGTCTGTCATGCCGCAGAACGGCACGACGGGTTACCACTACAGCGGTGTGAATGTGCTGCTGTTGTGGATAGCCGCGGAAGAGCGCGGTTTTCACTCCAATCGCTGGCTGACTTATAAACAGGCGGAGGCCGTCGGTGGCCATGTACGTGCCGGCGAGACGGCAACCCTGGCTGTGGTATTCAAACCCTGGGATAAGCAGGTGGAGGATGCTGATGGCCGGCAGCTGTTTGACGAAGAGGGAAAACCGCTGAAAACGCGAATACCCATGCTGAAGCCGCTTTACCTGTTTAACGTTGCCCAATGCGACAACCTCCCCGAGATCGTTGTCGGCGTTATGCCGGCAACCGAGACGGATGAGGGTGATGCGTCGGTTGATGCGAAAACGCAGGCTCAGGTTAACACCCTCGTTGAGGCCTGCGGTGTTCGGGTTGAACAGGCCTACCAGGACAGGGCGTTTTACTCCCCGCTCCGGGACCAGATTGTCCTGCCACAGGCTCAGCAATTTCGGACTGAGGCGGATTACTGGTCAACGTTGTTGCATGAACTGGTGCACAGCACCGGCCATGCTAAACGGCTTAACCGGGAAGGGATCACGTCTTCTTCCCGGTGGTTCGGCGACCCGGTGTACGCGTTTGAGGAACTGGTGGCGGAGCTGGGCAGTGCTTTTATGTGCGCGCAGCTCGGCGTCTTTGGCGACGTCCAGCACGACAGCTACCTCGAGCATTGGCTCAAGGTATTGCGAGAGGACAAGCGCGCGCTGTTTCGTGCGGCCAAACAGGCCCGTGAGGCGTCAGAATTTTTGCTGAAGCCCCTGGCGGACCCGGTGACAACCGATCCAGCCGTTGCGGCATGAGGAGTCTGGTGATGACGATTGAACAACGTTACTGGCAGACCATTGCCGGCAGGTTACTGGCCAAATATTTTGGCCTGGCGTTAAACGATACCGATCTGTGTGAAGCGGAGTGCGTGAAGGCTTTACAGGAAGCGGGGGTGCGGCCGTTTGAGGCGATCAACAACCTGGTGGATAAATACCACCTGGTTCGCCTTGGCGCCAATCCCTTTACCTCATCATCACCGTATCTGCGCCAGGTGGAAGAACTGGGCGTGATCGGTGAAACAGAACAGGAGATAACCGGTGACTAAAGCCACCAACAAGGGGCTGCAGATAACCGTTGACCCTGAGGTACAGCTGGGATTGGTCGCTAATGGCGACGAACATCAGGTATACCGGGCTCACTATGGCGAGCAAGCCCACTAAGGACAGGATCAGCGTCCTGGCCATCATGAGGTAACACCTAACCCAACGGGGGAGACTTTCCCCCGCTGGGGAAAGCTCCCTCTTTTTCTTGTAAGAAGAGGAGAACGACCATGTCGAACTGGTGCAATAACCGTTTAGTGATCACTGGCCAATCCGTTTTTGTTGATGAACTGCAGCAATGGGTCAATGGCCATGTTGTCCCTGAATACCGTCATGCTGTTCAACAAAGCTGCCGGCTGTTCCTGGCCGGGTGTGCCGGCATATTGAAGCCGGCGACAACAAAACCCGGTGTTTACGTGCCTTACCCGGCACTGTTAACGCAGCCGGGGATTGCATCGCCTCAGAATCTGGCCTTTGAACACTGGTTCGGGTTGCTGAAGGCGGATGTGCCGTTAACGGGCGAGAACATTCGCCTGATAGAGCGACTCTACCGCCAGTCGGGTATCGATGCGGTTAAATGGGAAAGCATCCCCAACGTGGCGAAGGCGCGTATGGAGGATGTGCTTTCTCGCCAGTATGCGGACTGGTTCGGTCTGGTGGGGGTTAGCCCTGATATCGATGCCGGCATCTGCTGGGAACGTTTGGGGATGATGCCTGAATATACTGCACCGTGCGATATGCTGATGCTGATCCCGACGCGTCTGGCGACCGAACTGAATGGCTCTGGGGGACTGCTGCGTGATGTGCCGACCACTGTCGAGCTCTATGGTCGACAGTACGGCGTCGAATGGCCGGCAGGCCATAATGTCGGCTGTGTACGGGATGGCATTAACACGTTGACAGTGCACTTTGATTCCCCATGGTACCCGCCAGCCGGCGAGGTTATCGGGACAGTGTCGGAGCAGTTCAGCTGCCAGGTGGAACATACCTGGTATATGCCTGATGCGGAACGCAGTGGCTACGATCGTTACGACCGTGGTGAGCATGTCGACGGTGGACGAATAGCGGCTGAGGTTGAGGCTGGTGAGGTGATCCACCTGACCTACGCCGATAAGGATTCTGTGCCGTTGTCACCGAATGCAGCCGCCGGCTAATCACCGTCTTTTGTTGAAGCACTAACGTATGGCCACCGGTATCCCGGTGGCCTTTTTTTCCCGTGGGGGAGTTCTCCCACTGCGGGTGAACTCCCATTTATTAATGGAGTTCACCATGCTGACGTTTACTGAAGTACAAAACCAATTCATCGCCCTCTTTGGCCAAACGGCACGCTACCATCACCGGTACAAGGTCTTTTCTGACTTTGTTCAGTGCAGCGCGATAGCAATACACAACCGCTTTTGTCCGGACGACGCGCTGGAGAAGCAGTACATGTCGCTCATCAAAGGGTATGAACGTGAGGATGTCGAACGCCTGGCGCACCTACTTGCTCTGGTCCGAATAGCACTGGCCGCTGAACCTTGTGATTTTTTGGGAATGTCCTTCATGAAGTTAGAGCTCGGTGATAAACACCGTGGGCAGTTTTTTACCCCTTGGTGCGTAGCGTCCATGATGGCCAGGCTGCAGTTCACTGAGTTGGAACAACTGTTGCTGACTCAGCCGTTCGTGACGATCAGCGAACCGGCATGTGGGGCAGGCGGTATGATGATCGCGGCCGCAGTCGAGATGCAGGCTTTGGGGTATCCGCCACCAAAGCATATGTGGGTCTCGTGCGTTGATATCGATGTAGTAGCGATGTCGATGGCGTATATCCAGCTGTCTTCGCTTGGCATTCCTGGAGAAGTTGTGTTGGGTAACGCGCTAGCAGATGAACGGCGATTGGTGATGTGTACCCCGATGCATTGGTTAGAACAATGGCCACTTCGATTACAGACGCTTAGAGAGTTTAAAGCGATTAGTTGACAACAATCGCCCCTGACTGGGGCGATTATCTTCAATACGTATTAATTAAGAGGCCTGTTTTACGAGGCGGTATTATTGGCCAAGACTGATTCTATAGCTTTTTTGATATCATTTAATCTGACCGGTTTAGTTAAAATAGCCACATCTTTGATTGGGCTTTCACTCGTATATGCACTAATAAATATGAAAGGCGTATTTTTATTTGGTCCTTTATTCTCTTTGACTCTTTTATATAAGTCATCACCTGTCATTATAGGCATCTGCAGATCGCTCAAAACAAGATCGAATGATTTTCGATATAATTTCACCAAAGCCCGCTCTGGGGAGGTCGTATACTCGACTGTAAACTCATGCTGAAGAATTGACACCAATGATTCACAGGCCATTTCATTATCATCGATAATTAACACCCTGATCTCTTTGGCTGAAAAAATGATATTATCCATATCGGCGGGAATGACCGTTTCTTCATGTTTTGAAAACTCAATGGGTAATGAAACAGTAAATGTGCTCCCTTTACCCACCTCACTCTCTACATCAATAGTCCCGTTCATGGCTTTAACAACACCGTGGACAATGGCCAATCCCATCCCAAAGCCTGGAACCTTGTTATCGCAGCCAACCCTGATGAACGGAAAGAAGATTGTATCAATTTTATCTTTCGGAATACCCCGACCCGTGTCTCTTACCGTAATGACCAGTCTGGACTTGTCGCGGATGACTGCGCTTATCTGTACATTTCCATTCTCAGTATACTTTATAGCATTGGTGACAATGTTCTCTATGATTTGCATAATCCTGGAGGGATCGCTTTTCACATATATATTTTCAATCCCATCTATGCTTACATTGATGTTTTCCTTGTTCAAAATAGTGATGCTTTGCTCAACAGTATCATGCACGAGCTTGTGTAAGTTGAATGATGAGATTTTTATTTCAACATTGCCATTGTCAACTTTGGCAAACTCAGCGAGGTCTTTCATTTGACGTTCCATTTTCATGGCAGCATTCTCTAATCGCTCAAAGTGAGAGAATGCTACGACGTCTTTTTGCTGGGTAATCACCTCCACCGATGAGATTATTGCCTGAAGTGAAGTTCTCAATTCGTGACCTAATACACCAAGGAATGCATTCTTGTTGTTAAATGATTTCTTCTCGGACTCCAGCTGCTTGTTAATGGATTTTACCTGCCGATATGAAACGAAAAGCATCAATGAAAAAATAACGTACAGGATGGCAATGGGAAACCGCATCGAATTGGCTTTGTTAATATAATCCTGCTGTATAATGTCTCTTTGCCTGACTTCAGCATGGTCCGAGATAACGATGAGATCTTTGTTGTCCAGACCTATTAACTCAATGATTTCAAGCAGGTTCGAGTAGTTCGTGTTTTTCTTTTTTAATTCGATATCGATTTTCTCAAGATTTGAATGTATTTGTTCAACCGTTCTAGCATACCCAGCTTCGTCATATAAATATCTGGTCGATATACTTTTATGGAGCAGTACATTAGAGCTTGAGAAAAGAATATCCAATTCTTTTTGCAACTCGTCTTTGTCATCGATCCCTAGCCATAACTGGTGTTCAATTTTGGCATTGAATCCAGCCAGTCGGATAGCAAACTTTGCAATTGCCCAGGCATAGTTTTCTTGTGGACCCGCTGAGTTAATATTATGGCGCGTGGAAAAGTATTGCTCATACATCCACACAAATCCACCTGTTAGCACAAGGAAAACCAATAAGTATTGAATGATGAGCTTTTTTAGTTTCATTTATCTAGTACCGTTATGCCGCTTACCTGCCAGATATGACGAGCCTGATAAACGGGCGTATTGAGTTTACCGTAAAACTTGTCCATGGGGTAAATGACGAAGTACGGGCCAAAGTCTCTAACTTTCAATTGTTTCCCATCCATTTTATTTGCCAGCAGCATATCGAATTCCTCGACGTCAGAGACCGGAATGTCAACCCAGTAATCATTTAATGCCCTCATTCTTAGAGTTTTCCCACGTGCGCCGACCACATTTAACAAATCTTTGAATTTTACACCTTCGAAATCCACGACGTGACCCAACTCAGTCCAGGATGTTGTTGTTTTTATGTGGTGTTTTTCCAGTGTGTTAAATTCCGCCTCTGTCAAAATGTATCCTGCTCCATAATTTCTGTGGGTTATATCTCCGTCAATATAGATATCTCCTGTTTTCGAGAAAGAAGGGAGGGAAATGAATAAAGTAACTAAGCAGAATATTCCGGATAACATCAATTTACGCATAATAAACCTCAAACTCCTTATTGATTAAGTCAAGTAAGCGTACATTTTCACTGTTATGAACGCCCTCTGTTTCATTATTTCCTATGTAAATGGATTTGCAGTTTTTATAGTATAAGCTACGAAGCTCAGGTTTCACTGTGGTGAATATACACGTGGTGGGCGTGTTAAATCCTGCGCCAATGTGTAAGGCTGCTGAGTCACATGTGTAAAGATGCTTCGCATTTTTAATGATGGAGGCAAAGGAAACGGTGTTTTTTGACAATCCTGTGATATTCGTATAGTTTTCATGGCTGATTTCACTGAAACCAAGGACTTTAACTCTGAACCTTCCACTCAGATAAGAGATGATGTTCCTGTGGTATCGCGTGGGGATGCTTCTTATCTTTGTGCTTGCATATGGACAGAAGAGTACATACTCACCCAGGTTCAGATCTTCAATGGGCGAGTACCTGAGCCAGGCATTACTTTTTAATGAGGTTGAAACCTGGCTGTGCTCGACACCCAGATTCCTTAAAAAGAAATCGTGCATCTCCAATGTATCAAAACCTTTCCAGTACAACTGATTTCCTATATCTATAACGAGGTCTGCGCCTGAAAAACTGGTAATGTCAAACGGCATATAGGAAATGTCATCTATAATATGCTTCGCGAGCGTATAAATTTCATTTACATAGTCAGGACAATTTTCGGGGCGAATGACTCTGATTGCAATTCTTGGATTGATTTTCTTTATTGCATGTAGGGCAGATATTCCAACAACTGAGTCACCTAGCGTTACGCCTAACCCATTGATGACAGTCAGGCTTTTGACCTTTGAATAGTCTACGGAAACTTCATTGATTGAGTTATTGAAAATCGTAGGGTTGTTCAGTGGGGAAAGATCACCACAGGGGCTTTCTTTACTCACTCCATAGGGCGATACGATGTATCTTCCGTCCAGCAATAGACTGCCTGTATACGTCAACAAATAATCATCCATAATCATTCACTCAGGGAAATGTTTATCCACCAATGACTTTATTACACTGGCTTTTATCGGTTTTTCGTGAGGGCCAGTGATATCATAATCATTTATTGCGCTGGCGATCTCACTATCTACAATTCCAGGCAGTTGCCCGGTAAGAACCAGTATCATAGCGTTATTATTCTCTGTCTTCCTTATCTCTTTTATCGTATTGAAAGCGGTTTTTTCCCCAACGACCCAATCCAGGATGTATGCATCATAAGGGGTGTTTATCAGACGTTCTTCTAATGACTCAATGTCATAAAATGCATCAACAAGATATTCATTATTGGCAATTATTTCTTTGAGACTGTCTACAATGTTTTTGTCATCATCAAGAATTGCGATTCGGTGTTTTTTTAGACTCTGCTTTTGAGGGTAGAGTTGAATTATATCAATGTTGCGCTTCGACTCAAACAATACATCGTCCTTTATATCGTTAGTGTGAAAAACAACCCATTCATCGTTGATTTTCACGGCTGAGTATTCAGTTGCATCATTGGTTTTTACTTCGGATAAATATATTTTGCATTTAACATGGGTCTTGCCATCATTCCAGACGGCATCATGCACTTCATTTATTGAATAATTATAGATGTCGAAGAAGTCACTCGTTGTCATACCGATAGAGTCAACTACTTTAACCAGTTGCGATACCTCCCAATTTGATGCGCCGCTCATCTTTTTCTGTGCTGCAGCTATGGTGATCTCCAGAACGCGGCTGGTGTGGCTAATATGCTTTTGTTTTGGAATGCCTTTCATCGTCATCGCTTTGGCAATGACTTCCCCCAGGGCAGTTTTATTGTTGATTGCCATCTCCCACCTTCAGCCTGTTTCGGTTTAAAAAACAGCCATCATTGTACACTCAAAGTTGTTTTTTTCAATAAAGCCGCACTCTTTAATGTCTCAAAATGATTTAAATAATCGCCATAGTGTCATTTGCATTGACAGAGAGTCACATTGGTTGTTAAAAAGAAGTCTGAGTGTGGAGGCTCGCGGTGCTTAACTGAGGCTTCTAAGCGTTATGTTCATCTCCTTTCGGGAGAGCATAACGCTCAGGTGATGCTATAGCGCACAACACCAGAGAAAGCGCCCACTCAGCGTTTGGGGGTATAACCAAACGATGCGGAGGGATGCGCAAAAATCATGAGGGTGGACTTTTCATGTGTAGATGCATTTTGTGAATCGTCGGAACGCCCCGTAATAAAATCACCTGATATTTGTTGTTCTTGGCACCAGGGAAACCTGATAAAAACACAATAAAACAATAGATTGTTAGCTTTGGGGTTGCCTTCGGAGGTATAGGCTTCCCCACTGTTTTTGCCCTAAGAGACTCCAGCAATGAGGGGTTGATAGCTGTCTATCAACCTGAACACGGCTGACTGCGGGAATCTATTTCTTTCGGGAAAAGGTTTTTCTGTGGTGCTGGCTGTACTGACCTGCGCAGGATAAGCGCCGGTCAAGTTTTACGGAGTGCTGCTTATGTCTTATTGTGATACACCTGAACAGGCCGCCATCATTGGTTGGTCCGGCCATCGCCTGGTGGTCAGGGCGTTTGCCGGCACTGGTAAAACGTCTACATTGGTCCGTTTTGCCCAGGCAAACCCGGATTGCAGAATGCTTTATCTTGCCTATAACCGTGCAGTCAGGGATGAGGCTGAGCAAAAATTCCCGTTTAACGTTGAATGTAAAACGTCGCATCAGCTGGCCTGGCCTAACTTCGGGCGCCATTATCAGCGGCGGTTGACAGCTAATTTGCGGATCACTGACGTTGCTCGCCAACTCAATACCCGCTATTGGCCGCTGGCTCGCACATCTATCACGACCTTTAACGCTTTCCTCTGCAGTGGGGATGGCGAATTGGGTTTGCAACACTTGCCTGATGAAGACTCACGCAGTGGTTTGTCGCCCGATAAAATCCTGGCAGCGGCGCAATTGCTCTGGCGCGAGTCTGCACGCCAGGATGGTACTTTCCCTGTCACCCATGACGTTTACCTCAAGCTGTATCAGCTCTCTCAGCCCGACCTTTCCAAACGCTGGCAGACGCTCCTGTTTGACGAGGGGCAAGACGCGAATCCGGTGACGCAGTCACTGATACTGGCGCAGGGCTGTAATGTGGTGTTGGTTGGCGACCGGCATCAACAAATCTACCGATTCCGTGGCGCGGAAAATGCCCTCGATGCTCCTGAGTTGGCCGATGCGGACCAACTTTACCTGACTCACAGTTTCCGTTTTGGTCCTGCCGTGGCCCAGGTGGCCAATATGCTGCTTGCGCGGCAAGGCGAAACGATGTCTGTGGTCGGGGAGGGGGGAAACGACAGGGTTGTTGGGTGCATACCTGATGACGTGAAGGGTCAGCCTGTTGCCATATTGAGCCGAACGGTGGCTGGGGTCATCGGCGCTGCGCTGGATGCCAGCCTGGCAGGGAAGAAGGTCTACTGGGTTGGGGGTATCAGCGGCTACAAAACGGAAGAACTGGAAGATCTGTACTGGTTTTCGGCGGACATGCCTGAGCGAATGCAATCTCCGCGGCTGGCGCGAGAATACCGCAACTTTGAGGAATTTGAGTCGGTTGCCAGAGCAACCCGGGATGTTGAAATGAACCAAGGCCTCCGGTTACTCGAACAGTACTTCCCGCTGCCACAAAAGCTGCAGGTGATGCGTGAGCATGCAGTGACTGATGAATGCCAGGCTCAGATAACCGTTTCGACGGCGCATCGAAGCAAAGGGCTGGAGTGGTCTGTGGTGGTGTTGAATCATGATTTTGCCGATATCACAGATCCCCTGATGGCCGACTGCGAACGTACCGATGAAACCAACCTGCTGTATGTCGCTGTGACCCGGGCCCGGCAAACGCTGGTACTGAATGAATTGCTCCAGATGTTGATGGACAGCGAGGGTAATGATATCGCCGGAGGCCTGGCATGCTGAAGGCTATCAAAGAACTGCTGGTTGGAACCCGGGTTATGCCGGCAAATCCAACGGCAAGCATTTCAGCCTCTCAATGTCCTGTAGGTTATTTTATGCCGGCATCCGCAGAGCAGCTTTTGAGCACGGCCTCTCGTCAGCAGTGTTTGCAGCAGCTGTGGGAGAACAGCGCACTGCCCAAAGATCTCTATGAACATTTCTATCTGCAACCCTTGAAGCAGCTTGTTACGCTGATGCAGGTACTTCCGGCCGCGTCCCAGGGGGAGTATGCCAGGGAAGGAGGACTGGTCGATGTTACCCTGCAGACGACGACGTATGCGGTTCGACTGGCCAAGGGGCACATGTTGCCCCCAGGGGCTGCGCCTGAAGAACAATCCGCCCAGAATGTGCAGTGGAATGTCGTGGTGTTTTATGCAGCGCTATGGCACTACCTGCCGCTGTTGAGCCAGCTGCAGGGTGAGTTCCAAAGTGGCCGTGCCTGGTTACCTGGTTTGACGGTGCCGGGTGAACCTTACCGTTTTCGCTTCAGAGCCACTCCGTCAGCCTCTACCCTGGCCAGCAGTCAGAGCGCAATGATTGCGGCACGACTGCTGCCTGAAGAGCTTATTGAATGGCTGTCAACATTACCGGCTGCGATACATTCGTTGATGACGATATCGTCCAGGCAACCGAGCACATTACCTGCAATTGACGACATTATTCTGGAGGCAGCCAAATTGGCTCGTGGCGATGGTTTGTCCGTATCGCTTTTGCCGATATCCAACTCCGACACATTGGCAATAGCCTTACCGTCAGTGGCGCCGGCGACAGAACATATCACTTCTTCAGTACCCGAGACTGATTTGCAAAGCGCAGTCAGCAGTATCCGTCCCACTCTCGCTCAGAAGCAAGTGTCGGCAGAGACATTAGATCAGCCCAACGAAAATGCACCGTTAGTCACGGAAGTGTTACTTAGCTCGGCCCTGGATGCGCCGGTCAACGATAAGCCCTTGGCTGAGATTGTTCTGGCACCAGAAACGGTGGCTGGTGTAGAAGAAGATATGCAGGCTCTGTTGTCTTTAATGGCGGTTGAGATGTCTGCTCCGGGGAACCGGTCTGAACAGGAACTCGGGGACGCCCCTCACGAAGATGAAGGCCCACTTCTTGCCGATAATCCTGCGCTTACTGCTGAAGTGACTCAGGCAGTTGAAGCTGCAGAACTAAACCAGGAGTCAGACGCCATTGATGATATCGCTCCGGAAGCGGCATTTTCAACTCCCGAATTTTGTGTCCCTCAAACTACAGATCTCGCTTCTTCGCAATCACAGAAACTAAGTATTGAAGGCGATGAGGGGATAACTCGCGGAGAAGTCTTTTGGCGTTGGTTAGTCGATGGGCTCAATTCTAATCAGATCCTCATCAACACTGTAGAGGCGAGGGTTCATCTTGTTTCTGGTTTTGTTTTTATCACTGTGCCTGGAATTTTTTATTTGTATTTGAAGCAGTTTGGTTTGGATGGTTCTAAACGAGAGGCTCTCCAGGAGGATTTTGAACGTCTGGATATACATCGACGAATAAAGGGTAAGCGATTTTATTTTGCTCACCTGTATGAAACATCAGAACATACAGGAGCATTTAAACGAACCAAAGGTTACCTCGTTAAAGCAAGTTTGCTCTATCGAGGGGGGAACCTACCTGACGACAGTCCGGTGCTGGTGATCCCTTAACAGGGATTAATCGTGTCTTGCGGTCATATTAAGTTCGCAGGACTTCTATTTATGCTAGGGAGATATCATGCATATACCACGTGTAATGGATTGGGAAACTTTGCTCGAAGAGTATTTTTTCTCAAAGGCGTTACGTCCAGAAACTGAAAAAAGTTATCGTCGCGTAGTCGCCGTTTTCAGGAAATTTATTGGATATGACACGTTACCGGATGAAGTTACGAACCGAGAGCTGATTTTGTGGCGTAGAGATATGCTGGGAAGGGGGATTACCACGAGTACCTGGAATAATAAGGCTCGCCATTTGCGTGCGATTTACAATCAGGGAATAAAGAAAAAATGGTTAAATATAGAGGAGAACCCCTTAAACGAAACGCAAGTACCACCGGGTAGTAAGCGTAAAAAAATATTGAATCGTGATCAGTTGGTCAGGATTAATCTGGTGTTAGAGCAATTTGAAGAGCGCGAAAAACGTCAAGTGGGCAAAAGCCGCTCATGTGCTCTCTTTCCGGTTTGGTATTGGCGGACAGTTATCGATATTTTGCGTTCGACGGGGATGAGACAAAACCAGTTATTGCATATACGACTGATGGACGTAGATCTTGAGGCAAACTCGATGTTGCTGTGTAAAGAAGGGAGTAAAACGCATCGCGAGTGGTTAGTTCCTATCGTCACTTTTGTCCGGGACCGCATGCGAATACTTGTTGAGCGCGCAATAGAACAGGGGGCCGAACCAGCTGATTACCTGTTCGATGTGGCGCGATTCTTGGCGCCATTGGGTGAGGTTGACTCCGAGCCGGCAATACAACCTGTTCGCTCGTTTTTCACCAGACTAACAAAAGAGTGTGGTTTTAAGGTTAGCCCACATCGGTTCAGGCATACCCTGGCGACTGAGATGATGAAGTCACCTGATCGTAATTTGGCAATGGTTAAAGGTCTGCTGGGACACCGGAGTGTCAGTACAACGATGGAGTATGTTGAGCTGGATTTGAAGATTACAGGTCAAGCACTTGAGAATGAATTGTCACTGTATATGGATGTCGCGCCCAACGGTAAAGAAGGGCGCAGACACGCCTTGACATAACTTTAACAAGCTGTAAAAATCACCAGTGATCGAGAAAAGGACGCCTGTGCTGACACACAGGCATCCCTTTTAAGAGGAACCTAGTTATTAACATCGAGTGTGCAAATTCGAAAAACACTGCGATATCAACCTGCTGGTTCCTTTGTTTCGCCCGTTAAAGGGATCGCCTCTAACCAGCGTGCTTTCATGCAGAATTAGTGGTGCCCGGACTCGGAATCGAACCAAGGACACGGGGATTTTCAATCCCCTGCTCTACCGACTGAGCTATCCGGGCAACGGGGCGCATTAAACCGTATTGGCCGGGTGGCGTCAATCGCTTTCTGTCACAAAGCCGATCGGTTGCTCTATTTTCAGGCAGCGAACCTGGCGGAGTGGGGAATGGGAGGGTATCGTCATTCAATAAATATGCATATAAAACGTGTATTTATACCGTCGTTAAGATGAATTTTTATGATTTTTTAATTGAATAACAATGCGTTATTTTAAAATCAATGCGCGTTAAACCAAGGCGATTCTTGCTTGAACCCCGCAACGAATCATGCAATCATTGCGCAAATTTTAGCACTCTCCGTTCCCTGACGGTGTTCCCGCTTCTTATAAGCCAGAGGGTTATTGGCATGACTGGTTTTGTTGCTCAAGCGCTGCTGCGCACCAGACATCTGACGCCGCCACCGTTCCGCCGTTGTCTCCTTTGCACGTCATCCGCCCGAATACGCCTGCCGGCCATGCGGTAAGGCCGCCTGATGCTCGCTGTTAGGCATGCGTAAAGCCAGCGCTATGGCCCTGATTTTACTGATGCCTGTCGGACGCTGCCAAGACCAGTTCCCCCGATAGCCGCCTGATGATCCCCGATCATGAGCCGGTCACGCACGCCGCTTATGCTGCCGTGCCCGGGTATCGCTTTACCGGGATAACCGCGTTATCTCATTACCGTGCCGGTGGCACACCCTCATCCTTCACCGTTTGAGAGTCAGCATGATGAAAGAATTGAAAATCGCGACCAGCGCCAGCCTGGTCGCCACCATTGAGACGCTGCGCCAAATCGTGCGCGTAGAACAGACGGACTACACCGACGTGGCGGCGGTGGTGGTGTCGGTCGCCGACGTTAACGCCGGCATTCTGGCGCGCTTGCAGGCGACGGGGTTCGACATTCCGACCTTCGTGGCGGTGGAAGGGGACGAGCATCTCTCGCCGGACTATCTGCCGTTCGTCAGTGGGGTTTTCGCGCTGCTGGCCGGCGCCAGCAAGCCGTTCTATATGGCGCAGCTGGAGGCCGCCGCCGACGCCTACGAGCAGGCGCTGCTGCCGCCGTTTTTCAAAACGCTGAAGACCTACGTCGAGATGGAAAATTCGACCTTCGCTTGTCCGGGGCATCAGGGCGGCGAGTTCTTCCGCAAGCACCCAGCCGGCCGGCAGTTCTTCGATTTCTACGGTGAGACCCTGTTCCGTTCCGATATGTGCAACGCCGACGTCAAGCTGGGCGATCTGCTGATCCACGAAGGATCGGCCAAGGATGCGCAAAAGCACGCGGCGCGGGTGTTCAACGCCGATAAAACCTACTTCGTGCTCAACGGCACCTCGGCGGCCAACAAGGTGGTGACCAACGCGCTGCTGACCCGTGGCGATCTGGTGTTGTTCGATCGCAACAACCATAAATCCAACCACCACGGGGCGCTGATCCAGGCCGGGGCTACGCCGGTCTATCTGGAAACCGCCCGTAACCCGTTCGGCTTTATCGGCGGCATCGATGCGCACTGCTTCGACGAACGCTACCTGCGTGAGCAGATCCGCGAAGTGGCGCCTGAGAAGGCCGCGGCGGCGCGGCCGTTCCGGCTGGCGATTATTCAGCTCGGCACCTACGACGGCACGATTTACAACGCTCGCCAGGTGATCGACACCATCGGCCACCTGTGCGACTACATCCTGTTCGACTCCGCCTGGGTGGGCTACGAAGGCTTTATTCCGATGCTGAAAGAGTGTTCGCCGCTGCTGCTGGAGCTGGACGAGCACGATCCGGGCATTTTCGTCACCCAGTCGGTGCATAAACAGCAGGCGGGGTTCTCGCAGACCTCGCAGATCCACAAGAAAGACGACCACATCAAAGGGCAAAAGCGCCACTGCAACCACAAGCACCTGAACAACGCGTTCATGCTGCATGCGTCGACCAGCCCGTTCTATCCGCTGTTCGCCGCGCTGGACGTCAACGCCAAGATGCACGCCGGCCCCGCCGGGCGCCGCATGTGGATGGACTGCGTCAAGCTGGGCATCGAGACCCGTAAACAGCTGCTCAAGCGCTGCTCGCAGCTGAAGCCGTTTATTCCGCAGCAGGTGGCGGGCAAAGACTGGCAGGATCACGATACTGACCTTATCGCCAACGACGCGCGCTTCTTCACCTTCGTGCCGGGGGAAACGTGGCACGGCTTCGAAGGCTATGCCCAGGATCAGTATTTGGTGGATCCGTGCAAGCTGCTGCTGACCACGCCGGGCATCGACGCCGCGACCGGCCAATACACCGAGTTCGGCGTGCCGGCCACCATTCTGGCCAACTTCCTGCGCGAGAACGGCATCGTGCCGGAGAAGTGCGATCTCAACTCGATCCTGTTCCTGCTGACCCCGGCGGAAAACCCGGCCAAGATGGAGCACCTGGTGGAGATGCTGGCGCAGTTCGAGCGCTATGTTGCAGAGGACGCGCCGCTGAGCGTGGTGCTGCCGACGGTGTACCGCAAGAACGAGCAGCGCTACCGCGGCTACAGCATTCGCCGGCTGTGCCAGGAGATGCACGATCTGTACGTCAGCTTCGACGTCAAACAGCTGCAAAAGGAGATGTTCCGGCAGGATCATTTCCCGCCGGTGGTGATGAACCCGCAGGACGCCAACGTGGAGTTTATCCGCGATAACGTCGAGCTGGTGCCCATCGGCCAGGCGGAAGGGCGCATCGCGGCGGAAGGGGCCTTGCCGTACCCGCCGGGCGTGCTGTGCGTGGTGCCGGGCGAAGTGTGGGGCGGCGCGGTGCAGCGCTACTTCCTGGCGCTGGAAGAGGGCATCAACCGCCTGCCGGGCTTCTCGCCGGAGCTGCAGGGGGTCTATATCGAGAAAAAAGATCACGGCTGGAAGCGCATCTTCGGCTATATGATCAAGCCATAGAAAAAGGGCCGGTTCGCACCGGCCCTTCTCATTTATCCACGCGGAACGCGTTACTTTCTGCGGTAGCTCTTCTGCGCGGTATTCACTTTCACCAGATAGCGGCGCGACTCGGCGGCCGGGTGCTTGGTGGTCAGCGTCTGGTACACGTCGCCCGGCTGCATGCCGTTGATGATGCCTACCGCGCGCGTTCTGTCGCTGGAGAACACCCGCAGCACGCTGCCTGCGCCGCCGTTGTAGGCGGTGATCACCGCATAGCGGCGCGAGGTCGGGTTCTGAATGCCGCCCAGGTAGTTGTTCTGCAGGATAGCCAGGTAGGCGGTGCCGGTGTCGATGTTGTTCTCCGGATCGAACAGGTAGCTGCGGCTTGGGGTGCCCCATTTGCCGCGCATCTGGAACACATCCTTACCGGCGGTGTGCTGCACCACCTGCATCAGGCCCAGCGCGTCCGAACCGCTCACCGCATACGGGTTGAAGCTCGATTCGGTCTGCATGATCGCCAGGATCAGCGACTCGTCCACGCCGTATTTTTCCGACGCCTTGCGCACCATCGGCAGGTATTTGTGCGCACGTTTGTCCAGGTGGTTCGGCACCAGCTGGATGGTGACCGAGTAGATCACGTGCAGGCCGGAGGTGCGTTTTTGCAGCTTGGTCTGCAGCAGGTAATCGGCGAAGTGCGCCGCGCGCCATTCCCAGCGGATCGGCGCGCCCTTGTTATCCAGCACCTGGCCGTACAGGAACGGCTCTTTGCTGATCTGGATATCGTTGGCGTCGGAATAGAGATCGATGGACCCCGGATCGTCACCCATCAGCAGCGTGCTGATGATCGCCTGGCGCAGGTGCGCGGCCGGATCGGTGGTGGCGATGGTCTCGATGGTAATGGCGCCGGTGTCGAAGTTGATGTGGCTGCGGGTTTGGTATTGGTCGGTATATTTGACGTAGTCTTTCGGCCCGGCGATCAGAACTTCGTTCAGACCCCAGATGTTCTCGATGTTGTGGGCGAATTGGCCCATCAGAATGTCGAAGCCGTTGGTATCTTTAATCCAGGCTTCGTTGATTTCTTCACTTTTTTTGCCGGAACAGGAGATCAGCAAAGGCGCTATTACGAGCAAAGCTAAAATTTTCTTCATCTTAAAGCCGTTTGGAAGAAGTATAAGAGGATTGAAGCGGGCCAGCGCCTGGCCCCAACAGCGTTATTCGCTCGGCGGCGTATAGCCTTCGATGTGCACGTCGTGCCCTTCGAACAGGAACTTGATCATTTCCTCTTCCAGCAGCTTGCGGTCGTCCACGTTCATCATGTTCAGCTTCTTCTCGTTGATCAGCATGGTCTGCTTCTTCATCCACTCGCTCCAGGCTTCCTTGGAGATCTCGTTGTAGATGCGCTTGCCGACGTCGCCGGGATAAAGCTGGAAGTCCTGGCCTTCGGCGTCGCGCTGCAGGAAAGTACAAAAAATGGTGCGGCTCATGCTAATTCCTCATCGATGGCGCTATCGCCATATAAGTTTTGTTGGATCGGGGGCTGCTTCGCTAGCTGTTGCAACAGGCGATCCACCGGCGCTGCCAGCCCGACCGACGGCGGCTGCGCTAAGTTATACCAGAGACCTGCGCCCTCATCCATGCCGCTGCCCGCCGCGTCGAGCGACAGCCACATCGGCACGATATCGAGGTGGAAATGGCTGAACGTGTGGCGAAACGCGGTCAGCTGCTCCAGGCGCTTGCCTTTCAGACCGCGCTGCTGCAGCCAGAGTTCCAAATCCACGCGCGCGCTGAACTGCGGGAAGCAGAACAGGCCGCCCCACAGGCCCACCGCCGGGCGCTGCTCCAGCCACACCCGGTCGCCGTGCTGCAGCAATAAGAAGTAGGCGGTTTTTTCCGGCAGGGTCTGCTTGGGTTTCTTGCCGGGGTAGTTGGCCCAGCTGTGGTTGGCGTAAGACAGGCAGCCGACGTTGAGCGGGCAGAGTTCGCACTTGGGCTTGGAGCGGGTGCAGACCATGGCGCCCAGATCCATCATTGCCTGGTTGAACTGGCCGACGCCCTGCGCCGGGGTGACCTCTTCGCTGATTTTCCACAGCCGGTTTTCGACTTCTTTCTTGCCCGGCCAGCCCTCCACCGCGTAGCAGCGGGCCAGCACGCGCTTCACGTTGCCGTCGAGGATCGGATAGTGTTGGCCCAGCGCCAACGACAGCACCGCGCCGGCGGTAGAGCGGCCGACGCCCGGTAAATCGGCGATTTCTGCAAAGGTTGTCGGGAACTCGCCGCCGTGCTGTGCGACAATGGTCTGCGCCGCCTTGTGCAGGTTGCGGGCGCGGGCGTAATAGCCAAGGCCGGTCCACAGATGCAGCACTTCGTCGAGCGGGGCTTCCGCCAGCGCGCGCACGTTGGGAAAACGGGCCATAAAGCGCTGAAAATAAGGAATGACGGTGGCAACCTGGGTCTGTTGCAACATCACCTCGGAGAGCCATACTTGATAGGCGGTTTTTTCCAGCTGCCACGGCAGGGTCTTGCGACCGTAGCGCTGATACCAGTCAAGCACCACCTGTGCGAATTGTTGTGCTTGCATCATGAGCAGCGTCGTTATCCGGCAGAAAATGAAGCGAGATTGCAGCATAGAGTCATGGTGCTGTAAACCGGAACTTTCCGACGCCGCACGGCGGGTACAGAAGATGAACACTTGCTAAACCAATGTATCTTTGCATAATGCGCGTTTCCCTAATTGGCAGCCAAACAGACAGAAAGCACTATGATTAATGACGTCATCTCCCCGGAATTTGATGAGAACGGCCGCGCGATGCGCCGTATCCGCAGTTTTGTCCGCCGCCAGGGGCGGCTGACCAAAGGCCAGCAGCACGCGCTGGAGAACTATTGGCCGGTGATGGGCGTGGAGTATCAGGCTGACGCTGTCGATCTCGCCGCGCTGTTCGGCCGCGACGCGCCGACGGTGCTGGAGATCGGTTTTGGCATGGGCGCCTCGCTGGTGACCATGGCGGGCAACAACCCGCAGCAGAACTTTTTAGGGATCGAAGTGCACTCGCCGGGCGTGGGCGCCTGCCTGGCCGACGCCCACGAGGCGAAGCTGAGCAACCTGCGCGTGATGTGCCACGACGCGGTTGAGGTGTTGGAAAACATGATCCCGGACGGCTCGCTGGATATGGTGCAGCTGTTCTTCCCCGATCCGTGGCACAAGGCGCGCCATAACAAGCGCCGCATCGTGCAAACGCCGTTTGTCGAACTGGTGCTGCGCAAGCTGAAGACCGGCGGCGTCTTCCACATGGCCACCGATTGGCAACCTTATGCGGAACATATGTTAGAGGTTATGAACGGGGTCGCAGGCTACCGTAATCTTTCCAGCGATAATGATTACGTGCCGCGTCCGGATTCGCGCCCACTGACGAAATTTGAATTACGCGGCCAGCGCCTGGGACATGGCGTTTGGGACTTGATGTTTGAGAGGAAAGAATAATGGCTAAGAACCGCAGTCGTCGTTTACGTAAAAAGTTGCACATTGAAGAATTTCAGGAGCTGGGTTTCTCCGTAGCCTGGCGCTTCGCCGAAGGCACGTCGGTGGAAGACATCGACAGCACGCTGGATACCTTCATCGATGAAGTGATCGAGCCGAACGGCCTGGCGTTTGACGGCAGCGGCTACCTGCAGTGGGAAGGTCTGATCTGCCTGCAGAAGATCGGCCACTGCACCGACGAGCAGCGCGAGCTGGTGAAAAACTGGCTGGAAGCGCGCAAACTGACCGACGTTAAGGTCAGCGATCTGTTCGATATCTGGTGGGATTGATCGCGCTTGCCCGATGAGCGCGGCTTCGCGCCGCGCCGTTTTATTGATCTAAGGTGCCTTAACGGCGCCTTTGTTTTGCCCGGAGTGTGACCGAGGTGGTAACAACATTGGATAACGCGTTGCTGGAGGAGATCCTGCAACAGGTGCGCCCGCTGATTGGTCAGGGGAAAGTGGCCGATTACATCCCGGCGTTGGCGGAAGTGCCCGCCGATCGGCTGGCGATCGCCGTCTGCACGGTGGACGGCGAACTGTTCCAGGCCGGCGACGCCGCGGAGCGCTTCTCCATTCAGTCGATCTCCAAAGTGCTGAGCCTGACGCTGGCGCTGACGCGCTATCAGGAGCCTGAGATCTGGCGGCGCGTCGGCAAAGAGCCTTCCGGCCTGCCGTTCAACTCGCTGCTACAGCTGGAGATGGAGCAGGGCAAACCGCGCAATCCGTTTATCAACCCCGGCGCGCTGGTGGTGTGCGACATGCTGCAAACCCGGCTCAGCGCCCCCAAACAGCGCATGCTGGAGGTGGTGCGCCAGCTGGCCGGCGAAGACGACCTGGCCTATGACCTGCGGGTGGCGCGCTCCGAGTTCGAACACTCCGATCGCAATGCGGCCATCGCCTATCTGATGAAGTCGTTCGGCAACTTCGAGAACGACGTGATCACCGTGCTGCAAACCTATTTCCACTACTGTGCGCTGCGCATGAGCTGCCTGGAGCTGGCGCGCAGCTTCGTCTATCTGGCCAATCACGGCCGCGATCTCAACGGCGAGACGGTGATCAGCCCGCTGCAGGCCCGGCAGATCAATGCCCTGATGATGACCAGCGGCATGTACGACGGCGCCGGCGAATTCGCCTATCGGGTGGGGATGCCGGGCAAGTCCGGCGTGGGCGGCGGCATCGTGGCCATTGTGCCGGGCGAGCTGTCGATCGTCGTCTGGTCGCCGGAGCTGGATGCTTCCGGCAACTCGCTGGCGGGAACTGCGGCGCTGGAACTGTTGTCTCAACGTATCGGTCGTTCGATTTTTTAATCCCAATCTGGATGGGAGTCAGGAGAAGCTATGTTGAAGAAAACCGGGTTAGCCTTACTGCTGCTGGCGGCGATTGCCGCGCAGGCCCACGCCGAGTACCAATGCAGCGTTAAACCCCAGGACGATGTGATCATCAGCCCGCAGAGCGTGCAGGTGAAAGGCGCCAGCGGCGACCTGCAAATTTCGCCGGATGGTGACGTGATCCGCAACGGTCAGGCGCTGAGCCTGAGTGACAGCCAGCGGCAGAAAGCCTTCAGTTACCAGAGCGCGCTGCGCAAGCAGCTGCCGTGGATCGACGACGGCGCGCAGAAACACCTGGAGAAAGCCCGCTCGGCGCTGGATAAGGTGATCGTCAAAGAGCTGGGCAGCAACAGCAACGTGCGCAACCGGCTGACCACCCTCAACGGCCAGCTGAAACAGCAGATGAACCGCATCATCGAGCACCGCAGCGACGGCCTGACCTTCCACCACAAGGCGATTGACCAGGTGGAACAGGATGGCCGCAACATCGTGCAGCAGAGCATGGGCGGCGTGCTGCAGGACAGCCTGAACGAGATGGGCGTCAAACAGGCCGCCAACAGCGGCGGCAACCCGCTGCAGGCGATCATGGGCAACCTGGGCGGCTTGCAGAAGGCGATCCAGAACGAGTGGAACAACCAGGAGCAGGACTTCCAGAACTTCGGTCGCGACGTTTGCAACCGCGTCACCGCACTGGAAACCCAGCGCAAGGATCTGCTGAAGGCGTTGAAGTGATTTAAGAACCTTCTCGGCAGTATGTTTTTTGACCTTCTTAAGCTTATCTGACAGACTGGTCAAACTACGTACAGACTTATGGATGTTTACGGAGGACGCTATGAGCCATACACGTTACGAAACCGATGTTGTTGCCTGGGCAAATGAACAGGCCGCTCTTTTGCGCTCCGGAAAATTGTCTGAGATCGATATTGAAAAGATCGCCGAGGAGATTGAGGACGTGGGGAAGAGCGAGCAAAGGGAACTTGCTAGCCGGATGACGGTGCTGATTGCACATTTGCTTAAATGGAAATATCAGCCGGCCAGGCGCGGAACCAGCTGGGAGAGAACGATTAAAGCGCAGCGCAAAGAGGTGCTTTACAGCTTGAAAGAGTCGCCCAGCCTAAAAGGTAAACTGAGCGATGCTGATTGGCTGGATGTCGTCTGGTCGAAGGCCGTTGCGCTCGCTACGGCCGAAACTGGGCTGGATGTATATCCGGAAAACGGCATCTGGGAAACTCAGCAGATTCTGTCTCAGACGTTTTACCCAGATTAACACCAATAAAAAAGCGCTGATTATTCAGCGCTTTTTTTTACTCGTCGTCCGCCAGGAACAGTTCCAGCAGCGAGTTGAGGAACAGTTTGCCCTTCTCGGTGATTTGCCAGTGCTCCGCGGTTTCTTCCAGATAGCCTTTGGCCAGCGCTTCGTCCAGCTGCGGGCGAATGACGCTTTCCGCTAGCCCGGTGTAGTTGACGAAGTCGGCGCGCGGCGCAGCTTCCAGCAGGCGGAAGCGGTTCATGAAGAATTCGAACGGCCGATCCGCCGCCGCCACCTCATGCTGCTTGTCCATGTAGTCGCCGCGCATAAAGCCGCGCGGGTGCTTGGTCTTGGCGGTGCGCAGGATGCGCCCGTCGCTGAAGGTCACCTTGCCGTGCGCGCCGCAGCCGATCCCCAGATAGTCGCCGAAGCGCCAGTAGTTGAGGTTGTGCTGGCATTGGTAGCCCGGTTTGGCATAGGCCGAGGTTTCATACTGCTGATAGCCGGCGGCGCTCAGCAGCTGGTGGCCGCGCTCGAAGATGTCCCACAGCGCGTCGTCGTCCGGCAAAACCGGCGGGCGCGAGCTGAACAGGGTGTTCGGCTCGATGGTCAGCTGATACCACGACAGGTGCGGCGGGTTCAGGGCGATAGCCTGGCGCAGATCGTCCAGCGCCTCTTCCAGCGACTGATCCGGCAGGCCGTGCATCAGATCGAGGTTGAAGCTGCGCAGGCCGAGGCCGGTCGCCAGCGTTGCCGCGCGCTTGGCCTCTTCCGGGCCGTGGATGCGCCCTAAGCGGGTCAGCTTCTCGGCGCTGAAGCTTTGCACCCCGATGGAGATGCGGTTGACGCCGGCGCGCTGGTAGCCGCTGAAGCGATCGGCCTCCACGGTGCCGGGATTGGCCTCCATGGTGATTTCGGCGTCGTCGGCGACGCGAATGCGCGCCCGCACGCCGTCCAGCAAGGCTTGCATCGCCTCTGCGCTCAGCAGGCTGGGGGTGCCGCCGCCGATGAAGATGGTGCTTATCTCCCGGCCGCCGGCCAGCGGCAGATCGGCATCCAGATCCGCCAACAGATGATCGACATACTCCTGATGCGGCACGTCACCCTTCAGCGCATGGGAGTTGAAGTCGCAGTACGGGCATTTCTGCACGCACCACGGGATGTGAATGTAGAGACTCAGCGGGGGCAGCTTAAGCATTGCGCATGGCTTCCAACATCAGCGTCAGCGCCTTGCCGCGGTGCGAAATCGCCCGCTTCTCGTCGCGGCTCAGCTCGGCGGCGGTGCGGCCCAGCTCCGGCACGTAGAAGACAGGATCGTAACCGAAGCCGCCTTCGCCGGCGGCCTGCTCGGTGATCTCACCGGCCCAGCTGCCGTGGAACACCAGCGGCGTCGGATCTTCTGCATGGCGCAGATAGACCAGCACGCAGTGGAATTGCGCGCCGCGCCGGCCCGGCGCTACGTCTTTCAGCGCCGCCAGCAGCTTATCGAGGTTCTGCCGATCGTCGGCATCTTCACCGGCATAGCGTGCGGAGTAGATGCCCGGCGCGCCGCCCAGCGCGTCGACCGCCAGGCCGGAGTCGTCGGCGATCGCCGGCAGGCCGGTGACCTGTGCCGCATGGCGCGCTTTCAGAATGGCGTTTTCGATAAACGTCAGCCCGGTTTCTTCGGCGGATTCCACGCCCAGATCGGTTTGCGCGACCACGTCCAGGCCGAAATCGGCCAACAGGTCGGCAAGTTCGCGCACTTTGCCCGGGTTACCGGTGGCAAGAACGACTTTTTGCATAATGACTACCTTGAAAATTATTCGATGAGCGCCGCGACCACGGCGGGGATCTGTTGCGGATTCACGATGCGTAACTGTTTATGCCGCCCCAGTTCGCCTTTCTCGATGGTGACGCTGCTTTTCGCCACTTTGAACTGCTTGGCGATAAACTTGATCAAATGGGCGTTGGCTTGGCCGTCGACCGGCGGGGCGGTGATGGCGACTTTCAGTTCGTCGCCATGTAAGCCGATAATTTGGTCGCGGCTGGCTTTCGGCTGAATATATAGCCTGATCGCCAGCCCGTCCAGCACCGGAGTGACTGCACTCACAGCAGGAACCAAAGTTGGGGGAACAGATCCATGCCCAGGTAGTTGAGCAGATAGAGGATCAGGATTACCACCATGGCGGAAAAGTCGATGCCGCCCATCGCCGGGATGATGCGACGGATCGGCGCCATCAAGGGTTCGGTCAGCTGGTACATCACGTAGTCGATCGGGCTGCGGCCCTGGCTTACCCAGCTCATCAGCGCACGAATGATCATTACCCAGAAGATCAGGTAGCCGACGGACTTCACCAGCGAGATCAGGCCGAACAGCAGGTTATAGGGACTGAGCGAGATCGCGCCGTCCTGGATCAGCAGCAGCAACGGGTACTTGATAGTCATCAGCAGGAACGCCAGCAGCAGCGAAGCGCTGTCGATAGGCCCCAGCGACGGGAGGATGCGGCGCAGCGGGCCGACCACGGGTTGGGTGATCTTCACCACAAACTGCGAGAACGGGTTGTAAAAATCGGTGCGCGCCCACTGCATCCAAATGCGCAGCAACAGCACCATCACGTACAGATCAACAACGGTCTTGACCAGGAAAGTCAGCGTTAGCATGAAGTGGTCCTTCTCCTTAACTCGCGGTTATTTAAAATAATTTTTCCATCTCTTGCGCACGGGAAACGGCGGCCTGCATCGCTTGCGCCACGGTTTCCGGCAGTTGGCGTTCGTTGAACACCCGCAGCGCTTCGGCGGTGGTGCCGCCTTTGGAGGTCACCTGCTCGCGCAGCGTGCCCAGCGGCGTATCCGGGTTGGCTTCCACCAGCGCGGCGGCGCCGGAAGCGGCCTGCTGCACCAGATCGCGCGCGGTCTGGCTGTCGAAGCCCATGCGTTCGGCCTCTTTTTGCATCGCCTCCATAAACAGGAAGAAATAGGCCGGGGCGCTGCCCGCGGCGGCGATCACGCCGTTGATGCCATTTTCGTCATCGACCCAGCAAACTTTACCGACCGACGCCATTAAATCGCCGGTGTAGTCGCGATCCTGCCAGCTGACCTGCTCCGGTGCGTACAGCCCGCTCATGCCCTTGCCGACCAGCGACGGGGTGTTGGGCATGATGCGCACGATGTTCAGCTTGTCGCCGAGCAGCTGATAGAAACGGCTGACCTGAATACCGGCGGCGATCGACAGCACCAGCTTGCCTCTGAAATCGACCTGCTCGCGCAGCGGCTGGCAAACGTCGGCCATCAGCTGCGGTTTGACCGCCAGCACCACCACGTCGGCCGCGCGCGCGCAGGCGACGTTGTCGCCGCTGCTGACGATGCCGTAGTCCGCCGCCAGCGCGTCACGGTTTTTCGCCGAAGGGGCGCAGACGCTGATGGATTTGGCTGGATAGCCGCCCGCCACCAGGCCGGCGATGATTGCACGCGCCATGTTGCCGGCGCCGATAAAGGTAATCTTGCGATGTTGCATCAAATCCCTCGTCTGTTTGTCAGGCCTGCGAGTAGTCGCGGGCGCCAAAAATTGCGGTGCCGATGCGCACCAGGGTGCTGCCAGCGGCGATCGCCGCCGCCATGTCGTCCGTCATGCCCATCGACAGCGTATCGGCCTGCGGATAACGCTGGCGCAGGGCGAGAAAGGCATCGTTCATCCGGCTGAATACCGCCAGCTGCCGCTGGTAATCCGCTTCCGGCGCCGGGATGGCCATCAGGCCGCGCAGCGTCAGGTTCGGCAGCGCGGCGATCGCTTCGGCCAACGCCGGCAGCTCGGCCAGCGCGATGCCGGATTTACTCTGCTCATCGCTGATGTTGATTTGAATCAGCACGTTGAGCGGCGGCATACCGGCCGGGCGCTGATCGCTCAGGCGCTGGGCGATGCGCAGCCGATCTACGGTATGGCACCAGGCGAAGTGTTCCGCCACCAGCCGACTCTTATTGGATTGCAGCGGGCCGATAAAGTGCCACACCAACTCGCCGCTCTGCGGCGACTCGGCGAAATGCCGGATCTTGTCTACCCCTTCCTGCACGTAGTTCTCGCCGAAGGCGCGCTGGCCGGCGGCGATGGCTTCTTCGATCGCCGCCACAGGTTTGGTTTTGCTGACTGCAAGCAGGGCAACTTCTTCTGGCGCCCGCGCGCAGTTTTGCGCGGCGGCCGCGATGCGGTTTCTGACATCCTGCAGGTTCTGTTGGATAGTGCTCATTATTGACCCGGGAGAGTGATATGGATATCGATGAATTCGTGGCCCTTAGTGTAAAGCATAATGCTTCCGATCTGCACCTTTGTGCCGGTCATCCGCCGATGTTGCGCATCGACGGTGAACTGCAGCCGCTGGCGGCGGCGCCAACGCTGACGGCGCAAGGCGTGCAGGCCCTCTGCGACGGATTGCTGAATGCGCAGCAGCGCGAGAGCCTGCGGCGGCTGGGGCAGATCGATCTGGCGCTGCACAGGCCGGGTGGGGAGCGGCTGCGAGCCAACGTTTTTCAGCAACGCGCGGGGATGTCTCTCGCATTGCGGCGCATCGCCGGGCAGGCGCCTTCGCTTGCCGAGCTGGCGGCCCCGGCCATCGTCCCGGCACTGCTGCGGCGCGACGACGGGCTTCTCCTGGTCACCGGCGCCACCGGCAGCGGCAAGTCCACCACGCTGGCGGCGATGATTGACGAGATCAACCGGCACCAGCCGCGGCACATTTTAACGCTGGAGGATCCGATCGAATTCTTGCACCGCAGCCGGCGATCGCTGATTCAGCAGCGGGAGATCGGCCGCGACAGTCACAGCTTCGATGCGGCGTTGCGCGCTGCGCTGCGCGAAGATCCGGATGTGATCCTGCTGGGCGAGCTGCGCGATGTCGCCACCATTCGGCTGGCGCTCACCGCGGCGGAGACCGGCCATCTGGTGCTGGCGACGCTGCACACCCGCAGCGCGCCGCAGGCGGTGGAACGGCTGGTGGACGTGTTTCCGGCGGAAGAAAAACCCTATGTGCGCGCCCAGCTGGCCGGCAGCCTGCAGGCGGTGATCGCGCAAAAGCTGATGCGGCGGCCCGGCGGCGGGCGAGTGGCGATCTTTGAGGTGCTGACGGCGACGGCGGCGGTCAGCAACCTGATCCGCGAAGGGAAAACCCATCAGTTGGCGAGCGTGTTGCAAACCGGCGCGCAGTCCGGCATGCAAACCTTTGAACAAGGTTTGCAGCAGCGGATCGACGCCGGCGTGTTGGGGGATTGTGTTGGCGAAGGGGTGGGGAGTTAACCCAGCTGCCGTTCGAACCAGCTTTCGAGGATCACCACCGCAGAGGCGGAATCCACGCTGCCTTTGTCGAGCGCGCGGAAGCCGCCGCGATCGAACAGGTTGGCGCGCGCTTCCACGGTGCTCAGGCGCTCGTCATGCAGATCGATCTGGATGCCGAAGCGGCCGTGCAGGCGGTTGGCGAACTTGCGCGCCTGGGCGGTCACCGGTTGTTCGGTGCCGTCCATGTTCAGCGGCAGGCCGACCACCACCAGATCCGGCTGCCACTCCTTCAGCAGCTTTTCGATTTTCAGCCAGTCCGGCGAGCCGTCCTGCGCTTTGAAGGCCGGCAGGGCGCGGGCGCTGCCGGTCAACTCCTGGCCGACGGCCGCGCCGATGCTTTTGGTGCCGAAGTCGAAGGCGATAATGGTGCGGTTGCTCATCAGGCGTGTCCTGCGTGGTTGGCGATGCTGCGAATGTCGATACCCAGAAGGTTCCCCGCCTCGCGCCAACGGCTGGCGATCGGCGTGCGGAACAGAATGTCGGTGTTGGCCTCGATGGTCAGCCAGGCGTTCTCCAACACCTCCTGCTCCAGCTGGCCCTTTTCCCAACCTGCATAACCCAGCGCCACCAGCACGTCGTCCGGTTGTTCCGGGGTGCCGAGCGTTTCCAGCACGTCTTTCGAGGTGGTGATCATGGTGTTGGGGGAAATTTGAATGCTGGCACCGAAGCCGTGGCGCGGCGTATGCAGGATAAATCCGCGATCGTCCGCCAGCGGGCCGCCGGCGAACACCGGCTTGTCCAGGCTGATGGCCGGATCGCGCGCAGGTGGCATGATCTTCAGCTTGCTCAGTACCGTGGCTACCGTGAACTGCTCCACCGGTTTATTGATCACCAAACCCATGGCGCCTTCTTCGTTGTGCTCGCAGACGTAAATCACCGAGCGTTTGAAGCGAGGATCCTGCAGGGTGGGCATGGCGATCAGAAAATGGTGCTGTAAATTCATGGCGTTAGTATAAGGTAATCAATGGGTGAGAAAATAAACAGCCGCCAGTATGCGGCTATACCCGCCGCCTTTCAAGCCGCGTGCAAAGGCGTGCTTTGGCGGGCGCGATGCAGGATAGCGGGCGGCAGGCCGCCCGCATGGCGCATTACTTCGCCGCCAGGCGCTTTTCAATCGCGTCCATCAGCATGCCGGTAATCGAGATCGGGAATGCCGCCTCAATTTCGCGCGCGCAGGTTGGGCTGGTCACGTTGATTTCGGTCAGGCGATCGCCGATCACGTCCAGGCCGACGAAGATCAGCCCTTTCTCTTTCAGCGTCGGCGCGACGGCGCGGGCGATTTTCCAGTCGCTCTCGCTCAGCGGACGCGCTTCGCCGCGGCCGCCGGCCGCCAGGTTGCCACGGGTCTCGCCCTGCGCCGGAATGCGCGCCAGGCAGTAAGGCACCGGCTCGCCGTCGACGACCAGAATGCGTTTGTCGCCGTCCTTGATCGCCGGCAGGAAGTTCTGCGCCATGCAGAAACGGCTGCCGTGTTCGGTCAGGGTTTCGATGATCACCGACAGGTTAGGATCGTCCTGCTTCACGCGGAAGATAGACGCGCCGCCCATGCCGTCTAGCGGCTTCAGGATGACGTCGCCGTGCTGCTGGTGGAATTTGCGGATGTGCGCGGCGCTGCGGCTGACCAGCGTGTCCGGCGTCAGTTCCGGGAACCAGGCGGTGAACAGCTTCTCGTTGCAGTCGCGCAGGCTTTGCGGCTTGTTGACCACCAGCGTGCCTTTGACTTCGGCGCGCTCCAGAATGTAGGTCGCGTAGATGTATTCGGTATCGAACGGCGGATCCTTGCGCATCAGGATCACGTCCAGATCGTGCAGCGCCAGATCCTGCTCGCTGCCGAAGCTGAACCAGTTCTCCTTGTCTTCCTTCACGCTCAGCAGGCGGGTGCGGGCGCGCCCGTCACCGGCGTGCAGATAGAGATCGTTCATCTCCATGTAGTGCAATTCGTAACCGCGGCGCTGCGCTTCGAGCAGCATGGCGAAGCTGGTGTCTTTCTTGATGTTGATGGAGTCGATAGGGTCCATCACGATGCCGAGCTTAATCATCTTTTCTCCTTTAACCCAGGTCGCCGAAGCGGACCTGCAGAGCGGTAATGGCGGTGAGCGCTGTGGTTTCGGTACGCAGCACGCGTGGCCCCAGCAGAATATCAGTAAATCCGTGATTGGTGGTCATGGCGATTTCGTCGGCGGACAAACCGCCTTCCGGGCCGATCAGCAGGCGGACGTGGTCTACCGGCTGCGGCAGCGTGTTGATGCTGTGGCTGGCGCGCGGATGCAGGTTGAGCTTCAGGCTGCCGTCCTGCTCGGCGCACCAGGCTTCCAGCGACATCGCCTCGCGGATTTCGGGAATGCGGTTACGGCCGCACTGTTCGCAGGCGGCGATGGCGATCTTTTGCCATTGCTGGATTTTCTTCGCCAGACGCTCGCCGTCCAGTTTGACGCCGCAGCGCTCGGAAAACAGCGGGGTAATGACGTTGACGCCCAGCTCGATGGACTTCTGAATGGTGAACTCCATCTTCTCGCCGCGCGAGATCACCTGGCCCAGATGCAGGTTGAGCGGCGATTCGATGTCATCCACGCGGCCGTCGCCGAGGCGCACCAGCACGCTCTTTTTGTCCACCCGAACTATCTCGGCGTCGAACACCTGGTTGCTGCCGTCGAACAGCTGCAGCGCCTGGCCGGCGCTCATGCGCAGCACGCGGCCGACGTGGTTGGCGGCGTCCTCGCTCAGGGCGATCTCCGCCCGATTGGTCAACGGCTGCGGATGGTAAATGCGGGGTATGCGCATGGGTAGTCTGATCCTGACGAAACGGCGCCGCGGGTTGGCGGCGCCATGAAAGATAAAGGCTATAGTAGGTTAGCTTTTCCGCTGCTGACAAGCCTGTTGAATATAGGGGTTGTGGTTGCCCTGCACCTTGGCGATACGTGCTTCACGCTGACATTCCCATTGGCTCACCGGATATTGCCGGTTCCACACCTCGAACAGCTGAGTTTGCTGGCGTGACAGCCGCAGCTGGTAGCGATCGCGCATGTAGAAGTAGGTGCGGGCAATGGCGCCGCGGGCGCGGGCGGGCGGCTCCGCCTGTTTATTCTTGAAGTCCACCTTCATCGGGCATTGCCCGTATTGGCCTTCACCGCCGTTCCATTGGCTGTACATGAAGTTATTGCGGTCGCCGTTCACTTCGCCGATCGCCGGCTGCAGGTTGTGCAGATCGGTTTCTATCTGGCGATAGGTGGCGTCTTTGTTGCAGTTCTTGCGCCCGCCGTCCTGCCAGCACTGCAGCTGGTGGCCGAACTGCCAGGCCGGCACCACGTGTTCCCACTCGATGCGCTGCGCGCGTTGGGCGTTTTTACGCACCTGATAGCCACAGCCGGCGAGATCCGGGATGCCCTTCTTGCCTTGCCAGTCGATGCGGCAGCCGCAGTAAAAACTGCCCGGCGCATCTTGGTTAATCTTGGCCGCCGCCGCCTTGGCCTGAGAAAAATTATTGATGCCGTGCGCCTGTACGGCGCCTGCGGCGAAAACCGCCATAAACAAAATTCTGCGAAGCATATTCCAAAACAGCTCAAAATTGGAAAAGCAGGCAGGGTAACGGAACTTGCCGGCAGTGGCAAATGGCGATATTTGCTTGTTTTAACGTATAAATCGTTTAACTAAAGGTTCTCGCTAGCAAGAAATTTCAGTTTCTCGCCGCACCGGCGGCAGCGGTATTCGCTTTCGCCGCGCAGCACGCGGTTATGGCGGCGAATGGTGAGCTGGTGCTGTCCGCAGCCGCAGCGGTAGGGGAAGGTTTTGCTTTGCACCGAGGCGGTTTCGAAACGGTGAGTGCGGCTGGCGGGGGTCAGCAGCACGCTTTCCATCATCCAGCGCCATTCGCGGCCGTGCGGCGCCACCCGGCCGAATTGGCGAAACACCAGCAGGTGCGCCAGCTCGTGCGGCACCACTTCATCGATAAACGGCTGTTGGTTTTCCAGCAGCAGCACCGGGTTCAGACGGATTTCCCAGCTTTGCAGCCAGGCGGTGCCCGCGCTGGTGCCGCGTTGCTGATAGACGATGCTGGGTTCGGGGAACTCGACGGCAAAATGCCGGCGTGCCAACTGCAGCTTTTCTCGCAGGCAGCGCATCACCGCTTGTTGCAGCGCGATGGGGATTCTTGGTTTGTTCATTGCGGCCTAGCTTAAGCAATGGCGCGGCGGCTGACAATATGCCCCGGCCTAAATCCGCATCCGACGCTTTCTTGGCGCTGCGCGCCGGTTTTTCGCCACATTGATAAGACGATCGCCGCCGATGGATTGTAATCAATGTGTTAACTGCGGGATAATAAAGCGTGCATGATGAGCCTGTACCCGCAGTTCTCACCGAGCAAGGTTGAAACGCCGCCTGTGGTAATCCCTTACGCAAAGAGCGGTTATTTTGCGATTTGGCGCAATAACTGACTGATTAAAAATACGTAAGGTGGAGGCAGTTTTTTGACAAGGCGCCGAGCCGTGCGCCGCAAGTGTGAATTTAACGCAGCTGATGTTGCAAGTGAGAGATCAATGTCGAATAAACCGTTCCACTATCAAGATCCGTTCCCGCTGAAGAAAGACGATACCGAATACTACCTGCTGAGCCGCGACCACGTTTCCGTGAGCGAATTTGAAGGCCAGGAAATTCTGAAAGTTGCCCCTGAAGCGTTAACCCTGCTTGCCCAGCATGCGTTCCACGACGCCTCGTTCATGCTGCGCCCGGCGCACCAGCAGCAGGTGGCCGATATCCTCGACGATCCGGACGCCAGCGAAAACGACAAGTACGTTGCGCTGCAATTTCTGCGTAACTCAGAAATCGCCGCCAAGGGTATTTTACCGACCTGCCAGGACACCGGCACGGCGATCATCGTCGGCAAAAAGGGCCAGCGCGTCTGGACCGGCGGCGGCGATGAAGCGGCGTTGTCGCGCGGGGTGTACAACACCTACATCGAAGAGAACCTGCGCTATTCGCAGAACGCAGCGCTGGATATGTACAAAGAGGTTAACACCGGCAGCAACCTGCCGGCGCAGATCGATCTCTACAGCGTGGACGGCGAAGAGTACAAGTTCCTGTGCATCGCCAAGGGCGGCGGTTCCGCCAACAAAACCTATCTGTATCAGGAAACCAAGGCGCTGCTGTCGCCGGGCAAACTGAAAAACTACCTGGTCGACAAGATGCGCACGTTGGGCACCGCGGCTTGCCCGCCGTACCACGTGGCGTTCGTCATCGGCGGCACCTCGGCGGAAGCGACGCTGAAAACCGTCAAGCTGGCCTCGACCAAGTATTACGATGGCCTGCCGACCGAAGGCAACGAGCATGGCCAGGCGTTCCGCGATCTGGAACTCGAAGCGGAGCTGCTGCAAGAAGCGCAGAACCTGGGGCTGGGCGCGCAGTTCGGCGGCAAATACTTCGCGCACGATATCCGCGTGGTGCGCCTGCCGCGTCATGGCGCCTCCTGCCCGGTCGGCATGGGCGTCTCCTGCTCGGCGGACCGCAACATCAAAGGCAAGATCAACCGCGACGGCATCTGGCTGGAAAAACTGGAGCACAATCCGGGTAAATTCATTCCTCAGGAACTGCGTCAGGCCGGGGAAGGCGAGGCGATCAAAGTCGATCTCAACCGCCCGATGGCCGAGATCCTTAAACAGCTGTCGCAGTACCCGGTTTCCACCCGCCTGTCGCTGAGCGGCACCATCATCGTCGGCCGCGATATCGCGCACGCCAAGCTGAAAGAGCGTCTGGATCGCGGTGAAGGCCTGCCGCAGTACGTCAAGGATCACCCGATCTACTACGCCGGCCCGGCCAAAACGCCGGAGGGCTACGCGTCCGGTTCGTTGGGGCCAACCACCGCCGGGCGTATGGACTCTTACGTCGATCTGCTGCAATCCCACGGCGGCAGCATGATCATGCTGGCGAAAGGCAACCGCAGCCAGCAGGTGACGGATGCCTGCCACAAGCACGGCGGCTTCTACCTCGGCAGCATCGGCGGCCCGGCGGCGGTGCTGGCGCAGCAGAGCATCAAGAGCCTGGAGTGCGTGGAGTATCCTGAGCTGGGTATGGAAGCGATCTGGAAAATCGAAGTGGAGGATTTCCCGGCGTTTATCCTGGTGGATGACAAAGGCAATGACTTCTTCCAGAAGATCCAGGCCGGTCAGTGCTCCAGCTGCCTGAAATAAGCGCGGCTCCCTTCGCCGCCTGCGGGCGGTGAAGGGGAGTGTGTAAAGTCCTGTAGCTTGCTGGACGTCGAGTTTTAACCTGTATACCCTACGCGGATAGCACTAAAATTCGACTAATGGAATATCGGCAACAGAAGGTTCGGCAAGCACATGGGTACGCAGGAAAGTCATATCAAGGAATTGCTGGTCTGGATTGAAGATAACCTGACCAATCCGCTGTCGTTGGACATCGTTTCCGCCAAGTCAGGCTATACGAAATGGTACCTGCAGCGCATGTTCAAGAAGCAGACCGGGTTGTCGTTAGCCTCGTACATCCGCGCTCGCCGCCTCTACCTCGCCGCTTTCGCCTTGCGTTTCACGCAGAAGAGCATTCTCGATATCTCGGTCGAATACCAATTCGATAACCAGCAGACGTTCTCGCGCTGTTTCAAGAAACACTTCGCCGAATCGCCCAGCGTGTATCGCCATGCCCGCAAGCAGGACTTCAGCAATCTGGTGCGTTCGCTGGCGGCCAGCCAGCCCGGCGATATTCAGGTTGAACGCGTCAGCATCGCCCGGGGGCAATACGCCTTTCACGGCAAGCGGTACGCTTATCACCTGGATATCGAGAAGCTGGACAAGTCGCACCTGCCACAGCGCAGCGCGCTGCGGGGGCAGTTCTACACCTTGTTGGGCGAGCGCCCGACGCAAACCTATTCGTTTACCCAGCTGGTGCCGGACGGCGAGCGGGTCAGGGTCGATTATACCCTGGGCGTGACGACGGAATACCCGCTGCGCGAAGGCGTGGTGCTGGAGCCGCTGCCGGAGATCCACGGCGAGTTTTGCCGTTTTCGCTATTCCGGCAAGCCGGTGGCGCTCAACGACCACATCATTCAGATCTACACGCAGGTGTTGCCCGAAATGGGGCTGGCCCGCGGTGACGGGCCGGACATTACGGTGTTCAGCTATTCGCTGAGCGGGAAAGAGGAACTGCATCTGGAGCTGCAGCATCTGGTGCCGGTGGTGCCGCTGCATTGATCCCGTCGGCGGCCGGCAGCCGGTTTTTGTGCTGCACGATCGCCGCCATCACTGCCAGGGCGATCTCCGCCGGGGTTTTGCTGCCCAGCGGCAGGCCGATCGGCGCATGGATGCGTTCCAGCTCCTGCGGCGTGAATTCGGCAATCTGCTGCAAACGCTGGCGCCGCCGCGCGCTGTTTCTGAGCGAGCCCATGGCCCCGATGTAAAACGCCGGGGTGTGGATCGCTTCCATCAGCGTCAGGTCGTCCATGCGCGGATCGTGGGTCAGCGCCACGACGGCGGTATTGGCGTGGCATCCCCCTTCTTCAATAAATTTGGCCGGAAACTGGCGCAGCAACGTCACGCCCGGTTTCAGCTCGGCGGCAAAGTTATCCAGCACCTCCGGGCGGTTCTCGCACACCAGCACCTCAAACCCCAGCGCCACGGCGAAATCGGCGCAGTACAGCGCCACGCTGGACAGCCCGGCGATCAGCAGGCGCGGCGCGGCCGCGATGTGCAGGGTGATCTGCTCGAGCCGGCGTTCGACCTGCGTGGCGCTGGTGAAGTGGCTTTGCTCGAGGCTGTGGCAGGCGTTGGGCAGCGTCAGGCGTTTGATCAACGCGTGATGCCCTTCCAGCGCGCCGGCGATGCGTTGCAGGTAAGCGATGCTGTCTTCACCCGCCGGCAGGTATTCGATCAGCACGTCCAGCACGCCGCCGCAGGGCAGCGCCACGTTGGGCGTCATGCCGCCTTCGCCGTAACGGATCACCTGGCTGGCCGCCTGATACTCCCCGGCGGCCACGCGGCGCAAAAAATCCTCCTCCACGCAGCCGCCCGACAGCGAACCGCTGTAGCGGCCGTCGCGGGTCGCCGCCATCAGCGCGCCCGGCGACCGCGGCGAAGAGCCGTAGGTACTGAGCACGGTGCATAACCAGACCGGCTGTTGCTGCAGCCAGCTTATCGCCTGGCTGACCACGGTGACATCAAGATGTTGCATAGGTGAATTTACTCGCTGGCCGGGAGTTGCGATGGAAGATCAATATCCTGCACGACGCCGGGGTGCTCAAGCGGCAGCAGGTGCACTGCCGCGCCTTGCAGCAGTTCACGCGCGCCATTATCGCCGCGCAGTTGGCAAAGGGGTTTGCGCAATAGGTCGGAAAAGCCGACCGGGTGACCGGGCTGTTGCGCATAGCAGGGGCGCACGATCGCGTGCTGCCGTAAGGCATCCGCCACCTGCCGGAAAACCTCGGCGCCGACGAACGGCATATCGGCCAGGTGGATCAGCCAGCCCTGCCAGTGCTGCGTGGCCGCAACGCCCGCGGCGATCGAGTCGCCGAGGCCCGAACTGTCGAGCAGGGTGACCGGCACCTGATTGGCGGCGCAGGCTGCCAGCACCGGCAGATTATCCGGCCGGGTCACCACCTGTACCGGCAGGCCGGAAGCCAATGCCTGGCGCAGGGTGTGTTCGAACAGCGATCGCCGCTCGCCCGCCGCGTCGGTAAATCCGGCGTTCAATTTGTTGCCCTGGCCGCCGGCCTGAATAAAGCGCTCCCCGCGTCCGGCGGCGGTAATGACAATGCCCGTGGTCATGGTTGAAGTCCGCGTTTGCGCAAATTATTTATTAGCCTACAAACTACCTGTGTTTTGCAAATGTTTTTTTGTTGAAAACAGCCTGTTAATCATCACATAATTTTAGTTATAAGCATATGCTTATGACGTCTACGGCAAGGTCGTCAGCGTTTGCGCAACAACACCGCGAACAAAAACCAATTACAAGAAAGACGTGAAGGACTTATTTATGAGCAATTTCAACCCGTCGCGGCGCCGCTTTATCAAAAGCGCCGTGATTGCGGGGGTGTCTGTGTATCTCGCGCCCCTGTACAGCCGCGCCTACGCCGCGCTGTTCGAGCAAAAAATCCTCCAGTCACCCAACTGGGATCCGCAGACCAAACGCGTCCGTTTCCGTATCGATGGCCGCGCCAAGGTCATGGGGCAGAAGGTGTTCGCGCGCGATATCCGCGCGGTGGACATGCCGCACTGGCCGCAGAAACAGGCGCACGCCTTCATTCTGCGCGTCACCAAAGCCAACCGGCTGTTCGAAGGGGTCGATCTGTCGCTATTGGGGGACGACCTGCAGCCGGATCGCCTGGTGACGGCGGAAGATCTGGCGCGCGACGGCCTGGCCTTCCCGGCGTTCTACGGTGACGACATGCTGCTGCCGAGCGGCAAAACCCCGGCCTACCTCGGCCAGGCGGTGGCGATCCTGATCTATCACGACTTCGCCCGTTTCCGCTTCGCCAAGGACAAGCTGAAATTCCGCGAAGAGACCATCAAATACGGCGCGGTCACCGGCCCGCTGGAGCGCGATCCCTGGGGCAGCTTCCGCTATGTGCGGGTGGGGGGCGATCAGCCGTTCGACGACGATCGCTTCTCCAGCCTGAAGGACACGCCAATCTTCCCGGTATCGATGAAAAAACATCTGCCGGTGTGGCCGGAAGGGCGCGAGGGCGGCAAGCTGGATCAGGAAGGCATGCGCTATGCGGGCCTGATCGCCGACGAGATGGCAAACCCGCCGGCCGATTGGCTGGTGATGTCACGCCGCTACACTACGCAGTCGATCGATACCTCGGCGCTGGAGCCGGACAACGCCAACGGCTGGTTCGACGCCGAGACGCAAACGCTGCATCTGGTGGTGCCGACCCAGTCGCCGCAGGAAGTGGCCGATGAGATGCCGCGCATGCTGGCCAAGCGCAATCCGCCGGTGAAACAGCTGATCCTGCACCCGTGCTACACCGTGGGCTACGGTTCGAAAGATCACTACAACTTCCCGTATTACGGCGCGGTGGCGGCGATGTACGGCGACGGCCACCCGGTGCGCCTGGCCAATGACCGCTTCGAGCAGTTCCAGACGGCGCTGAAGCGCCACGCGTTCGATATGAATTACCGCATCGCGGTGGATCGCCAGACCGGCGTTATGCAGTCGTTCCTCGGTGACATGACCGCGGACGGCGGCGGCCGCAGCAACTTTACCCCTTCGGTGGTGATGGTTGGCGCGACCGCCGCCCAGTCTATTTACTACTTCCCGAAAAGCGATCTGTCGTCGGTCGGGCTGGCCTCGCGCGCCATCGACGCCGGCTCGGCGCGCGGTTACGGCACGCTGCAGAGCATGGCCGCCACCGAGATGATGGTGGATGAGCTGGCCGCTGAACTGAAGATCGACCCGATCGAATTCCGCCTGCGCAACGTGTTGAAATCCGGCATGAAAAACACCCAGGGGGCGATCCCGGCCGGTGCGATCCGTGCCGATGAAGTGCTGGAGAAGGCGGCGAAGCATGAGATGTGGCTCAAGCGCGCCGAACGCAAGGCCGAGTTTGAGAGCCGTCATCCCGGCAAGCGCTATGGCGTTGGCTTCGGCTGCGTGCAGAAAGACTTCGGCACCGGGGCGGAAACCTCGTTCGCCCGGGTGGAGCTGAGCGAAGACGGCCGCATCACGCTGCATCACAGCGGCGCGGAGATGGGCACCGGCATGTCGACCTCGCAGTCGGTGCTGTGCGCACAGTGGCTGGGCAAACCGGCCGACGAAGCGCATTTCTCGGTCACCGACTGGTCGGTGCTGCCGATGGTCACCAGCGGCGATCCTTACCTGATGTCGCAAGAGGAGCAGGATAAGCTGCAAACCAACCCTAACTGGACGCCGAGCTACTGCTCGCCGTCCAGCGCCAGCAACTCGGCCTATTACTTCTCGCATAGCACCCGCGAAGCGGCGCGCCTGATCTTCGATCGCGGCCTGTGGCCGGCGGCGATGGCGCTGTGGCAGGCCGGCATCGGCGGCGGCCAGGCGGCGCCGCTGGTGGTGCGGCGTGAAGATGCGCGTTGGGTCGAGGGCGGCCTGACGGCGGCGGGCATGTCGGTGCTGAGCCTCGAGCTGCTGGCCAAGACGGCCTATCAGATGGGCGGCGTCACCGGCGCTGCGGTGCACGTTTTCAACCGCTGGCAGTGGGCGGAGGCCGATTTCACGCTGAACGGCAAAAGCGAACGCCTGCCGATCGACGGCATGGCGCTGCGCAACGCCGGCGGTGAATTCAAACCGCTGGCGCGCGGGCAGGTCTACTACCCGCCAACCCAGCGCAACAATGCGGCGGTGACCTACTACAGCGCCGTTGGCACGCTGGCGGAAGTGGCGGTGGATATCGCCACCGGCCAGGTGGAATTGTTGAATCACCATTCGATCATGGAGTGCGGCAACCTGATCGTGCCGGAACTGGTTTCCGGCCAGCTGCAGGGCGGGCTGGCGATGGGGATCGGCCATGCGCTGCACGAATATTTACCGCTGTACGAAGACGGCCCGGGCAACGGCACCTGGAACTTCAACCGTTACCACCTGCCGCGCGCCAGCGACGTGGCGGTGTGGAAACAGAGCGGCGACATCCTGCCGGCGCTGTCGGAAACCGATCCGCCGAAAGGCATGGCGGAGGTGGTGATGATCCCGATCGTGGCCGCGCTGGTCAACGCCATCGCCGACGCCACCGGCCACCGTTTCCGTGATTTGCCCGTTCGTGCAGAAAATATTCGTGAGGTATTACAATGAGCATTAAAACCCAGCCGATCTCCCTGACCATCAACGAGAAGCAGTACGGCCCGATCGAGGTGCCGGAAGGCTTGATGATGATCGATTTCCTGCACGAGTACCTTGACCTGACCGGTTCGCGCCTAGGCTGCGGGCAGGGCATTTGCCACGCCTGCGTGGCGATCGTCGATCACCCGAGCGGCACCAGCGAAGAGGTGCGCACCTGCATCACCGGCGCGCATTTCTTCAACGGCAAGAAAGTGCGTACCGTCGAAGGCCACGCCAAGGTGGACGAGCAGGGCGAGGTGGTTGAACTGTCGCCGATCCAGCAGGCGTTTCTGGAGCACTACAGCTTCCAGTGCGGCTATTGCACGCCGGGTTTCGTCAATGCCGCCACCATTTTCGTGGAAAAGCTCAAGCGTGAACCTATCGCTCGCGAGCAGCTGGAAAGCGCCATCGAGCAGGCGCTGGACAGCCACATCTGCCGCTGTACCGGCTATGTGCGTTACTACGAAGCGGTGCGCGACGTGGTGCTGAAAACGCCGGGCCTGCTGAAGGAGACGGCGCAATGAAAAAACGTCTCGCAGTATTGATTTTGCTGGTGGCGATCGTGGTGATTGCGCTGCTGTGGTGGCGGGAAAACCGCCGTTACGACGGCCCGGTGCAGCAGGTGAGCGCCGGCGCCGAACAGATCGCCCGCGGCCGCTATCTGGCGCAGGCCGCCGACTGCGCCGCCTGCCATACCGCCAGCGGCGGGGCGCCGTTGGCCGGCGGCTATCCGCTGGAAACGCCGTTCGGCACGATTTACGGCAGCAATCTGACGCCGTCGGCCGACCACGGCATCGGGCGCTGGACCAAGGACGACTTCTTCCTGGCGCTGACGCAGGGCGTGGCGCCGGGCGGGCGACACCTGTACCCGGCGATGCCTTACACCTCGTACAAGGGCATGTCGCGTCAGGATGCCGACGACATCTACGCTTACCTGATGACGCGCCCGGCGGTGGACGTGGCCATTCCGGCCAACGAGATGCCGTTCCCGTTCAACCAGCGCATGGCGCTGATCGGCTGGAACCTGCTGTTCCGCAGCCAGGATCCGCTGCCGGCCAGTTCGCAGGGCAGTTCGCCGCAATGGCAGCGCGGCCGCTATCTGGCCGACGTGCTGGGGCACTGTGGCGAATGCCACACGCCGCGCGGCGCGCTGGGGCAGATGGATCTCGCTAAGCCGATGCAGGGCGGCGATCTCGGCCGCTTCATGGCGCCGGACATTACGCCGCACGGCCTGGCGCAGCGCGGCTGGACGCCGCAGGACGTCAGCCGCTTCCTCAGCACCGGCCTCGCGCCGCAGGGTTCCGCCTTCAGCGAGATGCACATGGTGGTGGATCTCAGCACCCGTCATTTAACGCCGGAAGACCACCAGGCGCTGGCGCTGTATCTGATGGGCGAGCAGCCGCCGGCGGCGGTGCCGGTGAAAATGGGCCAGGGCAGCGATGCCGGGCGCATGGCCTATTTGGATCAGTGCGCCGGGTGTCACGCGCGTGAAGGCGAGGGCAAACCGCACGTCGCACCGGCGATGCGCGATAATGCCACACTGCGCCAGGCAGACGGCAAGAACCTGATCGTGTCGGTGCTGGACGGCCTGCCGGCCCAGCAGTTCCCGAACGATGAAAGCATGCAGAGCATGCCGGGCTTCGGTGAGCGGCTGAGCGATGCCGAAGTGGCGGAGCTGGTGAATTACCTGCGCGTGACCTGGGGAGGCTTGCCGGCGGATATCACCGCAGAGCAGGTGAAAGCGCTGCGCAAGTAAGCGGCGTTCAGGAGAAAAAAATGGCCCGCATCTGCGGGCCATTTTATTTATTGTGCGGTCACGGGATTCAACGGCTGGTGACGCCGTCTACGCGTTGGCTGCGCTGTTTGATGGCGTAACCGACGGCCAGGATCGCCACCCATACCGGGATCAGCAGCACCGAGATTTGAATGCCCGGCGTCAGGTACATGATCACCAGGATGCCGGCCATGAACAGCAGGCATAGGTAGTTGCTGAACGGGTACCAGAAGGCTTTGAACTTCGGCACCACGCCTTCGCGGTTTTTGGCGGCGCGGAACTTCAGGTGCGCCAGGCTGATCATCGCCCAGTTGATCACCAGCGCCGATACCACCAACGCCATCAGCAGTTCGAAGGCCCGCCCCGGGATCAGGTAGTTAATCAGCACGCACAGCGCGGTGGCGAGGGCGGAAATGCCGATGGCTACCACCGGCACGCCGCGGCCGTCGACCTTCAGCAGGCTTTTCGGGCCGTTGCCCTGCTGCGCCAGGCCGTACAGCATGCGGCTGTTGCAGTAGACGCAGCTGTTGTACACCGACAGCGCGGCGGTGAGCACCACGATGTTCAGCACGGTCGCCACCAGGTTGCTGTTCAGCGCGTGGAAGATCAGCACGAACGGGCTGCCGCCTTCAACCACTTTGCCCCACGGGTACAGCGACAGCAGAATGGCCAGCGAACCGATATAGAAGATCAGGATGCGGTAGATCACCTGATTGGTGGCTTTCGGAATGCTTTTTTGCGGGTTGTCGGCTTCGGCGGCGGTGATGCCGACCAGCTCGAGGCCGCCGAAGGAGAACATGATCACCGCCATCGCCATCACCAGGCCCATGACGCCGTTCGGGAAGAACCCGCCCTGCGCCCACAGGTTGGTGACGGTGGCTTCCGGGCCGCCCATGCCGCTGAACAGCAGGTAGGCGCCGAACACGATCATGCCGATAATCGCCACCACCTTGATGATGGCGAACCAGAACTCCATCTCGCCGTAAACTTTAACGTTGGCCAGGTTGATGGCGTTGATCGCCAGGAAGAACACCGCGGCGGAGACCCAGGTGGGGATCTCCGGCCACCAGTACTGCACGTAGATGCCGACCGCGGTCAGCTCCGCCATCGCCACCAGGACATACAGCACCCAGTAGTTCCAGCCGGAAGCGAAGCCGGCGAAGTTGCCCCAGTATTTGTAGGCGAAGTGGCTGAAGGAACCGGCAACCGGCTCTTCCACCACCATTTCCCCCAGCTGGCGCATGATCAGAAACGCGATGAAGCCGCCGATGGCGTAGCCGAGAAGCACTGACGGGCCGGCCATTTTTATTGTTTGAGCGATACCGAGAAATAACCCGGTGCCGATTGCGCCACCTAAGGCGATGAGCTGAATATGGCGGTTTTTCAGGCCGCGTTTCAGCTGGTCACCATGCTGTTGACCATCCATCAATCTAACCCTCTGTCGTTGCGAATGACCACATACCTGTAAAGCAGTGGTTACGATGTGTGTTTTGTTTTATTTACGGCGTTATAGCTATTAATTCCACGGCGCCGCTACCGTTTGGCAGAGAATAATGTTATGCGCGTCTGTTTGCACCTGCTTTGTCGTGTGAGTGATTAAGATTGCAGCAGTTTAGGAAACAAAATGCGGGTTGTGTGACGGCGGGGGGGATTCAGTGCATGAAATAAGCAACAAATCACATAATGCGCAAAAATAACGTAGATCCGAACGGCGGCGCGCGTTCAAATAATGAACGAACTCCCGTTGCGCTGCTCGCCAAATAGCCATTCATTAAAGCGTCATAACCATGCAATAAAACTCGGGCAAAAAGTTTGCACTCTGCCTTGCGTAAGGTTTGGTAAAAGTTAAATCCCCAACCCGGCGCGTAAATGGTAATACCATCACGGCGTTACCGGTTTGCAGCGGGGTTTTCAGCGGGGTGTTAAAATGTGCGGGTAACCTGATTTCGATCAAGGCCCGTATGGACAGGAGGTGAATACTTTGTTACTTTACCGTCACGTTTTTGAAATTGGTATTACCAATTGACTCCGCGCCATTCGCAGAGAAGAATTCACTCATGGCCTACAGCAAAATCCGCCAACCCAAGTTGTCAGATGTTATCGAGCAACAGCTCGAATACCTGATCCTCGAGGGGACACTGCGCCCAGGCGAAAAACTGCCTCCGGAGCGCGAGCTGGCGAAACAATTTGATGTCTCCCGTCCTTCTCTGAGAGAGGCCATTCAGCGCCTGGAAGCGAAAGGGCTGCTCCTGCGCCGTCAGGGCGGCGGCACCTTCGTGCAAACTAATCTGTGGCAGAGCTTCAGCGATCCGCTGGCCGAGCTGCTGGCCGACCATCCCGAATCACAGTTCGATCTGCTGGAAACCCGTCACGCGCTGGAAGGCATTGCCGCCTATTACGCGGCGCTGCGCGGCACCGATGAAGATCTGGCGCGCATCCGCGACTGCCATATCGTGATTCAACAGGCTCAAGACAGCGGCGATCTCGACGCCGAAGCCGATGCGGTCATGCAGTATCAAATCGCCGTGACCGAAGCTGCCCACAACGTTGTGTTACTTCACCTGCTACGCTGCATGGGGCCGATGCTGGAACAGAACGTGCGTCAGAACTTTGAATTGCTCTACTCGCGCCGTGAGATGTTGGCAAAAGTGAGCAGCCACCGCGCCGGAATTTTTGAGGCGATTGTGGCACGCGAGCCGGAAAAGGCCCGTGAAGCCTCGCATCGCCACTTGGCGTTTATCGAGGAAATCTTGCTGGATCTCAGCCGGGAGCATACTCGGCGCGAGAGATCGCTACGGCGTCTCCAGCAACGCAAGGATTAAGAGCTGTCCTCTTCAGGGTACACCAGCCTGCGGGGGTTAAGTTCGAGGTACTTAGTTAAGTACTTAAGCGGCAACTAAACTGATGGGCCTGTCTTCGTGTGTTTTTGCACAGAGCACAGGAAGACAGGCTCCAAACAAACCATTAGACAGATAAGGAATACCACCATGTCAGAACGTTTAAACAATGACGTGGATCCGATCGAAACCCGCGACTGGCTGCAGGCGATCGAATCGGTCATCCGTGAAGAGGGTGTTGAGCGAGCTCAGTTTCTGATTGATCAGGTATTGGGAGAAGCCCGCAAAGGCGGCGTTAACGTTGCGGCCGGTGCTGCAGCGCACAACTACGTCAACACCATCGCGGTAGAAGACGAACCGGCCTACCCAGGCAACCTGGATCTGGAACGCCGCATTCGCTCAGCGATCCGTTGGAACGCGATCATGACCGTTCTGCGCGCATCCAAAAAAGACCTGGAGCTGGGCGGCCACATGGCTTCCTTCCAGTCTTCCGCGACCTTCTATGAAGTCTGCTTTAACCACTTCTTCCGCGCACGCAACGAGAAAGACGGCGGCGACCTGGTGTACTTCCAGGGCCACATCTCTCCGGGCGTTTACGCGCGTGCCTTCCTTGAAGGCCGCCTGACCGAAGAACAAATGAACAACTTCCGTCAGGAAGTGCACGGCAATGGCCTGTCCTCTTACCCGCATCCTAAGCTGATGCCGGAATTCTGGCAGTTCCCGACCGTTTCCATGGGCCTGGGGCCAATCAGCGCCATCTATCAGGCGAAGTTCCTGAAATACCTGGAACACCGCGGCCTGAAAGACACCTCTGAGCAAACCGTTTACGCCTTCCTGGGCGACGGCGAGATGGATGAGCCGGAATCCAAAGGTGCCATCACCATCGCGACCCGCGAGAAGCTGGACAACCTGGTGTTCGTCATCAACTGCAACCTGCAGCGCCTGGACGGCCCGGTTACCGGCAACGGCAAGATCATCAACGAACTGGAAGGCATCTTCTCCGGCGCAGGCTGGCAGGTGCTGAAAGTGATCTGGGGCGGCCGTTGGGACGAACTGCTGCGTAAAGACACCAGCGGTAAACTGGTTCAGCTGATGAACGAGACCCTGGACGGCGACTACCAGACCTTCAAATCCAAAGACGGCGCTTACGTGCGCGAGCACTTCTTCGGCCGTTACCCAGAAACCGCGGCGCTGGTCAAAGACATGACCGACGACGAAATCTGGGCGCTGAACCGTGGTGGTCACGATCCGAAGAAAATCTTCGCTGCACTGAAAAAAGCGCAGGACACCAAAGGCAAACCGACCGTTATCCTGGCCCACACCATCAAAGGTTACGGCATGGGTGAAACCGCGGAAGGTAAAAACATCGCTCACCAGGTGAAGAAAATGAACATGGAAGGGGTTCACCACTTCCGCGATCGTTTCAACGTGCCGGTTGCCGATGCTGACATCGAAAAACTGCCGTACATCACCTTCGAGAAAGATTCCGAAGAGTACAAATACCTGCACGAACGTCGCCAGGCGCTGAAAGGCTACGTGCCGACGCGTCTGCCGGAGTTCACTCAGAAGCTGGAAATGCCGGCGCTGGAAGATTTCAGCTCGCTGCTGGAAGAGCAGAACAAAGAGATCTCCACCACTATCGCTTTCGTGCGTGCCCTGAACGTGATGCTGAAGAACAAGTCGATCAAAGATCGCCTGGTGCCAATCATCGCCGACGAAGCGCGTACCTTCGGTATGGAAGGTCTGTTCCGTCAGATCGGTATCTACAGCCCGAACGGCCAGCAGTACACTCCGCAGGACCGTGAGCAGGTGGCTTACTACAAAGAAGACGAGAAAGGCCAAATCCTGCAGGAAGGCATCAACGAACTGGGCGCAGCCTCTTCCTGGCTGGCCGCAGCGACTTCCTACAGCACCAACGATCTGCCGATGATTCCGTTCTACATCTACTACTCGATGTTCGGTTTCCAACGTATCGGCGACCTGTGCTGGGCAGCGGGCGACCAACAGGCGCGCGGCTTCCTGATCGGCGGCACCTCGGGCCGTACTACCCTGAACGGCGAAGGTCTGCAGCACGAAGATGGCCACAGCCACATTCAGTCTCTGACCATCCCTAACTGCATCTCTTACGATCCGGCTTACGCGTACGAAGTGGCGGTGATCATGCACGACGGTCTGGTGCGCATGTATGGTGACAACCCGGAAAACGTGTACTACTACCTGACCACGCTGAACGAAAACTACCACATGCCTGCGATGCCGCAGGGTGCGGAAGAAGGTATCCGCAAGGGTATCTACAAGCTGGAAACGCTGGAAGGCAGCAAAGGCAAGGTACAGCTGCTGGGCTCCGGCGCCATCCTGCGCCACGTGCGCGAAGCTGCGCAGATCCTGGCGAAGGACTACGGCGTGGGTTCCGACACCTACAGCGTGACCTCGTTCACCGAACTGGCGCGCGACGGCCAGGATTGCGAGCGCTGGAACATGCTGCACCCAACCGAAACGCCACGCGTGCCTTACATCGCTCAGGTGATGAGCGACGCGCCGGCGGTAGCTTCTACCGACTACATGAAACTGTTCGCCGAACAGGTTCGTACTTATGTGCCGGCCAGCGATTATCGCGTACTGGGCACCGACGGCTTCGGTCGTTCGGACAGCCGCGAAAACCTGCGTCACCACTTCGAAGTCGATGCATCCTACGTGGTGGTTGCTGCTCTGGGTGAACTGGCTAAACGCGGTGAGATCGAAGCTTCTGTGGTTGCCGATGCAATCAAGAAATTCGACATCAACCCGGAAAAAGTTAACCCGCGTCTCGCCTAAGAGGTACTGAATAATGTCTATCGAAATCAACGTACCGGACATCGGTGCAGATGAAGTCGAAATCACCGAGATTCTGGTGAAGGTCGGCGATAAAGTTGAAGCGGAACAATCGCTGATCACCGTGGAAGGCGACAAGGCTTCCATGGAAGTGCCCTCCCCGCAGGCGGGCGTGGTGAAAGAGATCAAAGTGGCGGTCGGCGATAAAACCGAAACCGGCAAACTGATCATGATCTTCGAAGCGGCAGGCGCAGCGGAAGCTGCACCGGCGGCGAAAGCGGAAGAAAAACCGGCGGCAGCAGCTGCTGCCCCGGCCGCCGCTGCGGCCAAAGACGTTGCCGTGCCGGACATCGGCGCTGACGAAGTCGAAGTGACCGAGATCCTGGTGAAAGTGGGCGACAAGGTGGAAGCCGAGCAGTCCCTGATCACCGTGGAAGGCGACAAGGCTTCCATGGAAGTCCCTGCGCCGTTCGCGGGCACCGTGAAAGAGATCAAGATCGCGACCGGCGACAAAGTGAAAACCGGTTCCCTGATCATGGTGTTCGAAGTGGCCGGCGCCGCTTCCGCTGCGGCCCCGGCTGCGGCGCAAGCCCCTGCCGCCGCTGCAGCCCCTGCGGCCCCTGCGGCCTCTGCGGCCCCTGCGGCCTCTGCGGCCAAAGACGTCGCCGTGCCGGATATCGGCGGTGACGAAGTCGAAGTGACCGAAGTGATGGTTAAGGTGGGCGACAAGGTTGCCGCCGAGCAGTCTCTGATCACCGTGGAAGGCGACAAGGCCTCCATGGAAGTGCCGGCACCGTTTGCGGGTACCGTGAAAGAGATCAAGATCGCGACCGGCGACAAAGTGAAAACCGGCTCCCTGATCATGGTGTTCGAAGTGGAAGGCGCTACGCCTGCCGCTGCCGCCGCTCCAGCCGCTAAAGCGGAAGCTGCGCCGGCTCCGGCCGCCGCTAAAGCCGCCGCTCCGGCTGCGAAAGCGGATGACAAAGGCGAGTTCGCCGAGAACGCGGCATACGTGCACGCGACTCCGGTCATTCGTCGTCTGGCGCGTGAATTCGGCGTTAACCTGGCGAAAGTGAAGGGCACCGGTCGTAAAGGCCGTATCCTGCGCGAAGACGTTCAGACTTACGTGAAAGACGCAGTGAAACGCGCTGAAGCGGCTCCGGCTGCTGCCGGCGGCGGTCTGCCAGGCATGCTGCCATGGCCGAAAGTGGACTTCAGCAAGTTCGGCGAGATCGAAGAAGTCGAAATGGGCCGCATCCAGAAGATCTCTGGCGCGAACCTGAGCCGCAACTGGGTGATGATCCCGCACGTGACTCACTTCGACAAAACCGACATCACCGATCTGGAAGCGTTCCGCAAACAGCAGAACGAAGAAGCGGCCAAGCGCAAGCTGGACGTGAAGTTCACGCCTGTCGTGTTCATCATGAAAGCCGTTGCTGCCGCTCTGGAGCAGATGCCGCGCTTCAACAGCTCGCTGTCCGAAGACGGTCAGAAGCTGACGCTGAAGAAATACATCAACATCGGCGTGGCGGTAGATACCCCGAACGGCCTGGTGGTTCCGGTGTTCAAGGACGTGAACAAGAAGAGCATCACCGAGCTGTCTCGCGAACTGATGGCCATCTCCAAGAAAGCGCGCGACGGCAAGCTGACCGCGGGCGAGATGCAGGGCGGCTGCTTCACCATCTCCAGCCTGGGCGGCATCGGGACGACCCACTTCGCGCCGATCGTCAACGCGCCGGAAGTGGCTATCCTGGGCGTCTCCAAGTCTGCGATGGAGCCGGTCTGGAACGGTAAAGAGTTCATGCCGCGCCTGATGATGCCGATGTCGCTGTCCTTCGACCACCGCGTTATCGACGGTGCCGATGGTGCGCGCTTCATCACCATCATCAACAACATGTTGTCCGACATTCGCCGTCTGGTGATGTAATGCAAAAGGGGCGCAGCATGCTGCGCCCCTGACGATTCTGTAGCAGTTTTGTCGGATTTTGCACAACTCGACAAAATTGTTGAGACACGGGTCACTCGAACACGCTTTGCAGATTATTAACAATTCTGTAAACTGCTCGCGGTGTAAGCGTCCCGGTGGATGAAGGGCGTTATGAGATCGATTAGCAATAAAAATGACGTCTGACCCGCCGGACAATCAATTAAGAGGTCATGATGAGTACTGAAATTAAAACTCAGGTCGTGGTACTTGGGGCGGGCCCGGCAGGTTACTCTGCAGCCTTTCGTTGCGCTGACTTAGGTCTTGAAACCGTTCTGGTTGAACGTTATTCCACTCTGGGCGGGGTTTGCCTGAACGTGGGATGTATCCCTTCCAAAGCACTGCTGCACGTTGCCAAAGTGATCGAAGAAGCCAAAGCGCTGGCCGAACACGGCATCGTTTTCGGCGAGCCGAAAACCGACATCGACAAAGTGCGCGTCTGGAAAGAAAAAGTCATCACTCAGCTGACCGGCGGTCTGGCTGGCATGGCGAAAGGCCGTAAAGTGAAAGTGGTCAACGGCCTGGGCAAGTTCACCGGCGCTAACACCCTGGTTGTGGAAGGCGAAAACGGCCCAACCACCATCAACTTCGACAACGCCATCATCGCTGCAGGTTCTCGTCCGATCCAACTGCCATTCATTCCTCATGAAGATCCACGCGTGTGGGATTCTACCGATGCGCTGGAACTGAAAACCGTCCCAGAGCGTCTGCTGGTTATGGGCGGCGGCATCATCGGCCTGGAAATGGGCACCGTATACCATGCGTTGGGTTCACAGATCGACGTCGTTGAAATGTTCGATCAGGTCATCCCGGCGGCAGATAAAGACGTGGTGAAAGTCTTCACCAAACGTATCAGCAAGCAGTTCAACCTGATGCTGGAAACCAAAGTGACCGCGGTAGAAGCCAAAGAAGACGGCATCTACGTCACGATGGAAGGTAAAAAAGCGCCGGCAGAACCACAGCGTTACGACGCGGTGCTGGTGGCGATCGGTCGCGTGCCGAACGGCAAACTGCTGGATGCCGGCAAAGCCGGTGTTGAAGTTGACGAGCGTGGCTTCATCAACGTCGACAAACAGCTGCGCACCAACGTGCCGCACATCTTCGCTATCGGCGACATCGTCGGTCAGCCGATGCTGGCGCACAAAGGCGTGCACGAAGGCCACGTTGCCGCGGAAGTTATCGCCGGCATGAAACACTACTTCGATCCGAAAGTGATCCCATCCATCGCTTACACCGAGCCGGAAGTGGCATGGGTGGGTCTGACCGAGAAAGAAGCGAAAGAGAAAGGCATCAGCTACGAAACCTCCACCTTCCCGTGGGCGGCTTCCGGCCGTGCGATCGCTTCCGACTGTGCAGACGGCATGACCAAACTGATCTTCGACAAAGAAACTCACCGCATCATCGGTGGCGCGATTGTCGGCACCAACGGCGGCGAACTGCTGGGTGAAATCGGTCTGGCTATCGAGATGGGCTGCGACGCGGAAGACATCGCGCTGACCATCCACGCTCACCCGACCCTGCACGAATCCGTGGGCCTGGCGGCGGAAATCTACGAAGGCAGCATCACCGACCTGCCTAACCCGAAAGCCAAGAAGAAGTAATTCTGCTGGCTTGACCGGTTAACCAGCGGCTCCTGAAAAGGGGCCGTTTTTTTTTGCTCAAACTCAGAAAGCGGTATTTTTGTGGTCGCTGCGCCAAATTCCGATCCCCCTGCTTATATCCATTCTAATTATATGGATATAATGCCCTGCTAGTCCGGCAGCCGATTACGCTGCGCTCAACGATTCAGCAAAGATTTAATGTTGCTTTTATGTGAACGAATTAACAACCGTTTCAAATCCTGATATGCTGGCTGAGCGGAACCGGGCACTGTACCTTACAGTCCAGGACATCGACAGCAGTGCCCCGTCAGGATAGATGGCATCTATATCGCCGTGCGCTCTACCCATCAGTCTTTCATGCTGTAACGCTGTTTGACCGTGCTTGTTTGCCCCAATCACCGTTTCGGGGCCTTTACGGGCCGATCGCCTAGCCACAGAGTGAAACCCCAAGGGTATAAACCCGGTTTGCATATACGCCAGGCACAATAAATGACAATGAGAGCGAGGAGAACGTCGTGCTAGAAGAATACCGTAAGCACGTAGCCGAGCGTGCTGCTGAGGGCATCGCCCCTAAGCCGCTAGACGCCACCCAAATGGCCGCGCTGGTCGAACTACTGAAGAATCCGCCAAAAGGCGAAGAAGAATTCCTGTTAGACCTGCTGATTAACCGTGTTCCACCGGGCGTCGACGAAGCCGCCTACGTCAAAGCAGGTTTCCTGGCGGCCATCGCCAAAGGCGAAGCGACATCCCCCCTGGTTACCCCCGAGAAAGCCATTGAACTGTTAGGCACCATGCAGGGCGGCTATAACATTCACCCGCTGATCGAAGCGCTGGACAACGAAACGCTGGCGCCTATCGCCGCGAAAGCGCTGTCCCACACGCTGCTGATGTTCGACAACTTCTACGACGTGGAAGAGAAGGCTAAGGCCGGTAACCCGCACGCCAAGCAGATCATGCAGTCCTGGGCCGACGCCGAATGGTACCTGTCGCGCCCTGAGCTGGCAGAAAAGATCACCGTCACCGTGTTCAAAGTCACCGGCGAAACCAACACCGACGACCTTTCCCCGGCGCCGGACGCCTGGTCGCGCCCGGACATCCCGCTGCACGCGCTGGCGATGCTGAAAAACGAACGTGAAGGCATCGTGCCGGATCAGCCGGGCAGCGTCGGCCCGATCAAACAGATCGAGCTGCTGAACAAGAAAGGCTTCCCGCTGGCCTACGTCGGCGACGTGGTCGGCACCGGCTCTTCCCGTAAATCCGCCACCAACTCCGTGCTGTGGTTTATGGGTGACGACATCCCGCACGTGCCGAACAAGCGCGGCGGCGGCGTGGTGCTGGGCGGCAAGATTGCGCCTATCTTCTTCAACACCATGGAAGATGCCGGCGCCTTGCCGATCGAAGTGGACGTGTCCGAGCTGAACATGGGCGACGTGATCGACGTTTACCCGTACAAAGGTGAAGTGCGCAACCACGAAACCGGCGCGCTGATCGCCAACTTCGAACTGAAAACCGACGTGCTGCTGGATGAAGTGCGCGCCGGCGGCCGTATCCCGCTGATCATCGGCCGCGGCCTGACCACCAAGGCGCGCGAAGCGCTGGGTCTGCCGCACAGCGAGGTGTTCCGTATCGCCAAGCCGGTTGCCGCCAGCAGCAAAGGCTTCTCGCTGGCGCAGAAAATGGTCGGCCGCGCCTGCGGCGTCGCTGGCATTCGCCCTGGCGAATACTGTGAACCAAAGATGACCTCCGTCGGTTCTCAGGACACCACCGGCCCGATGACCCGCGATGAGCTGAAAGACCTGGCCTGCCTCGGCTTCTCCGCCGATCTGGTCATGCAGTCGTTCTGCCACACCGCCGCGTACCCGAAACCGGTCGACGTGACCACGCACCACACGCTGCCTGACTTCATCATGAACCGCGGCGGCGTCTCGCTGCGTCCGGGCGACGGCGTGATCCACTCCTGGCTGAACCGCATGCTGCTGCCTGACACCGTCGGCACCGGCGGCGATTCCCACACCCGCTTCCCGATCGGCATCTCCTTCCCGGCCGGTTCCGGCCTGGTGGCGTTTGCCGCCGCGACCGGCGTGATGCCGCTGGATATGCCTGAGTCGGTGCTGGTGCGCTTCAAAGGCAAAATGCAGCCGGGCATCACCCTGCGCGATCTGGTGCACGCCATCCCTTACTACGCGATCCAGCAAGGCTTGCTGACCGTCGAGAAGAAGGGCAAGAAAAACATCTTCTCCGGCCGTATTCTGGAGATCGAAGGCCTGCCGGATCTGAAGGTTGAGCAGGCGTTTGAGCTGACCGATGCGTCCGCCGAACGTTCCGCCGCCGGTTGTACCATCAAGCTGGACAAGGCGCCGATCGAAGAGTACCTGAACTCCAACATCGTGCTGCTGAAGTGGATGATCTCCGAAGGCTACGGCGATCGCCGTACGCTGGAGCGCCGTATTCAGGGCATGGAAAAATGGCTGGCGGATCCGCAGCTGCTGGAAGGCGATGCGGATGCGGAATACGCGGCGGTGATCGACATCGATCTGAACGAGATCAAAGAGCCGATCCTGTGCGCACCGAACGATCCTGACGATGCGCGCCTGCTGTCTGACGTGGCCAACAGCAAAATCGATGAAGTGTTCATCGGTTCTTGCATGACCAACATCGGCCACTTCCGCGCGGCCGGCAAGCTGCTGGATCAGCACAAGGGCCAGCTGCCGACCCGTCTGTGGGTGGCGCCGCCAACCAAGATGGACGCGGCTCAGCTGACCGAAGAAGGCTACTACAGCGTCTTCGGCAAGAGCGGGGCGCGCATCGAGATCCCGGGCTGTTCGCTGTGCATGGGCAACCAGGCTCGCGTGGCGGACGGTGCGACGGTGGTCTCCACCTCGACCCGTAACTTCCCGAACCGTCTGGGCACCGGTGCCAACGTCTATCTGGCGTCTGCCGAACTGGCTGCGGTTGCGTCCCTGCTGGGCCGCCTGCCGACGCCGGACGAGTACCAGACCTATATGGCGCAGGTCGACAAGACGGCGGCGGATACCTACCGCTATCTGAACTTTGACCAACTGGGGCAGTACACCGAAAAAGCCGACGGCGTGATCTTCCAGACCGCGGTTTAATTCAGCGTCAATCCCAAGCAGCGGGGCCCTTTCCAGGGCCCCGTTTTTTTTATTTTACGTTCAAAGCCTGCCCGCTATTTTTTGAATATTTCCACGTGGATATCTTTGTGATCGCTCTCTTGCCCGGTGGCGGAGATGATGCGATAGAAGCAGTCCTTCCCATCCAGCCCGCTGAGTTCATTACATTTCTTATCAACCTCTGAGGAAATATATTTATGGCCGACGGTAGGCACGCCGGTCTGTTGAATGGAGAGATCGCCGAGTTTGGTGTAGTTGGCGGATTCTTCAAGGGTGATTTGTTTGGCGGCGAACGCCGATGCAGAGAACATCATGCTCAGTGCGATAATGGAGGTTATGTATTTCATGGCACACATCCTGATCGTGGTGATAGGTATGAATGAGGTGAGAACACCTCTGGCCGCTGGTGAACATAATTAGAGCTCCTTTATTTAAAAGCTAATCGATATTGAGGGGATGTCAATAAAGTCGCGTCGCGCCAGGAATCAGTAACTTATTTATTTTAAAGGGAAATCATAATCCCGATAAAATCGTGACATACATCTCCACGGTATCTACATGATTCAAATAAATAACCGGCGTTCGGCGAATTGTCGGCCGACTTTCTCATGGCGGGCATGCGCCGCGCGGCGACGAGGCACCGTTTCGCTTTCCTTGAGGGATCGCGGCCGGCGTCTTCCCATCGCCGCCGCAAGCCGCTATATTGCGCGCCGCCAAGGTTTTATTTTGCCGAGTTGCCAACTTTGCGAGCGCTCACTGAGTTAGCAATCAATTTATGTTTACACTAAGAAAAAGGGCTCAGGAGGGCATGCTATGGATTACGAATTTCTGCGTGACGTTACCGGTCAGGTGATCGTCAGATTTTCGATGGGGCATGAAGCGATTGGCCACTGGATCAACGAAGAAGTCAAAGGCGATTTCAACCTGCTGGACCGCATAGAAGCCGGTGCGGCCGAGGTCAAAGGCAGCGAACGTCAATGGCAGCTGGAAGGCCATGAATATACGCTGTTGATGGATGGTGAAGAAGTGATGATCCGCGCCAATCAGCTGGAGTTCGAAGGCGATGAAATGGAAGAGGGGATGAACTACTACGACGAAGAAAGCCTCTCATTCTGCGGCGTTGAGGATTTCCTGCTGGTGTTGAAGGCCTACCGTTCTTTCATGCTGAAATACTAAGCATCAGGGCGCGGCGTGCCGCGCCCTTTCCATCACAGAGGCGGGATATTGCGGCCGTAATAGATTTCCTGCATCTCTTTCCATAACAGATCGGTGATCTGTTTGCGTTCGACGGCGCTCAGCGCTTCCGGTGCCGCGTTGAACAGGTAGTGCTTCAGATCGAAATCCTTCAGCAACATCTTGGTATGGAAGATATTTTCCTGATAAACGTTCACGTCCATCATGTGGTACAGCGCCTTGATGTCTTCCGACATAAAGTTCTGGATCGAATTGATCTCATGATCGATGTAGTGTTTCACGCCGTTCACGTCGCGGGTGAAACCGCGCACGCGATAGTCCATGGTGACGATGTCGGATTCCAGCTGGTGAATTAAGTAGTTCAGCGCCTTGAGGGGCGAAATGACGCCGCAGGTCGAGACTTCGATATCGGCGCGAAAGGTGCACAGCCCACCTTCCGGATGGCTTTCCGGGTAGGTGTGTACGCAGATGTGGCTCTTGTCCAGGTGCGCGACGACCGTGTTCGGCAGCGGGCCGGGGTGTTCCGACGTATCGACGTCTTTCGGATCGATCGGCTCTTCGCTGACCAGGATGGTGACGCTGGCGCCCTGCGGCTCGTAGTCCTGACGTGCGATGTTCAGAATATTGGCGCCGATGATTGAGCAGGTCTCGCTCAGGATCTCGGTCAGCCGGTTGGCATTATATTGTTCGTCAATGTAGGCGATATAGCCGTCGCGATCGTCCGCGGTCTTGGCGTAACAAATATCGTAAATACAAAAACTCAGGCTCTTGGTCAGGTTGTTGAAGCCGTGCAGTTTTAGCTTATGCAATTTGGGCCACCTCCTTTATCTTCTCGCTTAACGTGTTACGTTCAGGGCATTGAGCAAATATTGCGGCAGGGCAAAGCTGCCGACGTGAATTGCCGGGTTGTAATAACGGCAGTGTAGGTCGCTTTGGTTAAAGCGCTGTTGCAGAGTAGGCAGATCGATCTGGCGCAGCGCCGGGTTCTGGCTTGCCCAGGCAAAGGTCATGATGCCGCCGTAATAGGTCGGGATCGCTGCCTGATAGAAGCTGACGTCGCTAAAGTAGCCGCTCAGTTTGGCGTGGCTGTTGACCGCTTCGTCCTGCTGCAGGAAACAGACGCCGTTTTGCGCGACGAAAATGCCGCCCTCATTCAGGCAGCGGGCGCAGCCTTCATAAAACGCCGAGGTGAACAGGCTTTCGCCGGGGCCGATCGGATCGGTGCAGTCGGAGATGATCACATCGAAGGTTTCGTCGGTTTGGTTCACGAAGTTGACGCCGTCGTCGATCACCAGCTTGAAGCGCGGATCGTCATAGGCGCCGGCGCTGTGGTTGGGCAGGTATTGGCGGCAGAACTCGACGACGCCGGCGTCGATTTCGACCATGGTGATCTGCTCCACGCCAGGGTGCCGGCTGACTTCGCGCAGCATGCCGCCGTCGCCGCCACCGATGATCAGCACTTTCTTCGCCGCGCCGTGCGCCAGCAGCGGCACGTGGGTCAGCATTTCGTGATAGATGAACTCGTCACGCTCGGTGGTTTGCACCACGCCGTCGAGCGCCATCACGCGCCCCAGCACCGGGTTCTCGAAGATCACCAGATCCTGATGATCGGTCTTCTCGCGGTACAGCACTTTCTCTACCGAGAAGTACTGGCCGAAGCCCGTATGCAGCGTTTCGTACCAAATTTCTTTCTGGGTCATGTGCGGGATACTCCGTAATAACAGCCATGAAAAATCGGCGCAACATCATAGCTAACTCTGCCTGGCGATGCACGGTTGAATTTCAGACAGAGAGAGCGTTAGGCGGGCGGGAGAAGGGGGGAAATTAGTTGGCGTAGGCCAGCAGGCTCAAAGAGTCGCGCGCCAGCGATTTGCATTTTTTAGGCGTTGGAATGGCGATGCCGCTGAGATCGCGGTAGCTGTCTTCGCCCAGCGCCTTCATATTGAAGCTGTTGTAGTTGCTCAAATCCCAGCGGTTTTGTTGCGCGAAATAGACGATGGCGCGTTTGATTTGCGCATTTGGCAAATCGTTGTAGCCGCAATCATTTTTCAAATAAATAAATACCGCCGTCAGATCGGCCAGATCTTCCGCCTCGGATTCATTCAGCGCCAGACTGGCGTTGGAGAAGCCCAGCATCGCCAGCAACAGCATCGATAACGTTGTTTTTTTCATCATGAAATAGGCCTGTTTGTCGTTTGCAGACGTTACCACACTTGCCTGTAAAGGCACCAAATTTTATTGCCGCTGGGCGCGGCCTCGCGTTCGTCAATGGCGCTCTCTTGATTGTGAGGCATAGCTTAAAATACCGCCAGGAAAGGCTTGACCTTCCGCCAGGGGGAAGGTTTAGGCTGGCGGCATTGAGTTATGTCACTGAGAAAAGGGAGTCAGCGATGTTACGCCGTGATTTTATTAAATTAACCGCCGCGCTGGGCGCCGCGAGCGCATTGCCGTTATGGAGCCGGGCCGCCTGGGCGGCCGATCGGCCGGCCCTGCCGGTACCGCCGCTGTTGACGCCGGACGCGCAGGGAAAGATTGCGCTGGCGCTGCAGGCGGGGGAAACCCGCTGGTTGCCCGGCGCCGCCACCAAAACCTGGGGATTCAACGGCGCGCTGCTCGGGCCGGCGGTGAAGCTGCAGCGTGGCCAGCCGGTAACGGTTGATATCAAAAACAGCCTGGCGGAGGCCAGCACCGTCCACTGGCACGGCCTGGAGATTCCCGGCGACGTCGATGGCGGCCCGCAGGCATTGATTCATCCCGGCGCGACGCGCACGGTGAATTTCACCGTCGATCAACCGGCGGCCACCTGCTGGTTCCACCCGCATACGCACGGTAAAACCGGCAGCCAGGTCATGATGGGGCTGGCGGGGCTGGTGCTGCTGGAAGACGAAGAGAGCGCCAAACTGCCGCTGCCGAAAACCTGGGGACAGGATGATATTCCGGTGATCCTGCAGGATAAGCGGCTGGGCAAAGACGCGCAGATCGAATACCGCCTGGACGTGATGAGTGCGGCGGTGGGCTGGTTTGGCGACCGCATGTTCACCAACGGCGCGCAGTATCCACAACATCTGGCGCCGCGCGGTTGGCTGCGCCTGCGTTTCCTCAACGGCTGCAACGCCCGCTCGCTGAATCTGGCGGCCAGTGACAACCGCCCGCTGTATGTCATCGCCAGCGACGGCGGTTTCCTGGCGGAGCCGGTGAAACTGACCGAGCTGCCGATGCTGATGGGCGAACGCTTTGAAGTGCTGGTCGATGCCTCGGATGGGAAAGCGTTCGATATCGTGACGCTGCCGGTGAAGCAGATGGGCATGACGCTGGCGCCGTTCGATCAAGCGCTGCCGGTGTTGCGCATTCAGCCGTCGCTGGCGCAGGGCATCAAAACCATGCCGGACAGTCTGGTGAAGCTGCCGACGTTGCCTGCCACCACCGGCATCCAGGAGCGTTGGCTGCAGCTGATGATGGATCCGCAGCTGGATATGCTCGGTATGCAGGCGCTGATGGATCGCTATGGTCACCAGGCGATGGCCGGCATGAGCATGAATCATGGCGCGACGGGCGGCGCAGATATGAAAGGCATGGAGAAGGGCGGCATGCAGAGCATGGACCATGGCAACATGAAAGGCATGGAGAAGGGCGGCATGCAGGGCATGGACCATGGCAACATGGGCAACATGGGCAACATGAAGGGCATGGATCATGGCAATATGGCCGGGATGGATCACGGTGGCGCGCAGGGCAAAGCCAAACCGTTCGATTTCAGCCACGGCAACATGATCAACGGCAAGGCCTTCGATATGACCAAGCCGATGTTCGCCGCCAAACGGGGCCAGTATGAAAAGTGGACCATTTCCGGCGAGGGCGACATGATGTTGCACCCGTTCCACATTCACGGCACCCAGTTCCGCATCTTGTCGGAAAACGGCAAACCGCCGGCGGCGCATCGCAGCGGCTGGAAGGACACGGTGCGCGTCGAAGGGTGGCGCAGTGAAGTGCTGGTGCGTTTTGACCATCCGGCCAGCAGCGAACATGCGTACATGGCCCACTGCCACCTGTTGGAACATGAAGATACCGGCATGATGATGGGCTTCACCGTCGCCGATTGATGGCGGCCCGGTGCTCCGGTGGTGGCGCGCTCGCGTCGCCACCGCTTGGTTCAATGAAAGGAAGCCGTTATACTGATTAAAATATCAGCTGTTGAGGAGTGCGTCATGCCGACAAAATTGGATCCCATCGTTTCTGAGTTTGAGACTCAAGAGCAGGCTGATAGCTACGATCGTTGGTTCAGAAGCACCGTGGAATCTTCCATCAATAGCGACTCCCCCCGTATTCCCCATGACGAAGTCATGGCCGGCGCTCGTCACATTATCGAGCAGGCGAAAGCCAAAAGAAAATCGGCCTGACCCTTATGTTAACCGTCAAATGGACTGACGAAGCAAAAACGGGTTTATATACGCTGCTGGCTTTTATCGCTGAGCGAAATCCACTTGCCGCAGAGGCTTTGTTGCAACGCATTGAAGAGTCGGTTATCCCGTTAGCGGAACATCCTTATCTATTCAGGCCAGGCAGGGTGAACGGGACTCGTGAAATGGTTGTTCATCCTAATTACATTGTGGTTTACCGCGTGCTGGCTGCACATATTGAAATAGTGAGTGTCCTGCACGCTCGTCAGGAATACCCTTAATAAAGAAAACTCCCCTGTCCGGGAGAGAGGCAAGTCGTAACGGCCTATGCTAAACTCTGCGCCTTTCTTCCGGCAACTGACCTGAATACTATGAAACACACTGTAGACGTAATGATTTCCGAGCAGGAAGTTAAGACCCGTATCGCCGAACTTGGCCGCCAGATCACCGAACATTACCGCGACAGCGGCAGCGACATGGTGCTGGTCGGGCTGCTGCGCGGCTCCTTCATGTTCATGGCCGATCTCTGCCGCGCGATCGACGTGCCGCACGAAGTCGACTTTATGACTGCCTCCAGCTACGGCAGCGGCATGTCCACCACCCGCGACGTGAAGATCCTCAAGGATCTGGACGAAGACATTCGCGGCAAAGACGTGCTGATCGTGGAAGACATCATCGATTCCGGCAACACGCTGAACAAAGTGCGCGAGATTTTGGCGCTGCGCGGGCCGAAATCGCTGGCGATTTGCACCTTGCTGGACAAGCCTGAGCGCCGTGAAGTGCAGGTGCCGGTCGAATATGTCGGCTTCTCGATCCCGGATGAGTTCGTGGTGGGGTATGGCATCGACTACGCTCAGCGCTACCGTCACCTGCCGTACGTCGGCAAAGTGGTGCTGCTGGACGAGTAATTGATGTGGGGCGCGGCCTGCCGCGCCCGCGGCGGGGTTAGATGCCTTTATCCTGCTTCAGTTTGGCTATCGCTTTGCGGTAGCCCATCTCCAGGCTCTCGCGGCTGGTCGCCAGCACTTCCATATCGCGCAGACGGCCGTCCTGAATGCCGTATACCCAACCGTGGATCATCACCTTCTGGCCGCGCTTCCAGGCGGACTGCATGATGGTGGAGTGGCCCAGGTTGTACACCTGCTCAATGACGTTGATCTTGCACAGCATGTCGAAACGCTGCTCCGGCGGCAGTTCGCCCAGCAGCGAGCTGTGCTTGTACCACAGATCGCGAATGTGCAGCAGCCAGTTGTCGATCAACCCCAGCTCCGGGTTTTCCACCGCCGCCTGCACGCCGCCGCAGCCCAGGTGGCCGCAGATGATGATGTGTTCGACTTCCAGCACATCTACCGCATACTGCACCACCGACAGGCAGTTAAGATCGGTATGGATAACGAGGTTCGCCACGTTGCGATGGACGAACAGTTCACCCGGCTCGAGGCCGGTCAAGCGTTCGGCGGGAACGCGGCTGTCAGAGCAACCAATCCATAAGAAACGGGGCTTTTGCGCCTGGGCTAAACGTTCAAAAAATTCCGGGTCTTCCTGACTGATATTGGCCGACCAGGCATGGTTGTTGGCGATAAGCTCTTCGATTTCTTTCATGGAGGTTATTGACTCGTAACGAACAGATTGCGTTGGGGTAATATAGGGTAAGTGTCACAATTTGGAAATCGGAACAGTGGTGCAACCTCATTTTCCGCACGGATTCGACTCAGTGGAAACGTCGCCGATGCTAGGATTATCGTTATTGTTTCAAGCCTCGCAGACAGGGGCGCGGCGGCATACTCATCGTCATAAGGTACTATTTTACATATGAATTATGCACTGGAATTAGCGCAGCTGACCAAGACTTACGCCGGTGGCGTCAAGGCGCTGCGCGGCATCGACCTGAGCGTCGAGGCGGGGGACTTTTATGCCCTTTTGGGGCCAAACGGCGCCGGTAAATCCACCACCATCGGCATCATCAGCTCGCTGGTGAACAAAACCGCCGGCAGCGTGCGGGTGTTCGGTTACGACATCGATAAAGACATCGTTAACGCCAAGCGCCAGCTTGGCCTGGTGCCGCAGGAGTTCAACTTCAACCCGTTCGAGACCGTGTTGCAGATCGTGGTGAACCAGGCGGGTTACTACGGCGTCACGCGGCGTGAAGCGATGGCGCGCGCCGAAAAATACCTCAACCAGCTGGATCTGTGGGGCAAGCGCAACGAGCGCGCCCGCATGCTGTCCGGCGGCATGAAGCGCCGTCTGATGATCGCCCGCGCGTTGATGCATCAGCCGAAGCTGCTGATCCTCGATGAGCCGACCGCCGGGGTGGATATCGAGCTGCGCCGTTCGATGTGGGGCTTCCTGAAAGAGCTGAATGCCCAGGGCACCACCATTATCCTTACCACCCACTATCTGGAAGAGGCGGAGATGCTGTGCCGCAACATCGGTATCATCCAGAACGGGGAGCTGGTGGAAAACACCTCGATGAAGGGGCTGCTGGCCAAGCTGAAGTCGGAAACCTTTATCCTCGATCTGGCGGCGAAGAGCCCGCTGCCGAAGCTGGACGGTTACCACAGCCGCCTGACGGATACCTCCACGCTGGAAGTGGAGGTGATGCGCGAGCAGGGGCTGAACGGCTTATTCGCCCAGCTGAGCGCACAGGGCGTGCAGGTGCTGAGCATGCGTAATAAGGCGAACCGCCTGGAAGAGCTGTTTGTCACCCTGGTTAACGGCAATGGAGAAAAAGCATGACGCGTTTGTATTGGGTGGCCTTGCAGAGCATCTGGGCCAAAGAGGTGAACCGCTTCGCGCGCATCTGGATCCAGACCCTGGTGCCGCCGGTGATCACCATGACGCTGTATTTCATCATCTTCGGCAATCTGATCGGCTCGCGCATCGGCGATATGCACGGCTTCAGCTACATGCAGTTCATCGTGCCCGGCCTTATCATGATGGCGGTGATCACCAACTCTTACGCCAACGTCGCCTCGTCGTTCTTCAGCGCCAAGTTCCAGCGCAACATTGAAGAACTGCTGGTGGCGCCGGTGCCGACCCACGTGGTGATCGCCGGCTATGTCGGCGGCGGCGTGGCGCGCGGCATCTGCGTCGGCGTGCTGGTGACCATCATCTCGCTGTTCTTCGTACCGCTGCAGGTACACGCCTGGTGGGTGATTGCGCTGACGCTGTTGTTGACGGCGATCCTGTTCTCGCTGGCGGGGCTGATCAACGCGGTGTTCGCCACCACCTTCGACGACATCAGCCTGATCCCGACCTTCGTCCTGACGCCGCTGACCTACCTGGGCGGGGTGTTTTACTCGCTGTCGCTGCTGCCGCCATTCTGGCAGGCGGTGTCCAAGCTGAACCCCATCGTCTATATGATCAGCGGGTTCCGCTACGGTTTCCTCGGCATCAACGATGTGCCGCTGGCGTTCACCATGGCGGTGCTGGTGGCGTTTATCGCGGTGTTTTACCTGCTGTCCTGGTACCTGATCGAGCGCGGCCGCGGCCTGCGCAGCTGATCGTATCGTGCCCCCGCTTTCCCGGCGGGGGCGCTTTTCTTGATTTGGCGCAGGCGGCGCGTAAATCAATAGAATTGCTCAGATAACCGCTAGTTCCCCGCTGTTCAAATCGTGCTATGCTGGCGCTCCACATTTCCTTCACTTTTGTCATCACGCACTCGTAAGCAGAACATCATGCGGCCTCAATACAAGTTAGCGGCTGGGTTACTCGGCATTCTGATGTCGTTGGTTTCCCCTGTGAGCCTGGCGAATCTGCTGTCGGAAGACAGCGCGGTTAAATCTGAATACATGGAAGCGCAGCGCGACAGCGAAGTCTATGCGTTGGTGGGCGAGCATGTGATCCCGGTCGGGGAAGTGAAGCGCGGGCAGCTGATCCAGGTGTTCCCGGCGGATGCGGAGTACTACGAATTCAAATTCGGGCACGGTACCGGCTTTATCGATAAAGACGACGTGCGTGAGCTGAAGAAGTCGCGCAAGGTGCAAGACGATCTGGGCGAGCTGAACAAACCGCTGACCAACCAGAACCTGATCACCCAAAAAACGATCGACGTTTACACCGCGGCGGACAAGGACAGCGAGGTCTTCGGCACGCTGGAAGGCAACCTGCGCTATCCGATCATCGGCAAGCTGAAGGACCGGCTGAACAACACCTGGTACGAGGTCAACATCGGCGATCGGCTGGGGTTCGTCAGTGAGTTGGACTGCGAAATCGATAACGGCATCCCGGTGCTGACTTACCACCACCTGCTGAAAAACGAAGAGAACAAACGCTTCCGCCACACCTCGACCACCACCTCTGACGTGGCGTTCAGCAACCAGATGACCTACCTGAAGCAGGCGGGTTACGACACCATTTCGCTGTATCAGCTGGAAGCCTACCTGAAGAACCAGATCAACCTGCCGGGCAAGGCGATCGTGCTGACCTTCGACGACGGGCTGAAGTCGGTTTATCGCTACGCTTACCCGGTGCTGAAGGATTACGGTTTCCGCGCGACGGCGTTCATCATCTCTTCGCGCATCAAACGCCACCCGCAGAAATGGAACCCGGACTCGCTGCAGTTTATGAGCGTCTCGGAGCTGAAGCAGATTCAGGACGTGTTCGACGTGCAGTCGCACACCCACTTCCTGCACCGCACCGACGGCAATCGTCAGCCGATTTTGCTGAGCCGTTCGCTGCACAATATCGAGTTCGATTTTGAGCGTTCGCGCCGCGCGCTGTCGCAGTTCAACCCGCACGTGCTGTATCTGTCGTACCCGTTCGGCGGCTATAACCAGCGGGCGATCCAGGCGGCGCAGGATGCCGGTTTCCATCTGGCGGTGACCACGGTGCAGGGCAAGGTGAAACCGGGGGATAACCCCTATACGCTGAAGCGGCTATATATTCTGCGCACCGACTCGATCCAGACCATGGCGGATCGGATAGCCAACAAGCCGGGCACGGTGGTGGTGCAGTAAGGAAGAACGGGCGCGTAAGGCGCCCGTTTTAGCGTCAGGCGACCTGAACCGGCACGGCTTTCGCCTTGCGCTGCAGGTTGTTGTCACCTTCGAAATAGGCGACTTTCGGGTGGTGTTGGCGGGCGTCGGCGTCGGTCATTTGCACATAGGAGCAGATGATCAGCTTGTCGCCCACGCAGGCGCAGCGCGCGGCGGCGCCGTTGACCGAAATGATGCGCGAACCGCGCTCGGCGGCGATGGCGTAGGTGGAGAAGCGCTGGCCGTTATCCACGTTGTAAATATCGATCGCTTCATATTCCAGAATGCCGGCGGCCTCCAGGAAATCCTGGTCGATGGCGCAGGACCCTTCATAGTGCAAGTCAGCCTGAGTGACTTTGACGCGATGCAGCTTGCCTTGCAGCATAGTACGTATCATAGCTTTACCTAACTGAATATCGGCCTTCACAGGCGCTGGGGTTGAACATCTCTCCTGCATCCCTGCAATCTCTATCGTCACCGATTGCCCCGCCATTGTCTACCAATGGCCTGGGTTTCAGGGTGACGATAGTATAAAAAATGGCTTACAGCGTCAGGTCGACCTGCTGATTGTCGATAAGACGCGCCTTGCCCAGCCAGGCGGCCATCAGCACCACCGCCCGCTGGCTGTCCACCGTCAGCGGCTGCAGGCTGTCGGCGTCGCGAATAAACAGCTCATCCGGCGTAAAGCCGGCGGCGCGCAGCTGCTCGGCGGTCTGCTCCAGCAGCTCTTCGACATGGCGTTCGCCATTGGCCAACTGCTGCGCCAGCGCGTTCATGATCTTGCTCAGCTGCGGAGCGATCTTGCGCTCTTCGGCGGTCAGGTAGCCGTTGCGCGAGCTGAGGGCCAGGCCGTCTTTGGCGCGCACGGTCGGCACGCCGACGATGTCGATGTCGTAACCCATGTCCGCCACCATTTTGCGGATCAGCGCCAGCTGTTGGTAATCCTTCTCGCCGAAGCAGGCTAAATCAGGCTGCACCAGGTTGAACAGCTTGCTGACGATGGTGGAAACGCCGCGGAAGTGGCCCGGCCGGCTTGCGCCTTCCAGGATGCTGGAGATGCCCGGCACGTCGACGTAAGTCTGCTGGTCCAGCCCCTGCGGATAGACCGCAGCCGGGGCCGGCGCGAACACTAGATCGACGCCGCGGCGGGTCAGCTTCTCGCTGTCTTCTTGCAGCGTGCGCGGGTAGCGCGCCAGATCGTCCGGCCGATCGAACTGCATCGGGTTGACGAAGATGCTCACCACCACCACGTCGGCGCGGGCGCGCGCTTCATCGACCAGCGTCATATGGCCGTCGTGCAGGTTGCCCATGGTCGGCACCAGCGCGATGCGTTTGCCTTCCTGGCGCCAGCGGCGGATCTGCTGACGCAGCATCGGCAGGGTTTCGATAATAATCATTGGGTGACTCCTGGAACCATCGCTTAGTTAAAAGAGTGTTCAGCCGCCGGGTAGAGGCCTTGCTCCACTTCCTGAATGTAGTGCTGCACCGCCGTGCGGATATCGCCGCTCTGCGCCAGGAAGTTCTTGGCGAACTTCGGCGTGTGGCCGCCGGTGATGCCGAAGGCGTCGTGCATCACCAGGATCTGGCCGTCGGTGCCGTTGCCGGCGCCGATGCCGATGACCGGAATGGACAATGCTTCGGTGATCTGGCGCGCCAGCTCGGTCGGCACGCATTCCAGCACCAGCAGCTGAATGCCGGCCAGTTCCAGATTCTGTGCGTCCTGCAACAGCTGTTTGGCGGCCAGTTCGTCGCGTCCTTGTACCTTATAGCCGCCGAACACGTTGACCGACTGCGGCGTCAGGCCCAGGTGGCCGCACACCGGTACCGCGCGCTCGGCGAGCATTTTCACCGTGTCGCACAGCCAGCTGCCGCCTTCCAGTTTCACCATGTTGGCGCCGGCGCGCATCAGCTCGGCGGCGTTGGCGAAGGTCTGTTCCGGGGTGGCGTAACTCATGAACGGCAGATCGGCCAACAGCAGGCAGGCCGGCGCGCCGCGGCGCACGGCGCGAGTGTGGTAGGCCACGTCGGCGACGGTGACCGGCAGCGTGGAGTCGTGGCCCTGCAGCGTCATGCCCAGCGAATCGCCCACCAACAGGACTTTGATGCCTTGCTCTTCAAACAGTTTGGCAAAGCTGGCATCGTAGGCGGTAAGGGTAGCAAACTTGCGCTGCTCCTGTTTCCACTGGCGCAAGTGGGTCACGGTGGTGGGTTTCATCACAACGTCTCCTGAAACGGGCCGTGCGGCGTACGCAGGCCCAGGCTGCAAAAAAGTGCAGTCATTCTACTGTAACCCGATCGGGGTGGGTAGCGCGGATCGCCATGCTTAAGCGGTTCTTAAGAACCTTGTGGTGCAATGGCGCCAAGACTCAAAAGGGATACTCATGCGAATTTTGCTGATCGAAGATGACAAACTGATCGGGGACGGCATCAAGGCCGGGCTGACCAAACTCGGCTTCAATCTGGACTGGTTCACCGACGGCGCCGTCGGCAAAAATGCGCTGGACAGTGCGCCGTACGACGCGGTGATCCTCGACCTCAGCCTGCCGGGCCTCGACGGCCTGGATCTGCTGCGCCAGTGGCGCCAGGCCGGGCAGGACGTGCCGGTCCTGATCCTCACCGCCCGAGACGCGCTGGAGCAGCGGGTCAGCGGGCTGCAAAGCGGTGCCGACGATTATCTGTGTAAGCCTTTCGCGCTGGCCGAAGTGGCGGCGCGCCTGCAGGCGCTGATCCGCCGCCGCCACGGCCAACTGATGCCGCAGCTGACGCACGGCAACGTGGTGTTCGACAGTGCCACCCGCAGCGTGAGCTGCAACGGCGAGCCGGTGACGCTGACGCCGCGCGAATTGGCGGTGCTGGAACTGTTTCTGCACAACAAGGGGCGGGTGCTGGCGCGGCCGTTGATTCAGGAGAAGCTGTACAACTGGGATGACGAGGTGAGCAGCAACGCGGTGGAGGTACATATTCACCACCTGCGGCGCAAGCTGGGCAACGGCTTCATCCGTACCATCCACGGCGTGGGTTACACGCTGGGGGATGCGCCGTGAAGCGTCTCAGCCTGCGGTTGCGCCTGATCCTGATCTTCAGCCTGCTGGCGCTGCTGACCTGGAGCACCGCCAGCGTGGTGGCCTGGGTGATGTCGCGCAACACCATCAACGAAGTGTTCGACACCCAACAGATGCTGTTCGCCAAACGGCTGGCGACCGCCAACCTCGGCGATCTGCTGGCCGATGAAAGTGCGCGCAGCCTGCCGAAAACCAAAAAGCTGGTGCACCACGGCAAACGCGGCGAGCAGGACGACGACGCGCTGGCGTTCGCCATCTTCGATCGCCAAGGCAAGATGCTGCTCAACGACGGCGAGAACGGCGCCGACTTCCTGTTTGACGGGGAGCGTGAAGGTTTTACCGACGGCGAGCGCAAAGGCGATGACGACAGTTGGCGCCTGGTGTGGTTGACCAGCCCGGACGGGCGCTACCGCATCGTGGTCGGCCAGGAGTGGGATTACCGGCGCGATATGGCGCTGGGCATGGTGACCGGCCAACTGGTGCCCTGGCTGGCGACGCTACCGGTGCTGATGCTGCTGATCGCGCTGATGGTCGGGCGCGAGCTACGGCCGCTGCGCACTGTGGCGGCCGGTTTGCGCCGGCGTGCACCCGATGACGCGACGCCGCTGGACGCGCGCCAGGTGCCGACCGAGGTGCGCCCGCTGGTGGATGCGCTCAATGCGCTGTTCGCCCGCATCAACGCTCTGCTGGTGCGGGAGCGGCGCTTCACCTCCGATGCCGCGCACGAGTTGCGCAGCCCGCTGGCGGCGCTGCGGGTGCAGACCGAAGTGGTGCAACTGGCGGGGGACGATGCGCCGATGCGCGAGCACGCGCTGGACAATCTGACGCTCGGCATCGATCGCGCCACCCGGCTGGTGGATCAGCTGCTGACGCTGTCGCGGCTGGATTCGCTGTCGGATCTGGCCGAACTGGCGCCGATCGACTGGAACGATCTGGTGACGATGACCCTGGCGGAGCAGGATCGGCAGGCCCATGCGGCGGGCGTGACGCTGCGCTATGAACATCGGGGAACGCCGCCGCCGCGTCAGGGGGAAACCTTGCTGCTGTCGCTGCTATTGCGCAACCTGCTGGATAACGCGGTGCGCTACACCCCGCAGGGCGGCGTCGTTACCGTAACGCTGAGCGAACGCTCGCTGACGGTGGAGGACGACGGTCCGGGGGTCACCACGGAACATCTGGCGCGGCTCGGAGAACGCTTCTATCGCCCGCCGGGGCAGGAGCAAACCGGCAGCGGGCTGGGGCTCTCGATCGTGCAGCGTATCGCCGGCTTGCATGGCCTACAGGTCAGTTTCGCCAATCGCCCGGCGGGCGGGTTCGTTGCGCGGCTGGCGCTGTAGGTGGGTCAGGACTTGGGTTTTGGCTGATGCCACAGCGCCATGCCGTTTTCCGGCACGCGCTTGAGGCAGCTGGCGAGTGGCTCGCCATCGGGGAAAATCAGGTCGGGGGCGATTTCCGCCAGCGGGTAGAGCATGAATTCGCGCTCTTTCAGGCCGTAATGCGGCACCGTCAGGCGCTCGGTATGGATCACCTTGTCGCCGTACAGCATGATGTCCAGATCGAGCGTGCGCGGCCCCCAGCGTTCATCCTTGCGCACGCGCCCCTGATTGCGTTCTATCGCCTGGGTATGGTCGAGCAGCTGTTCGGGCGGCAACAGGGTATCCAGAGCCACCACCGCGTTGAGAAAGTCCGGCTGGTTTTGCGGCCCCAGCGGCTTGGTGCGGTAAAACGAAGAACAGGTGACCAGCCGGGTGCGCGGGAGATGCTCCAGCGCCTCCAGTGCGGCTTTAACCTGTTGCAGCGGCTGCGCCAGGTTGCTGCCCAGCGCGATATAAACGCGGATCATTATGCCCCTTCTTTACGCGGTGCCCGGCGGCGAGGGCGGCGTTGACGCGCGCGGCGCGGCGCCGGATCGTCCCCCAGGGTGCTCAGCATGGCTTTCTGCCGCGCCGGCGTGGCGTCCTGGAATTCGCCCCACCACTCGGCCAGACGCAGCATCTCCTGATTGTCTTCCACTTCCGCACGCAGCGCCAGCAGATCATAGGCGGCGCGGAATTTCGGGTGCTCCATCAGCTTGTGCGCGCGTTTGCCCTGGCGGCGGGACAGGCGCAGCTGCAGCTGCCAGATATCGCGCACCAGCGTGGTGATGCGTTTCGGGATGGCCAGCGAACGGCACTGCTCGTCGAGTACGTCGTTCATCGCCAGCGCGAAGGCGTCGTAGTAGGCCAGGCCGCTTTCCTGCGCCAGCTTCTGCGCATGCTCCAGCAGCGGGTACCACAGCATGGCGGCAAACAGGAAGGCCGGGTTGACGCGCATGTCGTTCTGCAGACGGTGATCGGTGTTCTTCAGCACCTGCACCAGAATGCGCTCCATCGGCGTATCGTGGTTCGGCGTGAAGTTGCGGGCGATCAGCGGGAACAGCGGTTGGAACAGCTGGTATTCGCACAGCTTCAGGTAGGTCTGGAAACCGTAACCCGCCTGCAGCAGCTTGAGGGATTCTTCGAACAGGCGCGCCGGCGGGATCTCATGCAGCAGCGAGGCCAGGCGCGGGATCGGCTCGGCGGTTTCTTCGCTGATGCGCATATCCAGCTTGGCGGCGAAGCGCACCGCGCGCAGCATGCGCACCGGATCTTCGCGGTAGCGGGTTTCCGGATCGCCAATCAGGCGGATCACGCCCTGTTTCAGGTCGTTCAGGCCGCCGACGTAATCGCGCAGGGTGAAATCCGCCACGCCGTAGTACAGGCTGTTGATGGTGAAATCACGGCGCTGGGCGTCTTCCTCGATCGAGCCGAAGATGTTGTCGCGCAGCAGCATGCCGTTTTGCGCCTGCTGGGACGAGTTCTTGTCGGATTCCTGATTCTGTTCGTGGTGGCCGCGGAAAGTGGCCACTTCGATGATCTCCGGCCCGAACATCACGTGCGCCAAGCGGAAGCGGCGGCCGACCAGGCGGCAGTTGCGGAACAGCTTGCGCACTTGCTCCGGCGTGGCGTTAGTGGTGATGTCGAAGTCTTTCGGCTTTTTGCCGAGCAACAGATCGCGCACGCCGCCGCCGACCAGATAGGCTTCGTAGCCGGACTTGTTCAGGCGGTAAAGCACTTTCAGCGCATTTTCGCTGATGTCTTTGCGGGAGATCGAGTGCTGTTCGCGCGGGATCACGGTCATCGAGTCGTTGCTCTCGGCGATAGGAAAAGGCGGACGCTTGCGCGGCGTTGAACGGCGGGCAGGGGCGTTGCTGCCGTTATCGGCGGCGCGCGGCTGCGGCGCAGGGCGGCTTGGCGCCGCGGCACGCTCTTCGCGGACTACGTTTTTATCGCCGGCCGCCGCGTCGTCGCGGGGCAGCTTGTCATCGCGGGTCAGTACCTTACGACAGAAGTTGGCTACTCGGGTAAAAATGGTACACCTCGATAGTGACTGATAAAAATGGAGCTAACAAAAAATAGCGGCTAATCATAGCTCACCATGGCTCCTTTGAGAATGCCGGCGTGTTTTCATCCAGAGGGATAGCCTCCTGACGCGGCACGTTTTCCAACCGCCAATGTGCGACCGCCCAGCTCAATAATAATGGCAGGTCAAGATCTTGCCAGCTTTCCGGCAGCGGTTGGCGCAGAAATTTCAGCGCGGCGATCAGCACCGGGCGCGGATCGCCGGCGGGCAACGCCGGCGCATGGTTTTGCTTCGACAGCTTAATGCCGTTGGCGCCCAGCGCCAGCGGCAGATGCACATAGGCGGGCACCGGCGCCTGCAGCTGGCGGTAGAGGGCGATTTGGCGCACCGTCGGCTCGATCAGATCGGCACCGCGTACAATCTCGGTCACGCCCTGAAAATGGTCGTCGATCACCACCGCCAGGTTGTAGGCGAACAGCCCGTCGCGGCGGCGAATGATAAAGTCTTCCCCCGCCAGCGCCGGATCGGCGTGCAATTCTCCCTGCAGGCGATCGTGGAACCCGTAAACGGGCGCGGTCTGGCGTAAGCGGATGGCGGCACCCTGTGGGCCGAGCTGCAAATCGCGGCAGTGGCCGTCGTACAACCCGCCGATCTGCTGGATGCGGCTGCGGGTGCAGGTGCAGTAATAGCTGAGCCCCTGGCGCTGCAACAGATCCAGCGCGGCGCGATAGGCGTCGTGACGTTGGGATTGATAGATGACCTGGCCGTCCCAGTGGAGACCATAATGTTCCAGCGCGGACAGGATGCGAGCGGCGGCGCCGGGGACTTCGCGCGGCGGGTCGATATCTTCGATGCGAACCAGCCACTGCCCGCGTTGGGCGCGAGCCTGAAGGTAGCTTCCCAGAGCGGCAATCAGCGAACCGAAATGCAGATCCCCGGAAGGCGATGGGGCAAAGCGCCCCACATAATGACTTTCTTGCATATCAGAGGGGGGAGGTTCCCTTTTCTCTGTGCGGCGCACGCAGGTGCGCACGCCGCAGCGGTAACAACGGTATTAGCCGGCCATCTGCTTTTCGCGGATCTCAGCCAGCGTCTTGCAGTCGATGCACAGATCGGCGGTCGGACGCGCTTCGAGGCGACGAATGCCGATCTCCACGCCGCAAGATTCGCAGTAGCCGAAATCATCGTCTTCCACTTTCTTCAGCGTTTTCTCGATCTTTTTGATCAGTTTGCGTTCACGGTCACGGTTACGCAGTTCAAGGCTGAACTCTTCTTCCTGGGTAGCACGGTCGGCCGGATCAGGGAAGTTGGCTGCCTCTTCTTGCATATGCGATACAGTACGGTCCACTTCGTCCCTGAGCTGGTTGCGCCACGCTTCAAGAATGCGCTTGAAATGCGACAACTGGGCGTCGTTCATGTACTCTTCGCCCGGCTTCTCTTGGTACGGCTCCACCCCAGCGATGGCGAGAATGCTCAAGGACGAGGTTTTACGGTTTTGCCCTTCTTGCATGTTGCTTCTCCTACATACACACGCACTATCGAATCCCCAATGCGGGGGAAAAACAGGCCGCTATAAATAACAGAAGGAAGGTAGGTTGGCAATTATTCCTGTCGCCCGCTTGACAATCGTGTGAAGGAGGGCGTATTTGGCGATCGTGCTGGCCGGTTGTCTATTTATAGGGACCCGACTGCGCTAATCGATAAAAAACGGCAGCTTATCGCAGAGATAAATACCGTCAGGTGATAACTTTGCCCCGTAACAAACCACTTCCACTCCCAACTGCCGGACCTGTGCCAACAGCGCCGCATAGCGCTCATCTATATGATGTGCCGGTGCGACCTGCTCAATACCGCTGTGTAACACGGCAAAGAACAACACCGCCCGTTGCCCGCTTTCAACCACGCTGAGCAACTCACGCAGGTGCTTTTGCCCTCTGAGCGTTACCGCATCAGGAAAGTAACCACGTTGTTGTTGCAGTAATGTGACTGACTTAACTTCAATATAGCAGTTAACCCGATTTTCTGCCTGTAATAACAAATCGATACGGCTGTTTTCACCGCCGTATTTCACTTCGCCGCTGATTTTACTGTAACCGGATAATTCATTGATTAAATTGTGTTCAATTGCCTCGCGCACCAGCGCGTTGGCGCGCAGGGTATTGACGCAGATCCAGTGCCCCTGTTGGGTATGGGTCAACTCCCAGCTGTGGGCGTATTTGCGCTTGGGGTTATCCGAGGTGGAGTACCAAACGGTATCGCCGGGCGTGGCGCAGCCGGTCATGGCGCCGGTATTGGCGCAGTGCAGCGTAAAGGTTTCCCCTTCCGGGGTGATCACGTCCGCCAGAAAGCGTTTGTAACGTTTGATCAGCGTGGCGGAACGCAGCGGTGGAGAGAAAATCATGCGGATGCCTGCTTGGCCAGCGGCCACTGTTCGAGGTGTTGATAGCGGGTGCGGCCGTTTTCGAACACCGACTCATATAAGGAAAAGGCGTCGGCGCTGAACGCCCAGCCCGGCGTCGCCGGCGGGATCGCCACCGGCTGGGTGGCGGCGCGCAACAGCGTGATGTGCGGATGGAACGGCAGCGCGCTTTGATGGCAGCCGTTGCGGGCGGCCTGCGAACGCAGCAGCTCGGCCAGCTGCAGCAGCCCGCGCGGCGCGCGGCGGGTGCCGAGCCAGACCACGCCGGGGCGCGGCCAATGGCCGAGGTCGTCGAGCCGCATGCTGAAGCCGGGTTGCACGATGCGGCCGGCCAGTTTGCGCAGCGCCAGCTCTTTCTGCGCGGTGACCTCGCCGAGAAACGCCAGCGTCAGGTGCAAATTAGCCGCCGCCACCGGTCGGCCGGCCTCCGGCGCAAACGCCTCGGCGCGCCAGCGGATCACCTGCTGTTGCAGGGCATCAGGCAAGGACAGGGCGAAAAACAGGCGGCGCGAATTGGACATGGGGGCTCGGTAAATAATGACAAATCCGTCGGGACAGACATGGATGCGGCTTGCAACGGTCTCGCGCGAAGCGGGACGCATGGACGAGGTCCGTACTATAGCTAACGCCGCCGCAGTTTGAAAGGCTACGGGGACAAAGCTAATGCTACACTGTACGCCGTTTAACGTTAACCACCACGGAGAGTTCAGTGTCTTCATTGCCCGTCAGCGCGGTGCTTGATGAGTTGCTGGCTGCGTTGCAGTCCGCTCCTCAGGTGCTGTTGCACGCCCCGACCGGCGCCGGTAAATCCACCTGGCTGCCGCTGCAGATCCTGGCTAAGGCCGGGTTGCCGGGGCGCATTATCATGCTGGAGCCGCGGCGGCTGGCGGCGAAAAACGTCGCCTATCGCCTGGCGCAGCAACTGGGGGAGGAGCCCGGCCAGACCGTGGGCTACCGCATGCGCGCCGAAAGTAAAAGCGGGCCGCAAACCCGGCTGGAAGTGGTGACGGAAGGCATTCTCACCCGCATGCTGCAGCAGGACGCCGAACTGCAGGGCGTGTCGCTGGTGATCCTCGATGAGTTCCACGAACGCAGCCTGCAGGCCGATCTGGCGCTGGCGCTGCTGCTCGACGTGCAGCAAGGGCTGCGCGACGATCTGAAACTGCTGATCATGTCGGCCACCCTGGACAACGCTCGCCTGTCGCAGCTGCTGCCGGAAGCGCCGGTGGTGGTGTCCGAGGGGCGCAGCTTCCCGGTTGAGCGTCTGTATCAGCCGTTGGCCAGCCATCAGCGGCTGGAAGATGGCGTAGCGGCGGCGGTGAAGCGGTTGCTGGCCGAACAGCCGGGATCTTTGCTGCTGTTCCTGCCGGGTGTGGCGGAGATCAATCGGGTGCTGGAGCGATTGACCGGCGAGGTGGCGAGCGATACCGATCTTTGCCCGCTGTATGGCGCGCTGCCTTTGGCGCAGCAGCAAAAGGCGATCCAACCGGCGGCGTCTGGCCGCCGCAAGGTGGTGCTGGCGACCAACATCGCCGAAACCAGCCTGACGATCGAGGGCATTCGGCTGGTGGTGGACAGCGGCCTGGAGCGCGTGGTGCGCTACGACGTGCGCAACGGTTTGACGCGGCTGGCGACGCAGCGCATCAGTCAGGCGTCGATGGTGCAGCGCGCCGGACGCGCCGGGCGCCTGGAGCCGGGCATTTGCTGGCATCTGTTCGCCAAAGAACAGGCGGAGCGCGCGGCGGAACACGCCGAACCGGACATTTTACAGAGCGATCTCACCGGCTTCTGGCTCGAATTGCTGCAGTGGGGATGCCATGATCCGGCGCAGCTGACCTGGCTGGATGCGCCTCCGGCGGCGGCATTGGCGGCGGCCAGGGCGTTGCTGCACCGGCTGGGGGCCACGGATGACGGTGGCAAACTTACCGCCCCGGGGCGCCAGATGGCCGCGCTGGGATGCGAGCCGCGGCTGGCGGCGATGCTGGTCGCCGGCGCGGCGTTGAGTGCCGACGGCCTGGCGACGGCGGCGTTGCTGGCGGCATTGCTGGAAGAACCGCCGCGCGGCGGGCAGATGGATATCGGCTACTGGCTGAGCCGCCCGCAACCGAACTGGCGGCAGCGCGCCGCGCAGTTGGCCAAACGCCTGCCGCAACGTGCGGGGCAAATCGACATCGATCTGGCGCCGCGCCTGTTGGCGCAGGCGTTTACCGATCGTATCGCCCAGCGCCGAGGCCAGGACGGCCGCTACCTGCTGGCCAACGGTCTGGGGGCGGCGATGAACCAGGACGAGGCGCTGTCGCGTGCGCCCTGGCTCATCGTCCCCAGCCTGTTGCAGGGCCACAATAGCCCCGATGCGCGTATCCTGTTGGCGTTGCCGGTGGATATCGACGCGCTGGCGGCACAGCTGCCGGCGATCGTCACGCAGCGCACGGCGGTGGAGTGGGATGACGAGAAGGGCACGCTGCGCGCCTGGAAGCGCCAGCAGATCGGCCGTCTGACGCTGCGCGCCCAGCCGCTGGCCAAACCGGCGGATGAAGAGCTGCAGCAGGCGCTGCTCGATTGGGTGCGCGCACAGGGGCTGGCGGTGCTCAACTGGGAGGGCGCCGCCGAGCAATTGCGGGTGCGCCTGCAGTGCGCGCAAGCCTGGTTGCCGGAGGCGGAATGGCCGGCGGTGGACGAAGAACCCCTGCTGGCGGCGCTGGAGCAGTGGCTGTTGCCGTCGCTGAACGGCGTGCGCGATCTGCGCGGTTTGAAGCAGGTCAACATCGCCGAGGCGCTGTCCCGTCTGCTGGATTGGCAGCAAAAGCAGCGGCTGGATAATGCGCTACCCACTCATTACACTGTGCCGACCGGCAGCCGCCTACCGATCCGTTATGAGGCCGGCAAACCGCCGGCGCTGGCGGTGCGTTTACAGGAAGTGTTCGGCGAGCAGCGCAGCCCGATGTTGGCGGAGGGTCGCATCCCGGTGGTGCTTGAGTTACTCTCACCGGCGCACCGGCCGTTGCAAATCACCGGCGATCTGGCGGCCTTCTGGCAAGGCGCCTATCGCGAGGTGCAAAAAGAGATGAAGGGCCGCTACCCGAAACACGTTTGGCCGGACGATCCGGCCACGGCGGTACCGACGCGCCGAACGAAGAAATATCAGTAGGTCGCGATCATTTAAGGTTTGGAATTCAGATGTTTCTTCTGGTCAGCGCTGCGGCGTAGGCACAGATTAAGCGACTAATCATGGCCGGCAGTGTCGGCAAGCTCGGAGAACAACAGCCATGGCTGGGGATGACCGCGAGCCCATCGGGCGCAAAGGAAAACAACCAAAAAGCACCGCGTCGCGCAAGCCGCCGCGCCGTCGCCCAGACGACGATTATGACGATTACGAAGAAGACGAGTATGACGATGATGAGTATGAAGAGGAGGAGGAACGCATGCCGCGTAAGGTAAAAGCGACTCCGCCGCGTAAAAAACGCCGCTGGCTCGGCCTGTTTATCAAACTGATCCTGGTGATCGCCGTCCTGTTGGCGATCTATGGCGTCTACCTGGACTCGCAGATCCGCAGCCGCATCGACGGCAAAGTCTGGCAGCTGCCGGCGGCGGTGTACGGCCGCATGGTCAACCTGGAACCGGGCATGCCGTACAGTAAGAAGGAGATGGTCAACCTGCTGGAAGGCATGCAGTATCGCCAGGTCAGCCGCATGACGCGCCCGGGCGAGTTTACCGTGCAGGCCAACAGCATCGAGATGCTGCGCCGCCCGTTCGACTTCCCGGATGGTAAAGAGGGGCAGATCCGCGCCCGTCTCGACTTCCAGAACAACCGTCTGGCGAAGATCGAAAACCTGGACAGCGGCCGCAGCTTCGGCTTCTTCCGCCTCGATCCGCGTCTTATCACCATGCTGCAGTCGCCGAACGGTGAACAGCGTCTGTTCGTGCCGCGCTCCGGTTTCCCGGATCTGCTGGTGGATACGTTGATCGCCACGGAAGACCGCCACTTCTATGAGCATGACGGCATCAGCCCCTACTCCATCGGCCGTGCGGTGCTGGCCAACCTGACCGCCGGGCGTGCGGTGCAGGGCGGCAGTACGCTGACGCAGCAACTGGTGAAGAACCTGTTCCTGAGCAACGAACGTTCGCTGTGGCGTAAGGCTAACGAAGCCTATATGGCGCTGCTGGTGGATTACCGTTACAGCAAGGACCGCATTCTGGAGCTGTATCTGAACGAGGTGTACCTCGGCCAGAGCGGCAGCGACCAGATCCGCGGTTTCCCGCTGGCCAGCCTGTACTACTTTGGCCGTCCGGTGGACGAGCTGAGCCTCGATCAGCAGGCGCTGCTGGTCGGCATGGTCAAGGGCGCGTCGCTGTACAACCCGTGGCGTAACCCGAAACTGGCGCTGGAGCGCCGCAACCTGGTGCTCAAGCTGCTGCAGAACCAGGGCGTGATCGACGGCGAGCTGTATGACATGCTGAGCGCGCGTCCGCTGGGCGTGCAGCCGAAAGGCGGCGTCATTACGCCACAGCCGGCGTTTATGCAGATGGTGCGTCAGGAACTGCAGACCAAGCTGGGCGATAAGGTCAATGACCTGTCCGGCGTGAAGATCTTCACCACGCTGGATCCGGTGTCGCAAGACGCGGCGGAAAAAGCGGTCGAAGACGGCATCCCGGCGCTGCGCGCCGCGCGTCACCTGCAGGATCTGGAAGCGGCGATGGTGATCGTCGATCGCTTCAGCGGTGAAGTGCGCGCCATGGTCGGCGGCGCTAACCCGCAGTTCGCCGGCTTCAACCGCGCGATGCAGGCGCGCCGCCTGGTCGGCTCGCTGGCCAAGCCGCCGACGTACCTGACCGCGCTGTCCGAACCGGATAAATACCGCCTCAACACCTGGCTGGCGGATGCGCCGCTGTCGCTGAAACAGCCGAACGGCGCCGTCTGGCAGCCGAACAACTATGACCGTAAATTCCGCGGTCAGGTGATGCTGGTGGATGCGTTGGCCAACTCGCTGAACGTGCCGACGGTGAACCTCGGCCTGTCGGTCGGGCTGGATCAGATCAGCGCTACGCTGCAACGCCTGGGTATCCCGAAAGCGGAGATCAACCCGGTGCCATCGATGCTGTTGGGGGCGATCGGCCTGACGCCGATGGAAGTCGCGCAGGAGTACCAGACCATCGCCAGCGGCGGTAACCGTGCGCCGCTGTCGGCGGTGCGTTCGGTGATCGCCGAAGACGGCACGGTGCTGTACCAGAGTTTCCCGCAGGCGGAACGCATGGTGCCGGCGCAGGCCGCTTACCTGACGCTGTACGCGATGCAGCAGGGCGTGGCGCGCGGGACTTCCCGCTCGCTGTCGGTGAAGTTCCCGAACTACAACCTGGCGGCGAAAACCGGTACCACCAACGATCTGCGCGACAGCTGGTTCGCCGGCATCGACGGCAAGGAAGTGGCGATCGCCTGGGTCGGGCGCGACAACAACGGCCCGGCCAAGCTGACCGGCGCCAACGGCGCGTTGACCCTGTATCGCCGTTATCTGGAAAACCAGACGCCGCTGCCGCTGATGCTGCAGCCGCCGGAAGGCATTAACCAGATGAGCATCGACTCTGCCGGCAACTTTATCTGCGGCGGCGGCAGCTGGCGCACCATCCCGGTCTGGACCGACAATCCGCAGGGATTGTGCCAGGCCAGCCAGGCGGCGGTGCAGCAACAGCAGCAACCGGCGGCGGGTGAGCAAAAAGATGGCGATGGCGTCGCCGGCTGGATCAAGGATATGTTCGGCCAGTAATCGCTACCGGGGCACCGGCCCCGGTGAAAATTTTTTCTTTGTTATTAAGCCCGTAACCTTGGTTACGGGCTTTTTTATTTTTCCGCTCGTTTTATTTCCCTGTTAACCGCATGGCTAAGCGCCTAATCCTTAACCTATTTGCCTTATGAATTCGGCTTGCAGTTTAATTTGGCTTCTGCATAAAATGCGACGCTTATAATAATTATTATCGTTTACATTCGTCATTTAATTATTCATCAGAGAAATCAACTATGCCGACCAAGCGTCTTTCATCATCCGCGGCCAAGCAGGGCCGCACCCCCGTCAGCGCGTTAGCGATCACCGTCGCTGCGGCGTTGGGCACGCTGGCGATGCCGGCTTTTTCCGCCGACGCCAAGCCGGCCGCCAAGGAAGACACGATTACCGTTGTAGGCGGTAGCAATACCGCCCAGCAGGAAAGCGCCTGGGGGCCGGTCGGCACCTATGTCGCCAAACGCAGCGCCACCGGCACCAAAACCGATACGCCGATCGAGAAGAACCCGCAGTCTGTTTCCGTGGTGACGCGTGAAGAGATGGACATGCGTCAGCCGGATACGGTGAAGGGCGCGCTGGCCTATGCGCCGGGCGTATTTGCCAGCCGCGGCAGCTCCACGACCTATGATGCGGTGGCGATCCGCGGCTTCCCGGCCACCAACACCACCCAGTATCTGGATGGGTTGCGGTTGCTGGGCGACAACTACAGCGAAGCGTCCATCGATCCTTATTTCCTCGAGCGCGCCGAGCTGCTGCGCGGCCCGGTCTCGGTGCTGTACGGCAAAAGCAACCCGGGTGGTTTGGTCTCGATGGTCAGCAAGCGGCCAACCACCGAGCCGCTGCGCGAAATCCAGTTCAAAATGGGCACCGATAACCTGTTCCAGACCGGTTTCGATTTCAGCGACGCGCTGGACGATCAGGGTATCTATTCTTACCGCCTGACCGGCCTGGCGAAAGACAGCGATTCGCAGCAGAACATGAGCAAAGAGAAGCGCTATGCGATCGCGCCGTCCTTTAGCTGGCGTCCGGATGACAAAACCAACTTCACGCTGTTGGCCAACATTCAAAACGATCCCTATACCGGTTATTACGGCTGGCTGCCGAAGCAGGGCACGCTGATTCCGCTGCCGAACGGCGGTAAGCTGCCGACCGATTTCAACGAAGGCGAAGCCAGCAACTACACCTCCCGCAAACAGCGGATGATCGGCTACAGCTTCGAACATGCCTTCAACGATACCTGGGCGGTGCGCCAGAATCTGCGCTATATGCAGCTGGAAACCGACATGAAGAGCATCTATGGCAGCGGCGTTTCTGCGGCGACGCCGACGACGATTAATCGCGCCTATGTCCAGTCGAAAGAACACCTGAACAATTTCTCTGTGGATACCCAGGCGCAGGCGAAGGTGAAAACCGGCGATATCGACCACACGCTGTTGTTCGGCGTGGACTACATGCGCATGCGTAACGATATCAATGCCGCATTTGGCTCTGCGGACGGTCTGAGCATGACCAATCCGCAATACGGGAATGACGCGGTCAATATCAACTTCCCCTACCATTACCTGAACCGTCAGGAACAAACCGGCCTGTATGTGCAGGAGCAAGGGGAGTGGAACCAGTGGCTGTTGACGCTGGGCGGGCGCTATGACTGGGCGAAGACTTCCGCTTATAACCGCGATGTGAGTTCGACGAGCCAGCAGACCGATCGCCAGTTCACCTGGCGCGGCGGCCTCAACTACTTGTTCGACAACGGCGTGACGCCGTATTTCAGCTACAGCGAATCGTTTGAACCGAATCTGGGCACGACGCAAGGGGGTAGCACCTTCAAGCCGTCGATCGGCAAGCAGTATGAAGCCGGCGTGAAATACGTGCCGAAGGATCGCCCAATCGTGCTGACCGGCGCCCTGTATCAGCTGACCAAGAACAACAACCTGACGCCGGACCCGAGCAATGCGCAGTTCAGCGTGCAGAGCGGCGAAATCCGTTCACGCGGCGTGGAGCTGGAAGCCAAGGCGGCGTTGAATGCCAACGTCAACCTGATCGCCTCCTATACCTATACCGATGCGAAGTACACCAAGGACAACACCTATCAGGGCAAACCGACCGTCGAGGTGCCGAAACACATGGCTTCGCTGTGGGCGGATTACACCTTCCACGAAACGGCGGTGAGCGGCCTGACGCTGGGTTCCGGCGTGCGTTACGTCGGCTCCAGCTCGAGCTTCAACAGCGATAATTCCGCCTTCAAGGTGCCGGACTACACGCTGGTGGACGCTACCATTAAATACGATCTGGCGCGCTTTGGCCTGCCGGGCTCGTCCGTGGGCGTCAACATCAACAACCTGTTCGACAAGACCTACGTGTCGAGCTGCTACCGCGACTACGCCTGCTACTGGGGCGCAGAACGCCAGGTGGTCGCCACCGCAACCTTCCGTTTCTAACCGGATAGCCGGGGCGGCGCCGCGTCGCCCCGGACAAAGCAGGATCTATGCAGGACAAACTTCTTAGTCCCGGCGCGACCTTCGCGCTGGATAACGCCAGCTTCGCCGTCCCCGGCCGGGTGCTGTTGCAACCGCTGTCGCTCAGTTTTCCCCAGGGCAAAGTCTGCGGCCTGATCGGCCATAACGGTTCCGGTAAATCCACTCTGTTGAAACTGCTCGGGCGGCATCAAGCCCCCAGCGGTGGCCAGGTACTGCTCAATCGGCAGCCGTTGGCGCAGTGGGACAGCAAATCCTTCGCCCGCCAGGTGGCCTACCTGCCGCAGCAGTTGCCGGCGGCGGAAGGCATGACGGTGCGCGAGCTGGTGGCCGTCGGCCGCTATCCGTGGCACGGCGCGCTGGGGCGTTTTGGCGCCAACGATCGCCAATTGGTCGAAGAGGCCATTTCACTGGTGGGGCTCAAGCCGTTCGCCAACCGCCTGGTGGACAGCCTGTCCGGCGGCGAGCGCCAACGCGCCTGGCTGGCGATGATGGTGGCGCAGGACAGCCGCTGCCTGCTGCTTGACGAACCGACGTCGGCGCTGGACATCGCGCACCAGGTCGAGGTGCTGGCGCTGATCCAGCGCTTGAGCCGCGAACGCGATCTCACGGTGATCGCCGTGCTGCACGACATCAACATGGCGGCGCGCTACTGCGATCATCTGGTGGCGCTGCGCGGCGGTGAAATGATCGCTCAGGGCGGCCCGCTGGAACTGATGCAGGGGCCGGTGCTGGAGCAAATTTACGGTATTCCTATGGGCACGTTGCCGCACCCGAGCGGCGGCGCGCCGGTGAGTTTTGTCTACTGATGTCTTCTGCATTCACTTCTTCTCACGACCCGCTGCGCCGCCGTTTGTTGATGGCGCTGGCGCTGTCACCGCTGTTGGGCTCGTTGCCCGGCCGGGCGGCGGATGCGCCGCCGGATATCGCGCGCGTTGCGGCGCTGGAATGGCTGCCGATCGAACTGCTGTTGGCATTGGGCGTGACGCCGCTGGCGGTGGCCGATGTGCATAACTACAACCTGTGGGTGGCGGAGCCGAAGCTGCCGGCGACGGTGGTCGACGTCGGTCAGCGCACCGAACCTAACCTCGAACTGCTGCAGCAGCTCCAGCCTTCGCTGGTGTTGCTGTCGCAAGGCTATGGCCCGACGCCGCGAAAAATCCAACCCATCGCGCCAACCATGAGCTTCGGCTTCAACGACGGCAGCGGCAAACCGCTGACCGTCGCCCGCCAGTCGCTGCTGGCGCTGGGCCAGCGGTTGGGCATAGAAAGCCGGGCGGTAAACCACCTGGCGCAGTTCGACGGCTTTATGCAGGACGCGCGTCAGCGCCTGCAAAGCTATACCCGGCAACCGCTGCTGTTGTTTTCGCTGATCGACACGCGCCATGCGTTGATCATCGGCCAGAAAAGCCTGTTCCAGGAAGCGATGGACCAACTGGGCATCCGCAATGCCTGGCAGGAGCAAACCGACTTTTGGGGCACTGCGGTGGTGGGGATTGAACGGTTGGCTACGGTGCGTAATGCCCGGGTCATCTATCTCGATCACGGCAATCAGGCGATGATGGACAAGGTCAGCGCGACGCCGCTGTGGCAGTCGTTGCCCTTTGTGCGGCAAAACCAGCTGCGGCAGGTGCCGGCGGTGTGGTTCTACGGCGCCACGCTGTCGACGATGCGGTTTTGCCGCCTGTTGGCGCAGGCCCAGGAGAGTGCGGCATGAATGCGGGCATCCGGAGATTACCGCTGACGCTGATCCTGCTATTGCTGGCGGCGGCAGGCGGCCTGACGATATACAACCTGGCGCAGCAGCTGCCGCCGGCGCAATGGGTGCGGGCGCTCAGCGCGCCGGACATCGACGACGTGCGGCAAATGCTGTTCCATTACAGCCTGCTGCCGCGGTTGACGGTGTCGCTGTTGGCCGGCGCCGGCCTGGGGTTGGTCGGCGTGCTGTTCCAGCAGGTGTTGCGAAATCCGTTGGCGGAACCGTCGACGCTCGGCGTTGCCGCCGGCGCGCAGCTCGGCCTGACCATCGCTACGCTGTGGGTACTGCCGGGGGGCGAATTCACTCGCCAGCTGGCCGCTATGGTGGGCGCGATTGTGGTGGGCGGGCTGGTGTTCGGCGTCGCCTGGGGCAAGCGGATGTCGCCGGTCACGCTGATTCTGGCCGGGCTGGTACTGGGGCTGTACTGTGGCGCGGTCAACAGCCTGTTGGCGCTGTTTCATTACGATCAACTGCAGGGCATGTTCCTGTGGGGAACCGGTGCGTTGAACCAACAGGACTGGAGCGCCGTGCAGTTCATTCTGCCGCGTTTGCTGGTGGCCGGCGCGCTGGCGGCGCTGTTGCTGCGCCCGCTGACGCTGCTGGGGCTGGACGACGGCGTGGCGCGCAACCTGGGGCTGGGGCTGTCGATGGCGCGCTTCTGCACCCTGGGGCTGGCCATTATCTTCAGCGCCATGTTGGTGAGTGCGGTGGGCGTTATCGGCTTTATCGGCCTGTTTGCACCGCTGATGGCGAAGATGTTGGGCGCGCGCCGCCTGGCGCACCGCATGATGCTGGCGCCGTTGCTGGGGGCGCTGTTGCTGTGGTTGACCGATCAGGTGATGCTCGGGGTGACACAGGTGTGGCGTGAGATCCCGACCGGCGCGGCCACCGCGCTGTTCGGCGCACCGCTGCTGCTGTGGCTGCTGCCGCGTTTGCGCAGCGCCGCCACGCCGCCGCCGATGAACCTCGGCGACAAGGTGCCTGCTGAACGCGGGAATCTGCCTGCCTGGATCCTGGTGGGTGGCCTCGTACTGCTGATCGGCCTGACGCTGGCGCTGATGCTGGGCAAAAATGCCGGCGGCTGGCACTGGAGCCTGGGCGCGGAACTGGACTCCTTGCTGCCGTGGCGCTGGCCGCGGGTGCTGTCGGCGCTGGCGGCGGGCATGATGCTGGCGGTCGCCGGCACGCTGATCCAGAAATTGACCGGCAACCCGATGGCCAGCCCGGAAGTGTTGGGCATCAGTTCCGGCGCCGCTTTTGGTGTCGTGATGATGCTGTTTATGGTGCCGGGCGACGCCTTCGTTTGGCTGCTGCCCGCCGGCAGCCTGGGGGCGGCCGCGACGCTGCTTATCATCATGATCGCCGCAGGCCGCGGCGGTTTCTCGACGGAACGTATGCTGCTCGCCGGTATCGCGCTCAGCACCGCCTTTACCACCGTCATCTTCCTGCTGTTGGCCAGCGGCGATCCGCGTATGGGGGGCTTGCTGACCTGGCTCTCCGGCTCGACCTATTCGGTGGAGCCGGCGCAGGCGGTGGCCGCCGGCCTGATGGTATTGGCGCCGTTGTGCCGCCGTTGGTTGACCATCCTGCCGCTCGGCGGCGCCACCGCCCGTTCGGTGGGCATTGCGCTGACGCCGGCGCGGTTGACCATTCTTTTATTGGCCGCCGTGCTGACCGCCATGGCGACCCTGACCGTAGGGCCGTTGAGCTTTGTCGGGCTGATGGCACCGCATATGGCGCGCATGCTGGGCTTCCGCCGTGCGCTGCCGCAGATGGTGATCGCCGCGCTGCTGGGCGGCTTGCTGATGGTGTTTGCCGACTGGTGCGGGCGGATGCTGCTGTTCCCGTACCAGATCCCCGCCGGGTTGTTGGCGACCTTTATCGGTGCGCCGTACTTCGTTTATCTGTTGCGTAAGCAGACGTCGTAATCGGTGTCTCGCCGTGCTTTTTCTGCCCTCAAAGGCTCAGCGTCGCTGAGCCTTTTTTTATTTTTCAGGGTGTTGCAAGGCACTGCGAGCGGTTGCGCAAAAACGATATTGCGTGCGAAAAGGAACACGTGGCGTGGTGGTGAGATGAATATACTGCGGGCGGGTGCTCTGGATCTTTGTCTCTGGAGCCCGTGCGAAAGAGATAAAGAGAAAAGCCCCGAGTCGATATCCATCAACCCGAGGCCTACTCTAACGCGTGACAACGTTAAGTTAGCCTCTTACCCGCCGCGAGGCAAGGAGAAGAAGGCATGATGCCGAACAAACGGAGCCTGTTAAAATTGGTGGTTATTTGTGCCACGGTAATATCACTGGCATGGATAACCCGCAGCACGCTGTGTGAGCTGCGGATCCGATCGGGCAACACGGAGGTTGCGGCCATTTTGGCTTACGAATCCGAACGGTAAGGCAACCCGGCAGCGGGGGCTTTGCCTCCGCTTGCCGGCAAGTCGCTGCGTTGATCCGGGAGCACCCATCCGCTTAAAAAAAACGGCGAGCCCAGGCTCGCCGTTTTCATGTTGATGTCGGGGCTTATTTCAGGCCGGCGGCATCGCGCAGCAGCGCGGCTTTGTCAGTCGCTTCCCATGGGAAGTGCTCGCGGCCGAAGTGGCCGTAGGCAGCAGTTTCGCGGTAGATCGGCTGCAGCAGATCCATCATCTGGATCAGGCCGTATGGGCGCAGATCGAAGAATTCGCGCACCAGCAGCGTCAGCTGTTCGGTTGGCACTTTCTCGGTACCGAAGGTTTCCACCATGATGGAGGTCGGTTCCGCTACGCCGATAGCGTAAGACACCTGGATCTCGCAGCGATCGGCCAGGCCGGCGGCGACGATGTTTTTCGCCACGTAGCGCGCCGCGTAAGCCGCGGAACGGTCAACCTTGGACGGATCCTTACCGGAGAAGGCGCCGCCGCCGTGGCGCGCCATGCCGCCGTAGGTGTCGACGATGATCTTACGGCCGGTCAGACCGCAGTCGCCCATCGGGCCGCCGATAACGAAACGGCCGGTCGGGTTGATGTGGTATTTTGTGCCCGCCGTCAGCCATTCCGCCGGCAGGACCGGTTTAATGATCTCTTCCATCACCGCTTCTTGCAGATCTTTCAGCGTGATGTCTTCGGAATGCTGAGTGGACAGCACCACGGCGTCGATACCGACGATTTTGCCGTCGTCGTATTGGAAGGTCACCTGGCTCTTCGCGTCCGGACGCAGCCACGGCAGGGTGCCGTTTTTGCGCACTTCGGACTGGCGCTGCACCAGACGGTGCGCGTAGGTCACCGGAGCCGGCATCAGCACGTCGGTTTCGTTGGTGGCGTAGCCAAACATCAAGCCCTGATCGCCGGCGCCCTGCTCGAGAGGATCGGTACGGTCAACGCCCTGATTGATATCCGGGGATTGTTTGCCGATGGCGCTCAATACTGCGCAGGAGTTGGCGTCAAAGCCCATGTCCGAATGAACGTAGCCGATTTCGCGTACGGTTTTGCGGGTGATCTCTTCGATATCGACCCAGGCGCTGGTGGTGATTTCACCGCCGACCAGCACCATGCCGGTTTTAACGTAGGTTTCGCAGGCGACGCGCGCTTTCGGATCCTGTTCCAGGATGGCGTCGAGGACGGCATCGGAGATCTGATCGGCGATTTTATCGGGATGTCCTTCGGAGACGGATTCGGACGTGAAGAGGTGTTTAGCCATTGTGTTCTTTACCTTGCATAAGACGGGTTAGAAATTACTGCACAGCGCTGGAGATCCGGCATCAAAGCGAAGGGTCTTCCGCTGATGGCGCGAGATGCATCCTGCAACGCCCCTCAGGCAAAGCCGTTAAGCAGTTTATCAGTTAACCAGTATAGATGGATTAACATCTGGACGTCTATTTTAGGTCAGGGTTTAGCCAGATTGCCAGTAATTTTTTGCGCTTTCGCTCTTTTGCGCAAACGGGTTGGCGCCATTTTCATCGCTTGAAACAGTTTTCGGCGAATTTTCATTTTGCTTTTTCACCTGCTTACCGGTATAAACTGCGCGCGCGGTTCATTTGCTGCACAGTACGGCGATTGGCGGTGGGGAAGGTGCGATAAACTTCCGCTTTGCATTCGCCGGCGTTGCGCTATTATCCGTCGCAGGCGTTCGCCGTGAGCGCCGCCGCTTCATCGAACGGTCACGTTCTTACACTATTTTAGAGGCTGGGTCGTTCACTCCGAACGGCGCGCGTGGAGGTGGTTGGATTAATGATCCGTTGTCTACCGGTTGTTGGCTCCCAACAGCAGTGCCGTTCTGGCGCACATTCTTCTGCTATTTCCCGTCTTGTCTCTCTGTCACTTACCAGGTGCGATAAACACTTGGCCGCTACTCAGGATTCTCGGGCCGGCTAACGGTCGTCTGAAGAACTGAACAAGGGTAGCCTGCAGCCTTCCTGTGGGATGTTTCTTGGCCCGATTCACGAGGTTTGAACAGGGTGTCTTACAATTATATGAGTGATAAACCGATCGCTGACCGCGAACGGCAGTTCTCTTCGCTGCCGTCAGCGCGGCTTGTTGGGTTGTTCTCGCGGGTTGTAGCTGCGATAGTGGCTGACGGTTTCGTCAGTGCGGAATGTGAGGCGAACCATGTCTGATGATCTGTTGATTCACCGCCCGCCGGTTGCGGGCGAGTCTTTATCTTTGCGCTCCATGCAGGAGGTTGCCATGAATGATCGTAATGCCAGCAAGATGCTGCGCACTTATAACGTCGCCTACTGGGGCAACAATTACTATGACGTCAACGAGCTGGGCCATATCAGCGTGTGCCCGGACCCGGATGTCCCGCAGGCGCGCGTCGATCTGGCAGAACTGGTGAAAACGCGCCAGCAAGACGGGCAGCGTTTGCCTGCGCTGTTCTGCTTCCCGCAGATCCTCCAGCATCGCTTGCGTTCGATCAACGCCGCGTTCAAACGCGCGCGTGAGTCCTTCGGTTACCAGGGCGGCTATTTCCTGGTGTATCCGATCAAGGTAAACCAACATCGCCGCGTGATTGAGTCGCTGGTGAACTCCGGGGAACCGCTGGGGCTGGAAGCCGGCTCCAAGGCCGAGCTGATGGCGGTGCTGGCGCATGCCGGCATGACCCGCTCGGTGATCGTCTGTAACGGCTATAAAGATCGTGAATACATTCGCCTGGCGCTGATCGGGGAAAAACTGGGGCACAAGGTGTACCTGGTGATCGAGAAGATGTCCGAGATCAACCTGGTGCTGGAAGAAGCCGAACGGTTGAACGTCATACCACGCCTGGGCGTGCGTGCGCGTCTGGCTTCGCAGGGCTCCGGCAAATGGCAGTCGAGCGGCGGCGAAAAATCCAAGTTCGGCCTGGCGGCGGTGCAGGTGCTGAAGCTGGTAGAGACCCTGCGCGAAGCGGGCCGTCTCGACAGCCTGCAACTGCTGCACTTCCACCTGGGCTCGCAGCTGGCCAACATTCGCGACATCGCCACCGGCGTGCGCGAATCGGCGCGCTTCTACGTTGAACTGCACAAGCTGGGCGTCAACATTCAGTGCTTCGACGTGGGCGGCGGTTTGGGCGTCGACTACGAAGGCACCCGCTCGCAGTCCGACTGCTCGGTGAACTACGGCCTGAACGAATACGCCAACAACGTGATTTGGGGCATCGGCGACGCCTGTAACGAACACGGCCTGCCGCACCCGACGGTGATCACCGAGTCCGGCCGCGCCGTGACCGCGCACCACACGGTGCTGGTCTCCAACGTGATCGGCGTAGAGCGCAACGAGTTCAGCGAACCGCTGCCGCCGGAAGCCGACGCGCCGCGCGCGCTGGAAAGCATGTGGGAAACCTGGCTGGAAATGAACGAGCCGGAGAACCGCCGCTCGCTGCGCGAATGGCTGCACGACAGCCAGATGGATCTGCACGACGTGCATACCCAATACGCGCACGGCATGCTGGATCTGACCAAGCGCGCCTGGGCCGAGCAGCTGTATCTGAACATCTGCAACAAGATCCAGCAGCAGCTCGATCCGAGCAACCGCGCGCACCGTCCGATCATTGACGAACTGCAAGAACGCATGGCGGACAAGTTCTACGTCAACTTCTCGCTGTTCCAGTCGATGCCGGATGCCTGGGGTATCGATCAGCTGTTCCCGGTGCTGCCGCTGGAAGGGCTGGATAAGCCGCCGGAAGGCCGCGCGGTGCTGCTCGACATCACCTGCGACTCCGACGGCACCATCGACCACTATGTCGATGGCGACGGCGTGGCGACCACCATGCCGATGCCGCCGTACGATCCGGAGAACCCGCCGGCGCTGGGCTTCTTCATGGTCGGTGCGTACCAGGAGATCCTCGGCAACATGCACAACCTGTTCGGCGATACCGCCTCGGTTGACGTGTATGTGTTCCCGGACGGCAGCGTCGAGACCGAACTGTCCGACGAGGGCGACACCGTGGCGGACATGTTGGAGTACGTGCAGCTCGATCCGAGTGCGCTGCTGGCCAAATTCCGCGATCAGGTCAAAGAAACCGATCTGGACAGCGAGCTGCAGGCGCAGTTCCTGGAAGAGTTTGAGGCCGGCCTGTACGGCTACACGTATCTGGAAGACGAGTAACCGCCCTCTTCAGGGGGGCGATATCGGCCCCCTTGAAGCATGGATAAAATGCGGCCATAATCTGCCGTATCGGTAGCACCGAAACAAACATCGAATAAATCCCTTTCTCGTCGGGCTAACGACGCGGGAGGGATTTTTTTTTGTAACGGCCCGGCGTCTGCGCCTGGCAACTTGTTGAACTACGAGGGTTTACTATGAGCACCTTAGGCCATCAGTCCGATAATTCATTAGTGTCCAACGCCTTTGGTTTCCTGCGCTTTCCGCTGAACTTCATGCCTTACGACAGCGATGCAGAGTGGGTCATCACCGGCATTCCGTTTGACATGGCGACCTCCGGTCGCGCCGGTGGCCGTCACGGCCCGGCGGCTATTCGTCAGGTATCTACCAACCTGGCCTGGGAAGGCAACCGTTGGCCGTGGAGCTTCGATCTGCGCGATCGGCTGAACGTGGTTGACTGCGGCGACATCGTGTTCAATTTCGGCGATGCGCAGGACATGAGCGACAAGCTGCAGGCGCACGCGGAGAAACTGCTGAAGGCCGGTAAGCGTATGCTCTCGTTCGGCGGCGACCACTTCGTGACCCTGCCGCTGCTGCGCGCGCACGCCAAGCATTTCGGCAAGCTGGCGCTGGTGCACTTCGACGCCCATACCGATACCTACGCCAACGGCAGCAAGTTCGACCACGGCACCATGTTCTACCATGCCCCGAACGAAGGCCTGATCGATCCGCACCACTCGGTGCAGATCGGTATTCGCACCGAGTTCGATTATGACAACGGCTTTACCGTGCTGGACGCTGCGCAGGTGAACGATCGCAGCGTGGACGACCTGCTGACCCAGATCAAAGGCATCGTCGGCGATATGCCGGTGTACCTGACCTTCGACATCGACTGCTTGGATCCGGCGTTCGCACCGGGCACCGGCACGCCGGTGATCGGCGGTCTGACTTCCGATCGTGCGCTGAAACTGGTGCGCGGCATGCAGTCGCTGAACATCGTCGGCATGGACGTGGTAGAAGTGGCGCCGGCCTATGACCAGTCCGAGATCACCGCGCTGGCCGCGGCGACCCTGGGCTTGGAGATGCTGTACCTGCAGGCGGCGAAGAAACACGCCTGACGCCAGGCCACGCCTCGCTGAAAAAGCGGCTCCCATCGTATGGGGCCGCTTTTTTTATTTCATTTGTCGCCATCCGCGCTGCGATTTTCAGCCTGTTGCAACGCCTTTGCGCAATCCTGCGCAGAAATGAAACTGAGTCAGAGAATAAGGACACGGGACAACGGAGAGGATGAATATACTGCGCGCGGGTGCTCTGGATCTTTGTATCTGGAGCCTGCGTGAAAGGTACAAAGAGAAAAGCCCCGAGTCGATATCCATCAACCCGAGGCCAACTCTAACGCCAGACAACGTTAAGTTAGCCTCTTACCCGCCGCGAGGCAAGGAGAAGAAGGCATGATGCCGAACAAACGGAGCCTGTTAAAATTGGTGGTTATTTGTGCCACGGTAATATCACTGGCATGGATAACCCGCAGCACGCTGTGTGAGCTGCGGATCCGATCGGGCAACACGGAGGTTGCGGCCATTTTGGCTTACGAATCCGAACGGTAAGGCAACCCGGCGACGGGGGATGTCCCCCGTCTGCTGCTTGTTGGCGTCCAGATCCATGAGCACCCTCTCAACGCTGTCGGTTTTCCGCCGCACGGGACAGGGAAACGGGTCTATGCCCGTTTCACCTGCCGCGCCAGCAACATGCGGCCAAACAGTGCGCCGCCCGCCAGCAATGTCAGCAGCTGCGAGGCGATCAGCACCGCAAAGCCTGAAGACACCTTACCCTGGCTGGCCATCACCATGCCCATCGCCATCGGCACAAACGCCGAAAACAGATTGCCGATGCCGTTGATCAGCCCATAGGCGCTGCCGACCGCCTCCGGCCGCGCATAATGTTGCAGCAGGGTAGGGATCGCCGCGCCCTGCGCGCCCCAACAGGCATTGGCCGCCAGCAGGAAGAAGGCGATCCAGCCAAGCTGATGGCTGTTCATCACGCCATAGATACACAGCGCGGTCGCTGCGCCGCCGCAGACGAAGATCAGCGGCGCTTGATAAGGGCGGATACGATCGAGCAACACGCCGCCGAGGTATTTGGAGGCGATGCTGACGATGAAAGGCAGCGCGGCCATCCAGCCCATCTGCTTGATGGAGAACCCCTTTTCATCGGTCAGATACGCCGGCAACCAGGAGCTGGAGCCCCACAGATAGCTGAGCGTGGCGATCTCGATCAGCAGGATCCAGCCGAGCATCGGCGTGCGCCAGGCCAGCGTAAAGGTGTGCCAGACGCGGCTCAGCACCGGTTGCGGAGCAGCAGGGCGCGAGGATAAAGACAGGGCGAGGGGATGAACGAACAGCCGCACCAGCGCCAGCCCCAGCAGCAGGTTGAGCAGCGCCAGCAGGTGAAACGACATCGCCCAGCCGAAGTGCGCCATCAGAAAACTCACCAGCGGAAAGCCGAGCACCAGCCCCAATGAAACGCCCAGCGCGCTGATCGCGTTGGGCTTGCCGCGCTCGTCGGCGGCGAAATGATCGCTGATGTACATGGTCTTCAGCGAGAACAGCGGCCCCTCGCTGACGCCAAGCAGCGCGCGCACCACGCACAGCAGCATCAGCGATCCCGCCAGCGGCGAGGCGGCGGTGAGCAGCGCCCACAGCACCACGCTCAGCATCAGTGCGCGGCGGTAACCCATCAGCGTTTCCAGAAACGGCGTCAGCAACATGGCGGACAGGCCGTAGCCGAGCAAAAACACCGTCATCAGCGTGCCCTGGTGGGCGCGGTCGCCGCCGAGTTGGAAGTGTTGCAGGAAGTCGGGATTGACCAACATCACGGCGATATTGACCCGATCCGCATAGGCGATAACGATCAGAAACAGCAGGGCGATCACCCCAAACCAGCGTTGACGTTGTTGCACGTTGCGTTCCTCAATGCGAGCGGTTGACGAATTCAGGCAGCAGCAAACTCACCCGCGGATGCCATGGCGCGCAAACGCGGGGGATGAGGCTGATTGATGTAAATTTATTGTTATCAAATAGGATGTGGAAGACAGTGAGAAAACACTTTTACGCGCAATGCGTCGTCGGAATCAACGCATTTTTTGCCATAAATTAGCGGGAGAGCGCACAACTGACATAGGTTTTTCATATCGGTGCATGATTTCGTGATCCTTCCCGCATTTGTCATTTTTAAACAACCTTTCATTAACATTTGCCGTTCCGCCCGCTTGACGAAAGTTTCGCCAGACCTATAGTGGCTGTATTAAATAAGAAACTGAGTTTCATATATGAAACAATCAGATAGAGGACAAAAGCAATGAGCTGGAAGAATGTGTGCGAAGTGTCTCAGGTGAAAGAAGATTTTCCTTTCTCCGGCAAAGTGGAAGGAAAAGAGATCGGGGTGTACCTGCTCGACGGTAACTACTACGCGCTGGAAGACGTTTGCCCGCATGCTTATGCCTTGCTCAGCCAGGGGTTTGTAGACGACGGCAAGGTTGAGTGCCCGCTGCACGAAGCGCTGTTTGACGTGCGCACCGGCCAGTGCCTGCGCGAGCCGGGCGGTCGCGATCTGCAAACCTATCCCACCCGGGTGGTCGACAACCAAATCCAGATCACCTTTATCGCGGAGGAGTAATCATGCAGCACATCACCGATTTCAATCCCTGGCTACCGGACACCCAACAGGTGACGCCGGCCCGCGAAGGCGGCAACGGTCAAATCCATCAGCCGGGCCAGTTCCGCAATGTCATCTGGCAAAACCGCGCTCGTGTGCCGGACGGTTTCGAAACCGCCCTGGTGGCGGCGCTGGAAACGATCTTCGATCAGGGCGCGGAAGAGCTGGAGCAGATCGTCAGCGCGCTGAATCAGCGCCGCCTGTTCGATCGCAGCGGCCAACCGTGGAATGAGGCGACGTTCCGCGAATTCCTTCACGTTAACGGTTTCTGAGCCACCTCCGGGAGAAGACAATGACAGCAAACACAACATCCTCCGAACAGAGCTTGCAGGACTATCTTGACCAGGGGTTGCGCGGCATGTGGTATCCGGTGCTGGCCAGCTGGGAAGTGGGCAACAACCCGGTCGGCATCACCCGCCTGGAGCAGCAAATCGTGGTATGGCGCGACGGCGAAGGCCAGATCCACGCGCTGGAAGACCGCTGCCCGCACCGCGGCGCGCGGCTTTCCATGGGGTGGAACCTCGGCGATCGCATCGCCTGCTGGTACCACGGGGTAGAGGTCGGCGGCGACGGTACGGTGAAAGATGTGCCGGCAGTGGATCGCTGCCCGCTGGTGGGGCAAAAATGCCTGCGGTCTTACCCGGCCAAAGAAGCCTACGGCGCAGTGTTCCTCTATTTCGGCGTGACGGCGGATGAAACGCCGGCGGCGCTGACTTTCCCGCAAGAACTGGCGGACGAAGCCTCGTACAGCAACTTCCTGTGCACCGCCAGCTGGAACTGCAACTACCAATACGCCCTGGAAAACGTGATGGATCCGATGCACGGCACCTACCTGCACTCTTCCTCTCACTCGATGGCGGAAGGGGATCGCAAGGCGGATATGGGGCTGGAACCGACCGACAGCGGGTTTATCTTCAAGAAGAACGGCCAGATCGGCGTCAACTTCGACTGGGTGGAGTTCGGCAGCAGCGGCGCCTATTGGATGCGCCTGTCGATCCCATACAAGAAGCGCTTCGGGCCAGGTGGCCACTTCTGGATCATCGGCATGGTGGTGCCGGAAGACAAGGATCACTGCCGGGTCTTCTTCTGGCGCATCCGTAAGGTCAAAGACTGGCAGCGTGACATGTGGCGCTTCATGTACCGCAACCGCCTGGAATCATTGCATTGGGACGTGCTCGAGCAGGATCGCATCGTGCTTGAGAACATGGCGCCTAACGCCCGCGGCCGCGAATACCTGTACCAGCACGACGTCGGTCTTTCTCGCCTGCGCCGGATGATGCAGAAAGAGGCGCAGAAACAGCTGGCGACGTTGCGCGAGCGGGAGGCGGCGCAGTGAACGGCCTGCTGAACGGTAAACGCATCGTGGTCACCGGGGCGGCGCGCGGCCTGGGTTACAGCTTCGCTGCCGCCATCGCCGCCGCCGGCGCGCAGGTGGTGATGTGCGACATTCTGGCGGATGAGCTGGCGGCGAGCGGTGCCGCGCTGCGCGAGCAGGGCGCTCAGGTGGAAACGCAGACGATCGATCTGGCGTCACCGGATTCGATCCGCTCGGCGTTCGAGAAGATCGCCGCTGGCGGCGGGATCGACGGCCTGGTAAACAACGCGGCGCTGGCGACCGGCGTCGGCGGCAAAACCATGATGGAATACGATATCGATCTGTGGGATCGGGTGATGCAGGTCAACGTGCGCGGCACCTGGCTGGTGAGTCAGGCGGCGGTGCCGCTGCTGGCGCGCAATCCGCACGCCAAGATCGTCAACGTGGCGTCGGACACTGCGCTGTGGGGCGCGCCGCGCCTGATGGCCTATGTCGCCAGCAAAGGCGCGTTGATCGCGATGACCCGATCGATGGCGCGCGAACTGGGCCCGCAGGGGATCTGCGTCAACGCCATCGCACCGGGCCTGACGCGGGTGGAAGCCACCGAGTATGTGCCCGCCGAGCGCCATCAGCTGTATGAGCAGGGGCGCGCGCTGGCCGGGGCGCAGCATCCGGACGATGTGAACGGTACGGTGCTTTATCTGCTGTCGTCGCTGGCGGATTTCGTCACCGGCCAACTGCTGCCGGTCAACGGCGGCTTCGTATTCAACTGAGGCCCGCAGGGCAGGCGCACAGCGCAGGAGCGAGAGATGGCGGACGAGCAAGCATGTAAGTATCTGATCCCGGGACTGGATCGCGGGTTGCAGTTGCTGCTGGCGTTTGGTGAGCAGCATAAGGAAATGACTTTCGCCGAGTTGCATCGCCTGGTCGATATGCCGAAGGCCACCGCTTACCGGGTGGTGCAGACGCTCGAGCACCTGGGCTTTTTGGAGCGCAATCCGCGCACCAACACCTTTGCGCTCGGCATCAAGGTGCTGCGCCTCGGCTTCGAATACATCGCGTCGCTGGACGTGGCGCAGGCTGGTCAGCCGGTGATCGAGCAGCTGCGCGATCGCAGCCAGTGCAGCAGTCATCTGGCGATCCGCGACGGGCGCGACGTTATTTACATCGCCCGCGTCAGCGCCGCCGGTTCGCAGATCAATCAGGTCAGCGTCGGCACCCGTTTGCCGGTGCACCAAACCTCTCTGGGTCGCATGCTGTTGACCAGCGCCACCCGCAGCGAGTTCGAACAACTTTATCCGGACGCGCAGCTGCCGGGCAATGCGCCGGGCACCCCGGCGGATCGCGAAACGCTGTGGCAGATGGTGCAACAAGACAAAGCGCGCGGCTATGTGATCGGTGAATCGTTCTTCCGCCACGGCATCTCCTCGATCGTCTACCCGATCTTCAACCGCGAGCAGCGGGTCGAGGCGGTGGTCAGCATCATGGTGCCGTCCGATGAGATACCGAAAGCGGATCGCGAGCGGCTGCGCATGGAAGTGCGCGACGCGGCGGAGAAAATTTCCGGCTTCCTCGGCGCGCCGCCGCAGGCCAACGTCGGCTAACCGACAGGACCGACTCTTTTACTCAGGCAGGGATAAGGCCCGTAGCAAACAGGGGCCGGGGTTCACTCATGCCTGAAAACCGTATGCAGCGAGAACGTGAGGCTGAACAATGAGCGTAATCGGAATCGAAAAACTGGAATTTGGCGTCGAAGATCTGCCAACCTGCGAAAAATTCATGCAAGACTTCGGCCTGCAGCCCGCCACGCAACATTGGGGCGAACCGCAGCGCGAATTCACTACCCTGAGCGGGGCGCGGGTTGTCCTGCACCCGTTGCAAAGCGCGGCGCTGCCTGCGGCGTTTGAGGGCGGTTCTACCCTGCGCCGCATGACCTGGGGCGTGGCCTCGCCCGCCGATCTGGCGCGCCTGCAGCCGCGTTTGGCGCTGATGCCCGGCTTCCGTCAGGTGGGAGAAGAGCTGGAATGCCTCGATCCCAACGGCATGACGCTGCGCTTCGTCGTCAGCCGCCAGCAGGCGGTCGAGGTGCCGGTCACGCCGATCAACCAATGGGGCGACGTGCGCCGCATCGATCAACCCAGCCCGGTCTATTCGCAGGCGCAGCCGATCAACATTGGCCACGTGGTGTTCTTCGTTGAGGATCTGGCGGCGACCGAGCGTTTCTATCGCGAGCTGTTGGATTTCCAGGTTTCCGATCGCTATATCGATCGCGCCGTCTTCCTGCGCACCCAGGCGCGCGGCGGCCACCATAACCTGTTCCTGCTGAAGCTGCCGAACCGCCCACGGGGCCTGAACCACGTGGCGTTCACCGTGCGCGATATCCACGAAGTGATCGGCGGCGGCATCGCCATGAACAAAGAGAAGTGGAGCACCTTTATCGGCCCCGGCCGCCACCCGATCTCCTCGGCCTATTTCTGGTACGTCAACAGCCCGACCGGCGGCGCGTTCGAGTACTACACCAACGACGATTATCTGACGGAAAACTGGCAGCCGCGCGAGCTGGAGCATTCATTGGTCTCCTTCACCGAATGGGCGGTAGAGGGCGGCATCGATCACGACACGCGCCGCCAGCATAAAAAGGCGGAGGCGTTATGAACCGGCCGGAACACGCGGGCATCGTCATCGTCGGCGGCGGCCAGGCCGGCGGCTGGGCGGCCAAGACGCTGCGCGATCGCGGTTACAGCGGCCGGCTGACGGTTGTCAGCGACGAACCCTACGATTTTTACGAGCGGCCGCCGCTGTCGAAAGCGGCGCTGCTGGATGCCGCGGCTCCCCTCAGCCGGCTGTTCAGCGAACAGGCGGTGGCGGAGCTGAATATCGACTGGCGTCGCCCGCTGCGCGCCGAGTCCATCGATGCAGAACAGCAAATCGTCACGCTCAGCGACGGGCAACGGCTGCAGTTCGAGCAGTTGCTGATCGCCACCGGCGGGCGGCCGCGTGTGCCGAGCGCCGCCTGGGCGCAGCACCCGCGCGTGATGACGCTGCGTTCCTGGGACGATGCGGCCCGGTTGCGGCAGGGCCTGCAGGGCTGCCGTCGCCTGGCGATCGTCGGCGGCGGTTGGATCGGGCTGGAGATCGCCGCTTCCGCGCGCCGTCTCGGCGCCGAGGTGACGGTGTTTGAACGCCAGCCTGCGCTGTGCATGCGCAGCGTCGGCGCCGACGTCTCACAGGCGTTGCTCGAACTGCATCGCCAGCAGGGCGTCACGATGCTGTGCGGCTGCGGCGAGATCTCGCTGGAAGATCGCGACGGCACCGCCTGGATCGGCAGCGAAGTCAGCGATCCGCAGGCCTTCGATCTGGTGGTGGTGGGGATCGGCGTTGAGCTGAATCTCGAACTGGCGCGCAGCGCCGGGCTGGCGATCGACTCCGGCATCGTGGTCGACGGCCAGGGGCGCACCAGCCATCCGGCGATTTTCGCCGCCGGCGATGTGGCGCGCCACCCGACGCTCGGCCTATGCCTGCAGTCTTGGGCCTACGCGCAAAATCAGGCCATCAGCACCGCCTGCGCGATGCTCGACGCCTTCGCCGCCCCGTATGACGACGTGGCCTGGCTTTGGTCGGATCAATACGACGCCAATATCCAGATCCTCGGTGTGCCGAGCGGCGGCGTGCACCATGTGGTGCGCCGCACGCCGCAGTCGCAGGTGTTCTTCACGCTGAACGCCGATCGGCAGCTGGTGCAGATGGTGGCGTTCAACGACGCGCGCACCATCAAGCTCGGCAAGCGTTGGTTGGCGAGCGGCCGGGTGCTGGATCCGCAGCAGCTGGCGGATGCGGAGTTTTCTTTGATGGCGTTGAAATAACGCCCGAACCTCGGGAGCGTTTTATGACTACGCAAGACATTGACGCCCGCGCTGGACGGGCGGGGGAAGCCGTTGCCGAAAATCCGCAGCAGCGGGTGCGCTGGTCGGTGCCGATCGCGCTGTTTGCCTGCGTGCTGTTGGCGTTTTTCGACAAGATCAGCATCGCGGCGCTGTTTTCCGATAGCGAGTTCCAGCAGGCGTTAGGGATCGGTTTTGACCCGGCGCGGCTGGGCTTGCTGATGAGCGCGTTTCTGTTCTCCTACGGCATTTCCTCGATGCTGCTCAGCGGCATCGGCGATCGGCTTAATCCGGTCAAGGTATTGATTGGCATGATGGTGGTGTGGGGCGTGCTGATGGTGTTGATGGGGATGGTGCGTTCCTATCACGCCATGATGACGCTGCGCATTCTGCTCGGTATCGCCGAAGGGCCGCTGCTGCCGATGGCCTACGCCATTATTCGTCAGGCCTTCCCGCCGCAGCTGCAGGCGCGCGCCACCATGCTGTGGCTGCTCGGCACGCCGTTGGGCGCCGCGCTTGGCTTCCCGGTCACCCTGTACATCCTCAATACCTTCGACTGGCAGGCCACCTTCTTCTTTATGGCGTTTCTGACGTTGCCGGTGATGTTGCTGGTGCTGTTCGGCATGCGCCACCTGAACGTCGCGCGCCCGGCGGCGGCGACCAAGCCGGCGGTATCGGAACGCCAACAGCATCGCCGAGAGCTATTGCGCAGCCCGCACTTTTGGATGATCTGCCTGTTCAACATCGCCTTCCTGACCTACCTGTGGGGCATGAACGGCTGGTTGCCGAGCTACCTGATCAAGGGGAAAGGCATTCATCTGGAGCATGCCGGTTACCTCTCTTCGCTGCCGTTCATCGCCATGCTGCTCGGCGAAGTGTTGGGTGCCTGGCTGTCGGACAAGCTGGATCGGCGCGCGCTGGCCTGCTTCCTGTCGCTGTGCGGTGCCGGCCTCGGTCTGGCGGTGGTGCTGCACCTGCAGGGCACCTACAGCGTGATCGCCGCCATGGCCTTCAGCACCTTTATGTGGGGCGCCGGCGCGCCGAATATTTTCGCGCTGTTGGCGAAGGCGACCAGCAGCAAGGTCAGCGCTACCGCCGGCGGTATCTTCAACGGGTTGGGCAATTTTGCCGGCGCGCTGGCGCCGGTGCTGATGGGGGCGTTGATCGCCGCCACCGGCAATATGGATAACGGCCTGCTGTTCCTGGTGGTGATGGCTTTCGTCGGCTGCCTCATTCTGCTGCCGTTACTGAGAAAGTACTGATTAATCAATCGATTCAACAGAGGAGTGACAACATGTCTCAGGTTGAGAACAAAGCCGGCGTCAAGCCGCAGGATCTGTCGATGGAAAATTGGGTGGAGTCGCGCATCGCCCGTTTCGAAGGCCGTAAATACGACTGGAACGCGCTGAAGTTCCAGGCCGACTTTGACCCGAAATACCGCCGTGCGCAGATGCGCTACATCGGTACCGGCGCTACCGGCGTGGCCAGCGACGCCAACACCATTCCGGCGGGCAATTTCACCTTCTCCACCATGGTGCTGCCGTCGAAGTGCGAGGGCCCGCTGCACCTGCACGACGACGTGGAAGAAGTGTTCTTCATGCTGAAAGGCAGCATCACGCTGATGATTCAGGATGGGGAAGAGTATTACGAAACCCGGCTGAAAGAGCGCGATCTGATCTCGGTGCCGGCGGGGGTGTATCGCGGCCTGTTCAACCACGGCGAGGAAGAGGCGCTGATGTGCGTGATGCTCGGCACCGCCAAGCCGGAGATCCCGACCTATCCGGCGGATCACCCGCTGTCCAAAGTGAAGCGCAACTGATGAACGGCCTGGCGCAACGCCAACGGGCGCGCTGCGGGGCGTATACCCTGAGCTGGCGCGAGGCCGGGCAGGGGCGGCCGGTGGTATTGCTGCACGGCATCAGCTCCGGATCGGCCTCGTGGATCAAGCAGCTCAACGATAGCGGCCTGACGGACGGCCACCGTCTGTTGGCGTGGGATGCGCCGGGCTACGGCGGTAGCCTGCCGTTGGCGGATCCTCAGGCCGATGCCGCCGGTTATGCGGCGGCGTTGGCGGCGCTGATTGATGAGCTGCAGCTGGCGCAGCCGCTGATCGTCGGCCATTCGCTGGGGGCGCTGATCGGCAGCGCCTATGCCGCCGGCTATCCGGACGGGTTATGTGGATTGGTGTTGGCGGATCCGGCGCAGGGCTATGCCACGGCGCCGGAGGAAAAACGTCGGCAGGTGTACGGCCAGCGCCAACAGATGATAGAGACGCTGGGGCCGGTGGGCTATGGCGAGCAGCGGGCGGCGGCCTTGCTGCGTGAAGGGGCGGATCCGCAGGATATCGCCTGGGTGCGCAACGGCATGCAGCAGCTCGATCCCGACGGTTTTCTGAGCGCCGCCTGGATGCTGGCCAACGACGATATCGGCCGCTATCTGGCGCGCTATCGCGGCCCTCTGGAAGTCTGGTGCGGTGAACAGGATCGCATTACGCCGCCGGAGAAGGCGGCCGAGCTGGCGCGTGAGCAGGACGCGACGCTGCGTTTGATCGCCGCCGCCGGCCATGCCAGCTACCTCGACGCGCCGGCGTGTTTCAACCGCTATCTGCGGGACTTTACGGGAGCAATCCAACGATGAATTTTCAGCTTGAGAATCGGGTGGCGGTGGTAACCGGCGGCTCGTCGGGCATCGGTTTCGAAACCCTGAAACTGCTGCTGGCCGAAGGGGCGAAGGTGGCGTTCTGCGGCCGCGATCCGGACAAACTGGCCGGCGCAGCAGCCAGCCTGCGTGCGGAGTTTCCGCAGGCGGAGATCCTGGCGCTGCGCTGCGACGTACTGGACGCGCAGCAGGTGGCGCAGTTCGCTGACCAGGTGACGGCGCATTTCGGCGGCGTGGATCTGCTGATCAACAACGCCGGTCAGGGCTTCGTCGCCCATTTTGACCAAACGCCGCGCGAAGCCTGGCTGCATGAGGCCGAGCTGAAGCTGTTCGGCGTGATCAACCCGGTGCAGGCGTTCTTACCGGCGCTGGAACGGTCGACGATCGCGTCGATCACCTGCGTGAACTCGCTGCTGGCGCTGCAGCCGGAAGAACACATGATCGCCACCTCGGCGGCGCGCGCCGCGCTGCTCAACATGACGCTGACGCTGTCGAAAGAGCTGGTGGGCAAAGGCATTCGCGTTAACTCGATCTTGCTGGGGATGGTGGAGTCGGGCCAATGGCGCCGCCGTTTCGACGAGCGCAGCGATAAAGATCAAAGCTGGGAGCAGTGGACGGCGGCGATCGCCGAACGCCGCGGCATCCCGATGAAGCGCCTCGGCAAGCCGCAGGAGCCGGCGCAGGCGCTGCTGTTCCTCGCTTCGCCGCTGGCTTCCTTTACCACCGGCGCGGCGCTGGACGTATCCGGCGGCTTTAACCGCCATGTGTAGCAGGGGCCGATAAAGATGAAGAAGATCATGATGATTGGCTACGGCGCGATGGCGAAGGAAGTGATCGCCCGTTTGCCGGAAGGCGTGGAGGTCGGTTGGATCCTGGCGCGCGCGGCTCATCATGCGGCGATCGCCGAGGCCTTTGGCGGGCGGGTGCAGGCGTTGACCCATCCCGAGCAGTGTTTGCAGCGGCCGGATCTGGTGCTGGAGTGCGCCAGCCAGCAGGCGGTGGCGGAGTTCGGCGAAGCGGTTCTGCAGCGCGGTTGGCCGCTGGCGCTGATCTCGACCGGCGCGCTGGCGGACGCCGCATTGCAACAGCGGCTGCAGCAGGTTTGCCGCCGCCATCACGGGCAGTTGATCGTGTTGTCCGGTGCGGTGGCGGGGATGGATGGGCTGGCGTCGGCGCGCGAAGGCGGGCTGGAGAGCGTGACCTATCAGGCCAGCAAAAGCCCGGCCAGCTGGCGCGGCAGCCCGGCGGAGCAGCTGATCGACCTCAATGCGGTGAGCGAAGCGCAGGTATTTTTTGAAGGGTCGGCGCGCGAAGCGGCGCGTTTGTTCCCGGCCAATGCCAACGTGGCGGCCACCATTGCGCTCAACGGCCTGGGGATGGACGCCACCCGGGTACGCCTGCAGGTCGATCCCGCCACCCGGCGCAATACCCATCGTCTGCAGGTGTGCGGCGACTTTGGCGAATTTCACATCGAGCTGAGCGGCACCCCGCTGGCGAGCAATCCCAAAACATCAACCCTGGCGGCGCTGAGCGCGGTACAAGCCTGTCGCCGTCTGGTGGACGGCGGTTTTATTGCCTGAACGGCAGGAGCGGAGCATGGAACGATTGAATATTTTTGTCGCCGGGCGCTGGCGTGAAGGGCGTGGCGAAGAGATGGCTTCGGTATTCCCGGCCGACGGCAGCGTCAACGCGCGGCTGCGTGCCGCGAACGTCGAGGACGTGAACGAGGCGGTGGAAGCAGCGGAACGCGCCTGGCGCGCGCCGGAATGGCGTGGGCTGGTGCCGCACCAACGCGCCTCGATCCTCTACCGCGTCAGCAACCTGATTCTGGCGCAGCAGGAACAGTTGGCCGAGCTGCAGACCCGCGACAACGGCAAGCCGCTGGCGGAAACCCGCGGGCTGGTGGCCAGCGCGGCGGCGACCGCGCGCTACTTCGCGGCCGCCTGCGAGGTGTTGGAAGGCGAGCTGCCGACCCCGCGCAGCGCCGAGGTGATGACGATAAGCCAGTATCAACCGATGGGGGTGATCGCCGCCATTACGCCGTGGAACTCGCCGATCGCCAGCGAAATGCAGAAGGTGGCGCCGGCGCTGGCGGCGGGCAACGCGGTGGTGCTCAAACCGGCCGAAGCCACGCCGCTAATGGCGCTGAAGCTGGCCGAGCTGTTCGAACAGGCGGGCCTGCCGGCTGGGCTGCTCAGCGTGTTGCCGGGCAAAGGTTCGGTGATCGGCGAGGCGTTGGCGCGCCATCCGCTGGTGAAAAAGATCTCCTTTACCGGCGGGACCAGCACCGGGCGCCATTTGGCGCACATCGCCGCCGACAAGCTGATCCCCACTTCGCTGGAATTGGGCGGCAAATCGCCGACCATCGTGCTGGAGGACGCCGATCTGGAGCAGGCGGCGCGCGGCATCTGCTACGGCATTTTCAGCTCCGCCGGCCAGGCGTGCATCGCCGGTTCGCGGCTGTTCGTGCATCGTTCGCTGTATCAGCCGCTGCTGGCGCGTTTGACCGAACTGACGGCGGGGCTGCGCATCGGCAACCCGCTGGTGCCGGGCGTGCATCTCGGCCCGCTGATCAGCGCCAAACATCGGCAAAGCGTGGCGGACTACGTGGCGCTGGCGCGGCAGGAGGGCGGCCGGGTGATCATCGGCGGCGAAGCGCCGGCCGATCCGCAGCTGGCGAGCGGTAGCTATTACCTGCCGACCATTATTGAAGGCTTGAACAACGACGCCCGCGTCTGCCAGGAAGAGATCTTCGGCCCGGTGCTGGTGGCGCTGCCGTTTGACGATGAGCAACAGCTGATCGAACAGGCTAATGACTCGGTGTACGGCCTGGCGGCCGGCATCTGGAGCCGCGACTTCCCTCGCGCGATGGCGCTGGCGGAGCGGCTGGAAACCGGCACCGTCTGGGTCAATACCTACAAAACGTTCTCGATTTCCACGCCGTTCGGCGGTTTCAAGGAAAGCGGGCTGGGCCGCGAAAAGGGCCTGAACGGCATCAAGGCCTACATGCAGCAGAAAAGCGTGTATCTGGCGCTGAGCCATCAGGTGAACCGCTGGAGCGACTAGGCCGACACCTCTACGCATAACCCTAATAACGAATACCCTAAGAAGGCAGATGATGAGCGATAAAATCACGGTTGGCGAGGCGATAGCCCGGACTCTGGAACAGTATGCGGTGTCGGCGATGTACGGCATCATTTCGATTCATAATCTGCCGATCGCCGATGCGGTGGGGCAGCGCGATAAAATTCGCTTCGTGCCGGCGCGCGGCGAAGCGGGGGCGGTCACCATGGCCGACGCGCACGGGCGTTTCTCCGGCCTGGGCGTAGCGTTGACCAGCACCGGCGCCGGCGCCGGCAACGCGGTGGGGGCGATGATTGAGGCGCTCAATGCCAACACGCCGCTGCTGCATATCACCGGCCAGGTGGAAAAAGCCTATCTGGACGCCGACGCCGGTTTTATTCATGAAACCCGCGATCAGCTCGGCTTCCTGCGCGCCTGCTCCAAGCGCGCTTACCGGGTCAATTCGCCGGAGCAGGCGGTGGCGGTGATCGAACGGGCGATCCTGGATGCGCAAACCGTGCCCTGCGGCCCGGTGGCGGTCGAGATCCCGATCGATATTCAAAGCAGCCTGGTTCCCCGTTCGGTGCTGACCGAGCCGTTGGCGCCGGCGCCGCTGCCGAAGGCGGACGCTGCGGCGGTGGAACGGCTGCATCAGCGGCTGAAACAGGCCAAGCGTCCGCTGCTGTGGTTGGGCGGCGGCGCCTTGGCCTGCGGCGACGCGGTGCGCAAGCTGGCGGACGCCGGCGTGGCGGTGATCTCCAGCACCCACGGGCGCGGCATTCTGCCGGACAGCCATCCGCGCAGCCTGCGGGCGTTCCATAACTCACCGAGCATCGAAGCGATCCTGACGCAGTGCGATCTGACGCTGGTGGCCGGTTCGCGCCTGCGCAGCAATGAAACCCGTACCTGGACGCTGCCGCTGCCGCGCCCGCTGGTGCAGATTGACATCGATCCGGCGGCGGCCAACCGCAACTATCTGGCCGATGAACAGATCAACGGCGACTGTGCGGCGCTGCTGGCGGCGCTGGCGGCGCGGCTGGCCCCCGGCGAGAAGGTCAACGCCGAGTGGGATGCCGAGATCGCGGGGGCGGTGCAGCAGGCGGAGAGCGCGCTGCGCCAGCAGTCCGGTGAATACGCCAAACTCAACGACGCCATCGACGCCGCGCTGCCGCAGGACGGGCTGTTGGTACGCGATATCACTGTTTCCGGCAGCGTCTGGGGCAGCCGGTTGTTCCGGGCGATCTCGCCGCTGTGCAACATTCACTCGCTGGCGGGTGCCATCGGTATGGGGCTGCCGATGGCCATCGGCACCGCGATTGCCAACCCGCAGCGCAAGGTGGTGGGGCTGGTGGGCGATGGTGGTCTGGCGCTGGGCCTGGGCGAGTTGGCGACCATGGCGCAGGAACAGGTGAATATCACCCTGCTGATCATGAACGACGGCGGTTATGGCGTGATGCGCGGCATTCAGGACAAGTACTTCGCCGGGCGCCAGTATTACAACGAGCTGCATACGCCGGCGTTCACCCAGATTGCCGAAGCGATGGGGCTGAAAGCCTGGAAGGTGGACGCAGCGGCACAGTTCAACGGCGTGCTGGCCGAAGCGATCAACTACCCGGGGCCGTCGGTGGTCGAGGTGGACATGAAACAGGTCGGGCCGCTGACTTTCGCCGGGCCGCCGCAGAAAACGCTGTATTAATACGATAAAAAACGCCCGGCGATGCCGGGCGTTTTCGTGATTATTTCTCTGCCGCGATGCGATCGCGGATGTGCTGCGCACGCGCTTGGGAAGAAGGGTGGTCGTCGAACAGGCTGCTCTGGCGGCCGGCTTCCATCTGGGCCAGCTTCTCGAAGCTGGTGGCCAGGCCGTTCGGATCGATGCCGCGTTTTTTCAGCAGATCGAACGAGTAATCATCCGCTTCGCTTTCCTGCTTCTGCGAGAACTGGGCGCTGACCAGCTTCTCGCCGATGTCTGCCAGCTGCGACTGCGACAGCGAGCCGATGACGCCGCCGGCGGAGGACGCCGCGGTGCGCAGCGCCACGGTGCCGTAAGCCACCTGCATCGCCTTGCGGGTGTGGCCCAGCGCCACGTGGCCCATTTCATGGCCCAGCACGCCTTCCACTTCGTTGTCGTTCATCATGTCCATCAGGCCGCTGTAGACGCGGATGCAGCCGTTGGCCATTGCCCAGGCGTTGACGTCTTTGGTCACGTAGACCTTGTAGTTGGCCGGGGTGCCGTTGATGTTGTCGCCCAGCGCCGCGGCGATTTTGTTGAGACGCTTGGCGTAGGTGCTGTCGGCCGGCGCGATTTGTGCCTTGCTGTCCATCTCGGCGCAGGATTTATCACTCAGGGCCTTAACGTCGTTGTTGCTCAGGGTCGCCGCCTGGAATGCCTGGGCGCCGGACTGCATCAAGGTTTCGGTATTCAGGTTTTGACAGCCGGTTGCCAAGGTGGCAATGCCCAACGCAATCAAAGAGGTACGGATCTTCATAACGCCATCTTCCTGTGAAGGTAACAAGGTAAAAGAATCATTTTGCTTGGAGGAAATCTTGTCGCAAGAGCCTAGTGTACGTCAGACGGGGCGAGAATAGTGTTATTCCGAAAAAGCGTCCAATCGTGCTAATAAGTGGTGAACTCGCTCTCATTTGGCATTAGGGATTGCCGTTGTGATGTGGAGTCTGAGAAAATAGGGAACTTGACTGCTTTTTTTATCCGACCTGGAGTAAAACATGTCCTCTCGTAAAGAGCTTGCCAACGCCATCCGCGCACTCAGCATGGACGCCGTACAAAAAGCAAATTCCGGCCACCCGGGTGCCCCTATGGGCATGGCGGACATCGCCGAAGTCCTGTGGCGTGACTACCTCAACCACAACCCGACTAACCCGCACTGGGCTGACCGCGACCGTTTCGTGCTCTCCAACGGCCACGGCTCCATGTTGATTTACAGCCTCCTGCACCTCACCGGCTACGACCTGCCGATGCGCGAGCTGGAAAACTTCCGTCAGCTGCACTCCAAAACCCCAGGGCACCCGGAGTACGGCTACACCCCAGGCGTTGAAACCACCACCGGCCCGCTGGGCCAGGGCATCGCCAACGCCGTCGGCTTCGCCATCGCCGAACGCACCCTGGCGGCGCAGTTCAACCGCCCGGGCCACGACATCGTTGACCACCACACCTACGCCTTCATGGGCGACGGCTGCATGATGGAAGGCATCTCGCACGAAGTCTGCTCTCTGGCCGGTACCCTCAAGCTCGGTAAGCTGACCGCTTTCTACGATGACAACGGCATCTCCATCGACGGCCACGTCGACGGCTGGTTCACCGACGACACCGCCCTGCGTTTCGAAGCCTACGGCTGGCACGTGGTGCGCAACGTCGACGGCCACAACCCGGACGCCATCAAGGCCGCGATTGAAGAAGCCCGCAAGGTGACCGACAAGCCGTCGCTGCTGATGTGCAAGACCGTTATCGGCTTCGGTTCGCCGAACAAGGCCGGCACCCATGACGTGCACGGCGCCGCGCTGGGCGCCGCCGAAGTGGCCGCCACCCGCGAAGCGCTGGGCTGGAAATACGCCGCCTTTGAAATCCCGCAGGACATCTACGCCCAGTGGGACGCCAAAGAAGCCGGTCAGGCCAAAGAAGCGGCCTGGAACGACAAGTTCGCCGCCTACGCCAAGGCCTTCCCGGAGCAGGCTGCCGAGTTCAAGCGCCGCATGAACGGCGAGCTGCCGGCCAACTGGAAAGCCGACGCCAAGGCGTTCGTGGAAAAACTGCAGGCCAACCCGGCCAACATCGCCAGCCGCAAGGCGTCGCAGAACGCGCTGGAAGCGTTCGGCAAGGTGCTGCCGGAGTTCCTGGGCGGCTCCGCCGACCTGGCGCCGAGCAACCTGACCATGTGGTCCGGCTCGAAAGCGCTGAACGTTGACCCGGCGGGCAACTACATTCATTACGGCGTGCGCGAGTTCGGCATGACCGCCATCACCAACGGCATCGCGCTGCACGGCGGCTTCCTGCCGTACTCGGCGACCTTCCTGATGTTCGTGGAATACGCCCGCAACGCGGTGCGCATGGCGGCGCTGATGAAGCTGCGCAACGTGTTCGTCTACACCCACGACTCCATCGGTCTGGGCGAAGACGGCCCGACCCACCAGCCGGTGGAGCAGCTGGCGAGCCTGCGCGTGACCCCGAACATGAGCACCTGGCGCCCGTGCGACCAGGTGGAGTCGGCGGTGGCGTGGCAGTACGGCATCGAGCGCAACGACGGCCCGACCACCCTGGTGTTCTCGCGTCAGAACCTGACCCAGCAGCCGCGCACCGCAGAGCAGCTGGCGAACGTGTACCGCGGCGGCTACGTGCTGAAAGACTGCGCGGGCACGCCGGACGTCATCCTGATTGCCACCGGCTCCGAAGTGGGCATCACGGTGGAAGCGGCGGACAAGCTGACCGCGGCGGGCCGCAAGGTGCGCGTGGTGTCGATGCCGTCGACCGACGCGTTCGACAAGCAGGATGCGGCGTACCGCGAGTCGGTGTTGCCGGCGGCGGTAACGGCGCGCGTGGCGGTGGAAGCGGGTATTGCGGACTACTGGTACAAGTACGTGGGCCTGAACGGCGCCATTGTGGGCATGACCACCTTCGGTGAGTCGGCGCCGGCGGAGCAGCTGTTCGCCGAGTTCGGCTTCACCGTGGACAACGTGGTGGCCAAGGCGCAGGCGCTGCTGAAGTAAGCGGCCTGGCGCAAGCCGATAAAAAAGCCGGTCATCGTGACCGGCTTTTTTTATGGGCGTGACCCGTGCTTACGACGCGACGTTGGCGCTTTCGACGCTGCGCAACCGGTCATAAGTCGCCGCCAGCAACAGCACCAGCAGCGTAGGCTGCAGCCAGACCAGCCCCTGTTCGGCCAGCGGCAGCTTATCGAACCAGACGGGCAGCAGGCCGCTGAAGCTGGAGGCCTTCAGGCCGTCGGCGAGGCCAAACACCAGGCTGGTGGCGATCACCGGTGCGAAGACGCGCTTGGCGCTGCGCCAGCGGTTCTGGCTGAAGCTGAGCAACACTAGCGCGATGCAGGGCGGATAGATCGCCGTCAGCACCGGTAGCGAGACGCGGATCAGGTTGGCCAGCCCCATGTTGGAGACCAGCATGGCGAAGAGGGCGAGGATAACCACCAGCGTGCGGTAAGAGAGCGGCAGGTAGCGAGAGAAGAAGTCCGCGCAGGCGCAGGTCATGCCGACCGCCGTCACCAGGCAGGCGATGAACATCAGCACTGCCATAAAGACGCTGCCCAGATCGCCGAAGGTGTGTTGCACATAAGCGTGCAGGATTGCCGCGCCATCCTGAGCGCCACTCTCGACCAGGCTGCCGCTGCCGGCGCCGAGTTTGAACATGCAGATATAGACCAGCGTCAGGCCGACGCCGGCGATCAGGCTGGCCCACAGGGTGTAGCGCAGCAGCAGGCCGCTGTCGCTGACGCCGCGCGAGCGGGCGGCGGTGACGATAATCGAGCCAAACATCAGCGCCGACAGCGTGTCCATAGTTTGATAACCCTGCACGAAGCCGGTGGAAAACGCCGATGCCTGATAGCTGCCGACGGCGGAGACCGGTTCACCGGCGGGCCAAACCAGGGCGGCGATGCCGAGCGCGGCCAGCGCCAGGATTTTCAGCGGCGCCAGAATATGGCCGACGTTATCGAGCAACCGGCCGGGATACAGCGAGACGATCATCGCCAGGGTAAAGAACAGCAGGCTGTAGATGAACTGCGGCAGGGCGCCGTCGCCGGTGAAGGGCGCGATGCCGAGGGCGAAAGAGACATTGGCGGTTCGCGGCGTGGCGAACAGCGGGCCGAGCGCCAGATAGCAGACGGTCGCCAACAGCAGGCCGGCGGTGCGGCCGATGGGGCCGGTCAGCAGGCTGATGCTGCCGCCGACGCGCGCCAGCGCGATCACGGCGATCACCGGCAAGGCGACGGCGGTCACCATAAACCCGAGGGCGGCCGGCCACAGATGTTCGCCGGACTGCAGCCCCACCAGCGGGGGGAAAATGATGTTGCCGGCGCCGACAAACAGGGCGAAGGTCATAAAGCCCAGGGCGATAATGTCTTTCGGGGATAAATTCTTGGTCATAACGGTATGGCACTGCCTGTATTCATGAAATAAACGGCCTGCTGCGGAATGGATAACTGCAGAGGGCAGGCGCAGAGGGCAGCGAGCGCCCGCAAAATTTTCGTCTGGCAGGATATAATAATTCGGCGACAAAAACCTGATTAATCCAGCGCTGTTTATCCTGGCGTGAACCGGCCGCACAGAGGGATCATGGCGGCCGGCCCGGCTGCGCGTTAGCTCGCGCGCGCCACCATGTCTATCGACAGCGGGATTTCGATATGCGGTTTGAAAGAGTCATACGCGAAAGAGACGTGGCCGTCTTCGACCGGTTTGCGGGTGAAAAAGATCAGCATATCGCGGGTCGAATGCCGGCGTTTGTCCTGCGCTTCCACCGGTGAGAGGCTATGTTTGCGTTCATGATCGACAATCAGCAGGGTATCGAGGAAATGCCGATGCTGTATTTCGCCCAAAATCCATTCTGGCCGGGCCCGATCGAATTTGATCCCGCTGGTTTCGCGCATATCGTGAATAAAGGTCTTGGCGCTGTCGTCGGTCATGTTGTCGCAGCCGAGGAAGGTCGTCATGGTGTGGTCGACGCCGTCGCTGTGCACGCCTTCCAGCGCCGGTTCGCCCAGCATCTGCGGCGTGGTGACGGTGCGCAGGTTGAACACCGTGCAGACGAATTTGTTGATCTCCTGATTAAGCCGGGCGCGCGGCGTCACGCTCACGCCATCGATCACGTAGGCTTTGAATTTCATCAGCGCCTGGAATGCCGTATTCAACTGCAGATCGTCGTTGATGCCGCGGAAGTGGCGCACCTTGCCCGAATCGTAACGGATGAAGTCTTCCTCGACCGAGAGCACGAAAGGCTGGAATTCCAGCCGCTCAATCTGGGCGCGATCGAAGTCGAAACAGAAGCGGCCGTTTCTGGACTTGCGGAAAGGCAGCGTGGGATCGTCCGCCAGATTGCCGCTGACCTGCTGCAGCTTGGAGAAATCTTCCGGCCGCGCGCCCAGCGCCAGCAGGATCGCTTGCATGGTGGCACCGGGGATAAAGGCTGAACGGTGTTCCTGATACGCCTTTTTAACTTCATCAAGCAGGGATAACTGTCGCATTTCTCGGGGGCCTCACGAATGATGTGGCGATTATAAAATCTTGCTGCCGATCTCCACGTCGAAATCGGTTTTCAGCAAGACGGTGCCTTGATCCCGGGTGACCGCGGCAAGTACCAGCACTTCGGATTTAAATCCAGCAACCCGCCTGGCGGGGAAATTAACGACGGAGATGACTTTTTTGCCGAGCAGATCATCTTCCTGATAGTTTTCGCATAATTGCGCCGAGCTGTTTTTAATGCCAATTTCTTCGCCGAAATCAATGCGCAGCTTATAGGCGGGCTTTAACGCCTTGTCGTTATATTCCACGGAAATAATTTCGCCAATACGCATATCCAGTTTCATAAAATCAGTGATTTCGGCCATAAGTCAGTCCAGTTAATTAAGTGGCTTCAGGAAGGCTAGCAAAGGGGAATTATTCCGACAACGCCGCCAGGAGGGGAATAGTTATACCGGATGTAGCAATTAATTTACATTGTCGTAACGGGGTGGGATTAATTATAAGCTTGGTGAATTATATAAAATTGAAACGTCATGATTTCCCGCAAGTGTGTTCATTACGCAGGCTTGGGGGGGCCGGTGTCGGTGCTGTTAAGCCGGTGTTAAATTAGTTAGTATGTTCCGCATTAACTCATCAGCCGCATTTTTCAGGTAGTGATATGGAAATAACCCAGCGCGAAAAACGCGATCGGCGAAAGGCATTTATCGCGCCGTTTTTCCTGATATTAATTTGGTCGACCGGCTTTATTGCCGCGCGGGCGGTGGCGGATCATGCCGATCCCAACCTTTTCCTGACTTTGCGCTTTTTGATCGCCGCTGCGGTATTCGCCCTGCTGGCGCTGCATTGCGCCTGGCCCAAGGGGCGACAGTTCGTGATGCACCTGCTGACCGGCATGCTGATGAACGGCGTTTACCTCGCCGCAAGCTGGTGGGCGGTAGCGAACGGCCTGGCGGCCGGGGTGATGTCGCTCATTGGCGGATTGCAGCCGCTGTTCACCGCGCTGATTTTCGCGCTGGTGCTGCGCAAATCGATAGGATTGCGTTCCTGGGCTGGGCTGGCGGTTGGTTTTATCGGTGTTGCGCTGGTGCTCTCCCCTCGGCTGACCGGTATCGACGTCGGCAATATGGCGCTGTTGCCGATTCTGATGGGGTTTGGCAGCATCGTCGCGCTGACGATCGGCATCATGGTGCAGAAGTCTTCGCTGGCGGCGGCCGATCTGCGGGCGGCAGGCGCCATTCAGCACCTCGGCGCCGCGATCGTAACCGGCGTGCTGGCGGCCGTGATGGGCTCTGGCGCCTGGGACAATTCGCCGACGCTGTGGTTCTCGCTGCTGTGGTCGGCCGGCGTGTTGTCGCTGGGCGGCACCGCGCTGTTTATCTGGATGGTGCGCCACGGCGATTTGACTCGCATTACCGCGCTGATGCTGCTGGTGCCGCCGGCGGCGGCACTGCAGGCGTACGTGCTGTTTGGCGAGGCGCTGTCGCTGCTGCAGCTGGCAGGATTTGTGCTGACGCTGCTGGGAGTCGCCATCGTACAGCGAATTCGCCTGCTGCGGCGCTCTCGCTTGGCCGAATAGTCTGCAATAAGAAGTGCCGTAAAGCCCGCGCTGCCGGGCTTTTTTATTGGCTGAAAAATGGCCAACCTCACAAAACCGAAAGATAACAAAGCAACGGCGTTGCCTCGTCACACTTATTAACTATATGTTAATTTTTGGTTTATTAAATGTGATCAGGGGATGGATGATGATGAAAAAAATCAGCGCTACCGTAGCTGCAATCACCTTACTGGGCTCCGTTTCCGCCTATGCGGCCTTCCCGGCGGGCTATCCCGCCGACTATCAGAAACGGGTCGACGGCGCGAAGAAAGAAGGCAAGGTGGTGATTTACTCGACCACCGACACCAAGGCGGCGGCGCCGCTGATCCAGGGGTTCGAGGCGTTGTATCCGGGCATTAAGGTGGAATACAACGACATGAACAGTACCGAACTGTATAACCGCTTCATCAGCGAGCAGGCGGCCGGCGGCACCAGCGGCGACGTGGTGTGGAGCTCGTCGATGGACACCATTTTGAAACTGGCGGGCGATTACGCACAGGAATACGCCTCCCCCGAGCAGGCTCAGCTGCCGAAATGGGCGGTATGGCAAGATAAGGTGTATGGCACCACCTATGAGCCGGTGGTGTTTATCTATAACAAACGCCTGATCCCGCAAGGCGATGTGCCGGATTCGCACGCGGCGCTGGCTAAACTGATCGCCGGCCAGACGGACAAATTCAAGAAGAAAGTCACCACGTACGACATCGAAAAATCTGGCGTCGGCTTCATGCTGTCGGTGCAGGACTTCAAGGCCGATCCTAACTACTTCAAAACGCTGGCCGACGTGGCCAAGGGCGGGCTGGCGGTACAATCCTCCACCGGCACCATGATGGAGCGCGTCTCCTCCGGTGAAAACCTGATCGGCTTCAATATCCTCGGTTCGTACGCCGAGGCCCGCGCCAAGAGCGATCCGTCGCTCGGCATCGTCTATCCGAAAGACTATACCCTGGTGCTGTCGCGCGTGAGCTTCATCAGCAAAGAGGCCGGCAACCCTAACGCCGCCAAGCTGTGGTTCGACTACGTGCTGTCGGAAAAAGGGCAAAATATTCTCGCCAATCAGGCGGATATCCCCTCGATCCGCAACGACATCGAAGGCAAGAACGACATTGACGGCATGACCAAGCTGCTGGGCAACGCGCTCAAGCCGATCCCGGTCGACGATAGCCTGCTGGAATACCTGCAGCCGGCCAAACGCCTCGACTACATCAAACAATGGCGCGCCGCTGCGGCGAAATAACAGGGACTGCATTCGGACGCGCGCCTGCCTTAGAGGCGCGCGCCCTTTGGTCGGCGTTTACAACCATAGGGAGCATTTATGCAAGCATGGCGCAGAAAGTGGCAGAGCCTGCCGCGCGGCCTGGTGGTGTTGATAACCGCACTGGTTATCTATGTCCCCCTGTCGTTTATCATCATTCAAAGCTTCCTCTCGGCACCGTTCTTCTCTCCCTCCAAGGTCTTCAGCCTGGAGGCCTTCGAGTTCATCTTTACCGATCCGGATTTCTACAAGGCGCTGAAGAGCGGCTTTATTCTGGCATTCGGGCTGGTGATCATCGCCATCCCGCTCGGCGGCATTTTGGCCTTCCTGATGGTGCGCACCGATCTGCCGGGGCGGCGGATCATCGAGCCGCTGATTCTGGTGCCGATCTTCGTGTCGCCGATGGTGCTGGGCTTCGGCTACGTGGTGGCGGCGGGGCCGGTGGGCTTCTTCTCGCTGTGGGCGGAGGCGCTGCTGGGCTTCGTGCCGTGGAATATCTATTCGATGGCCAGCATCGTGGTGATTGCCGGATTGACGCACGTGCCCCACGCGTATCTGTATATCTCCTCGGCGCTGCGCAGCGTGGGCTCCGACGTTGAAGAAGCGGCGCGCACCGCCGGCGCCACGCCGCTGCAGGTCATGACCGCCGTCAGTCTGCCGATGGTGCGGCCGTCTATCCTGTATGCCGGAGTGCTGCTGTTCTTCCTCGGGCTGGAAGTGTTCGGCCTGATGCTGGTGCTGGGGGATCCGGAGGGCAACCTGGTGCTGGCGACCTACCTTTACCAGTTGACCAACAAGCTGGGCACGCCGTCTTACCACCTGATGGCGGCGGTGGCGGTGGTGCTGATCTGCATCACCATTCCGTTGGTGATGCTGCAGCGCCGGCTGATGCGTACCGCCAACCGTTTCGTCACCGTCAAGGGCAAAGCCTCGCAGGCCCGTGCGCTGCCGCTGGGCAAATGGCGCTGGGTGGCCGGCGCGGTGGTGGTGTTTTGGCTGACCGTCACCATCGGCGTGCCACTGATCGGCGTGGTGCTGCGCGCCTTTATCTCCAACTGGGGCGTGGGCGTGTCTGTTTGGGACGAGCTGTCGATCAACACCTTCCGCACCATCTGGGCGCAGCCCAACCTGCTGCGCGCCATCGTCAACTCAATGGCGATTGGGGTGATCGGCGGGGCGTTGGCGGTGGCGTGCTACCTGTTTATCGGCATCGCCATGCACCGCAAGCCGGATGGCGCCACGCGCTTCCTCGACTACAGCGTGCTGGTGCCGCGTGCGGTGCCGGGGCTGCTGGCCGGCCTGGCATTCCTGTGGGTGTTTCTGTTCCTGCCGATGTGGCTGGACAAATCGCTCAAGGAGGGCTGGCTGTCGGCGCTGCCGATGGCCGAGTGGCTGCGTGCTAACTGGATTGTCTGGCTGCGTTCGCTGCGCAGCACCATCTTCAGCGTCTGGCTGGCGTACACCGTGGTGTGGATGGCTTACGGCCTGCGGCTGATCTCTTCCACGCTGCTGCAGGTGGGGCCGGAGCTGGAGGAGGCGGCGCGCAGCGCCGGCGCCAGCCGCGGCCAGGTCACCCGTCACGTCACCATTCCGCTGTCGCGCTACGGCCTGATCGGCTCTTGGCTGCTGATGTTCCTGATCTTTGAGCGCGAATATTCTACCGGGGTGTATCTGCTGTCTCCGGGCACGGAAACCATCGGCTCGATGCTGGTTTCCCTGTGGGCCGCGGGCGCTATCGATATCGTCGCCGCGCTGTCGTTCATCAATATCCTGCTGGTGGTGCTGGGGTTGGGGATCGCCTTGCGCTTTGGAGTGAAATTACATGATTGAACTTTCGGTAGAGAATCTGCATTTGACCTATGGCGACAACCCGGTGCTGAAAGGGGTGTCGATGGAGCTGAAACGGGGCGAAGTGGTCTCGCTGCTGGGCCCGTCGGGCAGCGGCAAAACCACGCTGCTGCGGGCGGTGGCCGGGCTGGAGAAACCGAGCCAGGGCCGAATCGTCATCGGCAATAATGCGGTGTACAACGGCAGCGCGCGCAGCGAAATTCCCGCCGAAGAGCGCAATCTGGGGCTGGTGTTTCAGTCCTATGCGCTGTGGCCGCATAAAACGGTGTTTGAGAACGTCGCTTACCCGCTGAAGCTGCGTAAGATCGCCTCGGCGGAAATCACCCAGCGGGTGCAGGCGGTGCTGGATCAGCTCGGGTTGGGGCATCTGGCCAAGCGCCATCCGCACCAGCTTTCCGGCGGCCAGCAGCAGCGCGTGGCGATTGGGCGTGCGCTGGTCTACAACCCGCCGGTGATCCTGCTGGACGAGCCGCTGTCCAACCTTGACGCCAAGCTGCGCGAAGAGGCGCGGGTATTCCTGCGCGAGTTGATCATCAAGCTTGGCCTGTCGGCGCTGATGGTGACCCACGATCAGAACGAGGCGATGGCCATCTCCGATCGCATCCTGCTGCTCAACAACGGCAAAATCGAACAGCAGGGTACGCCGCAGGAGATGTACGGTTCACCCACTACGCTGTTCACCGCTGAGTTCATGGGCAGCAACAACCGCTTGCCGGGCAAGATCGTGGCGCTGGAAGGCGATCGGGCGCGCATCGAAGGCAAGGACTGGGCGCTGTGGGGCAAAGCGGGCGAAGGCGTGCAGGTTGGCCAGGAGGGCTCGGCGGTGATCCGCGTGGAGCGCGTGCGGTTGGGCGAAGATCCGCAGGGCAACCAGCTTGAGCTGCCGCTGTTGACCAGCATGTATCTCGGCGATCGCTGGGAGTACCTGTTCCGCACCGTGGCCGAGGATTTCGTGGTGCGCGCCTATGGCCACGAAGCGCGCAGTCAGGCGCTTTGCCGGCTCTCCCTGCCGGCCGAGCATCTGTGGATATTCCCGAAAGCCTAGTCAGGACGCCCGCAGACGCGGGCGCTCCGTTTACAGATCCAGCACCAGCCGGTTGCCTTTGGCGCGCGAGCAGCAGATCAACAGGGTTTGCTGCGCCGCGCGCTCTTCGTCACTGAGATACTGATCGCGGTGATCGGCTTCCCCCTCGACGATGCGGGTTTCGCAGGTGCCGCAAATACCTTCGCGGCACAGGCACTCGACTTTAGCCGCCTTGCTGTTTTCCAGCGCCTGCAGGATGGTCATGTCTTCCGCCACTTCAAGCTCAATACCTGAGCGGGCCAGCACCAGCGTAAAGGCGCCGCCCGCCGTGTCTTCGGCGGCGAAAGCTTCGCTGTGCAAGCGACCGGGGGCGATGCCCAGTTCGGCGGCGGTCCGGTAAACCGCTTCGTTCAGCGCCGCCGGGCCGCAGACGTAGATATGGGCGCCGGGCTCCACGTCGGCCAGCGTGCGTGCCAGATCCAACCGGCCGTTAAGGCTGGAGACATGGCAACTGACGTTGTCGGTGAACGGCGCTTGCGTCAGCTGCTGCTGGAAGGCGTTGTGTTCCTCGCTGTGGAAGCAGTAGTGCAGATGATAGCGTTGCCCGCTGCGCTGCAGCTCGTGCAGATGGGCCATAAACGGCGTGATGCCGATGCCGCCGGCGATCAGCACGTGATGCTGCGCCTCCGGCGCCAGCGCGAACAGGTTATTGGGGGTGCTGATGGTCAGCGTATCGCCGATCGCCAGCCGATCGTGCATGAAGTCGGAACCGCCTTTGGAAGGGGACTCACGGCGCACGGCGATCTGGTAACGGTCGAGCTCGAACGGTGAGCTCAGCAGCGAATAGGCATTGCTGTAACGCTGCTCGCCGTCCTGCATTTGCACGATGATGTGGCTGCCGCCGCTGAAGGCGGGCAGCGGCCGGCCTTGCGGATCCGCCAGGGTAAAGCGCTTGACCTGTGCGGTGACGGGTTCGATGTCGACGACGCGAACATCAAGCATCTGATAGCTGGTCATTCATTGGCTCCAAAGCGCGGGCGTCCCCGCGCATGAAAAAGTTATACCGCCTGGCACAGGTATTTGAGCTCCAGATAGTCTTCGATGCCGTATTCGGAACCTTCACGCCCCAGACCCGACTGCTTCACCCCGCCGAACGGGGCTACCTCGTTGGAGATAAGGCCGGTATTGATGCCGACCATGCCGTACTCCAGCCGCTCCGAAACGCGCCAGATGCGCGCCGCATCGCGGGTGTAGAAGTAGGCGGCCAAGCCGTAAATGGTGTCGTTGGCCTGGCGGATCGCCTCGGCTTCGTCATCGAACACCACCAGCGGCGCGACCGGGCCAAAGATCTCTTCTTCCAGCAGCAGCGAGCCAGGCTGCACGTCGCCCAGCACCGTTGGCGTGAAGAAATTGCCGCCCAGCGCGTGCGGCGTGGCGCCGGTCAGCACCTGAGCGCCTTTGCTCAGCGCGTCATCGAGCAGTTCCAGCACCTTGTCGCGCGCCTTGCGGTTGATCAGCGGGCCGATCTGCACGCCGGGTTCGAAGCCGTTGCCGACCTGCAGCGCCGCCACGCGGGCGACAAACTTCTCGGCGAACTGTGGGTAAACGCCGCGCTGCACATAGAACCGATTGACGCAAACGCAGGTCTGCCCGGCGTTGCGGTATTTGGCGATCAGCGCGCCTTCCACCGCGGCATCGATGTCCGCATCGTCAAACACGATGAACGGCGCGTTGCCGCCCAGCTCCAGCGACACTTTCTTGATGGTGTCCGAGCTCTGGCGCATCAGCAGCCTGCCCACCGGCGTGGAGCCGGTAAAGCTCAGCTTGCGCACCTGCGGGTGGCCGGTCAGCTCGGCGCCGATCGCCTGCGAGTTGCCGGTCACCACGTTGAACACCCCGGCGGGAATGCCGGCGCGCTCGGCCAGCTCGGCCATCGCCAGCGCCGAGTAAGGGGTTTCGTTGGCGGGTTTGACCACCAGCGTGCAGCCGGCCGCCAGCGCCGGCGCGGCCTTGCGGGTGATCATCGCCGCCGGGAAGTTCCAGGGCGTGATCGCCGCGCACACGCCGATGCCCTGCTTCAGCACCATCAGGCGTTTATCGCCGCTCGGCGAGGGAATGATGTCGCCATTGGTGCGCTTGGCCTGTTCGGCGAACCATTCGATAAAGGAAGCGGCGTAGCGGATCTCGCCCAGCGACTCCGCCAGCGGCTTGCCTTGCTCCAGCGTCATCAGGCTGGCCAGATCCTGCTGGTGTTCCAGCATCAGTTCGAACCAGCGGCGCAGCAGCTGGGCGCGTTGCTGTGCCGGCAGCGCGCGCCAGCCTTCCAGCGCCTGCTGGGCGGCGTCGATCGCCCGTTGGGTTTCGGCCGTCGCCATGTTGGGCACGCTGCCGATGAGTTGGCCGGTGGCGGGATCGCTCACCGGCAGGGTTTCCTGGTTGTCGGCATCGCGCCATTGCCCGTTGATGTAGGCCTGTTGGCGGAATAGCGCCCGATCGGAAATATTCACAAAGAACCTCACAAGTCAGGGGGAGGGGGCCCGTGGGCCCCGTCGCATCAGGGTTGATAAACCTGCGCCAGCAGGTTGTGGAAGTGGGCGATGCCGTGTTCGCTGACGCCGCTGCCGGCGCCGTCGGCCATGATGCGCCCCTGGCCGCGATAGCCGCGCGATTTGAGGCCTTTTTGCACGCTCTCCACCAGCCGCAAATCTTCCGGGCGGAACACGTCGCGGTACCAGTCGATCAGTTTGAGCTGCTCGTCGCTCAAATCGGCGTTGGTGAAGTAGATGTCGTAGTGCTGCAGGGTGGTTTCTGCATCGACCGGGAATTCATAGATCACCGTCATCATGCCTTCCAGCGGCGGCATGTTGAACATGGTGCACGGCCACAGCCAGATGCCGTGGAAGCTGGCTTCTTTACCCTCTTCAAACTTGAATGACTGCTCGGAAGGGCGGGCGTAGCCGAACTGCAGCGTCCAGTTGCCGTGCAGGGTGTGCCAGTAGCGGTCGACCTGCACCGAGTCGGCGAAGCCGGGGTGTGCCGGGCCGCAGTGGTAGCACTCGAGGTAGTTGTCGACGATGTTCTTCCAGTTGGCCGGGGTACGGGTGACGAAGCGCGCCGCCAGCTTGAGATCGTCGACCTGCGGGCAGGCTTCGCGCACTTTGGCGCCGAGGCCCGGCAGCTGGTCTTCCACCGTGCCGGCCTGCGAGTCCAGATTGACGTAAATAAACCCGGCGTACTCTTCGACCCGCACCGGCATCAGGTGCGAGTTTTCCTTATCGAAGTTCTGCACGTTTTCGCAGTTGCGCGCGTGCGCCAGTTCGCCGTCCAGCTTGAACGCCCAGGCGTGATAAGGGCAGGTGATGACGTTTTTCGCCCGGCCGTCGCCCGCCAGCAGCTGGTGGCCGCGGTGCGGGCAGACGTTGTAAAAGGCGCGCAGCACTTTGTCGCGGCCACGCACCACCAGAATGTTTTCACCGATGATCTCGCGGGTGATGTAGTCGTTCGGTTCGGCGAGCTCGCTGCGGTGCGCCACGCAAATCCAGCTGGTGGCGAACACCTGCTCTTTTTCGTGCTCGAACGCCGTCTGGTGGGTATAGAACCGGGCCGGAATGGTGTAAGCCTCGCGGGCGTCGGCGCAGAAATCTTTCGGTAAGGTAAATTCAGGGATCAGAGTGCTCATAAGTTAACCTTCCTCTTTTCTTATTGTCATTTCGCCATAGGGCGCGGTTGATACGACGATGGAGCGGAGAGTTCGGCGGCCGGCGGCGCCTCGGGCAGCGCCGGCGCGCTGCTTTCGATCAGGTGAGCCGGAATGGCCGCGTAGTCCTGCTTCAGCCAGCGGGCAAAGCCGTAGGTTTTCACCAGCAGCACCAGCAGGAACGGCAGCGCGGTCAGGATCACCGTGGTTTTCATGGTGTCCAGCGAGGCGCCGGTGAACAGGATCGACAGCGGGATCAGGGTGATCACCACGCACCAGAACAGGCGCAGCATCGGGCTGGGATCTTGCCCCTCCTGCAGGTTGCGGGTGCTGGTGGCGGCCATGGTGTAGGCCACCGCGTCCATGTGCGAGGCCAGGAAAATGATCATGATGAACAGATAGGCGGCCAGGAACAGCTTGCCGAGCGGCAGCGCCGTCAGCAGCATCTGCACGGCGGTTTCGCCGCCCTGGGTGCTGAGGATCTCCGGCACGTTGAGCTGCCCGCTGATGAACTGGTGCATGGCGTAGCTTTCCAGCGAGCCGAAGAAGAACCAGCAGCCGAGGGTGCTGCCGAGCAACAGCGCCCAGATCACCTCTTTAATCTTGCGGCCGCGCGAGACGCGGGTGACGAACATCGCCACGCCCGGGGTGTAAGAGATCCACCACAGCCAGTAGAACACCGTCCAGCTGCGGCTGAAGCTGCCGTCGCCCATCGGATCGGTGAACAGGCTCATCTGCAGGAAGTTTTGCGCCGTCAGGCCGATGGCGTTGATGGTGTTGTTGATGGTGAACTCGGTGGGGCCGACCAGCAGCACCAGCCCGGCGAAGGCGAATGCTCCCCAGCCGACCATTTTGCTCAGGCGCTGCATGCCGCCGTCGATGCCGATGTAGGAGCTGAGGCAGAAAATCACCGCCGCCAGCAGGATCACCGTCGCCTGCACCACGAAATTGTCGGGGATGCCGGTCAGCGCCGTCAGCCCGCGAGTAAAGGTGGAGGCGGTCAGCACCAGCGAAATGGTGAGGGCGCCGACGGTGGCGACCAGGAAAATCAGATCCACCATCCGCCCGATCGGGCCGTTGGCGCGCACGCCGGTGATGGCGGAAATGATCCCCGACAGGCTGAGCCCTTTGTTCTTACGCACGTGGAAGTGGTAGGCCATGATCAGCGAGGCGAGGGCATAGGTTGCCCAAGCGCTCAGGCCCCAGTGGAAGAAGGAGTAGCTGATGCTGTATTCCAGCGCCTTCGGGGTGCGCGGCGCGATGTTCAGCCCTGGCGTCTGGTAGTAATACGCCCACTCCATTACCCCCCAATACAGGGTGGACGAGCCGAGGCCGGCGCAGATGAACATGAACAGCCAGGCCAGCGTGGAGTATTGCGGTTTGCCTTCGCCGAGGCGGATGTTGCCGTATTTGCTCAACGCCAGATACAGCACCACCAGCAGGGCGATCAGCACCAGGATTTGAATGGTTGAACCGAACAGCCGGGTGACGCCGTTGAAAATGGTGTTGGCGATAAGCGCGGATTGAGCCGGAAAGAGCATCAGGCAAATGGCGATCAGCGCAATACTGCACAGGCTGATGGCGATGAGCGTGACATCCTTTTTAGGGGTGCTCTGCATGGGAGTGAACTCCTGTTATCGGTGGTGGGCCGGTGCGCGAAGCGTAGGGTGCGCCCGGGCCTTATTGGTTTGAACCCTTTGTTTTGTTACACCGCGAGGAGCAAACGCCCCGGCAAAACGCCGCCGAGAATATTTACTCTTCATTAACATTTTCGAGTGTGCACAAATTACAGGAGGGCCACAATTGGGGCATCTGTAAAAGGATAAAACACAGTATGTAAACAATTTGTTGTGATCTTGGCCGGGGTATTGGCGTGCTTTCTGCGGTGGTTTTCAGCGGATTTGCGGCGGCGATCGAAGCGGAAAAACGGACGTGGCAAAGCAGGGCGCGAAAGGGCGCCCTGCGCAGGAAAACCGGTGATGCTTAGCGTTGCAGCAGGGCGGCGATCGCCTGGCCAACTTGCTGGGTGGAGGCATCGCCGCGCATGTCCGGCGTGCGCGGCCCGTCGGCGATGATGCGCTCGATCGCCTGCAGGATGCCGTCGTGCGCCTGGCGGTAACGGGCATCGCCGTCGCCGAGGAAATCCAGCATCATCGCGCCGCTCCAGATCATGGCGATCGGGTTGGCGATGTTCTTGCCGAAAATGTCCGGCGCCGAGCCGTGTACCGGTTCGAACAGCGACGGGAAGTTGCGCTCCGGGTTCAGGTTGGCCGACGGCGCAATGCCGATGGTGCCGGTGCAGGCCGGGCCGAGATCCGACAAAATATCGCCGAACAGGTTGGAGGCCACCACCACGTCGAAGCGTTCGGGAGTCAGCACGAAGCGCGCGCACAGAATATCGATGTGCTGTTTGTCCCAGGCGATATCGGGGTACTGGCGCGCCATCTCCGCCACGCGCTCATCCCAGTACGGCATGCTGATGGCCATGCCGTTGGACTTGGTGGCGGCGGTCAGGCGTTTGCGCGGGCGCTGCTGCGCCAGCTCGAAGGCGTATTTCAGAATGCGGTCCACGCCCTGACGGGTGAAGACCGATTCCTGGATCACCATCTCGCGTTCGGTGCCTTCGAACATCCGCCCGCCGAGCGAGGAGTATTCCCCTTCGGTATTTTCGCGCACCACGTAGAAATCGATGTCGCCCGGCTGTTTGTTCGCCAGCGGGCAGGGCACGCCGGGAAACAGCCGCACCGGGCGCAGGTTGACGTACTGCTCGAAGTCGCGGCGGAATTTCAGCAGCGAACCCCACAGCGAAATGTGATCGGGCACCGTATCCGGCCAGCCGACGGCGCCGAAATAGATGGCGTCGAAGCCCTTGAGCTGCTCAAACCAATCGTCAGGCATCATCTGGCCGTGGTGCTGGTAGTAGTCGCAGCTGGCCCACTCGAAGGTGTTGAATTCCAGCGACAGATCCCAGCGCGCCGCCGCCGCCTGCAATACCCGTATGCCTTCCGGCAACACTTCCCGCCCGATACCGTCCCCGGGGATAGCGGCAATCTTGTAAGTTTTGCTCATACAGAGGTCTCATTTGTAGGTAGGGGAGATTGACAACACTGTTATCCTATAATTGACTAACTGTTAATCAATCTCGAAAACGGTGAAACATAAAACACGAATCATGAACAATATGCCGATCCTGAGTGACCTGCGGGTGTTCGTGCTGGTGGCGCGCCGCGCCGGGTTTGCCGCCGCCGCCGAAGAGCTGGGCGTGTCGCCGGCCTTTATCAGCAAACGCATCGCGTTGCTGGAAAAGGCGCTGGACGTGTCGCTGCTGCACCGCACCACGCGGCGGGTGGCGATCACCGAGGACGGCGAGCGCATCTACGAATGGGCGCAGCGCATTCTCAACGATGTCGATCAGATGATGGACGAACTGTCCGAGGTGCGTCAGGCGCCGCAGGGCATGCTGCGCGTGGTCAGCAGCTTCGGCTTCGGCCGGCGCTTCGTGGCCCCGGCGCTGTCGGCGCTGGCGCGGGAGTATCCGCAGCTGGAGCTGCGGCTTGACGTGTCCGATCGGTTGGTGGATCTGGTCAGCGAAGGGTTCGATCTGGATATCCGCATCGGCGACGATATCGCCCCTAATCTGATCGCGCGCAAGCTGGCGGACAACCAGCGCATCCTGTGCGCTTCGCCGGCGTATCTGCAGCGCCACGGCGTGCCGAAAAGCGTGGCGGAGCTGGCGGGCCGCGCTTGCCTGGTGATCAAGGAGCGCGATCACCCGTTCGGGCTGTGGCGGTTGCAGGGGCCAGGCGGCGAAGAGACGGTGAAGGTGACGGGGGCGCTGGCGTCGAACCACGGCGAAATCGTGCACCAGTGGTGCCTGGACGGGCAGGGCGTTGCGCTGCGTTCCGCCTGGGACGTGAAAGAGAACATCGACAGCGGCAGGTTGGTGCACATTCTGCCGGAGTATTTTCAGCCGGCCAACATCTGGGCGGTGTACGTTTCCCGGCTGGCAACGTCGGCGAAAGTGCGGGTGACGGTCGAATTTTTGCGCGACTATTTCCGTGAGCACTATGGCGAAACGGGGGCGGCGAGTGAAAATTCGCCGCGGCCTTGAGGCCAAAAATGTGCGCCAGATCATCTTATGCTCGTAAAACTCCCCTCCGTTACTTGTGGAACTGTTGCACCTGTTCCTTTTGCCAAAACTTTGGTTTATGCTCAGCTGAAGCGTTTCAGTTGAAGCACTCTTCGACAGAAATGCCGATGTGACGGCGGCGAAAAGCCGCTGAAGCGCGGGAATAATGCAAACGCGGCGATTCACAGCGGGCGGTGCGATCCACTACTCTATGCGGGTTAGTGAGACAACCAGTCAGCGCCGGCCCGGCGCCGGTGAGTCAGCCCGGCGGGGACGGCCCTTTTTCAGGAGCAGCATGACCATCCGCATAGCGATAAACGGCTTTGGCCGCATCGGCCGCAGCGTATTGCGCGCACTGTACGAATCGGGACGACGGGCGGAAATCTCCGTGGTGGCGATCAACGAGCTGGCGAATGCCGAGGGCATGGCCCATCTGCTGAAGTACGATTCCAGCCACGGTCGCTTCGCCTGGGATGTGCGGCAAGAGTGCGACACGCTGAGCGTCGGGGACGACGCGATTCGCCTGTTGCATCAGCCGGCGGTGGAGCAGTTGCCCTGGGGCGAGCTGGGCGTCGACGTGGTGCTGGACTGCAGCGGCGTGTACGGCAGCCGGGCGGATGGCGAAGCCCATCTGGCGGCGGGGGCGAAGAAAGTGCTGTTCGCCCATCCGGGCGGCAACGATCTGGACGCTACCATCGTGTTCGGCGTCAACCATCAGACGCTGTTGGCGGAACATCGCATCGTGTCCAACGCCTCGTGCACCACCAACTGCATTATTCCGGTGATCAAGCTGCTGGACGACGCCTACAGCATCGAATCCGGCACCGTGACCACCATTCACTCGGCGATGAACGATCAGCCGGTGATCGACGCGTATCACGCGGATTTGCGGCGCACCCGCGCGGCGAGCCAGTCGATCATTCCGGTCGACACCAAGCTGGCCGCGGGCATCACCCGTATCTTCCCGCAGTTTTGCGATCGCTTCGAGGCGATCTCGGTGCGCGTGCCGACCATCAACGTGACGGCTATCGATCTCAGCGTCAGCGTGAGCGCCGCGGTGAAGGTGGCGGAGGTCAACCAGCTGTTGCAAAAGGCCGCACGGGAGTCATTTCGTGGTATAGTTGACTACACGGAATTACCATTGGTCTCGATCGATTTTAACCATGACCCGCACAGCGCTATCGTCGACGGTACGCAGACCCGGGTCAGCGGGCAGCACCTGATAAAGACCTTGGTCTGGTGCGACAATGAATGGGGCTTTGCCAATCGGATGTTGGATACCACACGGGCAATGGCCGCCAGCGGTTTCTAGTACGGCGGCGCCGGCGTGACAGGCGCGCTGCTCAGGCAATTTTATAGAGATTCAATAAAGAGGGTTCACCATGTCTGTAATTAAGATGACCGATCTGGATCTGGCGGGTAAACGCGTACTGATCCGCTCCGATCTGAACGTGCCGGTAAAAGACGGTAAAGTGACTTCCGACGCGCGTATCCGCGCTTCCCTGCCGACTATCGAAGCTGCGCTGAAGCAAGGCGCCCGCGTGATGGTGACCTCCCACCTGGGTCGTCCTACCGAAGGCGAGTACAACGAAGAATTCTCCCTGCTGCCTGTGGTCAACTACCTGAAAGATCACCTGAAATCCCCAGTGCGTCTGGCGAAGGATTATCTGGATGGCGTCGACGTCGCCGAAGGCGAACTGGTGGTGCTGGAAAACGTCCGTTTCAATAAGGGCGAGAAGAAAGACGACGAAACCCTGTCCAAGAAATACGCGGCGCTGTGCGACGTGTACGTGATGGACGCGTTCGGCACCGCGCACCGCGCGCAGGCTTCCACCCACGGCGTGGGCAAGTTTGCGCCTGTCGCCTGTGCCGGCCCGCTGCTGTCCGCCGAGCTGGAAGCGCTGGGCAAGGCCCTGGGCAACCCGGCCCGTCCGATGGTCGCCATCGTGGGCGGTTCTAAAGTGTCCACCAAACTGACCGTGCTGGATTCCCTGTCCAAAATCGCCGATCAGCTGATCGTCGGCGGCGGCATCGCCAACACCTTCGTGGCGGCGCAGGGCAACAACGTGGGCCAGTCCCTGTACGAACCTGACCTGATCCCGAACGCGCAGAAACTGCTGGAAACCTGCGACATCCCGGTTCCGACCGACGTGCGCGTCGCGACTGAGTTCTCCGAAACCGCGACCGCAACCGTGAAGCAGGCCAACGAGATCCAGGACAACGAGCAAATTCTGGATATGGGCGACGTCTCTGCCGAGCGTCTGGCCGTTATCCTGAAGAACGCCAAGACCATTCTGTGGAATGGCCCGGTTGGCGTATTCGAGTTCCCTAACTTCCGTAAGGGCACCGAAATTGTCGCCCGCGCGATCGCCGATAGCGACGCTTTCTCTATCGCTGGCGGCGGCGACACTCTGGCAGCCATCGATCTGTTCGGTATCGCTGACAAAATTTCCTACATCTCCACCGGCGGTGGCGCATTCCTGGAATTTGTTGAAGGGAAACCGCTGCCTGCAGTCGTGATGCTGGAAGAGCGCGCTAAGCAGTAATTCAGACAACGGGAGGCGAAAGCCGCCCGTTTGTTTTATACCGCGCGGCTAATGCTGCGCGGCGTGAAAACATCGATTTACATCCATCTACGGCCGACGAAACAGGACAAAGTAACATGTCTAAAATTTTTGATTTCGTAAAACCGGGTGTCATCACGGGTGATGACGTTCAGAAAGTCTTCGCAGTTGCTAAAGAGAACAACTTTGCGCTGCCAGCGGTAAACTGCGTGGGTACCGACTCCATCAACGCAGTGCTGGAAGCCGCGGCTAAAGTGCGCGCGCCGGTCATCGTTCAGTTCTCCAACGGCGGCGCCGCGTTCATCGCCGGCAAAGGCGTGAAGACCGATGTGCCTCAGGGCGCAGCGATTCTGGGCGCCATCTCTGGCGCACACCACGTTCACCAGATGGCTGAACACTACGGCGTGCCGGTGATCCTGCACACCGACCACTGCGCGAAGAAACTGCTGCCATGGCTGGACGGCCTGCTGGACGCCGGCGAGAAGCACTTCGCCGCTACCGGCAAACCGCTGTTCTCTTCCCACATGATCGATCTGTCTGAAGAATCTCTGGAAGAAAACATCGAGATCTGCAGCGCCTACCTGAAGCGCATGGCCAAAATCGGCATGACGCTGGAAATCGAACTGGGCTGCACCGGCGGTGAAGAAGATGGCGTGGACAACAGCCATATGGACGCATCCGCTCTGTACACCCAGCCGGAAGACGTGGCTTACGCGTACGAAAAACTGAACGCCATCAGCCCGCGCTTCACCATCGCTGCCTCCTTCGGTAACGTGCACGGCGTGTACAAGCCAGGCAACGTCAAGCTGACCCCGACCATCCTGCGTGATTCTCAGGACTACGTGTCCAAGAAATTCAACCTGCCGCACAACAGCCTGAACTTCGTGTTCCACGGCGGTTCCGGTTCTACCGACGCAGAGATCAAAGAGTCTGTGGGTTACGGCGTGATCAAGATGAACATCGACACCGACACCCAATGGGCGACCTGGGACGGCATCCTGCAGTACTACAAAGCGAACGAAGCTTACCTGCAGGGCCAGCTGGGCAACCCGAAAGGCGCCGATCAGCCGAACAAGAAATACTACGATCCACGCGTATGGCTGCGCGCAGCGCAGACCAGCATGGTGACGCGTCTGGAGCAGGCCTTCAAAGATCTGAACGCGGTAGACGTTCTGTAATCTTCGGCACCTGTTGCACGATGCAAAAGGCTCCCTGCGGGGAGCCTTTTTCGTTTTCAGCCCAGCAGGCCGGCGCCGACGTTAATAGACAGGCCCAGGATCAGCATGTTGAACGCGAAGGAGATCACCGACTGCAGCAGGGTGACCTTACGCACCTCCGCTGCTCCGACCGCCACATCGGCGGTTTGCGACGCCACCGCAATGGTGAAGGAGAAGTAGGCGAAATCCAGATAGGTCGGCTCGGTGAGGTTACCGGGGAACAGCAGCGGCAAAGGATCCTGCTGTGCACCCTGGCGATAAAACTGGTGGGCATAGTGCATGGTGAAGGCGGTCGGCAGCAGCAGCCAGGAGACCACCAGCGTGGCACCGGTCAGCAGCAAATGCAGCGTCTTCAGAGAGCCGGCCACCTGTTTGGCGCTGCTCAGTTCAAACAGGATCGCGAGTAAACTGACCAGGCAACCGAGGCTGACCAGCGTCAGCACCATACTGGCGCTTTCATCCTGCCGCCGGGCGATCTGGCGAATGTGCTGCGGCGTGCTGATCAGCATCAGCCGCCAGAGAAACAGCAGGTAGAGCCAGGCCAGCGTATTCCAGCCGATCATCAGGCGCTGCAGCAGCGAGAGTTGGGCGGGCAGCAGCAGAAAGCACAGCAGCCCTGCGCCGACGGAAAACAGCAGCCTGGGCCGCACTTGCCAATAGTGTTTGAGCGAAGAGCGAATGTGCATGATTAACGGATCCCTTGTCGTGAAATGGCCAACGCGCTGTTCTCAGCATAGAAGAAGCGGCGGGCGGTTTCGGCTATTTTTAACGCTGACGGTTGGCATGAGCCTTTAATGTTGGTTACCCTTAGGCGGTGGTTTCCTACTGGCCGCCGAGGCCAGTGTATTTTTGCGAGTTTCTCCCGTTAGGGACTGAGTTAGGACGACACGAATGAAAGATTTGAATGTAGTAGACGGCATCAACGGTGCCGGCGACTGGTTGGTGAAGAACCAGGATCTGTTGATCCAGTACGCGGTGAATATCGTCGCCGCCATCGTTATCCTGATCATCGGTTCGATCGTGGCCCGCGTGGTCGGTAATGCGCTGAACCGCGTGATGAAGCTGCGCGGCATCGACGCCACGGTGGCAGACTTTCTGTCGGCGATCGTGCGCTACGGCGTGCTGGCGTTCACCTTCATCGCGGTGCTGGGGCGCGTTGGCGTGCAGACCACCTCGGTGATCGCCGTGCTGGGTGCCGCCGGTTTGGCCGTCGGTCTGGCGCTGCAAGGGTCGTTGTCCAACTTCGCCGCCGGCGTGCTGCTGGTGATCTTCCGCCCGCTGCGCGTGGGTGAATATGTCGATCTGGGCGGCGTGGCCGGTACCGTCGATCAGGTGCAGATTTTCTCCACCACCCTGCGTACCGCAGACAACAAAACCATCGTGGTGCCGAACGGTAAAATCATCGCCGGCAACATCATCAACTACTCCCGTGAACCGAACCGCCGCGTGGATATCGTGGTAGGCGTGGCCTACAATGCCGATATCGACGTGGTGAAGAAGGTGCTGGGCGACGTGATCGCCGCCGACAAGCGAATCATGCATGCCAAAGGCGTGACTGTGCGTCTGAACGAGATGGCACCGTCTTCCCTGAACTTCGTCACCCGCTCCTGGACCACCAACGCGGAATACTGGAACGTGTACTTCGATTTGATGGAAAACTTCAAGCGCGCGCTGGATGCCCACAACATCGGCATTCCGTTCCCGCAGATGGACGTGCACCTGTATCGCACCGAAGACGCTTCCGCCAAGGCGGAATAACAGAGAAGGGGGCCTTGGCCCCTTTTTTTATTGCAGGCCGAGACGCCATCGAAGGCGTCTCGGCCTTTTCTTTTCCGCGAATTCAGGCGCCGGCGACCGGCTTGGCGAGCGGCGCGCGACGATGCAGGCTGAGGCGATAGAGCAGGAAGATAGCGACCGCGCCCAGCAGCGCCGGCAGCGCTAGCCAGAGGAAGAACACTTCCGCCGATCCGGCGGCGGTCATCATCCAGGCGCCGAGCATCGAGCCGACGATCGAACCGAAGCGGCCATTGGCCATGGCCCAGCTGACGCCGGTCACGCGGGCAGCGGTCGGGTAAAGGGTGGTGGAGACCAGGTTCAGGCCGTTTTGCGCACCGGCCACGCCGAAGCCAATCAGGAACACGACGGCGGCCAGCGTATAGACGTCGCCCATCAGATACCCGGTCGCGCCGATCACCAGCGCAGCGCCCAGGTAGGAGACGGCCAGCACGCGGTAGGGCCCGATCCGATCCATCAGCAGCGCCATCAGGATGGCGCCCAGGGTGCCGCCGAGCGGCACCATCGCCCCGATGCGTGAGGCGTGGGCGATATCGTAACCGGCGTCTTTGAGGATCGTCGGCAGCCAGCTGGTGAGCAGGTAGAACACGAACAGCGAGCAGAAGAACGCCGCCCACAGCAGCAGGGTGCGCACGGCGCGCCCTTCGATAAACAGGTGCGAGATCGGCGACTTGGCCTGTGCCGGGCGTTCGTCATCGACGATGGTGACCCCCGTCCAACGCCGGCCGGTGATACGCTCGACCACCCGGCGCAGCCGATCGGCATGTTTGGCGTTGGCAGCCATAAAGCGTACCGACTCGGGCATCTGCCAGGCCAGCAGCGGCAGCAGCGCCAATGGCGCAATGCCGCCGAGCAGCAGCACGCCGCGCCAGCCGAACGCCGGAATGATCTGCCCGGCCAGCAGGCCGCCCAGGGCCAGCCCGGCGGTAAAGCCGCTCCAGCTCAGGGTGACCATCAGCATGCGGCGGCGCGCCGGTGAGTACTCCGAGCTGAGGGTAATGCAGGTCGGTATCGCCCCCCCGAGGCCAATGCCGGTGATGAAGCGCAGCAAGGTCAGGGATTCTATCGATTGCGTATAGGCCGAAGCCAGGGTGCAGCCGCCAAACACCAGCACCGCGACGAGCAGCACGCGTTTGCGGCCTATGGCGTCGGCGATCGGCCCGAACAGCAGGCTGCCGATCAGCAGGCCGAACAGCCCCGCGCCGAATGCGGGAGAAAGCTGCGAGGGTTGCAGGCCCCACTCTTCACGCAGCGCCGGGGCGATATAGCCGATGATGGCGGTATCGAAGCCGTCCAGCAGGGCGATCAGGAAACACAGGGTAAGGATGAGGATTTGATAAGGCGAGATCCTGGCGCGATCGATAATTTCGCTGATGCGAGCGGTATCTGGGCTCATGAGGGTTCCACTGTTATTAAGCTGTTGTGGGCTGGCTGAGGGGCCGTTCAGGCCGCTGTGGCTGGCATCGCGTAGAAACCCGAGTATACACCAGAGGGGGGACGTTGCGGGGAGAGGGAGTCGATGATCATCGCCCACCACAGGAGGCTCCTGCGGCGGGCGCTGGTGAGGTTATTTGGCCAGCAGTTCCCGGCGCACGATCTCGGCGCCCGCACTCAAGGCATTCAGCTTGCCGCTGGCGACCTGGCGAGGCAGGGGAGCCATGCCGCAGTTGGTCGACGGGTAGAGTTTGTCGGCATCGACAAACTGCAGCGCTTTGCGCAGCGTAGCGGCCACTTCTTCCGGCGTCTCAATGGTATGATTCGCCACATCAATGGCGCCAACCATCACTTTCTTACCGCGAATCAGTTCAAGCAGATCCATCGGCACGTGCGAGTTATGGCACTCGAGCGAGATGATATCGATAGTAGACGTTTGCAGCTTGGGGAACGCCTCTTCGTATTGCCGCCACTCCGAGCCCAGCGTCTTTTTCCAGTCGGTATTGGCCTTAATGCCGTATCCATAGCAGATATGCACCGCCGTTTCACACTTAAGCCCCTCAACGGCCCTTTCCAGGGCGGCGATGCCCCAGTCATTCACCTCGTCAAAGAACACGTTAAATGCGGGCTCATCAAACTGAATAATGTCGACGCCGGCGGCCTCGAGCTCTTTGGCTTCCTGATTGAGGATCTTGGCGAATTCCCAGGCCAATTTTTCGCGGCTTTTATAGTGGTTGTCATAGAGCGTGTCGATCATGGTCATCGGCCCCGGCAGGGCCCATTTAATCGGCTGCTTGGTCAGCTGGCGTAAAAATTTGGCGTCTTCAACGAATACGGGCTTTTGGCGCGCGACCGCACCCACGACGGTTGGCACGCTCGCCTCATAGCGATTGCGAATTTTAACCACTTCGCGTTTCTCGAAATCGACGCCGCTGAGGTGCTCGATAAACGTCGTGACGAAGTGCTGGCGCGTTTGCTCGCCATCGCTGACGATATCGATGCCGGCCTGTTGTTGCTCTGCCAGCGACAAACGCAAGGCGTCCTGTTTCCCTTCGATTAATTCTTCATTCTGCAATTTCCAGGGCGACCACAGGGTTTCCGGCTGGGCCAGCCAGGAAGGTTTAGGCAAGCTGCCGGCGGTCGACGTAGGGAGCAATATTTTCATAATAGATGACCTGTATTTGAGTGAATCAAAGCGCGTAGTGAGCAGACCATTGCTCAAGAATGGGCTTGTAGGGCTTGATAAATTGCTCTTCCGTAAATTTCCCCTGCTCAATCGCTAACTGGCTACGCTCTTCGCGATCGTAAACAATCTTGGTTAATGAATGATCCTGGTTATTCAGGCTTGGCTGATAGCATTGCCCCGCCGCCGAGTTGGCATTGTAAATTTCAGGTCGATAGATTTTCTGGAAGGTCTCCATCGTGCTGATGGTGCCGATCAGTTCCAGATCGGTGTAATCGCTCAGCAAATCCCCGGGGAAATAAAACGCCAGGGGCGCAACGCTATTTTTCGGCATGAAGTAGCGCACCTGCAGGCCCATTTTTTTAAAATACCGGTCGGTCAGCGAAGCGCCGTCTTGCCGATATTCGTCGCCCAACACCGGATGTTGATTGCCCGTCCGATGATAGGTGTCTTTGCTGGACACGCTGAGGCAGATCACCGGCGGTTTGCTGAAATTCTCATGGTATGCGTTTGAATTGACGAAGTGCTTAAAGATATTGCCGTGCAAATCGCCGAAATCATCCGGAATGTTGAATTCCGCCGTGTTTTTATTGTGCGCCGGCAGCAAGACGCTAAAGTCGTAATCGCGCACGTAAGACGAGAAGTTATTCCCGACGATGCCCTCAAGACGCTTTTGCGTTTTTTTATCAATGATGTTGGTTTTCAGGATTTCAATCACCGGGAAGCTGGCCCCCTGATCTTCAACGCGCATCTCAACCGAAATGATTTCAAGCTCAACCGAATAGCGGTCGGCCTTGGGGTTATCCCAATGCGCCAACGAATTGAAGCGATTGTTAATCATCACCAGCGTGTTGCGCAGGTTCTCCCGGCGGTTTTCCCCTCTGGCCAAATTGGCGAAGTTGGTGGTGATACGCGTACTTTCAGAAGGGTTATAATCTTCATCGAAAGAACTGCTCTTAATCGTAAAGGCAAAGTCTCTATTCATCGTCTTATAGCATCCTGTTATATGATATGAAGGCTGGATTTATCCATTTCTTTCAATGGGTTGTTTTTCTCTTTTTTTATTCAGCCGATTTCATATTGTCTGTCGTTAATGAGGTCTATTTTTGCCAGAGTCCCGATGGGAGTGAAAGAGACTTAATTTCATTACTACATGAGCGGTATTCATGATCTGGCGTTCGGGCCGGTTTGCCGCCGTTGCCCTGCGGCGCAAACCGCCAACGTACCGGGTCGGCAACCTGGTGCAGCCTGAAAAATTACAGGTATAATCCCCCCATGACCCCACGGCTTCAGACACGAACATGACAAAACTCACCTTACAAGAGCAGATGCTCAAAGCGGGCTTGGTTACCAGCAAGAAAATGGCCAAAGTCCAAAGAACGGCTAAAAAATCACGCGTTCAGGCCCGTGAGGCCAGAGAGGCGGTGGAAGAGAATAAAAAGGCGCAGCTTGAGCGCGATAAGCAGCTGAGCGAGCAGCAAAAGCAGGCCGCGCTGTCCAAAGAATACAAGGCGCAGGTGAAGCAGCTGATCGAGATGAACCGCATCGTCCTGGCGAAAGGCGATATCGGTTTCAACTTCACCGACGGTAACCTGATCAAGAAAATCCTGGTGGATAAGGCGACGCAGACCCAGCTGATCAATGGCCGTCTAGCCATTGCCCGCTTGGTGGTCGAGAACCGCGAAGAGTGTGAATATGCGATTATCCCTGCGAGCGTCGCCGATAAAATCGCGCAGCGCGATGCGGCCAGCATTGTGCTGCACAGCGCGCTGAGTCAGGAAGAGCAGGATGAAGACGATCCGTACGCCGACTTCAAAGTGCCTGACGATTTGATGTGGTAAACCGCGTTCAGAACGGCGCGGCGTGACGAGCGGCGATCCGCTCTCCACTGACGGGGTGCACAAAGTCCAGCTCGCTGGCGTGCAGCATCAGCCGCGGCGTCTGTTCGGTACCCGGCAGCAGACGCCCGCCATACAGATCGCAACCTAAAATAGGGTGGCCCAACTGCCGACTGTGAATACGCAGCTGGTGGGTGCGCCCAGTCTCTGGGGTGAGCTGCACCCGCGTCAGCGGCAGCGAGATCCCGCCCTCCGCTTCACGATAAAAACGCTCGACGACCCGATAGCGGGAGCGGGCGGGTTTGCCGTGGAGGGCGCAAATTGACATCAGCGGGAACAGCGCCGGATCTTTGGCGATTGCCGCGTCTATGACCCCTTCGTTATCCGCCAGATGGCCGCAGAGCAGCGCGCTGTACACTTTGCTGACGGTGCGCTCGCTGAACTGCCGGCAGAGCGCGGCGTTGGCGGCCTTGTTGCGGGCCACCACCATCAACCCGGACGTGCCGAAATCCAGGCGGTGCACCAGGGCGCAGCCGGGGAAGATCTGTACCAGCCGATGGTGTACCGAATCGAGATTCTGCGGATTCTTGCCCGACAGGCTGAGCAGCCCGGCCGGCTTATTGATCAGCGCCAGATGATCGTCCTGATAGAGGATCTCTATTTGGTCATGGCATGGCGGGGCGATAAAGGTATCGGTGATCGTAGACATCGGGCGGCCGGCTGGAGGGTGGGTGCGGATGATAGCGAATTTCGCGTCGATGAGCGAATTTGACGGCGCTCACAGCGCCGATCCTCCTCGCCGATTTGAGTATTAGCGTCTCTGATACTGGATTAGAAACATCAATTTCACCTAATGATCGCTTCCTCGTATGATGCGCGTGTTGACCGACACGCGCCCTCGTCCGGCGCCTTTTATCATTCGAGGAATCCCCATGTTAGCCGTCTTCCTGCAGGGCTTTGCCCTGAGCGCCGCCATGATCCTGCCGCTGGGCCCGCAGAACGTATTCGTGATGAATCAGGGCATTCGCCGCCAGTATCATTTGATGATTGCTTCGCTGTGCGCATTGAGCGATATCGTGCTGATCTGCGCCGGTATTTTCGGCGGCAGCGCCTTGCTGACCCGCTCGCCGCTGCTGCTGGCGCTGGTCACCTGGGGCGGGGTGGCGTTTCTGCTGTGGTACGGGTGGGGCGCGTTCCGTTCCGCCTTCAGCCCGCAACCGGCGCAGGCCGCGGCGCAGGAGCTGGCGCAGAGCCGCTGGCGCATCGTGGTCACCATGCTGGCGGTCACCTGGCTAAACCCGCACGTTTATCTGGATACCTTTGTGGTGCTCGGCAGCCTGGGTGGGCAGCTGACGGCGGACGTGCGCTCCTGGTTCGCGCTCGGGGCGGTCAGCGCGTCGGCGGTGTGGTTCTTCGGGCTGGCGCTGCTGGCCTCCTGGCTGGCGCCGTGGCTGAACACGCAGCGGGCGCAGCGCATCATCAACGCGCTGGTTGGGCTGGTGATGTGGGGCATCGCGCTGCAGCTGGCCTGGCAGGGGGCAAATTTATAAGAATTTGTCACTAATCCGAATTCAAAACGCCGCGCGATATGCTACGTTTGATGCCAGGAATCCGGCGGTTCTCACAGGGAAAAGCCGGCGATCAGAGACAGCCTGTCATTAAGGAGACACTGTGAAGCTAAAAGCATTGGCTATGGCCGCAATGGTCGGATTAGGGACGTTACCGATGGCGCTGCAGGCGGCTGAAGTGCCTGAAGGGCCGCATGTCGTCACCTCCGGCACCGCCAGCGTGGACGCCACGCCGGATATCGCCACCCTGGCGATCGAAGTGAGCGTTTCCTCCAAAGACGCCGCCCAGGCGAAGAAGCAGGTGGACGAGCGCGTGGCGCAGTACTTTGATTTCCTGCAGAAAAATAACATCGAGAAGAAAGACATCAGCGCCGCCAATCTGCGCACCCAGCCGGAATATGACTACCTGAAAACCGGCGAGTCGGTGCTGAAAGGCTACCGGGCGGTGCGCCAGGTGCAGGTGACCCTGCGTCAGTTGGACAAGCTGAACGAGCTGCTGGACGGCGCGCTGAAATCCGGCCTGAACGAGATCCGCGCGGTGGAGCTGGGCGTCGCCAAACCGGACGTGTATCGCGAGCAGGCGCGGCAAAAAGCGATCGAGAACGCGACTCAGCAGGCCGAATCCCTGGCCAAAGGCTTCCACGCCAAGCTGGGGCCGGTGTACAGCATTCGCTACCGGGTTGCCAACTACCAGCCGATGCCGGTGGCGCGGATGTATAAGGCGGCCGGTGCGGCGGCGGAAAGCGACGCGGCGCAAACCTATGAGCAGCAAAGCATTCACTTCGACGATCAGGTGGATGTGGTGTTTGAGCTGCAGCGCAACGCCGCGCAGTAAGGTGTTCGTATTGAAGAAAAGGTTCGCTGCGGCGAACCTTTTTTCGTTTTAATCCTGACGCAGCACCTGGTGGCCGTGTTCCAGCAGCGCGTCGGTCACTTTGCGCATCATGCGGCTTTCCGGCGCGAAGCGGTGCCAGTACAGCATGCGGCGCTGGTACAGCCCCGGCGTCAGATCGATCAGTTCACCGGATGCCAGCTCCTTTTCGATCTGCAGGTGAGGGATCATACAGCAGGTGGTGCCCTGGCGTGCCAGCTGCACGAAGGCTTCCGACGAGTTCACGATGTGGCAGGGCACGCTGCCCGGCGACAGATCGAAGTTCTGCTGCAGGAACGCCTGGTGCATGTCGTCGAGATGATCGAAGGCCACCGCCGGCGCTTTCAGCAGCGCGGAGCGGGTGACGCCGTTCGGGAAGTAGCGCTCGGCGAAGCCGCTGGAGGCGACGAACAGGTAATCCAGCGCCCCCAGCCGATCCACCAGGCAGCTCGGCAGCGGCTGCGGCTGAATACTCACTGCGCCCACCACCTCACCGCGGCGCAGCCGCTCCTGGGTGCGGGTTTCATCTTCCACCTGCAGATTCAGGCGAATGGGGGAGTCCGCCAGCACCGGCTTCAGCGCCGGCAGCAGCCAGGTTGCCAGACTGTCGGCGTTGACCGCCAGCGACAGCAGCAGCGGCGTGTCGACGCCGGTGTCGTTGCCCAGCCACTCTTCTTCCAGCAACTCCACCTGATGCAGCAGCGCCAGCAGCTTTTGCCCTTGTTCGGTCGGGCGCGGCGGCACGGTACGAACCAGCAGCGGTTGGCCGAACAGGTTTTCCAGCTGTTTGATGCGTTGGGATACCGCCGATTGCGTGATACAGAGTTTTTGAGCGGCGCGCTCGAAGCCGCGCTCACGGATCACCGCGTCCAGCGCTTGCAGCGTACGATAGTCTGGGCGTTTCATCGGAAAGATATCCCTTAAATTAGAATGATACCGGCACTATGCCACATTTTGCGCACGGCGCAGGTGGAAAATCACGCCCCCACCTCGCCGCCAAGCGGGTAAAAATGCGGGCTGCGGTAAATAAGTGTGATCCTGCCGGCGTGAAAAACAGCGTTTTACCCTATAATACGCACACGTTTTCGTACAGAGGCAAGGGACATATTATGACGCAGGATGAACTGAAAAAAGCGGTGGGTTGGGCGGCGCTGGAATACGTGACGCCGGGCACCATCGTCGGGGTCGGCACCGGCTCTACCGCCGCCCACTTTATTGACGCGCTGGGCTCCATCAAGCACCAGATCGAAGGCGCGGTGTCCAGCTCCGACGCCTCCACCGCCAAGCTGAAAAGCCTCGGCATCCACGTGTTCGACAGCAACGAAGTGGACTCGCTCGATATCTATGTGGACGGTGCGGACGAAATCAACGGCCATATGCAGATGATCAAGGGCGGCGGCGCTGCGCTGACGCGCGAGAAGATCATCGCCGCCATCGCCAAGAAATTCATCTGCATCGTCGATGCCAGCAAGCAGGTGGACGTGCTGGGCAAGTTCCCGCTGCCGGTGGAAGTGATCCCGATGGCCCGCTCTTACGTGGCGCGTGAGCTGGTGAAACTCGGCGGCCTGCCGGAGTATCGTCAGAACGTGGTGACCGACAACGGCAACGTGATCCTCGATGTGCATAACCTGAGCATCACCGACGCCATCGCGCTGGAGAACAAGATTAACGGCATCGCCGGCGTGGTGACCGTGGGGCTGTTCGCCAACCGCGGCGCGGACGTGGCGCTGGTCGGCACTCCGGAAGGCGTGAAAGTGGTCAAATAAGCCTCCGCCGTCTGTGGCCCGGTAGCGCCGGGCCGCATAATTCTTCGGTTAAAATATCTTTTCTGAAAAACGGCAAATTTGGTGACTTATGTCACATTGTGAAACCTGACTCCCCAAAGCTTCTGCCGAAAACTTTCCCTATGGCATTTTCTGCCGTAAACCGCCATCAACGCTGCGCCTTGTCCTGCCGGGCAGGCAATCGTTTGTATTGCCGCCCGCGTTATTTTTGTTATGTTGGATGGGAGCTGTGTCGTCACAGCCGCTTCTGAAGTCTGAACATAGGGTCGGGTAAATGGCAAAAGTATCATTGGAGAAAGACAGGATTAAATTCCTGTTGGTGGAAGGGGTTCATCAGAGCACGGTCGATAATTTACGTGCCGCCGGTTATACCAACATCGAATACCACAAGGGTGCGTTAGACACCGAATCGCTGAAGGCATCCATCCGCGATGCACACTTCGTCGGCATCCGATCGCGTACGCATCTGACCGAAGAGGTGTTTGCCGCCGCAGAAAAACTGGTGGCGGTGGGCTGCTTCTGCATCGGCACCAACCAGGTTGATCTGAAAGCGGCGACCAAGCGCGGTATTCCGGTCTTCAACGCCCCCTTCTCCAATACCCGATCCGTGGCCGAAATGGTGCTGGGCGAGCTGCTGTTGATGCTGCGCGGCATTCCGGCCGCCAACGCCAAGGCGCACCGCGGCGTGTGGCACAAACTGGCCGTGGGCTCCTATGAGGCGCGCGGTAAAAAGCTGGGTATCATCGGCTACGGCCATATCGGCACCCAGCTTGGCATTCTGGCCGAAGGGCTGGGCATGAAGGTGTTCTTCTACGATATCGAGAACAAGCTGCCGTTAGGTAATGCGCAGCAGGTGCGCCATCTGTCCGATCTGCTCAATATGAGCGACGTGGTGACGCTGCACGTGCCGGAAACGCTGGCCACCAAGAACATGATGGGAGCGGAAGAGCTGGCGCTGATGAAACCAGGCGCCATTCTGATCAACGCCTCGCGCGGCACCGTGGTGGATATTCCCGCGCTGTGCGATGCGCTGGCCAGCAATCACCTGGCGGGCGCGGCGATCGACGTCTTCCCGGAAGAGCCGGCAACCAACAGCGATCCGTTCAACTCGCCGCTGTGTGAGTTCGACAACGTGTTGTTGACGCCGCACATCGGCGGCTCCACTCAGGAAGCGCAGGAGAACATCGGCGACGAAGTGGCCGGCAAGCTGGCGAAATACTCCGACAACGGATCGACCCTGTCCGCCGTCAACTTCCCGGAAGTGTCGCTCCCGGCGCATGGCCCGAACGCCAGCCGCCTGCTGCACATCCACGAAAACCGTCCGGGCGTGCTGACGCAGATTAACCAGATCTTCGCCGAAGAGGGGGTTAACATCGCCGCGCAGTATCTGCAAACCGGGCCGGAAATCGGCTACGTGGTGATCGACATTGAAGCGGAAACCGCGCGCGCCGACGCCGCGCTGCAGCGCATGAAGGCCATCGACGGCACCATTCGCGCCCGTCTGCTGTTCTGATTAGGCGGCATGCCGCAACGAAAAAGGCCGGAGCGATCCGGCCTTTTGCTATTTAGGTTCGTGCCACGCCCAGCTGCAGAGCGGGGTGAGGATTTCCGGTAGCGGGATATCCCAGTGCTCGGTCGGCAGGTGCTCCACCTGCTGGCAATCATGGGCCAGCCCGATGGGATAGGGGCCGTCGCTCTGCCAGTTTTGCAGGGTGCGATCGTAAAAGCCGCCCCCCATACCCAGACGCTGCCCGGTATGATCGAATGCCACCAGCGGCGTCAGCACGACGTTTAGCTCGCCCAGCGGCAACACCTGGCGCACATCGAGGCGCGGTTCGAGAATATTGAAGCGATTGCGCACCAGCGGCGTTTCCGGCGCATAGCGCAGGAACAGCAGATGGCCCGGGCTGAACGGGTGCAGCACCGGCAGGTAAACCCGTTTTCCGAGCGTCCACAGTTGCTCTATCAGCGGCCCGGTGTCGAGTTCACCGTCAAACGACAGGAATACCGCGATGCTGTGCGCCGCCTGAATGCGTGCATGTGCGGCAAGGCGCTCGGTTATCTTGTCTGCGGCAAAGCGTTGCTGATCCGGCGTAAGTTCGCGTCGGCGTTGGCGAATGAGTTGGCGAATGGCTTGGCGCTGCTGCGCGAATTGGGGTTGAAAAGGCATCGTATCAGGCTTGCTCAGTGTGGCGTTCGGCACACACAAACCGCTGAGAAGGGGAATCTCCGAGATGCCGTCGCAGGCTGTAACCCTTGAACCCATGGTTCAAGGTGAACGTGCCGTCGCAATCTTAAGGCTTCTCGGCGCACCGAGCGTGCTCACCGATCGCGGAGCAACACATTCTGTTTGTACTAAATATCGGCTCAGGGGACTGGCCCGCTGGCGAACATCTCAGAGAAATTTTGTACTCGTTGCCGAAACTGTGATTTCAACAACTTAAGTTATTCGAATTGTGCATCCTGACGTTCAGAGATGCGACCTTGTTCAAGCAGCGCTTGTTCAATGGTCTGCTGCAGCATCCGTATGCGTTGTTCCATATTGGACGCATAGTCACGGGTTTTCAACCGTTCTTGAGCAAGTTCGTGACAGACGTTCAATGCCGCGATGAAAACCAGTTGCTCAGTATTGGAGACTCTAGTGCGAACTTTAAGATCTTGCAACCGTTGGTTAAGATCGTCCGCCGCCATATTCAACGCATCTTGTTGTTCTGGCGGGCAATTGACTCTTAACGAGCGGCCAAAAATTTGAATATCTACCGGTTGTGCAGACATGCCACCTTCCTGCCTAAATTTCGCGCCAGCCTTGTCCGCCCTGGCCGGGCCGTCAAAGCGGGCGCCACTATATATACCTCGGTACCAAGATACAACCCCTTTTTCAGTACCTGGTTGTAATCTACTGTGGCGCACATTGCCAGTCAAAAAAGGGTTTCAAAATGCGTATTTACCGCACTTTCGCCACCCGACGGCGCAGTGTGAAACCTGCCACATCGCGATTATAACTAGCCACTGAGGTGTCGCGCTTATCTGGTATAGCGACGGACCTTGGTGGTAGCATAACACGAACTTATCCTGCCAACGATGACGAATGCGCATGTCTATACAGAATACATTTCCAAGTTACCAATCTTTGACCGTGGCCCTCAACCAGCAGTCGGTGGCGCTGACCGCGGCAGAAATGCATGGCCTGATCAGCGGCCTGTTGTGCGGCGGCAGCCGTGATGCCGGCTGGCAGGCGCTGGTGCACGATCTGACCAACGAAGGCGTCGCCTTCCCGCAGGCGCTCAGCCAACCGCTGCAACAGCTGTATGAAGTGACGCGCGAAACGCTCGAAGACGACGAATTCCTGTTCCAACTGATGCTGCCGGAAGGGGAGATCGTCAGCGTGTTCGATCGCGCCGACGCGCTGGCCGGTTGGGTCAACCACTTCCTGCTCGGCCTGGGGATGATGCAGCCGAAGCTGGCCCAGGTGAAAGACGAAGTCGGGGAAGCGATCGACGATCTGCGCAACATCGCGCAGTTGGGCTACGACGAAGACGAAGATCAGGAAGAATTGGAACAGTCGCTGGAAGAAGTGGCGGAGTATGTGCGGGTTGCCGCCATCATGTGCCACGGCGAATTCACCCGTCACAAACCAACGGCGCCGGAAAACATCAAACCGACGTTGCACTAAGCGTCTTATCGCCCCTCCGCCGGCGGTGCGGATGGCATGATTTCAGGAGAAGGTAATGACTCAGCAGGAATTCAACAACCGCCGTCAGGCGCTGTTGGCGAAAATGGCGCCGGCCAGTGCGGCGGTTATTTTCTCTGCGCCGGAAACGACGCGCAGTGCAGATTCAGACTATCCCTATCGGCAGAACAGCGACTTTTGGTACCTGACCGGCTTCAATGAGCCGGAGGCGGTGCTGGTGCTGATCAAAAGCGACGAAACGCACAACCACAGCGTGTTGTTCAACCGGGTGCGCGATCTGACGGCGGAAATCTGGTTTGGCCGCCGCCTGGGGCAAGACGCTGCGCCGGCGAAGCTGGGCGTGGATCGCGCGCTACCGTTCGATGAAATCAATGATCAGCTGCACCTGCTGCTCAACGGCCTGGACGTGGTCTACCACGCGCAGGGCGAATACGCCTACGCCGATCAGATCCTGTTCGATGCGCTGGACAAGCTGCGCAAGGGGTTCCGCCAGAATCTGCAGGCGCCGGCCACCGTGACCGACTGGCGGCCGTGGCTGCACGACATGCGCCTGTTCAAATCGCCGGAAGAGCTGGCGGTGATGCGCCGCGCCGGTGAGATCAGTGCGCTGGCGCATACCCGCGCGATGGAAAAATGCCGTCCTGGCATGTTCGAATACCAGCTGGAAGCGGAAATTCACCATGAATTCACCCGCCTCGGCGCCCGCTACCCGTCTTACAACACCATCGTCGGCAGCGGCGAAAACGGCTGCATCTTGCACTACACCGAGAACGAGAGCCAGATGCGCGACGGCGATTTGGTGCTGATCGACGCCGGCTGCGAGTATCAGGGGTACGCCGGCGACATTACCCGCACCTTCCCGGTCAATGGCAAGTTCAGCAAGCCGCAGCGCGCGGTGTACGACATTGTGCTGGCGTCGCTGCTGCGCGCTTTGGCATTGTTCAAACCCGGCACCAGCATCCGTGAAGTCAACGACGAAGTGGTGCGCATCATGGTGGTCGGGCTGGTGGAACTGGGCGTCTTGAAAGGTGAAGTCGACCAGCTGCTCGCCGAACAAGCGCACCGGCAGTTCTTCATGCACGGGCTGAGCCACTGGCTGGGCCTCGACGTGCACGACGTCGGCCACTACGGCACGCCGAGCCGCGATCGGCTGCTGGAGCCGGGCATGGTGCTGACCGTGGAACCGGGGCTGTACATTGCGCCGGATGCGGACGTGCCGGCGGAATACCGCGGCATCGGCATCCGCATCGAGGACGACATCGTGATCACCGCCGACGGCAACGAAAACCTGACCGCCACCGTGGTGAAAGACGCCGATGCCATCGAGGCTTTGATGGCGGCGGCAAGGTAACGGAATGAGCGTAATTATCGTTGGTGGCGGTATGGCGGGCGCGACGCTGGCGCTGGCTATCTCGTCGCTTACTCAGGGAAGAATGGCCGTGGATCTGGTCGAGGCGACTCGGCCGGATGACCGCAGCCATCCGGGCTTTGACGCCCGCGCCATCGCATTGGCGCAGGGCACCTGCCAACAGCTGGCGCGCATCGGTGTTTGGCCGGCGCTGCGCGACTGCGCCACGCCGATCACTCAGGTGCACGTCAGCGATCGCGGCCATGCCGGTTTCGTGAATCTGCGGGCGCAGGATTATCAGGTCGATGCGCTTGGCCAGGTGATCGAACTGCACGACGCCGGGCAGCGGCTGTTCGCGCTGCTGGCGAAGGCGCCGGGTGTTACGCTGCATTGCCCCGCGCGGGTGGTGGACGTGATTCGCACCGCAGAGCGGGCGGAAGTGCAACTGGATACCGGTCTGCGGCTGTGCGGGCAGCTGCTGGTGGCGGCCGACGGTTCGCGTTCGGCGCTGGCGCAGGCCTGCAACGTGCAGTGGCGGCAGGAGGAGTATCCGCAGTTCGCCACCATCGCCAACGTCACCACGGCGGAAGATCCGCAGGGGCGCGCCTTCGAGCGTTTTACCCGCTACGGGCCGCTGGCGCTGCTGCCGATGTCGCAGGGGCGCAGTTCGCTGGTGTGGTGCCACGCGCGCGAAGATCGCGCCCGGGTGGATGCCTGGGACGACGAGCGTTTTATCGCCGAGCTGCAACGGGCCTTCGGCTGGCGGCTGGGGCGTATCCTCAAGGCCGGTAAACGGCACAGTTATCCGCTCAGCCTGCTGACCGCCGATCGTCATGTCAGCCATCGTCTGGCGCTGGTGGGCAACGCGGCGCAGACGCTGCATCCGATCGCCGGGCAGGGGTTTAACCTCGGCCTGCGCGACGTGATGTCGCTGGCGGAAACGCTGGCGGAAGCAGTAGACAGCGGCGAAGACGCCGGCGGTTATGCGCTGCTGAGCCGCTATCAGCAGCGGCGGCAAAACGATCAGCAGGCGACGATCGGCGTGACCGACGGATTGATCCGCCTGTTCGCCAACCGTTATGCCCCGCTGGTGGTCGGCCGTAATCTGGGGCTGATGGCGATGGCGCGTTTGCCGGCGGTGCGCGACGCCTTCGCCAAGCGCACGCTGGGCTGGGTGGAACGTTAGACACAGAATCGGGCGCCCTGTGGCGCGCGTTATTTAAGGAAATCGAGCAGCATGCAATCATTTGACGTGATTATCGCCGGTGGCGGTATGGTGGGGCTGGCGTTGGCCTGCGGCCTGCAGGGCAGCGGGCTGCGCGTGGCGGTGCTGGAACAACGCCAGCCGGACATGGCGCCGCCGTCGGAGCAGCCTGCGCTGCGCGTCTCCGCCATCAATGCCGCCAGCGAGCGTTTGCTGCAGCACATCGGCGTGTGGGACGACATTCTCCAGCAGCGCGCCAGCGCTTACAACGCGATGGAAGTGTGGGAGCGCGACAGCTTCGGCAAAATCGCCTTCCGCGGCGACGAGTGCGGCTTCAGCCATCTCGGCCACATTATCGAAAACTCGGTGATCCAGCAGGCGCTGTGGAAACGCGCCGAAAGCCTGTCGGACATCACGCTGATTACCCCGGCCGCGCTCAAGCAGGTGGCGTGGGGCGAGAACGATGCCTTCGTTACGCTGGAGGACGGGCGCATGCTGACCGCCCGTCTGGTGATCGGCGCCGACGGTGCCCAGTCGTGGCTGCGCCAGCACGCCGACATCCCGCTCACCTTCTGGGATTACCGCCACCATGCGCTGGTTGCCACCATTCGCACCGAAGAGCCGCATCAGGCGACGGCGCGGCAAATTTTCCACGGCGACGGCATTCTGGCGTTCCTGCCGTTCAGCGATCCGCATTTGAGTTCCATCGTCTGGTCGGTGACGCCGGAAGACGCCGAGCGGCTCAAACAGCTTGAGCCGGAGCAGTTCAACCGCGAACTGGCGATGGCCTTCGATATGCGTCTGGGCGCCTGCAGCCTGGAAAGCGAGCGGTTGGCGTTCCCGCTGACCGGCCGCTATGCGCGCAGCTTCGCCGCGCACCGCCTGGCGCTGGTGGGCGATGCGGCGCATACCGTGCATCCGCTGGCCGGACAGGGCGTGAACCTGGGCTTTATGGACGCCGCCGAGCTGATTGCCGAACTGCGCCGCCTGCAGCGGCAGGGCAAGGATATCGGCCAGCACCTCTATCTGCGCCGCTATGAGCGCCGCCGCAAACATGGCGCGGCGGTGATGCTGGCCAGCATGCAGGGTTTCCGCGAACTGTTCGACGGCAACCACCCGGCCAAAAAGCTGCTGCGCGACGTGGGACTGCGGCTGGCGGACAGCCTGCCGGGCGTCAAGCCAAAGCTGGTGCGTCAGGCGATGGGCCTGAACGATCTGCCCGAGTGGCTTGCCTGATACCTGCCTTCTGCGAGCCCCCAGCGGGCTCGCGCTTCTCGCCTTATGCCATCGTCTTTCCTTATATAACCCTTCATTTGAAATAATCTAATTTCAGCCTCTTTTTATCATTACTTTTTCTAATTCCATGTTCGGTTATCAAAAGTCGGAATCTCATGCGCGGCCGTCGGTTTGTTATATAACTTCGGAGTTTTGCCGCTTTAATTGTTAATTTTGTGCCTTAAAGCGCATTTTTCCAGTGAAAAACTCTGCACACTAGCCCGGCATTTTACCGCCCTGGAACGGCGATGAGCCTATTTTAACTTATGGTTAATGTGGTCGTTCGGTGATAAGTTCGAGGGAAAGGTATCGTTTGCGTCACGGCGGTTGCACGCAGTTTCCGCCCGTCCCGGCGCAGCATTTGTGTTGAGCAGTCAGTGCGCCATGGCGATCGGGCCGCGAGCCAGGCTCCGCCGCATTGCGTGGCAGCACCCTAACTTCTAGCGACGAGTGGAAAGAGGGAAAAGATGGCAAAGCAAACCCCACTGTACGACCAGCACGTGGCGTGCGGTGCGCGCATGGTAGACTTTCACGGCTGGATGATGCCGCTGCACTACGGCTCGCAGCTCGATGAGCACCACGCGGTGCGTCAGGATGCCGGCATGTTCGACGTGTCTCACATGACCATCGTGGATCTGCACGGCGCCCGCACCCGAGAGTTCCTGCGCTACCTGCTGGCGAACGACGTCGCCAAACTGACCCAACCCGGCAAGGCGCTGTACACCGGCATGCTGAATGCCTCCGGCGGCGTGATCGACGACCTGATCGTTTATTTCCTCACTGAAGACTATTTCCGCCTGGTGGTGAACTCCGCCACGCGCGACAAAGACCTGGCCTGGATTGAAGAGCACGCCGCGCCGTATGGCGTTGCGCTGACGGTGCGCGACGATCTGGCGCTGATCGCGGTACAGGGCCCGCAGGCCAAAGAGCGTGCCGGCACGCTGTTCACCCCGGAACAAAAAAGTGCGGTCGAAGGCATGAAGCCGTTCTTCGGCGTGCAGGCCGGCGAGCTGTTCATCGCCACCACCGGTTACACCGGCGAGGCCGGCTATGAGATCGCGCTGCCGAAAGAGCAGGCGGCGGATTTCTGGCAAAAATTGCTGGCCGCGGGCGTCAAGCCGGCCGGTCTGGGCGCGCGCGACACGCTGCGTCTGGAAGCGGGCATGAACCTCTACGGGCAAGAGATGGACGAAGGCGTTTCACCGCTGGCCGCCAACATGGGCTGGACCATCGCCTGGCAGCCGGAAGATCGTCGTTTCATCGGCCGCGAAGCGCTGGAACAACAGCGCGAGCAGGGCACCGAGCAACTGGTCGGCTTGATCATGACGGAAAAAGGCGTATTACGTAATGAGCTGCCGGTGCGTTTCACCGACGCGGCGGGGCAAACCCACGAAGGCGTGATCACCAGCGGTTCGTTCTCTCCGACGCTGGGCTTCAGCATCGCGCTGGCGCGCGTGCCGGCAGGTATCGGCGAGCAGGCCATCGTGCAGATCCGCAACCGTGAAATGCCGGTCAAAGTGACCAAGCCCGGTTTCGTTCGCGCCGGCAAGCCGCTGACAAATTGATTTTTTATTGATTGATTCTTTTATTTCTTCGAAGGAGTAACCGGCGATGAGCAATGTGCCAACAGAATTGAAATACGCATCCTCCCACGAGTGGGTTCGTTCAGAAGGTAACGGCGTTTACACCGTAGGCATCACCGAACACGCGCAGGAACTGCTGGGCGATATGGTGTTTGTCGATCTGCCGGAAGTGGGCCGCAAAGTCGCCGCCGGTGAAGATTGCGCCGTGGCGGAGTCCGTCAAGGCGGCGTCGGACATTTACGCGCCGATCAGCGGCGAAATCGTGGCGGTGAACGGCGAGCTGGAAAGCTCCCCGGAGCTGGTGAACAGCGAGCCTTACGGTGACGGCTTCCTGTTCCAGATTAAAGCCGCCGACGAAGGCGAGCTGGCGAACCTGCTGGACGCCGCGGCTTATCAGGCCTCGATCGACGAGTAATCGTGACCACGCCCCAGGCCTTTTGGCCGGGGCGTTTTAGTTACCGCTCAAGCTATATCCCGTATCACGCAAGCATTCAGGAATTTGTAGCAATGACTCAGACACTCAGCCAACTCGAACACAGCGAAGCGTTCATTGAACGCCACATCGGCTCTTCTGCGGAACAACGCCAGGAGTTGCTGGCAGCGGTGGGCGCTCGCTCGCTCAGCGCGCTGATCCAACAGATCGTGCCGGCGGACATTCAGCTGCCGGGGCCGCCGCCGGTCGGCGACGCGGCGACCGAACACCAGGCGCTGGCTGAGCTGAAGGCGATCGCCTCGCAAAATCAGCGCTACAAATCCTATATCGGCATGGGCTACAGCGCCGTGCTGACGCCGCCGGTGATCCTGCGCAACATGCTGGAAAATCCGGGTTGGTACACCGCTTATACCCCTTATCAGCCGGAAGTGTCGCAGGGCCGCCTGGAAGCGCTGCTGAACTTCCAGACCGTGACCCTCGATCTGACCGGCCTGGATCTGGCTTCCGCTTCGCTGCTGGATGAAGCCACCGCCGCCGCCGAAGCGATGGCCTTGGCCAAACGCGCCAGCAAGCTGAAAGACGCCAACCGCTTCTTCGTGGCTGACGACGTGCATCCACAGACGCTGGACGTGGTGCGCACCCGCGCGGAAACCTTCGGCTTCGACGTCATCGTCGATAAAGCGGAAAAAGTGCTGGAGCTGGACGGCGTGTTCGGCGTGCTGCTGCAACAGGTGGGCACCACCGGCGAGCTGCACGACTACAGCGCGCTGCTGGCTGAATTGAAATCGCGCAAAATCATCACCAGCGTGGCCGCCGACATCATGGCCCTGGTGCTGCTGACCGCGCCGGGCAAGCAGGGCGCCGACGTGGTGTTCGGCTCCGCGCAGCGCTTCGGCGTGCCGATGGGCTACGGCGGCCCGCACGCCGCCTTCTTCGCCTGCCGCGACGAGTTCAAGCGCTCGATGCCGGGCCGCATCATCGGCGTTTCCCGTGATGCCGCCGGCAACACCGCGCTGCGCATGGCGATGCAGACCCGCGAGCAGCATATCCGCCGCGAGAAGGCCAACTCGAATATCTGTACCTCGCAGGTGCTGCTGGCCAACATCGCCAGCCTGTACGCGGTGTACCACGGCCCACAGGGGTTGCAGCGCATCGCCGGGCGTATCCATCGCCTGACCGACATTCTGGCCGCCGGGCTGCAGAAGGCCGGCCTGACGCTGCGTCACAACACCTGGTTCGACACCCTGACCGTTGAAGTGAAAGACAAAGCGGCGGTGCTGGAACGCGCGCTGAGCTTCGGCATCAACCTGCGTACCGATATCCACGGCGCCGTAGGCATCACGCTGGACGAAGCCACCTCGCGTGAAGACGTGCAGACGCTGTTCGCACTGCTGGCCGGCGACAACCACGGCCTGGACATCGACGCGCTGGACGCGGCGGTGAGCAAGAGCAGCCAATCGATCCCGGCCGCCATGCTGCGTCAGGATCCGATCCTGACCCATCCGGTATTCAATCGCTATCACAGCGAAACCGAGATGATGCGTTACATGCACCGTTTGGAACGTAAGGATCTGGCGCTGAACCAGGCGATGATCCCGCTGGGTTCTTGCACCATGAAATTGAACGCCGCGGCGGAGATGATCCCGATCACCTGGCCTGAATTCTCCGAGCTGCATCCGTTCTGCCCGCCGGAGCAGGCTGCCGGCTACCAGCAGATGATCGGCCAACTGTCTCAGTGGCTGGTACAGCTGACCGGTTATGACGCGGTGTGCATGCAGCCGAACTCCGGCGCGCAGGGCGAATACGCCGGCCTGCTGGCGATCCGTCGCTACCACGAAAGCCGTAACGAAGCGGGCCGCCACGTCTGCCTGATCCCGAGCTCGGCACACGGCACCAACCCGGCCTCTGCCCAAATGGCGGGCATGAGCGTGGTGGTGGTCGCCTGCGACAAGAACGGTAACATCGATCTGCACGATCTGCGCGTCAAGGCAGAGCAGGCGGGCGAAGAACTCTCTTGCATCATGGTGACCTACCCGTCGACCCACGGCGTGTATGAAGAAACCATCCGCGAAGTGTGCCAGATCGTGCATCAGTTCGGCGGTCAGGTGTATCTGGACGGCGCTAACATGAACGCCCAGGTGGGCATCACCACGCCAGGCTACATCGGCGCGGACGTTTCGCACCTCAACCTGCATAAAACCTTCTGCATCCCGCACGGCGGCGGCGGCCCGGGCATGGGCCCGATCGGCGTGAAAGCGCACCTGGCGCCGTTCGTGCCGGGCCACAGCGTCGTGCAGATCGACGGCGTAACCACCCAGCAGGGCGCAGTTTCCGCAGCGCCGTTCGGCAGCGCCTCCATCCTGCCTATCAGCTGGATGTACATCCGCATGATGGGCGCGGAAGGCCTGAAGCAGGCCAGCCAGATGGCGATCCTGAACGCCAACTACATCGCTACCCGCCTGAAAGGCGCATACCCGATTCTGTATACCGGCCGCGATCACCGCGTGGCGCACGAATGTATCCTCGATATTCGTCCGCTGAAGGAAGAGACCGGCATCAGCGAAATGGACATCGCCAAGCGCCTGATCGACTTCGGCTTCCACGCACCGACCATGTCGTTCCCGGTCGCGGGCACGCTGATGGTTGAGCCGACCGAGTCGGAAAGCAAGGTGGAACTGGATCGCTTTATCGATGCGATGCTGGCGATCCGCAGCGAGATCGATCGCGTCGCCAAAGGCGAATGGCCGCTGGAAGATAACCCGCTGGTGAATGCGCCGCACGTGCAGGCGGAGCTGGTCAGCGACTGGCAGCACCCGTACAGCCGCGAGCTGGCGGTGTTCCCGGTGGCCGGCGTGCGTGAGAACAAGTACTGGCCGAGCGTTAAGCGTTTGGACGACGTCTACGGCGACCGTAACCTGTTCTGTTCTTGCGTGCCGATGAGCGATTACGAATAACACGTTCGGCAAAGTTTGTGTTCGGGGGACACCGCATCATGCGGTGTCCCTTTTTATTTTATTGCGGCCTATTCTTTTCTGTACGTTCCCACGATTTGAGGAGTCACCATGCAAGCGGCAATCGTAACAGCGCTGGGGCAAGCCCCGGTTTTCGGCACCTTTGAGGAGCCCCAGGCGCAGGCGAATGAAGTGCCGATCGAGGTTCTGGCGGCCGGCATCAAACAGCTGGATCGCGCTACCGTCGCCGGCACCCATTACTCCAGCCCCAAGCAGCTGCCGATTGTGCCCGGCACCGACGGCGTGGGCCGGACGGCCGACGGGCAACGGGTCTATTTCGCCTCCTTCCGCCGTCCTTACGGTGCGATGGCTGAGCGCAGCGTCGCGTCATGGACGGTGCCGGTGCCGGAGGCGGTAGACGACGCCACGGCGGCGGCGCTGATCAACCCGGCCTTCGCCGCCTGGCTGCCGCTGCGCTGGCGAGCGGATCTGCAGCCCGGTGAAACGGTGCTGATCATCGGCGCTACCGGCACCTCGGGCAAACTGGCGGTTGCGGCGGCGCGTCAGGCGGGAGCCGGGCGCATCGTTGCCGCCGGCCGTCGGCTGAGCGTGTTGGAGGCGTTGGGCGTGGATGCCACGGTGGATCTGAGCCTGCAGGGCGAGGCGCTGACGCAGGCCTTCGCGGCGGCGGCGGGGCCGGGCGGTTATCAGGTGATCGTCGATTATATCTGGGGCCCGGCGACCGAAGCGCTGCTCGCGACGCTCAATAATCACGATCTCTCGTCTTACGCCGGCGGGCGCGGCATTCGCCTGGTCAACGTCGGCTCGATGGCCGCGCCGGACATCCGGCTGCCGGCGGCGGTATTGCGCAGCAATCAGCTGCAGATCCTCGGCAGCGGCACCGGCAACTTCCCGCCGATCCCGGAGATGCAGCGCTACGCGACCGAAATTCTGGCGCTGGCGGCGACGGGCGCGCTCACTATCGAGACGCAGGAGCACGCGTTGGCGGAGATCGCCGAGGTGTGGGATCTGAACAAGAAAAGCGACGTGCGTTCGGTGATACGCATCGCCCGTTAGGCCCTTGCCGTTAACGGCAAGGGCAGACCAGGTGAATATCCTCCGGCTCACGGGCGAACAGCTCGGCATCCGGGCGCTCGATGAGCCGGCAGCCCTGCGCCAGATAGAAGTCTACGGTGCTTTTGTTAGGGATGGAGGAGACGTATAGCCCGGCGGCGCCTTCCTGCGCCGCCTGACGCAGGCAGAGTTGAAACAGCTGCTTGCCCAGCCCCAGGCCGCGTTGGTGCGCGCTGACGTAAAAGAACAGCAGCTGGCGCAGATCCCGCTGCGGGCCGCGCGGCTCGGTGTCCAGCGCCGCCGCCGCGACGATCTCCTCGCCTTCGAACCGCGCGAAGAACGCGCCGCCGCGATCGAAGCAGGCTTCGTGGATTGGCGTATAGGTTTCCTGGTCGTGCGGATCCCAACCGCGCACGTCGTAGTAGTCCGGGTAGGCTTGCAGCTTGCCGTCCTGCAGGCGATACAGGGTGTCGATGACTTCACTGCGGTCGATATCCCATAGGCGGTCGAGTTGCTGCCGCTGCAGCAGAACAGGGGCGCTCATGATCGTTATTCACTCTCAGTCTGTGGCCGGTAACTTTCCGGCAAATCGATAATAAAACCGATGCCGCGATCGTCGAGGCCTTCAGTGACGCGCAGCTGCGCGCCGATTTTGTCGGCCAGGTTCCGGGCGATGGCCAATCCCAGCCCGCTGCCGGTTTGCTGCGTGCCGGGCACGCGGTAAAAGCGTTCAAACAGGCGCGGAAGGTGCTCTTCGCTCACTCCGGGGCCGTTGTCGCGCAACGTAATATAGCAGCCGAGCGGTGCCAGCGAACGGATATTGGCTTCGATGCGGCTACCGGGCGGCGCGTACTTGAGCGCGTTGTCCAGCAGATTGGTGAAGATGGCGATCAGCGCATGGCGATCGGTGTTTATCACCACGTCCTCGCTGCCGTCGAGTGAAAGTTCCACATCCTTTTCCAGCGCATAGGGGACGTGCTGCGCGATGCATTTGCCAATGTCGGCGTAGATGTCCACCGCCTCGATTTTCAGCGGAAAATCCTCCGCCTCCAGCTTGGCCAGGTTGATCAGCTGGCGCGACAGCGACGCCGCGCGATCCAGCCCCTGCTGCATGTCGCCGATGATCTCCCGGCGCTCCTGCTGCTCCGAGACCTGGGTCAGCAGATGCAGCTGCGCCAGCACGGCGGCGATCGGCGTGCGCAGTTCGTGTGCCGCATCGGCCATAAAGCGTTTTTCGCGCTGGTTGGCGGCGTCGATGCGCGCCATCAGCTTGTTGACCTCCACCACCACCGGCCGGATTTCCTGATACTGCTCGCTGACGTTGATCGGCGACAGGTTACCCGGCTGGCGATCGGAGATGGTGCGGGCGATCTGGCGCAGCGGCCGCAGGCTGAAGTAGGCGGTAAACAGCAGGGTGATGATGATCGCCGCCAGAATGCCCAGCAGCGGCATGGCGGTGCTTTCCGCCGGGTTACCGAACAGCGTGGTGCGATCGTTGAACGACTCGCCGACGATCACCCGATATTGGCGCTTTTCGCTCCAGCTGCCGGCAAGATGCCAGTTGGCGCCGGCGTACTTAACGGAGCCGGACAGCACCGAAGGCGGCAGGCGCAGCGGTTCTCCCTGCGTTTGCGAACTGTAAAGCACCCGGTTGTCCCGATCGTAAACCACGAACAGCGGGTGGTAATCGATTTGATCCTGCATGCCGTTATTGATGGAATCAATGTACATGCCTTCAATGGTCTTGATGATGCCGCGGTAATCGATATTGTCGGTGCCGGTTTCATCGAGAATATTGGCGATACCCACAGCGACAATGCGTTGCTGGTTATCGAAATATTTTTCCATGTCGGGGTAATACCAATATTTCACCCAGGCGACGAGGATCCCCCACAATAATAAAATGGCCAGGACCTGGAAAATAATGGTGCGCATAAAGAAGGATTTGAAACCGATCATCCTGCTACTCTTTCTTCAGCAAATAACCAATGCCGCGTACGGTAATAATTCTTTCTTTACCGATCTTGCGCCGTAAATTATGCATGTGCACTTCCAGCGAGTTGCTTTCCACGCTGTCGCCGTGGCCGAACAGCCGCTGTTCCAACACCGCTTTGCGCACCACGGTGCCGGCACAGCGCATCAGCTCGTGCAGCAGGTGATACTCTTTTTTCGACAGCATCAGCAGTTCGTTATCCAGCGTCACCTGATGGTTTACCGGGTCGAGATACAGCGTGCCGAGGCTCCAGGTTTGCGAAGCGAAGCCCGCCATGCGTCGGTTGACCGCCTTGACGCGTGAGATGAGCTCGGGCAGCGCAAAGGGTTTGGCCAGAAAGTCGTCCGCGCCGGAATCCAGGCTGTTCACCAGGCTTTCGATGCGGTCGCGGGCGGTCAGGATGATGATGGGGATATTTTGCCCGGCGGCGCGCCAGGCGATTAGCTTTTGCAAACCGTCGCCGTCCGGCAGCGTAAGATCCAACAGCATCAGATCGAACCCGCCGGGTGAAAGTTTATTTTCCGCGTCCGCGAGCAGGCGCACCCAGCACAAATTAAAGCCGGTGAGCTCCAATGCGCGGCACAGCGCCTTGCCTAATTGCAGGTCGTCTTCCACCAACAGTATGTTCACGTTTGTTCCGCTGAGATCTTCAAGTCGCGATTATCTAACTATAACCCTGCCGGGAAGACAACGGGGAAACTCGCTTTGCCTGCGCGTTCTTAAGCAAACCTTAATCTGGCTTTAATCTCGCGTTAAGGGAACGCGGTGGAATTTCAGTTATTTTGCTGCCATTCGATACCACAACAGAAGGAGCGAAACATGCAGACTGACGGTTCCCCGCTCGCGGGCACCTCGCGGCGGCTGATATATGCAGGCGTGGCGGCCGTGCTCGTTCTGTTGATGCTGTCTTTTCGCGGCGACGCCCAGAGCCATGGCCATAGCGGCCTGCATGCTGCCGGCTTACAACGGGGGCATCAGGTGACGACGCCGGACGCCTACGGCTGCGTCAAAGCGCGCATTAAAAAGCAGCTGCGCCGCCTGGCTCAGCTTTAAAGCGTTTTTTAGCGCGTGGCTCTATACTCTGACGGGCAAACGGGGCGCCTGTGCACAGGCCGCTGTGTTGATATCGCCAAGCAGAGAAAAACAATATGACGAAAGTGGCATTGGTCACAGGCGCGAGCCGGGGAATTGGTCGTGCGACCGCTTTGCTGCTGGCCCGGCAGGGCTATGCGGTGGGGGTGAATTACCTGCGCGACGAAAGCGCGGCGCGGCAGGTGGTGGCGGAGATTGAGGCGCAGGGCGGCAAGGCGCTGGCGCTGCAGGCCGACGTGGCCGATGAAGCACAGGTGATGGCGATGTTCGCTGCGCTGGACGCCGGGCTGGGCACGCTCAGCGCGCTGGTCAACAATGCCGGGATTCTGTTCCAGCAGGCGAACATTGAACAATTAACCGCCGAGCGCATCAATCAGGTGCTCGGCACCAACGTGACCGGTTACTTCCTGTGTTGCCGCGAGGCGGTGAAGCGCATGGCGCTGCGCCATGGCGGGCAGGGAGGCGCTATCGTCAACGTTTCCTCCGCGGCGTCCCGGTTGGGGGCTGCCGGAGAATACGTCGATTACGCCGCCTCGAAAGGCGCCGTCGATACCCTGACCATCGGGTTATCACGCGAGGTGGCGGCGCAGGGCATCCGCGTCAACGGCGTGCGGCCCGGATTCATCTATACCGAGATGCACGCCAGCGGCGGCGAGCCCGGCCGGGTGGATCGCGTGAAGGACAGTTTACCGATGCAGCGCGGCGGGCAGCCGCAGGAAGTGGCGGAGGCGATCGCCTGGCTGCTGTCTGACGCTGCGTCTTACGTGACCGGCACTTTTATCGAGGCCGCAGGCGGGCGTTGAACGCATGAGGGGGTTTTGACATCCCGTCGTGCGGAGTGTATTGCCTACCAGCATTAGCTGCCGCTCGGCAGCGTTCGGTCAAAACCACAAAAACGGTCATTAACGGTCATGTTGCGGAACGTGGAATTGTGACCGTTTACCGTTTCTCTCCTGTCTGTCTAAGACGCACACGCATCATAACTGCCTGTTACTCCACACTTTCGTAATTATTCATTTCATTTCCTTCCCGATTTTTTTGACAACTATCACACCGCCATCGTTGACCGATCGCGGGGCGATGCGCTTTGCGTCTGCGCGCAAAACGCGGCGCGGCAAATCGATATCGTAATCATCGTCCTGGAGGAGAAAAGAAACATGCTGCCTGTAGAACGTCATCGCTTTATCACCGAAGTCTTGAGCCAGCGCGGCCGCGTGATGGTGCAGGAGGTGGCGCAGCTGTGCCATATCTCTATCGAGACGGCGCGGCGTGATTTGGCCTTGCTGGAACGGCGCGGCCTGCTGCTGCGCAGCCACGGCGGTGCGGTGTTCGTCGAGCCGCCGGCGGTGGAGAAAACCTATGTGCCCGCCGAGATAGACCAGGGGGAATCTTTCCGCCAGCGCAGCAACGAGGCGCCGGAGCAGAAAACGCGCATCGCCAAACGCGCGCTGGAATTTATCGCGCCGGGGGATTGTCTGCTGCTGGACAGCAGCTCCACCAGCTGGTTTTTGGCGCGCCAACTGCCGGATATCTCTCTGGTGGTATTGACCAACTCGCTGCACATCATCCAGACGCTGGCCTGCAAGGCCAACGTGCGCACCATCGGACTGGGGGGCGAGTATTCCGCCAAGTACGAGGATTTTATCGGCGTGCTGGCGGAACAGATGTTGAAGGAGTTTGTGATCAACAAGCTGTTCTTCTCCTGCCACGGCATCTGTCAGGACGGCGGCATCCGCGAGAGCAACGAGCACCATGCGCGGTTGAAGCAGCAGATGCTGCTGGCGTCGGAGCGCAAGTTCCTGCTGGTGGATAGCAACAAGTTCGGCCGCCGCTCGTTCGCGCGCATCTGCCACTACCGGGAGATAGATACCTTAATCACCGATCGGCTCAGCGACGACGAATTTCGTCAGGAACTGGCCTGGAACAACGTAGACGTGATTGAAGTTTCACCCGCCGCGAAAAAGGCGGCGCGATAACAACAACGAAAACCCTTATTACAGCCAACACTTGTGGAGAGAGAACAATGAAAAAATCCGTACTGGTCGGTCTGTTTGCCTCGCTGCTGCTTTCGGTCTCCGCGCAGGCGGCGGACAAGCTGAAAATGGGCGTGGTAGTGAAGATCGGCGGCATTCCCTGGTTCAACGCCATGGAGGCCGGCATCAAAAGCGAGGGCGCCAAACGCGGCATCGACGCCTGGATGGTCGGGCCGACGGCGGCGGACCCGGCGCTGCAGGTGCGCGCCATCGAAGATCTGATCGCGCAGAAGGTGGACATCATCGGCGTGGTGCCGAACGACGCCCGGGTGCTGGAGCCGGTGCTCAAGCGCGCGCAGGAAGCGGGCATCAAGGTGATCGTGCACGAATCCCCCGGCCAAAAGTACGCCGACTGGGACTTTGAGCTGGTGGACGCCTCGCAGCACGGCGTCAACCACATGAAAGCGCTGGCCGCCTGCATGAAAGAGCAGGGCAAGTACGCGGTGTATGTCGGCAGCCTGACGGTGCCGCTGCACATCACCTGGTCAGACTCGGCGATCAACTACCAGAAGCAGCACTACCCGAACATGCAGCTGGTGGGCGACAAGTTCGGCGTGGGCGAATCGCTGGATGACAGCGTGCGCACCACCAACGATCTGATGGCCAAATATCCCGATCTGAAAGGCGTGCTGGCCTTTGGTTCACAGGGGCCGATCGGCGCCGGGCGCGCGGTGCTCAACCGCGGCAAAAGCAACGATATCTGCGTCATCGGGCCGTTCAGCCCGGGCCAGGGCGCTTCGCTGGTCAACCGTGGCGCCATCAAGGGTGGCTATATCTGGAATCCGCTGGTGGCGGGCGAAGTGTTCGTGCGCATCGCCGACATGATGCATAAGGGAGAAAAAATCACCGACGGCATGACCATCGAAGGCATGGGCAAGGTGCAGGTGGATGCGCAGCAGCACACCATTCTCGGCAACGCCACCGAAAGCCTGGATAAGCAAAACCTGCCGAAGCTGGTGAAGATGGGGCTGTAATCATGGCGATTTCCGGTAATACGGCAACGCAGGGCGCGCCGCTGATCGCGCTGCAGCAGCTGTCGATGACCTTTGGCGGCCAGCGTGCGCTGAACGCTATCTCGCTGGCGCTGATGCCGGGGGAAGTGCACTGCCTGGCGGGTACCAACGGCTGCGGCAAGAGTACGTTGATCAAGGCGATCGCCGGCGTGTATCAACCGGACGACGGCAGCCGCATCACCATCGATGGGCAAACCTTCGGTCGGCTGTCGCCGGATCAGGCGCGCGCCTTCGGCATTCAGGTGATCTACCAGGATCTGTCGCTGTTTCCCAACCTGACGGTGGCGGAAAACATCGCCTTCGAGCACAACCTGCATGGGCTGCTGGGATGGTACCGCCCGGCACGGCTGCGGCGCACCGCCGAGCGGCTGTTGCAGGAGCTGAGTTTCCATCTGGATCTCGACAAACGGGTGGCGGAGCTGCCGATCGCCCAGCGCCAGCAGGTGGCGATCTGCCGCGCGCTGGTGGCGGAGGCGCGGCTGGTGATCATGGATGAACCAACCGCCTCGCTGACCCGCACCGAGGTCAATCAGCTGCTGCGCACGGTGGATTACCTGAAAGCGAAAGGCATCTGCGTGGTGTTCGTCAGCCACCGGCTGGACGAGGTGCTGGAAATTTCGGATCGCGTCACGGTGATCCGCGACGGCAACAAGATCGGCACCTGGCCGGCGGCGGAGATCACCGGCGATCGTCTGACCGAGTTGATGACCGGTCTGAAGCTGGACTATCGCCTGAAGTCACCGAGCATGAATAAGGATCGGGTGATGTTGGAGGCGGATCGCCTCAGCCGCACCGGGCAGTATCAGGACGTGAGCTTCCGGCTGCATCAGGGCGAGGTGCTCGGTCTATGCGGCCTGCTCGGCTCCGGGCGCACCGAGCTGGCGCTGAGCCTGTTCGGCATGACCCGGCCGGACAGCGGCAAGCTCTACCTCGACAGCAAACCGGTGCGCTTTCGCGGCCATGAGGACGCGATCAAGGCCGGTATCGGCTACGTCTCGGAGGATCGCCTGACGCTCGGCCTGGTGCAGCAACAGTCGGTGGCGGACAACGCGGTGCTGACCATTCTCGATAAGCTGCGCGGGCGTTTTCGCCTGATTGACGACTACCGCAAGAATCGCATCGTCGCGGAGTGGATCGCCAAACTTGGCGTGCGGGTGGCGGATCCGGAGCAGGCGGTTTCGACGCTGTCCGGCGGCAATCAGCAAAAGATTGTGTTGGCCAAGTGGGTGCTGACCCAGCCGCGGATCCTGATCCTCGACTCGCCGACCGTCGGCGTCGACGTTGGCGCCAAGGCCAGCATCTATCAACTGATCCATCTGCTGGCGCAGGAGGGGATCGCCATTTTACTGATCTCCGACGAGGTGCCGGAGGTGTATTACAACTGCGATCGGGTGCTGCACTTCAGCGGCGGCAGCGTGATCGGCGAATACCTGCCGGGGCAGGTGAGCCAGCAACAGCTGGCGGAGGCGGTCAATGCGTAGATTCAGCCTGAAACCGCGCGGCAACGAAGGCTACCTGGCCTGGGTACTGCTGCTGACGGTCATCGTTTTTTCGCTGCTCAGCGATCGGTTTTTGACGGTGCAAAACCTGCTCGATCTCAGCGAAAGCTATGCGGTGAGCGGCATTTTCGCCCTCGGCCTGTTCGTGGTGCTGGTGACCGGCGGTATCGATATCTCCTTCGCGGCGGTGGCCTCGGTGGTGCAGTACCTGATCGCCACGCTGGCGACCCACTACGGGCTGGCCAGCCCGGCGGGCAGCATTCTGCTGGCGTTGGCGATCGGCGCCGCGCTGGGCATGGTCAACGCGATGTTGATCTACTGCCTGCGCATCGTCTCGATCATCGTCACCATCAGTATGCAGGCGTTGTTGTTCGGCATGCTGATGTGGCTGACCAACGGCCGCAGCCTGTACGCGCTGCCGGACTGGTGGACGCTGCCGCGCAGCGTGCTGCCGTTTCAGCTGGGTGAACAGAGCTATCAGCTCGGTTTGCCGACGCTGGTGATGCTAGCGGTGGCGCTGCTGACCTGGCTGCTGCTGAACAAGACGCACCTCGGGCGCCAGCTGTTTGCCGTCGGCGGCGATGCGGAGTCGGCGCGGCGCATCGGCATCCGCGTCGGCCTGCTGCACCTGTTCGCCTATGGCTATCTGGGCGTGATGGCGGCGATCGGCGGCCTGGTGCAGGTGTACCGCATGGGGGAGGTGGTGCCCAATGCGCTGGTGGGCGGTGAGCTCGATGTACTGGCGGCGGCGGTGCTGGGCGGCGCCAGCCTGAACGGCGGCAAGGGCAGCGTGATCGGCACGCTGATGGGCGTATTCCTGATCGGTGTGCTGAAAAACGGCCTCAACCTGATCGGCGTGTCCAGCTACTTCATGAACGTGGTGATCGGCCTGGTGATCGTCGCGGCGATTACCGTCACCCACTACAAGAAACGCAAAGAAACCGACGTCGGTTTCGCCTGAGGAGCGCCTGATGGGCAACTACCTGAAATTTCGTCCGGACGGCACTGCCGTCGGCCTGTTGGCGCTGCTGGTGGCGGTAGTGCTGGCCTTCAGCCTGCTGATGCCGGGGCGCTTCTTCAGCGGCGCCACCTTCACCAGCGTGGCGTTCCAGCTGCCGGAGCTGGGCCTGCTGACCCTGGCGATGTTCATCCCGATCCTCAGCGGCGGCCTGAACCTGTGCATTATCGCCAGCGCCAACCTGACCAGCCTGCTGATGGCCTGGCTGTTCATCAGCTATCTGCCGCCGGACGCCGGGCTGGGGCTGCAGGCGCTGTGGCTGGTGTTGGCGCTGGCGGCGGCGATGCTGCTGGCCGTGATGATCGGCGCGGCGACCGGCGCGTTGGTGGCCTACGTCGGCGCGCATCCGATTCTGGTGACGCTGGCAACCATGACCACGGTCAACGGCATCGGTATCTATCTGACGCGCGGTGCGGCCCTGAGCGGCATGCCGGAGATCGTGCGGTTTATCGGCGCCGAGCGCGTGCTGGGCGTACCGGTACCGCTGTGGATCTTCCTGGCGGTTGCCGTGCTGCTGGCGCTGTTCTTGCAGAAAACCCGGCTCGGCAAATGCATCTACATGAGTGGCAGCAACATCAACGCCACCCACTTCAGCGGCGTGAATACCCATCGGGTGCTGATCGCCATTTACACCCTCTCCAGCCTGCTGTGCGTGATCGCCGGGCTGGTGATGATGGCGCGCTTCAACTCGGCGCGCATGGGCTACGGCGACTCTTATCTGCTGCTGACGGTGCTGGCGATCATTTTGGGCGGCACCGATCCGTTCGGCGGTTTTGGCCGGGTCAGCGGCGTGGTCCTGGCGCTGGTGGTGCTGCAAGTGATCGCCACCGGTTTGAACCTGATGAACGTCAGCCCGCATTTCAGCCTGGCGATGTGGGGCGCGGTGCTGATCGCAGTGCTGGCGCTGAAGTTTTTCCGCCATCGCTATCGGCAGCGGCGGGCGATGCGCCGCAGCGCGGCCCAGGCCAGAGCCGCAGCGGGCCACTGATCCTTTTCCCTTTTGCGCAGGATAACGCTAATGAAATACCAGATTTCACCTTCACTGATGTGCATGAGCCTGATGGATATCCGGCAGCAATTGGCGGTGCTGAACCGCCGCGCCGATATGCTGCATATCGACATCATGGACGGGCACTACGTGAAAAACATCACGCTGTCGCCGTTCTTTATCGAACAGATCCGCCCGCACACCTCGTTGCTGCTGGACGTGCATCTGATGGTGGAGAACCCGACCGATTTTATCGACCCGATCGCCCGTGCCGGCGCGGACTTTATCTGCCCGCACGCCGAAACCATCAACCGCGATGCGTTCCGGGTGATCAACCAGATCCGCGCGCTGGGTAAAAAAGTGGGGGTGGTGCTGAACCCGGCTACGCCGGTGGAGTTTATCCGCCACTACCTTCATCTGCTGGACAAGATCACCGTGATGACCGTCGATCCGGGCTATGCCGGGCAGCCGTTCATTCCCGAAATGCTGGAAAAGATCCGCCAGTTGCGCGATCTGAAACGCCAACAAAACCTGAGCTATCTGATCGAGATCGACGGATCCTGCAATCAGCGCACCTACCGCGATCTGATGGGCGCCGGCGCGGAAGTCTTGATCGTCGGCAGCTCCGGGCTGTTCAACCTCGATCCGGATCTGGAGACGGCATGGGAAAAAATGCTGGATCAGATGCGGCAGGCGGCCTGAGGCGGGGGACATGATGCGGCATTTTCTTGGCGTAGACGTCGGCGGCACCAATACCCGCCTGCTGTTGATGGATGATGACGGCGAGTTCAGCGGGTACCGCAAGATAGCGACCGCCGATTGGGCACGGCAGGCCGATCCGCTGGTGGCGTTGGGCCGCCTGATCGCCGGGCATTGCAAAGATCGTCAGGTGGCGCAGGTGATGCTCGGGCTGCCGGGGATCCTCAGCCGCGATCGCTCGCGGGTGCTGTCGCTGCCGTTCATTCCGGCGCTGGACGCCCAGCCGGTGGCGGCGCTGTTGGCCGATGCGCTGGCGCTGCCGGTGCGGATGGATAAAGACGTCAATCACCTGCTGTGGTGGGACTTGCAGCAGCTGCCGGCGCTGCCGCAGGTGGCGGTGGGGCTGTATCTGGGCACCGGCATGGGCAACAGCCTGTGGCTGAACGGCGACTTTTATCACGGGGCGCACGGCGCCGCCGGTGAGCTGGGGCACATTCCCTGGCCGGGCCATCAGGGTGAGTGCCCGTGCGGTAAACGGGGCTGCGTCGAGAGCCTGACCTCGGGCCACTGGCTGACCGGCTGGGCGCGCGCCAACGCGGCGCAAACGCCGTTCGAACGGCTGTTCGAACGCCACGGCGAACATCCGGATCTGCGGCGCTTCGTCGAACGATTGGCGCAGACCATCGCCATCGAAATGAACGTGCTCGATCCCCAGCAGCTGATCCTGGGCGGCGGCGTGATCGCCATGAGCGGTTTCCCGTTGGCACTTCTGGAACAAGAGATCCGCCGCCATTTGCGCGGGCCGCAGCCGGCGCAGGGGCTGGCGATCTCCATCAGCCGCCTGACCGATGAAACCGGCAGCAAAGGCGCCTGCCTGGCCGCCCGGCGCCACCTCCAATTGAGCAGGGAGTACCCGCAATGAAAGGCAAAGTCTGCGTGTTCGGTTCGTTCAACCTGGATATCGTCGCCGGCATGGCGCGCTTTCCACAGCCCGGCGAATCGCTGATCGCCCGCAACAGCATGATGGGCGCGGGCGGTAAGGGGGCCAACCAGGCCACCGCTGCGCTGCGCGCTGGGGCAAGGGTGCATTATATCGGCAAGGTGGGGCGCGATGACTTCGGCACCTTCGCCCGGCGCCACCTCGCCGCCGCTGGTTTCGATGCGGTGACGCTGTTCTCGACCGGCGATTGCCCGACCGGCAATGCGCTTATCTACGTTGCCGGTGAGGAGGCGGAGAACATGATCGCCGTCGATCCCGGCGCCAACCTGACGGTCAGCGAAGACGAGGTGCGCCAGTGTCGGCCGGCGATCGCCGCGGCGGACATTCTGTTGACCCAGCTGGAGAACAATCTGCCGGCGATTGAGCAGGTGATCGCCATCGCCCGTGAGGCGCAGACGTTCATCATTCTCAACCCGGCGCCGTTTCAGCCGGTGCCGGACAGCCTGCTGGCACAGGTCGATATGCTGACGCCCAACGCCACCGAGTGTACGTTGCTGACCGGCGTGCCGGTGCGGGATGTGGCTTCGGCGCGCCAGGCGGCGCAGGTGCTGCATGCCAAAGGCATTCGCTTACTGATCGTGACTTTGGGCACGCAAGGGGCGTTGTTCTCGGACGGGGAAAACAGCGAGCTGATCCCGGCGTTTCCAGCGCAGCCGAAAGACACCACTGGCGCGGGCGATGCGTTTAACGGCGCCCTGGCGGCGCAGCTGGCGAATCAGGTGCCGTTAGCCGATGCGGTGCGCTTTGCCGCCGCCTACGCGGCGGTCTGCGTGGAGCGCGCCGGGGCGGCGGGGTCGATGCCGAGCTATGAGGAGGCGTTGGAACGCCAGCGGGCGTTCGCTTGACGTTGAAGGGCTGCCGCGGCAGCCCGGTTCACTTACTTCAACCAGCCTTTGCGCTGTGCATCGCGCAGGTGCTGTTCCATGTGGTGCCACAGTTCGGGGTGCACATCGGCGATTGATGCATTGCGCGCCAGCACCTGCTCCAGGCTGATGCCGTTCTCTACCCAGCTCTGGCCTTCATTGTGCAGGTTCATCAGCATCGGCATGGTGCGATCCAGCAGCAAAGCGAAGCGTGCATCGGCGCTTTCGCCATCTTCATATTCCTGCCATAAAGCGGTGAAATACTCGCGCTGAGCCTCCGGCAACATGCCGAACAGACGGCGCGCCGCCGCCACTTCCTGATCGTGGATCGCCGCGCGGGCCGCCAGATCGTAGACCAGCACGTCGCCGGCGTCGATTTCCACGATGTCATGCAGCAGTGCCATCTGGATCACGCGCTGAATGTTTACGTCATCACCGGCGTAGGGCGCCAGGCTCATGGCGGCGATGGCGAAATGCCAACTGTGTTCGGCGGAGTTTTCCTGGCGCTGGGTGCCCAGCACTTTGGTGCGGCGTTGCACGCCTTTCAACTTATCGATTTCCATCAGGAACTGGATGACCTGGGTCATTGAGCCGAAATCTAACGCGGGTACAGCGGATGACATGGTGTAAACCTCAAGGTGGGTGGGTTGAAGCCTGACGATTGTAGACCACCGGGCGAGCGATTTCGATGGTTACACGCGTTCACATTTTTATTTTAGCGTACACGTGTACACTGGAATTATTCTCAGTTAAGCTGCTTTGCGTTAATTTCGCACAAAGCAGGGCATTTTGAGGGGTTGCGCGTTATGGGGAAAACGGACGTAGTGAAAGCCGGGAACAATAAGATTGTCGCCGCGGCTTATCCGTGGGCGGAAGAGATCGCCAACAGCATCAGCCACGGCATCGGGCTGGTGTTCGGTATCGTCGGCCTGGTGTTGCTGTTGGTGCAGGCGGTGAATACCGGCGCGGATGCGACGGCCATCACCAGTTACAGTCTGTACGGCGGCAGCATGATCCTGCTGTTTCTCGCTTCCACGCTGTACCATGCGATCCCGCATCAGAAGGCCAAGCATTGGCTGAAAAAATTTGACCACTGCGCCATTTATCTCCTGATTGCCGGGACTTACACCCCGTTTTTGCTGGTGGGGCTGGATTCGCCGCTGGCGAAGGGCCTGATGGCGGTAATCTGGGGGTTGGCGCTGCTCGGCGTGCTGTTCAAGCTGGCCTTCGCCCACCGTTTTGAAGCCCTGTCGCTGGTGACCTACCTGACGATGGGCTGGCTGTCGCTGATCGTGATTTATCAGCTGGTTACGCGGCTGGAGGCCGGCGGCGTCACGCTGCTGGCGATAGGCGGGGTGGTCTATACCCTCGGCGTGATTTTCTACGCCTCCAAGCGCATCCGCTTTGGCCACGCCATCTGGCACGCCTTCGTGCTCGGCGGCAGCGCCTGCCATTTCATGGCGATCTATCTCTACGTCTAAACGTTATCGCTACGTCTGAATGCGTATTGAACAGGCGCCTCTTTTGTTTTAAAAAAGAGGCGCTTGCTTCTTTCGGGTATCCAGCAAGCCCGTTCTTTCATTTCTGAGCCCGCATACTCTTTCTCTTAACTTTGTTCAGGACTCATTACGATGATCGTTCGCTTATCCAAAGCGCTGCTGGTCTGCGCTATCGCTTTGTTCGCTTCGCTGGTGGCCTTCGGCAATATCACCGATTACGGCTCCAACTTCGCCTTTGTGCGCCACGTCTTTATGATGGACACCATTTTCCCCGACGCCACCATTGGCTACCGTTCGATACAGACGCCGTGGCTGCATCACGCCGGCTATATCTTCATCATCGCGCTGGAGAGCCTGACCGCGCTGCTGTGCTGGATCGGCGGCCTGCGCCTGCTGTGCGGCCTGAAACTGCCCGCTAAAACCTTTAACGGCCGGAAAAAACTGGCGGTAGTGGGGCTGACGCTGGGCTTCCTCACCTGGCAGGTCGGCTTTATGTCGATTGGGGGAGAGTGGTTTGGCATGTGGATGTCGAAACAATGGAACGGCGTGCCCGATGCGTTTCGCTTCTTCGTCACCATCATCCTGGTGCTGATCTATCTGGTGCAGCGCGACGGGGAATTGGACGAGTAACGAAGACGGCCGCAGGCAGGGCGCCTGCGGCCGATGGATTATTTCTCTTCGGCCAGCGAGTACGGCAAAGGTTTGATCGCCAGCTGGCTGGCGGCATCGTCGCGCACCCGCAGCTTGCTGTCGGCGTCCAAATCGTTGTTCATCACCACCTGTACCCACAGCGTGCCGTCGGCCAGTTGGCTCGACGCCAGTACGGTGCCGGTGCGGCGCCAGTTTTCACCCAGCTGCAGCTCCAGATCTTCCGCCGCCTGCGGGGCGCGGGCCGCCTTACCTTCCAGCCAGTAGAGCGCACGCTTGTTGGCGCCGCGGAATTTGGCGCGCGCCACCATCTCCTGACCGGTATAGCAGCCCTTGCTGAAGCTGATGCCTTCCAGCGCCTGCAGGTTGGTGGCCTGCGGGATCAGCTGTGCGCTGTTGGCGGCGTCGATAACCGGATAGCCGGCTTCGATCTCCAGCGCCAGCCACTGGCCGCTGTCATTCAGTTCCGCCTGGTCATGCAGTTTGCCGATCAGCTGTTCGGCCACGGCGGGGCGGGTCACCAGCAGAAAACGTTCCGCCGGTGCACTGAAGTGCAGAATCGTGGTCTCGCTGTCCTGCACCACCGGGTGTTCGGCATCCGGCAGCGTAGCGAACAGGCCCGCCAACGCAGCGCGCGCCTGGAAACCGGCGACGCCCAGCAACACCGCATCGTTATCGGCGGCGATGGTGACTTTGGAGAATACCGCGTATTTTTTGATTTCAGCCAGCTGGCTGTCCAGCACGCTGCGGCGTTCCAGATAGGCGAAGCCTTCGCCACGGTGGAACAGGCGCAGGTTGCTCCACATTTTGCCTTTGGCGTCGCAGTGGGCGCACAGCACGTGCCGATCGGCCGCCAGCGCGTCGATGTCCGCCGTCACCTGGCCCTGGAGATACTTCACCGTGTCCGGCCCGTTCAGCGTCACCAGCGCCCAATCTTCCAGCGAGATCAGCGTCAGGGGCAGATGGGTGGAAGCGGAGGGCTGACGGGGTGGGAATGGAATGTTATGCGCCATAGTAAGTTCCTGCTCAACGTTTAGCTTACCTGAAGGGTATTGAACCCATGGTAAAAGAGGCGGCGGGCTTTGCAAACTGTTATTCGCGCCGTGGGGCCGGGGGGCGCTTTTTTTGGCATTTTGCGCTTTATTACGTTTTCCGCAGCAAAGCGCCTTCCCGGCGTGTATGTCAAATTGTTACTCTATAGGCTTGCGGCCTGGGCACCCTTGCAGACAGATCCCCGGCTGATGGAATTATATTGCGACGGCGTTGCCATACAGTGTGTCATTTGAACCCTGCGCTGGTGCTGCCGCGCTGAAAAGAGGTGAGTCATAACAACATGGATATTAACAACAAAGCACGTATTCACTGGGCTTGCCGCCGTGGCATGCGCGAGCTGGACATCTCCATCATGCCGTTCTTCGAATACGAATACGACAGCCTGAATGACGCGGACAAGGCGTTGTTCATCCGCCTGCTGGAGTGCGACGATCCCGATTTGTTCAACTGGCTGATGAATCATGGCGCGCCGCAGGACAGCGAGCTGCAGAGAATGGTGACCCTGATCCAAACGCGAAATAAAGACCGTGGCCCAGTGGCGATGTGATATCCGCATTTCCTGGCGCACTCAGCTGTTTTCCCTGTTGACCCACGGCGTTCTGATCCTGCTGATCCTGATTTCGCCCTGGCCGGAAGGCTTGGGCCCGCTCTGGCTGGTGTTGCTGACGCTGGTGGTGTTTCAGTGCATTCGCAGCCAAAAGCGCATCGCCGCGGTGCAGGGCGAGCTGCGGCTGCTGGCGGACCGGCGCTTCAGCTGGCACGGCCGCGAGTGGCGGCTGGCGAAAAAACCGTGGATGCCGGGTTACGGCATGCTGCTGACGCTGCAGTCGACGGAGGGCAAAAAGCGCCGCCGGTTGTGGCTGGCTTCCGACTGCATGAGCAAAGAGGAGTGGCGCCACCTGCGGCAGCTGTTGCTGTATCCGCCGGCGGGTGACGGCGAGGAGGCCTGATGAAACCCGTACTCTGGTTGGTGGAGGATGAACCCAGCATTGCCGATACGCTGGTTTACACGCTGGAGAGCGAAGGCTTCGAGGTGCGCTGGTTCGAACGCGCGGAACCGGCGTTGCAGGCGCTGGCGCAAGGCGCGCCCGCGCTCGCTATCCTCGATGTCGGTTTGCCGGATATCAACGGCTTTGAATTGTGTCGCCGCCTGCTGGCTCAGGCGGCCGATCTGCCGATTCTGTTTCTTACCGCCCGCAGTGATGAAGTAGATCGCCTGATCGGGCTGGAGATCGGCGCCGACGACTATGTCGCCAAGCCGTTCTCCCCTCGCGAGGTTAGCGCACGGGTGCGCACCATTTTGCGCCGCCTGTATAAGCAGCAGCGCCTGCAACAGAGCGCGCTCTACCGTTTCGGCGCTTTCACGCTCGACGAAGACGCGGCCACCATCTCCTACCATCAGCGGCCGCTGCCGCTGACCCGTTACGAATACCTGCTGCTGAAGACTCTGCTGTTGGCGCCCGGACGGGTGTTCTCGCGGCAGCAACTGATGGAAAGCGTTTGGGCGCAGGCGGAAGAAAGCCTGGATCGCACCGTCGACACCCACATCAAAACGCTGCGCGCCAAGCTGCGTGCGGTGGAACCCGGTGAGCCGCCCATCCACACCCACCGCGGATTGGGCTACAGCGTGAGCCGCCAGCCATGAAAATTGGGCTGCGCCTGCTGCTGGGATATTTTCTGATCGTGGCGGTGGCCGGGTACTTCGTGTTGAGCATTTTCGTCCAGGAAGTGAAGCCCGGCGTGCGGCGCGCTACCGAAGGCACGCTGGTGGACACCGCTAACCTGCTGGCGCAGATCGCCCGTCAGGACATGCAGCGCGGCGATGCGGCGCATGGTCAACTGGCGCAGGCGTTTACGCAGCTGAACCAGCGGCCGATCGGCGCCAATATCTCCGGCATCCGCAAGGATCGCAGCGAATACCACGTCTATCTTACCGATACCCAGGGGCGAGTTATCTTCGATTCTGCCGGCCGTGCGCAGGGGCAGGACTATTCGCGCTGGAATGACGTTTATCGGACGCTGCGCGGCCAGTACGGCGCCCGCAGTACCCGCAGCGACCCGCAGGATGAAAACAGTTCGGTGATGTATGTGGCCGCGCCGGTGATAGAACAAGGGCGTATTATCGGCGTGCTCACCGTGGGCAAACCCAACAGCACCATGGCGCCGGTGATCAAACGCAGCGAACGGCGCATTCTGTGGGCCGGCGCATTGCTGCTGGGGATCGCGTTGCTGATCGGGGCGGTATTCGTCTGGTGGATCACCCGTTCGATAGGCCGGCTGGTGCGCTATGCCGACGGGGTGGCGCAGGGAGAAAACGCGCCGCTGCCCAAAGTGGGCGGCCGGGAACTGACGCAGCTGGCGCAGGCGCTGGAGAGCATGCGACTGAAGCTGGAAGGCAAAGCATATATCGAACAGTATGCACATACCCTGACGCATGAGCTGAAAAGCCCGCTGGCGGCGATCAGGGGCGCGGCAGAGCTGTTGCAAGAGTTGCCGCCGCCGGAGACCGCCCGGCGTTTTCTCACCAATATCGAGCAGCAAAGCGCACGCATCCAGCAGCTGGTGGACAAACTGCTGGTGCAGGCGCGGCTGGAGAGTCGGCCAGACATGGAGACCGCGCCCATCGCGATCGCGACGCTGGTCAGCCAGACGGTGGCGGGCAAAGAGGCGCAGGCGACGCAGCGCGGCGTCAGGTTGCAACTGGAGGCGTTGGCGGAGGTGACGCTGAACGGCGATGCGTTGCTGATCAGCCAGGCGCTGACCAACCTGCTGGACAACGCGATCGACTTTACCCCGCCGGGCGGTTGCGTCAGCGTGCGAGGCGAACGGCGGGAACAGCATTACTGCATCAGCGTCTGCGATGACGGCAGCGGCATTCCGGACTATGCGCTCGATAAGGTGTTCGAGCGCTTTTATTCGCTGCCGCGCGCCGAACGGCCAAAAAGCAGCGGGCTGGGGCTGAACTTCGTGCAGGAGGTCGCCCGCCTGCATCATGGCGGCATTCACCTGCGCAACCGCCGGCCGCACGGGGTGGAAGCGACTTTCAGGTTATCGCTGTGACTTCACCTTCCCTTCACATAACCACATTCTGATTTCACCTGCGGGTTTTATCGTGGCCTCATTACCTATGAGGAGCGAGCATGATGAAATCGGTACTTTTCTGGAAAATAACCACGCTGCTGGGATTGATGGTGGTGATGTTGATCCCCATCGCCCAACTGATGAGCGTGATCGACGAACGCAGCGGCTATCGGCAAAGCGTGGTCGGGCAGGTAAGCGAAAGCACCAGCGGGGCACAGCGCGTGCTCGGCCCGTTGATTGTCATTCCCTACGTCGAACGAGAAGAGAAGAAAGACGAGAAAGGACAAACGGTAGTGCAGCGGGTGCAGCATTACCGCTATTTGCTGCCGGAGTCGCTTCAGGTGCTGGGGGCGCCGAAAGTAGAGGTGCGTAAACTGGGCATTTATCAGACGCAGGTTTACCAGGGGCCGCTGAACTTCAAGGTGCGTTTCGGCCAGCCGGAACTGGCGGATTTGCAACGTGCCAACGTGACCCTCGGCCAGCCGTTCCTGCTGGTGGCGCTGAGCGACTCTCGCGGCATCAAGAGCATTTCTCCTCTGGAAATACCGCAGCCGGTGGCGTTTGAACCGGGCACCGGCGTGGGATCGTTGCGTCAGGGGATCCACGCACCGTTGACGCTGGCGGCGCTGCAACAAAAAGAGGGGCTGAACGCCGACTTCACCCTGACGCTGGCGGGCACCAGCAGCCTGTCGCTGGTGCCGCTGGGGCGCAGCAGCGAATTGCAGCTGCAAAGCAACTGGCCGCACCCGAATTTCCTCGGCAACTTCCTGCCGGATGAACGCAAGGTGACGGAGCAAGGGTTTAGCGCTCGCTGGCGCAGCACCTGGTTCGCCAACAATATCAACAGTGCGTTCCATTACGACGATAGCATTATCGATGAGGACAAGCTGCCGGCCTTCAGCGCCAGCCTGGTCGAACCGGTCGATCACTATCAGCTGGCCGAGCGCGCGGTCAAATACGCGCTGCTGTTTATCGGGCTGACGTTTATGGCGTTTTTCCTGTTCGAAACCCTGACCGGGCTGCGGGTGCACCCAATTCAGTACCTGTTGGTGGGCGCGGCGCTGGTGTTGTTCTACCTGATTCTGCTGGCCTTCTCCGAACACCTGGGATTCGCTCTCGCTTACCTGGCGGCCAGCATCGCCTGCAGCGGTCTGATCGGCTTCTATCTGAGCGCCGTACTGCGCGGCAAGCTGCGCGGTGCGCTGTTCGCCGCGAGCCTATTGCTGTTGTACGGCGTGCTCTATTTGCTGTTGCAGTCGGAGGACAATGCGTTGGTGCTGGGGGCAGGGCTGCTGTTCGCCATTCTGGCGGGCATTATGCTGTTGACGCGCAAACTGGACTGGTATCAGGTGGCGGATCCGGCGCGGTTGACCAAGGAGACACCTGCTGGGGAAGAGGAGCCACGCTTCCGTCTGTGGAAATAAGCGGGGAAATCGGGCGCGTTCAGCGCCCGACAGCGGCTACAGCAGCGGTTCCATCTCCAACAGGATCTGCTCGCACCATTGCTGCAGGCGCTCTTCGCTCAGATCGTATTGGTTGACCTCATCGAGCGCCAGACCGACGAAGTGTTTGCCGTCGGCGCTCAGCGGTTTGGGGCTGGTGAACTCGAAGCCGTCGGTCGGCCAGAAGCCGACGAACTGCACGCCCAGCGGCGCGATCTGATCGTGCAGCATACCCAGCGCGTCGAGGAACCACTCACCGTAACCGAGCTGATCGCCCATGCCGTACATGGCGACGATCTTGCCTTTCAGATCCAGCGCCGGCAGCTGCGGCCAGATCGCTTCCCAGTCTTCCTGCAGTTCGCCGAAATCCCAGGTCGGGATACCGAGGATCAGAATGGAATAGTCCTCCATCAGCTTGGGAGAGACGTCTTTCAGGTTGTGCAGGTCGACCAGGTCTTCACCCAGAATCTCACGGATTTTTTCTGCCGCCATCTCGGTGTAGCAGGTGCTGGAGCCGTAAAACAGACCAATCTTCATGTGTAAACCGTTACGTTGCTGTTTAGAGAATTGCAGCGAGTATACCTGATTTGCGTCGGCTTAAGGCATAATGGCGCGGGTGGAAATGCAACAAAGAGAGGACCGCGTGCAACAGCAAGACAATGCGCTGATTGAACAATTCCTGGATGCGCTGTGGCTTGAGCGCAATCTGGCGGAAAATACGCTGGCCTCCTACCGGCTGGATTTGCAGGCCCTGGGCACCTGGCTTGGCCATCAAAACACCGCCTTGCTGCAGGCGCAGGCGTTGGATCTGCAGGCCTTTCTCGCCGAGCGGGTGGACGGCGGCTACAAGGCCACCAGCTCCGCGCGTTTGCTGAGCGCCATGCGCCGCCTGTTTCAGTACCTGTATCGCGAAAAACTGCGCGCCGACGATCCCACCGCGCAGCTGGCGTCTCCCAAACTGCCGCAGCGTTTGCCGAAGGATCTGAGCGAGGCGCAGGTCGATGCGCTGCTGCAGGCGCCCTGCGTCGATCAACCGCTGGAACTGCGCGACAAGGCGATGCTCGAAGTGTTGTACGCCACCGGGCTGCGGGTTTCCGAACTGGTGGGGCTGAGCATCAGCGACGTCAGCCTGCGCCAGGGCGTAGTGCGGGTGATCGGCAAGGGCAACAAGGAGCGGCTGGTGCCGCTGGGCGAAGAGGCAGTCTACTGGATCGAAAATTATCTGGAACACGGCCGCCCTTGGCTGGTCAACGGCCAGACGCTGGATGTGTTGTTCCCCAGCACCCGTTGCCAGCAAATGACCCGACAGACGTTCTGGCATCGCATCAAACACTATGCCATCCTTGCGGGCATCGACAGCGAACGTCTGTCGCCGCACGTGTTGCGGCACGCGTTCGCCACCCATTTGCTGAACCATGGGGCCGATCTCCGTGTCGTACAGATGTTGTTAGGGCACAGCGATCTCTCGACCACGCAAATTTATACTCATGTCGCGACCGAACGACTGAAACAGCTACATCAACAGCATCACCCGCGCGCCTGAGCGGCGGGTTCGAAAGGATTGGAACAATGAAAAAAGGTTTAATGCTGCTCTCTCTGCTGGTGGCTTCGGTGACCGGTGCCGCCCATGCCGATGATGCGGCGATCAAAAAAGCGCTCGCCAGCCTGGGCATCCAGCAGGCGGACGTGCAGCCTTCGCCGGTTAACGGCCTGAAAACCGTGCTGACCGACAGCGGCGTGCTGTACGCCTCCGAAGACGGCAAGCACATCCTGCAGGGCCCGCTGTTCGACGTCAGCGGCAAAGAGCCGGTCAACGTGACCAACCAACTGCTGAGCAGCAAGATGGACGCGCTGAAAGATCAAATGATCGTCTACAAAGCGCCGAAAGAGAAACACGTGATCACCGTGTTCACCGATATCACCTGCGGTTACTGCCATAAGCTGCACCAGCAGATGAAAGAGTACAACGATCTGGGCATCACCGTGCGTTATCTGGCGTTCCCGCGTCAGGGGCTGGCTTCCCAGGCTGAGAAAGACATGAAGTCTATCTGGTGTACCGCCGACAAGGCCAAGGCGTTCGACGCCGCCATGAAGGGCGACGCCATCTCTCCGGCCACCTGCAAAACTGACATCAGCAAGCATTACGAGCTGGGCGTGCAGTTCGGCATTCAGGGCACGCCGGCGATCATTCTGGAAAACGGCATGATGATCCCGGGCTATCAGGGGCCAAAAGAAATGGCCGCCATGCTGGATGCGCACCAGGCCGCCACCAAAGCCGGTGGTTAATCGCCGGTGAGTATTAAAACGCAACTACGCCGCCGTCCGGCGGCGGACGACACGCATCTGCCCGCCAGTTTGCCGCCGCTGCTGCGCCGGCTTTACGCCCTGCGCGGCGTGCAGGGTGAGCAGGAGCTGGAGCGCGGCGTCAAGGGCATGCTACCCTGGCAACAGCTGGACGGCATCGACGACGCCGTCAGCCTGCTGCAACAGGCGCTGGCCGACGGTCGCCGCATCATGGTGGTGGGCGATTTCGACGCCGACGGCGCCACCAGCACCGCGCTGACTGTGCTGGCGCTGCGCAGCATGGGCGGCGCAGCCGTCGACTACCTGGTGCCGAACCGCTTTGAAGACGGCTACGGCCTGAGCCCCGAAGTGGTGGAGCAGGCGGCGGCGCGCGGCGCGGAGCTGATCGTCACCGTCGATAACGGCATCTCCTCGCATGCCGGCGTCGACGTGGCGCACGCCAAGGGCATGCAGGTGCTGGTGACCGATCACCATCTGCCGGGCGAGACCCTGCCGGCGGCCGAAGCGATCGTCAATCCCAACCTGCGCGGCTGCGCCTTCCCGTCCAAATCGCTGGCCGGAGTGGGCGTCGCGTTCTACCTGATGTTGGCGCTGCGCGCCCGGCTGCGGGACAGCGGCTGGTTCGAACAGCGCGCGCTGGCGATGCCCAATCTGGCGGAACTGCTGGATCTGGTGGCGCTCGGCACCGTGGCCGACGTGGTGCCGCTGGACGCCAACAACCGCATTCTGGTGTATCAGGGGTTAAACCGCATCCGCGCCGGCAAATGCCGACCGGGCATCCGCGCGCTGCTTGAGGTGGCCAACCGCGACGCCCGCCAGCTGGCGGCCAACGATCTCGGTTTCGCCCTCGGCCCGCGTCTCAACGCCGCCGGCAGGCTGGACGACATGTCGATCGGCGTGGCGCTGCTGCTGAGCGACGACATCGCGCAGGCGCGTATGCTGGCCAACGATCTCGACGCGTTGAACCAGACGCGGCGCGAGATTGAGCAGGGCATGCAGGTGGAAGCCCTGCAGCTGTGCGACCAGTTGGAGCGCACCAGCACCGAGCTGCCTTACGGGCTGGCGATGTATCACCCGGAATGGCACCAGGGCGTGGTGGGTATCCTCGCTTCACGTATCAAAGAGCGTTTCCACCGCCCGGTGATCGCGTTCGCGCCGGCGGGTGACGGCATCCTGAAAGGCTCCGGCCGTTCGGTGCCCGGCCTGCACATGCGTGACGCGCTGGAGCGGCTGGATATGCTGAACCCCGGCCTGATGATGAAGTTCGGCGGCCACGCGATGGCGGCCGGGTTGTCGCTGGAAGAGGCCAGGTTCGACGAGTTCCGCCAGCGCTTCGGCGAGCTGGTGGGAGAATGGCTCGATCCGGCGATGCTGGAAGGGGTGATCTGGTCCGACGGCGAACTGGCGATGCAGGAGCTGTCGCTGACGACGGCGGAGCTGCTGCGCGAGGGCGGCCCGTGGGGCCAGGCGTTCCCGGAACCGACCTTCGACGGCAAATTCCGTATCCTGCAGCAGCGGCTGGTGGGCGAGAAACACCTGAAGCTGATGGTGGAACCGCTCGGCGGCGGCCCGCTGCTCGACGGCATCGCGTTCAACGTGGACACCACGCTGTGGCCGGACAGCAGCGTGCGCGAGGTCGAACTGGCCTACAAGCTCGACGTCAACGAGTTTCGCGGCAACCGCAACGTGCAGCTGCTGATCCAGCATCTTTGGCCGCGCTGAGGCGAAATTGAACACAATTCGGGGATTGGGCTCTCCAATCCCCTGCATCCTTCCCGATCGCCACAAAAACTGACCAACTCGCTATAAACTGCCGCCCGGATCCGTTAGAATTAGCGGTTCCAATGGCATTCCGCCATCGACGACATCAACGTAAAAGAACGAAACCATGTTTGAAATTAACCCGGTAAAAAACCGAATTCAGGACCTGTCCGAGCGGACTGCGGTTCTTAGGGGGTATCTTTGACTATGATGCCAAGAAGGAACGCCTAGAAGAGGTCAACGCCGAGCTGGAGCAGCCGGACGTTTGGAACGAGCCGGAGCGCGCACAGGCGCTCGGCAAAGAGCGCGCCGCGCTGGAAGCCATCGTTGAAACCATCGATCAGCTGGAGCAGGGCGGCGAAGACGTCGGCGGGCTGCTGGAACTGGCGGTGGAAGCCGACGATGAAGAGACCTTCAACGAAGCGGTCGCCGAGCTGGATCAACTGATGAGCAAGCTGGATCAGTTGGAATTCCGCCGCATGTTCTCCGGCGAATACGACAGCGCCGACTGCTACCTGGATATCCAGGCCGGTTCCGGCGGCACCGAAGCGCAGGACTGGGCCAGCATGCTGCTGCGCATGTACCTGCGCTGGGCTGAAGCCAAGGGCTTCAAGACCGAAGTGATCGAAGAATCCGACGGCGACGTCGCGGGCCTGAAGTCTGCCACCATCAAGATCATCGGCGACTACGCGTTCGGCTGGTTGCGCACTGAAACCGGCGTTCACCGCCTGGTGCGCAAGAGCCCGTTCGACTCCGGCGGCCGTCGCCACACCTCGTTCAGCTCGGTGTTCATCTACCCGGAAGTCGACGACGATATCGATATCGAAATCAACCCGGCGGATCTGCGTATCGACGTGTACCGCGCCTCCGGTGCGGGCGGTCAGCACGTCAACAAAACCGAATCCGCCGTACGTATTACTCACCTGCCAACCAACATCGTGGTGCAGTGCCAGAACGATCGTTCTCAGCATAAGAACAAGGATCAAGCGTTTAAACAGCTGCGAGCCAAGCTGTACGAGTTTGAGATGCAAAAGAAAAATGCTGATAAGCAGACGATGGAAGACAACAAGTCCGACATCGGCTGGGGCAGCCAAATCCGTTCTTACGTGCTGGATGACTCCCGCATCAAGGATTTGCGCACCAACGTCGAAACGCGTAACACGCAGGCCGTACTGGATGGCGACCTGGATAAATTCATTGAGGCAAGTTTGAAAGCCGGGTTATGAGGAATAGAAATGTCTGAACAACAAGTACAGGGCGCCGATCAGGCGCTGGATCTCAATAACGAACTGCAGTCCCGCCGCGAGAAACTGGCCGGCCTGCGCGAGAACGGCATTGCGTTCCCGAACGACTTCCGTCGTGACTCCACCTCCGACAAACTGCACGCCGCGTATGGCGATAAAGACAACGAAGAGCTGGAAGCGCTGGGCGTAGAAGTGACCGTCGCCGGCCGCATGATGACCCGCCGTATTATGGGCAAGGCATCCTTCGTCACGCTGCAGGACGTGGGCGGCCGCATTCAGCTGTACGTCGCGCGCGACGATCTGGCTGAAGGCGTGTACAACGACCAGTTCAAGAAGTGGGACCTGGGCGATATCCTCGGCGCACGCGGCAAGCTGTTCAAAACCAAGACCGGCGAACTGTCGATCCACTGCACCGAGCTGCGTCTGCTGACCAAAGCGCTGCGCCCGCTGCCGGACAAATTCCATGGCCTGGCGGATCAGGAAACCCGTTACCGCCAGCGTTACCTGGACCTGATCGCCAACGAAGAATCGCGCAACACCTTCAAGGTGCGTTCTCAGGTGATGTCGGCTATCCGCAACTTCATGGTGGAACGCGGCTTCATGGAAGTCGAAACCCCGATGATGCAGGTGATCCCGGGCGGCGCGTCCGCGCGTCCGTTCATCACGCACCACAATGCGCTGGATATCGACATGTACCTGCGCATCGCGCCGGAACTGTATCTGAAGCGTCTGGTGGTCGGCGGCTTTGAGCGCGTGTTCGAAATCAACCGCAACTTCCGTAACGAAGGCGTTTCTCCGCGTCACAACCCAGAGTTCACCATGATGGAACTCTACATGGCTTACGCGGATTACAAAGACCTGATCGAGCTGACCGAGACGCTGTTCCGCACCCTGACCGAGAAAGTGCTGGGCACCTCTCAGGTGCAGTACGGTGACGAAGTGTTCGACTTCGGCAAGCCGTTCGAGAAGCTGACCATGACCGAGGCGATCAAGAAATACCGCCCGGAAACCGATCTGGCTGACCTGGCCGACATGGGCAAAGCGGTAGCCATCGCTGAATCCATCGGCATCAAGGTTGAGAAGAGTTGGGGTCTGGGCCGCGTCGTGACCGAGATCTTCGAAGAAGTGGCGGAAAGCCATCTGATTCAGCCGACCTTCATCACCGAGTACCCGGCTGAAGTGTCGCCGCTGGCGCGCCGTAACGACGTTAACCCGGAAATCACCGACCGCTTCGAGTTCTTCATCGGCGGCCGTGAAATCGGCAACGGCTTCTCCGAGCTTAACGACGCCGAAGACCAGGCTCAGCGCTTTGCCGATCAGGTGAACGCCAAAGACGCCGGCGACGACGAAGCGATGTTCTACGACGAAGACTACGTCACCGCGCTGGAGCACGGCCTGCCGCCGACCGCCGGTCTGGGCATCGGTATCGACCGTATGGTGATGCTGTTCACCAACAGCCATACCATCCGCGACGTGATTCTGTTCCCGGCGATGCGCCCACAGAAATAATTCCGTTTAGCGTGAAACCACCGGTGCAGGCAACTGCGCCGGTTTTTTTCGCCCGCCGGACTTAACCGCTTAAAACATCGACAGTTACGCGCCATCTCCGCTTGCCCGCCGCCGATAACCGGTTATAATGCCTGTCGCACACTGATGCGGGTGTAGTTCAATGGTAGAACGGCAGCTTCCCAAGCTGCATACGAGGGTTCGATTCCCTTCACCCGCTCCAAACACACTTCTCTCAACGTCCACCAAAGCCTACTAAACCCAGTAAAGACAAGTATCCCGGTAAAATCTGGTTATCTCAACGTCTACGCACATCTACCCAAATCTATACATCCATGTGTATAGTAATGAGTATAGGACGTTTGATTTACCTCGGAGCTATACACATGCCCCTCACAGACCTTGAGCTACGGCGCTCAAAGCCGCAAGAAAAGCCCTATACACTCAGTGATGGCGGAGGGCTATCTATACTCATTGAGCCGAACGGCTCCAAGGGTTGGCGTTTTCGCTATCGTTTCGATGGCAAACCCAAAATGCTTTCCCTCGGTACATACCCCACAGTTTCACTCACCGAGGCAAGGCAGAAGCGTGATGAAGCTAAAAAGCTGGTGGTATCGGGCATCAACCCTAGCGAAGCCAGGAAGCAGCAGAAACGAGCTCGGCAAGATGTTACCGGCAATACCTTTGAGGGGATAGCGCGGGAGTGGTACGGCAAGCGGCGTGATCGCTGGTCGGAATCATACGCCGAAGAGATGATGAAAACGTTTGAGAGCGATGTTTTCCCATACATCGGCCAGCGGCCAATTGCCGAGATAAAGCCAATGGAGCTTATGTGGACGCTTTCTAAACTGGATGAGCGCGGCGCAACAGAGAAATTGCGCAAGGTACGCCAGCGGTGCGGGGAGGTATGGAAATATGCCATCGTCACCGGTAGGGCTGAATATAACCCAGCTCCGGATCTCGCCAGCGCGTTCTCACCGCATAAAAAAGAACACTATGCCTTCCTATCAGTTTCCGAGCTGCCCGAGTTTTTCCGCGTCTTTAATACATACACTGGCAGCCAAATCGTTAAGTTGGCTATGCGTCTGCTTATTATCACAGGAACCAGGCCTGGAGAACTGCGTAAGGCTGAATGGTCGGAGTTTGATTTTGATAAGCGGCTTTGGGAAGTTCCACCCGAACGCATGAAGAAGCGCCGCCCTCATTGCGTACCACTATCCGACCAGGCGATTAGCATTCTGGAGCAGCTAAAACCCCTGACGGGCCATTACAGCTACGTGTTTCCAGGCAGGATTCACCACAGCAAGCCAATCAGTGAAATGGCTATGAATGTGCTGGTTAGGCGCATTGGTTATGCTGGGCGCGTCACAGGGCACGGTTTCCGCCACACAATGAGTACTATTCTCCACGAACAGGGGTATAACACCGCTTGGATTGAAACCCAACTGGCTCACGTGGATAAGAACAGCATTCGTGGAACCTACAACCATGCCCAGTATCTGGATGGCCGGCGGGAGATGCTTCAGTGGTATGCAGACTACATGGACACCTTGGAGAAAGGCGAAAATGTCGTACACGGCACATTTGGACTACGAGCATAACTGGATGCATAGACAGTTATAGTAGACCGCAGTAGACTTGCATAGATTACCAAAGAATAGGCTATGTCTAGGCTGATCCCCGAAAACCCGTACACCTCTACGGACTGGCATAGCCGCCAAAATTAGAGGACGCGAGGTGGCGTATGGGAAATAATTTAAATATCCTTGCTGATCTGGAGGCAAAGGAGCAAGAGTTTATTTCGGTCAGAGAATTGTTTGAACGCATTAGACTCCTACAACCTCATGTTACTGATGCAGAAATAGCTAAGTGGCTTTCTTGGTTGACAAAAAACAGGCAGTTGCCTGAGTTTGTTTGGCGAAACAGACGTGGGGATATTGAGCCTACCGAATGGAATGAGGATCCTGAGTTTGACCGTCTTCTCGATATAGTCTTGGAGGATGGGGCCGTGCCTATAGTAAGGATTCAATCGAGTGTAAATAAAATTCCTTCTGGTTTGATGGCGAGTAATCCATCAGAGCCACCAATGGACTTTGATGATGATATTCCTTTTTGATTTGGAGGGTTAAATATGGCTGGTGGCTGGGGTAGTGTAGATAATACAAAAGCTGATTATTTTGATAGCTATGGCTTCAGACGTGATGAGTTGGCGAAATTTTTAGAGGGTACAGGTGTTTTCTTGCACATACCCTTAGATGAAATTAAAGAAAGCATACGACTTGAATATGATGAATTTAATTGTATAGAGGAAAAAGTGTCACTAGAAAAACTCATGCAAGAGAATGAGTCTTTAAAAGAAAAAAATAGAAAGCTTTCAGCTGCGATTCCTTTGTTACTAGGGAAGTATAGGAGTGATGATCCATTGCTGTTAGCTATAGAAATACGGAATAAAGAGTGGGAAAAATACGATCCGGAAAATGATAGAGCTACTCGCGGAAATCAAGACGCCATCATCACGTATTTACAAAACAAAGGTTATACAAAGAGACAGGCAGAGTCTATAGAACTGGTTGCCTGCCCGATAAAGAGATAGTAACCCTAGGGGCAAGGGTGTTCTTCTTGCCCCCTAGGGCTAATTAGGCTTACCCTCAGGGTAGTTATTCAAAACGATATTGCAACTTACCCTCAACCCTAAGGGTAAGTTGAGTATAAATACCCTCATGCCTGAGGCTTTGAATCTTTCTCTTTTTTTTGTGCGACGATATGTCTTGTAAACGACAACAGACTTTACGAGGTATATATGACTCAATCACTCATTCGGTTGCATGATGTTCAGCGTCGCACAGGCTACAGTAAGGCATGGATCTATCATCTTATGTCTCAGGGAAAGTTCCCCCCATCCGTAAAAATTGGTACTCGTGCCATTGCTTTTGTTGAAAGTGAAATTGATGACTGGGTTAATCAACGCATTGCTGAATCCCGCAAGGAGGTTTCCTGATAAAGAACATCGGGAGTTCAGATTTTGCGGGTGCTTGCGGGGAGTTGCATTCAATATTCACCGGCAGCAATGAAAAGCTTTAGCGAGGGATAACTAATGGATATTGAAAAAACGGCCAACACTGGTCGGGGACAAACACATCATAAAGAAAGTAAAAGCGATATTAACGGCAGCAGCTTTGCATCTTTGGTGCCGGTCTCTCATGGGCGGATAGGTGGGCGTGAAAGTAATATTGTGAGCGCGAAGGCATTACACAAAACACTGGGTGTAGGCCGTGACTTTACTAACTGGATTAAAGGCCGTATTAGCCAATATGGATTTATAGCCACTGCCGATTATATGTTTGTTGAGAGTTTGAGCGCGCCAAAACGGGCGAGCGCAAAAGCCAGGCAACAGCTCGAACATGACTACCTGATAACCCTGGGTATGGCTAAAGAGTTGGCAATGGTTGAACGCAATGAGCAGGGGCGTGCCGTTCGCCGTTACTTCATTCAGTGCGAAGAAGCATTACAGCTCAGTGCGCCAGAAGTGGCCGCCCAGTTCCGTCGCCAGCTTAAGGCTCGCATAGGTGCAGCTAACCTGTTTAAGCCAATGTGTGTCGCTTTGGATACTGCCCGCGCTGAACAGGGTAAGCAGACGCTACAGCACCACTACAACAATGAAAGCAACATGATTGCCAGGATTGTGCTGGGTGGGCTGTCAGCTAAGCAGTGGGCTCAAGTTAACGGGATTGACGGCGATCCGCGTGACAGCATGAACGCGGAGCAATTGGAGCACCTTACCTATCTGGAAAGCACCAACATAACGTTGATCGAGTTAGGGCAGGACTACCACCAGCGCAAGGCAGAACTGGCGCGATTATCACAACGTTGGATGGCGAAACGTTTAGGGGCAGAGCATGCATAACCACGCTTCCAGCCAGAAAGATGCCTTTCCCCTAGGCGGCATCCATTACTGTTCCGCTGGTGGATTGGCACAAATGAAGAAGGGCTGCACTGCTAATGCAACCCTTCGGGGTCATGACTCAAATTTGAGCTATGAACAAAATCAGTATGTTACCAATCTACTGGGTAACCAATTTTCATTAGGTCGAGGTGCTCAACCCTTTGGTTCAATTCCTTCTTTACGCAATCTATCTCGGCAAGAATCTTTAACCCATGAGCTGAAATTTCCCTGCCCAGCAATGGTGTTAATTTGTTCAAGTAGTGAGTCTTCAAAGCGTATGTGCTTCATAGTGCTGCCTTTGCGGTCAAACGCCTTTTTTTCTTTTTCGTCTTGCATTGGTAGTTACCGGTATTATAATGGTGATACAAATGGTAACTACCGCTTTGTGGTAAATCAATATCATTTTGTAAATACAGCGAAGCCCGGTAGTGGTGGAACACTAACCGGGCCTCTTACCACCAACGATAGAATCAGTATCGAGGCAGCTATGTCAGATCATATCACACCCTTAACCGGGCGGAGTTCGCTCACCCAGAATAAGTTCACCTGGCGCTTTCTGGCGTTATCACGTATAGACCGTAAGGCAAATCCTTGCCGTATGTCTGTAGAGGCCTACACCGAACAAGAAGCCCGCCAGGTGTTAGCCCCTCATTTCATCCTGTCATTCGCTGGGCGCCTGCCGATTCAGGAGGTAAGCCATGCGTAAACCCATGCCAAAAGAACGCTATCAAGATAAGCGAGGTCAGTTCATTACCATCAAATCATGCATTTTCAATCGCGTGATATTTATCCGTGCTGGTTATCAAGCTGAATGCACGTATCCGCTCAATCGCTTTGAATCTGAATTTACCTTTGCCGGAGAGAAAACCTATGACTAATACAACTCATTTTCTCACCGCGGCACTTATCCATGACACAGAGTGCCTGTTAGCAATCTTACGCACGATTAACGATGTCGAAGATACCGAACGCCAGAGTTTTTTAGTCGATGCCGCAGAAAACATTGGCAGCAATCTTCTAAGTAAATTGCAGTGCAATGAGGCTATCGATGATGCCGCATCATCAGATGATAGCAAGGCGGGAGAGACAGAATGAGCAACGTTATCCCTTTCCAAAAAGTAAAAGAAGTGACTGAACAACCAGGTGAATACTATGCAGAGGCCATTCATGATGGCGTGAAGGTATACCAGAAATACAGCGATAACAGATACCACGAGCAAGAAGTAATCCCGTTCGCTGATGTACTGATACGTGCTGATGATGGAGAGTGGGATGATAATCGTTCTTTGGCGCTGCGACTGCTAGCTGAGTGGGGGGGCATCCCGGAGAACCATTCCCCACATAACCTCGTAGTGCTTTATCGCTGGCTGGTGGCTGATGCTTACATCGCTGACTTGGTGGCCATAAATGGAAGAGAAGAGTTCCACGGGCAGAATGGCGGTATGGTGACAAACCGGAAGATTGAGCGATTGGCTATCGCGAATAACATTGAAGGTACTGGTATCGAGCGCTACGGAATTGAAGAGGGCGCAAAGTTTATCGTTAAGTTCTATCAGCAAATGCTTGAAATTAGTAACGGCAATATTGTCGGTATATCGGCGTTTGGGCGCGACACACTGAATGAGTTACATGAGGGATTCTTGCAGGCCTACATCACGGAGGGCTTACCTAATGAAACTCATCACTAAAAATCCCCGTCTGAATGCTCTCGCAAACCAGTATGCGGTTGCTGTGTATCGTTATGTAATTCAGCAGAACAAGGGCTGCCAGTTCGATTTTGGCATGGATGGGGAAGCCCTCTATGTTGCCATTATGGGGGGTGTGCCTGGCATCCGTGACTTGGTTGATTCTTACCTTTTGGATGCATTAAAGCTGAATTGCCCGCAGTTGGATTTGTTAATTATTCAAATGATTAGTAAATGCCTAGACGATGGCAACCTGACACCGCGAGGTTTGGCAGTCTGGCAGTGCATAAAGAAAGATATGTACGCAACTGTATTGGGCAATGGGGGACGGCATGATGCGTAACATTGACCTGATCCGCGAAGTGACCAAATTAGCAGCCAACCGCTGGCCTGATGTGTTGCCGATGGTGGGGATCGACGTTCCCGTTAGCCCACGTGCGCAAGTGGCATGTCCTGCTTGTGGCGGGCGTGATCGGTTTCGGTTCGATGATAACGGGCGCGGCTCCCATTTCTGCAACCAATGTGGAGCTGGTGACGGGTTAGATCTCATCCAGAAAGTAAACCGGTGCGACGCTACCGAAGCCGCTCGGATGGTTGCTGACGTGCTGGCTATCGATTACCGGGCAGCAGATACCGGATCAGAAGCTACTCGCCAGAACAAGGCTGCAATGGAGGCTGAGCGGCAACAACGTGAGCAGGAGCGCCGGCAGGCAGAAGCCGCAGATCATGAGCGTAAGAGCCAGCAGTTTAACCGGCGCTGGCAATCACTGACTGTCGATGCAGTGGAAAGCGAGCCTGAATATCTTAAGGCTAAGGGGCTGACCGGCTTCACCTTCCCCACACTGAAAGATGGCCGCTTGCTGGTGGCCCTGACTGATGAAACCGGCGCAGTCACGGCAGCACAGACTATCACCCCCGCAGGTGAGAAACGTCAGGTAACGGACGGCACCAAGCGCGGAGCATCCCATACCCTGGCTGGTGGACCAGAGCACCCAAAAGTGGTGATTATTGGTGAAGGGCTGGCAACTACCCTAACCGCTCACCTGATACGCCCTGACGCGCTGACGGTAGCCGCGATCGATGCCGGGAACCTATTACATGTAGCGGAGGCGATGCACCGCCGGTATCCAGACGCGCAAATCATCATTGCAGGGGATAACGACTACCACGAACCGGGCGAACTGGACGAGCACGGTAAGCCGAGGAAGAACACGGGCCGGATCGCAGCAGAGAAAGCCGCTGCTGCTGTCGCTGGGTGGGTATCAATACCACCGACAGAGTACAAGGCTGATTGGGATGATTATCGCCAGCAGAACGGGATAGAAGCCGCTGTACTGGCATTTAACAATTCACTGTGTCAACCCAAGGGGGAAGGTGTGAGTGTCCAACTGAAAGCCATTGAGGGCGGTAAAAAAGACCACCAAGAGGCTGACCCGCTAAAACCTCGCATTGAGAGCCGCAAGGACGGCGTTTTCTGGATCACGCCGAAGGTAGATCAAGTGAGTGGTGAGGTTATCAACAATGAATCGTGGTTGTGTTCGCCGCTGGAAGTGATCGGCACCGGCAGGGACGACAAAGACCAATACCTGATTATTCGCTGGCTACCGGTGGGTGAAAGCACACCTACTACCGCCGCTATCCCTTTGGCCGATATTGGCGAGCGTGAGGGTTGGAGAACACTTAAGGCGGGTGGGGTCAACGTGACCACAAAAAACGCGCTCAGGGCGACACTAGCCGACTGGCTGCAGTGTGGCGGCTCCCGCGAAATCTGGCGTGTGGCACAGGCTACGGGCTGGCAATGTGGGGCATATATCATGCCAGACGGAGAAATAATCGGTTCACCTGAAAGACCGGTACTATTCAATGGCCGTAGTGCCGCGGCAGCCGGATATACCGTCAAGGGAACGCCAGAAAGCTGGCGTGATTCGGTGGCGCGCTTGGCTAGGGGAAACCCGTCCATGATGGCAGGTATCGGCGCTGCGTTGGCAGCCCCACTAATTGGGCTGGCCGGCGCTGACGGGTTCGGCATCCACTTCTACGAGCAATCCAGTGCCGGTAAGACTACGACCGCCAATATTGCCAGCAGTCTGTACGGTGAGCCAGATGGCTTGCGCTTGACGTGGTTCGGTACCGCGCTAGGGATAGCCAACGAGGCGGCTGCGCACAATGACGGCCTGATGCCGCTTGATGAGGTGGGACAAGGTGCTGATCCGGATAGTGTAGCGAAATCTGCCTACACTTTGTTTAACGGCGTCGGTAAGCTGCAAGGGGCCAAGGAGGGCGGCAACCGTGATTTGAAGCGTTGGCGTACAGTGGCTCTCAGTACCGGGGAAATGGACATTGAAACCTTCATTGCTACCGCTGGACGCAAAGTGAAGGCTGGACAACTGGTGCGCCTGTTAAACATCCCGCTGGAGAAGTCACAACACCATCACGAAACACCTAACGGAAAGGCTCACGCCGACGCCCTGAAAGATGCCTATCAGCACAACTATGGAGCCGCTGGACGCTATTGGATTAAGCACCTCGCTGACCACAAGCAACAGGCCATAGTTGCGGTGAGAGCTGCTGAGGAACGATGGCGCTCACTAATCCCGGCAGATTACGGCGAACAGGTTCACCGGGTAGCGGCGCGGTTTGCTGTACTTGAAGCCGCATTACTTCTCGGCTGTGTTGTTACTGGATGGAATGAGCAGGAATGCCGAGACGCGATACAACACAATTTCAACTCCTGGATCAAAGAGTTCGGTACTGGCAACAAAGAACACCAGCAGATTATCGAGCAGACAGAATCTTTCCTGAATGCCTACGGTTTGAGCCGCTTCGCACCACTACCTTATGACCCGCAGGGGTTTCCTATACGTGATTTGGCTGGCTACAGAGATAAGGGAAAGCATGATAGTGATGCCATGGTGTTCTATACGTTTCCTGCAGCTTTCGAGGATGAGATAGCGCGGGGTTTCAATTCGAAGCATTTTGCCAAAGTTTTGGCAGGAGCTGGAATGCTGACACTGCCAGCCAGTGGAAGGGGTTATCAGCGAAAATCACCGCGCATAGATGGGCGGCAGATTAATGTGTACGTGATCCATCATTTGCCAGAAGGCGAACAGTCAGAAGAGTAAATCTATACATGTGATAAAAATATGTTGGTTCAGTCAGTTCAGTTGGTTCAACTTGTAAAGATGGTTGTTCTAAAAGAGAATTATCGTTCATTTTGAACTAACACTGAACCAACAAATGGCACTTTTGAACTAACAAACTATTGGGTTTCTTGTTGATATCTTAGATATCCATCCTGGATGGAGTTTTTGCTAGATTAACTCGAATATGGCCTCTTTTGAGGGGCGTTGTGTAAAGCCACCATCTCAGCAGGTGGCTTTTTACCTCAGCCAAGCAATGATTGAGCCACGCCTGCAGCAATAGCTGCAAATGAAGCGTTATTGGTCAATTTACTCCAAAGACTCTTCACCTCAGGGTCATTACTTTCTTCAATAGCTTTTGCTAACTGCTCAATAGTTATATTTTTGGTTATCGAGTTAATAGAGCCAGCTTGAAAATCGCCCCCCGCATGTACTGCTCCATTGAATGTAATGCTAGTTACATTTGGTTGAGGTGTGGGCTTTACATCCAACGCTCTGACTTTTAGGCTAGCTAAGTAGGGATAACCGCCGCCGCCAATATCAAGGCTTTGATTTACATCATAATCTAGAATTTCAAAGTGCCGCTCTTTTGTCCCCTGCTGAAGAGTTATGAGTTTCCCTATATCAAAAGGGCAGGTTTCATCAATTAGAGTGATCAATATTTCGTTTTTACTATTTACCTTGTTACCGTAAAACGTCTGGGATTCATAAGTGAAAATATGAGGGAAAAAAAATTCGTCAGGGCGCATAAAACATCCTTTATGTGTGTAGGGGCCATATAACTTACCATAAAAAATGCTCGCGCAAGCTGAGCTAAATCTTGCACACAGCTTCAGGTTGTTAACGGTTGCGGCACAACGGAAAGAGCACTGCATTTGGGCACCTTAGCGCCCCTTGGCATGAACGCGGTTTTCCGACCTAAACACCTCGCCGCCAACAGGAAGTACAATTGTGGCTGGAACAACCACCACACCGCTCCGCAATGGTGAAGTTGCGTGTGGGCAGACATAGATCTGGTGAGAGCTGATGCTCAGGACGCTGTGACGTGTCACATGGTAAAGCGTGACGAGTCACGGCAAGTCACACAGCACAGTTTCCGCCGCTTGGCGGTTCTATCCCATGAATAAACAATCACAAGACTAACCATCATCACTTTAGTTATCACTTTTTATACGCCAAATCATTACGTTATCTATTTCTTTCAAATGGTTAATGCATGATTGCTTAATGAAAATAAATACTACTTCACCTTAATTTAATGGAATATTTTTCTATTTATTTTTATTTAAATAGAAAATTAATTTTGCGTGTTTTTCGTCCTGAAGTATCATTGTATGCATAACCAGTCATGGGATTACATACATGAAAAATGCCCGCTTCAACCCCAAGCCAATACTTATTGAGCACGATTGCGTTGAGGCGATGAAGCGCCTTCAAGAGCAGGAACGCAGTAAATCCCCACTTGGCGTTGCGCCTTCCCTTCAAGATATTGCCCGCGGCCTAATACGCAAGGCATTGCAACAAGTAGGAGAGTAGTTCCATGCCAATCGTCCCAACTTATCAACGTCAATCGCAATCCCAGATGGCGCCGGTTAACACTCAAGATTTGAGGATTCCGAAAGACAATGTCTTTACAGCGCTGGCCGATGTAGGCGCAAAGGGGCTGGATGTGTACCAGCAAGAAAGGCAAAAGGTCGATTTGGCTGACATGCAGGACAAGATTAACCAGTTTTCCATGTATGCCGATGACCTCTACAACAACCCTCAGAACGGTTTGATAACCCTGCAGGGTAAAAATGCCGTTGGACAGGGAGAAGCTCGCGCCGGGCTGATATCAGATAAAGCTGCATCGATTCGTGAATCGATACCTGAGTATATGCGTAAGGCATTTGACCAGCAGATCCAGCCGCTGGGACGTAGTTACGGTAACCGCTTCCGGCAGTATGAGGTTGGGCAGAAGCAGCAGTATGAAGTGGGTCAACAGCAAGGCGTACTCAGTAATTTTTTGACCCAAGCTAAAAACCCAGCGCAGTTTGTGCCAGTGGTTCTTTCTGCTCGCCAGGCGATAATGGACTTCGGTGCGGCCCATGGCCAGAGTCCAGAAGAGATAGAGGCGAATTGGCAACAATGGTATCAAGGTGCAGCCAATGCTGCTTTTAGCACCGCCTACACCAATATGTATCAACAGACCATGGGGCCAGGTGGGATAATCCCTGTAACGGATGGTGCTAATAGCGATCAATTATTCTCTGCGATGATTCGTGCCGAAAGCGGTGGAAATCAGTTTGATAATAATGGCTCACCGCTGATGTCATCAAAAGGAGCCGTTGGCATTGCACAGGTAACTGAAGCTACCGGGCCCGAGGCGGCTCAGCTTGCTGGTCTATCATGGGATAGGGATAAGTGGCTTAATGATCCGCGCTATAACGCAACTATTGGGCATGCCTATTTTCAGTCTCAGATGAAACGTTATGACGGGGATTCCGTGCTTGCTGTGGCCGCATACAATGCAGGTCACGGTCAGGTTGATAAATGGATCAAGCAAATTGGCGATCCACGTAAAGGCGAGATTTCTTCTGCTGAATTTGCAGCAAAAATACCCTTTGAAGAAACACGTAACTATGTCTCGAAAGTGGTTGGTTCTGCTCCAGGAATTCCAGTCAACGCCTCGATTACTGGATTAATGAACACACCATATTGGCAGGCCATGAGTCCTCAGAACAAATCTGCGGCCATGGCAAAAATTGCTGGGCTATACGATCTTCAGAATTCAGCGGCACGCATTGGGTTACAGAACCGAATGCAGGATGATGTTTCGCGCGTTGAGCTTGGTCTCAAAGTTCCTGAGCCTATTACTGATAGAGAATGGATCGCATCAATGCCGCTTAGTGCCACGCCGCAAGAGCGCATGCAACTACAGCAATCATACCAACGCTACCAACAAACCCTTGCCATGCAACCGGCCTATCAAACGATTGTGCAAGGTGACGTGCAGCAGGGCATGGCGGCAGTAAATGCCATGAAGCCAGATGTTAGCGATCCAGATTTTACGTTTAAGCAGCAACGATATGCTCAAGTTGCCAGTAAGTTTGCGCAGGTGCAGAAGGCAAGGGAGGATGATCCAGGAACGTGGCTTCTTCAGAACTCTCCAGTCATCAAACATGTCTATGACCAATTTTCTCAACGCCAGGTAACCGGTGAATTCTTTGCATCGCGAATTCAGGCTGAAAAAGAGCGCTTGGGAATACGTAGTAAAGACATACTCCCTACCGAGATGGTCAATAGCATTCTGCACCAGATCGATAACAGCAATGAACAAAGTGTGGCGGCAGTACAATCTATCGCCCAGAGCTATGGAAGCCAGGCTCCAGCTGTAATCTCGCAATTACAGGGGAAGTCGGGAAGTGCACTAAGTGTTGTAATGTCTGTTGATAACGCAAATGCAGCTAATGCATTGTTCCAAAATAGAAAGCTATCAACGGATGAATTAAAGAAGGCGGCTGGAACACAATCATCATCTGTTGAAAGTGAATGGTCAGATCAGTTTGCTGATTTTGGTGTGTCACTAGCATCTCAAAGGGGTGGCCTGAAGGCATACTCAGACTTCAATGAGCAGGGCAAGCGGCTTGCATATATTTATGCATCGCGTGGCATGGACGGGGCATCTGCTGCCAAGATGGCATTCACCCAGATCGCTGGCGACCAATACGAATTTGAAGGTACTTGGCGTCTGCCAAAATCATTGAACCTAAATGTCCGTGATATTACTGACGGAACAGATAACTACCTGGAAAAATTAAAGCCAGAAGATATAGACCCGCAAGGTTTTGTGGGTGACACTCGCTTACCTGCAGAAGTTGGTAGGGCAATGGCTTTGTCCAGAATTAAAAACAATGCTGAATGGGTTACCAGTGAAGACGAAAAAGGGCTTTATCTAACTGCAGATCGGACCTATATCAATGGGGCTGATGGCAATCCTATCTTTGTTCCATTCAATGAACTCTCCAAGCTGGGGATCGCTGATAGAAGTTTTATCAATGCACGTTTACATGAATTAAAAACTCCGGCTACGTTCACACCAGCGGATGGGATGGACAACCGCGCTATCAATAATGATTTGTCGGATGTCTATCGCAGCCTGCGTGGAGAACCTGCGAGGGAGTTTACTGGCTACCAGGAACAGAAGCCTGCGGAAAACCCACTGGGTAATGCTCTTCAGCACAGGAGTGGCCAATGACAATTTATACAACCAAGCCTGATCCATCGGTTACCAGGCCACTTGCCAATTTAGAATCAGGGCTAGGTGAAAGTCTATCGGCTGAATTTACCGAGGGATTTAGGGAGGGGCCTCTAAACTCATGGGCGCGCGCATCGCAAGCAGATGCATTGAACATGGACCCTGAATCCCCGCGGATGACGAAAGACGAAGCCGAGGCTGGTTTCAAAACTTATGGCGTAAAGTCTATCAATGTCCCACCGCAAGGGATTAGCAAGGCTTTCTATGACAACGTAATTTCTGAAACTCGCAACAGACTTGAGCGTCAGGCCATTATTCAGTCGGCCCCGTCTGGCCTTGTGTCTTCTCCACTTAAGTTCGTTGCGAACCTTGGCGGGAATATGGTTGACCCGGGTAACCTTGCGATTGGGCTGGTTCCATTCTTCGGGCAAGCCCGATCAGCAACAATGCTTGGAAGGGCTGCTGAGCGTTTTGGGCAAGGAGCGGTGATGGGCGGGGCGCAAACTGCGGCAACACTACCATTTACCGCTATGGGCGCTGCGGCGGAGGGTGACAATTACACCATTGGCGATGCCGGCGGAAACTTGCTGATGGGGATGATCGCTGGTGGTGCGCTTCATGCTGGTGGTGGTTTCATTGCGGATATGGTCCGTGGCCGCCGTCAGGAGTCAGCTCCTGTCGCTGTTGACGCTGGTGATCCAGCCATTATCCCTGTTGATTCGGCTATGCCAATGGAGGTAATGCCACCTCCACGTGCCTTGGATATTGTGCCGGCTGAGACTAGTCGGTCGGAGTTAAATAACTCTATATCCAAAAGCATTGATGATTATGCGTATTCAACAGGATATAGCGATGTTATTCCTGATTTTATCGAACAGCGCCGTGCTATAGCTGGTCAGCAGATAGATAACGTTAATGCTTTACGGTCAGAATTGACCAGGAATAATCAGCTAACCCAATCTTTAGATGCAACATTGAAAGAAAGAACGTCAGCTTACCAGGCTGAACGAATGAAATTTAAAGAGGCGCAAACTAAGGCCCGCCAGGATATTGCTGATGAAAAAGCTGCTCTTGAGTCACGCAACGCAGAACTTCAACAGCAGATAGATAATCATGTCGAAGGGGCCAAGGCTGCGCAGGATATTGCTGATATAAGCAAAGGGCTTATACCGGAATCAGCCAAGCCGCTGATTGAACAACGTGCCCAACAGATAAGAGAAGGCTTGCAGGAAAGCCCGCTTGCTCGCGGTATTCGAACGGCCTCCCAAAGATTTGATGATGCTGATATCTCCATTCGAGAAAACGCTATGCGCGCCGCTATAGCTCAGGTGAAGCGCGGTGAGGATATCAACGTAGACCCATTCTTTGACCTTATGGATCCGGTTAAAAGACCAACTGCCATTGAGCAACTTTCAAGGCAATCCCAGCTTCAGCCCGATCCCGTTGCAGGGTCTGTCAGTGCTGCGGCGGAGCAACAGGCTAAACGCGCGACACGTGAAGATGCCGATTTTCTAAATGCCCAAGAGGATTTTGAGGCTGAATTAAACATTCTCAATGCGCTCGCTGACTCTGCAGGCAATGTAAAGCTCAAAGAAGAACTTAAAACAATTCGTCAGGAAGCTAACGATACCAGTCTGCAAAAAGGTATCCAGGCCGCTGCTGGCTGCATGATAGGTAAAATGTGATGGCAAATCGATACTTGGCTGACTGTGAAAAATTGGTGATTAAGGCCGCCGGACGTGACTTGTCAGATGATGAACTGCAGGATGTGTTCGGACAGCTTCGGAGAAACATCGATCGCTATCAGGCAGAGAACGCCTCAATCACTCTTGAAGAGGCTGCCCTGAAAGCTGCTGATGAAATGGTCAGGGGCGACAAGCTGGCCAGGGTGATCGAGGCTCGTAATAAGGCGATTAACCTTAAGATCAGGACTAAGCTTGAGAGCTTTTTAAACAATAGCAAAGAATCTCTTGGTGCCGATCGGCCAGATATAGCGCTATCAGCACTATTGGTTTCCCGCAATGAGGCTGCGGAAGGATTCCGCGCCTCGGCGTCTCGCGAGCAGGGGCAGCTTGAGGGGAAGTACATTGCAGGCTTTGAGCATGATTTAGATCAGTCAGGTCTATCCAAGGCTCTATCCTCTGGAGAGTATGACCAAGAGATCGCCGATGCGCTTTGGAAGGTGGGTCGCGGAGAACCAACAGCAGGTTTGTCGAAAGAGTCCATCAAACTTGCCGAGATAATTAATAAATGGCAGGAGGTGGCAAGGCTTGATAGCAACCGCGCGGGATCATTCATTGGCAAGCTGGCTGGTTATATAACACGGCAAAGCCATGATTGGGCGAAAATCCGTAGTGCCGGCTATGAGGCCTGGCGGGATACAATTCTTCCCCGACTTGATCAGTCAACTTTCGATGGCGTAGCCAATCGCGACGAATTTTTGCAGAGCGTCTATAACGGTCTGGCGTCTGGTATCCATTTGAGTAATCAGAAGTCAGATTGGTTATCAGGATTTAAAGGAGGATCCAATCAGGCAAAGCGTGCGAGCCAGGAGCGAGTTTTACACTTTAAGGATGGCGTTGCATGGCATGAGTACAATAAGGCCTATGGTGTCGGCAACCTTCGCGAATCAGTTATGTCAGGGCTAACCAGTTCCGCCAGGACTACCGGCGTAATGCGCGTGCTCGGCACAAACCCTGAAAATATGTTCAGTCATTTATTCGAAACCCAACAGGCACGACTCAAGAAGCTGAACAATCCTGCAGCCGAGGCTGATTTTGCTGGGCGCCGGCGCGCTTTGGAAAATGAGCTTTCAGAAATTTTGGGGTACAACAGCATACCTGCCAACTCAGCGATAGCCAGAGCCGGGGCGACTATCAGGGCTGTAGAGGGAATGACCAAGCTTGGCGGGGCTGTCATATCTTCGTTTAACGACGTTGGCAACGCAGCGATGGAGCTACGCTACCAGGGTATGAATTTAATGGATGCCATGGGGAAGAGCATTGCAGGTAAGCTCAAGGGATACAGCGCGGCAGATCAGAAGGAAATTCTTGGATACATGGGGATTTTTACTGACTCAGTGCGCGATGAGATGATAGCTAAATTCTCAGGTGATACGTCGGTGCCTGGGCGCATATCACGGTTGCAGCGCACCTTCTTCAAGCTAAACCTTCTGAACTGGTGGACAGAGAACAGTCGAAAATCCATGGGATTGGTTATGTCCAATTGGATGGCGCGCAATTCAAAATCGGCTTGGACTTCCATGAATGAAGATCTGCGCAGGGTTCTTAACTCCAGTGGAATCACAGAGCGTGAATGGAATCTTTATCGCAGCATGGAAATGGATACCGTCCGTGGCAATCAGCACATGACCCCCAATGGCGTTAGGTATATTCCAGACGAGCGGATCGCTGAATATGTTGCCGCCGATGGACTACAAGTCAATAAGTCCAGTATTGCTGCGGCGCGCGAGTCTCTGGAAGGTAAGCTACGCGGGTATTATCTTGATCGGGTGCTCATTGCCATGTCAGAGCCTAGCGCCAGAACCCGTGCAATGATGAAGCAGGGCACGCAGCCTGGCACTCCACTTGGTGAAGCTATTCGCTTTGGAGGCCAGTTCAAATCGTTTACCGGCTCTTTTATGCAGAATACCATTGGGCGAGAAATATATGGTCGTGGCTATACGCCGGCAGAATTGGGGCAAAGTCGCTTCACCAGCCTAGCCAATGCCATGCGCAATGGTAACGGCGAAAAGCTGGGGCTTGCCCAGTTGTTCATTTGGATGACTGCATTGGGATATGTATCGATGCAAACCAAGTTGTTACTGAAAGGGCAGACGCCACGCCCGGCGGATGCAAAAACGTTCCTTGCTGCTGCTGCGCAGGGGGGCGGTCTCGGCATTATGGGCGACTTCCTGTTTGGTGAATACAATCGGTTTGGTGGTGGCTTGGCATCGAGCTTGGCGGGTCCTACCGTTGGTGACCTTGATCAGATCCGTAACCTGTTCCTGCGAGCTAGAGACGGTGATGCAAAAGCGGCTGACTTGTTGAAGTTTGGTATCGACCATACACCATTCATGAATCTGCATGTAGTGCGACCGGCGATGAACTACCTTATTCTAAACCGTGCGCAAGAATGGCTTAGCCCTGGATCTCTGGAGCGGTATCGCCATCGAGTAGAAAAAGAACAGGGGAACACCTTCATTGTTCCACCGTCTCAGTTTATGCTTGGAAGATAGTCAAGGAGGAGCCGTGGCAATATATACAGATAACCCCATGACTGGGGGCAATCAGTCCTTATGTAGTATGCAGCCATCCTTCAGTGAGGTATTCACCGCTTCATTATCATCTGGATGGCATGATAGTGCTTTAGTTTCATACTTTAGAAATTCAAAGTTAGACGGCATAGCAGCAAAAAGTAGTTCTGAATTTGTTGATAAAAGTATAGCTGAGCAAGCTTTTATGCACTATGGGATTGGTCATGTTAATATACCAGAACATGGTATTAAGAAAGATGTTTTTAATGCAATTATAGATGATAGGACATCACAAATTTATAATGAACAAATTCTTTGCGGTGTTGTAGATGGAACTCCGATGTCCTATCTATCTACTACGACTGGATTTATATCATCCCCAGTGACTTTAGTTGCAATCATACTAATTGCACTTCTATTCTTAAGAATTAGAAGGATGAAAAGGACGTTCTAAAACTAAGCCCCGTTAGGGGGCTTATAGTTTCATTACTTCTGCCTTAAGTGCAGTTGTTTCTCTTTCTATGTTTCTATACAAAGTTGTTGCATTAACAACATCGGATGCTGAAAATTCCCTTTTAAATCCATCCCTTAGATAGTAAACATATGAAAGTTCAAACTGGGAAATGGCTTCCATAGCGCGCTCTATGCCTAATTCTATAAAATGGACCGTTGTAATTAACTCCATTTTCGCAATTGCTTTATCCCTTGCAGCATCAATTACGTCTATATTGTACTCAATTTTATTGAATGAATGACTTACACAAACAAAGTAAAGATACATTGCTCTTTCCATATCTATTATGGATAGATATAGCTCTTCCTTCTTTGCGTCCTTTAATTTCTTCTCTTCTAGTTTTCTGTTTGACTTTGTTGTCCATATCACAGTGCCGCATGCCACCAAAATAGCCACAGCCGCACTTATTACTCCGCTTATTAATGTCGTATCGATTGTTATTGGAGCGGTCATTTATTCACCCTAAATAATTCAGTAAAAACAAAAGTCCATTACAGGGTTTAATTACAATGTTGCCTGAAGAACTTTAATATCTTTCCGGTGGTAAAGTCAGAGGCAACAAAACCAGCCAATACCTGTTGAAAAACTGCCTCGTCCATTGTTCTGTGGATCGTTATCTCCCCGCTTTGCTCTCTTGAGACAACATTCGGTACTTTCCAAATAATGGCGTCAGCGTAATAGACATAGCTGTCGTGATGGATAAAGGGATGATCGCCGGCGCGCAGTATACATGCAGGGTCATGATGTGCCGGTGGGGGATAAATTGTGGTGATGTTCACTGCAAGCACACAGTCACAACCATGGATAGGATAGTGAACAGGATCATTGCAAATAACGTGCAAGTGATCGGACCCACCAACAGGAGCGAGAACAGTGCCTTTCCTGTATGGTGAGTACGTTGTCATGCAAGCTCGCTACTGAATTGCTTGAGGAGTTCACGCTCTCTCATTCTATCAAGAATGAGGTTGGCTTCTTCTTCCGACTTTCCTCCAGCCATGAAAATGGATTTTGGATTGATAGGAACAGATGAGCCATGCGGGTCTTGCCACTCAGGGCAGATTTGATGCGTCAGATCGCAAAGCTCGAAGCGCTTGTAATGCCCGAACTGTTCAAAAACGCGATCTAAAATCCTCTTGTCGGCGCGGCTCAGTTCATCAAAAGCTTCTTCTTCGTCAACACCATGCACATGCTTTTTGATGGAAACTTCGTAGTTTGACTCGCCAGAGATCCAATCGTCCCAAGGTGATTCCTCCTCAGGGCTTCCAGACTTCAGTAAGTCATAAGTACGAGAGAGCACAGGGCCGTTATTCATTGATACAGCCCGGTCGCCGGTCATCGAGTCACCATAGCTGATCATGTACTCACGATCTGCCAGGTACAGCAACTTCATGAGCTTGATGTATGCCATGCGCCCGCCGCGTTTAAGCAGCAGGTAACCAGCCATTTGGGCTGTTTTGTTTTCGCTGAACATAGTCAACCTCCGTTTCGATTACCAGTTTGGTAACCTGTCTGTATATTATGAGTACAATGAATACTGTAGTCAATCGCCGCCCGGACGGCCTCTCATTTGTCTGTCTCTGATACATCCAAGAGAGCGACGGGGCTTGCGCCCCGTTTTTTACTTCTTGCCGTCCCTTCTTCCAATAACAGACCACATGTCATCGCCTACAGCTTTCCAGTCATCCTCGATGGCTTTCTCTACCGGCCGCTTGTCGATCAGTTTTGTGTAGTCCGTTGATGGCAGCAGGTCCAGCAAGCTACCGACAGATCTGGCGGGTCGTTTAAGGTTATTTTTCATACCTTAGCCAGCTCGCTCATGACTTTTTTATAACGTTCAAGGCCATGGACAAATGCTTTCATGACCTGGTCATCGCTTGCTTTAGCGAACCCGCGCGGTGGGTATGAAACCGACTTGTCTCTTGGTTGGATGGTTATCTTTTTCATGTTACCCCTCATTTAACCTTCGTCTGCTTCGCGATAAATGCAGCGTGCGTGGCGATCGCGGCCATGTTTTTAGCGCACTGCAGGATGTAGTAGCGCATCACCTAAACTTAGCGTACTGGCCTTTGTTTGCGCTGGCGGACATCGGGGGAATAATCCGGCGTGCGGCCGGTGTTCTCGGCCTGTTGCTTATCGAGCCACGCTTCTACTTCATCCAAGTTCCAGGCAACGGTGCGGTTGGTCAGTGCAAAGCGCTGCGGGAAGTCTCCTGCCTTTTCCAGTTTGGTGATCTGCGACTCTGACATGGGAACCATCGCCAGGAGTTGTGGTTTTCGAATCGCTGCTTTCATTGTGCTATCTCCTTACTTGCGGTTAATTCCGCAGTGGTATAGACAGCGGCAAGTTACAGTCCTCTGATGGATTGACGGGCCTTAGCGACATTGCTTGAGTGAAACGAAGCATGGCCAATGAACTAACATGAAAAACCCGTTTGTTGGTTCAAAACAGCATGCTGTTGGTTCGCTTTTTTAAAATAAAACTTTATAAAACAACCATCTTTACAAGATGAACCAACTGAACTGACTGAACTGACACATTTTCTGTATATATACACATTATGCCAATTCAGATCTTTCGCCCTTCCAGATGGCACTTGTAAGCGGTTCCGCCATGTTCGCCAATAAGCCAATCTACAGCTTGTCCTGAAAGTCGATTAATTGACACGTTTGATACTAACCCCCAAGTTTTCTTATCCCTTGAGCCTTCTATTTTGTACTCAATGCTCTTGTCGGTGATGGTCGGGTGCACGACTCTGAACCAGGTATCATCCCGTCCCCGAGATTCACCGTCTATGTCAACGATTACTGCCTCCGTAAACCAAGCCGTGGTCTGCATGTTACTGACGCATGCATTACCGGAATCTACTCGAATGTCGAAACATAGTTGATTCTGTGACAAATATGGTGCAGGCCAAATACCTGTAGCGGTTTGATCATTGGCATTTTGCGGTTCACACACGATAAGGGATGGTTCTGATGCCATCGCCGGTAGGCTTATTAATAGGGTAAATATAAGAGGCTTATAATTCATATTGTTAGCTATCTGTATCGATGATTAAAGTATTGTAGAGTTATAAAGTGGGTTGATAACTTTGGTCAAGCGTTGTGCAGTCTTAGGTACTAGAGTAGGTAGCCAGAAGCCGGGGCAAGTTTCACGTAATAGATTTGGTGCTGTCTGGCGTCAGCAGTTCAGATCGTTCCCACTCTGGCCATTGAGATAGGAAAGACGTGAGGATAGAGGCCCAAGCAAAAACTAATGTGTATAGAAATGTGTGTAGTTTGGTTTTTGTAAAGTCGATGTTGTCCGTTTTAACTGGGTTTTTATGGTGGCGTTCTACTCCCTTCACCGCTCCAGCACTCCCTCCTGAAAATATCCTGATTCTCCGAAAGATTACTCCAACCCAATCCTTTGCCCCTGTAAGCGTTATCACTGGTTGTCCGCCATCCCATCAGCATCATCAGCGCCGTGGTGAGGAAAGCAGGGCAAAAAAATGCCGCCCCTCGGGACGGCATGTCGGCCTTTAGCGCACCAGATGCAAGAAATGCAGGTGTTTCTCGTACTGGTCGAGAATATCGTTGATCAACTGCTCCTGATTCCAGCCCATGACATCGTAGTTCTGGCCACCTTCTTTCAGGTAGATCTCCGCGCGATAATACTTGTGCTGCTCGGCTTGCTGTTCATCGTTATCCAGCCCGGCCAGAGCGAACGTCGGCGAACTGTAGCCGCGCAGTCTGACTTCATAGATAAAGTTAAGCTCATCGCCCAAATCGACCTCGAAACGAATGCGGTCTTCCGCAGTGGCGTTGATGCTGCTGAGCGTGTTTTGTTTACTCAGCTCTTCCTGCACCAGCGTCATGGCCGGTTGGATAACCTCATCCATAAAGCGCTTAACCAGCGAGCGTTTTGGCAGATAGGCGATATTGCGCAGCCTGCGCTGCCAGGGAATGGGGTTGCGGGCGGCGGTGGGGGCGATGGTGGCCATATTTTGGCTGTCGCGCTTGGTCAGGTCGCGGCGCAGCGCTTTAAGCAAACCGTAAATGGATATCAGCAAGATGGCCGAGAACGGCAATGCGCTGGCGATGGTGACGGTTTGCAGCGCGCTGAGCCCCCCGGCGATCAGCAAGGCGATGGCGACGATGCCCATCAGCGACGCCCAGAAAATGCGTTGCCAAACCGGCGTGTTGCTGGAGCCGCCCGAAGCCAGCGTATCTACGACCATGGCGCCGGAATCGGCGGACGTGACAAAAAAGACGATCACCATCGCCATGGCGATAAACGAAAGCACGCTGGAGAACGGGAAATGCTCTAGGAAGTTAAACAACGCCAACGCCACGTCTTGCTGTACCGTAGTGGCGAGGTCTGTCGCGCCCTGTTCCATGATGAGGTAAATGGCGCTGTTGCCGAACACCGTCATCCACATGAGGGTGAAGCCTGCCGGGACGAACAGCACGCCCGTGACAAATTCGCGGATGGTTCGGCCGCGGGAAACCCGAGCGATGAACATACCGACAAAAGGCGACCAGGAGAGCCACCATCCCCAGTAGAGCAGCGTCCATCCGCCTAACCAGTTGCTGGATTTTGGCTCGTAGGCATACAGGTTGAACGTCTTGCTGACCAGCTCGGACAGATAGCCGCCGGTATTTTCCACAAAGGATTTCAACAGCAGGACGGTTGGCCCCAACAGCAAGACCAGGGCCAGGAGCAACAGCGCCAGGCCAAGGTTCAGCTCTGACAGAAAGCGTATGCCTTTCTCCAGCCCTGAAACCACGGAAATGGTGGCCAGCCCGGTAATCACCACGATCAAGATCACCTGAACGGTTTCGTTGATCGGCACGCCAAACAGGTGGTTAAGCCCGGCGTTGACCTGCAACACGCCATAACCCAGCGAGGTTGCGACCCCGAACACGGTGCCGATGACGGCGAAGATATCGACGGCGTGGCCGATAGGGCCATAAATACGTTCGCCGATGATCGGATAAAGCGCAGAGCGCAGAGTCAACGGCAGGCCATGCCGATAGCTGAAGAAGGCCAGAATCAACGCCACGATGGCGTAGATCGCCCAGGCGTGCAGCCCCCAGTGGAAAAAGGTCAGGCGCATGGCCTGTTTGGCCGCCTCGACGCTCTCGGGCGTGCCGACCGGTGGCGAGAGATAGTGCATAACCGGTTCTGCCACGCCGAAGAACATCAGGCCGATGCCCATCCCCGCTGAAAACAGCATGGCAAACCATGAGTGGTAGCGAAAATCGGGTTGCGCATGATCGGGGCCAAGTTTGATGTCGCCGTAGCGGGAAAGCCCCAGAAACGTCACGCTGAGCAAAATCAACGCCACGGCCAAAATATAAAACCAGCTGGCGTTGGTGAAAATTTGTTGCTGCAGAAGCTTGAAGTTCTTGTCAGCGACGTCGGGGAAAAAGGCGGCGAACGCGACCAGAAGAAAAATGAGGACTGCAGAGGTGAAGAATACCGCTTTGTTGATATGGCTCTGCGGCTTTTTTAGGGGGGTGTCTTTCTCACTCATAAATTGATTTATTCCATTTGTTTGATTATCGCCCTGAATGGAGGAGAGGTGTAACCTGTTATATCGTAGCAAAATAGTCAGGCTGTCGGTGTCGATCAATAGGGCGGAATTACCGCTGCCTGAGTGCGGTAATTTCGAGTTATTCCGTGTTGCCGTTAGTTAAATAAAAATGCCAATAATCCCGTCACCTTATTTTTATTTTCCCATCCTTCCAATTTCATGCAGGCATTAACGAATTCTGTTCTGCGCATTTCATTGCTGTCCGAGGGGAAAGCGCCGCCACCGGCATTGGGGATCTCCGTGCCGTTGATCGTCATGGAGGAGAAGGTCGGCGAGCTGGCGTGCAAAGACAGGTTCACGGGATAGCGCTGTTCGGCTTCTTGCCGGCAGTGGGTTCTGGCCGCGTCAAGGGGCGTTGGGGTTGCCGTTTGCGCTTCCCATTTCTCCGGCGTGGCACAGGAAGACATCATCAATGCGGCGGCGATAACTGCATATTTTCGCAAAATAAAAATCCATTTCTAAAATAAAATCCCCTTGATTCTACCCCCAGCGTGCCGCGATGGCCCGCTCAATAAGGTAAGCGGGCCGATGTGGCGAGTTAACTGAGGATATCTTCGGCGATCACCTTAAACAGCGTGTCTATTTCGCCTTGGGTGTTGTAGTGCATCATGCCGATGCGCAGCACGCCGCCGTCTTGCAACCCCAGCTGCTGGATCAGGCCCAGCGCATAGAAATGCCCGCTGCCGGCGCAGATGTTGTGCTGCCCCAGGCGGCGGGCGATCGCGTCAGGCGTCTGGCCGCTGAAGGTCAGGGCGAAGGTTGGCGTGCGGCGCGTGCTGTCCGCCTGTGAATGGCCGTAGAGCCGCACGCCGTCGAGTTGCTTCAGCCGTTGCAAAAAGTGGCGGCACAGCGCCTCTTCATGCCGGTGGTAGGCGGCGAAACTCTCCTGCAAACGCTGCCTTAATGGCGCGCCCGGCGTCCCCCACTGCGCCAGATAGTCGATCGCCGCCGCGACGCCGGCCAGCGCCTCGAAGCTTTGCGTGCCGGTCTCGAAACGGCCGGGGCCGACATCGGTGGCCGGCTCGACTTTGTACGGCCGCAGGCGTTGCAGCCACTGCGGCGCGATATAGGCCATGCCGACGTGCGGGCCAAAGAACTTGTAGGCGGAGCACACCAGGAAATCACAGCCCAGCGCCTGCACGTCAATCAGGTTATGCGGCGCATAGTGCACGGCGTCGACATACACCTGCGCGCCGACCCGATGCGCAGCTTCGACGATGGTTTTGATATCGACGATGCTGCCGGTGACGTTGGAGGCGTAGCTGACCGCCACCAGGCGGGTATTGGCGTTGATGCGCTCACACACCTTTGCGGCGTCCAATGCGCAGTCGGCGCTCTCCAGCGGTATCTGATGCACCACGGCCCCTTGGTCTGCGGCGGCCTGCTGCCAGCTGGAGACGTTGGCGTAGTGATCGAGCGCGGTGACGATGACCTCATCGCCGGCCTGCCAGCCGCGGCTGATGATGCGGCTGAGATGGAAAGTCAGCGTGGTCATATTCATGCCGAAAACGATGTTGTCGGGCGAAGGCGCATTTAACAAGGCGCGCACCGATTCTCGCGCCTGGCCCATCACTTCGCCGGTGACTCGGCTGGAGAAGTAGTGGCCGCCCAGGTTGGCGTTGTATTTCCCCAGGTAGTCCGTCATCTTTTCCAGCACGCCCCGTGAAACCTGTGCGCCGCCGGGGCCGTCGAAAAAGATCGCCGGCTTGCCGTCGATGTGCTGGGACAGGGCGCTGAACTGGGCGCGGGCGAGCTCGGGCGTAAAGGTCATGCTTTCTCTCCCCGCGCGGTGAGGACGAAGAGATCCAGATAGCCTTCTTCTTTCGGGCTTACGGCGTTGATCGGCGTGGCGTTGTGCCACAGTTTGCTGTCTGCCAGCAACACGGCCTCACCGTCCGCCAGCGCTTTTTTAAAGAAGGGATCGTGGTGGCTGTCGTCGTACAGCATGATTTCACCGCCGACGATGTTGTGCCGGTGAATGGCGATCATGGCGATATGGTCGAAACCGTCCTGGTGAATGCCTTCCGGCGCCACCAGCGTATCTTTCTGGATGGCGACCACGCGCATTTGGTGGATCTCTATCTCGGCACCCTCCGGCAGTTCGTTATTTTCGGCAAACAGGTTGCACATCTCCGCCATGCCGGCGCTCTGCAGCACGGCGCTGTCGATAGGCTCGAAGCGGCGCACCACGTTGCCCTGGAAGTGGTTGATCTGATCGGACTGCATGAAGGTACGCGGCCCCACTTCGGCGACGTTGGGGTTGAGGTATTTGACGACCGAATAACGGCGCAGGCGATATTTGCCGTCGGCGTGTTGCGTGTGGGGCAAGGAGGAAAACGAAGGCATCAGTTGTTGGGTGGCTTGCGGGCTTAGTACAGTCATACTTATTACGTTTTCGTGTTTCTGTAACATAATCACCTCTAATAATAATAATTTCTGATGTTGTAGGGGGTAATTCGATTGAATTGTAGACGACTCTATAACCAACGCAATTTGGCGGTGGTGAGGTGTGACGGCGGTCGTAAAGTGGGGTGAACAGTGGGAGCGTTGTATGCCGGCGGCGATGCGTTAAAGTAGCGAGCTGACTGCAGAGCAATGGTTAGCGCCAGGGTGAATGCTGGAGTTCGCCGCTTACTTCTACTGGGATACCGTTATGATTGAAATACGCGAGATTAACCGCGATAACCTGTTTGACGTGTGCGAACTGACGTCGAATCAAGACGGCGTTGGCACCGTGTTCGAGGCGTTTATTTGCTGTAACGCCATCTCTATTTCCGAGGCGGCGTTTTTTCCGGAATGCCAGCCCCGCGCGCTTTACCGCGACGGCGAGCTCATCGGTTTTTTCATGTACAAGTGCTGGCCGCATAACCCACATGAGGCCGAGCTGTGTCGCTATATGCTTGACCATAAGTTTATGGGGCAGGGATTGGGGCGTGAGAGCTTCGCCGCGATACTCGCGGATTTTAGGTTGCACGGCATAGAGCAGGTGACGCTAATGATTGATGAACATAATCTCGTCGCCAAAAGCCTGTATCTCACCTTCGGCTTTCGCTTTACCGGCAAGATTGAAAAGGAAGAACATTACTACAGTCTGGCGCTTTAGCTGCCCCGACAAAGGCGGGGTCAGAACGTCTCGAAATACAGCTCGCGCAACAGCCAGGATATTTCGTTGTTGGTGCGATTAAGCGTCTCGATTCGGCGAACCCCTTTCGCTTCGGCGCGCAGATCGAGCAGCAAGTTGCGAATCTGCTGGAATAACGGGGTTTGCGGGCTGGGTTTGGCTAACTGTTGCCCGCATAGTTTGATACCGGCGTCGCAGCCGGTGGCAATGTCCGTCAGGCAGCATGGGCAGGTGGTTTTTTGGCGCGCCATATTGCGGCATTGTTGCCCGATTACCTGATTGAAGTGGCGTAATTGCAGGCAGACTTCCCGCGAGTTCAACGGGTTGGAATGGGTTGTCATCGGTTTCAGCTCCCTTGTCTGCGCCTATATTGGCACTTACCGATGAAGATAACCACGGACAAGCAGAGGGGGTATCGCCGTGTTTTGTCTGGAAACAACGAAAGCGATGAGGCCCGCGGCGGCGGGCCGGTAGCGTCAGGCGCGTTTAAACAGATTCGCCGCCTGGAACAGCGCAAAGGAGCTGACCAGCATCTCGATGCCGACGATGGCCGTCACCAGCGTGACCGATGCCGCCGGGCCTGAGCCGATCAGCATCCAGGCGATGATCAAGTCGAGCACGCCGATAACGAACTGCAGCCAGTTGCCCGGCAGCCCGCGGCGCATGTAGCCCGCTGCCAGGCGAGCGATGCCGCCAAGCGCGAACAGCACGGCGAGGTACACCGCCAGCGCCAGAATGCCCGCCAGCGGACTGGTGATGAACACATAGCCGATAATCAGGTAGGCCACGCCCAGCAAAATGCCGCCGATCATCGGCCAGGTATTCTGTGCCCGGTTAGCGATCATGGCGATAATCAGCCCGGCGCCGCTCAACAGCAGCAGGATGCCGACCACGATGCTCAGCGCTGCGCCGGAGGCGAAAGGATTGACCAGGCACAGTATCCCGCCCGCCAGCAGCAGGAAGGCGATGATCAGCAGGGTGGTGCGTTGCTTTTTGAGCAGTTCTTCGCTCAGGAGGGGCAGATTATTGCGGTCGAGGTTCAACATGACAGTACTCCATTTCGTCGTTGGGTAATTAATCAGTCATCCTTACCTGTTTAGCATAGACCGTCTGGGGGTTTTTGACTGACCCGGCGCAAATGTTACACTGTGCGGCTGACGCGTATCAGAACCGAAACGACGACTGAGGACTGGATTTGAGCACAGGAAGCAAATGGGCTGGGTGGCGCCGCATCGCGGTGTGTCTGACATTGGGGCTGTTGTTGGCCGGGTGTTCGGGTAAAAACACCTACAACCGCGATTACGACAAACTGCCGAAGGGCAGCTACACCGGCAAGTCCTACACCGTCAAACGGGGCGATACGCTGTACTACATTGCCTGGATCACCGACAGCGAAGTCAGCGATCTCGCCAGAATCAACAAGATACGCCCGCCCTATAGCCTGGAAGTGGGGCAGAAACTGCGGCTGAGCGGCAGCGCACCGACCAAAACCGCCGCCACGCGCCGTAAAACCTCTTCTTCTTCCGCCGCGATCGCCAAGCAAACGCCGCCGCCGGGCGCTGCCCGCTGTTGGCGTTGGCCGACCAGCGGCCGGATCGTGCAGGCCTACTCCAATTCAGATGGCGGCAACAAGGGCATCGACATCGCCGGCAAACGCGGCCAGCCGATCTACGCTTCCGCCAAGGGCAAAGTGGTGTACGTCGGCAACCAGCTGCGCGGCTACGGCAACCTGATCATGATTAAGCACGGCGAAGACTTTATTACCGCCTATGCGCACAACGACACCACGCTGGTGCGCAACGGCCAGGATGTGAAGGCGGGGCAGAAGATCGGCACCATGGGCAGCACCGGCACCGATTCGGTGTTCCTGCACTTCCAGATCCGCTACCGCGCGACCGCGCTCGATCCGCAGCGCTATCTGCCGCCGCAAGGTTCGTCGCCGTCCTGTTAACGTCAATCTGGCTCCTTGCGGAGCCAGATGTCAGTTACTTCAGCGGCAGGTAAAGATCGGTCACCAGTTCATATTCCGCCACTTCGTGCACGAAGTTGTGGTAGTGGAAATAGAGCGGAAAATCGCGCAGCTCCTCGCCGCTGGCCGGCAACCACTCGCGGTACAGATAATGGGCACTTTCCGAGAGCCCATCCAGCGAGCCGTGATGGCGCAGCAGCGCGCAGCGCCCGGCCGGCAGCGTGCTGTTCACCACGCCGAAGGCGTTGTCCTCGGGGATCGGCGCAGTAACCTCGCCGCAAATGAAGAAGCGGAAGTCCTGCGCTTCGGTGGTGGCCGGATCGTGCGGTGCGATGCCGAAAGTACGGCTGCTTCTGACCGGCGACAGGCCGCTGGTTTTGCGCCACTCGATAAAGCGCGCGGCGGTTTCGTTGACCAGCGCGGACGGGCCGCGATGTTCGATCATCGCCACCGGCGTGGCCGGGAAGTCGACAATGTCTACCTTCATGGGTTGTTTCCTTTTGTGTTTCGGCTCGGGAAAGCGCTGTTGCCAATCGATCCAGGCCGGCCGTTTGCGAAACTGGCTTGGCGTTTGGCTGAACGCCTGTTTGAAGGCGCGGCTGAAGGACTCCGGGTTTTGAAAACCGGCGTCCAGCGCGATGTCAATCACCGGCTCCAGCGGGTTATACGCCAGGCGGTACGAGGCGCGTTTGAGCCTCATCCACTGGATATAACGCCACACCGAGATGCCGCAATACGCGCTAAACTGGCGTTGAAAGTGAAAGCGCGAAAAGTGGGCCACTTCGCTCAGTTTTTCGACGGTGAGCGCCTCGTCCAGGTGGCGATCGATATAGTCAAAGACCTGCGCAAAGCGCTTTGCATACGTCTGGGTCATGTGATTGTCTCCTCCATGCCTGAACTTTGCCCGAGCCGCCGCCGCTTCTCCTGACGGATGATGCTGAGTTGCCGCCGCAGGACAACGGGATGGCTGCGGCGTTTGCCGCCGGCCAGGCCAAACTCATAACCCCCGCGCGGCCGTGTGCCGCGATCCCGACCGAGAAGATGAATATTACATGATGGATCGTTCCCGTTTGCTGAAATTCCTGCTGCCCTACCTGTGGCCGAAAGACAACCCGCGCCTGCGGGGGTATCTGGTGGTGGCCTTCGTGTTCATGGTGGCGGCCAAGGTCAGCACCACGCTGGTGCCGCTGGCCTACAAAGCGATGGTCGATGCGCTGAGCGGCGAGACGGCGAAAATGCTGGCGGTGCCGCTGGGGCTGATCGTCGCCTACGGCGTGGCGCGGGTGGGCGGCGCGCTGTTTGAGGAACTGCGCAACGTGATGTTCATCCACGTCAGCCAGAACGCCACGCGCCTGCTGGGCGTGCGGGTGTTTCGCCAGCTGCATGCGCTGAGTCTGCGCTTCCATCTGGAGCGCCAGACCGGCGGGCTGTCGTTGTCCATCGAGCGCGGCACCCAGGCGGTGTCCACGGTGCTGTCGCGGCTGCTGTTCTCCATCGTGCCGATCCTGTTCGAGCTCTCGCTGGTCACGGCGATCATGTGGCATATGCTGAACGGCTGGTTCGCGCTGGCGATCCTGACGACGGTCGGCTGCTACATCCTGTTTACCGTGCTGGCGGTCAGCTGGCGCACCCGCTTTCGCCGCGAGCTCAACAAGGCCAACGCCGACGCCAACAGCAAATCCATCGACAGCCTGCTGAACTATGAGACCGTAAAGTACTTCGGCAATGAAGAGTTCGAGGCCGAGCGTTTCGACCTGTCGCGCCGGCTGTACGAATACGCGGCCATCAAGAACCAATTCAGTTTTACGGCGATCAACCTGGGGCAAACCGCCATTATTTCGATCGGACTGATCGTGATGATGGCCATGGCGGCGCAGGGCATTACGCAGGGGACGATGACGGTCGGCGACTTCGTGCTGGTCAACGCCTACCTGCTGCAGCTGTATCAGCCGCTGAACTTCTTCGGCTTTATTTATTCCGAGGTGCGCCAGGCGCTGATCGACATGGAGAACATGTTCGATCTGCTGCAGGAAAAGCGTGAAATCGTCGATAGCCCGGATGCGCAGCCGCTGCGCCTCGATCGCGGCGAAGTGCGGTTCGATGCGGTCAGCTTCGGTTACGACACGCGCCGGCCGATCCTCAAGCAGGTGAGTTTTACCATTCCGGCGGGCCACACGGTGGCGGTGGTCGGCGCCTCCGGCGCGGGCAAGTCCACGCTGTCGCGCCTGCTGTTCCGCTTCTACGACGTGCAGAGCGGCGCCATTACCCTCGACGGCCAGGACATTCGCCAGCTGACCCAGGCCAGCCTGCGGCAGGCGATCGGCATCGTGCCGCAGGATACGGTGCTGTTCAACGATACGCTGCGCTACAACATCGGCTACGGCAAAACCGGCTCCAGTGATGAAGAAATCGAGCGGGCGGCGCGGCTGGCGCATATCCATGATTTTATCGTCGGTCTGCCCGACGGTTACGACACCCGGGTGGGCGAGCGCGGGCTGAAGCTGTCGGGTGGTGAAAAGCAGCGGGTGGCGATCGCGCGCACCATTCTGAAAAATCCGGCCATCCTGGTGTTCGACGAGGCGACCAGCGCGCTGGATACCCAGACCGAACGCGAAATCCAGGGGCACCTGCGCGAGGTGAGCCGCAACCACACCACGCTGGTGATCGCCCACCGGCTCTCCACCGTGGTGGACGCCGATGAGATCATCGTGCTGGAAGCGGGGGCGATCGTCGAGCGCGGGGGGCACGAGGCGCTGCTGGCCGCGAACGGCCGCTACGCCGCGATGTGGCAAACCCAGTACAGCGAAGAGCAGGAATCGCGCTGACGAGGGCGTTCACCCCAGCGGCTGCGCGGCATTGAGCCGCTGTGCCACGTAGTCGCAGGCGATGCGGCAGTCCTGCTTCAGGTCTGTCTCGTCGCCGGCCAGGCTGCCGCGCAGCCAGAGCCCATCGATCATGGCCGCCAGCCCGCGCGCGGCATCACGCGCCTGCCGCAGCGGCAGCTCGCGGCGGAACTGGCAGCAAATGTTGGAATAGAGTCGCCGATCGTTGGCGCGCTGCAGGCGGCGCAGCACCGGCTGGTGCATGCTGGCGGCCCAGAAGTCGAGCCAGGCGCGCATGGACACGGCGTTGGTTTGGCTGGGATGGAAGTTGCCCTGGATAATGGCGAACAGCTGTGACTGGCTGTCGCTCGCCGCCTGCGCGCGGCATTCGGCCACTGCGTCGCGCAGATCGCGCAGGATTTTGCGCATGGTGGCGCTCAGCAACCCCTCTTTATCGCCAAAATAGTGGCTGACGATGCCGGTCGACAGCCCGGCTTCTTTCGCCACCTGAGACAGGGTGACGCCGGCCAGCCCGACGACGTTAATGGTCTCGAAGGCGGCGTTAATCAGCTGCTCCTTACGCTGCTCCGGAATATCTCTGCGGTACATATTTTCCCCAACTGATAGGCCAATCACACTTTGGATTTGATTGATTGAACGGTCAATCAATACTCTATATGCTGCAAAAATGTCAAATAAATGACGATAAAATGTTAATTGAAGGTTGCATTGAAATCGTCTGTCTTTCGCACCATGGAAGCCTGCCAATGACAACAAAAACTCCTCCATCGCTTGACGAAGAACCTGTCAGATTGAATGCTCCGGTATTTTTCGGCTCGGCGGCGGTGATCCTGCTGCTGGGATCGCTGGTCGTGCTGTTTCCCTCCGCCAGCAAACTGTGGCTGAACGCCGCGCAAAGCTGGGTCGCCGACGTGTTCGGTTGGTACTACATGCTGTTGATGGTCGCCTGTATGGCATTCGTCTTCTGGCTGGCGCTGTCGCGCTTCGGCCATATTCGCCTCAGCCAGGATGACGAGCCGCCGCAGTTCAGCTATCCCTCGTGGGTGGCGATGCTGTTCTCGTCGGGCATCGGCATTGCGCTGGTGTACTACGGCGCTTATGAACCGCTGGATCATTTCCTGTCGCCACCGGAAGGCAGCGGCGGTACCGTGCAGGCGGCGCGACAGGCGATGGCGCTGACCTTTTTGCACTGGGGGCTGCACGGCTGGGCGCTGTATGCTCTGATCGCCACCGCGCTGGCCTATTTCGCCTATTGCCGCGGCCTGCCGCTGGCGCTGCGCTCTGCGTTATACCCGATCTTCGGCGAGCGCACCCACGGCGGCGTCGGCCATCTGGTGGACAGTTTCGGCATTCTGGTGACGGTGATCTCGATGGTAACTAACCTGGGGATCGGCGCGCTGCTGGTGAACTCTGGACTGTTTTATCTGTTCGATATTCCGCAAAGCACCGGCGTGCTGCTGGCCCTGATCGTGGTGATGATGGTGGTGGCCACGCTGGCGGCGGTCACCGGCGTCGAGAAGGGCATCGCCATGTTGTCGAACATCAACGTCGGCTTCCTGTGCCTGCTGCTGCTGTTCGTGTTTCTGGCCGGGCCGACGCTGAATCTGCTGAACGGCATGTTGCAGAACCTCGGCGATTATCTGACCTCGCTGGTCAGCCGCAGCTTCGATATGTATCTGTACGGCAAGGCGCGCCAGTGGCAGGGCGCCTGGACGCTGTTCTACTGGGCCTGGTGGGTGGCGTGGGCGCCGTTCGTCGGGCTGTTCATCGCGCGCATTTCCAAAGGACGCACCATTCGCGAACTGATTTTCGGTGTGCTGCTGATCCCGCTGGGCTTCACGCTGGCGTGGCTGTCCATCTTCGGCAATACCGCCATCAGCCTGGTGCTGGAAGGCGGACAGGCGATCCTGGGGCAGGTGGCGCAAAGCGATCCGCCGATGGCGGTGTTCAAGCTGTTCGAATACTTGCCCTATACCCAGCTGACCGCCGGCTTTGTGGTGGTGATAAGCTTCGTGCTGTTCCTGACGCCGGTCGATTCCGGCACGCTGATGATAGCGAACCTCTCCTGCCAGGGCGGTTCCGCCCATGATGACGCGCCGGCCTGGTTGCGGGTATTCTGGGCGGCGGTGACTACGCTGGTATGCGCCGGCCTGCTGTATGCCGGCAGTTTCAGCGCGATGCAGACGGCGGTGGTGCTGTGTGGCCTGCCGTTCTCGGCGGTGATCGTGCTGTACATGGTCAGCCTGCGCAAGGATCTGTGTCGTTACGCCATGAAGCCGGTGCTGCCCTGAGGCGGTTTATTCGTCTGCACGCGGCCGGTGATGCACGTACTCGACAGTCGTGCCGTCCGGCAGGCGCGCATTGAAACAGGCGCCGGTGGGTACCTCCACCGGGCCGAAGAAAATCTCTGCTCCGGCGGCCAGCAGCCGCTGGTGGTAGGGATAAATGTCATCGACCAGCAGCGTGCCGACGGTGCTGCGGAAAGGGCGCAATTGCTCTTCCGCCCCCTCCAGGATCAGAAACGGCCCCACCGCCGCCAATACCAGCCGATGCTCGGGAAAATCGAAGCGCATGTCCGCCGTTACGCCGTGCAGTTGCTCGTAAAACGCGATGGTGCGATCGATTTCGCCTTCGCCAACGTAGACCCGAATCAGCACGCGTGGCTCACGCAGCGATGAAGAGTCGGCGGTTTTGCGCCAGAAACCTGCTTTTGTCAGTGCTGTCGTCATGTTCATCTCCTTGCTGGTTACCTGCCGCTTATCATGCCGCCGTTTTTTCATCCGGGGTTGGATCGAGTTGGCATAAGCTAGCCGCGCCGGTAATAACCCATTCACAGGGCGTTAAAGGGCGTTCTGTTTGTGATTCCTGTCACGGCCTACGCTTTTATTATTATTCAGCATTGATAATGTCATGACGTGATTATTGATTAACACAATGGAGTTAATCATTCGCGCCATAACCGCGATAAAGCAAACGGATTCAAATAATAAAGCGGGTGGGGTAATACGACCGATGAAAAGGGAAATAGCGTCAATTTATAAGGTAAGGTTAAGTTTTATTTATTAACCTGTTTATAAATCACGGCATTTTGGCTTTTTCAATAAAAGTAAAAAGTGCCGGGTAATTTTATTTAAATCAGTAAAAACATAATGTTGATTTATTTTCATGTCATTCGCGCTCTGTGAAAAATACCTGATTTGCCACCCGGTCGTCGTTTTCAACGGCCGTTTGACATGCCCGTTACTTGAGATAAGTTTATATCGTTAACATGTTAATGAGTTGTTATCGTGACCGATGGCCAATGCTTCTCTTGGCTGCGCGCTTAATCGACTTATGCCATGGCCGCTCGCCATTCATAAGTTAACTTATGGACCAATGACGCTATGAATAACTCGCCAGGGCAGCGCTCGCGATTGAGCGAAGAGAACCGATTGCTGATTATTTTATTCTTCGTGTTCGGCTGCGTGTTCGTCGATCGCCTGACTATCTCTTTCCTGTTTCCGATGATCGCCGCCGATTTGAAGCTGAGCAACGTGCATCTTGGCACGCTGTCGGCGGTGCTGGCATTGACCTGGGCGCTGTCCGGGGCGGGGCTGGGGGCGATTGCCGATCGCTTCAATATCCGTAAACCGATGCTGATCCTGTCGATCCTGGTGTTTTCGCTGTTCTCCGCGCTGTCGGGGCTGGTCAGCGGCTTTGCCATGTTATTGATCTTCCGCGCGCTGATGGGGATCGCCGAAGGGCCGGTGCTGCCGATCGCGCAATCGCTGATGGTGGAAAAATCGCAGCCGCAGCGCCGTGGCTTCAACATGGGGCTGATCCAGGGGGCGGCGCCGGGGCTGCTGGGCGGCATTATCGCGCCGCCGTTGATCATCTATCTGGCGCAGAAATGGGGCTGGAGCATGGCGTTTCATCTGACCGCCGTGCCGGGCATCATTCTGGCGTGGCTGATCTATCGCTATGTGAACGGCAAGAAGGATCCCGCTTTCAGCGCCGCGCCGGCGGCCGGCGCGGCGGCGAACAAAGCCGCTTACGGCGAGCTGTTTAAAATCAAGAATGTGGCGCTGTGCATTCTGATCTCCTGCGTGTTCGTCACCTGGTTCATGATCATCATTACCTTCACCCCCAACTTTTTGGTGACCGACCGCGGCTTCGGCGAAGGCACGATGGGCGGCATCATGAGCGCCATCGGCGCCGCCTGGGTGTTCTGGGGCGTGGCGGTGCCGGCGATTTCCGATCGCCTCGGCCGCAAGCCGACGCTGATCTTCTTTTCGCTGCTGGCGGTGTGCTGCCCGCTGTTCCTGAGCTACGTCGATAACCCGTGGCTGCTGGGCGTGCTGGTGTTCCTGTCTTATACCGGCCTTGGCTGCTTCACGCTGTTTATGGCCACCATCCCGTCGGAAACGGTATCGCCGGCCCGTATCGCCACCGCGTTGGGGCTGGTGATGGGGATTGGCGAGGTGATTGGCGGCTGTCTGGCGCCGTTTATCGCCGGGCTGATCGCCGATCGCTACGGGCTGGTCAGCGTGATGTGGCTGGCGGCCGCGGGCGCCGTGTGCGCCGGCGTACTGAGTTGTTTTCTCGATGAAACCGCCCCCGCGGTGGTGAGCCGCAGAGCGGTGAAACCGGCGAGCGTCACCGACGTTTGAGGCGGTTTTCATCCCATTCAATCAAGGAGAGCGAAGATGTCAGCAGAACAATCCGTACTGAATCAAAATGCCGAGCCGGACTGGAAGAATTACGACGATTTCGCGCGCGGTATCGACACTAACCGCCTGCCGGGCACCCAGGACTGGCGGGGCAAAACGCTGCAGATCGCCTTTGACAACGACGGGGAAATCACGCTGCGCTTCAGTGCCGATCGGCAACGGGTGCTGTGGGCCTGGGGAGGGGAGAGCGGTGAGGACGCTTACGAAGAGGTGCAAACCTCCGCCGCACGCTATTTCTTCAATATTCCGCTGCAGTCACCGGGCAACGAGTGCCTGACGCTGGTACTCAATCGTGACAGCGGCCGGGCGCTGCTGGTGCGCAGCACGCTGTTGCCGGAACAGACGGTGGAAAAGGGCTCGCGCCTCAAGCAAAGCTTCCACGTCGGCCGGATTGTCGGCGTCACGCCGAGTGGCGTCGCGCCGCATCTGACCCGCGAGCTGATCGGCTATCGTACGCTGAATGTCTACAGCCCCAACCACTATTACGAACACTTCTACGTCAATACCGAGCGCTATGCCTGGCAAAACCTGCGCGGCGAGCAATTCGGCCACGGCGATATGGACTACGCCACCTACTACAAGTTTGAGGACGAGATGTTCCTGTTCACCTTCCGGGAAAAGATTATCCCGGTGTGCTCGGTGTTCTTCTTCGACTTTATTTCCGGGCGCTGCACCGGTACCTTCCTCGGGCTGGACGCCGCCGGCCGGGTGTTGGTGTCACCGGCCGGGGCCTTCATCAGCAAGATGAGCTACAACGCCTACCCAGAAGGCGTGCAGCCGCTTTGATTCAGGCGTTTCTGACCAGCGATCCGGCGTTGATCTCCGCGATGGTTTTCGCGCCGGTGAGCGTCATGGCGACGCGCATTTCCTTGTCGATCAGATCCAGCAAGTTAGCCACCCCGGCTTCGCCGGCCGCCGCCAGCGCATAGACGAAGGCGCGCCCCAGCAGCACGCTGTCGGCCCCCAGGGCGATCATGCGCACCACGTCCAGACCGCTGCGGATGCCGGAGTCGGCCAACAGGGTGATGTCGCCTTTCACCGCGTCGGCGATCGCCGGCATGGCGCGCGTGGTCGACAGCACGCCGTCCAGCTGGCGGCCGCCGTGGTTGGAGACGATGATGCCGTCGGCGCCGAAGCGCACCGCGTCTTTGGCGTCCTCCGGATCCAGAATGCCTTTGATGATCATCGGGCCGTCCCAGAATTCGCGGATCCACTCCAGATCTTTCCAGGAAATCGACGGATCGAAGTTGGCACCCAGCCAGCCGATGTAGTCTTCCAGGCTGGTGGGTTTGCCGCGGTAGGCCGAGACGTTGCCCAGATCGTGCGGCTTGCCGAGCAGGCCGACATCCCAGGCCCACTGCGGATGGGCAAACGCCTGCAGCACGCGGCGCAGCGCGGCGTTAGGGCCGCTCATCCCTGAGTGGGCGTCGCGGTAACGGGCGCCCGGCACCGGCATGTCGACGGTAAACACCAGCGTTTTCACGCCGGCGGCCTTGGCGCGCTCCAGCGCATTGCGCATAAAGCCGCGATCTTTCAGCACGTAAAGCTGGAACCACATCGGCCGATCGATCGCCGGCGCCACCTCTTCGATCGGGCAGACCGACACGGTGGACAGCGTGAACGGAATGCCTTTTTTAGCCGCGGCGCGCGCGGCCTGCACTTCGCCGCGGCGGGCGTACATGCCGGTCAACCCCACCGGCCCCAGCGCCACTGGCATCGCCAGCTGCTCGCCGAACAGCGTGGTCTCCAGGCTGAGTTCGGACATATTGCGCAGCACGCGCTGGCGCAAGGCAATATCGGCCAGATCTGCGGTATTGCGCTTCAGCGTATGCTCCGCGTAGGCCCCGCCGTCGATGTAGTGAAACAGAAACGGCGGCAGTTTGGCCTGGGCGGCGGCCCGGTAGTCGGTTGACGCGGAGATGATCATAGTGTTTACCTTCTTGTCTTGCTTGCGATAACGAGTGTTCAGTCAGAGCGTGAGGATCGCTGCCATACCGGCCGCAATCCCGCCGTACGCCAGCATCGGCAGCACGGTCTTTCTGATGATTTTGCCTTCGGCGTTGCCGATCCCGAGGATCGAACAGACGGCGATAATGTTGTTCAGGCACACCATGTTGCCCATGGCGCCGCCGACGGACTGCAAGGCCAGCGTCAGATTGACGTCAAGGCCGCTGCTCTGGGCGATCGACTGCTGAATGCCGCCGAAGGTCAGGTTCGAGACGGTATTGGAACCGGAGAAGAACGAGCCCAGCGCGCCGAGGAACGACGAGAACAGCAGCCAGCTCTCGCCGGTCAGCGCCGCCAACGCTTTGCCGATCAGGATCACCGGCGCGTTGTCGCCGCCCTGCATCATCAGGTTGACCATCACCAGCGCGCCGAACAGGGCGATAAAGGGCCGTGCGACGCGCCCGCCGGTTTCGCTGAACATTTGCCGCACCTGGTCGCCATTCAGGCGGAACAGAGGAATACACAGCAGCACCACCAGCAGGAACGGGATCAGCGCCGGGACATACAGCGTTTTGTAGCCGGCAGCGGCGGAGGTACCCAGCACCTGCTGCAGTTCGACGATCAGCGCCCGGCTGATGCGCAGTTCCCCGAGCCAGCCGAGGTTTTCCTGCCACAGCAGCGCGGTGTTGTTGAGCAGCGCTTTAAGGCCCAGCTGGTGGACGCGTGTCACTATCAGAATAGCAATCAGCAGCAGGGTCGGGGTCATGGCCTTGACCACCTGTAAGAACGGCACCGCCTGCCCGGCGCTCTGCGATTTGTCGCTGCGGGTGAGGCCGATGCCGCAGCGTGCCAACAGTACCGAGAGCGCCAGGCCGATCGCGCCGCCGACCAGCGCCGGGAATTCATAGTTCACCTGAGCCAGCAGCAGATAGGGCACGGTGCAACTCAGCACGCTGAGCAGGATAAACGGTAGGTTGCGGCGGATATCCTGCCAGGAAACGATAAAGCGCAGCGCCAGCAGAGGAATGACGAAGCCGGCGACAAAGTGGATCAGCGCGGTCTGCCGGCCGATCTCCAGCAGGCTGGCGTCCGACAGACCGAGGTTGGCAAAGCCGAACCAGGTGGGGGTGCCCACGGCGCCGAAGGAGACCGGTACCGAGTTCATCACCAGCGTCAGCAGGGCGACGCGCAGCGGGTTGAAGCCCAGCCCGACCAGAATCGGCGCGGCGATGGCGGCCGGTGTGCCAAAGCCGCTGGCGCCCTCAATCATAAAGGCGAAGGCCCAGCCGATAATCATCAGCTGGGCCACGGGATTGGGGCTGATGGTTTCCAGCCAGCGCCGCACCACGTTTTCCGCGCCGCTTACCTGCATCAGTTTGTTGAGCAGGATGGCGCCGGCGATGATGGTGATCGGCGTCAGCGTCGACACCAGCGCGGTGATGATATTGGCATGCAGCAGCCGCAGCGAGGCATCGAACCACAGGAGCTGTACGGCATACACCACGGCGGCCGTCAGCGGCAGGGCGAGGTAAGAGGGCACGCCATTCCTTTTGGTCATCATCCAAATCAGCAGGACGATGGGCGCAATACTGAAAAGCAGGGGCATAAGATCCTCAGGGTTATTATTTTTATGGGCAGAGATATGTAGCTGAAAGGTTAATTACCGCAACATTTTCATTCTAATCACAACGTTGGCGACGATGCCATGCGGTATTTTTTTAACATCGGCGAACGGCGCCGGCGGTGGGAAACTGGCCGGCAGGAGGGGTTAAATTAACTGCTTTAAAATCAGTTTGATAGGAAGCGATTTTGTGTGATAAATGCGTGGGTTCACATTAATTAAGCGGTAATGTTCAATAGATTATGTCCAAAAATGCGGTAATCCCCGCGGCTTTTTGCGGCCGCGGGGAAATAATCAGAGCAGGGAACTCAAAAATAATGGCTGATATTTTGGTAGGAACCGATGATATGTTCGATCAGCAGACGGGTTTTTAACGGCAGATTGCGGGTGTAAGGATAGACGGCGTAAATACCCAATACTTTGCCGCAGTGGCCGGCCAAGATCTCGGTCAGCTTGCCGTCCTGCAAATCTTCATACACCATGCAGCGTGGCACCATGGCGATACCGTGGCCGCCGATCACCGCTTTGCGGATCGCTCGCGCATTGTTGGCCGACAGGTTGCCGTTAACCTGCAGCTCGTAGATTTCGTTGCGTCCCGGTCGTTTCATCAGCCAGTTGGCGGTACCGCTCTCCTGGTAGGTGTAGGTCAGGCAGTTGTGGCCAAGCAGGTCTTCGGCGCTACGCGGTTCCGGGTGGCTTTCCAGGTACCCCGGCGAGCAGACGATCACCCAGCGGGAATCGAAGATCGGCCGGGCAATCAGGCTCGAATCCGGCATGGTGCCGGTGCGGATCGCCAGATCGATACCTTCTTCCACCAGATCGACAAAGCGGTTTTCCAGCCGCATCTCGACCTTCAGGCTGGGGTGCAGAGCGCAAAATTCCGCCACGCTCTCGCTCAGCAGCAGCTCGCCGGAAATGGTCGGCACCGACATGCGAATGGTGCCGGTCAACTCTTCGCTCTTTTCGCTGACGGCGTACAGCGCCTCCTGCACTTTGGCGCCGATCTCTTTGGCCTGCTGGTAGAGCGCCTGGCCGCTTTCGGTCAGCGTCAGGCTGCGGGTGGTGCGGTACAACAGCCGGGCACCCAGCGATTTTTCCAGCCGCCCGATGCGTTTACTGACCACCGAGCTGGTGATGCCGGCGCTCTCCGCGGCCTTGCTGAACGAGCCGCAGTCGACAATCAGGGCGAACAGAATCAGGTCGTTGGCGTATTCGTGAGTGGCGAGCATGGGCATCCTGTAGAGTGAGAGTCCTGCTGCCCAGTGTAAATCCGGCGCGGCAGGAAGCAATCTTTTCAGCGTGTTGCACGTCGTCGCCAACTGGTCAGATCTGAATTTTTCTTATTTGTTTTTTCATTTTATTGAGAATTATCCTTTTATGTTTTTCTTGCTTTAATAGGCTTTGATCTACTTTTCTTGTTTTTAGACCAATTTAAATTGGAATAGTCCCGCATTCACGGCTTACTTATTCGATTAACTTTCTCTTGCAGTGTAAATAATTGTATTGATCTGCTCGTTTGGGATGGCTATGCTTTTTCCCGAAGCGCTCTCATTGTTATTAATTAGATGGTTTTAAAATGTATTGAAGAATTGCTCTGTCTTCCGACAGAGTAATGGGTAGTGTGTTTATATTTTAATATATATAAGGATATTGTAATGAAGAAAATCAATCTGTCAGAAGCGGGAAACATCGTCGGCGGTACTTTTGTTTGTACCAAGGAGTTTGCCTGGGTGGGCAGCGGCAATAACCGCACCTGCCAGCTGGTCACCACCTGCGCCGATAAGTTTGGCGGTGTGAGAAAGACTTATCACCCGGCGCCGGTAGCAAGCTGCCCGTCTAACCCAACCACGCCAAGCTGAGGCGGGTTAATCCCCTGCATTTAGATTAGCGGTGGGCAGGCGGGCAGCGTTCGCGCTGGCCCGCCTGATACCGGGCGAAAAGTCATCTTTACGTTCTCATTATTTACGGTATTAACTCTTTTTCATGTATTCACCCTGCCGGGTGAGTATTAATATATGCGCAGGATGCGTCCGTTATGTATAAACGTCCCTTGCTTTTCATTAGCTACACGCTTGTCATTATTTTTGCCTCTTCTTTTCTGACCGCCTTTTATTTTAAACATTACGTCATGCAACCGCCGGAGGCAGAAAGCCTGAGCTTTATCGCCCCGGAAAAAATCGAGCAAAGCCCGTTGCAAGACGATAATACCATTGTCGAAGTCTTCTCCTATGCCTGCCACTATTGTGAAGTCAACGAAAGCGGCGTGGCCGAGCTGGAAAAAAGTTTACCGGCGGGGGCCAAACTGGTGCGCTTGCACCTTAGCGACGACAGTCAAGCCGGCATGGCGGCCTTTGCGCCCCTGTTCGCCACGCTGACGATCATGGGGATCGAAGCGCAGCATCGCCCCGCCGCTTACCGCGCCATTATCAAAGAAAACCTCAACCTGGCGGACGACAAACAGCTCAGCGCCTGGCTGACGGCCAACGGTATCGATGAGGCTGCCTATCAGCAGGCCAGAGGGTCAGAGCGGGTCAAAGAGCTGTTGGCGTATATGACGGCAGTGAGCCGCTATTACCAGATCAACGCGACCCCCAGTTTTATCGTCAATCGCAAATGGCTGGCGCTGCAAGATCGTGAGTTTTCTGCTTTCAGCCGGCAGCTGCTGTCGCTGCTGCAGCACGATAAGCCGCTGGCCCCGTGATGCGCCTGCTCGCGGTTCGTGGGTATTTGGCCTGGCGCAACGGTCTGGACGCGATGGCCCGCTTATCGGCAACGGGTGCCGGGATGGGCAACCGCATGACGTGTGCTGTGCTGCGGCGCGTGGATTATCGCCTGTGGCTGGAAGTGCGCCGGCGGTTGAGGGGAAGCAGACCGCAGCGTCGCTTTCGCCACCGGCATGCGGTAGCGCTGGCGAACCGCCAGAGCCTGTTGGGGGAGGGCAAGCTGGACTTCGCCTGGCTGATGCAGCGGCGGCAGTGGCTGGATCTCGCGGCGGTCTATGCTCGCAATGCGGCGCTGATGAAGCATTTGGCGCACTGTTCCGCGCAGCTCGATCGGGTCGTGGAACCGCTGCATCGCGCGGGCGTGCCGGTACTGCTGGCGCCGATGCATACGGTCTCCGACGTGTTGGCGACGCTGGTCGGTGCGAATGTTTATCCCAGACGAGCCACGGTGATCGTTTCCGGCGATGTGCAGGCGTTTGCGCAGCGAGCGCCGGAAGACGAATGGCGGCAGCGGCTCGACTATTGCTCGATTCACGACGATCCGCGACACATCGCCGGTACCTTATCGCAGGCGATGCTGGAAGCGGCGGAACATCGGCGCAACATCATCCTCTTCCCGGACATCACGCCGGATTACACCCTGCACAGCAGTCAGGATGCTGCGGCCAAACTGGCCTGTCATCTGTTCGGCCGGCCGGCGCATTTGCACAGCGGCCTCGTTCGGCTGTCCCGGGCGCTACGGGCTCAGGTGGTGTTCTATTCGCTTTATTTCGATCGCGGCATCCGCATTCACATCGAAGAGCCGGTCGCTGCAGACCGGGTCGGCCGCGCCATGCCGGCGATCGTCGAGCGAACCCTCCGGCGGCATGCGGATGATTGGCTGTTATGGCATTCGCACTCTTTATTTTTCATCAACGAATAAGTCAGGGATATCACTACGTATGGAAAACATCCTTCCTACGCCGGTCTTGCAGAGCGAAATCAATGAGTGCGGGCTGGCCTGTATCGCCATGCTGGCGGAAACTCAGGGCATTCGCGCACCGTTGACGGAACTGCGGGAGCGTTATCCCGCTTCGCAGCACGGCACTTCGCTGGCGACGCTGTGCGCCATTTTGGGAGAGCTGGCGCTACCGGCTTATCCGGTGGCGTTTGAGCATCAGGATCTGGCGGCGCTGCCTTTACCGGCCATTTTGCATTACGGCGCAGGCCACTATGTGTTGCTGGCGTATCGCCAGGGGGGGTATGTATGCGTAATGAATCCGGCATTGGGGCAGCAACTGCTGCCGTACGCTGCCCTGAAAGCGGAAATCAGCGGTTATGCGTTGGTGCTGGATCGCGATGAGATACCGGCTGGTGCACCTGCCCCGCGCAGCGGCCCCCGGCGCGCTTTCGCCAGCTTAAGCCTGAAGGATACCGCCGGCATCGCCGGCATTTATCGCCTGGCGGCGATGACGTTTTTTATCTCGCTGACGCTGTTCATCATGCCGATGATGGTCGCCAGCGCGATCAATCAGGTGTTCGCCATGGCCGGCGAGGTCGCGTTCCCCTATGCCTACTATCTATTGGCGTTCGTGGCGTCCACGGCGTTGGCGCTGGTTGCTCGCATCTTTACCGAACGCTTCATCAAAAATTTCGTGTTGTTGCACGGCGCCGCCGGTTTTTCTCGCCTGCTGGAAAACTCGCTCAATTTCTTCAGCAAACGCGCCCCCGGCGAGATCTTCAGCCGTTTCACCAGCTGGCAGATGGCCGCCGGCCAGAAAATCGAACTGGATAACGGCCTGCGCACCGACTGGATCATTGGGGCCATCGCGCTGGCGGTGATGGGGTATCTGAGCCCGATGCTGGCACTGGTGCCGGTCGTCGGCGTGCTGCTGATGGGGGCGGTCAGCGTGTGGGCCATCTACCGCGATCGGCATTACACCCAGCAGCTGCAGGTGCGAGGCGCGGTGCAAAATGACTTCATCCTGGAAACCATCCAGGGGTTTTCGACCATCAAGTCCGCCGGCCTGGCCGGCCAGCGGCAGGAAGGGTTCGCCGAACATGCCCGCTCGCTGTTCAACTGCCTGCAGCAGCAAAAGATCTATGAGCAGATAAAGGGCAGCATTTACCAGCTGATCGGCAGTCTGGAGATGGTGTTGTTCATGCTGCTGGCGTTGCCGCTGCTCAAGGAGGGCGAGCTCAGCCTGGGGGCATTCTTCGCCTACAGCTTTCTGCGCGAAATCTTTACCTCGTACAGCAGCAAGATCTTTTTCGCCGTTTTGCAGAAAAACCAGCTGCACGTCATCGATGAACGCGCGCGGGACCTGTTTCCTGCGGTATCCGTTCGGGCACCGTCTGAGGACGAAAGCGTGAGCCATTTTGACGCGCGGCTGGCGTATCGGGGGGTGACCTTCGCTTACGATGCCGGCCAACCGGTGTTGCGCGATTTGTCTCTGACGCTGGAACGGGGAGAGTGTATTGCCATTTGCGGCGGTTCCGGCGCGGGTAAAAGCACGTTGCTGAAGGTGCTCGCCTGTCTGCTGACGCCGCAGCAGGGGGCGCTGGCGCTGGATGGGCGCGTACTGGCAAGCGCCGCCGCGCAGCGGCTGTTTTTCCTGCAAAGCCAGGAGGACATTCTGTTCAATGCCTCGGTGTTGCAGAACATCACGCTGTTCGCGCCGTCGGCGCCGGGCCAGCAACGGCAGGTGGAGCAGGCGCTGCGCAGCCTGGGGTTGGCGGACGCGGTGGCGCAGCTGCCGGGGGGCGTGAATGCCCTGGTGCGGGAGAGCCATGCCGGGCTGTCGCTGGGGCAACGCCAGCGTCTGTTGCTGGCGCGCGCCATGTACAGCCGTTGCCCGGTGTTGGTGCTGGACGAGCCGACGGCGAATCTGGATGAAAAGACCGCGGCGACGGTGATGTCGGCTCTGGTGGCGCATTGCCGTGAAAATCGTAAAACCCTGGTGACGGTCACCCATAATCCGCGGCTGTTGCCGTTGTTCGATCGGGTCTTGCGCATGTCCCAGGGGCGGTTGGTGCCTGAATTCCCCCATGACGTCAGGATGAATGATTGTGCTGCGGTGGAGTGACGAGTCCGGGAAGAGACGCTGGCGGCGAGTGGCGCTGGCGCTGGGCGTTTTGGTGGCGGTGGTTGGCGGGCTGTCGTTGATGAATCGGTCTCCTGACATGCAACCACCGCAAACGGCGCGCGTCGAGCGCGGTGACATCGAAAAAAGCGTGTTGGCGACCGGTATTCTAAAACCGATCCGGCAGGTGAACGTTGGCGCACAGGTCAACGGGCAGTTGAAAAAACTGTATGTCAAACAGGGGGACAGGGTGACCCAGGGGCAGCTGTTGGCCGAGATAGATCCGACGCTGCAGCTTAACGAGCTGCGCAAGTCACAGGCCGAATTACGCAGCGCACAGGCACAGAAACTGGCGAGCCAGGCGCAGCTGAAGCAGTACCAGTTGGAACTGACGCGGCAAAGGGCGCTGGCGCGTGACCGCGCCGGCGTGGCCAGCGATTTGGAAAAAGCGCAGGCGCAGCGCGACGCGCAACTGGCGCAGCTGAAAGTGAACGAGTCGCAGATCGTCCAGGCCGAAGTGGCGCAGGAAACCGCCAGGGCCAATCTGGCTTTTACCCGTATTACCGCCCCTATCGACGGCGAGGTACTGGGCATTGTCACCCAGGAAGGGCAGACCATCGTCTCGTCGCAAAGCGCGCCGACCATTTTGGTGATGGCAGACGTGGATACCATGATGGTGCACACCCGCATATCGGAAAATGACATCTTGCAGGTGAAGACGGGGCAGCCGCTGTGGTTTTACGTCGCCGCCGATCCCAGCCGCCGATATGAGGGGGCCATGGGTGCGATACAGCAGGCGCCGGCGGAGGCGCTGGAAACCGACCCGCTGGGCAGGAATTCAAGCCAGCAAACGGCGGCGGTGTATTACAACGGCGTGTTTGCCGTCGCCAACGACGAACGCCGACTGCGCACCTCGATGACGGCGCAGGTATTTATCATTACCGAACGCGCGCAGGGCGTGGTGCGGGTGCCGATGGCTGCGCTGGGCGAGGCATTGGATGAAGGGGATTACCAGGTCAAGGTGTTGGATGGCGAGCAGACCGTGGTACGCCGAGTGCGTATCGGTACCCGCGATCGTCGCTATGCCGAAGTGCTGGAAGGGCTGAGCGCAGGGGAACGGGTGCTGCTGGATCAGCAGCCTGATGCGGAGGAAGGCCATGTCAGCTAACGCCGAGCCCATTATCGCGTTGGAAAACGTCTCGCGCGAGTTTCAGGCCGGGGAGCAGAAAATTGCGGTCCTCAAGCGCGTATCCCTGAGCATTCAGCGGGGGGAAATGGTCGCTATCGTTGGCGCTTCCGGTTCTGGAAAATCGACGCTGATGAACATCATCGGCTGTCTGGACAAGCCTTCTCAGGGCGATGTGTACATCAACGGGGTGGCTATTGGGCAAGCCGACGGCGATCGCCTGGCGCAGCTTCGCAGCCGGCATATCGGCTTTATCTTCCAGCGCTATCATCTGATGCCCTATCTGACCGCCGGCGAGAATGTGGCGATCCCGGCGTTGTATACCGCCATGCCGGCCGCAGAGCGCCGCCAGCGGGCAGCGTATTTGTTGGCTCGGCTCGGGTTGGCGCAGCGCGGCGGCCATCGCCCGGCGCAGCTTTCCGGTGGGCAACAGCAGCGGGTCAGTATTGCCCGTGCCCTGATGAACGGTGCGGAAATCATTTTGGCCGATGAACCGACCGGCGCGCTGGATAGCGCCAGCGGTCAGGCGTTGATGGCCATTTTGCACGAGCTGAACGCGGTCGGGCACACCGTCGTTATCGTGACGCACGATCGGCGGATCGCCGAGCAGGCACGGCGGATCATTGAGATCGGCGACGGCGAGATCGTGGCGGATCGTCGCCATGAGGCCTCCCGACAGCCTGCTACGTTCGAACGGCCGCTATCGCCGGTAGCCCCCCTGAAGCGCATGGCACCGGGTGTGGCGCTGAAAGAGGCTGTCGGTATGGCCTGGCGAGCATTGCTGGGGCATCGGGTCCGGGCCGTGTTGTCGATGCTCGGCATCATTATCGGCATTGCGGCGGTGGTCTCCGCCATCGCCATCGGGGAGGGCACACGGCGTAATATTCTCAAGGAAATCAGCCAGCTTGGCACCAGCACGTTGGAGATTCGCCCTGGCCTCGGGTGGGAAAAATCGCGCCCTGATTTCGCGCGTTCGCTGAGCGCGCGCGATGCTGCATTGTTGGCGGCGCTGCCTTACGTCGACAGCGTCTCGCCGGTGATCGGCACCCAACTGCTGGCCGTTCGCGAAGGCAAACAGGTGCCACTCGCCGTGATGGGCGTCGGCGAAGGGTATTTCCGCACGCAGGGCATTCGCCTGCTTTCCGGCGGCCTGTTAACCGCGCAGGATCTGAGTGAGCGTGCACCGGTAGCGGTGATTGATCCCTTGTTAAAGCAGGCGCTGTTTTCTTCCCGGCTAGACCCGGTAGGCGCGGTATTGCTGATAGCGGGCGTGCCTTATCGGGTGATTGGCGTCGCGCAGCGTCGCGGCGCTCAATACGCCGGCTCTCAACCGCTTGCCTGGCTGCCCTATACCTCCCTCACCGGCCGCATCGCCGGCGATATGCCGCTGGAATCCATTGTGATGCGAGTGAATGAAAAACTGACGCTGGAAGAGGCGGGGCGGGATGCGACCCGGCGTTTGATCGTAGAACACGGGCGGCGGGATTTCTTCACCCTGACCGACGATCAGCTGACGCAATCCATTCAGCGCGCCTCAGACTCCATGCAGCTGCTGATTACCGCGATTGCCGCCATCTCGCTGCTGGTGGGCGGTGTGGGGGTAATGAACATCATGCTGGTTTCGGTGACGGAACGGACCCATGAGATCGGCATTCGATTGGCGGTGGGCGCTGCTGAGAGAGACATTATGCGGCAGTTTCTGATCGAGGCGGTGGTGATCTGCAGCCTGGGGGGCGTGTTGGGGATCGCCTGCGCCGCGTTGGTTAAAGGGGCTCTGAGCGGATTGGCGCCGCAGGTGACGATGATCTTTACCTGGCCGCCGCTGTTGCTGGCCTGCGGATTCTCGGCGTTGATCGGTGTCGGGTTCGGGTTCTTTCCCGCCCGCACCGCCGCGCGCCTGCAGCCGGTGGAGGCGCTGGCGCGAGAATGAGCCGACTTTGGGTTTGTGGGCTGGTGATGCTGTCGCTGAGCGCCTGCGGATGGCGGCCGATCGACGCCATGACGCCACCGTCGTTGCCGCCGCAGTGGCGCGTGGTCGATGAGCGCTCCGGTTCACTGCGCGCGGGCATCGCCTGGTGGGAAAACTTCAACGATCCGCAACTGTCGGCGCTGATCGACGGCGTGCTGATTGCGAATCAGGATCTGGCGCTGGCCGGATTGCAGTGGCGTGAGGCCATGTTGGAGGCCGGATTAGCGCAGGGCAATTTGACGCCGGATCTGGCCGCCAGCCTGAGTGGCCGCAATACCCGAGCGCTGCGGGGCACGACTACGCCGCAGGAAAGCTACCGTGCAGGGCTTTCTCTGAGCTATGAACTGGATTTATGGGGCAAGCTGGCGCGCATTCGCGAACAGGCAGAATGGCAGGCCGTCGCCTCGGCGTTGGACCGGCGCAATACCGCGTTGACCTTGATAGGGGCTACCGCGCGCGGGTATTGGCAGATTGCCGATTTGAATCAGCAAGTTATCCATCAGCAACGGATGGTGACGATCGCGCGTGAAACTTTGCGGCTGGTGGCGGCACGTCACACCGCGGGCGACGTTGGCCGATTCGAGCTGTTGCAGGCGGAACAGAACCTGTTGGCGAGAGAGAATCAGCTGCATGAGCTGGAGCGGCAGCGGGAAGACGCGCGTAACTCGCTGGCGTTATTGTTTGGGCGATCGCCGCTGCTGCGCTATAGCGAACGACGTTCGTTGCCGCTTGAAGAGGTGGCTATCGCGCAGCGCCTGCCGGCGGCGGTGATTGCACGCAGGCCGGATGTTCAGGCGGCAGAGCGCCGCCTGAGAGCGGCGCTGGCCGGTGCCGAGGCGGCCAGGTTGAGTTTTTATCCGACGCTGAGCCTGGAAGCCGGGTTGGATGCCGGCAGTGGGCTTTTCCGCCGGTGGTTCAGTGAACCTTCGCGTTCGCTGGGGGCCACGTTGACGCTGCCGTTTATCGAATGGCGCAAGATGCGCTTGTCCAGTGACAAAGCGGCGTTGCAGGCGCAGCGGGCGGAGATTCAATTTCGCGATGCGGTCTACCGCGCGCTGGCCGATGTGGACAACGCCATGCGACAACGCCTGGAAGCACAGCGGCAAATCGGCAACCAGCGGCGGCATCTGGCGATGAGCCGGCAAGCCGTGGCGTTGGCGCGGCATCAATATCAGGCCGGTTCCGTCGCGCTGCAAACGCTGCTGGATGCGCAAGAGGCGGTGTTGACCAGCGAAAACTCGCTGTCGGCGCTGCAATACCGCTACCTGAACGCCACGATGCAGCTCTGGCTGGCGCTGGGCGGCAACGAGGCTTTCGCATCGGGGCAAGGAGAATAAGCATGGAGAAAATAAGACGAGTGGTGGTCACCGGTTACGGTGCCGTCACCGCGCTGGGCGGCAATGCGCAGCAAAACTGGCAGGCTATCATGGCCAGCCGCCTGGCCTATCGCTATCACGATAAATCGGCGGCAGGGATCCACGCGCGCTTTTTTGCTTTGCTGGAGTCTGAACCGCCGCTGGAGGGCGTTGCTGCGCGGGTAAGTCGCCGGCTACCCAGATTCGCCAGGTTAGCGCTTGCCGCCGCCGCAGAGGCGATCGAAATGGCGTTTTCATCCTCTTACAGGGGGCCTGCGCACTTTTATTCGTCGTTGGAGTGCGGGGCGATTATCGGCAGCGGCTGGGGAGGGCAGGATGAGATCATGCAAAACAATGCGGACTATCTGCAATCCGGATTGGGGCAGTTGTTTGGCTGTTTTCACGCGATGCCCAATATCGCGACCGCCATATGCGGCCAGCATTGGCTGCTACGGGGTTATCAAGGCTCGCCGGCGGCGGCCTGTGCGACTGGCGGCATCGCGATTGGCGATGCGTTTGAAGTGATTCGCAGCGGCCGCGCCGCAATGATGCTGGCCGGCGCGTCGGAATCGCTGAGCGGCAACGGTGCGATCTGGAATATGGATGCGTTGCGTTTGTTGAGCCGGGAGCAGAAAGATATCACCAAAGCCAGCTGCCCGTTCAGCCGGGATCGCAACGGTTTCGTCCTGGCGGAGGGGGCCGCCGTGTTATGCCTTGAGGAACGGGAAGCGGCTTTAGCGCGTGGTGCGACGATCCTGGGGGAGATCAAAGGGTACGGCAATTTTTCAGACGCTTTCGATCTTACCGCCCCGGCGGAGGATCAGCAGGCGAAAGTGAAAACCATACGACGGGCTTTAGAGCAGGCGCAGCTCGACAGTCATAAAATCGACTATATCAATGCGCATGGCACCTCTACGCTGCAAAACGATGTGAGCGAAACCGAGGCGATCAAGGCGGCTCTGGGGCGCGATGCTTACCGCACGCCGATTTCCAGCACGAAATCCTATACTGGGCACCTGCTTGGCGCATCCGGCAGTTTTGAGGCCATCGTCTGCCTGCAAGCGTTACAGCAACAAATGATGCCGGCAACCTGCCATTTGCACGAGACCGATCCCGAATGCGATCTTGATTATATTCGCGAGGGGCATCGGCATGGCCGTCTGCGTAATGTCATGAGCCTCAGCTTCGGTTTCGGCGGCGCCAATGCGGCGCTGGTATTTGGTTATCACAATGAATAGCGATAGGGCCTATGGAAAAGTATCATCGGTTATATGAGACGATTTGCGGCATGTTGTACGAAGCCAGAGGGCTGGAGAGAACGCAGCTGTCGGCAGATATGCCGCTACAACAGCTTGGGCTGGACAGCCTGGATTATATGGAGCTGATGCTGGTGGTTCGGCGAGAATTCGGCATTACGCTCACTGCGGAAATGCTTATCGAACACCCTGAGTTGACGCTCGGTGAATTGTGCCACGTGATAATCCGTCAATAATTTCATCCCCCCAGGCGATCGCTTGTTGAGGTCAGGCCTGGGTTTTTTTCGTCTGTTGTGACTGCCATTTCATCTCTTACCCTTCCAGTTTCACTCTGTTATCGATATCCATAATTATTAATGCTTATCCGTCAGGTTAATATGAACCCGTGATGGCGGTTTTTCATTCTCATTTTGGCGGTGTTATTAATGGCGAGTGTTAATGACATGGCAATATTTTTTAGGAATATTCTTTGTTTTGCCGGTTAATTTATCAATCTTACGCCACATCGTGCCAGGCAGTGATAACGCAAGCTAAAGCAAACAGGAAGCCGTGTGGTGATAATGCCGGGAATCTGCGGAACCCATTCGCAAGAGCGACTCACAAGGGTGGTTGATGCCCGTGATAATAACGCCTGTCGCGCTGTTCGCATTCGGCAAATCCGCTATACTCCGCGCTGGATGCAGGAACCTATCCATAAGCCAGGGGCTACCCTGAGTGTCCATTGTGGTGACGTAAAAGGAAAATGACAGCCACATTTTTCCGAGCAAAGTAATGAGGTTGTATGTCTAATCGTAAACATCTGACGCCTTCCGAAGTGGAGAGACTGCTTGAGGTCACGCTGCAGGGAAAGAATCCAGAACGCGATTATTGTTTGATTTATATGTGTTTTATTCATGGGTGTCGCGCCAGCGAAATAGGGGGGTGGCGCTTATCGGATATCGATCTGGAAGGCGGTAATATCTATGTACATCGGTTGAAAAATGGCTTTTCCACCGTCCATCCGCTCTATCTGCGCGAAAGGCAATGTCTGCGGCGCTGGTTGGATAAGCGTCAACGGCACCGCTGGGCCGATCAAGAGTGGCTGTTCCTGTCCAACCGCGGTGGCCGTCTGTCGCGCCAACGTATTTACGGGTTGATTCGCCATTACAGCAAGGTGGCCAAATTGGAGGTCAACGCTCATCCACATATGCTGCGGCATGGCTGCGGATTTGCATTGGCGGACCGCGGTATCGACACCCGTTTAATTCAGGATTACCTCGGGCACCGAAATATCCAGAATACGGTGATTTATACCGCCAGCAATGCACAGCGCTTTAAGGAAATTTGGTAAGTGTGATTTAAGTTAATAACGATAAGGAGTCACTTTGAACTAAACTGAAACATACTGTAAGGACGCGTAAAAACAATGTCAATATTCCCATGCCCTCTTTCCTGCTTAAAGCTTAATTCTTTTTGAAAACAGTGTGTTGTGATTTTTTCTCGTATCCCCTACCTCCTCTTAATCTAAGCAAAATCCTAATCAAAAATCCGCGAATTTAAATCATTGAGTTTACGCCTTGGTTTTTTAGTCTGATTTAATATCACTTTGTTACTCAGCTGGTTTTAAATCCTGTTAAATGGGTTTTTATTGGTTTTAAAAACCAAAGGAGTCACTTTAGTTCAAAATGAATCGTTTGGGTGAATAAGCCCGAAGCCATTAATCAGTCTGGCTACGGCCCTTCACATTCATGGAACTAAATAAAAGGAATGACATTAAGGATATGTCGGAAATAAACCCCATGCATATTTTGCATAATTTTAAGGAAAGTAGGATGAAAAAGAATCTGTTGGCTGTAGCTGTATTGACCGCGTCCGCATTTATCCCCTCTGCATTTGCTGCTGACGGCGCGCTGAATATCACTGGCACCATTACCGATCAGTCTTGCACCGTCGATCCGGACTCCCAGAACAAGCAGGTCGCTCTGGGTAAGATTGCCAAAGACGCATTCACCCTGTCTAAAACCGCTGGCGCCAAAGCCTTCAACCTGGTGCTGAAAAACTGCCCGAAAACTGTGACCGGCGCCACCGTGCGTTTTGACGGTACTCAGGTGCAGGGGCAGTCCGGGCTGTTGCAACTGACCGGCGCCGGCACCGCTGGGGTCGCGGGCGGTATTGGCGTACAGCTGCTGGACGACGGCAGCAACGTGCTCAATATCGGCAACGATTCCCGCGTGTATGCGCTGGAAGAAAACAAAGACAACACCCTGGGCTTTGTCGCGCGCTATTTCGCTTATGACGACGTTTCCGTCGGTAGCGCTAACGCTACGGCCAACTTCACCATCGTTTATCAGTAAGGCTATGCCGTCACGGCGGCGAAACAGTTAGAAAAATGAGCCAGAGAGCGTGTTCTCTGGCTCTTGTTCATCGGTGATGGGAACGGGAAGAAAGAGATGAAAGCTGGATACTTTGCGCTGACGGCGGCGTTGTTGATGACGCTTTGGGCTCCGGTACAGGCCGGCGTGGTAGTGGGTGGAACGCGCCTCATCTATGACGGCGGTAAAAAAGAGTCTGCTCTGAATATCAACAATCCGGATGCGGTGCCTTATCTGATCCAATCCTGGGTCGATGCGCAAGAGGGCGATAGCGCGAAAGCACCTTTTATTATCACGCCGCCGCTATTTCGTTTAGACGGGGGCCAAAATAACCTGCTGCGCGTGGTACGTGCGGGCGGCAATTTACCGACGGACAGAGAGTCGCTGTATTGGCTGAATGTGAAGGCTATTCCTTCGGTGGAAAAGAAAGAGAACACGCTGCAAATTGCGATCAAGACCCGCATCAAGCTGATTTATCGCCCGCAGGGGCTCGTCGGCAATCTGGAAGAGGCGGCCGCTAAAGTGACGTGGCGGCGCAGCGGCGATCGTTTGCAGGTGACCAACCCTTCTCCCTACTACCTCACCTTTTTCAATTTGAAGCTGAATGGCCGCGCCATTACCGGCAACACCATGGTGGCGCCGCAGGCGAGCGCCAGTTTCCCGTTGCCGACGGCAAGTGGCGCAGGTGGCAGCCTGAGCTGGCAAATCATCAACGACTATGGCGGCACCGGCCAGACCTTCACCAGCACGTTATAACCGGGCCGCGGTGCGTGTTTTTTTGCTCTGGGATAACGCTGGAGCAGGCGTTCGGCTTACCTGATTCTTCGTCGGGCCGAGCCAATCGGGACAGGGAGTTAAAAGGATGAATAACCCGAATTGCATTGGTTTACCAGGGGCGCGATCGGTTCTGGCCGGCCTGATATCTTGCCAAATGGCGCTGCTGAGCTCGATCGGCACGGCTCATGCGCGCGATTATTTCAACCCGGCGCTGCTGGAAATTGATAATCCGGCGCTGCGCGGCGCCGATCTCTCGGTGTTTGAGGAGAACAGCAGCCAGGCGCCCGGGAACTACCGGGTCGATCTTTACCTTAACGGCGAACAGATCGACAGCCTTGACGTCGAGTTTCGGCTTATGCCGGGAGCCGACGGGAAGCAAGCGCTGCAGCCTTGTTTCAGCACGGAAAAATTGGCGGAACTGGGCGTGAGGGTGGCCATGTTTCCGGCGATGGTGCCCGGGGATAGCTGCGTCAACCTGGCACAGACCATTCCACAGGCCTCTGCGGTATTCCTGTTCAATCAGCTGAGGCTGAATTTGAGCATCCCGCAAGCGGCACTGCGCTTGAATGCGCGCGACTACGTTTCCCCGGATAAATGGGACTCCGGCATACCGGCGCTGTTGGTCAATTACAACTTCAGCGGCGCCAATAACCAGATGCGCGACAGCGAACGGCAAAACAACAATAACTATTACCTCAATCTGCGCTCGGGCATCAACTGGGGCGCCTGGCGCCTGCGTAACTATTCGATCTGGAACCATTACACCGGCGGTTCTTCTTCCTGGCGCTCAATCAACACCTACCTGCAGCGCGATATCGTTGCGTTGCAAAGCCGCCTGACCCTGGGGGACAGCACAACGCCCAGCGATGTGTTCGATAGCGTGCAGTTCCGTGGGGGGCAATTGGCCTCTGAGGACGACATCCTGCCGGACAGCATGAAAGGGTACTCGCCGGTGGTGCGCGGGATCGCGCGTACTAATGCGCAAATCGTAATCCGGCAAAACGGCTATGTGATTTATCAAAGCTATGTGCCGCCGGGGGCATTTGAAATTACCGATCTGTATCCCACGGGCGGCAGCGGCGACCTGAATGTGAACGTGCGTGAGGCTGACGGCCAGGAGCAGCATTTTGTGGTGCCGTACGCCGTGGTGCCGGTATTGCAGCGCGAAGGGCGTTTTAAATACAGCCTGACCAGCGGGAAATACCGTTCATACGGCGGTGGCGTTGATGAACGCCCGTTCAGCCAGGCGACCGGGATCTACGGTCTTCCGTGGGGAGCCACGCTGTATGGCGGCGTGCAGGCGGCCAGTAAGTATCAGTCCCTGGCGCTGGGTTGGGGGCAGAACCTGGGGGCGGTGGGCGCGCTGTCTGCCGATGTCACCCAGGCCTGGACCAAGCAGGAAACCCGGCCGAAGGAGCAGGGGCAGTCATGGCGTTTGCGTTACGGCAAGAACTTCATTGAAACCGGCACCAACTTTAGTCTGGCCAGCTACCGCTATTCCACGCGCGGTTTTTATAACCTGCAAGAGGCGCTGGAGAGCTACGGCGGCAACAGCGCTATCTATAACGATCACAAGAAGAGTCGCGCCGAGCTGACGATGAGCCAAAGCCTGTGGGAGCAGGGGGGAACGTTGTCGCTCAGCTTGTTTAACGAAGACTACTGGGACGATAACCGCCGTTCGCAGTCTGTCAGCCTCAGCTACAACAACAGCTGGGAGGCCGTCAGTTACGGGCTGAATTACACCTTCAACCAGAACGGCTACGACAGTAACGGCAATCGCAGCAGTATTCGTGACCATATCGTAGCGTTCAACGTCAGCGTACCGCTCAGCAAATGGCTGCCGGGCAGCTATGCCACCTACAGCATGAACGCCAGCCGCAATGGCGCTACCAGCAATAACCTTGGGTTGAGCGGTACCGCCTTGCCGGGCAATAACCTCAACTACAGCATCAACCAGGGCTATACCGGCAGGGGCGTGGGGGCGAACGGCAATATTCAGGCGGACTACAAAGGCGCCCTCGCCGAGTGGAACCTGGGGTATGGCTACGATCGCCATCGCCGGCAGGTGAACTACGGAGTACAGGGGGGCGTTCTGGTGCACCAAAACGGCGTCACGCTGTCGCAGCCGCTGGGCGATACGGTGGCGTTGGTGCAGGCGCCCGGCGCGTCAGGGGTGGATGTCCTGAACCAAACCGGGGTGAGCACCGATTGGCGCGGCTATGCGGTCGTGCCTTACCTGACGCCTTACCGGCGCAATATCGTCGGATTGGACGGTGAATCTTTTGCTGAAGATGTCGACATGACGCTGAGCAGCCAAACGGTGATCCCAACCCGCGGCGCCGTGGTGCGTGCCCGCTTCAATCCGGACGTCGGTGCCCGCGTGTTGCTGACCTTGCTGACGCGCAGCGGTGACCCGGTGCCGTTCGGCGCCACCGTCAGCAATCTCAACAGCCCCTCTGACAATGCCGGCATCGTCGGCGACGGTGGCCAGGTTTATCTGGCCGGCCTGGCGGAGAGTGGGCAGCTGCGGGTGAAGTGGGGCAATGACGCGGCTCAGCAATGTCAGGTCAACTATCAATTGGCTAATCAGCTCGAGAGCGGTGGGATTCGTCTCGTTAACGGGCAGTGTTTATAAGGTACATATGATGGCGACAGGAATATCGATTCAACGAGGGATCATCGTCGGCGGGCTATTGGCGTGCGCAACGTTCAGCGCACCACAAGTACAGGCGGCTTTCGGGCAGTGTGCTCCTATTTCGGGGACTCATGGGTTTTCATTCCTCTTTTCCCCGGTTTTAACCGACCCGTCGCAAAACGTGGTGGGGCGGATTATTAAGAATGCTGACGGCGGCAACTGGAATTTGCCCGGTTCTTATCGGGTGAAGTGCGAATGCCAGACGCGTACGGCGTCTTATGTCACCGCCAAAATGCTGCTGAGCGAGCCGGTATTCAGCAGCGGGGGGTTAACGTATTACGCGTTGAATGAATACCTGGGGGTCGCGAGCGAAGTTTTCGTGGCGGGATATCGCAATGAGTTTATTGCCGCACCGTTCACCAATGAGTCTAACTTTAAGACCGATATGGATGGCGATGACGAATCCTGTGCCAGCACGCCCTACAACAGCGGCGCTCGCGGGCGAATTCATCTGTATTTCCGCCGCCCTTTCGTTGGCGTGACCACAATCCCCAGCACCCGCCTGGTGGACACCTATGTCTCGGTGGCGAGTGGCGTGAAAAGCGATGTGCCGGTCTCCACGATATCAATGAGTGGCACCGTCACCGTGCCGCAGAGTTGTGTTATCGATCCGCAAGTGGTTACGGTCAATTTTGGCGACATCCTGACCTCGAATATCCAAACCAAGGGCGCGATGCCGCCCCGTTTTACTCCAGAAGAGAGAACGCTGACGCTGGCCTGTCGCAATATTTCCGCCGGCGTCAAGGTCAGCCTGTCATTCCGCGGCGAGGCTGACGGCAGCATGCCTGAGGCGCTGAAAACCAGCAATCGCGACATTGGCGTGATGATTAAGGATATGCAGGGCAATGTGATTCGGCCTCAGAGCGGGCGCTTGCCAATCGATAACTTCCAATATCCCAATCAGAGTGGCAGTTCACGGATCAGCATCTATCCGATCAACACCACCGGCCAGCTCCCTGCCGTCGGGCAGTTCAATGCAACGGCGACCATTCAGGCAGAAATTCAATAAACGGATATTTCAACGGTAGCGGGCCGTGCCCGGCGTTTAACGAGAAGGAATAAAGTATGGGGAAGGTTATTAGCGGTATCAGCTGCAAATTGGCGCTGGCTGGCCTGTTGCTCTTGGCCATGCCGACAGCGCAAGCCACATCAAAACTCGTCATTACCGGCAACATCAAAGCGGCGCCCTGCGAAATCGACGGCGCAAACGGCTCGATTTCGGTCAATCTGGGGGATGACATTTCCGCCGCCGTCCTGGCGACCTCCGGGGCCTCCAGCCCTTGGGTGGAGTTCCCTTTGACGCTAAAAAACTGTCCGAGTACCACCACGTCAGTTGTCGCGACCTTCAGCGGGACGGCCGCTGAGGAAAGCACCAGCTTATATAAAAGCACCGGCGGTTCTCGTCGGGTCCAAATTGAATTGCAAAACAACCAGGGAGCGAACCTGGGCAATGGCAAGAGCATGACCCAGTCAGTTAATCAGGCGACGCATGAAGCCAAATTCAATTTGCGGGCGCGGGCATACAGCACCAATGGCGGTTCTACGCCTGGCTCGATAGAGGGTGTCCTGCAGGTCACTTTTGTCTATCAGTAGACAAAAAGACCGTCCTAAGTGGAATGCTAACGACAGATTTAAGGTGATGATATGAATAGTAATTATCCATCAAGAGCGACTTTGGCGGCCGGTAAGGCAACGACGGGGGCCGTGGCCATCATGGAGCCCTGCCTCATCACGGCGTTGGGGATGAGAAATCGCTTGATTGAGTCCTGCGGCCTGCAGCCCGACAACGTTCGGCAGGTGACTAACCTGGTGGCATTGAGAACCTTATTCACTCAGCATGTGCACCGCTTATTGGTGATGGATTTGTGCGGTAAATCAGAGTCGGTATTGGACGGTTTCCGGTTGATCGCTGAAGTCCGCGAAAACTCGCCGGACACCGCGATAGTCATTTGCACGGCGCTGGATGAACCCAGACTGCTGCGGCAACTGATCGCCTCCGGCATCAGCGGCCTGATGTTGAAGCAGGAGCCGGCCATTGCGTTGACTCACTGCGTCCAACAGGTTTTGACGGGCTGCAGCAGTTTCAGCCATCGGGTGCGTCAACGTCAGTTGCATGAAGCGACGGCTGACAAGCCCCTGACGGCGAAGGAGTTGGATGTGCTGACCCAGCTGTTTTCCGGTAAAAGCGTAACCAACGTGGCGTTAACGATGTGCCGTGATATACGCACCGTCAGCACCCATAAACGCAATGCGATGTTGAAGTTGGGATTTCACAGCGATGGGGAATTGTACCTTCAGGGGAAATGGATGGCTGCGCAAGGTTCATCCTTTGTTCGCTAGGCATGCGCGAAATGCCTTTCGGCTAAGCAAGCACAGGAGCAGATTATGCATTTATGGCGTCAGCAACCGCTGAACATAGCGATAATGGACAGATGTCCATTAACGTTGGAAGGGTTGGCGAGTTTTTTAAAAACGCTGCCAACCCAGGCAAAAGTCGTCGTAAAGGAAACCAGCGTCCGCGCGGTGGCGGACAGCGTGGTCTATCAGCAGGCCGACGTGTTGATTACCGAAATGGACGGCGAAGATGAGACCGTGGCTCAGGGCAGAGAAACATTGCTGGCTCTGAGCACGCAGCTGCCCGACTTGCGGGTAATCGTCTATACCTGCTGCCAGAATGCAGAAGAGTTAGGGCGCCTGTTGAACCAGCCTAATGTCAGCATCGTTGCCAGAGATGACGCTTTGCCGCTGGTGGCGGAGTTTTTTAATCGCGTGTTGCTGGGGGAACGTGTGTTGAGTCCGCAGATTGGGGCTTTTCTGGCGCCTTCCGTGAGTGGAGAGGAGGTTAGCACGCGAAAGTTGACCCGCTGTGAGAGCGACGTTTTGGCCTTTTTGTTTAACGGTATGAGCCTGCGGCAAATCGCCGAGTTGCAACGCCGCAGCATCAAGACGATCAGCGCGCATAAATGCAGCGCCATGCGTAAACTACAGGTAAAGAATGACAGCGAACTGTTTTCTTTGCACGGCAATATTACGCGGCAATTGGGGGGGAAATGGTCAAAGGGGACCTAGCCTTTAATGGAAGGGTATGGCGTTATGATTTATCGGCAGGTTTACCGCTAGCATAACCAGTGCGGCGTGCCCCTGGGCGCTGAGGCATGAAAAGCAGCTCGGCGTTAAAGTCGTGCTGGAGTAGGCCGTTGATGACGTGCCGGGCTGCATCTTCCCATCTGATGTTTGTACCAAACTCGATGCGCTGTTTAGCAAAGGACGAGGTCCCGCGTAGTTATTCTCATTGTGAGATTAAATGCTGATTGCGCGGAATCGTTCTACGTTGGTCGCGGTGTAGATCACCGTATTCTGGATATTTTTGTGTCCTAAATAATCTTGAATCAAACGCGTATCGATCCCCTTATCCGCAAGGGCGTAGCCGCAGGAGTGTCGCAACATGTGAGGATGGACCTGAACGTTAATACCGGCCATTTCGCCATACATTCTCATTAATCGATACAGCTGCTGACGTGATATTTGTCCGCCGTGGCGCGACAGGAATAACCATGGAGCTTCTGCGTCAGGATAGCTCGTCCGCTGGGCCAACCAATGTAACAGCGCCTGCCGTTCTCGCGGTTGGATCGGATGCTGAACGGAAAACCCGTTTTTCAGCCGGGATATATGGATCCGATTGGAGGTAAGCTCAATATCCTCCAGGCGTAAAGCACGCAGTTCGCTAACCCGCAAACCGTGAATAAAGCACATTAATAGTAGACAACGATCTCGAATGCTATTTTTCCCCTCATGCACGGCAGCAATCAGTTGCTCAATTTCAACCTGGCTGAGAAATTTCCTTTTTTTCATTTTTCTTTCCTGCGTCTTTGATGTTGGCGATTTATATCATGAAGTTTTATTAAAGCATTGGAGCATAATGGGCGGCAAAGGAAATAAATAATTTCATTTTTTAATAGATGGTTTTTTTATCTTTTCTATTTTTTCATTTTTCAAGTGAATATATTTTGTATTTTATATGGTTATTTTATTTGTTTCATGAGGCTATTTAATTAGCGAATATTTAGCATCTCTGTAAGAGCCCCATGGAGAGTTTTCATCCGTTAGACAGCCATGAGATACCCTCTCTCTGATCGGTGCTTGATAAATTGTGATGAGAATTCGTCTTGATCTCATTCTCACGCCGCTTACAATGCCTGCCAGATCGCGACTTCAGAGGTTTTTTCATGGAACTGCTACGGGTGGTTTATCACCAGTACCGTTGGCCATTTCTGGCTGTCATGGCGCTGACCATGGCCAGCGCCGGTTTAGGCATCGGTATCATTGCATTTATCAATCAATACCTGATGGAGGCCGGCGGCAATGCATTGGCCGTGCTGCCGATGTTTCTCGCCCTGCTGGCATTGCTGATGGCGGTCACGCTGGGCTCGCAATTGGCGCTGACGACATTGGGCCATTACTTCGTCTATCGCCTGCGTGGGCAGCTGGTGAAGCGCATTTTGGATACCGATATTGAACGCCTTGAACAATTGGGTAGCGCCTCATTGTTGGCCAGCCTGTCCAGCGATATCCGCAATATTACCGTCGCCTTCGTGCGCTTGCCTGAGCTGGTTCAAGGGGTGATTTTAACCCTGGGGGCGGCGGCCTATCTGGGGTGGCTATCACCGAAAATGCTGGCGGTCACGGCAGTCTGGGTGGCAGTGACCGTCGTGGGCAGCGGCTGCCTGGTGTCACGGGTTTATCGTCATATGGCCAGTTTGCGTGAGTCTGAAGAGCGTCTCTATCATCGTTATGAGTCGGTGATTGACGGTCGTAAGGAGCTGACGTTGAACCGCAAGCGGGCGCAGGCGCTGTACGAACAGGCCTATCAGCCCGATGCGCAAGCTTATCGCTACCATATCATTCGCGCCGACACCTTCCATTTGAGCGCGCTCAACTGGTCAAATATCATGATGTTGGGCGCGATTGGGCTGGTGTTCTTTATGGCCAACAGTCTGGGATGGGCGGACTCGGCGGTGGCCGCCACCTATTCACTGACGCTGCTGTTCTTGCGCACGCCATTACTGCAGGCGGTCGGGGCGTTTCCGACGCTGGTCAGCGCCGAAGTGGCCTTTAACAAGCTGAAGACGCTGCGCCTGGCCGAGTATCAAGCGGCGTTTCCTGCCGCCGTTGGCCGTTCCTGGCAGACGCTGGAGCTACGCGACGTGGTTTTTCACTATGCGGATACCGAACAGCAGCCCGGTTTTGCCGTCGGGCCGCTCAATCTGACGCTGCGCCGTGGTGAGTTGGTCTTTCTGATCGGCGGCAACGGCAGCGGCAAGTCAACGCTGGCGATGTTGTTGACCGGGTTGTACCAACCGGTGAGCGGGCACATCGTTCTGGATGGGGTCGCACAGACCGCGGCGGATATGCCGGACTACCGTCGGCTGTTTTCGGCGATTTTCACCGATTTTCATCAGTTCGATCGCTTGCAGGGGCCGGAAGGTGGTGAACCCGATGCGGAATTGGTCGCCGGCTGGCTCGAGCGGTTGAATATGAAAAGCAAACTGCAGTTCGACGGCACCAGGGTGACCAACCCGCAGCTGTCGCAGGGGCAGCGTAAACGCCTGGCTCTGTTGTTGGCGGTGGCAGAGCAGCGCGATATTCTGCTGTTGGATGAATGGGCCGCAGATCAGGATCCGCAGTTCCGGCGGATTTTCTATCGCGAGCTGTTGCCTGAATTGCGCGCGCTGGGCAAAACGGTGTTTGCCATCAGCCATGACGATCACTACTTTGAACACGCCGATCGGCTGCTTGAGATGCGCTCAGGCCATTTACGCGAGTTGACCGGCATTGAGCGTGAACACGCCAGCCGGGATTCCGTCAGTAGAATCGGTTAACTCACGCCGGCCCGGGCGAGACTAAAACGGGCCGGTGCTCCCCCGCAGGATTTCAGTACGTCGCTTCATTTTCTCTCCCCCCTTCAGCGCGGTCTGTTGCCGATTTGCCTTATGACCAGTCAAATAATTGACTGCTGAATTATTTACCAGTGGTTTAATTTTGACCTCTCAAGGTGTGGCACACTGCACATTCGTTCGCCTATCAATACAAGTTAACGGCTGCCGATAACAAGGGTATCCACGGTGCCGTCCTTACTGAGGCTGCAGTGCAGGTCTATGGGTAGCAGCAGTTTTTTAAAATGCCATAGGAAAAAACGACTTTATCGATCGTTAAAATAGATCAATAATCTCAATTTGAATGGTTTAATCTATTGGTTGAGGGCGCTGTGGTGAGCAAGGATGGATCAGATATCAAACGTAAAGCATGGCTGTGCGTATTTATCGGGAGTGGGCTGTTTTGGCTACTCATCGGCGCCGTGATTTATTGGTTACTGAATTAAGTAGGTTAAGCAGGAAGGCGACTTGTGAACAAAAAGCAGGCTAAAAACCGTGAGGGCGCACAGCGTCGTGCGCAGTCCAAAATTCCGCCTTCGTGGGTGTTGAGCGATGAGCAACGCGCCTTCATTGAAGACTTGTGGCAGGATAGCGCGCCTGAGCCGGCACGGCCCATCGCCCAACGGCGCTAGCTGATCACGCGGCTGCGGCCGGCCAGCGCGCCGAACAGCATTTGCAAAACGGTCAGGCACAGCAGGACGATCAGCGGCAAACGCCAGCCATCCGTCAGATCGTGCAGCAGGCCGAACAACGTGGGCCCCAGCGCCGCCAACAAATAGCCGACGGATTGCGCCATACCCGACAGCAGCGTCGCCTGATGATGATGCTGACTGCGTAAGCCAAAAAACGACAGTGCCAGCACCAGCGAACTCCCCGCCCCCAATCCGGCAAACGTCAGCCACACCAGTGAACTGGCGGGTTGCACCAATAATCCTCCGACGCCGATAAAGATCAGCAGGGAACTGCCCAGCGCGATTGCCCGCTGATCGCGCGCCCGCGGCAAAATCACCACCATGACAAAGTTGGCGACGATCGCGACCACCTGGTAAACGAACAGCTCGAATCCTGCCTGCTGGGCGGAAGTGCCGTGGCTGGCGGCAAAGGCGCTGAACCAACCGATGATGGTGTAGAAGGCGATCGATTGCAGCCCCATGAACATCGCCACTTGCCAGCCCAGCGCGCTGCCCCAGGGAGAACGATAGCGCTGTGGCTCCGTCGGCTTCGGTTCTTTGGTGGCGGGAGTGGCCGAGCGCCGTAGCTGCGGCAGCCACACCAGCAGCGCCAGCAAGGCGGGCAAACCCCAGCACAGCAAAGAGAACCGCCAGCCGAGGTCGGCCAGGGCAGCCAGCGGCACCGCCAGACCGGAGGCGATGGCGGCAACCAGTGACATCACCGCCGCATAGGCGGCGATCATCGCGGCGGCCCGATGCGGGAAATCTCTTTTCACCAGCGTCGGCAGCACCACGTTGGCGAAGGCAATGGCGGCGCCGATCAGGATGCTGCCCGGCCAGAGCATGGCGTCTTGCGGCAGGGAACGTAGCGCGATGCCGCAGACCAGCAGCGCGAGGGCGAGGCCCAGGGTGCGCTCGATGCCGATGCGTTTCGCCAGCGCCGGAGTCAATGGCGAGAGAACGGCGAACAGGATCAGCGGCAACGAGTTGATCAGGCCGGCGGCGGTGGCGGACAACGCCAGCTGTTGCTGGATCTGCTCCAACAGTGGGCCGACGCTGGTCAGGGCGGCGCGCAGGTTGGCCGCGATCAGCATAATGCCGACGATCAGCAGGACAGGGCGGTGTAAACGGCGACGCGGGGTCGCGGTGGACGTTGGGGATGAAGCGGGTTGCGGCATGGGTTCCTCGCACCAGGGCATGCAGTCAATCAGTGCTGCATGGCGTGATGCGTTGATTGACGTTAACGCTTACGTACCGACAAATTGGCGGTATCCGATCGCAAGTGTAGGGAAGATGGCTCACGCTGACAAGGGGACGGGCCGGCGGGATGATGGCGGTTAACCCCTGCCGGCCGCAGGATAATTGCCATTATGTGATCCTGGTCACTGAGTGAACTAAAAGTCATGGCGCGGGGCGCGCCATGCGCCGCTTTCGCTTTCCTCACCGCCGGCTCCGTGGCCCCCCGGCGTTCGCGCCCGTCATGGCATTTCACTTTTCCCCCTTTCCGCTTTTTGGCTTTTCGATCCGTTTCGATTCGAAAGGTTTTTTGGCGGTTTTTTTGCTAAAACGGGGCTGTAAGCCCGATCACAATTTCATTGCTTTCGCTTTGCTGTAATGCCAGCGCAGTAGAGCGAAAGCCATCTTCTCCCCGGCGATGCCGGAAACCTGAGGACCGCAGCTCATGCCAGTGAATACCGCAAAGCGACGTGAACACATCATCGATCTGTTATGCGAGCACGGCAGCGTGCGCGTGGAGCAGCTCAGCAAACAGTTTGCGGTATCCACGGTGACGATCCGCAACGATCTGCGCTTTCTGGAACGAAAAGGGTGTGCGCTGCGCGCTTACGGCGGCGCGATGCTCAATCAGCAATTCGCTTTCGATCGGCCGCTGCGGGACAAAGGGCGGTTGAATCGCGACGTCAAAACGCTGATCGCCAACGCGGCGGCCGGCTATGTGCGCGACGGCGATGCGCTGATCCTCGATTCCGGTTCCACCACCGCGCAGATCGTGCCGTTCCTGAAGGGGCGGCGCGATCTGGTGGTGATGACCAATGCGCTGAACATTGCCTACGAGCTTTCGGGAAACGACGGGGTAGAGGTCATGGTGCTGGGGGGCAGCGTGCGTCGCAACTCTTACTCGCTCTACGGTCCGGCTGCCGAGCAGCAATTGCGTCAGTACCGCTTCGACAAGCTGTTTTTGGGCGTCGACGGGTTCGATCTGAGCGCCGGCATCACCACGCCTCACCCCGGTGAGGCGCACCTCAATCGCGTAATGTGCGAGGTGGCGCGCGAGATTATCGCGGTGGCGGATGCCAGCAAATTCGGTCGCAAGAGCTTTTGCATGATTCGCGAAGCCGGACAAATCCATCGGCTGATCACCGACAGCCGTCTTCCGGACGATTACGAGCGGGCGTTAACCGAGCTGGGCGTGGAGGTCATCATCGCCGATCGGTAGCAGGGCGCCTGCATGGGGGCTTCATGCAGCAGTTGTTACAGCTTGTCGAGCAGCACAAGGCCGGTATGCCGGTCGGGATCTTTTCCGTCTGTTCCGCCCATCCCTGGGTTCTGAAGGCCGCGCTGCGGCAGGCCAAAGCGCGCGGCACGCCGGTATTGGTAGAGGCGACGTCCAACCAGGTCAATCAGTTCGGCGGCTATACCGGCCAAACGGCGGCCCAGTTCCGCGATGCGCTGTGGCGCCTGGCGGATGAGGTTGGCCTGGCGCGCGAGAGAGTGTGGCTGGGCGGCGATCATCTGGGGCCCAACGCCTGGCAAGATCGCCCGGCTCAGGAGGCGATGGCGCTGGCGGAAACCTTGATCGACGATTACGTTCGCGCCGGATTTCGCAAAATTCACCTCGATTGTTCCATGTCGTGCGCCGGCGATCCCTCGCCCCTGGGGGATGCCACGGTCGCTGAGCGTGCGGCGCGCCTGTGCGCGGTGGCGGAGCGGGCCTGGGCGCAGAGCGGCGGCGAAGCGCCGGTTTATGTGATCGGCACCGAAGTGCCGGTGCCGGGCGGCGCGCAGGAGGCGCTGGCGGGTCTGCAGGTCACCACGCCGCAGGCGGTGGCGCAAACGCTGGAAACGCACCGCATCGCCTGGCAAAAAGCCGAGCTGAACGATGCCTGGCAGCGAACTATCGCGCTGGTGGTACAGCCGGGCGTCGAGTTCGATCACCACAGCGTTGAGCATTACCAACCGCAGCGCGCCGACGCATTGAGCCATTTCATCGAACGGCAGCCGGGCATGATCTATGAAGCGCACTCTACGGACTACCAACCACCGCAGGCCTACCGCCAACTGGTGCGCGATCACTTCGCCATCCTGAAGGTGGGGCCGGCGCTGACCTTCGCGCTGCGCGAAGCGCTGTTCGCCCTCGATCGCATCGAGCGTGAATGGCTGGGGGAACGCCAGTCGGCGCAGCTGTGCGCCACGCTGGAGCAGGTGATGCGCGAGCAGCCGCAGCAGTGGAGCCGCTACTACCACGGCACGCCGCACCAGCAGTATCTCGATCGCCACTACAGCCTGAGCGATCGGGTGCGTTACTACTGGCCGCAGCCGCAGGTGCAGCAGGCGGTCGACGGTTTGCTGGACAACCTGCGCCGCAGCCCGGCGCCGCTGGCGCTGCTCAGCCAGTACCTGCCGGATCAGGCGCGGGCGATGAACGCCGGCGAATTGAGCGCCGATCCGCAGGAGTGGGTGCTGCATAAAGTGACGCAGGTGCTCGACGATTATCACGCCGCCTGCTACCCGGAGGGCCGCTAGCATGCCGAACATTTTAATGACCCGTATCGACAATCGCCTGGTGCACGGCCAGGTGGGCGTGACCTGGACCAACACCCTCGGCGCCAACCTGGTGGTGGTGGCCAACGACGAGGCGGCCGCCGATCCGGTGCAGCAGAACCTGATGGACATGGTGGTGGCGGAAGGGGTGCAGACCCGCTACTTCACGCTGCAGAAAACCATCGACGTGATCCACAAGGCGGCGGATCGGCAGAAGATTTTTCTGGTGTGCAAAACGCCGCAGGACGTGTTGACGCTGGTGCGCGGCGGGGTGCCGATCCGGTTCGTCAACGTCGGCAATATGCACTTCGCCGAGGGGAAGCGGCAGGTGCACAAAACGGTGTCGCTGGACGACGGCGACGTGGCCGCGTTTCGCGCGCTGGCGGCGCTGGGCGTGGAGTGCGAAGTGCGCCGGGTGCCGGATGAGGCGGGCGAGGCGATCGGCAAACTGCTCTTTTGAGCCAGGGGGAAAGCATGTTGACGGATGCGTTATTGATTGCGCTGTTGGCCGGGCTGGCGGGGGTTGACCTGTTCGACGGCCTGACCCACTTCCACCGGCCGGTGGTGATGGGGCCGCTGGTGGGGCTGATTTTGGGCGATGTCTACACCGGGTTGCTGGTGGGCGGCACGTTGGAGTTGGTGTGGATGGGGATGGTGCCGCTGGCGGGCGCCCAACCGCCTAACGTGGTGATTGGCGGGGTGATCGGCACCGCGTTCGCCATTCTGACCAAGGCCGACCCTAAAGTGGCGATCGGCGTGGCGGTACCGTTCTCGATTGCGGTGCAGGGCTGCATCACGCTGCTGTTTACGCTGTTCTCGCCGATGATGCACCGCTGCGATCGCATGGTGAAGGAGCTGAACTGGCGCGGCATCGAACGGGTGAACTATCTCGGCATCAGCATCCTGTTCATCTTCTATTTCGTGGTGGCATTCCTGCCGATTTACTTCGGCGCCGATGTGGCCAGCGCCATGGTGCAGAAGGCGCCAGGCTGGCTGCTGGACGGGTTGGCGGTGGCGGGCGGCATGATGCCGGCGATCGGCTTCTCGCTGCTGATGAAGGTGATGATGAAAAAAACCTACGTGGCCTATTTTATCCTTGGCTTCATCTCGGTCACGTTCCTCAAGCTGCCGATCCTGGCGGTGGCGCTGGGTGCCCTGGCGATCGCCCTGATCGACTTCTTCAACACGCAACGCGGCGCAGCAGAGGCGACGGCCCGGCCCGCTCCGCAGGAGGACGCCGAAGATGGCATTTAACGATTCCGACGATCTGCTGGCGCAAAAGGCCGAGCAACGCATGGCGCAGGCGCTGGTCACCAGCCAGGTGGAGCAGGACGACTACCTGGATAACCAACCCGCCGAAGCGCTGACGCGCGGCGACATCAACCGCATGGCCTGGCGTTCGCTGCTGCTGCAGGCGTCGTTCAACTATGAACGTATGCAGGCCGGCGGCTGGCTGTATCAGCTGATCCCCGGGCTGCGCAAGATCCACCGCAACCCGCAGGATCTGGCCAACTCGATGAAGATGCACATGGAATTTATCAACGTGCACCCGTTCGACGTCACCTTCCTGTCCGGCCTGGTGCTGGCGATGGAACAGAACAAGGAGAAGATCTCCACCATTCGCGCGGTGAAAGTGGCGCTTATGGGGCCGCTCGGCGGCATCGGCGACGCGCTGTTTTGGCTGACGCTGTTGCCAATTTGCGCCGGGATAGGCGCTTCGCTGGCGCTGGAGGGCAGCCTGTTCGGGCCGATCGTCTTCCTGCTGCTGTTCAATCTGTTTCACTTCGGCCTGCGCTTTGGGCTGGCGCACTACGGCTATCAGGCCGGCACCAGCGCGCTGGCGCTGTTGAAGACCCACACCCGGCGCATTTCTCATGCCGCGTCGATCGTCGGCATGACGGTGATCGGCGCACTGGTGGCCTCGTATGTGCACCTGTCCACGCCGCTGGTCATGCATGCCGGCAAGGCCAGCGTGGCGCTGCAGACAGACGTGTTGGACAAGCTGATGCCCAACCTGTTGCCGCTGTGCTTCACGCTACTCATTTTCTTCCTGATGAAGCGCGGTTTCTCGCCGGTGAAGCTGATTGGCGTCACCGTAGCGATCGGCGTAGCGGGCAAATTTATCGGCATTTTGTGAGGAGTGGGCTATGCCAGGCATTGTGATTACCGGCCACGGCGGCTTCGCCACCGGGCTGTTGCAGGCGGTGGAGCAGGTGGTGGGGCGGCAGCCGCACTGCGCGGCGGTCGATTTCCCCGAACAGATGAGCACCGCGCAGCTCAACGACGCCTTGCGCTCGGCGCTGGCGGCGGTGGCGCAACCGGACGGCGTGGTGTTTCTCACCGACATGCTCGGCGGCTCGCCGTTCCGCAGCGCCTGCGAACTGGCGGATGCGCAGGGCGATTGCGAAGTGCTGACCGGCGTCAATATGCAGCTGGCGGCGGAAATGATGCTGGAGCGCGACGGGTTGAGCCTGGATGAGTTTCGCGAGGTGGCGCTGGCGTGCGGCAAACGCGGCCTGACGAGCCTGTGGCATGAGCGCCGCCGGGTGAAATGCGAAGACGTGCAAACCGACGGCATCTGAACGAACGCCGTCGGTCTGCGGGTTATACCGGCAGCGGGCTCAGCGCCAGGCGCGCCGGTTGATCTTCGCTGCGGCTGAAGCGCCAGCAGGTCTGGTGGTACTTCGCCACGCTGTTGCGGTGCGCCACGCTGATCAGCGTTACGTCCGGCAGTTCATCCACCAGCAGGCAGTACATCAACTGTTCGGTTTCGTCGTCCAGCGCGCTGGTGGCCTCGTCGAGGAACAGGATGCTCGGGCGAATCAACAGGGCGCGGGCGAACGCCAGCCGCTGTTGCTCGCCCGGCGACAGGCGATGGCTCCAGTTGGCGGAGGTATCCAGCCAGCGCTGCAGGTGCTTCAGGCGGCAGTTTTCCAGCACCCGCATCAGCTGCGGATCGCTGTATTCCGACGCCAGGCTCGGGTAGCTCAACGCTTCGCGCAGCGTGCCGATCGGAATGTAGCTGCGCTGCGGCAGGAACAGCGTGTTGGCGTTGGCCGCTACCCCGATAGCCCCCGCGCCGTAAGGCCAGATACCGGCGATGGCCCGCAGCAGCGTCGACTTGCCGCAGCCGGAAGGGCCGACGATCAGCAGGCGTTCGCCGCGTTGCAGCGTCATCTCGGCGCCGGCCAGCAGCGGCTGGCCGTCGGGCAAGTTCAGGCTGAGGTTATCCAGCGTTAACGGATGGGCGGTCTCTTCCCGCAGCTGAACGCCGCGCGGCTGATGATGCACCTGATCGACGGCGGCGTTGAAGCCGGCCAAACGGTTGACGCAGGCTTTCCAGGTCGCCAAATCGTTAAACGCGTCGATAAACCATGACAGCGCACCTTGCACCTGGCCGAAGGCTGAGGCTATCTGCATCAGGCCGCCCATCTGAATAGCGCCGGAGAAGTAGCGCGGCGCGGCCACCAGCAGGGGAAACACGATGGCGAACTGGCCGTAGAAGTTGGTGGCGATGTTCAGCCGCCGGGTGATGCGCATAATTGCCCACCAGTTGCTGCGAATGGTGTCGAAACGATCGCCCAGCTGCTGCGCCTCGCGCGGTTCGCCGTGGTACAGCGCGATGGCGTCGTTGTTTTCGCGGATGCGGATCAGGCCGAAACGGAAGTTCGCCTCGTACCGTTCCTGATTGAAGCCCAGCATGACCAGCGGTTTGCCGACCCACCAGATCAGCAGCGATCCCAGCACCGCATACAGCAGCGCGAACCACACCATATAACCGGGCAGCGTGATGGCGTGCTGGCCGAGTGCGAAGGTCATCGGCCCGCTGACGTGCCACAAGATGTCGATAAAGGAAAACAGCGTCACCAGGCTGGAGAGCAGCCCGAGCGACAGCGACAGGGTATATTGGGTCAGCACGTTGAGATCTTCGGCGATACGCTGATCGGGGTTATCGACGATCTGCTGCTGCTCGGTGTGGTAATACGCCTGGTGTGCCAGCCATTTTTCCATGAACTTTTCCGTCATCCAGCGCCGCCAGCGCATCTGCAGCCCCTGAGTCAGGTAGATCTTGTAGACCGCCAGCACGATGAAGATCAGCGCCAGATAGGTAAAGCGCCACAGCTGCGCCTTGAATACCGGGTAGTTTTTGTTCTGCAGCGCATCGTAGAACACCTGGTTCCATTGGTTGATCTGCACGCTGATATAGACCAGGCCGAGCGACAGGACGACGATGGCGATCAGCATCATCCAGGCGCGCCATCGCTCCTCCGACACCCAAAAGGGTTTGATCAGCTGCCAAACGGCGTGTTTCTGCAAGGGGGTTGCGTTCATAGCGACTCGTTAATTGCGGCATTTTGTTCAGCATGGGCCGCGGGCCGGTAACAAACAAACCGCGACTGTAAGCAGTTTTGACCTCGCTAACCGTTTGAAATAAGGCGGTTGAATCGTCAGCGGTGCGCAGATGGGCGCAATTGCGGCATACACTCCGCCGCCGGGCGGTTATACTGGCGCCGAATTTTTGCAGAAAGGATAAACGATGAAGGCTTGGGTTCCCCTGTTGCTGACCTGCGGCGTCTTCGCCAGCGCCCGGGCCTGGGCGCACATTGACGAGCCGGACATCGCCGCCGACTGCCAAAAGGTGGCGAGCTACGCCGAGCTGGGAAAAAAGGCCTATCAGCGGCAGGATTACGCCAAAGCTGCCGACATCTTTCGCGATCAGGCGGCCTGGAGCGAGTTTTGCGGCCTGAGCGAGCAGGCCGTCGCCACGGCCTACAACAACGTGGCGTTGTCGCTGATGCACGCCGGCGAATTGCTCAAGGCGCAGGCCTATCTGGCGCTGGCGCCGCACGATGACAAATCGCAGCACAACATGAGCTTGTTGCGCCAACGGCTGGCGCAGCGGCCGCAGCCGCAGGGGCCGGGCGGCGTGTATTGGCAATACGCCGGGCGCGGCGTGTGGAGCGAAGTGGTGGTGAAGCCGCAGGGCGAGCGCTGGCTGATCGATTTCTCCGGCTACGCCATGCCGCAGATGGGGCTGTATTACGGCCCGAACATGGGCGACTTCACCGCCGAACTGCCGATCGAGCACGGCAAAGCTGTTTATCATCAGCATGACTCGGAAAGCGCGCAGGTCTGCGACGTCACTTTGGCGTTTGGTGAGCAAACGTTGGAGATGCACACGCGCGGGGATTGCGGGTTCGGTCACAACGTGCGGGCTGAAGGGCGGTTCGTACGGGTCGAATGACCCGCCCCGGCAGTCGGGGCGAGAAAGGTTGGTTACGCCAGCGCGGCGGCGCCCAGCAGGTTTTTCCAGGCTTCTACATTACCCAGATAGTTGCCGGCCGGCAGCAGATGCAGGCGGCCTTCGCTGTCCTGTAGCGCAAAGGTCGGGAAGCCCTGGCCTTGCACTTTGGCCAGCAGCGCCCGGCTTTCCGCGATGTGTTGCGCGGTCGGCGCGCCGCTGCTGAAACGCATTTCGGCGATAAACGCCGCTGAAGGCAACCCCAGCTCTTTCGCCAACGCTTCCAGCACCGGCGTGTCGGCGATGCGCCGGCCTTCCTGATAGTGTGCCTGCTGAATGCGGTGCAGCATGTCCAGCCCGCGTCCCGCCAGCTTTTCCGCCGCCAAGATAGCGGTGATCGGCGGCTCGGAATCCATCACCGCCGTGGTGTCGCGCAGCAGGCCGTTGAAATAGGCTTCGCCAAAAGGCTGGCCCGTCATCTCGGCGATGCGTTTGTCGTGCGGAATGACGTAGTTGCGCCATTCGTCGGTAATTTGGCGGCGGTTGTTGCCGGTCATCATGCCGCCGGCGTGCGGCACGACCTTCAGCCCGGGGAGGCTCTGAGCCGCTTTCACCAGCGGCGCGGCGCCGTAGCACCAGCCGCACAGCGGATCGAAAATGTAATGCAGAGTGGTTTCGGTCATCTTTACTCCTCGCCTGGCGCGCGGCAGTTCACCGCGGCGCCAGGGCTGGTTCAATCACGCACGGGCGCTTATTGCGGCCACTTCATCTCGCCTTTCAGCACTTTCGCGCTCAGTTCCAGGCTCGACTCGTCTTTCAGCGTCGGGTAGTGCTTTTTCATCGCTTCAATCAGCGCGGCGGAATCCTTGGCTTTCGGCAGTTCGGCTTCCAGCGTGGTCAGGTATTTCTGGGTAAAGTGCACCGATGCCAGCGTTTGCGCTGCGCCCGGCAGGAAGTGGCCCGGCACGACGACCTGCGGCTTCAGCGCTTCGATGTTTTTCAGCGTCTGCTGCCAGTGCTGGCGCGATTCCACGCTCTGGTTGTCGGCGATCCACGGGTGGATGTTGTCACCGGCGACGGCGACACCGCCAACGACCGCCTTCAGCGCCGGGATCCACACGAAGGTGCGATCGGGGGTCGGGCCGTTCAGGCCTTTCACTTCCACTTTCTGGCCGTCGATGGTGAAGCTGTCGCCCTGCAGCGGCTGCGGCACGATCACGGTTTTCGGCGCATTGTCTTTCAGGATCGGGCCCCAATAGGCGACTTTACCGTCTTTGGTGGCGTTGATGTCCTTGATGGTGCCTGGCGAAGCGATGATTTTCGCCTCCGGGAAGGCCGCTTTAATCACGTCCAGACCGAAATAGAAATCCGGGTCTGAGTGACTGATATAAACGGTGGTCAGTTTCTTGCCGGTCGCCTTGATCTTTTTCACCAGCGCTTCGGCATCGTTACGCTGGAACTGAGCGTCGATCAGCGCCACTTCGTGTTTGCCGCTGATGATTTCGGAAGACACCGGGAACACGCTTTTCTCGCCCGGGTTATACACTTCCATGGTCAGGGTATCGGCCGCGGTGGCGTAGGTGCTGAGGGTGGCGACGCCGGTGAAGGCCAGAGTTAACAGTGATTTCTTAAACATGGGCAGAGGTCCTTGGGTATCGGTTAATGTTGTAATGATGTTAGGTTGCATAAAGCGATAGAAAAACCGGATAATAAGCAATTATTCGTTGCATAAATCGGACTAATCATGGATCGCATTACCGCCGCTGAGGTTTTTGTCACCATCGTCGATCGCGGCAGCATGATCGCCGCCGCGGAAACGCTGGAGATGTCGCGCGCGATGGTGACGCGCTACCTGGCGCAGATGGAGCAATGGGCCGGGGCGCGTTTACTGCACCGCACTACCCGTAAGCTTAGTCTGACCGACGCCGGGGAGCGTACTCTGGAACGCTGCCGGCAAATGCTGGCGTTGGCGGGGGAGATCGACCTGGTGGAGGAAGGGCAGAGCGATGAGCTGCGCGGCCTGCTGCGCATCACCTGTTCGCAGTCGCTCGGGCAAACGGCGCTGGTGGGGGCCGTCGCTCAGTATCTGAAGCGTCACCCGCAGGTGGCGGTCGATTTGCAGATGAACAACCGGGCGGTGAACCTGGTGGAGGAGCGCATCGATCTGGCGCTGCGCATCACCAACGAGCTGGATCCCAACCTGATCGCCCGCCCGCTGTCCACCTGCGCATCGGTGGTGTGCGCCGCGCCGGCGTATCTGGCGGCGCACGGCACCCCACGTCAACCGCAGGATCTGGCGTTGCACAACTGCCTGACCTACTCCTATTTCGGCAAAAGCCTGTGGCACTTCGATGCTCAGGGCGTGAAATCGGCGGTGGCGGTCAGCGGCAACCTGAGCGCCAACGAGTCGGTGGTGCTGATGGCCGGCACGGTGCAGGGGGCAGGCATTTCCATGCAGCCCTATTATTCGGCGGCGCCGCTGCTGGCCAGCGGCGAGCTGGTCGAACTGCTGCCGGATTACCGGCCGCAGTCGATGGGAATCTACGGCATCTATACCTCACGCCGCCAGATGCCCGCCACCTTGCGCACCATGCTGGACTTTCTGGTGGAGTGGTTCGCCACCGATCCGCAGTGGCAGGCGACGCTGCGCTGATGCTTCGGCAATATTCCCACGCCGCTTTCAGCGCCTGACGGCGGCGGCCAGCCGGGCGGCAAAGGCGGCGGCCTGCTGATGAAGGTGGTCGATAAAGGCGGTGACCAGCGCCGATGAAGGGCGGTGCAGCGGCCGGATCAGGCTGACGGTGAACGGCACGTCGATGCTGAACGGCCGCACGTGCACACCGTTACCGGCATAGTCGAGCGCCGTCAGCGGGTTGACGATCGACACCCCCACGCCGGCCCTCACCATGGCGCACACCGACGCCGCGCTGTGCGTTTCCATCACCATGCGGCGCTCGACGCCCTGTTCGCCGAACAGCGCATCCAGCAGGTGGCGATAGCTGTCGGTGCTCGACAGGCTGATAAAGTTCTGCCCGGCGAAGTCCTGCGGCGTCAGCCGATCTTTCACCAGCAACGGGTGGCCCGTCGGCAGCACGCAGACTTCGTTCAACGTCATCAACGTCACCCGCTCGGTGCCCGCCGGCGTCAGGGTGGTTTCCGTCAGCCCGAGATCGTGACGCTGGGCAGACAGCCACTCTTCCAGCAGCGGCGACTCTTGCGGGATGACGCTGAAGCTGACTTCCGGGTAACGTTCGATAAAGGGCCGACACACCGCCGGCAGCAGCGATTGAGAAAATACCGGCAGGCACACGATCGACAGCTGTGCCTGCTGAAACTGGCGAATGCCGGCGGCGGCGTTGACGATGCGATCGAGGCCGTAATAGGAGCGCTGCACCTCTTCGAACAACCGTAGGCCCTGCACCGTGGGGGACAAGCGACCGCGCACCCGGTCGAACAGCTGCAGCCGGATCAGCTTCTCAAAGCGCGCCAGCTCGCGGCTGACGGTCGGTTGCGAGGTCTGCAGCAGGGCCGCCGCCTCGGTCAGGTTGCCGGTGGTCATCACCGCCCGAAAAATTTCGATCTGCCGCAAAGAGATGCTGTGCATGGTGAGGCCGCTCGATTAAGGGGAAAACCATATCATAAATGAATAGACTACGGCTAAATAGATATTTTCCACCCGATTCAGCGTGCGGCACTATGGCGTTATCTGCCGTCATTTTCGAATTGGGAATATCGCCATGCCACGCCCGTTGCACGACACCTCCACCGCGTTGAACGCCGCTAACCTGTTGGCCTTGCCGCAACGTTTCGGCTGCCCGGTCTGGGCCTATGATGCGGACATCATCAGCCAGCGCATCGCTCAGCTGCGCCATTTCGATACCGTCCGTTTCGCGCAGAAGGCCTGTTCGAACATTCATATTTTGCGCTTGATGCGCGAGCAGGGCGTGAAGGTGGATTCGGTGTCGCTGGGCGAGATCGAGCGGGCGCTGCGGGCCGGTTTTCAGCCGGGCGGCGAACCGAGCGAGATCGTGTTTACTGCGGACGTGTTGGATCACGCCACGCTGGCGCGCGTCAGCGAATTGAAGATCCCGGTCAACGCCGGTTCCATCGACATGCTGGATCAGCTCGGCCAGGTTTCCGCAGGGCACCCGGTGTGGCTGCGCATTAACCCGGGGTTTGGCCACGGCCATAGCCAGAAAACCAACACCGGCGGCGAGAACAGCAAGCACGGTATCTGGTATGCCGACCTGCCGCAGGCGGTGGAGAAGATCCGCCGCTACGGCCTGAAGCTGATCGGCGTGCACATGCACATCGGTTCCGGCGTCGATTACCAGCATCTGGAACGGGTCTGCGATGCGATGGTGCAGCAGGTGATCGATCTCGGTCATGACATCAGCGCCATTTCCGCCGGCGGCGGCCTGTCTATCCCGTACCAGTACGGCGAAGAGGCGATCGATACCGAACACTATTTCGGGTTGTGGAACCGGGCGCGTGAACGCATCGCCGCGCATCTGGGGCATCCGGTGCAGCTGGAGATCGAACCGGGGCGTTTCCTGATGGCGGAAGCGGGCGTCTTGGTGGCCGAAGTGCGGGCGGTAAAAGACATGGGCAGCCGCCACTTCGTGCTGGTGGACGCCGGTTTTAACGATTTGATGCGCCCGGCAATGTACGGCAGCTATCACCATATTTCGCTGTTGCCGGCCGATGGGCGCGATACCTCGGGGCAACCGCTGCGCGAAACGGTGATCGCCGGGCCGCTGTGCGAATCCGGCGACGTGTTCACCCAGCAGGCGGGCGGCGGCGTGGAAACCCGCGAACTGCCGCCGGTTCAGATCGGTGATTATCTGGTGTTCCACGACACTGGCGCCTACGGCGCATCGATGTCCTCCAACTACAACAGCCGTCCGCTGTTGCCTGAAGTGCTGTTCGAAAACGGCGAGCCGCGCCTGATCCGCCGCCGGCAAACCATCGAAGAACTGATCGCGCTGGAGCTTATCTAATAAGCGGGCGGGCGTGCTGCGCCCGCTTTACAGCGTCATGCGGCGGCGCGAATTACGGCTGTTCGTGCGCGTTGTTGAGGGTGGCGACCGAGTGGCGGCGCACCAGCGTCGGGCTGAACATGTTGGTGATTTCCGGCAGCGGTTGCCGGTTGGCCAGCGCCAGGGCCAGCTCTGCCGCCTGGGTGGCCATCGCTACGATCGGGTAGCGAATGGTGGTCAGGCGCGGCCGCAGGTAGCGCGAAATCAGCACGTCGTCGAAACCGATCAGCGAAATTTCCCCCGGTACGTCGACGCTGTTGTCGCTCAGCACCGACAGCGCGCCGGCGGCCATCGGATCGTTGTAGCAGGTAACGGCGGAGAACGAACGGCCGCGGCCGAGCAATTCGGTCATCGCCTGTTCGCCGCCGATCTCGTCCGGCTCGCCGTAGGCGATCAGCTTTTCATCCACCGCAATGCCGTGCTCCTGCAGCGCGTCGAGATAGCCCTGCAGGCGATCGGTGGCGTCGGAAATCTGGTGGGTGGAGCAGATGATGGCGATGCGCTGATGCCCTTGCTGGATCAGATGCCGGGTCGCCAGCCAGGCGCCGTAGCGATCGTCGAGCGCCACGCAGCGCGTTTCAAAACCCGGCAGCGTGCGGTTGATCAGCACCATGCCCGGGATCTGTTGCATCCAGCCGCAAAGTTCCCGATCGCTCAGTCTCTTGGCGTGCACCACCAGCGCCTCGCAGCGGTGACGCACCAGCTGTTCAATCGCCTGGCGCTCTTTTTCGGCGTCGTGGTAACCGTTGCCAATCAGCAGAAAATTGTGGGTGGCGTAGGCCACCTGCTCGACCGCTTTGACCATCGCGCCGAAGAAGGGGTCGGAAACGTCGGAGACGATCAGGCCCAGCGTCTCGGTGGATTGCTGCGCCAGCGCCCGAGCGTTGGCGTTAGGGTGATACTGCAGCTGTTCCATGGCGGCCAGCACCGCGGTGCGTGACCCTTCGCTGGCCTTGGGGGAATTATTTATCACGCGGGATACCGTGGCCACGGAAACACCCGCCAGCCTGGCAACATCCTTTATCGTAGCCATATCAGTCAATACATCCTGGGTAATCGCTTACATCCCTCAGTTTTGCGGAAAACAACCGGGGCTGCAAGCGGTCTCGTGCGCAACTTGTGGCGGCCGTTGCAGAATCTCTTCGCGTCTGTACGCATAACCATCGGCTGCCGAACGATAGCGCAATTTGTACGTTGGCTCTGGCGGCGGGCTGAGGTAACGTCTGTGCATTCCGATTTGCGCCGAGAACGCCATGTCCATTAAACGCTATCCGCAGCTCGCCCATTGGGGCGCTTATACCGCCGTGGTTGAAGACGGCCGGCTTATCCGCTGTGAACCCTTCGCCGACGATCCCGATCCTTCGCCGCTGCTCGATTCCATCGTCCCGATGGTTTACTCCGATAAACGTATCCGCAAGCCGGCGGTGCGCCGCTCGTGGCTGCAAAAGCGCGAGGGCAGCGACCGTACGCTGCGCGGCAGGGAAGACTTCGTCGAGGTGGACTGGGAGCTGGCGCTCGATTTGGTGGCGCAGGAGAACCGCCGGGTGCGCGATCGCTACGGTGCCTCCGGGCTGTTTACCGGCTCTTATGGCTGGTCGTCGGCCGGGCGTTTGCATCATGCGCGTTCGCTGGTACGGCGGTTCTATTTCAGCGGCGGCGGCGGGGTCGATCAGCAGGGCAACTACAGCTGGGGCGCGGCGCAGTTTTTCCTGCCGTATGTGATCGGCACTTTCTCGCCGTTGACCGGGCGCGTCACCAGCTGGCCGAGCGTGGTGGAGCATTGCGAGCTGTTTGTGGCGTTTGGCGGGCTGGCGCTGAAAAACGCCCAGGTCTCTTCCGGCGGCGCGGCGGAGCATGCGCTCAAGCCCTGGCTGCAAAAGCTGGCGCAGAAGGGCACGCCGGTTGTCAACATCAGCCCGATGCGCGACGACTGCCCCGGGTTCGTCAACGCGGAGTGGATCCCGATCCGGCCGAATACCGACGTGGCGCTGATGCTGGCGCTGGCTTACGAAATCCAGCAGCTGGGTGCGCACGACGAAGCCTTCCTGCACAGCCACTGCGTAGGCTATCAACAGCTGGCGGATTACCTGAACGGCGTGAGCGACGGCGTGGTAAAAACGCCGGCCTGGGCCAGCGCCATTACCGGCATTCCGGCGGCGCGCATCGCGCGGCTGGCGCGGCAGCTGATCGGCGTGCGCAGTTTTATCACCTGTTCCTACTCCGTGCAGCGCGCGCACCGCGGCGAGCAACCGTATTGGATGATGATCGCGCTGTCGGCGATGCTGGGCCAGGTGGGGCTGCCGGGCGGCGGCTTTTCCTTCGGCCATGGCTCGATGAACGGCGTCGGCAACCCGCGCGTGGACACCCCCGCGCCGACCATGCCGGTAGGGGATAACCCGGCCGGGCTGGCGATCCCGGTGGCGCGCATCTGCGACATGCTGCTGCACCCCGGCGAAGCCTATCAATTTTGCGGCGAGACGCGGCATTACCCGGATATCCACCTGGTGCACTGGGCCGGCGGCAACCCGTTCCATCATCATCAGCAGCTGAACCGGCTGGTGGAAGGCTGGCAGAAGCCGGATACGGTGATCGTACAAGATATCTGGTGGACGGCGGCGGCCAAAATGGCGGATATCGTGTTGCCGGTCACCAGCTCGCTGGAGCGCAACGATATCGGCGGCTCCTCGCGCGATCGCTACGTGCTGGCGATGCATCAGGCGATTGCGCCGCAGCATCAGGCGCGCAACGATTTTGATATCTTCGCCGATCTGGCGGAGCGCCTGGGTTATCGCGAACGCTTTACCGAAAACCGCGACGAGCGGGCCTGGATCGAAGAGATCTATCGGCAATGCGGCGTGGCGCAGCGGCGTGCCGGCGTCGCCTGGCCCGAGTTTGAGGATTTTTGGCGCCGGGGCTATGTCGAACTGCCCGCGCCGGCCAAGGAATTCGTTTTTTTTGACGCGTTCCGCGCCGATCCCCTGGCTAGTCCGCTGCAGACGCCCAGCGGCAAGATCGAACTGTTCAGCGAGCGGATCGCCGGTTACCGCTACGAGGATTTCGCGCCGCATCCGCAGTGGCGGCCGCCGGTGGAGTGGCTGGGCGCGCCGCAGGCCAAAACCTGGCCGCTGCATTTGATCTCCATCCAGCCGAGCGATCGTCTGCACAGCCAGATGGATCCGGCGCCGCTGGCGCAGGGCAATAAGACCGCCGGGCGTGAAACCCTGTATATGCATCCGGAAGACGCGGCGCAGCGCGGCGTGGCAGAGGGTAGCGAAGTGCTGGTCAGCAATGAGCGCGGCAGCTGCCTGGCGGGGGCGTCCCTCACTGACGGCGTGACGCGCGGCGTGGTGCTGATGGCGACCGGCGCCTGGTTCGAGCCGGGTTACGACGCGCAGCGCCGGCCGGTCGAACAGGCGGGCAACCCGAACGTGCTGACGCTGGATATCGGCACCTCATCGTTGACACAGGGGCCGAACGCCATGAGTTGCCTGGTCGAGGTTAGCGCGCGATGAATGACGATTTCGCGTCGGGATAACCGGCTCGCCGTCGTTGTTATATTTATTTTTTCGCCGCTGCGGGAAGGTTTAAGTTTCATTGAGTTATTACAGCAGATCGCGGGAAATTTACAGCTGGTTGCATTTGGAGCAGAACTCTTGCGATTCGCCGGTAGTTTCCTGCACGCCATCTCTCTAGAGTAGGTGATCCCAGAGGTATTGATTGGTGAGAAATCAGCATACTCTGTATGTTGAAGCCATTTTCAATTGCACCAACCTACGCGGATGCGTAGGTTTTTTTTTGCCTGCCATATAGTATTCTTTTCCCTACAACGATTTACGCCTCCATGGCCAAGGGAGAAGGGCATGATCTTTTCACTGCTGCGCGCGCTGTTTCGCCTGCTGTTTCGGGTTCGAGTCGAAGGGGACGTCCAGCACTTCGATCGGCAAAAACTGCTGATTACGCCGAACCACGTCTCTTTCCTCGACGGCGTACTGCTGGCGCTGTTCCTGCCGATTAAACCGGTGTTTGCGGTTTACGCCAGCATCGGCGAAAGCTGGTTTATGCGCTGGCTGCGGCCTTACATCGATTTCGTCTCGCTCGATCCCACCAAGCCGATGGCCATTAAGCAACTGGTGCGGATGGTCGAGCAGGGGCGGCCGATCGTGGTGTTCCCTGAAGGGCGTATCACCGTGACCGGCGCGCTGATGAAAATCTACGATGGCGCGGCGTTTATCGCCGCCAAATCGGGCGCCACCGTGGTGCCGGTGCGGATCGACGGCCCCGAATTCAGCCGGTTCGGCCGCATGGCCGGGGTATTCAAGATCCGCTGGTTCCCGCGAATCAGCATCCGCATCTTGCCGCCGACCACGCTGCCGATGCCGGAAGCGCCGCGCGCGCGTGAACGCCGGGCGCTGGCGGGCGATCGGCTGATGCAGATCATGATGCGGGCGCGGATGGATACGCGTGAACCGCAGACGCTGTTCCATGCCTTGCTGGCGGCGCAGCACCGCTACGGGCGCCGCAAGCCCTGTATCGAAGACATCGCTTTCAAAGAAGACAGTTACCAGACGTTGATCAAGAAATCGCTGGGCGTCAGCCGTATTCTGCAGCGCTTTACCGCCGAAGGGGAACACGTCGGCCTGCTGTTGCCGAACGCCACCATCACCGCGGCGGCGATCTTCGGCGCTTCGCTGCGTAACCGCATCCCGGCGATGCTCAACTACACCGCCGGCGCCAACGGTCTGAACAGCGCGATGACTGCCGCCGACATCAAGACCATCGTCACCTCGCGCCAGTTTCTGGAAAAGGGCAAGCTGACTCACCTGCCGGAACAGGTGCCGCAGGCCAACTGGGTGTATCTGGAAGATTTGAAAGATACGGTCACGCTGGCGGACAAGCTGTGGATTTTGCGGCATTTGCTGCAGCCGCAGCGCGCGGCGTTGCCGCAACGCCCGGAAGACGCGGCGCTGATCCTGTTCACTTCCGGTTCCGAAGGCCACCCCAAGGGCGTGGTGCATTCGCACGCCAGCCTGCTGGCCAACGTAGAACAAATTCGCACCATCGCCGACTTCACGCCGCGCGACCGCTTCATGTCGTCGCTGCCGCTGTTCCACTCGTTCGGTCTGACGGTGGGGCTGCTCACGCCGCTGATCACCGGCAGCCGCATTTTTCTCTACCCCAGCCCACTTCATTATCGCGTGGTGCCGGAGCTGGTGTATGACCGCAACTGCACGGTGCTGTTCGGCACGGCGACCTTCCTCAACAACTATGCGCGCTTCGCGCATCCGTATGATTTCGCCCGCCTGCGCTACGTGGTGGCCGGCGCGGAAAAACTGGCGGACAGCACCAAACAGATCTACCAGGACAAATACGGCATCCGCATCCTGGAAGGCTATGGCGTGACCGAGTGCGCGCCGGTGGTCTCCATTAACGTGCCGCTGGCGACGAAAGTGGGCACCGTTGGCCGCATCATGCCGCAGATGGAGGCGCGCCTGATCGCGGTGCCGGGCATCGATAACGGCGGCCGCCTGCAGCTGAAGGGGCCGAATATCATGAAAGGCTATCTGCGGGTTGAGCGCCCCGGCGAGCTGGAGCCGCCGGCGGCGGAAGATGAGAACGGCGTGCTGCAGCCGGGCTGGTACGACACCGGCGATATCGTCAGCCTGGATGAGCAGGGTTACTGCACCATTCGCGGCCGCGTGAAGCGCTTCGCCAAGCTGGCGGGGGAGATGGTGTCGCTTGAGAGCGTCGAATTGCTGGCGCAGCGGCTGTCGCCGGAAAAACTGCATGCCGCCACCGCCAAAAGCGACAGCAGCAAAGGTGAGGCGCTGGTGCTGTTCACCACCGATCCCGCCATCACACGCGAGGCATTGCTGCGAGTGGCGCGCGAGCTGGGCAGTCCGGAGCTGGCGGTGCCGCGTGATATTCGCCTGTTGAAAACGCTGCCGGTGCTCGGCAGCGGCAAACCCGATTTTGTCACCCTGCGTCATATGGCCGAACAGCCGGAGAGTGCCTGATGAATCCTTCGACCGAATCCCCTTTGTTGTCACGCGGCATGATCGCCGTCATCAGCGCGCAGTTCCTCTCGGCGTTCGGCGACAATGCGCTGCTGTTCGCCACGCTGGCGTTGATCAAGCAGCAGCTGTATCCGGACTGGAGCCAGCCGATCCTGCAGATGGCCTTTGTTGCCACCTACATCATCCTGGCACCGTTTGTCGGCCAGGTGGCCGACAGCTTCGCCAAAGGGCGGGTGATGATGTTCGCCAACGCCCTGAAGCTGGCGGGGGCGTTGGTGATCTGCTTTGGGTTCAACCCGTTTCTCGGTTACAGCCTGGTCGGCGTGGGGGCCGCTGCGTATTCGCCGGCCAAATACGGCATTCTGGGCGAGATCACCAGCGGCGAGAAGCTGGTCAAGGCTAACGGCCTGATGGAGGCCTCGACCATCGCCGCCATTCTGACCGGTTCGGTGGCCGGCGGTATTCTGGCGGACTGGCATGTGGTCGCGGCGCTGGCGGCCTGCGCCTTGGTTTACGCGGGAGCGGTGGTCGCCAACCTGTATATTCCGCGTCTGGCGGCGGCGCGCCCGGGGGCCTCCTGGCGCCCGCAGGCCATGACGAACAGCTTCTTTACCGCCTGCGTCACGTTATGGCGCGATGGGCAGACGCGTTTCTCCTTGATCGGCACCAGCCTGTTCTGGGGGGCCGGCGTGACGCTGCGTTTTCTGCTGGTGCTGTGGGTGCCGGTGGCGCTCGGTATCGCCGATAACGCCACGCCGACGCTGCTGAACGCCATGGTGGCCGTAGGTATCGTGGTGGGGGCCGGCGCTGCCGCGCGCTTCGTCACGCTGAAGACGGTAAAACGCTGCATGCCGGCCGGGATCCTGATCGGCGTCGCGGTCGCGGTGTTCGCGCTGCAAACCACCATGCTCAATGCCTATGTCTTGCTGGCGATCATCGGCATGCTGGGGGGCTTCTTCGTGGTGCCGCTCAATGCGTTGCTGCAGGAGCGGGGCAAGCACTCGGTCGGCGCCGGCAATGCGATCGCGGTGCAAAACCTGGGTGAAAACGCCGCCATGTTGCTGATGCTGGCGCTGTATTCGCTGGTGGTGAAGCTGGGCGTGCCGGTGGTGGGCGTCGGCGTAGGGTTTGGCGTGGTGTTTGCGCTGGCGATTAGCGTGCTATGGTGGTCGCAGCGGCGGTAAAAAACGGGGCGCAGCCAGGCTGCGCCTCGGCTGTATTAAGGTGCCGGAATGGTAAACCGGGTATGGATTTCTTCCAGCGCCTGCAGCACGTCCTCATCCAATACCACATCGAGGCTGTCGATGTTGATTTTCAACTGCTCCACCGTGGTGGCGCCCAGCAGGGTGCTGGCGACGAACGGCTGCTGACGCACGAAGGCCAAGGCCATCTGCGAAGGATCCAGCCCGTGTTTTTTGGCCAGCGCCACGTACTCGGCGATCGCCAGCTGGGTTTGCTGCCCTGAATAACGGTTGAAGCGGGTGAACAGCGTATTGCGCGCACCGGCCGGTTTAGCGCCGTTGAGGTATTTGCCGCTCAGGGTGCCGAACGCCAGGCTGGAATAGGCCAGCAGTTCCACCCCTTCGTGCTGGCTGATCTCGGCCAGGCCAATCTCAAAGCTGCGGTTCAGCAGGCTGTACGGGTTTTGAATCGACACGATGCGCGGCAGCTCGTGTTTCTCCGCCAGCTGCAGGTAGCGCATCACGCCCCAGGGCGTTTCATTGGAAACCCCGATATAGCGAATCTTGCCGGCGCGCACCTGCTCGGTCAGCGCCTCCAGCGTTTCCAGCAGCGTAACCGTAGCTTTGTCATCGGTGTATTGATAGTTGAGTTTGCCAAAGCAGTTGGTGGCGCGCTGCGGCCAGTGCAATTGGTAAAGATCGAGATAATCGGTGTTCAGCCGCTTGAGGCTGGCGTCGAGAGCGGCGCGGATGTTTTTGCGATCGAGCGCCTGCTGCGGGCGGATGCTGCTGTCGGTGCCGCGCACCGGGCCCGAGACTTTGCTGGCCAGGACGATTTTTTCGCGATTGCCGCGTGCCTTGATCCAGCTGCCGATATAGCTCTCGGTCAGGCCCTGGGTTTCCGGGCGGGGCGGCACCGGATACAGTTCGGCGGTATCTATCAGGTTCACGCCTGCGGCCAATGCATAGTCCAGTTGCGCATGGGCGTCGGCTTCGGTGTTCTGTTCGCCAAAGGTCATGGTGCCCAGTCCCAGCACGCTCACTTCTAAAGAACTGTGGGGAATACGGTGGTATTGCATTAACGGCCTTCCTTTCTTGTTAGCGCTGACGGGCCGCGCGGCCCGGTGAAACAGGAGCACAATGTCAGAAGACGGCGCAAAGTCCGTCGGGCGGCGATGTCGCCTTTCCTGACTATAACCAAGCGGTGAAGATGGGGGAAGCGGATTCCGTGCGGACACGAATGAGGGCTACCGCGCTCGCGCGGGCGATAGCCGGCGGGCGGTGATTAGCGTTCGATAACCTGGGAAACCTGATCGCCGTTGATCTGGCGGTGGTTGCCTTTCTCGTCTTTATAGCTGATGAGGCCAGTATCTTTGTCGATCTCTGGCTTGCCTTGCGTCAGGATCATGTTGCCATCTTTGGTCGCCATCACGTAGTCGCTGGAACATCCCGCCAGGCCGGCCACCATCACCAGCGCAGACACTGCCATTACCCACTTTTTCATCCTGCGGATCCTCGATTATCCAGAAAAGGTTGTTATTTCAAGATTAGCAAACTCTCGGCGAAGGGCGTCTCAGATAAGTCTTTATCTGATAAGAAAAAGTGAAATGAGAGGTCAACGAAGCGATGGAAGCCGCCGATGGCGGCTTCCGGGTAGGGTTATTCCGGCGAGCGGTTTTTCTTGCTGCGCATCAGATTGAGCGCTTCTACCGACATCGAGAAGAACATGGCGAAGTAGATGTAGCCTTTCGGCACGTGCACCTGGAAACTTTCCAGCATCAGCGTGAAGCCCACCAGGATCAGGAACGCCAGCGCCAGCATTTTCACCGACGGATGGCGATTGACGAACTCACCGATCGGCCGGGCGGCGAACATCATCACACCGACGGCGATCACTACTGCCGCCATCATGATGAACAGATGGTCGGAAAGGCCCACGGCGGTAATCACCGAGTCCAGACTGAAGATAATATCGAGCAGCATGATCTGCACGATCGCGCCGAAGAAGCTGTGCACCTTGGTGTGGTGCTCTTCTTCCGTGCCTTCGATGGTTTCGTGGATCTCTTTGCTGGCTTTCCAGATCAGGAACAGCCCCCCTAACAGCAGGATCAGATCGCGGGCGGAAATGGCGTGATCCCACACGGTAAACAGCGGGTGCGTCAAGCGGATCACCCAGGCGATGGAGGCCAACAGCGCCAGGCGCATAATCATGGCGGCGGCCAGACCGAGCCGGCGAGCTTTGTTCTGTTGCGCTTTGGGCAGCTTGGCCACCACCAGCGACAGAAAAATGATGTTATCAATACCCAGTACGATCTCAAGAATGGTTAGCGTACCTAACGCTAACCAGGCATTGGGATCCATAATCCATTCGAACATTGCCCGGCACACCTTAATACTTAATAAATGCAAAGCGTGAATTATACGCGTTTATCGTGGCGCTGACAGGGTTAGCTAAACCAGAGTTAAACGAAATCGCTTAGATTGAGAAATGTCTTGCCAGCAGCGCGCCGGTAAAACTCTTTTTCAGATAGAAACCGCGCGGCAGCGTCATGATAGGTTGCCCCTGTTCGCCGATGGCTTCGGTGAGCGCCTTGCTGTTGGCGGCTTTGGGGCGCAGCTGCAGCACTTCGCCGTGGCGTGCGGTGATGCGCTCTACGTGGCCGAGTACGATCAGATCCATCAACTCTTCCCAATCGCGGCGCAGACTCTCTTCTTCTGCGGCGCTCGGGCTCCACAGCAGCGGCGAGCCGACGCGGCGTTCGGCCAGCGGGATCTGCCGTTCGCCTTCTACCGGTATCCACAAGACGCGCGCCAACTTGTGGCGAACGTGGCTGCTGGCCCAGGTGACGCCGCTGTTGCCGGTAAGCGGGGCGACGCAGACAAAAGTGGTTTCCAGCGGTTTGCCGGCGGCGTCGACAGGAATGGTTTTCAGCTCGATGCCCAGTTCGGGAAAGTCCTGCTCCGGTTTGCTGCCGGCCATGGCGCCGAGGTACAGCTCCAGCAGCATGCCCACCCAGCCCTTATCGCGCTTCAGATCCTTGGGGATCGGCAGCTGCGCGCGGGCGGCCAGCTCGCCAAAGCTGGCGCCGGCCAGCGCCTGAGCACGCTCGAACAGCTGCCGTTCATTTTCCGGCGGGGGCGGCAAAGGGGATAAAAACGCCATAAATCAAGCCTGTCGAATTTGGTTGAAAAACGTACTGCAATTATGCACGACGAACGATAACCGTCATCGCCTGGGGAAAAGAATAATAGTAGCATGATTTTACATGACTTTTTTCATTTCCTTGCGGGGGAGGCAATGCACTGGCGGGGCTTGTTCACCTGAAGCCACCGACAATAAACAGGATCTTACACCTATTTATCCACAGATTTATGGGATAACCCAAATTTTTACCGATCACTGGTTCAATTTACAGCCTTGACTCGGGCGGTTTTTTACGAATTTGTCCGTTTTGTGCGTAACTTGCTCGGATAATCTGTGGATAAAAACGGCGTTGGTGGATCTTTCGCCAGGGTAAGATCCTTACCGTGCATAGATCACATTTTTACCCTGTACATAATGATGGGGTGTTAATTAATTATTTGTTTTTAAAGTAAATGTGTGTTTTGGGGGGCGGTGGGGGATTTTGGGGTTTAAGAGTTGTACCGGCTTATCCCTCGAGTTCTGCACACACCTATCCACAGAAAAAGTGAATAAAACCGGCCCGAAAGGCTGGGGTATGTTTATAACTTTGCCTATATCTGTGAGTTATCCCAATGTTATCCGGTCCGCAGCGCCGTAAAGCAGTGGTTTACCGCCTGTAGCTTGTGTGAAACAATCAGGACATCTATGCGAATTTAAGCTTATCGAGGTAGTCCGGTGATCGATGATGATGGCTACCGCCCGAATGTTGGTATCGTAATCTGTAATCGTCAGGGGCAGGTCTTATGGGCCCGCCGTTACGGTCAGCACTCCTGGCAGTTTCCCCAAGGTGGGATTAACCCTGGCGAAACTGCGGAGCAGGCGATGTACCGTGAGCTGTTCGAAGAAGTGGGGCTGAGTAAAAAGGATGTGCGCATCCTGGCTTCGACCCGCAACTGGTTGCGCTATAAATTGCCGAAACGTTTGGTGCGTTGGGACACAAAGCCGGTTTGTATCGGCCAAAAGCAAAAATGGTTTTTGTTGCAGCTACTGTGCAATGACGCTGATATCAATATGCAGCGCAGCAGCACGCCGGAGTTCGACGGTTGGCGCTGGGTGAGCTTCTGGTATCCGGTGCGCCAGGTGGTGTCGTTCAAACGCGACGTCTATCGCCGGGTGATGAAAGAATTCGCCGTGACCGTGATGCCGATGCAAGAGCAGGCGGCGCCGCGGCAGGCCCCCGCTTATCGCCGAAAGAGAGGTTAAGTTAAGCCGACTATGCTCACGCGCTTGCGAGAAATTGTAGAGAAGGTGGCCGCGGCGGCCAGTCTGACGGATGCGCTGGATCTGCTGGTCAATGAAACCTGTCTGGCGATGGACACCGAAGTGTGTTCCATCTACCTGGCGGACAACGATCGCCGCTGTTACTACCTGATGGCCACGCGCGGGCTGAAGAAGCCGCGCGGGCGCACTATCGCATTGGCGTTTGACGAGGGCGTCGTCGGGTTGGTCGGCCGCCGGGCCGAGCCTATCAACCTGGCCGATGCCCAAAGCCACCCCAGTTTCAAATACGTTCCGCAGGTGAAAGAGGATCGTTTCCGATCCTTCCTCGGGGTGCCGATCATTCATCGGCGCCAGCTGCTGGGCGTGCTGGTGGTGCAGCAGCGCGAACTGCGCCAGTTCGACGAAAGCGAAGAGTCTTTCATGGTCACCCTGGCCACGCAGATGGCCGGGATCCTGTCACAGTCGCAGCTCAACGCCATTTTCGGCCAGTATCGCCAAACGCGCGTGCGCGCGCTGGCGGCTTCGCCCGGCGTGGCGGTGGCGGAAGGGTGGCAGGACAGCAGCCAGCCTTCGCTCGATCAGGTTTACCGCGCGTCGACGCTGGACACCGCTAGCGAGCGCGAGCGCCTGACGCTGGCGCTGGAAGAGGCCGGCGCGGAGTTTCGCCGCTTCAGCAAGCGTTTTGCCGCCAGTTCGCAAAAAGAGAGCGCGGCGATCTTCGATCTTTATTCTCACCTGTTAAACGACGCCCGTCTCAAGCGCGAACTGTTCGCCGAAATCGACAACGGTTCGGTGGCGGAGTGGGCGGTGAAGCAGGTGATAGAAACCTTTGCCGAGCAGTTCGCCAAACTGCAGGACACCTACATGCGCGAGCGCGGCAGCGACCTGCGCGCGCTGGGCCAGCGCCTGCTGTTCCACCTCGACGACACCACCCAGGGCGCCACCCAGTGGCCGGCGCGTTTTGTGCTGGTGGCGGATGAACTGACCGCGACATTGCTGGCCGAAGTGCCGCAGGATCGTCTGGTCGGCGTGGTGGTGCGCGACGGTGCCGCCAACTCGCATGCGGCAATTCTAGTGCGGGCGATGGGGGTGCCGACGGTGATGGGCGCCGACATCCAGCCTTCTCTGCTCAGCCAGCGGCTGCTGATCGTCGACGGTTATCGCGGTGAACTGCTGGTCGATCCTGAGCCGGTACTGGTGCAGGAATATCAACGGCTGATCAGCGAAGAGCTGGAGCTGAGCAAGCTGGCGGAAGACGACGTCGAGCAGCCGGCGCAGTTGAAAAGCGGCGAGCGCATTCAGGTGATGCTGAATGCCGGCCTCAGCCCGGAACATGAACAGCTGTTGGGCGGCCGGGTGGATGGCGTGGGGCTATACCGCACCGAAATCCCGTTCATGCTGCAAAGCGGCTTCCCTTCCGAAGAGGAGCAGGTCGCGCAGTACCAGGGCATGCTGCAGCTTTACCCGAGCAAGCCGGTCACGCTGCGCACCCTGGACATCGGCGCCGACAAGCAACTGCCTTATATGCCGATCAGCGAAGAGAACCCTTGCCTGGGCTGGCGCGGCATCCGTATTACCCTGGATCAGCCGGAGATCTTTTTGATTCAGGTGCGCGCGATGCTGCGTGCCAACGCCGGCACCGGCAACCTGGGCATTCTGCTGCCGATGGTCACCAGCCTGGAAGAGGTCGACGAGGCTAAGCGCCTGATTGACCGCGCCGGGCGCGAGGTGGAAGAAGTGCTCGGCTACGCGATCCCGAAACCGAAAATCGGCGTGATGCTGGAAGTGCCGTCGATGATTTTCCTGATCCCGCATCTGGCCGGGCGCGTTGATTTCATCTCGGTCGGCACTAACGACTTGACGCAGTACCTGCTGGCGGTGGATCGCAACAACACCCGGGTCGCCTCGTTGTACGACAGTTTGCATCCCGCGATGTTGCAGGTGCTGAGATTGATTGCCGAGCAGGGGAAAGCAGCCGGGTTGCAGCTTAGCCTCTGCGGTGAACTGGCCGGCGATCCCATGGGCGCGCTGTTGCTGGTGGGTATGGGCTATCGTAATCTGAGCATGAACGGCCGCAGCGTGGCGCGCATCAAATACCTGCTGCGGCATATCGACCTTGCCGACGCCGAAGTGCTGGCGCAGCGGGTGTTGAACACCCAGATGACCACCGAAGTGCGCCATCTGGTGGCGGCGTTTATGGAGCGGCGCGGCATGGGCGGGCTGATCCGTGGGGGCCGATAGCCGCCGTGCGGTGTGATTTTTTTACAGAACTTTTCCCGCCCTGCCGGACCGGACCGCGCTAAGCCTATGTTATGATGCGCAACCTCAGCGCGGCGCATGCTCGTCGCCTTGCACACCACAGCGGCTAACGCTGCCGTTTGCAAGGCGCGGGATAATCTCCGTCGCCGCTTGGCACCTGCCGCCCCCGCATGGGGAAAAATAACAGACATGTTGTGGTGATAGATGAGCAATAGCTATCTGGCGTTTCCTAAATTTGATCCGGTCATTTTCTCCATTGGCCCGGTTTCTTTGCATTGGTACGGCCTGATGTACCTGGTCGGTTTCGTTTTTGCCATGTGGCTGGCGGTGCGCCGCGCCAACAAGCCGGGCAGCGGCTGGACCAAAGACGAAGTTGAAAACCTGCTCTACGCCGGTTTCCTGGGCGTATTCGTCGGCGGCCGCGTAGGCTATGTGCTGTTCTACAACTTGCCGCTGTTCCTGGATAACCCGCTCTATCTGTTCAAGGTCTGGGATGGCGGCATGTCGTTCCACGGCGGCTTGATGGGGGTGATTCTGGTGATGTTCTGGTTCGCTCGCCGCACCAAACGCACCTTCTTCCAGGTTTCCGATTTTATCGCGCCACTGATCCCATTCGGTCTGGGTGCCGGCCGCCTCGGCAACTTCATCAACGGTGAACTGTGGGGCCGCGTGACCACCGATACCCCTTGGGCAATGCTGTTCCCAAGCTCGCGCAGCGAAGACGTGGCCCTCGCCGCCGCCGATCCTTCTCTGCTGCCGCTGCTGAACCAGTACGGCGTACTGCCGCGCCACCCGTCGCAGCTGTATGAACTGCTGCTGGAAGGCGTGGTGCTGTTTATCATTCTGAACCTGTTTATTCGCAAGCCGCGGCCGATGGGCGCCGTATCGGGCCTGTTCCTGATCGGTTATGGCGCATTCCGCATCATCGTTGAAGCGTTCCGCCAGCCGGATGCCCAGCTTGGCTTGTTCGACGGCGTGATCAGCATGGGGCAGATCCTGTCCATCCCGATGGTGGTGGCCGGTGTTATTATGATGATTTGGGCGTACCGTCGTCGCCCGCAGCAACAACTGTCGTGAGGGACAAATGAAACAGTATCTGGATTTGATGAACAAGGTGCTCGCCGAGGGCACCCCTAAAGCCGACCGTACCGGCACTGGCACGTTGTCGATTTTCGGCCACCAGATGCGTTTCAACTTGCAGGAAGGTTTCCCGTTGGTGACCACCAAAAAATGTCATCTGCGTTCGATCATTCATGAGCTGTTATGGTTCCTGAACGGCGATACCAACATCGCCTACCTGCGTGACAACAAGGTCACCATTTGGGACGAGTGGGCCGATGAAAACGGCGATCTCGGCCCGGTGTACGGCAAACAGTGGCGCGCCTGGGGCACAGCGGACGGCCATCAGATCGATCAGCTGAGCAACGTGCTCCAACAGCTGAAGCAGGATCCGGATTCGCGCCGCATCATCGTTTCCGCCTGGAACGTCGGCGAGCTGGATCAGATGGCGTTGGCGCCATGCCACGCGTTCTTCCAGTTCTACGTAGCGGACGGCAAGCTCTCTTGCCAGCTGTACCAGCGTTCCTGCGATGTCTTCCTCGGCCTGCCGTTCAACATCGCCAGCTACGCGCTGTTGGTGCACATGATGGCGCAGCAGTGCGATCTGGAAGTGGGCGATTTCGTCTGGACCGGCGGCGATACCCACCTGTACAGCAACCACATGGAACAGACTCAGCTGCAGCTGACGCGTGAACCGCGTCCGTTGCCGAAGCTGGTGATCAAACGCAAACCGGCTTCGCTGTTCGATTACCGTTTCGAAGACTTCGAGATCGAAGGTTACGATCCGCATCCGGCCATCAAGGCACCGGTCGCGATCTGACCTTAACCGTATCACATCAGGGGCGCAGCGATTGCGCCCCTTTTTTTATCCGCATTGCGCACCGCGCCGCATTTTTTTGTCGCCGCCTGCCGTCGTAGAGGAAACATTGCGCAGCTTGCCGCAGCGCTTGCGCATGCGGCTTTACCGCGTTGTTACGGCCCTTACACTGGCGGCATGAACGACAATACTCTCTCGAACATTGATGATCGCCAGCGAGGCATGACGTTGATTGAGCTGTTGGCGGCGATATTGATCGCCGCCATGCTGACCGGCTGGGGCGTCGGGCAATGGCGCTATCATCAGCAAGCGCTGCGGCTGGAACACACGGCCCAACAGCTGCTGGCGTTTCTGCTGCGCTTGCAGGCGGACGCCAACTGGCGTAACCGCACGACGCTGCTGTGGTTCAAGAACGGCACGCCCTGGTGTTTGGGCGGTGGCGTGCCGCCGCCGGATTGCGCTTCCGCCGAAGGCTCTGCCTTCTCGCCGCCTTATCGCGACGTTGCGCTGAGCGGCTACACCGGCAAAGAGATTGGGTTTTACGGTTTGCGCAATACCGCGCAGGCGGGGCACATCCTTCTCAGCAACGACGCAGGCAGCCTGCGGCTGGTGCTGTCCGCCCGTGGGCGGCTGCGTTTGTGCAGCGAAGGGCAGCGGCTCAGGGGCATGGCGCTATGTTGACTCCAGAACGCGGTTTTACCTTGCCGGAGGTGATGTTGGCGTTGGTCTTCGGCAGCGTAATCGCGCTCGGCGCGGCGAAAACTTACCCGCTGTTGCGCCAGCAAAGCGTGGCCGTCGGCCAGCACTTTCGGCTGGAGTCAACGCTGCGGCAGTTGGCGTTCGGCATTGAGAAAGATCTGCGCCGCGCCGGTTTTTGCGCCGGGCAGTGCGCCGGCCGGCCGCTGCTGATCGGCCAGGCTGCGGGAGAAGCGGCGGGCAGCTGCGTTATCGTTGCCTACGACATTGCTCGCAGCGGGCAATGGCTCACTTCGGGCGAGGATGCAGGCTACTTTGGTTACCGGCTGCGCAATGGCGGCTTGGAAGGGCAGCGCGGCGTGAGCCAATGCGATGGCGGTGGCTGGGAGCGGCTGCTCGACCATGACGAGGTGCGCATTGAGCGGTTTCATGTGGCGATAGAGCGGGGCAATCACGGCGCGACCTTGGCTCGCCTTACGCTGGCGGGGCGCTCCGCCAGCGATGCACGTATCGGGCGCAGCCTGAGCGGGAGCGTCGAAATGGCGGCGCTGCCATGAACCGGCGCACCCAGCGAGGCGGTAGCACCCTGGCGGCGGTGATGCTGCTGCTGGCGCTCGGGCTGATGTTGCTTAACGCTCAGCATCGGCAGTTGGATAACGCGCTGTTACTGGCTGCCGATCAGCAGCGTTACCTTCAGGCTTACAATCAGGCCGCTTCGGCGCTGAGTTGGGGCATGAGCCAGCGCTGGCCACGCGCTGAGCTGAGTGCGGCGGCCTGGTTATGCAGGCAGCGCGCGGAGCTGACGGCCTGCGCTCGGCTGTCTGCCAGAGCGGGCGTTGTGACGGTACGCGGCCTTGGCGAGATGCGCGGCGGTGAACCGCTATGGTTGTATCAATGGGGCACCTTTAACGGCGCGGAGGCCGCTGGCAAAGTGCAAGCACAGCCGGGCGGTCGGCTGGATTTTTGCCCCGAGAAAAGGCTGGCCGACTGTGACGGTTAACACTCGGGCTGGGCGGATATCCCGCAACGGCTTCAGCCTGCCGGAAGTGTTGGTGGCGGCCTTGCTGTTCTCGGTGTCGCTGCTGGGCTTGTTACAGTATCATCAGGTGCTGTTGCAGTCGTTTCAGCGCCAGTGGCACTACCGGCAAGCCTGGGGGCTGGCGCATCAGCAGCTGGAGGCGTTTGCCGTCACCGGGCGGCTCGAGGCTGAACCGCTGCCGGAAGGGTGGCGACGCGAGACGGCGCTTGACGATGCCGAGAGTGATTGCCGCCGATTGACGGTCAGGATCCAAACGCCGCAGCGGCAGTGGGCAACGCTGAGCCGCTGGTATTGCACCCGCTTTTAAGCCGGTATGTCTTTTGTTTTAAAGGAGCCTTGATGTTCACGGTTTATCATTCCAATCAGCTGGATTTGTTGAAAACGCTGACCAGCGCGCTGATAGCCAGAGATCCGTTGGCCGATCCTTTTCAACCGGAAGTGGTGCTGGTGCAGAGCCCCGGCATGGCGCAATGGCTGCAGATGCAGCTGGCGGAACAGTTCGGCATCGCCGCCAATGTTGCGTTTCCGCTGCCGGCGACCTTTATTTGGGACATGTTCACCCGGGTGTTGCCGGATATCCCGAAAGAGAGCGCCTTCAGCAAGGACGCGATGACCTGGAAGCTGATGTGGTTGCTGCCGGAGATGCTGACCCAGCCGGCGTTTGCGCCACTGCAGCACTATCTGACCGATGACGGCGACAAGCGCAAGATCCACCAGTTGGCCGGCCGGGTCGCCGACCTGTTCGACCAGTATTTGGTTTATCGCCCGCAGTGGCTGGAGAGCTGGCAGCGCGGTGAGCGCATCGACGGTCTGGCGGAAGCTCAGCAATGGCAGGCGCCGCTCTGGGCGCGATTGGTGGAGTACACGCAAGAGCTGGGGCAGCCGGAATGGCACCGTGCCAATCTGTACAGCCGCTTTATCCACGCGCTGGAGCAGGCAAAAACGTGCCCGCCCGGTTTGCCGCCGCGGGTGTTTATCTGCGGCATCTCGGCGTTGCCGCCGGTCTATTTGGAGGCGCTGCAGGCGCTGGGGCGGCATATCGATATCCACCTGATGTTCACCAACCCCTGTCGCTATTACTGGGGCGACATTCAGGATTACGCTTTCTTGGCTCGCTTGCAGAGCCGCAAGCGCCGTCACTACCACCAGGCTCGTGAGCAGGGGCTGTTCCGCGAGCCGGATGACGCGGCGCGCCTGTTTGACGCCGAAGGCCAGCAGCAGCTCAGTAACCCGCTGCTGGCCTCCTGGGGCAAGCTGGGGCGCGATCACCTCTATCTGCTGTCGCAGATGGAAGGGGCGCAAGAGGTCGACGCCTTTGTCGATATCCCGGCCGATACCATGCTGCATGTCGTTCAGCGCGATATGCTGGAGCTGGAAGACCATGCGGTAATCGGTATTACTGCGGAAACGCTGGAAAGCAGCTTCAGCAAACGTCCACTTGATGAGAATGACCGTTCCCTCAGCCTGCATGCCTGCCACAGCCCGCAGCGGGAAGTGGAGGTTTTGCACGATCAGCTGCTGAGCATGCTGGCGCAGGATCCGTCGTTGACGCCGCGCGATATCATCGTGATGGTGGCGGATATCGACAGCTACACGCCTTACATTCAGGCGGTGTTCGGCAATGCCCCCGCCGAGCGCTACCTGCCGTTCGCCATTTCCGACCGTAAAGCGCGCCAGGCACATCCGGCGCTGCAGGCGTTCATTTCACTGCTCGATCTGCCGCAAAGCCGTTTTACCTCGGAACAGGTACTGGCGCTGCTGGAGGTGCCGGCCCTGGCCGCCCGTTTCGCCATTGGCGAAGAGGGGCTGCGCCTGTTGCGTCATTGGGTCGGTGAATCCGGCGTGCGCTGGGGCCTGGACGACGATAACGTGCGCGAACTGGATCTGCCCGCCACCGGCCAGCATACCTGGCGCTTCGGCATTACGCGTATGCTGCTCGGCTACGCGATGGACAGCAATGCCGGCGATTGGCAGGGCATTTTACCTTACGACGAATCGAGCGGATTGGTCGCCGAGTTGGCGGGGCAGTTGGCGGATCTGCTGGCGCAGCTCAGCCACTGGCGGCAAATCTTGAGCGAAGCGCGCCCGCTCGAAGCGTGGCTGCCGCTGTGCCGGCAACTGCTGGATGCCTTCTTCGCTGCGGACAGCGACACCGAAGTTGTGCTGGCGCTGATCGAACAGCAGTGGCAGCAGGCCATCAATTTTGGCCTGGCGGCGCGCTATCCCGATGAGGTGCCGTTGACCATTCTGCGTGACGATCTGGCGGCGCGCCTCGATCAGGAGCGCATCAGCCAGCGCTTCCTCGCCGGGCAAATCAACTTCTGTACGCTGATGCCGATGCGTTCCATTCCGTTCAAGGTGGTGTGCCTGCTGGGCATGAACGACGGCGTGTATCCGCGCACGCTGCCGCCGCTGGGGTTCGATCTGATGGCGCAGCAGGTCAAACGCGGCGACCGTAGCCGTCGCGATGACGACCGCTATCTGTTCCTGGAAGCGATTTTGTCCGCTCAGCAGCGGCTGTATATCAGTTTCATCGGCCGTTCCATTCAAGACAACAGCCCGCGCTACCCTTCGGTGCTGGTCACCGAGCTGCTGGAGTACCTGGAGCAAAGCTATTGTCTGCCGGGAGATGAGGAACTCAGCGCAGACGACAGCGCCCGGCGGGTTGGTGAGCACTTGCTGAAGTGGCACGCGCGCATGCCGTTCGCCGCCGAGAATTTCTTGCCGGGCTCGGAGGCGCAAAGCTATGCCGCCGAGTGGCTGCCAGCCGCCGATGGGCGCGGTGCGGCGCATCCGGCGTTCAACCAGCCGCTGCCTGCCGAAGCGCTGCAGCAAATATCGTTGGATGAGCTGCTGCGATTTTACCGCCATCCGATTCGCGCATTTTTCCAACTGCGGCTGGGCGTCAGTTTTATCCTGGAAGAGACCGAGCTGCCCGACGAAGAACCCTTCACGCTGGATAACCTCAGCCGTTACCAGTTCAACAGCCAGCTGCTGAATACGCTGATAGACGGCGACGATCCCGAACGGTTGTTCCAGCGGGTGCGCGCCGCCGGCGGCTTGCCCTATGGCGCCTTCGGCGAAATCTATTGGCAAAAACAGCAGGAGGAGATGAGCGAACTGGCCGAGCAGGTGCGTGCGGAACGCGCAGAGAGCCATAGCCTGGAGCTGGATATCGATATCGCCGGCGTACGTCTCAGCGGCTGGCTGCATCAGGTGCAGGATGACGGCCTGCTGCGCTGGCGGCCCGCTACGCTGTCGGCGGTGGACGGCATATTGCTGTGGCTGGAGCACCTGGTGTACTGCTGCGCCGGCGGCACCGGCGAGAGCCGCATGTATGGCCGCAAGAATTCCGCCTGGCGCTTTGCCGCGCTGGCGCCAGAAGAGGCACAGGCGCAGCTGGCGGAACTGCTGGCGGGCTATCAGCGCGGTCTGAGTCAGCCGCTGCTGCTGTTGAACAAGAGCGGCTGGGCGTGGCTAAGTCAGTGCTATCTGCCGGAAACGCAGGAAATCGACTGGGAGGAAGAAGCGCAAATTAAGGCACGCGCCAAACTGCTGCAGGCCTGGCAGGGCGATCAGCGCATTCCTGGAGAAGGGGAAGATCCCTACGTGCAGCGAGTGTTCCGCCAATTGGATAATGAATACTTGGCGCAAATACTGGCCGAAACAGAGCGTTATCTGTTGCCGGTGGCGCGGCATAACCTGGGGTAACAATCCCCCGGTGGTGCTGTGCGGCGGGAGGTGGTAAAAATAACGAAGGTTATATTCAACCATTGGGGTAATTCCCGGTCTTACATAACGTACAGGCATATACCCGCCGTGTTTCGGGCCGCCACTTTGGCGAAGAACCCGGCGAGTACCGATTTGGTTATGTGGTTTTGATGCACGTCGCCAACGTCAGGGAGTGGGCGTAGCGACGTCAGAATAGGGGTTTATTTTGGATATGCGCAGACAGTTGGCCCGTATCGCCGGGCTGGTATTATTGGCTATGTGTTGGGCACCGTTGAGTTGGGCCGCGCAAGGATGGCAACCGCTGGCGGAGAAGATCAACAAGAGCGAACACGATCCACGTCAGTATGAAGCGGTCAAGTTGGCTAACGGCATGACGGTGTTGCTGGTGTCCGATGCCCAGGCTCCGAAATCGCTGGCGGCGCTGGCATTGCCGGTCGGGTCACTCGAAGATCCGAACAGCCAACTGGGCTTGGCGCACTATCTGGAACATATGGTGCTGATGGGCTCCAAGCGTTACCCAGAGCCGGAGAACCTGTCCGAATTCCTGAAAAAGCACGGCGGCAGCCACAACGCCAGCACGGCCTCTTATCGCACAGCCTTTTATCTGGAAGTGGAAAATGACGCGCTGGAGCCGGCGGTCGATCGCATGGCCGACGCCATTGCCGAGCCGCTGCTGGATCCGGGCAATGCCGATCGCGAGCGCAACGCGGTGAACGCCGAATTGACGATGGCACGTTCGCGCGATGGCATGCGTATGGCGCAGGTCGGCGCGGAAACCCTTAACCCGGCGCATCCGAGCGCGCGCTTCTCCGGCGGTAATCTCGATACGCTGAAAGACAAGCCGGACAGCAAGTTGCACGATGAGCTGACCGGCTTCTATAAACGCTACTACTCCGCCAACCTGATGATGGGCGTTTTGTACGGCAATCAGCCACTGTCGCAGCTGGCTGATATTGCGGCAAAAACCTTTGGCCGCGTGCCGAATCACGACGCCAGCGTGCCGCCGATCACCGTGCCGGCCGTGACGCCGGAACAGCAGGGCATCATCATTCACTATGTGCCGGCGCAGCCGCGCAAGCAGCTGAAGGTCGAGTTCCGCATCGATAACAACAGCGCCGCGTTTCGCAGCAAAACTGATACCTACATCAGCTACCTGATCGGCAACCGCAGCAAGAACACCCTGTCTGACTGGTTGCAGAAGCAGGGGCTGGCGGACGCCATCAATGCCGGCGCCGATCCGATGGTCGATCGCAACGGCGGCGTCTTCGCCATCAGCGTCTCCCTGACCGACAAAGGCCTGGCCCAGCGCGACGAAGTCGTCGCCGCCATTTTCAACTACCTGAAAATGCTGCGCAGCGAAGGCATCAAGCAGAGCTACTTCGACGAAATCTCGCATGTTCTGAACCTGGATTTCCGTTATCCGTCGATTACGCGCGACATGGACTACATCGAATGGCTGGTGGACACGATGCTGCGCGTGCCGGTTGAGCATGCGCTGGACGCGCCTTACCTGGCCGATCGTTATGATCCTAAGGCGATCGCCGAACGTCTGGATGCCATGACGCCGCAAAACGCGCGCATCTGGTTCGTCAGCCCGGATGAGCCGCACAACAAGACGGCCTATTTCGTCAACGCGCCTTACCAGGTCGACAAAATCACGCCGCAGCGCTTTACGCAGTGGCAGCAGCTGGGCAGCGGCATTTCCCTGTCGTTGCCGGCGCTCAATCCGTACATCCCGGATGACTTTACCCTGACCAAGCCGTCGCACGAGTTCAAAAAGCCGGAAATGGTGGTGGATAAACCTGGCCTGCGCGTGCTGTACATGCCGAGCCGTTACTTCGCCGACGAGCCGAAGGCCGACGTCACCGTCGCTTTCCGCAACGCCAAGACCATGGATTCCGCGCGTAACCAGGTGCTGTTCTCGCTGACGGATTATCTGGCCGGCCTCGCGCTGGACCAGCTGAGCTATCAGGCATCGGTCGGCGGGCTGAGCTTCTCGACCTCGCCGAACAACGGCCTGATGTTTAACGCCAACGGTTTTACCCAGCGTTTGCCGCAGTTGCTGACGGCGCTGATCGAGGGCTATTCCAGCTTCACGCCGACGGAAGAGCAGCTGGCGCAGGCCAAATCCTGGTATCTGGAACAGTTGGACGCCGCCGAGAAGGGCAAGGCGTTTGAGCTGGCCATTCAGCCGGTGCAGATGGTTTCCCGCGTGCCGTATTCCGAACGCAGCGAGCGCCGCGAAGTGCTGAAGACGCTGACGCTGAAAGACGTGCTGGCCTATCGCGATAGCCTGCTGGCCGAGGCCACGCCAGAGCTGTTGGTGGTGGGCAACATGAGCAAGCAGCAGGTCGACACGCTGGCGTCGACGCTGAAACATCGCCTGGGCTGTACCGGCATCGAATGGTGGCACGGCGAAGACGTGGTGGTGGACAAGAATCAGCTGGCCAACCTGCAACAGGTGGGCAGCAGCACCGACTCGGCGCTGGCGGCGGTCTATGTGCCGACCGGCTACGACGAAGTGACCGGCATGGCCTACAGCTCGCTGCTGGGGCAGATTATTCAGCCGTGGTTCTATAGCCAACTGCGCACTCAGGAGCAATTGGGGTATGCGGTCTTTGCCTTCCCGATGTCGGTGGGGCGCCAGTGGGGCGTGGGCTTCCTGTTGCAGAGCAACAGCAAGCAGCCGGCCTACCTGTACCAGCGCTATCAGGATTTCTACCCGAAAACCGAGAAGCGCTTGCGCGACATGAGCGAGGCGGACTTTGAGCAGTACAAACAGGCGCTCATCAATGAGCTGAAGCAGCGGCCGCAAACCCTGAGCGAAGAGGCCAGCCGGTTCGCCAACGATTTCGATCGCGGCAATTTCGCCTTCGATACCCGTCAGAAGCTGATCGCGCAGGTGCAGCAGCTGACGCCGGCCAAGCTGGCGGATTATTTCCACCAGGCGGTGATCCAGCCACAGGGGCTGGCGGTGCTGTCACAGGTGAGCGGCAGCGGGCAAGACAAGGCGGATTACGCGGCGCCTAAGGACTGGGTCACCTATCCGAACGCGTCTGCATTGCAGCAGATCCTGCCGCGCAAAGTGGCGACGCCATGACGGAAACTGCCCCGCAGAGGCTGGAGCCGCTGACGCTGCCGCTGTTCGGCGAACGCCTGATCGAAGCGTCGGCGGGCACCGGCAAAACCTTTACCATCGGCGCGCTGTACCTGCGTTTGCTGCTGGGATTGGGCGGTGAAGCGGCGTTTCCTCGTCCGCTGACGGTAGAAGAAATCCTGGTGGTGACCTTTACCGAGGCCGCCACCGAGGAGCTGCGCGGGCGTATCCGCGACAATATTCACGGATTACGCATCGCCTGCGTGCGGGGCGTCAGCGCCAACCCGCTGTTTTCGGCGCTGATGGCTGAAATTGACGATTTGACCGACGCCGCCTCGCAGCTGCTGGCGGCGGAGCGGCAGATGGATGAAGCGGCGATCTACACCATTCACGGCTTTTGCCAACGAATGCTGACGCACAACGCCTTCGAGTCCGGCATGCTGTTTGAACAAACGCTGGTGCAGGACGAGCTGCCGCTGCGGCGGCAGGCCTGTGCCGACTTCTGGCGTCGCCACTGCTATCCGTTGCCGCTGGGCGTGGCGCGTGCGGTCAGCCAAGAGTGGAGCGGCCCGGAAGCGTTGCTGGCCGATCTTTCCGGCTATCTGCACGGTGAGGCGCCGGCGCTGCGTCGCCCGCCGAAGGACGAAGAAACCGTCCTGATGCGCCACGAGCAGATCGTCGCGCGTATCGACGCCATCAAGGCGCAATGGCGGGCGGCGGCGGGCGATCTGGAGGCGTTGATCGCCCAGTCCGGCGTCGATAAGCGCAGTTACAGCAGCAAGCACCTGCCGAACTGGCTGAACAAGGTCGGCGAATGGAGCGGGCAGGAGACCCAGGACTACCAGTTGCCGAAGGAACTGGATAAATTTCGCCAGTCGGTGCTGCTGGAGAAGACCAAGAAAGGCGAGCCGCCGCGGCATGTGCTGTTCACGGCGATCGACGAGCTGTTCGATGAGCCGTTGACGCTGCGCGACCTGATCATGGCGCGTGCGCTCAGCGAGATCCGCACTTCCATTCAGCAGGAAAAGCGCCAGCGCGCCGAGCTGGGGTTTGACGACCTGCTCAGCCGGCTGGACGGCGCCCTGCAAAGCGGCGGTGGTGAACAGCTGGCGCAGGCGATCCGTCAGCGCTACCCGGTGGCGATGATCGATGAATTCCAGGATACCGATCCGCAGCAATACCGTATTTTCCAAAAGCTTTACGTCGGCCGGCCCGATTGCGGCCTGCTGCTGATCGGCGATCCCAAGCAGGCGATTTACGCCTTTCGCGGTGCCGACATTTTTACCTACATGCGGGCGCGTTCAGAGGTGAGCGCCCACTATACGCTGGAGACCAACTGGCGCTCGTCGCCGTCGATGGTCGCCAGCGTCAATCACCTGTTTTCTCAGGTAGAAAAGCCTTTCCTGTTCGGCCAAATCCCCTTTATCGAGGTCAGCGCGGCGGAAAAGAACCAAGGGTTGGCGTTTGACCTGCACGGCAAGCCGCAACCGGCGATGCAGTTCTGGCTGCAGCAGGGGGAAGGCGCCGGTGTAAGTGATTACCAACAGTTGATGGCGCGCCTGTGCGCCACGCAAATTCGCGACTGGCTCAGCGCCGGGCAGCAGGGCCAGGCATGGTTGCAGGGCGGCAAGGAGCCTCGTTCGGTACAAGCCTCCGATATCACAGTGCTGGTGCGCAGCCGGAATGAGGCGGCGTTGGTGCGCGATGCGCTGAGCGCGCTGTCCATTCCGTCGGTGTATCTGTCCAACCGCGACAGCGTGTTCGACACCCCGGAGGCCAAAGACCTGCTGTGGTTGTTGCAGGCGGTGTTGGCGCCGGAACAGGAGCGCACGCTGCGCAGCGCCATGGCCACCGGGCTGATGGGGTTGGACGCGCCGACGCTGGACGGCCTGAGCCGCGATGAGCGCGCCTGGGACGCGCTGGTTAACGAGTTCGACAACTACCGCACGCTCTGGCTGCGCCGCGGCGTGTTGCCGATGCTGAGCGAGGTGATGAAAGCGCGCCAGCTGGCGGAGAACCTGCTGGCCAGCGCCGGCGGCGAGCGTCGCTTGACCGACGTGCTGCACCTGGGGGAGCTGTTGCAAGAGGCGGCGGCGCAGCTCGACAGCGAGCATGCGCTGGTTCGCTGGTTGGCGCAGCAGATTGCCCAGCCTAATCGCCAGTCCGACAATCAACAGCTGCGGCTGGAGAGCGACCGGCATCTGGTGCAGGTGATCACCATCCACAAGTCCAAGGGGCTGGAATTCGATCTGGTGTGGCTGCCGTTCGTCGGCAATTTCCGCCAGCAGCAACAGGCGCTGTATCACGATCGCCACAGCTTCCAGGCATTGCTGGATCTCGACGCCAATGAAGAGAGCCAGGCCTGGGCGGAGGAGGAGCGGTTGGCGGAAGACCTGCGTCTGCTGTACGTGGCGCTGACCCGCTCGGTGTACCACTGCAGCATCGGCATTGCGCCGTTGTTCCAGGGCACGCGCAAGAAACAGGGCGAGACCGATCTGCACCGCAGCGCATTGGGTTATCTGTTGCAGGGCGGGCAGGCCGGCGACGCCGCGTATCTGCAAGAGCGGCTGCAGCAACTGGCGGGCGGCGGTATTGCGCTGTCGCTGGTGGAACCGCCGGACGAGGTGCCCTGGCAGCCCCAGGCGTCGCTGACCGAAGCGCTGGAAGCGAAAAGTTTTACCCGGCGGATCCAGGATTTTTGGCGGGTGACCAGCTATACCGGTTTGCAACAGCACGGCGCGAGCCTGATGCAAGATCTGCTGCCGCGTCTGGATGTCGATGCCGCGGGCGAGCGCGGGGAAGAAAGTGAGCCAGCGCTCACACCGCATACCTTCCCGCGCGGCGCAACGCCCGGTACTTTCTTGCACAGCCTGTTCGAAACGCTGGATTTCACTCAGCCGTTAGACGAACAGTGGCTGCTGGCACAGCTGCAACAGCACGGGTTCGCCGAACATTGGCAGCCGATTTTGCTGGCGTGGATGCAGGTGTTGCTCAACACGCCGCTCGCCGACAGCGGCGTGACGCTGGCGGCGCTGACGCCGCAGCACAAGCAGGCCGAGCTGCAGTTCTATTTGCCGATCAACCGGCTGTTGCAGGCGAAGGAGCTCGATGCCCTGGTGAAGCGTTACGATCCGCTTTCCGCCCGCTGTCCGGCGCTGGATTTTCATCAGGTGCAGGGCATGCTGAAAGGCTTTATCGACCTGGTGTTCTGCTGGCAGGGCAAATACTACCTGCTGGACTACAAGTCCAACTGGCTGGGGGAAGACAGTAGCGCCTATACCCGGCCGGCGATGGAGCAGGCGATGGCGGAGCATCGTTACGATCTGCAATACCAGCTGTATACGCTGGCGCTGCATCGTTATCTGCATCATCGGTTGCCGGATTACGATTATCGGTGCCATTTTGGCGGGGTGATTTATCTGTTCCTGCGCGGCGTGGATGCGGCGCACCCGGGCAACGGCATTTTCACCTGTCTCCCTGAGCTTGAGCTGGTAGAGGGGATGGATCGCTTGTTCAGCGGCGAAGCTGTGGCGACGGAGGAAGGATCATGATCGCACTGCTGGAGCAGGCGGTAGCGCTTGGCGTACTGCGTCCGCTGGACGTGCAGTTCGCCCGCGTGGTGGCGAACGAAGACGAGCCCGATATTTTGCTGGCCGCCGCCTGCCTGAGCGCAGAGGCGGGGGCCGGTCACGTCTGCCTGATGCTGGAACAGCTGCAGGCGGACACGCTGTTTGAAGGGCGCCAGCCGGCGTTGGCGTTGGCGGTGTGGGAGGCGGCCGGGCGACCGGATAGCGCGCGTTGGCAGCAGCGTTTGGCGGCCAGCGCAGCGGTTGGGGACGGCAGTAGCGCTACGCCACTGGTGCTGCGCGGGCCGCGCCTGTATCTGCAGCGCATGTGGCAAAACGAAGGTGAAGTGGCGGCGTTTATCGGCGGTGAAGGCGAGTCGTTGGCGGTACCGGAGGCTGAGCTGCGCACCATTCTCGACCGCTTGTTCGGCGCGGCGAGCGATGAACCCGATTGGCAGAAGATCGCCGCCGCAGTGGCCGCCACGCGGCGTATCGCGGTCATTTCCGGCGGGCCTGGCACCGGTAAAACCACCACCGTCGCCAAGCTGTTGGCGGCGCTGGTGCAGCTGGATGAAGGCGCGCGCTTGCGCATTCAGCTGGCGGCACCGACCGGCAAGGCGGCGGCGCGTCTGACGGAGTCGCTTGGCAGCGCCAGCCGCCAGTTGGCGCTGACCCCGGCGCAGCAGGCGCTGTTCCCGACGGAGGCGGCGACGTTGCACCGTCTGTTGGGGGCTCAACCGAACAGTCAGCGCATGCGCTATCACCGTGGCAACCGGCTGCATTTGGATGTGCTGGTGGTGGATGAGGCCTCGATGGTCGATCTGCCGATGATGGCACGCCTGATTGCCGCGCTGCCCGATCGGGCGCGGGTGATTTTCCTCGGCGACCGCGATCAGCTGGCCTCGGTGGAGGCCGGCGCGGTGCTGGGAGATATTTGCCGCTTTGCCGAGCAGGGATACAGCGACGCGCGTGCCGCAGAGCTGAGCCGCCTGACCGGCTGTTCGCTCGCAGGGCGGCAGGCCGATGCGGAAGCGGCGGTGCGCGACAGCCTGTGTCTGCTGCGCAAGAGTTACCGTTTCGATGCCCGTTCCGGCATCGGTCAGCTGGCGTTGGCGGTCAACACCGGGGCGGGGGATCGCGCGCTGGCGGCATTAAACGGCAGTTTCGGCGATGTCACGGGCTATGCGCTGGCAACGAGCGAAGAGTATCAGGCGCTGTTGGATGCCTGCGTGGCGGGCTATCGCGACTATTTGCGGCTGACCGCCGAAGGCGCGGACGCGGCGGCGGTGCTGGCGGCCTTTGGCCGTTTTCAGGTGCTGTGCGCGCTGCGTGAAGGGCCATTCGGCGTCTCCGGCTTGAATGATCGTATTGAGCTCGGGCTGCAGCGTGCCGGTCTGATCGACCGCAAACCGGGCGTGCTCGGCCGCTGGTACCGGGGGCGGCCGGTGATGATCGGCCGCAACGACAGCGCGCTGGGGCTGTTCAATGGAGATATCGGCATTACGCTGCCGGATGAGCACGGCGATTTGCGCGTGCATTTCCAACTGCCGGACGGCAGCATCAAGTCGGTGCAGCCGAGCCGTTTGCCGGCGCATGAAACCGCCTATGCCATGACGGTGCACAAATCTCAGGGATCGGAGTTTGACCATACGGTCCTGGTGTTGCCGAATCACTTCCTGCCGGTGCTGACGCGTGAGCTGGTCTATACCGCGATCACTCGCGCGCGTAAGCAGCTCTCGCTGTATGCCACGGAGGCGGTGTTGCTGCGGGCCATTCGCATGCCGACTCAGCGTCGCAGCGGATTGGCTGAACGGCTACAGGCGACGGAATAAGCGTTGAAGGGGCGCGGCAACGGCCGCGCCGTGGGGATTACAGATCGGCCAGCAGGATTTTGGAACGGCGCTGATAGTTATACAGCGCCTGCTTTTGCATCGGCAGCACGTCGACTTCCGCCGGGGTGAATCCGCGTTCCTGGAACCAGTGGATGCTGCGGGTGGTCAGCACGAACAGCTTCTTCAGCCCCATCTGACGCGCCTGGTTTTCCACCCGCTGCAGCAGCATCTCGCCGCGCGAAGAACTGCGGTAATCGGGATGTACCGCGACACAGGCCATCTCACCGATTTTTTCCTCTAAGAACGGGTACAGCGCCGCGCAGGCGATGGTCAGGTTGTCGCGTTCGATAATGGTGAACTTGTCGATCTCCATCTCCAGCTGTTCACGCGAACGGCGCACCAGAATACCCTGCTGTTCGAGCGGCCGGATCAGTTCCAGGATGCCGCCGATGTCGTTGATCGTCGCCCGGCGCACCTGTTCGGCGCTCTCCATCACGATTTGGGTGCCGATGCCGTCGCGCGAGAACAGCTCTTGCACCAGCGCGCCGTCTTCCTGGTAGCTGATCAGGTGGCTGCGGCGCACACCGCTGCGGCAGCCTTTTACCGCGCCGCGCAGGAAGCGCACGGTGCCGGAATGGTAGTCGCCGCCTTCCTCGAGCTCTTCAAGGCGCTTTTGCGCGTCGTTGGGGAACAGCTCGGAAAGGATGTTGCCCTCCGCGTCGGTCACGCCTTGCGAGGAGCAGAAACCGATCATTTTTTCCGCTTTCAGCTTGATCGCCAACTGGGTAGCCACTTCTTCCGAAGTCAGGTTGAAGCTCTCGCCGGTGACCGAAACCGCGACCGGGCCGATCAGCACGATGGCGTTGCTGTCGAGCTGGCGGTGGATTGCGTCTTCATCGATGCGGCGAATGCGGCCGCTGTGACAGTAGTCGATGCCGTCATCGATGCCCAGCGGCTGCGCGATGATGAAGTTGCCGCTGACCACGTTGATATGCGCACCTTGCAGCGGCGTGTTGTTGAGGCTCATCGACAGCCGGGCGGTGATATCGAGCTGCAACAAACCGGCGGCCTGCTTAACCAGCTCGAGCGTATGGGCGTCGGTCACGCGGGTGTGTTTGTGGTAGATCGGCTCATGGTTGTGCTGCGCCAGATTGGCGTCGATCTGCGGCCGTGCGCCGTAAACCACCACCAGGCGAATGCCCAGACTATGCAGCAGCCCGATATCGTTGACGATGTTGGAGAAATTCTCGTGTTCGATGGCTTCCCCGCCGAGCATGATGACAAACGTTTTGCCGCGGTGGGCGTTGATATAGGGGACTGAGTGACGGAATCCTTGCACCAGCTCTGTACTACGTTCCTTCACGGCTAAACCTCTTTTGCATATTTATACGATATTTTTGTATTTTTATTCTTTTATGACGCCAATGGCAAGTGGGAAATCGTCATGAAGAGTGCGCTAAGGGGGTTAAATCGTTAATAAATTGAAAAACCATAAAAAGATTTTCTGATGACAGGGCTGGAATGATTGGTTAAAGTTTTCGGCATCCCCATTCTATTGGTGTTTTTTTCATCTGTTGTAAACAGCTATTACTGCCGGAGCCGCATGCCAAACTCTAATCACAATCTGGGCCGCCGTCGTTTATTACAGGGCGTTGCCGCCAGCTGGTTGCTGAGTGTGAGTCGTACGGGCTTCGCCGCGTCATCGCACGTGATCGCCGTGCGCGTCTGGCCATCCTCCACCTATACCCGCGTCACGCTGGAATCCAACGTCGAGCTGAAATACAAGCAGTTTGCCCTGACCAATCCCGATCGCGTGGTGGTGGACATCGAAGGCGTTCACCTTAACAGCGTGCTGAAAGGCATCGCCGGGCAGGTACGTGCCGACGACCCTTATCTCAAGCAGGCGCGCGTCGGCCAGTTCGATCAGAATACCGTGCGGCTGGTGCTGGAGCTCAAGCAGAGCGTCAGCCCGCATATTTTCACGCTGGCGCCGGTGCCGGAGTATCGCAACCGTCTGGTCATGGATCTCTACCCGACCAAGGCCGGCAGCGGCGGTGAGGAGTATGATCCGCTACTGGCGTTACTGGAAGATTACAACAAGGGCGATCTGGAGCGCACGTTGCCGCCGGAAGCGCCGCAGGCCGGCAAGGCGGGGCGCGATCGGCCGATCGTCATCATGCTGGATCCTGGCCACGGCGGCGAAGATCCCGGCGCTATCGGCAAGTACAAGACGCGCGAGAAAGACATCGTATTGCAGATTGCCCGCAAGCTGAGCGCCATGATCAAGCGCGAGCCGAACATGAAGGTGTTCATGACGCGCAACGAAGACGTGTTTATCCCGCTCAAGGTGCGCGTCGCCAAGGCGCGCAAGCAGCGCGCGGATCTGTTCGTTTCGATTCACGCCGACGCCTTTACCAGCCGCGCGGCGCGCGGTTCATCGGTGTTCGCGTTGTCCACCAAGGGCGCCACCAGCTCGGCGGCCAAGTTCCTGGCGCAGACGCAGAACGCGTCGGACCAAATTGGCGGCGTCAGCAAGAGCGGCGACCGTTATCTCGACCATACCATGTTCGATCTGATCCAGACCGCGACCATCAACGACAGCCTGAAGTTCGGCAAGGAAGTGTTGAATCGGATGGGGAAAATCAACCGGTTGCACAAGAATCGCGTCGATCAGGCCGGTTTTGCGGTGTTGAAGGCGCCGGATATCCCGTCGATCCTGGTGGAAACGGCGTTTATCAGCAATATCGAAGAGGAGCGCAAGCTGCGCACCAGCCATTTCCAGCAGCAGGTGGCGGAGTCGATTCTGGCGGGCATCAAGGCTTATTTCGCCAACGGCGGCGCGCTGGCGAGCCGATAGAAGCAGGGCCGGGCGCGAGTCCGGCTATTTTTGCGGATTGCAGATACAAAAAAACACCCGTCAGGGTGCTTGTCTGTTGTCATCAAGAGTTGGTTGCGGAGGCCGGATTTGAACCGACGACCTTCGGGTTATGAGCCCGACGAGCTACCAGGCTGCTCCACCCCGCGTCCGTCTTGATGCTGCATTACTACGAAACCACCGTTTCATGGTATGCCGCTGGTACGACATTCGGTTGGTTGCGGGGGCCGGATTTGAACCGACGACCTTCGGGTTATGAGCCCGACGAGCTACCAGGCTGCTCCACCCCGCGTCCGTATAATACTTTGTTATCGAAGCCAAACGCAAATACCGCCAATGCGGCATCGGTTGGTTGCGGGGGCCGGATTTGAACCGACGACCTTCGGGTTATGAGCCCGACGAGCTACCAGGCTGCTCCACCCCGCGTCCGATGGATGCGCACTATACTCTCCGTGCGTTTTGTTGCAAACCCTTTTTGCATTTTATTGGCCTAAACCCGTTTTTCTGCTGGATTTGCCCGCAATTTGCCTTCTTTTTCATCACCATCCTCCGTGCGGCTTTTTTTATTTGCAGCGATTCCTTTATCAATGAGCGTTTGTTATCGTTCAGCCGGTAGATCATATCAGTTTGAGAGTGTGCGTGATGAAAGGACGTTGGGGCAAATACCTGCTGGGCGGGTTGATAGTGGCGGTGTTGGCGGGCTGTTCGTCCAAGCCGACCGATCGGGGTCAGCAATATAAAGACGGCCGTCTGGATCAATCGCTGGAGCTGGTCAATCAGCCCAACGCCAAAGGTTCGCCGGTCAACGCCAAGGACTACTCGGATCAGCTGATGGAGATCAAGTACGCATCGCCTTCGCTGTTTAACCGCAACAACAGCACCTATCAGGCGGTGCAAAGCTGGATGGCGTCCGGCGCCGACACGCGCATGCTGAGCCAGTACGGCCTCAGCGCTTACCAGATGGAAGGCGTCGACAATTACGGCAACGTGCAGTTTACCGGCTACTACACGCCGGTGGTGCAGGCGCGCTATACCCAACAGGGCGAGTTCCGCTATCCGCTGTACCGCATGCCGCCGAAGGGCAGAGGCCGCTTGCCGGATCGCGCGGGCATCTATTCCGGCGCGCTCGACGATCGCTATATCATCGCTTACACCAACTCGCTGATGGACAACTTCATGATGGAAGTCCAGGGCAGTGGCTACGTCGACTACGGCAACGGCCAGCCGCTGGTGTTCTTCGGCTACGGCGGCAAGAACGGCCACGCCTATCGCAGCATCGGCAAGGTGCTGATCGATCGCGGCGAAGTGGCCAAGGCGGACATGTCGATGCAGGCGATCCGTCAGTGGGCGGATACCCACAGCGCCGCAGAGGTGCGTGAGCTGCTGGAGCAAAATCCGTCGTTCGTGTTCTTCCGCCCGGAAGCTTTTGCGCCGGTGAAGGGCGCCAGCGCGGTGCCGCTGATCGCCAAAGCCTCGGTGGCCTCCGACCGTTCGCTGATCCCGGCGGGCACCACGCTGCTGGCCGAAGTGCCACTGCTGGACAACAAGGGTAAATTCACGGGAAAATACGAGATGCGCCTGATGGTCGCGCTCGACGTGGGCGGCGCCATCAAGGGCCAGCACTTTGACATGTATCAGGGCATCGGGCCGGAAGCCGGCCACTCGGCGGGGTACTACAACCACTATGGCCGCGTCTGGGTGCTGAAGAACAACGGCGGTGGCCAGCTGTTCAGCGCGAATCAGTCAAACGGCAGCGGTTCGTTGCTGGCCACCCGGTAAACGCATACGGCGTGAAAAGAGTGACCCGCAAGGGCCGGATTTTCCGGCCCTTATCATTTGCATTACGAAGGTAATTAAAGCGTTATGAGCACAGCTTATTCGGAAGCCTATCTGCAGCGTTTCGGCGGCACGGCGCGGTTGTACGGCCAGCAGGCGTTGGCGGTGTTCGCGCAGGCGCACGTCTGCGTGATCGGCATCGGCGGCGTGGGTTCCTGGGCGGCTGAGGCACTGGCGCGCACCGGCATCGGCGCCATCACCCTGATCGACATGGATGATGTCTGCGTCACCAATACCAACCGCCAGATCCACGCGTTGCGCCAACACGTCGGGCAATCGAAAACCGAGGTGATGGCGGAGCGTATCCTGGCGATTAACCCGGAATGCCGGGTGACCTGCATCGACGATTTCATCACCCCGGACAACGTCGCCGAGCTGCTGGACCATAACTTCAGCTACGTCATCGACGCGATCGACAGCGTGCGGCCGAAGGCGGCGTTGCTGTCATACTGCCGCCGCTTCAAGATCCCGGTGGTGACCACTGGCGGCGCCGGCGGGCAGATTGACCCGACCAAGATCGAAGTGGCCGATCTGGCGAAAACCATTCAGGATCCGCTGGCCGCCAAGCTGCGCGAGCGGCTGAAGCACGATTTCAACGTGGTGAAAAACGGCAAGGGCAAGCTGGGCATCGACTGCGTCTTCTCCAGCGAGCCGCTGGTTTACCCGCAGCCGGACGGTTCGGTGTGCGCTTCGCGCAGCACGGCGGAAGGGCCGAAAAGAATGGATTGCAGCGCGGGATTCGGCGCGGCGACCATGGTCACCGCGACCTTCGGCTTCGTCGCCGTGTCGCACGCGCTGAAAAAGATGGTGGCGAAGGCGGCGCGTCAGGCGTAACGGGCGGCGATGGCCTTTACGGCGGCGGCCAACGCCGCCAGGCCGCTGGCGCGGGTGGCGCTCAGCTGCGCGCGCAGCGCTAACCGATCGAACAGCGCCAGCGGATCCAATGCGGCGATCTGCTGCGGCGTTTTCCCTTCCACTTCGGTCAGCAGCACCGCCAACAGGCCGCGCACGATGCGGCCTTCGCTGTCGCCATAGAAGTGCAGCGTGCCGTCTTCCAGCAACTGGTGCCCCAACCAGACGCGGTTTTCACACCCGCTCAACGCTATTTCTTCACTGCGCAAGGCCTCCGGCAGCGGCGGCAGCCGTTTCGCGAGCATAATCAGCTGGCGGTAGCGGTCTTCCCACTGTTTCAGCGTGCTGAAGGTGGCGATCAACGCTTCGGCGGTGACCTCTCGGCCAAAAGGATGGGGGGCGAGCATAGCATCTCCGGGAATCAAGTCAGTCGGCCAGCAGATCGAGGGCGTGAGTCAACGCGCTGACCAGCGTATCGACGTCCTGTTGCGTATTGTAGGGGGCAAACGATGCGCGCAGCGTGCCGCTGACGCCTAACGCCGCCATCAGCGGCTGCGCGCAGTGTTGGCCGGCGCGCAGCGCAATGCCTTGCTCCGCCAACAGCGTGACGATGTCGCTGTGGTGTACGCCGGCGATATCGAACGCCAGCAGGCTGGAGCCGGAGCTGCGGAAGCTGCGAAAGCCCGGTAGCTGCGCCAACCGCTGTTCCGCCTGGTCCGCCAGCTCGCGGCTGTAGCGCTCCGCCGCCGCCATGTCCTGCTCGTTGAGCCAGGTGAGCGCCGCGGCCAACCCCAGCACGCCGGCGATGTTCGGCGTGCCGGCTTCGAAGCAGTGCGGCGGTTTTTGCGGGGTAAAACCGTCGAACGACGCCTGGGTCAGCATCTTGCCGCCGCCTTGCCACGGCGCCATCTGCGCCAGCAGCTCGGCTTTGCCGTACAGCGCGCCGATGCCGGTCGGGCCATACAGCTTGTGGCCGGAGAAGGCGTAGAAATCGATGTCGAGCCGCTGTACGTCGGCCGGGCCGTGAACCACGCCCTGAGCGCCGTCGATCATCACGCGTGCGCCGGCGGCATGCGCCTGTGCGATCGCCGGCGCCAGATCCGGGCAGCCGCCGGTGACGTTGGACATTTGCCCCAGCGCCAACAGGCGGGTGTTGTCGTTGAGCAGGGTGGGCAGCTGCGTCAAATCCGGCAACCGATCGGCACCGATCGGCAGTTTCACCACCCGCGCGCCGGTTTGCTCTGCCACCATCAGCCAGGGGATCAGGTTGGCGTGGTGTTCCGCTTCACTTACCAGGATTTCATCGCCCGGCTGCAGGCGCGGACGCAGGTAGCTCTGCGCCACCAGGTTGATCGCCTCGGTGGTGCCGCGCGTCCAGACGATGTCGTCGGCCGACGGCGCATTGATCAACTGGGCCACCTGGACGCGCGCTCGTTCGAAACGGGCGGTCAGATCCTGCGCCGCCCGATGCTGGCTGCGGTGCACGGTGGCGGCGTCATCGCGATAAAATTGCTGCGTGGCGTCGATCACCGCCTGCGGTTTCAACGCGGTGGCGGCGCTGTCCAGATAGATGCCGTCCTGCGCGAGCGCGGGAAACTGTTGGCGAAAAAGGCTGGGGTTAAAAGGCGTCATACCCTGATTGTCACTGGCTTGAGTCGATGGGTGATCCTGTCCTATTTTGCCGCCGGAGACAAGCGATCCTGCCTATTAGGACTTATCGCCTGGCAAAATTTGGAAAGTTTGTTATGCTATTAAATGTGCGCTAATTAATCGCATCTATACAGATAAAAGGTATTTATCAGCATTTAAAACTACAAAGGAGTCCTCAATGAAGAAAACAGCCGCAGTTCTCTCTGCTCTGATGCTTACGTTCACCCTGGCCGCCTGTTCCAGCAACTACGTGATGCATACCAATGACGGACGCACCATTGTCGCTGACGGCAAGCCTAAAGTGGACAACGACACCGGCATGATCAGCTATAAAGACGCCAACGGCGTCGAGCAGCAGATCAACCGCGCCGATGTGAAAGAGATGGTTGAAAGCAACCAGTAACCGTCAGGCAAAAAAAAGCACCGCAAGTTTTGCGGTGCTGCATAAAATCACTATGGACAGACAGGGTAAATGTACAGGAAGTGAAAAAACAGTAGCCTAGCTACCATGTCCGGAATCGCCGGACAATTTGCAAACACAACATCACAACCACAAGCCAAAAGTTCATCGGCGTCCTCGACACCCACTCCCTTTTCGTTCCGGCCCGGGAAGTGCCGCCACTATAGGTATTTGCTGGCGCATCCTCAACGGACAAATTATAATGGCTCGGATTAAAAAAACTAATGGCAATACGCCGTTAGCGTTTACCGATGGCTTGCCACGCAAAGCCGCCCGATTTTCGGCACCGAATCATTCGGATTAATGTTACACAAAAGTAGCTAATTTAATGTCTAAACGCTTACCTCCCCTCAATGCGCTGCGCGTGTTCGATGCGGCCGCTCGCCACCTGAGTTTCACCAAGGCGGCGGAAGAGCTGTTCGTGACCCAGGCCGCGGTGAGCCACCAGATCAAGTCGCTGGAGGACTTCCTCGGGCTGAAGCTGTTTCGCCGGCGCAACCGCTCGCTTCTGCTGACCGAAGAGGGGCAAAGTTACTACCTTGATATCAAGGAGATCTTCTCTTCGATCAACGAGGCGACGCGCAAGCTGCAGGCACGCAGCGCCAAGGGGGCATTGACCGTCAGCCTGCCGCCGAGCTTCGCCATTCAGTGGCTGGTGCCGCGCCTTTCCGGCTTTAACTCAGCTTATCCGGGGATCGACGTGCGCATCCAGGCGGTGGACCGCGAAGAAGACAAGCTGGCGGACGACGTTGACGTGGCGATTTTCTACGGCCGTGGCAACTGGCCGGGGCTGCGTGCCGAGCGCCTGTATGCGGAATATCTGCTGCCGGTGTGTTCGCCTAGCCTGCTGACCGGCGATCATCCGCTGAAAACCGCCGAGGATCTGGTTTATCATACGCTGCTGCACGACGTTTCACGCCGCGACTGGCTGGCCTATACGCGCCAGCTGGGGTTGCAGCACATCAACGTGCAGCAGGGGCCGATCTTCAGCCACAGCGCCATGGTGGTGCAGGCGGCGGTACACGGCCAGGGCGTGGCGCTGGTGAACAACGTGATGGCGCAAACCGAGATTGAAGCCGGTCGCCTGGTGTGCCCGTTCAACGATGTGCTGGTCAGTAAAAACGCTTTTTATCTGGTATGTCATGACAGCCAGGCAGAACTGGGTAAAATAGCCGCCTTCCGGCAGTGGATCCTGGCGCGTGCCGCCAGCGAACAAGAGAAGTTCCGCTTCCGCTACGAACAATAAGGCCGGCCGCCGCCTTGCCGCGGCCGGTGATTTTTAATGGGATAGATCACGATGAGCAGCCGTTCCATGCTGGTTTTCGCCGCTATCAGCGGCTTTGTGTTTGTCGCGTTGGGCGCATTCGGCGCGCATGTGCTAAGCGGTACGCTCGGCGCCAACGAAATGGCCTGGATCCGCACCGGGCTGGAATATCAGGGATTCCACACCCTGGCCATCCTGGCGCTGGCGGTCGCGATGCAGCGCCGCGTGAGCCTGTGGTTTTACTGGAGCGGAGCGCTGTTGGCGTTCGGCACCGTGTTGTTCAGCGGCAGCCTCTATTGCCTGGCGCTGTCGCACCTGAAGGTCTGGGTTTATATCACGCCGGTTGGCGGCGTGTGCTTCCTGATCGGCTGGATATTGATGTTGATTGGCGCTTTGCGTCTGAGGAAAAAGGCCGAGCGCCATGAATAAGATTGCGTTGTACTGCCGTCCCGGCTTTGAAAAAGAGTGTGCGGCGGAGATCACCGACAAAGCCGCCCAGCTGGAGATTTACGGCTTTGCGCGGGTAAAAGAGCACAGCGGTTACGTGCTGTTCGAATGCTATCAGCCGGACGATGCCGACCGCCTGGCGCGGGAAATTCCGTTCCGCGAACTGATTTTCGCCCGCCAGATGATCGTGGTGGGTGAGCTGCTGCGCGATCTGCCGCCGGAAGATCGGGTATCGCCGATCGTCGGCATGCTGATCGGCGTGGTTGACCGCGGCGGCGAGCTGCGGGTGGAAGTGCCGGACACCAACGAAAGCAAAGAGCTGATGAAGTTCTGCCGCAAGCTGACGGTGCCGCTGCGCGGCGCGATGCGCGAGCAGAAGGTGCTGATGGCGCGCGAGAACCCGACTCGCCCGGTGGTGCACGTGTTCTTCATCGCGCCGGGCTGCTGCTACGTCGGTTACTCCTACAGCAACAACAACTCGCCGTTCTACATGGGCATTCCGCGTCTGCGCTTCCCGGCCGATGCGCCGAGCCGGTCGACGCTGAAGCTGGAAGAAGCGTTCCACGTGTTTATCCCCGCCGACGAGTGGGACGAACGCCTGGCCAGCGGCATGCACGCGGTTGATCTGGGCGCCTGCCCGGGCGGCTGGACCTATCAGCTGGTGAAACGCAGCATGATGGTGCATTCGGTGGATAACGGCCCCATGGCGCCGAGCCTGATGGAAACCGGCCAGGTGACGCACCACCGCGCCGACGGCTTCAAGTTCGAGCCGAACAGCAGCAAGATCTACTGGCTGGTGTGCGACATGGTGGAGAAGCCGGCGAAGGTGACCAGCCTGATGATTCAGTGGCTGGTGAAAGGCTGGTGCCGCGAAGCGATCTTTAACCTCAAGCTGCCGATGAAAAAGCGCTATGAGGAAGTGTCGCAAAACCTGACGAGCATCCGCGAAGCGTTGGGCGCCGCCGGCATCAGCGTCGAAGTGCACGCCAAGCAGCTGTATCACGACCGCGAAGAGATCACCGTACACGTGCGCCGCATGTGGTCGGCGGTGCCGGGCCGGCGCGACGAGCGCGATTAATCGCGTTAAGCCTGATGAAGGGCGCTGCTTGCAGCGCCCTTATTGTATCGGCAGGCGCAGCTGCTGCAGGTTACCGTCCAGCGACAGATCGGTGCGCAGCGTGGCGACCTGTTTGCTGATGTAGGCCAGCTCGCGGTGTTGCTCCAGCTTGCCGCGCCATTTCTCCGGCACCTGCTCCAGGTGCTGATAGAGCCCATCCAGGCTGCCCGACTGCTGCAACAGCAGCACGGCGGTTTTCGGCCCGATGCCGGCCACGCCGGGGATCTTGCTGCTGCCGATCCCCGCCAGCCCCCAATAGTCCGGCAGCTGCTGCGGCTGTACGCCGAATTCTTGCTGCACGAAGGGCATGTCCAGCCAGCGTTTCTGGAAGTAATCGCGGATCTGCACGTTCGGCGCCAGCAGCTGGCAGTAGCCTTTGTCGGTGGAGACGATGGTCACCTGGTGGCCGCCGCCGGCGACCTTCGCCGCCAGCGTGGCAGCCAGATCGTCCGCCTCGTTGCCGGGAGAATGCCAGCTGGCGACGCCCAGTTCGGCGAAGGCCTCGCGCAGCTGCGGCATCTCCTGCTGCAGGTTTTCCGGCATCGGCGAGCGCCCGGCCTTGTAGTCCGGCAGAATTTGGTGGCGCCAGCTGTCGCGGCGATCGTCCTCGTCGAAGACCGCCACCGCGTGGGTCGGGCGGCTGTGTTGGATCAGCTGCTGCAGCGCGTGGCGGCAGGCGTTGACGCAAGGGGAGCCCTGCACGGCGTGAATGCGGCGGATGAGGTTCAGGGCGTCGACAATCAGTAGGTGTATCATCATGGGCGGTAAGGTCAGAAAAAACAGGGCGGCTGTTACGCCGCCCGGGATTGAGGGTCAGGCTACGATTTCGTAGCAGGGCACATAGGCGCTGCCCGGCAGCTTCATGCGGTGCTGGGCGACAAAGCCCTGCAGCAGGCTGTCCATCTGCTTCATCATCTGCGGTTCACCGTGCAGCTTGTACGGGCCGAACTGCTCGATGGCATGGATGCCATTTTCCTTCACGTTGCCGGCCACGATGCCGGAGAACGCGCGGCGCAGCGCGGCGGCCAATTGCTCCGGCGGCTGGTTCGGATACAGATTGAGGTTCGCCATGTTCTCATGGGTCGGCTCGAACGGCAGCTGCAGATCCGGCGCGATGCGGATCGACCAGTTGAAGCTGTAGGCGTCGCCGGTGTTGCGGCGGTTTTCCTTCACCAGCGGCATGGCTTGCTTCATCTGCCGCGCCACTTCCGCCGGATCGTCGATGATGATGGTGTAATGGCGGCGCGCTTCGTCGCCCAGTGTGTTCATAATGAACTCGTCCAGCACGCGGAAGTAGTCAGCGCTCTCTTTCGGCCCGGTCAGGATCAGCGGCAGCACCTGTTCGCTGTTCTCCGGGTTCATCAGGATACCCAGCAGGTACAGCAGCTCTTCGGCGGTGCCGACGCCGCCCGGGAAGATGATGATGCCGTGTGCGATACGCACGAAGGCTTCCAGGCGTTTTTCGATGTCCGGCATGATCACCAGCTCGTTGACCAGCGGGTTAGGCGGCTCGGCGGCGATGATCGACGGCTCGGTCATGCCGATGAAGCGGCTGTTGCGGTAACGCTGCTGCGCGTGACCGACCGCGGCGCCTTTCATCGGCGCTTCCATGGCGCCCGGCCCGCAGCCGGTGCAGATGTTCAGCTCGCGCAGGCCCAGCTGGCTGCCGACCTTGCGCGCGTACAGGTATTCGTTTTCGTTGATCGAGTGGCCGCCCCAGCACACCACCATATTGGGATCTTCATCCAGATGCAGCGTGCGTGCATTGCGCAGGATCGAGAACACCAGGTTGGTGATGTGGGCCGAGTTTTCCAGGTTCAGGTGCTGGAAGCGGCCGGCGCTGGCGATTTGGCCATGCACGAACAGGATGTCGCGCAGCACGGCGAACAGGTTGGCCTGCAGCGAGCGGATGATGCGGCCGTCGACGAACGCCTCTTCCGGCGGGTTGACCAGCTCCAGCTTCACCCCGCGCTCGCGGCGCAGCACGTTGATATCGAAGGTTTCATAGCGCGACAGCAGCTGCTTGCTGTTGTCGGTTTGGCTGCCGGAGTTCAACACGGCCAGCGAACAGTTGCGGAACAGGCGGTACAGGTCGCTGCTGGCGGTGCGCTTCAGCATGTCTACTTCCAGCTGCGACAATAAATCCATAGAGCCAAGCGGGCTGATGTGTGTAATCAAGGTAACTCCTTTGCACCCGGTGCGGGGCGGTAGTAATCCATACGCAGCAAAACAGCATCTCGTTATGGTTGGCGTGCTGCGGCGAAGCGGGCGCTCTGCCCGGCCGCAGCCTCGTTTTAACCTTACCGCCGTCCCTGTGCTTTTACCAACACAAACCGCTCGTTAGCTCAGTTGTTGAGCAATGTTTCGCACTTATTGGCGCGCCAGGCGGCCGTGCTCGGGAGCGAACGCGACGTTGCTGCGCCACGGGTTGATATCCAGCCCGCCGCGGCGGGTATAGCGAGCGTAGACCGTCAGGCTTTGCGGCCGGCAATAGCGCATCAGATCGTTGAAGATGCGCTCGACGCACTGCTCGTGGAATTCGTTGTGGTGGCGGAAGGAGACCAGATAGCGCAGCAGCGCTTCGCGATCGATCTTGCCGCCGCGGTAGCTTATCTGCACCGAGCCCCAGTCCGGTTGATGGGTGATCAGGCAATTGGACTTCAGCAGGTGGCTGACCAAGCGCTCTTCCACCACCTCTTCTCCGGCGGCGTTCAGCAGGTAGTCGGCGTTGAACTCATAATTGTCGATGCGGATATCCTGCTGGTCGATGCAGTCGCCGGCCAGGCGGGCGATCGGCGTGCCTTCCAACTGCTCGACGCTGAACAGGGTGACGCTGACTTCGCCCTGGGCGCAGGCGGACAGATCGCGCTGCAGGGTGCTGCGCACCGTTTCCCAATCGGCGAACGGGGTTTGGTTGAAGCTGTTGAGGTACAGCTTGAAGCTTTTCGATTCGATCAGGTTCAGGCTGTCGGCGTTGAGGCTGATTTCACCGACCGCCACCTGCGGCAAGCCGTTGGCGTTCAGCCAGGAGAGTTCGTACAGCGTCCAGATGTCCGCACCGTGGAAGGGCAGGTTATCGGGATACAGGCCCAGCGGCTCGCGGTTCATGCTGCGCGGCACCGCCTGCAGCAGCGCGGCGTCGTAGCGATCGCGGTAGGCGGTGGGTTTGCCCAGCGTCAGCCCCGACAGGGCCTGGTGGTCTTGATATGAGGACATCTGCTGTCACCTCGGTCAGAGATAGGTACAATGGCTGTCAGTTTAACGTATGCGAGAAAGAATATGGACCATGATGTATCGCACGCTCTGCGTGAATTCACTCAACGTTATGTCGAGTTGTGGCAGCAAGAGCGCGGCCACGCGCCGGCCAGCCAGGCGCTGTACGGCGTGCCGTCGCCCTGCATCGTGGAGAACCGCGAGGACGAAGTGCTGTGGTTGCCGCGGCCTTTCGAACCGGCGGCGACGCTGGAAAAGGTAGAAACCGCGCTGGAGCTGCGTTTGCAGCCGGATGCGCACCGCTTCTACACGCAGCAATACGCCGGTGACATGAGCGCGCAGTTCGGCGAGCATCGCCTGAGCCTGCTGCAGGTCTGGAGCGAAGAGGATTTTATCCGCCTGCAGGAGAACCTGATCGGCCATCTGGTGACGCAAAAACGTCTCAAGCTGTCGCCAACGCTGTTCCTGGCGACCACCGAATCCGAGATGACGATGGTGTCGTTGTGCAACGTCAGCGGCAACGTGGTGCTGGAACAATTCGGCAGCGATAAGCGCACCCTGCTGGCGGCGACGCTGGGGAATTTCCTCGATGCGCTGCGCCCGGTGTTGGACTGAATCGCGACGGATTCGCCGTCGCCCGTGTGAGAGATCTCTCACACGGCCTGTGAGAGATCGCTCTTAATTTTTCCCGCCTTTCTCCAGGCTATGAGATTATTGTTATCCAGATCAATTGGTTAGAATTTCTTTAGGATAACTCTTAGTCTTAATTTAGTGTGAGACACCTCCCAAACCCTTGTGATTCCGGGGAATTTAAGCGATCTTATCGTTACCGGAACGGAACCGGCGGAGCAGGAAAGCATCAGGATGATGCAGCTTCAGGAAGAAGAAAGGGATGCGCTCAGGCAAGAGCGAAGGATGGCGTCAGGAGATGCCCAGGATGTTTCAGGATAGAAACCAGGGACACCTCCAGGACGGAGATTGAGAGCCGGCACAGGACTGTCGGCGGGTCAGGAAGGCTGAGGAACCGCGTCAGGACGATGCTGCAGGATGATGCAAGGACCACTTGGTCAGGATGGCCGCAGGAAAAGTTTTCAAGGATTGAGCAGGGAGCACGCTGTGTAGCGGGATAGCTATAAAACGAACCGGGGGCACTGTTAACGCAGTGCCCCCAACTTTTTGTTTTATCCCGCTGCGCGTGCGCCCCGCCTTAATCCCTCTTCAGCGTTAACCAATCGCGCCCAGCGTATCGCCTGCGCCCTGTTTTTTCGGCAGCAGGAACAGCGTGGCGTAGATATCCAGCAGGTAAATTGCCGCCAGCAGGCTGATGGCCGCGGTAAACGACACCTGCGTCACCAGCGCACCGATCACCAATGGCCCCAGGCCGCCGACGCCGCGCCCCAGATTGAACAGGATGTTCTGCGCGGTGGCGCGCGCCTGCACCGGATAGGTATCGGAAATCAACGCGCCGTAGCCGCCGATCATGCCGTTGACGAACATGCCCATCACGGCGCCGGCGAACAGCATCAGCGTCGGGTCGCTCAACTGGGCGTAACCGATCACCATCACCACGGCACCGATCTGATAAAGCACGAAGATCTTCCAGCGGGCGAAGCGGTCGGCCAGCATGCCAAACAGCCAGATGCCGAACGTCATGCCGACCACCGTCACCGCCGTCCACAGGCCGGACTTGGTGAGCGAGAAGCCAAAGTTTTTCGCCAGGTAAGTCGGCATCCAGATCATCAGGCCGTAGTAACCGAAGTTCTGCACCGAACAGAGAATGAAGATGCCGATGCTGGCCCTGCTGGTGGCGCGATCCTTAAACAGCAGGCGCAAACGCTGCAGGAAGGAGAGCGGTTGCCCGGCATCTTTCTGCCGCACGAATGCTTCCGGCTCGCCCAGGGTACGGCGGATCAGGAATGACGCCAGCGCCGGCAGCAGGCCGACCAAAAACATGCCGCGCCAGCCGATATGCTCCAGCAGCAGCGGCGTCAGGAAGGCGGCCGCCAGCACGCCCAATTGCCAGCCCATGCCGACGTAAGCCGAAGCTCGGTTGCGCTTCTCCGCCGGCCAGGCTTCGGCGATCAGCGCCATGCCGATGCCGAATTCGCCGCCCAGCCCGATGCCCGCCAGGGTGCGATAGGCCAGCAGATCCCAATACCCTTGCGCCACGGCACACAGGCCGGTGAACAGGGAAAACATCAGGATGGTGATCGTGAGCACCCGGATACGGCCGAAACGATCGCTGAGGTGGCCGAAAATCACGCCGCCCAGCACCGCGCCGATCAGCGTCCAGGTGACCAGTGAACCGGCGGCCGATGAGGTTAATCCCAATTCGATGCTGATGGCCGGCAGCATAAAGCCGAGGATCAGCAGGTCAAACCCGTCCATGGCATAACCGGTGACCGAAGCCAGCATGGCCTTACCGGGCGTCGCGTGGTTTTTTTTCTCTGTTATTACGGACATGAATCTTTATCTGTGTGGTGAATTCGGTGGGCCTATTGTGCCGCGCGGCGGCGAACGCCACCAGATAAAAACGGTGAGCTGTCTCAGGCGCGCCGAATTTGGGCTATAAAAATGCTATGCTTTGCCGCCTTTCAGCCAGCGCGCTGAATACCATGATGACAAGAGATCGGGAATGCAGATGAGTATACATAACCAGGTGCGCCGCAGTTTGCAGGCGATTGAACAATCCATGCGCGATCTGGCGCTGTGGCAGGCCGCGCCGCCTGATCATGAGGCTTTCTCCAGCACCGAGCCGTTCTGCATCGATAGCATGTCGGCCGAAGCCTGGCTGCAGTGGGTGTTCTTGCCGCGCATGTATGCGTTGCTGGATGCCGAAGCGCCGCTGCCGACGCGCTTCGCCATCACGCCTTATTTCGAAGAGGCGTTGAAAGATCGTGAACCGAGCAGCCTGCCGCTGCTGGTGCTGCTGCAACAGCTGGATTTGATGTTGAATAAAGAGCCGTAATTCGCCGGCGGCGCGCAGATTTTTGCCGCCCGGCAGTGTAGAGTACTCGCGCGGATGCCGGGCAGGGGAGCCGACGGCGTCTTTCGGCTCGGTTGAACCGCGGCGGTTGACCGGGGGCTGCATTAGGATGATGAGGTGCTGCAATAATGGATTTATTAAGGTTTATCCTGCGTTTGCCTTTTACCCTGGTTAAGGGCGTTTGTCGCCTGCTGGGTGGGGTGTTGTCGCTGTTGGGGCGGTTGCTGAGACCGCTGGTCGGCAACCTCAGCTGGCGTGCGCCGGCCTGGTGGGCTGCGCTGCCGCGCGGTTTCTTGCGGCTCGAAAGCGGCGTGGATAAACACCCGAAAGCGATCGGTTTAGGCCTGTTGCTGTTGGCTGGCGCCGCAGGCGGCGCATTTTACGGCTGGCACTGGTGGCAAAACCGGCCTCAGCCTATCGAGCCTGCACCGATGGTGGTTCAGGAGGTCAGCGCATCGCTTGCCAACCCCGAGCCAATAGATTACGCCGCCGCCCGGCAGGTGCCGCAAACGGTGAGCCTGACCTTCAGCGGGTCGGTCGCGCCGATCGCCGCAGTGGGTAAAACCGTGAGCGCCGGCATCACTCTGAAGCCGACGGCGGAAGGGCAGTGGGCATGGAGCAACGAGTCGACGCTGCTGTTCACGCCGAAAAAGCCGCTGCCGATGGGCGCGAAGTATGACGTGACCCTTGAGCCCGCCACCCTGCTGGCACCGCAGATCAAACTGGCCAAAACCCGCTATGCCTTCACCGTGCCCGCGTTCGATTACCGCCTGGGGCAGGCTGAGTATTACCGCGATCCGCAAGATGCGCAGAAACGCAGTGCGATTTTCAATCTGAAGTTCAACGCGCCGGTCGACGTCGCCAGCTTTGAAAAACAGATTTCGCTGGGGTTGAAAGAAGGCAGCACTTCCTCCGAGAAAAAGTTGAACTTCTCTCTGGTCTATGACGAGAAAAAACTGAACGCCTGGGTGCATTCCGAGCCGCTGCAGGCGCTGGATCAGGGCGGCGCTGTGCATCTGACCGTCGGCAAGGGCGTCAAATCGACGGCGGCCGGCAATGCGGTCGAAGAGGCGAAAAGCAACTGGGTCAAAGTCCCGACGCTGTACAGTCTAGCGCTGAGCGACGCCAGTGCCCAGGTCGTGGATACCGACGGCGGCCAAGGGCAGCGTGCGCTGGTGGTCGGTTTCAGCGATGCGGTGAAGGATAAAGAGCTGGCGCGGGCCACCAAAGCCTGGCTGCTGCCGCAGCACGATCCGAACGATGCCGAGGCCGCCAACGATGCCGAAGATTTCTATCAATGGACGGTCGACAGCGTCGGTAAAAACGTGCTGGCGCAGGCGACGGCATTGCCATTGACGCTTAACGAGGCGGAAGAGGCCTACCAGCCGCAGTTCAGCTTCCGCTTTGAAGCTCCGGCGCACCGCTTCGTGCTGATCGAGATAGACAACCAACTGGTCTCCGTCGGCGGTTACAAAATGCCGAAGAAGGTTTATCGGGTGGTCGAAGTGCCGGAGTTCCCGAAATCGCTGCAGTTCATGTCCGCAGGCTCGCTGCTGTCGGTCAACGGCGACAAACAGATCAGCGTGGCGGCGCGCAACGTGGCGGGCCTGCGGCTGGACATCAAGCGGGTGATCCCGAGCCAGCTGCAGCACATCGTCTCCTTCAAAAGCCGGGAATATTCGTCCACGGAATTCAACCGGCTCAACGATGAGTATTTCACCGAGCATTTCAAATACCAGACGGCGCTCAATAACGAGCGGCCGGGGGAAGTGAACTATCAGGGCATCGACCTCTCCCGTTATCTCTCCACCAACGCCAGTTCCCATCGCGGGGTGTTCCTGCTGACGCTGTCTGAATGGCAGCCGAACCGGAAACCGGCGGCGGAAGAGGCGGGTGCCGAGCCAGAACAGGAACCGGACGAGAGCACCGGAGATGATCAGCCCGACGTTGGCGATTCGCGCTTTGTGGTGGTGACCGATCTGGGCATCGTCGCCAAGAGCTCGCAGGATAAGACGCGCGACGTCTTCGTGCAGTCGATTCAAAGCGGCGCGCCGGTCAGCGGCGCCAACGTGTCGGTAGTGGCCAAAAACGGCGTGACGCTGCTCAGCCAAACCACCGGGGCAGACGGCCACGTGCGTTTCCCGGCGCTCGACGTGTACACCAACGAGCGCCAGCCGGTGATGTTCCTGGTGGAAAAAGAAGGGGATGTTTCCTTCCTGCCGACCGGCAGCTATAACGATCGCGGGCTGGACTTCTCGCGCTTCGACGTCGCCGGGGAGCAAACGCCGACCGATCCGCGTACGCTCGGCAGCTACCTGTTCTCCGATCGCGGCGTTTATCGACCGGGGGATACTTTCAATATTGGCCTGATCACCCGCGCCGCCGACTGGCGCGTTGGCCTGGCCGGCGTGCCGGTGCGCGCCGAAGTCCGCGATCCGCGCGACAAGCTGATGACCACCGTGCCGCTGACGCTGAGCGCCAGCGGTTTCAACGAGCTGAGCTATACCACCGATGAAAACTCGCCCACCGGCGAGTGGAACGTCTATCTGTATCTGATCGGCAAAAACAACGATACCTCCACGCTGCTCGGCCATACCGCGGTCAATGTGAAGGAGTTCGAGCCGGATCAGCTGAAAGTGAAGCTGGCGCTGACGCCGAATCGCCAGCAAGGCTGGGTCAAACCGTCCGAGCTGAAGGCCAGCATCGATGTGCAGAACCTGTTCGGTACCCCGGCGCAGGATCGCCGCGTGACCACCAGGCTGACGCTGCGGCCGATGTATCCGAGCTTCGATCGCTTCCCAGATTATGCGTTCTATGAAAACCGGCAAAACAGCGACGGGTTCGAAACCGAGCTGGAAGATCGCACCACCGATGAGCACGGCGCGGCCGAAATCCCGCTCGATCTGAAATCCTACGCCGACGCCACCTATCAGCTGCAGCTGCTGTCGGAGGCGTTCGTCGCCGGCGGCGGGCGCTCGGTGGCGGCTACCGCCCGCACGCTGGTTTCGCCTTACGATTACCTGATTGGGGTGAAGGCGGACGGCGATCTGGGCTACATCAACCGCGACGCGGAGCGGCATCTGAACGTGATCGCCATCGATCCGAATCTGCAGCAGATCGCCATGCCGAACCTGAAGCAGGTGTTGATCGAGCAGAAATACATCTCGGTGCTGACCAAACAGGATTCGGGCGTTTACAAATACCAGTCGAAGATGAAGGAAGTGCAGCTGTCGGAACAGCCGCTGGCGCTGAGCGAGCAGGGCGCGGATCTGCGGCTGGCGACCGATAAGCCGGGCGACTTCGTGCTGGTGATTGAAGATGCGCAGGGCAAAACGCTCAACCGCGTCGCCTACAGCGTGGCCGGCAACGCCAACCTGAGCCGTTCGCTGGATCGCAACGCCGAACTGAAGCTGAAACTGAACCAGGCGGAATATCAGCCGGGCGAGGAGATCGAGGTGGCGATCAACGCGCCTTATACCGGTAGCGGCTTGATCACCATCGAGAAGGACAAGGTTTACGCCTGGCAGTGGTTCCACACCGATACCACCAGCTCGGTGCAGAAGATCCGCGTGCCGGCCGGCATGGAGGGCAACGGCTACATCAACGTGCAGTTCGTGCGCGACATCAACTCCAGTGAAATCTTCATGAGCCCGCTGAGCTATGGCGTGATGCCGTTCAAGATCAGTACCCAGGCGCGGCAAAACAGCCTCGAGGTGACGGCGCCGGAGGTCATCAAGCCGGGTGAAAACCTGACGATGACGGTCAAGACCGACGTGCCGCAGCAGGTGGCGCTGTTTGCCGTCGATGAGGGCATTCTGCAGGTGGCGCGCTACCGCCTGAAGGATCCGCTGGAGTTCTTCTTCAGTAAGCGTGAACTGAACGTGAGCAGCTCGCAGATCCTCGACCTGATCCTGCCGGAGTTCAGCAAGCTGATGGCGCTGACCGCGGCGCCGGGCGGCGACGCGGGCGAAGGGCTGGATCTCAACCTCAACCCGTTCAAGCGCAAACGCGACAAGCCGGTGGCCTATTGGTCCGGCATTACCGAGGTCAGCGGCGAGAAGCAGTTCGTCTACCCGGTGCCGGACTACTTTAACGGCAAGATCCGCGTGATGGCGATTTCGGTGACGCCGGAGAAAATCGGCAAGGCGCAAACCGCCGCCACGGTGCGCGACAACTTCATCATGACGCCGAACGTGCCGGCGATGGTGGCGCCGGGCGACGAGTTCGACGTCAGCGTGGGCGTCAGCAACAACCTCGAAGGGTTGAACGGCCAGTCGGTGGCCATCAACGTTCTGTTGACGCCGCCGCCGCAGTTGGAGGTGGTGGGCAACGCGACGCAAAGCCTGACGCTGGCGGAAAAACGCGAGGGTGTGATCACTTTCCGTCTGCGCGCCAAATCCGCGCTGGGCGATGCACCGCTGGTGTTCGACGCCCGTTACGGCGACCAGGCCAGCCGCCGCACCGTCAGCACCTCGGTGCGGCCGGCGGCGCCGTACCGCACCCAGTCGGTGATGGGGCGCATGAGCGGCAGCAGCCAGAACGTCGATGGCCTGCGCCAGATGTTCGACGCTTTCGCGCAGCGCCGGGCGGCGGTGTCGAATTCGCCGCTGGTGCTGACCAGCGGGCTGGCGCAATACCTGGCGGATTACCCGTATTACTGTTCCGAGCAGATCGTTAGCCGCTCCATTCCGCTGATGCTGCAGAGCCGCCACCCAGAGATGAAAAGCAGCCTGAGCCAGGCGGAAGTCAGCAAGCAGCTGCGCAACCTGCTTGGCGTGCTGCGCGCGCGCCAGAACGACAGCGGGGCGATCGGCGCCTGGCGTTCGTCGCCGGATGCCGATCCTTTCGTCACGCCTTATGTGGTGCAGTATCTGCTCGAAGCCAAAGCGGCGGGCTACGCCCTGCCGGAAGGCATGCTGGACGAGGCCAACGGCGCATTGCGCGAGCTGGCGGCCAGCGGATTCGACGATCTGTATCTGCTGCGCCTGCGCAGCTGGGCGGTTTACCTGCTGACGCTGCAGGGCGAAGTGACCACCAACTCGCTGGCGGCGGTGCAGGATACGCTGCAAAAACGCTATGGCGAAGGGTGGAAAACCGATCTGAGTGCGCTGTATCTGGCTTCTTCTTACCGCTTGTTGAAGATGGACGACGAAGCCGCCGCGTTGCTGCAACCGAGCTGGCAGCAGCTGAGCAAGGCGTATGACAGCGCCTGGTGGACGCAGAATTATTTCGATCCGCTGGTGCAGGATGCGACGCGGCTGTATCTGATTACCCGTCACTTCCCGGAGAAGGTGGCGTCGATCCCGCCGCAGGTGCTGGAGAATATGGTCAAGGCGCTGAAAGAAGAGCGCTACACCACCTACTCTTCCGCGATGAGCATCCTGGCGCTGGAAAGCTATTCGGCCCAGGTGGCGGCGCAATCCGCCAATGCGGATGCCTTGGGCATCGTGCAGGTAGGCAAAGCCGGCGGTGAGCCGCAGCGCATCAGTGAGCTGCAGGGGTTGTTCGTGCAGGGGCAGTTCAACGCCGATGCTACTGCTGTGCGCTTCACCAACGGCGGCAATGCGCCGGCCTGGTATGTGGTGACGCAGGCCGGTTACGACCTGAATGCGCCGCAAAAAGCGCTGTCGCGCGGGATTGAGATCGTTCGCGATTACACCGACGAACAGGGCAAACCGGTGACGCAGGTGACGTTGGGGCAGAAGATCAACGTCCATCTGAAGGTGCGCGCCAACTCGAAAGAGGGGCAGAGCAACCTGGCGATCGTCGATCTGCTGCCGGGTGGGTTCGAAGTGGTGCAGCAGACGCCGCCGGAACCGGCCGACGCCGGCGAGGAGAGCGAAGACCGCGGCGGTTGGCAGTCGCCGCTGGCCGCTACCGGCTCCACCTGGGCGCCGGATTACAGCGATATCCGTGAAGATCGGGTGATTATCTACGGCAGCGCCGGCACCGAGGTGCAGGAGTTCGTCTATCAGATCAAGGCCACCAATACCGGCAGCTTTATTGTTCCACCGGCCTACGGCGAAGCCATGTACGACCGTGAAGTACAGGCGATGTCGGCCGGCGGCGGCAAGCTGGTGGTGGTGCCGGCGGGCAACGACTAGGCCGGATCCGGCGCCAGGCCAGCGTCTGGCGCCGGGGCGGTGAGAGCCTATGAGGATCCTGACCGGGCGTGCGCTGCAAAACGGCTTGATGGCGGTGTTTTTACTGGCGCTGCTGTTGACCGCGATTCGGCTGTGGCCGCACCCGCCCCTGTGGCAGGGGCTGCCGCAGTCTTCCGTCTATTACGACAGGCACGGCGCGCTGCTGCGCATCACGTTGGCCAACGACGACCGCTACCGGCTGTGGACCCCACTGGAGCAGGTGTCGCCGCTGGCGGTGCGCGGGCTGCTGCTGCACGAAGACCGCTGGTTCTACTACAACCCCGGCTTTAACCCCGTCAGCCTGATGCGTGGCTTCTGGCGCAGCTATGTCGCCGGCGGCAAAATGCAGGGCGGATCGACCATCAGCATGCAGCTGGCGCGCATGCGCTGGCATCTCAACACCCGCACGCCGGGCGGCAAGCTGCTGCAGGTGCTGCGCGCGGTGCAGCTGGAGCTCAGCTACTCCAAGCGCGATATCCTGGAAGCCTACCTGAATTATGCCCCTTACGGCCGCAACATCGAAAGCATCGGCGCCGCCAGCCTGATCTATTTCGCCAAGTCGCCGAAGGATTTGACCCTGCCGGAGGCGCTGACGCTGGCGGTGTTGCCGCAGTCGCCCAGCTACCGTCTGGAGCCGAAAACCGGCGTGCTCGGCGCTGCGTTGACGCAGGCGCGCAATCGTCTGTTCCAGCGCTGGCAGCGGGTTTACCCCACCGACGCCAGCCAGCAAACGCTGTTTCGCCTGCCGCTGGCGCTGCGGCAGCCTGAGCAAGTGCCCTATATCGCGCCGCATTTTATCGAGCAGCTACGGCTGCAGACGCAGCAACTGGTACAGCGCGATACGCGCGTCGACACCACGCTGGACGCCGGGTTGCAGCGGCTGGTCGAGCGGCAGGTCAACGCGTTTATCGCCCGCAACCGCAGCCGCGGCATCCAAAACGCCGCGGTGATGCTGGTGGACAGCCGCGATATGGGGGTGCGCGCGCTGGTGGGATCGGCGGACTATTACAATCGGCCGATCCAGGGGCAGGTGAACGGCACCAACGCCAAGCGCTCGCCGGGTTCGACGCTCAAACCGTTTATCTACGCGCTGGGCATGGAGCAGGGCGTGCTGCATCCGATGACCATCCTGAAAGACGTGCCTTCGTCGTTCGGCGCCTATGCGCCGGAAAACTTCGACCGGCGCTTTCTCGGCCCGGTGACCGCCACCGATGCGCTGAATTTCAGCCGTAACATCCCGGCAGTGTATGTCGCCTCGCAGCTGCGCCAGCCGACTTTTTATCAGTTTTTGCGTTTGACCGGCGTGGCCAATATGGCCAGTGAGAGCCACTACGGGCTGTCGCTGGTGCTGGGCGGCGGCGAGGTGACGGCGCAGGAGTTGGCGAAGCTGTATGCGCTGTTGGCGAATCGCGGCGAGCTGCGGCCGCTTCGTATGCAGCTGAACGAGGCCGAAGCGACGCCGGTTCGGCTGCTGAGTGAGGAGGCCAGTTTCATTACGCTGGATATGCTGCGCCAGCATCGCCGGCCGGGCGATACGCTGGCGCAACGTTCTTCTTCACTGCCGGTGTACTGGAAGACCGGCACCTCCTGGGGCTTTCGCGACGCCTGGAGCGTCGGGATTTTCGGCCCTTACGTGCTGGTGGTGTGGGAAGGCAACTTCGACGGGCGCGGCAACAATGCGTTGGTCGGCGCCGAGGCGGCAGCGCCGCTGTTCTTCAATGTCATCGACAGCGTCAACGCCAGCTATCCTGGCCTGCGGGAACCGAAGCACCCGTTTCCCCAACGGTTGCGGCGGGTGGAGATCTGTCTCGCCAGCGGCGATCTGCCCACGCCATGGTGCCAGCAGAAGGGCAAGACCTGGTTTATTCCCGGCAAGTCGCCGATCAAGGTCGACAGCGTTTACCGGCCGGTAGTGCTGGATATTCACAGCGGCGAGGTCGTCTGCCCGCCGTATGACGCGGCGCAGACCCGCACCGAAATCTTTGAGTTCTGGCCTTCCGATCTGGCCAACGTATTCGCCCAGGCCGGGCTGCCGAAGCGGGCGCCGCCGGTCAACCGCTGCAAGGACAACGGCATCGCCGTCGGCGGCAACGCGCCGCGCATCACTTCGCCGCTGAAAAATACCACCTATACCCTGCGCCAGTCGCAGCAGGGGCGGGATAAAATCGCCTTCAACGCGGTGACGGACGCCGACAGCAAGACGGTGTACTGGTTCGTCGACGATATCTATCTCGGCAGCAGCGCCAGCAAAAAGCCGATCGACTGGCGGCCGATCAACAACGGGCGCTACCGCATTCGGGCGGTGGACGATCGCGGCCGCGCCGATACGCGCCTGGTGACCATCGAATGGGTGAACTAGCGCTGAGCCGCACGCCTGTTATACTCGCGCCCGAAACGGCTATTTACCTGGGAAAGCGATGTGATTGAGATTTTGTATCAGGATGAACACCTGGTGGCGGTGAACAAGCCGTCGGGCTGGTTGGTCCACCGCAGTTGGCTGGACCGTCATGAAACTCGCTTTATGATGCAGACGGTGCGCGATCAGCTCGGGCAGCACGTCTTTACCGTGCACCGTCTCGATCGCCCGACTTCCGGCGTGCTGCTGATGGCGCTCTCCAGCGAGGTGGCGCGCCTGCTGTCGCAGCAGTTCGAGCAGCATCAGGTGCAGAAAACCTACCATGCGGTGGTGCGCGGCTACGTGCAGGAGGGGGCGACCCTCGACTACCCGCTGACGGCGGAGCTGGACAAAATCGCCGATAAACATGCCGATGCCGATAAGGGACCGCAGCCGGCGGTGACGCACTACCGGCCGCTGGCGCAGGTAGAGATGCCGGTGGCCGTCGGCCGCTACGACAGCGCGCGCTACAGCCTGGTGGAGCTGCAGCCGGAAACCGGCCGCAAGCACCAGCTGCGGCGCCACATGGCGCATCTTCGCCATCCGATCATCGGCGACAGCAAGCACGGCGATCTGCGGCAGAACCGCGGTATGGCGCAGCATTTCGGCTGCCCGCGCCTGATGCTGCACGCCAGCCATCTGCAGCTGACGCACCCGGTGACCGGCGAACCGCTGCAGGTGACGGCGCGCTGGGACGAAGACTGGCAAGGGGTGATGGCGCAGTTCGGCTGGGCGGGGGTATTCCCTGAACTTGCCGGGGTTGAGTTTAGCGCGGCTAACGGTCAGGATAGCTGACAATTTTTAAAGGTAATGAAGGGAGTAGGAGCCATGGCTCAGGTTGGTATCTTCGTGGGAACGGTCTACGGCAATTCGCTGCTGGTGGCGGAAGAGGCGCAAAACATCCTCAGCGAGCAGGGCCATGAGGTCAAACTGTTCGAAGAGGGCACGCTGGAGGCCTGGCAGTTTTATCGTCAGCACTACGCGCTGGTGATCACCTCCACCACCGGGCAGGGCGATCTGCCGGACAGCATCGCGCCGCTGTTCCACGCCATTCGCGATCAGGTCGGCTACCAGCCGGAGCTGCGCTATGGGCTGATCGCCCTCGGCGACAGCAGCTATGACAACTTCTGCGGCGCCGGGCGCGCGTTCGACGCGCTGCTGCAAGAGCAGGGCGCCACCCGTGTGAGCGAAGTGCTGGAGATCGATGCGATGGAACAGCCGGAGCCGGAAGTGGCCGCCTGCCCGTGGGTCGAGCAGTGGGGCACGCTGCTGCAATCGTAAAGTAAAAAGGCGCCGCGAAAGGGCGCCTTGGCGATGATGCGGGTCAACCGATCCGCATTATTTGCCGCGGGTGAGTTTTTCCAGATCGGCTTCGATCTCGGCAATCTTGTGCGACACCACGCCTTCGAGATGGCGCAGGTCGTCGAGAATTTTACGCTTCAGATCCACTTCTACCTGATCGCGCTGGCACAGCTGATCCAGTTCGTCGATCACGTAGCGCAGGTTCGGGTTGATCTCGTGAATTTCCTTGTAGCCCTGGCCGGCGTTGTCCGCCACCACGGTTTTACGCTGGCGCGGGTACTTGAACTTCACGCTCTTGGCGAAGAACTCGCCCTTGTCCTTGCGGAAATAGATCTTGAGGATGTCGTTGTTGGCCTCTTGACGCAGGCTATAGCGATCGACGTCTTCCGGTTGATTGATGCCCAAACTCTTCAAGTTATCGTACATACTGCGCCCTCTTTAGATGTGATCGTTATATTCCACGACTGCAATTATGGCGGAAAGCGAGATCTGCGACTGTGACTGCCAGCGAAACGCAGACAAAAAAATAGCGGGTGAATCACCCGCTATTTCAATTTAGTCGATAGTGCGCAATAACTCATTAATGCCGACTTTACCGCGTGTTTTGGCGTCGACTTTCTTGACGATCACCGCGCAGTACAGGCTGTAAGAACCGTCTTTCGACGGCAGGTTACCGGAAACCACCACCGAACCCGCCGGTACGCGGCCGTAATGGATTTCGCCGGTCTCGCGGTCATAGATACGGGTGCTCTGGCCAAGGTATACGCCCATCGAAATCACCGAGCCTTCTTCCACGATCACGCCTTCCACCACTTCGGAGCGCGCGCCGATGAAGCAGTTGTCTTCGATGATGGTCGGGTTGGCCTGCAGCGGCTCCAGTACGCCACCGATGCCGACGCCGCCGGACAGGTGAACGTTTTTGCCGATCTGCGCGCAAGAACCGACGGTGGCCCAGGTGTCGACCATGGTGCCTTCGTCGACGTAGGCGCCGATGTTAACGTAAGACGGCATCAGCACGGTGTTACGCGCGATGAACGCGCCCTGGCGCACGGTGGCCGGCGGCACGACGCGGAAACCTTCCTTCTGGAAGCGCGCTTCGTCGTAGTCGGCGAACTTCATCGGCACCTTGTCGTAGTAGCGGGTTTCCGCGCCGTCCATCACCTTGTTGTCGTTGATGCGGAAAGAGAGCAGCACGGCTTTCTTCAGCCACTGATGGGTGACCCATTGACCGTCGATCTTCTCGGCGACGCGCAGGGCGCCGCTGTCCAACAGGCCGATCACCTGGTTTACCGCTTCGCGCGTTACGGTGTCTACGTTCGCCGGGGTGATGTCCGCACGGCGCTCGAAGGCGCTTTCAATAACGTTCTGTAATTGCTGCATGCTGTTCTCTTTCCTGATGTTGTCGGTAAAAAGTTACTTGTATCACATTTTATCGTTTGGGGTGAGGGCCTCTGTCAACCGTTGCTCCAACTTTCTGCGCGTTTCCTGATCGAGCGCGCGTCGCTCGCCGTCGCCCAGGATAAACAAGTCCTCGACCCGCTCGCCGATGGTGGTAATGCGCGCGCCGTGCAGCGACAGCCCCAGGTCGGCGAACACTTCGCCCACCCGCGCCAGCAGGCCGGGCTGGTCAAGTGCGATCAGCTCCAGGTAGCTGCGGCGATCGGTGTGGGTCGGCAGGAAGGTGACCTCGGTCGGCACGCTGAAATGACGCAGCTTGGAAGAAGGCCGGCGCACGCGCGGCGGCTGGTACTCCCGCTGGGTGATGGCCTGCAGCAAGGCCTGGCGGATCGCCGTGTGGCGATCCTGTGCCAGCGGGCTGCCGTCCGGCTCCAGCACGATAAAGGTGTCCATCGCCATGCCGTCGCGGTTGGTGAAGATCTGCGCGTCGTGCACGCTCAGATTGCGGCGATCCATCTCGCCGGCGACGGCGGCGAACAGGTAGGGGCGATCCGGGCTCCAGATAAAGATCTCGGTGCCGCCGCGCGTCGCCTGGCGGCTGACCAGCACCAGCGGCTGGGTGGAGTCGTGGGCCAGCAGGTGACGGGCGTGCCAGGCCAGCTGGTTCGGCGAGTGGCGCAGGAAATAGTCGGCGCGGCAGCGGCTCCAGATGCGGTGCAGCGCCTCTTCGTCGATGTTGTCCATGCGCAGCAGCGCCAGCGCCTGCAGGCGGTGATGGCGCACGCGTTCGCGCAGATCCGGGCTATTCTGCATGCCGCGGCGCAGCTGCTTCTCGGTGGCGAAGTACAGCTCGCGCAACAGGCTCTGTTTCCAGCTGTTCCACAGGGTTTCGTTGGTGGCGCAGATATCCGCCACCGTCAGGCACACCAGGTAACGCAGGCGGGTTTCGCTCTGCACTTCGCTGCTGAACTGCTGGATCACCGTCGGATCCTGGATATCGCGGCGCTGCGCGGTGACCGACATCAGCAGGTGCCAGCGCACCAGCCAGGCCACCAGTTGGGTTTCGCGCGAGTTCAGGCCGTGCAGTTCGGCGAACTCCACTACGTCTTCCGCACCGAGGATCGAGTGATCGCCGCCGCGCCCTTTGGCGATATCGTGGAACAGCGCCGCCAGCAGCAGCAGTTCCGGATGCGGTAGACGCGGGTATAGTTCCACGCACAGCGGATGGCGCGGCCGGGTTTGCGCATCGGCGAAGCTCTCCAGCTTTTGCAGCACGCGGATGGTGTGTTCATCGACGGTATAGGCGTGGAACAGGTCGAACTGCATCTGGCCGACGATCTTGCCCCACTGCGGCATATAGGCCCACAGCACGCTGTGACGGTGCATCGGCACCAGCGCGCGCGAGACCGCGCCGGGATGGCGCAGAATGGCCATAAACAGATCGCGCGCTTCCGGAATGGTGCACAGCGGCTGTTTCAGATGGCGGCGGGCGTGGCGCAGCTGGCGCACGGTGGTGGAATAAATGCCCTTGATCTCGCGGTTGCGCACCATCAGGTAGAACATGCGCATGATGGCCTGCGGCTCGCGGATAAACAGCGTCTCGTCGCGCAGATCGATCAGATCGCCGCGCAGCTGGAAATCGTCGTTCAGCGGGCGCGGCTTCTCGGTGGCGTCCAGCGCCAGGATGGCTTCGTCGAACAGCTGCAGCAGCATGTGGTTCAGCTCGCTGACGCGCCGCGTCATGCGGTAGAAGTCTTTCATCATGCGTTCGACCGGCTCGTTGCCTTCGCCTTCATAGCGCAGCAGCTGCGCCACGCTGAGCTGGCGATCGAACAGCAGGCGGTTGTCGTAACGCGGCAGCACCAGATGCAATGCGAAACGGATGCGCCACAGGAAGCTCTGGCACTCGTTCAGCTCGTTGCGCTCGGCCTGGGTGAGGAAACCGAAGCCGACCATTTCGTCCAGCGAGGTGGCGCCGAAGTGGCGCCGCGCCACCCACAGCAGGGTGTGGATGTCGCGCAGGCCGCCAGGGCTGCTTTTGATATCCGGCTCCAGGTTATAGCTGGTGCCGTGGTAGCGCTGGTGGCGCTCCTGCTGTTCGTTGACCTTGGCGTGGAAAAACTGCGGCGAGGGCCAGAAGCCGTCGCTGAAGATATGTTTTTGCATCTGCAGGAACAGCGCGACGTCGCCGCAGATCATGCGCGATTCGATCAGGTTGGTGGCCACGGTCAGATCCGCCAATCCCTCCAGCAGACATTCTTCCAGGGTGCGCACGCTGTGGCCCACTTCCAGCTTGAGATCCCACAGCAGGGTGATGAATTCGCCGACTCGCTGCGACTGTTGTTCCGTCAGCCGGCGCTGGCTGAGCACCAACACGTCGATGTCCGACAGCGGGTGCAGCTCGCCGCGGCCGTAGCCGCCGACCGCCACCAGCGCAGTTTCCGGGATATCTTCGAAGCCGTAGAAGGTCCACAGCCGGCGCAGCAGGCGATCGATGAAGTCGCTGCGCGCCGCCACCAGGCTTTCGGCGCTGGCACCGGCGTCGAACGCTGCCGCCAGCCACAGCTGGAACTGCTCCAGCCGCTGTTTCAGCACCGGACAGGTGAGCTCGTCGTTGCCGTAGGTGCTGGGGGAAGCGGGCGGCATCGGCACGGCCGGGGCCGCTTGTTGAAGGAGATTGTCAGACATAGTGCGCAGCCCATAAAAAAGGCCGGCAAAAGCCGGCCTGGTGATATTCTGCACGCGGCGTTCGCCGCGGTGCTTACATCTCGTGCGTAATGATGTTGGGGATGGTGTCATCCTTGCGCAACGTCATTATCTCGCAGCCGTTATCAGTGACCACAATAGTATGCTCATACTGCGCCGACAAGCTGCGATCTTTGGTTTTTACCGTCCAGCCGTCTTTCATGGTGCGGATGCGGTAGTCACCGGCGTTGACCATCGGTTCGATGGTGAAGGCCATGCCCGCCTGCAGTACCACGCCGCCGTCATCGGCATCATAGTGCAGCACCTGCGGCTCTTCGTGGAACACTTCGCCGATGCCGTGGCCGCAGTACTCGCGCACCACGGAGAACTTCTCGGCCTCGACGAATTGCTGGATAGCCTTGCCCAGGGTGCGCAGGCGGATGCCCGGCTTGACCATCTTCAGCGCCAGATACAGGCTTTCCTGAGTGACGCGGCACAGGCGCTCGCCCAGAATGGTCGGTTTGCCGACGATGAACATCTTCGAGGTGTCGCCGTGGAAACCGTCTTTAATTACGGTCACGTCGATGTTGACGATGTCGCCGTCCTTCAGCGTTTTGTCATCGCTCGGGATGCCGTGGCACACCACTTCGTTCACCGAGATGCACACGGATTTCGGGAAGCCGTGGTAGCCGAGGCAGGCGGAAATGGCCTGCTGCTCGTTGGTGATGTACTCGTGACAGATACGGTCCAGTTCGCCGGTGGTCACGCCAGGTTTGACGTGCGGCTCGATGATTTCCAGCACTTCGGCGGCCAGGCGGCCGGCCACGCGCATTTTTTGGATGTCATCAGGTGTTTTAATTGAGATTGCCATGAAATTCGTCCGCAGGTGTCGTTATCGTCGACAATAAGAAGCAGTGACTTATGGTATCAGCCCGGCCGGAGGCTGCCAAATTTCATTTCCCGATGCCCGGCGCAAAGCAACAAAAGTTGGTGTCTGCAGCGGGTTTATGGTATAAAGCGCGCCGGCGATCCGCGACTTGGTTCTTGTGACCTGGCAGGAATTGGCCGAAAATACTTTAACTGCACTCATTTTGTGTAAATAACACACACGTATCGGCACATCCGCCGGGGTGCCCTGAGGTGACTTGTCGCCGCCAGGGTCGGCGCTATGGGATACGTGGAGGCATAACCCCAATTAATCTATAGAGGTTTAATCATGGCAACTGTTTCCATGCGCGACATGCTCAAGGCTGGTGTTCACTTCGGTCACCAGACCCGTTACTGGAACCCGAAAATGAAGCCTTTCATCTTCGGCGCTCGTAACAAGGTTCACATCATCAACCTGGAGCAGACCGTACCAATGTTCAACGCCGCTCTGGCTGAACTGAGCAAGATCTCTTCCCGTAAAGGCAAGATCCTGTTCGTGGGTACCAAGCGCGCAGCAAGCGAAGCGGTAAAAGACGCTGCTAACAGCTGTGACCAGTTCTTCGTGAACCACCGCTGGTTGGGCGGCATGCTGACTAACTGGAAAACCGTTCGTCAGTCCATCAAGCGTTTGAAAGATCTGGAAATCCAGTCTCAAGACGGCACCCTGGACAAGCTGACCAAGAAAGAAGCGCTGATGCGCACTCGTGAACTGGCCAAGCTGGAAAACTCCCTGGGCGGTATCAAAGATATGGGCGGTCTGCCAGACGCACTGTTCGTTATCGATGCCGATCACGAGCACATCGCGATCAAAGAAGCCAACAACCTGGGTATCCCGGTATTCTCTATCGTTGATACCAACTCCAACCCAGACGGCGTTGACTTCATCATCCCTGGTAACGACGACGCAATCCGTGCAGTAAACCTGTACCTGACTGCCGTTGCTGCCGCTGTGCGTGAAGGTCGTTCTCAAGATCTGGCCGTTCAGGCGGAAGAAGGCTTCGTAGAAGCTGAATAATAAGGCAAGCTCGTCACTGAGCCCTTATTAACCAGGTATTGACATATGTTGGTTAGGGGGGCCTGTAAAGGCCCCCTTTGCTTATCTGAATGAGAACTGTCTCCACGCGAGATAACCGAGGAAAAATAAATGGCTGATATTACCGCTGCCCTGGTAAAAGAACTGCGCGAGCGTACCGGCGCTGGCATGATGGATTGCAAGAAGGCGCTGGTTGAATCCAACGGCGACATCGAACTGGCAATCGAAAACATGCGTAAGTCCGGTGCGATCAAAGCCGCTAAAAAAGCAGGCAACGTGGCTGCTGACGGCGTGATCAAAACCAAGATCGAAGGCAACTACGGCATCATTCTGGAAGTTAACTGCCAGACTGACTTCGTAGCAAAAGATGCCGGTTTCCAGGCGTTCGCCGACAAAGTGCTGGATGCCGCTATGGCCGGCAAAATCACTGACGTTGACGTGCTGAAAGCACAGTTCGAAGAAGAGCGCGTAGCGCTGGTGGCAAAAATCGGCGAAAACATCAACATTCGTCGCGTTGCTTCCCTGGAAGGCGAAGTGCTGGGCAGCTACCTGCACGGCGCGCGTATCGGCGTACTGGTTGCGGCTAAAGGCGCTGACGAAGAGCTGGTTAAGCAAATCGCAATGCACATTGCGGCAAGCAAGCCAGAGTTCGTGAAGCCAGAAGACGTGTCTGCTGAAGTGGTAGAAAAAGAGTACCAGGTTCAGCTGGACATCGCCATGCAGTCCGGCAAGCCGAAAGAAATCGCAGAGAAAATGGTTGAAGGCCGCATGAAGAAATTCACCGGCGAAGTTTCTCTGACCGGTCAGCCTTTCGTTATGGATCCGAGCAAATCCGTTGCTCAGGTGCTGAAAGAGCACAACGCTGACGTGACCAACTTCATTCGCTTCGAAGTGGGCGAAGGCATCGAGAAAGTCGAAACCGACTTCGCTGCTGAAGTTGCCGCGATGAGCAAACAGTCTTAATGACTGTCGATGGAACCGCCGTCTGGCGGTTCCATACTATCCAGCCAGAATTACACCGGTGGCAGGCCCTGCAGCGTGATTCTCACCTCAGGCGCGTTTCATCGGCTGAAATCCCCAATACTAATACTGCTTCTTAGGACAGAACACCATGGCAACCAATGCAAAACCCGTATATCAGCGTATTCTGCTTAAACTGAGTGGCGAAGCCCTGCAAGGTGCAGAAGGTTTTGGTATCGACGCCAGCGTTTTGGATCGCATGGCTCAGGAAGTGAAAGAGCTGGTCGAACTGGGAATTCAGGTCGGTGTAGTTATTGGCGGCGGGAACCTGTTCCGCGGCGCGGGCCTGGCGCAAGCCGGCATGAACCGCGTAGTGGGCGACCACATGGGAATGCTGGCTACCGTGATGAACGGCCTGGCTATGCGTGATGCACTGCACCGTGCCTATGTGAACGCCCGCCTGATGTCGGCGATCCCGCTGAACGGCGTATGTGACAATTACAGCTGGGCAGAGGCTATCAGCCTGCTGCGCAACAACCGCGTGGTGATCTTCTCCGCCGGTACCGGCAACCCGTTCTTCACCACCGATTCCGCCGCTTGCCTGCGCGGTATCGAGATCGAAGCGGACGTGGTGCTGAAAGCCACCAAAGTGGATGGCGTATACTCCGCCGATCCGGTGAAAAACCCGGATGCGACGCTGTATGAACAATTAACCTATCAGGACGTGCTGGAGCGCGAGCTGAAAGTGATGGATCTGGCGGCGTTTACGCTGGCCCGCGATCACGGCTTGCCGATCCGCGTGTTCAACATGAACAAGCCTGGCGCGCTGCGCCGCGTGGTGATGGGTGAGAACGAAGGTACGCTGATCAGCAAATAAGGCTGTTCACACCCCTTTTTCGGTGCGCGTGACGCCAGGCGCCGCGCGCTCTCCGAGTACGATTACGGGCTATACTTGAGTATCGCCTGCCAAGTAACCAGCTTCCAAGGGTTTGCAACGTGACTAATGAAATCAGAAAAGATGCTGATTCACGCATGGAAAAAAGCGTAGAAGCATTCAAAAACCAAATCAGCAAGATCCGCACCGGCCGCGCTTCTCCAAGCATTCTGGACGGCATCATGGTGGAATACTACGGCGCCGCTACGCCGCTGCGCCAGCTGGCCAACGTGACCGTGGAAGACTCCCGCACGCTGAAAATCAACGTGTTCGACCGCAGCCTGAGCCAGGCCGTTGAGAAAGCGATCATGAGCTCCGATCTGGGCCTCAACCCGTCTTCCGCCGGCTCTGACATTCGCGTTCCGCTGCCTCCGCTAACCGAAGAACGTCGTAAGGATCTGATCAAGATCGTACGCGGCGAAGCCGAGCAGGGCCGCGTAGCGGTGCGTAACGTGCGTCGCGACGCTAACGACAAGGTCAAGGCGCTGCTGAAAGACAAAGAGATCAGCGAAGACGAAGAACGTCGTTCACAAGACGAGATTCAGAAAATGACCGACGCTTACATCAAGCTGGTCGATGCCGCGCTGGCAGAGAAAGAAAAAGAGCTGATGGATTTCTAATCAGCATCGCGCAGAAAAAAAGCGTCGCCTGGGCGGCGCTTTGTTTTTTGTGGCGCAGATCCCGTTTCATCGTACTGAAAGATCATGGACAAGCGGTGTCCAAGGTTCCACACTGGAGCACCTCCGATCTCATCAGACAGTTATTCAGAGTGAACTCATGAAGCAACTGACCATTCTTGGCTCGACCGGCTCGGTAGGGACCAGCACCCTGGCCGTGGTCAGGGCTAATCCCGACCGTTTTGCGATCAAAGCACTGGTGGCCGGCCGCAACGTCGCGGTCATGGCGCAGCAATGCATGGAATTCCGGCCCGCCTTCGCCGCGATGGCTGAGGAAAGCGCCGCTCGCGAGCTGCGCGCCATTCTGGCGGAAAACGGCGTCGCTACCGAGGTCTTGGCCGGGGAACAAGCGGCCTGCGAACTGGCGGCGTTGGATGACGTCGATCAAGTGACGGCGGCCATCGTCGGCGCCGCAGGGCTGCTGCCGACGCTGGCGGCGATCCGCGCAGGCAAGCAGGTGTTGCTGGCCAACAAGGAGTCGCTGGTCACCTGCGGCCGTCTGTTTATGGACGCGGTTCGGCAAAGCCAGGCGCAGCTGCTGCCGCTGGACAGTGAACACAACGCGATTTTTCAGAGTTTGCCTGAGAGCATTCAGCGCCAGTTGGGATACTCTTCCCTGGACAGTCATGGCGTTTCGCGCATCGTGCTTACCGGCTCAGGCGGCCCGTTCCGCACCACGCCGCTGGAGCAGTTCGCCGCGATGACCCCGGATCAAGCCTGTGCCCACCCGAACTGGTCGATGGGCCGCAAGATCTCGGTGGACTCCGCCACCATGATGAACAAAGGTCTGGAATACATTGAGGCCCGCTGGCTGTTTAACGCCTCGGCCGAGCAAATGGAAGTGATCCTGCACCCGCAGTCGGTGATTCACTCGATGGTGCGCTATGCCGACGGCAGTGTGCTGGCGCAGTTGGGTACGCCGGATATGCGCACGCCGATCGCCCATGCGATGGCGTATCCGCAGCGCGTAAACTCCGGCGTGGAAGCGCTGGACTTCTGCCGCATCGGTTCGCTGACCTTCGCCGAACCGGAGCGCGAGCGCTATCCTTGCCTGTATTTGGCGATCGAAGCGTTCGACGCCGGCCAGGCGGCGACCACCGCACTGAACGCGGCGAATGAAATCGCCGTGGCGGCATTTTTGCAGCAGCAGATTCGCTTTACCGACATTGCCGCGGTCAACCGGCAGGTCGTCGAACGCCTCGCGCTGCAGGAACCGACGTGCATCGAAGCGGTCTTAGACATTGACCGCCAGGCGCGCGCCGCCGCCGAGGAGCGCGTTCGCGCGTTGCGCGGTTGAGCACGGCGATTATCCGATTTTGCTCGTAATTCGCGTATGCCGCAGCGGGGCCGTTTGTTCATGCTCCGCTGAGGTGGTATAGTCTGCGCCACCTGTCAGCGGTTATACCGTTGAATTATGGCCCGATTGGCGCCCTGTGCGTCAATGGCGACCCGGCTGCGCCGGGCATCGCGAGGGCAGGCTGAAAGCCGTGTCGGGCACACGGCTTTTTTTGCGCGTAAGGGCCTGATGTTCCGGAAAGGCAGTTATATTTCTATTGAGGAAATAAGTACGAGTTATGTCGTCCGCAAACCAACAAGAGGCTAATCCATCTTCCCCGGGGCCGCGCCATGTCGCCATCATCATGGACGGTAACGGACGCTGGGCCAAACGTCAGGGCAAGTTACGTGTCTTCGGTCATAAAGCAGGGGTGAAATCGGTTCGCCGCGCGGTCAGTTTTGCCGCCAGCCACCATTTAGATGCGCTCACGCTTTATGCCTTCAGCAGCGAAAACTGGAACCGTCCGGTGCAGGAAGTCTCCGCCCTGATGGAGCTTTTTGTCCGTGCTCTGGATAGTGAAGTAAAAAGCCTGCATAAACATAACGTCAGGTTGCGGGTGATCGGCGATATAAGCCGGTTCAGCTCGCGTTTGCAGGAGCGGATCCGCCGCTCTGAAGCGCTGACGGAAAATAACGATGGCCTGACGCTCAATATCGCTGCCAACTACGGCGGCCGTTGGGATATCATTCAGGGAGTAAGGGAGCTGGCCGAACGGGTACGGGTGGGAGAGTTGCACCCGGATCAGATCAGCGAGGAATTATTGAGCGAGCGGGTTTGCATGAGCGACCTGGCGCCGGTGGATCTGGTTATCCGCACCGGTGGCGAGCATCGCATCAGTAACTTCCTGCTGTGGCAAATCGCCTATGCTGAACTTTACTTTACGGATGTGCTCTGGCCTGATTTCGATGAACTTGTCTTTGAAGGTGCGCTGAATGCATTTGCACAACGTGAGCGCCGCTTCGGGGGAACAACACCTATCGGCGCCGATGCGTCCTAGGGAGAACTTTTGCTGAAGTATCGCCTCATAACTGCTCTGATTTTAATCCCGATCGTTATCGCGGCGCTGTTCCTGTTGCCGCCGCTGGCCTTTGCTCTGGTAACGCTCGTCGTGTGCATGTTAGCAGCCTGGGAGTGGGGCCAACTGGCCGGTTTTACCTCCCGTTCGCAGCGCATCTGGCTGGCGATACTGTGCGGTTTTCTGCTGGCGCTGATGATGCTCAGCGTTCCCGCGTACCATCAATCCGTGCCGCAGGTGAGCGGCTCGCTGTGGCTGTCGCTGGTCTGGTGGCTGGCGGCGCTGCTGCTGGTGCTGTTCTACCCCGGCTCGGCCGCTATCTGGCGCAACTCGCGCCCGCTGCGCCTGCTGTTCGGCCTGCTGACCATCGTGCCGTTCTTCTGGGGCATGCTGGCGCTGCGCCAGTACGGCTACGAGCAAAACCCGTTTACCGGCGCCTGGTGGCTGCTGTACGTGATGCTGCTGGTGTGGGGCGCGGATTCCGGCGCCTACATGTTCGGCAAGCTGTTCGGCAAGCATAAGCTGGCGCCGAAGGTCTCGCCGGGCAAAACCTGGGAAGGGCTGATCGGCGGGTTGTTGACGTCGGCGGTAATCTCCTGGCTGTTCGGCCGCTATGCGCCACTGAACGTGGTGCCGACCACCCTGTTGGCCTGTTCGGTGCTCGCCGCGCTGGCTTCGGTGCTGGGCGATTTGACCGAAAGCATGTTCAAACGCGAAGCGGGCATCAAGGACAGCGGTCATTTGATCCCCGGTCATGGCGGCATACTGGATCGTATCGACAGCCTGACCGCGGCGGTGCCGGTGTTTGCCTGCCTGATGCTGTTGGTGTTTTAATCCGTCGATGACGGAAAGTGAGGGATGATGGTCAGCGTGCTTTGGAACCTGGTGGCGTTTCTGATTGCGCTCGGTATCTTGATAACCGTGCACGAGTTCGGACACTTTTGGGTTGCCCGCCGTTGCGGCGTGCGCGTTGAACGTTTCTCCATCGGCTTCGGTCGCGCGCTGTGGCGCCGCACCGATCGCCAGGGCACCGAGTACGTCATCGCCTTGATTCCGCTCGGCGGCTACGTGAAGATGCTGGACGAGCGCGTGGAGTCGGTGGCGCCGGAAATGCGCCATCAGGCCTTCAACAACAAAACCGTCTGGCAGCGCGCGGCCATCATCAGCGCCGGCCCCATCGCCAACTTCCTGTTTGCTATCCTTGCCTACTGGCTGGTGTTCATCATCGGCGTGCCGAGTTTCCGCCCGGTGATCGGCGAAATCGCGCCGCAATCCATCGCCGCCAAGGCCGAAATTTCGTCTGGCATGGAACTAAAGTCGGTTGACGGCATCGAAACGCCTGATTGGGAGTCAGTTCGTCTGGCGCTGGTGGCGAAGATTGGCGATGCGCAAACCGAAGTCGGCGTCGCGCCATTCGGCTCTTCGCAGGTAGTGACCAAAACCCTGGATTTGCGCCAGTGGAACTTTGAGCCGGACAAGCAGGATCCCGTTGTCGCGCTGGGCATTATGCCGCGCGGCCCGCAGATTGAATCCGTGTTGGCGGAAGTGCAGCCTGACTCGGCGGCGCAAAAGGCGGGTTTACAAGCGGGGGACAGGATCGTTAAAGTCGATGGTCAGACGTTGGGTCGTTGGCAGACGCTGGTGAAGCGTATCCACGATGGCCCGGGGCAACCGCTGGCTTTGGAGATTGAAAGAAACGGCGCCCCCTTGTCTTTGACGCTGATACCGGATACAAAGCCGGTGGGAAAAGACAAATCGGTGGGTTTTGCAGGCATCATTCCAAAGGTGCTGCCGCTGCCGGACGAGTATAAGACGATTCGCCAGTATGGACCGTTCCCGGCGCTGTATCAGGCCGGCGACAAGACCTGGCAGCTGATGCGGCTGACGGTTAACATGCTGGGCAAATTAATAACCGGTGATGTAAAGCTGAACAACCTGAGTGGCCCGATCTCGATTGCACAGGGAGCAGGGGCGTCAGCCGGAGTCGGGTTCGTGTATTATCTGATGTTCCTGGCGTTGATTAGCGTCAACCTGGGGATCATCAACCTGTTCCCATTACCGGTGTTAGATGGTGGGCATCTCCTCTTCCTGGCGATAGAAAAGCTGAAGGGTGGGCCGGTTTCCGAGCGAGTACAGGACTACAGCTACCGCATAGGTTCGATCGTGCTGGTGTTGTTGATGGGTCTTGCACTTTTCAATGATTTTTCCCGCCTCTAGGGGCGGGGATAGGTTAGGAAGAACGCATAACAACGATGGCGATGAAAAAGTTGCTCATAGCGTCGCTGCTGTTTGGCAGCGCCACCGTATACGGTGCAGACGGGTTCGTAGTGAAAGACATTCATTTCGAAGGCCTGCAGCGAGTCGCCGTCGGTGCGGCGTTACTCAACATGCCGGTTCGCGTCGGCGATACCGTCACTGACGATGACATCAGTAATACCATCCGAGCCTTGTTTGCCACCGGCAACTTCGAGGACGTGCGCGTACTGCGCGATGGTAATACGTTGATCGTGCAGGTGAAGGAACGTCCTACCATCGCCAGCATCACCTTCTCCGGCAACAAGTCGGTGAAGGATGACATGCTCAAGCAGAACCTGGAAGCCTCCGGCGTCCGGGTGGGCGAGGCGCTCGACCGCACCACGATCTCCAGCATTGAAAAAGGGCTGGAAGACTTCTACTACAGCGTCGGTAAATACAGCGCCTCGGTGAAAGCCGTGGTCACGCCGCTGCCGCGCAACCGTGTCGACCTGAAGCTGGTGTTCACGGAAGGGGTCTCCGCCAAGATTCAACAAATCAACATCGTCGGCAACCATGCCTTCACCAACGACGAACTGATCTCGCGCTTCCAGCTGCGTGATGAGGTGCCGTGGTGGAACCTGGTCGGCGATCGCAAATACCAGAAGCAAAAACTGGCGGGCGATCTCGAAACCCTGCGCAGCTTCTATCTGGATCGCGGCTATGCCCGCTTCAACATCGATTCTACCCAGGTGAGCCTGACGCCGGATAAAAAAGGCATCTACATCACCATCAACATCACCGAAGGCGATCAATACAAGCTTTCCGATGTTGTCGTGAACGGCAACCTGGCCGGTCACTCGGCGGAAGTTGCTCAGATCACCAAGATCGAACCGGGCGAGCTGTATAACGGCAGCAAGGTGACCAAAATGGAAGACAACATCAAAACGATGTTGGGCCGTTATGGTTACGCCTACCCGCGCGTCGGCACTCAGCCGGAGATCAACGACGCGGATAAAACCGTCAAGCTGCACGTCAACGTCGACGCGGGCAACCGCTTCTACGTGCGTCGCATCAAGTTCGAAGGCAACGACACCAGCAAGGATTCCGTACTGCGTCGCGAAATGCGCCAGATGGAAGGCGCCTGGCTGGGTAACGAGCAGGTCGAGCAGGGCAAAGAACGCTTGAACCGCTTGGGCTACTTCGAAACGGTTGACGTGGAAACCCAGCGCGTGCCGGGCACCGCCGATCAGGTCGACGTAACCTACAAGGTGAAAGAGCGCAACACCGGTACCTTTAACTTCGGCGTCGGCTACGGCACCGAGAGCGGCGTCAGCTTCCAGGCCGGCGTGCAGCAGGACAACTGGTTGGGTACCGGCTACTCGGTCGGCATCAGCGGCACCAAGAACGACTACCAAACCTATACCGAATTCTCGGTCACCAACCCGTACTTCACCGTTGACGGTGTGAGCCTGGGCGGCCGCGTATTCTACAACGACTTTAAAGCGGATAACGCGGACCTGTCCGACTACACCAACAAGAGTTACGGTGTTGACGGCACGCTGGGCTTCCCGATCAACGAAAACAACTCGTTGCGTACCGGCCTGGGCTACGTCCACAACGGTCTGTCGAACATGCAGCCGCAGATCGCCATGTGGCGTTATCTCGACTCGATGGGCGTGGATGCGAACAAGACTGACCGCGCCAGCTACTCGACGGACGACTTTACCCTGAACCTGGGCTGGACCTACAACAACCTGGACCGCGGCTACTTCCCGACGTCGGGTAACCGCACCACGTTGAACGGCAAGGTCACCATTCCGGGCTCGGACAACGAATACTACAAGGTGACGCTGGACAGCGTTCAGTACGTGCCGATCAACGACGATCGCACCTGGGTGCTGTTGGGCCGTGGCCGTCTGGGTTACGCGGATGGGCTGGGCGGCAAGGAAATGCCGTTCTATGAGAACTTCTATGCTGGTGGTTCAAGCACCGTGCGTGGCTTCCAGTCGAACACCATCGGTCCGAAGGCGGTGTATTACAACTCCAACTCGTACCAGTGCCAGTTCAACGCCGGCAGCACCACCACGCGTCAGAGCATCTGTAGCTCGGATGATGCGGTGGGCGGTAACGCCATGGCGGTTGCCAGCCTGGAGCTGATCACCCCGACGCCGTTCATCAGCGAGAAATACGCCAACTCCGTGCGGACGTCGCTGTTCATCGATGCCGGTACCGTGTGGGATACCAAGTGGAAGAATACCGACGAAACGCTGATGTACGGCGTGCCTGACTACAGTAAAGCGGGCAATATTCGTTCCTCCGCCGGTATCGCGCTGCAGTGGATGTCGCCGCTGGGGCCGTTGGTGTTCTCTTACGCCAACCCGATCAAGAAATACGAAGGCGACAAGTCCGAACAGTTCCAGTTTAACATCGGTAAGACCTGGTAACGGGTCTCGCCTCTGGGCATAACAGTTATTAAGAATCGCAATGGCCAGGCGCCCGCCGGCAGAGGGAGATGATTCTCATTGTTTGGTGGGATAAGTCTGGCAAATTGTGTACTTCAGTGTCATATGACACAAATGGGTGATGGTAAGGAGTTTATAGTGAAAAAGTGGTTGTGTGCCGCAGGCCTCGGTTTAGCAATGGCTGCTTCAGCTGGCGTTCAGGCAGCAGATAAGATCGCTGTCGTTAACGTCTCCAGCATTTTCCAACAGCTGCCGGCCCGCGAAGCGGTCGCTAAACAGCTGGAAAACGAGTTTAAAGGCCGTGCAAGCGAACTCCAGAACATGGAACGTAGCCTGCAGACCAAAATGCAACGTCTGCAGCGTGACGGCGCTACCATGAAAGCCAGCGACCGCAGCAAGTTGGAAAAAGACGTGATGGCACAGCGCGAGCAGTTCTCTCAGAAAGCGCAGGCTTTCGAGCAGGACAACCGTCGTCGCCAGATGGAAGAGCGTAACAAGATCCTGAGCCGTATCCAGGACGCTGTGAAATCTGTTGCCAGCAAAGGCGGTTATGACGTGGTGATCGACGCCAACGCCGTTGCCTATGCAGACTCTTCCAAAGATATCACTGCTGACGTGCTGAAACAGGTTAAATAACACATGCTTTCAATTCGACTGGCTGATTTAGCGCAGCAGTTGGATGCACAATTGCACGGTGATGGCGATCTCGTCATCACCGGCATTGCTTCTATGCATTCGGCACAGCCTGGCCAAATCACGTTTTTGTCAAACAGCCGCTATCAAGAGCAGCTGTCTTCCTGCCAGGCAAGCGCCGTGGTGCTTACCGAAGCGGATTTACCACACTGCCGTACTGCGGCGCTGGTGGTTAAGAACCCTTACCTGACCTACGCGCGCATGGCGCAGCTGATGGACACCACGCCGGCACCGGCGCAGGATATCGCGCCAAGCGCGGTGATCTCGCCTGAGGCGCAGCTGGGGCACAACGTCGCCATTGGGGCGAACGCGGTGATCGAGTCGGGTGCGGTGCTGGGCGATAACGTGGTTATCGGCCCGGGCTGCTTCATTGGCAAACACGCACGCATCGGCGCGGGAACGCGTCTGTGGGCGAACGTCACGATTTATCATGCGGTTGAAATCGGCCAGCGCTGCCTGATCCAGTCCGGCACCGTGATCGGCGCGGACGGTTTCGGCTATGCGAACGAGCGCGGCGAGTGGATCAAAATCCCTCAGTTGGGCACGGTGATTATCGGCGATCGCGTCGAAATCGGCGCTTGCACCACCATTGACCGCGGCGCTTTGGATAACACCCAAATCGGGAATGGTGTTATCATCGACAACCAATGCCAGATTGCACATAACGTCGTGATTGGCGACAATACCGCCGTCGCCGGCGGCGTGATCATGGCCGGCAGCCTGAAAATCGGCCGCTACTGCCAGATCGGCGGTGCCAGCGTGATCAACGGTCACATGGAGATTGCCGACAAGGTTGTTGTTACCGGAATGGGAATGGTTATGCGACCAATCACCGAACCTGGGGTATACTCTTCGGGCATTCCGTTGCAGCCTAACAAGGTTTGGCGTAAAACCGCTGCGTTGGTGATGAATATCGATGAGATCAGCAAGCGCTTGAAAGCTGTCGAACGTAAAGTCGGAAAAGACTAATCATTGCCGCCCGCCTTGGCGGGTACAAAACGAAACGCGTTGGTCGTAAGACCAAAAGCGCAAAGAGATGTTAATTTGCGGCCTGCATGATGATCTCCTTTTGGGGTCAGCGCAGGCCGTGTTGTTGATGCCATCAGTTTTTAGAGACAGGAAGAGTATTTTGACTACTGACACTCATACTCTGGATATTGCAGAAATTTTGGATCTGCTTCCTCACCGTTACCCGTTCTTGCTGGTCGACCGCGTCCTCGAGTTTGAAGAGCACAAATATCTGCGTGCGGTGAAGAATGTATCGGTGAACGAACCGTTTTTCCAGGGCCACTTCCCTGGCAAACCGATTTTCCCAGGCGTATTGATCCTGGAAGCCATGGCGCAGGCCACCGGTATCCTGGCGTTTAAAAGCGTCGGCAAACTGGAGCCGGGCGAGCTGTATTACTTCGCCGGTATCGACGAAGCGCGCTTCAAGCGCCCTGTGGTGCCAGGCGATCAGATGGTCATGGAAGTCACCTTCGAGAAAACTCGCCGCGGCCTGACTCGCTTCAAAGGCGTGGCGACCGTTGACGGTAAAATTGTCTGCGAAGCAACCATGATGTGTGCCCGCAGCCGGGAGGCTTAATCCGTGATTGACCAAACCGCCTTTATCCATCCTAGCGCGATAGTCGAAGAAGGCGCCGTGATCGGCGCCAACGTGCATATCGGCCCTTTCTGCTACGTCGGTTCCCAGGTGGAAATCGGCGCCGGCACGGTGCTGAAATCCCACGTGGTGGTGAACGGCATTACCAAGATCGGCTGCGATAACCAGATTTATCAGTTCGCCTCCATCGGTGAAGTGAATCAGGATCTGAAATACGCGGGCGAACCGACGCGCGTTGAAGTGGGCGATCGCAACCGCATCCGCGAAAGCGTCACCATTCACCGCGGCACCGCGCAGGGCACCGGCTTGACTAAAGTGGGCAACGATAACCTGCTGATGGTCAATACGCATATCGGGCATGACTGCGTGGTCGGCAATTTCTGTGTGCTGGCCAACAACGCTACGCTCGGCGGACACGTGGAAATCGACGATCACGCCATCATCGGCGGCATGACGGCGATCCACCAGTTCTGCATTATCGGTGCGCATGTGATGGTAGGCGGTTGTTCCGGCGTCGCTCAGGACGTGCCTCCTTTCGTCATCGCTCAGGGCAACCACGCGACACCGTTCGGCGTCAATGCGATTGGCCTGAAGCGTCGCGGTTTTGATAAGGATGAAATGCAGGCGATTCGTAACGCCTATAAGATCCTGTATCGCAGCGAGAAAACGCTGGATGAAGCGAAAGCGGAAATCGAAGCCCTGGCCAAAGAGCAGCCGGTGGTGCAGCTGTACCTCGATTTCTTCACCCGTTCCACCCGTGGCATCATTCGCTGAGTTATGTCGAATCGTCCATTGACTATCGGATTGGTCGCCGGAGAAACCTCCGGTGACATTCTCGGCGCCGGTTTGATCCGCGCGCTCAAGGCGCAGATCCCCGACGCGCGTTTCGTTGGCGTCGCCGGCCCGCTGATGCAGGCCGAAGGCTGCGAAGCCTGGTACGAAATGGAAGAGCTGGCGGTCATGGGCGTGGTGGAAGTGCTCGAGCGTTTGCCACGCCTGTTGAAGATCCGCAAGGATCTCACCCGCCGCTTCGGCGAGCTGCGGCCGGACGTGTTTGTCGGTATCGACGCGCCGGACTTCAACATCACGCTGGAAGGCCGCCTCAAGCAGCGCGGCATCCGCACCATTCACTACGTCAGCCCTTCCGTGTGGGCCTGGCGGCAAAAGCGCGTTTTCAAAATTGGCAAAGCCACCGATCTGGTGCTGGCCTTTCTCCCTTTCGAAAAAGCGTTTTACGATCGCTTCAACGTGCCTTGCCGGTTTATCGGCCATACCATGGCAGATGCCATGCCGTTACAGCCCGATCGGCTGGCGGCGCGCGCCCAGCTTGGCATCGATCCGCAGGCGCGCTGTCTGGCCTTGCTGCCGGGCAGCCGCGGCGCCGAAGTCGAGATGCTTAGCGCCGACTTCCTCAAAACAGCGCAGCTGCTGCGCACGCGTTATCCTGAGCTTGAAGTGGTGGTGCCGCTGGTTAACGCCAAACGGCGCGAGCAGTTTGAGCGCATCAAGGCGGAAGTGGCGCCGGACCTGACCGTACACCTGCTGAACGGCCAGGGGCGCGAGGCGATGATTGCCAGCGACGCGGCGCTGCTGGCGTCCGGCACGGCGGCGCTGGAGTGCATGTTGGCCAAGTGCCCGATGGTGGTGGGCTATCGCATGAAACCGTTCACTTTCTGGCTGGCGCAGAGGCTGGTGAAAACGCCTTACGTTTCGCTGCCGAATCTGCTGGCGGGGCGCGAGATCGTCACCGAGCTGCTGCAGCATGACTGCGTGCCGGACAAACTGGCCGCCGCCGTGATGCCGCTGCTGGAAGAGAGCCCGCAAACCGAAGCGCTGAAACAGACTTTCCTTACTTTGCACCAAAGCATCCGTTGCGGTGCGGACGAACAGGCCGCTCAGGCTGTGTTGGAGCTGGCGAAAGCATGATTGAACCCTTTATCTATCCCGCTGCCACGCTGATTGCCGGTGTGGACGAAGTGGGCCGCGGCCCGTTGGTTGGCGCGGTGGTCACCGCCGCCGTGATCCTCGATCCGGCGCAGCCGATCGTCGGGCTGGCGGACTCCAAGAAACTCAGTGAAAAACGCCGCCTGGCGCTGTATGACGAAATCGTCGCCAAGGCGCTCTCCTGGAGCCTGGGGCGCGCCGAGCCGGCGGAAATCGACCAGCTGAACATTTTGCACGCCACCATGCTGGCGATGCAGCGCGCGGTGGCCGGGTTGCATATCGCGCCGGACATGGTTTTAATCGACGGTAACCGTTGCCCGAAGCTGCCAATGCGTTCGCAGGCGGTGGTGAAGGGTGACAGCCGCGTGGCGGAGATCAGCGCGGCGTCCATTCTGGCGAAGGTCACGCGCGATCGCGAAATGGCCGAGCTGGACAGCGAGTTCCCGGACTACGGTTTCGCGCAGCATAAAGGCTACCCGACCGCCCTCCACCTGGAGCGGCTGGCCGCGCTGGGCGCCACTGAGCACCACCGCCGCAGCTTCGCGCCGGTGAAAAGGGCGCTGGCGCTGTAGTCTGCGGGCCTGGTTGACCAGGCTCGACGATAGCATTAACCCGGGCTCAGCCTGCTGAGCCCCTTCAATCAGGTATCTGGAGATGGCCGAACCTCGTTTTATTCACCTGCGCGTCCACAGTGACTACTCCATGATTGATGGATTGGCCAAGACGGCACCGCTGGTGAAAAGAGCCGCCGCGTTAGCCATGCCTGCTCTGGCAATCACCGATTTCACCAACCTGTGCGGGCTGGTGAAGTTCTACGGCAGCGCGCACGGCGCCGGGATCAAACCGATCATCGGCGCGGATTTTCATGTGCAAAGCGAAGAGCTGGGCGACGAACTGGCTCAGTTGACGGTGCTGGCCAGCAACAACGAAGGCTACCAGAACCTGACGCTGCTGATTTCCCGCGCCTATCAGCGTGGCTACGGCGCCGCCGGCCCGACCATCGATCGCGACTGGCTGATTGAACATCGTGAAGGGCTGATTCTGCTCTCCGGCGCGCGTCAGGGCGATGTCGGCAAGTTTCTGTTGCGCGGCAATCAGGCGCAGGTGGATCAGTGCCTGGACTTCTACCAGCAGCACTTCCCGGACTGTTACTACCTGGAATTGATCCGCACCGGCCGCCCGGACGAAGAGAACTACCTGCATGCGGCGGTGGCGCTGGCCACCGAGCGCGGTTTGCCGGTGGTAGCCACCAACGACGTACGCTTCCTGGTGGAAGACGACTTCGACGCCCATGAGATTCGCGTCGCCATTCACGACGGCTTTACGCTGGACGATCCCAAGCGGCCGCGCAACTACAGCCCGCAACAATATATGCGCAGCGAAGACGAGATGTGCGAGCTGTTCGCCGACATCCCGGAAGCGCTGCTGAACAGCGTCGAGATCGCCAAGCGCTGCAACGTCACCATTCGCCTCGGCGAATACTTCCTGCCGCAGTTCCCGACCGGCGACATGAGCACCGAGGACTTCCTGGTACTCAAATCGAAAGAGGGGCTGGAAGAGCGTCTCGAGTTCCTGTTCCCCGATCCTGAAGTGCGCGCGCAGCGCCGCCCGGAATACGACGAGCGTCTGGACGTCGAGCTGAAGGTGATCAACCAGATGGGGTTCCCCGGCTACTTCCTGATCGTGATGGAGTTTATTCAGTGGTCGAAGGACAACAATGTGCCGGTGGGGCCGGGGCGCGGCTCCGGCGCCGGTTCGCTGGTGGCCTATGCGTTGAAAATCACCGACCTCGATCCGTTGGAATTCGACCTGCTGTTCGAACGCTTCCTGAACCCGGAACGTGTCTCGATGCCCGACTTCGACGTCGATTTCTGCATGGAGAAGCGCGACCAGGTAATTGAGCACGTGGCGGAGATGTACGGCCGCGAAGCGGTATCGCAGATCATCACCTTCGGTACCATGGCGGCGAAAGCGGTTATCCGCGACGTGGGCCGCGTGCTGGGGCATCCGTACGGCTTCGTTGATCGCATCTCCAAGCTGGTGCCGCCGGATCCGGGCATGACGCTGGAAAAAGCCTTCGCCGCCGAACCGCAGCTGCCGGAAATTTACGAGGCCGACGAAGAGGTCAAGGCGCTGATCGACATGGCGCGCAAGCTGGAAGGGGTGACGCGTAACGCCGGTAAACACGCCGGGGGCGTGGTGATCGCGCCGACCAAAATCACCGACTTCGCGCCGCTGTACTGCGACGCCGAAGGGCACCATCCGGTGACCCAGTTCGACAAGAACGATGTGGAATACGCCGGGCTGGTGAAGTTCGACTTCCTCGGTCTGCGTACCCTGACCATCATCGACTGGGCGCTGGAGATGATCAACGCCCGGCGCGCCAAGACCGGGCTGGAACCGATCGACATCGCCGCCATTCCGCTCGACGACAAGAAAAGCTTCGACATGCTGCAGCGCTCGGAAACCACGGCGGTGTTCCAGCTTGAATCGCGCGGCATGAAAGACCTGATCAAACGTCTGAAGCCCGACTGCTTCGAAGACATGATCGCACTGGTGGCGCTGTTCCGCCCGGGGCCGCTGCAGTCGGGCATGGTGGATAACTTCATCGACCGCAAGCACGGCCGCGAAGAGATCTCCTACCCGGATATCCAGTGGCAGCACGAGTCGCTCAAGCCGGTGCTGGAACCGACCTACGGCATCATCTTGTATCAGGAACAGGTGATGCAGATTGCCCAGGTGTTGGCCGGCTATACCCTGGGCGGCGCGGACATGCTGCGCCGTGCGATGGGTAAAAAGAACCCGGTCGAAATGGCCAAGCAGCGCGGCGGCTTTGAAGACGGCGCAAAATCACGCGGCATCGACGGCGAACTGTCGGTGAAAATCTTCGACCTGGTAGAGAAGTTCGCCGGTTACGGCTTTAACAAATCGCACTCCGCCGCCTATGCGCTGGTGTCGTATCAGACGCTGTGGCTGAAGGCGCACTATCCGGCCGAGTTTATGGCGGCGGTAATGACCGCCGATATGGACAACACCGACAAAGTGGTGGGGCTGGTGGACGAATGCTGGCGCATGGGGCTGAAGATCCTGCCGCCGGATATCAACAGCGGCCTGTATCACTTCCACGTCAACGACGACGGCGAGATCGTTTACGGCATCGGCGCCATCAAAGGCGTGGGGGAAGGGCCGATCGAGGCCATCATCGAGGCGCGCAACAGCGGCGAACAGGGTTACTTCAAAGACCTGTTCGATCTCTGTGCGCGCTCCGACATCAAGAAACTGAACCGCCGCATTCTGGAAAAGCTGATCATGTCTGGCGCGTTCGATCGCCTCGGGCCGCACCGCGCCGCGCTGATGAATTCGCTCGGCGACGCGTTGAAAGCGGCGGATCAGCATGCGAAAGCCGAAGCTATCGGCCAGGTAGATATGTTCGGCGTGCTGGCGGAGGCGCCGGAGCAGGTGGAGCAGTCCTACGCCAATATCGCCCCCTGGCCGGAGCAGGTGGTGCTGGACGGTGAGCGGGAGACGCTGGGGCTGTACCTGACCGGCCACCCGATCACCCAGTACCTGAAGGAGATCGAACGTTACGCCGGTGGCCAGCGTTTGAAAGACATGCACCCGACGGATCGGGGCAAAATGACCACCGCCGTCGGGCTGGTGGTCGCCGCGCGGGTGATGGTGACCAAGCGCGGCAACCGCATCGGTATCTGTACATTGGATGACCGTTCGGGCCGCCTGGAAGTGATGTTATTCACCGAAGCGTTAGAAAAATACCAGCATTTGTTGGAAAAAGACCGTATCCTTATCGCCAGTGGACAGGTCAGCTTTGATGACTTTAGCGGCGGGCTTAAAATGATGGCCCGCGAGGTAATGGACATCAGTGAAGCCCGGGAAAAATACGCTCGCGGGCTTGCTATCTCGCTGACTGACAGGCAAATTGATGACCAGCTTTTGAACCGTCTCCGTCAGTCGTTGGAACCCCATCGATCGGGGACGATTCCAGTGCATCTCTACTATCAACGGGAAGATGCACGAGCCAAGCTGCGTTTTGGCGCAACCTGGCGCGTGACGCCCACCGACCGCTTGTTGATAGACTTGCGGACGTTGGTAGGCAATGAGCAGGTGGACTTGGAATTTGACTAAAATAGGAATGCTATGAGTCTGAATTTTCTTGATTTTGAACAGCCGATTGCAGAGCTGGAAGCGAAAATTGACTCGCTGACTGCAGTCAGCCGTCAAGACGAAAAATTAGATATTAATCTGGACGAAGAGGTTCAGCGCCTGCGTGAAAAGAGCGTTGAGCTGACGCGCAAGATTTTTGCCGATCTTGGGGCTTGGCAGATTGCCCAATTGGCACGCCACCCGCGCCGTCCTTATACCCTGGATTATATCAAACACATCTTTACCGACTTCGAAGAGTTGGCGGGCGATCGCGCTTACGCCGACGACAAAGCGATCGTCGGCGGTATTGCGCGCCTGGATGGCCGCCCGGTGATGATCATCGGGCACCAGAAAGGCCGTGAAACCAAAGAGAAGATCCGCCGCAACTTCGGCATGCCGGCGCCGGAAGGCTACCGCAAAGCGCTGCGCCTGATGGAAATGGCCGCCCGCTTCAAGATGCCGCTCATCACCTTTATCGATACCCCGGGCGCTTATCCGGGCGTGGGCGCGGAAGAGCGCGGCCAGTCCGAAGCCATCGCGCGCAACCTGCGTGAGATGTCGCGTCTGAATATCCCGGTCATCTGCACCGTCATCGGCGAAGGCGGCTCCGGCGGCGCGCTGGCGATCGGCGTGGGCGATAAGGTGAACATGCTGCAGTACAGCACCTACTCGGTGATTTCGCCGGAAGGCTGTGCTTCCATCCTGTGGAAGAGCGCCGACAAGGCGCCGCTGGCTGCAGAAGCGATGGGCATCACCGCGCCGCGCCTGAAAGAGCTGAAGCTGATCGACTCGGTGATCCCGGAGCCGCTGGGTTCCGCGCACCGCGATGTGCCGGCGATGGCCGCCGCGCTGAAAGCGCAGCTGCTGGCCGATCTGAAAGATTTGGACGGTCTGAACGACGAAGAGTTGCTCAACCGCCGCTATCAGCGTCTGATGAACTACGGCTACTGCTGAGTTCTGTTCTTAGCTGCAAGAAACCGCCTTCGGGCGGTTTTTTTTTGGCTACACACCGCCGGATTTTCGTGGTGTTATAGAGACTTGGCCGTTAACTGACAGGAGCTGCCGATGAATATCATCGCCATCATGGGCCCGACGGGCGTCTACTACAAAGATGAGCCGATCCGCGAGCTCCACGCGGCGCTGGCCGCCATGGGATTCCAGCTGGTGTACCCCAAAAACAGCGGCGACCTGCTGAAGCTGATTGAAGCCAACGCCCGCATCTGCGGGGTGATCTTCGACTGGGACGACTACAGCCTGGAGCTGTGCAGCGAGATCAACGAGCTGAACGAATACCTGCCGCTGTATGCCTTTATCAATACCCACTCTACCTTCGACGTCAGCCTGCATGAAATGCGCATGGTGCTCTATTTCTTCGAGTATGGCCTGAATGCGGCGGATGATATCGCGCAGCGCATCCAGCAGTACACCGCGGAATACATCGACACCATTACGCCGCCGCTGACCAAGGCGTTATTCAACTATGTGCGCGAAGGGAAGTACACCTTCTGCACGCCGGGCCACATGGCCGGCACCGCGTTTCAAAAAAGCCCGGTGGGCTGCCTGTTCTACGATTTCTTCGGCGCCAATACCTTGAAGGCCGACATCTCGATTTCGGTTACCGAGCTTGGTTCGCTGCTGGATCACACCGGGCCGCACCTGGAGGCCGAAGAGTATATCGCGCGCACCTTCAACGCCGAGCAGAGCTATCTGGTCACCAACGGCACCTCCACCGCCAACAAGATCGTCGGCATGTATTCGGCGCCGGCCGGCAGCACGGTGCTGATCGACCGCAACTGCCACAAATCGCTGTGTCACCTGCTGATGATGAGCGATATCGTGCCGATCTATCTGCGCCCGCTGCGCAACGCCTACGGCATCCTCGGCGGCATTCCGCAGCGCGAGTTTACCCGCGAAAGCATCGCCGCCCGTGTGCAGGAGACCCCGAACGCCACCTGGCCGGTGCATGCGGTGATCACCAATTCCACCTATGACGGCCTGCTGTACAACACCGACTACATCAAGCAGACGCTGGAGGTGCCGTCGATCCACTTCGACTCCGCCTGGGTGCCTTACACCAACTTCCATCCGATTTACGACGGCAAAAGCGGCATGAGCGGCGAGCGGGTGTCCGGTAAGGTGATTTACGAAACCCAATCGACGCACAAGCTGCTGGCGGCCTTCTCGCAGGCTTCGATGATTCATATCAAGGGAGACTACGACGAGAGCACCTTCAACGAAGCCTACATGATGCATACCACCACCTCGCCGCACTATGGCATCGTGGCATCGATGGAGACCGCCGCCGCCATGCTGCGCGGCAACCCGGGGCGCCGCTTGATCAACCGTTCGGTGGAGCGTGCGCTGCATTTTCGCCGTGAAGTGCAGCGGCTGCGCGAGGAGAGCGACAGTTGGTTCTTCGACATTTGGCAGCCGGAAGAGATCGATGAGGCGCAATGCTGGCCATTGGATCCGGACGACAACTGGCACGGTTTTGGCCAGACCGATCGCGATCACATGTACCTCGATCCGATCAAGGTGACGATCCTGACGCCGGGCATGAACGAGCTGGGCACGCTGGAGGAGGAGGGGATCCCGGCGGCGCTGGTGGCGAAGTACCTCGACGAGCGCGGCATTGTGGTGGAGAAGACCGGGCCGTACAACCTGCTGTTCCTGTTTAGCATCGGCATCGACAAAACCAAGGCGATGAGCCTGCTGCGCGGCCTGACCGATTTCAAGCGCGCCTACGATCTCAACCTGCGGGTGAAGAACATGCTGCCGGATCTGTACGCCGAGGATCCGGATTTCTACCGCAACATGCGCATTCAGGATCTGGCCGCCGGCATTCACCGCCTGATCTGCCAGCACGATCTGCCGCGCCTGATGCAGCGGGCGTTCGACGTGCTGCCGGAAATGAAGCTGACGCCGCACCAGATGTTCCAGGAGCAGGTGCGCGGCAACGTGGAAACCTGTGAGTTGGATCAGCTGGTGGGCAAGGTGGCGGCCAATATGATCCTGCCGTATCCGCCGGGCGTGCCGCTGGTGATGCCGGGGGAAATGATCACCGAAGAGAGCCGGGCGGTGCTCGATTTCCTGCTGATGCTGTGCTCGATCGGCGAACGTTACCCCGGTTTTGAAACCGACATCCACGGCGCCAAACTGACGGAGGACGGACGCTATCTGGTGAAGGTGTTGAAGGCCCCGCAGCCGTAATGCATAACACGCCCGGCGGTTTGGAAGATATGCCGGGCGTTCTCATTGACGGCATCGCCGCCGCCGGATACCTTGCCTCATCAGACCGAACAGGAGAGGCCGCCATGCTGGCGTTACGTCAGGTACACCATATCGCGATCATTGGCGCGGACTACGCCGCCAGTAAGCATTTTTACTGCGACATTCTCGGATTTACCCTGCTGAGCGAAGTCTACCGCGAGGAGCGCGGCTCCTGGAAAGCCGACCTGGCGCTCAACGGGCAATACACTATCGAGCTGTTTTCTTTCCCTTCGCCGCCGGCCCGCGTCAGCCGCCCGGAGGCCTGCGGCCTGCGCCATCTGGCGTTCAGCGTTGACGACATTGGCCAGGCCATCGCCCATCTGCAGGCGGCCGGCGTCGCCTGCGAACCGGTACGCGTCGATCCTTATACCCAATCTCGTTTTACCTTTTTCAGCGATCCCGATGGTTTACCGTTAGAATTATACGAGAGTTAACGGCTTAATCGCCTCCCGGCGGCCACAGCCGGGGACGGTTATGCTATGATCGCGCCCTTGCCCTACATGCCTACAGAGTTATTTCCGCCATGCAAGAGCCTGCTTTTCGCGTCGGGGAGTGGCTGGTTACCCCTGCCGACAACACCATCAGCCGCGACGGACGCCAAAAAACGCTGGAACCGCGCCTGATCGATATGCTGTGCTATTTCGCCCGGCATCCCGACGTGGTGCTGAGCCGTGACGAGCTGATCGACAACGTCTGGAAGCGCAATATCGTCACCAACCACGTGGTGACCCAATGTATTTCAGAGCTGCGCAAATACCTGAAAGACGGCGACAGCGACAGCCCGGAATACATTATCACCGTGCCCAAGCGCGGGTATAAGCTGGCGACGTCGGTGATCTGGTGTGAAGAAGGGGAGACGCAACCCGCTCCCGCACAGGCGCCGCAGATCGCGGTGATCATGCATGAGCCGGAAGACGGCAGCGAGGAAGACGAGACGCCGTATGTGCCGCCGCGCCGGGCAAGCGCACCGCCTGCCGCGCCCGGCGAAAAGAAGCCGCGTTTTTATCGCCGCTCGACCTTCTGGGTGTGGCTGGCGTTTCTGGCGGCGCTCAGCGTCTGCGTGGCGTTTGTCGGCATCGCCACGCTGTCGCAGCGCGTGCCGGTATCCACCATGCCGGTGCTGCTAAACCCGCGCGATATCGATATTCGCATCCAGGGCGGCGAGAGCTGCAGCAACTGGATGCCGCAGCTCTCTTATGTGGTGGGCGTCAGCGAGCTGATCACCGATTCGCTGAACACCTACTCGACCTTCCTGGTACACGACCAGACCAACTACAACTATTCCGGCCCCAGCAACTCGGGCAAGTCGCTGTATATCGAGTTCGTCAATCAGCGCCACTACCGCGCCCAGCAGTGTTTCCTGTCCGTGCGGCTGGTGGATAACGCCGACAGCTCAGTCATGCTGGACAAGCGTTACTTTATTACCGCCGATAACCAGCTGAAGATCCAGACCGACTTCCTCTCCAGCCTGTCCGCTGCGCTGAAGCAGCCCTGGCCGCCACAGCTGGAGCAGCGCCTGGCGCAGCTGCTGCCCGACAACGGGCCGTTGCTGCAGCGTTTCTACCAGGCGCACCAGTTGCTGATCCACGGCGACGCCGATTCGTTGACCCGCGCCAGCGCCCAGCTGAGCGAGCTGATTAAAAGCGCGCCGAACTTCCATTACCTGCTGGCCGAAAAGGCGCTGGTGGATCTGCTGCGTAATTCTTATCAACCGTTCGACAGCCAGGCCCTGGCGCAATTGCGCGCCGATATCAGCCATCTGGCGACGATCCCCGAATTGAAAAACACGCCAATCATGCAGCAAGTTCTGGCGGTAGATGCATTGACGCAGGGGCGCATTGACGAGGCGCACCGGGCGATCGATCTGGGGATTGAATTGCAAATGTCGTGGCTGAATTATGTGCTGCTGGGCAAGGTGTATGAAATGCAGGGGCAGAACCATTTGGCGGCGGATTCTTATATTACCGCATTCAATCTTCGCCCCGGCGAAGACACATTGCATTGGATCACCAACGGCGTATTCCAGACGTCATTGACCAACGTGGTGCCTTATTTAAATAACTATCAGCGCCAATAATTAACCGATATCACGCCGCCATTATTCTCCGGGAATCATGGCGGCGTTATCTATTGGTGAAGGCATGTTGCGTGAATGTATTATTTTGCTGCGCGATATTATTTCTTTTTTGCCGTTTGTTATGCGCCATTAACCTTGTCATGTTGTTGTTTTTAAATGATGTTTATCTTTTCTTTAGCTTACCTTTTTATCTTGATGTGTTAATGAAAAACCTCAGGTTATCATTTGTATGATCATGAGCGTAATCTCACTTTATCTTTAGGACTTTATTTCCCCCGATGGTTAGCATCCTGACTATCAAGCCGGCTCATTAAAATCTTTTATTTATGGGTGTGGCTTATAAGAAACGTAAATCAGGAGAAACTGACCATGGCTTCACCCAAGAAAATAGGGCTTATTGCCTGCACCGGCGTCGTCGCCGGTAATATGATGGGGAGCGGGATTGCCTTATTGCCCGCCAACCTGGCGAGTCTCGGATCTATCGCCATCTGGGGATGGGTGATCTCGATTATCGGGGCGATGTCGCTGGCCTATGTGTATGCCCGCCTCGCCACCAAAAACCCGCAGCAGGGCGGCCCTATCGCCTACGCGGGTGAAATTTCCCCGGCCTTCGGTTTCCAGACCGGCGTGCTTTATTACCATGCCAACTGGATCGGTAACCTGGCCATCGGCATTACCGCCGTTTCTTATCTCTCCACCTTCTTCCCGGCGCTGAACAACCCGGTACCTGCCGGCATCGCCTGTATCGCCATCGTGTGGATCTTCACCTTCGTCAACATGCTGGGCGGAACCTGGGTCAGTCGTTTGACCACCCTGGGCCTGGTGCTGGTGCTGATCCCGGTGATCGTGACTGCCACCGTCGGCTGGCACTGGTTTGACGCCGCCACCTATCAGGCTAACTGGAATACCTCCGGCACCACCGACAGCCATGCTGTCATCAAAAGTATCCTGCTGTGCCTGTGGGCGTTTATCGGCGTGGAATCCGCAGCGGTCAGCACCGGCATGGTGAAAAACCCGAAACGCACCGTGCCGCTGGCAACCATGCTCGGCACCGGCCTGGCTGGCATTATCTACATCGCTGCCACCCAGGTGATCAGCGGTATGTTCCCGGCGTCTGAAATGGCCGCCAGCGGCGCGCCGTTCGCCATCAGCGCCTCGGCGATCATGGGCAACTGGGCCGCACCGATGGTTTCCGCCTTCACCGCCTTCGCCTGCCTGACGTCACTGGGTTCGTGGATGATGCTGGTTGGCCAGGCCGGGGTCCGTGCCGCCAACGACGGCAACTTCCCGAAAGTGTACGGCGAGCTGGATAAAAACGGCATTCCGAAGAAAGGCCTGCTGCTGGCCGGTTGCAAAATGACCGCGCTGATGGTGCTGATCACCCTGATGAGCTCCGCCGGCGGCAAAGCCTCCGACCTGTTCGGCGAACTGACCGGCATCGCGGTGCTGCTGACCATGCTGCCTTACTTCTACTCCTGCGTAGACCTGATCCGCTTCGAAGGGGTCAACGTGCGCAACCTGCTGAGCCTGATCGCTTCGGTGTGCGGCTGCGGCTTCTGCTTCATCGCTCTGATGGGCGCCAACTCATTCGAACTGTCCGGCACCTTTATCATCAGCCTGATTATCCTGATGTTCTACGCCCGGAAAATGAATACCCGCCAGGCTGCCAACGCAGCGGCGGTCGATGAAAACACCACGGCCAAAGCGCACTGATTCGCGTCCGCTGACCGACTGAATTTACCCAGCCCCTTTCTTTCCGACCTGTCAGCCGCGACGGGAAGGGGCTTGCTTTGCCAGGAGAAATGCATATGAACGTTATCGCCATCATGAATCACATGGGTGTCTACTTCAAAGAAGAGCCTATCCGTGAACTGCATCAGGCGCTGGAAAGTCTGGATTTCCGCATCGTTTACCCTAACGATCGCGAAGACCTGCTGAAACTGATCGAGAACAACGCCCGTCTGTGCGGGGTGATCTTCGACTGGGACAAATACAACCTGGAGCTGTGCGAAGAGATCAGCCAGCTGAACGAGTACATGCCGCTGTACGCGTTCGCCAACACCTATTCGACGCTGGACGTCAGCCTGAACGATCTGCGCATGCAGGTGCGCTTCTTCGAATATGCGCTCGGCGCGGCAACCGACATCGCCGCCAAGATCAAACAGAACACCGACGAGTATATCGACACCATCCTGCCGCCGTTGACCAAGGCGCTGTTCAAATACGTGCGCGAAGGCAAATACACCTTCTGTACGCCGGGCCACATGGGCGGCACCGCGTTCCAGAAAAGTCCGGTGGGCAGTATCTTCTACGATTTCTTTGGCCCGAACACCATGAAGTCGGATATCTCGATTTCGGTGTCCGAACTGGGATCGTTGCTGGATCACTCCGGCCCGCACAAAGAAGCGGAAGAGTACATTTCCCGCGTGTTCAACGCCGAACGCAGCTACATGGTCACCAACGGCACCTCCACCGCCAACAAGATCGTCGGCATGTACTCGGCGCCGGCGGGCAGCACGGTGCTGATTGACCGTAACTGCCACAAGTCGCTGACTCACCTGATGATGATGAGTGACATCACGCCGATCTACTTCCGCCCGACCCGCAACGCCTACGGCATCCTCGGCGGTATTCCGCAGAGCGAGTTCCAGCGCGCCACCATCGCCAAACGCGTGAAGGAGACCCCGAACGCCACCTGGCCGGTGCACGCGGTGATCACCAACTCCACCTATGACGGCTTGCTGTACAACACCGACTTTATCAAGAACACCCTGGACGTGAAATCTATCCACTTCGATTCCGCCTGGGTGCCTTACACCAACTTCCACCCGATCTATAAAGGCAAGTGCGGCATGAGCGGCGGCCGCGTGGAGGGCAAGGTGATCTATGAAACCCAGTCCACCCACAAACTGCTGGCGGCCTTCTCGCAGGCTTCGATGATTCACGTGAAGGGCGACATCAACGAAGAGACCTTCAACGAAGCCTACATGATGCACACCACCACCTCGCCGCACTATGGCATCGTGGCGTCGACCGAAACCGCTGCGGCGATGATGAAAGGCAACGCCGGCAAGCGCCTGATCAATGGCTCTATCGAGCGCGCGATCAAATTCCGCAAAGAGATCAAACGCCTGAAAGTCGAATCCGACGGCTGGTTCTTCGACGTCTGGCAGCCGGAGCATATCGATGAGCCGGAATGTTGGCCGCTGCGCTCCGACAGCGCCTGGCACGGCTTCAAGAACATCGATAACGAACACATGTATCTCGACCCGATCAAGGTCACCATTCTGACGCCGGGGATGAGCAAGGAAGGCGAGATGCAGCCGTTCGGTATCCCGGCCAGCATCGTGGCGAAATACCTCGACGAACGCGGCATCATCGTCGAGAAAACCGGGCCGTACAACCTGCTGTTCCTGTTCAGCATCGGCATCGACAAAACCAAGGCGCTCAGCCTGCTGCGCGCGATGACCGACTTCAAACGCTCGTTCGATCTGAACCTGCGGGTGAAAAACATGCTGCCTTCGCTGTATCAGGAAGCGCCTGATTTCTATGAAAACATGCGCATTCAGGATCTGGCGCAGAACATTCACCGCCTGGTGGAGCAACACAACCTGCCGGACCTGATGTATCGCGCGTTCGAAGTGCTGCCAACCATGGTGATGAACCCGTACCAGGCGTTCCAGAAAGAGCTGCACGGCGAAGTGGAAGAAGTCTATCTGGAAGAGATGGTCGGCAAGGTCAACGCCAATATGATCCTCCCATACCCACCGGGCGTGCCGCTGGTGATGCCGGGCGAAATGCTGACCGAGGAGAGCCGGCCGGTGCTGGAGTTCCTGCAGATGCTGTGCGAAATCGGCGCGCATTATCCGGGCTTTGAAACCGACATTCACGGCGCCTATCGTCAGGCGGACGGACGTTATCGGGTGAAAGTGCTGAAGGCGAAATAACCGCAGCCAATAACAGGGGAGGCGCTCGCGCTTCCCCTTTGTCGTTCACCGACTGATGGGAGACCTCCATGAAAACACCCTCACAGCCGCGCGCAATCTACTATGTCGTAGCCATACAAATTTGGGAATATTTCAGCTTTTACGGCATGCGTGCGTTACTGATTCTCTATCTGACCCACCAACTCGGCTATACCGACAGCCACGCCATCGATCTCTACAGCGCTTACGCTTCGTTAGTTTACGTCACTCCTATTTTGGGCGGCTGGCTCGCCGACCGCCTGCTGGGCAATCGCGTCGCGGTGATTGCCGGTGCGGCGCTGATGACGCTGGGGCATATCGTGCTCGGCCTGAGTGCGGTCTCCGCCCAGTCGCTCTATCTGGCTCTGGCCATCATCATCTGCGGCTACGGCCTGTTCAAATCTAATATCAGCTGCCTGCTGGGCGAGCTGTATCCGGCGCAGGACTCGCGCCGCGAAGGGGGCTTCTCGCTGCTGTACGCCGCCGGCAACGTCGGTTCCATTTTGGCGCCGATCGCCTGCGGGTTGGCGGCCGAGCGCTATGGCTGGCACGTCGGCTTTGTGTTGGCCGGGATCGGCATGTTCGCCGGCCTGGCGATCTTCCTGCTCGGCGGGCGCCACTTCCGCCATACCCGCGGCGTGAATGCACCGCTGATGCGCGCCAAAAGCCTGGGTTTGCCGCACTGGGGTTGGCTGTTGGCGGCGCTGCTGGCATCGCCGCTGTTCTTCACGCTGCTGTTTGTGCACGACTGGGCCGGCTATTTGCTCGGGCTGGTATGCGTGGCGGCGGTGGTGCTGGTGGCGCGCATTATGCTGCGTGCGGACGCCGGCCAGCGCCGGGGGCTGTGGCAGATCGTTGTGCTGATGCTGCTGGGCACGTTGTTCTGGGCTTTCGCCCAGCAGGGCGGCAGCTCCATCAGCCTGTTTATCGATCACTTCGTCGATCGGCGCTGGTTCGGCTGGACGGTGCCGACCGCGCTGTTCCAGTCGGTTAACGCCTGCGCGGTGATGCTGGGCGGCGTGGCGCTGGCATGGCTGGCGAGCGGCGACGGCACGGGCGATCGCACGCTGCGCATCTGGTGCAAGTTCGCCTTCGGTCTGCTGTTGATCGGCGTCGGCTTTACGCTGATGGCGCTCAATACGCGGCTGCACGGGCCGGGATCGATGGGGCTGATGATCGCCGGCCTGGCGGTGATGGGCTTCGCCGAACTGTTTATCGATCCGGTGGCGATGGCGCAGATCACCCGGCTGAATATCCCCGGCGCCACCGGCGTGCTGACCGGTATCTATATGCTGGCGACCGGCTCGATCGCCAACTACCTGGCGGGCATTATCGCCAATCAGACCGCCGAGGATCACATCGAGGGGGCGGCGATGCAGGCGTATGGCCGCATTTTCGCTCAGATCGGCTGGGGAGCGGCCGGATGCGCGCTGGCTGTGATCGCGGTGCTGGGCGGCTGGTGGTTGCTGGCGCGGCGCCAGGCCCGGACGGTTAATGCTTGATTGATGACGGTAGGCGGGGTTAACGTGCAGCTATGTAGAAGTGACAAAGCCTACCGATGAATACTGATCAATTAACGACGCGGGTGGCAGACCAGTTGGGCGCGCAGCAGCGACTGCTGGTGGCGTTCAGCGGCGGCCTGGATTCCAGCGTACTGCTGCATGTGCTGGCGGCCTTGCGCCGCCAGCGTCCGGCGCTGCAGCTGCGTGCGCTGCACGTGCATCACGGCCTGAGCGCCTTTGCCGACCGCTGGGTTGAGCATTGCCGCAGCCGCTGTGCCGACTGGCAGATCCCGCTGACGGTGACGCACGTGCAGGTGGACGCCCGCCAGGGCGGTATCGAAGCGGCGGCGCGTGCAGCGCGCTATGCCGCCTTCAGCGCCGCGCTGACGGAGGGCGAAGCGCTGCTCACCGCTCAACACCTCGACGATCAAAGCGAAACCTTCCTGTTGGCGCTCAAGCGCGGCAGCGGGCCGGCGGGGCTGTCGGCGATGGCGGCGCGCGCGGCGTTGGGCGAGCACCTGCTGTTGCGGCCGCTGTTGGGCTGTTCGCGTCAGACGCTGGAAAGCTACGCGCAACGCCACGCCTTAACCTGGATCGATGACGACAGCAATCAGGACACGCGCTTCGATCGCAATTTCCTGCGCTTGCAGGTGCTGCCGCAGCTTAACCAGCGCTGGCCGCACTTCGCCTCGGCGGTAGCGCGCAGCGCCGGCCTGTGCGCCGAGCAGGAGCAACTGCTGGACGAACTGCTGGCGGAACCGCTGCAAAGCCTGTTGGCGGCGGATCGCTCATTGGCGATTGACGGCCTGACAGACTGTTCGCCGGTGCGGCGCTTCGCCTTGCTGCGGCGCTGGATCGCGTTGTTTAACGTCACCATGCCGGCGCGTGAGCAGCTGCAGCGCCTGTGGGAGGAGGTGGCGCTCAGCCGGGAGGATGCCGAACCGCAGCTGCAGCTCGGCGCCTATCAGATTCGCCGTTTCCGCGGCCGGTTGCACCTGTTGCCGCCGCTGGCGGCGCTGCGCAATGTGCATCTGCCCTGGCAACTTGACCAGCCGCTGACGTTGCCGGACGGGCTGGGGCAGTTGATTGCCGGTGAGGGCGAGCTGGTGCTGCGCGCACCGCAGCCATCGCAACAGGTCAGCGTTCGGTTCGGCGGCGTGCAGGGTGCGGTGCGCATCGTGGGGCGCGCCCATTCGCGGCCGATAAAAAAACTGTGGCAGGAGCTGGGTATTCCGCCCTGGCAGCGTGAACGCATCCCGTTGATTTATTATGATGAGCAGCTTATCGCCGCGCTGGGCGTATTCGTCTGTGAAGCGGGGCAGGTGCCGGAAGGCGAACGCCCGTGGCGGCTGCGCTGGGAAAAAAATCATAATAGCGAGGAGTAATGATGAAGTTTGTGGGGATCACGCTGTTGGCCACCGGCCTGTTCAGCCTGCCAGCGTTGGCGGCGGGGGATGCGGCCGCCGGCCAGGCGAAAGCCGCCGCCTGCGCGGCGTGCCACGGCGCGCAGGGCAAGGTGACGGTGCCGATGTACCCGAATCTGGCCGGGCAGAACGCCATGTACCTGCAGCACGCGCTGCAGGCGTATAAGAAAGGGGAGCGCAACGGCGGCCAGGCTGAGGTGATGAAGGCCTATGTGTCGGGGCTGTCGGATGACGATATCGCCGATCTGGCGGCCTTTTACGCCAGCCTGAAGCCTTAAATGACGAGGGCAGCCGTTGGGCTGCCCTGTTGGGATGGGGTTACCGCTGCTCAGTCCGACAGACTGACGACCACGGTACCGATTTCCGGATGACTGAAACTGCTGATATGGTCAAGGCGCAGGTCGCGCTGTTGGCCGTTCTGTTCGATGGTCAGATACTCAACGCGTTTCTTTTGCAGCAGGTCGATCGCCTTGGCCTCGATCACTTCTCCGTCGCGTAACTCCAGCTTCAGAATAAGTTTATGCTGACAGGCGAGTTCCAGGTTGTCGTAGTCATCGCAATTGATGGGTTGGTACTCATCATTCATCAACATAGTCGCTCACCAATAAGTTAGCGGCGGCAAAGGCCGCCTGTTCCCTAACGGAGGACGGTAGCGCGTCGTTCGCTGCGACATCGTCCAATGCCTTTAACGCACAAGCCAGCGCATCAGGCACGTAGCCAAGATCTCCACTGCCAATCTCGGCGTAAGTACGGCGTACTAACTCACAGTATTGTTGCACAGTTTCCTCCCTTAAGAACCTCTGCATCATCAAGACCGCTCTCGCGATGAGGCGCAGGCTCTCGGAGTTTTATCCTATCCTAGACGACTATAGCACAGCTGTTATGGAGTTATCAGCACCCTGGCACGCCTTTCGCACTGCCGTGGCCTGGCCGCGCTGGCGGGGTTTGGCCCTGATCAAGTACACTGTCGCCGGATAATAACGAGGTCACCCATGGCGCTGAAAGCAACCATTTATAAAGCCGCGGTCAATATTGCTGATATGGATCGTCACTTCTACCACGACGCCACGCTGACGCTGGCGCAACACCCGTCCGAAAACGAGCAGCGCATGATGCTGCGCCTACTGGCCTGGATCTGCCATGCCGACGAACGGCTGGTGTTCACCAAAGGGCTGAGCGCCGACGACGAGCCGGAGATCTGGCAGCGCAACGACCACAATGGGCTGGAAATGTGGATCGAGATGGGATTGCCCGACGAGAAGCGCATTCGCAAGGCCTGCAACCAGTCGCCGCGCGTGGTGCTGTACGCTTACGGCGAGCGCGCCGCGCACGTATGGTGGCAGGGAATGCAGGGCAAGGTGGCCGGCCACAAGAACCTGAGCGTGCGTTTTCTCGACGACGAACAGCTGGCGCGCCTGACGGCATTGGCCAGCCGCACCATGACGCTGCAGGCGACGTTGCAAGAGGGAACTATTTGGCTGTCCGATGCTCAGAATAGTCTGGAAATCCAGTTTGCCGAGTGGCAGCAGGCACAGGTGTGACCGGTGCTGGAACTGTCAAGAAACGTAGCCATACCGGATAATGAGCTGGAATTGACGGCGATCCGCGCGCAGGGCGCGGGCGGCCAGCACGTGAACAAAACCTCAACGGCGATCCATTTGCGCTTTGACATCCGGGCATCCAGCCTGCCAGAGTATTATAAGGAACGGCTGCTGGCGCTGAATCATCATCTTATTACCGCTGATGGCGTGGTGATTATCAAGGCGCAAGAGTATCGCAGCCAGGAATTGAATCGCGAAGCGGCGTTGGCCAGGCTGGCCGCGCTGATTCGGCAGGCGATGGTGGTGGAAAAAACGCGCAAGGCGACCAAGCCCACGAAAGGGGCCAAACTGCGTCGCCTGGAAGGCAAGGCGCGTAAAGGCGCCACCAAGGCGCTGCGTGGCAAGGTTCGCACTTAGGAATACATGAACACAGTAGGAGAATAACTGTGAAAAAAATTACGGTAGCCCTGTTCCTCGCGGCAGGCGCACTCTCGTTGTTGGGATGCAACAATCATTATCAACCGAAGGAACAACCGCTGCAGCCGATGCCGCAGAGCTATCAAGGGGTGTTGCCTTGCGCCGATTGCGGCGGCCTGGATACGGCGCTGTTCCTGGATGAGGACGGCACCTTCGTGCTGCAGGAAACCTATCGCGGCACCAAAGACGGCGATCAGACCTTTGCCGATTACGGTAAATGGGCCCGCACGGCGGATAAACTGGTGCTGACCGACAGCAACGGCGAAAAACGCTACTTCCGCCCGGTGGGCAAGAGCCTGGAAATGCTGGATCGCAGCGGCGTGCCGATCGAGTCCAAGCTGAATTACCGCCTGGATCCGGTTGAGAAACCGTTGCCTAAAACGCCGATGACGTTGAAAGGCAGCTACACCTATATGGCGGACGCGGCCGTCTTCAAGGACTGCGCTACCGGCAAAACCTTCCCGGTGGACAACAACATCGCGCTGGAGCAAGGTTACGCCAAAGCCTACAAGACCGCCGGTGAGCCGGTATTCCTGACGTTCAGCGCGCACTTCAGCGTGCAGCCGTCGATGGAGGAAGGTCTGACCGAAAAAGCGCTGGTGCCGGACGGTAAAATCGCGTTCGACCGCAGCAAGAACTGCAGCAGCAAATAAGCAATTTCGTATATAAAAAAACCCGCCTGAGCGGGTTTTTTATTTTCTGGTGTTCGTCGCTTAGCGTTTGATCTGGCCCAGCAGGAAATCAACGATTTCGCCGGTTTTGATCATTTGCTTCTCGCCGACGCGGCGGTTCTTGTACTCGATCTCTTCGTTGTCGAGGTTGCGGTCGCCGATAACGATAGAGTGCGGCACGCCGATCAGCTCCATGTCCGCGAACATCACGCCCGGACGCTCTTTGCGGTCATCGAGGATCACGTCGATGCCGTGGGAGCGCAGGGTGTTGTACAGCTCTTCGGCCAGCGCCTGCACGCGGAACGACTTGTGCATGTTCATCGGCAGGATCGCTACCTGGAACGGCGCGATGGCGTCCGGCCAGATGATGCCGCGTTCGTCATGGTTCTGCTCGATGGCGGCGGCCACGACGCGCGTGACCCCGATACCGTAGCAGCCCATGGTCAGCACCTGGTTACGGCCGTCTTCGCCCTGCACGGTCGCTTTCATCGCTTCCGAGTACTTGGTGCCGAGCTGGAAGATATGGCCCACTTCGATGCCGCGTTTGATCAGCAGCGTGCCCTGACCGTCCGGGCTGGCGTCGCCTTCCACCACGTTACGGATATCGGCCACCTGCGGCAGCGGCAGATCGCGCTCCCAGTTGATGCCGAAATAGTGTTTGCCGTCAACGTTGGCACCGGCGCCAAAGTCGCTCATCGCCGCTACGCTGCGGTCAGCAACCACCGGCATCGGCAGGTTGACCGGGCCGAGTGAACCCGGGCCGGCGCCGACGATGGCGCGAATTTCTTCTTCGGTGGCGAAGGTCAGCGGCGCGGCAACCTGCGCCAGCTTCTCGGCCTTGATTTCGTTCAGCTCGTGATCGCCGCGCACCAGCAGGGCAACCAGCTTGTGGCCGCTCTCTTCGGTGGCGCGCACCATCAGCGTCTTCACGGTTTTTTCCACCGGCAGCTGGAACTGCTCGACCAGCTCAACGATGGTTTTGGCGTTTGGCGTATCCACCAGGCGCAATTCTTCGCCGGCCGCCGCGCGTGGAGCCGCCGGCGCGACCGCTTCCGCCAGCTCGATGTTGGCGGCGAAGTCGGAACCGGTGGAGAATACGATATCGTCTTCACCGCTGTCTGCCAGCACCTGGAATTCGTGCGAGGCGCTGCCGCCGATCGAGCCGGTATCGGCCTGCACCGGGCGGAAATCCAGGCCCATGCGGCTGAAGATTTTGCTGTACGCTTCGTACATCGCGTCGTAAGTCTCCTGCAGAGACTCCTGTGAGGTATGGAAGGAGTAGGCATCCTTCATCAGGAACTCACGGGAACGCATCACGCCGAAACGCGGGCGCACTTCATCGCGGAACTTGGTCTGGATCTGGAAGAAGTTCAGCGGCAGCTGTTTGTACGAGCTGATCTCGTTGCGGATCAGATCGGTGATCACTTCTTCATGCGTCGGGCCCAGCACGAACGGACGGTCGCCGCGGTCGACAAAGCGCAGCAGCTCGGGGCCGTATTGCTCCCAACGGCCGCTTTCCTGCCACAGGTCGGCAGGCTGAACCACCGGCATAGACACTTCGATCGCATTAGCATTGTTCATTTCTTCGCGAACGATGTTTTCAACCTTTTTCAGAACGCGCAGGCCGGTCGGCAGCCAGGTGTAAAGACCGGAGGCCAGCTTGCGGATCATCCCGGCGCGCAGCATCAGCTGGTGGCTGATCACTTCGGCGTCGGCAGGTGTCTCCTTCAGAGTGGAGAGCAGATATTGGCTAGTACGCATGGTGTTTTGGTTCCGTTAGAACTGCAAATTGCATCGGGCTGCCAGAGTGGCGGCCAAAAGTGACAAAAGTGGTTTAGTTTACCAGCGCGAGCGGGTCGCCAAAAGAGAGGCGGCGGAATTTTAACGCGGGTCGAGCGCCAACACTTCGGTATGGCCGTCCACGACGCGCCAGCGCACGTTGAAATCCAGCAGCCAGACGGCGTAATCCCGTTCGACGTCCTCTCCTTTACGATAGGCGGGACGGGGGTCTTGCGCCAGCACCTGGCTGATAAAACGCCTTAATTGCGGGTAACGCGCCTGATGTTGCTGCAGCTGCTGCTCGGCCTGCGGCGCGAAGCGCACCGGCATGTCGCCGGCGGGCGCGGCCTGGGCAAAGCCGGCGCGGGCCTGCGGCTGGCTCTCGGCGAACGGCAGATAAGGCTTGATGTCCACCACCGGGGTGCCGTCGACCAGATCGAGGCTGCCCAGCTCCAGCACCACGTCGCCGTTTTTTACCCGCACGCCTTTCAGTTCGATCAGGGACATGCCGAGCGGGTTGGGGCGGAAGGTGGAGCGGGTGGCGAACACGCCCATGCGGGCATTGCCGCCTAAACGCGGCGGTCGCACCGTCGGCCGCCAGCCGCCTTCCAGGGTTTGATGGAAAATGAACATCACCCACAGATGGCTGAAATCGCTGAGGCCGCGTACCGCCTCCGCCTGGTTGTAGGGCGGCAGCAGCAGCAGTTCGCCACCACCGTCTTCGACCAGCCCCGGCTGGCGGGGAACGGCGAATTTTTCTTTATACGGCGAGCGGATCACGCCGATCTGCTCGAAAACGAATTCGGTCATTTGGACGAGACGTTAAGCGCCGAGCCCTGGCAGACGGCCTGCTGGTAACAACCGGCGACGCCGCTGACAATCTGGCAGTCGTGCAGCAGCACGGCGTTGGCCTTCATGTAAGACGCGCGGATTTGCATGCGCTTACGGGCGGTGGCCAGATTCGGTGGGGAGTCTTGTACGGTGGTTTGGCACGATTCGCCGGACACTTCACCCAGATCGCGGAACGGTTTGCCCACGAGCTCTTCTGCACTTTTGTACAGTTTTACCGGAGCAGGGCGGGCGGCCGGCGTGGTCTTGGCCGAGCTGGTGGTGGTCGGCTTGCTGGTGCTGTTTGTTGAGGACGGCGCGATACGTTGCGATGAACATCCGGCCAGCGCGAGCGCTAACAAACAGAGAGGTAAAACACGCATTGAGATTCCTCTGCCTTAATGAAAGTGGCGCTATTGAAGCAATCTATGGCGGAAATAACAAGACGGGCCTTGGCCCGTCTTGCAATTATAGGAATAAAATTGGCGAATAAGCGCTTACCAGCCTTTCACCGCACCGCCGTTGAAGATTTTGTTGGCGGCGGCGTCGACTTCGTCAGACTGATAGGCCTGCACGAATTTCTTCACGTTTTCCGCATCTTTGTTATCTTCGCGCGCAACCAGCAGGTTGACGTAAGGCGAGTCTTTGTCTTCCACGAACAGACCGTCTTTCGCCGGCGTCAGGCCGATCTGGCTGGCGTAAGTGGTGTTGATTACCGCCAGCGCGATCTGCTGATCGTCCAGGGAACGTGGCAGCTGAGGCGCTTCCAGCTCAACCAGCTTCAGGTTTTTCGGGTTCTCGGTCACGTCCAGCACGGTCGGCAGCAGGCCAACGCCGTCTTTCAGTTTGATCAGGCCGACTTTCTGCAGCAGCAGCAGCGAACGGCCCAGGTTGGTCGGATCGTTAGGCAGTGCGATCTGAGAGCCGTCTTTCAGCTCGTCCAGCGATTTGATTTTCTTGGAGTAACCGGCAATCGGGTAAACAAAGGTGCTGCCGACCGGCACCAGCTTGTAACCGCGATCTTTGATTTGCTGATCCAGGTATGGCTTGTGCTGGAAGGCGTTCAGATCGATATCGCCTTTGCTCAGCGCTTCGTTAGGCAACACGTAGTCGTTGAAGGTCACCAGCTCAACGTCCAGACCGTATTTCTCTTTCGCCACTTTCTGAGCGACTTCAGCTACTTGCTGCTCAGCGCCGACGATCACACCGACCTTGATGTGGTTTGGATTTTTTTCATCCTGGCCGCAGCCCGCCAGAGCCAGAGTACCGATCAGTGCGCCAATTGCCGCGATGGATTTAAATTTTAACGACATATCCCTTCCTCATTAGACTCGCATTAACATGCTGTGAAACTATTTATGGGTAACGGCTTTGACGATGCGATCGCCGCAGAACTGGATCAGATAAACCAAAACTACCAGTAATACTAATACGGTATTCATCACTGTGGCGTTATAACCGATATAACCGTATTGGTAACCGATTTGGCCCAGACCACCGGCGCCGACCGCGCCGCCCATGGCGGAGTAGCCCACCAGGGTGATCAGCGTGATGGTTGCGGCGTTGACCAGGCCCGGCAGGGCTTCCGGCAGCAACACTTTCTTGATGATCTGCATCGGCGTGGCGCCCATGGCGCGCGCCGCTTCCACCAGACCGGACGGGATCTCCAGCAGGGCGTTTTCCACCATGCGCGCGATGAACGGTGCGGCGCCCACGGTCAACGGCACGATGGCCGCCTGCAGACCGATAGAGGTGCCGACGATCATGCGCGTAAACGGAATCATCCAAACCAGCAGGATAATGAACGGGATGGAACGGAAGATGTTCACCAGCCCAGACAGGATTTTATACAGTGAGTTATTGGCGATGATTTGCCCCGGGCGGGTAACATACAGCAGCACGCCGACCGGCAGGCCGAGCACGAAACCGAAGAAGCCGGAGACAAAGGTCATCATGACGGTTTCCCACACGCCACGCGCCATCAACCACATCATTGCCTCAGACATAACCCAGAACCTCTACTTTTACCTGATTTTCTTGCAGGAACTTAATCGTCGCCAGCGCGTCTTCGTCGCTGCCGTGCAGCTCCGCCAGCATCACGCCGAATTTCACGCCGCCGGCATAATCCATCTGGGCGCTGATAATGTTGTTGTTCACGTTGAAGCGGCGAGCGGCTTCAGACAGCAGCGGCGCATCGACCGACTGGCCGGTGAATTCCAGGCGCAGCAGCGGCTGGCGGTCGCCCTGACGTTCCGGCGACAGGCGCGCGGCGTAGTCGTCCGGGATATCCAGATGCAGCGTGGACTGAATGAACTGTTGGGCCAGCGGGGTTTTCGGGTGTGAGAACACTTCGCTGACGCTGTCTTTTTCGATCAGTTGCCCCTGGCTGATGACCGCGACCTGGTCGCAGATGCGTTTCACCACGTCCATTTCGTGGGTGATGAGCAGAATGGTCAGGCCCAGACGGCGGTTGATGTCTTTCAGCAGTTCCAGGATGGAACGGGTGGTGGCCGGATCCAACGCGCTGGTGGCTTCGTCGCACAGCAGCACTTTGGGATTGCTGGCCAGCGCACGGGCGATCGCCACGCGCTGTTTCTGGCCGCCGGACAGGTTGGCCGGGTAGGCGTCGTGCTTGTCCGCCAGGCCGACCAGCTCCAGCAGTTCGGTCACGCGCTTTTTGATCTCGGCGCGCGGCGTATTGTCCAGCTCCAGCGGCAGCGCCACGTTGCCGAACACCGTGCGGGAAGAGAGCAGGTTGAAGTGCTGGAAGATCATGCCGATTTGGCGACGGGCGCGCGTCAGTTCGCTTTCCGACAGCGAGGTCAGATCCTGACCATCGACCAGGACCTGGCCGGACGTTGGGCGCTCCAGCATGTTGGCGCAGCGGATCAGCGTGCTTTTGCCGGCACCGGAAGACCCGATAACGCCATAGATTTGCCCGGCAGGGACGTGAAGGGTCACGTCAGAGAGCGCGGTAATAGTGCGCGAACCCTGCTGGAACACTTTAGTGATGTTAGAAAGTTTAATCATATTCTTCTTATTTTAGCGTGGTTGCCCGTGGCTAGATAAAAGTAAACCTCGGCGTGGAACCAAGGTATGGATCAGATGTTAAGGCGTCTAGACGTCTAAGTCAACGGCCAACGACGTTCTCCGGCGTTCTCAGTGCGGGGTAAAACATGCGATACTGTCAGCGTATACAGGCCCTCAGGAGCAAAGCGGTGACACAAAGCGTTCCAGCAATTTTTCTCGATCGTGACGGTACGATTAACGTTGACCATGGCTATGTCCATGAAATCGACAACTTCCACTTTATTGACGGCGTGATTGACGCCTGTCGCGAACTCAAAAAGATGGGATTCGCGTTGGTGATGGTGACCAACCAGTCCGGCATTGCGCGCGGCAAGTTCAGCGAAGACCAATTTATGTACCTGACCGAGTGGATGGACTGGTCGCTGGCCGATCGCGACGTCGACTTCGACGGCATCTATTTCTGCCCGCACCATCCGGAGGCAGTAATAGAAGAGTATCGTCAGGTGTGTGACTGCCGTAAACCGCAGCCGGGCATGCTGCTGCAAGCGCAGCAGGAATTGAACATCGATATGGCCGCTTCTTATATGGTGGGCGATAAACCGGAAGATATGCAGGCGGCGATCGCGGCCGGCGTTGGTACCAAGGTATTGGTGCGCACCGGCAAGCCGGTGACCGAGCAGGGCGAACAGCTGGCCGATTGGGTGCTAAATAGCCTGGCGGACCTGCCGGCAGCCATCAAAAAGCGGGTTTAATAGGCGTTACGAATGAATAGTGAGCGGTCAGATAAAAAATGCATATTATCGCTTGTCATTCTGAACCGGCTCCCTATAATGCGCCTCCATCGACACGGCGCAAGTGATTCACTTCACACAGCGGCCGGGAAGAAAGAGAAAAAATCCTGAAAATTAGGGTTGACTCTGAAAGAGGAAAGCGTAATATACGCCACCTCGAGTTAGCAAGCTAAAGCGCCTAACTCACTGCTCTTTAACAATTTATCAGACAATCTGTGTGGGCACTCCACAAGACGATATCCAGCATCTTCGGATGCAAAAAAATATCAAGTCTTGAAGAGTGACTAACTGAAGTAAAATTCATGCAGTAAATCTTTGAGCATCGCTTCTCGAGTGGAAGCAAATCAAGCTTTTAATTGAAGAGTTTGATCATGGCTCAGATTGAACGCTGGCGGCAGGCTTAACACATGCAAGTCGAGCGGTAGCACAAGAGAGCTTGCTCTCTGGGTGACGAGCGGCGGACGGGTGAGTAATGTCTGGGAAACTGCCTGATGGAGGGGGATAACTACTGGAAACGGTAGCTAATACCGCATAACGTCGCAAGACCAAAGAGGGGGACCTTCGGGCCTCTTGCCATCAGATGTGCCCAGATGGGATTAGCTAGTAGGTGGGGTAATGGCTCACCTAGGCGACGATCCCTAGCTGGTCTGAGAGGATGACCAGCCACACTGGAACTGAGACACGGTCCAGACTCCTACGGGAGGCAGCAGTGGGGAATATTGCACAATGGGCGCAAGCCTGATGCAGCCATGCCGCGTGTGTGAAGAAGGCCTTCGGGTTGTAAAGCACTTTCAGCGAGGAGGAAGGTGGTGAACTTAATACGTTCATCAATTGACGTTACTCGCAGAAGAAGCACCGGCTAACTCCGTGCCAGCAGCCGCGGTAATACGGAGGGTGCAAGCGTTAATCGGAATTACTGGGCGTAAAGCGCACGCAGGCGGTTTGTTAAGTCAGATGTGAAATCCCCGGGCTCAACCTGGGAACTGCATTTGAAACTGGCAAGCTAGAGTCTCGTAGAGGGGGGTAGAATTCCAGGTGTAGCGGTGAAATGCGTAGAGATCTGGAGGAATACCGGTGGCGAAGGCGGCCCCCTGGACGAAGACTGACGCTCAGGTGCGAAAGCGTGGGGAGCAAACAGGATTAGATACCCTGGTAGTCCACGCTGTAAACGATGTCGATTTGGAGGTTGTGCCCTTGAGGCGTGGCTTCCGGAGCTAACGCGTTAAATCGACCGCCTGGGGAGTACGGCCGCAAGGTTAAAACTCAAATGAATTGACGGGGGCCCGCACAAGCGGTGGAGCATGTGGTTTAATTCGATGCAACGCGAAGAACCTTACCTACTCTTGACATCCAGAGAACTTTCCAGAGATGGATTGGTGCCTTCGGGAACTCTGAGACAGGTGCTGCATGGCTGTCGTCAGCTCGTGTTGTGAAATGTTGGGTTAAGTCCCGCAACGAGCGCAACCCTTATCCTTTGTTGCCAGCGGTTCGGCCGGGAACTCAAAGGAGACTGCCAGTGATAAACTGGAGGAAGGTGGGGATGACGTCAAGTCATCATGGCCCTTACGAGTAGGGCTACACACGTGCTACAATGGCATATACAAAGAGAAGCGACCTCGCGAGAGCAAGCGGACCTCATAAAGTATGTCGTAGTCCGGATTGGAGTCTGCAACTCGACTCCATGAAGTCGGAATCGCTAGTAATCGTAGATCAGAATGCTACGGTGAATACGTTCCCGGGCCTTGTACACACCGCCCGTCACACCATGGGAGTGGGTTGCAAAAGAAGTAGGTAGCTTAACCTTCGGGAGGGCGCTTACCACTTTGTGATTCATGACTGGGGTGAAGTCGTAACAAGGTAACCGTAGGGGAACCTGCGGTTGGATCACCTCCTTACCTAAAGATATTAGTTCGAGTGGCGTGCTCACACAGATTGTCTGATAGAAAGTAACGAGCAGAAATACCTTTATAGGCTTGTAGCTCAGGTGGTTAGAGCGCACCCCTGATAAGGGTGAGGTCGGTGGTTCAAGTCCACTCAGGCCTACCACTTCTCGGAAGTGGAAAAGGTACTGCGCGTGACTGTATGGGGCTATAGCTCAGCTGGGAGAGCGCCTGCCTTGCACGCAGGAGGTCAGCGGTTCGATCCCGCTTAGCTCCACCATATAGTCCGGTATTTCAATACTTCAGAGTATATTGGCGACAGTATGCTGCGAAGTATTTTGCTCTTTAACAATCTGGAACAAGCTGAAAATTGAAACATGACGGCTGAAATTTATCCCTCCGTAGATGTACTGGGATAAAGAGTAACCTGTCATAGAGTCTCTCAAATGTTTGCAGCGCGAACGATGGAAACATCTTCGGGTTGTGAGGTTAAGTGACTAAGCGTACACGGTGGATGCCTAGGCAGTCAGAGGCGATGAAGGGCGTGCTAATCTGCGAAAAGCGTCGGTAAGGTGATATGAACCGTTACAACCGGCGATACCCGAATGGGGAAACCCAGTGTGTTTCGACACACTATCATGTCATGAATACATAGTGGCATGAGGCGAACCGGGGGAACTGAAACATCTAAGTACCCCGAGGAAAAGAAATCAACCGAGATTCCCCCAGTAGCGGCGAGCGAACGGGGAGGAGCCCAGAACCTGAATCGGCTTGTGTGTTAGTGGAAGCGTCTGGAAAGTCGCGCAGTAAAGGGTGATAGCCCCGTACACTAAAATACACAGGTCGTGAGTTCGATGAGTAGGGCGGGACACGTGACATCCTGTCTGAATATGGGGGGACCATCCTCCAAGGCTAAATACTCCTGACTGACCGATAGTGAACCAGTACCGTGAGGGAAAGGCGAAAAGAACCCCGGCGAGGGGAGTGAAATAGAACCTGAAACCGTGTACGTACAAGCAGTGGGAGCACCTTCGTGGTGTGACTGCGTACCTTTTGTATAATGGGTCAGCGACTTATATTTTGTAGCAAGGTTAACCGTATAGGGGAGCCGTAGGGAAACCGAGTCTTAACTGGGCGATTAGTTGCAAGGTATAGACCCGAAACCCGGTGATCTAGCCATGGGCAGGTTGAAGGTTGGGTAACACTAACTGGAGGACCGAACCGACTAATGTTGAAAAATTAGCGGATGACTTGTGGCTGGGGGTGAAAGGCCAATCAAACCGGGAGATAGCTGGTTCTCCCCGAAAGCTATTTAGGTAGCGCCTCGTGAACTCATCTTCGGGGGTAGAGCACTGTTTCGGCTAGGGGGCCATCCCGGCTTACCAAACCGATGCAAACTCCGAATACCGAAGAATGTTATCACGGGAGACACACGGCGGGTGCTAACGTCCGTCGTGAAGAGGGAAACAACCCAGACCGCCAGCTAAGGTCCCAAAGTCATGGTTAAGTGGGAAACGATGTGGGAAGGCATAGACAGCCAGGATGTTGGCTTAGAAGCAGCCATCATTTAAAGAAAGCGTAATAGCTCACTGGTCGAGTCGGCCTGCGCGGAAGATGTAACGGGGCTAAACCATGCACCGAAGCTGCGGCAGCGACGCTTAGCGTTGTTGGGTAGGGGAGCGTTCTGTAAGCCGTTGAAGGTGGCCTGTGAGGGTTGCTGGAGGTATCAGAAGTGCGAATGCTGACATAAGTAACGATAAAGCGGGTGAAAAGCCCGCTCGCCGGAAGACCAAGGGTTCCTGTCCAACGTTAATCGGGGCAGGGTGAGTCGACCCCTAAGGCGAGGCTGAAAAGCGTAGTCGATGGGAAACAGGTTAATATTCCTGTACTTGGTGTTACTGCGAAGGGGGGACGGAGAAGGCTAGGCTAGCCGGGCGACGGTTGTCCCGGTTTAAGCGTGTAGGGGGTGTGACCTGGTAAATCCGGTTGCATACTAACCCTGAGGCGTGATGACGATGCACTACGGTGCAGAAGTAGTTGATGCCCTGCTTCCAGGAAAAGCCTCTAAGCTCTAGGTAACATTAAATCGTACCCCAAACCGACACAGGTGGTCAGGTAGAGAATACCAAGGCGCTTGAGAGAACTCGGGTGAAGGAACTAGGCAAAATGGTGCCGTAACTTCGGGAGAAGGCACGCTGGCATGTAGGTGAAGTCCTTCGCGGATGGAGCTGAAGCCAGTCGAAGATACCAGCTGGCTGCAACTGTTTAATAAAAACACAGCACTGTGCAAACACGAAAGTGGACGTATACGGTGTGACGCCTGCCCGGTGCTGGAAGGTTAATTGATGGGGTCAGCCGCAAGGCGAAGCTCTTGATCGAAGCCCCAGTAAACGGCGGCCGTAACTATAACGGTCCTAAGGTAGCGAAATTCCTTGTCGGGTAAGTTCCGACCTGCACGAATGGCGTAATGATGGCCAGGCTGTCTCCACCCGAGACTCAGTGAAATTGAACTCGCTGTGAAGATGCAGTGTACCCGCGGCAAGACGGAAAGACCCCGTGAACCTTTACTATAGCTTGACACTGAACATTGAGCCTTGATGTGTAGGATAGGTGGGAGGCTTTGAAGCGTGGACGCCAGTCTGCGTGGAGCCATCCTTGAAATACCACCCTTTAATGTTTGATGTTCTAACTCGGCCCCATAATCTGGGGTGAGGACAGTGTCTGGTGGGTAGTTTGACTGGGGCGGTCTCCTCCCAAAGAGTAACGGAGGAGCACGAAGGTTAGCTAATCACGGTCGGACATCGTGAGGTTAGTGCAAAGGCATAAGCTAGCTTGACTGCGAGAGTGACGGCTCGAGCAGGTACGAAAGTAGGTCTTAGTGATCCGGTGGTTCTGAATGGAAGGGCCATCGCTCAACGGATAAAAGGTACTCCGGGGATAACAGGCTGATACCGCCCAAGAGTTCATATCGACGGCGGTGTTTGGCACCTCGATGTCGGCTCATCACATCCTGGGGCTGAAGTAGGTCCCAAGGGTATGGCTGTTCGCCATTTAAAGTGGTACGCGAGCTGGGTTTAGAACGTCGTGAGACAGTTCGGTCCCTATCTGCCGTGGGCGTTGGAAGATTGAGAGGGGTTGCTCCTAGTACGAGAGGACCGGAGTGAACGCACCACTGGTGTTCGGGTTGTCATGCCAATGGCATTGCCCGGTAGCTAAGTGCGGAAAAGATAAGCGCTGAAAGCATCTAAGCGCGAAACTTGCCTCAAGATGAGTCTTCCCTGGGCCTTCAAGGCCCCTGAAGGAACGTTTAAGACTAAGACGTTGATAGGCTGGGTGTGTAAGTGCAGCGATGCATTGAGCTAACCAGTACTAATGATCCGTGAGGCTTAACCTTACAACACCGAAGGTGTTTTGGTGAGACCGAGACAATATTCAGCTTGTTTACAGATTGGTTCTGATGGCTTTACGAGAGTGAAGCGGTTGGAATGAAACAGAATTTGCCTGGCGGCAATAGCGCGGTGGTCCCACCTGACCCCATGCCGAACTCAGAAGTGAAACGCCGTAGCGCCGATGGTAGTGTGGGGTCTCCCCATGCGAGAGTAGGACACTGCCAGGCATCAAATAAAACAACAAGCCTCATGCGAAAGCATGGGGCTTTTTGTTTTGTCTGTTATCTGGCGTTCTGCACGAGCATGGGCATGCGAAAGGCCCGTCGGGAACGGGCCTTAACGCCGCGTGCGGCGGCCCCGGAGGGGAGAGTCTCAGGATGAGACGAATTGTGTAGGACAAATCCGCCGGGAGCGGATTTGAACGTTGCGAAGCAACGGCCCGAAGGGGGGCGGGCAGGACGCCCGCCATAAACTGCCAGGCATCAAACCAAGCCGAAAGCCCTGAACTGACGTCCAGGGCTTTTTGCTATGCGTAAAATGGAAAATCCCCGTTGTAACCCGCTTCATCTTTCATCTCACGATTCTATATTCATCACAAAACCAATTCATTTTTTGAATGAACTCCAGATATTCTTCGTCCGCTATTAAGTTTGGCTGTTAACTTATAAATAACAATAAAGTAACAACCAGGGCGGCAGGAAGCCGAATTTCATCATTGCTATGGCTCGGAGAACATATCATGACAGAAACAACCTCGGCTCTTGAGGGTGAGCGCGGCGTCGAACAGGGGGCGCTGGATAACAAAAAACGCATTTTCGCTATCGTTGGGGCTTCGTCAGGCAATCTGGTGGAGTGGTTTGATTTTTACGTTTACTCCTTCTGCTCAATCTACTTTGCCGCCTCATTTTTTCCGGCGGGCAACAGCACCACGCAGCTGCTGCAAACCGCCGGGGTATTCGCCGCCGGCTTCTTTATGCGACCTATCGGCGGCTGGCTGTTCGGCTATATTGCCGACAAACATGGCCGAAAAAACTCAATGCTGCTTTCGGTCTGCATGATGTGCGCCGGATCGCTGGTGATCGCCTGTCTGCCGACGTATGAGTCGATCGGCAGCTGGGCACCGGCGCTGTTGTTGATCGCGCGCCTGTTCCAGGGGCTGTCTGTGGGCGGCGAGTACGGCACCAGCGCTACCTACATGAGCGAGGTGGCGATCAAGGGCCGCCGTGGCTTTTATGCCTCGTTCCAGTATGTCACGCTGATCGGCGGGCAACTGCTGGCGCTGCTGGTCTTGGTGATCCTGCAGCAAATATTGTCCGGCGAAGAGCTGAAGGCCTGGGGATGGCGTATTCCGTTTGCCCTGGGGGCCGTGTTGGCGGTAGTGGCGCTGTACCTGCGCCGTTCGCTGAATGAAACCTCTGATGCGAAGACGCGTAACCACAAAGATGCCGGTTCGCTGACGGGGCTGTGGAAAAACCGCAAAGCGTTTCTGATGGTGCTGGGCTTTACCGCCGCCGGTTCGCTGACCTTCTACACCTTCACCACCTACATGCAGAAATATCTGGTGAACACTGCCGGTATGGACGCCAAGCTGGCCAGCGCCATCATGACCGTCGCGCTGTTCGTCTTTATGCTGCTGCAGCCGGCGGTCGGCGCGTTCTCGGATAAAATCGGCCGTCGCAGCTCGATGCTGATCTTCTCGGCATTGGCCACTGTGTTGACGGTGCCAATTCTGTTTGCCCTGAAAGAGGTGACCAATCCCTTTATGGCGTTCGGCCTGATCGTGCTGGCGTTGTTCGTCGTCAGCTTCTACACCGCGATCAGCGGGCTGCTTAAAGCCGAGATGTTCCCGCCGGAGGTGCGTGCGTTAGGTGTAGGCTTGTCTTATGCGGTAGCGAATGCCCTGTTCGGCGGTTCGGCGGAATATGTCGCGCTGTCGCTGAAATCGTTCGGAGTGGAGAACGCTTTCTTCTGGTACGTTTCCGGTATGTGCCTGCTGGCGTTGCTGGTCTCACTCCGGCTGCATCGCAAAGGCAAGGAGATACAGCTGTAATAAAAACCCCGGCCTTGGCCGGGGTCAGAGTACATCTTACAGGATACGGCTAATCAGCCGATCGATGCGGATGCGCCGCAGACGGCGAATCAGCTTGCGCACCTTGATCGGGTACTGCTGAATGCTTTGCAGCTCCTGATAATGGCCGACCACGGTGGTGTGGGTGCGGATGCATTCCAGCTCTTTTTGCCGCTGTTCGCGCATTTCCTGCTTGGGATCGTGGATCAGAATGGCGTTTTCCAGATCCAGCCGCCAGGCGCGCGGGTTGAGGTTATTGCCGGTGACCAGCTGCCACTCTTCGTCTACCCACATGCCTTTCAGGTGATAACTGTTATCGCCATCTTTCCACAGGCGCACGATCAGCTGACCGGTGTCGACGTAACGCTGCAAGCGGCTCAGGAAGCGGCGCAGGTTGATCTCGTACAGGTAGGGCAGCGCGCCGATGATTTTGAACGGCTGGTCTTCCGGAATATAGAAGTCGTTGGCGGTTTTGTCGCCGACGATGATCTCCACCTGTTTGCCCTGGCGCAGCAGATAAATGATGTTGCGCACCAGCAGCGCCGGCAGGTTGAAATAGGGGGTACACAGCGTCAGTTTCTGGTCGGCGCACGACATCAGGTGATGAATGGTTTTATTCAGCACGCTTTGCTTGCCAAGCCCAACCAGCGGCGTCACCGCCAGCTCATCGTTACCGGCTTTACCGCGGAAGTGGTAACCGGCGCGGCGCAGGGCGAAACGGAACAGACGGGTCTCGTTTTTGATCTCCGGGCTTTTCGGCCGATCGCTGCGATCGAGGCGCTGTACGGCGCCGGCGGTGAGCAGATGCTGCTTGATGTAATCGATCAGGGTATCGGCCAACGCCTCGTTGGTAATCAGCTGGTAGCGATCGTAACGGTATTTCTCATGCTGATGCAGATAGACGTCATTGATGCTGGCGCCGCTGTAGATCACGGTATCGTCGACCACGAAGCCCTTCAGGTGCAGTACGCCCAGCGCTTCGCGGGTATTGACCGGCACGCCGTAGATAGGCACCGATTGCTCTGGATGTTGGCTGGCCATGGCGCAGTACCAGTCGGCGTTGGTATTGGCGGCGGCGGCGCCGATGCGCCCGCGCTGTGCGCGGTGCCAGTCGACCAGCACGCAGATTTCCAGCTCGGGCCGCTGCTGCTTGGCTTGATACAGCGCGTTGAGGATCTCGCGCCCGGCGTCGTCATGCTCCAGATACAGGGCCACCAGATAGATACGTTGGGTGGCGTTGGCGATGGCGTCCAGCAGCGTGGTGCGAAAGTCGGACGGCGCGTACAGCGTACGAACATCAGCAACCGTCTGGGGGAGTTTGGGCAGTTGTGCAAGGTGTTGTTGATGTTTGCTACGTTTAAATTTTGACAACATCACAGTGCGTTTCTTCTCTCATGATTGATGGCCGGAACGCCACAGGCTTAAAAACAATAAACCGAATAATCGGGCGATAATACCATTAGTTGCCTCGATTGTGCGTATGTTTTGGCGTTAAGTGGTGGATTCGTAGCGCATTGCGACGCAGGTCACTGCGCGTCGGCGGCCTGCAGCGGCAGCGTCAGATTGACGATGCCGTCCTCAAGCTGCACCTCGATGCCAAAGCCCAGCCGCTGCGCCAGTGCGATCATGCCGCGGTTATTCGGCATGGTGATGCCGCTCAGGCGAGTCAGGCCATGAGCGCGCGCATAGGCGATCATTTTCTCCAGCAGCTGACGGCCCAGGCCCACGCCTTTCAGATCGGAACGCACCAGCACGGCGAATTCGGCGTCGGTGTTGTCCGGATCGGACAGCGCGCGGGTCACGCCGATGATCTCGTCTGCGCGCACCGCTACAAAGGCCATTTCTCGATCGTAGTCGATCTGCGTCATGTTGGCCAAATCGTCATGGGTAAACTCGTTGATCTCGCTGAAGTAGCGATAATAGAGATCTTCCTTGGTCACTCTATCGATGAAATGCTTCAGCGCCGGCTCGTCTTCCGGCAGGATTGGGCGGAACAGGCATTGGCTGCCGTCTTTCAGCGCGATGGTCTCTTCCAGCTCCTGCGGATAAGGGCGGATCGCCAGCCGCGCCTGCGGATCGCCGCTGAACGGCGCGAGTTGCATCGAAACGTCCAGCAGGGTGAACTCGCTGCCGGAGGCCAGCACCGGGTGAATATCCAACCGGGCGATCTCCGGGCAGTCGAGGATCAGGTTGGAGACCTGCACCAGCAGGCGGCTCAGCCCAGGGATATCCAAAGGCCGCAGCGCGCTGCGCCCGCGGATCTTGCCGCCTTTCACCGCCTGCAGCACCAGATAACGCGCCAGCGCCATGTTCAGCGGCGGCAGCGCGACCGCCACCTGATTTTCCTGGCGCCACTCTACGCCGCCTTCGCCCAGCATAATCAGCGGGCCGAAAATCGCATCCTGCTCTACCGCGATGCGCAGCTCCTGGGCACCGGCGCGGTTGGCCATGCTCTGTACCAGCAGGCCATGGATACGCGCCTGGGGGTAGGTGCGCTTCACGCGGTCGAGGATCGCCTCCGCCGCGCGCTGCACTTCGGTCGCGGTGCGCAGGTAGAGCATGACGCCCTGAACTTCCGATTTATGCGGGATATCCGGCGAACGCAGCTTCAGCGCCACCGGGTAGCCGATCTGTTCGGCAATGTGCACCGCTTCGGCGCTGTCCTCGGCAATCCAGGTCGGCAGGGTGCTCAGATCGTAGGCCTGCAGGATGGATTGCACCTCGTGGGTATCCAACTGGGTGGCGCCTTCGGCCAGCGCCTGATGGATAAGGCGGTGGGCGTCGGCGGTGTTGGCGGTGAGGCCGACCGGCAGCGCCGGCGTCTCTTTCAACTGCTTCTGGTTGCGGCGATATTCCACCATATGCATAAAGGCGGTCACCGCGCCTTCCGGCGTGCGGTAGGTGGGAATGGCGGCCTCGGTAAATAATCGGCGCGCCTCTTGCGAAGAGTATTCGCCGCACCAGTTGGTCAGCAGCGTGATGCGTTTGCCGCGCGGATGGCGGTGCAGCGCCTCGATCAGCCGCTGCGCCGTGGCGGTGCCCGGCGCCGCCGCGCTCGGCGCGTGGATTAACAGCAGCGCGTCATAGTCGTGGCTGTCGAGCAGCGCTTCGATTGCCGCCAGGAAGCGCTGCGGCGTGGCATCATCGCGCAGGTCGAGCGGATTGCCGGCGCGGATGAAATCCGGCAGCGCGTCGCTCAATGTCGCCAGGCTCTCATCGCTCAGCGTGGCCAACTTGCCGTTGCGTCCGAGCAGTTCGTCCAGTGCCATCGCCGCCGGCGCCGCCCCGTTGCTGACGATCATCAGCCGCTCGCCGCGCAGCGGATGCATATGGCTGAGGGTTTCCACCGCCGAGAACAGCTCATGGGTATCCTGCACGCGCAGCAGGCCGGCGCGCTGGATGGCGGCGTCATAGGCGGCGTCCAGCCCCAGCTGGCTGTTGAGCAACAGCTGCGCCTGTTGGCTGCGGCCGCTTTTGATCACCAGAATGGGCTTGTTGCGCGAGGCGCTGCGCGAGGCGGAGAGAAAGCGCCGCGCATCGCTGATGTTTTCCAGATACAGCAGAATGGCGCTGGTCTTGCTGTCGCGCGCCAAAAAGTCGAGCAGGTCGTCGACGTCGATGTCCAGGCTGTCGCCCAGTGCGATAAAGTAAGAGAAGCCGACTTCACGCTGCTGCGCCCAGTCGAGAATGGTGTTGGCCACGGCGGCGGACTGCGAGATAAACGCCAGCTTGCCCTTTTGGATCGGCACCGGCGAGAAGCTGGCGTTGATGCCCTGCCACGGCGCCAGCAGCCCCAGGCTGTTGGGGCCCAATAGCCGCATGGCGTAGCGCTGCGCGCAGGCCTTCAGCTCGGCAAACTGTTCCGGCGGCGAAGAGAGTACGATGGCGGTTTTACAGCCGCGTTGGCCCAGCGCTTCAATCAGCGCCAGATTGCGTTTGGCGTGGGTGCAGATGATCGCCAGATCCGGCGTCAGCGGCAGGCTGGCGACGTCGGGGTAGGCCATCACGCCGCAGACCGCCTTGTAGCGCGGCGTGACCGGCAAGATGGGCCCGCCGAAACCGCCGGCCAGCAGGTTGCTCATCATCAGGTTGCCGGCGCGGCCGGGCTGCTGCGAAGCGCCCAGCACGGCGATCGATTTGGGACGTAGTAGCGCTTCTAACCCTCGCTGGCTCATGCACGGCTCCTTTTGGCAACGTTACGCCTGATTTTAGGCGCTTTCTGGCTACATTGCTGTGACCGGTGCCTCCGGCCGGGTCGGTTTTCCCGCCAGATATTGTTGACGGAAATAGCGGAAATGCTGATTCAATCCGTCGGCGGCCGGCAGATCGCCCGCCTGTTGCAGCAGGGCGGCGGCCACTTCCGCCGTGCAGTGTTGCTCGGCGCGGCTGGCTTCGCGCAGCTGGTAGTCCGATGCCGCGTCGACGTTGAGGGAAAACACCGGGAATTGATTGAGGTATGGGCTTTTACGGAACATTTTGCGCGCTTCCGCCCAGGTGCCGTCCAGCATGATGAACAGCGGCGGTTTGCCACCGGCGGGCAGCTCGCTGAACACCGGCCGTTCGGCGTCGGCGTAGGAAGCGGGGAACACCACATAAGGCTGCCGCGCCGGATCGTTGATGGCCGCCAGCAGGGCCGGATCGACTTCGGTGCGCGACCAGAGGAACGCCTGGGTGTCCGGCAGGATATCGGCGATCAGGCGGCCGGTGTTGCTGGGCTTGAGCGGCTCGGCGCCGAACATGAGCAGGCAGAAACGGCTGCCGGCCTGCTGCGGGCGAATGGTGTCGCATAGGCAGTTTTTATGCGGCAGCAGGCAACCCTGACAACGCGCCACCCGGCAACCGCGCGCCAGAAAAGGGCGGGTGGCGCGGTCTAAACGGAATTGGCGCAGGCGAAGTACGGCGTTGTCGGTCATAACGATCCCGGGGAAAAACCGCCATTGTAACGCAGAAAAAAGCCCGCCGGGAGGGGCAGGCTCGATCGGGGCGCGTTCGCGCGCGATGGCGGGATACGGCCTATACTTGCCGAATCACACTAACTCGTTGAGCCAGTTGTCAAACGGCGCTTTTGGCATCGCGCCGTTGAGCATGTCGACCATCTTGCCCTGACGGAACACCATGATGGTCGGGATGCTGCGGATGCGGAAACGGGCGCTCAGTTCCGGCTCGGCTTCGGTGTTCACTTTCACGAAGCGCACTTTGCCGGCGCGCTCTTCGGCCACGTCTTCAAAGATCGGCGCAAAGCTGCGGCACGGGCCGCACCATGGCGCCCAGAAATCGACCACGACCGGCAGATCGTCCTGCAGCAGCTGGTCCAGCGTGGCGGCGGTGGCGTTGATCACTTCACCGTCGAAGAGCTCATGGCCGCAGCGGCCGCATTTCGCGTTGTCCGCCAGACGTTCTTCCGGCACGCGGTTGGTGGCATTGCAAGCTGCACAAACTGTATTCATGTTGACCTCGGGTACAGAGAAAGCATGGTCCCCGCAACGCAGTTGCAGAGATGTTTCTTTAATGCTGACAATTATCGGCAAAACCCGGCGCATGAACAATGAGGTTTGTTCAATGGATGTGATAGTTGGGAGCTTTTAGCGCAAGTTGGTGGCTTCATGCACCAACATCAGGTAATCTTCGCGCCCTGCGCGTTGGTGGAGAAGACAATGAACGATTCATTTAGTGGCAAGAACGGTAAGGTCAAAGTGATGTACGTCCGCAGTGACGACGACAACGGCGACGACCGCAACAAGAATAAACGTCCGGCCGGCAAAGGCCGTCCGGCTGACGGTGCGCGCTCGGGCCGCACCGGTCAAGACAAGGCGCGCGGCGGCAACGATCGCCGCGGCGCCGACTCCCGCCGCAGTGAAAGCGATCGTCCTCGCCGTCCGGCGCGCTCTGAAGATCGCGGTGGCAACGAGTCGCCGTGGAGAACCGTTTCGCGCGCGCCGAATGAAGAGCCGGCGTTCGATCACGGCGGTATCAGCGGCAAAAGCTTTATCGATCCGGAACAGCTGCGCCGTCAGCGTGCGGAAGAAACCCGCGTTTACGGTGAAAACGCCTGTCAGGCGCTGTTCGCCAGCCGCCCGGAAGCGATCGTGCGCGCTTGGTTCGTGCAGTCGGTCACCCCGCGTTTCCGCGAAGCGCTGCGCTGGATGGCGGCTAACCGCAAGGCTTACCACGTGGTGGATGAGGAAGAGCTGGCCAAGGCTTCCGGCACCGAGCACCACGGCGGCGTCTGCTTCCTGATCAAAAAGCGTCAGGGCCTGGATGCGCAGACCTACCTGAAAAGCGCACCGGCGACCGACTGCGTGCTGGCGCTGGAAGAAGTGGGTAACCCGCATAACCTGGGCGCTATCGTCCGTTCTTGCGCTCACTTCGGCGTCAACGGCGTGCTGCTGCAGGATCCGGCGCTGCTGGAATCCGGCGCGGCGGTGCGTACCGCAGAAGGCGGCGCGGAGCACATCAAGGCGATCAACGCCGACGATTTCCTGTCGGTGCTGGACACCTTCCGCAAGGCGGGTTACACCATCGTTACCACCTCCAGCCACAAAGGCACCGCGCTGGCGCAGGCCAAGCTGCCGGCCAAGATGGTGCTGGTGCTGGGCCAGGAACGTGACGGTCTGAGCGACAGCGCCTGGCAGCAGGGCGACATGAACGTGTCTATCGGCGGCACCGGCAAGGTGGAAAGCCTGAACGTTTCCGTAGCGACCGGCATTCTGCTGGCGGACTGGTGGCGTCAGAATCAGGCGTAATCTGTTCTACGTCGGATAAAAAAACGGGCGCCCCAGGGCGCCCGTTTCGTTTATTGAAGCTTAGTGAGCGCCGCCGCCCCCACCGCCGCCGGAGCTGAACGGCGGTTTCGCCACCCACACCAGCACCAGCAGCACCAGGAATACCCCGGCCGACAGCCAGAAGATCTCGTTGGCGGAGATGATCAGGCCCTGCGCGGTGATCTCGTTGGCGATATACGCCGACGCCTGTTGTTTGCTCATGCCGAGCTGCTCCAGCTGCCGGTACATCTCCTGCGACTGCGGGTTGTACGGGTTGACGAACTCCGTCAGTTGCGAATGGTGCTGCGATTCGCGCTGCGTCCACAGGGTGGTGGTGATCGAGGTACCGATCGACCCCGCCAGCGTTCGCGTGAAGTTCGACAGGCTCGACGCCGCCGCCATGCGTTCCGGCGGCAGGCCGGACAGCGTGATGGTGGTCAACGGCATGAAGAAGCAGGCGATGGCGAAGCCCTGGACAAACTGCGGCCAGGCGGAAGCGCCGAAGTCCATGCCCGGTTCAAATGTATAGGCGCGCCAGTAGAAGCACACGGCATACATGATGAAGCTGAAGGTGACCAGCCGGCGCATGTCGAGCCGGTTGCCGAACTTGCCGATGATCGGCGACAGCAGCACCGGGATCAGCCCAACCGGCGCCGACGCCAGCCCCGCCCAGGTGGCGGTATAGCCGTACACCTCTTGCAGCAGCTGCGGCAACAGCACGATGGCGCCGAAGTACAGCATGTAGGCCAGGCTGATACACAGGCAGCCGATGGTGAAGTTGCGCGACTTGAACAGCGACAGATCCACCACCGGATGGTCGTCCGTCAGCTCCCACACCACCAGGAACAGCAGTGCCACCACCGCGACGACGGTGAGCGTGATGATCTCGGTCGAGTTGAACCAGTCCAGCTCCTTGCCCTGATCGAGCATGATCTGCAGTGAACCGATGCCGACGATCAGCAATACCAGGCCGACGGTGTCGATCGGTTTGATCTCGGTTTTGGTTTCCCGCCCCTTCAACGTCGCCATCGCCGCCACGATCACGAAGACGCCGATCGGGATGTTGATGAAGAAGATCCAGCCCCAATGGTAGTTGTCGCTGATGTAGCCGCCGAGGATCGGCCCAAAGATCGGCGCGACGATAACGGTCATCGACCAAAGCGCCAGGGCCATCGCTCGCTTGGCGGGCGGATAGTTGTTCAGCAACAGGCTCTGCGACAGCGGGATCAACGGCCCGGCCACCACGCCCTGGATCACGCGGAAGAAGATCAGCATGCCGAGGCTGTTGGAGATGCCGCACAGCCAGGAGGCGAGGGCGAACAGCGCGGTGGACCAGAGGAACAGCCGCACTTCGCCGAAGCGCTTCGCCAGCCAGCCGGTGATCGGAATCGAGATGGCGTTCGCCACGCCAAACGAGGTGATCACCCAGGTGCCCTGCGAGTTGGAAGACCCGAGGTTACCGGAAATGGTGGGGATCGCCACGTTGGCGATGGTGGAGTCCAGCACCTGCATGAAGGTCGCCATGGCGAGCGCGACCGTCATCCAGGCAAGCTGGGCGCCTTCAAGCGGTTTCTGTGGCAAGATGGCCTCCCGCGCGCTTAGCCGGCGTTCGCATGGATCACGTCGGCGATCAGCTGGTTAACCGGCGCCAGATTCAACGCCAGCGCGTCGCTCTGATACAGCGGTTTGTCGCGCACCACGTCGGCCAGCACGCGGCCGTCCAGGTTGGCGGTGTCGACGGTCACCAGCGTAGAAAGACCGATGCGCAGCGGATGATCGGCCACCTGCTTGGCGTCGAGCTCAATACGTACCGGCAGACGTTGCACTACCTTGATCCAGTTGCCGGTGGCGTTTTGCGCCGGCAGCAGGGAGAAGGCGCTACCGGTGCCCATGTCGATACCGGCCACTTTGCCCTGATACACCACGTCGTCGCCGTAGACGTCGCTGACCACCGTCGCCGGCTGGCCGATGCGCATGTTGGCGATCTGGGTTTCCTTGAAGTTGGCGTCAACCCAAATGTGATCGGCCGGCACCACCGCCATCAGCGGCGAACCGGCGGCGATCTGCGCGCCGACCTGCACGCTGCGGCGCGAGACATAGCCGGTGATCGGGCTGATCACTTTGGTACGCTGCAGCGCCAGCCAGGCATCGCGCATCTGCGCGGCGGCCTGTTGGATCGCCGGCTGCTGTTCCAGCGGGGTGTTCAGCACCATCGCCTGATTGGCGTTGTATTGCTGCACCGCCACTTCCAGCGCGGCCTTGGCACTGTCGACCGCATCGCGAGCGTGTTGCAGCTCTTCGCGGCCGATGGCGTCAACGCTGCCCAGCACCACGCGGCGCTTCAGATCGTTCTCGGCCTTGCTCAGATCGGTCTTGCGCAGGGCGATGTTGGCCTGATACTGCTTGCTGTTGATGATCAGCTGGTGGGTCTGACGCACGCTGTTGGCCAGGCCGGTCTTGGCGCGTTCAAACGCCTGCTCGGCATCGGTCGGATCGAGCGTCAGCAGCACGTCGCCCTGCTTGACGTAGTCGGTGTTGTCGAAATTGACGCTGTTCACGCTGCCGGACACCTGGGCCATGATCTGCACCTGGTTGCCGGAGACGTAGGCGTCGTCGGTTTCCTGGTGATGACGCAGCACCAGGAACCAATACACTAAGTAAGCCACCCCTATAACAATGAAAATAACCGTCAGCAACAGCAGCCAAAATTTACGCTGCTTCTTTTTGCCGTTCGGCTGCTGCGGGTTTTGGATTTCCGCGCTTGCGCTCATGGTGTTCTCCAAGCCTTATATTATTATGCTTTCGAATCCGCTGCGGCCGGGGCCTGATAGCCACCGCCCAGCGCGCGGATCAGTCCTATCTTCGCCTGCAGTAAATTGCTGCTGGCATTCAACTCCGCCTGTTGCTGCTGTAATAGCTGCGTCTGGCTGGTCAACAGATCGTCGCGCCCGATAATCCCTGCCTGGTAACGGGCGTTGGCGACCTGATACACCTGTTGCATCGACTGGGCCGCGGACGCCGCCTGCAGCTGCTGTTGCGCAGAGCTCTGCTGGATGGTGATGGCGTCGGCGGTTTCCTGTACCGCATTCAGGATGGTTTGGTTGTAGGATTCCACCGCTTCGTCATACAGCGCGGATTCCTCGCCCAGCTTGCTGCGCAGCGCCCCGGCGTGGAAGATCGGCAGCGAAATCGCCGGCATCACGTTCCAGGCCTGGCTGGCCGCTTCAAACAGATTCGGGCTGGTGCCACTGGTATTGGTGGTCATCAGGCCGGCGAAGGCTGAAATGGTCAGGCTGGGGTAAAACTCTTTACGCGCGGCGCTGACGCGCTGGCTGTAAGACTCCACCAGCTGGCGTTGCGCGGCGATGTCCGGGCGTTTGCCCAGCAGATCCGCCGTCAGCTCGCCCTGCGGCGCCATCAGGTTGTCTGCGGGCAGCGGCACCTGACGCAGGTGCTGCATGGCGTTTGGCCCCTGGCCCGCCAGCGCGGCGAGCTGGTGTCTGAGCTGCTCGATCTGCGATTGCAGCTGCAGGATCTGCTGCTTGGCGACGTCGGACTGTGCCTGGGTTTGTTGCGGCACGTCGACGCCGGTCAGGCCGGCCTGATAGCGCTGTTGGCGCAGCGCGGTCAGGCGCTCATTGTTGTTCACTTCCTGCTGCAGCAGCTTCTCGAGCGCCAGATTGCTCTGCAGCTGATAGTAGGCGGACGCCACCGAACTGGTCAGCGTCAGCGCCGCCTGTTCCTGCTCGGCGCGCGCGGCGTTGACCTGCGCCTTGGCGGCGTTCACCTGGTTGCGGTATTTGCCCCACCAGTCGAACTCGTACGCCAGGTTCAGCCCCAGTGAATTGGAGCTTTCGTAGATCGGCTTATGCGGATACCCCAGCCCCATATTGACGTTTTGCGGCACGCGCTGGCGTTGGGTGCTGGCGTTCAGATCCAGGTTCGGCCCGTTGGCGGCGCTGGCTTCACCCACCACGCTCTGCGCTTCGCGCACGCGGGCGGCGGCCTGCCGCAGGGTCGGCGAGCTTTGCAGCGTCTGCGTCATCAAGGCGTCCAGCTGCGGATCCTTGAGGGCGCGCCACCACTGCGGGCTGACGGCCAGCGAACTGACTTTCGGCTGAGCCAACTGCAGGCTCTGCGGATCCATCAGCGTGGATTGCGGGGCAATATTATCGGTCGAAGCACACCCGGCCAGCAGCAACGCGGCGAACAGCGGGGTGAATCTCCAGTTAAATGGGGATCGCATAAGTAGGTACCTGAACAGAAATTGTGAATTAGGATAACTGTTCTGTGATTTCCATTTGATCCAGACGTGCCAGCAATTTGCGCGTCAGCTGTTCCAGCTGTTTTTGCTCATCGTCGGTCAGCGTGGACCACAGGAAATGCAGACATTGGTGCTGCGGCGGCAGCAGTTGACTGAGAAATTCTTCCCCCTGCGGCGTCAGATGCAGATGCAGGCAGCGGCGATCGTTGTCGCTTTCCCGGCGCTCGATCCAGCCGCGTTTCTCCAGCTCGTCGGCGATGCGGGTCGCATTGGTGCGCGAGGAGCCTAAGGCAGAGCTTAGCTCAGAAGGTTGGATGCTGTGGCTTTCCTGCGCATCCAGGGTGATCAGCGCCATAAACAGTGTTTCGTTAATCCCCTGCGCCTTCAGCATCTTATTGCGGTTTTCCAGCAGCTTGCCTTGCATGTGCATGCACAGGCGGGTCAGCAGGATTTCCTGATAAGGGAAATCTTTCTGCCGGGTGGCGCGGAAATTCAGCATTTGTTCTATGGGGGCAAACGAGCTTTCCATAATTTAGGGCCTCATTAATTTCGTTCGAGATAGTAACGACGGTGACTAATAATGTAAATGTTCAGCCGTGCGGATAATTTAGCAATTCGTGTCATTTGTCAGTGTTTGTAAAGATGTGACGCATGAAAACGCCAAAGTGAAGCCAAACGATCGGGAGCGGCGTCAGCCCGGACCGAAAAGCATTAACAGCTTTAATGTGACGCCAAAGGCCGTCGCGCCGAGCAGCGTCGACAGAATGATGCTTTTGCTGCGGTAGAAGCACAGCGCCAGCGCGGCGAACCCCGCCAACGTCGGCAGCAGCTTGTCCGGTTCGCGCATGACGACCGGCGTGCTGGAGACCACCAGCAGGGCGCAGATCGAGGCGATGCCGATGCTGTCGAGCAGCAGGGCGGCTTTACCGCGTTTGAGGCCGGGCTGGGCGCGCGCCGGCGCCAGCCGCAGCGGCAGATAACGGAACAGGTAATTGGCGCAGCCCACCACCAGGCCGATCACCAGCACATCAGTGTTCATGGTTGGCCTCCGCAGGGGCGGGCTGGAACAGGGCGGCGACGCAGCCGGCGCCGATGCCGGCCAAAATGGCGACCGGAATGGAGAACAGCACCACGCCGAGCAGCGCACCGGCCAATGCGGCAGCAATGGTCAGGCTCTGCGGGCGCCGGAAGGCGGCCAGCAGGAAACTGAGAAACAGCGCCGGCAGCATGAAGGCCAGCGAGGCTTCGATCACCGGGAACTGCTCCAGCGGGCCGTTGCCGAACAGCGCGCCGAGCGCGGTGCCGGCCACCCAGGAAAGCCAGGAACAGAGCGCGATGCCCAGCATCCAATTTTCGCTCCAGCTGCGGTTATTGCGCATCAGCCTGGCGGTAGCGGCGGCGAAGACCTCATCGGTCAGGCCAAAGGCCCACATCGCCGTTTTACCGGGCGACATGCGCGAGACGATGCGGTGGCGCAGCGCCGGGCCGTAGAGCAGGTGGCGCACATCCATCGCCATCACCGTTAACGCGGAGACCCACAGCGACATCCCGGCGCTCAACAGGGCGGTGATCACGAACTGGCTGGCACCGGCGTAGATAATGCAGGAGAAGAAAATGCTTTCCAGCGGGGAAAAGCCCAGTTTGACGGCACTGAGGCCAAAGGCGAACGCCACCGGGACATACCCGATGACGATCGGCAAACTGTCGACGACGCCGTTGGCGAAGGTGGCGCTGACGGCGGGCGGATTGAGGCTGTCTGCAGCTTGGCTTTGCATGGTTGTGGGTCGCAGGGTAGATAGGACTTCAATAGTTTATGCCCAGAACATTACCAGAGAGTAAGTAATGTTTATACCCTGCACCGCTAATAAATTTCTTAAGTGACTATTTGCACGATAATCAGATTGTCGCCGGCCCCTGCGGATCGTGGTGCTTGCCGAGCCACCAGGTCAGCAGGTTGAGCAGGCATAACACCCCGCCGGCGGCGGCCACGCCGTACCAGCCGGCATGCTGATAGGCCGAGGCGGAGAGCAGTGAACCGAGGGCGCCGCCGATAAAGTAGCTGGTCATATAGCCGGCGGTCAGGCGGTTGCGCGCGTCCGGCATGATGCGGTACATCACGCTCTGGTTGGTGACGTGTACCGCCTGCACCGCCAGATCGAGGATCAGGATGCCGGCGATCAGCGCCCACAGCGATTGTTTGGCGAACGCGATAGGTATCCAGGACAGCAGCAGCAGCACCAGGCCGACGGTGGTGGTCAATCCGGCTTTGCCCTTGTCCGCCAGATGCCCGGCGCGTGAAGCGGCCAGCGCCCCGGCGGCGCCCACCAGGCCGAACAGCCCGATCACCCCCTCGGAATAGTTGAACGGCGGCGCGGCGAGCAGAAAGGCCATGGAGGTCCAGAGCACGCTGAAGTTGGCGAACGACAGGGCGCCGAGGATGGCGCGGGTGCGCAGCAGCGGCGTGCGGCAGAACAGGCTGAAGATCGAGGCCAGCAGCTGCGGGTAGTTCAGCCCGGAGTGTTGCTTATAGCGCGGCAGCGCGCGCCACAGGATCAGCGCCATCAGGATCATCAGCACGCTGGCGACCCAGTAGATGGTGCGCCAGCCGCCGAACGATGCCAGCGCGCCCGCGACGGTGCGTGCCAGCAGGATGCCGAGCAGCAGGCCGCTCATGATGATGCCGACGGTCTTGCCGCGCTTTTCCGGGTGGGCCAGCGTGGCGGCCAGCGGCACCAGAATCTGCGCCACCACCGAGAACAGCCCGGTGAGCGCGGTGCCGAGGATCATCATCGGCAGGGTGGCGGAGGTGGCGGTGATCAGCATGCCCCCGGCGGCCAGCAGCGTCATGAACACGATCAGCCCGCGGCGCTCGAACATATCGCCGAGCGGTACCAGCAGCAGCAGCCCGGTGGCGTAACCGAGCTGCGCGGCGGTCACGATAAAGCCGGCCTGATTGACCGACAGGTTGAAGCCGGTGGCGATGGTTTCCAGCAGCGGCTGCGCGTAATAGTTGCTGGCGACCGCCAGGCCGGTAGCGATGGCGATCAGCACGGTCAGCGCCGGGCTGAGGCCCGGGTGGGCGTTTTGTTGGCTCATGGTTTTTTCATCACGGGAAGAAGATGGCGCGCAGTATCCGGCAACGCACGCCGGGAAACCAATGTATAATTTTCATTTTATTTATCTCATTTCAAGATAGATGCCATGAACCTGAAACAGATCCGCTATGCGCTGGCGGTGGCGGAAGAGCTGAACTTTACCCGGGCGGCGCAGCGCTGCCATACGGTGCAGTCGGCGCTGAGCCACCAGATCGCCAAACTGGAAGAAGGGCTGGGCTGTACGCTGTTTGAACGCACTTCGCGTCGGGTGCGGTTGACCCCCGCCGGCCAGGCTTTCGTGGCCCCTGCGCAGCGCCTGTTGGCGGCGCAGCAGGCGCTGGTGGAGGAGGTGACGGCGGCCGACGGCGCGGTGTCCGGCACCCTGACCATCGGCACCATTTCAACGATAAACGTGATGGCTCTGACCGAAAGGCTCGACAAGTTTCATCGCCACTATCCGGCGGTGAATATCCGCCTGTACGTCGGCATGAGCGAAGCGCTGCTGGAGGACGTACGCCAGCAAAAATGCGATATGGCGTTCGTCGGCATCTGGCCGGGCGATGCCGATCTGCTGCCGATGTCGCACCGGCAGTTGGCTGATGAGCCGCTGGTGGCGCTGGTGGCGCCGCAGCATCCGCTGGCCGGCCGCGAGCGGGTGAACCTGCAGGCGCTGGCGGAAGTGCCGCTGGTGGATTTCTACAGCGGCACCGGCGCGCGGCGCCAAACCGATCGCGCCTTTCAGGCGGCGGGCATTCGTCGGCACGTCAGTTTTGAAATCGATCATATCGAATGGCTGGAGAATTTGGTGCGGCGCGGGCTGGCGGCGGGCATCGTACCGATTTCGACCGCGCAACGCTTGAGCGCGCTGGTGTCGATTCCGATTGAAGACGGGCCGCGGCGCCAGGTGTATTGCATTTGGCCGCAGCCCATGTCGACTATCGCAGAGCGCTTTTTGCATTTCAGCGGCATCGATATGGCGGGGTAGGGGCGCGGCACAGGCGGCGCCCCTGAACGGTTACGGCTTCGCCGCTTCGGCGGCGGTTTTCACCCAGCCGTCGAAGGTGGCCTGGTGCGCCTTGATCCAACCGTTGACGTGGTTCTGGATGTCGGCTTCCGAAGCCTGGCCTTCATGCATGCGCAGGTTTTGCGCGTTGATGTCGGCGATCGGCAGCTTCATGATGGCGAACAGCTTGGCGGCCGCCGGATTGGCTTCGGCCCACTGCTTGTTGGCGGCGATGCGCATGGTGTTGACCGGGAAGCCGTAGTTGGCGCCGTTAGGCAGCTTGGTGTCGACGTTCTTTTGCTCGCCCGGTAGGGAGGAGAACGGCACCTGCAGCCAGACCACGTCGCGCCCTGGCACCATCACATCGCTGACCCAGTACGGCGTCCAGGTGTAATACAGCACCGGTTTGCCCTCTTTGTAGCGGGTGATGGTGTCGGCGATCATCGCCGCGTAGTTGCCCTGGTTGTGTTCGACGGTATTGCTCAGGCCATAGGCCTTGATGTGGTGGTTAATCACCGCTTCGCAGCCCCAGCCCGGGGTGCAGCCGGTCAGATCGGCCTTGCCGTCGCCGTTGGTGTCGAACAGCTTGGCGATCTTGGGATCCTTGAGCTGCTCGACGTTGGTGATGTGGTACTGTTCGGCGGTTTTCTTGTCGATCAGGTAGCCCTGCGCGGCGCCGTTGACGTAGACGCCTTCGCGGTAGAACTTGGCGTCGCCGCCGGCGGCCTTGTACTGATCGGCGTGCAGCGGATCCCAGTTGACCGCGATAAAGGTCGCGTCGCCGGAGGCGATCGAGGTGTAGGCGACGTTGTAATCCACTTCACGCGGTTCCTTCACGTCGTAACCCAATTTTTCCAGCGCCTTGCTGACCAGCAGCGTCTGGAACGTCTCTTCGGAAATGGTGCTTTGCACCGGCTGTACCGCGATCCCCTTACCGGGTAAATCTGCCGCGCTCACGCTCTGTGAGCCAATCAGCGTCGTCAGGGCGAGAGCCCAGATGCCCGTAGTGCGCATAGTGTTTCCCCTTTTTTTCGATGTGGTGGTGTCATAGCCCGCCGGGGCCGCAGCCGCCGGCGGGAAAAGCGTCAGGCTTGTTTGATGAACGGGCGAGTCAGCAGCCCGATGGGGCCGCGGCGATACCAGCGGCCGATGCCTTTGCTGCGGCGATCGCGCCCCAGCGATTGGGTGAGGCGATCGAGAATGATCGCCAGGATCACGATGCCGACGCCGCCGACGGCGGCCAGGCCCATGTCCAGCCGGCCGATGCCGCGCAGCACCATCTGGCCCAGACCGCCGACGGCGATCATCGAGGCAATGACGACCATCGACAGCGCCAACATCAGCGTCTGGTTAACGCCGGCCATGATGGTCGGCATCGCCAGCGGCAGCTGCACCTTGAACAGCAGCTGACGCGGGCTGGCGCCGAAGGATTCGGCGGCCTCGATCAGATCCTCCGGCACCTGCTTGATGCCCAGAATGGTCAGGCGCACGATCGGCGGCAGCGCGAAGATGATGGTCACCACCACGCCCGGCACGTTGCCGATGCCGAACAGCATGACGATCGGCACCAGGTAGACGAAGGCCGGGGTGGTCTGCATGGCGTCGAGCAGCGGTCTAATCACCTTGGCGGCATGCTTGCTGCGCGCCAGCCAGATGCCGAGCGGCAGGCCGATAAGAATGCAGAAGAACAGCGCGGTCAGCACCAGCGCCAGCGTGACCATCGCCTGCGACCAGGCGCCGATGGCGCCGATGGCGACCAGGGAGAGCAGCGTGGCGGCGCCCATGCCGAGGCCTGAGACCTGCCAGGCGAGCAGCGAGAACACCAGAATGGCGATCGGCGCCGGCATGCCCTGCAGAAGCTGCTGGAAGCCGCTCAGGATCATGTCGACCGGCACGCGGATGCCCTGGAACAGCGGGCGGAAGTGCAGCACCAGCCAGTCGATGCCTTGTGTGACCCAGGCGTCGAACGGCACCCAGGCTTTGTGGAACGGATCGAGCAGGCTGAAGTGTTCCGGCTGCGCCGGGGCGCCGCTGAGCCAATCGGCGCCTGACGCGGCGGCGTCATGGGCGGCCGGCGGCGCGCTGGACCAGGCGTCGCCGGCGTTGGTGGCGGCATCGTTTGCGGGTGCGGCGCCGGCATCGACCGGTGCGGTAGCCCAGGGATCTTGGGTTTGCGTGGTATCACTCATTGGCGGAGCCCTCCTTGTCCAACGCCTGCAGCAGCATGGCCTTGGAGATGATGCCGAGATAGTTATGTTCTTCGCACACCACCGGCACCGCGCACGGCGCCTGGGCGACCAGGGAGATTAGATCGCTGAGCGGCGTGTCGGCCGGCACGGCGGCGGGGGTCTCGAGCAGGGCATCGTCCAGCGTTTGATTGGCGGACAGCGCCTTTTTCAGCGACTCTATCGACACTACGCCGATAAATTTCTTCCCGCGTTCAACAACATAACCATAGTCCCGGTCCTCATCGCGCAGCAGCTGCAGCGCCGAGCGGGGGCCAAAACCGGGGGTTTTGCGGATCAGCGTCACCGGGCGCCGTTGGGCGATATCCTTGGCGCTGAACACATGACTGATGTCCACGCCGCGGAAGAAGGTGCGCACATAGTCGTTGGCCGGGTTATTCAGGATCTCGTCCGGCGTACCGACCTGGATCACCTCACCGCCCTGCATGATGGCGATGCGATCGCCGATGCGCATCGCTTCGTCCAGATCGTGGGAAATAAACACGATGGTGCGTTGATGCTGGGCCTGTAATTTCACCAGTTCATCCTGCATTTCGGTACGAATTAACGGATCGAGCGCCGAGAAGGCTTCGTCCATCAATAATATATCCGGGTTATTGGCCAGGGCGCGGGCTAATCCCACGCGCTGGCGCATACCGCCGGATAATTCATCCGGATAAGACAGCGCATAATTCTCCAGCCCGACCTGGCGCAGGGCGTCCAGCGCTTTTTCCTGGCGCTCCTGCAGCGGTATGCCGGCTAATTCCATACCGAAGGCGGTATTATTCAGGACATTCATGTGCGGCATTAGCGCGAATGACTGAAATACCATGCTGATCTTATTTCGCCGTACGGTACGCAGCGCGGTGTCGGATATTTTGGCGATGTCCTCACCGTCGATCAGTACCTGACCGCGGGTGGGTTCTATCAGACGATTGAGAAGGCGTACCAGGGTGGACTTGCCGGAACCGGAGAGCCCCATGATGACAAATATCTCGCCTTCTTCAATGGCCAGAGTGGCGTCTTTTACGCCGAGCGATAAGCCGGTTTTTTCAAACAGCCGATCTTTTGTCAGACCTTTATCCAGCAGTTTGAATGCGCGTTCCGGGTGTTCGCCAAATATCTTATACAGGTTCTTTACTTCAAGTTTAATTGCCATGCAATTTGCTGTTTCCTCTGGTTTAATTAAAGCGATATGAGCTGTCCTTAGCAAAATAAAAGAGCTTTTTACCCTAACACAGTGAATATCTGAGACAACCCTGAATGTCGTTTAAATGGGATATTAGTGGTTTACATCAAGGTTTTAATTAGTTATGGTAATTTGGCCCGCGACTCAAAATTGACGGCCGTTATTCGCCATAATGGATTGGTTTTGGGGGAAATAACGCGGCGTGAAGCAATGGGATATTTCGCTTCTGCGTCTGCCGTTCGGATAATAAAAAACCCGACCAGAGGCCGGGCAAAAGTCATCAGTATTTCATCAGTTTTAACGACAGGTGCCGATATCGAGGGGGATATCGTCGGGCGCTATGTTATCGCCGTAATATGACAGCCAGATGGCAGCCTCAGGCCTTGCGATACAGCCGCCGCGGATGGCCGATATTGCCGTACAGCATCTCCACCCGCACGAACTGGGTGGCGACGCAATATTCCAGATAACGGCGGGCGGTGGTCTTGCTGATGCCGACCTGCTCCACCACGTCTTCCACCGCATGCGCCACCGCCGGCTGGGCGATAAACAGCGCCTGCACCAGCTCGAGGGTATTGGTTTCGATGCCTTTGGCGCTCGGCTCGCTGGAGAACTGCTTCGACTGCAGGTTGTACAGCGCATCGACGTTGTCCTGATCGATAATCTTGAAGGTGCGCTGGGTCTGCACAAACTGCATGAAGCGTTCGAGCGAATTGCGCAGTCGCTTGTAAGACACCGGCTTGATGATGTAGTCGAAGGCGCCGTTGCGGATCGCCTGGCTGCAGGTATGCATGTCGCTGGCGGCGGTGATGAAGATCACCGAGCAGGCGGGGTTCTTCACCGCCGGTTCTTCCATCAGCTCGATGCCCTGGCCGTCCGGCAGGAAGTTATCCAGCAGAATCAGCCGCGGCTGATGCGTATTGGCTTTGGCCCGCGCTTCGGCCAGCGTGGCGGCGTAAGCCACCACCCGCAGGTTGAAATTTTTCTCGATGAACTCCGCGTGCAGCGTCGCCAGTTGCGGCTCGTCTTCCACGATCAGAACGTCCAGTGCTTGGTGTGACATAATCGGGTGCTCAAAAAATCGGGTTATGGGTTTTATTTAGGGATAAATATAGAGAATATCGCGCCGTGCGGCTCGTTGTCCGACACTTCTATGCTGCCGTGCGCCTGCGCCACGTGGCTGGCGACCAGATGCAGGCCGATGCCGTGGTCGCTTTTATCCGCTTTGGTGGTGACGCCCTGTTCAAACAGCGTATCACGAATCTCCTCGGCGATGCCGGTGCCGCGATCCGCCACCTCGATCACCAGCTCGTCGCTGCCGTCGCTGATATAAAGCTCGATCGCTTCGTGCGGGGCCGGGTAGTGCAGCGTCGCCTCCACGGCATTATCCAACAGGTTGCCGACGATCGACATCAGTTCGGTCTCATTCAGCGCCGCCGGGATCTGCCGCAGCTGGCAGGCCGGATCGAAGCGCAGCTCGATGCCTTTTTCTCTGGCGCTGGAGTATTTGCCCAGCAGCAGGCCGCACAGCGCCGCCGAGCTGAAGCGCTGCGAGATGAAATCGAGGATTTCCTGCGCGCCCTCCGACTGGGCCTCCACGTAGCGGATGGCCTCGTCGTAGCGCTGCATATGCAGCAGCCCGGCCAGCGTGGCGGTCCAGTTCAGCTGCTCGTGGCGCATGATGCGCAGGTTGTCGGCATAGCGTTTCACCTGGCTGAGCTGGCTGCTCAGGGTATTGATATCGTTCTTGTCGCGGAAGCTGATCACCCAGCCTTGCAGCTCCTGTTCCTGCATGATGCGCACTCGGCTGGCGATCACCCGCACGTGGTTGAAGCGGCACACCTCGTCGTGCGTATCCTGGCCCAGCTGCGCGGCGGCGAAGAAGTTCGGCTGCGCCTGGATCACGTCGCCGAGCGGCCGGCCCAGCAAGCCGGCGGCGGGCTGGTGCAGATCCAGCAGCTCGCGCGCCGCATGGTTGATGGTGATGATCCGCAGCTGCGGATCGATGGCGATCACCCCTTCATAGATGGCTTCCAGCAGCGCTTTTTGTTGGCGCACCAATAGCGCGATCTCTTTCGGCTCCAGCCAGAACATCTGGCGCTTGAGGTTTTTCGACAGCAGCCAGGAAAAGACGAACAGGGCGATCAGCAGCAGGACGATGGAGCCGATAATTTGCGTCAACGTCCTGGCATTTAAATTATCGATATGCGATTTCAAATAGCCGACCGAAACGATGCCGATCACGCGATTATTTTCATCCACGATCGGCGCCTTGCTGCGCAATGAAACGCCAATGCCGCCCTTGCGAATGGAAATAATGCTTTTTCCTTCCAGCACCTCTTTATTATCGCCGCCGATCATCGGCGTGCCCAGGCGGCCTTCATATTCGGAATGATAAAGGTGGCGGGCATGATTATCGCCGATGACGATATAACTGGCGTCGCTGCTGGCGCGGATTTTTTTCATCAGCGCGGCGATCCGGGCGGCGTCGTTGTTCTCCACTGCGTCCACCAGCGAAGGAATGAGGGCGATTTCCCGCGCCTGTACCTGGGCGCGGGCGCCGAGATCGCGGTGCAGCTGCGCATCCAGCTGGTAATAGGTATAGGCGCCGATACAGGTCAGCAGCAGGCAGGAGAAGGCCACCAGGCACAGAAACAGCTTGATTTGAAATGAGAGTTTGAGGCGCATGGCGGTGCTTCACCGTAAAGAGATCCTGAAGCCTTACCCTATCACGAGAAGCGGGGTCTGTAATATTGCGCCCGATCAACTTGTGATCCCTCACACGGGATTAGAGTGAACCGGACGAGAATTGTTCGTCTGCGATAAAGTTGATAAGCTTTAAAATAAAAACGGTATTAACACCATTAAAACCACGCCGGTTTTTACATAATCTTAATTAACCCCATAGAAACCATAACCACCATTAAAAACCCTTTTTAACTTTGAACATAATCACAGCAGATAATCCGTGCGCTTCTCTATGATGGCTGAACAAACTAATAAGAGGCCAGATTATGAGCACAACAGATGATTCTTACCTCGTAGCCAAAGACAAGGCCGCCGATATTCCTCTGCGTGAGAAATGGTGGCGGATACTGGACAATTATAAAGTAGGGATTATTCCGTTACCGTTCTTTATTCTGGCCGGTGTATTGATTCTGCTCGACTGCCTGGAAGGCAAATTGCCGAGCGATATCGTGGTGATGGTGGCCACCCTGGCGTTCTTCGGTTTCGCCTGCGGCGAATTCGGCAAGCGCCTGCCGCTGATCGGCAAAATGGGCGCGGCGGCGATCTGCGCCACCTTCATTCCTTCCGCGCTGGTGCACTACGGCCTGCTGCCGGACGTGGTGGTGGAGTCGACCACCAAGTTCTACAAATCGACCAACATTCTTTATCTCTACATCTGCTGCATCATTGTCGGCAGCATCATGAGCATGAACCGCCAGGTGCTGATCCAGGGCTTCCTGCGCATCTTCATTCCGATGCTGTGCGGCGAGATCGTCGGCATGCTGGTGGGGATGGGCGTCGGCATGGCGCTGGGCCTGGAGCCGTTCCAGATCTTCTTCTTCCTGATCCTGCCGATCATGGCCGGCGGCGTGGGTGAAGGGGCGATCCCGCTGTCGATGGGCTACGCGGCGATCCTGCACATGGAGCAGGGCGTGGCGTTGGGGCGCATTCTGCCGATCGTGATGCTCGGCAGCCTGACCGCCATCGTCATCGCCGGCCTGCTCAACCAACTGGGCAAGCGTTATCCGCACCTGACCGGCGAAGGCAGCCTGATGCCGAGCAAGCAGGGCGACAGCGACATGAACGCGGTGGAAAAAATCAGCGGCAAGGTGGACGTCAGCACCATCGCCTGCGGCGCGCTGCTGGCCATCCTGCTGTATATGGTAGGCATGCTGCTGCACCGCCTGATCGGTCTGCCGGCGCCGGTGGGCATGCTGTTCGCCGCCGTGGCGGTGAAGCTGGCGCACGGGGTGTCGCCGCGCATTCAGGAAGGCTCGCAGGTGGTGTACAAATTCTTCCGCACCGCCGTGACTTATCCGATCCTGTTCGCGGTCGGCGTGGCCATCACGCCGTGGCAGGAGCTGGTGGACGCGTTCACCGTACAGAATCTGATCGTGATCGTCACAACCGTCAGCGCGCTGGTGGCGACCGGTTTCTTCGTCGGCAAGAAAATTGGCATGCACCCTATCGACGTGGCGATCGTCTCCTGCTGCCAGAGTGGGCAGGGCGGTACCGGCGACGTCGCGATCCTCACCGCCGGCAACCGCATGTCGCTGATGCCGTTCGCCCAGATCGCGACGCGTATCGGGGGCGCTATCAACGTCTCGCTGTCGCTGCTGGTGTTGGCCAAGTTCTTCGTATAACTCCTATAAATCCTTAGCGTTACTTTGCCTTTCCCCGCCCCCGCGGGGATTTTTTTTGCCCGCGTGCCGGCCGTACGCGCGGGTAGGGGTAATACCGGTTACGCTGCCTGTTTCATGGCGGCGTCGTACCAGGCGAAATAGCGCTCTACGCCGCGGCGGCCGGATTCGATCAGCGCGCGTTTCTTCTCCTCGCTGATGCCGAACTCCAGCGTGCCGACGTCGAGCGTGTCGACATACACGGTGCGCTTCCAATCGTCGCTGTCCAGGTGCACCTTGGTTTGGATGTCCAGCATCACGTTGGCCACCGCCAGGGTGAAATCAAACAGGTTGTTGACCGGCGTGCGCGGGCCGGCCTGCCCGGCGGCCTGGGCGATTTCGCCGGCGGAGTCCAGGCGAAGGCCCAGGGTGCGGGTGTTGATGCGCTGGCTGGAACTGTCGATATAAGGCGGCGTGGCGGAAAAGTCATAGTCGAACAGCCGCACCGGGTAGTTGTCGATCATGCCGCCGTCGATGCACAGATCGCCCAGGGTATTGTTCTTCGCCACGAAGGCGAACGGGAACGACATCGAAATGCGCAGGCCGTCCGCCACTTTCATGCGCGGCGTGGTGCGATGCGAATAGACCTCGCGCTGGCCGCTGTTGAGGTTGGCGCCGATAAAGTAAATCGACTTGAACCCTTTCGCCGCTTTCATCGCTTCGAACTGCTCGAAGGTAATATCCGGCTTGCCGGTATATTGCTTGATAATATCGCGCGACCATTGATAGAAATAATCGCCGGGCGCGATGCCGTATTGATTGAACAGGCGGTAGGCGTCCTGGAGCGTACCGAAAAAGCCGCCGTTATAATCGAGGAATTTTTTAAAATCCATCGCCGACAGAATTTTGGTGACGTCCGCCGAGCTGCAGCCCAGTCCGACCAGCAGCGCGGCGATGGCGCCCGCCGAGGCGCCGGAGGTTTGCTTGATCTGCGGCATGATGCCTTTGGCTTCCAGCAATTCCAGTGCGCCTCCATAGGCGATGCCTTTTACGCCGCCGCCTTCAAAGACCAGATTTTCGAATTGATAGTTCATGATATTTCCTCACTCTTGGTTTAGGGAGTAAGAAAAATAACCAAGTGGCGAGCGAGAAAATATGGATTGGGGTTGTGTGGCTCGGCAAACAAAATTATTCATAATAAATATATTATTTATATATTTATCAAAGGCATTTATTAAACAGGCGCATCGGGCCTTTTGCGTCAATACTTAGCGCTGTCCAATTCTCGCAAGGAGTCATCATGTTCTGGAAACGTTGTCTGCTGGGCGCGGCGCTGGCCGTTATGTCATTACAGGCCGGGGCCGCCGCGCCGCAGGCCAAAACCCCGACGCCGGGATTTTACCGCATCATGCTGGGCAGCTTTGAAGTGACCGCGTTGTCCGACGGCGTCATTCGCCTGCCGGCGGACAAGCTGTTGCTGAACACCACGCCGCAGCAGATCGCCGCCGGGTTGGCCGAGCGGCATCAAAGCCTGCCGGTGGTCACCTCGGTCAATGCCTATCTGATCAATACCGGCGACAAGCTGGTGATGATCGACAGCGGCGCCGGCCAGCTGCTGGGCGACGGCCTGGGCAAACTGGTGGATAACCTGCGCGCGGCGGGCTACCAACCGGAGCAGGTGGATGAGATCTACCTGACCCACATGCACCCGGATCACCTCGGCGGACTGACGCACGACGGTAAGGCGGTATTCCCCAATGCGGTGGTGCGCGCCGCCAGCCAGGACGCGGACTTCTGGCTGAGCGCCGACCAGCTGAAACGGGCCAACGCGGAAAATAAAAGCAACTTCGAAAGAGCCCAGGCGGCGATCAAGCCTTATCAGGCGGCCGGGCACTTTAAGCCATTCAACGGCGACGGCGAGCTTTCGCCGGGCATCGCCGCCTATGCCGCCCATGGGCATACGCCGGGCCACAGCGTCTATCAGGTGACGAGCCAGGGCAAAAAGCTGCTGTTGCTGGGGGATTTGATCCACGTAGCGGCGGTGCAGATGCCGCATCCGAAGGTGGCTATCAGCTTTGACAGCGACGCTAAGGCGGCGGTCGCTCAACGGCTGCGGGTGTTCGGCGACAGCGCGCGGCAGAGCGAGCTGGTGGGCGGCGCGCACCTGTCGTTCCCAGGGTTGGGCTACCTGAACCGCCAGGGCGAAGGGTACAACTGGGTGCCGCTGAATTACGGCGCGCTGTAACGCACTCGGTCGCTACCGGTTGCGCTCGGCGAACACCCGGCTGAACCAATCGAGAAACACGCGCACCCGCGGCGAGAGCTGGCGGTTGCGCGGATAAAGCAGCGAGACCGGCATCGGCGGAGAAGGCCAATCCGGCAGCAGCGGCAACAGGCTGCCGTCGGCCAGATCGCCGCGCAGGTGATAACGCGGCACCTGAATGATGCCCAACCCGGCGCGGGCGGCGGCGACCAGGCTCTCCGCCGCGCTGACCGACACCGTCGCCGGCAGCGTGATGGGCTGCGCTTGCCCCGCCACCGTGAACGCCAGCGGCATCAGCGCGCCGGTCGCCGAAGAGCGAAAACCCACCATGCGGTGATGGCGCAGGTCGTCCAGGCTTTGCGGCGTGCCGAAGCGCTGCAGGTAGGCCGGGGCGGCACAGGTCACCTCTTCCAGCTCGCCCAGGCGGCGCGCCACCATGTCGCTGTCCCGCAGTTTGCCGACGCGCACCACGCAGTCGATGCCCTCCCGTAGCGCGTCCACCAGCCGATCGCCTTCGCTCATATAGAGCTCGATATCCGGGTATTGCGCCAAAAAATCAGGCAAGTCGGGCAACAGAAAATGGCGCGCCAGCGTGCCGTGCACCTCGATGCGCAGCAGCCCGCGCGGTTTGGCGCCGGCGAACGCCATCTCCGCCTCTTCGATGTCCGCCAGAATGCTCAGGCAGCGCTGATAGTAGGCTTCGCCGTCCAGCGTCGGGCTGACGTGGCGGGTGGTGCGCTGCAGCAGCCTGACCTGCAGCCGGGCTTCGAGCTGTTTGATGGCGTCGGTCACGGTGGAGCGCGGCAGGTTCAGATCCTGCGCCGCCTGGGTAAAGCTGCGTTGTTCTACCACGCGGGTGAACAGGCGCATGGCGTCGATTCTGTCCATGATTGTTCGTTTATTTCGGATAGTGATAACGAAGAATAGGGGATTATTCGCCGTGCCGAAAGGTGCATGATGACAACTCACTGACCCAGGAGGAGAGACTTATGCAGCACGCCACTCAACGCGTCGCCATCGTCACCGGCGCATCGCGCGGCATCGGCGCCGCCATCGCCGAGCGTCTGGCCGCCGACGGTTTTACCGTCATCATCAACTATTCAGGCAACCCGGCGCCGGCCGATGAACTGGTGCGCAAGATAGAACAGGCGGGCGGCCGCGCGCTCGGCGCCAAAGCCGACGTCAGCGATGCGGCAGCGGTTTCCCGATTGTTCGACAGCGCCGAACAGGCGTTTGGCGGCGTCGACGTGCTGGTCAACAACGCCGGGGTGATGGCGCTGGCACCGGTGGCGGACATGCGCGATGAAGACGCGGATCGCCTGATCGACATCAACCTGAAAGGCAGTTTCAACACGATGCGCGAGGCGGCGAAGCGCCTGCGCGACAACGGCCGCATCATCAACTTCTCCTCCAGCGTGGTGGGGCTGCTGCAGCCGGGGTACGGCATGTATGCCGCCAGCAAGGCGGCGATCGAGGCGCTGACCAGCGTGCTGGCAAAAGAGCTGCGCGGCCGCAATATCACGGTGAACGCCGTTGCGCCGGGGCCGACCGCGACCGGGCTGTTCCTCGACGGTAAAACCCCGGAGCTTATCGAGCGGCTGGCGAAGATGGCGCCGCTGGAGCGCCTGGGCACGCCGGAAGATATCGCCGCGGCGGTGGCCTTCCTCGCCGGGAACGACGGCGGCTGGATCAACGGCCAAACCCTGCGCGCCAACGGCGGCATCATCTGATTGACGACGCGCCGCCGCAGGATCGGGTATCCTGTGGCGGCACACATCACATCAAGGGCGGTTTATGGCGGGCGACAATCAGCAATTCCAGCACGGCGTGAGATCGCCCTGCGTCAGCCTGTGCCGCATCGACGACGAAACCCAGCGGTGCCGGGGATGTCGGCGCACGCGGGCGGAGATCGCCGCCTGGCCGACCGCCAGCGACGCGGAGAAACGCGCTATTTGGCGGCGGCTTGAGCTGCGTGCGGCCTTCAAGCAAAACACATAGTCGCGGGAGCACGACACGTCGCACTCCCGCGAAAGCCTTTTCCTGATACGGCCAGCCAGCCCTCAGAAATCCCAGTCCTCATCCTCGGTGTTGACCGCCTTGCCGATGACGTAAGACGAACCGGAGCCGGAGAAGAAGTCGTGGTTTTCATCGGCGTTCGGCGACAATGCCGACAGGATAGCCGGGTTGACCTCCGCCATCGCCGGTGGGAACAGCGCTTCATATCCCAGATTCATCAGCGCCTTGTTGGCGTTGTAGTGCAGGAAGGTTTTCACGTCTTCCGTCCAGCCGACGCCGTCGTACAGCTCCTCGGTGTAGCGCACCTCGTTGTCGTACAAATCCTGCATCAGGTCGAAGGCGAAGTTTTTCACCTGCCGGCGCCGCGCGGCGTCCACTTTCTCCAGCCCTTTCTGGAACTTATAGCCGATGTAGTAGCCGTGCACCGCCTCGTCGCGGATGATCAGGCGGATCAGATCGGCGGTGTTGGTCAGCTTGGCGCGGCTCGACCAGTACATCGGCAGATAAAAGCCCGAATAGAACAGGAACGACTCGAGGAACACGCTGGCAACCTTCTTCAACAGCGGATCGTCGCTGCGGTAGTGGGCCAGAATGATGCCGGCCTTTTTCTGCAGCGCGCGGTTTTCCTCGCTCCAGCGGTAGGCATCGTCCACGTCCGGCGTTTGGCACAGGGTGGAGAAGATTGAGCTGTACGAGCGGGCGTGTACCGCCTCCATAAAGCTGATGTTGGAGTACACCGCCTCTTCGTGCGGCGTCAGCGCATCGGCGATCAGGGCCGGCGCGCCGACGGTGTTCTGGATGGTGTCCAGCAGCGTCAGCCCGGTAAACACCCGAATGGTCAGCTGCTGCTCCTTCGGTGTCAGCGTGGCCCAGGAGGGGATATCGTTGGACAGCGGCACCTTCTCCGGCAGCCAGAAGTTGGAGGTCAGGCGGTTCCATACCTCCAGATCCTTGTCGTCTTCGATGATGTTCCAGTTGATGGCGCGCACCAGCGGCGCCGATGTTAGGGTCGTCATAAGTTGCCTCACAGCGAGCAGGACACGCAGCCCTGCACCTCGGTGCCTTCCAGCGCCATCTGGCGCAGGCGGATGTAGTAAATGGTCTTGATGCCTTTGCGCCAGGCGTAGATCTGCGCGCGGTTGATATCGCGGGTGGTGGCGGTATCGCGGAAGAACAGCGTCAGCGACAGCCCCTGATCGACGTGCTGCGTGGCGGCGGCGTAGGTATCGATGATCTTTTCCGGGCCAATCTCGTAGGCATCCTGGTAATACGCCAGGTTGTCGTTGGTCATGTAGGGCGCCGGGTAGTAAACGCGGCCGATCTTGCCTTCCTTGCGGATCTCGATGCGCGAGACGATCGGGTGGATGCTGGAGGTGGCGTTGTTGATGTACGAGATGGAACCGGTCGGCGGCACCGCCTGCAGGTTCTGATTGTACAGCCCGTGCAGCATCACCGACTGGCGCAGCGCGCGCCAGTCGTCGCGGCCCGGAATGGCGATGCCGGCGGCGGCGAACAGCTCGCGTACCCGCTCGGTTTGCGGCAGCCAGTCGCGTTCGGTGTACTTGTCGAAGTACTCGCCGCTGGCATAGCGGGAGTGTTCAAAACCGTCGAAGGCGCCGCCGCGCTCGATCGCCAGCCGGTTCGAGGCGCGAATGGCGTGATAGGCCACGGTATAGAAATAGAGGTTGGTGAAGTCGATGCCTTCTTCCGAGCCGTAGAAAATGCGCTCGCGCGCCAGGTAACCGTGCAGGTTCATCTGGCCCAGGCCGATGGCGCGGGCGCTGCGGTTGCCCTCGGCGATCGACGGCACCGAGCGGATATCGCTCATGTCGGCCACCGCAGTCAGCGCGCGGATCGCGGTCTCGATCGCCTTGCCGAAGTCCGGCGCGTCCATGGTTTTGGCGATGTTCAGCGAGCCGAGGTTGCAGGAGATGTCCTTGCCGATGCGATCGTAGCTCAGATCCTCGTGATACGTGCTGGCGCGGTTGACCTGCAGGATCTCCGAACACAGGTTGCTCATGTTGATGCGTCCGGCGATCGGGTTCTCCCGGTTGACGGTGTCCTCGAACATCACGTACGGGTAGCCGGATTCGAACTGGATCTCCGCCAGCACCAGGAAGAACTCGCGCGCGTTGATGCGCGACTTGCGGATGCGCTTGTCGTCCACCATCTCGCGGTACTTCTCGCTGACGGCAATCTCCGAAAACGGCACGCCGTACACCCGTTCGACGTCGTAGGGCGAAAACAGGTACATCTCTTCGTTGTTCTTCGCCAGCTCGAAGGTGATATCCGGGATCACCACCCCCAGCGACAGCGTTTTGATGCGGATCTTCTCGTCGGCGTTTTCCCGTTTGGTGTCGAGGAAACGCAGAATGTCCGGGTGGTGGGCGTTGAGATACACCGCGCCGGCCCCCTGGCGCGCGCCGAGCTGGTTGGCGTAGGAGAAGGCGTCTTCGAGCATTTTCATGATCGGAATGACGCCGGAGGACTGGTTCTCGATGCGCTTGATTGGCGCGCCCACCTCGCGAATATTGCTCAGCAGGAAGGCCACGCCGCCGCCGCGTTTCGACAGCTGCAGCGCGGAGTTCACCGCCCGCCCGATCGATTCCATATTGTCTTCGATACGCAGCAGGAAGCAGGAGACCAGCTCGCCGCGCTGGCGTTTGCCGCAGTTGAGGAAGGTTGGGGTGGCCGGCTGGAAGCGGCCGGAAATCATCTCCTCCACCAGATCCTGCGCCAGCCCGGTGTCGCCCGCCGCCAGCGTCAGCGCCACCATGCATACCCGATCTTCGTAGCGCTCCAGATAGCGTTTGCCATCGAAGGTTTTGAGCGTATAGCTGGTGTAATACTTAAAGGCGCCGAGGAAGGTCTCGAAGCGGAATTTTTTGGCGTAGGCCTGCTGGAACAGCTGCTTGATAAATGGGAATTCGTACTGCGCCAGCACCTGCGGCTCGTAGTAGCCTTCCTCCACCAGATAGCGCAGCTTTTCCTCCAGGTTATGGAAGAACACGGTGTTTTGGTTGACGTGCTGCAGGAAGTAGTGCCGCGCCGCCAGCCGATCTTTATCGAACTGGATCCGGCCTTCCGCATCGTAAAGATTGAGCATCGCGTTGAGCGAATGGTAATCCAGCGCGCCCGTCTCGGGCCTGGTCAGTTCTGTCGTTGCCAAAATGCGGTTACTCCCTGTCGAACGTTTTCAACGTCTTGCGTCGTGCCGAGCAGCTCGAAGCGGTACAAAAAAGGCACCTGGCATTTTTTGGCGATGATGTCGCCGGCGATGCCGTACGCTGCGCCGAAGTTGGTGTTCCCGGCGGCGATGACGCCGCGCAGGTATGAACGGTTTTGCGGAACGTTGAGAAAGCGGATGACCTGGATCGGCACCGCGCCGACGGCGCTGCCGCCGCCATAGCTGGGCACGATCAAGATATAGGGTTGTTCCATCAGCAATTTGCTGCGGGCACCGGCGATCGGAATGCGGATCGCCGGCAGGCCCAGTTTCTCAACGAACCGATGGGTGTTCTCCGAGCTGCTGGAGAAATAGACCAGCGGATTCATCGGCGGGCCTCAGCAGGTGAGCGCCAGTGCGCCGATCTTGTCCGGCCGGAACCCGGACCAGTGATCGTCACCGGCGATAATCACCGGAACTTGCTGATAACCTAAGGATTTAACGTGGTTCAGCGCCTGCTGATCCTGGGTGAGATCGATCACCTGATAATCAATCCCCTGTTTATCAAATGCGCGATAGGTGGCGTTGCACTGGACACAGTCCGGCTTACTGTAAATAATAATGCTCATGATTCGCATTTACCTTTAGGCTGAAGGAAAGGCGGACAAGTCAGATAACGGAGCATCGTTCCTGGCGTTTCTGACGGCGTTATCAACCGAACGACACTCCCTGCGGCTGACCCATAAAATACTATATGTTGATATTTGTTTTATCAACCACGCTATATATGGTGCTTTGTCGGGTTGGAGGCGCAGGCCGCGCCGGGGCTGGAAAAGGCGAGGGAAAAAATTTTTGCGGGTGAGAAATTCCCCCTCTCAGTGAAGAGGGGGAGGCGAGCGCATTACTGACGCATGCTGACGGCCAGCCGGTTGAAGGCGTTCATGATGCTGATGGCGAAGGTCAGATCGGCGATCTCGGTATCGCTGAAGTGCGCCTTCAGCGCCTCGAAAGCGCTGTCCGGTGCGCCGGTGGCGGCGATCAGCGTCACCGACTCGGCCCATTCCAGCGCGGCGCGTTCGCGCTCGCTGAACTCATGGCTGACGCGCCAGCCCGCCAGCGTATCCAGCTTGGCATGGCTGAAGCCGCTTTCGCGCAGCGCTTTGCCGTGCATATCCAGGCAGTAGGCGCAGCCGTTGATCTGCGAAACGCGCATAAACATCAACTCGATGGTCGCCTTGTCCAGGGTACCTTTCTCCAGCGCCATCAGCGCGCTTACCATATTTTTGTACGGGGCGGGCGCCAGCTCGGCATAGTTCAAACGTTGCTTAATCATGGTCAACCTCAATCGGTAGTAACGAAATCATGCCGCTACTTTAGCGGCCTTATGGTCTATGCTATAGGGCCATAAAATGATTATTTAACCGGGCCATGATGCCATCTTTCCTGACCTCGCTGCGGCTGGACAACCGGCTCGCGGAACCGCTGTACCGGCAGATTTACCTGCGGATTAAAGACGCCATCGCCCAGGGCAGCCTGGCGGCGGGCAGCCGATTACCCTCAGTGCGCGGGTTGGCGAGCGATCTGGGCGTGGCGCGCGCCACGGTGGAAAGCGCCTACGCGCAACTTATTGCCGAAGGTTTCTTGCAGAGCCGCGGGCAGGCGGGCACCTATGTCTCGCCGCAGCTGCCGCACGTGCCGCCGGGCGGGGTATCCGCTGCGCCGCCGCTGGCGGCGATGGCACCCGATCCGCTGCAGCCGCAGGGCATGCTGCAGCCTTTCCAACTGGGCGTGCCGGCGCTGGACGCGTTTCCCCGGGCGTTATGGCAGCGCATTGTCGCCCGCCAGCTGCGCGGTTCCACGGTGGCTTCCCTGGCGCTGCCGCCGGCCGGCGGCCTGCCTGAGCTGCGTGAGGCGATCGCCCATTATCTGCATTTGTCGCGCGGCATCAGCTGCAGGCCGGAGCAGGTTTTCCTCTGCGCCGGTTATCCGGCGCTGTTGGACTGGGTGGTGGAGACGCTGTTGCACGCCGGCGACGCGGTATGGATCGAAGATCCCGGCTATCCGGTCACGCGCCCGCTGCTGCGGGCCGCCGGCGTCAGGCCGATCGCCGTGCCGGTGGATGAACAAGGCATGGACGTGGCCGCCGGTATGCTGACGGCGCCTGAGGCGCGGCTGGCGGTGGTGACGCCGACCCATCAAAGCCCGCTCGGCGTCACGCTCAGCCTGGCGCGGCGCATGGCGCTGCTCGACTGGGCGCAGCAGCGCAGGGCCTGGATCCTGGAAGATGACTACGACAGCGAGTTTCGCTATCACGGGCGGCCATTGCCGCCGCTGAAAAGCCTCGATGTTCAGGGGCGGGTGCTGTACGCCGGCACCTTCAGCAAAACGCTGTTCCCGGCGCTGCGCATGGCTTACCTGGTGGTGCCCGCCGGCCTGACGGAGGCCTTTGCGCGCAGCAGTCGGCTACGTGGCTGCGGCTGCCCGCCGCTGCTGCAGGCCGGCGTGGCGGATTTTATCCGGCAAGGGCATTTCTACCGCCACCTGAAACGCATGCGGCCGCTGTACCGCCAACGGCGTGAGTGGCTGACGCAGGCGCTGGAACGGCAGCTGGGGACGTGGCTGACGGCGGTGCCGCAACAGGGCGGCATTCAGCTGTTGGCCCGGCTTCACGACGGCGTAGCGGATGCGCCGTTGGCGGCGCAAGCCTGGCAACAGGGGCTGGCGGCGCAGGCGTTGTCGGACTGGCGAATCGATCATCCGGCGGGGCAAGGATTGCTGCTGGGCTTCGCCAATTTTACTCGGCAAGAGGAGACGGAGCGGGCGGTGCAGGGGCTGGCGCAGCTGTTCAAACGCACAAATTAAACGGCCCGCGATTTCCGCGGGCCAGACGCACATCTGTTTTATCTTTATGACTGCAGGGGTGTTAACGCCGGGCCAGCAGCACGCCGAGCACGATGCCGACGGCGGCACCGATCCCTACGCCCTGCCAAGGTTTGTCACGCACATAGCTGTCGGCTTGATCGACCGCGTCGCGCGCATGCTGTGTCAGACTGGTGGAGCCATTGAACCGCGCCCGGGCGTCGCGCAGCACGCCTTTCGCCTTGCTGTGCAGCTCTTTCAGTTCCTCTTTGGTCTTGTCACCGGACTCGCGCAACACTTCATCCAGCGTATCGGCCAACAGAGTGACGTCCTGATCGATGTCGCGTTCTGTTCTTTCCGCTTTCTTAAACATTCAGCTCTCCATTTCGACACATGTCTTTTAAGTGTAGACCATGCCGAGATTTGTGTGGTCGATCACGCAAAAAAACGATGATTTCACCGGCGTTAGCAGCCGGCGGCGATAAAATCGCCGTTGGCGCTGACCGGGATTACCGAATTGAACAGCACCAGCGCGAACAGGATCAGGATCACGCCGCCGAGCATCACGGCGATACGCGACGCCTGTGCCAGATAGTAGCCTGTCAGGCCGGGTTGATGGGCCAGAAAGCGCTCGCGCGCGTGGTGCACCAGCGTGGCGAGGATCATGATCGACAGCCCGGTACCCAGTGCCATGCTCATGGCGGAGATCACCCCCCAGGTGAACATGCCGATGGCGTTGGCGAACACCAGAATCAGGATGGCGCCGCTGCACGGACGAATACCGATGGAGACGATCAGCCACAGCGCGTTGCGCCAGCCGCCGGTCAGTTCGGCCGCGCTGGGTTGATGCCGGTGGCCGCACTCGCACGCCGCGCTATGCGCGTGGTCCGCCGGGTGCAGCGCCTGAATGACCGGCGCGCGGCGCCGACGCCAGCGCCAGCCGCTGGCGCGCAGGATCACCATCAGGCCGAAGGCGGCGATGAAGACCGCGCTGCCTTTTTCCACCCAATAACGGCTGAGGCTGAGATCGCCCATCGACAGGTTGAGCGCCACCGCCAGCACCACCACGAACACAATGGCGACCACGCCTTGCATCAGGCTGCCCAGCAGGGTGATCGCCCGGCTGGCGTTCAGCCGTTCGCGGTGGGTGGCCAGATAAGTGGTGATGACGAACTTGCCGTGGCCGGGGCCGATGGAGTGCAGGAAGCCGTAAGCGAAACTGGCCAGCGTCAGCATTAGCCCGCCGCTGTATTGCTGGTTACGCTGCTGCAGCAGATAGAGCACCAGATAGCGGTGCATGTAAATCTGGAAGTTGATGCAATACTGCACAAACTCGGCCCAGTGCCGCACGAACAGGTAGAGCAGCGTCAGCAGCAGCAGACCGGCGAGGGCCAGACCGGCGTAGCGGCCCGGCGCGTGTTTCAGCGAGACGGTTTTCATAGCGTGAGCGAGCCTGTACGAGGGGCATCTTCCTTCAGCATATACCCGCCGATGCGGTTCACAAGCGCCGTTCACAAACGTTGTACATTTGGTTACTCGGCGAAACCAATCACTCACGGAAACGGCAGTTTGATTCCACTAGTATCTGTTTCAACGGCTCCACCGGAGCTTACCGAAACAACACTCTGAGGATTTAAAGATGAAAAAAGTATTAGCGCTGATCGTTGCTGCCACTATGGGTCTGTCTTCTGTTGCTTTCGCTGCTGATACTGCAGCTACTGCTCCGGCTACCACCACCGCGCCAGCTGCGACCACCACTACCGCTGCGCCAGCGGCTGCTGCTGCTGAAAAAGCACCAGCTAAAGCAACGCACCACAAGAAAGCTAAGCACCACAAAAAAGCGCCAGCCCAGAAAGCTCAGGCCGCTAAAAAGCACCACAAAAAAGCGCCAGCTCAGAAAGCCCAGGCTGCTAAAAAACACCACAAAAAAGCGCCAGTGCAGAAAGCTCAGGCCGCTAAAAAACACCACAAAAAAGCCGGTAAAAAAGCTTAATTAAGTGATGTTTGCGGAACCGAAAGGTTCCGCACTCTCCAGCCCGTACTCCAGACACCCGGTTCTTCCGGGTGTCTTCTTTTGAGGCGACGAACGATGATCAATCGCTATCTGTTTGAAGTCATTTTCAGTGCGGTAACCCTGTGCGGGGTGATCGTCGGTTGGGAACTGTTTTTGGCCGGCAGCTTTTTGTAATTATTGCGCCGCGGCGGTTTCGTGCAAATGCCGCCAGCCGAGTACGTTGGGCTGACGTTCAAAGACCACCGTGGAATAGCGCAGCGTGGCGCTTTGCCCCGGCAGGCTCTGTTTTTCCCGGTAGCTGACTACTGCGCCCGTCGGCCATTCGGCCACCAGCTTCATCTCTTCTATCTCGATTTCCAATCCCGGTTTGGCGGCGCGATGCGCGCGGAAAAAGGCGCACAGCGCGGCAAAATCCAGCGGAGCGCCGCTCAGCGCGATCATGCTGAAATCCGGCGTAAAGCGCGCCAGCAGCGCCTGTTCTTCTCCAGCCCCTTTGCCCAGCCAGCGTTCAATGGCGATGTGGGCGTCGATCACTTCGGTAAAGTACGGGTTCATAAAGCATCCTGTTGAGCGTTGAGTTGGCGCACGATGGCGCGGTTGGCGAGGCGCAGGCACAGCAGCAGCGGGATAAATACGCTGGTGCCCGCCAGAATGAAGCAGGTGCGGTAGGCCGCCGCGGGCGGCAGCCCGGTCAGCAGCAAATTCAGCAGCAGGCTGAGCAGCGCCACGCCGAGGCAAAAACTGAGCTGGCGATTGATGTTCCACAGCGCGCTGGCGTCCGCCAGCTGAGCGTCGGGGATCTGCAGGAACGCGCTGCTCTGCGCGGTGCTGCTGCACAGGCTGCCGCCAAACCCCATCAGGGCGAAGGCGGCGATCTGCAATGCGTGCTGGCCGGCCAGATCGATCTGCGCCAGCGTCAGCATGCCGGCGCCTTGTAACAGGCAGCCGGCGATCAGCAGCGGCCGCGGGCCAAGGCGATTAAAGGTTTTGCCGGTCAGCGTGATGGCCAGGAACGACGCCAGCGCCCAGGGCAGCATCAGGCCGCCGACCTGGGCGGCGGGCATCCCCAGCAGGTTTTGCAGATACAGCATCGCCACCAGGCTGACGCCGATGAACAGGCCGGGAATGCACAAATAAACCGCCATGGCGTTGCGCAGCAGCGGATCGGCGACCAGCCGCAGGTTCAGCAGCGGCTGCGGGGTGCGCAGGCTATGGCGCAGATAATAGGCCAGCACCAGCAGGCCGGCGGCCAGCAGCGCCGCGCCGGAAGCCTGATGACCGGCCTCGCTCAGCCGGGTCAGGCCGAGCAGCAGCAGCGTCAACGCCGCGCTGGCGCTCAGCAGCCCTTTGCCGTCGAGCGGTTTACGCACCGCCGCCGACGTTTCCGCGCGCAGCCACAGCGCCGCCAGCGCCAGGGCCAGGGCCGCCAGCGGCAGGTTGGCGAAAAACACCCAGCGCCAGTCCAGCCGATCGACGAGCCAGCCGCCCAGCGCCGGTGACAGCGCCGGCGCCAGCAGCCCCACCAACATGATGGCCGCCGACAGCCCGGCGCGTTCATGGCTGCGGTACAGCTGGTAGGTCAGCGTTTGGCCGATGGGGATCAGTAAGCCGCCGCCCATGCCTTGCAGGGTGCGCCAGCCGATCAGCGCGCCGATGCTGTCGGCGTTGCCCGCGCCGAGGGTGGCCAGCATGAACAGCGCCAGCGACAGCAGGAACACCCGCCGCCCGCCGATGCGCTGCGCCAGCCAGGCGCTGAGGGGGATCACCAGCGTCAGGCCGAGAATATAGCCGTTGCTGACCCACGCCAGTTGGCTGACCGACGCCCGCATCGCCTGGCCGATGGCGGGGTAGGCGACGTTGGCGATAAACATATTGATCAGATCGACGAAAAAGCCGAGCAGATAGACGATTGCCACTTTGCTGCGATAAGACATGGTGCCTCCGGTTGAAGGCGAGCAGTGTATCGGGGGGAAAAGTGCGGATAAATCGGCGGCGGGCGATTACACTGTCAAAATGATTTTGACAATAAGGGCGGCGAAATGCTGAATTTGCAGCGCCTGGCGATCTTTGCGGCGGTGGTGGAAGCGGGCAGCTTTACCGCGGCAGCGGCGGCGCTGGGGCAAACCAAGGCGGTGGTGAGTTTTAACGTCAAACAGCTGGAAAACGAGCTGGGGGTGTCACTGCTGGCGCGCAGCACCCGGCGGCTGTCGCTGACCGACGCCGGCGAACGCTTTTACCAGCGCAGCCTGCAGCTGCTGCAGGAGGCGGAAAACGTGCTGGACGACGTGCGCCGCGATCATCACGGGCTGAGCGGCGTGCTGCGCATCACCAGCACGCCGGAGTACGGCGCGCAGGTGGTGGTGCCGGCGCTGGCGGCTTTTTCGCGGCAGCATCCGCGGCTGCGCATCCAGCATGTCTCTTCTTCTTATCATGCCGATCTGATCTCGGAGCGCTTTGACGTGGCGATCCGCCTGGGCCAGCTGGCGGACTCCAGCCACCGCGCGGCGCTGATCGACAGCTTCGCCATTTTTCCGGTGGCGTCGCCGGGTTATCTGGCCGACCGACCGATTCATTCGCTGACGGATCTGGCGCAGGCGCAGTGGATCGCCCACAGCCGGCTCAGTTCACCGCTCAGCTGGCAGGTGGCCACGCCGCAGCGCGAAGCTGTGCTGTTCAAGGTCGCGGACGCTGCCACGCTCACCGGCGACAGCGCCGCGGCATTGCTGGCGTTCGCCCTGCATGGCGCCGGGGTGGCGCTGCTGCCGGCGTGGCTGGCACAGCCCGAAATCGACGCCGGCCAGCTGCAGCGGTTGCTGCCGGATCACCGTTTCCCCGAGCAGAGCATCTATGCGCTCTACCCGAACACCCGCCATGTGCCGGAAAAGGTACGGGCGTTTATCGATTTTCTGCGCGCGCGGGTGGCGGCAAAATCGTTAGCGAAATAATAATTCGTTATAACTCTCTCATTTATCATCAGATCCCATCGGGGTATGCTGGCAATCTCTGTCTACCCCGTCCGATGCGAGCCACCTTCGATGACCGCAGAAAATAACCTCCAGCTGAACCGACGCATTCTGTCCGTGGTGATGTTCACCTTCGTCTGCTACCTGACCATCGGCCTGCCATTGGCGGTGCTGCCGGGATTTGTGCATGAGCATCTGGGCTACAACTCGGTGCTGGCGGGCCTTATCATCAGCGCGCAGTACTTCGCCACGCTGTTCAGCCGCCCGCACGCCGGGCGCTATGCCGATCAGCTGGGGCCGAAGAAGGTGGTGCTGTTCGGCCTGGCGTGCTGCGGCGCCAGCGGCCTGTTTTACGCGCTGGCATTCGGCGTTGACGGTTACCCGTGGCTCAGCCTGCTGTTGCTGTGCGTGGGGCGGGTGTTTCTCGGCGTCGGCGAAAGCTTCGCCAGCACTGGTTCCACGCTGTGGGGCATCGGCCGGGTCGGAGCGATGCACACCGCGCGGGTGATTTCCTGGAACGGCGTTGCCACCTACGGGGCGATGGCGGCCGGGGCGCCGCTCGGCGTGTACCTGAATCAGCAGTGGGGATTGGCCGGGGTGGCGGCGCTGATCGTGCTGGCGGTCGCGGTGGCGCTGCTGTTGGCGAGCGGCAAGCCGGACGTCTCGATCGCCGCCGGGCAGCGCATCGCCTTTCGCGCGGTGTTCGGTCGCATTTGGGCCTATGGCCTCGGGCTGGCGATGGGCACCGTCGGCTTCGGCGTGATCGCCACGTTCATCACGCTTTACTATGCCGACAAAGGTTGGAGCGGCGCGGCGTTTTCTCTGACGCTGTTCAGCTGCGCCTTCGTCGGCATCCGCCTGATCTTCAGCAACGTCATCAACCGCCACGGCGGTCTGAAGGTGACGCTGGCGTCGTTTCTGGTCGAGATCGTCGGGCTGCTGTTGATCTGGCTGGCCGGTGAGCCCTGGATGGTGCAAACCGGCGCGTTGCTGGCTGGCGCCGGTTTCTCGCTGGTGTTCCCGGCGCTGGGCGTCGAGGCGGTGAAACAGGTGCCGCCGCAGAATCAGGGCACGGCGCTCGGCACCTATTCGGCGTTCCTCGACCTGGCGCTGGGCATCACCGGCCCGCTGGCCGGGCTGCTGATTGGGCAAGCGGGCGTGCCGTCGATCTATCTGGCGGCGGCGCTGCTGGTGGCGCTCGGGGTGTTGCTCACTCTGCGCCTGCTGCAGCGCAGCCGGGCCTAATTCAGGAATAGTCCGAAACCCAGATTCCTCCCCAGAAAATCATTGTTTCGGTGAATGATTACGGTAAGGTCGCTCAGCGGTCCAGAATGAGAGGAGGAATCGATGTATTTACGGCCGGATGAAGTGGCTAAAGTGTTGGAGAATACCGGCTTTGAGCGTGATTATGTCACCGATCAGGCCTATGGCTACCGCAAGGGTGCACACTACGTGTATGTGAACCGCGAAGCGCGGATGGGCAGAACCGCGTTGGTGATCCACCCGGCGCTGAAAGAGAGAAGCGTGCATTTCGCCACGCCAACCTCCCCGGTGCGCACCAGCGAGCAGTATCTGGAATTTCCCCTGGATTTAAGCGGCGACGCCCCGAACCTGCGTTACGGCATCGCACACGGCTTCAGCTCGCGCGAAGCGCTGTCGCGCTACCTCTTCAGCATGTTCCTGTAATCGGTCCCCCGTTTCGGGGGACGCGATCAGCCGTGGGCCAACGCTTCGCGGTTGAAACGCTCGTTGTAGGCGCGACGGAACTGCGCCAGTTCAAACGCATCGATATCCAGCTCGGCGAAGTAAAACAGCGCCGCTTCGGTGTGCTCGGCGTGCAGCTCCGGCGATAGCCCGGCGCGCAGCAGCACGTCGCGCCACAGGGCAATCTGTTCGTCGTCCGCCTGTTTGATGAACGTCAGGTAGATGAACAGCAGATAAGCCGCCTGGTGCATCTCTTCGGTGTAGCCGTTGTTCAGCATGCGGATAAAGGTCTGGCTTTGGCGGCCGCCCATTTCCTGGATCATCGATTCGATCAGCATCGGTTTGACCCTCAGCAGATGGGCCAGCGAATCGATGGCTTTGCGGGTGTCGGACGTCAGGATGCGGTAACCGATAATGAATACGACGATCAGGGCGGCGAGGATGATCCAGGTCATTTAGGCTTTATTACACTCTCAATACGCCAGAAGAGGGGCGGGAGGCGCTGTGCGACAGCGCCCGCTATCAATGCTGTTCGCCGCTGAAATTACCGACCGCGCTCTGTTGGCGCAGGTGGTGATTGAAGGTGGCCGCGTCTTTGGCCAGCGCGTCCAGATGGGCGCCGAGCATTTTGATCTGCTTCACCAGCGCATGCTGTTCCGGCACCGAACTGGCGGTGCTCAGTTTGCGCGCCAGTTGTTCATTCTGCGCCCGCAGCGCGGCTTCGCGCTGTTTGGCTTCTTCCAGCAGTTGCTGCAGCGCCTGGTAGCTCTGCTGCCATTCGCGGTGTTGCCGTTCGAAGCTGCTCTGCAACTCATTCATCGCATTTTGAAACTGGATTTCCAGCTCGCGCATTGTCATGGGCTCGATCCTTTGCGGCACTCAATGATGGCTTAGCAGTATAGCGAAAACTGTTCGCAAGCTCACCCGTTGACGACAAATGAGACAAATGCTGCTGACAATTCCCGGCTTGCAACCGCGCCAAGGCGTCTTACAATCGACCCCATTCCCGGCCGTAAAGGCTGCCGTTCAAGAGAGGTGGAAGATGAGCGAGCAGGAAAAAGACTTTTTTGAACAGGCGATGGCGGACGTGGTGCCGCTGGCGAGCGGACGGCAGACGCTGTACCTCAAGCCGCAGGAGGCGATGGACAAAAGCGCGCGGCGCGAAGCGCAGCGGCTGATGCAGGAAAACTTCCTCAGCACCGATTTTCTCGAGGTGATCCCCTGCGAACAGCCGCTGGAGTTTAAAGGGGAAGGCATTCAACAGGGCGTGTTGGACAAGCTGCGCAACGGGCGTTATCCGCCGCAGGCGTCGCTGAACCTGCTGCGTCAGTCGGTCGAAGCCAGCCGGCAGGCGCTGTTTCGCTTCATCGTGCAGGCGGAGGCGCAAAACCTGCGTTCGCTGCTGATCGTGCACGGCCGCGGGCGGCAGAACGAAAGCCATCCGAATATCGTGCGCAGTTACGTCGCCAAATGGCTGGCGCAGTTTGAACAGGTACAGGCGTTTTGCCGCGCCTTACCGCGCGACGGCGGCGAGGGCGCCTGCTATGTCACGCTGCGTAAATCGGCGCAGGCCAAGGCGGAAAACTTTGAGCGCCACGCCAAGCGCAGCCGTTGAAGGGATAGCCGAAATAAAATGGCCGGCGAATAGCGTCGGCCATCAATGAATTATTTATTAAATATTTTATAGTCCAGCGAATAACGGCCGGCGCCGGTTACCGCCAGCAACAGTAAGCCGCCAATGATGCTGATGTTTTTAAAGAAGTTGATTTCATTGCCCATCATTTCCATGCCGGTCATTTTCCAGAACGGATGGCCGATAAACGCGGTGCCCAACACATACAGGGCGAAAATGACCGCGATAGGGCGAGTAAACAGACCGAGAATAAGCGCGATGCCGAAAATAAACTCCACCACCACGGCAACGATCGCCGCTAAATAAGGCATCGGCGTGCCGTAGCCTTCCATCGCCGTGACGGTCGCACCGAAGTTGACCAGTTTCATCCAGCCGAAAATGATAAACAGAACCATCAGTAATATGCGGGACAGCAGAATTACGCCGTCTTTTGAGCTATCACCCATTTCGAACTCCTTAGCCACTGTCGGAATGATGTTGTCTTACTGAATAAAGATTAGAACAATTTACGTTTTTTTCTAGCGGCGGCGGGCGGTTGCGCCACTTTTTCGGTGAGCGAGACGCGTGGTGAAGCCGGCGGCATTGCCTATACTTGAGCCTGGAGCAAAAACAATAAAACAGGCAATGTGAGGCCAAAATGGACGAGGAATTGACCGCCGCCGGTTACCGCCGTTATTCCGGCGACAAGATTGACGTTTATTTTAACAGCGCGACATGCCGCCATTCCGCCAACTGTGTGCGTGGCAACGCGGCTATTTTTACCCTGAACCGCCGCCCGTGGATTATGCCGGACAATGCCGACGCGGCGGAGGTGAAACGCGTTATCGACACCTGCCCCAGCGGCGCACTTAAATATAGGGAGAAATAATATGGAACATAAAATACTGGCAGACGACAAGCGTTTTTATATCAATGACGAGCAGGGCAAGCTGATCGCCGAGATCTCTTTCGTGCCGAGCGGTGACAAGCTGACCATTATCGATCACACCTGGGTGGATGAGTCATTGAAGGGGCAGGGCGTCGGCAAAAAGCTGGTGGCGCTGGTGGTGGAGAAGATGCGCGCGGAGCGGCGTAAAATCATTCCGCTCTGCCCGTTCGCCAAGCATGAGTTTGATACCACGCCGGCCTATCAGGACATTCGCGCCTGAGGCGATAACGGGGCGCGGTGCGCCCCGGTCATTCAGCAGACGCCGAAATCGCCATCTTCGTGGTACAGCGCCACGTCGCTGGCCTGCACCTCCGTGCGCTGCTCTTTGCCCAGTTCATTCCAGCTGCAAACCAGGGTTTCACCGTCGATCGCCACCACGGTCATCTTTGGGCCGCCGGTGGTGCGTTGAACAAAATCACCGATATTGAATGCCATGCGTTCCTCCACAACAGATTAAACCTCACCTATTGATAACACAGAATGGCGCTGCCGTTGGCACGAGTTTCGTTATGTATTATTTTATATAGCGATTATCACCAAGGAGAGCAGAATAACATGCCGGGATTATTGATGTTTTATGTGGGCGGTACGGCGCCGGGCGCCAATATTGAGCTGCACGACGTGCAGTTCGCGGCGGCGGATCGGCCGGAAGAGGCGTATCCGTTGCTGCGTGAAAAGTGGTTCGGCGATAAGCGCAAGGTGCATGTCGACGGCTATGCGCGCATCGACTGGGCGGACGGTTACGACGTGAGCCTGGAGCCTGCGCCGTTCGCCGGTGAAGAGAAGCTGTTTTTCGTCAACGTGGGCGGCTACCGCAGCGATGAGCTGGCGGAATTGCACCAGTTCGGCCTGTTTGTGGCGCGTTCCGCCGACGAGGCGAAGGACAAAGCCAAACGGGTGCTGCTGACGGACAGCGCGCAGCAGCACAAGGATGACCTGGCCGAGGTGGACGACTGCCTGCTGCTGCAGGCGCTGCAGGGCTACCACGTGCATCTGCGGGCCAACCCGCACGGCAAACCGGCCCGGCCGCTGTGGCAGGGGTATCTGCCGATCGGCGAACCCGCGTTATAACGCCGCCAGCGCCTGCAGCTGTTGCCGCAACCAGCGGCAGGCCTCCGGCCGGCCGTTCTTGCGGTGCAGGTAGATTTTAATCTGATACGGCGGCACCGGAAACGGCAGGGGGTGGATATCCAGCGCCGCCGCCTGCCGCAATTTTTGCGCGGCGTAGCGCGGCATGCTCATCACCAGTTCGCTGTCGGCGACGATGAACGGCGCTCCCAGCAGCGAAGGCGTGCGGATGGCGATATCGCGCTGCAGCCCCAGCTTATCGAGCTGGTAGTCAATGACGCCGCGCTGTTCGTTCCACGGCGTCACCACCAGATGGCGCGCCTGCAGGTAGTTTTCCAGCGTCAGTTCGCCGTATTTTACGCTGAAGGCGGGTGAACAAATCGCCACATACTCATCCTCCAGCCAGTTCACCTCGTCGATCTCCGGGTAGCTTTCGCCGTCGGTTTCGGTAAAGCCCAGCGCGAAGTCGATGCGCCCCGCCAACAGATCGTTCAATGCTACCTTACGCTCGGAATAGCGCAGCTGGAACGACAGCCCGGGCGCCAGGCGTTGCATCTGCGCCATCAGCGCGGGAAACACCGCGAAGGCGGTGTAATCGGTAATGGCGAAGGTGAAGCTCTCCCGGCTTTCGGCGGGGACGAAGCGCGGGCGCGGATGCAGCCCTTTGGCCAGCAGCGCCAGACTTTCGCTGACGGTCGGGGCCAGGCTGTCGGCATACACCGTCGGGTGCATGTCGTTGCCGACCCGGTAGAACAGCTCGTCCGCCAGCGCCTTGCGCAGCCGAATCAACGCGTGGCTCAGCGCCGACGCGCTGAGGGCCAGCTCTGCCGCGGCGCGCGTCACCGACCGCAGCCGATAGACCGCTTCGAACACCAGCAGCAGGTTGAGATCGAGACGCTTCAAATCCAGATGCATGATATTCATTACCTGTTGATGAAAATGCAGTTCATACAGTATTTGAGGCGCGATATGCTGGCAAGCACAGTCATCAACACACTCAGGATTTGCCATGACCATTGAGATTTACCCGGCGCAAAAAAGTGACGCCAAACTGATTCTGGACATGATTATCGAGCTGGCGGTGTACGAAAAGGCGCGCGAGCAGGTGCTGGCCAGCGTGGAAGATATCGAACGCAGCCTGTTTGGGCCGGGCGCCTGTTCCGAAGCGCTGATTTGTACGGTAAACGGCGAGCCGGCGGGTTATGCGGTGTTCTTTATGAGTTACTCCACCTGGCTGGGTAAAAACGGCATCTATCTGGAAGACCTGTACTTGGCGCCGAAGCATCGCGGCGCGGGCGCCGGTAAAAAGCTGCTGCGGCACATCGCCCAACTGGCGTGCGAACGGCAGTGCGGCCGCCTGGAGTGGAGCGTGCTGGACTGGAACCAACCGGCCATCGATTTCTACCTCAGCATCGGCGCGCAGCCGCAGAGCGAGTGGGTGCGCTATCGTATGGAGGGCGAGGCGTTGACGCACTTCGCGGCGCATGGGGTGGCGTTGCCGGCATAATAGCCGTTGGGGGGAGGCGGCCTCCCCAACTGTGGTGGTGTGAACGGTTTACTGCGGATCAATCAGGCGGGTTTGCGGGCGGCGAGAATGAAGATCATCGGGCGCTCCTGCTCTTCGTCCAGCGCCGGATTAGCGGCGATTTGCTGCGCGCTGGGGCCCCATTCGTTCAAATGCTGGATGATAAACCCTTGCTGCGCCAGCGGGTTGATATAGCCGCCGAGCGTGCGGTGCTGCTTGATGACACCTTCCGCCAGCCAGTTGGAAACGCGCTGGCCTTCTCGCTGGTAGCCGTTTACCGGCCAGGATTTCTGCCCGTTGCCGTCGGTCAGCCAGCCCTGCTGCGCAGGAGCGGTGTAGATCGGGTGCTCGGCGGTGAAGATGAACTGCCCGCCGGGTTTCAGCGCGGCATACACCGTGGCGAACAGGGCGGCCAGATCCTCGAGGTAGTGCAGCGTCAGCGAGCTGTAGACCAGATCGTAACTTTCCGGCGGCAGCTGCAGCTGCGCCAAATCCTGCCGACGGTATTCGATGTCCGCGTCGGCGGTCATCTCCCGCGCCTTGGCCAGCATCTTTTCCGAGACGTCCAATCCCAGCACGTCGGCGGCGCCCTGTTCGCGCGCGCTGCGGCAAAACCAGCCGTAGCCGCAGCCGAGATCGACCACGCTTTTGCCCTGCAAATCCGGCAGGATGCGGCGGATGGCGGCCCATTCCGGCGCGCCGTCCAGGCCGTGCTGCGAGCGGCTGAGCTGCGCATAGCCGTCGAAGAAAGCCTGATTGTCATAGATGTTTTGCGTCATGATGACTCCTTAGTGAATGACGGCGGCGGAATGCCGCTGCCATACCCTGCATATTGCTGCATAATTCTACGCTGACAACATGAATAACGGGAATGACGATGGACATGATTTCGGTGCGGCAAGCGCCCGAGCTGGCGCCGCGCGCCATTGCGTATTTTCAGCGGCACTGGGCCACGGCAGAGACGTTGATGATGTATGAAGACGCCATCAACTGCAGCCTCGGCGCCGCCAACCCGCTGCCCCAGTGGTACCTGCTGATGGAAAATGACCAGATCCTCGGCTGCGCGGGGCTCATCACCAACGATTTTATCAGCCGTGGGGAGTTGTATCCCTGGCTGTGCGCGCTCTACGTAGAGGAAGCGCAGCGCGGCCGGGGCTACGGCGCCAAACTGATTGAGCATGTGGCGGCGGAAACCCGCCGACTGGGCTTCCCGCAGCTGCACCTGTGCACCGATCTGGAAGGCTACTACGAGCGCAGCGGCTTCGTTTATAACGGGCTCGGGTATCACCCCTGGGGCGAGGCCTCGCGGGTCTATTCGCGGGCGCTGTGATCGCCGCCGCTGGGGGTGCGTAAGACAAATCTGACTTTTCTTTCACCTCATCGCGCATCGCGGGTTACACTGGCCGCTTGTTCGCCACCGACCGGGTTAATTCGCCGCCGCGATGAGAGTGCCACGCCAGCTACAGCAACGCTTTACCGCCTGCATCGCCATTATGGCGGTGCTGTTGCTGTTTGTGGCGCCGGTGGTGTCGAAATCGCTGATGCACCACCCGATGATGGGCGGCATGGCGCAGCCTGACGCCGCCATGCCGCACGACATGCACGCGATGGCGATGCCCGCCGCCGAGCACGCCGGCCACCACGGCATGGATCCTGCGGAGATGATTTTCTGCGGCTATTGCGAGCTGCTGATCCACGTGCCGCTGCTGCTGTGGACATTCGTCCCGCTGCTGTGGCTGATGGCGCGCATCGCGCGCCTGCCTTGCGCGCCGCGCATCGTTTCTCCGCCCATTCGGCGCCTGACTCTGCGGCCGAGCCCGCGCGGGCCACCCGGCCAACCGTTTTTCCCTATTGCTTGATCATGGGTAACGCCGTCCGTATCGCTGCGGACGGTTTGCCTGCGCGCACAGTTTGAAAAACGAGAAAGGCCATGTCTTCAATAACCAAAACTCCACCTGCCGCATCGCCGCGTGGCGCGATGCTGAACCTGATCAGACGGCTGCATTTTTATATCGGCCTGCTGGTCGCTCCTTTTATTCTGGTCGCTGCATTGACCGGCACGCTGTATGTGTTGACGCCGCAGCTTGAAGAGGCGCTGTATCGCGATGCGCTTTTCACCGAACCGCACGGGCAGGCGAGATCGCTGGCTGACCAGATAGCCGCCGCCCGCCGCGCGGTGGGTGACGAGGCGCGCATTTACGCCGTGCGCCCGGCACCCGGCGCAATGGACACCACGCGCGTACAGTTCGCGGGCGCCGATCTGGGCGCTTCCGAGTCGCGCGCGCTGTTTGTCGATCCTTATACCCTGGCGATCAAGGGCGATATGACGGTGTACGGCACCTCCGGCGTGCTGCCGCTGCGCACCTGGCTGGATAAGTTGCACAGCAGCCTGCTGCTCGGCGATCTGGGGCGCAACTACAGCGAGCTGGCGGCCTCCTGGCTGTGGGTGGCCGCGCTGGGCGGCGTGGCGCTGTGGCTGGCGACGCGGCCGAAGCGCAAGCTGAAAAGGGCGAAAGGGGGCTTCGCCGCCAGCCGCCATTGGCATATCACGCTGGGCGTGGCGTTGCTGGCCGGGCTGCTGTTCTTCTCGGCTACCGGGCTGACCTGGTCGCAGTGGGCCGGCGGCAACATCGACGCGCTGCGGGCCAACCTGGGCTGGCTGACGCCGCAGGTCAACACCAGCTTGCAGGCCGATGCGCCGCAGACGCCGGCCGATCCGCACGCCGAGCACCGCGGGATGATGCCGGGCATGAAGATGGGGCCTGCCGCGCAGAGCAATGCGCTAAACGGCGACTGGGATCGGGCGCTGCACGCTGCGCGCGCCGCTGGAATAGGCGCCGCCAAGGTTGAGCTGCGCCAGCCGAAAGGCGAGGGCAAAGCCTGGACGGTAACCGAAGTGGATCGCAGCTGGCCAACGCAGGTGGACGCGGTTGCCATCGCACCGCAAAGCTTCGTCGTCGTCGATCAGGTGCGGTTCGACACCTTCCCACTCATCGCCAAGCTGACCCGCTGGGGCATCGACGCCCACATGGGCATTCTGTTCGGCTTGCCGAATCAGCTGCTGCTGGCGGCGTTCGGCCTTGGGCTGTGCTTGATGGTCGCGTTGGGTTACCGCATGTGGTGGAGCCGCCGCCCGGCGGCGGGGGCGCAGCATCCGGTGCATACGCTGGTCGCCGCCTGGCTGGCGCTTTCCCTACCGGCGCGTGCTGGCACGCTGCTGGTGGCTTCCGCACTGGGGTATTGCCTGCCGGTGATGGGCGTGAGCCTCGCGGCGTTGCTGCTGGTGGACATGTGGCGCTGGCGCGGCCAACGGCAAAGCCACCGGGACGAAACGCCGGAAGCGGCCGCCCACCGTGCAGAGGTGCGCAAGTTCCGCGCGGCGGTGGCGACGGTGGCGGTGGCGGTCGGCTGCGTGATGGGCCGAGCGATCCTCGGCGGCACCGTCGAGCAATTCCAACTGCCGATCGGCGCCTGGAGCGCCCAGATGGTGATCATGCAGAGCCTGATGGTGCTGCTGTATACGCTGGTGTTCACCCTGCTGCTTTCCATTCCGCTGTGGTATTTCTTCCTGGGGGAGAAAGAGGGGCGGTGAGGTATTTTGCGCCGACATGAAGCGTTCAACCCCGCTGCGGCGGGGTTTTTCTTGGTTATATCAGCCGGTGGGCGTGCAGCTTAACGCTCTCCATGATGCTGTCCATCGTCACCTGCACGCGGTGCGGCAACACGCCGCGCCGGCGGTAGATCAGGTAGGCCTGCATATCGATGCCGCGCTCGCGCGCCAGGCAGGGCTGTAGGGTGCCGGCATCCAGCTCGGCGGCGACGGAATAGTACGGGGCGTAGACGATGCCCAGGCCCTGTTTGGCCAGCTCGATCGCCGGCAGAATGTTATCGCAGACGCTGGCGCCGCCGATCTCGACCTGTACCAATTCCCCCTGCGCATTGTAGCCGCTCCAGGTATTGCGGATGCCGCCCAGCATGCGCAAGGTGATGCAGCGATGCTGCGGCAGTTCATCCAGCGCTCTCAGCGGCGAGCGGGCAATGTAATCCGGCGCGGCGAACAGCCCGACGCGAAAGCGGGTGAAGGGCCTGGCGATCAGGCTTTCGTTTTGCGGCTGGAAAAAGCTGATCAGCAAATCGCAGTCGCTGTCGAATACTGCGCCGTACTTTTTCTCGCGTTCGTCGGGGTTGCGGGTCACCAGATCGACAGTCAACGCCGGCGCAGCGTGCAGCAGCGGCGGCAGTAAATAACGGGCCAGGAAAGCGTGGATGCCGATCGGCGCGCCGAGCGTGACCATGCCGCTCAGGCTGCGTTTATAGGTGCCGGACATATCGAGCAGATCGCTGTGTTCGTCCAGCAACTGCGAGGCGCGCCGTAAGAATTGCTCGCCGAATTCGGTCAACGCCAGGGTACGCGGGCCGCGCAGGAACAGTTCCAGCCCGAGCCGCCGTTCCAGCGCGGTGAGGGCGCGCGACACGTTAGACTGCGGCATATCCAACCGCTGCGCCGCTTTGCTGACGCTTGCCGTTTCGGCAATGATGCGGACAATCCTGAGTTCTTCAATGCGGAAGTCTTTCTCTTTCACTGGCCGGCTCTTGTGAGTTTGTATATCAAAAATGATATACACCTTTGGCGGCATTGTCATATGACTTATCGTGGACGGGTGGGTATCATTCGATTTGATTATTTGCTATCCACCAAAATAAAGAGAAACCCGTCAATGAAAGTGACAAGAGCGGTTATTTTGCCTGCGCTGTTATTACTGGCCGCGTGTTCTTCCGCCGTGACCGAAAAAGAAAAGTACTCGACCTTTTTGACCAATTATAACGATATCAATAAAGGTCAATCCGCGTCCGGCAAAGACGTTTTATATTGGAAGGATAAGAACGTCGATTTTTCCCGTTATCAATATCTGGTTTATCAACCGATGATCTATTTCCCGCGGCCGAAACCGAGCGAGATGGTGAGCCAGCGCGCACTCGACAATATCCTGAATTACACCAACCAGCAGTTTAAGCAGGCGATGGGTACCCACTTTACGCTGGTGGATATGCCGCGCGAGCATACCCTGATTTTCCGCGGCGCCATCACGGCGATCGACACGCAGAAGAAAGGGCTGCAGATCTATGAAGTCTTGCCGATCACCCTGCTGATCGCCGCGACGCAAAGCGTAACCGGGCACCGCACCATGGAGAGTGCGGTCTATATGGAAGGCGAGTTTATCGATGCGGCGACTAATCAGCCGGTCATTAAAGTGGTGCGCAAGGCTTCAGGGGAAAATCTCAATAACGAGAAAGCGCAGCTTAAAGTCACCGACGTGAAGAATGCCATCGATACCATCGCCAACGATATTAGACAATATAACACGCTATAAACCTCGTTTATTTCCGCTATGACCAATCAGGGCTTTACATGTTTCTTAATTATTTTGCTTTAGGCGTACTGATTGCGGTATTCCTGATTTTATTCTACGGCGTCATTATTATTCATGACATTCCCTATTTGCTGGCCAAAAAGCGCCAGCACCCGCATCAAGATGCGATTCACGTCGCCGGCTGGGTCAGCCTGTTTACGCTGCACGCTATTTGGCCACTGCTGTGGATCTGGGCCACACTCTATCGGCCGGAACGCGGTTGGGGCATGAGTGAGAAGGCAGAACCTTCAACGGACCTGCAGGCGCGCATTGCGCTGCTCGAAGCCGAATTGCAACGCCTGCAGGAAAAGCCGACGGCGGTTTCCGGCCCTACGGTAAGTTGAGCGTAGCCTATGGATTTGCTCATTATTCTCAGCTACGTGGCGCTGAGCTACGGCGTATTTAAACTGTTCCGCATTCCGGTTAATAAATGGACCGTGCCGACTGCGGTGCTTGGCGGAATATTTATCGTCGGCGCCTTGATTTTGACGATGAACTACAACCATCCGTACAGCGATCGGGCGCAGAAAATTGCCGTTTCTGTGCCGATGGTGCCGCAGGTCTCGGGCATGATCGTTGAGGTGACGGAGAAAACCAACGTGCTGCTGCGCAAAGGCGAGGTGCTGTTCCGTCTCGACGACAGCCGCTACCGCGCGCGGCTCACCAGGCTGGAGGCGGATCTGGCCGGGGCAGAGGCGGAGATCAGAACGCGCCGGGCGGCGCTCAGCGAGTCCGCCGCCAACGTGCAGCGGGCTAATGCGGAGTACGAGCGTGCCCGCAAGGACTACCAGCGCTATGCGAAAGGGGCGGCGATGCCAGTCAACCCGTTCTCGGAGCAGGACGTCAGCCATGCGCAGCAGCAGTACCAGGCGCAATCCGCCGCGCTGCAGGCGGCGAAAGCCCAGTTCCAGCAGGAACAGGCGCGGTTGTCCGGGCGCTATGACGGCGAAGACGCCACGATAGCCAGCCTGAAATCGCAGATTGCCGAAGCGCGCTACAACCTGGAACAAACGGTGGTGCGCGCGCCGAGCGACGGTTATGTCACGCAGGTGCTGGCGCGGCCGGGTACGGCGGCGGTTCGCCTGCCGTTCAAGCCGGTGATGATTTTTATCCCGCAGCAAAAGCGCCAGGTGGTGGCGGTGTTCCGTCAGAACGCCATCCTGCGCTTGGCGCAGGGGGACCAGGCCGAGGTGGTGTTCAACGGCTTGCCGGGGCAGGTTTATGGCGGCACCGTAAGCCGGGTGTTGCCGGCGATACCGGACGGCAGCTACCAGGCCAGCGGCGCATTGCAGGGCCTGAGCGCCACGCCGGGCCGGGAAGGGGTGTACGTGATGATTGACCTGGCGGCCAACCCGGATCTGGATCATCTGCCCGACGGCGTGAGCGCTCAGGCGGCGGTCTATACCGGGCACTTTGAGCACGTCTCCGTGATGCGCAAAGTGCTGCTGCGTATGACCAGCTGGCTGCATTACCTTTATCTGGATCACTAGCCCGCATTGGCCCGGGGGAGCTCGGGCCGTGGTGTAAGTAACCTTGCAAGCACTCCCATAGACTGAAAAGATTGAAAATAATCACAGTATTTTTCAGTTTTTGGATCGCGTAGCGTTAATCATATGGAAAGGCCGCCAGAACGCAGCGGGTTAGCACTGGCAAAGATTGCAGGGAGAAAACGCCAGTACGGTGTAACTGAAAAATGCGTGAATTGGTAATCGCGTTCTGGTTTGGTTATTCTCTGAGCTGGGCACATTTTGCTTAAGGAAAGTGAATGGACGCAAAGCAAGTTGCATATGGAATTTTGGATGGAATTTCGACTATTCCCAGCGGGATGTATCATGGCGTCGTTCGCACTTGGCAGGGGGCTGGATTGGCTGGTAGTAGCCTCAAGACTAGAAACCAAGAAGAAACAGAACGTTTCGCCCGTATGGTTAAGTCGATGGGTAACAGTGAAGAACCCTTACGACGCCTGATTACTATTGTGATCACTGATTTCTATCAGAAATTAGACGCTAGCGGCAAAGAGTCCATCAATAATAAACTAGCCTATGGTGTCGGTCGTCTTGGTGGGCGAACTGGGGGCCAATTTGCATTGGCGCAATTTGCGGCTCACATGATGCTAAGGAAAGCGACCTCTGCATTAGCGTATAAACAATTTGTACGCTTTGGCGCTTCGTTCACTCTCAACCTTGTAATGTTACAGGGACTTATCGAAGAGGCAGCCCAAGCATCCCGACGAATGCAAGTTAAGTTTCCTCAAACATACCGGAAGGTGTCGGCGTTAAATTTAGATATGGCATATTTCTTGGTTGAGGAGCAACTAGAGCCGTATCTCCAATTCATTAACAGCCACCCTATGCTTTGTAAAGGTATTCAGAATGAACTCTGCAAAATCCTCTCTAACCAGAAAACTCACTAAGTATATAGGGTTAGGTGCTTCGCATGCTTTGGAAGCGATAGTAACCGGCGTTTGCGCGATTGCTGCTTTCATGTCGCTGTTCTTACTTGATGGGGCAGTGATGAAGGCTGCTGGCTTTGTTGGTTTCTTCGTGGGTGGCTATCTAATCACCCTGGCGATTGCATGGCTGCGTGGGGAGCGGTAACAAAGTGGCGACGTAATTTTCTTGTCGCCATTACAAAGATTCCACTATGCCCATCACTTCATCTACTGCATTCCCAAAGCTCTTGCGGGCCTGTTTTTTGGATCTGTGCGGAGCCTTGGCCTGTTCCCTGACCTGCGATGATTTGCCGCCGCCGGAAAAAGGACATTAAACCGTTATCGCCTCTATAGCCGAATTCAAACATTGCACTGATTGAACTGGTCCCGCTGCAATGCTGATTTTGCTGCGGGGCTTTTATCGTTCCTCAATCCCGAAAACAGCTTTTTTCTGGCTAGACTGCTTCAAACTGCGCGTGCATGCATAGGGTGCATGATTTTGCATTAATTCCCAACCTCTCAAAACAGCCTAAACCCCGCGCCACAAGGGCTTATAGGGCTGACCTGCTCCCCGCTGATTAATACACCGCGATGTTAGTAATGTCTTCATAAGCCACATGAGGACATCCCCATGAAGAAGCGTTTTTCCGACGAACAGATCATCAGTATCCTCCGCGAGGCTGAAGCCGGGGTTTCTGCCCGTGAGCTCTGCCGTAAGCACGCCATTTCCGACGCCACCTTTTATACCTGGCGTAAGAAGTATGGTGGTATGGAGGTGCCCGAGGTTAAGCGCCTGAAGTCGCTTGAGGAAGAGAACGCCAGACTCAAGAAGCTGCGTGCCGAAGCCATGCTCGATAAGGAGGCACTCCAGGTGGCTCTGGGGCGAAAGTACTGACGACAGACCAGAAGCGGGAAGCCGTTGAGTTTATGTGTGATGCGACCGGTCTGTCGCAACGTCGTGCCTGCAGGCTTACAGGTTTGTCCCTGTCGACCTGCCGCTATGAGGCTCAGCGTCCGGCGGCTGATGCGCATTTATCAGGGCGCATCACTGAGCTGGCACTGGAGCGCAGGCGTTTTGGCTACCGCCGCATCTGGCAGTTACTGCGCCGTGAAGGCCTTCATGTTAATCACAAGCGCGTGTACCGCCTTTATCATCTGAGAGGGCTGGGCGTAAAACGCAGACGACGTCGTAAATGGCTGGCAACAGAACGTCTGCCGCTGCTCCGCCCGGCGGCGCCCAACCTGACCTGGTCGATGGATTTTGTCATGGACGCGCTCGCCACCGGTCGCAGGATCAAGTGCCTGACCTGTGTGGACGACTTCACGAAGGAATGCCTGACGGTCACTAAGCAATTTTGTGATAAGCTCAAAATTAAATTAGGGGAGATTTCATATCTGCGAAGTATCATGCGAAAGTTTCCATTGATTAAGCTTATAAATGGGGTCAAAATAAAGGCACCTAATGAGGTGCCTCGAATATTCAGAATAGATACATGAGCTGTTCTGGGCCTGTATGTGTAGGATTCCACTCTTTATCTAAACTATCGCCTACGTAGTGATAACCCGTAGTAGAAAAGATAATCTGGAGCTCATACTTTTTACATAAAGACTTTAATTTTAGCATGAAATTATTAAGGTCATTGTTATCTATATCGTGTTGCTTAGGAGTATCTAAGACCAACAATTTTAATCGGCAACTATTCCTTTTCAGTAAAAGCTCGATAAGTGCTGCATGATATGCTAAAACAGCTCTAATGCGGGTGCTTCCGCTTAATTGAGTAATTTTTTCGTTCCCTAGTTCTGGAATAAAATCATCAGAAAATTTTATGTCTTTGCTTATATTTAATGTATTCAAGCAGTCTAGCCATTCAATAAACAAATTTTTTAACTCAATTCTTGATCTGAGAATTTCTAACGGAATATTATTAGCGCTTTTCAAGCTTGCTATTGTTTCGATAACTAAATCTCTATCACTTTGCAATGTTATTATTTTGTTTTCCAGTTGTGATAGTTTATCTAGATCTTTTATTTTAGATTGAATGTCAAATACTTTATCTTTTATTATGGATATAGACTCTATAAGAGAGTTCACATCATTGCTTTCATTATTGTTGGTATTGACCTTTATAAGTTCCTGCAAAGCATGGTCTAATCTATCTCTATTAAGATTCAACTGTATTAAGCGTGACTCATCAAGAGTTTTATTCCTCTCTAAATCTTTTATTTGGTCTTTAAGATAAAGTAAATTCTTTGCATAATGTTCAGAACTCGATGAGAATAATCTGCAATTTCCTGAGCCACAAATTTCGTCAAATGATAAAAATATTCTCTTTGCACTCTCATTTAATGATAATGTCTCAATCTCGACATTAATATCTGAAATTATTTTATCAAAAGCACTATGCCTTTTTATTATATCTAATATTTGTTGGTCAAGATCAAATATATCATTTTGTAAGTTTCTTTTAACGTTTCTATAAACAAAATCAGCTTGGCTAACATTATCCTTGCTTGTTTTAATTCTTTCAAATTCTGTCGTAAAAAATTTGAGTTCATGCTCAAGTTCTTTTCGAGATTTTGCTGTTATATCAGTAGATTCAGATTTTATTTCTTTGTAAATACTAGTAGTGTTGTTTATTAAATCATCTAAACTAGAGAGTTTTTGCTTCTCAATCTTTAATGTTTTTTGATGGTAGGGTGAGTTTTTTGGTGGTACGCCCAGCGCATACCTGACCATTTCAATATATTGATCTTTAATAAAATTACTTTTAGCACTGTATATCTTATTATATCCATCATCTTGCCCAAGATAAAATAATGGAAGGAAAGTAGATATGTATGGTTGTGTTAATTCCTTACCGTTTGTTACTAAATTTAGATGTGGGAGGCCTAATAGCTCAAAAATATATTCACTGTGAGTACGTTCATCATAAAACGTTTGCGTATTGCCTAATGGTTCGGTTATTTCTAAATGAAATTGACTCTGATCGTAGTAACGTTTGAATTGATATTCAAGGTTATTTAGCTCGATTTTAAGAATTGCGTGACTACATCTTTCATAAATGTCATTTCTGAACAATTCAGGATAACCAAGACAATAGGTTATAGATTTAATTACTGGTGTTTTACCGCTTCCATTAGGTCCATATAATAAAGTTACATGTTTCCCTAAGATATACTCATCAGAAGAAAGACCATTGTTACCTTTAGAATAAATCTTTATGCTTTTAAATTTCACATTAACTCCAGATCTAGTTGTCGTGAAACACGAATATTTCTATAGGATCTTGCAATTAATTTTAGATTATACTCTAGATTGTGATCCCACTTAAAAGCTCTATCCACTACTTTTTTACCAAGGTCAGTGATAGTAACTTTTTCTTTTCTGTTATTAATTATTATGAGATTAGCTTTCTCTAAAAAGCTAATCGCTTTGACTGTCCGTATTCTTAGATTTGCTGACCAACCAATATGTTGATCAGAGGCTTTAAATCCGATGAAGCATTTTTCGATACACTCACCAACTAACTGACCTAATTCAGCAACATTAGGTTTACTTCTGTCTTTTGCTAAAACTAATATAATGATACTAATGAGAGGTAATTGGAATAATGCTTCATTATCCAGTGAGTTATCTCTAGGTTCAATATTTTTAAAAGCAATTACCAGATCTTTTCCGTTGCCCTCTTGCAAAAATGTATCGAAGTTCATACTCCATCCTTAACTATTTCTGAGAAAATAGCTCCAAATAATATATCATGAGTTAGGTTGTAAATTATTTTCTCTGTAACTAATTCACTATACAGTTTTTTTATTGGCTGATGAAGTGAACCTAATGTTATTCCATGTGGATTATTCATTTTAGCAGAAATCAGAACTTTCCTCGTTTTAGAAACAATAGCTCTTAAATCTAATTCGGATATAGAATGACGATTAGTCCTATACCAAAGGTCCCAATCAGTTTTACATTTCGAGCAGTAAGTTACATCATCTAAATTCCCACCTGCATTGATTAATGTTCTTTGGATTATAGATGCGGATTTAACTGCTTTAGGATCTTGTCCTCTTACTATTTCTTTATATGCCTCTTCAGAAATACTTAGTAGTGGGAGCAGATCATCAATTGATACGCTGGCAGATTTATCTATATTTTCTTGTGTAAACGGTTTAATTACACCTTCTGATTTTGATGAAATAAGATCTAGTAATTTAATCGTAATATCATCTAATTCAATGTGAGTTAAATCGATCTCACTATATTCATATAGTTTCTCACGAACTATAGGCAAAAAAAGTGAAGTATCTGCTTTTAAAAAAGGCACGTCATTTTCGAATCTTATCTTTGATAATCTTGATTTTATTTCTTCCTCTTTAAAAGAGGAACAGTTATCGGAAATGATCTTAAATTTTTCAAGAAGAATTTTTGTGTATTTATTGCTAAAATTCCCTGATTCAATATCGGCTAAAACATCATCGATATTATCATCATTATGAATGTTAGTTTGAAATACTACTAACTCACAATTTTTGTCGAAATTTATCGTGTGAAGTAACATTTTTCCAATAAAACTATCCCGAATAAGAGAGTCATCAGGTTTTTTACGGGTAGAGTAAATACCAAAAACCTCTAATAAGCTCCAGTTTTTATTGAGCTTAGCTCGTGTTTTTACTTGATAAAAAACGTAGGTGTTACCATTTACATTTTTTTTCCTTACAACGATATCATCGTGCAAGTCACAATAAACACGATCTATAGCTTTGCCCGAGAGAATTTGGAGAGAGGCTACTGCGGCAGACCTGACTTGAACTCGATAACGCCCAAACGAGTCTCGACCGTCTTGTTCTCTAGGGACTACTGTATGTAAAACCATGTCTTTTTGCAAGCCTCCAGCTTCAAATTCTGAAATTTACCTCTATAAAGCATAAAGTGGATCTTAACTTATTGAAAAAAAAGATTTAATGCAGAAAATTATATGATTTTCATCATATCCTTAAACTTTAAACATGAAAAGCATAAAAGGAATATTCTCATTTAATGATCATATGCTATTGAAATGCAAGGATTTAACATAGTGTGTTACTATGTTAAAAATAATATTGATCAATGAATGAGATTATAAATGACTAGCTTTCAAAAAAATACAATTGAATCAAATAGTTATATTTATTTGCATGCCTGTTTGCTTGGCAAGATTTCTTTCAGGATAATACCAAAACAAGTACGTGTTAGTTCATATCAACTGACTAGCTGGAGCCTTTTCGTTTCGTTCTTCCACATTAGACCATTATCTGCTGTCCTTATAAAATCAGCCCACCATTGCATCATTGGACGTCGTTGCTCAAGGTAATCGCTGCGGTTATAAGCACGGCGAACCTCATTCTTATCCACATGAGCCAATGCTGCCTCAATAACATCAGGTGGAAAACCCTGTTCATTAAGTGCTGTACTGGCAATAGAGCGCAACCCATGCGAAACGAGGATACCGCCAAAGCCCGCACGTTTAAGCGAAGCATTTACGGTCTGACTGTTCATCGGCTGGTTTGGCTTGATGCGGCTGGGAAAGATAAATTCTCGATTTCCACTTAACGGCTTCATCATCTCCAGTATCGCAATTGCTTCATCTGACAATGGAACAGTATGGTCGCGGTTCATTTTCATACGTGCTGCAGGAATCTTCCACTCTCGCGCTTCTATGTCTACCTCTTCCCAGCGAGCTTCAGCCGCTTCGGCAGGGCGGGTAATAGTAAGAAGTTGCCACATGAACAAGCAGCGTGTGGAAAGACTAATGCTGGCTGTTCGCATTGTTTGCATCAGTTGTGGTAGCTGATCCGGTCGAATGCTGGGCATGTTCTTTTTCTGAGGCTTCTCGAAGGCTTTACCGATATTAACGCTGGGAACAGCATCAATCAGCCCTGTGTTTTGGGCATAGATCATGACCTCATTAATGCGCTGGCACAGGCGACGAACGGTTTCCAGTGCTCCTCTGGCCTGAACCGGTTGGACGGCCTGAACCAGTGTGTGAGCTTTAATATCTGTAACGCTAACGTCGCCAATCGCAGGAAAAACATCTCTCTCAAGAGAGCGCCAGATATCCTCTGCGTAGTCTTCGGTCACACTGGCTTTCTTCACATTCCACCAACGTTCAGCCACGAGCTGGAAAGTATTGGTTTTAGCTTCCAGCGAACTGCGAAGTTGTTCTTGCTGATGTTCCTGAGGGTCGATTTGTTTCGCCAGAAGAGAACGAGACTCTGCGCGATAGTTTCTGGCATCGGCAAGCGTAACTGACGGGTAGGGGCCTATGCTCTTCTTCGCACGTTTCTTGGTGACAGGGCGAATGTAGCGAAACTGCCAGATTTTACTCCCGCTGGATTTGATGAGTAGCTCAAGGCCATCACCATCATAGAGAACGTAGTCTGCTTCTTTGGGTTTGGCGGATTCGATTTCTTTAACGGATAGAGGTTTGGTTTGTCTTGCCATTGCCGGGTTTCCATAGTTTTAGGCACCTCAAAAACAATAAAGCTTTATGAGGTGCCTAACAAGGTGCCTAAAAGGTTCGGATTTAATTAGTTGGCATCAGACTTCGCGGGACAAATTACAGGCACAAAAAAGCCCGCAGGGCTTGCGCCGTGCGGGCTCTTAGGACTTCATCGGATGACTCTGGTAATCACCGATGGAGAATTTTGGTGGAGCTGGCGGGAGTTGAACCCGCGTCCGAAATTACTACACCGTCGGCACTACATGCTTAGTCCAATCTTTACATTCGCCGGCCAGCTGCGGATGGACACGCTACTGACAGACTAGCCTGATTGAGTTTAACGCTTCAGCCCCAGGCAGGACGTCCACGCGATCTCTTTTGGGTTTGACCTCTCTTGATCCCCGTCCTAAGAGCGGAGGCTAGGGAGAGAGGGCTCTAAGCAGGGTATTAAGCTGCTAAAGCGTAGTTTTCGTCGTTTGCGACTATTTTTTTGCGGCTTTTTACGAGGCCAACCGCCCCTCGGCATGCTCCTAGGGCTTCGCAAATCCCGTCGAATCCAGAATCAGCCCCAAGTAACTTTGTGCAGTATACCAGAAGTTTACCTCGATAAGCCAGCGGCTTAACGATTGGCGTGCTTCATGATACGGGCTTTCGCCGTCTGCCATTCGCGATCTTTGATGTCATCGCGTTTGTCGTGCTCTTTCTTGCCTTTGGCTACGCCGATCTTGATCTTGCTCCAGGCATTTTTCCAATACAGGGACAAGGCCACCACGGTGTAACCTTCGCGGTTGACGCGGCCGAGCAGGGTATCCAACTCGCGTCGTTTCAGCAGCAGTTTACGGGTACGCGTCGGATCACACACCACATGCGACGAAGCCACGTTGAGCGGGGTGATGGTGGCGCCAAACAGATAGGCTTCACCGTCACGGAACGTCACGTAGCTGTCGCTGAGGTTGGCTTTGCCTGCACGCAGCGATTTAACTTCCCACCCTTGCAGCGACAGGCCCGCCTCGAACTCTTCTTCAATGAAGTATTCGAAACGCGCGCGCTTGTTTTGAGCAATGGTGGCGGAACCGGGTTTGTGTGCTTTTTTCTTTGTCATAGTGCGTTCATTATACTGGATGCTTCAGCGAAAGAAATCCTTTCCCGTTCAGCACCTGCGCAATTTTTCGCATTTTTGGCGCCCCCATCCCTTAGCAGATTTTTTGTTTGCCGCCAGATAAATGGTATTATCTGTACGTTTTATGTCTCACAGGAAATGATATGCCCCAGATCAGTCGGTCTGCATTAGTGCCGTTCAGCGCCGAGCAGATGTATCAGTTGGTTAACGATGTTCATTCTTATCCCGATTTTCTGCCAGGCTGCACCGGCAGCCGGGTGCTTAACGCTACCTCCAACGAAATGACCGCCGCGGTGGACGTCGCCAAGGCCGGTATCAGCAAGACTTTTACCACGCGCAATACGCTGCTGGATAACCAGAGCATCAATATGCAGCTGGTCGATGGTCCGTTCCGCAAGCTGATGGGTGGCTGGCAGTTCACGCCGCTGAGCGAAGAGGCCTGCAAGGTGGAGCTGCACCTGGACTTCGAGTTCACCAACAAACTGATAGAGCTGGCGTTCGGCAAGGTGTTCAAAGAGCTGGCGGGCAGCATGGTGCAGGCATTTACCCAGCGGGCGAAAGAGGTCTACAGTGTCTGACATCCAGGTCGAGGTGGTGTACGCCTTGCCGGAGCGTCAGTACCTGCGCAAGGTGAAACTGGCCGAGGGCAGCAGCGTCGAGCAGGCGATCCAGGCTTCGGGCCTGCTGGAGCTGCGCCAGGATATCGATCTCAAGAGCAACAAAATCGGCATCTACAGCCGCCCGGCCAAGCTGGGCGATACGCTGAACGACGGCGACCGGGTGGAGATCTACCGGCCGCTGATAGCCGATCCGAAAGAGCTGCGCCGGCAACGGGCAGAAAAGGCAAAAAAATAAGGCGCTATGAGCGCCTTATTTTTTATCTGAAACTGATTTCTCTTCCGCGTTGCAGCCTGCGACTGTCATGAGGAACATCATGCCCCCTCATGGGCCGAAAGAGCGGGCGGCACCGATTACTTGGTCAGCGCCGGTTTGTTCTGAATATCGGTCAACACGCCTGCGCTGTCGAAGGTCAGCGTCAGCGTCTGCTGGGTGATGTCTTCATGGCCAGGTTGCTGGCGGAACACATAGAACCACGTCTGAGTCCCGAACGGGTCTTGCAGCATTGGGGTGCCCAATGTGTAAGCGACCTGTTGCTGGGTCATCCCTTTCTGAATTTTCGCCACGTCGGTCGACGTCAGGTAGTTCCCCTGGTTGATGTCAGGACGATAAACCACCTTTTCAAAAGTAGAACAGCCTGCAGTCAGCATCACAAGAACTACAGCGGCGGCAGTCAGCGTTTTACAGCGCATAGTAATCACATTCCTTTAGGGCATAGGATGCCGATGATAATAGACCTTGCGGCAGTTGGAAACCTTTATACCCTTCATCTTTCAAGTTGCGACGCGTTGGCTTTCTTTCAGCACCTCAAGCGCTTGGCCTGTTTCAGGCCGTTGAGGAAGCTTAAGATCACCGCCGCGCCGCACTTTAGATATCTTTCGGGTCAACAGCGTCACTGTCAGACCGCAGGAAAGTGAAAAAGTTGAGCTTTTTTATGCCGCCAGCAGTTCTTTGGCGTTCGCCAGCGTATTGCGGGTGACTTCGCTGCCGCCGAGCAGGCGCGCCAGCTCCTGCAGTCGGGCGCGCTTATCCAGCGGCGCCATCTGGGTTTCGGTGACCGTGCCGTCGGTCTGCTTGCTGACGAACAGGTGTTGATGCCCGCACCCGGCCACCTGTGGCAGGTGGGTCACGCACATCACCTGGGTGGATTCGCCGAGCTGGCGCAGCAGGCGGCCGACAATGGCGGCAGTCGGGCCGCTGATGCCCACGTCCACCTCATCGAATATCAGCGCCGGGGTTTCCATCTTGCGGGCGGTGATCACCTGAATGGCCAGCGCGATGCGCGACAGCTCACCGCCGGAGGCGACCTTCGCCAGCGGCTGCAGCGGCTGCCCCGGGTTGGTGGAGACGCAGAACTCGGTGCGGCTGGCCCCTTCGGCGCTCAGATGCTGCGGCTCGAAACGCACATCGATGTTGAACTTGCCGTGCGGCATGGAGAGCGCCTGCATGCTGTCGGTAATGAGCGTGGTCAGCTCGGCGGCGTAATGCAGGCGTTTCTGATGCAGCTGCTCCGCCAGCGCCAGCGCCTGCTGGTGATGCAGGGTGACCGCCTCGTTCAGGTGCTCATGGTCGCTTTCCTGCTGTGAAAGCAGCTGTTGTTCATCCAGCAACTGCTGATGCAGCTGCGGCAGCTCTTCCGGCGCAACCTGGTGTTTGCGCGCCAGGCTGATTTGGCGCGACAGGCGCTGTTCCAGCTCGTGCAGGCGATTGGGATCGAGATCCATGCGATCGGCGTAGTGGCGCAGCTCGTCGCTGGCTTCGCTGATCTGGATAGAGGCCTCTTCCAGCATGTCCAGCAGGCCGCTGAGTTTGTCGTCCAGCCCGGCCAGCTCGAGCAGCAGGTGCTTGGCGCTGTAGAGCTGGCTGAGCATGTTGTTCTCGTCGCTGTCGGCGAGCAGCTGCAGCGTCTGCTGGCTGAGGGTCAGCAGCTGGCCGCTGTTGGCCAGGCGCTTGTACTCGGCGTCGGTCTGTTCGAACTCGCCGGCCTGCGGCGAGAATTCGTTCAGCTCTTTCAATTGGTATTGCAGCAGCTGCTTGCGCGCTTCGCGCTCGATGGACTGCTGCTGATGGTGCGCCAGCTCGCGGCAGCTCTGGTGCCAGCGTTGGTAGGCCTGGCTCATCGCCGCCAGCAGGGCGGGTTCGTCGGCGTAGGCGTCGAGCAGCGCTTTTTGGTGCTCCGGTTTGAGCAGCAGCTGATGGGCGTGTTGGCCGTGGATTTGGATCAGGCGTTGCCCCAGCTCGCGCAGCTGCGACAGCGGCACGGCGGTGCCGTTGATAAAGCCGCGCGAACGGCCGTCGGCGTTGATCACCCGGCGCAGCAGGCATTCGTTGCTGTCGTCCAGCTGGTTCTGTTCCAGCCATTCGCGCGCGGACGGGGTGTCCGCCAGCGAGAAGCGGGCGCAGATGTCGGCGCGGGCGGCTCCCAGGCGCACCACGTTGCCGTCGGCGCGGTTGCCGAGGCACAGCCCCAGCGCATCGATGGCGATGGATTTGCCGGCGCCGGTTTCACCGGTGATCGCCGTCATACCCGGTTGAAAATCGATTTCCAACTCACGAACGATAGCAAAGTTGCTGATGGTTAATTGCGCCAGCATGGGAACCTTCCTGTGTATAAACACATAACTGTAGTTTCATACAGTATAAACTGGTTTTATATACAGTAAAGTGGCCGGCGCAGATTTTAGAACAATTTTTTCGACCAGCCCAGCTTGGTGCTTAACGTGTTGAAATAGCTGTAGTCCTTCGGGTGAATCAGATTCAGGTGGAAATCGCTGCGGCGGATCAGCACTTCTTCGCCTTCCTGGATAGGCAGCGCGATCTGGCTGTCGCAGCTGATCTCCAGATCGCTGCCGATCTGCGAAAACTTCAGGCGGATGGTGCTGTCGCCGTTGATCACCAGCGGCCGGGCGGAGAGAGTGTGCGGGAACATCGGCACCAGCGCGATCGCCTCCAGCGACGGGGTGAGGATCGGCCCGCCGGCGGAGAGCGAGTAGGCGGTGGAGCCGGTCGGCGTGGCGATGATCAGGCCGTCGGAGCGCTGCGAGAAGGCGAAGCGATCGTCGATGTACACTTCGAATTCGATCATGTGCGCCACTTTGCCGGGGTGCAGCACCACTTCGTTGATGGCGGTGCTGATGCGGCACTGCTGGTGCTCTTTATGCACGATGGTTTCCAGCAGGAAACGCTGTTCGTCGATGTATTCGCCTTCCAGCACGTCCGCCAGCTGCTGCAGGGCGTTGTCGGGATCGAGATCGGTGAGGAAGCCGAGGTTGCCGCGGTTGACCCCGATCACCTTGATGTCGTAACGCGCCAGCACGCGCGCGGCGCCGAGCATGTTGCCGTCGCCGCCGACCACCACCGCCAGATCGGCGCGCTGGCCGATATCCGCCAGGCTGCCGGTCACGGCGTCTTTCAGCCCCAAATCATGGGCGATCTGGCGTTCGACCATCACCGAATAGCCGCGGGCGACCAGCCAGTGGAACAGCATCTCGTGGGTTGCCAGCGCTGAAGGGTGACGCGGGTGGCCAACAATGCCAATACAGGCGAATTTTTTATTCATTTGTTGTGATTTTCCTCACCGGGACCCGTTTATGCCCCACATTGTGACCGGTTGACTTGAAACCCCGGTTTTGATCCCCATAATAAGCCAAGTTGCGAGATTAATGCTAAAACGCGGAGATATTCATGAGTAGTAAAGAACAGAAGACGCCAAACGAGCAAGTCTCGGAAGAAATGGAACAACACGCTCATCACGATGATACGCTGCCGGAAGCGGCGGAAGGCGTCGATCTGCGCGATGCGCGTATCGCCGAACTGGAAGCCCAACTGGCGGAAGCTCAGCAGCATGAGCGCGACAGCCTGCTGCGCGCCAAAGCGGAAGCGGAAAACATCCGCCGCCGCGCCGAACTGGACGTCGAGAAAGCGCACAAGTTCGCCCTGGAGAAATTCTCCGGCGATCTGCTGCCGGTGATCGACAACCTGGAGCGCGCGCTGGATCTGGCGGATAAAAACAATCCTGAACTGGCCGCGATGATCGAAGGCATCGAGCTGACGCTGAAATCGCTGCTGGACGTGGTGCGCAAGTACGGCATCGAAATCGTCGGCGACGTCAACGTGCCGTTCAACCCGGAAGTGCATCAGGCGATGAGCATGATGGAATCCGCCGATCATCAACCGAACCACGTGATGATGGTGATGCAGAAAGGCTATACGCTGAACGGCCGCCTGCTGCGTCCGGCGATGGTTGCAGTCTCCAAAGCCAAGGCGTAATCGCCCCGGCAACGCATAAAGAAAGGCACCCGAGGGTGCCTTTTTTGTCTCTGTGCTACGCCTGCGGCAGGCGCGGCATCCAGTCGATCGGCGTGAGCCCTTGCTGCTCCAGCAGCTGATTGGCCTGCGAGAAATGACGGCAGCCGAGGAAGCCGCGGTGCGCGGAGAGCGGCGACGGGTGCGGCGCCTTCAGCACATGGTGGCGGTTGCGGTCGATAAAGTTGCCTTTCTTCTGCGCATGCGAGCCCCACAGCAGGAACACCACGCCTTCACGGTTCTCGTTCAGGGCGGCGATCACTTTATCGGTAAAGGTTTCCCAGCCCAGGTTGGCGTGCGAATGCGCGCGGCCGCCTTCCACCGTCAGCACGGTGTTGAGCAGCAGCACCCCCTGTTCGGCCCAGCTTTGCAGGTAGCCGTGATCCGGGCGTTCGAAGCCGGGAATGTCGGTCGCCAGCTCTTTATACATGTTCACCAGCGACGGCGGCGCCGGCACGCCGGGGCGCACCGAGAAAGAGAGGCCGTGCGCCTGATTGGGGCCGTGATACGGATCCTGGCCGAGGATGACGACCTTGACGTCCGCCAGCTCGGTATAGCGGAAAGCGTTGAACACGTCCTTCTGCGGTGGATAAATGGTCTTACCGGCCTGGCGCTCAGCGGCAACAAAGGCGAGCGTTTCAACAAAATAGGGCTGCTCTTTCTCTTTGCCGATCACGTCATGCCAGGTGAGGGAGGTGGCCATAAACGCTCTCCTTTGTTTTCTTTAGCAATTCATGGCCTATAGCTTACCGTTTCAGCACGCGCAGCGAAACCCGCTTTTCATTTCTCGCCGCCGTGCCTTATGCAATTATTTTTGAAAATTTACAAAAATAATTGGTTTTTGCCGCAGTGGGAAAATTGATATAAAACATAAATTTGCCCCTTCACGCCCTGTGCCTACCCGGTAAAAATTGACTTTAATCAAGGAACTGGCCCGGTCAGGCTGGTATACAGAACAACAAGACAACAATGGTTTTACCAAATGGCCGAAACCAGAATTGGGTTTTCTCACGACGTGAATTTTTACGCCCTTGTACGGAGGCAACATAATGATTACCGGTATTCAAATTACCAAAGCGAATGACCAGGCGCTGGTGAATTCTTTCTGGCTGCTGGACGATGAAAAAGCGGAAGCTCGCTGCGTGTGCGCCAAGGCCAACTACGCGGAAGATCAGGTTGTCGCGGTGAGCGACCTGGGCCAGATCGAATACCGTGAAGTGCCGCTGGAAATGCAGCCGACCGTGCGCGTGGAAGGCGGTCAGCACCTGAACGTCAACGTGCTGCGTCGCGAAACCCTGGAAGACGCGGTCAAGCACCCGGAAAAATACCCGCAGCTGACCATCCGCGTGTCCGGCTATGCGGTGCGCTTCAACTCCCTGACGCCGGAACAGCAGCGCGACGTTATCGCCCGCACCTTTACCGAAAGCCTGTAATTTGCGGCGCAGTCAATCAGGGAGCTTCGGCTCCCTTTCTGGCGTTTGGCGGCCGAAAACCGAACGCGGATCACATTCTGTACAAAGATAAGCATTTCTAATACAGAACTCATCCGACCTGCCGATAGCTAAATCAGCACCTATTCAGGTGCTCAATAAAAAGTCTATCGACAAGGAGTCGGCATGAGTATGCCTTTAAGTTTTACCTCTGCAGTATCCCCGGTGGCCGCGATCCCTACGCCTCGCGCCGCTACCGAGACGGCGACGGCGGCGCAGCCCGCGGCAGCGCTGGCAAATCCGGCGCCGGTGGCCTCTCCCTCTCAGAACACGCTGAACGCGCAGAATCTGTTGAATACGCTGGTCGGCGATATCTCAGCGGCGGCACCGACGGCGGCGGCAGCGCCGGGCGTGACGCGGGGGCAGCAATCGCAGGAGGGGGATTATGCGTTGGCGCTGTTGGCCAAGGACGTTTACTCACTCACTGGCCAGGGTGCCGCCGGGTTCAACCGCCTGAGCGACAGCGCGCTGCTCGGTTTCGGCATCGATCCCGCCAGCCTGCACGACGTGGGCAGCGGTTTCCAGGCTGGGATTTACAGCAACGACAAGCAGTATGTGTTGGCGTTCGCCGGCACCAACGACTGGCGCGATTGGCTGAGCAACGTGCGGCAGGCGACGGGCTATGACGATGTGCAGTACAATCAGGCTGTTGCCGCTGCCAAAAGCGCCAAGGCGGCCTTCGGCGATGCGCTGGTGATCGCCGGCCATTCGCTTGGCGGCGGTCTGGCGGCCACGGCCGCGCTGGCGACCGGCACGGTCGCGGTCACCTTCAACGCGGCCGGGGTGTCGGATTACACCCTGAATCGCCTGGGTATCGATCCGGCGGCGGCGAAGAAAGATGCCGAAGCCGGCGGTATTCGCCGTTACAGCGAACAATATGACATGCTGACCAGCACCCAGGAGTCGACCTCGCTGATCCCGGACGCCATCGGCCACAACATCACCCTGGCCAACAACGATACCCTGACCGGCATCGATGACTGGCGGCCGAGCAAGCATCTGGATCGCAGCCTGACGGCGCACGGCATCGACAAGGTGATAAGCTCGATGGCGGAACAAAAGCCGTGGGAGGCGAAGGCCAATGCCTGAAGGGCGTCGCTTGCGGCGGGCGCTGGCGATAGCCTTACTGGCGCTGGTCGCGGTGACCGGTTTACTGATGATGGCTAAGGAGCAACAGATGGGGCAGGAGATTTCGCCGTTTGACGGCCACAGCAATCTGGCGCTGGCTCAGGCGGTGGCGCGTGGCGATACGCAGGGTATCCATGCGCAGGCCACGCAGGATCGCTTGCGCGAACGGGGCGATCGGCAGGTCACGCTGTTGCAGTGGGCGGTGCTTTCGCAGCAGCCGGATAGCGTGCAGGCGTTGCTGGATCTCGGCGCCGACCCGGCGGCGGCGGGGCTGGACGGCAACAGCGCGCTGCACACCGCGGCGATGCTGCAAGACGCGCAGTACCTGCGGCTGTTGCTGGCCAAAGGGGCGCAGGTGAACGTGCGTAATGCCGTTACCGGCGCCACGCCGCTTGCGGCGGCGGTGCTGGCCGGGCGTGAAGAGCAACTGCGGATGTTGCTGGCGGCCGGGGCGGACACCACCTTGAGCGACCGGCTGGGGGATACCCCGCTGCATCTGGCGGCGAAGATTAACGCGCCGCACCTGGCGCTGCTGCTGTTGCAGGCCGGGGCCGATGCCCGGGCGCGCAACCAGCAGGGCGTCGCGTTCCAGTTTTATTTCTCGCAAACGCCGGCGCATTTGCAGAATGACGAACTGAAGGCGCAGTTCCGCGAACTGGATAAATGGCTGCAGGGGCACCGCTTGGCCACGCACTACGCACAGCAGTAAACGCCCATAAAAAAACCGCCTGTACAGGCGGTTTTTTCTTAGGCAGCGGGGGTTATTCCGCGTCGCCGGCCGGTTTGGCCTTCGCCTGACGGCGTTTACCGACGTTTTTGGCGTCGCGATGGCGCACTTTCACCTTGGCCTTTTCTTTGTTCTTCGCTTTATCTTCCGCGCGTTTGGCCAGCACTTTCTTCGATGGCTTGCCGTTGCTCTTCTCGTTCGGCACCTTGGTTTTTGGCCGCAGTTCGTCGATCACGCGCGCTTTCAGCGGCTCGTTCAGGTAACGGCCCACTTTGCCCAGCAACAGATGGTCGTGCGCTTCCACCAGCGAAATGGCGGTGCCTTTGCGCCCGGCGCGGCCGGTACGGCCGATGCGGTGCAGGTAGGTGTCCGCCGTGCGCGGCATGTCGAAGTTGAACACGTGGGTGATATCGAGGATATCCAGACCGCGTGCGGCAACGTCGGTGGCGACCAGCACGTTAACCCGGCCATCCATCATGCGTTTGACCGCTTCGTTGCGTTTGGCCTGCACCATTTCGCCTTCGAGATAGCAAGTGTTGATGCCTGCTTCGCGCAGCCAGGTGGCCAGCTCGTGCACGCGCTCGCGTTTGCGCACGAAGATCACCGATTTCTGCACGTCCGGCTGTTTCAGCAGGTGGATCAGCAGCGCGGTTTTGTGCTGCACGTCATCGGCACGGTAGTACCACTGCAGGATCTTTTTGCGTTCGCGGCGCGACGGATCGGCTTCCACTTCCACCGGCTCTTTCAGGATGCGCTCGGCGAATTCGCGGATCGCTTCGCCTTCCAGCGTGGCGGAGAACAGCAGCGTCTGGTTGCGCCAGCGGGTTTCGGCGGAGATGGTTTCGATGTCCTGCGCGAAGCCCATATCGAGCATGCGGTCGGCTTCGTCGAGGATCAAGGTTTCCACCGCGCGGCAGTCGAAGTTCTCTTCTTTAATGTATTGCAGCAAACGGCCGGTGGTGGCGACCACCACGTCCTGGTTTTCGCTGAACACTTCCGCGTGGTTCATGTAAGCGACGCCGCCGGTGATGGTGGCGATATCCAGCGAGGTATGAGCAGCCAATTCACGCGCCTGATCGGCGACCTGCATCGCCAGTTCACGCGTTGGCGTCAGGATCAGTACGCGCGGCGGGCCGGATTTTTTGCGTGGAAAGTCCAGCAGGTGCTGCAACACGGGCAGCAGGAAGGCGGCGGTTTTGCCGGTGCCGGTCGGAGCCGAACCTAAGACGTCGCGCCCGTCCATCGCCGGCGGGATCGCAGCGGCCTGAATGGCGGTGGGGCGATCGTAGCCTTTGTCGCGCAGCGCGTCGATCAGGCGATCATCGAGTTCGAGTTCGGAAAAAGTGGTTGCTGTCATGGTCTACCTCTACTTGGGGCGCCGATTATAGACGGGTTGGCCGCGATCTTCACCTATTTAAGCGGAAAGCCGCTCTTTTCCCGTCGATCAGATTGCCTTATGCTACGCCAGTTTTATAGCCAGGTGGTGAGTGTGAGCAAGCGATCGAAAGCCGATTTTACCCCGCGCCGCGGGGGTTTTACCTTTAAACAATTCTTTGTCGCCCACGATCGTTGCGCCATGAAAGTGGGCACCGACGGGGTGCTGCTCGGCGCCTGGGCGCCGCTGGGGCAGGCGCGCCGGGTGCTGGACATCGGCAGCGGCAGCGGGCTGATCGCGCTGATGCTGGCGCAGCGCAGCGGCGACGAAGTGACCATTGACGCGGTGGAGCTGGATGAAGCCGCCGCCGGCCAGGCGCGCGAAAATGCGGCGGAGTCGCCGTGGCCGCAGCGCATCCGCGTGCATGCGCAGGATATTCACCATTATGCGCAGCAGCATGCCGCTGAGTATGATCTGATCGTCAGTAATCCGCCTTATTTCGAGCCGGCGGTGGCCTGCCGCGACCAGGCGCGCCACAACGCGCGTTACACCGAAACCCTGACGCACGATGCGCTGTTGGCCTGTGCGGCACAGCTGCTGGCGGAACAGGGAACGTTCTGCGTGGTGCTGCCGCATGACATCGGCGCCGAATTCGAACGTCTGGCGCAGCAAAGCGGCTGGCAGACGGCGGCGAAAGTGAACGTCAGCGATCGGGCCGATACGCCGCTGCACCGGGTGCTGCTGGCGCTGACGCGGCGGGAAACGCCGCTGCGGGAGCAGGCGCTGGCGATCAAGCAGGCCGATGGCAGCTATACCGACGATTTCCGCCGGTTGATCGCCGACTTCTACCTGTTCTACTGAAAAGAAAAGGGCGCCGATTAGGCGCCCTGTCGCAGAGGTTAAGGCTGCAAAATGGTCGGCAGCGCTTCCGGCAGCAGATCCGGATAGTCCAGCGTGTAGTGCAGGCCGCGGCTCTCTTTGCGCGCCATGGCGCTGCGCACGATAAGCTCGGCCACCTGCACCAGATTGCGCAGCTCCAGCAGGTTGTTGGAGATGCGGAAGTGAGCGTAGTACTCGTCGATTTCCGCCTGCAGCGTGTTGATGCGGCGCAGGGCGCGTTCCAACCGCTTGGTGGTGCGCACGATGCCGACGTAATCCCACATGAACAGCCGCAGCTCGTGCCAGTTGTGCTGAATCACCACCCGTTCGTCCGCATCATCCACCCGGCTTTCATCCCAGTGCGGCACCTGTTTGGCCTGCTGAATGAACGGCAGGCGCTGCAGAATGTCTTCCGCCGCCGACCAACCGTACACCAGGCACTCCAGCAGCGAATTCGACGCCATGCGGTTGGCGCCGTGCAGGCCGGTATAGCTGACCTCGCCGATGGCGTACAGCCCGTCGAGATCGGTGCGGCCGTGCTGATCGACCATCACGCCGCCGCAGGTGTAGTGCGCCGCCGGGACGATCGGGATCGGCTGCCGGGTCAGATCGAAGCCCAGCGTCAGCAGCTTCTCGTGGATCATTGGGAAGTGCTGGGTGATGAACTCCGCCGGCTTGTGGCTGATGTCCAGGTACATGCAGTCGGCGCCCAGGCGCTTCATTTCATGGTCGATGGCGCGGGCGACGATATCGCGCGGGGCCAGTTCGCCGCGCGGGTCAAAATCGGGCATAAAGCGGCTGCCGTCCGGGCGCTTCAGGTAAGCCCCTTCGCCGCGCAGCGCTTCGGTCAGCAGGAAGTTGCGCGCCTGAGGATGGAACAGGCAGGTCGGGTGGAACTGGTTGAACTCCAGGTTGGCGACCCGGCAGCCGGCGCGCCAGGCCATGGCGATGCCGTCGCCGGAGGAGATGTCCGGGTTGGTGGTGTATTGGTATACCTTGGCCGCGCCGCCGGTCGCCAGCACCACCGTTTTGGCGCGGTAGGTTTCCACCCGCTCCAGCTCGCGGTTCCAGACGTAAGCGCCCACCACTCGGCGGGTGCCCGGCAGGCCGATTTTGTTCGAGGTAATCAGGTCAACCGCGTTGCGGCGCTCCATCACGCAAATATTGGGGTGAGCGCTTGCTTTCCCCACCAGCGTGGTCTCTACTTCCTTACCGGTAGCGTCCGCGGCGTGCAGGATGCGGCGATGGCTGTGGCCACCTTCGCGCGTGAGGTGATAATGCTCCTCGCCCTGCGCGTTGACCTCGGTGTCGAACAGCACGCCCTGATCGATCAGCCACTGCACGCAGTGGCGCGCGTTGCCGGCGATGAATTCGACGGCCTCTTTGTCGCACAGGCCGGCGCCGGCAATCAAAGTGTCATCAACGTGTGAGGCAATGCTGTCCGTCTCATCGAACACCGCGGCGATCCCGCCTTGGGCATAAAAGGTGGCGCCCTCGCTGAGCGGCCCCTTGCTGAGAACGGTAACCTTGCAATGCTGCGCCAGGCGCAGCGCCAGTGACAGGCCCGCAGCGCCGCTGCCGACGATCAGTACATCGCTAACATGTTCAGATGATGGTTGCATAACGTATGATGTGTGCAGAAGAAGAGTGAATTTCATGTTAGCCTAACTGTCCGGGCAAAAGCCACGGATAGGGCGACATCAACAGAAAAAACAATGGCGATATGGAACTTCGTGTTCTATATGAACTCCAAGCGAGTGCTTGCTCAGGAAAATAATGTATGGCTGGCAGTACAATTTTACGCGTGGAGACGGATTTGGGGAGAGTTTACCTCGGATGAGCGAGCAGTTAACGGATCAAGTTCTGGTCGAGCGGGTCCAAAAGGGCGATCAGAAATCGTTTAACCTACTGGTAGTGCGCTATCAGCATAAGGTGGCGAGTCTCGTTTCCCGCTATGTGCCGCAGGGCGATGTGCCCGATGTGGTGCAGGAGTCGTTTATCAAGGCCTATCGCGCACTGGAATCGTTCCGTGGCGACAGCGCTTTTTATACCTGGTTGTATCGAATCGCCGTGAACACGGCAAAGAATTATCTGGTTGCTCAGGGGCGCCGTCCGCCATCCAGTGATGTGGACGCCAACGATGCGGAAAATTACGAAAGTGCGGGCGCACTGAAAGAAATTTCGAACCCTGAGAACTTAATGTTGTCAGAAGAGCTGAGACAGATAGTTTTCCGTACCATTGAGTCGCTTCCTGAGGATCTTCGCATGGCGATTACCCTGCGGGAGTTGGATGGTCTAAGCTACGAAGAGATAGCTGCCATCATGGATTGCCCGGTCGGAACCGTACGTTCGCGTATTTTCCGCGCCCGGGAAGCTATCGATAATAAAGTTCAACCGCTGATCCAGCGTTAGCAATGGCGGGCACAGGAAGGGTACTTAGGCATGCAGAAAGAAAAGCTTTCCGCTCTGATGGATGGTGAATCGTTCGACAGCGAGCTGTTGAGTTCTCTGTCGCAAGATCGAACGCTTCAACAAAGCTGGCAGAGCTATCACCTGATACGTGACACACTGCGAGGTGATGTCGGCCAAGTGATGCATCTCGACATCGCCGATCGCGTAGCCGCTGCACTTGAGAAAGAACCCGCCCGGCTGGTGCCTTCCGCCGTTCAGGAGTCTCAGCCGCAGCCTCACACCTGGCAGAAAATGCCGTTCTGGGACAAAGTGCGTCCTTGGGCGAGCCAGATTACGCAAATCGGTATGGCGGCCTGCGTGTCGCTGGCGGTGATCGTCGGCGTACAGCACTATAACCAACCTGCTGCATCATCGAACGCGTCCGAATCGCCGGCCTTCACCACGCTGCCGATCATGGGCCAGGCCTCACCGGTCAGCCTGGGCGTCCCGGCCGACAGCTTCTCCACCGGCAGCGGCCAACAGCAGCAGGTGCAGGAACAGCGCAAGCGTATCAACGCCATGCTGCAGGACTATGAACTGCAACGTCGCCTGCATTCGGATCAGCTGCAGCTTGAACAAAGCAACCCGCAACAGGCTGCCATTCAGGTTCCCGGAACTCAGTCTTTAGGAATGCAACAGCAGTAATGAAGCAAATCTGGTTCTCCGTTTGTTTATTGACGGGCAGCCTGCTCTATTCCAGCATCGCCCCGGCGCAGCCAACTGCGTCCGGGGCGTTATTGCAACAGATGAGCAGCGCCAGCCGTTCTCTCAATTACGAGCTCGCCTACATCAGCATCAGCAAGCAGGGAATCGAGTCGTTGCGCTATCGCCATGCGGTGATCGGCAACGTGCCGCTCGGCCAGCTGTTGCATATGGACGGCCCGCGCCGCGAAGTATTGCAGCGCGGCGGCGGGATCAGCTACTTCGAGCCTGGCCTGGAGCCGTTCACGCTCACCGGCGATCACATCGTCGATGCGCTGCCGGCGATCGTCTATGCCGATTTCACCCGTCTGGCCAAGTACTACGACTTCATCTCCGTGGGCAGCACCCGCATCGCCGATCGGCCGTGTGAAGTGCTGCGCGTGGTGGCGCGCGACGGTTCCCGCTACAGCTACATCGTCTGGATGGACGAGGACACCAAGCTGCCGCTGCGGGTGGATCTGCTCGATCGCGACGGCGAAACGCTGGAGCAATATCGGGTGATCTCCTTCGCGGTCGGCGCCGACGTGCAGGGCGCGATGCAGGGGCTGCTCAAAGCCAACCTGCCGCCGCTGCTGTCGCTACCGGCGGTGGAAAACGTCCAGCTCAGCTGGAGCACCGGCTGGCTGCCGGCCGGGGTGGACGAGGTGGCGCGCAATCGCCGCAAATTACCGAATGTCGCCGTGCCGGTCGAATCCCGGCTTTACAGCGACGGTCTGTTCAGCTTCTCGGTCAACGTCAGCCCGGCGGGCAGCGGAGCCGGGCAGCAATACTACCGTCAGGGGCGCCGCACCATTCAGACCGAAGTGCGCGCGGGTAACGAAATCACTATCGTGGGCGAATTGCCGCCGGCTACGGCCAAACGCATCGCTGACAGCATTTCTTTCAAGGTATCGCCGTAATGATGAAAGAGTGGGCCACGGTGGTTTCGTGGCAACAGGGCGTAGCGCTGCTGCGCTGTGAACCCAAGGCCGGTTGCGGCAGCTGTACCGCGCGCTCCGGCTGCGGCGCGCGCGCGTTGAACGAGCTGGTGCCGGAGACCGAGCATCAGCTGCAGGTGCATATCGATCAGCCGCTCGAACCGGGGCAGCGCGTCGAGGTTGGCATTGCGGAGGGCAGCCTGCTGCGCTCCGCCATGCTGGTTTACCTGACGCCGCTGCTGGGCATGATGTTGGGCGGTACCTTGCTGCAATATTGTTTCGGTAGCGACGCCTCGGCGGCGATCGGCGCCGTGCTGGGCGGCGGGGCGGCCTTTATGCTGGCGCGCCGGTTGGCCCGGCGTCTGGGCGAGCAGGCCGATTACCAGCCGGTGGTGCTGCAGATTGGGTTGCCGCCTACCGCGATGCGCATGCAGGCGGAAAACTCCCCGCTGATTTAAACCGACGGCCGCGTCATCGCCGGGTTGTGATAGGCGGGGATGCGGTTGTGGATCATATGCTCCAACAGCGCGATGAACAGATCGGCGCTGAGCAGCGAATCGTAGTTAATCGCGAACAGCACATTTCCCTGGCCGTCGAGCAAACGGATGCCGAGCTGCGGATGGTTTTCCACCGCGCGGATCTGCTCGAGCGGCACGTTTCCCCGTTCCGTGGCCAGCAAGGTGGCGCTTAGCCGCAGCGTTTCAGTCGGCGTACCTTGCCGTTTGCCCAGCAGCAGCTGCCACAGCCAGCGTGCGTCGCCCTCAACGGTGTGAAACGGCACCACTTCCCCCTGATAGAGCGCATTCAATGCCAGCGGCCCGCGCTGCTGCAGCTGTTGGTCAACGATCACGTCCGCCAGCCGCCACGAATGGGCGACGTTGCTGAAAACCGTACACCAGGGCTGATCCGCGCCGGCGCGGAACGCCGTGACGTCAAACAGCCCGCCAAAAGCTTTGCCGCCGCGAAAGCGATAGATGTCGCCGATCTTCTCAAACGGGATGAAGCGCTCTTTGTGATGGTGGCCGTCAAAGACCCGCACGCCGTGCTCGTACAGGCGATAGGTCAGCGTCGGGCGCAGATAGTGCCGCAGCGCCAGCAGCGTACAGCCGAGTAAAACCGTGCCCGCGCCGGCCTGCAACAGCGTGATGACTTCACTCTCATCAATGCTGCTCAGCAGCGGCAGCACCAACAGCGCGGCTCCCACGCTAAACAGCAGCGCCGCCGCCGCCAGAATGCCCCAGTTGACCTTCGAAAAATCGTGCCGGCTCAGCATTTGCCCTTTATCGATCATATGCACCTTCCAATCAACGTACGCAGATATGCTGCTGAACCCCGGTGGGCTGCCGATGTAGTGCCCGGAATAATGTTTTGTCGCGGAGTTCATGCCCTTTCTATCCGAGGGGCGGTGGTGGCGTATATGGGGTTTTTCCTAAAGGAAGAGGGGCGAAATGGAATTCTAAGAGGTTGATCCAAATATTCTTTTCTTATAATTTCGGAGAGGGTTTATTGCGCTGCGGCCGGTTATGTATTAGCGCCGGAGTTTGACGGCCACGGAGCACCTGCAAGCCTTGGGTTCAGGCCGTATCGTCCGCGTTAACATCTGTTTTCACCCGCCGGGGTGCCCTGTAACATTTAGCTGCGCATAATAGAATGCCTTCACTGCACCGATCGCTAGGTTTTCAGTGGTGTGGCATGTAGAATGCAGCGATTCAGGTGCAAGACGGCCTAACCCATTCACTGTCGCTTTAGGTCCATGCGGGTTTCTATAGGCGAGTAATTCAGAAATACCAAGGCAGAAAAACTTTTATAATGAAGCATATACGAAATTTCTCCATTATTGCCCATATTGACCACGGTAAGTCGACGCTGTCTGACCGCATTATCCAAATCTGCGGTGGCTTGTCCGACCGTGAAATGGCCGCGCAGGTGCTCGATTCCATGGATCTGGAGCGCGAGCGCGGCATCACCATCAAAGCGCAGAGCGTGACGCTGGATTATAAGGCGCTGGATGGGCAGACCTATCAACTCAACTTTATCGACACCCCCGGCCACGTTGACTTCTCCTATGAAGTTTCCCGCTCGCTGGCGGCCTGCGAAGGCGCGCTGTTGGTGGTGGACGCCGGTCAGGGCGTAGAAGCCCAGACGCTGGCCAACTGCTACACCGCGATCGAAATGGATCTGGAAGTGGTGCCGGTACTGAACAAGATTGACCTGCCGGCCGCCGATCCGGATCGCGCCGCACAGGAAATCGAAGACATCGTCGGCATCGACGCTACCGATGCGGTGCGCTGCTCGGCCAAAACCGGCGTCGGCGTGCCCGACGTGCTGGAGCGCCTGGTGCGCGATATCCCGCCGCCGCAGGGCGATCCGGATGCGCCGCTGCAGGCGCTGATCATCGACTCCTGGTTCGATAACTACCTGGGCGTCGTGTCTCTGGTGCGCGTCAAGAACGGCACGCTGCGCAAGGGCGACAAGATCAAGGTCATGAGCACCGGCCAGGTGTACAACGCCGATCGCCTGGGCATCTTCACGCCGAAGCAGGTCGATCGCGACGTGCTGAACTGCGGCGAAGTGGGCTGGCTGGTCTGCGCGATCAAAGACATCCTCGGCGCGCCGGTGGGCGATACCCTGACGCAGGCGCGTCAGCCGGCGGATAAAGCGCTGCCGGGCTTCAAGAAAGTGAAGCCGCAGGTGTACGCCGGTCTATTCCCGATCAGCTCCGACGACTATGAATCCTTCCGCGATGCGCTGGGCAAACTGAGCCTCAACGACGCCTCCCTGTTCTACGAGCCGGAAAGCTCCACCGCGCTGGGCTTCGGCTTCCGCTGCGGCTTCCTCGGCCTGCTGCACATGGAGATCATTCAGGAGCGTCTGGAGCGTGAATACGATCTGGATCTGATCACCACCGCGCCGACGGTCGTCTACGAAGTGGAAACCACCGGCAAAGAAGTGATCTACGTCGACAGCCCGTCCAAGCTGCCGCCGTTGAACAATATCCAGGAACTGCGCGAGCCGATCGCCGAATGCCACATGCTGATGCCGCAGGAATACCTGGGCAACGTCATCACCCTGTGCGTTGAGAAGCGCGGCGTGCAGACCAACATGGTCTACCACGGCAACCAGGTGGCGTTGACCTATGAAATCCCGATGGCGGAAGTGGTGCTCGACTTCTTCGACCGCCTGAAGTCCACGTCGCGCGGTTATGCGTCGCTGGATTACAACTTCAAGCGCTTCCAGGCTTCCGACATGGTGCGCGTGGACGTGCTGATCAACAACGAGCGCGTGGATGCGCTGGCGCTGATCACCCACCGCGACAACTCGCAGTATCGCGGCCGTGAACTGGTGGAGAAGATGAAAGATCTGATCCCGCGTCAGCAGTTCGACATCGCGATTCAGGCGGCGATCGGCACGCACATCATCGCGCGTTCCACCGTGAAGCAGTTGCGTAAAAACGTGCTGGCGAAATGCTACGGCGGTGACGTCAGCCGTAAGAAAAAGCTGCTGCAGAAACAGAAAGACGGTAAGAAACGCATGAAGCAGGTCGGCAACGTCGAGCTGCCGCAGGAAGCGTTCCTGGCCATTCTGCACGTCGGTAAAGACGGCAAGTAACCGCGACGAGTTCGCGAAACGAGGGAGTTTGCATGGCGAATATGTTTGCCCTGATCCTGGCGTTGGCCACCCTGGTCACCGGGATCATCTGGTGCTTCGAGCGCTTTAAATGGGCGCCGGCCCGCCGCGCGAAGATCGCGGCGGTCAACGAGCAGACCGCGGGCGCCGTAGACGATAAAACGCTGGCGAAAGTGGCGAAGCAGCCTGGTTGGGTAGAGACTGGCGCATCGGTGTTCCCGGTGCTGTTGCTGGTCTTTGTGGTGCGTTCGTTTATTTACGAACCGTTCCAGATCCCGTCCGGCTCAATGATGCCGACGCTGTTGATTGGCGATTTCATTCTGGTGGAGAAATATGCCTACGGCATTAAAGATCCGATTACCCAGACCACGCTCATTGAAACCGGCCATCCGAAGCGCGGCGATATTGCGGTATTTAAATATCCGCTGGATCCGAAGCTCGATTATATCAAGCGCGTAATTGGCCTGCCGGGCGATCGTATTACTTACGATCCGGTGAATAAGCGCGTTACGGTGCAGCCGTCCTGCAACAGCGGGCAGTCCTGCGATACCGCGCTGGCGGTGACCTACGCGGACGCCCAGCCGAGCGACTTCGTGCAGCTGTTCAGCCGCAGCGGCATGGGCGAGGCCAGCAACGGCTTCTACCAAATCCCGCTGAACGACAACGTGCCGCAGGGCGGCATTCGTCTGCGCGAGCGTCAGGAGAGCCTGGGCAACGTGGCCCACCGCATCCTGACCGTGCCGGGCACGCAGGATCAGGTGGGCGCTTACTACCAACAGCCGGGCAAACCGCTGGCGGAGTGGGTGGTGCCGGCCGGGCATTACTTCATGATGGGCGACAACCGCGACAACAGCGCGGACAGCCGCTACTGGGGCTTTGTGCCGGAGAAGAATCTGGTGGGTAAAGCCACGGCCATCTGGATGAGCTTTGAAAAGCAGGAAGGTGAGTGGCCTACCGGCGTGCGTTTCAGCCGGATCGGCGGCATTCATTAATCGCTGACTTATTCCCTGTCTATTTCACGCCGCAGCCTACTGCGGCGTGAAAGATTAAGGGGATATAAACACAGCATTATGTTTCCACTCGTTGTAGAATACTTTCTCGAGCGATAAAAAGTTGGCTCCTGCTGGGAGCCACTGCAAACGAAACAGCTTTGGATCGGCTTTCGGCGAAGCAGGCCTGTTCCGTATGCTGCAAGTTTTTGACGCATTCTTGATCTATTGGTAACTCATGAACCCCATCGTAATAAACAGGCTGCAGCGGAAGCTGGGCTACACTTTTCAACAGCAGGAGCTTTTACTGCAGGCTTTGACTCACCGCAGCGCCAGCAGTAAACACAATGAACGTCTTGAGTTTCTGGGTGACTCGATTCTGAGCTTTGTCATCGCCAATGCGCTCTATCACCGCTTTCCTCGCGTAGACGAGGGCGATATGAGCCGCATGCGTGCCACGCTGGTGCGCGGCAACACGCTGGCGGAGATGGCGCGCGAGTTTGACCTGGGCGAATGTCTGCGGCTGGGGCCGGGCGAATTGAAAAGTGGTGGGTTCCGCCGCGAGTCAATCCTGGCGGATACGGTGGAGGCATTGATCGGCGGCGTGTTCCTGGACAGCGACATCCAGACCGTCGAGCGTCTGATTTTGGACTGGTATCGCAGCCGGTTGGACGAAATCAGCCCCGGTGATAAGCAGAAAGACCCGAAAACCCGTTTGCAGGAGTTTTTGCAGGGGCGTCATCTGCCGTTGCCTTCTTATTTGGTGGTGCAGGTTCGCGGTGAAGCGCACGACCAAGAGTTTACCATCCACTGCCAGGTGAGTGGTTTGAGCGAGCCCGTGGTGGGCACCGGCTCGAGCCGCCGTAAAGCCGAGCAGGCGGCAGCGGAACAAGCGCTGAAAAAGCTGGAGCTTGAATGAGCGAAGTAAAACAACACTGCGGGTTTATCGCCATCGTCGGCCGCCCGAACGTGGGCAAATCGACGTTGCTGAACCAACTGCTGGGGCAGAAGGTTTCCATTACGTCGCGTAAGCCGCAGACGACCCGTCACCGCATCATGGGCATCGACACCGATGGCGCCTATCAGGCGATCTACGTCGACACCCCAGGGCTGCACATCGAAGAAAAACGCGCCATCAACCGCTTGATGAACCGCGCGGCCAGCAGCTCGATCGGCGATGTCGAACTGGTGATCTTCGTGGTCGAAGGCACCAACTGGACCGCCGACGACGAAATGGTGGTCAACAAGCTGCGCAGCCTGCGCTGCCCGGTATTGCTGGCGATCAACAAGGTTGATAACGTCACCGACAAATCCAAGCTGTTGCCGCACATCGCGTTCCTCAGCCAGCAGATGAACTTCCTCGACGTGGTGCCTATCTCCGCCGAGAAAGGGATGAACGTCGACACCATCGCCGGCATCGTGCGCAAGCTGCTGCCGGAAGCGGAACACCACTTCCCGGAAGACTACATCACCGATCGCTCCCAGCGCTTTATGGCGTCCGAGATCATCCGCGAGAAGCTGATGCGTTTCCTGGGCGAAGAGCTGCCGTATTCGGTGACGGTGGAAATCGAACAGTTCGTGGCTAACGATCGCGGCGGCTACGATGTGCACGGCCTGATCCTGGTCGAGCGCGAAGGCCAGAAGAAAATGGTCATCGGCAACAAAGGCGCCAAGATCAAAACCATCGGCATCGAAGCGCGCCAGGACATGGAACAGATGTTCGACGCCAAAGTGCATCTCGAGCTGTGGGTGAAAGTGAAATCCGGTTGGGCGGACGACGAACGTGCGCTGCGCAGCCTGGGCTATGTTGACGATCTGAAGTAACGATCCGTGGACGGCTGGGAGCGCGCTTTCGTCCTGCATGGGCGGCCGTACAGTGAAACCAGTCTGATGCTGGATCTGTTTACCGAAGGTCATGGGCGGGTGCGCTTGCTGGCGAAAGGCGCGCGCAGCCGCCGTTCCAATCTGAAGGGTTGTCTGCAACCCTTTACCCCCCTGTTAGTGCGCTGGGGCGGCCGCGGCGAAGTGAAAACGCTGCGCAACGCTGAAGCGGTCTCCCTCGGTTTACCCCTCAGCGGCATGATGCTTTACAGCGGCCTGTACGTGAACGAACTGCTGGCGCGCGTGCTGGAGCAGGAAACCAACTACTCGGTGTTGTTCTTCGACTATCTGCAATGCCTGCAGGCGCTGGCGGCGGAAGACAGCTCGCCGGAACAGGCGCTGCGTCAGTTCGAACTGGCCTTGCTGCACCACCTGGGCTACGGCCTTGATTTCCTGCACTGCGCCGGCAGCGGCCTGCCGGTGGATGATGCCATGACCTATCGTTACCGCGAAGAGAAAGGCTTTATCGCCAGCCTGGTGGTGGATCACTACAGCTTCACCGGGCGCGAACTGCGCGCGCTGGCGGAGCGGCAGTTTCCCGATGCCGAGACGCTGCGCGCCGCCAAGCGTTTCACCCGTATGGCGCTGAAACCCTACCTCGGCGGCAAACCGTTGAAGAGCCGCGAACTGTTCCGTCAGTTTGTGCGCAAACAGCCGAATACGCCGGTCGACGACGCCTGACCTTTTCCCCTTTTGCCGCCTTGCGCCCGCGTGTAAACTGCTGGCACTGAAAATCGTATTTAGAGGTTGTCATGGCTGATTTGCTGCTGGGCGTCAATATCGATCACATCGCCACGTTACGTAACGCGCGCGGAACCCAATACCCGGATCCGGTTCAGGCGGCATTCATTGCCGAACAGGCGGGGGCCGACGGCATTACCGTGCATCTGCGCGAAGACCGCCGCCACATCACCGACCGCGACGTGCGCCTGCTGCGCCAGACCATCCAGACGCGCATGAATCTGGAGATGGCGGTGACCGACGAGATGCTGGATATCGCCATTGAGCTGAAGCCGCACTTCTGCTGCCTGGTGCCGGAAAAGCGTGAAGAAGTGACCACCGAAGGCGGCCTGGACGTCGCCGGCCAGCTGGACAAAATGAGCGTGGCGGTTGAGCGCCTGGCGCAGGCGGGCATTTTGGTCTCGCTGTTCATCGATCCCGATCATCGCCAGATCGATGCGGCGGTGGCGGTGGGCGCTCCTTATATCGAGATCCACACCGGTGCCTACGCCGAAGCCCAGGGCGAGCTGGCGGTACAGGCCGAGCTGCGCCGCATAGCGGTAGCCGCCGCCTACGCGGCCGAGAAGGGGCTGAAGGTCAATGCCGGCCACGGCCTGACCTACCACAACGTGCAGCCGATTGCCGCGCTGCCGGAAATGCACGAGCTGAACATCGGCCATGCGATTATCGGCCAGGCGGTGATGTGCGGGCTGCCGGCCGCGGTTGCCGACATGAAAGTGCTGATGCGGGAAGCGCGCCGGTAATGGCGGTGCTCGGGCTGGGTACCGACATCGTCGAGATGGCGCGTATCGAAGCGGTGGTGGAGCGCAGCGGCGATCGTCTGGCGCGCCGCGTGCTGAGCGACGCCGAGTGGGCGCTGTATCAGCAGCACCAGCAGCCGATTCGCTTTCTGGCCAAGCGTTTCGCGGTGAAAGAGGCCGCTGCCAAGGCGTTCGGCACCGGCATTCGCAACGGCCTGGCGTTCAATCAGTTCGAAGTGTTCAACGATGCGTTGGGCAAGCCGAATATTCGTTTGCACGGCCGCGCCGCCGAGCTGGCCGGGGAGATGGGGGTCGCCGCGATCCACGTTTCGCTGGCCGACGAACGGCGCTATGCCTGCGCGACGGTGATCGTCGAAAGCTGAAAAGAGAAAGGGCGCCTGTGGCGCCCTTGTCAGTCCTGCGGCGGATTAAATGCGATCGGCGTGGTGCAGCACCACGAACTTGTCCCACAGCTGTTCGTTGCTCTCGCGATGCTGCGGATCGGTGATGATGGTGTTGTCGATCGGGCAAACCTGCTGGCAGGTCGGCGTATCATAATGGCCGACGCACTCGGTGCAGCGATCGGTATCGATCTGATAAATCTCATCGCCCATCGAGATCGCCTGGTTCGGGCATTCCGGCTCGCACATGTCGCAGTTGATACATTTCTTGGTAATCAGCAGTGCCATTGTCAGTTATCTTTCCATCGGTGTGCTCGGGCTGGCGCGCAATCTATCATAGAATCGCCGCGCGGCGGGCATTTTTTCGTCATCTTACCGCTTAGGGTAACTCAGGTGGGTCGTCAGCCAACTGATCGAAATCAACCCTTCTCTGCCCGTCAAACACCCAGCGCTTATCGGTATCCGCCATACGCATCGTCGGCATCACCTCCGGATGGGCAACCCGTATTCCCGCCTCTTGAGCAAACAACCCGATAAAATCGAACGCGCTCAAGGGATCATCAATGATCTGGTGTTGTTGGTCGCGATCGCTCAGCACCAGCAACGGCACCTGGTAATTCTGCCGGGTATCGCCGCTGTGACGCAGAGAACGTATGCCGCCGATATCCTTATGGGAAAGACCGTGATCGGAGAAATAGAACAGTTTAAACGGCGCGCCGGTCCGTTTCAGACTGTGATAAACCTGCTCGATAAAACGATCGGTCTTGCGATAGGTAGAGAGGTAGCAGGCCAGCTCCTTATTCGGCGACTCGACGCTCGGCGGTTCGCCGTTAAGCCGCTCGCAAAAGTCGGCGTGCGAGCCCATCAGATGCAGCACATACAGGTTGCCTTGCCCCTGGCGGCTCAATAGTTGGTCAAATATCAGCAGCAGCGCATCATCATCGGTGTTGCGCGATTGATAGTCGCCTTTCTTCAGGAAGTAATGGTTATCGCTGAACATGGCGATTTTTGATACCGGCGTATCGAATTGCCCGAACATGCCCTGATTGGACAGCCAGTGGGTATTGAGGCCGGCGGTTTTTGCCAGGGTGATGATATTATCTCCGAGGGCAATGTTGTGGCCGTTGCTTAAAGCCAGCGTGCGGGGGAGCGATTCGAACGTATTCGGCGCGGTGGAAATATAGTTACTGTAAAACCGTCCCTTGGCATTATCCAGAAACGGTGTAGTGGACACCGGATAACCAAATAAGGACATATGATCCCTGCGCATACTTTCGCCGACGATAATGACATAGTTCTCATTCGTTGGTGCTCCGGCGGTAAGCGACCAGCGGTTTGGTGCTGAAGCGTCGGTGTTTAATTCATCAATCTGCTGTTGGTATTGATCGTAAGCGGAGTAAGTGGATAAAAAGAAGTCAGGCAATCTGAGATTGCTCAACCCACCGCTGAATGCTCTGGCGATAATAATCGCCGTAAGCAGGCCCAATGCGATCAATATTGTTTTCTTTGACAGGGGGTGTCGCCAAATCAATCGACCGAGAATGACCGGCGTAAGCAGAATGGCGACAGGCAACAGATAACAGCTGACCGGGAGGGTTTGCAAAAACTCCCTTGCCTCTATCGGGTTGGATTGCAGCAGGGCTGACACCACGACGGCTGATGGGGAACCGTATATGGCCCCGACCGGCGCATACAGTGCGCACAGCAGAATAAATGGAATAATCAGGCCGTAACGGGTAAGCGAATGGATAGATAATAATAACAAGATAAGTGCAATAAAAAGAATATCAATGCCTTTTACACCGCTGTATCCCATCGCTTTGATCAATATCAAAGCAATAATGGCGTAAAATAAAAAAGTGCGTAGGGTCGGGTGAGTCACGGAGTGCCGCAACTTATCTAAAATAACAGTGTGTGTATTCATAATGGTATCGTTAAATAATGCTGTCCATGCATGCTCAATTATTGATTGATAATTGAGCGAGTCACCGCCCGCACATTATTTTTCGAATGCAGAGAAGGGAAATAATTGAGCTGGCGGCGTTTTATCGGCCGCCATTATACGCCTCAAACCAACTTTTTCATTAACTGTTCGCTGTGCTTGATGCGGTCGCGGGCATGATCGAGATCGTGCTGGATCAGCGCCATAAACAGCAGATCGGTGAGAGCGTACTGGGCCGTGCTGGAAGAGATGGCCGCGCTGCGGGTGTGGGGCTCTTCGGCGATGGTGTAGAGGCAGTGATCCGCGCGCTGCTGCAGGCCGTTGGGAGAAAAGCTGGTCAGCGCCAACACCCTGGCGCCGGCCTGGCGCGCCTCTTCCGCCGCCAGATTGATTTCACGCCGTTCGCCGCTGAAGGAGATAGCGAGCAGCAGATCGCGTTTGTCCAGCGCCTGCACCGCCGCCAGCTGAACGTGCATGTCCGCTTCGGCCACCGCCATCACGCCGATTTTCAGCAGCTTGAAGGAAAAATCCTTGGCCACCAGCCCGGAAGCGCCGATGCCGATCAGCATTACCCGGCGCGCCTGACGCAGCATGTCCAGCGCCTGATGCAGCCGCTCTTCGCTGTTGATGTCCAGCGTCGCGCGCAGCGCCGCCTGCTTTTCCGCCAATAGCTTTTCACCGACGGTTTTCAGCGTGTCGCTGCTGAGGATGTGGTTGTGAACGGTCACGACCGGTTCGGCCTGCGGCTGGGCCAGCGTCTCGCTCAGCGCCAGCTTCAACGCCGGGAAACCTTTATAGCCCAGCTTTTGGGCGAACTTCACCACGCTCGACTGGCTGATGCCGGCCAGCTGGGCCAGCTTTTGCGAGCTGAGATGGCGCGCCTGCTCGGCGTTGTTCAGCAAAAAATCCGCCAGCTTGCGGTCGTTTTGCGCCAGTGTCGGATACATCTGGCGAATGCGCAGAAGGGTACTCATTGATCTTTCCCTGGAAACCAGCGGCCATTTTGCCACGCAGGCGGCGAAAACGCGCGGTGAAAATTTTTGTGAGCTCGCCGTTAAAATAGCAAATAGCGCTCGCTTTGTTGAATAAAATATTCAAATATTGATTTAATTTTGTGAATTAAAAATTCAAAGGTGAACAGATGAACTTAGGCGCACTGGTATCGGAAACCCGCAACCCGGCCACCATGAGGCTGGATGAGATGTCGACGCTGGAGATGGTCCGCTGCTTTAACCAGGAAGACCGAAAGGTGCCGGAGGCGATCGAAAAGGTGCTGCCGGCGATCGCGCAGGCGGTCGATTTGGCGGCGGCGGCGTTGAAGGCCGGTGGGCGGCTGATTTATTTGGGCGCCGGCACCAGCGGCCGCCTGGGCGTGCTGGATGCCTCCGAGTGCCCACCGACCTTCGGTGTGCCGCACGGCGTGGTGGTGGGGCTGATCGCCGGCGGGCCGGGCGCGCTGCTTAAAGCGGTGGAGGGGGCGGAAGACGACGAAGCTTTGGGCGAAGCCGATCTCCGGGCGCTGAACCTCACCGCCGTCGATATGGTGGTGGGGTTGGCGGCCTCCGGGCGCACGCCTTATGTGATTGGCGCACTGCGCTATGCGCGCGGGCTGGGCTGCCCGACGGCGGCCATCTCCTGCAACCCGGATTCGCCGATCGCGCACGAAGCGCAGGTGGCGATCTCGCCGGTGGTGGGGCCGGAGGCTCTGACCGGCTCGACGCGTCTGAAATCCGGCACTGCGCAGAAGCTGGTGCTCAACATGCTGTCGACCGGCGCGATGGTCAAGCTGGGCAAGGTCTACCAGAACCTGATGGTGGACGTGAAGGCCACCAACGTCAAACTGGTGGATCGCGCCTGCCGCATCGTGGTGGAGGCCACCGGCGCCGAACGCGCTCAGGCGGAGGCGGCGCTGGCGCAGACCGGCTTCGAAGTCAAACCGGCGATCCTGATGCTTTTGGCCGGCGTCAGCGCCGAAGAGGCACAGCAGCGGCTGCAGCGGCACGACGGCTACCTGCGCGCGGCGCTGGCGCGTTAATTCACGGTGGGGGCGGCGATGGACAAGACAACGGCATTGGCGACACAGATCCTGGCGGGCGTGGGGGGCGAGGGCAATATCCTCAAACTGGAGAACTGCATGACGCGGGTGCGCGTCGAGGTCAGCGACGAGCAGCGCCTGGATCTGGCCGCCCTCAGGCAGCTGCCCGGCGTGAAGGGCTATATCAAACAGGGTGAGCAGCATCAGTTTATCGTTGGCCCAGGCGCCGCCGCCAAGGTGGTGGATGCCATGCGCGAATTGCTGAGCGGTAGCGCGCAGCCCGTTGTCGCCGTCGGTGACGCGGCCCGCATCAAGGCGCAGGCCAAGCAAAAATACGCTGCGCCGATGAGCGGCGCGCTGAAAAAACTGGCCGATGTCTTTATTCCGCTGATCCCGGCGTTTATCGCCTCGGGCCTGATCACCGGCATCATCAACCTGCTGAAACGGCCTGACATCGCCGGCCAGCTGGCAGTGGACTACCCGAACGTGCTGGGGCTGTTGGCGATCTTCGGCAGCGCGGTGTTCGCCATCATGAACATTTTGGTCGGGGTCAACGCCGCGCGGGTATTCGGTGGCTCTCAGGCGATGGGCGGCGTGATGGCCGGCATTCTCTCCAGCCCGGCGCTGGCGCAGATCACCTTGTTCGGCGAGGCGTTGCAGCCGGGGCGCGGCGGGGTGATCGCCGTGCTGCTGGTGGTAGCGTTAATGTGCTGGGTGGAGAAACGCCTGCGCACGCTGCTGCCGGAGTCGGTCGAACTGATCCTTAACCCACTGCTGACCACGCTGGTCACCGCCTCGCTGGCGATCCTGATTCTGCAGCCGATCGGCGGCATTATCTCCGACGCCATCGCCCACGGTGCCAATCTGGCGATCGACAAGGGCGGGCTGCTGGTGGGAGCGCTGCTCTCGGGGCTGTTCCTGCCGCTGGTGCTCTCGGGTCTGCATCAGGGTCTGGTGCCGATCCACGTCGAGCTGGTGCAGGCGCACGGTTCCAACCCGCTGCTGCCGATCCTGGCGATGGCCGGCGTCGGGCAGGTGGGGGCGGCGCTGGCGGTGCTGTTGAAAACCCGCAATGCGCGGCTGAAAAAGGTGATCAAAGGGGCGTTGCCGGTCGGCATTCTCGGCATCGGCGAGCCGCTGATCTTCGGGGTGACGCTGCCGCTGGGCCGGCCGTTTATCGGCGCCTGCCTCGGCGGTGCGGTTGGCGGAGCGCTGATCAGCTACTGGAAGGTGGCGACGGTGATCACCTTCGGCATTTCGGGGCTGCCTTTGGCGTTGACCATCGTCTCAGGTAAGGTGATGTTGTATCTGGCGGGGATGCTGATTACGATTATCGCCGGTTTTCTCTTCACCTGGATGATGGGGTTCAACGATCCCGAGGAGTAGCGTTTGAGCGACAAGCAGCAACAACCGGCCGCAGAGGGGCGCCGCGTGGTCTTTTTCGATCTGGACGGCACCCTGCATCAGGAAGATATGTTCGGCAGTTTCTTGCGTTTTCTGCTGCGCCGCTTACCGCTGAACCTGTTGCTGGTGATACCGCTGCTGCTGCCGATCGGTCTGGCGCTGCTGCTGCTGGGGCGCGCCGCGCGTTGGCCGATGAGCCTGCTGCTATGGGCGATCACCTTCGGGCGTTCCGAAACGACGCTAAAGGCGCTGGAGCGGCAGTTTATCGAGGCCTTTCGCCAGAAGGTGACCGCATTTCCGGTGGTGCAAATGCGGCTGCGGCAGTACCTGGAGGAGCACGATGCCGAAGTGTGGCTGATTACCGGCTCGCCGGAGCGGCTGGTGGAGCAGGTGTATCGCGATTCGGCGTTTCTGCCGCGGGTGCGGTTGATCGGCAGCCGCATCACGCGCCGCTGCGGCGGCTGGGTCTTGACCCTGCGCTGCCTGGGAGCCCAGAAAGTGGTGCAGCTGGAGCAGCGGCTCGGTGCGCCGCTGAAGCTGTACAGCGGTTACAGCGACAGCAAGCAGGATAATCCGCTGCTGTTCTTTTGTGAGCACCGCTGGCGGGTAAGCAAGCAGGGCGAGCTGCAGCAACTGGAATAAACCAAGGGCGGAAGATTCCGCCCTTTCTGCTTTTATCGGCACCGCGATCAGTCGTCGGTCACGTCGTGCGGCTTGCGCCCCAGCTGCCAAATCTTCTCCGCATAATGCCCCAGCGCCCACAGGCTCAGGCCGAGCAGCACGAAGAAAACCGCCTTCGGCATGCTGTCCCAGAAAAACTCGAACAGACGGGTATACAGGTTAATGCCGAGGAAGGTCAGCCCGAAGCCGCGCAGCATGGTGTCGTCATGCTTCAACCCCAGCCAGATGGCGGCGAGGGCAGCCAGCCCGAACAGCAGGCTCCAGTGGAACAGCTCGATCTGGCGCGCGCTGTACCAGCTGTCGAGATCGCCGTAGTTGCCGAAGATAGACAGTAGCCACAGGGCGATAAACAGGTACAGCAGGCCCATCGCCAGCGACACCCGCTGCAGGCCGCGTTGCGCCAACAGCGGCCGCAACAGCAGCGCGGCGGCGATCAGCACCGCACCAAAGGCGATAAAGCGAATCGGGTAGCTCATGCCGAGCCAGTAGGCGCCCCAGCCGGACAGGTAGCCGGTCTCGGCGCCGAAGGCATTGCCGAGCGACAGCAGGGCGAACCACCACACCAGCCCGGAGCGGCTGAACCAGCCGATCGCGCCGTACAGCAGCGCGGCGAACAGCAGCAGCACGGAAACCCGGCCGCTGCCGTTATCCAGCCAGACCCCCAGCTGCCATAAGGCGCAGGCGGTAAGCAACACGGCGACAAACAGCGCGGCCTCATTGCCGTAGCGTTTTTCCGGGTGGCGCCGGCGGCGACGCAGCGCCCAGACGTAGGCCAGCGCCGCCAGTATGCCGGCGATCGCCATGCGCACCGGCGCGTCGAAGCGGAACAGCCCGCTGAGCCATGCAAGCAGTTCGCTGTCGGCGAACAGGCTGGTGACGGCGATCAGCAGCGAGGCCAGCGCGGCGAGAAACGCATAGCGCGCCAGCCGCCGCCAGTCGAAAGGCTGCACGGCCACATGCTGCAGCAGTTGCTGCCGTTGTTCGGGCGTCAAGGCGCCTTCTCCCACCCAACCGTCCAGCGCCTTGCGCACCACGACCGCGTTCTTTTTACTGAGTTTCATGCTTCTGGTCCCTGAATCACACGCTGATTCGGCCAGTATAGCCATTGGCGGGCGGCTACGACAAAGGGAGGCTAGTGTGTATAATGCCCGCCGCAAAAGCGCACGAGGAATTATGCGATGACTGAATATAACGATGAGTACTGGATGCGTCAGGCATTGCAGCTGGCCCTGCGCGCGCAGGAAGAGGGCGAGGTGCCGGTGGGTGCGCTGCTGGTGCTGGACAATCAGGTCATCGGCGAGGGTTGGAACCGCCCGATCGGCCGACACGATCCTACCGCACACGCCGAGATCATGGCGCTGCGCCAGGGCGGCGCGGTGCTGCAAAACTACCGTTTGCTGAACGCCACGCTTTACGTCACGCTGGAGCCCTGCGTGATGTGCGCCGGTGCGATGGTGCACAGCCGTATCCGCCGGCTGGTGTATGGCGCCGCCGACGAGAAAACCGGCGCGGCCGGTTCGCTGGTGGACATTCTGCGCCATCCGGGCATGAACCATCAGGTGGAGATCGTCTCGGGCGTGCTGGCGGACGAATGCGCCGCCACCCTGAGCAATTTCTTCCGCCTGCGCCGTGAACAGAAAAAAGCGCTCAGGCTGGCGCAGCGGGCGGCGGATAAGCCGGAATAATCAGTAGTTGAGCGCCAGTTCCGGCATCACCGTCGGGTAGCCTTTCCCCAACGCCTCTTGCTCGGCGGCCGCTTGCGCCGCCTTTCTCTCTTTTTCCTGCAGATAGCCCACCAGACTGACCTGGTAGCGGCGGATGTTTTCTACATAGTTGTAGGCTTCACGCCCGCGCGCATAGCCGTAGGTCAGCTGCGGATAGTAGCGCTTCTGGCTGAGCATCGGCAGGCGCTGCTTGACGTCGACCCAGCTGTCTGGGTTGCCCTTTTGCGTCTTGGTCAGCTTGCGCGCGTCCAGCATGTGGCCCCAGCCCATGTTGTAAGCCGCCAGCGAGAACCAGATGCGCTCGTCTTCCGGCACGCTGTCCGGCACCTTGGCCATCAGCCGTTGCAGGTAAAGGGCGCCGCCTTGAATGCTCTCTTCCGGATCGAGGCGATCGTTGACCCCCAGGCCGTCGGCGGTGGCGCGGGTCAGCATCATCAGGCCGCGCACGCCGGTGGGCGAGGTGGCCTGCGGATTCCAGTGCGATTCCTGATAGGCGATGGCCGCCAGCAGCTTCCAGTCGATCTCGTTGGCGTGCTTCTCGAACAGCGGGCGGAAGTTGGGCAGCACCGAGTCGATGGCCGACAGGAAGGTTTTGGTGTCCACATAGTCGAAGCTGCCGACGTGGCCGAGGTACTTCTCTTCCAGCCGCGCCAGGGTGCCGTCATCCACCATCTGGCTGTAGAAATCCAGCATCGCCGCGTACAGGCTGTCGTCGCCATCGCGTTTCAGATACCAGGTGACCGGCTCTTCGTCGGTGACGTCGAACGCCACCGCCAGCTGCGGATGAATGCGCTGCAGCAGCGCGATGGTTACCGAATCGCCGAGGGTGTAGTCCAGCTTGCCGTCGGCGACTCGCTCCAGCAGCTCTTTGGAGGTGAGATCGCTGGAGGACTCCCAGGCGAGATCCGGGTATTTATCCTGCTTGAGCTGCTTTAGCGTGCTGACGTGCGCGGAACCGGAGGCGACCGCCAGCTTGCCTTTAATGTCGGCGAAGCCTTTTGGCCGCGGGGTGCCCAGCCGGTACACCAGCTGTTGGGAAACGGAGTAGTAGGCCGGGCCGGTGCGCGCGCGGCTGAGGCGCTCCTGGTTGTAGATCAGGCCGGCCGCCAGCAGGTCAGCGTCGTCATCGTCCAGATCGTCGAACAGGTCATTGATGTTCTGATGGGGGATCACCACCAGCTTCACCCCGAGGTAGTTGGCGAAGCGCTTCGCCAGTTCGTAGTCGAGCCCACCCGGCCCTTGCTTGGTGTTGAAATAGGTCAGCGGTGAATTCAGCGTGCTGATACGCAACTCGCCGCGGGAAATGATCTCCTGGAGTTGCCCGCCCTGGCCGCTGCGCCAGGTGATATTGGGCCACAGCGCGAGAGCCAGAAGCAGGGTGACAACGCCGATGAGGATGTAGTTTATTTTAAGACGTTTCAAATAGTTATCCAGTGGTGGCACAGGTACACCGGCGACGACAACCGCGACTTTTCTCATGGTTAAATCACCAGTGCGGGGGGCATTTTGCGCAACAAAACGCCAGTGTGCAACTTTATTGACACGTTATGACAATTCGACGGTGCGGCACGCTTTTATCAATAATCCCTACGCAAACGGTTTCGTCTGCGGCGAGGATTCTCTATAATGGCGCGCGTTTTCCCCTGTTGCGCCCAATGAAGCGTCTTATCCGCCGCTTCGAAGACGAGAGAACTTTGATTATGGAAATTCTGCGTGGTTCGCCCGCTTTATCGGCTTTTCGCATTACCAAACTGCTGTCCCGCTGCCAGGACGCCCACCTGCCCGTCAGTGATATCTACGCCGAGTATGTCCACTTTGCCGATGTTAGCGCACCGCTCAGTGCCGAAGAACACGCCAAACTTCAGCGGCTGCTCAAGTACGGTCCTTCTCTCGCCGAACATGCCCCTGAAGGCCGGTTGCTGCTGGTCACGCCGCGTCCGGGCACCATTTCTCCCTGGTCTTCCAAAGCCACCGACATCGCCCACAACTGCGGTCTGCAGCAGGTGCTGCGGTTGGAGCGCGGCCTGGCGTTCTACGTCAAGGCGCCCGAGCTGACGGAAACCCAGTGGCGCCAGCTCGCCGCGCTGCTGCACGATCGCATGATGGAAACCGTCTTCAGCGAGCTGCAACAGGCCGAACAGCTGTTCGCGCACCATCAGCCAGCGCCGTATCAGTCTGTCGACGTGCTGGGCGCAGGGCGCACCGCGCTGGAGCAGGCCAACGTCCGGCTCGGCCTGGCGCTGGCGCAGGACGAGATCGACTACCTGCTGAATGCCTTTACCGGTTTGGGGCGCAACCCGACGGATATCGAACTTTATATGTTCGCGCAGGCCAACTCCGAGCACTGCCGCCACAAGATTTTCAACGCCGATTGGATCATCGACGGCGAACAGCAGCCTAAATCGCTGTTCAAGATGATCAAGAACACCTATGAGCAGACGCCGGACTATGTGCTGTCGGCGTATAAAGACAACGCCGCGGTGATGGAAGGCTCGCAGGTCGGCCGCTTCTTCGCCGCGCCGGACAACGGCAAGTACGATTACCATCAGGAAGAAGCGCACATCCTGATGAAGGTGGAAACCCACAACCACCCGACGGCGATCTCGCCGTGGCCGGGCGCCGCGACCGGCTCCGGCGGCGAGATCCGCGACGAGGGGGCTACCGGCCGCGGCGCCAAGCCGAAAGCCGGCCTGGTGGGCTTCTCGGTGTCCAACCTGCGTATTCCCGGCTTTGAACAGCCGTGGGAGCAGGATTTCGGCAAGCCGGAACGCATCGTCACCGCGCTGGATATCATGACCGAAGGCCCGCTGGGCGGCGCGGCGTTCAACAACGAATTCGGTCGTCCGGCGCTGCTGGGCTACTTCCGTACCTATGAAGAGCGCGTCAACAGCCACAACGGCGTTGAGCTGCGCGGCTACCACAAACCGATCATGCTGGCGGGCGGCATCGGCAACATCCGCGCCGATCACGTGCAGAAAGGGGAAATCACCGTCGGCGCCAAGCTGGTGGTGCTGGGCGGCCCGGCGATGAATATCGGCCTGGGCGGTGGCGCGGCCTCGTCGATGGCGTCCGGTCAGTCCGATGCCGATCTGGACTTCGCTTCGGTGCAGCGCGACAACCCGGAAATGGAGCGCCGCTGTCAGGAAGTGATCGACCGCTGCTGGCAGCTGGGCGACCAGAACCCGATTCTGTTTATCCATGACGTCGGTGCCGGCGGCCTGTCCAACGCCATGCCGGAGCTGGTGAGCGACGGCGGCCGCGGCGGCCGCTTCGAGCTGCGCGATATCCTCAACGACGAGCCGGGCATGAGCCCGCTGGAAGTGTGGTGCAACGAATCGCAGGAGCGTTACGTGATGGCGATTGCCCCGGCGCAGATGGCGCAGTTCGACGAGATCTGCCGCCGTGAGCGCGCACCTTATGCGGTGATCGGCGAAGCGACCGAAGAACAGCACCTGACCTTGAACGACCGTCACTTCGACAACCAGCCGATCGACATGCCGCTGGACGTGCTGCTCGGCAAGACGCCGAAAATGACCCGCGACGTTACCCGCCTGCAGGCGAATGGCCAGCCGGTGCAGCGTGAGAACATCACGCTGGCCGACGCGGTGAAACGCGTGCTGCATCTGCCGGCCGTTGCGGAGAAAACCTTCCTGATCACCATCGGCGATCGCACCGTTACCGGCATGGTGGCGCGTGACCAGATGGTCGGCCCGTGGCAGATACCGGTAGCCGACTGTGCGGTCACTACCGCCAGCCTGGACAGCTACTACGGCGAGGCGATGTCGCTCGGCGAACGTGCGCCGGTGGCGCTGCTGGACTTCGCCGCCTCCGGCCGCCTGGCGGTCGGGGAAGCGCTGACCAACCTGGCTGCCACCGAAATCGGCAGCCTGAAGCGCGTGAAGCTGTCCGCCAACTGGATGGCCGCCGCCGGCCACCCGGGCGAAGACGCCGGCCTGTACGAAGCGGTGAAAGCGGTGGGCGAAGAGCTGTGCCCGGCGCTGGGCATCACCATCCCGGTGGGCAAAGACTCCATGTCGATGAAAACCCGCTGGCAGGAAGGCAACGAACAGCGCGAAATGACCTCGCCGCTGTCGCTGGTCATCACCGCCTTCGCCCGCGTGGAGGACGTGCGCCACACCGTGACGCCGCAGCTGCGCACCGATAAGGGCGACAGCGCGCTGCTGTTGATCGACCTGGGCAACGGCCATAACGCGCTGGGTGCCACTGCGCTGGCGCAGGTTTACCGCCAACTGGGCGACAAACCGGCCGACGTGCGCAACGTTGCGCAGCTGGCGGGCTTCTTCAACGCCATGCAGCAGTTGGTGGCCGATCAAGCGCTGCTGGCTTACCACGACCGCGCCGACGGCGGCCTGCTGGTGACGCTGGCGGAGATGGCCTTCGCCGGTCACTGCGGTGTGGACGTCAATCTCGACGGCCTCGGCGACGATGCGCTGGCGGTGCTGTTCAACGAAGAGCTGGGCGCGGTGATCCAGGTGCGCGCCGAACGTCTCGACGACGTGAAGCAGGCGTTCGCTCAGCACGGACTGACCGACAACGTGCATCACATCGGCAGCGTGCAGGCCGGCGATCGTTTCGTCATCACCCAACACGGCAAGGCGCTGTACAGCGAAAGCCGCAATACGCTGCGCACCTGGTGGGCGGAAACCACCTGGCAGATGCAGCGCCTGCGCGACAACCCGGCGTGCGCCGATCAGGAACATCAGGCCAAGCAGGATGAACAAGATCCCGGCCTGAACGTGAAGCTGACCTTCGCACCGGAGGAAGACATCGCCGCGCCGTACATCGCCAAGGGCGCTCGCCCTAAAGTGGCGGTGCTGCGCGAGCAGGGGGTGAACTCCCACGTTGAAATGGCGGCGGCGTTCCACCGCGCCGGCTTTGACGCGGTGGACGTGCACATGAGCGATCTGCTGGCGGGGCGCCGCGATCTGCAGGACTTCCATACGCTGGTGGCCTGCGGCGGCTTCTCTTACGGCGACGTCCTGGGCGCCGGCGAAGGTTGGGCGAAATCTATCTTGTTCAACGAGCGGGTGCGCGACGAGTTCGAAGCGTTCTTCCACCGTCCGCAGACGCTGGCGCTGGGCGTGTGCAACGGCTGTCAGATGATGTCCAACCTGCGCGAGCTGATCCCGGGCGCAGAGCACTGGCCGCGCTTTGTGCGCAACCTGTCGGATCGTTTCGAGGCGCGCTTCAGCCTGGTGGAAGTGGCGGCCAGTCCGTCGCTGTTCCTGCAGGGCATGACCGGTTCACGTATGCCGATCGCCGTTTCCCACGGTGAAGGGCATGTCGAAGTGCGCGATGCGGCGCATCTGGCGGCGCTGGAAAGCCACGGTTTGGTGGCGCTGCGTTTCGTCAACAACGCCGGTCAGGTGACGGAAGCTTACCCGGCTAACCCGAACGGTTCGCCGAACGGCATTACCGCCGTAACCAGCGCCAGCGGGCGTGCCACGGTGATGATGCCGCACCCGGAACGCGTGTTCCGCACGGTCAGCAACTCCTGGCACCCGGAAGAGTGGGGCGAGGACAGCCCGTGGATGCGCATGTTCCGCAACGCCCGTAAGCAACTGGGCTAAAAACGGCCACCACCGTACAGAGGGCGCAAGCAATTGCGCCCTTTTTTATGGCCGAGGTTCGGCGATTGGCGATAGTGTCTGCATTTTGCGACAGGTGCTATTTTTCCTGTCGCTAAATGGAGACATTTAACTTTTTGATTTTATTGGCTGTAAGCGAGTTTGGCTTTAGTTGTCTGCATTTGGCGACAGCGCGCTGTTTTTTTCATCGCTCATCGGGGCGTGATGCGCAAAGAAATTTGCTGGTATAGTTTTATTTTTTAATAAAATCATATTGTTATTATTTTTATTGCAAAGTTGGCACGCAACGTGCATTATTATCGTCAGTTGCTCATTCAACTTTCTATGATGGCGCCGTATTTAGACGGCAAATCGCCTCATAAGCCTCCGAATGATGCCAAAGAAATGGTGCCTATCGTCCAACCAAACCGATAACAGACCGTGCAAACGGCTTTATCAAGCATCGGGCGACACGTGGAGTGAGGCACCGCCTGTATCCAACTGTGATGAAGGGTTCATCAATCCTGGATACTTACGGATGCTATTCGTCCTATTCGATGCCAGCCGCTGCGCTACATCACCCTGGGGACGAGACTTAAGGGCATCCACACTTTCCTTGCGTTGGGGCAAGTTTCTTGCCCCGATGTCATTTCTCAACGCTGCGCTTATCCCTGTTTCGTTGTCTATGCCCTCGAACGCAGACGCTATCCCCACACTCTTGCTTTCGCATCGGTTGATGTTACCGAGGCTGCATGCCGTCGGCAGGCCAGGCCTATGGGCGCGGTTCACCGAACCCGCAGCTTTTTCCTTGTGCGTTCAGGATTCTCCCTTGCCGGGCTTTTCTCTTTCCGGCGAGTCAGTTAGCATCGTGACAGAGCTGAGAGAATGAGATGATTTCGTTGAAAAAATGGCGTTTATTCCCCCGTTCGCTGCGGCAATTGGTGCTGCTGGCGTTCCTGTTGGTGCTGTTGCCGCTGCTGGTGCTGGCCTATCAGGCCTACCAGAGTCTGGATCACCTCAGCGCGCAGGCGGCGGACATCAACCGCACCACGCTGGTGGACGCGCGGCGCAGCGAGGCGATGACCAGCGTGGCGCTGGAGATGGAGCGCAGCTATCGTCAGTACTGCGTGCTGGTCGATCCTACGCTGCAGAAGCTGTACCAGAACCAGCGCAAGCAGTATTCGCAGATGCTGGATGCCCACGCGCCGATCCTGCCGGACGAGCGCTACTACCAAACGCTGCGCCAGTTGCTGACCCAGCTGGCGGCGATCAAATGCCATAACAGCGGGCCGGACCAAGAGGCTTCCGCCTTGCTCGAGTCGTTCTCCCGTTCCAACGCCGAAATGGTGCAGGCCACGCGCGCGGTGGTGTTCTCGCGTGGCCAGCAGCTGCAGCAGGCCATTGCCGAGCGCGGCCAGTTCTTCGGCTGGCAGGCGCTGCTGCTGTTCCTGGTCAGCGTGCTGCTGGTGGTGCTGTTCACCCGCATGATCATCGGGCCGGTCAAGGCCGTGGAGCGGATGATCAACCGCCTGGGGGAAGGGCGTGCGCTGGGCAGCACCGCGTCATTCAAAGGGCCGCGCGAGCTGCGTTCGCTGGCGCAGCGCATCATCTGGCTGAGCGAGCGGCTGGCGTGGCTGGAGTCGCAGCGCCACGAGTTCCTGCGCCATATTTCACACGAGCTGAAAACGCCGTTGGCCAGCATGCGTGAAGGCACCGAACTGCTGGCCGACGAGGTGGCGGGGCCGCTGACTTCCGATCAGAAAGAGGTGGTGGCGATCCTCGACAACAGCAGCCGCCATCTGCAGCAGCTGATCGAACAGCTGTTGGATTACAACCGCAAATTGGCCGATGGCCCGGCGGAACACGAGAACGTCGAGCTGCGCGAAATGGTCGATTTGGTGGTCGCCGCGCACAGTTTGCCGGCGCGGGCGAAGATGATTTCCACCGAAATTACGCTGGAGGCGGAAATCTGCTGGGCAGAGCCTACGCTATTAATGCGCGTGCTGGATAATCTCTACTCCAATGCGGTGCACTACGGCAAGGAATCCGGTAACATTTGGATCCGCAGCCGTCAGGTTGGACAACGGGTGCAAATCGACGTCGCCAATACCGGCACGCCGATCCCCGAGGCTGAAAGAGCCATGATTTTCGAGCCTTTTTTCCAGGGTAGTCACCAGCGAAAAGGGGCGGTAAAAGGAAGCGGACTGGGGTTGAGCATCGCTCAGGACTGTATCCGTCGCATGCGCGGTGAGCTGCAACTGGCGACGGTCGCCGGTGCAGACGTCTGCTTCCGCATTGAACTGCCGTTAACCGCCGAGAATGAATAAATAATGTACACATGGTCTAAACGCCTTCGTCTTGCACAGACCGAACGTTCACCGCGTGCCACGCACAGAGCGCCGCTCGGCAAACGCCCGATCAGCTGGTTGGGCGCCGTCTTCTTTATGCCGCTGTTGCTGGCGGGCTGCGTCGATCGCGCCGTCAGCGGTGGCCTGAACCCTCAGCAGCAAGAGGCGATCCCGGATACCAAGGTAATCGATTACCGCACCGCGGCTTGCGATACCCTGTGGCAGTTGGACGATAAGGACGCGCTGGCTAACTCGCTCTACTGGCTGCGCGCGATGGACTGCGCCGATCGCATCGGGTCGACCCAGGCGCGTGCGCTGGCGAAAACGGTGCCTGGCGACAGCTGGTCCGGCGTTTTCAAACAGAGCATCCTGCTGGGCAGCGCGCAGCCGACCTCCGGCGAACGCCGCCAAATCATCGACAGGATCAACAGCTACCGGATGGAATTCCCCGGTTCACTGCGTCCGCTGACGCAGCTGTGGCGCCAGCAGCAATTGCTGCAGATCACGCTGTTCGATGAGAAAGCTCGCTATCAGCATCTGCAGGAGAGCAGCGACAGTCAGATCGATTCGCTGCGCCAGAGCCAGGCGCGTCTGCAATCTCAGCTGCAGGACACCTCGCGCAAGCTGGAGAACCTGACCGACATCGAGCGCCAGCTCTCTTCGCGCAAGCAGCTGCAAGGGGAAATCCCGGACAACAGCGCAGGTTCGCAAAAGGGCGAAGCCGCCGGTAAAAAAGGCGCGGCCGCCAAAGGGGCTGAATCGCAGGACGAACCGGAAAAAGGCACCGCGCTGCCGGTTGAACCGGAAGACACCTATACGCCGCACCCTGCCAATAAGGAGTCCCACGCGCAATGACCGCACGCAAACCGGCCAATTTGCTCTTGGTTGACGACGATCCCAGCCTGCTGAAGCTGCTGGGCATGCGTCTGACCAGCGAAGGTTTTCACGTCACCACCGCCGAAAGCGGCCAGGAAGCGCTGCGCCTGCTGGCGCGCGAACAGATCGATCTGGTGATCAGCGATCTGCGTATGGACGAGATGGACGGCATGGCGCTGTTCGCCGAGATCCAAAAGCATCAGCCGGGCATGCCGGTGATCATCCTCACCGCGCACGGTTCGATTCCCGATGCGGTGGCCGCCACCCAGCAGGGGGTGTTCAGCTTCCTCACCAAACCGGTGGATCGCGATGCGCTGTATAAGGCCATCGACGAAGCGCTCGCGCTGTCGGCCACCCCGGCCGGCGACGAGGCCTGGCGCGAAGACATCGTCACCCGCAGCCCGCTGATGCTGCGCCTGCTGGAGCAGGTGAAAATGGTGGCGCAGTCCGACGTCAGCGTCTTGATCAACGGCCAGAGCGGCACCGGCAAAGAGGTGGTGGCGCAGGCGATCCACGCCGCCAGCCCGCGCGCCGGCAAGGCGTTTATCGCCATCAACTGCGGTGCGCTGCCGGAGCAGCTGCTGGAGTCCGAACTGTTCGGCCACGCCAAGGGCGCCTTTACCGGCGCGGTCAGCAGCCGCGAAGGGCTGTTCCAGGCGGCGGCGGGCGGCACGCTGTTCCTCGACGAGATCGGCGACATGCCGCTGTCGCTGCAGGTGAAGTTGCTGCGCGTGCTGCAAGAGCGCAAGGTGCGGCCGCTGGGCAGCAACCGCGATCTGGACATTGACGTGCGCATCATCTCCGCCACCCACCGCGATCTGCAAAAGGCGATGGCGAAGAACGAGTTCCGCGAGGATCTCTACTACCGCCTCAACGTGGTGAACCTGAAGATCCCGGCGCTCAACGAACGCGCCGAAGATATCCCGCTGCTGGCCAACCACCTGTTGCGCGAGGCGGCTCAGCGGCACAAGCCGTTCGTGCGCAGCTTCTCGACCGACGCCATGAAGCGGCTGATGACCGCCAGCTGGCCGGGCAACGTGCGTCAGCTAGTCAACGTCATCGAGCAGTGCGTGGCGCTGACCTCGGCGCCGGTGATCAGCGAAGCGCTGGTGGAGCAGGCGCTGGAAGGGGAAAACACCGCGCTGCCGACCTTCGCCGAAGCGCGCAACCAGTTCGAGTTGCACTACCTGCGCAAGCTGCTGCAGATCACCAAGGGCAACGTGACCCAGGCCGCGCGCATGGCGGGCCGCAACCGCACCGAGTTTTACAAATTGCTGTCGCGCCACGAGCTGGACGCCAACGATTTTAAAGAATGACAGTTTGCCGCCGGCGCCTGCCACGCAGGTTCTCAACAAATCCGGCGGAATGATTTACACTCCGTTCTCTTTGCCGCGGCGCGCCCCGGCGTAGAGCACCATGGAACGTATTAAGCGGGATCGTACACAAATGAGCAGATCACTTTCCATCGCCCTGGCCCAGCTGAACCTGCTGGTCGGCGACATTGAAGGCAACACCGAACGCATGTTGCAAATCGTGCAGGAGCAGCAGAAGGCGGGAGCCGATCTGGTCATGTTCAGCGAACTGGCGCTGTCCGGCTACCCGCCGGAAGATCTGCTGTATCGCAATGACTTCTATCAGCGCTGCGACGCGCAGCTGCTGCGCCTGCAGCAAGCCTCCGCCGAGACGGCGATCCTGGTCGGCCACCCGTGGCGCGAAGGTGACAAGTTGTATAACGCGCTGTCGCTGTTTGCCGAAGGCCGCCTGCTGACCCGCTACTTCAAGCAGCAGCTGCCGAACTACGGCGTGTTCGATGAGAAGCGCTATTTCCACGCCGGCAACGACACCTGCGTGGTGGAGCTGAAAGGCTACCGTCTGGGTCTGCTGATTTGCGAAGATCTGTGGTTCCCTGAGCCGATCGACGCCGCCAAGGCGGCCGGCGCGGAAATTATCCTGTCGATCAACGCCTCGCCGTATAACCGCGAAAAGCCGTATATCCGCAAAACGCTGATGGCCGGCCACTGCCAGCGCACCCAGCTGCCGCTGGTGTACCTCAATCAGGTCGGCGGCCAGGATGAGCTGATCTTCGACGGCTGCTCCAAGGTATTTGACGCCGCCGGCACCATGACTCACCGTCTGGCGGCCTTCGACGAGCAGGTGACTCGTCTGGAATTCAACGAGCTGGCCGTGGTGCCGATGGCCGATCCGGCCGCTGAGCTGCCGCAGCTGGCGCAGGTATACCAGGCGCTGGTGTTGGCGGTGCGCGACTACGTGACCAAAAACGGCTTTAAAGGCGCGGTGCTGGGCCTGTCCGGCGGCATCGACTCGGCGCTGACGCTGGCGATCGCCGTGGATGCGCTGGGCAAAGACAAGGTGCAGGCGCTGATGATGCCGTTCCGCTATACCGCGGATATCAGCATCGCCGACGCCAAGGAAGAGGCGGAAATCCTCGGCGTGGAGTTCGATATCGTCTCCATCGAACCGATGTTCGACGCCTTTATGGGCCAGCTGTCGCCGATGTTCGCCGGCACCGAGCGCGACACCACCGAAGAAAACCTGCAGGCGCGTTGCCGCGGGGTGGTGCTGATGGCGCTGTCCAACAAACGCCGCAGCATCGTGCTGACCACCGGCAACAAGAGCGAAATGGCGGTGGGTTACGCCACGCTGTACGGCGATATGGCCGGCGGTTTCGACGTGCTGAAGGACGTGCCGAAAACGCTGGTGTTCAAGCTGTCCGAATACCGTAACACCGTCTCCTACGTGATCCCGCAGCGGGTGATCGATCGTCCGCCGTCCGCCGAGCTGGCGCCGGATCAGGTCGATCAGGACAGCCTGCCGCCGTACGATATCCTGGACGCGATCCTGGAAGGCTACGTTGAGCGCGACAAGTCGGTTGCCGATCTGGTGGCCGAAGGGTTCGACGAAGCGATCGTGCGCAAGGTGATCCGCCTGGTGGATATCAACGAATACAAGCGGCGTCAGGCCGCCGTCGGGCCGCGTATCACCGCCCGTAACTTCGGCAAAGACCGCCGCTACCCCATCACATCCGGTTTTGGCCGCAAAAATTGGTAAAAGGAAAGAAGATGAAAAAGATCGACGCGATTATCAAGCCGTTCAAACTGGATGACGTCCGCGAAGCGCTGGCCGAAGTGGGCATCACCGGTATGACGGTCACCGAAGTGAAAGGCTTCGGCCGCCAGAAGGGCCACACCGAGCTGTACCGCGGTGCCGAGTACATGGTCGACTTTCTGCCTAAGGTGAAGATCGAGATCGTGGTTGCCGACGACATCGTCGACACCTGCGTGGAAACCATCATGCAGACCGCGCAGACCGGCAAGATCGGCGACGGCAAAATCTTCGTCTTCGACGTGGCGCGCGTGGTGCGTATCCGTACCGGCGAGCAGGACGAAGAAGCGATCTGATCCTCCGCAGGGTCATCGGCCATCCAGGGCGCAGCGTGCTGCGCCCTTGTCATTTCTGCTCCCCGCGCATCATGCTTCTTCGCCTCGCCGTTTCCCCCCTTTTTGCCCGTCGGCATTCTAAAAAAGCGAACGCTATCGCGTTTTTGATACTTTTCCCGATCGCTTTTCTCGCGGGATCTACAATCAATCTAACTATCTTGATTGAGGTGATCCCCAATGAATTTCAAGTTGCGGCTAGGCGGCAAGGGCGTGCATCCCCAGGAGCTTACTCAAGTAAGTGACTGGGGTAAGCGCACGCAGACAACAACGCAGCGGCTTGAAAGGCGATAGGGATGATGACGTTACGCCAAATCCGCCACTTCATCGCGGTGGCGGAAACCGGGTCGATCTCCGCCGGCGCCCAGGCGGTGTTTGTCTCCCAGTCTTCGCTGACGCTGGCGATCCAGCAGTTGGAAACCGAGATTGGCGTGCGGCTGTTCGATCGCCACGCCAAGGGCATGACGCTGACCCATCAGGGGCATCAGTTCCTGCGCCAGTCGTATCTGATCCTGGCGACGGTGGACAACGCCAAGCGCAGCCTGCAGATCGGCACCGAAAGCCTGACCGGCAAGCTGACCGTCGGCGTCACCAGCCTGGTGGCCGGCTACTTCCTGGTGGAGCTGCTCACGCGCTTCAAATCGGCCTATCCCAACGTCACCGTGCAGGTGGTTGAAGACGAGCGCCCGTATATCGAGCATCTGCTGGTCAGCGGCGAGATCGACATCGGCGTGCTGATCCTGTCGAACATCGAAGACCGCGACGCGCTGCAGACCGAGGTGCTGATGCACTCGCCGTATCGCCTGTGGCTGCCGCCGTTGCACCCGCTGCTGGAGCACGAGAGCATCAGCCTGGCGGACGTGGCCAAACAGCCGCTGATCCAGCTCAACGCCGATGAAATGGACGTGCACGCGCGGCGCATCTGGTCGCGCGCCGGGCTGAAGCCGGAGATCGCCATGAAGACCGCTTCGACCGAGGCGGTGCGCAGCCTGGTGGCGGCGGGGATGGGGGTCTCCATCCAGCCGGACATGGCGTACCGCGCCTGGTCGCTCGAGGGCAACATGATCGAAGCGCGCAAGCTGGACGATCTGCTGGAGCCGCTGGATATTGGGCTGGCGTGGCGGCGCGGCAGCGCGCGGCCGGAGCTGGTGACGCCGTTCCTTACCATCGCGCGCGAGAACGGCAGCAAACACGCCGCCGGGCTTAAGCATTCGATTTAATCGAACGCGGCGTTCAGTATTTAGAATTTGTTGCCCGCCAGAGGCTCGCTTAGGCTGATTAAAACTAAATTATTCACATTTGGTTAACGTTTTTGTCACTTAGGGGCGTCAGGCGATGGCAGATGTGCAGGTTCTCTCAGGTTTGTCCTGTCAGCAGTTCATTAACGGTCAGTTGGTCGACGGCGAAGGCCAGCAGGAATGCATCGTCAATCCGGCCAACGGCGAGACGCTGATCGCCCTGACCGAAGCCTCTTCGGCGCAGGTCGGCGGCGCGGTGAAAGCCGCGCAGCAGGCGTTCGGCCACTGGTCGCGCACCACGCCGGCCCAGCGCGCCGCTCTGTTGCTGCGCATCGCCGACGCCATCGAGCGGCAGGCGCCGCAGCTGGCGCAGCTGGAAGCCCTCAACTGCGGTAAACCGCTGCATCAGGCGCTCAATGACGATCTGCCGGCGGCGGTCGACGTGTTCCGCTTCTTCGCCGGCGCGGTGCGCACGCAGCAAGGGCAGCTGGCCGGCGAGTATGTGCCGGGCCACACCTCGATGATCCGCCGCGATCCGATCGGCGTGGTGGCCTCGATCGCCCCCTGGAACTATCCGCTGATGATGGCGGCGTGGAAGATTGCGCCAGCGTTGGCGGCGGGCAATACCGTGGTGTTTAAACCCTCCGAACATACGCCGCTGACCATTCTGGCGCTGGTGCCGGCGCTGCAGGAGATCCTGCCGCCGGGCGTGCTGAATATCGTCTACGGCGGCGGGGAAGGGGTCGGCAGCCAGCTGGTGGGGCACCCGCAGGTGCGGCTGGTGTCGGTCACCGGCGATATCGTCACCGGGCAAAAAATTCTTCAGGCGGCGGCCAAAAGCGTCAAGCGCACCCACCTGGAACTGGGGGGCAAGGCGCCGGTGATCGTCTGCGACGACGCCGATCTCGACGAGGTGGTCAACGGCATCCGCACCTACGGCTATTACAACGCCGGCCAGGACTGCACCGCCGCCTGCCGCATCTATGCACAGGCGGGCATCTATCCCAAGCTGGTGGACGCGCTGGGCGAGGCGGTTGCCAGCCTGCGCTTTGCCCGCAAGCGCGATCAGGACAACGAGATCGGCCCGTTGATAAGTAGCCGCCAACGCGATCGCGTCGCCAGCTTCGTCGAGCGAGCGCTCAGCCAACCGCATATCGAATTGATCACCGGCGCCGCGGCCCACTCCGGGCCGGGGTTCTACTACCAGCCGACCCTGCTGGCGGGCTGCCTGCAAAGCGACGAAATCGTGCAGCGCGAGGTGTTTGGCCCGGTGGTCAGCATCACGCGCTTCGAACACCTGGAGCAGGCGGTCGAGTGGGCCAACGACTCGGAATACGGGCTGGCTTCGTCGGTGTGGACGCAAAATATCGATCGGGCGCTGCACATCGCCGCCCATCTGCAGTACGGCAGCACCTGGATCAACACCCATTTCACCTTGGCGAGCGAGATGCCGCACGGCGGCCTGAAACGCTCCGGCTACGGCAAGGATCTGTCCAGCGATTCACTACAGGATTACAGCGTTGTCAGGCACGTAATGGCGAAGTTCAAAGCCAGCTTCTAGCGGTTCTATAAAGCAAAATCAGGCGGCAGCCGTTCCCTGCCGCACACAGATACGCAACACAGGGGTAATTACGATGAGAAAAACTACCGCAGTCACCACCACCGTCTCCGCGCTCTGTCTCACCGTGCTGTGCGGCCTGGCTCAGGCGGCCGATCTGCCGCAGTCGCTGGGCAAAGGCGAAGGCCGGCTGGATATCATCGCCTGGCCCGGCTACATCGAACGCGGCCAGTCCGACAAAAACTACGACTGGGTCACCCAGTTTGAAAAGCAAACCGGCTGCGCGGTGAACGTGAAGACCGCCGCCACCTCCGATGAAATGGTCAGCCTGATGGCCAAGGGCGGCTACGATCTGGTGACCGCCTCCGGCGACGCCTCGCTGCGCCTGATCTTCGGCAAGCGGGTGCAGCCGATCAACACCGCGCTGATCCCGAACTGGAAGAACATCGATCCGCGCCTGCTGAACGGCGCCTGGTACACCGTGGACGGCAAAACCTACGGCACGCCGTACCAGTGGGGGCCGAACCTGCTGATGTACAACACCAAAACCTTCCCGACGCCGCCGGACAGCTGGGCGGTGATCTTCCAGCAGCAGAACCTGCCGGACGGCAAGAGCAACCAGGGCCGGGTGCAGGCTTACGACGGCCCGATCTACATCGCCGACGCGGCGCTGTTCCTGAAGGCCACCCAGCCACAGCTCGGCATCAGCGATCCTTATCAGCTCAACGAAGAGCAGTATCAGGCGGCGCTGAAGCTGCTGCGCAGCCAGCACGCGCTGATCCACCGCTACTGGCACGACACCTCGGTGCAGATGAGCGACTTTAAAAACGAAGGCGTGGTGGCCTCCAGCGCCTGGCCGTATCAGGCCAACGCCCTGAAGGGCGAGGGGCAGCCGATCGCCACCGTGTTCCCGAAAGAGGGCGTGACCGGCTGGGCGGACACCACCATGCTGCATGCCGACGCCAAGCACCCGAGCTGCGCCTACCAGTGGATGAACTGGTCGCTGGAGCCGAAGGTGCAGGGCGACGTGGCGGCCTGGTTCGGATCGGTGCCGGCTTCACCGGCGGGCTGCAAGGCCAGCGCGCTGTTGGGTGAGAAGGGCTGCGAAACCAACGGCTTCAACCAGTTCGACAAAATCGCCTTCTGGAAAACGCCGCAGGCGCAGGGCGGCAAGTTCGTGCCGTACAGCCGCTGGACCCAGGATTACATCGCCATCATGGGCGGCCGCTAAGCCGCGGGGCGCAGCCCGCTGCGCCCGAATTACATCAGTATGGAGCACAGAAAATGACCATTGCCGTGCAATTCATCGATGTTTCGCGGACTTTCGGCGATGTTCGCGCCGTGGATCGGGTATCCATCGACATTCAGGACGGGGAATTCTTCTCCATGCTCGGGCCGTCCGGCTCGGGCAAAACCACCTGCCTGCGCCTGATCGCCGGCTTTGAACAGCTCACTTCCGGCTCGATTCGCATTCACGGCCAGGAAGCCGCCAACCTGCCGCCGTATCAGCGCGACGTGAACACCGTGTTTCAGGATTACGCACTGTTCCCGCACATGTCGGTGCTGGAAAACGTCGCCTACGGCCTGATGGTGAAGGGCGTCGCCAAACGCGAGCGGCTGGCGCGGGCGCAAGAGGCGCTGGAGAGCGTGGCGCTCGGTTTCGTTGCCGAACGCAAGCCGGCGCACCTGTCGGGCGGCCAGCGGCAGCGCGTGGCGTTGGCGCGCGCGCTGGTCAATCGGCCGCGGGTGCTGCTGCTGGACGAACCGCTCGGCGCGCTGGATCTCAAGCTGCGCGAGCAGATGCAGGGCGAGCTGAAGAAGCTGCAGCGCCAGCTGGGCATCACCTTTATCTTCGTCACCCACGATCAAAGCGAAGCGCTGTCGATGTCCGATCGGGTGGCGGTGTTCAATAACGGCCGCATCGAACAGGTGGATACGCCGCGCGAGCTTTACATGCGGCCGAAGACACCGTTCGTCGCCGAGTTCGTCGGCACCTCCAACGTGGTGCGCAGCGAACTGGCGCAGCGCCTGCTCGGCGAAAACCGAACCTTCTCGATCCGGCCGGAACATATCCGCCTGCTGGAGCACGGCGGCGCGGCGCAGGACGAGATCCAGGTGCAGGGCACGCTGCAGGAAATCCATTACCAGGGTGCGGCCACGCGGTATGAAATCACGCTGAACGGCGGCGAAAAGCTGCTGGTCAGCCAGGCCAATCCGCAGTGGATCGCCGAAGGGCAACAGCGGCAGATCGGCCAGCCGATCGTCGCCTGCTGGCCGCGCGCGGCGATGGTACCGCTGCTGGAGGAGAGGTGAGATGGACATGAGCATCGATTCCCCCTCGGCGCGCGGCGGTACCGTGCGCGCGCTGTCGACCTGGCTTTATCGCCGGCCGACGCTGTATCTGCTTTTGCTGCTGGTGCCGCCGCTGCTGTGGTTCGGCGCGGTGTACCTCGGTTCGCTGCTGACGCTGCTGTGGCAAGGGTTTTACACCTTCGACGATTTCACCATGGCGGTGACGCCGGATCTGACCTTCGCCAACCTGGCGGCGCTGTTCAACCCGGCCAACTACGACATCATCCTGCGCACGCTGACCATGGCGGTGCTGGTGTCGCTGGCCAGCGCGGCGCTGGCGTTCCCAATCGCCTATTACATGGCGCGTTACACCAGCGGCCGCGTCAAGGCGTTCTTTTACATCGCGGTGATGATGCCGATGTGGGCCAGCTATATCGTTAAAGCCTATGCCTGGACCCTGCTGCTGGCGAAAGACGGCGTGGCGCAGTGGTTCCTGCAGCACCTGGGGCTGGAGCCGCTGTTGGCTTCGCTGCTGACGGTGCCCGGCGTCGGCGGCAACACGCTGTCGACCTCGGGGCTGGGGCGTTTTCTGGTGTTCGTCTATATCTGGCTGCCGTTCATGATCCTGCCGATCCAGGCAGCGCTGGAGCGCCTGCCGCCCTCGCTGCTGCACGCCTCGGCGGATCTGGGCGCGCGGCCGGCGCAGACCTTCCGCCACGTCATTTTGCCGCTGGCGGTACCGGGCATCGCCGCCGGATCGATCTTCACCTTCTCGCTGACGCTGGGCGACTTTATTGTGCCGCAGCTGGTGGGGCCGCCGGGCTATTTCATCGGCAGCATGGTGTACGCCCAGCAGGGTGCGATCGGCAATATGCCGATGGCCGCGGCCTTTACGCTGGTGCCGATCGTCCTGATCGCCATTTACCTTTCCATCGTCAAACGTCTGGGGGCTTTCGATGCACTCTGAACGCGCGCCCTTAGGGCTGAAGCTGGCCGCCTGGGGCGGACTGATCTTCCTGCATTTCCCGTTGGCGATCATCGCCATCTACGCCTTCAACACCGAGGATGCCGCCTTCAGCTTCCCGCCGAAGGGCTTCACGCTGCACTGGTTCAACGTGGCCGCCGGGCGGCAGGACATCATCGATGCGGTGCTGCTGTCGGCGCAGATCGCCTGCCTGGCGACCGCCATCGCGCTGGTGCTCGGTACGCTGGCGGCGGCGGCGCTGTATCGGCGCGATTTCTTCGGCAAGGACAGTATTTCGCTGCTGTTGCTGCTGCCGATCGCGCTGCCGGGGATCGTCACCGGTCTGGCGCTGCTGGCGGCGTTCAAGGCGCTGAACATCGAGCCGGGTATCCTGACTATCGTCGTCGGCCATGCGACGTTTTGCGTGGTGATCGTGTTCAACAACGTCATCGCCCGGTTCCGCCGCACCTCGTACAGCCTGATCGAAGCGTCGATGGATCTCGGCGCCGACGGCTGGCAAACCTTCCGTTACGTGATCTTGCCGAACCTCGGCTCGGCGCTGCTGGCCGGGGGCATGCTGGCGTTCGCGCTGTCGTTCGATGAAATCATCGTGACCACCTTTACCGCCGGCCACGAGCGCACGCTGCCGCTGTGGCTGCTGAACCAGCTCGGTCGCCCGCGCGACGTGCCGATCACCAACGTGGTGGCGCTGTCGGTAATGCTGTTGACCATGCTGCCGATCCTCGGCGCTTACTACCTGACCAAAGGTGGGGAAAGCGTCGCCGGCAGCGGCAAATAATTTCCTTACCCGACCTCTGATAAAAGGATAACCCTATGCAAAGCCAACTGTTGATTGACGGCCAACTGGTGAATGGCCAGGGCGCGACCCAGCCGGTGTATAACCCGGCGACCGGCGAAGTGATTGCGCAGGTGGCGGAGGCCAGCCCGGAGCAGGTCGATCGCGCGGTGCTGGCGGCGGACGCCGCGTTCGCCGCCTGGGGGCAAACCACGCCGAAGGAGCGCGCCGAGCATCTGCTCAAGCTGGCGGATCTGATCGACGAGCATGCCGAGACTTTCGCCAGGCTGGAGTCGCTCAACTGCGGCAAACCTTATCACTGCGTGTTGAACGACGAACTGCCGGCGGTGGCCGACGTGTTTCGCTTCTTCGCCGGGGCCAGCCGCTGCCTGACCGGCATGGCGGCCGGCGAGTATCTGGCCGGGCATACCTCGATGATCCGCCGCGATCCGCTCGGCGTGGTGGCCTCGATCGCGCCGTGGAACTACCCGCTGATGATGGCGGCCTGGAAACTGGCGCCGGCGTTGGCGGCGGGCAACTGCGTGGTGATCAAGCCGTCGGAGCAGACGCCGCTGACCACTTTCAAACTGGCCGAACTGGCCGCCGGGCTGTTCCCGCCGGGCGTGCTCAACGTGCTGTTCGGCCGCGGCGCAAGCGTCGGCGATCGGCTGACCGGGCATGACAAGGTGCGCATGGTGTCGCTGACCGGCTCGATCGCCACCGGCGAGCACATCATCGCCCACACCGCCGCCGGCATTAAGCGCACCCATATGGAGCTGGGCGGTAAGGCGCCGGTGCTGGTGTTTGACGACGCCGATCTGCAGCAGGTGGTGGACGGCATTCGCGGCTTCGGTTTCTACAACGCCGGGCAGGATTGCACCGCCGCCTGCCGCATCTACGCGCAGAAAAGCATTTATCCCGAGCTGGTGAAGCGGCTGGGAGAGGCGGTGGCCAGCCTGAAGATCGGTGCGCCGGACGACGAGAGCACCGAGCTGGGGCCATTGATTACCGCCCAGCATCTGGAGCGGGTCGCCGGTTTTGTCGAGCGCGCCAAAGCGTTGCCGCACGTGCAGGTGGTGACCGGCGGCGAGAAGGTGAAAGGGCCGGGTTACTACTTCCAGCCGACGCTGCTGGCCGGCGCGCGCCAGGAGGATGAGATCGTGCAGCGCGAGGTGTTCGGCCCGGTGGTGACGGTGACGCCGTTCGACGACGAAGAGCAGGTGCTGGCCTGGGCGAACGAATCCAACTACGGGCTGGCGTCTTCCGTGTGGACCCGCGACGTGGGCCGCGCGCATCGCTTAAGCGCCCGCCTGCAATACGGCTGCACCTGGGTGAACACCCACTTCATGTTGGTGAGCGAAATGCCGCACGGTGGCCAGAAACTGTCCGGCTACGGCAAGGACATGTCGATGTACGGGTTGGAGGATTACACCGCCATTCGTCATGTGATGTTCAAACATTGATTTTACAATAATTATCCGCACAATAGCGCGGCCTTCGGGCCGGCCCCGGCCGGCCGATGATAATAAAAATTGAAAGGAAGCCTATATGGGTATCACCAGACGCGATTTTCTCAACGGGGTGGCGATCACCATCGCCGCCGGGTTGACGCCGCTGCAAATCTTGCGCGCGTCGCCGCAAACCGCCAATCAAACCCTGTACTACCCGCCGGCGCTGACCGGGCTGCGGGGTAACCATCCGGGCTCGTTCGAGCATGCGCACCAGCTGGGGCGCGACGGTAAAACCTTTGATTTCGGCAGCGTACCCGCCGTTGAAGAGTTCGATCTGGTGGTGGTCGGCGCCGGCATCAGCGGGCTGGCGGCCGCCTGCTTCTGGCAGCAGCTAAAAGGCGAGCAGCAGCGCATTTTGCTGATCGACAACCATGACGACTTCGGCGGCCACGCCAAGCGCAACGAATTCAACACCGACGACGGCATGCTGCTCGGCTACGGCGGCAGCGAATCGCTGCAGTCGCCGCGCTCCAACTTCAGCCCGGTGGCGATGGGGCTGCTGCGCAAGCTCGGCGTCGATATCGACCAACTGGAGCAGGCGTTTGACACCACTTTCTACCCGGATCTGAACCTGAGCCGCGGGGTTTACTTCGATCGCAAGAACTTCGGCGTCGACAAGGTGGTGAGCGGCGATCCGGGCCGCACGGTGGCGGACGACATTCCGCGCGATCGCCTCAACGGCCGCTCTTATGAAGCGTTCATCGGTGATTTCCCGCTGCCGGAAAGCGATCGCCAGGCGCTGATCGCGCTGCATACGGTGGAGAAAGATTATCTGCCGGAGATGACGCTGGAGCAGAAGGTCGAATGGCTCGATACCCACAGCTACACCCAGTTCCTGCGTGAAAAAGTGGGCCTGAGCGAGCTGGCGATCCGTTATTTCCAGCAGACCACCAACGACTTCCAGGCGGTGGGCATCGACGGCACGTCGTGCAGCGATGCGCGCATCTGCGATCTGCCGGGCCTCGGCGGCATGAATCTGCCGCCGCTGGACGAAGAGTCGCAGGCGGATCTCGACGATCCTTACGTGTTCCACTTCCCGGACGGCAACGCCACGCTGACGCGCCTGATGGTGCGCAAGCTGATCCCGGCGGTGGCGCCGGCCGGCAAAGACATGAACGACGTGGTGCTGGCCAAATTTGACTACAGCCAGCTCGATCGGCCGGAGTCGCCGGTGAAGCTGCGTTTGAACAGCACCGGGCTGCACGCGGCCAACGTCGGCGACAAGGTGGAAGTCACCTATATGACCGGCGAGAAGATGACCAAGGTGCGCGCCGGGCAGGTGGTGATGGCCGGCTACAACATGATGATCCCGTACCTGGTGCCGGAGATGTCACACGAGCAGCAGGAGGCGCTCAAGCAGAACGTCAAGGCGCCGTTGGTGTACAGCAAAGTGGTGATCCGCAACTGGCAGCCGTTCATCAAGCTGGGCGTGCACGAAATTTATTCGCCGGCCGCGCCGTACAGCCGCGTGAAGCTGGACTACCCGGTGAGCATGGGCGGGTATCAGCACCCGCGCGATCCGGATCGGCCAATCGGTCTGCATATGGTGTACGTGCCGACGCTGCCGGGCAGCGGCCTCAGCCCGCGCGAGCAGTCGCGCAAAGGGCGCGCGCTGCTGCTGGGCACGCCGTTCGAGGTGCATGAGCAGATGATCCGCGAACAGCTGCAGGGCATGCTGGGCGAGGCGGGTTTCGACCATCAGCGCGATATTCAGGCGATCACCGTCAACCGCTGGTCGCACGGTTATTCCTACTTCCTCAACGGGCTGTTTGACGATGAAGAAGAAGCCAAGAAAATCATCGAAACGGCGCGGCAGCCGATCGGCAAGATCGTTATCGCCAACTCCGATTCTGACTGGAGCCCGTACGCCAACTCGGCGATCGATCAGGCGTGGCGCGCGGTGAACGAACTGGCCTACGGCAAGGTTGCCGCCAAGGAGGGAGCATGAGTCTGCGTTCGCTGTACCTGTTGAGCCTGCTGGCGGCCGGCGGCTCGGCCCAGGCGATGTCGGCCGGGGAATATGTCGCCAAGGCCGGCGACTGCACCGCCTGCCACACCGCGCCGGGCGGCGCTGAACTGGCGGGCGGCATGAAGTTCCCGACGCCGCTCGGGGCTATCTACGCCACCAACATCACGCCGGACAAGCTGCACGGCATCGGCGCCTATTCGTTCGAAGAGTTCGATCGCGCCATGCGCCAGGGGATAGCCAAAGACGGTCACCGGCTCTACCCGGCGATGCCGTATACCTCGTACGCCAAAATGAGCGCGGAAGACATGCGCGCGCTGTATGACTACCTGATGAATGAGGTGCCGGCGCAGAACGTCGCCAACCGGGACAGCGACATCAGCTGGCCGCTGTCGATGCGCTGGCCGCTGGCGGTGTGGAACCAGCTGTTCCACGACGACCAGCCGTATCAGGCAGATCCGCAGCAAAGCGCCGAGTGGAACCGCGGCGCCTACCTGGTGCAGGGCGCGGGCCATTGCGGCAGCTGCCACACGCCGCGCGGCTGGGCGATGCAAGAGAAGGGGCTGGACGGTAAGGAGCCGGTGTTCCTGAGCGGCGCCGAGCTGGACGGCTGGTACGCCTCCAATCTGCGCGGCCTGCCGCCGGAAGAGGTGACGGCGCTGCTGAAAACCGGCCGCAGCCGCCATGCGGCGGTCGCCGGGCCGATGAGCGAGGTGGTGACCCACAGTACGCAGTATCTCAGCGACGGCGATTTGAACGCCATCGCGGTGTACCTGCGCAGCCTGGCGCCGGAAACCGCCGCCAAAGCCGCTGCGCCAGCCACGCAGGCGAATAATCCGGGCGGCAAGGCGACCTACGCGATGTACTGCTCGACCTGCCACGGCAACAAGGGCGAGGGCACCGATTTTGTCATTCCGGCGCTGGCGGGCAATGCCACGGTAACGGCGGACAATCCGCTGACCGCGCTGCGGGTAGTGCTGGAAGGGGCGCATACCCCGGCCACGCAGCAGGCGATGGCGTTCGATATGCCGGCTTACGGCTGGGCGTTGAACGATCGGCAGGCGGCGGATCTGATGAGCTATCTGCGGGGAAGCTGGGGCAACCAGGCGGCGCCGGTGACGGTGCAGCAGGTGCAGGACGCGCGCCAGCTGCAGGCGAAATGAGGGGGGAGCGCGGTCTGACGGCCGCGCTCCGCAAGCATTACAGCACCTTATGCGGGCCGAAACATTCGTAGTGGATGCGTTCGGCCTCTACGCCCATCTCCAGCAGTTGTTTGCCCACGAACTGCATGAAGGCCACCGGGCCGCAGAAGTAATAGTGCATCTGCGGATCGGCCAGGCTGCCTTGCAGCGCGCTCAAATCCATCAATCCGCGGCTGTGGTAGTCGCGGCCTTCCACGTCATCGGCAGCCGGCTCGCGGTACCACACATGGCGGCTCAGATTCGGCATACGCCCGGCAATATCCGCTACCTCATCGGCAAAGGCGTGCACGCTGCCGTTTTCCGCCGCGTGCAGCCAGTGGACCTGCGCCTGATGCTGGTTGTCGTGCAGGGTGTTGAGCATGCCGAGCATCGGGGTTTGGCCGACGCCGGCGGAGATCAGCGCCACCGGCGTGGTCGGCGCCACGTCGAGGAAGAAGTCGCCGTGCGGCGGGGCGATGTAGATCACGTCGCCTTCCTGCGCCTGCCGGTGCAGGTAGTTGGACACTTTCCCCTGATCTTCGCGCTTCACCGCGATGCGGTAGAACTCGCCGTTCGGCGAGGTGGTCAGCGAGTACTGGCGAATTTCCTGATGCTCCAGGCTGTCGTGCTTGATGTAGACCGCCAGGTATTGCCCCGGTTTGAAGTCCGCCACCCGGCCGCCGTCCACCGGCGCCAGCACGAAGCTGCAGATCACGTCGCTCTGCGGCTGTTTCTTCAGGATGCGGAACGCGCGCAGATCGCGCCAGCCGCCGTTGTCGGTTTCGCTCTGCTGATAAATCTGCTCTTCACGCTGGATAAATACGTTGGCCAGCACGCCGTAGGCTTTGCCCCAGGCGTCCAGGACTTCCTGACCCGGGCTGAACATTTCGTCCAGGGTCGCCAGCAGGTGACCGCCGACGATGTTGTACTGCTCCGGCTGGATATTGAAGCTGGTGTGCTTCTGCGCGATGCGCTCCACCGCCGGCAGCAGCGCCGGCAGGTTCTCGATGTTGGCGGCATAGGCGCAGATGGCGTCGAACAGCGCCTGACGCTGATCGCCGTTGCGCTGGTTGCTCATGTTGAAAATGTCTTTCAATTCCGGGTTGTGCGCGAACATGCGATCGTAAAAGTGGGCGGTCAGCTTCGGCCCGGTCGCAGCCAGCAGGGGAATGGTGGATTTCACGGTGGCGATGGTTTGGCTATCCAGCATGGAAGCGCTCCTTGGGTTGGGATCTTGACGATAATTGTAATGATGCATTTTAAATGCATCTTATTGGGTTCCGCGTCGCTTGTAAATACCCTTGTTTTCGTTGCGGTGTTCTTCGGGCGTCGATCGCGCTCACAGAACATGAAAAAAGCGCATCGTTCGCATGAGGAAATGTCCGTTGATAAACGGCGGCGTTTCGCGGATCAAAGCCTTGCGCCACCTTATGCCAATCGTTTGCGTAAAAACCTCTGTCAAGACCTATCTTCGGTGGGGCGAAACGGTTTACACTGTGGCCCAGAACCCAAACGGGTAGTTATTTGGTGATTTTTTAGTTAGCTGATTTAAGTCAGGAGATGCCGGATGTTAAAGCGTGAAATGAACATTGCCGATTACGATGCGGAACTGTGGCGTGCCATGGAGCAGGAAGTGGTGCGTCAGGAAGAGCACATCGAGCTGATCGCGTCTGAGAACTACACCAGCCCGCGCGTGATGCAGGCTCAGGGTTCCCAGCTGACCAACAAATACGCTGAAGGCTATCCGGGCAAGCGTTACTACGGCGGCTGCGAATACGTGGATATCGTTGAGCAGCTGGCTATCGATCGCGCCAAAGAATTGTTCGGCGCCGATTACGCCAACGTGCAGCCGCACTCCGGCTCCCAGGCTAACTTCGCCGTGTACACCGCGCTGCTGCAGCCGGGCGACACCATTCTGGGCATGAACCTGGCGCACGGCGGCCACCTGACCCACGGTTCCCCGGTCAACCTGTCCGGCAAACTGTATAACGTGGTGCCTTACGGCATCGACGACAAAGGCCAAATCGACTATGACGATCTGGCCAAGCAGGCGCAAACCCACAAGCCGAAAATGATCATCGGCGGCTTCTCCGCTTACTCCGGCGTGGTTGATTGGGCCAAAATGCGCGAAATCGCCGACAGCATCGGCGCTTACCTGTTCGTCGACATGGCGCACGTAGCGGGCCTGATCGCCGCCGGCGTGTACCCGAACCCGGTACCGCACGCGCACATCGTCACCACCACCACCCACAAAACCCTGGCGGGCCCGCGCGGCGGCCTGATCCTGGCGAAGGGCGGCGACGAAGAGCTGTACAAGAAGCTGAACTCCGCCGTGTTCCCTGGCGGCCAGGGCGGCCCGCTGATGCACGTGATCGCCGGCAAGGCGGTGGCGCTGAAAGAAGCGATGGAGCCTGAGTTCAAGGTTTACCAGCAGCAAGTGGCGGTCAACGCCAAGGCGATGGTGGAAGTGTTCCTGCAGCGCGGCTACAAAGTGGTCTCCGGCGGCACCCATAACCACCTGTTCCTGCTGGATCTGGTCGACAAAAACCTGACCGGTAAAGAAGCGGACGCTGCCCTGGGCCGCGCCAACATCACCGTCAACAAAAACAGCGTGCCGAACGATCCGAAGAGCCCGTTCGTTACCTCCGGCGTGCGTATCGGCACCCCGGCCGTGACCCGTCGCGGCTTCAAAGAGGCCGACGTGCGCGAACTGGCCGGTTGGATCTGCGATGTGCTGGACAACATCAACGATGAAGCCACCATCGAACGCACCAAGAAGAAAGTGCTGGATATCTGCGCCCGCCTGCCGGTTTACGCATAATCCCGCTTTCGCCCAAAAAAACCCGCTGCGGCGGGTTTTTTTTATGCCCGCCAGCAGCAAACTGTGAACTGTCTGGCACTCTAACGCATTGAAGTGGAATGACGATTGCGGGGCGGTGTGAGCTCTGTCAAAGTATTGCCCTCACTCCGGAGGGATCATGGTTCTGCAATCAACGCGTTGGCTCGCTCTCAGTTATTTCACCTACTTCTTTTCCTATGGCATTTTCTTACCGTTCTGGGGCGTGTGGCTGAAAGGCGAGGGCATCGCGCCGGAAACCATCGGCATGTTGCTCGGTGCCGGCTTGGTGGCCCGCTTCCTCGGCAGTTTACTGATTGCACCCCGCGTTAAAGATCCCTCTCATTTAGTCTCCGCCCTGCGCCTGCTGGCGCTGCTGACCTTGGCCTTCGCGGTCGGCTTTTGCTTTGGCAACGGCTGGGGCTGGCTGATGCTGGTGATAGCGGGGTTCAACCTGTTCTTCTCGCCGCTGGTGCCGCTGACCGACGCGCTGGCCGGCACCTGGCAAAAGCAGATCCGTATGGACTACGGCCGGGTAAGGCTGTGGGGCTCGCTGGCGTTCGTCATCGGCTCGGCGCTGACCGGGCAGCTGGTGGCGGTGTGGGGCCATAACGCCATTCTTTACAGCCTGATCTTCAGCGTGTTGGCGATGCTGCTGGGCATGTTGCTGAAGCCGAGCGTCATGCCGCAGGGCGAAGCGCGCACGCACAGCGGAGCTGAGCGCTCGCTGTGGGCACTGCTGAAAGAAGGGCCGGTCTGGCGATTCCTGTTGTGCGTCACGCTGCTACAGGGGGCGCATGCCGGCTACTACAGCTTCGGCTCCATTTACTGGCAGGAGGCGGGCTATTCGGCCTCGACCATCGGCTATCTGTGGTCGCTCGGCGTAGTGGCGGAGGTGATTATTTTCGCCAGCAGCAACGTGCTGTTCCGCCGCTGGAATGCGCGCAACCTGCTGTTGCTCTCCGCCTGCTGCGGCGTGCTGCGCTGGAGCCTGATGGCCTACAGCACCGAGCTGGGCTGGCTGCTGCTGATCCAGATCCTGCACTGCGGCACCTTCACCGTCTGCCATCTGGCGGCGATGCGCTTTATCGCCGCACGCCAGGGGCAAGAGGTGATCCGGCTGCAGGCGGTGTATTCGGCGCTGGCGATGGGCGGTGGCATCGCCGTCATGACGGTCATTGCCGGGTTCCTGTTCGAACATTGGCAGGGTGGGGTATTCTGGGTGATGGCGGCGGTCGCGGTGCCGGCCTTGTTCATCCGGCCGCCGGCGGTCAGCGTCAGCCGCTGATTAAGGGGCTTCCAGCAGCGCGCGGATCGCCTGGCGCTGCCGGGTTTCCAGCGGCAGTTCGGTATAGATTAGCGGCGGGTGCGGATCGCTGTGCACCGCCGCATAAGGGGTGATCACCAGCATGACGCCCTGTGGCGCGCCGCCGCGCAGATAGTCGCTCAGCGGCAGATACTTGATGTTCAGCGGCAGCAGCGTGAGCTCGCGGATCTGGTATTCCACTTCTTCTTCCAACTGCGGGTTGTCCAGCGTCAGCAGCAGCACCTGTTTTTCTTGCAGCGCGTTGTCCTGCATCAGCCAGGCGCCGAAGCTGATGGCCACCAGGCCGGCCTCCTCATTGGAAAAATGCACGCCGTATTCCTGCTCCAGCGGTTTCAGCGCTTCCTGCGTGGTGCGCATCAGCCGCGGGTATTTGCGCACCACTTCTTCCAGCAGCATATTGTCGATGCCGATGGCGAAACGGCAGCGCTCCAGCGCCGGCGCCAGATGGGCAAACAGCTGGCTGACCAGCTCCGTTTTGCTGCTGAAGGCCATGCCGGAAAGTTGCTGGAAGCGCTCGACCATGCTGTCGATGGCCGTCATCAGCCGCTGTTCCTGCGCGGAGTCGTTGCTGTGGTAGCTGTGATTTTTCAACATGGTAAACGTCAGCGCCAAAAAATCGCGCTCGTCTGCCTGCGGCGGCTGATTAAACAGCCGGTTGCAGGCCTGATGCAGCCAGGCGGCGGCCTGCTGCTCCGGTTTTTGCCGCAGCCAGTCACGCTGAACGGCGTCGAAACGCGGATGCTGCCGCAGGCGATTTTGCCAGGCGCAGTAGAGCAGATAATGCTGCAGGAATTGGCGGTCGCGTGCATCGAAGCGGCGGTTGAGCAGCGGCTCGCAGGCATCGATCGCCTCTGCCAGCGCAGACGCCGGGGCGGCATCGGCCGCCAGCGCGTGCCGCAGGCGCGGGGCGAAATCGCCTTCAACGAATTGCGGGCTGCAGCGCAGGGCCCGCCGCAGCCAATGGATCAGGCACAGGCGCTGGTCGAGCGTGCTGCCCCGCAGTTGGTAACCACGATCGTGATCGACGGCGATCTCCAGGTGGTGGAAACGCTGGATTTCACTGGCCACCTCGGCTATATCTTGCCGGGTTATCGGGGGGGCGACGCCGTTGATTCGGCTCAGGGTCTCCAGCTGTAACTCGGGCTCCGGCGTGTACAGCATCAGCAGCAGATGGCAGCGCCGTTGTTGTCCGGAGAGCTCGGGCACGGGAGAGGTGTCCAGGCTCATTATCACCTTCCGGCATAAAAGGTTGCGATTATGCCTAAGCATAGCAAAAGGCTTTGTAATGGCAGGGTTACCGCGCGGCTTTTACTTCGGCTTACAACTTTCGTCACAAATATCGCCGGGAGAGGCGGGCCGTTCGGTATTTATTTGTGTTACGTTATAACAAATGCAGGTAAGACAGGATAATGATGAAGTTACGTCGTCTTTTGGCTGCCTTCGGCGCCGTGTTCAGCGCCGGTGCGATCGCGCATCCGCACAGCTTTATCGACATGAATACCACCTTCGTCGCCAAAGACCAGCGGCTGGTCGGCCTGAAAATGGTGTGGGTGATGGATGAAATCACCTCGGCGGATCTGCTCTACGATGCGAAAAACGCCAAGAGCGATTCTGAAGTGTGGAAAAAGCTGGCGGCGGAAGTGATGGCCAACGTGCTGGGGCAGCACTATTTCACCGATCTTTACCGCGACGGCAAGCCGGTGAAATACCTGAACTTGCCCAGCGAATATCACCTGTCGCGCCAGGGCAATCAGGCGGTGCTGGAGTTCGTGCTGCCGTTGGCCGAGCCACAGCCGCTGGCGGGCAAGCCGTTCGAACTTTCTACTTACGATCCGACTTATTTCGTGGATATGACCTATAAAGACCAAAATGCGCTGCATCTGCCGCCGGAGATGGCGCAGCTGTGTAGCTATAAGCTGATGACGCCGAAGCCGAATGCGTCGCTGCAGGCCTATGCGCTGTCGCTCGACAAGAACGACTCGCCCGGTGAAGACCTGGCGCTGGGGCAGCAGTTCGCCCAGCGGGTGACGCTGCAATGTCGTTAAATTTCTCACCTCCGACGACGAGCCGACGCCACTGGGCCTTCGGCCTGTGGCCGCTGCTGCCGTTCACGCTGGCGTTGGCGGCCGCCGCGCTGCTGGCGTGGCACTATTGGCCGCAACTGCTGATGCAGAGCGTGGTATGGCAAAAAGCGCTGCACCAGCAGATGGCGGGGCTGTTGCAGCAGGTGAAGGCCGCGCCGCAGCAGGCCGGGCTGGCGCTGATGCTGTTCAGCCTCGGCTATGGCGTCTTGCATGCGCTCGGCCCCGGCCACGGCAAAGTGGTGATCGCCACCTACCTGGCTACCCATCCGGCGCGGCTGAAAAGCAGCCTGAAGCTGACCTTCGCCGCCTCGCTGGTGCAGGGTGGGGTAGCGATCGCGCTGGTCACGCTGATGCTGGTGGTATTGCAGCTCTCTTCGCGCCAGCTGCACCAAAGCAGCTTCTGGCTGGAGAAGGGCAGCTTTATTCTGGTGATGCTGCTTGGCGTGCTGCTGAGTTGGCGCGCGCTGAAACGCCTGTTTGCGGCGATCAAGGCGATGCGCCCGGCGCCGGCGCTGCGCATCAACAGCCTGACGCCGCTGGCGGCGGATCATGTGCACAGCGCCCACTGCGGCTGCGGCCACCGGCATCTGCCGAGCGACAGCGAGCTGCAGGCGGGAAGCGACTGGCGCACTCAGGCCGCCATCGTGCTGGCGATGGGCATGCGCCCCTGTTCGGGGGCGATTTTGGTGCTGCTGTTCTCCAAGGTGATCGGCGTGTTCGGCTGGGGAGTGATCTCCGCGCTGGCGATGGCGTTCGGCACCTCGTTGACCATCTCGATGCTGGCGCTGCTGGTGCATTACAGTCGCCGGCTGGCGGTGCGCCTCAGCCGTTCGCGTGCCCCCGCCGCCTGGAGCGCGGTGGCCTGGGGGGCGCTGGCGTTAGCCGGCGGCCTGATCCTGTTGGCTGCAGGGCTGTTGCTGTACGTCAGCGCGCAGCCGGAATTCGGCGGCGGCATCCGGCCCTTCTCCCGCTAACGGGCATAAAAAAAGCGCTGCATCGGCAGCGCTTTTTTTCGATTCGCTTCTGGCTATTAACGCTTCAGCGCTTCGCTCAGTTCTTCACGCATGGTGGCCAGCATGGCTTTCACTACGCGCGGGTTGCCTGCAACCACGTTGCCGGAGCTGAAGTGGTTGTGGCCACCGACGAAGTCGGTCACCAGGCCGCCGGCTTCACGCACCAGCAGTTCGCCCGCGGCGAAATCCCACGGCTTCAGGCCGATTTCGAAGAACCCGTCTACGCGGCCGGCGGCCACATAGGCCAGATCCAGCGCGGCGGAACCGGTGCGGCGGAAGTCTGCACACTGGGTGAACAGTTTGCCGACGATGTTGATGTAAGGCGTTGCGTGCTGCTTGACCTTGAACGGGAAGCCGGTCGCCAGGATGGTGCCATCCAGATCTTTGGCGTTGGTGCCGCGCAGGCGGTAACCGTTGAGCTGTGCGCCCTGGCCGCGAGTGGCGGTGAACAGTTCGTTGCGCATCGGATCGTAGACCACGGCCACTTCAGTACGGCCTTTGATGCGTACGGCGATGGAAACGGAGAAATGAGGGAAACGTTTGATGAAGTTTGCAGTGCCATCCAGTGGATCGATCACCCATTGCACATCGCGATCTTCGCCGATCAGCTCACCGCGTTCTTCGCTCACGATACTGTGTTGCGGATAAGACTTGCGGATGACGTCGATGATCAGATGCTCTGCATCGCGATCGACGTTGGTGACGAAGTCATTGGTCCCTTTCTGGCTCGCTTCTACAGCGTCCGGGGTTTCGTAGTTTTTGGCAATCAGGTTACCGGCCTTGCGCGCAGCGCGCACGGCGATAGTCAGCATCGGATGCATGGGTATCTTCCAACTAGGATGTTAAAGAACAGGAAACGGCGCGAAGTATAGCAGCTGTTCGGCAAATTGCCTATGGCTGTGTTAAGATGCTGCGATTTTCCGCCACGCTCAGAGTTTGTATGCTGCACAATATCCGCATTGTTCTGGTAGAGACTTCACATACCGGCAACATGGGCTCGACCGCCAGAGCCATGAAAACCATGGGTTTAACCAACCTTTATCTGGTTAATCCGCTGATCAAACCCGACTCTCAGGCCATCGCCCTGGCCGCCGGTGCCAGCGACGTGATCGGCAACGCCACTATCGTCGATACCCTCGATGACGCCATCGCCGGCTGTAGCCTGGTGGTGGGCACCAGCGCACGTTCTCGCACCTTGCCGTGGCCGATGCTGGAGCCGCGTGAATGCGGCGTGCGCGCGGTGCACGAGGGCGAACACGCGCCGGTGGCGCTGGTGTTCGGCCGCGAACGCGTCGGGTTGACCAACGATGAACTGCAGAAGTGCCACTACCACGTCGCCATTCCGGCCAACCCGGACTACAGCTCGCTGAACCTGGCGATGGCGGTGCAGATACTGGCGTATGAAGTGCGCGTGGCTTACCTCGATCGCCAACAGGCGGGCGCGCCGCAGCTGGAAGAGACGCCGTATCCGCTGGTGGATGACCTCGAGCGTTTCTATCAGCATCTGGAGCAGACGCTGCAGCGCACCGGCTTTATTCGCCCGTCCCATCCGGGGCAGGTGATGAGCCGCCTGCGTCGGCTGTTCACCCGCGCGCGCCCGGAAGGGCAGGAGCTGAATATCCTGCGCGGCATGCTGACGTCGATCGAGAAACAGGATAAACATCAAGGTAATTAATTGATGTGGCATAACGGTGGGCGACAATAGTATTAGTTATCCAAAGGTTATAACATGTATTTTATATACCTTTGTTCTTGCTAAGTTCAAAACGTGCTAATACTTGAGTCAATTACTAGGTTAAATAGTTGACTGTTTTACTCAGGAATGTCAGACTTTCGGCCATATTTGACCAACAGGTAACCATTGAGCTATGAGACTGACATCCAAAGGCCGTTATGCCGTAACCGCTATGCTTGACGTAGCGCTGCATTCCCAGGAAGGGCCGGTACCACTGGCGGACATTTCCGAACGCCAGGGTATTTCGCTCTCTTATCTGGAACAATTATTCTCCCGTCTGCGCAAGAACGGCCTGGTGGCCAGCGTGCGTGGTCCGGGCGGTGGTTATCTGCTGGGTAAAGACGCGGGTGAGATCGCCGTTGGCGCTGTCATCACTGCCGTCGATGAATCGGTAGATGCAACCCGTTGCCAGGGCAAAGAAGGCTGTCAGGGCGGCGATCGCTGCTTGACCCACGCCCTGTGGCGCGATCTGAGCGAGCGCATCAGCGGGTTCCTGAACAACATTACGCTGGCAGAACTGGTCAATAACCAGGAAGTGCTGGTGGTGGCGGATCGTCAAAACAACGATACGCGCCGCACGGCCAACGGTCGTCCGCAAGAAACTATCAACGTTAATCTGCGCGCATAAGCAGCTGGCGAAATTTTTTTAGTTTTTGGAAGTGATGTACGGAGCACAAGAGCAATGAAATTACCGATTTATCTGGATTACTCAGCAACGACGCCGGTCGACCCGCGCGTTGCTGAGAAGATGATGCAGTTTTTGACCCTGGACGGCACTTTCGGCAACCCGGCTTCCCGTTCCCACCGTTTTGGTTGGCAGGCGGAAGAGGCGGTAGACATCGCCCGTAACCAAATCGCCGAACTGGTGGGCGCCGACCCACGCGAAATCGTCTTCACCTCCGGGGCGACCGAATCCGACAACCTGGCGATCAAAGGCGCTGCCAATTTCTACCAGAAAAAAGGCAAGCACATCATCACCAGCAAAACCGAACACAAAGCCGTGCTGGACACCTGCCGTCAGCTGGAGCGCGAAGGGTTTGAAGTGACCTACCTGGCGCCGCAGAGCAACGGCATCATCAGCCTGCAGGATCTCGAAGCGGCGATGCGCGATGACACCATTCTGGTCTCCATCATGCACGTCAATAACGAAATCGGCGTGGTGCAGGATATCGAAGCGATCGGCGAAATGTGCCGCGCGCGCGGTATCATCTACCACGTTGACGCCACCCAGAGCGTGGGCAAACTGCCTATCGATCTGAGCAAGCTGAAAGTCGACCTGATGTCGTTCTCCGGCCACAAAATCTATGGCCCGAAAGGCATCGGCGCGCTGTACGTGCGCCGCAAGCCGCGCATCCGCATCGAAGCGCAGGTACACGGCGGCGGTCACGAGCGCGGCATGCGTTCCGGCACCCTGCCTGTCCACCAGATCGTCGGCATGGGCGAAGCTTACCGCATCGCCAAAGAAGAGATGACCGAAGAGATGGCGCGTCTGCGCACCCTGCGCGATCGTCTGTGGAACGGCGTGAAAGATATGGAAGAAGTGTATCTGAACGGCGATCTGGAGCACGGCGCACCGAACATCCTGAACGTCAGCTTCAACTACGTTGAAGGCGAGTCGCTGATCATGGCGCTGAAAGACCTGGCCGTTTCTTCCGGTTCAGCCTGTACCTCCGCCAGCCTCGAGCCGTCCTACGTGCTGCGCGCGCTGGGCATGAGCGATGAATTGGCGCACAGCTCGATCCGTTTCTCTCTGGGGCGTTTCACCACGGAAGAAGAGATCGACTACACCATTCAACTGGTGCGTAAATCCATCGGCCGTCTGCGCGATCTGTCCCCGCTGTGGGAGATGTTCAAGCAGGGCGTGGACATCAACAGCATCGAATGGGCGCATCATTAATTCTCAGGTTTCAGGAGCAAGGTCATGGCTTACAGCGAAAAAGTAATCGATCATTATGAAAACCCGCGCAACGTGGGTTCTTTCGACAACGAAGATCCTACCGTCGGCAGCGGCATGGTAGGGGCGCCGGCCTGCGGCGACGTGATGAAGCTGCAGATCAAGGTTAACGATGAAGGCATCATCGAAGACGCGCGCTTTAAAACTTACGGCTGCGGTTCCGCCATCGCCTCCAGCTCGCTGGTGACCGAATGGATGAAAGGCAAGTCGCTCGATCAGGCTGAAGCGATCAAAAACACCCAGATCGCCGAAGAGCTGGAATTGCCGCCGGTCAAAATTCACTGCTCGATCCTGGCTGAAGACGCCATCAAAGCAGCGATTGCCGACTATAAGAGCAAGCATAGCGCCAAGTAATTTGTCTGAGTCGGCCCGGCTGCGCCGGGCTTTGATGTGAAGTGTGAGGTTGTGATGTCTATTACCATGAGCGACAGCGCTGCGCAGCGTGTTCAGGCGTTTTTGACGAACCGCGGCAAAGGTCTCGGCCTGCGTCTGGGAGTGCGAACTTCCGGCTGCTCCGGGATGGCGTACGTGCTGGAATTTGTTGACGAAGCCAACGATGACGACATCGTGTTTGAAGACAAAGGCATCAAGGTGATCATCGACGGCAAGAGCCTGGTCTACCTTGACGGCACCGAGCTTGATTTCGTTAAGGAAGGCCTGAACGAAGGCTTCAAGTTCAACAACCCGAACGTCTCAAGCGAATGCGGCTGCGGCGAGAGTTTCAACGTCTGACAGTCCATCGTGCTCCCCCGTTTCGGCGGGGGAACTTCATCCGCTAACGCCCAGAGCACGCTATGGATTACTTTACTTTATTCGGGCTGCCAGTTCGCTACACCGTGGACGGCAGCCTGCTTGCGTCCCGCTTCCAGGATCTGCAGCGCCAATTCCACCCCGATCGTTTCGCCAACCAGCCGGAGCGCGAACGCCTGATGGCGTTGCAGCAGGCGGCGACCATCAACGAAGCCTACCAGGCGCTGAAGCACCCGTTAAAACGCGCGGAGTATATGCTATCTTTGCACGGCTTCGATCTGGGCAACGAACAGCATACGATGCGCGACACCGCGTTCCTGATGGAACAGCTGGAACTGCGCGAAGAGCTCGACGCCATTGAGCGCAAGCCGGAGGCGGAAAGCCTGCTGGCCGATTTCGGCGCGCGGCTGGCCGTCTCCATCAAGCAGCGCAGCGCGCTGATGCTGCAGCAGTTGGACAGTGAACAGTGGGCGGATGCCGCCGACACCGTGCGCAAGCTGCGCTTTTTGGACAAACTCCAGCAACAGGTTGAACAACTCGAAGAAAAACTGCTGGGTTTTGAGTAACACCTTCTGATTCTGATTGTGGAAGCTTCAACATGGCCTTATTACAAATTAGTGAGCCTGGCCTCAGCGCCGCGCCGCACCAGCGACGTCTGGCCGCCGGCATCGACTTAGGCACCACCAACTCGCTGGTCGCCACGGTGCGCAGCGGGCAAGCGGAAACGCTGGCCGACGAACAGGGCCGCCATTTGCTGCCTTCGGTGGTGCATTATCAGGCGGACGCGCAGCGCGTCGGCTGGGAGGCGCGCCAACAGGCGGCGCAGGATCCGGCCAATACCGTCAGCTCCATCAAACGCATGATGGGCCGCTCGTTGGCGGACGTGCAGCAACGTTACCCGAACTTGCCTTATCAATTCCAGGCCAGCAACAACGGCCTGCCGCTGATCGTCACCGCCGCCGGCCCGGTTAACCCGGTCGGCGTCTCCGCCGATATCCTGCGGGCCCTGTCCGCGCGCGCGCAAGCGGCGCTGGAAGGCGAGCTGGATGGCGTGGTGATCACCGTTCCCGCCTACTTCGACGACGCGCAGCGCCAGGGCACCAAAGACGCGGCGCGTCTGGCCGGCCTGCACGTCCTGCGCCTGCTGAATGAACCGACCGCGGCGGCGATCGCCTACGGGCTGGATTCCGGCCAGGAAGGGGTGATCGCGGTTTACGATCTGGGCGGCGGCACCTTTGATATCTCCATTCTGCGCCTCAGCCGCGGCGTGTTCGAAGTGCTGGCCACCGGCGGCGATTCCGCGCTGGGCGGCGACGACTTCGATCACCTGCTGGCCGACTGGCTGCGCGAGCAGGCCGGCGTGGCCGATCGCAGCGACCACGGCGTGCAGCGCCAGCTGCTGGATGCCGCTATCGCCGCCAAAATCGCGTTGAGCGATGCCGACAGCGTGCGCGTTGAGGTAGCCGGCTGGCAGGGCGAGGTGACCCGCGCCCAGTTCGAAGCATTGATCGCTCCGCTGGTGAAACGTACGTTGATGGCTTGCCGCCGCGCGCTGAAAGACGCCGGCGTCGCCGCCGACGAGGTGCTGGAAGCGGTGATGGTCGGCGGTTCCACCCGCGTGCCGCTGGTGCGTGAGCAGGTGGGGGTCTTCTTCGGCCGCACGCCGCTGACGTCGATCGATCCGGATAAAGTGGTCGCCATCGGCGCCGCGATCCAGGCCGACATCCTGGTGGGCAACAAGCCGGACAGCGACATGCTGCTGCTGGACGTGATCCCGCTGTCGCTGGGCCTCGAAACCATGGGCGGCCTGGTGGAGAAAGTGATCCCGCGCAACACCACCATTCCGGTGGCGCGCGCGCAGGAGTTCACCACCTTCAAAGACGGCCAGAGCGCGATGATGATCCACGTGCTGCAGGGCGAGCGTGAGCTGGTGCAGGATTGCCGTTCGCTGGCGCGCTTCACGCTGCGCGGCCTGCCGCCGCTGCCTGCCGGGGGGGCGCACATTCGCGTTACCTTCCAGGTGGATGCCGACGGTCTGCTGAGCGTCACCGCAATGGAGAAATCCACCGGCGTTGAAGCGTCGATCCAGGTCAAGCCGTCGTACGGCCTGTCGGACAGCGAAATCGCCGGCATGATCAAGGATTCGATGGCCAACGCGCAAAGCGACGTGGGCGCGCGCAAGCTGGCGGAGCAACGCGTGGAAGCCGCGCGGGTGCTGGAAAGCCTGCAGGGCGCGCTGGCCACCGACGCCGCGCTGCTGAGCGAGACGGAAAGCCAGGCGATCGCCGCCGCGACCCAGGCGTTGCAGCAGGCGGTGCAGGGGGAAGATCCCGCCGCTATCGAAGACGCCATCAAAACATTAGATGCACAAACGCAAGATTTTGCCGCGCGCCGCATGGACGCTTCCATTCGCCGCGCGCTGGCTGGCCATTCTGTGGATGAGGTTTAACCATGCCTAAAATTGTTTTCCTGCCCCATCAAGATCTTTGCCCGGAAGGGGCGGTTCTGGAAGCCGAAAAAGGGGAGTCGATCCTCAACGTTGCGCTGCGCAACGGCATTGAAATCGAGCACGCCTGCGAGAAATCCTGCGCCTGCACCACCTGCCACTGCATCGTGCGTGAAGGCTTCGATTCGCTGGAAGAGAGCAGCGAGCTGGAAGACGACATGCTGGACAAAGCGTGGGGGCTGGAGCCGGAAAGCCGTCTGAGCTGCCAGGCGCTGGTCGCCGACGAAGATCTGGTGGTCGAAATGCCGCGCTACACCGTCAACCACGCGCGTGAGCATTAATTGTTAGCCGCAGCGCCAACCCGGAGATCATAATGGGACTGAAGTGGACCGACAGCCGAGAAATCGGCGAAGCCCTGTACGACCAATACCCGGACACCGATCCGAAAACCGTGCGTTTTACCGACATGCATCAGTGGATCTGCGATCTGGAAGAGTTCGACGACGATCCGCAGGCTTCCAACGAAAAAATACTGGAAGCGATCCTGCTGGTCTGGTTAGATGAAGCGGAGTAAATAGCGTAACGGGCTGCCATGGGCGGCCCGTTTATTTTGTATCCGACATACCCGTCGTCTTTCAAACCGCAGCGTTGTTACCTGCACGATCACACCCCAGTCACTTACCTGAGTAAGCTCCTGGGGATGAGATCGCTGGGCGCCTAGCTGCAATTTGAAATCCATAGGGTATGCAATAAAGCCCTAATGAAATAATAAAGGGAACATCCGGAGTAAGAAGGCTATGACAACAGAATTCATGCAGGTCACGCTGTCGCAACAACCTGCCGATGCCCGTTGGGGCGAAAAAGCGCTGCTCAGCACCAACGGCGAAGGGATGACCATCCACCTGACCGGCGCCGACAAGCTGGGCGCGATCCAGCGCGCGGGCCGCAAAATTGACGGTCAGGGCATCAAAAACGTCAAGCTGGCCGGCGACGGTTGGGACTTGGAAAACAGCTGGGCGTTTTGGCAGGGCTACCGCGGGCCGAAAGGGCAGCGCAACGTCGAATGGGCCGAGCTGCCGGAAGCCGCGCGTCAGGAGCTGGATAAGCGCCTGAAGATCGTAGACTGGGTGCGCGACACCATCAATATGCCGGCGGAAGAGCTGGGGCCGGAGCAGCTGGCGACCCGCGCCGTCGATCTGATGTGCGACGTCGGCTGTGATGCCGTCAGCTACCGCATCACCAAGGGTGAAGATCTGCGCGAGCAGAACTATGCCGGCATCCACACCGTCGGCCGCGGCTCCGAGCGCCCACCGGTACTGCTGGCGCTCGACTTCAACCCGACCGGTAACCCGGACGCGCCGGTGTTTGCCTGCCTGGTCGGCAAGGGCATCACCTTCGATACCGGCGGTTATAGCCTGAAGCAGAGCGCCTTTATGGACTCGATGAAGGCTGATATGGGCGGCGCGGCCACCATCACCGGCGCCCTGGCGCTGGCGGCGGCGCGCGGCCTGAAGCAGCGCGTGAAGCTGTACCTGTGCTGCGCCGACAACATGGTCAGCGGCAACGCCTTCAAACTGGGCGACATCATTCGCTACCGCAACGGCAAAACCGTTGAGGTGATGAACACCGATGCGGAAGGGCGCCTGGTGTTGGCCGACGGCCTGATCGACGCTTCTGAGCAGAACCCGCAGCTGATTATCGACTGCGCCACCCTGACCGGCGCGGCCAAAACTGCGGTCGGCAACGATTACCATGCGCTGTTCAGCTTCGACGACGCGCTGGCGCAGGAGCTGCTGAGCAGCGCCGCCGCCGAGCAAGAGCCGTTCTGGCGTCTGCCGCTGGCCGAGTTCCACCGCAGCCAGCTGCCGTCCAACTTCGCCGAGCTGAACAACGTGGCCGGCCCGGCCTACACCGCCGGCGCCAGCACCGCGGCGGCCTTCCTGTCGCACTTCGTCAAGAATTACCAGCAAGGCTGGCTGCACATCGACTGTTCCGCCACCTACCGCAAAGGCGCGGTGGAGCAGTGGTCGGCCGGCGCGACCGGTTTGGGCGTGCGTACCCTGGCCAATCTGCTGCTGAGCAAAGCCAAATAATTGAACGCCCGCCGCGTCGGGCGCTAGAATGCGCATTATCTTCGGGGCCCAGCATGCTGGGCCTCGTTATTTGATCCCTGGAGTTTGCCATGAGTGCCCATCATCACGATGCCGCCCCGAGCGAGAACGAACTTGAACGCCTGCTGAAGCTGGCGGTGACGGAGCCGGCCCACCGCCCGGCGTTCTTCCGTGAATTGCTCGACGCCACGGTGCTGATCCTCGGCGACAGCGAGCAGGTGCAGCAGGACGGCGACATCGCGCTGAACGCGGATACGCCGGTCAATATCCAGCATTGGGAGAAGCAGGACGGCGGCAGCATCATTCCGTTCTTCACCTCGCTGGAGGCATTGCAGAAGGCCGTTGAGGACGAACAGCCGTTTATCGCTATGCCGGCGCGGGTGTTGTTCGAAATCACCCAGGGCGCGGATCTGTTCCTCAACCCGAAGGCGGAGTACGGCAAGGAGTTCTACCCGGAAGAGGTGGCGATGCTGCTGGCGACCGGCGGCGTCGTCAAACCGGTGGAGCATTACGTCGACAAAGAGACCCAAATCCTGCTGGGGCAGCCCGAAGAGTACCCGTCGGCGATGGTGGACGCGTTGACCACGCTGTTCAGCCAGCGCAAGCCGGTGCGCCGCGCGTTTCTGGCGCTGATGCACGACCAGGCGGCGGACGAGAAGCCGAATTTGCTGATCGGGCTGGAAGTGGACGCCGAGTCGGCGGAGATCGAGGCGTTGATCAACGAGGCCGGCAGCGTCGCCAGCGAAACGGCGCCGAACGACGAACCGGTGGATTTCTGCCTGGTGTCGGAGAAAGAGCGCGGCATCAGCCACTATCTGATCTCCCATACGCAGCCGTTTTATCAGCGCCGCTGGGGCAGCTGGCTGCGCAATTTGATCCCGTCTACCGACAAGACCCAGTAGCGCCACCACGTTGTCGAAAATGGCCCATGAAGATCATATTTTTTTAATGAAATGTTGATTTTCCCGTAGGCAAGCGTTAACGGCGCACATATAATCTGCGCCACTTGAGAAGGCCGGCAACATTGCAGACCGGCCTGTTTTGGAAGTCATACAGAGGCCATCATGACCGTAGAACGTACCTTTTCCATCGTTAAACCAAACGCTGTAGCCAACAACGACATCGGCGCTATCTATGCGCGTTTCGAGCGCGCCGGTTTCAAAATCATCGCCGCTAAAATGCTGCGTCTGACTCGCGAGCAAGCTGAAGGCTTCTACGCTGAGCACAAAGGCCGCCCATTCTTCGACGGTCTGGTTGAGTTCATGACCTCCGGCCCAATCATGGTGCAGGTTCTGGAATCTGAAAACGCCGTGCAGCGCAACCGCGACATCATGGGCGCAACCAACCCGGACAACGCGCTGGCCGGTACCCTGCGTGCCGACTACGCGGACAGCTTCACCGCTAACGCCGTGCACGGTTCCGACTCCGTTGAATCTGCACAGCGCGAAATCGCTTACTTCTTCAACGAAAGCGAAATCTGCGCACGTTAATCGTGCCGTTTCTTGGCTGATAACCAGGCATTCACCGGCTGAAACAATAAAAATGCCCTGAATGCCTTTCAGCCGTAGCCACCCGCTACTAAAATTTGTACAATGCCGCGCCCCTGATAAGACGACTTGTCAGGGGCGTGTTTTTAGTGCCGCCACCCGAATCATGCGGGCTGAAATGCACAACTTACTGTCCATTCTTTAGCGCCATAACGTGTAATAACGAGGCCAGAGATCATTATGTTAGAACCCATCACGTCCGAGCACACCGTGTCTGAAAATAATTCGCTGACTACCCCCTCCGTTAACGTGGAGCAACCGGCTGCGGCCAAAATCAACCTGCTGGACCTGAACCGCCAGCAAATGCGCGAGTTCTTCGCCGAAATGGGCGAGAAACCGTTCCGCGCCGATCAGGTGATGAAGTGGATTTACCACTACTGCTGCGACGATTTCGAGCAGATGACCGACATCAACAAAGTCCTGCGCGGCAAGCTGCAGCGCGTGGCGGAGATCCGCGCGCCGGAAGTGGCGGAAGAACAGCGTTCGGCCGACGGCACCATCAAGTGGGCGATTAAAGTCGGCGATCAGCAGGTCGAAACCGTGTACATCCCGGAAGCCGACCGCGCGACGCTGTGCGTCTCCTCGCAGGTAGGCTGCGCGCTGGAGTGTAAATTCTGTTCGACGGCGCAGCAGGGCTTCAACCGCAACCTGCGCGTGTCGGAAATCATCGGCCAGGTGTGGCGCGCGGCGAAGATCATCGGCGCGCTGAAGGTGACCGGCCAACGCCCGATCACCAACGTGGTGATGATGGGCATGGGCGAGCCGCTGCTCAACCTGAACAACGTGGTGCCGGCGATGGAAATCATGCTGGACGACTTCGGCTTTGGCCTGTCCAAACGCCGCGTGACCCTGTCTACCTCCGGCGTGGTGCCGGCGCTGGACAAGCTGGGCGACATGATCGACGTGGCGCTGGCGATCTCGCTGCATGCGCCGAACGACACCATCCGCGATGAGATCGTGCCGATCAACCGCAAGTACAACATCGAGACCTTCCTGTCCGCGGTGCGTCGCTATCTGGAAAAATCCAACGCCAATCAGGGCCGCGTGACCGTCGAGTACGTGATGCTGGATCATATCAACGACAGCACCGACGATGCGCATCAGCTGGCGGAAGTGCTGAAAGACACGCCGTGCAAGATCAACCTGATCCCATGGAACCCGTTCCCGGGCGCCCCCTACGGCCGCAGCTCCAACAGCCGGGTGGATCGTTTCTCCAAGGTGTTGATGGAATACGGCTTTACGACTATTGTTCGTAAAACCCGTGGTGACGATATCGACGCCGCCTGCGGGCAACTGGCGGGTGAAGTGATCGACCGTACCAAGCGTACCCTGAAGAAGAAAATGGCCGGGGAACCTATCAACGTACGGGCGGTCTGAATCCTATAGCACCATTTTTTGTTATCTAACAGCCTGTTATGCGCAAGCGTGTCGCTGGCGGGCGTTAGCTGACGGCCGATAAGGAAATGAATGCGGGCATGAAGCTGAAACTGTGGGGTGTGTGGCTGGCGGCCGGGTTGTTGGCCGGGTGTTCCGGTTCAGCGCCGGAAAAGGAAGCACAAGTCTCTGAGGCGGACCAGACGCGGTTGCAACTGGGCCTGGAGTACCTGCAGCAAGGCGACATGGACGCCGCGCGCCAGAACCTGGAAAAGGCGCTGGACGCGGCCCCGCAGGATTACCGCACGCAGTTGGGCATGGCGCTCTACGCGCAGCGGATCGGTGAAAATGCCGCGGCCGAACAGCGTTATCGGCAAGCGCTCAAACTTGCGCCAGGCAATGGCACCGTATTGAATAATTACGGTGCGTTTCTTTGCGGTTTAGGGCAGTATGTACCGGCGCAACAGCAGTTTAGCGCTGCGGCGCTGGCGCCCGATTATGGCCAGGTCGCCGACAGCCTGGAAAACGCAGGTTACTGTTTTCTCAAGGCCGGACAAAACGATGAGGCGCGCACGCTGTTGAGCCGCGCGCTGAAGGTCGATCCGGACAAAGGCACTCCGCTGTTGGCGGAGGCCGAAAAGCAATTTGGAGAAGGGAAGCGCGCCCAGTCGCAACTTTTATTGGATGTTTATCAGCATGTTCTGCCGGCCAGCGCCAGCAGCTTATGGTTACAGATTCGTTTCGCCGCGTTAGCCGGCCGTCAGGATAGCGTTCAACGCTATGGCAAGCAGCTAGCGCGAAGTTTTCCACAATCCAAACAGTACCAGCAGTTCTTAGCTAATGAATACTGAAGCCTCCCAAGATAAAACCGTATCCATGACGACGGGCCAGCGCCTGCGTCAGGCCCGTGAGCAACTCGGGCTGAGCCAACAGACCGTTGCAGAACGCCTGTGTCTCAAAATGTCCACCGTGCGCGATATCGAGGAAGACAGCGTGTCTGCTGACCTCGCGTCCACCTTCGTGCGCGGTTACATCCGTTCCTACGCCAAGCTGGTGCATTTGCCGGAAGACGAACTGCTGCCGATGCTGTCCAAGCAGGCGCCGTTGAAGATGGCGAAAGTGGCGCCGATGCAAAGCTTCTCGCTGGGCAAGCGCCGCAAGAAACGCGACGGCTGGCTGATGAGCTTCACCTGGCTTATCGTGTTCGTGGTGATCGGCCTGACCGGCGCCTGGTGGTGGCAAAACCACAAGGCCCAGCAGGAAGAGATCGCCACCATGGCCGATCAGTCCTCCGCGCAGCTTTCACAGAATAACGAAGGGCAGTCCGTGCCGCTGACCGACGGCAACGCCGACGCCGGCACCAACGTGCCGTTGACCGACAACAGCGCTGCGCCGGCCGATGCCGGCGCAGCGGCTCAGGCACCGGCGGCTACCGCTCAGGTGCCGGGCACGGCTCAGCAGCAGCCTGCCGTGGTGTCGCCAAGCCAGACTACCCTGCCGGAAACCACCCCGGCGGCACAAGCGCCGCTGCCGACCGCCGATGCGGGCGTGGCTGCGCCGGCGGCCGATCCGAACGCGCTGGTAATGGACTTCTCCGCCGACTGCTGGCTACAGGTGAGCGACGCGAGCGGTAAAACGCTGTTCAGCGGCACCCAGAAGAAGGGCGGCAAGCTGAACCTGGCCGGCACTGCGCCGTATAAGTTGACCATCGGCGCGCCGGCGGCAGTACAGATCCAGTATCAGGGTAAACCGGTTGATTTAAGCCGGTTCGTTAAGTCAAACCGTGTTGCTCGCCTGACCGTCGCCGCGCAGTAATCGCGCGGCCCCGGTCGTGATGTCAGAGCAGCAATGGAGAGTAAGTAATGCATAACCAAGCGCCCATCAACCGTCGAAAATCTACACGCATTTACGTCGGCAAGGTGCCTATTGGTGATGGCGCGCCGATTGCCGTGCAGTCGATGACCAACACCCGTACCACCGATGTTGAAGCAACGGTTAATCAGATCAAAGCGCTGGAGCGCGTGGGCGTCGACATCGTCCGCGTTTCGGTTCCTACCATGGACGCCGCCGAGGCGTTCAAGCTGATCAAGCAGCAGGTCAACGTGCCGCTGGTCGCCGATATCCATTTCGATTATCGCATCGCGCTGCAGGTTGCCGAATACGGCGTAGACTGCCTGCGCATCAACCCGGGCAACATCGGTAACGAATCGCGCATTCGCTCGGTGGTGGACTGCGCCCGCGACAAGAACATCCCGATTCGCATCGGCGTCAACGGCGGCTCGCTGGAGAAAGATCTGCAGGAAAAGTACGGCGAACCGACGCCGGAAGCGCTGCTGGAATCTGCCATGCGCCACGTGGACATCCTCGATCGCCTCAACTTCGACCAGTTCAAGGTCAGCGTCAAGGCGTCGGACGTGTTCCTGGCGGTGCAATCTTACCGCCTGCTGGCCTCGCGCATCGATCAGCCGCTGCATCTGGGCATCACCGAAGCCGGCGGCGCACGCAGCGGGTCGGTCAAATCGGCCATCGGCCTGGGCATGCTGCTGTCTGAAGGCATCGGCGACACCCTGCGCATCTCGCTGGCGGCGGATCCGGTCGAAGAAGTGAAGGTCGGTTTCGATATCCTGAAGTCGCTGCGCATCCGCGCGCGCGGCATCAACTTCATCGCCTGCCCGACCTGTTCGCGTCAGGAGTTCGACGTGATCGGCACGGTGAACGCGCTGGAGCAGCGCCTGGAAGACATCATCACGCCGATGGACGTTTCGATCATCGGCTGCGTGGTGAACGGCCCGGGCGAAGCGCTGGTGTCCACCATGGGCGTGACCGGCGGCCACAAGAAGAGCGGCTTCTATGAAGACGGCGTGCGCCAGAAAGAGCGTTTCGACAACGAACAGATGATCGACCAGCTGGAAGCGAAAATTCGCGCCAAGGCCGCGATGATGGACGAAAGCAACCGCATCACGGTCAACCTGCTGGAAAAATAAGCGTTATCGCTACACGGCGGGCCTGTTGGCCCGCTTGTTTATGAACCTGAAGGGCAGAAAACCGCATCCGCGTTGAATACCGGGCGGCAAAGTCCCTATAATCGGGTTCATTTTTACAGACAACGGACAGAGAACTCACGTGGCAAAGAACATTCAAGCCATTCGCGGCATGAACGACTACCTGCCGGAAGAAACGGCATTATGGCAGCGTATTGAAGGCACCCTCAAGCAGGTGCTGGGCAGCTACGGTTACAGCGAAATCCGGTTGCCGATTGTAGAGCAGACCCCGTTATTCAAACGCGCGATCGGCGAAGTGACCGACGTCGTGGAAAAAGAGATGTATACCTTCGAAGACCGCAACGGCGAAAGCCTGACGCTGCGTCCGGAAGGGACGGCTGGCTGCGTGCGCGCCGGCATCGAACATGGTCTGCTGTACAATCAGGAACAGCGTCTGTGGTACATCGGCCCGATGTTCCGCTACGAGCGCCCGCAGAAGGGCCGCTACCGTCAGTTCCATCAGCTGGGCGCGGAAGTGTTCGGCCTGCAAGGCCCGGACATCGACGCCGAGCTGATCCTGCTGACGGCCCGCTGGTGGAAAGCGCTGGGCATCGCCGAGCACGTCAAGCTGGAGCTGAACTCCATCGGTTCTCTGGAGGCGCGCGCCAACTACCGCGACGCGCTGGTGGCGTTCCTGGAGCAGCACGTCGAGGTGCTGGACGAAGACTGCAAACGCCGCATGTACAGCAACCCGCTGCGCGTGCTGGATTCCAAAAATCCTGAGGTGCAGGCGCTGTTGAACGACGCGCCGCGCCTGTCCGAGTACCTGGACGAAGAATCCCGTGCTCACTTCGCCGGTCTGTGTGAACTTTTGGCGCAGGCAGGTATCCCATATACCGTTAACGAGCGCCTGGTGCGCGGTTTGGATTACTACAACCGCACCGTGTTTGAGTGGGTGACCACCAGCCTGGGCGCGCAGGGCACCGTCTGCGCGGGCGGCCGTTACGACGGCCTGGTCGAGCAATTGGGCGGCCGTGCTACCCCGGCAGTCGGTTTCGCCATGGGCCTCGAGCGCCTGGTGTTGCTGGTGCAGGCGGTTAACCCGGAATTCAAGGCGCCGTCGGCTATCGACGTGTACGTCATCTCTTCCGGCGCGGGCACCCAGAGCGCGGCGATGCAGCTGGCTGAACAGGTGCGCGACGCGGCGCCGCAGCTGAAGCTGATGACTAATTACGGCGGCGGCAACTTCAAGAAGCAGATTACCCGTGCGGACAAATGGGGCGCGCGCATCGCGCTGATCCTGGGTGAGAGCGAAGTGGCGGCGCAGCAGGTGGTGGTGAAAGACCTGCGCAGTGGTGAACAAGAAACGCTGGCGCAAGGCGAAGTCGCTGCGCGTCTGGCTTTGATGTTAGGTTAAGGAGAAGGACACCGTGGAAGTCTATACCACTGAAAACGAACAAGTCGACGCACTGCGTCGGTTCTTTGCCGAGAACGGCAAAGCGCTGGCGGTGGGCGTGGTGCTCGGAATTGGTGCCCTGGTTGGCTGGCGTTACTGGCAGAGCCATGAAAACTCCAACATGATGGCTGCGTCGCAATCCTATCAGGAAGCCAGCGATCGTCTGGCGGCCGGCAAGCCGGATGACGTGGCTGCCGCGGAGAAATTTGTCCAGGCTAATGGCAACAGCTACGGCGTATTGGCCGCGCTGCAGTTGGCCAAGCACTTTGTCGAACAGAATGATTTCGCCAAGGCGGAACAACAACTGGCGCTGGCGCAGGGCCAGACCAAAGACGACAACCTGTTGGCGATGATCGATCTGCGTCTGGCGCGCGTCCAGCTGCAGGAGAAAAAGCTGGATGAAGCGCTGAAAACGCTAGATGGCGTGAAAGGCGAAGGCTGGGCGGCGATGATGCAGGATGTGCGCGGCGATGTGCTGCTGGCCAAGGGCGACGCCAAGGGCGCACGCGAAGCTTACAGCAAAGGCATTGAGTCCAACGCTTCTCAGGCGCTGCAGGTTCTGCTGCGCATGAAATTGAATAACTTGTCCAGCTAAGGGGAATTCCCATGCAATTGCGTAAAACACTCTTGGTCGGACTGGTTTCCGCTGCCTTGCTGAGTGGTTGCTCGCTGTTTAACAGCGAAGAAGACGTGGTTACCATGTCGCCGTTGCCGAAAGTTGAAAATCAGTTTACGCCGAACAAGGCGTGGAGCACCTCGGTGGGCGACGGTATCGGTGAGTATTACTCCCACCTGCGTCCGGCCTATCAGGACAGCACCATTTACGCCGCCGATCGCTTCGGCATCGTGAAAGCGATGGACGCCGACAGCGGCAACGAGAAGTGGAAGGTCAATCTCTCCGAGAAGACCGGTTTCTTCTCCAGCAACCTGTCTGCGCTGCTGTCGGGCGGCCTGACGGTCGCGGGTGACAAGGTTTACGTCGGCAGCGAAAAAGCGGTGGTTTACGCATTGAACACCGCCGACGGCGCCATCGCCTGGCAGACCAAAGTGGCCGGCGAAGCGATCTCCCGTCCGGTTGTCAGCGACGGCATGGTGTTGGTGCACACCTCCAACGGTATGCTGCAGGCGTTGAACGAGGCCGACGGCGCGGTAAAATGGACGGTTAACCTGGACATGCCTTCGCTGTCGCTGCGCGGTGAATCCGCGCCGGCCGTCGCCTTTGGCGCCGCCATCGTCGGCGGTGACAACGGCCGCGTCAGCGCCGTGCTGATGCAGCAGGGTCAACTGATCTGGCAACAGCGCATTTCTCAGCCGAGCGGCGCGACCGAAATCGATCGCCTGAACGACGTGGACACCACGCCGGTGATCGTTGATGGCGTGGTCTACGCGCTGGGCTACAACGGCAACCTGACGGCGCTGGATCTGCGTTCCGGCCAGATCATCTGGAAACGCGAGCTGGGTTCGGTGAACGATTTCATCGTCGACGCGGGCCGCATCTACCTGATCGACCAAAACGATCGCGTCGTCGCGCTCAGCACTGAAGGCGGCGTGACCGTGTGGACGCAGAGCGATCTGCTGCACCGCAACCTGACGCCGCCGGTGATGTATAATGGTTATCTGGTGACCGGTGACGCCGAAGGCTATCTGCACTGGATCAACACCACCGATGGCCGTTTTGTCGCCCAGCAGGAAGTGGACAGCTCCGGCTTCCTGTCTGCGCCGATGGTGGCCGGCGACAAGCTGGTCATCCAGGCTCGCGGCGGGAAAGTTTACGCTTTCACCCGCTAACGCCGCTCGTCGCAAGGCTTGAAAACGGCTCCTGAATGTTCAGGGGCCGTTTCGTATTTTTATAAGCTGCACCGCTGGTGTCTATCCACAGTGCAGTAACGCATTGATTATTAAGTAATGAGGCTTCAACAATGATACCTGTCGTCGCGCTGGTCGGGCGCCCGAATGTGGGTAAATCCACCTTGTTCAACCGTTTAACCCATACGCGCGATGCGCTGGTGGCGGATTTCCCGGGGCTGACGCGTGACCGCAAGTATGGTCGTGCTGAAATCGAAGGCAATGAATTCATCATCGTCGATACCGGCGGTATCGACGGCACCGAAGACGGCGTCGAAACGCGCATGGCCGGTCAGTCGCTGCTGGCGATCGAAGAGGCGGACATCGTGCTGTTCATGGTCGACGCCCGCGCCGGCCTGATGCCGGCGGATCAGGGCATCGCTCAGCACCTGCGCAGCCGCCAGAAGGCGACCTTCCTGGTGGCCAACAAGACCGACGGCCTGGATCCGGATACCGCCACCGCCGATTTCTACTCGCTCGGCCTGGGTGAAGTGTTCGCTATCGCCGCTTCCCACGGCCGTGGCGTGACCCAGCTGATCGAACACGTGCTGGTGCCGTTCGTGCCGGAAAAACCGGAAGACGTCGAGCTGACCGAGGAAGAGGCCAACGCCGCTTACTGGGCCGAGCAAAACGGCGAAACGCTGGAAGGCGAAGAAGACGAAGAGCCGGAAGAAGAGTTCAACCCGCAGGATCTGCCGATCAAACTGGCGATCGTCGGTCGTCCGAACGTTGGTAAGTCTACGCTCACTAACCGCATCCTCGGCGAGGAGCGCGTGGTGGTGTATGACATGCCGGGCACCACTCGCGACAGCATCTACATTCCGATGGTGCGCGACGAACGCGAATATGTGCTGATCGACACCGCCGGGGTGCGTAAACGCGGCAAGGTGACCGAAACCGTCGAGAAGTTCTCGGTGATCAAAACCCTGCAGGCGATTGAAGACGCCAACGTCGTGCTGCTGGTGATCGACGCGCGTGAAGGCATCTCCGATCAAGATCTCTCGCTGCTCGGCTTTATCCTCAATAGTGGGCGCTCACTGGTGATTGCGGTCAACAAGTGGGACGGCATGAGCGAAGAAGATCGCGAGCACGTGAAAGAGATGCTCGACCTGCGTCTGGGCTTCGTCGACTTCGCGCGCGTGCACTTCATTTCCGCGCTGCACGGCAGCGGCGTCGGCAACCTGTTCGAATCGGTGCAGGAAGCCTACGAGTGCGCAACCCGCCGCGTAAATACCTCGATGCTGACCAAAATCATGCAGATGGCGGTTGACGATCACCAGCCGCCGTTGGTGCGCGGCCGCCGCGTGAAGCTGAAATATGCCCACGCCGGCGGTTACAACCCGCCGATCGTGGTGATCCACGGCAACCAGGTCAGCGATCTGGCCGATTCGTACAAACGCTATCTGATGAACTACTTCCGCCGCTCGCTGAACGTGATGGGGACGCCGATCCGCATCCAGTTCAAAGAGGGGGACAACCCGTTCGCCGGCAAACGCAACCTGCTGACGCCGACCCAGATGCGTAAGCGCAAGCGCCTGATGAGCCACCTGAAAAAGAGCAAGTAATCGCTCATGTGGGGCGCGGCAGTGATGCCGCGCCCCTTTTTTATTGGCCCGAAATCGTTTTATTATCTGAAGATTACCTCGCCTGCCTGAAGGAACACCATGTCCTGGGAAACCTGGAGTTTTGCGTTCAACGTCACCGTGCCGAATCTGTTGATGATGCTGCTGGGGATCCTGCTGCGCCATTGGCGCCTGATGGATGACCGCTTTGTCGACGGCGCGACCCGCCTGGTGTTCAATCTGGCGCTGCCGTGCCTGCTGTTTTTCAGCATCGCCACCAACCACCCGCAGCTGCTCGGCAACCTGCCGCTGGTGCTGTTCGGCGCGGTCGGCACGCTGGCGACCTTCCTGCTCTTGGAGCTGGCCGCCAAGTGGCTGGTGAAAGAACCGCGTGAGCGCGGGGTGTTCGTACAGGGCGGTTTCCGCGCCAATACCGCCATCGTCGGCCTGGCCTACGCCATGACCGCCTATGGCAGCGAAGGCATTGCGCTCGCCTCGCTGTATCTGACGGTGACGGTGATCCTGTTCAACGTGCTGTCGGTCATCACCCTCACGCGCAGCCTGCAGGGCGGGCAGGGCAAGAAAATCAGCCACCTGTCTTTGCTGCGCAGCATCGTTACCAACCCGCTGATCATTGGCCTGGTGTGCGGGCTGCTGTATGCGCAAACCGGGCTGGGCATCCCGACCGTGATCCGCCAGACCGGCAGCTATATCTCCGCGCTGTCGCTGCCGCTGGCGCTGCTGTGCACCGGCGCCAGCCTGGATTTTCGCGCCATGTTCCGCTCGTCCAACGTGGCGGCGCTGTCGTCGGCGGCCAAGCTGTTTCTGGTGCCGTGCCTGATGACGCTGGCCGGCTGGCTGTGCGGGTTTCAGGGGGCGGCGCTGGGCATTATCTTCCTGTTTTCCGCCACGCCGACCGCTTCGGGCAGCTATGTGATGACGCGCGCCATGGGCGGCAACGCCACGCTGGCGGCCAACATTATCGCCATCACCACCGTCGGTTCGTTCTTCACCACCGCGTTGGGGATCTATTTCTTGCGCTCATGGGGCGCGATTTAACCTGGAGTCGTTATGGAAGCGCACTGTCCGCACTGCCGTCAGACCATGAAGTGGGTAGCGGGTCACTACCATTGTGAAGCCTGCCAGAGCGATTATCGGCAGCTGGCGAGCTGCCCGGAGTGCGGGCAGCCGCTGCAAGAATTGAAAGCCTGCGGGGCGGTGGATTACCTGTGCCAGAACGGGCACGGGCTGATCTCCAAAAAACGGGTGAATTTCAGCTATCAGCCGCTGTAAGCCCTCACTCATCCACCTGGCCGGTTTTCCACAGATCCACCAGCGCCTGCGGCGCGCTGCTTTCCGGGATTAACAGCACAATCTCAGTGCTTAGGGTGGGGCTGGTGTAGTTAATTTGCACGCGGTAGTAGCGCTGGTCGCCGCAGCCGGGGGAGGTGGGCTGGCCTTCTTCCTGCGCATAGGGCAGCGTCTGGTTCAGCAACTGATTCAGGCGCTGCCGCTGCTCCGGCGTGATGTCGGCCAGCGCGATGCGGCGCTGGCCCGCCAGTTTGGGAATGTAGGCGAAGCCTCCCTCGCGCGCCAGCTCAATGACCGTATCCTGATTGAGCGTCGGCAGCGGTTTCATTATTCCACCCCCACCTGATGCCAGGCTTGCTGCACCTTGTCCGCCACGCTCTGGTCGAAACGCGCTAGCGCATGTTTCACCGTGGCGCGGGCGAAGGTGGCGAAGTCGGCGTTTTGCGGCAGCGCTTTGTCGCACACCGTGTCATACCAGACGTAGCCGGCTTTCTCCCAGGCGAAGCCGCCCAGCGCCGTCGCCGCCAGGTAGAAGGCGCGGTTGGGGATACCGGAGTTGAGGTGCACACCGCCGTTGTCTTCCTTGGCCTGGATATAATCTTTCATGCTGGCGGGCTGCGGGTCTTTGCCCAGCAGCGGATCGTCGTAGGCGGTGCCGGGTGCCGACATCGAGCGCAGCCCTTTGCCTTTGATGCCCTTGGCGAGCAGCCCGGCGCCGATCAGCCAGTCGGCTTTATCGGCGGTTTGCTGCAGGTGGAACTGCTTGACCAACGAGCCGAATACGTCGGACAACGACTCGTTGAGCGCCCCGGACTGCTGGTAGTAGATCAGCCCGGCTTCGCTCTCGGTCACGCCGTGCGCCAGCTCGTGGCCGACCACGTCGATGGCGATGGTGAAGCGGTTGAAGATCTCGCCGTCGCCGTCGCCGAACACCATCTGCTGGCCGTTCCAGAAGGCGTTCTGGTACTCCTTGCCGTAGTGCACGCTGCCAACCAGCGGTAGCCCCTGGTTATCCAGTGAATTGCGGCGGTAGGCCTGCCAGAAGAAATCGTAGGTGACGCCGAGATAGTCGTAGGCCTCGTCCACCGCCACGTCGTGGTTGCTGGGCTGGCCCTCTTTGCGCACCTGTTTGCCGGGCAGCTGGGTACCGTTCTGGGCATCGTAGATATCGCGGAGCGCTTCGCCGGCTCGGGCGTTTTTCTCGGTCGGCGAACGCAGCGGCTTGTTGCCGAGCAGGCTTTGCACGTGGTTCAGCGTGTGCAGCGCGCAGTCGCGCTGCGGGGCGTTGCCGTGTTCAATGATGCGGCGCAGCATGTAGGGAGGAATGACGGAACGCATGCGCTGGGCTGGCATAGTGGCTCTCCTTAGGCAAAAATTTTACCTCATCGAATGAATGCACTGTGCCTAAGTGTAGCCTACTCGTCATAAAGCCTGTGGTCATGCGTGCTCACCGCCGGCGCGGTCTTGTGCGGGCTGATGCGCCGCACCGAGGCGCGCACCGCCAGCCGGCCGTGCAGCAGCAGATTGCACGGCGGCGCGTCGGCGCGCAGCATGCGCCGTTGCAGCAGTTGGATCGCCTCGTAGCCCAGCTCATCGCGCGGAACCTGCACCGAGGTCAGCGGCACATCGTGGATTTCCGCCAGGTTGAAGCCGTCGGTGCTCATCACCGAGACGTCGCCCGGCACGCTCAGGCCCCGCTTGTTGAGCGCCTTGACCGCCCCGACCGCCATGTAGTCGCCGCCGGCCAGGATCGCCGTCGGCAGCGGGGAGTGGCCGAGGAGGCCATCGAGGTAGGTGGCCAGCGCCTGCTCGGCCTCTTCGCCGCCGAAGCCCGAGGTGGTGACCAGATGGCGGCCGTCGTCGAACGGCAAATGATGCCGGGCGTAGGCCTGCCGGATGCCCGCCAGCCGCAGCTCCATGGTGTGGCGGCGCAGACACTGCAGGTTGAGGATATGGCTGTGCCCCTGCTGGAACAGGTAGCTGGCGGAGTAATCACCGATCAGCTGATGATCCGGTGAGACGCTGTCCAGCCGCATCTGCCGATCGCTGCAGTTGATCAGCACGCAGGGCTTGTGCAGATCGGCGGCCAGGGTGTGGATATGCTCGTCGTCGATGCCGATGATCAGCGCCGCTTCGGTGTGCGGGTCGCTCATCTTTTCCAGAAACAGCGCGCCGTCGCTGTGTTGCTCTTCCAGCCCGCAGTAGCGGATGCGCACCTCGTGCTCCATCAGCGCGGCGGCGATACCCTGAATGACCTTGTAGTAGAAGATGTCGGTGCGCACGTCGAACGCGCGCTGCGGCGCGAACACCATCACGTTGTTCAGCATCAGCCGGCCGCTGGAAATACCCTGCAGAATGCCGTTTTGCTGCGCACAGTCCAGCACCTTGCGGCGCGCCTCGGCGCTGGTGTTGGCCTTGCCCGCCAGCACGCGGGAAACGGTGCTGATCGACAATCCGGTTTGGCGAGCGATCTCCTGAATTTTCAGCTTTCCGTTCATTCTGTGATCTCCTTCAAATTCGTCCATGAGAATATTTTCACCGCGGATTTTCAGCGTCTTGACCGGCTTTCATGCCCATTATGACTATTTTTTCACCCGCCTGTGAAAATCTTTGCAAAAAACCCCGTTTCGCTACGCGCTCTCGCTGAGTAGTCTGCATTGGTACACCAATTTTAGCGACCTATCAGTCCAATTTTAACGGTGTGCGAAAAAGAAAACAAAAAATAAATCATGGGGTTGTGATTGTCTGTCGGCCAATGATACGGCGCCGACCCGTTTTCACCGTCCCGTGTTTGATAGCACAACGTACCCTACTAAAACACGCGTTGCCGTCGCCGGCGGCCGCGGGGAGAGAACCGATGAGTGTGGAGATCAATCAGGCGGTCGCGCAGAGCGGCCGGCGCAAGTTCAAATCGCTGCGCTGGTGGATGCTGGCGCTGTTCTTGCTGGGCGTCACGGTCAACTACATCACCCGTAACTCGCTGGGCATTTTGGCGCCGGAGCTGAAAACCAGCCTGAATATGAGCACCGAGCAATATGCCTGGGTGGTGGCGTCGTTCCAGCTGGCTTACACGGTGTTTCAGCCGATCTGCGGCTGGCTGATCGACGTTATCGGCCTGAAGATGGGCTTTCTGATCTGCGCCGGCATTTGGGCGGTGGTATGCATGCTGCACGCCGGCGCCGGCAGCTGGCTGCAACTGGCCATTCTGCGCTTCTTCATGGGGGGCGCGGAGGCGGCGGCCACCCCGGCCAACGCCAAGGCGATCTCCGACTGGTTCCCGAAGAAGGAGCGGCCGATCGCCGCCGGCTGGGCGGGCGTTGGTTTCTCCATCGGCGCCATGCTGGCGCCGCCGATCATCGTCATCGCTCACGTCTCCTTCGGCTGGCAGGGCGCCTTCCTGTTCTCCGGCGGGCTGGCGCTGATTTGGGTGGTGCTGTGGTGGCTGTTCTACCACTCGCCGCAGCAGCACCCGAACCTCAGCCAGCAAGAGCTGGATCTGATCCGCGAAGACAACGAGCCGGTGCTGCCGAAGCTGCCGTTCCTCACCTCGCTGGCCAGCCTGTGCAAGAACAAGAAGTTCTACGGCATCGCCATCCCGGCCTTTCTCGCTGAACCGGCCTGGGCGGTCTTCAGCTTCTGGGTGCCGCTGTACCTGGCCACCGAACGCGGCATGGATCTGAAACAGATCGCGATGTTCGCCTGGCTGCCGTTCCTGGCGGCGGATATCGGCAGCGTCGCCAGCGGCTATCTCACCACCCTGTACCGCAAATGGTTCGGCTGCAGCCGCGTCAACTCGGTGGTCGCCAGCTCGGTGACCGGCGCTTTCCTGATGGTGTCGCTGGCGTTCGTGGCGATCACCCAAGATCCCTATGTGGCGATCGCGCTGATCTCGATCGGCGGCTTCGGCCACCAGGTGATCTCCTGCATGCTCAGTGCGCTGGTGGTGGAGTCGTTCGATAAAAACCAGATGGCGACGGTCAATGGTATGCGCGGCTCCAGTGCCTGGATCGCCAGCTTCCTGTTCACGCTGCTGATCGGCGCGGTATCCGACACCATCGGCTTCAACCCGCTGTTCATCGCCATGGGTTTCTTCGACCTGATCGGCGCCCTGTTCCTGATTGCCCTGATCGCCGAACGCGGCGGTAAGAAAACACCTTCACACAGCTAAGTGGAATGCTTATGAAAACCTTGAAAAACTGGACGTTGGCGGCGCAGCATGCCGACCACGTTGAGCTGCTGGTCGATGAACGCCACCGTTTCTGCCTGTACGTGCTGGAAAACGATCTGTTCCGCGTGTTGATCAAACGTGAGGGCGAGCTGGCGCTGGATCGCACCTGGAGCATCGCGCCGCAGGAGGATGTGCCCTGGGAGGGGCGCGATCGGCTCAGCGTCGCCGGCTTCAGCCTGCCGGGCTATCAGCTGCGCCAGGAGGGCGATCGGCTGGTGGTCAGCACGCCGCGTCTGCGCGTAACGGTGCATCAGCCGCTGTGGCTGGAATGGGCGTACTGCAACGCCGCCGGCGAGTGGCGGCCGCTGGCGGCGGACCGGCCGACCAGCGCCTACCTGCTCAATGCGCACGGCGACGGCGTGGCGCACTACCAGCGCCGTTTCGCCGATGAGCGCTATTACGGCCTGGGGGAAAAAGCCGGCGATCTGGAACGCACCGGCCGCCGCTTCGAGATGCGCAATCTGGACGCGATGGGCTACAACGCCGCCAGCACCGACCCGCTGTACAAACACATTCCGTTTACCATCACCCGCGGGCCGGAGGCGAGCTTCGGCCTGTTCTACGACAACCTGAGCAGCTGCTGGCTGGATCTGGGCAACGAGATCGACAACTACCACGCGGCCTATCGCCGCTATCAGGCCGAAGCGGGCGATCTGGATTACTACCTGTTCCTCGGGCCGAAGGTAGTGGACGTCACCAAGGCCTTCGTGCGCCTGACCGGCCGCACCCACTTCGGGCCGAAGTGGAGCCTGGGCTACAGCGGCTCGACCATGCACTACACCGACGCGCCGGATGCCCAGCAGCAGCTGCAGCAGTTCATCGCGCTGTGCCGTCAACACGCCATTCCCTGCGACTCCTTCCAGCTGTCGTCGGGCTACACCTCGATCAACAACAAGCGCTACGTGTTCAACTGGAATTACGACAAGGTGCCGCAGCCCAAGCAATTGAGCCAGGCGTTTCACGACGCCGGTCTCAGGCTGGCGGCCAACATCAAACCGTGCCTGCTGCAGGATCACCCGCAGTATCAGGCGGTGGCGGCGCAGGGGCTGTTTATCCGCGATTCGCAAAGCGACGCGCCCGAGCGCTCCAGCTTCTGGGACGATGAGGGATCGCACCTCGACTTCACCAACCCGGCGGCGGTGCGCTGGTGGCAGCAGGGTGTCACGCAGCAGCTGCTGGAGATGGGCATCGATTCGACCTGGAACGACAACAACGAGTACGAAGTGTGGGACGGCGAAGCGCGCTGCCACGGCTTCGGGCGGCCGATCGCCATCAAGCACATCCGCCCGGTGATGCCGCTGCTGATGATGCGCGCCTCGATGGAGGCCCAGCAGCGCTTCGCGCCGCAGAAGCGGCCGTACCTGATCTCGCGCTCCGGCTGCGCCGGCATGCAGCGCTACGTGCAGACCTGGAGCGGCGACAACCGCACCAGCTGGCAGACGCTGCGCTACAACATCCGCATGGGGCTGGGCATGAGCCTGTCCGGGCTGTATAACCTCGGCCACGACGTCGGCGGCTTCTCCGGCGACAAGCCGGATGCGGAGCTGCTGGTGCGCTGGGTGCAAAACGGCGTGATGCATCCGCGTTTCACCATTCATTCCTGGAACGACGACGCCACGGTCAACGAGCCCTGGATGTACCCGGCCGCCACCCCGGCGGTGCGCGAGGCGATCAACCTGCGTTACCGGCTGCTGCCGTATTTCTACACCCTGTTATGGCAGGCCTGTGCCGACGACGAGCCGATGCTGCGCCCGACCTTCCTCGATCATGAACAGGATGCGCGCACCTTCGGCGAGAACGACGATTTTCTGATCGGCCGCGATCTGCTGGTGGCCAGCGTAGTGGAACCGGGGCAGCGCCGGCGTTCGGTGTATCTGCCGGACAACGGCGAAGGCTGGTACTGCTTCTACAGCGGCCAGTGGTTCGGCGGCGGCCAGACGGTGACGCTGGCGGCGCCGCTGGAGCGTCTGCCGCTGCTGGTGCGCGCCGGGGCGGCGCTGCCGCTGTCGCAGCGGTTGGCGCATGTGGACGTGGCCGCCGACGATCGGCGCGAGCTGCGGCTGTTTCCGCTCAAGGGCTGCGGTGCAAGCAGCGGGCTGCTGTTTGAGGACGACGGTGAAAGCGACGGCTGGCGGCAGGGCGATGCGCTGTGGCTGCGCTGGGAAATGCGCTGCGACAATCAGCGCATCATGCTGGATATCACGACGGAAGGGCGTTTCCGCCCGGCCTGGCGCACGTTGGCGCTCAGCCTGCCGGAAGGCGAGACGCGCGCGCTGTGGGTAAACGGCGAACCGGGCGAGCGTTTTATGCTGGAGTAGGGGTTACTCGGCCGCGCGTTTCTTGCGCGGCTTCTTGGCGACGGTGATGGTTTTCACCTCGCTTTCCACCCAGCCATCCTGCAGGCGGGTTTTCAGCAGTTCGCCGACCTGCGCCTGCTTGGTGGTTTTCAGCAGCTCGCCGCGCGGGGTTTGCGTCACGCTGTAGCCGCGCGCCAGCGTCGCCAGCGGGCTGACGGTTTCCAGTTGGCTGCAGGCCACGCCGAAGCGCTGGCGGTAGGCGTTGAGCTGCCGCTCCATCGCCTGCTGCAGGCGGTATTCCTGCTGCTGTACGCGCTGTTGGTAGCGGTGAATGCGGCCCTGCGGCTGCACCTGCGCCAGCCGCTGCTGGGCGCGTTCGCTGCGGCGGGCGGCCAGGCGCAGCTGTTGCTGCATGCCGTCTTCCATCCGGCGCTGCAGCTTGAACAGCAGCGTCTGCTGACGTGCCAGGCGCAGATGCGGATGCTGCTGCTGTAAACGGTGGTGAATGCGGGTGAACTGCTGCTGGCGCTGCGCCAGGTAGTAATCCATCGCCATCTCCAGCCGCTGCTGCTGCGACTGCAGCTGGCGCAACAGCTCAAGCTGATTGCGGCTGACCAGTTCGGCGGCGGCGGAAGGGGTCGGCGCGCGCAGATCGGCGACGAAGTCGGCGATGGTGACGTCGGTTTCATGGCCGACGGCGCTGACGATCGGAATGCGGCTGGCGAAGATCGCCCGCGCCACGCGTTCGTCGTTGAAGCTCCACAAATCCTCCAGCGAACCGCCGCCGCGGCCGACGATCAGCACGTCGCATTCGTCGCGGCGGTTGGCGGTCTCGATGGCGCGCACGATCTGCATCGGCGCTTCTGCGCCCTGCACCGAGGTGGGGTAGATGACGATCGGCAGCGACGGATCGCGCCGCTGCAAGACCTGCAGAATATCGTGCAGCGCCGCGCCGCTGGCGGAGGTGATCACCCCGACGCGTTTGGCCGGGGCGGGCAGCGGCTGCTTGAACTGCTGATCGAACAGCCCTTCGGCGCTCAGGCGCTGTTTCAGCTGCTCGAACTGTTGCTGCAGCAGGCCGTCGCCGGCGGGCTGCATGCTCTCGGCGATCAGCTGGTAGTCGCCGCGCGGTTCATACAGCGTGATGCTGGCGCGCACCAGGACCTGCTGGCCGTTTTGCGGCCGGAAGGTGACGCGGCGGTTGCTGTTGCGGAACATTGCGCAGCGCACTTGGGCGTGGTCGTCTTTCAGCGTGAAATACCAGTGGCCGGAGGCGGGCTGGGAGAGGTTGGAGATCTCGGCGGAGAGCCAAATCTGCCCCATTTCCATTTCCAGCAGTTGGCGAACCGTCTGATTGAGGCGGCTTACGGTAAAAATGGAAGGCGAAACAGGTAGCGACATGTGACCCAGATCAAATTTCAAAACAATCACTTAATTGGTCGATACTACATGGCTGAAAAAGGTAATCAAGACTTTTTGTAAGAAAGTGCTGGAGGCAACCGATTCCGCTCTGTATAATGCCGCGGCAATATTTTATCTTTTTCACAGCCCACCCTGGTGAGATATTGCCCATGCTACGTATCGCTAAAGAAGCTCTGACGTTTGACGACGTCCTCCTGGTTCCAGCCCACTCCACGGTTCTGCCTAACACCGCAGAGCTCGGCACTCAACTGACCAAAACCATCCGCCTGAACATCCCTATGCTGTCCGCAGCCATGGATACCGTTACCGAATCCGGCCTGGCCATCGCGCTGGCGCAGGAAGGCGGCCTGGGCTTCATCCACAAAAACATGTCTATCGAGCGCCAGGCTGAAGAAGTCAGCCGCGTGAAGAAGCATGAAAGCGGCGTAGTCACCGACCCGCAGACCGTTACCCCGGCCACCACGCTGCAGGAAGTGAAAGAGCTGACCGCGCGCAACGGCTTCGCCGGTTATCCGGTCGTCACCGAAGACAACGAGCTGGTCGGCATCATCACCGGCCGCGACGTGCGCTTCGTGACCGATCTGACCCAGCCGGTCACCGCGGTCATGACGCCGAAAGATCGCCTGGTCACCGTGAAAGAAGGTGAAGCGCGCGACGTGGTGCTGCAGAAGATGCACGAAAAGCGCGTAGAAAAAGCGCTGGTGGTGGACGACAGCTTCCACCTGCTGGGCATGATCACCGTTAAAGACTTCCAGAAAGCGGAACGCAAACCGAACGCCTGTAAAGACGAGCACGGCCGTCTGCGCGTGGGCGCGGCGGTCGGCGCCGGCGCCGGCAACGAAGAGCGCGTTGACGCGCTGGTGGCGGCAGGCGTTGACGTCCTGCTGATCGACTCATCGCACGGCCACTCCGAAGGCGTGTTGCAGCGCATCCGCGAAACCCGCGCCAAATACCCGGATCTGCAGATCGTCGGCGGCAACGTCGCGACCGCAGCGGGCGCCAAAGCGCTGGCTGAAGCCGGCGTGAGCGCGGTGAAAGTCGGTATCGGCCCTGGCTCTATCTGTACCACCCGCATCGTGACCGGCGTGGGCGTACCGCAGATCACCGCCATCGCCGACGCGGTGGAAGCGCTGGAAGGCACCGGTATTCCGGTTATCGCCGACGGCGGCATCCGCTTCTCCGGCGACATCGCCAAAGCGATCGCCGCGGGCGCATCCTGCGTGATGGTCGGCTCCATGCTGGCGGGCACCGAAGAATCCCCGGGCGAAATCGAGCTGTATCAGGGCCGTTCGTTCAAATCTTACCGCGGCATGGGCTCGCTGGGCGCGATGTCCAAAGGCTCTTCCGACCGTTACTTCCAGACCGATAACGCCGCCGACAAACTGGTGCCGGAAGGTATCGAAGGCCGCGTGGCCTATAAAGGCATGCTGAAAGCCATCGTGCACCAGCAGATGGGCGGCCTGCGCTCCTGCATGGGCCTGACCGGCTGCGCCACCATCGACGATCTGCGCACCAAGGCTGAGTTCGTGCGCATCAGCGGCGCCGGCATTCAGGAAAGCCACGTGCACGACGTGACCATCACCAAAGAGTCGCCGAACTACCGCATGGGCTAATGCCTTAACCTCTCCTGAGTGAGAGGCCGGGATGGGGCGTTAAGCCCCATCCCGAAACACACATTTTCGCTCTTTTTCTCTTGTTGCTGGAATTCGCCTCACATGACACAAAATATCCATAAGCATCGCATCCTGATACTGGACTTCGGTTCGCAATACACCCAACTGGTCGCCCGCCGCGTGCGCGAAATCGGCGTTTACTGCGAACTGTGGGCCTGGGACGTTAGCGAAGAGCAGATCCGCGAATTCAACCCAAGCGGCATCATCCTGTCCGGCGGCCCGGAAAGCACCACCGAAGCCGGCAGCCCGCGCGCCCCGGACTACGTGTTCAACGCCGGCGTGCCGGTGCTGGGCGTGTGCTACGGCATGCAGACCATGGCGATGCAGCTGGGTGGCCATGTGCAGGGTTCCAACGAACGCGAGTTCGGCTATGCGCAGGTGGAAATCGTCAAAGAGAGCGCGCTGCTGCGCGACATCGAAGATGCCATCAGCCCGGCCGGCAAACCGCTGCTGGACGTGTGGATGAGCCACGGCGACAAAGTGACCGCGATCCCGTCCGACTTCGTGACCATCGCCAGCACCGACACCTGCCCGTTCGCCATTATGGCCAACGAAGAAAAACGCTTCTACGGCGTGCAGTTCCACCCGGAAGTGACCCACACCCGCCAGGGCCAACGCATGCTGGAGCGCTTCGTACTGGATATCTGCCAGTGTGAAGCCCTGTGGACCCCGGCCACCATCATCGAAGATGCGGTCGAGCGCATCCGCGAGCAGGTGGGTGAAGACCACGTGATCCTCGGCCTGTCCGGCGGCGTCGACTCCTCCGTGACCGCGATGCTGTTGCACCGCGCCATCGGCAAACGCCTGACCTGCGTGTTCGTCGACAACGGTCTGCTGCGCCTGAACGAAGCCAAGCAGGTGATGGAAATGTTCGGCGACCACTTCGGCCTGAACATCGTGCACGTTGAGGCGGAAAATCGCTTCCTGACCGCGCTGGCGGGCGTGGACGAGCCGGAAGCCAAGCGTAAAATCATCGGCCGCGTGTTCGTTGAAGTGTTCGACGAAGAAGCCTGCAAGCAAGAGCAGGTGAAATGGCTGGCGCAGGGCACCATCTACCCGGACGTGATCGAATCCGCCGCTTCCGCCACCGGCAAAGCGCACGTGATCAAGTCGCACCACAACGTGGGCGGCCTGCCGAAAGAGATGAAGCTGGGCCTGGTCGAGCCGCTGAAAGAGCTGTTCAAAGACGAAGTGCGCAAGATCGGCCTGGAGCTGGGCCTGCCGTACGACATGCTGTTCCGTCACCCGTTCCCGGGCCCGGGTCTGGGCGTGCGCGTGCTGGGCGAAGTGAAGAAAGAGTACTGCGATCTGCTGCGCCGCGCCGACGCCATCTTCATCGAAGAGCTGCACAAGGCCGACCTGTACAACAAAGTCAGCCAGGCGTTCACCGTGTTCCTGCCGGTGCGTTCGGTCGGCGTGATGGGCGACGGCCGCAAATACGACTGGGTGGTCTCCCTGCGTGCGGTAGAAACCATCGACTTCATGACCGCGCACTGGGCACACCTGCCGTATGACTTCCTCGGCCGCGTCTCCAACCGCATCATCAACGAAGTGAACGGCATCTCCCGCGTGGTGTACGACATCAGCGGCAAGCCGCCGGCGACGATCGAGTGGGAGTGATTTAACACTTCCTGCAGCCTGTTCGTAACTAGGCCGTAGTGACTAAGACCCTCTGTTTTTACAGGGGGTTTTTCTTTATTTGGCCATATCTTTTCCGCCATGCTTCCAGCCTTGGGTAAAGCCGAACATTGTTTGTGGTCGAAATATGGCCTATGTTCAGACCTTGGTATGATTGATAGCGCCTGGGGATACGATGAAAGTAGAGACCATCAACTACGTTATAGAATCCTATGAGCAGTTGCAGGAGCGAGAGAACGCCATTGCTCTGCTGAAATTGCTGATGCTGTCAGAGAAGGATAAAGCGGAAGGGCGTGTGTTCTCGAAGGAACAGCTGTTGGATGGGCTTTAAGCATTACAGTGCTCAACATTAAGGGATTGCATTGGAACAGCAGGTGGCCTTTGAGCACACGCGTACCGTAAGGCACTGTATTGACTCCATTGTCACACCATCAGGATATCCAGCAGTTGTTGTTTAAGCGTCTCATCATGCCCTGATAGCCCGAGGGCTGCCTAACCCTCGTTTACCTGCAAGTGAAAGACTTTGGGGATCGCATCACCCGTCCTGCTCATCATACTTGCGCTGGCACTCCTGAATCGCCTCAATATTCCCTAACGTCCAGTCGAACAGTACCGAGAACGGCCCCTGCAGGGATTTGCCGAGCGGCGTCAGCGAATACTCGACGCCAAGCACCCGCCCGTCCAACACTTTGCGATGCACCATGCCGTTGCGTTCCAGCTTGCGTAGTGTCTGGGTCAGCACGCGTTGCGTGACGCCATCCAAACGGCGCTTGATGGCGTTGAAACGCTGCGGCTCGCGCAGCACTTCCAGCACCATCATGGACCATTTATCGGCAATCTGATCGAGCACGATGCGGCTTGGGCAGTCGGCGCGGTAAACAACATCGGTCTTATCCATCGGTATCCTCCTGCATCCCTGGGATGCTTAAGGTGCGTAATTGACGCCAGGTATGCAAAGTATACCATTTGAAACAGGGCACGAATAACCCGCACTTGTACCCCAGGTAAAAGGACATTGAGATGACAGATACAGATTTCAGCAAACTCAGGCTGTCTCATGCGCACGGCGTGATGACGATCGCTATCGATAACCCACCGGTAAACGTGCTTGATGTGGCGCTGATGTCGGAAATCAGCCGTTTATTGCTCGCGGTGCGTGACGATCCGGATACGCGCGTGTTGGTGTTCCAGAGCGCGAACCCAGCGTTCTTTATTGCTCATGTCGATATGACCTTGATCGATGAGCCGCACGCTTTCGATGAACTGGCTAGCAACGCGCCGGAGGGGCTTAATCCGTTCCAGGCGTTTGGCGAACTGCTGCGCAGCCAGCCGCAGGTCACTCTCGTTAAGCTGGCCGGGTTGGCGCGCGGCGGTGGCGCCGAGTTTGTGGCGGCGGCCGATATGGCTTTCGCTGCACGGGAAACGGCGGGACTGGCCCAGTGCGAGGCCTTGATGGGCATTACGCCCGGCGGTGGCGCGACGCAGTACCTGACGAGCCGAATGACGCGCGGCCGCGCTCTGGAGGCGATCCTGGGCGCCGAGCTTTTCGATGCCGCTACCACAGAACGCTACGGCTGGATTAACCGCGCCTTGCCTGCCGCCGAGCTTGATGATTTCGTCGATCGGTTAGCGCGCAACATCGCGGCATTGCCTGCGGGCGTGATTGCGGCGGCCAAACAGGCGATGCCTGCGCCGGATCTGCAGGCCGGTTTTTATCGCGAGCACGACGCCTGGGCGGGATTGTTCGCACGCCCGGCCGCGGAGCGGTTGATTCGCGGCGGGCTGAAGGCCGGTGCGCAAACCCCGGAGGGGGAGCGTAACCTTGAAGGCCTGCTGCGTCATCTGGCCCGCTAAGATGCCGCCCCCCACTGCGTCAGCAGCGCATGCAGCCTGGCCGGCTCCAGCGGTTTGCGCAGCACCAGATAGCCTTCCTGCTCGGCCTCTTGCAATATCTGCGAGTTGAACTCGCCGCTGACCATCGCGCCGCTCACGTCCGGCAGGCGTTCGAACAGCGCTTTCAGGATGTCGAAACCGCTCTCGCCGGAACGCAGGCGCTGGTCGCACAGCACGGCGAACGGCGTAAAACCGTCCTCGACAATGGCGAAGGCTTCCTCGGCGGAGGCCGCGCAGCGCACGGTGATGCCCCAGGTGCTCATCAGGCTCTCCCAGGCGGAAGTCACCAAGGGATCGTCGTCCACCACCAGGCAGGCGCCGCGCAGCGGCGCATAGCGGATCGGCGTGGCGGTGTTGTCGTAGGCGGCTGCGGCTTCCGGCGCTTTGTCTTCGCCGATGTATTGCGTGAAGCGCATCCAGAAGCGCGAGCCTTTGCCTTCGACCGAGTGCATGCCGTACTTCACCTTCATCAGCTTGGCGCAGCGCGCCACCACCGCCAGCCCCAGCCCGTGGCCGGCGCTGTCGATTTTCCACGCCAGCTCGGGGCGGTAGTAAGGGGAGAAGATTTTGCTTTTCTCTTCGTCGGCGATGCCCACGCCGGTGTCCCACACTTCCACCAGACACTCGGCGCCGCGCGGGCGGATAGCGATCAACACGCCGCCCTGCTGCGTGTAGCGCAGGGCGTTTTGGATCAGGTTAATCAGCGATTGCCGCACCAGCAGCGGGTCGCCCATCACGCTGATGCGCCGTTTGGGCCGCCAGGTGCGCAGCGCCAGGGCGCGGCTGTTGGCCTCTTCGCGGAACAGGGTGATCACCGAGTCGAGCAGGGCGCCGATATCCACATGGGTGGCGGCGGTGCGCACGTTGCCGGATTCGATCTTGCTGAGATCGAGCAATGAATTGAACATCAAATGCACCGAACGCACGCTCTGCTGCAGATCCAGCAGCTGCGGCGTCAGGCTGTCGTCGCGGTTTTTGTGGATGATGGCTTCGATCAGAAAGCCCATGGCGTGCACCGGCTGGCGCAGATCGTGGCTGGCGGTGGTCAGGAACTGGTTCTTGTCCAGCAGCGCCTGTTCCGCCTCCTCTTTAGCCTGGCGGAACTGCTCCGCCAGGCGCGAGCTTTGTTCCTCGAGCAACGCCTGCTGGATAAAGAACGCATGTGAGGTTAACGCGTGGCGGTAAATGGCGAAGCCGTACAGCAAGTTCAGCATCAGCACGATGAACATCACGTCTTCCAGCCGGCAGATGATGCCGAGGTTCAGCAGCCCCCAGGAAGCGAAGAAAAAGCGGGTAAAGGTGCTGATAACCGGCGTCAGATGCGTTGCGTTGGCGGCGACGATCGCGGCGATGCTGATATTGAGCAGCAGAAAAAAGTCAAAGTTATGGGTCTGCGGCGTAATTAAATAGAGTGATGAGATCCCCAGTCCGTGAATAAACGCCACCTTATTAATGCGCGGCAGCCAGCGGCGCAGCACGGCGTCTTCATCATTTTCTTTGGCCTCATGCAGGTAGCGGCGGTGCCATATTCGGATCGCCACGGCGCATAGCAGGTAAACGATGATCCAGGTAATGGTTGGGCCGAGTTCATCACCCAGCAAATAAATCCAGATGGCGAACGGGATGCCGACGAAAGGCACGGCGGTGAAACTGAATACCAGCCGCATGAAGGTGTTGTCCAGCAGGCGGATCTGCGCGCGTGGGGAGATACCATCATTTTGTAAATTCTGGAAAAACCTCATGACGACGGATCCCGTTTGCCGTGCAACAGCGTGATGGCTTCTACCCGGCTGTTGACGCCGATCTTTTTCAATATATTGCTGATATGTTCTTTGACGGTAGGTTCGGAAATAGAGAGCTGCGTCGCGATTCTTTTATTTGGCAGGCCGCGCAACATCATGGTTAATACGTCGATTTGCCTCGGCGTTAAATTGAATTTATTTAAATGGTCATGGCTGCTTTTAATAGCGTATTCATTTCCCTCCGGGAACCACTCCTGATTATTATTTAGCGCAAAAACCGCCCTGGCGAATAATTCAGGTGGCTCGTTTTTTAATACGAATCCGTGCCCGCCGGCATTGTGCACTTTCTGCCAGATATCGTTATTCTCGTCGCCGCTGACCACTAAAATCCGTACCTGCGGATAACGTTGTTTTACTTCTTTGAGTAATTTCAACGCTGTACCGGAAGAGAGCCAAAAATCAATCACCAGTAAACGCGGCGGGCCATTTTCCCTAATATGACGGTAGCAATTCTCTTCATTGGTCACCACATGCGCCTGTTTGAATCGGCAATGCGTGCTGAGAAAATTAGCGATGCCGCTTGCTACCAATGGATGGTCATCAACGACCAACGCATAATCCTGCCCCAAAGGATTCTCCTTTCGCCTTCACAGTTCAGATAAGTCTGATGAATTATTATCAACCCTCCCTACTTTAGGAGGGTTTTTTCGTTTAGGAAAGGGAAATATATTATTCGAGGATTTGGATAAGAGAAAACATAAAGCCAATCGATAATTTTAACTGATTGGTTATAAAGGATAATTTATGAAGAAACCACTTATCGCTTTAACCGTGACGATGATGATAGCCGGTTGTTCCACCCTGAAAACCGATCAGGCCATTCCACTGCTGCAGGCGGAAACCGCCAAAATGCTGGGCCTGGGCTCGTCGGACGAAATTACCGTGACCAACGTCAATGGTGCGCAGCCGGATGCGCTGGGCGGCCAAAAACTTTCATATCGCGCCACCACGGAAAAGGGCCGTATTTTCGATTGCTCGTCGCTGATGATGCCGGGAATTTTAGGTTCGTCGCCGTCGCTGAGCGCGCCGACCTGTACGCCGGTGGTCACGCATAAATAATTCGCTTTGGGGGCGGTATTTCCGCTTCCTGGTTTTCCATCGTCGGAGCGTCAGCGCCGGGGGGCAATAAGCTTTTGCTTCGACGATCACTAAACCGGCGTGCGCGAAATAACGCCTCACACTTCCTCTAGCGCAGTGAGTTTACCCATAACAATAAATTTCGCGCCATCATGCCAACGAGTACGGAGATAGCCCGTGAATGACAAGACATCGCACCCTTTAGCGGTTAAAACACCGCTTTCCAAACTTTACCTCGCTCTATTTTCCGCGCCGCTGTTGATGCTGGCGCCCGCCGATATCGCTCGCGCAGACGATGCTATTTTTGACGGCGACTCAAAAATTACCGAATCATTGGCCTACACCGGGGACGTTTACGTCGGCCGCAATCAAAGCGGCAACCTGCTGATCGAGAATGGCAAGATCAGCGCCTATAACATCAATATCGGCCGGATGTTCAACGGCCAAATTCATGACAGCCTGGTCACGGTTCGTGGGCCGAACGCTGAGCTGAACGCGGTGAACGATCAGTTCGTGCTGCGCGGCGGCCTGAATCTGGGGCGGGGCACCCTGCGGGTTGAAGACGGCGCGCTGGCCAGCGCGAAAGAGATCGTGGTCGGCACCACGCGCGGCTATGACAGCCACCTGATCGCCACCGGTGCCGGTTCCCGCGTCACCAGCAATTTTCTCAGCGTCGGCACCGACTTAGGGGCGCGATCCACGCTGGCGATTGAAGACGGCGCGGTGTTGAATACCGCCTTTGACGCGCGCATCGGTAATGGCAGCGGGCCGGGCGAGACCGATACGCTGAGCCCGAAGGCCACGGTCACGGGGGCCAATTCCCAGTGGAACGTCGGCCGTGCGCTCACGCTTTACGGCGATCTGGACGTGCTGAACGGCGGCGCGGTCAACGTCGGTAATATTCAGGTGGCGGGTGTCTCCGGCGCGCGTAAAACCGCCGAGCTGACGATCGCCGGCAGCGGCTCGCGCGTGACCAGCGGCAGCAGCGTCAACGTCGGCGATTACGGCAATGGCGTGTTGGCGGTCATGGACGGCGGGACATTCTCCGCCGGCGGCAACGACGTGGTGCTGGGCAAGACCGGCTCCGGCTCTAACCGCGGCGCGCTGATTATCGGCAGCCGCGGCAATATGGATACCGGCACCGGGTTGACCGAGCCGACGCTCGGCGCGGCGGGCGCCGTAGGCACTATCGATGCCCAGACGGCGATCGCCCTGCGGGGCGGATTGTTCCGCAGCTATGTGTATTTTAACCATACCGACGGCAATTATGTCTTCAGCAACAAGATGAGCGGCGAAGGCGAGGTGATCAACAGCGCCGGGCACACGACGCTGAACGGCGATCTCACTGAGTTGCAGGCCAACGTCACCGCGCGCGGTGGTAAGCTCATCATCGCCAGCGATATCAATACTCAGAAAGAAGACGATATCTTCGAGATCCAAACCCTCAGCGCCGAAAACGGCGGCACGCTGATCCTCAACGCGACGGCGGGTTCCGACGTCAATAACGGGCAGGGCTACAGCAGCGCCGCGTCGATCAAGGCCGGTGGCACATTGGGCGGCAACGGCACGCTGGGCCAGACCGAGATCCAGTCCGGCGGCCATATTTCGCCCGGCGACGGCAATATCGGCACGCTGACGCTGAAACGCTACCTGAATTTTATCGGCGAATCCTTCTATGACGTCGATATCGCCGGTGACGGCCGCAGCGACCAGTTGCTGGTGGCGGGCAAAACCACCATTAGCGATCAGGCCAAGGTGCAGGTCACGGCGCTGGATCCGCAAACCAGCTATAAAACCGGCCAAAGCTACCGCATTCTGACCTCGGACGGCGGCATTGACGGCCAATTCGCGGCGGCGGTCTCCAAGTCTGCCTTCCTCGATGTGGCGTTGAACCACAGCCCCAACGCCGTGGATCTGACCATCGCGCAGAAAGACACGGGCGGTGAAAACCCTGGCGGCGAGAATCCGGGTGGAGAAAACCCAGGCGGTGAGAATCCAGGGGGCGAGAATCCGGGCGGTGAAAACCCAGGTGGTGAAAATCCGGGGGGCGAGAATCCGGGTGGGGAAAACCCAGGCGGTGAAAATCCGGGGGGCGAGAACCCAGGCAGCGGCAAGCCGGGCATTTTCCAAACGGTGGCCGAGAGCGGCAACCAGTGGAATACCGCCGGTGCGCTCTCGACGTTGGTGCAGAGCGGCCCTTCGCTGGCGTTGTACAACTCGCTGCTGCTGCTGAGCGCGCCGGAAGCGCGCGAGGCGTTCAATCAGCTGTCCGGCGAAGTCTATCCGTCGATGCAGTCTAACCTGATCGCCGGCAGCACCCAGCTGTTCAACGTGCTGAACCAGCGCATGCTGCGCCTGTTCGCCAACGACAGCCTGCCGGTACCGCCGTTGGCGATGTCGCTGGTGCAACCGGCGCAGGCGCAAAACAGTGGCGTCTGGGGGCAGACCTTCAGTTCCTGGGGCAGAAACAGCGGCAATGGCAACGTGGGCAAGCTGGATGGCAACACCACCGGCTTCCTGTTGGGGGCGGATCGCAAGCTGGCGGACCATAATGTGCGCATCGGCGGCTACTTCGGTTACAGTCGCGGCGACTACGACGTCGACAGCCGCCGTTCCAAGGCCGATACCGACAACTACCACCTCGGCCTGTATGCGGCGGGGCAGCAGGATGCGTTCTCGCTGCGCGGCGCGCTGGGTTACACCTGGCACAAGATCGAAGGCAAGCGCAACGTCGATTTCAGCGGCTTCTCGGATCGGCTGAAGTCGGACTACGATGCCAACTCATTGCTGGCGTTCACCGAAGCGGGTTACCGTTTCGGCCAGCCGGAGATGAACGTCGAACCGTTCATTAACCTGAGCTATATCCGCCTGCATACCGACAGCTTCCAGGAGTCGGGTGGCGCGGCGGCGCTGAGCGTGCGCAATGAAACGATGAACACCTTCTACTCCACGCTCGGGGTGCGCGGCGTGACCGAGCTGCCGAAGAACGTCAGCCTCTATGGCTCGCTCGGTTGGCAGCATGCCTACGGCGATAAGAACACCTCATCGCGCATGGCGTTTGCCGGCAGTGACGCGTTCGTCACTCAGGGCCAGGCCGTGGATGACAACGTGATGGTGGGCGATATCGGCGTGAGCGTGAAACTGTCGCGCGCCGCGACGCTGGATGTCGGCTATCAGGGGCAATTCGGCGCCGATACCCGCGTGAATTCGGTCAACGCCAACCTGCGCTGGTCGTTCTGATTTTTCCTCTAGACTTCTCTGGTACTTGCAGGCCCGCTTGATGCGGGCCTTTTTTATGGTGAGGGCTCAGTGGCGGCCTGTGGCTGACTTTTATGATGAAAAAAACCGCGCAACGGCGGGCTTGGCGAGAAGAGCGAGCGGGGCTTAACGCCCTTTTTTCTTGCGCCCTGGCTGGGTAAAGCGCTTACGGCCGGCCGGCGCAGCGGCTTTGTCGGCGCTTTTGGGGCCCCCGGCGCTCGGTTTTTTCGCCGCGGCGGATTTGGCCGGGGCCTTCTTCGCCGGCTTGGCCTCGGACGAGGAGCCTTCAATCAGTTTGAACAGCTCGATCAGCTCGTCATCGGTCAGATCGCGCCATTCGCCCAGCGGCAAGCCTTTCAGGCTGACGTTCATGATGCGCGTGCGTTCCAGCTTGGTGACCTCGTAGCCGAAGTGTTCGCACATGCGGCGGATCTGGCGATTCAGCCCCTGCACCAGCGTGATGCGGAACACGAACGGCGCCTCTTTCTTAACCTTGCACTTTTTGGTCACCGTGCCCAGCATCGGCACGCCGGCGCCCATGCTGCGAATAAACTCGTCGGTCACCGGCTTGTTGACCGTCACCAGATACTCTTTCTCGTGATTGTTGCCGGCGCGCAGGATCTTGTTGACCAGGTCACCGTGGTTGGTCAGAAAGATCAGCCCCTGTGAATCCTTGTCCAAACGGCCGATCGGGAAGATGCGTTTGCTGTGGTTGACGAAGTCAGCGATGTTGTCGCGCTCGCCGTCTTCGGTGGTGGTGACGATGCCGACCGGCTTGTTCAGCGCGATCAGCACCAGATCTTCTTCATTGCGCGGTTCGATCAGCTGACCGTTAACCTTCACGACATCCCCGGCAAATACCTGAGCGCCAACGGTGGCGCGCTTACCGTTGATGAAAACGTTGCCCTGTTCGATGTATCGATCGGCATCGCGGCGTGAGCAGATACCGCTCTCGCTAATGTATTTGTTCAGACGAATGGATGAGTTGGTCAGCATGGGATCTCCGTAAAACGCGGACTATACATTACCCGGATGACACTGCGAAGCGAATCATGCAGGGGGGCTGGATAAGGGTATCCTGACCGCGGCTACTACAAAGGTATTTGCAATATGTTTTTTTCGTTTAATTAATTATAGAAATTCGATGAGGATTTTTCTGCAAATTATTCAAGTTATAAATGGATTGTGCCAAATTAAACCATTTAAGCGGTCATGTATAGATTCATTTTAGAAAAGCATTAGGATATTGATAAATTCAAGGAGGGATAAATGAACGCATTAGCCGAGGAAGGGACGTTACGACGTATGACCATGGGGGAAATTAAATTGGCTCGCCATATATATGGAAGCTCAATTATATATGGTCGTGTATGGATACACTGTGATAGCTATTTCCCGTTTGGCTTACAAAACAGAAGTTATGCCATGGCACCTAATGGCGAGTTATGGTTACGGAGGGAACTCTATAAAGACGATTTTTCTGATAACACGGTTCTGATAGAAGAAAAACATCTTTTCATCCATGAGTTGGGGCATGTATGGCAGCATCAGCATGGACAATGGGTAAGAATGCGTGGGTTGTTTAGTTGGGCGGCTGAGTACAACTATCGCCTTGATAAGAATAAAATTACTGATTACTCGCTGGAGCAACAAGCTTCGATTTTTGCTGATTACTGGCTGCTGTTGGTTTATGGTATTGAAACGTGGCGTTATTATCAACGTCCTGGACGAGTGGGCAAGTACAGGGGAACCGATAGTTTGCGTGACATTTATGCACTTTATCGAAAAATTATTAAGGGATGAGGGGAGCATGAAAAAATATTTGGTTCTATTCACGGCCTGCCTCCTGGTCGGCTGTCCGGGGCCTGGCGATAAGCTGACTCCACGCTTCCCCGCCGTCGTCACTGCCAAAGATAACCATGTCTGCATTCTTTCTTCTATGAAGGCGGGGGATAATATTCGCTTCGTTCAGATTTATAGCGAATCAGGCGATAAGCTCATTAAAGCTATCGATAATGACGTTTTCTTCGTTGAGCCGGGGAGGTGCATGCCGGTATTCGACTATGCTTTTCGGCCAGGGAAGCGTTATTCCGTCGCCTACGATATACAGACACCCGAAGGTTCGCATTTGATTACCGCCGCATTCATGGTTGTCTCCGACGAACGGGGCAACCTGAGGGTTAACCATTAACACATGTTCTTAGGTTTAGTTTGTTGGACTGCGTTAGGTTGTAGAATGAAAGGCTATGAAAAAACTTGCCCTGTTGCTCGCTAACACATTGGCTGTTGTTGGGCTGGCTGTGCTGACAATAAAGCTTTTTCCTGTACCCAGGCTCAAACCGCTTGGCTGATTGACGCCAGCGAGTTTTTCCATTTTAACGATACGGAATGGTTTGGTGCGCTCATTTTTGGCGCGGTTTATCTGCTGGCCGGGTGTCTGGAATGGCTCTTTATCCGCCAGGTTTTTCAGCGGGTGAGCTGCGGGCACCGCCACTAACTCTCATCACCGTTCCTCCACCTTCACCACCCGGGTATTCAGCGGGGTGAGCGTCTGCCCGGCGCTGCCGATCGGCGTCAGGCGCGGGACGGGGCGGCCGCTGTCGCTTTCCACCAGCGTTGAGTGCGCTTCTCCCTCGGCGAACAGATGATCTTCCCCCCACTGGCGCAGGCCGACGATCACCGGAAACAGCGCGCGGCCTTTCTCGGTCAGTACATATTCCTGATAGGCGCTGCCATCTGCGGCGGGCACGATCTCCAGCACGCCGTGCGTCACCAGAGCGCGCAGGCGGGTGGCAAGGATATTCTTCGCCATCCCCAGCCCTTTTTGAAATTCGCTGAAGCGGGTGACGCCGTCGAAGGCGTCGCGCACGATCAGCAGCGACCACCAGTCGCCAATCACATCCAGCGTGCGCGCCACCGGGCACGGCGCGTCTTCCAGACTTTTACGTTTCACGACGGTTATCTCCAGCTGCATATTCTGGTTGCATTATAAAACCTCCACGCCTAAAGTTCATTGGGTTTAATAATGAAACCAGACTGAGGTGTGCAATGAGCGACAAACTGCTGGATCCCCCCTGTGCGATGCTGGGGCGCCTGCCGGCCCCCCTGGTGCTGCTGTTGGCCGCCGCCAGCGCCTTCAGCGTGGCCAACGTTTACTATGCGCAGCCGCTGTTGGACGCTATCGCCCATGATTTTTCCATCAGCCTGGCGGCGGTCGGCATGGTGATCAGCGTGACTCAGTTGGGCTGCGCGCTGGCGCTGCTGTTGGTGGTGCCGCTGGGGGATCGGTTGAACCGTCATCGGTTGCTGGCGGGGCAACAGCTGGGGCTGATCGGCGCGCTGCTATTGGTGGGCTGGGCGCACAGCGCGCCCTGGCTGCTGGTAGGGATGTTGCTGGTAGGCTTATTGGGCACCGCCATGACGCAGGGGCTGATCGCTTACGCCGCAGCCCTGGCGGCGCCGCAGGAGCGCGGGCGGGTGGTTGGTGCGGCGCAGGGCGGAGTGGTGCTGGGATTGCTGCTGGCGCGCACCCTGTCCGGCGCGCTGGCGGACGTCGGCGGCTGGCGCACGGTGTATTTCTTCTCTGCCGGGGTGACGCTGGTATTGCTGCCGATCTTGTCGCGCCTGCTGCCTGCGCCGCGCACCGCTCCCAGTACGCTGAGCTATCCCGCGCTGCTGCGTTCGATGCTGAGCCTGTTGCTGCATGACCGCACGCTGCAAATTCGCGGCATGTTGGCGCTGCTGATGTTCGGCGCTTTCAGCCTCTTTTGGAGTTCGCTGGTGTTGCCGCTGAGCCAGGCACCGTTCAACTTCACCCATGCCGCGGTGGGGACGTTCGGCCTGGTCGGCGCGGTGGGCGCACTGGCGGCGGTGCGCGCCGGGCATCTGGCGGATCGCGGGCTGGGGCAGGCGGCCAGCGGCGTGTGTCTGCTGCTGTTGACGCTGGCCTGGCTGCCACTCGGTTTGCTCGGCAGCGGCCTGGTTTGGCTGGTGGTGGGCATCGTGCTGCTGGATCTGGCGGGCCAGGCGATCCACGTGCTGAACCAGAGCATGATCTTCAGCGCGCACCCGCAGTTGCACAGCCGGCTGGTGGGCTGCTACATGCTGTTTTACGCCGTCGGCAGCGGGCTGGGTGCCTTTGCCGGCACCCATATGTACGCCTGGGCGGGCTGGAGCGGCGTCTGCTGGCTGGGGGCAGGCGTCAGCCTGAGCGCGCTGCTGTTTTGGCGGCTGACGCTGCGCGGGATGCCACCCTCATCGACGGCGGTGGAGCAGTGAAAGCTGGAAGCCCAGCGCACCGCACAACTGCTGAGGCGCGGTGAAGCCGCTTTCCGCCAAGAGGAGACGGCTGCGCGCCGCCGCCATCGGGTGCCAGTTGCGGCGGGTGCGTTCGATCACCTCCTGCGCCTGCGCCGCCGAGTGCCCGGCGCTTTGCAGCCAATGTTGGTAGTGGCTGACGGGCAGACCCTCCGGTTGATAGTCGAACAGCAGCAGCGGTGCGGTGGGGGAGAGGCGCTGCGCCAACTGCTGCAGGAAATCCAGTTTGGCGCCATCGTCGGCGATAAAGTGCAGCACCAATGAGCACACCGCCGCGTCGTGGCGGGTTTGCGGCGCTTGTTGCAGCAAGGTGGGCTGGAAGCTCACCCGCGGAGCATAACCCGCGGCTTCGGCCTTGGCGCGCGCGGCCGCCAGCATGCCGGCGGAGGGTTCCACGGCGCTGAAACGCCAGCTGGCGTTGGCGGCGGCCAGCGCCTCCAGTTCACTGCCGGTACCGCAGCCGGCCAGCAACAGCGTGGCGTCATTCGGCAGCGTCTGTGCGAGCGTCGCCGTCAGCAGCGCCTGGGCAAACTGATAGCCGGGCACCAGGGTCAGAATACGGCGATCGTAGTCCGCCGCTGCGGCATCGGGGAAGCGTGTATCCGTTTGGTGTTGCATAACCTTCCTTGCCAAGTTCATTGAGAGAGACAAGGAAGGTTATGCTTAAATGATAATGAAATCCATTATCATTAATGAGTTCTGTGACGGGAAAGGCGGCGTTAGCGGGCCGGCGAATGCATCAGGTAATAATCTTCTTCGCCGTCGTTGCCGGTAGAGATGATGCGCCAGCCGTGTTTGCGGTAGAACGCCAGCGCCTTTTCATTCTTCACCAGGCATTTCAGCGAGCCGGTGGCGGTGAAGGTAGCTTCCGCCGCCTGCAGCAGCGCACTGCCGACGCCGCGCGGCGGCTGATGGGGATCGACATACAGGTTATGAATGAAGTTGTCTTCGCGGTAGACGGAGACGAATCCCAGCAGCACGCCGCCGTCTTCCGCCACCCAAATCGCTTCGCCCAGCGTCGCGCCGTCGAAATCTTCCAACTGATAGTTTGAGGTATCGCGCCAGCCGAACGCCGCCTTGCGCGACGCCAGGTACAGCGTGCGCAGGAAGGGGCGATCGGTCTCTTGGTAGGGTCTTATCTGCATGGCATCTCCCGGTGGTTTGTGCTCACTATAGCGCATTGCGCCGGGCGTGCACGGCCACAAACGGAAAATGCTAGGCGTCACCCCAGGCGGGCAGGCGATTGAGCCCGTCGCTTAACTCCTGAGCCAGGCGGCGCACGGTGTCGGCATGCAGGGCGGCCAGCGGTGGATGAAAGTCGGGCGCCCGCAGCGCTTGCGGTGCGCTGGCAAGCTGCGCCGCATACTCGGCGAGAACGTGCCCGCCCTGGCGTTGGACCTCTAGCAGCGCCTCGTGTTCCTGCACGGACAGCGCGGCGCCGCTGCCTGCCAGATAGGTGTTGAGCTTTTCGCTGGTCAGCAACAGGCTGCGCGTCTGGTTGAAGATCAGTTGGATATGCCGGGTGAAGCTTTCATGGTTATCATCCGCCAACTGCCAGGTAGGCTCCAGCGTCACCCGGGCCACCACCGCTTCGCAGCCCTCGATCTTTTGCCAGATGCCGATGGCGTTTGTGTTCTCGCCGCCGAGGAAGCGCGACAATTCCCGCAGCAGGTTAGCGACCTGCTGCCGCAGCGACTCCCCTTCGTATTCCGGCCACAGCGTGGCGTGAATGAAGGTGGCGAACCCCACCCCCAGCACGATGCCGATCAGGCGATCGCGGATCTCGGTCAACTCGGTGACCGGGCCGAAGCTTTCCAGCAGTGCCAGGGAAAAGGTGAACAGGATCTGTACCCCGGCATAGCTTATCTTCTCGGAACCGGCGGCGATCCAGGCGGAGAGGGCGATCACCGGCAGCGTCAGCAGCAGCCCGACGAGGCTGTCGAGGTGAGGCATGATCCACACCACCGAGATCAGCGCCAGCAGGCTGCCGATCGCCGCGCCGCCGAGACGCAGCCGCGCCCGCCGCTGCGTGGCACCGAGGCTGGGCTGCGCCACGATCAGGCAGCTCAGCATGATGGTATGAATGCCGGACCAATCGACGGCGGTATAAAACACGTAGGCCACCAGCACGGTCAGCAGCGTCTTCAACGAAAACTGGATGTAAACTGGGTTGGTCAGGGCGTCGGGGGTAAAGAAGGGCACTTTCGGCGGCGGCGCGGCCTGCAGGGCGTCGGCGTAGTCGCTGCGGTTGGCGTAGACCTGCAGGAGGCCGGCCATTTCATTGAGCGGCGCCGGCACCTGCGGATCGTCACTGCCGGCGATCGCGACGGAAAATCGCAGCGCGCTGTCGTGGCTTATCGCGGTTTGCAGTGCTCGGCAGGCGGCATCTATCTCTTGCGCCAATTTACGTGCGGCCGTGCCGAAAGCCGGCGGCAGCTGGTAGGCCAGGATATTGAGCTGCAATACCAGGGTGATCAGCGCCAGATAACCGGGCTCGTTGGCGCGGCAGCGATCGCTGCGCATCACCGAGAAGCGCAGTAGCTTATGCAGCTCGGTGGCGTGCTGCGAGATGGCGCTCAGATCGCGCGTCTCGCCGCCGTGGGCCAACATAGCGCGGGTTTCGTCCAACACTGCGATCATCCGGCCCTTTAGCTGCTTCAGCGGTTCGGCCGGCAGCAGTAGGGTATTGACGATCAGGGTGAGCAGAATGGCGTAGTTGATCGCCACCCATACCCACAGCACCAGCCGTATCACCACTTCCGCCTGCGGAGTGAGATCGACAAAGCTTTGCGTGTAGATCACCACCAGCGCCATCAGAAAGAACAGCACTCCGACCTTGGTCACCCGCATCAGGAACACGCTGAGGAAAAACAGCGCGCTGGAGAGCAGAATGCGCAGCATCGGGTAGTCGTAGGTGAACTTCAGCACCAGGATAGCGGCGCCGATTGCCAGCGTGGAGCTGACGAAAAACAGGATACCGATCGCGCGGGTGATCACGATATTGGACTGCGTGATAAAGAAGACAGCGATCAGCGATAGCGCCAGCCACGGCACCTGCAGCGTCTGCGAGATCACGATGGCGATCGCGCTGGAGAGCAGGGCGCGGATCACCAGGTTGATGCGGCTGTCCGAGGGGCGCAGCTCGTCGATCAACTGAGACAACCAGCCGCGAGACATCGTTTTATTCTTCATGGCGCAGGTTCAGCTTCGCCACTGCCGAAGCGCCCACGCGGAACAGCGCCGGGTTGGGGGCCTCTACCGCGATCTTGACCGGGAAGCGCTGCGAAACGTGCACCCAGTTGATGTTGCGCGACACGTTGGGCAGCCCGCCCAGCACGGTGCCGCCGTCGTCGGGCTGTACGCCGTAGCTGACCGACTCTACCTTGCCGCTGAATGTCTGGCCGGCGTCGCTCATTAAATACAGCGTGGCCGGCACGCCGGGATGCACGCCTTTCAGATCGGTTTCGCGGAAGTTGGCGATTACGTACCAGCGGCGGGTGTCGATCAGCGTGAACACCGGTTTGGCACTGGAGGCATATTGGCCGACGGTGGTTTTCAGCGAGGCGATGTGGCCGTCGAACGGCGCTCGCACCTCGGTAAATTCCAGATTCAGCTTGGCGATGGCGATGTCGGCCTGCACTTCGGCGCGCTGCGCGACCAGGACTTCGACGCCGCTGACGGCGGCTTCCGCCTGTTTCGCCTGCAGCAATGCGGCCTGCAGCTCCGCCTGCGCCGAGCGCTGGGAGGTGCGGGCGGTTTCCACTTCTTCCGCCGAAACGTAGTTCTTGCCGAGCAGCTTCTGCCGGCGGTTAAGGGTGTCGGTCGCCTGCGCCACCAGCGCCTGCGAGCGTTTGACGATGGCGTTCATCGATTCGGCGTTGTACTGCTGCGCGTTGACCGAGCGCTGCGTCAGCTTGATCTGCTCATTTAGCGTGATCAGGCGCGCCTCGCTGGCCGCCAGCGCATCCTGGTAAGGGCGCGGATCGATGCGGAACAGCAGATCGCCTTGCTGCACTTCCTGGTTGTCGCGGATCGGCATCTCGACGATGCGGCCGTTCACCTCCGGCACTACGTCGATGGTGTCGGCATAGGCGTAGGCATCGTCGGTAGTGGGGGCGTTTTCCACCCGCCAGACGACGACGGCGGCCACGATGAGCGTCAACGCCAGGATGGTAAGCACCAGCAGTCTGCGCTTGTTGGAGATTTGTGGTTGGGTCATGGCGTCAGTCTCAGTGGGGGAAAACCAGTAACCAGATCAGCATGGCGATCAGCGCGGTCAGCGCCGGATACGTCAGCAGCTGCGGCGCCAGCCAGGCGCGTTTTTCCGGGGTGCGCAGCAGCAGGTGGATCGCCACCATGCCCGCCACGCCGCCGCACAGGCAAAACAGCCAGTCGGGAAACGAAGCGCCGAACACCACTATCGACGGTGCCGGCGAGCACCCGGTGAGCAACAGCGCGGTCAGGCAGGTGATAAGCAGTTTTTTGTCGGGCATAGGGCGTTCTCTGGCGATTGGCTTGGGCGACGGGCCGAATGAAATGACTCTTTTTCAGTGAGTGAGGTCACTGTTTGTCTTCCCCACGCTTGCGTCAGGGTAAACTAGAATAAATACTCTACTCTAAACTAGAGGGGTTAATCTAGTTTTTTGTGTCGCCCTGCCTTCGCGGCGGCAAATGGGTATAATGCGTTGATGACAGCGGGCAGAAACGAATATGCAAATCGACGAACACATCACCGGGCGAGAGCCGCAGCAGGAAAGAGGGCGGCAACGCGTACAAACCATTCTGGATTCGGCGGCGGCAATCGTGGCGCAGGACGGGCTGGCGGCGCTCAGCATGCAGCGGCTCGCCAAGCACGCCAAAACCTCCATCGGCTCGATGTATCACTTCTTTCCCGATCGTCACGCAGTGATCAAGGCGCTGGCGGATCGGCATACCGAGTCGGTCGAGGCGCTGATCTGCGACATGGCGTTGGCCAGTGACGACGAGTGGCGGCGCCTCTCCGCTGAAGAGGTGATCCAGCGGCTGTTTTCACCCTATGCGCAATATTTGCGCGAGCACACCGATTACCTGCCGGTAATGCGGGAGATGAACCTCCCGGACGAAAAGTCCAGCTTCCTGGCGCTGATCGCCAGAGTGCTGCAGCTGCGTCGCCCCGAGACCGCCGAAGCGGAGATCCTGCAGCAAACCCGGCTGTTGCAAAGCCTGGTGGCCGGCACGTTGCACCATATCTTCAAGACGGCGCCGCAGAGCGTGGCGTTCACGCTGGCGGAGCTGCCCGGCGTGCTGAGCCTGTATCTGGCGGGAAAAGAGGGGAACATCGCTTAGGCGCGAGCCAATTTATTCGCTTGTTTGTCCGCGCCGCCGCTGGCATGATCCCCTGCAGGGATTAACGCAACGTTGATCACAACCTATTGATTTTCATGACTCGGGGTGCCCTTCTACATGAAGGCTGAGAAATACCCGTATTACCTGATCTGGATAATGCCAGCGTAGGGAAGTCACGGCCGCCCAGCCGGCGCCGCCTTCTTGAACGCCGGTTGGGAGGAATATGATCGCTCGACCTGATGCACTACCCGGCGCGCGCGCCGCGGCCTGTCTGACCCAATTCCAACAGCGGCCTCCGCTGATCCACTGCCTGACCAACGAAGTGGTGCAATCGCTGACCGCCAACGTGCTATTGGCGCTCGGCGCCTCCCCGGCGATGGTGGTGGAGCCGCAAGAGGCGGCGCAGTTCAGCGCGCTGGCCGATGGCCTGCTGATCAACGTCGGTACCCTCAATGCGCTGCGCGCCGAATCGATGCGGGCGGCGGTGGCCGCCGCCAATCGGGCCGGCAAGCCCTGGACGCTGGATCCGGTGGCGGTCGGCGCGCTCTCCTACCGCACCGCCTTTGCTAAACAGCTGCTGGACGAGAAACCGGCGGCGATACGCGGCAACGCCTCGGAAATCATGGCGCTCAGCGGGTTGCTGGCCAGCGGCCGCGGGGTTGACAGCGGCGACGATTCGCTGGCGGCCTTGCCCGCCGCGCGTGAGCTGGCGCAGCGCAGCGGCGCGGTGGTGGCGGTCACCGGCGCGGTGGATTACGTCACCGACGGCCAACGCGATTGGGCGATCGAAGGCGGTTCCCCGCTGATGACGCGGGTGGTGGGCACCGGCTGCGCGCTGTCGGCGGTCGTGGCGGCGTTTTGCGCCCTGCCGGGCGATCGCCTGGACAACGCGGCGACCGCCTGCCGGGTGATGTCCCACTGCGGCGGTCTCGCGGCCAGACAGGCCGGCGGGCCGGGCAGCTTTACGCCGGCGTTCCTCGATGCCCTGTATCAGCTGCGCGGGGAGGATCTGTGATGAAACGTATTAACGCCCTGACCATCGCCGGCACCGATCCCAGCGGCGGCGCCGGCATTCAGGCCGATTTGAAGGCTTTCTCGGCGCTTGGCGCCTACGGCACCTCGGTGATCACCGCGCTGGTGGCGCAGAATACCCGCGGCGTGCAGTCGGTGTATTACATCGATCCGGCGTTCGTCGCCGCGCAGCTGGACTCGGTGTTCAGCGACGTGCGCATCGACAGCGTCAAGATCGGCATGCTGGCCAACGCCGACATCGTGCAGGCGGTGGCCGAACGGCTGCGCCATTACCGGCCGGAGTTCGTGGTGCTGGACACCGTGATGCTGGCGAAAAGCGGCGATCCGTTGCTGGCGCCGGAGGCGGTGGCGTCTATTCGGCGCGAGCTGTTGCCGCTGGTGTCGATCATTACGCCGAACCTGCCGGAAGCGGCGGCGCTGCTGGCGTGCGCGCCGGCGGAAGATGAAGCGCAGATGCGCGAGCAGGGGCGGGCGCTGTTGGCGATGGGCTGCCGGGCAGTGCTGATGAAGGGCGGCCATCTGAGCGAAAGTGAGAGCCCGGACTGGCTGTTTACCGCAGAAGGCGAGCAGCGCTTTACCGCGCCGCGCGTCGCCACCCGCCACACCCACGGCACCGGTTGCACGCTCTCGGCCGCGCTGGCGGCGCTGCGCCCGCGCCATGCCGACTGGGCGGCGACGGTGGCCGCCGCCAAGGACTACCTGCAACAAGCGCTGCAACAGGCGGACACGCTGGAGGTGGGGCACGGCATCGGGCCGGTGCATCATTTCCACGCCTGGTGGTGAGTCAACTTTTTGCCGCAACCGTGGTCTGACTAGTTCAGGCCCGGTTTTATGGGCGAAACCTGATTTAACCTAGGGAGAAGGACTATGACGGGACACCAGGCGCTGCGTTGCGCCCTCTTCGGCGCACTGCTCAGCTTCAGCGCGGGCAGCTTTGCCCAGCAGATCGTCACCACGTCGGATTTGATTCAGCAGCCGGGGTATCAGGCCAGCTGGCAAAACATGGTGAAAGGCCAGGCGCGGATGCCGGGCTGGGCGCGCAAGGGCGTCGGCACCTCTACGCCGGCGCAGAATCTGAGCTGGAAGGGCAAAGAGTATCTGGTCGGCAACCTGTGCAAGCCGCACGACTGCGGCAACAACTTTTTGATCGTGGCGTTCAGCGCGGACAAATCCCAGGCCTGGGGCGTGCGGGTGGCAGTGGAAGATCGGCCGGAAGCCGTCGATCATCCGAAGAAGTATGCCAAGTACCAGTGGCTCGGCAAGCCGAATGACGACATGAAGGCGCTGCTGAAGCAGCAGTTCGAGAACAATCCTGATTGGAAATAATCAGACCGGGGGCGCCGGTGATGGCGCCCCCGGCGTTGATCAGCCGATGCCGGCCTGATGCAGATCGTGCAGGTTGAGCGCCCCCACCAGCACGCCGTCCATATCGACCACCGGGGCCGCGCTGATGTGCTGTTCGTGCAGCGCTTCCAGCGCCTCGCCGGCGCGCCACTGCTCCGGCAGCCGATAGCCGGGGCGGGTGATCGCCGGGCTGAGCGGATCCTGCAGGCTGTTGCCCTTCACCAGCCAGCGGCGCAGGTCGCCGTCGGTAAACACGCCCACCACCCGCTGCTGCGCGTCGCAGACCGCCACTAACCCGAGCCCGGTGCGGCTCAGCTCCAGCATCGCTTCCATCACGTTGGCGCTTTCGCTCACGCGCGGCAGGCGATCGCCGGTGCGCATCAGGTGATGCACGCGGTTCAACAGGCGAGCCCCCAGGCTGCCGCCAGGGTGCGAGCGGGCGAAATCTTCCGCGTTGAAACCGCGCTGGCGCATCAGCGCCATCGCCAGAGCATCGCCCATCATCAGCGTGTTGACCGCGCTGGAGGTCGGCGCCAGCCCCATCGGGCAGGCTTCGCGCTCGACGCCGATATCCAGCACGCAGGCCGCGGCCTGCGCCAGCGGCGACTCTTTGCCGCCGGTGATGGCGATCACCGGAATGCCGTTCTCCGCCAGCAGCGGCAGGATCAGATCCAGCTCTTTGGCGCGGCCGGAGTAGGAGATAAACACCACCACGTCGTCGGCGCCGATCATGCCGAGATCGCCGTGCAGCGCTTCCGCCGGATGCACGAAGAACGACGGCGTGCCGGTGCTGGCCAGCGAGGCGGCGATTTTCTTGCCGATGTGGCCGGATTTGCCGATGCCGGAAATCACCGCTTTGCCACGGCAGTTCAGCAGCAGTTCGCAGGCGCAGACGAAGTTGTCGTCCAGGCGCGCCAGCAGGCGTTGCGCTTCGGTCAGCTCGATCTCCAGCGTTTCGCGGGCGAAGGCGAGCAGGGCGTTGGCGTTACTCATCGGGGTCTCCTACCAGAAGGATATTGATGCCTTTCGCCTGCAGGGCGGCGAGGTAATCGGGGTTGATGTCTCGGTCGGTGATCAGCGTGTCGACGGCGCTGAGTTCGCACACCACGTTCGGGCTCTTGCGGCCGAATTTCGAGGAGTCTACCAACAGAATAATGCGGCCGGCGGCTTCGCACATCGCTTTGCTGACGTTGTGCACTTCGTTAAAGGTGGTGACGCCGGCGTTGAGATCGACGCCGTCCGCGCCGATAAACAGCTTGTCGAAGCTGAACTGCTGAAACGCCGATTCGGCCAGGCTGCCGTGGAACGAGGCCGATTTTTTGCGGTAGGTGCCGCCGGGCATCAGGATGGTCTGATCGTTGTCCAGCTCCACCAGCGCGTTGACGATGGTCAGGCTGTTGGTCATCACCGTGATGTTATTGAACTGCGCCAGGTGCGGCACCATCTGCAGCACCGTGCTGCCGGCATCGAAGATCAGCGAGTCGCCGTCGGCGATCAGCGCCACGGCGGCGCTGGCAATGTGGCGTTTTTTCTCGGTATTGATATGGGTTTTGCGGTCGATCGGCTGATCGCCGTCGTCGCGGCTGAGCACCACGCCGCCGTAGGTGCGGATCACCTCGCCTTCTTCTTCCAGCAGGGTGAGATCCTTGCGGATGGTGGTGCCGGTGGTGGAGAAATGCTCGGCCAGGGCATCCACTGCCGTTTTGCCATGCCGCTGCAGATATTCAAGGATAGCGGCCTGCCGCTGCTTTGGTTTCATCGCGATTCCCGTTCACAAGAGTTGGGCATTTCCCCTCGCTGAATAATTCACTATGAAAGGTAATGTCTTTTAATGTGAAAATATCACGATTTGGGTTTAATCGCTAACGATAGTGCAGACTGGCATGCGCGATCCTCGGGGAAGATCACATCCGGGCGCAAATCCCGCTGATGCAAACCGTGCAATCGAGGCAGCGGGCGGGGCCGGGCGAAAACGGTCAGGCCGCCCAGCAACAGGCTGCCGCATACCCGCCGATCGGCGTCGAAGGCCAGCGCCAGCACCACTCGCGGGCGGAAGCGGCCGCCGGAACGGCCGACGCCGACGGCGCCCAGCCGGCACAGGCCGTCGAAGGCGCGGTTGAAGCGCTGCAGCTGCCACCAGCCGAAGGCGATTTGCAGCAGCCAGGCCAGCAGCGCGAAGACGATCAGAGCTTGAGTCATGGGGTTCTCCTTAGACCCCCTTCCGCGGAAGGGGGCGTCGATGGCGTCAGAACATCACCTGGCCGCCGGTGATATTGATCGATTGGCCGGTGCAGTAAGAGGCCTTGTCGCTGGCGTAGAACAGCAGGGTGTTCAGCACGTCCTGGTAGTCGCAGCCGCGCTTCAGCGGCACTTTGTCGATGTAGTACTGCTCCACCTGGTCCGGCGCGATGCCCAGTTTTTGCGCGTACTGCGGCAGCAGCGACTGGAACATCGGCGACTTCAGCAGGTTGCCGAGCATCAGCGAATGCACGGTAATGCCGTATTCCGCCAGATCGAGCGCCAGCGACTGCGTCAGCCCCACGCCGCCGAACTTGGCGGCGCTGTAGCCGGAGTTGTGCTTGCTGCCGACCTTGCCGGACTTGGAGTTGATCTGAATGATGCGCCCGGCGATGCCGTCGCGGATCATCAGGCGCGAGAACTCGCGGGCGCAGAGGAAATAACCCACCAGGTTCACCTGCAGCGAGCGATCGAAGTCGCCCAGCGGGAAATCGGTGATCGGCGCCGCCTTGGCGATGCCGGCGCTGTACACCAGCAGGTTGGCCTGGCCGAACGCCCGGTCAACCGCCGCCGCCAGCGCGATTACGCTCTGCTCGTCGGTGGCGTCGGCCTGAAAACCGCAGGCGCTGCCTGCGCCAAACGCTTCGTTGATCTGCTGTGCCACCAGATTGGCGTTGTCGGCGTTCAGATCGGCCACCGCCACCCGATAACCGGCCTGCGCCAGCCCGCGGGACAAAAAGGCGCCTAACGTTTGGCCGCCGCCAATCACTACAGCTACTTCAGACATGGTCTACTCCTTATGCGATAAATGACAGCGTGCTGCCCAACGGGATATCGGTCGGCGTCGGGCCGGATACGTGGATCGAGCCGGGGAATTCGGCTTCGGCTTCGCCGTCGAAGCGCACGGTGATGTGGCCCAGTTCGCGCAGGTTCTGCGTGGCAACGCTGCCAACGGCGGTGATGGCGTAGCGCTGCTGCGCCAGCTCCATCACGCCGCCGACCTGCAGCTCACCGGCGGTCGCACCGTGGCGGTGGATGAAGCAGAACTCTTCGATATCCGCCGGCGCGCCTTCACGGAAGGTGATCAGCATGTTGTCCAGCAACGCGTCGCGGGCGCAGCCACCGATCTGCGTGATGGTGGTGTGAAAAATGGTGTGCATAAACGTCTCCCTGGAAATCAGCTTATTGATAAATGAAGGCCGAGGCGGCCCAGGCGATCAACACCGTCGGCGCGCCGGTCAGGAAGCGGCCGACCAGCACCGAGGGCACGCCGACCCGCACGGTATCCTGCTTGGCTTCCGCCAGCGACAGGCCGACCGGAATGAAGTCGCAGGCGGCCTGCGCGTTGATGGCGAACAGCGCGGGCAGCGCCAGCTGCGGCGGAATATGGCCGAGGCCGATCTGCACCCCGACCAGCACGCCGATCACCTGGGCGATGACCGCGCCGGGGCCGAGGAACGGCGACAGCAGCGGGAATGAGCAGATCAGCGCCAGCGTCACCAGGCCGATCGGGCTGTTGGCGAGCGGCGTCAGGCCGTGAGCGATAAAGTCCCCGAGGCCGGAGGCCATGATGATGCCGATCAAGGCCGAGACGAACGCCATAAACGGCAGGATGGTCTTCAGCACGGTGTCGATGGTGTCGCGCCCGGCCTGGAAGAACACCGCCACCACCGATCCCATGCCCATGCCGACCTTCGCCAGCAGCCCGTCGCTTTGCTCGGTGATCTTCTTGCTGGTGTCGTAGTCGCGCGCCTTGGGCGACGCTGCAACGGCGGTGGCGGGCTGGCTATCTACTGCTTCGATTCGGCTGATGTTGTGGTCGCGCACGCCGGAGACATAGATGTCTTCGAGGATAAACTGCGCCAGCGGGCCGGACTGGCCGGTGGCGTGGATGTTGACCGTCGGAATGCGGCGTTTCGGGTACAGGCCGCAGCGCAGGGTGCCACCGCAGTCGATCACCGCCACGCCGATCTCTTCCGCCGGCGGCTCGCCCTCTTTGAAACCGTCGACGGCCGGCCAGCCGGTCAATTCGCTGAGGCGATCGACGATCGAAGGCCGGGTGCCGGCGGTGATGTACACCACTTTCTTGCCGGGCTCTATCGGCAGCTCCAGGGGGCCACCCCAGCCGCTGGCGCCTTTTTCAATACGGATATAAGCACTCATGCTGCACTCCACGAATTAAAGTTGCACCTGGCGATCCAGACGGATGCCCATCTTGCGTTCGAACAGGCTGGTGGTCAGATCGGTGACCCAGCCGCGGAAGAAGTTGGTGAACAGCCCCACCAGGAAATAGCTCACCGCCAGCGGGCCGAGCGGCAGGCCGAGGGTGGTCAGGCCGCTGGCGATGCCGAGGTAAACGAACAGCTCGCCGGGGTTGATGTGTGGGAACAGGCCGTTCATCGAGTGGCAGCTGTAGGAGGCCGCCGCGTAGTAGCTCGGCTTGTATTTCTCCGGCATGAAGCGCCCCAGGCTGAGGGTCATCGGGTTGCAGAAGACAAAGGTGCCGATCAGCGGCAGCAGCAGATAACGCGAGACGGGGTTGCCCGCGCAGCGCTGCGCCAATCGTTCGATACGTTCCTGGCCAACAAATTTGATCAGCGCGTTCATGATAACCAACAGGCTGATCAACAAAGGTAAAATGCCGGTCACCATGCCGACAAACACTTCACCGCCTTTCTGAAACAGGCCGATAAACCACTCGGCGCCGTGGGTGATTAGCTCAATCATTATGTTCTCCTGTAATGGACTGATATGGCCTGGAGCGAACGGCGGCTCTGTGGCCATGGGCCTTACAGTAGTCACTTTGTTGGGCTATTTGTTTTAAATAGATCACAGTTTGAAAGATAAATATTTTATTTCGAAAGTTTAAAATGAAAGAAAGAGAAGGTCTGTGGCATGAGAGGGAGAAAGCGGGCACAAAAAAGCCCGGCTAGCCGGGCTTGAGGACAGGTGGTCCGTCACATCAGGCGATGGTGACCTTCTTGTCCAGGTAGGCGTCTTGCACAGCGTTGATCAGCGCCACGCCGTCTTTCATCGATTTCTTGAACGCCTTGCGCCCCAGGATCAGGCCCATGCCGCCGGCGCGTTTGTTGATCACCGCGGTGCGCACCGACTCCTGCAGGTCGTTCTCACCGGCGGCGCCGCCGGAGTTGATCAGCCCGGCGCGGCCCATGTAGCAGTTGGCCAGTTGGTAGCGCACCAGATCGATCGGATGATCGGTGGTCAGCTTGGTGTAGACGCGATCGTCGGTATAGCCGAATTTCACCGCGCGGTAGCCGCCGTTGTTTTCCGCCATTTTCTGTTTGACGATGTCGGCGCCGATGGTGGCGGCGATGTGGTTGGCCTGGCCGGTCAGATCGGCGCTGGAGTGGTAGTCCACGCCATCCTTGTTGAACGCCGGGTTGCGCAGATAGGCCCACAACACGGTGACCATGCCCAGCTCATGTGCGCGCTCGAAGGCGATCGAGATCTCTTCGATCTGGCGGCGCGACTGCTCGGAGCCGAAGTAAATGGTGGCGCCGACCGCCACCGCGCCCATGTTGAACGCCTGCTCGACGCTGGCGTACAGGGTCTGGTCGTACTGGGTCGGGTAGCTCAGCGTTTCGTTGTGGTTGAGTTTGACCAGGAACGGGATCTTGTGCGCGTAGCGGCGCGATACGGACGCCAGCACGCCGTAAGTGGAGGCGACGCAGTTACAGCCGGCTTCAATCGCCAGCTCGACGATGTTCTTCGGATCGAAATACAGCGGGTTGGCGGCGAACGAGGCGGCGGCGGAGTGCTCGATGCCCTGATCGACCGGCAGGATCGACAGGTAGCCGGTGCCGGCCAGGCGGCCGTGGTTGAACAGGGTTTGCATCGAACGCAGCACGCTGTTGGGACGGTTGTTATCGATCATTACGCGGTCGACGAAGTCGGCGCCCGGCAGGTAGAGATTCTCGGCGGGGATAGTGGTACAGCGGTGTTGCAGCAGATCTTCCGCTTCCTTTCCTAGCAACTGCACAATATCAGTCATGATTCACTCCCGATTAAGCTTCTTCATACACCGGCAATGCAAGGGTTTTTGACCACCGGCGAAGTAAAAAAGCGGTGATTGAAGCTGTAAAGCGATACTACCGAACTTGATCCGGCAAGGACAAACAATAGATGCGATTGAGAGGAAATGCCATTGGCGAGGCCAAATACGCGGGGACGATCGCCCCCGGCGCGCTAAGCGATTGATTATTCGATCTCGAACCACTCGGTGTTCTGCAGGGCGATCGGGGTGATGGAGTAGATCATCTCCTGCAGGTGATCGTGGATGGCGCGCTCCGCCGCCTCGGCATCGCGCGCTTTCAGCGCTTCGTAGATGCGGTAGTGCTGCTTGATCAGGCTCTCCGGCGGCGAGACTTCGCTCAGGCTGAGGAAACGCACCCGATCCATGGTGGCCTTGATGGTTTCGATGGTCTCCCACGCCAGCGGGCAGTCGGCGAACTGGGTCAGCAGCTGGTGGAATTCATCGTCCAGCGCCAGAAACTCGCGCGTCTGCCCGTTCTGCGCCGCCAGCGCCTGACGGTGCAGGTTATGCTCCAGCGTCATCAGCTGCGCCGGGGTGGCGCGCTCCGCTGCGCGGCGCACGATGGCGCATTCCACCGCCTGACGAATAAAGCGCCCGTCGGCCACGCGCTTGGCGGAGATTTTCATCACGAAAGTGCCGCGCTGCGGCAGGATCTGCACCAGGCCGGCCTCCGCCAGCTTGATGAAGGCTTCGCGCACTGGCTGGCGCGAAACGCAAAAGCGCGTGGAAATCTCTTTCTCGGACAACAGGGTGCCGGGGGGGATGGTGCAGTCGACGATATCCTTGCGCAGGAAGCGATAGATCTGCTGGTTGACCGGGACGTTGTTGGTGAGACTGTACGTTTCAGACATGGCGACAATCAGGCATCTGGCTGGAATTCGAATGCCACCATACTAGCAGATTATTGGTTGAGGGCGGGGGGATAAATCCACCCGCCGGGTAGGGTAACTCAGTGATGCCAATCCTGATATTCCTGCTTGCGCCGCCCCGGCGCGGTTTCCGGCATCAGGCTCAGGCCGATGGCCGACACTACGCCCAGCACCATCATGTAACCCGCCAGCCCGTAGTAGTGGCCGCCGGTCACCTGCAGGATCTTCACCGCCAGCAGCCCCAGAATGCCGCTGCCGATCAGCGATCCTATCTGCCAGATCAGCGCGATGCCGCTGCAGCGCACGCGGGTGGGGAACAGCTCCGGGAAGTAGGAGGCCTGTGGCGCGTAGCACATGCTGTGGCCGAAGGTCAGCACCACTATCATGGCGATCTGCGTCACCCAGAAACTATCGAGGTTGATCGCCATAAAGAACGGCACGATGCACACCACCTGCAGCAGCGCGCCGGCGATGTACACCGGTTTTCGCCCAACCCGATCGGAGAGGCGGCCCATCAGCGGAATGGCGAAAATCTCCAGCAGCACCGCCACGATCATCGCCTCCAGCAGAATGGTCTCGTTGAGGTGGTTGGCCTTGCCGTAGGCCAGCACGATCACCGTGAACATGGCGAAGGCGCAGGCTTCAATCAGCTTGGCGCACACCCCTTTGCCGATAAGGCCGGGGTAGCGGCGGGCCACTTCCACCACCGGCCGGCTCTCCACCGCCTTGGTGGCGCGGATCTGGGTAAACACCGGCGACTCGTCGATCTTCAGGCGAATAAACAGCCCGACGATCACCAGCAGCAGGCTGAGCAGGAACGGAATGCGCCAGCCCCAGTCCAGCATCTGCGCCGGCGACAGCACGGCGGTCAGCAGCGCGAACAGCCCCGATGGCAGCAGGAAACCGGCGGGCGCGCCGATCTGTACCCAGCTGGCGTAGAAGCCGCGCCGCGGCGGCGGCGCGTATTCGGCGGTCATCAGCACCGCGCCGGCCTGTTCGCCGCCGACGCCGAAGCCCTGCAGCACGCGGATAAAGATCAGCGCGAGCGGCGCCCAGATGCCGATCTGCTCATAGGTGGGCAGCAGGCCGATGCAGAAGGTGCCGAGGCCGACGATCAGGATGGTGATCACCAGCGCCTTCTTGCGGCCGACCTTGTCGCCGATGTGGCCGAACACGATGCCGCCCAGCGGGCGCGCCAGGAAACCGACCGCGTAGGTGGCGAAGGCCGCCAGCGTGCTGATCAGCGGATCGGCGCTGGGGAAAAACAGCTGGCCGAAGAACAGCACCGCAGCGGTGCCGTAAGCGAAGAAATCATAATATTCGGCGGCGGTGCCGATGGCCGAAGCGCTGGCGACGCGCCGCAGCAGCGGTTGATTGCCGGTATTGACGGCGTTATGCGTGGTGACGGTCATCGGAAACCTCCCGGTCGGTAAGCGGCAGAGCGGCGACGGCGGCTTTGGCCCCCAGGCTCAGCAGTTGATGATAAGCGTGGCTGACGGCGCGGACAAAATCCGCGTCCTGCATGCAGTCACCGACGTGCTGATAACCGGCCAGATAGCCGAGATAGGCGAGGAACGAATGGCTGCCGTTCAGCATGCGCAGCTTCATCTCCTCAAACGGCAGCACGTCGCTCACCAGTTCGGCGCCGACCTTTTCCCAGGCCGGTCGCCCCTGGGGAAAGCGGTCCTCAATGACCCACTGGCTGAATGGTTCGCAGGCCACGCCGACCTCATCCTCGACGCCGCCCAGCCAGGCAAGCAGCTGGCCGCGGGCTTCCTGCGTCATCGCCGGCACGATGCGATCCACCATGGTGGAAGGGAAGGCGACCTCTTGACGCACCCAGTCGGCCAGCGCCGGATCCTGCCGCTGCGCCAGGTCGAGCAGCACCTGGCGCGTGACCCGGCCGTTGGCCGGCATATTGTCGCAGGACATCACGGCGAACGGCGGCAGCCCGCGTTCACGGCGCAGGCGCAGCGCCGCCAGCAGCAGCCCCGGCGCCGACTGTGGCTGTGCCGGATGGGCGATATCATGCGCGATCGCCGGGTGTTCCGCCATCAGCCGGCCGCTGGCAGGGTGGTGGCAATAGCCCTTTTCGCTGATGGTCAGCGAGACGATGGCGATCTCAGGCTGCGTCAGGGCCGCCAGCACCGCCGCCAGCCCGTCGGTTTGCAGGTGCAGCGCCTGGCGCACCACGCCGATGACCCGGCCCCGCCAGCCGTCGTCGTCCATCTCCGCCACCGAGAACAGCAGATCCTGTTGCCGTAGGTCGGCGATCTTTTGCCGGCCGTGCTGCATGCTGATTTCGCAGTAGCCCCAGTCGCTGCCGTGCTCGCTGGCCAGCCTGTCGGCGTACATCGCCTGGTGCGCGCGGTGAAACGCGCCGAAGCCGATATGCACCATGCGCGGTTTCACGCGCTCACGTGCGTAGCCGGGCCGAATAATGGCGGCCGGCAGCGCGCTGTGGTCGGAAAGTCTCATGTTCAATGTCCCTGGAGAGGTAAGCAAAGGGGCGAAGCCGCCCCGCCTGGCGTTATGGTTTTAAGATTTGCACGCCCGCCGTTGCGCGCGGCGCCTTGATCACCAGCAGCACCAGCAGCGCGCCCAGCGCGGCGACGCCGCCCGCCAGCATAAAGGCGCTGTCGAATTTGCCGGTGTTCTGCACGATGTAGCCGGTGACGATCGGCCCGATGATGCCGGAGACGCTGCCGATCAAATGAATGAACCCGCTGGCGCCGCCGACCCGGGATTTATGCACCACGTCCTGGATGATCGCCCAGTAGAGGGCGCCGGTGATGTAAAGGAAGAAGATCGACACCGACATCAGCATCACCGCCGGCACCACGCTGCTGACGGTGCCTGCCAACGCCACGCACACCGCCGCCGCCAGCAGGCTGGTGACCAGCACGATCTTGCGCGACAGCAGCAATTTGCCGGTGATGTTGAAGATTTTGTCGGAAATATAGCCGCCGAGCGCCAGCCCGACGAAGCCGACGATCCACGGGATCATCGTGGTCAGACTCATCTCCTTGATGTTCAGGTTGTGCGCCTGCACCAGATACGAGGGGAACCAGCTCAGGAAGAAGAACAGAATGTAGTTGTAGCAGAAGAAGGCGAAGGCGGTGACCAGAATGATCGGCTGCTTCAGGTAGTAACCCAGCCCGTGCGCGGCGTCGCTCAGCGCGCTTTCCTCGCCGAGGTTTTCCTGTTTCAACCGCGCGATCAGCGCCCGTTCTTCGGCGCTGACGCGCTGGCTTTTCGCCGGGTTATCCGCCACCACGAAGAACCACACCAGCATCCAGACGATGCCGATGGCGCAGATGATCATAAACGCCGGCCGCCAGCCGAACGCCAGCGCCAGATAGCCGACGATCGGCCCGGCCACGGCGCCGCCTAACGGCGAACCGGCGCTGAGCAGGCCCATGGCGGTCGCCGCCTGCTTCTTCGGGAACCAGCCATTGATCATCTTGTTGGCCGAGGCGCAGATCGGCCCTTCGGCCATGCCGAACAGGACGCGCAGGATCAGCATCGAGTAAAAACCGGTGGCGATTGCCGTCATGCCGCAGAAGAGGGACCACAGACCGACCGCCACGCCCAGGACCAGCGTCGGGCCGAAACGGTCGACCGCCAGCCCGCCGACGAAGTTGAAGATGGCGTAGCCGAAGAAGAAGCTGCCGAAGATCAGGCCGAACTGTTCGGCGTTCAGCATCAGATCCTGTTCGATCATCGGCACGGTGATCGACAGCGCCACGCGATCGAGGTAGTTGATCATGTAGACCATGAACAGCAGGAACACGATGGTCCAACGCAGGTTTTTAAACATAAAGCACTCCACTGGGTGTCGTTTTAATCGTGATGCTTCGTTGTTTGCACGGGCGGCGGGGCCGCCCAATGCCCCGATGCGGCCTTGGCGTTACTCGAACTGCAGCAGCACCTTGCAGCAGGTGCGCTGATCCCGCTCGAACATCAGCATCGCCCGTTCGACGTCGCCGGCGGGCACGCAGTGGGTGAGCAGCCGCTGCGGGTCTAGCTTGCCGTCCGCCATCCAGGCGATCACCTGCGGGAAGCGTGCGCTGTTCAGGCGCGAGGAGAAGATCGACAGCTCCTTGCTGGTGATGCTCTGCTGGGTCAGGGTGCAGGCGTCGCCGGAAAAGCCCATGATGCCGATGCGCGCCGCCGGCGAGGCCAGCGCGATCGCCTCCGGCAAAATGGCGGGGTGGCAGGCGGCATCGACGATCAGCGTCGGCTGAATGCCGCGCTGCTGCAGCGCCTGCGGCAATGCGGCCTCGGCGTTGTTGAACGTCTCGTCGGCGCCGTTGGCGCGCGCCATGTCCAGCCGCTCGGCGATGCGATCGACGACCCACACCTGCTTGACGCCGTACACGCCTTTCAGCGTCTGGATCACCGTGAGCCCCATCGGCCCGGCGCCGTAGATCAGCGCGATGTCGTCAGGACGCGGTTGCAGGTGGGCGGTGATGTTGGCGGCGATGCTGAAGGGTTCGATCATCGCGGCGTGGCGATCGCTGATGGCGGGCGGAACCGGATAGGCGTTGCGCGCCGGTACGCAGGCGTAGTCGCTGAAGCCGCCGTCGCGGTGCACGCCGATCACCTGCAGCGAGGTGCAGACGTTGGGCCGGCCGACCGAACAGGGATAGCAGTGGCCGCAGCTCACCACCGGATCTACCGAGACGCGTTCGCCGAGGCGCGCCGGATCGACGCCTTCGCCCAGCGCATCGATCAGGCCGAAGAACTCGTGGCCGATCACCCGCGGATAGCGGGCGAACGGGTTATGGCCGTGATAGATATGGACGTCGGAGCCGCAGATGCCGGCGAATTTCACCTTGACCCGCACCTCGCCGGCCGCCGGCTGCGGCAGCGCGCGCGTCTGCAGCGCCAGGCGCCCGGGCTGTTCGATCACGACGCTGCGCATGGTGTTTACCAGTTCCATAAGGTGCCATCCTCCAGACGCGCAACCGGCAGGTAGGCCGGTTCATACGGGTAACGGGCCGCCAGCTTCTCATCGAACTCGATGCCGATGCCCGGCTTGTCGCCCGGATGCATATAGCCGTCGTCGAACGTCCAGCTGTGCGGGAACACCTCGAGCATCTGCTCGGAATAGCCCATGTATTCCTGCACGCCGAAATTCGGCACCCACAGATCGAAATGCAGCGCTGCCGCCATGCAGATCGGCGACAGATCGGAAGGGCCGTGGGAGCCGGTGCGCACCTGATACAGCGAGGCGAAGTCGGCGATGCGCCGCATGCCGGTAATGCCGCCCGCGTGCGTCAGGGTGGTACGGATGTAGTCGATCAGCTGCTCTTCAATCAGCTGTTTGCAGTCCCAGATGCTGTTGAACACCTCGCCGACGGCGATCGGCGTGACGGTATGCTGGCGAATCAGGCGGAAACAGGCCTGGTTTTCCGCCGGCGTCGGATCTTCCATCCAGAACAGGCGATACGGCTCGGCGCTTTTGCCGAAGCGCGCCGCTTCGATCGGCGTCAGGCGGTGGTGCATGTCGTGCAGCAGGTGCTCGTTGAAGCCGAACCTGTTGCGCACCGCATCGAACAGTTTGGGGGTGAAATCGAGGTATTTTTCCGTCGACCACAGCTGCTCTTCCGGCCAGTCACCCTTGGTGGCCGGCTCATAGGCCTGGCCTTTCCCCTTGGCCATGCCGTAGGTGGTTTTCATGCCCGGCACGCCGCATTGGACGCGGATGGCCTTGAAGCCTTGTTCTTTATGCTTGGCGTAGTCGTCGAGCACCTCGTCGATCGAGTGGCCGGTGGTGTGGCAATACACCATCACCCCCGAACGCGACGCGCCGCCCAGCAATTGATACAGCGGCATGTTGGCGGCCTTGGCCTTGATGTCCCACAGCGCCATGTCGACGGCGGAAATGGCCGACATGGTCACCGGGCCGCGCCGCCAGTAAGCGCCTTTGTAGAAGAATTGCCAGAGGTCTTCGATCCGCTGCGCGTCGCGGCCGATCAGCTGCGGGCAGAGGTGATCTTTCAGGTAAGAGGCCACCGACAGTTCACGCCCGTTCAGCGTGGCGTCACCGAGGCCGACGATGCCGTCATCGGTGGTGATCTTCAGCGTGACAAAGTTGCGCCCCGGGCAGGTGACGAACACCTCGGCGTTGACGATTTTCATAACCTTCACATCCTGTAGCTGCGGAGAGATAGCGCGAAAATACGCCATGAACTAACTACCATACAAGTATGAATTAATGAATTTGCCGGAGAGGATCACATTTGATCGCGAGCGGAAGCGGGTAAGCGGAGGGGGAAGAAGCGGGGCGCAGCGGCTGCGCCCGACAAGGTCAGCCCAGCAGGGCGCAGTTAGGCGGCAGGCGGCATTCGATGGCCTGCGGCAACACTTCGATGCGGAAATGACGGCCTTTGAGCGGCTCGCCGTCGAGGTTGAAAGTCATCTCATGCGGCGCGTCGATCTCGAGCCACGGCAGCGCTGCGCTGAGGATGCTGTTGCTTTCTTCGTCGTTGAACAGGGCGGCGACCAGCGCCGGCAGCAGTTCATCGGCGATCAGCAGGCGCAGCTGCAGCAGGCCGTCGTTGATCAGCGCGCTGGGGCACAGCTCCTGGCCGCCGCCGGCCTGTTTGCCGTTGCCGATGCCGATCACCAGCGCCTCGCCGGCCCAGCAGAAGTCCGGCCCGCGAATTTCACAGCGGTCGGCCTGCAGCGTATCCATGCGCAGCAAGCCGTGCACGAAGTAGGACACGCCGCCCAATGCCGCCTTCAGCTTCTCCGGCGTTTCGGTGGTGATGCGGGTGCCGAAGCCGCCGGTGGCCATGTTGATGAAGTAGCGCTCGCCGTTGACCTTGGCCAGATCGATCGGCACCGAGCGGCCCTTGATCGCCAGCTGCAGCGCCTGTTCCGGCGACGGGGGAATATTGCAGGCCATGGCGAAATCGTTGGCGGTGCCGAGCGGCAGGATGCCCAGCACCGGCCGGTTGTGCGCCGGCAGTTGCACCAGCGCGGCCGCCACTTCGTTGATGGTGCCGTCACCGCCGCCGGCGACGACGGTGCCGACGCCGAGCTGTGCGGCTTCCGCGACGTAGCGCGCGGCGTCGCCGTGCTCCCAGGTCACGCGCACGTGCAGCGTGATGCGTTCTGCGCGCAGGCGTTTGACCGCCTGACGCAGCTCTTCGTTACCGGCGCCTTTGCCGTTGAGAATAAGCAGGGCGGGCGCATGTGAGTGTTGAGGCATTGCCGATCTCCTCCGGCGGAAAACCAAGAATGCCTCAAGATAAACCAGCTGCCGCCACCAGGCCATCAGAATATTCAGCTAATTCTGGTTATTCCCCGGCGTTCAGTGAATATGAAGCAAGGCGAATTTATCTGAATTTTACGCGGAAATAAGTCAGGTTTTAAAGACGAGAGGATTAATCGCTGTAGCGTTATTTATATATCGAAGCGGCGTGATTATTATTAAAACGGATAACGAGAATAAGTTATGGAAATAGGCGCAGCAAAAAAAATAGGCGAGCCCATAAAGAAAAAGCCAGCCCAAGGGAGATTGGGCCGGCTAAGGAGGTGGTTCCTAGTATTGCTATGCAAATATTTTCGTTGTTCGTTTTAAGCAGCGTGATAGTAACCAAGCTGCGCGCACATTGATGTGATCCAATTCTAATATTTGCTAAAAATCGCCGCCGAATGACGGCGATTCATTTTTATGCTCCGGCGCTATTTTCTTCCGCCAAATTGCGGATCAGCAACGCATAATTGAGATCGATATCCTGCGGGATCGGCAAATAAACGATATGGCCGTTGCCCGGCGCCACCTCAATCGGTTCGCCTTTCTTATTTTGCATACTTTCGAGGGTGAAGACCACGTTGCCGCCCGGCGTCATCATCTCGACGCTGTCGCCGAGTGAGAACTTATTCTTCACGTCGACCTCCGCCCAGCCATCGCGGCGCACGCCGGTGAATTCGCCGACGAACTGCTGGCGCTCGGAGAGCGAGGAGCCGTAGTCGTAATTCTGCTGCGCTTCGTGCACGTGGCGGCGCAGGAAGCCTTCTGTGTAGCCGCGGTGCGCCAGGCCTTCCAGCGTGGTAAGCAGGGTCGGATCGAAGGGTTTGCCGGCGGCCGCGTCGTCGATGGCGCGGCGGTAGACCTGGGCGGTGCGGGCGCAGTAGTAGAAGGACTTGGTGCGGCCTTCGATCTTCAGCGAGTGCACGCCGAGCTGCGTCAGACGCTCCACGTGCTGGATGGCGCGCAGATCCTTGGAGTTCATGATATAGGTGCCGTGCTCGTCTTCGAAGGCGCTCATATATTCGCCTGGTTTTTGCGCTTCAGATAGCATGAACACCTTGTCGGTCGGCGCGCCGATGCCCAGCGTCGGCTCGACGGTTTGCACCGGGATCGGCTCGTGCAGGTGCACGATATTGCCGGTGTCGTCCTCTTTGCCTTCTTCAGCCTTATACTGCCAGCGGCAGGCGTTGGTGCAGGTGCCCTGGTTGGGATCGCGCTTGTTGATATAGCCCGACAGCAGGCAGCGGCCGGAGTAGGCCATGCACAGCGCGCCGTGGACGAAGATCTCCAGTTCCATGTCCGGCACTTCGGCGCGGATCTCGGCGATCTCTTCCAGCGACAGCTCGCGCGAGAGGATCACGCGGGTCAGACCCATTTGCTTCCAGAACTTCACCGTCGCCCAGTTAACGGCGTTGGCCTGCACCGACAGGTGGATGTCCATCTGCGGGAAGGCTTCGCGCACCATCATGATAAGGCCGGGATCGGACATGATCAGCGCATCCGGGCCCATATCGATAACCGGCTTCAGATCGCGCAGGAAGGTTTTCAACTTGGCGTTGTGCGGGGCGATGTTCACCACCACGTAGAATTTTTTGCCCAACGCATGGGCTTCGTTGATGCCCTGCGCCAGATTCTCGTGGTTGAACTCGTTGTTGCGCACCCGCAGGCTGTAGCGCGGCTGGCCGGCGTAAACCGCATCGGCGCCATAGGCGAAGGCGTAACGCATGTTTTTCAGCGTTCCGGCCGGGGAGAGAAGTTCCGGTGTAAACATAGTGTGTCTCGGTCTGATTTCAGGTCAGTATACCTCTGTCTTTCGAACTGCAGCGTTGTTGGCTGCATTCGCTCACTCCAGTCACTTGGTTGACCAAGCTTCTGGAGACTCACGAACTTGCCGCCTAGCTGCCGTATGAAAGCCAGTGGGTATATTGCGCCCCAGATGGCGCAGTAAAAGCGGGGGATTGTAGCCGCAGCGCGGCAAGAAATCAGCAGTTAACCGGATTTATTCAAGGGAGATTGATCCCGGTCAAACGGAAAACGCGCGATGGCGGCCACCGCGCGGGCGACACGGGGGATCAGGCGCTCAAATCGCGGATATCGGTGGTCGGGCCGTTTTTCATCACCGACTGGATACCGTTTTTGGCTGCGCTTTCGGAGCTGTACATTTCGCTGACGCCGATCACCTGATGGTTCTTGGCCTTCAGCACAAAATAGGGCTGATTGCTGGTGCTGTGCTTCACTTCAAACTGCGCTTCGTGCGGCGCATTGGTCTGCACCGAGGCGATGCCGTTCTCCGCCGACGCTTTGCTGGCGTACATCTCGCTGGCCAGAATGATCTCGCCGTTACTGGCTTTCAGGTTGAAGTGGTACTGTCCGTTCTTTGCTTTTTTCAGCTCGTAATGACCGATTGCCATGGTTCTTCTCCTGTAGGTTCCGATTCGTGATGTAAGTGTAGCCAATCGCTTGAAAATCGGCGGCTAAACCTCACAGCAGCTTAGTCTAAAAAATGCGCAGTTTTCTTGCGCCGGCGCGGAGTTTTCATCCGAGAAGCCCGCTGCCGCACGGGAAGCTAAGGGAAGGCGTGGTGATTGCGCAGTGCGCCGCATAATGACAATTACGTGGTTTCATCGAGCAGCATTGCGCGTTACCGTTTGCCCGCTACGTAAAGGTGAGTGAAAAGTGAGCGATAGATCTTGGCATCGACGCGCTGCAGGCATATGCTTTGGCCTATGCCTGCTGTGGAGTGTTGAGATGGAAAGAATCGCAAAGCTGTTTAAAAACGGCAGAAATCAGGCGGTGAGGTTACCGGTGGAATTTGAATTTGATACGGATCGTGTGTATATCCGTCGCGATCGGGAGGGAAACGTGATTTTATCCAAATATCCGGCAAAGCCGGACAGCTGGGCACCGCTGCTGAGCATTATCGCCCAAACGCCGGTGCCGCAAGAGTTTCTTGGCGCGGAAGATCGTCAGCAAGAGGTTGCAGACCGCGATCCATTCTCAGAGGAAGAGTAGGCGATGTACATGTTTGATACCAACACCGTCAGCCACCTGTTTCGGCAGCATCCGCAGGTGCTTAACGTCATGGAAAAGCTCCCGCCTTCTGCCGTATGTATTTCCAGCGTCACGGAAGCGGAACTGCTTTACGGTGTGGCTAAACGGCGGAACAAGGCGTTGCAAAGCATGGTCGAGGCCTTTCTTGCCGCGGTGACGGTCTATGCATGGGATAGCGAGGCCGCCCGCTGCTACGGTGAAATGCGCGCGAACATGGAGAGAAAGGGCAAAATCATGGGCGCGCTGGATCAACTGATCGCCGCTCACGCGCAGAGCCGTGGCGCGACGCTGGTGACCAACGATCGCGCATTTGCCATGGTGCCCGGGTTGGCGGTTGAAGACTGGACGCGCTGATCCCCTAAACCCCATTCACCAGCCGGCAGGGCTCGGCTTCCCAGCGGTAGCCCACGCCGTATACCGAGCGAATAAAGGATTTTTCCCCGTCGATCAGTTCCAGCTTGCGGCGCAGGTTTTTGATGTGGCTGTCGATGGTGCGATCGGTGACCACCCGATAGTCGTCATACAGGTTGTTCAGCAGCTGCTCGCGTGAAAACACGTTGCCCGGCTGGCTGGCCAGCGTTTTCAGCAGGCGGAATTCCGCCGGCGTCAGATCCAGCAACTGCCCCTGATAGCTGGCCTGGAAACGCGGCTCATCGATGTGCAGCAGGTCATCTTCTCGCGCGCTCTCCTGCGGCCGATAGCTGCGGCGCAGAATGGTTTTCACCCGCGCCACCACTTCGCGCGGGCTGTAGGGTTTGCAGATGTAATCGTCGGCGCCGATCTCCAGCCCCAGCAGGCGATCGATCTCTTCGATTTTCGCCGTCACCATCACGATAGGCACGTCGCTGAAGCGGCGCAGCTCGCGGCACACCGTCAGGCCGTCGGCACCCGGCAACATCAGGTCGAGCAAAATCAGCGCTGGCGGATGCTGGTGCACGGTCGGCACCACCTCGTTGCCGTTGGTCAGCCAGCGGGTGGCGTAACCCGCCGCCTGCAGATAGTCCACCAGCAGCTGGCCCAACTTGGGCTCATCTTCAACAATCATGATCTGCACGGGGTGATTCTGCATATCCATCAAGGCGCCTTATTTTTTATCGGGGTAGCAAATTCTACTGTAATGCGCACGCCGCCTAAAGGCGAATGCTCGGCGCGGATTTTCCCGTCGTGGGCTTCCACGATGTTGTGGCAGATCGCCAGCCCCAGCCCGGAACCGCCGCTGGCGCGGTTGCGTGAACCTTCCGCCCGGTAGAAACGTTCGAAAATGCGGGTCAGCTGCTGATCGCTGATGCCCGGCGCGCTGTCCTGCCAGTAGAGGAACAGCCGTCCTGGCTGCAGCTCGGCGCTGATTTCCAGCCGGCCGCCGGCGTCGGTGTAGCGCAGGCTGTTTTCCAGCAGGTTATTGAACAGCTGGTTCAAACGGTCGGGATCGCCAAACAGCGGCGCCTGGGCTGGCAGATGCGTAACGATCTCCAGCCCTTTGGCACGGAAGCGTTCGCGAAAGGCGGCGACGGCGATCTGCAGCAGGTGCACGCAGTCCACCGACGATTTGCGATAGGCCAGCGCGCCGAGATCGGAGAGCGACAGCTGGTGCAGATCGTCGACCAGTTTGGTCAGGGTAGACACCTCGGCCTGCAGCGAACTGAGCGACGCCGGCGTTGGCTGCCGCACGCCGTCCTGCAGCGCCTCCAGCTCGCCGCGCAGCACCGCCAGCGGCGTGCGCAGCTCGTGCGAGACGTCGGCCATAAAAGCGCGGCGCATCTGTTCGTTTTTCTCCAGCGAGGTGGCCAACTGGTTGAAGTCGTGCGCCAGCCGGCCCAGTTCATCCTGGCTGCTGACCGCCACGCGGGTGGTGAAATCCCCCGCCGCCAGGCGATGGGTGCCCGCCACCAGGCGCTTGACCGGGGCCAGCATGCCGCGCGACAGCAGCCAGGTCACCGCCGCCGCCAGCAGGGTAGAGAGTGCGACGATGATCCAACTGGTGCGCCGCTGCTGGCGATCGAAGTTGATGTCGGTGTTGCGCGTCAGGCGCTCGACCGGGGTGGTGATCACCCAGCCGACGATCTCGTTGTTGTAGCGGATCGGGTGGCGCGAGCCCTCTTTCGGTACCGGCCCGGAGTGGCCTACCAGGCGGTTGAACTGGCTGTCCACCACCCAAAACTGGGTGCGCCAGCCCTTGGGCGGCAGGTTGTGGCTGCTGTCGCTGTTCTGTTCGAACGAGCGCATGATCTGGTAGATCACCTGATCGTTGTTGCGCAGGAACACCCAGTTGCCGTGGTGGCTGTACTGTTCCTCCAGCGCTTCGCTCAGCATGTTGATGCGCTGTTCGTTGCTGTGCTTGATGTAGTCGATAAAGCCGCGTTCAAAGCTGACGCGCACCCCCCAATGCATGGTGATCAGCACCAACATGCAGGTGGCGAAAATGGCCAGGAACAGTTTCCCGGTAATGCCTATCTTCATTGCAACCTCGTTGAACCGGTACCCGGCTCTTTGGTTAGCGTGCGGTTGGGCGCGCTATCGGCCGGCACGCGCGCGAAGGCCAATGCGGGCAGAGCGATAATCAACGCCATACAGCAGTAGCTGTAAATAAATGCGCTGTGGATGGCCGGGCTGTCGGCCACCACCTGGTGATGGGCGAAGCTGCCGATCAAGATGCCGGCGACGCTGACGCCAAGGCTCATCGACAGCTGCATGACCATCGACAACAGGCTGTTGCCGCTGCTGGTCAGCCGATCCGGCAGATCTTTCAGCGTCAGGGTGTTCATCGCCGAGAAGCGCAGCGAGTTGACCATCCCCTGGAAGAACAGCACCACCGGCAGCAGCCACAGCCAGCCGAGCATCGCCGCCAACAGGAAGCTCAGGCTGACCAGCGCCAGCAGCAGCGTGGCGGCCACCAGCACGTTGCGGTAGCCAAAGCGGTTGACCACCTGCACCACGATGCGTTTCATGCCCATGCTGCCGATGATCATCGGGATCATCATCAGCCCGGCGTGGAACGGCGTGAAACCCATGCCCACCTGCAGGAACAGCGGCGTCATGAACGGCAACATGCCGCTGCCGATGCGCCCCAGCAGACTGGCCAGCAGCCCGATCTTGTAAGTCGGGGTGCGCAGCAGCCGCAGCGAGAACAGGGCGCGGCTATTGCCGTAGGCATGCCAAACATACCCCAACAGCGCCGCTACGCCCAGCGCCAGCAGACCGGCGATGGCGCTGCCGGAGAGCCCCATGCCCTTGTGGCCGTCGAGCGCCAGCGTCAGCGACGCCATGCCGATCGCCAGCAGGATAAAGCCGCTGAGGTCGAAGCGTCGGGTTTGCATTTGGTAGTTGGGCATCAGCAGCAGCGTGGCGATGGCGCCTACGATCCCCACCGGAATATTGATCAGGAAAATCCAGTGCCAGCTGGCGTATTGCACCAGAAAGCCGCCCAGCGCCGGCCCCATCAGCGGGCCGATCTGGCCCGGCAGCGTCACGAAGGTCATCGCCGCCATGTACTGCTCGCGCGGCACGATCTTCATCACCGTCAGGCGGCCGACCGGCACCATCATCGCACCGCCGATGCCCTGAATCACGCGCGAGGCGATCAGCTCGTTCAGGGTTTCCGAGCGGGCGCAGAGAATGGAGCCGAGGGTGAACAGCACGATGGCGCTGAAAAACACCCGCTGTACGCCGACCTTGTCCGCCAGCCAACCGCTGGCCGGCAGCGTCACCGCCACCGTCAGCACATAAGAGACGATCACCGACTGCATGCGCAGCGGGTTCTCCCCCAGGCTGGCGGCCATCGAGGGCAGGGCGGTGTTGACGATAGTGGTATCCAGCGTCTGCATAAAGAAGCCGAATGCCACTATCCAGAGTTGCCAGCGTACCGTGGCGGCGTGTTTCATCAGCATTGGTCGGCCATTAGTGTGGCAGCGGGGCCAGTTGCTTGTTGCGGCGGAACTTCGCCTGCAGCCGGTCGAAGTAAAGATAGACCACCGGCGTGGTGTACAGCGTCAGCAGCTGGCTCATCACTAGGCCGCCGGCAATGGTGATGCCGAGCGGCTGGCGCAGCTCCGCGCCGTCGCCGCTGATCAGCACCAGCGGCAGCGCGCCGAACAACGCCGCCAGCGTGGTCATCATGATCGGCCGGAAACGCAGCAGGCTGGCCTGGAAAATCGCCTCGCGGGCGCTGATGCCGCCGTTGCGCTGCGCCTCGAGCGCGAAGTCGACCATCATGATGGCGTTTTTCTTCACGATGCCGATCAGCAGCATGATGCCGATCAGCGCAATCAGGCTGAACGGCGCGCCGAACAGCTCGAGCGCCAGCAGCGCGCCCACGCCGGCGGAAGGCAGCGTGGAGAGGATGGTCAGCGGATGGATATAGCTCTCGTACAGCACGCCGAGCACGATGTACACCGTGGCGATCGCCGCCAGGATCAGGATCACCTGCGATTTCAGGGTGTCCTGGAACACTTGGGCGGTGCCGGCGAAGGCGCCGCGCACCGTAGGCGGTACGCCGAGCTGGGTCATGGCGCGGGTGACGGCGTCGGTGGCGTCGCCCAGGCTGGCCCCGAGCGGCAGGTTGAACGAGATGGTGGAGGCGGCGGACAGCCCCTGGTGGTTGACCGCCAGCGGCGTATTGGCCGGCTGCCAATGCGCGAAATAGGAGAGCGGTATCGCCTTGCCTTCGCTGTTGATGATGAACATTTTGTCCAGCGAACTCACGTCCTGGGTGTAAGGAGGCGCCACTTCCATCACCACCTTGTATTGGTTGAGCGGCTGATAGATGGTCGAGATCTGCCGTTGGCCGAAGGCGTTGTTCAACAGGTTGTTGGCGTCGGACACCGAGATGCCGAGGCGCGACATGGTGTCGCGATCGTAAATCAGATCCATCTCCGAGCCTTTATCCTGCTGATCCGAGTTGACGTCCGCCAGCTCCGGCAGGGCGGCCAGCGCGGTGCGGATTTTCGGCTCCCAGGTGCGCAGGGCGCTCAAATCGTCCGACAGCAGCGTGTACTGATAGCTGGCGTTGGCCTGCCGGCCGCCGACACGGATATCCTGCACCGCCATCAGGAACAGGCTGGCGCCGGGCTCTTTCGCCAGCTTGGCGCGCAGTCGAGCGATCACCTGCTGCGCGCTCTCTTTGCGTTCGGACAGCGGTTTAAGCGCGATGAACATCGAACCGCTGTTGGTGCGCGAACCGCCGGTGAAGCCGGTGACGTTATCCACCGCCGGATCGTCGCGCACGATGGTCATGAAATCCTGCAGTTTCTGGCGCATGGCCTGGAACGAAATGCTCTGATCGGCCTGAATCGACCCCATCAGACGGCCGGTATCCTGTTCCGGGAAGAAGGTTTTCGGGATGCTGATATACAGCCAGACGTTCAGCGCCACCGTCGCCAGCAGGATCGCCAGCACCCAGCGGGCATGGTCGAGCACCCAGTGCAGCGAGCGGCCGTAGCCCTGCTGCAGTTTCATCAACAGCTTGCCGAAGCCGCGCACGCGCTGCTGCGCGCGTTCCGTTTGCGGGCGCAGCAGGTAGGCGCACATCATCGGCGTGAGCGTCAGCGAGATGATCAGCGACAGCCCGATAGACACCGACAGGGTAACGGCGAACTCGCGGAACAGGCGCCCCGGCAGCCCCTCCATCAGCAGCAGCGGAATGAATACCGCCACCAGCGACATGCTCATCGAAAGCACGGTAAAGCCGACCTCGCGTATCCCTTGCAGCGCCGCCTGCAGCGGCTTGATGCCGGCTTCCACGTGGCGGGAAATGTTTTCCAGCACCACGATGGCGTCGTCCACCACGAAGCCGGTGGCGATGGTCAGCGCCATCAGCGACAGGTTGTTGAGGCTGAAACCGCACAGGTACATGGCGGCGAAGGTGCCGATCAACGACACCGGCACCGCGACGGCGGGGATCAGCGTGGCGCGGCCGGAGCGCAGGAAGGCGAACACCACCAGGATCACCAGCGCGATGGCGATGACCAGCGATTGCTCCACTTCCGCCAGCGAGGCGCGAATGGTCGGCGAGCGATCCTGCGCGATGTTCAGCTTGATCGAGGCCGGAATGCTGGCCTCCAGATCGGGCAGCTCGGCGCGGATGCGATCGACGGTGGCGATGATGTTGGCGTCCGGCGAGCGGCTGACCACCAGCAGGATCGCCGGTTGGGCGTTGGTCATCCCGGCGTTGCGCACGTCCTGCACCGAGTCGATGACGTTGGCGACGTCGCTCAGCCGGACGGCGGAGCCGTTGTTGTAATGCACAATCAGCGGCTTGTAGCCCTCGGCCTTCTTGATCTGGTCGTTGCTCTGGATCTGCCAGCGCTTGTCCTGGCTTTCGGCCGAGCCGAGCGGCGTGCGCAGGTTGGCGTTGCTGATGGCCTGGCGCACGCTGTCCAGCGATACGCCCTGGTTAAACAGCGCGGAAGGGTTCAGCTCCACCCGCACCGCAGGCAGCGAGCTGCCGCCGACGGTGACGTCGCCGACGCCCTCGGTCTGGGCGATTTTCTGCGCCAGCTGGGTGGAGGCGAAGTCGTAAAGTTGCCCCTGGCTGTAGGTGTCGGAGGTGAGCGTCAGGATCATGATCGGCGCGTCCGACGGGTTCATCTGCCGATAGGTCGGGCGGCTCGGCATGCCGGAGGGCAGCAGGCTTTGCGCGGCGTTGATCGCCGCCTGCACGTCGCGCGCCGCGCCGTTGATGTCGCGGCTGAGATCGAACTGCAGGATCACGCGGGTGCTGCCGAGCGAGCTCATCGAAGTCATTTCGTTAACCCCGGCGATGCGGCTGAGCGCGCGCTCCAGCGGGGTGGCGACCGAGGTCGCCATGGTTTCCGGATCGGCGCCCGGCAAGGTTGCGGTGACGGAGATCACCGGGTAGTCCACCTGCGGCAGCGGCGCGACGGGCAGCAGGCTGAAGCCCAGCGCGCCCGCCAGCGCGATCGCCAGCGTCAGCAGGATGGTGGCCACCGGCCGGAAGATAAACAGCGAGAAGAATTTCACGGTGTCTCCCGCGCTTCTTCTTTGGCGTGGGTGTTGCGCGCCAGTTTATCGAACAGCAGGTAAATCACCGGGGTGGTGAACAGCGTCAGGATCTGGCTCATGATCAGGCCGCCGACCATGCAGATGCCGAGCGGCCGGCGCAGCTCCGCGCCGACGCCGGTGCTGAGCATCAGCGGCAGCGCGCCAAGCAGGGCGGCCAGCGTGGTCATCAGGATCGGCCTAAAACGCAGCAGGCAGGCCTGATAGATGGCGTCATAGGGCTTCATGCCCTGCTCGCGTTCGGCGGCCAGGGCGAAGTCGATCATCATGATGGCGTTTTTCTTCACGATGCCGATCAGCAGGATAATACCGATGATGGCGATCACGTCCAGCTCGCTGCCCGCCAGCATCAGCGCCAGCAGCGCGCCAACCCCGGCGGTCGGCAGGGTGGAGAGGATGGTGACCGGATGGATGAAGCTTTCATACAGCACGCCCAGCACGATATACATCGCCACCACCGCCGCCAGGATCAGCCACAGCGTGCTGCCGAGCGCCGCCTGGAAGGCCAGGGTCGCGCCCTGGAATTTGGTGGTGATGTCTTTCGGCATCGCCAGGGTCTTCTCGACCTGGGTAATGGCGTTGACCGCTTCTTCCAGCGAGTAGCCCTCCGCCACGTTGAAGGAGACGGTGGTCGCCGGGAACTGATCGAGGTGGTTGATCGCCAGCGGCCCGTTGCGCTGTTCGATTTTGGCGAGGGTATTCAGCGGCACCACGGCGCCGGTACTGCTGGTGAGGCGGATATCGTTCAGCGCCGCCAGCCCCGGCGTCGCCTGCACGTCATGCTCCAGCACCACGCGGTACTGGTTGGCCTGGGTGTAGATGGTGGAGATCAGGCGCTGGCCGAAGGCGTTGTACAGCGCGCTGTCCACGTCGCTCATCTGGATGCCGAGGCGCGACGCCGAGTCGCGATCGACGTTGATATAGGCCTCCAGCCCCTGATCCTGCCAGTCGCTGCTGACGTCCTGCAGCTCGGGCGTCTGCCGCAGCTCGTCGACCAGCTGCGGCACCCATTGGCTGAGCTGCTCGAGGGACATCGCCTGCAGGGTGAACTGGTACTGCGTGCGGCTGACCTGGGTGTCGATGGTCAGATCCTGCACCGGTTGCAGATAGAGCTTCAGGCCGGGCAGCGCTGCCGCCTTCTCCTGCATCCGGTCGATGATGGTCTGCAGGCTGTCGCTGCGTTCGCTCAGCGGCTTCAGGTTGATCTGCAGCCGGCCGCTGTTGAGGGCGGCGTTGGTGCCGTCGACGCCGATAAACGAGGTCAGGCTCTCTACCGCCGGATCTTGCAGCATCTGCGCGGCGACCTGCTGTTGCAGCACCGCCATTTTGCTGAACGACACCGACTGCGGCGCTTCCAGCGTGCCCTGGATCAGGCCGTTGTCCTGAATCGGGAAGAAGCCTTTGGGAATGAACAGGTAGAGCAGCACGGTGACGGCCAGGGTGCTCAACGCCACGCACAGCGTCAGCCACTGGTGGGCGAGCACGACTTTCAGCCAGCGGCCGTAGCCGGCGATCACGCGTTCGAAGAAACGTTCCGAGGCAGCGGAGAAACGGTTCTGCTTGCGCAGCGACTCATGGCTCAACAGGCGGGCGCACATCATCGGCGTCAGCGTCAGCGACACCACGGCGGAGATCAGAATCGCCACCGCCAGCGTCACGGCGAACTCGCGGAACAGGCGGCCGACGATGTCGCCCATGAACAGCAGCGGGATCAGCACCGCCACCAGCGAGAAGGTCAGCGAGATGATGGTGAAGCCGATTTCGCCGGCCCCTTTCAGCGCGGCGTCGAGCGGTTTTTCGCCTTTCTCGATGTAGCGCGAGATGTTCTCGATCACCACGATGGCGTCGTCCACCACGAAGCCGGTGGCGATGGTCAGCGCCATCAGCGTCAGGTTGTTGATGGAGAAACCGAGGAAGTACATGGCGGCGAAGGTGCCGACCAGCGACAGCGGCACCGCCACGCTGGGGATAATGGTTGCCGGCACGTTGCGCAGGAACACGTAAATCACCATCACCACCAGCGCGATCGCCAGCAGCAGCTCGAACTGCACGTCGCTGACCGAGGCGCGAATGGTGGTGGTGCGATCGGTCAGCACTTTGACGTCGACCGACTTGGGCAGGCTTTTAATCAGCGTCGGCAGCATTTCGCGAATGCTGTCGGCGGTGGTGATGACGTTGACGCCGGGCTGGCGCTGAATGTTCAGCACGATCGCCGGCTGCTTGTTGGCCCAGGCCGCCAGCCGGGTGTTTTCCGCACCCTGTTCGACGGTGGCGATGTCCTGCAGGCGGATCGGCGCGCCGTTTTTGTAGGCGACGATCAGCCGCCGGTACTCATCGGCGGACTTCATCTGATCGTTAGCGGACAGGGTGACCGAGCGGGTCGGGCCGTCCAGGCTGCCTTTGGCGGAGTTGACGTTGGCGGCCGTGATGGCGGTGCGTACGGTTTCGCTGTCGAGCCCGTTGGCCGCCATGGCCGGCGCGTTGAGCTTCACGCGTACCGCCGGGCGCTGGCCGCCGGAAAGGGTGACCAGACCGACGCCGGTCACCTGGGAAATTTTTTGCGCCACGCGGGTTTCCACCATGTCTTCCACCTGCGTCATCGGCATGGCGGTGGAGGTGACGGCCAGCGTCAGGATCGGGGGATCGGCGGGGTTAACCTTGCTGTAGATTGGCGGATAGGGCAGATCGGTCGGCAGCAGGTTGGTGGCGGAGTTGATCGCCGCCTGCACCTCCTGCTCGGCAATATCCAGCGACAGCGCCAGCTGGAATTGCAGGGTGATCACCGAGGCACCGCCGGAGTTCTGTGACAGCATCTGCTTGAGGCCGGACATCTGGCCGAACTGGCGCTCCAGCGGCGCGGTGATGGCGGAGGTCACCACGTCCGGGCTGGCGCCGGGGTACAGCGTCACCACCTGAATGGTCGGATAGTCCACTTCCGGCAGGGCGGAAACCGGCAGCGCGCGGTAGCCGATGATCCCCGCCAGCAGGATCGCCACCATCAGCAGCGTGGTGGCGACCGGGCGCAGAATAAACAGGCGGGACGGGCCGCCGCCGGGGTTCGGCGTCATCACCTGCATCAGGCTTTCTCCCGCTTGGCGTGCGGTGCGGCGTTGCCGCCGGCCGCTTTGGTTTGCGGCGTCACCACCTCAACCTTCATGCCCTCCGTCAGTTGGTCGATGCCGTCGGTCACCACGCGTTGCCCGGCGTTCAGGCCGCTGGCGATGACCACGTTTTGGCTGTCTTCAATGCCGACGGTGACCAGGCGTTTGCTGACTTTATTCTCATCGTCCATCGTCCAGACGAAGTTGCCTTCGTTGCCCATCTGCACGGCGGCGGTCGGCACCACGATGGCGTTTTGCAACGTGGCGACTTTCAGCCGCGCATTGACGAACTGATTGGGGAACAGCGCGTCGTCCTGGTTGGCGTACTGCGCCTTCAGCTTGATGGTGCCGGTGGTGGTGTCTATCTGGTTATCCAGGCTGAGCAGATTGCCCTGCGCCAACAGGGTCTTGTTGGTGCGCCCCCAGGCTTCGACGCTGACCGGGCCGGCCTTTTGCGCCTTCATGATGTCGCTGATGGTGCTTTCCGGCAGCGTGAACACCACGTCGATCGGATGCGTTTGCGTGATCACCACGATGGCGGTGGAGCCGCTGGTGATGTAGTTGCCCATATCGACCTGTTTGAGGCCCACGCGGCCGGAGATCGGGGCGATGATTTTGCTGTAGGTCAGCTGCAGCTGAGCGCTGTCCACCGCGCCCTGATCGGCCTTGATGGACCCTTCGGTCTGCTGCACCAGCGAGGCCTGCGTGTCCAGCTCCTGGCGAGAGACCAGATTGGTTTTCACCAGTTGCTGGTAGCGGGCCAGATCGCGCCGGGCGTTGGCCAGCGTCGCCTGATCCTTCGCCAGCTGCCCCTGAGCCTGGGTCAACTGGACCTGGAATGGCCGGGGATCGATTTCCGCCAGCAGATCGCCGGCTTTCACCTGCTGCCCTTCGGTGAAGTGCAACGTCATCAGTTGGCCGTCGACCCGGCTGGTGACGGTAACGGTATTGGCGGCGGTGACGGTGCCCAGCCCGATCAGATAGCTCGGCACGGATTGCTGCGTGGCCGTGGCCACCTGAACCGGCGACAGATTGCCGCGGCGTTTGCCACCGGCGGCCGCTCCTTTGGCACCGCCGGCAGGGCGGGCAGCCGCTTGTGTTTCAGCGGCCGGCGGCGCGGCGTTGAAATGACGCCAAATCAGCACGGCGACAATGGCCACGATGGCGGCAACCAGCAGGCGCAGCATCAGGGAACGACGTTGGGGTTTTGCATTCATGGCGGCGAAAATTCTCTCCAGAGGACAACCGTGCGGGCACGCATTGCCACAAAAGTGACACTCCTTACAGAATACTAGTTTAGCCAGCCAAAGCGGCATAAAAATGAAGGAAATAAGGAGGAACCGTCAGCATTTTCCGAATAAGTTAACGATTGTTGCCTACTCTGTTTATAAGCGTTGGGTTTTAACTTATAGCCAATGCGTTTTAACGACTTTCTGTATTTGGCGCTAATAATTAACGAGCGAATTATTTAACCCATGGAGCCTCTATCAATGAGCAAAAAACAACTGGGCCGTTCGGGCATTCAGGTGCCGGCGTTGACCTTCGGCGGCAACGTGTTCGGCTGGACGGCAGATCAAGCGACCTCTTTCAGCCTGTTGGATGCGCTGGTGGACAATCAGCTCAACTTTATCGACACCGCCGACGTTTATTCCAGCTGGGCGCCGGGCAATCGGGGAGGCGAATCGGAAACCGTCATCGGCGAATGGCTCAAGAAGAGCGGCAAGCGCGACCAGGTGATCATCGCCACCAAGGTGGGCAAACCGATGGGCGAAGGCAAACAGGGGCTATCGCCGCGCTATATTCAGCAGGCGGTGGAGGATTCGCTGCGCCGCCTGCAAACCGATTATATCGATCTTTACCAATCGCACGACGATGACCGCGATACGCCGTTGGAAGAGACGCTGGCGGCGTTCGATGCGCTGATCAAGGCCGGCAAGGTGCGGGCGATTGGCGCCTCCAACTATCAGGCGGATCGCCTGGAAGAAGCGCTGCGGGTGAGCGAAAGCAACGGATTGGCGCGCTACGAAACCCTGCAGCCGGAATACAATCTGTATGCGCGCGAAGGGTATGAAGCCGAGCTGGAAGGCGTGGCGCAGCGCCATGGTCTCGGGGTGATCAACTTCTTCGCGCTGGCCAGCGGTTTCCTGACCGGCAAATACCGCAGCAAAGCGGATGAGGGCAAAAGCCAGCGCGGCGATCGCATCGTCGAACGCTACCTTAACCCGCGCGGCTTCCGCATTCTGGCGGCGCTGGATCAGGTGGCCGGTAAGCACGGCACCTCCCCGGCGCAGGTCTCGCTGGCCTGGCTGATTGCGCGCCCGAGCATCACCGCGCCGATCGTCAGCGCCACCTCGTTGCCGCAGCTGGATGAGTTGGTCAGCGCCACCCACCTGACGCTGGATGCGGACGACATCCAGGCGCTGAACCACGCCAGCGCCGGGTAAGATGCGTTACCCGGCGGCGATTTTGCTCTATGCTGAAGGGGTCAACATGGCCCATTCAGGAAACCGCAATGTCTGGTGATACCATCAACGACCTCGCGACGCTGGAACAGCTGTACGGCAAACCCGGCGCCCCCTCGGTTTTTAAAGAAGTCAGCTATATCCACCCGGCGTACCGCCCGTTTATCGAGGCGGCGCCGTTTGCCGCCCTCTCGACGGTCGGGCCGGACGGCATGGATGTCTCGCCGCGCGGCGATCCGGCCGGTTTTCTCCACATCGAAGACGAGAAAACCCTGCTGCTGCCGGATAGGCGCGGCAATAACCGCATCGATAGCCTGCGCAATATTCTGCACGACAACCGGGTGGCGCTGCTGCTGCTGATCCCTGGCATCGGCGAAACGCTGCGGATTAACGGGCGGGCGGAGATCGTGGTGGCGCCGGCGGTGCTGCAGCGCTTCGCCCACCGCAATCAGCTGCCGCGTTCGGTGTTGCGCATTCGGGTGGAGGCGGTGTTCTTCCAGTGCAGCCGGGCGATCTTGCGTTCGGGACTTTGGGAAGAGGGCAGCCGCCTCGAACGTTCGGCGCTGCCCAGCCCCGGCCATATTTTGGCCGCGGTGAGCCAAACGCGCTTCGACGGTGAGGAGTACGACCAGGCGCTGCCGCAGCGGCTGAAGGATACGCTGTATTAATCGCCGCGGCGTTCGCGCCACGTTTGCCGGTTCAGCCGGTACAAGACATGTTTTTGCAGCGGGTGCCCCGCCGGCAGGCGTGGGTGCAGGAAGGTTTCGCCGTCAAAGTGCATGCCGATGCGCTCCATCACCCGGCGTGACGGCTGGTTATCTTCGGCGGTGAAGGACACCACTTCCGGCAAGTGCAGCGTGTCGAAGGCACACGCCAGCGCAGCGCGTGCCGCTTCAGCGGCGTAGCCGTTGCCCCAGTGGGCCGCCGCCAGCCGCCAACCGATCTCCACGCAGGGGGAGCAAGGCAGATCGTCGCCCGGCCGCGCCAGCCCGACAAAACCGATAAAGGGCGCGCCGCCTTTCACTTCCACCGCCCATAGCCCCCAGCCATGTTGCTGCATGAAGGCGCGGATGCGTTCGGCCTGCGCGTGGCTTTCTTCGGCCGTCATCGTCGCCGGGAAATAGCGCATCACCTGCGGATCGGCGTTAAGCGCGGCGAAGGCCGGCAGATCGTCGTCGCGCCAGGGGCGCAGCCGCAGCCTGTCGCTGTCGAGGGTAAGGATGGTTGACATGATGCATAGCCTCCAATGAGCAAGGGCGCGGCGAGCCGCGCCCTTGGGCCGTCAACGGAACAGCGTTTGCGCCCAGCGCGCCAGCCCGGCGGTGACCGAGCCGAAGTCGTTGCCGCCGACGATCGGAATGCCCGGCAGCTGCTGTTGCAGCGCGGCGCGCAGCAGCGGCGAACGCGCGCTGCCGCCGGTCAGGTAGATCACCTGCGGCGCGGTCTGGCTGCTGGCCAACGCGGCGCTGACCTGCTCCTGGATGCGCATCAACGGCTGTGAGATGGCGTCGGCGAGCTGATCCTGGCTGATGCTTTCCGCCAGATCGGCCTGGACGAAGCTGAGCGGCGCGCTGATGGCGGTTTGGCCTGACAGGGCTATCTTACTCTCTTCGGCCGCGCGTACCAGCCGGTAACTCAGGCGCTGCTGGTACACTTTCAGCAGGCGTTTGACCTTTTCCGGCTCCGCCGCGTCGAGGATCAGATCGCGCAGCACGCGGCCATTGGCGGCGCTGTAGAAGTCGTTTTGCGCCGGTACGTCGTTGGTCGCCACCGCGTTCCAGTAAGGCAGCGCCGGCAGGGCGATGCCTTTCCCGGTTTCGCCGCCCAGGCCGAACAGCGGCATCAGCTGTTTGAAGGCCAACATGATGTCCAGATCGTTACCGCCGACCCGGCAGCCGCTGTGGCCCAGCAGGCTCTGCTGACGATCGGCGCGGTCGCGCCACTGCGGGCCCATCAGCAGCACCGAGCAGTCGGTGGTGCCGCCGCCGATGTCCACCACCAGCACGGTTTGCTCTTCGCTCAGCGTCGCCTCGAAGTCCAGCCCTGCCGCCACCGGCTCGAACTGGAATTCAATCTCTTTGAAACCGGCGCGTTCGGCGGCGCGCTGCAAAATGCCCTGCGCCTGCCGGTTGGCCTCTTCGCCGCCGATGCCCTGGAAGTTGATCGGTCGGCCGATCACCGCTTGATCGATACCGGCCTGCAGCACGTTTTCCGCCTGGCGTTTGATGTGGAACATCATGGCGCAGACCAGGTCTTCGAACAGGGCGATCTGCTGCGGCTTCAGGCCGTTGGCGCCGAGGAAGGACTTCGGCGAGCGCACGAAGTACACCTCTTCCGGATCTTCCATGTAGTGCGCCAGCGCCTGCAGGCCGAACAGCACGCTGTCGCCGCCGACCGGAATGTCTTCTTCGCGGTTGTAACTGATGGCGCGGCGCAGCAGCTGCTGGTTTTCTTCGCTGCCGGTCGGTACCTGCCAGTGGCGGTGCAGGCACTCGCTCACCGCTTCGCGGGTCGGCGCGCACAGCATCGAAGGCAGATACGGCTCGTTGTTTTCCAGCGTCAGCAGCTCGGGGCCGTGGTCGCGCATCACCGCGACGGAACAGTTGGCTGTCCCATAGTCGAATCCAATAAACATCTCTTTTTTGTCCCCATGCCAATGAAGGGGGGCGACTTTACCCGAGACGGGGCCGGTGGGCAATGCGCTGATGCGCGAGTGTCGAAAAATTTAGCGGGCGCGGCATCGGCATGCTTAACTTAATGTCCGAATTCCGCACGTCAGCGCGCCAGCCGAGCCCCATAATGCAGAAAAAACCGAACCCGAGCGTTGCCATGAATACCCAACAGCAAGCGTTGTACGACGCGCTGCGCGCGCGTGACCGCAAATTCGACGGCCGCTTTTTCGTCGGCGTCTCTTCCACCGGCATTTATTGCCGCCCGGTGTGCAGCGCCCGCACGCCGAAGCTGGAAAATTGCACCTTCTATCCGAGCGCGGCGGCGGCCGAGCTGGCGGGCTTTCGCCCCTGTCTTAAATGCCGGCCGGAACTGGCGCCCGGTCTGGCGCTGATCGATCTGGGCAACCGCTATGCACAGGTGGCGGTGCAGCTCATCGAGCAGGGCTATCTGTCCGAACACAGCTGCGAAGCGCTGGCGGCGCGGCTCGGCATTTCCGATCGCCACCTGCGGCGTATCTTCGCCGAGCAGTTTGGCGCTTCGCCGATCGATTACGCGCAGTCGCACCGGCTGCTGCAGGCCAAACGCCTGTTGGCGGATACCGATCTGCCGCTCAGCGAAGTGGCATTCGCCGCCGGTTTCGGCAGCCTGCGGCGTTTCAACGAGCTGTTCAAGGCGCGCTATCGCCTGATTCCGTCGGCGCTGCGCAGCGGCGGCGCGCGCGGTGAACGGGCCGCCGCCAGCGGCCTGGTGTTCCACCTGGGCTATCGGCCGCCCTATGACTGGGATCGCATGCTGAACTTCTTGCAGGCGCGCGCCGTGCAGGGCGTAGAGCGGGTCGAGGGCCGCCGCTATCTGCGTTCGATCTCAGTCAGCCAGGGCGGTACGGAGTATTGCGGCTGGCTCAGCGTGCAGCCGGAAGAAGCGCGCAACCGGGTCAGGGTAGAGATCGCGCCGGCGCTCAGTTTGGTGACGACGGAGGTGCTGCGCCGCGTACGCTTGCTGTTCGATTTGGACGCCGCGCCGGATCGCATCAATGAGGCGCTGGGTTCGCTGGCGGCCGATGCGCCGGGGCTGCGCTTGCCGGGCTGCGTAAACAGCTTCGAGCAGGCGGCGCGTGCGGTGCTGGGGCAATTGGTCAGCGTGAAAATGGCGGCAACCTTCGCCGGGCGGATGGCCGAACGTTGGGGAGAACCGCTGGCGGCGCCGCACGAGGGCATCACCCACGTTTTCCCTAGCGCTGAACGGGTGGCGCAGCTGCAGCCCGAAGCACTGCGCCCGCTCGGGGTACAGCTGAAGCGCGCGGCGGCGCTGATCGAGATCGCCCGCGCGCTGGGCGAAGGGCGGCTGCAGCTCGATAACGTGCTGGATATCGAACAGGGCATCAAGGCGCTGACCGCGCTGCCGGGCATCGGCAGCTGGACCGCCAGCTATATCGCCATGCGCGCCTGGTCGTGGCCGGACGTGTTCCTGGCCGGCGATTACCTGATCAAACAGCGTTTCCCCGGCATGACGCCGCGCCAGATCGAACGCTATGCCGAACGTTGGCGCCCGTGGCGTTCTTACGCCACGCTGCACCTGTGGCACAACGACGGTTGGGCACCGGAAGGGGAGGAGTGAGGCGCATTCGGGCTAGCGCGGGGCGTCGATCAGCTGCAGCAGGCGGCTCATGCCTTCGCGCATCAGGAACGCCAGCAGCTTTTCCCGCTCGGCCGGCGTCAGATGGTAGTAATACTCGATCCAGACCCGAATAGGATCCTGGCGTTTGATGTCGTAGTCCGGATGGTCGGCCTCGCGTAAGGCCGACAGGCTGCGCGCGCCGAACGGCAGGCTGTCGATATGGTATTCCAGCGCTTTACCCTGCACGCCGCTGCGGCGGCGGCTGACCCAGCCTTCGCGTCGGGCCATCAGATTGACCCCTTGCGGGGTCGAGGGCAACCCCGCCTTCCCCATCAGTTCCCTGGCGGAAAACCATTTCTTTTCCATAGTCCCTTATCCCTGAGCTATCACATGTCGAGGAAAATCAACGGATACGTCGATGTCCGCATGGGAGGTTCATCTTACTTAATCGTTTAAGCTTCAGGTGTTATTTATATCACTAATCTCGTATTGGTTAACATAATGTGAAAGACGAGAGGTGCGGCGCCGCCCGTGAGACGACGCCGGCGAGGGAAGGCGTTAGCGGATGCCGAAGTAGCCGTCGCTGAGCAGAACCGCTAACGGCTGCTCCAGCGCCACCTGGTCGCCGTCTGCCAGATCGACGCCGACATCGCGCAGCGCCTGCAGCGTCACCGGCTGGTGGGCCGGCCCGGCGAGCGTTTGCGCCTTGATCCGATGCGCCGCGCCGTTGAGCATCGAGACCATCAGCTCATCCATCTGGTTGCAGTGCACGTTGGTGATAAAGCGTTCATCGATGCGAATGATGTCTATCTTCTGATCGCCCAGCTCATCGAAGGCATTGATGTTATGCCCAAAACCATTGACGATCAGTCGGCAGCCCAGCTGCTGCAGTTCGCGCAGACACGCTCGGCACTGCGCGGCGTGTTCCAGCACCACGGCTTCATCAACGCTGAACAGCAGTGCCCGCGGCGGCAGCGAGGAAGCGCGCACCGTTTCCGTCAGGAAGCGTTGGAAGTCGGTGTTCAGCAGGCTGTCGGTGGCCAGCGGCAACGCGAGCGACAGCCCCTTGCGCTTGATGTCGTCGGCGTACGATACCAGCAGCTGCGTCACCGCCCAGCGGTCGATGTCCGGCATCAGGCCGTACAGCTGCGCCGCGGCGATGAACGCCTCGTGCGGCAGCGGCCGATCGTCCGGTGCCATCACCTGCAGTTTCACCTGGTGGAACGCGGCCGACAGCGGCGTTGCCGGTGGCGCGACCGCGCGGGTCAGCAGCCGCAGCTGCCCCTCGCTGATGATCGTCTGTACCTCCTGTGGGTTCAGCAATTCATGCTGCCGTTCCAGCAGCTGTTTTTGCCGCGTTTCGTACAGATAAACCTGGCCGCGGCCGTGGTGCTTGGCGGTGTAGCAGGCGATGTCGGCCTGGGCCAGCAGTTCGCTGCTTTTGGCGTCGCCGCCGATGCGCGTGATGCCGGCGCTGGCGCCGACGCGATAAATTTTCCCTTCCCAGTAGAACGGATGCTGGCTGATTTGGTTGACTACCTGCTGCATCAGCGATTTCGCCTGCTCCAGCCGGCAGTCGAACAGGATCAAACCGAACTCGTCGCCGCCCAGCCGAGCCAGGCAGTCGCTGTTGCGCAGCTGATGCCGCATCAGCTGGGCGATGTCCCGCAGTAAGGCATCACCCGCCGCGTGGCCGGCGGTGTCGTTTACCGCTTTGAACCGATCCAGATCGAGGAACACCAGCGAATGCGGCGACGACGGTTCCCCGCCGGCGGCGATCGCCGCCTTCAGCTGCTTCTCGAATCGGGTGCGGTTCGGCAGGCCGGTCAGCGCGTCGTGCGAGGCGCTGTAGCTGAGTTTTTTCATCAGTTCGCGCGAGGCGGTGACGTCCTGCAGCACCATCACCGCGCCCATGGTTTCGCCATCGAGGGTTTTCAGCGGTGAGACCGACTGCTGCACGTCGAAATAACGTCCGTCGCGGCTGTGCAGCACCAGCGCGTAATCTGCCGGCCACTGCCGCGGGTATTGCGTGAGGTTTTCGATTTCCGGGCCGTCTTTGCCGTTGGTCAGGCGCACCACGCCGGCGACCGGCATACCGATCGCCAGGTCGAGCGGCCAGCCGCACATCTGCTCGGCCACCGGGTTCATAAAGGTGATGCGCAGGTGGCTGTCGGTGGAGATCACCCCTTCGCCGATGGCGTCGAGGGTGATGTGCAGGCGCTCTTTTTCTTCGTGCAGCGCCTCGGCGAGGATCTTGAGCTCGGTCATGTCGATATTGGTGCCGATCATGCGCAGTGGCTGGCCCTGGTCGTCGAGGATCACGTTGCCCTGGCCGCGAATATGGCGCAATTTGCCGCCGCGCGTGGTAATGCGAAATTCCATGACGAAAGGCTTGGGATCGGCCAGCAGCGCAGCCAGCTCGCGATCGGTGCGCTCGCGATCTTCCGGCACCAGCAGGGTGCGCCACAGCGCCAGCGTCGGCGTTTGGTCGGGATTGAGATCGTAGAGTTCGAACATGCGCTGATCCCAGGTGAAGTTTTCCTGGCTCATCACCCATTCCCAAATGCCGACGCCGCCCACCTGGTTGGCCAGCGTAATGCGCTCCACCAGCCGGTTGTTCTCCGCCTCGCTGCGTTTGAGGCCGCTGATGTCCTCGACCTGAGAGATGAAGTACAGCGGTTGCCCTTCGGCGTCGCGCACCAGCGAGACGGCCAACAGCGCCCAAACTGTCTGGCCGTCGCTGCGGATATAGCGTTTCTCCATGGTGTAGCTGCTGATGTGGCCGTCGAGCAGATCGTGCAGCTGGCTGAGATCGGCGTTGAGGTCGTCCGGGTGGGTGATCGCCTGGAACGTCAGGCGGTGCAACCCTTCCGGCGTATAGCCGAGCAGTTTGCACAGTGCCTGATTGACCTGCAGCCATTTGCCCTCCGGCGACACCAGCGCCATGCCGATGGCGGAATACTCCAGCGCGCTGCGAAAGCGGCTTTCGCTCTCGACGATGTGCTGTTTCTCCACCCGGAAGGTGTGCATCACCATCGCCATCGCGTGTGCCGGGATCAGGATCAGCAGCATCGGCAAGTACAGGCCAAGCTCACCGAAGACGTGTGCAGAGGCCTGCAGGTGCAGCACGCCCAGCGAGATCAGCACCGTGATCAGTAGCAGGGTGCAGAAACAGACGGCGAAGGCTTCGAAGCGCGGCAGCGCGATGGCGGCCCACAGCAGCGGCAGGATGACGAAGGTGAACGGGAACGGCAGATAGGTCAGCGCCAGGTAGCTGAAGGCCAGGGAGCCCATCAGCGTGAGCAGCAGCGGGTAGGGGTTCAGCGCCGCCAAGGTGCGGCGGTGATAGGTGAGGCCGAGCGGCGCCAGCGACAGCACCCCTATTGCTTCGGAGATGAACCAGATGCCGAACGATTGCCAGAACGTTTGATCCGGCGTGGGCGAGAGCCCGGCGGCCAGCAGCGCGCTGAACAGCGGGGTGAAGATCACGGCGCACACCACAAAGCGCAGCCAGCAGCCCAGATCGCTCAGCGGATCGTTCGCCGGCAGCGTGCGGCGCAGCAGCAGGGCGCAAACCGCCGCTTCCAGCAGGTTGATGGCGGCCAGCTTGACGGGAGTGGCGCTGACGCCGAACAGCAAGAAGCTGGCGAGCACGATGCCGAGGCCGCTGGCCAGCAGCGGCAGGCCCCAGTGGCGCGGGGCGTGGCGGTACAGCACGGCGATCGCGGCGGCGGTCGGGAACCACAGCGGCGTGAAGTGGCGGGCTTCGCTGGACAGCGACAGGCTCAGCAAGGCGAGCAGAAACGTCGCCAACGCCACTAACAGGGAATGCGTCAGCATGACGCCTTTGTGGGTGCCGAACGTGTTCGGCGCGCTGATCTCCATAGACACCCTTACCGATGGCCTCTGTCAGTGATTGGATTCATGACGTGGATGAATTAAGACGATTTATTGGCAAAGGGTAGTACAGCGCGAGAGGAAAACCTACCGGGAAGGCCGACTTTGCTGCGTTAACGCAAACCCGGCGACAGAATGACGAAAAAGCCGGCGCGGGGCCGGCTTTTGGCGTATTACAGCAGGAACAGGGTGGCGAGGCCGAGGAAGATGAAAAAGCCGCCGGTGTCGGTCAGCGCGGTGATGAGCACGCTCGAGCCGACCGCCGGATCGCGGCCCAGTTTGAGCATGGTCATCGGGATCACCACGCCCATCAGCGCCGCCAGCAGCAGGTTGAGCAGCATCGCCAGCGTCATCACGCCGCCCATCGCCGCGTCGCCGTACAGCAGCCAGGTGATCACGCCCATGATGCCGCCCCACACCACGCCGTTGATGATGGCCACCCCCAGCTCTCTGAGCATCAGGCGTGAGATGTTGCCGACTTCGATCTGGTGCAGCGCCAGCGCGCGCACGATCATGGTGATGGTCTGGTTGCCGGTGTTGCCGCCGATGCCGGCGACGATCGGCATCAGCGCCGCCAGCGCCACCAGCTGGGAAATGGTGTGTTCGAACAGGCCGATCACGCGCGAGGCGACGAATGCGGTGCAGAGGTTGATCGCCAGCCAGGCCCAGCGGGTCTTGACCGCCTTGCTGACCGGGGCGAACACGTCTTCTTCCGGGCTTAAACCGCCCATGCGGCGCAGGTTGGTGTCGCTCTCTTCGTTGACGGCGTCGACGATCTCTTCGATGGTCAGGCGGCCCATCAGTTTGCCCTTGGCGTCAACCACCGGGGCGCTGATCAGGTCGTAACGCTCGAACGCGCCGGCCGCTTCATCGGCCTTGTCTTCGGGCTGAAAGGTGGCGGGATCGCTGTCCATCACTTCGCGCACCGGGATCTCCGGATCGTTCAGCAGCACCGCGGTCAGCGGCAGCTCGCCCAGCAGAGTGTTTTTGCGGTCGGTGACGAACAGTTTATCGGTGGCGTCGGGAATGGTTTTGCGCATGCGCAAAAAGCGGTGCACCGCGCCGAGCGTGACGTCCGGCCGCACCGTCACCAGTTCAAAATCCATCATCCAGCCGACGCTGTCTTTGGCGTACTGGCTCATCTCGCGCACCTGGGCGCGCTGCTCCGGCTCCAGCGAGGTCAGCAACCGGCCCATCAGGTTACGCGGCAGGTATTGCGCCAGGTAGGCCTGTTCGTCGACGTCCAGCGTTTTGATCGCTTTGAGCAGGTCTTTGTCGCTCATTTCCTCGATCAGGCTGTCCCAGACCGGCTCGGCGACCTCCACCAGCGTCTGGCCGCGCTTGCTGTTGCCCACCAGCCGCCACAGCGCCATACGTTCATCCTGCGGCAGCGCTTCCAGCAGGTCCGCCAGGTCGGCGGCGTGCATGTCGTCCAACAGGCCGGTGATTTCCGCCGTCTGGTTCAGCAGTTCGCTTTGGCTGAGGGCGTGCTCATCCCCTGGCCGGCCGAGAATGCCGTCGACCAATTCCTTATTGTTCAACAACAGAGTGAGAATGCGCTGGCGGTGTTCAGCGACTTTTTTGACGTTATGGGTTGCGGCTGACATGGTGTTCCTTAACGGGCGCTCGGCGTTCCTGACGCAGGCTCATTAAAAGATAGAGCATAGCGAGTGCCGGAGTCATTTTTATGAAACGGACGGGGCTCGGCGGTTATTCAGAGGAGGCGTCCTGTTGCGGCGCGCTGACTTCGGCGGCGTTTTGCGCAGCGGCCTGCTTTTTTTCCTGATGATGAGGCACCGCCACCACGGCGGCGTACAGCAGTCGGCCGACTAAAATGATAAAGCTGATAAACAACACTATCTTCGTCATCTGTCCGGTGGTTTTCTTGCGCATATATCACCCGGTATGCCGGTATCCTGTGTTATTCGCTCGAGAATTTGTAACCGGATTTTAGGCGCTGATGACAAAAGTTGTCCATTTTTTTCCGGCGTGCGGCACGGCGCATTAGGGTTTCGTTTAGGTTGTCGGGGCGAGGGCGGAAAGAAAAACCCCCTGTCTGGCAGGGGGCGGGGGGATCAGGCGGAGCGCTGTTCGTCTTGCGAGCCTTCTTCGTCGATCAGCAGCTTCCAGCCGACGACGTCGTTCCAGTAGGCCTGCTCGCGTTCGAAATCGAGCTGCACCAGGTTGTTCTGCGCCAGGTAGCCGGCCGGGAAGCGCAGCGTCCAGTGGTTGTCGTCGGTGGTCAGGCGCAGCGTTTCCGGCGTGGTGGTCGACTGACGCTGGTTGTTGAGCAGGGTGCTCAGACGCAGCAGCTGGATCAGCGGCAGGTAGTGTTTCTTCTTGAACAGGTTGAGGCGCGGCAACTCTTCCAGCTTGATCGCCTTGCGGTGGAAGCGCACCAGCGCCGCCAGCAGCAACTGCTGTTCCTGGTTGAAGCCAGGCAGGTTGGAGTTTTGCAGAATGTAGGCCGAATGGCGATGCATGCCGCTGTGGTTGATGCTCAGCCCCACCTCGTGCAGCATGGCGGCCCATTTCAGCAGGGCCTCCAGCTGCGGGTGCGCCAGCTTGGTGTTTTGCGCCATCCACTGCGAGTAGAGCAGCTCGGTGGTTTCCAGCACCCGCTTGGCCTGTTCGCGGTCGATGTTGTAGTGATCGGCCAGGCTCTTGGCGGTGCGGCTGCGGATGTCCTGGTGGCGGAAACGGCCTTCCATTTCATACAGCACGCCTTCGCGCAGCGCGCCATCGGACAGGCGCAGATCGCGGATCGCCAGCGCATCGAACACGCCGCACAGAATAGCCAGCCCCGGCACGAACACCGATTGGCGGTCTTCCGACAGCCCCGGCAGGCTCAGCGAGCTGAAGCTTTTGAACTGCAGCACCTGCTCGGCGAGCATTTCCAGGCGATCCAGGGTGATGAGACCGTCTTTTTCCCCCATCGCCACCAGCACTTCGTGGGCGGCCTTGATGGTGCCCGAAGCGCCCAGCGCATACTGCCAGCCCTGAATGCGGTACTGCCAGGCCAGCGTTTCCAGCTTCTGCGCCGCCGCCAGCCGCGCGCGGCGGAAGTTGTTTTTGCTGATCTCGCCGCCCGGGAAGAACAGCTGGGCGAAGCTGACGCAGCCCATGCGGCGGCTTTCCGCCAGCAGCGGCTCGAAGTCTTCGCCGATCACCAGCTCGGTGGAGCCGCCGCCGATGTCGATCACCAGCTTGCGGCCTTTCTCCGGCTGAGTGTGCTCCACGCCCATGAAGATCAAACGTGCTTCTTCCTGACCGGCGATGATTTCTATCGGGTAGGGGATCACTTTGGCGGCGCGCTTGAGGAACACTTCGGCGTTCACCGCCTGACGCAGGGTGTGCGTCCCGACGATGGTGACGTTATCCGCCGGGAAGCCCTGCAGCCGTTCGGCAAACAGGGCCAGACAGGCCAGGCCGCGTTCTATCGCCTCTTCACTGAGTACGTTGTTGCTGTCCAATCCGTCGGCGAGATGCACCCGCTGTTTTAAACGGCCCAATACCTGTAAGGCGCCGTTGACGACGCGGGCGATCACCATATGGAAACTGTTCGACCCGAGGTCGATGGCGGCGATTTCCTGCGGTTTGTTCGTTGCAGTGTTTTTTAGCGGCATAGTTGCTGGCCTACTGTCCTGGTTGTTCCAGAGCTTTTAAATACTCGTAAATAGCCACCTGGGCACGCACTTTGCGGCGGTTGCCGCGCGGCACGTACTGGTTGCTCAGTTCTTTATCCACATAACGGGCCTTGACCGTATCGCTGAACAGGATCTCCAGGATGTCCAGAACGCGCTGTTTCAGCGCCGGATCCAGCAGCGATACCGCCACTTCGATACGGTAATCTATGTTGCGGGTCATCCAGTCGGCGGAGGACAGATACACCCGTTTGTCACCTTTATTGTCGAAAACGTACACCCGATCGTGTTCCAAAAAGCGATCGACGATGCTGATCACCTGAATATTGTCGCTGATCCCCGGCAGGTTGGGAATCAGGGAACACATGCCCCGCACCAGCAGGCGGATCTTCACGCCGGCGCCGGACGCGGTATATAACCGATCTACCAGCCCTTTATCCACCAGATTATTTATTTTCAACATAATGCCGGCCTGTTCCCCGGCCTGGGCGTTGGCGATTTCGTTGTCAATCAGCTCATACAGTTTCAGGCGCGAGTTCTGCGGCGACACCATCAGGTTGTCGAAGGTGACCGGCCGGTAGGGGTTCTCGATAAAGTTGAATACCCGGCGTACCTCGTTGGTGATGCGTGAGTCGGCGGTCAACAGCGAATAGTCGGTGTAGATGCGCGCGGTTTTTTCGTTAAAGTTGCCGGTACCGATATGAGCATAGCGCACAATTTCATCACCTTCACGGCGCGAAATCAGGAACAGCTTGGCGTGGATTTTCAGGCCCGGCGCCGAGAAGATCACGTGTACGCCGGCTTCGGTCAGGCGCTTCGCCCAGTGAATGTTGGCCTCTTCGTCGAAGCGCGCCTGCAGCTCGACCACCACCGTGACCTTTTTGCCGTTGTGCGCGGCGTGGATCATCGATTCGATGATGCGCGAATCTTTCGCCACCCGGTAGATGTTGATCTTGATAGCCAACACGCTCGGATCGAACGACGCCTGGCGCAGCAGCTCCAGCACGTGCTCGAAGGTATGGTACGGGTAGTAGAGCAGCACGTCTTTTTCGCGAATGGCGTCGAAGCCGTTGCGGAAACCGTCGAACCAGATGTGGCGCAGGCGCGGCAGCGGCTTGTTGACCAGGTTGGCCTTGCCGACGTTCGGGAAACTGATGAAATCTTTGAAATTGTGGTAGCGGCCGCCGGCGATCACCGAATCATAGTTGGAGATGCCCAGCTTGCCGCGCAGCAGCTCCACCATTTCGTTCGGCATGTCGCGCTGATACACGAAGCGCACCGGCTCGGCGGTCAGGCGCTGTTTCAGGCTGGAGGACATCAGTTCCAGCAGGCTGGATTCCATTTCGGTGACCAGATCGTACTCCGCGTCGCGGGTCATTTTCATCGAGTAGGCGTTGAGCGCGTCGTAGTCGAAGAAGCCCTTGAAGATATCGTCCAGGCAGTAGCGCAGAATGTTGTCCAGCAGGATCATCGGCTTACGGCGGCGCGGCGCTTCCGGCGGCAGATTGACGAAGCGCGGCACCTTGTCGGACGGGATCTCCAGCAGCGCATAGTCGATGCGCGCGCCGCGAATGATCTCCACCGCCAGGTAGGTGTAATCGTCTTTCAGGAACTGCACCAGGTTGGTGTCGTGGTTGATCAGGATCGGCGTGATGTGCTGGCGCAGATGCTGTTTGAAATATTGCCGCAGCCAGATTTGCTGGTTCTCGGACACCTGGCGTTCGTTGATCAGGAAGATCTGATTGCGCGCCATTTCCAGCAGCAGATCGTTGTACAGGCCGTCGAACTCCTGATCGGTTTTCAGCACCTTGGCCTGGATCTTTTTCAGCAGGTGGCGCGAGGCGCCGGCGGAGCCTTGCTCTTCGCTGATCAGGATGCGCCGTTTGAGATCGGCGAAGCGGACTTTATAGAACTCGTCGAGGTTGTTGGAGTAAATGCCCAGAAAACGCATACGTTCAATCAGGGGATTGCTCTTATCTGCGGCTTCCTGCAACACGCGTTCATTAAAGGATAACCAGCTTAGTTCTTTTTCGATGTAGAGCTTTTCCTGACCCATTGCCACTCCAGTTCAAATTTAGAATAGGATCCGGGACGCAGCGCCCGGATGCCGCTCTAGTGTCCTTCATCATTATTGCGAGAGATTGACAGGAAAGTCCAACATATCCATTGCGTTGGCGCGCGGCGTTTTTTGGCGGCAATAAATTTTCGCCGATGCAGGGCGCAGGGGGGGGAATGAGCAGCATGAAATGAAGGTTAGCAGGCTTATTCTTGGTGATATTAAGCGTGTTTGCGTTCATTTTTCAGCAATATATCAACGCCATATTGTCTGTTTGCAGTGTAAAAAACCTGGGTTATGGTGGGTAACTTTGTCATGCAAACGTCATAAAACTGACATAAGATGCCCGGTTATCTTACGGCGCAAGCCCGATTACATCAGCGACAGCGAGACACATGACACAGACGACGGCCAATCAACATCCCCGAGATCGCATGCGCGGGCGCATCGACCGCGGCGTGCAGGCGGCAGTAACCGCCAGCGGGCTGATGGTGCTGATGACGTTGATGCTGATCTTCGTCTATTTGCTGTTTGCCGTGCTGCCGCTGTTTAAACCGGCCTCGCTCGGCCAGGCGCAGCCACTGCCGATCGCGGCGTCGGCCCCGGCGCTGGCGCTGGGCATGGATGTGCAGCAGCGCGTCGGTTACCGCATCGACGCGCAGGGCGCGGGGCAGTTTTATCGCCTGACCCCGGCACCGAACGGCCAGCCCCAGGCGCCGCTGGCGCAGCAGACGCTGCTGGCCAAACCGGCGCTGCTTGCCCAGGCCGCCGGAGAGCGCGATCTGTTTGCGCTGGCGCAGGCCGACGGCCGGTTAGTGGTGACGCGCGCGGATTTCGCGACGGCGGAAAACGGCCGGCCGCAGTGGTTGTTCCCGCTCGGGCAGCAGCCGTTGGCGCTGGATCCGCAGCGCAAGCCGCTGAAACTGCTGTCGCTGGCGGATGCCCATCGCGGGCAGTATCTGCTGGCTGGGGTGACCGACGATCGGCGGCTGGTGTTCGGCCGTTTCAGCCCTGACCGGCCGCCGCAGTTCAGCGAGCGGCCGCTGGAACAGGATGCAGAACAACTGGTGCTGACGCCGGATGGCCGCCAGCTTTACCTGCTGACCGGCAACCGGCTGGCGCGTTATCAGATCGACGGCGCGCAGCTGCAGCTGCGTGAAACGCGCACCCTTGGCGAACATGCCCCGTATCAGATGACGGCGCTGCCCGGCGGCAGCGCGCTGCTGATCAAGGGCGCCGACGGCAATCTGCGCGAGTGGTTCGAAGTAGAAAAAGAGCAGCGCTGGCGCCTGACGCCGGTGCAGCATTTCGACCATGGCGCCGACGGGCAGGAGCTGACGGTGGCTGAGCCCTATCGCCGGGTGTTCGCCACCCTGCGGCCCGATGGCGGCTTCTCGCTGTTCTCCACCATTCAACCGCAGCCGCTGCTGAATACCCGTTTGGGCGCCGAGGTGCAGCAGATGGCGTTTGCGCCGCGCGGCGATGGCCTGCTGCTGGAGAGCGCGCAGGGCTGGCAGCGCTATGCGCTCGACAACCCGTATCCGGACGTTACCTGGCGTTCGCTGTGGGGCAAGGTGTGGTATGAGAACTACCCGCAGCCGGCCTATGTTTGGCAGTCCACCTCCGGCGAAGACAGTTACCAACCCAAATTCAGCCTGATGCCGGTGATCTTCGGCACCTTCAAGGCGGCGGCTTACGCGATGCTGTTCGCTATTCCCCTGGCGCTGGCCGGCGCCATCTATACCGCTTACTTTATGACGCCGGGGCTGCGGCGGGTGATCAAACCGGCTATCGAAGTGATGGGCGCGCTGCCGACGGTGGTGATCGGGCTGGTGGCCGGCATTTGGCTGGCGCCGATCATCGAGCAGTATCTGTTGGCGGTGCTGGCGTTGCCGCTGCTGCTGGCGGCGGCGGTACTGCTGTGCGGCGCGTTGACCCATCGCTTTATGCCGCGTTGCCGGCCGGGTGTCGATCTGCTGTTGCTGTTGCCGCTGCTGGCGTTGACGGTGTGGCTGGCGCTCAGCCTGGGGCCGCGGCTGGAGGTGGCGCTGTTCGGTGAGCCGCTGCATTTCTGGCTGGGGGATAATTACGACCAGCGCAATGCGCTGGTGGTGGGCGTGGCGATGGGCTTCGCGCTGGTGCCGATCATCTTCTCGCTGGCGGAGGACGCGTTGTTCAGCGTGCCGGCCACCCTGAGCCAGGGCTCTTTGGCGCTGGGCGCCACCCAATGGCAGACGGTGATCAAGGTGGTGCTGCCTTCCGCCAGCGCCGGCATTTTCTCCGCGCTGATGATCGGCTTTGGCCGCGCGGTGGGGGAAACCATGATCGTGCTGATGGCCACCGGCAATACGCCGATTATCGACGGCAGCCTGTTCCAGGGGCTGCGGGCGCTGGCGGCCAACATCGCCATCGAGATGCCGGAGGCGGTCTCCGGCAGTAGCCATTACCGCGTGCTGTTCCTGACCGCGCTGGTGCTGTTTGTCTTCACCTTCGTGTTCAACACGCTGGCGGAGGCGGTGCGCCTGCGGCTGCGCAAGCGCTACACGCCGAATCAGGAGGCACCATGAAGAACTGGGTGAAGAGCGGCTCGCCGTGGATTTGGCTGACCGCCGGTTCGGTGGCCGTCAGCCTGTTGGCGCTGATCGGCATTCTGTTGCTGCTGGCTGGGCAAGGGATGCGTTATTTCTGGCCGAGCCCGGTTTATCAGTTTGAGCTGAATCAGAACGGCGCCGGGCCGGTGACGGTGATCGGCGAGCTGTATCAGCAGCAAAGCATTTCGCGCCGCCAGCTGACGGAAGCGGGCGTGACGCCGCCGGGCGAGGCGCAAAACGTCGAACGCTATCTGATCAAGGTCGGTAACCGCGAGCGCGAGGGGCAGGATTTTCGCACGCTGCTGGCCAGCGACATCCGCAGCCAAAGCACGCCGCGCGGCCTGCTGGTACTGGAGCGCGACAGCCACGGTACCGCCTACGGCTATCTGGCGGGGCTGCTGGAGGATGGGCAACCGCTGACCGGCCGCAATCTGGGGCAGGCGTTGCAGCAGCGGCTGCCGCAAATCGCCGCGCTCTCGCGTCAGGCGCACGATATTCAATTCCGCGATATGGCGCGCATCAATCAGCAGTTTGACGCGCTGCGGCTGCGGGAAAAGCGCCTGCAGCGCGACGATAAGCTGGACGCCCGTGCGCAGGACGCCATCAAGGCCGAGCGGCTGGAGTTACAGCGGCAATACCAGCTGCTGTCCGAACGCCTGACGGGGCTGAACCGCGATCGCCAGCGCGATGCGCTGCTGCTGCGCGACATGCACGGCCAGACGTTGACCATTCCGCTCAGCCAGGTGCGCGATGCCTGGTACCCGAACGCCATGAACACCACCGAGAAGCTGGCGCACTGGGGCGAGCAGGTGAAGAAGTTCCTCACCGACAGCCCGCGTGAGGCGAACACCGAAGGCGGGGTGTTCCCGGCCATTTTTGGCACGGTGTTGATGGTGATCCTGATGTCGATCGTAGTGATGCCGTTTGGCGTGATCGCGGCGGTATATCTGCACGAGTATGCCGGCAACAATCTGCTGACGCGGGTGATCCGCATTGCGGTGGTCAACCTGGCCGGCGTGCCCTCGATCGTCTATGGCGTCTTCGGCCTCGGCTTTTTCGTTTATATGATAGGCGGCACGCTCGACCAGCTGTTCTATCCTGAATCCTTGCCCAACCCGACCTTCGGCACGCCCGGCGTGCTGTGGGCGGCGCTGACGCTGGCGCTGCTGACGCTGCCGGTGGTGATAGTCGCCACCGAGGAAGGGCTGTCGCGCATTCCCACCTCGCTGCGGCAGGGCTCGATGGCGCTGGGTGCCAGCCGGGCCGAGACGCTGTGGCGCATCGTGCTGCCGATGGCGGCGCCGGCGATGATGACCGGCCTGATTCTGGCGGTGGCGCGCGCCGCCGGGGAGACCGCGCCGCTGATGCTGGTGGGGGTAGTGAAATCGGTGCCGGTGCTGCCGGTGGACGAGATTTTCCCGTATCTGCACCTGGAGCGGAAGTTTATGCATTTGAGCTTCCAGATCTACGATATGGCATTCCAGAGCCCGAGCGTAGAGGCGGCGCGGCCGCTGGTGTTCGCCACCGCCTTCCTGCTGGTGACGATCGTGGTGAGTTTGAATCTGGCGGCGATGGGTATCCGCCATTCGTTGAGGGAGCGGTACCGAGCATGGTCGCAGTAACAATGACGCTATTTTTGGGGAGTGCGTAATGGGTTTGATGACGCCAGGCAGTTTGCCCCGGCTGGATGTCCAGCATCTCGACGATGAACAGACCGCGCTGGCGGTCAACGGCCTGAACCTGTTTTATGGCGATAAACAGGTGCTGCACGATATTTCGCTGCGTATCCCGAAGCACCGGGTGACGGCCCTGATCGGTCCCTCGGGCTGCGGTAAATCGACGCTGCTGCGCTGTTTCAACCGCATGAACGATCTGGTGGACAACTGCCGCATCGAGGGCGAGCTGCAGCTGAACGGCGCGGCGATCTCCGGGGCACAGATCGACGTGGCGGCGCTGCGGCGGCGGGTGGGCATGGTGTTCCAGCGGCCGAACCCGTTCCCGAAATCGATCTATGAAAACGTGGTGTACGGCCTCCGGCTGCAGGGCGTGCGCGACCGGCGCTTGCTGGATGAGGCGGTGGAGCGTTCGCTGCGCGCCGCCGCGCTGTGGCATGAGGTGAAGGATCGGCTGCGTGAAAATGCGTTCCGCTTGTCCAGCGGCCAGCAGCAGCGCCTGGTGATCGCGCGCGCCATCGCCATCGAGCCGGAGGTATTGCTGCTCGACGAGCCGACCTCGGCGCTGGATCCGATCTCCACGCTGACCATCGAAGAGCTGATTTCCGCGCTGAAACAGCGTTACAGCGTGGTGCTGGTGACGCACAACATGCAGCAGGCGGCGCGAGTCTCCGACTACACCGCCTTTATTCATCAGGGCCGGCTGGTGGAGTATAACGACACCGACGCCATCTTCACCTCGCCGCGCCAGCGGCGCACCGAGGATTATATTACCGGGCGGTATGGGTGAGGAGAAAGTAACGGAAGTCTCAGGCTTCCGTCATATTGTGAAGTGAAAAATCAAAAATGGTATCGACAACCAATATCTTTTATCGATTTCATGCCGATTAATGCTATATAAATGAGAATAGCCGAACGTTTACTGATTGCCTGAGTAACGTTATTACGTTGCAGAGCAATACCATTTGCATTCAACCATAAATATCAGGCTGATAACGATTTTATAATACTGTTAATATAAGGGTGTTACGCATGAATATTGACGATAATTATATTAAAGAAATTATTATTCCTCTGATGACTTTATTATTGCCGGTATTGATATCGGTAATAAAATGGTGGTTCTCGCGCTGGTCAAAGGGGCAAGACAACCGACGTAATCACCGATTTGATGCTGTCAGTGCAGATAAACGGATCTCCGTGTTGGCACATATTGAGAGATTGCGAGCCAAGCCGCAGGAAGGCATCACGCAATTGCAAATCAAGGCGCTGTATGAAAGCATCGGCATTCGCCTGCCGGTCTGGATCGCGCATCAACTCACGGAGTATCTGGGTAAGGCGCCTTTGCCGTTAACCAGCCCCATTCTTAACAGCTTTTTACGTCATGTTTTGCTCTGTGTAGTGAAAAACGGTGTTTTCTCTTTCAGTGCCGAACGGTGGAAGCGTCAGCGCCGGGGACTGCTGGGATTCCTGATACTGAGTTTAGCTGCCATCGCTTATGGTTTCTTTGTTACCGTGCCGCCTTTAGGCATGAGTGCACCCAGCGCCGGCAACACGTTCTGGTTTTTCTTTTTCCTCTTAACCTATCTCGCCATGGCGATTTTTGTTGTGGCCTGGTCGATCGACGAATGGGTTTCGCTTAACGGCGCCAAAGCTTTCTGGTTGATATGGCAACCGAATCTGTGCCAACAGGAAGAGGAATATCAGGCGCGTTGCCGGCATCAGCAGGAGCAAGCGGTGAAAGAACATGTGGATTCAGCCTTTATTCCGCTGAGTGAAAGCGATGTGTGCGAAAAACCGCTGCGTAGTTGGCTGTTGCGGCGATTGGGAGGGCGTAAGGCGGCTGTGAATATATGATATCCTAAAAAAGGGGCATATATGCCCCTGTATTCATTGTAATTGCCCATGTGTCAGTAGTTTTTGCGAATGCGGATCGCTTCTTCTACCCACTCAGCCAGGTTTTCTTTGATGTGGTTATAGACATTGGTGCTGGTTGAATAAGGCGGATCATAGGCTTTGGCGATTGTGGAAAGCTTTGCGTCACCCAGCTTGATGTGATCCAACGGGTTGTTGCCTTTTTGGGTTTTTTCGCCGGCGCTGTCTTTCAGGTTATGGATATATATCACCAGCACGCCCATGCCTTTCTTCCAGGCCTCGCAGATTTCGAAGTTGATCCACTTACGATTGGCGGTATCTTTACCGGCGAGAATTACGGCGCAGCTGCGATTGTCCAACTGGCCTTTGATCCAATCAGCGATGGCGTCGTTACCGCCCTTTTTAACTTCCTCCCAATCATTATCCGTGGCCGGCCGATTACCTTCCAGCGTGCCCATTTCACGTATCTGAGAAGCGCGCCAGTTGTCCGGCTCATAATGGAAACTGTAAAAACATTTTCTGGTCATCGGGGGTTATCCTTAGTAATGATATCGATAAGTGCCAACAGGCATTTTTTCTTCTCCGCCAGGCTGCCCGGTTCGTTAAGCTGATCCAGCAGATTCATGGCGGTGGGGTTGCGGTGGTAGAGGGTTTCTTTCATCTCCTCCTTGATTTTTCTGTAGATCTCGGCGGATGCGCTGCCGGTACAACCGATAGGAATGCAGACGCAGCCTTGTTCCGTGGCGATTTGGAACTCTTTCAATAAACCGTCGGCCAGCACGTATTTGTCCTCGGCGTTACGTTTGTTGCCGAACAAAAAGATCGCGATGCCGCTGAGCGAAATCATGTTCTGACGGTATTCGTGCCAAAGCTCCGGCAGCGTTATGCTGCCGCTGGCGAATTGGGGGAAAGGACGCAGCACCAGCTGGCTTTCGCTGATTTTTCCTTGGCTGTCGTAAATGGCTTCCAATGCGCCGTTGATCACCGCCGTGCCTATACCCCAGCCAAAGCCATTGACGATGCGGTACTGTTTGCGGATAAGCTGGCGCGCCAGACGATGTATGAACTGGATGGATTCTTCACGGGAATAGGGCTGGTAGTTGTCGGCGCTGCCGGAGATAAACACCGTGCTTTTCTTGAACTGCGTTTCGATGGCATACAGCAGGTCGGTGATTTCGCGATAGTCGTTTACCAACAGCGTTTGAATGCCGTAGCGGCGAAGATCGTTGATCATCAAGCCTTGTTTGCGGCTGTTGTAATCGCAAGACGCCTGCTCTTCGCTGCCGCTGTCGCCAAGCTGGACGCGCCGCATGATGCAGTAGTGGTTTCTTTTCCCTTCGCCGTACTGCGCATAGAGCCGACTCAATACATATTGCAGGTTAGGGTCTTCGAAACTGAAACCGATAAACAGGAAGGTTTTGGCAGTCAGCTCCGCCATCAGCATATTGACAAAAGGCTGGTGTGAGCGGGAATAGGTTTCGTATTGCTCTCGGGTGATAACCGCTTGGTTGGGGGTTTTATAGTCACCATGCATTTTATATAAAACCACATCACGTTTATGAATGTTATTAGTCAGGCTTTCCGGCGTGGTTTTGACGTCGCAGACGCGATTATAACGGGCATAGGTTTTTTCAATCAGATCGTCGTAGTTGGTAGTCCAAAGTGACGCTATCGGCAATCTGGCAATGATTCGATGGTTTTCTGTTTCTTCCGCTTGCTCAGCGAATTCTGTAATTATTTTTTGATTTATCTTATGCCGGTTGCCTTTTTCATTGAGATGATATTGTGCCAGAGAAATAAGGTCGCTCTCTTTTTCTATGTCCAACCCCAGTTCATAAGCGATATCGCTTATGAGCTCTTTCCAGCTGACGAAGCCGGCGGGTATGGACAGCCCAGCGCCGGCAAAGAGCGCAGCGCTGCCGCTTTTAATATCATTAACATAGTCACGAATAAATAGTTCTATATCACGTTCGGGCATGAGGGGATATCCTGATATTATCTGGTATTTATATTTGATTTATTTTTATTCATTTCATGAATATATAACTCAATGCAATCAATCATTACATTAATTTGATAAGCTGACTTTGTAAACTCTATTTTGTTTCTTGCTTGATGTCGGTTCTATATTTTTATTTTGGTGTTCGATTTCTTAATTTAAAATTAAATTCCTGAAGAATAATAAGTGAGATAATGTTGGTATGCCGAGCCCATTATATACTCCCCTGACAGGGGTACCTTTCGAGCGTTGTCATCAAGCTTTGCGGCTCAGCGGCGTAAGAGGGAGCCTTTCAGGCCGTGCGGACACGGCGTAGATACAATACTTGTTGGATAACAACGCAAGAAACCGTATGAAAAGAAAACTGTGCCCGTGGCCTTCAGTGTGTTCTGGCCGAAATTCGCAACACCACCCCCACCAACAGCAACGCGGCCCCCGAGGCATAGAGCGGGAACCAGCGCGTCCACCAGAGCGGGGAAAATAGCGGGGTGCTATTGGGATCTGCAGGCGCGTAGCCGCTATAGGTATTCAGACCGGCGGCGATGGCGAGCATCGCCAGGCCGATAAAAAGCAGCAGGTTTGAGACGGTTGTCATGGCATTTTTCCTTTGTAGAGGCAGAGGGTAACTCTTACTATCACTATTAATTATTGTTCGATTAATTATCTCGTCTGAATATTATTTATTTCCGCATTCATCAGGCTATTTCCTGACGATAAAATAGCATCCATTAATACTAGTCGCTTATTTTCCAATAAAAAACCCGCTTTCGCGGGTTTTCTCTTTTTCTTGCTAAGCGTCACTTCACCAGCGGCTTATCATTGGGCGTTTTGAACTTCGCCAGATATTGCGGCTGGAAGATGCACATGCGCAGCACGGTGCGGTATTCGCCGTTGACGAAGAACTCGTCGATCAGCTCGCCTTCCACGTTGAATCCCAGCTTGCTGTAGATGTGGATCGCTTTCGGGTTCTCCTTGTCGACGATCAGGTACAGCTTGTACAGGTTCAGCACCGAGAAGCCATAGTCCATCGCCAAGCGGGCGGCGGTGCTGGCGTAGCCTTTGCCCTGGTGGGCGGGATCGATGATGATCTGGAACTCTGCGCGGCGGTGGATGTGATCGATCTCCACCAGCTCCACCAGGCCGACCTTGGCGCCTTCGTGCTCGATGATAAAGCGGCGCTCGCTCTGATCGTGGATGTGTTTATCGTAGAGATCGGAAAGCTCGACAAAGGCTTCGTAGGGTTCTTCAAACCAATAGCGCATGACGCTGGCGTTGTTGTCCATCTGGTGGACGAACGACAGATCGTCCCGTTCCAATGGGCGTAACCTGACGCTGGCAGTGCTGGACATGTGGGCTCCTCTGTGCCGTGAAATTGTGCAAAGTATAACTTCACAGAATGGATGAAGGCGAAAAAAAACGGCGCCGCATGGGCACCGTTTAGGCAAGGTTCAGGCTGCGCGCCTCAGTCGGCGGCGTGACCCTGCTCAGGCAGGCGTTCGCCGTCCAGCCAGGCGGCGCCATCGCGCATTGCCAGGCGGCCATCGACGAACCAGCTCACCACCAGCGGATAGATCGTGTGTTCCTGGGTTTGCACCCGTTCAACCACGTCATCCTCCTCGTCGTCAGCGAAAATCGGCACCTTGGCCTGCAAAATCACCGGGCCGCCGTCGAGCTGTTCGGTCACGAAGTGCACCGAGGTGCCGTGTTCGCTGTCGCCGTTGTCGATGGCCTGACGGTGAGTATGCAGCCCCGGGTATTTCGGCAGCAGGGAAGGGTGGATGTTCAGCAGGCGGCCGGCATAACGCTGCACGAACTGCGGGCTGAGGATGCGCATGTAGCCGGCCAGCACCACCAGATCGGGCTGGTACTGGTCGATAGCGTCCGCCAACGCGGCGTCGAACGCCGCGCGATCGGCGTAAGCCTTGGCATCCAGCGCCTGAGCGGCGATGCCCGCCGCCTCGGCGCGCTGCAGGCCATAAGCCAGCGCCTTGTTGCTGAACACCGCCACGATCTCGGCGGCGATGCGGCCCTGCTGGCAGGCGTCAATCAGCGCCTGGAGATTGCTCCCCTGGCCGGAGACCAACACCACGATCTTTTTCATCAGTTGATGACCACTTGTTGTTCGTCGGAAGAGGCGGTCAGTTTACCGATTTTCCACGCTTTTTCACCTGCCGCGGTCAGCAGCGCGATGGCCGCTTCCACTTCGGCTTCCGGCAGGGCGATGACCATGCCTACGCCGCAGTTGAAGGTGCGGTACATTTCATGACGGCTGACGTTACCGGCCTGCTGCAGCCAGGTGAACACCGCTGGCCACTGCCAGCTGGCTTCGTCGATCACCGCCTGCATGCCTTCCGGCAGCACGCGTGGAATGTTTTCCCAGAAGCCGCCGCCGGTGAGGTGAGCGATGGCGTGGACGTCCGCCTTCTCGATCAGCTCCAGCACGGACTTCACGTAAATCTTGGTCGGCGCCAGCAGGTGGTCGGCCAGCGGTTTGCCTTCCAGCTGGGTGGCGGTCGGATCGGTGTTGCTCACTTCCAGGATTTTGCGCACCAGCGAGTAGCCGTTGGAGTGCGGGCCGGAAGCGCCCAGGGCGATCAGCGCGTCGCCGGACTGCACTTTGCTGCCGTCGATGATCTCGGATTTTTCGACCACGCCGACGCAGAAACCGGCCACGTCGTAATCTTCGCCGTGGTACATGCCCGGCATTTCAGCGGTTTCGCCGCCCACCAGCGCACAGCCGGACTGTTTGCAGCCTTCGGCGATGCCGGTGATCACGCTGGCCGCGGTGTCCACATCCAGCTTGCCGGTCGCGTAGTAGTCGAGGAAGAACAGCGGCTCGGCGCCCTGAACCACCAGATCGTTGACGCACATCGCCACCAGATCGATGCCGATGGTGTCGTGGCGTTTCAGATCCATCGCCAGACGCAGCTTGGTGCCCACGCCGTCGGTACCGGAAACCAGCACCGGCTCGCGGTATTTCTGCGGCAACGCACAAAGGGCGCCAAACCCGCCCAGACCGCCCATCACTTCCGGGCGACGGGTCTGTTTAACTACACCTTTGATGCGGTCTACCAATGCGTTGCCTGCATCGATATCGACACCTGCGTCTTTATAGCTGAGAGAGGTTTTGTCGGTCACTGCGCGATTCCCCACGACGGTTTGCGGTTTGAAAACTGTGCTTCCGATGTTGATTCCGGAATAAGGCGCGGCAATTCTAACAGCGCAGGCAAACGTTTGCGAGCGGCTTGTGAACCGGCTCCGCTTTTTCGTCATCTATACTGATATTCAAACTTTTGTTGATCCCGATCGGGCTATTGTGGGTGGCGCGGCGAAAAAAAGGAGGTATAATCCCGCGATTTTTTTGGCCGCAACCACCTTAATAGGAGAAAAATGATGAAGATCGTTGAGGTGAAACACCCGCTGGTAAAACACAAGCTTGGCCTGATGCGCGAAAATGACATCAGCACCAAACGCTTCCGTGAGCTGGCCTCAGAAGTGGGTAGTTTACTGACCTATGAAGCGACCGCCGATCTGGAGACGGAAAAAGTCACCATCGAAGGCTGGTGCGGGCCAGTTGAAGTGGATCAGATCAAAGGGAAAAAGATTACCGTAGTGCCGATCCTGCGCGCAGGCCTGGGCATGATGGAAGGGGTGCTGGAGCACGTGCCGAGCGCGCGCATCAGCGTGGTGGGCGTTTACCGCGACGAAGAAACCCTGGAGCCGGTGCCGTACTTCCAGAAGCTGGTTTCCAACATCGAAGAACGCATGGCGCTGGTCGTCGACCCGATGCTGGCCACCGGCGGTTCGATGATCGCCACTATCGATCTGCTGAAGAAAGCTGGCTGCCACAGCATCAAGGTGCTGGTCCTGGTGGCGGCGCCGGAAGGCATCGCCGCGCTGGAGAAAGCGCACCCGGACGTTGAGCTGTACACCGCCTCCATCGATCAGTGCCTGAACGACAAGGGCTACATCGTGCCTGGCCTGGGCGATGCGGGCGACAAGATATTTGGTACCAAGTAAACATTTGAGCCGACTTAACGAGTCGGCTTTTTTTTGACTAAAACCTATAAAACCAATAAACCGAGGAAAAGCACACATGACCCGTCGCGCCATCGGCGTCAGCGAGCGCCCGCCGCTGCTCCAGACCATTCCGCTCAGCTTCCAGCACCTGTTCGCCATGTTCGGCGCCACCGTACTGGTGCCTATCCTGTTCAAGATCAACCCGGCGACCGTGCTGCTGTTCAACGGCATCGGCACGCTGCTGTATCTGTTCATCTGTAAAGGCAAGATCCCGGCCTACCTCGGTTCCAGCTTCGCGTTTATCTCGCCGGTGCTGCTGCTGTTGCCGCTCGGTTATGAAGTAGCGTTGGGCGGTTTCATCATGTGCGGCGTGCTGTTCTGCCTGGTGGCGCTGATCGTGAAAAAGGCCGGCACCGGCTGGCTGGACGTGATGTTCCCGCCGGCGGCGATGGGGGCGATCGTCGCCGTCATCGGGCTGGAGCTGGCGGGCGTGGCGGCCAACATGGCGGGGCTGCTACCGGCGGAAGGTACCAGCGCCGACTCGACCACCATCACCATTTCGCTGGTGACGCTGGCGGTCACGGTGCTCGGCTCGGTGCTGTTCCGCGGCTTCCTGGCGATTATCCCGATCCTGATCGGCGTGCTGGTGGGCTATGCGCTGTCGTTCTTCATGGGCGTGGTGGATTTGACCCCGATCCGCGAGGCGCACTGGTTCGCGCTGCCGACCTTCTACACCCCGCGCTTTGAGTGGTTCGCCATCTTCACCATTCTGCCGGCGGCGCTGGTGGTGATCGCCGAGCACGTCGGCCACTTGGTGGTGACCGCCAACATCGTGAAAAAAGACCTGATCCGCGATCCGGGGCTGCACCGTTCGATGTTCGCCAACGGTATCTCGACGGTGTTCTCCGGCTTCTTCGGTTCCACGCCGAACACCACCTACGGCGAGAACATCGGCGTGATGGCCATCACCAAGGTCTACAGCACCTGGGTGATCGGTGGCGCGGCGGTGCTGGCTATCCTGCTGTCCTGCATCGGCAAGCTGGCGGCGGCGATCCAGGCGGTGCCGGTGCCGGTGATGGGCGGCGTTTCGCTGCTGCTGTACGGCGTGATCGGCGCCTCGGGCATTCGCGTGCTGATCGAGTCCAAAGTGGATTACAACAAGGCGCAAAACCTGATTCTGACCTCGGTGATCCTGATCATCGGCGTGAGCGGCGCCAAGGTGCATATCGGCGCGGCGGAGCTGAAAGGCATGGCGCTGGCGACCATCGTCGGCATTGGTCTGAGCCTGCTGTTCAAGGTCATCAGCCTGTTCCGCAAGGAAGAAGAGGTGCTCGACGCGCCGGACGAACCGGCGGAGCAGAAGTAACGAAAAGGGCAGCCCAGGGGCTGCCCTTTTTATTCGTGTTTCTGCATTATATCCGTTGGGATAAAGTAGCTGATAGCATTAACAACATCGGTTAAAAGGAAAGAGGGTATGGAGTACTACGGCTATATTTTGCTCAAATTTGTGATTGGCTTTGTCATTGTTATCACCCACCTGAACCTGTCGGGAAAGACACAGCTATCGCAGATGACCCCAGTGGATTTTATCGGTAACTTTGTGCTCGGGGGCATTATTGGGGGCGTTATCTATAGCGACAGCATCCCCTTGTACCAGTATGTCGTTGTATTACTTATCGGTGTAGGACTAATTTCTCTGTTGAATGCAATCAGTAAACACTGCAACTTCTTTCGTTCGGTCACTATCGGCAACCCGATACCAATTATAAAAAACGGCCGCTTTTTGATGGAAAATATTTTAGCCAAGAAAAATAAAATCGACATCTTGAACGTTTCCTCACAGCTGCATGCGCAGGGGATTCACGCCTTTCAGGAGATTGTCTATGCGCAAATTGAGCCGGGCGGTCAGATAACTGCGGTATGCGAGGGAAATGAACTGCCTTCAGTTATCATTATGAAAAATGGCAGGGCCAGGCCTTATGAGCTGCAGGAGATTAGTAAAGATGAGGAGTGGTTGAACCAAACTATCCGTGAACATGGCATAGAACCGAAAGATATTTTTATTGCTGAGTTTTGGGACGGTAGGACAGCATTCATTCTTAATGACGGACGTATAGTTAAAGAGTGAAAAAGGGGAGCCTCAGCTCCCCAATGTCATATTAGCTGCGAATTTTGCGGTACACGAACAGCACCACGATGGCGCCGATAACCGCTACCACGAAGCTGCCGAAGTTGAAGCCGTCAACCTTGCCGTAGCCGAAGAAGGTGCTGATATAGCCGCCGACTACGGCGCCGATGATCCCCAGCACAACGGTCAGGATAAAGCCGCCGCCGTCTTTGCCGGGCATGATCCACTTAGCCAAAATACCGGCGATCAGGCCGAAGATAATCCAGGAAATAATCCCCATTTACTGCTCCTCTCTTGGTGGCTGAGTATGGCTTACTGCTGGGTGGCCGGCTGCGTATTGCCGTTCACCGCCGCATCGGTCTCTTGTTTCAACTCTTGCGCTTTGTTTTCGGCGCTGTTCTTGATGGCTTCGGTCTTCGCCTTGGCCTGCTCGGTCAGATCGTTAGCGCCGTTGATGGCGTCGTTTTTGATGGCCTTGGCCTGATCCACCAGCTGCTGGCTTTGTTTGCCGGCGTCATCCTTGATCGCGGCGGCCTTGGCCTTGGCGTCGTTGGTGATGGCGTCCGCCTGTTTGGCGGCTTCATCTTTAATCGCCGAGGCTTTGTCCTTCAGCTGGTCAGCCTGCGTGGCGGCCTCTTTTTTGATTTCATCCGCCGTCGCTTTCGCCTTGTCCGTCAGATCGTCCGCTTTTTTCTGGGCGGCGTCTTTCATCTGCTCGGCGCTGTCTTTGGCTTTATCCAGGTTGGCGTCAACCTTGGAAGAGTCATCACAGCCGGCAACCAACAACCCGATAAAGGAGGCTAACAGCACTTTATTCCATACTTTCATCGTCTATATCCTTGCAGAAACCTTGTTGATGGTGATTGCGTTTTGCCTACCTATACTAGGTCAGGTTTTACTTAAATTACAAATTTAACCTGCGTAGGCATGAGGTTAGGGTTTGATATCAGACTATTCTTGCCGGTGAGGGAGCCGCAATCGATTAAACGGCGCTAAGGCATTGCTCACTATTGCGGCATAAGATCCTGCCGGTTCAACAGCGCCCGTTTTCTGTGTTAAACTGCCCGCGTTTTTCTGCCAGTTTTGGTTGAGGTGCTTCTCTGAATACGCCGGCACAGCTTTCACTGCCACTTTATCTTCCCGATGATGAAACTTTCGCCAGTTTTTATCCGGGCGAGAACCCATCCCTATTAGCCGCGATCCAATCCGCCGTCCGTCAGGAACATGGCAGCTATATCTATTTTTGGTCGCGTGAAGGCGGCGGGCGCAGCCATCTGCTGCATGCGGCCTGCGCCGAGCTTTCGCAGCAGGGGGAAGCGGTGGGCTATGTGCCGCTCGACAAACGCGCTTACTTCGTGCCCGAAGTGTTGGACGGCATGGAGCAGCTGGCGCTGGTTTGCATCGACAATATCGAATGCATCGCCGGCGACGAAGAGTGGGAGATGGCGATCTTCAACCTCTACAACCGCATCCTGGAAACCGGCCGCACCCGTTTGTTCATCACCGGGGATCGCCCGCCGCGCCAGCTGAACCTGCGTTTACCGGATCTGGCTTCGCGCCTGGACTGGGGGCAGATCTACAAGCTGCAGCCGCTGTCGGACGAAGAGAAACTGCTGGCGCTGCAGCTGCGCGGCAAACTGCGCGGCTTTGAGCTGCCGGAAGACGTGGGCCGCTTCCTGTTGAAACGGCTGGATCGCGAGATGCGCACGCTGTTTATGACCCTCGATCAGCTCGATCGTGCCTCGATCACCGCCCAGCGCAAGCTGACCATCCCGTTCGTTAAAGAGATCCTGGGGCTGTAGCGGCTACCGCAAAAGAAAGGGCGCGACAGTCCGCGCCCGAATTCGAATTTATAAAATCTCCAGCACCTGCTCCGGCGGCCGGCCGATACGCGCCTTGCTGCCTTTCACCACGATCGGGCGTTCGATCAGTTTCGGGTTCGCCGTCATCGCCGCCAGCAGCTGTTCTTCGCTCAGACTGTCGTCCGCCAGCTTCAATTCTTTGTACAGATCTTCTTTTTTGCGCATCAGATCGCGCGCGGATGTGAAGCCTAATTCTTTCAACAGCTTTTTCAGCTCATCGGCCGACGGGGGCGTTTCAAGATACAGCACCACCTTGGGATCGACACCGTGCTGCTCCAGCAGCGCCAGGGTTTCACGGCTCTTGGAGCAGCGCGGGTTGTGGTAAATCGTGACGTTTTTCATGGCGTTCATTCCTTGTTGAATCAGCTGCGCTGGTATTGGCGGAAGCGCTGTTGCAGTTGGCGCAGCTGGTCGATGCGCGCATCGTAGCGCGCCTGTTTCAGGCTGCCGAGTTTCTGCAGCGAGCTGGCATTGCTGAGCAGGCCGATGGCCTGATCGAGCCGGCCGGTCAGCGCCAGGCTTTCGGCGCGGGCCGACAGCTCTTCATCGCGCAGCCCCTGGGCGGCGCTGGCCTGCGCCAGCAGATCCCAGCCGTTCGGATCGTCCGGATGGGCAAAGGTATAGCGGTTCAGGATCTTCGAGGCCTGCGCCGGCTGGTTGCCTTCGACATAGGCATTGGCCAGGTTGAGCTGCAGCACCGGGTTGTTGTTCTGGGCGGCGTTGGCCGCCTGCAGGCGGGCGATGGCCTGTGGCGCGCGTTTCTGGCCGAGATCGATGTCGGTCATCAGGTCGATCAGCCAGACGTTTTTCGCATCCTGCGCCAGCATTGGTTGAATGATGTTGCGTGCGTCGTCGTATTTTTTCGCTTCATAGAACAGGATGGCGCGGCCGTATTTGGCGGCCGCCTGTTCGCGCACGTTGCCCTTGCTGAGTGAGCCGAGCAGCTCTTCGTTCAGGCCATAGCCTTCCGAGCTGTACATGCCCAGTGCGCGCACCTTGGCCATCAGGTAGTCCTGCGAAGACTGCACGATGTGTTTCGGCATCTGGTTGGCGCGGTTGCGCGCGTCGGAAAGGCGGCTGTCCGGCAAGGGGTGCGTCAGCAGCATTTCCGGCGGCTTGGAGGCATAGCGCGACTGATCCGAGAGTTTTTGCAGGAAGTCGGGCATCGCTTCGGGATCGAAACCGGCGCGCTGCAGCACCTGAATGCCGATGCGGTCGGCTTCCTGTTCGTTCGACTGGGTAAAACTGATCATGCCCTGCTGGGTGCCGGCCAGGGTACCGCTCAGCGCCGCCATGCCCATGGTCGGGTTGGCCATCGCCAGCAGGATGGAGCCGAGTGCGCCCACCCAGGTCAGCGGGGCGTTGCGCTGCTGGTCTTCCATTGCGCGCGCCAGGTGGCGCTGGGTGACGTGCGAGATTTCGTGCGCCAGCACCGAAGCCAGTTGGCTTTCGTTGTCGCTGACGCGAAACAACGCGGAATGCAGCACCACGTTGCCGCCGAAGAAGGCGAAGGCGTTGATCTCGTCGTTGCGCACCAGATAGAAATGGAACGGCGTGCGCACCGAATAAGCGCTGGCCACCAGCCGGTTGCCCAGCTGGTTGATGTACTGGCTCAGCAGCGGATCGTTGATCAGCGGGGCGCTGGCGCGCAGTTGGCGCACGTAGAAATCGCCCATCGCCAGCTCTTGTCCGATGCTCAGGGTGCCGCCGGCGGAGGTGCCCATATCCGGCAACTGGTCTTGGCTTTCCGCCTGTGCTGGCGCCAGGGCGGTGGCGTTCAGCGTGCCGAGCAGCAGCACCGCTAACGCGGTTTTGGTCAACCGGTTGGTCATAGTCAGGCGTTTCCCTTAAATAATCATTTCTAAGACGTCAGCAGCAGACAAGAGTTCTTTATTCCCACGGCGCAATCCGCGCGAAAGTGCGGCGGCTCACAAACCGCGGCGGCGGCACCCATCACATCATAGTCAGCCGCAGCCGACAAGGAAACGTTAGCCGGGCGCGAATCGGGCAAAAAGTTTTATTTTTCATTTTGAAGGGCGCTTTCTACGTCGCCGGCGGCGTGCATTGTCAATAAAACGCGGACAAAGTTGATCCGTGTTTTGTTGACAAGATAAACGCAGACTCATATAGTCTGCGTTATTGAAGGTTCATTGACGGTCGAAAACGGACATATGGCGTACATCACAACCAGCGTTGAATATGGCATCCACTGCCTGCTGTGGCTGGTCGGCGATAACCAGCGCGCGCTCAGCAGCCGCGAACTCGCCGAGCTGCAGGGCATCTCCCCCAGCTTTCTGGCCAAGATTTTCCCCAAGCTGGAAAAGGCGGGGATCGTCGTCGCCAGCGAAGGGGTGCGCGGCGGCTACCGGCTGGCGCGCCCAGCGGATGAGATCAGTTTTCTGGCGATCATCGACGCCATCGAAGGGCACAAGCCGCTGTTCGATTGCCAGGAGGTGCGCGGGCGCTGCGCGGTGTTCGACGATTCCCCGCCGGATTGGGCGGTCTCCGGCAAATGCGCCATCCACGCGGTGATGCTGCAGGCGGAGAAGGCGATGCGCGATGCGCTGGCGGCGCAGACCCTCGGCGCCGTCGCGGCCCGCTTTGGCCGCAAGGCGCCGCAGGGCTTCTTCGGTGAGGTCAACCTCTGGCTCGATGAGCGCATGACGGAACGCACCGCGCGCAGCGGCAAAACGGCGCGGGCCAAAACCTAACCACCGCCTTTCCTTAAAGCCAAACACACTTTTTCCCGCCTCTTCGGAAGGGGCGGGCGGGCCTTCTGCACCCTGCTACGGGAGCGGAACGGCATCGTTCATCCGAAAAAACTGCGGGCAGCCTTATCGCCCGGTTAACCCTGTATGAAGGAGTCATCCCATGACGCAGAAAATAGTGATTGCCGGTTCCGGTTTTGCCGGTTTTTGGGCCGCCGTGTCCGCCATGCGCGCCATTACCCTCGCCGGTAAGCATGACGATATCGAGGTGCTCATGGTTTCGCCGACGCCAACGGTCACCATCCGGCCGCGCCTGTATGAAGCGGTGTTGGAAAACATGAATCCGGACATTTCCGCTCAGCTCGCCGCCGTCGGCGTGCACCACCTGGCCGGGGCGGTAGAGCGCATCGATGCCGCCGCCAAGACGCTCACGGTGGCGCAGGCGACAGGGGGATCCCTTGAGCTGGCCTACGACCGCCTGGTGTGGGCCACCGGCAGTCGGCTCTCCGTGCCTGCGGTGCCGGGCTTTGCCGAATACGGTTTCAACGTCGATACGCTGGAAAGCGCGCAGCGTTTGGATGCCCATATCAAAGCGCTGGCGGCCAAGCCGTCTACGCCGGCGCGCAACACCGCCGTGGTGGTGGGCGCGGGGCTGACCGGGCTGGAGAGTGCGGCGGAGATGCCGCAGCGGCTGCGGGATGCGCTGGGCAAAGACGAGAACGTGCGCGTGGTGATCGTCGATAGCGCCCCGGAAGTGGGCGCCGGAATGGGCGCGGAGCCGGGGGCGGTGATTCGCCAGGCGCTGGCGGAGTGCGGCGTGGAAGCGCGAGCCGGCCTGCGCGTCTCGGCTATCGACGCTGAGGGGGTGATGCTGTCGAACGGTGAGCGTATCGCCGCCAACACGGTGATCCTGGCAGCGGGCGTGCGGGCGCATCCGCTGACCGAGCAGATCCCCGGCGAGCGCGACGGCAGCGGCCGGGTGATCGGCGACGCCTTCCTGCGCGCGCCGGCGGCGGCGGGCATTTTCGTGACCGGCGATACGGTGAAGGCGGCGACCGACGATCTCGGCAATCACAACCTGATGACCTGCCAGCATGCGATGAGCCTTGGCCGGGTGGCCGGCCACAATGCGGCGGCGGAGCTGGCGGGGTTGCCGACTCACCCGTACAGCCAGCCGAAGTATGTGACCTGCCTGGATCTGGGGCCCTGGGGCGCGCTGTATACCGAAGGCTGGGAGCGCCAGGTGCGCTTTACCCGTCAGGAAGGCAAAAAGATTAAGCAGGAGATCAATACGCAGTGGATTTATCCACCGGCGGCGGATCGCGAGGCGCTGTTTGCCGTCGCCAATCCGGATTTCGTGATTGTGCCTTAAGGAAGTCAAAACGGGAGCGGCAACGCTCCCGTCGTCATTTTCCCAGCGGCAGGAACGAGCGCTCCGGCACCACGGTTTTCATCACCAGCGTGGAGCTCAGGCGCTGCACGCCCGGCAGAGCGGAGAGTTTCTCGTCGTAAAGCTGTTGGAAAGCGGGCAGATCGCGGGCGATCACGTGCAGTAGATAGTCCGGATCGCCAAACAGCCGCTGCGCCTGCACCACCTGTGGAATGTCCATCATGGCGTTTTCGAAGGTTTCAACGGCGCGGCGATCGCCTTCGCGCATGGTGACGAACACCAGGGCGGAAAAGTTATAGCCCAGGCTGCCGGGATCGAGCTGGGCGCGGTAACCCCTGATCACCCCGGACTCCTCTAACGCCCGCACCCGGCGGTGGCAGGGAGAGACGCTCAACCCGATCCGCTCGGCCAGCTCGGTCACCGACAAACGCCCGTCGGCCTGCAGTTCAGCAAGAATCTTGCGATCAATCTTATCCATTTGGAAAAGTTTCCCTGCTTATGCCGGTTTCAGGCAAGTAATTGAAAGCACATTTTAACGCCTTGAGGATATTCTTGCCATCTATTGAACGGTTTTGACGGCCGCCGCGGTAGGCGGAGGCCGTTCTTCTTCCAAGAGGAAAGCGCAATGGTTCTTTGTTCGGAATGGCGCGGCGCGTTTGAGAGGGGGCCGGCATGACGCTCGCTCTGTTCGCCGCTTTTTGGGCGGTGTCGATTTTGTTAGTGATCACGCCGGGTATGGATTGGGCCTATGTGATCTCGGCGGGCATTCGCGGGCGGGTAGTGGTGCCCGCCGTCGCCGGCTTGCTGTTTGGCCACCTGCTGATGATTGCGATCGTGGTGGCAGGCGTCGGCGCGCTGCTGGTCGGCAACCCGCTGGCGCTGACGGCGCTTACCTTGCTGGGGGCGGCTTATCTGTTGTGGATCGGTTTCAACATGCTGCTGCACCCGCCGGTGCCCGGCGCCGGTGAAGATCAGCGTTCCGATTCCTGGCTGCGCTGGGCCGGCAAGGGCGTGTGCGTCAGCGGGCTGAACCCCAAGGTGTTTCTGCTGTTTCTGGCGCTGCTGCCGCAGTTTACCGACGCCCGGGCCGAATGGTCGGTGCCGATGCAGATGCTGGCGTTGGGCGTGGTGCATTTGATCAGCTGCGGCCTGGTGTACCTGCTGGTGGGATTCGGTTCGCAGTCGGTGCTGCGCACGCGCCCGCAGGCTGCGAAGGTGGTGGGGCGCATCTCCGGCGCGGCGATGATCGTCATCGCCCTCGGGCTGCTGGCCGAGCAGGCGCTGAAATAGCGCCTTGAAAGGCCCGCTTGTGCGGGCCTGGCGGTATCAGGCTTTGACGGCGAGCAGCACCGATGAGGCTTTGATCAGGGCGATGGCGCGCGAACCGTTCTTCAGCGCCATCTCCTGCAGGCTTTCATTGGTGATCACCGACGTCAGCACAAAACCGGCATCCGCTTTGAGGTGCACGGTGCTGTTGACCGCGCCGTGCTCAACCGCAATCACTTCCCCGGCAAACTGGTTGCGGGCGGAAAAACGCAAACCGCAATCCTCCGTCGCCAGGATCACCCACGGCGCTTTAATCAGCGCGACGGCCTCTTTACCGATGGTTAATCCCAGCGACTGTTGGCTTTGTACCGTGACGATGGCCACCAGTTTTTCACCGCCCTGCAGGGTGATCTCCACTTCGTCATTGACGGCGCCTTTGGCGACGGCGGACACGGTACCGGCTAACTGGTTACGGGCTGAAACGGGCATAGATTCTCCTTGAAAGGGGCAAACGGTAAAATTTGTCGCCAGCATGGGCCCTAACCGCCGCGATTGCCAATGTCGCGGGGGAAGAGTGTGAACTGGGGCGGCCTTGCTGAAAAATTAACGTCGGTAGATGTCCGGTCGGGCGATCTGCCACACAAAATCGGGACAGTTGATGGCGGTATAGCCCACTTTTTCATAGAGCCAAGGGGCGGTGCTGGTGACCAGCATGATTCGCCGCAGCGTCGCCATCAGCGGATGGGCCTGGCAGCATTCCGCCAGCCACAGGCCCAACCCGCCTTTTTGATGCGCCTCCAGCACGTAAACGTCGCACAGATAGCCGAAGGTGGCGTAATCGGTGACCAGCCGGGCGAAACCGATTTGTCTGGTGCCGTGATACAAGCCGAAGCACAGGCTGTGGGAGAGGGACTGGCGAACGGTCTCTTTATCAATGCCCTCCGCCCATGACGAACGGGTCAGAAATGCATGAATGGCGTCAATATCCAGCAGGCTGGGCTCGGTGCTGACGAGATAGTCAGCACGCCGCCACTCCAGTGGGGCAGGGATTGTCATGAGGGCTCTTCTCCTGTGCAAGCGTTAAGGTCTGGGCCGCCGTTCAGGCGTGCAGTTCGGCGACCGTCATGGTGAAAATCAGCGTGTCTTCGCCCTCGTTGGCGTAACGGTGCGGGCTGTCCGTTCTGGCGACCGCCGAATAGCCTGGCGTAATCCTGAGCTCGGTTTGTTCGACGGCAAGGCTCAAGACGCCTTGTTCAACGTGCAGCAGCTCGAAGGTGCCCACCGGATGGCCGCCCGATGCATAGGCTTCCCCCGGCGCCATTTCCCAGCGCCACAGTTCTATCATGTTTGGGCCGCGGGTGCCTGCCAGCAAGCGGGCCGAGCCGCCGCGATCGCCGTGCCACAGCGTGGGAATGTCTTGGCTTTCAATCAGGTAGGCGGCGGGGGCGCGGGTCACGTTGACGATGTCCGCCACCGACAGGCCCAGCGCTGCCGCGAGTTTGCACAGGATGGCGATGCTGGGATTGGCGCTGCCTTTCTCGATCTCCACCAGCATGCCCTTGCTGACGCCCGCCCGGCGCGACAGTTCGTCCAGCGACAGTTTTTGGCTTTTTCGCTGCTGTTTGATGCGGTGCGACACCGCTTCGCTGACGGTTTGCACGTCGGCGCCGAACTCGGTCGGTCTGTTGACTTTTTCGCTCATCGGTCAATATTATGAAATAAAATGGTCAATATAGGATTATTCAATGATTTTAGTCGATCCGTCAATCGATCCGGCCGTCTCTGCGCTGGCGCCCGGATTCCGGGCGTTAAGCATTACCGTGGCTGCGGCTCCCATAACCAACCCGGACGTGGGGGCGCTGGCGTTGGCGCAGGCCTGTCGCGCCCTCGGCGAGGAGGACGCGCCCTGGGCTGAGGCGCATCTCTCGGCCTGGCGCGATGTCTTCATGCGGTTTGGCGCCAAACCCAAGCGTACGCCCTGTTCCGCCGATGCCTTGCGCAAGCGCGCGCTGCGCGACGGCACGATGCCCAGCATCGATCCGGTGGTCGATCTCTACAACGCCGTCAGCATTCGTTATGCGGTGCCGGTGGGGGGCGAGAATATCGCGGCTTATGTCGGCGAGCCGCGGCTGATCGTCGCGGAAGGCAGCGAGCTGTTCGATACCGTCAAGGAGGGTGCGGTGATCCATGAATCGCCGGAGGCGGGGGAGGTGGTCTGGCGCGACGATCGCGGCGTGACCTGCCGCCGCTGGAACTGGCGTCAGGGCGTCAGAACCCGGCTGAGCGCCGAGGCCGAACGGATGTGGTTCATCCTGGAGAGCCTGCCGGCAATGCCGTTGGCGGCGCTGCATGCGGCGGGCGACGAATTGATTGCCGGTTTACGACAAATGATGCCCGGCGTTGCGATAGAGCAACGGCTCATCGGCTGCACCTCGTAACCGGCCTCAGCACTGGCGGCGGACCAAACCGGTGATCAGATCCAGCGCGTCGTCCGCCGCCGCGACTTCGCTCTCGCTGAGCGCCTGCCGTTCGATAAAGCTCTCGATGGCTTCCAGCAGGGAGAAAACGCTGATTTCGTCTCCTATCTTCACGACTTCGCAGACGCCGCGCCCAATGGCCAGGCAGATGGCTTCATCAAATTCAAACGGCTTGTTGTTCATCTCTCCCCCTACGGCGTTTGGGATTATGCCGGTTATGCTACCGGTTTTTGTCCGGCGACGGTCTGACGAAAATCCCATTTCTTCTCGTTGATGCTTACGGGCGTACGATCGCGTGTATTGGGGAAATTCTGATTTCCTTACGGCAGTCAGATTTCCCTTGTGACCGCCGTGGCGGCGCGGTATTGTCGCCAAATGACGACAATACCGCCTCATTGTCCGCATAAAAAATTTATGACGTTATCATCCCTTCATCCCGCTGCCGTGCGGGATTTTTTTATGAGGTTTATCTCAAAGTGCGGATAACCTCGACGCGATCGCTTGCCATGTTCTGGGAATAATCCTAGCTTGAAATAGTCATTTAGGGTTAGCAATCCCTCATGACCTCCTTGTAATACTTGATGCACCAGAACGTCTTCTCCCCCGCCCTGGCGGGGGTTTTTAATGACGTGCATCGGCAAAGGCCGTCAACGTAGAACCGACAGAGTTCGTGACGATAATCACTTTAAGCATCAGGGGACGGGACAATGAAAAATGATTTGGCGGCGGCAATCGCGATTGGCTGTGTGCTGTTGTTCGCACTGGCGGTCGGTTCGCCCCTCTCCATCAGCGCCTCGCTGTAATCTGCCACGGCCCCGTTCGGGGCCGTTCACCCAGTCTGTCGCCGCGTCTGCGGATTTTTGCGCCAATCGTTCGCCGGCGCGATAAATTCAGCCAAATCGCTGTTGATGTATGGCCAACTTTGAGTACTCTGAGTGCTTTGCACACCCCGCGTGCGCCCGTTCTATCTATGCTTTAATCAGGCCCATCACAGGAATCGCCATGCCCGCCCGCCAAATCTCGAGGAGCCCGCTCTGATGCTGGAGATGTTATTACAGTGGTACCGCCGCCGCTTCACCGATCCGCAGGCTATCGCGCTGCTGGTGATCCTGGTCGCCGGCTTCCTCATTCTCTATTTTCTGCACGGCATTCTGACCCCGTTGCTGGTCGCCATCGTGCTGGCCTATCTGCTGGAGTGGCCGACCGCGCGCCTGCAGCGCATCGGCTGTTCGCGCACCTGGGCGGCGAGCATCATGCTGCTGGTGTTCGCGGGCGTCGCCATGCTGCTGGTGTTCGTCGTCGCGCCAACCGCCTGGCAGCAGGGCATCAATCTGATGAGCGATCTGCCGGGCATGCTCAATCAGTTCTATAACTTTGCCGCGACGCTGCCGAAGCGTTACCCGGCGCTGGTGGATGCCGGCATCATCGACATGATGGCGGAAAACCTGCGCAGCCGGCTGTCCGGCATGGGCGAGTCGGTGGTGAAATTCTCGCTGGCGTCGCTGGTCGGCCTGCTGACGCTGGCTATCTACCTGATCCTGGTGCCGATGATGATGTTCTTCCTGTTGAAGGACAAAGAACAGCTGCTGAACGCGGTGCGCCGCGTGCTGCCGCGCAATCGCGGCCTGGCGGGGCAGGTCTGGAACGAGATGAATCAGCAGATCACCAACTACATTCGCGGCAAGGTGCTGGAGATGGTGATTGTCGGCGTGGCGACCTACCTGGTGTTCGCCGTGCTGGACATGCGCTACTCGCTGTTGCTGGCGGTGCTGGTGGGCTTCTCGGTGTTGATCCCCTACATCGGCGCGGTGCTGGTCACCATTCCGGTGGTGGTGGTGGCGCTGTTCCAGTGGGGCGTAGGCGCCGATTTTTGGACGCTGATCGTCGCCTATCTGGTGGTGCAGGGGCTGGATGGCAACCTGCTGGTGCCCATTTTGTTCTCCGAAGCGGTCAACCTGCATCCGCTGGTGATTATCCTGTCGGTGATCGTGTTCGGCGGAATGTGGGGCTTTTGGGGCGTGTTTTTCGCCATACCGCTGGCGACGCTGGTGAAGGCGGTGATCCATGCCTGGCCGGATGAACTGCGGGTCGAAGTGGAAGACAAGGCCGACTGACAGGGAAGAAACGAAGCGCAGCAGGCCGCTGCGCTTCGTGAGAATTACTGCTGCAGGTAGTTCAGAACGATGTCATGGTGATTGGTGGTTTTGAAATCATCAAACACTTTCTCAATCTTGCCTTTGCCATCGATCAGGAAACTGATGCGGTGAATACCGTCGTAGGTCTTGCCCATGAAGGTTTTCTCGCCCCATACGCCAAACTGTTGCGCTACCTGATGATCTTCATCAGACAACAGCGTGAAGTTGAGCAGCTCCTTTTCAGCGAAGCGCGACAGTTTTTCCGGTTTGTCGGTGCTGATGCCCAGCACTTCGACGCCGACCTTTTTCAATTCGTCCATGTTGTCCCGCAGGCCGCAGGCTTGCACGGTGCAGCCCGGCGTCATCGCCTTCGGATAGAAATAGACCAATACTCGCTGTCCCTGGAAGTCGGCCAAATTAATTTCCTCACCGTCCTGGTCAGGCAAACTAAATTTCGGCGCTGTGTCACCGGCTTTCAATGGGCTCATCACTACTCTCCATCTTTCTCGTCATGCTGTGGATAGTTCACCACGCTAATACTGCCTTGCGCGTTCAATTCTGTACATAGGCGATGGAAGGCTTGCTCAATATTTGAGGCGTCCCGATCGCCGGAGCTGTGGGCGGTGATTTGGATATACAGCTGCGGCGGCAGATCGCCGTCCGCCGGCTGCGTGCGCGAGACCAGTTCGGCGATATTCATCTGGCTGGAGTCGAACAGATCGGTAAAGCGTTCGATGATGTGCGGCGAGTCCTTCACTTCCACCTGCACCCACACCGTGGCCGGCATCGGCGGCCTTTCGTGCGAGTTTGTGCGCTTCATCACGATCAGCAGATCCAGCTCCGCGCCTTTTTGCGGCAGGGTGGATTCGATCAGGGTGATGGCGTTCCAGCTGCCGGACAGCAGCATGATGAACGTGAACTCCTCTCCCAGCATGGCCAGACGGCTATCTTCGATATTGCATCCGCAACTGCTGACGTGGCGGGTGATGGTATTGACGATTCCGGGGCGGTCGGCGCCGAGCGCGGTAATCACGAGATAGTGTTCGTCTGACTGAGGCAAAATAGCGCTTCCTGTCGTGCTTAATGGGGTTACCATGGTAAACATAAAAAAAACCGCCTGCCAAGCGCTTACAACGCGGTTGTGCGCTTGCTTTTGGATAGGCAGCAAAAGTACCATGAGTGACTTGTTTGTGGAGGGGACGGCCAATGTTTACGGGAAGTATTGTTGCACTGGTTACGCCGATGGACGACAAAGGTGCTGTCGATCGCGCGAGCCTAAAAAAATTGATCGATTATCATGTAGCCAGTGGCACCGCGGCGATCGTTTCCGTAGGGACCACCGGCGAGTCCGCAACGCTTGCCCATGACGAGCACGTTGACGTGGTGCTGCAGACGCTGGAGCTGGCCGACGGCCGCATCCCGGTGATCGCCGGCACCGGCGCCAACGCCACCGCCGAAGCCATCGCGCTCACCACCCGCTTCGCCAATACCGGCGTAGTGGGCTGCCTGACGGTGACGCCGTACTACAATAAGCCGACGCAGGAAGGGCTGTACCAGCACTTCAAGGCGATCGCCGAGAGCACCGAGCTGCCGCAGATCCTGTATAACGTGCCATCGCGCACCGGCTGCGACATGCTGCCGCCGACCATCGCTCGGCTGGCGAAAATCAAGAATATTGTTGCTGTAAAAGAAGCGACGGGGAACTTAAGTCGCGTTAGTCAGATCCAAGTGCTGGTTGACGATGAAGACTTCATTTTGCTGAGCGGCGACGACGCCAGCGGGCTGGACTTCATGCAACTGGGCGGCAAAGGGGTGATTTCCGTGACGGCCAACGTGGCCGCGCGCGAGATGGCGGAACTTTGCGCGCTGGCGGCGCAGGGCAAATTTGCCGAAGCGCGCCGCTTAAATCAGCGCTTGATGCCGTTGCATCAGGATCTATTTGTAGAAGCAAACCCAATTCCGGTGAAGTGGGCCTGTAAGGCGTTGGGATTGATGGCAACCGATACGCTGCGTCTGCCGATGACGCCGTTGAGCGAAGCCGCCCGCCCGGTGGTGGAGCGCGCGCTGAAAAGCGTCGGTTTGCTGTAACTCTAAGGGAAATTTGATGGCTTATTCATTGCAAAAGTCGACGGTAGCAAAAGTAGTGGGCATCTCTTTGGTGATGATGCTGGCAGCCTGCAGCAGCGATCAGCGCTACAAGCGCCAGGTCAGCGGCGACGAGGCTTACCTCGACGCGGCTCCGCTCAAGGCGCTGAACGCGCCGTCCGGCATGATCCTGCCGGTGCAGAGCGGCAACTATGACGTTCCCGCCACGACGCTGCAAGGCAACGTCGGCAAGCAACTGGACATTCGTCCGCCGGTGCAGCCGTTGGCGCTGCTGAGCGGTTCACGCGCGCAATACGCCGGCGACAGCGGCACGCTGCTGCTGGAAAACAGCCCGCAGAACCAGAACCTGTGGTCGCGCGTGGTCAGCCTGCTGCAGGCGAAGAACATCGCGATCGCTTCCCGCCAGGACGCCGGTCAGACCCTGACCACCGACTGGGTGAAGTGGAACCGTCTGGACGAAGACAACCAGTACGAAGGCCGTTATCAGATCAGCGTGCAGCAGCAGGGCTACCAGCAGGCGCTGGTGGTGAAAAGCGTTGGCCTGCAGCAGCAGGGCAAGACCGAGCAGGTGACCGACCAGTCTGAGATTCAGCGCTACAACGGCATGATGATCAACACCCTGATCGAAGGCCTGGACAAGCAGGATAACCTGGCGAGCAGCCAGACCGCCAGCCGCTTCGGCGCGCTGGACGTGCAGAGCGGCGCCGATGACACCGGCCTGCCGATGCTGGTGGTGCGCGGCCCTTACACCGTGGTGTGGGATCGCCTGCCGGCGGCGCTCGAAAAACTGGGGATGAAAGTGGGTGACCGCAGCCGTCCGCAGGGCACCGTCGCCGTGACCTACAAGTCCCTGAGCAGCAGCGATTGGGATGCGTTGGGCGTCAAGGATCCTGAACTGGCGGAAGGCGATTACAAACTGCAGGTCGGCGATCTCAACAACCGCACCAGCCTGCAATTCATCGATCCGAAAGGCAAACCGCTGACCCAGTCGAAAAACGACGCACTGGTGGCGGCATTCCAGTCTGCCTTCAGTAAAACCAGCGTTAAATAATCAAAAAGGGGCTTCGGCCCCTTTTTGTTTTGTCGATACGGTATCGTTTGCGTCGCAGGTTTGGCACAATAGTGTCCGGCACGCCAAAGAATTCATTAGGTCAATTCTATACCCCCTAATTTCGGGCCGCGCTCGGGAGACAACGGGGATACATCACTGGAGTAAGTAAGATGCAAAAGCTAGCTGAGCTGTATCGCGGAAAGGCAAAAACCGTTTACACCACCGAGAATCCCGATCTGTTGGTGTTGGAGTTCCGCAACGATACGTCAGCACTGGATGGTCAGCGCATTGAGCAGTTCGATCGCAAAGGCATGGTGAACAACAAGTTCAACCATTTCATCATGAGCAAACTGGAAGAAGCCGGCATCCCGACCCAGATGGAGCGTCTGCTGTCCGACAACGAAGTGCTGGTGAAGAAGCTGGACATGGTGCCGGTGGAGTGCGTGATCCGCAACCGCGCTGCCGGTTCGCTGGTGAAGCGTCTGGGCATCGAAGAAGGCCTGGTGCTGAATCCGCCGCTGTTCGATCTGTTCCTGAAAAACGACGCCATGCACGATCCGATGGTCAACGAATCCTACTGCGAAACCTTTGGCTGGGTGAGCAAAGAGCATCTGGCGCGCATGCGCGAGCTGAGCTACCGCGCCAACGACGTGTTGACCCAGCTGTTCGACGACGCGGGCCTGATCCTGGTCGACTTCAAGCTGGAGTTCGGCCTGTTCAACGGTGAAGTGGTGCTGGGCGATGAGTTCTCGCCGGACGGCAGCCGCCTGTGGGACAAAAACACCCTGGACAAGATGGACAAAGACCGTTTCCGTCAAAGCCTGGGCGGCCTGATCGAAGCCTATGAAGAAGTGGCGCGCCGCATCGGCGTGAAGCTCGACTAAGCATTGGCACCGCCATTCGGGGCGATCCGGCCGGATCGTCCCGCTATTCTGCGTTTTTCCAGAAAATTTCTACATTTCCTCCGCGGCAGACCATTTATAATGATGGATGCGAGATGACTAAAACCTATCCCACTCAGGCTTGAAGCTGCCTTTGCGCTTACGATCGCGGCGCAACTTCAACGAGCAGGGGAAATATCTGGAGTATATTTATGCGTTGGCAAGGGCGTCGGGAAAGTGACAATGTTGAGGATCGTCGCGGGCAGTCTTCAGGTTTGGGCGGCGGTGGCGGCGGTTTCCGCGTGCCGGTGCGCGGCAAGGGCGGCATCGTCATTTTGGTGGTGGTGCTGGTGGCCGGCTATTACGGCATCGATCTGTCGCCGCTGTTGAACGGCGGTAACGTCGCACCGCAGGGTCAACAGCAGAGCGCCAACATCAGTCCGAAAGACGATGAGCTGGCCAAATTCACTTCGGTGGTACTGGCCTCCACCGAGGATAACTGGAAAGAGATTTTCCAGCGCATGGGCAAAACCTATCAACCGCCGAAGCTGGTGATGTATCGCGGCGTCACGCGCACCAGCTGCGGCACCGGCCAGGCGGCGATGGGGCCGTTCTACTGTCCGGGCGACAGAACGGTGTATATCGATCTGTCTTTCTATCAGGACATGAAAACCAAGCTGGGCGCCGGCGGTGATTTTGCCCAGGCCTATGTGGTGGCGCACGAAGTCGGCCACCACGTGCAGAACCTGCTGGGCATCGAGCCCAAGGTGCGCCAGATGCAGCAGGGCGCCAGCCAGGCGGAAGTGAACCGTCTGTCGGTGAAAATGGAGCTGCAGGCGGACTGCTTCGCCGGCGTGTGGGGTAAATACGCCGAGAAGCAGCAGATGCTGGAAGAGGGCGACCTGCAGGCGGCGCTGAATGCCGCGCAGGCGATTGGCGACGATCGGTTGCAGCAGCAGAGCCAGGGCCGCGTCGTGCCGGACAGCTTCACCCACGGCACCTCGCAGCAGCGCTATACCTGGTTTAAACAGGGCTTCGACAGCGGCGATCCCAATACCTGCAACACCTTCGCATCCCGTTAACGCCTCAAGTGCCGGAGCCTGACTCCGGCATTTTTTTCGGATTGAGATACAGCCTTATGTTACAGGCAGCGCAACAACTCATGCGGCGACAGGGCATCCGGCGCCTGCTGGTGCTCAGCGGTGAGACCGACTGGTGTCGCGAACAGGCGCAGCGGCTGGCGGCGACGCTGCCGGGCGACTGGCCGTGGGTGGGGGAAAACCCGCCGCCCGGCCTGTCGGCGTTGGCGAGCGGCGCAGTGCGCCAACTGCTGGGGCAGGAACGGCTGCACGCGGTGTTCGACGCCGGTCAGTCGCTGGACGTTGAGGCGTTGGCGGCGCTGTGCGGCGCACTGCGTGCCGGCAGCTGGCTGCTGTTGCTGACGCCGCCCTGGCGGCAATGGCCGCAGCAGCCGGACGGCGACAGCCTGCGCTGGAGCGATTGCCCGCAGCCAATTACCACCCCGCATTTCATCCACCACCTGCAGCAGCATCTGGCCGACGACCGCGAAGTGACGATCTGGCGGCAGGATGAGCCCCTGACGTTGGCCGCGCTGCCGGCGCGTGAAGGATGGCAGCCGCCGGACGGCCGGCCGACCGAGGAACAACAGGCGATCTTGACGACGCTGCTGCAGGCCGAATCCGGCGTGTGGGTGTTGACCGCCGCCCGCGGCCGCGGCAAATCGACGCTGGCCGGCATGCTGGTGGCGCAGTCGCCGCTGACCTGTTGGATAACCGGGCCGAGCCGCGCCGCCACTGAGGTGGCCGGGGAATGGGCGCAGGGGCGCGCGCAGTTTTGGGCGCCCGATGCCCTGCTGGCGCAGTGCCGGGAGGGGGACGTCAGCGCCGTGGGGTGGCTGCTGGTGGATGAAGCGGCGGCGATCCCCGCGCCGTTGTTGCAGCAGCTGATCGGTTATTTCCCGCGCGTGCTGCTGACCACCACGGTGCAGGGCTATGAGGGCACCGGCCGTGGTTTTCTGCTGAAGTTTTGCGCCGGGCTGCCTTCCTATCAGGCGTTGAGCCTGCAACAGCCGATGCGCTGGGCGCAGGGGGATGCGCTGGAACGGATAACGGACAATGCGCTGTTGTTCAACGAGCTGCCCGCCTGGCCGGCGGATGGCCAGACGATCGATTACAGCCAGGCGGACCAGCGCGAACTGTGCGCCGATCCGCAGCGGCTGGCGCGTTTCTATGCTCTGCTGAGCAGCGCGCATTACCGCACTTCGCCGCTGGATTTGCGCAGGCTGATGGATGCACCCGGCATGCACTTCGGGCTGGCACAGGCCGGGCAGGAGGTGGTCGGCGCCGTGTGGCTGGTGGACGAAGGCGGCTTGAGCGCCGAGTTGGCGCACGATGTGTGGGCTGGCCGCCGCCGGCCGCGCGGCAACCTGGTGGCACAGTCGCTGGCGGCGCATGGCGGCCAGTGGTGGGCGCCGACGCTGCGGTCACGGCGTATTACCCGCATCGCGACGCTGCCGGCGTTGCGGCGGCAGGGTATCGCGCGTCAGCTGGTCGAGCGGCAACGCCGCCAGGCGCAGGGGCTGGATTTTCTGTCGGTCAGCTTTGGCTATACCGAGCCGCTGTGGCGCTTTTGGCAATCCTGCGGTTTCGAGCTGGTGCGCATCGGCAGCAAGCCGGAGGCCAGCAGCGGCTGCTATACCGCGATGGCTATCTTGCCCCTGAGCGAGCAAGGAGAGGCGCTGCGGCACGCTGCGCACAAGCATCTGGCGCGCGACTGGCCCTGGCTACGGCAGCGCATTGAACTCGCGCTGGCGATCCCGGGCGACGACGGCGACACGCCGCTGGGCGAAGAGGATTGGCGCGAGCTGGCCGGGTTCGCTTTCGCCCATCGGCCGCTGGAGGCCAGCCTGGGGGCACTGCAGCGTTTGCTGTTGGCCAGCAATCTGCCGCTGCCCGCGCTGCGCGGCCATCTGCAACGGCGGCAATCCCCGGCGGCCTGCGCGGAGCTGGCGGGCGTCAGCGGCCAGAAAGCCTTGCTGCGCCACTGGCGGCACGAAGCGGCGCAGGCGCTGGAACAGCTGAATGCGCAGCACTGCCGCTACTGGCGCGACTGGACGCAGTCGTTGCAATAAATTGAATAACTCGCTCAATAAAACCCGATTTTCCCGATTTCTCAACGGCGTATAGTCACTGTCAGCGGTGAGGCGACGACTGTCGCCGCACCAGGTTGGGTTACTATTAAGGAGTCATCGATGAAACATGAGCATTTCGTTGTCCAAAGCCCGGCGACCCCGGCGGCGCAGCTGATCTTGCTGTTTCACGGTGTCGGCGACAACCCGGTGGCGATGGGGGAGATCGGCAGCTACTTCGCCAAAGACTTTCCTCAGGCACAGGTGGTGAGCATCGGAGGTCCCGAAGCGTTCGGCAACGGCGCCGGGCGCCAGTGGTTTTCGGTGCAGGACGTGACCGAAGAGAACCGCGCGGCCCGCATCGCAGAAGTAATGCCGCAGTTTGTGGCGGTGGTGCGCCATTGGCAGCAGCTGAGCGGCGTAGGCTATGCCGGCACGGCGCTGGTGGGGTTCTCGCAGGGGGCGATCATGGCGCTTGAGGCGTTAAAAGCGGAAACCCGGCTGGCCGGGCGCGTGGTCGCGTTCAGCGGGCGTTTCGCCCAGCTGCCTGAGCAGGCTTTCGGCGACAGCGTGGTGCATTTGATCCACGGTGAAGAGGACGCGGTGATCGCGGTGCAACACGCTCACGCGGCGGCAGAAGCGCTACGGGCCGGCGGCGCCGATTTTACGCTGGACGTGGAGGAAAACGTCGGGCACGCAATCAACCAGGGCATGATGAACGCCGCGCTGGAAAGGCTGCATTATTATGTGCCGCAGCGCTACTGGGACGAGGCATTGTCCGGCAAGCGCGGCGAGCTGATCGCCTTTCGCTAAAAATTCAGGGCGCCGATGAGCGCCCTGATGTCATTTCTTTTTCGGCCAGTCGTCTTCGTCATCCCACTGGGCGTTGTTGTCGCGGTGCGGCGGTATCTCCGGCTTGTTGGCCAGATAGCTTTTCACGTCGACGCGGCGCAGTTCCTTAATGCCGCTGACGACCATTCCCACCAGAACCAGCAGGATAATCCACCAGTAATCAGCTAACCATTGCATAGCTACTCCTTTCCTTCACTGCGTATAAAACGCGAAAAAATCGATGGCAGATGGCGTTCGAGCCATTCGGCACCGGCGACCTCCCTATCTTGCCAGGCCGCCAGCAACAGCGCCGGGGTCAGTAAATGCTCGGCTTCTTGCGCCAGCGGCCGGTAGCTCAGATGCCACGGCTCTACCGCCACGCCGCCGCTGTCTTCGGTAAAGGGGCGATAGAAACCGAACTCGGCCATATGCGCCGTCAGCCACTGGTTGAGCGGCGCAAAGTAACCGCCTTCTTCATATTCCCACGGCTCCAGCTGCAGCTTTTGCCCTTCCGGCAGCAGCGACGGGTCATACACGTCGAGATCGCTGCCCCAGTGATGGCGGCTGGCGCCCGGCAGGGCCGACCAGCGCAGGATCGCCTCACAGCGCTCGGCGGCGGACAGCGGCGCAACGTCTATCGGGCGGCTGTCCTTATCTAATACTGGCCGCTGGCCGCAGAATTTGCCATTCCAGATAGCCAACTGCCGGTCGAAATCGCGGAAGGTGCTGGCGGGCTGGAGATCGAATCCCGCCTCACGCGCCGCCTGCTGCATCGCCAGAAAGGCGTTGACCGCCTGCGGCTGCAACCGGTGGTTCCCGCTCAGCGGCGCCAGGTGTTCGGTTGAGCGGCCGGTGAGCATCTCTGCGTTGATCATGCGACCAATTGCTCCATGATGCGTTGATACATGCGGCTCAGCAGCTGCAGATCCGCGGCGTTGACACATTCGTTGACCTTGTGGATGGTGGCGTTGACCGGCCCCAGTTCCACCACCTGCGCGCCCATCTGCGCGATGAAGCGGCCGTCGGAGGTGCCGCCGGTGGTCAGCAGCTGCGGCGTCAGTTCAGAATAGTGCTCGACGGCGTTGACCACCGCATCCACCAGCGCGCCGCGCGAGGTGAGGAACGGTTGGCCGGACAGCCGCCACTCGATGCTGTAATTCAACTGGTGGCGTTCCAGCAGCTCTTCCACGCGCTGCTTGATCATCGCATCGGTGAGTTCGGTGCTGAAACGGAAGTTGAACTGCACGTAAAGATCGCCTGGGATCACGTTGTTGCTGCCGGTACCGGCCTGCACGTTGGCGATCTGCATGCTGGTCGGCGGGAAGAACTCGTTGCCGCGATCCCATTCGATCGCCACCAGTTCATTCAGCGCCGGCATGGCACGGTGCACCGGGTTGTCGGCCAGGTGCGGATAGGCGACGTGCCCCTGCACGCCGTGAATGTGCAGGTTGGCGGTGATGGAGCCGCGTCGGCCGTTTTTCACCACGTCGCCGACGCGCTCGGTGCTGGACGGCTCGCCGACCAGGCAGTAATCCAGGCGCTCATTGCGCGCCATCAGCGTTTCGACCACTTTAACCGTGCCGTGGGTGGCGCTGGCCTCTTCGTCGGAGGTGATCAGAAAAGCCAGGCGGCCCTGGTGATTCGGGTTGGCGGCGACAAAGCGCTCTGCGGCCACCACCATCGCGGCCAACGAGCCTTTCATGTCTGCCGCACCTCGGCCATACAGCATGCCGTCGCGGATCGCCGGTTCAAACGGCGGGTTATCCCAACGCTTTTCATCGCCGGTCGGCACCACGTCGGTATGCCCGGCAAACGCCAGGGTTTGCCCTTCGCCGCGCCAGGCCCAGAAGTTTTGGGTGTCTTCGAAGTCCATCGCCTCGACGGTGAAACCGATCGCCAGCAGGCGATCGATCATCAGCTGCTGGCAGCCTTCGTCATTTGGGCTGAGGGAAGGGCGTTTAATCAGCTGCTGGGCCAGTTCGATAACCGGGCAAGTCATACGGCGACCTCGGCGATAAATTGCTGGTAAGCGTCGGCGTTGAAACCGAGCAGGGCGTGGCCGTTGCCGTCGTCCAGCAGCGGGCGTTTGATGATCGCCGGCTGCGCCAGCATCAGCGCGATGGCGGCGTCGGCGTTATCGCAGGCGTTGCGTTGCGCTTCATCCAGCTTGCGCCAGGTGGTGCCACGAGTATTGAGCAGCGGCTCCCAACCCAGTTGCGCGATAAAACCGCGCAGCTGCTGTTCGGTCAGGCCGTCGGCGCGGTAGTCGTGAAAATGATAGGCCACGCCCTGATCTTCCAGCCAGCGGCGGGCTTTTTTGATGGTGTCGCAGTTTTTGATGCCGTACATCGTCAGCGTTGTCTGTTGCGGTTTGTTTGCCATGGCGTAAAGCTACCTGTCTCGTCGAGTCGATACTGAGCGGCGGGCGCGATCTTTGGCCCTCTCGCCGCCCGGCGATAGCAGAGATAATGCCAGTAAAGCGGCGGCGAGATCCAGACAACGATGCGGGCGAGGTGCGATTGGGTGCCTGGGAGAGGGAGAGGCAACGTGGCGGAGCGGCGGCCTTCGCCGGCGGTGCTCTCGAAGAGATGCCGGCGAAGGCGTTCAGCCGCAAATGCGAATCTGAAGAAGAGGGCGTTACTCTTTATTTATTCTTATGTTTAAACGATCGGTTAAACAGCGCACGCGGGTAATGTGCAATAGCGGTTTTATCCGGCTGGCGCCGAGTTTTTTCATTATTCGTGACTTGTAATGATTGGCGGTTTTATTTCTGATATTCATGGCACTGCTGATATCGGCCAGCGATTTTCCCGTCGACCATTCCGAGAGGAAAAGTGACTCACGCTGGGACAGTTGCGGCGGCTCGGTATAGTGGCTGTAACGTTTATATAAGTCGCCGATCAGGTGGCTAAAACGGCTCAATGATATAAGGTTTGATAATATAATGGTCTTTCTGTCGACAATCACCATTTCATGCGGGCAGTCAGTGATAATGACTATTTTGTAGGTGTTGGGGTTGGCATATTCATCGCGGTAACGCGCTTCAAAATTGGCGATGGTGACATCGATGAAGCAGACTCTTTTGCGGCTAAAGCCGGCCGGTGCGCGTTTTTCCGCCCAGGTTTGCTTAATGAGTTGTCGGATGCCGACGCTGGTATAGGCACAATCGCTGAAAATATCAATTTCCATTTTATTATAGTCCTTTACTTTCTATTTCCCGGTGAGGATCGATATCTTAAAACATAAAAAAAGAAACAATCTAAATAATTTCACATTGAACTTATCTTGTCGCGTAGGCAGAAGCCCTCTCTCGGCGGCGGCAAATAAGGAAAGTCTCATATACTAACATGATTTATAAAGAGTAAATCTGCTTTTTAGCCGGCCCTTTGGCCGGAGACGGTTTAATAGAATAGAAATCCTCTATTAATACTCAGGTTATTAAAAGGAATTAACATAGATATCACCTATCACAAAAGTAAATTCGATCGTTTTTATCGATACTTGTAGCGTGGCTGATTTCGTTAATGGGTTAATAACTAAGATATTTCTTGTTTTCTTGCCGCGATGGCGATTTTATTTTGAACGGTGGAAAGACAGTCTATGAGTTTATGCGGAAATTCGGTTTAAAATTGAGATAAAGATAAATCTAAACAAAGAAAATGCGATGTTTTGAGCGACGAACAGCGCGTAATGTGGGCGGTTGATACGGAGAGCTGGCGTGAAAGAATGTCATATCGAAATTTCCGATCGGGTAACGCCGGAAATAACGTCTTGTATTGCGGAGGGGTTGGACCGCTTTAATGATCAACAGATCGGCTACGGCGATCGTCTGCCGCTGGCGGTGGTGGTAAAAGATCCCGACAGTGGGGAGGTTCTGGGGGGAATTACCGGGCGTTCATCGTTAGGGCTGCTGTTTCTCGATCTCTTTTATCTGCCGGAAGCGCTGCGCGGCGCGGGGCTGGGCAGCGAACTGTTGCGCCGCTTCGAACAGGAAGGTCGCCGGCGCGGTTGCCTTTCCGCCGTGTTGTACACCATCAGCTTTCAGGCGCCGGACTTTTATCAACGGCATGGCTGGCAACGTATGGGCGAAGTGCCTTGCTTGCCGCCGGGGACTAGCCGTATCTTTATGAGCAAAACCCTGTGAAGCGCGTTTAACGCACGTAGCCTCCCTGTTGCAGGCGCTGCAGGGAGGCGCCGTCCGCATACACCATGCCGGTGGTCAAATCGTGAAAGCCGTACTTTTTATAAAAGGCCAGCTTTTCCGGGACGGAATAGATGAAAATCTTGCCGAGCGGCGCCAGGTCTTGCATCACCCGATCCATCAACCGGCGCCCCAATCCCTGTCCCTGAAAGCGCGGATCGATCGCCACGTCGGCCAGGTAGGCGACCGAGGTCAGATCGCTGATGGCGTGCGCGGTGGCGATCAGCTCGTCGCCGATAAACCCCCAATAGCAAAACTGGCTGTGTTGGTAAACGCGCCGCAGGGTGTGCGGATCGCGCTTGCCCAGTCCGGCTGCCTCCAGCAATTCGCACAGCCGCTGCCAGTCGATGGCGCGGCGGTTCAGATCGGTGACAATTTCCATCGTTTTCCTCTAACCAATAAGATTGAGATCGGCGGCATAGTGCCGAATGGCGCGCTGATAGCCGCGGATGTTGGGGTCTGACGAGGTGTCCGCCAACAGCAACAACAGATCGGCCACGGCCCGTTTATTTTCGCCCAGGTTGTACAGCGCCATAGCGCGAAACAGCATCAGCTCGTTGGCCTGCGGGAACTCGGTCAGGCCATCGTCGAAAGCCCGTAGCGAAGCCGGGTATTCTCCCAGGGCGCGGTAGGTGCTGCCGAGGCCCAGCCAGGCCTCGCGGCGCTGGGCGGACGGCAAATCGCGGGCCAGCGCCGCGAGATAGCAGGGAATGGCCTGTTGCTCCAGACCCTGTACGTCATACAGGCAGGCCAGCTGAAAGTGCAGCATCGCCGCTTCCGGTTCTGCTGCCAGCTGCCGTAGCGCCAGTGCAGTGGCTTCCTGATAGCGGCCCTGCGTTTTCAGCTGTGAAAGAGACAAAGAGGTGGACATGATCGGCGCTCCATTGGCGTATTTTTATACCTTTTACACGCTATCGTGGAGAAATTGATATCACAAGGGAATAGCTGCACTGAGTATTGATCAGATAAATACGAAAATGTGCGCTAACCCCGGTTTCCGGGCCCGGCATCGTTCCCGTTTCCCTTCACATGGTCAAAAAACAGGCGTAGAATCCGCTTCGTCAAATAATTGAGGTTGTAAAGTATTATGGTTGATCGTGAATTAGGAAACTGGAAAGACTTCATTGATGAGATGTTGGGCAACTGACACAGCGTTGAAGCAGATGGCAAGGTTGAGTCATTGGAGCGTCACTGAAACACCTTGGGAACGAGATTATCGTTCGAAATAAAGCAGCATCGGTTCACCCGACGCTGCTTTTTTTATATCCCGCGGGTCAGTCCCCGGCGGCCGTCGTATTGCCTGCCGGATGCGCTTTACCCGGGAAACGGCGGCGCACCAGTACGAAGAACAGCGGCACGAAGAAAATGGCCAGCAGGGTGGCGGAGATCATGCCGCCCATGACCCCGGTGCCGACCGCATGCTGGCTGCCGGAACCGGCGCCGCTGCTGGTGGCCATCGGCAGCACGCCGAAGATAAACGCCAGCGAGGTCATCAGGATCGGCCGCAGACGCATGCGTGACGCATCGAGCGTGGCGGACATCAGATCCTGCCCTTTATGGTTCAGCTCATTGGCGAACTCGACGATCAGAATGGCGTTTTTCGCCGACAGCCCAATGATGGTCAGCAGGCCAACCTGGAAATAAACGTCGTTCTCCAGGCCGCGCAGCCAGGTGGCGGCGACCGCGCCGATCACCCCCAGCGGCACCACCAGCATCACCGAGAACGGGATCGACCAGCTCTCATACAGCGCCGCCAGGCACAGGAACACCACCAGCAGCGAGATGGCGTACAGCGCCGGCGCCTGCGAGCCGGACAGCCGTTCCTGATAGGACATCGCGGTCCATTCCAGGCCAAAGCCGGTCGGCAGTTGGCTGACCAGTTTCTCCATTTCCGCCATGGCAGTGCCGGTGCTGACACCGTTGGCCGCCTCGCCGACGATCTCCAGCGCCGAGCTGCCGTTATAGCGCTCCAGCCGCGGCGAGCCGTACTCCCAGTGTGAGGTGGCGAAGGCCGAGAACGGCACCATGCCGCCTGCGCTGTTGCGTACATACCATTTGTTGATGTCATCCGGCAGCATGCGGAACGGCGCCGCGGCCTGCACGTAGACTTTTTTCACCCGGCCGCGGTCGACGAAGTCGTTGACGTAGGTCGAGCCCCAAGCGGTGGAGAGGGTGTTGTTGATGTCGTCGATAGACACGCCCAGCGCCTGGGCCTTGCGCTGATCGATATCGATTTGCAGCTGCGGGCTGTCGTCCAGGCCGTTGTGGCGCACGCGCGACAGCAGCGGGTTTTGCCCGGCCAGCTGCAGCAGCTGATCGCGCGCCGCCATCAGCTTGGCGTGGCCGAGCCCGGCGTGGTCTTCCAACTCCATATCGAAGCCGGAGGAGTTGCCGAGGCCGGTGATCGCCGGCGGGCTGCTGGCGATCACCCGCGCTTCGTTAATCTTGTTGAATGCCAGCGTGGCGCGATCGATGATGTCGAACGAACTGTTGGCGCCCGAGGTGCGCAGATCCCAGTCTTTCAATCGCACGAACAGGCGCGCCACGTTCTGGCCGTTGCCGCCCGGGCCGGAGCCGATGATGGCGAACACCGACACCACATCCTGTTTCTCTTCGGTCAGGAAGTACTGCTCGACCTTTTCCACCACCTTAGAGGTTTGCTGCAGGGTGGAGCCCGCCGGCAGTTGCACCTGTACGGTGAAGATACCGCGGTCTTCCTGCGGCAGAAACGAGGTCGGCAGCTTGATGAACAGCAGCGCCATGCCGCCGAGCAACAGCAGATAAATCACCATGTAGCGGCCGCTGGCGTGCAGGATCCGCCCCACGCCGCGCTCATAGCGTTCGGCGTTGCGGTTGAACATGCGGTTGAACCAGCCGAAGAAGCCGCGCTTGCCGTGATGGTGCCCCTTGGCGATCGGTTTGAGCAGCGTGGCGCACAGGGCCGGGGTCAGGATCATCGCCACCAGCACTGACAATACCATGGCGGAGACGATGGTAATGGAGAACTGGCGATAGATGGCGCCGGTGGTGCCACCGAAGAACGCCATCGGCACAAATACCGCCGACAGCACCAGCGCGATGCCGACCAGCGCGCTCTGGATTTGCCCCATGGATTTGCGCGTGGCCTCACGCGGTGGCAGGCCTTCCTCGCTCATCACGCGTTCGACGTTTTCCACCACCACGATGGCGTCGTCCACCAGCAGGCCGATCGCCAGCACCATGGCGAACATGGTGAGGGTATTGATACTGAAGCCGCAGGCGGAAAGGATGGCGAAGGTGCCCATCAGCACGACCGGCACGGCGATGGTGGGGATCAGCGTGGCGCGGAAGTTCTGCAGGAACAGGTACATCACCAGGAACACCAGCAGGATGGCTTCCAGCAGCGTTTTCACCACGTCCTTGATCGAGGCTTTGACGAACGGGGTGGTTTCATAGGCCACCTTGGCCTCCAGCCCGTGTGGGAAGTACTGCGACAGCTCGGCGATCTTGTCCTTCACCAGCTGGTCGGTCTGCAGTTCGTTGGCGCCGGAGGCCAGCTTGATGTTCATGCCAGCGGCCTGCATGCCGTTGTAGCGGCTGAGGTAGTTGTAATTCTCGCCGCCCAGTTCGACGGTGGCGACGTTGCCCAGCGTCACCAGCGAGCCGTCCTGATTGACCCGCAGCGTGATCTGGCGGAACTGTTCCGGCGTCTGGAGCTGCGACTGGGCGTTGATGGTGGCGTTCAGCGCCTGTTTGTCGACCGACGGCGTGCCGCCCAGCTGGCCGACTGCCACCTGGGCGTTCTGCGACTGAATGGCCTTGACCACGTCCTGGGTCGTGAGCTGGTAGCTGTTGAGCTTGTTGGGATCGAGCCAGATGCGCATGGCGTATTGCGAGCCGTACACGTCCATGCTGCCGACGCCGTTGATGCGGCTGAGCGGATCCTGCAGGTTGGAGACGATGTAATCGGCGATGTCCTGCTTGTCCATGCTGTTGTCGGTGGAGACGAACGCCACCATCATCAGCGTGGTGTCGCCGGATTTCGACACCGTGACTCCCTGATTCTGCACCGCCTGCGGCAGACGTTTGATCGCCGCCTGCAGCTGGTTTTGCACCTGCTGCATCGCCTCGTTGGGATCGGTGCCGGCTTCGAACGTCAGCGTGACGGTGGCCTGGCCGGTATTGGTGCTCTGCGACGACATATACATCATGTTGTCGAGGCCGGTCATATTCTGTTCAATGATTTGGGTAACGGTGTTTTCCAGCGTTTGCGCCGAAGCACCTGGGTAAGTTGCGCTGATGCGCACGTTCGGCGGCGCCAAATTCGGGTATTGTTCTACCGGTAGGGAAGAAATCGCCAACGCCCCGGTCAGGCAAAGAATAATTGCCAGCACCCAGGCAAAAATCGGGCGATCAATAAAAAAATTGGCCATGCAGCGCGAACCTCGTTATGACTTGTTCTATCTTTAAAACGCATCAGAATTATGCATTTCAGCGGCAGGGAAGGATTCCGGCGCTATTGCACTTTACTCGGGATAGCCGAGGAAAGCGTGGAGAAAAAAAGGAGATAGTGTAAATAACGGTAGCGGAAAACGGCGTGGGTGTACTGGCGTCGGTAATTGTACGCTATTAAGACATTTTTATTACTATCAAAGGCCTTGCGCATCTCTTCGCCGCAGGGAACCGGAAAGTAAAAACTGGACTTACCTTACAGCAGGAGCTTGGCATGGGAATTAACCCGGTATTTGCCCGTCGGCTTTATTTGTGCTGGCTGATCAGCCACAGTGAGCGGCCCAATGTGCCGCGGTTGATGGCGCTGACCGGCTGGCCGCGCCGCACGTTGCAGGATGTGCTGAAGGCGCTGCCCGGCATGGGCGTCGAGCTGCAGTTCGTGCAGCAGGGCGTGCGCAACAACGACGGTTTTTATCAGTTGGAAAGCTGGGGGCCGTTCAACAAGAGCTGGGTGCACCAGCATCATCAGGCGCTGCTCAGCGCCATCGAGTAAGCTGCCCCGGCGCATTGGCCGGGGCGGGGCGATCATTGACTTTTGTGCTCCAGGTACATCACCGTCGCCGCCACGCGAGAACGCACGTCCAGCTTGCGCAGTATGTTGCGGATGTGCACCTTCACGGTTTCTTCAGAGATATGCAACTGCGCCGCCACCTGCTTGTTGGACAGGCCGCGCGCCACCTCTTGCAAGACGTCCAGCTCGCGTTCGGTCAAGGCGGCGAAGGGATCGCGTTGCTCGCCGCGCGCCAACAAATAGTCGGCCATGGCGTCGCTGATCACGTTCTGCCCTTCGGCGGCGGCGCTGATGTGTTCCAGCAGCTGTTCCGGCTCGCTGTCCTTCAGCAGGTAGCCGTCTGCGCCGGCGTCGATCAGCGCATACAGATCGCTGCGCGCGTCGGAAACCGTCAGCACGATGATGCGCGCATCCACGCCTTCGTCGCGCAGGGCCCGCAGCGTGTCCAGCCCGGACATGCCTTTCATGTTCAGATCCAACAAGATCACGTCCGGCGTGTGCTGCAGTGCCAGCGCAACCGCCTCACTGCCGTTGCCGGCCTCTGCCACCACGCCAAATCGCGCATCCAGTCCCAGCAGTTGTTTGATGCCGCGCCGCATCAACGGATGATCGTCAACGATCATGACTCGGTATTGCTTCATCACCATGAAATATGCTCCCTGTAGCAAGTAAAGCCACTCAAACGCGCCCTGGGGCGTGCTTCACAGTGGGACTGTCTCTTCAAAAATAGCGGCAATCTTCGCCGCAAACCTCCCCGGGCGGCCTTCTGCCCGGCGGCAGCCGTAACGCAAAGTGAACAGCGGCGAGGTCAGGGCGGGAATGTCAGGCAGACCGCCGTGCCGCCGCCGTTTCTGCGCCGAATGTGCAGCGTTCCTCCCAATCGCGCCGCGCGTTCGCTCATGATGGTCAAGCCGTAGTGCCCTTCCGGTTCCTCCAGACTGGCGATGCCGCAACCGTCGTCGATAATGCTGAATACGTTGTCGCCTGCGGCGTTGACTTCGCAACACAGGGTGATTTCATTCGCCCCGGCGTGCTTGACGGCATTGAGCACCGCCTCGCGCACGATCTGCAGCGCGTGCACCTGCTGCTGGGCATTGAGCGCCTGCGAAGGTAGCCGACAGTGTAACTGAATCCGCGCGGGGGTTAGAGCCTTTAATGGCTGCAACAGCTGCTCCAGCGCGGCGTTCAGGTCCGCCTCCTGAATATTGAGACGGAAGGTGGCCAGTAATTCTCTCAGTTGGCGATAGGCATCGGCCAGTGTGCGATCGAAATCGTCGATAATCACCTGCGCCGCCGGCGCATCGGTGGCGCGCCTGAGCAGCGTAAGCTGAATGCGCAGGAACGACAGCGTCTGCGCCAGCGAATCGTGCAGCTCGCGGGCGATGGTCGCGCGCTCTTCCATCAACAGCAAATATTGGTGCTGCTTTTGCGCCCGGTTGAAGTAGACGCCGCGGCCCAGCATGTTGGCCAGGCTCTGCATCAGATGAGGATGCGGCGGGTGCGCCTCGGGCTGCCAACGCAGCTCGCCCAGCGGTTTGTCGCTCTGGGTGATCGGCAGCGTGTTCCAGGCTTGCGTCGGCGCCGGTTCCCCTTCATTCAGTTGCCACTGGCCGTGGTCGTCCGCCACGTTCAGCCGGATGCAGCGCAGCCGTTCGCTTTGGCGCACGATGCGCAGCACATTCTCGAACGCCTGCTGATCGATCTGGCGCACGCTCAGCGCCTGCGAACAGCGATACAGTACCTCCAGCGTTTCGTTGGCCTGCTGCAGGCGCCGGGTCTTTTCCTGCACTTTCAGCTCCAGCGACTGATAGAGCCGGGCCAGCTCGTCCGACATGGCGCTGAAGGTTTGCGACAGCACGCCGAGCTCGTTCGGCAGCGCCACGTCCAGCTGCGGGTGGCTGAAGTCGCGCTGCTGCACGCGCTGGCTGGCGTCGACCAGATGCTGCAGCGGCGTGACCACCTGGCGGCGCATAAAGCGAATGCAGAACAGCACCAGGCCAATGATGGCGGTGTAACCGATCACGCTGACGGCGGCCACCAGGGTGAGTTTCAGCTCGGAATAGCGCTGCAGGGCAGAAACGAAATGATCGACGCGGTTGACGTAGCCGGCGACCTCCGCCCGGTAGGCGGCCGCCTGCCCGCCGCGGATCTGGCGCTCCATCGTTTGCCATGCCCGTTGCAGCGCCAGATAGTGATTCCGCACCTCGGCCGGTACGTAAAACCGCGCCAGCTTTTGCAGCGCCGGCGCCTGTAAAGATTGCCGGTACTGCTGCAGGTGCAGCTCCAGCTCCGGGCTCTGCTGGTCGAGATCGAAGGCCAGCCGGTAGCTTTGCATGCGCAGCGAACCGGCGATATTGATCGCTTCGGCGTCGCTCTGGCTGCCGGCGACGGTGGTCAACGCCAACCCGGTGGCGAGCACCGACAGTATCACGATGCCGAACAGCGCTCTGGCCAGGCTGCCGGTCACGGAACGTTTAACAAGCAATCACGGATCCTTCTCTCAGGTGAGGCGCTTCGCCAGTTTCATTCGAAAGCAAAACTATAACTTTTGCAACTAAAATGCACCGCGATTTGTATCAAGTTGTCAACAAAACGGGAACAATTGTCGTCGTATAATCAAATGAATAGCGAAATGCCCGCCGATGTTCAGCGGCGGGCTGGTTTCCTCCGGCGATTTGTCTTTAGCGTGGATCAAATCTTGCGCAAGGCTCCTCGTCGGCGGTTTTTGTCACTGCCGGTCAAGGCGTCGGCAGATGCATCGCGGCAACCTGTTTCGCCGCAGCATCGCTGAAGCGCAACCCCCAGCGGGTAAAGTACTCGCGCAGATCCTGCCCCGCCTCCCGGCTGTAGACGACCACGCTGAAGTCGATGACCTTCTGCGGCGTGCCGAAGACGTATTTATATTTATCCTGCATGGTGTTACCCGGTGCCGCGAAGGCCTGCTTCAACCGTTCCTGATTGATGCGCGGGAAGAAGGATTCATCATAAGCGTGCAGCAGATGGGTAAAGAATCCCAGTGCGAGATCGTGCTGCTGCTTCGGGAACTCGTCGTAGCGCACTTCCGAAGCGAGGAACTTACGCACCGCATCCCGATCCCACTCTTTGTCTGCCCCCAGTTTGCAGGTCGGGCCATAGTCAAAATCGTTACGTTCCGACAGCATGCGGCAGGCCAGTACCGAATAGCGGTTGACCTGCACTTCGGGGAACACGTTGTATTCCCACTGCGGCTCGTTCTCGTGCCCCAGTTCGTGCCAGAGCCCCCAGTGAGCGGCATTGGCGCGGGTGGTCTTGTCGGCGAAGAAACCTACGTTGACCGCGCCCTCGCGGTATTCCGCGCTGCAGCATTTGCTGTAGTTGAGGAACAGGGAGCCCTGTGACGCCGTGAACATCTCGTGGGTACCATCCATGCCGTTCACCGCTTCATACAGCGCGGCAATGCTGAGGCTTTCCCCCAGCGATTTATTGATGATCTCCTGCGTTTTGTCGGTGATTTTCTTCGGTACGAAGTGATTGGATTTACCGTCATACAACACGACGCCGCCCAGGATGCTGGCGCCGGCCTTCTGTTGCTCCCAGTCGCCTTGCGTATTTTGACCGAGAATGTGCAGGTTGCTGTCGCCCCCGCCGCTCACCTCAAACCGGACCAATTCGCCGTTTTGCTGTTTTTGCGGATGGCTGCAGCCTAAGGCCAGTACGCCGGTTTGCGCGAAGGTATAAGTGGTCTCCTTGTTGGCATCAAGCTTTCGTTTTTCCGAGTAGATGCTGTCGACATTATCGAAACGGGCGCTGGTCGCCGCAAAACATGAGCTGCCTGCCGGAATGGCCCCGGTCTTGATCGTGACGCTGTCGCCCTGATTCCCCAGCGTACGGGTGTAGAAGAAAATTCCGCGCGCCATGCTGCCATACAAGGAGTTGTACCAACTTGCGGCGTGAACGATCGGCAGCCGGTAGACATTTGGCGTGTCTGACGGGTACATCTGCATGGTGCGCTTGAGCCAATACAGCGGCGTGCGGGCATCTTGCGAGTCCGCCAGCGCCTGTTCGGCGTCTTGATTCAGCGCGTCCAGGCTGGTGCCGATGTAACGCAGCGCATCGTTGAATCCCTCCTGCTCGGCGTAGGCTTGCCACCAGGGGGCTTCCTGGGCGGTACACTGGCCGAGGTTTTGCCAGGGTTCGCCGACCCAACCGGCTACGCCGGGGATATGGTGCTTTTCTGCCCACCATTTATTGGCGAACAGCGCATTGTCCTTGATGACCTGTGTGCCTTTGATGGCGCAGGTTTTAGCCGTCCATTCCGGCACGTTGGCGCAGTCCGCCGCGTGGGCGCCGGCGCTGGCCATCAATAAAAGGCTTAACGGTAACAAACAGCGATGAGTCAGTTTCACGTTGGTTTTCCCTAAAGAGGCGTTGAAAAATAAAGTAGGCGCGTGTTATTAGGATGATATTGGCGCTCTTCCTTATGGTTTTTTTTCAGGTTTTCCGCTACTTAGATGTACTTACTTTAAGATGATTTCAGGTTGGGGTACCGTTGGGAGCGATGATGTTTTGTTGCAAATCGTCTGCCGCGGCGCGGCGCAATCGCGGTATGATCTTCAGGTTGCTACTCAAGGGAAAAGGGCATGTCGTCGAAAATTGAGAATGTGAAGAAAGAGCTGCTGTCGGACAACTGGTATGTGCTGCACAAGTACACGTTCGATCTGAAACGCAAAAACGGCGGTTCGGTGCAACAGGTGCGTGAGGTCTACGATCGCGGCAACGGCGCCACCATTTTGCTGTACAACCGCGCCAAGGGCACGGTGGTGCTGACCAACCAGTTCCGCATGCCGACCTATGTCAACGGCAACGAAAGCGGCATGTTGCTCGAGGCCTGCGCCGGCCTGCTGGACGCCGATTCGCCGGAGCAGTGCGCGCGCCGCGAAGCGGTGGAGGAAACCGGCTTCCAGGTGAGCGAGGTCAAGAAAATCTTCGAAGCCTACATGTCGCCGGGCGGCGTGACCGAGATCGTGCACTTCTTTATCGCCGAATACCATGACGATGAGCGGCGCGCGGCCGGCGGCGGCATTGAAGATGAAGATATCGAAGTGATCGAACTGCCGTTCAGCGAAGCGGTGGCGATGATCGCCGACGGCCGCATTAAAGACGGCAAGACCATCATGCTGCTGCAATATTTGCAGATTCATCGGGTGATGGCATAAAAAAAGCCGGTCACGATGACCGGCTTTTTTATCGGCTTGCGCCAGGCCGCTTACTTCAGCAGCGCCTGCGCCTTGGCCACCACGTTGTCCACGGTGAAGCCGAACTCGGCGAACAGCTGCTCCGCCGGCGCCGACTCACCGAAGGTGGTCATGCCCACGATGGCGCCGTTCAGGCCCACGTACTTGTACCAGTAGTCCGCAATACCCGCTTCCACCGCCACGCGCGCCGTTACCGCCGCCGGCAACACCGACTCGCGGTACGCCGCATCCTGCTTGTCGAACGCGTCGGTCGACGGCATCGACACCACGCGCACCTTGCGGCCCGCCGCGGTCAGCTTGTCCGCCGCTTCCACCGTGATGCCCACTTCGGAGCCGGTGGCAATCAGGATGACGTCCGGCGTGCCCGCGCAGTCTTTCAGCACGTAGCCGCCGCGGTACACGTTCGCCAGCTGCTCTGCGGTGCGCGGCTGCTGGGTCAGGTTCTGACGCGAGAACACCAGGGTGGTCGGGCCGTCGTTGCGCTCGATGCCGTACTGCCACGCCACCGCCGACTCCACCTGGTCGCACGGGCGCCAGGTGCTCATGTTCGGGGTCACGCGCAGGCTCGCCAGCTGCTCCACCGGCTGGTGGGTCGGGCCGTCTTCGCCCAGACCGATGGAGTCGTGGGTGTAGACGAACACGTTGCGCAGCTTCATCAGCGCCGCCATGCGCACCGCGTTGCGGGCGTATTCCACGAACATCAGGAAGGTCGCCGAGTACGGCAGGAAGCCGCCGTGCAGCGCGATGCCGTTGGTGATGGCGGTCATGCCGAACTCGCGCACGCCGTAATGAATGTAGTTGCCCGCCGGGTCAACGTTCAGCGCTTTCGAGCCGGACCACATGGTCAGGTTGCTCGGCGCCAGGTCGGCAGAGCCGCCCAGGAACTCCGGCAGCACCTTGCCGAACGCTTCCAGCGCGTTCTGCGATGCCTTGCGGCTGGCGATGTTGGCCGGGTTGGCCTGCAGTTTTTCCACAAACGCCTTGGCGTCGGCTTTCCAGTCGGCCGGCAGCTCGCCGTTCATGCGGCGCTTGAACTCGGCAGCCTGCTCCGGGAAGGCCTTGGCGTAGGCGGCGAACTTGTCGTTCCAGGCCGCTTCTTTGGCCTGACCGGCTTCCTTGGCGTCCCACTGGGCGTAGATGTCCTGCGGGATTTCAAAGGCGGCGTATTTCCAGCCCAGCGCTTCGCGGGTGGCGGCCACTTCGGCGGCGCCCAGCGCGGCGCCGTGCACGTCATGGGTGCCGGCCTTGTTCGGCGAACCGAAGCCGATAACGGTCTTGCACATCAGCAGCGACGGCTTGTCGGTCACCTTGCGGGCTTCTTCAATCGCGGCCTTGATGGCGTCCGGGTTGTGGCCGTCAACGTTGCGCACCACGTGCCAGCCGTAGGCTTCGAAACGCAGGGCGGTGTCGTCGGTGAACCAGCCGTCGACGTGGCCGTCGATGGAGATGCCGTTGTCATCGTAGAAAGCGGTCAGCTTGCCGAGCTTGAGGGTACCGGCCAGAGAGCAGACTTCGTGCGAGATGCCTTCCATCATGCAGCCGTCGCCCATGAAGGCGTAGGTGTGGTGGTCAACGATGTCGTGGCCCGGGCGGTTGAACTGCGCCGCCAGGGTGCGTTCGGCGATGGCGAAGCCGACGGCGTTGGCGATGCCCTGGCCCAGCGGGCCGGTGGTGGTTTCAACGCCTGGGGTGTAGCCGTACTCCGGGTGCCCTGGGGTTTTGGAGTGCAGCTGACGGAAGTTTTCCAGCTCGCGCATCGGCAGGTCGTAGCCGGTGAGGTGCAGGAGGCTGTAAATCAACATGGAGCCGTGGCCGTTGGAGAGCACGAAACGGTCGCGGTCAGCCCAGTGCGGGTTAGTCGGGTTGTGGTTGAGGTAGTCACGCCACAGGACTTCGGCGATGTCCGCCATGCCCATAGGGGCACCCGGGTGGCCGGAATTTGCTTTTTGTACGGCGTCCATGCTGAGTGCGCGGATGGCGTTGGCAAGCTCTTTACGAGAAGACATAACGAAACTCCAGTACGGTTACAGTTGAGCGACCAACATGTCTTCCAGCTTCTGCTGGTCGACGGCGAACAGGCGAATGCCTTCGGCGAGTTTTTCCACCGCCATGGCGTCCTGATTGTGCAGCCAGCGGAATTCCGCTTCGGCCAGCGGGGCAGGTTGGTGGAAGCCCTCGGTAGACGGGGTCAGCTTGCGCTCGACCGGCTGGTCGCTGTTTTTCAGCTGTTCAAGCAGGTTCGGCGCGATGGTCAGGCGATCGCAGCCGGCCAGCGCCAAAATCTGCTCAACCTTACGGAAGCTGGCGCCCATGATCACCGTCTGGTAACGATGACGCTTGTAGTATTCATAGATGGTACGCACCGACTTCACGCCCGGATCCTGATCGGCATCGTAGTCGGCGGCAGGCTGTTTGGCCTGGTACCAGTCATAGATGCGGCCGACGAACGGCGAGATCAGATACACGCCGGCTTCGGCGCAGGCGCGGGCCTGGGCGAAGGAGAACAGCAGCGTCAGGTTGGTGTTGATGCCTTCTTTTTCCAGCTCTTCGGCGGCTTTGATGCCTTCCCAGGTGGAAGCCAGTTTGATCAGGATGCGCGATTTGTCGATGCCCTGTTCCTGATACATGGCGATCAGCTTGCGCGCTTTGGCGACGCACATGCCGCGATCGAACGACAGGCGGGCGTCCACTTCGGTGGAGATGCGGCCCGGCACGCTTTTGAGGATCTCGACGCCGATATTGACCGCCAGCTTATCGCTGGCGTTGATCAGTTGGGTTTCCTTGCTGCCGCCCTGACGACGGGCGTAATCCAGCGCTTCGGCGATCAGCGCCTTGTACTGCGGCAGCGCGGCGGCTTTCAGGATCAGCGAAGGGTTGGTGGTGGCGTCCTGGGGTTCGAACTGGCGGATGGATTCGATATCGCCGCTGTCGGCGACCACCGTGGTCAACTGCTTGAGTGCGTCTAATTGATTCATTAATAAGCTCCTTGACCAAGCTCAACGTAGGGAAATGAGAACCTTTTTCATCATAGGGGGAACACACTGCATCATCGGGTCGGGAATGAAAATGCGCTTTTTCTGATTGTTGCGATGGATAATAACAATGAATGCCGAATAAACCCAGGCGGGGCGCGGCTTACGGCGGTGGCAGGCGAAGGGGGCGGTAGCGCAAGAGCCAAAAAAAGAAGGGTTCAGCGCCAGGCTGAACCCTCAAAGATCGTCTCATTTGGCCGATTATTTGCTCAGGTTGACATCGATCGCCTGGTAGAAGGCGTTGGCGGTGTCGGCTATATCCCACACGGCAAGGATCACGTGCGAACCGCTGCGGTCTGCCGGTATATTGCACTGGTGGGTTACCTGTGCGGCTGGGATGGCGCCGCCGTCGTTGAACTGGCAGAACGGCGTCAGGTCAAAGGAGGCGCGGGTCAGCGGCTGGGAAGCGTCCCAGTTCGGTTTGGTGATGAAATAGCGCCAACTGGTGGTGCTGTGACGCGCGGTCAGCTTCCAGGTAAAGGAGTTTGGGCCGGTTTTCAGGTTGAGCTTGTTCCAGCGCGTCGGCGTTTGCTGATCCAGTTCGAAGAAGGTGGACTTGTCGGCGCTGGCGATATGGCCGTCAGCCGGGCCGGCCTGCGGGAAGCCTTTCAGGCCTTCGACGCTCTGCGGTTCATACTGCACGCTGCCGCACTGGGTGTTGAGCTGCAGTTTGCACTGATAGGCACGGCTGGCCGGCGATTCGACGTAACCGTGGGCATTCGCCTGTTGCGAAACGCCGAACATGGCCGCGCTCAGCAGGCCCAGAGAAAGCAGGGTACGGGAAGTTTTGTTCATAAGTCACTCCTGACTGAAATTATGTTGTAAGTTGAGCGTATTTCACCGACAAAATGAGAGGCTAATAACGCAATTAGAAATAACCCTGTTTGTCGGCTTGTTTTATTTTTATCATTCTGGTTGTGCAGCAGAGCGGAATGTTTTAGCGGCTATTAACGAAAATTATTATGATGACGATCTTTGATCGTTAGGCTGAATTTATTTAACTGTCACAGTGTAAAAGCACGGCGCTATGATGAAATTTATATCATGTAGTGATGAATAGTATTTAAGATAGCGCTCTCATTTATGAAGTATATTGCTTGTTGCCTTGAGTACCCTTGTTCGACTTGATCGATTTTTGTGCGCCACCACCTCGGGAATTTAGTGTCATTTTTCTTATTTTATTTTAAAGAGGAATTTGTATGACTAGATTATCCCTGGACGCGATTAAAATAATCAGCACCATCAAGAGCACCGGCTCTTTCTCTATGGCGGCGGAGGCGCTGCATAAAACGCCTTCGGCGATCTCTTATCGGGTTTCCAATATTGAAAGCAAACTCTGCGTGAAACTTTTTCATCGCAATGGCCCCATGATTACCCTGACGGATGAAGGGGAATTTCTCCTGCAGGAGGGCAGCTGGATATTAAATGCGGTGCAGGATTTGGAAAGTCGGGTAAGAAACATCCCCAAGCTGGACAATAATATCCGCCTGGCGGTGGACACCTTCTTCCCGCTGGAGACCCTGACGCAGGATATCCGCGACTATATTCAGCATTGCCCGAACGCCAATATCTCGGTGCAGCGGGAAGCGCTGAACGGCACCTGGGATGCGCTGAAGAACAACCGGGCGGACCTGATCATCGCCATCGGCCAAATTCCCGACAGCGTACAGGCCAAAACCCTGATGCTCGGCAAGCTCAACTTCGTGCTGTGTGTGTCGCCTTCGCACCCGTTCGCGGCGCAGAGAAAGCCGGTGTGCAAGAAGCAGCGCTTGAACGACATCGTGGTGGTGATCGCCGACAGCAGCCATGAACTGCCTAAACGCAATCACGGCACGCTGCCTCTGCAGCGCCAGCTGGTGGTGTGCGACGTGGAAAGCAACCTGGCGCTGCTCAAACGCGGCATCGGCCACGCTTTTCTGCCGCCTGCGCTGATCGAAAAGGAATTGGCCAGCGGCGAACTGGTGACGGTGCCGGTGGAGATGCAAAAGGGCGACGAAATGATTTGGCTGGCGTGGCATCCGGCCAGCAAGGGCGCCGGGTTTAGCTGGTGGCATGAGCGGCTGACGCGCAAAAGCGATGTTTACAGCCTGATGGGCCGGGAAGTGGTGCGGGATGGCGGCTATCCTTGGTGCCACAACTGAAGGAATAGAGACGAAGGGACGCGAAAATCAAACGGTTAACTCAATGAAAACCCCGCAGCGTTCGGCTACGGGGTTTTTTTATGGCTTACGCCACGCGGCCTACCTTCAGCCAGGCGCTGTCGGAGCCGGGCGCCGAGGTGATATAGCCCCACTTGGTCTGCCAGACGTAACCCTGATAGGACACCAGCGCGCCCTGCGCGTAAATGGTGCCCGGCACGTAGGCCGGCGCGGTCATGATCGGCAGGTTGCCGGGGCCGACGCCGGTGTAGCGCAGGCCGGTGCCCATATCCAACTGGCTGTCGTCGTAGTCCGCGGCGTTGAAATAGCGATCCAGCGCGGCCAGCAGATCGCCGTTGCGGTTGTCTTGCCCCAGATGCCAGAACATCACGCCGCCCAGCTGCTGCTGCTTGATGTACTTCGCTTTGTATTTGAAGCTTTCGGCATCGTCATAGGTGACGAACAGCCCGTTCTGCGCATGATACAGGTAAGGGGTTTTGGTCTTGTCGTTCCACAACCGCTGATAGCCGTAGTTGCCCTGCAGCATCTGTTCCAGCTGGCGATAGGAGGCGATGCGCGGATCTTTGTCGCGCACGCACTCTTCGCAGCCCACCAGCCAGTAGTCGGTGCTCGGATACGGATCTTCGCCCGGCGTGCTGTGGCTGCTGTACTGGCCGCCGTTGCTGCCGCTGACGCCTTTGAAGGCGCGGCCGTAGAAGGGAACGCCCATCACGATCTTGGCGCTCGGCACGCCTTCCATCATCAGGTGTTGCTGCACCGCGGCGTCGACCGTCAGGCTGAACGGGCTGGGGAAGGCGCGGGTCAGCTCTTCCCAGCTCCAGCCCAGATTGGCTTCGCGCAGCGCGTTGTAGAAGGTCGGCCCGGCCGCGTCGCCGAACAGCGCCGCCTGGTGGTTGGTGATCTTCTCCCAGGGGCCGGCCAGATCGTAGGTCATCAGGTTGATGTAATCGAGCGGCGCGACGATCTGCGCCAGCTTGCTGTAATAGCGCGACAGGAAGAAGGCGCCGCCGGCGCCGGCGATGGTCAACTGATACGGCAGCGCCTGGCGGCCGTCGGCGACGGTTTGCTGATTCAGCAGGGTGCGGATCTCTTGCAGCGCGGCGATGAAACCCTCCACTTCTGAGGCCTGCGGGTACTCCCAGTCGATGTCCACGCCGTCGAAGCCGTAATCCTTCATGATGCGCACGCAGGATTGGGCAAACTTGGTGCGCGACGCCGGGGTTTTCACCGCGTTGACGTAGTTGGCGTGCGACACGCCCAGATCGTTGGAGTAGTACCAGCCGCCGATGGAGAACATGATGCGCAGGCTGGGGTTGTGCGCTTTGAGCGCGGTCAGGCGATTGACCACATCACGCGCCTTGGCGTCGTTGGTGGCCGGATCCCAGGCGCATTCCAGATTGCTGTTGATGTCCAGGAACGAGAAGTTGATGTGCGTCAGCTGTTTGGCTTTGGCCGGCGTGATGTTGGAAACCGGGAACGGCACGACGGACGTATCGGACTCGGTGTAATTATTGATTTGGTTGGTTGGAATAAAATAATACCCAATAACGGCTTTGCGTGTGGACATGATATTTCTCCAGAGTGGATGTTTTTATGATGGGGAACTATTTCCCGTAGCCATTAATGTTTATTTTTGATGAAAACAAAAGTCGAAATAAATCACGATAACAATGAATTTTTATTCACTGCCGTACACATTGGCGGTTATGCGTTGTGCCAGCGCTCAGCATGAATGAATTCGACCATAGGGTCTGTATTTATTCATTTGCTTTGTCATAGCATCCTTAACTAGATTCTGATTATCCGATGTCCCACCGGCCGTGATTGGCATTTAATTAAAAATAAAAAAGGAGATGAGCTATGTCCAGCATAGAGCCTGACGCTGTTGGCTTAATAGTCCAGCGAGTATGTGAATATCTTCAGCCGGTATTAAACGCCATTTTGGCCGGCGTAATGGCGTTATTGCACGGCGCCTATCGCAACGTGGGTATTCGGCGGCGTTTATTGAATGCGGCGATGTGTGCGTTATTGGCCTGGACGGTGCGCGATGCGCTGGCGCTGATGGGCCTGGAATTAAAGTGGGCGAATTTAGCCAGCGTGCTGATTGGCTTTATGGGGGCGGATTACATCAACGCCTTAATTAAGAAATTCATTGGCAAAAAAACGGGGTTTAAAAATGTTAAATGACATCGAAGATATTCGTTTTACCGCCCGCAGCGAAGAGAACCTGCGCGGCGTACACCCGGATCTGGTGCGCGTTATTCGTTTGGCGCTGCGTTATTCGCTGGTGCCGTTCTCCGTCAGTGAGGGGCTGCGCAGCATGGCGCGCCAGCGGGAAATGGTGCGCGCCGGCAGCAGCCAGACATTACGCAGCCGCCATCTGACCGGCCACGCGGTGGACGTGGTGGCGATGCCGGCGGGCGTGGTCTCCTGGGAGTGGGATTACTACGCGCAGATTGCGGTGGCGGTGCGGCGCGCGGCGCGTGAATGCGGCATCAACGTTGAATGGGGCGGCGAGTGGAAAACCCTCAAGGATGGCCCGCACTTCCAACTGCCTTTCCGGGACTATCCGGCATGAGCGGTTGGCTGCAAAAACTGATGCAGGGCGGCTTGCTGCTGCTGTTGCTGGCGGCTATCTGCCTGGGTGGCTACAGCTCGCTGCTGTCGCACCAGTTGGCGTCTGCGCGGCAACAGGCGGCAGAGCTGCAGAAAAGCCTGGCGCAGCAGGCCGGGCTAATCGCCACCCTGCAGACTCAGGATGCGCAAAACCGTGCGCTGATGGCGGCGCAGCAGCGGCAGGAACGGCAGCTGCGCCAACAACACGAGGCTTATCAGAGGAAATACCGTGAAGCGATTAAAAACGATCCCTGTGCCGCTCAGCCTCTGCCTGGCGCTGTGCTTGAGCTCCTGCGCCCGGCCGCCGGCGCCGCAGGCCGTGCCGCTGTTGCCCCCTGAGTCGGTATTCGCGCCCTGTGAGCAACCGCAGCTGCAAGGGGAGACCTGGGGCGATGCGGTAAGCTACACCCTGGCGTTACAAACCTCGTTACACATTTGCGCCGGCCAGGTGGAGACGCTCAACGCCTGGCGCGCCACGCTGCCGCCATACTGATGGCGGCACTTCTGCGACTCGTCTTGCGATCCTTTTTTTACTTTTAAAACGGTCTTTCGGCCAAGGTTATGGCCCGCTTCAAAGTTTGTGATGTTTCTCTCACTATACTTCAAGGCTGCGCCCTGTCATTGTACCTGGGCGCCATGGCCCACGGCAGGGCGCAGCCTCAAAGTCTTACCTCAACATAAAAGCAAAAAACAAAGGAATCCATAATGGACGAACAACTCAAACAGAGTGCCCTTGATTTCCATCAGTTTCCTGTCCCAGGGAAGATCCAGGTTTCCCCCACCAAACCGTTGGCGACCCAGCGCGATCTGGCGCTGGCCTATTCGCCGGGCGTCGCCGCGCCTTGCCTCGAGATCGCCGAAGATCCGTTGGCAGCCTACAAATACACCGCGCGCGGCAACCTGGTGGCGGTGATTTCCAACGGCACGGCGGTACTGGGTCTGGGCAATATCGGCGCGTTGGCCGGTAAGCCGGTGATGGAAGGCAAGGGCGTTTTGTTCAAGAAGTTTTCCGGTATTGATGTGTTTGATATCGAAGTGGATGAGCATAACCCTGACAAGTTAATCGACATTATCGCCGCGCTGGAACCGACCTTCGGCGGCATCAACCTGGAAGACATCAAGGCGCCGGAGTGTTTCTACATCGAACAGAAACTGCGCGAGCGCATGAAGATCCCGGTGTTCCACGACGACCAGCACGGCACGGCGATCATCACCACTGCGGCGGTGCTCAACGGCCTGCGCGTGGTGAAGAAGAATATCTCCGACGTACGCCTGGTGGTGTCCGGCGCCGGCGCGGCCTCCATCGCCTGCCTGAACCTGCTGGTGGCGCTGGGGCTGCGGCAACAGAACATCACCGTTTGCGACTCCAAGGGCGTCATCTATAAAGGCCGCGACGCCAATATGGAGCAGACCAAAGCCGCCTACGCCATCGAGGATAACGGCCAGCGCACGCTGGGCGACGCCATCCCGAATGCCGACATCTTCCTCGGCTGCTCCGGCCCGGGCGTTCTGACGCAGGATATGGTGAAAACCATGGCGCGCGATCCGCTGATCATGGCGCTGGCCAACCCGGAACCGGAAATTTTACCGCCGCTGGCCAAAGCGGTGCGCCCGGACGCCATCATCTGCACCGGCCGCTCCGATTACCCGAATCAGGTGAACAACGTCCTGTGTTTCCCGTTCATTTTCCGCGGCGCGCTGGACGTGGGCGCCACCACCATCAACGAAGAGATGAAGCTGGCCTGCGTGCATGCCATCGCCGATCTGGCGCTGGCGGAGCAGAGCGACGTGGTGGCTTCCGCCTATGACGACCAGGATCTCTCCTTCGGGCCGGAATACATCATTCCGAAACCGTTCGATCCGCGTCTGATCGTCAAGATCGCGCCGGCGGTCGCCAAGGCGGCGATGGAGTCCGGCGTAGCGACGCGCCCGATCGAAGACTTCGACGCCTACGTCGAGAAGCTGGCGGAGTTCGTCTACAAAACCAACCTGTTCATGAAGCCGATCTTCTCGCAGGCGCGCAAAGAGGTGAAGCGGGTGGTGCTGGCGGAAGGCGAGGAAGAGCGCGTGCTGCACGCCACGCAGGAGCTGGTGTCGCAGGGGCTGGCCTTCCCGATCCTGGTCGGCCGCCCGAGCGTGATCGAGATGCGCCTGAAAAAATTGGGCCTGCAGCTGACGCCGGGCAAAGATTTCGAAGTGGTGAACAACGAGTCGGATCCGCGCTTTAACGAATACTGGGGCGAGTACTACCAGATTATGAAGCGTCGCGGCGTCTCGCAGGAACAGGCGCGCCGTGCGGTGATCGGTAACCCGACGCTGATCGCCGCCATCATGCTGCACCGCGGCGAAGCGGATGCGATGATCTGCGGCACCATCGGCAGCTACCATGAGCATTACGACGTGGTGAAGAACGTGTTCGGCTTCCGTGAAGGCGCGCACGTCGCCGGCGCGATGAACGCGCTGCTGCTGCCAAGCGGCAACACCTTTATCGCCGACACCTACGTCAACGACGATCCGACGCCGGAACAGCTGGCGGAGATCACCCTGATGGCGGCGGAAACCGTGCGCCGCTTTGGTATCGAGCCGAAGGTGGCGCTGCTGTCTCACTCCAGCTTCGGCTCTTCCGACTGCCCGGCGGCGCGCAAGATGCGCAAAACGCTGGAGCTGGTGAACGAGCTGGCGCCGGAGCTGGAGATCGACGGCGAAATGCACGGTGACGCCGCATTGGTGGAAAGCATCCGTCACGATCTGATGCCGGACAGCCCGCTGAAAGGCTCGGCCAACCTGCTGATCATGCCGAACATGGAAGCGGCGCGCATCAGCTACAACCTGCTGCGCGTCTCCTGCTCGGAAGGGGTGACCGTCGGGCCGGTGCTGATGGGGGTCGCCAAGCCGGTGCACATCCTGACGCCGATCGCCTCGGTGCGCCGCATCGTCAACATGGTGGCGCTGGCGGTGGTAGAAGCCCAGACCGAACCGCTGTAAGTCCGGGTTGAGTGACTGGCCCCCTACGCCGTTGGCGCCGGGGGCTTTTTTTATGCCTTGCAGCGTGCGGCGATGGCGCGGATATCCTGCGGGGTGGTGCGGCAACAGCCGCCGATCAATTGCGCGCCGAGCGTGCGCCACTCCGTCGCCTGATCGGCCAGGCTGCCGTGCTCGCCGCCGCAGGCGTGCCAGGTTTTGCTCACCGCATCGTAGTGCTCGCCGGAGTTGGGGTAGACCAGCAGCGGTTTGTCGGCCAGCGCGCCCAGTTGGCGCAGCGCCGGGGCGACCTTGTCCAGCGCGATGCAGTTGATGCCGATGGCCAGCACCTGCGGGTTGCCGCGCAGCGCGGACAGGACCTCCGTCAGCGGCGTGCCGTCGCTGAGGTGTTGGCTGTCGCGCAGGGTGAAGGCGAACCAGGCGCCGAGCGTCGGGAATTCCTGCAGCAGCGTCAGCAGCGCCTGCAGTTCGGCGAACGACGGCAGCGTTTCGCAGGCCAGCAGATCGACGCCGGCGGCGGCCAGTGCGGCGAGGCGCGGGCGGTGGAAGGCGATCATGTCATCCTGCGCCAGCCGGTAGTCGCCGCGGTATTCCGAGCCGTCGGCCAGATAGGCGCCGTACGGGCCCACCGAACCGGCGATCAGCAGCGGTGCGGCCTGCGGGTGCGCGGCCAGATAATCGCGGCGCGCGCGTTGCGCCAGCTGCACGCTTTTGGCGATCAGCGCCAGCGATTGCTCCTGATCCAGGCCGCGGCGCAAGAAGCCCTGCGGCGTGGCCTGATAGCTGGCGGTGATGGCGCAGTGGGCGCCGGCGTTGAAATAATCGAGATGCACCTGATAGATAAGCTCGGGATTTTCAATCAGCACCTTGGCCGACCACAGCGGATCGGTCAGATCGCAGCCGCGCGCTTCCAGCTCGGTGGCCAGCGCGCCGTCCAGGATCAGAGTGGGGTGTTCGGCCAGCAGGCGGGCGACGGGGTTATTAACCGACATGTTGTTCTCCCAAAGCGGTTTTTTGCCCGGCGCGCCGGGTCAGGAAATAGGTGAGGTAGCACAAGGCGACGAACGGCAGCCCGCAGTAGAGCGCAATGCGCTGCTCCGGATCGAACGCCAGCCCGATGCAGGCCAGCAGGCACAGCGCAAAGCCGAGGATCGGCGTCAGCGGGTAGCCGGGCGCGCGGTATTTCAGGCCGCTTATCGGCTGGCCGCTGCGCAGGTAGGCGCGGCGGAAAGCAAAGTGGGCCGCGCAGATGCTCAGCCACACCGCTACTACCGCAAAACCGGAGATCGCCGACAGGGCGACGAACACCGTGTCCGGTGCGATCACGCTGGTCAGCAGCGCCAGCACGCCGCCGAGCATGCTGAAGGTCAGGGCGTTGATCGGAATGCCGCGCGCATTGACGCGCGCAAAGTAGGCCGGCAGGGTGCGCTGGTGGGCCAGCGACCACAGCATGCGCCCCGAGGCGTACAGGCCGGAGTTGGCCGCCGACAGGATGGCGGTCAGGATCACGAAGTTGAAGATATCGGCGGCGTAAGGCACGCCGATGCGTTCAAACACCAGCACGAACGGGCTTTTGACGATCCCCGCCTGATCCATCGGGATCAACGCCGCCAGCACGAAGACCGTACCGATAAAGAACAGCATCAGGCGGATCACCGTAGTGCGGATCGCCAGCGGCACGACTTTTTCCGGGTTCTCGGTTTCACCGGCGGCGATGCCGATCAGCTCCGTACCGGAGAAGGCGAAGTTCACCGCCACCATGGTCATCAGGATCGGCAGCGTGCCGTGCGGCAGCCAGCCGGAAGCGGTCAGGTTATGCAGGAACGGCGCCGGCGTGCCGTCTTTCATCGGCAGCAGGCCGAACATGGCGGCGCCGCCCAGAATGATAAACGCCAGAATGGTCACCACTTTGATCAGCGAAAACCAGAATTCGCTTTCGGCGAAAAAGCGGGTGGTCACCACGTTGAGCAGGAAAATGGCCGCGCAGAAGATCAGGCACCACAGCCACACCGGCGACTGCGGGAACCAGTACTGCATGCAGAATCCGGCGGCGGTCAGGCTGGAGCCGAGCGCCACCGTCCAGGTGAGCCAATACAGCCAGGCGACGGCATAGCCGGTGGCCGGCCCCAGATAGCGCGAAGCATAGACGTGAAAAGCGCCAGTTTCCGGCATCGCCACCGACAGCTCGCCCAGGCACAGCATCACCAGATACACCACCAGCGCACCGATCAGGTAGGCCAGCAGCGTGCCGAGCGCCCCGGTGGTGGAGATGATGTAGCCGGTGTTGAAAAACAGTCCGGTGCCGATCACGCCGCCCAGCGACAGCATCACCAGGTGCCGGGCCTTCATGCTGCGTTTGAACTGTCCTGCGGCGGGTGCCGATGGTTGCATAATAATCTATCCGTATAGACGTCTAAATATCTGAATGGCTATTGGTTATACCCGCAATGCTTTTTCAACGCAATGCGCAGCCGGCGATCGGTGCGTAAAAAAATCGTTAAGTCGGATCTATATGCAAATGATAATTATTATCTATAATGTCGCCATTTTCGATAATGGGGCAACATGATGAGATACCTGATTTTATTGGCGGCGTTGGCGCTCGGCGCCTGCAGCCAGGCGCCGGTGAAGGCGCCGGCCAACGACGTCGCGAGTTTGGGGAGCATCACCGATCTGCACAGCGGCGCGACCCTGACGCCTGAGCAGCTGTTGACGCGGCTGGCGCAGCAGCCGCGGGTGATCCTGGGGGAGAAGCATGATAATCCTTACCACCATCAGATTGAGCAATGGCTGGTGCAGCAGCTGCCGCTGCGGCGGCCGCAGGGCAGCGTGCTGATGGAGATGATCAACCCGAACCAACAGGCGCAGGTCGACAAGGTCAAGCAGTGGTTGCAGAGCGATCCCACGGTGCGTGACGGCCGCGTAGCGGAGCTGATCGCCTGGCAGCCGGGCTGGAAGTGGGAGCTGTATGGCGGGGTGACGATGGCGGCGATGCGCGCGCCTTACCCGCTGTGGTCGGCCAACCTGGATCGCAGCGAGATTACGGCGTTCTATCAGCAGCCACAGTTCCCGGCGGGGCAGCTATCGGCGCAGCCGGCGGTGCGCAAGGCGCTGGAAGAGACCATCCGCACTTCGCACGGCGGCCAGATTGAGGCCGACCAGCTGCAGGCGATGTTGGCGATCCAGCAGCAGCGCGACCGGCGCATGGCGGAACGTCTGCTGGCGGCGCCGACGCCCGCGCTGCTGATCGCCGGTGGCTATCACGCCGCCAAATCGGTGGGGGTGCCGCTGCACGTGCGGGATCTGCAACCGGCGGCGGCGCCGACGGTGCTGATGTTGGCGGAGCCGGGCGTACAGGTCGATGCGAACACCGCAGACTACCTGTGGATCACACCATCAGTGAAATGAATACGTTAAGACAGTGAAAAGGGGTGTTAATTATAGTTGCAAATGATTATCATTAGTAAATGTGATCTGCAATCATTCGCAATTAAGCAAGCTAATGCCCCTATGTTAAGTCAGTCTTACTCCCTCCCGGCCTTTGAACTGCCGCAGCCGCGCTGGGCGCGCGGCCTGCTGCTCGCCCTGGCGGCGCACGCGGCGTTGGTGCTGCTGTTTTACTGGCCGCAGACGGCGCTGGAGCCGGTGGTACTGCCACCGCCGGCGGTGATGATGAGCTGGGCGGCGCAGATTGAAGCGCCGGAAAGCAAGCCGCTGCCGCTGGGCGTGCAGCAGGCGGAATCCGCCGCGGCGCAGCCTGCGGAGCAGCAGCAACAGCCGGATCTGCCCAAGCTGGCGCGCGCCGAGAATGCGAAAATCGTGACGGCGCAGAAGAAGCGCGCCGAACACCGCCCCCCGCAAAAATCGCAGCCGAAGCCGCAGGAACAGGCCAAAGAGACGCGCAATGCCGCCGCGTCCAGCGCCGCCGCGCCGCAGGCGCAGACGCTTTCCCATCAGACCGCCGCACCGATCAACAGCGACGCCAACAGCAACGCGCAGGCCAAACTGTCGTGGGAGAGCCTGGTGAAAGGCAAACTGAACCGCATCAAGGATTATCCTTTGGATGCCCGCAGCCGCCGGCGCAGCGGCATGCCGCAGGTCAGCTTCAGCGTCGACGCGCAGGGGCGGGTCTCGAACGTCATGCTGCAGGTGCGTTCCGGCACCGCGTCGCTGGATCGGGAAGCGGTGGCGGTGGTGTCACGCGCCCAGCCGTTGCCGCCGCCGCCGCCGGAGATGCTGCAGCAGGGAGCCGTCAAGGTGACGATGCCGATCGATTTCAATCTGGCGGAGCTGAATGCCCGCCGTTAATGCCCGCAGGCGCCGCATCGCCGTCGTGCGCCTCTTCAAACTTCGTGAGGGATTATGAATCCGCTGTTATTCACCCCGCGCCGTCGCATCGCGGCCGCGCTCTGGCTTTCTTTAGGTATCGCCGGCGCCGCGCTGGCGCAACCGCAGCCGCCATTGGCGGAACGCGCGCCGAAAGCGCTGACGGCGCACGGCGAGACGCGCACCGACGATTACTACTGGCTGCGCGACGACAGCCGAAAAGAGCCGAAGGTGCTGGACTACCTGAAGGCGGAGAACCGCTACACCGAGCAGATGATGGCGCCGTACCAGAAGCTGCGCGCCACGCTGTATCAGGAGATGCTGGGCCGCATGAACCCTGACGATCGTTCGGTGCCGTATCAACTCAACGGCTATCGCTATCAGGAAAGCTACGCCGCCGGTAAAGATTTCGCGCTGTATCAGCGCCAGGCGCTCACCGCCGACGCGCCGTGGCAAACCTTGCTGGACGCCAATCAGCGCGCGGCCGGCCACGCCTACTATCGCCTGGGGGCGATGGACGTCAGCCAGGACAACCGCCGGCTGGCGGTGGCCGAAGATCTGCAGGGCCGCCGCCAATACCGCATCTCCCTGCGTGAGATAGGCAGCGAACGCTGGTCGCCGGAAACGCTGGAAAACACCTCCGGCAACATGGTGTGGGCCAACGACAACCAAACCCTGTTCTACGTGCGCAACCACCCGCAAACGCTGTTGCCATACCAGGTTTATCGCCATCAGTACGGTACGCCGACGGCGGAAGATAAGCTGGTGTACCAGGAAAACGATCCGGCGTTCTACCTCAGCCTCGGCCGCTCGTCCTCGCGCGATTACCTGATTCTGACCATCAGCGGTAACACCACCTCCGAGGTGCGCCTGATCGACGCCAACCAGCCGCAGCGCGAGCCGCAGCTGTTCGCCGCCCGGCAGAACGGCCGCGAGTATTACCTCGATCACTACCGCGGCGAGTTCTACCTGCGTTCTAACCATCAGGATCCGAACTTTGGCCTGTACCGCACGGCGGCGGCGGGCAAACCCTGGCAGACGCTGATCGCGCCGCAGGCGCAGCACGAGGTGGAGAGCTTCAGCCTGTTCCGCGACTGGCTGGTGGTGCAGGAGCGCGCCAACGGGCTGGTGCAGCTGCGGCAAATCAGCTGGGACGGTAAAACCGAGCGCACCATCCCGTTCGATGACGCCAGCTACATGGCCTGGCTGGGCTATAACCCGGAGCCGGACAGCGATCGGTTGCGCTACGGCTATTCGGCGATGACCACGCCGACCCGCACCTATGAGTGGGATCTGGACAAGGGCGAGCGCACCCTGCTGAAGCAGCAGGAGGTGAAAGGCGTCGATCCGAGCCTGTATCACAGCGAGCGCATCTGGGTCACGGCGCGCGACGGCGTGAAGGTGCCGGTCTCGCTGGTGTACCGCACATCGCTGTTCAAAAACGGGCATAACCCGCTGCTGGTGTACGGCTACGGCGCTTACGGCATGAGCATGGATCCGGCGTTCAGCGCCAACCGCATCAGCCTGCTGGATCGCGGCTTCGTCTATGCGCTGATCCACGTGCGCGGCGGCGGCGAGCTGGGGCAGAGCTGGTACAAACAGGGCAAGCTGACGCATAAACCGAACAGCTTCAACGACTTCATCGATGCCACCCAGGCGCTGATCAAAGACGGCTACGGCCAGCCGGGGCGCATCTACGCCATGGGCGGCAGCGCCGGCGGCTTGCTGATGGGGGCGGTGATCAATCAGGCGCCGCAGCTGTACAACGCGGTGGTGGCGCAGGTGCCGTTCGTCGACGTGGTGACCACCATGCTGGACGACAGCATTCCGCTGACCACCGGGGAATACGAGGAGTGGGGCAACCCGCACCAGCCGGCCGCCTATGCGCTGATGAAGTCCTACAGCCCGTACGACAACGTGCGCAAGCAGCGTTACCCGAACCTGCTGGTTACCAGCGGCTTGTACGACTCCCAGGTGCAGTATTGGGAGCCGGCCAAATGGGTGGCGAAGCTGCGGCGCTTCAAGCAGGGCGATTCGCTGCTGCTGCTCTCCACCGACATGACCGCCGGCCACGGCGGCAAATCGGGCCGCCTGGCGCGGCTGGAAAACGGCGCGCTGGAGTACGCCTTTATTCTGGCGGCGGACCGGCAGGCGCAGAAATAACCTTTAGCGCCGCAGCACGCTGCGGCGCAATAAAACAATAACAACCTTTTACCGCGCTTTCAGCGGGCTTTTTGCTGGGCATTGTCGGCCATCAAACCTTATTGGCTATTTCTGGGGATATATGAAAATCAAAATGATAGCGAGCCTGATCGGCGCGGGACTGGCGCTGTACGGGCCGGCTGCGGCCGCGCAGGAACAGGCGGAAAATAATAAAGGCAGCGTGGCGTTCAGCCCGCTCAACGTCTCGGCCGCCGACAGCGGCAAAAGCAGCGAAAAAGACGCGTTGGCGAGGCCAGGCGCGTTCAGCTCGCGCGATGAAAACAAGAATCTGGAGTCGGTGGACAGCATTCTGCGCAGTATGCCGGGCACCTATACCCAGATCGATCCCGGCCAGGGTTCGGTCAGCGTCAATATCCGCGGCCTGAGCGGCTTTGGCCGGGTCAACACCATGGTCGACGGCATCACGCAAAACTACTACGGCAACTCGCCGAGCGACGCAGCGCACGGGGGATTGCCCACCAGCCAGTTCGGGGCGCTGATCGATCCTAACTTTATCGTCGGCGTCGACGTGGCGCGCGGCAATGCCACCGGCTCCGCTGGGGTGAACGCTCTGGCGGGTAGCGCCAACTTCCGCACTATCGGCGTGGACGACGTGGTGTTTTCCGATAACCCGTTCGGCGTGCGCACCAAATTCTCGGTGGGCAATAACGGCATCGGCCGCAGCGGCATGATCGCCGTGGGCGCCAAAACCGCCGCCTTTGCCGACGGCGGCAGCCTGGGGGCGATGGCGGCGATCAGCGGCAGTTCCATCACCTCCAACTACAAAAACGGCGCCGGTTTCGACAGCGAGGTGTTCAACGTCGATAAAACCTACCGCCAGAACCCGAAATCCCAGCTGTTCAAGGTGGACATCAAGCCGGATGCCTTTAACAGCATCGAACTGTCGGCGCGCAGCTACCAGAATAAAATCACCCGCCGCCACATCGACAGCGACGATTTTTACCTTAAGTATCACTACGCGCCGTTCTCGGAACTGATCGATTTCAACCTGACCGCCAGCACCAGCCGGGGTGAGCAGAAATTCATGTCCAACAACATGGCGGGCTTTAGCGACAGCACGGCGAAAAACATCTCTGATGCGCTGGATATCAACAACACCAGCCGTTTCAGCCTGCAGGATGTCGATTTCGCCTTCAGCTACGGCGGTAAACTGGTGCGCAACGAGTATAAGAAAAAGGCCTCCGGTTTGGTGACGGATGACAATCAGGCGGAAAGCATGCCGGTGGGAATGTCGGGCAAGCAAGATATTTCCAGCCTGTATAGCGGGTTGCAGGCCAACTACGGCATCTGGCAGGGGAATTTCGATCTGAACTACACCGCCTATCGCCTCTCCGGCTATAAGCCAGCCTGTGACGAGCGCGTGGAGTGCTTCCCGCAGGGTGCCGGCAATATCAACCGCAACGAACACGGCTTCAACCCGTCGGTCATGCTGTCGGCGCAGGTGACGCCGTGGCTGCAGCCGTTCGTCAGCTACAGCAAGTCGATGCGCGGGCCGAATATCCAGGAGGTGTTCTTCGCCAACAGCGGCGGCCAGTCGATGAACCCGTTCCTGAAGGGCGAAAAAGCGGAGACCTGGCAGGGCGGTTTCAATGCCAATGCCCACGATCTGTTGTTCAAGCAGGACAGTTTCCAGCTGAAAGCGGTCTATTTCGAAACCAGAATCAAAAACTACATATCCAGCCAAACCTACCTGGTGTGTAAAAACCGCCAGAAGTGCAACCGCTCGCAGGCGACGCAGGAAGAGTGGGATAACGCGGACGTCAACGTCAGCATGACCATGTACAGTAACGCCCCCGAACCGGTCAAAATGCGCGGGGTGGAGCTCGAAGCGCTGTACGACGCCGGTTTCGCCTTCACCAAGCTGTCGTTAAGCAAGGAGCATACCTCCCAGCCGACCAACCAGGCTAGCAACGTGTTCGGCGCGGGCGATGTCAGCGAACTGCCGGAATTCTACTTCACGCTGGACAGCGGGGTACGCTTGCTGGACGAGAAACTGACGCTGGGCGGGGTAGTGAAATACACCGGCAAATCGGTGCGCCTGTCGCCGGACTCTGATTACGATGAGAATGAGCAGTTGCTGAAAGAGCCGGCGCCGCATATTCCGACCATTATCGATCTGTACGGCACCTATCAGGTGAATCGCAATCTGCTGCTAAAGCTCAGCGTGCAAAACCTGATGGACAAAGACTACTCGGACGCGCTGAACAAGATGAACTCGCTGCCGTCGCAGTCGCAGTATGAGACGCCGACCAACACTGCCCGTGGACGCACCTATATCTTCGGCGGGGAGGTGCGCTTCTAAACCGCAGCGGAGCAGGGCGCAGTCACTGCGCCCGTTTCGCCTGCAGCAGCCATTTGTCCAGCTCGTTGGCGAACTGTTGGCGGTCGCGCTGGTTCAGGGCGTTCGGGCCGCCGGTCTGAATGCCGCTGGCGCGCAGGGTATCCATAAAATCGCGCATGTTGAGGCGCTCGCGGATGGTGTCCGGCGTATAGCGTTCGCCGCGCGGGTTCAGCGCCACCGCGCCTTTCTCTATCACCTCCGCCGCCAGCGGGATATCGGCGGTGATCACCAGATCGCCCGCTTCGCAGCGGCGCACGATCTCGTTGTCGGCCACGTCGAAGCCGGCCGCGACTTGCAATGAACGAATGTACTTCGACGGCGGTGTGCGCAATGGCTGGTTCGCCACCAGCGTCACGGTGATGGCGGTACGATCGGCGGCGCGGAACAGCACCTCTTTGATCACGTTCGGACAGGCGTCCGCATCGACCCAAATCTGCATCATTTCGGCTCCTGCAGCCAGTCGCGCACCGGCAGGAAATCGCGCGCCAGCGCCGCTTCCGGGCTGTCGCCTTCCGGCTGGTAGTTATATTCCCAACGCACCAGCGGCGGCATCGACATCAGAATGGACTCGGTGCGCCCGCCGGTTTGCAGCCCGAACAGCGTGCCGCGATCCCACACCAGGTTGAACTCCACGTAGCGGCCGCGACGGTACAGCTGGAACTGGCGCTCGCGCTCGCCCCAGCTCAAGGCCTTGCGTTTTTCGACGATCGGCAGATAGGCGTCGAGGAAGCCCTGGCCCACCGCGCGGGTGAAAGCGAAGCAGTGGTCGAAGTCCGGGGTGTTCAGATCGTCGTAGAACAGGCCGCCGATGCCGCGTGCTTCGTTGCGATGCTTGATGAAGAAGTAATCGTCGCACCATTGCTTGTATTTCGGGTAGACCTCGTCGCCGAACGGCGCACACAGTTCGGCCGCGGTGCGGTGCCAGTGCACGGCATCCTCTTCGAAGCCGTAGAACGGCGTCAGATCAAAGCCGCCGCCGAACCACCACACCGGCGCTTCGCCCGGCTTTTCGGCGATGAAGAAACGCACGTTGGCGTGGCTGGTGGGCACATAAGGGCTGAGCGGATGGATAACCAACGAGACGCCCATCGCCTGGAAGCTGCGCCCGGCCAGTTCCGGACGGTGCGCGGTGGCCGAGGCCGGCAGGGTGGCGCCGGAGACGTGCGAGAAGTTGACCCCCGCCTGTTCGAACACCGCGCCGTTGGTCAGCACGCGGCTGCGGCCACCGCCGCCTTCTTCACGCGTCCATTGGTCTTCGGTGAACACGGCGCCGCCGTCGGCCTGGGCGAGCTGCGCGCAGATATGATCCTGCAGCGCCAGCAGGAAGGATTTTACTTCAGCGATGTTAGGTAAACTCATGCGGGGTCTTTATAGCGTCTGGCTGAACAAGGCGCTGAGTATACTCTTATTCGCCGCCCGCGGCATCAGCGGGGTTTGCGTTGGTGGGCGTCGAAGTAGTCGAAGAAGTTGACGATGCCGTCCGCGATGGCGCGGGCTATTTTCTCGCGAAACGCGGTGGTGCCCAGCAGCCGCTCTTCGTTCGGGTTGGTGATGAACGAGGTTTCCACCAGCACCGAGGGAATGGACGGGGATTTTAACACCGCGAACGCCGCCTGTTCGGTGCTGTCGCTGTGCAGGTGGTGTACCGGGCGGATCTGGCCGAGCACGTGGCGGCCGAGCGTCAGGCTGTTGTTGATGGTGTCGGTTTGCACCAGATCGAACAGCACCTGTTGCAGGTAGTTGTCCTGATCCTTGTACTTGCCGCCCGCCACGTCGTCGGCGGCGTTTTCGCGGTTGGACAGGTAGCGCGCCATGGCGCTGCTGGCGCCGCGGTTGGAGAGGGCGAACACCGAAGCGCCGGAGGCCGATGGGCTGGTAAAGCCGTCGGCGTGAATCGAAATGAACAGGTCGGCCTGGTGCTGGTGGGCGATCTCCACCCGCTGGAACAGCGGAATGAATTCGTCTTCTTCGCGCGTCAGGCGCGCCTCGACGTGGTCATGCTCATGCAGAAAACGGCGCACGTGGTTGGCGATTTCCAGCACGATGTGTTTTTCCTGCGAGCCTTCGTGGCCGACCGCGCCGGAGTCGATGCCGCCGTGGCCGGGATCGATCATCACCAGCTTTTTGCCGCCGGCCGGTTTCGCCGCCGGTTTGCTGTGCTGATTGCGCAGCAGGCCTTCCGCCCTGGCGCTATGGTTTTTCACGCCGAACAGCGCTACCGCCAGGCCGGAAAGCAAAAGTTGGCGTCGCGTCGGAGAAACGGCAAGCGGCTTAAAATTGAGGAATTGTTTACCCTGCTTTTTCATTACGCAACGCTCCATCGACGTTTCTATTTTGCGACGTTATATCGTATTGATAATCATTAATCGACCCGATAACTATTTCCATTTATTACGCCTGTTACCGGCGATTTCTGGGCAAATAGCGCGGTAAATCGCAGTTTGATATTGCGTAAGTGAATAATCACGCGATAATCAGATAAACACCTTAATTAACAGCGGCCAACATCGATGGAAATTCGCGTATTTCGACAAGACGACTTTGAAGAGGTCATTACCCTGTGGGAGCGCTGCGATCTGCTGCGGCCCTGGAACGATCCGGAAATGGACATCGAGCGCAAGCTGAACCACGATCCGGAGCTGTTCCTGGTGGCGGAAGTCGGCGGCGAAGTGGTCGGTTCGGTGATGGGCGGTTATGACGGCCACCGCGGCTCGGCGTATTACCTCGGGGTGCATCCCGACTATCGCGGGCGTGGCATCGCCAATGCGTTGATCAATCGTCTGGAGAAGAAGTTGATCGCCCGCGGCTGCCCGAAGATCCAGATTATGGTGCGCGAAGACAACGACACGGTGGTCGAGATGTACGAGAAGCTCGGCTACGAGATCCAGGGTATCACCAGCCTGGGCAAGCGGCTGATCGAAGATCAGGAATATTGATCGAGCGGCGGGCGGCGGCGTTGCACCGCCCGCCGCAGTGCATTACGGCAGCTTTTTGACGGTTTTCACGTCCACTTCGACGCTGCTCCAGTCTTTATCCACTTTGCCTTCCAACTGCACCTTGTCTTTCGGCGTAACGGTTTGGCCGTTCCAGCGTTTGCGGTCGATATCGACCGTCAGGGTGCCGGTGGTGTCGCGGAAGGTATAGGTTTCGTCGCCGATGCGCTGCTCGATGTTGCCCTGCAGCATCACCCAGGTGTCGTCGCTCATCGATTTCACCTTGTCCACGGTGGTCAGCGCCGCGCTGGGGCCGGAGAAACCGCCTTGTGCGGTGGTTTGCGTTTGGGCCTGCGGCGCGGCCGGATCGAGGAACCCGCCTTGTTGCGCCAGTACCGGTGCGCTGCACAGCGCGATCAGAGCGGCCAGAGTCAGTTTTTTCATGTTGCGCTTCCTTATCGTTATCGAAAATCACATCCCGCTGATATCGGGTTGCTTGCTCAGTGATAAGGATTAAAACACGCCGATCTTAAGAGCTTCTTAAGCCGACGCATTGAAATTCCCATCGCCGGCGCCCATCTGTAGCCATAGTCTTTATTCTGTTGGCAAGGAACGATCGTTGAAGCCATTCTCACCCCGGTTTTCCCCGGACGATTACGACCAGCACGGCGCGCTGCGGCTGCCGCTGGGATTTTGGGCCGTGCTGATACTGCAGGCGCGCACCTGGCTGCTGTTCGTGATGGCCGGCGCTTCGCGTGAGCAGGGTGAAAGCTTGCTGGCGCTGTTTTATCCGGATACCCAACGCTTTTGGTACGGCATGCTGCTCGGCCTGCCGGCGGCGCTGGCGTTTTTGCTGAGCGGCCGCCGTCACCAATGGCCGCGGCTGTGGCGCGGCTGGCGTTGGGGGCTGATTATCTCCGTGCTGGCGTCGCTCGGCGGCTCGCTGTTCAGCCTGTGGCGCCAGGACGGCGATGCGCCGGGGCTGGAGCTGGCGTTGGCGCTGCTCGATGCGCTGGCGCTGAGCTATCTGCTGTTGAATGCGCGCCTGAAAGCCTGTTTTGCGCCGGCGGAGCACGCCGACTAATTGCCGAGAAGTGCGGCACTTTTCGCATTTTCCGCACTCCAAGCTGGCAACCGTTGGCGTAGTGCGGGCCGTTGTGAGAGGCTGGCACGCAGCAAAACGCCGAGTGCGGCAGGGGCGGATTACCGCCCCGTGCCATTGATGTTTAAGGAGCTAGAGATGAATATTCGCCCCCTGTTGTTAGGGCTTCCGCTGTTACTGACCGGCTGTTCGAGCATGTCCAATTTCTCCTGGTCCAGCCTGTCGCCGTTCAACTGGTTCGGCAGCAGTCTGGAGGTCGGCGCCAAGGGCGTCGGCAAGCTCAACGCCGGCACGCCGATGTCGGAAAGCGCCATCAACGACGGGCTGGACGGCAACTACCGCCTGCGCGGCGGCATGGCGACCAGCAACGGCCAGATCGTCTCTTATTACCAGGCGCTGTCCGGCGACGAAGTGAAGCTGGTGATCACCGGCGAGCCGAAAGGGCACGTGCAGCGGGTAGACGTAATGGATCAGAAAGTGGCGACGGAGTGGGGCAACAAGCTCGGCACGCCGTTCGGCGATATGTACAGCAAGGCGTTTGGCTCCTGTAAACCGGGCAGCGGCGAAGACGCCGGCAAAGTGGAGTGCGTGGCGGAGCAGAGCAAGTACGTTACCTATATCTTCAGCGGCAAGTGGGCCGGTGCGCAGGATATCATTCCGCCGGACGACACCCTGAAAAGCTGGACGGTCAGCAAAATCATCTGGCACGCCAAGCCGCAGCAGTAATATGTTCAACGGGCGCCGGTTCACGGCGCCTGCCTTTTCAAGCCATTACCCCTATTTTCTTTGCGCTGCTGCAAGGCAATCGACCGTGCTTGCGGTATGATAGCGCGCGTTTGTAACAGGGAACCCGCGCGTCAACCGCCATACCTTACCTGTTGCCGGATTCTGGTATTGAGGATAACAACATGACACAGGTTCAGAGCGGCATTCTGCTGGAGCACTGCCGTTTCGCCATTTTTATGGAAGCCACCGTACAGGGCGAATTCGCCGACTTGCGCCAGGGCTGCAAACAGTTTTGTCAGACGCTGAGCGAGCTGCAGCAGCAGTTTCCCGATGCGCGCCTCGGCGCGGTGATCGCTTTCGGCTATGACGTTTGGCACGATCTTTCCAACGGCCAGGGCGCGAAAGAGCTGAAGCCGTTCACGCCGCTCGGCAAAGGGCTGGCACCGGCCACCCAGCGCGATATGCTGCTCCACATTCAGTCGCTGCGTCACGACGTCAACTTCACGCTGGCGCAGGCGGCACTGGCGGCGTTCGGCAACGCCATCAAGATTGAAGAAGAAACCCACGGTTTCCGCTGGGTGGAAGAGCGCGATCTGAGCGGTTTCATCGACGGTACCGAAAACCCGCAGGGCGAGCAGCGCCCGGCAGTGGCGACGATCGCCGAAGGCGAAGAGGACGCAGGCGGCAGCTACGTGCTGGTGCAGCGCTACGAGCACAACCTGCGCCAGTGGCAGCGTTTTACCACCGAACAGCAGGAGCAGATCATCGGTCGCACCAAGCGCGACAGCGAAGAGCTGCCGGCCGATCAGCGCCCGGATACCTCGCACGTCAGCCGCGTCGATCTGAAAGAGAACGGCAAGGGCCTGAAAATTCTGCGCCAGAGCCTGCCTTATGGCACCGCCAGCGGCAAGCATGGCCTGTTCTTCATCGCCTATTGCGCACGCCTGCACAATATCGAGCAGCAGCTGCTGAGCATGTTCGGCGATCTGGACGGCAAACGCGACGCGATGCTGCGTTTCAGCCGTGCGGTTACCGGCAGCTACTACTTTGCGCCATCGCTGACGCGCCTGCTGTCACTTTGACGCCGTTGCCGAAGCCGGCGCGCCCGGCTTCGGCCCGTTTTCCCGCCCCGAAAACGCCTCGCATTCCCTGCCTTATAGCGTTTGATGCTTGTAAATCACTAAACGGTATATAAAAGCGTTACAGCTCCGCACCGAGTTATAAATACACTGGTCGTCAATAAGGCGAAAGCCTGAAGGAATGACTCAGTGATAAGGTGCAGAATGAAACAAAACCGGGTTAAAAATCTCGTGCTGAAAGGTTGGCTGGCGGCTGCGCTGTTGGCGAGCGGCGCCGCGTCGGCGGCGGAATTGCTGAACAGCTCTTATGACGTTTCCCGTGAATTGTTCGTCGCGCTGAATCCCGGCTTTGAACAGCAGTGGAATCAACAGCATCCGAACGACAAGCTGACCATCAAACAATCGCACGCCGGTTCCTCCAAGCAGGCGCTGGCGATCCTGCAGGGCCTGCGCGCCGACGTGGTGACGTACAACCAGGTGACCGACGTGCAGATCCTGCACGATCGCGGGCAGCTGATCCCGGCGGACTGGCAGGCGCGCCTGCCGAACAACAGCTCGCCGTTCTATTCCACCATGGCGTTTCTGGTGCGCAAGGACAACCCGAAGGGCATCCACACCTGGAACGATCTGGTGCGCGACGACGTGAAGCTGGTGTTCCCGAACCCGAAAACCTCCGGTAACGGCCGTTACACCTATCTGGCCGCCTGGGGCGCCGCCAATCAGGCCGACGGCAACGATCCGGCCAAGACCCGCGCTTTCATGACCCGCTTCCTGAAAAACGTGCTGGTGTTTGATACCGGCGGCCGCGGCGCGACCACCACCTTCGTCGAGCGCGGCTTGGGCGACGTGCTGATCAGCTTCGAGTCCGAAGTGAACAACATCCGCAAGCAGTACGGTGAGGACAAGTACGAAGTGATCGTGCCGCCGGTCGATATTCTGGCGGAGTTCCCGGTGGCCTGGGTCGACAAAAACGTCGAGCGCAACGGTACCGAACAGGCGGCCAAAGCCTATCTGAACTATCTCTACAGCCCGGCGGCGCAGCAGGTGATCACCAGCTTCTACTACCGCGTGTATGACCAGAAAGCGATGGCGGCGGCGAAGGGGCAATTCCCGGACACCCAACTGTTCCGCGTGGAAGACCAGTTCGGCGGCTGGCCGCAGGTGATGAAAACCCACTTCGCCACCGGCGGCGAGCTGGATCAGCTGTTAGCGGCAGGGCGCAAGTAAATGTTGGCGTTGTCGTCCAGTAAGCGGGTGCTGCCCGGATTTGGCCTCAGCCTCGGCAGCAGCCTGTTTTATACCTGTTTGATCCTGCTGTTGCCGCTCACCGCGCTGGTGATGCAGCTGGCACAGATGAGCCTGGCGCAATACTGGGAAGTGATTTCCAACCCGCAGGTGGTGGCGGCGTATAAAGTGACGCTGCTGGCGGCCGGCGTCGCCAGCCTGTTCAACGCGGTGTTCGGCATGCTGATGGCCTGGATCCTGACGCGCTACCGTTTTCCCGGCCGTTCGCTGCTGGACGGCCTGATCGATCTGCCGTTCGCACTGCCGACCGCAGTGGCCGGCCTGACGCTGGCGGGGCTGTTTTCCACCACTGGCTGGTACGGTCAGTGGCTGGCGCACTTCGACATCAAGGTCACCTTTACCTGGCTTGGGATCGCGGTAGCGATGGCGTTCACCAGCCTGCCGTTTGTGGTGCGCACCGTGCAGCCGGTTCTGGAAGAGCTGGGGCCGGAATACGAAGAGGCGGCCGAGACGCTGGGCGCTACGCGCTGGCAGAGTTTCCGCCGCGTGGTGTTGCCCGAGGTGGCACCGGCATTGCTGGCCGGCACCGCCATCTCCTTTACCCGCAGCCTGGGCGAGTTCGGCGCGGTGATTTTCATCGCCGGCAACATCGCCTGGAAGACGGAAGTGACCTCGCTGATGATTTTCGTGCGTTTGCAGGAGTTCGATTATCCGGCGGCCAGCGCCATCGCCTCGGTGATCCTGGCGGCGTCGCTGCTGCTGCTGTTCAGCATTAACGTATTGCAAAGCCGCTTCGGCAGACGTTTGGGAGGAGGGCACTGATGGCCGATGTTTCCGCCTTCAACGGCGCCGAGCGCCCGCGCGTCAACTGGGGCAAGTGGACGCTGATCGCCATCGGCACGCTGTTCTCGGTGCTGCTGCTGGTGGTGCCGATGATGTCGATTTTCGCCGAGGCCTTTTCCAAAGGGTTCGGCGCGATGTGGAGCAACTTGCTCGATCCGGACATGCTGCACGCCATTTGGCTGACGGTCTTGATCGCGCTGATCACCGTGCCGTTCAACCTGGTGTTCGGCACGTTGCTGGCGTGGCTGGTGACGCGCTTCACCTTCCCCGGCCGCCAGCTGCTGCTGACGCTGATCGATATCCCGTTCGCCGTTTCACCGGTGGTGGCGGGGCTGATTTACCTGCTGTTTTACGGCAGCAATGGCCTGCTGGGCGGCTGGCTGGATGCGCATAACATCCAGATCATGTTCTCCTGGCCGGGCATGGTGCTGGTGACCATTTTCGTTACCTGCCCCTTCGTGGTGCGCGAGCTGGTGCCGATGATGCTCAGCCAGGGCAGCCAGGAAGACGAGGCCGCGATTCTGCTGGGGGCGTCCGGCTGGCAAATGTTCCGCCGCGTGACGCTGCCCAACATTCGCTGGGCGCTGCTGTACGGCGTGGTGCTGACCAACGCGCGCGCCATCGGCGAGTTCGGCGCAGTGTCGGTGGTGTCCGGTTCGATTCGCGGCGAAACCTACAGCCTGCCGCTGCAGGTCGAGCTGTTGCAGCAGGATTACAACACCGTCGGCTCCTTTACCGCCGCCGCCCTGTTGACCCTGATGGCGATCGTTACCCTATTTTTGAAGAGTGCGCTGCAGTGGCGTCTGGAACGTCAAAACGCGCGTCTCGAGCGGGAGGAAAATCATGAGCATTGAGATTAACGGCATCAACAAGTACTTCGGTCGCACCAAGGTATTGAACGATATCTCGCTCGATATTGCTTCCGGCGAGATGGTGGCGCTGCTCGGGCCGTCCGGTTCCGGCAAGACCACGCTGCTGCGGATCATCGCCGGGCTGGAAAGCCAGAGCGGCGGCAAGCTGGGCTTCCACGGCACCGACGTCAGCCACATGCATGCGCGAGACAGGCGCGTGGGCTTCGTGTTTCAGCACTATGCGCTGTTCCGCCACATGACGGTGTTCGACAACATCGCCTTCGGCCTGACCGTGCTGCCGCGCCGCGAGCGGCCGAACGCCGCGGCGATCAAACAGAAAGTCACCCAGCTGCTGGAAATGGTGCAGCTGGGCCACCTGGCCAACCGCTATCCGTCTCAGCTGTCCGGCGGCCAGAAACAGCGCGTGGCGTTGGCGCGCGCCCTGGCGGTGGAGCCGCAAATTCTGCTGCTGGACGAACCGTTCGGCGCGCTGGATGCGCAGGTGCGCAAAGAGCTGCGCCGCTGGCTGCGTCAGCTGCACGAAGAGCTGAAGTTCACCAGCGTGTTCGTCACCCACGATCAGGAAGAGGCGATGGAAGTGGCCGACCGCATCGTGGTGATGAGCCAGGGCAATATCGAACAGGTCGGGTCGCCGGAAGAGATTATGCGCGAACCGGCCAGCCGCTTCGTGCTGGAATTCATGGGGGAAGTGAACCGCCTGAACGGCGAAATTCGCGGCTCCCAGCTGTTCGTCGGCGCGCACCAGTGGCCGCTGTCGTTCCAGCCGATGCACCAGGGCAGCGTCGATCTGTTCCTGCGTCCGTGGGAAATGGAAGTGGCGACCGAAAGCAGCGAGCGTTGCCCGCTGCCGGTGCAGGTGTTGGAAGTCAGCCCGCGTGGCCACTTCTGGCAGCTGACGGTGCAGCCGATCGGCTGGCATCAGGAACCGATCGGCGTGGTGTTGCCGGAAGGCAATCCAACCCCGGTGCGCGGCGGCCGTTATTACGTCGGCAGCCTCAATGCGCGGCTGTATGCCGGCGATCAACTGCTGCAACCTGTTGCGTTAGCCAAAAGCGCCTGATAGGTTTTAGCTGCCCTTTTCTTCAAGGCAACCCCCGGGTTGCCTTTTTACTTTACGCACACCAACACAGGCAAAGATCGTGACAACGCTCGAACAATGCATCGGGAACACCCCGCTGGTACAACTGCAACGGCTGGCCGCCCAGGCGGGCAGCGAGGTATGGGTCAAACTGGAAGGCAATAACCCGGCGGGATCGGTGAAGGATCGCGCTGCGTTGGCGATGATCCAGCAGGCGGAGCTGCGCGGCGAGATCAAGCCCGGCGACGTGCTGATCGAGGCCACCAGCGGCAATACCGGCATTGCGCTGGCGATGATCGCCGCGCTCAAAGGCTATACGCTGAAGCTGTTGATGCCGGAGAACATGAGCCTGGAGCGGCAGGCGGCGATGCGCGCGTACGGCGCCGAGCTGATCCTGGTCAGCCGTGAGCAGGGGATGGAAGGGGCGCGCGATCTGGCGCTGGAGATGCAGCGTCAGGGGCAGGGCAAGGTGCTGGATCAGTTCAACAATCTCGACAATCCCTACGCCCATTTCACCACCACCGGCCCGGAGATTTGGCGCCAGACCGAAGGACGCATCACGCACTTCGTTTCCAGCATGGGCACCACCGGTACCATTACCGGCGTGGGCGGTTACCTGAAGAGCCAGAATCCGCAGGTGCAGATCATCGGCCTGCAGCCGGCAGAAGGCAGCAGCATCCCCGGCATTCGCCGTTGGGCGCCCGCTTACCTGCCGGGCATTTTCCGCCCGGAGCTGGTGGATCAGGTGCTGGATATCGAGCAGCGCGATGCTGAGCAGACCATGCGCCAGCTGGCGCAGCGTGAAGGCATTTTCTGCGGCGTCAGCTCCGGCGGCGCGGTAGCCGGCGCCCTGCGCGTCGCGGCGGCCCACCCCGGCAGCGTCGTGGTGGCGATCGTCTGCGATCGCGGTGACCGTTACCTCTCCACCGGCGTGTTCGACTGAATGTGCCCTCCCGGCGGCGCGTTTCGCCGGGAAACTCCCTCTCACTTCCCTTTTGACCGACCGCATAGCCGGCCCGCCTGCGCGATGGCCGGCGCCTGTCTGCACGCCAATACCCTGACAGAAGTAGAGAAATCGCGCGACAGCAGCCACAATAACGGTGGCGAGACGCGAACCGCGATGTGTAAGGATTGAGTAAAACCGGCTGCGGGCCGGCGGAATTGGCGGGAAAATAACGAAAATCGGTGAAGGAGCAAGGCATGAAAATTTTACTGGTCGACGATGACCTGGAGCTTGGCACCATGCTGAGCGAATACCTGACGGGCGAAGGCTTCGACGCCACGCTGGTGCTGACCGGCAAGGCGGGGGTAGAGGGCGCGCTGTCGGGCGACTATACCGCGATGATCCTCGATATCATGCTGCCGGACATGAGCGGCATCGACGTGCTGCGCGACGTGCGTAAAAAGAGCCGGCTGCCGATCATCATGCTGACCGCCAAAGGCGACAACATCGATCGGGTGATTGGCCTGGAGATGGGCGCCGACGATTACATGCCCAAACCTTGCTACCCGCGCGAATTGGTGGCGCGTCTGCGCGCGGTGCTGCGCCGTTTCGAAGAGCGGCCGCAGGAGGCGGACGACGAAGCCGCCATCAGCTTCGGCGAGCTGACGCTGAACCCTTCAACCCGCAGCAGCGAATGGCGCGGTAAGGCGTTTGATCTGACCGCTTCGGAATTCAATCTGCTGGAGCTGTTGCTGCGCGCGCCGGATCGCGTGGTGTCGAAGGATGAATTGTCCGAGAAGGGGCTGGGGCGCCCGCGCGAGGCCTATGATCGCAGCGTGGACGTGCATATCAGCAATATCCGCCAGAAGCTGAGCGCGCTGGCCGGTAATACGCTGAGCATCGAGACGGTGCGCAGCATCGGCTATCGCATTCGATAACCTGACATGCGCGGAAGACTGTTCTGGAAAATTTTGCTCGGCTTTTGGCTGACCTTCCTCATCATGACGCAGGCCCTGTGGGTGGCGTTTTCTTTGTATGGCGACCGCTATGTGCCGCCGGAGAACGCTATGGCGCGGCGGGTCATCGGCCTGCAGCTGACCTCGGCGGCTACCCAGTTGCGCAGCGGCGGCATGCCGGCGCTGGAAGCCCTGATGCGCGATTGGCCCGAGGACGACAGGCGTTTGCTGTCGGTGACGCCGATGACCCAACCGCCGCCGCCCGCGCCGGAAGAACCGGTATTTGAAGGGCGGCGGATGCCGAAGGAAATCTCTGCCTGGGTGCAGACCGGGGAAGGGCAGGGATACTGGCTGAGCTATAACGTGCGCGGGCTGCGGGAAGAGTATCGGCCGGAGCGGCGTTCCCATTTCTTCAACATTCCTGCGCCGATGCTGTGGGTCGGCGGGCTGGGCGGTTTGCTGTTCAGCGCCGTGCTGGCCTGGAACCTGACCCGGCCGATGCGTCAGCTGCGCGGTGGCCTGGATCGGGTGGCGCAGGGCGATCTGTCGGTGCGGCTGTTCCCGAAAATGCGCCGCCGTCATGACGAGCTGTCCGACGTGGCGCGCGATTTCGACACCATGGCTGAGCGGCTGGAGCTGCTGGTCAGCGCCCGCGAGCAGTTACTTCATGACGTTTCGCACGAGCTGCGTTCGCCGCTGGCGCGCCTGCAGCTGGCGATCGGCCTGGCGCGGCAGAATGCCGGCAACGTCGAAACCTCGCTCAAGCGCATCGAACACGAGTCGGGGCGGCTGGATAAGATGATCGGCGAGCTGCTGGCGCTGTCGCGCGCCGAACACAGCAGCCTGCCGGACGAGGAGTATTTCGATCTGTACGGCCTGGTGGATGCGGTGGTGAGCGATGCACGCTACGAGGCGCAGGTGCCCGGCGTGGATATCGTGCTGCAGGCCGAGTCGGACGTGGAGTACACCGTCAAGGGCAATGCGGAGCTGATGCGGCGAGCGGTGGATAACATCGTGCGTAATGCGCTGCGCTTTTCCAGCCACGGCCAGCGGGTGACGGTGGCGCTGACGCGCGTTGATAACCAGTTCCAGATCGCGGTCAGCGATCAGGGGCCGGGAGTCGAGGAGGCGAAGCTGTCGAGCATTTTCGATCCGTTCGTGCGCGTGAAGTCAGCGCTGTCGGGCAAGGGGTACGGCCTGGGGCTGGCGATCACCCGCAAGGTGGTGCTGGCGCACGGCGGCCAGGTTGAGGCGCGCAACGGCGATAAAGAGGGGCTGGTCATTACCCTGCGTATCCCGCGCTGGCCGTCATAACGTAGCGAAATCGGGATACGACGAAGGAGATAAAAAAAAACGGCGCCGAGGGCGCCGTTTTTCTTGCTCATTCGCGATTACTTCTTGATGCGGATGATCGGGGTTTCACCAACGGTCACGCTGCCGGACAGTTTGATCAGCTCTTTGATCTCGTCCATGTTGGAGATAACGACCGGCGTCAGGGTAGACTTGGCTTTCTCTTCCAGCAGAGGCAGGTTGAACTCGATAACCACGTCACCTTTCTTGACGCGCTGACCTTCTTCGGCGATGCGTTTGAAGCCTTCGCCTTTCAGTTCTACGGTATCGATGCCGAAGTGGACGAACAGCTCAATGCCGCTGTCGGATTCGATAGAGAATGCATGGTTGGTTTCGAAAATCTTACCGATGGTGCCGTCAACCGGAGCAACCATTTTGTTGCCGGCCGGTTTGATGGCGATACCGTCGCCAACGATTTTTTCAGCGAACACTACGTCCGGCACATCTTCGATATTGACGATTTCGCCAGAAAGGGGAGCGACGATCTCGATAGTGCCCGTGTCTTTCTTGTCATCAGAAACCAGAGATTTCAGTTTATCGAACAAACCCATGATCTTCTCCTAAGCATTAAATTGGGCGGCGTTCCAGTGTCGTGGAAGTTTAGCAGAGCGTTTTTTCTTCGATGAATTTATTGACGCAATTCATCAGGTCTTGTGCCGTTGGCTGTGCCAAGGCCTGCGCTGCCAACGCCTTCACATCTTCGAAATTCGTGTTACGAATAATTTTCTTGATGCGCGGGATTGAAATCGCACTCATGCTGAACTCATCCAGCCCCATGCCCAATAACAACAGTGTAGCACGCTCATCGCCAGCTAGTTCGCCGCACATGCCGGTCCACTTGCCTTCCGCGTGAGATGCATCAATAACCTGTTTGATCAGGCCAAGCACTGATGGGGACATCGGGTTATAGAGATGAGAAATCAGCTCGTTGCCGCGATCTACCGCCAGAGTATACTGGGTTAGATCGTTTGTCCCAATACTAAAGAAGTCGACTTCTTTCGCCAGGTGGTGAGCAATGACCGCCGCAGCCGGTGTTTCCACCATCACGCCCACTTCGATGCTCTCGTCAAACGCCTTGCCTTCTTCGCGCAGCTGCGCTTTCAGCGTCTCGATTTCGCCTTTCAGATCGCGCACTTCTTCCACGGAGATGATCATCGGGAACATGATGCGCAGTTTGCCGAACGCCGAGGCGCGCAGGATGGCGCGCAGCTGGGCGTGCAGGATTTCACGGCGGTCCATCGCGATGCGGATGGCGCGCCAGCCGAGGAACGGGTTCTCTTCCTTCGGCAGGTTCATGTACGGCAGGTCTTTGTCGCCGCCGATGTCCATGGTACGGACGATCACGGCCTGCGAGCCCATGGCTTCCGCCACGGCTTTATAAGCCTGGAACTGCTCGTCTTCGGTCGGCAGCGAGTCGCGGTCCATGAACAGGAACTCGGTACGATACAGGCCGACGCCTTCCGCGCCGTTGCGCTCTGCACCCGCGACGTCGCGCACGGTGCCGATGTTGGCGCAGACTTCAACCTGATGGCCGTCCAGCGTAATCGCCGGCAGGTCCTTCAGCTTGGCCAGATCGTTTTTCTCGGTGATGTATTGGTTCTGGGCGGCTTTCAGCTGATCGATAACGTCAGCGGTCGGGTTAACGTAAATTTTGTTGTTAACCGCATCCAGAATCAGGTAGTCGTCGTTTTTCACCTGCTTGGTCACGTCGCTGGTACCGACGATCGCCGGCAGCTCCAGGGAGCGCGCCATGATAGAGGTGTGGGAAGTCCGGCCGCCGAGATCGGTAATGAAGCCCAGCACTTTGTCCAGGTTCAGCTGCGCGGTCTCTGACGGGGTCAGATCGGTGGCCACCAGGATCACTTCGTCCTGAATGGAGCCCAGATCGACGATCGGCATGCCCAGAATGTTCTGCAGCAGGCGCTTACCGATGTCGCGCACGTCGGCGGCGCGCTCTTTGAGGTATTCGTCGTCCAGCTCTTCCAGCGCTTTCGCCTGACCTTCGATCACGGTGTAGGCGGCGGCGTCTGCGGAGGCCAGATCGTCTTTGATTAGGGCTATGATTTCCTGCTCAAGCTCTTCGTCTTCCAGCAACATGATGTGGCCTTCGAAGATAGCTTCCTTCTCTTCGCCGAAGGTTTCGCCAGCTTTGGTCTTGATCGCTTCCAGCTGTTCGGACGCTTTCGCGCGGCCGGCCAGAAAACGCGAGACTTCCTGCTCTACTTGATCAGCAGAGATTTTTTTCCGGTTGATGACAATGTCGTCTTCTTTCAGCAAGAGAGCCTTACCAAAAGCGATGCCCGGTGATACTAAAATGCCTGAAATCATAACCCTACCTTACTCTTGACTGGTGTTAACTAAAAAGACGGGCCGATTACTCAAGCTCTGCCATCAGTTTTACCAAGTGCTCAACGGCTTTCTGCTCGTCTTCACCTTCAGCGGAGATGGTCACTACGGTCCCTTGAGTCAGCCCCAGAGTTTGCAGTTTGAACAGGCTTTTAGCGCTGGCGCTTTTGCCGTTGGAGGTCACGGTGATGTCAGACGTGAAGCCTTTGGCTTCTTTAACGAACTGAGCGGCAGGGCGAGTATGCAGACCATTCGGAGCGGTAATAGTAACTTCTTGCTGGAACATTGATGTTTCCCCAACTTATTGGATTAATGTTGTGGAGCTAAAGTTTAGCCCAGGGGCCTGACTTTAGCTTGTCTGGTTATAGCGCCTGACTATGGACAGGGGCGAACGTTGATGCAACAGAAAACGACGCGTTAGGCACTTCAGATCAAAAAACTCGGCTTTAGACGTCGTTCCAATCCGCTCCCCATTATGCCCGATTCGACGCGTCGGCGACAGATGAGTAAATCGATTCAGCCTTGACCGGGCTCGGGGGGTGATTAATTTTGCGCATCGAAATAATGCACCGTTAAATACTAAAGCCGACGGGCAAAAGCAATCTTGGACTGCTATAAAGTTTGATCCAGTCCACAAAAAAGCACCCCGCAGGGTGCTTTTTTAGCGATTTGTGCAGTGGTGGAATTACTGCTGCAATTCCTGCTCGGTGAACAGATCGGCAAACAGCGCGGTGCTCAGATAACGTTCGCCGGAAGAGGGCAGGATCACCACGATGGTCTTGTCGGCGAACGCCGGTTCTTCGGCCAGTTTCACCGCCGCCACGACCGCTGCGCCCGAGGAAATGCCCGCCAGGATGCCTTCTTCGTCCATCAGGCGACGCGCCATGCTGATGGCTTCGTCGTTGGAGACCTTCTCGACGCGATCCACCAGGTCCAGATCGAGGTTGCCTGGAATGAAGCCGGCGCCGATGCCCTGGATCTTGTGCGGGCCCGGTTTCAGCTCTTCACCGGCCAGCGCCTGGCTGATGACCGGCGAGTCGGTCGGCTCGACCGCCACGGTAGTGATGGCCTTGCCTTTGGTGTTCTTGATGTAGCGGCTGACGCCGGTCAGCGTGCCGCCGGTGCCGACGCCGGAGATGAACACGTCGACTTCACCGTCGGTGTCTTCCCAGATTTCCGGGCCGGTGGTTTTTTCATGGATGGCCGGGTTGGCCGGGTTGCTGAACTGTTGCAGGATCAGGTAACGGTTCGGATCGGTGGCGACGATCTCTTCGGCCTTGGCGATAGCGCCTTTCATGCCTTTCGCCCCTTCGGTCAGCACCAGATTGGCGCCGAGCGCCTTGAGCAGCTTGCGGCGCTCGATGCTCATGGTTTCCGGCATGGTCAGCGTCAGCTTGTAACCGCGCGCGGCGGCGACGAAGGCCAGCGCGATGCCGGTGTTGCCGCTGGTCGGCTCCACCAGCTCTTTACCGGCGGTCAGCACGCCACGTTGTTCCGCATCCCAAATCATATTGGCACCGATGCGGCATTTGACGCTGAAGCTCGGGTTGCGTGATTCAACCTTGGCCAGAATGCGTCCGTTGCCGATACGGTTCAGACGAACCAGCGGCGTATGGCCGATTGTTAATGAGTTGTCTTCATATATCTTGCTCATAGCCCGTCCTTTAACTCTATGAAAATGTGGGGAACATCGAAAGCATACGCTAACAGTACCGGCAGGGAAGTAAAGAATTGGTATATCTATATGTTATTAGGAAATAAGTTTTAAGCACAATGATAAGGGCGCGAAATGCGCGCCCTGTCGAAAATTCCCGCGCTATCGGCGGTAAAAAGCGGCGGTTATCGGACGAATTGCGAGCGGTAGCGATCGACCCACATCGCGGTGGCGCCGCAGACGGCGACCGGCAGGATCACCAGGTTGAGGATCGGGATCATGGTGAACAGGCTGACCAGCGCGCCGAACTGCAGGTTGTCGGTTTTGTGCTGGCGTAAGGCGCGGCGCATGTCGGCAAAGCTCACCTTGTGGTTGTCAAACGGATAGTCGCAATACTGGATCGCCAGCATCCAGGCGCTGAACAGGAACCATAGCACCGGCGCCACCGTCTGGCCGATGCCGGGCACGAAGTACAACGCCAGCAGCAGCAGCGCGCGCGGCAGGTAATACATCAGCTTGCGCCATTCGCGCGCCATGATGCGTGGCAGATCTTTGGCGATGCCGAGCAGGCCGGTGTCCGGCAGCGGTTTGCCGGTCAGGCTGCCTTCGAGCTGCTCGGCCAGCAGGCCGCAGAACGGCGCCGCAATCAGATTGGTGATGGTGCTGAACAGATAGCTGAACACCAGCAGCACCGAAATGACCGCCAGCGGCCACAGCAGGTAGCTCAACCATTGCAGCCAGTCGGGAACGTGGCTCATCATCGCCGGGATCCAGTCGCCGAGCCGGCTGAACAGCCACCAGAAAGCGGAGCCCATCAGCAGCACGTTGACCAGCAACGGCAGGACCACATAGCGTTTAATCCCCGGGCGCGAAATCAGGCGCCAGCCTTCGGCGAAATAGTGAATGCCGCTGGTTGAGCGGGCAGGGGGCTGCGTATAGGACATATCTTAAGTTATCTCGTTGTCTGAACAGGCATCATTATCATATAGGGATGATTTTCCACTGGCTAGGGTAGGGTTGGCTGAAAAACCAGCAGAAAAAGGCAGTATAATCATCTTTATTGGCATAAAGTTCAGCACGGACTTGCACTTGTGTGCGCGGGCAAATAGAGTTAAAGAGTGAATGTTTGCCGCGGTGGCAATGTATTGGAACAACAGAGATAGCAATGATGCAGGATTTGCGTCTGATATTAATCGTTGTTGGCGCGATCGCCATAATAGCGCTGTTATTGCACGGTCTGTGGACCAGTCGCAAAGAACGGTCAGCGCTCTTCCGCGATCGCCCAGCCAAACGTTCCCAAAAGGAACGTGAACAAACTCCGATCGACGATCTCGAAGAAGGCGTCGGTGAGGTGCGCGTACGCGCCGCTCACCCGCAAGACGAGCCGTCATTTGGCCATTTCGATGCCGCACGCGAAGAACCCGTGGCCGCGCCGAAGCCCGCTCCGGCGGCTGCGCCTGCGCCCCGCGCCGTTCAGCCGGCTGCCCATCAGACGCCGCCTCCGCTGTCTCAGCGGCCGGAGTATGATGACATCCTGCTGAACAACTACGCGCCGGACGAAGAACAGGCCGAGCCGCAGCAACCGCAACCGGCCGCGCGCCGTGAGCCGCGCGTCGACGATCTGCCGCATGAACATGAGGCGCCGCAGGGGGCGGAACCGGCATTCCACGCCGAGCCGGCCCCTGTGCAGCAAGCGCCGGAAGTGAAGCCGGCGCAGCAGCCTGTGCCACAGCCACAACAGCCGGCGGCTGCGCCCATTCAGGCCAAGCTGAAAGAGACCGTGCTGGTGCTGCACGTCGCGGCCCATCAGGGCGGCGTAATCGGCGGCGAAGTGCTGCTGCAGAGCGTGTTGCAGGCGGGCTTCCAGTTTGGCGAGATGGGCATCTTCCACCGCCATATCAGCCCGGCCGGCAGCGGCCCGGTGCTGTTCAGCCTGGCGAACATGGTCAAGCCGGGGTCGTTCGATCCTGACATGATGTCCGATTTCTCCACGCCGGGCGTGTCGATGTTCATGATGGTGCCGTCTTACGGCGACGCCAATCAGAACTTCAAGCTGATGCTGCAGTCGGCACAGCGCATCGCCGACGACGTGGGCGGCGTGGTGCTGGACGACGAGCGCCGCATGATGACGCCGCAGAAGCTGGAAACCTACAAAGCGCGTATCCGTGAAGTGTTGGAAAACAACGCCTGACCGGGTTGCCGCGCGCACTGAACATCCGTAACAACAAAGCCCCCGCTAGCCGGGGGTTTTTTATCTTTGATGGTGAGCCATGGAATCGATAATCCAACAAATCAATCAACTACGAGCCACACTGCGCCATCATGAATACCAGTATCATGTGCTGGATGCGCCGGAAGTGCCGGATGCGGAATATGACCGCCTGATGCGCGAACTGCGCGAACTGGAGAGCGCGCATCCGGAGTGGGTCACCGCCGATTCACCGACCCAGCGTGTGGGCGCCGCGCCGCTGGCGGCGTTCGACCAGGTGCGTCACGAAGTGCCGATGCTGTCGCTGGACAACGTGTTCGACGAAGAAAGCTTCCTGGCGTTTTACAAGCGCGTGCAGGATAGGCTCAAAAGCAGCGATCCGCTGACCTTCTGCTGCGAGCTGAAGCTGGACGGCCTGGCGGTCAGCCTGCTGTACGAAGACGGTGAGCTGGTGCGCGCGGCGACGCGCGGCGACGGCACCACCGGCGAGAACATCACCACCAACGTGCGCACCATTCGCGCCATCCCGCTGCGCCTGACCGGCGACAACATCCCGCGCCGGCTGGAAGTGCGCGGCGAGGTGTTCATGCCGCAGGCCGGTTTTGAACAGATGAACGAAGAGGCGAGGCGCAAAGACGGCAAGGTGTTCGCCAACCCGCGCAACGCCGCCGCCGGTTCGCTGCGCCAGCTCGATCCGCGCATTACCGCCAAACGCCCGCTGACCTTCTTCTGCTACGGCGTCGGCCTGCTGGAAGGCGGCGAGCTGCCGCGCAGCCACTTTGAGCGCCTGATGCAGTTCAAGGCCTGGGGCCTGCCGGTCAGCGATCGCGCCCAACGCCGCACCGGCAGCGAGGAAGTGCTGGCGTTTTATCGCCAGGTCGAGCAGGACCGCGCGCAGCTCGGTTTCGACATCGACGGCGTGGTGATCAAGATTGACGATATCGATCTGCAGGAAACGCTGGGCTTCGTGGCGCGTGCGCCGCGCTGGGCGACGGCGTTCAAATTCCCGGCGCAGGAGCAGATCACCGTGGTGCGCGAAGTGGAGTTTCAGGTTGGCCGCACCGGCGCGATTACGCCGGTGGCGCGCCTTGAGCCGGTGCTGGTAGCCGGGGTGACCGTCAGCAACGCCACCTTGCACAACGCCGATGAAATTGAGCGTCTGGGGCTGCGCATCGGCGATACGGTGATCGTGCGCCGCGCCGGCGACGTCATCCCGCAGGTGGTGGGGGTGCTGGAAGATCGTCGGCCACAGGATGCGCGCGAAGTGGTGTTCCCGCTGCACTGCCCGGTGTGCGGCTCCGACGTTGAGCGCGTGGAAGGCGAGGCGGTAGCGCGCTGCACCGGCGGTCTTATCTGCGGCGCGCAGCGCAAAGAGGCGTTGAAGCACTTCGTTTCCCGCCGCGCGCTGGACGTTGAAGGCATGGGCGACAAGATCATCGAGCAGCTGGTGGACAAAGAGTACGTGAAGAACCCGGCCGATCTGTTCCGTCTGTCCGCCGGCATTCTGACCGGCCTGGATCGCATGGGGCCGAAATCGGCGCAGAACCTGGTCAATGCGCTGGAGAAATCCAAACAGACCACCTTCGCTCGCTTCCTGTATGCGCTGGGCATTCGCGAGGTCGGCGAGGCGACCGCCGCCAACCTGGCGGCGCATTTCGGATCGCTCGAGAAGCTGTTCGCCGCCGATATCGAGGCGCTGAAAGAGGTGCCGGACGTCGGCGAAGTGGTGGCCAAACACACCCGCAATTTCCTCGATGAAGCGCTCAATCAGCAGGTGATCGACGAGCTGGTGGGCGCCGAGATCGGCATCCACTGGCCGGCGCCGGTGGTGGTGGTCGCGGAAGAGATAGACAGCCCGTTCGCCGGCAAAACCGTGGTACTGACCGGCTCGCTGAGCCAGCTGTCGCGCGACGAGGCCAAAGATCGCCTGACGGCGCTGGGCGCCAAGGTCAGCGGCAGCGTGTCGAAGAAAACCGATTTGGTGATCGCCGGCGAAGCGGCCGGCTCCAAGCTGGCGAAGGCGCAGGAGCTGGGTATCGCCGTGATCGACGAAGCGGAAATGATCCGCCTGCTGGGTGACTGATGGAAAAGGAAAACCTGCTGGAGATCGCCAATACCGTGATGCCGTTCGGCAAGTACCAGGGGCGGGTGCTGATCGACCTGCCCGAAGAGTACCTGCTGTGGTTCGCCCGCAAGGGCGAATTCCCCAAAGGCAAGCTCGGCATGCTGATGGAGATGACGTTGGCGATTAAAATCGAAGGGCTTGACCACTTGGTCAAGCCGCTGAAAAAAAGCTGAACTGACGGGCCTCGGCCCGTCTTTTTTTACCCGCGCGATGCCTGCACGTTGGCGTTGGGCACCGCCTGCTGTGCCCGCTGCTTGCGCTGATACCTTTTCGCCAGCACCGCACAGGTCATCAGCTGCACCTGATGGAACACCATCAGCGGCAGCACCATGATCCCCACCGTCGCCGCCGGGAACAGGATATTGGCCATCGGAATGCCGTTCGCCAGGCTTTTCTTCGAACCGCAGAACACGATGGTGATCTCGTCCGCCTTGCTGAACCCGAGCCAGCGCGCCATGTAGGTGTTCACCACCAGCACGATCGCCAGCAGCACGATGCTGCCGCCGACGATAAACGCCAGCGAACCGATCCCCACCTGATGCCAGATGCCGTGCGTGACCGCCTCGCTGAAGGCGGCGTACACCACCAGCAGAATCGAGGTCTGGTCGGTTTTGCCGATCAGCGGGCGATGGCGCTCGATCCAGCCGCCGATCAGCGGCCGCAGCAGGTGGCCGGCGACGAACGGCACCAGCAGCTGCAGCACGATCGAGCCCACCTGCCGCAGGCTGCCGGTATCGCCGTGCACGTTCATCAGCAGGCCGACCAACAGCGGCGATACGAAGATCCCCAGCAGGCTGGAGGCGGAGGCGCTGCACACCGCCGCCGCCACGTTACCGCCCGCCAGCGAGGTGAAGGCGATGGCCGACTGCACGGTGGCGGGCAGGATGCACAGGTAGATGAAACCGGCGTACAGCTCGGGGCTGACGTCGATCGGCGCCCACCAGGCGAACAGCATCCCCAGCGCCGGAAAAATGATGAAGGTGCTGAACATCACCCACAGATGCAGCCGCCAGTTATTGCTGCCGGCCAGGATGGCCTCGCGCGACAGCTTGGCGCCGTGCATGAAGAACAGCAGGGCGATGGCGGCGATGGTCAGGGCGTTGAGCCAGCCGACGAACTCGCCGCGCGCCGGCAGGAAAGAAGCCAGCAGCACGGTGGCGATCAGCGTCAGGGTAAAACGATCGGGCAGGAATCTCATGGCGATGCGCTCGGGTAGAAAATCGATGGGGCTATTCTCCCGCGTGGGTATATAATAATTAAATTGATTTATTTAATTCATCTATGAATAAAACACATGAATTACTCACTCAAACAGCTGCGGGTGTTCGTCGCTGTCGCCCGCCACGGCAGCTTCAGCCGCGCCGGTGAGGCGATCGGCCTGACGCAATCGGCGGTCAGCCACAGCGTGAAAGAGTTGGAGGCGGAGGTCGGCGTGCGCCTGCTGGATCGCACCACGCGTGAAGTGGTGTTGACCGACGCCGGCCTGCGGCTGGCCAACCGGGTCGAACGGCTGCTGGACGAACTGCAGGCCGCGTTGCTGGATGCGCGCAGCTTTGGCGTACAGCGCAGCGGCACGGTGCGGGTGGCGACCAGCCAGACCATTTCCGCCCATCTGATGCCGCAGTGCATCGCCGCCGGCGAGCGCCAATACCCGGAGATCCGCATCATGCTGCGCGATCAGGCGCAGCAGCAGGTGCTGCACAGCGTGCGCAATGCCGAGGTGGATTTCGGCATCGTGGTCGATCCGGTGCAGGCGGTGGATTTGGAGTGCGAAGCGGTGCTGCATGAACCGTTCCTGCTGCTGTGCCGCGACGATCACCCGTTTGCTGCGCGTCAAGAGGTGCGTTGGTCGGCGTTAAACGGCTGCCGCCTGGTGTTGCAGGATTACGCGTCGGGCAGCCGGCCGTTGATCGACAGCGCGCTGAGGCAGCAGGGCGTCGAGGCGCAGGTGGTGCAGGAAATCGGTCATCCGGCTACGCTGTTCCCGATGGTGGCGGAAGGGATTGGCATCAGTATCTTCCCGGCGTTGGCGCTGCCGCTGCCGGAAGGGGGGCGGCTCCGGGTACGGCGGCTGGTGCCGGAGATCAATCGCGCGTTGATGCTGGTGCGGCGCAAGAACCGCTCGCTGACGCCAGCGGCGGAGGCCATCTGGCAGGTGGCGCGTCAGCAGGCGGCGCTGCTGCACCAGCGCCGGCAGGAAAACGCCGAATATTGATTCAGATATAGACGTCCACCGCGTTGAGCTGCGTCGGGCGGTTTACGCCGTCGCCGGATTGCGCCGCGGCTTTTTCCATTTGCTCCTGTTGCTGCTTTTCCATTTCTTCTTTCTGGATGCGCGCGATCTCGGCCTGCAACATCTTGATCTGTGCTTCAATCAGCTGCTTTTGCTTCTCGATCTCTTTGGGATCGGCGCTGGAGTCCTTCAGCTCCACCAGCTTTTGCTGCAGAGCCTGAATCTGCCGGTTCAGCGCCTTGATGCGTGCCGAGGCGCGGCTTTCGTTGAGATTTTCCGGTTCGTCATTGCCGCTGGCGCCTTCGCTTTTCTTCGCCTTGCCGCCTTCCGGCTGGTTGTTGACCGGTTTGGCCATCAGCAATTCGCCCTGATGGCCCGGCGCGCTGAAGACGTTGCTGACGCCGGGAACGGTATTTTTGATCGGTACGATCATGGTGATGGTGGTCGACATGGGTGCTCTCCCTGAGTCTGGCTATCGCTGTTCAGGGTATCGGCAGCGGCGATTAAATCTTTACCTGCCGCAGGTGCGGCCAGCGCTGCAGCCAGCCTTTGTCGAGCACGCGCTGGGCATAGGCCGCGCGATCGCCGTTTTTCACGTTGAAGGTGATGGTGTCGTCGAACAGCGCCGCGAGCCCGAAGGGGGCCACCAGCGTGATGCTGTCGTCGGCGTTCAGGCGCGCGCCGATCGCCGTTTCCACTTCGGTCCAAAAGCTGATGGCCTCTTCGCTGTCGCGGTAAGGCGCCCGGCCGCCGCGCAGGTGCATGCGCGCCTGATTCTTGACCGACCACGGCTGCGGCAGCCATTGGTGCAGCCGCGCCTCCAGCATGCGATCGCGCTCGGCGTCCGCACGCTGCGCATCGAAGTGGATCACGTCGATATCGTTGAGCGGCGTGGCGTCCACGTAGCCGTGGCGCCGATCCCACACCAGATTGCGTACGAAGCCGGCGCCGAGGCACCAGTCATTCAGGCCGAGCCGGCGCACGGTGCGCAGGGCGGCCATGCGAGCGTCATCTTGTTGCAGCCAGTCGATAATTTGCCGTTGCGGATCCATCACCCCTCCTTTTTTCGCGGCTACTGTAACCCGAAGCGGCGGCGGGTGAAATGGGGGAAAGCGCGACGGCGGCGATCGCGTGCAAAATAATTTTCTTTTCCCACTGACTACACTTGGTGCAGGGCTTTTATCTCGTCACTCGGGGCAAGGGAGGGGGCTATGTATCAGGCAACGGTGGGCCAACGCGGCTATCGCTTTGGCGATCTGCGTCAGCTGATGGCGAAGGCTTCGCCGGCGCGTTCCGGCGATTATCTGGCAGAGGTGGCGGCGCAAAGCGCCGAAGAGCGTATGGCGGCGCGCATTGCGCTGGCGGACTTGCCGCTCAAGGCGTTCCTGCAGCAGGCGCTGGTGCCGTACGAAGAGGACGAGGTGACGCGCCTGATTATCGACGGCCACGATGCCGCCGCCTTTGAGCCCATCTCGCACCTCACGGTCGGTGATTTTCGCGATTGGCTGCTGAGCGAGCAGGCGGACAGCGCCATGCTGGCGCAGGTGGCGGCCGGCATCACGCCGGAGATGGCGGCGGCGGTGAGCAAGATCATGCGCAATCAGGATCTGATCCTGGTGGCGAAGAAGTGCCGGGTGGTGACGCGCTTTCGCAATACGATCGGCCTGCCGGGCCACCTCAGCGTGCGGCTGCAGCCCAATCACCCGACCGACAGCCTGCAGGGCATCGCCGCCAGCATGCTGGACGGCCTGTTGTACGGCAGCGGCGACGCGGTGGTCGGCATCAATCCGGCCAGCGACAGCCTGCCGCTGCTGGAAAAGCTCAACTACATGCTGGACGACGTGATCCAGCGCTTCGCCATTCCCACCCAATCCTGCGTGCTGACCCACGTGACCAACACGCTGCGGCTGATAGAGCGCGGCGCGCCGGTGGATCTGGTGTTTCAGTCGATCGCCGGTACCGAAGCGGCCAATCGCGGCTTCGGCATCAGTTTGGCGCTGCTGGCGGAAGCGCAGCAGGCGGCGCTGAGCCTCAGGCGCGGCACGCTGGGCGACAACGTGATGTATTTCGAAACCGGGCAGGGCAGCTGCCTGTCGGCCAACGCCCATCACGGCGTCGATCAGCAAACTTGCGAGGCGCGCGCCTATGCGGTGGCGCGCCATTTCTCGCCGCTGCTGATCAACACCGTGGTAGGGTTTATCGGCCCCGAATACCTGTATGACGGCAAGCAAATTATCCGCGCCGGGCTGGAGGACCACTTCTGCGGCAAGCTGCTCGGCCTGCCGCTGGGCTGCGACGTCTGCTACACCAACCATGCCGAAGCCGATCAGGACGACATGGACACGCTGCTGACGCTGTTGGCCGCCGCCGGGTTAACGTTCCTGATCGGCGTGCCGGGCGCGGACGACATCATGCTCAACTACCAAAGCACATCGTTCCATGACGCGCTCTATATCCGCGAACTGCTGGGGCTGAAGCACGCGCCGGAGTTCGCCGCTTGGCTGGCGGCGATGAACATTACCGACGAACGCGGACGGCTGCGCGACGCCGCCGCCAATCATCCGCTGTTGCTGGCGCTGCAGGGAGAACGCACATGAGCAAACCGGTTCACGCCAACAGCTGGGACGCGCTGCGCGCCTTTACCGATGCGCGCATCGCGCTGGGGCGCACCGGCGCCAGCCTGCCGACCGACGAGCTGCTGCGCTTCGGGCTGGCCCATGCCCAGGCGCGCGACGCGGTGCATCAACCTTTCGACAGCGAACGGCTGGCGGCGGATCTGCACGATGCCGGTTGGCCCACGCTGGCGGTGCACAGCCAGGCCGCCGATCGCGCCGCCTATCTGCGCCGACCGGATCTGGGGCGGCGGTTGGCGTCGGACAGCCGCAGCCTGTTGCTCGGTTCGCCATCGCGCCGCGTCGATCTGCTGCTGATAGTGGCGGACGGCCTCTCCTCCAAGGCGGTGCACCGCCAGGCGCTGCCGCTGCTGCAGGCGCTGCGGCCCTATCTCGATTCGCTGGGGCTGACCGTCGCGCCGGTGGTGCTGGCGCATCAGGCGCGGGTGGCGCTGGGGGATGAGATCGGCGAATGCCTGCAGGCCCGGGCGGTGGCGGTTCTGATCGGCGAACGGCCGGGGCTGTCGTCGCCGGACAGCCTGGGCGTCTATTTGACCTGGGGGCCGAACGCGCGCAGAACGGACGCCGAGCGCAACTGTATCTCCAACGTGCGGCCCGAGGGGTTGGATTATCCGCAGGCGGCGTTCCGCCTGGCCTGGCTGCTGGAGCAGGCGTTCCTGCGGCGGCTGAGCGGCATCGAGCTGAAGGACGAGAGCGACAACCCGGCTTTGCACGGCCGGGTGACGCCGCTTTACCCCCAGCTGGGCGGTTGACCGATGGTTTGCTGCAGCAGGGCGGTGAAGGCCGCCAGCCGGGCGGACACCTTCGCCATCGGGCGCAGCAGATAGATGCCTTGCTGCTCATGGCGCGGATCTTCCAGCATTTGCACCAGCTGCCCGTGCTGCACGTCCGGCCCCACCACCCAGTTGGGCAGAAAGGCGATGCCGAGCCCGAGCAGCGCGGCCTGGCGCTGCGCGGTGAAGTCGTCGCAGCGCAGCGCCATGGTGCAGCGGCTCATCAGCGCCGCGTCGAGGATCTGCGCCCAGCAGGCCGGCTGCTGCTTGTGGTAGCGGGCGATCAGCCGATGCTGCGGCAGCGCCTCCAGATCGGCCGGCAGGCCATAGCGGGCGACGTAGGCGGGGCTGGCGCACATCACCCAGCGTTGGGTGGCGATGCGGCTGGCATACAGCGCGCTGTCCTTCTGTTCGCCGATGCGGATGGCGGCGTCGAGCCGTTCCTGCGTCGGATCGGTCAGACGTTCGGTCAGATCGAGGTCGACCGACAGCTGCGGGTAGCGTTCCGCCAGCGTCGGCAGCAGCGGCAGCACATAGGTTTTGCCGAAGGTCGGCAGGCAGCTGATGCGCAGCGTGCCCTGCGGCGTTTCGTTCAGCGCGCTCAGCTCGGCGCGAAGGCCGGTAATGTCCGTCATCAGCGCGGTGGCGCGCGTCAGCAGCAGCTCGCCGGCGTCGGTCAGCAGCAGGCCGCGGGTGGAGCGCACGAACAGCGCGGCGCCGAGCGCGCTTTCCAGGGCATCGATGTGGCGCACCAGCGAGGAGGGCACCATGCCCAGCCGGCGCGCGGCGGCGGAAAAGCTGCCCAGGCGGGCCACGTCGAGAAAAATTGGCAGATGTTCTACATAGCGGGCGTCATTCATTTTTGCATTATATGCAAAAGCGTTTCTTATGAATACCCGCTTCTCTGCCGACGGCGAGGCGGCTACTCTGGCTGCGGGTTGACGACGGGCTTCAACGCCGCCTTATCCCGGCCGTATAGAGAGAAAACGTATAAACCTCGCGGCGCTTAGCACTAAATAGCAGATGTTTTTCCCAGGCTGCGCGAGCCGCCTGCGGAGTTGATTGTCGCTCCAACACCAGATTAACCGTTCAATTTGATAACCGGTTCAGTCTCAATGATTAGTAAGCCTTTACTTTATCTCATTCTGATCTGATACCTGGTTATCGGCCGGCCAGCCGTGCCGGTTTTTTTGTCGCCTTAGGCTGAATCGTTCCAACTGATGAACGCGCTTTGGGAGGCATCTTGGCTCACCGTCGGTGGGCCTTTTGAACGCGCGGAACCGCGATCCCGCGCTGGTGGAGGAGTCAGTCATGAACGAAAAACACGGGTGTTCCTGTGCGCGCCATTTGGCGCAGGGTTTTGCCAGGCAGTCGATCAACGCCGGGGAGGGCGAAATCTATCAAATCTCGCTGATGAGCGCGCTCATCGACGGGGTTTACGAGGGGGAGACCACCATTGCCGAGCTGCTCAAGCACGGCGATTTCGGCCTTGGCACCTTCAATCACCTGGACGGCGAACTGATCGCCTTCGATCAGGAAATACACCAGCTGCGCGCCGACGGCAGCGCCCGGCCGGCCGGCCTGCAACAGAAAACCCCCTTCGCCGTCGTCACCTTTTTCCAGCCCAGCGTCAGCCAGCAATTCGACCGGCCAATCACCAAGGCGCAGCTGCACCAGTGCATCGACGAGCAGGTCGCCTCGCCGAACCTGTTTTGCGCGGTGCGGGTCGACGGCGAGTTCAGCCACGTGGAAACCCGTACCGTGCCGCGCCAGGAGCGGCCCTACCGCCCGATGCTGGAGGCGATAGAAGAGCAGCCGACCTTCTCGTTCCATCAGCGGCGCGGCACGCTGGTCGGTTTCCGCTCGCCGGATTACATGCAGGGCATCGGCGTGGCCGGCTATCACGAACACTTCGTTACCGATGACCGCAGCGGCGGCGGCCACGTGCTGGACTACCAGCTCGATCATGGCCGTCTGCAGTTCGGCGTCATCACGCGTCTCAATCTTCAGTTACCGCATGATGCGGATTTCTTGCGCGCCAACCTCTGCCCAGAGGATTTGGATCGCGCGATTCGTTCCGCCGAGGGCTAACCCCGGCGATCGTTTTCTTAGGAGGTGGAACCATGGCACAGGAAAAAACAGGCAATGACTGGCAATGCGGCGCCGATTTGGTGGTGAAAAACCTGGAAGCGCAGGGCGTCAAACACGTTTTCGGCATTCCGGGCGCCAAGATCGACCGGGTGTTCGACTCGCTGGAGGACGCGCCATCGATTGAAACGGTGGTGGTGCGGCATGAGGCCAACGCGGCCTTTATGGCGGCGGCGGTCGGCCGCTTGACCGGTAAGGCCGGGGTGGCGCTGGTCACCTCCGGGCCGGGCAGTTCCAACCTGATCACCGGGCTGGCCACCGCCACTTCGGAAGGGGACGCGGTGGTGGCCTTCGGCGGGGCGGTGAAGCGCGCCGACAGCCTGAAGCAGACGCACCAGAGCATGGATACCGTCAGCATGTTCCGGCCGGTGACCAAGTATTGCGCCGAAGTGCATGCCGGTTCGGCGATTTCCGAAGTGATCGCCAACGCCTTTCGCCGCGCCGAGTTCGGCCGGCCGGGGGCATCGTTCGTCAGCCTGCCGATGGATATCGTCAATGAACCGGTCAGCGCGCCGGTGCTGGCCGGCTGCCGCTTGCCGCGCATGGGGGCCGCCGCGGCGGACGACATTCAGGCGGCGGTGAAACTGATCCGCCAGGCCAAATGCCCGGTATTGCTGCTCGGCCTGCAGGCCAGCCGGCCGGAGAACAGCGAGGCGGTGCGCCATCTGCTGTATCGCACCCATATGCCGGTGGTCGGCACCTATCAGGCGGCGGGGGTGATCGACGTCAACCACTTCGCCCGTTTCGCCGGCCGCGTCGGCCTGTTCAACAACCAGCCGGCCGATCAGCTGTTGCAAAAGGCCGATCTGGTGGTGAGCGTCGGCTATGATCCGATCGAATACGATCCCTGCATGTGGAACAGCCACGGGCGGCTGAAACTGGTGCACATCGACGTGCTGCCGGCGGATATCGATACCTGCTATCGGCCGGACGTCGAGCTGGTGGGCAACATCAGCGCCACGCTGAACATGATGACCGAAACGTTCACTGAGGCGGTCTGTGTGCCGCCGGAGGTGGAGCTGATCCTCACCGATCTCGGCCGCCAGCGCACTGAACTGGCGGAGCGCGCCGCCCGCCGCGGCGGCATGCCGATCCATCCGCTGCGCATCGTCAAGGAGCTGCAGGACATCGTCAGCGACGATGTAACCCTGTGCGTGGACATGGGCAGTTTCCATATCTGGATCGCCCGCTACCTGTACAGCTTCCGCGCCCGCCAGCTGTTGATCTCCAACGGCCAGCAAACCATGGGGGTGGCGCTGCCGTGGGCCATCGGCGCGGCGCTGGTTCGCCCCGGCGATAAAGTGGTGTCTATCTCCGGCGACGGCGGGTTCATGCAGTCGAGTATGGAGCTGGAGACTGCGGTGCGGCTGAAAAACAACATCGTGCACGTCATCTGGGTCGATAACGCCTACAACATGGTGGAGATGCAGGAAGTGAACAAATACCAGCGCAAATCCGGCGTGGAGTTCGGGCCGATTGATTTCAAGGCCTACGCGGAATCCTGCGGCGCGGTCGGTTTCGCCGTGCAGTCGGTGGACGATCTGCGGCCGATGCTGCGCAAGGCGATGGCGATCCAGGGGCCGGTGGTGGTGGCCATTCCGGTCGACTACGCCGACAACTATAAGCTGATGGCGCAGATGAACTTTAGCCAGATGATTTAATTTCATCATCATCGGGCGGTTTCACCGGGGCAGGCCGCTTGCGCGCCTGCCCGTTTTTATGCGCGGAATTTGTCCTTTACTTCGCTAACTGCATGATTTATTGCTATCCGTTGGGCTGTTTTTTCACCACTGGGGATAGCGCAATGAAAAGAAAAGCAATAACGATCGGGCTGCTGGCGTTGGTGATTGCCGGCGGCGCGCGGGCCAATACGCTGGTCTACTGTTCCGAAGGCTCGCCGGAAGGCTTCAACCCGCAGCTGTTCACCTCCGGCACCACGGTGGACGCCAGTTCGGCGGCGATCTACAACCGGCTGGTGGACTTCAAACCCGGTACCGTCGAGCTGCAACCCAGCCTGGCGGAAAGCTGGGAAGTGAGCGAGGACGGCAAGCGCTATACCTTCCACCTGCGCAAGGGCGTGGCATTCCAGAGCAATAAATATTTCACGCCTACCCGCGATTTCAACGCCGATGACGTCATCTTCTCGTTTATGCGACAAAAGGACGCCAACAACCCGTATCACAAGGTCTCCAACGGCGCCTACACCAACTTCGAGTCGATGGAGTTCGGCACGCTGATCGACCGGATCGTCAAGGTGGACGATCACACCGTGCGCTTTGAGCTCTCCCGCGCCGAGGCGCCGTTCGTCGCCGATCTGGGCATGTACTTCGCCACTATTTTTTCGGCGGAATATGCCGACGCGATGCTGAAGGCCGGTGCGCCGCAGCGGGTGGACAACGATCCGATAGGCACCGGGCCGTTCCAGCTGGTGCAGTACCAGAAGGACGCGAAAATCCTGTACAAGGCGTTCGACCGCTACTGGGAAGGCAAACCGAAGATCGATCGGCTGGTGTTTTCGATCACGCCGGATGCGACGGTGCGTTACGCCAAGCTGCAAAAGAACGAGTGCCAGGTGATGCCGTTCCCCAACCCGGCGGATCTGGCGCGCATGCGGCAGGACGGCAACCTTCAGGTGATGGAAAAATCCGGCTTGAATATCGGCTTCCTGGCGTTTAATACCCAGAAAAAACCGTTGGATAACGTCAAGGTACGCCAGGCGTTGGCGCTGGCGGTCAACAAGCCGGCGATCATCGAGGCGGTGTTCCACGGCGCCGGCCAGCCGGCCAAGAACCTGCTGCCGCCGACCCAGTGGGGCAGCAACGCGCAGCTTGAAGACTACCCGTATTCGCCGGAGCGGGCGAAGCAGCTGTTGCAGGAAGCCGGGCTGGGGCAGGGGTTTGACATCGATCTGTGGGCGATGCCGGTGCAGCGACCCTATAACCCCAACGCCAAGCGCATGGCGGAGATGATCCAGGCCGACTGGGCCAAGATCGGCGTGCGCGCCAAAATCGTCACCTTCGAATGGGGCGAATATTTGCAGCGGATTAAAAACGGCGAGCACCAGACGGCGCTGATGGGCTGGACCACCGCCAACGGCGATCCGGACAACTTCTTCGGCCCGCTGTTCACCTGCGCTTCGCTCGGCGGCTCCAACTCGGCGAAATGGTGCTACAAACCGTTCGACCAGCTGATCCTGCAGGCGCGCGAGGAGAACGATCACGCCAAGCGGGTGGCGATGTACCAGCAGGCGCAGGTGATGATGCACGATCAGATGCCGGCGCTGATGATCGCGCACTCGACCATCTTCGAACCGGTGCGCAAGGAAGTGAAAGGCTACGAGATAGACCCGTTCGGCAAACACATCTTCAAGCAGGTGTCGCTGGAGAAGTAACGAAAAGGCCGGGGTAACCCGGCCTTTTTCATGCCTGCGGCGCGTCGCAGTGGTAGCGGCCGCGCGGGATCACCAGCGGCGTGTGGGACAGTGGATCGTCGATGATCATGCACGGCATGCCGAACACCCGTTCCACCAGCTCGGCGGTGATGATTTCCGCCGGGTTCCCCTCCGCCACGATCTTGCCGTCGCGCATGGCGATGATGTGATCGGCATAGCGGCAGGCGTGGTTGAGATCGTGCAGCACCGCGATGAGGGTTTGGCCGTGCTCGCGGTTGAGCTGGCGGAACAGATCCAGCAGCTCGATTTGGTGCGCGATGTCCAGATAGGTGGTCGGTTCATCCAGCAGCAGCAGCGGCGTTTGCTGCGCCAACGCCATCGCCACCCAAACGCGCTGGCGCTGCCCGCCGGACAGCTCGTCGACGCTGCGGTCCGCCAACTGGCTGACGTTGGTGGCCGCCATGGCGGCTTCCACCGCCTGTTTGTCGGCCTGCGTCCACTGTTTCAGCAGGCTCTGGTGCGGATAGCGGCCGCGCGATACCAGGTCCGCCACGGTAATGCTGTCCGGTGCGATCGAAGTTTGCGGCAGCAGCCCAAGCTCGCGCGCCAGCGCCTTGGTGGCGAAGCTGCTGATGTTTTTGCCGTCCAGCATCACCTCGCCGGCGCTGGGTTTCAGCAGACGGCACAGGGCGCGCAGCAGCGTCGATTTGCCGCAGGCGTTCGGCCCGACGATCACCGTGAAGGCACCGTCGGGGATCGCCACGCTCAGATCGTCAGCGATGATTTTATTGTCGTAGCCCAGCTTCAGGTGCGAGGCGTGCAGGCGGTGGCTCATGGCGTTATCACTTTTCATTATCTGCGGGCCTCACGGATGAGCAGCCAAATCAGGTACAGGCCGCCGATGCAGACGGTCACGACCCCGACCGGCAGTTGGATCGGCGCAAAAAGATGTTGGGACACCACGTCGGCGCCGAGCAGCAGCGTCGCGCCCATCAGCGCCGAGGACGTCAGGGTGACCGAGGATTGTCCGGCCAGGCGGCGGGCGATCTGCGGCGCCGCCAGCGCGATAAAGGAAATCGGCCCGGCGGTGGCGGTGACGGCGGCGGTGAGGGTGACGCCGAACAGCATCAGCCACAGCCGGCTGCCTTCGGCGTTCACGCCCAGTGCGCGCGCCGTGTCGTCGCCCATTTCCAGCAGCTGCAGCCGTTTGCCCATCAGCAGCGCGGCCGCGGCCGCCAACACGATGAATGCCGTAGCGGGCTGGGCTTTCTGCCAGGTCATGCCGTTGAGTGAACCGGCCTGCCACATGGCGGCGTCCATGGCGCGCTCTAGCGAGGCGGTGATGATCAGCCAGGTATTGGTGGAGACCAGCACCGCGCTGATGGCGATGCCGACGATGATCAGCCGGAAGCCGGCGATGCCCTGGCGCCAGGCCAGCAGGTAGATGGCAAGCGCGGAGAGAATGCCGCCGGCCAGCGCACCGCCGGCGATGTAGTAATAGCCGCCGTTGAACAGGGTGATGGCGATCAGCGCGCCGGTGTAAGCCCCCATGTTAAAGCCAATCACGTCCGGGCTGCCGAGCGGGTTGCGGATAATCGACTGGAAGATGGCGCCGCTCATGCCGAGTGCGCCGCCTAACAGCAGCGCCATGGCGATACGCGGCAAGCGCCATTGGGTAACCACGGTGACCAGATTTTTCGGCGCCTCGCCGCTGAGCGCGGCAAAGACCTGTTCCAGCGAAAGCTGCAGCGTGCCGTAGCACAGCGCGGCAACCGCCATCGCCAGGCACAACGCCAGCAGCGAAAGATTGACCAGCAGCAGGCGCAGCGGCATACGCCAGTTGATGACGCCGTCCGGGCGGCCGATATGCAACGTGTGGGGCAGACTCATCACAGCCCCCCCAGCGTTTTCTTGCGGCGCACCAGCCAGATCAGCACCGGCGCGCCGATGAAGGCCGCCACGATGGAAACGCGCAGCTCACCGGCCGCCAGCAAACGGCCGACCACGTCGGCGCACAGTAGTAAAATCGGCGCCAGCAGCATGGAGTAGGGCAGGATCCAGCGCTGGTCGGGGCCGACCCACCAGCGGGCGATATGCGGCACCATCAGGCCGATGAAACTGATTGGGCCGACGGTGGCGGTCGCCGCACCGCACAGCAGCGTGATGGCGATCACCGCGATGACCTGAGTCAGCACCACGCGCGCGCCGAGCGCGATAGCCAGGTCTTCCCCCATGCCGATGGTATTCAGCGGCCGGGCGATGAGCAGCGTCAGCAGGCAGCCGAGCAAAATGGCGGGGGCGGTAACCGGCAGCGTGGACAGCGTGCGGATATCCAGCGTGCCGGCCTGCCAGAAGCGCAGTTGGTCGAAGGTTTGTGGATCGATCAGCGACAGCCCGGTGGTGATGCCGAGCAACACCGCGCCGATCGCCACGCCGGCCAGCGTCAGCCGCACCGGGTTGATGCGCCCGCCCGCCAGCGTGCCGATCAGGTAGACCAGCAGGGTGGTGAGGGCGGCACCGACGAAGGCGTAGGCCATATAGCTTTCGGTGGTGGCCGCGCCGAAAAACATGATGCCGATGACTACGGCGAAGCTGGCGCCGGCGTTGATGCCGAGCACGCCGGGATCGGCCAACGGATTGCGCGTCAACGCCTGAATCAGCGCGCCGGCGGCGCCGAGCGCCATGCCGGCCAAGATGCCCGCCAGCGTGCGGGGTACCCGGGCGTTGAGAATGATGGTGCTGTCGGAACCGCTCGCGGCGCCCTGCAGGCTGAGCCAGACGGTATGGAAGGGGATGGCTTTGGAACCCAGCATCAGGCTGGCAATGATGCACAGCAGCAACAGCGCCAAGCCGATACCGAACCCGGCGATGCGTTTGAAGCCACTGACGTAAGCTGCGTGCGGTGCGGACGAAAGCGTCCGCTCAGTCGGAGTGGGTACGTTCACACCGGTAACTCCTGTATGATTTTTATTCTCATTGTTATTTGCGTTCATGCGGGCGCTAATAGTAGCACGAGTTTACGCCCGCATGCACCCGCCGGTTGGTGGCGCAGGTGCGTTGACGATGTTAATAACTATTGATATTTCAATTGATTGAATGTGAACGGTTGCCCTGTTTATGGCAAACGTCGGCAGGAGGCTGGCCTGCCGACGGCGTGGTTCAGGGCTTTTTGAACAGCCGTTCGATTTGGTTCAGCATGTTGGTGGCGCTGTAGTAATCGAGACGGAAAGTGTCGTTGCCGACGGCGTAGACGTGCCGCTGTTCCACCGGCTCCAGATGTTTGAGGAACGGGTTGGTCAGCACCTCTTGCACTTTACGCTCGTTGGTGGCGAACAGGATCAGCGTCTTGCCGTTCAGGCCCTCGGCCATTTTTTCGCCGGAGATCTGGATGATGTCATGGCGTTTACCCATGCTGGCATTGCCTTTGGCGCTTTCCGGCGGGGTGGCCAGTTGGAAGCCGAGCTGGGTCAGCAGTTTGCCCTGGGCTGACCCCGGTGTCCACAGCATGGCCTCGCGGCCGTTGTCGGCATACACCAGCGGGGTGGTCGGCTGCGGCGGCAGCGCGATCGCCTGCTTCACTTGCTCCACGCGCTGTTCGAAACGATCTTCCGCCTGTTTGGCGCCGGCTTCATGGCCGGTGATCTCGCCGAGCTCGCTGGCCAGCTGTTGCCAGCTTTTGTCGCCATAATCGAGCACCAGCGTCGGCGCAATGGCGGACAGCTGATCATACAGTTTCAACGCCGAATCCCCGCCGGTTGCGGCGACGACGATCAAATCCGGCGCGGCGGCGGCGACGGCTTCGGCATTGGGCTCCACCTGATACAATCGCTCGACGTGGCGCTGTTTGGCTACCTCGCTCCACTGGGTAAAGAAGCCTTGTTTATCGGCCACCAGAGGGTTCGGGCTGGTGGCGCCGCTGGCGACCACCGGGGCGTCGATAGCCAGCAGCGTGCCGGTGATGGTGACGCTGGTGGACACGATGCGCTGCGGCGGTTTTTCCAGCGTGAACTTCCCTTTGGCGCTGTCGATGGTGCGCGGCCAACTGCTGTCGGCGGCGGGGGCGGACGGTTTCTGCCCGTCGCTCTTGTCGTCCGGGCCGCAGCCGCTGAGCAGCAGGCTGGAAGTGGCGATAAATGCAATGAACAGCTGGCGTAAGGATAGGGTCATGAGCGGGCTCTTTCTTTCCTTGAACTAAGGCGTATCAATCCGGCGGCGGATTGGCTGCGTGGTGGATGCCCGCTAATTTACCATTCAAGCCGCCAAAATGATAACCATTCGTATCTTAGCGTGTGGTGAATAGAGAGAATAAGAAGAAGGGGAAGTGAGTGCGGCAGAAACGAAAAAAGCGCCAAAAGGCGCTTTTCTCTGAATTGGTGGGTCGTGCAGGATTGATTCGGCCTGTGGCCTCACCCTGCGGGCAACGCTGCGCGTTGTCGTATCGCTGCGCGATGCTCGAACCTCTACGGCTATCCGCCTATTTCATAGCCGGCCCCTTCGGGCCAGCGCAAGCGCTGTTCAAAAGCATAAATGCTTTTGTCTTATCCTGCACGACTCGGTGAACTCTGTCGGCAAGAAGATTAAGTCGGGTTTAGGTGGCGCAGAAACGAAAAAAGCGCCAAAAGGCGCTTTTCTCTGAATTGGTGGGTCGTGCAGGATTCGAACCTGCGACCAATTGATTAAAAGTCAACTGCTCTACCAACTGAGCTAACGACCCGCAGAAGTGGTGGGTGATGACGGGCTCGAACCGCCGACCCCCTCCGTGTAAAGGAGATGCTCTACCAACTGAGCTAATCACCCACTTCGGGACTTCCAGGTACTGCTAAACGAGAGAATGATGGTGGGTGATGACGGGCTCGAACCGCCGACCCCCTCCGTGTAAAGGAGATGCTCTACCAACTGAGCTAATCACCCTCATTCGTTCTCATTTTTACTCAACAAGATGGTGGGCGATGACGGGCTCGAACCGCCGACCCCCTCCGTGTAAAGGAGATGCTCTACCAACTGAGCTAATCGCCCCGTCTTGTTGGAGTCGCATTATAGGGATAGTTCAAAGTGAGTCAACGGTTTTTAAAATGATTTCAATCGTTCGCCGCAAATTTAGGCAGGGCGCGATAATTATCGCCAACGGCGCCGATTCTTTGCGCAACGCTATGCGAAACTCGCCGCAAAACGCGCGAAATCGACCGGTGCAATATCGTGTCGGCGTTGAGGAATTAGCGCGTGGTGATACAATGTCGTCCACTCTTTTTTCAATTCCGAGCAATCGTCGGCAACCGCCGACACGCGTTGCGTAATAAGGCAGTGAACCCAATGAAAATCAAAACCCGTTTTGCACCGAGCCCGACCGGCTATCTTCACGTCGGCGGCGCGCGTACCGCACTTTACTCCTGGTTGTTCAGCCGCCATGCGGGCGGTGAGTTCGTTCTGCGTATCGAAGATACCGATCTGGAACGCTCCACCCAGGACGCGATCGACGCAATTATGGATGGCATGAACTGGTTGAACCTGGATTGGGATGAAGGCCCGTATTTCCAGACCAAGCGTTTCGATCGTTACAACGCGGTCATCGACGAGATGCTGGAGCAGGGCACGGCCTATAAATGCTATTGCTCCAAGGAACGTCTGGAAGCGCTGCGCGAGAAGCAGATGGAAAACGGCGAGAAGCCGCGTTACGACGGCCACTGCCGCGACAGCCAGTGCAGCCACACCGACGACGAGCCGCACGTGGTGCGCTTCCGCAACCCGCAGGAAGGCTCGGTGATCTTCGACGACAAAATTCGCGGCCCGATCGAATTCAGCAACCAGGAGCTGGACGATCTGATCATCCGCCGCACCGACGGTTCGCCAACTTATAACTTCTGCGTCGTCGTCGATGACTGGGACATGGAAATCACCCATGTGATCCGCGGCGAAGACCACATCAACAACACCCCGCGCCAGATCAACATTCTCAAAGCGCTGGGCGCGCCGGTGCCGGAATACGCGCACGTGTCGATGATCCTCGGCGACGACGGTAAAAAACTGTCCAAGCGTCACGGCGCCGTGGGCGTCATGCAGTACCGCGACGACGGCTATCTGCCGCAGGCGCTGTTGAACTACCTGGTGCGCCTGGGCTGGTCCCACGGCGATCAGGAGATCTTCTCCATCGATGAGATGAAAGAGTTCTTCACGCTGGAAGCGATCAACAAATCCGCCAGCGCGTTCAACACCGAGAAGCTGCAGTGGCTGAACCACCACTACATCAACCATATGCCGGCGGAAGAAGTGGCGGTGCATCTGGCATGGCACGTTGAGCAGCTGGGCATTGAAACCCGCAACGGCCCAGAGCTGAAAGACATCGTCAAACTGCTGGGCGAGCGTTGCAAAACGCTGAAAGAGATGGCGGAGTCCTGCCGTTACTTCTACGAAGACTTCAGCGAGTTCGACGCCGACGCGGCCAAGAAGCACCTGCGCCCGGTGGCGCGTCAGCCGCTGGAAGCGGTGCGCGCCAAGCTGGCCGCCATCACCGTCTGGACGCCGGAAAACGTGCACGACGCCATTCAGGGCACGGCGGATGAGCTGGGTGTCGGCATGGGTAAAGTCGGCATGCCGCTGCGCGTTGCGGTGACCGGCGCCGGCCAGTCGCCGGGCATGGACGTGACCGTGCATGCGATCGGCCAGAAGCGTTCGCTGCAGCGCATCGACATGGCGCTGGCTTACATCGCCGAGCGCGAAGCGCAAGCCTGATTCGCTGATACGCCATAAAGAAAAAGCCCCGTGGAGCGATCCCGGGGCTTTTTTCATGGCGGTGCGTCAGGCTTGCTCGCTAGCCGGCAGCCCCGGGCGGTAGGCGAGGAAATACATCAGCCCGACAAAGCCGGCGCCTCCCAGCGCGTTGCCGAGAAATACCGCGACGAAATTGGGCAGATACTGCTCCCAGCCCATGCCGCCGGCAAAGATGGCCGCCGGGATGATGAACATGTTCGCCACCACGTGCTGGAAGCCGATGGCGACAAAAGCCATGACCGGGAACCACATGCCGATCACTTTGCCCGGCACATCCTTGCTGGCGAAGGCTAACCATACCGCCAGGCACACCAGCCAGTTGCAGCCGACGCCGGAAATAAAGGCGTGCAGGAAGTCCGCATCCACTTTGGCCTGCGCGATCGCCAGCGTTTTATGCAAGAACGCACCTTCGGTCAGGCCCAGCAAATGACCGAAGAAGTAGGCGACGGCCAGGCTGCCGGCCAGGTTGGCCAGGGTGACCCAAAACCAGTTACGCAGCACGGCGATGGCGGGGATTTCGCGGGCAAACCAGGCCATCGGCAAGGTCATCATATTGCCGGTCAGCAGTTCGCCACCGGCCAGAATGGTCAGGATCAAACCGATAGGAAAGACCGCGGCACCCAACAGGGCGCCGAAAGAGCCCCATTCGGCCGGCAGGGTGCCGATGACGTGAATATCCAGCAGAAAGCCGGTGGCGATAAAAGCGCCGGCGAGAAAGCCCAGAATCAACAGATTAGCGAGAGGGGCGCGGCTTTTGTTTACCCCGGCCTGAACGGCGAGGGCGGCGATTTCTTTTGGTGAATGCAAAGACATGACGGACTCGGTTTATAGTAATGAAGTTTATGGCGCGGGCAGTCTATGCCGCTCGGGAGTCCGACTCAAGCGCATTTCACTAACATTCCGTTAATTAAAAATCAACGTGATATACAGGGGCTTTTGCCATTTTGAGATGTAGCGCGCAAAATGGATGAACTCTGCACAAAGTGATGATTTTTTGGCGCCAAACATGCTGATTTGGCGGCTTTTTCAACGCTTGATTCAGGAATTCAATTTAGCCGTTGACAGCTTTGAGCGGGTTTCATATTATGCGCCCCGTTCACAGCACAAAGTGATTGTGGAACGGGGCTATAGCTCAGCTGGGAGAGCGCTTGCATGGCATGCAAGAGGTCGACGGTTCGATCCCGTCTAGCTCCACCAACCTTCTTCTCAGAGAGGTTGGGGAATACCGTAACGCCGGTCAACGCGTACCACTTTTGTGGGGCTATAGCTCAGCTGGGAGAGCGCTTGCATGGCATGCAAGAGGTCGACGGTTCGATCCCGTCTAGCTCCACCACCATTTAAAAAGCCGACCTTAGGGTCGGCTTTTTGCATTTCAGATCCTGTAGTACCCTATCGCATACCAAATCGACCACGATTCACCACCGCTGACGTTGGCTGCGGATCTTTTTCGATCGTTTCTGCCAGTGAAGGGCGATATTCGGCCAACCTCGTTGGTTGGCCCGGCCGCATCGGAATGACATGCATGAATTACATTATCTGTACGATAAGGTAAATTGAGCGACAGCATTCACTTCCCCCGGCGTTATCTGGTCCTCCGTCTGGTAAAATTTTGCCAGGAAGGGAATCACATTTTGACCGGTAAGCGTGGTATCTAATAGATTGATTTTTGACCCCAGGGCAAAAGGAATTCCGTTGTGTAGAATTAGCAGCCCAACGCCTTTGGCCGCCTGGTCAGAACGATTAATTGCCAATACCTGGCTGTTGCCACTGACGGTTTGCCCTTTGATTTCCAAGTCAACCTTGGCATTTGAATTACAGTCGATTGTGATGTCGAAGGGAGTTCCCCCTACGATGCTGCCATTTCCGGAGAACGCTCTTCGATTTATCTCTCCCAAATTTACATACTTAACGGGGGTGGTTAACCGACAGCCTTGGGCGGAAATATATGTGGAGAGAAAGGGGGTAGAACCGAGTCTTTTTCCATTACCTATCCCCAGGCAGGCATAGTTCAGTTCAAAAGCATTAAACTCAGGAATGACACCGGAAGTGATGTCTCCTATTTTTACCAGATAATATTTGAAGTGAGTGTAAAGAATATAGTTTACCGGGGTTTTTTTGGGCGCATTCACGTCATTAAGCCCCCCGGAATCGTTTATCGATATTGCAATACCGACCCCTTCTTTCGGTGTTTTATAAACGCTCATGCCGTAGTATTTGAAATTGGTTGCGGTGAGATAGGTATAAGGTTGCAGAACAAAATCACCGCGATTATACTCCAGATCCCAATCATCCCCACGAGTATTACCATATAATTTCACAGAAAAATCGACATGCCCGCTGCTCAGCAGTGAGCCGTTTTTGGCATCAACGGATGCCGTAATGCCCGTTTGTGAAATAGACGGCGGTACGTGAAACATTGCGCCGCACACCGAGTAAGCTTGGGGTGAAATGAACGCCAAAAAAAATAGAGTGAACACCATATTAATATTCGCCCTGCCAGGCCGCCATGTTGATTTTATTTTCATGTTAGAGTTTCCTTAAAATATCGTTGCCGGGGCGTTAGCCTGTCTTGCATGCCATGTTTATTGTTTTTATCCTCGATTCTGATTCTCGATCGCCGATCGTGTAATCTCCTTGGCAATTTTTCTCTCCTTCCCAGCGCACCGTGATCGTTCCTGTATCGGGCATGCCGCTCATATAAACGCTATTATCATTTCCTATAATTCCTGTTTTTTCGTTCTCACCTTGTAATGTGGCGACGGCGCCGAAGGGGATCTCATCGGTATTGTGACGTAATTTAAAGATCACCCTGTGGCCTATATTGGATTTGAAGTGAGCGGTTACAACGGCGCCTTTCGTCGGGACGACAATTGTGCTGTTCTTTGCGATCTCAATATCATCACCAAAACTTTGTGGATTCAGACTAATGCGGTTTTTATGATAACTATTGATATAAGGCACGACGGCATACCCGCGCCAGTCGGTGGTAACGCCGGTGCTGTTAATCACTTCCACATTGCGGGCGTTAGGTATCTTAACCAACGCGATGGTATCGCCCAGCGATTGCGATAATGTAATACCGTTGTCATGGGCGACGGCGCCGCCGCGTAAGCTGTAATTAACCCGCTGCATATTTCGGTCAAAGCTGTATCCGGCACCAATTTCACCGTATCCGCCGCGATAATAAGCGACACTGTTGCCGGACGTTCCAGATTTTGTGCTACTTTTGGAGGCAGAGACGTTATAACTGAGCTGGTTATTTTCCAGAGCGCTTCCGCTTAAACCTAACTGCTGATTGAATTTTCCTTGGCTGCTTTTGCTGGCGGTGTAGTTAACCCAGCTGTTCGATTGCCATTTGTTCAGGGGGACCTGAACGTTGAGCGTGGCGATCTTGTCAGGTTTATCCGTATAGGGTCCGCTATTGTAACTCAATGCAAGGTTGTAGCTAACACTACCTTGGCTCGTTGAGAACCCAAACAGGAAATTTCTCTCAACGTTGCTGTTGTGCCAGTAGTTCTGTTGATAACCATTAAGGTAGAAACTGCCAAAGTCGTGAACGGGTTGGTTAATATTCAGAACCAATCTGCTCCTTTTCACGTCACGCGCCAGCCACTTTTTCTCCAGGTTGGCGTTCATATCGCTCAGTTCCGAGAAATTTAGATAACCGGACGTTGAGTATCGATAACCAGCCAGCGTGAAGTTGGTGCTTGTTGCCTCAATATTTTTTGCGTACTGAATGCGATATTGCTGGCCCGAGCGGCTGGAGCCTGTCATGAGCCGGCTTTTGGTGTGTGTAACATCGGCAGAGACGGAACCTAAATTCCGCAAATTGCTGCCGATGCCGGAAGCGATTCCCTGGTGTTGTTCAGAAAGTATGGCGCCGCCATAGAGCGTTTTATCGTCATGGAGGCCATAAATTAATGATTGCTGAAGAAATTTATAATTTGGGCGATCGTTTTGTGCAGCGCGATATTCACCCAGAGTTAATTCGTTCTTCTTCATTCCTTCCCGAAGCATGATGGGTACAGCGGAAAAGGGTTGATAGAAGCTGCGTTCTGAGCCATCTGCCTCCTTGATGATAACGTGTAGCCCACCGCTTGACGTGGTGGGGTAGATGTCCGTGATCTCAAAATTGCCTGCGGGTACATGGGTTTGATAAATGATGTAGCCATTTTGCTTTACAAGAACCTCGGCACTGCTTTGCGCCACCCCTCGCACCGTGGGAGCGAATCCTCTCTGGCTGTCAGGAATCATGGAGGGATCGCTGGCGAGTTTCAGACCGCGGAATTGAAAGCTGTCAAAGACGTCACCAGAGGTCGAGCTGTCGCCCATCACCAGCTGGTTTTTGCTATCTCTAAAGCTACGTTCGGCATAGGTATTGATGCTTTTCCACTTGGTGCTGCTCTGGCTTGAATAGGTAGCGTAGTTTCTCAATCGCCAGGCGCCGAAATTTGCGCCGCTGCGCAGGTTCAAATATTGGTTGTCACCCTTTTTTGCATTCCCATGTTGCCATGACTCGGTGCCGCTGAAGCTATAGTCCATCAGAAAGGCGCGGATGCCGTCGTCCCAAAGCGTAGGATTTACCCAATCACGCGGTTGGTTTTCAATATAAGCTTGCGGAATGCTGATATCTAATCTTTGACGATTGAAGTTAAACGTTACCTGACTTCCTGGAATGATCTCATTGAGCGGGCGAGAGGCTATCTCGTCATCACTCTGTGTTTTGAGTCTATCGGCACGAACGCCAAAATTGTCCAGATCTCTGCGGTGAAGGCGTGGCTGCAAAATGCCATCTGTTTGATAAAATGTCACCTTCTGGTTGCCGAAAAAAGTGCTATTTAAATAAATATCAACCCAGTACTCACCAGGCAACTGATGACTCGCATGATTAAATTTGGATAAGTCAGCAGTCGTCTGATAATCCCTGTTTAATGCTGATGGTTCAAAGTACTCTTCCGCTAAAGCCGCAGATGAAGATAAAACACATAAGAACAGCACCGATGTTTTATTGTAAACCTTCTTTATCATCGTCATTTTCGCATCCCCCTGTGTATCATCTATAATGATGCTTTGATCTCTTTGGTCACGCCCCCATAGTCATTGATGGCTTGCCATTTTATTTCTCTGTCCAGTTTTCCATGAGGAGCCCTCCATGCCTTTGTGCTCTGAGGCGCGATCATGTCGGCCTCTTTGAGCTCTTTACCTCCCAGAGCAACCGAGTAGAATGAGACATAAAACGGCGTTGGGTTTATTGCCTCCACCTTATCTCCAGTTAATGAAAATCTGATTTTTTTGTAGGCTTCAGAAGCGTCTTTTTTTGATAGTCCTTTGGGTCTGTAAAGTATTTTAATTCTATTTTGTACGGTGATAAGTAGTTTGTTTTCTTTAGACCGTTGGGTTGAGGGGATTGATCTGACACTCAGCCAATATATTGATTCTTTATGTTGCGGCAGCCCTGCACCGGAGTAAATAACACGGATAATATTATCTTGCTCTGGCTCTAGCCTGAACAACGGTGGTGTAACAATGAGAGGAACCTCATCTTTATTCTGCGAGGAGAAGTTCTCGACCCAGGTTTGGATGAGTACGGGTTTGTTGCTATCTTGGTTGCTGACGGAAATATTAGCTTCTTTTTTTATTTCGTCATAAATCATTCTTGTGCCGCCGAGGACTACGTTTGCAGCAGCGTTAAATGACAAAAAAAATAGCGCGGATAAATAAAGCCTGCTCATTTTCATGAGAATAATTTCCTTAATGATATTGACTCGCTGGTCAGCATTTCCGTAACCAGCGAGCCGGGCTGGTTCAGTTATAGGTGATGCTAAACTGCGTCGTGGCATTCGCCGGGCCGACGGTAACGGTGTCAGAGGTAGACATATATTTCGCTACGTAGGTAAAGACATTACTGATGTCCTTTTGCACGCTCTGCGCATTCGAAAATGAAGCCATCGGAATTTGTGTTGCTCCATCAGCCTCATAGAGGGCAATGCCAATACCGGTTGCCACGCCTGCTTCTTGGTTCAATGACAACAGTGCAGTATTGTCTTTTGCATAGATGCCGTCGAATTTCACCGAAGCCTTTTTAACAGTTTCAGGGCAGTTGGCTAAAGCAATGTTGAATTTTGTCGGCAGGGCGGTATCGCCAGCATTTTTGAAGGCCTTGGCGCTTACGTTACCCATAGGAATGGTTTGGTTGGCGCTGCTTGTTTCTACCGTACAGGTCTGGTCAGTGACATTGCCGGTGAAGTTAATGGTTCCATCCGCAGCGTTAGCAGCAGCAATAGTTGACATGGCGAAAGGTGCGCCAACGAACAGCAAAGTATTCAGTACGAACTTGTTCATGTTTTATCCCCTTGTTTTATAACTGCATGTAAATTATAGGTTTTCAACCTTTTACTCATCACTCATAAATGAGCATTAAAAAGCCTCTTTTTGAGTGATTAATGCTTGTTATGGTGTGTTAAGTTGGTTTTGAAATCTGATATTTGATTGATTAATGGTTTTTTATTCTGTCTGATTTTTATCATTTCCTTTCGCGATTTGTTAACAAAATCGAGTCTATATGAAAAAAAAATCGCTAGTGGTTAAAATCGACAAGTATCACATTTTAAGAATAATATTCTGTGTAATTGGTTTTTTATGCTGCCAGTTCGCGGGAGGATCCTAAATTTTAGCAATCTCAATAGTTTTATCCTCTGATTAACTCTGTGATTGTTAATATGCTAATTAATGCTGATGATTTGTATCTATTGACATTGATATTGTTTTCTTGATGAAACTATTGTCATTGTTTCATCATCATTGGATGAGGTTATCCATGAAAAAAAATAAAAATATCGCAATTGTTGGCGGCGGTGGAGTAACTGCGGTGATGACGGCGCTGGCCTGTGCGAGAAAAGGAATCTCCGTCGACTTTTTCCTGGACGAGACGAATTACGATGAGTTCAGAACATCTTTTGGCAATCACTGTTTGTGGCGAAGCGTCCATGAGAATAATCAGCGCCTGACGCGTTTTTCCTCGCAGTCGCAATGGATATGGGAAAAATTTATTCTGTCATCCAGCGGTGAATATGGGAGAAAAGAGAAAATGAGCCGCGTTGTCGAGCGCGCAGAGATCGGTCGCCTGAGCAGATTGTATGAGCAGCATGGTTTACCTTATGAGGTGAAGAATTACGGTGAAGACAATCTTCTTACTTTGCCTTCGTTTATTGATTGCACGAACAAATCGATCTTTGTCAGCTATGATTCCATTCTGCTTAACACCGCAGAGATTTTTTCCTATTTTCAGGATGAGTTGGCCTTTTTTACTGGGGTGAATATTTTTAGAAATAAAAATATCGGTGGACTGAACCGAATTGAAGGCGGAGTGATTTTTGTTGATGAGAAGAAACGGCTGTATGATACGATCATAAAATTCACAAATTGCTTTGAATTCAATATGGTGGAGTCATTTGATGCTATATTCCCCGATGTGGATATGATTTTCAAAGATTATTATCTGTCAGACTCTGTTTCGCATCTGCTGCATCCTGTATTAATTACAGAAAAGGAGTTCAATATCTGGATTACGCCTTCCGTGGATGGTGAAGTGATAAGGGTTGCTATGGAGACTCATGTTCCTCAATCCATTGAGGTTATGAAGCGTAGTCTGAATATCGATGCGTATGTGGATCGCAGAAAAATAGATGTCATCTCTAGCGCGTTGTTTACACATACCTCATCATTTACCTATTCAGAGAGTCCCAGAACGGTTGTTCCCTGTTGGACATCAAGCGAGGATGATAAGAAAATTGTGGTCGTGGAAAGCGTTGACTCTTATTATAATTCATCGCCAATTATCTCCGAGGAGATTACGACGCTCTTAGGCCGCTCAATTAACTGATCTTTGATTCATGGCCGCCACAATAAGGCTGATGAAAGAGTACGGTATTTATCTCCGTGATTAACTGTGTCGCTAAAACTGGGCGGCACAGGTGTTTATCATCATTTTACTGTCTAACTTTTAATCTGCAATTCGCCATGCGTCTCTCACCGAATGTGTCGACATAATTTAAGCAGGCGTTTTCCTCTCCTGCAGGTACGTTTTCATTATGATTCCCTACCAACAAAAAAGGCGCCCGCAGGCGCCTTGTTATCGCAGTCGGTTCGAGGCTTAGCCCAGTACCAGACCCGCGATGGAAGCGGACAGGATGCTGACCAGCGTAGAGCCGTACACCAGTTTCAGGCCAAAGCGCGACACCACGTTGCCCTGGTGTTCGTTCAGACCCTTGATCGCACCGGCCACGATGCCGATGGAGGAGAAGTTGGCGAAGGACACCAGGAACACCGACAGGATCCCCAGGCTGCGCGGCGACAGTTCGGCAGACACTTTCTGCAGCTCCATCATTGCCACGAACTCGTTGGAAACCAGCTTGGTGGCCATGATGCTGCCAACCTGCAGGGCTTCGTGTTTAGGAATCCCCATGATCCAGGCGAACGGATAGAAGAAGTAGCCGAGGATTTCCTGGAAGCTCAGGCCGAAGATGGCGCTGAACACACCGTTGAGCGCGGCGATCAGGGCGATGAAGCCGATCAGCATCGCGGCAACGATAATCGCTACTTTGAAGCCGGCCAGGATATATTCACCCAGCATTTCGAAGAAGCTCTGGCCTTCGTGCAGGTTGCCGAGGTGCAGCTCTTCTTCTTTATTGGTGTCGTACGGGTTGACCAGCGACAGCACGATAAAGGTGCTGAACATGTTCAATACCAGCGCCGCCACCACGAACTTGGCGTCCAGCATGGTCATGTAGGCACCGACGATGGACATGGACACCGTAGACATCGCGGTCGCCGCCATGGTGTACATGCGCTTTTCCGACATCTTGCCCAGGATATCCTTGTAGGCGATGAAGTTTTCGGATTGGCCCAGGATCAGCGAGCTGACGGCGTTGAACGACTCCAGCTTGCCCATGCCGTTCACTTTCGACAGCACGGTACCGATAATACGGATGATGAACGGCAGCACCTTGATGTACTGCAGAATACCGATCAGCGCCGAAATGAAGACGATCGGGCACAGCACCTTCAGGAAGAAGAACGCCAGGCCTTTGTCGCCCATGCCGCCGAATACGAAATCAGTCCCTTGTCCCGCAAATCCGAGCAGTTTGTCAAACAGCGCGGCAAATCCTTTTACGAAGCCCAAACCCGCTTCCGAATGCAGGAAAAAGTAGGCCAGCAGTACTTCGATAACCAGTAGTTGAATAACATAGCGAATGCGGATGCTTTTACGATCGCGGCACACCAACAGGGCCAGGATCGCCACCACCACTATCGCCAACGCAAAGTGCGCAATATGGGACATGTTTGCTCCAAATTTGAGGCAGGCTGAATTTCGGCTGTCATTTTATGTAACGCTACGTTTAAAAACGAGACTTCTATTGCAAATATGGAAAATCATAGTGGGAGTTCTCCTAAAGTGTTGCGCAAAAGCATAAAAAATCAAGATGTTAAAGCAGCAATAGGAAATTCGTATTCTTGTGCTAACCTGTCTTTCAGGGGTATTGCAGCCCAAATCCCATCAGAAAAGCACGGAAATCGGCAAGCTCCGCGCTGAACCCTTCGATAAAACCGTTAATGTTGGCTATTACAGAGATAAGTTTTACCGCTCTAAATGCGCTTGATAATTATTATCATTTATATAGAGTGGAGATAAACGTAATTTCAGTAAGGGTTCAACATATGCTGAACAGTCGCGTGGTTGAAACCACCTCCGGGCGCTCCGCCAGGAAAATCAAACTCTCGCTGATGGGGCCCGCCTTCATCGCCGCTATCGGCTATATCGATCCCGGTAACTTCGCCACCAACATCCAGGCCGGCGCCTCGTTCGGCTACAGCCTGCTGTGGGTGGTGGTTTGGGCCAACGTGATGGCGATGCTGATCCAGCTGTTGTCCGCCAAGCTGGGCATCGCCACCGGGAAAAACCTGGCCGAGCATATTCGCGATCGCTTTCCGCGGCCGGCGGTGTGGGCCTATTGGGTGCAGGCGGAGATCATCGCCATGGCGACCGATCTGGCCGAGTTTATCGGCGCGGCGATCGGCTTCAAGCTGCTGCTCGGCGTTTCCCTGTTGCAGGGCGCAGTGCTGACCGGCATCGCCACCTTTTTAATCTTGATGCTGCAAAAGCGCGGGCAAAAGCCGCTGGAGCTGGTGATTGGCGGCCTGCTGCTGTTCGTCGCCGCCGCTTATATCGTCGAGCTGGCGTTCTCCCAGCCGCAGCTCGCGCCGCTGCTGAAGGGCATGGCGCTGCCCGATCTGCCTAACGGCGATGCGGTATTTCTGGCCGCCGGGGTATTGGGCGCCACCATCATGCCGCATGTGATCTACCTGCATTCGTCGCTCACCCAAATCGGCGGCGAGCACGACAAGGCGGAGCGCTATGCCGCCACCAAAGTCGATGTCGCCGTGGCCATGACCATTGCCGGTTTCGTTAACCTGGCGATGATGGCCACCGCCGCCGCCGCGTTTCATTTCAGCGGCCACAGCGGCATCGCCGATCTCGATGTGGCTTACCTGACGCTGCAACCGCTGCTCGGGCAAGCCGCTGCTACCGTGTTCGGCCTGAGCCTGGTGGCCGCCGGCCTCTCCTCTACCGTGGTGGGCACGCTGGCGGGGCAGGTGGTGATGCAAGGATTCGTGCATTTCCATATCCCGCTGTGGCTGCGGCGCGCGGTGACCATGCTGCCGTCGTTTATCGTCATCATGCTGGGGATGGACGCGACGCGCATTCTGGTGCTGAGCCAGGTGCTGCTCAGCTTCGGCATTGCGCTGGCGCTGGTGCCGCTGCTGGCTTTCACCGGCAATCGGGCGCTGATGGGGGAGATGGTCAACGGCCCAGTGGTGCAAAACCTGGGTAAGCTGATCGTACTGGTGGTGGTGGGATTGAACGGCTATCTGCTGATCGGCAGCGTGCTGTAGGCAAAAAAAGCGCGGGCCGGCATGGTGCCGGCCCGTCGTCGTTAATCGCGGTCGTCATCGCCGTGGCGGCGCCAGCGATCGCGATCGTGATCGTGGTGGTGCTTTTTCTCTTTCTTCCAGTAATGCTTGTCGCAACGGCGGTCGCATTTGTAATAACGGCCATCGCGAGAGTAGTAGTATTTGCGCCAATAGTCGCGATCGCGCCAGCGATAGCCGTCCCAGTAATAGCCACGCGGGCTGCGGTCGCCGAGATAGCGGCCCTGATGGCCTTGCCACCAGTCACGATCGCGCCAGTCGTAACCGTCCCAGTAACGGCCGCGATTGTCCTGATCGCCGATGCGCAATGAAACGCCCGGCATCAGATCGATGCTGAGCCCTTCGGCGTGAGCCTGCTGTACGGCGGGCAACACCGTCGCCGCCAAGATGGCAGCCAAGAGCAGAGGTTTAAACATGACTTCTCCTTTCCGCTTGCGCGGCCTGGCCGTTAATCACTTTATGAAGCGCGTTCATCAGTTTAAAAAGCGGCCTTATCGTTATTTTTGCTGCAATATCGGCATCATAGCGCCGGCGCATAGGGTTGAATCTGAGAGCCACTCTGAAAACGGCGCCGCAGGCCGAGATTTGAGATTTTTCTGGGGGATCGCCGCTCGGTGGAGCGGCGGTATTTGTAAGCGATTACAGTAGGATTTGTTCGATCTGAACGAGCTCTTCTTCACTGAAATGACGATTGGCCAGCATGCCTACCGCGTCTTCTATCTGCGCACTCTTGCTGGCGCCGATCAGCACCGAGGTGACGCGATCGCCGCGCAGCACCCAGGCCAGCGCCATTTGCGACAGCTTTTGCCCGCGTTGCCGCGCCAGCGCATCGAGGCGGTGCACCTTGTCCAGCCGTTCGGCGGTCAGTTGCTCCGGCTGCAGAAAGCGGCTGCCGCTGGCGGCGCGGGAATCTTGCGGGATGCCGTGCAGATAGCGGTCGGTCAGCAGGCCGCCCGCCAGCGGCGAGAAGGCGATCGATCCGACGCCATGCTCCGCCAATGTGTCCAGTAATCCCGCCTCCGGCGTGCGTTCCAACATCGAATACTTCGGCTGGTGGATCACGCACGGCGTGCCGAGCCGCTGCAGAATGTCGAACGCCTGCCGCGCGCGTTCGACCGGGTAGTTAGACAGGCCGACATACAGCGCTTTGCCCTGGCGCACCAGCAGATCCAGCGCCGCCATGGTTTCTTCCAGCGGCGTGTCCGGATCCGGTCGGTGGTGATAAAAGATATCCACATACTCCAGCCCCATGCGCTTCAGGCTCTGATCGAGGCTGGCGACCAGATACTTTTTCGAGCCCCAATCGCCGTAGGGGCCGGGCCACATGGTGTAACCGGCTTTGGACGAGACGATCAGCTCGTCGCGCCAGGCCCGCAGGTCGGCGTTGAGTATGCGGCCAAAGTTCTCCTCGGCGGCGCCGGGCGGTGGGCCGTAGTTGTTGGCCAAATCGAAATGGGTAATGCCGCGATCGAAGGCGCAGCGGATCAGGCCGCGGGCGTTGTCGTACAGCGTGGCGTCGCCGAAGTTGTGCCACAGCCCGAGCGAGACGGCGGGCAGCTTCAGCCCGCTGCGGCCGCAGCGCCGGTATTCCATATCTTGATAACGCGTAGGGGAGGCTTGGTAGGACATAGTTATCCTTGTCGGCGGGAGGTGAAGTGCTTTGAGTGTATACGCTTTCACACCGCGCTGCCGGGGGAGCGATCACAGCGCCGGCATGTAACGCCAGGTTGCCGATCGAGGCAGGAGCGTTTGTTCGAAATTTGAACGGCATCTTCGATACTTAAGATAATCGCTCCAGCTGCAGACAGGTGATGATCATGACTCAGACCTATACGGTGGCCGATTATCTGCTCGATCGTCTGGCCCAAATCGGCATCCGTCATTTCTTCGGCGTGCCGGGGGATTACAACCTGCAATTCCTCGATCACGTTCTCGCTCATCCGCAAATCACCTGGGTAGGCTGCGCCAACGAGCTGAACGCCGCCTATGCCGCCGACGGCTACGCTCGCTGCAAACCGGCGGCGGCGCTGCTCACCACCTTTGGCGTGGGGGAGCTGAGCGCGTTGAATGGGGTGGCTGGCAGCTACGCCGAATACCTGCCGGTGATCCACGTGGTCGGCACGCCGGCGCAGCGCGCCCAGCGCGCCGGTGATTTGCTGCACCATTCGCTGGGGGATGGCGACTTTACCCACTTCGCGCGGATAGCCAAAGAGGTGACCGTCGCGCAGGCCGACCTGACCGCCGACAACGCCGCCGTGGAGATAGACCGCCTGATCGGCGTCGCCTTGCTGGAACATCGCCCGGTTTACCTGATGTTGCCCAGCGACGTCGCACAAGCGCCGCTGTCGGCCAAACCGGCGCCGCTGATGCTGCGTCAGGCCAAACTGTCGCGCAGCGCATTGCAGGCATTTATCGCCGCAGCGCGCGAAAAGCTGCTGCCGGCGCGGCGGGTATCGCTGCTGGCGGACTTCCTGGCCGATCGCTTCGGCGCCGAAGCGGCGCTGGACGAGTGGCTGCAGGCGGTCGACATTCCGCACGCTACGCTGCTGCTCGGCAAAGGCGTGCTGGATGAGAACCGAGCCGGGTTTGTCGGGACCTACTGCGGCGGCGCCAGCGATCCGGCGGTGAAACAGCTTATCGAAAACGCCGATGTGGTGATCAACGTCGGCGTGCGTTTGACCGACACCATTACCGCCGGTTTCACGCATCATTTGCCGGTGGAAAAATGCATCGACATTCAACCGTTCGAAGCCTGGGTCGGGCGGCAGCGCTTTAGCCGCATTCCGATGCGCGAGGCGGTGCAGGCGCTGCACCGCCTGAGCCTGTCGCTGGCGTCACGCTGGCCGTTGCCGCCGATCGTCCGCCCGACGCTGCCGGAAACCGATGGGGAAGGGCTGGATCAGCACGCCTTCTGGCGGCAGATACAGGATTTCCTGCGGCCCGGGGATATCGTGCTGGCCGATCAGGGCACCGCCTGTTTCGGCGCGGCGGCGTTGACGTTGCCGCGTGGCTGCCGCCTGATCGTGCAGGCGCTCTGGGGATCGATCGGCTATACCCTGCCGGCGACGTTCGGCGTACAGACCGCCGAACCGCAGCGGCGGGCAATATTGCTGATCGGCGACGGCGCCGCGCAGCTGACCGTACAGGAACTGGGATCGATGCTGCGCGACGGGCTTAAGCCGGTGATCTTCGTGCTGAATAATCAGGGTTACACGATCGAGCGTGCGATCCACGGGCCGGAGCAACGTTATAACGACATCGCGCGCTGGAACTGGACGCAGCTGCCGCCGGCGCTGGCCGGCGAGCGGCCGGTGAAGGCGTTGCGGGTCAGCGATCCGGACGGACTGCGCCAGGCGCTGCGCGAGGTAGCGGACGACGATCGGCTGGCCTTCATCGAAGTGATGCTGCCGAAGATGGACATGCCGGAACTGCTCGATACCGTCTCGCGCGCCATTCAGGCACGCAACGTCGCCGCTTAAGGCAGGGTATCGCCCAGCAGGCGATCCAGCATCCAGAACCCCGCCGGGCCCGGCGGGGTCAGTTTGGACCAGACCGCATCCACCGAAATCAGTTTTGGCCAGCCGCGCGGCCGCAGCTGGGTGAGTTTGCCGTGGCCGTATTGTTGCACCAGCCAGTGCGGCAGTACCGCCCAACCGAACCCCTGTTCCGCCATCTCCAGCAACAGCAGATAGCTGGGCGCCGACCAGACCAGGCCACCCTGTCTGGCCGCTTCGGCGCCGGTGTAGGTATTCAGGATCAGCTGGCGGATGCTGGACAGCTGCTCCGGCGTTGGCGCGGCGACCTGGGCCAGCGGGTGCTGATGGGCGACGAACAGCCCCATTTCGGTCTGTTCAGGCAGCCGGGAGAAGGCGATATCCGGCGGATAACTTTTTTGCACTTCCACCATGCCCAAGTGCGCGCGGCCGCTTTGCAGCAGATCGATAACGTCGCCTTCTTCGGCGATCATCCATTCCAGCTCAATCTCCGGGTAGCGCTGTTCGAACAGCTGCATCAACCGATCGTGATGCTTGGGCTGGTAGGTATCGGAAAACACCATGCTCAGGCGCGGTTCAACCTCGCCCGCCAGCTGAATGCTCAGGGCGTCGAGCCGTTCGCTGGCCGCGAGGATCGCCTGCACATGCCCCAGTACCTTGCGGCCGGCGGCGGTGAGCACCGGCTGGCGCGCGCTGCGATCGAACAGCGTCAGCGCCAGATCGGCCTCCAGATTGGCGATGGCAGTGCTGACGGTGGATTGGCTTTTGCGCAGCTTGCGCGCGGCGGCGGAAAACGAGCCGAGGGCGGCGGCTTCGACAAACGCATGCAGCGCTTCCGGAGAATAGTGCATAACCTATCTACTTTATCGATGGAATCTATTTTTAACCTACCCGAAAAAGCGATGATAATCACCTGGCTTTCGCAACAACTGTTGAAAAAAGGTGATGTATGCAACTGCAAAACAAGTCTCTCATTGAACGTATCGTCCACGCCGTCGGTTTCGAGGCCATCGCCGTGATGGTTTGCGCCCCGCTGGGCGCGTGGCTGCTGAACCGCTCAATGGTGCAGGTCGGTGCGTTGGCGGTGATGCTCTCCACCGTCGCGATGCTGTGGAACATGGTTTACAACACGGTGTTCGACCGCCTGTGGCCGGTCAGCCGGGTGGTGCGTAACCTGAAAGTGCGTGCGCTGCACGCCGTCGGCTTTGAAGCCGGTTTTATCCTGATCGGCGTGCCGATCGCCGCCTGGATGCTGAGCATCTCCTGGGCGCAGGCGTTTATGCTGGAAATCGGTTTCTTCCTGTTCTTCCTGCCGTACACCATGGCCTATAACTGGCTGTACGACACGCTGCGCCAGCGCTGGTTCGAAGCGCGCCAGCCGATCAATTCCGGCGCCAAATAAGGCGTCGTCAGCCCGGCGATTCTCAGGTAAGGTCAGAGGATCGTCGGAAATGCTGAGGAACGAATGATGAAAGTGTTGGGCTTGCTGGGTGGCATGAGTTGGGAATCCACCATTCCTTATTACCGCACTATTAACGAGCAGGTAAAGGCACGCCTCGGCGGGCTGCATTCGGCCAAAATCGTGCTCTACAGCGTCGATTTTCAGGAGGTTGAACGCTTGCAGCACCAGGGCGATTGGGACGGTGCCGGCCGGCTGCTGGCCGCCGCCGCAGTGGCTTTGCGCGCCGCCGGCGCCGAAGCTATCGTGATCTGCACCAACACCATGCACAAGGTGGCGGAGGCGGTCGAGCAGGCCAGCGGCCTGCCGCTGATTCACATCGCCGATGCCACGGCGCTGCAGGTGCGGGAAAAAAACATTCGCCGCGTCGGGCTGCTGGGCACGCGCTTTACCATGGAGCAGACCTTCTATCGCGGCCGCCTGCAGGAATTGCACGGCATCGACGTGGTGACGCCGGTCAGCGCCGATCGTGACATCGTACACCGCATCATCTATGACGAACTGTGCCTGGGTAAAATTCGCGACGCCTCGCGCGACGAGTATCGCCGGATCATCAGCGATCTGGAGCAGCAGGGCGCGCAGGGGATTATTTTCGGCTGCACCGAAATAGGTTTGCTGGTGAGCGAGCGTGATGCGTCGGTGCCGGTGTTCGACACCACCGCGATCCACGCCCGCGCCGCCGCGGCGTTCGCGTTGGCCTAATCGTCGTGCGGCGGCTGCCGGCGATTCACCAGCATCAGCGGTTTGCCCGCCAGCGCCAGCCAGGCGGGCAGCATCACGATGCACAGCACCGGCAGCAGGTGCAGATCCGGCACCACCGCCACCGCCATGAACAGGCTGAGCCAGCCGTCGCGCGTGACCACCAGCACCAGCCCCATGATGGCGCAGGAGACGGTGATCGCCGCCGGCACTGCGGGAACGTGCTGATGCAGCATCAGCCCCAGCGCCACGCCGACGAACACTGCCGGGAAGATACGCCCACCGCGAAAGCCGCTGGCGGCGGCGATCACCAGCGCCGCCAGCTTGGTCAGGGTAATGGTCAACAGCGCCGGCACCGAATAGCCGTCGTCTTGCGCGAGGCGCTTCATTTCATCCAGCCCTTTGAACAGGGTAATCTCTCCGCCCACCAGCGCCAGCAGGCCCAGCACAAAGCCCCCCAGCCCTAACATCAACACCGGATTTTTCATCGAATGGAACAGGCGGTGAACGTGCGGGAAGCACCACAGCGCCACCATGCCGAGCGCGATGGCGATCAGCGCCACGATGGCGCCGCTGAAGATGTCCGGCAGCCGAGTTACATCGTAGGCGTCGAGCTGCAGGGCGAAATTGGGCACGAAGAACATCTGGGTGGTGACCGCGCCGGCGGCGGCGGCAACCAGCGGGGCGAACAGCCGATCCCACAGCGGCGTTTCGTTATTGCCCGCCAGGGTTTGCGAGAAGATCAGCGCGGCGGCGACCGGCGTGCCGAACATCGCGCCGATGGTGCCCGCAGCCGCCAGGATGATCCAGTCCATGCGCGGCACCTTCGGCAGCAGGCGCGCTCCGGCGGCCGCTACCAGCGCGATATTGATGGCGGTGATCGGGTTCTCCGGCCCCAGGCTGACGCCGCCGGCCAGGCCGACGATCAGCGCTAACCCCAGTCCCGGCAGGGCGGAGAGCGGCAGGGGCATGCCGATCAACGATTCCGTCGCCGGGTCCGGCCCGGCGTGGCCCGGCATATAGCGCACGATAAGGCCGACCGCCACGCCGGTCAGCGTCAGCATCGCGACCGGCCACCAGGGCGACTGGGCGTCCAGGCTCAGCGCACCGGGCAGCGTCACCCACAGTAATTGCTGCAGTGCGGCGGCAATTTTCATCACCAACAGCAGCACCATACTGGAAGCGGAACCGATAATCAGCGCAGGCAAAGCAAAGGCCAACATGGCATTGGCGCGCGGATGCAGCATGGATAATCCCTTGTCGATGCCTCCCGGCAGGGCAGGGAGAGCGGGTGGTTGAGCAGTGGCCACAGCTTGCCAGACTATCGGCGCGCAGGCACGCATTGATATTGCCCGGCGTCGATGACGGTTAACAGTCGCCGGGGAGCGTTTTTTGCCGCAATTTGTTTCAAAACGCGGCGCCGCAGGCCAGCTGAAACGTTTTTTGTGATCCGGATCGCTATTGGGGTGCAGATCCGAGGCGGGTGATTGTTGTTTTTGCAGCAGGATTTTACAGTGTGGGCAGCTTTTTATTTTTCATTTTGCGGAGACGAAATCAATGACCTATGCCCTCGTAGGTGATGTTGGCGGCACCAATGCCCGCCTGGCGTTGTGCACTGTTGCGACGGGTGAGATTACCCAGGCGAAAACCTATTCCGGCCTGGAGTTCGACAGCCTGGAGGCGGTGATCCGCCAATACCTGAAAGCGTGCGATATCGAGGTGCAGGACGCCTGTATCGCGATCGCCTGCCCGGTGACCGAAGACTGGGTGGCGATGACCAACCACAGCTGGGCGTTCTCGATCAAAGAAATGAAGGCCAGCCTGGGGCTGAGCCATCTGGAAGTGATCAACGATTTCACTGCCGTCTCGATGGCGATCCCGATGCTCTCGCCGGACGACGTGCTGCAGTTTGGCGGCGGCGATGCGCAGCCGGGCAAACCGATCGCGGTGTATGGCGCCGGCACCGGGCTGGGCGTTGCCCACCTGGTGCACGTCGATCGCCGTTGGGTCAGCCTGCCGGGCGAGGGCGGCCATGTCGATTTCGCGCCGAACAGCGAAGAAGAGGACATCATTCTGGAGGTGCTGCGCGCGGAAGTGGGGCATGTTTCCGCCGAGCGCGTGCTGTCCGGGCCGGGCCTGGTCAATCTGTATCGCGCCATCGTCAAGGCGGACAACCGCCTGCCGGAGAAATGGGAACCGAAGGACATCACCGAGCGGGCGCTGGCAGACAGCTGCATCGACTGCCGCCGCGCGCTGTCGCTGTTTTGCGTGATCATGGGGCGCTTCGGTGGCAATTTGGCGCTGAATCTGGGCACCTTCGGCGGCGTGTACATCGCCGGCGGCATCGTGCCGCGCTTTATGGAATTCTTCAAGGCCTCTGGCTTCCGCGCCGCCTTTGAAGACAAGGGGCGCTTCCGCGACTATGTGCGCGAAATCCCGGTGTTCATGATAACGCACGGCCAGCCGGGCCTGCTGGGTGCCGGCGCGCATCTGCGCCAGACGCTGGGCATGCACCTGTAAGCTCAGGGGCGGGGCAATAAAAAAGGGGCGCAACCCACAGGTTGCGCCCCTTGTCGTTTTCACGGGGTATCAGGCTTTGGCCAGCTCCGCCGTTTGGGTGGTTTCTGCCGTTTCCGCTTCCACCGCCTTCGGCGCTTTGATGAACAGCGTAATCAGCAGAGAGGCGGCGGACAGAACGCCAATCACCATGAAGGTGGCGTGGAAGCCGCCGAAGTATTTGGCGACGAACGAACCGGCCAGCGCGCCCAGGCCGAAGCCCTGGTAGATGATGCCGTAGTTTTTGCTGTGGTTCTTCAGGCCGAAGAAGTCGCCGACAATCGCCGGGAACACGGTGATGTTGCCGCCGAAACAGAAGGCTACCGCGCCGACGCAGATAAAGAACAGCGTGTGGTTCAGGGTCATGAAGCTCAGCGCGACAATCGCCAGCACGGTAACCAGCATGGTGAAGCTGATGACGCGCATACGGCCAACTTTATCGGACAGCGTACCCAGGATGATGCGGCCGGCGGTGTTGAAGATGGCGACGGCGGACACGGTGTTGGCGGCGGTGGCCAAATCCATCCCGGCCAGTTGAACGCCCATGTCTTTCACGATGCCGATGAGGTACAGACCGCTCATGCAGGCAGCGAAGAAGATGGTGAACAGCAGGTAGGCTTCTTTGGTGGCCAACATCTGGCGCACGCTGAAGTCGTTGCCCAGACCGTTGGCGCCTTGCTGCGCGGCGTTGGTCGCCAGCACCGGCTCTTTCAGCAGCAGGGAACCGACGACGATCAGGCCCATCACGATGGCGCCCCAGTAGAAGAAGGCACCGGAAACGCCGACGTCGGCGATCAGGGCGGCGTTGACGTATTTGAACAGCAGGCTGCCGCTGCCGAAGGCGCCGACGGAGATGCCGGAAATCAGGCCTTTGTTGGCCGGGAACCACTTAATCAGGTTGGACAGGGTGGAGATGTAGGCGATACCGACCGCAAAGCCCACCACCACGCCGGCCAGCAGGTAGATCATGTCGAGCGAGCTGACGTGAGCGCTGGCGATAAGGCCCAGGCCGACCAGGATGCCGGAACACAGCGTCAGGTTGCGGATGCCGAAGCGTTCTTGCAGCTTGCCGGCGAACAGCGTGGCGAAGGCCAGGAAGAAGCTGGTGATGGAGAAGGTGGTGGCGACGTCCGCCAGTCCCCAATGGAACTTGTCGACCAGCGGCTGGTTGAACAGGCTCCAGGTGTAGATGGTGCCCAGGCCCATCTGACAGATGATGGTGCCGAGAACGATTAAGCTGCGATTTGCCGGTTTGGTGTTCATGGCCGGTCTCCTTCCTGTGTGTGCGTTGCCGGGCGTGAGCCGTTGGCTGAAATTTGCGGGGTGAAGCTGGGTTCCCGCGGTATGGGCTTATTATATGGCCGGCCCCCCCGGCGGGCGGCGGATCGGGAATGAGTTGCACGGCGGAAGGAATGAAATGCATGTTATGCGGCGTGAGTTGCCGTTTTTGCACCGAAAAGCGCGTGAAATGCCGTGGGTGGCACGTGATCTACATCAAAGATATCAACGATTTATTGTTAACTGCCGGTGAACGATTGTGGTGAAATTGTGAAGGATGCGTCTGAAAGGCGTAAATCGGCATTGCACCTATAGAGCGGCGATGAGCGCGGGACTATGTTATCTGCGATCGGACGAGGTCCGCTCTGCAGGAGTCCATGAAATGAAAAAAACGCTGTTGTTACTGGCCGCGCTGCTGGCGCTGCCGCTGGCGAGCCAGGCCGACGTGTCCATCGGCGTGAACGTGCCGGGCCTGTCGTTGCATATCGGCGATCGCGATAATCGCGGCCACTACTGGGACGGCTATCGCTGGCGCGATCCGCGCTGGTGGGCCGATCACCACCGGTATGAACGCCCGCGCGGGTACTATTATGGCCCGCCGCCACGGGTGATTTACTACGGGCCGCCGCCGCGCGACTGGCGCGACCGGCCGCATTACCGCATGCCGCCACCGCCGCCGCCCGGCTATTACTACCGTCCGGGCCCGCGCTGGTAAGCGCTTACAGGCGCATCAGCTGGCGAAACTCTTTCACCTTGCTGCGGCTGACCGGCACTTCAAACTCAAGATCGCTCAGCCGCAGAATGTAGGTATTGTTGAACCAGGGCACGATCTCGCGGATCTTCGCCAGGTTAACGCAGTAAGAGCGGTGGCAGCGGAAGAAATGCGCTTCCGGCAGCCGGCCGTAAAACTCGGTGATGTTCATCGGCATCACGAACTCTTCCCGGCGGGTATAGACCCGCGTCACCTTTTCATCGGCGGCGGCGTAGTAGATGTCGTTGATGTCGGTAACGATGATCCGCTCGTCTTTGATCAGGTTGATGCTGTGGCTGCCGCGGCTCGGCGCGCTGGTCGGTTCCGCCCCACCGGCGGGGCGCTGATGCAGCGCCTCCAGTTTTTGCAGCATGGTGACGATGCGCGCCTCGTGATAGGGCTTGAGGATGTAGTCGAACGCCTCGATCTCGAACGCTTCCACCGCGTGCTCTTTATAGGCGGTGATGAACACGATCGATGGGCGATGCGCGAACTTGCTGATGTTTTGCGCCAGCAGCACGCCGTCCAGCGACGGGATGTTGATGTCGAGGAAAATGGCGTCGACCTGGTGGGTTTGCAGGTATTTCAGGACGTCGAGGCCGTCCTCGAAGCTGGCAACGATATCGATATTGCTGTGTTTCTTGATCAGGTAGCTGAGTTCTTCCTGCGCGAGGAATTCGTCTTCCACGATGATGGCTTTCATGAGGCCTCCCCGACCGGCGGCGCGCTCGCTTCCTGATGCAGCTTGCCGCCGTTTTTGCTGATGTAGAACGCGATTTCGGTGCCTGGCTCCAGGCGGCGAATATGCAGCCCTTCACCGTACAGCAGCGACACGCGGTGGTGCACGTTGAGCAGGCCAATATTGTGGCCCGGCATCTCGTTGCGCGCCACCCGATCGATGGTTTCCTGATTGATGCCGTGGCCGGTATCCTTCACCGAAATCTTCACCCGATCGCCCTGATCTTTCACCGCGATCACCACCACCCCTTTACCCTTGCAGGGCTGGATGCCGTGCACGATGGCGTTCTCCACCAGCGGCTGGATCAGCAGGCTCGGAATGCGCACCGAGACGTCGTCGTCGATGTCGTAAATCACCGTCAGCTTGGCGCCGAAGCGCGCCTGTTCGATGGCGATATAGTCCTGAATCTGATGCAGCTCCTTGCGGATATCGATCAGTTCGTCGTTCAGCTCCAGGTTGTAGCGCAGGTAGCGCGACAGGTTAATGATCAGTTGGCGCGCGGTGTCCGGATTCAGGCGGATAGAGGAAGAGATGGCGTTCAGCGCGTTGAACAGGAAGTGCGGGTTAATCTTGCTCTGCAGCGCACGCATTTCGGCCTTGTCCGCCATCTGGCGCAGGTGCTCGATGCGGGACACTTCCATCTGCGTGGAGATGATTTGCGACAGCCCGACCGCCATCACCTTCAGCGTGTTGGTGATCTGGTGAGCGTGGCAGTAGTAGATTTTCAACGCGCCGGTCACTTCGCCTTTTTCCCACAGCGGCACCACCAGCTGCGAATGGATCTGCGGCGCCGCCGGGTTTTCCAGGTTGTTCTTGATGATGATCTTGCCGTGGCGAATGCTTTCGCGGGTGACGCGGCTCAGCCCTTCGCGGCCGATCGGGTAGGCTTCGCGCCCTACGCCGACGTAGGCCAGCACCTGATGGGTATCGGTGATCGCTACCGCATCGGCGCGGATGTCCTGGCGGATGATATCGCAGATGGTGGCCAGCGATTCGCTGTTGATGTTGCGGAAATAGGGCAGCGTCTTGTGGGCGATATCCAGCGCCAGCTTGGCCTGGCGCGCGGCGATCACCTCTTTTTCATCCTCGACGCTCTGCACCAGCAGCACGATCAGGCCGATGCACACCGTGCCGAGGATCATCGGCAGGGCAATCTGCGACACGATGTCCAACCCAAGCTCGGTCGGCTTGGCCCACAGCACGATTAGCAGCATGGTGAGGGATTCGCACAGCATGCCGCCGACGATGCCGGCGCGCCAGCGCTGCTCTTTTTTCACCTTGAGGTTGATGTAGCCGGCGCTGATGCCGGCGATGATGCTGGTGATAAGACAAGGCACCGACGTGATGCCGCCGATATCGATCAGATAGCGGTGTACCCCGGCGACGATGCCGGTGACGATCCCCACCCAGGGGCCGAACAGGATGCCGCCGGCCATAATGGCGATGACGCGCACGTTGACCAGCGATCCTTCGACGTTGATGCCGGAGTAGGTGCTGAACAGCGCGAACAGCGAGAAGATCGCCGTGACGATGCCGAGCTCGAGCGGCGTATGGTCTTCTTTTTGCAGCAGTTGGCGGAACAGCCGGGTGCGGGTCAGGAAAAACAGACAGATCAACATCAGCGCGGCGCGATCAAACACCGCCAACAGCATTTCAAAAAAAGGGTGCACGACGGGTTCTCGCTGCGGCCTACGGATGGCGGCAGTATACCACAGCGAAAGGGGCCCGTGGCGCGCGCCACGGGCGGGGGGATCAGCGCATGCCGAGCTGCGTTTTGCCCAGCGGCGTCAGCAGGTTGGCGGTGGCGCGGCCGTCGAAATCCACCTCGAAATCGTCGGGGGCGAAGTCCGGCGGCGTTCTGCCGTCGATAAAGCTCGGCAGCTGGCGCTGCAGATAGGCGTCGTTTTTCTCGCAGCCCGGCGCGGCGGCGATGTACATCACGTTGCTGTCGAATTCGCCGTTATGCTCGTTCTCCACCGCGTGGATCACGTCGCAGTGCCAAAAGACCGTGTCGCCCGGCTCCAGATCGGGAATAGGGGAAATCCCACTTAATAAAAGGGGATGCCACTTTTCCGAGATCGACAGCGCGCGGCCCGGCGCCGCATCGCACAGATCGTCGTCGGCGACGTCGTCCTGCAGTGCGCGCAGCAGCACATAGGCCATGGCGTTGGCGATCGGCACCAGGTTCAGCGTGCCGGCGTTGGTGCGCTGCGGCGTCAGCGCCGTCCAGCCCTGGAAGGTACGGAACATCGAGCAGACCGCCGGGGAGGCTATCTCGCGCACCTCGGTGCGGCCGTCGGCGGCGAAGGGGTCGTACTGCTGCCAGTCGCCGGAGAAAACGTGGCGATACACATAGCGAAAGTTTTCGTCCAGCCAGCGCTCGATGGTGCCGCTGTCGACGTGCGGCGACAGGCCCAGCGACGAGGAGTTCGGCGGGCGGCGGCGGGTGCGATCGGCGTAAGTGGCGACGCGGGTCGGATCGAAATGCTGTTTGCCGTTGCTCTCGGTGGCCCACAGGCTGTTGAGGAACACCTGCACCGCATGCATGCGCGCATCCTGCCGCGCCTCGACCTGCGGTTGCGACCAATAGATGCCGTAGATCTGCGGTTTGCTGGCGGCCAGCTTGCCGAAATAGTTGTCTTCGGCGGCGTTTTTCAACCGCTCGACGAAGTTGTTGCGCTCAAGGTAGTCGCCGATTTCCCGGTTCCAGCCCTCGGCCTTGGCGCGGGGAAACACGCCGCGAATGGCGCAGGCGCCGCGCTGTTTGATCAGCGCTATCTGCTGCTCGCTGACGCGCTGCTGCAGGATATCTTCCGCGTCGATCTGCGGCACCGGATTGTGGCCGGCGACCAGCTCGCGGCGGATCTGTTCGACCTGGCCGCGGATGTTCTCTTCCAGCGCCAGAAACACGTCGCGGTAGTTCGGCAATGCCTGGCGCAGCTGGCGTTTGACGTTAACGATCGTTTGCGGAATATCGTCGATGACTAAAGAGGCCATGGTGTTCTCCTCGTGCCGCATGAGTGACTGCGGCGAGCGGTTGTAGGGAATCGGGCAAGACGTTATGGTTTTGTGGTTTTAACGTGAATGATTATCGGCAACCCATCGGGGAAAATAAAGAGATATCTTTCATTCGTAAGTTCCTCTTTTTCGTTTTTCGGAGATTTTATGAAGCTGGTCACTGAACGTCTGAGCTTGCAGTCGATAACCGCCGAGGATTGGCCGCTGTTTTTGCGCCTGTACCAAGATCCCGAGGTGATCCGTTACATCTCAGATCCGCGCAGCGAAGCGGAGATCCGCGCCCGGTTCGAGGAGCGGCTGCCGGCCTGGGACAAACACGGCGAGCAGTGGCTGTGCCTGGTGATGCGTGAGAAGCACAGCGCAGAGGCGGTGGGCATTACCGGTTTTCGCCCGCAGTGGGTGCCGTATCGGCAGGCGGAAGTGGGATACGGGAGTTTGCCTGCCGGGCAGGGCAAGGGCTATGGCAAGGAGTCGCTGCGGGCGGTGCTGGATTTTGCGGTGAACGCCTGCGGCTTTCACAAGCTGACCGCCACCGTGACCGCGGGCAACCTCGCTTCGCGCGGCCTGCTGGAATCGTGCGGCTTTCAGCTGGAAGGCACGCTGCGCGACAACTACCGTCTGGCGGGGCAGTGGTGCGACGACTGGCTGTTCGGGCTGCTGGCGGCGGAGTTTCAGGGCGGCAAATAAAAATATCGCGCCGGGTATCGACAAGCTCGTCGGCGCTGCGCTATGTTCGATATTCGGTCAGTTCGCTGGCCTGCGTCGCTCGGACGGTCCGGGCGCTAACGTCTATCGAGGAATCCCCTATGGCTGATAACAGTCCACAGCGCCGTTTCACGCGCATTGAACGCCTTCCCCCTTACGTATTCAACATCACCGCCGAACTGAAGATGGCCGCACGCCGTCGCGGCGAGGATATTATCGACTTCAGCATGGGTAACCCCGACGGCCCGACGCCGCCGCACATCGTGGAAAAACTGTGTGCCGTCGCCCAGCGCGACGACACCCACGGTTATTCCACCTCGCGCGGCATTCCGCGCCTGCGCCGCGCCATTTCGCGCTGGTATGCCGATCGTTATCAGGTGGATATCGATCCGGAAAGCGAAGCCATCGTCACCATCGGTTCGAAAGAGGGGCTGGCGCATCTGATGCTGGCGACCCTCGATCACGGCGATACCGTGCTGGTGCCGAACCCCAGCTACCCGATCCACATTTACGGCGCGGTGATCGCCGGCGCCCAGGTGCGTTCGGTGCCGCTGGTGGACGGCGTGGATTTCTTCGGTGAGCTGGAGCGCGCCATTCGGGAAACCATCCCGCGTCCGAAAATGATGATCCTCGGCTTCCCGTCCAACCCGACCGCACAGTGCGTGGAGCTGGATTTCTTCGAGCGAGTGGTGGCGTTGGCCAAGCAGTACAACGTGCTGGTGATCCACGATCTGGCCTATGCCGATATCGTCTATGACGGCTGGAAAGCGCCGTCGATCATGCAGGTGCCGGGGGCGAAAGACATTGCGGTGGAGTTCTTCACCCTGTCGAAAAGCTACAACATGGCCGGCTGGCGCATCGGTTTCATGGTCGGTAACCCTGAACTGGTCAGCGCGCTGGCGCGCATCAAGAGTTATCACGATTACGGCACCTTTACGCCGCTGCAGGTGGCGGCCATCGCCGCGCTGGAAGGCGATCAGCAGTGCGTGCGCGATATCGCCGAGCAGTATCGGCAGCGCCGCAACGTGTTGGTGAAGGGGCTGCACGAGGCCGGCTGGATGGTGGAAAATCCGAAGGCGTCGATGTACGTGTGGGCGAAAATTCCCGAGCCTTATGCCCACCTCGGTTCGCTGGAGTTCGCCAAACGCCTGCTGGCAGAGGCCAAGGTCTGCGTCTCGCCGGGCATCGGCTTCGGCGACTACGGCGATACCCACGTGCGCTTCGCGCTGATCGAGAATCAGGACCGTATCCGCCAGGCGGTGCGCGGTATCAAGGCGATGTTCCGCGCGGACGGGTTGCTGAAGCCGGGCAAGGCGGGCAGCGCTAAATAATCCTGTCAGGCCGGGCGCTCGCCCGGCCTTATTTTTCCGTCCCAAGGTTTTCTTCATTATTTCCCCATTATGCTCGACTACGCTGGGTTTTATTTTTGGACAGAGTGTATGAGCAACCGCTACGCGCGATCGCAAATCGTTTTACATTGGCTGACTTTGCTGATGGTGATCCTCACCTATGCGGCGATGTTGCTGAAAGATTCGGTGCCGGAGGCGTGGGCGCCGATGGTCAAAAATCTGCACTTTAATTTTGGGGCTTCGGTCTTTGCCCTGATGCTGATTCGGTTGGCGGTGCGCGCTTTCCACGCGCCGCCGCCGACCACGCCACCGCTGGAGGAGTGGCAGGAGGTAGGCGCCAAGATCTTCCATTGGCTGCTGTATGTGGTTTTCCTGATGTTGCCGCTGCTGGGCATGTTAACCCTGGCCTACGGCGGGAAATCGTGGTCTTTGCTGGGCTGGCCGGTGCCGCAGTGGGTGATGCCGGATCCGGTGATGCGCAAGCTGGTCAAAACGGTTCATGAGACGCTGGCAAACATCGGCTACTTTATCACTGGCGCACATGCGCTGGCGGCGCTGTATCATCACTACCTGCGCAAAGACGACACCCTGCGCCGCATGATGCCGGGCAAATGATCGCAAGCCGAAACGACAAAGGGACGCTTGCGCGTCCCTTTGGCTGTGTTCCTGGTCTGGCTGCTGTCAGGCAACCATCAACATGAAGGTGCCAACCCAGGCAACCAGCATGAATGACACGCCCATCAAAAAATATTTCACTGAACAACTCCTGTCTGGAGTCCTCGCCAGCAATGATCCCGATTGTTGTGCTGAGTATTTTATGGGCAACCTGCCTGTCGGGTGGGTTCTTCCAAGCGAAAGAATAACGGCCCCACGTACGGGTTGTCCGGTTGTCGCGCCTCATGCTCCGTGAGGTAAAATCCGAACCGCGACAGGATCGGCGCTAATGTACTCTCAATACTGGTCTGATTTCAATACTGTGTTTTTGATCACAATTTTCGGCTGTTTTTTGCACAGCGTGGACTGTTTTATAACGCTTTTTATGGGCAAGCGACAGGAAGTAGCCTGCCGCTGCGAGTTTTAAAATCGGGGTATTGCAATGCGGTGGCAGGCGTTCAAGCGACGGCGTTGATGCCGGTCACCAAAATGGCCCAAAAAACGAGACAAGACAGCAGAATAACGGCCCAAATATGACGGCGACTCCACTCCATTTTTAGCCTTCGTTGTTGCGACAAGTGATTAGGTAACGATCATATCGGCGCACAATGGGGAAAATTTAGCCCCATCGGATAATATTTCGCTTACCTGCCGCTAACTTATTGGCAAACTTCGCTTATTGTCACGCGCACTTCGTAGCCCAGCAGATACAGCGCCTGCTCCAACGCCTCAACCTTCGAGGCGTAGCCGAGATCCAGCAACCGCTCCATTTGCCCGCTGTTGAATCCCAGCTTGCGTGCCAGCTCCGCTTTGCCGGTGTTTTTGCGCAGCATGGCGTTGTGCAGTTCGATCTTCAGCGCCACCAGCACCGACAGGTGTACCCTCAAGCCATCGGTTTGCAGCGGGGAAGGAGCAGGCAGGGGCAGCCCTTCGTCCATCGCGGCGGCGATGGCGGCCAGCAGGCTTTCCTGTGCTTCCAGCTCGACGTCTTCGCGTTTATAGCAGGCCGATTGCCACTCGGGGAAGTCGTGGAAACCGATCTGCCAGGCGTCGCTGTCGCTATCGAAGGTGTAATGGGCGGGGTAGTGGCTGTACATGGCAATCCCTGATTGAAACCTGAATGAGGCGCTATTGTGACGGCATGCCCGGGAGATAGCCAGCATGAACGTAGCCGTGGGGGAATTTAAATTGAAAGCAATAATTATTAGCAGGCAAATTTAATTTTCTTGTTAGCAATATTCTTATTATTTTTTCCGTGAATAAAGATTATTTAATTAGTCGCTTGGATTAATATCCCCATTAATGATTGATAATGAGAATTGAAATCAAATATCACGTCGGTTTTTATACAATTTCACACGAAGGGATGAAGATAAGAATATTGATCATGATAAAAATGTATATTTATGATTTTTATGGTTTTAATTTTTATTATTTCACTTTTTAACAATTGTGAAATTCCATTTTCATTCAGATATCACCTGGCTGCGGTATTCATCTGCAGATTTATAAAATACTCTTTTTAGGCAAAGGCGCATTCGATTCTGTTTAAGCGTGCGCCAGACAGAAATATTCATTACTCCATGCTTATTACCCGACGGCCTTAGCCGATTTTTCGGGTGCCTGCTCGCATTTCCACTTTGCCAGGACAGCAGCTCACGGATTAAAGGAATACCTCGTGCCTAAAGTTAACTCGCGTTCATTACGCTTTACCGAACGCCACGCCACCAAATATGCGGCGTCATTGCTGTTTATCGGTTTATCCCTGCCGGCCGCCGCGCTGGCGGATGAACGCTATGACGCGCTGATCCGTCAGGCCAGGTCGGGTGATACCGCGCCGGTGCTGGCGTATTTATCGCAGCGGCGCGCTCAGGAGGGGTTGAGCCTGCAGCAGCGAGCCGATTATATCCAGGTGGCCGGCTGGGCCGGCCACGATGAAGAGGTGGTCGCGCTTTGGCGTGCCGACGGCGCTGCGCTGCAGCGGGATAGCGCCAGTCTGGCGACGGCGGCCCGCGCCTATCGCAACCTGAAGCAGTGGCAACCGTCGCTGCGCCTGTGGCGTGCGGCGTTGCAGCTCGCTCCCGCCGACGGCGGTTTGCAGCGCGGCTATGTGATGACGCTGGCGGATGCCGGGCAGGATGTGCAGGCGCAAACGGAAGCGGCAAGAGCGGAGAAGCTGCTGGAGCCGGCGACGTGGTATCTGACGCGCGCCTATGTGGACCAGGCCGCCGGCCGCAGCTGGGCGGCGCTGGAAAACGCCACCCATGCCCGTGCGCTGGCGCCGTCCGACACCGGAATTCAGGCTTATTACGTGACGCTGCTGGCGGCAAATCGGGTTGCGGATCCGGCGCTGCGTGAAAGCCAGGGGCTGGCATTGCCGCCCGCGCAGCAGCGCCGCCTGCAGGCGGATGAGGCCGCCGAACTGGTGCGGCTGTCGTTTATCGATGCTCGCGGCGAACAGGAACGTTTCGTCATCGCCGACCGCGCGCTGGCGCGCTATGATCAACTGCTGACGCAGTGGCGGCCGCTGCCGGAGGCACAGGACAGCTACCAACAGGCGCGTATCGATCGCCTGGGTGCGCTGCTGGCGCGTTATCGAATGGCCGACGTGGTGAGCGAGTATCAAACCCTGCAGGCGGAAGGGCGCACGGTGCCGGATTATGCCCAGCGCTGGGCGGCGTCCGCCTACCTCTATCTGCAGCAGCCGGACAAGGCGCAGGCCATTTTCGGCCGCCTGAACGCCGCCGCACCGCAGGCGGTGACCGCCGAAGACGAAACCGATCTGTTTTACGCGCAGGCGGAGAACGAACGCATCGATCAGGCGGCGTTGCTGGCGCAGCGCGTCAGCCAGCGCTATCCCTACGCGACCCGCCTGTACCAGCTGCCGACGCTGGCCTACAACGATGACTGGCTGGTCGGCCAATCGCTGCTGGCGCAGTCGCGGGTTTATCAACGCGATCTGGCCGAGGCCGAACGGCAGCTGACCCATCTGGCGCGCACGGCGCCGGGCAATCAGGGTCTGCGCATCTCCTTGGCCAGCGTTTATTTGGCGCGTGGCTGGCCGCGTCGCGCCGAGGATGAGCTCAAGCAGGTGGAAGGGCTGGAGCCGCGCAGCCTGCCGTTGGAGATCCAGCAGGGCTATGTCGCGCAGGAGTTGCAGGAGTGGCGCCAGCTGGATTTGCTGGCCGACGATGTCATTCAGCGCGCGCCGGAAAGCGTCGCCGCTCGGCAGCTTGAACGTTCGCGACGCATTCACCACATGTCTGAACTGCGCATCAGCGGCAATCAGGGCATCGATTCCGACGGGCCGGTCAGCGGCAGCCACGATTTTGGCATTCACGCCGCGCTCTATTCACCGCCGATCGACGACAACTGGCGGCTGTTCACCGGCTGGGGATTCAACACCGGCCAGTTCGACGAGGGCAAGGGCATCAACCGCGATCTCAGCGCCGGCGCCGAGTGGCGCTCGCGCGATCTGTGGCTGGAGGCCGAGGTGGCCAACCGCAACTACGGCCACGGCAATGAGCTCGGCCTGCGCCTCTCATCCTGGTATGACCTGAATGATCAATGGCGCCTCGGCGGTTCGGTGGCGCGCCTGTCGGCCGAGACGCCGCTGCGTGCGTTGACCAACGGCATCAGCGCCAACGGCGGCAACCTGTGGCTGCGTTGGCAGCAGAACGAAAGCCGCGAGCTGCGCGCCAGCGTGGCGCCTTCGCACTTCTCGGACGGCAACAACCGGCTGGAATACGGCCTGGAAGGGCGGCAACGGCTGCTCGCCGGCGCCCGCTATCGGCTGGACATGAACCTGACGCTGTCCGGCAGCCGCAACAGCCAGGAGAACGTGCCGTATTACAACCCGAAGCGCGACTTCACGCTGCTGCCGTCGTTAACGCTCGATCACACCCTGTATCGCCATTATCAGACCGAGTGGAGCCAGCAGTTCCAGGTCGGTGCCGGCAGCTATTGGCAGCGGGACTATGCGCGCAAGCCGATCACCCAGCTGGGTTACGGCCAGCGCATCAGCTGGAACGGGGTGTTGGACGCCGGCGCGATGCTGCAGTTTGAGAAGCATCCGTACGACGGCAAACGCGAGCGGAACATCGGCGTGACGTTTGATCTGAATTATCGTTTTTAAAGGAATAATCATGCTTATTCGATCCTCGCTTTTCGTGTTGGCCGCGTTGCTGACCACCGCCTGCAGCCAGGCGGACGTGCCACGCTTCACGCCGCCGGCGGAGCGCCCCGTGGGGCCGATGGAACGCCCTTGGCCGGCCAACCGTTACGCGGTGCTGGCGTATCACGACGTGGAAGACGGCGCGGCGGACCAGCGCTACATGTCGGTGCGCACCAGCGCGCTCAACGAACAGTTCGCCTGGCTGAAGCAAAACGGCTACCAACCGGTGTCGGTCGAGCAGATCCTGCAGGCGCAAAACGGCGGCCCGGCGTTGCCGAACAAGGCGGTACTGCTGACCTTCGACGACGGCTACCGCAGCTTCTACAGCCGGGTCTTCCCGCTGCTGAAGGCCTACAACTGGCCGGCGGTGCTGGCGCCGGTCGGCGTCTGGCTGGATGCGCCGGCCGGCAAGCCGGTCGATTTCGGCGGCCTGATGACGCCGCGCGATCGCTTCCTCACCTGGCAGCAGGTGCGGGAGGTGTCGGACTCCGGGCTGGTGGAGATCGGCGCGCACACCTACGCGTCGCATTACGGCGGCATCGCCAACCCGCAGGGCAATACCGAACCGGCGGTCGCCAATCGGCTGTACGACGCCAAACAGGGCCGCTACGAAAGCGAGGCGGAATATCGCCAACGCATCGAGAAGGACGTGGCGTTGATCACCCAGCGCATCACCGCCGCCACCGGTAAGGCGCCGCGCGTGTGGGTCTGGCCGTACGGCGCGGCCGGCGGCGTGGCGCTGGACATCGCGCGCAAGCACGGTTACCGCATGGCGCTGACGCTGGAGAATGGGCTGGGAGACGTAAACGCGCCTGAAAACGTGCCGCGCATGCTGGTGGCCGGTAACCCGTCGCTGACGAGCTTCGCCCAGCAGCTGACGCAGATACAGAACCGGCAGATCATGCGGGTGGCGCACGTCGATCTCGACTACCTCTACGATCCCGATCCGCAGCAGCAGGCCAAAAACCTCGACAAGCTGATCCAGCGCATCTATGACCTGCGCATCAATACCGTTTTCCTGCAGGCGTTCGCCGATCCAAAAGGCGACGGCAACGTGCGCGAGCTCTATTTCCCCAACCGCTGGCTGCCGATGAAGGCCGACCTGTTCAACCGGGTCTCCTGGCAGCTCTCTTCGCGCACCGGCGTGGCCGTGTATGCCTGGATGCCGGTGCTGGCGTTCGAACTGGGCTCTGACGTGCCGCGCGTACAGCGCCTCGATCCGCAAAGTGGGCAGCTGTCGGTAGACGACAAGCAGTACCGCCGCCTGTCGCCGTTCAGCCCGGTGGCGCGCCAGCGCATCAGTGAGATCTACGAGGATCTGGCGGCCCACGCCACCTTCAAAGGGATCCTGTTCCACGACGATGCCCTGCTGTCGGACTTCGAGGACGCTGGCCCCGACGCCGTTGCGGCCTACCGCCAGGCCGGCTTCGCCGATTCGGTGGCGGCGATACGCCAGGATCCGCAGCAGATGGTGCGCTGGACGCGCTTCAAGAGCCGGGCGCTGATCGCGTTTACCCAGTCGCTGACCGAGCGGGTGCGGGCGATCCGCGGCCCGCAGGTGCAAACCGCGCGCAACATCTATGCGATGCCGGTGCTCGATCCCGCCAGCGAAGCCTGGTTCGGCCAGAATCTGGCGGATTTCCTGCAGGCCTACGACTGGGTGGCGCCGATGGCGATGCCGCTGATGGAAAACGTGTCGCGCGCCGACAGCGGCCGCTGGCTGGATCAACTGGTGGGCAAAGTGGCCGCTTACCCCGGCGCGCTCGATAAAACGGTGTTTGAGTTGCAGGCCGTCGACTGGCGCAAGGAGCGCCGGATCAGCCTGGATGACGGTCAACTGCTGGCCGAATGGATGCGTCGCCTGCAGCGCAATGGCGCTCAGAGCTTTGGTTATTACCCCGACAACTTCCTCGACGATCGGCCTAAGCTAGATGCCGTTCGCCCGGTGTTGTCCTCAGCCTGGTTCCCACTGCCATGACCGATCGTTTAATTGCCTTATTTATCCTGTGTCTGGTGTTGAGCGTGCCTTTCGGCATCGTCCTGCTGTTTACCGGCGAAGTGCTGCTCAACTTCGTGTTTTTCTGGCCGCTGTTCATGTCCGGTATCTGGATCGCCGGCGGCATCTATTTCTGGCTGCACCGCGAGCGCCACTGGCGCTGGAGCCCGGACATGCCCGCGCCGGTGCTGCCGGGCAACCCGTTGATCAGCGTGCTGATCCCCTGTTTCAACGAAGGGTTGAACGCGCGTGAAACCATTTCGGCGGCGATGGCGCAGCGCTATGAAAATATCGAAGTGATCGCCATCAACGACGGTTCCAGCGATGACACCGCTGAGGTGCTGGATCAGTTGACGCTGGAGTTCCCCCGCCTGCGGGTGATCCATCTGGCGCAAAATCAGGGCAAAGCGATCGCGCTGCAGGCGGGCGCGGCGGCGGCGCGCAGCGAGTTTCTGGTGTGCATCGACGGCGATGCGCTGCTGGATCGCGATGCGGCGGCCTATTTGGTGGCGCCGCTGTTGGCCAATCCGCACGTCGGCGCCGTGACCGGCAACCCGCGCATCCGCACGCGCTCCACGCTGATCGGCCGCATCCAGGTCGGTGAGTTTTCGTCGATCATCGGCCTTATCAAGCGCACGCAGCGCGTCTATGGCCGCCTGTTCACCATCTCCGGCGTGGTGGCCGCGTTTCGTAAGCAAGCGCTTACCGATGTCGGCTACTGGAGCCAGGACATGATCACCGAAGACATCGACATCAGCTGGAAGCTGCAGCTCAAGCACTGGGCTATCTTCTTCGAACCGCGGGCGCTGTGCTGGATCCTGATGCCGGAGACCCTGCGCGGGCTGTGGAAGCAGCGCCTGCGCTGGGCGCAGGGCGGCGCCGAGGTGTTTTTAAAGAATCTGCGCAACCTGTGGGCCTGGGAGCACCGGCATATGTGGCTGCTGTTCGCCGAGTATTGCCTCTCTACGTTGTGGGCGTTCACTTACCTGGTCAGCGTGCTGATTTTCCTGGTCGGGCTGGCGGTGCCGCTGCCGGAGGGCATTCGCATTCACTCGTTGCTGACGCCGGCGTTTACCGGCCTGGTGCTGGGCGTGGTGTGCCTGCTGCAGTTCACCGTCAGCCTGCTGCTGGAGAAGCGCTATGAGAAGGGCTTCGGCCGCTCGCTGTTCTGGATCATCTGGTATCCGCTGGTGTATTGGCTGCTCAGCCTGCTGACCACGCTGGTGGCGTTTTCCAAAGTGATGTTGAAAGCTCGGCGCGGGCGTGCGCGCTGGATCAGCCCCGATCGGGGCATTGGGAGGATCAAAGAATGACGGACGTCCTGATTTATTCCGAACGCGGCCTGCTGCCGCGCGTGGTAGACAGCCTGTTGACGCTTTTTGCCTGGTGCGGCTTCCTTTATCTGTTCAGCCGAGGCCTGATGTCGGTGATGGATCAGCACGGGGTGGGGTCCGCCCTGTCGCTGCTGGAGGTGATCTCGCTGTATATCATTGTGGCGTTGTTCAATGCCGTCACGTTGATCGCCTGGGCCAAATACAACCAGTATTTCTCCCGCCGCAGGGCGGCCGGCCGCTGGCGGAAACAGCAACCGAACACCCACATCGGCTATATCACGCCGGAGTTAACCCGGCAGCTGCGGCATTTGCCGATCGCCGTGGTGTCCCATAACAGCGGCGGCGGCATCAGCCAGGTCAGCGGCAGGCTGACGGCGGCCGAACCGGCAGCGAACAAGGTGGTGCAGCTGCGTTAGTCGTCAGCGTTGCCGTCCGGCTTGCGGCGCAGCCCGCCCGGCGGCAACAGCAGGGCGCAGATCATGACGGCCAGGCTGAACAGCGGCAGCCAGCGCGCCACCGGGCCGGGGGAGTAGTTGTTGAGCACCGAGCAAACATAGCACGCCACGGCCAGCGCCCAACCCGGCAGGCCGATATCGTTGAGCCGAAACGCGGTTTTGGCCATAAACCACGTCACCAGGCCGAAACAGAACAGCGCCCAGACCATAATGCACAGCAGGTACAGCAATACCGAGACGAATTCCTCGGTATCGCCGTGCGCATGGGCGCGAAAATGGTTTTTATCCAGGTAGGTCGACAGAAACGACAGCAACACGATGCCAACGGCGAAGATCGCCAGCGAGAAAACAAAGGGTTTGCGCGAGATGCGCCCACGGTAAAGATCTTTGGCGAGTTGTCCGAGAGATTCCATTACAGTCCATTGTTGTGATCATTGCGGCGATAGCCGGATGGCAAGCAGCCGGGCATTTTATCGGGGTAAAAGGGGGCGTCAAGGTGATAATTTTTCTCATTTAGTCGCGGTTGAGATTCCGCGCGGCCGCACCGGGCGTCCTTTCACCGTGCAAAACGTCACAATTTGGCACGTTTGGCTACCTGACGCGGTAATTGGCGACATAATCCAGTTTGTTCGCGCCGAACAATGCATTAACATAACTCCCACTTATCTCTTGCATGGTTATATGGATATCCGATGCGTCACCTGGTTGCGCTTTTACCGCTGATTACCTTGCTTGCTGCCTGTAGCAGCACGCCGAAACCCAGTCCCACCGCTACGCCGCAAGGCACCCCGGTAAAGGGTGGCTTTTTGCTGAGCCCGGCGCACAGCGGCGCGCCGCTGGGGGGTGATTTCGCCAATAACCCGAATACCGCGCGCTTTATCGATAAGATGGTGCAGGAACACGGCTTTGATCGGCAGCAGCTGCACGACGTGCTGGCGCAGGCACGGCGCCTGGATTCGGTTCTGCGGCTGATGGACAGGCAGGCGCCGACGCCGTCGACCCAGGGGCCAACCGGGCCGAATGGCTCCTGGCTGCGCTACCGCAACAAGTTCATCACGCCGGATAACGTGCAAAACGGCGTGGTGTTCTGGAATCAATATCAGGATGCGCTGCAGCGTGCCTGGCAGGTGTACGGCGTGCCGCCGGAGATCATCGTGGGGATTATCGGCGTGGAGACCCGCTGGGGCCGCGTAATGGGTAAAACCCGCATTATCGATGCGCTGGCGACGCTGGCCTTCGACTACCCGCGCCGCGCCGATTACTTTGCCGGTGAGCTGGAAACCTTCCTGCTGATGTCGCGCACCGAAGGCGACGATCCGCTCGAGCTGCGCGGCTCCTTCGCCGGCGCGATGGGCTATGGGCAGTTCATGCCTTCTTCCTTCAAGAGCTATGCGGTCGACTTCAACGGCGATGGCCATATCAACCTGTGGGATCCGGTCGATGCCATCGGCAGCGTGGCCAATTACTTCAAGGCGCACGGCTGGTCCAAAGGCGAGCCGGTCGCGATTCAGGCCAACGGCCAGGCGCCGGGGTTGGAAAACGGCTTCAAGACCCGCTACTCGGTCACCGCGCTGGCGGAAGCCGGCCTGAGCCCGCAGGGATCGCTCGGGGATAACCAGGAAGCCAGCCTGTTGCGGCTGGACGTCGGCACCGGCTACCAGTATTGGTACGGCCTGCCGAACTTCTACACCATCACCCGTTATAACCACAGCACCCATTACGCCATGGCGGTATGGCAGCTGGGCGAAGCGGTAGGGCGCTCGGCGCGCGGCGGCTTCTGACGCTGCGCCCATAAACGAAAAAGGCCGCTTGCGCGGCCTTTTTTACGTTCTGAACAATCAGAAATCGTAGCGCAGACGCACCACGGTCATATCGCCGAGGTTGTCGGTGCTCGATGTCAGCACGTGCTCTACGTCAACGCGGAAGCCGTAGTCAAACTGCACGGTAACCCCGAGGCCGTTGTCGATGCGCTGGTAGTTGCGCCCGGTGACGTATTCCAGGCGATCGCCCATAAAGTACGGCATCACCGATTTCACCGCGTACTGGCCAACCGGCACGGTATAACCGGCCAGGTATTCGATACCCCACGCATCGCCGGCGAAGTAATTGTTGACGTCGGCTTTCTTGGTGGTCAGGAAGTCGTGGTAGTAACCGCCGCCGAAGGTGAGGGTCCAGTTGTCCGGTTTCCAGCTGAGGGCGGTGCCGACGATGTTCTGATCGTAGCTCTTGCTGCCGCTGGTGGACGGGTTGCGCATTTCGGCGCGGGTGTAGTTCCAGGCGGTGCCCCAGGTCAGATCCTGCGTGATGTGGTAATCCACGCCCAGTGAGCCGCCGCCTTTGCGCTTATAGCGCAGGCCGTTGCCCGGCAGGTAGTCGCTGTCGCTGAACAGGTACGACGCATAAACGTCCGCATCGCCGAAGCGGTTCTTGTACTTCAGCATCTTGCGTGAACGGTAAGAGCCGTCGTAGTCGCCGTTGATGCCGTTGCCCGGCGCCTGGGCCAACATGTCGTAGTCCCAGATATCGGTCTTGGCGCCAACCACATCATAGTAAACGCTGTTCTGCTGGCCGAAGGTCATCTGGCCCCAGGTGTTGCTTTTCAGGCCGGTGTACAGCATGCGGCGGCTGGTGTTTCTCGCGCCGTCGGCATAGTGATGATCCCAGTCGAACAGCGCCGGAATGTTTACGCCCAGCTCGTAGTAGCTGATCCAGCTGATATCGTCGAACAGGTAGTAGTCCGCCGCGAAACGGAAGCGGGTGCCGCCGTCAAAGCCGTTACGCTTGTAGGAACCTTTGTCGCCGTCGCCCGTCATGTTGTTGAACTGCGGACGGATGCTGCCGCCAACGGTGAAGTTCAGGCGGCTGAGCGGATCACCGGCCTGTGGATCCTGCTTCAGCAGGGTGATTTCCGCCTGAGCGGCGAACGACGCGCTGCCGATCGCCAGACCCAGCGCCACCGCTTGAGTCAATACGCGCAATTTCATTGCCATGTGTTATCCCTGTTTTATGTATGACCGCCCCCATCAGCGCCGCCATGCCGATGTTTTGCGCAGAACGCTGCGTTTTTGCGCATTTTGACGGTTTTTTTTGGTGTTTTAGCGGCGGGCGGCATTTGTAACATAAACAGGGACATAAATAATTACTTTTCTTGCTAATTATTGGCCGGTTTTTGACCATTCCGTGCGGTGCAAAGGGCCGCTGTTCATGTTTCTCGATTCGGATGAATTCATTTAACGCCAAGGTTTATATTTTTCATTTGTCATTCACCGGCGCCAGCCTGTAATTTCATCCGTGCAAGAGGTAATTAATTTGAGCCTTTTACCGGTGTATTAACGTCAGCCTTTGTCTGCGTAATCGGCCGGCATGAATAAGCGATTGGGAGGTCGCCATGAGAAACCTGTTAATGTTGTTAGTGGGGCTGTTTTCACTGCCGGCGATGGCGGCGGAGTCGCACGTTTGTCATTCTCAAGCGTATGATTATACATAGGTTAGTAAGCTTAGGCTGTCGGATGACACCCTGTTCACCTGCCGCGGCGTGGGGCGCCTGACGATCCCTGAATTAGCGCGTAAAGGATGGAGGGTGATTCATCTGGCGCAGCAAACGGAATATACCGACTCTGTCGATAGCGATGGTGAGGTTATTAAGCTTTATCAGGAAATCGTGGTTTATAAAGAATAACGCGACGGTTGCCCGTTATTATTCTCACGGTGGCGAGAACCCTATTATGAATGCGAGAATCGGAATCGACGGCAGGGCTGCCGCCGCGATGGTGATGCTATGCGCCATCTGGGGAATGCAACAGGTGGCAATCAAGGCCGCCGAGCCGGATGTGTCGGCGGTGCTGCAAATCGCCATTCGCTCGGGTCTCGCCGCGTTGGCGGTTTACCTGCTGGCGCGCGGCCGCGGCGAGCGTTTCACCTGGGATCGCGCCACGCTGTGCGCCGGTTTGAGCGTGGGGGCATTGTTCGCGCTGGAGTTCTTTTTTGTCTCCGCAGGGCTGCGTTACACCAGCGCCTCGCATATGGCGGTGTTTTTGTACACCGCGCCGCTGTTTTCCGCCCTTGGCCTGCATTTTCTCCTTCCTCAGGAGCGCCTGTCGCCGGTGCAGTGGCTGGGCATGCTCATCGCCTTTGGCGGCGTGGTGCTGGCCATATCGGGCATGGCTGAGGGAAGCGGCGGAGCCGAACGGCTGAAAGGCGATCTCTACGGCCTGCTGGCGGGGATCGCCTGGGGAGCCTCTACCCTGGTGATCCGCACCACGCGCCTGGCGGAGTGCCCGGCTAAACAGACGCTGCTGTGCCAGCTGACGGGCGCCTGTGTGCTGCTGTCGTTGCCGGCGCTGGCGACGGGAAACCTGCATTTCACCCTGAGCCCGGTGGCCTGGTACAGCCTGCTGTTCCAGACCGTGGTGGTGTCGTTTTTCAGCTACCTGATCTGGTTTTCGCTGCTGCGTCGCTATCAGGCCTCCTCACTGGGCATTCTCACCTTTATGACGCCGGTATTCGGTATCCTGGCGGGGGGCGTTATTCTCGGCGAGCCGTTGCAAATTGAGTTTGTATTGGGGGCCATGCTGATCGTGCTGGGATTAATCGTGGTGAGTTGTTCTTATCTTATTTATTTTGACCGAAGAGTGGCACCCAAAATATAAATTATGGATGTTGATGTACAGAACTACCAAATAAGCTGCGAAAGCCAATTCATTATCCAGCTGCAAATATCCCGCTATGCCTGGGGCGTGCCGCTGATCACGCTCAGCGATAACGGTGATTTTACCGTGATAAGAAACCGAGGCTGGTCGAGGTTAGCTAATGGGATGCAATTGGAGGTTTATTATTTCGCCAATAATTCCCTGCTTACCTGGGATAAAAACCGCAAATATATCTCTTATTCAAAGGCCGGCCGGCTCTACGCCTGCGCGCTGCATTTTTCTTATTCCCCCAAAATAGAGCGCTAACCCTCAGGCCATCAGACCAGAGGGGCGATTTTCATGATCCACTGCTTAAACGCGAGGATTTTCGGCCACTGCCGCTCGGAGATGGTCGAGGTGAAATAGCAGTGCTCGCAGGGCACGGTCATGTCGGTGAACGGAATGATCAGCTCGCCGCTTTTGATCCAATCCTGCACCAGATTGAGCCGCCCCATGGCGACGCCAAGGTGCCGCGTGGCGGCCAGCACCGCGAGATCGGAGCGGTCGAACTCCATGCTCTTGCTGTCGGTATCCAGCCCCAGCGCAAAGTGTTGCGACCAGGTTTGCCACTCGTCTTCGCCGGAGTTGTAGCGATCGTGCAGCAGCGTGCAGTGGGCCAGGTTTTCCGGCGCATCGTACAGGCTATGTGCGGCGGCATACTGCGGCGTGCAGATCGGCACCATCGATTCCTGCATAAAAGCCTCGTCCAGATGCCGCCCCGAGGGCAGTTTGCCGAAGTACATCGCCAAGTCCACGCCGCGGTTGGCCAGGTTGATGATCTCCTGCCCGGTCAGAATGTTGAGGTGAATGGTGGGGTGCTGGGCGATAAAGTCGCCGATGCGCGGCAGCAACAGGCATTGCACCAGAGAGGGGTGCGAATAGAGGGTCAACGTCCCCGTCAGCTCGCGATTTTTGATGTCCAGAATTTCCTGATTCAGCGTGTTGAAGGAGCTGTCCAGCGCCCATTGCATGCGCTCGCCCTCCGGGGTCAGGGTAATTCTGCGATGAAAGCGCTGGAATAGCAGGAAGCCCAACTCCTTTTCGAGCAGATTAATGCGGTGGCTTACGGCGCTGGGGGTGATCGACAATTCTTGCGCCGCCAGCGCAAAAGATAAATGACGGGCGACGCATTCGAAAGTATGCAACCGGGAAAATTGATAGCTGGTCAGCGGGGTGGCCCGCTGTGAATGTTTTTTACTGGGGAACATGCTATTTCTCCGTGCACGTAATGCGCTAATATTAACACTTAATGGCATGAGTGATAAACCCAAGTTGATTAATATGTTCAGTTTATATATCAGGACCCTGTTTACTGATTACCGTCATAGATTTTAAGGATTAAGATGATGAGATAACATGAACCGGTAAATGACTTGTCTGCTGGCAGACTGAAATTAGAAATTGACGAGGTCTGACATAAACCTGTTAAAGATAAATGTGACGTAGAAGGAGAAACGGTGAAAAATAAGGCCGTTATTTCTTACGCACGTATCGGTCAAGCAGAGCTGTAGGTATGATGAAAAACTGGCTCGTCCAGTGACGTTCACTGACAGACGAAGGGAAAGCCAGTAGCAAGCCGAAGGGAGGCCATTGTGCAGTTGATTTATTTTATGTCGGAATCGTTGGCGCCGGAGAAATTCGCCCGCATCCTTAATCCCGCCGATGCGCGTTATGAGCTGGAGCGACATTACCTGTTCGGCGGTTCGTCCATGTCGTCGATATCGAGCAGGCACACTATCACGCGCAATACGCAGTCCGGTATTGGCGTATCGAGTTACCGGGAAGATAGCGGCATGAAGCGCGGCGTGTTTGACGAACTAAAACGCGGCAGTTTGCTTGCCGTCGATGCAAGTATCGGTGCCTGGAGCCCCGTCAAATATCCGTTTTTCATCAATGCGCAAGGGCGCCTGCAGCGTTATCCCGGGACTGTATTACCGCCGCAGTACCCAGTCGAACGTATAATTCAACGTTATGAAGAGATGATCAGCCGATACGCCGCCAGGCCTAAACCAACTTCCTTGCCCCCGAGACAAAACACCGCTAAAAATCCCCCGCTGATGCAGGCGGTGGCCGCCGCCGTTGGCTCAAGCCTTACCGTCATCAAAGAGGTCGTTCGCCCAATGAGCAAACAGGAGCGTTGGCAGGCGAGAAAATATCTGATTGGTCGGGGGGAGCGAAGTATCTATCCGGATGCGCGGATTGCGGCGCAACGCCTGGCGCAAAATAACGTCGCGGTGGAAAAGGCCAAGCTGGCGCAGAATGTCTATAACACGACCAATCCGTTGGCGGCTACGCCAGGCGTGCCGGAAGGATGGCGGGATGTGAGTAATGACGGCGGTTTTTTGGATGGTTTAGGGGTTCGCCGGGAAATGCTTTATGACAATGAGATATCACCGGGTTTTTTGGCAAGGGTTTATGCTCCGGATAAAGCCGTGTTTGGCGATGATATGAATCCGACAGTTGTTTTTCGCGGGTCAAGGATGCCTGAACTTCCTAATGGTAAACTGAATGCGGCGAAGAAGATATTTATCGATCGTGAACTGCCAGAGATAAAGAACCTGGAAGACTGGACGAATAACTTCAACCAAGGCAGAGGTGCTGAATCTGCATACTATCAAAGAGCTGTAGATATTGGCTCTTTATTAAAGGGCCGGGTAGATATCTCCGGGCATTCGCTAGGCGGTGGGCTGGCATCGGCGGCATCAATGACCAGCGGTAAATCTGGGTGGACATTTAATGCCGCGGGATTGAATTCGGGTACCGTGGAAAAGTATGGGGGTTCCTTGGTGGGCAGTGAGGATATTATCAACGCCTACCGGGTGAAGGGCGAAATTTTGACGAGGTTGCAGGAAGTCGATCTCAGGCAAGACTTTATCGACGTTAATGGCAACCTTGCATTATTGGCCGCGAAGGAAAAAATATCGTCACATTTGCCGGATGCCGTTGGTGTTAAACACACGCTTGATGGCGGTGTGGGCAATATGGGTGACCGACATGGCATCCAACAAGTGATAGACTGCATCGAACAGGAAAAAGACGATGATATCGCCACAATCGGTCACAGGATATAGAAGCTCGATGAGACAAGTTTTTAACGTGTTCGCAGCGCTGTTCATCGCGATTGGATTGGTGTTTACAACCGGATGTAAGGAGAAAGGAATGGACTTGCCGCCAGAAGGTTACTTTACAGGTCAACAGCTTGTGTTGGCTAAGGCTATCCGCGATGGGAATATCGGCAACATCAAACGGCTGGCGAAAGAGACGGATCTGAACAGCCCCGGTGAACACGATATGACATTATTGTTTTATGCCCTGGCGACGTCGACTCATGACAATGCCACGCCGGAACGGCTGCAGATTGCGACCGAGTTGGTAAAGGCCGGAGCCGATCCACTGCAACCTCGCCCCAATGGCGGTGCCAGTCCTGCTGAATGGATGGCAAAATTAGACAACGGTATTTGGTTAAAGGCATTGCTTGATGGGGGATTGTCTCCTAATGCAAGAGGCAAACTTGATGATCTACCAATAATATTTCAGACAATTAAATCCAGTAATACAGAGACAATGGCGACACTGATAAAATATGGTGCGGACATTAACATTCAGGATAGGTTAAAGAGAACACCATTAGTGGAGTGTGCTTATTTGGGGCGAATTGACCATATGAATCTTCTGCTTAAACATGGTGCAAATCCGTTTATTGAAGATAGATTTGGTGAAAACTTTGTTGATTTACTCGATGATAAAATCAAGAAAACGGAGGGTAATGATTCATTGCATACTCGATACCTTGAATTAAAGAAACTGCTGAGAGTTCAATAACAAATCGGGCCTGCATCGCCGAAAAGAACCGCGCCCGGTGGTGACCCTCCGGGCGCGGCATTCAGGGAAAAACGGTGTGCTGGTCGGCGCGCATCAACGGCGGCGCAGCAGCAGGCCGGCCAACAGGCCAGCGCCGGCAATGAGGGCTAATGCAGCGAGGGGGTTTTTCTTCATCATGCTGCCGGCGCAGCTCAGGGCGTCGCCGTATTTTTCTTGCAGCGCGCCCGCTGCATAGCGCGTGGCGCCTTCGGCCTGCAAACGTTCGTTTCTGGTGACGTCGCCCGCCATTTCCTGCGCTTTGCCCGCCACTTTTTCCATCATGCCATTGGCCTTTTCGCTGTTCATTATGATGCGCTCCTAAGGTTCGATCCGTTTGGCTTCCGCACAGGGCGAAAGCCTGCATTTGCACCTCCATGTTATGCACTTCACGTTGTGCCTATAAGGGGCGTTTGCATCGGTACGGATAGTGCATTTGCAGGCTACTTGCCGTTCCTGGTGGCCGACCCGCCGGTAAACAGACCGCGCTCCCTGGCCCAGACGATGGCTTCGCTGCGGCTATGCACGCCCAGTTTGGAATAGACCGTCGCGACATGATTGCGAATGGTGTTGAGCGCCAGATTGAGGCGCGCTGCGATTTTCTTGTCCGGCAGCCCCTCGCAAATCAATTCCAGCACATCGCGCTCGCGCGGCGTGAGATCGCTGGCGTTAAATCCGGTCTGATCGGGCCGGTTGAGGCTTTTCACGTTGGCCAGTTTTTCAATCAAGGTTTGGCTGAACCAGGAAGCGTCCTGCATCACTTCCTCGATGGCGCTCACCAGCTCCAGCTCCGAGCGTTTGCGTTCGGTAATGTCCATGAGCACCAGCAGGTAGCAGGGCGCATTGTGAATGCTGACGGCATCCGCCGAGGCCACGCAGTCGATCGACTCGCTCCCTTTCTTGCGTACCCGGATGTCCAGCCCTTCGACGTTACCGCTTTTTTCCAGCGCGGCAAACAAACGGCGGTTCGCCTCGGGATCGTCAATAAATTGGATCTCATCGACCGTTTTGCCGATCAAGGCTTCGGCGTCGTACTCGGTGGTGCGGGTGAAGGCTTCGTTGACGTCCAGCACGCGCCGCTCGTGCGCCGTACACAACAACGTCGGCACCGGGCTCAGGCGAAATGCCTTGGCGAACCGCTCTTCACTTTCCCGCAGCGCCGATTCCGCCTGACGCCGGGGTTCGAGATCGGTAAAAGTGAACAGCATGCAGTCGTCTTCATTGATGTCCAGCGGTTGGCCGGCAACCACCACCAGCTTGCTTCCGCCACCGGGCAGTTTCAGCTCGGCCTCCATTTGCGGAATGGTTGCGCCTTCCCCCAGGCGCTGAATCGCCAGCTCTTTGTGCTCAGCCTGTTCCAACACGTCGAGTTCATAGACCGAACGCCCCATGACCTGTTCACGCTGGTAACCGGTCATATCGAGGAACCCCTGATTGACCTTGACGTAACGCAGGTCGCTTAGCCGACAAATGACCGCCGGCGCCGGATTGGCGTTGAAGGTTTTTTCAAAGCGCTGTTCGGCGCTGGCCCACTCCGTCGCGTCGCTTAGGATCAGCGCCAGCAGCTCCGGCTGCCCCTGCGCATCGGTGATAATCAGGCTCCGCAGGCGGTGCACCCAGAAGCTGTCCGGATCGTCGACCTGCCGAACTTCCACTACCACATCGGTGAAGGTCTCGCCATCGGCAACCCGGTTTAGCGGGTACTGTTCCAGCGCCAGCGGGTGGTTGTTGCGATAACGCAGGGCAAACCGCGCCGCGTACTCGTCGGCATTGGCCCCCAGGGCTTTCTGGTGGCTCACGCCATGCATGGCCAACGCGGCTTCGTTGGCCCAAAGCAGCGTTTGATCGGTATCCGTCAGGATCACGCCGTCGGACAAGCCGGAGATGATTTGCTGCAGGTGGCCGCGGTGGGTTTCGCTGGCCAGGACGGATGGGTTCATGTGCTCTCCGCTAGACAGAAGGGGGAGCGGCCTCTGACGGGGGCCGCGGGTTACGCTACTCGCTGAGCAGCTTAGTGCATAACGTGCGTATTCGCAGGGTGTGAATGCACTAGTCATTCTGGCGCAAATGAACCGGGACGGCCGACGGCGCCGCGCGGCAGACTGGATTTGTCTGCGCGGTTATCCGCCGTGCGTGCAATCACTTGTCCAGAAAATATAAGGAACAACGATGACCACTGTCTATGAATCAAATCGCTTTGCGTTTCAGGTGTCATGGGGCTCGATATTGGCCGGGAGTGCCGTGGCGCTGGTGACTTATCTGATCTTCAGCGTGCTGGGTACGGCTGTCGGTGCCCAGGCCGTGGATATGATGCAAAAGGGCAACCCGCTGAGCGGCTTTGGCACCGGCACCGGGATCTGGCTGCTGGTTTCAACGCTGGCCTCGCTGGCCGCAGGCGCGTTCGTCGCCGGCCGCACCGCACCGAATCGCGGCGGCTTGCATGGCCTGCTGAGCTGGGCGATCACCACCTTGCTGACCACCTGGCTGGTGGTTTCATTGGCGAGTGGCGTGGTGGGGCTGGCGGGTAGCGCGGTGGGCAAAGGGCTTTCGCTGGCGGGCAGCGGCCTGGCTGCGGCAGCGCCAAACGTGGGCGAAGGCCTCAAGCAACAGCTGGATAAAAAAGGCATCAGCCTTGACTGGGGAAGCCTGGAAAACCAGTTGAACGCCACGCTCAAGCAGACCGGCAAGCCGGAACTGGATCCGGCTCGGTTGGAACAGAAGGCCGATAGGGCGACCGCCGACGGCAAGCAATCGGCCATGGACGCGGCGGCCGATCCGGCGCGGGCCGCCTCCGAGCTCAAGCAGTGGTTCGACCGCGTCAAGCAGTCCGGTGAGCCGACGTTGAGCGCGGCCGATAAGGATGCGTTGGTGAATATCGTTGCGGCGCGCACCGGCAAGAGCCGTGATGAAGCGAGCCAAATCGTCGATAACTACGCTCAGGCTTACCAGCAGGCGGTGCAGAAAGTGGAGAAACTCAAGGCTGAGGCCGAGCAGAAAGCGCGTGAAGCGGCCGATGAAGCGGCTAAACAGCTGTCGCGCGCCGCATGGGGGTCGCTGTTGGTGCTGCTGTTGGGCGCCGCGCTGAGCGCCGGCGTGGGGCGGATTGCCGAATCAACTCGCCGCACCCTCGCGGTAAGTTGAGATGAAAAAAAACCTGTCGTGCATTTCGCTGAATTATCGAAAAGTAGCCGGGGCCTCTGCGCCCGTGCTCGTCATCGATTTTTGCAACGAGAACAACGAGCGCTATACCCTGCGCTACAACCTGCCGCCGGATACCCCGGAACGCACCGAGCGGCGGGTGTCTTTGCTGCTGTATCTGTTGCGTAAGCACAGGTCCGCAGAGATCGACAACCTGGCTGATTGAGCAGCCCGTGAATGAAAAGCCCGGCTTTGCGAGCCGGGCTTTTTGCTGCGCTTGGTCAATAAAGCGTGGCACAAGCAGACGCGGCACTGTTACGAGGGAAGGGGAGGCGGTTCAGCGGGGGACCAGTGGCGATCCCATTGACATGGAGGGAAAATAGGGCATCGAACAGGGTGTGTTGAAACGTCGATTCTTCACCGTGCGGGAGAAGATAAAAAAGAAACTCGCAATGACGATCTGCGATTATCGGGCCCGAGGTTAAGATCTTGCGCTTATCCGCCGCATCTTCCTTCGCCACCGTTCATACTTTTTCGTATTCGGCTCAATAGTTTTATCAACCGGCCAAACAATAAAACACGATTTAATTTGTGATGATGAAATTCCTATTCGGCCATGCCCGTGGAGCGTAAAAAAACACTTTAAGATAAAACAATTAACATAAAGTGTGATTCACCCTGGCGGGGCAAATGCATCTTTAATGGATGCACTTTGCGTGGCGCATTTTTTATTCACGGATTTTTCGCAAGCGTATTTATATAACATGATCATTTTCAGTTATTTATATGATGACTTTTCCTATGCCGTAAAAATTGCATTGACAGGGTGATTTTTTTTAGGATTAATCTTAATGACTTGATTTGAGAGGTTAACGATTTTAATAAAAAGGACACAATCTTTATAAAGGCAGGGAGCGCTCATGGATTATAGAAAGGATATTCTTGTACAGGTCTTGGAGTATATGGAGAAAAATATTATAGAGGGGCTTTCCGTTGAGAAGGTTTCCATTATCTCGGGTTACTCTAAATGGCATTTACAGCGGTTATTTAAACATTATTTTGGCATTACGTTAGGGACTTATATCAGGAATAGAAAGCTGAGCCGGTCCGCTGTCCTGCTCAAACAGCATCAAGGTAACATATTGGATGTTGCCCTGGCATCCGGGTTTGCTTCTCAGCAATGCTACACGCGGGCATTCAAACGTTTCTTTGGCGAAACGCCCAACAGCTTTAGGAACAGCCGGGGATGGGATTTCTCCACCCAGATTCCACCGTATGGCAGCGACAATAAACCCTATTTTTATCATACGGTCATGCCGGATGACATCGACATGTTGAAGCAGTACAAGGCATTGATTTTCCACTCCGTCAGGAAGTACAGAGATGCCAGTGACATTACCCAGACGAATGATAAATGGCTAAGTAAAAATGGGAGGGCTTATAGCGTAGAAAAAAGAAAAGGGGGGCGGCCGCATGCCAACGGCAAGGAGCAAGAGGTTTTTCATTCCATATTTAACTTCTATATACCCATGGGGAAATATATTGTCATTCCCTTTATCGGGGAGCTACCTGAGTATATTGCCTTTTTTGAGGGTATCTATGACGCCCATCTTCCGGCTATTAATGTCAAAATGAGGGAGAGCTTTTTCATCGAATTATACAGGCACGAGCATTTAAACAGTAAGATCATCAATGTCGATATACTTATTCCTGTGGCGTAGTGTTGAGGAAAGGAGGCATCATGAGTAAAGAAAAATCCTCTGGCTCGATTAATAAACACCGCCGCGCGCTCTTTATGCTACCTTTAACGTTGCCTGCCTTTGGCAGAGTGAACGTTAAAGGTTTAGGCCGGCAGGCCATTCAATTAGCGCTGGCATTAACGCTCTTCATGTTTTCAGGAAATGCGATGGCAAATAATCGGGAACAGCATCAAATAGCGTTAGTCGGCACCTGGACCCATATTCCGGATGCGCCAACGGTGCAGAAACCGACGCGCCCCAGTGAAGGGCTCTATCGTCTGGCGGTTAATGGCGACGGCACGTTAACGCTGCTCGATGTCATTAAAATGAAAAGCCCGTCGTGGATCGTCACATCCCGCGATGGCCGCTTCGCCTATGCCACCAATGAGGAGGATGCGGGAACGGTGACCGCCTTGGCGATAGACCAGGCTGGCAGCCTGCGGGTGCTGAATACGGTGAGCAGCGCGGGTCGGCAGCCGACGCATGCCACCCTCAGCCCGGACGGCAAGTTTCTGTTGGTCGCCAACTATTCCGTCGCCAAAGGCGGCGCGGGAGTGACGGTATTGCCGATTGGCAGCGACGGCAGGCTGGGTGAACGCGTACAGCATTATCCGTTTACGCCCGGCTCCGGCATCGTGCAGGGGCGCCAGGAAGGCGGGCATGCGCACTCCACCACCTTCAGCCGCGATGGCCAATACCTGTACGCGGCGGACCTCGGCGGCGATAAGCTGCACGCCTACCGCTATCGTTCGGATAACGCGCAGCCGTTGCAGGCGGATGCTTCGCGCGATGTCGCCTTTGCGCCCGGCGCCGGCCCAAGGCACATGGTGTTCTCGCCGGCAGGCGACTATGCCTATGTCATCACCGAAATGGCGGGCGAGATCGAGGCGTTTGCCGTTAACGACAATCGATTGACGCGGCAAGGGAAAGTGAAACTGAACGGCGGCCTCGATTCGGCGGAGGCGAAAAGCGGTGGGGCCATTATCCTGAGCCCGAGCGGCAGATATCTTATTGCCACCCATCGCGGTACCGATAACCGCCTGCTGGTATTAAAAATAGGCAGGGACGGTCTGCCAGGCGTGCCGACGCGCTATGAGGCCGGCGGCATTGAGCCGCGTGCGCTCGCTTTCGATGCCGGGGGTAACCATCTCTATGTGACGAATGTATTCACCAACACCGTTATGCTGTTCGATTTCGATGATGAGAAGGGCGAATTGCAGGCCAGAGGGCAGGCGGCGACGATCTCAACGCCGACGGATATTAAGTTTTTTAATTGATGCCAATTATAACGCTCGGCGACAATCGGACCTGAACAGGGGAAAAGGGGAATTGCGGGTGCAGATGATGGGGAATGGCGTGATAAGAAAGAATGGTGTCCCCGACTGGAATCGAACCAGTAACTAGCCCTTAGGAGGGGCTTGTTATATCCGTTTAACTACGGGGACGCTGCGGGCCGGCAACCGACGCTGCCGGGGCATTATACCTTTTTTTACCCGCAGAATAAGCGGTTAGCGGCGCGTTTGCTCAATACCTCGCCAGTTCACGCCGAAATTTCCTCGGCTAACCGACCGCGATCACGGTTTTTCCCCGCCGTGGCGCCGCTTTTTCTCTTGCCGACGCGCGGCCTGGTTTTTGGCGCTCAAATCGTTGCGGATCTGCGCGTGGCTTATCAGCGCAAAGATAAAGGTGCCGCCGATGATGTTACCCGCCAGCGTCGGCAGAGCGAACGGGTAAATGAATGCTTGCCAGCCAATCGCGCCGTTGAACACCAGATACAGGATCTCGACCGAACCGACCACGATATGGGTCAAATCGCAAATCGCCACCAGGTAGGTCATCAGCACGATCACCCAGATTTTCGCCGCGCCGGCGGCCGGGAACATCCACACCATGGTGGCGATGATCCAGCCGGCCAGGATGCCGTTGGCGAACATTTCTCCCGGCGTATGGCGCATCACCTCTTCGCCCAGGCTGACGAAAGCGCCGCGCGTTTCGGCGTCGAACAGCGGCATATGGGTAAACGCCAGCGCCGCCAGCCCGGTGCCAATCAGGTTGCCGAGCAGCACCACGCCCCACAGGCGCAGTAGGATCAGCAGGTTGCGCGGCGTGGGCTTATGCATGATTGGCAATACCGCCGTGACGGTGTTTTCGGTAAACAACTGCTGGCGTGCCATGATGACAATGATGAAACCGAAGGTATAGCCGAGGTTCTCGATGAAAAAGCGGCTGGGATCGTCCGGCAGGTGGGCGTGGAAAATGCCTTTTGCCGCCAGCGAGGCGCCCATCGACAGCCCGGCGGCGATCGCCGACCACAGCAGCGCCAGCCCGTCGCGCTCCAGCTCTTTTTCGCCTTCCATCCGGATCTGTTCATGCACCGCCGCCGCGCGCGACGGCAGATTCTCTTCCCTGACTTCGATTTCGCGCTTGCCCTGTTCCTGCTCCTCGCTCTCTACCTGCATCGTCTCATCCGGCTCGTGCTCCTGGCGCTGCTGCTCGCTCATGCTGTCGCTCCTGCTCATTAAGGGTGAGTTCACGTCATTAAGCGTAGTTGCCTGGCCCAAATGCGGCGAAATACAGAAAAAGGTAACAAGAGTTAAAATCCGCCGATTTTTTCCACGCATTCTTGATCCTGCTCGCCATATTGGCCCGTCGGCGCGCCCGCCGCGGGCTGCGTGCGGGGAAAGGCTTATGCTATGATTCGCTATCCCAAAGAAAAATATGAGTTCCCCGATGCTGGAAGCCAAAAGTCTGAGTTGCGTGCGCGATGAGCGCATCCTGTTTAGCGAGCTAAGCTTTTCAGTTCAGCCGGGCGATATCATTCAGGTAGAAGGGCCGAACGGCGCGGGTAAAACCAGTTTGCTGCGTATTCTCGCCGGTCTGGCGCGGCCGGACGGCGGCGAGGTGTGCTGGCGCGGGCGCAGCACGCTGCGCGATCGTGCGGGTTACCAGCAAGATTTGCTGTTTATCGGCCATCAGCCCGGCATCAAAGCCGTATTGACGCCCTTCGAAAATTTGCAGTTTTATCAAGCGGTGCGCGGCACAACCGATCATCCGGCCATCTGGCGCGCCCTGGAGCAGGTGGGGCTGGTGGGCTACGAAGATCTGCCGGTGGCGCAGCTGTCCGCCGGGCAGCAGCGGCGCGTGGCGCTGGCGCGGCTGTGGCTCAGCGCGGCGCCGCTGTGGATCCTCGATGAGCCGCTGACGGCGATCGACAAACAGGGCGTAGCCGAGTTGATTAGCCTTTTTGAACAACATGCGCAGCGGGGCGGCATGGTATTGTTGACCACCCATCAGGATTTGGCCGGCGTCAGCCAAACGGTAGGTAAAGTTCGTTTGGCGGAACATGACGCGGGGAGCCTGTGATGTTTTTGACCCTGGTGCGCCGCGAACTGAAGATCGCCTGCCGTAAAGGCTCGGAGATCGTCAACCCGCTGTGGTTTTTCCTGATTGTGATCACGCTGTTCCCGTTGGGGGTTGGCCCGGAGCCGCAGCTGCTGGCGCGCATTGCGCCGGGCATCGTGTGGGTGGCGGCGCTGTTGGCCTCGCTGCTGTCGCTGGAGCGGCTGTTTCGCGACGATTTCCTCGATGGCTCGCTGGAGCAGCTGTTGCTGCTGCCGACGCCGCTGCCGATGACGGTGCTGGGCAAAGTGTGTGCTCACTGGGTCGTGACGGGATTGCCGCTGCTGATCCTATCGCCGCTGGTGGCGCTGCTGCTGTCGCTCGATATGCAGACCTGGCTGGCGGTGGCGGGGACGCTGCTGCTCGGCACGCCGACGCTGAGCCTGATCGGCGCTATCGGCGTGGGGCTGACCGTCGGCCTGCGCAAAGGAGGCGTGTTGCTCAGCCTGCTGGTGCTGCCGCTGTATATCCCGGTGCTGATCTTCGCCACCGGCGCGATCGACGCCGCCTCGATGGGCATGCCGATCGACGGTTACCTGGCGATACTCGGCGCGATGCTGGCGGGCAGCGTGACATTGGCGCCGTTTGCCACCGCGGCGGCGCTGCGAGTGAGCGTGCACTAGCTAACGTATTGAATGAACAGACGGGGCAAGGCCGACAAGAGCGTACCCCGCAGAAGATTTTCGCCGTTTCGATCGCTCGGGGCGGCCGACGCATAAAAATTACCGTGAGCACTGACGACAATGTGGAAATGGTTACATCAACTGGCGCGGCCTGAACGGCTGTATCACGTCTGCGGCCGCTTTATCCCCTGGCTGGGGCTGGCGGCGGCGGCCTGCCTGCTGCTGGGCTGGGCATGGGGCTTTGGTTTCGCGCCGAAGGATTATCAGCAGGGCGACAGCTTCCGCATCATTTATATTCACGTGCCGGCGGCCATGTGGTCGATGGGCATCTACGCCTCGATGGCGGTGGCGGCGTTTATCGGCCTGGTGTGGCAGATGAAAATGTCCGATACCGTGGTGGCGGCGATGGCGCCGATCGGCGCGGTGTTCACCTTTATCGCGCTGGTGACCGGCTCCGCCTGGGGCAAGCCGATGTGGGGCACCTGGTGGGTGTGGGATGCGCGTCTGACCTCCGAGCTGGTGCTGCTGTTCCTTTATATGGGCGTCATCGCGCTGTACAACGCCTTTGAAGACCGCCGTCTGGCGGGCCGCGCCGCCGGGATTCTGGTGCTGGTGGGCGTGGTAAATATCCCTATCATCCATTTTTCGGTCGAATGGTGGAATACGCTGCATCAGGGCTCGACCAATATGCAGCAGTCTATCGCGCCAAGCATGCGCACCCCGCTGCGCTGGGCGATCCTCGGTTACCTGCTGCTGTTCGTCACGCTGACGCTGATGCGCCTGCGCAATCTGATCCTGTTCCAGGAGCGCCAGCGCCCGTGGGTCGCCGGGCTGGTGAATAAGGAGTGTCAGTCATGAATGCCGCGTTCGATTCCTGGTCGGCGTTTTTCGCCATGGGCGGTTACGCCTTCTATGTTTGGCTGGCGGTCGCCGCCACGCTGATTTCGCTGTTGGGGCTGGTGGCGCACACCGTCTGGCAACGGCGGCAGTTGCTCGCCGAGATCGGCCGCCGTCAGGCGCGCGAGCGGCGCATTCGCCATGCGCAACAATCAAAACAAAAATCCGCCGTACCGCGGGAGAAATCATTGTGAATCCACGTCGTAAAAGCCGTCTTTATCTGGCGATCGTTGTGCTGATCGGCATCGCGCTGACCGCGACCCTGATGCTGTACGCGCTGCGCTCCAACATCGATCTGTTCTATACCCCGGGTGAAATCCTGCAGGGCAAGGGCGAAAATCATGAGAAGCCCGAGGTCGGCCAGCGGCTGCGCATCGGCGGCATGGTGATGCCGGGCTCGGTAAAACGCGATCCCAATACGCTGCAGGTCAGCTTCAAGATTTACGACGCGCGCGGCGCGATCGGCGTGACCTACACCGGCATTCTGCCGGACCTGTTCCGCGAAGGGCAGGGCGTGGTGGCGCAGGGCGTGCTGGGCGAGGGCAACGTGGTCAATGCGCGCGAAGTGCTGGCCAAACACGACGAGAAATACACGCCGCCGGAAGTGGCCGACGCGATGAAAGAGAACCACAAAGGCCCGGCGGAAGCGTATAACGCGCCGCAGGCGGAGGGCGCCAAGTCATGATGCCGGAACTGGGCAGTTTTCTGCTGTGCCTGGCGCTGGCGATTGCGCTGTTGCTGAGCATTTACCCGCAGTGGGGCGCGGCGCGGCAAGACAGCCGCATGATGGCGGTCGCCCGCCCGCTGACCTACGGCATGTTCGCCGCGATTGCGCTGGCGTTCCTGTGCCTGGTGCACGCCTTCGTGGTCAACGATTTTACCGTCGCCTACGTGGCCACCAACTCCAATACCCAACTGCCGGTGTATTACCGCATCGCCGCCACCTGGGGGGCGCATGAGGGGTCGCTGCTGCTGTGGGTGCTGCTGCTGAGCTGTTGGTCGCTGGCGGTGGCGTTGTGCAGCCGGGCGATGCCGCAGGATGCGGTGGCGCGGGTGCTGTCGGTGATGGGGATGATCACCGCCGGTTTCCTGCTGTTCATTATCATGACCTCCAACCCGTTCACCCGCACGCTGCCGAATTTCCCGATCGACGGCAGCGATCTCAACCCGCTGCTGCAGGATATCGGCCTGATCTTCCACCCGCCGCTGCTGTATATGGGCTATGTCGGCTTCTCGGTCGCCTTTGCGTTCGCCATCGCCTCGCTGATGGCCGGCCGGCTCGACACCGCCTGGGCGCGCTGGTCACGCCCGTGGACCACCGCGGCCTGGGTATTCCTCACGCTCGGCATCGTGCTCGGATCGGCCTGGGCCTACTATGAGCTGGGCTGGGGCGGCTGGTGGTTCTGGGATCCGGTGGAAAACGCCTCCTTTATGCCGTGGTTGGCCGGCACCGCGCTGATGCATTCGCTGGCGGTGACCGAAAAACGCGGCACGTTCAAAGCCTGGACGGTGTTGCTGGCGATCACCGCCTTCTCGCTGTGCCTGCTGGGCACCTTCCTGGTGCGTTCCGGCGTGCTGGTCTCGGTGCACTCTTTCGCCTCCGATCCGGCGCGCGGCATGTTTATCCTCGCCTATCTGGTGATCGTGATCGGCGGTTCGCTGCTGCTGTATGCGGTCAAGGGCGGCCAGGTGCGCAGCCGGGTGCAGCACGAGACCTTCTCGCGCGAGACCTTCCTGCTGGGCAACAACGTGCTGCTGATCGCCGCCATGCTGGTGGTGCTGTTGGGCACGCTGCTGCCGTTGGTGCACAAACAGCTGGGGCTGGGCAGCATCTCGATCGGCGAGCCGTTCTTCAACACCATGTTCACCTGGCTGATGGCGCCGTTGGCGCTGCTGTTGGGCATCGGGCCTTTGGTGCGCTGGCGCCGCGATGAGCCGAGCAAGCTGTGGCGCCGCCTCGGCGTGGCGCTGTTGGCGACGCTGGTGCTGTCAATCCTGCTGCCGTGGCTGCTGCAGGACAGCATCGCCGGCATGACGGTGGTGGGCCTGATCATGGCGCTGTGGGTGATCATTCTGACGCTGATGGAGCTGCATGAGCGCGCTACCCACCGTCACGGTTTCTGGCGCGGCCTGCGCCAGCTGTCCCGCAGCCACTGGGGCATGGTGCTCGGCCACCTCGGCGTGGCGGTGACGGTGATCGGCATCGCCTTCAGCCAGAACTACAGCGTGGAGCGCGACGTGCGGATGAAGGCCGGCGACAGCGTGGATATTCACAACTATCACTTCGTGTTCCGCGACGTGCACGACATTCGCGGCCCGAACTACAGCGGCGGCGTCGGCATCATCGACGTCACGCGCAACGGCAAGCCGGAGGCGACGCTGCACGCGGAGAAACGCTACTACAGCGTGGCGCGCAGCATGATGACCGAAGCGGCGATCGATGGCGGTTTCAGCCGCGATCTGTACGCGGCGCTGGGCGAGGAGCTGGAGGACGGCTCCTGGGCGGTACGCCTGTATTACAAACCCTTCGTGCGCTGGATTTGGTTCGGCGGCGTCTTTATGGCGATCGGCGGCCTGCTGTGCATCCTCGACCCGCGTTACCGCATGAGCAAAAAACTCAAGCGCGAAGGCAAGCTGGAGGCGCAACCATGAATCGTAAGCTGCTGTTTATCCCGTTGGTCCTCTTCCTGCTGCTGGTGGCGGCGCTGATGGTGCAACTGACGCGTAACGCCGGCGGCGAAGATCCGACCATGCTGGAATCGGCGCTGATTGGCAAACCGGTGCCGACCTTCAGGCTGGAGTCGCTGGATCAGCCCGGCAAAACCTACGATCAGGCGGTGCTGCGCGATGGCAAGCCGATATTGCTTAACGTCTGGGCCACCTGGTGCCCGACCTGCCGCGCGGAACACCAGTATCTCAATACGCTGGCGGCGCGTGGCGTGCGGGTGGTTGGCCTGAACTATAAAGACGATCGCGCCAAGGCGGTGACCTGGCTGAATTCCCTCGGCAATCCCTATGCCCTCAGCCTGTACGACGGCGACGGCATGCTGGGGTTGGATCTCGGGGTCTACGGCGCGCCTGAGACCTTCCTTATCGACGGCCAGGGGATTATTCGCTATCGCCACGCCGGCGACATGAATGAGCGCGTTTGGCAGCAGGAAGTGCTGCCGCTGTATAAAAAGTACGGGGGTGAGGCATGAGGCTGATTGTCCTGCTGTGCGCCGCGCTGCTGAGCTGGAGCGCCGCCGCGGCGATCGATACCTATCGCTTCAACTCCGTCGAGCAGGAGCAGCAGTATCGCGAGTTGACCGAACAGCTGCGCTGCCCGAAATGCCAAAACAACAGCATTGCCGATTCCAATGCCATCATCGCCGCCGACATGCGCACCAAGGTGTACGAGCTGATGATGCAGGGGCAAAGCAAGCAGCAGATCATCGATTACATGGTGGCGCGCTACGGTAACTTTGTCACCTATGAGCCGCCGGTAACGCCGGCGACGCTGATCTTGTGGATCGGCCCGCTGCTGTTCGTGCTGATCGGCGGGGCGGTGGTGATCCTGCGCACCCGTCGCCGGCCTGGCGCGGTGGTGGACGATGAATTCTCCGAACGGGAACGGCAGCGCCTGGCGGCGCTGTTGCAAGAGACTGACAGGAAGAAACCCTAATGGCTTTTTGGCTGATTATTTGCGTGTTGCTGGCCGGCGCCGCCGCGCTGCTGGTGGTGCCGGCGATGCGCCACGGCAAGCAGAGCGCCGCCACGCGCGATGCGTTGAACAAGGCATTTTATCAGGATCGCCTCAGCGAGCTGGAGCAGGACGAGCAGCAAGGCGTGGTGGCCGAGCGCCCGGAGCTGGTGAAAGAGCTGCAACAAAATCTGCTGAACGACATTCCCGTCGAGCAGGCGGCGCAGGCGAAGCCGATCAATCGCTGGGCGCTGGTGCCGGGCGTGCTGTTATTGCTGGCGGTGACCGTTGGCTTTTATCTGAAAACCGGCGGGTTGGCGCAGGTGCTGGACTGGCGCCTGGTGCAGGCGCAAATGCCGGAATTGCGCGAGCGCGTCGCCAATGAGCGCGCCAAACCGCTGAGCATGGAAGAGATCGCTCGCCTCGGGCTGGGGCTGCGCACCGCGCTGCAGCAGGACGATCGCAACATCAACGACTGGATGATGCTGGGGCGGGTCGGCATGGCGCTGAACAACGCCACCACCGCTACGCAGGCGTTTGCCCATGCTTATCAATTGGATCCGAATAGTCTGGAAGTGCGGCTCGGCTATGCCGAGGTCTTGACGCGCTCCAACGATCCGGAGGATAACAAGCAGGCGACGCAGCTGTTGCGGCGCATGATCGCGGAAAATCACGGCGATCCGCGGGTGCTGAGCCTGCTGGCGTTCAATGCCTTCGAACAGGGCGACTTCAAGCAGGCGATAGGCGCCTGGCAGGTGATGCTGCAGCTGCTGCCGGCCACCGATCCGCGCGCGGAAGTGATAAAGCGCAGCATTGCACAAGCAAAAGCCCAGGCCGGCGGAGAAACTGTTAAACTGAATGTGACCGTTTCGCTGTCACCGCAGGCGGCGAAAGCCCTGCCGACGCAGGGGACGCTGGTCATCTCGGTGACCGACGGCGTCAGCCCGGTGCCGGTGGCGGTAAAACAATTGCCGCTGAGCCGTTTTCCGCTGTCTTTCTCTCTGGATGACAGCAACGCCATGATGCCCGAGCGTTTACTCTCGGCACAGCATCAGGTGCAGGTGCGTGTGCGCCTCTCACAGGACGGATTGGCCACGCCGCAGCCGGGAGACTGGTTCGGCGAAAGCTCGCTGCAGACATTCAGCGGTAAAGAGCAGGTTAGCGTTCAGATAAACAAGCAGGTCAATGAAAAATAAGACCGAACGTGTTTTTATGGAGAAAAATATGAACTTTCGCCTGACTGGGGTGGCATTCGCAACGGTATTACTGGTGGGCTGTGCCAGCGCGCCAGACAAAGATCCGCAAGGGCGTTCCGATCCTTTGGAAGGATTTAACCGGACGATGTTCGACTTCAACTACAACGTCCTGGATCCTTATATCCTGCGCCCGGTCGCGGTGGCCTGGCGCGACTACGTGCCGATGCCGGCGCGTAACGGCATCAGCAACTTCACCTCCAACCTGGAAGAGCCGGCCAGCATGGTCAACGCCTTCCTGAAGGGCGATCCTTACCGCGGGATGATCCACTTCAACCGTTTCTTCCTGAATACCCTGCTCGGGATGGGCGGCCTGATCGACGTGGCCGGCATGGCCAACCCGAAACTGGCGCGCGAAGAACCCAACCGCTTCGGCAGCACGCTGGGCCATTACGATGTGGGTTACGGCCCGTACGTGATGTTGCCGGGCTACGGCAGCTTCACGCTGCGTGACGAAGGCGGCGACTTTGCGGATACGCTGTATCCGATGCTGAGCTACCTGACCTTCTGGATGTCGGCGGGCAAGTGGGTGGTCGAGGGGATCGAAACCCGCGCCCAGCTGCTGGATTCCGATGGTCTGCTGCGCAACTCTTCCGATCCTTACATCATGGTGCGCGAAGCTTACTTCCAGCGCCACGATTTCATCGCCAACGGCGGTTCGCTCAAGCCGGAAGAGAACCCGAACGCCAAGGCGATTCAGGGCGAACTGGACGAGATCGACTCGCAGTAATCACGGGCGTTACGCCAATGAAAACCCGCCGTCAGGCGGTTTTTTTTATGCCGGCGGCAAGCGGCGGGCAAAAAAAAGCGCCCCGAGGGGCGCTTTGGCTTCTTTCTCAAGCGAGATTAGAAGCGGTAGTTGAAGTTGGCGCCGTACAGCCAGGCCTTGCCTTCGGAAGTGAAGGTGTAAGGGCCTTCGTTGATGGTGACTTTTTGGCCGTGCATGTAGGACACGCCGACGTCGACCGACGCATCTTTGTTGAACGCATAGGTGGTACCGGCACTCAGCCAGAAACGGTCCTGATCCGGAATGGAGATCGAACGGTTTTGGGCGGGCACCGGGCTGTCATCGAAAGCGATACCGGTACGGAAGGTCCAGTTGTCGTCGTAGAAGTAGGTGGTGCCCAGCGCGATGCGGTAAGCGTCTTTGAAGCCTTCATGCTTCTGGAACAGGGTCTGGCCGTTGTTGCCGGTGGCTTTCAGCTCCTGGAACTGGCTCCAGCTGGTGTAGGCCAGGCTATAGTGGATAGCCCACTGCGGCGCTACTTTGTTGTAACCGGACAGCTCCCACATTTCCGGCAGATGCAGGCTCAGAGAACCCGGAATGGTGGTGCCGTTGGTACCCCACGGAAGACCTTGAGAGGCCAGCAGCGGGTTGAAGGCTGAAGGCAGACTGCTTTTGTAATCGCCGTCGAAGTCGATTTTCACTTCTGAGCGATAGGTGAAGCCGTAACGGTTGTTTTCATCCACTTCGTACAGAATACCGGCGTTCCAGCCGAAGCCCCATTCGTCGCCTTTCAGGTGAGAAATTTGAGTATCTGCCGGGATCTGCGAAACCGGGCCGGCCAACTGTGGCGGCAATTTGCCTGAACCGGCGATCAATTTTGGCAGGTCGCCGGCATAACGTTCGAGTTTAGCCTTGGCGTAGACGGCGTCAAAACCCAGACCGAAGCTGAAGTTTTTGTTCAGGCGATAAGCGCCGCTCAGATTCAGGTTCAGGGTTTCCAGATCGGTTTTGCCGCCCATGGAACCCGCCGCATAACCGTTGTTGTATTCGGTCGCCAAACCAAAGTTGCTGGTGACCGAGCCGCCTACGGCGAATTGATCGTTAATCGGGTGAACATAATGCAGGTTCGGCACCCAGGCGGTCGGCGCGATGTTTTTCGCATCCAGGCTGGCGCCGGAAGGGGATTGGCCACTGATATCGACGTCCGGATCGATGAAGACTGCGCCGAAAGAGAGTTCCGGACGGGTATACATCATCAGCAACGCCGGGTTGCGGCTCGCGGAGGCCGCCGTATCCGCCATGGCGCCTTCGCCAGAATACGAACGTCCTAAACCAGCTGATGAGAACTCATTCAGCTGGAATCCTGCGGCAGACACGTTTGAAGAAATAATTGCCACTGCAGCTGCGAGAGCTGATTTAGTCAATAGGTTTTTCTGGCTCATGACCAAAACCTCATTATGTGTTTATTATTTAAACTATGTTACGCAAGGTAACAAGGAGCGCGGGATTGTAGGGTCCGTTATCATTCAGACAAATCAGACCAGTGGCTGAAGTATAGGTCTGACCTGTGAAAATGTTGCAAGTTTGTTTTTGAAATATTTCCAACCTGATATCAAAAAAGAGATCTGCTTAACAAAAAGCCAGCGGTAAATAACAAAATTCTTACCATTCCTTAGCAGGCGCTCATTTTTATTTGTGATTTCCATCACTTAAAACACCCAGTAAAAGTAAGTGCTAGTGATTGCCGGCGCGGAAGCGTAAAATACCTGCAGAATTTTGTGGCTTTGTGCCGGTGAGTAAAACGGCAATTTGGGCTGATAACCGAGGCCCTTGAGGAGAACCAATCATGTCAGATGCAATTAATAAATGCAGCGCCCAGGAAACCGCCGCGTGTTGCTGCGTGGATGTCGGCACCGTGATGGATAACACCGATTGCACCGCGTCCTACAGCCAGGTGTTCAGCAATCAACAAGATGCGGAAGCCATGCTGGCCGCCCTGAGCGAAAAGGCGCGCGCGGTAGAATCCGACCCTTGTGACATCAGCAGTAGCATTAAACCGGTTGACGGCGGCGTGCAGTTGGAGGCCGATTTCACCTTCGCCTGCCAGGCGGAAACCCTGATCTTCCAGCTCGGCCTGCGTTAATCCCCGCTTTACCCCCGGCGCCGCCTGCCGCGCGTCGGGGATTGCCTTCCCTACATCGCCCCCCGATAGAAAGTGCGCCTGCTCGCAGTTTTGATCTCTGCCGGTTTGCCAAATGTAACCGTTTGGTTAACAATGACCTCATCAGGTCAGACCTCTTTCTGCCCATTGCGCTGACGTTATTTTCTTCAGGAGCATTTATGAGTAAGGCACTGCCGTTGGTGACCCGTCATGGTGACCGCATTGCGATTGTGAATGGACTACGTACCCCCTTTGCCAAACAGGCGACTGCCTATCACGGCATTCCGGCGGTGGATTTAGGGAAAACGGCGGTGAGCGAGCTGTTGGCGCGCAGCGGTATCGATCCGCAGCTTATCGAACAGCTGGTGTTCGGCCAGGTGGTGCAAATGCCCGAGGCGCCGAACATCGCGCGTGAAATCGTGCTCGGCACCGGCATGAGCGTCCATACCGACGCCTACAGCGTGTCGCGCGCCTGTGCCACCAGCTTCCAGGCGATCGCCAACGTGGCGGAGAGCATCATGGCCGGCAGCATCAGCGTCGGCATCGCCGGCGGGGCGGACTCTTCTTCCGTCTTGCCGATTGGCGTCAGCAAGGCGCTGGCGCGCACGCTGGTGGACGTCAACAAGGCGCGTACGCTGTCGCAGCGTCTCAAACTGTTCAGCCGGCTGAAATTCCGCGATCTGATGCCGGTGCCGCCGGCGGTGGCGGAGTATTCCACCGGGCTGCGCATGGGCGATACCGCCGAGCAGATGGCGAAGAGCCACGGCATCACCCGCGAGGCGCAGGATGCGCTGGCGCACCGTTCACACGAGCTGGCGGCCAAGGCCTGGCAGCAGGGGTGGCTGCGCGACGAGGTGATGACCGCCTATGTGCCGCCTTACCGCGCGCAGCTTTCTGAAGACAACAACATCCGTAAAGACTCCAGCCTGGCTTCCTACGCCAAGCTGAAACCGGCGTTCGATCGCAAGCACGGCAGCGTCACCGCGGCCAACAGCACACCGTTGACTGACGGCGCGGCGGCGGTGTTGATGATGAGCGAGTCGCGCGCCAAAGAGCTGGGGCTGCAGCCGCTGGGCTATTTGCGCAGCTTCGCCTTCGCCGCCATCGACGTGTGGGAAGACATGCTGCTGGGGCCTTCCTACGCCACGCCGCTGGCGCTGGATCGCGCCGGTATCGGCCTGGCCGATCTGACGCTCATCGACATGCATGAAGCCTTCGCCGCGCAAACGCTGGCTAACCTGAAGATGTTCGCCAGCGAAGAGTTCGCCCGCGAGAAGCTTGGCCGCAGCCAGGCGATCGGCGAGGTGGACATGGACAAATTCAACGTCCTGGGCGGTTCCATCGCCTATGGCCACCCGTTCGCCGCCACCGGCGCGCGTATGATCACCCAGACGCTGCATGAGCTGAAACGCCGCGGCGGCGGGCTGGGCCTGACCACCGCCTGCGCCGCTGGCGGGTTAGGGGCCGCGATGATCGTGGAGGTGGAATGATGAGCTTTGAAAACGCATTGCATGAACAGCGCGCCAAACCGTCGGCCTTTCAGCTGACGATTCGCCCCGACAACATCGGCGTGATCGCCATCGACGTGCCGGGCGACAAGGTGAACACGCTCAAGGCCGAGTTCGTCGAACAGGTGAACGACGTGCTGATCCGGGCGCAACAGCATACCGCGCTGGAAGGGTTGGTGATCGTTTCCGGCAAGCCGGACTCGTTTATCGCCGGCGCCGACATCACCATGATTGCCGCCTGCACCAGCGCCAAAGAGGCGGAAACGCTGGCCAAGAAAGGGCAGAGCACGCTGGCGCAGATCGCCGCGTTCCCGGTGCCGGTGGTGGCGGCCATTCACGGTGCCTGCCTGGGCGGTGGGCTGGAACTGGCGCTGGCCTGCCACGGCCGCGTCTGTTCGCTCGATGACAAGACCGCGCTTGGGCTGCCGGAAGTGCAGCTGGGCCTGCTGCCGGGCTCCGGCGGTACGCAGCGCCTGCCGCGCCTGGTCGGTGCCGCCAAGGCGCTGGACATGATCTTGACCGGCAAGCACATTCGTGCCCGCCAGGCGCTGCGCATGGGGTTGGTGGACGACGCCGTGCCGCAGTCGATTCTGTTGCAGACCGCTATCGAGCGGGTGAAACAGGGCTGGAAACATCAGCGCGAGCTGCCGTGGCAGGATCGCCTGCTCAACGGCCCGCTGGGCAGAAATCTGCTGTTCAGCATCGTGCGCAAGAAAACGTTGGCGAAAACCCACGGCAACTACCCGGCGGCGGAGCGCATCATTCAGGTGGTGCGCACCGGGCTGGATCACGGCAGCGCCAGCGGTTATGAGGCCGAAGCGCGCGCCTTCGGCGAACTGGCGATGACGCCGCAGTCGGCGGCGCTGCGCAGCCTGTTCTTCGCCTCCACCGCGCTGAAAAAAGAGCGGGGCGGCAATGCTCAGCCGCGCGCCCTGCACCGCGTCGGCATTCTCGGCGGCGGTCTGATGGGCGGCGGCATCGCCTGCGTCACCGCCACCCGTGGCGGTTTGCCGGTTCGCATCAAAGACATCAATGAAACCGGCATCAATCACGCGCTGAAATACAGCTGGGACGTGCTCGGCAAGCGGGTGCGCAGCAAGCGCATGCGCCCGGCCGAGCGGCAAAAACAGATGATGCTGATCTCCGGCTCTACCGATTACACCGGCTTTGAACAGGTGGATGTCGTGGTCGAGGCGGTGTTTGAAGATTTGGCGCTGAAGCAGCAGATGGTGGCCGAGGTCGAAGCAAACTGCGCGCCGCATACCGTGTTCGCCTCCAATACCTCCTCGCTGCCTATCGGCCGCATCGCCGAAAAAGCCCAGCGGCCGCAGCAGGTGATCGGCCTGCACTACTTCAGCCCGGTGGACAAGATGCCGCTGGTGGAAGTGATCCCGCACGCCGGCACCAGCGAAGAGACCATCGCCACTACCGTGGCGCTGGCGCACAAGCAGGGCAAGACCGCCATCGTGGTGGGCGACAGCGCCGGTTTTTACGTCAACCGCATCCTGGCGCCGTACATCAACGAAGCGGCGCGCTGCCTGCTGGAAGGCGAGCCGATGGAGTCGCTGGACAAGGCGCTGGTGGACTTCGGTTTCCCGGTCGGCCCCATCACCCTGCTGGATGAAGTGGGCATCGACGTCGGTACCAAGATCATCCCGGTACTGGTCGAGGCGCTGGGGCCGCGCTTCGCCGCGCCGGCTGCGTTCGATGCGGTGCTGAAAGACGGGCGCAAAGGGCGCAAGAACGGCCGCGGCTTCTATCTCTACCCGAGCGAAGGGCAGCAGCGGCAGCGGCGCAAACGTGCGGATACCTCATTGTATACGCTGCTCGGCGTCACGCCGAAGGCGCACATGCTGCCGGCGACCGTCGCTCAACGCTGCGTGATGATGATGCTGAACGAAGCGGCGCGCTGCCTGGACGAAGGCGTGATCCGCAGCGCGCGCGACGGCGACATCGGCGCAGTGTTTGGCATCGGCTTCCCGCCGTTCCTCGGCGGCCCGTTCCGCTATATGGACGAACTCGGCGCCGAGAAAGTGGTGAAGACGCTGGACTACCTGCGTCAGCAGCACGGCGAGCACTTCGCCCCGTGCGAACGCCTGCAGCGCATGGCGCAGCAGGGCGAGCGCTTTTACCCGCTGGGGAGCTGAACGCAGGGCGGCCCGATTTGCACTATAGTTGCAACAGGGCCGCGTTGTGATCGCCATCACTCCTTGCAACAGCGTCAGCCGGTGAGGCTGTACAGCAAGGCGCAGGCAGCGGTAAGTTAGCTTGACCGCCATCAATAAATTTCATGGCGGCAAGGTTAAAATTTAACCCGTTGAATTGCTTGTTCTGTGAGCAATCGAGGTTTGCCCGGAGAGGATTGCTGTAAAAAACAGCGTTTTCTTTACGCAAACTTTCAGGCAAAATGCCCGGCCGCCATAAAGAGACGGCGCGTTATCGTTTTAAAGCTTTGGCTTTGGGTTGTAAAACTCGGCGGTACAGCACGCACGGCGTTTCTGTATAGCGTTACTTTGTCAACAACAGCGGTGCAATATGCAAGTTTTGATTATGCGTCACGGAGAGGCGGCGCTCGAGGCAGCCAGCGATGCGGTAAGGCCCCTTACCCTATGCGGCCGCGACGAGTCCCGTCAGATGGCGGCCTGGTTGAACACCAAGTCTGTGGATATTGAACGCGTGCTGGTCAGCCCCTATCTGCGGGCCGAACAGACGCTGGCGACGGTGCGTGAAGCCTTGACGCTGCCGGAGGGCGAAGAAGTGCTGCCCGAGCTGACGCCGGGCGGCAACGCCGAACAGGTCGGCAGCTATCTGCAGGCGCTGGCGATGCAGGGGGTGAGCTCGGTGCTGATCGTGTCGCACCTGCCTCTGGTGGGCTATCTGGTGGCCGAACTGTGCCCGGGCGAGTGCCCGCCGATGTTTGCGACCTCGGCGATTGCCAACGTCGATCTGCCGGCGGACGGCAGTTACGGCAAGTTTGAATGGCAGGTCAGCCCGTCGCAGGTGATGGCCAAAGTGTGAGCTGCGGATGCGGTGCAGAATAAACTCAGGGCGATGTCTGACATCGCCCTGAGTCGTTTCTGCGGGTCTACTCGGCCAGCTCCACCAACAGCAGGATGGCGGCGTTGCCGCCCCATTCCTTCGGCGCCTGGTGGAACGCCAGCACGTCGGGATGCTGCGCCAGCCACAGCGGCGTTTGCTGTTTGAGAATGTGTTTGCCGTGCCCGTGCATCACGCAGGCGCAGTGCACGTGTTCACGTTTGCAGGCGGCGATCAGCGCCCCCAGCTCCTGCTTGGCCTGCAGCTGGGTCAGGCCGTGCAAATCGAGAAACAGCTCCGGCGAATAATCGCCGCGTCGCAGCTTCTTCAGCTCATACGGGCTGCTGCCGGGGCGCACGTAGCGCGTCGGGCCCTCTTCTTCCAGCTGCGGCTGGTATTCATCTGAAAAATAATAGCTGGCATCGACCTGCTCCTGCAGCAGCCGCTGCGGGGTAATCTGTTTGACCTTGGGTTTCGGCGGGCGGTGGACGATGGTGTCCTGGCGCAGCTTTTTCGCGCCCGCCACCGACTCTCTGAAGAGCTGTTGTTCGTCTTTGCTCAGAGGGGGCTTGTTCTTCATGCTTCATTCACCGGAAATCGTTTATTTCGCTAGTTTACCTTGTGAACGAGCGCTGTCGACGCAAAACTCGGGCCAGAATGAAAAGCGCGAGGGGCAAGCGTGATTTGTCGCGGGCTTCATGGCAAACTATGCGGCTAAATCATGAAACACAGCGCCTGCCGGAGGGCAAATTGGACAAAATTTTCGTCGACGAAGCAGTGAACGAACTGCACACCATTCAAGATATGCTGCGCTGGACGGTAAGCCGTTTCAACGCCGCCAATATCTACTATGGTCACGGAACCGATAATCCGTGGGACGAAGCGGTGCAATTGGTGCTGCCAAGCTTGTTCCTGCCGTTGGATATTCCGGAGGACATGCACACCGCCCGTCTGACCTCCAGCGAGCGCCATCGCATCGTTGAGCGCGTGATCCGCCGCGTCAACGAGCGCATCCCGGTTGCCTACCTGACCAACAAGGCCTGGTTCTGCGGCATGGAATTCTACGTCGACGAGCGCGTACTGGTGCCGCGTTCGCCGATCGGCGAGCTGATCAACGATCGCTTCAGCGCGCTGATCCCACACCCGCCACGCCATATTCTCGACATGTGCACCGGCAGCGGCTGTATCGCCATCGCCTGCGGCTACGCTTTCCCGGAGGCGGAAGTGGACGCGGTGGACATCTCCAGCGAGGTGCTGGCGGTGACCGAGCGCAACATTCAGGCGCACGGCGTCGAACATCAGGTGATCCCGATCCGTTCCGATCTGTTCCGCGACGTTCCCGCGATCCAGTACGATCTGATCGTCACCAACCCGCCGTACGTCGATGCGGAAGACATGTCCGATCTGCCGCAGGAGTTCCGCTTTGAGCCGGAGCTGGGCCTGGCGGCGGGCAGCGACGGCCTGAAGCTGGTGCGCCGCATCCTGGCCTGCGCGCCGGACTACCTGACCGACGACGGCGTGCTGATTTGTGAAGTGGGTAACAGCATGGTACACCTGATGGATCAATATCCGGACATTCCGTTCACCTGGCTGGAGTTCGAAAACGGCGGCGACGGCGTGTTCATGCTGACCAAACAGCAGCTGGTGGATTGCAAGGAACACTTCAGCCTCTACCGCAGCTAAACCGCATTTCCAGGGCCCGCACGGCGGGCCTCATAACGATAAAAGACTAACGGTAAGGAGCCGTGATGGCAGGAAACAGTATTGGGCAGATTTTCCGCGTCACCACCTTCGGTGAATCTCACGGGGTGGCGCTGGGTTGTATCGTCGACGGCGTGCCGCCCGGCATTCCGCTCACCGAAGCCGATTTGCAACACGATCTGGACCGCCGTCGTCCGGGCACCTCGCGTTACACCACCCAGCGCCGCGAACCGGATCAGGTGCGCATTCTCTCCGGCGTATTCGAAGGCGTGACCACCGGCACCAGCATCGGTTTGATCATTGAGAACACCGATCAGCGCTCGCAAGACTACAGCGCCATCAAAGACGTGTTCCGTCCCGGGCATGCCGACTACACCTACGAACAGAAATACGGCCTGCGCGACTATCGCGGCGGCGGCCGTTCTTCGGCGCGCGAAACCGCCATGCGCGTTGCGGCGGGCGCCATCGCCAAGAAATACCTGCAGCAGAAGTTCGGCGTGCAGGTACGCGGCTATCTGGCGCAGATCGGCGACGTGACCTGCGAGCTGAAAGACTGGGATCAGGTCGAGCAGAACCCGTTCTTCTGCCCGGATCCGGACAAGCTGGAAGCGCTGGACGAACTGATGCGCGCGCTGAAAAAAGAGGGTGACTCCATCGGCGCCAAGGTCAGCGTGATCGCAGAAAACGTGCCGGTTGGCCTGGGCGAGCCGGTGTTTGATCGCCTCGACGCCGATCTGGCGCACGCGCTGATGAGCATCAACGCGGTGAAAGGCGTGGAGATCGGCGACGGATTCGCCGTGGTGACCAAACGCGGCAGCGAAAACCGCGATGAAATCACCCCGGAAGGCTTCCAGAGCAACCATGCCGGCGGCATTCTCGGCGGCATCAGCAGCGGCCAACCGATGGTGGCGCATCTGGCGCTGAAGCCGACCTCCAGCATCATGGTGCCGGGCCGCACCATCAATCGCCAGGGCGAAGCGGTGGAAATGGTCACCCGCGGCCGCCACGATCCGTGCGTGGGCATCCGCGCCGTGCCGATCGCCGAAGCGATGATGGCGATCGTGCTGATGGATCACCTGCTGCGCCAGCGTGCGCAAAACGGTGATGTGGTTTCCGACGTGCCGCGCTGGTAAACGCCATGAAAAACTGGATGTTGGGCCTGGTGGCCCTGACGGCCTCCGCCTCCGCCATGGCGCTGACGCCGTGGCAGAAAATCGATCACCCGGTGGCCGGCGCGCCGCAGGCGGTGGGCGGTTTCGCCAACGGCTGCATCATCGGCGCGCAGCCGTTGCCGCTGAACTCACCGAACTACCAGGTGATGCGTACCGACCAGCGCCGCTATTTCGGCCACCCGGATCTGCTGGCGTTTATTCAGCGCCTCAGCAGCCAGGCGAACCAGAAAGCGCTGGGCACGGTGCTGATCGGCGATATGGCGATGCCGGCCGGCGGCCGCTTCAGCAGCGGCCACGCCAGCCACCAGTCGGGGCTCGACGTCGACATCTGGCTGCAGCTGCCGCGCCAACGCTGGAGCGCGCAGCAATTGCTGAAACCACAGCCGATCGACCTGGTATCAGGGGACGGCAAACAGGTGGTGGCCAGCCAATGGCAGCCGCAAATTGAGTCGCTGATCAAGCTGGCGGCGCAGGACGCGGAGGTGACGCGCATCTTCGTCAACCCGGCGATCAAGCAGCGCCTGTGCCTGGATGCCGGCGCCGATCGCGCCTGGTTGCACAAGGTGCGCCCGTGGTTCGGCCATCGTGCGCACATGCACGTGCGCCTGCGCTGCCCAGCCGGCAGCCTGGAGTGCCAGGAGCAGGATACGCCGCCGCCGGGTGACGGCTGCGGGGCCGAACTGGCGAGCTGGTTCGTGCCGCATCAGCCTAACGCCAAGCCGGGCAAATCCGTGCCGCCGCCGTTACCGCCGACCTGTCAGGCATTGCTGGATCACCATTTCTCAGCGGAATAACACATGGACTGGTTTGTCATTGGCCCCGAGATGCTCGGGGTGTTGTTTGCGGTAGCGCTGCTGGCGGGGTTTATCGACTCCATCGCCGGCGGCGGTGGGTTGCTGACGGTACCGGCCCTGCTGGCGGTGGGGGTTCCCCCGGCGCAGGCGCTGGCCACCAACAAGCTGCAGTCGGTCGGCGGCTCCTTCTCCGCCAGCCTGTACTTTATTCGTCGGCGCGCGGTGAACCTCAATGACCAAAAGCTGACGATATTTCTGACGCTGATCGGTTCGATCGCCGGCGCCATTCTGGTGCAGCATATGCGCGCCGATTTGCTGCGGCAGATGTTGCCGCTGCTGGTGATCGGCATCGGCCTCTACTTCTTACTGATGCCGCGGCTGGGTGAGGAAGATCGTCAACGCCGCCTCGGCGCCTTGCCGTTTGGGCTGGTGGCCGGTGGCTGCGTCGGGTTTTACGACGGTTTCTTCGGCCCCGGCGCCGGGTCTTTCTACGCGTTGGCCTATGTGACGCTGTGCGGTTTTAACCTCGCCAAGTCCACGGCGCATGCCAAGGTGCTGAACTTCACCTCCAACGTCGGCGGGTTGGCGCTGTTCATCATCGGCGGCAAGGTGGTGTGGAGCATCGGTTTGGTGATGCTGGTGGGGCAGGTGCTGGGGGCGCGTCTGGGGGCGCACATGGTGCTGACCCGCGGGCAGAAGCTGATTCGGCCGATGATCGTGATCGTCTCACTGGTGATGAGCCTCAAGCTGCTGTACGACAATCACGGCGCGGAAATTCAGCAGTGGTTGACCGCCTTGGTGCACGGTTAAAGATGAAGAGGGGGCGTTGCTTACGCGCCCTGTCTTATCGGGTATAATGGCCTCTTTATTTTTGTGGTTATAGAGTTTTTATGTCAGACATGCAGACCCGCTATCACTATGAACAGCTGATCGAGATCTTCAATCAGTGCTTCAGCGATGATTACAACACCCGCCTGGTGAAGGGCGACGACGAGCCTATCTACCTGCCGGCCGACGACGAACTGCCGTATCACCGCATCGTGTTCGCCCATGGCTTCTACGCCAGCGGCCTGCACGAAATCTCGCACTGGTGCATCGCCGGCGAAGCGCGCCGCCAGCTGGTGGACTTCGGTTACTGGTATTGCCCGGACGGGCGCGACGCGCAAACCCAGAGTGAATTCGAAGCGGTAGAGATCAAACCGCAGGCGCTGGAATGGATGTTCTGCGTGGCGGCCGGTTTCCCGTTCAACGTCAGCTGCGACAACCTGAACGGCGACTGCGAGCCGGATCGCATCGCGTTCCAACGCAAGGTGCGCGCCCGGGTATTGGCGCTGCTGGAGCAGGGAATACCCACACGGCCTGCACGCTTTATTCAGGCGTTGCAATCGTTCTACAATACGCCACCGTTGGCGGCCGAGCATTTTCCGTACCCGGAAGATCTCAACTGACGCCACAGCCCGCTATTTAATGAGGAAATTTGATGATCGCAGAATTCGAAGCGCGCATTTTGGCGCTGATTGATGACATGGTAGAGCACGCCAGCGATGATGAACTGTTTGCCGGTGGCTACCTGCGCGGTCATCTGACGCTGGCGGTGGCCGAAGCGGAAGAGCAGGGTGAGCACACTGCCGAAGCGCTGAAGGCGCGGGTGGAAGAGAGCCTGCACAAGGCGATCGCCGCCGGGGAACTCTCGCCGCCGGATCAGATCCTGGTACGCGGCATGTGGGAAAACCTCTATCAGGCCGCCACGCCTGCCGCCTGACCGCCATGCCGGGGCGCATCACCGCGCCCCTCATTCATGAATTAAACCGCACGCCCTTTCAGCAGCTTTCGTACCCACATCCGATTCGGATTCAACGCCGCCAGCAGACGCGCATCGCCCGGTAACGGTTCGCCGAACAGCTGCGCCGCCAGAATTTCCGCTGCGAGCGGCGCCGAGCACAGCCCGCGCGATCCCAACCCGCCGATAGCAAACAGGCCGGGATAGACCGGCGCATCGGCGACGGTTTCGCCGCGCTGGTTCTGCCGCTGCAAATCCTGATACTGCGTCACCGTGGCCTGATAGTCCGGCAGCGCGCCGACCATCGGCAAATGATCGCGGGTGGCGCTGCGCACGCCGCAGCGCGCCTGATGAGCGCTGACGTCCACCTGCTGCGGCCAGGCCTGCTCAGGCAGGCAGCGCAGCAGGCGCTCGCGGTTTTCCTGTTGCTCCTGCTCGCGGTAGTCGGTGGCGGTGTCGCCACGCTGGTAGCTGGCACCGATGCAGTGTTGGCCGTTGTTGGCATTGACCGGCGTCAGGTAGCCGTCGTAGCACAAGACCTGTTTCAACTGACCGAGGGCCGGCGAGCTTGGGATGTGCGACACCTGCCCGCGCACCGAGTACAGCGGCAGGGCTTGCGTCGGCGCCAGCTCGGCCAACCGGTGTCCGTTGGCCAGGATCACCGTCGCATGGCGGTGGCTTTCGCCGTGGGCGAAGTCGATGCGCCAGCCATTTTCTTCACGCGCCAGCGCCTGCGCATCGTGCCGGTAGCGGCAGACCAGACCCTGCCGCTGCGCCAGCGCGATAGCACCGCGCGTCAGCTCGGCCGGGCAGAGCCAGCCGCCCTGCGGGTAGGTGATGCCGCCAAAGCCGGTATCGACGCCGCACAGTTCGCTGAGCGTCTCGCGGTCGGCCGCCATCGCCAGCGCCGGCGGCCAGCCGGTTTTCAGCATATTGGCGATCTTGGCCCCACTCTTTTCGTCGTAGGCCAGCTGGCTGACGCCGCACCACTGGTGATCAAAGGTGACGCCTTGTTGCAAGAGGGTGTCGTATTGACGACGGGCGAAGGGAAACGCGGCGCTGAAGAAACTCTCCAGCGCGTCGCCGCTGCCGTTCAACAGAGGATAAATCGCCCCCTGACGGTTGCCGGAAGCGCCCTCGGCCGCCTGCTCGTCGGCGCAGTACAGCGTGACGCTGGCGCCGCGCCGCAATAAGGCCAACGCGGTGAGCGCGCTGGCGACGCCGCCGCCGATCAGGGCGATGTCGGCGGTGTTGTCCGCCGTCGGACGCCGATACCAGGGTGCCGGGTGGGGTGTAGGCTGCGTATCGGCCGGCAGACCGCCGGCGAGCATCTCACGTTTTTGGCCGAAGCCTTTGCAACGGTTGACCTGAAAACCGGCCTGCTGCAAGCCGCGGCGCACGAAGCCGGCGGCGGTAAAGGTGGCGAAGCTGCCTTCCGGCCGGGCGAAACGCGCCATGGCGGCGAACAGTTGCTCGGTCCACATGTCGGGATTTTTGGCCGGTGCGAAGCCGTCGAGGAACCAGGCGTCGACCTGGTTATTCATGCTGGCGTCGAACTGAGGCAGCAGTTCGTTGACGTCGCCGAACCACAGATCGAGCGTAATGCGGCCTTCGGCCAACAGCAGGCGATGGCAGCCCGGCAGCGGCAGCGGCCATTGGGCGCGCAGCTCGTCGGCATAGGGAGCCAGCTCCGGCCAGCGCGCATGCGCCGCCGCCAGATCGGCCTGCTGCAGGGGGAATTTTTCAAAGCTGATAAAGTGCAGGCGTTGCAGCGCGGCGTCCGGCTCGGCCTGGCGGAAGCCCGCGAAGGCCTGCCACAGGGTCAGGAAATTGAGCCCGGTGCCGAATCCGGTTTCCGCCACCACCAACAGCGGGCGCGGGTGAGTGGCGAAACGCTGCGGCAGCCGGTTGCCGTGCAGGAAGACATAGCGGGTTTCTTCCAGCCCATCCTGATTGGAAAAATAGACGTCATCAAACTGTTTCGAAACAGGTGTACCCTGTTCGTTCCAGGTTAGCGTTGCGGTTTGGATGGGGGCGTGGTTCACGGTCAATAGCTCGAAATTCAAGGGATGCCGCGAATTCTAACGGCGCTGGCGCCCTGGCGCAAACTGGACAACAATAAAGCTGAAAAACGCTGATCGGACTTGTTCGGCTTACATCTGTACGCTAAAGTGCGATGCAAAATCCCGTAGGTAAATAGTGGAAGAGGTATTGAATGAAACGTGCAGTGATTACTGGCCTGGGAGTTGTCTCCAGCATTGGTAATAACCAGCAGGAGGTCCTGGCGAGCCTGCAGGAAGGACGTTCTGGGATCACTTTCTCCCAGGAACTGAAAGATTCCGGCATGCGTAGTCACGTATGGGGGCAAGTTAAGCTCGACACGACCGGCCTGATCGACCGCAAGGCGGTGCGTTTCATGAGCGATGCTTCCATCTATGCCTTCCTGGCGATGCAAGAAGCGATCGCTTCTTCCGGCCTGAAGGAAGAAGAGTATCAAAACAACCCGCGCGTGGGCCTGATCGCCGGTTCCGGCGGCGGTTCTCCGCGCTTCCAGGTGTTCGGCGCCGATGCGATGCGCAGCCCGCGCGGCCTGAAAGCGGTTGGCCCGTACGTGGTCACCAAAGCCATGGCTTCCGGCGTTTCCGCCTGCCTGGCGACGCCGTTCAAAATCCACGGCGTAAACTACTCCATCAGCTCCGCTTGCGCGACCTCTGCACACTGCATCGGTAACGCGGTTGAGCAAATCCAGCTGGGCAAACAGGACATCGTGTTCGCCGGCGGCGGCGAAGAGCTGTGCTGGGAAATGGCCTGCGAGTTCGACGCGATGGGCGCGCTGTCCACCAAGTACAACGACACGCCGGAAAAAGCCTCCCGCACCTACGACGCCGATCGTGACGGTTTCGTCATTGCCGGCGGCGGCGGTATGGTCGTGGTTGAAGAACTGGAGCACGCGCTGGCGCGCGGTGCGCACATCTATGCAGAAATCGTTGGCTACGGCGCAACGTCCGACGGCGCCGACATGGTTGCGCCATCGGGCGAAGGCGCAGTACGCTGCATGAAGATGGCGATGCAGGATCTGGATGCGCCTATCGACTACATCAACGTGCACGGCACCTCCACGCCGGTAGGCGACGTGAAAGAGCTGGGCGCGATTCGCGAAGTGTTCGGCGACAATACCCCGGCTATCTCCTCCACCAAGGCGATGACCGGTCACTCGCTGGGCGCCGCAGGCGTGCAGGAAGCGATCTACAGCCTGCTGATGCTGGAGCACGGCTTTATCGCGCCGAGCATCAACATCGAAACCCTGGATGAGCAGGCGGCCGGCATGAACATCGTGACTCAGCCGACTCAGCGCGAGCTGACCACGGTGATGTCCAACAGCTTCGGCTTCGGCGGCACCAACGCCACCCTGGTGATGCGCAAACTGGCGAAATAATTCCGCCTGAGCTTCATCTCGCCATCAAGCCCGCGTTTTCGCGGGCTTTTTACCGTTCAAAGCCCGCCGGGCGAGCGCTCGGAGTTTTCCCAAATCACATCCCCTGACACATCATTACCTCGCCATTACACGCGTTGGGCATACAATAGCCAGGTAGCGTGATTATCGCTCGGCGTGGCTTTCTAAAGTGATCGAACATTGAGGCAAGAAGTATGAAAAAGTTAATTGCGGTTGGGTTACTGTCGGCCGTGTTGGCCGGATGCGCCACTGATTCTCCCTGCGTTCCGGTCTACGATGACCAGGGGCGTCTGGTGCACACCAACACCTGCATGAAGGGCACCACTCAGGATAACTGGGAAACCGCGGGCGCGATCGCCGGCGGCGCGGCGGCAGTGGCCGGTCTGACCCTCGGCATCATCGCGCTGACCAAGTGATCGGCGCGGCGCCTGCGGGCGCATGCAACCAGCCCGGCCATTGCGTGCCGGGCTTTTTTATTTCACTGCACCAAAAACGCCTTGAACTGCGGCGTCATCACGGCGCTAAAGCCGTCGTCGGTTTTGCTGATCAGGTAGACCGCCAGCCCTTTCTCTTCGGCAAGTTTCAACGCTTTCTCCGTGCCCAGCACCATCAGGCCGGTATCCCAGCCGTCGGCCTCGAGCGCGGTGGGGGCGATCACCGTGGCGGAAACCAGCCGGTGGTTGATCGGCCTGCCGGTGGTCGGATCGATGACATGAGAGTAGCGCTGGCCGTTTTGTTCAAAGTAGTTGCGGTAGCTGCCGGCGGTGCTGATGCCGTAACCGTGCAGATCCACCAGCGCCTGCACCGCGTTTTCACGGTCGGTTGGCTTTTGGATTGCCACCCGCCAGGGTTTGCCCTGGCCGTTGACGCCGCGTGAAGAGACCGCGCCGCCGACCGATACCAGGTAGTTGGTAATGCCGTTGCGGTTCATCAGGCGCACCAGTTCATCGGCACCGTAGCCTTCGCCCAGCGTCGAGAGATCGACGTACATGTCCGGCAGATCTTTTTGCAGCCACTCCCCGCGATTGTCGCTGATAAGCTTCAGGTGCTGCAGGCCGATGCGCTGCTTCGCCGCGTCGATCTGCGCCTGTTCCGGCACCTTGACCGGATGCTTGTCGGGGCCGAATCCCCACAGGTTCACCAGTGGGCCAACGGTGATGTCCATGGCGCCGCCAGTATCGCGGCCGATGCGCTGGGCCATCAGCACGATGTCCGCCATGCCGCGCGGGATCGGCTGCGGTTCGAGGCTGGCGCTACGGTTAAATTGCGACAGCACCGAGTCGGCGCGGTAGGTGGAGATATCGTCGTTGGCCCGTTCGAGCACCGCGTCGATCTGCCGCTGCAGTTCTTGCTTGCCGATCGCGACGTCACCGCTGACTTTAACGCTGTAGAAGGTGCCCATGGTCTTGCCGTCGATAGCGATTTGCGGGCGGGAGGAGGCATCGTCGCAGGCGGCGAGCAGGGCGCATAAGGCGCTGAGCAACGCCCCTTTGGCGAACAGGGAAGCCATAACATGTCCTTTGAAAACGAGAAAGCCGCTACAAATAAAGTAAAGCGCGGCAAATGGAAAGCGGATAAAGGTAAAATAGCATTTTGCTGGCGTTGCGGCTGCGCCTGAGCTAACGTCTCGCTCATGCTTTTCGCTGAGGTTTCAAGCTGCCACCATGAGTGCAACCGCCATTTCCCGGCTTATCCATCCCTTTGTCAAAGACCGTTTCCTGCATGCGCTGTTGCTGGCCGGCGCAGCGATGTTCGCCTTTCATCCGCAGCCGCTGGCGGCGCTGGGCGGGTTCATCGACGGCCGCACCCTCATTACTCTGTTGGGGCTGATGCTGCTGACCAAAGGCGTCGAGGTCAGCGGCTACTTCGACTTCGTTGGCCGTAAGATTATCAACCGGCTGCATAGCGAACGGCGGCTGGCGCTGTTCCTGGTGTTTTCCGCCGCGCTGCTGTCGTCGTTTCTGACCAACGACGTGGCGCTGTTTATCGTCATTCCGCTCACCATCACGCTGAAAAAGCTGTCGGCGCTGCCGGTGGGCCGTTTGATCATCTTTCAGGCGCTGGCGGTGAACGCCGGTTCGCTGCTGACGCCGATCGGCAACCCGCAAAATATCCTGCTGTGGAGCCGCTCGGGCCTTTCTTTCCTCGGCTTCATCGGCCAGATGGCGCCGTTTGGCGCCGCGATGATGCTGAGCCTGTTGGCGTTGACCTGGTTCAGCTTCCCGGCGCGCGACATCGTGAAAACGCCGAATACCGAGGGCTACCCCTATCAACGGCCGCTGTTGCTGAGCTGCGTGGGGCTGTATGCGATCTTCCTGCTGTGCCTGGATATCGGTCTGCCGCTGTATGGGCTGCTGGCGGTGTTCGCCGGCTTTTTGTTGCTGGCGCGCCGGGTGCTGTTGCAGATCGACTGGAGCCTGATTTTCGTGTTCGCCGCCATGTTTATCGATGTTGGCCTGTTTACCCGCCTGCCGCCGCTTCAGCCGGCGTTTGCTGCTATCGCCGGGCTGAGCGACGGCGGGGTGTATGCGCTGGGCGTCGGGCTGTCGCAGATCGTCAGCAACGTGCCGGCCACCATTTTGCTGCTCAACTATGTGCCCTCCAGCGCGCAGTTGGCCTATGCGGTCAATGCCGGCGGCTTCGGGTTGGCGGTCGGCTCGCTCGCCAACCTGATTGCGCTGCGCATGGCGGGGGAGCGCAAGATCTGGTTGCGCTTCCACTATTACTCGCTGCCGTTGCTGGCGTGGGCCGCGCTGGTAGGCTGGCTGTTGAGCTAGCCCGGATTACCGCTCTGCCGGGCGGCCAACAGGCAAATGCTGCGGGTTACCTGGTAGGATTTCACAAAGGCGCTGATGGGTAAAAACTCGAAGCGCGAGTGGAAGTTATGCGCGCCGGTGAAGTAATTGGGCGTCAGGATGCCGCGGCTCGAGAGCGCCGCGCCGTCGGTGCCGCCGCGCATCGGGATCACCTTCGGCGGGATGCCGTGGGCGGCAAGGGCGCCAAAGATCAGATCGATGGCGCGCCGATCTTCGCCGATGGCGTTGCTGATGTTGCTGTAGATGTCGCTGATGCTGCAGCTGACGTTGGCGCGCGGATAGTTGGCCGCCACCTGACGCACCGTCTCCTCAAGGCGGGTTTTGCGCGCCTCGAAGGTGGCGCGATCGAAGTCGCGAATCGACACCTTCAGCGTCGCCTGATTGGCATTGGCGGCCAGATCCGTGAACCAGAAATAGCCCTCGCGCCCGTCGGTGTGTTCCGGGGTATCCTGCACGTCGAATCGGTTGATGATGTCGTTGGCGATGCGTATCGGGTTGATTAACACGTTTTTCGCCGACATCGGGTGGGCGGTTACCCCTTCGATGCGGATCTCCGCCGCCGCCGCGTTGAAATTCTCGTAAACCACTTCACCCAGTTCGCAGCAGTCGATGGTATAGGCGAAATCGACGGCGAAACGCTGCAGATCCAGCGCCTTGGCGCCGCGCAGGCCGATCTCTTCATCCGGCACGAACGCCACCACGATATCGCCGTGGCGATCGGCGGCGGTCAGGTTGGCCAGCAGCGTCATCACCACGGTGACCGCCGCCTTGTTGTCGGCGCCCAGTACGCTGGTGCCGTCGCTGAACAGGATCTCTTCGTTCCGGTAGGGCAGGATCTCCGGGTGCTCGGCGGTGCGCAGCCAGATATCTTGCTCGGCGTTCAGGCATAAATCTTCGCCGGTGAAGCGCAGGCGCTGCGGGCGAATTTCGGGCGACAGGCCGACGTCCACGGTGTCGATATGGGTGATGAAGCCGATGCGCGGCGCGCCGGGTTGGGTGCCGGGCTTGCGGGCGGTGACGGTGGCGTGGTCGTCTATCTGCACGTCGGCCAGGCCGAGCCGGCGCAGCTCTTCCGCCAGCAGCTGCGCCATCTCATGCTGCCCCGGCGTGCTGGGCAGGGTGGTTGCGGCGGCGTCGCTCTGGCTGGTCACCGCCAGGTAGCGGAAGAAACGTTCGGTGAGCTGTTCGGCAATCGGGCTGGTCATCGGAACTCCTCGCGGTTGGCAATCTACCGGTTTTAAAACGAAATCAGCTGTTTGTCCAACGGTGCAATGCGTAAACTACCAGAATGCGAAGCATCGCGCAGAAACAAAAAATAGCGGTGAAACTAGGAAATCGTCGCAGGTTTCTGCGGCAAAATCGATGTTAGCTGTGGGCCGGGAAGCGCCCGCATAACACTTATCTGTTCCTCAAGGAGAATTCATGCACACCGGTCACGCTCTGCTTATCACCTTACTGTCCCTTGGCCTCTCTCCCAGCGCCTGGTCCTCTGCCGACACCGGACATGCCAACAGCAACGCCAACAGCCGCGAAGTGGCCAGCGCGCTGGGCGGCCTGAAAAACAAAACCTACGAACTGGAACAGGCGCCGAAGATCCGCGTCGCCAGCTTCAATATCGCCGCCGGCAAGGTCAGCGACATGACCGCCATCGCCAAGGCGATTCGCGCGATGAACGTCGACGTGGTGGCGCTGCAAGAGGTGGATAAGCTTACCGCCCGCAGCGGCCGCGTCGATCAGGCGGCGGAGCTGGCGAAGCTGACCGGCATGCAGGCGGTGTTCGGCCGGGCGATCGACTTCGACGGCGGTGAATATGGCCTGGCTTTTCTCTCCAGGTATCCGCTGCACGACGCCGTGATCTATCCGCTGCCGTCCGGCCAGCGCGAACAGCGCATCGCCTTCAGCGTCAAGGTCGACGTGCCGGAGTTCCCGGCGCCGATCACCCTGTTCAACACCCACCTCGATACCAAGGAAGACCCGACAATGCGCCTGGATCAGGTGCGGGAGCTGAACGATCGCACCATCGAAGTGCGCGGTATCAAGCTGCTGTTCGGCGACATGAACGATGTGCCGGGCAGCGTGACCTGGCTGGAATTGAGCCGCTATTGGAACGACATCATGCCTAACGGGCAGGATGGCCGCAGCTGGCCGGCGGAAAACGCCGAGATCAAGGTGGATTACCTCTTCACCGGCAACGCGCAGCGCTGGCATCTGGACAGCCTGACGGTACCGAACGCCAGCGGCGACTGGAACGGCGTGCATTGGCCGGCGGTGAGCGACCACCTGCCACTGGTGGCGGAAATGCGCCTGACCGAGCAATAAGCCGGTCGGCATTCCGTTGGGGCCGGGCTAAGCCACGGCGATCTGCGCCAGCCGCTCGACGGCGCTGCGGATCTCGCCCGGCGTCAGGGCCGAAAAGCCCAGCAGCCAGCCGTCGCGCTGCGCCTGCGCCGTCTGGTATTGTGCCGTCAGCCGGGGCGTGAGGATGCCGAGCCGCTGCGCCTGTCGGCTGAGCGCCGCCTCCTGGCCGGGCGGCAGCCAGACGCTGAGCTGCAGGCCGCCGGCGGCGGGAGCGGGCGTGGCGAAGTGGCCGAGTTTTTCGCGAACTTCCGCCAGCAACACATCGCGCCGGCTACGGTAGAGCTGGCGCATGTAGCGGATATGCGCGGCAAAGTGCCCCTGGCGGATGAATTCGGCGGTGACCGCCTGCATCAGCTGCGCGCTGTGGCCGTCATACACCGTGCGCGCGGTGACGAACGCGTCAACCAGCGTGGGCGGGACGATCAGGTACGCCAACCGCAGCGAAGGGAACAGCGATTTGGAGAAGGTGCCGAGGTACAGCACCTGGCCACGGCGATCCAGGCCCTGCATCGCCGGTATCGGCAGGCCGTCGTAATGAAACTCGCTGTCGTAATCGTCCTCGACGATCCAGGCCTGCTGCCTGTCCGCCAGCGCCAGCAGCGCCAACCGGCGTGCCAGGCTGAGCGCTGCGCCGGTTGGGTATTGGTGCGAGGGCGTCAGATAAATCAAACGAGGGTCGGGCAAGGAGGGGTCAGCGCGCAGGCCGTCGCCGTCCACCGCGACCGGCGTCAGGGCGGCTCCGGCGCTGATAAAGGCGTTTCTTGCCCCGGTGTAACCCGGTTCTTCCATCCAGACGCTGTCGCCGCTGTCCAGCAGCAGCGTGGCGATCAGCTGCAGCGCCTGCTGCGAACTGGTCAGCACGATAACCTGCCGTGCATCGCAGATCACGCCGCGCGTTTGATTGACGTGGGCGGCAATCGCTTCACGCAGCGGCAAATAGCCCTGCGGGTCACCGTAGCGCAGCAGGCTTTCTCCCTGTAGCCGCAGGCGCTGTGCGGTCAGCTGCTTCCACAAGGCCAGCGGAAACGCACGCAGATCCGGCGAGCCGGCGGCAAACGCCCGTGGCTGCTGCGGATCGCGGCAGCTGCCGGTTTGTACGATCTGTTGGCCGCGCTGCGAAAGGCGCGGTATGCCGGCAGCGGTCGCCGGCGGCGGTGATTTGGCGATGATAATCGCCACAAAGGTGCCCTGGCCGACGCGGCGCTGCAGGTATCCCTCCGCCTCCAACTGACCGTAGGCCGCTTCGACGGTCACCCGCGAGAGGCCCAGATCGCTGGCCAGCACCCGGCTGGAAGGCAGGCGTTGCCCCACGCTCAATGCCCCTTGGTGGATGGCCTGCCGCAATGCGCCGCACAGGCGATCGCGCAGCGTGCCGGCGGTGTGGGGCGATTGCTGAAACAACGTGACCAGCGAGTGCCGCATAATGGGTCTTATCACAGTTGGGAAATGGGTATCAATCATAAGACCAAAATGGGGCACTATTGTCATCTGTCTTGATACACGGGAGTGAGTGGTATGTCGAAAGAATCATTAGTGCTGGCTTTTCCTCCGGCGGCGCCGGAAGAGAGCCTGCCCTACCTGGCGGCCAAACTGAGCCGCTATGCGGATGCCTGGGACGTGGCGGAGGATCTGCGCAATGGCGTGGAGGGGATGGTGGTGATCGACACCCGCGCGGAGGCGATGTACGCCGCCGGGCATATTCCCGGTGCGCTCAGTTTGCCGCATCGCCTGATGGATGAAGCCGGCACGGCGCAGCTGGATCGCGAAAAAGTGTATGTGACCTACTGCGACGGCATCGGCTGCAACGGTTCCACCAAGGGCGCTTACAAGCTGGCGAAGCTGGGATTCCGGGTGAAGGAGCTGATCGGCGGGCTGGACTTCTGGCTGCGCGACGGCCATCCGTTGGCCATCGGCGAACAGCCGGGATCGTTGCGCGATCGGGCGGCTGTTGCGGACTGCGGCTGCGCCTGAGGCGTTAAAACACCAGCGCCAGCACGATCGCCAGCGCCAACAGCAGCAGGATCAGCGCGACGGCGGGTTTGCTGAGCGCTTTTTGCAGCGGCAGCGGCAGGGCGGCGATCAGCGGGTTGAGCAACGGCTGCGGATCGACAGGGTGGCTGACGATAGCCTGAGCCTGGCCGGCTTTTTCCAGGCGGCGGGCAAACAGTTGATGAATGGCGTCGCTCATTTGCGGATGCGTCAGCGGCGCATTGGCACCGCAGTTGAAGCGCGCCTGGCAATAGTCGTTCATCTGCTGCAGCTCTTGCTCGTCCGCCGGCTGCTTGAGTGCCGCCAGCAGATTGTTCAGCGTCGGTGCGCTCTGCGGGCTGAGGGCCACCTTCACTTGCAAGAATTGGTTTAACAGCTGGAAGTGGCGCGCCGGGAGCGGATCGTTGGTTTTCACGCCCGCCAGATCAAACAGCGTTTGCCAGATTTTAGCCGGCGCTTCGCCGGTGGCCGCGCTAAGTTTGGTGACCTGCTGCTGCAGGCTCTGATGCTCTGCGGGCAGCAGCGGGCGATCGCTGGTGGCGGTTTGCTGCGGCTGAGGAATGGTCAGGCCGCCGGTCTGCAACAGATTCAGCACCTGCTGCAGCTGTGGTGGGCTCAGCTGGCTCAGTACCGTGTGGCCGAACTGCTGGCGAATAAAGTCGCTGACCGCCTGGCGGTTGTTGCCCTGCGGCAGCAATTCGGCCAGCTGTTGCAACAGCTGGCGCCCGGCGTGGTTTTGCTGCGCCTGCGTCAGGCGCGTTTGCAGCAGCTGTTCCGCCGGTTGAAAATGGCGCGCCAGCAGTTCACCGCCGTTGTCGGCGCCGAGCTCGTGGCGCAGAGTCGCCCAGATCTCCGCCGATTTTGCCGGGCTGAGCGTCATGATTTTCACGATCAGCTTTTCCAGCGTCGTGCGCTGTGCCGGAGAAAGGGGTTGATCGTCAGTGGCCGCCGTTTTGCCCGGGGAGGGAGGGCGTTCGCCGGCGATTGGGGTGCCCGGCCCACTCAAAGGTTGCATATCACCAGTCCTTCGCTGTGTATCCCCGCAGAATGCCTGGAGGAGAGAATCATCATCGTACCCGGCGAAAAGCGCAGGCTTACTCTCTATGATACCTGTAAATCGCCGCCATCAATACCGCCGCTCAGACATTTCTTTACCGACAAAACGTTGCTAATCGCGCCCGCGTCGCTAAGATAACCCCAGACCCGAACATGAGGATGGCATGGTTAAACGGCAGCGGATTGCAAAATGGTTTTTATGCCTGGCTTGCCTGGTGGTGCTGACGTGCATGACCCAGCGCATGGCGGGCCTGCATGCGCTGCAGCAAACGCTGGGGATCCCGGCCGCCACCGCCGTTCAGTCCAGTGACACCGCCGCCGAAGCGCAGCCGACGCCCTGTGAACTGAGCGCCAAGTCATTGCTGGCCGCGCCGCCGGTGATGTTCGAAACCGTACTGTTCGGGCTGGGCCTGCTGCTGGCGCTGTTGGCGCCGACCATTGCCGCGCGCCTGCGTATTCCTCCTCCTCGCGCCATTTCACCGCCCACCCTCAGGGTGCACCTTCGATTATGCGTTTTCCGTGAATGAGTTAATCGCCCGTTTTTCGCGGTGAATTAATCATTTATGGAGAATTAACATGTTGAAAATTATCAGGCTGGCCTGCGCTTGCCTGTTTATGCTGTGGCTGCCTGCCTTGCAGGCGGCGGACAGCGGCTGGCTGCAAAACCCGGCCAACGATCATGCCAAGGTGCGGCTGCGTGCCGACACGTCACAGCCGGGGGAGACCCGCCTGCTGCTGTCGGTCGAGCTGCAAAAGGGCTGGAAAACCTACTGGCGTTCCCCAGGCGAAGGCGGCATCGCGCCGGCTATCGTCTGGCAGGGCAACCCGCCGCCGGCGACCTGGCACTGGCCGACGCCGCAGCGTTTCGAGGTGGCCGGCATTTCCACCCAGGGCTATCACGATCGGGTCACGCTGCCGATCGTGATGTCAGGCCAGGTATCCGGCCCGCTGGCGGGCACCCTGACGCTATCCACCTGCAGTAACGTCTGCATTCTGACCGACTACCCGTTCAGCCTGGATCTGACGACGCCGAACGATCCGCAGTTTAACCACGACTTCGCGCAGGCGATGGGACAGGTGCCGATCGCCGCCGGGGTGGCGGAGGGCGTCAAGGCCGGTTACCGCAACGGCGAGCTGCAGATTTCCGCCGAGCGCGCCGCCGGTTGGCAGCAGCCCGCGCTGTTCTTCGATACGCTGGCGGATGCCGATCTCGGCAAGCCGCAGGTTGAGACCGACGGCGCTCAGCTGCTGGCGCGAGTGCCGGTCAGCGATGGCTGGGGCGATGCGGCGCCGGATCTGCGCGGCAAAACGCTGACGCTGGTGATCGACGACGGCGGCATGGCGCAGCAGATTACGCTGCCGATTGGCGATCCGCTGGCCGCGCCCGCCGGTGCGGCATTCCCGCTATGGCAGGCGGTATTGATGGCGCTGGCGGGCGGGTTGATCCTCAACCTGATGCCATGCGTACTGCCGGTGCTGGGCATCAAGCTCGGCTCCATCCTGCAGGTGGAACGGCGCGATCGGCGCAGCGTGCGTTTGCAGTTCCTGGCGTCGTCGTTAGGTATCGTCGCCTCGTTTATGGCGTTGGCCTTGCTGATGACGCTGCTGCGGCTCGGCAACCATGCGCTCGGCTGGGGTATTCAGTTCCAGAATCCGTGGTTTATCGGTTTTATGGTGCTGGTGACGCTGCTGTTCAGCGCCAACCTGTTTGGCCTGTTCCAACTGCGCCTCTCGTCCGATCTGAATACGTCGCTGGCGACCCATAATGGGCACGGTCTGAGCGGCCATTTCTGGCAGGGCGCGTTTGCCACGCTGCTGGCGACGCCGTGCTCGGCGCCGTTTCTCGGCACGGCGGTGGCCTTCGCGCTGGCGGCGTCGCTGCCGGTGCTGTGGGGCATGTTCATCGCGCTCGGCATTGGCATGAGTCTGCCGTGGCTGCTGATCGCCGCCTGGCCATCGCTGGCGCTGCGCTTGCCGCGCCCCGGTCGCTGGATGAATACCGTCAAGCTGGCGATGGGGTTGCTGATGCTGGCGTCGTCGCTGTGGCTGCTGAGCCTGCTGAGCAATCATATCGGCGTGCAGGCCACGCTGTGGCTGGGGGCGTTGGCGCTGCTGGCGTTGCTGCTGGCGGTGTGGCGTCAGCAGGGCGCACGGTTGGCGGCCAAGCTGGCGGCGGGCACGTTGGTGCTGGCGGGCGTGGCCTTGCTGGCCGGATCGCTGACCGCCGGCCTGTGGCGCCAGCCGTTGCAGGATCGGGTGCAGTGGCAACCGCTGAGCGAGCAAGCGATTACCGAGGCGCTGGCCCAGCATAAGCGGGTGTTCGTCGACGTGACCGCAGACTGGTGCGTGACCTGTAAAGCCAATAAATTCAATGTGCTGCTGCGCGATGACGTACAGCGCGCGCTGAGCGCCGACGACGTGGTTGCGCTGCGCGGCGACTGGAGCCGCCCGTCGGCCGACATCAGCGCCTTCCTGCAAAAGCGCGGCAGCGTCGCCGTGCCTTTCAACCAAATCTATGGCCCCGGCAGCCCGGACGGCGAGGTGTTATCCCCGCTGTTGACCCGTGACGCCGTGCTGCAAACGCTTTCCCATGCCAAAGGAACCGAACAATGAAAAAGCTACTGATTTTACTGATGATCATCGCCGCCCCGGTGTGGGCCGCCGAGCCTTTCACCCCGGCACAAGAGGCGCGTATCAAAGAGATGATCCGCGAAACGTTGGTGTCCAACCCGGACATTCTGGCGCAGGCGGTGGACGCCTGGCAGCAGCAAACCGCCGGCCAGCAAATCAGCCAGGCTATCAAGCAGAACGCCAAAACGCTGTACCAGGATCCGGCCAGCCCGCGCCTCGGCGCCGCCAACGCCAAACTGACGCTGGTGACCTTTACCGACTATAACTGCCCGTACTGCAAGCGTTTTGATCCGATGCTGGAGAAGATCGTCAAGCAATACCCGGACGTGGCGCTGGTGGTGAAGCTGCTGCCGTTCAAGGGCGAAAGCTCGGTCAGTTCGGCGCGCGTGGCGCTCACCACCTGGCAACAGCACCCGGATCAATTCTGGGCCCTGCACCAGCGGCTGATGGCGAAAAAGGGCTTCCACGACAACGCCAGCATCGCCGCCGCGCAAGAGAAAACCGGCGTCAAGGCGGTGGCGCCCAGCGAACAGAGCATGACCACGCTGCGCACCAATATGGAGCTGGCGGAACAACTGGGCGTGCAGGGGACGCCGGCGACGCTGATCGGCGATCGGATGCTGCCGGGGGCGGTGTCGTATGAAGAGCTGGAAGCGATGGTGAAGCAGCAGCTGGCGAAGGCCAACCATGGCTAAGCTCAAGCGCTGGGGGCGCGAGTTGCTGCTGCTGGCGCTGATCGCGCTGGCGGTGGTGACGGTGATGGATTGGCTGAACGCGCCGCAGGCGCCGCCGGCCTTCGATGCTCAGACCCTGACCATGCTGGACGGCGAGCGCGTGTCGTTGGCGCAGCTCAGCCATGAGCGGCCGCTGCTGGTTTACTTCTGGGCCAGCTGGTGTGGCGTCTGCCGCTTCACTACGCCGGACGTCGCCCGTTTGCAGGCGGCGGGCGGCAACGTGCTGACCGTCGCGCTGCGCTCGGGCGACGATACCCAGGTGAAACACTGGCTGGCGCGCAAACGGCTGGCGCTGCCGGTGGTCAACGATCCGGCCGGTACGCTCTCGGCGCAGTGGCAGATTGGCGTGACGCCGACCTTCGTGGTGGTCTCGCAGGGCAAGGTGGTGCAGAGCACCACCGGCTGGACCAGCTACTGGGGGATGAAGCTGCGGCTGTGGTGGGCCGCCGTCTAACCGGCGCTTTTCTCCGTTATCACCTCCTCAATCGCCCGGCACAGCCGGGCGATACCTTCTTCAATCTGCGGCGGCGAGTTGGCGGCGAAGTTCAGCCGCAGGCCGTGCGCGCCCAGCTGTTCCTGCGCATAAAAGCATTCGCCGCGTGCGAAGGTTACGCCGTGCCGCCAGGCGACCGGCATCAGTTCGGTGGTGGTCACCGTCGCCGGCAGCGTCAGCCAGATAAATAAGCCCCCCTGCGGCGTTTCGAAGCGGCACCCCGGCGGCAGCCGCCGTTGCAAGGCATCAATCATCACCTCCAGATGGCGGCGGTAGACGCGCCCGGCGCGCCGCAGCTGCTTGTCGTAACGGCCGACGGTGACGAACGCGTCCAGCGCCCGCTGGATCAGGCTGGAACTGGTGAAGCTGTCGACGTGTTTCAGCCTGGCGAAACGCTGATAGTGTTCGCTGTCCGCCACCAGATAGCCGATGCGCATGCTGGGCAGCAGCATTTTGGAGAAGGTGCTGACGTAGATCACCGCGCCCGGCTGCGCCAGCGCGCGCAGCGACGGCAGCTGTTTGCCCTGATAACGCAGATCGCCGACGAAGTCGTCCTCCAGGATCACCACGCCGGCCTGTTGGGCGACAGTCAGCAGGCGTCGCCGCCGCGCCTCGCTCAGGCAGCGGCCGGTCGGGTTGTGGAAATTGGGGATGGTGTAGATCAGTTTGGGGCGGTGGCGTTCCAACAACTCCGGCAACAAATCCACCCGCATGCCGTGGCGGTCGCCCGGTACGGTGACGATATTGATGCGGTGCTGGCGCAGCAGGCCCAGCGCTTCGGCGTAGGTCGGCTCTTCGACGATCACCGTATCGCCCGGCGCCAGCAGGCTTTGCACCACCAGACTGATGGCGTGCTGCGAGCCGTTGGTGATCAGCACCTGTTCCGCCTGCGTGGGGATGCCCTGCGCGCTGAGAATGCGGCTCAGCGTATCGCGCAGCGGGTAGTAGCCGCAGTATTCGCCGTAGCTGAAGGCCTCTTCCGCATGGCGGCTGAGCACCGACAGCAGCACTTTGCGAAACGCCTCCAGCGGAAACACCTTAGGGCTGCCGACGCCGGCGGCGAAGTTGATCAGCCCCTCCGGCAGCGGGGCGTCGGCGTAGCCGTCCAGCCGCGAGGTGAGGGTGGTGAAGCTCTCCAGCGGGAATGGAGCATCGCTGCTCGGCCGGGCCGGGCGCGCCTGCGCCTGCGGGTGCGCGACATAGGCGCCGCTGCCGCGCCGCTGATGCAAAAAGCCCTTGGCCGCCAGTTCGGCGTAGGCGTTATCCACCGTTAAACGGCTGACCGCCAGTTCGGCCGCCAGCGTGCGCGTCGAGGGCAGTTTGTCACCATCGACGAACACGCCGGTGAGGATGGCGCGCCGCAGCGCTTCTTCGATTTGTAAATAGAGCGGAACGTCCTGCTCGCGATCCAACGGGATATGCATGCGAAATTGGCCCGGTTATGGAGAGTGATTTTTACTATACCCCATGTCGACAGGGCTTCAAGCGCAGAAAAGTGGCCTGCATGACAACGCCGTAAAGTGGCTATAGTGAGAAAAAATGGCCGCGTTACACTGTCCGCCTGAGCATTTACGTCGCCATTTCTCCGAGGATCTCATGTCATTACCGTCAGGCGTTTCCGCCCGGCCGGCGCTGCCCGGTGCGCGCCTCTTTCAGGGCAGCCACCAGGGTTACGTCATCGCCATTATCAGCGCCATGCTGCTGGCCTTTACCGCCATCATCATCCGCGCGCTGACCGAGTACTATCACCTGCCGACCTTCGTGCTGGCGTTCTGGCGCGCGGCGCTGGTGGCGCTGGTGCTGTTGCCGCTGCTGTTGCTGGTGAAACCGCAGTGGGCGCGCCTGCGCCGTGAACAGGTGGTGTTCTACGCGCTTTACGGGCTGCTGCTGGCGCTGTTCAACAGCCTGTGGACGCTGTCGGTGGCGCTGAACGGCGCGTCGGTGGCGACCATTCTGACCTACTGCTCGGTGGGCTTTACCGTGTTCCTCGGCTGGGTGATGTACAGCGAACGCCTGACGCTGCGCCAATTGCTGGTGATCGCCATCAGCCTGGGCGGTTGCTTCCTGGTCAGCAACGGCGACAGCATGGGGAACAGCCACTTCGATCTGCTGGGGCTGCTGGTCGGGATGCTGTCGGGCATCGGTTATACCCTGTATACCCTCGGCGGGCGGGTGGCCAGCGAACGCGGCTATCCGGTGTGGAACACCATCCTGTACGTGTTCGGTTTTTCGGCGCTGTACCAGCTGGTGTTCAACGCGGCGCTGACGGCGTTCCCGCTGGCGGCGTTCCACGGCATGGCCGGCTCTCTGTGGTTCCTGTCGCACGGCGCACAGGGCATCCAGTGGAGCGGCTGGCTGTTGCTGCTGGCGCTGGCCGCCGGGCCGACGCTGCTGGGCTTCGGGCTGTACAATATCAGCCTGAAAACGCTGCCGCTGGCGGTGGCCAACCTGATCCTGTCGCTGGAACTGGTGTTCACCGCGGTGATCGCCTATTTCCTGCTGGGGGAGAGCATGAATCAGCTGCAACTGCTGGGCAGCGCGCTGGTGATGGGCGGGGTGCTGCTGCTGAAAAGCAAGACCGCCGAGGCGTGATCGGCTACCATTACGCCTCGCAAGAGAGGCCGTAAGATGAATAACCCGAGATTGAAACGAGCGCTTATCGCTTGAATGGCCGTGTTGAGTGAACGACAACACGGCCACAGACATTCCGTTCCGTGGCTTTTATTCCCGTAACAAGAGAATACGCCATGTCCGAAAAACACTGGTCCAAAACCGAGCTGCTGCATCAGACGGTGACCAACCCGAATATCATCATCAAAGGCACCCACAGCTACTACAGCGACTGCTGGGATAACGGCTTCGAGCGCTCGGTGGTGCGCTATCTGCACGGCGACGCGGTCAGCCGGCAATGGCAGCCGCTGGGTGACATAGATCGCTTGCTGATCGGCGATTATGTGTGCATCGCGGCCGAAACAGTGATCCTGATGGGCGGCAACCACACCCATCGTATCGACTGGCTGAGCCTGTATCCGTTTATGGCAACCATCAAACGGGCGTACCGCCCCAAAGGCGACACCCGGCTGGGCGACGGTTGCTGGATCGGCATGCGGGCGATGTTGATGCCAGGGGTATCGATAGGCGAAGGGGCGATCGTCGCCGCCGGCAGCGTGGTGGCCGGCGATGTTGAGCCTTATGCCATCGTCGGCGGTAACCCCGCGCGGTTTATCCGTTGGCGGTTCGCGCCGGAGGTCATCGCGCGGTTGCTTGCCTTGCGCCTCTATGACTTGTCCGAGGCGGACTTTGCGGTGATTCAGCCCCTGCTCGCCGATGACGATATCGAGGCGTTGGAAAGGGGAATTGCGGCCCTACGCCGTTAAACACAACGGGCGGGGGATCCCCGCCCGTTTCGCGTTACTCGGCTTTGGCCTCGGCCGCCGGTTGGCGGCGTTTGCGCATCAGGCGCAGCAGCGGCGGCAGCGCCAGTACCGCAACCGCCAGCACCAGCAGCGTTTGCGCGATGCTGCTGCTCCACAGAATGCCGAACTCGCCGTTGCTGATCGACAGCGCGCGACGCAGATTCTGCTCCAGCATCTCACCCAGCACGAAGCCCAGAATCAGCGGCGACATCGGGAAGTGCATTTTGCGCAGGATGTAGCCGAACACGCCCAACCCGACCATCAGCAGCAGGTCGAAGGTGGTGCTGTGCACCGCATAAACCCCCACCGCCGACACCGCGGCGATCGCCGGCACCAGGAACCACAGCGGGATGGTCAGCATGCGGGTGAACAGGCCGACCAGCGGCAGGTTCATGATCAGCAAAATGACGTTGGCGATCAGCAGCGCGGCGATCAGCCCCCAGACGATGTCCGGCTGTTCGGTGAACATTGCCGGGCCGGGGGTGATGTTGTACAGCGTCAGCGCACCCATCATCACCGCCGTGGTGCCGGAACCCGGCACCCCCAGCGTCAGCATCGGAATGAACGAACCGCAGGCCGAGGCGTTGTTGGCCGCTTCCGGCGCCGCTACGCCGCGGATGTCGCCCTTGCCGAAGGTGTCGCTGTTGCCGCTGATTTTCTTCTCGGTCATGTAGGTCAGCGCACTGGCGATAGTGGCGCCGGCACCTGGCAGAATGCCGACGAAGAAGCCGATCACCGACGAGCGCAGGGTTGGGCCTGCGCACTGCGCCGCCTCTTTGCGGTTGAACAGCAACCGGCCGGTTTTACGCACCAGCTTTTGCCCGGCGCTGGTGCTTTCCAGCATCAGCAGGATTTCGCTGACCGAGAACAGGCCGATCACCACCACGATAAACTGCACGCCGTCGGAGAGGTGCACGCTGTCGAAGGTAAAGCGGTAAACGCCGGTGTTGGCGTCGACGCCCACCGTCGCCAGCCCCAGGCCGATCAGCGCCGCCAGCAGCGATTTCAGCGGGTTTTGGCTCATCATGCTGCCGAGGCAGGCGATGGCGAACACCATCAGGGCGAAATATTCCGCCGGGCCGAAGGCCAGTGACCAGCGGGCCAGCAGCGGCGCGAACAGGATGATGCCGCCGATGGCGATCATCGATCCGACGAACGAACTGACCGCCGAGATGGACAACGCCACGCCGGCGCGCCCCTGCTGCGCCATCGGGTAGCCGTCCAGCGCGGTCATGATCGCCGCCGCGTCGCCCGGTACGTTAAGCAGAATCGACGAGATGCGTCCGCCGTACTCGCAGCCGATATACACCGTCGCCAGCAGGATCAGCGCCGATTCGGCCGGCAGCTTGAGGGCAAACGCCAGCGGCAGCAGGATCGCCACGCCGTTGATCGGCCCGAGGCCCGGCAGCAGGCCGACGATGGTGCCGACGAAGCAGCCGATCAGGGCGATAATCAGGTTCTGCGGCACCAGCGCCACTTCGAACCCTTGGGTCAAATACATCCAGGTATCCATCATCGCTCCCGTTAGCTCAGCCAGGCGCCGAGCGGCAGTGTGACATCGAGAAGTCGGTCAAAGGCGTAATACAGCGCTGCGCCCATGACGACGCCGGAAATGGCCGCCGCCGGCAGGCTGGCTTGAAATAGCAGGCCGATGCTGAACGTCAGCAGCGCGGTCGCCAGCGGGAAGCCCAGCCATTCAAAGCCCCAGGCATACAGCACCAGGGTGATCACCAGCACCAGCAGCCGCTGCAGCACCTTGTTGTGCGGCCACTCCACCGCCTGCGGGCGGCGCAGCAACAGCAGGGCCGCGCACAGCGCCATCAGGCTGAGGATCGCCAGCGGGAACGGGCGCGGCCCCAGCGGTTCATAGCTGTATTCGCTTTGGATGCCCCAGCCGATGAACAGCCCGCCGATACACAGCAGCAGCCAGAAGCCGGCAAAAATACGATCGCTCATGGTTTTCCCCTGCGGTTATTTGGCCAGGCCGAACACTTTTGCCTGCTCACGGTATTGGGCAACCTGATTCTTCACGTAGGCGTCCAGCTCTTTGCCGGTCATGTTGAATTCGAACAGGCCGCGCAGATCGCGCTGTTGCTTGAATTCGTCGGTCGCCATCATTTTCTGGAAGGTGTCGATCCACCACTGATACTCTTCATCGCTGACTTTCGGCCCGACGTAGAAGCCGCGAATGATCGGCCACACCAGGCTGTATCCCTGCTCTTTGGCGGTGGGAATGTCGGCCAGCTGGCCCGGCAGACGTTGCTCGGCATACACCGCCAGCACGCGGATCTTGTCGCCCTGCAGATAAGGCACCATCTCGCTCAGGTCACCGGAGACCGCCTGGATATGGTTGCCGAGCAGCGCGGTGACCGGCTCGCCGCCGCCTTCGAATGCCACATAGCGCATCTTGCGCGGATCCACGCCGACTTCGCGCGCCAGCAGCGCGGTTTTCATCCAGTCCTGGCTGCCGATGGAGGCGCCGGCGCCGAACACCACGCTGTTGGGATCTTTTTGGAAGGCGTCCATCAGATCTTTCAGGGTTTTGTAAGGCGAGTCGGCGCGCACCGCGATCATGCCGTAGTCGGTACCGACCGCCGCCAGCCATTTCACGTCGTCCACGTTATAGCGGCCGAACTTGCCCTGGGCCAGATTGAGCAGCGAGCCGCCGGAGAAGGCCACCACGGTGCCGAACTCCGCCGGGCGCTGCGCGACGATGGCGTTATAGGCCACTGCGCCGACGCCGCCGGGCATATAGGTGACGCGCATCGGCTTATCGATGGCCTTGGTGTCCTGCAGCGACACCTGAATCAGCTTGCAGGTCAGATCGAAGCCGCCGCCGGGCTTGGCCGGCGCGATGCATTCGGTGCGTTTGGGCGCTTCCACGGCAAAGGCCTGATTGGCCGCCAGCAGCAGGGCGGCGGCGGTAAAGGTACGGGTCATTATTTTTTTCATTGTGACTTGCCCTCGGTATTGTTCTGGTTGTGAAATCCCGCCGGGTGCGGTTGCAGGATTGTTAAAACAACAACCTTTCATTTACCTTTCAGCGGCCGGAAAAGTTTCCAGTCTGTGATTGGGGTCGCTTGTCGCGAGCAAAGAGCGGGTGCGCTACCATAGAAAGGAAGAGAAGAACAGGGGGCAAAACCGGCCAAAATCCTGCGTAATATCAGGTTTGCGGTTCTGCTTTAGCGATAGAATCATGAGCAATGAAATGAATAGAGACGCAGTAATATGTTTTCGTTAGGGAAATTGTTTGGTGGCAGGGACAGCGCCAAAGTGTGCGCGATTAAACGGCTGCCGGAGGTCTATGCAGAGATGACCGGTGAAACCGGGCAGTGTCGTTTAAAGCGGCTGCGCGCCGATATTGGCGTATTTGAGCTGCATTTCGTCAATGCCGACGGTGAAAAGTATGCCTGCCAGATGACCGCCTGCGTGACCGGCATCGATCTGGTGTTTGCCGCCAACAATCGCTCCGTGCTGGTTTCTTCACCGTTTACCGCCGACAAGCTGCGCCCGGTGCTGGGCATTGCCGTTGCCGACAGCCCGATTCCGCTGATCTGATACCGGCCTGCGATCGCGCTCCATATGCATAATTGTGTGCCAGCTCCCAAAACTGGCGGCGCGGCGCTCTTTTATCCCCTTATTTTCCATGCCATTCTCTGTTATCGATCTGTTAACAAGCGCGCTATCGGCGTCAGGTTGTTCAGGTAAATCAATGGAATGGAAACATGCGACTGTTATTGGTTGAAGATCACCCCGAGCTGTCTCACTGGTTGCAAAAGGCGCTGACCGGCGCCGGCTTTGCCGTCGACGTCGCCCCGGACGGCGTGGCGGCCGATCATCTGTTGCTCAACGAACGCTATGCGCTGGCGGTGTTGGATGTGGCGCTGCCGCGTTTGAACGGCCTGGATTTGCTGGCGCGCCTGCGCAAGCGCGGGCAGGATCTGCCGGTGCTGCTGCTGACGGCGCGCACCGACGTGGCCGATCGGGTGAAGGGCCTGAATCTGGGGGCGGACGATTACCTCACCAAGCCGTTCGAACTGGACGAGCTGGAAGCGCGCATTCGGGCGCTGCTGCGCCGCAGCGTCGGCGCCGCGCAGCCGGCGTTACAGTATGGCGCGTTGACCTATCACGACGAAGGCTATTTCCTGCTGGAAGGCAAGCCGCTGGCGCTGACGCCGCGCGAACTGGCGGTGTTGACCGCGTTGATGCACCGCCGCGGCCGCCCGGTGGCCAAGCAGCAGCTGTTCGAGCAGGTGTTTACGCTGTCCGACGAGGCCAATCAGGAGAGCATCGAGCTTTACGTACACCGTTTGCGGAAAAAGCTGCAGGGCAGCGACGTGGCAATCATCACGCTGCGCGGTCTGGGTTACAGCCTGGAGCGGTGCAATGCGGTGGTTTAACGCGCCGCGTTCGTTGTTCTATCAACTGCTGCTGTTTTTTGGCCTGCCGCTGGTGGCGTTGGGCGGCATCTCGATCTACACCCACTATTTCAGCGCCATGAGCGCCGCCACCCTGGCTTACGATCGCACGCTGCTGGCGTCGGCGCGCACCGTGGCGGAGCGGCTGGTGGTGCGCGACGGCAAGCTGGCGGTTGATGTGCCCTATGTGGTGCTCGACAGCTTCGAGCGCAACATGAACGATCAGCTCTATTACGAGGTGATCTCGCCGCAGGGGAAAAGCATTTCGGGCTATGACGATTTGCCGTCGTTGCCGCCCCATATCCCGCGTTCCACGCTCTACCCGGCGCTGGTGCATTTTTACGATGCGGAATACCTAGGCCGGGCGATCCGCGTGGCGGCGCTGTTTCAACCGATCAACGAGTCGGGCGTGAGCGGCATGGCGACCATTCTGGTGGCGGAAACCCTGGAGTCGCGCCGTTACCTGGCGCGACAGATGATGATCGCGGCGCTGTTGAGCCAGGGCACGGTGGTGGTGTTGACCCTGATTCTGGCGTTCGCGCTGCTCAAGCGGGTGTTGAAGCCGATGCGCAAGCTCTCCGGCATCATGCTGCGGCGCGATCCGGGCGAGCTGACGCCCCTGCCGCGGGTATTGCCGTGGTCGGAGATGCAGCCGCTGCTGGTGGCGTTCAATCGCTATATCGAACGGCTGCGGCTGATGGTGGCGCGCCAGGAGCGTTTCAGCGCCGATGCTTCGCACCAACTGCGCACGCCGCTGGCGGTGTTGAAGACTCAGGTTGGGGTAGCGCTGGCCAGCGACCGGCCGCAGCAGTGGCGCGAAAGCCTGCAGGCGATGAGCGCGACGCTGGATAATACCGTGGCGCTGACCGACCGCCTGCTGCATCTCTCACGCCTGAAGGCCAGCGAGCACCGGGCCGAGCGCCAGCTGCAGCCGGTCAATCTGGCGCAGGTGCTGCGCGACGCCTGTTTTTCCCGCTTGCCGCAGGCGCGCAGTAAACAGATCGATCTCGGGTTTGAAGGCGAGGCGGCGTGCCAGGTGGCGGGGGAACCGCTGCTGTTGGCCGAACTGTGCGCCAACCTGCTGGACAACGCGCTGAAATACACGCCGCGTCAGGGCGTGGTGACCGCGCGCCTCACTCAGGATCAGGCGGCAGGGGAAGGCGTGCTGGAGATTGAAGACAGCGGCCCCGGCATCGCCTTGCAGGACAAGGCGCTGGCGCTGCAGCCGTTTCATCGGCTGGACAACGTGGGCGATCAGCCGGGCGCCGGCCTGGGGCTGGCGCTGGTGAAGGACATCACCGCGTATCACGGCACCCGCCCGGAGCTGCTGAGCTCCGCCGCTCTGGGCGGCCTGTTGGTGCGGGTGCGTTTCAGGCTGCTGCCTTAAGCCTGTTCTTTGCAGGATTCGACGTCGTCCGCCGGGGCCTTGGCTTTACGCGTCAGCGGCGTGCGCAGCCGCTGCGACAGAATAACGCCCAGCAGGGTGATGCCGCCGCCGATCAGGTGGTAACCGTGCAGCTGCTCATGCAGGAACAGCACGGCGATAGCGGCGGTAAACACCGGCGCCAGGTTCATAAAGATCGAGGCGGTATTGGCGCCCAGGCGCATCACGCCCTGGATCCACAGGAACGGAGCGATAATCGAAGCCGGAATGCCGGCGAACAGCACCAGCGGCAGGTTATGGCCGTTCAAGCCGACATCCTGCGCCATCAGGAAATTAGGCAGCAGCAACAGCACGCCGAACAAGATCTGCACGTACAGCGATTGCCAGTTCGGCAGCGCGATGGCCCAGCGTTTGGTCAACACGCCATACAGCGCGTAAGAGGCGGTGGCGAGCAGCATCATCAATTCCCCCTTGCCGATACCGTGCTGCAGCAGCACGCCGGGCTGACCGCCGCTGACCAGCCAGATCAGGCCGCAGAAGGAGAGTATGCTGCCGAGCAGCACGCCGACGGTTGGCGCAATGCGCAGCAGTACGATGCTGATCAGGATGGTCAGCAGCGGGATCAGCGATACGATGATGCCCATAAACAGCGCGCTGACGCTGTGTGCGGCGTAATACGCCAGGCTTTGGTACAGCACCATGCCCAGCAAACCGAGGATCATCAATTTCCACCAGTTGGCGCGCACCTGCGCCCAGTTGCGCAGCACGCCCGGCAGCACGAACGGCGTCAGGGCAATCAACGCCAGCAGCCAGCGGTAGAGCGAGATGGCCGCCGGATCGATGGCGGTGGCGGAGAGTTTGCTGACGACGGCGTTAATCGACCAAATCAGCACGGCCAACAGCGGGAAAAGCATATTCATGATAATTATTCTCAATAACGTCCAACATGCTGGCTAGTCTACGCGTGTCCGGTTTATCATATATAGCGATATCCAGACAAAAATCGGCGTAAACAAGACAAATCACGGGACGAAACCATGCCAGAAATCCGCCATTTCCCCGAGTCGCTGATCCCGGCACCGAAGCCGGTGCAGTTCCGCTGCGAGGAGTTCAACGCGCGCACCGAATTCCAGCCGCACAGCCACACCTGGGGCCAGTTGATGTGGGTCAAAGCCGGGGTGATGGTGCTGCGCATCGGCGGGCAGCGCTTTCTGGCGCCGCCGGAGTTCGTGCTGTGGGCGCCGGCCGGCATCGAACACTCCTGCTATAACCAGCGGCTGGCGCAGTGCCGCATGGTGGACATCACGCCGGCGCTGTGTGCCGGCATGCCGGCCGACCCTTGCCTGGTGAGCGTGACGCCGATATTCCGCGCCATCGCCGAGGATTTCTATGCGCGCAAGCAGTACATTCCGCAAACGGAAGAGGATTTGCGCCTGTGCCAGGTGCTGATCGATCAGCTGCGCCTGTCGCCGCGCCAGCAAACCTATCTGCCGTCGTCGGACGACAAATTTTTGGCGCCGGTGCTGGAAGCGCTGGAGCACTGCCCGGCGGACAACACCTCGCTGGCGGCGTGGGCGGCTCGGGTCTACACCACTGAGCGCACGCTGTCGCGCCGCTGCCAGCAGGATCTGGGCATGTCGTTCAGCGAATGGCGCCAGCGCCTGCGTTTCCTGCATGCCGTGTCGCTGCTCGAGCAGGGCAAGACCGTGCAGGACGTGGCGCTGGACGTCGGCTACAGCTCCGCGTCGGCGTTTATCGTCATGTTCCAGCAGATCGCCGGCACCACCCCTGAGCGCTTTCGCCGTGCCTGATTCAGTGGCACACTATTTCGCAGACAAATAGCCGTAAACCGTCGGAGAACGCAGTGAAAATTCTGGTTGATGAAAATATGCCGTACGCGGCCAAGCTGTTCAGCCGCCTGGGCGACGTGCAGGCAGTGCCGGGCCGCCCGATCCCGCGTGAGGCGCTGGCGGATGCCGATGCGCTGATGGTGCGTTCGGTCACCAAGGTCAATGAAGCGTTGCTGGCCGGCAGCCGCATCGGCTTTGTCGGTACCGCCACCGCCGGCACCGATCACGTCGATGACGCCTGGCTGCAACGGCAGGGCATCGGCTTTTCCGCCGCGCCGGGCTGCAACGCCATTGCGGTGGTCGAGTATGTGTTCTCTGCCTTGATGCTGCTGGCCGAACGCGATGGCTTCCATCTGCGGGATAAAACCGTCGGCATCATCGGCGTGGGCAACGTCGGTTCCCGCCTGGACGCGCGCCTCAAAGCGCTGGGCGTGCGCACGCTGCTGTGCGATCCGCCGCGTGCCGATCGCGGCGACGCCGGGGAGTTTTGGCCGCTGGAGAAGCTGGTGGCCGAGGCCGACGTGCTGACCTTCCATACGCCGCTGAATAAATCCGGCCCATACCATTCGCTGCATCTGGCGGACGCCGATCTGTTGGCGGCGCTGCCGGACAACCGCATTCTGATCAACGCCTGCCGTGGGCCGGTGGTGGATAACGCCGCGTTGTTGCAGGCGCTGGAAAAGGGCAAAAAGCTGAGCACGGTGCTGGACGTGTGGGAACCGGAGCCGGATCTCTCCTTGCCGCTGCTGGCGCGGGTGGATATCGGCACTGCGCACATCGCCGGGTATACGCTGGAAGGCAAGGCGCGCGGCACCACTCAGGTGTTCGAAGCGTTCAGCCGCCATCTGGGGCAGCCGCAGCAGGTGGCGCTGGCCTCGCTGCTGCCGGTGCCGGAGTTCAGCCAGATCCGCCTCAACGGGCCGCTGGATGAAGCGCGGTTAAAACGATTGATGCACTTGGTGTATGATGTGCGCCGCGATGATGCGCCGCTGCGCAAAGTCGCCGGGCAACCGGGCGAATTCGATCGCCTGCGCAAGCACTATCAGGAACGCCGCGAGTGGTCGTCGCTGGCCGTGCAATGCGATGACAGCGCCAGCGCCGAGCTGCTCGGCAAGCTGGGCTTCAGCGTGGCATAGCGCGTAAGGTTGTCTTAAGCCAACGCCGCTACAGTGAGCGGCAAAGATTATCGGGCGGTGATTGCACTGCCCGTCTGCTTTTATGAATGAAATACTCTGGAGAAAACCCGATGTCTGACGGCTGGAATATCGCGCTGCTCGGCGCCACTGGCGCGGTAGGTGAAGCGTTGCTGGAATTGTTGCAGGAACGCCAGTTCCCGGTGGGTGAGCTCTATCCTCTGGCAAGCGAACGCAGCGCGGGCGCCAATGTGCGCTTCAACGGCAAGTCTCTTCTGGTGCAAAACGCCGAAGAGTTCGACTGGTCACAGGCGCAGCTGGCCTTCTTCGTCGCCGGCAGCGAAGCGTCCGCGCGCTATGCCGAAGAAGCCGGCAACATGGGCTGCCTGGTGATCGACACCAGCGGCCTGTTCGCCATGGAGCCGGATGTGCCGCTGGTGGTGCCGGGCGTTAACCCGCAGGTGCTGGCGGATTACCGCAACCGCAATATCGTGGCGGTGGCCGACAGCATGGTCAGCCAGCTGCTGACGGCGATCAAGCCGCTGACCGAACAGGCGGGGCTGTCGCGTCTGCACGTCACCACGCTGATGTCGGTATCGTCGCGCGGCAAGGTGGCGGTGGACGATTTGGCCGGCCAGAGCGCGCGCCTGCTGAACGGCATTCCGGCCGAGGAAGGCGTTTTCGGCAAGCAGCTGGCGTTCAACCTGTTGCCGCTGATTGCCGACGAGCAGGGTAGCGTGCGCGAAGAACGCCTGATCGTCGATCAGGTGCGCAAGGTGCTGCAGGATGAAGGGCTGCCGATTTCGGTGAGCTGCGTTCAGTCGCCGGTGTTTTACGGCCACGCGCAGGTGGTGCACCTGGAAGCGCTGCGCCCGCTGTCCGCCGAAGAGGCGCGCAGCGAGCTCGAAGAGATCGAGGACATTCAACTGAGCGAAGAGGACGATTACCCGACTCAGGTCACCGACGCCTCCGGCAGCGATGCGCTCAGCATCGGTTGTCTGCGTAACGATTACGGCATCCCCGAGCTGTTGCAGTTCTGGACGGTGGCGGACAATGTGCGCTTCGGCGGCGCATTGATGGCTATTGAAACCGCCGAGCGTTTGGTGCAGGAGCAGATGTACTGATGTCTGAGGTGGTCTCGCCCGTTCAGCCAACGCTGAAAATTGCGCTGGGCATCGAATATGACGGCAGCCGGTACTACGGTTGGCAGCGGCAGCAAGAAGTGGCCAGCGTGCAGCAACGCCTGGAGCAGGCGTTGAGCAAGGTGGCGGATGCGCCGATTAGCGTGCTGTGCGCCGGGCGTACCGACGCCGGGGTGCACGCCACCGGGCAGGTGGTGCATTTCGAAACCACCGCGCGCCGCAAGGACGCCGCCTGGACGATGGGGGTAAATACCCATCTGCCGCCGGATATCGCGGTGCGTTGGGTGAGCCCGGTCACCGACGATTTTCACGCGCGTTTCAGCGCCACCGCGCGCCGCTACCGCTATATTATTTTCAACCATCGCTACCGGCCGGCGGTGCTGCAACAGGGGGTGACGCACTTTTATCACCCGCTGGACGCCGATCGCATGCATCGGGCGGCGCAGGCGCTGCTGGGCGAAAACGACTTCACTTCGTTCCGCGCGGTGCAATGTCAGTCGCGCACCCCGTGGCGCTGCGTAAAACACGTTAAGGTTACGCGCTACGGCGAATATATTGTGGTAGATATCAAGGCGAATGCCTTCGTGCATCACATGGTTCGCAACATCGTCGGCAGCCTGATGGAGATCGGCTGCGGCAATCAGGATGAGAACTGGATGGCCGAGTTGCTGGCGCTGAAAGATCGCAACCTGGCGGCGGCGACGGCGCGAGCCGAGGGGCTGTATCTGGTTGCCGTGGATTACCCTGACCACTTTGGTCTACCGCGGCCGCCGATGGGGCCGCTGTTTTTGCCCGACGATTAAACGCCGGCACGCCTGAAAGCGTCGCTCCCTTGTGCTTCTGCCGCGTGACTGAAACACCCGGCATCAATGAGAGAATTTATGGACATCATCAAGTTTATTATTGATTTCATTCTGCATATTGATGTGCACCTGGCCGAACTGGTCGCACAATACGGCATGTGGGTCTACGCTATTCTGTTCCTGATCCTGTTTTGCGAAACCGGTCTGGTGGTGACGCCGTTCCTGCCGGGGGATTCTTTGCTGTTTGTCGCTGGTGCGCTGGCGGCGTTGCCGACCAACGATCTTAACGTGCACACCATGGTGGCATTGATGGTGGTGGCGGCGATCCTCGGCGATGCGGTGAACTACACTATCGGGCGGTTGTTCGGCGAGAAGCTGTTCAGCAACCCGAATTCGAAAATTTTCCGCCGCAGCTATCTGGACAAGACGCACCAGTTCTATGAGAAACACGGTGGGAAAACGATTATTCTGGCGCGATTCGTGCCGATCGTGCGTACTTTTGCGCCGTTCGTCGCCGGTATGGGGCATATGTCCTATCGCCACTTCGCCGCCTACAACGTGATTGGCGCACTGGTTTGGGTGCTGCTCTTCACTTATGCTGGCTACCTGTTCGGCGATCTGCCGGTGGTGCAGGAGAACCTGAAACTGCTGATCGTCGGGATCATCATCGTTTCGATTCTGCCGGGCGTGATTGAAATTTGGCGCCACAAGCGCGCGGCCGCCCGCCAGCAAAAACAGTAAAAACATTGTTTAACCTGTCGGTTCGACCAGTTTTTTGTCCACAGCGTCGGGCCGATATGGTTTAATGAGCGACATTATGGTCTGTTCCTGCGAACAACCCTGAAGCCGATGCCTCAGTCGCCGCGCTTGCCGCGCCGCGAACGGGCATTTTTTCATTGGGGTGTTTTCGGGGGGATTGTTAAAGCATGAACAGCGGACTGGCGTGTGCCAGGTTCAAACAGAAAGGTCATCGATGAGCTGGATTGAACGAATTCTTAACAAGAGCAATATCACACAAACCCGTAAGGCGAGCATTCCTGAAGGGGTCTGGACCAAATGCGACAGCTGCGGCCAGGTTCTCTACCGCGCCGAGCTGGAGCGTAATCTGGAAGTGTGTCCGAAGTGCGACCACCACATGCGTATGGGCGCGCGCGCGCGTCTGCATACCCTGCTGGACGAAGGCAGCGAAGTGGAGCTGGGCAGCGATCTGGAGCCGAAAGACGTTCTGAAATTCAAGGATTCCAAGCGCTATAAAGATCGCCTGGTCGCCGCACAGAAAGCGACCGGCGAGAAAGACGCGCTGGTGGTGATGAAGGGCACGCTGTACGGCATGCCGATCGTCGCGGCCTCCTTCGAATTCGCCTTCATCGGCGGCTCGATGTCTTCCGTGGTCGGCGCGCGCTTCGTGCGTGCGGTTGAGCAGGCGCTGGAGGACAACTGTCCGCTGGTGTGCTTCTCCGCCAGCGGCGGCGCGCGCATGCAGGAAGCGCTGATGTCGCTGATGCAGATGGCGAAAACCAGCGCGGCGTTGGCCAAAATGCAGGAGCGCGGCTTGCCGTACATCTCCGTGCTGACCGACCCGACCATGGGCGGCGTTTCTGCCAGCTTGGCGATGCTGGGCGACATCAACATCGCCGAGCCGAAAGCGCTGATCGGCTTTGCCGGCCCGCGCGTCATCGAGCAGACCGTGCGCGAGAAATTGCCGCCGGGCTTCCAGCGCAGCGAGTTCCTGATCGAAAAAGGCGCGATCGACATGATCGTTCGCCGTCCGGAAATGCGCCAGACGTTGGCGAGCATTCTGTCCAAGCTGACCAACCAGCCGCAGCCACATTTCGATGAGGCCGCGCCGGTCATTGAGCCGGAGCAGCAGGCCGACGCCTGAGGCAAAGACAGATCCCGCCCGGGTTCAGCCGCCACTTTGTGGCTAAGTGACGGCTGATGCCCGTTCCCTGCCGGCCGCAGCCCATCTCGCTGCGGTTTGCAGGCTGGCGGCAGTCACGAAGCGCATCGCCTTTACCGCGGTGAGGGTGGTGCCCTGATGGATTAATGAACCCAAGTTCAGTGATGGGACTCATGCAAAACCACCAAATTCCCCAAGCCACGTCGCCATTGAGCTCGTGGCTTTATTATCTGGAACGTCTGCACAGCCAGGCGATCGAACTCGGCCTTGAGCGCGTACAGCGCGTCGCGGCGCATCTGGATTTACTGACCCCCGCTCCCACGGTGTTCACCGTTGCCGGCACCAACGGCAAAGGCACCACCTGTCGTACCCTCGAAGCCATTCTGCTGGCCGCCGGCCTGCGCGTCGGCGTCTACAGTTCGCCGCATCTGGTGCGCTATACCGAACGCGTGCGCATTCAGGGGGAAGAGCTGAGCGAAGCGGAGCACAGCCGCTCGTTCGCCGCCATTGAAGCCGGCCGCGGCGAAACGTCGCTGACCTATTTCGAATTCGGCACCCTGTCGGCGCTGCAGCTGTTCAAACAGGCGCGGCTCGACGTGGTGATCCTGGAAGTGGGGCTGGGCGGGCGTCTCGACGCCACCAACATCGTCGATCCGAGCGTGGCGGTGATCACCAGCATCGCGCTCGATCACACCGACTGGCTGGGCAACGATCGCGAAAGCATCGGCCGCGAGAAGGCCGGCATTTTCCGCAGCGGCAAGCCGGCGGTGGTGGGCGAACCCGACATGCCGGACAGCATTCGTCAGGTTGCCGAAACGCTGGGCGCGCCGCTGTATCGCCGCGGCGAAGCCTGGAGCTTCAGCGAGCAGGGCGATCGCTGGCAGTGGCAGGGCGGCGACACGCTGCTGACCGATCTGCCGACGCCGAACGTACCGCTGGCCAACGCCGCTACCGCGCTGGCGGCGCTGAACTGCTCCCCGCTGGAAATCGACGAACGCGCGATCTTCACCGGGCTGCAACAGGCGACGCTGCCGGGGCGTTTCCAGATCGTGCGGCGGGAGCCGACGCTGATCCTCGACGTGGCGCACAACCCGCACGCCGCCGGCTATCTGGCCGGGCGCCTGGCCAAACTGCCGCGCGACGGCGGCAAGGTGCGCGCGGTGGTGGGCATGCTGTCGGACAAAGACATCGCCGGCACGCTGGCCTGCCTCAGCGAGCAGGTGGATGAATGGTACTGCGCACCGCTCGACGGGCCGCGTGGCGCCAGCGTCGAACAGCTGGCGCAACATCTGACGGAACCGCGCCGCTTTAATGATGTCGAAACTGCCTGGCGGCAGGCTATGCAGGATGCTGATAAACAGGATATTGTGATCGTCTGTGGATCGTTCCACACCGTGGCGCAGGTGATGGCGGCGTTAGACGAGATGCGGGGAGTGTGAGTGGCGAGTAAATTTCAGAACCGACTGGTCGGAACCGTGATTCTGGTGGCGCTGGGGGTAATCATCCTGCCAGGGCTGCTGGACGGCAAAAAGAAGCATTACGAGGATGAATTCGCGGCCATTCCGTTGGTGCCGAAGGCGGGCGATGTCGAAGAGAACGACGTGCTGCCGCCGGTGACGCAGCCGCTGCCGGCACAGCCGCCGGAAGGGGCGGGCGCGCTGGTCGAGCAGCAGGCGGCCAACGAAGCGGCGGCGCAACAGGCGGCGCGGCAGACTGCCCAGCAGCCGACGCAGGTGGCACCGCCGCCGGTCGAAACGCGTCCTCAACCGGTGCCGCAGCCCAAGCCGAAACCGGTAGAAACCAAACCGGTAGAAGTGAAGCCGAAGCCGGCGCCGAAGCCGGAACCGAAACCTGAACCGACGCCGAAGCCTGAACCGGCACCGCAGCCGAAACCGGCGGAAGAAAAAGCGCCGGCTGGACAAGCCTATGTCGTGCAGCTCGGGGCGTTGAAAAACGCCGCCAAGGCGAACGAGATTGTCGCCTCGCTGCGCCTCTCGGGCTATCGCGCCTTTACCGTGCCGTCAACGCCGGTGCAGGGGCAGATCACCCGCATCTACGTTGGCCCGGACGCTTCCAAGCAGAAGCTGCAGGCGGCGCTGCCGTCGCTGAACTCGATCAGCGGGCTGAGCGGGCAGGTGAAGCCGTACGGCCGTTAAACCCCGCGGGGGCGCAGCACGATGCGCCCCTGAATTAAGGAGTGGTGGAGAGAAAGCGAGAAAAACCGCGCCTTTTACAGGCGAAATCACCTATGTAGGCGCGGCGATTGGGAATTTTTTGATCGCCGCTTTTTATTTGTAACGTGGTAGGAAATCCCCTACGCAAACGTTTTCTTTTTCTGTTAGAATTCGCCGCGAATTGGATGCAGGGGCGATTCATCATTGGAATAGTTCATGGTCTGGATTGATTACGTCATTATAGCGGTGATTGGATTTTCGGCTCTGGTGAGCCTGATCCGAGGGTTTGTTCGCGAAGCATTGTCACTTGTGACATGGGGATGTGCGTTTTTTGTTGCCAGCCATTTCTACTCTTACCTTGCGGTCTATTTCACTCGTTTTGAAGATGAACTGGTGCGAAACGGCATCGCGATCGCGATTTTGTTCATCGCGACCTTGATCGTAGGGGCTATTGTTAACTATGTGATTAGCTCACTGGTAGAGAAAACCGGGTTGTCGGGCACCGACCGCGTGTTGGGCATCTGCTTCGGCGCGCTGCGCGGAGTGTTGATCGTCGCGGCGATCCTGTTCTTCCTGGACACCTTTACCGGCTTCTCACAAAGCGCCGACTGGAAACAGTCGCAGCTCATTCCCCAGTTCAGTTACGTCATCAGGTGGTTCTTTGACTACCTGCAGAGCACGTCGAGTTTCTTGCCGACCCAATTGCCGGGGCGGTAGCGCTGATGAGGAAAAGACAACATGTGCGGTATTGTCGGTATCGCCGGTTTCATGCCGGTAAACCAGTCGATTTATGATGCGCTGACGGTGCTTCAGCACCGTGGCCAGGATGCCGCAGGCATCGTCACCATTGACGCCCACAACGGGTTCCGTTTGCGTAAAGCCAACGGCCTGGTGAAGGATGTGTTTGAGGCGCGCCATATGCAACGCTTGCAGGGCAACATGGGCATTGGCCATGTGCGTTACCCGACGGCCGGCAGCTCGAGCGCCTCTGAGGCCCAGCCTTTCTACGTCAACTCGCCGTTCGGCATTACGCTGGCCCACAACGGCAACCTGACCAACGCCCATGAGCTGCGCCAAAATCTGTTCGAAAGCGGCCGCCGCCATGTCAACACCACCTCCGACTCGGAAATCCTGCTGAACGTGCTGGCCAGCGAGCTGGACCGCTTCCCGCACTACCCGCTGGAGGCCGACAACATCTTTACCGCGGTCGCCGCCATGCATCAGCAACTGCGCGGCGCTTACGCCTGCGTGGCGATGATCATCGGCCACGGCCTGCTGGCGTTCCGCGACCCGAACGGCATTCGCCCGCTGGTGATCGGCAAGCGCACGCTGGAGGATGGCCGCAGCGAGTACATGGTGGCCTCCGAGAGCGTGGCGCTGGATACCCTGGGCTTTGAGTTCCTGCGCGACGTGGCGCCGGGCGAAGCGGTGTACATCACCACCAAGGGCCAGCTGTTCACCCGCCAGTGCGCGGAGAACCCGAAAACCAACCCGTGCCTGTTCGAATACGTTTATTTCGCGCGCCCGGACTCCTTTATGGACAAGATCTCGGTCTACAGCGCCCGCGTGCGCATGGGCCAGAAGCTGGGTGAGAAGATCGCCCGCGAGTGGGAAGATCTGGACATCGACGTGGTGATCCCGATTCCGGAAACCTCCTGCGACATCGCGCTGGAGATCGCGCGCATTCTCGAGAAGCCATACCGCCAGGGCTTTGTGAAGAACCGCTACGTCGGCCGCACCTTCATCATGCCGGGCCAGCAGGCGCGTCGCCAGTCGGTGCGCCGCAAGCTGAACGCCAACCGCGCCGAGTTCCGCGACAAGAACGTGCTGCTGGTGGATGATTCCATCGTGCGCGGCACCACGTCGGAACAGATCGTCGAGATGGCGCGCGAAGCGGGCGCCAAGCGCGTGTATCTGGCTTCCGCCGCGCCGGAAGTGCGCTTCCCGAACGTCTACGGCATCGACATGCCGAGCGCCAACGAACTGATCGCCCACGGGCGTGAAGTAGATGAAATCCGCCAGATCATCGGCGCCGACGGGCTGATTTTCCAGGACCTGGACGATCTGATCGAAGCGGTGCGCGAAGAGAACCCGGACATCACCCAGTTCGAATGCTCGGTGTTCAACGGCATCTACGTGACCAAAGACGTCGACCAAAGCTATCTGGAATACCTGGAGTCGCTGCGCAGCGACGACGCCAAGGCGCTGCGGGTGCAAACCGAAGCGGAAAATCTGGAACTGCACAACGAAGGCTAACCGCCTGCGTTGATCCCTCAGGGTGCATCGCCGCGTCTGCGGCGGTGCACCTTGCTCCTCTGACTTGCTTATCCCTCGCCATTGCGGCAAAGTCTGCCTGATCTTACTTTTTACGGCAGAGGCCATTTTCCATGAAACGACTCATCATCGGCATTTCCGGCGCCAGCGGCGCTGTCTACGGCGTGCGCCTGTTGCAGGTTTTGCGCGACGTCGCAGAGGTGGAAACCCATTTGGTGATGAGCAACGCGGCAAGACAGACGCTGGCGCTGGAAACGCCGTACAGCCTGCGTGAAGTGCAGGCGCTGGCCGATGTGGTGCACGACGCGCGCGACATCGCCGCCGGCATCTCCTCCGGCTCCTTCAAGACCCTGGGCATGGCAATCCTGCCCTGCTCGATCAAAACCTTGTCCGGCATCGTCAACAGCTACAGCGACGGGCTGCTGACCCGTGCCGCCGACGTGGTGCTCAAAGAGCGCCGCCGTTTGGTGCTGTGCGTGCGGGAAACGCCGCTGCATTTGGGGCACCTGCGGTTGATGACCCAGGCGGCGGAGATGGGGGCGGTGATCATGCCGCCGGTGCCGGCGTTTTACCACCAGCCGAAAAGCGTGGAAGACATCATCGATCAGACCGTCAATCGGGTGATCGATCAGTTTGATATCGAACTGCCGACCGACCTGTTCACCCGCTGGCAGGGTGCTAATTAACAGTTTTATCCCTAAATTGGTACATTTGTGCAACACCGCACTGAATTGGGGCGGCGTATGCACCATAATGATCCCACTTCATCACGCTCACTGTTTCATGGCGCCGCCTTACCGCGGTTGCCAGTGGCGCGGCCCCGACCGGCCGATTTAATTTTGCGGTTATCGTCCCAGGAAACAGTATTGTGAAGGCCGGAGCCGTTCCCTCCGCCCGTAGCACCTAATGTGGCACGATTACTGCAAATTGATTTGGTGGGGAAAGTAATGCCCGTAGTGGCATCAAAAAAATCAATTTGAGGGTAATTTATGAAAAAGCGGGTTTTGATTTTGCCGTTAGTTCTGGCTTTGAGCGCCGCCAGCAGCGCCTTTGCCGCCATTCCTTCCACGCTGAAGATTGGCACCGATCCGACATACGCGCCGTTTGAATCCAAAAACGCCAAAGGCGAGCTGGTCGGCTTTGACATCGATTTGGCCAAAGAGCTGTGCAAACGCATCAATACCCAATGCACCTTCGTGGAGAGCGACTTCGACGCGCTGATCCCATCCCTCAAGGCGAAGAAGATTGACGCCATTATCTCTTCGCTGTCCATCACTGAAAAACGCCAGCAGGAAATCGCCTTTACCGACAAGCTGTATGCCGCCAACGCGCGTCTGATCGCGCCGAAGGGCTCCAAGCTGCTGCCGACCGCCGAAGCGCTGAAAGGCAAGAGCGTGGGCGTGCTGCAGGGCACCACCCAGGAAGCCTACGCCAACGCCATGTGGCAGCCGAAAGGGGTGACCGTTGTGCCTTACCAGAACCAGGATCTGGCTTATGCCGACCTGGCCTCCGGCCGTATCGATGCCGCCTTCCAGGATGAAGTGGCGGGCAGCGACGGCTTCCTGAAACAGCCGCCGGGCAAAGACTATGCGTTCGCCGGCGAATCGGTGAAGGATGACAAGTTCTTCGGCGTCGGCACCGGCATGGGGCTGCGCAAGACCGATACCGAGCTGAAAGCGGCGCTGGACAAAGCCTTCGCCGAGATGCGTAAAGACGGCACCTACGACAAATACGCGAAAAAGTACTTCGACTTTGACGTCTACGGCGGGTAATCCGCTTCCCGTTCCATGCTGTGACTGCGGGGCCGGTGCGCCGGCCCCGATGGTTCGGATCCTAGACCACAGGGTGAAGTAGATGCTGCAAGGCTATTCCCAACTGATTTTCGAGGGGGCTCTGGTGACGTTGGAGCTGGCCCTCAGTTCCGTGGTGCTGGCGGTGGTGATCGGTCTGATCGGCGCCGGTGGCAAACTGTCTCATAACCCCTTTATCTCCGGCCTGTTCGGCGCCTATACCACGCTGATCCGCGGCGTGCCCGATCTGGTGCTGATGCTGCTGATCTTTTACGGTTTGCAGATCGCGCTGAACAATATCACCACGCTGCTGGGCTTCGCGCAGATCGATATCGATCCGCTCGGCGCCGGCATCATTACCCTCGGCTTTATCTACGGCGCTTATTTTACCGAGACCTTCCGCGGCGCCTATCTGGCGGTGCCGAAAGGGCAGATCGAAGCGGCGACGGCCTACGGCTTCAGCGGCGCGCAGATCTTCCGGCGCATTCTGTTCCCGGCGATGATGCGTTTCGCCTTGCCGGGCATCGGCAACAACTGGCAGGTGATCCTGAAGGCGACGGCGCTGGTGTCGATCCTTGGCCTGAACGACGTGGTGAAAGCCACGCAGCTGGCGGGGAAAGGCACCTATCAGCCGTTCTTCTTTGCCATCGTGGCCGGCGTGGTTTACCTGATCTTCACTACCGTTTCCAACGGCGTGCTGCTGTGGCTTGAACGGCGTTACTCACTGGGCGTCAAGAGGGCCGAGCTATGATCGACATCCTGCAACAGTATTGGCAGTCGCTGCTGTGGAGCGACGGCTACCGCTTCACCGGCGTGGCGGTAACGCTGTGGCTGCTGATCGCCTCGGTGGTGATGGGCGGGCTGCTGGCGATCCCGATGGCGGTGGCGCGCGTCTCTTCCATCCGCTGGGTGCGTTTCCCGGTGTGGCTCTACACCTATGTGTTTCGCGGTACGCCGCTGTACGTGCAGCTGCTGGTGTTCTACTCCGGCATGTACAGCCTTGAGATCGTGCGCGGCAGCGAGTTTCTCAACGCGTTTTTCCGCAGCGGGCTCAACTGCACCATCCTGGCGCTGACGCTCAACACCTGCGCCTATACCACCGAGATCTTCGCCGGGGCCATCCGCTCGGTGCCGCACGGTGAAATCGAGGCCGCCAACGCCTACGGTTTCTCGCGCTTCAAGATGTATCGCTGCATCATTTTACCTTCGGCGCTGCGCACCGCGCTGCCGGCTTACAGCAACGAAGTGATCCTGATGCTGCACTCCACCGCGCTGGCGTTTACCGCCACCGTGCCGGATCTGCTGAAGATCGCGCGCGACATCAACGCCGCGACCTATCAGCCGTTCTACGCCTTCGGCATCGCGGCGGTGCTGTACCTGATCATCTCCTACGTGTTAATCAGCCTGTTCCGCAAGGCTGAAAGACGCTGGATGGCACACGTTAGTCACTGATAAATGACGGGAAGAAAAACCATGTCTGAGAATAAATTAGCCGTCACGGAACTGCATAAACGCTATGGCGACCACGAAGTGCTGAAGGGTGTCTCGCTGGCGGCCAACGCCGGGGATGTGATCAGCATCATCGGCTCCTCCGGCTCCGGCAAAAGTACCTTTCTGCGCTGCATCAACTTCCTCGAGAAGCCGAGCGAAGGCTCGATCAGCCTGAACAACGAAGACATTCGCATGGTGCGCGACAAAGACGGCCAGCTGAAGGTGTTCGACAAGAAGCAGCTGCAGCTGCTGCGCACCCGCCTGACCATGGTGTTCCAGCATTTCAATCTGTGGAGCCACATGACGGTGCTCGAGAACGTGATGGAGGCGCCGGTGCAGGTGCTGGGGCTGAGCAAGGCCGAAGCGCATGAGCGCGCGGTTCGCTATCTGGATAAGGTGGGTATCGATGAGCGGGCGCGCGGCAAATACCCGGTGCACCTGTCGGGCGGCCAGCAGCAGCGTGTTTCTATCGCCCGCGCGTTGGCGATGGAGCCGGAAGTGCTGCTGTTTGACGAGCCGACGTCGGCGCTGGATCCCGAGCTGGTGGGCGAGGTGCTGCGTATCATGCAGAAGCTGGCGGAAGAGGGGAAAACCATGGTGGTGGTGACGCACGAAATGGAGTTTGCGCGCCACGTTTCCAACCACGTGATCTTCCTGCACAAAGGGTTGATTGAAGAGCAGGGGCCGCCGGCCGAGCTGTTCGGCAACCCCAAAAGCCCGCGCCTGCAGCAGTTCCTGTCCGGCGCGTTGAAGTAACTTCAGATCAGCGGGCTTCGGCCCGCTGATTAATCACGTCATCCAGCGCCTGTTCCAGCTCCAGATAGCGGAAGTGGAAGCCGGCCTCCTCCAGCCGCTTCGGCACCGCCCGCTGGCCGCCGAGCACCAGCACCGCCGCTTCCCCCATCAACAAACGCATGACGAACGCCGGCACCCGCAGAAACGCCGGGCGATCGAGCACGTTGGCCAATTGGGCGGCGAACTGTTCGTTATGCACCGGGTAGGGAGCGACCATGTTGAACGGGCCGGTCAGAGTGGCGTGATCCAGCAGATAAATAATGGCGTTGACCATGTCTTCGAGATGGATCCACGGCAGGTATTGGCGACCGTCGCCGATCGGGCCGCCCAGCCCGAAGCGGAACGGCGGCAGCATTTTAGCCAGCGCGCCGCCCTGTGGCGCCAGCACCACGCCGGTGCGCAGCAGGCAGACCCGGGTGGCGTCGCTCTGCGCCTGCAGCGCCAGCGCTTCCCAGCGTTGGCACAGCTGGTGGGTGAATTCGTCGTGCGGCGGCTCCTCTTCGGTGACCACCGCCTGCCCCTGGTCGCCGTAGTAGCCGACGGCGGAACCGGAAATCAGCACGCCGGGCGGCGTGCTGCCGGCCTTGATAAGCTTCGCCAACCGCTCGGTCAGATCCCAGCGGCTATGGCACAGCCGCTGTTTCTGCTGTGCGCTCCAGCGCTTGTCGGCGATAGGTTCGCCGGCCAAATTGATCACCGCATCGAAGTCATCCAGCGACTGCCGGTCGTCCAGCGTTTGCCAATAGCTCGGCTGGTCGCCCAGCCTGGCTCGGGCTCGCCGTTCGTCCCGCGTCAGCACCGTAATGTGGTGAGAAAGCGCCAGCAGCCTGGCCGTCAGGCTGCTGCCTATCAATCCCGTTGCGCCGGTGATCAGGATCCGCATGGTCGACCTCCCTGAGTTAGTCCCGGCGGTAGCTCATGGTCATGGAGACCGAATCGGCGTAGCGCAGGGCCAGAAGTTTATCTATCTCCACTTCAGCATAGGTCACCCAGGCATGTTCTTTTACGATATCGAGCACATCCTGCGTTAATTTTTCCAGCAGCGCGAAACGGTTATCTTCCACATGGCGGATGATCGCTTTGGTGATGGTGCGGTAGTTGAGCGCGTCGGCGATGTCTTCGCTGTTGCGCGCCTTGTCCGCCGGGTAGTGGATCACCACGTTAATCAGGACGTCCTGTCGGTTGTTGATTTCTTCTTCCTTGATACCGATGAACGTGCGCAACCGCAGATTTTTAATGCGAATAACGGCGTCGGGTTGACTGAAAGACATCAGAGATTCTCCATAGGTCTGATTATTGGCGTTCAGAATACACGGAAAGTAGGGAAATGATAACGCAGGGGCGATGTGACTCCCCGGCGGCGGGGAGTCGGGGAGCGGGGGTTAGCCCTGTTCAGCCAGCTTATAGGCGCGCTCGGTCGCCGGGCGGTTGCTGATGCGCTCGAACCAGTTGCGCACCGCCGTGTAATCCGCCAGATCGATGCGCTGGCGCGGATGCGACACCACCCACGGGTAGGTGGCGATATCGGCGATGCTGTAGTTGTCGCCGCCCAGGTACGGGTGTTTTTGCAGTTCGGCTTCCAGCACGCCATACAGCCGCTTGGTCTCCAGCTGATAGCGCTCGATGGCGTAAGGCACCGGCTGCGGCGCGTAGTGGTTGAAGTGGTGATTCTGCCCGAGCATCGGCCCGAAACCGGCCACCTGCCAGAACAGCCACTGCAGGGTGGCGGCGCGTTCGCGCAGGCCCTTGCTCAACAGCTTGCCGGTTTTCTCCGCCAGATACAGCAGGATTTCCCCGGACTCGAACAGGCTGATTGGCGCGCCGCCGTCCACCGGTTGCTGATCGACGATCGCCGGGATTTTGTTGTTGGGAGAAATGCTCAGAAAGTCCGGTTTGTACTGCTCGCCGGCGCTGATGTTTACGCGATGGATACGGTAGGGTAAGCCGACCTCTTCCAAAAACAAGGTGATCTTGTGACCATTGGGAGTAGGCGCGTAATACAGGTCAATCATGTTGCCTCCTGCGGTAAGGTGATCTGTAATTCATTACACGTTGCTGCGGTCTTCGCCGCGCACAAAGGTATATCAGAGATCCAACAATAGCAGCTAAGGATAGCAGGCTATGTGGGATTCGTCCGATGCTATCTGCGCGGTTGGATCACAATTCTCCACCGGGGCGGACGGCGGTTTGCCGCACGGCGCCGGCGCGGTAAAATGGCGCTTATTTCCCTCTATAGGACAAGGTTATGAAGCTGATGTTCGCCTCGGATATCCACGGATCGCTGCCGGCCACCGAACGCGTGCTGGAATTGTTCGCACAAAACGGCGCTGACTGGTTGATTCTTCTGGGTGATTTGCTGAATCACGGCCCGCGCAACGCGCTGCCGGCCGGGTATCAGCCCGCTCAGGTTGCCGAACGATTGAATCGCTATAGCGACAAGATCATCGCCGTTCGCGGCAATTGCGACAGCGAGGTCGATCAGATGCTGCTGACGTTTCCCATCGAGGCGCCCTGGCAACAGGTTTTACTGCAAAAAAGACGATTGTTTTTGACCCACGGTCACCTTTATCATCCCTCGGCACTGCCGCCGTTATCCCGCGGTGACGTCCTGGCCTACGGCCATACGCATCTGCCGCAGGCGGAGCGGCAGGGTGAGATCTACTGCTTCAATCCGGGCTCGGTCAGCATCCCCAAAGGGGGCTTTCCGGCCAGCTACGGCATGTTGGATCGGGGCACTTTGCGCGTGCTGACGCTCGACGACGGCAAGGTCGTCGCGGAAGTGGCGTTAACACGCTAAACGCACTAATTTATACACACACAATAAAAATCTTTGAAAAACACTCATTGATTAACCAGCGCGCGGGATGCATCGCGCCAAAATAGAAGGTTTTAGAGGATGGCGGAACAGGGTCAGGCTGCAGATACCGAATGGGTTGATATCGTCGACGAGCAAAACGAGGTGATCGCGCAATCCAGTCGTCAACAGATGCGGGCGGAGCGGCTGCGCCATCGTGCTACCTATATTGTGGTGCATGATGGGATGGGAAAAATTCTGGTGCAGCGTCGCACCGAGATCAAGGACTTCTACCCGGGCTGGTTGGACGCAACGGCGGGTGGCGTAGTGCAAAGCGGTGAAAACGTGCTGGATTCGGCGCGCCGCGAGGCGGAAGAAGAGCTGGGCATCGCCGGTGTGCCTTTCGCCGAACACGGTCTGTTCTACTTCGAAGAAGAGCAGTGCCGGGTGTGGGGCGCGCTGTTCAGCTGCGTATCGCACGGCCCGTTCGCGCTGCAGGAAGAAGAAGTGGCCGAGGTGTGCTGGCTGACGCCGGAAGAGATCACCGCGCGCTGCGACGAGTTTACCCCGGATTCGCTGAAGGCGCTGTCGCTGTGGCTGACGCGCAACAACGAACAGGATTACGGTAAGCCGCTCGACAACCACTGAGACGCCAACGCGTGAGAAAGCCGGTCATCGACCGGCTTTTTTTATGGCGCGGATTCAGCAGCTGTCGCGGCGGCACAGCGTGGCGGGCAGGGAGCCTGCCGGCAGCCAGGGTTGCTCGTTCAGGCGCGCCAGCAGCGCCTGGCCGGCCTGGATGCCGATGTCGCGATGCGGAATGGTCATGGTAGTCAGCGGCGGTTGGCAGACCCGGCTGAACTCGCTGTTGCCGAACCCCACCACCGCCAGATTGTCCGGCACCTTGATGCGCCGCCGCTGGCATTCATACAGCGCGCCGCCGGCCAGTTCGTCCGAGGCGCACACCAGCGCGTCCAGCTCCGGCCAGGCCAGCAGGAATTCCGGCAGCTGCTGCGCGCCGGTGCTGAAGCTGGCGGGCTGTGCGGCGTTGATCACCCGATGCGGCGACATATGGTTGCGCAGCAGCGCCTTGTGCCAGCCCTGCAGGTGCTGCTGGAAGATCCACTGTTCCTGATTGGCGCACAGCAGCCCGATGTTCTGATAGCCGCTGGCGATCACCGTTTGCGTCAGCTGATACATGGCCGCCACGTAGTCGATGCCGATGCTCATGTCGATCGGATCGGCGCGCACGGCGCCGATCTCCACCACCGGAATGTTGGCTGCGATCAGCGCGTTGCGGGCGTTTTGCGAATGCTCGACGCTGAGCAGCACCGCCGCCGCCAGGTTGTAAGAGAGCAGGGTCTCCAGCAATTTCTCTTCGCGCTCCAGATGGTGCTGCGACTCCGCCAGCATGATGTGATAACCGGCCGGCTGCAGCACTTTCTGCAGGCCGGCGAACATCTCGGCGCAGCCGGATTCGGACAGGCTGGGCACCACCATGGCGATGGTGTAGGACGAGGCCGACGCCAGCGAACTGGCGGCCAGGTTGGGCAGATACCCCAGTTCGCTCACCGCGGCTTCAATCTTCTCGCGCAGTTTGTCTGAAACCTGCTCCGGCGTGCGCAGCGCGCGCGACACCGTCATGGTGCCGACGCCCGCCAGCTGCGCTACGTCAGCCAACGTCACCCTGCCCGTGCTGCGTCGTTTTTTACCGATCGACATGCCTAATCCCGACTGAAATGCGCGCGCGGCGCATAAAAATGGTGAGGGCGGGAAGCCGACGGCGTGGCTTCGACGATCCCCGTATGTGGCACATTCTACCCCGTTACCCGAAATAGCGAGAAAAAATTGTGGTTAACGCCATGCCGCGGCGCGGCGTTTTGATAGCGCTATCACAGATCTGCATGATAGCGCTTTGGTAGCGCTATCTTTGTGATATCCATCACTGTGTGGCCGGGTGGGGTTGATTAAAGTTTTACCGTCGTCGGTGAATTAATCACCGGCCGAAACCATCAACCTTTAGGAGGGTAACGTGCTGAAAGAGTGGCTGACCGCCGATCATATACAGCTGTGCGAACGGGTGGAGGACTGGCGCCAGGCGGTAACGCTGAGTGCGCAGCCGCTGCTGCAAGACGGCGTGATCACGCCGAATTACCTGACGGCCATCTTTCATCAGCAGGAGAAGCTCGGGCCTTATTTTGTCCTGGCGCCGGGCATCGCCATGCCGCACGCCCGGCCCGAAGAGGGCGCCAACGCGTTGGGATTATCGCTGTTGAAGATCCATCAGGGGGTGAACTTTCATTCCGCGGATAACGATCCGGTTCAGGTGGTGGTGATGCTTTCGGCGCCCGACGGCGACAGCCACATCGAATTGATTTCGCAACTGGCGGAATTATTTTCAGACAATCAGGCCATGGAGGCGTTATTTCACGCCAAAGATAAACGGCAAATCGAGGATATTATCGCCCGCTATTAACGCTTAATCACCAGGAACACTATTAATGCTAACAACGCCGGAAATATGACCGGCGGCGCTACCCTACACGCTAAATTCAACAGGTGGATATTATGAAAATCATGGCGATTTGCGGTTCCGGTCTCGGCAGCAGTTTTATGGTGGAAATGAACATTAAAAAGGTGCTGAAAAAGATGGGCGTGGAGGCCGAGGTCGAACACTCCGATCTGTCGTCCGCCACCCCCGGCGCCGCCGACGTGTTCGTGATGGCGAAAGACATCGCCGACAGCGCCAGCGTACCGGCCGAGCAGCTGGTGGTGATCAGCAACATCATCGACATTAATGAGCTGGAAGCCAAGCTGCGCGCTTACTTCGAAGCCCACTCAATCATCTGAATAAAACGATTGGCGAGGTGGATATGTTTATCCAGGAAACGCTTAAGTTTGTGGTGGATATATTAAAGGTGCCTTCGGTATTGGTCGGGCTTATTGCGCTGATCGGTTTGCTGGCGCAAAAGAAATCGTTTTCCGACGTGGTAAAAGGCACGGTAAAAACCATTCTCGGCTTTATCGTTTTGGGCGGCGGCGCCACGGTATTGGTCGGATCGCTCAATCCGCTGGGCGGCATGTTCGAACACGCGTTCAATATTCAGGGCATCATTCCGAATAACGAAGCCATTGTCTCCATCGCGCTGGAGAAATACGGCGCCTCCACCGCGCTGATCATGGCGTTCGGCATGGTGGCGAATATCGTGGTGGCGCGCTTCACCCGGCTGAAATACATCTTCCTGACCGGCCACCACACCTTCTACATGGCCTGCATGATCGGCATCATCCTAACGGTGGCGGGCTTCGAGGGCGTGCAGCTGGTGTTTACCGGCGCGCTGACCCTGGGGCTGGTGATGGCGTTCTTCCCTGCGATCGCCCAGCGCTATATGCGCCGCATCACCGGCAATGACGATATCGCCTTCGGCCACTTCGGCACCCTGGGCTACGTGCTGTCCGGCTGGATCGGCTCGAAGGTGGGTAAAAACTCGCGCTCGACCGAGGAGATGAACCTGCCGAAAAACCTCAGCTTCCTGCGCGACAGCTCCATTTCGATCTCGATGACCATGATCGTCATCTACCTGATCCTGGCGATCTGCGCCGGGCGGGCCTATGTGGAAAGCGAGCTCAGCGGCGGCCAGAACTACCTGGTGTATTCGATCATCCAGGCCATCACCTTCGCCGCCGGGGTGTTCATCATCCTGCAGGGCGTGCGTTTGATTCTGGCGGAAATCGTGCCGGCGTTCACCGGCTTCTCGGAAAAGCTGGTGCCGAATGCGCGGCCGGCGCTGGATTGCCCGGTGGTCTATCCCTATGCCCCCAACGCGGTGCTGATCGGCTTCCTGTTCAGCTTCCTTGGCGGATTGGCCGGGCTGTTCCTGCTGGGGCAGCTGAAGATGGTATTGATCCTGCCCGGCGTGGTGCCGCACTTCTTTACCGGCGCTACCGCCGGGGTGTTCGGCAACGCCACCGGCGGGCGGCGTGGCGCGATGCTGGGCGCCTTCGCCAACGGGCTGCTGATCACCTTCCTGCCGGTATTGCTGCTGCCGGTGCTGGGGGCGCTGGGCTTTGCCAACACCACCTTCTCCGACGCCGACTTCGGCGCGATCGGCATCCTGCTGGGCAATATGGCGCGCTTTATGTCGAAGGAGATGATCATGCTGGCGATCGTCGCCGTGTTCGCGCTGCTGGTGGCGCATAACTTCCTGGGAAAACGCAAAGGCGCGCCGGCCACTGACCGCGTCGAGAAATAACGAGGGCAGACTGATGAACTACACAACGAGCGAAACGGAAATTGAAGAGCTGTATACCCTGGCGCGGGCGATCCGCCTAGAAACGCTGAAAGCGCTGACCGGGCTGGGCTTCGGCCACTACGGCGGCTGTATGTCGGTGGTGGAGACGCTGGCGGTGTTGTACGGCAGCGTGATGCGCATCGATCCGGCGGATCCGGACTGGCCGGAGCGCGATGACTTCGTGCTGTCGAAAGGGCACGCCGGCCCGGCGCTGTACAGCACGCTGGCGATCAAGGGCTACTTCCCGCTGGCGGAGCTGAAGACCCTCAACCAGAACGGCACGCGTCTGCCGAGCCACCCGGACCGGCTGCGCACGCGCGGCGTGGACGCCACCACCGGCTCGCTGGGGCAGGGCGTGTCGATCGCCGCCGGCATGGCGTTGTCCCATCGGCTGGCGGGGCGCCGCAATCGGGTGTTCAGCATCCTCGGTGACGGGGAACTGAACGAAGGGCAGTGTTGGGAGGCGTTCCAGTTTATCGCCCACCACAATCTGAACAACCTGACGCTGTTCATCGATTACAACAAGCAACAGCTGGACGGCGCGCTGGACGAGGTGATCCAACCGTTCGATCTGGCCGCCAAGTTCCGTGCCTTCGGCTTTGAGGTGCAGACCATCAAGGGCGATGACATCGCGGCGCTGCTGGCGGCGGTGGCGCCGGCGCGCGGCGGCGAACAGCGGCCGCTGGCGATCGTGCTCGACAGCATCAAAGGGCAGGGCGTGGCCTATCTGGAAAACCTGTCGAACTCTCACCACCTGCGCCTGACGCCGGACGTGCAGCAGGAAATCGAAAAAGCCATCGCCGAACTGGAGGCCGCCCATGTTTAACGTAGTGACGCAGTTGGAAAACGACGCCGTCGAAATGCGCAAAGTCTACGCCGGCGCGGTGCGTCGGCAGATTGAGGCGGGCGCGCCGATCATCGCGCTGGAGGCGGATCTGATGAGCTCGATGGCGATGGACGGCGTGCACAAGGATCACCCGCAGCACGTGATCAACTGCGGCATCATGGAGGCCAACGTGATCGGCGTCGCCGCCGGGCTGTCGCTCACCGGCCGGGTGCCGTTCGTGCATACCTTTACCGCCTTCGCCAGCCGCCGCTGTTTCGATCAGCTGTTCATGTCGCTGGATTATCAGCGCAACAACGTCAAGGTAATCGCCTCCGACGCCGGGGTGAGCGCCTGCCACAACGGCGGCACCCACATGTCGTTCGAGGATATGGGCATCGTGCGCGGGCTGGCGCATTCGGTGGTGCTGGAGGTGACCGACGCCACCATGTTCGCCGATATTCTGCGCCAGCTGATGGATCTGCGCGGCTTCTACTGGGTGCGCACCATTCGCAAGCAGGCGACGCGCATCTACCAGGAGGGCTCGTGCTTTACCATCGGCAAGGGCAACCTGCTGCGCGACGGCGACGACATTACGCTGATCGCCAACGGCATCATGGTGGCAGAGGCGCTGAAGGCGGCGCAGATGCTGGCGCAGCAGGGCGTCAGCGCGGCGGTGATCGATATGTTTACCCTCAAGCCTATCGACCGTGAACTGATCAAAACCTACGCGGCCAAGACCGGGCGCATCGTCACCTGTGAAAACCACAGCATTCATAATGGGCTGGGATCGGCGGTGGCGGAGGTGCTGGCGGAAGAGTGCCCGACGCCAATGCGGCGCGTGGGGGTGAAGGAGCGTTACGGCCAGGTGGGCACCCAGGCATTTCTACAGCAGGAGTATGGTCTGACCGCCGAGCATATTCTGGAGGCTGTTGGGCAGCTGCTGCAAAAACAGTTCTCGAGTCAATAACAACTGCTGTAACGAATGAGGTCTGGTGCTCTGGATAAAGCACATACCTTCCTGACCAGTATCTGAGTTATGACTCACACGTTATCAACTGAGAAGCCCCTTAAGGGGCTTTTTGTTTTTAATGGATAATAGATGGCCAATGCTAGGGTAAAAAGAGATAATAAAAATAGTCCAATAAATACAATAATTTATATTCATGGAGTGAATGATGATAACAACAAGAGGCTCGTTCAGAAGGCTGACGCTAGGCGAGATCACGCTATCCCGCTCTTTCTATACCCTCATCATGATGATGTTGCTCAGTGGCTGTATCCTTGAAAAGCAACGTTTTTACGCTGCGGATATTACGCTGCGGGGAAATGATCTCTGTTTCTCTTTACCACAAACCTACCCAACACAGAGTGGCAGGGTCAGTCTGGTCAGTATCGCTATTGAACAACGGTTGGATAGCCAAACGCATGAACTCTGGCGCAGGAGCACTCTACCACTGAATCCCGTTGAGATGATTACGCCCGGCCAATGTATCCCATACTCGTTCAAGGCATTTGAGAGCAATGCGCTATACACCGTGGCAATCAGTACCGTGGATCCTCAGGATGCAGATTCCAAACGTTTCTGGCAGCGCAGTTTCTCGCTGAAAATCAGCGACGGCAAGATTTTGCAGGTTATTGCCAGCGCGGAGCAATAAAGCCAAAGAGGGATGAATGAAATGACAAGGACGGCAATGTGTGTGAAGCGAAGTGATAGGCATAACGCTTGAGAGAGTGCCGTTGGGTTTCTGCACCATAAATTACATTCGGCTCTCAAGGAGGAGATTATGGCCGTGATTCCATTACTGCCGCCAGGCGGCTTTACTGTTCTTGCCAGAAACTTGCGTGAGGCGCGCAGGCAGGGACAACCACGCAACATGGCGTTGCCTGGTACTTACTATTGGTTCTACCATCAGGTAAAAAATCGGGGCCCTTGGGATTACAAGCAGCAAAACCGCGCATTGGCTAACTTTGGTAATTTCAATTATGGTGCAACCGGTACCGCGGCTGGAATTCCCGCAGATATTTTGTTGATGGGCGCTGGATTTGCTCAGTCACGGGCAGGAACATCGCGGCCAGAATGGAGTCATTGGTATCAACGCCCGCCGTATGGTGATGACCCTCAGGATCAATATTGGATCAAGCAAGGAATTGATTATGCAAATCGGCATGGTTACTAAATGGGCTCATCGGCTGCTGACGGCAATTTTGTTGGTTATTGTCGTCGGATTGGCGGGGTACTGGTATGCCACCCGCGATACTTATGACGATAAGCTCTATAGCAAAAAGCAGTTGACCGACGATATTTGGCTCTACATCACCGAGTACCAGAATGCGGGGGCTACCGACACGGATGTGTATCGTTACTATTTGAACAGAAGCCTGGATGGGGACCCTATCAAAGTGCTGGGGCAAAGTGCGCCAATCTTGACGGCGGATCGGGCTGATGCAACTATCCGTGGTGAGGGTAACCGCATCACCATCAATTTTTCCGGCAAGGTGTATTCCTTTACGAATTCGGCATTTTTCTATGCCACGAACAGCCAAACACCCATCATGCCTACCATTGATTTTTCTGCACGGGGCGTCAACGCCTGGCGATGATGGTGGGTGCAGCGGATTTGGCGGGTATTGTCTAAAACAGCATAATCACCAAGAATATCAGGCATAAAAAAGCCAGTCAGGATTACCTGACTGGCTTTTTTTAACGGTTTATTACGCCTTGGCGGCAGCATCAGCCTGGGAAGACTGGATCGCCGTCAGCGCAACGGTGTAGACGATATCGTCAACCAGTGCGCCGCGCGACAGGTCGTTCACCGGCTTGCGCATGCCTTGCAGCATCGGCCCGATGGAGACCAGGTCAGCGGAACGCTGTACCGCTTTGTAGGTGGTGTTGCCGGTGTTCAGATCCGGGAAGATGAACACGGTCGCCTGGCCGGCTACCGGTGAGTTCGGCGCCTTGGACTTGGCAACGTCGGCCATGATGGCGGCGTCGTACTGCAGCGGGCCGTCGATGATCAGGTCCGGGCGTTTTTCCTGCGCCAGACGGGTCGCTTCGCGCACTTTCTCGACGTCGCTGCCCGCACCGGAGTTGCCGGTGGAGTAGGAGATCATCGCTACGCGAGGCTCGATGCCGAAGGCCGCGGCGGAATCCGCAGACTGGATGGCGATCTCAGACAGCTGCTCGGCGGTCGGATCCGGGTTGATCGCGCAGTCGCCGTAGACCAGTACCTGGTCAGGCAGCAGCATGAAGAACACGGAGGACACCAGCGAGCTGCCCGGCGCGGTTTTGATCAGCTGCAACGGCGGACGGATGGTGTTGGCGGTGGTGTGAACCGCGCCGGAGACCAGACCGTCGACTTCGCCTTGTTCCAGCATCAGGGTGCCGAGCACCACGTTGTCTTCCAGCTGCTCGCGCGCGACCACTTCGGTCATGCCTTTGCTCTTGCGCAGCTCAACCAGACGCGGCACGTAGTTTTCACGCACGGCGACCGGATCGACGATTTCGATGCCTTTGCCCAGCTCAACGCCTTGCGCTGCCGCGACGCGCTGGATCTCGTCCGGGTTGCCGAGCAACACGCATTCCGCGATGCCGCGTTCGGCGCAGATGGCTGCCGCTTTCACGGTGCGCGGCTCGTCGCCTTCCGGCAGCACGATGCGTTTGCCGGCTTTACGCGCCAGCTCGGTCAGCTCGTAACGGAACGCCGGTGGAGACAGACGGCGTGAACGTTCGGAGGTGGCGGTCAGCGAGTCGATCCACTCGGTGTTGATGTGGCTGGCCACGTAGTTCTGCACTTTCTCGATGCGCTGGTGGTCGTCCGCCGGCACTTCGAGGTTGAAGCTCTGCAGGCTCAGCGAGGTCTGCCAGGTGTTGGTGTCGACCATGAACACCGGCAGGCCGGTCTGGAAGGCGCGTTCGCACAGCTTCTTGATCGGCTCGTCGATGGCGTAGCCGCCGGTCAGCAGGATGGCGCCGATTTCCACGCCGTTCATCGCCGCCAGGCAGGCGGAGACCAGCACGTCAGGACGGTCTGCGGAGGTCACCAGCAGAGAGCCCGGGCGGAAGTGTTCCAGCATGTGCGGGATGCTGCGCGCACAGAAGGTCACGGACTTCACGCGGCGAGTCATGATGTCGCCTTCGTTGACCACGCGGGCCTTCAGGTGGCGAGCCATGTCGATGGCGCGGGTGGCGATCAGATCGAAGCTCCACGGCACGCAGCCCAGAACCGGCAGCGGGCTGTTGGCGAACAGCTGCGCAGGATCGACGTGGGCGATGCTGGCTTTGGTGGAGTCGTCGAAGATTTCGGACAGGTCAGGACGGGTGCGGCCCTGATCGTCGACCGGTGCGTTCAGCTTGTTGATGATTACGCCGGTGATGTTTTTGTTCTTGCTGCCGCCGAAGCTGGTGCGCGCCAGTTCGATGCGCTCTTTCAGCTGCGCCGGGGAGTCGTTGCCCAGCGCCAGCACGAAGACGATCTCGGCGTTCAGGGTTTTGGCGATCTCGTAGTTCAGCGCGTTGGCGAACTGATGCTTGCGGGTCGGCACCAGGCCTTCGATCAGCACCACTTCCGCGTCTTTGGTGTTCTCGTGGTAGCGCGCCACGATCTCTTCCATCAGCACGTCTTGCTGGTTGGAGCTCAGCAGGCCCTCAACGTAGTCCATGCGCAGCGGTTCGGCCGCCGTAATGGTGGAGTTGCTGCTGCGGATGATGGTGGTGGTCTGGTCGAGCGCGTTGTCGCCGGTGCGCGGTTGAGCGATAGGCTTGAACACGCTCAGACGAACGCCTTTTTGCTCCATGGAGCGGATGACACCCAGGCTGACGCTGGTCAGGCCGACGCTGGTGCCGGTGGGGATCAACATAATAGTACGTGACACAGAATAGTCCTCTTCACGATTAACATGAGGCTAAAACAACACCGTCAGCCTGGGCTGACGGTGTTTTGAGAGCATTACGCGGTCAGGCGGGATGCGTCCTGCGCGATGACCAACTCTTCGTTGGTCGGGATCACCAGCGCCAGGCGGCTGCCGTCTTTGGTGATGGCGCCGGATTTGCCGAAGCGAGCGGCCATGTTGCGGTCGTGGTCGATTTCGAAGCCCAGCAGGCCCAGTTTGTTCAGGGTCAGCTCACGCACCATGCCGGCGTTCTCGCCGATGCCGCCGGTGAAGATCACCGCGTCCAGACGGCCTTCCATCAGGGCGCTGTATGCGCCGATGTATTTGGCCAGACGGTGGCAGAACACGTCCATGGCGCGTTTGGCGTCGGCTTTGCTGTCGTAGTTGTCTTCAACGTAACGGCAGTCGCTGGTGACTTCGGTCAGGCCCAGCAGGCCGGATTCTTTGGTCAGCATCTTGTTGATCTGGTCAACGCTCATGCCCAGAGAATCGTGCAGGTGGAAGATGATAGCCGGATCGATGTCACCGCTGCGGGTGCCCATCACCAGGCCTTCCAGCGGGGTCAGACCCATGGAGGTGTCAACGCACTGGCCGTTGCGCACTGCGGTAACGGAACCGCCGTTGCCCAGGTGGCAAGTGATCACGTTCACTTCTTCTACCGGCTTGTTCAGCATCTTCGCGGCTTCCTGAGTCACGTAGAAGTGGCTGGTGCCGTGTGCGCCGTAGCGGCGAACGCCGTGGTCGCGGTACAGGCTGTACGGCAGGGCGTACAGGTAAGATTCTTCCGGCATGGTCTGGTGGAACGCGGTGTCGAACACGGCAACGTTCTTGTCGGCCAGGTTAGGGAAGGATTTCAGCGCTTCCGCGATGCCGATCAGGTGAGCCGGGTTGTGCAGTGGTGCAAACGGCACGGAATCTTTGATACCCTGCAGAACTTCGTCGTTGATCACGGCGGAAGCGGTAAACTTCTCGCCGCCGTGCACGATGCGGTGGCCGATAGCGGTCAGCTGCGCAGAAAGCTCTGGTTTTTGTGCCAGAATAGTATTAACAATGAAGTTCAGCGCTTCGCTGTGTGCAGCGCCGGCCCCCAGGGCAGCTTCGTGTTTGGCGCCGTCCATTTTCCACTTGATGCGAGCTTCAGGCAGGTGGAAACACTCGGCCAAACCGGAGAGGAATTCGTCGCCGTTAACGGCATCGATGATGGCGAATTTCAGAGAAGAACTGCCGCAGTTAAGAACCAGTACTAGCTTACTCGACATGGAAGTACCTACTTAAATAGTCGTGTTGTTAAAAGAAAATCGAAAACACGTGGTGAATTAATCGTCAATCAGACAACAAGCGTAGCGCATAGTGCCGATGACATTTATGATTAACATCATGTGAAGTGCACAAATCACAGGATGATGGAAAAACCGATGATTTCTCTGCGGTTTAAATAATCTTGATTTTTATAGGGCTAAAAGTTGACAAAATTTGCGTCATCTTCTACCGGCCACAAGGCCGGCTTAGGATACCGATAGCCCGGTGCAAACACAAAATAAATTTAAAGCTTCAAATTTTTTAGTATGGTCTCTGGCAGCACGCTTTTAGTTTCTTTACGTGACGTTGAGGTACGCAATGACGAGCAAACCGTCCGGTTCCGTAAGCTGGTTTCAGGTCTTCCAGCGCGGGCAGCATTATATGAAAACCTGGCCGTCGGACAAACGTCTGGCACCGGTCTTTCCGGAGAACCGCGTTGCGCGTGCCACCCGTTTCGCTATCCGTTTCATGCCGCCGTTGGCGATTTTCACGCTGACCTGGCAGATCGCGCTTGGCGGTCAGCTCGGCCCGGCGATCGCTACCGCGCTGTTCGCCTGCAGCCTGCCGATGCAGGGACTGTGGTGGCTGGGGCGCCGTTCGGTCACGCCGCTGCCGCCGACGCTGCTGCAATGGTTCCATGAGGTGCGCAACAAGCTGACGGAAGCCGGGCAGGCGGTCGCGCCGCTCGAAGGCACGCCGACCTATCAGACGTTGGCCGATCTGCTCAAACGTGCTTTTAAGCAGCTGGACAAAACCTTCCTCGACGATCTGTAACTGAGAAAAGGCCGCGTTGATGCGGCCTTTTTCGTCAAAGCGCCAATAACCCCGGTTTAAATCAAAGAACGGTCGAGTTGTGATTTCCTGCGTTCTTGCGCTGTGCGATGCTCCCGCCATCACACAGAAATGAGGAAATCCTGATGGAAATGACCAACGCCCAGCGGCTGATCCTGTCGAACCAGTACAAGATGATGACCCTGCTCGACCCGGACAACGGCGACCGTTATCGCCGGTTGCAAACCATCGTCGAACGCGGCTTCGGGTTGCAAATGCGCGAACTGGATCGCGACTTCGGCGAACTGAGCGAAGAGGTGTGCCGCACCATCATCAACGTGATGGAGATGCACCATGCGCTGCAGGTTTCCTGGGGCAACCTGAAAGAGAAGCAGGATCTGGACGAGCGCCGCCTGGCGTTTCTCGGCTTCGACGCCGCCACCGAAGCGCGCTACCTGAGCTACGTGCGTTTCCTGGTCAGCACCGAGGGGCGTTATACTCACTTCGATTCCGGCAGCCACGGTTTCAACGCCCAGACCAAAATGTGGGAAAAATACCAGCGTATGCTGGCGATCTGGCTGGCCTGTCCGCGCCAGTATCACCTGAGCGCCGTTGAGATAGCGCAAATCATCAATGCTTGATTAAGAAGAGGTTTTCTGTGGAGTGTAAGGGTTTTCTGTTCGATCTTGATGGCACCCTGGTGGATTCATTGCCGGCGGTAGAGCGCGCCTGGACGCACTGGGCCGAGCGCCGCGGTGTCAACCCGCAAGCGGTGCTGGATTTCATTCACGGTAAACAGGCCATTACTTCTCTGCGCCACTTTATGCCGGGCGAAAGCGAAGCGGAAATTCAGCGCGAGTTCCAGCTGCTGGAGCAGGCCGAAGCGCAGGATACCGACGGCGTTCGCGCGCTGCCGGGCGCGATTGCGCTGCTGGAGCGCCTGAACGCGCTCGGTATCCCTTGGGCGATCGTCACCTCCGGTTCGGTGCCGGTGGCCGGCGCTCGCCGCCAGGCCGGCGGTTTGCCGCAGCCGGAGGTGTTCATCACCGCCGAGCAGGTTAAACACGGTAAGCCACAGCCCGACGCCTATCTGCTGGGCGCCGAGCGCCTGGGGCTTGCGCCGCACGAGTGCGTGGTGGTTGAAGACGCGCCGGCCGGCATTCTCTCCGGCCTGGCGGCGGGCTGCCAGGTGATTGCGGTCAACGCGCCGGCGGATGCGCCGAAGCTGGAGCAGGTCGACCTGCGGCTGGATTCGCTGGCGCAGATCGCCGTCGATAAAACGGCGCAGGGCGCGATCGTTCGCCGGCTGGCCTGAGCGGCATTATCTTCACCCTAATTGATTAGACCCCGCTTCGGCGGGGTTTTTTTATGCTATTTTTTAGACCCTTGGACATTTGCCGGATGAGGCCGTTTTGAACAGCGAATTACTGTGGGTGCTGAGTTTACTGCTGATTGCCATCGTGCTGTTTACCACCAACAAGCTGCGCATGGACGTGGTGGCCCTGTTGGTGATCATCGCCTTCGTGCTGAGCGGCACGCTCAGCCTGCAGGAGGCGACGGTCGGTTTCAGCGATCCCAACGTGATTTTGATCGCGGCGCTGTTCGTGATCGGCGAAGGGCTGGTGCGCACCGGCGTGGCCTATCAGGTGGGGGACTGGCTGGTGAAAGTGGCCGGCAGCAGCGAAACCAAAATGTTGATGCTGCTGATGGTGACGGTCGCCGGGCTGGGGGCGTTCATGAGCTCGACCGGCGTGGTGGCGATCTTTATCCCGGTGGTGCTCAGCGTGACGGCCAGAATGAAGATCGCGCCGGGGCGGCTGATGATGCCGCTCAGCTTCGCCGGGCTTATCAGCGGCATGATGACGCTGGTGGCCACGCCGCCCAACATGGTGGTCAACAGCGAGCTGGTGCGAGAAGGCATCCATGGTTTCGGTTTCTTCAGCGTGACGCCCATTGGCCTGGTGGTGCTGGCGCTGGGCGTCGGTTACATGCTGATCGCCCGGCGTTGGCTGGGCAGCGGTGAAACGGGCAAAGCCGGCGATGACTGGCAGCGCCGTACCTTCCGCGATTTGATCCGCGACTACAAGCTGACCGGTCGCGCGCGGCGGCTGGCTGTCCGCAGCGCTTCGCCGCTGATCGGGCGTTCGCTGGATGAACTGCACCTGCGTGCGCGTTATGGCGCCAACGTGGTGGGTATCGAGCGCTGGAAACGCTTCCGGCGGGTGATGGTCAGCGCCTCTGGCAGCACCGAGCTGCGCGAGGGCGACGTTCTTTTGATCGACATGTCGGACAGCCAGGTCGATCTGCGCGAATTCTGCGGCGAGCAGCGGCTGGAGCCGATGGTGCTGCGCGGCGATTACTTCTCTGAACAGTCGCGCAACGTCGGCATGGCGGAAGTGTCGCTGATCCCGGACTCGGCGCTGCTGGGCAAAAGCCTGCGCGAAGCGGCGTTCCGCAGCCGCTACGATCTCAACGTGGTGGGCATCCGCCGCCACGGCGAGACGCTGGGCGGCAAGCTGGTGGACGAGCCGCTGGAGCTGGGCGACATTTTGCTGGTGATCGGTGACTGGAAGGCGATCCGTCAGCTGCAGGCCAAAACCCACGACTTTATCGTGCTCAACCTGCCGGCTGAGGTGGACGAAGTGGCGCCGGCGATCACGCAGGCGCCGCACGCGCTGTTTTGCCTGGCGTTGATGGTGGCAATGATGTTGACCGACGAAATCCCCAATCCGATCGCGGCGCTGATCGCCTGCCTGCTGATGGGTAAGTTCCGCTGTATCGATATGGAAAGCGCCTATAAATCGATCCATTGGCCGAGCATTATTTTGATCGTCGGGATGATGCCGTTTGCGCAGGCGCTGCAAAAGACCGGCGGGGTGGATCTGATCGTCAGCGGGCTGATGGACGTCGCCGGCGGCGCGGGGCCGCGCGTGATGCTGCTGTGCCTGTTCGTCTTGTGCGCCACCATCGGCCTGTTTATTTCCAACACCGCGACGGCGGTGCTGATGGCGCCGATCGCCATCGCCGCCGCGCGCGAAATGGGCGTCTCGCCATACCCATTTGCGATGATTATCGCCATCGCCGCGTCCGCCGCCTTTATGACGCCGGTCTCTTCACCGGTCAACACGTTGGTGCTGGGGCCGGGCAATTACAAGTTCGGCGATTTCGTGCGTCTCGGCGTGCCGTTCACTCTGCTGGTGATGGCGGTCAGCGTGATTGTGGTGCCGTGGCTCTACGGCTTTTAACGGCGCAGCGAGGCTGCGCCGGCGGGGTTACAGCGAACTGTCGAGGCTGATTTCGTCCAATGACAGGCTGAAGCTGGGAATGAACACGTCCATGAAGTAGTCCATTTCCGGGCTGCGGCGCTGTTCCAGGGTTTTATCCAGCCGCGCCTTGGCCAGGGTGAATTCGTTGTTGCCGGCAGAGAGTTCCTCCAGGCATTTCAGGTAGGCGCACAGCGCGTCTGCCTGCTTCACTACCTGCTTTTCATCTTCGCTGTAGTAGTGCTCATCGAGAATGCTGCGGAAATCGTTGCGCAGCTCCGCGGGGATCATGTCCAGCAGCTTTTGCTGGGCGATCTTTTCGATCTTCTTGTATTCATGGGCGATCTGCGGATTGTAGTACTTGATCGGCGTCGGCATGTCGCCGGTGATCACTTCGCTGGCGTCGTGGTACATCGCCAGCAGCGCAACGCGGTCGGCGTTGAGGTTGCCGTTGAATTTGCGGTTCTTGATCACCGCCAACGCGTGGGCGACAAAGGCCACCTGCAGACTGTGTTCGGAGACGTTCTCGGTACGCACGTTGCGCATCAGCGGCCAGCGGTTGATCAGTTTCAGGCGGGACAGATGGGCGAAGAAATGGCTCTGGCTCATGGTGCTCTCTTTAACGGCAAGTGAGGGCCCCATTGTGAAGCAGTGACGGCGAATTTTGCAACCGGGCAATGAGAGAAGGGCGCAGCAAGGCGCTGCGCCCCAGGCGATTACTGGTGGTAACCTTCCAGGAAGCGGCCCAGCTTGCCGACCGCCATTTCCAGTTCATCTACGCGCGGCAGGGTGACGATACGCACGTGATCCGGGTAAGGCCAGTTGAACGCGGTGCCCTGCACCAGCAGCACTTTTTCCTGCAGCAGCAGATCAAGCACCAGCTTCTGGTCGTCGTGGATGTTGAAGCGCTTGGCGTCGATGCGCGGGAACATATACAGCGCGCCCTGTGGCTTCACGCAAGAGACGCCCGGGATGTCGTTGAGCAGTTCCCAGGTGCGATTGCGTTGTTCGTACAGGCGGCCGCCAGGCTGAATGAATTCGCTGATGCTCTGATAACCGCCCAGCGCGGTTTGAATGGCGTGTTGCATCGGCACGTTGGCGCACAGGCGCATCGAAGCCAGCATCTCCAGCCCTTCGATATAGCCTTTGGCGTGCTTCTTCGGCCCGTTCAGCACCATCCAGCCCTGGCGGAAGCCCGCCACGCGGTAGGTTTTCGACAGGCCGTTGAAGGTCACGGTCAGCAGATCCGGCGCCAGCGCGGCGATCGAATGGTGCTCGGCTTCGTCATACAGGATCTTGTCGTAGATCTCGTCGGCGAAGATGATCAGGTTGTGTTGACGGGCGATCTCGACGATCTGTTCCAGCAGCGCTTTGCTGTAAACCGCGCCGGTCGGGTTGTTCGGGTTAATGATCACGATGCCGCGGGTGCGCGGGGTGATCTTGCTGATGATGTCGTCCAGATCCGGGAACCAGCCGGCCTGCTCATCGCACAGGTAGTGCACGGCCTTGCCGCCGGACAGCGATACCGCGGCGGTCCACAGCGGGTAGTCCGGCGCCGGCACCAGCATTTCGTCGCCGCTGTTGAGCAGCGCCTGCATGGATTGGACGATCAGCTCCGAGACGCCGTTGCCAATGTAGATATCCTCAACGGTCACGTCACGCATGTTGCGCGCCTGGTAGTGCTGCATGATCGCTTTACGTGCCGAGAAGAGGCCTTTGGAATCGGAGTAGCCTTGCGCCGTGGGCAGATTGCGGATCACGTCGACCAGGATTTCGTCCGGGGCGTCGAAACCGAACGGGGCAGGGTTGCCGATGTTCAGTTTCAGGACTTTGTTGCCTTCTTCTTCAAGACGTTTAGCTTCTTTAAGCACCGGGCCGCGAATGTCATAGCAGACGTTGTCCAGTTTGCTGGATTTCTCAATGGGGGACATAAAAAGTTGAGCCTTTTGCTGGGATAGGGGCGCTCCTACCGTGGGACGCCGCAACCCGCCCAATGTACTCCTGGCGTAGTTGCTTTTGAAGGGTTTTGCACGCCTTTGGTGCAAATGCATGTCGTAACGGGGGATTTTAGTTATGATAAGCAAAGGTAAAGTTATTTTGTGGTTCATAATTTCATGAACTATAATTTTACTAGGGTTTTGTTCTGTAAAATCCCGCCTCGATAAACGCGACGTGCCGGCGATCGTGGCTGGCAGCAGTGAACTGATAAGCCGAAAGGGAGAATAGGCTTCAATAAACTGTAAAGGAACGATAATACCGGAGTTGTCTGATAGCGGGGTGTCAGTTAGCGCACCACACTAAGAAAAATGACATATTTACATTAGCTTTACTTTATATTTTACCTTAAGCATTGTTTATGTGGTTATAGGATTATTATTTAAAGCAAAAATCTTACTGATTGAATTTATTAAATTCATTGAGTGGTAACACGAAGTCGGTAGCGTTAATTATTTATCTTTTTTGCTCTGTAATGCAGTCTGAACGCCGGTTGATAAGGGTTCTCAGTAGCACGAATGGAGTGGAAATTAGGCAGTATGAATGAGTAAAATCTCAGGTTCGGTGGGGGTTTTCCCTTTTCACCGGTATTCAGTCCCCCGCGTTCTATAAGCACCATCGATAGATCGCATTTTAAAAAGCGATAGAGGTAACGAATCATAAGTAATTTTTTTGCCCTCCACTTATGAGTGGGGTACTGTCATAACAGGCTCCGTCCTTTTCAACGGCGTCTGAGAAACACACCAGGGTAGTAGTTCGTAAATTAGAATTTAAAAAAGTGAAGAATACACTATGACAACTGCAAATCGTCCGATACTTAATCTCGACCTCGATCTGCTAAGAACCTTTGTTGCGGTTGCTGATTTGAATACCTTTGCGGCGGCGGCGGTTGCCGTATGCCGTACTCAATCAGCCGTCAGTCAACAAATGCAGCGATTAGAGCAACTGGTCGGCAAAGAACTGTTTGCCCGCCATGGGCGTAACAAACTCCTGACTGAGCATGGTATTCAGCTTCTCGGTTATGCCAGGAAGATCCTGCGCTTTAACGACGAAGCCTGTACCTCGCTGATGTACAACAATATTAAAGGTGTTCTGACCATCGGCGCTTCCGACGACACCGCCGATACCATTCTGCCTTTCCTGTTGAACCGCGTGACCGCCATCTATCCGAAGCTGGCCATTGACGTGCGCGTAAAGCGCAGCACGACGATGGTCGATCTGCTGGAAGAGGGCGAGATCGATCTGGCGGTGACCACGGCCGATCCGGCCGGACATCCGCATATCGTGCTGCGCACATCGCCGACGCTGTGGTACTGCGCCGCCGATTACCACTATCAGGCGGGCGAACCGATCCCGTTGGTGGTGATGGATGAGCCAAGCCCGTTCCGCGCGCTGGCGATCAAGCAGTTGGACGAAGCCGGTATCCCTTGGCGTATCGCCTACGTCGCCTCCACGCTGTCCGCGGTGCGGGCGGCCTGTAAGGCCGGCCTGGGCGTGACCGCGCGGCCGATCGAGATGATGAGCCCCGATCTGCGGGTGCTGGGGGCGGTGGAAGGTTTGCCGCCGCTGCCGGATACCCAGTATGCGCTGTGCAAAAACGCGCAGTGCAGCAATGAGCTGGCGATGGCCATCTTCAGCGCAATGCAGGGCGGCAATGACGGTTATGGCTTCAACGGCGCGGAAGCCGGTCTCCAGGGCGATCAGGATGACGCCAGCCTGGTGGACGAAGAAGAATAACGCCGCGGCGTTAGATCTGATGAAAACCTCTGCTTCGGCGGAGGTTTTTTTTGCCCTTTTTTTGGCGATTTTTACTGTTATAGGGATTTAATGACGATTTTGTTATGAGTTGGCTGTTTTATTAACTTTTAAGCGTTACTGAAAAGAGAGTTTGGCCGGGTTTAAGACGCTGAGTTTGTTTTTTGAGCAATAAGATTGAATGGGTTAAAGGCATGGTAATAGCAGGGTTATTTTGTTAGCTTATAGCGGCCGTTTTTGCGGCTTAATTTGAGGAAAATTGTTAAAGGGCCACACTTTTTTTGAGGATTTATGCTGAAAACGTGTCCTGGATCAAAAAAATACCCCTAGGTAGTGAGTGGAAGAACAGGGAATTCCTGAGACAATGGTATAGTAAAACTGAAATGTGCACGTTGGTTTATATCTATCTGTTTCTACACAAAAATTAACTGACACGATTTAGCCAGCCCCTGGCGCATCAAATGTTAATCAAATGATACGTATGTAAACTAGTGTGTAGATACTTTTGTCAAAGTTGACAAAAGGTTATAGAAAGGAGTAAAAAGCCCACAGAAAAACGCTGCCTAACTCGCTGTAAAAGCAGTTTGTTTGTGTGGTTATTTATCCTTCCCTTAAATCGATGTGGCGCACTAACTGCCGGTGACAAGAGCAGCGCGATCGACGCCACTTTTGATGAGTAAGCATAGAGTATGTCAACAACCACTGAAGTTATCGCTCATCACTGGGCGCTCGCCGTATTTCTCGTCGTGGCTATCGGGCTTTGCGGCTTAATGCTGCTGGGTGCGTTCTTCTTGGGCGGGAGAGCCCGGGCGCGCGCCAAACACACCCCGTTTGAATCAGGCATCGACTCGGTCGGTACGGCGCGCATGCGCTTGTCCGCCAAGTTCTACCTGGTGGCCATGTTCTTCGTTATTTTCGACGTTGAAGCCTTATACCTGTATGCCTGGTCGGTCTCGGTTCGCGAGAGCGGTTGGGTAGGCTTTATCGAAGCCGCCATTTTCATTTTGGTGCTATTGGCCGGTCTGGTTTATCTGGTGCGCATCGGCGCGTTGGATTGGACTCCGGCGCGTTCCCAACGCCGCAGCAAACCGAGCACGATCACTAACACCAACAGTCATCCGCAGTAACAGCGAGGCATTAAGATGGACTATACGCTCACCCGCATAGACCCGAACGGTGAGAACGACCGTTATCCCCTGCAAAAACAGGAGATCGTCGCCGATCCCCTGGAACAACAGGTCCACCGCACGGTTTACATGGGTAAACTCGAACATGCGCTGCATGACATGGTGAACTGGGGGCGTAAAAACTCTATTTGGCCGTATAACTTCGGCCTTTCGTGCTGTTACGTGGAGATGGTGACGTCGTTTACCGCCGTTCACGACGTGGCGCGTTTCGGTGCGGAAGTACTGCGCGCCTCCCCGCGTCAGGCTGACCTGATGGTGGTGGCCGGTACCTGTTTCACCAAGATGGCCCCGGTCATCCAACGCCTGTACGAGCAGATGCTGGAGCCTAAGTGGGTGATCTCGATGGGCGCCTGCGCCAACTCCGGCGGCATGTACGATATCTATTCCGTGGTGCAGGGCGTGGACAAGTTCCTGCCGGTCGACGTGTACATTCCCGGCTGCCCGCCGCGTCCGGAAGCCTACATGCAAGCGCTGATGCTGCTGCAGGAATCCATCGGCAAAGAACGTCGCCCGCTGTCGTGGGTTGTCGGCGATCAGGGCGTTTACCGCGCCAATATGCAGTCTGAAAGAGAGCGTAAACACGGCGAGCGCATCGCGGTGACCAACCTCCGGACGCCTGACGAGATTTAAGACGTTCATTTAACGTCCATCTTAGTGCGCTATTGGTTAACACAGCGAAAAGTGAAACTTGCGGCGAATAACCCTTTAGTGTGGTGAAAAAAAATTATGACAGATTTGACGACGCACGACGCCTTGCCTGCCTGGCAGACCCGAGATCACCTTGACGACCCGGTGATCGGCGAACTGCGCAACCGTTTTGGGCCGGAAGCCTTTACTGTTCAGGCCACCCGTACCGGCATGCCCGTGGTATGGGTTAAACCTGACCAGTTGCTGGAAGTAATGACGTTCCTGAGAAAACAGCCGAAGCCGTATGTCATGCTGTTCGATCTGCATGGCGTGGACGAACGTCTTCGCACCCACCGCGACGGCCTGCCCGCTGCGGATTTCTCCGTTTTCTACCATCTGATTTCCATCGAACGCAACCGCGACATCATGCTGAAGGTGGCGCTGTCTGAAAAAGACCTGCACGTGCCGACGGCGACCAAGGTGTTCCCGAACGCCAACTGGTACGAGCGCGAAACCTGGGAAATGTTCGGCATCACCTTCGACGGCCACCCGCACCTGTCGCGCATCATGATGCCGCAGACCTGGGAAGGGCACCCGCTGCGCAAGGACTACCCGGCGCGCGCCACCGAATTCGATCCTTTCGTGCTGACCAAGCAGAAAGAAGATCTGGAGATGGAAGCGCTGACCTTCAAGCCGGAAGACTGGGGCATGAAGCGCGGTACCGAGAACGAAGACTTCATGTTCCTAAACCTCGGCCCGAACCACCCGTCCGCGCACGGTGCGTTCCGCATCATTCTGCAGCTGGACGGCGAAGAGATCGTCGACTGCGTGCCGGATATCGGCTATCACCACCGCGGCGCCGAGAAGATGGGCGAGCGTCAATCCTGGCACAGCTACATTCCGTACACCGACCGTATCGAGTACCTCGGCGGCTGCGTGAACGAAATGCCTTATGTGCTGGCGGTCGAGAAGCTGGCCGGCATCAAGGTGCCTGAGCGCGTCGACACCATCCGCGTGATGCTGTCCGAGCTGTTCCGCATCAACAGCCACCTGCTGTACATCTCCACCTTCATTCAGGACGTCGGCGCGATGACCCCGGTGTTCTTCGCCTTTACCGACCGTCAGAAAATCTACGATCTGGTGGAAGCGATCACCGGTTTCCGTATGCACCCGGCCTGGTTCCGCATCGGCGGCGTTGCGCACGATCTGCCGCGCGGCTGGGATCGCCTGCTGCGTGAATTCCTCGACTGGATGCCTAAGCGTCTGGACTCCTACGTGAAAGCGGCGCTGAAGAACAGCATCCTGAAAGGCCGTTCCATCGGCGTAGCGTCTTACAACGCCAAAGAAGCGCTGGAGTGGGGCGTGACCGGCGCCGGCCTGCGTGCCACCGGCGTCGAGTTCGACGTGCGTAAATGGCGTCCGTACTCCGGCTACGAGAACTTCGACTTCGAAGTGCCGGTCGGCGACGGCACCAGCGACTGCTACACCCGCGTGATGCTAAAGGTGGAAGAGCTGCGCCAGAGCCTGCGCATTCTCGAACAGTGCCTGAACAACATGCCGGAAGGCCCGTTCAAGGCCGATCACCCGCTGACCACGCCGCCGCCGAAAGAGCGCACGCTGCAGCATATTGAAACGCTGATCACCCACTTCCTGCAGGTTTCCTGGGGTCCGGTGATGCCAGCCAACGAATCATTCCAGATGATTGAAGCCACCAAAGGGATCAATAGCTACTACCTGACCAGCGACGGCAGCACCATGAGCTACCGCACCCGGGTACGTACGCCGAGCTTTGCGCACCTGCAGCAGATCCCATCGGTCATCCGTGGCAGCCTGGTTTCCGACCTGATCGTCTATCTGGGTAGTATCGATTTTGTAATGTCAGATGTGGACCGCTAACTATGCATGATCAAAAAGACAATCACGCAGTCAATGATGCGCTCGAGCCCATCAACGCAGCCGCTCCTCAGAGCGGCGTTGATGCATTTGTACTGAGCGCGGAAGAACGTGATGCGATCGAGCACGAAAAGCACCATTACGAGGATCCGCGCGCCGCTTCCATCGAAGCACTGAAAATTGTGCAGAAGCAGCGCGGCTGGGTTCCGGACGGTGCGATTTACGCCATCGCGGAAGTGCTGGGCATCCCCGCCAGCGACGTAGAAGGCGTGGCCACGTTCTACAGCCAGATTTTCCGTCAGCCAGTAGGACGTCACGTGATCCGTTATTGTGACAGCGTTGTCTGTCACATCACCGGTTACCAGGGCATTCAGGCCGCTATCGAGAAGAAGCTGAACATCAAGCCGGGTCAAACCACCTTTGATGGCCGCTTCACGCTGTTGCCGACCTGCTGTCTGGGCAACTGCGATAAAGGGCCGACCATGATGATTGACGAGGACACTCACAGTCAGCTGAAGCCTGAAGATATCGAGACGCTACTGGAGCAGTATCAATGACCAAGCACATTGTACGCACTCCCGAAACGCATCCGCTGACCTGGCGTCTGCGCGATGACAAGCAGCCGCTGTGGCTGGACGAGTACCGCAGCAAAAACGGCTATGCCGGTGCAGAAAAGGCCCTCAAAGGCCTGGCCCCGGACGAGATCGTCAGCCTGGTGAAAGACTCCGGGCTGAAGGGCCGCGGCGGCGCGGGCTTCTCCACCGGTTTGAAGTGGAGCCTGATGCCGAAGGACGAATCCATGAACATCCGTTACCTGCTGTGTAACGCCGATGAAATGGAGCCGGGCACTTATAAAGACCGCCTGCTGATGGAGCAGCTGCCGCACCTGCTGGTGGAAGGCATGCTGATCTCTGCGTTCGCGCTGAAAGCCTACCGTGGGTACATCTTCCTGCGCGGTGAGTACATCGAAGCGGCTGCGCACCTGCGTCGCGCCATCGCGGAAGCCACCGAAGCCGGCTATCTGGGCAAGAACATTCTCGGCACCGGGTTCGATTTCGAGCTGATCGTGCACACCGGCGCCGGCCGTTACATCTGCGGCGAAGAAACCGCGCTGATCAACTCGCTGGAAGGCCGCCGCGCCAACCCGCGTTCCAAGCCGCCATTCCCGGCCAGCGCCGGCGTGTGGGGCAAGCCGACCTGCGTCAACAACGTCGAAACGCTGTGCAACGTGCCGGCCATTTTGGCGAACGGCGTGGAGTGGTACACCGGCATCTCCGGCAGTGAAGACAAAGGCACCAAGCTGATGGGCTTCTCCGGCCGGGTGAAAAATCCGGGCGTCTGGGAGCTGCCGTTCGGCACCACCGCGCGCGAGATCCTGGAAGACTACGCCGGCGGCATGCGCGACGGTCTGCGCTTCAAAGCCTGGCAGCCGGGCGGCGCGGGGACCGACTTCCTGACCGCCGATCACCTCGATCTGCCGATGGAATACGGCGCGATCGGCAAAGCCGGCAGCCGTCTCGGCACCGCGCTGGCGATGGCGGTAGACCACGAGATCGGCATGGTGCCGCTGGTGCGTAACCTGGAAGAGTTCTTCGCCCGCGAGTCCTGCGGCTGGTGTACGCCATGCCGCGACGGCCTGCCGTGGAGCGTGAAGATCCTGCGTGCGTTGGAAAACGGCGAAGGGCAGCCGGGGGATATCGAAACCCTCGAACAGCTGTGCCGTTCCCTCGGCCCGGGCAAAACCTTCTGCGCCCACGCGCCAGGTGCCGTAGAGCCACTGCAAAGCGCGATTAAATATTTCCGTGAAGAGTTCGAGGCGGGCATCGCCGTGCAGCACTTCGGCAACGCCCATGCGATTGGCGGCATTCAGCCGAACAATCTGCTGAAGCAGCGCTGGTAAGCCGACTCGCCCGAACACGGCCAGAATTTTTGATTAACGCCTGCCGCAAGGCAGGCCACTTGGAAGCATGCTGACTATGGCTACGATTCATGTAGACGGCAAAGAGTATGAGGTAGACGGAGCGGACAACCTGCTGCAGGCTTGTCTTTCCCTCGGCCTTGATATTCCTTACTTTTGCTGGCATCCGGCGCTGGGAAGCGTCGGCGCTTGCCGCCAATGTGCGGTAAAGCAATACCAAAACGCGGAAGATACGCGCGGCCGTTTGGTGATGTCCTGTATGACCCCGGCATCCGACGGCACCTTCATCTCCATCGATGACGGCGAAGCGAAGCAGTTCCGTGAAAGCGTGGTCGAGTGGTTGATGACCAACCACCCGCACGATTGCCCGGTCTGTGAAGAAGGCGGTAACTGTCACCTGCAGGATATGACGGTAATGACCGGCCACAGCTTCCGCCGCTACCGCTTCACCAAGCGCACCCACAACAACCAGGAGCTGGGGCCGTTTATCTCGCATGAGATGAACCGCTGCATCGCCTGCTACCGCTGCGTGCGTTACTACAAAGACTATGCGGACGGCACCGACTTCGGCGTGTACGGCGCGCACGACAACGTCTACTTCGGTCGCCCGGAAAGCGGCACGCTGGAAAGCGAGTTCTCCGGCAACCTGGTGGAAGTGTGCCCGACCGGCGTATTCACCGACAAAACGCACTCCGAACGCTACAACCGTAAATGGGACATGCAGTTCGCGCCGAGCATTTGCCAGCAGTGCAGCATCGGCTGTAACACCAGCCCGGGCGAACGCTATGGCGAGCTGCGCCGTATCGAAAACCGTTACAACGGCAGCGTGAACCACTACTTCCTGTGCGACCGCGGCCGTTTCGGTTACGGCTACGTCAACCAGAAAGATCGTCCGCGTCAACCGCAGCAGCTGCGCGGCGATGACTGGATCACCCTGAACGCCGAGCAGGCGATGCAGGGCGCGGCGGACATCCTGCGTCAGGCGAAGAAAACCATCGGCATCGGCTCCCCGCGCGCCAGCCTGGAAAGCAACTTCGCGCTGCGCGAGCTGGTCGGCGCCGAGAACTACTACACCGGTATCGCTCAGGCGGAGCAATCACGCCTGGCGCTGATGCTGAACGTGCTGAAAAACGGCGGCGTCCATACGCCGGCGCTGCGTGAGATCGAAGATTACGACGCGGTGCTGGTGCTGGGCGAAGACCTGACGCAAACCGGTGCGCGTATCGCGCTGTCCGTGCGCCAGGCCGTCAAGGGGAAAGCCCGCGCGATGGCGGCGGCGCAACGCGTGGCCGACTGGCAGATCGCGGCGGTGCAGAACATCGGTCAGCACGCCAAGTACCCGCTGTTCACCACCAACGTCGACAACACCCGTCTGGACGACATCGCCGCCTGGAATTACCGCGCGCCGGTGGACGAACAGGCGCGCTTCGGCTTCGCCATCGCTCACGCGCTGGACAGCGCGGCGCCGGCGGTGAACGATCTGGCTGAAGGCCTGAACAAGAAAGTCGATATCATCGTGCAGGCGCTGACCGGCGCACGCAAACCGCTGATCGTGACCGGCAGCAACGCCGGCAGCGAAGCCATCATCGAAGCGGCGGCCAACATCGCCAAAGCGTTGAAGGGCCGCGGTTCCGATGTCGGCATCACCTTCGTGGCGGGCGCAGCCAACAGCATGGGCCTGGCGATGATCGGCGGCGGTTCGCTCGATCAGGCGCTGGAACAGCTGGCGAGCGGCGCAGCCGACACCGCCATCGTGATGGAAAACGATCTCTATCGTCATGCGCCGGCGGCGCAGGTGGATGCGGCGTTGGCCAAGGTCAACAACCTGATCGTCGCCGACCACCAGCGCACTGCGATCATGGACAAAGCCAACCTGATCCTCTCCTCGGCCAGCTTCGCCGAGAGCGACGGTACGCTGATCAACCAGGAAGGCCGCGCGCAGCGCTTCTTCCAGGTATACGATCCGGCTTACTACGACGACGCCAAGAAGAATCAGTTCACCGTGATGCTGGAAAGCTGGCGCTGGATGCACTCGCTGCACTCCACCTACACCAGCCGCCACGTGGACTGGACCCAGCTCGATGACGTGATCGCCGCTTGCGTTGCCGCGTTGCCGCAGCTGCAGGGCATCGTCGACGCTGCGCCGGACGCGACTTTCCGCATTCGCGGTCAGAAGCTGGCGCGTTCGCCGCACCGCTCCAGCGGCCGTACCGCCATGCGCGCCAACATCAGCGTGCACGAGCCGCGTCAGCCACAGGATAAAGACACCATGTTCGCCTTCTCGATGGAAGGGAACAACAGCCCGCTGGCCGATCGTCAGCAGATCCCGTTCGCCTGGGCGCCAGGCTGGAACTCACCGCAGGCATGGAACAAGTTCCAGGCCGAAGTGGGCGGCAAACTGCGCCACGGCGATCCGGGCGTGCGCCTGATCGAAGCGGGGGAGGGCAGCCTCGGTTACTTCGATCGCGTGCCTGCCGCGTTCAATCCGGTCGACGGCTGGCGTGTCGCGCCTTACTACCACCTGTTCGGCAGCGACGAAATGTCGCAGCGCTCTCACGTGATCCAGCAGCGCATGCCGGAAGCCTACGTGATGGTCAACCCGGCCGACGCGGCGACGCTTGGCGTCAACGCGGGCAGCCTGGTGGAGTTCAGCTGTGCGGGTCAGACCCTGCGTCTGCCGGTGCGTCTGAGTGAAACCCTGACCCAGGGCCAGGTTGGTTTGCCGCTCGGCTTGCCAGGGATCCCGCCGATCTTGGTGGGTGCTAAGGTAGACAATCTGCGGGAGGCAGCACGATGAGCTGGTTTACCCCTGAGGTGATCGACATTCTGATCGCCATTCTTAAAGCGGTCGTGATCCTGTTGGTGGTCGTGGCGTGCGGGGCATTCATGAGCTTCGGCGAACGCCGTCTGCTCGGCCTGTTCCAGAACCGCTACGGACCGAACCGCGTAGGCTGGGGCGGCTCGCTGCAGCTGGTCGCCGACATGATCAAAATGTTCTTCAAGGAAGACTGGGTACCGAGATTCTCCGACCGGGTGATCTTCACCCTGGCGCCGATGATCGCCTTTACTTCCCTGTTGCTGGCATTTGCCATCGTTCCGGTCAGCCCGACCTGGGCGGTGTCCGATCTCAACATCGGTATTCTGTTCTTCCTGATGATGGCCGGCCTGGCGGTGTACGCCGTGCTGTTCGCCGGATGGTCGAGCAACAACAAATACTCGCTGTTGGGCGCGATGCGCGCCTCCGCGCAAACCCTGAGCTACGAAGTGTTCATCGGCCTGTCGCTGATGGGCGTGGTGATGCAGGCGGATTCGTTCAACATGCAGGCCATCGTTGAATCCCAGGCGCACGTCTGGAACGTCATTCCGCAGTTCTTCGGCTTCGTGACCTTCGCGATCGCCGGCGTGGCGGTGTGCCACCGTCACCCGTTTGACCAGCCGGAAGCCGAGCAGGAACTGGCCGACGGTTACCACATCGAATATTCCGGCATGAAGTTCGGTCTGTTCTTCGTGGGGGAATACATCGGTATCGTCACCGTGTCCGCCCTGATTGTGACGTTGTTCTTCGGCGGCTGGCAGGGTCCGTTCCTGCCGCCATTCATCTGGTTCGCGTTGAAAACGGCCTTCTTCATGATGATGTTCATCCTGATCCGTGCCGCGCTGCCGCGTCCGCGTTATGACCAGGTGATGTCCTTCGGCTGGAAAGTGTGCCTGCCGCTGACGCTGCTGAACCTGCTGGCAACCGCCGCGGTCATTTTGTACAACGCTCAATAAGGGGTGAATAAACCATGACATTGAAAGAGTTAGTGGTTGGTTTCGGCACCCAGGTGCGCAGCATTTGGATGATTGGCATGCATGCCTTCGCCAAGCGCGAAACCCAGATGTATCCGGAAGAACCGGTTTACCTGCCGCCGCGCTACCGTGGCCGCATCGTGCTGACGCGCGATCCGGACGGCGAAGAGCGCTGCGTCGCCTGTAACCTGTGTGCGGTGGCCTGCCCGGTCGGCTGTATCTCGCTGCAAAAAGCGGAGCAGAAAGACGGCCGTTGGTATCCGGAGTTCTTCCGCATCAACTTCTCGCGCTGCATTTTCTGTGGCCTGTGCGAAGAGGCTTGCCCGACTACCGCTATCCAGCTGACGCCGGATTTCGAACTGGGTGAGTACAAGCGTCAGGATCTGGTGTACGAAAAAGAAGATCTGTTGATCTCGGGGCCGGGTAAATATCCGGAATATAACTTCTACCGGATGGCCGGTATGGCGATTGACGGCAAAGCCAAAGGCGAAGCCGAAAACGAAGCCAAACCGATCGACGTCAAAGGTCTGTTGCCCTAAGGAGCCAGCAAGCATGGAAATTGCATTTTACCTGGCAGGTTTGATTGCGGTGGCCGCGACGATTCGCGTGATCACCCATACCAACCCTGTGCATGCGCTGCTGTATCTGATCGTCTCGTTATTGGCGATCTCGGCAGTCTTCTTCTCGCTCGGCGCCTACTTTGCCGCCGCGTTGGAAATCATCGTCTATGCGGGCGCCATCATGGTGCTGTTCGTGTTCGTGGTGATGATGCTGAACCTCGGCAACGTGCAGCAGCAAGAGCGCGACTGGATGAAGCCGACGGTGTGGATCGGGCCTGGCCTGTTGTCGCTGGCGCTGCTGGTGGTATTGATCGTCGCTATTCGCAGCGTATCCGACCAGGGTATCAGCGGCGAGATGGTCGACGCGAAGGCGGTGGGCATCAGCCTGTTCGGGCCTTACGTATTGGCGGTTGAGCTGGCCTCAATGCTGCTGTTGGCGGGTCTGGTTGTCGCCTTCCATATCGGCCGCGAGCACAAGCCTGGCGAGGTGCTGAGCAACGCGCCGGCGAGTGGCGAAATGGCGAGAAGAAAATCGGAGGAGCAAGCATGATCCCTCTTCAACACGGCCTGATCCTGGCGGCTATCCTGTTTGTGCTCGGGCTGACCGGGCTGCTGGTGCGCCGCAACCTGCTGTTTATGCTGATCAGCCTGGAAGTGATGATCAACGCTGCGGCGTTGGCGTTTATCGTGGCGGGAAGCTACTGGGGCCAGGCGGACGGTCAGGTGATGTACATCCTGGCGATCAGCCTGGCGGCAGCCGAGGCCAGTATCGGCCTGGCGCTGCTGCTGCAGCTCTACCGTCGTCGTCATACCCTGAATATTGATACTGTCAGTGAGATGCGCGGATGAACCTATTATATTTAACAATTCTGCTACCGCTGATCGGGTTCCTGCTGTTGGCATTTTCCCGCGGTCGTTGGTCTGAGAACACGGCGGCCACCGTCGGCGTGGGCTCTATCGGCCTGGCTGCGCTGGTCACGGTGTATGTGGCGATGGATTTCTTCGCCCAGAAAGCCGCCGGCGTGCAGCTGTTCGAGCAAAGCCTGTGGACCTGGATGGCCGTCGGCAACTTCAATATCGGCGTGACCCTGGTGCTGGACGGCCTGTCGCTGACCATGCTGTCGGTGGTCACCGGCGTCGGCTTCTTCATCCACATGTTCGCCTCCTGGTACATGCGCGGTGAAGAGGGCTACTCGCGCTTCTTCGCTTACACCAACCTGTTTATCGCCAGCATGGTGGTCTTGGTGCTGGCGGACAACCTGCTGCTGATGTATCTGGGTTGGGAAGGCGTGGGTCTGTGCAGCTACCTGTTGATCGGTTTCTACTACAAAGATCCGGCCAACGGCGCGGCGGCGATGAAAGCCTTCATCGTGACCCGCGTGGGCGACGTGTTCCTGGCGTTCGCGCTGTTCATCCTCTACAACGAGCTGGGCACGCTGAATATCCGCGAGCTGATGATCCTGGCACCGCAGAAACTGGCGGTGGGCGATACGGCCATCACTTGGGCGACCCTGATGCTGCTGGGCGGCGCGGTCGGTAAATCGGCGCAGCTGCCGTTGCAAACCTGGTTGGCGGACGCGATGGCGGGCCCAACCCCGGTTTCCGCACTGATCCACGCGGCGACCATGGTGACCGCGGGCGTCTATCTGATCGCCCGTACGCACGGCCTGTTCCTGATGGCGCCGGAAGTGCTGCACCTGGTGGGCATCGTCGGTGCGGTCACTCTGCTGCTGGCCGGCTTCGCCGCGCTGGTGCAGACCGACATCAAGCGCGTGCTCGCTTACTCCACCATGAGCCAGATCGGTTACATGTTCCTGGCGCTGGGCGTGCAGGCATGGGACGCGGCGATCTTCCACCTGATGACCCACGCATTCTTCAAGGCGCTGCTGTTCCTGTCGTCCGGTTCGGTGATCCTGGCTTGCCACCACGAGCAAAATATCTTCAAGATGGGCGGCCTGCGCAAGAGCATCCCGCTGGTGTACGTCTGCTTCTTGGTGGGTGGCGCGGCGCTGTCTGCGTTGCCGCTGGTCACGGCCGGCTTCTTCAGTAAGGACGAGATCCTGGCGGGCGCGATGGCCAACGGCCACATCAACCTGATGGTGGCCGGCCTGGTCGGTGCGTTCATGACCTCGCTGTACACCTTCCGTATGATTTTCATCGTGTTCCATGGCGAAGAGAAAATCAAAGCGCATGCCGGTAAAGGCATCACTCACCACCTGCCGCTGCTGGTTCTGCTGGTGCTGTCCACCTTCGTCGGCGCGATGATCGTGCCGCCGTTGCAGGGCGTGCTGCCGGATACGACCGAGCTGGCGCACGGCAGCGTGCTGACGCTTGAAATCACCTCCGGCGTGGTAGCTATCGTCGGCATTCTGCTGGCGGCCGCGCTGTGGCTGGGCAAACGCAGCCTGGTCAACAGCATCGCCAACAGCGCGCCGGGGCGTTTCTTCTCGACCTGGTGGTTCCATGCCTGGGGCTTCGACTGGCTGTATGACAAAGTGTTCGTCAAGCCGTACCTGGGCATTGCGAAGCTGCTGCAGCGCGATCCGCTGAACTCGCTGATGAACCTGCCGGCCGTCTTCTCCCGCTGGGGGAACCGCGGTCTGACGGTGAGCGAGAACGGTCAGGTGCGTTGGTATATAGCGTCTATGGGTGTGGGTGCAGTGGTCGTATTGGCTCTGTTGATTTTGGTTTAATTGAATAATTTAAACAGACGCATTTTTCGGGCGTAGCGCCGGGCAGGCGCTACGTACAAAGTTTGAAATTATTCGTATAAGGGACACAAAACGCCATGCTATTACCTTGGCTAATTCTTATCCCCTTTATCGGCGGTCTGCTGTGCTGGCAGCTTGAGCGCTTCGGTACTAAGGTGCCGCGCTGGATAGCGCTGATCGCAATGGGGCTGACGTTGGCGCTCTCTCTGCAGCTGTGGATGCAGGGCGGCTATACCTTGACCACGCCGAAAGGCATTCCGCAGTGGCAGAGCGAATTCCTGCTGCCGTGGATCCCGCGCTTCGGCATCTCCATCCACCTGGCGCTGGACGGCTTGTCGCTGCTGATGGTGGTGTTGACCGGTCTGCTGGGCGTGCTGGCGATCCTCTGTTCCTGGCGTGAAATCCAGAAGTATCAGGGCTTCTTCCACCTCAACCTGCTGTGGATCCTGGGCGGCGTTATCGGCGTGTTCCTCGCCATCGACATGTTCCTGTTCTTCTTCTTCTGGGAAATGATGTTGGTGCCGATGTACTTCCTGATCGCGCTGTGGGGCCACAAGGCGTCGGACGGTAAAACCCGTATCACCGCGGCGACCAAGTTCTTCATCTACACCCAGGCCAGCGGTCTGGTGATGCTGATTGCGATCCTGGGCCTGGTGTTCGTGCACTACAACGCGACCGGCGTGTGGACCTTCGATTACGAAGACCTGCTGCAAACGCCGATGTCCCACAACGTGCAATATCTGTTGATGCTGGGCTTCTTCATCGCCTTTGCGGTGAAAATGCCGGTGGTGCCGCTGCACGGCTGGTTGCCGGACGCGCACAGCCAGGCACCGACCGCAGGTTCCGTCGACCTGGCGGGCATCTTGCTGAAAACGGCGGCCTACGGCCTGCTGCGTTTCAGCCTGCCGCTGTTCCCTGAGGCTTCGCACGAGTTTGCGCCAATCGCCATGTGGCTGGGCGTGATCGGCATCTTCTACGGCGCCTGGATGGCGTTCGCGCAGACCGACATCAAGCGTCTTATCGCCTACACCTCGGTTTCGCACATGGGCTTCGTGCTGATCGCCATCTACACCGGCAGCCAGCTGGCTTACCAGGGCGCAGTGATCCAGATGATCGCGCACGGTCTGTCCGCCGCCGGTATGTTTATCATCTGCGGCCAGCTGTATGAGCGTCTGCATACCCGCGACATGCGTCAGATGGGCGGCCTGTGGGGGCGGATCAAGTTCATCCCTGCGCTGTCGCTGTTCTTCGCCGTGGCTACGCTGGGGATGCCGGGTACCGGTAACTTCGTCGGCGAATTCATGATTCTGTTCGGCAGCTACCAGGTGGTGCCTGTGATCACCGTGATTTCTACCTTCGGTCTGGTGTTCGCTTCGGTTTACTCGCTGATCATGATGCAGCGCGCTTATTACGGTGCGCCTAAATCCGACCAGCCGCTGCAGGGCATGACCGCGCGCGAGCTGTTCATCATTCTGCTGCTGGTGGTGTTGCTGGTTCTGCTGGGGGTTTACCCGCAGCCGATTCTGGATACTTCCAACGCGGCGATGAGCAACGTGCAACACTGGTTTGGTTCGTCAGTTTCAGCAATTTCAACAACAAGGCCGTAATTCGCCATGACAATAACTCCTCAACAACTGATCGCACTGCTGCCGCTGTTGATCGTCGGATTGACGGTGGTGGTTGTGATGCTAGGCATTGCGTGGCGACGCGACCACTTTATCAACGCCACCCTGACCGTGATCGGTCTCAACCTGGCGCTGCTTTCGCTGTACTTTGTCGGCCAGGCAGGCCCAATGGACGTCACCCCGCTGCTGCGGGTTGACGGTTACTCGATGTTCTACACCGGGCTGGTGCTGCTGGCGAGTCTGGCGACCTGCACCTTCGCGTATCCGTGGCTGGTCGGCTATCCGGATAACCGCGAAGAGTTCTACCTGCTGGTGCTGATCGCCGCCATGGGGGGCATCCTGCTGGCGAGCGCCAACCATCTGGCTTCGCTGTTCATCGGTATCGAGCTGATCTCGCTGCCGCTGTTCGGCCTGGTGGGCTACGCCTACCGCCAGAAGCGCCCGCTGGAAGCCGCCATCAAGTACATGCTGCTGTCCGCCGCCGCGTCGTCGTTCCTGCTGTTCGGCATGGCGCTGCTGTATGCCGAGTCCGGCGATCTGTCGCTGGCCGGCCTCGGCAAGAGCCTGCAGGAAAACATGATGCACCAGCCGCTGATCCTGGCCGGTATGGGCATGATGATCGTCGGTCTGGGCTTCAAGCTGTCGCTGGTGCCGTTCCAACTGTGGACGCCGGACGTGTATCAGGGCGCGCCTGCGCCGGTCTCGACCTTCCTGGCGACCGCCAGCAAGATCGCGATCTTCGCGGTCGTGATGCGTCTGTTCCTGTATGCCCCGGCCGCCGACAACGAAGCGCTGCGCATGGTGCTGTCGATCATCGCGTTCTGCTCTATCTTGTTCGGTAACCTGATGGCCATCAGCCAGACCAACATCAAGCGTCTGCTGGGCTACTCGTCGATCGCTCACCTGGGCTACCTGCTGGTGGCGCTGATTGCGGTGCAAACCCATCAGCTGTCGCTGGAAACCGCCGGCGTTTACCTGGCCGGTTACCTGTTCAGCAGCCTGGGCGCCTTCGGCGTGGTCAGCCTGATGTCCAGCCCGTACCGCGGCCCGGATGCGGATTCGCTGTTCTCTTACCGTGGTCTGTTCTGGCACAAGCCAATCTTGTCCGCGGTGATGACGGTGATGATGCTGTCGCTGGCCGGTATCCCGATGACGCTGGGCTTTATCGGTAAGTTCTTCGTGATCGCGATGGGCGTCAGCGCACACCTGTGGTGGCTGACCGGCGCAGTCGTGGTAGGCAGCGCCATCGGCCTGTACTACTACCTGCGCGTGACCGTCAGCCTGTTCCTCAGCGCGCCGGAATCGCTGCAGCGCGATACCCCGAACAACTGGGCGTTGACCGCCGGTGGCGTCGTGGTGCTGATCTCAGCCGCGCTGGTGCTGCTGTTGGGCGTCTATCCGCAGCCGCTGATTTCGCTGGTGCAGATGGCTCAGCCGACGTTCTGATAACGCTTCAGACGGTAAAAAGGTCGCTTCGGCGACCTTTTTTTATGGGCGGGGGAAAGAAGCTATTACAACGTCATTTGTGCCGGTTGGCAGCGATAGAGGACAGCCAGCTTTTCCCGGGTTTTCTTTTGTGGTTTCGAGTGAGGGGCTTCCCATTGGGAAACGGCGGATTGTGTCGTGCCCAATTTTTCCGCTACATCGTATTGCGAGAGGCCACGGAAAATTCGCCAAGCGGCAATCAAGCTGACGTCTTGATCCAGCATGATGGAAACGACTTCATGGGGGACGGTTTCATCATCATGCTTATCGGCATGGTAGGGAAGAGGCTCGTAGTCCTCTTGCTGTCTCACAAGCCTTTTATACTCATCGAGCGGCAATACCACATAGAGCGGCTGGCCGGAGTCATCATGGATATACTGTAACTTCGCCATTCGGCATACCTCTGACTTTCAATAAGTTGTCGATGTTCTGCGTTTTACCTGCTGAATCAGGCACACGACAGGTTCATCATCGACGATCTCAAAAATAATGCGGTAGTTCCCTGCGCGTAGACGGTACTGGTTATCGGTACCGTGCAGCTTTTTAATGTCCAGTCTGACGGTCGGGAAAGTGCCCAAGAGTTCAACCTTGTGCGCAATGGCCAACCGGTTCTGAGAAGGCAGTGTCATCAATTGTTTCAGTGCTTTACGTGACCAGCTGATCTTTGCCATTGTTCCCTCGGGCCGAATGCACGTCCTGTGCAGTGATTAGATAATAAGCTTTATATCTTATTATTTCAATCTTGGACGAAGAAGGATACGTGAGACATCAGCGATGTTTCTCCACGTGTCGGCACTCAGCCGTAATGGGCGCTAAACGACGTTTCCAGCGCCTGCACCACCGCGCGCACGCGGGCGGCGCGTTGCAAATCGGGATGCAGCACCAGCCAGATATCCACCCAGTCTTTGTTCTCCGGGAGCAGGCGCACCAGCTCCGGGTCTTTGTCCGCCAAAAACGCGGAGAGCAGGCCGATGCCCAGCCCGCTGCGGGTGGCGGAGCGCAGCAGCAGCTGCGAATTGCATTGCAGCACGACGTTGGGCTCGTGCAGAGCCTCGCCGCAGAAATTGTTCCAGTGGCGCGGCACCAGCTCGCGCGGGAACATCAGCAGATCGTGGCCGCGCAGCTGCTCGCCCCTGACCGGCATGCCGCGCCGCGCCAGGTAGTGCTGAGAGGCGTACAGACCCATTTCGATGGTGGCTAAGCGTTTGATGATCAGCTCATCGTCATCGGGGCGGGCGCCGCGGATCGCCAGATCTGCGCCGTGGTAAGAGATATCTGCGATGTTCAGCGCCGTTAACAGCGTGACGGTGATGGCGGGGTAGCGTTCCCGCAGATCTTGCAGCGCCGGCATCACGAAGGCTTCGGCCAGGGTGTCGGTGGTGGCGATGCGCACGTTGCCGTTCAGGCTTTCGTCACCGCTGGCGGCTTTACGGTTGATCGCCTGCACCGCATTTTCCATCTTCATCACGTCCGCCAGCATTTCCTCCCCCAGCGGGCTGAGGGCGAAGGATTTCGGCGTGCGGATAAACAGCTTGGAGCCGAGCGCATCTTCGAAAGCGGACAGCCGTCGACCGACGGTCGCCTGATCGACATGCAGCTGGCTGGCGGCTTTGCGTAGCGTGCCACAGCGTGCGACGGCCAAAAAGAAGCGCGCGTCGTCCCAATTCATCATGCCATTTCCTCTCTGCAGATTTGTCGGCACCGTGGGGCTCGGGCCAAGCCAGGCGAACAATAACGGTTTCTATCATAAAGCGTTGTTCCGTCCGGGGGGAGACAAAGACGGTTAACGGCCTGCACATCGGCGGTTATTTCTCCGGTGATGCAAGAATGCATCAGGGTGATTCATTCTTGACGATACTTCGCCCGTCGCCGTAACGCTATGATAAGCGCCGTTCCCGGCTCGTCGGGTGAGGAAAAACGTCGATGGCAGGCCGCCACCTGCCGACTTTGGGAGTTAAAGCATGTCAGAAAATACCGCCATCCAGGACACGGTGCCGAAAAACGCGCAGGCATCGCGCATGGGTATTCTATTGTTCCTGGCATTGGCACTGATGTCGGCATTGCTGAACAGCAGTGCGCCGACGCCGCTGTATCCGCTGTATCAGCAGCAGCTTGCGCTGAGCTCCGTCAGCCTGACCGTTGTTTACGGCGCTTACGCCGCCGGCGTGCTGATCGCTTTGTTCGGCGTCGGCAATCTGTCCGGCAAAGTGAAGGATTTGCGCAGCATGATCGTGCCGGCATTGCTGGTGGTGTTGAGCGGTGCGCTGCTGTTCGCGCGGGCTGATACCTTTGCCATGATGCTCATGGCGCGACTGTTAGCCGGGGTGGGCACCGGGGCATTGACCGGTGCGGCAAACATCGCGTTGGTGCGTTTTGGGCCACGAGACGGCGGTAAAAACGCCGCGCTGATCGCCACGTTGTCCTTTACCACAGGATTGGCGCTGGGCCCGATCTTCAGCGGCATCGCTTTGCAGACCGGTTTTCATCCCACGACGCTGCCGTTCGTTTTCATCATGGTCATTGCCGCCGTGGCTGCGTTGGGCGTGATGTTCTCGTGGCCGCGTGGCGTGGTTACGGCGCCGACCCATGCTACGCCGGCTGCGACAGAAAAAAGCTCGCTGCTCGATGGCCTGCGCGCCACCGGCGGTAAATTCTATGTCTGTGCCGGGGCGCTGTTTATCTGTTGGGCCCTGGCCGCCAGCATTTTGGCTATCGGCCCCAGCGTGGCGGAAACGCTGTTAGGCCTGCACGCTCGAGGCGTCTTTGGCTATGCGATTGCGGTTTATCTGTTGATCGCCGGTATCAGCCAGATCCTGAGCCGCCGCCTTAACGCCCGCCATTCGCTGTTGTTCGGTTGCCTGGCGCAGGTGCTGGCGGCGGTGGTATTCGCCGTGGCGATCCAGTGGCATTCACTGTGGCTGGCGGCTGCGGGGCTGGTGGTGGCCGGCTATGCTTACGGCGCCATTTTCGTTGGCAGCGCGACCCTGGTAAACCTGATTTCGCCGCCGGCCAGCCATGCACGTTTGCTTTCGCTGTTTTACGTTATCGCTTATATCGCCAACTGGGTGCCTATCTTGCTGGGGATCGTGGTCGACCGTGTCGATCTACAGCAGGCAACCCATCTGCTGTTCCTGAGCAGCACCACGGTATGCCTGTTGTTGGCATGGATGACGGTACGTGCTGGGTTCCCACGTTAATAGTTTTGTGATTGAAGTCTCTTTTATTTAATTAATTATTCTTTAATTGCATTTATATTGTGATTTTAATCACATGAAATGACCGGCTTTCGGGTAAACTGCGCGCTTTCTTTTTGCCGCGGGTCGCTTTATGAACGTTCTTTTCGCCATTGCCGTTACTACCGGGATCCTCTCCGGCGTGTGGGGCTGGGTTGCCGTCAGCCTGGGGCTGATCGGTTGGGCCGGTTTTCTCGGCTGCACGGCGTATTTCGCCTGCCCGCAGGGTGGGTTGAAAGGGCTGGTGATCGGCGCGTTGACCTGCTGCAGCGGCGTCTTCTGGGCAATGGCGATCATCCACGGCAGCGAACTGGCGCCGCAGTGGAATCTCTTGGGGTATCTGCTGACCGGCGTCGTGGCATTCCTGATGTGCATTCAGGCTAAACAGCAGTGGCTGGGGTTCGTGCCCGGCACCTTTATCGGCGCCTGCGCGACCTTCGCCGGCGGCGGTGATTGGCCGCTGGTGACGCTTTCCCTGCTGGTGGGCCTGCTGTTCGGCTATGCGATGAAAAACAGCGGTTTGTGGTGGGCGGCGCGCAGCGAAAAAGCCCGCGCTACGCCGCCGATGGGCTCGAATGCCGGCTCAAACGGTGCCGCCGAGTGAGAGGCGGTAATGCAGATCGTGGCGCTCGGCGCAAGGTTCGCCCGCGATCCGCAACAGCAGCATTTCGGCGGCGGTTTTCCCCATGTCAAAGCGCGGCGTGATCACGCTGGCGATGCTCGGCGTGGTCGCCTGGCCAATATCCAGGCCGTGAAATCCCGATAACGCAACCTCTTGCGGCACGCGCACGCCGAGACGCAGACAGGCCTGCAACACGCCCACTGCCAGATCGTCGTTGGTGCACAGGATACCGTCGAGCTGCGGGTAGCGTTCGCGCGCCATCGCCAGCATGTCGGCGCCGATCGAAACCGAAGAGACCCGATGCGGCGCGATCTGACGCGGCATTTGCCCCTGAGCCGCCATGGCGCGGCAGTACCCCCGATAGCGTTTATTGTCGCGGGCGTCCGACATGGCGCCAAAGTAAACGATATGCCGTTTGCCGCTGGCGAGCAGCGCTTCGGTCATGTCATACCCCGCCTGTTCATTATCGAACCCCACCGCAATCCGCCCCGGCGGCGCGTCGAGATCCATCACCTGCGCGAGGGGGATTTTGGCGGCGCCGAGGTAGGTCTCTGCGCGCAAGGTATGCGCAGAATCGGTGAGGATCAGCCCGGCGATCGGGTAGCTCAACAGCTGCGCGATCTGCTCTTCTTCCCGTTGCGGGCTGTAATCGTAGTTCATCACCAGCGTTTGGTAACCCCGTGCTTGGGTAACGGATTCGATGCCGGCCAGCAGATCGGCGAAGATCTGGTTGTTGAAAGAGGGGATCAGCACGCCGAGACGCGGTTTTCTGCCGGCCTGTGCGGCATCGGCGCCGGTGACGTTCAGCTCCCGCATGACCTGCGCAATGCGTTCGGCGGTGCCGGCCGCCACTTTTTCCGGCGTGCGCAGGAAGCGGCTGACGGTCATTTTGGTCACGCCGGCCAATTGTGCGATGTCCTGTAGCGTAACGCGGGGGTGTTTCATTCGGTGGCCTTCACGGGCGGCGCGGCAAGGGCGGATAGCGGTATGTTAACAAATCGATTTGGCGATAACAATGAATGCACCTCTATTGAAAATAGCCATTTTTCAATCGGATAGCTGATTTTTACCCGCGTGCTGCCTGCGTGAGATCACGTTAAGGGTAACAGGGTTTCGTAACATGATTTTCAGTGATTTCCATCACGTTTTTACCGGTAACAATCGGCTGAGATAGAGGCCTGTCCGATTGGAGGCCTGATGGCCGGGAATCACCATGAACAATCTGTTTTCACTGGATAACAAAATCGTCTTGATCACCGGCGCCTCGCGCGGCATCGGTTTTCTGCTGGCGCGCGGCCTGGCGCAGCAAGGCGCACATATTCTGGTCAACGCCACCACCGAAGAACATGCCCGGCACGCCGCCGAGCGCCTGCGCGAAGAGGGCCTGCGTGCCGATGCGGCGGCGTTCGACGTCACCGATTCCCAGGCGGTGCAGGCCGCCATCGACCGTATCGAAGCGGATATCGGCGCGATTGACGTCTTGATCAACAACGCCGGCATCCAGCGCCGCCACCCGTTCACCGAGTTTCCGGAGCAAGACTGGGACGACATCATCGCCGTCAACCAGAAGGCGGTCTTCATCGTGTCGCAAACCGTGGCGCGTTACATGGTGCCGCGCCGGCGCGGCAAGATAGTCAACATCGGCTCGATGCAAAGCGAGCTGGGGCGGGACACCATCACCCCTTATGCGGCGTCCAAGGGGGCGGTGAAAATGCTGACGCGCGGCATGTGCGTGGAGCTGGCACGCTACAACATTCAGGTCAACGGCATTGCCCCCGGCTATTTCAAAACCGAGATGACGCAGACGCTGGCCGACGATCCGGCCTTCACCGCCTGGCTGACCCAACGCACACCCGCCGCGCGCTGGGGCGATCCGCAGGAGCTGATCGGCGCGGCGGTGTTCCTGGCCGCCGACGCCTCCGCTTTCGTCAACGGGCAGCTGCTGTTTGTCGATGGCGGCATGTCGGCGGCGGTGTAACTTTTTTTCGTGGAGTCTTGAGATGAAAATTCAAACTCAGTCCTGCGTGGTCAATGGCAAACGAGACGTGGCGGTGATCGCGCAAGAAGTGGATTACCGGGGGCAGGGAACGCTGGTGAAAATCAGCCGCGGCGGTATCTGCGGCTCGGATCTGCATTACTTTCAGGAAGGCAAGGTCGGCAATTTTCAGGTGCGTCAGCCGATGGTGCTGGGCCATGAGGTGATCGGCGAGGTGGTCGCCAGCGATTCACCGCGGCTGCCGGTCGGGCAGAAGGTGGCGCTCAATCCCAGCAAACCCTGCGGGCAGTGCAAATACTGTCTGGCGCAGCAAAGCAATCAATGCGTCGAGATGCGTTTTTTCGGCAGCGCGATGTATTTTCCGCACGTTGACGGCGCTTTTACCCAATACAAAGTGGTGGATAGCGCGCAGTGTGTCCCTTACGGCGCCGATCGCGACGACAGGGTGATGGTGTTCGCCGAACCGCTGGCGGTGGCGATCCACGCAGCGAAACAGCCCGGCGACGTGACGGGAAAAAAGGTCTTCGTGTCCGGCGTCGGCCCGATCGGCTGCCTGTTGGTGGCGGCGCTGAAAGCGCTGGGCGCCGCCGAGATTGTCTGTGCCGATCTCAGCCCGCGCTGCCTGGCGATCGCCAGGCAAATGGGGGCCGATCGGTGCCTGCATGCCGCGGACGACGATGTTAGCGATTATCAGCAGGGCAAGGGGTATTTCGACGTCGCCTTCGAAGTGGCGGGGCATCCGCAGTCGCTGCAGCGCTGTCTGGAGATCACCCGCGCCAAAGGCACCGTGGTGCAGGTGGGCATGGGTGGCAGCTTTCCCGATTTCCCGCTGATGTTGTTGATCGCCAAGGAGTTGAACCTGCTCGGATCCTTCCGCTTCGTGGCGGAGTTTGCGCTGGCGGTGGCGTGGCTGGCCGACGGCGTGGTCGATCCGCTGCCGTTGCTGTCGGCGGAGTTCGCCAGCGGGCAGCTGGCGCAGGCGCTGGAGTTTGCCGGCGATAAGCGCCAGGCCGCCAAGGTGCAATTGGTGTTTTAGGGTAAAAGTCCGATGGCCGCAGGCGGCGATCCTTGTCTATAGTGTAGGAACGCTTAATTTTTCAACCACGGAGATCTCACGATGGCAAGACATACGGATGCTGAGCAAACTACGCTGGATGACGATCTGAGAATGCTGACCGAGACGCTGGAAGAAGTGCTGCAATACACCGGCGATCGCGCGGATCAGGCTTACGTCGACATCAAGTCGCACGCCGAGCAGGCGCTGAGTGAGGTCAAGGCGCGCTGGGCGAACACCGGTGAATCCTACTACGCGCGCGCCAAAGAAGCGGTACATCGCACCGACGACTACGTGCGGGATAAACCCTGGCACAGCGTAGGTATCGGCGCCACCGTCGGGCTGGTGCTGGGGCTGCTGCTGGCCCGTAAATAATGACGGCATCGGGGCGGCGCAGGCCGCCTCGTGCTTTTCTGCAGACTGTGTTGTTCATCTCGCTGTTTCCCCGCTGGCTTTCCCTTATCCCGCCTATACTTCCCGCTAGCCGTCGTCGGAGCGCCTCTATTTCCCTTGTTTTTGTATGGACGGATTGAGCCGGCGCCGCCGCAAGTGTAAAGTATTTGTGTCTTTATTGTTTATTTTTTGTTCTAAATCAAATAATTATCTGGTGTAAACACCCAGGGATATACGGCGTTCTTGCGCTGGCGCAAAAGCCGTGAAAATAACACCTCATATAATACAGAGCGTAACTACAGGCGCGGCGTCCGTCGGCTGCGCCGGAGACGATCTCTGCTAACTGACTTGTGAGCGAACTATGTCGACAAGTGTTTTTAATCGCCGGTGGGCGGCTGTGCTGCTCGAGGCGCTGGCCCGCCATGGGGTACGGCATGTTTGTATCGCTCCGGGATCGCGCTCCACGCCGCTGACGCTGGCCGCTGCGGCCAACCGATCGTTTATCTGTCATACCCATTTTGATGAGCGCGGGCTCGGCCATCTGGCGCTTGGGCTGGCGAAGGCGGCGCGTGAGCCGGTGGCGGTGATCGTCACGTCCGGCACCGCGGCGGCGAACCTTTATCCCGCGTTGATCGAAGCCGGCCTGACCGGTGAGCGGCTGGTGTTTCTCACCGCCGATCGGCCGCCGGAACTGATCGACTGCGGCGCCAATCAGGCGATCCGTCAAAGCGGCCTCTACAGCAGCCACCCGACGCTGGCGATCGATCTGCCGCGTCCTACGCCGGATATTCCGGCCGCGTGGCTGGCCTCCAGCGTCGACAGCGCGATGGCGCGCTTGCAAAACGGCGCTTTGCATATCAACTGCCCGTTCGCCGAGCCGCTGTACGGCGGCGACGAACGTCACTATGCCGATTGGTCCGCCGCGCTGGGCGACTGGTGGCAGAGCGATCGTCCGTGGCTGCAGGAAAGCGAGACGCGTGCGGCGCCATTGCCGCAGCCGGACTGGTTCTTCTGGCGGCAGAAACGCGGCGTGGTGCTGGCCGGGCGCATGAGCGCGCAAGAGGGCGCTCAGGTGGCCGAATGGGCCGCAACGCTGGGGTGGCCGCTGATCGGCGACGTGCTGTCGCAGACCGGGCAACCGCTGCCCTGCGCCGATTTGTGGCTCGCTCACCCGCAGGCGCAGCGCGTACTGCAAGATGCGCAACTGGTGGTGCAGTTCGGCGGCAGCCTGACCGGCAAACGCCTGCTGCAGTGGCAGGCGCAGTGCCGGCCGGAAGAGTATTGGGTCATCGACGAGCTGCCGGGGCGGCTCGATCCGGCCCAGCACCGGGGGCGGCGACTGCGCGCCGGCGTGGCGCAGTGGTTGGCGCAGCACCCGGCACAGCCGCGCGCGCCGTGGGCCGCCGGGCTGGCCGCGTTGGCGGATAAGGCGCTGACGGCGGCATCCACGCATCTGCACGATAACTTTGGCGAAGCGCAGCTGGCGCATCGCCTGCCGGAACTGCTGCCGGAGAACGGCCAGCTGTTTCTCGGCAACAGCCTGGTGGTGCGACTGATTGACGCGTTAACGCCATTGCCCGTCGCCTACCCGGTATTCAGCAACCGCGGCGCCAGCGGCATCGACGGCCTGGTCTCCACCGCCGCCGGCGTGCAGCGCGCAACCGCCAGGCCGACGTTGGCGGTGGTGGGCGATCTTTCCGCTCTGTATGACCTCAATGCGCTGGCGCTGCTGCGCCAGAGCTCGGCGCCAACGGTGTTGATCGTCGTCAACAACAACGGCGGCCAAATTTTCTCGCTGCTGCCGACGCCGGAAGAGGATCGTCAGCGCTTTTACTGCATGCCGCAGAACGTCGAGTTTAGCCACGCGGCGGCGATGTTCCAGCTGGGTTACGCGCGGCCGGAGAACTGGAGCCAGCTGCAACAGGCGGTTGAACAAGGCTGGCGGCGCAGCGGCGCTACGCTTATCGAACTGCAGGTGCCGCCGAGCGCGGGGGCCGAAAGCCTGCAATACCTGGTGCAACAGATGGCGGTGCAATGATGCTGGCGACGCGAATTTTGCAACAGGGCGAAGCGGGCCGCCCGTGGCTGGTGTGGCTGCATGGCCTGCTCGGCAACAACAATGAATGGCGGGTGATCGCCGCACGCTGCCCGGAATGGCCGTCGCTGGCCATCGATCTGCCCGGCCACGGCGATTCCGTGGCGGTGAGCTGCCGCGGCTTCGACGACATCAGCGCGCAGATTGCCGCCACGCTGCAGCTGCGCAATATCGAACGCTATTGGCTGGTGGGCTACTCGCTCGGCGGGCGCATCGCCATGTATCACGCCTGCCACGGCCGCCATGCCGGCCTGCAGGGGGTGATCGTCGAGGGCGGCAACCCGGGGCTGGAGGACGAAGAGCAGCGCCGTCGGCGCTGCGAACAGGATGCGCTGTGGGCGGCGCGTTTTCGCAGTGAGCCGATCGCCGAGGTCCTGGCGGACTGGTATCAGCAGCCGGTGTTCAAAGAGCTTAGCCACGTGCACCGCCAGGCGCTGATCGCCGCACGCTCGGTCAACAGCGGCCCGGCGATCGCCGACATGCTCGAAGCCACGTCGCTCGGGCGGCAGCCCTATCTGGCGCCGCAGCTGCGCCAACTGAGCGTGCCGCTGCAGGTGCTGTGCGGTGAGAACGACCCCAAATTTCAACGGCTGGCGCGCGACGCCGGGTTGCCGTTGCGCATCGTGCCGCAGGCCGGGCACAACGCGCATCTGGCCAATCCGCAGGATTTCGTCGCCGAGCTGCAGACCTTTCTCGTTAACCCTGGTTAAAGGAACCGAACATGCTTTATCCGAATGAAGAACAGCTGTATGCCGCCATCGCCTGGCAGGATTGCACCGGCGATTTCGAAGACATTCTGTATCACAAGTCCGCCGACGGCATCGCCAAAATCACCATTAACCGGCCGCAGGTGCGCAATGCGTTTCGCCCGCAAACGGTTAAAGAGATGATCGACGCGCTGGCCAACGCCCGTTACGACGACGGCATCGGCGTCATTATTCTGACCGGCGCCGGCGATAAGGCCTTCTGCTCCGGCGGCGATCAGAAAGTGCGCGGCGACTACGGTGGCTATCGCGACGACAGCGGCGTGCATCACCTCAACGTGCTGGACTTCCAGCGCCAGATCCGCACCTGCCCAAAACCGGTGGTGGCGATGGTGGCCGGTTATTCGATCGGCGGCGGCCACGTGCTGCACATGATGTGCGATCTGACCATCGCGGCGGATAACGCCATCTTCGGCCAGACCGGCCCGAAAGTGGGCTCGTTCGACGGCGGCTGGGGTGCGTCTTACATGGCGCGCATCGTCGGCCAGAAGAAGGCGCGCGAAATCTGGTTCCTGTGCCGCCAGTACGATGCCGCTGCCGCGTTGGACATGGGCTTGGTCAATACCGTGGTGCCGCTGGCCGATCTGGAAAAAGAGACGGTGCGCTGGTGCCGAGAAATGCTGCAGAACAGCCCGATGGCGCTGCGCTGCCTGAAGGCGGCGCTGAACGCCGACTGCGACGGCCAGGCCGGTTTGCAGGAGCTGGCGGGCAACGCCACCATGCTGTTCTACATGACCGACGAAGGGCAAGAAGGGCGCAACGCGTTCAACGAGAAGCGTCAGCCGGACTTCAGCAAATTCAAGCGTAACCCGTAATGAGCGGGGTAAACCGCAGCGCGGCGCTTTACCGTTACAGCCTGCCGATGGAGGCGGGCGTGGTGCTGCGCAATCAGCGGTTGAAAACGCGTGACGGATGGGTGGTGCAGCTGCGTCAGGGCGAGCGTGAAGGCTGGGGCGAGATCGCGCCGCTGCCGGAATTCAGCCAGGAAACGTTGGCGCAGGCCGAACAGGCCGCGTTGGACTGGCTGCAGGCCTGGTTGGCGGGCAATGAACCGGATGACAGCACGCTGCCCTCGGTGGCCTTTGGGATTAGCTGCGCGCAGGCCGAGCTGGAGCAGCGCTTGCCGACGCAGGCGGATTTTCGCAAGGCGCCGCTGTGCACCGGCGATCCGGACGAGCTGTTCGAGATATTGAGCGCCTTGCCGGGCGAGAAAGTCGCGAAAGTGAAGGTGGGGCTGTATGAGGCGGTGCGCGACGGCATGATCGTCAACGTGCTGCTGGAGGCGCTGCCGGATCTGCGGCTGCGGCTGGATGCCAACCGCAGCTGGACCCGCGCCAAAGCCGACGGTTTCGCCAAATACGTCAACCCGGCGTGGCGCGATCGCATCGCCTTTTTGGAAGAGCCCTGCAAAACTCGTGATGAATCGCGCGATTTCGCCCGGGCGACCGGCATTGCCATCGCCTGGGATGAGAGCGTGCGTGAGGCGGACTTTGTGGTGCAGGCCGAGCCGGGCGTGGCAGCCATCGTGATCAAGCCGACGCTGGTCGGCAGCCTGGCGCGCTGCCAGGCGCTGGTGGCGCAGGCGCATGCGGCGGGGCTGACGGCGGTGATCAGTTCCAGCATCGAGTCCAGCCTGGGGTTAACCCAGCTGGCGCGCATCGCCCGCTGGCTGACGCCGGACACCGTGCCGGGGCTGGATACGCTGGGGCTGATGCAGGCGCAGGTGCTGCGGCCTTGGCCAGGCAGCGCATTGCCGCTGCTGGATATTTCGGCGCTGGAGTGCCTATGGCGCCGTTAAGCGATTGGCCGTGGCGACACTGGGCGCGCCTTCAGCCGCAGGCGACGGCCCTGTTGCTCGGCGAACAGCCGCTGAGTTGGCTGGCGTTGCAAGGCCAGGTGGATGAGCTGGCGGCGGATTTTCAGCACCAGGGCGTGGAGCCGGGCTGCGGCGTGGCGCTGTGCGGTAAAAACAGCTATCCGCTGCTGTTGGCCTATCTGGCGCTGCTGCAATGCGGCGCGCGTCTGTTGCCGCTCAATCCCGCCTTGCCGACGCCGCTACTGACGCAGCTGTTACCCGAATTAGACATCACCTTTGCCTTCGGCCCGGATCCGTTGCCGGCGCTGCCGGAAGAGGTGATTCGATTGACGCCGCCCTCGACCGAGCCGCGCTGGCCGAACCTGCCGAGGTGGGATGTGCGGCGTCTGGCGACGCTGACGCTGACCTCGGGCTCCAGCGGCATGCCTAAAGCGGCCGCACACAGCTACGCCAACCATCTGGCCAGCGCCGACGGGGTGTTGCGGTTGATGGATTTTCAGCGCGAGGATTGCTGGCTGCTGTCACTGCCGCTGTTTCACGTCTCCGGCCAGGGCATCGTCTGGCGCTGGCTGGCGGCGGGTGCGCGGCTGGCAGTACGCGAAATGCATCCGCTGGCCGAGGCATTAGTGGGCTGCACGCACGCCTCGCTGGTGCCGACACAGCTCTGGCGGCTGCTGGCGCAACCGCTGACGGGCACGACGCTGAAAGAGGTGCTGCTCGGCGGCGCAATGATCCCGGTGGCGCTGACCGAACGGGCGGAGGCGGCGGGGATCCGCTGCTGGTGCGGCTACGGCTTGACCGAACTGGCTTCCACGGTGTGCGCCAAGCGCGCCGATGCGCGGCCGGGCGTTGGCCTGCCGCTCGGCGGCCGCGAGATCAAACTGGTGGACGAAGAAGTCTGGATCCGCGCCGACAGCCTGGCGCTCGGCTACTGGCGTCATGGGCATCTGCAGCCGCTGGCCGATGAACAGGGCTGGTTTGCGACCCGCGATCGCGGCGCGATGGCTGAGGGGGAACTGCGTATTCTCGGCCGGTTGGACAACCTGTTTTTCAGCGGCGGTGAAGGGGTGCAGCCGGAGGATATCGAACGCGTGCTGGCGGCGCATCCGCAGATCACGCAGGCGTTTGTGGTGCCGGTGGTGGACGCCGAGTTCGGCCAGCGGCCGGTGGCGGTGATCGACGGCGAACCGTCGCTGTCGCTGGCGGCGTTGCTCGCCTGGTCGCAGGATAAGCTGGCCAATTTCCAACGCCCGGCGGCGTTGCTCCCGCTGCCTGAGGAGCTGAAAAACGGCGGCATCAAGATTTCGCGCCGCCAGTTGCAGCAGTGGGTGACGCAGCGTCTCTCTCAGGCATAAAAAAGCCGCCCGACAGGGCGGCTGAGCGGATGGCAGCAGGGGGTTATTTCAGCCCCAGCGCCTTGGCGACGCCGGCGCCGTAGTCCGGGTGCACCTTGGTGAATAGCTCGACCTGACGGCGCTGGATGTGTTCCGGCACCTGCGACAGTTCGCCGGCGATGCGGGTGAACATGCGCTGGTGCTCTTCGGCGCTCAGCAGGTTGAACAGCGCGCGCGGCTGGCTGTAGTAATCGTCGTCTTCACGATGATTCCAGTGGTCGGCCGCGCCCTCAATGCTCAGCGGTGGCTCGCTGAAGTCCGGCTGCTCCTGGAACAGGCCGAAGCTGTTCGGTTCGTAGGTGGCGCCGTTGCCGCTGTTGCCGTCCACGCGCATCGCGCCGTCGCGATGGTAGTTGTGGAACGGGCATTTGGCGCCGTTCACCGGGATCTGGTGGTGGTTGACGCCCAGGCGATAACGGTGCGCATCGCCATAGGAGAACAGACGGCCCTGCAGCATTTTATCCGGCGAGAAACTGATGCCCGGCACCACGTTGGCGGGGTTCATCGCTACCTGCTCAACCTCTGAGAAGTAGTTGTCGGGGTTGCGGTTCAGCTCGAAATAGCCAACGTCGATCAGCGGATAGTCGCCGTGCGGCCACACCTTGGTCAGATCGAACGGGTTATATGGCGTCTGCGAGGCTTCGTGTTCCGGCATGATCTGAATTTGCAGCTTCCAGCGCGGGAAGTCGCCGCGTTTGATCGCGTCGAACAGATCGCGCTGTGAGCTTTCGCGATCCTTGGCGATGATCGCTTCCGCTTCTTCATCCATCAGGTTTTCAATGCCTTGCTCGCAGCGGAAGTGGAATTTCACCCAGAAACGTTCGTTGGCGGCATTGATAAAGCTGAAGGTGTGGCTGCCGAAACCGTGCATGTGACGGTAGGATTTCGGAATGCCGCGATCGCTGAAGTCAATGGTCAGCTGGTGCAGCGATTCCGGCAGGTGGGAGAAGAAGTCCCACTTGTAGACGGGGTTGCGCAGGTTGGTATGCGGATCGCGTTTCACCACGTGGTTGAGATCGGGGAACTTCAGCGGATCGCGCAGATAGAACACCGGCGTATCGTTGCCCACCAAATCCCAGTTGCCTTCTTCGGTATAGAACTTCATGGCGAAGCCGCGAATGTCGCGCTCGGCGTCGGCGGCGCCGCGCTCACCGGCGACGGTGGAGAAGCGGATAAACATGTCGGTCTGTTTGCCGACCTCGGAGAAGATCTTGGCGCGCGTATAGCGGGTGATGTCGTGGGTAACGGTAAAGGTGCCGTAGGCGCCGGATCCTTTGGCGTGCATGCGGCGCTCGGGGATAACCTCACGGTCGAAGTGGGCCAGTTTTTCCAGGAACCACACGTCCTGCAACAGCATCGGGCCGCGTTTGCCTGCGGTGATCACGTTATTGTTATCGACAACCGGGGCGCCGGCTGCGGTGGTCAGTCCTTTCTTGCTCATCACTTGCTCCTTATCGTAGTGCAGTTAAGTAAAGACTCGGGCGGTTTAAGCGTTCATCAGCATAGTCCTTTGGCGGGGCTTCTTCCCCTGACCTTGGTCAAAGCCACTACTAGTTGTAGCCCTATTGGCGAGCGGCGGCAAATAGGTCTCGGTTATCGTTGGCATCGCCTTGACGAATATAGAATCTTGTTTGCAAATATTTACATTTATTTGATTATTGAAGAATTTTTTCGCTTTTATCCCTTAAATACTCATTGCGCTTTGGTATAGACTCGTGACGTTATTATTATGCGTTGATTCGATCATTCGGTACGGATGACAAACCAGAGGGAAAGATGATGAAAAAGACTTGGGTCGCGTGCGCGGCAGGATTGCTGTTTGTGACCGGTGCGGCGAACGCCATCAGCGTGTCGGGCGAAGCCGGGCAGCACTACACCAACCTGGGCGTCGGCATGAGCACCGGCTCTTCAGGCCTGGGCCTGACCGGCAACTGGGCGCGCAGCGACCACGACGGCAACGTCGGCAGCCTGGGGCTGAACTTTGGCGTGCCGCTGGGGCCGTTGACGGCGACCGTGGGTGCCAAAGCGCTGTACCTCAGCCCGAAAGACGGGAAGAGCGGCGGGGCGGTGGCGCTGGGCGGCGGCCTGGAGTGGGAGATTAACCGTTACTTCAGCCTGCACGGCGAAGGGTACTTTGCGCCTGAATCCTTCACCAGCGGCGTGAAAGCCTATAACGAAGCCAGCGGCGGCCTGCGCTGGAAGTTCCGTCCGCTGAGCGTGGACGTGGGCTACCGTTACATGCAAATGGAAGGCAAAGACGGACGGCGTGACAATACGCTGGCCGATGGCCCTTACGTCGGCGTGGGTCTGAGCTTCTGACGCTGCGAAAAAGGGGCCTTCAGGCCCCTTTATCTTTTCTGCCTGGCTTACCCCACCGCCGGCAGCATGCCGCTGGCGATGCCCAGTTGAATGGCGATTACCGTCACCCCGCAGACAAACACCAACGCCAGCGCCGGCGTACCGCCCCAGACGCGATACTGCGCCTGATGTTTTTGGCGCGTTTTCCACACCAGCAGTGAAGGCAACAGCAGCGCCAGCACCGACAGGGCAATGGCGGCGAATCCCAACGCCAGCACGAAGCCGCGCGGGTAGAACAGCGCAAAGGCCAGCGGCGGCAGGAAGGTGATGGCGCCGGTTTGCAGGCGGCCACGCACGTTGTCTTGCCGCTTGAACAGGTCGGCCAGGAAGTCGAACAGCCCGAGCGCCACGCCGAGGAACGAGGTCGCCAGCGCCAGATCGGCGAACAGGTGCACCGCCAGTTCAACGTGCGGCGAAGCCACCGCATCGCGCACCGCCTGCAACAGGCCGTTCAGCCCGGCCTGCTGCGCCAGAATGCCGACGAAGGTGTCGGAGCTGATGCTGCCCAGCGTCGCCAGCTGCCAGAAGATATAGGCGATCAGCGGGATCGCGCTGCCGATGATAAACACCCAACGCAGTTTGCGAATGTTGCCGCCCATGTAGTTGACGATGCTCGGCACGCTGCCGTGGAAGCCGAAGGAGGTGAAGATAACCGGAATGGCCGACAGCGCCAGGCCTTGCTCCAGCGGCAGCGTCATCAGATTGGTCTGGTGGATATTCGGCAACATCAGGCCGAGCATCACCACCAGAAACACCACTTTGGCACTGAACAGGATGCGGTTGAACAAGTCGACCGAGTGGGTGCCGATGCACACCACGCCGCCGGCCACCAGGGTGAACAGCAGCACGCCGAGCGACACCGGGAAGTCCTGCGACGTCCATTGGCTGATGCTGGTGGCGAGCAATTCGCCGGCGCCGCTGATATAGGCGGCGGTGAGGGCGTACATCAGGAACATCATGCTAAAGCTGGTCAGCCACTGGCCGCCGCCGCCGAGATAACGTTTGGCGAGCGTGCCCAGACCGGTATCCGCTTGCTCATGCTGGTAAACCTCCACCAGCAGCAGCGCGGTGTAACACATCAACAGCCACAGCCCGACCAGTAAGGCCAGCGTGACGCCGAAGCCGACGCCGGCTGCCGCCAGCGGCATCGCCAGCATCCCGGCGCCAATGGTGGTGCCCGCCACGATAAAAACACTGCCAAGAGTGCGATTCTTCACGTTTTTTCTCTACCAGCCGAAAGATTTTGAAAATTATAGGTAACGATTTATGAGGATGGCAGGATAGTGGAAGCCCTAATTTGTGTCAAACCGGCGTTACGCATGATGTACAGTAATGTTTACATTGCGGCGGGCTGCATGGCGCATGAGGAATGGGCCCATGGCTGAAATTATCCGCAGGCGGCTAGTGAAAAGTTATTTACGGGCTTCTATAGTGGAATGACCAAAAAATGTGGGAGAGATCAATGTTAAGGGTGGAGATGCTCAGCACCGGCGATGAGGTGCTGCACGGGCAAATTATTGATACCAACGCCGCCTGGCTGGCGGACTACCTGTTCCAGCAGGGGGTGCCGATGAGCGGGCGTGAAACGGTCGGGGACAGCCTCTCTGCGTTGATCGAGATCCTGCAGGAACGAAGCCATATCGCCGATGTGCTGATCGTCAACGGCGGCCTGGGGCCGACCAGCGACGATCTCAGCGCGCTGGCCGCCGCGAAAGCCTGTGGCGTAGAGCTGGTCGAACGGGCCGACTGGCTGGCGCGCATGGAAGCCTATTTCGCCGAGCGCGGGCGGCCGATGGCCCCTTCCAACCGCAAGCAGGCGCAGATCCCGGCCAACGCGGAAATGCTGGATAACCCGGTAGGCACCGCCTGTGGGTTTGCGCTGCAGCTGAACCAATGTCAGATGTTCTTCACCCCCGGCGTGCCGTCGGAATTCAAAGTGATGGTCGAACAGCAGATCGTGCCGCGCCTGCGCCAGCGCTTCACCTTGCCAGCGCCGCCGCTGTGCCTGCGCCTGACCACCTTCGGCACCTCCGAGAGCGATCTGGCCGCCGAGCTGGATGGCATGCCGTTGCCGCCGGAAGTGGTGCTGGGTTACCGCTCATCCAGCCCGATTATCGAGCTGAAGCTGACCGGGCCTGAAAGCCGGCGTGCGGAGATGGAGCAGGCCTGGCGGCGCGTGCGCGAGGTGGCGGGGGACAACTGCATCTTTGAAGGCACCGCCGGGTTACCGGCGACGCTGACGCAGCGTCTGAATCAGCAAGGGCTGAAGCTGGCGTTGAGCGAGCAGTTCAGCGCCGGGTTGATCAATCTGCAGCTGCAGAGCGAAGGGGCGCCGCTGGCGGGGGGCGAGCTGCTGCCGGCGCACTGCATCGAAACGCTGGAAACGACGCTGGCGCGCGCCCGCTCGCTGGCGGAATTGACCGGTGCGCCGTTGGCGTTGGCGGTCAGCGCCATGCGCGACGAGCAGGTGAGCATTGCGCTGCATACGCCGCGCGGCGGCATTGGCCAGACCGTGCGTTATCGGGCGTTGCGCCACGGCCTGCGGCTGCGGCAGGAGTCGGTGGCGATGCTGGCGCTGGATATGCTGCGCCGCTGGCTGAATGGGGGCCAGGCGTGCGGTAAAAACGCCTGGCTGGAGGTGGTGGAAATTATCGAGTGACGGTCATGATGCTGAGTCGCCGGCGTCACGGTTTTGCTGCAACCGTTCGGACGCCAGGCGTGAAAGGCGTATCGCCGCCGCGCCCCGCGTTTGCAGATCTGCACCATAGTCCTTGAGCGCCTGCGCGGCGCTGCCGGCCTGCGCCAGATGCATCGCCAGGCTGGCGGCGTCCGCCAACGCGGTATTGGCGCCGAGCCCGCCCGCCGGGCTCATGGCGTGCACGGCGTCGCCGAGAAAGGCGATACGTTCGCTGTGCCACACCGGCATCGTCTGCGTGACCTGCACCGCCCGCACGCTGAGCGACAGGGGATCCGCCAGCGCTAACGCCGTTTGCAGAGCGGGGGCCCATCCCTGCGAGATATGCCTTACGCGTGCCTGCAGCGCAGCGCTTCCCTCCGCCCGCGCCGGCCCGCCGAGTCGTTCAGCCGTTCCGATACAGGCCCAATAGAGATAGTCGTCTACCGGCGTGAGGGGGCAGTCCGGCGCATAGTCGGCTGCCAGCTGCGCCATGGGCGCCTGAAAGCGCATCGGTTCAATCACCAGCGACAAGCCGTCGGCGAAGACGACCGACACGCCGCGCAGCAATTCGGGGGCCAATTGGGCACGGGTCGCCGCATCGAGCGGCGTTTTGCCGTAGAGGGTGACCGCGCCGCTGTCTTCGGGCCCCGCCTCGGGCAGGCAGCGCCGCCGCACCAGCGAGTTGACGCCGTCGGCGGCGATCAGCACATCGACCCGCGCTTGTTCGCCGTTGGCGAACTGAAGCTCCACGCCCTGCGGCGTTTGTGCAAATTCACACAGGGTATAGCCGAAGCGCACCCGGTCTTGCAGACCGGTGAGCAGGATTTCGCGCAGCGTTTGCCGATGAATGCCGAGATCGCCGCTCGGTTCCTGCGCCTGCCGCGGGCTGGAGGGCAGCCAGTGCTCGGGGCGTCGGGCGTTGAGTGGGGCAAGCTGCGGATCCCATAGATTGCTCTCGCCGCTGTTTTGCGCGCTGCTGGCGCAGAGCAACCGGTAATGCGCTGGCGGCAGACAGGCGGCCAGTGCCTGCTGGCCCGTCGGATCGATGCGCAGCCGATAGCCCTGATCGCGCGCTTGCGGCGTGGTGTCGCGTTCAAACACCGTGGCGTGGATGCCGAAGCGGCGCAGTCCCTGAGCCAGACACAGGCCGCCGGGCCCGGCGCCGATAATGCCAATGCTGAGTGTTGTCATCATGTTCCCTCGTGAGTCAGTGGCCACAAACGGGAGCGGCCGGAAGCATTTCATTATGTCGGCGCAGGAAAAGGTTGATATAACGGCATCTGGACTAAAAATAGTGATAAGTGGCCAATATGAACGATAACCCTCACTTCGCCGACGCTGACTGCAGCGAATGGCGGGCGGGCCCCTGGCTGATCGCCCTTGGCGGCCGCGACGCGGCAGGCCGGGAGTATCGGTTGGGCACGCGCGAATACGGCTGGCATCAGCATGTGCGCGGGCAGCTGTTGTGCGTCGAAAGCGGTTTGCTGCATGTGCGCACGGCGCACGGCGATTGGGTGCTGCCGCCGCAGCGGGCGGGGTGGATCCCGCCGGCGACGCAGCACCGGGTGCAGGTCTGCGGCGCGCTGAGCGGCTGGAGTTTGCTGCTGGCGCCAGAGGCCTGCAACGACCTGTCGAATGCACCCTGCGTCATCGGTATTAGCCCCGTGCTGCAGGCGCTGGCTCTGCGAGCAGAAGGCTGGGATAAACGCAGCGCGCTCACCCTGGAGCAGGATCGCATGGCGCAGGTGATGCGGGACGAGATACGTCTGGCGCCAACGGAGCCGCTGCATTTGCCGATGTCGTCCCATCCGCGCCTGGCCGGTGTTCTGCAGGCCTTGCTGGCGCAGCCGGGGAGCGAGCGTTCGCTGGAAGCCTGGGCCGAATGGGGGGCGATGTCGCCGCGTACTCTGCGGCGGCTGATGATCGGCGAAACGGGGCTGAGTTTTGCCCAGTGGCGCCAGCAGGCTCGGTTGTCATATGCATTGGCGAAGCTGGCCGAAGGTGAAACGGTGTTGCAGATCGCGGAAACGCTGGGGTATGCCTCGCCGAGTAATTTTATCGCCATGTTTCGCAAAGCCTTTGGCGATTCTCCGGCGCGTTATTTTTCCGCATCGGCAGGAAAGGGGCGCTAAGCGAAATACTTTGAGGATGGTTATATATCCCTGATTAATCATAATCTTATAGGGGATATTCGCGGCGAGGGAATGCTGTTACTCTTTTGGCGGGTGCTTGAGACTGTTCGTCTTGGGCATTGTGTGACCAGGCGGATAGATGAAAGCCCCAGACTGACTCTCAATCAGAATGGGGCTGCACATACCGCCTAGACACCGGTATGGTAGCCCCTTCACAGCAAGGAGGCAAGCATGCGTTTAAAGCATGTGTTTCACTCGCTAACCGTTGTATGTATTACGGTTTTGTTATTTATCTGGATGATAAGAGACTCGCTGTGCGAGCTGAAAATCTACCAGGAAAATATCACTATCCTGATCAGGTTGGCGTGTGAGGTGAAGCGGTAATCATAGGGCGGGGGCAACCCCGCCTTCTGGTCTCCAGGCGCGGTTTCCGGCACCCGACTTTACATTTCCAGCTCGATGTCCGTCAGCGGCATACAGCAGCAGGGCAGGATCTCGCCGGCGTTGATAAACGCCAGCGGCTGTTGGCGGTAGGCCACTTCGCCTTTCACCAGCTTCAGGCGGCAGGCGCCGCAATAGCCGGAGCGGCATTGGTACTCCACCTGCACGTCGTGCAGTTCCAGCACGTCGAGCAGGCAGTTTTCACTGTTGGGGCAGGAGAGCTGCGTGCCGGCGGCGCGCAGCGTTACGATTGGCGTCGCCATCGCTTACAGTTCGAAGTCGCTCAGGTCGTCGGCGTTGATCTCCGAGTCGATCTGGCCAACCAGGTAGGAGCTCACTTCCACTTCCTGCGGCGCCACCTGTACGTTGTCGGATACCAACCAGGCGTTGATCCACGGGATCGGGTTGGAGCGGGTTTCGAACGGCAGACCGAGGCCGACCGCCTGCATGCGGATATTGGTGATGTACTCCACATATTGGCACAGGATGTCTTTGTTCAGGCCGATCATCGAACCGTCGCGGAACAGGTATTCCGCCCACTCTTTTTCCTGCTGGGCGGCCAGCACGAACAGATCGTAGCACTGCTGCTGGCATTCTTCGGCGATCTCTGCCATTTCCGGATCGTCGGCGCCGGAACGCATCAGGTTCAGCATGTGCTGGGTGCCGGTCAGGTGCAGCGCTTCGTCGCGGGCGATCAGCTTGATGATTTTGGCGTTGCCTTCCATCAGTTCGCGCTCGGCGAACGCGAAGGAGCAGGCGAAGCTGACGTAGAAGCGGATCGCTTCCAGCGCGTTCACGCTCATCAGGCACAGGTACAGCTGCTTCTTCAGCGCGCGCAGATTGACGGTGACGGTTTTACCGTTCACCTGGTGGGTGCCTTCACCCAGCAGGTGATAGTAGCTGGTCATCTCGATCAGATCGTCGTAGTAGCCGGAGATGTCTTTCGCGCGCTTCTTGATCTCTTCGTTGGTGACGATGTCGTCGAACACCAGCGCCGGATCGTTGACGATGTTGCGGATGATGTGAGTGTAGGAACGGGAGTGGATAGTCTCGGAGAACGACCAGGTTTCCACCCAGGTTTCCAGCTCAGGGATCGAGATCAGCGGCAGCAGCGCGACGTTCGGGCTGCGGCCCTGGATGGAGTCCAGCAGCGTCTGATACTTCAGGTTGCTGATGAAGATGTGCTTCTCGTGCTCCGGCAGCGCCTGGTAATCGATGCGATCGCGGGAGACGTCAACTTCTTCCGGGCGCCAGAAGAAGGAGAGCTGCTTTTCGATCAGTTTTTCGAAGATTTCATGCTTTTGCTGGTCGAAACGCGCAACGTTTACCGACTGGCCGAAGAACATCGGCTCTTGCAGCTGGTCGTTTTTGGTCTGAGAAAAAGTGGTGTAAGCCATAAGCCTGAATCCATCGTAACGTGGCTAAATGAAGGGGCCGGAAAATTCCGGCCCGCTAGGTCAAACTTTAGATCTTGCAGGCGCCGCTTTCGCAGTCGTCATCGCCGGCCTTGGCAGGCTGCAAATCTTCCTGGGCGTCTTCCGCACCGTCGCGGGTGTTTTGGTAGTACAGCGTTTTCACGCCGAACTTGTAGGTGGTGAGCAGGTCTTTCAACAGCTGCTTCATCGGCACCTTGCCGCCCGGGAAGCGGGTCGGATCGTAGTTGGTGTTGGCCGAAATCGACTGGTCGATGAATTTCTGCATCAGCCCCACCAGCTGCAGATAGCCGTCGTTGCTTGGCATTTCCCACAGCAGCTCGTAGTTGTCTTTCAGACGCTCATACTCCGGCACCACCTGGCGCAGGATGCCGTCTTTCGACGCCTTGATGCTGATGTGGCCGCGCGGCGGCTCGATGCCGTTGGTGGCGTTGGAAATCTGCGAAGAGGTTTCCGACGGCATCAGCGCAGACAGGGTCGAGTTGCGCAGGCCGGTTTCCTGGATCTCTTTACGCAGGGTTTCCCAGTCGTAGTGCAGCGGCTCGTTGCAGACAGCATCCAGGTCTTTCTTGTAAGTGTCGATCGGCAGGATACCCTGCGAATAAGTGGTCTCTTTGAACCACGGGCAAGCGCCTTGTTCCTGAGCCAGACGGTTGGAGGCTTTCAGCAGATAGTACTGAATGGCTTCGAACGTTTTGTGCGTCAGGTTGTTGGCGCTGCCGTCGGAGTAGCGCACGCCGTTCTTCGCCAGGTAATAGGCGAAGTTGATGACGCCGATGCCCAAGGTGCGGCGGCCCATCGCGCCACGGTGTGCGGCCTTGATCGGATAATCCTGATAATCCAGCAGGGCGTCGAGCGAGCGCACCGCCAGGGTTGCCAATTCTTCCAGGTCGTCCAGGCTGTCGATCGCGCCCAGGTTGAAGGCGGACAGGGTGCACAGCGCAATCTCGCCGTTTTCGTCGTTGACGTCTTCCAGCGGCTTGGTCGGCAGGGCGATTTCCAGGCACAGGTTGGACTGACGCACCGGCGCGATCTGCGGATCGAACGGGCTGTGGGTGTTGCAGTGGTCGACGTTCTGGATGTAGATGCGGCCGGTAGAGGCGCGCTCTTGCATCATCAGCGAGAACAGCTCAACCGCTTTCACGCGCTTCTGGCGAATGCTGTCGTCTTTCTCGTACTGGGTATACAGGCGTTCGAATTCGTCCTGATCGGCGAAGAACGCGTCATACAGCCCCGGCACGTCGGACGGGCTGAACAGGGTGATGTCTTCGCCCTTGATCAGACGCTGGTACATCAGGCGGTTCAGTTGCACGCCGTAGTCCATGTGACGCACGCGGTTGCCTTCAACGCCGCGGTTGTTTTTCAACACCAGCAGGCTTTCCACTTCCAGGTGCCACATCGGGTAGAACAGCGTTGCCGCGCCACCGCGCACGCCGCCCTGCGAGCAGGATTTAACGGCGGTCTGGAAGTGTTTGTAGAACGGAATACAGCCGGTATGGAAGGCTTCACCGCCACGGATTGGGCTGCCCAGCGCGCGGATGCGGCCGGCGTTGATGCCGATGCCGGCGCGCTGCGAAACGTATTTCACAATGGCGCTGGAGGTGGCGTTGATGGAGTCCAGGCTGTCGCCGCACTCGATCAGTACGCAGGAGCTGAACTGGCGGGTTGGGGTGCGCACGCCGGACATGATCGGCGTAGGCAGCGAAATCTTGAAGGTGGAAATCGCGTCGTAGAAACGTTTGACGTAATCCAGACGAGTTTCACGCGGGTAGTTGGAGAACAGGCAAGCGGACACCAGCATATACAGGAACTGGGCGCTTTCGTAGATCTCGCCGCTGACGCGGTTCTGCACCAGATACTTGCCTTCCAGCTGCTTGACGGCGGCATAGGAGAAGTTCATGTCGCGCCAGTGATCGATAAAGGAATCCATCTGCTCGAACTCTTCAGCGCTGTAGTCTTCCAGCAGATGCTTATCGTATTTGCCCATCTCGACCATGCGAGTGACGTGGGCGTGCAGCTTCGGCGGCTCGAACTGGCCATAAGCCTTTTTGCGCAGGTGGAAGATCGCCAGGCGAGCGGCCAGGTACTGATAGTCCGGCGCATCGCGGGAGATCAGATCGGCTGCGGCTTTGATGATGGTTTCATGAATGTCGGCGGTTTTGATGCCGTCATAAAACTGAATGTGTGAACGCAACTCTACTTGAGAAACCGAGACGTTGTGTAATCCCTCTGCGGCCCAATCGATGACCCGGTGGATTTTGTCGAGATTGATGCGCTCTTTACGGCCATCGCGTTTAGTTACAAGCAGACTTTGGTTCATGTGGTGTTTTACCTGTCCGTATGGTGCCCCTAAGCAGAAGTGTAGTCGCTCTGCTCAGTATGTAAACACTATATATAGGGGTTGTATGTCGGTGAGGTAACAAGATAGTGAGAAAAAACGGCGTTTGCAAGTGAACAAAACCGGCCTAATTTGTGGATAACTTGGGGGTGAAATGTAACTTGCCGCGCGAAGCGCGCGCCGTGACTGGCGCGACAAGCTTGTCAATAAGCGCGATCAGATTTTACTGAAAAACTGAAAAAACCGATCGTTTGGCGCTTTATTAAACGTTAGAAAAAAACGGCATATTGATCTGATTTAATATTCTAAAAAACTGTTTACAACGGCTATTTTGATCGAAGTCGCGGAAATTAGGTATTTTTCCGAATGCTCCGCCGGCGCCGCCCCCCGGTAATGCAGGGCCGGCGCGGTTTACAACGCTTAGCCTTCGTGCTGGGTGTGCACCATGTAGTTCACGTCAACGTTGCGTCCAAGCTTGAAATGATCGGTGATCGGGTTGTAATGCAGGCCGATCATGTGCTTTTCGCGCAGCGGCGTGCCGTCGACCCAGCCGATCAGTTCGGAAGGGCGAATGAACTTCTTATGATCGTGGGTGCCCTGCGGCACCATCTTCAGCACGTACTCCGCGCCGATCACCGCCATCAGCCAGGCTTTGGTGTTGCGGTTGATGGTGGAGAAGAACACATGGCCGCCCGGTTTCACCAACTGGGCGCAGGCGCGCACCACCGAGGCCGGATCCGGCACGTGCTCCAGCATCTCCATGCAGGTGACGACGTCATAGCGTTGCGGGTTGGCCTGAGCGTGGCTTTCCACCGTCTCCTGCACGTAAGTGACGTTCATGCCGCTTTCCAGCGCGTGCAGCCGCGCGACCTGCAGCGGCTCCGCGCCCATGTCCAAGCCGGTGACCTTGGCGCCTTCGCGCGCCATGCTTTCCGCCAGAATGCCGCCGCCGCAGCCCACATCGAGCACCTGCTTGTCAAAAATGCCGTCGGCGCGCTGCATGATGTAGTTCAGGCGCAGCGGGTTGATGCGGTGCAGCGGTTTGAACTCGCCTTCCAGATCCCACCAGCGGGAGGCGACGGCCTCGAACTTGGCGATTTCCTGGTGGTCAACGTTTTGCACTCGGCTGGATGATTCTGCGTTCATGGGCTTGTCTGGCTCCTTGTTCTCGTTGCGCGGATTATACATGTTCCGGCGCGGCATCGTCTGCGCCGATGCGTTTTTAGCGCACTTATCTGCACAATTTCCGTGAAACAGCGGCGGTTATTTTCCCGTAAAGCGTGCTTTGTGATATAGTTTTACACCTTTGCCACTATGGCAGCGGGCAGATGAATCATTAGTAGAGGGATAGCAGCTCCATGAGCGACCTTGCCAGAGAAATCACACCGGTAAACATCGAAGACGAGTTGAAAAACTCGTATCTGGACTATGCGATGTCCGTTATTGTCGGACGTGCGCTGCCAGATGTTCGTGATGGACTGAAGCCGGTTCACCGCCGCGTTCTGTACGCGATGAGCGTACTGGGTAACGACTGGAATAAACCATACAAGAAATCGGCCCGTGTCGTCGGGGACGTGATCGGTAAATATCACCCACACGGTGACAGCGCGGTTTACGACACTATCGTGCGTATGGCCCAGCCGTTTTCACTGCGCTACATGCTGGTGGACGGCCAGGGTAACTTCGGTTCCGTCGACGGCGACTCCGCCGCGGCGATGCGTTATACCGAAGTGCGCATGTCCAAGATTGCTCACGAACTGTTGGCGGACCTGGAAAAAGAAACCGTCGACTTCGTGCCTAACTATGATGGCACCGAGCAGATCCCGGCCGTCATGCCAACCAAGATCCCGAACCTGCTGGTCAACGGCTCGTCGGGCATCGCCGTGGGCATGGCCACCAATATTCCACCGCACAACCTGGCGGAAGTCGTCAACGGCTGCCTGGCCTATATCGACGATGAAAACATCAGCATCGAAGGGCTGATGGAACACATCCCGGGGCCGGACTTCCCGACGGCGGCGATCATCAATGGCCGCCGCGGCATTGAAGAGGCCTACCGCACCGGGCGCGGCAAAGTCTACCTGCGCGCGCGCGCGGAAGTGGAAGCCGACGCCAAGACTGGGCGCGAAACCATCATCGTTCACGAGATCCCGTATCAGGTGAACAAGGCGCGTCTGATCGAGAAGATCGCCGAGCTGGTAAAAGAAAAACGCGTGGAAGGCATCAGCGCGCTGCGCGACGAGTCCGATAAAGACGGCATGCGCATCGTGATCGAAGTCAAACGCGACGCGGTCGGCGAAGTGGTGCTGAACAACCTGTATGCGCTGACGCAACTGCAGGTCACCTTCGGCATCAACATGGTTGCGCTGCATCAGGGCCAGCCTAAGTTGCTGAACCTGAAAGACATCCTCGAAGCCTTCGTGCGTCACCGCCGCGAAGTGGTTACCCGCCGCACCATCTTCGAACTGCGCAAGGCCCGCGACCGCGCCCATATCCTGGAAGCGCTGGCCATCGCGCTGGCCAACATCGATCCGATCATCGAGCTGATTCGCCGTGCGCCGACCCCGGCCGAAGCGAAAGTTGCGCTGGTGGCGCAACCGTGGGATCTGGGCAACGTCAGCGCCATGCTGGAGCGCGCCGGTGACGACGCCGCCCGCCCTGAGTGGCTGGAGCCGGAGTTCGGCATCCGCGACGGAAAATACTACCTGACCGAGCAGCAGGCTCAGGCGATTCTGGATCTGCGCCTGCAGAAACTGACCGGCCTGGAGCACGAGAAGCTGCTGGACGAATATAAAGAACTGCTCAACTTTATCGCCGAGCTGATCTTTATTCTGGAAAGCCCAGAGCGCCTGATGGAAGTGATCCGCGAAGAGCTGGTGGCGGTCAAAGAGCTGTACAACGACGGCCGCCGCACCGAGATCACCGCCAATACTTCCGACATCAACATCGAAGACCTGATCAACCAGGAAGACGTGGTGGTGACCCTGTCTCATCAGGGCTACGTGAAGTATCAGCCGCTGTCCGACTATGAAGCTCAACGCCGCGGCGGCAAAGGCAAATCTGCGGCGCGTATTAAAGAAGAAGACTTTATCGATCGCCTGCTGGTGGCCAACACCCACGATACGATCCTGTGCTTCTCCAGCCGTGGCCGCCTGTACTGGATGAAGGTGTACCAACTGCCTGAAGCCAGCCGTGGCGCGCGCGGTCGCCCAATCGTCAACCTGCTGCCGCTGGAGGCCGATGAGCGTATCACCGCTATCCTGCCGGTACGCGAGTATGAAGAAGGGCGCCACGTGTTCATGGCCACCGCCAGCGGTACCGTGAAGAAAACTGCGCTGACCGAGTTCAGCCGCCCACGCAGCGCCGGTATCATCGCCGTCAACCTCAACGAGGGCGACGAACTGATCGGTGTCGATCTGACCGACGGCAGCAACGAAGTGATGTTGTTCTCCGCCAACGGTAAAGTGGTACGCTTCCCGGAAACGCAGGTGCGTTCGATGGGCCGCACCGCAACCGGCGTGCGCGGCATCAACCTCGGCGAAGGCGACAGCGTGATCTCCCTGATCGTGCCGCGCGGCGAAGGCGACATCCTGACCGTGACGCAAAACGGCTTCGGTAAACGCACCGCCGTGACCGAATATCCGACCAAGTCACGCGCCACCCAGGGGGTTATCTCCATCAAGGTGAGCGAGCGTAACGGCCAGGTGGTCGGCGCCGTACAGGTGGAAACCAGCGACCAGATCATGATGATCACCGATGCCGGCACGCTGGTGCGTACCCGCGTTTCGGAAGTCAGCGTGGTGGGCCGTAACACCCAGGGCGTGACGCTGATTCGCACGGCGGAAGACGAAAACGTCGTCGGCCTGCAGCGCGTGGCCGAGCCGGTGGAAGACGAAGAGCTGGACAGCCTGGAACCGGGCGCGGAAGCGGTGGAAGAAGACACCACGCCGCTGGACGATGGCGACGACGCGGCTGAGCCGATGGACGACGACAACGTTTAAAGCAGGGTGAGGGCGTCGGCATGCCGACACCCTAATGCACTGAGACAGAAGGGCCTGGCAGCGATGCTAGGCCCTTTTTCAGTTATATGGTTTAATTGGCGCACCGAGCCGCCGGCTGCCGCGCCGGCGAATGCGTGCACCGCCACTGACTTTCGTATGGTATCCGATTGAAATACTTAGCCTCTTTTCGAACTACGCTGAAGATATCCCGCTATCTGTTCCGGGTGCTGGCGATTTTGCTGTGGTCGTTGGGAGCGCTGCTCACCACCTTTTATATTCTGAATATCCTGCATCAGAAAGAGTCGGATATCCGGCAGGATTACAACCTTAACTTCGATCAGGCGCAGGGCTACATCCGCCATTCCGCCGACATCATCCGCGACATCAAGTATATGGCGGAGAACCGTCTCAACGGTTCGGTCAGCAGCCTGGACATGTTCAGCGGCGTGTTTCCCGGCAAGGGCAGCCCGCCGCAATTCTTTCCGCTGTATCCGGAGTCCAACTGCACGCTGAGCACCACCTACCGCAGTTCGCTCGATTCGCTGAGCGGCCTGATCCAGTATTGGAAAGAGAACTTCGTGGCGGCCTACGATCTCAACCGGGTGTTCTTCATCGGCGGCGACAGCCTGTGTATGGCGGAGTTCGGCGGCGGCAACGCGAGCGCCAATCGGGAAAACGTGCTGAAGTCGCTGCACGAGCGCATTCTGAAATACCGCAACGCCAAGAATCTGGACAAAGACAACAACCTGTATTGGATCAGCCCCAGCGCGCAGCGGCCGGACGTCGGCTATCTGTATGTGCTGACGCCGATTTATATCGGCAACAAGCTGGAGGCGCTGCTGGGCATCGAACAGACCGTTCGGCTGGAGGATTTCGTTACCGCCGGCAACCTGCCGATCGGCGTCACGCTGCTGGATGAGAACAACGAGCCGGTGCTGCGCCTGGCGGACGGCGATCGCTATGCCGCTTCGCTCAACAGCTATCCCGCAGAGCACGCCTACTTCGGCTATGTCGACAATTATCGCGATCTGATCCTGAAGAAAGCGCTGCCGCCTTCTTCGCTGAGCATCGTCTATGCGCTGCCGGTGAAAAGCGTAGTAGAACGCTTCAAAATGCTAATCCTCAACGCGCTGTTGCTGAACCTGCTGTCGGCCATCGTGCTGTTCACGCTGGCGTGGCTGTTTGAACGTAAAATGTTCCTGCCGGCGGAGGACAACGCCTTCCGCCTGGAAGAGCACGAGCAGTTCAACCGCAAGATCGTCGCTTCGGCGCCGGTGGGCATCTGTATCCTGCGCATCAGCGACGGCACCAATATCCTGAGTAACGAACTGGCGCACAACTACATCAACCTGTTGACCCACGAAGATCGCGATCGCATTACGCGCATCATTTGCGAACAGCAGGCGAATTTCGTCGATGTGATGACCAGCAACAACAACAACCTGCAGATCAGCTTTGTCCACTCGCGCTACCGTAACGAAGAGGTGGCGATTTGCGTGCTGGTGGACGTCAGCGCTCGCGTGAAGATGGAAGAGTCGTTGCAGGAGATGGCGGCGGCGGCGGAGCAGGCCAGCCAGTCCAAATCGATGTTCCTGGCCACCGTCAGCCATGAGCTGCGCACGCCGCTGTACGGCATTATCGGCAACCTCGATTTGCTGCAAACCAAGGCGCTGCCGCAAGGGGTCGATCGGCTGGTCAATGCGATGAACAACTCTTCCGGCCTGCTGCTGAAAATCATCAGCGATATTCTCGATTTCTCCAAAATCGAGTCCGAGCAGCTGAAGATAGAACCGCGCGAGTTCTCCTGCCTGGAGGTGATCACCCATATCGCCGGTAACTATTTGCCGCTGGTGGTGAAGAAACGTCTGGGGCTGTACTGCTTTATCGAACAGAACGTGCCGGAGCGCATTTTCGGCGATCCGGTGCGGCTGCAGCAGGTGCTCTCCAACCTGGTGAACAACGCCATCAAGTTCACCGATACCGGCTGTATCGTGCTGCAGGTCTGCACCCGCGGCAGCTATCTGGAATTCAGCGTACGCGATACCGGCGTCGGTATTCCGGAGAAGGAAATTTCGCGCCTGTTCGATCCGTTCTTCCAGGTGGGCACCGGCGTGCAGCGCCATTTCCAGGGAACCGGCCTGGGGTTGGCTATCTGTGAGAAACTGATCAACCTGATGGACGGCGATATCGCCGTCGAGTCCGAACCGGGTCTGGGCAGCTTGTTCAGCATCCGCATTCCGCTGTTCAACGCTCAGTTCCCCATCCCGCAGGCCAGCGATACCTGGCAGGGCCGTCGGCTGTGGCTGGATATTCGCAATCAGCGGCTGGAAAGTTACCTGATGGCGATTCTGGGGGGCTACGGCGCCGATATCCAGCGCTATGACGGCCAAGAGACCGCCGCCGGAGAGGTGATGCTTAGCGATCATCCGCTGATGCTGGACACGCCGCTGCTGGCTCAGATCCAATTCTCTACCGAACATATCGGCCCATCGCTGGAAACTCGGCCGGGTTATTGGATGCACAGTACCTCCACGCCGCGAGAAACGCTGAGCTTGCTCAACCGGTTGTTCGGCGTCGGCAGCGGCGCGGCAGAGGCGCTGGTGCAGCTGCCGGTGCCCGCCAAGGCCAGCGCGGCGGACAACGGCGATATTCATCTGCTGGTGGTTGACGATCATCCGATCAACCGTCGCCTGCTGTCCGATCAGCTGGGATCGCTGGGGTATCAGGTGGTGACCGCCAACGACGGCGTCGACGCGCTCGGCGTGCTGAAACAGCACCACGTCGATATTGTGCTGACCGACGTCAATATGCCGAACATGGACGGCTATCGCCTGACGCAGGAACTGCGACAGATGCAGTTCAGCGCGCCGGTGATCGGCGTGACGGCGAACGCGCTGGCGGAAGAGAAGCAGCGCTGCCTCGAGGCGGGTATGGATAACTGCCTGTCGAAACCGGTCACGCTGGAGACGCTGGCACAGACGCTGGCTTACTACAGCCAACGGGTACGCTACAGCCGCAGCGAGGCTTGAAAAGCAAACAGGCACGGCGAATGCCGTGCCTGTTTGGCGCTAACCTGCCGTGAGGCGGGATTTAGTCTTTGTCCAACGGCGTCATGCTGACGGAGGAGAGGTAGTTGAGCAGGGCGATGTCGTTCTCGACGCCCAGCTTCATCATCGCCGATTTCTTCTGGCTGCTGATGGTTTTGATGCTGCGGTTGAGTTTCTTGGCGATTTCGGTCACCAGGAAACCTTCGGCGAACAGGCGCAGCACTTCGCTCTCTTTCGGCGACAGGCGCTTGTCGCCATAGCCGCTGGCGCTGATCTTCTCCAGCAGTTTAGAGACGCTTTCCGGCGTGAATTTCTTGCCTTTCTGCAGGGCGGCCAGCGCCTTCGGCAGATCGGTCGGCGCGCCTTGTTTCAGCACGATGCCTTCGATATCCAGATCCAATACCGCGCTCAGAATCGCCGGGTTGTTGTTCATGGTCAGCACGATGATCGACAACTGCGGATAGTGGCGCTTGATGTATTTAATCAGCGTGATGCCGTCGCCATACTTGTCACCCGGCATCGACAGATCGGTGATCAGCACGTTGGCGTCCAGCTTGGACAGATTGTTGATCAGTGCGGTTGAGTCTTCGAACTCCCCAACGACATTCACCCATTCAATTTGCTCAAGTGACTTCCGGATGCCAAACAGTACGATAGGATGGTCATCAGCAATAATTACGTTCAGGTTATTCATGTTGTTGGCTACCTTGCTTCAGCAGTCTGCTGACGAAAAAATCAATCTGACTGATGTTATTCTCGATCTCGGGCGCATCACCTTCTGCGATGCGCTGTTCTAACGATTCGCACAGCTGCTTGCCGGGAAGCAGATTTAACATGGCAAACACGCCTTTCAGGCGGTGTGCGGTTTGTGACAGCGCATTGAAATCACTGCTGCCCGCCTCAGTATACAGTTTTTTGACATCGTCGGGTACTGTATCGACAAACAGCCCATAGTAATCACTTGATTTCAATTGTTTTTCATAGAGTTGGATATCTTCTGAGCTCAATGAAAGCGGGCTTTCTTCCTGTTCCAGCGCGGCCATTTGCTGTTCGATCAGCATCAGCACGGCGTCGATTAATGCGCCGTTCAGATTATAGTTCACCCGAATGTAGCGTTTCTCCAGCGCTTGCCAGCCCGGCTCATCGGTCGCCAACAACAGGGTGTAGTCATCGGCGCGCTGCGGGTTATCGGTTAGCAGCACGTCATAATCGCGGTTGACCGCGCGATCTTCGGCGACAAGACAGTCGGCGCCGTAGGCCTGCAGCAGGCGGGTCACGATGCCGCGCACCTCATCCGACGTGACGTCCAGCAGGGCGGTGACGCCGTCGAGCAGCTTTTCCTGCTCCTGCGGCTCTTTTTTCTCCATCTCCATGGCGACGCGAATGGTATAGCGAGTGCCGATATCCACCTTGCTGCGAATGTCCAACTGGCCATTAAGCTTTTTGCACAGCTGGTTGCACAGGAAGAAGGTGAGCCCGGAACCGTGGTTGAAGCGGTCCACCAGCGTCTGGCTGAGGAAGGGATAGTTGAGGTTGCTGATCTCTTCGTTGGAGATGCCGGAGCCGGTGTCGTTGATTTGGAAAATCAGGCGATCCGGGTGCTCGGGCTCATGGTCGATAACCAGCGAAATCTTGCCGCAGGCGGTGGTGATAATGGCGTAATGCACCAGCAGCGCAATCACTTTGCGCAGCGCGTTGGCGTCGCCGATATAGTTCTGCTCGACGTCCAGCTGGAAATGCTTGAACAGCGCCAGCCCCTTCTGGTTAAGGGCGGGCAGGGCCTCCAGCAGCAACTCGTCGACCATCGCCGCCGGGTTGAATGGTTCGCGCGTAGGCTGCCAGTCCTGGGTTTCCAACCGGGTCAGCAGGGTAATGTTATCGATCAAACCCAGCACCGAAGCCGACTCCGCGGTTAACTGGCCCAACAGTGCCTGCTGCTGCTCCTCATCCGGCCGGTTACGCAGACGATCGACCAGATCGTGCATATGGCGTACCGGCTGATTGAGCTCGATGCCCAGGTTGTGCAGCATCAGCTTGCGTGCCTGAACGTTCTTGTCATATTCGCGCCGCGCCTGCTGCAGCCGCTTGTTCACCATCACCTCTTTATCCTGATCGTGCATCAGGAACAGGTAGGTGTCCGGCGACAGCTGGCTGCGGAAGATACGGATTTCATACACTTCATTGTTGACCGTCGCCTGGATCACCCCGTGATGCTGTTCGGCCATATGGGCGATTTTTTGCAGGCTGAGGTGCGGCAGCAGGTGTTCGGCGATTTTGTTGCTGGCGATCACCGTATTGTTGGCGAAGCTGTAGACCAGCAGGCCGGAAGGCAGGCTGGAGACGATCTCCTGATTCAGCGCGCGCTCGGCTTCCAGCTCCACCGCCATGTTTTCGCTCGGGCGAATGTACTGGCGGCGGATAAAGTAGATGCTCAGCATCGACAGCGCCAGCAGCAGCAGGTTGATCGCGATCAGCCAGATGTTGTTGCGCAGCAGATCGATGGCCAGATTGATGGCCGAAACGCGATACACCACCTTCAGCGGCGCATTGGGCAGGGCGGCGCTGAACTCGACCCAACCGCCGCTCATCGTCGCATGGGTACCGAGAGCCGTTTCCGCCGGAATGGCGCTGTCGTCGAGATCGACATCGTCCGGCAGCAGCAGGAAATTGGCGCGGGCCAGATTGGCCGGAATGATGTCGTTGATCGGCAAGTCGAAGGCGATCACCGTCGCCAGATGCCCCGGTTGATTAAAGGTGGTGCGAATCGAGAACGAATAGGCGTTCTGGAAACGCTGCTTGCGCAGATCGGAAAAGCTCTCGCGCTCGTCGAGCATGTTGGCCTGTTGCAGCATCTCGGCGCGGCGTTCGTCCGCCGAGGTGGTCAGGTAGCTCTCTCGAAAGCGCGAAGCCAGCTCTTTGAGCGGCTGGGTGGTGATCAGACTGAGGCTGTTGTCCTGGCCATTGAGGTAATACATGGCGTAGTTTTCGGTCTTGGCACCCCAGCGAGTGTCCAGGTAGTCCGAGATGTTGGCGATCATAGCCAGCGTGTTCTCGTCATGGCTGCCGAAGATCACCGCGTCGGTTTTCTTGTGCGGCTTCTCGACATAATAGACGTCGGGCCGCAGGCGGGTTTCCTGCAAACCGGGATCGCTGTTCTGTGCCGGCGCATTGCCGAATTTGTCATAGACCTGGTAGGTCATATAGCGGTAGGTATCGATACGCTTTTGCAGCGAACCGGCAATGCTGTTCAGCGTGTACTTCTTTTCCGCCAGCCAGGCGTTGGTGTAGTTGTAACCATACAGGCCAATGCCGATCGTCAGCAGCACGATAAACAGCAGGAAGCAGCGGGTAATGTTGCTGGAGCTGATGGTCAGTTGTTTATTTTGCATAGTGGCTGCGCATTCCTGAATCAGCGAGTGACGGCCTTGGCGCTGGCGGTGACCGCCAACAGCAGGGCGGCTACGCAGGCGAAAGCCACCGTCAGGCTGGAAAACTGAGCGATAAAGCCGATCAGCGCCGGGCCGGCCAGAATACCGGCATAGCCGACGGTGGTGACGGAGGCGATCGCCAAATTGGCCGGCATGTCGCGCTGGTTGCCCGCCGCGCTGAACAGGATCGGCACGACGTTCGAGGCGCCCAGGCCGACCAGCATGAAACCGACCAGCGACACGGTGGCGTGATTGAAGGCGATGGCCAGGCTCAGACCGAGTGCGGCGCACAGGCTGCCCAGCAGCAGCACCCGGTAGCGGCCCAGCGAGTTCACCACCCGATCGCCATTGAGCCGGCCGAGCGTCATGGTGATGGAAAACAGCGCATAGCCCAAGCCGGCCTGGCTATGCTCGACGCCGCGCAGCGTGGTGAGGAACAGCGCGCTCCAGTCAAGCATCGATCCTTCCGCCAGAAACATGATAAAGCACAGGATGCCGATGAACATCACCCAGCCGCGCGGCAAGACGAACATCGGCCCGCCGTCGTCGGCGCCGCTCTCACGCAGCAGATGGCGGCTGGCGAGCGCCAGCAGCACTATCACCGCCAGTACGGTAAGCAGGGTGGATTGCAGCGGCGTCAGGCCCAGCCACAGCAGCGCGCTGACGCCACCGGCGCCGGCAATGCCGCCGATGCTGAAGAAACCGTGAAAACCGGACATCATCGCCTTGCCGCTGGCGCGTTCGACGATCACCGCCTGAACGTTCATCGCCACGTCGATCATGCCGATCGCTGCCCCGAACAGCAGCAGCGCCACGGCCATGCCGCCGAGGGAATCCATCAGCGCCAGCAGCGGCAAATCGATGCATAACCCGAGCCCCGCCATCAGGATCACCGCGCGGCAGCCCAGTTTGCCGGTCAGGAAACCGGTCAGCGGCATCGCCAGCATGGAACCGGCACCGATACAGAGCAGCAACAGGCCGAGCGAGCCGTCATCGATACCGATGCGCGTTTTGGCGAAGGGCACCAGCGGCGCCCAGGCGGCCATGCCGAGACCGGCGACGAAAAAGGCCAGGCGGGTGGCGATCTGTTGAGGAACGCCGGGCGTTTGCTGTTCATTGCACAAGGTGGCTGTCATGTAAGCGTCAGGATCTTGGGTCAAAAGAGTGGCGAAAGTTACTGACAGTTTTTATCACAATCCGCGATCCGGGTCGAAAAGATTCGCGTTTGGCTCCTCTCTGGCACCGCCTCTGCGCACCAGCCACAGGGCGATCGCCTGGACTATATACGCCTTTTGCCGTTGGTCGAGCGCGATACCCTGCGGTATGCCGTGCCACTTTTCCAGGCAGCCGCGGCAGCAGGTGGCGGTGGCGTGTTGGGCGACAAACACCGGGTGGCCGCGCATCGGCGTTTGCTTACCGTCATTTTTAGGATGGGCGGCGGCCAGGCGACGGTCGATGAAATCGCGGGCATGGCTGAGGATCAGCGGCAATCCCTTGTCGTCGAGGTAGGTTTGGTCCTTGGCATTTAAACGGAAACGGGCGCGGAAGGGGGAGCTTTGCAGCCGCTGCCACAGCACGTCGGGTTGAAAGGGCATCATAACTTTACTCGCTGAGGGTGAGCTTTTTTTCAGGCTATCAGAAGTGAAACTCCGCGGCTAATTATGCCTGCGGCGAGAAATAAAGGATGGGATAAAGCACGAAATGAAAAGCAAGCTCAATTTGTAGACTAAAATAACAGAAAAGATTAGCAATTAGTGCGGAAGTGAATTAGTGAAACTATATCATGAGGTTATTTATTTGCCTGCTATTTGTACGAGCTGAAATTGTGAGGAGAGTGTGGAGGAAAATAAAAAACCGGCCAGAAGCCGGTTAAAGGAATGCTGAAATTATCTTCGGGTAATGAAGGTAATAATGAAAATAATGATGATAGCGAGGTGATTATAGCGGCTGCGTGCGGACAGCGTTTTGGCACAATGTGCTTATTGCCCGGTTCAATTGTATGGTTGCCTTTTTTTTCTTAAAGATATGTATAACTGCATGATTTTTTATCAGTTAATCTATTCTTTGTCTTTAAGTGCTTTATTTTGTTTGTCTGTAAGGTTTTGTGAAAGTTCGCGCGCATTTACATTTTGAAACCTTTATTAATTACAATGAAACACTATCGGATACTTGGTATCATTTTCTTTCTGGATTAATATAACCCTTGTTACCAGAATGGTAATGCACAGTCGTGCTAATAATGCTCGAAAAGGGCAGTGGCCGTAGCTCGACATAATTAACGAGGATAATAACGATGAAACTTCGAGTACTCTCTCTGATGGTACCCGCACTGCTGGTTGCAGGCACAGCAGGCGCGGCGGAAATCTACAACAAAGACGGTAATAAACTGGATTTGTACGGTAAAGTCGACGGTCTTCACTATTTCTCCAGCAATGATGGCGCGGACGGCGATCAGTCTTATATGCGTTTTGGCCTGCGTGGCGAAACGCAAATCAGCGATCAGCTGACCGGTTACGGCCAGTGGGAATATCAGGCTAACCTGAACCACGCTGAAAACCAGGACAACAAGAACTTCACCCGTTACGGCTTCGCCGGTCTGAAATTCGGCGACTACGGTTCCTTCGACTATGGTCGTAACACCGGCGTGCTGTACGACGTCGCGGCTTACACCGACTTGCAGCCTGAGTTCGACGGCTCGACCTACGGCGCTGACCAGTTCATGTTCCAGCGCTCCAGCGGTCTGGCGACCTACCGTAACAACGGCTTCTTCGGTTTGGTTGACGGCCTGAACTTCGCCCTGCAGTACCAGGGTAAGAACGGCAGCGCTGAAGAGACCAACAACGGCCGTGATGTCCTGGGCCAAAACGGTGAAGGTTACGGCATGTCGATGAGCTATGACATGGGTTACGGCATCAGTGCCGCCGGTGCCTTCTTCAACTCTCGTCGTACCAGCGAGCAGAACGGCGGTGGCGGCTACCAGAACATTATGGGCCGCGGCGACAAGGCGGAAGGTTACTCCGGTGGCCTGAAATATGACGCCAACGACACCTACCTGGCCGTGATGTTCACCCAGTCTTACAACGCGGCGCGCTTCGGTAGCTCTACCAGCGATGCTTTCGGTTACGCCAACAAGGCGCAGAGCTTCGAAGCCTACGCGCACTACCAGTTCGACTTCGGTCTGCGTCCGTTCGTGGGCTATAACCAGACCAAAGGTAAGGATCTGGGCCGCGCCGGTAACGGCAAGGACTACGGTGATGAAGATCTGGTCAAATTCGTCGACCTGGGCGCGACCTACTTCTTCAACAAAAACATGTCCACCTATGTTGACTACAAAATCAACCTGCTGGACAACAACGACTTCACCCAAGCTGCCGGTATCAACACCGACAACGTGGTTGCCGTGGGCCTGGTTTACCAGTTCTAAGCACCTCAGTGTGAACGTCATCACGCGGCCTTCGGGCCGCGTTTTTTTTTGCCTGTAAAGCACGGATTGATCCGTTGTCGGCACGGGAAGCGCTTCGGCTAGCCCTCGCTCGGCCTACGCTGTCAGTACAGCAAACAGAGCGGAGGTGATATGGAACTCAAGATCGACAAGGTGATCGAAACGGTGCTGTACGTCAGCGATATTGAACGCGCGGACGCCTTTTATCGAGAGGTGCTGCAACTGCCGGCGATGGTTGCCAACGAACGGTTTCGCGCCTATAACGTCGGCGATCGAAGCGTATTGTTGCTGTTTATCGAGGGCGACTCGCTGCGTGGGGCGCACTATCCGACCGGGTTTATTCCCGCGCACGATGGCGTGGGGCCGGCGCATATCGGGCTGGCGGTAGCGAAAGACCAACTGCCGCATTGGGAACGGCATCTGATGGTCAACGGCGTGGAGATAGAGGGGCGGATGCGCTGGGAACACGGCGGGGAGAGCATTTATTTTCGCGATCCCGACGCTCATCTGCTGGAGTTGGTGACGCCGGGCATTTGGGCCAATTACTGATCGAACCCGCCTTGCGCCAACATGTCCAACGTAGCATTCAGCACCTGCAGCGCGGCCTGCGGTTGCCGCTCTATCTGCACTCTGACGATGGCGCCGTCGATCAGCATCGCCAACATCGCTGAGTGCTGTTCCCGCTGTGGGCCGGCGGGCAGGTGACGTGCCAGCTCGTCCGCCATCTGCCGCTTATGCTGGCTGGCGATGTGCAGGCTTTCCGGCAGCAGGTCGGCAAGTTCCACCGCCGTATTGATAAACGCGCAGCCGCGAAAGCGCGGATCGTCGAACCATTCCGCCAGGCAGGGCGCCAGCGCCGCCAGCAACCCGCCGGTTTGCGTCACATGCCTGGCCAACGCTGTGCTGAACCAGGCTAGCCACTGCTGGTGGCGATAGGCCAAAAACGCCGTAATCAAGTCGTTCTTGCTGGGAAAATGGCGGTAAAACGTCACCTTGGTTACGCCAGATTCCTTGATGATGCGATCGATGCCGGTGGCGCGGATCCCCTCCTGATAAAACAGATCGTGCGCCGTCAGCAGGATGCGCTGGCGGGCGGGCAAGGCGTTGAGATCGGCGGTCATCATTTTCTCCTGGGCTATTTCCGAGTGATTGTAGACAACTCTGTCTACATGCGCTAGCGTAATGTTGTAGACAGAGTTGTCTACATACCTTCACTCAGGAGATGAACATGAGCATTAAACCCCCATTGCCGCCTTTTACCCGCGAATCCGCCATCGAGAAGGTGCGGCTGGCGGAGGATGCCTGGAACAGTCGCGATCCCGAACGCGTATCGCAGGTATATTCCCTCGATACCCATTGGCGTAACCGCGCGGAGTTTGTCGAAGGCCGCACAGCGGTAGTCGGTTTTTTACAACGCAAATGGGCGAAAGAACTGGAGTATCGGCTAATTAAGGAACTGTGGGCGTTTGATGGCGCGCGCATCGCGGTGCGTTTCGCCTATGAATGGCGCGACGATTCCGGCAACTGGTATCGCAGCTTCGGCAACGAAAACTGGGAGTTCAATCAGGAGGGGCTGATGATCAACCGCCATGCGTGCATCAACGACATGCCGATCCGCGAACAGGATCGGCGTTTTCATTGGCCGCTCGGCCGGCGGCCGGACGATGTCCCGGCCCTGAGCGATTTCGGTTTTTGAATCTGACGTCGCGCCCGCGATGGCCGCTCGTGAGGAAAAGCGCACCGATCGACAAAGGGGAATTTGTAGAAAAGCCTTTCCACTTCTAGACTTAGGGGACAACAAACGCACTCCAAGAGGACAAGCTATGACGAAGAAGTTGGTTTTGGCCGTCGGCACTGCGGCGGTATTTTCCATTCTTGCCGGCTGCACCGCCTATGACCGCGCAACCAGTTATGTCAATGAGCCGGTGGTCAGCGATGTCAAAGTAGGGATGACCAAGCAGCAGGTGCGGGCTATCGCCGGTCCGCCGTCGACCACCGCCACGCTGGTTCATGCGCAGGGCACTTGCGACACCTATGCGGTGGCGCCGCGCGACGGCAAAGTGCAAACGTACTTTGTCAGCTACAACGACACGGGCCATGTCATGAACAAGGGCTATCAAACCTGTTCAGACTACGATTCTCAGCCGAAATAATCGCGTTTCGGCCGACACAAAAAGCCTCGCTTGCGCGGGGCTTTTCATTTTTTAAGCGTTTAAGGCCTGAAGTTTAGGCAACTGCACCGGTTGTGCCATTTTTTTGCATGAAAACGATAGACATTTCATAACGGTATCGCTAATATCAGCGCCCATTGGAAGGATGGCCGAGTGGTTTAAGGCAACGGTCTTGAAAACCGTCGAGTGTAACAGCTCCCAGAGTTCGAATCTCTGTCCTTCCGCCAAATTCAGCCGGCTTAGCTCAGTAGGTAGAGCAACTGACTTGTAATCAGTAGGTCACCAGTTCGATTCCGGTAGCCGGCACCATGATAGAAGCCCCAGCAGCGATGCTGGGGCTTTTTGTTATGGATTTTTTACTGGAAGCGCCACGAGAAGGAGTTTCTCAGGTGGCGCTGAAGTTAACCGATAAGCAGCCATCAGATTGAGTGTTGATAGGCAATTACCGTAGCGCCACAGCTTTCGTTTGGTTGCGGCTAATAAGCATTTTGCCGAGTTTGATACCTGGTTTTTCAACAAAGTGGTACAGCAACGTTGCGATACCATAGGTGAGCGGGAGAATGATTCCTGATGCAACAATGAACCGCATTACTGAAGAAAGTTCAGCAAATGATGTGTTTGAGAGCAAATAGGCAACGACCGGTAGGACTATCAATAGGTGGAGCAAATAGACTGAGTATGAGACATCTCCCAGAAATACGCTGAAACGGTTTGTCAGGCACCAGCGCGGCAAGCGCAGCACGCGCGACCACTTGCTCTCTTCACTCCTGGCCCAAAGCATCGTGACCATCATTAAGATAAGACCTATTTGAGCGAGCAAATGGTATTTATTCAATTCGTTTGGCAGATACGCGCTACCCAGTACGGTTAATAAAGCAAAAACGACATAGCGAACACTCTTACTGCGGATTGATTCAGCCATCAGCATACCCCCAATAAATAAGTTCAGCTTTATGAGGATCATGGAGGGCATGGGGAATGCAGCAAAGTAGTCCGGTACTAAAAATTTGGCGAGTCCGCACAGCAAGACAACCGCGAGGCATGCACGGGCAAATCCCAGTTTCAAGACTGTCAACATGATGAATGGAAAAAGTAAATAGAACTGCATTTCCAAACCGATGCTCCAGTCGGGGAGCACCGTATTGAAGGAGTAATCAGGCAGAAAGCCAAACATAAAGGTGACGTGCGTAAATACATTCAAGAATGAATGATCGCTATAGCGTGAGCTGTTGGTTTGCGTTTCGCTGTAGAAGTGGCCAATGATGTCTCTGGCCTCACCGAAGTAGCTACCAAATACAATTGCCACAGCCAATAAGACATAGTAAAGCGGTGCGATGCGAAAGAACCGCCGAGTCCAAAATTTTTTGAAAGTCGACGCGTCGGTCCAGGGTTCCTGTTCCTTACGCTCAACATAATTTTTGGCCATTAAGTAGCCAGAAAGCAGGATGAAAAGATCTACACCGATTGCAGGATCAGAAAGAATGGGGGGACGGAAGCGGGTTAAAATGCAGATATGACCCAAAACAACCCAAAGTGACGCCAGGCCACGTAACCCCTCAAGTTCCTGTGACCACTTTTTAGCGGGTTGCATAAAGAGATACCTCTAAGTGATTTTTCATTAATTATTCCAATGGGTTGATGATATCTCGACAGTATAGCATGGGATATCTTATGAGGTTAGTTGGCAAATTCTGAATGTAAACCGCATAGACTCTAGGTTTTTTGATATATCATAAGCTCCGAAATTATTTAATTAGGCGAGCAAAAGTCGGCGTGCGGCATATATGAGAATTGCATACGCATCAGTAAGCCGCGAATCTTAAAGGTCTTTATTTCCCGGAGGGAGCAAGGCGGTGGCACCAGCAGACGAGGTGTAACCATACTGCCTTGCTCGTATAAAAAGCCTGCTGGCGCTAGGCTCAGGTTTGGTTATTAGTCGGGGATTATGGTTGAGAGCGCTTATAAAATATCCGTGACCAGCCACTGATCCGCTTCTTCGAACATCTCTTCCAACATTCGGTTCAGCTTCTCACGATCGCTTTTGCTGGCGTCGGAGTTCAGGCCGTTGGCCTGCATCGGTTTTACGCGCACTTCGGCTTCAGGAAACAGCGCATGCACGCGTTTTTCCAGCTCGTTGCGAATAATCTCGGCGGCGTTGGGTAGCCCAGCGACGTTGCGCTTGTCGTACACTAATTCTACAAACATGACTCACCTGTAAATACTGATTTAATGTACAGTATTCTGGCCTGAGGAAGGCGGGTTGGCAAGAGTGGGAAAGCAATTTTGCATGAGGCGTTCATTCTTGCTTGCGCTACGGGGGGCTAAGCCTGCCGCAGAATCATTTTCTTATGTCTGGCCACTGGCCTGCATTTTCCCCGCTCACTTCGCGCGTGAATCTTCAAAGGGCGTGATCATTCCCGCAGCCTGCATTTTTCACCCTTAAAAATCAATACGTAAGGCGGTGGCGTCGGGCCGGGGCTCCCTGGTGTTGGAGGCCCGGCGCCACCTTTCTGGTCGCCGTTCTTGGCATAATGTTGCTCAACGCAGGTATGCGCCGGAACTCGGCGCTACGGGCGCTGACGCAGCGTTTTCGCGTTCTGACGGAGAAAAAATCCCGAGTGTTGGGCAATAGTCGCTCTATGAGCGCTGAAAAAGGCATTCATCTCATTTCGTTTAAAATTAAACCGGGATGCGGTTTGCTCTCCAGGTGGGCTTTCTTGCACTAAATTGCTGCGAGGTTAATGATCAGTATTTTAGGTTTCTCCCGCGGCAGCTATGGCGTGAATGCGATGAAGATATCCCGGGCGTTGTCAAGCGCCTCTGAAGCTTGATGAACGGGATATGAGTTAGCCTGCTTAGATAGTTTTTTATAAGTAAAATGAATCATTTCAATAAAAACCAGTCACGTTCATCAAGAACGATGATTTGCAATAAAATCATTTTATTACAATAGGTTTTTTGTGTTTTTCGTCCGTCGCTCGCCCAGGATTATTGTCATGGCCACCTTTTAAGTGGTTTAATGTTTTTAATTCACTTTAATGACGCTAAAGTATAGGTTTAAAACATTATAATGCAACCAAACAACATTAAAATATCAGAAGAAAATGGTATGTCATTGAAAATGATAGGCGAAAACCTCACTTACCTCATGCGCATGCACGGGATTGACGCCAGTCGGTTGAGCAGCGAAACAGGGATAGGTATTGCGACCATCAATAATCTGAGGAAAGGGGTGGGGAATCCCACGATCGCCACGCTTGCATCCATTGGTGAATTTTTCACCGTAAAAGTAGGGGAGCTGACTGACAAGGATTTAAGCGTCACAGGGGAGGCCAAACACAATGTGAGATCGCTGCCGCTCATTAGCTACAGCGATGTAGAGCGTTTTCTGGCCAACACGATCAGAACGGCAGATACCTATACGACAGAAGTCGATGACATGACGGACGATTCGCTGTTTGTGGCAGAGATAACGAATAATTCACTGTCGCCTGAATTAGACCGTGGAACGTATTGTGTGATCTCCCTCAAGGAGCCATTTTGTGATGGGGATATCGTCCTGGTTAAGCTGAAAAATTACCCAATATGCTTAAGGCGAGTTTTTGTTTCTGACGACGACTTGTTGTTTACAAATATCTCATTAGATTCAGATAGCAGCGTGAAGTCCTATAGCGATTATGCGATCGTCGGTGTTCTATTGAAAACGATAAAGAGGCTGAAATAAATGGATTTATTTAACATAATGAGAAGGCTAAGAAAAATATACTCTCCCAGTTACCTCTATACGTTAGATCGCAGTGTGATCCGAACGGCGGATGGATATTGGCTTTTCAAAGAGTTTGGCACCCATACTTTCGTGAAAAAAAACTGGGCGCAACTCATCGAGGGCGATTTTCTCAGGCACGTTAACCCGAAAGACATCGCTTTTATCGCCGAGACCGAGTCTAAAATAAAAATCGCCTCGGCCAAACTGTCGATTCATGGAGAAAAAAGAAACTGTATGTGGACGTTGAAAAACGACGTTGACTCGATATCAATATCAGGGGCGGATTTCCTAAAAGATCGCGATCTTGTCGACAAAACCGAGTCCTTGGATGCGACGAAAATAGCCTTTTATGCCGGGGTGAAAGAAGGCAGAGCACTCTCTGCCTCTTTGAAAAATGCAAAGAAAAGCACCAGGTCTAAAAAAACAATACTGACGTTGATTAAATAAACCAGGGTTCGACGTGAATATGCTCATCGAACGTAATTACGCTGAAGGCAGAATTTTCTATGGTGCTGACATCGCTTGTGCCGTTTTTCCATTGCGAACAAATTGCCGGGGAAACAGAGATTAAGGTTTCCCCCAGCTTTCTTTGGAATAACGTATGTGCATGGCCTGAGCCGATAAACTTAACGTTTAATCGTTGGCAGAGGCTCAAAAGCTCCTCGGCATTGCTTAACATACAGCTATCAACAATCGGGGTGCCTACAGGAATAGGGTGATGATGCAAGAAGACGGCGACCTTTTTATTGCCACTTGCGACGATGGCTTTTTCAAGCGTGTCGAGCGCATGCGTCGAGACCCTGCCGAAATCTTCGTTATCAACCACCGAGTCGATGCTGAGCATGCGCCATTCGTCATCTTCAAACGAGTTTATATCATAGTTGCCGCCCTGTTTATGGGCTGCATCGTCCAGGTTCTTTTTGTTGTCGTGGTTGCCTGGGAAAAAATAGAAAGGTAAGGAAGTGCGGTTCATTATCTTAAAGAAGCGCTCATAAGAGGGGATATCGCCATCATGAGAGATGTCACCCGTCACAATGATTAAGTCGGCATCGATTTTATCGGCATTGGCATTAATGAAGTCAATGGCCCTGTCGAAATTAGCAAGATGCTTCGAAGCCAGCGCGCTTTCATTAGGCATAATATGTATGTCGCTAATCTGAATTACTTTCATGCTAGACCCTGTTGATATTACTTAAATGGATTGTATGAGGTGCCCCAATCATAGTGATCGGTGTTTTCTATCTTCTTCACCCACTCGACTAAGGCGATGGCGAGCGGCAGCAAGACAATGGAGACGACAACTTTATAAGACCAGGTTGTGCTTATGATGTTAACCAACTCCATGAAGGTGTATTTTCCTGAAAGACTGATCGGATAGGCTGTCAGCAACAGGGCGGCCTGCGTAGACATGGAGCCCACAATATATCGGATAAAGAAGTATTTGCCGGAGAAGATAATCTTCATCTTTGAAATAATGAAGCCATTGACGAAATAAGCGACCGGAACGGACACCCAGGTACCGATCATGACTCGCCAGAATTCGTGGTACAAAGAATAATAGTGCGTGGCGATATCGTTGTTTTCTGGCTGAATAACGGCTGAGAGATTAAGTATTATGACATATAAGCTTTGACAGAAGACCATGATCCATATTGCTCTGACCGACAATTTATAGCCGTAAACCTCAGTAAGCAATGTGGAGATCAAGAAACACAGAGAGAATACAATGCCGCTGGCCGTTATTTTAAAACCATAGATATCAAAGACCTTATAAACCAACGTGTCGCAGGTGATCATAATGGTCACCGTCAGGCCAACAAAAAGGCCATAGAGCTTGAGATTTCCTTGCATTTTTATTCCTTATTTAGTCCGTGTTCTTCTGTTATTCATAATCCATACTTATTTAAAACGTCAACCAAGCGGCCAGATAGTGGCGCAATGATGCTTGAGTCATGTCGCATGGCCATCGTTTCTCTTTATTCAAGGCAACGCCTCTCCTTTCCCTCACGGGGTTCCTGAAGGCGAAAGCGCTACGCTGGGTTATGCGAAGAATGCTGATGGCCTGTTGGTTGAGAACAGATGACTTTACCGTAATTCATTAATATTTCTAATGAATATATTACCTGGATTGCGCTGTGTCAATCATGGGAAGAGGAATACGGGACGTTAGCTTGATGAGGGCTTTATACGTTCACTCCCGGGGCGTGGGCGGCAGAGCCTGCAGCTGAATCACCAATTCCGCCAGGCTAGCGGCCTGCATTTTCTCCATCACTTTCGCCCGGTGAACCTCCACGGTGCGCAGCGCGATATTCAGCCGCTCCGCCATTTCCCGATTCATCATGCCTCGCACTACCAGCTGCGCGATGTCGCGTTCTTTCGGCGTGAGCGTGCGGTAGCGGCCGTAAGTTTCATGGCGTTGCCAGGCTACGGCCGAAACCCGGTGCGCGCGTTCGAGGGCGGCGATCAGCGGTTCAGCGGCGATCGGTTTTTGCAGGAAGTCCACCGCGCCGTACTTCATCTGCTCCACCGCCATCGGCACGTCGCCATGGCCGGACAGGAACACCACCGCCAGCGTGCTGCCGAGGCGGCGCAGCTCAGCGTAGGCCTGGTGCCCATCGAGTTTCGGCATCCTCATGTCCAGCAAGACGATCCCGGTCTGAAACAGGTCGGCCTGCGCCAAAAAGTCGGTGCTGTCATTCCAGCACTGCACGTCGTGGCCGAGGCTGGTCAGCAAAAAATGGCAGGCGTCGGTGACGGCGACGTCATCGTCCACCAGATGAATTAGCGACATGGTTTTCCTCATCGTTCAATATGAAATGCAGCGTTACGCACAGCCCATTGCGGCTGTCGGGGGCGGGGCGGTTAGCCAGGCGGATTTCGCCGCCGCCATAGCGGGCCAGGCGCCGGCAAATGGCTAACCCCAGCCCCATGCCGCCGGCTTTGGTGGTGTTGAAGGGGCGAAAAGCCTGTTCCAGCCCGGCCATTGTCATGCCGCCCGCGTTGTCCTGCAGATGCAACTCGATCGCCCGTTCGCTCTGGGTGGCGGAAAGCCAGACGGCATTGGCCCCGGCCTGCGCCGCATTCAGCAGCAGGTTCGCCAGCAGCTGTTCCAGCAGCGCCGGCGGCAGGGTTAGCGTCAGCGAAGGCGCCACGTTGTTGAACAACGTCAGGTCGGGATAGCGCTGCGTCAGGCGCAGCAGCGCCCACACCCGCTCGGCGGTTTCGCTTACCGCAGCGGGCTGCCAGCGCGTTTGGTCTATCGCCTCTGCGGTGGGCTGTGCCCACTGGCGCAGGTTATGAATCGTCTCGCCGCCGCGCTGCGCCTGTCGGTCGATATTTTCCAGCGGCCCCAGCAGCGGATGCCCGGCGTCCGTGTTGCGCAGTTGGATCAGGCATCCTTGCGCATAGTGGCGAATAGCCGCCAGCGGTTGATTGAGCTCGTGTGCGAAGCCGGAGGCCATCTCCCCCAGCACGTTCAGCTGCCTGGCGTTCTCCAGCGCCTGCTCCTGCCGCCGTAGTTGCTCTCCGGCATGGAGCAACTGCCGCCCGCGCCGGCGTACCAGCAGCGCGATCCAGATGTGGTTGACGATCAACAGCGCCAGCACCGCCAGCGACAGGCCGACGGCCGTCTGATGCTGGATCAGCCAGCTTTTGATATCCAGCCACAGCCGCCGCTGTTCCGGGTGCTGATTGACGGCGCGCAGCAGCGCTTCCACCTCGCTGGTCGAGGCCGGTGCGCCCCACAGGAAGGGTGACTGCGGCGGTGCGGTCAGCAAGGCTCTTGCCACCGCATCCACCAGTGAGTTATCCAGGCCGGGTAGGGCGGCGAACGACCAGTTGGGGTAAAGCGGCGTGCTGGTAACGCAGGGAACCGACGCGGCCTGTTGCAACAGCGGGCGAAAATCCGCCGGATTGATCAGGCCTTCCTGATCCATTTTCTCCAGCAGGCAAACGGGGACGATGGCGGCCTGAATGGCGCGTTCGCGCAACAGATAGAGCAGGGCGTCGGCAGGGAAACCGGTAAAGCGCAGGTGAAAATCGCGCTCGGGCCGTATGCCGGCATCGCTGAGCACCTTATAACCGGTCAGATAGCCGCCGAAGGCCTGCGGATCGATGGCGCCCACCGTTTTGCCCATCAGCGCCTGCGGCGTCGTAATGCCGCTGTCGCGCCGCACCAGAATCACGCTGCCGATGATGTTGCCCGTTGCCCGGTCGCCGTTGGCGGCGCGCAACGACGCCAGCCAGCGCAGATGATAGTAGCTGTTCAGCTGCACAAACTGCGCCGGATTGGTGACCACGAACTGCACGCTGCCCCGATTGACCGCCTCGCGCATCTGCGCCAGATCGAGCGGCCGCAGGCGGAAGCGTTCACCGCCGACGCTGCCGTTGAGCCTGTCGATCAGCGGCTGCCAGTCACGCGCGGTCGCCGCATCGCCGCGCATCGCCAGCACGCCGACCGACCACTCGCCCGCCTGTGCCGCCATCCCCCAGCCGAGACTGAGCAGCAGTAATAACACGACCCTCACGGCCCCTCCTGATGGGCAATCTGCCTGCCGTCACTTGTTTTAGATCAACGTTAGGTTCGGTATGTGGTTAACCACAATAGAGCTGAGCCCAATGCCATTTTTACACTGTAAATCATCGACATTGTTTATTCATCTAACGGGCATCAATAGCGTGATCGGGGTGATGCCTAGGGTGTGGGAGAGGCGCATGGATTTCGGTAAACGGCAGTTTTTGCAGCGGCTAGGCGTGTTGACGGCGGGGGCTTCGCTGATCCCCATGGCGGAAGCCGGGCTGACGTGGGCGCCGACGCGGCGCGAGGGGGATATTCGCCGCCGCTACGCGATGCTGATCGACCTGCGGCGCTGCGTCGGGTGCCAGGCCTGTACCGTGAGCTGCGCCATTGAAAACCAGACGCCGCACGGGGAGTTTCGCACCACGGTAAACCAGTACCAGGTCTGCCTCGAAGGCGAAGCGGTGGCGACCAACGTGCTGCTGCCCAGGCTGTGCAACCACTGCGACAACCCGCCCTGCGTGCCGGTATGCCCGGTGCAGGCCACCTTCCAGCGCGAGGATGGGATCGTGGTGGTCGACAACAAACGCTGCGTGGGGTGCGCCTATTGCGTGCAGGCCTGTCCGTACGATGCCCGCTTTATCAATCACGCCACCCAAACGGCGGACAAATGCACCTTCTGCGTGCACCGGCTGGAAGCGGGATTGCTGCCGGCGTGCGTGGAGTCGTGCGTGGGCGGGGCGCGGATCATCGGCGACATGCGCGATCCGCACAGCACGCTGAGCAAGCTGCTGCGGCGCCATGAGGCCGAGATCAAAGTCCTCAAGCCGGAGAATCAAACCGCGCCCCACGTCTTTTATCTGGGGCTGGATGACGCCTTCGTCACGCCGCTGCCGGGCCGGGCGCAGGTCGCCTTATGGGGGGAGGGACGATGAGCCGCCAACTGATGATCGCAGAAGTGCTGAGCCAGCCGCAGGCGGTGAGCTGGCTGCCGTGGGCCGTGCAATATTTCTTCTTTATCGGCATCGCCGCCTGCGCCGCGTTGCTGGCCTGCGTGTGGCGCTGGCGCGGTGGAGATAACGCCGCGCATCTGGAGCGCATGGCGCTGTTTATCGGGCTGACGTGCGCCATCACCGCGCCGCTGGCGTTAACCGCCGACCTGCATCAAACCGCCCGTTTCTGGCATTTCTACGCTTATCCGACGCCCTGGTCGTGGATGCCGTGGGGGGCGCTGTTCTTGCCGCTGTTTACCTTGTTGATCGGCCTGTGGTTTATCGCGGTCGAATTTACGCGGCTGACGGGCAGGCGGGTGGCGCTGCTGCGTGGGATAGCGCCCGCTTGTGCGCTGGTAGCTATCGGCCTGCTGTTGTACACCGGGCGTGAGGTTTCCGTCGTGCGCGCCCGCCCCATCTGGTTCAGCTACGGATTTCCGATCGTGATGTTCCTCAGCGCGCTGCAGGCGCTCTTGGCCCTGTTGCTGTTGGCGATGCGCAAACGGCCCGGCCTGCAAGCGCCGCTGGCGCGCGGGATGCTGCTAACGCTGTTGCTGCTCGGCGGGGCGATCCTGCTGTGGGTGTGCGGCGATACGCTATCCGGCGCGGCGGTACGCCACTGGCTGCAGACGCAGGCGACGGCACGTCAGTATGCCGCCGGGTGGATCGCGCTGTGGGCACTGGCGCTGGCGTGTGCCGCCTGGGCCGCCTATCGACGTTTGCCGCGCGGCGGCGCGCCGCTGCTGGTGGCCGGCGCGCTGGGGCTGAGCTGGCTGATGCGCTGGACGCTGTTGATCGAGGTGCAAACCATCCCGAAATACAACGCGTCTTATTCCCCCTATAGCCTGCCGCTGGGTACCGACGGCTTGCTGGCGATCGTCGGCACTTTCGGGCTGTGGCTGGCGTTAATGATCATGGTGCGTGAAGCACAGGCGTTTTTATTGCGGAGAAAACAACATGGCTAAACTCACCCGGCGTCAGTGGTTGAAAGTGGGCCTGGCCTTCGGCGGGTTGTCCGCTTTTGGCCTGAGCTATCGTGAGGTCGCCAAACGGGCGATCGACGGCTTGATTCACGGCACCTCAGGGCGGGTGACGTTGGATCGCATCAACGGCAACTCTCTGCTGCCCGAAGGGCGGGCAATGCCGGAATGGCAAGGCAATCCGCAGCAGGCCATCTCAATGACCCAGTGTTTCGGCTGCTGGACGCAATGCGGCGTGCGGGTTCGGGTGGACAGACAGACCGATCGGGTATTGCGCATTGCCGGCAACCCTTATCATCCGCTGTCTCAGGAACGGCACGTCGACTCGGCGTTGCCGTTGCAGGAGGCGTTGGCGCAGCTGGGCGGCGAAAGCGGCCTCGACGCCCGTTCCACCGCCTGCGCGCGCGGCGCCACGCTGCTGGAGGGGCTTTACAGCCCGCTGCGCGTGCTGGAGCCGATGAAGCGCGTCGGCAAGCGCGGCGAGGGCAAGTGGCAACGCATCAGCTTCGAACAGCTGATCGCTGAAGTGGTGGAGGGCGGCGATCTGTTCGGCGAGGGGCATGTGGACGGCCTGCGGGCGATCCGCGATCTGGAAACGCCGATCGACGCCCGGCGGCCGGGGCTGGGGCCGAAAGCCAACCAGCTGCTGGTGACCAACGCCGGTGACGACGGGCGCGACAGCTTCCTGCGGCGCTTCGCCCAGAACAGCTTCGGCAGCAAAAACTTCGGCGCACACGGCGCTTATTGTGGGCTGGCCTACCGTGCCGGCTCCGGTGCATTGATGAACGATCTGGACAAGAACCCGCATGTGAAACCGGACTGGGAACAGGTCGAATTCGCGCTGTTTATGGGCACCTCGCCGGCGCAGTCCGGCAACCCGTTCAAGCGCCAGGCCCGGCAGCTGGCCAGCGCCAGATTGCGCAGCGAGTTTCGCTATGCGGTGGTGGCGCCGGCGCTGCCGCTGACCACCACGCTGGCGGACGATCATGGCCATTGGATCCCGATATTGCCGGGCACGGACTCGGCGCTGGCGATGGCGATGATCCAGTGGATCCTCGACAACCGGCGTTATCAGGCCGGCTATCTCGCCATCCCGTCGGAGGTCGCCATGCAGCGTGCCGGCGAGAAGAGCTGGACCAACGCCACGCATCTGGTGATCGCCGAGAGCGAGCACCCGCTGGCGGGGCAGCATCTGACGCTTGCTCATCTGAACGGCGCCGAGTCGGCGTCGCCGCTGGTCGTCAACGGCGCGGGGGAGCTGGTGCCGGCCGAGGCGTGCGACCGTGCCGAGCTGTGGGTAACCCGCACGGTGACGCTGCACGACGGCGCGCAGGTGGCGGTGAAAAGTGGTTTCCAGTGTCTGAAAGAGGCCGCCGATAAACTGTCGCCGGAGGCGTACAGCCGGGAATGCGGCGTGCCGGTGGCGCGCATCGCGGCGCTGGCCGAGGCTTTTACCGCCCATGGGCGCAAGGCGGCGGTGATCGCCCATGGCGGGATGATGGCGGCAAACGGGTTTTACAATACCTGGTCGGTGATGATGCTCAATGTGTTGATCGGTAACCTTAGCCTGGAGGGTGGAGTGTTCGTCGGCGGCGGCAAATTCAACGGCTTTGCCGAGGGGCCGCGCTATAACCTGGTCGAGTTTCCCGGCCTGGTAAAACCGAAGGGGCTGAATATCGCGCGCAGCAAGGCCGCCTATGAAACCTCCGACGAATACCGCGAAAAAGTGGCGGCGGGCGTTTCACCCTGGCCGGCCAGGGCGCCCTGGTATCCGTTCGTCGCTGGGCAGTTGACCGAGCTGCTGACGTCTGCGCTGGCGGGGTATCCGTACGGGCTCAAAGCCTGGATCTCGAACATGACCAACCCCCTGTACGGTATTGCCGGGTTGCGCGGCGTGGCGGAGGAGCGGCTTAAAGATCCGGCGCGTTTACCGCTGTTTATCGCCATCGATGCATTTATCAACGAAACGACGGCGCTGGCCGACTATATCATCCCGGATACCCATAACTTTGAGAGCTGGGGATTCAGCGCTCCCTGGGGCGGCGTCGCCAGCAAGGCCACTACCGCGCGCTGGCCGATAGTGACGCCGGCGACCGCGAAAACGGCGCAAGGGCAGCCGATTTCCATGGAGGCGTTTTGCATCGCCGTCGCCAAACGCCTGGGGCTGCCGGGGTTTGGCGATCGCGCTATCGGCGACGGCCAGGGCGGGCTGCTGCCGCTCAACCGCGCCGAGGATTATTATCTGCGCGCCGCCGCCAACGTGGCGTTTGCCGGCAAGGCGCCGGTGCCGGCCGCGAGGGCGGAAGAGCTGGCGCTGTGCGGCGTCGATCGCTTGTTGCCGCAGCTTGCGCAGACGCTGCGCGCCGATGAAATCGACCGCGTGGCGTTTATCTACAGCCGCGGCGGCCGCTTCGCCGATCATGACAGCGGCCGCCGCGACGGCAGCGTGGGCAACCGTTGGGAGAAGCCGCTGCAGATCTGGAATGCGGAAGTGGCAAAGCACCGCCATGCGATCACCGGCGAGCGTTTCAGCGGCTGTCCCACCTGTTACCCGGCGCGTTTGTCGGACGGCCGCGCGGTGGAAGAGCTCTACCCTGAGCGACAGTGGCCGCTGCGGCTGATGTCCTTCAAATCCAATGTGATGAGCAGCTCCACCGCGGTGATCCGGCGCTTGCACGACGTGAAGCCGGTGAACCTGGTGGCCCTGAACCCGGCGGACGGGGTGCGTTTCGGCATTCAACACGGTGACTGGGTGAGCATCAGTACGCCGGGCGGCAGCCGGGAGGCGCAGATCAGTTTGCTGGCGGGGGTGATGCCCGGTGTGATCGCGGTGGAACACGGTTACGGCCACCGGGAGATGGGGGCCAGCCAGCACTACCTGGACGGCGAACCGCTGGCGATGGATGAGCGCATCGCCGCCGGCATCAACCTTAACGATTTGGGCTTTGCCGATCCGACGCGCGAAGTGCCGAACACCTGGCTGGATTGGGTAACCGGTGCGGCGGTGCGCCAGGGTATTCCTGCGGCGATCGTCAAACTTTCCGCGTAAACGGCAGACGAAAAAAAACCTGCTGTAACAGCAGGTTTTCTTGAACTTGGTCGGCATGAGAGGATTATGCGCATCTTCGATGCTTGCCCTGCGGGCCGTTGCTAAAGCAACGTGGTCTCACTGCGCTCGGCTCAAACCTCCTTCGGAGATTCTCATCCTCTCAGCGTGCAGACGAAAAAAAACCTGCTGTAACAGCAGGTTTTCTTAAATTTGGTCGGCATGAGAGGATTCGAACCTCCGACCCCCGACACCCCATGACGGTGCGCTACCAGGCTGCGCTACATGCCGACGCTATGAAAATTCATACTACCGATTCCCGATGTTAATGCAAGCGCCTCGCTACTTGATTGCTTTAGTTTTAAGCAGTTAGTTGGCGATAAAGCGTTTTACATCGGTCAGCACCTGCAACAGCAGAGCAAGCTGCGGTTTCTCGTCTTTTATTTCATCGCCGTTCTGATCGTAGACGCGATAGTTGCCGCTGTTGTCCAGCATCAGCGTCTGCGTCGGCGTGGTGATCACCAGCTGATTGCCATCGCCGGTGGCGATCCAGTTGTTGCGGCGCTGGGCGGTGAACAGATCTTCGCCCTGCGAATAGTCTTTCGGCGCGGTCTTCACGTGCAGCAACCGTTGCATCAGGGTGCGCATCACGTCGTTATGGCCGGTCAGCTTGCTGATGGTCTGGGCCGGGGTGCCCGGCCAGTGGATCACCAACGGTACCTGCAGCTGCGCCTGGTTGAAGCCGTTGCCGGCCCCCCATTGGCCTTTACCGCTGTCGTTGAATTCGACGCCGTGCTCGGCGGTGATCACCACCACGGTTTTGTCCAGCAGGCCGCGCTGTTTCAGGGTGTCCAGCACCTGGGCTATCTGGGCGTCCACGTCTTGCGCGCCGGTACGATAGCGCTGGATAAAGTCGGCCGGCGCCGGGGTTTTGGCACCTTCGGCCGGCTCGGCGCCGCTGAAGTTGATATAGGAGAACCACGGCTCTTTATCGCCCTGATCCGTCAGCCAGCGCTGCCATTGCTGCGTGGTTTGCGCGTCGCTTTGCGGCGCCGGCGTCGGCAGCGAGAAGTCGGTCAACAGGGCCTGACGGTACAGGCTGGCGTTGAAGCCGTCGGAGGAGAACAGCCCCAGCTGGTAGCCCTGATCGCTGAGCGCATTGATCAGCGCCGACGGTTTGCGCCCGGCGAGCACGCTGTCCAGATAGGTCGGGGAAATGCCGTAGAACAGGCCGAACAGCCCGGTATCGGCATGGTTGCCTGAACTGTAATGATCGCTGAAACGCACGTTTTCCTGGGCGAAGCGCGTCAGCGCCGGCATGTCTTGCGCCACGTCTTTGGCGCGAATGCCGTCTACCACGATCATCAGCAGGTTATAGCCGCTGCCTTTATCGCCGTAGCTGAGATCGCTGAGCGGATATTCCACCGCCACCGCTTCCGGATTGCCTTGTTGCACGAGGCGGCGCTCATACTCTTGCTGGTCGAGCAGGCCGTGTTTTTCGAGGAACTTGCGCGCGGTCATCGGGTACGAGAGCGGCAGGTTGGCTCGCTGCATGGTGATCGGGCGATAGAAGTTGGCGTCGGCCCAGATATAAATCAGGTGCGACGCGAAAAAGGCGCTGATAAACAGCGCCGCCAGCGGCTTGCCGAAACGGCGGCGATTCAGGCTGCGCAGCTTTTGCCAGCTCCAGGTGCCGAACAGCATCTCCACCAGGAAGATCACCGGCACGCAGATAAACATCAGCTGCCAGTCGCGCGAAAGCTCGCTTTGGTCCGGGTTGACCACCAGATCCCACACCACCGGATTGAGGTGCAGGTGGAAATGGGAGAACACTTCGCTGTCGACCAGCAACAGCGTGAGCCCGGCGGTGGCCAGCGCGGCGGAAATAAATCGCAGCAGCCGCTGCGACATCACCACGAAGGTGAGCGGGAAGATCACCAGCAAATAGCCGGCGAACACGATAAAGCTGAAATGCCCCAGCAGGCTGACCAGAGCATAGACGCGGCCCAGCAGGGAAGCGGGCCAGTCGGTGACAAACAGGTAGCGGCTACCCAGCCCAAGGGCGAGCAGAATGTTGAATAAGGCGAACCAGTGCCCCCAGCTGATCATCTGGGAGACTTTTTCACGATAACGCTGACGGTTTGTCACCATAAGTCAATATTAATGCGCTTTATCTTCACGGACAGAAGCCTGCAGGGCTTCCGCGAACGATCTCGCCAGGGTTTTCCGCTGCGCGGGGGCAACGCTGGTGTTGATCAAATTAGTGACCATGTTGCCCAGCACCATCAGGGAAAGATCGGTGGGGGTATGGTGTTTTTCCAGAACATTGACCAGCTCTGAGAGCAGTTGTTCAACGTGTTCGTCACTGTAACGGGATGATTGTGGCATAAAATTGCGCTTAGTAATCTGCAAAGTGCTCTATCTTACCGTATAGGACAGTGATTTTCCGCTCTTTTATCACTTCCTGTCATTCGGGAAATCGTTCGCCCGCGCCGGGGCGGCCCCTCGCTGCGCCTTTCCGGTTTGCCGCAGTTTTTTAGTATTGCAGGGCGGGGCCTTCAGTGTTTGAATACGCGCCTAAAGAACAGGAGGATTTACCATGAGTCTGGATATCGACCAGATCGCTCTGCATCAGTTGGTGAAACGCGACGAGCAAACGCTGGACGTGGTGCTGCGCGATTCCTTGCTTCCCGCCAACGCGGCGGTAGAAGAAATGATGGCGGAATTGCATCGCGTCTACAGCGCCAAGAGCAAGGCCTTAGGCCTGTTCAACGAAGGCAGCGAACTGGCGGAAGCGCTGCGCACCTGCCGCAAGGACGATAAAGACTTTCTGGCCTTCAGCCGCGCGGCGACCGGCCGCCTGCGCGACGAACTGGCGAAGTATCCGTTCGCCGAAGGTGGCGTGGTACTGTTCGGCCAATACCGCTATCTGGCGGTGGAGTACCTGCTGATCGCGGTGTTGAACAGCCGTAACAGCATGCGCGTCAACGAAGAGCTGGATATCAACACCACGCACTATCTGGACATCAACAACGCCGATATCGTTGCGCGCATCGATCTGACCGAGTGGGAAACCAACCCGGAATCGACCCGCTACCTGACCTTCCTGCGCGGGCGCGTGGGCCGCAAGGTCGCTGACTTCTTCATGGACTTCCTGGCGGCGTCCGAAGGGTTGGACACCAAGGCGCAAAACCGCGGGCTGCTGCAGGCGGTAGACGACTATTGTGCCGATGCGCAGCTGGACAAGAACGAGCGCCAGTCGGTGCGCCAGCAGGTGTATAGCTATTGCAACGAACAGCTGCAGGCGGGCGAAGAGATTGAACTGCAGGCGCTGTCGCAGGAGCTGTCGCCGGTCGGCGAGAAAGACTTCATGCAGTTCTCCAGCGAGCAAGGGTATGAGCTGGAAGAGAGCTTCCCGGCGGATCGCGGCACGCTGCGCCAGCTGACCAAATTTGCCGGCAGCGGCGGCGGCATCAGCCTGAACTTCGACGCCATGCTGCTGGGCGAGCGCATTTTCTGGGATGCGGCCACCGACACGCTGACCATCAAAGGCACGCCGCCGAACCTGCGCGATCAGCTGCAGCGCCGGACCGGCAGCGGCAAGTAAGCTTGCCGAATCGCAGACAATAAAAAACGCCGCAATTGCGGCGTTCTTTATTTCGGCGTCCCGAAAGGTTCGAAAACGTTGCGATTAAACGCGAACGAAGTCGATGTGAGCCAGTTTTGGCTTGAACGGGTGACGCTGTACAGCCTGAACCTTAACTTTGGTTTCTTTACCGTCGATAACCAGAGTTACTGCTTCGCTGTAGAATTCTGGTTTAGCTTCCATGTTCTTAACAGAATCATGGTCCAATTCGATGGAAACTGCAGCTTCTTTGCCACCGTAAACGATAGCTGGGAATTTGTTTGCTGCACGCAGGCGGCGGCTCGCACCTTTACCCTGGTCTTTACGTACTTCTACATTGATAGTGAACATTGTTTTTTCTCTTAAAAGAAAATTTACCCTGCTACAGGCGACCCAAGTAGCAAGTTCGGAAACCCGCTTTAACGCTGGGCAGGCCCAGGTAAAGCGCGCGGCATTTTAACGGAAAGCCGCCCGCAGGGCAACGAAAACCTGCCCAGGTTGGCGGCAGTTCGCTCAGGCCAATTGATTGGCGCGGCGGAAACGGCCTTGATAATCGAACACTTTCTCGCGCACCTGCCAAAACTGCCCGCGTTTGCGCGCCACCACGAAATCCGGATGGCGCAGCGCCTGCTGTTGCGCCAGCACGTCGGCGGCGGTGTGCCAGGCGAACGGCACGCCCGGCGCGCGCTGATGCGGGCGCAGGAACAGCATCTCGAACGCTTTGCGCTGCGCCGGCGTCTGCAGACGGAAGCGCTCGCTGGTGCTGGTGCCGTCCTCGTCGTAATAGGTGGCCTTCAGCCATTCGCCCTTGTCGTCGCGGCCGCTTTGCAGTTCCATGCCGCCGCAGCGCAGCACCAGCGCATCTTTCAGCTTCAGCGCCGCTTTCAGCATGTCGTCGGGATCGACCAGCACTTCCTGGCACTGATGGCAGCGGCGCGCGGCGATGTCGTTCTCCGCGCCGCAGTGCGGGCAGCTCTTGAATCGGAAGCGGTAATCGCACTGCTCGCGGTGGCCGTCGTCGTCCTCCAGCCAGCCCTGACAGCGGCGGCCGTAGTGCTCGATGATGTCGCCGTTTTCGGTGCACTTGCCCCAGAACAGGTTGGCGAAGCCGCAGGCCGGGCAGAACACCTGCACCGGTTGGCTGTCACCGTGCGGCTTGCTGACGCCGACCTCCGGCGTGAACAGGTCGTGCGGGTTGCCGGCGTAGTCGAGGATCAGGCAATCCTCCTTGCCGGGCGCCAGCCGCAGCCCGCGGCCGACGATCTGCTGATACAGGCTGACGGACTCGGTCGGGCGCAGGATCGCGATCAGATCGACGTGCGGCGCGTCGAAGCCGGTGGTCAATACCGCGACGTTGACCAGATAGCGCAGCCGCTGCTGTTTGAACGCCTCGATCAGCGCATCGCGCTCGGCGGGCGGCGTTTCGGCGCTGACCAGCGCGGCCTCGCCGGTTGGCAGCAGACTGTGGATCTCGCGGGCGTGCTCGACGGTGGCGGCGAAGATCATCACCCCTTTGCGGTCTTCGGCGTACTCAACAATCTGGCTGATGATATGCGGCGTGACGCGGTTTTGCCGCTTCAGCTCGCGGTTCAGATCCGCTTCGCTGAACAGGCCGTTGCTTCTGGCCTCCAGCCGGCTGAAATCGTACTGCACGATCGGCATGTCCAGCCGCTCAGGCGGCACCAGGAAGCCGTTCTTAATCATGTAGCGCAGCGGCAGCTCGTAGATGCAGTCGCGAAACAGGCTGGCGCCGTCGCCGCGGGTGAAGCCGTGGTAGTGATACTGGTAAATCCAGCCCTTGCCTAGGCGATAGGGCGTGGCGGTCAGCCCCAGCAGCCGCAGCTGCGGGTTGGTTTTCTGCAAATGCTGGATGATTTGCTGGTACTGGCTGTCGTCGTCGTCGCTGATGCGGTGGCATTCATCGACGATCAGCAGCGAAAAGGCGCCGTCGAACAGCGGCAGATTGCGCGCCACCGACTGCACGCTGCCGAACACCACCTTGCCGGCGCTCTCTTTCTGCTGCAGGCCGGCGGCGAAGATGTCCGCCTCCAGGCCGTAGGCGCAGTATTTGGCGTGGTTTTGCGCCACCAGTTCCTTGACGTGCGCCAACACCAGCACCCGCCCGCGGGCGCGCTTCGCCAGCTCGGCGATCACCAGGCTTTTGCCGGCGCCGGTCGGCAGCACGATCAGCGCCGGTTCGGGGTGCCGCCGGAAATGATTGATGGTGGCTTCGACCGCTTCAAGTTGGTAGGGGCGTAGGGTAAAGGCCATAATGAACGCCGTGGGTTGAGATGGGCCGTCGGGAAGCGGCTTTGTCACCGCTGCTCTCACAGAAACCGTGACATTCTACTCCCCGGACAGCCGAAAAATTTCTATTATTATGCCTTCTACGCGCGCGCGCTGCGAGGAGCGTGAAAATTACCTCTGTCGGGCAACGCGTTGTGCCGCTATACTCGTGTGACAGCAATCGCTGTTCCCCCACGCGATTCCCCCCCTGAACCTGCCATTTGCACCCGGTGCAACGGCGGGCGTCATATTTTGGCAATACGATCAATGCGATCATAACAACGACAGGCAAAGCAGATCCCATGCGATTGGACAAGTTTTTATCTCAGCAGTTAGGCATCAGCCGTGCGCTGGTTGCGCGCGAACTTCGGGCTAAACGCGTCACCGTGGATGGTGAGGTAGTGAAGAGCGGGGCGATCAAACTGACCCCGGAGCAAGAAGTGGCGTTCGACGGCAATCCGCTGCAGCAGCAGAACGGCCCGCGCTATTTCATGCTCAATAAACCGCAGGGCTACGTCTGCTCCACCGACGATCCCGATCATCCGACGGTGCTGTATTTTCTCGATGAACCAGTCGCGTACAAGCTGCACGCCGCCGGACGGCTGGATATCGACACCACCGGGCTGGTGTTGATGACCGACGATGGCCAGTGGTCGCACCGCGTCACGTCGCCGCGCCACCACTGCGAGAAAACCTATCTGGTGACGCTGGAGCACCCGTTGGCGGAAGACACCGCGCAGCGTTTCGCCGAAGGGGTGCAACTGCACAACGAGAAAGACCTGACGCGCCCGGCGACGCTGGAGCAGGTCGACGAGCGCGTAGTGCGCCTGACCCTCAGCGAAGGGCGCTACCACCAGGTGAAGCGGATGTTCGCTGCCGTCGGCAACCGGGTGATCGAGTTGCACCGTGAGCGCATCGGCGCCATCGTGCTGGATGACGATCTGGCGCCGGGCGAATACCGCCCACTGACCGAAGAAGAGATCGCCAGCGTGGGCGCGCCGCACCTGCAGGACTGAAAACCGATCATCGATTGCGGCCGATTAAGGAGTCGTGGAACGTGCAACAGAACCGAACCTCTCATCTCGGTTTGATTTTCATTTTGGGCCTGTTGTCCATGTTGATGCCGTTGGCCATCGACATGTACCTGCCCAGTATGCCGGTGATCGCCGCCCAGTTTGGCGTCGAGTCCGGCAGCGTGCAGATGACCCTCAGCGCCTATATGCTCGGCTTTGCCTTCGGGCAGCTGTTCTATGGGCCGATGTCGGACAGCCTCGGCCGCAAGCCGGTGATCCTGTGGGGAACGCTGATCTTCGCCATCGCCGGCTGCGCCTGCGCCATGGCGCAATCGATCGATCAGCTGATCGGGCTGCGTTTCCTGCACGGCCTGGCGGCGGCGGCCGCCAGCGTGGTGATCAATGCCCTGATGCGCGATATGTTCACCAAGGATGAGTTCTCGCGCATGATGTCGTTCGTCATTCTGGTGATGACCATCGCGCCGCTGCTGGCGCCGATGATCGGCGGTGCGCTGTTGCTGTGGTTCAGCTGGCACGCCATCTTTTGGACCATGGGCGCCGCGGCGCTGATCGGTTCACTGCTGGTGGCCCTGTTCATCAAGGAGACGCTGCCGAAAGAGCGCCGACAACGGTTCCACCTGCGCACCACGCTGGGCAACTTCGGTTCGCTGTTCCGCCATAAGCGGGTGCTCAGCTACATGCTCGCCAGCGCCTTCTCGTTTGCGGGCATGTTCTCGTTCCTCAGCGCCGGGCCGTTCGTCTACATCGAACTGAACCACGTTTCGCCGCAGCATTTCGGCTACTATTTTGCGCTGAACATCGTCTTCCTGTTCCTGACGACGCTGATCAACAGCCGCAACGTGCGGCGGTTCGGCGCGGTCAAGATGTTCAAGCTGGGGCTGTTGGTACAGTTGGCGATGGGGCTGTGGCTGGTGGCGGTGAGCGCCGTCGGCCTGGGCTTCTGGGCGCTGGTGATCGGCGTTGCGGTCTATCTGGGGTGCATCGCGATGATCTCCTCCAACGCCATGGCGGTGATCCTGGATGACTTCCCGCATATGGCGGGCACCGCGTCTTCGCTGGCCGGCACATTGCGCTTCAGCATCGGCGCGCTGGTGGGGGCGGTCCTGTCGATGGCGCCGGGTAAAAGCGCGTGGCCCATGGTTACCTCAATGGCGCTGTGCAGCATCGTGGCGGTGCTGTTTTATCTTTACGCCAGCCGGCCACGCGATCGCGCGGCCTGACGTTCTCCCAATGCGGGGCGTGTCGCCCCGCATCGTCATAGGGTTGCGCCCTGCCATTTCAGGGTGCAACTGGCAATTGAAATTTTGTTGCTAAATATACGCAAGCTAATCAATTGGCCATTTTCCCCTCTGTGTGTTTTTTGTTAAAAAATTCCGCCGCCGCACCACCCCATATTCCCCGGGAGGCGCGGCGTTCTGCCGGCTGAGCGCGGCGGGGGGTTTGTATTAGGATTGATGTAAATCAAGGCATTAGCAGGGAAGGCTGCGCTAACGTGGTGGGGAAAATGTTTCTTCATTGTAAAAATATGGCGACGGAAAAGTAGTCGCATTGCAAGAAAAAAGAGTTGAGATCGCTGCGGGAAAGGGTTACATATAACGCAAAAATGCGAGCTGAGTCGCAAAATGCCGTGAAATAACACCGCACGGCGCGCCAAAAAATGGCACGGCATCGGCAAGCACGGGGTCTGGTTAATGGCTAGCGGCAAAATTTACATTTAAATAACATTTGTGCGCGGCAGAGTCGGGAGTCAGCGGCTATAACTTAGTAACCCTGTCAGGTAAAAGTGTTTCACCTTTTCAATCTAGGGATTTCATGTGGAGAATATCCAACTTTCGGTAGTGCATCGCTTGCCGCAAAGTTATCGTTGGCTATCCGGTTTCACCGGCGTGAAGGTAGAACCGATTCCGTTTAACGGAATAGACGAAGATAACAACCTGATAGGGCTGAAGTTACTCAGCCATGAAGGGGCCGAGGCCTGGCAGGTAATGCAACAGCTCAATCTGTCGCTGCAGGAGATTCAGGTCGACTGCGCGATCGTCGAATGGGAAGGGGAGCCTTGCCTGTTCGTGCAGCGCAGCGACGAGAGCGCCACCATGTGCCGCCTGAAAAACGTCGGCGCCGCGATCGCCGAACCGCTCAGCGCGCAATACCCCTTCTAGAATTCGCCGCTAATCCGCCAACTGCAGCAGTTGACGGGTATAGTCGGCGGCGGGCGCCGCGAAAATCGCCCGGCAGTCTCCCTGTTCAACCACTTCTCCCTGTCGCAACACGATGACCTGGTGGCATAGCGAACGCACCACCTGCAGGTCATGGCTGATGAACAGATAAGCCAGTCGGTGGCGTTGCTGCAGCGATTTCAGCAGCGTCAGGATCTGCGCCTGCACCGATTTATCCAGCGAAGAGGTCGGCTCGTCGAGGATCAGCAGCTGTGGCTGCAGGATCAGCGCGCGCGCGATGGCGATACGCTGGCGCTGCCCGCCGGAAAACTCGGTGGGATAGCGATGGCGCAGCTGCGGATCCAGGCCGACTTCCTGCAACACCTCGATCACGCGCTGTTCCCGCTGCTCTGCGCTAAGCCGCTGGTGCACTTCCAGCCCTTCGGCGATGATTTGCTGCACGTTCAGCCGCGGGTTCAGGGCGGAGTAGGGATCCTGGAAGACGATTTGCATCCGGCTGCGGTAGGGCAGCATCTGCTTCATCGTGAGCGGGTGCAGCGGTTCGCCGTCGAACCAGATGGCGCCCTGTGAGGCCAACAGGCGCAGCAGCGCCAGCCCGGTGGTGCTTTTACCCGAGCCGGATTCCCCCACCAGCCCCACGCTTTCCCCGGCGCGCAGCTCGAAACTCAATGATTTCAAGGCATAGTGATAATCCACCGTGCGGCGCAGCAGGCCGCGGCGGATGGGGAAGCGTACCTGCAGATCTTCCACCTTGAGCAGCGGCCGCTCATCGCCGGGGCGCCCGTTGGCCGCGGCAGGCAGCGGCAGCGGTTCACCGACGTCCTCGGCGGCCAGCAGCTGCTGCGTGTAAGGATGCTGCGGCCGGCTGAACAGCTGCGCACGGCCGTTTTGCTCCACGCAGCGCCCCTGACGCATCACCGCCACGTTGTCCGCCAGGCGGCGCACGATATTCAGGTTATGGGTGATGAACAACAGCCCCATGCCCATCTCCTGCTTCAGCTCTTGCAGCAGCGTCAGGATCTGCGCCTGGATAGTGACGTCGAGCGCGGTGGTGGGCTCGTCGGCGATCAGCAGTTTCGGGCGAGTCAGCACCGCCATGGCGATCATCACCCGCTGGCGTTCACCGCCGGACAGCTGATGCGGGTAATCCTGCAGCCGGCTTTTGGCCTGACGGATACCGACGCGCTCCAGGCATTCGACGATCTCTGCGCGCGCGGCTTCGCGCCGCAGGCCGCGGTGCAGCATCAGCACTTCCGCGAGCTGTTTTTCGATGGTGTGCAGCGGGTTAAGCGACACCATCGGTTCCTGAAAGATCATCGCGATCTGATTGCCGCGCACCTTGCGCAGCGCCGCTTCCGGTGCATGCAGCAACGAGTCGCCGTTGAACAGGATATCACCGGCAGGGTAAACCACCGGCGGCGCGGGCAGCAGGCGCAGTATCGACAGGGCGGTGACGCTTTTGCCGGAGCCGGATTCTCCTACCAGCGCCAGCGTTTCCGCCGGCGCGATTTGCAGCGAGAGTTCGTTGACCACCGGCGTGACGGTGTCGCCCTGGCGAAAGGCGATGCTGAGATCCTGAATAGCGAGCAAAGGAGTGGCCATATCAATGCGCCTTGCTGGGGTCAAAGGCGTCGCGTACCGCTTCGCCGATAAAGATTAATAACGACAGCAGCACCGCCAAGACCAGGAAGGCGGTGATGCCGAGCCACGGCGCCTGCAGATTGTTTTTGCCCTGCAGCAGCAATTCGCCGAGCGACGGCGAGCCTATCGGCAGACCGAAACCGAGGAAATCGAGCGACGTCAGGGTGGTGATCGAGCCGCACAGGATAAACGGCAGGAAGGTCAGCGTCGCCACCATGGCGTTGGGCAGCATATGGCGGGACATGATCACCCGATCCGGTACGCCCATGGCGCGCGCGGCGCGGATGTAGTCAAAATTGCGCGTGCGCAGGAATTCGGCGCGCACTACCCCCACCAGGCTCATCCAGCCGAACAGGATGGTGATGCCGAGCAGCCACCAGAAATTGGGCTGGACGATGCTCGACAGCAGAATGATCAGAAACAGCGTCGGCATGCCCGACCACACTTCGATAAAGCGCTGCCCCCACAGATCGAAACGCCCGCCGTAATACCCCTGGGTCGCGCCGACGCACACGCCGATCAGGCTGGAAAACAGCGTCAACGCCAGGCCGAACAGCATCGAGATGCGAAAACCGTACAGAACACGAGCGAGCACGTCGCCGCCGTTGCTGTCGGTGCCCAGCAGGTTGTGGCGCGAAGGCGGCGAGGGGAAGGGCACCTCGGTGGCGAAGTTGATGGTGTCGTAGCTGAAGCGGATCGGCGCCCAAACCGCCCAGCCGTGCCGTTCGATCTGCCGCTGTACGAACGGATCCTGATAGTCGGCTTCGGTGTTCAGCTCGCCGCCGAAGGCGGTTTCGCTGTAGTTAATCATAAACGGTAGGTACAACCGGCCTTCATAACGCACCAACAGCGGTTTGTCATTGGCGATCAGATCGGCGGCCAGGCTCAGGGTGAATAGCACCAAGAAGATCCACAGCGACCAGTAGCCGCGGCGGTTGCGGCGAAAACGCGCCCAGCGCGCCTGGTTGATCGGGCTAAGGCGGCTCATTGGCGGGCCTCGAAGTCAATGCGCGGATCGACTAGGGTGTAGGTGATATCGCTGAGGATATTCAACAGCAGGCCGATCAGGGTGAAGATATACAGCGTGCCGAACATCACCGGGTAGTCGCGCTGCAGCGTGGCGTCGTAGCCCAGCAGCCCCAGGCCGTTGAGCGAGAACATGACTTCAATCAGCAGCGAGCCGGTGAAGAACATGCTGATAAAGGTGGCCGGAAAACCGGCGATCACCAACAGCATGGCGTTGCGGAACACGTGGCGGTACAGGATCTTTTTCTCATCCAACCCCTTGGCGCGGGCGGTGGTGACGTACTGCTTGCGGATCTCGTCGAGGAACGAGTTCTTGGTCAGCATGGTCAGGGTGGCGAAGCCGCCGATCACCGTCGCCAGCACTGGTAAAGTGATGTGCCACAGATAGTCGGCGATCTTCGCCGGCCACGAGAGGGTGTCGAAGTTGCTGGACACCAGGCCGCGCAGCGGGAACCAGTCGAGGTAGCTGCCGCCGGCGAACAGCACGATCATCAGGATGGCGAACAGGAAAGCCGGAATGGCGTAGCCGATGATGATCAGCGTGCTGCTCCAGGTATCGAACGCGCTGCCGTTGTGGACGGCTTTGCGGATGCCGAGCGGAATCGACACCAGGTAGATGATCAGCGTGCTCCAAAGGCCCAGCGTGATGGAGACCGGCAGGCTCTGGCCGATCAGCTGCATCACCGAAGCGCCGCGAAACAGGCTGTCGCCGAAGTCGAAGCGCATATAGTTCCACAGCATGGTGAAGTAGCGTTCGTGCAGCGGTTTGTCGAAGCCGTAACGTTGGGTGATCTCGGCGATCACCTCCGGATCCAGGCCGCGCGAACCGCGGTATTGGCCGTCGCCAGCCGCGATGCCCGCCCGGGCATGACCCAGGCCTTCACCTGCGCCGCCGCTGCCAAACCCGCTGCCGTGCCCGAGCTCAATGGCGGCGATGGCCTGATCGACCGGGCCGCCAGGGGCGATTTGCACGATAAAAAAGTTGATGGTGATGATCGCCCACAGCGTGGGGATCACCAATAACAGTCTGCGTATCAGATAGGCCGCCATTCCGACTCCTTATTGCCGCTGAGCCGGTAAACGCGCCGCCTTGTTGACGTCGTACCACCAGTTGTCGAAGCCAATCGCATAGGCCGGGCGGATCGGCGGCGTGGAGAATTTGTCCCAATAGGCGTAGCGATCGTGGTTGGAGTACCACATCGGCAGCATGTAGTTGTTCCAGGTCAGCACCCGGTCCAGCGCGCGGCCGAGCGGCAGCAGGGCTTTTTCGTCGCCTTGATGGGCGGCGATTTGTCTCACCAGGCTGTCGACCGCCGGGTCTTTGACGCCGGCCGTGTTGTAACTGGAATCGATGTACTGCGAATCCCACAGGATTTGCAGATCGGCGCTGGGGAACGGCATCGCCATGTACACCGTCGACATCATGTCGAAATCGCGCTCGCGCATGCGGCGCGTATATTGCGAGGCGTCGACCTCGCGGATTTGCATCTCGATGCCCAACCGCTGCAGGTTGTGGCGGAACGGCAGCACATATTGGAAGTTGCTGCCGCTCAGCAGCATCAATTCAAAGGTGAACGGCTGGCCGGTTTTGGCGTTGACTAACTTTTGATTTTTGACTACCCAACCGGCTTCTTTCAGCAGTTGGGTCGCTTTCAGCAGATTTTGCCGATCGTTGCCGCTGCCGTCGGAGGAGGGCGGCTGGTAGATGCTGGTGAACACCTCCGGCGGCACCTGGCCTTTGAGCGGTGCCAGCAAGGCCAGTTCGGCGGCGTCCGGATAGCTACGGGCGGCGTAGGCGGTGTTTTGGAAATAGCTGTCGGCGCGCTGATAGGCGTTGTAATACAACGCCTTGTTCATCCAGTTGAAGTCGAAAGCCAGGCCGATCGCTTCCCGTACCCGACGATCGGCGAACAGCGGTTTTTGCAGGTTGAACGCCAGCCAACGGGTATTCTGCGCCGCCTGGTTGGTCTCGTCCTGCTTGATGATGTAGTTGCGCGCGAAGTTGCCGCCCTGGTACTGGGTGGCCCAGCTCTTGGGCGACGGCTCGATGCGGAAATCGTAAGCCCCGGCCTTGAAGGCTTCCAGCGCCACTTTATCGTCCAGGTAATAATCGTAGCGAATGCTGTCGAAGTTATAGCGGCCGCGATTCACCGGCAGGTTGGCGGCCCAGTAGTCGCGCACTCGCTGGTAGGTGATGTACTGGCCGAGGCGGTAATCGCCGATTTTATACGGGCCGCTGGCGAGCGGCGGGGTGCTGAGCGGTTCGTTGAGCTTATGGTTTTTCCAGAAGCTTTCCGGCAATACGCGCAGGCTGAGCAGGCTGAGGATTTGCTCACGGTTGGCTTTAGGCAGCTCGATGCGCACCGTCAGCCGGGAAATGGCCTTGACCGTGACGCCTTTGTAATAGGAGCGAAACTGCGGCACGCCTTCGGTCATGAATTTATTGAAGGTGAAGGCCACGTCGGCGGCGGTGATCGGGCTGCCGTCTTGGAAGCGGGCGCGCGCGTTGATATCCAACTCCATCCAGCGCATGTCGGCCGGGAAACGGGCCGATTCGGCAATCAGCGGATAATAGCTGCCGGGTTCGTCGTCGGAGTTGGTGAACAGCGTATCGTACAGCTCCATCGTGCGTTCACCGGGTACGCCACGGGTGGCGAAGCGGTTGAAGTTGTCGTAGGTGCCGATGGCCGCCAGCCGTACGTCGCCGCCCTTGGGCGCCGCCGGGTTGACGTAGTCGAAATGGCTGAAGTCGGTGGCGTATTTCGGTTCACCGAGAAGGGCGAAAGCGTAGCTTTCGTTGAGGGCTTCGGCCTGCAGACCGAAGCTCAGTGCCGAGAGCACCAGAGCAGCGAAAATGCGCACGGACATCGGACGGTAAGCTCCTGCTGTGGAATAAAGTACAACCTGCGCCCAGCATAACATTCTTCGGGTGAGCGCAGGGTAAAGATGCTTAAAGATTAACTATTTTTTTGCCTGATAATCAAAGACCTGATGAGCATTGCAGTAGGCGACGAAGTTGTCGATGCTCAGCGGCTTGCTGAAGTAGTATCCCTGCATGAAGTTGACGCCGTGTTCTTGCAGGAACTGCATCTGCTCGGCGGTTTCGACGCCTTCGGCCACCGTCAGCATTTTCAGCTTTTTCGCCAGCGAGATCACCGCATCCAGCACCGGCGCGGTGACCGTGTCCTGGCCAATGGTGTTGACGAAGCCACGGTCGATCTTCAGGTAATCCATGGTGAAGCGCTCAAGATAGATCAACGCGCTGTGCCCGGTGCCAAAATCGTCTACCGCGATCTCGATGCCCTGTTTGTGCAGCCAGTCAAACTCCGCCAGCGCGCTCTCTTCTTCCACCATGCCGCGCTCGGTGATTTCAAACACCAGCGTGAAGTAATCGCCCGGCAGCTGCGCCAACAGTTCATACACGTCCTGGTGGAAGGACGGTGCGCTAAGGTGGGCGGGGGAGATGTTGAGGCCGACTTTACCTCCCCGTGGCAGCGCTTTGGCGAGCTGCGGCGCATCTTCGGCGATCAGCCTGAATAGCTGGCGGGTAAGCGGCACGATCAGCCCGTTGCTTTCGGCGTAGGGGATAAAGACATCGGGCGGGATGCGGCCCTCGATCGGATGCTGCCAGCGAATCAGCGCTTCCAGCCCGCCGATGCTGTTGCTGTCGGTGTGGAACACCGGCTGGTATTCGATAAAGAACTCGTTGCGCTTGATGCCGCGCAGCAGCGCGCGCTCCGGGCTTTGCCGCAGCAGCAGCATGTAGTAGCAGAGTACGCCGATCATCAATGACAGCACCAGGCTGCCCAACAGCGTCAGGCGAATGTCGTTGGGCGTCAGCTTCTCGTTGTAGAACATGATGGTCAACGGCAGATTGGGCAGCGTCAGGTTATCCGCCTTGCCTTTCGGCAGTTGATCGACCGGCATCAGGTTCGGGCTGAAAGTGGTCAGCGCGCGATTGCCCATCACGATGGCGATGCCCGGCGCCTGTTCGTCGTGCGAGGTGAACAGCAGATAGGGCATCAGATCGATGTCCAGCGTAGCGAGGATGCCGGTGGCCTGCTCGCCGGGATGCCGCAGCCAAACCGCAACCGCAGGCTTATTTGGCACGATCGGCGTGCCCTGCTGCAGCTTGAGATCCAAAGGCAGATCCCAGTCGATGTCCTGATAGAGGTTTTTCATCGGCAGCATCATGTCGCCGGTGGCGGAGGAGCAATAGGCGTAGCCGTCTTTCACCAACAGAAAGGTGCGCACGCCGCTGGTAAAGGCCGCCTGGTAGGTAATGTCCGACTGGCTGGAGAGGCAAGGCTTGTCCAACAGCGGCATCATTTGCTGCATCACGGCCGTCAGATGCGAGATATAACCCAGCGTGAACTTTTGCGTACGCGCTTCGACTTTATGTTGATATTGCGTGCGCTGGTGGTTGATCAAAGAAAGCGTGACCGCGGTGAATAGCGTAAAAAATACCAGAGCGGCGACGCCGCTTTTAGCCAGGCTGCGCTGTCGGTGAGAGACGCTGCGGGCGAAAGCCCTTTTCAAGCCCATAACCGAGTCTTCTGCAACAGGGCGTCAGGGGTGTCGCACAGCCAGTTAATGGATTGTACCAACGGCTTTTTTTTCATTTTTGCCTTTTTATCCCGTACCAACCGGCGGCGCCGTTTAAATACGCGGCGTCGCCGACAGAAATATAATGCGCCTATTCTAAGCGGAAACGTTTTAAATAACGCCGGGGCGCCGTTGCCGTCATCTGACGATAATAGGCGAGTTTTTCCTCGACGGCGCGATTTCCTGCCAACAGTTTATCAAAATAATGGCGTGCGGCGGCGTTAAGCGGGGAGAGGTGACGATAAGCCAGGGACCAAGCGCGAGGGCACCTGTTCAACCGCCAAAAAAAACGCCGCCCGTAGGCGGCGCTTATCGCTCGTTTGGTATTCGGAATCTTCAAGGCGATGCGCCGTCAGCCGCTGGTCAGCACCCGGCGCGCTTCTCGATAACGTTTGTCCCAATAGTTATCGGTCAGCTTGGAAATCATGACACCACTGCTGGTGGAGGCGTGAACGAATTGATCGTTGCCTAAATAGATGCCGACATGGCGCCCGGTAGAGCCGGCGCGGAACAGCACCAAATCGCCGGCGCGCAGCTTGGTGCGCTGGATTTTCTTGCCGAGATCTTCCTGTTCATAGGTAGAGCGCGGTAAATCCATGCCGAACTGTTCGCGGAAGGTACGCTGCACAAACGCCGAGCAATCGATGCCGCGCTTGGTGTCACCGCCTAAGCGGTAGCGAACGCCTTTCCAGTCCGCGTACTGATCCATAATCTTTGACTTGACGTCAACGTTGCGGACCATCGCTTCGAATTCATCCTGAGAGGCTTGCAGTAAAAGACCGTCTTTGTCATTAACTGCACGCATCTCAGTTTGTGCGTTATTCAAGTTCGAAGTGTGAGTCGAGCTGCACGCTGACAGCATAACCGCCGCGGCAATTGCAGGGACTACCCGCAAAAAATATCTCAGAAACGGTTGAGATTTGACCATTGTTGTTGTTTTCCCTTGAAGTCCTTAACGACGAAAGTCGCTACCTGAAAAATGCCAAACGGAACGAGCCTAGTCCGCACCTGTTGCATCGACAACCAGTTACCGTTGAAAACGTGCGAGAACGCACATTTTTATCGGATTCCATACTGATTCGACTTAAACCAGGCACAAACGCATCTGAGATTACCGGAACAAATAGGGGATTGCGAGCCTTTTTCCCGTCTTTTTTATATGAATTTGTGATGTAACATAATGTAAATCTTCATATAAAAAACGCCAATTGTCCGATGTATGAATCTGGCGTGAAATCAGGTTGCAAAAGCGTTAACGGGCGGCGGTGAAATTTTGCGCGCGGCGCGGGGGTAGGGCACGGGAGGCGTGGGCCTCCCGGTATGAGTCATAGCCGCACGTTATGGTTGGCCGGGGCGGTGCTTGCCAGGCAACAGGCGATTCAACCGATCGACAATCCAGTCGCTGCAAGGCGTCATCAGCACCCAACTGGCGCCAACCAGCACCACGGACAGCGAACCGACGGCGATATCGGTAAACCAGTGGGCGCCAATCATCACGCGTGGCAATGAGAAGACCAGCGTAATCAGCAGGGCGACGGTGAAGGCGCCGCGGCCGAAATAGCGCAGCATAAAGCAGGAAAAAATAATCAGCATCATGCCGTGGTCGCCGGGGAAGCTGTCGCCGGAAGCGTCCTTGGTCGGGATGCCGGTCAGCTCGCTGACGCGATGGATATTGTCGAAGGTCAGGGTAGGGCTCGGATGTTTCACCGGCAGCAGATGGCCAAGCTGATTCAGCACCACGGCGGTCAGCAGCATCACCACGCCGGTGATCACCAGGCGGCGGCGGCCGGCGGCGTCCTGCTTCAGGTAGAAGTACAGATACAGCAGACCCATGGCGAGCAGCGAAATGACATCAAACGCGCGGTTATTGGTGATGGCGACCAGATGCAAAAATGCCGGGTCGGTAGCCAGATGGTGGTTAAAGAAGAAAAAAATCGCCGAATCCAGGGTAAACCAGCCGCCGTGATTGGCCGGCAGGAACCAGGACAGAAACAGCGCAACGCCCAGTAAGTTGAAGAAGAGAATGAAGGGTAAATTGCGGCGTGTCATGACATAACCTGTTGAAAAAATGAAAACGAAACAAAACCCGGCCGCCCTGCGACAACCGGGGGGGCAACGGTACGGGGTTTAACTTAAACGAATCTTAAACAAGGCGGATTGCAGGGCGTTCCAGTCGGTATTTTCGCTGTGGATCAGTTCAATCCGGCTGTCGAGCGGCGCGAGCGGGCGGGTTTCGATGTTGAGATCCTGCCCCTGCCGATTGATCAGCAATGTGCCTTCGGGAATGCGCACCACGCCTTTGGCGCGTTCGACCGGCGCGAGTCGTACCCACTCCATAAAGCCGACGGTGTCGAACTGGGTGTCGGCGTCAAAAATCCAGCCGCAGCTGGTGAAGCCTTGCCCCTCGTTCAGCGCTCGCCGCCAGCGGGCGTGCTCCGGCAATCGCAGCGCCGCCAGCCCCTGCGTTTTCGCCTGACCATGATGATGCTGCGCGTCCGGTAATTCTGCACGATTCGTGCGCGGGAGGGACAACAGCGCGACATCCGCTTGGCCTTGCGCGATGGTGTAGCAGGGCCGCTGCAGCGGATCTTGTGCCCTCCAGGCTTCCAGCGCCTGCCTGTCTTCCGGCTGATAGGTATCGCTTTTGCTGGCCAAAATAACGTCGGCCGCGGCCAGCTGATCGCGGAAGTTTTCGTTGTCGCGGTAACGGGGTTGGCTGAGCTGGCGGGCATCCAGCAGGCACAGCGTGGCCTGCAAATCGATCCAGCCGGCATAGCTCTCCTGGGTCAGCAGCGACAGGATTTGTTTCGGATGCCCCAGCCCGGTCGGCTCGATCAGCAGCCGATCCGGTTTGGCCTGCTGCAACAGCATATTCAAGCCCACCTGCATCGGCAGGCCGTTGACGCAACACATGCAACCGCCGGGGATCTCTTTGAGCACCGCGCCGCTGTCCGCCAGCAGCGCGCCGTCGATGCCTATTTCGCCGAATTCGTTGACCAGTACCGCCCAGCGTTCCTGGTCGGGCTTATGAGCCAGCAAATGGCGGATGGTGGTGGTTTTACCGCTGCCGAGAAAGCCGGTAATCAAATTGGTTTTGGTCATTAATAATTCCTGGCGTAAAAATTAACTTGCTTAATAAATGAGTTACGCTGCCTTGTCGGTGAAGCGGCCGCAATTTAATTTGTGCTCTATCTCGCAAATTTTGCACGTCACCCTGCGCTTTTCAACCGGCAAAAGCCACCTTTCAAAGCAAGAAAATTCTTAGATAAAACCCTGTATTAGATGCGGTTAACTTTTGTTAGTAGCTTGTTTTTACATTGTTAATGACGCGATTAACGATCAAATTGCGTCCCTTTCCTTGCGATTATTCCTAACAAGATCCTCTATGGTTAAATTGGCTTAACTAAAAATGAGGTTGCCATGAATACCTTTCGGTTATTTTTGATCGTAGGAATGTTGTTTTCATGGACGGCAGTGAGTCATGCAGGAGTGGCCGGCGGGGTAATTCGCTTCGTCGGTTCTATCGTTGAAAGTCCTTGCACGGTCAATATTGCAGATTCTAAGGCGAATACGCAATGTTACCGCAACGGCCAGCGTTATCAGGCCCAGCAAGCGTTGTCAGGTTTTGATACTACACGCAAAGAACTTCCGCTAAATCTAGGCACAACCGAAATGAAGTGGGTAGACCAACAGAAGAAGCTCGCTGTTATGACGGTCGTTTATCGTTAAGTCGTTCCGCCATGCCGGCGTAACGTTACGCCGGCATGGTTATTCTCGGCCCTGCAGGCTCCTCACCGCATCACCCACTCCTTCACCGTTTCACGCGCCCCGCGATCGCGCAGGGACAAATAGGCTTGCGTTACCGCTTCGGTAAACGCCGCATGCGCCGCCAGCGTTTCGCCGAATACTGATTTCAGCGCCAGCAGCGCCGTTACGCGTCGCCGATCGTCCGTTGTGGCGGCGATCGTCTGTTGCAACACGTCTGCCAGCGGATCGCGAATGTCGATCGGCTGACCGGCGTCATCGACGCCGCCGACGTAACGCATCCAGCCCGCCACGCCCAGCGCCAGCCCGCTATAGTCACCGCCGTGCCGCAGATGCCAGCGCACCGCGTCCAGCAGGCGCTGCGGCAGCTTCTGCGAACCGTCCATGGCTATCTGCCAGGTGAGGTGCTGCAGTGCCGGATTGCTGAAGCGCGCGATAAGCTGTGCGGCGTAGTCGGCCAGACTGATGCCGGTGACGCTCAGCGTCGGGGCCTGTTCGTCCAGCATCAACCGCAGGGCGGCGCGGCGGTAGTGCTCATCCGCCATGCACTCGTTGATATAGCGGTAGCCGCCCAGGTAACCGAGGTAAGCCAGGAATGAGTGGCTGCCGTTCAGCATGCGCAGCTTCATGTGTTCAAACGGCAGTACATCGCTGACCAGTTGGACGCCGGCCTGCTCCCACGCCGGGCGTCCGGCGATAAAGTTGTCTTCCACCACCCATTGGATGAAGGGCTCGCAGGCGATGGCGCATTCGTCGCGCACGCCGCCCAGCGCGGCGGCGATCTCATCCAGCGTGGCCGGCGTGGCGGCCGGCACGATGCGATCCACCATGGTGCAGGGGAAGGTGGCGGCGGTGGCGATCCAGTCGGCGAGTGCCGGATCCCGCGCCTGCGCCAGATCGAGCACCGCCCGGCGCAGCACGTGGCCGTTCTCCGGAATATTGTCGCAGGAGAGCAGGGAGAAGGCGGGCAGGCCGCGTTCGCGCCGCAGCCGCAGCGCTTCCACCAAAATGCCCGGCACGGTCTGCGGCTGATGCGGCCACGCCAGATCGGCGACGATCCCCGAATGCTGTCGATCCAGCCGCCCGCTGCCGGGCTCGATGCAATAGCCTTTTTCGGTGATGGTCATCGAAACGATCGCCACCTGCGGCTCGGCCAGCTTCTCCAGCACCGCGGCGATGCCTTCCAGCTTGCGATGCAGGCTCTCATGCACCGCACCGACCACGATGGCCTGATGGCCGTCCGCGCCTTTCTCCAGCACGCTGTACAGATGATCCTGTTGCCGCAGCGCCTCAAACAGCGGCACGCCGCCGGAAAGACTGATTTCGCAAATGCCCCAATCGCCGCCTTGGGCGTTCAGCACCCGATCGGTCAGCAGCGCCTGATGCGCGCGGTGGAACGCGCCGAAGCCAAGGTGCACGATGCGGCTGCGCAGGGCCCGGCGGTCATAGTCCGGCTGCCGGACGGCGCTCGGCAGCGGGGTGTTGGCGATCGTTTTCATCTCATCTCCAAAACGGGTAAGACAGCTGGCGGGCCACTTGCGCCAAGTTAGCAGACCAGTTTTCCGCCGCGCAGGCAGGGTGGCACCGGTGATAAAAAACTGCGACCAGTGTAAGGATGTCGGCCAGTTAAAGGAATTGGTCAGTCCAAAATAAGCCAGAATCGTGAAGTGGATCAACCAATGAGGGGTTCGGTTTTGACAGCGCAGGGCGAAAGAGTAAGTTAAAGATAACTGACATCTAAATTAAACTGGTATAACAGCATTGCGGTGCGAGACAGGCATAAGGACAAAACATGGAACAAACATGGCGTTGGTATGGCCCGAACGATCCGGTTTCTTTGGACGATGTGCGTCAGGCCGGGGCGACCGGGGTGGTGACGGCGCTGCATCATATCGCGAACGGTGAAGTCTGGCCGATCGACGAAATCCGCGCGCGGCAGGCGCTGTTGGCGGAAAAGGGGCTGGTGTGGTCGGTGGTGGAGAGCGTGCCGGTACATGAGGAGATCAAAACCCACAGCGGCGACTGGCGGCGGTACATCGCCAATTACCAGCAGTCGCTGCGCAACCTGGCGGCCTGCGGCATCGATACCGTCTGCTACAACTTCATGCCGATCCTCGACTGGACGCGCACCGATCTGGCCTATCCGCTGCCGGACGGTTCCAAAGCGCTGCGTTTCGATCAGATAGCCTTCGCCGCGTTCGAGCTGCATATCCTGCAGCGCGCCGGCGCCGAAGCCGACTATACGCCGCAGGAACGCAGCCAGGCGGCGGCCCGTTTCGCCGCCATGAGCGAGGAGGAGAAAGCCACGCTGACCGGCAACATCATCGCCGGGCTGCCGGGGGCGGAGGAGGGCTACACGCTGGATCAGTTCCGCCGCCGGTTGGCGGAATACGACGGCATCGACAAGGCGCGGCTGCGCGAAAACATGGCGGCCTTTCTGCGCGCCATCGTGCCGGTGGCGGAAGAGGCCGGCATCCGGCTGGCGGTGCACCCCGACGATCCGCCGCGGCCGATCCTCGGCCTGCCGCGCATCGTCTCCACGATTGAAGACATGCAGTGGCTGAAGCAGACCGTCGACAGCATTTATAACGGCTTCACCCTATGCACCGGTTCATACGGCGTGCGCGCCGATAACGATCTGGTGCGGATGATTGAGACCTTCGGCGATCGCATTCACTTTACCCACCTGCGCGCCACCTGCCGCGAGGAGAACCCGAAAAGCTTCCACGAAGGGGCGCACCTGCAGGGCGATGTGGACATGGTGGCGGTGATCGAAGCGATCCTGACCGAAGAGCTGCGTCGGCAACGGGCAGGCGATCGGCGGCCGATCCCGATGCGCCCCGATCATGGGCATCAGATGCTGGACGACTTGAAAAAGAAAACCAATCCGGGCTATTCGGCCATCGGGCGGTTGAAAGGGCTGGCGGAGCTGCGCGGCGTCGAGCTGGCGCTCAAGCGGCGCTTTTTCCCGGAATTGCCGTAGCGGAAAAGGAAACGGGGCCGAGACTCGGCCCCGCTGGCGCCGACTAGTCGGCGCGGCTCATGTAGCGGCGTTCGGCGATATGAATGCGAATCTTGTCGCCGGCGCTGAGGTATTCCGGCACGTGGATCACCAGGCCGGTCGCCATGGTGGCCGGTTTGTTGCGGGCGCTAGCGGAAGCGCCTTTGATGCCCGGCGCGGTCTCGACGATTTCCATATCCACGGTCTGCGGCAGCTCCAGCGCCAGCACCTGGCCGTCCAGCGTCAGCACCTGCATGCCCGGCAGACCGCCTTCCGGAATGAACAGCAGCTCGTCTTCGATCTGGTCTTTCTTGAAGATGTACGGCGTGTAGTCTTCGTCATCCATGAACACGTATTCTTCGCCGTCGATATAGGAGAAGTTCACCTTGCGGCGCGACAGGGAAATGGTGTCCAGGATATCGTCGCCCTTGAAGCGTTCTTCCACTTTCAGGCCGGTGCGCACGTCGGAGAAGCGCATTTTGTACAGGGTGCTGGCGCCGCGGGCGCTCGGGCTCTGCACGTCGATATCTTTTACCAGCAGCAGTTTGCCGTTGTAGCTGATCGCCATGCCGCGCTTAATTTCGTTAGCTCTTGCCATTTCAATTCATCCGCAATGAAGAGTATTAGAGAAGTTGCGACAAGGTACTCGCGCCGCTGATTTCAGGCAATAGCCCGGTGTAAAAACAGTGCGGGAAAGGGAGAACAGATGATCTCCCTGCGGGGATTAGTGGAAGACCGGCAGCAGACCGAACAGCGACAGAATATGCGCGGCGGCGTTGATCAGCCCGAATAGGATGACGAACAGGATCACGCCGTTGCCGCCCGGTGCGCGGTATCCCGCCTGTGGATAGCGGCGGCGGCTGGCGCGCGCCATCAGCGCCGGCACGATCACTGCCCAAATGGTGGCCGCCAGCCCGGCGAAGCCGATGGCGTACAGGAAACCGTTCGGGAACAGCAGCGCGGCCAGGGTCGGCGGCACAAAGGTCACCAGCGCGGTCTTGCTGCGTCCGACGGCGTCGTCCTTGAACTTGCAGAAGTCCGCCAGGTAATCGAACAGGCCCAGCGACACGCCGAGGAACGAGCTGGCCAGCGCCATATAGGAGAAGGCGTTCAGCAGTTGGCTGACGGTCTGGCTGCTGGAGACGTTGCCCATTTGCTTGAGCAGGCTGCCGATATTGCCGCCCTCGGCGATCACCTGCTTGAAGGCGTCGCGCGCGATATTGCCCTGAATCACATACTGCCACAGGATGTAGATCGCCAGCGCCAGCAGGGTGCCGTACACCAGGCTGCGCACCACGGCGCCGCTGTCCTTGTGGTAGTACTTCACCAGCCCGGGAATGTTGCCGTGGTAACCGAACGAGGTCAGCAGGTAAGGCAGCGCCGCCAGGGCGTAAGGCAGATAGCTGGCCTGATCATCGCCGGTGTTGAACAGCACCGCAGGCTGCACATGGGTGAACATGTCGCCCACCGACATCACGAAGGTGATCACCATACCGCCGATCAGAATGGTGCTCAGGCGATCGACCGCGCGGGTGGAGAGCCAGACGATAAACGCCACGACCAGCGCGAACACCAGGCCGGCGGTGGTCTGGCCGACGCCGACGATGCCCTCCAGCGTATGCGCGATAATCGAGCCGCCGGCGGAGATATAGGCGTAGGTCAGGATGTACAGCACGAACGCTACCGACAGGCCGTTCACGGCGTTCCAGCCTTTACCCAGCAGATCCTTGACCATGGTGTTGAAGCTGGCGCCGCTCGGATAGTGCAGCGTGGCTTCGAGGATCATCAGGCCGGAAAGCAACATGCAGGCCCAGGTATACACCAGCAGCGCGACGGAGCCGCTGAACCAGACACCGGAAGTGACGATCGGAATGGAAAACATGCCGGCGCCAACGGCGGTTCCGGCAATGATCATCGCGCCGCCGAGGACGGAAGGGCGGGCCAGCTTCTGGATGGTGTCCGTAGACATGCGTGCTCCTGATGGAAGAGGTTCTTTTGTACTAGCTCAATGGTACATGGGTGTATGGCGCATGTAAAGCGGGGGAATTGCACGTTTCACGCGTTTTTATCTGTAAATCAAGGTGTGTTGGGCGTTTATTCGCCATACGATGACGCCGGCCGGCGCAGGGCGATGAGTGTAAAGATCGCCGGGGCGCAGGGATTCTGCTGGCGGCCGCCGCGCGCGGCTGCTATTGTCGCGCTTCTTTTCCCCAGCCCACCAGGAGTAGCGCTGATGGACTGTCGCAGCGACTGCGGCGCCTGCTGTATCGCGCCGTCAATATCCAGCCCGATCCCCGGCATGCCGAACGGCAAGCCCGCCAATACCCGCTGCATTCACCTGGATGAGCAGCTGCGCTGCGGTCTGTTTCATTCGCCGCTGCGGCCGAAAGTGTGCGGCAGCCTGCAGCCGAGCCGCGACATGTGCCACGATCACCGCGATCAGGCGCTGATTTATCTCGCCAGGCTGGAAGCGGACACCGCGCCCTAAGCGTCTTTCAACCGCCACAGGCACAGCGTGGCCCCCACCGTCATCGCCAGCGCGGCGTAAAACACCGCATGGTAGTTCCAGATTTCCGCCACCGCGCCGGCGATCGAGCCGGCGATGATCCAGCCCACCCGGGTGGTGTTGGTGAACAGCGTGGTGGCCGCGCCGGCCTGGCCGGGCATCAAATCCTGAAAATAGAGCATGCCGATCCCCGCCAGCACGCCGATAAACGCCGCATTCAGCAGCTGCAGGGCGATGAGCTGCCAGCTGCCGGTGATAAACAGCAGGCCGCAGTAGAACAGCACGCCGGCGACCACCGCCCCGCGCATCAGGCGGCGTTTGCCGCAGCGCTTCGCCGCCAGTCCGGCGAGCAGCATGACCGGGATCTCCAGCCCGGCGGCGGCGCCCATCAATATCCCGGCCAGCCGCTCCGGTAGCCGCAGCTCGTGCACCACGTACAGCGGCATGTTGATCAGGTACATGCTGTTGGCGGTCCACATCAGGGTGCAGGCGACGAACAGCAGCAGCGAATCGCGGCGGTGCTGCCGCGGTGCGGCCAGGGGCGCGTTCGTCGCCGCGGTTTTCGGCATCGAGGGCAGCCGTTTCCACACCAGCAGGCCGCACAGCACAAAGGCCGCCGCGCCCGCCAGATACATGGCCTTAAAGCCGAAGCCCAGCGCCAGCGCGAAGGCGATCGGCGGGCCAATGACCCAGGCCAGGGAGACCTGGGCGCGCATGATGGAGGTGAACATCACCGCCTCGCGGCCGGTACGGTCGGCATGCTCACGTGCCAGCGCAAACATCTGCGGGTTGGCGGTGGAACCGAAGCTGGTGAGCACCACGCCGACGATCAGCAGCAGGTAATAGTCGCGGTTCCAGGCGAACAGCGTGAACCCCAGCGCACCCAGCATGCAGCAGAGGAAGATCAGCGATTTGCGGTCGCCTTGTTTATCCGAACGGCCGGCGAGAAACTGGCTGACCAGAATGCCGATCACCGCGCTGCCGGTAAAGAACAGCCCGACCAGCGCCGGCCGTACCTTGACCTCGGTTTCCAGAAACAGGCTCAGCGTCGGGGTTTGCAACGCACCGGCGATACCGGTCAGGAACGCCACCGCCAAAAAGGCCAGCGAAGTGAGATCGGGCGCGCGTCGCGTTATTGCGGATGAAGTCGGCATGGTGGTTGATAATTCGTCGAAAAAGGAAGGTCGCGCGCATCATACGCCCGTTGAAATGAAACGCAAACCGCTCCCTTGCGGCGAAGGGTAAACGGATATGTCGTGCGGCGACGAGAAAAAAGGGGCGCGTCGCGCCCCCCAGACCGTTGACAAAGGAGGAAAAAACGTGGTTTTTCCTCCTTTGTGGTCATCAGCCGAAAATCAATTCATTGATTTTCCCTGTTTGTTATCCGCTGCTTTCTGCAAACCGGGCAATGACATGAGGTTTGTCATCAACCTCAGGGGCGCGTCGGTAAATCAGGCGCCTTGTGGCACCGCGTGCGCGGTATTTTTCAATACCGGCCCCCGATACTTCTCGATCTGCAGCTGCGCCATCTGCCCGCAGTTGCCCTGCGCCAGGCTGGAAGAGCCGATGTCGAAGGTCAGGCAGTTGACGTTGCCGTTCTTGCACAGCGAGCCGGGTTGCGCCGGATCGGCCGGATCGAACCAGGCGCCTTCGCTGATGCGCACCACGCCCGGTCGCACGTCTTCGCTGACCACTGCGCCCACCAGGATCTGGCCGCGATCGTTGAACGCCCGCACCAGATCGCCGCCGCTGATGCCGCGCGGCTGCGCGTCCTGCGGATGGATCAGGATAGCTTCACGATCCGCTACCGCGTATTTCTCGCGCAGCGGCGTGTTGTCGAGCTGAGAGTGCAGCCGGTTGGTCGGGTGCGCGGTATTGAGCGACAGCGGATATTTGGCCGCTTCCGGCCCGCGATACCACTCGTGCGGCGGCATCCAGGTCGGGATGCCGGGGCAATCCTCGTAATGCATTTTGGCGATAGCGTCGGAGTAGATCTCGATCTTGCCCGACGGCGTGCCCAGCGGGTTCAACAGCGGGTTGTCGCGATAGTCGGCGAAGCGCACCCACTGCTTGTTGGCCTCCGGCACCGGGAAGCGCACGTAGTTGTTGGATTGCCAGAACATGTCGAACGGCGGCAGCGCCACCCGGGCCGCGCGCGCCTGGTTCTTCATGTCGTCGTACATGCCTTTCAGCCACTGGGTTTCGTCTTTGCCCTCGGTAAAGGCCTCCTGCACGCCCAGCCTGGCCGCCATCGCCGAGAAGATGTCGAAGTCGCTGCGCGACTCGTGCTGCGGCGGCACGCATTGATGCATCGGGAACACATAGAGCTGCGAATAGTCGCCGCCCATTTCCAGATCGTTGCGCTCGTAGCTGGTGGTGGCCGGTAGCACGATGTCGGCATGCTTGGCGGTAGCGGTCCAGTAAGGCTCGTTGACCACGATGGTGTCCGGCCGCTGCCAGGCTTTGACCAGGTTATTGGTGTCCTGATGCTGGTGGAAGGTGTTGCCGCCCGCCACATACACCATTTTCACCTCAGGGTAAGTGACCTTGGCACCGTTGAAGTCGATGGTTTTGCCCGGATTGCTCAGGCATTCGGCGATGCGCGCCACCGGGATCGGCGCCGGGGAGTTCTTCGGCGCGTTGCCGGCGGAGATGCCGGCGATGATGCCGCCCTTGGCGGTCGGGCTGCCGCCGGAGGAATAGTGGTAGCTGAAGCCGAAGCCGCCGCCCGGCAGGCCGATCTGGCCGAGCATCGCCGCCACCGTCACCAGCAGCCAGTGCTGCTGTTCGCCGTGGTGCTGGCGCTGAATGCCCCAGCCGCCCATGATCATGGTGCGATGCTTCGCCATCTCGCGCGCCAGACCGCGCAGCGTGTCGGCATCGACGCCGCTGATGTCGGCCGCCCATTCGGCGGTTTTCGCCACGCCGTCGCTCTCGCCCAGCAGGTAGGCCTGGAACTTGTCGAAGCCGACGGTGTAGGTTTTCAGGAAGTCCGGGTTATGCAGCTTCTCGGTCAGCAGCGTGTGGGCGATGCCGATCAGCATGGCGCCGTCGGTATAAGGACGCGGGGCGATCCACTGCGCATTGACGAACTTGGCGCTGTCGCTGTGCACCGGATCGATGCTGATCACCCGGGTGCCTTTCTTCTTCAGCGCCTCGAAGCCGGTCTGGCCGACGTGATCCGGCACGTTCCAGCTGTTTTTCAGCGTGACCATCGGGTTGCAGCCCCACAGGATCACCAGCTCGCTGTTCTCGATCACGTTCGGCCAGGCGGTCTGCTGTTCGTAGACCTCCATCGAACCGACCACGTGCGACATGATCACCTGCGCCGCGCCGGTGGAGTAGTCGCCGGCGTAGCCGAGGAAACCGCCGGTCAGGTTCATCAGGCGCTGCAGCAGCGTGCGGCTGTTGTGCAGCATGCCGACGCTTTTCCAGCCGTAGGAACCGGCGTAGATCGACTGCGGCCCGTGATCTTTTTGCAGGCGAACGATCTCATTGCACACCAGCTCGGTCGCTTTGTCCCAGCTGACGCGCACCCACTCGTCGCGGCCGCGCAGCTCGGTATGGCTGCCGGGGCCGCCCTCCAGCCAGCTTTTACGCACCATCGGGTATTTGATGCGGTTCTCGGCGTGCACCTGATAAGGCGCCATGGTGATCAGCTCATTCGGATACGGATCGTCCTGCACCGGCTGCACGCCGACCATCTTGCCGTCCTGCACGATGGCCTCGAACGCGCCCCAGTGGGCGCCGGTCAGAATGCCTTTTTGCGCCTGACGCAAGACGATGAACTGCGGCAGCGCTTCGCTGATGGCCTGCGCCAGCGCCGCTTTGGGCCATAAGCCAGCCAGCAGCGGGGCGGCGGCCAGCGCGGCGGCCCCGGTCAGGAAGCGGCGGCGGCTCATTGTTAACGGTTGTTGGTTGCTCATTGCGCTTCTCCCTTAAAGCTTGGCCGGTGCGGCAGGTGGCATGTCGCTGGCGTGTTTTTGTACGTATTGCGTCAGCACGCGCAGCTGTTCCTGCGTCAGCGAGGTGCGCGGCGCCATGCCTTTGATGACGCCGATCCATTGGTTGGCGTTGAAGCGATCGAGCGCGGTCAGCCCGTGGCAACCGGTGCAGTTGGCCGACATCATGTCCGCGGCGTAGCGCCAGATTTTTTGCTGATCGTCGATCAACTGTTTACGCGGCAGCCACACCTGCAGAGAAACCTGATGCCAGACCAGGCCGGTTTCCGCATCGGTCTGGGTGGAGGCGGTCTTCAGCTGTTGGCGCGCGTCTTCACCCAGCAGCACGCTGAGGATGCGTTTGCCCTGCGCGGCGTAGAACACTTCGCTGACGCCGTCCTGCTGCCAGCCGCTGACGGTGGCCAGCACCTTGTCGCCCTCTTGCTTCACCACCTGCACTTCGGTGGACGGCATCAGGTTGCCGGCGTTATGGCTGTCGTTGGCGCCGAGGAAGAACGGCTCTGTGGCGATGGTGTAAAGGGTGGTGGCGTCCGGTGCGGTCAGCGCCGCGGCCTTCGCCAGCTCGGCGGCGCCGGCCTGGGTTTCGCCGCTCATGTCCGGCAGGATGTGGGCCACGCCCTTATGGCAGTCGATGCAGGTCTCGCCCTGTTTGATCGCCACCGGGTGCTGCAGGCGCGCCTCAGGGCGCTGGGCGGTGATGTCCATGGCGTCGTAGCTGTGGCAGGAGCGGCAGGTGGCCGAGTCGTTCTCTTTCAGCGTTTTCCAGACCGACTGCGCCATCGCCAGCTTGTGCGCTTCGTATTTTTCCGGCGTATCGATGGTGCCGACCATTTCGCCATAAATGTCTTTCACCGCGCGGATTTTGGTCCACAGGTAATCGATCGGCTGGTGCGGCACGTGGCAGTCGGCGCACTCGGCGCGGATGCCCTTGGTGTTTTGGAAGTGGACGCTGCCCTGATATTCGGCCAGCGGTTGTTGCATGGTGTGGCAGGAAACGCAGAAGGCGGTATCGCTGGTTTTATGGAAGACGGTGGCGGTCCCGGCCAACAGCGCCGCGCCGAGGATAATCCCCAGCAGCAAAAGCCATAGCCACCCCCACCGGCGCTTTTTTTCAAAGCCAGTCAGTTTTTTGCTCATGGTAAACCCGCTTATAATTATGAATTTAAAATAAAATCTTGCCAAAAGGCCGCCGACCGGAGGTCAGAATGCCACGTCGATTGCAGGGGTAATAATAGAAGAGGGTTAACCCCATAGGGTTATCCGTAGTCAAAAAAAGGGCATATATCGCAAAAAATAGCGTTATATTCTAATTTATATAGCGGTGAGGCAGTGCGGCAGGGGAAGCGAGCGCAACATACGCTCGCGATGGGTCAGGCCGTGGGCACATAGGCCTGGCCGCTCAGCCACAGGCGGATGGCGGTGCGGCTGGCTTCGAAATGCGGCTCCGGCAGGGCGTCTGGCGCGCACCAGCGCCACTCGGCGCACTTTTCAGGTTCTTTCAACTCGGCGCTGCCACCGGGATGATCCACCTGCAGGCAAACAGACACCGTGTGTTTGCCTTCGGCGCGCCAGGTTTGCAGATTGTTGCTGACGCCCACGAAGCGCGGCGGGTCGATAAGCAACCCGGTTTCTTCGGCGATTTCGCGCTGGGCGCACTGCTCGAAGGTTTCGCCGGCCTCCAGATGCCCGCCGGGGATCGACCAAAAGGGCGCGTGCGGGCCGCAGCGTTTGCCCAACAAAATCTCGCCCTGCAGGTTGACGATGATCACCCCGACGCCCGTCACTACGTTCATGCTTTTCTCCGTCAGCAAAGTTTCAGCACAGTATGTCATTTTGCCCCGGCGCTGACCAATGCGCCGGCGAAAGTGTGCGTAAGCTCAAAAATCTGCAATGGCGAAAGGGAGAAAGCTTGCTTTCACCTTGCGCTGCTTACACACTCCTTGAAACGTTTCAGCGTTATCCGGCCGCTTGTGGCGAGCGGGTAACGCTCCTTTTTCTCAATGAAGCTGAAACGATTCAATTCAGCAGGAGAGGAGAATCATGTTCCAGTTGTCACCGCAAGACATTCATCTGGGCGCCGCTGCCGACGGTAAGCAGGAGGCCATCCGCCAGGTGGCCGCCGCCCTGACCGAAGCGGGCTGCGTCAGCGCCGGTTACGTGGACGGCATGCTGCAGCGCGAACTGCAGACGTCCACCTATCTGGGCAACGGCATCGCCATTCCGCACGGCACCACCGATACCCGCGATCTGGTGCTGAAAACCGGCGTGCAGGTATTCCAGTTCCCGCAGGGCATCGCCTGGGGCGAAGGCCAGACCGCCTATGTGGCGATCGGCATCGCCGCCCGTTCCGACGAGCATTTGGCGCTGCTGCGCCAGCTCACGCACGTGCTGAGTGATGACAGCGTGGCGGAGCGGCTGGCGAAAACCACCTCCGCGGAAGAGCTGCGCAGCCTGCTGATGGGCGAACAGCAGAGCGCCGAATTCCAGTTCGACGTTTCGCTGATTGCGCTCGACGTCGCGGCCGACAGCCTGATGACGCTGCAGGCGCTGAACGCCGGCCGGCTGCAAAAGGCCGGCGCGGTCAACGCGCAGTTCGTCAGCGATGCCATCACCCGCAAGCCGCTGAACCTGGGGCAGGGCATCTGGCTGAGCGACAGCGTCGAAGGCAACCTGGCCAGCGCGGCCACCGTCAGCCGTCCGGCGCAGGCTTTCGTGGAAGACGGTGAGCCGGTGGCGCTGCTGCTGACGGTGTCGGTCGCCGATGCGCAGCCGCTGGCGGTGCTCAACTACCTCAGCGACCTGCTGCTGGCCAACAAAGCTGAACGCCTGCTGAAGGCGGATGCCGCCGGGGTGCTGGCGCTGCTGACCAGCGAAGTGGCCGAGGAAAGCAGCGTGCTGAGCGCCGAGTTTGTGATCCGCAACGAGCACGGCCTGCACGCACGGCCGGGCACGGCGCTGGTCAACGTGATCAAAAGTTTCAACAGTGACATCACCGTCACCAACCTGGACGGCAGCGGTAAGCCGGCCAACGGGCGCAGCCTGATGAAGGTGGTAGCGCTGGGCGTGAAGAAAGGGCATCACCTGCGCTTTACCGCCAATGGAGAAGATGCTGAAGCCGCGCTGAAGGCGATTGGCGAAGCGATTAATGAAGGACTGGGCGAGGGCGCAGCATGAGCAGAAGAGTAGCAACGATCACCTTGAACCCGGCGTACGATCTGGTGGGTTTCTGCCCGCAGATCGAGCGCGGGGAAGTCAACCGGGTAAAAACCGCCGGCCTGCACGCCGCCGGTAAGGGTATCAACGTCGCCAAAGTGTTGAAGGATTTGGGCATCGACGTCACCGTCGGCGGTTTCCTGGGCAAAGACAATCAGGACGGTTTCCAGCTGCTGTTCAGCGATCTGGGGATCGCCAACCGCTTCCAGGTGGTGCCGGGCCGCACCCGCATCAACGTCAAGCTGACGGAAAAAGACGGTGAAGTGACCGACTTCAACTTCTCCGGTTTTGAAGTCACACCGCAGGATTGGGATCGCTTCGTCAGCGACTCGCTGAGCTGGCTGGGCCAGTTCGACATGGTGGCGGTGAGCGGCAGCCTGCCGGCCGGCGTCGATCCCGATGCCTTTACCGACTGGATGACCCAGCTGCGCGCCAAGTGCCCGTGCATCATTTTCGACAGCAGCCGCGAAGCGCTGGTCGCCGGGCTGAAGGCCTCGCCGTGGCTGGTGAAGCCGAACCGCCGCGAGCTGGAAATCTGGGCCGGCCGCCCGCTGCCGACGCTGGCGGACGTGGTCGAGGCCGCGCATGCGCTGCGCGAACAGGGCATCGCCCACGTGGTGATCTCCCTCGGCGCGGAAGGTGCGCTGTGGGTTAACGCGTCCGGCGCCTGGATCGCCAAACCGCCGTCCTGTGAGGTGGTCAGCACCGTGGGCGCCGGCGATTCGATGGTCGGGGGCCTGATTTACGGCCTGCTGATGCGCGAATCCAGTGAACATACCCTGCGTCTGGCCACGGCGGTAGCGGCGCTGGCGGTCAGCCAGAGCAACGTCGGCGTGACCGATCGTCCCCAGTTGGCCGCGATGATGGCGCGCGTCGATCTGAAACCTTTCAATCAATAGCAGGAGGCAGAATGAAAACGCTGCTGATGGTAGACAGTTCGCTGGGGCAGGCCCGAGGCCACCTGGCGAAACGCATGCTGGAGGCTGCCGCGGCCAAAACCGGCCTGACGCTGGTCGAGTCGCTGCAGGACGCCGAACTGGTGGCGGTGGCGGGGCAGTCTGCCCCTGCTGACGCCGGGCTGAACGGCAAATTGGTGTATGTGGGCGACGTAGAGCAGGCGGTGCGTGAACCGGACGCTTTTCTGGCGCGCGCCAAGGCCGAAGCTGAAACCTATCAGGCACCGCAGGCGGCGGCGCCGGTGAAAGCCGATGGGCAAAAACGCATCGTGGCGATCACCGCTTGCCCAACCGGCGTGGCGCACACCTTTATGGCGGCCGAGGCCATTGAAAGTGAAGCGAAGAAACGCGGCTGGTGGGTGAAGGTGGAAACGCGCGGCTCCGTCGGCGCCGGCAACGCCATCACCCCGGAAGAAGTGGCGGCGGCGGATCTGGTGATCGTCGCGGCGGATATCGAGGTGGATCTGGATAAGTTTGCCGGCAAGCCGATGTACCGCACTTCCACCGGCCTGGCGCTGAAGAAAACCGCCCAGGAACTGGACAAGGCGCTGGCCGAGGCCGAGGTGTTCCAGCCGCAGCAGCGCGGCAGTGCGGCGCCGGCGGGTAAAAAGAAAGAGGGCAACGGCCCGTATCGCCACCTGCTGACCGGCGTGTCCTACATGCTGCCGATGGTGGTGGCCGGCGGTCTGTGTATCGCGCTGTCGTTCGTGTTCGGCATCAAGGCGTTTGAAGTCAAAGGCACGTTGGCGGCGGCGCTGATGCAGATCGGCGGCGGCTCCGCCTTTGCGCTGATGGTGCCGGTATTGGCCGGTTTCATCGCCTTCTCCATCGCGGATCGCCCGGGCCTGACGCCGGGCCTGATCGGCGGCATGCTGGCCGTGAGCACCGGCGCCGGGTTCCTCGGCGGCATCATCGCCGGTTTCCTGGCGGGTTACGTCGCCAAGGCGATCAGCAGCAAGCTGCGCCTGCCGCAAAGTATGGAAGCGCTGAAGCCAATCCTGATCATTCCGCTGGTCGCCAGCCTGATCACCGGTCTTATCATGATTTACGTAGTCGGCACGCCGGTCGCGAAAATCATGGAAGGCCTGACCCATTGGCTGCAGTCGCTGGGCACCGCCAACGCGGTGCTGCTGGGGGCGATTCTCGGCGCGATGATGTGTACCGACATGGGCGGCCCGGTGAACAAAGCGGCCTACGCCTTTGGCGTGGCGCTGCTCAGCTCCTCGGTGTATGCGCCAATGGCGGCGATCATGGCCGCCGGCATGGTGCCTCCGCTGGCGATGGGGCTGGCGACGCTGCTGGCGCGCCACAAGTTCGAGAAATCCGAACGGGAAGGCGGCAAAGCGGCACTGGTGCTGGGCCTGTGCTTTATCTCTGAAGGGGCGATCCCGTTCGCCGCCCGCGATCCGATGCGCGTGCTGCCTTGCTGCATCGCCGGCGGTGCGCTGACCGGTGCGCTGTCGATGGCGTTCGGTGCCAAACTGATGGCGCCGCACGGCGGGCTGTTCGTGCTGCTGATCCCGGGTGCAATCACGCCGGTGCTGCTGTATCTGGTGGCGATCGCCGCCGGTACCCTGCTGGCGGGCGTGGCTTATGCCCTGCTGAAGCGTGCTGAAACGTCGGTCGCCGCCGCGGCGTAACTGACGTCGGTATCGCCAAAACGCGCAGCCCTGGGTTGCGCGTTTTTGTTTGTGGTTGAGGCAGTTAGCACGATTTACCCCTGGCCAAAAGCCACAACGCTTTCTAAGCTGACAGCGCGACTTTGTTCATGCGAACAAGGAATGACTCAAGGAGATTCATCCGTGGCTAAAAAAGTGGCGATCGTACTGGCATCCGGTCTCGCCGATTGGGAATACGCGCTGATTGCCGGCGTTGGCGGCCCGTTTTATGGGCTGGAGGTAGCGTTTTTTGCGCCGCAGGTCGGAAAGTTTCGCTCACAGGGCGGGCTGACGGTAGAGGTTGAAAAAGGCGTGGCCGAATTGGCGGATTGGCGCCCCGAGGTGCTGGTGGTGGTCGGTGGCACTCTATGGGAAACCGAACGGGCACCGGACATCAGCGCGTTGCTCAACGAGCAGTTTCAACGCGGCGCAACCCTGGCGGGCATTTGCGGTGGAACGTTGGCGCTGGCGCGGGCCGGCCTGTTGAACGGCAGGGCGCATACCTCCAACGATGCCGGGTTTTTGACGCGCCATGCTGAGGGCTACACCGGGCAGCGCCATTTCGTTGCGAGCGCCGCCGCCGTCGTGGATGACGGTGTCATTACGGCACCGGGATCGGCGCCGGTCAGCTTTACCACCGCCGTGTTCAGGGCTGCGGGCCTGGATGAAGAGACGCTGCGCCAGTTCAGCGCCATGCTGGCGGCGGAGCACGAGGTGGGGGAAACCGCTCGCGCCTAGGCGAGCGGCCAGAGGTGGGTTACTGCTGTGCCTTCAGCCAGGCGATCTCTTCCGCCCAGATATCCGGATTTACCGTTTCCAGAATCAGCGGGATATTGTCGAAACGCGGATCGCGCATGATGTAGCTGAACACCGTTTTGCCGATGTTGCCTTCTCCCAGGCTGTGGTGGCGGTCGACGCGGCTGTTGAACTCGCTCTTGGCATCGTTCAGGTGCATGCCGCGCAGGTAGTTGAAACCGACGATGTCGCCAAGCTGCTTAAAAGTGCGCTCGCACTCTTCTTCGGTACGCAGATCGTATCCGGCGGCGAAGGCGTGGCAGGTGTCGATGCAAACGCCGACGCGGCTCTTGTCTTCCACGCCGTCGATGATCGCCGCCAGATGTTCGAATTTGAAGCCCAGGTTGCTGCCCTGGCCGGCGGTGTTTTCGATCACCGCCGTTACGCCGGCGGTTTTGTCCAGCGCGATGTTGATCGATTCGGCGATGCGCGCCAGGCACTTGTCTTCATCGATTTGCAGCAGGTGGCTGCCCGGGTGGAAGTTCAGCAGCGTCAGCCCCAGCTGTTCGCAGCGCTGCAACTCGTCGATAAACGCCTCGCGCGATTTTTCCAACGCCTCGGCCACCGGGTGGCCCAGGTTGATCAGGTAGCTGTCGTGCGGCAGGATTTGCCCCGGCCCGAAGCCGTACTGCGCGCAGGCGCTCTTGAACTTATCGATCACGTCGGCGGCCAGCGGCGCGGCCTTCCATTGACGCTGATTTTTGGTGAACAGGGCGAACGCGGTCGCCTCCAATTCGTGCGCGCGGATAACCGCCTGATCCACGCCGCCTGACGCGCTGACATGTGCACCGACAAACTTCATCTTCATTCTCCTGTGTTATCGGTGACATTATGGCATTGATGGCGGGCGGATTGAATGATGAAAAGCGGCGGCCCGCCGAAGCGGGCCGCTGAAGGGGATGATTAGAGCCAGTGTTGCACCAGCTGGTTTATCGCGCCGCCGCCGACCAGCAGCCAGACGAACAGCAGCGTGGCCAACAGAATCGGTTTCATCCCGGCCTGGCGCACGGCGCTGATGTGGGTGGTCAGCCCCAACGCCGCCATCGCCATCGCCAGCATCCAAGTGTCGGCGGTGATCAGATGGTGCACCAGCGTGGCCGGCAGCAGGTTGAAGGAGTTCAGCCCGGCGACGGCGATAAACAGCACGGCAAACCACGGAATGGTGATGGCGGATTTTTCCGCCTTGCCTGCGCTGCCGCGGCTGATGTAGCCCGACAGCAGCAGCAGGAACGGCGCCAGCATCATCACGCGGATCATCTTGGCGATCACCGCCGCATTTTCGGCGTCCGGCCCGATGGCGTGCCCGGCCGCAACCACCTGAGCCACTTCGTGGATGGTGGAGCCGGCGTAGATGCCGAAGGTTTCCTGGCTGAACGGCAGCCACTGGAAGTGTTCATTCAGCTGATACAGCCATGGGTAGGCGAAGATCGCCAGGGTGCCGAACACCACCACGGTCGAGACCGCCACCGCCACTTTGCTGGAGTCGGCCTTCAGCACCGGCTCGGTGGCCATCACCGCCGCCGCGCCGCAAATGCTGCTGCCGGCGCCGATCAGCATCGCGGTTTGGCTGTCGATGCCGAACACTTTCTTGCCGAGCCAGCAGGCCAGCAGGAAGGTGGTGGTCAGGGTCAGCGCATCGATGATGATGCCGCTGGCGCCCACGTCGGCGATTTGCTGAAAGGTCAGGCGGAAGCCGTAAAGGATAATGCCCAGACGCAGCAGGCGTTGTTTGGCCAGCTGTACGCCGCCGTGACAAACGGTTTGCCAGCGGGGATACAGCGTGTTGCCCACCAGAATGCCGAACAGGATCGCCAGCGTCAGCGCCCCCAGGCCCAGCTCCGCCACCCAGGGAATGTCGCCGGCCCAGACGGCCAGCGCGGTGAGCGCGCCGGTGAGCGCCAGCCCCGGCACCAGGCGCGGCAGGCCGAACAGCGGAAAGCGTCGCTCGGGATAAGTGTGAGTGGTATCAGTCGCCATAAAAGTCAGTCCTTCAGTCTGTTTCTTGCTGCTAAGAGTACGTTTGGGCTGAATAAAAGAGAAATTGATTATATATTTATAACCTATCTGAATAAGTGGTATGGCGTCAGGCATTGGCATAAAGCCGCATTGCGGCTAGGGTGAGGAGGAGCGGCGAGCCGCCGTCAACTTTCCAACTGAACAGGAGCAGGCGATGGATACCGACGATCAACGCAGAGAGCAGATAGACCAGGAAGTGGGGCGCGCGGTGCGGCGGTTGATTGAAGAAAACAAGGTGGTCGATCGCGATCGCCTGGTGGCGATGCTGCAATTAATACAGCGGGACGAAGCCGGCACGCCGCGCGAGGCGGTGCTGGCCGCGGCGGCGCAGCTGGTCGCCTTGGGCAAGTAACGCGCCGAATTGGCCGTAAACCGGGTAGCCTCGCCGGGCTACCCACATCATGTTGACATCATTTTGTGGTTCTCTGGCAGAACCCTTTTTCACTACCGGGACGGCTATGCATATCACGTTGCGTCAACTGGAAGTCTTCACCGAAGTGCTGAAAAGCGGTTCGACCACTCAGGCCTCGGTGGTGCTGGCGCTGTCGCAGTCGGCGGTCAGCGCGGCGCTGGCGGATCTGGAGGGGCAACTGGGCGTGCAGCTGTTCGATCGCGTCGGCAAACGGCTGGTGATCAACGAGCACGGCCGGTTGCTGTATCCCAAGGCGCTGGCGCTGCTGGAGCAGGCGGGGGAAATCGAGCAGCTGTTTCGCCATGACGGCGGGGCGCTGCGCATCGCCGCCAGCAGCACCATCGGCAACTACATGCTGCCGGAGATGATCGCCCGTTACCGCCGGGACTTTCCGGCCACGCCGCTGGAGCTGAACGTCGGCAACAGCCAGGACGTGATCGTGGCGGTGGCAGATTTCCGCGTCGATCTGGGGCTGATCGAAGGGCCTTGCCATATGCCGGAGCTGGTGACGCAGCCGTGGCTGGAGGACGAGCTGGTGGTGTTCGCCGCGCCGGACAACCCGCTGACCCGTCAACCGCCGACGCTCGAGGCGTTGGCCAATGCGCCGTGGATCTTGCGCGAGCGCGGTTCGGGCACCCGCGAGGTGCTGGATCATCTGCTGTTGGCGCACCTGCCGCACTTCCAGCTGGTGATGGAGCTCGGCAACTCGGAGGCTATCAAGCACGCGGTGCGGCACGGCATCGGCATCAGCTGCCTGTCGCGGCGGGTGGTGGCGGAACAGCTGGCCAGCGGCGCGCTGGTAGAACTGCCGGTACCGCTGCCGCCGCTGCGGCGCACCCTGTACCTGATCCGCCATCGGCAAAAGCACATTTCCAACGCATTACAGCGTTTTCTCAGCTATTGCGCGCTGTAATCGGCAGCGCGTCACGCCCTCTGCTGCCGCGCAGGCCGGAAAAAGCATAAAAACCTGCGCGCGCTCACATTAATGAGAGTAAGTAAGGCCATAAGGGCCGCGGCTAATAATTGCCTCTGAATTATGAAGCTATCTTATATCAGTGCAATGTTGCTAGTTCACCGGCGGGTATTTGTTACAATCCGCCCTCATTTTTCAAAGAGCAGATAGGGTACGAATGGCTCAGCAGGATATAAAAACATCGGGGCAGCAAGCACCCGGATTGCGCCGCGAGCTGAAAGCCCGGCATTTGACCATGATCGCCATCGGCGGCTCCATCGGCACCGGCCTGTTCGTCGCCTCGGGGGCCACGGTTTCTCAGGCAGGCCCCGGCGGGGCGCTGTTGTCTTACGCGCTGATCGGTTTGATGGTGTACTTCCTGATGACCAGCCTGGGCGAGCTGGCGGCCTTTATGCCGGTCTCCGGTTCATTCTCCACTTACGGCGCCAAATACGTGGAAGAAGGCTTCGGCTTCGCGCTGGGCTGGAACTACTGGTACAACTGGGCGGTGACCATCGCCGTTGATCTGGTGGCCTCGCAGTTGGTGATGAGCTACTGGTTCCCGGACACCCCCGGCTGGATCTGGAGCGCGCTGTTCCTCGGCCTGATGTTCCTGCTGAACTACATTTCGGTGAAAGGGTTCGGCGAGGCGGAATACTGGTTCGCGCTGATCAAGGTCAGCACCGTGATTATCTTCATCGCCGTCGGCGTGCTGATGATCGTCGGCATTCTGAAGGGTGGCGAGCACGCCGGCTGGCAGAACTGGACGATAGGGGACGCGCCGTTCGCCGGTGGCTTCTCGGCGATGATCGGCGTGGCCATGATCGTCGGCTTCTCGTTCCAGGGCACCGAACTCATCGGCATCGCGGCCGGCGAATCGGAAAACCCGGGTAAAAACATCCCGCGCGCGGTGCGTCAGGTGTTCTGGCGTATCCTGCTGTTCTATATCTTCGCCATTCTGATCATCAGCCTGATCATTCCGTATACCGATCCGAGCCTGCTGCGCAACGACGTGAAGGACATCAGCGTCAGCCCGTTCACCCTGGTGTTCCAGCATGCCGGCCTGCTGTCGGCGGCGGCGGTGATGAACGCGGTGATCCTGACGGCGGTGCTGTCGGCCGGTAACTCGGGCATGTACGCCTCTACCCGCATGCTGTTCACCCTGGCGTCGGAAGGCAAGGCGCCGCGCATCTTCGCCAAGCTGTCGAAAGGCGGCGTGCCGCGCAACGCGCTGTACGCGACCTGCGTGGTGGCCGGGCTGTGCTTCCTGACGTCGATGTTCGGCAACCAGTCGGTTTACCTGTGGCTGCTGAATACCTCGGGCATGACCGGTTTCATCGCCTGGTTGGGCATCGCTATCAGCCACTATCGCTTCCGTCGCGGTTACATGCTGCAGGGGCGCGATCTGAACGACTTGCCGTACCGTTCCGGGTTCTTCCCGCTGGGGCCGATCTTCGCCTTCGTGCTGTGCCTGATCATTACCCTGGGCCAGAACTACCAGGCCTTCCTGCAAGACAAGATCGACTGGTACGGCGTGACCGCGACCTACATCGGCATTCCGCTGTTCCTGCTGATCTGGTTTGGTTACAAGCTGTCGCGCGGCACCCGCGTCGTGAAGTACAGCGAAATGGAATTCCCGAAGATGGACGTGAAGTAATTTTCGGAGAGTGAGACGCGGCGGGGGTTCCCGCCGCGTGTGGTTTTACTTTTTCCCGCCTTTGGCTTCCGCCAGCGCCTGCTGCGCCGAGCTCATCAAATCTTCCACCGTCGCATAATCCTGCGTCAACGCCAAAATGCCGGCGTTGAGCTGCATGTTCACCTCGCCGAATGCGCCAAAATCGTAGGGCGCCTCCAGCGGCGGCACGATGCGCGCGAGGAACTCGCTTTCCGCGCCGTAGGGCAGATCGTGCACCAGTATCAAAAACAGGCCGCCGGTATAGCGGCAGACGTAGTCGCTGGGGCGGATCAGCGTCTTGAGGCGCTCGCCGACGGTGCGCAGCACGTCATCGCCAATCTGGACGCCGTGGCTTTGGTAGAGCGCAGCCAGCGGACCGAACTCAAGAATGAACAGGTGGGAGATCGTCTGCGCCGCTGCGGGGCGGCAGATGCTGCGCATCACCACCTCGCCGCCCGCTCGGTTGAGGAAGCCGGTCAGGCGATCGCGGTGCGACGCCTGCTGCTTCTCCCAAGCCAGCGTGACGTGCTGTACCCGCTGACGGTGGTAGCGAGCGATCATGCCATGGGCCAGCACCAGCCACAGCGGCGCGAGGTCCGCCAGGACAAACAGGTTTTGCACGCGCGACAGCGGTGCCGCCAGCAGGTAGGGCAGCGTCAGCGCGATCACCTCAAGCAGCGCGAAGCGCGGCGCGGCGGCGTGGCGCTGCATCAGCCAGCAGGCCAGGGCGGTGATCGTCAGCCCGGCGAACAGGATTAAAACGAAGCGGCCTGACAGCATCGCCAGCGCGGCGCTGGCGCCGACCAGCAGCATCCACAGCAGCACCGTCACCAGCATGGCGTCCGGCCAGGCGGGTTGGCGCCGCTGCGCCAACCCGGCGCGTCCGGCGGTTAACAGCAACAGCAGCAGCAGCAAACCGATGCCGACCAGCCGCTGGTTCAGCCAGGCATACCCCACCAACAGCGCCGCCGGCCCCACGGCATTCAGCCAGGGGGTGAGGGGAGAGGGCGTCAGCGTGAGCCGCAGCTGGCGTTGAAACGGCTCGTCGTCGGCGTGCAGCGGGCTGTACAACAGCCAGTTCAGCAGCGCCGGGCGTTTGGGCGTTACCGCCGGAGATGGACTTCTCATTACAGCCTCGTCAATAAAGGCCGCTCTTGCGGCGGCCTGAAGGTTTTTTGCACGCGCGGTGCTGTGGTTTTGGATTCTAAGTGGTTTTTTCGTTATTTGTCAGAGTCTGGTCGGATCAGGAATAACTTTCAGAATAATGAACCTAATGGCCGTTGGCGGGGTAAAGGCGAGGGGATGAAAAATGGCGATAGAAAACAATTTATTACATTTTCATAACGCCGTTTTCACCTATTGATATGATTGATAAGTATTATCGTTTGCTTTATTGTTAACGGCTGCGCGCAGGCTGTCGCCGCGCGCTTTCCGGTTTACGGCGGACGCTTTCGCACCGCTGTCATGATGGTTGTAACAGGTATCCTAACTAATGAGCGTATCCACCGATCCCATGACTGAAGCCAAGGGGCAACCCGACGCCGGCGTGATGGGGCGTTATCAGCATATTCTTCGCCATCGCCTGTTGATGATGGGCGTGTTGGCACTGGCAATCCTGGGCTCGCTGCTGCTGGATTTCACCATGGGGCCGTCCGGGCTGTCGCTGTCGTCCTTATGGCAAACGCTGCTCGATCCCGCCGCGGCCGATGCCGGCACGCGGGTGATCGTCTGGGACATCCGCTTGCCTTACGCGCTGATGGCGGTGGTGGTGGGCTTTGCGCTCGGCCTGGCCGGGGCGGAAATGCAGACCATCCTGAATAACCCGCTGGCCAGCCCCTTTACCCTCGGCGTGTCTTCCGCCGCGGCCTTTGGCGCCGCGCTGGCGATCGTGCTCGGCATCGGCATTCCGGGCATTCCCGATCAGTGGTTCATCTCCGCCAACGCCTTTATCTTTGCGCTGTTCGCCGCGCTGATGCTCGACGGCATCACGCGCTGGACGCGGGTCGCCACCTCCGGCGTGGTGCTGTTCGGCATCGCGCTGGTGTTTACCTTCAACGCGCTGGTATCGATGATGCAGTTCATCGCCAGCGAGGACACGCTGCAGGGGCTGGTGTTCTGGACCATGGGCAGTCTGGCGCGCGCCTCGTGGGACAAGCTGGGCATCCTGTTCGGCGTATTCGTCGTGCTGCTGCCGCTGTCGATGATGAGCTCGTGGAAACTGACCGCGCTGCGTCTGGGTGAAGATCGGGCGGTGAGCTTCGGTATCGATGTGCGCCGTCTGCGGCTGGCCACGCTGCTGCGCATCAGCATTCTCTCGGCGCTGGCGGTGGCCTTCGTCGGGCCGATCGGCTTTATCGGCCTGGTGGCGCCGCACATCGCCCGCATGATCTTCGGCGAAGATCACCGCTTCTATCTGCCGGCCAGCGCGCTGATTGGCGCGCTGGTGCTGTCGATGGCCTCGGTGGCGTCGAAAAATCTGGTGCCCGGGGTGATCATTCCGGTGGGCATCGTCACGTCGCTGGTCGGGGTGCCGTTCTTCCTGAGCATTATTCTGCGCCACCGGGGGAACGTATGATCCAGGGCTTACGAATAGAAAACTTCTCGGCGGGCTACCCGAAGCGCCCGGTGATCGACGATCTCTCGGTACCGATGCTGCCACGCGGGCAAATCACCGTGCTGCTGGGGCCGAACGGCAGCGGCAAATCGACGCTGCTGCGCTCGCTGGCCGGGCTGAACCCGGCGCAGGGCAAGCTGTGGCTGGACGACGGCGATCTGATGCAGATGCCGTTCGCCCGTCGGGCGGAGAAAGTGGTCTATCTGCCGCAGTCGCTGCCCGCCGGGGTGCATCTGCACGTGCTGGAGTCGATCATCGTGGCGCAGCGCGCCTCGGGCGGCCGCAGCAACGCCGGCAGCGAAGGGGAAGTGATGGCCCTGCTGGAGCAGTTGGGCATCGCGCACCTGGCGCTGAGCTACCTCGATCAACTGTCCGGCGGCCAGAAACAGCTGGTGGGATTGGCGCAGTCGCTGATCCGTCAGCCCTCGCTGTTGCTGCTGGATGAGCCGCTGAGCGCGCTCGATCTCAACTATCAGTTCCACGTGATGGATTTGGTGCGCCGCGAAACCCGCAAGCGCAATATCGTGACGGTGGTGGTAGTGCATGACATCAACATCGCGCTGCGCCACGGCGACCACGTGCTGATGCTGCAGGATGGCGATCTGATCGCCGACGGTGCGCCGGAGCAGGTGATTACGCCGCAGAGCCTGGCACGGGTCTACGGCGTGCGCGGGCGCATCGAACGCTGCTCGCAGGGCACGCCGCAGGTGCTGATAGACGGGCTGGTAAACCAGCCGACGATTTAACCCAAGAAAAAGCCCGGCATCGCCGGGCTTTCTTTATCGCGCAGTGTGGTTCAGCGCCTCGCTCACGCGTTCGACGACGTGCTGGGCGGTGACGATGCCGCCGGACAGATACACCTCGGCCGCCGGCAGGTAAACCACCTGGCCTTTTTTCACCGCCGTGGTTTTCTTCAGCGCGGTACCGGTAAGGATTTTCTGCGGTGCCACCGCGTTCGGCCGTCCGGTCGCGGCGTCTCTGTCGATAACGAACAGCCAGTCCGGATTCAGTTTGGCCACCTGCTCAGGCGTCAGCTTGTTGCCGCGCACGTCTTTTTCGTCGGACTGCAGCGCAGACGAGAAGCCGAGGGCGTCATAGACGAAGCTGAAACGACTCTTGGGGGCGTAGGCGCTGATCTTGCCGCCGGAGAACAGCACCACCAGCCCGCGCCCGGCCTGAGCGGCCTGCGGTTTGACCGCCGCGATCTGCGCATCCAGCTTATCAACCGCCGCCTGCGCCTGCTGCTGCTTATCGAACAGCTCGCCCAGCTGCAGCGTGCGCTGTTTCAGGCTGCCCAACTGATCCTGCGGATCGACGGACATGTTCAGCGTCGGCGCCAGCGCGTTCAGCTCGTCATAGGCTTTGGCAGCGCGGCCGGCGATCAGGATCAGATCCGGCTTGGCGGCGCGCAGCACGGCCATATCCGGCTCGAACAGGGTGCCGGCATTGAGGTATTTGTCATCCTGATAGCGCTTCAGATTATCCGGCAAGTTCTTGCGGTTGCCGGGCAGCGCCAGCGGCTCGACGCCCAACAGCTGCAGCGTTTCAAGCGAGGCGTAATCCAGCACCACGATGCGCTGCGGGTGCTTTTTCACCTCGGTGCTGCCGTTCAGGTGCTGGACGTTGACGGTGGCCGGCGCCACCGGCGCGTCGGTTTTGCTGTGGCAACCCGCCAGCGCCATCGCGGCCAGCAGGGCGATCATCAGGGGGGAGCGGCGTAATCTCATGGAGCTTCCTCACGGTGATGGAATGAAAAGGGCGCGCAGCGCGCGCCCAGGGGCATCAGAAGTTGTAGGTCATGCCGACGGTGTAACGGCGGCCGTCCAGCGTGGTGCGGTAGTGGTCGTAATCCACGGTTTTGTCGAGGATGTTGTAAACCCCGCCGGTCAGCTGCAGGTTCTTCGCCGCCTGATAGCTCAGGCCCGCATCGACAAAGGTGTAGGATGGGGTGCTGGTCTCCATCGACGTGCGGCTCAGGTAGTCAGAGGTGCGGCTGCGGAAGTTGACGCGCGACCACAGGCTGAGGTCCTGCGTGGCCTGCCAGTCCAGCACGGTGTTGAGCATGTGCTTCGGCATCTGGTTGAGCGCCTTACCCTGGAAGTCGCCGCTCTTCTGTTCGGAAGCGGTGTAGGTGTAGTTGGTGTTCCACTTCCAGTCTTTGTTGATCTGCCAGCCGAAGGTGGCCTCTACGCCGCGCATATTGGCTTTGTCGACGTTGACGCGATCGCTGATAAAGTCATAGACATCGTTGCCGATCTTGCAGTCCGGCGTGTCTTCGCAGCGGCGTACTTCGGTGATCTTGTTCTTGAAGTCGGTGTTGAAGACCGTCACGCCGGCGTTGACGCCTTTCAGGCTATCCCACATCAGGCCGATCTCTTCGCTCAGGCTCTTCTCCGGCTGCAGATCCGGGTTGCCGACGATGATGCCGTTACGCACGCCGCCGCCGGTGACCTGGCCCCAGCTGGCGGAGGATTGGCGCAGATCCGGCGAACGGTAGCCGGCGGAGACGCCGCCTTTCATCGTCCACTGCTCGGTCAGGTGCCAGACGCCGTACATGCGCGGCGACCAGTGGCTGCCGAAGTTCTGATCGCGATCCATACGGATGCCGCTGGTCAGGCTGAAGTCATTGGTCAGCGCCCATTCGTCTTCGGCGAACAGCGCCCAGCTCCAGCGCGTCAGCTGGTTGACGTCTTTCGCCGAGCTCAGCTGGTTGCCGCTGTCGCCCAGTTTCTCATAGCGGTATTGGCCGCCGAGGTTCAGCATGTGGGAACCCAGCTCGAACTGGTTCTGGGTGTTGAAGATGGTGTTGTACATCTTCATCTTGCGGCCCGGGTTATTGGTCTCTTCCCGCTGAACGTAGCTGGTGGAGTTGCCGAAGTCGTAATAACCGTTGTGGGTCAGCGAGTAGTTGGTGCGCGTGTAGAGATCTTCGCTGCGAGAGGTAGGTTTGCACTTGCCTTTGCTGCAACGCTCTGCCACCACCGATTTGCCCGGTGTGCTGTTGCGATCCTGCAGCGAGCGGCCGATTTCGAAGTCGAATTCGTTTTTCTCGTCCGGCGTCAGGGTGAACACCGCGGTGCCGCTGCGCATGCGCTGTTCGTTGTAACCGTTGGCGATTTTATCTTCCGCGCGGCGCGACAGCAGGCCGTTGACCCGCACGCCGAGCAGGCCTTCAATCAGCGGGCCGGAGGCGTAGGCGTTGGTCTGGAACAGATCGCCGGAATCGCGGTTTTCCTGAAGGGTGGCGTCGCCGTGCAGCGAGCCTTTCCACTCGGTGCGGGAGGTCTTGCGGGTGATGACGTTGATCACGCCGCCCATGGCGTCGGAACCGTACAGCGAAGACATCGGCCCGCGCACCACTTCGATACGCTCGATGGCTTCCATCGGCGGCAGCCAGCCCTGTTCGATGCCGGCGTTGTCGCTGTTCGGACGGGTACCGCGGGTGTCAACGCGCTTGCCGTCCACCAGGATCAGCGTGTACTTGGAGGACATGCCGCGGATGCTGATGTCACTGCTGCTGGCGCCGCCGGTGACCACCACGCCCGGCACGTCTTTCAGCGCGTCGGTCACGTCGCGATAGGCCTTGTCTTCAATTTGCTGGCGTGGGATCACCGAGATGGAAGCGGCGGAGTCCTGAATTTTTTGCTGGAAGCCGGAGGCGGTGACGACCATGGTGTCCTGGGTGTCATCCTGCGGCGCGGCCAGCGCGGCGGTGGCGCTGAGTGAGGCGACGACCAGAGCGGCGAGCTTGCTGTAACGTGGCGTTTCCATGAGGTAAACCTTTCCTGGATTGAAGTGAAAGTAATTAACCAATTGAATTTCTAATGAAATTATTCATCGTTCGCTGAGAAATACTTCGCTTCGTCAGCGTTGCGTGAGGGTATTGTAAGGATTTTTTACTGAATGTAAACGCTAATGATAATTCATATCATTTGTATGCTTGTTCTGCTGACGGGAAAGGGTAACCGGATGAATTAAAGGGAAAAGCGGCGCAGCGGGCGTGCGCCGGGGAGGATCAGCGCTTCTGGATGTAGGTGATGGCCAGCGCCAACGCCAGCACCAGGCCTTTGATAATGTCCATGGCGTAGTAGGGCACCGACAGCATCACCAGGCCGTTTTGCAGCACGCCGAGGATCACCGCGCCGATCAGGGTGCCGAGCGCATTGGGTTTACCGGCCCCGGCCAGCGAGAAGCCGATATAGGCCGCCGCCACCGCGTCCATCAGATAACCGCCGCCGGCGTTGACCTGCGAAGAGCCGATACGTGACGCCAGCAAGATGCCGCCAAGCGCCGCCAGCCAAGAGGAAATGACGTAAGCGGCAACCCTGTAACGCACGGTGCGGATGCCCGACAGACGTGCGGCTTCGGGGTTGCCGCCGATGGCATACATGCGGCGGCCATGCTTGGTCAACGACAGGAACAGCTGCACCGCGACGGTGACCGCCAGCATGATCAGCACGATCACCGGCACCTGGCCGAGGGCGGAAAACACCTCCGGGATCAGGCCTTCCGCCATGTCACCATTCGGCAGCACCATGTTTTGGGTGATGGATCCGCCGTAGCTGTAGGTCATCGCCACGCCCTGGATCACGAACAGGCTGGCCAGCGTCGCCAGCATATCGGGAATTCTGAACACCACGATCAGTAGGGCGTTGAACAGGCCGACCAGCGTGCACAGCAGCAGCGTTACCACGATGGCGCCGGTGGTGCCGAATCCGTGCCAGACGAACAGCGAAATCACCAGCGCGTTGGCCAACGAGGCGGTTGAGCCGACCGACAGATCGAAACCGCCGACCGACAGCGAGATAGAGACGCCGATGGCGATCACCGTCACGATGGCGATCGAACGCAGGATATTGATGATGTTGTTGGCATCGAGAAAGTTGTCCGACGCCAGGCCGAACAGGGCGATCAGCGCCGCCACGGTCAGCAACATGCCCCATTTGTAGAGGAAATCGAACAGCTGTTGGCGCCAGGGCAGCGCAGGCCGCAGGGCTAATTCTTTACTCACGCAGGGGTTCCTCCGGTGGAATAGAGCAATAAGGTTTCTTCGTCGATGTCGGCGGCGTTCAACTCCGCCACGATGCGGCCGTCCCACAGCACGCAGATGCGATCGCACAGGCCAACCAGCTCGGCGAACTCGCCGGAGGCGTAAATCACGCCTTTGCCGGCGCGCGCCAGGCCGTCGATCAGGCCAAACAGCTCCTGCTTGGCCTTGATGTCCACGCCCTTGGTCGGTTCATCGAAGATCAGCACCTCGGCGTCGCCGCGCAGCCATTTGCCGATCGCCACTTTTTGTTGATTGCCGCCGGACAGGCGCGCCAGCCGCTGTTGCGGGCCCGAGGCGCGAATGTTCAGGCGTTGCATGATCTCGCGCGCCCAGCGCAGCTCTTGCCGCCGGCTGAACAGGCTCCAGCGCGAGAAGCTGTCGTCGGCGCTGACGCTCAGGTTCATCGGGATCGCCTCATCGATGAAGATGCCCTCTTTGCGGCGCTCTTCCGGCACCAGCGCCAATCCTTGTTCGACCGAGAGGTGCGGCGCGCGCGGTGCCCAGGGTTGCCCGCGCAGTTCGCCGCGCTCGAGCTGCACGGCGCTGGCGCCGAACAGCGCTTTGCACAGCTCGGTTTTGCCGGCTCCGGCCAGCCCGGCGATGCCGAGAATTTCGCCCTCATGCAGCCGCAGCGAAACGTCGCGCAGCTTGTGGCGATCGCGCAAGCCTTGCACCTGCAGCAGCATTCGCTCGGCGTGCGGCGGGCGCGGCGGCGGGAAAATGTCGTCCAGCCGATGGCCGAGCATCTTCTCGACGATCTGCTCGCCGCTCAGCCCGCGCATGGGATCTTCACTGACGCGCCGGCCGTCGCGCAGCACCGTCAGCCGATCGCAAATGTCGCTCAGTTCGTGGATGCGGTGGGAAATAAACACGATGCCGATGCCTTCGGATTGCAGGCGGCGCACCACGTTAAACAGGCGCTCGCTCTCGGCGCGATCGAGCGGCGCGGTCGGTTCGTCGAGCACCAGAAAACGGCAGCGGTGCGAAAGCGCACGCGCCAGTAGTACCTGCTGTTTTTCCGCCAGCGAGCAGTCCGCCAGCCGCCTGCGCGGGTTGAGCGGCAGCGCCCATTGCTGCAGCAACTGCGCGGCGCGGCGGTGCAGCTCCGCCCAGTTCAGCCAGTGGCCCGGCTCGTTCAGCCAGTCCAGCATGATGTTTTCCGCCACCGACAGCGTGGGGATCAGCGCGACGTCGACCTCTTGCTGCACCACGTGAATACCGTGGCGGCGCGCCTGCAGCGGGGAGTGGATCGCCACCGCCTGGCCGTCGATCAGGATCTCGCCGCGATAATGATCGTGGGCGCCGGAGAGGATCGCCATCAGCGTCGACTTGCCCGCGCCGTTGGCGCCGACCAGCGCGTGGATTGAACCGCCCTGCAGCGTGAAGTCCACGTCCTGCAGTGCGTTGAAGCCGGCGAAGGCGATCGAGATATTGCGCATCTCGAGGCGCGAAGGCGTTGCGGTCGACATAGGGTATTAAGGCCGTTTAGATGTTTAGATGGCTGTTATGCTCTGTTGTAACACAGATTGCACCGTTGGCAACCAACAAAATGGCATAACGGCGGTGAAAAACGCATTGGCGGGCAGGGGCGCAACCCGCGTCAGGCTGCGCCGGAGCGATAAGCGGTCAGAAGGTGGTGGGGGTGTGTGCGCTGACGATGCGGCAGATGCGCGCCGAGGTATTGCTGAAGCTGTGCGGGATGCCGGTGTTGATGGCGTAACTCTGGCCGGCGGTCAGGCAGTAGCTCTGGCCGTTGATGGTCAGCACGATCTCGCCTTCCAGCAGGGTGCCGATCTCTTCGCCCTGGTGCTTGATCTTTTCGCCGGTGGTGGTGCCGGGCTGGTAGGTTTCCAGCATCATCGCCAGGTTGCGCGTCGGGCTGCCGTTGTGCACCAGCTTCATCGACACCCCCTGACTGCCGATCTCAATCAGGTCCTCGGCGTCGATCACCACGCGCGGTTCGTCGGCGGCTTCCGGTTCGGCAAAGAATTCGGACAGCGACAGGCCATACACCTTCAGCAGCTTTTGCAGCGTGCTGATGGCCGGGCTGACCTTGTCCTGTTCGATGGTGCTGATCGCACTGTGGGTTAACCCGGACAGTTCGGCGACCCGGCGCTGCGACAAACCCAATTGCTGACGGATTTGCGACAGGCGTTTGCCCGGTGCCAAGCTGGCTTCGCTCATAACGGTACTTCCTTCTGGTAGGGGCGACAGGCAGACATGAATATCGCTATCGGGCGCCTGTCTGGGCGATAACGATGCTGCATGATATCGGTAGTTAGGGCAGGTTTGGAAAATATATTGCCCATGTTCACTCTCGGTGCGTTGGACGAAATAGTTGACGCAAAAAGGACGGTAAGGCCTTTTCGGTCAATATTTTATCAATTTAGCAGCCGGTGGCGAATAATCAAACAGGATTGTAACATTTGCAAACCTATTCTGTTAAGGCTATGTTTCATATTGTGGATGTTATTTTGAGCGCCCAGCAGCGGCGCGGCCTGGCGAGAAATCCAATCATGTGTTGAATCGAACGGCGGACGGGCGCCAACGCGCCTTAAGAGCATAATGGCGGGTGACTTATGCAAACCAATAGCGCAGCAGTTGAACATTTTGCACAGCATCATGAAGAGAGGCGAAGTAGCGCGTTCCAAAATGAGGTTGCTCATTATTTGGAACGCCATCCCGCCACGCAGTATGTCGATATCCTTCTCACCGATCTCAATGGTTCCTTCCGCGGCAAACGCATACCCGTCTCAGGGTTGAAAAAACTGGAAAAAGGCAGCTACTTCCCCGCGTCGGTGTTCGCCATGGACATCCTCGGCAACGTGGTGGAGGAAACCGGTCTTGGGCAGGAGCTCGGCGAACCGGACCGCGTATGCCTGCCGGTGCCCGGCTCGCTGACGCCGTCGGCCGCCGATCCGGAGCATATCGGCCAGGTGCTGCTGACCATGCTGGATGAAGATGGCACTCCCTTTGACGTTGAACCCCGCAATGTGCTGAACCGCGTGTGGCAGGCGCTGCGACAGCGCGGCTTGTTCCCGGTGGCAGCGGTAGAGCTGGAGTTTTATCTCATCGATCGGCAGCGCGACGCGGAGGGCGATCTGCAGCCGCCGTGTGCGCCCGGCACCCAGGAGCGCAACACCCAAAGCCAGGTGTATTCCGTCGATAACCTGAACCATTTCGCCGAGGTGCTGAACGACATCGACGCGCTGGCGAAACTGCAGGGGCTGCCGGCGGACGGCGCGGTGGCGGAGGCGTCGCCGGGGCAGTTCGAGGTCAACCTGCGTCATACCGACGATATCTTGCTGGCCTGCGACCACGCGCTGGCGCTGAAGCGGCTGGTGCGGCTGGTGGCCGAGAACCACGACATGCACGCCACCTTTATGGCCAAACCCTATGAGGATTACGCCGGCAGCGGCATGCACGTGCATGTCAGCATGCAGGACGGGGCGGGCAACAACCTGTTCGCCGACGCGGAAGGCGAGGATTCACCGCTATTGAAACAGGCGCTGGCCGGGATGATCACCCTGATGCCGGCATCGATGGCGCTGCTGGCGCCGAACGTCAACGCCTACCGGCGCTTCCAGCCGGGGATGTATGTGCCGATCCAGGCCGCCTGGGGCCACAACAACCGCACCGTGGCGCTGCGCATTCCCTGCGGCGAACCGGAGAACCACCGGGTGGAGTACCGCGTGGCCGGTGCCGACGCCAATCCCTATCTGGTGATGGCGGCGATCCTGGCCGGCATGCTGTACGGGCTGGACAACGCGCTGCCGCTGCCAGAGCCGGTGACCGGCAACGGCCTGGAGCAGGAGGGGCTGCCGTTGCCGATCCGCCAGAGCGACGCATTGTACGAGTTCGAACACCAGCACGCGCTGACCCATTATCTGGGCGAGCGTTTTACCCAGGTTTATCACGCCTGCAAGACGGACGAACTGCTGCAGTTTGAACGGCGGGTGACGGAAACCGAGATCGACTGGATGTTGAAAAATGCCTGAATGGGCGTATAAAGTAAGAGGTATGTGCGGGCGACCGGCCTGCCGGTAGCGGATTAATTCGCCTGCCGGGCTGGTTTTCCGTTCGATCGACAAAAAGAATTTGTATTTGAGGGCTTCCGGATCTTGTCATCCGGAGGCATTCTGGTGCAAAATATCTCAAATGCAGATAGCCGACGTTTTAACGCGTCGGTTATTTTTTTTGCATTAAGTTTTACCAACGTAGCGTTTCATACACCAAGCGAGGCCGGACACCGATCCGGATAGATAAATAGTTTCGTGCACGATCAAACAAAACTTTATGGTCGTGACTCATGAGGATTAGAAAGATGGGGCAATTTTTCACTTTAGCACCGGTGCCCGCCGGTTTCCGCTGTGGCCGCAGCGACTATGGAGCAGCCGAGGTTTCCTCGACCCGTTATCCAGCTTACAATCCCCTTCTTTTAGAATTAAGTCGCTCGTTGCGAAGTTTCCCCGCAACCTTAAGTCTTGGCGTGTCCGCCATCCGCAAGGCTCAAGGTAAGGGGGGGCTGAACAATGTCCGATAATACCCTCAACGCCGCTCCGGCTCAGCGCACCCAGCTGCGCAAAACCCTGACTTTGGTTCCGGTAGTGATGATGGGCCTGGCTTATCTGCAGCCAATGACCATCTTCGATACCTTCGGCATCGTATCCGGCCTGACCGATGGTCACGTCGCGACTGCGTACGCCTTCGCTCTGCTGGCGATCCTGTTTACCGCCCTGAGCTACGGCAAGCTGGTGAAGAAGTTCCCTTCCGCCGGTTCTGCCTACACTTACGCCCAGAAAGCCATCAGCCCGCACGTCGGCTTTATGGTGGGCTGGTCATCGCTGCTGGACTACCTGTTCATGCCGATGATCAACATCTTGCTGGCCAAGATTTACCTGGAAGCGATTTTCCCGGGCGTCCCGTCCTGGATCTTCGTGGCGGTGCTGGTCGGCTTGATGACGATTTTCAACCTGCGCGGCATCAAGCTGGTGGCTAACCTGAACTCCATCATCGTGGTGGTGCAGGTGGCGATCATGATCGTGTTCCTCGGCCTGGTGATCAACGGCATTTACCACGGCGAAGGCGCCGGTACGCTGGTCAGCAGCCGTCCGTTCTGGTCCGATAACGCCCACGTGGTGCCGATGATTACCGGCGCGACCATCCTGTGCTTCTCGTTCCTGGGCTTCGACGGCATCAGCTCGCTGTCTGAAGAGACCAAAGACGCAGAGAAAGTGATCCCGAAAGCCATCTTCCTGACGGCGCTGATCGGCGGCATCATCTTTATCGTGGTGTCTTACTTCGTGCAGCTGTACTTCCCGGACATCTCGCGCTTCAAGGATCCTGACGCGTCGCAGCCTGAAATCATGCTGTACGTGGCGGGCAAGTTCTTCCAGTCGGTGATCCTGGTGTTCTCCTGCGTGACGGTATTGGCGTCTGGCATGGCGGCACATGCGGGCGTTTCGCGTCTGATGTACGTGATGGGCCGCGACGGCGTGTTCCCGACTCGCTTCTTCGGCTATGTGCATCCGAAGTGGCGTACCCCGGCGCTGAACGTGCTGCTGGTGGGCGCCATCGCGCTGTCCGCGGTATCGTTTGACCTGGTGACCGCGACCGCGCTGATCAACTTCGGTGCGCTGGTGGCCTTCACCTTCGTCAACCTGTCGGTGATCTCGCAGTTCTATATCCGCGACAAGATGAACCGCACCGTGAAGGACACGTTCAACTACCTGATCCTGCCGGTGATGGGCGCACTGACCGTCGGCGCGCTGTGGGTCAACCTGGAAGCCAGCTCGATGACGCTGGGCCTGGTCTGGGCGGCTATCGGCCTGATCTACCTGGCCTTCGTCACCCGCAGCTTCCGTTTGCCGGTGCCGCAAGCGAGCGAAGACGCCGCCTAAGCGCGAGCCGTCTCCTCTGCCATCAAAAAGGCCGCATTCGCGGCCTTTTCCTTTTCTGCTTGCAGCGGGTTTTACCCCACCAATTCTTTGCCGTAATCGAACAGCGCTTTCAGCAGGGCGGTTTTCTCTTTGTCGCCTTCGTGCAGGTTATACAGCGATTCGAGCTGCAGCAGGTAACTCTGCACGCGCTCCGCGCTCAACGCTTCCTGGCGGTGCTGCAGCCAGCGGCGCTGCTCGGCATCGTCCAGAGTATTCGGGTAGTTGCGCGCGCGGAAGCGGAACAGCAGCTCTTTCATGCGGCCGTCGCTGAAGGCCAGATCCAACGCCGGCAGGTTTTGCGGCTTGGTCTGCTGAATAATCCTCATTGCCGCCTTGTCGGCGTCGCTGAAGAAACCGTCGTACAACCGGGCGTCGACGTCGTCGGAGCCTTTGAACGGCTCGGCTTCGGCGAACAGCGCCACCACTTTCTCGCGCACTTCCGGGTGCTGTTTCAGCAGCTGCAGGTTCTGCAGGCAGGCCTGGCGATCGATGCTCAGCCGCTCGGCGTTCTCCGGCAGCAGGGTTTTGGCCGGCGCCAGCACCGGGCATTTGTTGATGTGCACCAGCTTGATCGGCACCGGCGCCTGATCCGGCGCCAGGTCGTCGCGGCGGGTATACAGGCGTTCACGCAGCTGCTCGGCGCTCAGCGTCAGCAGCGGCGTCATATCGCCGGCGAGATCGCACATGATCACCGCGTTCTTGTTGTCCGGGTGCCAGGCCAACGGCGACACCCAGCTGGTGTTGCCGCGTGCTGCGCCGAACATGCCGGAGACATGCACCAGCGGCGTCATTTCGGCGACGTCGATCAGGGCGTTCAGCTTGTGCTTGTTGCGGTGCTGCAGCAGGAAATCGAACAGCCGGGGCTGCGCCTGCTTGACCAGTTTGGCCATGGCGATGGTGGCGTAAACGTCCGACATCGCGTCGTGAGCCTGCGTGTGCTCGACGCCGTTGGCGCGCGTCAGGTGTTCGAGGCGGAAGCTGGGGAAGCCGTCTTCGTTTTCCGGCCAGACGATGCCGTCGGGGCGCAGGGCATAGCAGGCGCGCATCACATCCAGCAGATCCCAGCGCGAGTTGCCGTTTTGCCAACTGTAGGCATAGGGATCGTAGAAATTGCGATAGAAGATATTGCGGCTCACTTCGTCATCGAAGCGGATGTTGTTGTAACCGAGAATGCAGGTGCCGGCCACGCTGAAGGCCTGATGGATTTGGCGGGTGAACTCGGCCTCGTTAACGCCTTTGGCGCGCGCCACCTGCGGCGTGATGCCGGTGATCATCACCGCCTCGGGTTCCGGCAGGTAGTCGTCGGCCGGGGCGCAGTAGATGACCAGCGGCTCTTCGATAATGTTGAAATCCATATCGGTGCGCACGCCGGCGAACTGCGCCGGGCGATCCAGCGACGGGCTTTTGCCGAAGGTTTCGTAATCGTGAATGTAGAAAGTATTCTGTCTATCGTTGTCTTTCACTGTCGGGGTTTGTCCGCGTATGTTGGTTAACGTACCGATTTAAAAGTATTTTTTAGCGCTTTAACTGCCTTGTTTGTCCATTCTTGCATAAGACTGTATTCACTTGTTTGCCTTCGTCCATGTGCTATTGTGTACAGGTTTGGTACATAACCTTAAATCAACTGCGTACAAAAAATTATTATGGCTCTCAGCGATACAAAACTGCGCTCACTACATGGTAAACCATATTCGGGAAGTCCTGAAGTGTCCGATGCCGATGGGCTTAGCGCCCGCATTTCGCCCAAAGGGGTGATCAACTTTCAGTTTCGATACCGGTGGCATGGCAAAGCCCAACGATTAGGGATTGGCAGGTATCCTGCCGTCGCTTTGAAAGAGGCTCGTGCAATCACATCAGAGCTGCGCACCCTCTATGACCGAGGGATAGACCCGCGCCAGTATTTTGATAAAAGCGGAGATATCGGCAACAGGGCAACAGTGAAGGACTGTTTGAATTATTGGAAGGAAAACTACGTTGATGTCTCGCTTCGTGAGAACAGTAGAGAGCTGTATAAATCGACTGTCATTAAACGTTTAAGTGATGCTTTTGAAGGGCGTCCAGTAGCAGAGATTACCGTTAAGCAATGGGTTGATTTGTTTACTCAAGAGGAAAGGGAAAACAGCAGGCGGGCGCGTCAACTACTTGTCCAGTTGCGATCAGCGATGGGGTGGTGTATCCGTCGGCATTTTATACCCGATTGCTCAGTAATGAAGGTTGAGCCTCGTGACGTAGGGAGCCGTTCTGAAACCGGGGATAGAATTCTTACTTACTTTGAGCTGGCAGAAATTTGGATCGCAATAGAGCGCAGCAGGGCGTCAACTTCAAATAAGCTTTTGCACCAAATGCTCATGCTCTGGGGAGCGCGGTTGTCCGAGTTGAGGTTATCTGAGCGTCAGGAGTTTGATCTAAGGGAAATGCTCTGGACTGTACCAAAAGAGCACAGCAAAACAGGAAAGGAAATCCGGCGTCCGATCTTCAAGCAAATTGAGCCGTTGCTGGAAAAGGCAATGCTGACGTATGACAAGGTTCTTTTCCCAGGGAATCTGATCACGGAACCTCTAACGATCTCTGCGGCCAATCGTTACATAAAACGCATTCGGGAAGGTTTGGATATAGGGTATTGGCGTGCGCACGATTTCCGGCGGACGTTGGTGACACGCCTTTCAGAGGAAGGGGTAGCCCCACACATTACGGAAAGAATGCTGGGGCATGAGCTGGGTGGGGTGATGGCCGTCTACAACAAGCACGATTGGATAGAAGGGCAAAAGGAAGGGTATGAGATACATGCCGATAAGCTTTTTTGGCATGTTAAGAAGCTTTCTGGTTGATGCCGCCGTTGAGTATCCACTGATTAACCGCACTCTCTAAATATGCTTTTGGGTGAGTGCGAACCGGCTTAGGGAAACAGTGTTTGTTCTGGTAGGTGTACATGGTCGATCGTGACGAAATGCCAAGCTTCGCCATGACCTCCTTTTCAGGGATCAGGTTGATATCTTGCATAGTTACCTCGGGAAGGCTGGTGGGTTATTCTGCTGCTGGGAAAAGGCGCTGATAAATTGCGGAAACATACCTCGCCTGATGGATAGCATCGGCTAATGCGTTGTGGCGCTCGCCGTCAAACGGCATATCACGCTTGGGATCAAAGCCAACTACGCGGCCAAGCTCAACGATAGTGCGCACGTCCCTGTCGTTGTACCACTCCCATGGCAACGGAACGCATTCACGCTGGTAAGACTCACGCAGGATAACGTTATCGAATACAGCGCCGTTCCCCCATACGCGCAGGCTACGAGGATTGGCGACATTGGCCCGGATAAACTTATTCAGGTCATACAACGCTGACAGCAACGACGGCGCACCGTCAACGCAGATTGCCGCGCGGGCTTCGCTGCTTTGCTTCATCCACCAAATAATCGTATCGGCGTCAGGTGTTGCCTTACCGGCCATAACGCTTTGCAGGTCTACGGCGGTGTAGAACTGCTCGCCAAGTTCGCCGCTGTGCGGGTTAAAAAGCACAGCGCCGATAGTCAAGATAGGGGCGCTGGGCTTCTTACCCAGCGTTTCAAGGTCAAGCATTAAGTGGTTCATTAATTTTTCTCCGTTCCTACTGCCTGCATTACGGTGCTGCAAGTAGTTACAGCTGCGCGGTAAATATCTTTAATCGTTCCCCAAGGGATGATGATTTCTTCCTCAAACTCTCCGGCATCGCCACAGTCAACACAGCCTTCACCGCCACACTCATGGCATCTAACCGTCCGAGAAACTTTAAACTCACCTGACAGTGCACCTTTTGCGCCGTTTGCTGCGGTCAAAGTCAGCGGCATGACACAATAGCCATCCGGAACTGCTGGCGCTGGCGGGGCGGTGTAGAAATGCGTGCCAGCAGGTAATCCGATGTGCTCACCATAAAGCACGGGGCCATGCTTCGCGCTAATGAACCCCACCGGCTGCGCCTCCCGGGTAGCCAGTAGTTCGGAAGTAAGCGTCAATATAGCCTCGGCTGCGGAATATTCTGTCTCGTATACGCAACTCCGTCGCGCGATATTTTCGGCATCGCTTCGCCACTGTTTGATCGTCTCAGTCGCTAGTGTCATGCATCCCCCGTGCAATTCGGTTACGTGTAGCATCGATGTTAAGTTTCAAAATCCTGATTAACACCATGTCTCGCCGGTACTGTTTGCGCTTTGGGTTATGCTTGAATCGCTCAGCGCGCGGCAGAGAAGAAGCATTCCAGTAGCGCTTTTGCAGATTGTCCCACTCTAAAAGGTCGCGGCTGATAAGTTCGCTTGCTGTGGTCATGACTGCTCATCCCCCTCAATGGTGAAGCCAGCGGCGCGGATAGCTTCGTCGCACTGGTCATGTGTTCTGTTCTGCTGCTCAAACTGCACCTCTACGATGCGAGGCGGATTGACCTGTCCTGATACATCCCAGCGCTTCGGCAACCGCACCGGCGTAGCCAGCCGCTTTTCTGCCTCTTCTGCTCGCTCCAGATGCTTTGTCGCTGCCGACTCCCAAACCTTTGCCTGGGCTTCCAGTTCGTTCGCCTCGCGCGCCAATCCCGCGCGTTGGTATCTCAGGGACGTGTTATCTTTCTTCAGGTCATCGATAACCATCATGATCGACTCGTTGTCGGGATTGCAGCCCAGATCGTAGCCGATTTCTTTGAAGACCTGGGCGGCGTCTGTCCTGATGACTTCCAGCTCGGCGATGCGCGTATCGCGAGCGTAAATGACGCTTTCTAGCGATGCCGACTTGCGCCGCTCTGTGTCTACATCCGCCTGGAGTTGAATAACCCACCGTGCCAGCTCGCCTTTTTCATCACGGCGCAGGCTCAGATCTTCGAGTAGATATTTATCGATCATCACAGCTCCCATTGCGCAGATCACCAGCAAAAGACAAAGCCTCTTGGCTCGCAGTAGCCCAATGCCGCTGCGCTTCAAAATCTGTGAACGTTTTGTCACTAGCCCATGATTTGAATGCGGCTGCCAGTTTCTCTACACCTCTGACCTCCGCCTCTGCTATGCACTTATTCTTCGCTTCCAGCTCTGCCAGCAGGGCGGAGACGTACTCTTGCGAGTAGAGCGATTCGTAAATCTGCGGCTCCGTGTTTTCGGTCGCGTTGAAAGTTCTTCCCGTGTGCTTATTCCGGCACGCTGTTGGTTTGCTCAGTTCGCTCAGACTAGTCATTGCGGATTTACCTCAATGTCAATGTCGTTGATTTCCAAAACAGTATGGCAATGCTCAAGATCGACCTGTTGAGCTGCCAAATCGTGGTTGTTGATAATTTCTCTTGTTTCAGCGTTATCGAGACCGCTGATTACGCGGCGAAATTCAACGATTGCACGACCTGTAATTACGATATTGTTTTTCATTGTGCTTGCTCCTGGGCCTCGGCCCACAACTTCCATCCGTAATTTTGATAAACCCAGCGACGCACGATTCGTCCATCGCCAAGCGAACCGAGGCGAAGAGTTGCCTGATTTCCATCAACAGCCATTACTTTGTAGAGAGTCCCGCGAGGGGACTGCCACACTTCGCCAACCTTAAAGAGGTCATCGCGCTTAGCCATGCTGGGAATCCTTGATGAAATCATCGGCAGTGTTAATCCCGTTCAGCCATACACCCTCTCGCTCTTCGATAATCGAGCGAACCAGGTGTGCGGCACTCACGATGCTTTCCTTGATGGTTGCCAGGTCGCGATTGCGGTCGGCGGCATTCATCTTTTCACCGGCAATAGCGGCAGAGATATGCGCAGATACAAGGCCATCTAACAGCTTGCGGATTTCCAGGCTGTCAAAGTCGCCAGGGTATTGGACTTGTTGCTTCAGTTCATTTGCTGGCATCACGCACCTCCACACGACGAAACTCGATAACCCACACCCAGGGATTAGCGTTCCAGCTATCAACTCCGTAGATGGATGACCACAGACGCGCAAATACGTTAGCTACACAATCGCCACTCTTCATGTCGGCGGCGCTGCAGCCCTCGCGTATCGCGTCACCGTCGCTGATATCGTTCAGCCGCTCAACGCGCACGGCGGTGATTTTCAGCAGGATGCGACAGGCTTTACGTGGCATGTGAAGTGAAGGCGTCCACTTCAGCCCATACTCTTTGCGGACTTCATCGCCATAACTTCCAGCCGGGGTGTCGGCGCGATATGCGAACCCTTCAAATTTACCGGTAGTGGCTTCAATGCCTGTGCCGGTTAAGTCCATGAACGTCTCGCGCACCCACAGCCGATCGCCTACCTGGCCGAATTGGCATGAGAAAAGCGCTGAACGTTGATGCGTGCCGGTCGCATTTGATTCTGCCCAATGGTATTTGCCAATGTCGCTGCGTTTTGTGGAGTCGCTAATGCGCAGCAGGCCGAACTGATTGGATTCTGGCTGCACAGCCATAACCCGCCGGGTCTGGGTCTTGCGACCGTCGAGAATGGCGCGAACCATTTCTGAGTTGAAAATCACTGGGCGCTCTTTCATTTGGCCTCCCGCAGCTCGGCGGCGTAATTCATCGCCTTGGCGCCAGCATCGCGTAAATCATTACGATGGCTTGCCGTGCTGTAAGTTGGGTCATTAGCCAGGGTAAGCATGTGCTCGGCAAACTTCTCCATCCTCCGAGCTTCGATAGCTGCAAGTGCTGCGTCCAGCTCATCGATAACGGAGTGCAGCTCTGCCTCTGCTTTGTTGGCGAAGTGGACGCAATGTCCTGTGTCATGTCCCAGGGCTGAACGGCTGATGAAGTCGAGAGTGGTTTCGAGCCGCTGGCGCAGCTCCGTGGGGTTATTCGTCTTGTTCATCGTTGTGCTCCGCTTCCTGTGGATGCTGCTGCCGGTACTCGTTGAGGATGGTGTTAATTTCTTCTCTGGTTCCTGGAAGGAGCAGCAGAACATCACCTTCTTCACGAACCATTGGTGCAGCATCGTAGAGCAGTTCACAGAGTCGGCGGGCGCGGGTGGCGTTGAATTGTGGCTGGGCGACGCTCTTAGTGATTTTTTTCTTGCCGGACTCTTTGGCCTTTTTCATTAAGCGCGCGGCTTCACGGTCGGCATATACGCCATGCTCGCGGTTAATTTGAATAGCTAGGGCATAGTTAATGGAACCTGAGCGCACCAGGCTCTTGATATACGGACTGCATTCCTGCAATTGCAGGTGCTGGAGGATATCGGACTCGGAGCGCTTAACTTTCTTTGCGATCTCCGCGTTAGTCCACCCTTGATTTACCAGCCGTTGGTAGGCCGCGCCACGTTCGATAGGGGTAAGTGCCAGACCCTGCGAACTGGTGACCATGAAGGCGATTTTATCGGCCTCAGTACCCACAAAATCCTTACACTCAAGACGCGCCACCTCATGCCCGGCTTCACTTGCCAACAGCGCACCGTGGAAGCGGTGGTGACCGTCGATAACCTTCACGCCTTGCTCAGTCACTTCAACTGCCAGCGGTGGTATATATTCCCCCGCAATAAACGCATCCCTAAACTCTTCAACGTGCGCCTGATTTAATTCGCGTACGTTATAGCCGTCTTCAGCATAAATTTCACTGAGTGGAACCAGAAACGTTTTGCGAGTAGTGATATCCGAGCCGATGCTTTCTTTTGCAGAATAACGCTGACTTAAAGTTGCCATAATTATCTTCCATTCTGAGGGGGTGAAAATGCTTCACTATGCGCCACACACGGCGGCGCATAAGACTGCACATTACTGAGGGTTAAATACGGCCTTCGAATACAGGCACGTCCGGCAGTTGGTTTTGCAGGTCGACCATGATTTCGTTGTAGGCATGCTCAATGATTTTTTTCGGGTCAATCAGTTCATACCAAAGAATCAGCTTACCTTCGCGTAGACGGTAGCGAATACGGGCATCAATTTGATATGGGGTGCCGTTATGGAACGGTGAGATTGCCAGCGAAATCTTCTCAGGCAGTTTCGTGTTGCCACTGCCGGTTTTTTCATTGCTGAAAGCCATCTGATAGGTGCCGTCGTTCAAGCGGGTAACCGCTTTAAACTCAGACGTACGAGTTTCCTGGAATGCCAGCACCATTTCCAGAAGGGCAGTGCCAGAGGTTGGGTTAGAGTCAGATGCAGGGGCAATACATTTAATATACTGCTCGATGAACTCTGCAAACGTTACCTGATCCATTTTTTCCGCATCGTATTTACTGAATGCCTTCCATTCATCAGAAAGCGGGCAGTCATACGTTACAGAGTGAGTGTTTTTGAAAGGCGTTTTACTGTCCAGGTGATAGTCAATAAACGCACTGAAACGGGTATTTTCAGTGTCAGCAAAAATAACACTGCGCTCATCTTTGAAGCGAGAAACATACCCTATGAAAGAGGATGGCGAAATAACGACGACGTGCTGCTTTACCTGCTGCTCATCAACCATGAAGTCTTTCAGCGACTCCAAAGAATAGCCGCGAGGCACAACAGCATAAGGAACATCGGTTTTAATTAAGCTGTTTGCTACTGCCAACTCGGCAATATGTTTTACAGACTCGTTATTGTTGGTGATTTCCATTTTATTTCCTTCTGGATAAGTGGGTTTAATTATTGGTTAGCCGTTTTGCGTCAACTTAATCGGCGCAACAGATGGGGAGGTGTCAATAACACGCAAATCCATTTGCACTTGAGAAGGATCATCACGCATTAAATCGCCATCGGCGGTTGAGAACATAATGGTGTCAGCCCGATCCAGTTCAGGAATGGATTTCTTGACGTTCGGGGTGATTTTCATCGTGTTTTCGTCGCGGCTGTTCAACATCTGGCAATTCAGCGTCAAAGTAACAGCGCCTTTCTTGCCGGTTTCGCGAACCATTTTAATAACCTCGGCCAGCGCTTCGGTAAGCTCCTGGTCTAAGGTGCCTTTGTTGATATAAGCCAGCTGCTGGCTAAAGGGAGTGCATTTGCTTTCAGACATACTATTTCTCCTCGTCACATACAGAGAAGAACTCGGGCCGGGTGACGCCCTCCACGGTTAAATGGATGCCTGAATTCTTCTCTCTATGAAAAAGGGCGGCTCGCCTACGAACATTATCTTCATCCTCCTTTGGGTTGGTTGAAGCTCGGCGGCCGCCAAAGACTACACACAGCAGAGATTTAGAGCGGGTGACCTTTCTGGCAGAGGATTTTGCGCAGACGGGCAAAGAAGGTGAGGCGAACTGCCTGCACGGATGGGACAACGCGCATACCGTCTACAACGATTGTGTTAGCATTGTGGTTGATCATGTTGAATCTCCGTTCTACTGGTCAGGCCCCGGCAAAGATTGGCGTCTGCAGCCGGGGCTATTTATTTCAGAAGTACCAGCGGGCGTAGCTATTCAGCAGGCTGGCTTTATTGCAATTACCATAAGCCTTGAATGCTCGGCGACGCTGTGAGCGCAATTCCCGGCGTGCTCGGCGGCGAATGCGGTTAGTCAAAACAATTTTGCGCATAGATAGTCCTGCTATTGCGCCCCGTAGGGCGCGGTGGGTGTTAGCTGGCTAGCCACTCGTCATAGGTTTTCAGCGGCTTTCCGGTCATAAATTCATTGCCTTTACCGTCGTCAGCGCAGGCAAGGTAAATCTGATATTCGCTGTCGTTGTCACCGCGCGCTTTGGTCTGCCAATTCGCGTTTTGTTCGAGTTGCATCGTGTAACCCTCTGCTGTAGTGGTTTTATGCCTACCGCCCCACACTGGCAGCGGCAGGGTAAATCCACTTCTTCCCTAAAGAACGTAACAGGTCGGTCCCTCTCGGGGTCTGTAGGTGATTGCGTCGCTCACCCGAAGCGTGTTCCTGTTGGCTTCCTGCCTTTCCCGTAACGTTTGCGGCGGTGTTTTGCTGGTGGCGTTTCGGGTCGATGGGGCGAGTATACGAATTGTATTTTTATCTTGCAATACGAAATGTATATATAAAATGCAGAAGTATACGTACCGTAGTGATTTTATTGAAAAATTATTTGTGCAGAATTCGCCCTAGAGTGAGGGAGAGGGGTTTCTTTGAGGGAGGGAATCAGGAATTAAGAGAAAGCCCAGCATTGCGCCGGGCTTTGGTTAAACCAATCGCATCATGGTTTGGATGGCAACTCCGATAATCTTGCAGTCGCCGTTGATCTCTTTCATTGGCCATGCAGGGTTTAGACCTTTAAGGTATTTTTGCCCGCCGTCGATGATGAGTTTTTTGAATGTGGCTTCATTGGCGTCAACCATCTTGGCTATAACAAGACTACCGTTGACTGCCTCACGACCCGTATCAATTAGGACTAATGTCCCCTCAGGGATGCTGATCCCTGTTGGCGCTGTCATAGAGTCGCCATCGACACGTAGCCAGAACGCCTTACCGAAAACTTTTGCATCAGACTCGAACCATTCATCGATCTCATCGACGGTATACGGCTCCATTGCCTCAGCCCAAGCTCCCGCTTGAACCCAACTGATCAGCGGATACTCCCTGCCTTTTTTATAAGGCCCAGCAAATTTAACGTTTGAGGTTTCGGTGTGGTGCGAAGCTGGCTGAGAATTGCCAGGGTTAACAACAAAATCTTTCAAACCAATAAAATTCATTATGTTGGCGATGATTTCGATCCCTGGCTCCCTTCTGCCGTTTAGCCAGTGACTGACGGCACCTTTGGTAACCCCAAGGTGCTCTGCGAGTTGCTCTTGGCCAATGCGCGATTCCTTCATTTTGGCCTTGGCTGCTTCATACCATTTCATATTCATTCCTGAATTATACGGTTTGTATAGCCACTATCGAGACACAATTCGTATACTTCACTTGCGATCAATAAATACGATATGTATACTTCGTCGAAATAGGAGGCACCATGAACAACATACAAGTGATTCGCAAGCGCCTGGGAATTACGCAGTCAGAGCTGGCTCAACTTGCTGGATGCACGCCGGGTGCAATAGGCCATTACGAGGCCGGTCGACGGAGCATGGATATACAAACTTGCCGCAGTTTCGTGGCGATTTTTAACAAGCTTGGCGAGCCTGTTGGGTTGGATGATGTTTTTCCCCCAACAAACCACCGTGAAACAAGCCCATCAATTTGATGGGGAAAGTATTACGCAATTTTCAAGGCTTAGTAACCACAGCCCGAGGAGTACAACTGTGTCACAGCAAAAAGCGCCGGACTGGCAGGCAGAAAAACAGCCTGAATGGGTGGTCAGTGTCGCCCGCAAAATTATCACTGGTCTGCCTGGTGGCTATGCTGAGGCTGCACAGTGGCTGGGGGTTACGGAAGACGCGCTGTTTAACCGTCTTCGCCCAAACAGCAACCAAATTTTCCCGATCGGCTGGTTTATGGTTTTACAGCAGGCTGGTGGCAATACCCACTTTGCCGACGCTGTATCCCGCCAATCGCGCAGCGTGAACGTGCGTCTGCCAGAAGTTGAAGACGTTGATCGAGACGACATCAACGGCAAGCTGATGGAAGCCATCGAGTACATCGGCAAACACTCCGAACTTGTCCGCAAATTTACCGAAGACGGCGAGATAGACGCCGCCGAACGTAAAGCGCTGGACGCCAATACCTACCGCCTGATCGCGACGTTCCAGGAGCACATCCTGTTGCTCTATAGCGTGTTCTGCCCGGCGGAGGTCACCCCAATCCACACAGCGAAGTGGCGCGCTCCTATGCCGTAGGGACTGCTGTATTTCACAACCGGAGGGTAAGCGTATGCAGCCTGCATCGTTTGTTCGAACCGCCATGCCTGCGGTGTATTGCCGCGAGGATGCCGCATGGATTCAAGACCAGCTCGGTAAGTTACCGCACGGGCAGCGCGGGAAGATTGCGCACGCCTACGAGGAGGCTTACCGCACAGCGTTTGACGCCGAGGAGGTTTCTTACCGGCAGGAGAACGCAGGCCGCAAAGCGGCTAATACGCGCCTGCGGCAGTACGTCGAGCGGTATTCGCGGGCAGGCCAGGGCATGACAACCGCGCCACCGCTGGTGGGGCAAAACAGGGTAGCGGCATGAATTTTTTAGTCGGTGTTTTTTTAAACGGGGGAGAGGGGAAGGGTAAGAGGGGGGAAAGGGGGGTGATCGGGTTGGGGTGTGGGGGAAGGAACGGGCTTTACCAGAGAGAAGATCTTTAAGGGATCGAGTGTTTAAAAACGCCAAACGGACATTTAGACGGCTAGACGATTAAACGAGGAGATAACGATGACGCTTACAATCCAGCCACGCGAAAAACAGATAGTTGCACTGAACATGCTGCGCGCGGCGTGGAAACAGTACGCCTCGTTCATGATGTACGCCCCGGTCGGGTTCGGCAAAACCGCAATCGCGGCGCTGATCGCCAGCGGGTTCATCAGCCGCAACATGCGCATAATGTTTGTGGCCCCGTATACCGTCCTGCTCGACCAGACCGCAACGCGTTTTATTGAGTACGGGTTGCCAGCCGAGGAAATCGGCTACATCTGGCGCGACCATCCGGCCTATGACCCGAGCCGCCTTATTCAAATCGCATCAGCCGATACACTGATCCGCCGTGACTTCCCCGACAACATCGATCTGCTGATCATCGACGAAGCCCACCTGAAGCGAAAAAAAATTCTGGAATTCATCGAATACCTGATGACCAATACTGATGTGAAGGTTGTCGGCCTGTCTGGTAGCCCGTTCGCCGCGTGGATTGGTACTTATTACCAAAAGCTGATTAAGCCCACGACGATGAAAGAGCTGATCGCTATCGGTGACCTGAGCAAATACGAATTTTACGCCCCATCTCACCCAGACCTAAGCGACGTTAAGACGTCAGAGCAGGCGGGCTATGGCCGCGACTACAACGAAACGCAATCTGCAGAGGTAATGAGCGACCCCACGCTAGTAGGCGACATCGTTAAGAACTGGCTGGAGAACGGGGAAGATCGCCCGACCATCTGTTTTTGCGTCAACGTGGCCCACGCAAATTACGTGACCGTTGAATTTAGCAAAGCGGGTGTAACCGTTGAAGTGATGACGGCGGCGACGCCACACGAAGACCGCCAGATGACGATCCGCCGCTTCGAGCAGGGCATCACGAAGATCATCATCAACGTCGGCGTGCTGGTGGCCGGTTTTGATAGCGATGTCCGCTGCATCATCTTCGCGCGTCCGACCAAATCGGAAATGCGTTGGATTCAGATTCTTGGCCGTGGCCTGCGACCTGCGCCTGGTAAAGATCACTGCCTCATCTTCGATCACACCGGCACCGTGCATAAGCTCGGCTATCCCGACGATATCGAATACGACTACCTGCCCGCCAGTTCTGACGGGATGGAGAAAACGCCCGCGCGCGTGGTTAAAACTGACCAGCCTGAGCGCCTGCCGAAAGAATGCACCCAATGCCACTACGTTAAGCCGGTGGGCGTCTACATCTGCCCGAAATGCGGCTTCAAGCCGATCGCTGGCGAGGACGTAGAAACCGATAAGTCACGCAGCCTAAAAAAAGTGAAGCAAGCCAAGGAGGTTGTCACCAAAGAAGTGAAACAAGCCTGGTGGAGTCAAATCATCTACTACCAACGCATGCGCGCCGCCCAGGGCAAACCGGTCAGTGACGGCTGGTGCTCGCATGTCTACCGCAAAAAATTCGGGGTATGGCCGCAAGGGCTGTATCACGCACCGATGGCCATCACACCAGTGGTGAGCAACTTCATCAAATCAACGCAGATCGCCTACGCAAAATCTAAGCAAAACGAAGGGAAAGCCGCATGAATACCAAACAGGCAGCTATCGGCCATTGGCCGAAAATATTCGAGTTTTACGGCCTCCCCCCGGTAACTGGGAAAAAACATTTTAAGGGTGAATGCCCGCTGTGTGGCCGCAAGGGCAAATATCGTTGCGACGACAAGAACGGCACCGGTTCTTACATCTGCGCATGCGGCGCGGGTGACGGTTGGGCGCTGCTGACCGGGGCAACCGGCAAGGACTTTAAAACGCTGGCGGCAGAGGTCGATAAGCTGATTGGCCGCGTCTACTCGCCGGAAGAGGGTTATCAAGCTGGTGGCCCTTCATCTGGCATAGCCTCGCAACGCCAGCGCGTGAGCTGCAAGTTTGCATCGCTGACCAGCCTGAAAGGCACCGGCGCAGACCGTTACCTGAAGCTGCGCGGCATCACCAGTCTGCCACAAGACAACGTGCGCTACTGCGACCGGCAACGCGCGGCGGGTGGCGAATACCAATCGATCTATGCGCTGGCAACGGACGATAAAGGCGAGCTGTGCTACCTGCACCGCACCCTGCTCGACGGGGACAAGAAAGCCACGGTAGCTGGTGCGCCGAAAAAGATGATGAAGCTACAAGAGGATAGCTATCTGGAGCACGCCAGCTCGGTCGCTATCCGTATGTTCCCGCCGTCCACCACGCTGGGCATCGCTGAGGGAATCGAAACCGCGCTGTCCTGCCATCAAATCACGCAATGCAACACCTGGGCGACGCTGAACACCACCTTCATGAAGAAGTTCCGCGTACCGCGTGGAGTGCAACGCCTGATCATCTTTGCCGACGCAGACAAGAACGCATCCGGCCACGCTGCGGCATTTGAGTGCGCCCGCGCCAATCTGCTGGCAAAGAACGATCTGCAACAAGTCTCAGTGCGCTGGCCGAAATCCGGCGACTTTAACGATCTGCTGCTTAACGGCTCAGAAGTCTACGAGTGGGTATTCCACCGCGAGGAAAACAATGAAAAAACCAACTAAGCCGAAGCAGTACAAGGCGAAAAAGTGCGCCCAATGCGGTGAAACGTTCACGCCGGTGAAGTACCTGCAAAAGGTCTGTGGCCCGCTCTGCGCTATCGCATACCAGCGTGACGCGCGTAAGCGTCTTGAGGAAAGGGAACGTAAGGACAAGCTGAAAATCCGCAAACTGTCAGTTAAGCCGCTGCGCTACTTCATCAACCAGGCGCAGACCGAATTTAACGCCTACATCCGCGAGCGCGACGCCGACGAGCCATGCATCAGCTGTGGGCGCTACCACACAGGCCAATATCACGCAGGGCATTACCGCACCGTCGGGAGTCATCCGGAGCTGCGCTTTGATGAAGATAACTGCCACAAGCAGTGCTCGGTCTGCAACAACTTCAAATCCGCGAACCTGAGCGAGTACCGCCCTAACCTGATAGCAAAAATCGGGCAGGCACGTTTTGACCGGTTAATGGGGCCACCGCCGAAAGTCGGCAAGCTGGGCCGCAGTGACTATGAGCGCATCCGCGACACGTATAAAGCCAAACGCAAAGCATTGAAGCAGGAGAAGGCAGCATGATGACCCCAAAACAGAAACGAGAAATCAAACACAACGCCTGGGCGACTGTTGCCGGTGTTCCTCGCAAGAAATACCTGGGTAAGTACCAGCGCCTGACCCGGCTGCAAACATTGTGGATCACCTCGCTGTTGAACGCCTGGGGAGATATGTACGGCGGCAACACCGACGGGAAGTTGAAGTGCAGCGGCGGCAGCGGTGTATGGGGGCAAATCATGCCTGAGCAGTGGGACGACGAAAGCGCGGCGCGAATTGTGAAGGTGCTGGGCGACCTGCGCAAACTTGGGTATCGCGGTGAGGAGCAGTTGAAGAAGGCGACCACAATTCTATGGCCGCACCGCTCGCTTGAGTCGATGCTGGTGGCTGCTGACGCTGGCGAGGAATGCGACTTCATGGAAAAAGCGGTGTTGGCGTCGATGACTCACGATAACCCGGTCTACATCATCGGCAAGCTGTTCTACACGGGCCGGAACAATACGGTCTCGGTGCTGGGGCGCTATATGCAAAATCATTACGCTCCCTGGCTGACACGCGATCAGGTGGATGACCGGGTGCGCTGGTGCATTGAAATATTCAATTCTGCGGTATTCGTCGCCGTTCGTGCGGCTATCTGCATCGAAAATGAAGAAAAATGCAAAAATATCTTGAAAATAGCCAAAGAAACTGCATAATACAGGTATGCTTTCGCGAAGCTGTACCATCAAGCGATGCAACAAAATGACCCGCCTTGAGCGGGTTTTTTTATGGAAAAATTAAAGCGAAGCCTCATCCAACATTAACCGGTGTCCCAACTGAGGGGGTGTGTCGGCAGCGGGGTAATGGGGCTTCGCCTTAATGTTTGTGAAGTGGGCGGCGGATAGGGTGAGGTAACACCCCGTCCGCCAGGTGCTCATGTCAATGGTCACAAGCGAACCTTTGCCCGTGCTGCGAACAGCAGGACGAGCGTATCAACTAAGGGCGCTTATGATTTCAGAAACACGTCTTATCAACGCTGACACAACAGCGTTTATCAAAACCCTGCCGGACAACTCCGTAGACCTGATAGCGACTGACCCGCCTTATTTCCGGGTTAAATCTTGCGATTGGGATAACCAGTGGAAGAACGAGGCCGAGTATCTCGCCTGGCTGGATGCGTTGCTGGTGGAATTCTGGCGGGTGCTGAAACCGAACGGTAGCCTTTACATGTTCTGCGGTAGCCGGTTGGCGTCCGATACTGAGCTGCTGGTGCGTCAACGTTTCGACGTGCTGAGCCATATCGTGTGGGCTAAACCCTCGGGGGCTTGGAAGCGACAGCACAAAGAAGGGCTACGGGCTTTCTTCCCATCGACTGAGCGGATCATTTTCGCCGGTCACTATGCCGGGCCTCTACAACCGAAGGTAGACGGCTTCGCCGCGAAGTGTGGAGAACTGAAGCAAAACGTCTTTAAACCGCTGATCGATTATTTCAGAACGGCCCGGCAATCCCTCGGCGTGTCAGCGAAGGAAATCAACGCGGCAACAAAAACGCAGATGTGCAGCCACTGGTTCTCTGAGAGCCAATGGCAGTTGCCAAGCGAAAAGCAGTATCAGGCGCTCCAGGCGTTATTTGACCGCATCGCAAAAGAGCGGCAGCAGGCTGGTGGATTGAATCGGCCCCATCATGAGCTGGTGCGAGAATACCGGACGCTGAACCGCGAATATTTGGAATTGTGCCAGGAATACCGATCGCTCCGCCGCCCTTTCACGGTAACGGCAGCGGTTCCCTACACTGACGTTTGGCACTATCCGCCGGTTGCCTTCTACCCTGGCAAGCACCCCTGTGAAAAGCCCGCCGAAATGATGGAGCACATCATCAGCGCCAGTAGCCGCCCCGGTGACGTGGTGGCCGACTTCTTCATGGGTTCTGGCTCAACCATCAAGGCAGCTATCAAGCTGGGCCGTATCGGTCTTGGTGTAGAGATGGAGTCTGAACGGTTCGAACAAACACAACGGGAGATATTCCCGGAAAACTGAACTGCCTCGGCATCTGCTGGGGCTTTTTGCATCTAACGCCCGGCATCGGCTGAGCTAACACAGGAGATAACTCATGTCCGAACCGGTAACCAGTACCGCCGCAGGGACTTACATGATTGGCGGTATCACTATTGCTGGGCTGGTGGCGGGAGCAGATACGGGCGTAATCATCGGTGCTTTCGCTGGTGCTGTGATTTATGTCCTGTCGGCAGCTGATCTTTCAATCTGGCATCGTCTGGCGTCGTTCCTGGCATCGTTCATGATTGGCACGCTGGCGGCTGGGTTCGTCACTGACGCCATCAACTACCTGACCCCGGATGCTATTCACGCTGAAAGGCCGCTGGGTGCTGTAGTTGCTGCTGCTGTGGCGGTTCGCATCTTCATGTACATCAGCAAGCAGTCGGAAAATCCGGGGCAGTGGTTTAAGCGGCTGCGGGGAGGTAGTGGTGATGGCCAGTGAAATTATCTTGATTGTGAATGCGGTGGCCTGCACGGCTATCGCGTTGCGTCTGATGACATTTCGCAGGGCTGGTGGCACTCATCGGCCATTAGCCGCATGGGCGGCTTATTTCCTCATTATCGCGGCGGCGTCCGTACCAATCCGCATCCTGACCGGTGAGTACGTTTGCGCAGATTGGTCGGAGACATTCATCAATATCGCGTTTTGCGTCACGGTGCTGGCGGCACGCGGCAATGTCATGCACCTGGCTAAACCTTTCTTGAGATAGACCTATGACACAAAACGACTTTCAACGGGCGGCAGGTATCAGCGCCGGGTTAGCTGCGCGCTGGTATCCGCATCTGCTCGTAACGTTTGCAGAATTCGGCATCAACAAGCCGTTAGAGCAGGCGATGTTTATCGCGCAAATCGGCCATGAGTCGAACGGCTTCACGGCCAAGGTCGAATCATTCAACTACAGCGTTGATGGCCTGATCGCTACATTCGGCCCTAAATCGAAAGCCAAGCGGTTGACTGACTATCAGTGCCGGATGTTGGGGCGTACAGCTCAGCAGCCAGCCAAGCAGGAAGCTATTGCCAATCTGGTCTACGGCGGACGAATGGGTAACAGCGCCAGCGGGGATGGTTGGAAGTATCGCGGACGCGGGCCTATGCAAACGACCGGCCTGAAAAACTACATGGCTTGCGGCCCGGCGCTGAAGCTTGACCTGGTTGGTCATCCAGAACTGCTGGAACAAGACCTGAACGGAATGCGTTCAGCTGGCTGGTACTGGAAAGTTAACGACTGTGGTCGCAACGTTGGTGATGTTGAGTTGACCACGCGGCGCATTAACGGCGGGACAAACGGCCTGCAAGACAGACGCGAACGCTTCGAGCGTGCTTGCAAGGTGCTGTTATGAGCTGGCGCTGGTGGTGGGATGTAATCATCAAAGCGTGGCCTCTGCTGGTGGCGCTGCTGGCCGCTGTGCTGGTGCTCTACACGCTTTCTCTGCGCGATGACCTGGATAAATCCAAAAGGGACAACGGCGCGCTGGTAGAAAAGCTGGACACCAAAGACGCGGCTCTGGTGGCGATGAAACAGGCTTCTGACGCTGACAGGCAAGCGAGCGCCGCGCAGTTGGAAAAAGAGCGGAAACTGAGAGGGAAGGCTGATGCAGAAAACAAAGCGTTGCGCGAGGCTCTGGACGCGAGCGGCTGTAGCAACAAGCCTCTGCCTGGTGCTGCTCTCAACATCCTGCGCGGACAGGCCAAAGCCGCAGAGCACGCAGATGATTTACGTCCTGCCGCCAGCGGTGCTGCTGCAACAGTGCGATGACGCGCCGTTCACCGGTACAACGTTCGGTGATGCAGTGACAGCGCTGCACGCCAAGCAAGGCGAAATGAAGGTATGCGCCTCACGCATGGAGGCGTTAATCAAGTGGGCGCAGAGCGCCGGGAGATAGCATGCCACCGAAAACACCTAAGGCATGTCGCAAGCGCGGATGCCGAAACACCACGACAGATCGCAGCGGATATTGCAGCGAGCATCAAGGGGAAGGATGGCGCAACTACAAACCCGGACAGAGCAGGCATCAGCGCGGATATGGGAGCAAGTGGGAGCATCTCCGGCTGCGCATTCTGAAGCGTGATAAAGGCTTGTGCCAAGAATGTTTGAGAAGAGGCGTCATAACAGAAGCAACATGCGTTGACCACATAGTGCCTACAGCGCACGGTGGCCGCGATAGCGACGACAACCTCCAAAGCCTATGCACCCCATGTCATGAGGCAAAGACGGCGCGTGAGCGCCTCTCAGGGCGGTAGGGGGAGGTAAAATCTCTACAACCTTTCATCTTCCGTACTGCCCGCCCCGTCAAATTTTTACGCGCCCAAAATAAGGAATTTTTTTCCGGAAGGTTTGACCTATTAATCAGGGGGTTTTATGTCAGCAGTTGTGCGTTCTTCCGGTGCCGGACGTAAACCCAATTTACCCGTCGGCAGGAAGAGCAAATTAACAAGGATTGCGCCACCGTCAGAGCTGATGGGGGATATCGCAATTCGTCTCTGGAAAACGCAGAGCAAGATTTTAATTGAGCGCGGAGTCTTTGAGCTGGAGGACGCGCCGATCCTTTTAGCGTACTGCAATGCGTTTCATTTGATGGTTGAGGCTGAAAACGTTATTGCGAAAGACGGCCTGACAGTATCAAGCGAAATGGGCGGTGAGAAAAAACACCCCGCTGTTAATGTGAGAAACGACTCTGTTTCGCAAATCGCCCGTCTGGGTTCACTCCTTGGGTTAGACCCGCTAAGCCGTATTCGAATGACGAGCGGCAAAAACGACCCGGACGATGAAGGGAACGAATTTGATGAGTTTGATTGATGGCTACATATCCGAACGTCAATGCAGCGAACCAATATGCGCGGGACGTTGTTGGCGGGAAGATTCTGGCTTGTCAGTTAACCATCCTCGCTTGCCAGCGACACCTTGATGACCTGGAGCGCGCTAAAGATCAGCGGTGGCCTTACCGCTTCGACAAAAACAAGGCCGAACGATTTCTCCGGTTCTCGCAAAAAATGCCTCACACCAGTGGTGAGTGGGCGCGTCGGAAACTGCGTATTGAGTTTGAACCGTGGCAAAAGTTCGCGTTAGGTGTGCCATTTGGCTGGGTACGCAAAGACAACGGCTTTCGTCGATTCACTGAAATCTATATCGAGGTTCCTCGAAAGAACGGTAAGTCCGCAATTGCCGCAGCGGTCGGTAATTACATGTTCTGTGCTGATGGTGAGTACGCAGCGGAAGTTTACTGCGGCGCGACAACAGAAAAGCAGGCATGGAAAGTGTTTGCTCCCGCGCTGGCAATGGTAAAAAAACTACCGGCGATGCGGAATAAATTCAGTATCAAGCCTTGGGCAAAAAAGATGACGCGCCCGGACGGTTCAATTTTCGTCCCTGTTATTGGCGACCCCGGCGATGGTGACTCCCCATCATGTGCGATCATTGATGAATATCATGAGCATGATACTGATGCGCTGTACACGACAATGACAACCGGTATGGGCGCACGTGAACAGCCCATGACATTAATCATTACGACTGCCGGTTTTGATATATCGTCCCCATGTTACGAAAAACGGGCGCAGGTTGTTGAAATTCTCAAGCGTATAAGAGAAGGCGGAGAGAATGAGTCCATATTCGGTATTATTTATACGATTGATGATGACGATGACTGGACAAAGCCAGAAGCTTTAATAAAGGCCAATCCTAATTATGGCGTTTCACTAAAAGAAGGGTATTTAAAAAGCAAGCAATTACTTGCTATGTCTACGCCAAGTCAGACAAACAAAATACTTACAAAGCACTTTAATAAGTGGGTGAGTTCTAAAACTGCTTATTACAATCTGCAAAAATGGATGGGTGCGGCAGATAAAAGTCTCAAGCTATCTGACTTCTCTGATGATGAATGCTATTTGGGGATTGACCTTGCATCCAAACTTGACCTTAACGCCGTAGTTCCTGTTTTCCGCCGCGATATTAACGGTGTGAGCCATTATTACTGTGTCAGCCCTATGTTCTGGGTTCCAGAAGATACGGTGTACTCCACAGACCCAGCGTTAAAGAATGTGGCGGAGCGTTATCAATCGTTTGTAAATCAGAACGTGTTGATCCCTACAGACGGTGCTGAGGTAGATTATCGCGTCATTTTTGAGACTATTTTGAAGTTGCGGGAAACCGTGAAAATAGCGACATGTCCGATTGACCCCTATGGCGCAACCAGCCTTTCTCACATGTTGGCTGATGAAGGTTTGGAGCCAATTACAATTACGCAAAACTTCACGAACATGAGTGACCCTATGCGTGAAATCGAGGCTGCATTAGCTTCCGGGCGATTCCATCATGATGGAAATCCGCTGATGACGTGGTGCATTTCAAACGTCGTGGGTAAAAACCCACCTGGCAGTGATGACATTGTTCGACCTATTAAAGAAGGGGATGGCAACAAAATAGATGGTGCTGTTTCTCTGATGATGGGATTAGGACGTGCATTGCTGAATGAGCCGCGTGATTTCCTCTCGACTCTCGATCCGGACGAAGACCTGGTATTCCTATGAAAACACTGATTATCGATGCTATCGGGCTGACTGGCCTCGGCCTGCTGGTGGGCGGGATTTACCTGCAATTTGGCACGGCAACCGCTTTACAGTCTGCCGGAGCTGCTCTGTTGGTATTTGCGCTTATCGCCGCCAGGAGGGGGAAAACGTGATACTTGACGCGCTATTCCGTAATGAACCGCTGGAGAATCCGGCAAACCCGATCACCGCAGAAATGGCCGAAACTGACGGTATTTTCAACTCTGATGTATATGTCAGCCCTGAAACGGCAATGAAGTTGGCGGCGGTTTATTCCTGCATTTATGTGCTGGCCTCAAACGTTGCGCAGATGCCGCTTCACGTTATGCGAAAGGATGGAAATACCGTTACACCCGCTCGCGACCATCCTGTTTTCTATTTGGTTCACGACGAGCCAAACGACTGGCAGACCAGTTACAAATGGCGCGAATTGAAGCAACGCCATGTTTTAGGCTGGGGTAACGGTTATACCCGTGTGCATCGTTCCCGGCGTGGTGAGGTAACTGAGCTGGAAGCCTGTATGCCGTGGGAAACCACGTTGTTAAAAACCGGAGGGCGCTACACATACGGCCTTTACAACGAGGAGGGGAGTTTTGCCGTCAGCCCCGACGACATGATCCACATTCGCGCATTGGGTAATAACCAGAAGATGGGCCTTAGCCCAATTATGCAGCATGCCGAAACGATTGGTATGGGGATGAGCGGGCAGAAGTACACCAGTTCATTTTTCAGTGGCAACGCCAGACCTGCGGGTATCGTTTCGGTTAAGGGTGAGATAAGGGATGAAGGGTGGAAGCGGTTAAAGGCTGTTTGGCAGAAAGCGGCGCAGGCTTTACGAAGCCAGGAAAACAAAACGCTTTTACTCCCTGCTGAATTGGACTATCAGGCGCTTACCGTGTCGCCGGTCGATGCTCAGCTTATCGACATGATGAAGCTGAACCGATCGATGATAGCCGGAATATTCAACGTGCCAGCGCACATGATTAACGACCTCGAAAAAGCCACCTTCAGCAATATCACCTCTCAAGCCATTCAGTTTGTCCGTTACACGATCATGCCGTGGGTGGCTAACTGGGAGCAGGAGCTGAACCGACGCCTGTTTACCCGTGGGGAGCGGACGGCAGGCTTTTATGTGCGGTTTAACCTGGCTGGGTTGATGCGAGGCACACCGCAGGAGCGCGCGCAGTTCTACCACTACGCGATCACCGATGGCTGGATGAGCCGAAATGAGGCTCGAGCTTTCGAGGATATGAACCCGGTTGATGGGTTGGATGAAATGCTGGTCAGTGTTAACGCGGCAAATCCTACGAAATTCAAACTCAACGATGACACCAAAGAGGACAAGACCGATGAGTGACAGAGAAATGCGCTGTTACACCGGCGAGGTGCGCGCTGAACAGCAGGAAGACCAGCCGACGCGGATTATCGGTTATGGCTCTGTGTTCAACATTCGCTCCGAACCACTCTGGGGCTTTCGCGAAATCATTAAGCCTGGCTCATTTGACGACGTGCTGAATGATGATGTTCGCGGGTTGTTTAACCATGACCCCAATTTCATTTTAGGCCGCAGTACATCGGGAACGCTAAAAGTTTCCGTGGATGCACGTGGATTGCACTACGACATCGACGCACCGGACACACAGACCATTCGTGATTTGGTGTTGGCGCCGATGAAACGCGGTGACATTAATCAATCTTCCTTCGCGTTCAAAGTCGCTCGTGATGGCGATCACTGGTACGAGGATGAGGAAGGAGTCGTTATCCGCGAAATCCACAAATTCTCCCGGCTGTATGACGTCAGCCCTGTGACGTACCCGGCCTATCAGGCGGCTGATTCTGCCGTCCGCTCTATGGAAGCATGGCAGGAGGCGCGCAAAAGCGGCGCGATCACCAACGCCGTAAATCAACGAATGGCGCGCGAGCGCCTGCTGACTCTGCTCAACGCGTAAGGAAAAACTATGTCTGCAACTAAATTGCACGAACTGAAGCAAAAACGTAACACCATCGCCACCGACATGCGCGCACTGCATGACAAAATTGGCGAAAACGTCTGGACTGACGAACAACGCACCGAATGGAAAAATGCTCAAAGTGAGCTGCAATCCATCGACGAACGGATCGAACGGGAAGAATCTCTTCGCTCAATGGATCAGTCATTCGTTGAGGGCCGGGAAGAAGAAGAGCGCAAGAAGCAGAAGAAAGGCCCGGATGGCCAAGACCCGGACAAGCGCGCACAAGTATTCGACCGTTGGATGCGCCACGGCCAGGGAGAACTGAGCGCGGAAGAGCGCCAAGTGTTGCGTGAGCTGCGCGCGCAGGGTACATCACCGGACGATAAAGGCGGTTTTACAGTGCCGACCCAATTCCTCAACAGGGTGGTTGAATCCATGAAAGCCTACGGCGGTATCGCCAGTGTGGCTCAAATCCTCAACACGTCTACCGGCCAGGATATCGCCTGGGCTACAGCGGATGGCACCACGGAAGAAGGTGAGCTGTTGGGCGAAAACAAAGAGGCTTCTGAAGAGGACACCGAATTTGGCGGTGCTACTTTGGGGGCTAAAAAGCTGTCGTCCAAAATCATCCGCGTATCAAACGAACTGCTGCAGGACAGCGGTATTGATATGGAAGCCTATCTCGCCAGCCGTATCGCTCAGCGTATCGGCCGCGGTGAAGCGCGTTATCTGGTCAAAGGCACTGGCACAGGTTCACCGCTGCAACCTAAAGGGCTTGAGGCTTCAGTTACCGGCACGGTAAACGCCGCCGCCGCTGACAAGTTCACCTGGAAAGAGATGAACTCGCTGAAACACAGTATCGATCCGGCGTATCGCAATGGCCCTAAATTCCGCTGGGCGTTCAACGATGCAACATTGAAGCTGGTGGAAGAGATGGAGGATGGCCAGGGGCGTCCGTTGTGGTTGCCGTCCATTATCGGCGGCGCACCGGCGACTGTTCTGCAGGTACCTTACGTTATCGATCAGGCCATCGCCGATGTTGGCGCGGGCAAAAAGTTCATCTTCTGTGGTGACTTTGACCGTTTCATCCTGCGCCGGGTTACTTATATGGTGCTGAAGCGCCTGACAGAGCGTTATGCCGAATTTGACCAGACCGGTTTCCTGGCGTTCCACCGCTTTGACTGCGTTCTGGAAGATACGGCAGCGATCAAGGCGCTGGTCGGCAAACCAGCCGCTGGCGGTTAATCAAAACCCGGAAAAACGTTTACCGCTTCGGCGGTTTTTTTATGCCCGCAATCCAGCGCAGGGTTGCGGGCATGGGGAGGTTTAATGCTTTTGAAACTGGAAGAAATTAAGCAGCAATGTCGCATTGACAGTGACATGGATGATGAAGACGAATTTCTGAAGCTTCTCGGCGCAGCAGTACAAAAACGAACAGAAACCCGGATTAACAGAACCCTCTATGCTGAGTCGGTGCCTGAGTCTGATCCTGATGGGCTGGTGCTGCCCGCCGACATCAAGATGGGAATGTTAATGCTTTGCTCCCATTTTTATGAGAATCGCTCTGCGGTGACGGATTTTGAGCAGACAGAGGTACCGCTCAGTTATCACTGGCTGGTTGATCCTTATCGGTTTATCCCACTATGAAACGTCGATTTGTAGAAAGCAGTGGCACATACAGGATGCCGCAGGCGGGGGAGCTAAGGGAGCGAGTAAAGTTTCGCACTCGGAAGGATGCACCGGTTAGCGATTACGGTGTTGAGCCTGAATATGATCACCTGTTCACGACCTGGGCGAAAATAAACCAGGTCAGCGCTGCGACCTACCATGAAGGTGCGCAGGCCGGTGAGATTGTCACGCATCGGATCATTATTCGATATCGTCCTGCTGGCGTTTCCTCTGATGCGGAAATTACGCATAACGAAACGGTTTACCGCATAAGGCGTATTACGGATATGAACTCAGCGCGGCGCTTCCTGATGTTGGAGTGTGAAGAGCTGGGGGAGGTTACGCATGGCGAAATCAACCACTGGCAATAAGTCGGCCTTTCACGTCGATTTTGAACAGCCGGAAGAACTGGTATTTAACCGCGCTAGGCTCCGCCGCGCCTTTGTAAAAATTGGCCAGGTTCACATGCGCGACGCGCGCCGGTTGGTTGCAAAGCGGCAGCGGTCATCCCCTGGTGAAGCGCCAGGCTTTCGTAGTGGCAAGTTGTCCCGATCAATCGGCTATACGGTTCCTCGGGCATCAAAACGCCGCCCAGGGTTTATGGTGAAAATCGCCCCTAACCAAAAAAACGGACAAGGGAACCGCCCGATTAACGGGGCGTTTTATCCTGCGTTCCTGTTCTATGGTGTGCGCCGTGGTGCCAAGCGTAAGAAAAGACATCACCGGGGGGCGTCAGGCGGCAGCGGTTGGAAAATTGCTCCGCGCCAAAACTTCATGGTGCAGGCGTTGGAGAACCGCAGAGCGTGGACGAGGTATTACCTCAGCCGTGAGTTGAGAAAATCATTACGGCCACAGCGGAGAAAGAAATGAAGCTGACCAAAGTTATCGGTGCTCTTCGTCGGCGGGTGGCCCTGTTTGAAGGGCGTGTTGCTGGCGCGGCAGAGTTTAAAAACCTGCCTGATGTGGGCAAGTTGGCGATGCCTGCGGCCTACGTCATCCCTAATGAAGATACTACTGGCGATCAGAAGTCGCAGACGGATTACTGGCAAGACCTCACAGAAGGATTCTCTGTCGTGGTTGTTCTCAGCAATCTCCGTGATGAACGTGGTCAGGCGGCAGGGTATGACGCCGTGCATGATATCCGGGCGATGTTGTGGCGTGCTTTGCTTGGGTGGAGTCCTGAAAGCGATAAAAACATTATTCAGTACGCGGGTGGCGAGCTGATAGAAATGGACAGGGCGCGGCTTTATTACCGTTATGACTTCACGATCCCTTACGAAATTACAGAGGAAGATACGGCAATTTCCGAAGCCTATCAGGACATGGATGATTTTAAGACCGTCTCATTGGACGTGGATTATCTTGATCCCGGTAAAGGGCCAGATGGCCGTATTGAGCATCACATAGAAATTAACCTTCAAGAGTAAAAAAACATGCATGTGAAACCCGTAAAAGGGCGGTCTGTTCCAGACCCTGCCCGAGGCGACCTATTGCCTGTATCTGGCCGAAATGTGGAGGAAAGCCAGTACTGGTTACGCCGTTTGGCGGTCGGTGATATTGAGCCGGTTACCCAAGGTAAAGAGGTAGCCAAAGCAAACCCAAAAGCAGATGAAGGCGGTGATAATGGTCAGCTTTAACTCTACCCCATCGGATGTTCTCGTCCCGTTGTTTTATGCCGAGATGGACAATAGCGCGGCCAATACGGCACAAACCAAAGGCCCTGCGCTGTTGTTCGGTCATGCCCTTACCGGTTCCAGCATCAAACCAAACACCTTAACGCCTATGTCATCAGGCGACCTTGCCGGATCATTGGCAGGGCGTGGCAGTCAGTTGGCAAGAATGGTTGCGGCGTACCGCAAAGTTGATCCCTTTGGTGAGTTGTGGGCGATTGCAGTACCTGAGCCAGCAGGCTCGGCGGCAAAAGGCTCATTAACGATCACGGGGACGGCAACGGCATCCGGCACAGTTTCTTTGTATATCGGCAGTGTGCAGGTGCAGGCCGCTGTGACAAACGGCGATGACGCGGCAGCGGTGGCAGCGTCGATCACTGCGGCAATCAACGCCAATACGGCGCTGCCGGTTACGGCTGCGGCTACGGCAGGGGTGATTACTATCACTGCTCGCCACAAGGGGCTGTGTGGCAATGATATCCCTCTGGCGCTGAATTATCGTGAATCCGCTGGTGGGGAAACATTACCGGCAGGGATTACCGCAGCGCTGGTGGCAATGGCAAGTGGCACAGGCTCGCCTGATTTGTCTGGTTCAATTGCAGCTATGGGCGATGAGTTGGCTGATTTTATTGGCCTGCCATTCAACGATGCGGCGTCGCTGGCTGCAATGGCTATGGAGATGAACGATAGCTCCGGCCGCTGGAGCTATGCACGCCAGCTTTATGGTCATGTGTATTCGGTTAAGTTCGGTGATCTCAGTTCGCTGGTTACGTTTGGCGGCACGATGAACAACCAGCACATTACCGTGACCGGTCACGAAACAACAAGCCAAACGGCGGCGGATGAACTCACCGCGCTCCATACTGCGCGAAATGCGGTGTTCATCCGCATTGATCCAGCCCGACCAACGCAAACCGGGGAGTTGAACGGCGCATTGCCACCGAAAAGCGGCAAGCGCTTTATCCTGCCAGAACAGCAATCACTGTTAAGTCATGGGATTGCCACGGCTTACACCGAAGGCGGCGTGTTACGCGTCCAGCGCGCAATCACGACCTACCAGAAGAACGCTTACGGGGTGAAGGACAACAGCTACCTGGACAGCGAAACACTGCATACCAGCGCCTATGTTCTGCGCCGCCTGAAGTCGGTTATTACGTCGAAGTACGGGCGTCACAAGTTGGCCAACGACGGCACCCGATTCGGGCCAGGGCAGGCCATCGTTACACCTGCGGTTATTCGCGGTGAGTTGTGCGCGACTTATCGCCAGATGGTGCGGGAAGGCATTGTCGAGAATGCAGAGCTGTTCGAGAAATATTTAATCGTTGAGCGTAACGCCAACGATCCGAACCGCCTGGACGTTCTGTTCCCGCCTGATTATGTCAACCAATTGCGGGTATTCGCGCTGCTTAACCAGTTCCGCCTGCAGTACAACGAGGAGGCCGCGTAATGGGCAAGATCGCAGGTACCACGTATTTCAAAATTGACGGCCAACAGTTGTCTATTACCGGCGGCATCGAAGTACCCATGAACACCAAGGTACGCGATGACGTGGTGGGCCTGGATGGCTCCGTCGATTTCAAAGAAACGCACCGCGCGCCGTACACGAAAGTGACTGCCAAAGTGCCGAAGGGTTTCCCTATCAGCAAAATCGTTGAGGCAACAGCCATGACGATCACATCGGAGCTGGCGAACGGCATGGTTTATGTGCTGGCAAGTGCCTGGCTTCATGGCGAAGCAAACCACAACCCGGAAGAAGGCACCGTCGATCTGGAATTTCACGGTGAAGAAGGATTCTATCAATGAAAGAACTTGTACTTTCCAAACCCATTATGGCGCATAACGAAAAGTTGCATGTGCTGGAGATTCAAGAGCCAGACTTTGATCAAATCGAAGCGTGCGGCATTCCCTTTTCCTATACCGACAAAGGTGAAATGCGGTTGGATACTCGGTCAGCACTTGCGTACATTCCGGTTCTGGCGGGTATTCCGCGATCGTCTGCTCAGCAGATGGCCCCCAAAGATATCCTCATGGCCACGATGACCATCATCAGTTTTTTTACGGACTCGGGAACTCTCCCGAACTCCGAAGGCGACTCTACAATACCGCCCACTTCTGGAAACTGAATCCGCTCGAACTTCGCCGGCTCCCTGTGAGCCGGTTTCTTGAGCTTGAGGAGGAAGCGGTAAGGATTTCAGAGGAGATGAACCGTGGCTGATAGCTTTCAGTTAAAGGCAATCATTACAGCCGTCGATCAGCTTTCTGGCCCACTGAAGGGTATGAGCAAGAACCTGAAGGGATTCCAGAAAGAATTTTCCGGTATCATGGCAACGGCGGCAGCGGTTGGGACGGGTATTGTTACTGCCTTTGCAATCCCTATTAACCAGGCCATAGCGTTTGAATCGGTGATGGCCGACGTTAAGAAAGTGGTTGATTTTGACACGCCGCAGCAGTTTAAGCAGATGTCGGAAGACGTGTTGAACCTATCAACGAGACTACCGATGGCAGCGGAAGGCATCGGGCAGATCGTTGCCGCCGGTGGCCAGGCTGGCATCGCTAAAAACGAGCTGACGTCGTTTGCGGAATCGGCTGTAAAAATGGGCGTTGCGTTTGATCAGAGCGCCGATGAAGCTGGTCAAATGATGGCAACGTGGCGAACAGCCTTTAAGTTGACTCAACCGGCTGTGGTTTCGTTGGCTGATAAAATCAACTATCTGGGGAATACCGGCCCGGCCAGCGCGGCGAAGATTTCTGAGGTGGTGACTCGCATCGGGCCTTTGGGTGAAGTTGCTGGCGTTGCTTCGGGTGAAATCGCTGCGATGGGGGCAACGATTGCCGGTATGGGGGTAGAGTCTGAGATTGCCTCCACGGGGATCAAAAACTTTATGCTTTCTTTGACAGCAGGGAAATCGGCGACATCTTCCCAAAAGAAAGCGCTGAGCTTCCTCAAAATCGATCCCGGCAAACTGGCGCAAGACATGCAGAAGGATGCCAAAGGGGCGATGCTCAAGGTGCTTGAGTCACTATCAAAAGTACCCAAAGCAAAGCAAGCAGCCGTAATGAATTCACTGTTCGGTAAAGAGTCCCTGGCGGCTATTGCCCCATTGCTGACTAACCTTGATCTGCTGCGTTCCAACTTTAATAAAGTTGCTGATGCTCAAATCTATGGCGGTTCGATGCAGAAGGAATACGCCGCTCGTGCAGCGACGACGGCGAACAATATTCAACTGTTTAAAAATAAGATGGCGGCAGTCAGTATCACAATGGGCGATATGTTCTTACCGGCGATCAATAAGGGGTTAGACAAACTTGCACCTTTCATCGAACAGTTCCGCTCATTTGTGAAGAGTAATCCTGAGACCATTAAATCCGTGTTCAAATTTGGTGCGACGTTATTGGGAACAGCTACCACAGTTGGAGTGGTGACGAAGGCTTTCAAAATGATGGAGGCTGTCATGAAACTTTCAACGCTGGGAAAGGTAGTTTCTTTACTGGTAATCGCCGGTGGCCTGATCGTGAGTAATTGGGATACCGTAGGCCCAATTGTAAAAGCGGTCTGGCATGACATTGATGATGTTGCGAAAGCACTCGGTGGATGGGAAACCGTGTTGAAGGGCGTGGCAGCATTTACCGTTGGTGCCTGGATGGTATCAATGGTTAAAGGCATCGGCGGCGCAAATACTGAGGCAGGGAAGTTATCAAGAAATCTGAGGGGTATTGCGAACATGGGCGTGATTACCGTCACGATTGCTGTCCTGTTCGATATCATGAAACGGTTGGATAATCTTCACCAGGAAGCAGCCAAGCAAAATACCGATGTAGGTAGTCTGCTGACAAATAAAATTAAGCAGGGTGATTCTGAACGTGGATATACCGGATTTATCCCGCGACTGAAAGAACTTCTGAATATTGACGGTAGCCAAAACTCAAAAGTACCGTTAGCCAGCCCTCGACCACAAAGCGGCGAATTGAAGGTTTCATTTGAGAACGCTCCCCCAGGTATGCGAGTTGCCCCGGTTGCCGGATCGTCGCCCGGTGTTTCATATGATGTCGGCTATAGCCCATTCGCTAATCGTTAACCCACCTCGGTGGGTTTTTTTATGCCTGGAGTTTTTATGAGCTGGATAGACAGATTGCAACCGGCCTCTTTCCGGGGCGTTCCGTTTAACGTTGAAGAAGATGAAGGCACATTTGGGCGGCGTGTACAGACCCATGAATACCCAGGTCGAGATAAACCGTACACAGAGGATTTAGGGCGCGCCACCCGCCGTTTCAATGTGTCTGCATACCTGATCGGGGATGACTATTTTGAGCTTCGCGATCGGTTAATTCAGGCAGTTGAAACCCCTGGCCCCGGAACATTAGTACATCCGTTTTATGGTGAGATGGTTGTCTGCATTGATGGTGAAGTAAGGGTTAGCCACAGCAATAGCGCCGGGCGTATGTGCCAGGTCAGCTTTAACGTTGTGGAATCTGGGGAGCTGTCATTCCCTACCTCTGGTGTGGCTACTGGACAAACGCTTATTTCATCCTGCTCCGCGCTGGATGACAGCATCGGAGAGGCTTTTTCCGCCTTTGGCATGGACGGTTTGCCGGATTTCCTTCAGGGTGGGGTAATCGAAAGTGCTACGCAAATGTTTGATTATGTGACAAAAACATTCGACATGATCGATGAAGGGATCAGCGCTGCGGCTCGACTTCTGCAGGGGGATTTGTCGGTATTGCTGTCTCCCCCTTCAAGCGGGATGGATTTCGTTAACTCCCTACAACGGATGTGGCGCTCGGGTAAGCGGTTGTCGGGCGATGCGGCTGATCTGGTCACAATGATTACGACGCTCTCCGGTGTCACGTTGGGAACCGACCTAGCCCCGCGCGGCGTGTGGAAAACAGACAGTGCGACGACACAAGAGGAAGTCAGGCAGCGGAATTATGTTGCGTCAGCGATCAGGACGACGGCGATCAGTGAGGCTGCATATACCGTGACGACGCTGGCACAGCCTAGGACACCGGAGAACACAACCAGCGCTGATCAGCTAACGGTTGCCCATCCAGCGCTGGGGAATGTTACGGATGTACCTACACAACCTTCAATTGCCGGTTATGACGAACTGACGTTTGTGCGTGAATCGCTGAACGTTGCAATAGAAAAGGAGTTGCAACGGACGACGGACGATCAGTTGTTTCAGCGTTTGATAACAATCCGTACCAATGTAAATCGGGATATATCCTCTCGCCTCAGCCAGGTAGAAAAAACAGTACAGCGGACACCTATTGCCGTTATTCCTGCGCTTGTTCTGGCTGCACGTTGGTATGACAACGCTGCTCGGGAGACTGATATTACGCAACGTAATGTTATTAGCCATCCCGGCTTTGTTCCTGCGAAACCGTTGAGGGTTCCAGTCAGATGAATAATTTTGTAACACTGCGCGTTAATGGCCGCGAGTGGGGAGGCTGGACGTCAGTAAAAATCGCGGCAGGTATAGAACGGCTGGCACGGGATTTTAATGTGCAAATTACGCGCCAGTGGCCAGGTGAAACGGGCAGCGTTCCTTTGCAACCACGGGTTAAAAAGGGCGAACTGGTTGAAGTGCTGATTGGTGATGACCTGGTTATCACCGGATGGATTGAAGCGATGCCCGTTCGCTACGATGCTCAATCGGTCAGCTTCGGTATTACCGGTCGAAGCAAAACATGTGATCTGATTGATTGTGTAGCGGCTCCAACTCAATTTAGCGGGCGAACGCTGGCGCAGATCGCTAAGAAGCTTGCCGAGCCTTTTAATGTGACTGTTTTAGATGAAGGGGCACCCACTGCCCCGTTACAGGGAATACAGGCTGATCATGGTGAAACCGTCAGGGAAGTGCTTGCCAAATTGTTGGCACAGCAACAGGCGCTAGCCTATGACGATCCGAAAGGGCAGCTTGTCATTGGTGCGATAGGCTCAACCCATGCGGTTACTGCATTGGTATTTGGTGAAAACATTCTTCTTTGTGACACCGAACAGAGTATCCGAGATCGTTTCTCTGATTATCAGGTTTCTGGTCAACGGGCTGGGGGAAATGTCGATTTTGGTGAGGCCACCATTTCCGCGATTCGAGCATCAACAAAAGACGATCAGATTACCCGTTATCGCCCCTATGCAATTCAGCAAACCGGCAATGCGACAGGCGCAACCTGTAAATCGCGATGTGAGTTTGAAGCGCTACAACGCGCCGCTCGCACTGAGGAAACCACTTATACCGTTCAGGGCTGGCGGCAGGGGGATGGCAGTTTGTGGAAACCCAATCAACGCGTAATTGTTTTTGATCCCATCCTGGGTTTCAACAATCGGGAAATGGTGATAGCGGAGGTGACGTATAGCCTCGATGAAAATGGCACAACCAGCGAGATTCGCGTAGGGCCAGAGGACGCATATCTCCCCGAGCCGAATAAACCAGGCAAAAGGCCGAAGCGCAAGAAGGCCGTGGAGGACGATTTCTAATGAACATGAAAGACCTCCTTTACCGTGGACTGTCGAATCTACTTGCAAGGGCGGTAGTGCGTGGCATCGATACAGCACAGAAATGCCAAATGATCGATATCGCTGTTGTTGCCAATGAGCCAAAGAATAGCGTTGAACATCTTGAACCTTATGGTTTCACTTCTGCTGCTCATGCCGGTGCTGAAGCCATAGCAATGTTTGTCGGCGGTGATCGTTCTCATGGCGTGATTCTGACGGTTTCAGATCGGCGATACCGCCTCAAAGGCTTAGAGGGTGGTGAAGTGGCGCTCTATTCGGATGAGGGGGACAGCGTCGTACTGCGTCGAGGGAACCGCATAGAAGTGAGCACAGCGCATTTTGTTGTGAATGCGAAACAAAAAGCCACCTTCAACACCCCGCTTCTTGAAGTCCCCAACGGGGAAATAAGCGATAAGACCAGTACTGTGAGCAAAGTGCGTGAACAATATAACGTTCACGATCATAACGATACTCACGGCGGTAAAACCGGGAAACCCAATCAGGAGATGAACACGTGATCCTAATTGTTAATGGTGTTCCGCGTCAGGCCAATGCTTCGCTCGATAAGTTGACCCGAGCGGTTGTGATTTCTCTGTTTACATGGCGACGCGCTGAGCCGGATGACAACGTTGAAAACCCGATGGGATGGTGGGGGGATACCTGGCCGACGGTGCAAAACGATCGCATAGGCTCACGTTTGTATTTGTTGCGACGTACCACGCTTACCAATAGAACGCCAATTAAAGCACGGGAATACGTTTCTCAAGCCCTGCAATGGTTGACCGAAGATGGTGTTGCAGCTCGTGTTGATATCGAGGCGCAGCGAACCGGCATCGAGGTGCTGAGCATTGGGGTGACTATCTGGCAGCGTGATGGCACACGCCATAACATAACTTTTGATGATTTTTGGAGTGCTCTCAATGGCTGACAGTAATTTCAGCAGGCCCACGTTGCCGCAGTTGATAGCGAACATTCGCAGCGATTTACTGACGCGGTTTGAAGATGATGTGCTTTTGCGTCGGCTTGACGCTGAGGTTTATGCGCGGGTTCAAGCGGCGGCGGTACACACTGTTTACGGTTATATCGATTACCTGGCGCGTAACATGTTGCCTGATCTGGCAGATGCTGAATGGCTTGTACGTCATGGAGCTATAAAACGCTGCCCGCGCAAATCTGAAACCCGCGCAAGTGGGTATGTTCGGTGGGAAGGGGTTCCCGATGACGTTGAAATAGCCACCGGTACAAAATTGCTACGTGATGATCAGCAATCCTACACCGTGACAACAACGACAAAATCAGGCGGAGGATTGTTGCGTGCTCCGGTTTTGGCCGACGTGGCAGGCGGCATAGGTAATGCAGACGATGGCGTCATTATCCGGCTGGAGGCTCCCATAACTAATTTGCCTTCCGCTGGCTACGCCGACTCCATATCTGGAGGAGAGGATGTCGAACCGCTGGAGACTTGGCGCGCTCGAATTATGGAGAGATGGTTTTACACGCCTCAGGGTGGTGCAGATCATGATTATGTCATCTGGGCAAAAGAAGTGCCTGGTGTAAGTCGCGCCTGGACGTTTAGGCATTATCTGGGAGTCGGAACTGTTGGCGTGATGTTGGCAACTAATGATCCTATACATCCGGCCCCATCGCCACAGGTTGTCGAAGCCACAAGGCAACACATCTTACCATTGGCCCCTGTCGCGGGCGCAGGTCTTTTCACCTTTTCCGCTACGGAGAAAATCATACCCATGACGATCGCCCTAGCGAATGATAATCCTGAGACGCGGGCAGCGGTAACAGCTGAACTGAACTCGCTTTTCCTTCGTGATGGCATTCCTTCCGGGACACTCCATTTATCCCGAATAAGCGAGGCTATTAGTATTGCTGCAGGAGAGTATGCTCATCGACTTGTTTCACCAACTGAAAACATTGTGTTGGGTAACACAGAATTGCCGGTGCTGGGCGCAATCACCTGGGCAAGCTATTAAGGAGGTGTTATGGCACTGGAAGACGACTATACGAACCTGCTTTATAATTTGCTTCCTTTAGGCCCTGCATGGGAAGGTGATAACGCATTATTAAGAGGGCTTGCCCCATCTCTTGCATCAGTACATAAACGCGGTGATGACCTGATGCAGGAGATTAACCCGGCTCAAACAGTGGAGCTAATTGACCGCTATGAGCGGCTATGTGGTCTTCCAGACTCTTGCTCACCACCGGGAACACAAACATTATTGCAGCGCCAGCAGCGGTTGGATGCGAAAATTAACGTTGCTGGTGGTATCAATGAGCAATTCTATCGGAACCAGCTCGATGCGTTAGGATATTCATCAGTAACTATAGAGCAGTACCAAAACCTTAATGAAAGCCCTAATCCCGAGTGGGGCGATAAATGGCGCTATTACTGGCGGGTGACTATTCCAGCAGATTCCAGCATTGCCTGGCAGACATGCACCAGTAGTTGTAATTCTGCAATTAGAACGTGGGGTGACACCGTCGCGGAATGTGTGATTGAAAAGTTAGCTCCATCTCACACTGTTGTTATTTTTTCTTATCCTGAGTCTGACGGAGAATAAAATGCATCGCATTGACACACCTACTGCCCAAGTAGATAAATTTGGGCAGGGGAAAAATGGTTTTACTAATGGGGATCGCACGACAGGACGACGTGCGACAGAATTAAACAGCGACATGTGGGATGCCGTGCAGGAAGAAATAGCAAATGCTATTGAGGGTGCGGGCATGCTCCTAGATAAAAGCAAACACAATCAACTTTATTTGGCAATTAAAAAACTGTTGTCAGAAAGTGGTGCTAATTATTTGCTTAAACAAAGTAACCTCTCTGATTTGATAAATAAGTCAGAAGCTAGAAAGAATATTGATGTGTACAGTAAAGGCGAGGGTGATAGTCGGTTTTTAATAAAGGCAAACAACTTATCTGACTTGTCGAATAAAGGTGACTCAAGGTTCAATCTTGATGTTTACAGTAAAGGAGAAACTCAGCAACAGGCTGCGAACATCGCGCAAGAAAAAGCCAATTCGGCAGAAAACAATGCGAAGAAATGGGCGAATGACAACTGCTATAATCAATATAATCAACCGCCAGCACAATCAAGTTTTACTCTGGAGTCATGGTATTGGGCTGACGTAAATAACCGCACAAATAGAATAATGCAGGGTGGGACAGTATACAGAACGGCTGACGTTATGACTGTGACATTTCCTATAGCATTTCCGCTTGGATGTGTTTCTGTTCTAGTAACGCAAACTGCACAGATGGGAGTGTCATCTCAAAACATCATCGTTCAAAATGTCACAAAAACAAGTTTCGATCTAGTAATGCGCTCAAGCGAAACGCAATGTTATTGGATGGCAGTAGGAGCATAATAATGATATTTTTCAGTGAAAAGACAATGGGTTTTTATCCAACTTCTGTTATATCAAAAGAACGGTACGAGGTTAATAACAGTTGGCCTGATGATGCCATAGAGATATCTCATGCCGATTATGAGAAATATATTGCTGTGCCTCCTGTCGGGATGATGCTAGGTTCTGAAAGTGGTGGGCCGGCCTGGGTAAGTCAAACCCCACCTGATAAAAATACATCCGTTCAGATTGCAACTATAAAGAAGAATCAATTAATGGCCGATGCAGGAGAAAGGATCTCTCTGCTAGAAAGAGCTGTAAGGTTAAGCATGGCGACTGAAACTGAAAAAGTACAGTTAGAAGATTGGGAGCGCTATAGCGTTATTTTAAATCGTGTAAATCCATCGGACGCTCCGGAAATCACATGGCCTGAATTGCCTAATTAAATTTAGCCCTTTTGGGGGCTAAATTTCAATATGCTGTAGTTCAATTCGAGTTGTGTGTTTTAGATCTTGTTTTATTAATCAGTATCATACCGAACTTGTGAGTAATAAAAGACAGAGGGATTAAAATGGCAAGTGACACAGCTAGCTGATTTGTTATTCCAGTAATTCCGAGTATTCTTTTTAATGGTTCATTGATAAAAGAAAAGTGCAACATATAGAATTCATAGCTTATAAGGCTAAAAAATGTAATTGATTTTGCAATGTAATAAGGGGTGAGTTTTTGCATTTTATAAAATAAAGCCAGCATCATTAATGCAATTACTCCAGATGTTAAATCCTTTATCCATTTTCCATGAATATTTATTGGTGAGTAGTTGATGGCAATTCCGATAATCAATAGTATCAACAAATATGATGACTTAATGTTTAATGCTTTTTCATACGAGTTGTTAACTGTTAGATAAACGCCTATGAAAAAACCAGAAAAAACAGAAGGGAAGTCAGCCAGGGTGTTGAAACCCAGGCCAAGCAAAGTTGATAATGCTATAAGTATCAGGAGGTAAAGCCATGAGTGTTTGTTTTTAAATAACGTGACTTGCATTGGAATGGTGACATACATGATAAGTATGGCCGTGATAAACCACAATCCATAGCCTATACCTGCATTATTTTGCACGTTGAATAACTCAAAGAACAAACTCAGCCCTAAGGAGTGTAGTAGTATATGAGTTGAATCATATCCCCAAGGGTTGTTGATTCTACTAATTGCAAAAGTGATACCCAGACAAATAAGTAAAGGTATATATATTCTCACAAACCGCCTGCTCAAGTAATCACCAGCGCTTTTTAAAACTGAAGGAGTAATTAGCACGGCACTCACAATAGCAAGTAAAGCCATTGGTACAGATGGAGAAAATAGGAAAAGCATTTTAGATATGTATGATTCTGGAAGCTGTTCCGAATAAATATGTGCAAGGAACACAGTAATAATTGAAAGTGCTCTAGCCATGTCCAAGTAAAACAATCTGTCTTTCACTCAATTACCCTGTTATCTGTCATTCATTAAAATAGGTGTTTTAGCATGATAAAACTAGCCGGGAAATTTCGCAACCCGGAAGGCATCGCCGTTCCTGGGGCAAAGATAATAATTTTAGCAAAACGAACAACGGCTGATACGTTTCGTGAGTTGCATGTAAGCCAAGAAACCGGGCCTTATGGTGAATATTCATTTGAGCTTGTACCTGGCTACTACCGTGTCACCGTGCTTTACCCGGAAGCAAACCGGACAACCGTGATAGGAGACATGGAGCTTGAGGCGAATAGCCCGCCAGGCTCACTTAATGATTACGTCCGCTTTGCTGACCCTGTTCTTGCTGATCCTACAGTCTACGCAGAGATGAAGCGCTGGTACGGGATTACGTCCAGTAACAGCTCTGAAGCAATAGGGGCGGCAACGACAGCTGTAGAAGCAAAAGACCAGGCAAAAGAGGCCAGCATATCTGCGAAAGAATATGCGGTTATATCTGGCGAAAACAAAGAGCAAGCAGTGGTTAGCTCAGAAGAGGCTAAAGGGGCTTCGGAAAGTGCAAAATCAGACGCTGATAGAGCAAAAACTTATGCTGAAAATGCCCAGAACATCGCAGACGCCAATACCTACTATATTACAGAAGATGACCCAGACGGCACGATTGCAGGATTAGCGGGAACATCAGAAGGAAAATCATTCCGAGTTGCCCAGGGAGTGGGGGCCGATGCTTCATTCATTTATTACCGAAAAACTAATGGTCAAGCTATAGCCATAGCTGATGCTCCAGGTAAAGCAATAACTGATATAATAAAAAAATCCGCAGGAAAACCATTCATGCGGTGGCGTGATAAGCTGGGTATGGTTGCCGCATATTGGTCTGCAGATAATGACGGCGGGGTTGGTTTTGTCAGCAAATTAGTTGAATTTAGTAGAAATGGATTTTTCTCTGAAAACACAGAAGTATCAGACAATGTCATTAAAAATAAAGATTTCTCTGTAGTTAAAAGCGATGATGGTAGTTTTAAGATAAAAGATAGGCTTGGTCTTACCCTTCTTAAAGCGAAAGCCGGTAACCTTTACCTCCCGAAAATCAGTGCGATATTGAACTCTGCAACAAATTTAAGTTACGGGAGCATAAAAATATCGATTGGAACCGGTGGCGATATTCTTGCACTTCGTGATAGCCGTGGCGTGGTGGGGCTTCGTGTTGATAAAAACTGCGTGCTGCATGCGAAAATTGCAGGGTATGACGGAAGTTCATCCGCAAGAAAAATGTCTGAGGATTCTATTATATCTCTGGTACAGTCATTTGCGGATTCGGCAAAAACCAATTTTGGTCGCAGAATTTTTAATAACGTTCCGGCGCTGGGTAATCCAAATAAAACCAAGAAGAAAGTGCAGTTTTGGATTGTCTACGGCCAATCGTTCTCAGTAGGTGCGCAAAGCGGCGTCGCCTTATCACTTACTCAATCGTTAGGTAATGTGATGCTTGGCGATTCGCCGCGCGGTATGAAGTTCTCCACCAATACAACTTATGAATATGCGCCGCTTGGTGGTGCAAATATCTTTAGGCCGCTGGTTGAGGTCATGCAGGATAACGCAGGAAACATCGTGGCCAACACGTCTGGCGGATATGGAGAGACTATTTCTTCGTCCTTTGCCAATAATTTGAAGGCCTATCACAACCAAAGCATGGGTGTGGAAAATGATGAGGACTTTATCATCGGCGTCGCCTGCTGCGGCGTTTCCGGCCGAACCATCGAACAACTGAAGAAGGGCGCGACACCAGAGATATACAACCGTGTGGAGACCGCCCTGGATGGCATTGCAGAAGCCGCAGCTGCTGCTGGCTACGATTGGGAAATTGGCGGCATTATCTACATGCAGGGTGAGAATGATAATGGTCAGTCGTTTGAATTCTATTATCCTCGCTTGCAGTCAATGCATGATACTCTGATTGCGTCATGTATGGATAAAAGCGGGCAAGCCCGAAAGCCGCTGTTTATGCTTAATCAACTCGGGAATAACTATGTTCGCGGGATGGGTGTACCTTCCGCGCAAATAGAATTGGCGCTAAAAAATGATAATGTCGTGCTGGTCGGATCGTATCAGGGATTATCGAATCCAGGCGCGCATTTATCGGCTAACTCATATCGAATTATTGGCGCTATGTTTGCTCGGGATGCATTCCGTCACATGTCGGGATATGGCTCATATCCATTTAAGTGTGAGAAGGGTGTATATCATGATGATGCTATTTATCTTGGTATGACACCTCATATCAGCCCGCTGAAGTTCAACAAAGTATTCAGCGGGTGGAACTATGTTGAGCATTCAGATAAGGGAATCTCTGTCGCTGATTCATCAGGTGCACTTAGCTCTGATAACTTGACGGTTACCGCTGTTTCGCCAACGGTAATTAAGATTTTGTGCTCCAGAAAGTTAACTGGAAAAGTTACCGTGACTTTAGGTGATAGCGCTCATGGCGGAACGCACAATATATGCGATAGTGGGAGTGAAGTTGCTTACAACAAGTGGGAGTATGGGATGCCTAACCAATATCCGCAAGAGAATATCCCAGAGTTGGTAAATAAAAATTATTCGCTGGCGACATTTGCAGCTATCCAAACAATTGAATGTAGCGAGGTCTAATACATGGCTATTGATTTAGTTATGGGTGATTCTATTTTTTCTACCGGAGTTTCCATAGATGTTCCTGTTAGCGAGGGTTTGGTGTCATTTGGCCTTGGCGGCGATATGCTGGGCATTAACTTGGTAGAAGGTGGCGTGCAGCCAACAATTGTCGGAAACCCAATCCGCATAGATGCGAAATCCTCAAAATTGGGAAGGTTTGGCTATCTCGACCTTAATATTAATGAAACGGAGAATTTCACATATATTAGTGTAAATAAAATTTGGACTCCTACAGGGCTTAGCGCCTGCAATCTAATCGGTACATTCCAGACCACATCGGCAGCCGGTGTTACTGTCGCAGGCTCTGGACTGATCATGGAGCAGAATGGCTACCGCACAGCTGTCGCATCTGTTTATGATGGCACGCCGACAGGAGCGACAGTTATATCTGATAACGTCTCCATTTCAAATGGCACTAGCCCGCCGCCAGCGACGGAGGATACGGCAACATGGCGATTCCTTGCCGCTATTTATGACGGGAATGGGGATTTTGGCTCTGGGGAGACTGCGAGTAAACGTCGGTACATCATCGATAAGACAGTTGGCATCACCCTGAACCGTCGCAACGCGGATCTAACTATGATTCGTGATTTGCGAGGCAAGGATACGATCCGTGTGGGTAATATGGGTAGCCGGTTAACTCAAAGCAGCACCACGATCATGGGCGCATATGCTGTCTACAACCGCGCTCTAACTGCCGCAGAATTCGATTTGATGTACAAGCGAATGCAAGAAATCGCTGCGGCGAATGGCTGGAATGCGATCTAAGCAACCATTGTAGCCGGGGGAACCCGGCTATTTGTACAGCGTGGCAAAGTCGAAGGCGAGCGCCGCATCAACGGCTTTGCCCTGGTTCTCGAATGGCGTTTCTGAGACGAGCGGCCAGCGCCCTTTATGCCACACATAAAGCCAGTGCTGGCCTTCTTCATCTTCGCGGATTGCGAAAAAAGGTGGGCTGTTCTGCTGTGGCTCTGGGTATCTGTCATTCTCATTGAGAACGAAAATCTGTCGCCCGGCGAGGGTAATGCTACCCATAGATGTCACTCATCAGCCATTGTTCTGACTCTTCAAACATATCTTCAAGAAGCCGATTTAACTTTTCTCTGTCGCTTTTGTTAGCGTCGCTAATGAGTCCGTTCGTTTGCATCGGCTTTACTTTCACCTCTGCATCAGGGAACACCCGATGTACCCGCCTTGTCAGTTCTGCTTTGATTATCTCTGCCGCGTCAGGCAAACCTTTAACATTACGTTGGTCAAAAATCAGCTCTACGAACATTGGCACCTTCGAATGACTGTATGCATATACAGTAATGTTGTTCGATGAACTCGTGTACGTCAAGCAATAACCGGTTTCGTGAGGTGAATTGAAGAAAATGATGCGTACAAAATTGCGTACCACATGAATTTTTTTAAAATAAAAAATCAATAATATCAGCAGATTAAATTAATTGTTTTGTAATCGTGAATATAAAATGTGGCCGTTGCCTTGCTGCTCAAAATCGCGTCTCTTCAGTGGCGGATACAAGATGCCCCTATTGTAACGGCGTGGGGAGCGATGCCAAGCGGCGGTTAGCGAAATGCGCGCAATTACGCACGGCGATAATAATCCAGCCGTTGATGAAAGTAGGGGAGCAGGTGGTCGGGGATCTGTTGTTCCGTTTCCGCCTGGGTCGAGGCGATGCCGTAGCGCTCGTTGTAGATCACGCTGATGGCCAGCAAATCGGTTTCTATTTTTTCGCGTTGTGCCTGCGGTAAGCTATCCAGCTTTCGAGCCATCGTTATCTCCCTGTTAACCTTAGGGCATAATAGGATCGTTAGCGGGTCTTGTCCCTACCCATTCCGGGGGGCGGTGGACGCCTGGGCGCCTTGCTGCGAGCAGGGGGCCAGGCTGTGGCGCGCGGCGAACTCGCTCTGCGGCTGGTGTGCATTGAGGCGATCCGCCCGGTTATACAGCGAACAGGCGCCGCCGATGACCGCCACCCAAAACAGGGTGCACAGCAGCAAAACCCCCAACCAGGCTTTTTGGTTATAGGTCATAAGTCCTCCACGGACGAGAAGAGAAATAACATTGACCGTTAAATTAAATCAGGGGCTACATCAATGGTATTTAAACAGTAGGGATTAATCGCAATGCGTGCCCGACTCTTTTGTTACGAAATCCATGATGGATGTTTCAAAAGATTCCTTAAGATAATATTAAGAAAATTGAGTAGGGGCGCCGTAATTCTATTTAATATTTGTTTAATTATCCGCAGATACAATCTTCCACATTCAATGCCAATGTGGGTGACAATTATGAAAACGCTACTGTTGACCGGCGCTACCGGCTTTCTCGGTGGTGCAGTTCTCGAAAAATTATTGATTGAAAATCAGTCTATTAATTATCTTTTGCTGGTGCGCGCCGATGATGCGCAGCAAGGGCTGGCCCGTATTCGCACGAATATGGAAAAGTTTAATATCGATGCGAACCTGCTGTCTAAAATTACGATAGAAAATATATTGTTGGGCGACTTTTCCGAGCCGGCCGACTTTTTAACTGACGCACGTATTAACAATGTCACGCACGTTATTAACTGTGCGGCCGTTGCTTCATTTGGTAATAACCCGCTCATTTGGAAGGTAAACGTAGAAGGCACTCTGGCCTTTGCCGAAAGAATGGCGCAGGTGCCGGGATTAAAACGTTTCCTGCACGTCGGTACCGCCATGTCTTGTTCGCCGGAGCCGGGTTCGCTGGTGGCGGAGAGCGGCGAGTTTGAGGAAGACGCCGAGCACCTGGTGGAATATACGCGTTCCAAATCCACCATCGAACAGCTGATGCGCCAACGCTGCCCGCAAATGCCGCTGACCATCGCTCGTCCGTCGATCGTGGTGGGGCACACCCGCCTGGGCTGCCAGCCTTCCAGCAGCATTTTCTGGGTGTTCGGCATGGCGCTGATGCTGCGCAAATTCATGTGCTCGCTGCAGGACAATATCGACGTGATCCCGGCGGACTACTGCGCGGATGCGCTGGTGATGCTGATGAACAGCGAAACGCTGGAGAACGACGTGTATCACATCTCCGCCGGCGTGGAGAGCAGCGTCAGCTTTGCCGAAATCGACAACGCCATGGCGGCCGCGCTGGAAAAAGCGCCGGTGGGCGATGAGTATGCGCAGGTGACGTATGACGCGCTGGTGAAAATGCGCCGCCAGCTGAAAGACATTTTCGGCCCGTGCAACGAGCGGCTGATGCTGAAAGCGATGCGCCTGTACGGATCGTTCGCCATGCTCAACGTGCGCTTCAGCAACGAGAAGATCCTCAAGCTGGGCATGCCGAAGCCGCCGCGCTTCACCGACTACATCGCCGGCTGCGTACAGTCGACCCGCGGGCTGTCTATCCAGCAGCAGATGGTGGTGGACTTCAAATAACCGCCGGGCGCAGCGGGCGCCCGAGGTTGTTCCGCTACCAGGACGAAGAGGACCAGAAGACGCGGCCGAGCACCACCAGTTGCTCTTTGCGCTGCTGATAGCTGAGGTGTTCGTCCTGGTACTCTTCCCGGTTGAGGGAGCGGATGATGACGCCGCCGTCCGGCTGCTCGATCAGCACCTTCACCCGCAGCAAATTGCCGTGGCGGATGGCGTAGGTCTTGCCTTCCCGGATGCGCGTGTCGTCGGTGTTGATGCCGACCACGTCGCCGTCCTGCAGGCGCGGCTCCATGCTGGAGCCGGAGATGCGAATAATACGCGCGGCGTTGACCGCCACCCCCATCTTGTGCAGGTAGTAACGGCGGAAGATCAGCGAAAACTCCTCGCGATCGACGATTTCGTAGCAGCCGTCGCCGGCGGAAAAATCAATATCCAGCAGCGGGATCTCCACAAACTCTTCCTTGTCCTGTTCGGTATCTTCCCATACCACCGGTTTCAAACGGGCGGGCTGGAAGTCCGACTCCGCCGCCACGTTGTCAAACGGGCGCACCAGCTGCTTTTCGTGAAACACGTCGAACCAGCCCTTGGGCAAATTCAGCCTGGCCTCGATCCGCCTGGCCAGATTGTCGCCAAGATTGCGGGAGGATTTTTCCCCGATGATTTGGCTCAGCGTCGGCGCGGAAGACTCAACCAGCGTGGCGAACTCATTCTGGTTGACGCCTTGCCGGGCGTAGCGGGCCATCAATTCGCGCAGATTGTTGCGCCTGATTTCTTTAGTTTCCATTGTTCGATGATCGCACTCTTTAGCAAAAAGGTAAATAACGGTTTTGCTAAAAAACACTTGCGCATAATTTAGCAATTAGCTAAAACAAAAAGGGTGGGCCAAAGGTTCACCTGTGCGGAGTGGCCTGTCATGATGAGAGGCCGCTCAGTGAAATCAAACGAGAGAGGGACTTTACGATGTACAAGATTGATTACAATAGCTACCGATCGGTCGCCAGCTTCGGCCACCGCGTGCGCTTTCTGGTGCTGCACTACACGGCGCAAAACTTTGCCGACTCGGTGAAGTCGTTGACCGGAAAATCGGTCAGCGCGCACTATCTGGTGCCGGATCCGGCCGAGGCCACCTATCAGGCTGCCGGCTTCAGCGGCGTGCGCATTTTCAACCTGGTGGACGAGAACGAGCGCGCCTGGCATGCCGGCACCAGCCAGTGGGGCACCCGCAGCAATATCAACGACACCTCGATCGGCATCGAGATCGTCAACCTGGCGAGCGGCGACGGTGAAAACATCACCTTCCCGCCGTTTAACCCGCAGCAGATCGAGGCGGTCACCCAGCTGGCGCAAAACATCCTGCAGCGTTACCCGGACATCTCGCCGGTGAACGTGGTGGCGCACTCCGACATCGCCCCGGGCCGCAAGAGCGATCCGGGCCCGCAGTTCCCGTGGCAGCAGCTGTATCAGGCCGGCGTCGGTGCCTGGTATGACGAGGCGACCAAGCAGCAGCGCCAGCAGGAATACTGCCGCCAGGGGCTGCCGGCGCAGGCCGAGCTGCTGAAGCTGTTCGCCCAATACGGCTACGACACCTCGGCGGCCAATACCGCAGAAGGCTATCGCCAGCTGGTGCGCGCGTTCCAACTGCATTTCCGCCAGCAGAAGTATGATGGCGTGATGGATGTCGAAACCGCCGCCGTTCTGCGCGCGCTGGTCGACAAGTACGTCGCCTGAGCCTGATCGCGAATGGGGGACGCCTCATTCGCCTTTTCCTTGCCGGGCTTCCTCCGCTAAAATAGCGGCCTGGCTGGTCTTTATCGGAGGCATCGTGCGCCTCGATCGAAAAATCTCTTCCCTTGAATTGCTGACCTACCGCCACTATCGCATCGTCCACGGCGTGCGCATTGGGCTGGCGTTTATCCTGACCTTTCTGCTGATCCGCCTGCTGGCGGTGCCCGAAGGCACCTGGCCGCTGATCACCCTGGTGGTGGTGATGGGGCCGATCTCGTTTTGGGGCAACGTGCTGCAGCGGGCGCTGCAACGCATTGCCGGCACGGTGTTCGGCGCCGCGTCCGGCCTGATCGCCCTGTATCTGGAACTCTATTCGCTGCCGCTGATGCTGGCTTGGTGCGGCGTGGTGATGTTCGTCTGCGGCTACCTGACGCTGGGCAAACGGCCGTATATGGCGCTGCTGGTGGGGATCACGCTGGCGGTGGTGTGCGGCGCTGGCGCCGGCGACATGCATACCGCGCTGTGGCGCAGCGGCGACGTGATCTTCGGCTCGCTGCTGGCGCTGCTGTTCACCAGCATCTACCCACAGCGCGCCTATATTCTGTGGCGCATGCAGATGGCGGACTGCCTGCAAACCGCCGCCCGCCTCTACGGCGCATATTTTTCACCGAACGTCATTGAGCGGCCGCGGCTGGAGCCGCAGCTCAAGGACCTGCTGAATCAGGTGGTGAAGCTGCGCAGCCTGATCGTGCCCGCCAGCAAGGAAACCCGCATCCCCAAAGCGGTGTTCGAGGCGGTGCAAACCCTCAGCCGCAATCTGGTGTGCACGCTGGAGCTGATGGCCGACGCCTACTGGGCCTCGCGTGAAACGCACTTCATCATGTTGAACGCCCGCACGCTGCGCAGCACCCAGCTGCTGACGCTGAGCTCGCTGGAATCGCTGGCGGTGCTGATGCGCGAAGGGCCCCAGGCGCATCGGCAGGCGGCGGTGGGGCAGCTGGCGGAGATCGCCGGCGAGCTGAAAACGCTGATGCAAGAGGTCAGCCTCGGCCAGCACGGCGAAGCGCCGATTTACGGCTATGTCTGGCTCAGCATGGAGCTGGCGCAGCAGCTGGAAGAGCTGGGGGATCTGCTCCAGGTCTGCACCGCCGCCGGGCGCGAATAAGGGGTCAGATCATGAAGGCGGCGCTTTGGGTTTTGGCCGCCGGGGCAAAGTGGGTAAGATAAGGCAATCACTGTTGTGCCGGACCGCCACAAACCTGTATCTTGGTGCCATGTGGCCGTAAGCAAATGAATCTGTGTATTACTAAAGCAAGGGTATAAAGATGGATAATGCAAATAAGCCGAGTTTCCAGGACGTGCTGGAGTTTGTGCGTATGTTCCGCCGCAAAAACAAACTGCAACGCGAGATCGTCGACAACGAAAAGAAAATTCGTGATAACCAGAAGCGCGTGCTGCTGCTCGACAACCTGAGTGAGTACATCAAGCCCGGCATGAGCATTGAAGACATTCAGGGCATCATCGCCAACATGCGCAGCGACTACGAAGATCGCGTTGATGACTACATCATCAAAAATGCCGATCTGTCCAAAGAACGCCGCGAGCTGTCCAAAAAGCTGAAAGCGATGGGCGAAGTGAAGTAACCCGCTTTAGCGGGCCGAGCGTCCTGCCTGGCCCGCATCTTTATCCCGCCTGATTTTCCGTTCTTGCCGACACTGCCGTTTCCGTTGGGGCGTTCCCCGGCGGCCGAAGGCGCCTCCCCATCCTGCAGGATCTGCAGGTGACCGCCGGGGAACGCTGGTTACTGCTCCGCGCCGTACATGTCGAAGTCGAAATACCTGTCGTTGATTTTCTTGTAAGTGCCGTTGGCGCGGATCGCCTGCAGCGCGGCGTTGAAGGCGTTCAGCAGCGCGGTATCGTCTTTGCGCACCCCGATGCCGTCGCCGACGCCGAAGTATTTGCTGTCGGTCAGCTCGGCGCCGATAAAGGCGAAATCTTTGCCGCCGGGCGTTTTGAAGAACTCGCTGGCGCTGACGCTGGCCAGCAGCGACGCATCCAGCCGGCCGTTGGCCAAATCTTCGTTCACTTCCTGTTGGCTTTGGTAAGCCACCACGTTAACGCCGGCCGGGCGCCACAGCGCGTTGGCGTAGGCCTCCTGGCTGGAGCCTTGCTGCACGCCGACCGATTTGCCTTTCAGGGAGGCGACGGTAGGCTGCAGGTTGCTGCCCTTATGCGCCACCAGCCGCGCCGGGGCGTTGGAGACCTTGCTGGAGAAGGCGATCTGCTGCCGGCGCTGCGGCGTGATGGTCATCGACGAGGCGATGGCGTCGAACTTCTTCGCCTGCAGGCCGGGGATCATGCCGTCCCAGCTGCTTTCTACCCACACGCATTTGGCCTGCATCTGGTCGCACAGCGCCTGGGCGATATCGACGCCGAAGCCGGTCAGCTTGCCCTGCGGGGTTTTATATTCCAGCGGTGGAAAGGTGGGATCGATGCCCAGCTTGATCACTTTGCCGCTGAATTCACCGCTCAGCGCGGGAAAGCTCGCGGCCAGCGGCAGCAACAACAACAGCCCTTTGATGGTTTTCATGTCATTTCCTCAGCGTTGGCGATTAAACCGCAGGGCGAGCCAAAAAGCGCTCGACCAATTTGACCCAGTAGGTGGCGCCCAGCGACAGACCGTCGTCGTTGAAGTCATAACCGGGGTTGTGCAGAGAATTGCCCGGCGTGGTGGGGCCGTTGCCGATCGAGATGTAGCTGCCCGGGCACTTCTCCAGCATAAAGGCGAAATCTTCGCTGGCGGTGAACGGTCGCAGCGTGGGGATAACCCGGCTCTCTCCGGCCCATTCCAGCGCCACCGCGCGCGCCAGCTCGGTTTCTGCCGGGTGGTTCACCAGCACCGGGTAGCCGTGCTGATAGTCGATCTCCGCGCGGGCGCCGAAGCTGGCGGCCTGCGCCGTGACCAGCTCGGTGATGCGCTGCTCCAGCCGCTCACGCACCGCCGCCGTCAGCGCGCGCACGCTGAGCGTCAGGGTGGCGGTCGCCGGGATCACGTTGGCGGCCTGGCCGGCCTGCATCGCCCCCACGGTGACGATCGCCGTTTCCTGCGGATCGATATTGCGCGCCACGATGGTTTGCAGGCTCATGACGATGGCCGCGCAGGCCACCACCGGATCGACGGTGCTCTGCGGCACCGCGCCGTGGCCGCCGTGGCCGTGCAGGGTGATGTGTACCGTATCGGCCGAGCACATGAAGGGGCCGCTGGCGAAGCCCAGGTGGCCGGTGGGGAAGCCGGGCACGTTGTGCATGGCGAACACCGCGTCGCAGGGGAAGCGCTCAAACAGGCCGTCTTCAATCATCACTCTGGCGCCGCCGCCGCCTTCTTCCGCCGGCTGAAAGATCAGGTGCAGCGTGCCGCTGAAGTTCGGCTGCTGCGCCAGATAGCGCGCCGCCGCCAGCAGCATGGCGGTGTGCCCGTCGTGGCCGCAGGCGTGCATCACCCCGGCATGGGTGCTGGCGTGCGGCAAGCCGGTCGTTTCGGCAATCGGCAGGGCGTCCATGTCGGCGCGGATGCCGAGCGATCTTCCCGGCCCGCGCTGCAGTGTGGCGACAACGCCGGTTTGTCCTACGCTGCGCGTGACGCGGTAACCCCATTCCTCCAGCCGCTGCGCCACCAGAGCCGACGTCGCGAACTCTTGGAAGCCCAGCTCCGGGTGGGCGTGAATGTGGCGGCGAAGCGCGACCATCTCATCATGAACGGCGGCGATCTCAGGCAGTACGAGTGAAGGGTTCATCACGGTCTCCGGCAAAAGAGTCCCGACCAACGGGCACGGAACGGGGCAGAGGGATAGGCATCGAGACTAGCAAACTCCGTTTTTGCCGGGTAGCCGCCGTTCGGTTATGCTGACAACCAATGATTGTCAGGAGGTGAACATGAAACTGCACCAACTGCAGGCGCTGGTGGCCAGCGCCGACAGCGGCAGCATTCGCGCGGCGGCGCGGCATCTGGGGCTGTCGCAGGCGGCGGTGACCCGCGCGCTGCGCGAACTGGAGCAGGAACAGGCGCTGCCGCTGCTGATCCGCACCCCGACCGGGCTGGGCTTTACCCCCTACGGCAAAACCCTGCTGGCGCACGCCCGGCTGGTGTTGAATCAGCTGGAGCAGGCGCAGGGGGAAATGGCGGCGCTGCGCGGGCGGGCGGCGGATCTGGTCAAGGCGGCGATCACCCCCTGGTTGATGCTGACGGTGCTGCCGCCGGCGGTGATGGCGTTTCGCAGCAAGGTGCCGGCGGTGCGGCTGGAACTGTCGGAAAGCCTGATGGCCAACGCCCAGTCGCAGCTGCGCGAGGGCACGATGGACTTTGCCATTACGCCGCTGCCGGCGTCGTCGGCGCCGCAGGAGTTCCACTGCGAGCCGCTGCTGGAGTATGAAACGGCGTACATGGTGCGGCGCGGCCACCCGCTGGCGCACAGTACCTCGCTGCATCAGCTGCTGGAGCAGGATTGGGTGATGAGCTATACCCCGGAAAGTTTCGATGCGCTGCTCGACGAGGTGTTTCACCGCCACGGCGCGCGCCTGCCGCGCCAGCGCATTATCCAGGCGCATTCGTTCGGCATGCTGCAGGCGCTGGTGGAGTCCGCTGAGATGTGTACCTGGTGCCCGCGGCCGATCGTCGCGCTGCCGCAGTTCGCCTCCCGCGTGCAGCCGCTGGCGCTGCGGGAGAGCTGCCAGCCGGCGCAGCTGAATATCGTCACCCGGCGTAACAGCATTCTGAGCGCCGCCGCCCATGCGTTTATCGACACGCTGGTGCGCACCCTGCGCCAGCAGGCGCGATCGTCGCGGCCGGAAGATCGCCAGATCTACGATCGCGTGCGCCTGCTGATTTAGCGGATCCCCCCGGATCGCCGATCCCGTAAATGGGATCGCGATCCGCATTTGTAGCATTTTTAGTCGCAATGTTAACGATATGTGATTTTGCTCAAATAATTATTTTTGCAGCTTTGGTTATATGTCGCTCTATGTTCACGTTGTCATTTTGAGTTTTCCTGGGTGTTTTATGATTAATCAATTGAAATTTATCACTTTATAACGTTTGTTGTTTTTTTTTGGATAAAAATGACAACGTCAACATTAAGAAAATTCAAGCGTTTAACGAGTGTATTGGAGGAAGAGATGAGCCAGTTGCCGGAAAAAATGCGCGCGGTCGTTTGCCACGGCCCGCAGGACTATCGTTTCGAACAGGTGCCCACGCCGCTGCCGAAGGCACACGAGCTGGTGATCAAGGTGGAAGGCTGCGGCATCTGCGCCGGCGACTGCAAGTGCAAGAACGGCGCACAGATGTTTTGGGGGGAGAACCCGTGGGTCAAACCGCCGGTGGTGCCGGGGCATGAGTTTTACGGCCGCATCGCCGCGCTGGGCGAGGGCGCGGAAGGCAAATACCGGCTCGGCGAGCGGGTGATCGCCGAGCAGATCGTGCCGTGCTGGGCGTGCCGCTACTGCAAATCCGGCAGTTATTGGATGTGTGAGACGCATAACATTTACGGTTTCCAAAAAGACGTGGCGGAGGGCGGCATGGCGGAGTACATGCGCTTTTCCGAGAACGCCATCGTGCACAAGATCCCGGAAAGCCTGAGCCATGAAGACGCGGTATTGATTGAACCGATGGCCTGCGCCATCCACACCGTCGCGCGCGGCGACATCCAGCTGGACGACGTGGTGGTGCTGGCCGGCGCCGGGCCGCTCGGGCTGTGCATGGTGCAGGTGGCGCGCCTGAAAACGCCGAAGAAACTGATCGTGATCGACGCCATCGACGAGCGGCTGGCGCTGGCGAAGGAATTTGGCGCCGACGTGGTGATTAACCCGCTGAAGGAAGACGCCGACCAGATCGTCAAATCGCTGACCGGCGGCTACGGCTGCGACGTCTACATCGAGGCCACCGGCGCGCCGATCGGCGTCACCCAGGGGCTGCAGATGATCCGCAAGCTGGGCCGCTTCGTGGAGTTCAGCGTGTTCGGCAAGGAAACCACCGTCGATTGGTCCATCATCGGCGATCGCAAAGAGCTGGACATTCGCGGCGCGCACCTGGCGCCCTACAGCTACGAAATCGCCATCGATCTGTTCGAGCGCGGGCTGGTGACCTCCAATGGCGTGGTTACCCACAGCTATTCATTGAACGACTGGGACGAAGCCTTCGCCCTGGCGGACTCGACCGACTCCATCAAGGTGATCCTGGTTCCCTGACCCTCCCGCCGTACCGCTGTTGCAGTCACGATCGCCGGCCCGCTCGCAATGAGGGGCCGGCCGGTCGGCCAAACGTAAAGACATGCTGTTGCTCTGATAACCACAACAAGAAGCTTCCCTACAGGAGAATTGGCTATGTTTTCATTATTCAAAAAGACCTTACCTTTTATCGTCGCCGGTGGAATGTTGGCGGCCAGCCATGGGGCGCTGGCCAAGCAAATCACTATCGGTATGTCGTTCCAGGAAATGAACAACGACTACTTCGTCACCATGAAGCAGGCGCTGGATCAGGCGGCGGCGGATATCGGCGCCAAGGTGTACGTGGCCGATGCGCGCCATGACGTCGCCAAACAGATCGGCGACGTGGAAGACATGCTGCAGAAGAAGGTGGATATCCTGCTGATCAACCCGACCGATTCGGTGGGGGTGCAGTCGGCGGTGATCTCCGCTCATAAGGCCGGCGCGGTGGTGGTGGCGATCGACGCGCAGGCGGAAGGGCCGCTGGATTCGTTCGTCGGCTCGGAAAACTACGACGCCGGCTTCCAGGCGGGTGAATACCTGGCGAAAGCGCTGGGCGGCAAAGGCAAGGTGGCGATCCTCGACGGCATCCCGGTGGTGCCGATCCTGGAGCGCGTGCGCGGCTTTGAAGCGGCGATGAAGAAATACCCCGACATCAAGATCGTCACCAAGCAAAACGGCAAGCAGGAACGTGACACCGCGCTGACCGTGACCGAAAACATGCTGCAGTCGGCGCCGGATCTGGCGGGCATCTTCAGCGTCAACGACGTCGGCGCGCTCGGCGCCCTGGCGGCGATCGAAAGCAACGGCGCCAAGGTCAAGCTGGTGAGCGTCGACGGCCAGCCGGAAGCCATCAAAGAGATCCTCAAGCCGAACTCGCCGTTTATCGCCACCTCGGCGCAGTTCCCGCGCGACCAGTTGCGCATCGCGCTCGGCATTGCGCTGGCCCGCTACTGGGGCGCCACGGTGCCGAAAACCGTGCCGGTCAAAGTGAAGCTGATCGACCGCAGCAATGCGGCCGGCTTTAGCTGGTAACAGCGGCCGGGTTCGCCCCGCTGCGGCGGGGCGTTCGGCGCGGAGGGCTATGCGGTGACACCTTTACTGGAACTGAAGCGAATAAAAAAGAGCTTTCCCGGCGTGAAGGCGCTGGACGGCATCGATCTGGCCATTCAACGCGGCGAAGTGCACGCCCTGCTGGGCGAAAACGGCGCCGGCAAATCGACGCTGGTAAAAATCATGTGCGGCATCTATCAGCCGGACGAGGGCGATATTTTTATCGACGGCGAGCAGCGCCGCTTTAACAACTATCGCCAGGCGATCGAGGCCGGGGTCGGCATTATTTTTCAGGAGTTCTCGTTGATTCCCTACATGAGCGCCATCGACAACATCTTCCTCAACCGGGAGATCCGGAACCGCTGGGGCCTGCTGGATCGGCGGGCGATGCGGCGCAAGGCCGAGGCGATCTTCAAGCGGCTAACGGTGACTATCGATCTCGATTGCCCGGTGGAGCAGCTGAGCGTGGCGCAGCAGCAGTTCGTTGAGATCGCCAAGGCGCTGTCGCTGGAGGCGCGGGTGCTGGTGCTGGATGAACCGACCGCCACGCTGACGCCGGGCGAGGCCGAACACCTGTTCAGCGTGATGAACGATCTGCGTCTGCTGGGCGTCGGCATGGTGTTTATCTCGCACCACCTGGACGAGATCTTCACCATCTGCGATCGCATCACCGTACTGCGCGACGGCGCCTACATCGAAACGCTGGCCACCGGTGACACCAACGTGGAAGAGCTGGTGCGGCTGATGGTCGGGCGAAAAATCGAGAACGCCTTCCCGGCGAAACAGCACCCGGTCGATACCGCGACGGTGCTGCTGGAGGCGGAGATCCAGCGCGAGAAGCACGGCGCGACCGACCGCTTCCACCTGCACAAGGGCGAGATCCTCGGCTTCGCCGGGCTGGTGGGCTCCGGGCGCACCGAGACCGTCTCGGCGCTGATCGGCGCCAGCCGCTGCCACCGCAAACGCGTCAGCCTCGGCGGCCAACCGGCGGCGCTGCGCTCCCCGGCGCAGGCGCTGGCGCAGGGTATCGGCCTGCTGCCGGAGAGCCGCAAAACCGAGGGCCTGGTGCTGCCGTTTTCGGTGGCGCAGAACATCACCCTCAACCGGCACCACCGGCGCGGCAAGATTTTCGTCAGCGCCCGTAAGGATCGCGACGTGGTGCAGCGGCTGATCCGCGCCGTGGGGGTGAAAACCCCGGACGCCGATACCTCCGTCAGCACCCTGAGCGGCGGCAACCAGCAGAAGGTGGTGATCGCCCGCTGGCTCAACAACGACTGCAACATCCTGATCTTCGACGAGCCGACGCGCGGCATTGACGTGGGCGCCAAGGCCGAGATCTACCAGCTGATGCAGCAACTGACCCAGCAGGGCATCTCCATCATCATGATTTCCTCCGAACTGCCGGAGATCATCGGCGTGTGCGACCGCGTGCTGGTGTTTCGCGGCGGCCACATCGTCGCCGAGCTGACCGGCGACGACATCGAATCCAACCACATCATGCTTCACGCGACCGGGAGTGCCCTATGATCGGAATTGAACAACCCGCCGTGGCGCGCCGCGCCGCCGGCCCCAGCCTCGGCAAGCGCTGGGAAAAACTGCTGCATCACCCGGCGGTCTTGCCGTTTATCGGCTTCGTTGTCCTGTTCGTATTGATGAGCCTGCTGAACGACAGCTTCCTCAGCGTCAACAACCTGACCAACGTGGCGCGCCAGGTGTCGATCAACGCCATCATCGCGGTGGGCATGACCTGCGCCATCCTGACCGGCGGCATCGATCTCTCGGTGGGGCCGGTGATGGCGCTGGCCGGTTCGGTCGCCGCCGGGCTGATGCTGGCGGCGGTGCCCATTCCGCTGGCGATGGTGGCGGCGCTGGCGGTCGGCGCGCTGTTCGGCCTGGCCAACGGCGCCTGCATCGCCTATCTGCGCATGCCGCCGATCATCGTCACCCTGGCGTCGATGGGCATCGCCCGCGGCCTGGCGCTGCTCTATACCGGCGGCTACCCGATCTCCGGCCTGCCCGACGTCTTCTCGTTCTTCGGCCGCGGCACGGTGCTGGGCATCCAGGTGCCGATCCTGATCATGCTCGGCGTGTATGTGCTGGCCTGGCTGATGCTCAACCAGCTGCCGTTCGGCCGCTACGTCTACGCGATGGGCGGCAACGAAGAGGCGGCGCGCCTGAGCGGCATCCGCGTGCCGCGCTACAAGATGCTGGTGTACGTGATCAGCGGCCTGACCGCCGCGCTGGCCGGGCTGGTGCTGACCTCGCGCCTGATGAGCGGGCAGCCCAACGCCGGCGAAGGCTTCGAGCTGGACGCCATCGCCGCGGTGGTGCTGGGCGGGGCGGCGATCTCCGGCGGGCGCGGCGCCATCGTCGGCACGCTGGTGGGGGCGATGATGCTCGGGGTGCTCAACAACGGCCTCAATCTGATGAACGTGTCGCCGTATATCCAGAACGTGGTGAAGGGCGGCATCATCCTGGCCGCCATCTACCTCAGCTCTGTGCGGCGCAAATAGGAGGCGCGATGTCAGTCTTTCTTGGCATAGACGTCGGCGGCACGGTGATCAAGGCCGGGCTGTACCGGGCAAGCGGCGAAGAGCTGGCGATCGCCGAGCGCGACGGCGCGGCGATTGCCGCCCAGCCGGGCTTCAGCGAACGCAATATGGACGCGCTGTGGGATGACGTTTGCGCGGCGATCCGCCAGACGCTGCACGCGGCGGGGCTGGCGGCCGGGCAGGTGCGCGGCGTCAGCTTTTCGGCGCACGGCAAAGGGCTGTACGCCATCGACCGCCACGGCAAACCGGTCGGCAACGGCATCCTCTCTTCGGACAACCGCGCGGCGGCCACGGTGGCTGAGCTGCGCCGCGTCGGCGTGGACGCGCAGACCTACCCGCGCAGCCTGCAGCCGCTGTGGCCCAGCCACCCGGCGCTGCTGCTGCGCTGGCTGAAGCAGCGGCAACCGGCGCAATACGCCGCTGTCGATCGCATCCTGATGGCGCACGACTACCTGCGCTTTCGCCTCACCGGCGAGGCGGCGGCCGAGGTGACCAACATCTCCGGCAGCAACCTGTTCAATCAGCACAGCGGCGCTTACGATCCGGCGCTGATGGCGGCCTTCGGCATCGAAGAGGCGCAGGAGAAGACCGCGCCAACGATCGGCTCGGCGCAGCTGGCCGGGCGGGTGACGGCCGCTGCGGCGGCGCAGTGTGGCCTGCGCGCGGGCACCGCGGTGTACGGCGGCCTGTTCGACGTGGTGGGCGCGGCGCTCAGCTCCGGCGTGGCCGACGATCGCACGCTCAGCGCGGTGGCGGGCACCTGGTCGATCGCCACCTGCGTGACCGAGCGCATCATTCCCGCCGATTACCCCTACGCCTGGGGGCGCTACTGCATCGACGGCCGCTATTTCGTGCACGAAGGCAGCCCGACCTCGGCCGGTAACCTGGCCTGGTTCCTGCGCCAGTTCTGCGCCGACGACCGGCAGCGCTACGCCCAGTTCAACGCCTGGGTGGCCGAGCGCCGCGAGCAGCCCAGCGGGCTGCTGTTCCTGCCTTATCTGTACGGCTCCAACCTCGGCGGCAACACGCCGGGCGGGCTGATCGGCCTGAGCGCCCACCACGAGATGGCGGACGTGGTGCAGGCGATCTACCAGGGCATCGTGTTCTCGCACCTGATCCATCAGGAGCGCATGGTGCAGCTGAACCCGCGCATCGAGCGGGTGCGCATGACCGGCGGGCCGACGCAGTCCGAGGTGTGGATGCAGATGTACGCCGACGCCGGCAACCTCCCGCTCGAGGTGGTGGAAACGCGCCAAAGCGGCTGCCGCGCCGCCGCCCTGTGCGCCGCCGTCGGCGCCGGGGAGTACGCCGGGTTCGCCGAAGCGATCGCCGCCGCGCCGCCCAAATTGCGCTGTTATTATCCCGCGACCGCCGCCCATCGGCGCCTGCGCGCCCAGCAGGCGCGCTATCTGGCGGTCGCCCAGGCTTTGAGTGAGGTGACTGATGCAAACGACTAACGCCGCCTGTCTGGGGCTGTATGAAAAGGCGCTGCCCGCCGATCTGAGTTGGCCGCAGCGGCTGGCCACCGCCGCCGAGCTGGGCTTTGAGTTCGTGGAGATGTCGATCGACGAACAGCCGGCGCGCCAGCAGCGGCTGGACTGGGATCGCCGCCAGCGGCTGGCGTTTATCCAGGCGCGGCTCGACAGCGGGGTGACGGTGCCGAGCCTGTGCCTGTCGGCGCACCGGCGCGATCCGTTCGGCAGCCATGACGCCGCCACCCGCGAGCGGGCGCGGGGGCTGATGAGCAAGGCGCTGGAATTGGCGACGGATCTCGGCATCCGCAACATCCAGCTGGCGGGTTACGACGTCTATTACGAACCCGCCGATCGCCACAGCCGCGAGCGCTTTATCGAGGGCATGCAGTGGGCGGCGGCGCAGGCCGCCAGGGCGCAGGTGATGCTGTCGGTGGAGGTGATGGACACGCCGTTCATCAACAGCATCAGCAAATGGCGCGACATCGCCCGCCACGTCAACAGCCCGTGGTTCACGGTGTATCCCGATCTCGGCAACCTCAGCGCCTGGGGTAACGACGTCGCCGCCGAGCTGGCGCTGGGCATCGGCAGCATTACCGCCGTGCACCTCAAAGACACCGTCGCGGTGGGGCCGGGCAGCGCCGGGCAGTTTCGCGACGTGCCGTTCGGCGAGGGCTGCGTGGATTTCGCCCACGCCTTTTCCGTGCTCAACGCGCTTGGCTATCGCGGCCCCTACCTGCTGGAGATGTGGGCGCGCGAAGACGGGCAGGACAAGCAACGCATCGCCCAGGCCAAGGCCTGGATTGAACAACAGATGATTGAGGGAGGCATCGCATGCTGAACGAACTCAAGCGGCAGGTGCTGGCCGCCAACCTCAGCCTGCCGGCATACGGGCTGGTGACCTTTACCTGGGGCAACGTCTCGGCGATCGATCGCCAGAGCGGGCTGGTGGTGATCAAGCCTTCGGGCATCGCCTACGAGGCGATGACGCTGGAGGATCTGGTGGTGGTGGATCTGGAGGGCAAGGTGCGCGAAGGGCAGCTCAAGCCCTCATCCGACACCGCCACCCACCTGGCGCTGTACCGCGCCTTCGCCGATATCGGCGGCGTGGTGCACACCCACAGCCGCAACGCTACCATCTGGGCGCAGGCCGGGCAGCCGATCCCGGCGCTGGGCACCACCCACGCCGACTACTTTTACGGCGACATTCCCTGCACCCGGCCGATGAGCGAGGCGGAGATCGCCGGCGACTACGAGGGGGAAACCGGCAAGGTGATTATCGAGACCTTCAATCAGGCGGGGCGCGATCCGCAGCAGGTGCCGGGAGTATTGGTCTATTCCCACGGCCCGTTCGCCTGGGGCAAGGACGCGGCGGATGCGGTACACAACGCGGTGGTGCTGGAAGAGGTGGCGATCATGGCAATGGCGACGCGCCAGCTGGCGCCGGCCATCGCCCCGATGCAGCCGGAGCTATTGGACAAACATTTCCTGCGCAAGCACGGCAAACACGCCTACTACGGGCAATAGCGCCCGTCAGCGATTCAACAGCGAGCCGGTGAAGAACTCTCTGCGCACCGGCAACTCGCCGCGCGGGCTGTTAATGGCGCTGAACAGCAGCTCCGCGGCGATCTCCCCCAGTTTCTGCGTATCGTGATACACCCCTGGAATGTGCAGGCCGTAAGCGCCGGCGCGCGGCGGCTCGTCTATCGAGAAGAACTTCACCTGCTGATAAAGCCCCATCTCGTGGCAGATGGCGATGGCGCCCAGCGTGATGATGCCGTTCAGGCCGATGATGTAATCCGGGCGGTTCTCCGGCTGCGCCAGATAGGCGCGCACCTCGCTCTCTTGCGAGGTGAAATCGTAGTCGCCGTTGATGATATGAATCTCACGCCCGCTGCCCTGCAAGGCCGCTACGATGCCGGCGGTGCGCGTTAGCGTAATTTCCGAATCCGCCGGGCCGCCGATAATCAGCAGCTTCTGCTCCGGCTGCTCCGCCAGATAACGCCCGGCCAAAACGCCGATCTCGCGGTTATCGAGGAACACGCCGCTCAGCTGCTGATCGTAAAGGTCACGGTCGATCAGGATCAGTGGCACGCCGTACACCTCGGCCAGCTCGAGATAGGCGGGGCGGTAGCGCTTGTCGTCGCGCACCGCCGACAGCAGGATGCCGCGCGCCTTGTAGCCGAACAGCGCCTGAATGGCGCGCATTTCCGCCTCTTCGCTGCCGTCGGTGTCGAACAGCATGATCTGGTAGCCCTGCTGGCGCGCAATGCGCGACACGGTCTTGATCAGGCCGGAATAGAACGGGTTGTACATGCTGCTGGTGACGATGCCGATAATCTGGCTGCTGCTGCTTTTCAGCCCCTGCGCGAAGGCGTTGGGCACATAGTTCAGCTCTTTGGCGATGGCGTGAATGCGCTCGCGGGTTTCCGGCTTGACCAGCTCGGGCTTATTGAAGGCGCGGGAAACGGTGATATTGGTCACCCTGGCGCGGCGGGCGATATCCACGATAGTGGCATTGGGATTGGCTTTCGACACCGTCTTTCCTTGCGTTATGCCTCAACAGATCCCTTATTGTAGGGAAAGGGCGGGGGCGGTGCTAGGGGGGAGTTGGGGGGAATAACAAGTGTGAAGATAGGTAATGATACATTTGTTTATTAGTATTCCATTAAATTATTTAATATGAATTTATTTTATTGGTAGGGAGTTCGACACTGTGTATTTCCATGTGGAGGTACGGTGTGGAAGACTGTTTTTTCCAGAGGTGGACATCGCGGACGTCAAGGCTCGCTAGGTTAGATATCTGAAAGAAAAGGGTCTGCTTGAGGGGACTTATAATCATTCCGCTAGAAATAGTTCACTCCCTTTGTTTTTAAAATATATTTAATGATGATTTTAATTATTAGCTATGAGTATGATGGATATGGTATTTTATTCGAAGAGCGGGAAGTGCTTTTTAAAATCCAGCCTCTTCGAGAAATTGATGAGGAGGTGGGTTGAGTCAGCATTATTGATATCTACAGTGATTTATTTTTTTGACGGATGTCACAATATTATACTTTGTGGGTGCTTAATTTTTATGATATAAAATGTGTTTTTTATTGGGTGTAATAGGATTATACAATGACGATACAAGAAATTGTTCAGCAGCGTAATATTACGAAACTATTTCATTTTACACATATTGATAACCTCTCCTCTATTTTAAATACTGGTCTTGTATCACGCTCATCACTTGATGAGGTAGGTGGTAAATATGATTACAATGATGGGGATAGGATTGATGGACATCTAGATGCGATATGTGTTTCTATAAGTTTTCCTAACTCAAAAATGTTTTATAAGTATAGACAATCCAAACTTGGTAATTGGGTTGTGTTAGAAATACACCCTTCTATTCTTTGGGATAAGGTTTGTGCATTTTACCCGACTAATGCAGCTTCGAATAATGTTCGCTTTAATGATACTGATTTAATGAAAGGAGGGGCGGCCTTTAGTTCTTTATTTTCAGATGATATCTTTGGGGTTCAAAGAAAAATTAATCTTCCAACTGAGTACCCGACGGACGTTCAAGCTGAAGTGCTTGTGTTTGAAGATATTGGGTTGGAATATATTGTAAATACTGTTCACTCTAACAAAGATACAGCTGAACATTTCAAAAATCTATATCCGCAGACAAATCAAAATTATTATGCTAATCTTAATGGTAGAACTCTCTACTCTCAGAGAGATTATTATTTGAGGTTAGGATAAGTTATGGCTGTTAGACCTGTTTTCATTCCTACAAATGCTGGGGATGTACTGTCCATCACAAAAGATGTGACTTTCCCTTGGGCTCCTGGGATGTCTAAAACGCAAAAGCAGAAATCGATAAAAGCATTACATTTAGCAGCGAATCAGCAGGGATTAGATTCTTTGTTAGAAATCTCCAGTAAATCCGAGAATGAACTGGGCGTGGCACTTAGCGCATTTAACCTAAGAATAAAGACGAAAAGACTTGCCAAGGAATTTACAGTTGAATCTGCATTTCAGGCAAGTAAGGTATTTGAAATGGGGGGGCCGTATGTCGATATCTTAGATAAAAGCTCGATAGATGCAAAAAGGGATATGAGATTGAAGGAATCAGGAGGGTTGGTTAATTTTAAGTTTTATAATACAGTGTGGCCCCTTATTCCTAGAACCGCTTTTTATGATTGGTTATATTTGAGTGCGCTAAATCAAAATAAAGCTCTAGCTTTCGAACTTTTAAAGTTTAATGGGTTTACTGATATAGAGTTTAATCCAGATAAATCTATTAATTGCCAAGCTAGAGCGGCAGCTCTTTTTGTCTCCTTGGTAAATAAAAACATGTTAAATGATGTTTTATCTTCAAAGGATAGTTTTCTGTCATTATTGTCATCTCATTATGGCATCGATAGTTATTCTATTCAACATAAATTGATATAGGTAGTGATATGTAGGGGTATTGGGGCGCTGATGTGGGGATATATAGAAAATTATTCTGCTGCTAATATCTATAGCTGTAACCCTTGTAATATCGTGTCCAATGAGAAATTGCTATCTTGCGGTTATGTTACAGGACTAGAGTCCGTACTATGTTAATATCCAAAACTTGGAAGAGGGGAATAGGGACTTCGACTGTAAGTATGCTTTGAATGGTAAAATACGCACGAAACGGTTACAGCATGATAATAACCGGCACCTCAATTTTCTTGAGGAGCTTGGTTCACTTTTCTTCAATGCCAATTTTTCACGCATAGCCACCCAACACCTAATGTCATCGCTCAAACCGCTATATCAGCACCATGATTAGTTGCGGCGGGGCGAGTGCGATGGCAGTAACGTTGAGAAGAATGTTTGCTCCAAATTTATAATGGCTTGGTAACCAATATAGGTTACTCCGCACGTTCAATTCCCAGTCAGAACACCACAAACATTCCTACTATCTTTTCCCAGCCCATAAAACTTGGTTACCTAACCCCATTTTCACCAACCCCCCGCCACAACCCCGGCAACAACCCCAACGTCTCATCAATCAGCGCCCGCCGGTCATTGCCCGGTTTCCAGATGGTCACCATGGTTTGGCTGATCCCCTGGCTGCCCACTTCGGTGCGCAGCGTGTTGACGTTTTTCCATTGTTCGGCATGCATGTGCGTCGGCAGGAATCCCCAGCCGCAGCCCTGTTCGAGCAGGGCGCGCAGCATTTCCAGCTCGTTGGTAAATATTGTATGCCCGGAAATTTGCAGGCGGCGCGCCACGGGTTCGTCAGAATCAGGGTGCATGATCACCTGCGGCGTGAGCGAAAGTTCCAGCAGTGAAAGCGGCTGCTCCGCGCTGGGGAAAAGCGCTTTGGCGGCGTAGAAATCCATCTCTATCGCCCCTAAGGCGCGCCACTCCATGGTGTCACCCACGCTGCGATGGCGCGCCTGGCAGATCCCCAGATCGGCCTGGCCGTTTGTCAGCAGCCTTTCCGCCTCGTCGCGCGAGGCGTTAATCAGGCTCAGGCGCGTGTTGCGTTTGGCCATGGTGGCAATCAGCGCCTGCAGCAGCGCGCGGGGGGTAAAGGGATCGTAGACCAGCGAAATTTCCTGCGTCGCGCTCTTTGGCACGTCTTTGGCAAACGCCTCAAACGCTTTCACCTGGCGCATCAGCAGGTGCGCCTGGCGTTGCAGCTGTTCGCCCTCCGGCGTCAGGTGCAGGCTGCGTCCCTCGCGCAGGAACAGCGCATAGCCCAAGCCATCCTCGAGAAAATCAATCAAATCGCGCAGCGTCGTGCGGTCTTTGCCCAGCTTGAGCGCGGCTTTCGCCAGGCTGCCGTGCTCGGCCACGGCGGTGAAGGCTTCCAGTTGGGCAAAGGAATAAATCAGGCTCGGCACGCGGTTCCCCCGTCGATTTTTCGGGGGATTTTCCCCCATCAGGCGTTTTTTATTATAGGCCGCGTTTTTTTAAGCTGAACGCCTTCCTGAGCTAAGCGAGAAAAAATATGAAAAGCAAAGTGTTTAACCGCAGCCTGCTGGCGGGCGTTGTCATCAGTCTCTGCAGCGGCCTGTTGGCGCCCGCCGCGCTGGCCGCCTGTGCGGGCACCGAACTCAGCGTCTGTCCCGCGCCTTTCGATGCGCAATTGCCGGACACGCACAAGATGCTCACCTGGAGCCAGAGCGATCGGGTGGTCGGTTTTCGTAACGACTACCGCAACTATGCCGGGGATGTATTTCACCACGGTAATGCCACGCCGCTGCCGGCGGCCGCTAAACCGTTAACGGACGCCAGTTATCGGGTGAATGGTAAAACCTACAGCCTGCAGGATTACCTGCAGCGCCAGAACGTCAGCGGCATGCTGGTGCTGAAAGACGGCAAAATCGCCTGGAAATATCTGGGGCAGGGCAATACCGACGCCACCCTGTGGACGTCGCGCTCGGTGGGCAAATCCGTGGTCGCCGCGCTGGTGGGCGTGGCGATTAAACAGGGCAAGATCCGCTCGCTCGACGATCTCATCACGCAATACGAACCCGATCTGAAAGGCACCGCGTGGGACGGTGTGACCCTCAGGCAGCTGATCACTCACACCTCCGGCGTGGCGTGGAATGAGGATTACACCAACCCGAAATCGGACTTCGCGCAGCTGACCGAGTGTGAAGCCAAACCCGGCACCTACGCCTGCGTGCGCAAGCTGGTGGCCGGTTTGCACCGCGCGCATCCGGCCGGGCAGAACTGGTCTTACTCCTCCGGCGGCGCGTGGCTGCTGGGCGATGTGCTGGAGCGTGCCACCGGCATGCCGCTGGCGGCCTATCTGCAGCAAAACATCTGGCAGCCGTACGGTATGGCGAGCGACGGGGTGTGGCATGCCTACGCCAAAGGCCAGCACGACGTGGGCGCGCATGGGTTCAATGCCACGCTGGAAGACTGGGGGCGCTTCGGCGAATTCATTCTGCATAACGGGAAGCTGCCGAACGGCAAACAGATCTTGCCGGCTGATTGGGTAGCCCAGTCGGCCAACTGGACTCGGGCGGCGGGCTCGGTATCGGCGGCGCATCCTAACGGCATCTACGGCTTCCAGTGGTGGAACAACGAAGTGCCGGCCAATGCGACTAACGTTGAGCCTGCTCCGCAGACTTCCCTCAAGCATTCTCTGTGGGCGCTGGGGATCTTCGGCCAGATGATTATGGTCAATCAGGCGGAGAATCTGGTGATCGTCCAGTGGTCCACCTGGCCGCAGGCGGAGCCGTCCTTCAGCGCACAACCGCTGGAGGCCTCGCTGATGTTTAGCGCCATAGCGAAGGAATTGCGTTAACCCTCGGTAGCGAGCAGGGGCGGATGGCGGTTGCCATTCTGCCTCTGAGCGGCATATTCCATGTTTTCGACGCTGACCTTAAGGGAGTCTCAATTCTTTACAGGTAGAGGAGGCCAGTCTCCACCGTTTTTAATTAATAATTCTTTTATCTTGTTAACTTTCTCTTTATCCTCGTCATCGCCTACCCCTCTATCTATAAAGCGTTGGAGCTGATTGCCCATAGTCCAACCAAACTTACCCTTGATTTTATTATCTGCACCTCTCTCCAACAGAAGTATAGTATGATCAAACGAACGAGAATCAAGAGAGCTTATTAATATGGTATTCCCCAATGAATCCATTGTATTTATATCCGCGCCATAATCCAGCATCATCTTTAACGTTTCAGGGTTTTTCGCTTCTAAAGCTTCGAATATAATGGGTTGATTGAATACCTTATCTTTTGCATTTGGCGGTAAACCTCCGTCGAGCATGGCCTTGATCCAAATTCCCTTGTCGGCTTTCATGACAAATTCCGCCGGGCTGCTTCCTCCTTCCGGTCTGGGCTGCAACGGGTCGGCACCCGCTTTAACCAGGTCGGTTATTATTTTCAGCCTTTCCGGCGTGTTTTTATCATAGATTGCGTTTAATACAGACCAAAACAACAGGGTCATGTCTGCCTTAACCGGTCGATTCAGTTCTTCCTTGCTTATAGAGGGAAGCTGCTCTTTCAGTTTCACCTCATCACCATCATAAATCAGCTGTGCGATGTCCAGCTGCCGGCCTTCAAAAAAATCCTGTGGCTCATATTCCATGCTTTTGTTGCATCCTTGCACCATGAGAACAGTAAACAGTAGCACTATTGCCATTATCAATTTTCTCATCTTCTCCCCCTGAGAATGGTGACATCCTCGTCTCTTCAATCCGTTTTATTGCGTGGTCTATAGCGTGTTTATCGAAAACCAGATGTAACCTGACAGCCCCAGTATAATAACAGGCAGCTGTCAGATGTGCGTTGATGAAATTACTGTGCTTCCTTTGCTCCTTTCAAAAGCATGAGCTCGAGTATTTTCTTACACTGTACATTGTATTCTGAGCCATCTTGGCTGTCTTTTATTTGCCGATTCACTGCTGTTAACAGCGAAAGATTGTTTATATTTACCGGGTTAGGATTCGCACCCCGATTGAGCAGTAAGGTCATATGCTCAAAGGCTGAGCTAAAAAAAGCATCCATTAATAAGGTTTGTTGCAAGGAGTCTCTGATGTTTATATCCGCGCCATAATCCAGCATCACCTTTAATGTTTCAGGGTTTTTGGCTTTGATTGTTTGGAATACAATGGGCTCATTGAATACCTTATCTTTTGCGTTTGGCGGTAAACCGCCGTCGAGCATGGCTTTGACCCAAATCCCCTTGTCGGCTTTCATGACGAATTCCGCCGGGCTGCTCCCGCCCTCCGGTCTGGGCTGCAACGGGTCTGCGCCAGCTTTTACCAGGTCGGTTATTATTTTCAGCCTTTCCAGCGTGTTTTTATCATAGATTGAGTTCAACACCGACCAAAACAGCAGGGTCATGTCTGCTTTCACTGGTCGATTCAGTTCTTCCTTGCTTATTGAAGGAAGCTTCTCATTCAGTTTCACTTCGTCGCCATCATAAATCAGCTGTGCGACTTCCAATTGACGGCCTTCAAAAAAATCCTGTGGTTCATATTCCATGTTTTTTTTGCATCCTTGCATCATGAGAACAGTAAACAGTAACGCCATTGCCATTATCCACTTGCTCATATTCTCCCCCTGATAGTGGCGACATCCTCGTCTTTCTGATCTTCAATCAACTTTATTGTCTGGTCTATACCGTGTTTATCGAGCAGGGTTCCTGTCCCTCCGGCAAGCGTGTGCGGTATGCCAGCGGCATCAGGCACCGCCAGTGATGACCACTCTTTCAAGGTGAAAGGCAATGCTACGCCCCAGGGTTTTTGTAAAGCATCGGGCAGGGCATTTCTTATAAGCTCATAGTCACTTTCGTTATTAACCTCCTGTAACGTGGTTAACAGCTCTCCCTCAACTCGATAGGCCTGTATGTTCTTGGTTGAACCAATCATTTCAGCTCCGTATTTCCCTACAGTTCCATGATGGAGTCCGGCTGCATTAAACGTCCAGGCGGGTTTTCCACTGGTCATTGATGCGGCGGAGGCCATTCCTCCGCCCAATGAATGACCAGAAATATCGACGCCGGAGGAGTTCTTTACTTGTAATCCTATTTTAACCGCCTGCTTATAATAATCTGAGTTTGCCCCCATCCCCTGCGCGCCATTATTTATCCAGTCATTCACATTTTTAACACCTGAGAAGTCGCCCCTAAGGGCCTTTTTGGCGGCGCTGCCGATTCCCTCCGGGAACTCTGGCGCTCTTGATCCTCTGAACACGACCGTTGGGTTCATCTCTTTACCAAAAACAGTGCTATCAGGTTGATATACCCTTACCAAAAAATCCGGAGATTCATCTCTGTCGAAGAGCATATTTCTGTTTAGCCCAATTTTACTCAGGGCAGCATTATCGTTACTGATATCTTTCCAACCTTCGGGAACGCCGGGTGTATCCTTTAGCGGATTCGTGGTCTTGTAGATATTCTCCGCCAGTTTTGCCTTCTCGACGGCGACATTGTTTGCCGCCAGGCGTTCCGAGGCGATTCGGGCGTCCGGGTAGATACTCCGTTGCCCGCGGCCAATGAGGTATTCGATGGAGCCCTGAGGGGCATGTTATCGAACGGCAGTCAGCGGTAGCTAACGGCGCATAGGACACCAGATAAGGGATGATAACGGCTCAGGCCAATTTGTAAAGTGGGCCAAAGGTTAACCGGAAAGTTCTTGTTTTCCAAAGGCTTCTGCGGGTTTTTAACCCCGCCGATCAAACCGATAAACCAGCGCCAACGCCAACGCCAGGATCAAAAGCGGCGGGGCGAGGGCGGTGAGGGGCGCGTTGAGGGCGAACAACAACCCCAGGTTGAGGACGATCTGGTAAGCGATGTAGGTCAGCAGCCCGACGATCACGCCGAGCGCTAATCGGCTGCCCATGCCGGGGGCGCGCGGGGCGGTGAAGGTAAACGGGATGGCCAGCAAAATCATCGCCAGCACCAGCAGGGGCTGGCCGAGTTTTTTCCACAGCGCCAGGCGGTATTCGGTGCTGGGCTGCCCCGATCCTTGCAGGTAATCGATATAGCGCTCCAGCTGTTGCAGCGAGAAGCTGCCGGCCGGCAGGGTCAGCTCTTTCAGGCTCGGCACGGCGAACAGCGAGCGCCACGGCAGGCTGCTTTGCCGCTCAATCGTCTCCTTTCCACCTTGCCAGCGTTTCTGCATCACGTTGTGCAGCAGCCAGCTGCCGTCGGCGGCGGTGCTGGCGCTGTCGGCGTAGAGGTAAGATTCCAGCGCGCGGTTGGCCTGATAACGGAAGATCTCAATGCCGTGGGGCTGGTCGTTCTCATCGACGGTTTTGACCGTCACAAACTCGTTGCCGCGCCGCGCCCACAGTGGGTTAACGGTGACGTCGTTATCGTTAGACTGCGCCAGCGCGTTGTTCTTCATCTGCAGCGCGCGTTGCTGCAGCGGCGAGGCCGCCCATTCATCGAGGGCGCCGAGCGAGAGGTTCATCAGCAGCCCGGCGGCGAGCATTACCAGCGCGATGCGGAATATCGACATCCCGGCGGAACGGATCGCGGTCAGCTCCAGGGTTTTCGACAGCTGCCCCAGCCCGACGATGCCGCCGAGCAGCGCGATAAACGGCCCCAGATCGACCAGGCTGCGCGGCAGGGTCAGCACGGTCACCAGCAGCGCCTGCTGCCAGCGGTAGCCGCCCGGGGTCACGTCCTCCAGCTCGTTGATCAGCGTAAAGGTGGTGAACAGCGGGATGAGCAGCCCGGCCGCGGCGGCGAAGCCGATGAACACGTTGCGGATCAGGTAACGGCTAAAAATAGTCATCGGGAGGGTTTCCGCAGCAGGGATAAGTCGCGTGCCAGCAGCAGGGCGATGCCGACAGCCATCGCCAGCGGCACCAGCCAAACGCCGGGGATCGTCGGCAGAGAGCCGTTGGCCACCAGTGTGCGGCAAATGTTGCCGCCATAGAAAATCACGGTAAACAGCACCGTCAGTGGCAGCAGTGCGGCGTAGCGGCCCTGCCGCGGCTTGATGCGGCTAAAGGGGATCGCCAGCAGCACCATCAGCACGGTGGTCAGCCCGCGGCTTTCGCGCCATTGCAGTTCGGCGGCGTCACCCGGATCGGCGGAGCGCGCCAGCTCCGCCAGCGAGGCCGACTTGTGCCGGCTCTCGGCGCTGGGCACGAACGGCTTGAGCGCGATGTCAAAGTTGTCGTAGTTCTGCCCGTTGTCGTCGGTGCCCTGGCGATCCAGCACATAGGCGGTGCCGGTTTTCAACCGCACGGCGGGGCTGGCGGGAGAGGCGTCGAGCACCTCCACCGACTGCGCGCGGTACAGGTTGGTGTGATGGCCGCCGCGCACATAAATCAGGGCGTCCGTCAGATGATTGGCCGTTTTGTCGACGTGACTGGCGAGGATCATGCGGCCGTTGCCGCTGACGTTGAATTTGTCGGCCTGCAGGTGGCTCACGTCCAGCACCGACTGTGACTGTTGCTGCAGCTGATAAATATTGGCGTACGCCCAGGGCCTGCCATACAGCGAAAGCAGCGTGACCGCTATCGCCAGCGGCACGGCCAGTATCAGCACCGCCTTGTACAGCCGCAGCGGGCTGGCCCCGGCGGCCAGCATGGCGGTGATCTCCGCATCGCTGTACAGCTGGCTCAGCGCCACCGCCACCGAAACATACAGCGCGACGGGCAATATCATCTCCAGCGCGATCAGCGATTTATAGAAAACCACCTCGGCCACCACCCGCAGCGCCAGCGTGCCGTTGGCGGCGTCGGTCAGGTAGCGCTGGGCCGAGTAGCTGGCGAACATGAAGATCAGAAACCCGGCGATCATCATCACCAGGCGGCGGATCTCAACCGTGATATAGCGTTCAATCAAAGACATGCGTTATCGGCTCCCGGCGGCGTGCATTTCATGGCGTCTCCCGGTCGATCAGGGTGCGCAGCAGGGCGATCACCTGGTCAACCTCCTGCGGGGTGAGTGCGCCGTCCTTCGCCCACTGCACGCGCCCGGCCTGGTCCAGCACCACGATGGTGGAGCTCTCCTCCGGCAGCCGCCAGGCTATGCGCCCCAGCCCGTCGCTGTCGACGATGAACTGCGCCCAGGGGTAATGCCGCTTGTTTTTCTCGATCTTGCCGCGCACGAAAAAGCCGGAGCCCGGTATCGCGTCGTCGGTGTTGACGATGGTGGTGGGCTGGAAGCGATCGCCCGGCAGGTTCGCGTCTTTGACGGCGTTGATCAGCAGCGAGTTCTTCTTTTTGGCGGAGGTGCGCCCGGCGATGTACTGGATCACTCGCACCTTGCCCGCCAGCTTTGCGCTGTTCCACGGCCGGTAGTGGAAATCGCCGTTGCGCAGCAGCAGCTCGCCGCGATCGGTGATGGCGATCGGCGCCACCGGCCGGCCATGCACGAAGTTATGCGCTGACGCCGCCAGCGGCGACAGCAGCAGCGCGAGGGTCAGCAAGCGGCGTAACGTCATCATGGCTCCGCGCAACCCGCTTATCTGCCCGCCGCGATGGCCGGCTGGGAAAACGACAGCGGAAAGCGCGCCAGCAGCAGCTCCAGGCGCTGGCGGATGTCGATATCCAGGATCGCCGGCCGATCATAGATATCGCCGCCGGCCAGCTTGTCCGCCACCATCACGTCATGCCGGTCGCCCATCAGGCCGTTAATCGCTGCCAGGAAGCGCGAGATCTGCCGGGCTTCGCGGTTGTCGGGATCGATCGATCTCAGCGTGTCGTAAAACGACACCTGGCGGCTGACGATTTTGCGCACGTCGTGGAACTGGTGCCCGGTCAGCGCCGGGCTGGCGATCAGCGTCTGCAGCTGGCGCATTTGCTCCTGGCGGTAGGTGATAAAGCCCTGTGCGCTTTCCAGCCGGGTGTGGCGCAGCGCATAGCGCACGGACGACCACACCGGCTTGCTGAGCAGCAGCCGCAGCAGGTTGCCGTACAGCGTCAGGTTCTTCTGGTTGCCGTTGCGAAACGCGTCCTGAAAATGGCCGAGCACCACGGTGGTGGTGTGGAACAGGCGGTTGGCACGGTGGGGCGCGCCGTACAGCTGCTGGGCGAAGCGCAGGTGCTTATAGCGGGCGCGGATATATTTGTAGCGCATGCGGGTAGCCGCCGCCAACTGCGGATCTTGCAGGAAACCGTTCACCAGTTGCAGCAGCTCGCGGCGGGAAAAGCCGTCTTCCCAAAACTGCAGGCACAGCGCGTAGTTGTCCCGAATGCTCTCGGGGGAACACTGCAAATCAATCTGCTGCGGCAGGCTGATGTTCGCCTCAACCAGGTCATCCTCTTCCACCGCGACAAACAGCGCCTGGGTGGTTTCGGCGGAGAACTTCTTCCAATTATCGTTAGCGGTCATTAATTACTCTCTTTGGGCACATTCAGCCCCAACATAAAGCGATTGCGGTAGGCGCCGATCGTCGGTATCAGGGATAACAGAACGTCTAAACATTGCCCCAGTAAATAAGCGAAGGCGGCGCCCTGCACGCCGAAGGCATATGCCATCGACACCAGCAGCGCAATGTAGGCCGCCGAGGCCGTCGCCTGCGCGATCAGGAAGGCGCGCTGCTTGCCTGCCATAAACAGTAAGGATTCCTGCGGGAAGCCCATCATGGAAACGATGATCGCGCCCAGCATGATTTGAATCAGGTCATAGGCTTCCAGGTATTGCTGCCCGAAGACGGCGGAAATGAGCGGCTTGCCCACCAGCAGCATCAACACCGCGACGGCCAGGCCGATGCCGCCGGCCAGCAGCGAGGAGCGCAGGCCCAGCAGCCACGGGGTCTTGGTGCGCGGGTCCAGGCGCATGATCTCGGGATAGAAGCTTTTCTCCAGCAGCTTGGCCGGGGTGCCCGTCGCATCGAAGAAGGTCATGGCGATCTTGAACAGCCCGGCGGCGGCCGGCCCGAGCACCACGCCCACCAGCACGGTGGTGCAGGAGTTGCGTGCGGCCCAGATGGTATGGGCGATGTTGGTGGTCCAGACGAAGTTCCAGGCGCCCTCGATGCGGCGCGCGACGTTGAACAGCCGTGGCCTCAGCGCGCCGTGGATATCGCGGCGGCGCAGCTCGCGCGCGGTGAACCACCAAAACAGCGTGCCGCCGATCAGGTTAGAGGCGTACCAGGTGACGATAAAGCCGGGGAATCCCAGATCGAAATAATAGGAGATGACGCTGCCCACCGCCTGCAGGAACGGCTTGATCGCCTGCTGGATGGCGATGAGATCGAAACGGTTGAAGGCGCGCAGCACGCCGGTCGGCGTGGACGAGGTCATCGACGGGATCAGGGTGCAGTACAGCATGGCGAGCCAGAAACTTTCGCTGTCCAGCCCCAGGGCGTGGGACAAGAACGGCAGCATGATCATGCCGCCCAGTACGGCGATGACGCCGCTGGCGATATCCAGCCCGAAGGAGAAGGCGACGACGTCGCGGAAGCGCCCGGTGTTTTGGTGCTCCAGCGCCGGGGTACCGAATTGCACCACAAACTGCCAGGTCTGGAATTTGATGAAATCGCTGACCGCTTTGGTATAGGCCTGGATCACCACCAGCACGCCGAACATTTCAGGCGACATGCCTTTACCGGCGCAGGAGAGCGCCAGCAGGCCGAGCAGCGCGCTGGCCACGCTGCCGGAGCCTAAGTAGGCGGCATTACGTAAAATGGAGCGAAACGCGCCATCGGAAAACCACCGTTTCATAACCCAAACCAGCCGTTATCGTTTTTTTGCTGCATCTTGTGTTCCGCTGTCATGCGTTAGCCCTGTATGCGTTTAATAAACCTGAGTTTCTTCGCCGGCGTTTTCGCCGGGTTGCCCGATGTCGCTCTGTGGGCGCTTCGCGGGGGTCACCACGGCCGAAATGGCGTTGAGCGCGTTGCTCAGCACTTCGTCGTAAGGGGCTCTGGCGTCCAGCTCGATGATGCGCGCGCCGTTGTATTGCAGGCGCACCATGGCGGAAATCTTGTCTTTCAGCTCTTCATAGCTGTGATCGGGCTTGCGGGAAAACGCCGTATCGACGTCGATATCGAGGCGAATGATCAGCGCCGGCCGATAGACGGCCATGCGTTGATATAAACGGCGTTCGCGCGCCGCCAGGCGGCTCAATAGCCAGCCTTTTGCGCGCTCCACGCCGATACCGGGCCCGTCGTAGTAAAAACCAGAAATTTCCGCCTGCGGGTAGCGATCGCTGATCACCAGCACGCCGCTCTGCGCCAGCCGCCGCACCTTGCGCAGGTTGGAGGCGCGCCACAGAGAAAAGCCGTACATGATTAGCGCCGCCCACAGTGCCGGCGGCCTGTTGCTCATGCGTTGGGTTTTATCGGATTTGGCCGCCAGGCGCCGTTCCAGCCACACGCCGATGAACGGCAACTTCTTGATTTTGTCGCCGTCTTCGCCGGAGATCAGCCCCAAATAGCGCCGCTCCGTGGGGCGATGCTGCTGCAGATTTTTCACCAGATCGGCGGTCAGCGTGGACTTGCCCGTGCCGTCGCTGCCCACCACGGCAATCAGCCCGCTAATGCAGGTGGAAGAGGAGTGCTGTTCGGCAGTGAGTTTATTTTTTTTCATCTGTTTCGGTACGAAAAGGTTATTTGTCGGCTAGGCATTGGCGGCCCTCAGCGATATTTTAACGGCGCGCAGCGATTCGTCGAAAATATGGCTGGCCGGTTCGCGGCCGTCTAAATCCAGTATGTTAGCGCCGTTAAACGTCAGGTGTGGGATGACGGCGATCTTTTCACGCAACGCCGCCAGCGAGTGATCGGGTTTGCGTGAATAGGCCGTTTGTTCGTCAATATCCAGCCGAATTAATAATAGGGGCTGATAAGACGCCATCCATTGGTACAGGTGTTGTTCGCGCTTTCTTAGCCAGCGTACCCAGCGATTGCCGCCGGCGGTTTTTGCCAGCTGCGGGCCATCGAAACGAAACCCTGCCACTTCGGCCTGCGGATAACGATCGGTAATCAGCAATGCGCCGCGGCGACTTTTCTTCAGCATGCGGCGGAATTTATAGACGCGCCAATAGGAAAGTAAAAAAATCACCAGCGCCGTGGCATTATCCGGCGGTGCGGAAGGGCGATCGTGCACGCGCTGCGACTTCTTCAGCAAATAACGCCCGAAGGGCGCGCCAATAATCGGCAGTGAACTGATCCATTCGCCGATACGCCCGGAAGACTGGCCGAGATAAAGCAGTTCGGCAGGTTCTTTTGCCGATAAGGCGTTGACCAGACTGGTGGCCAAGGTAGATTTTCCCGAGCCGTCACAGCCGGTTATCGCTATTACGCGCACGGGCGAGCGATCAGATGAAGGTCTTATCTGCTGACTCACAATAATTGATCCAATGCGAAAAAAACTATTGTATTCCAATACGCCTTGGGTTCAAGATATTTATTGTGCTTTGCTACGATAAAATAATGAGATGGGTATTTTGGTTCGTTATTTGAATTGATATTAATGGCGTTCGTTCTTGTTATTTTGTGCTAATTGTTCGCACGCAGGTCAGTTTCGCTTTTTATGTTAATTTCCGGAATGGCCCGCAGCGGAAAAAGAGCAGGGGTTTTTAATTTTCGCTTAATCTTTTGTGCTGTTTGGCACTGCGCTGAGGCAATTTATTTTGCGCGGCTGCCGAGCAAGGTTAAGCGTGATTTCGCTTCAAACATGGCACGCCGTTTCTGGTGTATTGAAAGAGAGTCTTATTATGAGTGCAAAATTTCCGCCGTTGATTGCGGTTATTGGCAGCGACGGATCGGGTAAGTCCACCGTTTGTGAACATCTGATCGAATATGTGAAACATTATGGCCCGGCGGTGCAGGTGCATCTGGGCAAACAGGCGGGCAACGTCGGGCGCGCGGCGGCGAAATTGCCGCTGCTCGGGCGCTCGGTGGGCAAGGCGATCGAGAGCAATACCAAAAAAGTCAAAACGAAAAAATCCCGGATTGGCCTGTTGCCATCGGCGGTGATCATCGCTTTCGTGGGGCGGCGGCTGCTGCGTTTTCGCCGCATGCTGGCGTTTCGCCGGCAAGGGTTCATCGTGTTGACCGACCGTTTTCCGCAGGCGCAAATTCCCGGCGCTTACGACGGCACGGTATTTCCCGTCGACGTTGAAGGGAGCCGTTTCGTCCGTTGGTTGGCGGCGCGCGAGCGGGCGGCGTTCCAATGGATGGCGGGGCAAAAACCGGATCTGGTGCTCAAGCTGAATGTCAGTCTGGCGGTGGCCTGCGCGCGCAAACCCGATCACCGCAAAGCGGCGCTGGAGAAGAAGATCGCCGTCACGCCGTTATTGACGTTCGAAGGTGCCGACATCGTGGATCTTGATGCCGATCGGCCGATCGAGGAGGTGCTTTCTGCGGCGGAAAAAGCCATCGCGGAATTTATGGCGGCGCAGGGGTATCGCTATTCGACTGATGAGGTATCAACGGCTGCGCACTGAGGTGCGCATCGGTTCGGCAGGGCGGCGATGCCATTTTCGGCACCGCCGCCGCGGCCGAGAGGAAAAGGCTTTATTTTTTCAGCACCGCAAAGGCGCGCACGATGGTGTCGATCTCTTCATCGCTGTGCGCGGCATTGACGCTGCAGCGCAGCAGGGTAACGCCCGCCGGCGCGGCCGGTGGCAGCACCAGATTCACATACACGCCGTGGGCGATCAGCTCGCGCCAGAAACGCAGCCCTTCTTCCTTCGAACCGATCATCACCGGCACCACCGGGCTGATGCGCGGCCCCAGGGTATACCCTAGCTCGGCGAGTCCGTGGTACAGGCGGCGCGCATTGCTCCACAGTTTTTCCCGCAGCTCGGGATGGCGCGCGATTTTTTGCAGCGCCGTGCGCACCGACGCGATGCTGGAAGGCGACGGCGACGCGGTAAAGATATACGGCCGGCTGCTGTAGCGCAGCACGTCCATCCCCTTGCCGCCGACGGCGAAACCGCCGATCGAAGCCAGGCTTTTGCTGAAGGTGCCCAGGATGATATCCACGTCTTGCTCGACGCCCAGCGCTTCGGCCAGGCCGCGGCCGTGCTCGCCCATCACGCCGAAGGAGTGTGCTTCGTCCACCAGCAGATAGCCGCCGAGCCGCCGCTTGATGTCGACGATTTCCACCAGCGGGGCGACGTCGCCCAGCATGCTGTAGATGCCTTCCACGATAATGATCGCCTCGCGGGCCCGTTCGCCCAGGCGCACCATGCGGCGCTCCAGATCGGCGGCGTCGTTGTGGCGGAAGCGAATAATCTCCGCGCCGCCGAGGGCGCAGGCGTCGTAAATGCTCGCGTGGCTGTCCGCGTCGATCAACACCACGGAGCCCGGCCCCGCCAGGGTGCTGATGACGCCCAGGTTGGCGGTATAGCCGGTGGAGAACACGATGGCGCTGGGGCGATCGAAGAATTCCGCCAGCTCCCGTTCCAGCGTCAGGTGCGGTCCGTAGCTGCCGTTCGCCATGCGCGAGCCGGTGGTGCCGGTGCCGAGCGCGGCCAGGGCCGCCTGGCCGGCGGCGATCGCCTGCGCATCGAACGTCAGGCCGAGATAATTATTGGTGCCGGCGAGGACAATCTTTTGATCGCCGATGCGGCCTTGGGTGGCGGAATACACTTCGTCGATACAGGTGCCGAACGGATTCAGACCGGACGTTTGAAATTGTTCACGGTCATTGGCGAGCCGCGCAAACTTATCATACAGTCCCATGGCTTTTCTCCAGATAAGGGCGCAGCGCGTCAAGCAGTTGCTCAGGCGTTCTGACATCAAGCAATATATTGATAGGAATGGAGATATCTAATTCATCTTCCAGCATCATCAGCAGATCCAGGACTCTGATGGACTCCAGGCCAAGATCATTGACGAGATCGCTATCAGGTTTTATTTCCACTCCGCCTTCGACGATACCTTGCAAACACGTCAGGATATAATCCATTACAGCATCGCGATTTAGCATAAGAACGTTGACACACCTCTATTTGGAATAATTAAAACAGCCCTTCACGCAGCGCGCGCTCCAAACTCACCTGTGGAAACCAATTAATCTGTTGCGACAGCGCGTGATTGCTGGCGGACCAGTCATGATGGGTTAACTCGCGTATTTTGCTGCGCGTCAGCATCGGTTCCTGTTTGACCAGGCGGTTCCACACCACGCTGATATCCGCCAGGGCTTTCAGCAGCGGCAGCGGAATGCCCACCAGACGCACCGGCCCGTGCCGCACGGCGGCGCCGATGTCCCGCAGGCGCAGCCAGTTATAGCCTTCGGCCACGCCGTCGCACAGCTCGTAAATATTCGGCTGCGCGGGTTCGGCCTGCACCCATTGGCTGACCGCCTTGGCCAAATCGCTCACGTGCAGAAAAGAGAGCCTGGCGTCAGGCGCGCCCAGCCGGGGCAGCACGCCGCGCAGCAGGCCGTTGAACAGCGGCTTCAGCTCTTTATCGCCGGGCCCGTAAACCGCCGTCGGGCGGAAAATCCCCAGCGCGATGTCGCCCGTGGCGGCGATGAGTTGCTGCTCGGCGGCCTGTTTTGAATGGGCATACCAGGACAGCGCCGGATGGCGGGCCGCCAGCGACGACATGAACAGGAAGCGATGGCAGCGGCCGTTCTGCCTGGCGGCCTGCATCAAATTCAGGCTGCCGGTCACGTTGCAGCGGGTGAACACCGCTTCCGAATGCCCGCGCACCTGGCCCGCACAGTGCACCACGCACTCTGCGCCGCGCACCAGCTCGGTGAGCGAGGGCCGATCTTCCAGCGCGCCGGGGATCCACTGCAGGTTGTCGATGGCGGCTTTTCCGGCTTGCCGCGTCAGGGCGCGCACGCTAAACCCTTGCGCCAGCAGTTCCTGGACGATGTGCCGGCCGATAAAGCCGGTCGCGCCCGTCACCGCCACGGTGCCGCTCATTGCGCGAAACCGGCCAGCTGCGGCATTTGCGGGTAGAGCGAGGCGCTCAGCCAGCGTTTTTTGGCCTCGGCGCGGGCGGGTTTGCCCGACGACGTGCGGGGAATGCTGTGCGGCGGCAGCAGCTCGATGTCCACCGCGATGCCGAACTCGCTTTGAATGCGGGCGCTCAGCGAATGCACGATTTGCTCCCGGCGTTCTTCCGAGCTGACTCGGCACTGGATTTGCAAAATGATCCTGGCCGCCTCGTCGTGTTCTTCGGTCACGAAGGCAATCGCATCGCCGGAACGGATTTCCGGTTCAGATTCCGCGACGTACTCGATATCCTGCGGCCAGATATTGCGGCCGCGAATGATGATCAAATCCTTCTTGCGGCCGGTGACGTACAGATAGCCGTCCAGCAGGTAGCCGAGATCGCCGGTGTCCATCCAGCCGGTTACCTGGATCTGCTGCTGGGATTCATCGTCGCAGAAATAGCCGTTCATCAGGCTGGGGCCGGAAATCGTGATATGGCCGACCTGGCGTTCCGGCAGCGGCTGCCCGGTTTCGCTGCGGATCTCGATGCGGTGGCCGGGCAGCGCTCGGCCGCAGTTGACGAAGGTCGAGACGGCGCGGGTCTTCTTGCCGGGCGCGACCGCCTTACCCTCGTACTCCAAAATATCGCGGTCGACGGCGTTGGTTTGCGGGCCGGAGCAAGGGTCGGAAAAGCTCACCGCCAGAGTGTTCTCGGCCAGGCCGTAGCACGGCATGAAGGCTTTGCTGTCGAAGTTGATGCTGCTGAAGTGTTCGCCGAACTGGCCGAGCAGCTCGGCCGGGATCGGCTCGGCGCCTACACCCGCGACCCGCCAGCTGGAGAGATCCAGATCGGCCAGCTCTTTGGCGTTGCTGCGGCGCAGGCACAGGTCGTAGCCGAACGGCGGGGCGACGGACACCGTGCCGCGATTCTTGGCGATCAGTTTCAGCCACTGCATCGGGCGCATGGCGAAATCTTGCGTGCGCAGGTAATCGACGGACAGCTGGGTCGCCACCGGGGTCAGCAGGAAACCGACCAGGCCCATATCGTGATAGAAGGGCAGCCAGGAGACGCAGCGGTCGCCCGCGCGCAGCTTGATCCCGTCGCGGCTGATCGCGTTCAGGTTCGCCATGGCCGCCCGCTGGGTAATGATCACGCCGCGCGGAAAGCGGGTGCTGCCCGAGGTGTATTGGAGATAGGCGATGTCGTCGGGCGAAGGTGCGGGCAACGCGATTTCCGGCTCTGGCAAGGCGTTAAAATCCTCGTCGCTGAGGATGTGCAGCGACGGCGCCTTTTCCGTGGCCGAGGCGATCAGCGGCGTCCACTCTTCGCTGCTGATGATTGCCGCGGGGTTACAGCTGGCGATCAGCCCCTTCAGCTTGGCGGTGTAGGAGTCGCGTTGGCCGACGCCCATCGGGATCGCCAGCGGCACCGCCACCAGGCCGGCATATTGGCAGGCGAAAAAGGCTTCGACGAATCCCGCGCTGGTTTCGGCGATCAGCGCCACGCGATCGCCTTTCTTGAGTTTCAGCGACAATAAACGCCGCGCGCCCGAGATCGCTTTTTGCTGCAGCGTGCGGTATTCGAGCACGGTCACGAGTTGATTGCGCCGATCGTAAAAATTCATTCCCGTATTGCCCAGCGCCGCGTAATCCAACGCGTCCACTAAAGTGGGGAAGTCCGCATAGCGCATGGGAAGAGAATGAACGGAACTTGTTTCAGACATAGACAAACTAGCCATAGATTAAAAATCACCAAAAGAGATAAAAGACTCTTGGCGAGGTAATTGATATTTTACTATGAATAGGTTTTGAATAAGTTTGTTATTCAACCATCTTCATTCCGCGAACAGCGTATATTACCGTGCTTGAACGGTACGCCGGTTATTACCCGGGCAGAGTGTGAGTTGCCCGTTTTATCAGCCTTGTACGGCACCCTGGCGATATACAGGGGGCTATTGTGAGCTCCGGGTTTCGCCGTTCTTTAGCCTGAATGTGTCGGGCAGGAAATAACTGTCGACTCATAGGTTCTGACCTCGTGCATGGCTATCTTAGAACTTAAACACTTCCTAAACAGTATGCCGCAAGAAATCAAAAAGTGAATGGCTCATTTAAGCTGAATCTTAAAAAGAGCATTAAGTGGTAAAAATGGCGATCCCGCTCCTGATTAAAGTTGGTACACTAAATGCGGCAGATTTCTTTTGCCCAAACAGCACGAAATAATAAAAGAGCATCATTAGCGTAGCATGTCAGCGCCGCTTTTTGTTTCCCTTTTTTCGAACAATCACGGAAACCTCAGGGTGAATATCGGGCAATGAGCACGCTGATTCACCGGGGGTAATATTCGGTTTTTCTTATCGTTGAACCGGAGGCAATACACAATCCAATTAAAGAGAACAGCATAAAAAATGCTAAAGGCGTTGTCGCGCGCTTATTTAATTATTTTATTAAAACGTAAGGCTATTTATGATCCGCATTGAGAAAGTTCTGGATAAACGCGAGCTTAAAGAATTTATTGCTTTCCCCTCGTTACTGTTTCGCGATGATCCAAACTGGATTGAGCCGCTGTATTTAGAGCGCGAAGAGCATCTGTCAAAGAAGAATCCCGGCACCGACCATATCGAATGGCAGGCGTGGGTGGCCAAAAAGCAGGGGAAGGTCGTTGGGCGCATCACCGCACAAATTGATTCCCTGCACCGCGAGCTGCATGGCGAGGATACCGGCCACTTCGGCATGATCGACGCCGTTGACGATCCCGCCGTATTCAGCGCGTTGTTCACGGTGGCGGAGGAGTGGTTGAGGTCGAAAGGCGCGCGCAAAATCACCGGGCCGTTCAGCCTCAACATCAATCAGGAAAGCGGCCTGTTGGTCGAGGGGTTCGACACTCCGCCCTCGGCGCTGATGACGCACGCCAAGCCTTATTACGCGCCCCAGATAGCGCAACAGGGCTACAGCGAAGGGATTGATTTGCTCGCCTATTGGATGAAAAGAACCGATCTGCACTTTTCGCCGTCGTTAACCCGGATGATGGACCAGGTGCGCAAAAAGGTGACCGTTCGCCGCCTCAACCGCAAGCGCTTTCGCGAGGAGATGCAGGTGCTGCGCGAGGTGTTCAACTCCGGGTGGCAACATAACTGGGGGTTTGTCCCGTTCACCGAGCACGAGTTCGCCACCATGGGGGATCAGCTGAAGTTCCTGGTGCCCGACGATATGATCCATATCGCCGAGGTGGATGGTGCCCCCTGCGCCTTTATCGTCGGCTTGCCGAATATTAACGAAGCGATTGCCGATCTGCAGGGGCGGTTATTGCCGTTTGGCTGGGCGAAGTTATTGTGGCGGCTGAAGGTCAGCGGCGTGCGCACCGCACGCGTGCCGTTGATGGGCGTGCGCCAGGAATATCAATTCAGCCGCATCGGGCCGATTATTGCGCTGTTGCTGATTGAGGCGCTGCGCGAGCCTTTCGCCAAGCGCCATATCGACGCGCTGGAAATGTCGTGGATCCTGGAAACCAATACCGGCATGCGGACGATTTTAGAACGCATCGGCGCAGTGCCCTATAAGCGCTACCGTTTGTACGAGAAAACGCTTTAACCGGCTGATAACGCATCGCCTTTTCACGTTCTCAGAATAATAACCGCGCCAGGGCATTTTCGGGCGGTGCCGTTTCAGGGGCAGGGTGACGGCGCGTGAGGGAATGCATTGCCTCCTGGAAGAGAACGGTTAAGGTCTTTAATTAATAAACTCGAGATAAATTCACGCCGCGTTATTTATTCGCGAGTGATTGTCGCAGTGTTGATGAGAGCAGATGGTATGCCTGTGGAAAAGAAAAAAGGAATAAGCCGATTAACCTACAGCATAAGGAATTCCTGGGCCGGGTTTATTGACGCCGTGCTTACCGAAGATGCGTTCCGCCAATTATTGGTTATTAACGCCATTTTACTGGTTGTTACATTTGGTTTAGATATTACAAAAATGGAGCGGCTGTTATTAATCATCTGCAGTTTCCTGCTATTGGTGGTTGAGTTGCTTAATACGGCGATTGAAACCGTGGTCGATCGTATTTCGCTGGAATTACATCCGTTATCCAAACGCGCCAAAGATTTGGGTGGCGCAGCGCAGCTGGTGGCGGTGGTGCTGACTATCGTTGTTTGGGCAACGGTGCTGCTGGGCCGATAGGGGCTTGGGTGGTTCAACCACCAGGCGGTTGCCGTGGCGATATAAGCGGTTATCATCGTTGTTTTGCGTTCAGCAAGGAGAGTAGGCCGCTATGCCCGTGAATTTTGATCTCAACGATCTTTATGCCTTCCGCGCGCTGGTGGAGTACGGCAATTTTCGGCTGGCCGCAGAGTCCATCTGCCTGTCGCAGTCGGCGCTGAGCCGCAGGATTGAGAAGCTGGAAAACGCGCTGGGCAGCAAACTGTTCGATCGCACCACCCGGCGCGTGACTTTGACGCTGTACGGGCAGGCTTTTGCCGAGCGTTCGGATCAGCTGCTGATGAATGTCGAAGCGGTGTTGGCCGATATCGATAAGGTCAGCCAGGAGCGTACCGGGCTGGTCACCGTCGCCACGGTGCCGTCGGCGGCCTACTATTTCATGCCCGACGTGATACGCCGCTTCCGGCTTCGCTATCCGCGCGTGCGCGTTAAGCTGATCGACGGCAGCGCCGGCAATGTCATCGAGGCGGTCACCGGCGGCCAGGCCGATTTCGGCATCTGCTTTGCCGGGCGCCTGCAGCCTAATCTTGAATTTGTGCCGTTGGTGGGGGACGTTTACGTGGCCGCCTGCCGGCGCGACCATCCGCTCGCCGGTAAAAAGAGCCTCACCTGGCGGGAGTTTTATCAGCAGGATTACGTGTCGCTGGATAAAACCTCCGGCAATCGCAATCTGCTCGATCAGCGCCTGGAACACATCGTGCCGGAGCGCCCCAGCGTGTGCGAAACTCGCCATGTGACGACCATGCTGGGCATGGTTGAGGCGGGCATCGGCATTGCCGCCGTGCCCGCCATGTCGATGCCCGCTTCAGAGCACTCGGTGTTGACGTCGGTGCCGCTGGTTGATCCGGTAGTGAAACGCACCGTAGGCCTCATCAGACGCGGCGGCCGCATGCAGTCTTTCGTCGCCGCCGAGCTGGAAAAGCTGATTACTGAACAGTATCACTCTGCCTGACCGGCTGCGGCGTCGGCACGGTTCGCATGCCGGTCGCGCGAATGGTCGGCTGCGCCTGAGAGGAGGCGAGGAAGTCCAGCAGCGCTTTGCCTTCGCGGCGGTGTTCCGCCTTGGCGGTTACCGCGCCCGCGAAGCGGGTGATGTACTGCACGTTTTCCGGCAGCTCGCCGATAAAGGTCACGCCCGCCACGGGCAGCAATTCGCTGACCTGCTGGAAGCCCAGCGCGTATTTCCCCTGTGCCACTTCAGAGGCCACCGGAATGCGCTCAACCTTATGCGCTTTCCCTTTCACCTGTTCCTCGATGCCCAGCTTTTTGAACAGTTGGCCGCTGACATAGCGGCCGCTGGCGCTGTCGGAATAGGCGAAAGAGTTCGCCTGCAGCAAGACATTGCGCAGGTCGGCATCCGTTTTTATCACCGGCTTGGACGCGCCCTGTTTGACCACCATGCCGATCGGCGAATCGGCCAGCTCCACGCGCGAACCCGGCTGGGTCCAGCGCTCTTTTTCCAGTTGGGTGAGCGCGTCGCCCACCATGATCAGCACATCGGCTTGCTCTCCGCGCGCCAGCCGCGCGGGGATCGCCTGCGGCGTTTTCCCCATGGAAGGGCCGGACACCAGAATGATTTTGTCGCCGCTTTGAGCTTCATATTCCGGGGCCAGTTTCTCCAGCGCGGCTTTGAAGCCGCCGGAGATCATCACGGTCAGGTCTTTGGCCAGCGCCGCCGTACTGAAGGATGCGCACACGAGCAGGGTGATGATCGAACGAGTGAGTTTCTGCATGACATGATTCCTTATGGCGATGGCGCGTTAGCGTGCGGTTTGCAGCGGCATGGCGATGCGGCGATACAGATACAGCGTCGCCAGCAAGGCGCACAGCGCGGCGAAGCTCATCCAGTAGCCCGGTGAAGCCTTATCGCCGGTGTATTCGATCAACGCGGTGGAGATCACCGGCGTAAAGCCGCCGAATACCGCCGTCGCCAGGCTGTAGGCCAGCGAGAACCCGGCCACCCGCACTTCCGTTGGCATGATCTCGGTTAAGGCCGGGATCATCGCGCCGTTGTAGAGGCCATAAATGAAGGACAGCCACAGCAGCACGGCCAGCATCATGCTGAAGCTGGGGGCGGCGGCGAGCAGGCTGAGCGCCGGGTAGGCGGTGGCCAGCGTCAGCAGCGCCATGGCGATCAGCACCGGTTTGCGGCCGAAGCGATCCGACAGCGCACCGCCGATGGGCAGCCAGATGAAGTTGGAAATCGCGACCAGTAAAGTGACCAGCAAGCTGTCGGAGGCGCTGAGCAGCAGCACCTTTTTGCCGAAGGTTGGCGCATACACGGTGATCAGGTAAAACGCGGTGGTGGTCATGGCGACCATCAGCATGCCGGCGATCACCACCGGCCAGTTTTTCAGCAGGGTTTTAAACACGTCGCGCATCGCCAGGTGGTGGCGGCGGGCGGTAAATTCCTGTGTTTCTTCCAGCTTGCGGCGCAGGAGGAAGATGAAGGGAACGATCAGGCAGCCGAACAGGAAAGGCAGGCGCCATCCCCACTCGCGAATAGCGCTTTCTTCCAGCGCCGCGTTGAGCGCGAAGCCCATGGCCGCCGCCACCATGATAGCCACCTGCTGGCTGCCGGACTGCCAGCTGGTGTAGAAGCCTTTACGGCCCGGCGTGGCGATTTCAGCCAGATAGACGGACACGCCGCCCAGCTCCGCGCCCGCCGAGAAGCCTTGCAACAGACGCCCGCACAGCACCAGCAGCGGCGCCCAAAGCCCGATGCTTTGGTAAGAGGGGATCAGCACGATCAGGAAGGTGCCCGCGGCCATGATCGACAGGGTCACGATCAACCCTTTGCGGCGGCCGACTTTATCGATGTAAGCGCCCAGCACGATGGCGCCAATGGGACGCATCAGAAAACCTGCGCCGAATACCGCGAAGGTCATCATCAGCGAGGCAAATTCGCTGCTGGCCGGGAAAAAGGTATGTGCGATGTAGGTAGCGTAAAAGCCGAACAGGAAAAAATCGAACTGCTCTAAAAAGTTGCCGGAGGTGACGCGCAGTATCGCGCCGGTTCTGGCCCAGGTGGTCATGGGTGAGGTAGAGGAATGCATCTTTATCTCCAGTTTGTTATTGGCGCTTGACGCCACGCCTGTTGCTGAAGACTCGCTCAGGAAAATAAAGTAAATAAGCGCAATAAACGCATGGCGCGATGCGTTTGGCGCATCAATCGGCGTTAACAATACTGCCTAACCCGATGTAACGTGGCGTTAACAAGTTTGTTGCTCATCGCCCGCTGCGCAGAACGCCGAAAACGTTATGCGCTTTTTGTGACAGGGTTCATAAAGGGGCGGCGGGGAAAGAAGGCAGTGACCAGGCAGTAACGGTTTCTGGGCCAGAGGGTTGTGCCGGCTGGGTACGGCGATACTTACCCGCTCACATGATCCTGCTCTGGCTTCAACCTAACCGCGGGATCGCCCAATACGACATAATTACGAATATCATCGCGCGCGATTTGCAATGCCAGCAATTCAGCGGCGGGGACGGTTTGTCCATTCAGTTTGTTATTCAGTTTTTCCAACAGCCTGGTGCTTAGCACCCCCCACTGCCCGTTGAACGCGTCGGTGGCCATACCGACGCGTTGGCCGGCAAGCAAGCGATGGATGACGTCTCGAAATCGTTGGGGCTGCGCCATACCGATTTCAGAAAGGAAGCTGGATGCCCACACCCGATCAATATGCCCCAGAGAAGCCAGAACGCCCCCCTGAGGAAGCGTCATGAGTTTTTGCGGCAGGCGGGCCGTCATCGCATGCGGCGCAATGCGAACGCGATCCGCGTCAGAGAGAAAGTTATCGAACGCCGGTGTACCGGCGCCATAGCAGGCAAAAAACAAATGGATCATGCCATGAACGTTGGCATGCTCTGGAATATCTTGTGCGGCAAACCAGTGTTCATGGGTGATATCGCCATAAGCGGGCCAATCCTGACACACCAATGCCCCTTGATGTTCTGCCAGTCGAGGGTCGCTGGCCTGAAAGGCCATGCCGTGCGTGCCCGTGATCAGCAGCGAAGGCGGGTTATGTGGGGCGCTGAGCAGGTGGCTCAGGCAGGCTTTGGTCGCTTGCTCGCTTAATGAACTGTTTAACGCAAAGCGATATTTTTCCCCCAACGGCCCGAGTGAACCTGTGCCAGTGCCAAAGGGGGTGGCGACATGCTTGATGAACAACTGGGTGGCGCGATCGAAATCATGGCGGGTCGCGAACAGTTCGATACGCCGAGCTGTTTTGCGAGTGGCATCTGTTTCATGGGCCACGACGCTGTCTGCATAGGCGGTAAATTCTTCAAGCGTGGGGAAATCCAATCGCCCAACCCCGGCGACGAGATCCAGCGCATATTGAAATTCAAACGGAATGGCCTCTGGCGAACCGATCAGGACAAGATAATAAGGCATGCCGAGATCGGGGTTAATCATGTCTAATGAGGAACCATGGCGATTAAGCCAGCCGCTGGCGCTTTCACCCTGTCGGTAACCGTCCGGACCGGCGAAGATGCGGAGTGTGCCGCCGGCCTGCCGCCGTCGCAATTCAATCAGGGGGGCCAGCGCGGCCAAATGAGGTGTAGAGTCCCTATTCGCGGCGAAGATGAGCCCCCAGCCACTTTCGGACAGTTGGTCGGCATCGAAACCGAATTGCAACCCCAAATGCGCTCTGTTGGGAAATGCCGCGCCGACGGTTTGTCCGAGCAGTGATTCAGCTGCAGACTGATGCTGCTCGTGCTGGCCCATGCCCCCGGTTTCCAATGGCAACCCCGTATCAGCGTGGATGCCGAAAGCCAGTAGCGGCATCTGTTCTTCGTCAATCATGATGCGTCCGCCGTTTTGAGCGCCGCTTGCCAGAGCAGATGAGCCACTTCGGGGCCGGCAATATCGCTGTGCGAGCCGGAGATGCCGTCGCCATGGCAAATAAAATTGCTGCTGTTCACGTTATAAATGTGAGCCGGAACGAAGGCATAGGCGCCGGCACCTGACAAGAGGGTAATATTGTGAACGGTGGGTATGCCACAAATGCCCAACGCGCCAATTGCGGCATAGAGCGGGGGAAACATATAGGCGACCTGGCCTGCCACCCCTGCAGCCCAGGGATAAAGTTTGCCGACGGCCATGTCGCTGTCAGAGCGCGTAGCCACTAAAGGACCGCTGATTTTCTTTTCCACCAGGATGTTATTGAAGAATCCGGCCGTTTCATGTGATGTAGGGAGTGATGAGGTAAAGGACCAGATCGACATGGCGCCTTGGACCAATACGCAAGAGTTTATCGGGAATGGCAACGGCGCAGCGCCTGCGGGGCCCGCAATGGCCGCGCTGGCGACAATGCAACCGAAACTGTGTCCCATCAGGTGGATGCGTACGGCGGGTGAGGCTTGCTGCATAGCGCGCAGCAGAGGATGCAGCCCTCTTTCGCCGACGTCTTTGGCTCTTTTCTTCATCGTCCAAAAGGTTAATTGCCGCAGAGGCGCCAGTAACGGGTTGTCGCCGACATCATTACCGAAGGCCACATTATTGACGGCTTCAGCCACGGTTTGATCGGGATCGAAAGGCAGACGATCGGCGGAGCCTTCACCCGGTGCGCCGTTGGCACCCAAATCCAGTGCGGCATTGAGCTCTAAATAGGCCGCACGCAATGTGTCGGATAATGTCATTGACGCGGAGTCTGTGCGTATTTCATCAAAGATTTTATACAACGCTGCCCGGACTTCCGGTGTGCCGCCGAGCTCCTCGGTATGGCTGTCGACCCTCTTGCTCAATGTCTGCCCGTTAGCGGGGGAGAAACTGATGTCTGAGGCCTCTTTTTCATCCCCCCATGCCAGGCTGGGCCAGTGAAAACCAATGTGCATTTCTTGAAACGAGGGGATTTGTTGCTGCATATGCCGGCGATCTTCATCCAGCGAGGCAAAAGCGCCGATCCAACTGTCAAATTGAGCGAAGGCTTTGGCCTTATCCTGATGCCAGCCGTGGCAGCGAATGAACACGTCGGTAATGTCGTTCTCCACCAGGGATGACAGCATCAACTCGCTCAGTTTGCCGTTAGGCGCATCGGGATCGTTATCTTGCTCCGCGCCGTTTTTATCAGTGACAATCATGAAATAGCGGGTGTCCGTTGTCGGGATCGTGCGGTATGGCATACAACCTCCTAAAAAGTCATTTCGGTTGATTGTCGGGGCAGGGGGCGTTAATGGACGCGTAGTGGAAGTATTTGTTGATTTCTTCACGATCGAAGTTCTGGCGATTGGCCAATTTGCAGGCCTGTTTTACCCAACTTTCCATGCGCAGATCCCAAATGGCTGTCCCGACGCTTGATGAAGAAACCAGCCATTTTCCGTCTTGGGAAATGGCGAGGGCAGTGAGTGGCGTAATGTGGAAATCTTGAACGATGCGCATGGCTGAACCTGCGAAGATCAAGGACAACTGCCCCTTGTTGTCCGCCATGGCGACGATGTCGTTACCACTGGCAGCCAAGAGATGGGGGATAAAAAACGAATCGTTTTTCTTCTGTGTGAACGACCAGTCCTCCCCACTCATTGTTGTGGAATATATCTTGCCTGAAAAGTTGCTCAGCAGCAGGGTGCTGCCTGAAGCGTCGAACGCCAGAGTTTCGATCGGTCCGAGAGTATCGGAAAGCGCGTTTTGAGCCAGAATGGTACGACTGGGGACGAACTCAAGCGTATCACGCGACTTCGGGTTGAATACCCATGAGACGATTTTATTCTTGTCACTTACGGTGATGATCTCTTCACTGTCGGGTCTGAACCAAGGCAAGGGAAAAGCGATGCCGCTCGGGGTTTTAATTTCTTGGCACGTGAATCCATAGGCGGCTGATGCGGTGAGGCGATACAGTTTGTTGGCGGGCTTTCGTCCGTTCTTGCCGACGAGGGTGATCGCCAGCAGGGAGCCTGCGTCATTAACGCGAATGGCGACGATGCGGCGGCCTGGCGGTTGCCGCAGGCACGCCAGCGGCTCGCCATTGGAGGGTGAGGTCAATATATTGCGAAACACCGTAACGCCTTGTTGTTGTGCGGCAAAGAGCGTCACGGTGGAGGGTGACCAGGCGAGAGCGACGACGTCCGATACCGGCAACTGCCGAAGGCGCGTTGGTTGGCCGGTATTGGCGTCCAACCGATATTGCGTCAGCCCCGTAGCCTGCACGGTGAATATTTGACGGTTTTCTGTACCGTCGACAAACAGTGCAGGCGCGCGGGAGCTCAGCAAAAATTGCCCGAACGGATGCCTGTCAACGCGCAAATTGACTCTGAGTATGTCGCCGGCTTCACTGGTGACATAGGCGTTTTGCTCATCAGGCTCGGTCGCGACGCTGACCAACTGCCGCGGAAATTGCAAAAGGGTGCGGTTGGCGGGAGCGGCGGCATTATTGTTCGAAAATGGCCACAATTTGAGGCTTCCATCCCAGCTTAACGACAAGAGGTCTCCATTTTGCAGATACTTGAGTTGTGCGACGGTTTGCTGATGCGCGTTGATAATTGTAGGCGAGTAAGAGAACGACGATTTTTGCAAGGGGGCGTCGGCTCGCGGCGAAACATCCTTTTCGACGTTATTCTTGGTCGGAGAAAGGTGTGAAGTGTCCCAGATATAAATGTAGCCATCCCTGCTGCCGGCTGCGATAAATCGTCCATCGGGGCTGATGTCGATACTGTAAAAAGTTTTGCTGTACTCGGTCTCTGGCTCGATGGCCGCCAATGGGACGGACTGTTGCGGTTTACCTTGACTAAACGTCTGCCATTTGACTGTCATGCTGGTGGCGATGGCGACCTTATCGAGAGCGTTCTTGGGGGTTGTGGCGGCGATCGCCATTACGGCGTTGGTTTTCTTCTTGGTGGGTTGTGACAATAATTCAAACTTGGCCTCGGATATTTTCCAGGTGGCCAGCGTACCGTCTTGATATCCGGCAAAAAGCCAGTTGTCGGTGGCTGTGATGGTGCGTACCTTGCTGCTTACAGGTTTCCCCTTGTCACTCACGGGTTGATTCAGCGGAGCTCCCACGGTTTTTTTTGTTGTCAGATCCCAGATGCGGATCGTTCCGTTGATATCACCGATCGCCAAGAGTTGGGGCGTAACGAATGCTAATGCCGCAATGCCTTTGGGATGCGCTTGCTGTATCTCTCTGAGGGGGATTAGTTCGCTATTTTCTCCACAGCTCTTTATCGAGTAACGGCCACTGCCGATCTTGGCGCTAACGCATTCGTTCTCGCGGATTCGCACTACGGTGGTTTTGCCATCGCCGAGTGTATCAATGCGCTCAAGTTGCCTATAGCGGCCGAGATAGTCGCCGAGAAACGTTTGAAACTTGAACGTTGGCAGATTGCCTGAGTTGGCTGGTAACCGTAACTGCGCGCCGGCCGCGGTGGCTAAGGCTTCCAAACTTGGAATGGGGTGATCGTTGAGAATGGAAAGAATACCGGTTTGAATGGCGATATAATTCAACCCGAGCTTGGTTTTCTGTTGTTCAGCCTCGGTTTTCTGTTGTTCATCGGCGATTTTGTCAACAAAGAAACCAATAATTATCGCCAAAACGGCAATGACCAAACTTGAAGCGCAAAAAAGCTGCCGTTTCCTGCGGCGATACGACGCATACGCCGCGAGGAATCGCGCCTCGACTTTTGAATCAGGAGCATCGCTTTCCGCCAGCCTCATTTTTCGTTGGGTACGGTATGGCAGGGCGCGAAAGTAATCTGTTTTTTCGCCGTCCATATGCCATATATGTGCCTGTTTTTGCCATTCTTTCAGATTGTTGTTGCGCCACTCTTCTATGCTGCGGCGTACGGGACTGGCTAAACGATCGTGCGCCAATTCATACCACATGCCGTCTTCACGGCTTTGGCGACGGATGAGATGGTGCTCCTCGAGCTTTTGAATTTCCTGAAGTGATGGCCCGTCTGTGCTTTGCGGGCTGAAAATCACGGCGGAGCGGCGCCCACTTAACGTCAGCAGATACCGGTCTATCCAATCTCCCAGCGTTCTGCGGCGATGCGGGTCTTGCGCCGCCAGATTGAGCGTATTGGTGCAGTAATCCAGTAAGGCATTGTCCGGGTTATATCCCGTCACGTCGGCGACGCGAACCTCACAGACCTGCCGCTCGGTTTGGCTTAAGGTGTTCCACAGATCCGTGCAGACAACCTGCAGCTGTACCGGCTCCACGGTCTTACTCGGGCGTGCGCCTTCCGGCGCTTTAATCAATTCGCTGACCAGCACCTGCGCCGCATCTGTTCCGTCTTGCTCTGGAAAAGCGACGCCCATGGCTTCTGCCGGTCCCTTGATGGCGGCGACGGCTTGCTCAACCGACAACAGGTTTAAACGGTAGGTATTGTTAAGGCGGGTCGGAATGTCATCGCGGAAATCATCAAGCCAGGAGAAGTATTCTTCTCGCATGCTGATGATGAGCCAGATGGTTCTGTCATCGTTTGACAGCAGTTCTTTCAACTGTTGGAAAAAGGCTTTTTGTTTCTCAGAGGGGACATTACCGGTTAACACTTCCTCAAATTGATCGAGCACCAACAGCAGGCGCTTCGGCGGATCAGATTCAGGCAGAGGGATACGGTTGAAGTAGGTAAGGAGCGTATCATCGGGACGAAGAGGGCCAAAACTATCTTGGTCCAGGCGCTGCAAGAGGGAGTTGACCGGATCGGTATCATAAGCCTGTGCGATGCGCAGCACGGGTAAAACATGGAACAACGTTGTCAGTGTGGATAAAAGGCCGTTCTTGGCCATCAAAAGCGAGGTTTTACCCGCCCCGGAAGGGGAGTACAGCACGATTATCCGATCCGAGATTAAGCGCCATTGCAGCTGTTCAATGTCTGCGTCGCGGCCGAAGAGCGTTTGTTCGGCGCTAAAAGGGCTGGGGCCTACGTAAGGAACGTTCATGATTTCTTCCTGGTTCGGGCATTTAATTCCGCCATAAAGGTGGTAACGTCTCCCCAGTACAGACGCCATTGGGCCTTAGTCTGCAGGTATTTTTCGATATAGCGGCGTGCGCTGCCGGGATCAAGAATGCTGTTTGGATCAATTTGCACAGAGAAATGTTCGATATTTTTGCGCAGGTCATGGCCTTCCAACAGTAAAAGGCTGCGAAACAGTACCCGAAACTCCCAGGATTCAGCCTGCAGGCCGACAAACAGCAGCGCGCTGCTGTTCAGCCTGGCGCGCACGTAAAGGGGAATGGCGTCTTGGGCGGAAGAGACTTTGGTCAGGTAGTCAAAAAAGTCATCTTCGGTTAATACCAGCGATTCTGGCGTGGATAAATCCCCGAAGAGCTTGAGCACAATCGGATGGGTCTCGGTGCCTTTGTCCGCCAGGCCGACAGGGGCTCGGCTGACATAGTCGGTATCGCAAATTTCAGCGTGTATATTCCACCTCAGCAGGCGCACTGTCGGCGTCGTGTTCTGTTCTTTGAGGGCATCGACCAGTAGATCGCTGGGATCGGTGGTGATATAAACCGGGAGTTTATAGCCGGCCAAGATCCGCAACGGATCAAGAGGGGTGCGGGCGCGGATTTTTTGCCCCACCACTGAAACCAGCTCTCCTAGTGATGTGTAGATCTCCATTTGATCTAAACCTTTTAACCGGTCCGGCACATCGTCAGGATATTTCTCAAGAATTCGCTCATAGACGTACTTGTAAAATTCCTGACAGGGGTAGTCGTCTTGCCGCGTCACGGCAAGATATTGCGCAATCTGCGGCAGACCCGCCACGTCGTGCCCACCTAACGGGTAGTGGTAGATATCCCCCCATTCACTCGCCAGCTCTCGCCGCGAGCCGAACAGCGCTTCGTTCATGCTCGGGCCGAGGATTGGGGTGCTGTAGCGAGTGTCAATGTTATTGACGATCTGCGTCCAGGGATCCTTATTTTCGGCGGAAACACCGAATCCGGGTGGATACCAAATACGCGCATTATTCAACCGGGTAAAAACGACCGGGATCCACCAATCCGGTGAGTCCATGATTTTTGCCCGCGCACCGGCGGTCGCGCGATCGACTTCACCATGCTCCGCCAGCTGTCTGAAAAACTCCGGGATAAATTGCGTTGCCGCTGACATCGACAGTTTGCCCTGCATAGCAAGTACCGCCGGCACGCCCTCTTTGGCCAACATGGGGCCCAGGGCGACCAGCGCGTCGCGTGCGGGATTGCCGGCACCGGCGCTTTGGCAGGAGCATAGGACGACCAGGCTGGGAATTCTTTCCAGCGCGCCCAAACGCGCGGCGAAATCTTCGCCTGTGACGCTGGCGGCATTCCCGGCCTCATCCTCCAACCACAATACGGCACCTTGCTGCCCGACAATGCCGTGGCACATGAGATAGAGAATGTCGGCTCCCTCTTTTATGCCTTCGATAATCGCCTGCAGCGTCGCGCTTCCGCGCCGCGTGAGCGTGGCTAACGGAACATGACGCAGGGCATTTTCAGCGAGTTCCTGCTCATGAGGAACGTTGATGGACGGAAAGGTTTCCGACAGGTCCTGAGGATTGGCGATGGCCAATAGTGCCTTAATACCTTGTTTAGGGCGCAACATCGGCAGGCGGTAAGTTCGGGCCGCCAGATAGCGTGAAAAAACGCACTGATTGCTGCGTAAGAGATGCGTGGCTGGATCGGAGGGGTCAACCAGCGTTTCCCAAGGGAGGCTGTGCAATATAGATGCGTTTGAATCGATAAGTAGGCGTATTTTTAGCGGGCTTTGTTGATGGCCGGAAAATGCCCGGGCGGACGTGAATGCATCACGCAGCGCAGGTGGCATAAACAGTGAGTCCGATAATAATCGGCCCATTCTTTGCGGGTTGCCGGAATAAAATGTCGGGTCGTGGATATTTAATGCCAACGGGATGAAAGGGGTAATATTTTCGCTTTCGTCAAAGCGCTGTCGAAAACTGGCTTGAAATTCATCGAGTGAATTTCGTTGAAACACGATTTCAAGTTCCGCGTAGCCTTTCATGAACGCACCCCCGACAGTAGCGTTGTCGACAGCATTGACGACCAAAACGAGAGAGGGAGGCGGGAGTCTATCCAGCGTATTTCAGCACGTAGTTATTTAGATAACTGATTTTTTTATTTAATCTTTTGCTGAGATACAGGGTGTCCAGAGCGTCGCCGGCCAGTTCGTGACGGTATAATATACATCTAGCTTGAATAAGGATTTCTGTCCAATACGGCGCGGTGTTAATGAAGAGCGCTTCGCTAATGAAATAAAATAAGGACGGAAATTAATAGATAAATAACGATAGGATGAGTGACATCGTGTTATGCAAAGCAAAAATCCCGCTCGGGTTTCCCTGAGCGGGCTTCTCTAAATATGGCTCCTCTGACTGGACTCGAACCAGTGACATACGGATTAACAGTCCGCCGTTCTACCGACTGAACTACAGAGGAATCGTGTGAACGGGGCGAATAATAGCGGGGCGCCTGGGGTTTGTCAAAGCGCTAAACTGCAAAAAAAGTGCGTTTGCTGAGGGAATGAGCACCTTGCGCTGTTTTTCGGCATCTTTCGCCGGCAGGCGCTGATTTTTCCCGCCTGTCTCGTTGTCACATCGCTTGCACAAGCCCTTGCACGGCGATGGTGCAGGGCCACTCTCCCTCTCATGCTAGCCGTACGGCCCCGACCCCGTTATCCCCGCCACACGCCGCGCCGCCACTGATATGTAGGATGAATAAGCAAGCAATATGTATTCGTCGTCACAATGGCTGGATTTTTGCTTACCCATTTTTGGGGAATGCGACTGCGCTCTCAAGAAAATTATTTTCCCCGTCTACACATAAAGTGACTGATCCGCGCCCCCGGGCGTTTCGCTACAACAGTGCTGAGGAAGATAACAATGTCATCGAAATTGATAAAAAGTCCGCTCGCTGCTTTGCTCATCGGTTGTTTAGGTACGGCGTTTTCCGCGCAGGCCGATATCGTCATCGGCGTCGCCGGGCCGTTCTCCGGGCCGAACGCCACCTATGGCGATCAGTATTGGCGCGGGGCTTCGCAGGCGGCGGCGGACATCAACGCCGCCGGCGGCATCAAAGGGGAAAAAATCAAGCTGGTGCAGGGGGATGACGCCTGCGAACCGAAACAGGCGGTCGCGGTCGCCAACCGGCTGGTGGATCAGGACAAGGTCTCGGCGGTGGTCGGCCACTTCTGCTCCTCTTCCACCATGCCCGCCTCCGAGGTGTATGACGAGGCCGGCATCATCGCCATCACCCCCGGCTCCACCAACCCGCAAATCACCGAGCGTGGCATGAAGACCATGTTCCGCATGTGCGGGCGCGACGATCAGCAGGGCGCGATCGCCACCAACTACATGCTGGATACCCTGAAGGCCAAACGCATCGCGGTGATCCACGATAAAGACACCTACGGCCAGGGGCTGGCGGACGCCGCCAAGGCGGCGATGAACAAGCGCGGAGTCAAAGAAGTGCTGTATGAGGGGCTGTCGCGCGGCGAGAAAGACTTCAACGCGCTGGTGACCAAGATCGCCTCGGTCAAGCCGGACGTGGTCTACTTCGGCGGCTGCCATCCGGAAGCCGGGCCGCTGGTGCGCCAGATGCGCGAGCAGGGCGTGACCGCCAAGTTCTTCTCCGGCGACTGCGTGGTGACCGAAGAGCTGGTGACCGCCGCCGGCGGGCCGCAGTACACCAACGGCGTGCTGATGACCTTCGGCAACGATCCGCGCCTGATCCCGGAAGGCAAGGCGGTGATCGCCAAGTTCCGCGCCAGCGGCTTTGAACCGGAAGGGTACACCCTCTACTCCTACGCCTCGATCCAGGCGATCGCCGCCGCCTTCAACGCCACTGGCGGCAAAGACAGCACCAAGGCCGCCGAATGGCTGAAGTCGCACGACGTCGACACCGTGATGGGCAAGAAGGCCTGGGACCAGAAGGGCGACCTGAAGGTCTCGGACTACGTGGTCTACCAATGGGATGACAAGGGCAAATATCACCAGCTGTAAACGGCCGAACCTTGAAGTTGTAACCCTATGACCGACGGGCTCGCCGCTCAGGCGAGCCCGTTCCGCGATGACCTTTGGGCCGCGTCGGACTGCGTTGGCGGCCTTACCAGGCGAGACTGCTCATTATGGATGTATTCTTTCTGCAACAGCTGATCAACGGCCTGACCCTTGGCGCGGTGTATGGCCTGATCGCCATCGGCTACACCATGGTTTACGGCATCATCGGCATGATCAACTTCGCCCACGGCGAGGTGTACATGATCTCCGCCTACCTGTGCGCCATCGGCTTGGCGCTGCTGTCGTTCTTCGGGCTGCACTCGTTCCCGCTGCTGATCCTCGGCACGCTGGTGTTCACCATCGTCATCACCGGGGTGTACGGCTGGGTGATCGAGCGCATCGCCTACAAGCCGCTGCGCAACTCCACCCGCCTGGCGCCCTTGATCTCCGCCATCGGCATGTCGTTAATCCTGCAAAACTACGCGCAGATAAGCCAGGGGCCGCGCCAGCAGGGCATCCCGACGCTGCTGAGCGGCGTGTTCCGCCTGGAGTTCGACGGCGGCGTGGTGCAGATCACTTACACCAAGGTGTTTATTCTGGTGGCGTCGCTGCTCGGCATGGCGATCCTCACCTACATCATTCAGCGCACCCGGCTGGGACGCATCTGCCGCGCTACCCAGCAGGATCGCAAAATGGCTTCGATTCTCGGCATCAATACCGATCGGGTGATCTCGCTGGTGTTCGTGATCGGCGCCGCCATGGCCGGGCTGGCCGGGGTGCTGATCACCATGAACTACGGCACCTTCGATTTTTACGTCGGCTTTATCATCGGCATCAAGGCCTTCACCGCCGCGGTGCTGGGCGGCATCGGCTCGCTGCCAGGCGCCATGCTGGGCGGGCTGCTGCTCGGGGTGGCGGAGGCGCAGTTCGCCGGCATGGTGAACTCGGATTACAAGGACGTGTTCTCCTTCGGGTTGCTGGTGGCGATCCTGATCTTCCGTCCGCAGGGCCTGCTCGGCCGGCCGCTGATCGCCAAGGTTTAAGGAGAACGCCATGTCGCAATCCGTGATCAACGGCGGGCTGGACGTTAAACGCAGCCTGCTGGACGCCGTCTTGGCCGGGCTGATCGCCCTGATCGTGTTCGGGCCGATCGTCGGCATCGTGCTGAACGGCTACAGCTTCAACTTCGAGCCGCACCGGTTGGTGTGGATTATCATCGCGGTGATGGCCGGGCGGCTGTTGCTGAGCCTGTTCTTGCAAACCGCGCCGGGGCGCAGGGTGCTGGCGCGCTTCGACGGCGGCAACGACGGCGTTTACGTGCGGCCGCTGGGCTATAAATCCAACCTGCGCTGGATCCTGCCGCTGATGGCGGCGATCGCGCTGCTGTTCCCGTTCGTCGCCACCAAATACCTGCTGACGGTGGCGATCCTCGGCCTGATCTACGTGCTGCTCGGCCTGGGGCTGAATATCGTGGTCGGCCTGGCGGGGCTGCTCGATCTGGGGTACGTGGCGTTTTACGCCATCGGCGCCTACGGGCTGGCGCTGGGCTATCAGTACCTCGGGCTGGGATTTTGGGCGATGCTGCCGCTGGGGGCGCTGATGGCGGCGCTGGCCGGCGCGCTGCTGGGCTTTCCGGTGCTGCGCATGCACGGCGACTACCTGGCGATCGTCACGCTGGGGTTTGGGGAGATCATCCGGCTGGTGCTGAACAACTGGATGTCGCTCACCGGCGGGCCGAACGGCGTCTCGGTGCCGGCGCCGACGGTGTTCGGCCTGGAGTTCGGCCGCCGCGCCAAAGACGGCGGGGTGCCGATCCACGAGTTTCTCGGCATCGATTACAATCCCAACCTCAAGTTCATTTTCATCTATGCGGTGCTGTTTTTGGTGGTGCTGCTGGTGCTGTACATCAAGCACCGGCTGACGCGCATGCCGATCGGCCGCGCCTGGGAGGCGCTGCGCGAGGATGAGATCGCCTGCCGCTCTCTCGGGCTCAATCACGTGCTGGTGAAGCTGTCGGCGTTTATGCTGGGTGCCTCCACCGCCGGGCTGGCGGGGGTGTTTTTCGCCACCTATCAGGGCTTCGTCAACCCGACCTCGTTCACCTTCTTCGAATCGGCGCTGATCCTGGCGATCGTGGTGCTGGGCGGCATGGGCTCCACCCTCGGCGTGGTGCTGGCGGCCTTCGTGCTGACGGTGGCGCCGGAGCTGCTGCGCAGTTTCGCCGAATACCGGGTGCTGCTGTTCGGCGTGCTGATGGTGGCGATGATGATCTGGCGGCCGCGCGGGCTGGTGCGCATCAGCCGCGCCAGCTTCGCCGAACGCAAGGGGGTGGCGCCATGAGCGACGCCATTTTGCGGGTGGAGCACCTGATGATGCGCTTTGGCGGCATCAAGGCGCTGAACGACGTCAATCTGGAGGTGGAGCGCGGCTCCATCACCGCCCTGATTGGCCCCAACGGCGCCGGCAAGACCACGGTGTTCAACTGCCTGACCGGCTTTTACCGCGCCAGCGGCGGCGCGATCCTGCTCAATACCCACAAGCGGCCGACCGACGTGATCCAGGTGCTGGGGCAGAAGTTTCGCGCCGGCGATTGGATACGCCCGAAGCGGCTCGGCTCGCGCCTCTATTACAAGATGTTCGGCGGCACCCACCTGGTCAACCGCGCCGGGCTGGCGCGCACCTTCCAGAATATCCGCCTGTTCCGCGAAATGTCGGTGGTGGAGAACCTGCTGGTGGCGCAGCACATGCAGAGCAACCGCAACCTGATCGCCGGGGTGCTGAATACGCCGGGCTACCGCCGGGCGGAGAGCGCCGCGCTGGATCACGCCTTCTACTGGCTGGAGGTGGTGGATCTGGTGGACTGCGCCAACCGGCTGGCGGGGGAGATGTCCTACGGCCAGCAGCGGCGGCTGGAGATCGCGCGCGCCATGTGCACCGCGCCGGAGATGATCTGCCTCGACGAGCCGGCCGCCGGGCTGAACCCGGTGGAAACGGCCACGCTGAGCCGCATCATCCGTTTTCTGCGCCAGCATCACGGCATCACGGTGCTGCTGATCGAGCATGATATGGGCATGGTGATGGAGATCTCCGATCGGGTGATCGTGCTCGATCACGGCGACGTGATCGCCCGCGGCACGCCGCAGGAGATCCAGCACAATGAGGCGGTGATCGCCGCCTACCTGGGCGCGGACGAAGAGGAGCTGGCGGGATGAGCGAAGCGATGCTGGAATTTCGCGAAGTGGACGTGTTTTACGGGCCGATCCAGGCGCTGCGCCAGGTGTCGCTGCAGGTCAACGCCGGGGAGACGGTGGCGCTGATCGGCGCCAACGGCGCGGGCAAATCCACGCTGTTGATGTCGATCTTCGGCCAGCCGCGCATCGCCGGCGGGCAGATCCTGTTTGGCGGCGAGGACATCAGCCGCCGCTCCACACACTACGTGGCGGCCGGCGGCATCGCGCAGGCGCCGGAGGGGCGGCGCATCTTTCCGGACATGAGCGTGGAGGAGAACCTGCTGATGGGCACCATCACCGTCGGCAATCGCTATCTGGAAGAGGATTTGCCGCGCATGTTCGAGCTGTTTCCGCGCCTCAAGGAGCGGCGCAACCAGCGGGCGATGACCCTGTCCGGCGGCGAGCAGCAGATGCTGGCGATCGCCCGCGCGCTGATGAGCCGGCCGAAGCTGCTGCTGCTGGACGAGCCGAGCCTGGGGCTGGCGCCGATCGTGGTGCGGCAGATCTTCGGCGTGCTGCGCGAGCTGACCCGCAGCGGCATGACGCTGTTTCTGGTGGAGCAGAACGCCAACCATGCACTGAAGCTGTCCGATCGCGGCTATGTGATGGTCAACGGCCAGATCCGCCTCACCGGCAGCGGGCAAGAGCTGTTGAACGATCCGGAGGTAAGAAAGGCCTATCTGGGCGGCGGTTGAGCGCCGCCCCACGGGCAGGGAGGCCCGCGTTCATCCCTCGGCGGCGCTTCGTTCTTGCTCATCGTAGCGTGAGCGGGCCGCCCTGAAGGCGTCGGCGGAGGCGATAATCCACGACCAGAGCGGCAGCATGTTGAGCAGCATCTCTTTCCCCGCGTCGGTGATGGTGTAAACCACGCGGGGCAGCTTTTCCTGATAATCACAGCGCGATATCAGCCCGTCCCGTTCGAGGTGGCGCAGCGTCCGCGTCAGCATTCTCTGCGTCACGCCCGCTAATTGGCGGCCTATCTCGCCGTGGCGCAGCGGCCCGTGGGTGCCCAGGATATGCAATACCCCCAGCGACCAACGGTTGCCCGCATGCGCGAGGATCTCACGCTTCAACCCTTCATCGTCGTTGCTCAATTCTTCACAGAACGCCTGCGAAAATTGCAGCAGCGCTTCCCGATCGTTCGTCATATTCCTCTCCGGTATCACGCGTGTACCTAATTGAACCCGTTTTTGTCAGCTGTCAGGATGGCGCAGTGTCAAGACAGGAGGCAAGAATGAAATCCACAAATCCATCCATCAATAACGTGCTCATACTCGGCGCCGGTGAACTGGGGCTGCCGGTATTGCGCGCGATGAGCCGGCAGGCCCGGTTACACCACGCTTTAAATATCAGCGTGCTGCTGCGGCCGGAGGCCGCCCGCGCCGTCACCGGCCCGCATCGCGCGCGGCGGGAAGCGCTGGCGCGGCTCGGTATCGCCGTAGTGGAAGGCGATCTGCAGCAAAACAGCGTGGATGAGCTGAGCGCGCTGCTGCGCGGCTTTGACGCGGTGATTAACTGCAGCGGCTTTGTCGGCGGGGCGGGCACGCAGATAAAGATCACCCAGGCCATTTTGCAGGCGGGCGTGGCGCGTTACTTCCCGTGGCAGTTCGGCGTGGACTACGATGTTGTCGGCACAGGCAGCGGGCAACAGGTGTGGGATGAACAGCTCGAAGTGCGCCATCTGCTGCGTGCGCAGAAGGCGACGGAGTGGGTGATTGTTTCCACGGGCATTTTCACCAGCTACCTGTTTGACCCGGGTTTTGGCGTGGTGGACGCGCCCACCAAAACGGTGCGCGCGTTGGGCGACTGGCGTTACGCGGTGACGCTGACTACCCCCGAGGACATTGGCCGGCTGACGGCCGCGATTTTTTTCCATCGGCCCGCGTTTCGCAACCAGGTGGTCTATATCGCCGGGGACACGTTGACCTACCGCGAGCTTGCCGATGTCATGCAGGCGCACTGGGGTGTTGAGGTCAACAGAGTCCTGTTGAACAAAGAGCGGCTGCAGGAGGAGGTGCTGAACCATCCGCGTGACGTCGGCGCCAAATACCGGCTGGCTTTCGCCCGGCCCGACGGCGTGGCCTGGGATAAGGCGCAGACCTTCAATGCGCGCCAGGGCATAGCCACCACCACCGCCGAGCAGTGGCTGGCGCAGCAATGCCCGACCTCCCAGGACGGTTAGTCGCCTGAGCGCCGGACTCAGAACTGGCGCTGCATCCAGCGCACGTTCAGCCGCACCAGGGCGACGATGGCGCTGGAGAGCAGCCGCAGCCCGCCGGGCATGTCGCGGCGGCGGATATCCAGCAGCAGCACGGTGCGCACCTGCGCGCTGTCGTTCCACACCTCGTGTTCGAAGGTATCGTCCCACAGCATGAACTCCCCCTCGTGCAGCCGGTATTCGCGGCCGTCCACTTTCAGCACCGCCGCCGGCGCCCCGTCGGCGCGTTTGGGCATGTCCAGCACCAGATAGCCGCGCAGAATGCCGCGGAACGGCCCGCGGTGGGGCGGCACCTGTTTACCGGGCGCCAGGAAGGAGAGCGAGGCGGACAGCACGTCCGGCGACGAGGCGATCAGCGCCGCCAGCGTCGGGCAGCGCGCCAGGTTGCGGGCGATCGGCTGGCCGTAGGCCTTCATGATGAACATGCGCCAGTCGCGCGCGTCGTTGGCGGAGATCGATTCCTGCTGGATCATGATCTCGTGAAAACGGGGAATATTGTGCAGATCGTGGGCGACGGTCAGCGCCTCCTCGCGGATCTGCCGCCATTGGGCGGTGAAACGTTCGGCGTCGGGGAACAGCGCGGCGCTGTCGAGCACCGGCTTGCCCTGAATGCGGCGATCGTAAACATTGCGCAATGCGAGCACGGACCAATCATAAATCGCGGACATAATGACCTCGCCTCAGAAAACGCCAAATGGACACTGCGCGCGGTTCTTCGGCGCGGCGCGTCGTCTGCGGCGGCCGGAGGGGAAGAGCGGCAGGAAAAATTGGTACGCTTCAAGAGATTAGCACAGCATTTGTGCAACCGTGTGTCTGCGAATGTGTCGAAATGCGGCGAAAAAAACCACACAATTAAAGTGTGACGCGTATCGCATTTAGCGGGCCGGTTGGTTAAAATATCGCTACTTGCCCGCACCTGTCCGGATTTTGTTTACCATGGAACACGCTCCCGTTTCGCGCTCAACCGCCTGGTTGCGCGTGGTTATCCTCGCCGTCTCGGCCTTTATCTTCAACACCACCGAATTTATTCCGGTCGGTCTGCTGAGCGACATCGCCGCCAGCTTCTCGATGCAAACCGAACAGGTCGGCCTGATCATCACCATCTACGCCTGGATCGTCGCCGCCGCCTCGTTGGCGTGCATGCTGCTGACCAGCAAAATCGAGCGCCGCAAGCTGCTGATCGGCGTGTTCATGCTGTTTATCGCCAGCCACGTGCTGACCGCCGTGGCCTGGAACTTCACCACGCTGGTCATCTCGCGCGCCGGCGTGGCGCTGGCGCACTCGGTGTTCTGGTCGATCACCGCCTCGCTGGCGATCCGCGTGGCGCCGCCGGGCAAGAAAGCCCAGGCGCTGAGCCTGCTGGCGGGCGGCACCGCGCTGGCGATGGTGCTCGGGCTGCCGCTCGGGCGGGTGGTGGGGCAGCTGCTCGGCTGGCGCATGACCTTTATCGGCATCGCGGTGTGCGCCACCCTGGCGCTGGTGCTGCTGTGGCGCTTGCTGCCGGTGCTGAAAAGCGAGCACTCCGGTTCGCTGGCCAGCGTGCCGCTGCTGTTCAAACGCCCGGCGCTGCTGGCGCTGTACATGCTGACCGTCATCGTGGTGACGGCACACTTCACCGCCTACAGCTACATCGAGCCGTTTATCCAGACCGTGGCCGGGCTGTCGGAGAACTTCACCACGCTGATGCTGCTGCTGTTCGGCGCCGCCGGCATCGTCGGCAGCCTGCTGTTCAGCCGCTACAGCGAGCGTTTTCCTTCCGGCTTCTTTATCGGCGCCATCGCGCTGCTGGCCTTGAGCCTGCTGCTGCTGTTGCCGGCCGCCGGCAGCGAAAGCCACCTGACCGTGCTGTGCATCTTCTGGGGCATGGCGATCATGGCCATCGGCCTGTCGATGCAGGCCAAAGTGCTGAGCCTGGCGCCGGACGCCACCGACGTGGCGATGGCGATCTTCTCCGGCCTGTACAACTTCGGCATCGGCAGCGGGGCGCTGCTGGGCAACCAGGTGAGCCTGCATCTGGGCATGGGCAACATCGGCTTCGTCGCCGCGCCGCTGGCGCTGATCGCCCTCGGCTGGTGCCTGCTGAGCTTCTACCGCAGCGAACGGCTGCAGCAGCACCCCAGCCGTTAAGCCACCGATTCGGGATGCCGCTGCGGCATCCCAGGTTGCATTTTCCTGCTATAAAACAGGCTGCTGCAGCGTTTTATGCTTAACTTTTTTTCATAGTCTGCTAATTAAAAATTTAACTCCGACGCCGCTTCGCTAGCATAGAAAGTCATCAAAAATGTTAATGCGAGGTTAACGGTGAGTGACTCTGTAGCGGCGTCGCCGATCCATGCGCGGGATTTGGCGGCCAGAATCGACGCCTTGCCCGCGTCGGCCGGCCTGTGGCGCTTTATCATTCTGCTGTCGCTGGGCGGCTTTTTCGAACTCTACGATCTGTTCCAGACCGGCTATATCAGCACCGGCCTTATCGCCGACGGCATTTTCCACACCGGCGTGCAGGGCGTCTTCGGCGTGTCGGACCAGGCGGCCTTCGCCTCCGCCACCTTTCTCGGCCTGTTCGTCGGCGCCAGCCTGCTGAGCCCGTACGCCGATCGCTTCGGCCGCCGCGCTACCTTTATGTTCGCCCTGATCTGGTATGGCGCCTTCTCGCTGCTGCTGGCGTTTCAACAGCAGGCGGAGTGGGTGATCTTTCTGCGCTTTCTGGTGGGCGTCGGGCTCGGCATTGAGCTGGTGACCATCGATACCTACCTGACGGAGTGGGTGCCCGCGCATCTGCGCACCCGGGCTTTCGCCTTCGCGTTCTTCGTGCAGTTCCTGTCGGTGCCGGCGGTGGCGCTGATGTCCTGGTGGCTGGTGCCGCAGACGATTTGGGGCCTGAGCGGCTGGCGCTACGTGGTGATCGCCGGCGCGCTGGCTTCGCTGGTGATTTGGCTGGTGCGCAAGGGGCTGCCGGAGTCGCCGCGCTGGCTGGTGCAGCAGCGGCGCTATGCGCAGGCCCGGCAGGTGATGCGGGATATGGAGCGGCGCTGCGGCGTGGCGGCCGCGGACTTCCCGTCGCGCCCGGTTGACGATGCCGAGGGAGCGCCGCTGCGCGGCCGCTTTCGCGATATCTGGGCGCCGCAGTATCGCGATCGCACGCTGATGCTGGTGGTGATGAATTTCTTTCAGGCCATCGGCTTCTTCGGCTTCGGCAACTGGCTGCCGGCGCTGCTGTCGGGCAAGGGCGCTTCGGTCACCCACAGCCTGCTGTACGCTTTCTTCATCACGCTGGCCTACCCGCTGGGCTCGCTGCTGTGCAGCTTCTACGCCGACAAGATGGAGAACAAGTGGCAGATCGTGTTGTCTTGCCTGGTGACGGTGATCTTCGGCTCGCTGTTCGCGCTGCAGAACAACCCGCTGTGGCTGATCCTGTGCGGCTTCTTCATCACCTGGTCCAACGCCTGGCTGACCTACAGCTACCACTCCTATCAATCCGAGATCTTCCCGACCCATATCCGCGCCCGCGCCGTCGGTTTCTGCTACTCCTTCAGCCGCCTGTCGACGGTGTTCAGCAGCATCATCATCGGCATTATCTTGCAGTACGGCGGCTCGCTGGGGGTGATCGCGTTTATCGTCGCCAGCATGCTGATCGTGATGCTGGTGATCGGGCTGTTCGGCCCGAAAACGCGCGGCATCGATCTGGAAAACATCTGACGTTTTGCGCCGGCGGTGACGCCGGCCTCTTCAGCAAAAAAACTCGCGATCATGCGAAAATTATTCCGTTATCACTGCCTTTGCGCCTGCCGTACTGTTACCCGGTACAAAATCCAATTCAATACCGAGCGGGGAACACGTCATGAGCATCCTCACCGCGCCCGATGGCGCGCGCATTTTCTATAAGGATTGGGGCCGCGGCCAGCCGATCCTGTTCTCCCACGGTTGGCCGCTGTCCGCCGACGCCTGGGACAACCAGCTGCTGTTTTTCGGCCAGAGCGGATTCCGGGTGATCGCCCACGATCGCCGCGGCCACGGCCGTTCGGATCAGACCTGGCACGGCAACGACATCAACCAATACGCCGACGATCTGGCTCTGCTGATTGAAACGCTGGATCTGCGCGATCTGATCCTGGTCGGCCACGCCATCGGCGGCGGCGAAGTGGCGCGCTACATCGGCCGCCACGGCAGCGATCGGGTGGCGAAGGTGGTGCTGGTGGGCGCCGTGCCGCCGCTGATGCTGCAAACGCCGGCCAACCCGGAAGGCGTGCCCATGGCGGCCTTCGACGGCATTCGCAGCGGCGTGGCGGGCAACCGCTCGCAGTTCTTCAAAGATCTGGCGGTGCCGTTCTACGGCTTCCACTGCGACGAGGTGGAGAGCAATGCGGGGCTGATCGACCACTTCTGGCTGATGGCCATGCAGGGCGGCGTGAAAGGGCAGTACGACGGCGTGAGCTCGTTCTCAGAAGTGGATTACACCGCCGATCTGCTGGCGATCGACAGGCCGACGCTGCTGGTGCACGGCGACGCCGATCAGATCGTGCCGATCGGCGCCTCGGCGCTGAAAGCCGCTAAGCTTATGCAACAGGCGGAGCTGAACGTTTACGCCGGCGGCGCTCACGGCTTGGCGCAGGTCGATCCCGATCGCTTCAACGCCGATCTGCTGGCCTTTATCCAGAATTCGCCGTTCTAAGGGGGCGCGATGAACCTGACTGCTATCGCCGCCCGCTGCGCGCAGCGGCTGCATGCGCCCGCGGTGCGCTGGCTGCTGCTGCTCGCCATTTGCGCCGCCTACATCCAGGGCGGGTTGGTCAAGGCGCTGAACGTCGAAGGCGCGGTTGCCGAGATGACCCACTTCGGCCTGCAGCCGGCGGCGCTGTTCGCCGTGCTGGTGACGCTGCTGGAACTGGCGGCGTCGGCGCTGATCCTGAGCGGCTTTTATCGCTGGCTCGGCGCGTTGGCGCTGGCCGGTTTTACCCTGATGGCGACGCTGATGGCCAATCCGTTCTGGCAGTTCGACGGGGCGGAGCGCGGCCAGATGATGAACGGATTTTTTGAACACCTCGGGCTGGCCGGCGCGCTGTTGCTGGTGGCATTTAACGATTTGAAGGAGCGAACGGATGGCTGAACAGACGGAAAACAAGGCGGCGGCGGGCGGCTTCGCGCCGCTGAAAATCCCATTATTTGCGGTGCTGTGGGGCGCCACGGTGCTCGGCAACGTCGGCAGCTTTATGCGCGACGTCGCCAGCTCGTGGCTGATCACCGATCTGTCGAGCAACCCCTCGGCGGTGGCGCTGATGCAGACCGCCGCCACGCTGCCGGTGTTCCTGCTGGCGATCCCGGCCGGGGTACTGTCGGACATCCTCGATCGGCGGCGCTTTCTGATCTTTGTGCAAATTCTGCTGGCCTGCGTCAGCGGCAGCCTGCTGGTGCTGTCGCAGACCGGTGCGCTGACGGTGGAATACCTGCTGGCGCTGACCTTCGTCGGCGGCATCGGTGCGGCGCTGATGGGGCCGACCTGGCAGGCGATCGTGCCGGAGCTGGTGCCGCGCACCGAGCTGAAAAACGCCGTGGCGCTGAATTCGCTGGGCATCAACATCGCCCGCTCCATCGGCCCGGCGGCCGGCGGCCTGCTGCTGGCCAGCTTCGGCGCTGGCGCGGCCTACGGCGCGGACGTGATGAGCTATGTGCTGGTGATCGCGGCGCTGCTGTGGTGGAAGCGGCCGAAGGCCGAGGACAGCGGCCTGTCGGAACACTTCTTCGGCGCTTTCCGCGCCGGGCTGCGCTATGCCCGTTCCAGCCGTGAGCTGCACGTGGTGCTGCTGCGGGCAGCGGTGTTCTTCGCCTTCTCCAGCTCGGTCTGGGCGCTGCTGCCGCTGGTGGCGCGCCGCATGTTGGGCGGCAGCGCCGGTTTTTACGGCGTTCTGCTGGGGGCGGTAGGCGCCGGGGCGATCCTCGGGGCGATCGCGCTGCCGCGCCTGCGCCAGCGGCTGAATGCCGACGGGCTGGTGCTGCTGGCGGCGGTGCTCACCGCCGTGGTGATGGCGGCCCTGTCGCTGGCGCCGCCGCAGTGGCTGGCGGTGGTGCTGCTGTTGGTGCTGGGCGCCGGCTGGATCATTGCGCTGACCACGCTCAACGGCGCGGCGCAGGGCGTGCTGCCCAACTGGGTGCGCGGCCGCGGCCTGGCCATCTACCTGATGGTCTTCAACGGCGCGATGGCGGCAGGCAGTCTGCTGTGGGGGCTGGTGGCGCAGGAGCTGGGCGTGGCCGCCACGCTGCTGGTCGGCGGCGTCGGCCTGTTGGCGGCGGGGCTGCTGTTCCACCGCCTGCGTTTGCCGACCGGCGAGGCCGATCTACAGCCGTCGAACCATTGGCCGGAGCCGCTGGTCAACACGCCGGTTGAAAACGATCGCGGCCCGGTGATGATTCAGGTGGAGTACCGCATCCGCGAACAGGATCGGCCGCAGTTCCTGCGCACGCTGCTGATGCTGGAGCGGGCGCGTCGCCGCGACGGTGCTTACGCCTGGGGCATCACCGAGCACACCGGCGATCCGGAATGCATCATGGAGTGGTTCCTGGTGGAGTCCTGGGCGGAGCACCTGCGGCAGCACCAGCGGGTGTCGCACGCCGACGCCGATCTGCAGCAGGAGGCGTTGCGCTTCCACATCGGGCCGGAGAAACCGGTGGTGCATCACTTCCTGTCGCTCGACCGGCATCAGGTGAAGCATTAACTGCACGGCCAGGCGGTGAGAAGGTGCTATGCTTTTGGTCGGTTCGGCGGCGCGGCCGCCGTAAGACGAATGTAGTCAGCACAGGGAGACACATTGATGACGGCACCTTCTGCTTTTGCCTGCGAGCTTGGGCTGCGCTATCCGATCGTTCAGGGGCCGATGAACGGCGCGTCGCCGCCGGCGTTGGCGGTGGCGGTGAGCAACGCCGGTGCGCTGGGCTCGTGCGCGGCGGCGCTGTTTTCACCGGCGGTGATCCTCGAACGCGTGCAGCAGATCCGCGCGCAGACCACCGCGCCGTTCAACATCAATCTGTTTCTGCTCGATGAGCAGCACCCGGATCTTGCCGAGCTGAAGCGCGCCCAGCACCTGCTGCGGCCGTTCCGCGAAGCGCTGGGGCTGAGCGAGCCGCCGATCCCCACCCAATTCGCCGAAAACAACCGCGACCAGATCGCGGCCTTGCTGGAGGCGGCGCCGCCGGTGGCCAGCTTCACCTTCGGCGTGCTGCCGCGCGCCACGGTCACGCAGTTTAAGAAGGCCGGCTCGCGGGTGATCGGCACCGCCACCACGGTGGCGGAAGCCCGCGCCTGGGAAGAGGCGGGCGCCGACTTCGTTTGCGTCTCGGGCTCGGAGGCGGGCGGCCACCGCCCGACCTTCCTCGGCGACATCGAGCAATCCTGCGTCGGCCTGATGGCCCTGCTGCCGCAGGTGGTGGCGGCGGTGAAGATCCCGGTGATCGCCGCGGGCGGCATCATGAACGGGCGCGGCATCGCGGCGGCGCGCTTGTTGGGCGCGCAGGCGGCGCAGCTGGGCACCGCGTTCCTGTGCAGCCCGGAGTCGGGCATCTCCGATGCCTGGCGGGTGGCGCTGCGCAACGCCGGCGATGACAGCACGCGCCTGACGCGCGCCTTCAGCGGCCGCCCGGCGCGCGGCATCGTTAATGATTTCATGCGGCAGATGCACGCGGAAGAGGCGCAGATCCTGCCTTATCCGGTGCAGAACGCGCTCACCGGCGATATCCGCCAGGCGGCGGCCAAGGCCGGTCGCGGAGAGTTTATGTCGCTGTGGGCCGGGCAGGGCGTGGGCCTGGCGCGGCCGATGCCGGCGGCGGAGCTGGTCGCCACCCTGGCGAGGGAGCTGGAAGCGGTGTGAGACAGACGGGGCACCAGATTCGGCGCCCTTTTTCTTGGCCTGGCGTTAAAAGCTGTAGGTGCCCTGCGCCAGCACGAAGTTCATGTCTTTCAGCCCGGCATGTTGCTGCAGGCTGTGGTCGACGTCGAAGTAGACATAGGCCACTTTGAACTGGAGATCTCTGCGTGGCGTCCAGGTGGTTTCGACCTGATACTGATTGCCGATAAAGCGCGAGCCCTGCTCGCTGCCTTTCACCGGGCGCATCGGCCCGAGATAGAAGGCATCCTCGCGGCGTTGCCGCCATAGCGCGTCCCAGCTGAAATCGATGGACAGGGTTTGCCACGGCGTAATCGTGACCGAAGGGTGGATGGCGATCAGGTTAGCCGGCGCCACCAGCCCGTTCTCGGTCAGGTAGGGCAGCTTGGGGTACATGGCGTTAAAGGTATTGAGCTGCCCATCGTGACCGTTTTTATCGCCGCTGGCGATGCCAATTTTGCCGCCAAAGCGCGGCTGCCAGCGCCAGTCGCTCACCGTATACCCGGCGTGCGCCGACGCCGACCAGGCGCGGATGTCGCGCTGTTCTGCGCTGCCGAACTGCCAGGCGGCCTCGTTGTCCCAGTCGAATCCCTGCGCCGCGCCGAAAATGCGCGCGCCGACGGTATAACGCCGCTCTTGCCCGCTGAGCTGCGCGTAGTGGGCATCGTTATCCTCAAAGCCGAAGGTGTAGAGATCGAGCGCGGAAGCCAGCGCGGCCAGCGGCGTGGTGCCGTACAGCCCCCACACCTTTTGGCTGTTGTCGGTATCGTCGTCGAAACTGCCGGTTTTAAGGGTGACGGGATGGCCGATAAAGGCGTCGAGGCGGTTTTTATCCTTGGCCCAGCTGGCGCGGACGGCGTCGAAAGAACGGCGCACGTTGGGGCCGTCGCGGGTGCCCATCAGGTGTAGCGAACCCAGCGCAATCTCCTGGCGGCCGACCCGCAGGGTGCCGAGGCCGTAGGCGGTGGGCAGTTTTAAGTCCACATAGCCCTGACCGAGATAGGCATGATCTTCGTCGGTCGGCTTGCGCCCGCGATCGCGCGGCGTGGCCAGTGACGATCCCAACTGAACATAGGCGCCAAAGTTGTCGCCATAGTCGAGGCGTGCGCCAATCAGCAGGCGCTGCATGAAGGTATCGTCGCGTCCGCCGCTCAGATCCCGTTGATCCGTCCATTCATAGCGCTCGCGCAGTGAACCGTCGAAAGACAGGGTGGCCGTATCGCCCAACGGGATGTTTTTCCAGGGGGACGCGGCGGGCTCCGCCGCCAGGGCGGGGAGCGTGGAGAACAGCAACAGTGCGGGAAGCTTGCGTTTCATCATGGATATCCGAAGAAAAAAGCGCGCCGCAGCGCGCCTTGGGTTTATTTAGCCGCCTGGTGAATTTCGGCGATGTAGCCGCCGGGGAAACGCACCAGCGCCGAGGCGCGGCGCTCCGCCGCCGTCGAACGCCACAGCACCTGCGCGCCGCTGGCCGTCGCTTTGGCCAGCGTGGCCGGCAGATCGTCGACGCCATAGCCGGTGCGCTCATGGCCGAACGGATAAGGCAGATGCCCGTCGGTGACGAAAATGCGCGTTTTGCCGAAGCGGGAGTCCAATTCGATCTGACGGATCTTGCCGTTGTCGCTGCGGCCGATCGCCGTATCGCTGACCTGTTCGTCGCTCACGACCTTGCCGTGCGAGAACGCCTGGTAGCTTTTCAGGAAATCGTCGACGCGGTAGGCGGAGAGATACAGGCGGTTTTCCGGCACGCTCAGCAGAGGCTTGTAATTAGGCGCCTTGGTGTGCCAATAGAGCTGCATGTTAACGCCGCCGGGCCACTGGATCACCGCGTCGCGGCCGATCGGATCGTCGAAAGGCGCAACCTGCACATCGGCGCCGGCGGCCCTGGCTTGGCGGATGGCGGCGTCCATATCCCTGACCAGAAAACCGTTGCGCTCGGTGCCGAACGGGTGCGGGATCGGCGTTTTGAAATCGAACACCGAGAAGCTGCCGGCCGGCGTCAGTATCAGCTGGGAGTAAGTTTCGCTCGGCGTGGGCGTGACGTTGACCAGCACGCGTTCGGTGCTGGTACCGCCGAAGGTTTTCAGAATGCTGTCGACAAAGGCATCCATCTTGCCGCGTTCGACGTAAACATGGGTGGTGTCATATTGCGGCCCTACGGCGAGAGACGCCGTATCGGCCGCCCAGGACATTGCCGGGAGCAGCAGCGCAAGGGCCGATATCCTCAGCCGACGAGAAGAAATACCGATAATATGTTGCATGATGACCTCCAGGTAGCGGTTATTTTCCTGAGTAAAGTGTGATTCCCTATGACCTTTCCCGTCGGTTGAAAAATAAAAAAGAAAAGCGCAGTGCGCGGGGTGAAGCATTAAATAAGGGCGAGCGTCTGGCGCCTAGGAAAATATCACCCAGATGCAGAACCTCTTTTTTATTGGCATAAAAACGGTGGGCGCCTTTGGCGGCCGGGCCCGCAGCCGCTAAGGGGCGGCGATGAGAATAAAGCCCGCCTTGGCGCATATTGAGGTGAATCGAGGATAATCCATAACGGTGTTCTCCTGGATGGGATATATCGCATTAGCCAGCTGAGTTTACGGTCTTCATTGCCGTCTAAATATAAATACAGCATTAAAAGAATTGCCGCCCATCAAATTTTTATATGACTTGTTGAGTAAATACGAATAAGCGGAAAAATGAAATATAACGACGGGCGCTGCGACTGGCGTTGAGCGGAGGCGGTGTTGATCTCGGGAGAAAAAACGGCCTGCCGAAGCAGGCCGTTGCGGGGAGTTTACGCCAGGTCGAAACGATCGAGGTTCATCACTTTGTTCCAGGCGGCGACGAAGTCGTGGGCGAACTTCTCCTGCGCGTCGGCGCTGCCGTAGACTTCGGCCAGCGCGCGCAGCTGCGCGTGTGAACCGAACACCAGATCGACGCGGCTGCCGGTCCACTTGACCGCGCCGCTGCGGCGATCGCGCCCTTCGAACAGGCCGTCTTCATCGACCGGGTGCCAGGTGGTGCCCATGTCGAGCAGGTTGACGAAGAAGTCGTTGGTCAGCGCCTGCGGCCGCTGGGTGAACACGCCGTGCTGCGTGCCGCCGACGTTGGCACCGAGCACCCGCAGCCCGCCGACCAGCACCGTCATTTCCGGCGCGGTCAGGGTCAGCAGCTGCGCCTTGTCGACCAGCAGCGTTTCGGCCGGCACGCGGTATTTGCCCTTCAGGAAGTTGCGGAAACCGTCGGCGAGCGGCTCCATCGCCTCGAAAGAGTCCACGTCGGTCTGTTCCTGCGAAGCGTCCATGCGGCCCGGCGCGAACGGCACCGTCAGGGCCAAACCGGCGTTCTTCGCCGCCTGTTCCACGCCCGCGGCGCCGGCCAGTACGATCAGATCTGCCAGCGAGACGCGCTTGCCGCCGGTCTGCGCATCGTTGAAGGTGCGTTGGATGCTCTCCAGCTTGGCCAGCGTCGCGGCGAGCTGCGCAGGCTGGTTGATCGCCCAGTCTTTTTGCGGCGCCAGGCGAATGCGCGCGCCGTTGGCGCCGCCGCGTTTGTCGGAACCGCGGAAGCTCGAAGCGGAAGCCCAGGCGGTGGAGACCAGCGCCGACACCGGCAGGCCGGAAGCCAGCACGGCGTTTTTCAGCGCGGCGATATCCTGCTCGTCGATCAGCGGATGATCGACCGCCGGGATCGGATCCTGCCAAATCAGCTCTTCCTGCGGCACTTCCGGGCCGAGGTAGCGCGCACGCGGCCCCATGTCGCGGTGGGTCAGCTTGAACCAGGCGCGGGCGAAGGCGTCGGCCAGCTCCTCCGGGTGCTCATAGAAGCGGCGCGAAATCTTCTCGTAGGCCGGATCGAAGCGCAGCGACAGGTCGGTGGTCAGCATGGTCGGGCGGCGTTTCTTGTTCGGATCGAAGGCGTCGGGAATGGTTTCACCGATGTCTTTCGCCACCCACTGATGCGCGCCGGCCGGGCTTTGGCTCAGCTCCCATTCGTATTCGAACAGGTGGCGGAAGAAGTCGTGGTTCCACTGGGTTGGGGTGGTGGTCCAGGTGACTTCCAGGCCGCTGGTGATGGCGTCTTTGCCGACGCCGGTGCCGAAGGTGCTGTGCCAGCCGAGGCCCTGCGACTCCAGCCCGGCCGCTTCAGGATCGGCGCCGACGTTAGACGCCGGGCCGGCGCCGTGGGTCTTGCCGAAGGTGTGACCGCCGGCGATCAACGCCACGGTTTCTTCGTCGTTCATCGCCATGCGGGCGAAGGTTTCACGAATGTCGCGCGCGGCGGCCACCGGATCGGGGTTGCCGTCCGGGCCTTCCGGGTTGACGTAGATCAGGCCCATCTGCACCGCCGCCAGCGGGTCTTCCAGGTCACGGTCGCCCGAGTAGCGGCTGTTTGGCCCGCCGCTCAGCTCCAGCCAGATCTTCTCCGAACCCCAGTAGACGTCGTCCGGCTCCCAGGTGTCGGCGCGGCCGCCGGCATAGCCGAAGGTTTTGAAGCCCATCGATTCCAGCGCCACGTTGCCGGTCAGGATAATCAGGTCGGCCCAGGAGATATTGCGGCCGTATTTCTGTTTGATTGGCCACAGCAGGCGGCGCGCCTTGTCGAGGCTGACGTTGTCCGGCCAGCTGTTGAGCGGGGCGAAGCGCTGCTGGCCTTCGCCCGCGCCGCCGCGGCCGTCGCCGATGCGGTAGGTGCCGGCGCTGTGCCAGGCCATGCGGATGAACAGGCCGCCGTAGTGGCCGAAGTCCGCCGGCCACCATGCCTGCGAGTCGGTCATCAGGGCGTGCAGATCCTGTTTGACCGCCGCCAGATCGAGGCTGTTGAAGGCATCGGCGTAGTTGAAGTCTTTGTCCATCGGATCGGACAGGGGGGAGTGCTGATGCAGCGGTTTCAGGCTGAGCTGATTAGGCCACCAATCCTGATTGGTGGGGCCGTCTTGCGGTGCGGGCTGCTTGCCGCCCGAAAACGGGCATTTGCTTTCAGTTGTCATAATGCGCTCTCTGCTTCCGTAAGGGTGCTCCAGCCGCCGGGCGTGGAGCGGTTAACAAGGCATGCGGGTCAGGCTTGCGTCGGGTGTTGCGCTAAATAACTGAACTCAATGGGATCACATCGCCCTGGCCGCTAACGGGCACAGGGCGACTCATGGCTAAGCTTAGTCAGCGGCGGCGGAGAGATAAAATAGGAATGAGTGAATATTGCGATAGCTTGCGGCGATTCATGGCTGTGTTATTGATAGCTGGCACGCCGCCTTATCGACGCCGCAGCATCACCTTGAGCACCGCGTCTGCCAGCTTGCCGAACGGTGCGCGCAGCAGATCGGTGAAGTGCCAGCGGCTTTGGATGAAGACGCCCTTGGCGTGGCTCAGCGCCCGGAATCCTTCAATGCCGTGATAGGCCCCCATGCCGCTGGGGCCGATGCCGCCGAACGGCAGATCGTCCTGGGCAAAATGCAGCAGGGTGGCGTTGACGCTGACGTTGCCGGAGGTGGTGCGCGCCAGCAGCCTGTCCTGCAGCGTGCCGCCTGGGCCAAAGTAGTACAGCGCCAGCGGGCGCGGCCCGGCGTTGATAACGTCGATCGCTTCATCAAAGGCGGCGTAGGTGCGTATCGGCAGCAGCGGCCCGAAGATCTCCTCTTGCATGATCCGGCTGTCGTCGGGGGCGCCGACGATCAGCGTGGGGGCGAGGGTTTTCGGCCGTTCCGCCGCCGAGTCCGGGCGGTGGCCGACCGGATGGATTTGCGCGCCGCGCGCCTGGGCGTCGGTGAGCAGATCCTGCAAACGGTGGTAGTGCCTGTCGTTGATGATGGCGCCGTAGTCATGGCTCGTCGGCCCGTCAGGGTAAAACGCTTTGACCGCCGCGTCGTAGAGCGCGATGAAGTTTTCCACATCGTCCTGATGGATCAACAGGTAATCGGGGGCGATGCAGGTTTGGCCCGCGTTCGACAGCTTGCCGAACGCCAGGCTGTTAACGGTTCTGGCGGTGAGCGCGCCGGGCGCCACGACGGCGGGGCTTTTGCCGCCCAGCTCGAGCGTCAAGGGCACCAGATTTTTACCGGCCGCCTGCATGATCTGGCGGCCGATCGTCGTGCTGCCGGTGAACACCAGGTGATCGAACGCCAGTGTGCTGAACCCGGCCCCGACGTCCGGCCCGCCGGTCACCACCGCGACCTCATCGGCGGGAAACAGCGCCGCCAGCATCGTTTCGATGAGTTGACTGGTGTGCGGCGTGAGCTCCGAAGGTTTCAGCATCACGCGGTTGCCGGCGGCCAGGGCGGTGGCCAGCGGGATGAAGGTCAACGAGAAGGGATAGTTCCACGGCGCCATGACGCCAATCACGCCTTTAGGTTGGTATTGCACGTAGGCGCGCCCGGCCTGGTACGGCAGGGCGACGTGGCGGCGTTCCGGCTGCATAAAGCGCTTCAGGTGGCGCAGCAGATAATCGATCGCCTGCACGGTGACCAGGATCTCCAGAATGTCGGTTTCGTAAGGCGAGCGGTGGCCGAAGTCCGCGCTGACGGCCGCCGTCAGCGCACCGCGCTGGGCCAAAATGGCGCTCCGCAGGCGGCGCAGGGCGGTTTTGCGCTGAGCGATCGTCGGTGCGCCGTCGCGCAGGAAGGCATGGCGCTGGGCGGCAAGCCGTTGCTCCATCGTCATGAGGATGTCATCTCCCTGCACTTGAATTCTCCTGATGCCGAGTGAAAGCGGGAATGCGGTTTGCCGAATCCTGTTTGACCTTAAAGTGAGCTTTAAACCTATACTCGTTAAACGATCAACGCAAGATCGTCGGCCAACCGGGATGAGGGAGCCAGAGATCCCGGCGCCGTGCGCAGTATAAACCTTCTTTTTTAACCATAGTGTAAATGGGAGAAACGACATGGGTTACGTAACAACCAGCGATGGCGTCGAGATTTTCTACAAGGATTGGGGCCCCAAAAACGGCAAGGTTATCTACTTCCACCACGGCTGGCCGCTGTCCAGCGACGACTGGGATGCCCAGATGCTGTTCTTCGTGAACAAAGGGTTCCGCGTGGTGGCGCACGATCGCCGCGGCCACGGCCGCTCCAGCCAGGTGTCGGAAGGGCACGACATGGACCACTACGCCGATGACGTCGCCGCGGTGGTAAAACACCTGGGCGTGCAGGGCGCGATGCACGTGGGCCACTCGACGGGCGGCGGCGAAGTGGTGCGCTATATCGTGCGCCACGCCGAGGACAAGGTGTCCAAAGCAGTGCTGATCAGCGCGGTGCCGCCGCTGATGGTGAAAACCGACGCCAATCCGCAGGGCACCCCCAAAGCGGTGTTCGATGATTTCCAGGCGCAGCTGGCCGCCAACCGGGCACAGTTCTATTACGACGTGCCCGCCGGCCCGTTCTACGGCTATAACCGCCCGGGCGCCAAACCCTCTGAGGCGATTATCTGGAACTGGTGGCGCCAGGGCATGATGGGCGGCGCCAAGGCGCACTACGACGGCATTGTCGCCTTCTCGCAGACCGATTTCACCGAGGATCTCAAGAAGATTGCCATTCCGGTGCTGGTGATCCACGGCGACGACGATCAGGTGGTGCCTTATCAGGACTCCGGCGTGCTGTCGGCCAAGCTGGTGCAAAACGGCACGCTCCATACCTATAAGGGCGCGCCGCACGGCATCCCGACCACCCATGCCGATCAGGTCAACGCCGATCTGCTGGCGTTCGTGAACAGCTAAAGACTCAACGCGTCGCGAGCCTCGCCCCTTACCGGGCGGGGCTTTTTATTGGCTGCGGGAGAGCGGATCACCAATGATAGCTGATGCCCATATCGAGCTTGTCCGACGCATCGACGCCGGGCGTGTGCTGCGAAAGGTTATTGAATTCATAGTTAATGAACACCTGCATATTGCCGTTGAGCAACCAGGTGACCCCCAACTCCTCATAGTTCAATAAGTCCGTGTTCCGGCCTGCCCGGGCCTGTATCAAGCGGGTATAGCCGATGTTGGGTTGAATATGGTCCGTCAGCCGATATTTGGCGAGCGCTTCATAACTTGACGCCGAGCCGCGGTTAGCGGTTTGTTGCGGGCTGATGGCGTTGTCGCTTTGGGTGAACACGGCCGCAAGATAGATTTTTTTCGACGCATAGAGAACCCCTTCGGCCAGCGTGTCGATGCGCCGGCGATAACCGGCGGCGTGTTGCTGCCGCTGCGTGGTTTGAGACGCCGAGGCGGCGGCGATGAGGCTGAGCGTCGGCGTCAGCGCATAACGGAACGAGGCGCCGAATCCGTTGCCGTTTTGTTTGCCCGGCGCTTGCCGTTCGTCGCCGTCTTTGAACTGGTATTGCAGCGCGAGGGCGGCGCGCCGCTGAAACAGGCTGAAAGTTTGGCGGTAGGTGAGCAGGTTATGCGCCCGGCCGCGCATAAAGTTGTCGATATAGTTGTAGGCCATCTCTCTAAACAGCGGAGAGCGATCGGTCAGGGCGGTCACATCATAAAGCACGCCCCAGTTGCGGCCGATATCGAGGCTGCCCAGGGCGGCGTTTTGCACGCCGATATAGGCGAGCCGGGTGCTGTTGCGCGTCGCGTCGGCGAAGCTGACGGTATATTCCCAGTGGGCGTAGGCCTGCCAGCGCGGTGCGATCTTTTTTTTGCCTATCAGGCCGAAATAGAGGTAGCTGCGGTCGCCGTCGTCGCGTTCGTTTTGGCCGCTGTAGCGTCTGGCGATAATCGTGCCGTAGAAATTCAGGCTGTTTTGCTGCGATCCCGTCAACGACACGGCGGAGGCGCCGCGCGGCAACAAGGCCAGCAGGGGGAAAAGCATGCCCGCCGAAAAATAACGAGGATTGCGTTTTATCATGATGGCACCGTCCCTGTGCGCGGCAAGCCTGTGAGCTTGCCGCCCCGGCGAAGCTTAAGCGTGCGTTTCGCGTTTAAAGTAGCTGACGATCCCCTGAGCGATCGCCGTGGCAATTTTATTTCTGAAGGCGGGGGTGCCGAGCAGCTTTTCTTCCTCAGGGTTGGTGATGAAAGAGGTTTCCACCAAGACGGAAGGAATATACGGGGACTTTAAGACCACGAAGGCCGCCTGTTCGGTATTTTTGGCATGCAGATGATGGATGGGCGCAATATGTTGAATCAGGTGCGAGCCCAGCGCCAGGCTTTCTTTGATCGTTTCCGTCTGCTCCAAGTCAAACAGTATCTTCTGCAAATAGCGGTCTTTCTTGATGACGTTAGGGCCGGCGAGATCGTCCGCCGCGTTTTCACTGTTCGATAAGTATTTCGCCATCGCGCTGCTGGCGCCTTTATTGGAAAGCGCAAAGACCGACGCGCCGCAGGCGCTGGGGCAGGTAAAGCCGTCGGCGTGAATGGACATGAAAAGATCCGCGCCATGCCGGTGCGCGATCTCCACCCGATCGTAAAGCGGGATAAAAACGTCGCTGTCGCGCGTCAGGCGGGCATCGATGCCGTGTCGATCGAGCTGTGCACGCACATTTCTGGCGATCTCCAGAACGACATGTTTTTCCAGCGAACCGGTGTGGCCAATGGCTCCGGAGTCGATGCCGCCATGACCGGGATCCAACATGACCAGGAATCTTTTTCGCGCCCCGTGAGGGCCGTTCTGCTTTTTGGGGCGTGGCAGGCCGTGGGCGTGAGCCAGCGGGGAAACGGCGCCGTTCAGCGCCAGGGCCGCCAACCCTGCCAACATCATTCTGCGGCGAGATAACCGGGTGTTCAAAAGGTCCGTCTTAGCCATAAGGGTAACCAGCATAAAAGGAAAGGGTGTTTTTGTTATAACATAACAATTCCGTGCGTCGGCGGGGTTGTCTGTTAGCGGCTGTTACTTTTAATGTCATTCCTTAAATTCACTGGCTTTTTATACTGCATTTATTTTGTTTATTGAATGTTCGTATTGCTATTCATTTGTTTTGTATTTGTTAATTCTTATTTTGACACACTATTTAATCTAATATTTCAAATGAGATTTATTCTCCTCTTTAGTTGATATGTTATAACGTAATTACTAAAACGGATAAAAAACGGGGTCTTTGCCGCCGGCATGAAGCCACTCACGTTTTTGGAGCGTTAACATGACTTTTAAACACCAGGAAAAAGAGACATTAAATATATTCGCCGTTCTCGCCGTCTCGTTAAGCACGGTTATCGCCATGCTCGACAGTACCATCGCCAATGTGGCACTGCCGGTGATCGCCAAAGATTTCGGCGTTTCCGAATCGGCCTCCATCATGATTATTAATGCCTACCAGTTTGCCGTCGTCGCCTCTTTGATGCCCTTCGCGGCGCTGGGCCGCGCGGTGGGCAATAAAAAGATCTTTATAGCCGGGGTGGTGCTGTTCGCTTTTTCATCCTTGGGCTGCGCGCTTTCCGCGACGCTGTCGATGCTGACGGCATTCCGGGTGATACAGGGCTTCGGTGCGGCGGCGGTGCTCAGCGTCAATGCGGCGCTGATCAAGGAGATATACCCGGAAAGGCTGCTGGGGCGCGGCCTGGGCATAAACGTAATGGTGGTGTCGGTTTCCGCCGCCGCCGGGCCCTCCATCGCCTCGGCGATACTTTCTCAAACGAGCTGGAACTGGCTGTTTACCATCAATGTTCCCATCGCCTGCCTGTCGCTGTTGCTGAGCCTGATCTTCCTGGCCCCCCGCGAGCGGCGCAGCGTTGGATTCGACAGTGGGGGGGCCCTGTTGGTGTTTGTGCTGTTCATCGCTTTCTCGCTCAGCACCATGAGCATGACCACCCACCATCTGCCGGCGGCGGCGCTGAGCTTTGCGGTATTCGCCGGGCTGGCCGGGTTGCTGTATATCAATCAGAAAAGAAAGGCCAACGCCGCGCTGATCCCGATCGCGATGCTGCATAACCCGACGCTGTCATTGTCTTTGCTGATGTCGATGCTGTCCTACAGCACCCAGCTTTTGGCTTTTGTATCGCTGCCTTTCTATTTCCACAATGTCCTGCAAAGAAACGTGGTGGACATCGGTCTGCTACTGACCGCCTGGCCGCTGGCCACCATGGCATCTTCGCTAATTTCCGGCGATTTGGCCAAGAAATACGATCCCAATCTTGTTGCCCTTTCGGGCCTCGCCTGTCTGCTGGCAGGCATGCTGCTGATGGCCAATCTGCCGAGCGATCCGTCGAATGGGGCGATCGTATGGCGCGTGGCGCTGTGCGGCATCGGTTTTGGCCTGTTTCAATCACCGAACAACCTGCTGATCATGACGTCGGTCTCCCATGAAAACAGCAGCATCGCCAGCGGCCTGTTGGGCAGTTCCCGGCTGATTGGGCAAATCGTCGGTTCGGCGTTAGTGGCGATTTTCTTCAATATGCGGGGCGCGCAAGCGACGAATATCAGTTTAATGGCGGGGGCGGCATTCTCGTTCCTTTCTCTGGTCGTGAGCTATATGCGCTTCAAGTCCGCCGTTACGTTAAAAACCAGCAAATAGAAGCACGAGGTTTCCCATGCGATTTATCCCATTAGTGCCGTTGGTTATCGGGATGGCGGCGTTTTCCCTTGCCGGCTGCACGACATACCACGACGTGGCGTTGCAACAAAAAGAGACGGGGCTCAATAGCCAATATTACCTGCTGCAGCCGCCGGTCTATGTCGGCGACCAGTTGAAATATGGTCTGAAGGACGGCAGCGGCGGCGAGTTGACGGTGGCGAAGGTTGAACCGAAAGACTTGGTTGCCGACAGCGGAAAAATCATTCCTCTGTCGCAGCTCTCTTTCCTGCAACGAAAAGACCTTTCCACAGGAAAAACCGCCGCGTTGGTCGGCGGCGGCGCGGTCGCCACCACGGCAATCGTGTTTGTGGCCGGGATCACCATCATGGCCGCCGGCATCGCCGCGTCGGCCTAAAGCAGCCCATCGACGCACGCCGCCGAGCGTGCGCACAGGAGGCACCATGTGCGTCACAGTGAAATTTATCGCCACCGCTCTGCTGGCAATATTCGCCTTGCCGACCGCGCCTTGCGCCACCGCCGGCCAGCCGGCGGCGGCCGAACCGCCACAAAGCGTGGCGGCGCAAACGCTGCCCGGCAGCTATCCGCGGATCGTCATCACCGGCAACTGCCCCTTCGGCGTGATCCTGGCGAACGAGGCGGCCTACCGGCACGTCGTCGGCGTGGGGCCCTGGGCGTTCATGCATGCCGATAGGCATGTATTGGAGGACATGAAGCCTGACATCGGCAGGATCACCTCCGCCTTTATCAATAAGGACTACCGGGTCAACATGGAATCGTTAATGAATCTACGGCCCGACATTATTTATTACTACGGCAAAAGCCAGGACGATCGGCTGGAAAGGGCGGGCGTGATGACCGTCGATCTGGATGCCGGCGGGAAGACAAAATACCAGCCGATGGCCACCCAGGTGTATTGGGAAAACACTTTCGCCGACACGCTCGGCCTGCCGCGCACGCACAAATTCAAAGACGCCTGGGAAAAGACCCTGAAGCAGATCCGCCCCTATGCCGCAGCCATCCATGCGCAGCACGTCAGGGCGTTGTATCTCGAAGAAAGTGACGGCAGGCAGCTGAAGGTGAGTGGCCCGCATACCTATGGCGACACCTACCTGAAAATGGCCGGCATGGACAACGTCGCCGGGGACTTGCCGGTGAAAGGGGATGCCGGCAGGTACATCACCGTTTCGATGGAGCAGATCATGGCCTGGGACCCGGATGTGATTTTCGTGGTTTTCGGCAGCGCCAAAGCGCTGCTGCACGGGGGGATCCCCGGCCAGGCCTGGGAAACGCTCAGGGCGGTAAAAAACGGCAAGGTTTTCTCGACGCCGGTGGGCATTCATAACTGGGGGGGCCTGTCGGCGGAAACATCGCTGCTGCCGCTGTTTATGATCAACCGCTATGCCCCTGAAGACATTAGCGACAAGACGCTGCGGGAGGAGACGCGCCGCTATTATCAGACGATGTTCTCCTATGCGATCCCGGACCGGTTGCTGGATGAGGTGCTGGCACAGCGCTAGTGCCACGGTTGAATAGCATTCATTAATGGGGGGAGCTTGGGGATGCCGGGCAGAGGAAAATATGTGGCGATCCTGGCGGGGCTGTTTTTGGCCTTGTGTGTGGCCGCCGTCGCATCACTGTTTGCCGGCCGCTACGCCTTGTCGGCCCACGATGTGATGCAGATTTTATGGCAGGGGAACATGCCGGGGGAAAACCCGACCCGCTATTCGGTGATTTTTAACCTGCGTGCGCCGCGGGTGGTGGCGGTGATGCTGGTGGGCGGTGGGTTGGCGGTCGCCGGCGCGACCTTTCAGGCGGTGCTGAAAAACGCGTTAGCCAGCCCGGACGTGCTGGGCACCTCTTCCGCCTCCGCCTTTGGCGCCGCGCTGGGCATTTTATTGAGTTTGCCTTTTGCCCTGAGTGCCATGCTGTCGTTTCTTTTCGGCGTGGTGAGCCTGCTGCTGGTGTTCGGCATCTGCCGCCTGAAACGTCGGCAGGATGCGCTGACGACGATCCTGTCCGGCATGATTATCGCGTCGTTGTTTATCGCGTTTGTCTCGGTCATAAAATATGTCGCCGATCCGCAGGATACCTTGCCGGCGATCGTCTTCTGGCTGATGGGCAGCTTCGCTTCGGTGGCGAAAGCGCAGGTCTATTGGCTAATCCCGCTGTTTGCGGCGTGTTACCTGACAATCTATCGGCTCAGGTGGAAAATGAACATTCTCTCGCTGGGGGACGACGAGGCGCGCATTGCCGGCCTAAATCCGCCCCGGTTGAAGATCCTGCTGCTGATCGCCGCCTCCCTGCTGGTTTCCGCCTCGGTGAGTTTGGCCGGCGTGGTGGGATGGGTCGGCTTGGTGATCCCGCATCTGGTGAGAAGCGTGCTGGGGTATAACCACGGCCGCCTGATCCCGGTCTCGGCGCTGAGCGGGGCGTTGTTTTTGCTGGTGATAGACAATATCGCCAGAGGCGCCACCTACGCAGAAATCCCGATCGGCATCCTGACCGCGCTGATCGGTGCGCCGCTTTTCGCCACGCTTTTTATTATGGGCAATCGATATGATCACCGCTAGCCGACTATCCTTTGGTTTCAAAGGGCGGGAGCCCATTTTCGACAACGTCAGCTTCGAGCTTAAGCGCGGCGAGATCCTCAGCGTGCTGGGCCCGAACGGCGCCGGCAAAACCACGCTGCTGAGAAATATTGCGGGCCTGTGTCGGCCCAGCGCCGGCTGGTGCGAGATCGGCCGCGTCGATAATCGAGAGGCGCGCCTGGCCTATGTGCCGCAGGCGAAGGCGCCACATTTTTCCTATGGCGTACTCGATTTTGTCACTTTCGGCTGCGTTCGTCAGGCCGGACTGTTTGCCCGGCCGGGAAAGCACGATTTCGCCAGGGCGCAGGCGGTGCTGCAATCCCTGGAAATCGGCCCGTTGGCGCAGAAAAGCATCGATCAGATCAGCGGCGGTGAACTGCAGATGTGTTATTTCGCCAAGGCGCTGATGGCAGATCCTGACGTCATGATCCTTGATGAGCCGGAGTCGAACCTGGATTTTTACAATCAGGCAAAAATGATTGAGATGCTCTGGCGCCTCGCCAAAGAGCGGCAGATGACGATCGTGCTGAATACGCATTTCCTCAATTACGCCGAACGCATCTCCGACAAGTGTTTACTGATGACAAAACGGCAGTCGTTGTTTGGCGTTAAAAGCGCTGTGCTGCGGGAAGATATCCTGGAACGCTATTTTCGGGTGCCGGTAAGAAAGTGCCGCTATGAATACCAGGGCGCCGGCGAAGAAACCTTTATTATCGCTCTGCGCAATCTCGCCTGAGTTTCGGCTGCAAAGATTGCTTGAGGGATATCCCTCATTGCGGCCCCGCCGGCGGTTATTTAAGCTGAAAGGGCAACGTAACGGTGAATATGGAGATAATCATGACTGATTCAGTGTCCAACGATCGTAATCCCACCCCGGATGTGGCGGAAGACAACGCGTTCTTCCCATCGCCTTACTCCCTCAGCCAGTACACCTCGTCCAAAACCGACTTTGCGGGCGCCAGCTACCCGAACGCCTATCGCGGCGGCAAGTGGAAGGTGCTGATGATCGCCTCGCAGGAGCGCTACCTGCTGATGCAAAACGGCAAATTCTTCTCCACCGGCAACCACCCGGTCGAGATGCTGTTGCCGATGTATCACCTGGATCTGGCCGGTTTCGAGATCGACATCGCCACGCCGTCCGGCGATCCGGTGAAGCTGGAGATGTGGGCGTTCCCGCAGGAAGACGAAGCGGTCAAGGCCACCTATGAGAAGTACCGCAGCCAACTCAAGCAGCCGAAAAAGCTGACGGAGGTGGTGAAGGATCTGGATGGCGGCAACTACCTCGGCGTTTTCATCCCCGGCGGCCACGGCGTGCTGAATGATATTCCGTTCAGCGAAGAGGTGAAAAAGACCCTGCACTGGGCGCACGACAACGATCGCTACGTGATTTCTCTGTGCCACGGGCCGGCGGGCCTGCTGGCGGCGGGCATCGGCGAGCGCAAAGAGGATTTCCTCTATCGCGGCTATGAGATGTGCGTGTTCCCGGACTCGCTCGATACCGGCGCCAACATCGACATCGGCTACATCCCCGGCCCGATGCCCTGGCTGGTGGGCGAACGCCTGCGCGAGCGGGGCGTCAAGATCGTCAACGCCGACATCACCGGCAAGGTGCATAAAGATCGGCGCCTGCTGACCGGCGACAGCCCGCTGGCCTCCAACAACCTCGGCAAGCTGGCGGCGGAGACGCTGTTGGCCGACGTCGCCGCGCGATGAGCGACGAGATCGCACAGCGCGCTTTCCAGACGGCGCTGGCGATGGACCACGAGCGAACCCTGTCCGCCATTCAGGGGCGGGTTCGCGCCTTCGCCGCGCCGTTCGGCTTCGATCGCTTTGTGCTGTTTTCCGCTTCCGCCGCGGCGGAGGCGGGGATCGAGCATATCTATTGGGTCGAGGGCGACTGGTTCGGCGACGGCGAGGCCGTCGATGCGTTGACCTACGTGCGGCACTGCCCGGTGACCCGGCACATGTTGCGGGTCAGCGAGCCGTTTTTCTGGACCAAAACCCGGGCGGAGCAGGGCGAACGCTACCGGATTGTGCGCACGCCGCGCGGTGCGGGCCTGCACGGCGTGCAGATCCCGGTATTTGGCCCAGCCGGTTTGGAGGGCGCCGTCAGCCTGGGGGGCGAGCGCATCGACGCTTCGCCGCTGGTGCGGCTGGCGCTGTCGCTGGTGGGCACGGCGGCCTTTCAGGCGGCGCGGCGGCTGTTCGCACCGGCGGCCGGCGAGGGAGAGGGCCGGCTGTCGGCACGCGAGCGCGAGGTGCTGAGCTGGACCGCCATCGGCCGGCGGCAGGCGGATATCGCTGCGATGCTCGGCCTGTCTGAACGCACGGTGGAAAACCACCTGCGGCGCATTCGCCAACGCCTTGGCGCCGCCACCACCGCGCAGGCGATCGGCGTGGCGATCCGCCTGGGGGAAATCGCCCCCGAGCGCCGTTAGCCCGCCGCCATTTGCCGCAGCAACCATTCGCGCAGCGCAATGATATCGGGGCGCTGCGCGGTTTCTTCGGTGGTCACCAGGTAATAGTTGGCGCCGGGTAACGACATCTCGAACGGCGCGGCCAGCACGCCGCGCTGCAACAAATCGCGCGCCAGCAGCCGGCTGGCGATCACCACCCCTTGGCCCGCCACCGCCGCCTGCAGCGCATGCGTCTCGTCGCTGAAGGTCAGTCCGGCTTCCACGTTCAACCCTTCCGGCCCGTAGCGCCGCCGCCAGTTTTCCCAGGTCGGCGCGTCGGCGGGCACCTGCCGATGTTCCACGTGAAACAGCGTTACCCGCTGCAAATCCTCGCTGCGCTCCAGCGCCAGCGCCGGGCTGGCCACCACGATAAAGCGATCCTCATGCAGCAGGGTGCAGTGCAGATCGCTTTCCGGCGTTTCACGATAGCGAATGGCGACGTCCACGGTGCGCTGGTTGAGATCGACGCGCTCGACGCTGGTGTGCAGGCGCAGATCGATGGCGGGAAACTCCGCCTTGAAATCCGCCAGGCGCGGCACCAGCCAGTGGGTGAGAAAATTGGAGGTGGTGGTAACGGTCAGCGCCGGCGGCTGTTGGGCGCGGGTGATTTGGGCGACGGACTGCTCCAGCGCGGCGAAGGCGCGCTGGGTGCCGGCATACAGGATCTCGCCGGTCTCGGTCAGGCTGACGCCCTGCGCGCTGCGCTCGCACACCCGGCATTCCAGCACCGATTCCAGCAGCTTGATCTGATGGCTGACCGCCGTCGCGCTGACGCCCAGCTCCTCGGCGGCCAGCTTGAAGCTGCGGCAGCCGGCCACGGCGTGGAAGGCGCGCAGCGCGCCCAGCGGCGGCAAACGGGGTTTTCTCATGGCTGAGTTATTCTCATCTAAGGCTGAAAACTATGAGTTTGTCTGAACGATTATACAAGAGATAGGCTAGCGACATGTGAACAGGGGAATGAATTAATTTCATCATTTCCACATGTCGGGAGTTAACGATGAGCCTTTATATCAACAACGGCGCCCTGGGCGCCATGGAACACGCGGGAACGGCGGCGAGCGGTCTGGCGCTCAGCGTGCCGGTCGCGGCGGGCGCCTTGCTGCTGAAGACCGAAAGCCTGCTGGGCATCGGCGTAACGCTGATGCTGCTAACGGCATTGGCGCTGGCGTTTCTCGGCGGCGCCGCGCTGGCCCGCTGGCAGCCGCTGCGGAAGCGGCCTGCGCTGGCTGTGCTCCGCTACGGTTTTTTGCTGGCGGCGGCGGGGTGGCTATTGACGCTGCTGATGCTGTTCGGCGGCCATGATTGGCCGGCCCTGCTGGCGGGCATCGCCCTCGGCGGCCTGGGGCAGGGCGTAGCCTACCGCACGGCGGTGGGGGAGAAAGCGGCGTTCGCCGTGGCGTGCAGGCTGGCGACGGTGGTGAGCATCGTGGCCGTGGTGGTTGCCGCGTTGCTGATTCAAACCTACGCCGCGCCGGGCGCGAGAGGAAGCTGTTTCGCGCTGGCGTTGCTGGTCGATCTGGCGCTGTTGGGGGCGTTGATGGCGCGGGTTGCGGAGCGGGATGGGGCCTGAGCCGTCGTGCTGAAGGAAAACAGCCCGCCGGTAAACCCGGCGGGCTTCGCTTAGGCGGCCGCGAGCTCTTGCGGCGTAACGGTTTGCAAGCCGACGAGCTGAATGGTCGGCTGCTCGAGCGTGATGCCGAAGTCGCCTTGTGCCCAATTGTAGATATTGACGACGTGCTGATTGAGCGCGCTTTCACCCTGCATGAATATCGACAGATCCTGCGTATGGGTTTGCGCGTTGTAGTTCAGCGAGAAGCTGCTGTTTGAGCCTTCGGTGCCGAAGGCCAGCAGGTGGTTATCGATAGACAGGGAAGAGGCCTGTAAAAAGCCCAGCTCGAAGCTGTCGTCGATGTAGATATTGTGGGTCTGCTTTACGGGAATATTCAGCAGGCTGTTGGGGAAGGGCACATCGTTGGACAGCATGCTCAGGTTCACGCCGAGATAATCCTGCGGCGCGCTCCCACCCGGCGCAGTGGTATAGCCGTGCTCGAAGCGAATCTCGCTGGAGCCTTTGCCCAGGTTGACCTCCAGACCGTTGGCCGGCGTCAGCACCCGATCGTTAAAGGTGACGTTATCCTTAAAGTCCGTCAGCTTTACCGCCTCGATGTTGTACAGCCCGTCCTTAAAGCCATACAGCCCGATGCCGTTTTTCTCGATCACCCCGCGCCCGCCATAGCTGCCCTGGGCGTCAAACTTCAGGTTTACCCCGTGCGACAGGCTGGAATAATCGACCGTATCATGGCCGCTGCCGCCGTCGATGACCGTCCAGCCGTAGTTGCCGGCGTTGTTTTGCCAGCCGCGCGGCACGCTGATGGTGTCGTCGCCGCTGCCGGTGTTAACGGCGATATTGCCGAACGCCAGCGTGAAATCGTCGTCATACAGCGTACCGACGCGGTACAGATTCGGCGTGGACAGCACGTCGGCAATGTCGTTGAAAATCGCCGAGCCGATATCCAGCTTGCCGGGAATGAGGCTGCCGCCGCCGGTCACGCTGCTGCCGTAGGATTCGGTGTAGAAATCACGCGCCGCTTCGGCGGCGAGGCGGATGGTCTCGTGGCCAATGCCGAGGGTGGTTAAATAGGTGGGCACTTCGCCCGCCAGCAGCGTTTCAACCACGTAGCTGAGGTTTTTCATCTGCATGGAGACCTGCGCCGCCGCAATCAAATCATAGGTGCCGCTTTCGACCTTAAAAGGCGAGGTGTCGTTGGTGGCCACCCATTCGGTAAAGAACGAGGTGTCGCCTAAATAAGAGAACAGCGTGGTGCCGGCCCAGGGTGAATAGTTGGGGGCGCCGGTCGAGGAAGCATCGGTGAACACCTCGGACGCCGCCGCTCCCGCGTCGATCAGGCCGACCTCGTGAATGTCCGGCACTTTGGCGCTGGTGGGCGGGGCATCCGGCAGCGGCGCGTTGGGATCGCTGCTCAGATCGACGCCAAACAGCGTCTTGGCGAAGTTCTTGGCGATGTTGTCGGAGGCATTTTGAATGCGCGTTTCCCAGTCATCGGGAACATGCCCGGTGCGCAGCTCATACTGCAGCTTGGTTTGGTCGCGAATGTAATGGGCAAACGCCCCCTGATTCGAGTTCACGCCATAGGCGCCTTTGATCCAGGTATACACCGCGATATCCACGCCCTGAATAGGTTGGTTGGCATGGTTGGGATCGGTGAGCGCATCGACGGAGGCGGCATACACGGCCGGCCAATCGCCGGCTTTGGCGGCCTCCCAAATCGCTTGCAGTTTTTCTCGGTCGGTAATGACGTAAGCCATATAAACACTCCTTGTTGCTGAGAGATTGCTGTGAAATTCAACATGATGAATGGAGGCGCGCGATGGAATAAACCGAAACCCGTACAGCCAGAAACGCGCATGCCGCGAGCCGCAGCGAACGATGGGCGGCAGGCGCCCATAGCGAAAGGATAGACGCTACTTGCCGAGTGCGAACAATTCGCTTATCGATTGTTTTTACAGGATTATTGCTGTAAATCGGCGGGTTAACCCGCGTATTGGCGTCAGGAAGGGATTTCCGTCAGCTGGGTTAGGAATCTTCTTAGATAAAAGAGTGGGTTTCGCTGGTGGGGGTTGGCCAAGCGTTGGCGTTATGGTGGTGGTTGTGGCTGCCGCTTTGCGGATTCACACCGACGGCAACGCAGGGGGGGGGTTCGCTCCAACGCTGCTGGGGCGTGGAATAGGGTGGGGAGATGCTGGCGTGGGGACTCTGGCGGTCGGCTTTGTGCCAGAAGCGGACGTATAAACTGCTTGTACTAATTATTAGGTAATAAATTGCAGTCTCTTCCCCGCTTCTACATATTCAGAAAGATCATTCGAAACATCTAGTTGATGTAGATAATTAGTGGTTGAAAGGTGCCAGGAATGACGGAAGAATAGGCCTATATTGCTGAGTTTAAATGGGTTGAGGGGCAAAAAGTGGGCTCGCCTGAAACAGTAAAGAAAATCGTTATGCTGGCCATTTTGGCTAGTCTTACTGCGGGTTGCGCACCGTTACATCCTTCCGGCTGTCATAAGACCACGGCAACGGGTAGTTGCAGTTCAGGACGTTGGGATGATCAGGATGAATGGGGCGTGCAAGCGAGGGCAATCAGGGCGGCAATAAATGCTGAACTTGATGAGCCGCAAAACTGGAAGGGGAAAAAATGCAGGTTGCATATTGAATTTGCTCAGGATGGCACGGCTTTAAACGTATCAACCAGCAATGGCAATACAGCCTATTGCGAAGCGATAAAGTCAGCAGCCCATAAAGCCAAATTTCCAGCCTTCAACAATCCAGAAGTCTATAGAGATTTTCAAAAATCGGGCTTCGATATGCGCGGTTAGCCCGATAATAGCCCTTTCAGTACCCGCTACTCGCTCAAAGCAGGCCCAATGACCACGTAGCCTGTCCGTTGCGTGCCAGAAACGGACATTGATGATGTGAAGATATATAGTGGTAGATTGCCTATCGATAGTTGATATTACCCGAGATTGTCTCCGAAAATTATGATTAACGGATTGCTGATCAGTCGGATCCTAGCAAAAGACTCATATCAAAACCAGTTATCCGAAAACCAAACTCTTTATATAATTTTAAAGCCCTTTGATTGTCCGGTGATACTCTGAGTTCCACCTCATATGCGCCCTGTTGAGTCAGCTCATTCAGGAATGCACGGATAAAATCCCGACCCATTCCCTTACCCTGAAATTCTGGGAGAAGCATTATATCTGACAAAAAGGCTGAGTTATCTTCCAGGCTGAACCACAGATATCCCGCAGCCTGACTGTCATGTTCATAAGTTCTAAAATGGTTATTTTGAGTATTGATACCCGCTGGCAAGGCTGCTTTAAATGATTTCGACGCCTCTATCTGGGCTTTTTTACGACTGTACCGATGATTTGCCATCAGGTCTTCAACATAGTCATTTAAAGAGAGGCCCCCCCAGAAGTGAAACTCGTCGTCATGCATGGGCCTATAAATTGATTTGGGGATTTTTGACTGTTTTGTTTTCAATTTACTGTCTCATTCTTAATAGCAACGTAACGCATACTTAGTACTACTCTACCGAATTATCCGCCGATTCAGCATGATAAAATTATATCATATAGCTTTGTCCACGGAACGTAATTTTGCTGACGCCTAAGTCTGCACTTCGCTCAAAGCAGACCCAATGACCACGTAGCCTGTCCGTTGCGTGCCTGAAGCGGACGTTCACGTCCTTTCTTGAAATATTGGCCCGATAATTCAGCGTTAAATTTTCCGGTTAATACGCAACGCATCCACAACGAGTGAAAACGCTGGGGAAGGCTGTTTACGGCTGGGATAATAAAGATAGTAGCCGGGAAAAGGACGGCACCATTCTTCAAGCACGCGGATCAGTTTTCCTTCCTGCAGATGTGTGCCGAACTCCTCTTCAGGTAAAAAGGCAATGCCTAGTCCGGCAAGAGCTGCGTCAACGACGTGTTCCGATGTATTAAACGTCATTTGCCCTTCAACCCGAACGTGAAATTTACCGTTTTCCTGCTCAAACTCCCAGGCGTAAATTTTCCCCGATTGAACCATGCGCTCATTAATACAGCAGTGTTGCATCAGATCGCGTGGCGTCTGAGGGGCGGCGCACCGGGCAAAATACTCAGGGGAAGCTACAGCCGCCATGCGCAGTTTCGGGCCAATGGGTACGGCTATCATATCTTTGTCGATAGTGTCTCCGAGCCGCACGCCGGCATCAAAACGATCCGCAACGATATCCCGGAACCCGTGGTTGGCATCAAACTCAATATGAATATCAGGATATTCGCGTAACAGTGGTGTCAGCTTTGGCAGCAGCGTGGTCTTCAGAACATTAGGTCCACATGTAATACGGACGGTCCCCGCAGGTTTATCACGCAGTGCCGTCAGCATGTCCAGCTCGGCTTCAATCTCATCAATACGATGGCCCACAGACTGCAGCAGTCGCTCCCCGGCAGCCGTCACTGACACACTGCGCGTGGTCCTTGTCAGCAGGCGGATTTGCATCCGTTCTTCCAGCCCGGAAATCGCCTGGCTCAGTGCGGGCTGGGTCACGCCGAGCTGGGCGGCAGCGCGCGTAAAGCTGCCTTCACGCGCCACGGTGACGAAAGAGAGTAAGTCGTTGAGATTGCGTCTGGCCATGCTCGTTTCCGGTCCATTTATAAATTTTACTTATAAGGGTATTAAGTATTCATTAGCTAGTTAACCCGCTGCATATTGGTAACAATAATGCGATGAAAAAGTCAACGCTAACCCTTATGCAAAACGCTTACTGCAGAACATCACTGCTGCTCCTTGCCGGCCTGCTTTTCGTCACGCAGTCCGCTATGGCGGGTGAGAACGACCGGGGAGTGGCGCAGGAGACGCTTATGAAAATTGAGATCATTGTGGAGGGAGAAACCGCCACCGCCACCCTCTTTGATACGCCGACAGGCCGGGACTTTGCGTCTTTGCTTCCCCTCAGCCTGACGCTGGAAGACTATGACGATATTGAGCGTATAAGCGACCTGCCGCGCAGGCTTTCCACGGTGCAGGCACCGGACGGCATGACGCCGGAAGCCGGAGATATCACTTACTACGCGCCCTGGGGCAACCTGGCGATTTTTGCCCGGGGCAGGGCTTACGCCCGTTCACTGATCCCGTTAGGGAAAGTGGATTCCGGACTGCCGGTCCTGCAGCGCCACGGACCTCTTGCGGTGCAGATCAGGGTCGCCAACTGACCCGCAGCACCTTCCGTACCGCGATTATCCCTCTTAACCCGTCCCCGTATGCCGTTTCAGCTCTTCCTGCAGCGCGGGGCACAGACTTCATGTTATCTACTGAAAAGAAATCCCTGAATGAGTAATAAGACAGACGAAAACAGAAAAAAAAACACCGGAAGCGGGAAACAGCCTGCGCACTGGAGTGGTGTCTTTGCCATGACGCTGTGCGTCTTCGCCCTGATCGCCTCCGAATTCATGCCGGTCAGCCTGCTGACACCGATGGCGCAGACCCTTCGTGTCACCGAAGGCATGGCCGGACAGGGCATCGCCATTTCCGGGGCATTTGCAGTGGTAACCAGCCTGTTTATTTCCGTGCTGGCAGGCACGCTTAACCGGAAAACGCTGCTGCTCGGCCTGACCTGCATTATGGCAATTTCCGGTGCTGTTATTGCGATGGCACCCAATTACCTGACCTATATGGCGGGCAGGGCCCTGATTGGCATTGTGGTCGGCGGGTTCTGGTCGATGTCGGCCGCGACGGCAATGCGTCTGGTCCCGGTGCATCGTGTTCCGCTGGCGCTGGCTATTTTCAACAGCGGCAATGCTTTGGCTACCGTCGTGGCTGCCCCTCTGGGCAGCTGGCTCGGATCGGTTGTTGGCTGGCGGGGCGCCTTCTTCTGCCTAGTGCCGGTCGCCATCATCGCGTTTGTTTGGCAATTACTCAGTCTGCCTTCCATGTCGGTCACCCGTCAGGCGGCGGCTTCCCGCAACGTTTTCACGCTGTTTCGTCGCCGGGTGGTCACGCTGGGCATGCTGGGTGTGGGGATCTTCTTTATGGGGCAATTCACGCTCTTTACCTACATTCGGCCTTTCCTTGAGACGGTGACGCGGGTGGATGCCGCAACGGTGACCCTGGTCCTGCTGGTTATTGGTGTCGCGGGTTTCATCGGCACTACGCTGATTGGCCGGGTGTTAAAACGCGGGTTCTACCCGACCCTGATGGCCATCCCGGTACTGATGGCCATCACCGCGCTGGCACTGATTGCCTTCGGCAGTCAGGTAGCCATCGTGACGGCGCTGCTTGGGCTGTGGGGGCTGATTTCCACTGCCGCACCGGTGGGATGGTGGGCATGGGTTCCACGTACCTTCCCTCAGAATGCCGAAGCGGGCGGCGGACTGATGGTGGCGATGGTGCAGCTGTCCATTGCTCTCGGTTCGACGGTGGGCGGCCTGCTTTTCGACCATCACGGCTACCAGAGCACCTTCCTGGCCAGCGCCGCGATGCTGATTATCGCAACCGTACTGATCTTTCTGACCTCGCGGGCAGACACTTCTGCCGCAGACCATTCATAAACCCAGGAGTAATGCCATGACAGTTAAAGCTTACGGTGCCCATGCGGGCACACTGCCGCTGGAGCCGATGGATATCACCCGTCGCGCCCCCGGTGCCCATGATGTGCAGATTAATATCGCGTACTGCGGCGTCTGTCATTCGGATAACGCCACCCTGGCTTAATGATAAGGAGACCATCATGAAAAAATTTACGTTAGCGCTGGGGCTGTTGATCAGTGCATTTGCTTCCTCTGCGGCGGATATGTCCCGTGGGGCCGATAATTTTTATAAAAGCGATAAGGTGACGCAGCAAAAAGTCACCTTTAAAAACCAGTATCAGATGGCCGTGGTCGGCAACCTGTTTATCCCGAAAAAGATGAACCAGAATACCCGACACCCGGCGATCGTCGTGGGTCACCCGATGGGAGCCGTTAAGGAACAGAGTTCGAATCTTTATGCGCAGAAGCTGGCGGAGCAGGGGTTTGTCACGCTGGCTATCGATCTCTCTTTCTGGGGCGAAAGCGAGGGCAAACCGGGGCACCTGATTTCACCGGAAATCTACACAGATGATTTCAGCGCGGCGGTTGATTATCTAAGCACACAGCCGTTTGTCGATCCGGATAGTATCGGTGTATTAGGTATCTGCGGCAGCGGAAGTTTTGTTATCAGTGCTGCCAAGATTGACCCGCGTATGAAAGCCATTGCCACCGTCAGCATGTATGACATGGGGGCTGCATTTCGCAACGGCCTCAACCATTCCCAGACGCCGGAACAACGAAAGGCCTTTATCCGGTCAGCCACAGAGCAGCGTTTAGCAGAGTTTCAGGGAGGCGAGACGGCCTACATTCCCGGTACCGTGAATACACTGGACGCTTCAACGCCGGATATTCAGCGTGAGTTTTTTGATTTCTACCGCACCGAACGCGGTGGTTACACCCCGAAGGGTGAGAAAGAAGCACTGACGACGAAACCGATGTTGAGCAGTATCGGCAAGTTTATGAACTTCTATCCGTTCAACGATATTGAAACCATTTCACCGCGTCCGATGCTGTTTATCACCGGCGATCGGGCTCACTCAAAAGAGTTCAGCGAGGATGCATTCAAACGCGCCGGTCAGCCTAAAGAGCTTTATGTCGTACCGGGCGCAGGGCATGTCGATCTCTATGATCGTACCGACGTGATCCCTTTTGACAAACTGACAGACTTTTTCCGTAAGAACCTGCAATAACACGTTCAGTTAAGGAGCATCTGACATGAACTATAAACATCTGGGTCGTACCGGTCTGCGGGTGAGCCGCATCGGTCTCGGTACCATGAATTTCGGTGAGCTGACGGATGAGCCGGCCAGCTTCAGGATCATGGATGAAGCCGTGGATGCGGGTATCAACTTTTTCGATACCGCCGACGTCTATGGCGGACCGCAGTCGCCGGATATGGCAAAGGGGTACGGGACATCCGAAGAGATCATCGGTAACTGGTTGGCGCGCAGTGGCCAGCGTGATCGAATCGTGCTGGCCACGAAAGTTTACCAGCCGATGGACACGGGCCCGAATGACAAATACCTGTCCGCTTACCATATTCGCCGGGCCTGTGAGGCCAGTCTGAAAAGACTGAAAACGGACCATATCGATCTCTACCAGATGCACCATATCGACCGGAACACCCCCTGGGAGGAGATCTGGCAGGCCATGGAACAGCTGATCCGTGAGGGTAAAATCAGCTACGTGGGCAGCAGTAACTTTGCCGGCTGGGATATTGCCACCGCACAGTGCACGGCTGATGCGCGCAACCTGCTGGGGCTGGCATCGGAACAGAGCCTTTACAACCTGACCCAGCGCACGGTTGAGCTTGAAGTCATTCCGGCACTGCGCCATTACGGCATTGGCCTGATCCCCTGGAGCCCGGTCGGGATGGGGATGCTGGGTGGCGTGCTGAAAAAAATTGCCGATGGCCGCCGGGCAACACCGCAGCTGCAGGCACAAATCAATCGCTTGCGGCCGCAACTGGAGGCCTGGGAAACGCTGTGTGATGAGCTGGGGGAGGTGCCCTCAGACGTCGCGTTGGCCTGGCTGTTGCAGAATCCCGTGGTTACCGCTGTGCTCAGTGGTCCGCGCACAGCTGAACAGCTTCGTCAGAATCTCAATGCCCTGACGTTGTCCCTTTCAGGCGATACGCTCAAAAGACTGGATACCATCTGGCCGGGACCGGGTGGGGAAGCCCCTGAAGCCTACGCATGGTAACCGTTATCCGTGTTAACAATTACCGGCCTTCGGGTCGGTAAGTACGTTATTTCAGTCAAATTTATTTATCACCTGAAGATGTTGTTCTTTGCTTTAATACTTTGATGTCCGCTCTCGCTCATAGTGGATTTTCTCCCCAAGTGCCGATCCGCCTGGCGCCAGAAGCGAACTATCGTTCGCCTGACCAAATAAGCCTCAGTGCGATGAAACAAATACCGAGGCAGGCTGCGCGGGCGGAATGGCGAAGTGATGCTGCATACGCTTTATCTCCTCTGCCGGTGGCAGGCCAAACAGACGCTTGAATTCGCGGTTAAATTGCGATGGGCTTTCATAGCCAACGGCGTAACTCGCGGCGGCGGCGGTGATTTGTTGGCGCACCATCAGCATCCGTGCCTGGTGCAGGCGTACCGATTTCACATACTGCATCGGCGGCATCTGCGTTATCGCCTTGAAATGGCTATGAAAGGTCGGCACGCTCATGCCGGCCCTCATCGCCAGCTGCGTCAGCGTTAACGGCTCCGCGTAAGCGGCATGGATGTGCTGCAACGCTTTACCGATTTTGCCAAACTGGCCCTGCAAGGCCAGCGCGGCACGCATTGCGTTGCCCTGTGCGCCTGTCAGCACGCGAAAATAAAGCTCACGCACCCGCGCCGGGCCGAGGATTGCCGCCTCAAGCGGGTTAGCCAGGACTTCAAGTAAGCGAAGTACGGCCATTTTTACCGCGCCGTCCATGGGGCTCGACATCATGCTTTGCGGCGCGACGGGAGGATGCGGGGCGCCATGCTGTTCAATCTGCAGCATCAGTTCCGCGGCAAGCTGAAAATCCAGATGCATATAAATCGCCAGCAGCGGATGTGCTGCCGACGCGTCGGTTTCCATCACAAATGGCACCGGCACCGAAACCGCCAGGTAGTGCTGCTCATCATATAAATAGGTCTGTTGACCGAAATAGCCGCGTTTGCTGCCCTGGCAGACGATCACGATCCCCGGATCGTAAAGCACCGGCGTTCTGGCAAGCGGGCGATCGGAGCGCAAAATTCGCACATCAGGCAGGGCAGTGAGGTTGTATCCCTCTTGCATCGCAAGTCTATTCATCAGGGCAATCATGTCGGACATCCCACCACCTCATAAAATCAGGCAAGAAAAAGAGAAGATACGGCCTAAAAATGCGGCAGAACAGAGAATACCATGCAACCTTCTTGGTTCATGGGAGTTCTTTTTATGGCATCTGCAAAAACGATTTTAATCACCGGCGTCAGCAGTGGCTTTGGCCAGGCGCTGGCGCGGGAAGCCCTCGCCGTAGGGCATCGGGTTGTAGGGACGGTGCGCAACAGCGGAGCACTGCAGGCTTTCGGCGCGCTCGATACGCAGCGCGCTTTTGGCTATCTGCTTGATGTCACGGACGTTGAGCGTATTGATGAGGTGGTTGGAAAGATTGAGTCCGCCGTCGGTCCGATAGATGTGCTGGTGAACAATGCCGGTTACGGCCACGAAGGCATTCTGGAAGAGTCCCCGCTTGCAGAGCTGCGCCGCCAGTTTGACGTCAATGTGTTTGGCGCGGTGGCGATGATCAAAGCCGTGCTGCCGGGCATGCGCCAGCGCCGTCGCGGCCACATTATCAATATCACCTCAATGGGCAGCTTCATTACCTTGCCCGGTATCAGCTATTACTGCGGCAGCAAATTTGCACTGGAAGGGATATCAGAAACCTTAAGTAAAGAGCTTGCCCCGTTCAACCTACATGTGACCGCCGTGGCGCCGGGCTCGTTTCGGACGGACTGGGCCGGGCGTTCAATGGTACGCAGCCCTCGCTGTCTCCCTGACTATGACGCGTTATTTGAACCTGTTCGTCAGGCGCGTCAGGAAAAAAGCGGCAAGCAACTGGGCGATCCCGTGAAGGCGGCTCACGCCATGCTGGCATTGATCGAGAGCCGGAATCCACCCACGCATCTGTTGTTAGGCAGTGACGCATTAAGTTTGGTGCGGCAAAAGCTCGAGGCGTTAGGCAAGGAAATTGAACAATGGGAGAAACTTACCCGTTCAACGGATGGCTGAACGGTTTCGGGTAGGGAGAGTGCAGGGGATCATCGATGATGATCTTCCAACAGCAAAAAGCCCGCTCAGGTTTCCCTGAGCGGGCTTCTCTAAATATGGCTCCTCTGACTGGACTCGAACCAGTGACATACGGATTAACAGTCCGCCGTTCTACCGACTGAACTACAGAGGAATCGTTTGAACGGGGCGAATAATAGCGAGGCGCCGTCGGCATGTCAAAGGCGGATTACACATTCTGTGACTGTTTGCTTACAGAATGCGCAACCCGTTGAGTTTTTTGGCAGATTTAGCTCTCGGGCGCCCGAAGCAGGCGCAGCTGATAGCGGTAAACGCCGGCGGTGAGCAGGTAATCCCGGTGCACGCTCGGGCTCCAGGAATCGTCGCCGCCCACCCCCATGTGGAAGCCGTCCAGATGCAGCCAGGTGCCCGCTTCCGGCTGCAGCAGGTGCTGGTGGCTGCAGGCCATCAGCTGTTGCAGGCCGTAGCGGCTGAGCGAGAAGTGGAAGCGGCCGTCGATGCGCCAGCCGCCGTAGCGCAGGCTGCGGGTGTCGCAGCGCAGGCCGTTCTCGCCGGGGAAAATATACGGCGTGTGCAGATCCTCCAGTGGCAGGCGCCAGCGCCCGTGCTGCGCGGCCAGGCGGCGATCCGGGTAGTTCTCGTGCGGGCCCAGGCCCAGCCATTCCGCCTGCGGTTGCACCGTCGCCAGTTGGCAGTGCAGGCCGATGCGCGCCGGCGGCGGCAGAGTATCGGCCACCTCGACCTCCACGCTCACGTTCACCGCGCCCAGCGCATCGAACAGCCACTGTTTGCGGCTAAGCAGCAAAATCTGTCCGTCCACGCCGAACTGGTGTTCGCTCACCACCCGCACGCCGTTTTGCAGCGCATCGGCCTGCAGCCGCGTGCAGCGTTCCTCCAGCCGGTACAGGCCCGCCAGCTTCCAGCGTTCGACCCAGGCGTTGGGATCGATATGGTCCGCCTCGCTGACGCCGATGTCGTTATCGATCGGCGCGCGCGCAAAGCCGTCGCGCAGCGGCGTCAGCAGCTGCGGCTGCTCATTCTGCCACCACTGCGTCAGGTGGCCGCTGCTGCGCTCGAAGCACCAGCGCTGGTCGCTGTGGGTGAGGGTCAGCCCCTGATCGTCTTCAATCAGCGTGGGCGGCACGCCCTGCGGCGGCGGCGGCGCGGGATGCAGCGCGCGCGGCACCCGCCACTGATCCCAGGCGCAGCGGTGGTGCGCTTCGGACCAGTCGGTGGCCTGCGGCTGCACCACCTCCACGTTCAGCCACAGCTCGCCGGGCTGGTGCAGCATCGGCAGGCGATCGAGCAGCGTGAAGCGAGCACTGCCCCGCGGCGGCAGCGCCAGATCGAAGCTGCCGCTGGCGCGCTCCACGCCGTCCAGCTCCAGCCGCCAGTTGAGCTGCTCGTTGTCGGTGTGGCGGAACAGGTAATCGCTGGTGACGGTCAGCGTCAGCGAGGCGGCGTCGAAGGCGAAGCGGAACAGCTGCTGCGCCCGCTGCGCTTCGAACAGCGCCGGGTGCGGGGTGCGATCCGCGAACACCAGCCCGTTCAGGCAGAACTGGCGATCGTTGGGGGTATCGCCGAAGTCGCCGCCGTAGGCCCAGTACTCTTCGCCCTGGGCGTCGCGCCTGATCAGCGCCTGATCGACCCAGTCCCAGACAAAGCCGCCCTGCAGGCGCGGATAGTGGTGGAACGCGCGCCAGTAACGCTCAAAGCCGCCGAAGCTGTTGCCCATCGCATGGGCGTATTCGCACAGGATCAGCGGCCGCTGTTCCTCCGGCAGGCCAATCCACTTGCCGAGCGCCCATTTGGGCACCGCCGGGAACGGCTGATCCTGATCCACCCGCGCATACATCGGGCAGATGATGTCGGTAGCGGCGGTGTCGGCGCCGCCGCCTTCATATTGCACCGGGCGGGTCGGATCCTGGCTTTTCACCCAGCGGTACAGCGCGTCGTGGTTCACGCCGTGGCCGGACTCGTTGCCCAGCGACCAGATAATGATGCAGGGGTGGTTGCGATCGCGCTGCACCATGCGGGTGACGCGCTCGCTCATCGCCGGCAGCCACAGCGGATCGTCAGCCAGGCGGTTCATCGGCTGCATGCCGTGGGTCTCGATATTGGCTTCGTCCACCACGTACAGCCCGTAACGGTCGCACAGCCGGTACCACAGCGGGTGGTTGGGATAGTGCGAGCAGCGCACCGCGTTGAAGTTGTGCTGCTTCATCAGCAGGATGTCGTGGCGCATCGTCGCCTCGTCCATCACCTGGCCGTGGCGCGGATGATGCTCGTGGCGGTTAACGCCGCGGATCAGCAGCGGCTGCCCGTTGAGCTTCAGCAACCCGCCGCTGATGTCCACCTGGCGGAAGCCGACGTCATAGGCCTCCACCTCGATAATCTCCCCCTCAGGTGAGAGCAGGGCGACGGTGGCGCGATACAGCGCGGGCGTTTCGGCGCTCCACAGCGCCGGGCGTTCTACCGGCAGGCGCAGCGTGACGCGATCGTTATAGGCGCCGCGCTCGTCCACGATCTCGCTGCCGAGCGGCTGGGTGCGTTCGGCCACCCGTGCGCCATCGCGCCACAGCTGAACCTGCACCTGCAGCGGGCCGGGCCGGCTGGCGCGCGCCGTCACCACCAGTTCGCCGCGGGTAAAGCGGTCATGCAGCGGCGTGGTGATGCGCACATCGCTCAGGTGCGCGGCGGGTTTGTGCAGTAGGCTGACGTCGCGGAAGATGCCGCTCATGCGCCACATGTCCTGATCTTCGAGATAGCTGCCGTCGCACCAGCGCAGCACCATCACCGCCAGCCGGTTTTCTCCCGGCTGCAGCCACGGGCTGAGATCGAACTCCGCCGGCAGGCGGCTGTCCTGCGAATAGCCCACCCAGTGGCCGTTGCACCACAAATAGAACGCCGAGTTGACGCCGTCGAAGATGACGCGCGTCTGGCCGGCGGCCAGCCAGGCCGGATCGACGTTGAAGGTGCGCGAGTAGCAGCCGGTTGGGTTGTCTTCCGGCACGCGCGGCGGATCGACCGGGAACGGGTAGCGCACGTTGGTATAGATCGGCGCATCGTAGCCGGCGAGCTGCCAGTTGCCCGGCACCGCCAGCGGGGCTGCGTCCGGTAAATCCTGCTGCAGCCAGACTTCCGGCGCCGCCTCTGGGCGCGGGAAATAGCTGAAGCGCCACTCGCCGTTCAGCGACTTGCGGCTGGCGCTGGGGGCATCGTCGCGCGCGTCTTCCACCGTGCGCCAGCTGGCGAACGGCGGGTGGGCGTCCAGCCGGCGGGAGTGGGTGCAGGCCGGGTTTTGCCAGTCACGGCGGGCGAGGATCTCGGTCAGGGAAGCAAGGGGCGCAGCGGGCATCGGCGATCGTCCAGTCGGCTAGGTGATGTTCACCAAGATGCTGACCGGCGCATAAAAAGTAAAGCGGTTACACGCAACCTTGCAAGGGCGATCAAATAACCGTTAATGCGGTTCGCCGGCGCGGTAGATCCGCTGCGGGCGGCCGACCTTGCCGTAAATGATCTCGGCGCGCAGCTGCTGCGCGGCGGTGCAAAACTCCAGATAACGGCGCGCGGTGGTGCGGCTGAGCCCCATTTTTTGCGCAACGCTTTCAGCGGTGTGGCGCGCGGCGGGTTCGGCAAACAGCGCGCGGACCTTGCCCAGCGTCAGCTCGTCGATGCCGGCGGGCAGCGCCGCCTGCTGTTCGCCGCGGGCGTAGGTGTTGAACATCTCGTCGATGCGGCGCTGGTTGAGGCGCGCTTTGTCCTTCAGCGCTTCGCGGCGCTGGCTGAAGCGCTGCAGGGTCTGGCTCAGCCGGTCATAGGCCAGCGGTTTGATCAGGTAGTCGAACACGCCGTAACGCAACGCCTCGGCCACGGTGGCCATGTCGCTGGCGGCGGTGATGAACACGATGCCGCCGCGATACCCGCTCAGCGTCAGTTCGCGCAGCAGGGTGATGCCCTGGCCGTCGGGCAGAAAGTTGTCCAGCAGGATCAGGTCCGGCTTGAAGCGCTCGGTCATGGCGCGCGCCTGCGCCAGGGTGCCGGCCAGCCAAATCTGGCGGCAGCCGCCGTTCTGGCGGATAAACTCCGCGTGCATTTCCGCCAGCGGCGTTTCGTCTTCAACGATCAGGATGTTCAGCCATTCCATAATGAAACCTACTATTGCAATCAAGATGCTAAATGAATGTAAGTAAATTGCGGCGCTAAATAAAGATTATCTCAATAATAAACACCATAAGATTAATTAAGCAAATAAAGAACATTAAATAACTTATTAACCGGAATCGGTTTGTGAAATAGGTCAATAATCGGCGTTTTTTTTCTGTTTACCATTGATTTATCGAACGCGAGACGGCGTTTATCTTCATGGTTTTTAAGGTTTTAATTATCCTTGTTGATGTTAATTAAAATGTCTTTTTGTATTTAACTTGTTGTTTGTCAGTTAACCCAGAGAGCGTGTTATGTTAGGCGATGCCGTATTTAATCGGGTAAAGCGATCGGATCATAAAGCGATTTCGGAAATAAGCGCCTTCTTGCGCAGTAACGATCTGAATATCGACACCACGGTTGAAATATTTATTACCGTTACCCAGCACGACAAATTGGTCGCCTGCGGCGGCATCGCCGACAATATTATCAAATGCGTCGCCATCAGCCCGCTGATGCGCGGCGAAGGGTTGGCGCTGGCGCTGGCGACCGAGCTGGTGAACCTGGCCTACGAGCGCCACCACACTCAGTTGTTTATCTACACCAAGGTGCAGAACGAGCCGCTGTTCCGCCAGTGCGGTTTCTACCCGATCGCCACCGTGCCGGGCATCGTGGTGCTGATGGAAAACAGCCCGTGCCGCCTGAAGCGCTACGCCGCCCAGCTGGCGAGCCAGCGCCGGCCGGGCGACACCATCGGCAGCATCGTGATGAACGCCAACCCCTTCACCCGCGGGCATCAGTATCTGGTGCGTCAGGCGGCCAAACGCTGCGACTGGCTGCACCTGTTTTTAGTGAAGGAAAACACCTCGCGCTTCAGCTATGAAGACCGCCGCCGGCTGGTGCTGGCCGGCACCGCCGATATCCCCAACCTCACGGTACACGAAGGCTCGCAGTACGTGATCTCGCGCGCCACCTTCCCCTGTTACTTCATCAAGGATCAGGGCGTGGCCGATGACTGTTACACCGAAATCGATCTGAAGATCTTCCGCCAGTATCTGGCGCCCGCGCTGGGCATTACCCACCGCTTCGTCGGCAACGAGCCGTTCTGCGCGGTGACCGCGAAATATAACCGCGACATGCGCTACTGGCTGGAAACGCCGGCGCTGCCCAGCCCGCCGATCGCGCTGGTGGAAATCGAGCGTTTGCAATATCAGGGCACGGCGATCTCCGCTTCCTGGGTGCGCAAGCTGCTGGCGGCGGGGGACTTCCACGCCGCCGCGCCGCTGGTGCCGCCGGACACCCTGTACTACCTGCAGGATCTGCAAACGCAGCGCCGGGCCAAGGCGGCCCCGCATCCTTTTGAGTCCGCACAATCAGGTGAATGATGAAAATTATCCGAGAAGCAATGGCCGGCACGCTGGAATCCAGCGATGTCATGGTGCGCATCGCGCCCGCCGAGGGGCCGCAGCACGATCTGTTGATCGCCAGCAGCGTGGAAAAACAGTTCGGCGCGGCGATCCGCCACACCCTGCTGGAGGTGCTGCAGCGCTATGAGGTGGAGCCGGTGCAGGTGATCGTCGACGACAAGGGGGCGCTGGACTGCGTGCTGCGCGCCCGGCTGGAAACCGCGCTGATGCGCGCCTGCGAGGGCGGCCAGCTGCCGTGGGAGGCGAAAGATGAAAACGCTGAATAAAACCCGGCTGCGCCGCAGCATGTTGTTCGTCCCCGGCGCCAACGCGGCGATGGTCAGCAACGCCTTTATCTACCAGGCCGATGCGCTGATGTTCGATCTGGAAGACTCGGTGATCCTGCGTGAAAAAGACGCGGCGCGCCGGCTGGTGTACCACGCGCTGCAGCACCCGCTGTACCAGGAGGTGGAAACCATCGTGCGCGTCAATGCGCTCGACTCCGCCTACGGCCTGGCAGACCTGCAGGCGGTGGTGCGCGGCGGCGCGGACATCGTGCGCCTGCCGAAGACCGACAGCGCGCAGGACGTTGTCGACATGGAGCGCGAGATTGCCGCCATCGAAGCGGCCTGCGGCCGGCCGGTCGGCAGCACCGGGCTGCTGGCGGCGATCGAATCGGCGCAGGGCATCACCAATGCGGTGGCGATCGCGCATGCTTCGCCGCGGCTTATCGGCATCGCGCTGGGGGCGGAAGACTACGTGCGCAACCTGCGCACCGAACGCTCGCCGGAGGGCATCGAGCTGCTGTTCGCTCGTTGTTCGCTGCTGCAGGCGGCGCGCGCCGCCGGCATTCAGGCGTTCGACACCGTCTATTCCGACGCCAATAACGAAGCCGGCTTCCTGCAGGAAGCGGCGCTGATCAAACAGCTCGGCTTCGACGGCAAATCGCTGATCAACCCGCGCCAGATTGAGCTGCTGCACAACCTGTACGCGCCGACCGCCAAAGAGGTGGCGCACGCGCAGCGGGTGGTGGACGCCGCCGAAGCGGCGGAGCGGGAAGGGCGCGGCGTGGTGTCGCTCAACGGAAAAATGGTCGACAGCCCGGTGATTGAACGCGCCCGGCTGGTGCTGGAGCGCGCCACGCTGTCCGGCTTACGGGAAGAACCGGCGCAGCACGGGGAGGAAGCATGATGAACCGCCAACAACGATTGATGACCTTCGCCAACCCGACGGATCTGCCGGGCTATCAGGACGTGTCCAAAGCCAATCTGCAGGCGCGCAAACCGCGCGATCTCAAGCTGTGCGACTCCTTGCAGGAAGCGGTGCGCCGCAGCGGGCTGCAGGACGGCATGACCATCTCCTTCCACCATGCGTTTCGCGGCGGCGATTTGACCCTCAATCAGGTGATGGAGACGCTGGCAGCGATGGGGTTCCGCAACCTGACGCTGGCGTCCAGCTCGCTGACCGACTGCCATGCGCCGCTGGTTGAGCATATCCGCCACGGTGTGGTGAGCCGCATTTACACCTCCGGGCTGCGCGGCCCGCTGGCGGACGCGGTTTCGCGCGGCCTGCTGGCGGAGCCGGTGCAAATTCACTCGCACGGCGGCCGGGTCAACCTGATCGAATCCGGCGAGCTGAAGATAGACGTGGCCTTCCTCGGCGTGCCGGCCTGCGATGAGTTCGGCAACGCCAACGGCTACAGCGGTGAAGCCTGCTGCGGCTCGCTCGGCTATGCGCGGGTGGACGCCGAGGCGGCGGGCACCGTGGTGCTGCTGACCGAGCAGCTGGTGCCGTATCCGCATCATCCCGCCAGCCTGGCGCAGGATCGGGTGGATCTGATCGTGCAGCTGGAACGGGTGGGCGACGCCGACAAGATCGGCGCTGACGCCACGCGCATGACCTCGAACCCGCGCGAGCTGCTGATCGCCCGCCGCGCCGCCGAGGTGATCGCCGGTTCCGGCTACTTCACCGAAGGCTTCTCGCTGCAAACCGGCACCGGCGGCGCCTCGCTGGCGGTGACCCGGTTCCTGGAGGACAAGATGCGCGCCCGCGGCATTCGCGCCGCGTTCGCCCTCGGCGGCATCACCTCGACCATGGTGGATCTGCACGAGAAAGGGCTGATCGGCAAGCTGCTGGACGTGCAGAGCTTCGATCGGGCGGCGGCGACTTCGCTGGCGCGCAACCCGCGCCATATCGAAATCAGCGCCAACCAGTACGCCAACTTCAGCTCCAAGGGCGCCTCTGTTGATCGGCTCGACGTGGTGGTGCTGAGCGCGCTGGAAATCGACACCGGCTTCAACGTTAACGTGCTGACCGGCTCCGACGGCGTGCTGCGCGGCGCGTCCGGCGGCCACTGCGACACCGCCGCCGCCGCGCGGCTGGCGATCATCGTTGCGCCGTTGGTGCGCGGGCGCATCCCGACGCTGGTGGAGCAGGTGACCACCTGCGTCACGCCGGGCTCCAGCATCGACATTCTGGTGACCGACCACGGCATCGCCGTCAACCCGGCGCGGCCGGAGCTGGCGCAGCGTCTGCGGGAGGCCGGCCTCGAGGTGGTGAGCATCGACTGGCTGCGCGCCCGCGCGCTGCAGCTGACCGGCGAACCGCAGCCGATCGCCTTTACCGACAAGGTGGTGGCGGTGGTGCGCTACCGCGACGGCTCGGTGATCGACGTGGTGCATCAGGTGGCGGAGTAAGCGATGGCCGCCGTCGATCCCCAACTGGCCGCCGAACGCGCGGTCAGCCTGCCGGAGTTGCTCACCAGCCGCGAATGCCGCCAGGCGCGGCAGCAGGCGTGGCTGGCGCAGCACGAGTGCACGCTGCTGGTGCTGACGCTGGTGGTGCCCGGCCCGGTGAAGGACAGCGCGCTGACGCGCGGCATCTTCAACCTGGGGTGGGCGGCGCTGCTGCGACTGTGCGCCGAACAGGGTTGGCCCAGCCCGCAGGCCGAGGCGCTGGCGCTCGCCACCGGTTGCGAAGGGTTTGTCGCGCTGCGCGCCGATGCCCAGCGGGTGAAGGACTGCGCCATGCAGCTGGAGGTGAGCCGCCCGATCGGCCGGCTGTGGGATATCGACGTGCTGGATACGCAGGGGCGCATTTTGTCGCGCCGCGACATCGGCCTACCGGAACGGCGCTGCCTGCTGTGCGGCCAACCGGCCAAGATCTGCGCCCGCCAGCGGCGGCACAGCAGCGAGCAGCTGCTGCATGAAATGGAAAGGATGTTCAACGATGCGATCTCTGCCGATTAACCTGCCCGCCCACCGTGCCGAACCGGCCTGCGATTTCGCCCGCGCCGCTTTCCGCGCGCTGCTGGTAGAAGTCAACCTCACGCCCAAGCCGGGGCTGGTGGATCGCCATAACACCGGCGCCCACCGCGACATGGATCTCGGGCACTTCTATCGCAGCGCCCGCGCCATCGGCGTGTGGCTGCCGCGCTTTATCCAACGCGGGCGCGAGGACGCCGCTTTGCCGGCAGAGCAGCAGCTGGCGCGGCTGCGGCCGCTCGGCCTGGCCTGCGAAAACCAGATGTTTCGCGCCACCGGCGGCATTAACACTCACAAGGGCAGCGTGTTCTCGCTCGGATTGCTGTGCACCGCCTTCGGCCGCCTGCAGCAGCATGGCCGCGCCATCGGCGCCGAAGCGCTGTGCGCCGAGGTGGCGGCGATGTGCCGGGGGCTGGTGGATCGCGAGCTGCGGCGCAACAACGCAGGGCAGACCGCCGGCCAGCGGCTGTTCGCCGCGCACGGGTTGAGCGGCGCACGCGGCGAGGCGGAGGCCGGTTTCCGGCTGGTCATTGACGGCGCGCTGCCGCTGTATCGGCAACGGCTGGCCGCCGATGGCGACGAACAGCGGGCGCTGCTGGACAGCCTGCTGTGGCTGATGGCCCACAACGACGACACCAACGTCGCCTCGCGCGGCGGCCTGCACGGGCTGCGCTGGCTGCGGCGCCGGGCGGCATTGCTGCTGGCGCAGGGCGGCTCGGCGGGGGAGGCGGGTCTGGCGCGCCTGCGGCGCTTCGATGCCGACTGCATCGCTCGCAACCTCAGCCCCGGCGGCAGCGCCGACCTGTTGATAGTGACCTGGCTGCTGGCGCAGCTGGGTGCCCAAGAATAATAACCAAGCCTTCAGGAGAGTCCCTATGTCCCAAACCCAGGAAAAGATCTGGAAAGCGATAGCGCCGCTGGCGGTGCTCGCGATCCTGTTATTGATACCGGTGCCCGACGGCATGCCGCCGCAGGCCTGGCACTACTTCGCCATCTTCGTGGCGATGATCGTCGGCATGATTCTGGAGCCGATCCCGGCCACCGCCATCAGCTTTATCGCAGTGACCGTCAGCGTGCTGAGCGCCAACTGGGTGCTGTTCGGCGCGCAGGAGCTGGCGGAGCCGGGCTTCAAGGCCGGTAAAGAGGCGCTGAAATGGGGGCTGGCGGGCTTCTCCAGCACCACCGTCTGGCTGGTGTTCGGCGCCTTTATCTTCGCGCTAGGCTACGAGGCCACCGGGCTGGGGCGGCGCATCGCGCTGTTCCTGGTGAAGTTCATGGGCAAGCGCACGCTGACGCTGGGCTATGCGGTGGTGATCATCGATATCCTGCTGGCGCCGTTTACGCCGTCCAACACCGCGCGCACCGGCGGCACGGTGTTCCCGGTGGTGAAAAACCTGCCGCCGCTGTTCGATTCCTTCCCCAACGATCCCTCCTCGCGCCGTATCGGCGGTTACCTGATGTGGATGATGGTGGTCGGCACCAGCATCAGCTCCTCGATGTTCGTCACCGGCGCCGCGCCGAACGTGCTGGGCATTGAGTTCGTCGGCAAGATCGCCGGGGTGCACATCAGCTGGATGCAGTGGTTCCTGGCGTTCCTGCCGGTCGGCCTGCTGCTGCTGATCATCGCGCCGCTGATCTCCTACTACCTGTACAAACCGGGCGTGACCCACAGCAGCGAAGTGGCCGCCTGGGCGGATACCGCGCTGGGGGAAATGGGCAAGCTGACGCGCAAGGAATACACCCTGATCGGCCTGGTGCTGCTCAGCCTGTGCCTGTGGGTGTTCGGCGGCAAAATGCTGGACGCTACTGCGGTGTGTCTGCTGGCGGTGTCGCTGATGCTGGCGCTGCACGTGGTGTCGTGGAAAGAGATCACCAAATATTCCAGCGCCTGGAACACGCTGGTTAACCTGGCGACGCTGGTGGTGATGGCCAACGGCCTGACGCGTTCCGGCTTTATCGACTGGTTCGCCCAGACCATGAGCACCCACCTGGACGGCTTCTCGCCGAACATGACGGTGGTGGCGCTGGTGCTGGTGTTCTACTTCGCCCACTACCTGTTCGCCAGCCTGTCGGCGCACACCGCCACCATGCTGCCGGTGATCCTGGCGGTCGGCAAAGGGTTGCCGGGCGTGCCGATGGAGCAGCTGTCGATGCTGCTGGTGCTGTCGATCGGTATCATGGGCGTGCTGACGCCGTACGCCACCGGCCCGGGGGTGATCATCTACGGCTGTGGCTACGTGAAGTCGAAAGACTACTGGCGCCTGGGCGGTATTCTCGGCGTGGTGTACATCGCCGCGCTGCTGCTGATCGGCTGGCCGATCATGAGCCTGTGGTACTGAGTTGAAGCCACGCGGCCACCGTCCGGTGGCCGCGGTTACGATCCTTTCCCGTGAACCCTGTCACACATTTGTCACACTAACCCCGCCATCATACTCAGGCAAACGCTAACACCTTAAAAATAATCATTTTCCGGGAGCCTCTGCGGATGAGAAAAAAAACCTTATTGCTGTGCCTGCCTTTGTTATTCACCGGGAACGCGCTGGCGGAAGCCGGCGGTTATCAGCTGGAACAGGTGCTGGTCATGAGCCGCCATAACCTGCGCGCGCCGCTGGCCAACAACGGCAGCGTGCTGGCGCAGTCTACGCCGAAGGCCTGGCCGGCCTGGGAAACGCCGGGCGGCCAGCTGACCACCAAGGGCGGGGTGCTGGAAGTGTATATGGGGCACTACTTCAACGCCTGGCTGAAGCAGACCGGCCTGTTGCCGAAAGAGGGTTGCCCGACCGCCGGCAGCGTGTACGTCTACGCCAACAGCCTGCAGCGCACGGTGGCCACCGCGCAGTTCTTCAGCAACGGCGCGTTCCCCGGCTGCGACGTCAGCGTGCACCATCAGGACAAGATGGGCGAGATGGATCCGACCTTCAACCCGATCATCACCGACACCAGCGAGGCCTTCAACCAGCAGGCGCTGGCGGCGATGAACGCCGCGCTGGGCTCGCTGAAGCTGGACGCCTCTTACCAACAGCTGGCGAAGATCATCGACTACAAGGATTCCGCCGCCTGCAAGACCGACAAACACTGTGACCTGACCAAAGAAGCCAGCGTGATGAGCGCGGTGCCGGGCAAAGAGCCGGGCGTCTCCGGCCCGCTGCGGGTGGGCAACTCGCTGGTGGACGCCTTTATGCTGCAGTATTACGAAGGTTTCCCGATGAAAGAGGTGGCCTGGGGCAAAATCGCCACCCCTCACCAGTGGCAGCAGCTGGCGCAGCTGAAAGACGGCTATCAGGACTCGCTGTTCACCTCGCCGGTGGTGGCGCAGAACGTCGCCAAGCCGCTGCTGACCTACATCAACAACGCGCTGCTCGGCGAGCGCAAACCGGACGCGCCGAAGCTGACGGTGCTGGTCGGCCACGATTCCAATATTGCCTCGCTGCTGTCGGCCATGCAGTTCCAGCCGTATCAGTTGCCGCAGCAATACGAGAAAACGCCGATCGGCGGCAAACTGGTGTTCCAGCGCTGGCGCGACGCGCAGAACGACCGTGAATTGCTGAAGATCGAGTACGTCTATCAGTCCACCGAACAGCTGCGCAAGGCGACGCCGCTGACGCTGCAAACCCCGCCGCAGCGGGTAACGCTGGCGCTGAAAGGCTGCCCGATCGACAAAGACGGCTTCTGCGCCTGGAGCGATTTCGAAAAGACCATGAAAGGCATCTTGTAATGCCCAGCCTCTCTCCCGCGCGCGGGGGAGAGGCCTCTCCCCATCCCGGCTAACGCGCCGCCACGCAGGCCTTAACGCCATTTATTTTGCCCAGGGTCATTGTTGCAGGCCGTTTCGGGGGCTAACATCATCAGCCTGCCTGCTTATCATGGATACCGCCGTTGCCCACTTTTATCCGCAGTATCGAATTTTTCACGCCGGACGGCTATCCAGGCCATGTGGCGCGCTGCCATTTTGCGCTGGCGGAGTATCGTGACGAGAGTTTTCCCGAGGCGGGCTTTGCGCTGCCGGATCATCTGGCGCGCGCGGTGCCGAAGCGCCGCGCGGAGTATCTGGCCGGGCGTGTTCTGGCGCGGCAGCTGTTGGCGCCGCTCGGTTTTGCCTATTTCACCCTGGCGCGCGGCGAAGATCGCGCGCCCCAGTGGCCGCCGGGCATCGCCGGGGCGCTGAGCCATAATTCGGATACCGCGCTGTGCGCCGTGCACCGCGAGAGCGGGCTGGGCGGCGTTGGGCTGGATGTGGAAACGCTGCTCTCCGACGTGCGGGCGGAGGAGCTGTGGGGGGCGATCGTTTCCCCGGCGGAGCGCGAGACGTTGTTGCGCGAGGCGCTGCCGTTCAACGAACTGCTGACGCTGACGTTTTCCGCCAAAGAGAGCCTGTTCAAGGCGCTTTATCCGCAGGTGCGCTGTTACTTCGATTTTCTCGATGCGCGCATGGTCGCCGTGGATACGCAGCGGCAGACGTTTGTATTAGCGCTGCTTAAGACGTTGACGCCAAATTGCTCCGCCGGCCGCCGGTTTAACGGGCGTTTTTGGCGTGAAGGTGACGACGTCACGACTTTTATTTTCTGTTAAAACACAATAATAACAGTGTGTTATTTCTTACTTTGCCGTAACGCGGATTTGCCGCAGCGGGCGGAAAGATTCATTCATCGGAGATTGACCCACGGTGGGGATCCGGTGTAATTTATCCTCCTTTTATGGCTAATGATAATTATTCGCATAAACATTATCATTGGTAAGGCGCAACAAAGGAGTGGTCTAGTGGCGACACTGACGACAGAAAACCAAACCTTCCCCGGGTTTGTGTACGCCGAACAATCGACCTTTTTGTACCGGTCCGAATTCCGTTCCCTCTCCGCCAGCGGCGTGTTCGAGCGTATCGAGACGCCGGCGTTCGGCGGCGAGCAGGAAGACAGCGCGCTGGCGCAGCATATCCGCCAGGCGCTGGCGCGCGCCAAAGCCGCCGGTCAGGAGACGCCGGTGGTGGTGGGCGCCATTCCGTTCGATACGCGCCGGCCTTCCAGCCTGTACGTGCCTGAAAACTGCCAGTTTGTCGCCAACGACAGCTTTACCCGCGCCGCGCGCCCTATGCTGCAACAGCCGCATCGCCTGGCCGCCTGTACCAGCATTCCGGACGAGCCGCGCTTCAAGCATGCGGTGGCGGAAGCGGTCAGCCGCTTTAAACAGGGCAAGCTGGACAAGGCGGTGCTGTCGCGCATCCTCGACATCGAGCTGGAGCAGCCGGTGGCGGGCCACCAGATCCTCAATAACCTGATGGTGCAGAACCCGACCGGTTATCACTTTTCCCTGCCGCTGGCCGATGGCGGCGTGCTGATCGGCGCCAGCCCGGAACTGCTGATCCGCAAGCAGGGCGGCGAGATCCACACCAATCCGCTGGCGGGCTCCGCGCGCCGTCAGGACGATCCGCAGCAGGATCGCCTCGGCAGCGAGCGCCTGATGCGCTCGACCAAAGACAAATACGAACACAAGCTGGTGATCGACGACATTCGCCGCCACCTGGCGCCATTGTGCGCCAGCCTGAGCGTGCCCAGCGGCCCGTCGCTGCTCAGCACCGGCACCATGTGGCACCTGTCCACCCGCATTCGCGGCGAGCTGCTGAACCCGAATCTCAACGTGATGCAGCTGGCCTGTCTGCTGCATCCGACGCCGGCGCTGTGCGGCTTCCCGACCGAGAGCGCCCGCCAACTGATCGCCGATCTGGAACCGCACGATCGCGGCCTGTTCAGCGGCATTGTCGGCTGGTGCGACGCCAACGGCGATGGCGAGTGGGCGATTGTCATCCGCAGCGGCCTGCTGCGCGGCAACCGGGTGCGGCTGTTCGCCGGCGCGGGCATCGTCGCCGCTTCGACACCGCAGTCCGAGTGGATGGAAACCGCCGCCAAACTGGGCACCATGCTCAACGCTTTCGGCCTGAACAGCGGCGCGCTGTAGGCCTCTTTGCGGCGCAGTGCGCGCCGCGTCATACGCTTTCGCAGGAGACAACGATGAACAACAACATGACCCGGCAGCTTGCCCGGATGGCGGTGTGCGCATGAGCATTCAGATGGATTTCACCGGCAAACGCGTGTGGGTGACCGGCGCGGCGCGCGGCATCGGCGAGCAGATCGCCCGGCATTTTTTGACGCAGGGCGCCGAGGTGGTGGGATTTGACCGCGAGTTCGCCAACCCGGATCTGCCTTACCCTTGCGTGACGCTGGACATCAGCCGGCCGGAGCAGGTGGAGGCGGTGTGCCGCCAACAGCTGGCGGAGAACCCGCGACTGGACGTGTTGATCAACGCCGCCGGCATTCTGCGCATGGGCAATACCGAAGATCTGAGCGTGGATGACTGGCATCAGTGCATCAACGTCAACGCCTCGGGGGCGTTTTACCTGTTCCGCGCCGTGCTGCCGCACTTCAAGGCGCAGCGCAGCGGGGCGATCGTCAGCATCGGCTCCAACGCCGCGCACGTGCCGCGCGCGCAGATGGCGGCCTACTGCGCCTCCAAGGCGGCGCTGACCAGCCTGAACCACTGTGTGGGGTTGGAGATGGCGCCGTTCGGCGTGCGCTGCAATCTGGTGTCGCCGGGCTCGACCGACACGCCGATGCAGCGCGGCATGTGGCAGACCGACGACGCGCAGCAACGCACCATCGCCGGCTTCCCCGAGATGTTCAAGCTGGGGATCCCGCTGGGCAAAATCGCCCGCCCGGATGAGATCGCCAACGCGGTGTTGTTCCTGGCCTCCGATTTGGCCAGCCACATCACCATGCAGGACATCGTGATCGACGGCGGCGCCACGCTGGCCGCCTGAGTCAGACCCGCTGGCGGCGCAGCAGGTGCTGCGCGCCTTCCGCCGCCAGCAGCAGCACCGCCAGCCAGATCGCCAGATAGGTCGGCCATTCGCTTTGGCCGATGCTTTCGCCGAGCAGCAGCGCGACGATCACCAGCAGCACCGGTTCCACATAGCTCAGCAGGCCGAACAGGCTGAACGGCAGCAGGCGGCTGGCGAGGATGTAGCACACCAGCGCCACGGCGCTGATGACGCCGAGCAGCGGAATGCGCCAATACAGCTCGGCATTGATCTGCAGCGCCGCTGCGCCGCCGTCGCCGAAGGCGAACCAGGCCGCCGCCGGCAGCATCAGCGCCAGCTCGCACCACAGCCCGCCGAGATTGTCGGTGCCGAAACGCCGCCGCAAAATAAAGTAGAGCGGATAGCCCAGTGCCACCACCAGCGTCGGCCACGAGACGCCGCCCGCCTGATACAGCTCATTGCCCACCCCTACCATGGCGCACGCCACCGCCAGCTTTTGCAGCAGCGACAGCCGATCGCGGTAGATCAAACGGCCCGCCAGCACCATGGTCAGCGGCAGCAAAAAATAGCCGAGCGACACGTCGAGCGCCTTGCCGTGCAGCGGCGCCCACAGGAACAGCCACAGCTGCACCCCCAGCAGCGCCGAGGTGAGCAGCAGGCCCAGCAGGCGCTGCGGCCGTTGGCCGAGCCAGGCCAGCGTGTCGCCCACTTTGCGCCAATCGCCGGACAGCGCCATAAACAGCGTCAGGAACGGCAGCGTCAGCAGCGTGCGCCAGCCGTAGACCTGCTCGCCGTTCAGCGGGGTGAGGGTAGAGGTGAAGTAATACATCGCGCCGAACAAGATGGAGGCGACGACCGAAAGAGTGATGCCCTTAATCACACGCATTCCTGGTGAGTGATTGATTTTATGGCGGCTACTGTAGAGAAATTTGCCGCCAACGACAATGGCGTTGCCGGGCGCTGGACAATCGGCGGCGGCGGGTTACAATGATTACTGTGTATTCATACAGGCTTTGGCGATGACAATCGATCTTTTTGAAGACGCGCTGCCGCCGCCGTGGCGCGAAGAGATCGCCCCCGGCGCGGTGGTGATGCACGGCTTCGTGCGCGATCACGGGCCGGAACTGCTGGCGGCGGTGCAGGGCGTCGTCGCCCAGGTGCCGTGGCGGCATTTGACCACCCCCGGCGGGCACGTGATGTCGGTGGCGATGAGCTGGTGCGGCAACGGCTGGACCAGCGACAGCCGCGGTTACCGCTATTCGGAACGCGACGCGCGCAGCGGTAAACGCTGGCCGGCCATTCCCCCCATCCTGATGGCGCTGGCGGACGAAGCCGCGCAGCAGGCGGGCTTCGGCCCCTTCGTGCCGGATTCTTGCCTGATGAACCGTTACGATCCGGGCAGCAAGCTGTCGCTGCATCAGGATAAAGACGAGCACGACTTCGGTGCGCCGATCGTCTCGGTGTCGCTCGGGCTGCCGGCGGTGTTTCAGTTCGGCGGGCTGCAACGCAGCGACCGGGCGCGGCGCATCCCCTTGGCGCACGGCGACGTGGTGGTATGGGGCGGCCCGGCGCGGCTCTGTTTTCACGGCATCCTGCCGGTCAAGGAAGGCTACCACTCGCTGGTGGGGCCGCACCGCATCAACATCACGCTACGCAAGGCGCTTTAGCTGTGGCTCCTGCGCCAGGCAGGCGACGAGATAGTCGATAAACACCCGCAGTTTGGGCGGCAGATACTGGTTAGGCGCGTAGAGTAACCACAGGCCGCCGTGATAGCTGCTGAGGAAATCCCATTCCGGCAACACCTGCACGATCTCGCCGTCGTCGAGCGCCTGGCGGGCGGTAAAATACGGCAGGCTGCCGATGCCGATATGCTGTTTCACCGCGTCCAGCCGCACGCCAGTGTGGTTGGCGGCGTAGCGGCCGCGCACGTTGACCGTCACCGTTTTGCCGCTGCGGCGGAACTTCCATTGCGCGTCGCTCGGCGTTTCGCCCAGATAGATGCAGCTGTGCGCCGCCAGATCGTGCGGGTGCTGCGGCGTGCCGTGCTGCGCCAGGTAGTGCGGCGTGGCGCACAGCAGATGGTCTATTCTCATCAACTGGCGGCCGATCAACCCGGGCGACGGGCGATCGGTGATGCGCAGCGCCAGATCGACCCGATCGTCGATCAAATCCATGTAGCGATCTTCCAGCCGCAGCCTCACGTCCACCTTCGGGTAGCGGCGCAGGAACTCCGGCATGTGCGGATGCAGCACGAAGCGGCCCACCGCCTTGGGCACGCTGACACTGACCAGCCCTTCGGGCTCCACGGCGCCGCGCCCGCCGATCGCCATGACCGCGTCGGCCGCCGCCAGCAGGGTGCGGCAGTGCGCAAACGCCTCTTCGCCGCTTTCGCTCAGCCGCAGTTTACGGGTGGTGCGGTGCAGCAGCTGCAGCGCCAGCGCCTGCTCGAGCTTCGCCACGCTGCGGCTGACGGCGGAAGGCGAGGTGCCCAGTTTACGGGCGGCGGCGGAAAAGCTGCCGCTCTCTACCACCTGAACGAAAACGGCCATTTCGGGCAACAGGGCGTAAGAAAGATTTGTGCTCATGACGCAAAGGTCCATTGTGATGGCGGCGGATTATCCCTCGATTATGACATGAATATAATGGCTCTTCGAACCGAGGAGAAAAATGATGACCGAACGACGTTATTACTACAGCGACGATGTACAGGGCCAGGCGCAGGTGTTGAGCTGCGCGCCGGCCGAGGCGGGCGCTTACGCCGTGGTGCTCGACGCCACGCTGTTCCACCCGCAGGGCGGCGGCCAGCCGTCCGACGTGGGGACGTTAGGCGGCGTCGCCGTGCTGCGGGTGCAGCAGCAAGGGGATACCGTGCTGCACTTTACCGCCGCGCCGCTGCCGCTCGGGCCGGTTACGATGCAAATCGATGAAGCGCAGCGCCGCCTGCACGCCCGCTGGCACTCCGGCGGACATCTGATCGGCTGGCTGGGAGAAACCCGAGGCTGGCGGCCGGTCAAGGCACATCATTGGCCGGGGGAAGGGCGCATCACGTTTACGCCAGGGCCGGATGCGCAGACGGTAGAAGCGGACTTTTTGCAGGCGGAGCTGGTGCGTTTGATCGCCGCCGATTTACCCCGCCGCCAACAGGCGGTGGAGGGGATGCGCCAGGTCGGCTTCGGCGAACTGCCCGCCTACGGCTGCGGCGGCACCCATGTCGCCACGCTGGCGGAGGTGGGGGCAATTGCGATCACCGGCGTAAAGATGAAGAAAGGGCAGCTGATCGTGCAGTATGAGCTGAGTTGAATAAGGGGCTTCAGCGCCCGGCCTGCCGCAGCTGGGTGCAGAACGCGCATTGGCATCCCGCTACCGGCACCGCCGCGCAGCTGCCGATGTTCACCGGCTGGGCGTCCATGGCGTGAAAGCCGTAAAACAGATTTTCGATGTTTTGTTCCGCCGCGCGCGCCTGTTCCGGGCGCGGTTCGGGCACTTTTGACTGAAACGCCGCGGCCTTGCCGGCCAGCAGGCTGAGAAACAGCAGCGACAGCTGGATTTTCATCGTCGTCTTCCTTTGGCTGAAGTTGTGATACGTTATAACAAAACCCCATCAATGCCAAGCGGCGGTGCCGCTGTCACTCACGTTATTTTTACGCGCTGCAACAGTTTCTCATTCAATTAACACTTCGACATAGCTCTTGTCGATACGCTGACTAATAATTCAAATTACAAAAATTGCCTCATTAAACGAATATTTAGATACTCGCTGTGCGGCCTGGCCAGTGCTGACACGTTTTAAATTCTGAGCATACAGAAAGATGCCTCTGTAGGTATCGTCACGCACTCTGGATAGGACATCGCCACCATGGGCTCTTTTTTTAAGCAGGTCTACCGCTATTCCCACGCGCGCCCTTATCGGCATAACGAAAACCTCTGGCCCTACGTGAAGATCGCGCGCGGCGAAGGCGGTGAAATCGCCGCCTTATGGTACAAGCACCGGCCGGTGCCGATCGTCCCGTTGAGCGAACTGCGCAGCAGCTGCCGGGGGGAGGTGCTGCTGACGGCTACCGGCCCGTCGGTGAAGGCGCTGCGCTTCGAAAATATTCCCGCGATGCCCGCCATCGGGGTCAACGGCGCCTATTTTCTGCATCGGCAGGTGGATTTTCGCTTCTACGTCATCGTGGACATGGGGTTTATCGACAGCCGCCCAGAGATCGTGCACGACGTCATTCAACGGCCTGAGCTGACGCTGTTCACCACCGTGCACGGCGTGGCGCGCATTCTCGATCGCTTTGGCCCGGCGGCGATCGGTTGCCGATTGGCGATCGTCGAAGACGCGGCCTGCAAGATTTACCGCCCCCGGATCGACAGCGGCGCGCTGTGGGAGCACTACTGCCGGGAAAACGGCGTGGTTTTTGCCGCCGAGAGCCGCATGCTCGGCTTTAGCCAGGATATCCGCTGCGGCATTTTCGATGCCGGCACCGTGGCCTATTGGGCGCTGCAAATTATCGCCTATCTCGGCTTCAAGCAGCTGTTTATCGCCGGGCTGGACATGAACAACTTCCACCAGCCGCGCTTTTACGAAACGGAGCAGGATCGGTTGCCCACGTTCCTGGCGGACAAGGTGGAGTCGCTGGTGATCCCCGCTTTTCGACACGCCGGCGCGATCATGAAAAAGCAGCAGATCGCGATAAAAAACCTCTCCCTGCACAGCGCTATCGGCAGCGATATCTTCGAGAAGGTGGACGGCAATGTTTACTTTCAGCAAGCCTGAGCGGTGTTATCGCTTCGGCAGCGCGCTGTTTTTAGCCTTCGCGTTTTTCAGCGCGATCTTTTGCGGGCAGACCCGCGTCAACAACCTGTTTCATTTGGCGGCGCTGCTATGGCTGGCCGCCGTATTCACCTGGCCGCCGCTGCGGCGGCAGCTGTGGGCCAATCGTCAGGCGCGCTGGGGCGGCGGGCTGGCGCTGATGTTTTTGCTTTATTATTCCCTCAGCGCGCTGTGGGGCGAGACGCCAGGCGACATGCCGTCGGCCCTGACCCACAGCGCCTATATCCTGCTCTACCTCGCCTGGCTGGTGACGCTGCTCGACGGTGAGCGGCGTCACCAACTGCAGTGGGCGATGCTGGCCGGCATGACGGCGCTGTGTCTGTATCTGACGCTGGTCGACGCCCCGTCGATTTATCATCTGCGAGAAACCACCGCCCGCAATCCGGGGCCGAGCAACGTGATCGATCTGGCCGGTTACGCCGCCATCGCCATTTTGTTGAGCCTGATGATTTTCCGCGATACCGGGCAAAAAGCGGCGCTGTGCTTTATCCCGCCGCTGCTGGCATTCATGGTGCTGACGCAAAGCCGCGGCCCGCTGATCGCACTGGCGCTCGCGGTGGTAGTGGCGATGCCTTATCGACACCGGCCGGGACGGTGGCTGTGGTTCCTGTTGCCCGGCGCGCTGGCTGTGGTTCTCGCCGTCGTTTACAGCGCGATCGGCGAAATGTTGCTGACGCGTTTTGGCGAGCTGTATCAACAGAGCTTTGTTCGCATCAGCATTTGGCGCCACAGCCTGGCGCTGATCGAACAGGCGCCGTTCTTCGGCTACGGCTTTGATAAGCAGCTTAACTTTCTCAATTACACCGGCGAGCTGAACCACACCACGCACAGCCTGTACCTCGGCGCGTTGCTGAAGGGCGGCTGCGTGGGTTTCCTGTTGCTGCTGGCGCTGCTGGGATATGGCGCGCGGCTCGCCATCGCACACTGGCGCGCAGGGCGGCGCTGGGAGGCGGGCCTGTTTCTGTTTATGCTGGTGTTCTACAGTTCGCAGGGCATGTTTGTGATCGCCAATCCGGCGGAGTTTTGGTACCTGTTTTGGCTGCCGCTGGCGCTGCTGCTGTCGCAGCCTAAACGGCGGCCGATCGGGACTGTGCAGACGACAGCGCCGCCAGCGTCTTCTCCCACACCTGTTCCGCCGCGATAATACTAAGCGGCTGGCGGCGCTCAGCGGCACTCAGCGCGGCGCTGTCAACCGGCACGTGCATCACCTGATGCCGTTCGCTGTCCTGATAGGGGCCGGTATGCCGCGGGTTAGCGGTGACGAACAGGCTGACGGTGGCGGTTTTCAACGCCACGGCGAGGTGAAGCGGCCCGGTATCGCCGGTTACCAGCACCTGCAGATTGGCGATCGTCGCCAGCAGTTGCGGCAACGTGGTCGCGCCGATATGGCTTACCACCCGCTGTTGCTGTTCCTCGCTCAAACCCGCCATAAATTCCCGCTCGAGGCTGCGCTCCGCCTTGCTGCCAATCAACGCGATCTGACAGTCGGGGGAGTGCGCCAGCAGCCGTTGCGCCAGCTCAACAAAGCGATCGACCGGCCAGCGGCGCAGCGTTTCGGAGGCGCCCATCTGAAAGCCGATCAGGATCTTGCCCGCCGGTTTCGCCAGCGCGGGAAAAGCGACCGGGATGAACATGTCAGGATTGTCGGTACGGCACCCCAATTGCCCCACCATATCCAGCTTGCGCTGAATCAAATGGCCGTCGCTGCTGTGGCTGACGCCGGTCAGCCAGCGCTCCATGCCGCTCGGTTTGTTGCCGTAAACGTCTTTGAACAGGTATTGGCAACCGGCGGCGATGGCGACCAGCACGTCGTAAGGCGCCTTCGAGTGCAGGATGACCGCCAGCTGTGGCCGGTTTTTTCGCAGGCGCCGGATAACGGCCAACATGTCTTTGGCCTTGTGGTCCCAGTAAATCACGTCATGAAAGCAGGGGCTGCCTTCGACCAGCTGCCGGTTTTTATGGCTGGAGACCAGCGTGATTTGCGCGCTGGGATAGCGTTCGCGCAGTGCGCGGATGGCGGGCGTATTGAACATCAGATCGCCGAGGGCGCTGGTGGAGAAAATCACGATGCGTTCAAAGGATTGCTGCGGATCGAAGCTCGCTGCGGGCCGGAAATTGCCCGCGATGCGGGTATAGAGACGTAAACCGGCGTTGGCCGCCGCTATTTTCCACTGTTTAGACATTGCAGTTCGCTTCCGCTTGAGATCGGCGGCCACCGTCTGGCGCCGCGTCGTATCATACAAGCGCGGCAACGGTGGGCCAATGGCCCGCAACAGATTGCGACAGATGCTAACGTTATGTTTGCAATTGCCGCCGCGCGCCGCGCTTACTCCTCCCAGACCTGCGTACTGCGCGGGCTGTCCATCTGATAATCCGAATAGGGGCGAGTGAAGAACTCGCGCCCCAGTTCGCGGGCGGCCTGCAGCGGATTGCGCGGATCGCGGGCGATCTCGCCGCGCTGGTTGCCGGCGCCGTGCACCACGCCGACGAACGCGGAATGGGTGTAGCGGCTGAACTCCTGGATCTGATGCACGATGCCCAGCGCCGCGCCGGGTAGGTCTCTTCCGACGCTACCGCCAGCCCGATACGCTTGCCGCTCATGCGCTGGTGCACCTGTTCCGCCTGAGGGTAGGCGTTGGAATAGAAGCTGAACGAGCGATCGAAAAAGGCTTTGGTTTGCGCCGACATGCCGTACCAGTAAATCGGCGTGCAGAATACCGCGCCATCGGCCGGCAGGAAGTGCTCCAGGAACAGCTCGGCGTAGCGATCGGCCGGCGGCGGCGTGTGGCGTTCATCGCTCAGAAAACCGCTCAGGTAATCATCGAGAAAATGCAGGCTGGCGGACGTGCCGGCTTCGGCGGCGCCCGCCAGGATCGCCTGCGCCAACGTGGCGCTGTTGCCGTCGCGGCGCGGGCTGCCGACCAACACCACCAGACGTTTAGATTGATGAGTTGTATTCATGTCATGTTCCTCGGTATGAAGTGGATTCAGCCCTACTCTAGAAACAAGTGCCGACGGGCGACAAATGACCGCTTTTCTGCCAGGATGATTTCAACTCATCTCAAGAGGCTTCGCCATGTTTGCCACGCTGCCCGTCAACGCATTACGCACCTTTGAATCCGCCGCTCGCCTGCGCAGCTTCAAGCTGGCGGCGGCCGAGCTGGCGGTGACGCCGACGGCGATTTCGCACCAGATCAAAGCGCTGGAACAGCAGTTGGGGTTTGCGCTGTTCGAGCGGGTGCCGCGCGGCGTGCGGCTGACGCCGAAAGGCGAAACGCTGTTTGCCGGGGTGCACGGCGCGCTGCTGGACATCGCCGCCACGCTCGAGGGCCTGCGGCCGCAGCCCAGCACCGGGTCGCTGTGCGTCTCGGTCACGCACTCTTTCGCGGCGCTGTGGCTGGTGCCGCGCCTGGGGCGTTTCTATCAGGCGTACCCGCACTATCTGGTGCGCCTGGAGGCCTGCGCCGAGGTGATCGATCTGCAGCAGGACGCCAGCGTGGACGTGGCGGTGCGTTACAGCCGCGCGCAGTATCCTGCGCTGCATCAGACGGCGCGGCTGGAGGAAAGCTTTGGCGTCTACGCCGCACCGGGGCTGGCCGCCGCCGAGCCGGAAAATCCGGTGCTGATCACCGTCAAGTGGGGGGATTCGGCGCTGTACGACAGCGGCTGGCGCGACTGGTGCCGGGCTGCCGGCGTAGACTGGTGGCAGCGCCATGCGGCAATGCGCAGCTACCATGAGGAGCATTACGCCCTGCAGGCGGCGGTGGCCGGGCAGGGGCTGGTGCTTGCCAGTTCGGTGATGGTGTCCGATATGGTGGACAACAGCCTGCTGGTGGCGTACCGGCCGGAGGTGCGCGTACCGGGCGCCGCCTACAGCGTGCTGTGCGCGCCGGGGCGCGAGCGGCATCCGCCGGTCAGGGCGTTTCTCGCCTGGCTGCAGCAGGAGCTGCCGCAGGGCAATGGCACGAAATAAAAGTTTTATCGTTCTAAGCTGTGGGAATATCAGCGAACTTTTGTTTTTACTTCACTGCGAGAACCTATCATGAGCCAGCCAAGAACCTCCGATTACCCGATTGATGCGCAATTTATCGAGCGCTGGTCGCCGCGCGCGATGGCCAACGACGCCATCGACGATCAAACGCTGCTGAGCTTTTTTGAAGCGGCGCGCTGGTCGCCATCGGCCTACAACATTCAGCCGTGGCGCTTTGCCTACAGTAAGCACGGTTCCGACAGCTGGGAGAACTACCTGGAATTCCTGATCGACTTCAACCGCGGCTGGGCGCAGCACGCTTCGGCGCTGGTGGTGATCGTCTCCAAAACCACCAGCCTGAACGGCGAACGGCTGGTGGACAACCCGACCCACGCGTTCGACACCGGCGCCGCCTGGGCCAGCCTGGCGCATCAGGCGCACCTGAAAGGCTGGTTGACCCACTGCATGAGCGGCATTCACCACGACAAGATTAAGGCGGCGCTGCAGCTGCCGGACGACTATGCGGTGCACGCCATGGTGGCGATCGGTAAACCGGGCGACAAGGCCCGCCTGCCGGATTTCCTGCAGGAAAAAGAGGCGCCGTCGGGCCGCCTGCCGCTGGGCAAGACCGTCAGCGAAGGGCTGAATTTCACGCTGTGATTTCCCGCTTTCCCTCAGGCCCGCTTGGCGGGCCTTTTTTATGCGGCGAGTAAAACTTAGGGAGTATGTTCTCGTTCGCTTGTTCGCTGTATATTTTGTTATATAGCGATTGCGTAATGAGGAGGAAACCGTGGGTGACCATTTTGGCAAAGGGCTGTTGGCGGGGCTAAAGGCGGAGAACCTGAAGCCGGAGACGGAGCTGTCGCGCTTTTGCTCCGACTACAAGCGCGGCTTTGTGCTCGGCTATGCGCATCATTTGGCGCAGCGCTGCGGCGACGAAAACCGGGCGGCGTTCGAAGCCGGGCAGCTGAGCCGCGCCTATGGCCTCGGCAGTGAGCCGATGAGCGAGTTCTTTTCCGGCGGCGACAGCCGGCTGGCGGAGAAGTTTTTCCGCGCCGGCTATAACCGGCCGACGCAGGGCTAGCGCGGGCGGGGCGTCAGGCGGCGCTCAGCACCGCCACCATATACACGCACGGTTGGTCGCTCTGGTTTTCAAAGCGGCAGTCCGCCGGCGGGCCGAGCTCCAGGCAGTCTCCCTCGGCCATGTCATGGCGCGCGTCACCTTCCACAAAGACCAACTCGCCGGATAAGACCCAGATCAGCTGGCGCTTGAAGGCATACACCGAAGCCGGCATCGGGATCGTCGCGCCGGCCGGCAGTTCGATACGCACCAGATCGAGCGGCAGATCGGTGCGCGGCGAAACGTGGCGCCGCACGTAGCCGCTCTCCGGATCGACCCAGATCGGTTGATCTTCCCGGCGCAGCAGCCGGCCTTCCTGCGTTTCCGCCCGGGCGATCAGCTTGGACATGCTGAGGCCGAACGCCCCCGCCAGCCTGCCCAGCAGCATCGCCGTCGGGCTGCTCTCGCCGCGCTCGATCTTATGAACCATCGCCCGTGAAACGCCCGCCTGCTCAGCCAGATCGGACAGCGACCAGTGGCGCGCCTCGCGTTCAATGCGAATGCGTGCGCCGATCAGCTGATTTAGATTGTCTAATTTAATATTCATATCGTAGTATTATAGTGGACAATTGGCCGGGGTAAACCATGATTATACGAAATGCGACGCTCAACGATAGCGCGGCGATTGCCGCCATCTATAACGACGCGGTGTTGAACAGCACCGCCATCTGGAATGAACAAACGGTGGATGCGGGCAATCGCGCGGCGTGGATCGGCGAACGGCAGGCGGCGGGCTACCCGGTGCTGGTGGCGGTGAACGGCGCGGACGAGGCGATCGGCTACGCGTCGTTCGGCGACTGGCGCGCCTGGGACGGCTATCGCCATACCGTAGAACACTCGGTGTATGTCCATCAGGCGCATCGTGGTGAAGGGATTGGCAAAGCGCTGTTGATCGCCCTGATCGCACGGGCGCGGGAGATCGGCAAGCACGTGATGGTGGCCGGCATCGAATCCGGCAATCAGGCCTCCATTCAGCTGCATCTGGCGCTCGGGTTCCGCGAGGTGGGGCGCATGGAGCAGGTGGGCGCCAAATTTGGCCAATGGCTGGATCTGACTTTCCTGCAGCTGACGCTGGACGAGCGGGCGGCGCCGCCGGCGCGCTGATCCCGGGAGGCAGGGCGATGAATATGCTATTGCTGCTGATCGCGGCGGGAATGGGGCTGGTGGTGCAGAATCTGCTGATGGTGCGCATTACCGAAAGCGTCTCGACCATCCTTATCACGCTGGTGATCAACTCCAGCGTCGGTTTGCTGCTGCTGGTGGGGCTGCTGCTGGCCAAAAACGGCCTCGACGCGGTGGCGGAAGTGACCGGCGCCGCCAGGTGGTGGATGCTGCTGCCGGGGCTGCTGGGATCGCTGTTCGTGTTTGCCGGTATCCTGGGCTACCAAAAACTGGGCGCGGCGGCCACCATCTCGATCCTGGTCGCCAGCCAGCTGTGCATGGGGCTGCTGGTGGACGTCTACCGCGCCGGCCCGGCGGCGCTGCGCGAGAATCTGCCGGCGCTGTTCGGCGCCCTGCTGCTGGTGGCGGGCGCCTATCTGGTGGCGAAACGCAGCTTTTGACGGCGGCTGAAATGCAAAAAGCCCGCTCGGGTTTCCCTGAGCGGGCTTCTCTAAATATGGCTCCTCTGACTGGACTCGAACCAGTGACATACGGATTAACAGTCCGCCGTTCTACCGACTGAACTACAGAGGAATCGTGTGAACGGGGCGAATAATAGCGGGGCGGTTGCGGCTTGTAAAGCGTGAAAACGCCCGATGCGTTCGTTTGCTGCAAGATTGCCCAACCTGCTGCTTTTTCTCGCTTTTGTCGCTTATCCCGCGCGCAGTGCCCCCGGATGGCCCGTTGTTCGGGCCGTTGCTTGCCTGTGGTGCAACGCCTGCCCTGCGTTGTGGCGCGCGCCGCCCGACGAACGGCCGTCGGCCGCCGTGTATCCCGCTTCCATGGCCGTTTACCGACTCTGGCCCGGATCTTGCTGCGGTGCCTGACCGGATTTCGGCATTCTCAATTTAGCGGCTCGCTGGAGGCACTATGAATTTCAGACGTCTGAAGTACTTCGTGAAAATCGTTGATATCGGCAGCCTGACCCAGGCGGCGGAGGTGTTGCACATCGCCCAGCCGGCGCTCAGCCAGCAGCTGGCGACGCTGGAGGGGGAGCTGAAACAACAGCTGCTGATCCGCACCAAGCGCGGCGTACAGCCGACCGAGGCCGGCAATATTCTCTATGCCCACGCGCAGACCATTCTGCGCCAGTGCGAGCAGGCGCAGAGCGCGGTCAACAGCGCCGGGCAGGCGATGAGCGGCCAGGTGTCTCTCGGGTTGGCGTCGGGCAGCACCGCGGCGCAGCTGGCGCTGCCGCTGTTGCAGAGCCTGCGCGATCAGCAGCCGGGCATCCTGCTTAGCCTGCATGAGAACAGCGGCGCGGCGCTGGCCGGGCAGGTGGCCAACCAGACGTTGGACATGGCGATGGTCTACGGCGCCAAGATGCCCGCCGGGCTGCACGCCATCGCACTGATGCGGGAAGATCTCTATCTGGTGGCGACGCGTGCGGTGCCGCATCCCGGCAACAGCGTCGAGCTGCTGGACGTGGCGCGGCTGAACCTGTTCTTGCCGCGCGAGGGCGATGCGGTGCGCAATCAGCTGGAAGAGGCGATGGCGCTGCGCAAGCTGGCTGTCAACGTGGTGGGGGAGATCGAATCCTCGGGCGCGCTGAGCGCCGCGATCGCCGGCGGGCTGGGGGCGACCGTGCTGCCGGAATCGGTGGCACGCGCGATGATCGGCCCGGCCAAGGCCTGGATGGCGCGCATCAATGCGCCGACGATGTCGGTGCCGCTGGCGCTGTGCATGTCGGGCCAACAGGCGCTGTCCGCCCCGGCGCTGCTGGTCAAAGACATTCTGCTGTCGATCGCCGGCGGCCGCAGCCAGGAGAAACGCGCGCTGGCGCTGGTGCGTTGAGGAAAAAACGGCCCGCCGCAGCGGGCCTGATAACCGTTATCGGAACGGCGGTTCGTTGAAGGTGCGCAGCTTGCGCGAGTGCAGGCGGTCGCCCTCGGCGCGCAGCAGATCGATGGCGCAGATGCCGATCTGCAGGTGCTCGGAGATCGCCCCTTCATAGAAGCGGTTGGCCTGGCCCGGCAGTTTTATTTCGCCGTGCAGCGGTTTGTCGGAGACGCACAGCAGCGTGCCGTACGGCACCCGGAAGCGGTAACCCTGAGCGGCGATGGTGGCGCTCTCCATGTCGACCGCCACCGCGCGGCTGAGGTTGAAGCGCCGCGCCGAAGCGGAATAGCGCAGCTCCCAGTTGCGGTCGTCGGTGGTGACCACGGTGCCGGTGCGCAGGCGCTGTTTGACCTCTTCGCCGGGCATGCCGCTGACCATCTTGGTGGCGTCGTACAGGGCGCGCTGCACCTCGGCGATGCTCGGGATCGGAATATCCGGCGGCAGCACCGCATCCAGCACGTGATCGTCGCGCAGATAGGCGTGGGCCAGCACATAGTCGCCGATCGACTGGCTTTCGCGCAGGCCGCCGCAGTGGCCGATCATCAGCCAGGCGCTCGGGCGCAGCACCGCCAGGTGATCGCAGATGGTTTTGGCGTTGGAGGGGCCGACGCCGATGTTGATCAGCGTGATGCCCTGGCCGGTGCGCGAAATCAGGTGATAGGCCGGCATCTGGTGGTTTTTCCACGCCAGATCGGACACCGCCTGTTCGGGCGCGCTGGTTTCCGGCGTGATGTAGGTGCCGCCGGCGCTGGAGAGCGCGATGTACGGGCTGGCCGGATCGGCGATTTGCGCGCAGGCCCAGCGCACGAACTCATCCACATAGCGGGTGTAGTTGGTGAACAGCACGAACGGCTGGAAGTGCTCCACCGGCGTGCCGGTGTAGTGCCGCAGCCGCGCCAGCGAGAAATCCGCGCGCAGCGCATCGAAATGCGACAGCGGGAAATGGTTGTCGGTGGTGTGGTACAGGCCGTCGGCGGTTTCGTCACCGATCTGCGCCAGCTCGGTGGTGGGGAAATGCTGCGCGATGCCGGCGCTCATCGAGCGATCGAGCGCCAGGCTGGAGCCGTCGATCACGTAAGGGAACGGGATCTCCTGCTGCGACGGCGCCACTTCGATATGGGCGGCGTAATCGTGCTCCAGCATCGCCAGCTGTTCGGCCAGATAGTGGCGGAACAGCTGCGGCCGGGTCACGGTGGTGCTGTAGCTGCCGGGATGGGTGAAGCGGCCGAAGGCGCGGGTTTTGCTCGGGCCGGATTGCTGCCCGTCCCAGCTGACGCGCAGTTCGGGATACACGAACAGCCCGGCGGCGCGCGCCTGCGCATCCGGCAGCGTGCCGTGGCTGATAAAGTCGCCGACCGCCTGACGCAGCGCGTCTACCGCGGCGTCATACAGGGCTTCCAGTTGATCGAGTGCCTGATCGGCGCTGAGGCCGCTGCGAGGTGGGGCATAGCTCATACTTTCTCCTTGGATGTCCCGGCTCTGTGGCGGGGTTGCGGCGTTTTACCGTCACAGGTTAGCCGAAGAAGGGCGTAAAAGCTTGGTCGAAATGACGGGCGCGGCAAAGAAAATACCGCGCCCGTGAAGGCGCGGGGATCAGGAGGCGGGGTCGGCCGCCTCGACCTTCAACGACACCAGGCCGATGCCCAGCTTCTTCGGCGTAAAGCCGCCGCTGGCGCTCTCTTTCGGCTCGGTGGGGGCCGGCGGGGTAATGCTGATCTTCTGCGCGCCGCGCGGGTTGTCGAAGCGCAGGGTGACGGTGCTGTCCTGTTCGCCGAGCGACACGAAGCGCTCTTCGTCGCCGACGCGCACCGAAATCGGTTCGCCGACGTTATTGCCGTAGGCGCGGGCGCGCAGCACCAGATCGAAGCGCTTCGGCAGCGGATCGACGTAATCGATGTCGACCGCCGGCGCCAGGTTGGCGTCGGACCAGCGGCCCCACTCCTCGACGCCGGAAACGCCGGTGATGGCCTTCACCTGCTCCGGCAGGCCGGGCAGCATGAACTCGATGCTGTCCGCCCGGTACTTCATCGCCGCGTCGTCCACCTGCAGGCGAGCAACGGCGTTTTGATAATCGGCGACGCTGTCCGCCGCCGGGGCGGTAAAGCTCACCTTGCCGCGGAAGCGTTCGCCGCTGGCCTGCACGATCTGCGGCGGTGAGGCCAGGGTGCCGGAGGCCACGCAGATGTCGGTGCTTAGCGCCAGCTGCGGCGCCCAGACCCGGCCGATCTCATAGCATTTATCGACCCAGACGAATTTTTCCCCCGCGCCCAGCCCGGCCAGCTGTTTGCGCAGCGGGGTGGAAAGGTAGACGTTGAACATCGGTTCGATGCGGTTATCGCCCACCCGCAGGATAAACGGCACTTTGTAGGTGACGCCGGAGAAGCTGAAGCTGCGCTGGCGCGTATCCACGCTGTAGTCGCTGATGCGGTTCGGCAGGCCCCACTGGTTGATCACCGCCGGTTTCCAGCCGTTGATCTTCTCTTCGATGTTCAGGAACACCGTAGACAGCGACGGCGCCGACAGGCTGCTGCGGCCGAGGCCGATGTAGTTGTCGCCGCCCATCACGTCCAGCACCGTGGCGCCGTTGTCCAGCGTGCTGCGCTTCTCGTTGCGCTGCTCCGCCAGCGGCCGGGTGCCGTCGATGATAAAGAACAGGTTGCGGCGCTTCTGTTTGGTCAGGATATCGTAGGCGGTGTTGTTCATCGCCAGATGATCGGAGGACACCACGATCACGGTATTGCTGAAATAGGGCGAGCGTTTGATCTTGCCGATCAGCGCGGCGATGTGTTGCTGGCTGCAGGCCACCGCGCTCAGCGAGCGGTTTTCCTTGTTCTGCCAGGCGTAACTCTTTTTGCTGCAGCCGGCGGAGATAAAGCCGTCTGGGTGATGGGTGTCGACGGTCAGGGTAAACAGCGAGAACGGTTGGCGCTGCCTGGACAGCTCGACGAACTTGCCGTACACCACGTCCAGCACGCTGTCGTCGTACCAGCCCCAGTCGTTTTTGTAGCTCGGATCGGCGACCTGTTCGCGCAGCTCTTTGAAGCCGTAAACGTGGTCGAAGCCGTGGGATTTCAGGAAGGTGTCTTTACCGGCGAACGCCAGCTCGGCGCCCTGATAGAAATAGTTGCTGTAGCCGGCGGCCTTCAGCACGTCGCCCAGGCAGACGTTCTCCGGGTAGAAGGTGGAGACCGCGCTGGAGGCGTTGCCGTCGAAGGGCGCGAACAGCGGAATGCCGCACTGCGAGGCGACCATGCCGGCGATGGTGTAACCAGTGCCCGGCAGCTGCTGGGTGTTGCTGAAATCGATGCTGTCCGTGCGCAGGGCGTTCAGCTCGTCGGCCAGGCCGGGAAACAGCTCGGTATCGAAGTAGGTGCGCTCCAGACTCTCGGCATAGATGTACACCAGGTTCGGCCGCTTGCCCTGTACGGTCTTTTTCGGCGCCTTGTAGTAGGTGGTGAAATCGGCGGTATCGCCGACGATCTGGCTCTTGACCAGCAGCGAGATGTCCTGAAACGCCGGGGTGGTGCCGACCGAGAACAGCGCCAGCAGCACGGCGACGACGCTGTAGGCCACGCTGCTGCCTTTGGCCTTGCGGCGCAGCAGGCTGCGGGCCAGCACCGCGAAGATAAGTCCCAACGCCGCCAGCAGGCCGATAAACGGCAGCACGTATTTGCTGATGCCCGCGCCTTTGAGGCTGCTGGTGACGGTGTAAATCACCGCGTCGGTGATGCCGTCGCCGGTGAAGTAGTTGCTGGCGATCAGGATGACGTTCAGCACCAGATAGCTGCCGAGCAGCGTCAGCAGAATGGCGAACCACCAGCGGTTGGCGGCGGCCCGGGTGCGATAAATCAAAATCGACGCCAAAAAGAGAACAAACGAAACGACTGCTAAAACCATCCGCCAAACCTTGTCTGATTGAAATAAAACCGTTGCTGCCCTGGTTTGCGCCGCCGAGCGTGCCGCGGCGCGAAAAGTGAAGGGTATAGCCTATTGCCGGCGGCGGAACAACGCGCGATCTCCCGCTACGGCCGACGAGCGGCGGCTATTGTACATTTTTATGACAATAGTGTGACGTTAATCACGCCGACGGCGGCCTCGGCGGCGAAAGCTTGCTGGTCGGAGGTTTCGCTCTACGCTTAATGAGCGCCACGACGGTGCGCCCATCAGCCATTCAGGAGGAAGTATGCAGACGATTCCCGCCGCGGTACTCGACGATCTGGCCCCGCAAGGCGTGTTGCGCGCGGCGATCAACTACGGCAATCCGGTGCTGGCACAGGCCGGGGCCGGTGGCAAACCGCAAGGCGCTTCGGTGGAGCTGGCCGCCGCGCTGGCCCAGGAACTGGGCGTGGCGCTCGAACTGGTCACCTATGACGCGGCGGGCAAGGTGTTCGCCGACCTGGACAGCGGCGCCTGGAACCTGGCGTTTATGGCCATCGAGCCGGTGCGCGCGGCGCAGATCGCCTTCAGCGAGCCCTACGTGATCATCGAGGGAACCTATCTGGTGGCGAACGACGCGCCTTACTTTGAGGTGGCGCAGCTCGACAGGCCGGAGGTGCGCATCGCGGTCGGCCAGGGGGCGGCGTACGATCTGTTTTTATCGCGCACGCTGCAGCAGGCGCAGCTGGTGCGGGCGGCAACCTCCGCCGAGGCGATCGCGCTGTTTTTCGAACGGGGGCTGGAGGCGGCGGCCGGCGTGCGCCAGCCGCTGTTGGCCGCTGCGGCCGCCCATCCCGGCTACCGGGTGCTGGAGGGGCACTTCACCGCCATCCGGCAGGCGATGGCGGTGCCGCGGCAAAAAACTCAGGGCGCCACCTACGTGAACGATTTTATCGAGCGCTGCAAGGCCAACGGGTTGGTGAAGGCGGCCTTGCAGCGCAGCGGCCAGGGCGAGGTGACGGTGGCGCCACCGGCCGCCTCGGCGTGATCAGTCCAGCTCCACCGCGTACTGTTCCACCGGCGTGATTTTCTTGATCAGCTTGTTGTCGAACAGGAACTGTTCGTAAGCCTGGTAGCGTGCCCGATCCAGCTTGGCCGGATCGCGGGCGAACAGCGGCAGGCTGGCTTGCCACGCCTGTTTGTTCAGCTCGGTATTCAGCTCCGGGTGCGCTTTGGCGAATGCCAGCCAGGTGTCCTGCGGGTGCGCATGCAGGTAGTCGCTGCCTTGCTTCAGCGCGGCGAGGAACTTGCGGATTTTCGGCTCGTTCACCGCATCGCGGTGGGCGACGATGATCAGCTCGTCGTAGGCCGGCACGCCGTAATCTTCGACGTTGAACACCACCGGCGTCTTGCCCTGCAGCTTCAGCTCCAGCGCTTCGATGTTGCGGTAGCCGCCGATCACCGCATCGACCTGGCCCGCCAGCAGGGCGCTGGTCAGCTGGAAGTTGACGTTGATAAGCTTGATGTCCTGCGGCCTGAGGTGCTCGTGTTCGACCATGGTGGCCAGCGTCGCCTGTTCGATGCCGCTGACCGAGTAACCCACTGTTTTGCCCTTGAGATCCGCCGGCGACGTGATGTTTTTATCCAGCGCGATCACCGTATTCAGCGGCGTGTTGATCAGCGTGCCGACGCGCATCAGCGGCAGGCCCTGATCGGCGAAGAAATGCAGCTGCGGCTGATAGGTGATGGCGAGGTCGGCCTGTTTGGCGGCCACCAGCCGCGGCGGCAGCGCCGGATCGGACGGCGGCACGATCTTGACGTCCAGCCCTTCGGCCTTGAAGGCGCCGATCTGCTCGGCCACCATAATCGGCGCGTGATCGGGGTTGATGTACCAGTCGAGCACCAGCGTCAGCTTTTCGGCCGCGCCGGCCTGGCCGGTGATGGCTGCGCCGAGCAGCAGCCCGCAAACGGTTTGTTTGATCATGGTCGTTCCTTTATCCCTGGTTATGGTTGCAATCATCAGTCGTTTTCCGGCGCCCAGGCGATCAGGCGCCGCAGCAGCGCATCCACCGCAGCCCACAGCAGCACGGTCATCAGCACCAAAATAAACAGCGCGGCGAAGCAGACGTCGGTCTGCATGCGCGCGTTGGCGTTCAGCATCACGTAGCCCAGCCCTTCGGCCGAGCCGACCCATTCGCCGATGATGGCGCCGATCGGCGCGACGGCGGCGGCCATGCGCAGGCCGGAGCCGAAGGCCGGCAGCGCCGCCATCAGCCGCACGTGCCGCAGCTGCGCCCAGCGCGAAGCGCGCATCGTGCGCGCCAGATCGAGATAGTCGTTGTTGACCCGGCGCAGCCCGTCGAAAAAGGCCGATACCACCGGGAAGAAAATCACCAGCACCGCCATCGCCACCTTGGCGCTCATGCCGAAGCCGAACCACAGCACCAGCAGCGGCGCCAGGGCGAACACCGGTATCGCCTGGCTGGTGAGCACCAGCGGCATCAGCCAGCGTTGCAGGCGCGGCGAGAAGATCATGCACAGCGCCAGCGCCGCGCCGAGCAGCACACCCAGCGCCAGCCCGCTGACGATCTCCGAAGCGGTGACCAGCGTGTGCCAGGCGAGGTAGCCGCGCCCGTCCCACAGCGCCTGCGCCACCGCGCTCGGCGTGGGCAGCAGAAAGGCCGGAATGCCGCTTTGCGCCGCCAGCCACCACAGCAGCAGCAGGCCGGCAAACACCGTCAGCCCACGCCGCAGGCGGGTAAGCCCACGCTCTTTGGCAATCTTCATTGCGCGGCCCTCACCAGCTGTTGCAGCAGCTCGGCCTGGCTTTTCAGCAGGTCGGCGTCATCCGGCGCGCGCGGCGGTTGCCCGCTGATGCGGTGGGTATCGTCGAGGCCCAGCGGCCAGGGCGACAGCACCAGCAGCCGGTGGCTCAGGCGGCAGGCCTCCATCGGATCGTGGGTGATCAGCAGCACGGTGTTTTGCGCCAGCAGTTCGGCGGCCAGGCTCTGGATCTCGGCGCGGGTAATGGCGTCCAGCGCGGAAAAGGGTTCGTCCATCAGCACGATCGGCTGGCGTTCGTAGAGAGTGCGGGCGATGGCGGCGCGCTGGCGCATGCCGCCGGACAGCGCGGCGGGCAGGCTGCGGCCATGCGCGGCCAGGCCCACGCGCTCCAGCAGATGCGCCACCCACGCTCGATCCGTCACTTCGCCGCGCAGCCGCGAGCCGAGGGCGACGTTCTCCTCGACGGTCAGCCACGGGTAGAGCAGGTCTTTTTGCCCCATGTAGGCGATGCGCCCGGCGATCGGCAAACCGTCGCTGCCGGTCACCGTGCCCGAGGTCGCCCGTTCCAGGCCGGCGATGATCTTCAGCAGGCTGGTTTTGCCGGCGCCGCTGGCGCCGAGCAGGGCGACGAAGCTGCCGCCGACGATGTCGAAGCTCAGCCGGTCGAAGACGATTTGCTGACCGAAACGCAGGCTGAGATCCCGCACCTGGATGCCGGGCGGGAGAAGCGGGGAGGTCATGAGGCGTTCAGCCCCATCTGCCAAAATGCCGATTCCAACTGGGTGGCGGTGGTAAAAATCTGCGCCAGCTCGGTGAGGCGACCTGGTGCGCCGCGCTGGTGGCCGACGGTCTCGAGCAGCTCGATGGCAGCGCGCACGCCGGCCAGATAGCCCTCGTCACCGTAGTTGCGGATCCAGGAGGCGTAAGGATTGCCCTCCATTTTGGTGGCGGGGTCGTGCAGCAGCCGCAGGCCGATTTCGGCATAGCCGGCCACGCAGGGCAGCAGGCCGGCCAGCAGATCGAGGGCGTCGCCGGCATGGCCGATATCCAGCACGTAACGGGTGTAGTTCATGGTCTCCGCCGCTTCCGGCTGGGCGGCGATTTGCGCTTCGCTCAGCCCCCATTCGGCGCAGTAGGCGACGTGCAGCGGCAGTTCGGCGACGATGCCGTTGAGCGACGCCGTGGCGGCGCGCATCTCCGGCAGGGTGCGCAGCTTGCTGACCAGCAGCGCGTAGGCGCGGGCGAAGTGCAGCAGGAACAGGTAGTCCTGGGTCAGGTAGCGGCGAAAAGCGCGTTCGGGCAAGGTGCCGGCGGCCAGCTGCTGCAGAAACGGGTGATCGACGTAGTCCTGCCAGTGGCTGCCGGCTTGTTGGCGCAGCCGGCCGTAAAGACCGCTTTCGAACAGGGTGGTGATGGACATGGGACCTCCTTGAGTCAGTGGAGATCCGGGCACGCTGGGGTATGAACAGGCAACGGGTGAGAGCGTTGTTGCCTAACCGTCCCTTCGCTGGCATGACCCAGATCAGGTTCAAAGGGTTCGGCTTGCGCCATCTCAGCCCGTAACAGGACACCCCTCGGAGCTGCTTGTTATACGACATTTGTTTTTTGATTACAATCGCCGGGCGGCGCAGCGGCAATCGGTTCGTTTAGTGCGATCGGGGGCGATTTTGCTGGCGCAGAGCGCGCGATTTTTGTCACTGTAGGCCGATGATTTTGCCTTTGAGGACGATTCCCGATGAAAAAGATTGGTTTTCTCTCGTTTGGCCACTGGTCGCCTTCCGCCCAGTCCGGCACCCGTTCCGCAGCGGATGCGCTGCTGCAGTCCATCGATCTGGCGGTTGCCGCCGAAGATCTGGGGGCGGACGGCGCCTATTTTCGCGTACACCACTTTGCACGCCAGCTGGGGTCGCCGTTCCCGCTGCTGGCCGCCATCGGCGCCAAAACCCAACGCATCGAGATCGGCACCGGCGTGATCGACATGCGTTATGAAAATCCGCTGTACATGGTGGAAGACGCCGGCGCGGCGGATCTGATCGCCGGCGGGCGGCTGCAGCTCGGCATCAGCCGCGGCTCGCCGGAGCAGGTGATCGACGGCTGGCGCTATTTCGGCTATGCCCCGGCCGATGGCGAGAGCGACGCGGACATGGCCCGCCGCCATACCGAAGTGTTCCTGGAAGCGCTGCGCGGCGAAGGGTTCGCCGAGCCCAATCCACAGCCGATGTTCCCGAATCCGCCCGGGCTGCTGCGGCCGGAGCCGTTTTCCGCCGGGCTGCGCGATCGCATCTGGTGGGGCGCCGGTTCGAACGCCACCGCCGTCTGGGCGGCGAAGCTGGGTATGCACCTGCAAAGCTCGACGCTCAAGAACGACGAGACCGGCGAACCCTTCCACATCCAGCAGGCCAAGCAGATCCGCGCCTACCGCGCCGCCTGGCAAGAGGCCGGCCACGCGCATGAGCCGCGGGTTTCCGTGAGCCGCAGCATCTTCGCGCTGGTGGATCAGCGGGATCGCAACTACTTCGGCGGCGGTGGCAAGGAGGGCGATCAGCTCGGATATATCGACGCGCAGACCCGGGCGATCTTCGGCCGCAGCTATGCCGCCGAGCCGGACGTGTTGATCGAGCAGCTGGCGCAGGACGAGGCCATCGCCGAAGCGGATACGCTGCTGCTGACCGTGCCTAACCAGCTGGGCGTGGATTACAACGCCCACGTGATCGAATCGATTTTAACCCATGTCGCGCCGGCGCTCGGCTGGCGCTAAACGGAGGAGTGACATGTCACGCATTTTCATTACCGGTTCGGTAGACGGGCTGGGCCGCGCCGCCGCGCAAACGCTGTTGGACGAAGGGCATCAGGTGATTTTGCATGCGCGTGAGCCCGGCCGTTTGGACGCGGTGCGCGATCTGCTGGATCGCGGTGCGCAGGCGGCGATCGGCGATCTGTCCGATGTGCAGCAGATCCGGCAGCTTGCCGAGCAGGTCAATCGCCTCGGCCGCCCGGACGCGGTGATCCACAACGCCGGTATGTTTACCGGGCCGCAGGTGATGCCGGTGAACGTGATTGCGCCTTACCTGCTGACGGCCCTGATCGAACGCCCCAAGCGTATCGTCTACCTGAGCAGCAGCATGCACTTTGACGGCGTGCCGGAACTGAACGGCGTAGACTGGCTCGGCGGCGCTGCGGGCTCCTATTCGGACAGCAAGCTGTTCGTCACCGCGCTGGCCGCCGCCGTGGCGCGCCTGTGGCCTGACGTGATCAGCAGCGCGGTCGATCCCGGCTGGGTGCCGACCAAAATGGGCGGCGCGGATGCGCCCGACGATCTGGCGCTGGGGCATGTGACGCAGGCGTGGTTGGTGACCAGCGATGAGCCGCAGGTCCTGGCGTCCGGCGGCTATTGGCACCATCAGCAACGGTTCGATCCCCACGCGGCGGTGCACGACGAGGCGTTTCAAACGGCGCTGCTGGCGCAGTTGGCGCGCGCCGGCGGGGTGAACCTGCCGCAGGCTTGAGGGCAGTGCTTTGTTGGCCCGTCGGCGCTTGCCTGCGGGCTTTTTTATGCCCGCAGGGTGAACCGGCGAGGCTTTTCTTATACAGTGGCTGTCTGACCTGTTTTGCTCGTTCTTCTTATTATCGCCATGCATACATTCCTGATTATCGTCCCTGAAGGGGGCATGCTGTTCGAAGCGGCGGGCATCGCCGATATCCTGATGCAGGCTAACCGTTTGAGCCCTGCCGAGGCGCCGCTGTATCAGATCGCGGTCGCCACCACGCAATCCCATCGGGTGGTCCACGGCCTGTCCGGGCTGAGCCTGTTGGCCGACCATCGCCTGGCGGATCTCGATCCGGCCCTGCCGCGCGATACCGTCATTGTTGCCGGCAAGGGGGCGACCGAAGAAGAGGGCACCCTGGTGGCGGATTGGCTGCGCCGCGCGGCCCCGCAGGCGCGCCGTATTGCTTCCGTTTGCGGCGGGGCTCTGCTGCTGGCCGAGGCCGGATTGCTGGACGGGCGGCGGGCGACCACTCACTGGCGGCTGGCGGAAACGCTGCAGGCGCGCTTCCCGCGGGTGCAGGTCGAGAACGGCCCGATCTACGTGCAGGACGGTCCGATTTGGACCTCCGGCGGCGTCAGCTCCGGCTTCGACCTGACGTTGGCGCTGGTGGAGGACGACTACGGCTTCGTGCAGGCGCGCGAAGTGGCGCAGGATCTGGTGATGTTTCTGCGCCGCCCCGGCGGGCAGGCGCAGTTCAGCCGCTACCCGCTCAACCAGGCCAAATCGCCGGGCCCGATCCGCGACCTGCAATCCTGGATCCTGGAAAACCTCGCCGACGATCTCAGCGTCGATCGGTTGGCCGAACGCGTGGCGATGAGCCCGCGCAACTTTACCCGGGTGTTCACCCGCGAGACGGGCATTTCTCCCGCCAAATTCGTCGAAGAAGGGCGGTTGCATACCGCCAGGCAGCGCCTCGAGCAGAGTGCGGAGGGCATCGAACAGATCGCGCTGGCCACCGGTTTCGGCAACGGCCTTAACCTGCGGCGGGTGTTTGAGCGCAAACTGCAGCTGACCCCGAGCGAATACCGCGAACGCTTCCACGCGCGCAATTTGGCGTAAATTGATCGGTAAACGTCATTTACGCCGCCTCGTGGCAGGGCTAGATTTGAGGCAAAGCCCAAAACGAGGAGAGCATCATGGTGAAAGTAGGCATTAACGGCTTCGGCAGGATCGGGCGCAACGTGCTGCGCGCGGCGCTGGGGCGCAGCGATTTTGAAGTGGTGGCGATCAACGATCTGACGGACAGCAAGACGCTGGCGCATCTGCTGAAATACGACACGCTTTCCGGCACGCTGGCGGCCAGGGTGGAAGCCGGCGACAACCAGCTGCTGCTGGACGGCCGGCCGATTCAGGTGTTTTCGCAGCGCGATCCCGCCGAGATCCCGTGGAGCAGCGTGGGCGTGGACGTGGTGATCGAAGCGACGGGCTTCTTTACCGAGAAAGCCAAGGCGGAAGTGCACATCACGCACGGCGGCGCCAAGCGGGTGATTATCTCGGCGCCGGCCAAGAACGACGACATCACCATCGTCATGGGGGTTAACGACCAGCTCTACGATCCGGCGCTGCATAAAGTGGTCAGCAACGGCAGCTGCACCACCAACGGGCTGGCACCCGCCGCGCAGGTGCTGCATCAGGCCTTCGGCATCGAATACGGGCTGATGAACACCACCCACGCCTATACCAACAGCCAGGCGCTGCACGATCAGCCGGAAAAAGATCTGCGCGGCGCGCGGGCGGCGGCAGAGTCTATCGTGCCTTACTCCAGCGGCGCGGCCAAGGCGCTCGGCAAGGTGATCCCGGATCTCGACGGCCGCCTGACCGGTTACTCGCTGCGGGTGCCGGTGCCGGTCGTCTCGATCGTCGATCTGACGGTGACGCTGAAACGCCCGGCGACGGTGGAGGAAATCAACGCCGCTTTCCGCGCGGCGGCGGCGTCCGGCCCGCTGAAAGGAATTTTGGGGTACAGCGATGAACCGCTGGTGTCGAGCGACTATCGGGGCGACGCGCGTTCATCGATTATCGATGGTTTGTCTACGCTGGTCATCGGCGGCAACCTGGTGAAAGTGCTCGCCTGGTATGACAACGAATGGGGGTTCTCCAATCGGTTGGTCGATCTGGCGCTGCTGATGGAAAAGCGCGGGCTGTAAATGCCCCATAGCAAAAAGCCCGCTTAAGTTTCCTTAAGCGGGCTTCTCTAAATATGGCTCCTCTGACTGGACTCGAACCAGTGACATACGGATTAACAGTCCGCCGTTCTACCGACTGAACTACAGAGGAATCGTGTGAACGGGGCGCATGATATCCAGCGGCCCCGGGTGTGTCAACGCTAAATTGCCTTGAGTGGTGCGACTGCTCGGTATCTGAGCAATGCGTCCATCAATCAGCCCATTGCGCGTCGTTCTCCGCCTGGCTGCGCAGCAGGCGCGCCAGCGGATCCTGGCGGTAGAAGCGGCAAAAGTGCTGATACAGCGCCGGGAAGCGTTCGGCCAGCAGCTCGGGGGCGCTGAAGAAATACTCCGACAGCACGGCGAAGCACTCGGCCGCATCGGTGGCGGCGTAGGCATCCATGCTGGCGGCCTCTTCACCGACCATGTCTATCTCGTCCTGCAGGCTTTCCATCGCGGCGTGCAGATCGTGCTCCCAGGCGGCCACCTCGCGCAGCGGGATCGGCGGCACGCCGGTAGCGACGCCGCCGTTGCGCATATCCAGTTTGTGCACCGCTTCGTGGATCACCAGATTGAAACCGGAAAGATCGAAAGAGTCCTGCACGTCTTGCCAGTTGAGCACGATCGGCCCCTGTTCCCAGCTTTGGCCGGACTGCACTACCGGCCCCGAGTGCACCAGGCCAATTTCGTCCTGCCATTCGTCTTCCACCACGAACGGAGTGGGATAGAGCAGAATTTCGTTGAAGCCGTCGAGGCACTCCGCGCCGAGTTCCAGCACCGGCAGGGCGAACAGCAGGGCGATGCGCGCCTGCATTTGCGAGGTGAGCTGCAGCCCCTGCAGCGGCACGATGCGCTTTTGCTGCAAGATCTGCCCGGCAACGGCCACCAGCCGCTGCTGCTCCTGCTCATTCAGCGGCGAGAGCAGCGGGATCGCCAACGCGTCCTGCCACTGGGCCTGAGTGTCTGCCTGGGGTTGAGAGGGTTGAGTCGCTTTCCACGGCCATTTAATCATCAGGTTGCTCGTAAACTCATCACTTGAACGTTCAGCGGTATGCTAATGCTGTAAAAATGCCGTAAAAGCGGGCATGATAGCAAGCGTTGTTAGGAGAGATGCCGGAGCGGCTGAACGGACCAGTCTCGAAAACTGGAGTAGGGGCAACTCTACCGGGGGTTCAAATCCCCCTCTCTCCGCCACTATTCAATCACTTACGAATAAACCTTTCAACGATCCCCATCACAGATAGCGCTGGCCTGGCGCCAAATCACTGAACGACAATCCACTGCCTGCCGTTGATTTTCAGCGTGTATTCGCGCGCCATATTGGCATTCCGTCATCTGAAGCTTGCCCGACTTTCACGCTTCCAGCGCGCTGTGAATATAGCGTTGCGGCGATACGCCCAGTTTTTTGCGAAACATGGCGATGAACGCGCTAGGGCTGGCGTAACCCAGTTCGTGGGCCAGTTGACCCACGGCTACGCCGCGCGCCAGATTGCATACCGCCTCCAGCAGGCGAATTTGCTGGCGCCATTCGGAAAAGCTCAGCGCGGTCTCTTCGCGAAACAGCCTCGCCAGGGTGCGTTCGCTGGCGCCGACCTTTTTCCCCCACCAGGCGAGCGTTTCGCCATGGCCCAATTCGCGGCACAAAGCATCGCATACCTGGCGCAGGCGCCGGTCGCTCGGCAGGGTCACGTGACACAGTTGGCCTGTCTGCATGCGTTGAAACTCATCGCTCAGCAGATTTTGAATGAGCGTAAGCCGTTCGGCGGAAATGGCGTTTTCAAGCCCGGCGGCAATCAGGGGATGTAGCAGGGGAGTGGCGCTCAACCCCTGGGGGCGTGCGCCATAGCGACGAGAAAAGGGCGGCGTAAAATAGATGTTGTGCGTCACGACGTCATTGATGGCTTCCAAACCGTGCGGTGTGCCGCTGGGGAGCCAAATGGCGCGGCCCGGCGAGAGCAGCCAGATATGCTGCGCGGTGGCGATTTTCGCCACGCCGCGCAGCGGCAAAATCAGCTGCCCCTGCTCATGCTGATGGACGGGCTCTTGGCTGCCGGGGCTGTAGCGCAGTTGACGCAGGCCTTCAATACCGTGATGGGATGTCATGTTTACCTGCCTCTGTCCGGTTCTCACCATTTGTGCCTATTGCTGCGATAACGGACAACGTTTGTCCGTCTGGCGACATCCTGACTGTCGGTAGCGCCATTCTGCCATGAACGGGCTTCTCTTTTAAAGTTGAATAATTATCATTTCCATCAAATTCTACTAACAGTCGGAAAGGCGAAGAGACAGATGGGCAAATTTTTCAGGGAAAAACCGTTGAAAGTGCTGGTATATACGATAATCGCAGGCTATAGCGGGCAAGCCTTTACCGCGGATGGCGGGCAGAATACCACAAAAGAAGAGACGCTGGTGGTGAGCGCGGCGGCGTCTCAGGATCAGGATGACGAGAGCACGCTGGTGGCGCACGGCGCCGCCTCCGCGACGAAGTCAAACCAGCCGATTAGCCGCACTTCACAGAGCATCTCTGTGGTGACGCAAGCAGAGATTGAAGCGCAAGCGGCGAAAAACGTCCCGCAGGCGCTGCGCTATGTTTCCGGCGTCAACTCGGAGAGCGCCGGACCGGATACCCGTTTCGACACCATCATCGTGCGCGGTTTTGAAGCCGACGAATACCTTGATGGCCTGCGGCTGCCGCGCGAAGCGTGGTGGAGCCGTCCGGCGTGGGATCCGTTCCTGCTGTCGCGCATCGAAGTGGTCAAAGGCCCTTCCTCGGTACTGTATGGCCAGGCGAATCCCGGCGGGATCGTCAACCTGGTCAGCAAAACGCCGCAGGCGACCCCGTCCGGTGAGGTGTATGTCAGCGCGGGCAACGAAAACCAGTTTGGCGCCGGCGTAGACGCCACCGGGCCGCTGAACGATAACGGCACGCTGTTGGGGCGTGTGGCGGGGACCTTTTTTGATACCGAAACCCAGGTCGATCATACCCGCTATCAGCATTATGACATCGCGCCGTCGCTGACGTGGCAGCCGGATGCGCACACCAGCCTGACGATTATTTCGCAGCTGCGCAAAGATCCGGACAGCGGATTCTACAACCAGATGCCGCTTTCCGGCACCTTGACGCCCAACCCGTACGGCCACATCTCGACCCGTTTTTACGGCGGCCAACCGGGCTTCGACAAGTACGAACGCCAGCAGGGCAGCATCGGTTACCAGTTACGGCACGATTTCAACGATACGGTGACTTTCCGCCAGAATCTGCGTTACCTCAGCAGCACCGGCGACTATCTGATGGTCTATCCATGGGGTGTGCATGCGGATGCGCCGCTCATCGATCGCTATTCGATGAACCTGAAGGAGAGCATGACCAACTTCGCGGTGGATAACCAAGCTGAATTCCACTTTGATACCGGTCGGGTGAAACATACGCTGCTGACCGGGATCGACCGGATGCATACCTCGGTGCGCAGCCAGTCGGGCTACGGCGACGCCAGCCCGATTAACTTCCTCAACCCGGACTATAGCGTGCCGGTGGCCATACCGCCGCTCGATAGCAGTACGCACAATACGCTCGATCAAACCGGGCTCTATCTCCAGGACCAACTCGAACTGGGGAGCTGGATCCTGAACCTGGCCGGCCGTTACGACGCGGCGAAAACCAAAAGTATCGATCTGCTGAACGACGCTCGTACCGAGCGCAATGACTATGCAACGACCGGGCGCGCCGGACTGCTGTACCACTTCGATAACGGATTGGCGCCTTACATCAGCTATTCCACTTCGTTTGTGCCGAGCAGCAGCAATGACTTTTACGGCCACGCCTTTAAACCGACCGAAGGCAAGCAGACGGAAGTGGGGTTGAAATACGATCCGGTCGGGCTGGATGCCTTGTTTACCCTGGCGTTGTACGACCTGCGGGAAACCAACGTGGCGACCGCCGATCCCGATCACCCGAACTTCAGCGTGCAGACCGGCGAAGTGCGCTCGCGCGGAGTTGAGTTTGATGGCCGCATCAATATCACGCCGGCGTGGTCGGTGCTGGCATCGTACAACCTGACCGATCCGAAAGTGCTGAGTGCCAACGACGATACGCAGGGCAAGCGTCCGGTGGGCATTGCGCGCAATACCGCCAAGCTCTGGAGCCAGTATGCCTTTGACGGCGCGCTTGACGGTGTGACGCTGGGCGGCGGCGTGCGCTATGTCGGCACCAGCTACGCCACCACGGACAACAGCCTGAAGGTGCCGGCGGCCACGGTCTACGATGCGCGCGTCGGCTATCAGTGGCGCCAATGGCAGCTGGCGCTGAATGCCGCCAATCTCGGCAACAAAACCTATCTGGCTTCCTGCTCCAACAATGGCTGCGAGTATGCGCTGAAACGCCAGTACATCGCGACCCTCAGCTATAAGTGGTGACCGATGCTGTCGCGACGCAGGTTGTTGACCGCTCTCCTGTTGGCCCCGCTTTACGCGCGGGCTGACGCCGGCCGGCCGCCGCAAAAGCTGGCCGTGTTGGATTGGGGACTGACGGAAATTCTGTTGGCGCTGGGGGTGACTCCGGCGGGCGTCTCGGCGCCGGATTGGTATCGCAAGCTGATCCCGACGCCTGCGCTGCCTGCGTCGGCGTTGGATCTCGGCCTGCTGTTTCAGCCCAATCTGGAAACGCTGTACGCACTGCGGCCGGACGCGATTGTCATCACGCCGCAGCATGCGTTGTTGAAGCCGGCGCTTGAACGTATCGCGCCGACGATCGCGCTGCCGGCTCATGGGCTGGCGGAACTCATCATCGCCGCCCGGCAATTGGGCGAACGGCTTCAGCGGCAGCCTCAGGCCGCGCAGATATTGGCCAGCCTGAACGGCAAGCTGAGCCGCGCCTCGCTGCTGGCGCGGCAGGTTGAACGTCCGGCGCTACTCGCCGCCCCGGTAGATGCGCTGCACCTGCGGGTCTACACCGCAGGCAGTCTTCCCGGCGACGTATTGGCCGCCTGCGGGCTGCGCAACGGATGGCATGGCGGCGCGGGAGCGGAAGGCAGCGTGTTGGTGGAGCTGACCCGCATTGCCGATCTGAATGCGCGGCTGATGCTGTTGACGCCTGACGATCAGCGGGAGTCGGTGTCTCAATGGCGCCAAAGCCCGCTGTGGCAACGTCTGCCGCTGACCGCAGCGCACAACCTGAACCTGATAGAAGAAAACATCAGCGATGCCGGCGCCCTGATAACCGCCGGGCGCTTTGCCGATATTTTTACCGCGATGATGATGAGGTGGCGTGATGCATGAATCTTTTTCCCGCCGCCTTTCCTGGGGGGTAATCGCCGCGTTGTGGCTGACGTCGTTGCCGTTGGCGCTGACCGATATTCATCGGCAGGGCGGCATTGTCGCGTTGTTCTCCGAGCATAATCTCGATCCGGCGGCCATTATCCTGCATAGCATGTGGTTGCCGCGTCAGGGTATGGCGATGGTGGGGGGCGCTACGCTGGGGCTGTGCGGCTGGTTAATGCAGCGTGCGCTGCGCAATCCCTTGGCGGAGCCGATGACGCTCGGCATGACCGCCGGAGCGACGTTGGCGATGGGGCTGGCATCGTTGTGGCTGCCGTCGCTGCTGGTCGGCGCGCGCACCGCCGTGGTGATTGTCGGTGAGATTGCGGCGCTCGCGTGCGTGCTGGCGCTCAGCTGGCGTCAGCGCATGTCGCCGCTGGCGATGGTGCAGGCGGGCATCATGATCAATTTGTGGTGCGGGGCACTGACTTTGCTGATCGCCATTATCAACGATCGCTTTTTACTTCAGGTACTGATGTGGGGAGGCGGTTCGCTGGCGGTGGAAAACGGGCAAATTCTGCTGCGGATGTTGCCGTGGCTCGCCGTCTGCGTAGTGGGCCTGTTGTTCTTGCTGCGCCCGCTTGAACTGCTGCAACTGCCGGAAACCGTGGTCAGCAGCCTCGGTGCATCGCCGGTGCGCATCCGCGCCGCCGCGGTGCTGCTGGCGCTGACCATGAGCGCACTCATCATTAACGCCGTCGGCGTCATCGGGTTTTTGGGGCTCGCAGCGCCCCACCTGGCGCGCTTTGGCGGCGCGCGAACATCCCGGCAAATGGTGCTGCATACGGCGCTCATCGGTGCGGGCCTGCTGTGGCTGACCGATCTTTGCGTCTCTCGCGTGTCGTTGGAGAGCGGTCAGCTGCTGCCCGTCGGCATGCTGACCGCCCTTACCGGCGGCCCGTTGCTGATGCTGCTGGCGCGTTTTGCACGGCAGCAAAGCATCGATCTTGCACCGCCGTTGCCGGTGTCGCAGACCTCGCATCAACGACGGTTCATCTGGTTGTCGGCCGGCATTCTGGCTGCGGGGGTCGTGGTCTCCTTATGTTTCGGCCATGGATTGCAGCATTGGCACTGGGCGGAAAGAGGGGAGCTGGCGAACCTGCTGCCATTGCGATTGCCACGACTGCTGGCGGCGGTGAGCGCCGGTGCGCTGCTGGCGGGGGCCGGCGTGTTGATGCAGCGGGTGAGCGGGAACCCGCTCGCCAGCCCGGAAGTGCTGGGTATCGGCGGTGGCGCGGCCATGGGGGTTACGGCCTTCGTGTTTTTGCTTCCCGCTGGCGGCAGTGGCTGGCTGTTGGCGAGTAGCCTGGGGGGCGCGCTGATAAGCCTGTTGCTGACGTTGTGGAACAGCCGTCGAAGCGACTTTAATCCGCAGCGGGTATTGCTCAATGGTTTGGCGCTGAATGCACTATGCCAGGCCGCGGTCAGCATCGTGATGCTCAACAATCTTGCCGCAAGTGCGGTGTTGTTGCCGCTGATGACGGGCAGTACCTATTACGTCGGCGCGTCGTTGGCCCAAGGTGTGTTTGTCATCACGCTGGTTCTCCTGGCGCTGATGCCGCTGTTCCGCCGCTGGTTGGTGCTGTTGCCGATGGGCAACGTCGCCGGCGCGCTCGGGGTGCCACTGCCGCGCGCACGTTTCAGCGTGTTGGCGATGGCGGCAGTCATGACCGGGCTGGCGACGTTGCTGGTCGGCCCTGTGTCTTTCATCGGCCTGCTGGGGCCGCATCTGGCGCGCAAGATGGGCGCGAAAGGGCCGCTGATGCAGCTCTATACTGCCGCGCTGTTGTCATCCGCCATCATGACCGTTGCCGACTGGCTGGGGCGCAATGCGCTCTACCCGCGCCAGCTGCCGGTCGGGTTGGTGGCGTCGCTGATCGGCGTCCCCCTGCTGGTATGGCCGTTAATTCGCAATAAGACATTCCAGTCAAAACCATAAAAAGTGTGAGTATGAGCAAGGAATTTGCATGTCGGTATTAATGATGTTGTTTCGTATGGTGCGCGGTTGGCTACTGCTCGCCGTGGTCGCCGGTGTCGTCAGCGGGCTGTGCAATGCCTCTTTGCTGGCGATGATCAATCACGGTCTGACGCAATCCAATGAGGCTTCATGGCTGAGTCCGGGAGGCGATTTTGCGTTACTGACGCTGTTGATGCTGGCGGCGCGCGTGGTTTCTCAAACCACGTTTATGGCGCTGGGACAAAAGGTGAAGGCGCGCTTGCGCAGCGAACTGGTGCAAGACGTCAGCGAAACGCGCTGGCTGCTGTTGGAGAAAGCGGGAATGGCAAGAACGCTGTCCGTGCTGACACAGGATCTCGATACGCTGGTGGTGTTTTTCGTCAACCTGCCCAATCTGCTGATTTTCGGCGCCGTTATCGTTGGCTGCCTGATTTACCTTGGCAGCCTGTCATTGAGCGTACTGGCGCTGGCATTGGCGGTGATTGTCTGCGGCAGCTTGGGCTACCGCGCCGCGCACGGCCCCGCGATGCGTTTGTTGCGCCGATCGCGTCAGCGGGAAGATACGCTGATTCAGCAATGCAAAAAATTGTTTGACGGCGCGAGGGAGTTTCGGCTTAACGCGGTGCGTCGCCGTCAATTCGTCAGCGGTGAACTGGCGCAAAATATTGACGCGGTTCGCCGGGAGAGAACCCGCGGTTATGTGTTGTACGGTTTGGCGAGCAGTTGGGGAAGCGCGTTGTTTTTCGCTTTCATCGGCCTGGTGTTGTTCAGCTTGCGCGACGGGCTGGCTTTGGACGAGCGGGCGCTTACCGGCTATATCATGGTGTTTCTGTATATGATTGTGCCGGTCGAAGGGCTGTTATCCGCGCTGCCCACCCTGGCCGGTGCGCGGGTGGCCATGCAGCGGGTACAGTCGCTGCGCGCGCAACTCAGGCCCGAAGTTCCACAGCGCCATTTTACGCCCCCTCCTTTTGCTTCGTTGGCGTTGGATAATGTCCGTTACCAATATCAGAACGAAGAAGGGGAGCATTTCACCCTTGGCCCGCTGAATATGCACATTGCGCCCGGTGAACTCATTTTTATCGTCGGTGGCAATGGCAGCGGCAAGACGACGTTGGCGAATCTGCTGGTGGGAATTTATCCTCCCGATAACGGCGCGATTTTGCTTAACGGTGAGCCGGTCAGCGACGATCTTCTGGAAATATACCGTCGGCATTTTTCGGTGGTGTTCAACGACTTCTTTCTTTTTGACGATGTGGCGTTCGTCACTGAGCGCACGCCAAAGCAGGTCGAACATCTGCTGCGCCTGCTGAAGTTAAGCCATAAAGTCAGTTTTGCCCACGGCCGTTTTTCAACAATCGCGCTCTCTCAAGGGCAGAGAAAACGGCTGGCTTTACTGCAGGCGTGGTTGGAAGAGCGCCCGGTTTATCTGTTTGATGAGTGGGCCGCCGATCAGGATCCGGAGTTTAAGGCGGTGTTTTATCTTGAACTCTTGCCGATGCTGAAGGCCGAAGGCAAAACGGTCATCGCGATTACTCACGACGATCGCTATTTCTACCTGGCGGATCGCATCATCAAGCTGGAATCGGGGCTGGTGGTCCCATCGACGCATGGCGTGCCGTCATGATGCACATTGCTTTCACCCAGCACGATATTGGGCTTTTTTCCCTCATGCTTGATGATTCGCCCCGGCTGTCCTCTGCACAGTGAACGCGGTGATAGTGTACTGTTGCCCGCGGGTAAGGTAATTTGCTGATGGCAATGATGACTGACGCGGGGGCTAACGGGCATGAACGAGAAAATCGACTATCACATCGAGAAATACCATTTCGCGCCGCTGGATGAGGCCCCCAGACTCGCGCACCAGTGGAGCGAGGTGCTGAACGAGTGCCGCGAGACGCAGGCCGGAGCGGAGGAGCGTCTGCGCATTGCGCTGCTCAACGTGGATTATGTGACCAGTTTCGAACTGCCTTTCCGGTTATTGCTGGTGCGGGCGCCGCAGCTGATCGCCGGAATACGTGAGGAGCTGCCGCTCAGCCAGAAGAATGTGGTGTTCAACGGCAAGCGTTTCGGCTGCGTCTACAGCCTGAAAAGCGATTTGAGCGGCGTGCCGGAGGCCTTTCAGTACAGCCTGTCGACCCGCATTCACCGCCGGGCGGCATCGGGCGTGGACGCGCTGCCATACCGGGAAATCGCCAAGGCGCTCAAGGCGCCGCGTGAGCGGCTCAGGTTGGCGCTCGAGCAAGGGCTGCCGGTAACGGCGCTGGACGGATTGTTCTGGTTCGGCATCCAGCGCATTGCCGCCGAGGTGCGCAGGCTAAGAAAAACCGGCATGGCGATCGTGACGGCGGAAACGGAGATCTTCGACACCCTGACCGGCACCACGCGTAAGGTCCCGGTGTACCGCCTGGCCGAGAGTTAATTGTCGTTTCCGCACAGAGGAGGTTCGAATCAGGAACCTCCTTAATCATGGTACCGCTTACCGATAGGCTTCATTGCGCGCAATCGTGTATTTGCCGCTGCCCAGCAGCAGGATGGCAAGCCCGCCCATAAAGAACACCAGTTCGTTTTCAATGCCCCAGGCGCCGACGTCGGTAACGGTGAACACCTTGCCAGTGCCCACCATCAAAAACGCCACTACCAGCGTAAAGGCGTAAACCAGCGCGGCGGGGCGGGTGAACAGCCCCAAAATGATCAGTATCGGCGCCAGGATCTCGCCCACGTACACGCCATAGGCGATGAAGGCGGGCAGCCCCTGTTCCTGCAGCGCGCCGGCGATCCAGCCGACGCCATGCTGAATTTTCGCTACGCCGTGAAACAGCATCAGCCCGCCGAAGGTCAATCTGAGCGCCAACTTGCCGGCGTCCGGGCGATCAAAAAGACGAGTGAATGCCGCATTCAGTGATTTAACCATGGCCTTTTCTCCTGAATAGGAATGATTTTCAATCAATGTACCAGTCAGGTGAATGCGAAAGATGTCCTGGATCAGTAAAACGGTGGGCTTCGCGCCGACTTTTCGCGTGAGGTGGAGGGATAGTTGAAAGGCGCGGCTCTCTCAGGGAGTGCACGTTCAAGGGGGCAGGGGAGGTTACGTTCCACTTTTTCACCCGCAATAACATTCTCACACCGGCTGAACGTAGGGTAAAAAAAGTCTCTGGGCCGTTTTCATGCGTTACCTGGTTATGCCGCCGCACATTCTCTTTATGTCTGTTTTTACCCCCGGAGTCGCGACGGCGTCACTGTGTGAGGATGGCGGCAACATAAAGATCAATAAGGTTTTTTTCCTTAATAATAATCGACGACTCGCGTGTGATATAACCCTATAGGGTTAATCTTGTTTTTATTTTGTACTGCTAACTAATTAGCGGTTCTTTTTCGCCATCTTATTGGGAATTATCTTGCTTATTTTGTTTTGCGAAAGTTGATCCTGTGGGAAGGAATGTTGCCCGTTGCATTTATTTCCGATTTTTTCCTTGTTTTTTGATGTGAATTCAACGGTGAAGAGATTCCGACTGATTTTATGAGTGGCATTATGATCGGCTGTAAACTTTGGTGAACTATTTTTATCAGACTAAAAATAATAGAAATACTGATTTTTCAAGCTATTGAATTGTTTAATAATTGTATATTATTTTGTTAATTTTTTATTAAAAAAATAATATTTTTCCTTGATATTGGTTTTGGCTTTGCTAGTATCAAATTAGTGGTCTTATCAGTTAGGAAAACATCCCTTGAGCATGGAGTGGATCGCTGGCCATAACGAGGTTATCGCCGTCACAAGATTGAAGTGGTTATTTTGCCGGCAGGTGAAATGATATTATTCATACCACTTTATCGAACCCAGCGATTTTTTAGATGCTGACTCAGTGCTGGCCTGGCGTAAAAGAATAGGTCGGTGAATGGGGGATGAATCTTAAGTTAATCTGATCATTACCCTGGGTTAACTATAAAAAATGTGCTTTATCAACCCAGCTGTTTGCGCGCCAATACCGTGTTAGGTGCGCCACGGCGGAATGTTAACTCAGAACCTAAGCTTTAAAATTAATAATCAAAACTCTCGCCAAATTGTTTATTTTCACACCAGGTTTCGCATTTGTAAGTACTGAGTGCTGGAAATGAAAGTCACACTGTCATCGTGTTCTCATGATCATTGCGTGCTACCCGATCGCAAGAAACGAATGACTGTCATGCTTGTATGAAAAAATTTCACTATTTACCATAGTTACCATTTGATTGTTAAATTATTTGTATTCTGAGGTTTTATTGGAATTATCCTACCAACGGAGAAACGTTGTTTTTAGGGCATTTTTTGATTTTTTTCCTATTATTAGCTTGCATAATTATTGCTTGTAACTTATTGATTTTAAAATCAAAAAATAAATATGTAAATGTAAAATAGTTTAAACCGATCACTGCGTTTTTATTGATAGGTTTAATCTATTATTGTTGTTAATATTAATACATCTAAACAATTTGCGGGCTTGGTGACGACTAATTACGCTAAAAGGACTCTGGGAAAGACTGGCGAATGTAAAAGCCCATTTTTATAGGCTTTATGTTTGTAGTGCTGATGAAAAGGATATCAGGCCATGAATGAAGTCATCTCAACAGCAGTTAACGGCGTCGAATTTGACCCTCGATACAGTGAAATTGAATTCACGTTATCGGAATTTGACAGCCAAACCGATCCGCTGAATGCCGTGGATAATGCACGCGACATCAATTGGCATGCTATTCGCGAGCAATCTGCCGCCTTACTTGAACAGTGCTTCGATTTACATGTCGTGCTGTGGTTTATGCGCGCTAACCTTCATATCGATGGTTTTTCGGCTGTCTATCAAGGCATCACGGCTATCGACGGCAAATATGCCGAAGAGGGAAGCACCATTTTCCCTCAGGCCGATATGGAGCCGGCGACGGACAGCTTCCATGCGGCCGCGTTAGGCTGGCTCGCCACCTCGTCCTGCCTGCACGAAATCAAAAACAGCAAGATCTTCCCCGATACGCCGTTAACCACCGATGAACTGCTCAATATGCGAATGGACGAGCAGGAAGGCAAAAGCCTGCATTTTTCGGAAGTGGTGAAGGTGTTGGGGCAGGCTGACAGCTATTTTGCCGGCAGAAATATGCCGTCATTAAAAGAACAGCTGTCGCAGGGAATCGACGCCTTGGAGCGCGTGGAAAACTACGCCAACCTGCAGGCTGAAGATTACCGTCTGGACTGCCGCCAGGTACGCGACTATTTAGCGCTCTTCAGCCGCCAACTGCTCTCTCTCGAACAGCAGGAATTGCCGGAGGAGATCGGCGCTGCGCCGGCCGACGCGGAAGCGGCGGAGGCGCCGGCCACCCTGCCTGGCAAATATATCCGTTCCCGGCAGGATGTCATCTTGCTGTTGGACCAGGTTTTGGACTATTTCCAAAACTATGAGCCCAGCCATCCGGCCCCCATTCTTATTCGACGTTCACAAAAAATGATCGGTATGGACTTCGCGACGATTGTTGAGGAGCTTTTGCCGGAATCTCTGGCCTCGTTAAATCAATTGTCCGGGAAGTAATTTTTCTCACAAAGGAGTTTTCCAATGGCTAAGGACTCAAGCTCTCAGAAATTTATCGGTAAAAATAACGCGCCCCGCGTGCAAATTGAATATGACGTAGAGCTCTACGGTTCACAAAAGAAAGTAGAGTTACCTTTTGTCACGGGGGTCATGTCCGATCTCTCTGGGCATCGGAAAAAACCTTTGCTGCCGATCGAAGAGCGAAAATTCCTGACGTTCGATCAGGACAATTTCAACGATCGCATGCGGGCCATTAAACCTCGTCTTCAATTTTACGTGGAGAATACCTTGAGTGAGGATGATGCGCTGCTGGACGTGGAATTAGAGTTTGAATCGATGGAGGATTTTTCGCCCGGCGCCATCGCCAAACGGGTTCCGCAGATGCAACGCCTGCTGGAGGCCCGCGAACATCTCACGGAACTGATCACGTATATGGATGGCAAATCCAGCGCGGAAGAGGTGGTGAAGAATCTGCTGGAGAAGCCCGATTTTCTGCATCGTTTGGTGACGGATGCACGTAAAACGGTCGCGGATGCGGAACAGGATGTGCAGGATTCCGGGAATAAAGGAGATGAGGAATGAGAGCGAGGCAACGACGCTATTCAGCTAAGCAGCAGGCAACGGCAGTCGCTGAAGTTGAAACGCAGGAAACGGAAAACGAGCTTGACGGTCTGCTCAAGCGTTCGTTCCGGCCCAGAACGAACGAGGCCTCAGAAGCGGTTCGTCGGGCCATCGGCACGCTGTCCGAATATGCCAACCAGGGCAAGGTCAAGGTCAGCCAGGATGTCGTATTGACCATTGAATCGCTGATCGCCCAGATCGACGAGCAGCTTTCGCAGCAGATGAACAATATCTTGCACCATAAGGAGTTCCAGAAGCTGGAGTCCGCCTGGCAAGGTCTGAGTTATCTGGTCGACAATACCAACGTCAGCGAAACGCTGAAGATTCGGGTATTGAACATCAGTCAGGATGAGCTGACGCGCAATCTGCGGCGCTACCGAGGATCGGCCTGGGATCAAAGCCCGGTGTTCAAACAAATTTATGAACAAGAGTATGGCCAGTTTGGTGGCGAGCCGTTCGGCTGCATCATCGGCGATTTTGAGTTCGATCACAGCCCGATGAGCGTGACGCTGCTGACGGAGCTGGCGAAAATTTCCGCCGCCTCGCACTGTCCGTTTATTTCCGCCGCTTCGCCGTCGCTGCTGCAGATGAGCAAGTGGAACGAATTGGGCAACCCGCGGGATATCGGCAAGATTTTCACCACGCCGGAATACGCTTCCTGGCGCCGCCTGCGCGAAAGCAACGATTCGCGTTATCTGGTGCTGACCATGCCGCGTTTCCTGTCGCGTTTGCCTTACGGTGCGAAGACCAACCCGATCGAAGAGTTCGCTTTCGAGGAGGCCGTCAGGCCGGATATGGATGATGATTTCTCCTGGGCCAACTCGGCGTATGCGATGGGCGTCAACATCAACCGCGCCTTCCATGAGTACGGCTGGTGTTCGAAAATCCGCGGCATCGAATCCGGCGGCTCGGTGGAGGAACTGCCCGCCTACGCGTTCCCTTCCGATGAGGGCGGTTATGAGCTGACGTGCCCGACGGAGGTCGCCATTTCCGATCGGCGCGAGCAAGAGCTGTCAGACGCCGGGTTCTTGCCTTTGGTGTATCGCAAACATTCTGATTTCGCCGCCTTTATCGGTTCTTGCACCATGCATGCCCCGGCGAAATATGAAGATCCGGATGCGACGGCCAACGCCAAGCTTTCCTCCCGGCTGCCGTACATTTTTGCCACGTGCCGCTTTGCACACTATTTGAAATGCATCGTACGCGACAAAATCGGTTCTTTCCGTTCCAGAGACGATATGCAGCTGTGGCTGAATGACTGGCTGATGAATTACGTGGATGGCGATCCTTCCGTGTCGACGGAAGCGACGAAAGCGCGTCGTCCCTTGGCCGCCGCCGAAGTTCGCGTTGAGGATGTTGAAGACGATCCGGGTTATTACCGCGCACATTTCTATTTGCGCCCGCATTACCAGTTGGAAGGCATGACCGTGTCCTTGCGATTGGTATCAAAACTTCCGTCAGCCAAAAAAGATGGGAGCAGATAAGTCACGGCTGGTCATTGGTTTGGATATTGCCGACGTTAATTATTAAATGGCGTGGGTGAGAATTGATATTTCATTGAAATTTAGCGGCGTTATTCTCTGCGCCATGGCTATTTATTAATGGCTAATGGGTTCCCATTGTCGCTATTTCAATGATTGCGTAGGCAATATAACGACTTATCTGAGTAGACATTTCAATTAACGTAGTAGGACCTATCAGTCAAGGAGACAAAAATGAGCACTAAAGCTTTAGTAGACTATTTTTTGAAGATTGAAGGTGTTGACGGTGAATCCCCTGACCAAACTTATCCGGGATGGATTCAGCTGCAAGCCTGGCAATGGGCGGAGGAAAATGCCGGGCGCTGGGGATTCGGCAGCGGCGGTGGTTCCGGCAAAGTCGAAATGAAAGACTTTGAATTCCGTATGGTAAGCAATAAGGCTTCGCCGAAGCTGTTTCTGATGTGCGCCACCGGCGAGCATATTCCTCAGGCAAAACTTGTTTGCCGTAAATCAGGCCAGGGTCAGCAAGACTTTATTGCCGTGACCTTCAGTAACTGCCTGGTTTCCTCATTCAAGACCGTGGGTAATATGCCGCTGAACTCCACCATCGGTACTGAAATCGATACCGTGCTGCCCACCGATGTTATCAAGCTGAATTTCGCACGTATCGAAGTTGAGTACAAAGAGCAAAACAACGATGGCTCCATGGGTGCGGTGATTAAGACGGGGTATGACCTCAAGCTTAACGCCCGCATCTGATCATTGATGTCGTAACACTTATTGCAGGCCGTCTGCCCGCAGATCTTGCGGGCAGACACACTCATTACCGCGAGGTGTTAAATGAAAGCGTCATTACCCATGCTATTCGATAAGCTCAGCGTGAGAAGTCAAAGCGGCAGCGCCGATAATTGGCGGCGCGTCCTGGTGCGCGATATCGAATTCTTATTGAATGACGCATCGCGCAGCGCAGATTTAAAACTTCACGATTATGCGCACAGCGAAAGCTCGGTATTGAATTATGGCCTGCCGTCGCTGAGCCAACGAATACCGATTAATACCGATCCGCTAACGCTGGCGAGACATATACAAAGAATCATTACGTCTTTTGAGCCACGGCTGGATCCGAAAACGATTCGCGTGGTGCCGGTAGTGAATGAGCGTCAATCGTATGTATTGGCGATCTTATTCGATATCTATGGCACCTGCTCATTACCGGGTGACGAAATGCTGGTGAATTTGCGCATAGCTCTTGATTATTCCTGTGGCGCCGTACACGTATTTGATTAATAGAGGTGACTATGTTCAGTGAGCGTTTTCTCCAATTATATAATGATGAGCTGCGTTATTTTCGCGAGGCCGGCCGTCAGTTCGCCTCTTCGCATCCCCAGGTCGCTCAGCATTTAGGCATGCATATCGACGGCGTGCTGGATCCTTTCGTCGAGCGCCTGTTGGAGGGCTCTGCTTTTCTTTGCACCCGCATCCAGGAAAAGCTGAACAACGAGCAGCCAGAATTCGCCTTGCAAATGCTTTCGCGCCTGGCGCCCTTGTGGTACACGCCGGTTCCCGCGATCGCCACCGTCGCGATTAAGCCCGATCTCTCTTTTCCCCAGTGGCATAGCCAGGTCGACCTGCCGCGCGGGAGCCGAATGACCCTGAACGATATCTCGCTGAACAACAAACCCGCCACGTTCACCACGGCGCGGCATATTAAAGTGCAGCCCGTTGAGATTGCGCTGGCGGAATGCGAAATCCTGCCGCCTCACCATTTGCCCGACGGCGCCGCCAGGCATATGCAAGACTGTTCGGCCTACGTCAGAATCGGCCTGACCACGCACGGCGTGTTGCCCGTCTCGGAACTGGATCTCGAGCCGTTGCACCTGACGTTGGCGGAAGATACGGTGCGGGCCAACCAGCTGATGGCCGCGCTGCTTAATCGCACCTTGCGCATCGTGCTATGGGCGAAAAACGACGATCGGCCGGTCATCAAAGTCTTGCAACCGGAAAGCCTGCGTCTGGGCGGCGTCGGCGACGAAGAGGCGCTGTTGCCCACCGCGGTGGGGGAATTGCCCGGCAACCGCCTGATGCGCGAGTACTTTGCGGCGCCGAGCCGCTTCTTCAGCCTGGAGCTGCATGGCGTGCGGGACTTTCTGCGCCAATGTGAACGCGTCCATGAATTCGAGATTTTGTTCGCGCTTGAGCAACGCCCGCTAACGCTGATCGGTCGCGTCAACGCCAGGGATTTTCATCTTTTCGCGACCCCGGTCATCAACCTGTATCGTCGCCATTGCTCGCCGGTGCTGCTGACGGGAGAGCGCACGGAGCATCAGCTGGTGGTCGATCGTTTGAACACCTCGCTGTATGAGATTCATAGCGTCAAACAGGTGAAGGGCATGCTGCCCGACGGCAACCCGGTGATTTTCTCTTCGCTGCAGGCCGACGTGCACTACGACTGCGAGCGGGAGCCGGCCGGCTATACGTTGCACCGCCGCCGGGAACCGTCGCCATCCAAATACAACAACCCGCACCTGCCCAACGAAGATACCTTTATCGCCATTTCGCCGGGCAAAAGCGGCATCGACATCGATGACATCACGTCGCTCAGCGTCGAGGCGCTGGTCTGCGAACGGCATCTGGTGCCTGCGCACCTGCAGCAACCGCATTTTCAGCTGGAAACGGCGATGCCGATCCACCAGGTGGAGATCGTCCGCTATCCGAGCAACCCTGTCGCGGTGCCTAACATCAGCCAGGCGTGGCAAGCGATCCAGATGCTGGCCTCCAATCCTTTGCGCCATGCGCGCCCTGACGTGCAGGATTGCTCGGCGCTGTTGCGCGACTGGCTGTCGTTGTTCTGCCATCAGGATGACTCCAGCCAGCGCAAACGCATCGCCAGCATCAAAAACGCCTGGGTGGAGCACCACTTCGAACGCAATCAGGGGCCGGGGCCGCTGGCCTGGATCCGCGGGGCCGAGATCGCCGTCAACCTAAGCGCCAACCATCATGCCGATCACGGTGCCTATCTGTTCGGCAAAATATTGCACCACGCGCTGAGCCAATACGGCGACCTGAACCAAACGTTGAGCATGAAGCTGTTGCTGGATGGGGAAACCCACGCCGACTGGGGGGCGCTCTACTATGGCTGATATGTCGCTGATGCGCGAAACGGCGCTGTCGTTGGAACAGGCGCCGGCGCCGGGGGCCCAAGGCGAAAGCGTGGGCCAGGCCGAAATCCGCGGGCTGTCCAATCGGCAGGATTTCTTCGAGCTGTTGCGGCGCATCGAGCGTGCGCAGCCGGATGCGCCGCGGCTCGGCGTCTCCAACGATCGCAGCCGCGAAAGGCTCTGCATCACCCAGCCGGCGGATATGGGTTTCGCCTCGCGTGAAATCGCCTCCATCGTACAACGCCCTACGCAGGTGCTGATTCAGGCGCGGCATTTCGGCATGTTCGCCCCTTACGGCCCGCTGCCGATCCATGTGACCGAGCACGCGCGCACCGAAGTCATCGCCAGGCGCAATCAGGCGTTCCAGCAGTTCGTCGGCATCGTCAGCCAGCGCTTCGCCGTACTGCATTACCGGGCCTGGGCGCAGCTGAAGGCGATGATCGGGCATGACCATGACGATGACAAAAACCCGTTTTTGCATCATCTGCGGCAGACGGTGGGCGTCGACACCACGTTGGCCGTGAACCCGCATATCCAGCGCCTGCGCGAAGCCTACCCCGGCATTTATCTGCCGGGCCGCCGCTCGCTGCGCCAGCTTAACAAGATGCTGGCGGCCTACTTCGCGGTTCCCATCGAAATTACGCCGCGCTACGCCAAATGGATCGACGACGGCAAAAAAAACGGCAGCCAAAAGCTGGGCAAGCTGGGGAGCACGCGCATCGGTAGCCGCTTTTTCGATGCCCAGTACGGCGCGCATATTCAAATCGGGCCGCTGGGGGCCCCGCATTATCAGCAGTATCAGCGCGGCAGCCGGCGGTTGCAGGCGCTGGTGAGCATCTGCCATGACTTCACGAGCCATCAGCTGATGTTGGACGTCAGCCTGCTGATCGCCACGGAGCCGAGCATGGCGGCGCAGCTGGGCGGCAAGTCGCTGAGTAAAGACAGCTGGCTGAAACCTAAGACAGGGACGTTTAGGCAGCTGGTTTATCAATCAACAACTTAATATAAGGAAATTTAAGGTGTATCAACGAGAACGTCTTTTTTCGCGATTGGGCCACTTTGCTTATCAGTCCTTCGTTGAAGCCACCAAGCTGTGCCGGACCTTCAGGCACGAATACGTGGAGCTTGAACACTGGCTGAAAGTCCTGGTGGACAAAGAACGCGGCGACTTGCCGCTGATCCTGGCGCACTACGCGATCAATATTCAGCGCGTAAGCGATGCGTTGGATCGCATTCTCCATACCTTGCCAAACCGGACGAATGCGGTGGTGGATCTGTCGACGCAGTTGGAAACGGTGGTGGAAAGAGGGCTGCTGATGAGCCAGCTCGCCGAAACGCCGTCCGGCGGCGTGCGCACCATCCATATCCTGGTCGGCATTCTGCAGGATCCCACGCTGCAGCGCAGCCTGTACCGGCTGAGCGAAGAGTTTAAAAAACTGCCGATCCCACAGCTGTTCGACGACTACCCGGCGATTCTGGCCGAGTCTGTCGAACAGGAGGAGGAGGAAGAAGAAAGCTACGGCGCGCTCGGCGAGGCGCCGGATGCGCCCGAGACGGTCGAGATACTCGATAAATGGTGTGCGGACCTGACTCGTCAGGCGCGCGACGGTGAAATCGACCCGGTGATTGGCCGCGAAGCGGAGCTGCGCCAGGTGATCGACATTTTGCTGCGTCGTCGGCAGAACAACCCGATTTTGGTGGGCGAAGCCGGGGTCGGCAAAACGGCGGTGGCGGAAGCGCTGGCCTGCAAGATAGCCCAAGGGCAGGTGCCGCCGCTGCTGCAGGGCGCCCGGCTGCTGTCTTTGGATCTGGGGCGCATGCAGGCCGGGGCGAGCATGCGCGGCGAATTCGAATCGCGCCTGAAAGCGCTGATCGACGCCATCGCGCATTCGGCCGTGCCGGTGATTTTGTTCTGCGACGAGGCGCATACGCTGGTGGGCGCCGGCGGGCAGGCCGGCACCGGCGACGCCGTCAACCTGTTGAAACCGATGCTGGCCAGGGGCGCGCTGCGCATGGTGGCGGCGACCACCTGGTCGGAATACAAACAGTTCATCGAGCCGGATGCCGCGCTGACGCGCCGTTTCCAGTACGTGCTGGTTTCAGAGCCGGACGAAGAGAATGCGGTGAACATGATGCGCGCCATCGCCCCGCATTTTGCGCAGCACCACAGCGTCAAGATCCGCGAGTCGGCGCTGCAGGCGGCGGTGCATTTATCGCTGCGCCATCTGCCGTCGCGGCAGCTGCCGGACAAGGCCATCAGCCTGCTGGACACCGCCTGCGCGCGGGTGGCGCTGAGCCAGCATGCGCAGCCTGAAAAAATCGAGTCGCTCGAGGCCGGGCTGGCGGTGAAGCGTACCGAAATGCACGGCCTGCAGGAAGAAAGCAAATTCGACGATCTGGCGCTCACCCGCATCAGCGAATTGCAGCAGACGCTCAGCGAGCTGGAAGGAGAGCTGGATGCGCTGCGTCAGCGGCAGGCGCAGGAGCAGCAGGCGGTCACCACCTTGCTCGATGCAGAGCAGCAGTCGCCGGATCGTTTGCCGCAGCTGGCCACCGAGTTGGGCGAGCTGCAGGACGGCGGTCTGCCGCTGGTGTATCCGTGGGTGGACGATCGCGTCGTGGCGGAGGTGTTGTCGGATTGGACCGGCATCCCCACCGGCCGCATGCTGCAAAGCGATCTGGACAATGCGCTCAACCTCAACCAACTGCTGAGTCGCCAGATTTTCGGCCAGCAGACGGCGATCGACGAAATCGCGCAGGCGGTGAGGATCTCCCGCGCCGGCATCCAGGCGCACGATCGGCCGTTGGGCGTTTTCATGCTGTCCGGCCCGAGCGGCGTCGGCAAAACGGAGACCGCGTTCGCCCTGGCGGAGGCGATGTACGGCGGCGCGCATAACCTGATCGTCTTCAATATGAGCGAGTTTCAAGAGTCGCACACCGTCTCCACGCTGAAGGGGGCGCCGCCGGGCTATGTCGGCTATGGCAAGGGCGGCAAATTGACGGAGGCGGTGCGGCGCAAACCCTATTCCATCGTGCTGCTCGACGAATTCGACAAGGCGCATCCCGATATCCATGAAGCGTTCTATCAAGTCTTCGACAAGGGCGTGATGGAGGACGGCGAGGGCCGCATGATCAGCTTCCGCCAGTGCTTTATTTTGATGACCAGCAACATCGGCGCCGGCGAAATAGAAGCGACGCTGGCGGAAACGCCGGAGCTGAAAACTGAGGCGTTGCGCCCGATGCTGCACGACGTCCTGGCGCGCTTTTTCCCGGCGGCGCTGTTGGCGCGCATGAACGTCATTCCTTACGTGCCGCTTTCCACCGAAGCGATAACCCATATCGCCACCAAACAGATTTCACGTTTACAGCAGCGTTTGCACAAAGAAGTGGGCGTGTCGCTGGTGCTGGAGGGCGACATCCCAGGCTGGATCGCCAAACGCATCAGCGCCCATCCATCGCGCGGAAGAGCGGTCGAGTCGCTGCTGCAGCAGGCGATCTTGCCGCCGATCAGCAATGAAGTGCTGCAGCGCAAACGGACGGGACAGGAACTGCAGAATATCCAACTCATGGTCGAGAACGATAGCTTAAGTGTTTATTTCGACTGATTTTTAATTTACCGCCGGCCCGCAAACGCGGGGCGGGGTTCGATATCGGATCAGAGAGGTTGTTATGCCTTTAATCGAAATTGATAACCCGGTGTTAGCCGAATTAAATGCGTTTCCACTCAGCTTCACCACCCAAGAAGGGTTGTCGAGCAACTCGCAATATTCGCTCGAATTCGAATGCGAACAGGCGGACGTGGATTATGAATCCTTGCTGGGTGAAGGGATCCGCATCCAGATTGAAAGGCCGGATTTCGGCTCGCGGCCTTTCTATGCTTACGTGATCGGCGCGTCCGATGCGGGGCAGCATCAGGATAAGTTCGTGTACAAACTGGAGCTGAGCACCTGGCTGTGGTTTTTGATGCAGAACCGCAACAGCCGTATTTTCCAGGATCTGAACGTGCTCGACATCATCGAGCAAATCTTCTCTCGCTATGGCTTTGCCGACTACCGTCTGGATATTCAAGGCACCTATCCGACGCGTGAGTATTGCGTGCAATTTTCCGAAACGGATTTTGCGTTTATCAGCCGCCTGCTGGAAGACGAAGGCATCTGGTATTACTTCGATCACGCCGAGGATAAGCACACGCTGGTGATCACCGACCGGCAGGATTTCGACGATCTGGATTTCGGTTACGCCGTGTTGCCGTTCATGCCGGACAGCGAAGAAAACCGCGCCATCCGCGAAGGGATCCAGCGCATCCAGCGTTCCCGCAAAGTGCGTCCGAATGAAATCGTGCTGCGTGACTTCGACTTCCAGAACCCGCGCAAGAACCTGCAAACCAAGGTGGAAGAGAGCCGCCTCGGCCTGCAGAACACGCCGCTGGAGTGGTACGACTACGCGGCGGGCTATGTGGATACTGAACGCGGCGAGAATCTGGCGCGTTTGCGCCTGGAAGAAATGCAAAGCGACGGCCACCTGCTGTTTGGCGAGAGCAACGCCGTCGGGTTGATGGCCGGCAAGGACTTCTCCTTGATTTTGCACCCGGACGCCAACCGCAACCGCCGCTTCAAACTGACCCGCTGCGACTATGTGTTCGTGCAAGATGGCCCCGACAGCAGCAGCGACGGCCGCAACGTGACCTGCCGTTTCAACGCGTTGAACGACGACGTGGCGTTCCGCCCGCTGCGCGAGACGCCCAAGCCGCAGATGCCGGGCATCCAGAGCGCCACCGTGGTCGGCGCGCCCAATTCCGAAGTGCATACCGACAAGTTTGCGCGCATTCGCGTGCACTTCCACTGGGATCGCTACAAAACCACCGAGGAAGACAGCTCGTGCTGGATCCGCGTGGTGCAGGCCTGGGCGGGGAAAGGCTGGGGCGTGATCGCCATGCCGCGCGTCGGCCAGGAAGTGTTGGTGACCTATGTCGACGGCGATCTCGATCGCCCGATGGTGACAGGTATCGTTTATAACGGCGATAACCCGCCGCCTTATCAACTGCCTGAATACATCAACTACTCGGGGATGGTGTCGCGCTCGCTGCGCTTCGGCAAACCGCAGCATGCCAGCCAGCTGACCTTCGACGACAACCGCAACAACGAACGCGTCATGCTGCACGCCGAACGCGATCTGCAAACCACGGTCGAGCGCAACCAGGCCACCGAGGTGGGGATGGACAAGTTCGACATCATCCGCCGCACCTTTACGGACTGGTTCACCAACCACGTTTCTTACAAGGATTACGTCTTCAGCATCACCGGGTTTGACGCGTCGATTAAGGGCGTCAGCGCCTCGATGACCGGCGTCAGCCTCACCGCCACCGGCGTCAGCACCTCGTTCACCGGCGTCAGTACCTCGTTCACCGGCGTCAGCACCTCGTTTACCGGCGTCAGCACGTCGTTCACCGGGTTGAGCACGTCATTTACCGGGCAGAGCACCAGCTGCACCGGCGTCTCCAACTCGATGACCGGCGAAAGCAACTCCTTTACCAGCATCAGCAACAGCATGACCGGCGAAAGCAACAGCTACACCACGGTCAGTACCAGCCAGACCGGCAGCAGCACCAGCTTTACCGGCGTGAGCGTGAGCACCACCGGCTCATCGACCAGCACCACCGGCTGCAGTATCAGCACCACCGGTTCCTCGACCAGCACCACCGGCTGCAGCATCAGCACCACCGGCAGCAGCGTGAGCACCACCGGCAGCAGCGTCGGCACCACCGGCAGCAGCGTCAGCAGCACCGGCAGCAGCGTCAGCAATACCGGCAGCAGCGTCAGCAATACCGGCAGCAGCACCAGCACGACGGGGGTGTCCATCAGCTACACCGGCGCGTCACTGTCCGAGACCGGCGTCGATTTGAAAAAAGTCGGGATGCAAAGCAAAAACTAACGAGGCGCGGCAATGAGAATCATACGGCCACAGCAATTGGTAGTGATTAAAGGGGGTTACCAGATCGGCGCAGACAGCCGGCTCGGCATCAGCGTCGTGGCCGGATGCTACCTGTCCCGACCGGAACACTTCGTGAACGAGGCCGAAATCTGGGAGGCGTGGAAGCGTGCGCCGCTCAGTCTGCCGGTGTTGGACGTTGCTGAGCCGAAGCCGTTCGCCGAATACCTGATCGCCGGCCATGCCGGCGTCGGGCAGCCGGTAAAAACGTTGGACGTCAGCGCCGACATCGGTGGGCTTAAGCGCCGTTGGCGGGTGGAGGGCGAAGGGCGACGCGGCGCGATGGGGGCGGAACCTTTCCTCAGCGTGCCGCTGGACCACACCTCGGCCTGGGGCGGTAAAGACAGCAAGGAGAACCCGGTGGGGCGCGGTTGCAATGATGGGCTGCGGCCGCTGCTGATGACCTTGTCCGCCGAAGGTTCCGCACAGGAGCGTTCCCCGCTGGCGGCGCCGGCGCCGGTGCCACACGAGTTTTCGCTGCGCAAGGCGCATATCGATAAGGTGGCGGGCCAGATCGCGAGCAAAGCCTATCTGGAGAAGGCGTTTCCCGGGTTGCCGGCCGATATCGATCGGCGCTATTACCAGATGGCGCCGCCGGCGCAGTGGCTGCCGGAAGCGGCGTGGCCGGATAGGGTGCCCTTCGAACTGCAGGGCGTCGGCGCGCAGAGCCAGGCGATTCGCGGCGAGCTGCCGGCGGTGCGCGGGCGGGCATTCATACGCCGCCACGATAGCGAAGGCCTCGAGGAAATCGAACTGCAGCGAAAAACGCTGTGGTTCCTGCCCGACAGCGACATGGCGCTGATTATTTTCACCGGCAATGCGCCGCTGACGCATCTTCTGGACGAGTCCATCGAGTCCCTGATGCTGGCGTTGGATCGTTGCGACGCGCCGCGCCCGTTCGATTATTTCCGGCAGGTGCACCATAAACGCAGCGACGACGACGCTTCGCCCTTCGAGTTCCTGTTCGATCCGGATCTGATGCCGGCGGAGATGGGGTTGAACGTCATCCAGGCGGCGTCGGATCACCCCAGCGATCTGCGTTACGATCCGTCGCCCACGTCTTTGGGCGACTCCGCCGTTTTCTATCAACGCATTCGCGAGGCGATTGCCTTGCACCAGCAACAGACGGCGGCGGAGCCCGCCCCCGTGACGTTGCCCGATTTGCCGGATCTGCCTGCCGAAGAGGGTAACGACGCGTTTTTCCCCGCTAGCGCGACCGTGGAAGGGAAAACCTTCACCGGATTGCGCAGCCCTGCGCTGTCGGACAAGCATTTTCTGCAATGCCGTTTTGAGCGCTGCGATTTTTCACAGGCCGTTCTGGAGAACTGCACCTTCGAAAACTGCGTTTTTGATGCGGTCAACCTGACGCAGGCGGCGCTGCGCCGGATCCGCATGGTGTCGTGCACCCTGCAAAAGCCGCTGATGGCGGAAAGCGTATGGCAGGAGGCGGTCCTCGAAAAAGTGACGCTGGAAGAGCCGCAGGGGCAAGGCATGCGGGCCGAGGGCGTGAAGCTCGATTACTGCGTCTTCGAGCGGGGGGATTTCACCGCGAGCCGCTTTGAGCGCGGGGCGATTGGCAACGGCATGTTTAACGGCTCGACGCTGATCCGCGCGCAATTCCTGCAAGGGGAGCTGGACGCCTGCGTCTTCAACCGCTGCCTGGCCGAGGGGGCGGTGGCGCTGGATATGGCGTTAACCAAGAACTCGTTCCTCGGCGGCAATTGGCGCGGCGTGCGCTTCGAACGTTGCCGAATCGAGAGCATGACGGCGGGGATGCAGGTGAATTTCTCCCACGGCGTGTTCAGCGACTGCGGCTTCACCAAAGTGGGGCTGAAAGCGGCGCGTATGGAGAGGTGTCAGCTGCAGTACAGCGTTTTCACCGAATGCAATTTCGACGAGGCCGACCTGACGGCTTGCGCGATCGTCGGCTGCGACCTGGCCGGCGTGCGGTTTAAAGACAGCGTGCTGGCGCACGCCCGCTGGCAAAACAGCAGCGCCCAGCAAGCCATGTTTTATAACGCCGATTTGCGCGATGCGGGATTTGAGCAGTGCAACCTGGCGGCGGCGAATCTGGCGATGACCTGGCAGGACGCCGGCACCCGTTTCAGCGGGTGTTTGCTGGAGCGGGCGTGCTGGGTGCCGCGCAGAATTATTCAGGGGGACTATGCGCATGAAAACTGAAAGCCGCGTGATTCAGCAGGCCCTGCCTGACACCGAGGTGATTGAGCTGGAGATCGCTCAGGCGGTGTCGCAGACGCCGCCCCTGCCGCGAACCTTCAAAAAGCGGCGCTTCCACGATCGCGAGCTGAAAGGGCTGACGCTGAGCGACTGTTCTTTCATCGACTGCCATTTCGAGCGCGTCACGTTTGAAGGATGCGATTTGCGGGCGGTGCGCTTTGAGGGCTGCACCCTGAACCAGGTCAACGTGGTCGGCGGCAGCTTGCTGCGCCTGTCGTTCAACGAATGCCGGTTTGACAACCTGACGCTGCAACGGGGGCTGCTGTGCAATCTGGCGTGCAACGACACCACGCTGCGTGGGTGCTACATCGGCGACTGTCTGCTGGACGACTGCAGTTTGATCCAGTGCGAGGTCAACGGGGCGGAAGTCGAGCGCAGCAGCCTGGGGCACCTGGCCGTGCAGTCCAGCATCCTGACCAACATGATGTTCCAACAGGACATCATTCAGGACGCCAACTGGTATGCCTGTCAACTCACGCAGTGCCTGTGGCAGGCATCGACCCTCGAACGCCACATCATGGGGAGCTGCCGGCTGGAGAAATGCAGCTGGCAGACGATCGAGGGGCAGGCGCGCATCTGGTTCACCTGCCGCCTGTCGGGCTGCAACCTGGCCCAGCTGCGGCTGCAGGGCGCCAGCTTTCACCGCAGCGAGCTGGAAGGGTGCTCGTTCGCCGACAGCGATCTGACGTCGGCGATCTTTGCCGAAGTGCAGGCGCTGCGCTGCGATTTCGAGCGCGCGACGCTGACCCTGGCGCAGGCGCAGAAGGCCCGGTTCAGCGAATGCGCGATGAACGGCGCCCACTGGGGGCGCGCCAGGCTGACGCAGGCGGAGTTCAGGGCGTGCGATCTGGCGCTGGCCAACATGGAACAGGCCGAGATGCGGGAGGCGAACCTGATGGAACAGCCGTTGACCGCCGCCCAGCAACAGAGCGCCCGCCTGCATGGGGCGAAGCGTCATCGCGCCGAAAATGTGCCGCTTACCGCCGATCCGTTCTTGAGTGCGATCGACGCCTGGTATGCGCATCAACAACCGGGACCGCGGCAACCGTCGTATCAACGGCCAACAGGAGTAAGCAGATATGTATAAGTCCAGAAGAGAGCATCAGAAGGTCTATGCCAACGCCAGGGTGACGCCTTTGCAGTTGGTGCGCAGCGCTCCGCTTGCCGAACAAGGGGGGCGCAAGGTGGTGACGCTGGCGGCCGACGCCAATGGCGGCCTGTATGTCGATGGCATGCGCGCCCACTGCCTGGCGGTCGCCACCAGCTGCCTGGTTCAGCCGCTGGCGGGCGATCGCGTTTGCGTCATCGTCGACGGCGACAAATTGGTCATTACCGAGATCCTGTCGCGCCAACAGGCGCACGCCGTCATGACGCTGGACAGCCGCAGCGCCAACTTGCGCATCGTGGCGCCGGAGATCGAACTGCAGGGCGGCAAGCGGCTGACGTTGCGCAGCCCGCACTTTACGCTGCTGACGCGCAGTAGCCGCTGGGTCGCCGAAACGCTGCACCAAATCTCTCAACGCCTGTTTGTGCGCAGCAAGCACGCAAGCCGGCGGGTGGAGGAAACCGACGAGGTGCTGGCGAAGCACATCATTCAGGATGCCCGGCAATCCCTCGTCATCAACAGTGAAATTGGTTCCCTGAAGTCTTCGGCGGTGCTGAAGATCGACGGCGGCCAGATACATATGGGGTAAGTCATCATGACCGCAGCCAACAACAACACGGCCGGGATCAGCTTCGCCGGCTGTGACCCGATGATCCCGGCGCCGGGCCCGAATACCGCGCCCAACAATACCGGCATACCGAACGTGCCTAACTATTTCCTTTGCGGCGGCAATGAACAGAACATCGGCAGCATTCGCGTGGCCACCGTCGATTCGGGCGGGGTGATCGGCGCCGCCTCGGGGACGCATTCGGCGCAGATGCAGCCGATGCAGGGGTCGGGGAAGTATTTCACCGGCGGCATGCCGGTCACGCGGTTAGGTGATTCCAGCACGACGAACAACAACAACATGGTCGCCACTCAGGTCGCGCCGAGCCAGACCAAATGTTTCGTTAATGCATAGGAGTTCAGCATGGTGAAAACGCTCCGGGGGATCGCGGCAGGGGGACTGTTGGCGGTGGGGATGCTGAGCGGGTGCAGCTGGTTTTCTCACGACGAGGCTGCCGATGCGGGGCGTCGATTGCGGTTTATCGATGTCGAGGTGACCGCCAACGACAACGTGAACCCGAATGCGGCCGGGGAGGCGCAGCCGGTCAAGGTGTGCGTCATCGAAACCAATCGCTCGGGGTGGATGCCCGAGGGGATTGGCGATGGCGCCCCTTGCCGCGAGACGGCACCGTCGGAAGGGGCGCTGAGCCGGCACCAGAGCATTTTGCAACCGAGGGAGACGCTGCGTTATCGCTTCGAGGTGCCGGCGGGGCAAGAGCGATGGGTCGTCGTGGGGGCGGAATTTCAGCAAATCAGCGGGGTATTGCCGCTCGCCGAGCAAAAATCGCCCGCGCAGGCTGATTCGCAAATGAAGGTGATGGTGGGGATGACGTCACTCAGCATAGTGACTAACGACAAAATGGATGAATGACATGTTACCTAAACAACGCGTCGCCTGGGTAGAAGGCATGTTGATGGAACCGCAGCATTTCCAGCAGCAGGAACGTTTTTTCGAGCACTTGATTGAAGCGCGCTTGCGCAGCGTCGAAACCTTTACCTGGGGGTTCCTGACGCTGGAAATCGACAACGGGCTATTGGAGCAGGGCAAGTTTGCGCTGAAGAAAGCCAAGGGCGTTTTCCCCGACGGCACGGCGTTCAGCATGCCTGAGGATATTCCGCTGCCGCCACCGCTGGTGCTGGGAGAGGGCTGCCAGGGGAAAGTGGTGTGCCTGTCCGTGCTGATGGACATTGCCGGCAATGCCCAGATCGATCTTATCCAGGATGAGCGGAAAAGCAGCCGTTTTCGCACCATGGACGCCGACGTGCCGGATCGCAACCACGGTGTCAGCCTGGAGGGAACGCCGCGCGTGTGCACGATGCAGCTGGGGAGTCTGGTGACGCGGCTAAGTCTGGAAGATGCGGTCAGCAGCGCGGAAAGCGTGCTGCCGGTCGGCTTCGTGCGCGAACTCACCAGCGATCGTCGGGTGCTGCTGGATGAGCGCGCCCTGCCGCCGATGTTGGACTTCCGCGCCATCGGCTGGCTGCCCGCGTTCACCACCGAATTGCTTGGGCTGATCAGCCAGCGTCTGGAGTCGGTGTTCCGCCCGGACGTGCACATGACGATCGGCGGGCTGTCCGAGCTGTTGGAACTGCTGCTGCTGCAAACCCTGAGCGAGTTCAATTTGCGCATCAGCCAACTGTTGGCCAGCCCGCAGGTGCATCCAGAAACCCTGTTCGACACGTTGTTGAGTCTGCTGGGGCGGCTCAGCATCATTCCCGGCGGCGAGCGGCTCTGGGACCGGGCCGACTTGGTGTATCTGCACGATGAGCCGCACAACTGCTATTTCCAGCTGTTCGCCTCGATTCGCCGCGCGCTGTCGCTGGTGATCGAAGCGCCGGCGGTGGCGCTGCCGTTTATCGATCGCGGCGACAGCATCTACCTGTGCCCGAACGACTCGCAGCTGCGGCTGGAAAAACTGGTGTTTGCCGTCAGCTGCGGTTTGTCCATCGAGCATCTGCGCTCGTACTTCCCCGCGCAGGTCAAGCTGGGGCCGGTCGAGAAAATCATTCAGCTGATCGATCTCCAATTACCGGGCGCTCGCTTGCTGCCGATGGCTTCGCCGCCGCGGCACATACCGTATTACCCGAACAGCATCTACTTCGAGGTGGATCATGCCGACCCGATTTACAAGGAAATGATGGGCGGCTCGGCGATGGCGCTCAGCATCGTGGGTGATTTCCCGGACCTGCGTTTTGACGTCTGGGGATTAAGGCAAGGGAGGGTGGGATGAACGAATTCGAGAGGAAAATCCGCGAGGCGATGGCGGTAACGCGCAACAACGCGACCCCGCGTCTCCCCACGTCCGGCACGGTGGGCAAAACCACGGCGGAAATCGCCGCGCTGTCCTTCGGCGCGCGGGCGCTGGCCGCCAAGCTGCGGCCGGGAAGCGCCGGCGTGGCGGCGCCCCCCGAACATCCGGCGTATGAAGCGGAAACCGCCGTCCCGGAAAGCGTCGAACCCGCGCCTGGCGATCGCCAGGCCGATGCGGCGCCGACCTCGAGCGGGCTGTTTGGCCGCGCCGCGCTGAGCAAGCCCGGCGTAATGATGGGCCACTGGGACAACCCGCTGATCGCCGCCGCCATTCCGGTATTGCTGCAGGTGGAGCGGGTGCGCGATCAGAAACAGCTGAACCCGGCGGCGGTGCGTGCGCAGATCGTGCGGGAGATCCAACAATTCCAGCAGACGTTGCTGGCGGATCACGTTGCGCCGGGCGATGTGGACAAGCTGGCCTATCTGCTGTGTTCCTACGTGGACGAGTGCTGCATGAGCACGCTGGAGTCCGGGGAACTGAACCTCAGCCTGCTGGTGGAGTTTTATCGCGACGCCTGGGGCGGGGAAAAATGCTTCGAGCACCTGCAAGAGTATCTGGCCGCCTCGCCGCGCAACAAGGAGATCCTGGCGTTTTACGATCTGATCCTGTCGCTGGGGTTTGAGGGGCAGTTCCACGTGATGGAGCGCGGCGCGGTGCTGTTGGCCGACGTGCGCAATCGCCTTGACGGTTATCTGTACAGCCAGAATCCGACGCAGACGCTGGCCGATGCCGAACCGAGCAAAGTGGTGCGCAAGGCCACCCGTATCACGCCGCTCAAACTGCTGTGCTACGGCCTGGCGATAGCGCTGCTGGCGTATGCCTCGGCCGCCTGGTATCTGCATGACCAGTCCCGCGCGCTGCGCAACGCCATTCTGGCCTGGACGCCGCCGCAGCCGCGCAAAATCAACATTATGGAGACGCTGCCGCAGCCGCTGCCGCAAATCCTCAGCGAAGGGTGGCTGGAGGTGCGCGCCGATCCGCGCGGCTGGCTGTTGATCTTCACCTCCGACGGCGCCTTTGCCACCGGGCAGTCGAAGCTGTCGGAAGAGTTTAAAAAGAAACGCAATATTGAGCGTCTGGGGGAAGCGCTGGCGCCGTGGCCAGGCGATCTGGAGGTGATCGGGCATACCGACAACAAACCGTATCGCAACACCTCCAACAACTCCAACCTGAAATTGTCGGAAGCCCGCGCGCAGACGGTGGCCGACAAGCTGCGGGAATCATTGGCCAACAGTAAATACAACCGCACCGTGACGTCGGTCGGCAAGGGCGATCAGGAGCCGCTGGACGACAACGCGACGGAAGAAGGGCGCCGCCGCAACCGCCGGGTGGACATCCTTTGGAAAATCGGCGAGAGGGAGATGGCTTCACCGTCTGCCACGTTGAATCAGGCAGGGGTAGCCGCCGAGGTCCCCGAGGATAACTAAGACATCCGTCGGCGTAGAGATAATAAGGAAATTATATGATACGTAGATCATTCATATTGGTGATTGCCTTGCTGCTGTGTGCGGTGGTGTGGTGGATTGGGCCGCTGATCGCCATCGGCACCTACCGGCCGCTGCTGTCGGTCTGGGTCAGAGGCATCATCATCGCCCTGATCCTGTGCTGGGCGCTGTGGCCGTTCGTGGCGACGTTTTTATCCTGGGTGTTCCGCCACGCGCGGGCGCCGGCCCCGGCTAAAAGAAAAACCGCGCAGCGAGATCGCGTGACCTCGCGTTTTTACGACGCCTTGCGCACCTTGCAATACGTCGGCACGTCGAAGCAGCGCACCCCCTGGCAGCGTTTCAAATACCGCCTGGCGCGCCGTTATATCAGTGAAAAGCCCTGGTTCCTCGTCATTGGGCCGCCGGGCAGCGGCAAAACCTCGCTGATCGGCGAAAGCGGCGAACGTTTCTTGCTGGCTGAACACTATGGCCTGCAGCAGACCGTGGACGTCGGGCCGACCCAGGATTGCAACTGGTGGCTGGCGGAGAACTCGGTGTATGTGGACACCTCCGGTGAATGGCTGCAGCTGAACGGCCTTGGCGAAGACGGCGCCAGGGCGCGCGATACCCTGTTCAAACTGATCCGGCGCCACCGCCGCCATCCGGGCATCGACGGCATCATGCTGTGCCTGGATGCACGCTGGCTGCTGCATGCCTCGCTGACGGAAAGAAAATCCGTCGCCGATGCGCTGCGCGTGCGCCTGCTGGAAATGGCCTCATGGTTCCGCTGCGAGCTGCCGGTCTATCTTACCATCAGCCACCTCGATCAACTGGTCGGCGGCGAGACCTTCCTGTCGATGCTGGGCGACGACCTGTTGCAAAAAGGGATGGGGTTCAGCCTGAACCGGGCCGAACAGGGCGAAACCCCGTTCGAGCAGTATGAAGATCTCTACCGGGAGATGGTGGCGCGCGTCAGCCATCACGTGCTCGAACTGCTGCACGATGCGCCGGACGGCCAGAACCGCCAACAGCTGCTGTTCTTCACCGAGTCGTTGGGATCGCTGGGCAACCCGCTGTATTCGCTGCTGGAGCAGATTTTCCCGCAAACGCCGGTGGGCTACGCCTGCCATTTGCAACAGGTATGGCTGGGCAGCACCATCGCCTTGCCGCCGCAGGGCGCGATTTATAACGCGGAAGCGGCGGATATCTATGAAGCCCGTCCCACCGGGCGCATTTACCACCCAGAGCTGAATTACGCCAGGCAGGAGCGCGGGGTGCTGCAGCAGTCTTCTCACGCCAGGCCGCTCGGCAGCCGCATGAGTTCCCTGGGCCGCTATGTGCTGGTGCTGGTGCTGCTGGCGGTCTCTTTTAACCTGCTGGCGATGCGTTACCTGTGGGAGAGCGATTACATCTCTTACATTGCGGCGCGCTTTGACGAAACGAAGCGCATCGTGCGCGAAATACCGGTCACGAACCGCGTCAGCGACGATGTCATCTCCGCCTATGAGCAGCTGGGATACATGAACGCGCAGCTGGGCGGTGAGGTTTCGCCGGTGCCGAATCCCTATTTCGAGCACAAGCTGATCAACAGCGCGGCGCAAAAGACCTACCAACGCCATTTGCTGCAGATCTTCTGGCCGGCGGTGGAAAACTATATCGCGGACGAACTCAAGAATGACGTTTCGGCGTCCAACAAGGACGTCTACGGCACGCTGAAAGTGTATCTGATGATGGGCGAACCCTCGCACCGTTCTGCCGAGGCGCTGGTCGACTGGTTCATGACGCGCTGGGATAGCTTTATGCCGCAGGGCTACACCGACATGAACAAAGGCATTTTCGCTTACCACCTGCGGGAAATGTTCTCTCTGCCGAATGCGCCGGTCATGAAAATGAACGGTGACCTGCTGCGCCTGGCGCGGGTGAAAGCGATGAATATTCCGATGCAGGTCAGGGTGGTGCGCCGCATCGAAGAGAAACCGCTACCGGCGGCGATCAACGACATTTCATTGGCCGACGCCGCGGGGCCGAACGTGTCATTGATGCTGCGCCGCAAGAGCCAGGCGACGGTCACCGATACCGCCGTGCCGGGGTTCTATACCCGCGCCAGCTACCGCGATGTCTTCCTGGCACAGCTCGATGACGCCGCCAAAGACATGATCGAAGAAGAGTCCTGGGTGCTGCGCGACAGCGCGGAAGGGAAAAACGCGGTGAACTCGCTGGCTTCGGCGCAGAAGCTGGCCGACGAGGCGAGGAAGCTTTACCTCATCGAGTATGCGGACAAATGGGATGCCTTCATGCGCGACGTGCGAGCCCGGCCGGTCAACGGGCTGGAGGATGCGGCGATATTGGCGCGCCAGCTGTCCGATCCTTCATCCCCGCTGGCCAACCTGGTGCGTTTTGCCGCGCGTGAAACCAGCATGACCGGCACCAACCAGGGCGATGCGGCGAGCTGGTTCGATCGCCAGCGCAATCGTATTGAACAGCAGCGGCGTGACATTCTCGGCGAGATTTCCGGCGAACGCGCGCGTTTTCGTCTCACGCCGGAACGCGCGGTGGAAGACCGTTTTGAGCTGCTTCGCCGCCTGGGGTATCAGCTGTTGCAGACCACCAACGCCAGCAACGATCCGCTGAGCCGCAGTTTCGAAGCGCTGTACAGCCAGCTGACCACGCTCTCCACCTCATTGCGCGGTGGCCAGGTGGTGCCCGCCGGCGGCACGCTGAAGCGGCTGCAGCTGGATGCGGCGCGTCAGCCGGAACCGGTGCGCAGCGTCATGATGGATCTGTTGCAGGTCGGCGACAGCCAAACGATCCAGCAGAGCCAGAAGAACCTGAGCAAAGGGGCTTCGTCGTTGGCTTCCGGGCTGTGCAAGGGCAGCATCAGCGGGCGCTATCCGTTCTCGCGCAACGCCAGAGCGGAGGTCGGCATCGAGGACTTCTCGCGCATGTTTGGGCAGAACGGCGCCATGCAGCAGTTCTTCGATGAAAACCTGGCCGCTTACGTGGATGTCAACGCGCAGAAATGGAATGCCAAACCGGGGTCTGAGGGGATCGTCAATGCGAGCACGCTCGGCGCATTTGAAAATGCCCGTTTGATTCGCGACACCTTCTTCACCGCCGGCGACAAACTCTCGTTTTCCATGTTCATCAGGCCGCTGTCCCTGACGCCGACCATCACGGAAGCGACCCTGGACATCGATGGGCAGGTGATTAACTACAGCCATGGTTTTAGCCAACCCACGCGTATCGACTGGCCCGGCCCGAAAGGCGGCAGCTATGTTCGGCTGACCTTCCGCACCGGCACCGGTCAGATCCAGGTCGCCAGTTTCGACGGGCCCTGGGCCCTGTTCCGGATGTTCGACGCCAGCAATCCCGTGCCGCTTTCCAGCGACAGGCGAGAGCTGACGATGTCGATGTCTTCGGTGGTGGGCGTGCTCAAACTGGAACTGCGCTCGACGATGAAAGATTTCCCACTTTGGTCACGGGCGTTGCGAGGATTCTCGTGCCCGAAAGCGATGTAAACACAACCGTAAAGAGGTGATAAACATGTTAGATCCAGCCAAAATTTTAGAAACCATGAAGGCCGGCGGCAATTTGGGCACCAACTCCCAATCGTCGCTGAGCCAGCCGTTTATGCAAGGCGTCAGCAATATTCAAATGTCGGGGCCGGATGCGGCCAAGTCGGTCATGAGTAACGTGACAAAATCTTGCGATGATATGTTCGGCAATATGAAGGGCATTTTTAATGGGCTGCAGTCGAATGTGAGCGCACACCAAAAAATGCAAACGGGCGAACAGCCGAAAGATTTTAATGTTTCTATGGACGATCTTCGCCCGGCGATTGCGAAAGGGTTCCCGCACGAAATGGCGGACTTCTTTTCCAAAGTGCCGAAACTGTAATCTGCAACTCGGTGGGTAATTTACCGGGGGGCCGAAATGCCCCCTGGTATTCACAAGGAGAGGTGAGATGATCAACGAATGGATGTTAAAAAATGCCAACAAACGCATGGGCTTTTTTATTGTGGTGATCCCCAGCCTGTTTTTTTGGATGATGCTTTTTCTGACCTTTTATCTTTTTTGATTCTTTGAAGTAAAAAAAAGCACCTGCTAAGGTGCTTAAAGTGAAACGAATTAAAAAAATAGGAAGGGATGAAAATGCGTTATTACAGTTTTGAAATGATCTGCAATCCGCTGGAGATCAGCGCATCGACGGCCAGACCAATACCTTTACCGATGGTGCCGACAACGGTTTTGGCATCCGGGTTAACACCGGCAATCGCGGAAATGGTATCAATACCGGTTCCCACTGCACTGCCAATCAGTGTCCCTACGTCACCAAAAAAACCAGCACCGTTCACTTGTTCAATTTCAATTGCGGATAGTTCTTTCATGATTGAAACTCCTTTTTCAGTTAGCCCTTTACTTCAGGCAATTTCATTATTGCAAATCAGGTCTTTTTTTCAACAGAAGTATTACTATTTTTTATACTATTCTGTTGTCTGTTATTTTAATTTCGTATCGTTAGAGTATATATTGCCGAAGCCTGATTTTCGTCTCCCCCGTTCGTGCTGAATGAGGGATACCGGTTTTTATTTTCAATCTGAATGACCTATATCTGAAGGGGAATTTATGAAGGTTTTGACGACACCGGAAAGACCTTTCCGCTATGAAGATCTGGCGGAAAAAATTGTCACCGAGGCCAGAAGCCGCTTGGGCTGCGCCGCTCTGCGGTTTTTAGACTGCCTGATCCAGGGGTATGGCCCGCCGGTGATTGTCTTTGATATCTATAATAATCACGGTAAGTTGCAAACGGTGAAACTGATTCTCCCCATCGGAAGTCATAAGCAGTTAAAAAAAGATCACCTCGGGCTGATCGCCTGCCTGGAGGCTAAAAAACTGGTGAGGTTAAAAAAGATATAAACAATGTTCCGCGTCGGCAAGGCCGATTGCGTTCTTCTTGTTTTTCGTCACACCGCTGAATAATCTCTGTCCCTGCCTGGATTCTCTTATATCCGTGGACGATGCGTTCGCCTTTTTCAACCCATCAACCCATCAACGCATTTTTTTGGAATCACTTATCGTCATAAAGTGTAGCTTTTCTTTATGCATTTTTTTTACAATAGGATTAATATGGTTATAGAGGGTTTTTTAATATGGCCAGCCAGGATGACGGCACATCTCGAGATAAAGCATTATCCCGCCTTTCTTCTAAGTAAAGTCCTAATACATAATCGGATGCTCTTAACAATCAATACAGAGCCGTGTTATGTTCTATATTATGTTTTTTTTCGATATTTATCTGGATATATTGCGCTCTTGGAGTAAAATTAACTTATCAGAGAAAATTCTTGGCACCGTATCACGGATGGCAATGATGCACTATAAATATAACTTACGGTAACCCATTACCTTGTAAAACGCGGTACTTCCCCGCGTCTTGCTTTTGTGTGCTCTCCAGGGCTGATGAGTTTATATCATTATATATAAAATACACTTTTTGCGAGGCGAAGACGTTTCCGCATCGCATATAACGCTTTTTTATTAAAAAGCATCTCAAAACTAAAAAATAATCACAGCAATCATATTGCAGTAAGGAGAGTGGGCAAGCGTAGTCAAAGGGAGGTTTGTTAATGGAGCGCGTCAATATTGCTATCGTCGATCAAAATCAATTTTTCAAGCTTGGGTTGGGGCTCGCCTTGCAAGAGGGTTTTCTCCAGAATGGTGTCAAGGCCAAGATCACGGGAGAGGAACGGGCCAACATTATATTCCGGGCACCGGATAAGCGGGTGTCCATCAATTTTTGCCATACCCAGCTTTTGCAGGGCAATTTTTCTTCTATTCCGCTCTATTTTTCAATACTGGAGCATAAAACGATTTTTCCAAAAATCCATTGCAATCTAGAGGCCGGAAGCATTACGCGCAAAGACGGTGTGGCGGCGATCGTGGATAAGGTCATGTTTTGCTATCGCAAGAAAAACAGTTTGGTTTCAAGCTATTGCCCACGTTGCCGCACCCAGTTGACCTTTAGCGAAGGGAAGGTGTGCCGTCTGATTCATCTGGGATACTCGCAAAATCAAACTGCGATGTTGCTCGGCATCAGCCCGAAAACGGTCAGCATTCATAAACGCTCTGCGATGAGAAAACTGAATATCGATAACAATATTGAATTCTTGCGCTGGTTAAAAATGCACAGCGACTCTTGTTAATGGAGAGGGGGAAAGTGACGATCTGATTCGGTATTTTTACCGGCGCAGGCGGCGATCGTTCATGGTTGCCGCCTGGCATGGAATAGGTTTTATAGGGAGATAAAACATGGCTGATTTTGTAAGGGAAACGGTTTCCAAAAATCATTTCAAATTATTGCAGGATCTTTATGGCAGAGATCTGGGCGGGGAACGTTTCCTGCACTGGAAGCATCTGCTCGATCCGCATTGTGGCGCGCCAAGGGAGAAGACGGGCATATTTTACAAGGATCGGGAACGTTATCTCGGGATGTTCGTTTCCAGCTTTTATCCCTTTAAGATCAACGGTGTTAATGTCAATGTCAATATGCTTGGCGATCTTGGTATCCATCGTCAGGTAAAGTCCGCCACCGTACTGAAAGATTTTTTCCTGCAGGCCAGACGGTCGGACGTGGCGGCGGATATTTGCTTTTCCGATGACAGGAAGATCCGGGTTTACGAAAAAATATTTAGAAAGTATTTAACAACCAATACCCAAATCTATCCTTATGTCGAATTAACCTTAAAGCCTGACAAGTTTATGGCATTTCGTTTTGCTGAAAGTGGGCTCGCACAGCAGGCAAGCTTCATCAATAATTTAGGGCGGGAAAAAGATCGCCGCGCCTTTGAGTATATTGAAAAACACCCCCTGTACCATAAAATTCATTATATCAACAAAGGCAGCCACTACGCCGTGATTGGCTGTTCTCATGAATGTGCCGAACTCTTGGATATTTCCAACCCTTCCAGGGAGTGTTTTTCCTGGGCCATCGGTGTGTGTCGGCATCTGCATAGCCGTTGCAAGGTAATGATCCCCCTCGCTTTTTATAAGTCGGTTTGTGCTCAGGCGGCGGAGGTCATTTCAGAAAAACGCATCAACATGCTTATCGGCTATTACTCACAAAAGATAAGCGATCTGATGCCGAAAGAGGTTTGGGTATGCCGCATGGATCGCCGTTAAGCAGGGCTTGTGTCTTCTAAATGGAGTGTTTGTCATGGAAGAAATTCCTGTATCACCCTACTCAAAAGTTTTTATCGATGAATATGATCGCCATCCTGAAGGCTGCAATTACAACGTATTGGTGCTGCAGCGAATTGAGGGCGCGCTGGATCCCATCCGGTTGCAAGCCGCGCTGAATGCGCTGGTGCAAGATCATGTTCTGCTGAACAGCCATATTCATGAACAGGATGGCGAGCTGTATTGGCGCCGCAATGACGCAATCCATCCGTTGCAGCATTACACGGACCGCACGCTGCTGACGCAAGTGATTCGCCGGCCCTTCGATATTTACCGCGGGCCGCTTTATCGCTGGGCGCTATTCGCCGAGGGAGAGCGGCGCTATACCTTGGCGTTGGTCGGCCACCATCTGGTGATTGACGGCGCCTCTTCCGACGAGTTTTTCTCCCTGGTGAGCCAGTACTATCGCCAACAGCGGCTGGCGACGCGCGTCGAGGCGGCCGAGATCGCCGCCGTTAACCGGCAACTGCAGCAGGAGGTGAAGCAACTGGCCGCCGATGGGGCGCTGGCGCATTGGCGCGCCGAAGCGGAAAGTTTGGGCGCGCTCGAGGTGCCGTTTGAGCGAAGCGGCGCCGGCCGTGAAGACGAAGCGGGCGAGCTGCGCTTCCACTTTCCCAAAGCGCAATGGAAAGCGCTGAAACAGGCCTCGGGGATTCGGCGAGTGAATGATTTCCTGGCGCTGCTGGTGCTGTGGGGCATCTTGATGGCGCGCAGCGGCAATCAGGAAACGGTCTACATCAGCTATCCGGTGTCGATAAAGAAGGGGCAAAAATTTGCGCTCGGCGGCCATGTGAACACCAGCGTGTTGCCCCTCTCTTTGCGTGACGGCGCGAGTTTTTCCGACGTTTATCGACGGGCGCTGGCATTTATTACCGCCGCGCCGCCGCAGTCGCGCCAACGTTTTAACCAGCTGCCCACGCAAGAGGTGGTGCGGGCGTTGGGGATCCGCGCGTTACCGATCTCCTTTGCCCAAACCAACTTGCGCGATGCGGCATTGCCGCTGGCCGATTGCGCCACCTGGCCGCTATTCGAAGCCAATCACGATATGGCCAGCGCGGCGCTCTCGCTGGAATACGAAGACCGGGCCGATATTGATGCGTTGCAGTTCCGGTTGCGCTTTCGCCAGGGCATGTTTGACGAGGAAGACATGCGCGACTGCGCGGCGCATTTTACTCGCCTGATGCAACAGGCGATGAGCGCGCCTGACGCCCCGTTAAGCCACATGGCCTTCTATCCCACCGCCGACAGGTCGCCGCCGGATAATGAGAGTCTCCCGCTGCCAGGGGAGACTCTCAGCGCCCGTTTTGAAGCGATCGCGCAACGCTACCCGGAAAACATCGCGCTGGAGTATGAGGGGCTGCGCGTCAGCTACCGTGAGTTGAACGGCATGGCGAACAGCCTGGCGCGCGAGATCGTGCTTCGCTATGCGTCGTTGACCGGGGCTGAGCCCCAGGCGGACTCGCCGATCGCCTTGTACAGCGAAAAAAGCCTGGAAATGGTCGTGGCGCTGCTGGCGGTGCTGAAAACCGGCGCGGCCTATGTGCCGATCTCCTGCCATTATCCCCAGGCGCGTATTCGGCATATTCTTGAGGAAACGCGGGCGGCCTTGGTGATTGCCGGGCCCTCTATGCAGACGGCGGCGGAAGCGTTGGCCGCGATGATGCCGCATCCCCAGGCCGTGCTGACACTGGGCGATCTGAGCCGCCTGCCGCATGAACGGCATAATCTGCCGGTGGTCACCGCCGCCGAACGGCTTGGCGCGATCATTTATACCTCGGGGTCGACGGGAGTGCCGAAAGGCGTGATGCTCGAGCAGCAGGCGATGTGCGGGTTGGCGACCGCGTCCGGCATCGCGATTACGCCCGAAGATGTCTTGTTGTTCCTGTCCAGCCCGGCGTTTGACGCGGCGACGTTCGAAGTGTGGGGCGCCTTGCTCAACGGCGCCAAACTGGTGGTCATCCGCGACACGGAAGATATCGCCGGCGATGTGCCGCAGCTGGAAGCGCTGCTGCGTCGGCAGCAGGTGTCGATTCTTTGGGCCACGCGCAGCTTGTTCGATCATCTCTACCTCAGCAACCCCGATCTGTTTGCCGGGCTGCGCTATCTGCTGGTGGGCGGGGAGGCGCTGACCGCCACGCTGATGCAGCGCCTGGTGCGGCAACCCCACCGTCCGCAGTGGGTCATCAATGGCTATGGCCCCACCGAATGCACCACGTTCACCACGATGTACGCTATCGCTCAGGACGAAGCGCGCAGCAGCATTCCCATCGGCAGGGCGATACCGGGGCGTGAGCTCTACGTGCTGGATCGCTGGCGGCAACCGCTGCCGCCGGGCTTGGCCGGCGAGTTGTATATCGGCGGTTCGGCGCTGGCGCGCGGTTATCTCAACCAGCCGCAGCAAACCCAGGCGAGTTTCATCGAGTTGCACGGCCGGCGCTTATACAAAACCGGCGATCGGGTGCGTTGGCTGCGCGACGGCAATCTGGAATATCTCGGCAGAAATGATTGCCAGGTGAAAATTCGCGGATTCAGGATTGAACTCAGCGAGATAGAAAATGCGATCAATGCCCTGGAGGGCGTCGAGAAAGGCGTAGTGGTGGATGTCGTCCATCGGGAGAGCAAGCGCCTTGCCGCCTATTTGCTGATGGCGCGGGGCGTGGCCTGGGATCCTGCCGAATTACGCTCCCGGCTTGAGCGCAGTTTGCCGGATTATATGGTGCCGTCCAGCTATGTCGAGATTGACGAGATACCGCTGACGGTTAACGGCAAGTTGGATCGCTCGGCCTTGCCCGCGCCGCAATTCGCGCAAAGCGGGCGTTATGCCGCGCCGGAGAACCCGCTGGAGGCGCTGATTTGTTCCCTGTGGTCGAACATTCTTGGCGTGGAGACCGTGGGCATCGACGACGACTTTTTCCGATTGGGCGGCGATTCGATCCAAAGCATTGTGTTCACCAGCGAATTGAGCAAGTCGGGTTACCACAGCAACTCGCGTGCGGTGTTCGAAACCAGAAATGCGCGGGCTCTGGCCCAGCGCATTCTGCGGCAGCAAGACGCGGTTACCGCGCTCAACGAACAGGGTGAACTGCAGGGCGAATTCGAGCTGCTGCCGATTCAACGCTGGTACCGTGAGCTGGCGCCGAATCGCAGCGCCTTCTTCAACCAGACTTTTTTGGTGCGGGTACCGCCGATGTCCGCCGAACAGGTCGCCGATCTGGTGGCTGCGCTGGCGGATCAGCATGACATGCTGCGCGCGCGTTTTAGCGTCGACGACGCCGGCGTCATCGTGTCGCAGCGCTACCTGTCAGCGGCCGACGGCGGCCCTTCATGGGGCTACTATGACTTGGCGCTTTGTCGCCAAAGCCGCGCCGAGCTGCTGCGTCAATGGCAATCGGGGTTTGATCCGGCGGCAGGGCCGATATGCCGCTTCGTTTACATCTTTGACAGCCGCGCCCCCGGCTACGCGCTGATGTTCTGCGCGTTTCATCATCTGATCGTCGATGTGGTTTCCTGGCGCGTCATCGTCAGCGATCTGCAGCGGTTGCATCAGGGGGAATCGCTGCCGGCAAAAGGCACCAGCTACCGCCAATGGGGAGAACGGTTAAGGCAATACGCGGCAACCCGGCAAGACCAATGCGCTTACTGGCTGGCGATGATCGCCGGGCAGCCCGATTACGCCACGCTCAGCGGCGTGGCGCAGGCCCCTGAATTTTGCCGCTTCGAGTGCGATGTGGCGTTGACCGCGCTGCTGATGGACGGTTGCCACCAGGCCTACAACACCTCGGTGCGCGAAGTGCTGTTAGCGGCCCTGGCGCCGGTGTTGCAGGCATGGCACGGCAGTGCGGACAGTTATCTCACGCTGGAACACCATGGCCGCGATATCAATGACGATAAGATCCGGCTTGAGGGCACTGTCGGCTGGTTCACCGCCTTGATGCCCTTGCGCATCACCGCGCACGAGTGCCAAAAAACCACGCTGCGCGCCATCAAGGACAGGCTGAGAAAGATGCCTGACCACGGTATCGGTTATTCGGCGCTGAAATACGCTTCAGCGCCGGGCGATGAGGTGCCGGCTTGCCTGCGGCGCCACCGCCTGCCGGCCATTTCGTTCAATTATCTCGGCGCGTTCAACGAGCAGGCCGACGACGCGTTATGGGCCTTGATCGACCAAACGGCGGATTTGGAAAATGGCGCGATGCCGGTCAGCGGCAACGTATTGGATCTGGTGCTTTATGTTCACGACGATCGGCTAAGCATCGTCATGTCAGGTTTGCTGCCGCATGAAACGCTGTCGCGGATCGGGTCGCACTATGTCGACAGCCTGTCGGCGCTGGTCGAGTACTGCTGCCACGAAGCCGGCAACGGCGTTTGTCTCGCCAGCCCGGGCGACTTCCCCCATGCCGACGTCAGCCTCGCCGAATTGGATCGCTGGCAGCAAAAGCATCGCCTCGCCGCCGTTTTCGAAGCCACGGTAACCCAGCGAGAGTTGATGTATTTCAACCGACTCAACCGCGAGTATCAGATCGACCAGGCGGTTTATGAGATCGCGGGGCCGTTGCAGCCCGAGGTGTTGAATCAGGCATGGGCGCTGGCGCTGCAGCGGTTTGAAATGCTGCGCGCCGGATTTGACGATCAAACCCGCCGCGGCCGGCCCAACGTCTTTATCTGCGAGACGCTGCAGGCGCCGATCGCGATGGACGATTGGTCGGATGCCGCGCCAGCCTCTCTGGAGGAACGGATGGAGGCGCTGCTGGCCCGGGAGAGGGAGACCGCGTTTGAGCTGGATGCGCCGCCGTTGATTCGCTGGCGCCTCATCAGGTTGCATGCGGACGAGCACTATCTGGTGCAGACCTTTAACCACATTCTGTTTGATGGATGGTCGCTGGGGGTCTTGTTCGGCCAGTGGTTCAACGATTACCTCGCCCTGTTGGCGGGCAGGGTGCCGGCGCTGGAGATTAACCGATTCGAGCCTTTTGCCGCCCATGTGCGCACGCACGGCAATGATCCTGAGGCGCGGGCCTTCTGGGCAGACTATTTGCGGGATGCGCCGGTCAATCAACGCTTGCCGCTGACTGCCGCACCGCAGCTCGTACCGCAGGGGCGCCGGATGCGTCAGCATGGCGACGAATTCTCCAGCGCGCAGATGGCGCGCCTCACCGCGTTTTGTCGGCGGCAGGGGATCACGGTCAACCAACTGACGCAGCTGGCCTGGATGCTGGCGCTGGCCGAGGCGCTGGCTTGCGATGATATCGCCATCGGCACGACCATGAGCGAGCGCCCGGCCGACATTGAGCAGGTGCAGACGCTGTTTGGCCTGTGTGTCGCAAGCCCGGTGCTGCGGCTGCGGGCGATTCGCCGCCGCCCCCTTTATGAGCTGCTGGATGACATCGCGGATTCACAAACCTTCCGGCAGAAATACGCCTTTTCCGAACTGAATCGATACGACGAGAATTGGGTGCCCACCTCGCCGTTCGGCAGCCTGTTCGTGTTCGAAAACATGCCGAAACCGGCGATGGATCCACGGCTGCCGTTTCAGTGCCGCGTGATGGATATCGTCAGCGGCAGCAATCACCAAACGGTGCTGTGCCTGTTCCCCGAGGCGGAACGGCTCGCCATTTCACTGTTTTATGATTCCCACGAGATCGCTCGGGAAAACATCGTCGAATTGGGCCGACGTTTTCTGATTATTGCGCTCGCGATCGCCAATCTCCCGCCTGACAGCGACATCTGCGCTGAGGACGGAATTATCCAGGCTGAGGAGGCATGATATGTGGCTGGCAGTCGACGGCAAAATAAAGTACCGGGCGATCGTGAGCGATCTTGACGGCACCTTGCTCGATCCGTCCGGGAATTTATCCGATGTGACGGTGGAAACGCTCAACATTTTACAGCGTCGGGGGTTGGAAATCGTCATTGCAACGGGGCGCTGCGATGCGGATGCGCGCGGGATCGTGGATGGGCTGGGGTTCTCGCCGGTGATCGTTTCTTGCAACGGCGCGATGGTCAACATCGAAGGGCAGGCGGTGGCGGATAGAAGCTATTTTTTGCCCGCAGAGCTGCAAACCGGGCTGATCGATTTTTTATTCGCCAGCCCGTTCCACGTGACCCTGTTCACCCGAGAGGGCTGGATGATGGCCGAAGAGAATCCGCATTTTTCTGACTACGTCAAAACGTCGGGCGTGGCCTGCCGCTATGTCGAGCCTGAGGCCATGAAGCGGCAGCGGATATTGAAGGTACTGGTGCATGGGGACGCGGCGCCGATCGAGACGCTCTTTGACCAGGTCAACCAGGCCTTCGGCAAAACGCTGTCCATCTGTAAGTCCTCCACGGAAACGATAGACATCATGGATAAGCATATTTCCAAGGCCAGAAGCGTGGCCGACTATTTGAATTCCAAACAGATAGCGATGCGCGATTGCCTCTCTTTCGGCGATGCGATGAACGATCTGGACATGCTGCGCTGGGCCGGAACGGGCGTGGTCATGGGCAATGCCATGAGCGAATTGAAACGCGCTCTGCCGTTGAATCCGGTGGCGTTGCCCAATAGCCGCAATGGCGTTGCAGACTATCTCTGTCGTGAATTCGGTCTGTTCTGACGTTTTCACCGGGCGAGGTTTATTGGCAGACAAAAGGAGGTGAACGAACAGTGAGGGTTTCATTTTCTCAAAACGGAACACTTAGATTAATGCAAAGGAGCGAGTATGAAAGAACTGACTGAAGCAGAAGTTATGGCGGTATCCGGCGCGGGCATCGCTTCCGACGCCGGCAAAATCCTGGGTACGGGTATTGGCGCCATCGTGGATGCCGGCACCGGTCTTTTCGGTATCCATGCGGATGCGTCAAACGCCGGCGCAAAACTCGGTGAAGGCATTGGCGCCGTCATCGATGCCGGGATTAGCGCGTTCTCGCAGTTGTTTGGCCGCAAATCCTCTTGAGCCTCTAATGAAAAGTGCCCGCAAGGGCACTTTTAAATCAACCGCGAGCGCGGTGCAGGGAACGGGGCGGGAGGATGAATGGCAAATAAAATCATGCTGATTATGGTTATCAATCTTTTTGTGGCGGTGGCATTGGCGGTGTTTAACGTCATCTATATCCAAAAGAAGATGGATATCCGCTACCCCAGTGACGCCACCCCCTTTCAGGTCGCGGAGAAAGCGCAGGCCAGAATCCTGTCCATGAGACAGACCGCGGTGTTTTTAAACAACAATCCCGTGGTGGCGTTTACGTTGGAAATTACTGCCAAGCGCAGGCAGTTCACCCTGACGGATCATCGCGAGGTCGTGCTCTATGTCGCCATGAGTCGTTATCAGGAGAACCGCATCTATAGCGTGCTGGTGGGCGAAAACGAGAACGATGTGATGTTCGAAAAAGACAGCTTCGGCTACCCGATATTATTTCATCACGCCTCGTGAGGCTGTTGATGCCCGTTTGCCGCCGCGCCGGCCTGCGAGGGCGGGGCAACGCCAACTATCGTGGGGGAAAAATGTTAAAGATCTCCGCTTATATTACCTTGATTTGGCTGGCTTTGGCCGTCTGCCGGTACGCCGCGGCCAAGGAGGAAGACACCTGCTTCGCCGATGAGCACCCAGCATTACAGACGGTGATCCCTTGCTATAACCAGCAACTGGCCACGCTGCCCCTGTCATTTTCGTTAAAAAGCGTGGAGAGCGGCCAACACACGGAAATTCGTCATTATCGGCTGATGTCGCAATCCTGGGCGCCGCAAGACGCGATCCGGCCGACGCAGTGGTGGCACGACGTGGACATTTATATTCCCAACGGGGCATTCACCGGTAAAGCGTTGCTGGTGATGAGCGAAGACTGCGCGTGCAGCGCCGCCGGCCCGGGAACGTCGGGCAATCAAAAGCCGGCGTTTTCCGCTGAGGCGCTGGCGGCGCAGAGCAAAACGGTGGTGGTGGTGGTCAATCGGCTGCCTTACCCGTACCTGGAATACCAAAATGAGGGACGGCGCCGTTCAGGGGCGGATAGCCGGGCGAGGGGATGGCGATTGTTCCTGGATGATGCCGATGAATATTTGATGATGCCGCTGCATATCCCGATGACGGCGGCGCTGTCGCAAACCATGACGCTGGCGCAACGCGAATTGCGCCAGTGGGGGATAGACAAATTTATCGTCGCGGGCGTGTCTGAGGGGGGAACCACGGCCATGCTGACGGCGCTTTCAGATGAGCGCATCGATGCCGTGGCCGCCATTTTCCCTGAGGGGATCGCGGCGCGGCAGGTGATGAAGCATACCTATCGCACGTATGGCGGGCGTTGGCCTTTGGCGTTTCATCCTTATTACCAACTGGGCATCGATCGGCGCATAGAGACCCCGGCGTTTGACAAGCTGATGCAGATTGAAGATCCCATCGAATATCCCCCTCTGGCCGAACGCGGGCGGCCTCCGGCGCCGAAGTATTTCATCGTCGCCGGCGGCGACGAACGCTATCCGCCCGACAGCACGCGGTTTTATTTGAATAAGCTGCCGGGGGAGGTCTCGATGCGAGCCATCGCCGGCGACGAGCGCACGGTCCCCGAACGCGCCGTTCTGGCCTTGGTCAACCGTCGTCAGCGTGATATTGCGCTACCGACGATCGAGGTGCAGAGCAACGCCTCAGAGACGGCGCTGCGCACGCTCCGCTTTTCCGAGCCGCCGATCAGGGTGTTGCGCTGGACTGCGCATAACCGCACGGCCCGAGATTTTCGCTACTCGTGCGGCGTGCGTTATACCTCGGCGCCGCTGGAGGCGAACCGCGGTGAATTTCGGCTGAACGCCCCTGCACAGGGTTGGGAGGCCACCTTTATCGAAGCCGAGTTTAGCGACGGGTATATCGCGACCTCGCCGGTCTTTATCACCCCTGACGATCGCTACCCGATCGCCGCACCGGCGGGCGATGGCCTGGCGTGTGAAACCTTACCGGGTCGAGGGCTGGGGGAGGATTATCGCCATGACGATTAATCCCACTGAAAATAAGACGGAAAAGCGTTTACTGTGAATTGAACGTCAAGAGAACGCGGCTACATCGCTGAATTAACCTGCGTCAGAAGGGAACCGTTGATGATCGGCGGCGCCCTTTCTGCAGCATGATTACGCTGATTTATTGTCGGCGTTTTCTTATTTAAGAGAAAACTTCCCTTCATATTTCACCTCTTCTGAACGCTTAATCGTTATTGCCCTATCCGGTTTCGCCGTCGACGCGCCGCAGCCCCTTAGCAAGAATCAAAAAACTCTCCAGTCATTGGCTCCCGCGCGGCGTCTTTCATTTTTGTGACAACTCATCCTTACGCACATTCATTGAAGAGGAAATGAGTGGTTTATCTTGTGGATGGTGTATGAAGCATGCTGATAAACCTTTCCTTTTCGGCCAGAGGAATGAATCAAGAAACGCTTTTTTTTTGGTTTTTTTAAAATAAAAATAAGAATGATGCCAATTCGATTCGGGGTAATTATCTTTTCTCATCTTTACATTGATTTTATGTTTTGCTAAAGAGGGAAAGCCAAGCATAATTAACTGTGAAAGGGGCGGAGCTCCTATTCGCCTTATCACGGATTAGCCGTGATAGGGATATTTTTAAGTTTGTCCAATCAAAAGGAGAAGTACCCATGATGGAAAAAAAAGTGATTATGTTGGCATTGGTTGCGGCGAGTTTTTCGAGTGCTTTGCCGGCCCTGGCGGCAGACGGGCAGGTTAATTTTACCGGGAATATTGTTGATGCCGCGTGCAAGGTCACAAATGACTTGAGTAATCCATTAAATGTTGTTCTGGGCGATGTGGCCCGAACGGCATTTGCGGGGGGCAAGGGATCCACTTCCTCGGCGACTAAATTTACGCTGGAAGTGACGGATTGTCCGGATACGGTAAAAAGCGCCACCGTTAAGTTCGACGGCGCGGCCGATAATGGTGACAACAACGTATTGCAGCTGACCCAGGAAACGGATGTCGCCACGGGCGTTGGCATCCAGCTGTCTGATATTTCTAATAATGTTCTTCCGCTTTACACGGCCTCAACGGCCTATCCGCTGGCTTCCGGCAGCGGCGTGAAAAACAATCTTGATTTTACCGCGCGTTATATTTCCACGCTTGCAGATGTGACTGCCGGTAAAGCCAATAGCGTCGCGACCTTCACGCTGAATTACAACTGATAATATTTTCTTGCCCGCTGGTTTCCAGCGGGCCGTATTACCTCGGAGATAATATTATGCGGTTTAATTGCTGCAGTGCCCTAATGGGATTCATTTTATTATTATTTTTTTCTACGGCGCAGGCCGGTGTGGTTGTCGGTGGAACGCGAGTGATTTTTAACGGTGAAAAAAAAGAAGCCTCAATCAGCGTCGACAACCCGGACAACGAACCTTATTTAATCCAGTCCTGGCTGGATAATCAACAGAGCGGCGTGGATAAGATAGCCTTTATCATTACGCCGCCTTTATTTCGTCTGGATGGGCATCAGGAGAATATGCTGCGCATCGTCCGCGTCGGCGATGACTTGCCGAAGGATAAAGAGAGCCTGTATTGGATGAATATAAAGTCCATTCCTTCGACAGAACACACGGGTAAGTCGAACACGTTGCAAATCGCGGTAAAAACGCGCCTCAAACTGATTTATCGCCCTGCGGCGCTGCTCAAACAGGTTCCCGAGGATGTGACTCAACGGTTGACGTGGCAGCGCGTCGGCAAGGAATTAAAACTCACCAACCCCACGCCGTATTATATGAATTTTCATTATGTTCGCATCGGCGGGCGCGAAATGAAAGAGGTGACTTATATCGCGCCGATGAGTAGTGAAATGTTTTCATTGCCGGTTTCTGGCGCGTCGTCGGTCAGTTGGAAATTAATTAACGACTACGGCGGCACCGGCAAGGAGCATCAGTCAGGTATTTAACCGCCAGGGGATGGGCGGCAGAAGGGAATAACGAATTCAATAATGGAGCTAATGAATGATAACTCGTCAGCGTAGAGCAGCGAAGCGGGATGCTTGGCTGAAGCGCATCGTCTTATTCACGGCAACCACGGCGGTATGCGGCAACATGGCCAACCCCGCCTTTTCCCGTGACTATTTCAATCCGGCGTTGCTGGAAACGGGGCGTTCGGGCCAACAGCCTGTTGACCTGTCGGTGTTTGAAAACGGCAACCAAGTGCCCGGCAAGTATCGGGTGGATATTTGGGTGAATGACATGCTGATGGAGACGCGTGATGTTCGGTTTGTTATCAAGCCCGGCGGCGACGATAAAGCCGGCCTGCAGCCTTGCCTGACGGGGGAGGATTTACAACGGCTCGGCGTGAAGATCGAGCGGTTTCCCGCATTGAACCGCGCGGAAGAGTGCGCGAATTTGGCCGCCATCCCGCAGGCCTCGGCGCAATTTCAATTTAACCGCCAGCGGCTGGTGCTGAGCATTCCCCAGGCGGCGTTGGAAAATCGGGTGCGTGGCTATGTACCGCCCGAACTGTGGGACGAAGGGATGCCGGCGATGCTGCTTAATTACGGTTTCACCGGCAGCAACAGCAAGGGGCGCGATCGTTTTACCCAGAGCGCAAGCAGCTACTACCTCAACCTGCGGCCGGGGTTCAATCTGGGGGCCTGGCGGGTGCGGAATTACACCACCTGGAGCTACAACAGCGGCGGTGGCGGGCGGCAGTCGGAAGATCGCTGGGACACCGTCTATACCTACGCCCAGCGCAATATCATCAGCCTGAAGAGCTTGCTCACGCTCGGTGAAAGCAGCACTCCGTCCGATGTGTTTGACAGCGTGTCGTTTCGCGGCGCGCAGCTGGCCTCCGATGACGACATGTTGCCGGAAAGCCTGCGCGGCTATGCGCCGGTGGTGCGCGGCATTGCGCGCAGCAACGCGCAGGTGGTCATTCGCCAAAACGGTTATGTCATCTACCAGAGTTATGTCGCGCCGGGCGCGTTCGAGATTTCTGACATGTATCCGACCGGCGGCAGCGGCGATTTGGACGTGACGATCAAAGAGGCGGACGGCAGCGAACAGCATATGACCGTGCCTTTTGCCAGCTTGCCGGTATTGCAACGCGAAGGGCGCCTGAAATACGCGCTGACGTCCGGCCAATATCGCACTTACGATCACAGCGTGGAGAAAAAGGTTTTCTCGCAGGGCAGCCTGATTTACGGCTTGCCGGCCGGCTTTACCCTCTATGGCGGCGGGCAATTCGCCGGCCCGTATCAATCCTTGGCCTTGGGGGTGGGTAAAAACCTGGGCGAGTTCGGCGCCCTGTCGGTGGACGCGACTCAGGCCTGGGCGAAACAGGAACATCAGCCGAAAAGCGACGGCCAGTCGTGGCGCGTGCGCTACAGCAAAAACATCGTAGCGACCGGCACGAACTTCGCCATTGCCGGCTACCGCTATTCGACCAGCGGCTATTATGGGCTGCAGGAAGTGCTGGACACCTACCGCAGCGGCAACCGCTACGCCCTGACAGACCGCCGTAAAAACCGCGCCGAGATTACGCTCAACCAGAATTTATGGGAGGGGGCGGGTTCGCTTTCCCTCAGCGCGGTCAGCGAAGATTACTGGAATTCCGAGCGCAACATGCAATCGCTGAGCGCGGGTTACAACAATAGCTGGAATGGCATCAGTTACGGTTTTAACTACAGCTACAACCGTAATTCACAGGCTATTTACGGTGACTCAGACCGGGGACAACGGCGTATTTACGATCGCGACCAACTGTTTGCCTTCAATATCAGCGTGCCGTTGGAGAAATGGCTGAGCAACACCTACGCCACCTATAGCCTCAATACCAGCCAAAAAGGCAATACCAGCCATACGGCGGGGCTCAACGGCACGGCGCTGGCCGGCAACAACCTCAACTGGAGCGTACAGGAAGGGTATGGCAATCAGGGCCAGGGCAACAGCGGCAATGCCAACCTTGACTGGCGTGCCACCTACGGCGAACTCGTCGCGGGATACGCTTACGATCGCAGCCAACAGCGCGTCAACTATGGCGTAAAAGGGGGCGTGATTGCCCACGAAGACGGCGTCACCTTCGGCCAGCCCTTTGGCGAGACGGCCGCCCTGGTGACGGCGGCCGGCGCCAGCGATGTGGCGGTCGGTAACCAGGTCGGGGTGAAAACCGATTGGCGCGGCTATGCCATCGTTCCTTATGCCACCCCTTATCGCAACAACTCGATTCGTCTTGATGTGGAGAGTTTGCCGGATGATGTCGATCTCGCGCTGACCAACCAGTCGGTCACGCCTACCCGCGGCGCGGTAAGCCGGGCGAATTTCAAGGCGCACGTCGGCAAAAGGATCCTGATGAGAGTCACGGATCCACATGGGGTGCCTCTCCCTCTGGGGGCCAGCGTCCGCGATGCGGATCATTCGGCGCAGCCGTTCCTGATTGGTGGGGATGGGTTGGTTTATCTGTCCGGCATGGCGGAACAAGGTCGACTCATCGTGCAGTGGGGGCGAAATGCCGAGCATCAGTGCCGCATCAGCTATCAACTGCCGGCGGAGAAACCCGCTGCAGGGATCCAAACCCTCAATGGCGTTTGCCAATAGATCTCGCTCCGTATCCATCATGACTTGTTAAGTGAGAGTGAAAATGAACGTTTTTATCAGGATATTCGGTTACGGCGCTCTGCTATGGCTGGCGACGCTAACGACGGTGGCGTATGCCGGCACCTGTACCACCAACGCGAAAACCATCCGCATGGGGTTGCTGACGCTGGCCGTGGATCCGCGTATTGAAATCGGCGAACAGTTGGCTGTCCGTACGGAAAACAGCATCAGCGGCACGACGTTTTCTTTTCTTTGCTCGGGCTCGGTGGCCTATCGCTCCCTGTCGCCGCTGACGCCGAGTGCGCTGCCCGGCGTGTTTGAAACGGGCATCGACGGCGTAGGCGTGACGATTTCGGACCTGTGGCAGAGCAATAAGAACGTGCCTTTCAATACGGCGATTTCGCCCAACCTGCTGACGCCGTGGATCAACCGCAATGATGTCAGGCTGACGTTTATCAAAACCGGCCCGATTAAAACCGGCGGTGATATGGGGGGGAAGATTATCGCCAGATATTATCTGGACTCGACCTCGGTATTGGACTTGAGCATTTCCGGCATGAAGGTCATTCAGAAAAGCTGCCTGGTGGATTTGAATTATAAAAATCAAACGGTGGACTTAGGCAGCCCAAAACGCAGCGAATTTAATGGGGTCGGCAGCAGCGCGGTGTCTTCCGAACGTAACTTCTTCGTGGTCCTGCAATGCCAGGAAGACAATATTCCGGTACAGGTGACGTTTGAAGCGGCCGGAAATTCGCCGGGCGTAGGCATGATCGCTATTGCCGACGGTTCTGATGCGGCAAAGGGCGTTGCCGTGGAGGTCCTGGACGAGAACCGTAATCCGCTCACGTTTTCCCGGCCGATTAACTATCACACCGCTGCCGAAAAAGAGATCAGAATTCCCTTAATGGCGCGTTATAAGCAGACGGGGGACATTAGCCCCGGGCAGGCCGATGCCGTCATGACATTCACCATTACGCAGAATTAAGGGAGCCGCATCAAAAATATAATGCCGTCTTTTCCCGCGGCATTATTGGTGGCATCCGGCGCTGCAGGCCGATGCCAATGCAATGACAACACGCATGTATGGCTGTGTTTGTCCGTTTAAATATGGAGATTAACCAATGAAAGAACTGTCTGTTATCGAAATGAATGAAGTGTCAGGCGCCTATTCCTGGGATATGAGCAATGGGCTGGCCGGCCTGATTGGCAGCGCCGTCACCAATGCCGCGGAAGCCGTTTCGTCCGTTGCTTTGGGCGCCGCGGTCGGCAGCATGGCGGGCGCCGTCATCGGCGGTAAGCACGGCGGCGACGGCGGTGGTCTGCTGGGCGTCGGCTCCATTGGCCAGGGCGTTGGCATGGTCGCTGCGGGTATTCTGGGTGGCGTGGCCAGCGGCGTGGCCGCGGCCGTTGTTGGCTGGGATACCACCCTGGAATACTCCAAAAAAGGCCTCGATGGGCTGATTAACGGCACCATCAGCTAAATCAATATTGCTGTCCAAGGCCGCAGCGCTCGCGCTGCGGCTGTCTCCCGGTCAGGCATGCGCAGGTCTTCCTATGAGTGATAATAAGAGCAGAAATATTTTCCGCCAGGAGGCGGTCAATTATCAACGTCAAAGATGGACCGGCAGAGCGCTGCTGATTTCCGGCGCGTCCAGCTCTGTGATTGCCGTGACGTGCCTCGTTTTTATTCTTATTTTGGCGAGCGCGCTCTATTTTTGTGAATATACGCGCAGGGTGGATGTCGAGGGGGAGGTGATCAGCATTCCGCATTCGACGAACGTTTTTTCTTCCCAATATGGCTATGTGAATCGGTCTTTCCACCAGGCCGGTGATGTGGTGGAAAAAGACGAGCCGCTGTATATCATCGATGTTTCCAGAAGCACGGCCTCGGGTAATGTCAGCCATATTGCCGCGGGTGAAATCAACAAGCAGATCGGCAATCTGGATTCGATCATCAGCAAGCTGAAAAAAAACAAAGACGCGATGCTGGAGAACCTGAGAAAACAGATCGACAGCTATGAGATAGCGTATAAAGAAACGGAAAAACTTAACCTCAGTGCCAGAGACGGCATGGAAAAAATGAGGGAGAGTTTGAAAAACTATGAGCATTACCTGACGAAAGGGCTGATTACCAAGGATCAGCTGAATTATCAGCGTTCGCTCTTTCAGCAACAGCAGAGTTCCTATCAGGCGCTCAACAGCCAAAAGATTCAGCAGAATATCCAGCTGTCGCAGCTGCGCAGCGATCTGCTGATTCGCGCCGCCGATTACGACAATCAAATATCGCAAAGCGAATCGCAACGCAGCGAGCTGCAACGCCAATTGGCGGAATCCAACGCCGGCGACCAGGTGATTATCAAGGCGCCGCTGAAGGGGAAAATCGAGTCGCTGAGCGTGACCGCCGGGCAGGTGGTCGAGAGCGGCAGCAGCCTGGCGCAGATCAAGCCGATTGAGAACATCAAATATTATCTGGTGTTGTGGCTGCCGAATAACAGTTTGCCCTACGTGAAAATCGGCGATGGCATCAACATTCGCTACGAGGCTTTTCCCTCGGACAAGTTCGGCCAGTTTCCGGGGCGCATTGAATCCATCTCTTCGGTTCCGGCTTCTCCGCAGGAGATGGCGGAATACAGCAGCGGCAATAAAAGGGAGCGAAACGCCTACTACAAAGTGTTGGCGTCCATCAGCGACACGCAATTCAGCGACAAAGGGAAATATCTGGAGATCAGCAGTGGGCTGCAGGCCAGGGTGATTGTGTTCCTGGATAAGAAACCGCTTTATCAATGGGCGGTCGCGCCTTTGTATGACATAAAAAACAGCGTGGTGGGGAGAGTCGATGAAGGATCATAATCTTTTTGAACGGATCAACGAAAAGTTAACGTTCTCTCTGCGTAAACGGGTGCCGAGCATCTTGCAGTCGGAGTCATCGGAGTGCGGCCTGGCCTGCCTCGCGATGATCTCTTCTTATTACGGATTTAATGTGGATATGCTGAGCCTGCGGCAGCGATTCGGCATTTCCACCCAGGGCGCGACCCTGGGCACCCTGTCACAAATCGCGGCGCAAATTCAGCTGAAGACGCGGGCCTTGTCGCTGGACATCGATGAAATCAATCAGCTGAAAACGCCCTGCGTATTGCATTGGAACATGAACCATTTCGTGGTGCTGGTTAAGGTTCAGCGCGCGGGCTTTGTGATTCACGACCCTGCCTTCGGGCGCCGAGTGATTGGCCTGCAAGAGATGTCGAACCATTTTACCGGCATTGCGCTGGAGCTGTGGCCCGACAAGGCTTTTCAGCAAGAGACCTTAAAGACCCGTTTACGCCTGCTGGATTTGATGAAAAATATCGAGGGGCTGCCGGGAACGCTGCTCAAGATTTTTGCCTTATCGCTCGTCATCGAGTCGGTCAACCTGCTGCTGCCCGTGGGGACCCAGCTCGTGACCGACCATGTCATTCAGGCGCATGACTACAGCTTGCTGACGGTCATCTGTTTGGGGTTGATCTTCTTCACCCTGTTTCGCGCCGTGGTCAGCATCGCCAGGGCCTGGATTTCCATCGTGCTGGGGACGCTGACCGATATCCAGTGGAAGACGACGCTGTTCGAACATTTGCTGAAGCTGCCGCTGGACTTTTTCGAGAAACGGCACCTGGGGGATATCCAATCGCGGTTTTCCTCACTGGATGCGATCAGAACCACCTTTACCAATAATATCGTCGGCGGGATCATCGACGGCATCATGACGGTCGGTTTGTTCGTGATGATGATGGTCTATGGCGGCTGGCTGGTCTGGGTGGTGTCAGGCTTCACCCTGGTCTACATCCTCATCAGGATGATGACCTACCGCACCTACCGCCAATTCTCGGAGGAACAAATCGTCAAGGCGGCCAAGGCCAACTCGCATTTCATGGAGACGCTGTACGGTATTTCCACGGTCAAAGCGCTGGGCATCAAGGAAACGCGCTCCAGCTATTGGCTCAATTTGAATGTCGATGCCGCCAATACCAATATCAAAATCACCCGTTTCAATATGATGTTCGGCGGGATCAATACCTTTATCACCACGCTCGATCAGGTGGCGATACTTTGGCTCGGCGCCATGATGGTCATCGACAATACGATGACGCTCGGCATGTTCATGGCGTTCAACGCCTATCGCGGCCAGTTCTCGCAGCGGGCTTCCAGCCTGATCGATTTGGCGATCGGCCTGCGCATGCTGTCGCTGCACAATGAGAGGATATCCGACATCGTCTTTACCGATGCGGAGGCGGAGTCCGCGCCGCGGCAGGTCTTCGAACCGGGCAAGGGGGTTGCCGTTGAGGTTAAAAACCTCACCTATCAATATGACGCGCTGTCCCGGCCGATCTTTAAAGACCTGGATATCCGCATTGCCGCCGGCGAGAGCGTCGCCATCGTCGGGGCGTCAGGCGTGGGGAAAACCACCTTGCTGAAGGTCATGTGCGGCTTGCTCAACCCAACCTCGGGAGAGATCCTGGCCGACATGATGGATATCCATAAAATCGGCGTGAATAACTACCGCAATGCGATCGCCTGCGTGTTGCAGGACGACCGGTTATTCTCCGGCTCGATCGCGGAAAACATCAGCGGCTTCGAGGTCAACGCCAATAAAGAGTGGATTGTGGCCTGTGCGATGCACAGCAACATTCACGAGGAAATCATGCAGATGCCGATGGGTTACGAAACCCTGATCGGAGAGCTGGGGAACGGCATCTCCGGCGGGCAAAAGCAACGTTTGTTTATTGCACGCGCCCTCTACCGGCGACCAAGCGTGCTGTTTATGGATGAAGCGACCAGCCATCTGGACGTTGAGAATGAATTGGCGATCAATCGGGCGATATCTTCGCTGAATATCACGCGCGTGATTGTCGCCCACAGAAAATCGACGATCGACTCGGCGGATAGGGTGGTGGCGCTGGGGGCCGCGAGCGGGGGCTAACGCTCGCCCGGCAACCCAGGCTGTTCCCGCGGCCAAAATCGCGGTAAAATGCAGCAGTTGACCTTATCGCACGCCATCAGGCCGCCGTACTCGCTATGAAAATGCGCAAACCGCGCCGTCCGCCCGGGCGGTGGATCTATTACATCCTGCATGAAGACATGCTGTGGCCCTGCCCGGTCAAATGGGAGTGGGAGAGCGGCTATAACGCCTGGCTGCCGTTTTACTATTCCCCCACGCTGGAGTTCGTCGCCGGCAACCCCGCCCGCGCCACCAAGGTCAGCAGCGGTCGGCGTTAAGCGGGCAGCGCGTGCTGCTCGCCTTGCCGCCCGGCATCCGCTCACCTAAGATCATTGCATCACCCACAGGTTTTCCGGGAGCTCCCATGTCTACTCTGTTTCGCACTTCTCTTTGCGGCGCGGTGGCGTTGCTGCTGCTGGCGGGCTGTCAGCAAACGGCGCATAAACCGACGCCGCCGCTGCAGGCGCAGTTGGATCACATCGCTTCGATGCTGGCCGGCGGGCACTTCCTGCGCGTGGACTGCGGGCGCAGCGATGTGCCGGACGATGTCAAATTGCAACGCACCGCGATGCGAGCGGCGCAGCATCGCGGCTGGGATACGCAGGCGGCAGGGTATCGGCAGCTGCCGGCGCTCACCCAGGCGCGCTACCTGACTCTGCAGCAGGACAATCAGCTGCTGACGGACAAATGCACCACGCTCAGCCGCAGCACCGCACGCTTTATCGCGGCGGCGCAGGCCGATCAGGAAGACTACATGGAGTAGCGCGACGGTGTGCCTTTCGGGCGCTCGTCGCGGGCGCCCAAAAATTCTTTGCAGGATAACGATTTATCGCTCATCATTTGAAATGATGTTTCACTTTTATCCATCGAGCCCACCTTGAACCTGTATGCCGCCCTGCGTCAGCGCGTGGAAAATACGCCCTGGTACGCCAAACGGAAAAGCTACCGCGTGCTGTTCTGGCGCGAAATCACGCCGCTGGCGGTGCCCATTTTTCTGGAGAACGCCTGCGTTCTGTTGATGGGGGTGCTGAGCACCTTTCTGGTGAGCTGGCTTGGTAAAGAGGCGATGGCCGGGGTGGGGCTGGCGGACAGCTTCAACATGGTGATCATCGCCTTTTTCGCCGCGGTGGATCTCGGCACCACCGTGGTGGTGGCCTTCAGCCTCGGCAAGCGCGATCGTCGGCGCGCGCGCGCGGCGGCGCGTCAGTCCCTGGTCTTGATGACCGGCGTGGCGCTGCTGTTGGCGGCAGGCATTCATCTGGCGGGCGAACCGATCATCGATGTGATCGCCGGGGCGGCCTCGCCGGAGGTGAAGGCGCTGGCGCTCTCTTACCTGCAGACCACGGTGTGGAGCTACCCGGCGGCGGCGATTGCGCTGATTGGCAGCGGCGCATTGCGCGGCGCGGGCAACACCAAGATCCCGCTGCTGATCAACGGCGGCATGAATATCCTCAATATCATCATCAGCAGCATTCTGATTTACGGCATGCTCGGCTGGCACGGGCTGGGCTTCGTCGGCGCCGGGCTGGGGCTGACGATTTCCCGCTATATCGGTGCCATCGCCATTCTCTATGTGCTGGCGATCGGTTTTAACCCGGCGCTGCACATCACGCTGAAAAGCTATTTCACGCCGCTGAAGATGAGCATCCTGTGGGAAGTGCTGGGGATCGGCATTCCCGCCAGCGTCGAATCGGTGCTGTTCAACGGCGGCAAGCTGCTGACGCAGATGTTCGTCGCCGGCATGGGCACCAACGTGATCGCCGGCAACTTCATCGCTTTTTCTATCGCTTCGCTGATCAACTTGCCGGGCAACGCGCTGGGCTCTGCCTCGACCATCATCGTGGGGCGGCGGCTCGGTAAAGGCGAGATCGGCCAGGCGGAGCGGCAGCTGCGCCATATTTTCTGGCTGTCGACCCTCGGGCTGACCGCCATCGCCTGGGGCACGGCGCCGCTGGCCGGCGTCTTTGCCGCGTTCTATACCTCGCAGGATGACGTAAAAACGGTAGTGAAAACCCTCATCTGGCTCAACGCCGCCTTTATGCCGATCTGGGCCGCTTCCTGGGTGTTGCCCGCCGGGCTGAAAGGCGCGCGCGACGCCCGCTTCGCCATGTGGGTGACGATGCTGGGCATGTGGGGCTGCCGCGTGGTGGCCGGCTATGTGCTGGGCATTGAACTGGGCATGGGCGTGGTGGGCGTCTGGCTGGGGATGTTTCTCGATTGGGCGGTGCGCGGCGCTTTGTTTTACTGGCGCATGGTCAGCGGGCGCTGGCTGTGGAAATATCCGCGGGTCAGGCGCACGGACGCCGGATAGTCTCGTCCGTGCGAAGCCTGCCGGTAGCCTGGGGGACACCGGCAGGAAAAGCGCGTTCAGAGGGAAGGGTACCAGCGCAACGACTTATTGACCGGCCCCGGCGTGACCAACACTTTGCCCCTGCCGGCCAGATTCAACAGCAGGTTGCGCGCCTGATAGATGGTGATGTCGTTAGACTCGGCCAGTTGGCGAGTGGTGGGCCACTCGCCGGGGGGCGGGGGGGCCGCACCGTTGGCCACAGGGCAGAGGCGGTGCAGCGTGGTTAATAAATGCTGCTGCAGGTTTTGTAATTCTTGTTGTTTTGGCGTGCGTTTTATCATGTCAGCCTCCCTTAAGCCTTAGCCGAGTTTTGATATAACGGTAAGCGTCTCCCGGACAATAATGCTCTGTTCCGGCAATACCCTTCTTGAACCGGTCGCGAACGCCTGCCTGAACCCGATATTTCCGTTGCGATAATCCCGCGGCACTCACCGATCAGAAGGGGTAACGGGGTGGCTAAATGCTCAGCCTGCTGTATGTAATGGCTGTAATTCATATCTTTTCTCCATTATTTACTGCCCGGTGCCGGTTTTTACCGGACCGAATTGATAAGCCTCCCTTTCCTTTTCCGGATCATTATAACGCAAATAGAAAAAAGGCGATCAATAATGTCGCGTGATATATATTTTACGAGATAATTGACTGACGTTGTTAATTTTACGATCTGTTGTTTCGCAAAAATATATTTGCCCTGTGGTTTTTGGGCTTATATCTCGTATTTATTGCTTTTGCCGGAAATGACTTTTCAAATTGTCGCGGTTTTTGTAACAATATTCGGGCCAAGACAAGCGAATAAGTTAAATCTTAGTGTAATTTTCATGATGGGTAGTAAATTTTGTGGAAATTTAAAGATTTGATTTTTTTCTTTCTCGTCAGCGTGAGTTTTGCTGAATACCTAAAATGGGTAATGATGAAATAAAATACGCGATTTAATTATCGTGAGGGTTTGCTTTGTCTGCGGATAATACCGTTTTCATTCTGGATTATATAAATAACTGTTAAAGGAACGGGAGCGATCCTGCGCTTTTTACATAAATTAAAGGAATAAGTGAATTATGAAACTGAACAAAATCATGCTGGCAGCGGCTCTGGCGTTTGGCGTTTCTTCTCTGGCGCATGCCGGCGATCAGGGGCATGGCAAAGTGACGTTTACCGGTTCCATTATTGATGCGCCTTGCTCCATTTCTCCTGAGACCGTGGACCAGACCGTGGATATGGGCCAGGTTTCCAACGTTGCGTTGAAAAATGGCGGCAAATCGGCGCCACGCCAGTTCGATATCAAACTGGAACAGTGCGACAACTCGACGCTGAAAACCGTCACGACCACCTTCGAAGGCAAAGCCTCTGCCGCCAACAAGGATCTGCTGGGCATCGTCGGCACCGCCAGCGGCGCCAGCATCGCCATCACCGACACCGCCAGCAATCCGATCAAGCTGGGCACCGCCACGGCTCCGCATAACCTGGGTGCCGGTACCAACACGCTGCGCTTTGCGGCTTACCTGCAGGGCGACGGCGCTTCCGCCAGCGTGGTTCCAGGTGATTTCACCGCCGTAGCCGACTTCAAGCTGGCTTACCAGTAAGCCTGCGCCATTGGCGTGACTTTTTGCATGCGGGGGTTCCCCGCATGCATTTTTCCAAGATGGAAGGGCAGTTGTCAGGAGGTTCAGTGCGCCGATTTATTCACCCTTTAGTGTCTCCTTGCATATTGATGGCCACGCTGATGAGCCCGGCCGTGTCGGCGGCGCCCAGCTCTCAAGGCTGGGGGCGCGTAAATATGCAAGGAGCCATTATTGATACCGCTTGCGCGATCGCCGCCGGCAGCCGCGAACAGACTATCGATATGGCCGTAATGCCGACGGGAAATATGATGCGTGACGGTTTGGGCAATACACATGCCTTCACCATTGAATTAATCAACTGCACGCTTGAGCGCCCGAAGCCGAATTTACCGGACTGGCGGCAGTTTCAGGTGGTTTTCGACGGTGATGCCGAGGGCGATTTATTCGGCGTGCACGGCGAAGCGAAAGGCATCGCGCTGCAAATATCCGATGGCCTGGGGAATATTGCCGCGCCAGGTCGGCCGTTGCCGCTTGGCGATATAACGCCAGGCAGCATGTCGCTTAATTATTCCATAAAGCTGGTTGCCAATAATCAACCGATGCGTGCAGGGAATTATTTTTCCGCCGTGCGTTTTAAGCTGGATTATTACTGAGCGCTGCGATTGCGGCGAGCCGCAACGCCAGAATTATACGATATAAGGTTAGGGATATGATGTTGTCGCCTGCTGGGAAGCTATTTCGTTTTCAGGTGCTGGGGTTATGTATCACGCTGGCGCTGGGAAGTTCATCAACGTGGGTATATGCCGAAGACGGTATTCAGTTTAATGCCGACATTTTGGACGTGAACGATCGCAAAAATATCGACCTAAGCCAATTTTCCCGCAGTGGATACATTATGCCGGGAAGTTACAGCATGGTGGTTCATCTCAATAAAAGCGAGTTACCCGAGCAGAAAATCCCTTTTTATCCGCCGGACAACGAACCTGACGGCAGCCGCGCCTGCGTCGGCAAAGCGCTGGTCGATCAGCTGGGGCTGAAATCGGCGGCGATGCAAACGCTCACCTGGTGGCATCAGGGAGAGTGTCTGGATGAGTCCAGCCTGAAAGGGATGGTGTCGCGCGGCGATCTGGCGACGGGTGCGCTGTATTTAAGCGTGCCGCAGGCCTACCTGGAATACAGCTCGGAAGACTGGGATCCGCCGTCGCGTTGGGATGAAGGCATTCCGGGCCTGCTGTTCGATTACAACGTCAACGCCCAGAGCCGGCAGCAGCAGCAGGGCGGCACGCGGGGGTACAGCGTCAGCGGCAACGGCACCGCCGGCGCCAACCTCGGCGCCTGGCGCCTGCGCGCCGACTGGCAGGGGCAGGTGAACCATCAGACCGGCAGCGGGCAATCGACCGACAAACGGTTGGACTGGAGCCGTTACTACGCCTATAGGGCCGTTTCCGCGCTGCGCTCGCGCCTGACGTTGGGTGAGGATTATCTGGATTCGGGCATTTTCGACAGCTTCCGCTTCTCCGGCGTGAGCCTGGTGTCGGATGACAACATGCTGCCGCCTAACCTGCGCGGCTATGCGCCTGAGGTGGTCGGGGTCGCCAAGACCAACGCCAAGGTGACGATCAGCCAGCAGGGGCGGGTGATCTATGAAACTCAGGTGGCGGCGGGGCCGTTTCGCATTCAGGACATCAACGACGCCATCAGCGGCGAGCTGGACGTGCGGGTGGAGGAACAGGATGGCAGCGTGCAGGCGTTCAAGGTCAACACCGCCAGTATTCCGTACCTGACGCGCCCCGGCTCGTGGCGCTTCAAGCTGGCCGCCGGCAAACCTTCGGACTGGCAACACCATTCGCGCGGGCCGCTGTTCGGCACCGGCGAGTTCTCCTGGGGCGTCAGCAACGGGTGGTCGCTGTATGGCGGGGCGCTGCTGGGCGGCGACTATAACGCGCTGTCGCTGGGGATAGGCCGCGATCTGATGATGTTCGGCGCGCTGTCGTTCGACGCCACCCAGTCGCGGGCGCGGTTGCCGCAGCGGGATGAGACGCTGAGCGGCGGCTCTTATCGCGTGAGTTATTCGAAAACCTTCGACGAGCTGGACAGTCAGGTCACCTTCGCAGGCTATCGCTTCTCGGAGGAGGACTTCATGAGCATGGGCGAATACCTCGATGCGCGCTATTACGGCAGCCGGGTCGGCAACAACAAGGAGATGTACACCATCACCTTCAACAAGCAGTTCCGCGACTGGGGGCTGAGCAGCTATCTCAACTACAGCCACCAGACCTATTGGGATCGTCCGTCCAACGATCGTTACAACCTGACGCTGTCGCGCTATTTCGATCTCGGCGAGATAAAAAACCTGAATCTGTCGCTGTCGGCCTACCGCAACCGCTACAACGAAACCAACGACGACGGCGTGTACCTGTCGCTGTCGATGCCGTGGGGCAACGGCGCCACGCTCAGCTACAACAGCACGGTGAACCGCAACGACAACACGAACCGGGTGGGGTACTACCAGCGAGTCGATGAGCACAACAACTATCAGCTGAGTGCCGGCAGCTCGCGCCGCGGCGCCAACCTGAGCGGCTACTACAACCACGAGGGCGATGCGGCGCGCCTGAGCGCCAACGCCAGCTATCAGGAAGGACGCTACAGCGCCGTGGGGCTGTCCGCGCAGGGCGGCATGACGCTGACGCCGGAAGGCGGCGCGTTGCACCGCGTCGGCATGATTGGCGGCACGCGCCTGCTGCTGGACACCAACGGCGTGGCCGGGGTGCCGGTGCGCGGCTACGGCAGCACCGTCAGCACCAACCGCTTCGGCAAGGCGGTGGTGGCGGACGTCAACAGCTACTACCGCAACAAGGCCAGCATCGATCTGGACAAGCTGGGCGACAACGCCGAAGCCACCCGCTCGGTGGTACAGGCCACCCTGACCGAAGGCGCGATCGGCTACCGTCAGTTTGACGTCATCGCCGGCGAGAAGGCAATGGCGATCGTCAAACTGGCGGACGGCAGCACGCCGCCGTTCGGCGCCACGGTGCTGAACGCCCGTAAACAAGAAACCGGCATCGTCAACGACGGCGGCAGCGTCTACCTGAGCGGCATCAACGCCGGCGAGATCATGACGCTTCACTGGAGCGGCGCGGCGCAGTGTCAGGTGCAGCTGCCTGCCACGCTGCCGGCCGACATGCTCACGCGTACGCTGCTGCTGCCTTGCCGGCCGATCGCCGCGGCGCCGGCGGAGCCGGTTGAATAAATTCATCATCCTGAATTTGGAGTTATCGACAACATGCAAACTTTTTCTCTGAAAACCACGGCGGCGCTCGTGCTGCTGGGCGCCACGGTGTCGCAGCACGCGCAGGCGGCGATCGCGCTCGACCGCACCCGGGTGATCTTCGACGGCGGCCAGAACTCGGTCAGCCTCAATCTCAGCAACCAGAACAAACAGCTGCCGTACCTGGCGCAGGGCTGGCTGGAGGACGAGCAGGGCAACAAGATCCAGAGCCCGCTGGTGGTGTTGCCGCCGGTGCAGCGCATCGAGCCGGGCAAACCGAGCCAGATCAAGATCCAGGCGCTGCCGGCGGCCAAACAGCTGCCGCAGGACCGCGAGACGCTGTACTACTTCAACCTGCGCGAGATCCCGCCGAAGAGCAACAAGCCCAATACGCTGCAGATCGCGCTGCAGACGCGCATCAAGCTGTTCTACCGCCCGGCGGCTATCGTGCCGAGCCGTACCGACATGGCGACGCCGTGGCAGGAGCAGTTGACGCTGACACGGCAAGGAGAGCGCTACCAGGTCAATAACCCGACGCCGTACTACATCACCATCGTCGATGCGGGCAGCAAAAAGGGCGGCGAGGGCGTGAAGGGGTTTGAGCCTTTCATGATCGCGCCGAAAAGCCAGGCGAGCCTGACCGTCGGCGCTGCGGCGCTGGGCGGCAGCCCGGTGCTGACCTACATCAACGATTACGGCGGCCGGCCGCAGCTGATCTTCAACTGCAGCGGCACGAGCTGCAAGGTGGTGCCGGAGAAACGGACGGCTTCATAACCCGCGCTGTGAGCCATTCAGGGGTAAAGGATGAAACGAGAACGGAAAAAAATCGGCGCAGGCGCGTTGCTGCTGGCGCTCAGTCTGGGCGTGATAGCGATGCCGCCAGCGCAGGCCGACGAGGTGGACAACTGGCAGGTAGAGGGCGCCAATGGCGTGCTGCAGGTGTATGGCGCGCTGACGGAGAGCGCCTGCCGGTTGGAGATGACCAGCGCGCGGCAGGACATCTGGCTGGGTGAGACCGGCACCGCACGGTTGCGGCAGGTCGGCGATCGCGGGCAGCCGGTGGCGTTCGAGCTGCGCTTGCAGGATTGTCTGCGCACCCCGGGCGGCCAGCGTGATGCGCGCACCGGCGCGTTGACCTGGGCGCTGAATCAGCCGGCGGTGACGGTCAGCTTCGGCTCGACGGCGGACAGCGACAACCCGCAGCTGGTGAAAGCGCAGGGTACCTCCGGGCTGGGGCTGCGCCTGCTGGACGGCCGCGGCCGCGACGTTCGTCTGGGCAGCCGCGGGCAACCGCTGCTGTTGACGCCGGGGCAAGATGCATTGAGCTACAGCGTGACGCCGGAGCGAACCGCGGCGCCGCTGATGGCCGGCGCGTATCGGGCGACGGTGGATTTTAGGCTGAGTTATGACTGAGGCGAGGCGATGGCACAGAAGATAACGCGTTGCCGGGCAGCGTTCTGGCTGGCGGGGATACTGGCGCTGGGCCAACTGCCGGCGCAGGCGACCACGGTGAACGTGCGGGTCACCGTGCTTTCGCCCCCCTGCATCATCAACGGCGGGCGCCCGATTGAGGTGGACTTTGGCGATGAGGTGATGACCACCCGCATCGACGGCGCCAATTATCGGCGGGCGGTGAATTACACGCTGACGTGCAGCGGGCAGAGCAGCAACGGGCTCAAGCTGCAGGTGCAGGGGGCGGCGAGCGGTTTCGACGGCCAGCTGCTGCGCACCAGCAAGGACGGGCTAGGTATTGCGCTGCTGAACGGCGGCCGCCGCTGGCCGGTCAATCAATGGCTGAGCTTTACCTATCCGGCCGCGCCGACGCTTGAGGCGGTGCCGGTGAAATCGGCTTCCGCCAGGCTGACGGCGGGCGAGTTCACCGCCGGCGCCACCATGAAGGTGGATTACCAGTAACGCGGGAGCGAGAGCATGAAACAACGTTTTACGGCGAGCGTGCTGCTGTGCGCCGCGATGGCGTGCCCTTTCGCCTGGGCGGAAAAAACGGTCGACATGCAGTTTCGCGGCACGCTGATCGCGCCGCCGCCCTGCACCCTTAACGACGACGGGATCATCGACGTGGACTTCGGCGATCGCGTCGGCATCAACAAGGTTGATGGCGTGAACTACCGACAAACCATCGGCTACCGCATTCGCTGCGAACCGGGGATCGGCAAATGGGACATGTTGCTGAGCCTGACCGGCACCGCCGCGACGTTCGACGAAGCGGCGGTGCAAACCAATCGGCGCGCTCTGGGGATCCGCATTTACCAGAACGCCCAACCGTTCAAAGTGGGCAGCGCACTGCCCGTCGATCCCGCCAAACCGCCGGTGCTGGAAGCGGTGCCGGTCGGCAAACCGGGCGAAGCTTTGACGGAAGGCGCATTCGAGGCCGCGGCGACGCTGCGGGCCGACTACCAATGAACAAGGAGGCGCGCGTGAAGACAATACAAGCCCGCCGCCGGCCAGGCGGCCACGGAGCCATCGGTCTGCTGTTGCTGACGCTGGGCGTGAACGGCGCGGCGCACGCGGTGGACAACCTGCGCATGCACGGAGCGCTGGTGGCGGAGCCTTGCGTCATCCAGCCGGGCGACGAAGACATCGAGCTGGATTTCGGCACGCTGGTCGACAAATACCTGTACCTGAACCAGCGCACGCAGGGGCAACCGTTCGAGCTGCGGCTGACGGAGTGCGATCTCAGCCTGGGCAAGACGGTCTCGATCACCTTCAAAGGCACGGAGAATGCGCAGCTGCCGGGGCTTCTGGCACTGGCGGCGAGCAGCCAGGCGCGCGGGATCGCCATCGGCATGGAGACGCCGCAGGGGCAGCCGTTACCGCTCAACAGCGCCGGCGGCAAGTACCCGTTGCAGAACGGCAGCACGGTTATCGGCGTACAGGCTTATGTGCGCGGCGAACCGGAAGCGATCGCGAAGCGAGCTATCGGTCGCGGCGCTTTCAGCGCCATTGCGACTTTCAGTCTGGATTACCAATGAGCGCCGGGCTCCGGCACCACAGAATAAGGATATGACGCGATGCAGCGTGTTCACTTCAGATGGATGTACTTACTGTTTGGCCTGCTGCCGGGGCTGTGCTCGGCGCAAATATACTCGTACGTGACCAAGAGCACCGGCTCCCCCAGCAACGCGTCCTATGAATTTGTGCTCGAAAGCTGGGATACGGACGATTCGTCGCCCAATCCCTGTTACCAGCAAAGTATGTGCGCGGTGGGGATCAACCACCGCCACACCAGTGCCAATACCGGCGGCAGTACGGCGGTGACACCGTCGACCTCTATCGTCGGCTCAGGGCGCTACCCACAGATCACCCAATTGAGGACGATGGGCGAACTCAGCCGCTTCTACCAAAACATCTATCCGTTGCCGATTGTCGGCGCGACTTCTCATGTGGGGGACGCTATCACTCAGGAGTGTGTCGGGCTGTTTTATACCACCAGTTCCTCTTCCGTTGTTCAGGGGGCCAGTGCGAGATTGATGCCGAGCAGCGTTTGCGGCATCGCGCCACCGCCGGTCGGGGTGTGCGGCATCGATGAGCAACAGCTCGATCTGAACCACGGGGTGTTGCCGGATACCGAACTGGTGGGCAACACGGCGCGTGGCAGCCTGCGCGTGGTTTGCTCGCAGAAGATGAACATCGTCATGTATATCCGTGTCGGCAGCAATGGCCGCCTGGATCTGGGGAACTCCGGCGTTTACAGCACGCTGCGCATCAATGGCGCTCTGGGCAACCTGGGTTACCAGTTCACTTCTGATACACGCGGCGTCACGGTGCCGATCACTTCCACGCTCGGCGTGACCGGAACGGTCAAGGCCGGCGATTACTCGGGGCAATCGGTCGCCATTCTGGCGCTGCCGTAGCCGCATTACCCCCGCCGCGCGCCGGCGCGATGCCGCGTTATGCCGTTGAGTCGCCCGCCGTCGGGGGGATGACTCACGCTCGGCGGCGGCCGGAAAGGATTATTTTAAAGGGAGCGTGCCGATGGAAAGCACCATCACTCTGGCGTTTATCGATAATGACCGTTTCTTTATTGAAGGATTGCAGCGGCTGCTGCTGGCGTATTTCTCGCGCCGTGGCATGCGGGTTCAGCTGCTGGACGCCGCACAGGCGCATCGGGCGGATATGGTGTTCCAGTCCGTGGAGCGAGACTGGCAGGCGCGTTTCTGCCTGCGTTCAGTGAGCGGCTGCCGACCGATCAACTTTGCGCTGCGTGAGCCGGGCGATATTCGCTGGCGCGATAAGCCGCGCTGCATCAGCGAAACGGGGGTGATCTTCCGCAATGACTCGCCGGACAGCGTAGTCAGACAGCTGGACCTGGCGCTGGCGGCACGGGCGCAAAGTGGGGCAGCGCACCGCTGCCATTGGTGCGAACGGCAGCGCATTACCCGCCGTGAGCAGGACGTGATGCGCTATCTGGCCTGTGAATTACCGCAGACCACCATTGCGCGCAACCTGCACCTGAGCGTGAAAACCGTCAGCAACCACAAACAGGCGGCGATGAGAAAACTGGGTTTCAAACGCAACGCGGATCTCTACCACTGGCTGCGAATGGGCGGGTTGAAAACCGTAGAGCGGCCGCGAGGGTGACGGCGCGGCTCAGGCGCCAGACCTACGCCTGAGCCGCTGCGGCGTCAATACAGCAGGGTCATCGCGCTGAAGAACAACAGCGTCAACGCGATGATGATGACGTTTTGCGTGGCTTTGCGCACCAGCTTGCCGGCGCTCAGACGGCTGTCGATGACGTAGAGCAGCGGCACCATCAGTAGCACGTAGGCAAACATCAGCATGGCGGTAAAAGGCTGCACATTCATTCCGGCGGCTCCTGTGGGTCATCTTGGCCGATCAGGTGCACCAGCACGGCCTCTGTTTGATGGGGAAGCCCGACAAAGGGCGAATGGACGGGGTGAGCCGGCTCGAACGGCAGGCCGGCGCGCCGCGTCTTCACCGCCGCTTGCAGGATCTTCTTTTGGTGTCTTTGCGTGTGGTCGACCATGCGCCTCCGAATAGGGCCGCCCGCAGGCGGCCGACTGCCATATTGCCCATTAAGGTGGAGAAGGATTGCGGGCCACTGCCGGGGCCACGTACTCATAATATTGCGAATGATAATTATTATCAATAATGAAAATGAAAAAATTAAGGGTATTGCGGGCGGCGCATCAGGCGGGGCGTAAAAAGAAAAAGCACGCCTTGCGGCGTGCTTTGCAGGGTATTACCGGTGGCGGTTACTTCTGATCGGGCAGCGCGTAAGCGACCACATAGTCGCCCAGCTTGGTGCCGAAGGAACCGTGGCCGCCGGCGTAGATCAGGACGTACTGCTTACCGTTGACCTCATAGGTCATCGGCGTCGCCTGGCCGCCGGCCGGCAAGCGCGCTTCCCACAGTTTCTCACCGTTGGTCACGCTGAAGGCGCGCAGGTAGTTGTCTGCGGTGGCGCCGATGAAGAACACGTTACCGGCGGTGGTCACCGGGCCGCCCAGCATCGGCATGCCCATTTTGAACGGCAGTGGCAGCGGGGAGCTGTCGCGCACGGTGCCGATGCGTTTTTTCCACACGATGTCGTTGGTTTTCAGATCAACGGCGGAAATGTAACCCCAGGCCGGCTGTTTGCACGGCAGGCCGAACGGTGACAGGAACGGATTCAGCGTGACGCCGAACGGCACGCCATACTGCGGCTGGATACCGGTTTCGGTACCGCTGCCGCCCTTGTCGCCTTCCGGCGGCTCAATCGGGTTGCCTGGGCCGCGTGGGATCAGTTTGGAGACGAACGGCAGCGCGATTGGGTTGGCGATGGCGATTTCGCGATCGGTATCGACGGCCAGGCCGCCCCACTCGAACATGCCGAGGTTACCCGGGAACACCAGCGTGCCCTGCTCGGAAGGCGGGGTGAAGGTGCCTTCATAACGCAGGCTGTGGAACATCACGCGGCAGACCAGCTGGTCATAGATGGTCGCGCCCCACATGTCTGCACCGGTCAGTTTCTTCTCAGGGCGGAAGGTCAGCTCGGAGAACGGCTGGGTCGGTGACAGGCGATCGCCTTTGGCCGGCCCCTGCGGTACCGGTTTCTCCGGCGCCGGCACCACCAGTTCGCCGTTGGTGCGGTTCAGCACGAAGATGTTGCCGGTTTTGGTCGGCACATAGATGACCGGCACTTTTTTACCGCTCTTGTCGGTAATGTCCGCCAGGGTCGGCTGCGCCGGCACGTCCATGTCCCACAGGTCATGGTGGACCGTCTGATAGAACCAGGCCAGCTTGCCGGTGGAGGCGTTCAGCGCCAACAGGCCGCTGGCGTAGCGCTCCATTTCCGGGGTGCGGTTGCCGCCCCAGATGTCCGGCGTGGCGACGCCCATCGGCAGATAGACGATATCCAGCTTGGCGTCATAAGCGGCCGGTGCCCAGGAGTTCGGCGAGTTCGGCACGAAGTGATGCTCGTCCGCCGGGATGGCGTTCGGATCTTTCGCGCCCGGATCGAAGGCCCACAGCAGCTTGCCGCTGTTGACGTCGAAGCCGCGGATCACGCCGGAAGGCTCGCGGGTGGAGTAGTTGTCGGTCACGGCGCCGGCGACGACGATCACTTTATCGGTGATCACCGGCGGCGAAGTCGGCTCGTAGTGGCCCGGCGTCGCATACGGCATGTTGCTCTGCAGGTTCAGTTCGCCGTTGTTGGCGAAGTCCGGGCACGGTTTGCCGGTTTCGGCGTCCAGCGCGAACAGGCGGCCGTCGTTGACCGGCAGAATGATACGGCGTGCGCACATCGCCGGTGCGGCGTTGCCGGCAGCGTCTGCGGCGGCAGCGGTTTCGTGGTAAGACACGCCACGGCAGGTGATGTGCTGGAAGGTCGGGTTGTACTTCAGCTGCGGATCAAACTTCCATTTTTCTTTACCGGTGGCGGCATCCAGCGCAAACAGCTTCTGGTGCGGCGTACACATGTAAAGGGTATCGCGGATCTTGATCGGCGTGACTTCGTTGGTGATCTCACCCGGATCGTTGGCGGTCTTCAGATCGCCGGTCTGGAAACGCCAAACCTCTTGCAGTTGGCCAACGTTTTTGTCGTTGATCTGGCTCAGCGGCGAGTAACGGGTGCCTTCTTGGGTGCGGCCATAGGCCGGCCAGTCGGCGCCGGTGGTGTCTTTAGGCTGCACCTGCGCGGCGTCGAGGGTGCCGTTGATCTCTTGCGGATCGTTGAACACGGCATAGGCCAGCGCAATGACGGTGATGACCAGCGCGGCGCTCAGCGCACCGTAGGCGAACTTGCCGTTGGCCACCAGCTTACGGTAGATAAACGGCAGCACCAGCCACAGGCCGAAGAAGAAGGTGACGTCCAGACGCGGCGTCAACGCCCAGAAGTCCGGGCCGACTTCCCACAGGGCCCAAACGGTGGTGCCCAACAGGAACACGGCGTACAGCAGCAGCGCGGTGGCGCGGCGGCGGAACAGCAGCCAAGAGGTCGCCAGCAGCACCAGCCCGGCGATGATGTAATACAGCGAACCGCCCAACTTGGCCAGCCAAATGCCGCCGCCGAGCAGATAAAGCCCGCTCAGGGCGGCAAACAGCGCCGTTATGACGATAAGCGGCGATAGTGACGCTTTATTTTGCATAGCAATACCCTTACCAAAAATGAAAGTCCCCGATTTAGAGATTAAGCCAAATCGGAAAAAACACGCGGTTTCTCCCTAATATTTCAGCGGGAAGCCGCTAGGGTGACGTAAAACCCATCCCGTCTTTTAACCTTAAGGTGCTTTGCCTTATTCAAAGCGGTAAGACAAGGTGGCGCCGCCACCCCAGTTGCGACCCGGCGCCGGCTCGAAATAGCGGCCGTTGCCTTCGTTGACGATCACCGAACCGACGTAACGGCGATCGAACACGTTATCTACCCGGCTGAACACGTCCAGCGCCCAGCGGTTCCAGGTAAAGCGATAGCCGGCGTTTACGCCGGCCACGGTGTAAGAGGGGGCCTGCGCGCTGTTGGCGTCGTTGGCCTGAATGTCGCTCATGTAGCGCAGCTCCGCGCCGGCGTGCCAGCCTTCCGGCGGCGCAAAGGCCAGCGAAGCGTAGCCCATGTTGCGCGCGATGCCCGGCAGGCGATTGCCGGCGGGAATGGTCTGGGCCGGGGTACAAACGGCTTTGCCGCACATATCGCTGCGGTAGGTGGCGTCCAGCAGCGTCCAGGCCATATGCAGGCGCCAGTCCAGCGCAAACTCTTGATCCAGCGCCAGCTCCAGGCCGCGCCGCCGGGTTTTGCCGGCGTTGGCATAGCTGGTGCGTCCGCCGCTGCTTTCCGCTACCACCAGCTCGTTATCGGTATCGGTCTGGAACAGGGCCGCGCTCACCAGGCCGTTGCCGAGGCGCAGTTTGCTGCCCAGTTCGACGGTATCGCTGGTGGAAGGCTGTAGGCCGATGTTGAGGCCTGACTGGCCGTCGGGACGGTAGGAGAGCTCGTTGATGGTGGGGGTTTCAAAGCCGCGGCCGGCGGAGAGATAAACGTTCCACGCCGGATTGATCTTGTAGTTGAGCGAGCCCATCGGCAGCCACTGGTGGTAGCGTTTGCTGCCGCTGTCGTCGCCGTTGCGCGGCGTGATGTAGTAGTCGGTCGAGTCGAAGCTGACCGTGCTGTAGCGCAGGCCGGCGTCCAGCGTCCAGTGCGGCGTCAGTTGCCAGGAGGTTTGCAGGTAAGGATCCAGGTTCCAGATGCGGTTCTTCTCGTTGCGCCGCTGGTCGCCTTTCTCGCCGTAGTCCACTGTGCCGTCTCGCAGAATAAAGTTTTCGAACCCCTGGCGGCGTTCGGTCATGGTTTCATAATCCAGACCGCCGATCAGTGTTACCGGTAACGATGCGAGAGTATCCTCATGCTTCCAGCGAGTGTCAATGCCCTGATATTTTCTTTCCAGCACGATCACCCCGCCGGCGTGGGTGGGGTTGAGCTGCGGCCCCATCGGGATTGATTGGTATTGCGTGGTGTGGCGCTCGCCGTGGTAGGCGGTCAGGGTCAGTTCATCGCGCTCGCTCATCTGGCGTTGATAGCGCAGGCCGGCCTGGGTCTGGTCGAGCGATTTGCGGGTGTTGTATTGATCCGCGCGCGGCGCCTGGCGCGGGTTGGCCTTCCATTCCGCCTCGGTCAGGCCGCCCGGATCGCCGGCGTCAATCGAGACGCTGTTGAACATCAGCGTCAGGGTGCTGACGTCGTCCAGCCGCACGCCGAGCTTGCCGTTGCCGAGGTTTTTCCGCGCGGCGCTGTGATCGCGGTAGCCCTGGGTGGTAAAGCGGGTGCCGGAGATGGCGTAGTTGACGTCGCCGGCCTGGGTACCGTCGCCGGTGGCGCCGGTCGCTTTCACCCCGTAGCGCCAGGTGTTGTCGCTGCCGAAATAGCCGCCGGCTTCCAGCGTCGGCGGCTGGGTGCCGGTTATCGTATCAACATTGATAACCCCGCCCGAGGCGTTGCCGTACAGCGCGGAATAAGGGCCGCGCAGCACCTCGATGCGTTCGACGGAATTGATGTCGATATTGGAGGTTTGCCCCTGGCCGTCGGGCATGGTGGCGGGAATGCCGTCGACGTACATGCGCACCCCGCGCACGCCGAACATCGAACGGCTGCCGAACCCGCGTATCGACATCTGCAGATCCTGCGCATAGTTTTGCCGATTTTGGATCTGCAGGCCCGGCACGCTGCCGAGGTTTTCCGACAGGTTAATCTGCGGCGCGGCGTTGCGCAGGGTTTCGCCGTCGATCACGCTGACGGAGACCGGCGACCCCAGCTCGGTCAATCCGGTGGGTTGCGCCATCACCACCAGGGTGTCGCTGTCTTTTTGCTCCGCCGCCAGGGCCGAGCCGATACAGATCGGCTGCAGCAATAACAGGGTTGCCGGGGTCAAGGCGGGACGTTTTTTATTCATCAGATAATTCTGCCAATAATGCTGAAAGAGTTGCCCGCAAAGGGGCGAAAATAGCCATTTTTGACTCCCTGTACTGGCATTCAATGGGAAGGAAACTGCATCCTGCAAAGAGTATAGGATATTCCGACATCGTGCGCTTTGGAATAGCGCAGCAGAAAGCGGTGTGTTTTTAATTAAGAAAATTCTCTATTCAATAGTGATTTGCCGGGCGTTTTTAAATTACCCTCACTTATCTTAAATATAATCCTATTTGTTTTTTTAATTTGTTTGTTTCATTTATTTTATTAATGAATGCAATGTGGTTAATCCATTGATGGAAAATCAAAATCAATCCTAATTAATTGTTTTTTATGATGTTTATTTATTTGTATTTTTGTGGCTTTATTTTTTATAAAAATAAAATAATATTCGCACTTATGTTTTTAGTTTTTCAGCTAACAGCTCAATCGCATAACGGCCACGCTATTTATTTAATGCATAAGTAGTGGTTGATATATTTTTGGAATATATTAAAAGGGAATTGCTTTATGAACGTGCTCATCGCTTCACCTTATACCCACACGTTTTGGAATGAGTACGTGCTCAATCCACACTCCTGCGAGTACAACCTGGTGCTGGATCAGACGATTGAGGGAGAGCTGGACGTCGGACGATTGCGCGCGGCGATCGACGGGGTTTGCCGGGACTATATTCTGTTTCACCACGTTTTGGATGACAGTTCCTCGCCACTGCGCTGGGTAAAGACGGCGAAAAAAATTGCGTTGGAAACGCTCGATGCCGATTGTGATATCGGTAAGTTAATCAACACGCCGTTCGATCTCCGGGAAGGGCCGCTGTGCCGCTTCTACCTGATTGAGCTGGCCCCTCAGCGCTATAACCTGATCATTGTCGTTCATCACATCCTGATCGACGGCCTGTCGGGGCAGGAGTTCTACAGCGCCGTTTCCGCCTATTACAATCGCGGCGCGGCGGTGGCGCCGCCGCAGGCGGATGAAACGGACATCTGCACATTGTACGAGCGTTATGAGGCGGATGTCGCGACGTTGAAGCACGAGTTCGGCTCTGCGTCATTCTGGGGCAGCCTGCTGGCTGAATGCGCTCCGCGCGTGGCGTTGCCTTATCTTCCCGGCGCAGCCCCCGAAGCGCCTGGCGCCGGTGAAGTGCGCTTTAGGTTACCGTTCGCCGAGTGGCAGGCGCTGAAATCCGGCGTCAGGTATGCCAATCCTTTCCTGATATTCAAAACGCTGTGGGCGTTGCTGATCGCCCGGCAATCCGCGCAGGAAACGGTGCATATCGGTTATCCCGTCGCGCCGGAGGGCGGCGAGGCGCTGTTCTTCGGCGCACAGGTCAATACCGCCGTGTTCCCCTTGACCCTCGCCCCGGGGGCCACGTTCAATCAGCTGTACCGCGCGACGCTGGCCTACAGCAAAGCGCTCAAGGCGGCAGGCAAGCTGCGGCACAGCCAGTTGCCGGTTTATGACATGCTGAGCCTCAGCCCGGTGCGTCAGCTGAACGTCAACTTTACCCAGGCTTACCTGAAAGATGCGCCGCTGGCGCTCGACGGTTGTTGCATCGGCGTCAATCATCGCTTCAACGTCGATTTGGCCGGTTCGGAACTGCTGCTGGAGTATCAGCCTACCGAGCAGGCCTTTGAGTTTCGCCTGCGCTACCGCCCCGATCTGTTCGACGCGACCCAAATGACGGAGATGGCGGAGCAGTATCTCTGGCTGTTGCAGCGCGCGTTAACCGAACCGGACGCGCCGATTGCCGCTTGGCCACAGCTGACGGCGCAGCAGGTTTTACGCTGCCGCGACGGCTGGGAGAGCGGGCCGGCAACGGCCGATGCGGAAGCGACGCTGCTCGAGGGCGTGGCCAGACAGGCGCGCCGTCACCCGGAGCGCATCGCCGTGACCGATGCCAAAGGATCGCTCAGCTACCGCCAGCTGGCGCAGCGCAGCGATCGTCTGGCGCTGCGGCTGCGGGCGGAGTATCAACGGCTGTGCGGCGTGGCCATGCCGCCGGAGACGCTGATCCCGCTGTATCTGCAGCGCAGCGCGGAGGCGGTGGTGGCGATGCTGGCCATCATGAAGGCGGGCGGTGCCTATGTGCCGCTGGATCCCGCCGCGCCGGCGCAGCGGCTGGATTATATCCTGCAAGAGGTCAACAGCCCGATCGTCTTGACCGAAAACGCGTTGCAGGCTGCGGCGCAGCGATTGGCGCCGGGCACCCTTTGCCTGTCGGCAGATGAACCGCTCGCCGACGCGGATGCCGCAGCCTTGCCGAGTGTGGACGCCCGGCAGTTGGCCTACGTGATTTACACCTCCGGCACTTCCGGGCGGCCAAAAGGCACGCTGTGCGAACACCGGGGCGCGGCCAATATGGTGCGGGGCCACACGCAGCGTTTGTTGTGCAATGAGCCGGATGCGCTCAACTGCCTGCAGTTCGCGTCGCTGGCGTTTGACGCGCACGTCTTCGAAGTGTTCGTGGCCCTGGACAACGGCTACCGGCTGTTCATCGCGAGCGAAGCGCAGCGGCGGGATCCGGCGCAGTTGTGCGAACAGATGGCGGTCTGGGGCATCGAGGCCTGCTTCCTGCCGCCGGCGCTGCTTGGCACCTTGCCTGAACTTCCGGCTTCGGTGCGCTATCTCGCGACCGGCGGTGAGGCGACCGCGCAGGAAGCGCTCGACCATTACCTGGCCAGCGGCATGCAGGTCGCCAACATGTATGGCCCGACCGAAGCCTCGGTCAGCGCCAGCCTGAATATCTATCGCCGCAACGGCGCGCGCAATATCGGCCACGCTATCGCCAATATGCGTTGTTATGTGATTGACGAGAAAGATAATTTGTTACCGTTGGGCGTAGAAGGCGAGCTGTGCCTGGCCGGCGTGGGGTTGGCGCGGGGATACCTGAACCTGCCGGCGCTGACGGCGTCCACGTTCGTCGCCAACCCATTTGAACTGCGGGAACCGTACCGGCGCCTGTATCGCACCGGTGACAGAGTGCGGCGCTTGGCCGACGGCGGTCTGGAGTACCTCGGGCGGCACGATCAGCAAATCAAGATCAACGGCTATCGCATCGAATTGGGCGAAATAGAAATGCAGCTGCGTGCGCTGCCTGAGGTGGCCGAGGCGGTGGTGAGTCTGCGTCCCGGCACTACGGACCAGCTGGCGGCCTGGTATGTGCCGCAAGCTGGCGCGGAGCCGGAGGCCGGCGACATCTTGCAACGCCTGGCGGCGCAGCTGCCGCACTACATGTTGCCTTCGGCGATGCGGGCGCTGGCGGCGCTGCCGCTGACGGTGAGCCGCAAGGTCGATTACCGGGCATTGCCGGAACCGCTGCCGGTCGAGCCGCAAACGGCGTTTCGCCGGCCGGGCACGCCGCTGGAGACCCGTCTGTCGGCGCTGTTCAACCGGCTGCTGGGGGGCGATGTTGGCGTGGAGGACAACTTCTTCCGCCTCGGCGGCAACTCCATTATGGCCATCAGGCTGTGCCACGAAGTGAATAAACTGCCGGGGGCAAAGATCTCGGTACTGACGTTGAATCAGCATCCGACGGTGGCCGCATTGAGCGAGCACATCGCCGCCCAACGGCAGGCGCCGCCGGATGAGCTGCCGATCCTCTCCGGCGGGCTGCGGGAGGCGCCGCTGTCGCTTCAGCAGTCGCGGCTGTGGTTTGTTCAGCAACTGTCGGTGAATGCCACGCATTATCTGTCGCCGGTGCTGCTGCGGCTGCCGCCGGATGTCGATGACGAACGCTTTGCGGCGTGTCTGCAGGCGATCGTCGAGCGCCACCAGATCTTGCGCAGCCTGATCCGCCAGAATGACCGGGGCGAAGCCAGTCAGTGGGTCAGCGACACCGTGCTGCCGGTACCTTTGCTGACGCTGAGTGCCGATGAATTTGACGCTGCGCTGGCGCAAGCCTGCAGCCAGCCGATGGATTTGACGCGCGAGCTGCCGCTGCGCGCCACGCGCTACCGTTACCGCGATGCGGCGGAGCGGGAAACGACCGTTTGCCTGTTGGTGTTCCATCACATCGTCTTTGACGGCTGGTCGCTTGAGGTGCTGTTGCAGGAATTGGACGCGCGCTATCGCGGGACGTGGCGTGAGGCGACAGAGCCGGCGTTGCAATACCTCGACTATGCGTGCTGGCAACAAGCGCCGGAAAATGTGCAGCGCCGGGCGGACGAATTGGCCTTTTGGCGGCAAGCACTGGCAGGTTGCCAGCAACTCGATCTGCCGTTGGACTTTTTGCGGCCGGCGGTCTTCGACGAGCGCGGTGACAACAGCGAAGTGCCGTTGCCGGCGGCGCTGGTGAAGGCGCTGGATGCGCTGGCGCGCAGAGAGGGGGTGACGCTGCATGCGGTGATGCTGGCGGGGTTCATGCTGCTGTTGTCCCGCTACAGCGGCCAGAACGATGTCATGGTCGGTACGCCGCTGGCGAACCGCCACCGCCCCGAACTGGAGAATCTGATTGGGTTCTTCGTCAATACGCTGCCTTTACGCCAGCGACTCGATCCGCGTCATCGCGTCGCCGAGTTTGTGCGGCAGGTGGCGGCCACGACGCTGCAGGCGCAGCAGCATCAGACGCTGTCGCTGGAAGCGCTGGTGGACGATCTGGCGCTGCCGCGCGATTTTTCTCGCCATCCGCTGTTCCAGGTCATGTTCGCGCTGGAGAGCGAGGGCGGCGCGCAGGCGCGCCCGGACTGGCTGTCGGTGGTCGATCTGAGCGCTTATGAGCGCACCGCCAAGTTCGACCTGACGCTCACGCTGACGCCGCAGGGCGAGCAGATGCGTGCGCGCTTCAACTTCGCTTCGGCGTTGTTCAGCAAGGCGTCGATGGATCGGCTGGCCGGTTACTATCTCGCCGTATTGCAGCAGATGGCTCACCACGACGACTGGCCGCTGGAAAACATCCGCTTGCAACCGCAAAGCCAGGCGCTACCGGCCGGATCCCCCTTCGGCTATGCGTTTGAACGCAGCCTGCAACAGGATTTCGTGCAGCATGCGCGGCGCAGTCCGCAGGCGGTGGCGGTTGTCGACGAGCAGGGGGAGATGACTTACGGTGAGCTGCACGAGGCGGCGTTGACGCTGGCCACTCAACTGCGCGTGCAAGGACGGGTGACCGGCGACGCCATCGCCGTCATCGCCGACAAAGGGCGCCGGCAGCCGGTAGCCCTGCTGGCGGCGCTGATGTGCGGTAAGGCGTTCTTGCCGATGGAGGCGGCATGGCCACCGCAGCGGCGGCTGAAAGTGATGGCGCAGGCCGGCATCAATACGCTGCTCAGCGATGCGCCCTGGGCCTGCGCCGAGATCAACCTGATCGAACTGAATGCCGCAGGGCTGGCGGCGCAGCTGCCGCTGCCGGAACAGCGCCTGCCGGCGCTGGATGCAGGGCCTGACAGCCTGGCCTATATCATTTTCACCTCAGGATCGACCGGCACACCGAAGGGCGTGGCGATCGAACATCGCAGCGCGGTGAACATGCTGGAGGGCGTGCGGCGGTATTTCGGCCTCAACGAGCGGGATCGCAGCCTGGCCCTCAGCGCGTTGAGCTTCGATCTGGCGATCTTCGACATTTTCAGCCCGCTGAGCGCCGGCGGTGCGGTCGTGATGCCGGCCGAGCGGGACAGGAGCAATCCGCAGGCCTGGTATCAATTGATGATGGCACATCGGGTGACGCAATGGCTGAGCGCACCGGCGCTGATGGAGCTGTTGCTGGATTATGTGAACGGCGCGGGGTTAACGGCAGGGCCGGCACCGGCGCTGCGGGCGGTGATGGTGGGGGGCGACTGGATCGCCACCTCGCTGCCGGAACGCTGCCTGGCCTGGGCGCCGCACGGCCGTTTTTGCAGCGCCGGCGGCGCGACGGAGGCGGCGATCTTCACCATGCTGTACGAGGTCCCGCGCGGTCAGAACATTCGGTCGGTCAGCATTCCTTACGGCAAACCGTTGCCGCACCAGCGTTGCTATATCCTGGACGCCGGGCGACGGCCCGCCGCGCCGGGGGTGCGAGGGGAAATCTATCTGGCGGGTGAGGGCCTGGCGCGCGGGTATTACGGCGATCCGCAACGCACCGCCGAGAGTTTTTTCTGGCATGACGAGCTGCAGGAGCGGGTGTACCGCACCGGCGACGCGGGCCGATGGCTGGAGGATGGCAACGTGGAGTTCATGGGGCGCCTCGATCAGCAGATCAAGCTGAACGGCTATCGCATCGAGCTGGGGGAGATAGAACATGCGGTGCTCGCCTATCCGGGCGTGACCGCCTGTTGCTGCGTGCTCGTCACGCAACCGCAGCCCTGCCTGGCCGCGTACTACGTTGCCGATGAGACGATCGCCCCCCAGGCGCTGGCTCAGCACTTGAGCAGCCAACTGCCTCCGTACATGGTGCCGCAGGCGCTGATGCAGCTGGCGCAGCTGCCGCTGACCGAAAACGGCAAGATAGCCCGACAGGCCTTGCCGCAGCCGGAAAGGGCGGTGCGTGAGTTCGTCGCGGCGCAGGGCGAATGGGAGAACGCCTGTCTGGCGGTGTGGCGCGATTTGCTGCAGCGGCAGGATATCGGCGTGGAGGACAACTTCTTCTCGCTGGGGGGCAACTCTCTTCTGGCTATTCAGGCCTGTTATCAGATCGGCCGGCGGCTGGCGCGTGAGATAACGCTGAGCGAGCTGGGGCGGTTCCCGACGATCCGTTCGCTGTGTCGCGTGTTGCAGCAACAGGAGCAGGGCGCCGCGCCGGTGTCGATCCCGCCGCTGCGGCAACGCGAGTATCCGCTCTCTTCTTCACAGCTGCAGCTGTGGTTTATCGAGAATCTGAACGGCGGCGGCAATCTTTACCATGTGCCGATGCTGTTCCGTCTCGGCGACGAGGTGTGTCTGGCGGCTTACGAGCGCAGTTTACAGGCGGTCGTCGCCCGGCATCAGGTTTTACACAGCCTGATTGTCCAGATGCCATCCCAAAGCGCCGTATCCCGAGCCTGTGAACTGACGCTTTCGCTGGAGCGCGTGACGTTGGAGGCGGCGCACTGGCCGGACAGGCTGCGGCAGGATATCGACCGGCCGTTCGCGCTGGGGGCGGAATTGCCGATCAGGGCGGCCGTTTACCGGGTGGCGCAGCCGGATGGCGGGTGGGTGAATTACAGCCTGATTCTGGTGCATCACCTGGCGTTTGACGGCTGGTCGCAGCCGGTGCTGCTGCAGGAGCTGGACGTGCTGTATCAGGCGCAGCGGCAAGGGCGAGAGGCCGGGCTGGCGGCGTTGCCGTTGCACTATGGCGACTATGCCGTCTGGCAGCGGCGCTGGCTGGATTCCGTTCAGGCGGATGAGGCGAAAGCCTATTGGCGCCAAGCCCTGGCGGGGTGGCAGGCGCTGGAAATGCCGCTCGATTTCGTGCGGCCGGCTCGCTTCGATCATCGTGGCGCCAACCACGTCATCGCGCTGCCGGAGGCGCTGGTGGCGCAGGCGGCGCAGTTCGCCCGGCAGCAGGGCGTCACGCCGTTTGCGCTGTATCTTGCGGCCTTTAATTTGCTGCTCGGTTACTTCAGCGGCCAGCAAGACATTCTGGTCGGTACGCCGGTTGCCAACCGACCGGCGGCAGAGACCCGCTCAGCGATCGGATTCTTCGTCAACACGCTGCCGCTGCGCTCGCAAATAGACGATGCGGCGTCGCTGAACGATTATGTGCATCGCGTCTTTGACGGCGTGCTGCAGGCGCAGCGGTATCAGAATTTGCCGTTGGATCAGCTGATCGAACTGCTGCAGGTGCCGCGCGATCTGTCGCGCCATCCGCTGTTCCAGGCGCTGTTCGCGCTGGAGGAGGCGGGGGCCGCGCCGGCCTGGCTGGCGCCGCAGGATCTGCTGGCGCACTACCAGGCGGCCAAATTCGATTTGACGCTGAGCATCCAGTCGGCACCGCAGGGCGGGCGGGCGATCTTCAACTATGCCACCGCCTTGTTTGCACCGGCTACGCTGGCGCTGCTGGGGGAGTATTATCTGACGATCCTCACGCAGATCGTCAATCACGGGGAGCAGCGCGTCAGCCAGTTGGCGCTGATCTCGGAGAGTGAAATGGCGCGGCAGCGCGCCTTCCATCAATCCTGTCCACCGGCCTACGATTTCGAACGCGCCATCCATCATGACTTCATCCGTCAGGCCGAGCGCGAGCCGCAGCGGGTGGCAATCGTCGATGAATGGGGCGAGCTGAGCTACGGTGAGCTGTATCGGCGGGCGCTGACGCTGTCGTTGCAGCTGCGTGAGCACGCGGACATGCGCGCCGAGACCATCGCAGTGATGGTGGACAAAGGGCGGGCGCAAATCATTGCGGTGCTGGCGATTCTGATGGCCGGCAAGACCTATTTGCCGCTGGACGGCGCCTGGCCGGAACGCCGCCGCCTGGATATCGTCGCGCAGTCGCAGACCCGGGTGATTCTGAGCAGCCGGGAGTGGGGGGCCAGCGGTGAGGCCAGGCTGTTGACGATCGATCCGCAGGGGGCCGTCATGGAGTTGCCGCCGGCTCCGCCGGGCGAGGCTATTTTGCCGGCACCTTCCGCGCTGGCCTATGTGATCTTCACCTCCGGCTCTACCGGCGCGCCGAAAGGGGTGGCGATAGAACATCGCGGCGCGGTGAACAGCATCATCGATACGTTGCACCAGCTGGAACTCGGCGCGGACGATCGCGGGTTGGCGCTCAGCGCGTTGAGTTTCGACATTTCGGTGTTCGATATTTTCGGCCTGCTGTCGGTGGGGGGCGCCATAGTGATGCCGTCCGAAACCGAACGCTACCAGCCTGAGGCCTGGCATCGGCTGTTGATGACCCAGGGCGTAACCTTCTGGAATTCCGCGCCTTCAGTGATGACGCTGCTGGTGGAGCAGTTGGAGTCCGCCGCGTCGCAGGCGCAGTGGCCGCAGCTGCGCAATGTGGTGCTGGTGGGCGAGGTGATCTCCCGCCAACTGCCGGCGCGTATTCGCCAATGGCGGCCAGGGTGCCGGATCGTCAGCGCCGGGGGCGCGACCGAGAGCTCCATTTGGTCGATCCTGTACGACATCCCGGAAACGCCGATCCTGGCGCCCAGCGTGCCTTACGGCCAGGCGATGGCGCATCAGCGCTTTTACGTGCTGGATCGCCATCAGCGCGTACTGCCGCCTTGCTTGCCGGGAGAGCAATACATCGGTGGGGCCGGCGTGGCGCGCGGCTATTACCGCAATCCGTCGCTGACCGAAGAGAAGTTCATCTACCATCCGGAACTGGGGGAGCGGCTTTATCGCACCGGCGACGCCGGCCGCTATTTGCCGGACGGCAACCTGGAGTTCCTCGGCCGTATGGATTTTCAGGTGAAAATCAACGGCTACCGCGTTGAGCTGGGAGAGGTCGAGCAATGTGCGCTGGCGTTCGGCGCGATCAGATCCTGCTGCGCGGTCGTGCTGTCGGAGGCGCATCGGCAGCGCCTGGCGCTGTATTACGTCAGCGAGGCGCCGCTGGATGAATCGGCGCTGCTGGCCTTTATGAGCGGGCAACTGCCGTTGTACATGCTGCCTGCGGCGCTGATGCGGCTGGACGCTCTGCCATATAACTCCAGCGGCAAACTGGATCGCAAGGCGTTGCCTGCGCCGGCGGCGAGCGAAGCGCAGGCCTATGTCGCTCCCGCGAACGAGCTGGAACAGCAGCTGTGCGCGCTGTGGCAGGCGGCGCTGCAGTGCGGGCAGGTCGGCATGACGGACGATTTCTTCCTGCTGGGCGGCACCTCGATCAAGGCCATTTCCCTGTGTGTCGGCATGGGGGAACTGATGGCCGCGCCGGTGCCGGTGGTGCAGCTGTTGCAAAGCCGCACCCTGAAAAACCTGCTGGCCGCCAACGAACGCCGCCTGGTCTTGCCGCTTAACCGTTGGGCAGAGGGCGCGCCCGTCGTATGGATGATCCACCCGGCGCTGGTGGGGGCGGAAGCGTTTCACGCTTTCGCTCAGCCGTTGCAGGGGCGATTCAACTGTTACGGCGTCGACAACCATAACCTTTACCATCAACCGGCCATCGACTCGCTCGGCGATCTGGCCGAACGGTATCTGAACGACATGATCGCCGCCGGCCTGCTGCAAGGCGCCGGGCCGGTGCGCATTCTCGGTTGGTCGCTGGGGGGCATCATTGCGCTGGAGATTGCCGCCCGCCTGGAAGCGCGCGGCTACCGTAACGTGCAACTGTATCTGCTGGACAGCTTCTACCGGCAGGCCACGGCGGAGTTGCCTTTGGAGCAGCTGTTGCCGGCGTTGGGCATCGAGGGCGAGGCGGCGACACGCGCCATGGCCGCAGGGCAGGCGGAGCGACGGCTGTCTGAGGGGAGTCTGAGCCGCAGGCTGCAAACCACGAAGGTGACGTTGTTCAAGGCGATGGAGGGTAACCCGCAGTTGCCGGAAGCGGTCACGGCGCCGCTGCTGGCGGTGGAAGATAATGGGCTTGGCGCCGCCTGCGAGCGGCTGCAGGTCATCCCGCTGGCTTGTCATCACCACAACATCCTGCTGTGTGAGGCGGAGATCGGGCAAGCGCTTAACGAGAGTCTCTGATTCATGAGCCTGGCTCATAAGCCCAAGCGTATTTCGCCCCATAGTCATGGCGGCGGTTGCGTTTTACAGTCATCACACCGGAGCGGCTCCGCGCCAGGCGGGGCCGGTATCAATCAGCGGGAGAGTGAAGATGCAAACACGCAAGTTGGGGCGCGAAGGGCTGGAAGTATCGGCGTTGGGGTTGGGCTGCATGGGGCTGAGTTTTGGCTACGGCCCGGCCACCGACAAACGGCAGGCGATCGAACTGATCCGCGCCGCGGTTGACGAGGGGGTGACGCTCTTCGATACCGCCGAGATTTATGGTCCGTTCACGAACGAGGAACTGCTGGGCGAAGCGCTGGCGCCGGTGCGCGATCGGGTCGTCATCGCCACCAAATTCGGTTTCGATCTGCCGCAGCCGGCGGGGCAACAGGTGTTGAACAGCCGTCCGGAGCATATTCGCCGGGCGGTGGAGGGTTCGCTGAAGCGCTTGCGGATAGAGACGATCGATTTGTTGTATCAGCACCGCGTCGATCCCGAGGTGCCTATCGAGGAGGTGGCCGGTACGGTGCAGCAACTGATTCGCGAAGGGAAAGTAAAGTATTTCGGCCTGTCGGAAGCCGGTGCGCAAACCATTCGGCGAGCTCACGCGGTGCAGCCGGTCACGGCGCTGCAAAGCGAATATTCGCTGTGGTGGCGCGAGCCGGAGCGTGAAATCTTGCCGACGCTGGCAGAACTGGGCATCGGTCTGGTGCCGTTCAGCCCGCTCGGCAAGGGCTTTCTCACCGGCGCCATTACCGAGAACACCTCTTTCGACAGCGGCGATTTTCGCAACGTGGTGCCGCGCTTCAGCGCCGAGGCGCGCCGGGCCAACCAGGCGCTGGTGGATGTGCTGGGGCAGATAGCGCAGCGCAAGGGCGTGACGCCGGCGCAGATCGCTCTGGCCTGGCTGCTGGCGCAGCAACCGTGGATCGTGCCGATCCCGGGAACCACCAAGCGTCACCGGCTGGAAGAAAACCTCGCGGCGGCGGCGGTCGCGTTGGCGGCGGACGAACTGGGCGAGATTGAGCGCGCGCTCTCCGCTATCGACGTGATCGGCGATCGCTACCCGGCGCATCTGCAGAAAAACGTCGGGCGTTAAGCCCCGCGCCGCAGCGCCTCAATCAGCAGCGCAAAGGCGGTGGTGTGCTGCCTGCGGCTCGGATAATAGAGGTAATAGCCGGGAAACGGCGGGCACCAGTCGTCCAGCGCCATCTGCAACCGGCCGTCGGCCAGCGGCTCGGCGACGGTATCTTCCGGCACGAAGGCGATGCCGAGGCCGAGCTGCGCGGCGTCGATCCGCTGGCGCAGGCTGTTGAAGGTCAGTTGCCCCTCCACCCGCACTTTGATCTCCCGGCCATCGCGGGAAAATTCCCAGGCGTACAGCCCGCCGAGGGTGGGGAGCCGCATATTGATGCAGCGATGGTTTTGCAGCGCTTGCGGCGTGGCAGGGAGGCCGTAACGGGAGAAATAGTCAGGGGAGGCGACGGGCACCATGCGCATGTCCGGCCCGATGCGCACCGCGACCATGTCCTTCGCCACCTGTTCTCCCAGCCGGATGCCGGCGTCGAAACGCCCGGCGACGATGTCGGTCAGGCTGTTGTCGACGGTGATTTCCACGTTGATATCCGGGTAATCGACGAGAAAAGTGCGCAGCACCGGCCACAGCACCGCATCCACCGCGTGTTCGCCGGCGGTGATGCGGATGTTGCCGGCGGGCCGATCGCGCATTTCACCCAGCGCGTTCAGCTCGCTTTCAATCTCCGCCAAGCGCGGGCCAATGCTGTTGAGCAGCCGCTCACCGGCTTCGGTGGGGGCGACGCTGCGGGTGGTGCGCGTGAGCAAACGCAGCGCCAGGCGCTCTTCCAGCCCGCGAATGGCGTGGCTGAGCGCCGATTGGGAAACCCCAAGCTGCGCCGCCGCTTTGGTGAAGCTGCGCTCCCTGGCCACCATCAGGAAAGCGATCAGATCGTTAAAGTTTTCTTTCAACATACCGGCACCGAAGAGGAAGGTGAGCGCACTGTCGCGCGTAGATTTATGAATTGAGCTCATAGCTCCTTGCGCATTTTACCCGCTAGTCGCCGGAAAAGCATGGCGCTATCTTGGCATCACTGACTCATGACGATCAGCACCGGCGGTGAGAGCCGGCGCGGAGGACACGACAGATGAAAATACAACGCAGCGGTTCGATCCCATCACAGCGCGGTTCGGCAGAATATTTTACCGGGCAGGTACGCATCGACGCGCCGTTCGCCGGTGACGCGCCGGCCAGGGTGGGCGGCGCGACCGTCACCTTTGAACCCGGCGCCCGCACGGCCTGGCATACCCATCCGCTCGGCCAGACGCTGATCGTCACCCAGGGGCGCGGGTGGATCCAAATGTGGGGCGAGACCACGCAGGAAATGCACCCCGGCGATATCGTCTGGATCCCGGCAGGCGTCAAACACTGGCACGGCGCGACGCCGGACACCGCCATGACCCATATCGCCATCGCCGAAGCGGTGGACGGCAGCCCGGTGACCTGGCTGGAGGCGGTCAGCGAGACGGAGTACCGGCAATAGCCCGATGGCGAGACTGAATCGATGTTGCGGCGATGATTTACCCCAGCCTGATGATCGGGATCAGATAATCGCAGCGAAAAGTGCCGGGATCGCTCGTTGTCGCCTGTTCAGCATAAACCAGTTTGAGATCTGAACCTTCCCTGCGACTTAACCTGTTGAGGGGCAGAATTGAGTCATACAACGAGAGGACGAAATCGAGTAGCTTATTGTGGGGCCCGGCGTAACGGAACACGGCATATCTTCCCGGTGTTACAGCGGATTTTTCGCTGCAGAAGCATGACAACATCATCCGTATATGAGGTGCGTCGAGTGCCGGAGGATGAACGCGCCATGGAATCGAGGAATAACGCCTGGCCAGGTCGCTTAGGCGCCGGTGGGTAAGGTACATAAATTCAGTTTGCGGCACTATGCCGCTGTCGATTTGCAATGGGGGATGCAGCGTGCTCATGTCCCATTTTTCGTGCTGGCGGTAACGGCTGGGGGAGAGGCCGAACTGCCGCGTGAAAGCACGAGTGAAAGCTTGCTGACTGTCGAATCCGTATCGCTTGGCGATATTATAGATAGAGTTACGGGTTAAGCGCAGCGCCAGTGCGGCTTTTGACAGTCGGCGAACGCGAATGTAATGCCCTAAATCTTTGCCGGTGACTTTCTTGAACTCTCGCTGCAGGTGCCATTTGGAATAACCACTGCGCTGAGAAACAGCATTCAGCGTCAGGTCACTCTGCAGGCTGGATTCGAGCCACTCCAGCATTTTATGAATAATAACTTTTTGCATGAAATTATCCTTGTCAGTGAATTCAACGATGCCGCTCTGGCAAGAGTGTCAGTGGGGGAAATAGGGAATGATGCGAATAGAACGCCGCGGCGTTTAGCTAGACGAGGCGGATGATTTTGTCCGGGCGAGTTCTGCTACAGGCAATTTCCGCGTGTGATCTTCATCCGGAGCGTTTTCTGAAGATGCGCGTGTTGGCTTGCTCGATAGGCGGCAGTTCGCGCCAGATTTCGGCAGAAGTCAAAAACGCCATGACTTTGGCATCGTTGCAGAGAGATAAATTGGAACAGGCCAGAACGCCCTGCGATGCGAGACGATGATGTATCTTCTTGAGCAACGTGATTTCCGGTGCAAAACCGTCGAAGAAGGCAAAATCGTATTCTGTGTCTAACGTATCGATGACGGTGTTGAAATCGCCGTGGTGCACAGTTATCCGCGATGAAAGGCTAAGCCAGGCGGTATTGTGTCGGGCAAGTTCAACGTTCACGTCATCTTTATCTATAGTGTCGATCGCTGCCTGAGGAGCTGCGAGCGCCATAACGCATGAGGTAAAGCCGATGGCCGTGCCTAACTCCAGTATCCTGGTGGGGCACAGATTGCTAACGGTGTCGTAGAGTCCGACAGCGTCTTCGAATACGTATGACCAGTTGCCGCGTTTACGCTGTAATCTTTTGGTTTCCTGATAAAGGGTGGCCAGCGGCGCCAGCGTTTCCTGGTTTGTTTTGCGTGGGTGGGACATGGTGAAATCCTGCTCGTGGGGGCGTCCGCTCGATAACGGCGAACGCCTGATGTGGAATTAAAACTTGTTAAAGAAATTGGCGACGTGCGGTACTGCTGCATCAACGGTGAGCGGATCCTGATAGAACTGGAGTTGGTTTCTGCCGCCAAACCAGACCAGCTGTTTATTGCTGCTGCCAATGCTGTCAAACAGCTGTCGCGGGATTTGTTCTCCGCTCGCGGCGCGTTCACTATGGATCATTAGCACGGGTTTTTGCAGATCGGCGATCGCTTTACTGCTGTCTCGTGCCCAGATCCCCGCTTCGCTCATGCGAGTCATTTTATTCTCCCAGCGGCCACGGTGGTTGGCCAGAACGTCATGCTGCGCCCAGGGAGCGTAGAAATTGTATATGGCTTCCGCAGTCAGATAAGCCGATTTATCTTCTGTGCTGACCACCGGGATGTATTCTACTTCACCGGCTTTCTCAAAGCGTTCACGGGCCTTAAGCGCCATGCCAACGCGATTGTCGATCGCCTCTTGCGACTGAAGGTAGAGCATCCAGGTTGCCGGCACTAAATACTGCCCTGCGATCAGGGCAGTGGCGCGGATTAACGGATTGGAATTGACCGCATCAATGGTCCAGTTAACGCCTTGGCACAGCCCAAGCGCGTAAATGCTTTCTTCATCCACACTGTCCAACTGCGAAAGATAAGCAACCGCTGCGTTCAAATCTTCGGTTTTATTGGCGCCCCAGTCATAGCCGCGCGGTTCACCTGACGATTCGCCAAAACCGCGAGGATCAAAGGTCAGTACGGTAAAACCGTGTTTGACCAAGCGGCTGGCGTATTGCAACGGTGCCTGTTCCTTCACGTAACTGATCGGCCCCATCACGGCGATTGCGGGGGTGCGGTAAGCTGATTTTGCCGGTGAAAAGAGATTGCCGACAATTTCCACCCCTTGGCTATCAAAGGTGATGCGTTCAACAACATAATCAGTGACCTGCAGACGAGCATTCTCATCCCAGTCCTGGGTTTTAAATTCACCCACGTTGTTTCTGGTAAGAAAACCGGGTTCGGAACCGGCATGTTGCGCTTTGAATGCTTCATTCATCATTGTGTTCCTTATAAGCCTAATTCTTTTGCGATTGCCAGGGAGAAAGGTTCCAGGTCCCCTGGGTTTCTTGAGGTGATCAATACCCAGCCATTTTCGTCCGAACGGACCACGGGAGCGTCGCTCCAGCGGGCGCCGGCATTGGTCAGGTCTTTCTTCATCGTATGGTAGGACGTCAGTTTTTTGCCCGCCAGGCGGTCGGCTTCGACCAGCAGCCAGGGGGCATGACAAACCGCCGCTACGGGTTTGCCGGCGGTGATAAATTCGTTGACCAACCTGATGGCGTGCGTGTCGATACGAATATTATCGGCGTTGACCGTCCCGCCCGGGATGACTAATGCATCGAAATCAGCGGTTTTAATTTCATCGCTGAGCAGTCGATCGGCATTAACAATTTCGTCTTTATCGGTATCGTTGACAAAAGTCTGCACGCGTAAGCTTTCCGCCGCCGCGTGCACAACCTCTGCACCTTTAGCGGCAAGGCGACGTAATGGGATAAGCAGTTCATCTTTTTCCACACCGATGTTATAGGTAATGAAAAGGATTCGTTTATTTAACGTAGACATACAGATTTCCTTCAAACATGAGGGCCATGGGGATAATAGCAACGCAAAATTGCGCCCAACCAGTCTCTGGCAGAGCCACCTTGTTACAAGTATGAAGAGATGAATGGTATGGTTATGTTTATCAGCAGGTTATAACAACATCTGATTGATGTTGTTTGTTTAATATTTTGCTGAAGCATTGCTCTTGCCGTTTCACTTCCAATATAAACTCATCCGGAGTCAGTTTATGATTGATTCCCGCTAAATAGGCTAGCGCCAGCTCTTTGGCCGTGTAATGATTAAATTGATACATGATCATCTCCAAGGGGTATAAATGTGTTCTTGTTAAAGCAGTGGGTGACATAACTTTACCGTTTTACTCGTTGTCCAAACAGTCTCTGACAGTACCAGTTTGTTATAATTGTTTCCAAGCGAGAGCGGGCGTTCTGCTTCGGCGATATGACAGAAAATAAAAATGGCGGGAGAGGTCATGAGGTGTTATTAATTAATAATGAATAACGTTATTTTACGCCCCCTGATAACGTCGGACCCAACGAAACAGGATGTTGTATGAATATGTTGATCGAGCAGATTCGCAGTTTTTTTTACAGCCGAAGATGTCGCTTGAAACCCACTGATTTTGGTATTTTGGATGATGGAAAGAATAGACGAGTCAAAGGATTACGCAGAGAGGAGTTGGCCGAGCAGGCGGGGTTGAGCGTAGAATATTATACCAAGTTGGAGCAGGGGCGAGTGAGCAACCCTTCGTTGCAGACGCTGTCCGTTCTGGCGGATGTACTCAGGTTAGACGCGTCGGAACGGCAATATTTGTACTTGTTGTTTAACCGAGAGCGGCCTCTTTCCTCTGCGGAAATATATTCTGACGCAGCAACGCTGCAGTTTTATATTGAGTCCTTTGTGTTGACGCCTGCCTATTTTCTGGATGTACGGCTTGACATCATAAGTCCGAATTTTTTGGCCAGAAAGCTGATTACCGGCACAGATGAAAGTGTACATGAATTGAATCTGGCGCGAGTGGTTTTTCTGGATGATGAGGCAAAGAACCGCTACGCCACCTGGCGTGAGAAGGCTGAAGATACGGCGGCTATGTTGCGTTTTGCGATAGCTCTTTTCCCGCAGGACACGTATCTTTTTGAACTGCATGCGGAGCTTTATGAACGAAGCGATCTGTTTCGCCTGCTCTGGAATCAGCATCGCGTCCTGGAAAAAACCAACGGGTATCGGCCGTTGTTTTATCCGGATGGCACACGGCTTGAAACTTCGTACGAGACTTTTACGCTTAACCAAAATCCTTTATTGCGCCTGGTCGTCTATTTTCCTAATGATATGGCGACTCGCGAACGCCTTGCTGCCTTGCAACAATAGCGTTGTCTGGTTTTTTATCGATTAGAGGCGGCTGGTCTTATGAGGGTTTTATTTTAAATGCAGATTATTAGTCTGTTTTATAGTAAGAAGAAAGGAATCAAGCGATAAAATGAAGTTACATCAATTAAGCTTATTCTGTGCAATTGTCGAAAATGGAACCATTGCCGCTGCGGCCAAGAAGCTGAATTGTGTTCCGTCCAATATCACTATTCGGTTGAAACAACTTGAAGAGCAGTTGGGGGCGAAGCTATTCAATCGAGAAAAGAACCGATTATTGATAACGCCACAGGGGCGCATACTTTACCGCAGTGCTAAAGACTTATTGTTGCGTGCTGTCAATATTGAACATTTATTCAATAGAAATACTGCAGCGAACGGTGTTTTTCTTGTCGGCGCTCTGGAGGGGGTGCTGTCCTCTCACATGCCTTCATACATCGTCAATCATCGAATGAAATACCCCAATATAGAATTGCATATCAGGTCTGATAACTCTCTTAATCTGGAGCGAGAGTTACTCGAAGGGGCACTCGATCTCATCATTACCGATGGTCCCATAGAGCATCCGTTGCTTTCCAGCACGTTGGCGTTTAGGGAGCGATTAATGTTGATTGTGCCCCCGTCCTTGCCGGCAACCATCGATCTTGGCTTTCTGGAAACACTGGATCTTTATACATTTAGAAAAAGCTGTAGCTATCGACACCTGATTGAATACCTACTTTCGAGTAAAAAAATCAAACCTAATATGATATTGGAGATGGAGTCGTATGATGTTATCACCGCCTGCGTAAGTGCCGGTTTGGGGTTCTCCTTGGTACCGGAAAGTATTTTAGAAAAGTGCTTTCCAACTCAGAGTAAAATACAGGCCATGGAGATTCCTGAGCTTGAAAGGAATGATTTATTTTTTGTATGGAGAAAGAGTGATGACGCATCAATACTGGTCTCTGACTTTGTATCAGGTGCGTTCTGCTAGACCTTATTCTTAATGCCATTATATCGGTGAGTGAGGGGGGCGTTTGGCGGGACAGCCCTTCTAAAGCTGGGGCTGTCCATACAAGATATTTTAACTAACAGGGTATTTAATCCAAAGTGGCATTGGATATCTAAATTGAAAAAGCATACGGCTCAGTTTCAGTTATCAATACTCATCCACTTCGCCTGGCTCTGATGTAAATGTCGGAACACCCTTAACTGCAGAATAAGTCAATATCAGCACTGTCTCGGTATTCCCACTGATACCACGATGTACGCCTCCGACCGTTTCAGGAAAGGCCTCACCGGTTTTAAACGTTTGTTTTTTACCAGAGTCTCTGTCTTCGATAGTAAGCTGACCTTTTAAAACATAACCTGCGTTTGGATAGGGGTGTGTATGCCAGGGAAGCGCCGTGTTGGCAGGAATCGTCATTCTGATGACTCTTAGATCAGGTTGGCCGGATGGGTAACTTTTGTAGGGTGTGCCATCCCAGGCTGACGTACTTTCCACCAGCTGCTCTACTTTAGCAGAAGCCGTCTTTTGATCTTTGGAAAATGCGGAAACGGACGTTAGAAGGACTATTGTGGATATTAAAATGTGACTTTTCATAGTGCACTCCGGCAATGTTTAAGGGAGATCACGATGTTGTTATAACGAGGTGCTTACATCGGATGGGGAATTTATAGCAAAGCCCATTTCCTGCCGAAAGTAACTTTTTTTAAGCACAGCGGTGAATATTTTTGACTAAATGAATGTGATGAGCGCTTTTCAATTTTACGAGATTGAAAATAGTATTCTCATCCGGTAGATCGGTAAAATGGACTCATGAACGTTATCACATTCATTCTGATCCACTCTGCTCGCAAAACCGCAGGCGGTTGCCGAACGGATCGGTCAGGTTCAGCTCTTTGCCCCAGTCGACAACCTCCAACCCCGGCCGGGCATAGCGGTAGTTTTTGGCCGTGAGCTCCCGGTGCAGCGCGTCGATATCGTGCACCGGGATGAAAATAGCGGCGCCGGGCGTGCTGTCGCCATAGTGTTCGCTCAGGTGCAGCGTCAATCCGGCGCGGGTCACCTGCATGTACAGCGGCAGATCTTCGCTGAAACGGTGCTCCCACTCCAGCGTGAAACCGAGAAAGTCCAGATAAAACTCTTTGGCCTTGTCGACCGCAAAAATGCGCAGGATCGGAATGGCAGGCGAGAAGGTGATCATCGTCGATCTCACTGTTACGTTAGCGGCAGCCGATATGGATATCGACCGCCTCGGGGCCGGTATAGGCTTCGAAGTCGGTCAGGAAGCGGCGTTCGATTTCCGGGTGTTGCTCGAAGTAGGCCCAGATGGCTTGCCAGCCTGCGATAACCGCCGCCGGCATGGCGCCACGGGCCTGGAACACCAGATAGCGGCCGGGTTGGATGTGCAAACCGCTCTCTGCCGCGCTGCCGGCGGTGACGTCAAACGGCCCGCCGGCGTCGGAGGCGTAGTTGGAGTAGACCCCATAGACCGGCGTGGCGGGCGAGGTGGCGAAAAAGTCTGACCACAGCGCCGGGATTTTTGCCGTCTCGGGCCGGGTTTCGTCCTGATTGGTGGTTCTGACCGTTTGGCCGGCGACGTAAAAGCCGGGCAGCTGTATCACGAGAGGTTGCATACTGGAAATTCCTTTTAACCGTTCGAACGAGAGGCCTAAAGGTAGCAAAGGCTTCCCGGATCCGCCAGACAGGGCCCCCGCAGACGCGGAGGCCGATCGCATCAAGCGCCCAAACCGCCAAGGCACAGGTATTTGATCTCGAGATAGTCCTCGATGCCGTATTTTGAGCCTTCGCGGCCCAAACCGGAGTACTTCATGCCGCCGAACGGCGCCACCTCGGTGGAAATCAGCCCTTCGTTGATGCCGACGATGCCGTACTCCAGCGCTTCGGCCACGCGCATCACCCGGCCGATGTCGCGGCTGTAGAAGTAAGCGGCCAGGCCGAACGGCGTGTCGTTGGCCAGTTCGATGGCTTCCGCTTCCTGGTTGAAGCGGATCAGGGGCGCCACCGGGCCGAACGTCTCCTCGCGGAAGATTTTCGCCGTGCGCGGTACGTCGGTCAGGATGGTCGGGGTGAAGAAATTGCCGCCCAGCGCGTCAGGCTTGCCGCCCAGCAGCACCGAGGCACCGTGCTCGACGGCGTCGGCGATATGCTCGCGCACTTTCTCCACCGCGTCCGGGTTAATCAAGGGGCCGATGGTGACGCCGTCATCCAGGCCGTTGCCAACTTTCAGCTTGGCGACGGCGGCTTTCAGTATGGCGGCGAAGGCGTCGTACACGCCGTCCTGCACCAGAAAACGGTTGGTGCAGACGCAGGTCTGGCCGGCGTTGCGGTATTTCGAGGCGACCGCGCCGGCCACGGCGGCGTCCAGATCGGCGTCGTCGAACACGATAAACGGCGCGTTGCCGCCCAGCTCCATACTGGTTTTCTTGATGGTGGGCGCACACTGGGCCAGTAGCTGCGCGCCGACTTCGGTGCTGCCGGTGAAGGAGAGTTTACGCACGTCCGGGTTGGCGGTGAGCTCGCCGCCGATGCCTTTACTGGGGCCGGTGATCACGTTGCACACCCCGGCGGGCAGCCCGGCGCGCTCCGCCAGCACGGCGATCGCCAGCGCCGAGAACGGGGTCTGGCTGGCGGGACGGATCACCCCGGTACAGCCCGCCGCCCAGCCGGGGCCGGCTTTGCGGGTGATCATCGCCGCCGGGAAGTTCCACGGAGTGATGGCGGCGAACACGCCTATCGGCTCTTTCTGCACGATGATGCGGCGGCCCGCCTGAGGCTGCGGAATGGTGTCGCCGTAGACCCGCTTGCCTTCCTCGGCGAACCATTCGATAAAGGAGGCGGCATAGGCGATCTCACCGCGGCTTTCGGCCAGCGGTTTGCCCTGTTCCGCCGTCATGATGCGCGCCAGATCCTCCTGATTTTCCATCATCAGCTTAAACAGCCGCCGCAGTTTGCCGGCGCGTTCTTTGGCGGTCAGCGCACGCCAGGCGGGCAGCGCCTTCTTGGCGGCGGCGATGGCGCGCGTGGTTTCTTCGGCACCGAAGGCCGGCACATGGCCAACCAGCTCGCCGTTGGCGGGGTTATGGATGGCGATCGCGTGGCCTGCTTTGGCCGGCAACCATTGCCCGTCGATGTAATTGGCCTCGCGGAACAGCGTGGGGTCCTTGAGGGTAGCGCTGATGCTGGTGCTCATTGGTCTCTTCCTTTGCTGAGTTCAACAGAATGGTCTATCCCATACGGCTACCCTTTACCCTAGCAAACTTTGCCGTCGCCGTTTGCCAGCGTGGCGACAAGATGAGCGTTTTCTTCATGCGCACCTTCTGTACAAAAAATATCCGCCGCCGGGCCGATACTGAAAGAGCAGGCATATGACCCTTTTCGATGTGATTAAAAGGAGTGTGCGAATGATGAAATCAGTGGACAGACATCTCGCGGCCTACGGCAGCGAAATGGATTTTTTGGCGTCGAGTATCGCCCTGATGGAATGGCAAGGGCGGCAGATTGACGCCGGGCAGGTGGCCGGCAATATGTCGGAACAGCAAAGCCGCCTGTTCTTTGCGCGGTTGAGTTATTTTCGTCAGCTTTATCAGGCCGCAGCGGCGGCCGAACACAGCCTGTAATTTCCCGATTCAGCCCCGCCGCAGCGGGGCTTTTCATTTCAGCGGTGCCACACTCCGGTCGCCAGCGTCGCCGGTGAATACTCCAGATCGCGTCCCCGCCACGGCAGCGCCGCCGCAAAACGCCAGGCGCGGTGAACGTCAAACCGCCAATAGCGTTCCGCCCCTTCAACGCCGGGATCCCCTTGCGCCTGCCAGAGGATCTGCGTTTTTCCTTGCAGGTGCAGCACGTCGCCGCGATCGAAATCGATGAACAGCAGCGCCGCCCGCGGTTCGGCCAGCAGGTTGCCCAACGTATTCATATAGCGGTTGCCGCGAAAGTCCGGCATCCACAGCGTGTCGCCTTCCAGATGGATAAAGCCGGGGCGCCCGCCGCGATGGGAAATATCGACGCCGCCCTGCGTCAGTTCCAGGTGCGCACCGCTGGCGACGAAGCTGGTGTCTGCGGTGCGGATCAGCGCCTGCGCCGCCGCATCGAGCGACGCTAAATGCTCAACCGGCTGTGGCCGGCTCTCCACCGGGTAGAGTTCGCGGCGCTGAATGTACTGCGGGCAGTTGCCGAAGCTTTGGTGAACGACGATCTCCACCCGGTTTTTGTCGGTGCGGCCGACGGTGCCGTTGGCGCGGTTGCGCCGCCGGTTGCTGAAGTCGAGCCCGAGCGCGCCGACCGGTTTGCCGGGCAGTAACAGCGCCTGGGCGGGATCGTCGCTGCGGCGCGGCGCGGCGCGCTGATGCGCAGGTGCGTGTCGTCCGGCGTGCGTAAAAATCCGGGCGGGCCGCTGAACAGGGTGGCGATGGGCCAGTCCTGGTCGTCCAGCGTGGCGACGAACAGGTAGGGCAGTGCGGCAAAAAACGCACGGTGCTGATCTGGCATCGCGGGGTAGATGCCTCCGCCTACGCGATCGAAACCGGCCAGCGTCTGCGCGCGCAGCTCATCGGGGTGGAACCGTTGCGGGATCATGGCGTCAGCTCGCCGCCGGTGCCGGCAGGGCCGGCATGGCGAAGAAGCCAGGAAGCGCCGCGATGCTCGCCACCCAACGCCGTATGGCGGGGTAAGGCGCCAGCGAAATGCCGCCTTCGGCCGCGACCGCCACATAGCTGTAGCAGGCCAAATCGGCGATGGTCGCCTGTTCACTGGCCAGATAGCCGCGCTCGCTCAGGTGCTGTTCCATCTGCGGCAGAAAACGATCGCTGATTGCCCGCGCCGCCTGATAATCCTCCGGCACCGCGAACTGGGCGATCAATCGGCAGGAGGCCGGGCCGTAGCGGACTTCGCCGGCGGCTTTGGAAAGCCAGGCCTGCACCCGCGCCGCCGCCGCCGGCTGTTCAGGCAGCCAGTGGCTGTCCGGCGCATAGCGTTTCGCCAGATAAACCAGAATGGCGTTGCTGTCGGCCAGCGTCAGATCGCCGTCCTGCAAGACCGGGATCTGGCCAAACGGGTTGAGCCGGCGAAAGGCCGCGCTCTGCCGCACGTCCGCCGAGGCCTCTACCCATTCATAGGGCAGCGCCAGCATGCGCAGCAGCAACGCCACGCGGTGAACGTGGCCGGAAAGCGGGGTGCCGTAGAGGGTGATGGTGGACATGGCGTTTCTCCTCAGTGTTTTTTTTCAGCATACTCTTGCGGTGAATGAGCGGAATCCGGCAATGTGGAAATTGATAATTTCACTTATCGGAAGAGTCTATGGATCGGTTAGACGAGTTGGCCATCTTCGTGGCGGTGGTGCAGCAGGGCAGCCTGGCGGCCGCCGGGCGCAAACTGCGGCGCTCGGCGCCGGCGATCACCCGGGCGATCGCCGCGCTGGAACAGCGGTTCGGCACCCGGCTGGTGGAGCGCACCACCCGGCGGCTGGCGCCCACCGAGGCGGGCGTGCGGTTGCTGGAGCGCGCGCAACAGCTGCTGCAGGATTATCAGGCGGTGGTGCAGGATACCGCCGAAGCGCAGCTGAGCGGCTTGCTGCGCGTCACTTCGCCGGTGCAGTTCGGCCGCCGCTACGTGGCGCCGGTGGTGATGGCGTTTCTCGATGACTACCCGCAGATGCAGATCGAAATGGTGTTGAACGATCGCAATCTCGATCTGATTGACGAAGGGCTGGATATCGCGGTGCGCATCGGCCATCTGCAGGACTCTTCGCGCGTGGCACGGCGGCTGGGGCAGGTCAGCCGGGTGACGGTCGCCAGCCCGGCTTACCTGGCGCGCTGCGGCGAGCCGCGCTCACCGGCGCAGCTGGCGGAGCATGCCACCATCGTCGGCACTCAGCGGCCGTCGCTGCGTGAATGGCGCTTCGGCCCGCAGGAAAACGGCGAGCGGGTGCGCTTGGCCCCCCGACTGTTGCTCAACGATGTGGAAGCGCAGCTGCTGGCGGTGCGCGCCGGCAAGGGCATCGCCCGGCTGCTCTCGTATCAGGTAGCGGACGATGTGGCCGCCGGTACGCTGGTGCGGCTGCTGGCGGACCATGAACCGTTGCCGATGCCGGTGCAGCTGGTGGCGCAGCAGGCGCAGCGCATGCCGCTGAAGGTGCGTGCCTTTTGGGATTATGCGTTTGAGCGGCTAAGCGCATTGCCGCAAATTCAGCCGGACGGGCGGGGAAAATAAGCGCAAAAAGTTTCATGGGTTAAACTTTTTCGCTGCCGGTGTTGTTTTATTTTACCGGGCGCGCATTGCTGATAGACCCGTCTTGACAATAATGTTGCCGGTGCTAATAGTTAATTCATATTTTAAATAATAAACGAAGTTTAATATATGAAACTACTTGCGGGGAGCTATGACAACGGCGCTGCGGTGGATAATGAAGACGCTATTTTGGCTTCATTTCAGACCCGCAGCGCGGCTATTTATCATCAGACAAAACATGAAAAGAATATTGCGTATGGCGAAAGCGAACGCGAGACGATGGATTGGCTCTATTCTGCAAAGCAGCACCAGGGGACGTTAATTTTTATTCACGGCGGCTATTGGCAATTCTGCGATAAGGCGGATTTCGCCTTTATCGCCGCCGGGCCGTTGGCGTTGGGTTTTGACGTGGTGCTGGTGGAATATGCGCTGGCGCCGGCGGTTAATCTTGACGCTATTTGTCGCCAGGTGGGGGCGGCGCTTGATGCTATTCAGCGCCGTCTGCCGCCGCACTATGCCCATCCGGTGCATCTGTGCGGCCATTCCGCCGGCGGGCATCTGGCGGCGTTTTGGCAGCAGCATGCGTTGGTGGAGGCGGTCTTTCCCATCAGCGGCCTGTTCGAACTGGCGCCGCTGCAAGAGAGCTATGTCAATCGGGCGCTGCAGCTGACCGAGCGGCAGATTGAAACGCTAAGCCCGGCGCGCCACCCGCCGGCGCGCAGTAAGCCGCTCACGCTGTATTACGGCGCAGCTGAGCTGCCGGAGTTGATCGGTCAGTCGCAACACTATCACGCGGCGCTGCGCCAACGCGGGTTGCCGGCCGAACTGGTCGCGGTGCCCGGCGCCAATCATTTCACCATTCTGGATGCGTTGTTCGCCGCCGACGGCGCGCTGCTTCGCCAACTTGACCACCACGGGAACCACTGACATGCGCGAGATCGTAGAGACCGGGCTGCCGGACATCGGCCAGCCTTTTTCCTGGGCCACCCGGGGCGGCGGCATGCTGTTTACCGCCCACGGCCCGGTGCGGGCGGACGGCAGCATCGAGACCGGCGCGCCGGAGCAACAGATTGCGTTAACCTTCGATAACCTGGCGCAGACGTTGAAGGCGGCGGGCAGCCACAGCGATAAGGTACTGCAGGTGATCGTTTATCTTACCGACGTCAACGACGTTAAATTGCTCGATGATATTTACCGGAAATACTTTAATTATCCTTATCCCAATCGTTCCACGGTTATTGTCGAAAAACTGGTGGTGCCGGGAATGAAAATAGAAATCACCGTCAGCGCCATCGCCTGATTTAATTTTTATTAAGTCTGTCTTCATATTAATTCAATAACGAGTTAAGGATGCGTCATGTTTAAACAGATTGCACCTTCTGCAGCCGATCCTATTATGTCGCTGATGGAAGCCTATTTGCAGGACCCCAATCCGAAAAAAGTGAATTTAGGCATTGGACTCTATTACGACCGGCAGGGGAATATTCCGCTGATGCAGGCGGTGGAGGCCGCCGAGCAGCGGTTGCTGGCGCTGCGTCGCCCGCACGGTTATCCGCCGATCGAAGGTTCGCCGCAGTTCGCTCGCCAGGTGCAGGCGCTGCTGTTCGGCGAGCAACAGGCGGTCGAGATCGCCACGGTGCAGACCGTCGGCGGCTCCGGTGCGCTAAAGTTGGCGGCGGATTTTTTGCGCCACTTTCTGGCGCGCGGTGACATTTGGGTGTCCGATCCCACCTGGGCCAATCACTGGGCGATATTTGAAGGCGCCGGGCTGCGGGTGAATACCTATCCCTACTTTGACGAAGCGGCGGGCGGCCTGCGTTTCGCCGCCATGCTCGACGCGCTGGACAGCCTGCCGCCCGGCAGCGTAGTCCTGTTGCATCCTTGCTGCCATAACCCTACCGGCACCGATCTGACGGCGGAGCAGTGGCGCGCCACGCTCGCCGTGCTGCAGCGGCGTCACCTGCTGCCGCTGTTCGATCTCGCCTATCAGGGCTTCGGCGACGGGCTGGAGGAGGACTGCTTGGCGTTGCGCGAAGCGCTGAAAACCGATCTGCCGTTTTTGGTCTGCAACTCGTTTTCCAAAAACGTGGCGCTGTACGGCCAGCGGCTGGGCGCGCTGTCGGTGCGCTGCGCCGATGCGGAAAACGCCGCTAACGTCAAAGGCGCGTTAAAAACGCTGATCCGCCGCAGCTACTCCTGCCCGCCGACGCACGGCAGCCAGATCGTGGAAACCCTGCTCGGCGACGCCGAACTCGGTGAGCTTTGGCGCAATGAGCTGGCGGAAATGCGCGTGCGCATCAAGCAGATGCGTGAGCAGCTGGCCGCCGGCCTGGCGCGGGGAGGTTCTTCGCTGGATCACCGGCGCATACGCGATCAGCGCGGCATGTTCAGCTATACCGGCCTGAACGAAGCGCAGCTGCAGACCCTGCGGCAGCGCTATGCCATCTATCTGGTTTCGCCCGGCCGCATGTGCCTGCCGGGGCTCAACCCCGGCAATATCGACTACGTGACCGCCGCCATTCTCGACGTCACCCGTACCGCCTAACTTCGCTCGGGAACACAGCCATGCCACAGATGAATGATTTTGAGCATATCGCCCGCCGTCAGGGCGGGTTGAACAAGCATCTTACCGCCGGGCAGATGTCGATGCTGGCGATCGGCGGCGCCATCGGCACCGGGCTGTTTCTCGGCAGCGCCTACGCCATTCAGATGGCGGGGCCGTCGGTATTGCTGAGCTACCTGATCGGCGGCGTTATTGCGCTGCTGTTGATGGGCAGCCTGGCGGAAATGACCTCCGAACACCCGACGCCCGGTTCGTTCGGCGACTATGCCGAATTCTACCTCGGCCCGCTGTTCGGTTTTCTGGTGCGCTATTCCTACTGGTCTTGCGTGGTGCTGGCGGTGGGCACCGAAGTCACCGCCATCGGCATGTACATGCAGTTCTGGTTCCCGGCGACGCCGACCTGGCCGTGGGTGCTGCTGTTCTCGGCGGCGGTAATCATCGTCAACGTGATCGGCGTGAAGTCGTTCGGCCAGGTGGAATACGCGCTGTCCACCGTCAAAGTGACGGCGATCGTGGCGTTCATTCTGATCGGCATCGGCATTCTGGCGTTCTCGGGCAACCCGGCCTACGGCCTGCGCAACCTGACCGCCGGCGGCTTTATGCCGTTTGGCATCAAGGGCATGTGGTTCGCGGTGATCGTGTCCATCTTCAGCTACCTGAGCATTGAAATGATCGCGGTGGCCGCCGGCGAGGCGAAAAATCCGGTGATTGCGGTGAAGGCAGCGTTCAAGGGCACCATCGTGCGGCTGTTCATCTTCTACATGCTGTCGATCGCCCTGATGCTGGCCATCGTGCCCTGGCGGCAGTCCGGCACCGGCGAAAGCCCGTTCCTGATGGCGATGAACGTGATCCATCTGCCCGCTGCCGCCGGTATTTTCAACTTTATCGTGCTGGTGGCGGCGCTGTCGGCGATGAACAGCCAGCTGTATATCACCACCCGCATGATGTTCTCGCTGTCGCGCGCCGGGCAGGCGCCGGCGGCGTTGGGGCGCGTCAGCCGGCGTGGCATTCCGGTCAATGCGCTGGCGATGTCGTGCATCGGCATCGTGGTGTCTATCGTGCTGAGCCTGGTGGCACCGGAAACGTCGTTCGCCGCCATGATGTCTATTTCGGTGTATGGCGCCTGCTTTACCTGGCTGATGATTTTCGTCACCCACCTGTTCTTCCGCCGCCGGCATCGGCAGACCCACCTGAAGTTCCGCATGTGGGGGTTCCCGTATACCACCTTGCTGGGTGCCGGGCTGATGGCGGCGCTGATGATCTCGACGGCGTTTACCGAATTCTTCCGCATGACGCTGTGGTTCGGTATTCCGTTCACCTTGCTGCTGGTGGTGGCTTATCACGTCCAGAGCCGCCGCGCGGCCGTGCCGTCGCCGTTCAAGGCGCCGGAGGTGGAGTAATAAGGGAAGGGGCTGAGGCGTTCCTCAGCCCCGGGGATTACAGCTGGCTTTTCGGGATCAGGTGGTCGCCGAAGCTCAGGCGTTGGCGGCCCGGTTCGATTTCGGTCAGCGGCGCCACTTCGTGCAGCGAGGATTTGCAGCGCTGTACCAGATCCTGATACTCGCGGGTGCCTGCGATCTTCCAGGCCAATTCCTGTTCGGTCAGATCGCGCAGCACGCGCGCCGGGCTGCCGACCACCAGCTTGTTGGCTTCGATCACCGCCGCGGCTTTGACGAACGCCATCGCGCCGACGATGGTGTTCTCGCCGATTTCCGCGCCGTCCATCACCACCGCGTTCATGCCCACCATCGCATTGCGGCGAATGCGGCAGCCGTGCAGGATGGCGCCGTGGCCGATATGGCCGTCTTCTTCCACCACCGTGTCCTGCTGCGGGAAGCCGTGCATCACGCAGTTATCCTGAATGTTGGCGCCGTCGCAGATCACCAGGCGGCCAAAATCGCCGCGCAGGCTGGCATTCGGGCCGATGTATACGTGCTTGCCGACGATCACGTCGCCGATCAGCACCGCCGTCGGGTGCACGTAACTGCTGGGGTCGACGACCGGCGTCAGGCCGTCAATCTGATACACAGGCATAGCGTGAGTTCCTTAAAATGTAGGGTCGCGCGGCAGGCCGCCGAAGCGCCGATAGTAGCCGGCGGCCGGCGCGGGCAGGGCGCCGATGGTGGTTTCCGCCAGCGCGCTGACATATTCCGTTGCGGCGCGATCGACCTGTTGATAAAGATTGATGCACAGGTTGCGGGCGATCTGGCCCTCCCACTGCGCGGGCAGCAGCGCGTCCGGCAGCAGCGGATCTTTCAACACCACGCGACGGAAGAAGTGAATCAATAATAGCTTAATCTGGAAACAGCGCAGCGGCGTCAGCGCCGACGGGTCGACTTCGCGCAGCAGCGCCATCAGCGGCCGGAAGGAGACGATAAACTCGTGATAGCCGGCCGCCACCTCGTTTAGCGACCAGCAGTCGGCCACCAAGTTCTGCAGGGTTTGCTCGGAGCGGTTATAGGGATAATCGGCGCGGAAGTAAATCACCTGCTCGCTGGCGTTCAGCTCGCCGAGCAGTGCCGTCACGTCGGTTTGCGCATGGGTGGGGGCGGCCATCAGGTTGCTGGCGATTTGCCCGAACCCGAGCCAGCCCAGCTCTTTTTTCAGCCGCGCGCGCTCGTTTTTTTCGGCGCTTTCCAGCAGCAACAGCTCCCACTTGCCGTCCCAGGCGGGCTGCTCGCGCAGATAGATTTTCGATTCGGCGTGGCGGAACTGGCGCATCCCTTGCTCGGTCACGCGGTAGAAGCTGCGGCGGCCTATTTTTTCCACCGCCAGCCAACCCTCTTTCTGCAGGCGGAACACCGAGGTGCGCACGAAGCGATCGCCGAAGCCGAAGGCCTCCAGCAGCGCGCTCAGGCTGCCGAGCCACACTTCGCCGCCGCGGTGGCTGAGCGCGTCGCCGTACAGCGAAATGATCAGCGAGGTGCCGCTGATCGGCTGCGCGTCGACGGCATGGCGAATGAACTCATCCAGTTTATGTTCCATATTTTTCCATGGGTTAGCCTTCGATGAGCCATAACATTACCATAATTTAAGGCGGCGTCATCCGTGACGCCGTGCGCCTCAGCGCGGCCGCAAATCGACCACGCGCTGCGCTTTGCCTTCCGAGCGCGGAATATCGCCGCAGTTGGCGATGCTGACGTCGGTGCTGACGCCCACGATCGATTTGATGTGGTGGCGTAGCTGGTGGCAGATGTCGCAACGCTGCTGGTGGCTGAGGCTGAGCGCCGACTCCTTGAGCTCGACACGCACCGCCAGCGTGTCCAGGTGCCCGCTGCGGCTGACCTGCAGCTGGTAGTGCGGCGACAGCTGCTCGAACTGCATGATCTGCTCTTCCACCTGCGACGGGAAGACGTTGACGCCGCGGATGATCAGCATGTCGTCGGAGCGGCCGGTGATCTTGCCCATGCGGCGCATTTGGCGCGCGTCGCCCGGCAGCAGCCGGGTGAGATCGCGGGTGCGGTAGCGGATCACCGGTAGCGCTTCTTTGGTCAGGGTGGTGAACACCAGTTCGCCGTGTTCGCCGTCCGGCAGAGCAATGCCGGTTTCCGGGCAGATGATCTCCGGCAGGAAGTGGTCTTCCCAAATGGTAGGGCCGCCGCCGCTCTCCAGACACTCCATCGCCACGCCCGGCCCCATCACTTCCGACAGGCCGTAAATATCCAGCGCCTTGATGCCCATGCGGGTTTCGATCTCGTGGCGCAGGGCTTCGGTCCAGGGTTCAGCACCGAACACGCCGAGCCGCAGCGAGCAGCCGCGCGCGTCGCCGCCCATCTTGCGCTCCAGCTCGTCGATCAGCGTCAGGCAATAGGACGGCGTCACCATGATGATGTCGGGTTTGAAATCGAGGATCAGCTGCGCCTGGCGTTCCGTCTGGCCGCCGGACATCGGGATCACCGTCGCGCCGAGCCGCTCTGCGCCGTAGTGTGCGCCCAGGCCGCCGGTGAACAGGCCGTAACCGTAGGCGACGTGCACCTTGTCTTTGGCGGTGGCGCCGCCGGCGCGCAGACAGCGGGCGACGATATCGGCCCAGTTATCGATGTCGCGCTGGGTGTAACCCACCACCGTCGGGCGGCCGGTGGTGCCCGAGGAGGCGTGGATGCGCACCACCTGTTCCATCGGCACCGCGAAGGTGTCGAACGGGTAGTTGTCGCGCAGATCCTGCTTGGTGGTGTAGGGGAAGCGCGCCAGATCGCTCAGCTGTTTGAGATCGTCGGGGTGCACGCCGGCCTGGTCAAATTTGCGTTTGTACATCGGCACATTGTCGTAGGCGTGGTGCAGCGTCCACTTCAGACGCGTCAGCTGCAACGCTTCAATCTCATCGCGCGAGGCGAATTCGATCGTTTCGAGGGGCTGTGGATTTATTGTCATGGTTAGCCTCAGGGGTCAGACACGCTCAATGATCATGGCGATGCCTTGGCCGACGCCGATGCACATGGTGCAAAGCGCGTAGCGGCCGGCTCGCCGTTCCAGTTCAAACAGGGCGGCCAGCGCCAGGCGCGCGCCGCTCATGCCCAGCGGATGCCCCAGGGCGATCGCGCCGCCGTTGGGGTTGACCTGCGGGGCATCGTCCGGCAGGCCAAGCTGGCGCATCACTGCCAACGCCTGGGCGGCGAACGCTTCGTTCAGTTCGATAACGTCCATCTGCGCCAGGCTCAGCCCGGCGATTTCCAGCACCTTGCGGGTGGCCGGCAGCGGGCCGATGCCCATCAGCCGCGGCTCCACGCCGCAGGTGGCGGTGGCAACGATGCGCGCGCGCGGCGTCAGCCCCTGGCGCGCCGCCATCGCTTCGGAGGCGACGATCAGGGCCGCCGCACCGTCGTTCAGGCCCGAGGCGTTGCCGGCGGTGACGCTGCCGGGCTGACGAAACGGGGTTTTCAGCGCCTGCAGCTGATCAAAGGTGGTGTCGGGGCGCGGGTGTTCATCCTGGCTGAACAGCGTCACCGCGCCTTTTTTGCCGGTGAGGCTGACCGGGGCTATCTCCTGCGCCAGGTGGCCCTGCGCCTGCGCCCGGGCGGCGCGCTGCTGGCTGCGCAGCGCAAAGGCGTCCTGATCGGCACGGCTGATGTTGAACTGCGCCGCGACGTTTTCGGCGGTCTCCGGCATTGAATCAATGCCGAACTCGGCCTGCATCCGCGGATTGACGAAGCGCCAGCCGAGGGTGGTGTCGTACAGCTGCGCCTGGCGGCTGAAGGCACTGTCTGCCTTGCCCATCACCAGCGGCGCGCGGGTCATCGATTCCGCGCCGCCCGCCAGCAACAGCCCGGCGTCACCGGCCTTGATGCTGCGCGCCGCCATCGCCAGCGCATCCAGGCCCGAACCGCACAGGCGGTTCACCGTGGTGCCGGACACGCCGACCGGCACGCCGGCCAGCAGCAGCGCCATGCGTGCCAGGTTGCGGTTGTCTTCCCCGGCCTGGTTGGCGCAGCCGAGGATCACGTCGTCCAGCTGCGCCCAATCTACCTGCGGATGGCGTTCCAACAGCACGCGCAGCGGCAGGGCGGCGAGGTCGTCGGCGCGCACCTGGGCCAGCGCTCCGCCATAGCGGCCGATCGGGGTACGCACGCCGTCGCAGATAAATGCCTGATTCATGCCTGATCTCCTAAAATGCTGTGGCCGAGGCGGTGCGCGCGGCCGCGGAACCAGGCGACGGTTTTGCCCAGTTGGTTAACGATTTCGACGTCATACAGCCCGGTGGCTTTGCCCTGATGGCGCACCGCCGCGCTGGCGGTGAGGCGATCGCCGGCCAGCGCCGGGCGGACGAAGTCGATGCTGCAGCCGGAGGCCACCGCCGCCAGCCCCTGGCTGTTGCAGGCGTAGGCGAAGGCGGTGTCCGCCAGGCTGAACAGCTGGCCGCCGTGGCAGGTCTGGTGACCGTTGAGCATCTGCGGGCCGACGGTCATGCTGACCTGAGCGTACCCGGCGTCGACGGCATCGATGTGCATCCCCATCGCCTGAGCGCAGGTATCTTGTTGGAACATCTGTTCGGCGCAGCGCTGAGCCAGCGCGCGCGGCGTATTGGCGTTCATCGTTCGGCTCCTGGGAAAGAGGCGGGGGAAGCGTAGCGGCGCAGCAGCGGCATCGGGCGATAGCGCGCTTCGCCGTAATAGCGTTGCAGATTTTCCAGCGTTGCCAGAATGTGGCGCCAGCCGAGCGCGGCGCCCCAGGCCAGCGGGCCGCGCGGATAGTTGACGCCGCGCAGCATCGCCAGATCGGTATCTTCGGCGCTGGCGACGCCTTTGTTCACCACGTCGAGCGCTTCGTTGGCCAGCATGGCCAGGGTGCGCATCGTCAGCAGGCCGGGGTAATCCGGCAACGGAATGACCTGCTTGCCGAGGGACTGCAGCAGGCGAATCGCTTTGGCATTGTGTTGCGCATCGTTTTGCGCCGCGCAGCTGATGGCGATGGCGGAGGCGTGCGCATAGTCGGCACAGAGATCGAACAGCACCACGGGCGTTCCACGTTCGTCGGCCAGTTGGCCGGCGGTTTTACCATTGGTTAACATCAGTGTAACGTCGTCGATCGTGACGTGTGGGCTGGTCTGGCCAGGTTGTTTGATCGCCCCCGCATTTTCGCTTAACAGCTGCGCCAAATCGGCCAGCGAAGACCAGTCGCCGTGCAGCGTAACGCGTTGCGGCAGTGCGGCCTGCGCCGGTGGCGCAAAGGTGATCGCGGCGGCGGATCGCGGGGCGTCGTAGCGGTAGAAACCGCGGCCGGATTTACGGCCGAGGTGCCCGGCGGCCACCAACTCCTGCTGCACCAGTGAGGGCGTGAAGCGCGGATCCTGATAGAAGGCCTGATACACCGATTCGGTCACGGCGTAATTGACGTCCTGGCCGATCAGATCGGTCAATTGCAGCGGGCCCATGGCGAAGCCGCCGGCGTCGCGCAATACCGTATCCAGCGTGGCGGCGTCGGCCACCTGTTCCTCCAGCGCGCGCAGGGTTTCGGCATAGAACGGCCGCGCCACGCGGTTGACGATAAATCCCGGCGTCGAGCGGCACACGACGCTCTGCTTACCCCAGCGCTGTGCCAGGGCCTGCAGCGCGGCGAGGGTCTCGGCGCCGGTCTCCAGGCCGCTGACGATCTCCACCAGCTTCATCAGCGGCGCCGGGTTGAAGAAGTGCAGCCCGGCCATGCGGGCCGGGTGTTGCAGTGCCCCGGCGATGGCGGTGATCGACAGCGAAGAGGTATTGCTGGCGAACAGCGTCGTGGGTGCGCAGAGCGCCTCCAGATCGCGGAACAGGCCCTGTTTGATCGCCAAATTTTCCGCCACCGCTTCAATCACCAGCGTGCAGTCGGCCAGCTGCTCGAGCGAGTCGGCGCATTCGAGGCGCGCCAGCAGGGCTTCGGTGGGCGCGGCGTCGGCCTTGCCGTCGTCGACCCGCTGGCGCAGGCGGCGAGCGAGATCGTCGATCGCGCGCTGGGCGGCGGCGGGCGCGATATCGAACAGCCGCACCGGGTGGCCGGCGGCGGCGGCCACCTGGGCTATGCCGATACCCATGGTGCCGGCGCCGATCACCGCCACCTGGCCGTTAAGAAGGGGCGCGTTCATGGCTATTTCCCGCTGAAGTTTGGCGTGCGTTTGGCAAAGAACGCGCTGACGCCTTCGCGATAGTCGTCGCTGCGGCCGCCCAGGCGCTGCAGATCGCGCTCCAGATCGAGCTGCTGATCGAGGCTGTTGGTGGCCGAGCTGTAGAGGGCTTTCTTGATCAGCCCCAGACCGTAGGTCGGCTGGGTGGCCAGATGGCGCGCCAGCGTTTGCGTGCGGTCGGCCAATTCATCCGCCGGCACTACCTGCCAGATCATGCCCCACGCCAGCGCCTGTTGGGCGCTGATTTTGTCACCCAGCATGGCCATGCCCATCGCGCGGGCGTGGCCGGCCAGCCGCGGCAGGAGCCAGCTGCCGCCGGAGTCAGGCACCAGCCCCAGACGGCAGAAAGACTGAATGAAGCTGGCATTGTCGGCGGCGATGACGATATCGCACGCCAGGGCCAGCGCGGCGCCGGCGCCGGCCGCCACGCCGTTGACCGCGCACACCACCGGCTTCGGCAGGGCGGTCAGGCGACGGATCAGGGGGTTGTAGAAACGTTCGACCGACAGGCCGAGATCCGGCGCCTGTTGATCGGCGCTGACGTTGCGATCGTTGAGATCCTGCCCGGCGCAGAAACCGCGCCCGGCGCCGGCGATCAGCAGGCAGCGCACGCTGTCGTCGCGCTCGGCTTGCGTCAGCGCTTCACTCAGCTGGCGATGCATCTCGTCGTTAAAGCTGTTGAGCCGATCCGGCCGGTTAAGGGTCAGCGTCAACACGCCGGCGTCGAGATGGCTGAGAATCAATGCGTTATCCATAAATCAGCGCCCCTGATAGTTTGGCGTACGTTTTTCGAAAAAGGCGGCGATGCCTTCGCGGCGATCGTCGGTGGCGGCCAGGGTGACGAACTGCTGACGCTCCATCGTCAGCCCCTGGCTAAGGCCGATTTCCTCGGCCTGTTTCAGCGCCTGTTTGGCGGCGCGCAGCGCCAGCGGCGCCTGACGGCTGATGCGATCGGCAATCTGCTGCGTGCGTTCCAGCGTCAGGGCATCGACGCACACTTCGCTGATAAGGCCGGCCTGCAACGCGGTGCAGGCGTCGATGGGCTCGCCGGTCAGCACCATCTGGCTGGCGCGCGACTTGCCGACGCAGCGGATCAGACGCTGGGTGCCCCCGGCGCCCGGCATCAGGCCGAGGGTGATCTCCGGCAGGCCGAAGCGGGCGCTTTCGCCGCCGATGACGATGTCGCAGGCCAGCGCCAGCTCGCAGCCGGCGCCCAGGGCATAACCGTTCACCGCCGCCAGCAGGGGCTTGCTGAACTGCGCCAGCCGCTGCCACAGCTGCGGACGGCGATCCGCCAGCGCGGCCGGCAGATCCTGCTGTTGCAGTTCGCGCAGATCGGCGCCGGCGGCGAAGAAGCGCGCCGCACCGGCGATCACTACGGCGCCCACGCCGCTGTCGGCGTCGGCCTGCTCCAGGCGAGCAACCAGCTGTTCCAGGCACGGCGTGCTCAGGGCGTTGCGCGCCTCCGGGCGATGCAGCGTCAGCGTGACCACGCGGTGCTGCTGCTGATGCAAAATAAAGGGGGTGTCCATCGCGGCTCCTAGACGTCGAAGTCCAATACCACGCCGTCGCCTTTCGGCCACGACTGGCAGCTCAATACGTAGCCTGCCGCCAGCTGATCCGGCTCCAGGCTGTAGTTGACGCCCATCTCCACCTGGCCGGCCTTCAGACGGCATTTGCAGGTGGCGCATACGCCGCCTTTGCAGGCGTAGGGCAGGTCGGCGCCCTGGCGCAGCGCGGCGTCGAGAATGCTGTCGTCCTGTTCGCCGACCTCGATATCCAACCGGCGGCCGTCGAGCAGGATCGCCACCCGGGTGGCGTTGCGATCGCCGCTGCTTCGCGGGCGGACGACCAGGCCGCTGGTGTTGAAGCGTTCGCTGTGGATGTGGTTGGCCGGGACGCCGGCCTGTTCCAGCACGGTTTGTGCGTCGTCCATCATCGATTCCGGCCCGCAGATAAAGGCGTGGTCATAGTCGCGGAAATCCAGCAGCGCGCCGCCGATCGCCGTCAGGCGTTCACGGTCGATGCGGCCGCTGAGCAGCGGGCTGTCGAGACTTTCCTGGCTGAACAGATACAGCTGCTGAAAACGCTGCGGGTAGCGGTTTTTCAGATCCGACAGCGCCTCTTTGAACATCATCGAACGGCTGTTGCGGTTGCCGTAGATCAGGGTGAAGCTGCTGCCCGGTTCGAGCAGCAGCGTCGCCTTGATGATCGACAGCATCGGCGTGATGCCTGAGCCGGCGGCGATCGCCAGGTAGTTGCCGTGGCGCTCTGCCTGCGGCTGGTAGCCGAAGCGCCCCTGAGGCACCATCACCTCCAGCGCGTCGCCGACCTTCAGCATGCGGTTGACGAAGCCGGAGAAGCGCCCCTGGTCAATCGCCTTCACGCCGATCTGCAGCAGGCCTTCCTGCGGCGAACTGCAGATGGAGTAGCAACGCCGCAGCTCTTCGCCGTTGACCAACGCCTTGAGCGTCAGGTGCTGGCCGGGGGTATAGCGGTATTGGTTTTGCAGCTCTTCGGGCACCCGCAGGGTGATGGCTACGGCGTCCGGCGTTTCGCGCTCGATGGCGGCGACGTTCAGGCGATGAAAGACCGTCATGGTGTCAGCGCTCCTATATGCATTTGAAATAATCGAACGGTTCCCGGCAGTCGCAGCAGCGGTACAGCGCTTTACAGGCGGTGGAGCCGAACTCGCTGATCTTCTCGCTGTGGGTGCTGCCGCAGCGCGGGCAGGCTACCGGGCCGTGGGCGTGCGGCCGATCGCAGGTGTGCCCCTGCGGGGGCGCTACGCCGTATTGCCGCAGCCGCTCGCGGGCGTCGGCGTTCATCCAGTCGGTGGTCCAGGCCGGGCTGAGGCGAATGTCCACCTGCACCGGGCTGAAGCCGGCGGCCGCCAGCCGCTGCTCGATGGCGTTGAGCAAAAATTCGGTGGCCGGGCAGCCGGAATAGGTTGGGGTGAAGGTCACGCGCCAGCCCGCGCCGTCGCGCGCTACGTCGCGCACCATGCCCAAATCGGTGATCGACAGCACCGGCAGTTCGGGATCGCTGATCTGCTGCAGGCAGTGCCAAATCTGCGGGATTTCGGCGGGTTGCAAACGGGTGACGTTCATCGTGGCCTCCTACCATTGACCGTTTGGATAGGCGCGCTGCAGGAACTGCATTTCCGCCAGCAGCGGGCCGAGGTGTTCGCTGTGCCGGCCTTGCTTGCCGCCGTGCCGGAACGCCTGCTCGGCAGGCAGCGCCAGCGTCGCCTGGCGCAGCGTCTCTTCCACCTGCGCTTGCCAGGGGGCCTGCAGTTCGCGCGGATCGACGGCGATGCCTTGTTCTGCCAGTTCCAGCTCCAGCGCGTCGGCGTGGAACAGCTCGGCGGTGAACCGCCACAGGTTATCCAGCGATTGCTGGATCTTGCGGTGGCTGACGTCGGTGCCGTCAGCCAGGCGGATCATCCAGCCGTGGCTGAAGCGCAGGTGATAATCGGCCTCCTTCAACGATTTGGCGGCGATGGCGGCGATCTGCACATCGAGGCTGCGGCTCAGCGCCTGGTGCAGCTGTACGTGGTAGGCATCGAGCAGGAACTGACGCACCAGCGTGTCGTTGAAACCGCCGTTCGGCTGCTCCGCCAACAGCAGGTTATGAAACTGGCGCTCGTCGCGGCCGAAGGCCAGGCTGTCTTCGCTGCAGGGCGGGCCGGCCAGTTCGGCGGCGTAACCCAGAAAGTTGCGCGCCTGGCCGAGCAGATCGAGCCCGATGTTGGCCAACGCCAGATCGATTTCCAGCTCGGGCGCGTGGCCGCACCAGGCGCACAGGCGCTGGGCGAGGATCAGAGGCGTGTCGCCCTGGCGGAGCAAATAGCTGATGCGCGGATCGTTAACCGTCATGGTCGCCTCTACATGTTCTTGATGCCGTCGGGAATGGTGTAAAACGTCGGATGACGGTAGATCTTATCTTCGGACGGATCGAAGAACGCGCCGCGATCTTCCGGCTGCGAGGCGATCAGATGGCGCGACTGCACCACCCAGATCGAGCAGCCTTCGTTGCGGCGCGTATAGGCGTCGCGGGCATTTTCCAGCGCCATTTGGTCGTCGGCGGCGTGCAGGCTGCCGACGTGGCGATGCGCCAGCCCTTGTTTGCTGCGGATAAACACTTCATACAGCGGCCATTCAACGTGGCTCATGATCTCGTTTCCTTATGTTGGCTATGCGGCGGAGGCGGCGTTTTTCGCGGCGTGGGCCATGGCGCCGTCGCGTACCCAGGCGCCGTCTTCCCAGGCGCGGCGTTTGGCCTGCAGGCGTTCGTGGTTGCATTGGCCGCGCCCTTTGATCACCTCATGCAGTTCGCTCCAGTCGATCTCGCCGAAGCGATAGTGGCCGGCGGCCTCGTCCCAGGTAAGGCTCGGGTCCGGCGCCGTCATGCCCAGCGCCTCAAGCTGCGGCACGGTGTTGTCGACGAATTTCTGCCGCAGCTCATCGTTGCTGTGGCGTTTGATTTTCCACGCCATGCTCTGGGCGCTGTGGGGGGAGTCGGCGTCGCTCGGGCCGAACATCATCAGCACCGGCCACCAGAAGCGATCGATAGCGTCCTGCAACATGGCGCGCTGCGTGTCGCTGCCGTTGGCCATCGCCATCACCGCCTCGTAGCCCTGGCGTTGGTGGAAGCTTTCCTCTTTGCAGATTTTCACCATCGCCCGCGCATAGGGGCCGTAGGACGCGCGGCACAGCGCCACCTGGTTGACGATGGCGGCGCCGTCGACCAGCCAGCCGATCACGCCGATATCCGCCCAGTTGAGCGTGGGGTAATTGAAGATAGAGGAGTACTTCATCTTGCCGTCGAGCATCTTTTGGTAGATGTCCTGGCGCGAACAGCCGAGGGTCTCGGCGGCGCTGTAGAGGTACAGACCGTGGCCGGCTTCGTCCTGCACCTTGGCCAGCAGCACCGCCTTGCGGCGCAGCGTGGGGGCGCGCGTCAGCCAGTTGGCTTCCGGCAGCATGCCGATGACTTCCGAGTGGGCGTGTTGGCCAATCTGCCGAATCAGGTTCTGACGGTAGGCGTCCGGCATCCAGTCTTTGGCCTCAATGGCGATGTCCGCCGCGATCTTGTCGTCGAAATGCTGCTGATACTGTGCGTCAGTTGTCATGCTTGCCTCTTGGTGATTCGTATTTTTCACATTAAACATAAAAATGTGAATCACTTTAACTAACCATAAGGCTACAAACTGATAACAAAAAGATCAAACGTAATTCATGTGGTTTTGCGAGGTTAATCACAAGGTGATTTGTTATTTTGTTGATTTTATTTGATAAATAAAGTGATTAATTCCTTGTTTATGGCAGGTCAAATGCCCTGAAAGCGCCTTTTGTTTTCTTTTTGTTAAAATTTGGTTTGGCGCGGACTGGTATTTATGTGATACGTAATTAAGCTATAGGATGAAAATTTATGAATTTCGGAGGGCACATGCAGCAGTTACACAGTTATCTTTCTGGCGCCTGGGTGTACGGGCAGGGAGAGGGGCGCGAGATCCGCCACGCCGTGACCGGCGAGGCGCTGTACCAGGTTTGCTCCGACGGCCTGCCGTTGGCGGCGAGCCTGAGCTATGCGCGCAGCCACGGCGGCCCGGCGCTGGCGAACATGACATTCCAGCAGCGCGCCCAGATGCTGAAAGCGGTGGCGAAACACCTGTTGGCGCACAAAGAGGCGCTGTATCAGATTTCCTATCAAACCGGCGCGACGCGCAGCGACGGCTGGGTTGATATTGAGGGCGGTATCGCCACGCTGTTCGCCTATGCCGGCATGGCCGGCCGCGATCTGCCGGACGATACCCTGTGGCCGGAAGACGAGCTGATCCCATTGTCGAAACAGGCGCAGTTCGCCGCCCGCCACGTGCTGACCTCGCGCTCCGGTGTGGCGCTGCACATCAACGCCTTCAACTTCCCGTGCTGGGGCATGCTGGAAAAACTGGCGCCGACCTGGCTGGCGGGCATGCCGGCCATTATCAAGCCGGCCACCGCTACCGCGCAGCTGACGCAGGCGATGGTCAGGCTGATCGTCGACAGCGGGCTGGTGCCGGAAGGGGCGCTGCAGCTGGTTTGCGGCGGCGTCGGCGACATGTTTGCGCACCTGGATTACCAGGATGCGGTGACTTTCACCGGTTCGGCGCAGACCGGACAGCGGCTGCGGGCACACCCGCGCCTGCTGGAGAAATCGATCGCGTTCACCATGGAGGCGGATTCGCTCAACTGCTGCGTGCTGGCGGAAGACGTGACGCCGGAGATGCCCGAGTTTGCGCTGTTCATCAAAGAAGTGTGCCGTGAAATGACCGCCAAGGCGGGGCAGAAATGCACCGCGATCCGCCGCATCATCGTGCCGGCGGCACAGGTGGCGGCTGTGCGTCAGGCCTTGTTGCAGCGCCTGGCGGGGGTGACGGTAGGCGACCCGCAGCTGGAGCAGGTGCGCATGGGGGCGTTGGTCAGCCACGAGCAGCGTGATGATGTGCAAAGCAAGGTGGATTTCCTGCTGCGCAACGGCTGCGAACCGCTCTGTGGCGCGGCGCTGGATAAGCTGGAGGTTCTGGGCGACGGTGTGCGCGGCGGGGCGTTTTATCCGCCAACCCTGCTGTATTGCGCCGATCCGCTCACCCATCAGGCGGTGCACGGCACTGAGGCCTTCGGCCCGGTGGCGACGCTGATGCCGTATGCGGATACCGAGCAGGCGATCGCGTTGGCGTTGCTGGGGCAGGGCAGCCTGGCGGGATCGCTGGTGACTGCCGATCCGGCATTGGCCAAGCGCTTCATTCGCGCGGCGGCCTGCGCCCACGGCCGCATGTTGATTTTGGATGAGCAGGCGGCGGCGGAGTCCACCGGCCACGGTTCGCCGTTGCCGATGCTGGTGCACGGCGGCCCGGGGCGCGCCGGCGGCGGTGAAGAGCTGGGCGGGCTGCGCGCGGTGAAGCACTATATGCAGCGCACGGCGATCCAGGGCAGCCCGGCGATGCTGGCGGCCATCGGCGGCGAATGGGTGCGCGGCGCGCCGGTCGTCGAGCATCCGGTGCATCCGTTCCGGAAATACTTCGAGCAGCTGCAGCTGGGCGACAGCCTGTTGACCGCGCGCCGCACCGTGACCGAAGCGGATATCGTCAACTTCGCCTGCCTGAGCGGCGACCATTTCTACGCGCACATGGACAAGATCGGCGCCGCCGACTCGCTGTTCGGCGAACGGGTGGCGCACGGTTACTTTGTGGTGTCCGCCGCGGCCGGGCTGTTTGTTGACGCCGCCGTCGGGCCGGTGATCGCCAACTACGGCATGGAGAATCTGCGCTTTATCGAGCCGGTGAAGATCGGCGATACCATTCAGGTGCGGTTGACCTGCAAAAAGAAAATCCGCAAGCCGCAGAAAACCGCCGAAGATCGCCCGCACGGCGTAGTGGTGTGGGATGTGCAGGTGTTGAATCAGGAACAGCAGCCGGTGGCGCTGTACAGCATTCTGACGCTGGTGGCGCGCCAACAGGGGGATTTCGAGGCGTGATGCGCGTTTGCCGCCGCCGTTAACGCCGACGGCGGCAAATCAGTCAGATCAACGGCTGGCCGCGCAGCTGTTCCAACACTTTCAGCGGTGAACGTTGCGGATCCTGCATTTTATTCACCGGCAGCAGGAAGGTCTGTTCCAGCATAAACTGGCCGCCCATCGCGGCGTGCGGCGTTTGGTCCGAGAAGCAAATCCAGCTGCTGCCCGGCGGGAACGCCAGCGCCAGCTGTGGGCCACGCTGCTGATAATCGCCATCGGCCTTCATGGCGTCATGCAACTGCAGCATCAGGTGGTCATAATGGCTGCGGCGGGTTTTGGTGATGCGCACCTGGTGCTGCAGCCAGCTGCTTAACGCAGAATAGCGGGCCAGACGCGGCATAAAGCGTTCAGCCAGCTCAGGGAACGGCTCGCCGACCCGCCATTGGCGATGTTCACCGTGCGGATTGATGTTGGTGAAAATGCGCAGAATGCGTTCGCCGTAGTTCGGGCGCGACGGGAAAGCGTCGACGTGCAGCCGGCTGTCGTCTTTGCGCCAGGAGCTATTGGCGCGCCAGGCGGAGACCGGATGCAAACGCAGGCTGCCGGTTGGGTGGTGCAGCGCCTCCTGATACTCGGGCAACAGCCCGGCGATCAGCTGACGGCACGACTGGTAATAGCGCTCCAGCAGTTGCTGAACCTGCTGCCGGCGTTCCGCGACGGCGACGCCGGTCAGCTTGCCGGACAGCGGCTGATAGCTGATGTTCTTGCGCTTCGGATCGACCAACGCCGGATCCAGCAGCGGCATTTCCTGCTCAGACAGGGTGAAGGCCAGCTCGGGCAGAAACAGCACCTTGCCCTGTTCCAGTTCGCTGACCGCGCTGGAGGCTTCTTGCGCCGCCCATTGTCGCAACGGCAGCGTCAGAACGGCCCGTTCACGCGTAATATCGCCAGTAGGCATGAGATCTCCTTGCAAATCTATATCGCTTTATTCCCGTCTTTCAGGTTGCCGCGTGGTTGGCTGCACTGGCTTGCGCAGTGGCTGGCTGGAGCGGCGCCAGAAATTTTTGCGCCGGTCGCCCAATTGCAACGTGAAATTTGCGGGTTCTATTATGGATGTATCAGCAGGGCGCAGTGCGCCGAAGCGTGCGATGGCTTCCTGATATAGAGAATAGTCCTGATAAGAGTATCACCGGCAACGCCAATAAATAGTAAACGGGGGCTAAACGGGGCCTGGCGTAGGCACGAATAATCAAAAATGGCACGAATGGGTTGTTGAATGGCGCAATTCTTATCTTATTGAATTATATTGTAAATTAATATCCTGCTTATTTATTGGCGTTATTTCATTCAGAGAGCGGGGCGAGTCGGTGAAATAATGTTGCGGAGGGAAACTATTTCATTTTTGCCGGGTGAATAAATCGGGCCGCCAAATTTTGGTGACCCGATGATTGCTTAAGCGCCGTAAATGCAGTTTTTGCCTTTTTTCTTGGCCTGATACAGCGCGCTGTCCGCCTCATTGATAAAGCTGATCGGCGTATCGTTGTACATATGCGGCACTTTGGCGCAGATGCCGATGCTGATGGTGACCATGCCGTGCGGGTTGCCCTGATGCGGAATTTTCAGATCGCGCACCGCCTGGATGACGCGTTCGGCGAAAATCAGCGCACCCTGCACGTCGGTATCCGGCAGGATAATCCCCATCTCTTCGCCGCCGTAGCGCGCCAGAATGTCGTTGCTGCGGCACGCCAGCCCCTTCAGCGTTTGGCCGATTTGCTGCAGGCACTGGTCGCCGGCGACGTGGCCATAGCTGTCGTTGTACTGCTTGAAGTAGTCGATATCCAGCATCAGCAGCGCCACGCTGCGGTAATTGCGCGAAGCCCGCGCCAGCTCGTTCTTCAGCGCGATATCAAACTGGCGGCGATTGGCCAGACCGGTCAGGCCGTCCAGCAGCGCCAACTCTTCGAGCATCTGGTTGATGCTGGTCAGCTGATCGCGGGTGCGCATCAGCTCGGCTTCGGTTTGCATGCTGTGCTTGATTTGCCGCAGCAGCACCATGCCCATCGCCAACAGGATCATCAGCAGAGAGAGGCCGCCGGCGGCAAACAGGCCGGCGTCGGTGCGCCAGTCCGCCAGCGCGTCGCGCTTCGACAGCCCGGCGGCGATCACCAGCGGAAAGCGATTGACCCGCGAATAGCCGTAGATGCGCTCCACTTTGTCGTACAGCGAGGTGATGGTGGCGTTGCCGAACTCCGAATGCGGTAAAATTTCGCTGAACAACACGCCCTTGGCGATGTTTTTACCGATCGAGGCCGCTGAGTAAGGGCGACGGTAAAGGATGGTGCCGTCCGCCAGCAGCAGGTTCAACGAGGCGTCGGTGTTGAGGGCGAAGCTGTCGTAAAACTGGCGGAAATAATCGACGTACAGCGTCGCCAGCACCACGCCGCCAAAGCTGCCATCCGGGTTGTTGAAGCGCCGTGATACGGGGATGATCAGATCGCCGCTAGTGCGGCTGCGGATCACCTTGCCGATGTACAGACCGCCGCCGTCGCGGTTTTGATGGTATTTGAAGTAATCACGATCGGCGTTGTTGGCGTTCTTGATGAACTTGCCCGAGGAGGTCGCCAGCCAGCGGCCGCGCGCATCGTAGATAAACAGCCCATGCAGCTGCGGCAGATTGCCGACCTGCGTCTGCATGACGCGCTGCAGCCGCGTCAGCTGCGATGGGCCCAGCCCGTCGTTCTGGAGACGTTCGGTCAGATCGAGCAGATTGCCGTCCACCTGCATGAAGGTATCGTCGGCGTGCTGCGCCAGGGAGCGGGCGAGGTTGGCGGATTCATGCTCGGCGCTGCGCAGATCGCGCTGGTGCGCGTTCCAGATTTGCCAGCTGTTAAAGAGGATCAGCGTGGCGGCAACGATGATGACAAACACGCCGGCCTGAAATAATAATGGGGAGCTTTTAACGCTGCGCGGCGGCACGGCATCCTGTATGGGTTGCTGCTGAGTCATGTCACCCTTGTGGTTTGATTACTATTCAATTTGAGTTAAGAGCAATCCTATATTTTATGCATAAATGCGCCAGACCTCTAGCCCTTAACGAGGCGATACGGAGAAAGGCATGCCGCAATCTGCCTCTGCGGCGGTGCGGACAAGACGGAGTGGGAGAGTCAATGTCGGATTACATCATTATCGCTTTACTGACGCTGGCGGTGTATTACCCCCTTACGCTGGGGGCGCTGGCGGTGATGATGTTCTTTGCCTGGCGTCGGCGCCGGTCGCCCTATTGGCGGTTGGGGTTGGTGCTGTTGACGCTGCTGTTCGTGCTGTTCGCCAAGGCGGCGTATGACTGGCACCGCTATAGCTAGCGGCGCCATGGCGGGTTATTCGACGTTGATCATCCAGTTGACGCCAAATTTATCGGTCAGCATGCCGAAGCCTTTGGCCCAAAAGGTGGCTTGGTAAGGCATCGTCACCTGGCCGCCCTGCGCCAGATTATCGAACAGCTTGCGCCCTTGCTCCGCATCGCTGGGGTTCAGCGACAGCGAGAAGCCTTTATGGGAAGCGCCGCCGCTGTCGTCCTGCGGGCAGCCGTCGGAGGCCATCAGCACGCCGTCGCCGATCAGCAGGCGCGCATGCATGATCGCCTCCGGGTTGACGTCCTGTGGCCCGCCTTGCCGAGCCTCTTCGGGCATATCTTTGTAACGCATGACCATTTCAATTTTGGCATTCAACTGCTGCACGTAGAAGTTAATCGCTTGCTCACAGTTACCGCTGAAAAACAGATAGGGTTGTACCAGCATGACATTGACCTCGGTTGTGGCCCGACAGGCAACGACCGGCCCACGGGCAGGAAGAAATGGTTGCTGGCGGCAATGATTGCCGTCGGTGACTTATTAGTGTAGTTCCCTTGGCGAAGAATGCTTGTGCGAGGCGAGCGCGCCTTCGCCAGCGGTGTGGCGGGCGAAGGCGCGAGGGCGTTAATACAGCGAAGGTTCGCCGGGCGGACGGGTTTTAAACCGGCGGTGCAGCCACATGTACTGATCGGGTGCCAGCAGCACCTGTTCTTCCACCACGCGGTTCATCATGGTCGCCGCGCGCGTTTCATCGTCCAGCGGGAAGTCCTTCAGCGGCGGCTGTACGATCAGCTCATAGCCCTGCGCATGCGGCAGCCGGCGCGGCACGAAAGGCACGATCGACGGCCGCCCCATGCGCGCCAGGATAAAGGTACCGGTTGTCGTGGCGGCGTTTTCAACGGCGAAGAACGGCGCGAACACGCTGCTTTGCGGACCGTAATCGTGATCCGGCGCGTACCACAGGATTTCCCCCTGTTTCAGGTTGCGGATCATGCCTTTGATATCTTTACGATCGATCATGAACTTATTCGAGCGCAGCCGGCCGCGGGTCTGGACCCACTCCATCAGCTTGTTGTTATGCGGGCGATGCACGCCGATACCGGGATTTTGCATGCCGAAAATGCGCGCGCCCAGTTCCAGCGTCAGGAAATGCAGGCCGATCAGCAGAACGCCTTTGCCGTCCTGGCGTGCCAGCTGCATGTTTTCCATGCCGCTCACCTTGAACCAGCGGGCGATGCGCCAGTCGGGCCAGAACCAGGCCATGCCGACTTCGAACAGGCCCATGCCGACGGACTCAAAATTTTTGACGATCAGCGCCTCGCGCTCGGCGGCGGGCATTGCGGGGAAGCAGAGTGCTAAATTGCGGCGCGCTATTTTTACCCGGCGTTTCATCAGGCGCATGGCTATTCTTCCAAGGCCGTGTCCAAGCCGATATATGAGCGGGTAGGGCAGTAACACCAAGAGATAGAGCATTCCTAGCCCTATCCACAGCAACCAATAACGAGGGCGCAAGAATTCGCGCTCAAAGCGTTGGTTTGAAAGCATTTTTCCTGTTCTTCCTTTTCTTTCCCAATGGGACCTTAACCCAAATTGTTATACGGCGAATGATAGAACATTTGGTGCTAAATAGGGTTTTCCATTAATGCTTTTTTTTGCGCTTTATTTAGCAACGCACGGATAACGGGGCAAGTTAGGATTTTTACCGAGGAAAAGGAGGATATTTACCGCTATTTCAACCGGCTGACGCAATTGAAAAATAAAGACACAATTAAGCGCATCGCAAAAGTGACAACCGCTATGTAACCTTAAAGAAACAGTAACGCGGCGGAACCGTCCCAAACGGCGGCCAGCGCGTACAGCAGTGCGAGAATCAGGATGAACGGGGCATTGAACATGGGCGTTTCCTCCCGGAGATTTGTTTAAAGTTTAGTCTGTCGAGATGACAGCAGGATGAAATTAGATCGTTTTTTGTACGGTGAAATTCAGACGGACGGAAATGGGTAAACCGCTGATTTTTTACTATAGTCATAGTGTGAAGTTGTGCGTTTGTCGCCGTACGCCCTGCATTGAGCGGCAGCGGGCAGATTGCCCGGAGCAAGATCGCGGGGCGGGCGGTGCCGGGCGTGAAACATGTGACGCAATTCTCAGAGGATTGGTCTGTAAGGATTTGACATGTCATATGAAAATGACGATCTAAACGGTGTTGAGCAACCGAGCGACTACGTGAAAACCACCGCCTGCGAAGTGCGCAGCGGTGTAAAAGCGGCGCTCGAGCAATCATGTGGCTGCATCAAGGATAATCCTTGGGCGGGGATAGGCGCCGGCGCCGTCGTGGGCCTGGTAATAGGATTTCTGTTAGGCAAAAGGTAATAGGGAGAGTAAAGATGGGCATCATTTCCTGGATCATTTTTGGTTTAATCGCCGGTATCCTGGCCAAATGGATTATGCCGGGCAAAGACGGCGGCGGGTTTATTATGACCGTGGTACTGGGGGTCGTGGGCGCCGTGGTCGGCGGCTATATCAGCACCTTCTTCGGTATGGGTCGCGTTGACGGCTTTAACCTGGGCAGCTTTGTGGTGGCGGTAATCGGTGCCCTGGTGGTGCTTTTTGTCTACAGGAAGATCAAAGGCTAAGCAGCCGTTGCTCAACAGGGTCGCCGCGGCGGCCCTTTTTCGTGAAATCAATCCGGCGGTGCGGCGCGGGCCGTATCGGCTGAAAGGGGAATATCATGGGTCTGTTCGATAGCGTATTGGGTAACATTCTGGGCGGCGGCGCCAACGGTGGCAAAGGCATCGATTACATCGCCATTATGCAGTGGGTTGAGCAACAAGGTGGCCTGCAGGCCATTTTGGACAAGTTTCGTCAGGGGCAGTTCGGCGATATCGTCGGCTCCTGGCTCGGCAATGGCGAAAACCAACCGATTACCGGCGATCACGTACAGCAGGCGTTGGGTAGCGATGCGATTAATCAGCTGGCTGAAAAGCTGGGTGTCGATCCGGCTCAGGCCTCCAGCACCATTGCACAGTTCTTGCCAACGGTCGCGGATGCCGCTTCGCCAAATGGCGAAGTGCAGCAAGACAGCAACGAACTGGGCGACATGGTCGGCAAACTGTTCAAATAAGGCTTATGCTCCCGGCGTCTGGCCGGGGGCATTCACTCCGCTAATTCCCTCGATCGCCGTCAACGCCTGTTGCAGATGCGCCACCCAGGCGCGCACTTTCTCCGGAATAAATCGTAATGCGGGATAGACCGCGTGCAGCGCCATGGGCGGATAGCGGTATTCCGGCAATACGGGCACCAGCGCCCCTGTCGCCAGCTGCTCGCCGATCAGCGGCCGCTGAGCGCCGCCGATACCAAGCCCCGCCTCGATGGCCGTCAGCAGCGATAGCGTATTGTTGGCGCGGAACGTGGGCCGCAGCGCCACTATCTCGGGGCCGTGCGGGCCGATCAGGGTGAGCGTATCCCCGTCGTTCAATCCGCTGTAGCGAATGTGCGCATGTTTTGCCAGCTCCGCCGGCGAGCGTGGCGCGCCATGCTCTGCCAGATACGCCGGTGACGCTACCAGCAGGCGTTGCAGTTCGCCCAGCCGTTTCGCCACCATGCCGGGCGCGTGCAGTTCGCCGAAGCGTAGCGCCACGTCGATGCCTTCGCCGATCACGTCGGCGCGACGATCGTCCAGCAGCAGCTCGATGGTGAGGTCCGGATGGCGCTGCTGGAAAGCGATGGCCAGCGGCGTGACGTGCCGCTGGCCGAATCCGGTCGGTGCGTGAAGGCGCAGGTTGCCCTGCAGCCGGTGGCGCTGGCCGTGCAGCGCCTCTTCCGCTTCGTCGACCGCCGCCAGAATCGCTTTGAGGCGTTGATAATAACCGCTGCCGGCCTCGGTCAGGGAGACTGCCCGGGTGCTGCGAAACAGCAGCTGCGCCCCCAGCTCCTGCTCCAGACCGGCGATTTGCTGACTGACCGCCGGCTGCGTCAAGCGCAGATCGCGAGCGGCGGCCGACAGGCTGCCCAGCTCCGCCACCCGCACAAAGGTTTTCATTGCGTTCAGCTTGTCCATGTCGATCTTGTCTATAGATTTTTCTTATAAGTGTTAGTGGAAAGCCTCTTCTACCGCAAGTATCACTAATCAATAACACTCAGGGTATCGACAACCCGAGGAGTGACAAGATGAACGCAAAGCGACAGGCGTTAGTGATCGGCGCCAATGGCGTAATAGGGCGCCGATTGATTGAGGAGCTGACCGGCCAGGGCTGGCAAGTGGTGGGCGTCTCGCGCCGGGGTGGGGAACCGGCGCCTGGTGTGCGCCACCTGCAGGTGGACCTGCTGGATGCGGAGGCAACGCGCGACGCGCTGCGGCCGCTGAGCGCGATTAGCCACGTCTTCTATGCCGCCTATCAGGATGCGCCGGATTGGGCGGGCCTGGTGGCGCCCAATCTGCAGATGTTGCAACACGTCGTCGAGGGGCTGGAGCCGATCGCGCCGGCGCTGGAGCATATCAGCCTGATGCAGGGCTACAAGGTGTATGGCGCCCATTTGGGGCCGTTTAAAACACCGGCGCGCGAAAGCGACGCCGGGCATATGCCGCCGGAGTTTAACGTGGCGCAACAGCAGTATCTGACGCAGCGTCAGGCCGGCAAACGTTGGCACTGGAGCGCCATTCGCCCGAGCGTGGTGGGGGGCTTCTCCCTCGGCAATCCGATGAACCTGGCGTTAAGCATCGCGGTTTACGCGTCGATCAGTAAAGCGCTTGGGCTGCCGTTGCGTTTCCCCGGCAAACCGGGCGCTTACCACAGCCTGCTGGAAATGACCGATGCCGGGCTGTTGGCGCGCGCCACGCTCTGGGCGGCGACCGAACCGGCGGCGGCCAATCAGGCGTTTAATATCAACAATGGCGATCTGTTTCGCTGGAGCGAGATGTGGCCAAAAATCGCCGCTTACTTCGGGCTGGAATGCGCGCCGCCGCTGCCGATGCCGTTGGAGAGCATGATGGCGGACAAAGCGATGCTGTGGCGAGAGTTGGTGCAACGGCACCAATTGACCGAACCGGACTATCGCGCGGTGGCCGGCTGGCGTTTCGCCGACTTCGTCTTTTCCTGGGACTATGACATGTTCGCGGACGGCAGCAAGGCGCGGCGTTTCGGTTTCGATCAGTTTGTCGAAACCGAAGCCATGTTTTTCTCGCTGTTCGATGAGTTCCGCCGCCGCGGCATCATTCCCTGAGCGCGGCATCGGTTTACCCGCAGCGCAGGCTGCGGGGAACGGTTTCAGAACGTCAACATGATCTTGCCGATGTGCTCGCTGGACTCCATCAGCGCATGCGCGGCGGCGGCCTGCTCGAGCGGGAAGGTTCTAAAAATTTGCGGCTTCAGCACGCCGCGCTCCAGCAGCGGCCAAACCTTCTCGTGCAGATCGGCGGCAATCTGCGCTTTGTCCGCGACGCTGCGTGAGCGCAGCGTTGAACCGGTATGGGTCAGGCGTTTCAACAGCAGCGGCATCAGATTGAGCTCTTTTACCACGCCATTTTGCGTGCCGATTTGTACGATGCGGCCTTCCATCGCCGCGGCCTGATAGTTCTTGGCCACATAGTCGCCGGCGATCAGATCGACGATCACATCGGCGCCTTTGCCGTCGGTGGCGTCTTTGGTGCGTGCGACAAAATCTTCGCTGCGGTAGTTAATCGCCACGTCGGCGCCCAGCGCCAGGCTGGCCTGGCGCTTCTCTTCGGAGCCAACGGTGGTGATCACCTGCGCGCAGAAGGCTTTTGCCAGCATGGTGGCGACCGTGCCGATGCCGGAGGTGCCACCGTGGATCAACACGGTTTCGCCGGCTTTGAGGTGGCCGCGCTGGAACACGTTGACCCAGACGGTAAAGAAGGTTTCCGGCAGCGCGGCGGCCTCGGTCAGGCTCAGGCCCGCCGGCACCGGCAGCGCATTGCTTTCATGCACGGTGCAGTATTCGGCATAGCCGCCGCCGGCGATGAGGGCGCAAACCCGATCGCCGAGCGCGAAGTGGGTCACGCCTTCACCGATGGCGACGACTTCGCCGGCGATTTCCAGGCCGGGGATATCCGAAGCGCCGGGCGGTGGCGCATAGTTCCCCTGACGCTGCAGCACGTCGGGGCGGTTAACGCCGGCGGCGGCGATTTTCACCAGGAGTTCGCCCGCTTGCGGGACGGGCACCGGGCGTTCGGTGACGACCAGAACCTCGGGAGCACCCGGTTGGCTGATCTCAATGGCTTTCATCGTGCCGGGCTGCGCTGCATTTGTTGACATGCTCATTCTCCTCATCGTGGCGGACGTGGTTATCCAGGCGGAACGCCCGCAATAAAGTCTGCTGTTAGCTTAGCGAAATCGAATGAGGTGCGCGTGGTCGAATAGAGCGGTTTTGTGAGGAAGGGAGGACGCCGCCGCGATGGGCGGCTGGATATCAATCGTTAGGGGGGATGCGGAACCCTTTTAACGAGACGATAAAGTGTTCTTTCCCTTTGGAGATCTTGGCGCCTTTATCGCACCACAGGCTGGCAAGCTGGAAGAAGTCATCGCTGCCGATATCGTAGGCCAGTTCGATTTTCTTGGCTGTGCCGGCGCGGATGAGCTTTTCTGCTTCCTGATGGTTTGCAGCTTTAATTATGGTCATGGGCGAAATCCTTGGTGTTAAGCCAGAGCGGATAATCGCGAATCATCATATGGCCATAGTGTGACATTTTTGTGATGAAAACATGACGGTCCACGAAGGCGCGGCGTGCGGCGTGCCGCGCCTTCGCGGTGTAAACACGTTATCGATTACCGATCGTGTGGGCGAACGAATGTACTTTTCTTCTGAGATTTGAAGTGTTTATAGAGCGAATAGCCCGCAATGCCGGCCAAGGCAGCCAAGAGGGCAAGGGATCCTGTGGCCATGAACATCACCTCCGAATAAGAATGGCAAGGAGGCGTATTTGTGACATTCATCACTTTACGGGGCAATGAGAGCAATCTGTAATCGGGAAACGGGCATGAGGGAGGAGCAAAAAAAAGCGCCTATAGGGAGGCGCATAAAGATTTGCAACACAGCTTGTTGTGTTCAACACCAGGAGGAGTGGTGAACTGGCGCTATTTTATGCAGCGGTGAGGGCGGCTGATATAGGTATTACTCCGAAAGCGCCGCTACCACTCATAGCCCAACTGAATGTTGTAATCGGGATCCTGATTGGTGGAGTAAGGATCGGATTGGCGGCGGCGATCGGTTTTCTTCACCGGGCCTTCATAGGCGGGATAAGGTTTGGCGCGCGGCTTGCTGCAGCCTGGATGATCGCATTCGATATCGACGCGAAAACCGTTCTTGTCGCGTGCCTCTGCCCAGGTAATCGGCGGTTTCGCCGCCTTGGGGGTCGGCCCCGGCGGAGCCACCGGTTTTGGGGGCGGGGAAACGCTGGGCTCTGGGGGCTGATAATTCAGCTCCAGCGCGCCCAGCGGGGCGCTGCAAGCGGCAAAGGCCAGCAGGGCGGTAACGCTGGCGGCCGGTAATGTGAGCCATCTCGGCATGGTGAATCTCCCTGAATGATTTCTTTGTGCAACTATAAAACAGCGTAACGATAATTACTATCATTTGTCTTGACCGGTAAGGAGAAGACGCGCGGCGATAGCGTCGACAAACAGGGTCAAATCCTGTGCGTTTAGCCGAGGTAAACGGCACGACGAGGCGAAAAGAGTTGCTATTGCCGCCCGCTCGTGAGTTAATGCTTACCGGCCTGTGGTACAGACCTATTTATGCACGACATTTTGAGTAAAGTAGTTCAAATTAAAAGCGTTATCCCGGATAGCCCTTCTCTGACGAATTTCCTTTCCAGTGCCTCCATAAGTAACTGATGACCGGCTATATCGCCCATAGCGGCTTACATTTATTATTGAAGGAAGATAGACATGTCTAACCTGATCAAAGGTCAAGTGAAGTGGTTCAACGAAGCTAAAGGTTTTGGTTTCATCACCCCAGCAGACGGCAGCAAAGATGTATTCGTACACTTCTCTGCTATCCAGGATCAAGGCTTCAAGACCCTGGCTGAAGGCCAGAACGTACAGTTCTCTATCGAGAACGGTGCGAAAGGTCCATCTGCGGCTAACGTTACCGCTATCTAATTGGCGTCTACCGCTGATTGAAAAAAACCCGCTGCGGCGGGTTTTTTTATGCCTGCAATTCGGCGGTGCGCAAAAAAAAGCCCGCAAGTCTGCGGGCAAAAGTTCCTTGTTACTTCTTCATTTGCGAGCGCTTCTCTGGGGGGGAAACGCCTGAAGACAGGCTACGCGAGGCCGGCTTAAGATTCTGCGGCCAAACCGTTAAGAAAGTGAAAATCCGGGCGGCGGCTACGCTGAGAGCGAGGCCGGATTGGTGCGGGGCGGTGTCCTTCCCCCTGGGTTTTGTCATACACTGATGCCAATCGCAAATGATGGGGAACGGTATGCAGGTTAACGATCGAGTGACGGTAAAAACAGACGGCGGCCCGCGGCGCGAGGGCGTCATTCTGGCCGTAGAGGTATTCAACGAAGGGACTATGTATCTGGTTTCTCTTGAAGACTATCCGGCGGGCGTATGGTTTTTTAATGAAATCGACAGCCGTGACGGGACGTTTGTGGAGCCATGTCGCGAGCATGGGCAGTAACGTCGGTTAATCTCATTAATTTGCTAATGAAATTGTCCATTTTGAGATTATTTCATTACGGTAAGATTTTTTTTATCGCCGGCAAAAAAATACCCGCTGCGCTAGCGGGGGGATAGCGCAGCAGGTATTCTTTTGGTGGTTCCAGTATCCGATATCCCGGTGACTTTATCCCCGGATATTTAACGGTCGACAAAACAGAGTGGGGGCATTCTCTGCGGCTCAACGGCTATTGACAAATATTCCACTGGTCAGCGTATCGGTCAAACGAACAACGTGGTAAATGATCTGCTTGTTGTGCGTCTTTATTTTCCGCTTGATGTTTCCCTTGTGGGAGGAGACCGTTTTGGCCTTTATTTGCATCTGGTCTGATATCTGGATGGTGCCTTGACCGGACATCCACATGCGTAACATGTTCGATTCGGTCTGGCTCAGCGTTACCGGCGTTTGGTCCAGAGAGGACTTCTCCGCCCGTAGGGACGTTCTCTCGAGATAGTGACTAAGTAGCTGATTCATAGTCTCTGGTTTGATGGATTTTGACGATATGATGACGTTCTTGCGAACATATAAATAATCGTCGAAATGTACATTGGTAATAGCCATGAAGATGAAGAATAACGTATCCGGGTGCAGTGAAATCACCCGTTTTATTCGCTCGGTGGCGTTTGCTTCGTGGATGAAGCAGTCCTCGTTAATAAACACCAGGCTCGGATTCAACTTGCTGCATTTTTCATGCAGGCTGTCAATATCCTCGATGGCATTAATATGGCGTTTTTTCACGCCATGCGAAGTCAGATAGTCGGTTAATCCCAATCTGGTATAGCTACATGAATCCATGATGATCGTTGGCATATCGCACCCCCACTTAAATCCGTTTTACTGCGGTAATATGAGAAAAAGCCTGAAAAGCCGAAAGGCAAAATGGAGCAATAATTCAGTGTAGCCAGTGTTCTATCAATAAACACGACGGCACTCAATGATATTTTCATACTAAACTTATTAATCACATGAATCTATAAGTTTGGCTTAAGTCAGCGAGATTTGCTGCCCGCTCGGCGTTGACGCGATCGGCCTGACTTGCGCTTGGCGCCCGCGCTTGCTGACATTGCTTGCCGAGATTCTGTTCATCATGTCACGAAACAAAATTTTAGTTTGCTAGGAAAAGTCTTAAAAAAAATTCATGTGTTGGCTTTTTGAAGTTTTTCAGTGCGTTTTTTGAGCGCTTAAAAAGTGTTCTTTTGGTTTCTTTGTTTTTTTAACGATAAAAATCATTAAGTTGAATCATACCCTTCCTCACCTGTTAATGATAATCACTTCTTTTTTTATCATAACAACCAACAAAAGTTAACGTTGTGGCTGAAATGTGTAGCTTAATTGTTGCTATAAATCACCGTTTTACAATGAGTTATCTGGATATTTATTTTGATTGAAATAATTTTGGTGAATATTTAACAGTGATTGAGTTGTTTTTCTAAACTATCATCCTGTTGCCCGCGCCAGCGGGGCGGGGGGCAGGTCGGAGTTGTCTCCGGCCCGCGTTGGTTTTAACTTGCCTTTCCACCTTTCAAAAGCAGGATGTCGCAGTGAGACAGAATCAGTATGGGCAGCCAATAGGCGATGCCCTTCCTCATTGGCAGCCGGCAGGCCTGCCCGGGCACAGGTTGCTGCAAGGGCGGTTTTGCCGCCTTGAACCCCTTAGCCTTGAGCGCTGGGGGGATGAGCTCTATCGGGCTTACCAAACCGCCGAGGACGACCGAGACTGGACCTATCTGTTTTGGGAACGGCCGCAGACGTGCGAGGATTTTCAGCGTTACCTCCAGGCTCAGGCGTCCAGCGCTGACAGGAACACGATGGTAGTGGTCGATCAGGCGAACGGGCGCGCCGTGGGCACCTGCGCTTTTTTGCGCATCGATCCCGGCAACGGCGTGGCCGAACTGGGCACCATCAACTGGTCGCCGCTGATGAGGCGCAGCGCGCTGGGCAGCGAGGCGATTTTCCTGATGCTGCGGCATCTGTTTGACGATCTTGGCTATCGGCGCTGCGAATGGAAGTGCGATAGCCTCAATTTGCCTTCGCGCCAGGCCGCCGAGCGTTTGGGGTTCCGGTACGAAGGCACTTTCCGCCAGGCGGTTGTCGTCAAAGGGCGCACGCGCGACACCGATTGGCTGTCGATCATCGACGCGGAATGGCCGGCGCGACACGCCGCCTTTGCCGCCTGGCTGTCGCCGGATAACATCAGCGATGACGGGCGGCAAGCGCGGCGTTTGCAGGCCTTCCAACTCGAATAGCGCCGCGCGCCTTAGGCCGTCTCTGGCAGACAGTGGCGCAGCGAGTCCAGCGCCAGCCGGATGTCCCGTTCCTCCGTCATCCAGTTGACCAGCGCGGCGCGGATCCCCGGCTGATGGCTATAGGTCGTTGGGGTGCAACGCACCACGCCGTGCCGGTTAAGGCGCTCGAGAAAGCGATCGCGCGCCGCTTCGCTGTCGCCCTGCGGGCGGCTGAGCGCGAAGCACACCACGTTCAAATTCACCGGCGCCAGCAAATGGAAACCGTCGTCGGCCGCTAACGCCGCGCCCAGCGCCTGCGCCAATCGGACGTTGCGCTCGACGATATCCCGTATGCCGCTGCGGCCATAGGCTTTCAGCGTCAGCCAGAGCGGCAGGGCGCGAAAGCGCCGCGAATTTTCCGGCGTCAAATGCAGATAGTTGTCCGGCCGCGGCGTCGGCGCTTCCAGGTAGGCCGAATGGTTCTGAAATACCTGCATCTGCAGATCCAGGTGGCGGGTAAATTGGATCGCGCTGTCATAAGGCACGTTCAGCCATTTGTGCGCATCGACGGTGATGGAGTCCGCCTGTTGCCAGCCTGCGAGTCGTGGTGCATACAGCGGCGAACAGGCCGCCACGCCCCCGAAGGCTGCATCGACATGCAGCCAAAACGGATAACGCTCCCGCAGCGCCAGCAGACGCGGCAGATCGTCGAAGGCGACGGTGTTGACCGTGCCGGCGCTGGCCAGCACCAACGTGGGGCGGCCAGCGCCGGCGGCGAGCTGCCGCTCCAGCGCCGCCATATCCATGGCCTCAGACTCCGGCAGGCTGGCGACGGTCGTCAGCGCGTCGCGGCCGATGCCGAGCATGCTGAGCGCCTTTACGCTGCTGGCGTGCGGATTGGCCGCCAGCACCCGGATGGGCCCCAGCGCCGCCAGGCCCCGTTGGGCAATATCCACGCCGTGCTGTTGGCCCAGCCACTGCCGGCCAATGGCCAGCCCGGCGAAATTGGCCATGGTGGCACCGCTGACCAGGCTGCCGCTGAACGCTTCCGGCAGGCCCAGCAGGGATTTCAACTGCGTCACGGCGGCCAGTTCGATCGCCGCGGCGATCGTATCATGGCTGAGCTGGCTATTTTGGTCTGTCACGCTAACCAGCCAGTCCGCCGCGACCGCCGCCGGGGTGCCACCGCCGGTGACGAAGCCGAAATAACGCGGGCCGGCGCTGGCGGAAATGCCCGCCTGATAACGCTGCCAAAAGTCATCCAGCGCCGCCAGGGCGCCTTCACCGTTTTCCGCCAGCCGATCGTCACCGGGTTGCAGCTGCTGTTGCGCGAGCGGTGGGCAGACCGATCGCTGCTGCAGCCCGGCCAGAAAATCTTCCGCCAACTGGCGGGTGTGGTCGAGGATCTGCGGAAACTGTGTAAGATCCTGTTGTAAACGTGGGTGCATGGCGGCTCCGAAGCATCAGGGATAGATGGCATAAACATAGAACAGTTGCCTGCGGGCCAAAATCGATGAAAAATAACCTTTTTGGATAATCCGGCTAACCAGTGATGAGTGAACGCCTTCCCCTGCATGTCTTGCCGACCTTCGTTATCGCCGCCAGGTTGGAGAATTTGCGCGCCACGGCGCAGCAGGTGCATTTAACGCATGGTGCGGTCAGCCAGCAAATCCAGCTGCTGGAGCAGGCGGTCGGCTATTCGCTGTTTGAACGGCGCGGGCGCGGTGTGCGTCTGAATGCGGCCGGGAAAGAGATGCTGGCGGCGGTAGAGCCGGCGCTGCAGGCGCTGCAGCAGGGCGTTGCCCGCGCCCGGCGCGCCGCGGCAAGCCAGACGCTGCGTATCAGCGTGCTGCCGTCTTTTGCCCATTACTGGCTGTTGCCGCGCCTGCCGGCCTTCCATGAAGCCTGCGCCGATATTGCGCTGGATATCGATGCATCGCTGACATTGCAGGATCTGTCGCAGCGCGGATTCGATGCGGCGATCCGCATCGGTAACGGTCAGTGGGCGGGACTGCAGGCACAGCGCATCGCGTCGGGCGATGTGCTGCCGGTCGCCTCGCCGGACATGGCGCGGCAATGGGGAACGGCATTCGAGAACGGCGGCGATGTTCCCTTGCTGGAGCACGACGTCAGCCCCTGGCGCGCCTGGTTCAATACGCAAGGGCGCTCGCTGTGCGGGCGGCAACAGGCGTTGTTCAACGATGCCGGATTGTTGATTCGCGCGGCCGAGCAGGGGTTTGGCATCGCGCTGGCGAAAAAGTTGCTGGTGCAGGATGCGATCGCCGCCGGGAGGCTGGTGGCGCTGGCCGCGCCCTGTCGCCTGAGCGATGACGACGTTTATCTGGTGTGGCCGCAGACCGCCGGGTTGACGCCGGCGGTCTTGCGGTTGCTGCAGTGGCTGCAGCAACAGTTGGCGGCTATTTAACGGCGCAGCCAAGCCGGCTGCGAGGTGCCGAGCGCGGTCGCCGGCAGCGCCCATTGCAGCGCCGTGCCCTGCAGGCTTAACGGGGCGCGCAGACGTTGTGCGGCGCCCCAGTCGGTCAGTTCCGTTTCCGGGTTTTCGTCGGCGGGGCCGGCCGGCGTCAGGGCTTGCGGCCGATAATGCGCCGGATAGGGATGCGCCAGCAGCAGTTGCGCCGTGCGCGCCAGCGACAGCCTTGCGTGGTAGCCGGTGCCGCGGCTCAGGCGCTGCGCCATACCGGTCAGCACCGCCGCCGCCATCAAATAGCCGGTGGCGTGGTCCAGAGCCTGTACCGGCAGCGGCAGCGGCACCGGCAAACTGGCGCTGCGCCAAACCATGCCCGCCTCCGCCAACCCGCAGCTCATCTGCACCAGGCTGTCAAAACCGCGCCGGGTGCGCCACGGCCCGCTCCAGCCGTAGGCATTCAGACAGACGTCGATCAGGCCCGGCGCCAGCGCGCGTCTTTCCTCCGTGCCATAGCCCAACTTCTCCAGCGCCCCGGCACGGTAGCCATGTACGATCACGTCGGTGTTTCTCAGCAGATGTTCAAACGTATGGCGATCGTGCGCATTGGTCAGGTTGAGGCGCGCGCTGCGCTTGCCCAGCATCACCTCGTGCTCGACGCCGGGCTCATCCCAACCGTAAGGATCGATGCGCAGCACGTCGGCACCCAAACCGGCGAGAAAACGGGTGGCGATCGGCCCGGCGAGAATGCGCGTCAGATCCAGCACCCGCACGCCGTGCAGCGGCCGGGCGATGGGCAGCTCCCAACCCGGCGGCGGCGCTTCCGGCTGCAGCGAGGTGTGGATCAAGGGTTCGAGCGCCACGCTCTTGCCCTGAATATGTTGCCGCCACGCGGCCGCCGAGCGCATTTGGGCCGCACAGCCGCCGGCTTCGATCACTGCCTGCTCCAGCTCGCTCTTTTTCCAGCTCAGCACGCGCGCCGCCAGCGTGCCTTTGTCCGATGCAGGGCCCAGCACCTGTTCCACCGCCCGCCGATGGTGCGGCGCATTGGTATGCAGGCGTATCCAGCCGTCTGCTGTCTCGTAGTCGCCGGCCAGGGCGTCCCAGACCGCAGGCAGCGTCCAACCCAGAGGACGCAGCGTCCAGCCAAACCAGAGCGAGGCCAGGCGTTGATCGACCCAGACCTGCGGCGCTTCGGTTGCCTTGCGGCGAAGCAATTCGGCGCAGGCCAAACCGGCGGCGCTCCAGGCGGCGGTAGCCAATTCGGTGACGGGAAAAGCCGAAGGCAATGCACCGGTACCGCTTACGGTTAACCGGTCGCAGGGCGCCGGGCGTTGCTCCAGGCTTTGCCAAATCTCGTCGAGCAGAGTGTGGATCAGAGGCGTCATCGGCCACTCCTTGCGGGTCGTCGGAAATATAGCCTAGCGTAGCCCACCGCCGGCGACCTTGCTAAGGCGCAACGTCGAACGTGCGGCCGTCGGCCAGTTGGGCGCGCAGGCTGTGGGCCGCTACGCCGGCGAACGGCTGCTCGCTGAAGTTGGCGGTCAGCGTCGACCCGTCGCTAAACGTCGTCTGTTGCACCCAGCCGTCCCGATCGAGCCAGCGGAAGTCGGTCAGCGCTTTGTCCCACAGGGCCTGATGCAGCGGCCGGAAGGCGGCGTCGGCGCGTTTGATCGCCGGCAGGCGGGCCGCCAGGGTGGCGCGGCTCAGATGGAACATCGGCGCAGTGTTGTACAGCTGGCTGAGCAGACTGCGGGTGGTCTGAACGTCGCTGAACTTCAGATTGTCGTAATTCCAGTGGTGGCTGCTGACGATCGCATCGTGGAAAACGGCCTGGTACAGCGGCAGGCGGTAACGCGGATCGAATTCGACGGTGCGGTAGGGCTGTTTCACCTTGGCGGGGCGGAAGAAAAACGCCGGTTGGGCGTTGGGCCACCAGGCGCCGAGATAATAGGGCGAGGATTTATCCTGATTCATCTGTTTATCGCCCCAGCCGAATCCCCAGGTTTCCATGCCGTGGGCGAACATCAGGCTGCGAGCGGTCACCGCATTGCCGTCCTCCGAGCCGAGCGGCAGCTTAAGGGTGGCACTGAACCAGGCCAGCCTGGCGTTGCGCGCTTCGGCCATTTGCGCCGCGCCGGTCGGGTGGTCGGGCTGATAGTCGTCGGAGACCATGCCGGTGCCGTCCACGTCGAGAAACAGGCTGTTCAACCCGGCCAGTTGCACCAACTCGCGCATGCGCTGTTGAGAATAGGGCAGGACGCAGCCCGGATTGAGGTAGTAACCCTGTTTGCCGAAGCCGGGTTTCTTGCTGCCGTCGGCGCGCACGATGGCGCAGGTTTCCCGCAGCGTCGTCGGCAGTTGCGCGGTGAGCCAGCTGTCGTTCACGCCGCGTGGAATGGCGGTATCGTAGGAGTCGTAGCTGGCGATCAGATAGCCGGCCGCTTTGGCGGCGGTTACCGCCTGCGGGTGCAGGAAGGCGGCGGTCCAGTTATCGGTGCCCAACCACAGGCGCGGCAAACCCGCCTGGCGCAGCGCATCGATCACCGGTTTGGCCAGCCCTTGCCCCCAACGGTCCACCGGGGTTAACCAACGCCCCAGCTCTCGCTGTGCCCGCTCCCGCACCGCAGCGGCCTGGCGCTGCTGTGCCTGCAGAAAATCGGCGTCATCCGGCGTGGCGTCCAGCGGAATTTGCGCCGTCAACGCCTGGTTGATGCCGTCGATCAGGGGCTGTTGCTGCCAGCCCTCCGGTGTTTTGCCCGCCAGCTGCAGCAGGAGCTTTCTGCTCTCGGCATCCATTTGTTGCCGCAGCCCGGCGGCGGCCGGAGAGGCAAGGTAGTGCAGCAACCCCGGCCAATCTTTGACGTCTTCCGCCGCCAGCAGTTTGTCGCCCCACAGGTAGACATGGGTGGCACCGATCAGCTTTTCGCCTTCGGGCGCCTGCTTTATCTTCTCGCGCAGGCTGCTGAACTGGCCGCTTTGTTGCAAATAGTCGCGATAGCGGCGGGCGCCGGACAGCGGGGTGTCACCGACGTGCAGCAGCACCTCGAATGCCTGCTGTTGGTTGAAGCGGTTGAACTGATGCCCGGCGCGCATCTCCAGCTTTTCCTGCGCGGCGGCGAAGGTGACCCGGTTGCTGAACGGCGTCAACATCAGCCAGCTGTAGACCTTGCCCTGGTATTGCTGGCTCCACAGCGGCAGCTTCAGATCCCAGTTGGTATCCAGCGGCGTCATTTCCGCCGTCAGGTAATGGCGCCAGACCGCGTCGTCGAGCGGAATGCGGCTGCCTTCGCCGATCGGCAGCAACAGCGTTTCCGCCTGCGGCGGCAGGCGGTACCAGTTCAGAAGCTGTGGCCGGTCGCTGCTGAAGCTCAGGCGCAGATCGCCGTCCTCCAGCCTGGCGCTAACCTTGACCGCGCTCTGTGGCCAGCGCCAGCTGGCGCGTTGTGGCGACGCAGTGAGATCCGCCACCGGTTGCGCGGGCTGCGCCAGATTGACCGGCACAGCGCCGGCGGCAACGCGCAGCGTGGCGGGATCGAGTTCAAACTGCGCGTCGCCTTGCTGCAGCAGCAGGGCATCTGCGGGAAAGCTGACGAGCAGCGCGAGCGCGAGCGGAGAAAGCCGGTGTTTCATCGGGGGCGTCCTTGAAAGATGAAGGGGGACAGTTTACCGATAAGCGCACTGGCGCCCAACGTTGTCGCTGCCTATTTGTGACATCGAAATATGATCGCGGTATTCCAGTTTATTTTTCGTTTAATAAATTAGCCTTTACTTCATTACCTGACGTCACTATACTCAGCCAAAATTTCGGTGGAGAAACCCAATTGGACAGTTGTAGTTGTAATAAAACAAATAAGGCAAGCTGACCAATTCTCTTCTGATTTGTTGCTTGCCGTTATCGGCGGGCAGCACCCCTCTCCAGTTATTCCTGAGCTGTGCATACCCGAATAAAAAACGTGTCCTGAGGCCTGGCGGTTTCAGGTGAATTGAGTTGGACGTTATTATGGTATTCTGCAGCCACAGCCTTTTCCCTCCAGGCACAGCACGCTGATTCGCTGATTTATTTTCGGCGCGACTTTGCGTGTGCTAAACAGCACATGATTTTATCTCCTGCGGTTAATTAAGGGGACAGTCATGGCTATGACTCCTTTCGTTTTAAATTTATTGCTGGCAATGTGCCTGGGCGCGGTGATTGGCGCCGAGCGCCAGTGGCGCCAACGTATGGCCGGCCTGCGCACCAATGCGCTGGTAGCGACCGGCGCGGCGGTCTTTATTCTCAGCTCCATGTCCACCGATCCGGCCAGCGCCGGCCGCGTGGCCGCGCAGATTGTCTCGGGTATCGGCTTTCTCGGCGCCGGCGTTATCATGCGGGAAGGGCTGAACATTCGCGGCCTCAACACCGCCGCCACGCTGTGGTGTTCGGCGGGGATCGGCGTCCTGTGCGGCCTGGGCCAGCATTGGGATGCGGTGGTCGCCACGCTGGTGATCCTGTGCGCCAATATCCTGCTGCGCGAAGCCGCGCAGCGCATCAACCTGCAGCCGCACCAGCAGGCGACCGATCTGGAACTGTGCTATCGCATTCAGGTGACCTGCGGCGAACAGGATGAAATTCTGGTGCGCACCCTGATTCTTCAGGCGCTGAACGGCGTCGCCTTGCGGCTGCAGTCCTTGCGCAGCGCCGATATTTCCAGCCCGGGGCAATTGGAAGTGTGCGCGGAAATTACCGCTACGCCGGCTGCGCAAAAAGAAATTGAGGGTATTGTCTGCCGCGTCAGCCTGGAAAAAAGCGTGAGTGCCGTTCGCTGGCGCGTCGCGTCTGAATTACCGGTCTGATTAATTATATAAATATTTACTAACTTGATTATATGTTCAGGTTTATTCAGGCACGCCTGAATAACGCGGAACATTAAGGAGGCGTTATGGACGATGACCCCGGAAGGGAAATGATTTCTGCGTGGCTGACAGGGTAATCACGCTATTCAGTCACGCTAATTAAAAAATTCCACTCTGCGCAGAGTCACCTGTTTATCGGGCGGGATATCCCTGTGCGCAGAACGAAAATAAGAGAATAGCGTTATGACTCAGATTAATGAAAGAACGCGTCGCCGTGATAAAGACGCGGTGACCTACGCCATTGCGCAAGAGGCGACCAACAGCATCGCCCAAACGCTGGCGAACCTTAAGTGCAACCGCAACGGCTTGACCCAGGACGACGCCGATGAGCGGTTGGAGCAGTTCGGCGCCAACCAGGTCGCCCACGACAAGGCGCCGCATGCTTTGATTCAGCTGATCAAGGCCTTTAACAACCCGTTTATCTTCGTGCTGATGGTGCTGGCTGCGATCAGTTTCTTTACCGATTATTGGCTGCCGCGCCAGAGCGGTGAAGAAACTGAACTCACCGGCGTTATTATCATTCTGACCATGGTCACGTTGAGCGGGCTGCTGCGTTTTTGGCAGGAATACCGCACCAACAAAGCGGCGGAAGCGCTGAAGTCGATGGTGCGCACCACCGCCACGGTGCTGCGTCGCAGCAGCTACAGCGCGCATCCGCTGACGCTGGAAGTGCCAATCCGCGAACTGGTGCCGGGGGATATCATTCAGCTCTCCGCCGGTGACATGGTGCCGGCCGACGTGCGTCTTATCGCCTCGCGCGATCTGTTCATCAGCCAGGCGATTTTGACCGGCGAAGCGATCCCCATCGAGAAATACGATGCGATGGGCAACGTGGCGCAGAAGTCGAGCGACGGGGAGGTATCCAGCGAGAACGCGCTGCTTGAGCTCTCCAATATCTGCCTGATGGGCACCAACGTCGCCAGCGGCACCGCCACGGCGGTGGTGGTGGCGACCGGCGGACGCACTTACTTCGGCTCGCTGGCCAAGTCGATCGTCGGTTCGCGGGCGCAAACCGCGTTCGATCGCGGGGTGAACAGCGTCAGCTGGTTGCTGATTCGCTTCATGCTGGTGATGGTGCCGGTGGTGTTGCTGATCAACGGCTTCACCAAAGGCGACTGGAGCGAGGCGGCGCTGTTCGCACTGGCGGTGGCGGTTGGTCTGACGCCGGAAATGCTGCCGATGATCGTCAGCTCCAACCTGGCGAAAGGGGCGATCGCCATGTCGCGCCGCAAGGTGGTGGTGAAGCGCCTGAACGCCATTCAGAACTTCGGCGCCATGGACGTGCTCTGCACCGACAAGACCGGCACCCTGACCCAGGACCGTATCATTCTCGAGCACCACATCGACGTCACGGGCGCCAGGGATAACGAGGTGCTGCACCTGGCCTGGCTGAACAGCTTCCATCAGAGCGGCATGAAGAACCTGATGGACCAGGCGGTGATCCGCTTCGGGCGCGGCAAACCGGGGATCGAAGCCCTGGGCCGTTTCAGCAAGGTGGATGAGCTGCCGTTCGACTTCGTGCGCCGCCGGCTGTCGATCGTGGTGGCGGACGAAAATGGCAAGCAGCAGCTGATCTGTAAGGGTGCGGTAGAGGAGATGCTGGAGATCGCCACTCACGTGCGTGAAGGCGACAAGACGCTGGAACTGGACGACGCGCGCCGTGCGGCGCTGCAGGCGCTGGCCCGCGAGTATAACGAAGACGGCTTCCGCGTGCTGGTGCTGGCGACGCGCGAGCTGGATGCGCAACGCCCGGCCGACCCGCTGAGCGTGGCCGACGAGCGCGACATGGTGGTGCAAGGGCTGCTGACCTTCCTCGATCCGCCGAAGGAGAGCGCGCAGCAGGCGATCGCCGCGCTGCAGGAAAACGGCGTGACGGTTAAGGTGCTGACCGGCGACAACCCGGTGATCACCTGCAAGATTTGCCGCGACGTTGGGCTGGAACCGGGTGAACCGCTCTCCGGGCTGCGAATTGAACAGATGGATGACGAAGAACTGGCGCGCGAAGTGGAGCAGCGCACGGTCTTCACCAAGCTGACGCCGCTGCAAAAATCGCGGGTGCTGAAAATGCTGCAGGCCAACGGCCATACCGTCGGCTTCCTCGGCGACGGCATCAACGATGCACCGGCGCTGCGCGACGCCGACGTCGGCATTTCGGTCGACACTGGCACCGATATCGCCAAGGAGTCGGCGGACATCATCCTGTTGGAAAAGAACCTGATGGTGCTGGAAGAGGGGGTGATCAAAGGGCGCGAGACCTTCGGCAATATCATCAAGTACCTGAACATGACCGCCAGCTCCAACTTCGGCAACGTGTTCTCGGTGCTGGTGGCCAGCGCCTTCATCCCGTTCCTGCCGATGCTGGCGATCCACCTGTTGATTCAAAACCTGATGTACGACATTTCTCAGCTGTCGCTGCCGTGGGACAAGATGGATAAAGAGTTCCTGCGCAAGCCGCGCAAGTGGGACTCCAAAAACATCGGGCGCTTTATGCTGTGGATTGGGCCGACCTCGTCAATCTTCGATATCACGACGTATGCGCTGATGTGGTACGTGTTCGCCGCCAACAGCGTGGAACACCAGGCGCTGTTCCAGTCCGGCTGGTTCATTGAGGGGCTGCTGTCGCAAACGCTGGTGGTGCATATGCTGCGCACCCAGAAGATCCCGTTCATTCAGAGCACCGCGGCGCTGCCGGTGTTGCTGACCACCGGGTTGGTGATGGCGCTCGGCATCTACATTCCGTTCTCGCCGCTCGGTGCCCTGGTTGGCCTGCAGCCGCTGCCGTGGGAATACTTCCCGTGGTTGGCCGCTACGCTGGTCAGCTACTGCGTGGTCGCGCAGTTGATGAAGCGTTTCTATATCCGCCGCTTCGGCGAGTGGCTCTAAGCCGCCTCGGCGTTCACTTCGGGGGCGAAATTCTTCGCCCCCGCACCCCTACAGCAGTTTGTTGACCAGCAGGCCGAGCATGATGGTCAGCGTGAAGGAAAACAGCGTGCCGAGCAGCACATACTCGGTGCGCATCTTATCGTCGCTCTGGCGCAGATCGCCGAAACGAAAGATAGATTTGGCCGCCAGCAAAAAACCGATCGCCGGGATTTGCCCCAGCAACACAAAGGTCAGGATCAGCGTTCTCTCCAGATAGCCAATCTGTTTGCCCGCGCGCAGCAGCGAGTCGTTGTCGGCCTTGGCCGAAGGCGGCATTTGCGGCGTCCAGCGCGCCAGCAGCTGCCCGATCAGCAGGCTCATCGGCAGATAAATCAGACTGTAGGCCACCAGCACCAGGCCGGTTTGCCAACGCCCCAGTTGCCGCCCCAGCGCAGCGAGCAGTTCACCGGCGTTCGGCGTCAGCCCCAGCCACAGCAAGGCGATCACCGCCAGATGCAATCCCTGATCGAGCAGGAAACTGCGGGCCGGGCTCAGGCGGCTCATCGCGGTGACTTTCAGCAGATCGATCAGGTAGTGGCTGACGGCGATGACCAGCAGGCTGGCCAGCACCTGAAATGAGGAAAGCCCGCCGTGCAGCAGGCCGAAACCGGCCACCACCCAGGCGGCCAGCACCCCGTGCAGCAACGCGTGCAACACCAGAAAACGTGAACGTGCGCGATGTTGGATTTTATCTTCCACCCAACTCAGCGGCTGCAGCGGAAAATCCGCCAGCAGATGGACGAGCAACAGCCAGGCCAGCAAGGGCGCATAGGTCAGATCCATAGTCAGACGATCCTGTTAATGGCGTGAATAAACCGCATGATTTCCTCGTAGGCCGCGCGTTTCAGCGCGGCGGAGACCGTGGAGGCGGCTTTCTGCAGCTGGTCCGCCACGGCGGCGCCGCTGTCGGCGAACATTCTCGCCTGAACGATGCGCGCTTCGGCCTGTGACAGGCGGCCAATCACATGATCTAACATCGGCAGCAGATCGCTGACAATGGCGTTTGTCCGATCGTTGTCGGTTTTCAGAGCCAGCCGGCAATTTTTTGCCATGGCGTCCAGCGCGCTGCCGGAATTGATAAAGGCGCTGCCGTAACCGGTGGCGTCGGGCCGTTGGCTGCCCAGCCCGATGGCGATGCGCGCATCCCAGTGCGTGGCACCCATCGCCCGCAGCGCGAGGCGAATGTACACCGCCAGCAGCAGCCCGTCCTCCGGGGCGGCCTGCGCCTGGAAGGCATCGCCGCGAAAGATTTCCACCTGATGCAGCCGCCCGTCGCGCCGTAGCCGGTCGAGCAGGCTATGCAGCCCATTGAGGTAGTTGACGGTGTCTGACCGGCGAGAATCGACCAGATCGCCGCTGATAACGCTGATTGGCGTCGGCATGGCGTGTTCCGTTGTTTGCAGAGGGATGACTATAAATTCGCACCTGGATACGAATATGTCAATAATTCGCCTGTGGATACGAATTTATCAGGTTTTCGCCTGTGAAGACGAAATGAAGCAGAGTGGGGAGTGGGGGATGAACGGCCGGGAATGCGCGGGCCTGTCAGGCTCGCCACCGGCGGCGTAGGGGGAAAGTGGCCGGCGACCGGCCGTTCAGAAGCTTTTAACCAGCACCTCACGCGGCATTTCGCTGCCGTGTTTCAGCAGGTGCTCAAACGAACGTTCGCTGCTTTTCAGCTGTTGCAAAAACTCTTGCGGCGACAGATCGTGTTTTTTGCCGCTCATGTAAGCCAGCGCCAGTTCTTTTGCCTGATAGCGGGAGAAGTTGTACATGGTGTCCTCGATACGGTGAATGTCAGTGCTCACGATTGTAGCGAAAGAGCACATAATGAACAGTGGCTTTAGCGTATGGAATCGATAGCTGAAACTTAACTTGCCGGCTGCAACAGCTCGTCGCACAGGCGCTTGATCACCTGAGCCTGCGGCAGGCCGTTGTGCAACATCTGACGGATATGCTCCGAATCGCTGATGCCCTGGCGGACATGGCGCTCGACCGCCTGCAGCACGGCCCGATCCTCCTGCCGTTCGGCGCAATCGCTCAGCGCTTCGAGCGTGTGCAGGATGTGGGCGGTCAGGCTGCTGCGGCGCAGCGTCGCGGGATCGACGTATTCGGCGGCGAAACCGCTGCGATAGGCGTTGATCTTGTTGTAATGGGTGAAGGCATCGTATTCCGGCGCGATCGGCGTCCGGCGCCGCAACAGAAAATCAGCCAGCAGACGGCAGTAACCGACCAGCAGCACGGCGTGCGCGAGGCGCAGCGGCGTATCGCAGATGCGGATCTCCACCGTACCCAGCTCCGGTTTCGGCCGCGCATCCCAGTAAATATCCTTGACGCTTTCAATCACGCCGGCGGCGTTCAGCCGTTCGTAGTAAGCGTTGAATTCGCGCCAGCTGTAGATGTGTTCCAGGCATCCGTAGTTGGGGAAGGAATTCTGGGCGCTGAAACGGGAGCTGGCAAAGTGCGTGTCGACGCCCTGATACAGCGGCGACGAAGCGCTGAGCGCGATCAGCTGCGGAAAATAGGGCGTCAGCGCATGGCACAGGTACATTGCCTCGTCCCCGTCGTTGACGCCGAGGTGAATGTGTTGGCCGAACACGCAGGCCAGCTTGGAGAGATAGCCAAAGCGGCTGGCCAACTGCCTGTAGCGCGCGCTGTCGCTGATGACCTGTTTGCGCCAGTCGTTGCTGAGATGGCGGCCGCCGCCGCAGACGTCGCAGCCCAGGCGCTGTGCGCTGCGCCGGACGGTATCCGTCAGGGTGCGCAGCTCGGCGTGCAGCTCATCGAGATCGCGATGCACCGAACTGTTCAGCTCCACCATCGATTTGGTGAGCTCATGTTTGACGCGCCGGCGATCGCCGACCGCGCTGACTACCCGATCGGCCCGATCGGTGAGATCGTAGCGCTCGTCATCGACCAGCTGCAGCTCTATTTCGGTGCCGATGGAGAGCCTTTCCGAACGTTTGAATGTGAGCGGCATGGTGCCTCCCCCCAATACGCAACGTTCATTCAGTATAAGTCGCGGGGGGAGGCTTTGCCGCAGAAGGAGGGCTTAATGCAGTTCGGCGCCGCTGCGGTCGGCCAGCGCTTCCAGCAGCGGAGCGGAAGGCACGAAGAACAGGGTGCCGGTCACCGCGTGGCTAAAATCGAGCAGCCGATCGTAGTTGCCGGCCGGGCGGCCGATAAACATGTTTTCCAGCATCTGCTCGATCGGCTGCGGGGAGCGCGCATAGCCGATAAAGTAGGTGCCGAATTCGCGCAGGCCGGGGCGGCCGAACGGCATGTTGTCGCGCAGAATTTTCACCTCGTTGCCTTGCTCGTCGGTGATGGTGGTCAGCGAACTGTGCGATGACGACGGTTTGACCGCTTCATCCAGCTCGATGTTGGACTGCTTATGGCGGCCGATGATCTTCTCCTGCGTTTCCACGCTAAGCGAGTTCCAGCCCTGCATATCATGCAGGTATTTTTGCACCAGCACATAGCTGCCGCCGCTGAACGCCGCGTCTTCGTCGCCGATCACCGTGTAGTCGAAGGCTTCGTGCCCCTCCGGGTTCTCCGTACCGTCGACGAAGCCGATCATGGCGCGCTGATCGAAGTAACGGAAGCCGTGCACCTCTTCAATGACCGTCACGGCGTCGCCGAGCTTGCCGACCAGCTGCGAGGCCAGTTCGAAACACAGATCCATTTCATCGGCGCGGATATGCAGCAGGATATCGCCGGGCGTGGCGACGGCGACGCGTTCCCCGCTGCCGATCGGGCTGAACGGATGCAGCTGGCGAGGGCGCGGCGCGCCAAACAGCGTATCCCAGGCTTCGGAGCCGAAGCCGCAGACGCAGGTGAGGTTGCCCGCCGGCGCGCGTTTGCCGACCGAGCGCACCACGGCGGCGATGTCGCCGCACCAGGCGCGCACCGCCGCCAGATGGGCGGGAACGGGCGACAGGGTGGCGACGATGAAGATGGCATGGCGCGTCACCGGCGTGAATACGGCTTGCGGCGGGTGGTTATTTGCATTCATTGCATTCGGCTCCAGTGTGTTCGGGTGAAATAGGTCAAATCAAATTAAAGTGCTCGTCGGGTTTCATCGGCGGCGGCAGCGGGCTTTGGTCGTTCATTTCCAGCAGGTTACGCTCGATGGTGTTGCAGATGGCGTTTAACGGCAGATGGTTGGCCGATACGCCGAACGGATCCTCCAGCTCTTCGGCCAGTGAGTCCCAGGATAAGAAGGTATAGGAAATGAACACCGAAACAAACGGTGTCATGTAATGCAGGTCGGTCACCAGGGCAAAAGGCAACAGGCTGCAGAACAGGTAAACGGTGCGCTGCAGGATCAGGGTATAGGCGAACGGCACCGGCGTGCTGGCGAGCCGTTCGCAGCCGCCGAGGGCATGGGACAGTTCGCTCAGCTTGTTGTCGAGCAGCTCGAAGGTGATGTCGCTCAGCAGCCCCTGGCGGCGCAGCTTGCCGATCTCCTGGCCCAGCATCAGCAGGATGCGGTTGGTCGGCATCGGGCTGGCGATCACTTCCGCCAGCTCTTTGCTGGTGAGGTTGTGGTACAGATCGGCGGTCGGATCGGTGGCGCGCAGCTGATGCTTCAGGCTCCAGCTGAAGGCGATCAGCAGCTTGGCGACCTTCTGATGCACCGCCGGTTCGTCCGGCAGCAGGCTTTTGATCTGGCGCAGCAGGGATCGCTCGGTAATCAGCAGCGAGCCCCACAGGTTGCGCGCTTCGACAAAGCGGCTGTAGCCGGCGTTATTGCGAAAGCCGAGAAAAATGGCGATGGCGATACCCAGCAGGCTGAACGGCGCGATGGTTAAATGTACGCCGAGCTGCTCGTACCATTGATAGCTGATCACCGCCACTATCGACATCAGTACGTTCAGCGACAGACGAAAGGTGATCTTTGACAGCACGGAACCGTGCCAGGCGAACAGGCGAATAAACCAGTTCTGGTTCGGGCGAATGATCATGACGTGGGGCTTCCTGGTGTTCTGCTATTGAGAATAGTCGATTCTTGTCCGGCGGCGTTAGGCCGCCGGCGTCGATTGCCAGAGCCGCTGCGGATGCGTATAGACGGTAGCGCGCCCCGGCTTGCTGAAGCCCACCAGCGTCAGGTTGCTGCGCTCGGCCACCTCGACCGCCAGGCGGGTGGCGGCGGAAACGGCGAACAGGATCTCGACGCCGCACATGGCGGATTTTTGCACCATTTCATAGCTGGCGCGGCTCGACACCAGCGCCGCCCCCTGTAGCCACGCCTGTTGGCTGCGGTAGCCCAGCAGTTTGTCGAGCGCCACGTGGCGGCCGACGTCTTCACACCCGCCGCTGAGTGCGCCGTCCGGCTGGATCCAGGCCGCCGCGTGGGTGCAGCCGGTCAGTTTCCCCACCGTTTGCACCTCCTGCAGCTGCGCCAACGCCCGGTCGAGCAGGGCCAAATCGAAGCGTTGCGTGAAGGGCAGCGGCGCGATGGGTTGGGCGACCTCCTGCAGCTGCTCCACCCCGCAGACACCGCAGCCGGTGCGGCCGGCCAGGCTGCGGCGCTTCTCTTTCAGCTGCATAAAGCGGCGGCTCGAGAGTTCCACATGCACTTCAATGCCGTTGCAGGCCGGCTGTTGGCGAATGTCGTAGATATCGTCGGGGGAGGCAATGATGCCTTCGGACAGCGAAAAACCGATGGCGAAGGCCGCCAGATCTTTCGGCGTCGCCATCATCACCACGTGGGAAATGCCGTTGTACACCAGGGCGACCGGCACTTCTTCCGCCAGCCAATCCTGTTGCGCCTGAGCCAGATCGTTGCGCTGCCAGACCGCGTGGCGCGACAGGCAGGCCGAATCGGCATCGCCGGGTTCGTCGAGAATCAAATGCTTGTTCATGATGGTTTCGCGGCGCCGGCGGATACTGCGCCGGCGTCAGAGTAGAGTCTGATGAGTGATACTGGATTTTATCATAGATGGCGCCCTTGAACAGGGCGAAACGGGGCACCTCTGCCATTGCTTTACGGCGCGGTGCGCCACTGGCCTAGATAGGCGATGACCGCCCGCGTCGCTTCGCGGCAAATGGCCGCAGAGACGGTGCCTTCCCGCGCGTAACCATATTTCATGCAGGCAAACGCCAATTCTATGGCGATCAGAACGACGTCGGGCTCCGACGGCAGCGTCTCGAGTTCGGGCAGGTCTCGCACTTTTGCCCGGAACATCTCGCCGATCGTCAGGTTTTTGGCGGCGTGAGCCTGGTTTTCGGGTTCGGCGAACGCACCGCGCAGCAGCAAGACGCTCGCCGCAGGATGGGCATTGTAGTAGCGGGCCGTGGCCAACACGGCGGCATCCACCCAATCCTGCAAGCTGCCGGCGGTCTCGAGCCCCGACGCGCGCAGCGCCTGCGTCAGTTGCTCCATATGGGTCTGAGCCAGATGCGAAAACAGCGCGTACTTGTCCGGGAAGAACGGGTAAATTGCGGCGCGCGGCACTTCGGCCGCTTCCGCCAGGGCGGGAATGGAGGTTTTTTCCGGCCCAAGGGTGGCGAGCATCTGTTCGGCGGCGCTCAGCACTTTGGCCATGCGCGCCGCTGCGCGTTCCTGAACTGGCACGCGCGCATTTTTTTTTACTTGCGGCATCGCTTTTTCCGACATAAGTTGTATTTTATTAATCCGACATTTGTTGGATTATACGGATTTTCATCCCGGCAACCAAGTATCACGAGAGGTTTCGTATGGGTAATTACGCCAATCAATCTCACTGGCAGGACATTCAGCGATTCCTGCCGGAAAGCTTCCGGCTGCAGCCGGGGGAAGAACCGACAGAGACGTGGTGGCCCTGGCGGCAGTATCGCATCCATCTCGATTGCTACCGTCGCCCCGAGGCGCCGGTGAAGGTGATCCTGTTTCATGGCGTCGGTACCAACGGCCGGCAGATGTCGACCATCCTGGGGGCGCCGCTGGCGCACCGGGGAATAGAGACGATCGCCGTAGACATGCCGGGATATGGCATGACGCAGACGGGCGGGCAACGGCGGCGCGTGCGCTACGACGACTGGGTGCAGATTGGCAGCGATCTGATCGACGCGGAACGGGCGAGGGATGCGCGCCCCATTGTGCTGTACGGCCTGAGCGCCGGTGGGATGAAGACCTATCATGTGGCAGCGCTGAACCGGCAGGTGAAAGGCATTGTCGGCATGACGTTTCTCGATCAGCGTGAACAACAGGTGCGCGACGAGACGGCGTTGAATCGAATGATGAGCCGCCTGGGCATTCCCCTGGCGCGGCTGGTGGCCGCTACGCCGCTGGCCGGGATGGCGATGCCGATGGCATTGGCGAGCAAGATGCATGCGCTGGTCAATGACAAGGCGGCGCTTAAGGCATGTCTGGCGGACGACACGTCGGCGGGGGCCTGGGTGACGATGCGCTTTTTAGCCTCGTACGCGGCGTACGCGCCTGCCATTGAGCCGGAAGATTTCGACGTTTGCCCGATCCTGCTGACGCAGCCGGCGCAGGATCGCTGGACGCCGTTGCACCTGAGCGAACTGTTCCTCCGCCGCGTTCGACGGGTACCAGTGAGCACCGTGATGCTCGAGAACGCCGGGCATTATCCCCTCGAGCAACCGGGCCTCGATCAGATGGTTGAAGCGGTATACCGTTTTTGCATCGCCGCAGCGGCGCAGTAGGGCGATAGCGCATCCTCCGAAGGCGCCGCCAGGTTATCCACAGTTTTGGTGGATAACGTGTGTGCAAGGGGCGGTGAAACGCTTAGCAGGCGTAAAAAAAAATCGCTCAGAAAATTATTATATTACGCGGGAAAGCGCGATCCGCAGGGGGATAGGGGGTTGCACGCGTTCGCATTTTGTTTATGTCTTACTGTGTAAATATACAGTTTGGTTATGATTATGCTGAGCAATTCAAGGTTGTATGCTTTTTCACCAGGTGACCCCCTGACGTTACCGCTGTTTGCCGATCGCGTGGCCTGCGGCTTTCCTTCCCCGGCGCAGGACTATGTCGAGAGCAGGCTGGATATCGGCAAGCTGCTGGTGCGGCACCCCAACGCCACCTACTTCGTGCGCGCCAGCGGCGAGATGGAGCGTGCAGGATGGATCAGGCACTACCGACAGATTAAGAAACTGAGCATCCGAGAAACAGCAGACGCGACAGGCTACAGTACTTCCCAAGTTTGTCGCATTCAGGCCTTCTATAAAGAAGTTGAGACTGATTAAAAAGCAGCCTTAATGTACAATAATTTTCGATATCCAAACTGACCCCATGAACAATCAATGAGTTAGAGGTAAAAGATGATTTCATACAAAGAAACCATACCTGCTCTTGTCATATTCGCTTTATCTAATGCTGTGGCATATGCGAATGATTTCGACAAATCAAACGAAGCGATGGCAATTTCAGCAATAGGTTTTTCTGGCTCAAATGCTCGTGTTGCACATGATGTTTGTGGGGCAACCAATGAGAAAATTGATAAATATAAAAAACAAATAAAAGACTCATTAACTAGAACATTAAAGTATGAACAGTCAGGATTCGATACGCATTGGGATAATGGTTGGAAAAATGCTGATTTTTTGGTTAAGTCATTAAGTAATGATGAAGCCTATAAAAAAGAATATTGCCGAGAGGTTTTAGATGGAATTAATAATCCTGAAATGAATTAAGGATTATTCCTTATTCGGGGTTCTACGCCGGAACTCCAGATTTTTCCGTCCGCTAAAATTATCCCCGGTTGAGCAGCTTTATACCGTCAGCTCGCAGTGGACCATCAGGGGAAATGTGGCGGTACAGCGTTTGTCGGGTTATCCCAAGCTCCTGGCATAACGTACTGACTTTCGTCTCTGGCCGTCCCATTGATGCCATTGCCAGTCGCAATTTTATTGGCGTCATTTTGTAAGGCCGTCCGCCGTTCCTCCCGTGAGGCAAGGCCTGCCGCTGTTCTTTGCGGCGCTGTACGCAGCAGAGACCGACGGCCGCGCGCGACTGGCTCGACACCCGCTTAGTCCCGCCCTCTGGTCAAATGCAGGCTGACGTGTACAGCCTGCAGGCAGAGGATTTCGTCTGGCAACCGGTATCGCCCGCCGTCGGCGCCGTTCGCAATGACAATCCCTCATTCATCCTGCCCATCGATACGCCAACGGTCTGAGTGCCGCATTATCCACAGTTTTGGTGGGTGTCATGTGTGTAAACACACGCGAAGAACGCCAAAAGCTGCAGGAAAAATCACTCAGAAAATTATTATATTACGCGGGAAAGCGCGATCCGCAGGGGGATAGGGGGTTGCACGCGTTCGCGTTTTGTTTATGCTTAACTGTATAAATATACAGTTTGGTTATGATTATGCTGAGCAATTCAAGGTTGTATGCTTTTTTACCAGGTGAACCCCTGACGTTACCGCTGTTTGCCGATCGCGTGGCCTGCGGCTTTCCTTCCCCGGCGCAGGACTATGTCGAGAGCAGGCTGGATATCGGCAAGCTGCTGGTACGGCACCCCAACGCCACCTATTTCGTGCGCGCCAGCGGCGAGTCGATGATCGACGGCAATATCCAGGATGGCGATCTGCTGATCGTCGACAGCGCCCTGACGCCGGAGCACGGCAATATCGTGATCGCCGCGGTGGACGGGGAATTCACCGTCAAAAAGCTGCAGCGCCACCCCGACGTGCGGCTGTTGCCGATGAATCCCGCCTACGCGCCGATCGTGTTCGACGATGAGGCGCAGCTGGAGATCTTCGGCGTGGTGACCTTTATCGTCTACGCGGCGCGGTGACTTCGGTCCTTTTTTTCATTTTTTTCTGCCCGATCTTTTCGTTGGCGTGACCTCTCTACTGAGTTTCCAGTTCAATACACTCAGGGGAATCCTTCATGGCCATAAAAAACAAGAACGGCGCAGGGCGTACGTTCACATCAGCCAAACGCATGACCGGGAAACGCGTCGCTATCGGGATAGGATGCGCACTATCGGGCATGCTCACCTCCGCGATGGCGGCGCCCGGTGCGTCGGCACCACCCTCGGCGGTTGAACAGCCCGCTATCCTTTCCTTCGCCATTCCCGCCGGTGATCTGGCGCCCGCCTTGCAGACGGCGGCCGCTAAGGCCGGCGTGATAGTGATTTTCACGCCCGAACAGACGCGTGGAAAAAGCACCGCGGGCCTGCAGGGACATTATCGCCTCACCGACGCGTTCAATACGCTGTTGGCGGGCAGCGGATTGCGCGCTCAGCAAACCGCACAGGGATATCGGTTGGTCGACGCCGGGCCGGTTCAGCCGTTGACGATACCGGAACTGTCGGTGGTCGGCGGTTTGTCCGACAGCGTCGCCGCCGGCCGTTCGGTACTGGATAAAGAAGACATCGAACGCGTACAGGCCGATAACATCGCCAGTTTGCTTGATCGCTTGCCCGGCGTAGGGATGGCGGGATCGCCGCGCCCGGGCGGCCAAAGCCTGAATATCTGGGGCATGGGCGACATGGAAGATGTGAAGGTGGTGCTGGACGGCGCGCCGAAGGGATTTGAGAAATATCGGCAGGGTTCGGTATTCATCGAACCCGAACTGCTGAAAAAGGTTGAGGTCGATAAGGGGCCGCACAATCTGTTGAACGGCAATGGCGGCTTTGGCGGGACCATTACGCTGGAGACCAAAGATGCCGGGGATATGCTGCTGCCGGGCGAAGATTTTGGCGGCTTGCTGAAGTACAGCTACCACACCAACGATCGCCAGGGCATTTACAGCGGCGCGTTGTACGGCCGTACGCCGGAAGGATTTGCCGACGGTTTGATCTACATGAGCAAGCGTGACGGCGGCAACCTGAAGCGGCCGGACGGCACGCGCTTTGCCTATTCCGCCAACGATCAGGCTTCCTATCTGTTAAAAACCAATATTTATCTGAGCGAGGCGCAAACGCTGACGCTGTCGGCAATGCGCTCCGATTCCGATGGCTGGCAGCCTTTTGCCGCCAAGCGGGACGATATCGCCGCGCCCAGCCAGGCGGATATCGATAAATATGGCCGGGAAGAAGCGTGGCGCCGCATTCTGGTGTATCGCGACCAGACAGACACCAATTACTCGGTGAAATGGAATCTGGCGCCGGAAGCGCAGCCGTTGCTGAATCTGACGCTGTCTTACGCCTATTCGAAGACAGAGCAGCATGACAAGCGGCCGGATTCCGCTTCAAAGTTCAGCTATCTCGGTACGCTGGGCAATGAAAGCTGGGTGAACTATACCGATCGGCAGTTTGACGTCAGCAATGAAAGCCGTTTCGCCAGCGGGCCGCTGGAGCACAAGCTGTTGCTCGGCGCGCGTTGGCATAAACATCAGCGCGATACCCTGATGTATTACCCATCACAGGTGAAAAACGCCAGTTACAACTACGGCTATTTCCAGCCGTATTACATGCCGGCGGGCGAACAGGAAACCCGCAGCGTTTATCTGCAGGATGCGGTCAGCTTCGGCAGCCTGACCGTGACGCCGGGCGTGCGTTACGATCACGTGACCAACACCGGGCAACCGAACCGAGCTCCGCGCTATAACGACAGCGATCCGCTCGTGGGCCATGATTACAGCAGCGTGACCTATACCGGCTGGTCGCCGCATTTGGGCGTGATGTGGAAAGCGACGTCGAATCTGTCCCTGTTTGCCGACGTCAGCCGCACCTGGCGCGCTCCGGTGATCGACGAACAGTACGAAGTGCAATACGCCGCTTCCAGCGTGCCCGGCACCAGCCGCGGCCTGCAGGTGGAACGCATGACGGGCGTTCGTCTCGGCGCGGTGCTGGACTTCAACGATGTGTTGATGGCGCGGGACAGTCTGCAGATCCGCACTACGCTGTTCCGCAATCGCGGCAAGGACGAGATTTTCTATCGTCGCGGCGTAGTGTGCGACGCCGCACGGCACGGTGGCCAATGTGGGCAACCGTTGTCGAACTATCGCAACTTGCCGGGCTATACCATTGAGGGCGTGGAGCTCGAATCGTTTTATGACAGCGAAAGCCTGTTCGGCAGCCTGTCGTTCTCCTCGATTCGCGGCAAACGCGACGCTTCACCACGCGATCCGTGGGGCAGCGAAACCTGGATTGCCGAAATTCCACCCGTTACGGCACACGCGATGCTGGGCATGAAAGTGCCGCAGTGGGACATGGCCTTCGGCTGGACCGGCGATTTTGTGCGTAAACAGGATCGTTCACCGGCCGACGGCGATCCGATGGCCGTTGTCTGGGCGCTGCCGAAAACCTCGGGTTATGCATTGCACGGCCTGTTCGCCTCGTGGCAGCCCAGCGGTTTGCAGGGCTTCGAAGCTCGCGTCGCGGTGGACAACCTGTTCAACCGTGATTATTACCCTTACCTGGGCGAATCGGTGTCCGGCGTAGGGCGCAACATCAAGTTTAGCGTTAGTCAACGTTTCTGAATATCCTGCTGACAGGGGCCATTTCGGCCCCTTTTCACGTTTTCTCTCCCGTATTTCCCTACTTTTTCGCCGTTTATAAATCATCAGCAATCGCTTGACACAGAAGTTACATTTTTAAAATAATAATGATTATCATTTTCAATCTCATTATCAATCGGTGTTGTTGAATGGCGAGGAAAGAGGCCGCGGCAGCCAACGGGTTTGCTCAACAGCTTTACCTTGAGCACCACAGTTGGCTATGCCATTGGCTGAGACAGAAGGTCGGGTGCGCGCATCACGCCGAAGACCTGGCGCAGGATACGTTCATCAGTATTTTACTGAGCCCGCAGTTGCTTGCCATTCGGCAACCACGCCCCTTCCTGGCGACCGTGGCGCGCCGGCTGGTGGCGAATTATTACCGGCGTAAAACAATCGAAGAGAGCTATCTGCAGGCCTTGAGCGAGCTGCCGGCGATCGAGGAACCCTCGCCGGAAGTCCGTCAACAAACCCTCGAAATGCTCGAACAGTTGGATCAGGCGTTGGACGGATTGCCGGCGCACGTCCGTGAGGCCTTCCTGTTGGCGCACCTGCAGGGCATGCGTTATTGCGACATCGCTGAACGTTTGCGGGTGTCGAGCAGCTCGGTGAAACAATATCTGCAGCGTGCCAATTTGCACTGTTTCTTTGCATTGGCGGCGTAACGACAAGTGCGGAACCCATGATGGAATCGGATATCGATCGGCAGAGCGCGCGTGAGGCCGCCGCCTGGTTAACCCAGCTGATGTCGGAAGAGGCAAGCGACGCGGATAGGGAAAACTGGCGGCGTTGGTATCAGGCGAAACCGGAAAATGAACGCGCCTGGCGGCATATCGCCGCGTTTTCATCCCGTTTTTCTCTGCTTAACGGGGCGGCGGCGCAGCGTAGTCTGTCGCAGTTGCCAAACCCACAGCGCCGTCGGTTGCTGAGAAGCCTGGCGGCCATCGGCGTGGTGGGGTCGGTTGGCATCGGTTCTGGCGCGCTGCCATGGCGCCCCTGGCTGGCGGATTACCGCACGGCGGTGGGGGAGCAGCAAACCGTCGCGTTGGCGGATGGCGCGCAGTTGATGCTGAACACGCAAACGGCGGTCAACGTCAGCCGTCAGCAGGCCGCATTGCTGGAAGGCGAAATGATGGTGAATCTGCCGCCGGAAAGCAGCGCGTTGACGGTGAGGCTGCCGCAGGGCGAGATCGTGGCGCAGGCTGCTCGCTTCAGCGTTCGCCTGTGGGAAACCTACAGTGATATCGCCGTTTATCTTGGCCGAGTCACGATCCTTTCGCCGGCGCATCGGAACGCGGTGCTCAACGCCGGTCAGGGCGGCAGATTAAGCCGGCAAGGCATTGGCGATCCGTATCGCGTGACGCAAGAGCCCGGTTGGCGGCAAGGCATGCTGTTGGCCGACAACATGCGGTTGGACGACTTCCTGATGGAGCTGGGGCGTTATCGTCAGGGCGTTATTCGCTGCCGGCCGGAGGTCGCCGGCCTGCGGCTCTCCGGCGCGTTTCCGCTGGCTGACCCCGAGCGCGTCATTGCGGCTCTGCCCGGTGCGCTGCCGGTTAGGATAAATATGCTGTCAAAATACTTCATCACCGTATCCTAAAGTTTTTTACTCTGCCATTTGTATTTTTCCTTCTTGATTGGCCTGTTTTTTCTCTTTCCCTGCCCGGTACCGCGTGCCTAAACGACTTTTCTGACATGCCCCGACCGTCGTGACCGTTGCGTACGTTGGTCGGTTTCACGCTTAACCTGAGTATCGTTTTCCATGTTGAATCACAACGTATTACCTGCCGATTTATCTTTACCGCCTACAGGCGGGCGATTGCGCTGGGCTACCGCCAATGTGTTGGCGTTGGGTCTGCATGGTGCGTTGTTGCTTGGCCTTGGTTATCACCTGGCGCCACCGTTGCTGCCCGCGGCGCAACCGATGGTGTTGATGATGGTTGCCGAGCAGGCGGAATCGACCCCCAACGCAGAGCCGATGCCGACCGGCGTGCGCCAGGTGCAGGCGGTGGCGCAACGGCAGGCCAATCGGGAACCGGAGGCGGCGATGCCTCCGCTGATTCATGCGCCGCGTGCGACGGAGCGGCAGAGCAAGGCTAAAGGACAACGGAACGATCCCATCAGACCGAAAACGGAACCGCCGCGCCCAAGGCAGGAGGAACAGGAAAAAATAGCGTCTGCAAGCTCAATAGCATCAAGCACCAGCGCGCCGCCGTCTCTGGATGGAAAGCGTGTTGCCGCGCCGCAAACCAGCGTGGCGTCGCAGCCGAGTCAGGATGCCTCGGTCTGGAGCGGCCTGCTGTTGGCGCATTTGAGCCGTTTCAAACGCTACCCGGCTCTGGCGGTACGCCAGCAGCGCCAGGGTATTGTTCAGTTTGCCGTGACGTTGGATCGACAGGGGAACGTGCTGGGTGTGAAGCTATTGCGATCGAGTGGGGTTGCTTCGCTCGACCGGGAGGCGCTTCAGTTACCGCAGCGCGCTTCTCCACTGCCCGCACCCGGCAACGAGATCGCAGCGGGGCAGGCGGAATTCAGCGTGACCATTCCGATTCGTTTCGATCTGCGTGAAGTTCGCCATTAATGAAAAACTCGGCTCTAGGTAAACGGAGGCTGAGTTAAAAGCCAAAGCGCATCAAACGGATAGCAGCGATGGGGTGGTTTCTACTTGATCGTCGCCAGAAAAATACAAATACTGTATGTATGAACAGTAATCTGGTGCCGTTATGAATAACAACCCACTGACGATGAAAGGTCGGCAACCATGTTCGCCCTGGTAGACGTCAACAGCTTCTATGCCTCCTGCGAGACCATCTTTCGGCCCGATCTGCGCGGGCGGCCGGTGATCGTGCTGTCCAACAACGACGGCTGCGTGATCGCCCGCAGCGCCGAGGCGAAGGCGCTGGGCGTGCCGATGGGCGCGCCTTATTTCAAAATCAAAGAGGAGATGCGCCGCTGCAACGTCGCGGTGTTCTCCTCCAACTACGCGCTGTACGCCGACATGTCCCGCCGGGTGATGGACACGCTGGAAGAGATGGCGCCGGCGGTGGAGATCTACTCGCTGGACGAAGCCTTTCTGCGGCTGGACGGCGTGGCGCATTGCGAAGCGCTGGAGCCGTTCGGCCAGCGGGTGCGCGATCGCATCCGGCGCGAGCTGCATTTGACTGTCGGGGTCGGCATTGCGCCGAGCAAAACGCTGGCCAAGCTGGCCAACTTCGCCGCCAAGAAATGGCGCGGCACCGGCGGCGTGGTGGATTTATCCGATCCGGCGCGCCAGCGCAGGCTGCTGGCGTTGATCCCGGTGGAAGAGGTGTGGGGCGTGGGCCGCCGCCTGACTCGCCAGCTGCAGGCGATGGGCATTCATACCGCGCTGCAGCTGGCGGACTGCGATACCCGGCTGGCGCGTAAAACCTTCAGCGTGGTGCTGGAGCGCACGATACGCGAGCTGCGCGGCGAATCGTGCCTGCGGTGGGAAGATGAGGCGGCCGCCAAAGAGCAGATCATCTGCTCCCGTTCGTTCGGCCAGCGGCTGACGCACTACCCGCACATGCGCGAGGCGATCTGCAGCTATGCCGAACGCGCCGCCGAAAAGCTGCGGCAGGAAAAGCGCTACTGCCGCAACGTGTCGGTGTTTATCAAAACCAGCCCGCATTCGGCGGGCGAGGGGTATTACAGCAATATGGGCACCGCCCGGCTGCAAACGCCGAGCAACGACAGCCGCGACATCATCGCCATGGCGGTGCGTGCGCTGGAAAGCATCTGGCAGGAAGGGCGACGTTACCTGAAGGGCGGCGTGGTGCTGGGGGACTTCAGCGCCGCCGCCATGGCGCAGATCGATCTGTTCGATGACTGCCCGCCGCGCCGCAACAGCGAGCGGCTGATGGCGACCCTCGATCGCCTGAATCAGGAGGGGCGTGGGCGCGTATGGTTCGCCGGGCAGGGGATCGTCAAGCCGTGGCAAATGAAGCGTGACATGCTGTCGCCGGCCTACACCACTCGCTTGGCGGACATTCCGGTGGTGCGGCTGGGGACGTTTTCAGACGAAAAATAATTCGCGTGTCACACCACCGGCGCCACCGTCAGCAGCAGGTTGGCGAAGCGGCGCTGTTCGCCGGAGGCGATCACCAGCAGCGTCCGATCCGATTTGACCGCCGCATAAAAATCCTCACGCGGCAGGTGCTCTAACGGGCACTGCGCCGGCAGCAGCTGCCGGTATTCGGCTTCGATGGTGTTGGTGAAGTCCGGCGGGCAGGCCATCAGCGCCGCGCTTTCCACGTTGATGCAGGCCAGCAGTTTTTCCAGGATTGGCGGGGCGGCGAGCGTGCCGGGCGCCAGGTTCAGATAGACCACGGTGGCGTCTTTCGGCGCGTGGGTCACGCAGGCGTAGTTGCCGTCGGCGATCAGCACCTGAGTTTTATGCCCGCATTGCGCCAGCGCGGCGAGCAGCGGCGGGTGGGTGATGGCGGATTTGATCATAAAGCGATTCCTGAATGAAAGGGCGGCAGCCGTGCCGCCCGCGGTTGAACTACATGCGGTAGATGCCGCCGTTGATGTCGAGGGTGGCACCCGAAATGAAGCCGTCGTATTCCGCTGCCAGGAAGGCGATGGCGCGCGCTACGTCGTCCGGCGTGCCTGCACGGCCCAGCGGAATGGCGCGAACGGTTTCCTCCGCCGATTCTTGGGTGGTGTGGCGATTATGGAAGCGGGTGCCGAGGATCAGGCCGGGCGCCACCGCGTTCACCCGGATGCCGTATTCACCCAGCTCCGCTGCCAACGAGCGCGTCCAGGTGAGCACCGCACCCTTGGTGGCGGAATAGACCAGCGAGCCGGAGTGCCCGCCGGCGCGGCCGGCCTGCGAGGCCAGGTTGACGATACTGGCGCCGTTTGCCGCCTTCAGGAACGGCAGCGCGCTCTGGGTCACGTTCAGCATGGTGGTCATGTTCACGTCGATTACGGTTTGCCAAAAGGCGCGCTCGATCTCGCCCAGCCATTTGCGCCCGACGATGCCGCCGACGTTATTGACCAGAATGTCGATGCCGCCGAGAAACTCGGCGCCGGCCGAGACGCAGCGCAGCGTTTCGTCGGTATCGATGAGATCGGCGTAGCCGTAAGCGGCCTTTTGCCCCAATGAATGGGCCAGCGCCACCAGCGCTTTGGGGCCGCTTTCGTCGCTGTGATAGTGAAAATAGATGTCGCAACCGGCCTTGATCAGCCGCTCTGCGGTGGCGCGGCCGATGCCCTGTTCCGCCCCGGTGATAAAGACCTTTTTGCCTGCAAGATCGCCCATGATTGACTCCTTATTGTTCGTTAAGCATTGATGACGCCTTCACGCTGTTTCGCGCAGTAGAAAATGCAGATCAACCCGGTGGCCAGCAGGCACGAGGCCAGGAAAAACAGCCCCGGCGCGCTGCTGCCGGTCAGATCGTTCAATACGCCCACCGCATAAGGCGCGACGAAGCCGCCGATATTGCCGATGCAGCTGACCACCGCGAGCCCGGCGGCCGCGGCCGCGCCGGTGGAAATGTTGGCGGGCATGGATAAAAACGGTGGTACGGCGGTGTAGATGCCGATGGCGGCGATGCACAGGAACGACAGCGCGACGAGCGGATCGTATTTAAAAAATGTCACCGCCCCCATCAGGCCGATAGCGGCGACCACCATGCTGAGGCCGGCGAACACGCCAAGCTTTTTGGTTTTGCTGGCCCACAGGCTCCACGGGTACACCAGCAGCGCGGCCAGCCCGTAGGGAATGAGCGCCAGCAGGCTAACGCGGAAGATATCGCTGCCGGAAAGGGCGGTAATAATCGACGGCAGCCAGGTGCCGAAGCCATAAATGCCGCACACCATGCCGAAGTTGAGCAGTGCGTAGAGCAGGTATTTCTTGTTTTTAATCCCTTTCAGGAAGTCGCCCAGCGTGATTTTAGAACCGGATTTGGAGCGGCCGGCGTTGCTCATCAGCCAGGCCTTTTCCTCCACGTTCAGATAGCCGACGTCCTTGGGCGAGTTCTTGATCAGGAACGGGATCAGCAGGCCGATGACGATCGGCGGCAGCCCTTCGAGGATAAACAGCAGCTGCCAGGGAGCGAACCCGAACCAATCATGCTGAATATTGAGAATAAAGCCGGAAATCGGCGAGCCGACGGCGTTGGACAGCGGCTGGACGATGATGAACATGCCGAGAATTTTGGTGCGGTATTTTTCCGGGAAGAACACCGTGAAGTAATACACCACCGAGGGAAAGAATCCGGCTTCGCACACGCCCAGCATAAAACGGCAGATATACAGCTCCAGCGGCGTGCGTACAAAGCCGAGCAGGGTCGCGAAGATGCCCCAGGAAATTAATATTCTGGCGAACCAGATGCGCGGGCCGAATTTAATGGTGCCGGCGTTGCTGGGTATTTCAAACAGAAAATACCCGATAAAGAAAATCCCGGAGGCGAAGCCGAAGGCCGAGGCGGTCAGGCCCAGGTTATCTTCCAGCGCTTTGGCGGCGTAGGCCATGTTATTGCGATCGAGAAAGGCCAGGAAATACAATAAAATCATGAGGGGGACAATATGCAGCGTCAATTTCTTGATAGCGCTGCGTTCAATATCCTGCGGCTTGCTTATTTTCATTTTGATATTTCCAATGTGGTTAATCGGAATAATAGAGGCCCGGCCCATAACCCTGAGCTGAACGTTAAATAACGGCACGACGCTGATTCATTGAGGCGCGGGCATCCCTTAAGCGCGACGGCCTTTTCCTTTGTTTTTGGCTGACACCGATCCGGACGATGCCGCTGCGCATCGCCTGGGAAGACGCTGTTATTTCAGTTAGCCGGCGGCTTTGACCGAGCGCCGGCTGATGACCGTCGGCGGGAAGAGAAACTCGCCGGGCGGTTGCGCATCATTGTTGATGCGGCCGATCAGGCGCTCGACCATCAGCTGCGCCATCTCCGCCAGCGGCGGCCTGACGGACGTCAGCCCCGGTTCGGCCAGGCCGGCCAGCGCGATATTATCGATGCCGATCACCGAGATGTCTGCGGGTACCTGGACGCCGGCGGCGCGCACCCCCACCATCAGCCCGATGCCCAGCGCATCGTTAATCGCCACGATACCGTCCGGGCGCGGCGTCAGCGCGAGCACGCGCGGCGCCAGCGTCAGCCCCAATTCAAACATTTCCGTGTCGCCGTAGGCGCTGTTGGCTTTGCCTTCGATCACCCGTTGGCGTTCGCTCAGGCTGTGCCCCAGCGCACTCAGAAAACCGTCGATTTTGTGGCTGCGCCCGACGGTGAGCGTCGCTTCGGTGGCGAACACGATGTGTCGGCAACCGCGTTCGAGCAGGTGCTGCGCGGCCAGGCGCCCGGCGGCGACATTGTCCATCGAGACGCTGTCGAACAGCGGGGTATCGATGGCTGCCCGTTCGGGAAACGGATTGTCGTAGCTGACGATCTTCATGCCCCGCTCGGCGGCCCGAACAAAATGGGTCTGGCGAATGTCGCTCGCCGCCACGATGATGCCGCGCACGCCATGCAGGAACATATCGTCGATAAACGCGGCCTCTTCCTGTTCCTGGCGGTACGCGTTGCCGAGCAAGACGCGGTAGCGGTGAGCCCGCGCGGCACCGTCGATCGCATGCGCCAGCGCCGAAAAGCTCGGGTTGACGATCGACGGCAGCAGCAGGCCGATGATCTTGGCCTGCGGTGCGGGCACCGCCGCCGCCCGGGCCGGCCGGTATCCCAGGGTCGCCATCGCTTGTTCGATGCGCTCACGGGTCTGCGCGCTCATCTGGTGGCTGCGGTTATTCAGCAGGTTCGACACGCTGCTGATGGACACGCCGGCCAACCGTGCGACATCACGAATATTTGCCATTTGCCGATACCTTGCTGCCTGCCGTTAGCCTGCAATCTATAAGGGAAGCCGGCCGCAGGCAAGCCACAACCGGGGCACCGCGCGCATGGGATCGCGCATTTGTGAGAATCGTCAGGCGGCGGCCACGTTGTTTACTAAACAGTAAGGCGGGGCGGGAGGTTATGCCGAGATGGGGCACATGTCCGGCGGTGTCTCGGCGGCCTGCTGGCGGAATTTTCCCGGCGTCAGGCCGAAGTGGCGGGTGAAGGCTTTATGCAGCGCCACCTCCGACGAGTAGCCGGCCTGTTCGGCGATACGGCTCAGCGGCAACGCCTGGCGCGCCAGCAGCCGGGCCGCCAGCTGCATGCGGATGGCGGTGAGGGCCTGCAGCGGCGTTTGCTGCGTGACCTGACGAAAGACGCGGGCGAAGTTGGCGCGCGACATATGGGCCCGTTCGCTCAGTTCCACCAGCGTCCAGGGGTGTTGCGGGCGGCGCAGCATCTGTTCAACCACGTTGCCCAACTGCGGATGCAGCAACGCGGCGACCAGATTGCCGCTCTGATTCGGCTGGGCCAGCCAGGCGCGGATCGCCAGCGCGAACAGCAGCGCCATGGTCTGGCTGACAATGGCGTTGTGCCCCTGGCCCTGTTGGCTGAACTCATCGCTCAGCAGCTGGCCGGTCGCCTGCAGCAGCGCCAGCTGCCCCTGTTGGCGGCTGTTGAACAGCAAACATTCCGGCAGGCTCGCCAGCAGCGGCGATGCGCTGTGCGGCAAGATTTGCACGCCGCACAGCAGGTGCGTGGCGCTGTCGGCCCCCTCCGGCAGCAGGCGATGGGCGGAGTTGTGCGGCAAGAACAGCAGGCTGCCTTGCTCCAGCGGTACCGGGCGGCCGCCGGGGATCTCCAGCCGACAGCTGCCCGCCAGCACCATGTGCCAGCGGATCTGACTCCACTCCCCGGCGGCATGCGGCGAGCGCCACTCGCCGCTGAAATGGCAATCACGCGCCACGTAACCGCGCATGTCGTTAAGCATCAACAGTTGGCTGAGCGGATCCATTTTGAGACTCCTGGCTAAGAAGCTGATTGTTTCGGCAATGGGCCGGCGTAATGCGAAGCACTAAGATCGGTTCGATAGTGCAGCGATGCGGAGGGCGCCGCTGCGATGCATGAGTTATCAATGACATGGAGCCGGTAATGAAAATACTATTCTTTCTGAGCAAGGGCGACAAGCTGGGATTAACGCTGATTCGCCTCAGCATCGCCATCGTCTTCTTATGGATTGGCCTGCTCAAATTCATCCCTTACGAAGCGGACAGCATCACGCCGTTCGTCGCCAACAGCCCGCTGATGTCGTTTTTCTATGACATGCCGCAGGACTATCAGGCGCACCTGACGCACGAAGGCGAACTGAACCTCGCCGCCCGCGCCTGGCAGCAGGCTAACAATACCTATGGCTTCTCCAACGGCCTGGGCGTGGTGGAGGTGGCGATCGCGCTGCTGGTGCTCGCCAACCCGTTCTCCAAATGGCTGGGGCTGTTGGGCGGCATGCTCTCCTTTTGCACGCCGCTGGTGACGCTGACCTTTTTGATCACCACCCCGGAGGCCTGGGTGCCCGCGCTGGGCGATGCGCATCACGGCTTCCCTTATCTCTCCGGCGCCGGGCGCCTGGTGCTGAAGGACACGCTGATGCTGGCGGGTGCGGTGATGATCATGGCGGATTCGGCGCGCAGTGTGCTCGAGAAACAGTGGCGGGGGAAGGTCGCATGAGCGTCATGAACCGGGCCGTGGCCGGCAGCCTGATGCTGCTGGCCTGTTCTGCAGTGGCGGAGGGGACAATGGGGCAAGAAACCCGAACGGTAGAGAGCGCCTACGCTTATCAGGAAACGCGTCAGCGCATTATCAGCACGGCCGAGCAGAAGGGCGTGACGCTGTTTGCCGAGTTCGATCACGCGAGAGCGGCGCGTGAGCATCATCTGACGATGCCGCCCACCACGGTGCTGGTGCTGGGCAACCCGCTGGCGGGCACGCCGCTGATGCTGGCGCGGCCGGCGTTGGCGCTGGATCTGCCGTTCAGGGTGCTGATTGCGCAAGACGAGCGGGGCAAAACGCAGGTCAGCTACCACCCGGCGGAAAGTCTGAAACGGAGCGCCGGGGCCGACGAACGACAGATCGCGGCGCTGAGGCCGCTGGAGCGGTTAGTTGAGGCCGCAATACGCTGATAGAACGGCGATAAACATCACGAGACGAGGCGACACAATGTACGATTATCAGGCGATTATCATCGGTTTTGGCAAGGCCGGCAAAACGCTGGCGGCCTTTCTGGCCGGGCAGGGATGGCGCGTGGCGATGGTGGAGGCGTCGGCGCAGATGTATGGCGGCACCTGCATCAACATCGGCTGCATCCCGACCAAAACGCTGGTGCACGATGCCGAGCTTCACGGGCCGGGCGAACAGGCGTTCAGCCAGGCGATGGCGCGCAAGCGGCAGGTGACCGGTCTGCTGCGGGAGAAAAACTACCAAAACCTGGCGGGGCTTGAACCGGTCACGGTGATCGACGGACGGGCGGAGTTTATCGATCCGCACCGCATCAGCGTGCAGGGTGCGGCGGGAACGCAGGTGCTGAGCGGCGAGCGCATCTTCATCAACACCGGGGCCGTCAGCCGCTGGCCGGCGATCGACGGGTTGGATCGTTCGCAGCGGAGTTACGACAGCACCGGCCTGCTGCAGTTGACGCAGCGGCCCGCGCGGTTGGGCATTATCGGCGGCGGTTATATCGGGCTGGAGTTCGCTTCGATGTTCGCGCAGTTCGGCAGCGCCGTAACGGTATTCGAAGAGGCGGGCGCGTTGCTCGGCCGGGAAGACCGCGATATGGCGCAGGCGATACAGCAAATCCTGAGCGACGCCGGGGTGAGCTTCACGTTTAACGCCGGCGTGAAGCAGGTGCGCGATGTGGAAGGGGGCGTTGAGGTGGTGCATCAGGGCGGCGTGCAGTCGTTCGATGCGCTGCTGGTGGCGGCCGGGCGCGTGCCGAACACCGCCGGTTTGCAGCTGGCGCGCGCCGGCGTTGAGACGGATGAGCGTGGGGCCGTGCGGGTGGATGCGCAGCTGCGCAGCAGCGTGCCGCATATCTGGGCGCTGGGGGACGTCAACGGCGGGCCGCAGTTTACCTATATCTCGCTGGACGATTTCCGCATTGTGCGCGACAGCCTGTTCGGCGCGGGTAAACGCAGCACGGCCGATCGCGGCGCAGTGCCTTACTCGGTGTTCATCACACCCAGCTTCTCGCGCATCGGCCTCAGCGAAGATCAGGCCCGGCAGCAGGGGCGCGACATTAAGGTCGCCACGCTGCCGGCGGCGGCGATCCCGCGCGCCCGCGTGTTGGGCGACACGCGCGGCCTGCTGAAGGCGGTGGTCGATGCGCAGACCGGCCAGATCCTCGGCGTGGCGCTGCTGTGCCGCGATGCCCACGAGATGATCAACATCGTCAAAACGGCGATGGACGCCGGGCTGCCCTATACCCGGCTGCGCGATCAGCTGTTTACCCATCCGACCATGAGCGAGTCGCTCAACGATCTGTTTGGGTTGATAGGGTAAAGCGGGGCGAGAGGGGCGGCGCAGATGAGTGAGATCTGCGAAGCACCTCTCGTTTATCGCCCTTCGGGGCGGCGGGTTCTGTACTATTGTTTTCTCTTTGCGGCACGTTCCAGGCCGATGGGGCGCTGGGCGCAACGGAGATCACAGATGAACAAACGGGAATTAGAAAGCGCGATTGTCACCGATTTTTCCAAACGCATGAGCTACGGCGACTACCTGTGCCTGGACTCGCTGCTGGACTGCCAGCACCCGCTCTCCAACCCGCCGCATCATGACGAAATGCTGTTCGTGATACAGCACCAAACCTCCGAACTGTGGATGAAGCTGATGCTGCACGAGCTGCAAGCGGCGGTGCGGCTGGTGCAGCAGGACAAACTCAGCCACTGCTTCAAAATCCTTGCGCGCGTCAAACAGATCCAGCGGCTGCTGTTCGAACAGTGGGCGGTGCTGGAAACGCTGACGCCGTCGGAATACGTCGAGTTTCGCGACGTGCTGGGCAGCTCGTCGGGCTTCCAGTCGCATCAATACCGCTCGATCGAGTTCCTGCTCGGCAACAAGAATGCGGCGATGCTGGCGGTGTTCAGCAGCGATGCGGAAAAACACGCGGCGCTGAAGGCGATCCTCGAAGCGCCGAGCCTGTACGACGAATACTTGCTGTACCTGGCGCGCCACGGCCTGCCGATCCCGCAGGAGTGCCTCGAGCGCGACTGGACGCAGCCCTACCAGCGCAACCCGGATCTGCTGCCGGCGTTCAAAGTGATCTACGACAACCCGCAAACCTACTGGGAAGCCTATGAAATGGCGGAGAAGCTGGTGGATATCGAAGAGAGCTTCCACCTGTGGCGCTTCCGCCATATGAAAACGGTGGAGCGGATCATCGGCTTTAAGTCGGGCACCGGCGGTTCCAGCGGCGTCAGCTTCCTGAAAAAGGCGTTGGACCTGACCTTTTTCCCCGAGTTGCTGGACGTGCGCACCGAAATTGGCGCCTGAAATAATGTGGGAGGATAAGGGCGATGAGCGTGAGGATTATCGATAAGGCGGCGGAGAAGGTGGTGGGGGTCAGAGTCGTGGGGCCGTATCCGCAGACGATCCCGCAGGGCTCGCAGCAACTGCTGGCATGGCGGCAGCGCCACGGCGTGCCGTTCGGCAAATGGCTGGTACTGTATTGGGACGATCCGGCGGAAGTGGCGCCGGAAAAGCTGCGTGCCGACGTAGTGATAAGCGTGGCGGACGATTTTGCGCTGCCGGCGGGCAGCGAGGGCGTGACCGTGCAGACGCTGCCCGCCGGGCAGTATGCGGTTTACCACGTGCGCATCAGCGATGGCGACTTCGAGCGGGTGTGGGGCGAGTTCTATCAGAAGCTGCTGCCGGCCAGCGGCTACCAGCCGGTTGAGGGGGTGAGCTACGAACACTATCTCAACGACTGCGAAGCCGACGGCTATTTCGACCTCGATATTTACCAGACGGTGAAGAAGTGGTGAGGGTGGGGTGATGCGCAGAAAGGCTGAATCGATGAACGGTACAGATTCAGCCCGTTGTTTTGGCTCAACGTCGGTGACTTTGCCGCCAGCTCATTCACCTCGTTGCCAAAAGGGGTTACAGCGGCAGCCGGTTTAGCCGGCGCCGCTGCCTCCGCCCGAGAGGCTGCGTTAACCGGCTTTCCCGGCGTACCACTTGGCTACTCTTTAGGGAACAGCTGATCGACGGCGCTCTGGATCGCCGCCTGATGGCCGCCGCCCGGTGCGGCGGTGCGAGCGGCGCCGCCGGGCTGGTTGAGATCCAGCTGGCCGCCGGTATTGATCTCTCCGTCCTCTTTCACCGTGATATTGAAGCTGGTGCCGGTGATGTTGATTTGGCCGTTCGCCAGCAGCTCGATCGCGCTTTCGCCGCATTCCAGCCGCAGCGATTCGCCGGAGCCGAGGGTAAAGGCGTTAACCACGGCGTCGCTGCGGGTTTTGCCGGTCAGCGCGGAGGCATCGCCTTTGACGCCGGTGGCCTGATTGAGCACCACCCGTTTGATCTGGTTGCCGCCCACCAGGTGGGTGTGGTCGTTATCGATGGTGTGGCTCTCATCGTTTTTGACCTGGGTGTCCATGTTGCGTTCCGCCTGGATCCACACCTGTTCGGCGCCGGCCTTGTCTTCGAAGCGCAGGGCGTTGGCGTTGTCGGCGGTGCCGTCCTTGGTGCGGCTCATAAAGCCCATCTGGGTGGCGGCGGCCGGCAGCGCCCACGGCGGCATGCTGGCTTCGTTATAAACGCGCCCGGTAACGATCGGCCGATCCGGATCGCCGTTGATAAAGTCCACCACCACTTCGTCGTTGACGCGCGGGATCTGCACGCCGCCGTAGCCCTGACCGGCCCAGGCGCTGGAGACGCGCACCCAGCAAGAGCTGCCGTCGTCCTTCGGCCCGAAGCGGTCCCAGTGGAATTTCACCTTGATGCGGCCGTATTTGTCGGTCCAAATTGATTCGCCGGCCGGGCCGACCACTCGGGCGGTCTGCGGCCCGTGGGTTTTCGGCCAGGTGGCCTGCTGCGGCGGGTGCCAGGGCACGTCCGCCGGCAGCACGACGAAGTCGATACGGTGTTCGCTGCTTTGATCGTCGCCGCTGGCATAGCGGTTCTCTTTCAGATGGTAGTTGGCCTGCAGCGTCAGGTACTCGCGATTGTCGTCGGCGTGCGGGGCGTTATACAGCGTAAAGGTGCTGCCGGGAGCGATGCCCAGCGCGGTGGCGGTGCCCCGGATCTGCTGATGTTCGGCCTGCCAGGCTTCCTGGCGCACGCGGGCGTAGAACTCCCCCTGCTGATGCTCGGTGTAGCGGCCCGGCCAGTCGTAGACGTCAATCTGCCCCGGCGTCGGCGAGACCGGGTTTTGCCGCGCCTGGAACAGCCAGGCGTTCGGCTTGCGGAAATCGTAGTCGTCCAGGCTGTAGATGCCCGGCGTGACGCGATCGGACAACGTCCACTGGCTGATGCCTTCCTCGCTGGTGCTGCCACCGGACGGCGTCAGGTGATAGGGGATCATCTCGTAGCCGGGATAGGGCTGGTGGTGGTGGGGCGCATCCCCGAGCACCAGCGTGTGTTTGCCCATCTCGTGTTTGAAATAGTAATAGATGCCCTCCAGCTCCATCAGGCGGCTGATGAAGTTGAAGCTGCTTTCGTTGTACTGCACGCAGTAGCCCCACAGGCGATAGTCGCCGGTCAGCTGATCTTCCAGCTGCACGTTGTGCTCCGCCAACAGGGTCTTGACGATCTGCGGCACCGTCTGTTCCTGGAAGATGCGGAAGTTGCGATCCTTGGTCATCGGCCACAGATCCGGCTGCACGTGCAGGCTATACACCGCGTAGCGGGTGCCGCCGATCTCTTCGCTGCTGACGGCGATGGCGGTGATCTTGCCGTTCAGGTAGCGCGGGGCGCTGAGAAAGCCCTGAGTCGGGATCTCCAGCGTCAGCGGTTGGCCGAGCAGCGCTTTGCGATCGAGCCGCGCGTCGGTGCTCAGCAATTCAATAGAGAAGTCGAAAGGGGTGGAAAGCGCTTCGATGCCGTCCAGTGAGCGGAACAGCAGCTGCTCCTGGCCCAGCGGCGTGTGCGCAATAATGCGATCCAACATGAGAACGTCCTCTGTGATTGACGTCGTGTTCTGCTTACCCCAGCGTTGCAGCGGCCTTGCCGCGCGGCCAATGAGGGTGGGCAGCGGTGCGTCAGTCTCATGAAATAGGTGAAACCCCGCCGCGGCGGGGCTTCAGAACGGAATTAACCGGCGGTGGCCGGATTGACCAGCCAGGTGCCGGCGGTGTCGATACTGAGTTGCTGCCGGCGGAGCCGATCGTTGTGGCGGATCTCCAGCTGATAACGGCCCGGCGCCAGATTCAGGCTGGCGAAGCCGTTTTCACCCGGCGTTACCTGCTGCGGCTTGCCGTCGAGGCTGACCTGTTCGCCCGGCTGCAGTTTGAAGTACACCAGCGCCACCGGCTGCGGTGGCGGCGCCGCCTTTTCTGGTTCCACCGGCGCAGATGGCGCGGTTTGCGGCGCGCTCGGCTGCTCCGTCAGGGTTTTCTGCGCCGGTGACGCCTCGGTATTTTGCGCTACGGCCTGGGTATCGTCCTTGCCGCCGCTCAGCCAGGCGACGGTGCCGATCACCAGCAGTGCCGCGACGCCGGCGCCGGCCATCATCGGCCGCGAGAATCGGGTGCTGCGCGCGGTAACGGCGCCGGCGGCTGCGGCTGCAGCGGCCGGGTTGGCGGCGACCAGCAGGTTCTCCGGCGCGGCGGCCGGCGTGCTGATGATTTCGTTTTCATCGGCGATCGGCAGATGCAACAGCTCGGCCATTTCATCGATGGTCTGCGGGCGGTCTTCCGGCTTCAGCGCCAGCGCGCGGTCGACGGTGCGCAACAGCTCCGGCGAGTAACCGGCGGGGCGACGCTCGGCTAGCGGCTGATAGCTGTCTTCGATGCTGCGCACCACGCTGACCGGCGGCGGCGAACCGACGATCAGCGTGTGCAGCACGGCGCCCAGCGCGTAGATATCGGTCCAGGGTCCCTGTTCGCCGTCGCTGTTCTCGGTGTACTGCTCGATCGGTGCGAAGCCCGGCTTCAGCATGATCTCCGTTTCGTCCGACAGGTTGCCGATCTCTTTGCGCGCCGACCCGAAGTCCAGCAGCACCGGCAGCTGGCTCTCCTGAATTTGGATGTTATCCAGCGAGATGTCGCGGTGCAGGTAACCTTCCTGATGGATGGTGTTGATGGCGCTGAACAGCGGCGGCAGCAGCCGACGGATCCACGCCTCGTCGATTTTCTCCGGCTGCTGCGCCTGCAGGTTCTTCAGCGTGGTGCCGCTGTAGAACTGGGTGCCCATGTAGGCGGTGCCGTTCTCTTCCCAGAAGCGCAGCACGTGCAGCAGGCCGGGGTGCGAGAAGCGGGCCAGCAGGCGCGCCTCCTGAATAAAGCTGTTCAGCCCGGCCTGGAAGGTTTTGCCGAAGCGCTCGCCGCGCAGCCCGATGCTGAGATCGTCGTTGCGTTTCGCCAGCGAGGTCGGCATGTATTCTTTGATGGCGATGGTGCGTTCCAGTTGGTGATCGTAGGCGCGGTAGACGATGCCGAAGCCGCCTTCGCCGATCGCTTCCTGGATCTCGAATTCGTTGAACCGATAGCCGCTCGGCAGGCTGTTCGAATTCGGTTTGGTTATCCCGGTTCCCGACATAGTGATGACTCTCTGTGTTCAAAGGGCCGCCGTCTCGGCGGCCGCGGCGTTATGCCTGAAATTGACAAATGAATTCGTGGTTCTGCAGCGCGATATGCAGCTGGCGATAGCGCTGGTCGTTGGCGCTGCCGGTCAGCAGGGTGTGGCTGATCTGCGGCAGCAGGGTGTTGGTCAGGATGGCGTCGACCATGCGGCCGCCGGACTCCACCTCGGTGCAGCGGCTGACGATCTGCTCGATGACCGCGTCGTCGAAGGTGCAGACGATGTCGTGATTCTCCGCCAGGCGACGCTGGATGCGCCCCAGCTGCAGGCGCACGATGTTGCCCAGCGTGGCGTCGGTCAGCGGGTAATACGGCACCACCAGCAGGCGGCCGAGCAAGGCGGCCGGGAACACCGACAGCAGCGGCTGGCGCAGCGCGCCGCTCAGCGCTTCCGGCTCCGGTAGCAGCTCCGGATCGCTGCACAGCCCGGCGATCAGCTCGGTGCCGACGTTGGAGGTCAGGATGATGATGGTGTTGCGGAAATCGATATGGCGGCCTTCGCCGTCCTCCATCCAGCCCTTGTCGAACACCTGGAAGAAGATTTCATGCACGTCCGGGTGCGCCTTCTCGATTTCGTCCAACAGCACCACGCTGTATGGGCGGCGGCGCACCGCCTCGGTCAGCACGCCGCCTTCGCCGTAGCCGACATAGCCGGGAGGCGCGCCTTTCAGCGTCGAAACGGTGTGCGACTCCTGGAATTCGCTCATGTTGATGGTGATGACGTTCTGCTCGCCGCCGTACAGGGTTTCCGCCAGCGCCAGCGCGGTTTCGGTCTTGCCGACGCCGGACGGCCCGGCCAGCAGGAACACCCCGACCGGCTTGTTCGGATCGTCCAGCCGCGCCCGTGAGGTGCGCACCCGGCGGGCGATCAGATCCAGCGCATGGCGTTGGCCTATCACGCGCTGGTTCAGGGTGTCGGAGAGTTGCAGCACCGCCTCAATCTCGTTTTTCACCATGCGGCCCAGCGGGATGCCGGTCCAGTCGGCCACTACCGCCGCCACGACGTTGGCGTCGACCGCGGCGAAGATCAGCGGCGCCTCGCCCTGCAGCGCGCTCAGCTGCTGCTGCAGTTCGCCCAGCTGGGCGCGCAGCGCGTCGGCGTCAGGGCGTGCCTGCGTCTCTTCTTCAGTAGACTCTTCTTCCTGCCGGTGCAGCTGGGCGCGCAGTGTGATGATCTCTTGGATCAGCGCCAGCTCCTGCTGCCAGCGGTCGGTCAACTGTTCCAACTCTTGGCGCAGCGCGGTCAGCTGGGCTTCAATCTCCTGCGGGCGCAGGGGATCGCCGATGCCCACCTTGGCCTCGCGGCGGGCGATATCCAACTCTATCTGCAGCGCATCGATGCGGTGGCGGCAGTCTTCGACCTGGGCAGGCTCGGCGTGTTGGCTGACCGCCACGCGCGCGCAGGCGGTATCCAGCAGCGCCACCGCCTTGTCCGGCAGCTGGCGGGCCGGAATATAGCGATGCGACAGCCGCACCGCGGCGTCTACCGCTTCATCCAGCAACAGCACGCGGTGGTGTTGCTCCAGCGGGCTGACGGTGCTGCGCAGCATCAGCAGCGCCTTGTCTTCGCTTGGCTCGTGTACCTGCACCACCTGGAAACGGCGGGTGAGCGCCGGATCCTTCTCGATGTATTTCTTGTATTCCGACCAGGTGGTGGCACCGAGGGTGCGCAGCTGGCCGCGCGCCAGCGCCGGTTTCAGCAGGTTGGCGGCGTCGCCGGTGCCCTGGGCGCCGCCGGCGCCGATCAGGGTGTGAATTTCGTCGATAAACAGGATGATCGGCGTCGGGCTGGACTGCACTTCGTCGATCACCGCCTGCAGCCGTTTTTCAAACTCGCCTTTGACGCCGGCGCCGGCCTGCAGCATGCCGATGTCCAGCAGGCACAGCTTCACGTCGCGCAGCTGCGGCGGCACGTCGCCGGCCACGATGCGCAGCGCCAGGCCCTCCACCACCGCGGTTTTCCCGACACCGGCCTCGCCGGTCAGCAGCGGGTTGTTCTGGCGGCGGCGCATCAGGATATCGATGATTTGCCGGATCTCTTCGTCGCGGCCGGCCACCGGATCGATCTCGCCGTTGCGCGCTTTGGCGGTCAGGTCCTGAGCATACTGCGCCAGCACGCTTTCACCGCTGCGCGGCGCGCCGGATACGTTCTCGGCGCTGCTTTCCGCCGGCGCATCCTGGGCGTTTTCCGCCGAGTGAGCGGTGATGGCGGCGAACTGCTCCATCAACAGATCGGCGTTGATGCGCTCGAACTGCGGGGAAATGGCCTTCAGCAGATGGCGCAGGCTGTAGGTTTTCAGGATGCCGAGCAGCAGGTGGCCGCCGCGAATGCGTGCTGCGCCGAATTTCAATGAGCCATAGACCCAGGCGCGTTCTACCGCGCTGTCGATGTGCTCGGACAGATCGGAGATGGCGCTGGCGCCGCGCGGCAGGCGATCGAGCGCCTCGACGATGTCGCGCGCCAGCTGCGCCTCGTCCAGCGCGAAGTGGCGGACGATCTGCTGCAGATCGCCGTCCGGCGATTGCATCAGCTGATGCAGCCAGTGCGCCAGTTCGACGTAGGGGTTACCGCGCAGCTTGCAAAACGCCGTCGCACTTTCCAGAGAGGTGAATAACAGGCTATCCAGTTTGCCAAATAATACCGAGCGGCTGATTTCAGACATGGTTTTCCTCAGGTCTCAGAGTGGCCTGGCGCCGCAGGGCGCCGGCCGAAATAGGGTCAGAACGGATTTTCCAGCGGTTCAGGGCTGAAGATCAGATCGTCGAGATCGCGTTGCCGCCGATCGTCGGCCAGCCAGCTGCTCAGGCCCAATCGTTGCGCGCCGCCGAGCTGGAGGCCGTGCGCCTGTTCCTTTGCCAGGATCAGACGGACTTCCCAGACGAACTCGATGCCCAGGTATTGGCGCACCCAGTCGCGCAGCTGCCGGCACAGGTCGGCGCCGGGCAGGAAGCGGTCATAGTCCCGCTGCGGCATCGGCCCCAGCTCGATGCGGAATTTGTGCTGAATATCGCGCACCGCGATGCCGAGAAAGGCCGACTCGCCGAGCCGCGGCGCACCGCGCCCGGCCTTGAGCCGCGCCTGCTCGCGCGGTTCCACCCGCAGCCAGTGCGGCACGTTTTCGACGATGCGCACCGGCACCTTGAAATACTGCTGCAAAATCTTGCTCAGGCCTTCCGGATCGCGGCTGTGGCGAATCAGATGACCGGCCATAAAATGTTTGGCGTGGGCGTTGATGCTGTCGCGTTCCTGCTGCGCCGGCTGGCCGATGCCGATCAGACTCGACAGGTATTCGTCGAAGCGCCGGTTGTCCGGGCGATCCAGCGACACCGTCGGCTGCGCGTCGGCCCAGGCGCGGTAAAACAGCAGCGTCAGCCGGTGATGGAACAGATTGGTGAACGCCAGCAGGGTGGTGTCCTGATGGTGGTACACCCGTTCGCGCACGTATTCGGTCAGGTGCAGCGGCAGCGGCCCGTTGGGGCCGAACAGGCCGAAGCTGAAGATCGAGACGTCGTGCAGCGGGCTGTTGGCGCGCGGCGCCACCTGCGCCAGCGTGGAGGGCGCGAACGACAGCGACGGCTCCTGGCCCAGGCGCAGCATCTCGTGACGCGGCAGCGGCGCGCGCCCCAGCAGGTAGGGTTGGCCGCCCTGGGCGTCGATACGGCGCAGCAGCTGAAACAGATCGTGCTTGTAAGGCGCGCTGCGCAGCCGCGGCCAGAAGTCGTCCGGCAGGCGATACAGCGCGTTGATCTGCGGCGGCGCCAGTTCGGTGGCAATCATCTCCGCGCTCATATCAGCGTCCTTTTGCCCATGCGCGCCTGCCAGTGGGCGATTTCGCCGCGCTGCTGGCTGGAGAGCGTCATCTCGGTGAAGGTGTTCATCGCCACCAGGCGCGAGAACAGGCGCTCCAGCACGCTGCCGAGCAGGTAAGGGCTGTTGCCGGAGAACGCCTGCTCATCGACCGTCAGATCGATGGCGATGCCGCGTGCGAACACGATGGGGCCCGGCTCCGGCACTCGCCGATAGACCGGCCGCAGGTTGCAGTGGCGCACGCCCTGGATCTGTTTGGCGATCGCCGGTTCGCTCAGGTTGCCGTACAGCCCCATCAGCTGGCGCAGGCTGGCGGCGCCCTGTTCCGGATCGCCGTCCATCATGCTGAGGTAGTTCAGCTGCAGCTGGCTGATCAGCCGCCAGGTGATCATGCCTTCGGCCAGCGCCGGGCGCGGCGGAGTGGGGCCTTTGCGCAGCGAGACCTGCTTGATCGGGATCGAGTCGGGCATCACGAAGTTGCCCTGATCCTGTTGCAGCAGCATCAACGGCAGGTCGCGGCTGGTGCACAGCACGTCGGCGGTGAGGTATTTCAGATCGCTGTGCCACGGCGATTGCCGCTCGTCCACCAGCGACACGAACACTTCCGAACCGGCATAGCCGGTGCGGGTGCCGTAGCGGCGGGCGTGCTCCGACAGCGTGCGCTGTTCGCGCCGCAGCGAGAAGTAGGCGCCATAGTTGCCGTCGTCCGCGCTCAGGGTGCTGTAAAACGGCCGAAACTCTTGCTCGTAGCGTTTTTCGCTGGCGCTGCCGCCGAGCCGCTGCACCGAGAATACTTCGTAATCCAGCGGCCGGATATTGTCGACCACCAGATGGTATTCGTGGTTTTTTTCGTTGATCGCGATGCGTTCGGCGACCTTCGGAAACAGGTTGATCACCGGCGTGCAGTGCAGCGCCAAATGGGCGGCGTCGACCACCCGTTCCAGCGCGGCGTCGTGCCGATCCAGCAGCACCACGATCTCGAACTGGCGCAGCGCCTTTTTCCCTTCGCGCACGCTTTGCAGCAGCGGGCGCAGGCCGTTGACGCTGAAGAACTGGAAGCGCGTCGGGAAGGCGAAGTACTCCTGCAGCAGCCGGTAGCCTTCGAAGTTGCGCAGGTCGTTGGGCAGCAGCGCCTGTTCGGCGGCGAAGCCCTCCTGCCGCAGCCCGTCCAGCGCCAGCGCGCGCCGCTGTGGCTGCGCCTCCACCGTTTGGCAGACAAGCCCGACGCTGTGCTGCATCAGCAGTTCCAGCAGCTGCTGCGCCTGCATGTCCGGCCCGGCCAGGTAAAACATCAGCTGGTCCAGCTGCAGGTTGTTGAGCGTCACGCTTTCGTAGCACTCGAGACGAATGCGCAGCGCGCTGACGCAGCCGCTGTGCTGCAGCCCCAGCGAGGCCAGCGGGATATCGGCCGGAATGCCGCCCAGCTCGACGCCGGCGATGCGCACCGGCTGCAGCGTGACGTCATGGGCGGTGGTGTAGCTGCAGGTGATGCCGCTTTTCTTCAGCGTCTGGCTGTCCATCATGGTGCCGCGCGGCACCACGAAGCCGTTGCTGATGTCGCCTTTGCTGCTGTCCGGCTGCAGCTCGGCGATCGCCATCGACGGCGTCGGCGACAGGTAATTGGGGTAGATGATCTCCAGCAAGCGCTGAGAAAAGCGCGGGAACTCGGCGTCCATTTTCAGCTGCACGCGCGAGGTGAGGAAGGCGAAGCCCTCCATCAGGCGCTCGATATAGGGATCCGCCACGTCGATGCCGCGCATGCCGAGACGGCCCGCGACCTTCGGGTACTGTTCGGCGAACTCGGCGCCCATCTCACGCAGATAGGCCAGCTCGCGGTTGTAATAGTCTAAAAGTTTACTGTCCATCGCCTTACCCTATGTCTTTCAGATCGAAGTGGCCGTTTTCCAGATCCACGTCGGTACGGAACAGAAACTCCAGCGGATAGGGCACGCACCACAGGCGGCCCTTGATTTCGATCGACAGCACGTTGTGCAGCTCCAGCGAGCCGGTGTCCGAGATGCAGCGCACCTGCAGCCCCTCGGGCAAAATGCGCGGTTCGAAATGGAGAATGGATTCGGTCAGCGCGCGCTGAATGTCGAGCCATTCGATATCCGACATGCGCTTGCCCGCCAGCGAGGCGATGCCGTAATTCAGGGTGGAGCGCCGCACCTGCGGAAAGTCGCCGAGATCCAGATTGGACTCGCTGTTGACGCAGTTGAACAGCCACTGCAGATCGCGCAGCACCCGGCGGCGCAGCTCGCTGTGCGACACCAGGTTGCGCACCTGTGCTTCCTGCTTTTTCTGCGGTTCGTCGTCGGTCAGCATGTCGAGCAGCACCGGCTGCATTTTGTCGCGCGACGTCAGGCGCTCGCTGTCCTGACGATAGCGATAGCCCTGGCGGCGCAGATCGCCGCCGTCGTAGTGGGGTGGGCGCTTATCGTTCATGTTCAGGCGCTCGCGTCGAAGCTCAGCTGCCGCAGGCTGTGCAGCGGGAATTCGTCGCTTTCGCTGAGCCAGGTCTTCAGGCCCTGCCCCGCATAGTGGGTGCCGTCGCCCAGCGGTTGCCATTCGGTGCGTTTGCCGAGCAGCAGCGCGTCGTCGCTGCCTTCGGCCAGCGGATAACGGGCGGGCAGTTGGCACACCTGTTCGCGGCCGTCGGTGAGGCGCACCAGCGCATGGCTCCACACCAAATCGATGGCGCTCTGCGGCGCCTGGAACTGGATCGCGGCGATGCCGGCAAACGGCAGCCAGTAGTAAACGCCGTTCAGCGCCAGCTCGCACACCGGCCCGAGGCGGCCGTCACCGTCGGTCAGCCAGTCGAAACTCAGCTGCCGTTCTTGGTCGCCTTCGGCCAGCGTTAACCGCCCGGCGCCGGCCGGGGCGGCCTCCAGCGCTTCGTCACGCAGCGCCTGGGCCTGTTCGGCTGCGCCTTGCGCATCCTGATGCAGCGCCTGCACCATCAGTTTCAGCCAGGGCTGATCCTGCCGCAGCAGCGCCGGCGCGGCCGTGCCGGCGAACACCGCCTGGCGTTGCAGCTCGGCGTTGACCGACTGCATCAGCAGCAGCGTGGTCGGTTGGGCGATTGGTTTCAGCGCCTGCCAGGATTTCAGCTGCGCGTTGGCGCGCATCCAGTTGCCGCTCAGGCACAGCAGTTGCACCAGCGCGGCGCGCAGGTCGGCATCCGCCGGTTTTCCCTTGATCTCGTTTTCGACGGCGGTGATGGCCGCGCCGATCGACTGGCCTTGCAGCATGCTTGCTAATGATTTCACAGGCTTTCCTTATGATCAGTGAGTGGCGCCGTTAACCGACAGGTAGCTGCCGCTGGCGGGATCGACCCGGTCTGCGGCCAGCTTTTCCACCAGCTTGAAGGTCAGCGGAGCGGGGGCGCTCAGCAGCGGTTGCCAGGCGGTTTGCGCCTGCTGCAGGCGCTGTTTGACCTTGTTCTCGTCGGCGGCATCGACGCGCGGCATTTCAACGATCGCTTCGCCGTTGAACGCCCAGGCGTGCAGCTTCGGTTCGAAGCTCAGCAGCAGGAAGCTGCCCGGCGCCTGCGGGTTACCGCCCAGAACCAGCCGTTGGGCGTTGGCGCTGACGACGGTCAGCGCGCGATCGCCGCCGTTGAGCTGCGCCAGCGGATAGCCCTGCAGGAACCACAACGTCGGCGAGAGGGTTTGGCCGCCCTGTTGCAGCGTGACTGCGCCGCTGCCCTGCAGCCAGCCGTCCTCGCCGCAGCGCAGCGCGTCGCCGGCGGGAATGAACAGCGCGCCGCCGTTGGCGTCGTCATGCCAGAAGGTGCGGAAGTGGCAGCCCTGCGGCAGGTTGAAACGCTGAGGCGGCGCGGTGTCCGCCTGCGGAGAGGTCACGGCTACCGCCGCAGGGATCGCCGGCTGCGGCGGGCTTTCCGGCTGCTCGACGGCCTCCTGTTTGACCACCGGTTTCCAGCCGCGCGCTTTGGCGGCTTCGCCGCTGGCCAGCTTTTCACCGCGCTTGTCGGTCAGCGTCCAGGGCAGGTGGCCGGCTTTCGGGCACTGTTTTTCCAACAGATTGCCGACGCGCGGCAGAAAGTCGTTCAGCACCGCCGGGTCTTGGCTTTGCGCCGAGACGATGCGTAGCGGGATGCTCTTGCCGCACCAGCTTTCGGGATTGCTGTTTTTGACGTCATCGATAAACACTTCCAGCTTCTGGCTGGGGGAGTAAACCAGGCGATAGTTCATCGCCTGCGCGGTCGGTACCGCCATCAGGGCGACGAGCCCCGGCATCCAATATTTCATAGTGAACCTTGCTGTGAATGTGCGCTGCTCAGTCGCGGCTCAGAAACCGTTCCGCATCCGCCAGCGAATGCAGCAGGGTGGTTTCCTGCGGTGAGCCAATCCAGACGGCGATAGCGCTGTAGTTATCGCTGTTATTGTTTTTCTTCCATGCCTGCTGCATCAGGGCGATCCACTCGCTGGGGGAGTTGACCATGTGCAGCGACTGTTCCAGTTCGGCCTGGCTGAAGCTGTGCCAGAAGCCGTCGGTGCACAGCAGGAAAACGTCGCCGTCTTCCAGCTGCAGCACGTCGCTGTAGGTGGCGTCGCGCTCTTCGTTCAGCCCCAGCGCGAAATACAGCAGGTTGCTGTTGATGCCGTTGGTCTGATAGCCGGCGTCCTGCATCTGCTGGATCAGGCTGTGGTCGGTGGTGACGGCATGCAGGTAGCCGCGGCGGAACAGGTACAGGCGACTGTCGCCGGCGTGCGCCCAGTAGGCCAACTGGTAATCGCGATCGATAAACAGGCTGACCAGCGTGGTGCCCATCTTGCTGTATTCGTCCGACTGTCGCTGTTGCTGGTGGATGGCGGCGTTGGCGCGCGTAATGTGCTGGCGAATGCTTTGGGCGTTCAGGTGCTTTTCGCCGTCGAAGTTTTGCAAAATAGTGTCGCGCGCCAGTTTGGCGGCGATATCGCCGCCCGGAAAGCCGGCGATGCCGTCGCACACCACGAAGCAGGCGGCGCGGTTGCCGAGCACCTCGCCGGTCTGATCCTGGTTGGAGGCGCGGCCGCCCTGGTTGGAGGTAGAGGCTATGGTGATATTCATTACGCGTCCGGTTTGGTCTGTGAGTCTTTGTATTGATTCACTTCAACGTCATAGGCGTGCAGGAAGGCTTCGCCGAACAGGGTGTGGAAATCGTCCTCGATCTCGCCGGAGGTTTGCTGATAGTTCTTCACGAAGTAGTCCCACAGCGCAGCCTTGCGGTTGGCGGGCAGCGACAGACGCGGCGCCACGCCTTCCTTGCGCGCTTCCTCTTCGAGGCGCTCCGGGTTGAACGACTGCAGCATGGCGGCGATGATGGCGCGGATGCCGGCGATCATCCCCAGCTGGTGCGCCTGCAGGTCGATCAGCGCATCGCGCACCGCCTGCTCCGGCGGCATAAAGCCCGGCATCTGGCTGCCGAACATCTGCATCAGCACCGTTTTGCCCGAAGGCAGCAGCTTGAACGGGTTGTTGGCCTCGTCGAGGATCATGGTCATCTCGGCCTTCACGCCGCGCTTGAGGATCGAGCGGGATGAAAGCAGGGCGACGGTGCCTTGCGAGAACAGGCTCAGCAGGCGGCCGGCCTGGCGGATCTGCCGTTCGTCGAAGTGCGGCTGCGGCTGCAGATCGTCGAGGCCGATGCCTTGCAACAGCGCCGTCAGCAGCGGCCCCTCTAAGGTGTCGCCATTCGGCGCGGCGGCGTGCTGCCGCTGAGCGGACTGGTAGGCGACCGGATCGATGCCCAGGCGGTTGCCCTGGCGCGGGCGCGGCGGCTGCGCAGGCGGTTCCTGCTGGTTGAACTGCGGCACGGGTTGGGGCTGTGGCTCAGGCGTCTGCACGGGTGGTGGCGTCGGCTCTGGGCGTGGCGCTTGCGGTTGTGCGGCGATCGGAGGCGGAGACGGCGGCGCGGGCGGCTGTACCGGCTCATCCGGCTGAGCCAGCGGCACGGCGCCGCCCATCAGCAGCCCCAGCGGATCGTTGCTGTTTAGCGTCTCGGGCGACGCGGGAGCGGATGAACCGCCGAACAGCGCCAGCGGATCCAGCTCTTGCTCCGGTTGCTGCGCATTCTGAGCCGGGGTTGCCGGCCGCGCTGGCGCAGCCTGTTCCGCCAGCAGCGCGCTGGGGGTGGTATCGGCCAGGATGTGTTCGCGCTCAAAGGTGGTGTCGGTGTTGAACAGCGCCGCCGGATCGGTTTGCTGCTGCTGCAGCTGGCGCAGATCGACATCGCCCGCCAGCTGTGCCAGCGGATCGGCCGGGTTCAGCTCGCGAGCGGGGGTATCCAGCAGCGGGTGGTTGCCGGGATTGGCGACCGGCGGCGGCGTGACGGCGGCCGGCGCATTCGGGGTAAATTCTTCCACCAGGCTGTCCCAGATTTCGTTGGGGATTGGCGCGGCGGATTTTTCTTTGGCGGCGGCTGTTGGGGCCGCAGCAGCGGCAACGGCGGCGGCCTTGGCCACCGGTTGAGCCTGTGGCGCGGCGTGCTGTTGCAGCGCGCTGACTTCAATCTGGTAATCGTCGATGCCGAGCATGTCGCCGTCCTGCAGTTCAACCTGGCGGCCACGTTCCAGCGGAATGTCGTTCAGCAGCACGCGGGTAACGTTGCCGCGGTTGGTGATGCGGCATTCGCCGTCAGCGGAAATATGCACGATCGCCTGCAGGCGGGAAATGGCGCGCTCTTCGTCCGGCAGCACCAGGTTGTTGTCCACGCTGCGGCCGATGGTGCCGCCCGGCGGCAGAAAATCGCAACTGCTCTGCGGCGGAACCTGGCCGCTTTTATTTTTTACAATGGAAAATCGCATAAGGCATTCCTGCTGATTAGGAGGTAGTGCAATAATTAATGATTCGATCTTTGGCTTGCCAAAATTGGCGGATATTTTGGCAAGCCGTTAAGTTGTTTCTTAACTCGTTCACTAAGGCTTGTTGTAGTCTTAATTTTACGAAATGCTTTTGTTATTAATTGAAATAATTATGGAATAAGAAGGTGAAATGAAATTCCGTTGAACATCTCAAGGGTAACGGCTCTCTCATAACTAATTCTGATATCAGTTGTCGTCTTTCCCTTGGTACTTCTTGATGATGGCTTGCAACGCTTGGCTATGTACAAGATCGATGCACTTTGCCATCGTCATCGGCTCCCCAGACATGCTGTCATAGTGCTTTGCCAGAAATTCTTTTGCCAGCGCCCTGACAGCGGTATGCGCTTCCAGAGAATAATCGCCGAACTCCATGTAACCCCTGGCGGCAGCGGCGGCATCGTTTTTGACTTCTTTTGCTGAGTACCCCTCGGCGATACAAACGCTAAGCGCGTAGTTTTTGAGGTACTCGGCAGGGGAATAGTCAATTTTTGTTGCTGCATTAGCGTTCAACGTTACGGCTATGGCCACAGCCAGTAAGATTCTTTTCACTGGTTATTTCCGAGACGGTTTTTCATTCACTCTAACCGGATTGTCTTTCACCCAATTATCATTAGGGCGCTGTACATAGTCTTTCGCAAGTTTGTCAAGATCTTCACTATGGTACATATCCATGCACTTCATTAAGTCTAAGCGGCTTTTTCCGTCCTTAGCATTGTAATTCTTTTGCAAGTACTGCTTTGTCAGTGCAATGATAGGGGATTCTTCATCACGAATTGCATAGTATGACCAAGCATCGATTCCATTCGATGAGGCAATTGCATCTTTGCTGGCTTCTGGTGATGTCTTATAAGCGACGGAAATGCAGTAGGTTAGAGCAATATCCTTGTAGTTTTGCAAATAGCTTCTGTATGCTGCTTGCGGCGGCCACTTTTCAATCGACTCTTCTTGATTTTTCTGCGCTATAGCGCAAGTGGCATATAGACAAAAAAAGGAGATAAGGATTCTTTTCATCTCAACACTCCAAAATCCGTATGGTTTGTGCAGAGTAATAGATAACCAACGCATGAGTATCTCAATGCTTGATGGCTAATACCCAGTGAAAATAATTAATAAAACTCTAATTTGCTTAAGTTGATGGTTTTATAAAGTTGCAACCTACAATATTAATTAGAGTAACGTTTGAAGATGGCTTTAGCCTCACTGGAACTCTGAAGCGAAAGGCAATCTAAAGTATGATAACTTCCTTTAACTGAGCCTTGACTATTTTTATTTGCGTACTGTTCAGCCAGTTTTTCGCCTTGTTCGAATGCATCCATGGGGAGTTTGCTGAATTCTAAATAGGCGGAAGCGGAACGGAAAGCATCTTGCTTGGTTTTTTCTGAGTCAGTAGACTTCCCAATGCAGCGGCTAATCAGCCAATTTTCATAAATTTCGCTTTGAGGTAAGTTTTCTATTTTTATATCTTCCGCCAGCAGCATAGGAGAAACGAGAAGAAGAGCAAGGGCGATGTGGGTAGTCTTCATTTTAATATCCAAAGTGATGCGACTTCAGGAACAAAAGAACCATTCTCAGGATCCCCCATGAAATGACAAGAGTCAGAGCAAATGTCACCGTTCCATAATGTGACATGTCCTCTGGCATTTCGCCAGCCATTTCCTTGTATAACCATTATCCCTTTTTTACCTGAAAATTTAGCTGGGGTAGGGGATTTCACCGTGATATCAGGCTTGCCGAAGTTCTTTTCTAAAAAGAGAATCATATCGTTAACACGATAAAGATACCATTTTTTATCTTTACCAGACACGGTCGCATAACCGGAGTTAGAGGGAATTGGTATGCCTGTATAGTTGAGTACATAGCTCATTCGTATAGGACAAGCATTTTCAAAAATACCGTTTTCAATATTGCTTTCTACTTTTCCACCAATCAATGCACCCACTTTTTTTACATTGATATTGACTTCAGAAAAACGAATCCATGCGGGCCCAAATAGAGGTTTTTTCATCCTGACTCTCCATTGTATCCATGTTATGCCCCCCCGGCCGTAACCGGGGGGGCATGCAGATTAAGCTTCGCGGTTTTCTTTGATGTTCCAACCTGCGCTGCTTTCGGCGCCTTTGCCGCCTTTGTCGCTCTGCTCCCAGTATTGCTGTTTCACTTTCGCCGCCTGGAAGGAGTAGGTGACGCCCACGGTATCTTCGCCGCCTGCGCCGGTGTACTGCACGGCGGTGACCAGCACGTCTTCCAGGGTGATTTTTGCGTATTCAACCTGGCTACCACCCGCCTTACAAACCGACAGCTCAATCTTGGTCAGGTGTTTGCCGCTTGAGCAGTGTTTCAGCAAGGCCGGGGTTGACTTGTCGATCAGCGCGTTGACGTGCAGATCGTTGAAGCACACTTTGCCGGCGCCACCGCCGCCGCCAACGCCCATATTGCCCGGTTGAGAAGCGCCCCAGGAGAAAGAAGTAATGTCGGTCCAGCCTTTGTGATTCGAATCTTTGGATTCGCCGCTGGCACCTTCAACTTTCAGGAACATATCAATAGCCATAGTTTCTTCACTCTTTATTAAGGGTTAACAGTAGTATTAACGTTACGTTGAAAAACTCAGGTAATAGCAGCAGGAATTGCAAGTGTGGTAATGCATTACCAATTTATATCCTTGTGCCATGCACCTTCTTAAATACCGAAAACTATCGGTACGGGTTACCGAGCCACTATTAAGTGCTAATGGCTCAATGCTTAATTATTTCGCGTTATCTTGATTCCACGTGCGATCTGGATTGCCTGCAATGAGCTGTCGGGAAAGCTTGTCCAATTCAGAACTATGGTACAACCGCAGACAGTTCAAGGTGACGCCTTGACTCTTGTCTTTAGTTTCACTGTGAAACTCATTGATTCTGGATTTATATTTTCCGATGAGAACATTGATTTTCTCATCACCTGATTCGATGTCGAATGGCATCCATTCTCTCATCGCATTCGCCATTCTGGCTGCATCAAGAGAGAATGCCTTATCCGAATCGGAGACCTGTGCCAGGCAGCGAGACAATGCCAGTTCTTTTACGACCTGGTGATAAGGCATCTGTTTGATAAATGCCACAGGATCCTGATTCGGCGCTGCTTGCAACCTTAATGAGGCGATAAGCAAGCATGCAGTTAAACCAAACCTCATGCTTTTACTGGTCAGCCGATGGAACACTAGCTTAATTCCCAAAACCAGACTTCTTTGCAGTTAAAATAGCAATGGGAATGGCAGGTCAATAGCGAGTTTTCTGGTTCGATAAGATCAATGTGTCCGCCATCATAGTTGGTTATTTTATTGAAGAACACGACGCCTTTTTTATTGCCGATACCCTTCTCTGCATCTGGAGCATTAAAGAAAATGTTGGCTTTGCCAAAACTACTGGAGCGATGCAACTGATCGGCCAGCAGTTTGGCTCCAGGCTCAATCGTTTTACCCTTATAGGCGCCTTTTTTGATTGGCAGACGGCCTTTGAAGCTGATGCCGGCTTTCAACAGCGCCAGGCTCATGCGGACGGCACAGGTATTGGCATAACCAGGGTTTTGCTTTAGAAGCGTATCAAGCTCATAACCAATCTCGGCGTAAACGGCTTCTGCTGCCAAATATCCCGGGCTAGAGTAATCAGAGGAGTAATGGCTGCTTTTTAGCTGACGATATAAAGGTTTCATGCTTTGCCTCCTTTGCAGGGGAAGCGAGTCGCCAGAGCCTCTTCAATCAGGGGGGCAGCCCTTTCGTGTAGGCGCGCAGCGGGAAGTTTATTAAAGAATTCGAACACAAACTCCTGCAGAGTGACAGTTTGTAGCTGGCTGTATTGGCACCAGCTTTTTCCTTCCGTCGCGTCCAGCACGCCCAGCAAATAAATCCGCGCTTTCTCTTTTTCCTGTTTATCTGCACTGCGATAGAAACGGAAAAAGTCGCTGCCTGGCAGATTGACATCATCGGACGTCAAATGCGCTATCGATGCCTGCTCTGCGAAAGCTGGCGGCGCGGCGGAGAGCGAGCAGACGACAGCCAACAGCGATGCCAGATAAAACCGTTTTGTCTTCATCTTTCTTTCCCTGTGATGAGGTTGATGTATCAGCCAGGCCGCACTATCGCGGCCTGACTTCAGTCCATCAGGACGCGTCGTTTTGCTTCAGCGAAGGCAGCTTCGACACCAGGCGCAGGGAGACGGTCAGGCCTTCCAGCTGGTAGTGCGGGCGCAGGAAGAACTTGGCGCTGTAATAGCCCGGGTTGTCTTCGATCTCTTCCACCTGCACTTCCGCCGCAGCCAGCGGTTTGCGCGACTTGGTTTCCTGCGAGGAGTTGGCCGGATCGCCGTCCACGTAGTTCATGATCCAGTCGTTCAGCCAGCGTTCCATGTCGTCGCGCTCGCGGAAGGAGCCAATTTTGTCGCGCACGATGCACTTCAGGTAGTGCGCGAAGCGGCAGCAGGCGAACAAGTACGGCAGGCGCGCGGAAAGCTGGGCGTTGGCGGAGGCGTCGGCATCGTAGTATTCCGCCGGCTTCTGCAGCGACTGCGCGCCGATAAAGGCGGCGAAGTCGGAGTTTTTGCGGTGCACCAGCGGCATAAAGCCGTTTTTGGCCAGCTCGGCTTCGCGTCGATCGCTGATGGCGATCTCGGTCGGGCACTTCATGTCCACGCCGCCGTCGTCGCTCGGGAAGGTGTGGCACGGCAGGTTTTCCACCGCGCCGCCGGATTCCACCCCGCGAATGGCGGTGCACCAGCCGAACTCTTTGAACGAACGGTTGATGTTGGCGGCCATGGCGTAGGCGGCGTTGGTCCAGGTGTAATTGCCGTGGGTCGCGCCGTCGGTTTCTTCTTCAAAGTCAAACTCGTCCACCGGGTTGGTGCGGATGCCGTAGGGCAGGCGCGCCAGGAAACGCGGCATCACCAGGCCCAGGTAGCGCGCGTCTTCCGACTCGCGCAGGCTGCGCCAGGCGGCGTACTCGGTGTTCTGGAAAATCTTGGTCAGATCGCGCGGGTTGGACAGCTCCTGCCAGGACTCCATCTGCATCACGCTCGGCGCGGTGCCGGCGATGAACGGGCAATGCGAGGCGGCGCCGATCTTGGCCATTTCGCCCAGCAGCTCCACGTCCTGCGGGCTGTGATCGAAGTAGTAGTCGCCCACCAGGCAGCCGAACGGCTCGCCGCCGAACTGGCCATACTCTTCTTCGTAGACTTTCTTGAAGATCGGGCTCTGGTCCCAGCCCACGCCTTTATAGCGCTTCAGCGTGCGGCCCAGCTCCTGTTTGGAAATGCTCATAAAGCGGATCTTCAGCATCTCGTCGGTTTCGGAGTTGTTGACCAGATAATGCAGGCCGTGCCAGGCGCCTTCCAGCTTCTGGAAGTCGTCGTGGTGAATGATCTGGTTGATCTGCTGCGACAGCTTTTCGTCGATTTCCGCGATCAGCGCCTGGATGGTGCGGTAGGCGTCGGAAGAAACGGTGACGGTGTTTTCCAGCGCCTGTTGCGCCAGGGTTTTCACCGCGTTCTCGACCGCTTCTTTGGCCTGATCGGTCTTCGGCCGGAACTCTTTGTTCAGCAGCGCGCTGAATTCATCGCTGGAAAAAGTCTCGGTGGTCTGCAACGCATTTTGTTGCTGAGGCGAGTTGCTCATCGATTAATCCTCACGCTCGTTGTTGTCGTCGTTAACCGCCGGCTTCGGCGCGTCGGTCAGGGATTGCAGCAGCGCCGGGTTTTGCAGGATCTTGGAGATCAGCTCTTCGGCGCCGTTCTTACCGTCCATATAAGACAGCAGGTTGGAAAGCTGGGTGCGGGCGTCCAGCAGATTGCCCAGCGAGTCGACCTTGCGGGCGATAGCGGCAGGGGAGAAGTCTTCCATGCTTTCGAAGGTCAGATCGATGTTCAGCTTGCCTTCGCCGGTCAGGGTGTTATCGACCTGATAAGCGACGCGCGGCTTCAGCGATTTCATGCGCTCGTCGAAGTTGTCGACGTCGATCTCCATGAACTTGCGTTCTTCCACGCTGGCTTGCGGATCGACCGCTTTCCCCACCAGATCCGCCATCACGCCCATCACGAACGGCAGCTGGATTTTGCGCTCTGCGCCATAAATTTCGACATCGTATTCAATCTGTACGCGCGGCGCGCGGTTGCGGGCGATGAATTTCTGCCCGCTGCGGGATTTCGAGTTTGACATGATTTACTCCATCTAATGGCGATTGGGAACGCGCCTCGTCCGGCTGGGAGAGTCAGGTTCTGATTCGGGTCTGCGCCGGGGCAGACGGTATCGGATGCGTCAAGAGAACAAAGGTCGGCGGCTAGCTGTTCTCCTCGTGGTCGGGGCGACCGAGAATGGTCTCCAGTTGGTTAAGCCCATCGGGCGCCAAATCGCGGACGATTTGCATAAAGTCCAACGTAATCAGCCGCTGGACCCGATCGATCATCAGCGGCGCCGGGTGGCTCGGCTCATGAAGACGAAAATAGTTTTTCACCTTGTCCAGCATCAGCTGGGCGTCGTCGCGCGACTGGATCTGCGCGCTGCGCCAGTTCAGCGGTGCCGTGGCGTTTTGCATCGCAGCCGGTTGTTGCTGGGCGGCGGTTTCCGGCGGGGCGTCGGGTTCGGCGGCGGCCGGGGCATCGCTCTGGCCGGCGAGCGCCACCAGAGAAAATACCTTGGTCAGCGCGCCCATTTCCGGCAGGGCGCTTTCCCCCAGATGGCGGGTCACTTCACTGCGAATGGCGCCCAGGGTGTGGGCGATGTGCGTCACCAGTGCGCCTTCGGGGCGGCCCTGCTGCGCCAGCTCATCCTGCAGCCGTGCGCGGCCGCCGGGAAAGTTGGGGCACTCTTGCTTGCTGCCGTCGAGCAGGGCGCCGGCATCGCGCAGCGAGATTTCACCGGCGGCGCTTTTCAGCAGCGGTGCGGTGCGCACGCTGGCGGCCAGCGCGGCTTTGTCGCCGAGGTCGGCCAACGCATTGATGCGAAACAGCGGGTCGGCTTCGCCGTCGAACTCCAATGCCGGTTGCAGAGCATCCCAGTAACGGAGTATCGACTGGTGGATCAGCGTCAGCCCGTCGGCGTAGCCCGGCAACCCGCGCAGCTGGGTCCAGGCGCGGGTGAGATACAGCATGACGCGCAGGTCTTTGGTGCGCGCCAGCAGCGAGGTCGCGAGGCGTTCGACCTGCACCCAATCCGGCGCTTCTTCCGGAATGATGGTGCTGCCGAACTGCTGTTCGGCCTTGCCGGTGGCGGCGCGCGCCATTGCCAGAAAGTCGGCGTCGTATTCCAGGTTGTCGCCGCAGGGATTGTCCGCGTCAACCGGGGCCAGCAGGGTATCGGTGTCGATAGCCATAGAATTTCCTTCAACGAACGATGTTAATCAAACATTTGCGGGTACTGGCCGCCGCGGCCGGGGCGTGCCCAGCCGTTGGGCTCGAACAGCAGTGAAAACAGCTGCACGGTGAGGTTGCCGCTGTGCACGTGGGTGTAGAGCGGGTGTCCGTCGGCCTGATTGGTCCACCAGAAGCTGGTGTACTGCGCCGGATCGAAACAGTCGGCGGCCTGTTGCCAGCCGAGACCCGGCACGTCCGGATGCTGAAAACCGATAATCGACAATATCTCGGAATCCGTTTCCGCCGGTGGGCTGGGCAGCGCCGGGATTGCCTGCAGCGTGCGGTCGATCTGTTCGGCGGAGAAGCCGTTGCGCACGCCGTTCAGCAGGGTATGGCCGAGCTGCTGGTACCAGCTCGCCGCCATGTTCAGTTGTTGCGGGCGCCATTCTTGCAGGCTGAACAGGCGCAGCGCGCAGATCGGGTAGCGCCGCCCGACGCGATCGCGCGCCGGCAACAGGCAGCCCATCTGCACGTACGGGCTGCCGAGCGTGGCGGGGATCACGAAGTTCCACACCGGTGCGTTGCTGAACGGGTGGCCGTTTGGCCCCTGCGCATCGCGCTGCAAATTCACCAGCCCGTTATGGAACCAGTGGGCCCAGTTGTTGACCACCGGATCGGGCAGGCGGCGCTGCAGAAAATCGCCGGCGGAAGGAAGTTTTCCGTACCAGCCGAGGCTCGTCGGGGCGCTTGAATCAGTGCTCATGATCATGTCCTTTCGGGGCTACGGGCACGAGAAGGCCGGCAGTTGGAACGGATTACGGATGCTGTTGGGCGTGAACTCCAGCGTGACGCGATGGCCGTCGAGATTGAACGTCGCCTGGCGGCCGAGGCCGCCGGTGCCCGAGGATTGCGCCATGTCCACCAGGCGGTTCAGCGCCCATGGCCCGCTGGTCACCAGGCTGGCGGTGGTGCCGTTGGCCAGCGCCAGCTGCAAATGCACCTGGTTGGTATTGCGGGTGCCCGGCCAGCTGACCACCAGCGGTACCTGAGGGCCATGGCTGTATTTGAACAGTTGGCCGTCGATATCCAGCGTCAGGTTGAGGATGTCGTTATCCATCCGCACCGGCCGCACGGTCACGCGGTACGAGGGCGTCGCGGTACCGTTGGCGAAGAAGGCGTCGCGGATGCGCTGCGCCTGCTGGAACGAACGCAGGATGCCTTCGCCGCCGGGCAGCGTCTTGCCGTCCACGCCGGGAGTAAAGCGCCAGTTGGCGCGGGTGGTGTCGACCTTGCCCTGCAGATTGTCGCGGAAGAAACTGTCCATCAGCCCGCTGTTCGGCGCGAACATGCGCGCCAGATCGTCCGGCGTCACGTCCTGGCGCGCCCGGGCCACCAGCGGATAACGGCCGGCGATCGCCTGGCGGCAGAAGCTGCCGACCTCGAAGCTGATGCGCTTTTTCACGTTCTCCATCTCTTTACGCTGGGTGTCGCTGCTGGCGCCGATCGCCAGCGACAGCAGCATCTGTTTGAACGGCACCGGCAAGCGGCCGGATTCGGCCTGCAGACGCGGGATGATGTCGCTCGGCGGTGCCGACATGCCGCTGTTGGCCGCGCCCTGTACCGCCGTCAGATAGCTGTATAGCTCATCGACCTGCTTCAGCACGCTGTCGAAAGGGATCGCCTTATTGCCTTCGCCCTGGCTTTGCGCCAGCTCCAGCAGCGGCGCGAAGTGCGCCATCACCAGCTGTTCCGGCTGGGCCGACACATCGCCGTCGGCGTTGGCCGGCCGGTTGGTGAACAGCGCTTCCAGCGTGCGGTTGGCGTTTTGATTCAGCCTGTCTTCGGTTTTGGCCAGCAGCGAACGGGAATCGGCGTCGCTTTTCTCGTCGCGCAGGGTGACGTTTTTGCTGACGTTGACCAGCAGGTTACGCATCGGCGACGGGTTGCCGGAGAGTAGCCGCGCGCTGCTGATGCGCTGGGTCAGGTTGCCGATGTTGGCCAGCTGGATATCTCCCAGCAGCGCATCCCAGGCGCTGATGAAGTCCTGCATGTACAGCTGGCGGATGGTCTTGGTCAAATCGGCGCTCTTCTGCTCCGGCGCCTGGCTGTTCAACACCCAGACGTCTTCCTTGCGCAGCGTGTCGGTCACCGGGTCGATATTGTCGCTGAACGCTTTCCAGTACCCTTGTGAGGTGAACAGGCCCGGCACGCCGTCGGTGACCGGTTTGCCGCTTTTGCGGCTGAACGCCAGCTCGGTTTGCGGGCCGGCCAAATCGACCAGGCTGACCGGCTTGATGTCGGTCTGTTTCAGCAGCAGACGTTTGAGGCGGCCATAGACGCGCTGCGACAGCGGCGCCCGATTGATGGCGGCCTGCGCCTGCGCCACCAGCGGTTCGTCTTTGGCGTAAGGCGAGGCCTGGATCTGCGTATCCAGCAGCTGGCTCAGGTGCCATTCGATCTGCTGCAGCTGTTTCTGCGTGCTGCCCTGCGGCAGGTTGCGCTGCAGGTTGAGCATCACCCAGGCGCGCAGGAATTTGCCGTCGTACTGCTTTGGCAGATACAGCATCTGATAGGCCTTCAGCGCTTCGTAGCTGAAGTCCGCATCGCCGTGGTTGTCGTTGCGCAGCGTGGTGGCGATCTGTTGCGCCACCTGCGGCAGCAGCAGTTCTTTCAGCGCTTTTTGGTACAGCGCATTGCCGGCGTCGCCCACCTGATCGCCGCGGAACAGCCCCATGCGGTAGGTGAACGGCGGATCGTCTAGCGAAAAGTTCTGGCTGTCCGGCAGGTGCAGCAGGCTATTGAGGAACGGCAGCAGCGAGAACATGTCGCCGTTACCCAACTGCGTCAGGTTTTGCCCCTGGCGTTCGACGCCGGGCACCTTGGCGGCCACTTCCGCCAGATAGGCCTTGTTGTTGCCGTAGCTGGTGAACCAGAGCATCGCCAGCACCGCCAGGATCACCGCCAGCGCGATGTAACCCGCCCAGTGCAGGGCGCGATTGCGGTATTCCCACCAGCGGTTGCTGCCCGCCAGCCCGGATTCCTGGAAGACCACCGATTCCAGCGTCTCTTTCAGGAAGAAGCTTTGGCCTTTGGCCGCCGGGATCGGCGCTTCCTGGCCCACGCTGTCCCAGGCCGCGTTGGCCTGCGCCCCTGAGTTTGCCGTCGGCAGCTGCAGGTAGCGGTTCAGCTCGCCCATCACCCGGTCGAACGGCAGGCCTTCCTGCGTGCCGCTGGTGAAATAGATGCCGCGCGGGGTAAAGCGGGTTTCAAAACTGGAGGTGGCGAACACCTGTTCCAGGTATTGACTGAGCAGCGGGCGCAGGGCCGCGAACTCCTGCGGGAACAGGTAGCTTTCGGCGCGCTGGCGCGCGTCGTGCTCCATCAGCAGCGTATCCGGCAGCGCCGCGTCCAGCCGCTGTTGCAGCAGGGCGTATTGCTGTTCGAAAGCGGCGTTCAGATTGAAGTCCGGCTGCCGCGAGCGCTCGTAAGGGAAGGTGAACCCCCAGATCTGGTCGCGCTGTGCTTTGTCGAAGCTGCCGAAGTAGGCCATAAAGCCGTTGAGCAGGTCGGTTTTGGTCACCAGCACATAGACCGGGAAGTGAATGCCCAACTGCTCGTGCAGTTCGATCAGGCGTTTGCGCAGCGCGCTGGCCTGGGCGGCACGCGCTTCGGCGCTGTCGCTCAGCAGATCGGCCACGCTGATGGTCACCATCACGCCGTTGATCGGCTGGCGGGTGCGGTATTTTTTCAGCAGCGCGACGAAGCTTTGCCACTCGCCGGCATCTTCTTCGCGCTGGCTTTCCTGCGTGGTGTAGCGGCCGGCGGTGTCGAGCAGCACGGCGTCGTTGGTAAACCACCAGTCGCAGTTGCGGGTGCCGCCCACGCCGCGCAGCGCGGTTTTGCCGAAGCGATCCGCCAGCGGGAAGTGCAGGCCGGAATTGACCAGCGCGGTGGTCTTGCCGGCGCCGGGCGCGCCGATGATCACATACCACGGCAGCTGGTACAGGTATTGGCGGCTGAAGCGGGTCATCCAGCGGTGTTTGCCGCCCTCCTGGCCCGGTGCGAAGCGCGCCTTCTTCAGCAGCTGCGCCGCTTCGTCGAAGCGCTGCGCCAGCTGTTCGTCTTGTTTAATCTCGGGCTTGCCGTCTTCCGCCGGTACCGCTTCGGCGGCGCGCAGGTTGCTCAGCAGGCGACTGTTGAACCAGGCGCTGTAAAGGCGCGGGATCAGGCGGCACAGGAACCAGATCAGGTAGATAACGCCGATGGCGATCTGGCGGTTGAGTTCCGGCTCCAGCGGGCGATAGTCGCCGATGGCCACCAGCGGGCCGATCATCCAGATGATGAACGCCAGCGCGGTGATGCCGACAAAGCCCCACAGCAGGCGGCTGGTGATGATGGAGAATAACGTACTGAGCATTACTTTCCGGTTCCTTGCGGCAAGCCGTTGATTTCCGCCTGGGTATTTTCCGGGGCGACCAACAGCGTAATTTCTACCCGGCGGTTCAACGCGCGGTTCACTTTGTTATCGTTCGGCGCGACGGGGTTGCTTTCGCCGCGGCCCTCGGCCTTGACCCGCTGCGGGTTGGCGAGGTGCTTTTGCAAGCGGGCGCTGACCGCTTCGGCGCGCGCCAGCGACAGCTCCCAGTTGGAGGCGAAACGGGCGCTGCGGATCGGCACGTTGTCGCTGTAGCCGGTGACCAGGATCTTGCCGCTGACGCCGTTCATGGCGGCGGCGATGCGGTCGATGACCGGAATATAGTTGGCGCGCACCGTGGTGGCGGCGGAGTCGAACAGCCCGTCGCCTTTGAGGATCACCACGCTTTGCTGCGCTTCGTCGCGCACCACCACCAGCCCTTCGGCGATCTCTTTGCGCAGGAAGCTTTTCAGGCTCAGCGTCGGCGGCGCGGCCGGCGCCGGGTTACCGATCGCCACCTGCGGCAGATTGGTTTGGTAAATCGCCGCCAGCACCGGGCTGGTGTTGTCGCCCAGCCGCCAGTTGAGGGCGATGAACAGCAGCGAAGCCAGGAAGCCGGTCAACGCCACGCAGGCCCACAGCGGCACCAGCGGGCGCCACAGCTTCTGCTGCACCGGCAGATCCAGCGCATGAGGCGACAGCGGTGGGGCATAGCCGCCGCGCACCGACCGGATCAGCTGCAGCAGGCGCTGCTTCATGGTTTCCAGCTGCGAGCGGCCGTTTTCCATCACTCGGTAGCGGCCTTCAAAGCCCAGCAACAGGCAATAATTGATCAGCTCCAGCAGGTTGATGTGCTCGCGCGGGCTTTGCGACAGTTTGGCCAGCAGCTGGAAAAACTTCTCGCCGCCCCAGGTTTCGTTATGGAAGGTCACCAGCAGCCCGCTGCCGGACCACACGCTGTTGCTGCCCCACGGGGTCAGCGCCGCCGCTTCATCCAGCGCGGTGCACAGGCAATAACGCGCGCCGATGATCACTTCGTACGGCAGGTTGGCGCGTTGGCCGCGGATCTCGAAGCGGCGCATTTCGTCGATCAGCTGTTGGCGCAGCTGCGCCGGGTTGGCGTGCGTGGCCGACTGGCGGATCTGCGAAATGGCGTTCAGCAGCGGGTTGGCGGCGTCCACCAGCGGATTGGCTGCCGGCGTCATGCTATTTTCCTGAGTCATAGGTTACCGGTCCGTATGGCTGCGAATCGCCCAAAATTCCATGTCCAGCCCCGGGAATTCGCCGGCCAGGTGCAGGGCGAAGGCGCTGGATTTTTCCATCTGTTTCCACAGGTCGCCGCCTTTTTCCAGCTCGAAGTAGGTGTAGCCGGCGTGATAGGGGATCTGGCGCGGCGCGGCGGGCATGGTGCGCAAACCGATGCCCGGCAGCTGCAGCTGCACCAAATCGCGGATGCGCGTGACCGGTGCGATCTTCATCTGCGCCGGGAAATGGGTCAGCAACACCTCTGCGGCCACGTCGGCGCGCACCGCCAGCACGAAGCCGAAATCGCGCATCATTTTGGCGTCCTGCACGGTGGCGACGTTCAGCCCGTGGGAGCGTTCGACCAGCGTCAGCTGAATGGCGTTGTCTTCCAGCACCACCGACAGCCCCTGACGCAGCAACAGCATCAGCTTGCCGAAGCACAGCGCCAGATTGTCGTGGTCATACACCGGCAGGCGCCCTTCCGGGGTGCGCTGCGCCGAGAAGCTGGCGAGCTCGGTGGCGAACTGCAGCCAATCGGCGAACAGACGCTCCGGGTGCAGATGGTCGAGGTGGTAGGCGTGGCTCACCTGACCAAGATGGCGGTTGATCAGCTGCAGCAGCATGAAATCGACCATTTCGGAACTGCCGCCGCGGCCCGGCTGCAGCAGGCGCTGGCTCATCTGCTGGCTGCGCTGTTGCAGCAGGCCCTGCAGATCGTTGATGAAGGTTTTCAGTACCGGGTTGCCCTGGCAGTTCAGCATCGGCGGGATCTGCGCGGTATCGAGGCGCAGGCTGTTGTCGCCGCGTTTTTCCAGCACGCGGGTCACGCCGAGCGCGGTCCATTCGGCGTTGAGTTCGCTCTCCAGCATCAGCCGCAGGCGCAGGCGGCCGAACTGCAGCGCCGCGCTGCCCACCGAGACGGCGTTGAGATCGTCGACTTCGTTCTCGTAAGCCAGATAGCGCGCCAGCGCCTCCGGGCTTTCCTGAAAGATCACGTCTTCACGCCCCGCGCGATAGGTCGGCAGGGCCAGCACCACGTTTTCACCGGTCTTGTTTTCGGCGATGGTCAGCGGCGCGGGTGCCTGCTGGGCGCCGGCGAAGCGAAACGGCGTGCCGTCCGGCATGATGCCGCTGGCGGCGTTGAGCGCAATCTTGCCCTGGCGCAGCAGCGTTTGGTCCAGATCCAGGGTCAGGAACCCCCAGAAACAGCCGCTGTGGGCCTGGCCCCAGTTGCGCATATAGCCTTCGAGATAGTTTTCCGCCTGCTGGAAATGGTGAGGGCGCAAAAACATTCCCTCAGTCCAGACAACCTTATGAGCATCTTTCATCATCACACCTATAGTTACTTCGCTTCAGCGCAGCGGTAGGTCAGTCGACCTTTTTTACGGGGCGCAGGCCATTCACGCCCGCGACGATATGCGCTTCCAGCTCATCCGGCGAGAATTGCCATACCTTGTAGAAATTGGTTTCGGTGGGTTCCGGCAGCGGCAGTGAAATGCGCCAGGTCTTGCCGTCCAGATTTTGATACTCGGCGATTACGCCGATGTAGCGCGCATCCAACGCGCTTTGCCCGCCGAGCTTCTTGCCGGTCTGGCCCGGCGTCAGGAAGAACTGATCGCTGTCCAGCAGGCTGTTGCCGAGCACGCTTTTGGCGTCGTTTTGCAGACTGAAGAAGTCGGCATCCATAAATTCCGCATCCGAACGCAGCAGCAGCACGCGGATTTTGATCGGCGCCGGTTGCGCGCCGGCGGCGGCATTGACCTGGCGATCGGCATCGAACACCAGGCTGTAACGCGACGGCACGCTTTTGGCGGAAGACATGCAGCCGCCGAGCGCCAACGCGCCCAGCAGCAGAAACAGCATCCCGCACCAGCGGGAAGCGATAGGGGTCGTCATCATGGGAATCTCGTCGCCCGCAGGCGTGCTGACTACTGGAGGATCCAGGTAGCTGAACCGGCGTTTTTACACGCCTTGCTGTCGCCGCCGACTTTGACGCAGTCCTGTTTGGCGGCGCGTGCGCGGCGCGGCAGATCTTTGCGCAGCGTCGATTTGTAGCGCGCTTCTGGTACGCCGGCGTTGGCCTGGATATACCCCACCAGATCGCCACCGCGAATGGCGGAGATCGCCAGCCAGTTGTTTTCCACTTCGCCCAGCGCGTAGAACGCGGCGGCGTTGTCCAGGCTGCCGACGGCGGTGCCGGTATAATTCGGGCTGCTCATGATGCTGGCGGCGTACAGGCTGCGGTACTCCTCACCGATCGGTTTGAACTGCTTCGGCGCGCTCACCGCGGCGCGGTGCTGCAGCGTGACGCCGTTGACTTCACTGCTGACGATAGCGTCGTTATTGAGCGCCGGCGGCGGTGGCGGCGGGGTGGAACAACCGGCAAGCGTCAGGGCGGTCAACAGCGTCAGGGTAATCCGTGTTTTCACAATGTCCTCTTTTCTTGATTGAATGGCTGTGTAATAAGGCGCCGTCATCAGGGCGCAAGCAGCAACACTTTTAATTGGCTCGGCACGATGCGCATGCCGAGCGCGTTGGTGGAATTCTGCAGGCTGAGGCTGGTCAGCCGGGTGGCCGGGGTGCCTTTGAGCAATACGGTAAAGGCGCCGGTCAGGTGGCGGGACGGCCCCATCACCGTCCCGGAAGCGACGCCGGTGGCCACGCCGGGGTTGTCGCCGTTGGTCAGCGGCGTCACCGTCGCCATGTTGTGCGCCGGGGTGCCGACGAACAGAATGTTGAACGCATTCGGGATGGCGGTCGGCGCCAGGGCGATATCCGGGTAGGGCACGGGCACCGGCGCCGGGCTTGGCGTCAGACAGACGTCGGGAAACGCCAGGTCCACGCCGATCATTTGGCTGTTGGCAAACATAAAAGGCCTCCGCAGGTTATCCGACGTGGATTTGTTCCGAATCCAGCTTGGTGATGTCTTTTGAGGTAATGAGCGTGTTGCGGGCATGAATGCGGGCGTAGTCTTCCGCCTGATAATCCAGCTGCCCGGCGCGCACGTGCTCGGTTTGGCGCACTTTACGGAACAGCGAATGGCTGATCTGGCTGACCGAATGCCACAGCGACTCGCAGCGCTTGCCGACCAGGCGGCTGATACTGACGAAGGCCGACAGTTCCTCGCCGCTGTATTTCATCTTGTCGACGTGGCAGTCGCCGCTGTTGGCCTGCAGCGTCATGGCGTCGCCGCTCAGCTTTAGCGCCTGCGCGCTGTGCAGCGACAGTGAACCGCTCGGCGTTTCAATTTGCAGATCGCCTGTGACGCAGAGCCGCGCTGCGCTTTGCGGCTCTGCACGTTCGAGAACGGCGATCGCCCACAGCTGGTGGCCGCAGCCGGCGACCAGCACGTTATCGCCGAGGGCCGGCGTCAGCAGGCAGCTCGCCGCCCGGCGGCAATGCCAGCCGCGGCCTTCGCACTCCACCACCAGGCTGCCGTCCGGCAACAGGTTGACGACCTGGCCGGCGGCCTGCTGGGGCGGTGCGATGTTGACGGCGCGAGTTGTGTTGGCAACGCTCATGGTGATCCCCTCGTGAAGTGGTCAATGCATTCAGATTCGGCTCTGGCGCTGTGCGCTCCAGGTTTCGGCGGCGTACAGTTCTTCGTCGCGCTCGAGAATTCCGCTGCGATCGCCCCAGCGCGTTTGCTGCTGGTGGGCGCGGTGCATGCGGGTGCGCATAAAGCGCGCGCGCCGGAAATCGGCGGCGCCGATGTCGGCATAACAGAAATCGGCGTAGGTCAGGTCGCTGTCGCTGAAATCACAGCGTGCCGCACGGCTGCGCTGGAACACGCATTGATACAGGCGCGCCTGGCTGAAGTTGGCGGCATCCAGCGTCGCTTCGCTGAAGATCGCCTGATCGAACTGCCCGCTGCGGCACTGCGCCTGAGTCAAATTGGCCTCCAGCCACAGCGACTGCTGCGCTTGCACGCCCGTCAGGTTGGCACGCCGCAGCGAAGCGCCCTTGAAATTGCTCTGGCGCAGCGTCGCCTGGCTGAAATCGACGTCGTCCAGTTGGTTATCGGTAAACTGGCAGGCGATGAGGCGCTGCCCGGCGTAACTTTTGCCGCGATGGTCACATTCGAAAAACGTGACGCGGTCGAAATCTACCCCTTCAAACTCGGTTTCACAGAGGTTTAATCGAAAGAACGTGACAAGGGATAGCCGCGCATGATTCAACGCGGCGCCGTCGAGCGGGCTTTCGTAAAAGGTGGTGCGATCGTGCTGAGTGGCGGAAAAGTTCGCGCCGGCCAATTGGCATGACATCCAGTGGCTTTGATTGAGCGGCAGCCGGCTGAAGTCGCTCTGTTCAAGCCGGCAGTCGTTGAACATCGTCAGTTCGATATGGCTCTCGCAGAAGCGGCCGCCCGGCATGGCGCACTGATTGAAGGCCGTTTGCTTCAGGTTTGCTCGTGCAAATTGCGCGTGTTCGAGTCGGCAATCGCTGAAGACGCTGTCGCGCAGATCGCAATCGGAGAAGTTCACGCCGCTCAGGTTCAACTTGTTGAACATGCCGCCGGCCAAATCCATACCGGCGAATGACAGGCCGTGCAAATCCTCACCGGCAATCAGCTCGCCGCGTTTCACGCGCTGGCGTATCTGCTCAGGTTTTGAGGTCATACTTCCTTCCCGTTATGGCGAGGCAATGTTTTCACCCTGGCGGTATAGGCACCGTCGAGCCGGGTCGCCCGATCCACCTGCGACTGCGACAAATCGGCCCGGAACAGATTGGTGCCCTGCAGGTCGGCGCCTGACAGCACGCATTTTTGCAGGATCGCCGCGATGAAATTGGCGTCGCGCAGGTTGGCCTGGGACAGATCGCTGCGAATGAACAGGCTACCGCTGCCGTTGGCCTGACGGAAATCGGCCTCGTTCAGCCGGGTTTCCGACAGGTCACAGTTATCAAAGCGCGCACGGCTGAAATTAGCCCGCTGCAACGGCATTTGGCGCAAATTGCACTGGTTCAGCGTCGCGTCGCTGAAATCCGCCTGCGGCAACAGCGTCTTCGCTGCGAAGGCGCAGGCGGTGAGGCGTGCGGCGCGGAAGCTGAGGCTTTGCGTCTCGGTATCAACCCAGGCGCAGCTCTCCAGCCGCGCCCGATCGAAGTTCACCGCCAGCAGCCGGCATTTGATGAAGCTGACTTTGTCGAGCCGGGCGTGGCTGAATATCAGCTGCTCCAGCTGCAGTTCCATCAACGTAATGTTGGCCAGCGTGGCGCGGTTGAAGTCACACTGCCCGAGCAAGGTTTCGTATCCCAGCAAATCGCGCAATGACGCCATCGTGAAATCGCAGCGTTGAAACAAGGTTTGTTGAATGTTGGTTTCGTGCAGCTGCGCGCCAACGAAATCCGTCGCTTCGCATTTCGCCAGGGCCAAAGAGGCGTGGCTCAGATCCGCCTGCTGCAAGACGGCGCCGCTGAGATCGGCGCGCGCCAACATCGCCTCGCGCAGGTCACAGCCCACCAACCGGGTTTGGCGCAGATTGGCGTTTTCCAGCAACGTGCCGCGCAAGGTGGCATGGCTGAGGTCCATGCCGGACAGATCGGCGCCGGTAAGGTCCAGGCCGCTGAGATCTTTATCGCGCTGCATCGCAGCGGTGACGCGTTGGCGAATGATTTGCGCCAGATCGCCGCTTAAACGCAGCGCCGGGTTTTGCGCCTGTGCCGACATTAAATACATCTGGTGCAGCGCGCGCTCGCTTTCCCCCAGCTGCTTGTCGCTAAACGCATCGGGACGTTGACGCGCCTGTTGAAACAGCTGGTCGCGCTGTTGTTGGTAGCTTTCCGCGCCGGAAAGGTCGGCGGGGCCTGGGCCGTCAATATCAATGCCGTTTGCCTGCGCGCCATCAAGGATTTCACGGTAATGCGCTTCAGCGCGCTGTTCCATGCCGTCGACAAACTCGGCCAACCTCTCCAAAGAGGGCATCGGTTCCGCTGGCGGCGCGGGGAACATGTCGTCGATGTCTCGGCCTTCGCGCTGCAGACGTTGGCGGTGTTGTTCGCGTTGGTGATGTTCGTAGGCGGCGATGTTTTCCACCATCGGGCTTTGCTGCGTCGGCGTTTCCGTATCCAGCCAGGGGCCGATACAGCACTCCGGCAGCAAATCTTTTTCACGAAAAGCGTGCAGAGCGCCATGCTCTTTATCAAGCCGCTGATCGAGCACCTGCCGATAATGAGCGACGCTGCGGCTTTTACCCTCAATTTCCAGCGCCGGCATGAGCTGCATGACGTCTGCGGCATCGTCTTCATTGATGGGAAGGCTGCCCTGGTAGATCAACAGCATTTGTTCGCGATGGGGAAAGAACCACACGGTGGTGTGGCGCATCGTGATTTCCCCGAAATGTGCTTCGCCGCCGCGCAGCCGGTTGATGAAGCAGCGTGCGCGCCACGGCGGTAAATGCCCTTGCTGCATCGGCTCCGACGGATGCATGTTCCATATCCGGTAGGCGGCTTGGGGCGGCAGAGTGTCGCGCTGGGCAAACTGCTGATCGCCGTCCGCCATGTTGAACAGGCGCCAGTCGATGTCGTTGGCGAAGCCGGGAAAGCCGTTTTTCAACCAGTCGGCGTCGTAGTTTTTACCAATGCGGGAGAAGCGACGCGGCCAGGTGATATCCAACGCGTCAAAGCTTGCCGGTTGCGTGCTATGCCGAGGCGACGTAAGGCGCCCCTGCAGTGATTCGACATTGGGTAGGCGATGGATACGGCCTTGCGGAAATGTTTCTGGAGTGGCGCCGATGCCGTGTGGATTATCGGCGAACTGGGTGCCGCCGTAAGCCCGGCGCCAGTCCAGACGCATTTCTGCAAAAGGAAGGGGAGTGGAGGGACGATCGTTGATCCAATGGCGATCGCCGAAAACCACCAGCGTTTTCTCCAGCGAATCCAGCTGGATCTTCACGGCGCAGGCGGTTTTGTCTTGCTGATGGTGGGTGTAGGCGTTGCCGGTGGCGAGAAACTCCGCACAGGCTTTCGGGATAGCCAGGTCGAGCACGCCGCCGCTCAACGTGAGCTCTTCGGCAGCCAGCTGCCACAGCTCCGGTTCGGGGCGCAGGCGCGGGGAAGCCCCCATATCGGCCAAGGCCAAAACGGAAACGCCCAGATGATTTTGCCCTTGCCAAGAGAAGGGGCGATGAAGCGCGCTGAGGCGCAGAGGTTTTACGACTTTCATTGTGTGTGTAAAGCTTCCTGTGGATATCAGCCGGCAGCCAGGCTGCTTGCTCAAAAACAATCCGTTTTTCGGTTTAATAGATATCAGGCTATGTCACAACAGATGAAGAAAACGATGCGGCGTTCAGCGCCGATCGTTAATGCGGGGAGCGAGCCCCGCTTCGAAATGGATGATCAAGAGGACAGCGCGCTGTCTTTCCCGTTTATTCCGCGAACCAGCAGCACGATGGCTACGGACAACGCCGCGGCGATCGTCTTGGCGATAAATTGGCCGGCGCTTTCCAGGTGATAGGGCGCAAAAAAGCCGATGTCGGCGGTGCCCAGAATCAACAGCGCGGCCAGTGCGGCAAAACAGCCCAGCTCTATCGCCAGTGCCAGTCTGCCGGGTGCCGCCGCACCCAGATAACTCATCAAAAAACCGGGCAGGATCAGGAACCCGATCAGTTCTGCGGGCGCATTCACCGCAGACATCACTTGTTGGTTGTATTTCAGGAGCGCCAGCATCAGCGCGACAAAGATCAGCAGCCGCACAGGTAACGCCGCTGCCCGGCTTGCCGACAAAAAGATTTTGCCGATCGCGGCGAGCAAGACGCAGCCAACCAGGATGCCAAAGAAGGTAAACAGGATTTGTCCCCAAAGACTGTCCTGCGTCGAAAAGGCAATAAACGCGCCCATCGTGACACTTCCTTATGCAAGGTGATTTAGCGAACTGATGGACGACAAGTCGCTTTCAGCACGTAGAAACCGGATCGCGTCGATTGAAAGGTATATTTTCGCTCAAAGCCGGGAAAGCTCTTCGATCACCGCTTTCTTGGGGTTCTTCGGGTCGTACTTTATCGCGGTGAAATGACCCGGCTGATATCGCGGCAGATCCACGACGCTGATCGGGCCTTTCGCCACCGCCGTATGGTTCTTTCCGTCTTGGGCGATGTACTTGATCTCGACTTCACAGACCGGTCGGTTGCCGTCCCAGAGATTGGTCTGGCGAATGCTGACGATTTGCCCGGAGGCGGAAACGCCGTTTTCCATCACGCTGAGAGAAGAACCGATATGCTTGAAATAGCCCCAGATATCGACCGTGATGAATTTGAAAAAACCCACCAGGCTGAGGATAGGGGCCAATAAAATCAAACCGATGACGGTGAAGATATTTTTGGCTTTTGACATGGGCATCCCTACTTATAAAAAGATCGCCAACGCCTTGCTGCTCAATCGCAAAGAACCGTTGGTTATTAAGGCCCCAAGCTGCGTGAACGTCATGGGATCGTTGCTTAGCTTGAAATTGGTTTTGCTGATTGAAAGCGGGTTATGGGAAACATCGAACATCGTGTGCTTGACGCTCAGCCCCGTTAAGGCAAGGTTGGCGCCTATCGCGGTCCACTTATAGCCATGGCAGTTGTCTTTCCAGGTGGGCGCCGAAATAGACACGCCGTCCTCGCTGGTAATGTTGATGGTTTTTGCCGTGATGGTGAGCGAACCGCTAATGGTCGTTTGCTGATCGTTTTTGTAGGTTTCTTTGACATTCCCCGTGATATCGGTGGTCTGGCCGCCAGCCTCCACCGTCAGCGTTTGACCGCCCGCGGTGACCGTAGTGGTTTGCCCGCCGGCGGTGATGGTGGTGTGCTGGCCGCCGGCGGTGATGTTGACCGTCTGCCCCTTGTTGATGGTGCTGGTCTGTTGCCCCTCGGTAATGTCGAGGGTCTGATTGCCTTTCACCGTCACATGTTGCGTCTGCGTGATGTCTTGCGTCTGCGCGCCGTCAAGCTTGAAAGACTGATTGCCGGTGATGTTGATCTTATCGCCGCCGTCGATAATCGTCAGGTCGCGGCCGCCTTTGATGTTCACCGTCTGGTGAGCGTTCAGGTTGGCGGTTTCGAGCCCATTGACGGTGGTGGTGCGTTTTGCTTTGTACAGGAATGTGGCGTCGCCGGTGACGGTGTCGTCCTGCAGGCGGCCGATGGTGGTGGTGCGACTGCCGTCAATATTGACGTTCTTGTCGTTTTCCACCGTCATATTCATGTTGCGTTCGGCGTGCATGTCGAAAGATTCGTTGCCGGGCGCGTCTTCCAGGAACAGGAAGCTGGCGTTGTCGGTGCCGCCGCCTTTGCTGCGGCTCATAAAGCCCATTTTGGTGGCGTCGCCGGGCAGATCCCACGGTGGCATGCTGTCTTCGTTGTAAACGCGGCCGGTGATGATCGGGCGATCCGGATCGCCGTTGATAAAGTCGACCACCACTTCCTCACCCACACGCGGGATCTGGATCCCGCCGTATTTCCAGCCGGCCCAGGCGCTGGAGACGCGCACCCAGCAGGAGCTGGTTTCATTGCCGTTGCCGTGGCGATCCCAACGGAACTTGAGTTTCACCCGGCCATATTTATCGGTCCAGATGCTTTCGCCTTCCGGGCCAACCACTTCGGCGGTTTGCGGGCCATGGGTTTTCGGCCAGGGCGTGGTGCGCGCGGGGCGCCAGTTGATGCCCGCCGGGACGACCTGAAATTCGGTACGTTGCTCGCCGGCGTCGTTATCATTGCTGGCGTAGCTGTTTTCCTGCATGAAGTAATGCGCGCTGACGACCAGGTAGGCCTGGTTGTCTTCCGTGCGCGGCGCCTGGGTCAGTTGGAAACGGTAGCCGGGGGCAATGCCCTGCGAACTGCCTTCGCCGCTCATCTGTTCATGCTGCGCTTCGAACTCCTGCTGGCGAACCTTGACGTAAAACTGGCCGTGGGCGTGATCGGTATAACGCCCGGGCCAGTCGAACACTTCGGCTTTGTCCTGCGCGAACGAGGCGGGATTCTGCCGGGCCTCCAGCAACCGCGCGCGCGGTTTGCGAAAATCGTAGTCGTCCAGGCTATACAGGCTGGGCGTAATGGCGTCCGAGACGCTCCAGCTGTTGATGCTGTCTTTATTTTCCACCAGGCCGCCTTCCGCGAGCTGATAGGGAATGCTGGCGTAGCCGGCGAGTTCCTGATGTGCCGACGGCGCATCAGCCAGCACCAGCGTATGGCCGTCTTGCTGGTGCGTGAAATAGTAATAGATGCCTTCGTGTTCCATCAGGCGGCTGATGAAGTCGAAATCGCTCTCCTGGTACTGCACGCAGTATCCCCAGATGCGGTAGTCGTAGCTCAGGCGATTATCGATTTTCACCTGATACTGCCCCAGCACCTGAGTCAGGATGTCGGGAACGGTCTTTTCCTGGTAGATGCGAAAGTCGCGGTTTTGCGTCAGATACCACAGCGTGGGGCGCAGCACGGCGCGGTAGATATAGTAACGGTTGCCGCCGGCTTCTCTTCCGGAGAGCGTCATGCGCGTGATATTGCCGTTGAGATAACGCGGCGCCAACGGATTGCCCCGCAGCTCCAGCGTGATTTTTTGTCCCAGCAGTGCTTTCAGATCGAGCCGATTGTCGGGGCTGAGCAGCTCGACGTCGAATTCGAACAGCCCGGCCAGTTTTTCCTCACCGGAAAGGCTTCGGAACAACAGCTGATGGGCGGGCAAAGGCGTGTGCGCAATGATAAGGCGATCCATACTATTCCCCGGTTTAGGCATAGCTACCGCACGAGAGTTGACGCGCGATCCCGATGGCGTATCTGTCACGAATTGAGACAGGAACTGACGAAAGATTTAACAAAGTTTACACAAAGGCACGATTTGTGCAGTCTACAATAGAGCTCTGCATTTGCAAAATAGCCTTGTGGATCAATGCTCAATTCGTTAACTTGCTCACGATCTTGATTTTTATTATCTAAAACATATAGATGCGAGCAGATCATTTTTTATCTCAAATTATTGGGAAATTGGTAATACCAAAAAGTAAATCTGTAACACTTAAACCAACGTGTTTATAAAACAACTCTTTTTTTTCGTAAAAAAAGTCACTGACTGTTTTTTATCCTTACCATTTGCCAGTTAAAGATGATCAAATATATAAATTTGTCGAATGTGAATTCGGATGATTCCTATTTGGTGGGCGAAAAAAGGCCCAGCGACGGGGCCTGAGGTGCGGGTTTGAACGATTGAAAATGCAGCGAGTGCCGGCGTTAAGCCGGGCAGAAATTGAAGGGAATTTGGCCGATCAGTTCGCAGAGCCAGATTAAGGCCGGGTCGCGTTGCACCTGCCGGCCGGCGATCAGTTCAATGGGAAAGGGGGCGATGGCCAACTCGTCGGGCAGCGGGAGAAAACGTACGCGTTGCGGATCGGAAAAGCGTCGAGCCACGCTGGCGGCCAGGGTGGCGATCAGATCGCTGTCGGCGACCACGGCCGGCAGAGCGACAATATGCGAAAAGGTTACGGCGACGCGCCGCTGGCCGCCGATTTCCGCCAGGCGACGGTCGACCAATCCTCTGGCAGAGCCGTCGTCGGCCGGTGCGTACAGCCCGTGCGGCAGGCTGAGATAGCGCGCCAGATCCCAGCGGCCATCCGCCAGCTGTGGGTGCGAACGGCTGGCGATGCACACCAGATGCTCTTCAAACAACGTGCGCACATAGTGGCTTTCCGTACCGGAAAGATGCCCTCCCAGCGCGATGTCCACCTCGCCACGATCCAGCTGCCGGTAAATATTGTGACGATCCAAGCGCGAAACGCGAATATCAATGCCGGGCGCTGTCTGACGCAACCGGCTGATGATGGCGGGCAACAGTAAGATATCGGCATAGTCGCCGGCCGCCAGCGTAAAGCGCCGTTGCCCGGCGGTGGCCGGATCGAAACGGGCAGGGGGTGCCAATGCCAGGTGGATCTGTTCAAGCACCTGCCGTATCTGCGGCATAAGCTGATGGGCGCGCGGCGTGGGCGCCATGCCGCCGCCACTGCGAACAAACAGCGGATCGTTCAGCAGCGTGCGCAGCCGCGCCAAGGCATTGCTGACGGAGGGCTGGGCGCGGTTGAGACGCCGGCCTGCGGCGGTCACGTTGCGCGTCTGATACAACGCCTCGAACACCACCAGCAAGTTGAGATCGACGTTGGCTAAATTCATTTTATGAATACTCTATATACAGATAATCCATTTCCAGAATCATACTGCGTTCTCTAGGCTGGTAGCACACGAATTTGGCCTTCAGTCAGGAGAAATGATGAACAAAGTCTTGGTTACCGGCATTGAGCCGTTCGATGGTGACGCGGTGAACCCTTCCTGGCAGGTCGCGCAGGCATTGGCCGGTGAGCAGATCGCCGGCGCGGAGATCGCGGTGCTCGAGCTGCCCTGCGTATTGGGCCAGGCCAATCTGCAGTTGATCGCTGCGATCGAGGCATTGCAGCCGCTGGCGGTGATTTGTCTGGGGCTGGCCGGAGGCCGTGCCGAGATATCGCTGGAACGGGTGGCCATCAATCTGATCGATGCCCGCATTCCCGACAATGCCGGTAAGCAGCCGATCGACGTACCGGTCGTCGCCGGCGGGCCAGTGGGCTATTTCAGTACGCTGCCCGTCAAGGCCGCGGTGCAGCAGCTGCGCCGGCAGGGGATCCCGGCGGGGGTGTCTTATACGGCAGGCACTTATAACTGCAACCATATCTTTTACGGTCTGCGGCACTATCTGGAGACGCAGCACGCGAAGGTCAGGGGGGGATTCGTGCATATTCCGTACAGCCACACGCTGGCGGCGGCGCATCCGGGCAAGCCGAGTATGGCGCTGGCGACGATGGTGGAAGCGGTGCGCACTATCGTGCAGGTGACGCTGACGGTAGAGGAGGATGCGCGATTCGGCGACGGTGCCGTGCATTAAAAGCAGGGCGTGGTGTACCACGCCCTGTTACCGGTTACTCGTCGGCGACGCGGATCACCAGTTTGCCGAAGTTCTTGCCCTGCAGCAGACCGATAAACGCCTGCGGCGCCTGTTCCAGCCCGTCGACGATGTCCTCGCGGAACTTGATTTTCCCCTGCTCGACCCAACTGCTCATCTGTTGCAGGAACTCATCAAAGCGAGAGCCGTAGTCGTCGAAGATGATAAAGCCTTGCATACGAATGCGTTTACGCAGGATCAGCCCCTCCAGCAGCGGCAAACGGTCCGGCCCGGCGGGTAATCCGGTGGCATTGTAATGGGCAATGATGCCGCAGACCGGAATGCGGGCTTTGGCGTTCAACAGCGGCAACACAGCGTCGAACACCGCACCGCCGACGTTTTCATAATAGATGTCGATGCCCTGCGGGCAGGCAGCGGCCAATTGCTCGGCAAAGTCGGGCGCGCGGTGATCGATGCAGGCGTCGAAACCCAATTCTTCCACCACATAGCGGCACTTTTCCGCTCCGCCGGCAACGCCGACAACGCGGCAGCCTTTCAGCTTCCCGATTTGGCCGACCACCGAACCGACTGCCCCGCTGGCGGCGGCCACCACCAGCGTTTCACCCGCCTGCGGTTGGCCGATATCGAGTAACCCCATGTAAGCGGTAAACCCTGGCATGCCCAGCACGCCCAGCAGGCGGGAAGGGTGCGGCAGGTGCGGGCCGAGGTTGCGCAGGCCGCTGCCGTCGGACAGGGCATAATCCTGCCAGCCGTCATAACCCAGCACCCAATCGCCGACGTTGAAGTCGGGATGCTGTGAGACCGCCACGCGCGAGACCGTGCCACCCACCATCACCTGACCGATCTCGACCGGCGGCGCATAAGAAGGGGCATCGCTCATGCGCCCGCGCATATAAGGATCCAGCGACAGATAAACGGTACGCAACAACAGCTGTCCCGCGCCGGGCTGCGGCACGGGGACGGTGTCGAGACGAAAGTTCGCCGCCGTCGGTTCGCCGTGGGGGCGCGAGGCCAGCAGGAAGCGGCGGTTCTGTTGAGAAGGGGACATCGAGAGCTCCTTTGCATTGCGACAAACAAGGTTCGTTAAGCCTAGTTCAGGGGCGGCAAGGCAACGTTACCGAATGTGCTTAGCCTTAGAGCGGGACGATCAGTACGTCAATATGGCTGATATTGATGAAGCGGGCGGCGGAACAGGAGACTTTGTTCATCATGCCGTCGCGGTGATTGCCGCACAGCAGCAGGTCGAACGGCCTGCTGCGGCTGGCGTATTCCAGGCTGTCACCCAGTTCGCCGTGCACGATCAGCATATCAGCAATCGGGTAACCGGCGCGTTGACGCAGCTCTTCCATAAACAGCCGGGTTTCCTCCTCCATCAGCGTGCGCAAATCGCCCAGCATCGGCCCGGCGAAATTGTTGTACATTTCCGGGTTGGCGAGGGTGCTTAACAGGGTGATGTTGCCGGCGTAGGGGCGGACGATAGAGACGGCCTTTTCCACCAGGCGGTGGCTGTCAGGCGCGACGGCGACGGTGACCAGAACGTTTTGATACCCCATATCCCACTCCTTGTTGTTTCCGCCGTGTTTCAGGCTGCCGCGTCGGTGGCCTTAGAGAACATGCTGCGCTCGGATAAAGGGTAGAACCTGATGGGCGTAATAAATGTGTTTCGCATCACGCGCGGCAATAAAAGCGGCGTTTGCCCGGTTATATAGCAATAAAAGATAAAACCGTTGCCGCACGTAATTTCGCTGAATTAAAGCACCTGCGCCCACAGCGTTTTCGGCACCTTGCCCAGATCGAACAATTTACCGGCAACCAGCTCGGCGCGACGGTGGTCGGCGGCGCGGTACATGTTGCTCATTTCTGTATCATTTTCAATGGAATAGTTCAGTTTGTCGTACACCTTTTCCAGGCTGTCCAAAGAGGAGCATTTACGGAATGTCAGCAAATATTCGAGCGTATCGGTCATGATTAAAATATAGCCTGTTAATAGTTAAAGCCGGGTGAATAACACATCAGCGGCTCACGGCGACGCCGCCGAGGCAGTGATGTACGACCTGACAAAAATCATTTCAAGTAGATAAATTGCACTGGGTAATAATGAGGCGTCGCCTGCGGCGGCGCTTCGATAAATCATAATATGCAAGTGCGTCATCAGCAATCTCATCCTGCTGATAAATGAAGAAATAGGGAAAGTCTCAGGACGAGGCTGCGCGGATGACGGCAGAAGCGCCGCTGTTCCTGCTGCGCGCCAGTTCGCGCTGTCGCTTTTGCGGCGTTTTTTTCACCCGCCCTAAGAGGCGCAACGGCATTACGCGGTGTTTGTCATTGCCGCTTGCGTTGAGGTTTCACCTCCCTGACGCTGAAGATTGGGGGGAGTAAAACAAAACTGCGTTTTATTTTATCGCAATGAAAGGATGGAAACGGGGGCGGGTTAATAATCTATTCACCTGCGGAATAATTATAACGGCGACAGAAAAGAAATAAAAAAGCATTAAAGTTTTAGGGTGTGCTGCCGATATGCCGTTTTAGGGGTGATTTAACGTAAAAAGACCATTCTTTCGCCGTGCTGATACGGAAACATATCGTTACGTCTGTTTGCTTGTTCACTACGCCAGCGAATCATTGATAAGCCTTAATCACCTGATGTTGAAAATTAGAACAGCCTCAAGCGGGGGGCTTAAGTCAAATCTGATAGCTAATAACCTTATAGTTTACAGCGGTTATTTTTCAGCTTGGATATTTTTTAGCGGCTTAACTGGTTATTTATGCTGAGTTTGTCGGCTACATGCAGATTTTTGTTCTGTTATTTTGGTTTGGTGATGCTTTTGTTCGAATTGATCTAAAAAAGATAATTTTTTGGCTGATAAACATTGTTTTTAAGACGTTTTTTTACCTGTGTCTGTTTTGTGAGCAAAATGGTGGTCAATAAATGTGCGTATTTGGGGGTATTTGGCTTAAATATTTTTTATTTTTGTGATCTATGTCACATTGTATTTAAAATTGCCTCTCACTTACATTGTGTGTGCTAATGGTTCGGGGGTAGAGTTGCGCTGCTTTAGGAATAATCTTATTAAATTTGTAAAAATAGTTTCATGGTGACTAAACACTATCGAAGCAGAATGCTGTACATCCATACACGTTGGTTTACGCTCGTAGCAAATACTGAACAGTGGTCGAATTTAGCGATTGGCGAAAATTATAGCAGTCGTTTTTGAGAGATTAATTTGCCAACTTTGGGAAACAACCCAGGTCACGGGCGATAAAATTTATCACCCAGCGTATGTTTTTAAACATAGTCTGTCGGGATGGGGAATATGGGTACGTCTGAATTACTTAAGCATATTTATGACATCAATTTGTCATATTTACTTTTAGCACAGCGTTTGATCAACGATGAAAAAGCGTCCGCGATGTTCCGCCTTGGTATCGATGAAACCATGGCCGACGCGTTGGCGCAGCTGACTTTACCGCAAATGGTCAAACTGGCCGAGACCAACCAGCTGGTTTGCCACTTCCGCTTTAACGATCACCAGACCATCGAACGCCTGACCAAAGAGTCGCGCGTCGACGATCTGCAACAAATCCATACCGGCATTTTGCTATCAAGCCATTTACTGCAAGAGCTATCGAGTAAAGACGCTAGCCCGACGAAGAAAAGAGCCTGATGATGGTTGAGAAAAGTATTGTTCAAGAAGCCAAGGACATTCAGCTCGCCATGGAGCTGATTTCACTGGGAGCCCGTTTGCAGATGCTGGAGAGCGAAACCCAGCTCAGCCGCGGGCGCTTGATTAAACTTTATAAGGAGTTGCGCGGTAGCCCGCCGCCAAAAGGGATGTTGCCGTTCTCAACCGACTGGTTTATGACCTGGGAACAGAATATTCACTCGTCGATGTTTTACAACGCCTACCTGTTTCTGATGAAAAGCGGGCAGTGCAGCGGGGTCGAAGCGGTGATTAAAGCCTATCGCCTCTATCTGGAGCAGTGCCCCCAGCAGGCCGGCGATGCGCCGCTGCTGGCGCTGACCCGTGCCTGGACGCTGGTGCGTTTCGTCGACAGCGGCATGCTGCAGCTTTCCGCCTGCAGCTGCTGTGGCGGCGCATTTATCACCCACGCGCACCAGCCGCTGAACGGTTTCATCTGCAGTTTATGCCAACCCCCATCCCGCGCCGTAAAAAGACGTAAACTTTCGCCGCAACTGGCCGATATTATTCCTCAACTGCTGGACGAGCAGGTCAAACGCGCCATTTGAGCCGCCACATTGCCGGCTCTCGGCAATGAATACCGACGTGTGATACGCAGGGGCGGCATGCCGCCCCCAGACACGCAGCCTGGTCTGTCGCGCCAGGGCGCGTTTGCCCCACCTTCCATCCACATTGTTAATTTAAGGAATGCGTGTGCTAGTTATTTTGGGTTATCTCGTGGTATTGGGTGCGGTGTTTGGCGGCTACCTGATCGTGGGCGGTCATCTCGGTGCGTTATATCAACCGGCGGAGTTTCTGATTATCGGCGGGGCGGGGGTCGGCGCTTTCATCGTCGGCAACAACGGCAAGGCGATCAAGGCTACGCTGCGCGCGCTGCCGCGGCTGATGCGCCGTTCCAAATACAACAAAGATCTGTACATGGATCTGATGGCGCTGTTGTTCCGCCTGCTGGCCAAATCGCGTCAGCAAGGCATGCTGTCGCTCGAGTTCGACATCGATAATCCACAAGAAAGTGAAATTTTCTCTAATTATCCGCGCATCCTTGCCGATAACACCCTGGTGGAGTTCATTACCGACTATTTACGGCTGATGGTGAGCGGCAATATGAATGCGTTCGAGATCGAAGCGCTGATGGACGAAGAGATCGAAACCTACGAGCAGGAAAGTGAAGTGCCCGCCGGCAGCCTGGCGATGGTGGGCGACTCCTTGCCGGCGTTTGGTATCGTCGCGGCGGTGATGGGGGTGGTGCACGCCCTGGCTTCGGCCGATCGGCCGGCAGCGGAACTGGGCGCGCTGATCGCTAACGCCATGGTCGGTACTTTCCTCGGCATTTTGCTGGCCTACGGCTTTATCTCGCCGCTGGCCACGTTGCTGCGCCAGAAGAGCGCCGAAAACGTCAAGATGATGCAGTGCATCAAGGTCACGCTGCTGTCGAGCCTGAACGGTTACGCGCCGCAGATCGCCGTCGAGTTTGGCCGTAAAACGCTGTACACCACCGAGCGTCCTTCTTTCGTTGAGCTGGAAGAACACGTGCGCCGCGTGAAAGCGCCGGCGCAGCAGGCGACGGAAGAAGAAGAAGCATGAAACAGAATCATCCGGTCGTTCTGGTCAGAAAGCGCAAGTCGCATCATGCCGCCCATCACGGCGGCTCCTGGAAGATCGCTTATGCCGACTTTATGACGGCGATGATGGCGTTCTTCCTGGTGATGTGGCTGCTGGCGATCGCCAGCCCGCAGGAGCTGACGCAAATCGCCGAATATTTCCGCACGCCGCTCAAGGTCGCCCTGACCAGCGGCGACAAGAGCAGTTCCGAAAGCAGCCCGATCCCGGGCGGCGGCGACGATCCTACCCAGCAGCACGGCCTGGTGAGAAAGCAGGTCGACTCGCCGGACTCGCGCGCCGAAGAGCTGCGCCTGAACAAGCTGCGCGAAAAGTTGGACGAATTGATTGAGTCCGACCCGCGCCTGAAGGCGCTGCGTCCGCATCTGTTGATCAACATGATGGACGAAGGGCTGCGCATCCAGATTATCGATAGTCAGAACCGGCCGATGTTCAAAACCGGCAGCGCGCAGGTCGAGAGCTACATGCGCGATATTCTGCGGGCGATAGCGCCGATCCTTAACGACCTGCCGAACAAGATCAGCCTGTCCGGCCACACTGATGATATCCCTTACGCCACCGGCGAGCGCGGCTACAGCAACTGGGAACTGTCGGCCGATCGCGCCAACGCCTCCCGGCGCGAGCTGATCGCCGGCGGCCTGGCGGAAGGCAAAGTGCTGCGGGTGGTGGGCATGGCGGCCACCATGAGCTTGAAACAGCACGGTGCCGATGACGCGATTAACCGTCGCATCACCGTGCTGGTGCTGAATAAGCAAACGCAAGAAGGCATCGAACACGAAAATGCCGAAAGCAACGCGATGGATATCGCCCAGCCGGCTAGCCTGAAGCAGCTGGCGCCGTCGGCGACTGCGCCGGCCAGCCAAACGCCGGAACCCCAGGCGGTAACGCTGACCGATCAAGCGACGCCGCCGCCGGCGGCAGACCCTGTCGCTCAATCGCAGACATCCCCGGCGATAGCCCCGGCCGGCCAAGCGCCGGAACAACCGGCGGCCGCACCCGCACCGACTAACCGCGACTCACAGCCAGAGGTGACCCCGTGAGCATGGACATTAGCGATTTTTATCAGACCTTCTTTGATGAGGCGGACGAGTTGCTGGCCGACATGGAGCAACACCTGCTGGAGCTGGATCCGCTGGCCCCCGATATCGAGCCGTTGAACGCCATCTTCCGCGCGGCGCACTCGATCAAGGGCGGTGCGGCGACCTTTGGCTTTTCGGTGCTGCAGGAAACGACCCACCTGCTGGAGAACCTGCTGGACGGTGCAAGACGCCAGGAAATGAGCCTGAGCACCGAGATTATCAACCTGTTTCTGGAAACCAAAGACATTATGCAGGAGCAACTGGACGCCTATAAAACCTCGCAACAGCCTGATGCCGAAAGCTTTGAATACATTTGCCAGGCGCTGCGCCAGCTGGCGTTGGAGGCGCAACAGCAGCAGGAGGCGCCTGCGGCTCAACCGGCCGTTCAGCAGCCTGTCGTGAAGCCGGTGGCTGCGCCGGCGGCGATCGAAGGCGGCATGCGCATCAGCCTGAACGGGCTGAAAGCCAGTGAAATCCCCTTGATGTTGGAAGAGCTGGGCAACCTCGGCGAGGTTAAAGACCCTCATCAGACGGAACACAGTCTGGACGTGACGTTGCTCACCTCCGCCAGCGAAGACGACATCAGCGCCGTGCTGTGCTTCGTGCTGGAGCCGGAACAAATCAGCTTCTCGACGCCGACGCAGAGCGAACCGGCCGTTGCAGAAGCGAGCTTACCGGCAGCGGTCGCCGCGCCGGAAGCTGCACCTGCGCCGGTCGCGAACGCCGCGCCGCCTGCCGCCAAACCGGCCGCCGCTCCGGCGGAAGCGCCGAAAGCGCGCGCCAAGGCGAGCGAGTCCACCAGCATTCGCGTGGCGGTGGAAAAGGTGGATCAGCTGATCAACCTGGTGGGCGAGCTGGTGATCACCCAGTCGATGCTGGCGCAGCGCTCCGGCACGCTCGATCCGGTGAACCACGGCGATCTGCTGAACAGCATGAGCCAGCTGGAGCGTAACGCGCGCGATCTGCAGGAGTCGGTGATGTCGATCCGCATGATGCCGATGGAATACGTCTTCAGCCGCTATCCGCGCCTGGTGCGCGATCTGGCCGGCAAGCTGAACAAGCAGGTGGAGCTGACGCTGCAGGGCAGTTCCACCGAACTGGACAAGAGCCTGATCGAACGCATTATCGATCCGTTGACGCACCTGGTGCGCAACAGCCTCGATCACGGTATCGAAGAGCCGGCCACCCGCATCGCCGCCGGCAAGTCGGCGGTGGGCAATCTGGTGCTGTCGGCCGAACACCAGGGCGGCAACATCTGCATTGAGGTTATCGATGACGGCGCGGGCCTGAACCGCGAAAAAATTCTCGCCAAGGCCGCGTCGCAAGGGCTGGCGGTGAGCGACAGCATGAGCGATGAAGAGGTCGGCATGCTGATCTTCGCACCGGGCTTCTCCACCGCCGAGCAGGTGACCGACGTTTCCGGCCGCGGCGTCGGCATGGACGTGGTGAAACGAAATATTCAGGAGATGGGCGGCCACGTCGAGATCCGTTCGCAGGCCGGTAAAGGCACCACCATCCGCATCCTGCTGCCGCTGACGCTGGCGATCCTCGACGGCATGTCGGTCAAGGTGAACGACGAAGTCTTTATCCTGCCGCTGAACGCGGTAATGGAATCGCTGCAGCCGCAGGCAGAAGATCTGCATCCGCTGGCCGGCGGCGAACGCGTGCTGCAGGTGCGCGGCGAATATCTGCCGCTGGTGGAGCTGTATCGGGTATTTGAAGTGGAAGGCGCCAAAACCGACGCCACGCAGGGCATCGTCGTTATCCTGCAAAGCGCCGGCCGCCGCTATGCGTTGCTGGTGGATCAGCTGATTGGCCAACATCAGGTGGTGGTGAAGAATCTGGAAAGCAACTACCGCAAAGTGCCGGGCATCTCCGCCGCGACCATTTTGGGCGACGGCAGCGTGGCCTTGATCGTCGATGTCTCGGCGTTGCAAACCTTGAACCGTGAAAAGCGTCTGACGGACGCCGCCGCATAATAATGAGTTTATTGATTTAAAAGGTGAATGATATGGCAGGATTGGCAGCCGTCAGCAAATTGGCTGGCGAAACGGTAGGGCAAGAGTTTCTGATTTTTACCCTGGGCAACGAGGAGTACGGCATCGATATCCTCAAGGTGCAGGAAATTCGCGGCTACGACCAGGTGACCCGTATCGCCAACACGCCGGCGTTCATCAAGGGCGTCACTAACCTGCGCGGCGTGATCGTCCCGATCATCGATCTGCGGGTGAAATTCTCACAGCAAAGCGTGTCTTACGATGAAAACACCGTGGTGATCGTGCTGAACTTTGGCCAGCGCGTGGTGGGCATCGTGGTCGACGGCGTTTCCGACGTGCTGTCGCTGACCGCCGAGCAGATCCGCCCGGCGCCGGAGTTCGCGGTGACGCTGGCGACCGAATACCTCACCGGTCTCGGTTCGCTGGGCGAGCGCATGCTGATCCTGGTGGATATCGAAAAGCTGCTGAGCAGCGAAGAGATGTCGCTGGTCGACAGCGTGGCGAAAAGCGTCTGATTCATGACCCGAGGGGGCAGGGCGCTTGCCCCCTTCATCCATCACTCTTCCTGACCTGTCGCGACGCCGCCGACCGAGCCCGGAACCCCCACTAAAAATAGTTACTTTCCCGCATAAAGTTTTGCCGCACGGCGCCGATAACTCTCACATTCAACGTCATCAGAGCCTGTCTGCGCGGGCTTCAACAAGGGAAATCATGTTAAATCGTATGAAGGTGGTCACCAGCCTGTTGCTGGTGTTGGTGCTGTTTGGCGCCTTGCAGTTGATTTCGGGCGGACTCTTTTTCTCCTCGCTGAAAAGCGATAAGGAAAACTTTACCGTCCTGCAAACTATCCGCCAGCAGCAGCTGCAGCTGAGTGAAAGCCGCGTTGACCTGCTGCAGGCGCGCAACTCCCTGAACCGTGCCGGTATTCGCTACATGATGGATACCAATAAGATCGGCAGCGGCGCCACCATTGATGAACTGCTGGGCAAAGCGAAAGAAGAGCTGGCCGAGGCGGAAAGACACTATGCCGCTTACGAAAAAATCCCTCAGGATCCGCGTCAGGATCCCCAGTCAGCAGAGCGCGTTAAGCAACAGTACGACATTCTGTACGGCGCGCTCTCCGAACTGATCCAACTGCTGGGCGAAGGCAAGATTAACGCCTTCTTCGATCAGCCTACGCAGAGCTACCAGGACAACTTTGAGCAGAGCTACAACGTTTATCTGGAGCAAAACGGCAAGCTGTATCAAATCGCGGTCGACGGCAGCAACAGCTCCTACAACTCGGCCATTTGGACGCTGATCGTGATTCTGGTGGTGGTGCTGGCGGTGATCGTACTGGCCTGGACCGGCATTCATCACATCCTGGTGCGCCCGCTGAACCGCATGATTGACCACATCAAACAGATCGCCGCCGGCGACCTGACTCAGCAGATCGTCGTCACCAGCCGCAACGAAATGGGCGTGCTGGCGGCCAGCCTGAAACACATGCAAAGCGAACTGATCGAAACCGTCAGCGGCGTGCGTCAGGGCGCGGACGCCATCTACAGCGGCGCGTCGGAAATCGCCGCGGGCAACAACGATCTCTCCTCCCGCACCGAGCAGCAGGCCGCTTCGCTGGAAGAGACCGCCGCCAGCATGGAACAGCTGACCGCGACGGTGAAACAGAACGCCGAAAACGCCCGTCAGGCTTCACAGCTGGCGCTGAGCGCCTCCGAAACCGCGCAGAAAGGCGGCAAGGTCGTGGCCAACGTGGTGCAGACCATGCACGACATCGCCGGCAGCTCGCAGAAAATCGCCGATATCACCGGCGTGATCGACGGCATCGCCTTCCAGACCAACATCCTGGCGTTGAACGCCGCGGTGGAAGCGGCGCGCGCCGGTGAGCAGGGCCGCGGCTTCGCGGTGGTGGCCGGTGAAGTGCGCAACCTGGCGCAGCGCAGCGCGCAGGCGGCAAAAGAGATCAAAGGCCTGATCGAAGACTCGGTCAGCCGCGTCGATATGGGCTCCGTGCTGGTGGAAAGCGCCGGCGAAACCATGGGCGATATCGTCAACGCCGTTACCCGCGTGACCGACATCATGGGCGAAATCGCGTCGGCTTCTGACGAGCAGAGCCGCGGTATCGATCAGGTTGGCCAGGCGGTAGCGGAAATGGACCGCGTGACCCAGCAGAACGCCTCGTTGGTGGAAGAATCCGCCTCGGCGGCGGCAGCGCTGGAAGAACAGGCCAGCATGCTGACCCAGTCGGTGGCGGTATTCCGCCTGAGGTCGGAAGGCCAGGAAGAGTTTAAAGCGCCTGCCACCAGCAAGGCGACGGTAACACCGGTAATCAATCATAAGAAAATGAACGCCAGCGATCTGCAGGATAACTGGGAAACGTTCTGACCGGTATCGGGCCTCTCTCGCAGAGGCCCTTTTCCCTACGTAGGCCGGTCGCCGGCCGGCTGCAAGGAGGTTCACAGTGTTTAACCGAATCCGTATCTCTACCAGCTTGTTCCTGTTGTTGATGACCTTCTGCGTTCTGCAGTTGGCCAGCAGCGGCCTGTCGTATTCCGCGTTTCGCTCCGATAACCACAACCTCGACATCATCACCCTCGGCAGCCAGCAGCGCGATTCGCTCAGCCTGAGCTGGGTGTCGCTGTTGCAGGCGCGCAATACGCTGAACCGCGCCGGCACCCGCGCGGCGCTGAAACTGCCGCAGGAGCAGGTGAACGAATTGATGAGCAGCGCCCGCAGTTCGCTGCAGAAGGCCGATCTCTATTTCAATCAGTTCATGGCGGTTGAGCGCAGCAGTGAGCAACAGAGTCAGCAGACGGCAACGACCAAGGCCAGCTACGAGCGGCTGCGCGGCGCGCTGCGCGAGCTGATCGGCTTCCTGGAGAAGGGGGAGCTGCAGGCATTTATGGATCAGCCGACGCAGAAAACCCAGGACCTGTTCGAGGCCGACTTCGTGCAGTACCTGCAGCTGGTCAACGGCGACATCAGCGAAGCCAGAGACGCCAACCAGTTCTCCTTCACGCTGGCGGGCCTGATGCTGGCAGGGGCGGTCTTGATGCTGATCGTGGTGACCGGCAGCGCCATGTGGTGGCTGCGTACCATGTTGGTGCAGCCGCTGAACCAAATCCGCAGCCACTTTGAACGCATCGCCGCCGGCGATTTGGCGACGCCGATTCAGGTGTATGGCCGCAATGAAATCAGCATGCTGTTCGCCAGCCTGCAACGCACGCAGCAGTCGCTGATCGGCACCGTCGGCGCCGTGCGCGACGGGGCGGAGTCGATTCTGATCGGCCTGCAGGAGATATCCGAAGGCAATAACGATCTCTCTTCCCGCACCGAGCAGCAGGCCGCTTCGCTGGAAGAAACCGCCGCCAGCATGGAACAGCTGACCGCCACGGTGAAACAGAACGCCGACAATGCGCGGCAGGCCTCTCAGCTGGCGCGCGACGCCTCGGCCACCGCGGCCAAGGGCGGCGAACTGGCCGGCGACGTGGTGACCACCATGCACGATATCGCCAACAGTTCGCAGAAAATCGGCGCCATCACCAGCGTGATTGACGGCATCGCTTTCCAGACCAACATTCTGGCGCTCAATGCGGCGGTGGAAGCGGCGCGCGCCGGTGAACAGGGGCGCGGTTTCGCCGTGGTCGCCGGCGAAGTGCGCAACCTGGCGAGCCGCAGCGCGCAGGCGGCGAAAGAGATCAAGGTGCTGATCGACGAATCGGTCAGCCGCGTCAAACACGGCTCGGTGCTGGTGGAAAACTCCGGCGCCACCATGCAGGACATCGTGCGTTCGGTGACCCGCGTGACCGACATCATGGGCGAGATCGCGTCGGCTTCGGATGAACAGAGCCGCGGCATCGAGCAGGTGACGCAGGCGGTGACCCAGATGGATCAGGTCACCCAGCAGAACGCCGCGCTGGTGGAAGAGTCCGCTTCGGCCGCCACCGCGCTGGAAGAGCAGGCCATTACCCTGGCCGACGCGGTCGCGGTATTCCGTCTGGCGGACGATAACTTCGTCGCGCCAGGTAACAGCAACAACGCAGTTTCACCCGTGGTAAAGGAAGCCCAAGATTGTTAAACCGCATAAGCAGCACGTTTTTCCCCGGTGAGGTGGCATGAAACAGGCGCCGTCAACTTCTAACCGGGATACTGCGTCGATGTTGACGCAAATGGTGCAGCGCCTGCCGCTGTCGGACGTGCATTTTCGCCGTATCAGCCAGTTGATTTATCAACGCGCCGGCATTGTGCTGGCGGAGCATAAGCGCGAGATGGTTTACAACCGCCTGGTGCGCCGTTTGCGGCTGTTGGGATTGCACGATTTCGGCGACTACCTGGCGCTGCTGGAAAGCGACCCGAACAGCGCGGAGTGGCAGGCGTTTATCAACGCGCTGACCACCAACCTGACGGCCTTTTTCCGCGAGGCGCATCACTTCCCGATCCTGGCGGAGCACGCGCGCTCGCGGCCGAACGGCTACAGCGTCTGGAGCACTGCGGCCTCGACCGGCGAAGAACCGTATTCGATCGCCATCACTCTGAGCGATGCATTGGGCCAACGGGCCGGCAGTTGCCAGGTTTGGGCCAGCGATATCGATACGCAGGTGCTGGAAAAAGCGGAGGCGGGCGTTTACCGCCAGGAAGATCTGCGCACCCTGACGCCGACCCAAATGCAGCGCTATTTTCTGCGCGGCACCGGGCCGCATCAGGGGCTGGTGCGCGTGCGGCCGGAGCTGGCGGCGCGGGTGAACTTTCAGCCGCTGAACCTGCTGGCGCCGGAGTGGGCGCTGCCGGGGCAATTCGACGCCATTTTTTGCCGCAACGTCATGATCTATTTCGATAAGGCGACGCAGGAGCGCATCCTGCGCCGCTTCGTTCCCTTGCTTAAGCCGGGGGGGCTGATGTTTGCCGGCCACTCCGAGAATTTCAGCCAGATCAGCCGGGATTTCTACTTGCGTGGGCAGACCGTGTATGGGCTGACCAAGGAGAGGTAATGAGTAAAATCAGAGTGTTATGCGTAGACGATTCGGCACTGATGCGCCAGCTGATGACGGAAATCGTGAACGGCCACGCCGACATGGAGATGGTGGCGACCGCGCCGGATCCGTTGGTGGCGCGCGATCTGATCAAAAAATTTAATCCTCAGGTGCTGACGCTGGACGTCGAGATGCCGCGCATGGACGGGCTGGATTTCCTCGAGAAGCTGATGCGCCTGCGGCCGATGCCGGTGGTGATGGTCTCTTCGCTGACCGGCAAAGGCTCGGAAATCACGCTGCGCGCGCTGGAACTGGGCGCGGTGGACTTCGTGACCAAACCGCAGCTCGGCATTCGCGAGGGCATGTTGGCCTACAGCGAGCTGATTGCCGAGAAGATCCGCACCGCCGCCAGAGCACGCCTGCCGCAGCGTTCCAGCAGCCCGGCGCCGGCGATCCTCAGCCATGCGCCGCTGCTGAGCAGTGAAAAACTGATCGCCATCGGCGCTTCCACCGGCGGCACCGAAGCGATCCGCCAGGTGCTGCAGCCGTTGCCGGCAACCAGCCCGGCGCTGCTGATCACCCAGCACATGCCGCCGGGTTTCACCCGTTCGTTCGCCGAGCGGCTGAACAAGCTGTGCCAGATCACGGTGAAAGAAGCGGAGGACGGCGAGCGCGTACTGCCGGGCCACGCCTACATCGCTCCGGGGGATCGTCACCTGGAGCTGACGCGCAGCGGCGCCAACTATCAGGTGAAGCTGCATGACGGCCCGGCGGTCAACCGCCATCGCCCCTCGGTCGACGTGCTGTTCCGCTCGGTGGCGCAATATGCCGGCCGCAATGCGGTGGGCGTGATCCTCACCGGGATGGGCAACGACGGAGCGGCGGGGATGCTGGAGATGCACCGCGCCGGGGCCTATACCCTGGCGCAGAACGAGGCGAGCTGCGTGGTGTTCGGCATGCCGCGCGAGGCGATCGCCAGCGGCGGCGTCAGCGAAGTGGTCGAGCTGGACAGGATGAGCCAGCGCATGCTGGCGCAGATCGCCGGCGGCCAGGCATTGCGCATTTGATTTTAGTCCGCAGGGTCTTCCCGGCGGCGATATGACCCAGGTTCGCCGCGCGGCGGCCTGCGGTTTTGCATCATTAAACGGTTAACTATTTCAGGAGTAACAATGGCAGACAAGAACCTCAGATTTCTGGTTGTGGACGATTTCTCCACCATGCGCCGCATCGTCAGAAATTTGCTCAAAGAGCTGGGCTTCAACAACGTCGAAGAAGCTGAAGACGGCGCGGATGCGCTGAACAAGCTGCGCGCCGGCGGTTTCGACTTTGTGGTGTCCGACTGGAACATGCCGAACATGGACGGGCTGGAGCTGCTGCAAACCATCCGCGCCGATAGCGCGCTGGCCGCGATGCCGGTACTGATGGTGACGGCGGAAGCCAAGAAAGAAAATATCATCGCGGCGGCGCAGGCCGGCGCCAGCGGTTATGTAGTGAAACCTTTTACGGCGGCGACGCTGGAAGAAAAGCTCAACAAGATTTTTGAAAAATTGGGCATGTAAGGAGAGGGCGATGAGAGACATTCCAATGCCTGCCAGCGATGCAGCGACCGCGGGAGAGATCATCTCCCGCATCGGCCAACTGACCCGAATGCTGCGCGACAGCATGCGCGAACTGGGGCTCGATCAGGCGATCGCCCAGGCGGCAGAGGCGATCCCGGATGCGCGCGACCGTCTTGACTATGTCGTAACCATGACGGCGCAGGCGGCGGAACGGGCGTTGAACTGCGTGGAGGCGGCGCAACCGCGCCAGGCGGAGCTGGAATCCGGCGCGAACGCGTTGAAAGGGCGCTGGGACGAGTGGTTCGCCAACCCCATCGAACTGGACGACGCGCGTTCTCTGGTTAACGACACGCGCCAGTATCTGGATCAGGTGCCGGGCCATACGGCCTTCACCAATGCCCAACTGCTGGAAATCATGATGGCGCAGGACTTCCAGGATCTGACCGGCCAGGTGATCAAGCGCATGATGGACGTGGTGCAGGAGATCGAAAAGCAGCTGCTGATGGTGCTGATGGAAAACATGCCGGAGCAGCCGGTGAAGGAAAAACGGCCGAACGACAGCCTGCTGAACGGCCCGCAGCTCGACCAGAACGGCGTCGGCGTGATCGCCAACCAGGCGCAGGTCGACGATCTGCTCGACAGCCTCGGTTTCTGAGGCTTTTCGGGGCGCGCGACGGCGCGCCCCGAAAGTTGCGCGGTGTCCCGCAAAGATTAATGTATATAGCATTGCTATATACATCATGGCGGTTATAATTTGTACTCCAGTTAAAGGAGGTCGCCATGACGTTAGGTTCTGTCTTTACCAATAATCGGACACAGGCTGTACGCTTGCCTGCAGAGGTGCGTTTCCCTGATACCGTTTCTAAAGTGACCGTCCGCGTAGTGGGCAAAGAGCGCATTCTTGCCCCCCTGGAGAATACCTGGGATAGCTTCTTCTGTGCGGAAAATGAGGTGAGCGATGATTTCCTCAATGAACGTGCCGGGCAGCACCAGCGCGAGCGGGAAGATTTTTGATGTTCAGTCATATGCTGGACACCAACATTGTTATCTATGTCATTAAGCGCCGCCCGCTGGAAGTGCTGGAGGCATTCAATCGCTATGCAGGTAAAATGGTCATTTCGTCGATCACCTATGGCGAATTGGTTCACGGGGTGGAGAAAAGCGCTCGCCCAGCGGTGAACGCCAGAGTCGTTGAGGATTTTGTCTCCCGATTGGACATTCTCGATTACAGCGCCAAAGCAGCATCGCACTACGGCAACATCCGGGCTGCGCTGGAACGCCAGGGAACGCCTATTGGCGTAAACGATCTACATATCGCCGGGCATGCGCGCAGCGAAGGATTGATCCTGGTGACCAATAATCGACGCGAATTTGAGCGCGTTGAGGGTTTGCGGCTGGAAAATTGGTTGTAACCTCTCCCTGATGGTCTCATCCCCTAAATAACCCGCCTTTTCCCCCGTTGTTCCGTCAATGACATCGCCAATTTTTTGGCATGCTGACCGCCATTCTTTACCCTCTCGACACAGGAACGGCGTTTCGTGGCTGAAGACAGCGATCTGGAAAAAAGCGAGGCCCCCACGCCCCACAGGCTGGAGAAGGCGCGTGAAGACGGCCAGATCCCGCGTTCCCGCGAACTGACCTCGGTACTGATGCTGCTCTCGGGCCTCGCGATCATCCTGATGTCCGGCAGCAACATGGCGCAACAGCTGGCGGCGATGCTCACGCAGGGGTTGAACTTCGACCATGGCATGGTCAGCAACGATAAACAGATGCTGCGCCAGCTGGGCATGTTGCTGCGCCAGGCCGTACTGGCGCTGTTGCCAATCATGGCGGGGCTGGTGCTGGTGGCGCTCGCCGCGCCGATGCTGTTGGGAGGCATTCTGTTCAGCGGCAAGTCGATCAAATTCGATTTGAAGCGGCTGAACCCGTTGTCCGGATTGAAGCGCATCTTTTCCAGCCAGGTGCTGGCCGAGCTGCTGAAAGGGATCCTGAAAGCGACGCTGGTCGGCTGGGTGACTGGCCTCTATCTCTGGCATAACTGGGCGGCAATGCTGCATCTGATGACCCAGCAGCCGCTCGACGCGTTGGGCAATGCGCTGCAGATGATTCTGTTCTGCGGTTTTCTGGTGGTGCTGGGATTGACGCCGATGGTGGCGTTCGACGTGTTCTACCAGCTGTGGAGCCACTTCAAAAAGCTGAAGATGACCAAGCAGGATATTCGCGACGAATTCAAAGACCAGGAAGGGGACCCGCACGTTAAGGGACGTATTCGCCAGCAGCAGCGGGCGATCGCCCGGCGCCGCATGATGGCCGATGTGCCCAAGGCGGACGTGATCGTCACCAACCCGACGCACTACGCCGTCGCGTTGCAGTACAACGACAAAAAAATGAGTGCGCCGAAAGTGCTGGCCAAGGGGGCCGGCGAAATCGCCTTGCGCATTCGCGAACTCGGTGCGGAGCACCGCATCCCGATGCTGGAAGCGCCGCCGCTGGCGCGTGCGCTGTATCGACACAGCGAGATTGGACAACATATTCCGGCCACCCTGTATGCCGCGGTCGCCGAAGTGCTGGCCTGGGTGTACCAACTGCGCCGCTGGCGGCGCGAGGGCGGCCTGATCCCGAAAAAACCTGAACGTTTACCGGTGCCGGAAGCACTGGATTTTGCAAGAGAGAGTGACTCTGATGGCTAATTTGGCCTCCCTGCTTCGTTTGCCGGGCAATTTTAAAGATACGCAGTGGCAGGTGTTGGCCGGCCCGGTGTTGATCCTGTTGATCCTGTCGATGATGGTGCTGCCGTTGCCGGCGTTTATCCTCGACCTGCTGTTTACCTTCAACATCGCGCTGTCGATCATGGTGCTGCTGGTGGCGATGTTCACCCAGCGCACGCTCGAATTCGCCGCCTTCCCGACCATTCTGCTGTTCTCCACGCTGCTGCGTTTGTCGCTCAACGTCGCGTCCACGCGCATCATCTTGCTGGAGGGGCACACCGGTTCCGCCGCCGCCGGCCGCGTGGTGGAGGCCTTCGGGCACTTCCTGGTGGGCGGCAACTTCGCCATCGGTATCGTGGTGTTCATCATCCTGGTGTTGATCAACTTCATGGTCATCACCAAGGGGGCCGGGCGTATCGCCGAAGTGGGCGCGCGTTTTGTCCTGGACGGCATGCCGGGTAAACAGATGGCGATCGACGCCGATCTGAACGCCGGGTTGATCGGCGAGGACGAAGCGAAGAAACGCCGCGCCGAAGTCACCCAGGAGGCCGATTTCTACGGCTCGATGGACGGTGCCAGTAAATTCGTGCGCGGCGACGCCATCGCCGGCCTGATGATCATGGTGCTGAACGTGGTCGGCGGCCTGTTGGTCGGCGTGGTGCAACACGGCATGGAGCTGGGGGCGGCAGCGGAAAGCTATACGCTGCTGACCATCGGCGACGGCCTGGTGGCGCAGATCCCGGCGTTGGTGATCTCTACCGCCGCCGGCGTTATCGTCACTCGCGTCGCGACCGATCAGGACGTCGGCGAGCAGATGGTGGGCCAGCTGTTCAACAATCCGCGCGTGATGCTGCTGAGCGCCGGGGTACTGGGGCTGTTGGGCCTGGTGCCGGGCATGCCGAACCTGGTGTTCCTGCTGTTTACCGCCGCTTTGCTGGGCCTGGCCTGGTGGCTGCGCGGCCGTGAACAACAGGCACCGAAAGCGGTGGAGGCGCCGGTGATGCCGGACAACCCGCAGGCCGCCGAAGCCAGCTGGGCCGACGTGCAGTTGGAGGATCCGCTGGGGATGGAAGTAGGCTATCGGTTGATTCCGATGGTCGATTTTCAACAAAACGGTGAGCTGCTGGGGCGTATCCGCGGTATTCGCAAGAAATTCGCGCAGGACATGGGGTATCTGCCGCCGGTGGTACACATTCGCGACAACCTGGAACTGCCGCCTGCCAGCTACCGCATTCTGATGAAAGGCGTCGAAATCGGCAGCGGTGAAGCGCAGCCGGGCCGCTGGCTGGCGATCAACCCCGGCAATGCCGTGGGTGAGCTGGCGGGAGACAAAACCGTCGATCCGGCCTTTGGGCTCGAGGCGGTGTGGATCGACAGCGCCTTGCGCGAGCAGGCGCAGATCCAGGGCTTTACCGTGGTGGAAGCCAGCACCGTAGTGGCGACGCACCTCAATCACCTGATCGGCCAGTTCGCCAGCGAGCTGTTTGGCCGCCAGGAAACCCAACAGTTGCTGGATCGCGTGTCGCAGGAGATGCCGAAACTGACCGAAGACTTCGTGCCGGGTGTGGTATCACTGACCACGCTGCACAAGGTGCTGCAAAACCTGCTGGCCGAGCGTGTTTCTATCCGCGATATGCGCACCATCGTCGAAACGCTGGCGGAGCATGCTCCGGCGCAAAGCGATCCTTATGAGCTGACCACCGTGGTGCGGGTAGCGCTGGGCAGGGCGATCACGCAGCAGTGGTTCCCGGGCAACGGCGAGATTCAGGTCATCGGTTTGGATACCCAACTGGAGCGCCTGTTGTTGCAGGCGTTGCAGGGCGGTGGCGGTCTGGAGCCGGGGCTGGCCGATCGCCTGCTGGATCAGGCGCGCCAGGCGCTGCAGCGGCAAGAGATGCTCAGCGCGCCGCCGGTGCTGCTGGTCAACCATGCGCTGCGGGCCTTGCTGGCGCGCTTCCTGCGCCGCAGCCTGCCGCAGATCGTGGTGTTGTCCAACCTCGAAATCAACGACGATCGCCAGATTCGCATGACGTCGACCATTGGAGCCGCCTGATGAAACGCTGTCTGTTCGTGTTGTGTTTGCTGGCGCCGTTAACCGCCGGTGCGGTGTCCGGTTCCTGGGTGGCCGAAGGGGGGGGCGTGACGTTGGAACAGGGCGGCATGCGCGATGAGTCCGCCGGTTTGCGGCCGCCGAACGCGTTGCCGGATGCCAATGCGCGCATCACCAGCGTCAGCTGGCGCTACCGTTTACTGGGGCCGGAGCCGGTCGGGCTGCAGGCCCAGCTGTGTACGGTGAACCGCTGCATTCCGCTCGGCGGCGGCAGCGGCAGCAGCAACGGTTTGCAGGGCGAACCGGCCAATGCGGAATTGCGCTTTGTCTATTACGTGCAGTCGCAAGGCGGGCTGAACCCGCCGCTGCGCGTGATTGGCAATCAGGTCATCGTCAATTATCAGTAGGATCAGGCCAGAATTTGCAGGCCGTTGCGTTCCACCAGTGACAGCAGCTTCATTGCGGCGGAGTTCGGTTGCGCTTCGCCGCGCTCCCATTTTTGTACCGCCTTTTTACTGACGTTGAGATACAGCGCAAACACCGGCTGACTGACGTTTTCCCGTTCGCGCAGCGCGCGGATCTCGGCCGGCCCGAACTGTTTCACCGGCCGCAGACACAGCATGTCGAAGGTGCGCATGGTCACGTCGTCGACGAAACCGGCGCGGTGCAGGCCCTGAACTTCCTGGTGGATCGATTTCAGCATCTTGCTCATAGTTGTAACCTTATTAATTCCCCGCAGTTGACCAGCTGATACAGTCTGAATGGTGAATAATCCAGATACAGCGCCGCCAAATGCCGCCAGGAAATTAACTCATCCTGATTGATGTTGTCTCTTTCGTTTTTGGCAAAGCCATACATGAAAAAGATCCTGCCTTCATCTGCCGTTGCGATTAATACCCGATACCCGCGCCGTTTTCCACTCCCCATCCGGGCGATGCGTTTTTTGTAAACGCAACCACCGAGATTGGCGTCGTACAACTGATTTTGCATCTCTCGCGCCGCTTTCACTATCGTGGCGTCACTGATGCGTTCGTCGCCGGCAAATGTCTGGAAGGCTTTTGTGAGATAAATGTCGGTCATTCACTCTCCGTGTGAAAATATACCCTTAGTGGGTATAGATCAAGATGTTTAACGACCGAGCTAAGATGACGAAATAGGGAGTGATGAGGAACAGGCAAATATCCGTTCTGCGCAGCCTGGCGCATAACGTTAAGGGAATTCAGAAAGCGATAAGAAGAAAATGCGAGAGGGCGCGCATAGCCGGGTAAACCCGCGCCCGGTGGTGCGCACACCGGGCGAAATCAGGGGGGTTAGACGCCGATTTTTCTGCCGAGCAGGCTGCCGGCGTGCGACTGGCCGTCCGGGCCATACAGCGATTTGTTGTTCTTGCTGAGGATCGCCAGCGCCTGAGCGTTATGGTCGATCTGCTGATTGAGCAACAGGCCATTGTGCTGATTCTTCTCGCGCAGCGTTTGGCTCAGCAGTTGAACGCGTTGCCAGCGATCGGCCAAGGGCGCATGGCTGGCGTAGGGCGCGCGTTGCCCGCAGGCTTTTTCCTGCCCCAGGCGCTGTTGCTCGAGGTAGGCGACCGTCGCCAGCAGTTGGCTTTTGGCATCGGTTACGCGCTGCAGCGCCACGCCGGGCAACTGGCCGGAACACAGCAAGTCGTGCTCTTCCTCCAGCACGCCATTGAGCGCCTGCAGCGTTTCCAACAGTTTATCCAGCAGTTGTGCCAGGTTTTCCATAGTGATGACTTATCCTTTACCGCTACTCGCCGCCGCGCCGTCAGTCGCGCCCGGCGATCCATTGAATGTCGCTCTGCGCGTCTTGCAGCAGCGCGTCGGCGATTTTGCCGGCGTCCATCTTCAGTTCGCCGTTGCGGATCGCCTGCTTGATGGCCTCGACCCGGCCCATATCGATATCCTGGGTGCCCGGCTGCATCAGGCGCGCCTGCGCCTCGCTCAGTTTGACCTGCGTGCCGCTGACGGCCGTTTCGGCCACGGCGGCCTTACGCGGTTGGAGCGGGTTGTCGGCCGGGGTTTCACGCGGTTGCACAGTGGAAACCGGCTGTAACCGCTGGGTGCGATCGATACTCATGGTCCATCTCCGTTTACGCCGTGACCGCTCGGGGGCGACGACGCTGCAATGAAAGTTTTGCGGCCCTGGTGGCCAATAAAATGCTGCTTGATTTGTCTTATCGGCAAGGTTTGCGGAACCTTTACTTTTTTATAACGTAATGCGAATCGCGCCGTCGTCCCCGACCACGCCGCTGACGATCTGCCCGGACGCCATGCGCACGCGCACGCTGTCTTCGGCGGCGGCGTTGTTCATCGCCTTGCCCGCACCGCTGATGTTGAACCCTTCGCCCTGCGCGGTGACCTGTACCGGTTGCCCGGCTTTGATAATCCAAGCTCGGCGCAGCATGGCGAGGGTCAGCGGTTGGCCGGGGCTGATATTGCGCAGGCTGACGGCGCCTAACGCTTTGCCCGCTTCGGTCAGCGCGCGCGGCGGCAGGGTATCGAGCCGGCCTTCCTTCAACGCCAGATCCGCCGCGGTCAACCGGCTGCCGGCGCTGATGCCGCGCGCCGAAACCAGATAGCGGCCGAACACCTGCACCTGCGTCTGGATAAAACGCCGCTCCTGGCCACAGCGCGCCGAAATGCTGACGTTGCCGCCGATCCGCGCGTTGGGCGGCAGCGACAGCTGGGGCAGTTCGCAGGCGGGCCATTGGGCCGGCGGCGTGCGCACCCGCACTTTCACCTGTACCGGCTCGCCGGTGAACTTGCCTTTGATGAAGCTTTCGATTTGCGTCGCCAGATCGTCGGCGCGCGCGTTCAGACTGCACAGCAGGCCGATAAGCAGCAGCATTTTACCTTTCATCGTCATCTTCTCAAGCTTCATCGGGATACGCGTAAGTGTACCCGCAGCGCGCGCAGGCTAAGCAGATAAATAGCGCCCCATTTTGCGTCTATTCCCGCGATAGGGTGGCGCTGGGGACGTTTATCCTGTCGACTCCAAATTCTAACCTCGCGGAGGGAGCATGCTCGACAAACTGGACGCGGCTCTGCGCTTTGGCCAAGAGGCGCTGAACTTGCGCGCCCAGCGGCAGGAAATTCTGGCCGCCAACATCGCCAACGCAGACACACCGGGTTATCAGGCGCGGGATATCGATTTCGCCAGCCAATTGAACAAAGTGCTGGAACAAGGGCGCGTCAACGGCAACGGCATGTCGCTGAACCTGACGGCGGCGCGCCACATCCCGGCGCAAACCCTGCAGCCGCCGCAGCTCGATCTGTTGTACCGGGTACCGGACCAGCCGTCGATGGACGGCAACACGGTGGACATGGATCGCGAACGCACCAACTTTGCCGATAACAGCCTGAAATATCAGACCGACCTGACGCTGCTCAACGGGCAGATCAAAGGGATGATGTCCGTGCTGCAACAAGGATAAGGCGCATGTCTTTACTGAACATTTTTGATATCTCCGGCTCGGCGTTATCGGCGCAATCCCAGCGCATGAACGTCAGCGCCAGCAACATGGCCAACGCCGACAGCGTGACCGGCCCGGACGGCGAGCCTTACCGCGCCAAGCAGGTGGTGTTCCAGGTCGCGGCGGCGCCCGGGCAGCCGACCGGCGGCGTGCGCGTCGCCCAGGTGGTGGACGATCCGGCGCCCGAGCGTCTGGTGTACCAGCCGGGCAACCCGCTGGCGGACGCCAAGGGCTACGTGCGCATGCCGAACGTCGACGTAGTGGGGGAAATGGTCAACACCATCTCCGCTTCCCGCAGCTACCAGGCCAACGTCGAGGTGCTCAACACCACCAAGTCGATGATGATGAAAACCCTGACGCTGGGTCAGTAACCGGAGGTTCCCATGGCTATTGCCGCAACCACTAACGAGTCGTTGGACAACACCGTCATCGGTAACAACAGCAAAAATACCAACAGCCAGGATCTGCACAACAGCTTCCTGACGCTGCTGGTGGCGCAGTTGAAAAACCAGGATCCGACCAATCCGATGCAGAACAACGAGCTGACTTCGCAGCTGGCGCAGATCAACACCGTTCAGGGCATCGAAAAACTCAACACCACGCTGGGCTCGATCTCCGGCCAGATCAACAGCAACCAGTCGCTGCAGGCGACGGCGCTGATCGGTCACGGCGTGATGGTGCCGGGCAACAACATTCTGGTCGGCAGCAAGGATGGCAAGGTCAGCACCACGCCGTTCGGCGTGGAACTGGAGCGCGCCGCCGATCAGGTGACCGCCACCATCACCAACGCCAGCGGGCAGGTGGTGCGCACCATCGAAATCGGCGGCCTGACCGCCGGCGTACACGCCTTCACCTGGGACGGTTCGCTGGACGACGGCTCCACCGCGCCAGACGGCGCCTACAAAGTGGCGATTAACGCCAAAGGCAACGGTGAACAGTTGGTGGCGCGTAGCCTGCACTTCGGGCTGGTGAACGGCGTGATCCGCGACGGCAACGGCGCCAAGCTGGATCTCGGCCTGGCGGGCAACGCCACCCTGGAAGACGTGCGACAGATCTTATAACCCTAAGCATCAGGCTCAATCGGACGATAGCCTGACCACTATTCGGAGAATAACATGGCCTTTTCTCAGGCAGTCAGCGGCTTGAACGCGGCAGCAACCAACCTTGACGTGATCGGTAACAACATCGCCAACTCCGCGACCGCGGGTTTCAAATCCGGCAGCGTGTCCTTCGCCGACATGTTCGCCGGTTCGCAGGTTGGGCTGGGCGTTAAAGTGTCCGGCATCACCCAGAACTTCAAGGGCGGCACCACCACCGGCACCAGCCGTGCGCTGGATGTGGCCATCAACGGCAACGGCTTCTTCCGCATGCAGGATAAAGACGGCGGTATCTTCTATACCCGCAACGGCCAGTTCAAGCTGGACGAGAACCGTAATCTGACCAACATGCAGGGCCTGCAGCTGACCGGTTACCCGGCGGCCGGTTCCCCGCCGACCATCCAGCAGGGTGCCAACCCGGTGCCGCTGAGCATTCCTGAAGGCATGATGAACGCCAAGGCGTCTACCTCCGGTGAGATGGTAACCAACCTGAAGTCCACCCATAAAGTGCCGGAGAACAAGACGTTCGATCCGACCAAACAGGACAGCTACAACTACGTCAACACCATCACCGCCTACGACTCGCTGGGTAACGCGCACAACATCAACGCCTACTTCGTGAAGACGGAAGACAACAAGTGGCAGGTCTATACCCAGGACGGCAGCGCAGCGCCAGTGAACGCCGGCACCATGGAGTTCAGCACCAGCGGCAACCTGGTGAAAACCACCAGCACCAACGGCGCGCCGGGCGAGTTCAGCATGGTGATCCCGATGACCGCCAAAGACGGCGCACCGGCGCAAAACTTCACCCTGAGCTTCGCCGGCAGCATGCAGCAGAACGTGGGCAGCGACTCGGTGAGCAAAGTGGCGCAGGACGGCTATGCCGCCGGTGAATACACCAACTTCCAAATCAACAACGACGGCACCGTCGTGGGCATCTACTCCAACCAGCAGACCCAGGTGCTGGGCCAGATCGTCATGGCCAACTTCTCCAACCCGGAAGGGCTGGCGTCGCAGGGCGATAACGTGTGGCAGGAAACCGGTGCATCCGGCCAGCCGCGCGTCGGTCTGTCGGGCGGCGGCGGCTTCGGTAAGCTGACCAGCGGCGCGCTGGAGTCTTCCAACGTCGATCTGAGCCAGGAGCTGGTGAACATGATCGTCGCACAGCGTAACTACCAGTCCAACGCCCAGACCATCAAGACGCAGGACTCCATCCTGCAGACGCTGGTTAGCCTGCGCTAATAGGGCCGAGTCATGGATCACGCGATTTATACCGCGATGGGCGCGGCGCGCCAAACGCTGGAACAGCAGTCCATCACCGCCAACAACCTGGCCAATGCGTCGACGCCGGGCTTTCGCGCCCAGCTCGCCGCGTTGCGCGCGGTACCGGTCGACGGGCCGAGTATGGCGACGCGCACCTTGGTGACCGCGTCGACGCCGGGCGCCGACATGAGCCAGGGGGCGCTGAACTACACGTCGCGTCCGCTGGACGTGGCGCTGCAGCAGGACGGTTTCCTGGCGGTGAGCCTGCCGGGTGGCGGTGAAGCCTATACCCGCAACGGCAACATTCAGATCTCCTCCACCGGGCAGTTGACGGTGCAGGGGCTGCCGGTGATGGGCGACGGCGGCCCGATCGAGGTGCCGCCGTCGGCGGAGATCACCATCGCGGCCGACGGCACCATTTCGGCGCTGAACGCCGGCGATCCGCCGAACACCATCGCGCAGATCGGCCGCCTGAAGCTGGTGAAAGCCGATGCGCGCGAAGTGATGCGCGGTGACGACGGGCTGTTCCGCCTGACGCCGGAAACCCAACAGCAGCGCGGCAATCAGTTGCAAAACGATCCGCTGGTGCGGGTGATGCCGGGCGTGCTGGAAGGCAGCAACGTCAAGCCGGTGGAAACCATGGTCGACATGATCGCCAACGCCCGCCGCTTTGAAATGCAAATGAAGGTCATCCACAGCGTGGATGAAAACGAACAGCGTGCCAACTCACTGCTCTCAATGAGTTAAGCAGCAAGGAAATAACCGATGATTCCATCCTTATGGATTGCCAAAACCGGTCTGGACGCGCAGCAGACCAACATGGACGTGATCGCCAACAACCTGGCGAACGTCAGCACCAACGGCTTCAAACGCCAGCGTGCGGTATTTGAAGATCTGCTGTACCAGACCATGCGTCAGCCGGGGGCGCAGTCCTCCGAGCAGACCACGCTGCCTTCCGGCCTGCAGATCGGCACCGGCGTGCGTCCGGTGGCGACCGAGCGTCTGCACAGCCAGGGTAACCTGTCGCAGACCAACAACAGCAAAGACGTCGCCATCAAGGGGCAGGGATTCTTCCAGGTGATGCTGCCGGACGGCACTCAGGCCTATACCCGTGACGGGTCGTTCCAGATCGATCAGAACGGCCAGCTGGTGACCTCCAGCGGTTTCCAGGTGCAGCCGGCGATCACCATTCCGGCGAACGCGCTGTCCATCACCGTCGGCCGCGACGGCATCGTCAGCGTCACCCAGCAGGGGCAAACCGCCGCCCAGCAGGTGGGCCAACTGACGCTGACCACGTTCGTCAACGACAGCGGTCTGGAGAGCGTGGGCGAGAACCTGTATCAGGAAACCGAAAGCTCGGGTGCGCCGAACGAGAGCACGCCGGGGCTGAACGGCGCCGGTCTGCTGTATCAGGGTTACGTGGAAACTTCCAACGTCAACGTGGCGGAAGAGCTGGTCAACATGATCCAGACTCAGCGCGCTTACGAGATCAACAGCAAAGCGGTATCGACCTCCGATCAGATGCTGCAAAAGCTGACGCAACTGTAATCTGTCATTGACGGGCCCGGCTTGCCGCGCCCGTCATTCTCTTTCGTGAAACAAAGGCGATACCCGTGGTAACCACATATTCGATGGCAATCCTGCCGCGGCAGGGACAACGCTGGCTGGCGGGAATGGTGATGCTGACGCTGAGCGGCTGCGCCTATATCCCGCACAAACCGCTGGTGGACGGCGCGACCACGGCGCAGCCCGCGCCGGCCAGTGCGCCGATGCCGAACGGCTCGATCTTCCAGACGGTGCAGCCGATGAACTACGGCTACCAGCCGCTGTTCGAAGACCGCCGTCCGCGCAACGTCGGCGACACCCTGACCATCGTGCTGCAGGAAAACGTCAGCGCCAGCAAGAGCTCCTCCGCCAACGCCAGCCGCAACGGCGCCAGCAAGTTCGGCGTCGCCACCTCGCCGCGTTACCTCGACGGCCTGTTGGGCAATGCGCGCGCCGATATGGATATTTCCGGCGACAGCACCTTCGGCGGCAAGGGCGGTGCCAACGCCAACAACACCTTCAACGGCACCATTACGGTGACGGTCAACCAGGTGCTGGCCAACGGCAACCTGCACGTGGTAGGGGAAAAGCAGATCGCCATCAACCAGGGCACGGAATTCATCCGCTTCTCCGGCGTCGTCAATCCGCGCACCATCAGCGGCAACAACTCGGTGACCTCGACGCAGGTGGCGGACGCACGTATCGAATACGTCGGCAATGGCTATATCAACGAAGCGCAGACCATGGGCTGGCTGCAGCGCTTCTTCTTAAATGTTTCACCGTTCTAAGGATTGACTGATGCTGAAAAAATGGTTTATCGCGCTGTGCGTCGGGCTGGTGTGCTTGCCGGCGGCGGCGGAGCGCATCCGCGATCTGGTGACGGTGCAGGGCGTGCGAGACAACGCCCTGATCGGCTACGGCCTGGTGGTGGGGCTGGACGGCTCCGGCGACCAGACCATGCAGACGCCGTTTACCACCCAAAGCCTGAGCAACATGCTGTCGCAGCTGGGCATCACCGTGCCGCCGGGCACCAACATGCAGCTGAAAAACGTGGCGGCGGTGATGGTAACCGCCAAACTGCCGCCGTTCTCGCGCGCCGGGCAGAACATCGACGTGGTGGTTTCTTCGATGGGCAACGCCAAGAGCCTGCGTGGCGGCACCCTGCTGATGACGCCGCTCAAAGGCGTGGATAACCAGGTTTATGCGCTGGCGCAGGGCAACGTGCTGGTCGGCGGCGCGGGTGCGGCGGCCGGCGGCAGCAGCGTGCAGGTCAACCAGCTGGCGGGCGGGCGCATCAGCAACGGCGCCACCATCGAGCGCGAGCTGCCGACCACCTTCGGCAGCGGCGGCGTTCTCAACCTGCAGCTGAACGACGAAGATTTCACGCTGGCGCAGCAGATCAGCGACGCCATCAACCGCCAACGCGGCGGCGGCACCGCGACGCCGCTCGACGCCCGCACGATCCAGGTGCTGGTGCCGCAGGGCAACAGCTCTCAGGTGCGCTTCTTGGCGGAGATTCAAAACATCACCGTCAACGTCGGGGCGATGGATGCCAAAGTGATCATCAACTCGCGCACCGGTTCGGTGGTGATGAACCGCGATGTGATCCTCGACTCTTGCGCCGTCGCCCAGGGCAACCTGTCGGTGGTGGTCGATCGGCAGAACACCGTCAGCCAACCGACGACGCCGTTCGGCGGCGGCCAGACGGTGGTGACGCCAAACACCCAGATCTCGGTGCAACAGCAGGGCGGATCGCTGCAGAAGGTGAACGCCAGCGCCAACCTGAACAACGTGATCCGCGCGCTGAACGCGCTGGGTGCCACGCCGATCGATCTGATGTCGATCCTGCAGGCGATGCAGAGCGCCGGCTGCCTGCGCGCCAAACTGGAAATCATCTGATGGCCGGCGATCTGATGGCGATGTCGGGCGCGGCCTATGACGCCCAGGCGCTGAACGGTCTGAAGCGCGATGCGGCGGCCGACCCGCAGGGCAACCTCAAGCAGGTGGCCCAGCAGGTAGAAGGCATGTTCGTGCAGATGATGCTGAAAAGCATGCGCTCTGCCTTGCCGCAGGATGGGGTATTGAGCAGCGATCAAACGCGGCTCTATACCTCGATGTACGACCAGCAAATCGCCCAGCAGATGTCGCAAAAAGGGCTGGGGCTGGCCGACATGATGGTCAAGCAGATGAGCAACGCCAATACTGTGCCGAGTGAAACGGCGGGCCTGTCGCCGATGGCGCTGGACAACGAGGTGCTGCAAACGCTGCCGAACCAGGCGCTGGAGCAGATGGTGCGCCGCGCGATGCCGAAAGCCCCGCCGGCCGCCGCGCCGCTGTCGCTCAACAACGGCAACTTCGTCGCTCGCCTGTCGATACCGGCGAAGGTCGCCAGCCAGCAGAGCGGCATTCCGCATCAGCTGATCGTCGCGCAGGCGGCGCTGGAGTCCGGTTGGGGGCAGCGCGAGATCCCGACCTCGGACGGCACGCCGAGCTACAACCTGTTCGGCATCAAGGCCGGCGGCAGCTGGAACGGGCCGGTGACGGAGATCACCACCACCGAGTTCGAACAGGGCGCGGCGAAGAAGGTGAAGGCGAAGTTCCGCGTCTACGGCTCGTACGTCGAGGCGATCGCCGATTACGTCAAGCTGCTGACCAACAACCCGCGCTATGCCGACGTGGCCGCCGCGCGCAGCCCGGAGCAGGCGGCGCATGCGTTGCAACGCGCCGGCTACGCCACCGACCCGCAGTACGCCAGCAAACTGGTCAGCGTGATTCAGCAGATGAAGAACGCAGGGGAACAGGCGGTCAAAGCGTATACCCACGATTTGAAAGATTTGTTCTAAATCCCCGTCAGGCTTGACGCCGCAGCGGCGTTGACTGCACAAGCTCGTCCCCGGTCACTTGGCTTAACCAGGCTCCCGGGGACGCCCTTGCTTGTCGCCTTGTTGCGACGCCAATTATTGAGGGGGTAGGCGGTCATGAAGGCTGGCTGGATGCTGACCGCATTGCCGCTTTTTTTCCTCAAGTTCTTCTCATTTTTGCCGATAACCGAGACAGGCTGAGCGAACAGGCTCAGCAGCTCAATTAGAACCCTGTGGGCCACCGGCGCCGCAGCATAAGGAATCCCGATGTCCAATAGCTTAATCAATACCGCGATGAGCGGGCTGAATGCGGCTCAGGTGGCGCTCAGTACCGTCAGCAACAACATCTCCAACTACAACGTGGCGGGCTATAACCGCCAGACCGCGATCCTGGCGCAGAACGGCGGCATGGCCACCATGAGCGGCTTTATCGGCAACGGCGTGACCGTCACCAGCGTCAACCGCGAGTACAACCAGTTCATCACCAACCAGCTGCGCGGTGCGCAAAGCGCCTTCGGGGCGCAAAACGCCTATTACGAGAAGATTTCGCAGATAGACAACCTGCTGGCGAGCAAAACCAACCCGCTGTCGACCAACATGCAGGATTTCTTCACCAACCTGCAGAACCTGGTGAGCAACGCCGGTGACGACGCCGCGCGCCAGACGGTGCTGGGCAAGGCCAACGGCCTGGTGAACCAGTTCAACAACACCGACAAATTCCTGCGCGACATGGACAACGGCGTCAATCAGCAGATCAGCGATACGGCGCAGCAGATCAACAGCTACGGCCAACAGATCGCCAAGCTGAACGACGAGATCACCCGTTTGCGCGGCAGCGCCGGCGGCGAGCCGAATGCGTTGCTGGATCAGCGCGATCAGTTGGTTACCGAGTTGAATCAGCTGGTGGGCGTGCAGGTCACGCAGCAGGATGGCGACGCTTATACCGTCTCCTTCGCCAACGGTTTGACCCTGGTGCAGGGCAGCAACACTTATCAGGTGGAGGCGATGCCTTCCAGCAGCGATCCTTCCCGCCTGACCATCGGTTATAACCGCGGCAATGGCGCCAGCGAAGTGCCGGAAGGCCAGATCACCAGCGGCAGCCTGAGCGGCGTGCTGAAATTCCGCAGCGAGACGTTGGACGGCGTGCGCAATCAGCTGGGCCAGTTGGCGTTGGCGATGGCGGACAGCTTCAACCAGCAGCATCGCGCCGGTTTCGACCTGAACGGTGACGCAGGCGGCGACTTCTTCAGCTTCAGCGGCGGCCGGGTGGTGGATAACACCCGCAACACCGGCGACGCGTCGCTGTCGGTCGCTTACACCGACACCGGCAAGGTGAAGGCCAACGATTATCGCGTCGAGTTCGACGGCAGCAACTGGCAGGTCAGCCGCCTGCCGGACAACGTGAAAGTCAACGCCACGCCGGGCACCAGCGCCGATGGCAAACCGACGCTGAACTTCGATGGGCTGGAAGTGAGCATCGACGGCAATGCGCAGGCTAAAGACAGCTTCACCGTGAAGCCGGTCAGCGACGTGGCGGGCAACCTGAAAGTGGCCATCACCGATTCGTCCAAGATCGCCGCCGCCGGTAAAGATGACAGCGGCCGAGGCGATAACGAAAACGCCAAGAAGCTGCTGGATCTGCAGACCAAAAACCTGGTGGACGGCAAGGCGACCCTGAGCGGCGCTTATGCTGGCATCGTCAGCGGCGTCGGTAACCAGACCGCTGCCGCCAAGGCTGTCGCCACTTCGCAGGCCAAGATCGTGAAGCAGCTGGGCGAGCAACAGCAGTCGATGTCCGGCGTTAACCTTGACGAAGAGTACGGCGAGCTGCTGCGTTTCCAGCAGTACTACATGGCCAACGCGCAGGTGATTCAGACCGCCAGCTCGCTGTTCGATGCGCTGCTGAACATTCGTTGATTTCATTGTTAACCGGCGCCGATAACGGCGCCGGTCGCTCAGAGTAAGGAACCCACAGCATGCGCATGAGCACCAGCATGATGTACCAACAGAACATGAACGGCATCACGGGCAACCAGTCGCTGTTCATGAAGGCCGCCGAGCAGCTTGCTACCGGCAAGCGGGTGATCAACCCGTCCGACGATCCGCTGGCGGCGTCGCGCGCGGTGATGTTGTCGCAGTCGCAGGCGGAAAACAGCCAATACACGCTGGCGCGGACTTTCGCTCGCCAAAGCGTGTCGATGGAAGAAACGGTCTTGGCCGGCGCGACGTCCACCATCGCGGACATGAAGTCGCTGATCGTCAGCGCCGGCGGCACCGAAAGCGATAACGACCGCCAGTCGCTGGCCACCCAGCTGCAGGGGCTGAAAGATCAGCTGCTGAACCAGGCCAACAGCACCGACGGCAACGGCCGCTATATGTTCGGCGGATACGTGAACGACAAGGCGCCGTTCGTCGACAACGGCGGCACCGTCAGCTATCAGGGCGGCGACAAGACGGTTCAGCAGAAAGTGGACGCCAACCGCACCATGACCATCGGCCATACCGGCAACGCGGTGTTCATGTCGTTGACCAGCAACCCGAAGCCTGAGCCGGACGGCAGCGCGCCGGTCAGCAACGTGTTCGAGAGTATCGATATCGCGCTGAACGCGCTGAAAACGCCGCTGCAGGGCGCCGATGAGGCCACCAAGCAGCAGGTGAACGATGCGCTGGCGAAAGCCAACCGCGGCCTGGACAACTCTTACAACAACGTGCTGAGCGTGCGCGCCGAGTTGGGCAGCCAGCTGCAGGAGATGGATCAGCTGGACGGCATCGGTAAAGAGCGCGACATGACCAACCAGATCCAGATGAGCGCGTTGACGGATGCCGACCTGGCCGAGTCTATCTCGTCTTATTTCATGCAGCAGGCGGCGCTGCAGGCGTCATATAAAACCTTCAGCGATATGCAGGGCATGTCGCTGTTCCAGATGAATCGTTAAGAGCAAGACCCCGTTGCCTGACCGCGACGGGTTTCCCTTTAGTGCGCTTAGAAAACGCCTTCTCCGCCCCGCGGGGAGGGAGGCTTCTTGAAACCGGGCGCACTCGTTTGGCGCGTCACTCGTTCTCCCACTACTGACTGAGTGACGCGCCTTTTTTTCATCAGGGAAGAAATAATACGATTGTCACCCCTGTTTAATGCGCAACGGCATTATTGAAATCAGTGGCGGAAAAATCGCGATGGATATTATTTCCCTGACGATAAATAGCGGTGCTATTTCTTTTTCTTCTCTACCTTCCATTTTCCGCCGTCGGCCGTCTCGGTAAAAGAAACTCTAAATTTGTTGCTTTTCCAGTGGGTCAAACCGAATAACCGGCGTGCTTTGCGGTTGCTTTTCGCTTTAATCATGATCTCGCTCCTGTGGTTAGCAAAGGTCGATGCTGCGCCCTGCAGCCGGCAGGCTGCCGGACGCATTTATTCTGGGTGTAAGTTATCTGTCGCGCATTTAACAATGCGTGACTGCGTTATTCTTATTTTTTACTCGAGATAAACGTACTTTATCGCTGCGAAAAATAAGGAGGTGCAAGGCGATATTTTTTTGTTGCCGGGTCTATTCTAGGTCGGGGTTTTATTTATTCAAGCCACCGGAGACATTTGAACCTTAATCCGGATAAAAGGCGTTTCTCAGGCTTTTGTCCCAAGAAAGCGTTTTTATTGCCATTTTGTCTCAGGCGAAAACGGGGGGAAGGAAGGGGCTGCGCAGGGGCTTAGAAGGTCATGCCGCCGATCACCGCCGCCAGCCGATCGAAGATTTCACCGAACAGATGCTCGCAGAACGGGGCCAACATCGGCATCATCATGCCCAGCGTCATGATGCCGAAGGTCATGGTGACCGGGAAGCCGATCACGAAGACCGACAGTTGCGGCGTCATGCGGTTGAGCAAGCCGAGCGCCATGTTCAGCGTTAACAGCAGGCAGATCAGCGGCAGCGCCAGCATCATGCCGTTGATGAAGATCAGCGAGCCGACCTGGGTCAGCACCAGGAAACCGTTGCCGTTCAGCGGCTGCGTCTGGATAGGCAGGGTGTGGAAGCTGTCCGCCAGCAGCGAAATCAGCCACAGATGGCCGTCGAAGCTGAGGAACAGCAGCATCGCCAGCAGGTTGAGCAGGCGCGCCAGCACCGGCATGTTCGGGCCGCCGCTGGGATCGAAGAAGGTGGCGAACGACAGGCCCATCTGCATGCCGATCACTTCGCCCGCCAGGCGCACCGCCGCGAAGGCGAACTGCATGGTCAATCCCAGCGCCACGCCGATCAGAATCTGTTGAATCGCCAGCCACAGGCCGGCGGCGGAGAAGATCGGGATATTGCTGGCGGGCAGCGTCGGCGCGATCAGGATGACGATCAGCCCGCCAAGGCCGATTTTGACCTTTTTGCTGATTTGCTTTTCGCTGAATATCGGCGCGGTGCTTATCAGCGCCAGAATGCGCAGCAGCGGCCAAAAATAGTGGCTGAGCCAGACGGTGAGCTGGGCGCTGTCGAAGGTGAGCACGGTTAGCCGATCAGGGTGGGCAGGTTGCTGAACAGGGTGCGCATGTAGTCCAGCAGCAGGTTCAACATCCAGGGGCCGGCGATGATGATGGTGGCCACCACCGCCAGAATTTTGGGGATGAACGACAGCGTCATTTCGTTGATCTGGGTGGCGGCCTGCAGCAGGCTGACCACCAGGCCGCTGATCAGCGCCGCCAGCAGCAGCGGCGCGGCCAGCGCCAGCGCCACTTTCATCGCCTCGGTGCCGAGCGCCATAACCGATTCAGGTGTCATCTCGCGTTCTCCGATCGGGGGTTACGAATAGAAGCTCTGCGCCAGCGAGCCGAGCAGCAGCTGCCAGCCATCGACCAGCACGAACAGCATCAGCTTGAACGGCAGCGAGATGGTGGCCGGCGGCACCATCATCATCCCCAGCGCCATCAGCACGCTGGCGACCACCAGGTCGATAATCAGGAACGGAATGAACACCGTAAAGCCGATCTGGAAGGCAGTTTTCAGTTCGCTGGTGACGTAGGCGGGCAGCAGGATGCGCATCGGCACCGCTTCCGGGCCGGCCAGCGGCGGCTGATTGGCCAGCCTGGCGTACAGCGCGAGATCGGTTTCGCGCGTTTGGCGCAGCATGAATTCGCGCAGCGGCTGCGCGCCTTTATCCAGCGCGACCTCCAGCCCGATCTTGTCCTGGCTGAACGGCAGGTAGGCGTCCTGATAGACCTTGTCGAACACCGGCGACATGATGAAGAAGGTCAGGAACAATGCCAGCCCCAGCATCACCTGATTCGGTGGCGCCGACGGGGTGCCCAGCGCGTTGCGCAGCAGCCCGAGTACGATGATGATGCGGGTAAAGCTGGTCATCATCAGCAGCATGGCGGGCAGGAAGGTCAGCGAGGTCAACAGCACCAGCGTCTGCACCGGCAGCGACCAGCTTTGGCCGCCGTTGGCCAGCGGCTGACTGATCAGCCCCGGCAGTTGCGCCAAAGCCGCCGGGCTGATGAACAGCAGGGCGGCAGGGAGCCAAACCGCCGGACGGCGGACGAGGGTATGAAGAGTCGAGGTCATGCCGATTTTTCCGGGCGTTTCAGAACTTTTTGCATCAGTTGGCGGAAGTCCGCCGGCGTCGCCGCATCGGCCGCACCCTCGTCTTTCGGCGGGGCAGGCAGGGTGTGCAGCGGGGTGATCTGCTGGGCGGTGACGCCCAGTACCAGCAAGGTATCGTCGACTTCCACCACCACCACGCGCTCGCGCTGCCCGACCTGGCAACTGGCGCGCAGGTTGAGCAGCTTGTTGTTGCGCGCCTGCGGGGCGAAGCCCAGCCGGCGGAACAGCCAACCGGCCAGCAGGATCAGCAGCAGAATGCCGCCGAGCGCGCTGCTGACCTGCATCAACACCGAACCGGCCGGCAAGGCCGGCGCGGCGGGTTGTTGGGTACTTTGGACGGTAACGGGCGCCGCGACGGTCATCAGCGGCTCAGTCGACGCATGCGTTCGGACGGGGTGATGATGTCGGTGATGCGCACGCCGAACTTGTCGGCCACCACCACCACTTCACCTTGTGCGATCAGGTAACCGTTGATCAGGATGTCCAGCGGCTCGCCGGCCAGGCCGTCCAGCGCCACCACCGAGCCTTGCGACAGGCGCAGCAGCTCTTTGATGGTCATCTTGGTGCGCCCCAGTTCCACGGTCAGCTTGACCGGAATATCCAGGATCAGGTCGATATCCTGCAGGCTGCCGAGCGCATCCTGAGCTTCCAGCGACTTGAACACCCCTTCGGTGCTCGCGCCGGATTTCTCTGTCGACTGCTGCTCGTTAAACGCATCAGCCCACAGATCGTCTACGGATTCCTTTCCTTCGCCAGACGGTTGCTTAGGATCACTCATTGGGCTGTTCCTCACTCAGAGCATTCAAAATAGGGTTAATCAAATGTTCAACACGCAGGGCATATTGCCCGTTCAACGTGCCGTATTGGCTGGTCAGAACCGGTACGCCGTCCACATGGGCGATCAGGCGTTCCGGCTTGTCTATCGGTAATACATCGCCCGGCTGCAGCTTCAGGACTTTCGACAGCCGCATCGGGATATCGACGAAGTTGGCGATAAGCTCCAGTTCGGAGTGTTGCACCTGCTTCACCAGGGTTTCGCGCCAGTGGCTGTCTTCCTGCCGCGAATTTTCCAGCGGCGGGTTGGTCAACAGCTCGCGCAGCGGTTCGATCATCGCGAACGGAATGCAGATGTTGAACTCGCCGGTCAGCGCGCCGATCTCCACCTGGAACGGCGTGGTGACCACGATGTCGTTCGGCGAGGTGGTGATGTTGGTGAACTTCACCTGCATTTCGGCGCGCACGTACTCTACGTCGATCTTGTAGATGGCGCTCCAGGCGTCGCCGTAGGCGTCCAGCGCCAGGCGCAGCATGCGCTTGATCACCCGCTGTTCGGTCGGGGTGAACTCGCGGCCTTCGACCTTGGTCGGGAAGCGGCCGTCGCCGCCGAACAGGTTATCGACGGCGATGAACACCAGGCTCGGCGCGAACACGAACAGGGCGGTGCCGCGCAGCGGGTTCAGATGCACCAGGTTCAGGTTGGTCGGCACCGGCAGGTTGCGGGCGAACTCGTGATACGGCTGGATTTTGATCGGGCCGACGGTAATGTCCGGGCTGCGGCGCAGCAGGTTGAACAACCCCATGCGGAACTGCCGGGCAAAACGTTCGTTGATGATTTCCAGCGCGTGCAGACGCTCGCGCACCACGCGGCGCTGGGTGTTCGGATCGTAAGGCTTGACCTCGCTCTCTTTGCCGACTATCGCTTCGGGTTCATCACCCGCGCTGTCGCCGTTGAGCAAGGCGTCGATCTCTGCCTGTGAAAGAATGCTATCGCCCATAGTGATTACCGCAGTATGAAGGCGGTGAACAGCACGTCGCTGACCACCTGCTTCGGTTGTCCCTTAACCAGCGGCGGGCTGAGCACGTCCTTAATCTGCGCCACCAACTGTTGCTTCCCTTGTTCATTGGCCAGCTGGCTCGCTTCCTGACGGGAGAGCAGCATCAGCAGACGGCTGCGCACTTCCGGCAGAAAATCGTTCAGCTGGCGGCGGGTACTTTCGTCCGGCAGACGCAGCGTGAGGCCGATGTACAGCACGCGATCCGGGTTGTTGTCCGGCGTCACCAGGTTGACGGTAAAGGTGTCGAGCGGCATGAACACCGGCGCGGCCGGCGGTTGCTGTTTGGCGGCGGCCGGTTCGGCGCCGTTTTTATGCTGTTGCAGCAGCCACCAGCTGTAGCCCGCGGCGCCACAGGCGACGACGCTGATCAAGACCAGCAGGATGACCAGAAGGGGGCGTTTCGGTGCTGCCGGAAGGGAGTTCTGAGACATAGCGAAATCTAATTCCTGTTGTTCCACCCGCGGCCGGCGAGGCGGCGGGCATAGCGCGCGGCAAGGCCGCACGCATGACATGTAAAGGTATTATCGCGTCTATTGCGGCGTGCAATAGCCTGAATAGACGCGCAAATGGGTGCCAGCTTGGGCGTTTGCGGCGGCTTAGGCGAAAATATCGACGCCGTTGACCGCGCTGGCCATACGCTGCAGCGCCGCCGGTGCGCTGACGCCCTCGGCGGCTGCGCCGTCACCGCCATGATGTTCAGCATAGCTGGAACGCCCCTGGCCGTTGGAAGCCTGCTGTTGCGCCTGCTGCTGCCATTGCGGAGTGGACTCGCCGCCCACGCTGCTCTGCCCCAGGTTGATACCGCTCTCCGCCAGCGCGTGCCGCAGCTGCGGCATCGCCGCTTCCACCGCCGCACGCACCTGACCGTGAGCGGAGGCGATGTGCAGCTGCGCCTGCTGATCGTCCAGTTTCAGCGTGATCTGCAGGGCGCCCAGTTCCTGCGGGTGCAGGCGCAGCTCGGCGCTCTGCTGGCCGTTGCGGTGGAACATCAGCACCTGTTGGTTCAACGCCTGCTGCCACTCCGGGCTGCCCAGCTGCGCGTGGAGCTGCGGCGCAGGCGGTGCGGTCATCAGTGCGCTGGCAGGAGCGGCCGTTTGCGTTGGGCTGGCGGCGGCCAGGGCGACGGCGTGGTTGAGCGTCGGTGGCTGCTGCGCATCGCTCGCCGGCAGCGGCTGTGCGGTGCTTGCCCGTTCGCCGTTGGTCGGTTGCGGGAGCGCCGCCTTGGCATTATCGCCGTCGGTAGCCGACGTTTTCGCCCCTGTTAGCGAGGGAGCGGGGGATGCCGAGGAACGCGCGGCGGTTTTATCACCGGCCGCCGCGATGTTCAGCAGGCCATTGCCGGGCTGCAGCGCAGTCGCTTCGTCAGCGCTATCCACCGGCAGCGAACGTTGGCCTTCGGCCGGTTGCGCCTGGGCGACGATCGCGGCCGGCAGCATGGCGTACAGCGCCTGCAGCGTTGCGGCATCCAGTTCTTTGGCGGCGGCGATCGGCGGCTGCGCCGGTTTGTCGCCGGCGGCGGGCGCTTCGTCCTCGGCGCCCTCAGGTGAAAGCGCGTCGGCTGAGGCCGTCTGGCCCGGCAGCAGGCCGCCGCGCTCGCCGAAAGTGGCCAGCAGTTGATTGAGCTGGTTGCGGCTCAGGGCCGGGGCGCGTTCTTCGTCCGCGCTCAGCGCGACCGGCGGCTGTTTGCCGTCGGCGGCGGGCGCGAAACGGGCGCCGAGCAGCTGGGCGAAAGCGGACGACAGCTGGCTCTCATCCAGCGCCGACGTCAGTTCGGCCAGGCCGCCGGCGTCGCCGGGTAAGGCCAGGCCGGGCAGGGCGTTCAGATTCATGGGTTGATATTCCTTTGTGCACTGCGTTGAGCGAACTCATCCATCAGTTTTTGATCCCGTTTGTTCTCCTGCTGCTGCTCCGCCGTCAGAGCGCGGGTATGCAGGGTCTCGAAAGCGTTCAGCCGCTGTTGTTTGTCTTGCCATTGCTTCACCGCATGATCCACTTTCTGCCCCCACTGCAGCAGCTGCTGGCGGTGTTGGTCGATGGCCTGTTCCAGCGTGCCGATAAACTGCTGGTAGTTTTGCCAGCGTGAGCTGTCCATGCCGTCGCAGAGCGTATGATTCAGCTTCTGGCGGTATTCGTCCTGATAGTTGAGCAGCATCGACAGCTGCTGCTCTGCCGCCTGCTGCGCCTGCCGTACCTGGCCCAGCTGTTGCGCGGCCTGTTCCACCGCATCCTGCGCCAGATCTCGCAGGGTAATCAGGGGGGATTGTGATTTCATCGCTGTGCGCCTCTGGTGACGTTAAACAATCAACTGCTGCAGCTGTTGACAGGCTTCATCATAGCCGCTGCGTTCAAAGATGCCCTGTTGCAGGTAAGCTTCCATCTGCGGATACAGCGTCATCGCTTTGTCCAGCAACGGATCGCTGCCCGCCGCGTAGGCGCCGACGCTGATCAGATCGCGGTTGCGCTGATAGCTGGCCAGCATCTGTTTGAAGGTGCGCACCCGGCGGTAATGCTCTTCGTCGATCAGCGACGTCATGGCGCGGCTGATTGACGCTTCGATGTCGATCGCCGGGTAGTGACCGGCTTCCGCCAGGCGCCGGGACAGCACCACGTGGCCATCGAGAATTGCGCGCGCCGAGTCGGCGATCGGGTCTTGCTGATCGTCCCCTTCGGTCAACACGGTGTAGAAGGCGGTGATGGAACCGCCGCCGCTGATGCCGTTGCCCGCGCGTTCCACCAGCGCAGGCAGCTTGGCGAAGACCGACGGCGGATAGCCTTTGGTCGCCGGCGGCTCGCCGATGGCCAGGGCGATCTCACGCTGCGCCATGGCGTAGCGGGTGAGGGAATCCATGATCAGCAACACATGCTGCCCGCGATCGCGGAAATCTTCGGCGATGCGGGTGGCGTAGGCCGCCCCCTGCATGCGCAGCAGCGGCGACACGTCCGCCGGCGCGGCGATCACCACCGAGCGCGCCCGGCCTTCGGCGCCGAGAATGTTCTCGATAAAGTCTTTGACCTCGCGGCCACGCTCGCCGATCAGGCCAACGACGATCACATCCGCCTGGGTATAACGGGCCATCATGCCGAGCAGCACGCTCTTGCCGACGCCGGAGCCGGCGAACAGGCCCATACGCTGGCCGCGGCCGACGGTCAGCAGGCCGTTGATGGTGCGCACCCCCACGTCCAGCACCTGCTCGATCGGCGTGCGCTGCAAGGGGTTGAACGGCGCGGTGATCAGCGGCGCGCGGTAACCGGTTTCCGGTGAAGGCAGGCCGTCGAGCGGTTTGGCGCTGCCGTCCAGCACACGCCCCAACAGCGCGGGGCCGAGCGGCAGCTGTTTGCCGGCGCTTTGGCCTTCCGGTGCGATGCGGGCGTAAACCCGCGCGCCCGGCACGATGCCTTCCACTTCTTCCAGCGGCATCAGGAACAGCCGCTGGCCGTTGAAGCCGACCACTTCGCTTTCCACTTCCTGCACCTCACCGGCGTCGTGCCGTTCGATGAGGCAGGTCGCGCCGAGCGGCAGCTGCAGGCCGGTAGCCTCCAGCACCAGCCCGGTCGCACGGGTCAGGCGACCGTAGCGGCGCACCGTCGGCGCGCGCGCGATGCGTTTTTCCAGCGTATCCAGAGAGCTCAGCCAGCGGCCGAGACGCGCGGTCATCAGACTTCTCCCGGTGCCGCCAGGCGGCACAGTTCATGCCAGCGCGTTGCCAGACTGGCGTCGAGATCGCCTTCCTCGGCGCTGACCTTGCAGCCGCCCGGGTGCAGCTCGCCGTCCGCCAGCAGGCGCCAGCCGTGCAGGCTGAGGGTGACCCCCAGCTGCTGCTCGACGCGCGGGTAGTCGTCCGGGTGCACCCGCAGCTGCGGCTTGCCGTTGAACATCGGTTCCTGCTGGATCAGCTGTTGGATCTGCGCCAGCAGGGCGGTGCCGTCGCATACCGGAGGCTGGCCCAGCACCTGTTTGGCGGCGGTCAGTGCCAGCTGCATCAGCCGCGAAGCGATCACGCTGTCGAGCGCGTCCAGCGTGTGCTGAAATTCGGTGACCAGCTGCTGCCAGTGGGCAGTCAGCGGCTGCTGCTGCTGTTGCGCTTCCAGCAGCCCTTGCTGGCGGCCTTCCTCCAGTCCGGACTGAAAACCGGCCTCATAGCCTTTTTGCTGGCCGTCGGCATAGCCCAACTGCTGGCCCTGTTGCTCCGCCTGCAGGCGCAGCGTCGCCAACTGCTGCTGCAATTCGGCCTGTGCGTCCGGCGACGGATCGTCAAGTTCGAGATCCGGCAACTGCGGCAGTTCGACAGCCGGTTTCTGTTCGCCCAAATCGTTGAGCGACCAGGGCTGCCAGGGCAGGGTGTTAATGCGATCAGACATAGGTGTCCTCGCCGCCGCCGATGATCATTTCGCCGCTTTCCGCCAGGCGTCTTACCACCAGCAGAATGGCTTTCTGCTCGTTCTCCACCTGCGACATGCGCACCGGCCCACGGTTGGCCAGATCGTCGCGCAGGATGTCGGCGGCGCGTTGCGACATGTTCTTGAGGAACTTCTCGCGCAGCGGCTGCTCGGCGCCTTTCAACGCAATCAGCAGCGACTCGCCTTCCACTTCCTGCAGCAGGCGTTGGATACTGCGATCGTCGACCTCCACCAGGTTTTCGAACAGGAACATCTCGTCGATGATCTTCTGCGCCAGCTCGCCGTCGTATTCGCGCATCGCGTCGATGACCGCTTCTTCCTGCTGGGTTTTCATCAGGTTGATGATCTCGGCGGCGGTGCGCACCCCGCCCATTTTGCTGCGCTTGAGGTTCTGGCCGTCGAGCAGGTTGTTCAGCACTTCGGTCAACTCCGCCAACGCCGCCGGCTGTACGCCGCCGAAGGTGGCGATACGCAGCATCACGTCGTTGCGCAGGCGTTCGTCGAACAGGGCCAGGATATCTGCCGCCTGGCCGCGTTTGAGGTGCACCAGAATGGTGGCGATGATCTGCGGGTGTTCGTCGCGGATCAGATCGGCAGCGCTCTGCGGCTCCATAAAGTTGAGCGTTTCCATGCCGGTGGTGGTCTCGCGCGATTCGAGAATGTCTTCCAGCAGGCTGGCGGCGCGCTCTTCGCCCAGCGCTTTGACCAGCACCGAACGCAGGTAGTCGCTGGCGTTGACGCTCAGCGCCGCGTATTGCTCGGCGTCGTCTTCAAACTCGGTCAGTATTTCGCCGAGCTGTTTGTGCGAAACCTGGCTCATGCCGGCCATGGTGCCGCTCAGCAGCTGTACTTCGCGCGAGGAGAGGTGTTTGAACACCTCCGCCGCGCGATCTTCACCCAGCGTCATCAGCAGGATGGCGCTTTTGTCGGTTCCGGTCAGGCTCATATCTCGTTACTCATCCATTGGCGGATTACCAGAGCGACCACGCGTGGGTCTTTGTCAGCCAGATCGCGGATCCGCTGGCTCTGGACTTCTGCGCTGACGCGCTGCTGCGATTTACGACGCTGCGCCAGCTCCTCGTTGCTCGGTTTGCTGCTGTCGACCGGTTTGGCGGCAGGGGCGTTGGCGGCGGCGGCGGCGGCCTGTTGCGCCGCCTGGCGCTGTTGCAGCTGCGGCCGCACCAGTTTGCGCCACAGCAGCCAGGCCACCAGCAGCACCAGCAGATAGCGGCCCGCGTCTATCAGACGATCGATAAACGACTGGCTTTGCCAGAACGGCAGTTCGCCACCGGTCACCTGACTGTCGGTAAACGGCGTGTTGACCACGTTCAGGGTATCGCCACGGCTGCTGGAGTAGCCCATCGCTTCACGCACCAGCGCTTCGATCTGCGCCAGCTGCTCTTTGCTCATCGGCTGCGGTTTGCCGTCTTTATCGGTGCCCAGATAGTTGACGACCACGGCGACCGACAAACGCTGCACGGTGCCGGCTTTTTGCTGGGTATGGCGAATGGTGCGGTCGAGCTCGTAGTTGGTGGTCGCGTCGCGACGGGTATTTTGCGGTACGCCGCTGGCCGCCGCGCTGCGGGTGGTCGCGGCGTTTTGCGCGGTGGCGTTGGCGTTGGCATTGTTGCCTGCGGTGGTGGCCGGCTTGGCGGTCTCAATCGGTGCCGTGGCCGGCGCGCTTGGCTGATTGGACAGTGCGCCCGGCACGCCGCCTACCTGTGGCCCGCCGATCTGCTCGCTCAGGCTGGTTTGCTGAGAGCGGATAGCGGCTTTGTCAGGCTGTTGATTAGGTTGGTACTGTTCATCGGTTTGTTCGCGAGTGGCGAAGTCGATTTGCGCCGTGACCTGCGCGCGCACGTTGGCGCTGCCGACCACCGGGGCGAGGATCGCTTCGATGCGGCGCTGGAAGCCGTTTTCCACTTCGTTGGCGTATTTCAGCTGCGAGGCGTTGAGATCGCGCCCGGTGCCGTCGGACTGCGTCAGCAGACGGCCAGCCTGATCGACCACGGTCACATTGCCCGGCGGCAGGCCGGCGACGCTGCTCGACACCATATAAACGATGGCGTTGATCTGGCCATCGTCCAGCGCACGTCCGGGTTGCAGGGTCAGCGTTACCGACGCGGAAGGGGATTTTTGTTCGCGCACGAACAGCGAAGGTTTAGGCAGCGCCAGGTGAACGCGGGCGTTTTGTACCGGCCCCAGCGATTCGATAGTGCGCGACAGCTCGCCCTCGAGGGCACGCTGATAGTTGATCTGCTCGCTGAACTGGCTGATGCCGAATTTTTCCTGATCCAGCAGTTCGAAACCGACGGCGCCGCCTTTCGGCAGCCCTTGCTGCGCCAGGCGCAGGCGGGTTTCATGCACCTTTTCCGCCGGGATCAGCAGCGCTGCGCCATTCTCGGCAAAGCGGTAAGGGATATTCATCTGCGTCAGCTGGGTGACGATGGCGCCACCGTCGCGGTCGTTCAGATTGCTGTACAGCACGCGGTAGTCGGGACTTTTCACCCACAACAGCAGCGCGACGACGATCGCGATCGCGGCGGAAGCGGCGACCAGCAACGGAATTTTCGGGTTGGCGCGCAGACGATTCCAGATGGCCTGCAGGCCGTTGTCGCGGCTTTCGCCGGCGGTTATCGAAGCACTCATTTTAGGTCTCGTCCTTCAATGGCGCTCACGATCCCGTACGGGCCGCTGAGCAGCTCCCTGCCAGGCTGATGAACGGTATGGTTAGCGTTGTGTGACAAAACAGACTCCCTGATACACATATCTTCTAAATAGCGGCGCTCCCATTTCTGGGCAGGCCATTATTCGCCTTATCAGACGATTCTGATTGCCCGATAAGCCGGGTTTTTTGCAGTTAATTAGCCGCTTTAGCTCTGAAAACGCTGTGCTAGGGTGTGCATCATTGGAGAAGTGCAGGGTGAAACGTCACCCGGCGAGACGAGATGATTGAGGATCAGATGGCGATTCAGGGCATTGAAGGGGTACTGCAGCAGATGCAGACCATGGCGGTTCAGGCCGGCAAAATGGGGCAGAATGCGGTGCCACAGGGCGTCAGCTTCGCCAGCGAACTGACCGCGGCGCTCGGCAAGATCAGCGAGACCCAGCAAACGGCGCGCAAGCAGGCGCAGGATTTTGAACTGGGCGTGCCGGGCATCAGCCTGAACGATGTGATGGTCGATCTGCAGAAATCGTCGGTCTCTTTGCAACTGGGCGTGCAGGTGCGCAACAAGCTGGTGGCGGCCTACCAAGATATTATGAATATGCCGGTGTGACGTTCGGCCTGTGCCGCCTGTCAGAGCCGGGTCCGTCGCCAAAAGCGACGGATCTCGACGGCTAACAGGAGGGCAAAAGGGCCGATGACAAACAGAGTCAGCAACATCGAAAAGGCCTCAGTCCGCCAATTCCGCAATCCGTTCGTGGGCGTTCGCCAGTCCCTGCGCGAGGCCGTGCGGTTTCATATCCAGCCCTTCGGCATAGATAAATTGCACGTCGCCGATCCCCATCAGCCCCAGCACCGACCGCAGGTAGGGCGTCACGGCGTCGGTCGGCTGGCCGGCATGTACGCCGCCGCGTGAGCTGAATACCAGCGCATTGACGCCCTCGACCAACCCGACCGGGTAGGTGGCGGTATAGTTGAACGTTACCCGGGCGCGGGCCACCAGATCGAACCAGTTTTTCAGCTGGGTCGGTACGTTGAGGTTGTACATTGGCGCCCCGATCAGCAGCAGATCGCTCCCTTTCAGTTCGGCAATCAGCCGATCGGACAGCGCCACCGCCGCTTGCGCGCGTGGACTGGTGTTTTCCGCGCCGCGCAGCGCACTGAACAGCTCGCCGTCCAATACCGGCAGATCCAACGCCGTCAGATCGTGCTCGACGATCTTATCTTCGTGCCCTTTGGCCCGACGTTCCGCCAGATAGCGGTCAATCAGGTTATTGGTCTGCGAGTCGTTTCCCATAATGCTGGATTTGAGCACCAGTATTTTTTTCATGTGGTTGTCCTCTGACGATCATCTGTGGTTTTCACCGGGAATTCCGGAATGACTGCAGGTTATCATTGCTTGATGTTCACCAGTGGTGATAGGTTTTCACTTAATTGATTCCAATTTGGAAACGGTAAAATGAAAAGCGATCTCAGCGCGCTGCCGGCTTTTGTCGCCGTGGCGGAAGGCGGCAGTTTTGCCGCCGCCGCAGATAAACTGCATCTGACGCGCTCCGCGGTCAGCAAAATCGTGTCGCGGCTGGAGGCGCGGCTCGGCGTGATGTTGTTTATGCGCACTACGCGCAGCCTGAGCCTGACGGATGAAGGGGCGCTTTACTACGAGCACTGCCGGCAGGCGTTGGCGAACATACAGGCGGCGGAAAATCAGCTGGACAGCGGCAAGATGCAGGTCAGCGGCCGGCTCAGGGTCTCGGTGCCGGTGTTGTTCGGCCACCTGTGCATCGCCCCCTTGCTGACGGCGCTGGCGAATGAGCATCCGTTGTTGACGCTGGAAATCTCGTTCAGCGATCGCAGGATCGATCTGGTCGACGAGGGGTTCGATCTGGCGGTACGCATCGGCGAGCTGGCGGACAGCGGCAGTCTGGTTGCCCGGCGCCTGGGTGAACACGGCATGCTCCTGTGCGCTTCGCCCGACTACCTGCGGCGCAGCGGAGAACCGAGCACGGTGGACGCGTTAAGCCGACATCAGGCGGTGGGGTATCTGCACGCGGGGGCGGTGTTGCCCTGGCAACTTCGCGGCGAAAACGGCGAGCTGCAATCGTTCAGGCCACCGGCCAAGATGATGATGGATGACATGCAGGGGATCGTCGATGCCGTTTCCGCCGGTGCCGGTATTGCCTGGCTGCCGGAGTGGCTGGTACGCGATCGGTTGGCGGCGGGGACGTTGGTGGAGATCATGCGCGGTGAGTCCAGCCTCAGTTTTCCGGTGAATGTGGTATGGCCCTATATGCCTTACCAGCCGCTCAAGGTGCGGCTGGCGGTGGACAAACTGGTGGCGGAGCTGCCGGGGAAATTGGCGCTTGTGGCGCCGTCGGTATCACAACGCTAAGGGCCGGAGCCACAACTGACAGGAAACGGACGCTAATGTACCGAATAGAGGGACGAAAACGGCGCTGTCAGGCTTATTGAATGCCCAGGTGACCGTTTATTATGGCCTGATTAGTAGGGTTATTATTCGAGGCAGGTCAATGAGCACGAAAAGCGAATCCAGATGGCGTCTGATCAGTATTTTAATGCTGACGGTACTCGCCGTATTAATTGGCATTCTGGTTAAATTGGACTGAAGTCTGACCAGGCGATAAAAGCCTGGCCATTTTATTGTGCGGCAAGTAAGCGCATCATGTCTTCTTCATACAGCAATGCTAAAAGCCACAGCCCCAACAACATTATTGCCAGAGAAAATAATCGCTTTTCATTACGCATCGTTTAATTTGCTCTTCGGCGGTTCGACGTTGCGTAGCCTATCTCAGCGTTGTGACAACTGTTAGGAACCTGTGCTAAATAAAGCCATTTTGTTGCGCGTCTATTTATGTTTCTCCGGCGGCTATCGCTTCGGCCCCCAGGGGGCCAGGTTCCATAATCCTTTGGTGGCCGCGAATGGCGGTCGGCGCAAAGCCGAAGCGCTTGCGAAAACGTTCGGCGAAACGCGACGCGCTTTCATAGCCGACATGTTGTGCGATGGCGGATATCGGCCAGTCGGTAGATTGCAGCAGGGCCAGCGCACTGCTCATGCGCACGTCGATCATCAGGTTGCGCAACGCGGTATTTTCCATCGACAGTTTGCGGCGCAGCATCACTTCACTCATCGACAGGCTCTCCGCGACTTTGGCCGCGGTCCAAATGCTGTGCGGATCGGTTGCCAGGCAGCGGCGCACACGCTGCGTCAGGTCTTTGGCTTCGTTGTGGATGAAACGAATGCCGAACTGGGCCAGCCACAGCAGAATTTCCAGCATTTTGTGCCGCACGATGATGGTGGGAAAACGCTGCCGGAGCGCCAGCGCCAGGCTGGTGGTCTCAAAGCTGTGCTTCAGGGCGCAGGGCAGATTACGCAGCGCCAGGACGGCGTCGAACGGCATCGGCGCCGGCGTTTCCTCGGCCGGAGGCTGAAGAGTGAGCAACAGAGGGTCGCAGGTCAGCAACTGACAGCTGAACACACCCTCTTCGGAGGGGCCGTTAATAATATCCACCGTTTGTCCCCCGTCGATAATCAACAGCTCGCCGGGATGAGCCACCACTTCATGTTGTTGCCAGCGTACGCGCTTATGGCCTTGTTGTATCAGATACAGATGTGGTTGCTCAAAATAGACTGAAGGGAATAATAATTCAGTATGCTGAACGATGTGCGCTGAGGCACCAATTCCTGGACAGAGATTAATTGTACGTTCCATCGATATTCATTTCGCAGCCATTATCTGGGAATATCTTTACGCTTTGATCCGCGTTGGAGCAACATTTTTCCATGGGCTGTGAAACACAGCGGCGTGTTTTATCTATCAAAAATCAATTTCCTGCTGAACAGAAAACGTCCGTGTCGGGATGATGCTTATCCATTAAAGTGAGAGCCAGGCTCGAAGCGCGCATTTTACCAATTACCCATAAGCTGAATAATTCAAATGCCATAGATTAATATCCTAACGTAACCCGAGAGTAATAGCGCATGGTGCTATTTAATCCATTTTCGTCAGTATTGTCGATCTTATCGGACCTGTGGTTCCCCCAGCAACAGCGCGCGGTCATGAAACTGGCCGTAGGTATTGTTGACCACGTTCTGGCGCGTGGACTGCTCGATCAGCGTTTTCAGCTCATCCATGCGCTGCTGTAACAGACGTTTGAGCTCGGTTTCGTTGTCGAGGATCTGTTGCAGCTTATTGCGCAGCATCTCCTGCAAGGCCATAGACGGGCCGGCTTGCCCGGTAAAGGCGGCGGTTTTTTCCACCGCCGTCACGTAGGCGAATTCGAGTTCGACGAGCTCTTCCCAGCGCCCGGTTTGCGCCAGCGCGATCATCTGGCTGCTCAGGCTGTAAATTTGTTGATAAGCGGCTAACAGCTGCTGTTGACGTTCCATTACACGGCGTCCTGCGAAGGTTGGTAGTTGGGGCCGATCTGGCGCCAGGCGTCGGCGATGTTCTCCAGCAGTTTGACCACTTCGGCGATCGCCGCCTCGTCGTTATGCAGGTTGGCCTGCATTAACCGACGCTTCATGTAGTCGTACAACGCCGCCAGGTTTTCGGCGATCTCGCCGCCCTGTTGAGGGTCGAGGCCGCCTTTCAGGCCGTTGTCGATGATGTTGATGGCTTTGGACAGCGCCAGGCCTTTGCCGGCGATATCGCCCTGGTTCATCAGGATGCGTGCGCGAAGCAGGGCGCTGAGCGCCCCGTCGAACAACATCACGATTAACTGGTGCGGGCTGGCGCTCATGGCGCCGCTTTCCAGACTGACCTGTGCATAGGCCTGAGTGCCGCTACGGTTATACATGCTGTTTTCTTTACCTTGTTAAAGGGTTACTTGAACTGTTGAGCCAAATAGTTACTGGTGCCGTTCATTTTCGACATCATGGTATCCAGCTGAACGAACTGCTGTTTATAGCGGTCGATGGTGCTCTGAATGCTGGCCGTGACCGTGGTGATCTGGCTGTTCAGGCGATCGAGGTTGGTGTTGATGCTCTTGGTCGAGTTCTCGATGATGCCGCCGGATTTGATGTAGCTCTGGATCTCGTTATGGATCTCGGTGGCCATGCCGGTGTCTTTGCCGTTGCCGACGAAGAAGTTGCTGACTTGATCCGGTTTTTCATCCATCGCTTTTTTCAGCTTGGCGCTGTCGATTTCCAACTTGCCGGTTTTGGTGTTGGTGGAGATGCCGAGGTTGCCCAGGCCTTTCAGCTCCGGGTTATCTTGGACTGCGCTCAGCGCGCTTTTGATCGAAGATTGAACGCCGCGCAGGGTGTTGTCGCCGAGCAGCGGGCCGTTGCTGGGGTTTGGCGCTTCGCCGGTTTTCACCGGGGTATATTTGGTCAGCGAATTAAAGGTGTCCAGCAGCGAGTTATAGCTATCGACCCACTCTTTGATTTTGTCGGCGGTGCCGGCGGTGTTGGCGCTGATCACCAGGTTTTGCGGCTCGCCATCTTTGGTCTTGGTCTTCAGATCGATGGTGACGCCCTGCAGGGCATCGCTGATCGAGTTGGTGCTGCGCTTGATAGCGGTGCCGTTTACCATCAACTCTGCATCTTGCGGCGCGACCGTTTGCTTCATGGCGGTGCCGGTACCGCGGGTGGCGTTGTAGTTCAGGATATCGCCGAGTTTGTCGTCGTTATCGACCTGCAGAGAAATCTTGTTGTTTTCACCGGTGGTGGAAGAGCTGATTGCCAGCTGATAGTCGTTATCGCCGACGCGCATGATGCTGGCGGTGACGCCGGCCTTGGCGCCGTTGATGGCGTCGCGCAGTTCCAGCAGTGAGGTTTGATCGTCGCTGAGCGGGATTTTGGTTTCTTTCGGTGGGTTACCGGCGGTGATGGTCAGAGCGCGGTCGGTGGCGCCTTCGGTGCCTAACTTGGCACCCTGGTCGCTGACTTTTGCCTGAGTGGTCAGGGTTTGCGCCTGCGCCAACTTTTTCACTTCTACCACGTAGTTGCCCGGCACCGCTTTGGCGTTGGTGGTGATCTTGAAGGCGTCGTGTTCGGTGGCGGTAGTGGCTTTGAAGAAGTCTTCTTTCGCCATCTCTTTGCTGATGTTATCGAACTTTTCCAACGCGCCTTTCAGGGTGCCGTAACCGGTCAGCTGTGCGTTGTAGCTGGACTGTTTGGTGGTGTAAGGGGTCAGGCGCTGTTGTTCTGCTTTGGTCAGCTTATCCAGCAAGCCGTTGAGGTCGAGTCCTGAGCCGAGACCTAATGAACTGATCGTTGCCATGAGTAATTCTCCTTGATGATGACTTTATTCGCTCTACGCGTTATCGGCCCAGCGGTGAAAAAGTTTACCGAAAAAAACAAAAAAACGATGGCGCAATAGAGGAGGGAAAAACCGCGTTATTTCCGCCATTGCTGCAAGCGCAAAAAATTTTAAAAAATTGCTAAAGGTTGTTAGGGGAGGGCCGATACCTGAGGGGACGGTGGTTGACGCCGTGGGCAAACAAGCCCGAACCTTTTAACTGTGTTGCGAAGAACGCAACTGACTCGTAAGGAAAGCAAACAATGGCACAAGTAATCAACACTAACAGCCTGTCTCTGATGGCGCAGAACAACCTGAACAAATCTCAGTCTTCTCTGGGCACTGCGATTGAGCGTCTGTCTTCCGGTCTGCGTATCAACAGCGCGAAAGACGATGCTGCGGGTCAGGCTATCTCCAACCGTTTCACCGCGAACATCAAAGGCCTGACTCAGGCTTCTCGCAACGCCAACGACGGTATCTCCCTGGCGCAGACCACTGAAGGCGCACTGAACGAAGTTAACGACAACCTGCAGAACATCCGTCGTCTGACTGCTCAGGCTCTGAACGGTTCTAACTCCACCAGCGACCTGAAATCCATCCAGGACGAAGTCACTCAGCGTCTGGCTGAAATCAACCGCATCTCCGAGCAGACCGATTTCAACGGCGTGAAAGTGCTGAGCAGCGATCAGAAACTGACTATTCAGGTTGGCGCTAACGACGGCGAAACCATCGATATCGACCTGAAAAAAATCGATGCTAAGCAACTGGGCCTGGATACTTTCGACGTTACTACTAAATCTGCAAAAGCGGGCGCTGAAATCGCTTCCGGTACTCAGATCTCTGTTGACAGCGACGCCACTGGCGCAACTAAAAAAGCTGCTGATGTGACAGGTCTGGCTGCAGGCAAAACTTTGGTTTCCGGTACTGATGCAAACGGCAAATCTGCTTACTTCATCGCGACTAAAGATGCGACTACTGGCGCAACTTCTTACACCAAAGCTGCTGTTGCAGATGACGGTAAAGTGACTGATTCCGGTACTGACGCTGGCGTTAAAAACCCACTGGATACCCTGGACAAAGCGCTGGCACAGGTTGACGGTCTGCGTTCTTCCCTGGGTGCGGTACAGAACCGTTTCGATTCTGTTATCAACAACCTGAACAGCACCGTGAACAACCTGGCCGCTTCTCAGTCCCGTATCCAGGATGCTGACTACGCGACCGAAGTGTCCAACATGAGCCGTGCCAACATCCTGCAACAGGCTGGCACCTCTGTTCTGGCACAGGCTAACCAGTCTACTCAGAACGTGCTGTCCCTGCTGCGTTAATCGTCTCTCCCGATTAACTGTCGCAAAGAAACCCCGCTTCGGCGGGGTTTTTTTATGCTCGCGCACCGCGCGGTTATTACATGGCGCAAATAAAGCCCGTTTTGTGCGACTGTTCAGCCGATTGGCATTCCGCCCCCTACGCATAATAGCGCTGACTCTCTTATCCGCAGGTTTAAGACATAGTGAGCGATCTGTATACCGCCGAAGGCGTGATGGACAAAAATTCTCTCTGGCTGCGCTACGTCCCGTTAGTGCGCCACGAGGCGTTGCGCCTGCAGGTCAGGCTGCCCGCCAGCGTGGAGCTTGACGACTTGCTGCAGGCCGGGGGAATCGGGCTATTGAACGCCGTTGAGCGTTATGACGCCCTACAAGGAACCGCCTTTACCACCTATGCGGTGCAACGCATTCGCGGCGCGATGCTCGACGAGCTGCGCAGCCGCGACTGGGTGCCGCGCAGCGTGCGGCGCCATGCGCGCGAAGTCGCGCAGGTGATGCGGCAACTGGAACAGCGTTACGGCCGCCCGGCGAGCGAGACGGAAGTGGCGCAGACGCTGAATATCTCGCTGGATGAGTACCGTCAAATTCTGTTGGACACCAATAACAGCCAGCTTTTCTCCTACGACGAATGGCGCGAGGAGCATGGCGAGAACGCGGAACCGATGCTGGAAGGGCATGAAGAGGCCAACCCGCTGCATCACCTGTTGGAAGGCAGCCTGCGCCAGCGGGTGATCGACGCCATCGAGGCGTTGCCGGAGCGCGAAAAAATGGTGCTGACGCTGTATTACCAGGAAGAGTTGAATCTCAAAGAGATCGGCGCCGTGCTGGACGTCGGGGAATCCCGCGTCAGCCAACTGCACAGTCAGGCGATCAAACGGCTGCGCGCGCGGCTGGCGAACGATACCTGACGGCGGCCCACCGCCCCTCAACTCGATGACTCATGCGACAATCGGACTGCCCTTTATGCCAGGAATACTGTTGAAGAAACGGCCGCTTAGCCGTTACCTGAAAGACTACAAGCACAGCCAGACCCATTGCTCCCAGTGCGGCAAACTGTTGGACCGCATGGCGCTGGTGTTTCGCGGCAAGATTATCAATAAAGAAGCCATCGCGCGCATGGATCAGCCGATCGACGATGCGGTCTGGCAAAACGTGCAGCACGAGCTGACCGCGCTGTGCCGCTTCTGCAGCGAGATCTCCTGCAACAGCCACCCCAGCTATTTCGACATCATGGCGTTCAAACAGTATCTGTTCGAGCAGACCGAGATGAGCCACAGCACCATCCGCGAGTATGTGGTGCGGCTGCGCCGGCTGGACGAAATGCTGGTGGCGCGCAACTACCCGGCGGATAAATTCGCCAGCAGCGCCAGCCATCAGCGCATCATCGACGATCTGCCTACCGCGGCGCACAACAACTACCGCATTGCGCTGCGCAAATACGATCAGTATCTCGCCTGGCAGCGCAGCTACTGAGATTTTTCCCCGGCCGTTGGGCCGGGGCCTGCTGTTTCCCCCGTGATAAAGGATGATTATTCAGTTCACATCTGCTAAATCTATCGGTTATCAGATGTTGATATTCGATTCCCTGGGGGGAAGTAGTGAACCTGCAACAACAACTGGCGCAATTTCCGCGTCTGGATCTGGTTGGCACCGCCACACCGCTCGAAAAGCTGTCCCGTCTCTCCGATTACCTCGGCCGCGAAATCTACCTTAAACGTGACGATGTCACTCCTATGGCCATGGGCGGCAACAAGCTGAGAAAGCTTGAGTTTTTGGCCGCCGACGCGCTGCGTCAGGGTGCCGATACGCTGGTCACCGCCGGCGCCATTCAATCCAACCACGTGCGCCAGACGGCGGCGGTGGCGGCGAAACTGGGCCTGCACTGCGTCGCGCTGCTGGAAAACCCTATCGACACCCGCGCGGAAAACTACCTCACCAACGGCAACCGCCTGTTGCTCGGCCTGTTCAACGCCGAGGTGGTGATGTGCGAAGCGCTGCACGATCCGCAGCAGCAGCTGGCGGAGCTGGCGACGCGCCTTGAGGCGCAGGGCTTCCGGCCTTACGTGGTGCCGGTGGGCGGCTCCAATGCCCTGGGCGCGCTGGGATACGTGCAGTGCGCATTGGAAATCGCCGAGCAGAGCCAACGCAGCAACGTGGCGTTCAGTTCGGTGGTGGTGGCGTCCGGCAGCGCCGGCACCCACGCCGGGCTGGCGGTGGGGCTGCAGCAGCTGCTGCCGGAAACCGAACTGATCGGCGTGACCGTCTCGCGTACCGTGATCGATCAGCTGCCGAAGGTGGAGCAGATCCAGAAAGCTCTGGCCTGTTCGCTGAATATCGACGAACTGGCGCCGATCGCGCTGTGGGACGATTACTTCGCGCCGCAATACGGCATGCCGAACGAAGAGGGCATGGCGGCGGTGCAGCTGCTGGCGCAGCAAGAAGGCGTATTGCTGGATCCGGTGTACACCGGCAAAGCGATGGCCGGTTTGATTGACGGCATCGCCCAGCGGCGCTTCCGCGATGAAGGCCCTATTCTGTTCGTTCACACCGGCGGCGCGCCGGCGCTGTTCGCCTACCATCCACAGGTGTAAACACCGCTTGTTATTCCATTTTGAACTATATTTATAAAGTTATATTCCTTTATGCGGGCGGTCGCACTGTTAAAGTGCTGATATCAAAAAAGATAAATAACACACAGGGGTGTTTATGATGTTTGCAAAAGTTCGTCGTCAATGGCTGTTGGGCGTGGTGGGCGTCGCGTTGGCCGCCGGTTTGGCGACCCAAACCTACGCTGCCGACAATCTGCTGCAGCAGGTGAAGCAGCGCGGCACGCTGATCGTCGGCCTGGAAGGCACCTATCCGCCGTTCAGCTTCCAGGGGGAAGACGGCAAGCTGACCGGTTTCGAAGTGGATTTCGCCAACGCGCTGGCGGAACACTTGGGCGTGAAGGCCAAGCTGAACCCGACCAAGTGGGACGGCATGCTGGCTTCGCTGGATTCGAAGCGCATCGACGTGGTCATCAACCAGGTGACGCTCTCCGATGAGCGCAAGAAGAAATATGACTTCTCCACCCCTTACACCGTTTCCGGTATTCAGGCGCTGGTGAAAAAAGGCAACGAAGGCACCATCACCAAGCCGGAAGACCTGAAGGGCAAGAAGGTCGGCGTGGGCCTGGGCACCAACTATGAGCAATGGCTGCGCGCGAATGTGCAGGGCGTGGACGTGCGTACCTACGACGACGACCCGACCAAGTATCAGGATCTGCGCGTTGGCCGCATCAACGCCATTCTGGTGGATCGCCTGGCGGCGCTGGATCTGGTGAAGAAAACCGGCGATACGTTGGCGGTAGCCGGCCCGGCGTTCTCTCGTCAGGAGTCCGGCGTGGCGCTGCGCAAGAACAACCCAGAGCTGCTGGCCGCGATTGACCAGGCGATCGCCGAGATGCAAAAAGACGGCACGATGGCGAAGATCTCCGAGAAATGGTTTGGCGCGGACGTAACTAAATAATGCACGAAAGTATTCAACTGGCGCTGGATTCAGCGCCATTTTTATTGAAGGGCGCAATACTGACGCTTCAGCTCAGCCTGGGCGGCATGGCGTTGGGGTTGCTGCTCGGTTTTCTGCTGGCGCTGATGCGCCTTTCGCCGCTGTGGCCGCTGTCGTGGTTGTCGCGTATCTACGTATCGCTGTTCCGCGGTACGCCGTTGATCGCCCAGCTGTTTATGATCTATTACGGTCTGCCGCAGTTCGGCATCGAGTTCGATCCTTTCCCGGCGGCGCTGATTGGCCTGTCGCTCAATACCGCCGCCTACACCTCGGAAACGCTGCGTGCGGCGATTTCGTCGATCGACAAAGGGCAGTGGGAAGCCGCCGCCAGCATCGGCATGACCCGTTGGCAAACCCTGCGCCGAGTGATCCTGCCGCAGGCGGCGCGCACCGCCTTGCCGCCGCTGGGCAACAGCTTCATCGGCCTGGTGAAAGACACCTCGCTGGCCGCCACCATTCAGGTGCCGGAACTGTTCCGTCAGGCGCAGCTGATCACCTCGCGCACGCTGGAAGTGTTCACCATGTACCTGGCGGCATCGCTGATTTACTGGGTGATGGCGACCCTGCTTTCCGCGCTGCAAAACCGTCTGGAAGCCCACGTTAATCGCCAGGATCAGGAGTAGCGCATGAGTGCCATCGAAGTTAAGCAATTGACCAAGCAGTTTAAGGGTCAGACGGTGCTGCATGGGATCGATCTGGCGGTGGACGCCGGCGAAGTGGTGGCGATCATCGGGCCGAGCGGCTCGGGGAAAACCACCTTATTGCGCTGCATTAACCTGCTGGAGGAGCCGGATTCCGGCACCATTCGCGTCGGCGATATCCTGATCGACGGCAGCAAGCCGCTGAGCAAACAGAAAAATCAGGTGCGGGCTCTGCGCCAGCAGGTCGGTTTCGTGTTCCAGAACTTCAACCTGTTCCCGCACCGTTCGGTGTTGGAAAACATCATCGAAGGGCCGGTGGTCGTCAAGGGCGAGGCGAAAGCCAGCGCGGAACAGCGCGCCCGCGCGTTGCTGGCCAAGGTGGGGCTAAGCGGCAAAGAGCAGGCGTATCCGCGGCGGCTGTCCGGCGGTCAACAGCAGCGGGTGGCTATTGCGCGCGCGCTGGCGATGCAGCCGGAGGTGATTCTGTTCGATGAGCCGACGTCGGCGCTCGATCCCGAGCTGGTGGGGGAAGTGCTCAATACCATGCGCTCATTGGCGGAAGAGAAACGGACCATGGTGATCGTCACCCATGAGATGAGCTTTGCCCGCGACGTGGCGGACCGGGTTATCTTTATGGACCACGGCCGCATCGTTGAACAGGGCCCGGCCAAAGCGCTGTTCGCCAACCCGCAGCACCAGCGCACTCAGCAATTCCTCGACAAATTCTTGAATCAATAAGACGGCGGGGGAGCTTCCCCCGTTCGCATTCACTCCTTTTTCAACAATGCGTTTCGCGCGGCGGCGGCGAGAAATCCGCTGCGACTACCGTATCCCGGATGTTACTGAACCCGAGAGGCAATGCGACGAGTAGCGTTCTGCCACGGTTTGCAAGCAGACTAATTCGTTCTGAGTTCACCCTGTTGTTATCGCCCATGAGGCGCCGCATCCTCATGCCAGGATAGCAAGACGCTAACGGCTGACCGGGCTGCGGGCAATAAAAAACCCTGCACACGTGCAGGGTTTGCGTAGCGGTGAGCCAATCAGGCGGCCATGCATGGCCGCCTTGACGATGCGTTAACCGATGGTCATCAGGCTGGCGTTACCGCCGGCGGCGGCGGTGTTGACGCTCAGCGAACGCTCGATCAGCAGGCGTTCCAACAGGATGTTGGTTTCACCGTGAGCGAAGCCCTGCACCGAGACGATGGCGCCGCCGCGCTGCGCGATCTGCTCGCACAGGGTGCGCAGCTGGTCGGCATCGCCGTGGTAGATGGCGGCGTCGAACTCGACCTTGTCCTGCTGCCAGTCTTTGCTGAAGGCGATGCGCGCCTGCACATCGTTCGGCAAGCGGCGGAACAGATTGCGCTGCAGTTCCGCTTCCGGCCACAGCGCGCTGCTGCCGACCGCCAGCACGGCGGCCAACTGGATCAGCGCGTCGGCTTCGTTATCCGCCAGGCACAGCACGCGTTCACGCGGCAGCAGGGCATAGGTATTGCGCTCGCCGGTCGGGCCCGGCAGCGGACGTACGGTGCCGCCCTGGCCCAGCTCCGCATAGCGCTGCGCCAATGCCGCCAGTTCGCCGTGTTGGCTGGTGACCGCCCATTTCTCCAGCGATTGCAGCGCGCCCAACAGCTGCGGCCGCGCGGTGGCTTCCATCGGGCGCTCGTCGTCCTGACGGTGCAGCGTACGCTGCAGCGCGTCGTCCGGACGGTTAGCCAGCAGACGGTACAGGTACAGCGGGCCGCCGGCTTTCGGGCCGGTGCCCGACAGGCCTTCGCCGCCGAACGGCTGCACGCCGACCACCGCGCCAACCATGTTACGGTTGACGTACAGGTTGCCGACCTTGGCGCGTTCGGTCACCCGGGCGATGGTTTCATCGATACGGGTGTGAATGCCCAGCGTCAGGCCATAACCGGCGGCGTTGATCTGATCGACCAGCGCGTCCAAATTGTTGCGCTGGAAGCGCACCACGTGCAGCACCGGGCCAAAGATCTCTTTTTGCAGCTCGTCGAAGCTGTCGAGTTCGATCAGCGTCGGTTTGATGAAGGTGCCGCGCGCCCACTCTTTCTCATCCTGCGCGCTGCCTTTGGCGGCCTGGTACACCTTGCGGCCTTTGGCGCGCATCGCCTGGATGTGGCGTTCGATGCCGGTTTTGGCTTCGGCGTCGATCACCGGGCCTACGTCGGTAGACAGGCGCTCCGGGTTACCCATGCGGCATTCGGCCATCGCGCCGCGCAGCATTTGCAGCGTGTGCTCGGCCACGTCTTCCTGAATGCACAGGATACGCAGCGCGGAGCAGCGCTGGCCGGCGCTGTCGAAGGCGGAGGCCACCACGTCGGTGACGACTTGTTCGGTCAGGGCCGAAGAGTCGACGATCATGGCGTTCAGGCCGCCGGTTTCGGCGATCAGCGGCGTCGGACGGCCTTGCGGATCCAGGCGACCGGCGATGCTGCGCTGCAGAATGCCGGCGACGTCGGTGGAGCCGGTAAACATCACGCCGCGGACGCGGGCATCGTTGACCAGCGTTGAGCCAACGGTTTCACCCTGGCCCGGCAGCAGCTGCAGCACGCCTTGCGGAATGCCGGCTTCCAGCAGGATGCGCACCGCCTGCGCGGCGACCAGCGGCGTTTGCTCGGCCGGTTTGGCCAGCACGCTGTTGCCCGCCGCCAGCGCCGCGGCGATTTGGCCGGTGAAGATCGCCAGCGGGAAGTTCCACGGGCTGATGCAGACCACTGGGCCCAGCGGACGGTGGCTGTCGTTGGCGAAATCGTCGCGTACCTGGCCGGCGTAGTAGTGCAGGAAGTCCACCGCTTCGCGCACTTCGGCGATGGCGTTGTTGAAGGTTTTACCCGCTTCACGCACCAGAATGCCCAGCAGGCTTTGCAGCTGACTCTCCATCAACTCGGCGGCGCGTTCGAGGATCGCGGCGCGCTCCGTCGGCGGCGTAGCGAACCAGATTGGGCCGGCGGCCGCGGCGGCGTCGAGCGCACGGCTGACTTCGCCTTCGGTGGCTTCACGCACGTAGCCGACCACATCGCCCGGCTCGGCCGGGTTAATCACCGGTTGCTCCACGCCCTGATCCAATTCGGCGTCGATGATAGGTTCCGCGCGCCACGGATGGCTGGCGCTGGTGAGCAGGGCGCTGGAGAGCGAGGCCAGACGCTGTTCGTTGGACAGATCCAGACCGCTGGAGTTAGTGCGTTTCTCGCCGTACAGCTCGCGCGGCAGCGGAATGCGCGGATGCGGCAGGCCAATCTGGCCTTCGCTGGCTGCCAGCGCTTCCACGGCGCTGACCGGATCGGCCACCAGCTCGTCGAGCGGCAGGGTGGCATCGGCGATGCGGTTGACGAACGAGGTGTTGGCGCCGTTTTCCAGCAGGCGGCGCACCAGGTAAGCCAGCAGCGTTTCATGGGTGCCGACCGGCGCATAGATGCGGCAAGGGCGGTTCAGTTTGCCGTCGGCCACTTTACCCACCACCTGCTCGTACAGCGGCTCACCCATGCCGTGCAGGCACTGGAACTCATACTGGCCAGGGTAGTAGTTGTTGCCGGCCAGATGATAGATGGCGCTCAGGGTATGGGCGTTGTGGGTCGCGAACTGCGGATAAATCAGGTTCGGCACCGACAGCAGCTTGCGGGCGCAGGCCAGGTAAGAAACGTCGGTATAGACCTTGCGGGTGTAGACCGGGTAGCCTTCCAGGCCGTCCATCTGGGCGCGTTTGATTTCGCTGTCCCAGTAGGCGCCCTTCACCAGACGGATCATCAGGCGACGGCGGCTGCGTTGCGCCATGTCGATCACCGCGTCGATGGCGAACGGACAGCGTTTTTGGTAGGCCTGGATCACGAAACCGATGCCGTTCCAGCCGGCCAGCTGCGGTTCGAAGCACAGCTTCTCCAGCAGATCGAGCGAGATCTCCAGGCGGTCGGCCTCTTCGGCGTCGATGTTGATGCCGATATCGTACTGGCGTGCCTGCAGGGTCAGCGACAGCAGGCGCGGGTAGAGCTCTTCCATGACGCGTTCGTACTGCGCGCGGCTGTAGCGCGGGTGCAGGGCGGACAGCTTGATGGAGATGCCGGGGCCTTCATAGATGCCGCGGCCGTTGGAGGCTTTGCCGATGGCGTGGATCGCCTGCTGGTAGGAAACCAGGTAGGCCTGCGCGTCGGCTTCGGTCAGGGCGGCTTCGCCCAGCATGTCGTAGGAGTAGCGGAAGCCTTTTTCTTCGAGCTTGCGCGCGTTGGCCAGCGCTTCGGCGATGGTTTCGCCGGTCACGAACTGTTCGCCCATCAGGCGCATCGCCATGTCCACGCCTTTGCGGATCAGCGGTTCGCCGCTCTTGCCGATAATGCGGTTCAGCGAACGGGACAGATTGGCTTCGTTATGCGTGGACACCAGCTTGCCGGTGAACAGCAAGCCCCAGGTCGCGGCGTTGACGAACAGCGACGGGCTGCGCCCGAGGTGCGAGTGCCAGTTGCCGTTGCTGATCTTGTCGCGGATCAGGGCATCGCGGGTCGGTTTGTCCGGAATGCGCAGCAGCGCTTCCGCCAGGCACATCAGCGCCACGCCTTCCTGCGAAGAGAGGGAGAACTCTTGCAGCAGGCCTTGCACCATGCCGGCGCGGCCGTTTGCACTTTTTTGGTTACGCAACTTCTCGGCGATACCATAGGCCATTTTGTGAGTGGCCTGTGCAAGATCGGCGGGTAATCGCGCCTGTTCGAGCAACATCGGCACCGCTTCGGTCTCCGGACGACGATAGGCGGCGGTGATGGCGGCGCGGGTAACCGACTGCGGCAGAATTTGTTCGGCAAAATCGAGGAATGGCTGGTGTGACTCTTCCTGCGCTTGCGGCATAATGTCGTCCGCTTCAGGCTGGCCCGCAGCGGCCAGCGCTGGAATTTCAGGAATATCGGAACCGCTCTCGAGACGCTCGAGGTAATTAAAGATGGCCTGCTTGATGAGCCAGTGCGGCGTGCGATCGATGCGCTGTGCGGCGCTCTTGATCCGGTCGCGTGTTGCCTCGTCGAGTTTCACGCCCATTGTGGTAGTGCCCATGCCAATCCAACTCCTGTGTTTAGAACCTATCCCATCAGGCTAGACAAACAGCAGGCCGGAAAGCCTGTTGGGATAGGTTCGTGAGATGTGTGGTGTCAAGAATGCAGACAATATCCTGCATGTTGCAACTTTGTGCAACCTTGTTAAATCAGGCTGATGAGCGAAGTGTGAGTTTCATCGATTTTTTAACATGGCCAGTTGGCACGAATGTTGCGTTATTGAGCGAATGCGTCGGGGTTTATGCTGCCGCAGACGCTTTACCTTGCGGTATATAAGGGTAATAACCAGGTGCAACTCATTTTGCTTGTCGTGAGTGCAACCTTTGAGCCCGGTAAATGTGACGCAGGGTAAACTTTGTGTAACTTTGTTGTTAAATATCTTGTTGGTTGATGAAAGGCTCATCTAGGATAACCGACGGTCAACAATTACGGGCAGAAACTATTTTACCTGCACTTGCTCGCAGGCTGCGCCACGTTCCGGCGCGGCGGCCAGTGAAATGCATTGCGCGTGGATTTACCGGCGCCGGCTTGGCCGGAGCGAAACGCGAATAATAATGAAAGTGGAGAATTAAATGACAATGAGCACACCTATGCTGGTGACCTTCCTGGTGTACATTTTCGGGATGGTGCTGATCGGCCTGCTTGCCTACCGGGCAACCAACAACTTTGATGACTATATTCTCGGCGGCCGCAGTTTGGGCAGCGTGGTGACCGCGCTGTCCGCCGGCGCTTCCGACATGAGCGGCTGGTTGCTGATGGGCCTGCCGGGCGCCATCTTCCTCTCCGGCATCTCCGAAAGCTGGATCGCTATCGGCCTGACCATCGGCGCTTACCTGAACTGGAAGCTGGTGGCAGGAAGGCTGCGCGTACATACCGAAGCCAACAACAACGCCCTGACGCTGCCGGATTATTTCACCAGCCGCTTTGAAGACAACAGCAAGCTGCTGCGCGTGATCTCGGCCATCGTCATCCTGGTGTTCTTCACCATTTACTGCGCCTCCGGCATCGTAGCCGGCGCGCGCCTGTTCGAAAGCACCTTCGGCATGAGCTACGAAACCGCCCTGTGGGCCGGCGCCGCGGCGACCATCCTCTACACCTTTATCGGCGGTTTCCTGGCGGTAAGCTGGACCGACACCGTGCAGGCCAGCCTGATGATTTTCGCGCTGATCCTGACGCCGGTGATCGTGATCTTTGCCGTCGGCGGCATCGATACCTCGATGCTGGTGATCCAGGCGCAGAACCCGGCCAACCTCGACATGCTGAAAGGGCTGAACTTCGTCGCCATCCTGTCGCTGCTGGGGTGGGGCCTGGGCTACTTCGGTCAGCCGCACATCCTGGCGCGTTTCATGGCGGCGGATTCTCACCGCACCATCCGCAGCGCGCGTCGCATCAGCATGACCTGGATGATCCTGTGCCTGGCCGGCACCATCGCCGTCGGTTTCTTCGGTATTGCTTACTTCGCCAACAACCCGGATCAAGCCGGTAACGTGTCGAAGAACGGGGAACGCGTGTTCATCGAACTGGCGATGCTGCTGTTCAACCCATGGGTAGCGGGCGTGCTGCTGTCGGCGATTCTGGCGGCGGTCATGAGTACCCTGAGCTGCCAGCTGCTGGTGTGCTCCAGCGCGATCACCGAAGACCTGTACAAGGCGTTCCTGCGTAAAGGCGCCAGCCAGCGCGAGCTGGTGTGGGTCGGCCGCGTGATGGTGCTGGTGGTGGCGTTGATCGCCATCGCGCTGGCGGCCAATCCGGAGAACCGCGTGCTGGGCCTGGTGAGCTACGCCTGGGCCGGTTTCGGCGCCGCCTTCGGTCCGGTGGTGCTGATTTCGGTGATGTGGTCGCGCATGACCCGCAACGGCGCGCTGGCCGGTATGCTGGTCGGTGCGGTGACGGTGATCGTCTGGAAACAGTACGAATGGCTGGGGCTGTATGAAATCATCCCGGGCTTCATCCTGGGTTGCCTTGCCATCGTGGTGGTGAGCCTGATGGGCCGCCAGCCTTCCACCACCGTGACCGAGCGTTTCGATCAGGCGGAAGCCGAGTACAAAACGGTGTAACGCCGTTCGATGTCAGTCGGTAAGGGGCGCGCAGAGCGCCCCTTTTTTTGCCTGCCGATCGCCGTCATCCGGCTGTAACACCTGGCGACATTTGATTAGAAAAAATCACCGTCATGCCTCTTGTATTTATTCTTGGCAGAATGATAATCACTCTCGTTGGTTTTTACGTTTCTTTACATAGTCGCCGCGGCTCATTTCGCAAGCACCGTCTCTGCCGCCGCGGTCTTTTCAGGGGTGATTATTTATGTTCGTTCCCTTTCTTATCATGTTCCGTGAGGGGCTGGAGGCCGCGCTGATCGTCAGCCTGATCGCCAGCTACCTGAAGCGCACGCAGCGCAGCCAATGGCTGGGCGCGGTGTGGATCGGCGTGATTGTCGCTGCGGCGTTGTGTCTGGCGCTCGGTATCTTCATCAATGAAACCACCGGCGAGTTCCCGCAGAAACAGCAGGAGCTGTTCGAGGGCATTGTGGCGGTGGTGGCGGTGGTGATCCTCACCTATATGGTGTTCTGGATGCGTAAGGTGTCCAAGTCGGTCAAGGTGCATCTGGAAGGGGCGATCGATCAGGCGCTCAGCGCCGGTAAAGGGCAGGGTTGGGCGCTGGTGGCGATGGTGTTCTTCGCCGTGGCGCGCGAAGGGCTGGAGTCGGTGTTCTTCCTGCTGGCGGCGTTCCAGCAAGACGTGGGCGCCGCGGCGCCGATCGGCGCGGTGCTCGGCCTGGTGGCCGCCATCGTGCTGGGCATGATGATTTATTGGGGCGGGGTGAAGCTGCACCTGGCCAAGTTTTTCAAATGGACCAGCCTGTTCATTCTGTTCGTTGCCGCCGGCCTGGCCGCCGGGGCGATTCGCGCCTTCCACGAAGCCGGCCTGTGGAACCACTTCCAGGACATCGCCTTCGATTTCAGCAGCACCCTGTCGACCCATTCGCTGTTCGGCACCCTGCTGGAAGGTATTCTCGGTTATCAGGAAGCGCCAACGGTCAGCGAAGTGGCCGTCTATTTCCTGTATCTGATCCCGGCGCTGATTTTCTTTTTCCTGCCGCAGCGCGCGGAGCCGGCAGCGGCCCCGGCGCAACGTAAAATCAATCATTAATGTTTAATAGGGAATCTCGTATGTCTACTCCGTTATTTCGCCGCAAGGCGTTGCACGCAGCATTACTGGCTATCCCGGCGTTTGCGCTGAGCATCGACGCGTTGGCGGCGGACGTGCCGCAGGTCAAGGTCACGGTCAACGACAAGCAGTGCGAACCGATGCAGCTGACGGTGCCGGCCGGCAAGACGCAGTTTGTGGTGCATAACACCAGCCAGAAAAACGTCGAATGGGAAATCCTGAAAGGGGTGATGGTGGTGGAAGAGCGCGAAAACATCGCGCCGGGCTTCACCCAGAAAATGACCGCCACGCTGGAAGCGGGCGAATACGACATGACCTGCGGGTTGCTCAGCAACCCGAAAGGCAAACTGACCGTCACCGCAGCCACCAACGGTGCCACCGACGGCAAACCGAACGCGCTGGATCTGGTTGGCCCGATCGCCGAATACAAAGTCTACGTTATCAAAGAAGTCGACGGGCTGGTGAAACAGACCAAGCTGTTCACTGACGCGGTGAAGGCCGGCAACGTGGAGCAAGCGCGCAAGCTGTACGCGCCGACCCGCCAGCACTATGAGCGCATCGAGCCGATCGCCGAGCTGTTCTCCGATCTGGACGGCAGCATTGACGCCCGTGAGGACGACTACGAGAAGAAATCGGCGGATCCGAACTTTACCGGCTTCCACCGTCTGGAGAAGGCGCTGTTTGCCGACAACTCGACCAAAGACATGGGCAAATATGCCGATCGTCTGTATCACGACACCGTTGAACTGCAAAAACGCGTGGGTGAACTGACCTTCCCGCCGAGCAAGGTGGTGGGCGGCGCAGCCGGGCTGATCGAAGAAGTGGCGGCCAGCAAGATCAGCGGTGAAGAAGACCGTTACAGCCGCACCGACCTGTGGGATTTCCAGGCCAACGTCGACGGCGCGCAGAAGATCGTCAACCTGCTGCGCCCGCTGTTGGTCAAGGCCAACAAGCCGCTGCTGGACAAGATCGACGCCAACTTCAAAACCGTCGACACCATTTTGGCGAAGTACCAAACCAAAGAGGGGTATGAGTCCTATGAGAAGCTGACCGATGCCGACCGCAATGCGTTGAAAGGGCCGATCACCACGCTGGCGGAAGACCTTTCCCAACTGCGCGGCGTATTGGGTCTGGACTGAGGCATAAGGTTATGAGCAACAAGGCAGGCCCGAATAACGGGCCTCACCCGCACTCTCAGGAGGCGGCATCCCCTTCACGCCGCCGTTTGCTGCAGGGGCTGGGGCTGAGCGCGCTGGCGCTGGGCGGCAGCCGCCTGGTGCAGGCGGCGGACAAAGCGGCGGAGCCGTTGGCGGCGCCGCAGGATGAGCGCTGGCAGAAACAGCCGTTTTATGGCCGCCATCAGGCCGGGGTGCTGACCCCGCAACAGGCGGCGATGATGCTGGTGGCGTTCGACGTGCTGGCGACCAGCAAAGCGGATCTGGAGCGCCTGTTCCGGCTGTTGACCGACCGCATCGCGTTCCTGACCCACGGCGGCAAGGCGCCGGAGGTGGACGCCAAATTGCCGCCGCTCGATTCGGGGATCATGGGGCCGGAGATTTACCCGGACAACCTGACCATCACCGTCTCGATCGGCGCATCGCTGTTCGACGAACGCTTTGGCCTGCAGGCGCAAAAGCCGCTGCGGTTGCAGAAAATGACCCGCTTCCCCAACGATGCGCTGGACGCCGGGCTTTGCCACGGCGATCTGCTGCTGCAGATCTGCGCCAACACCAATGAAACGGTGATCCACGCACTGCGCGACATCATCAAGCATTCGCCGGATCTGCTCAGCGTGCGCTGGAAGCGCGAAGGGTTTATCTCCGCGCATGCGGCGCGCAGCAAAGGCAAAGAGACGCCGATCAACCTGCTGGGCTTCAAAGACGGCACCGCCAACCCGAAAACCGACGACAAACCGCTGATGGATAAGGTGGTGTGGGTCGGCGACAACGTCGGCGAGCCGGCGTGGACGGCGGGCGGCAGCTACCAGGCGGCGCGTATTATTCGCTTCCGCGTGGAGTTTTGGGATCGCACGCCGCTGCAGGAGCAGGAAACCATTTTCGGCCGCGAAAAGCACAGCGGCGCGCCGCTCGGCATGAAGCATGAACATGACGAGCCGAACTACGCGAACGATCCCGACGGCAAGGTGATCCCGATGGACGCGCACATCCGGTTGGCTAACCCCCGCACGCCGGAAAGCCAAAGTAACCTTATGTTGCGACGTGGCTACAGCTATTCCCTTGGCGTTTCCAATGCCGGGCAGCTGGAAATGGGGCTGCTGTTCGTCTGCTATCAGGCCGATCTGGAAAAAGGATTCCTGACGGTGCAAAAAAGGCTCAACGGCGAAGCGCTGGAAGAATACATCAAGCCGATCGGCGGCGGATACTTCTTCGTATTGCCGGGGGTGAAAGAGGGCGGCGACTATTTGGCCAGCGGCCTGCTCAAGGCCTGAGCACGCAATAACGAGGCGGGATCTTCCGCCTCGTTTTACGTTGGCTTGCCTATTGTGCTGGACATTAAGCGACGGAGTTCAATTCAATCCGTCGCCTGCGGATTAAAAAATCTGAAGGGCCCGCCGACTTTGGGGTGTGCAAATTTTAATCGAGAAACTAAAGTGTCATTCGCGGCTTTTAATTGTAATTAATTGATATTAATAGGATAAAAATTTTTCTGGAATGACGCGCCGAGCGTGATATAGTGTTTTTGCGCTAACTGAAAACAAAAGATATAAAATTTTTTTACATTTTAGTAACGCGGCAGGATTGAATGTCATTATACTGTAATCATCTGGCGGTAGTTTTCACACGGTGCACAGCTTGAAGCTGTAAATATCACTGCGGGGATCGCTAATGGTAAAGTCCTTGGTTGGGCTGGAAAGAAAAAATAACACATCTCCCCTGATTTCTCGTTGTAACGAGGGTTCTCTCTCCGACTCTCTTTTACCGGCAACCCCGCACTCTTATCGCTATCGAATCTCATCACTTTTTACTCCACGTTTTTTAATGCAGTCCGCGTTGTCCCGTGAAGACACGGCGCTTAAGCGTTGCCGTCGATTCACCTTGTCCCTTGGCTCTTATTGGCTCGGAGGAGGCCAAAACCTAATACGTGTGTGAAACATAATCGCGCGGCCTGGCCGTTGCGGTAGGTGAAACAAACTGTAAGGTGCCACTATGGGTAGACAGAAAGCAGTGATCAAAGCACGTCGTGAAGCGAAACGCGTTATTCGTCGTGACGCTCGTAGTCATCGCCAGCTGGAAGAAGAGTCTGTGACCTCGCTGGTGCAAATGGGGGGAGTCGAGTCTATCGGCATGGCGCGAGACAAGCGCGATAGCTCACCCATCGAGGCTAGAACCGAAGCTCAGGGTCATTACTTATCAGCCATAGAGAATAAGCAGCTGATCTTCGCCACCGGCGAAGCCGGCTGTGGCAAAACATTCATCAGCGCCGCCAAGGCGGCGGAGGCGCTGATCCATAAAGAGGTGGATCGGATTATCGTTACCCGTCCTGTTTTGCAGGCGGATGAAGACCTTGGCTTCTTGCCGGGTGATATCTCCGAGAAATTCGCGCCTTATTTCCGCCCGGTGTATGACATTCTGGTGCGCCGTTTAGGCTCTTCCTTTATGCAGTACTGCCTGCGCCCGGAAATCGGCAAGGTAGAGATTGCGCCGTTCGCTTATATGCGCGGACGCACCTTCGAAAATGCGGTCGTTATCCTGGATGAAGCCCAGAACGTGACCGCCAGCCAGATGAAAATGTTCCTGACCCGCCTGGGAGAAAACGTGACGGTTATCGTCAACGGCGACGTGACCCAGTGCGACTTGCCGCGCGGCGTGAAATCCGGCCTCAGCGACGCGCTGGAGCGCTTCGAAGAGGACGAGATGATTGGCGTTATCCGCTTTGAGAAACAGGACTGTGTGCGCTCTGCTTTGTGCCAGCGCACGCTCAACGCTTACAGTTAACCTATCCGCTAATGGAAAGGCCGCTTCGGCGGCCTTTTTTATCTCCGTAATTTCCCCTCTCGTTTAACCTTTGTGTAAATTATTGTGGTTTTTTGTATAGATTTTCGTTGAGTTAGCGTTAATGATTAATGGGTTCCAGATTGGCGCGCAACTTGCGTGCGCCGCCAAAAGGACACTATCTGGGGTGTGCGCCGCGCGGCGCATTGAGCGTGAGTTCCTTGATGCGATTCAAACATGAAATATATCATTCTGATTTTGCTTATTTTATGCGTCGTCTATGTGCATTACCGCGGGCGGGTTCGCTACAACGTGTGGCGACAGCTGTCTGACCATTCCACCTTTACCGCACCGCTGAACGTCTTTATGTACCTGTTTTCCCGCGTGCCGACCACGCCGTACCTGAAGCCGGAGCAGTTCCCTGAGCTGGCGGTACTGCGGGAGAATTGGGAAACCATCCGCGACGAAGGACAGAAGCTGATGGAGATCCAGCAGATCAAAGCGTCCGATCAATTCAACGACGCCGGGTTCAACTCGTTCTTCAAGACCGGCTGGAAACGCTTTTATCTGAAATGGTATGAGGACAGCCATCCTTCCGCCATGACCCTGTGCCCGCAGACCACGGAACTGCTGCGCAGCCTGCCTTCGGTCAAGGCGGCGATGTTCGCCGAACTGCCGGACGGCAGCCGTTTGCCGCGCCACCGCGATCCTTACGCCGGTTCGCTGCGTTATCACCTGGGGCTGATTACCCCCAACGATGACCGCTGCTTCATCGAGGTGGACGGCGAGCGCTACAGCTGGCGCGACGGTGAAGGCGTGATGTTCGATGAAACTTACCTGCACTACGCGGAAAATCAGAGCGGGCAGAATCGTCTGATCCTGTTCTGCGACATCGAACGGCCGATGCGCTACCGCTGGGCGCAGGTGGTGAACCACTGGCTGGGGCGCAATCTGATGAGCGCCGCCACCGCGCCGAACGAAGAGGGCGATCGCACCGGCGGCGTCAACAAGATGTTCAAATACATCTATGCGATACGCCGGGTGGGGAAACGCCTGAAGGCCTGGAACCGCACCGGTTATTACATCATCAAGTGGATTTTGTTCGGGGGGATCGCCGCGGCGATATTCTTCTCGGTATAACGAAGACAGGGGCGCACGGTGTGTGCCCCTTTTTGATCAGGCGAAGATAGTCATCATGTAGGCGGCGAACAGCGCCAGGTGGGCGGTGCCGTTCAGCACGTTGGTGCGGCCGGTCGAGAACGACAGCTGGCACAGCAGCAACACCGTCAGCATCACCACGATATGCGGCGTTTGCAGCCCGAAGATCAGCGTCTGCCCGGTTAGGGTGGCGATGATGGTGACCGCCGGTACCGTCAGGGAGATGGTCGCCAACACCGAACCGAAGAACAGGTTCATGGCGCGTTGCACCTGATTGTTCAACACGGCGCGCAGCGCGCCCAGCCCTTCAGGCGACAGGATCAGCAGCGCCACCAGGAAACCGGTAAACTGCGCCGGCGCATTCATCTTGGTCAGCAGGCCTTCCAGCGGATTGGCGTTGAACTTGGTGACGGCGATAACCGCGATCAGGTGCACGACGAGCCAAGCGGCATGCCAGGCGCTGCTGTGCGAAGAGGGCTTGCCGTGATGCGGGTCGCCATCGTCGTCTTCATGCTCATACACGAACAGGCTCTGGTGGGTTTTGGTCTGGATCACCAGGAACACGCCATACATGGCGGCGGAGATCAGCGCCACCAACAGCGCCTGCCCGGTGCTGAAGTTACCGCCCGGCAGCGCGCTCGGGAACACCAGCACGATCACCGCCAGCGGGAAAATTGCCATTAGATACTGTTTAATGCCGCCCAGGTTGACGTACTGGGTGGCGAACTTGCGCCCGCCGAGCAGCAGCGCGAAACCGACCAGGCCGGCGGAAACGATCATGATGATGGAATACAGCGTGTCGCGCATCAGCGCCGGCGCGGCGTCGCCGGTGGCCATCAGCGCCGAGATCAGGCTGACCTCGAGGATCACCACCGACAGGCTGAGGATCAGCGAGCCGTAGGGTTCCCCCAAACGGTGGGCGAGCACGTCGGCATGGCGCACCACGCTGAAGGCGCTGCTGAGGATCCCCACCAGCGCGAGAATATTGATGCCGACGATCAGCGGAAAGTAAGTGGTGCTGCTCCACAGATTCAACACCACCAGCGCGGCGATGGGGAAGATCAGCGAGTATTCGGTGTGGCGAGATTTGGTGGATCGGCCAGGATCGTGTTGCGACTTCATGAGGGTGGCACTCCTTCTCAAACAGCGTAGCCCGTCAGCGCCGGTTGCCGTGATGCGGCAACTCTGCGTTTCCAGTAGGTATTTTATATTAGGATACACCCACGGCGCCGGTGTGATGTTGTTTTTATCTGAGAAAGCAATTGCTTGCTTTATGTGATCAGGGTAACAAAAAAACCGCACGGGGTGCGGTTTTATTTACTTACTTTTACGCAATAACGCCAATTTTTAACGTTAGATATGAGAAAAGTCGTGTTTACTTATTTAGCATGCGGTTAATAAAGGAAAATACAGCCGTTAGTCGTCAATATTATCCATGATTTCATGCCGTTTATTGTGGTAACCCTCTTCATTTAGCCCCTCACGCCAGTAAGGTACGGCATAAAGACGATTACGATCGCATTGACGTTCACGGCGCAGGTAACGGCGCAGTTCTACCACCAGGCGATCTTCACCGGCGAGCCAGAAGTGCGTTTCGCCCTGCGGCAGGGATTGTGCGCGGAAACGGGCGATCAGGTCGTCGGTGTTCTCCGTGCCGCCAACGATCCAATTCACCTCAACGCCGGCCGGTTTTCTCAGATCAATCACGTCGGCGGTGCTGTCGACGCGGACGAAAGCGCGCCCGGCGCTGTGCGGCGGCAGATTCTCCAGCAGCGCGGCCAGCGCAGGCAGTGAGGAGGGATCGCCCGCCAGGCAGTAGAAATCGGCCGCCGGCAACATCGGTTTGGGGCCACCCGGGTTGCTGATGCCGATTTTATCGCCGGCCTTCGCCTGGCGCGCAAAGTCGACCGCCGGGCCCTGGTGATCGTGGATCGCGAACTCGATGTCCACCTCCGCCTGTTCCGGGCGCACGGCGCGAATGGAATAGGTACGCACGATCGGGCGCACGGCGTCCGCCGCCCAGCGGGGGCCGTTTTCGGTCAGCGTCGGCAGATCCGGCTGGGTTTGGCCGGCGAGCGGCAAAAAGACCTTGATGTGCGCAGCGGCGGCGTTGGCCGGGTAGTAGCGCAGATCGGGTGCGGTAAAGGTGATGCGGCGCAGGTGCGGCGTAATGTCCTGTACGGCGCTGACGGCGATCAGGTAGGGGGCGCGTGAGCGAGGGGCTTCGGTAGTCACGGGGATCTCCTTATAGTTCGTTTGGCGGTGAGTATATCATGCCGTTTGATAATGAGAATTGTTTGCTCATTGAGGCGCAACGGCGTGTGAGCTAGGCTTAAGGTTCACGGAATACGCACGGGAGGACGTGATGCCATACCAAGACACGAACGACTTGCCGGACAATGTGAAGCATGTGCTGCCGGCCCATGCTCAGGCGATCTATAAAGAAGCGTTCAACAGCGCCTGGCAACAATACCGGGATCCTGAAGACCGACGCGGTGACGACAGCCGGGAGGAGACGGCGCACAAGGTGGCCTGGGCGGCGGTCAAGCAAAGCTATCGCAAGGGCGACGATGAGCGTTGGCACAAAAAGTAACGCTTTATGGCCTGATAAAATCGCGCAGACGTTATGCTAACCCGGCAATTAATATTATTGCTGCTCAGTACAAATACTTTTCCACGTTAACACCGCTTTGCAACTTGATTGCGCGGCGGGAAAAGAATATGTTCATTATTAATCGGCGCGGTTATTGAATTAATAAAATTCCGCACCTAAAAATAAAATTGCAAAGGTTCAGTAGTGGCGAGGGAGGACGAGAAATCGTATTCCCGGGAGGTTGTAACAGTGTTAACGCGAGATTTTCTGCAAAAAGCGGATTGCAAAACCGCATTCGGCGCTATTGAGGAGTCGCTGTTGCTGACGCCTGAACAGCGCGCAGCCTCGTTGGATTGCACGTTATCGCGCCGGCCGGATCACAGCCCGGTTTGGGTATTCGGTTACGGTTCGCTGATGTGGAACCCGGTTTTTGAATCGGAAGAAGTGCGGCCTGCCATGCTGCAGGGCTGGCACCGGGCGTTCTGCATGCGCTTGACCGCCGGGCGCGGCACGCTGCATCAGCCGGGGCGCATGCTGGCGCTGAAAGAGGGCGGCCAGACCACCGGATTGGCCTTCCGTCTGCCGGAAAGCAAGCTGCGCGAAGAGCTGGAGCTGCTGTGGAAGCGCGAAATGATCACCGATTGCTACGTGCCGACCTGGTGTGAGCTGCAGCTTGAGGGCGGTGAGGTTGTCACTGCGCTGGTGTTCGTGATGAACGCGCAGCACCCGCTGTTTGAAGCAGACACCAGCCACCAGGTGATCGCGCCATTGATCGCCAGCGCCAGCGGCCCGCTGGGCACCAACGCGCAATACCTGTTTGCGCTGGATAACGAGCTGAAGCACCACGGCATGCAGGATGATTGCATCGGCGATCTGGTGCGCTATGTACAGCAATGGTTGCAGCAGAACCGGCCCGGCGCTTTCGGGGCGGAGGCCACGGCCTGAGGCGTTGGCAGGGTGGCAAACAGTGAAGGGCTCAGCACGCTGAGCCCTTTTTCATATATCTAATACCTCTATTTAATAACTTTATTCTGCATGATTATCTAAGGCGCTTTCTTTGTGTGGTTATTTATCTCGTTATTTTTAAAGCCATTCATCATTTTCCCCCGTCGTCATCCCCCAAGAGTAACGATAAATAATTCACTTAGTATTAAATTGCATAACTAAAGGCTATTTCTTATTTGTTCAGCCCCGCAGGACTCCGTATCAATATGGCAAACGCTACCGCAAGAAACAGGGAGACGGGGATGAACTTTCAACAATTAAAAATTATTCGCGAATCGGCGCGCTGCAACTACAACCTGACCGAGGTCGCCAATACCTTATTTACTTCGCAGTCCGGCGTCAGCCGGCATATTCGCGAGCTGGAAGAAGAGCTGGGCATTGAAATATTCATTCGTCGCGGCAAGCGGCTGCTGGGCATGACCGAACCCGGCAAAGAGCTGCTGGTGGTAGCGGAACGCATTCTCAACGACGCCAATAACATCCGTCGCCTGGCGGACGTCTTCAGTAGCAACGATTCGGGGCAGCTGCATATCGCGACGACGCATACCCAGGCGCGCTACAGCCTGCCGGGGGTCATCAAAGAGTTTCGCGCGCTTTACCCGCGGGTGCGGGTGGTGCTCAATCAGGGCAGCCCGGAGGAGATCGTCTCTATGCTGGCCGCCGGCGAAGCCGATATCGGCATCGCCAGCGAACGGCTGATGAGCGACGAATCGCTGGCGGCGTTCCCTTACTATCGCTGGCATCACACCATTCTGGTGCCGGAAGGGCACGAGTTGACGCGTCAGCCGCAGGTGACGCTGGAGATGCTCAGTACCTTGCCGCTGATCACTTACCGTCAGGGGATTACCGGGCGCGCGAAGCTGGATGCGGCGTTCAAAGCGGCGGGTCTGACGCCGGACATCGCGCTCAGTGCGCAGGATTCCGACGTGATTAAAACTTACGTCGAGCTGGGGTTGGGCGTGGGTGTGCTGGCGGACATGTCGTATGAAAAAGAGCGCGATCGCGGGTTGGTGAGCCTCAACGCCGAGCACCTGTTTGAACCCAATACGGTATGGCTGGGCCTGAAACGCAGCCAGCTGCAGCGCAACTATGCCTGGCGTTTTATCCAGCTGTGCAACCCGACGCTGTCGCTGACCGAAATCAAGGACAAGGTCTTCTCGTCGCAGCTGGATGCGGTGATTGACTACCAGATTTAGTCGGACAGCTGGGCCCCGCCGGATTGCCACGGGGAAGGGGGATTAGTCGTCGGTACGTTCGATCAGGTGACGTTTACTTTTTCTGAACGGGCCGATGGCTTCCCATTCCGGGAGTTCTTCAGGCGGACGCGGGTTGGCCATCTCCCAGCGATGGTGTTGGCGCAAAATCTCGATGGCGATGCGTTTTTGCTCTTGAATGGAGAGCGTAGGGTCGGTCAGATCCTTATTTTCCATTTTGGCTTCCTTTCTGCTCGTTATTTATACGCACCTTATCACATTTGGCCCCGTACTTTTCCAGCGATTGTATGTACTTTTTCAGTGCGTTGAAGCTGGTTTTACATGTCATGGTACCGGGTATTACTTCAAAGGCGGCCTGACGAGTATACAGCGCCAACACGCGGTGATTGATTGCGTGGCTGATAAGTATGTCCGGCGGAGGCACCGGCGTCAGCCTCTGCTCTTGCAGGTTCAGGCCATACAGATACAGCACCTGCAAGCAGTTGCGCAGCATATTGCCTTTCAGGGGATGTTGCGCTTCACGCAGGGAGAAATTCTCCAACGCGACAAGTTCGATAACGTTCTCTGCCTGGAGATAACGGCACAGGCAAAAGCCGGCGCGGCTCAGCGGGCTGGCCATTTGCCGATAGACGAAAGCGAAACTCATCGGCGTTTGGGCATGATATTTAAAAAGAGAGCGCCAATTTAACGTATGCCCGTTTTTTCTGTCTTTTTGCCAGCGCCGGTCTTGTACCGTCAGACGAGTCATAAACAGATCCGACTCAAGCAGGACGCTGTTCATGTCTGCCAGTGTTTGCTCTATCGCTCTCTCATGCCGGTGTGAGACGCCATTTTCTGGTGGATGGTTTTCCATTTTCCCGTCCCTTGGGTGACCGAGCTCACGTTAATCACCCAATGAAACAGACTCAAACCCCGCGTTTCACCGCTGCGAACTGCGCCGCAAAGACAGTTATCCATTGCGGCCAGGTGCCGTGAGAGTGCGATCTGGCGTGCAATACTCTCTCTAATAATCAAAACCCCATCTATATACATAAAAAGAATATCTATAGTGATTTAAGTACCTTCAGCTGCCGATCGTGCTCGCATACACTCGCGAAATTATTATAAATTCCATCTGCTTGGAGAGTTTCAGATGAAAGCGCTCGTTCCTTCTTTGCTGTTTTTGGCCGTGGCGGCCAGCGTTAACGCGCAGGCGGCGACGCCGGCCAACACGCTGGTGATCGCGCAGTCTATCGATGACGTGGTCAGCTTTGACCCGGCCCAGGGATTTGAGTTGACCACGGTGCAGTCGTTCAACAGCCTGTATCAGCGTCTGATCCAGTCTGATCCGCACAACCCTATCGATCTGAAACCGACATTGGCCAGCAGCTGGCAGGCCGGCGCCGACAATCGCAGCCTGACTTTCAGCCTGCGCCCGGACGCCAGGTTCGCCAGTGGCAATCCGCTGCGGCCGGAAGACGTGATCTTTTCGCTTTCGCGGGTGGTGAAACTGAATCTGGAGCCGTCGTTTATCCTGACGCAGCTGGGCTGGAACGCGAAGAACGTGGAGCAACACCTGAGCAAAGTGGATGACCACCAGGTAAAAATCAGCTGGAGTGAAAACGTCAGCCCGGCCTTCGTGCTCAGCCTGCTGTCGGCGCCGGTATCGTCGATCGTCGACGCCAAAGAGGCGCTGGCGCACCAGCAGGGCGACGATCTGGGGCACCAATGGTTGAACAGCCACTCCGCCGGCAGCGGCCCTTATAAAATCCGCACCTATGTGCCGCACGAAGTGGTGGTGCTGGACGCCAACCCAGGCTCGCCGGAAGGGGCGCCGACGCTGAAAACCATCCTGATCAAAAACGTGCCCGATCCGGCCGCGCGCCGCTTGCTGATCGAGCAGGGCGATGCCGATATCGCGCGCAACCTGGGGGCAGACCAGATGGCGGCCTTAAAGGGCAAGCCGGGCGTCAAACCCCTGGCGATTCCTTACGCTTCGCTTTATTTCCTGCAGTTCAACGCCAAGGCGTCACCGGCGCTCGGCAATCCGGCGTTCTGGGAGGCGGCGCGCTGGCTGTTCGATTACAAAGGCATCGCCGACGATCTGCTGAAAGGGCAGTTCCAGAGCCATCAGGCATTCCTGCCGGACGGTTATCTGGGGGCGCTCAAGGATCAGCCGTACAGCTTCAATCCGCAAAAAGCCAAAGAGATACTGGCCAAAGCGGGGCTCAGCAACGTCAGTTTCCGTCTGGACGTCAACAACCAGCCGCCGTACCTGGATATCGCCCAGGCGCTGCAGGCCAGCTTTGCCCAGGGCGGCGTGAAGGTGGAACTGGTGCCGGGCATCAGTTCGCAGGTCTCTACCAAGGTGAAAGCGCTTAACTACGATGCGACGCTGACCTCCTGGGGGCCGGATTATTTCGACCCTAACACCAATGCCGCAGCCTTCGCCTACAACCCGGAAGACGGCAGCAAGACGCTGGCCTGGCGCGCCAACTGGCAGATCCCGGCGCTGAGCAAGCTGACGCTGGCCGCCACCGCGGAAAACGACACCGCCAAACGGGTGGCCGACTACCAGCAACTGCAAAAACAGGTGCAGCAAAGCTCGCCGTTCGTCATCGGCCTGCAGGCGCGCAGCCTGATCGCGGTGCGTGACAACCTCAAGGGTTATGTGCAGGGCATCAACCCTGACATGGTGTTCTACAGCAAGGTCAGCAAGTAATGGCCGCTGAACTGTCCGCCAGCGCCGGGGCGGCCCGGCGGTATTGGCGCTGGGGCGGGCGGCTGCTCGGCGGCGCGCTGTCGCTGGCGCTGACGTTGCTTGGCCTGCTGCTGTTCACCTTCATGCTGTCGCACCTGGCGCCGATCGATCCGGCGCTGCAGGTGGCGGGCGATCACGCCAGTGAAGCCACCTATGCGCAGGTGCGGCACGAGCTGGGATTGGATCAGCCGTTACCGATGCAGTTTTGGCGTTATCTGGTGCACCTGGCGCACGGCGATTTGGGCATTTCGCGCATCACCGCCCAGCCGGTGTTGAGCGATCTGCTGCGTACCTTCCCGGCGACGGTGGAGCTGGCCACCTGCGCCATTATCCTCGGCGCCCTCGGCGGCATTACGCTGGCGTTTCTGGCGGTGCTCAGGCCGGGCAGCTGGCTGGATAACGCGGCGCGTCTGCTGTCGCTGATCGGTTATTCGGTGCCGATTTTCTGGCTGAGCCTGCTCGGGCTGCTGCTGTTCTATGCCACGCTGCACTGGTCGGCGGGGCCGGGGCGGCTCGACGACATCTACTTGTACAGCATGGAGCCGCGCAGCGGTTTCGTGTTGATCGACAGCTGGCTGTCCGGCGATCGCGAAATGTTCTACAACGCGATCGGCCACCTGTGGCTGCCGGTCGTGGCGTTGGCGCTGCTGTCGATGGCGGGCATTACCCGATTGCTGCGCGCGGCGATGCTGGAAGAGTGCAACAAGGAATACGTGACGCTGGCGCGTTCCAAGGGGGCCGGGCGCCTGCGCATTCTGCTGCGCCATGTGTTTCCCAACGTACTGGGCACGCTGATCACCGTACTGTCTCTCTCCTATGCCAGCCTGCTGGAAGGGGCGGTATTGACCGAAACGGTGTTCGCCTGGCCCGGCGTCGGGCGTTATCTGACCTCGGCGCTGTTTGCTGCTGACACGCCGGCGATCCTCGGCGCCACGTTGCTGATCGGCACCTGTTTCGTGCTGTTGAATGCGCTGGCCGACGCCTTGACCTATTTAGTGGATCCGCGAACCCGATGAGCCAATATCTCTCTGAACACGAACCGCAAAGCGAGCCGGTCGTCGGTTACCGCCGCGGTCGGCGCCTGACCACGCTGACGCTGGGCGCGGCACTGGTGGCGATTTTGATCGTCACCGCGCTGCTGGCCCCGTGGCTGGCGCCTTTCGATCCCAATCTGCAGCATATCGAGCTGCGGCTATTGCCGCCTTCCGCCGCACATTGGCTGGGCACCGACGGCTTCGGCCGCGATTTGCTCTCCCGCGTGATTTACGGCGCGCGGCCGACGCTGATTCTGGTGTCGCTGATTCTGGTGTTGACCATACCCATCGGCCTGCTGGTCGGCATTGGCGCCGGTTATCTTGGCGGCTGGGTAGAGCGCATTTTGATGCGCCTGACCGACATTTTCTTGTCGCTGCCGAGCCTGGTGATCGCGCTGGCGTTTGTGGCGGTCATGGGGCCGGGGCTGATGAACGGCGCGCTGGCGCTGGCATTGACCAGCTGGCCGGCCTTTGCCCGCCAGGCGCGGGCCGAAACCCTGGCGCTGCGCCGCAGCGACTATCTGGCGGCGGCGCGCATGCAGGGCATCAACGGGCTGCGGCTGATGGTCGGCCATATTTTACCGCTGTGCCTGCCGAGTGCGGTGGTGCGCGCGGCGCTGAGTCTGGGGGGCATCATCCTGTCCGCTGCCGGTCTGGGGTTCCTCGGCATGGGCGTCGCGCCGCCGACCGCCGAATGGGGCTCGATGGTGGCCGAAGGCAGTAAAGTGATTTTCGACCAATGGTGGGTCGCCGCCGCGCCGGGCGGGGCGATCCTGTTCGCCAGCCTGGCGTTTAACCTGCTGGGCGATGGCCTGCGCGACAAAATGGATCCTCGTCATGGGCACTGATAACACCTTATTGAACGTCGAACGCCTGGCGATCGGCGTGCCGGGGCTACAGCCGGTGGCGCTGGTGAAGAATATTTCGTTCAGCATGGGGCGGGAGCGGCTGGCGCTGGTCGGTGAGTCCGGCTCCGGCAAGTCGTTGACCGCGCGTGCGCTGATGGGGCTATTGCCGCCGCCGTTACAGCTGCAGGCGCAGCGCCTGACGTTGGGCGGTGAAGACTTAACGTGCCTGAGCGAGCACCAGTGGAGCCGGCTGCGCGGCGACCGGGTGGCGATGGTGATGCAAGATCCCAAGCATGCGTTGAATCCCAATCAGCCGATCGGCCGTCAGGTGGAGGAGCCGCTGGTGCTGCATGCAAAGCTGAGTCGCGCCGAGCGGCGTGAAAAAGTGCTGGAGATGCTGGCGGCGGTGGGCTTGCCCGATCCGGCGGCGCTGTGCCGCCGCTATCCGCATCAGCTCTCCGGCGGCATGGGGCAGCGGGTGATGCTGGCCATTGCGCTGATCAACGATCCGCAGCTGTTGATTGCCGACGAACCGACTTCGGCGCTGGATCACCAGATGCGCGATCAGGTGCTGCAGCTGATAGACAATCTGGTGGCGCAACGCAATATGGGGCTGATCCTGATCAGCCACGATTTGCAGCAGGTGGCGCACCACTGCGAGCGGGTACTGGTGATGTACAAAGGTGAGCTGTTGGATCAGCTGCCGGCGGCAGAGCTGGCGCAGGCCACGCCCCCTTATACCCGCACGCTGTGGGCGTGTCGGCCGAGCCGCGAGACGCGCGGCAAACCGCTGCCGGTGCTGGATCGCGCGCTGTTGGAGACGTTGAAATGAGCGTGATTGCACTGGAGAACCTGAGCGTCAGTCACCGCCAGGGCTACGAACTGCGCACCGTGGTGCATGAGGTTAACCTGCGCATCGAATCGGGCGAGTGTTTCGGGCTGGTTGGGCCTTCCGGCTGCGGCAAGTCCTCTTTGCTGTGGGTGCTGGCCGGGCTGAACGGCAGCTGGCAGGGCAACTTTGAGTTGCTGGGGCGGCGGCTGCAGCCGGGGCAGGCGTTTACCGGCGAACTGCGGCGCGAGGTGCAAATGGTGTTTCAAGATCCCTATGCTTCGCTACACCCCAAACACCGGCTTTTGCGTACGCTGTCGGAGCCGCTCAAGCTGCTGAAGGAAAGCGACATCGAACGTAAAATCAGCGCGGGCTTTCGCCAGGTGGGGTTGGATCCGCGCCTGCTGGATCGCTACCCGCATCAGCTGTCGGGCGGCCAGCGGCAGCGCGTGGCGATCGTGCGCGCATTGTTGCTGCGGCCGAAGCTGCTGTTGCTGGACGAACCGACTTCGGCGTTGGACATGTCGGTGCAGGCGGAGATCCTCAACCTGCTCAACGAGCTGAAACAGGCGGGCGATCTGACTATGGTGCTGGTCAGCCACGATGCGGACGTGATTGACCACATGTGCGATCGTTCGGTGGCGATGGCGCACGGCCGCATCATCGTTTGAACCTATGCCCGCCAACGCGGCGGGCATATCCATCTTGGTAATAAATAAAGCAATTTATCGTCGTTCTTCCGTTAATTCTTACCCCCTACACTCGACAAACAGCGCAACCGCGTGATTGTGGAGAGTGTATCGATGAAACGGTTAATCCCAACTTTATTGTATGGCGCGCTGGCGGCCGATTTCGGTGCGCAGGCCGCCACCCCGCAGGATACCTTGGTGGTGGTCAGTTCGCTGGAGGGCATTATCAGCCTCGATCCGGCGGAGAGTTTTGAAACCGTCAGCTCGGCCAATCTGGTCAACCTTTATCAGCGCCTGGTGGCGCCGGATCGCGCCGCGCCGCAAAAGCTGGCGCCGGACGCCGCAGGCAGTTGGCAAGCGGGCACCGATGGCCGCAGCCTGACCTTTACCCTGAAACCGCAGCAACGCTTCGCTTCCGGCAATCCGCTGCGGCCTGAAGACGTCATTTTCTCGCTGGTCCGCGCGGTGAAGCTGAACAAGGCGCCGTCGTTTATTCTCGGCGAGTTTGGCTGGACGCCGGATAACGTTGAGCAGCAGCTGAAAAAGGTGGGAGATAACCAGGTGCAGCTTCGTTGGCCCGCCAACATCGGCAGCGAGCTGGCGTTGCGGCTGCTGACGGCGAACGTGGCCTCGATCGTAGATGAGAAGCTGCTGAACGAGCACGCGCAGCAGGGTGACTACGGCAATGCCTGGTTGCGCAGCCATTCCGCCGGCGGCGGTCCATATCGGGTAAACAACTATGTGCCGCACGAGGCGCTGCTGTTCGGCCGCAACGACTATGCGCCGTCGCCGGCCAGACTGAAAACGGTGTTGTTCAAGAACGTCAGCGACGCCGGCACCCGCCGTTTGTTGCTGCTGAAAGGGGATGCCGACGTGGCCTACGATCTGGGGGCCGATCAGTTTGACTCGCTGCGCAATGTGCCAGGCGTACGCATCGAGCAGGCCGATGCGCCCCGGGTCTATTACCTCGGTTTCAACACCGGTAGCAAAGACAACCCGGCGCTGGGCTATCCGGCACTGTGGCAGGCGGCGCGCTGGCTGGTGGATTATCAGAGCATCGCCGAGCAGCTGTTGAAAGGGCAATATCGGGTGCATCAGGCCTTCTTGCCGCAGGGATTGGACGGGGCGCTCGACGATCGGCCGTTTAGGCTCGACGTGGACAAAGCCAGACAGATCCTGCGCGAGGCCGGCATCGCCGAAGGGACGCGCATCAGTCTGATCGTCATCAACCAGCCGCCGTATACCGACATCGCGCAGGCGTTGCAGGCCAGCTTTGCGCAGGCCGGGCTGCGGCTGGATATCCAGCCGGTGGTGGAGAGCGATCTGTGGGGCAAGATGCGCGGCCGCGATTTTCAGGCAATCTTCACCTACTGGGGCGCCGACTATCTGGATCCAAACACCAACGCCAGCGCCTTTGCCTACAACGTGCCCGGTGGGCCGAAAACCCTGGCCTGGCGCACCCAGTGGGGCATTCCCGCCATCAGCGCGGAAACGCGTGCCGCGGCCGCGGAGGGCAACAGCGCCGCGCGCAGCGCACGTTACGTCACGTTGCAACGTGAACTGCAGGTCAGTTCACCTTATGTGGTGGCTCTGCAGGGGCAAACTCTGGTGGCATTGCGGGACAACGTTGAAGATGCCCGGGTGGATATCGCCAACAGCATGCTGTATCTGGACCGGGTGAGTAAGTAGCGACCGCGCCGCGCGCCTGGCCGGGCTTCTGGCGCGCCAAAGGCCGACAGCGTGTGAAATCGCCTGCTGTTGCAACCGCGAAGCGCGAGAGGTTGTATCAAGGTGAAATAAAATGAAATTTCATAACGAGCTCATGTGGCGGTGATAGATTGGCGCAGAAAGGCGGCGTTATTTACGCCTTTCAGCGCGGTCGTTCGCAATGATGCGGACACATCACGTCAGGAGAGATTATGGACAATAACGGAAACGCTTCAGTGGAGCGCGCAGCAACCTTGCTCGCCACCGGCGAGGTTGTGACGCCGGAACAGTTTTATCAGGACAGCGACGGAAGCAACTGGGGGCCGGCGATCAACAAAGCGGCGGCGGCGGCGCTGCAAGCCGGCGGTACGTTATCCCTGGGCAAACGGGTGTATACGGTCGCCGGGCACGTACTCATTCAGACGACAACGGACATCTACGGCGGCATCGGTTTGCGGGTGGTCGGATTGGGGCGGGCGACCAAAATCGTCAAGACCGCAGACAGCAGCTATACCAATGAACAAGGCGAAACCAAGAAAGCGGTGATCGTGGTGAAAGGCTTCGCCAATCTGACGCTGCACGGCTTGACGTTGCGGGATGATACCGGCGCAGACGATACCCACGGCGTATGGTTCAGCGATCTCAATATGACGAAGTTTGATATCCGTGACATCTACACCAAGGTTGGCGGTTATTCGCTGTTTGTGTCGGGCGACATGTTCATTAACTGGCTGGTGAACGTGCAGATGGAAGCTAACGCCAATCGCCCGGGCGATGGGGTGCTGTGGATGAACAAGTCCGGCACCACCAATTTTATCGACGGGCTCTACGCCGCTCGCGCCAAAGGCACCGCGTTCAGAATTTCAGGGTTTTACTCTACGGTCGGCTCGTTGGCCGCGGATGACTGCATCGGCGATATCTACTATTTCAAAGATTTTAACGGCACGATCAATTCATTGGGCTGCGAGAACCGCAATACGCAGCGCGCCGCCAGTGTCAGCGTGCTGTCCACCAACTTTGCCCAGGGCACGATAGGCAATATCAATATCCAGGACGCGCAGAACGTGGAGAGCGGGGGCGTGCTGTGCCGGTTCATCAACGAATCCCGTTGGGATATCGGTCAGTTGAATCTTTACAGCGGTTCGAAAACGCCTTTCCCGGTGGCGATCGCCGCCTGCAACAACAATACCGAGGTAACCTTCAGTAACGTCTATAACGGCGGCGTCCCGGTGGCCGGCAAAAGCACCGTCGACGTCACGTCGTTTTTAAGCGGGGTCGAAGCGATGTACAGTCTGGGTGAGCGGGCTATTGCCCCTTCCTCCACCAGCAATCATTTGCCGCGCAATATCTCGAAACAGCCATCGTGGACTTTGTTAGGCACCCTGACCGCGCCGGATAGGCAACCCACAACGCACATTACGCTTCAGCAGGGCGTCAACACCAAGGTGCTGGCGTGCGATTTATATATCACGTTCGACCTGTCTTCGCAGGCGACCGCCTTTGTCGTCAATAGAGGCAGCTATAGCGCGAAAAGCGCCTTTATGTTGCGGCGCACCGGGCCGTTGAGCTGCGAAATATATTATCGCGTCGAGAAGGATTTCGGCTTTGGCAGTTATCAGGTGCAGACTACGCGCGGCAGTTACTGGCGGCCGGACGGCGTTTCGTTGAGCGCGCCCCCCTCCGATGCGTTGGAAATCCGTAGCGACGAGATGTTATCCACGACGAGGCTCACGGCGGTCCAGCCACTGGCCAATCCGACAACGGCCAGCACGGCAGAAGTGGCCGGATTACTCAATCGGCTGATCGAGGCGCTGAAGACCTAACCGAACAACGTCAGCGCGCTTTGGTCGGCGCCCATCAAGAGCTGCAGCCAGCCGGCCGCCGCCAGGGCGATACCGAAAGGTTGCGGCGTTCGCCAGCCGCGGCGCGGGTGCCGGCCGCGCGCCGCCGCCAGGCCTAACCCGAACGCCGCCGCCAGGCAGACCAACAGCGGCAACGTCGTCCAACCGAGCCAGGCGCCCAGCGCCGCCAACAGTTTGAAATCGCCCTGGCCGATGCCGTTACGCCGCCGCACCTGCCGATAAAGCGCGTTGAGCAGCCACAGCGCCCCGTAGCCGGCTGCCGCACCGATAACCGCATCATCCAGCGGTGCCCAGCGGGCGTCAAGGTTGCACAGCAGCCCGCCCCACAGCAGCGGCTGGGTTAGCCGGTCCGGCAGCCATCGGTGGCGCCCGTCGAGCCAGGCCAGGGCGATCAGCAGCGCCGCAGCCGGTGGCAACCACAGCCGGTGCGCTGCCGAAAGGTCGAAAGGCAGCGTCGCCAACGCCAATCCCAGGGCCGTCAACAGCAGGCTGCGGCGGCGCAATCTCGGTAGGTTGGCGCGTACGGCTACCGTTCGCTCCAGCCGGGTGATAAGTGAGAAGGCGAGCAGGCCGGCCGACAGCAGCGCGGTGAAAAACAGCACGTGCCACAGTGAGGAAAGAAACATCAGGGTTCCGTCAGTCGTGAAAAAGATGTTTAAAATAACGGCAAAATGCGTATTTCACCGGGGTGAAATGCGGCGGCCTGCGGGATATGCGCGGTTGCGCGCAGCACGGCCTTACGTATTGCATGGCAAAACAAGCCGCTACGTGTCGGCTCGCAGCGTTACTGCACGTTTTATCGGCAAAATCGGCGCTAAAAGAGTGTGAATTCACCTGCGCTCGGAGGGGGGCAAGTCAATGGTGTGATGTGACGGCGTCACTCTGGCCGATTGGGGTTTATCCTATTGTTTCTGTTCGCCAAGCCGTTAGGCTTTAAGGGAGAGGCGTCCCCGCCAGACCGGGACGTAAGGTTTTTCAGATCTGTCGCGGGAAAGGCGATAGCCAAGCAGTGGGTTGGCGCGATCCAGGAGGGAGAGAAGCCAGCGGTGTCATGACAGACGTGATTCAGACAGGATTTATCAAGACCCAAAAACGATTTTGGCACCGTCGCCAGGCGGCCTGGCTGGCTGGGCCGCTGATGTGGCTGGCCGGCATGGTGCCCGTGTGCGCCGAATCCCCACCGGCGCCGGACGCCGTTATTTCTTCCGAACAGCAAGCCGCGGATCCGGCCGAGAACTTGCCGGATCTGGGCGGTGCGCCCGACGACGCCGCGCGTGAAAAACAGTGGGCCGAGATGGCCAAACAGCTCGGCGAGAAAGATCTGAACAACGTTTCACGTCAGCAGATGCGCAGCCGCGCCGAGGATTATTTGCTGGGCCAGGCGGCCGACACGCTGCAGCAACAGGCGCAGGAACTGTTGTCGCCACTGGGCACCGCGCGGCTATCGTTGAAAATGACCGGGGAGGGGGACTTTACCGGCAGCAACGGGCAGTTATTCAGCCCGCTGTACGACGTCGACGGATTGCTGACCTACAGCCAGATCGGCTGGCTGCAGCAAAGCGCTGGGGCGCTGGGCAATTTTGCGCTGGGGCAGCGCTGGATCGTCGGCGACTGGCTGCTGGGCTACAATACGGCGCTAGACAGCGATTTCGCCCGGCAGCGCAATCGTGGCAGCGTCGGTGCGGAAGCCTGGGGAGACTACCTGCGTTTCTCCACCAACTATTACTACCCGCTGTCGGCGCTGTCGCAGCAGCCCGGCGATGGGGTGTTTTTCAGCCGCCCGGCACGCGGTTACGACATCACGACGCAAGGCTACCTGCCGTTTTACCGCCAGATCGGCGGTTCGCTCAGCTATGAGCAGTACCTGGGCGACAATGTCGATCTGTTCGGCAGCGGCAAAAAGCAAAGCGATCCGCGCGCCATGCAGCTGGGGCTCAATTACACCCCGGTACCGCTGGTGACGATGAAGGCGTTGCACAAGATTGGCGCGGGCGGGCAGAGCCAGGAGCAGGTTGAATTGGCGTTGAGCTATCGGCTCGGGGTGCCGCTGGTGAAGCAGATTTCGCCGGAGTATGTGGCGCAGGCCAAGTCGCTGCGCGGCAGCCGTTACGATCCTATCGAACACAAGAACGTGCCGGTGCTGGAGTTCCGCCAGCGCAAGACGCTGCAGGTGTTCCTGGCCACGCCGCCGTGGAGCCTGCAGGCGGGAGAAACCGTGCCGCTGGTGCTGGAAATCAAGGCGTTGAACGGGATTTCTCATGTCAGTTGGCAGGGGGATACGCAGGCACTGAGCCTGACGCCGCCGCACAACGCCAACGATCCGCAGGGCTGGACGGCGATCGTGCCGCCGTGGGACGACGCGCCGGACGCCGTCAACAGCTACCGGCTGGCGGTCACGCTGGAGGACGATAAACAGCAGCGCGTGACCTCGAACTGGATAGCGCTGAAAGTGGCGCCGCCGCTGACCGCGACCTCTGGGGAAGACGCGGGCCTGCCGCCGATCAAAACCCTGACGCCGCCGCCCATTCCGGCGCAAACCGGGCCGCTGTACGGCGGCGATTAACCGTTTTTACCCTGCAGCACCCACACAGCCGCCTCGACGCGGGATTTTAGCTTCATCTTCTTCAGCAGGTGTTTGACGTGTACCTTGACGGTGCTTTCGGTGATGGTCAGGCGGCGGGCGATCAGCTTGTTCGGCAGCCCCTGAGCGATCAGCTTCAGGATATCTCGCTCGCGCGGCGTCAATTGCTGAATATCGCGATCGGCGCTGGGGCGGTTTTCCCGCAGGCTGGCGGCGAGGATCGGCGTCAGCGTCTCGCTGAGCACCATCTGCCCGGCCGCGGCCTGATGCAACGCCTTCAGCAGATCCTCCGGCTCCATGTCTTTCAACAAGTAACCGTCGGCGCCGCGCTTGAGCGCGCTGACGACGTCGTCTTCATGGTTGGACACGCTGAACACCACGACGCGCCCTGACAGGTCGGTTTGGCGCAGGCGATCCAGCGTTTCCAGCCCGTTGATGCCGGGCATGTTCAGATCGAGCAGGATCAGATCCGGATCGTGCTGTTCCGCCAGCGCGACCCCTTGCTCACCGTTGCTGGCTTCGGCGATGACCTGCAGGCGAGCGTCCATGCCAATCAGCTGTTTTACGCCGTTGCGCAGCATCGGGTGGTCGTCGATCAGTAAGATTGTGGCGGCGGTTTCTGTCGTCATGGTGTCTCCGTTAGTCGATGGCGTGGTTATCCGGCGTGAAGCTGACTCGCACCTCGGTGCCGCCGCCGCTGCGCGGTAAAATGTCGCAGCGGCCGTGCAGGCTCTTGGCGCGATCGCGCATGATGATCAAGCCGTAATGGTCGGGGCGAGACGTCTCGGCCGGCAGGCCGCGTCCGTTGTCGCATACGCTCAGGGTCACTTCGCCCCGTTTATTGATGACCTGAATGCTCACCTGGCTGGCGGCGGCATGCTTAAGGATATTGCTGAGCGCCTCGCGGGCGATCTGCAGCAGGTGAATGGCCTGGTAGGCGGGCACCGTGCGCGGCCCCAGTTGGTAATCGAGATGGATGGTCAGGCCCAGTTTGGGATTGAACTCCGCGACCGTCGATTGCAACGCCGCCAGCAGGCCCGGCTCGGTCAGCTGCAGGCGGAAGGTGGTCAGCAGCTCGCGCAGCTGGCGATAGGCGCCGTTTAGCTCTTCGCGCATCTGCTGCACCAGCGCCTGACTGGCGGACGAGAGCGTTTCGCCCTGCATCTGCAGGCAGGCGATCTGCATTTTCAGGCAGGAGAGCGATTGGGCGATAGAGTCGTGCAGCTCGCGGGCGATCGCCGCCCGTTCTTCCATCAGCATCAGCTGCTGCTGGTGGTCGACCTGACGCTCGATGGCCAGCACGCTGGTCAACTGCTCCACCAGGGTGTTGATCAACTGGCGGTGCTCATCGTTCAGCGGCTGTTGCGGCGCATGCTGCGCCACGATCACGCCGTAGTCGCCGAGCTTGTCGCTCAGGCTCCAGCTCAGCGACGGGTTGTCGGGATGCTGGCGGTCGCTGTCGTTCAGGCAGGCGCTGCACACCGGATTATGGCAATGCTCCGGCCGCAGCGGCTGGTTGCCGCTCAGCTGCAGCAGCGGCTCCCGGCTGTCGTTTTCATACAGCCGTACCTGAATGGCGCGCAGCGGCGTCAGGGTTTGCAGTTGATTGAGCAGCGGCGTCAGGCGGCTGCACAGCGGTTCGCTGGCGTGCAGCAGGCGGCTGGCGCGATAGAGGAAGCTCAGCACCTGATTTTTCTGCTGCAGGTCGGCGGTCTTTTCGGCCACGCGCTGCTCCAGCCCGCTGTAGGTGGCCGACAGCTCGTCGGACATGGTGTTCAACGCGCCGCCGAGCGACGCCATTTCATCCTGGTGGCCGCGCTGCGCGAAGCGGCGGCTAAAGTCGCCGCGGCCCACCGCCAACGCCATCTCCACCAGCTGTCGCCACGGATGCAGCAACCGGCGGCGCAGGTAGCAGGTGGTGCCGATCAGCAGCAGCAGGGTCAGTGCGATGAAGCCGGCCTGCACCAGCGTCACCATCAGCAGGCGGCGCTCGGTTTGCCTGTCGATATCCGAGACCAGCTTATCCAGCAGCTGCACGAAGTGCGCCACCTGCGGCGCGGCATCGGCCGGGCGCTGCGCGCTGCGCAGGCGAGGTTGCAGGGTCTGCTGCCAATAGTCGCGCAGGGCGTCGAAAGGTTGCGTCAGCCCTTCCTGTTCCACCGAACGCTGCAGGTCGGGGCTGTTTTCGTCGCGCTCCAGTTCGCGGATCAACGTTTCATGCCGCTCATCGAGCGGCACCTGCGCCAGCAGCCGGTAGCTTTGCATACGCAGCGATCCGGCCTTGTTGATGGCGTGCGCATTGCCCTGAATGCTCTGCGACATCCAGGCGGAAATCCCCATGCCGGCCACGCCCAGAATGCCCGACAGCAACATCAGCAGGGCGACCTGATTCACGATCGAAAGCGGGGCCAACAGGCGTTTCATAAGCGCGGATTCCTGGCGTTTGGCGCCGCTGAGGCTCAGGGGCGAAGGCGGCGACGGGGGTAAACAAGTAACGATTCAGCCGTATTTTTGATTATCCCTGAGCATAACCCCATACCTCGAATGAAGTACCCATTAGTTTCCGGCGGGGGGGCAGGACGATGAAAGCGATGCAGGTTTTATTTTCAATGCATTGATTTTAATTGATTTAATTTTTAATTGTGGCGTACCCCTAAGGGGATGAGGGCGCTATTTGCGGCGCCAACTACTTGCATTCGGGTTGATATACATCAACTTTGCCGCCGGGGCTGCCCCCTAGGGTGTGCGGAATGATCCCCCGTGTCTGAGGTTTTTATGTCGCAACTTGCAACGCCTTCATCAAAGAAAACCGGTGCGCTGATTCAGGACTGGCGTCCTGAAGACAGCGCCTTTTGGCAGCAGCGTGGCCATCGTATCGCCACCCGCAACCTGTGGATTTCCATTCCCTGTCTGCTGCTGGCCTTCTGCGTCTGGATGCTGTTCAGCGCCGTCGCGGTCAACCTGAACAAGGTGGGCTTCAATTTCACCACCGACCAGCTGTTCCTCCTGACGGCGCTGCCGTCGGTTTCGGGCGCCATTTTACGCGTGCCGTATTCATTCGTGATCCCGCTGTTTGGCGGCCGCCGCTGGACCGCCATCAGCACCTGTTTCCTGCTGGTGCCGTGCCTGTGGTTGGGATTCGCGGTACAGGACAGCAGCACGCCGTACAGCGTGTTCGTCATCATTTCCCTGCTGTGCGGCTTCGCCGGCGCCAACTTTGCCTCCAGCATGGCCAACATCAGCTTCTTCTTCCCGAAAGCGCGTCAGGGCGGTGCGTTGGGGCTTAACGGCGGGTTGGGAAATCTGGGCGTCAGCGTTATGCAGTTGGTCGCGCCGCTGGCGATCTCTTTCAGCCTGTTCGGCCTGTTTGGCGGCACGGCGCAAAATCAGGCCGAGGGAGGCCAGCTGTGGCTGGAAAACGCCGCCTGGATCTGGGTGCCGTTCCTGCTGGTGGCCACGCTGGCGGCCTGGTTCGGCATGAACGATCTGGCGGCGGCCAAGGCATCGTTACGTCAGCAACTGCCGGTGCTCAAGCGCGGGCATTTGTGGATGCTGAGTTTGCTGTACCTCGCGACCTTCGGATCTTTCATTGGTTTCTCCGCCGGCTTCGCCATGCTGTCGAAGACGCAGTTCCCGGACGTGGTGATCCTGCATTACGCGTTCTTCGGGCCGTTCCTTGGGGCGCTGGCGCGACCGGTTGGCGGTGCGCTGTCTGACCGCTTCGGCGGCGTGCGGGTGACGTTGATCAACTTTGTGGTTATGGCCGTTTTCGCCGCGCTGTTGTTCCTGACCTTGCCGAGTGCGGGGGAGGGCGGTTCGTTCATCGCCTTCTACGGCATCTTTATGGTGCTGTTCCTCACCGCGGGGCTGGGCAGCGGCTCGACTTTCCAAATGATTGCCGTCATTTTCCGTAAAATCACTGTCGATCGCGTCAAAGCGGCCGGCGGCAGCGATGAAAGCGCGCAGCGTGAAGCGGTGACGGATTCTGCCGCCGCATTGGGCTTTATCTCGGCGATTGGCGCGGCCGGCGGTTTCTTCATTCCCCAGGCGTTCGGCACTTCGCTGGCGATGACCGGTTCGCCGGCGGGGGCGATGAAAGTGTTCCTGGTGTTTTATATCCTGTGCGTGGTGATCACCTGGGCGGTGTATGGCCGCAAGAAAAAGGCCTGAGTATCAAAAGGCTTTCTCTATCCCTTCCCGACAGGGGAGGGATATTTCGTTCATTCCGAGTCATCTCTTCTCTCCTCCTCAGTGAAATTTTCTGTCTTTAGGTAAAATTCTCATCCCCGATTACCGTTTTTTTCTTTTTTTATAGCACTATCTCTCAATGTCAGAATGCTTTCGCGTAAACGGATTATATTATTTGCACGGTTTTTTCTTTTTATTGAGAGTATTCCTGCATTAAATCATTAATGCCTTTCCCGCAGGTTAAATGAAATTTCCGGGAGGGTGAGGCATAATTAGTGCGATTGTTATAAGATCATCTATAGGGTTTTGTCTTAGATGCTGCGCCCATCCACTGGAATGAACCCTGGGGTTAAATCAGACAACTCTCATTCTGTTTTTTCCGGCTTTTTGTAGTCTATCTGGCAATCAGATTAGGTGGAAAAACAGGATGAATTCACGTGGCGGAATGAAATTTCACAATTTTATTCGATTAACAATCAAACAACACTGCTGGCTTTTTCTTTTAAAATCAATGAGGTGCTAGTTTGAATTTTACGGTAATCATGAAAGAAATCCATGTTGCCAACAGGGAAAAAGAGTCGTTTGGATAAACATAACATCCTTAATCAGGCCTAATGTAAAAAATGAAATCAGAAAATTTTTATAAAAGCCAATATCCAATGGATGCAACCTGTTGAGTTTACATTTAATTTCTTGAACATTTTTTGATATTTCTATACAAAGTGTGCAGGACAGGCACGCTAAGGAAATTAAAAGTGAATCTTGATAAAAGAATAAAGATTAGGAATCTCGATGTTCTGACTCCTGCCGGGGAGAAATTCCGTCTGCGTTGGAAGGAGTATCAAATTCTTTCGCTGCTTGTCGCCAGATCACCAGAACTGGTTACCCGAACGGAAATTATAGAAAATATCTGGAAAGGAACGTATTGTTCAGATTCAACGATAAATCAAACAATTAAATCTATTCGTCAGAAAATTAGCGACGCGGAACATACGCTTATCAGAACCATTCCTCGTTTGGGTTACAAGGTGGAAAATCAAGCCGTTTTTCACTTTATATCCGAAGATGAGGGCTACGCTGACGACGATATATTAAATGACGGCAATGATATTGGCGCTGATATTCAAGCGGAACTTTCCGAAAATGAAAGTGAATCGCCTGAAATCAACGAAGAGAAAATAGATAAGCCGCGTAAATCGCCCCTTGTTGCTGCGCCTGTCGCAACGATGGAATCAGCCAAAGCACCGGTGCAGGAAAAGAAGCCGGCGGCAGTGCGTCGCTTTTTCAGCATGCCTGCCAGCCGCGTAGTGAAATACCTGACGGTATTCGCTTCGTTGCTGGTTATTTCACATTTTTCATATGTGCTCGGTAACCAAACTCGCCCGCCGGTGATCAATGATATTCAGAACAACACGCGCGTTGTGTTGACGCTGACGCTGAATAATCCCCATACCAACAGCCCGCAAACCCTGTTCTGCCTGTACCAGGGCGAGAGCATGGATCAGGCGACCATCGAATGCGTCGACCCTAAGCAAGGGCAGCTTAAATTGCCGGTAAAATATGAGACTTCTTCTACGCCGGGTAAAGGTCGGATTAATCTCATATTGCCGAATAAAACCTTGCAATATCAAGTTGCTTACGATGTTAAAAATTAACGCTGAATGAGGTTTTATCTTTAGCGATAATTTTACATTTGATGAAATCTTTTATTTCATTATTTGTTATTTGAAAGCCAGGTTCGATTTGTCCAGTCTGGAACTCATTACCTAACGCATATTAGCGCCCTGTTTCCATTGCGGTGACAGGAATAATGAGAAACCTGCTGAGTGACAAATTATGGATAAGCGTAAAGTAGCTATTATCGGGGGTTCCGGTTTTATCGGAACACGCCTGGCGAAACGTCTCAGTGAGCGCGACGACCTGACGTTGGTCATCGTTGACAAGCAACCCAGCGCACATTTTCCGGCGCTCTATCAGTATGGCGATGTGACGCAGCCCCAGACCTTGCAAGAACCGCTGGCGGGCTGTGATGCCATCATTAATCTGGCGGCGGAACATCAGGACAATGTCGATCCTATTTCGCTCTATTATCAGGTCAATGTCGAAGGCGCACGCCATGTCTGCATGACCGCCTCCGCATTGAATATTCGCCAAATCATTTTCACCTCCTCGGTTGCCGTTTACGGGTTCGTTGAACAGGAAACCGATGAAGGGGGGCGTTTCGAGCCCTTCAACCATTACGGCAAATCCAAGCTCGAAGCGGAATATGTTTATGAAGCCTGGCGCAAGGCGGATAGCGCAAACAAATTGACCATCATCCGCCCGACGGTGGTTTTCGGGGAAGGCAACCGCGGCAACGTGTATAACCTGTTCCGCCAGATCGCCAGCGGCCGATTCGTGATGATTGGCAGCGGTAATAATATGAAGTCGATGGCCTACGTTGAAAATATTGCCGCGCGGCTGGAACATGCGCTGGATCAACAGTCAACGTATCAGGTCAGCAACTACGTCGATAAACCGGACTTTACGATGAATCAGTTGGTCGACGTTATTTCCTCTTCGCTGGGCAGAGAAAATAAGACGATTCGCATTCCCTATGCCGTAGGCATATGCGGCGCAACCGCCTTGGATGTTGTCAGTAAAATAAGTCGCAAAAAATTCCCAATCAGCCGCGTAAGAGTGCAGAAATTCTGCGCCAGAACGCAATTTAAAAGTAGTGTGCGGAATAATTTCGTGGCGCCGGTAGAACTTGATTCGGCAATCGAAAGAACCATTAAGCATGAGTTTTCTGAGAGATAACTTAACCGCACGCTGGCGTTATTTACCTATTTCCGCCGACAAGCGGATAAATCTGCATTTTTCAGGATTAATTCATGCTGACTTATATCCTGGCAGGATCAATTTTGTTTTTGTTAATAGCGCATTGGGAGCTGTAACTCAAGGGCGGTAGCGTGCTTATTCGCTGGAGGAACGATGTTATATCAACTGAGCGTGATATTTGTGCTGGCGGTCGCCTGGGTGCTTATTGCCCGCCGGGCCGCTTTGGTGGTGGGGTTGGTGGATAAGCCCAATGCGCGCAAGCAACATCTGGGGCATATTCCGCTGGTCGGCGGCATCGCCGTGTACCTGACGCTGACGCTGATGACGCTGTGGCAACCCGCCTGGCTGCCCGACAGCGCCGTCTATCTGTTGTGTGTCACGGCGCTGGTGGTGTTGGGCGTACTGGATGACCGCTTTGATCTGCCCGTGGCGCCGCGCGTCATGGTGCAGGGAGGGATCGCGCTGGCGATGATGCTGGCGGCAGGGATGCAGCTTTCCTCGCTGGGCTATGTCTGGGGCCATCAGGAAGTGATGCTCGGTTATGGCGCGCTGCTGCTTACGCCGCTGGCGGTCTGGGGGGCGATCAACGCCTACAACATGGTCGATGGCATCGATGGGCAGCTGGGCGCCTTGTCCTGCGTCACCTTCGTGGCGTTGGCCATCCTGTTCGGATTGGGCGGCCGGGAAGACCTGGCGCTGTGGTGTCTGGGTCTGATCGTCGCGCTGGCGGCTTATCTGCTGTTTAACCTGAGCCTGTTCGGTGCGCGCAACAAGATCTTTATGGGAGACGCCGGCAGCATGGTGATCGGCTTCAGCGTGCTGTGGCTGGTGTTGCTGGCGACGCAGGGGCCGCAGTCGGTGATGCGCCCGGTCACCGCGCTGTGGTTGATCGCCATTCCCCTGATGGACATGGTGACCGTGATGGTGCGCCGCCTGTTGCGCCGCCAAAGCCCCTTCAAAGCGGGCCGCGATCACTTACACCATATTTTGATGCGCCGCGGGCTCAATGCACGCCAGGCGCTGGCAATGAGCACCATGCTGGCGGTGACGCTGGCCTGCGTCGGCATTTGCAGCGAAGTGTTGAAGCTGCAGGAAAGCCTGATGCTGGTGGCGTTTCTGCTCTGTTTCTGCGGTTATTTCGCCATGCTGCGTGAACCGCGCCAGGCAACGGTACTCCGCGACAACCCCAGCGTTGGCCGATAATCCTCTCACGGGCTGCGGCAGCAGCCCGTCTATCACGGTACCTCCATGAATCTTCATTTGGCCCTTTTGATGCCGTTGGTCTGCACCTCCGCGCTGTTGAGCGGTTGTACGGTGGTCCCCGGCTCGCATTTACCGACCAGTGGAAAAGCCATCGTCGTGCAGCAGGACGACGATTTCGATTTGAATAACCAGGTACAGGTCTATCGCATGTCGCCGATGCTGCTGCAGAAAATGCGGCGCGTAGAACCGGTCGCCCGGCCGAACCCGGCGCTGGATCAGCGGTTGCAGAGTTATCAATACCGCATCGGCGTCGGCGACGTGTTGAACGTCACGGTTTGGGATCACCCCGAGTTGACCACGCCGGCCGGGCAGTACCGCAGCGCCAGCGACACCGGCAACTGGGTGCATGCGGATGGCACGATCTTTTATCCCTATATCGGGCGCGTGGCGGTGGTGGGCAAGACCGTCACCGAAGTGCGCAGCCTGATTGCCGGCCGTCTGGCGCAGTATGTGGAAAGCCCGCAGGTGGACGTCAGCATCGCCGCTTTCCGCTCGCAGAAGGCTTACGTGACCGGCGAAGTGAAAACCTCCGGCCAACAGGCGATCACCAACGTGCCGTTGACCATCCTGGACGCGATCAACGCCGCCGGCGGCCTGACGGACAACGCCGACTGGCGCAACGTGGTGCTGACCCATCAGGGCAAGGAGCGGGCTATCTCGCTGCAGGCGCTGATGCAGCGCGGCGACATCAGCCAGAACGCGCTGCTGCAGCCGGGCGACATCCTCTACATCCCGCGCAATGACGAACTGAAAGTGTTCGTGATGGGCGAGGTGGGTAAGCAAGCGACGCTGAAGATGGATCGCAGCGGCATGACCCTGACCGAAGCCCTCGGATCTTCCGAAGGGATCAGCCAGACGGTGGCGGATGCGACCGGGGTGTTTGTGATCCGGCCGAGCGGCGGTAAAACGCCGCAGCGGCTGGCGACGCTGTATCAGTTCGATCTCTCCGACGCCAGCGCGCTGGCGATGGGCGCTGAATTTCAGCTGCAACCTTACGACGTCGTGTACGTCACTGCGGCGCCGGTCGCGCGCTGGAACCGTTTGATCAGCCAGCTGGTGCCGACCATCAGCAGCTTTAACGATCTCAGCGAGGCTACCTTGCGCGTGCGCAACTGGTAACTCCGCAGGGTGAATAAGGAACAGAAGATGAAAAACAATGCGCTGTCCGTGATGGTGGCCGAACAAGATGAAAAGCTGGAGTGGGAGCGGCTGATCGGGCCGCTGTGGGATAACCGTTGGCGGATCGCCGCCGTGACCGGTTTGGCCGGCGTGCTGGGTGTTGCCTACGCCCTGCTGGCCACCCCGGTATACCAGGCCACGGCGGTGGTGCAGGTGGAGAAGCAGCTGTCCGGCGATTCGCTGTTGCGTGAAACGCTGGACAGCTCGATGGGGCAAAGTTCGGCGACGGAGGATGAGGTGACGCTGGTCAAGTCACGCTACGTGCTGGGCAAAACGGTGGACGCCCTCGGCCTGACGGTGCGCGTCAGCCCGGACTATTTCCCGGTGTTCGGCAAAGGCTTTGCCCGGCTGAGCGGCGAAAAGCCGCCGGTCCTGGACATTGCCACGCTGACGACGCCGGAGGACATGCTGGACGAAACGCTGACGCTGACGGTGCGCGACGGACAGCATTACGAATTGAGCCATGACGGCGACAAACTGTTCAGCGGTGTGGTCGGGCAGCCGGTGGCGCAGGGCGGTTGGAACATGACCGTCTCGGCGCTGGACGCGGCGCCGGGCGCCAGCTTTACCGTGGTCAAAGTCGCGCGTCAAAAAGCGGTGGACGATCTGCGTAAATACCTGGACGTGGTGCCGGGTGGCAAGGACAGCGGCATCATGACCTTTACGCTGCCGAGCGAAGATCCGCAGAATGCCGAGGCGATGCTGAAGAACATCACCGACAACTATCTGCAGCAGAACGTGGATCGCAAAACGGAAGAGACGCAGCGTATGCTGGCGTTCCTGCAAGAGCAGCTGCCGCAAACGCAAACCTCATTGAACAACGCCGAAACTCAGCTCAATCAATTCCGCCAGCAAAACGACTCGGTGGATCTGTCGCTGGAAGCCAAATCGGTGCTGGATACTCAGGTGCAGCTCGAGGCCCAGCTCAACGAGCTGACCTTCAAGGAAGCGGAGATCTCCAAGCTCTATACCCGTGTACACCCGGCTTACCGGGCGCTGCTGGAAAAGCGCGCCACGCTGGAGGCGGAAAAGGCTCGGCTGGGTAAACAGGTGCAGACGCTGCCGAAAATGCAGCAGGAGATCCTGCGCCTCACCCGCGACGTGCAGGTGGATCAGCAGGTTTACATGCAACTGATGAACAAGCAGCAGGAGCTGAGCATCAGCAAGGCCGGCACGGTGGGCAACGTTCGCATCATCGACGAGGCGGAAACCGCTATCCGGCCGATCAAGCCGCAAAAGGCGTTGATCGTGCTGTTGGCGCTGCTGCTGGGCGCGGCGGGCGCCGCCTCGGTCGTGCTGTTGCGCGCGGCTTTCCATCGCGGAATCAATGACATCGATACCCTGGAGAGACGAGGCATCAACGTCTACGCCACCGTGCCGCTGTCGCCGTGGCAGGTGAAGCGCAACCGCGAACAGCGTCATTTGCTGCCTAAATCCGGCGGCCGGCGCTTGCCGATCCTGGCGGTGGCCGAACCGACGGATCTGTCGGTGGAAGCGATCCGCAGCCTGCGCACCAGCCTGCATTTCGCCATGATGGAGGCCAAGAACAACATTCTGATGGTCTCCGGTGCCAGCCCGGAAAGCGGCAAGAGCTTTACCAGCACCAACCTGGCGGTGGTGGTGGCGCAGGCCGGGCAGCGGGTGCTGTTGATCGACGCCGATATGCGCAAAGGCTTCCTGCACCGCTGGCTGGCGGATGACGGGCATCAGGGCCTGTCCGACCTGCTGGTGGGCAACGTGATGGCGGAACAGGCGGTGCGGAAAACCGCCATCGCCAATCTGGACTTCGTGCCGCGCGGCCAGGTGCCGCCGAACCCGTCCGAACTGCTGATGCACCGCCGTTTCGCCGATTTTCTGCGCTGGGCCGGGCAAAACTACGATCTGGTGCTGATCGATACGCCGCCGATTCTGGCGGTGACGGATGCGGCGATCGTCGGCAATCACGCCGGCACCTCGCTGCTGGTGGTGCGTTTTGAAGTCAACACCGTCAAGCAGATCGAAACCAGCATGCGCCGTTTCGAACAGAATGGGGTGGGGATCAAGGGCGTGATCCTCAACGGCATGGTGAAGAAGGCGGCAACCGACATGAGCTACTATAACTTCGCCTACCCAAGCCATCGGGAAGATAGCCCGCGGGCAGGGGAATAAGCGGGTGAAGGCCATTATCACCAATGCCCTGTGGCTGATGCTCGAACGCGTTTCGCTCAGCCTGTCCGGCATCTTCGTCTCCATTTACGTTGCGCGCTATCTGGGGCCCGCGCAGTTTGGCGCGCTCAACTATCTGTTGGCGACGATTGCCATCGTGGTGCCACTGGTGCAGTTGGGCGCCGACAGCATCATTTTCAACCGCGTCGCCCGCCGACAACCGAGCGGCATTCGCCTGATGCTGGCGTCAATACGCCTGCGCCGTTGGCTGTTCCTGGCGGTGACGCTGCCGATACTGACATGGAGCTATTTCAGCCAATCGCCCGCCAGCCAACTGATGACGCTGTTGCTGCTTGTCAGCGCCTATTTCTCGATTCAGGACGTGTACAAGATTTATTACGATGCCCGCCTGCAGTCGAAACGCAATACGCTGATCAACAACCTGGCGCTGCTGCTGTCGATCGGGCTGCGGCTGGCGCTGGTGAGCGCCGCGCTGCCGCTGGTGTGGTTCGCGGTGCCCTACATCCTCAGCAGCGCCGTCCCTTACCTGGCGCGCCTCTGGTTATTCCGTGGCGAAGCTGCGGCCACGCCGCGGGTTACGCCGCGCCAGGCCGGGCGCTATGGCCGTTATTTGCTCAAGGTGGGCCTGCCGCTGGCCATCTCCAGCCTGTCGATAGTGATCTATACCCGCATCGATCAAATCATGCTGGGCAATCTGGTCGGCGAGCAGGCGGTAGGCTGGTTCAGTGCCGCCACCACCCTCAGCCAAGGCTGGGTGTTCGTGCCGATGGCGCTGATCACCTCGTTGATGCCGGGCATTGCCAGCTGTCGCGATCCGTTGGAGCAGGAATACCGTATCCGGGTGCTTTATCTGGTGGTCTTGGGCCTGTCGTTGCCGGTGTTGCTGGGCCTGTGGTGGTTCGCTCACCCGGCCATTGCGCTGCTGTACGGTGCCGCTTTCCAACCGGCCGCCAGCATCCTGGCCATTTGTACGCTGACCTCGCTGTTCTCGGTCATGGGGACGGTTTCTTACCGCAGCATCGTGCTGTTCGCCGGCTATCGCTTTATCGCCATCAAGATGCCGTTGGTGGCCGTGGCGAACGTGGTGATGAATCTGCTGCTGATCCCGCGCTACGGCCTGATCGGTGCGGCGGTGTCTACGCTGCTGGCGGAATTCATTTCGTTCTTCGTGCTGAACAGTTTATTCCGTGGCGGAAAAATTACCCGACTGCAGCTGACCTGTTTTTACTGCTTGCCGCGTCTTGTCAGCAAATTAAGGAGAGAACATGTTAAACATCCTGGTTAAAAACATTTCCAAACGCCTGCCCGATGCCTGGCACCATCAGGTTAAATACGCGCTCTATTTCAAGAAGCTGCCGCACCTGTCAAAACCGACCGGCTTCAGCGAAAAGATCATGCGTCGCAAAATTTATCCGCGCAGCATCTACACCACCTTGTCGGACAAGTTCAAGGTACGTGAATTTATCGCCGGTCTGTGGGGCGAGGAGTATCTGGTGGAGCTGTATGCGCATGGCACTGAGCTCAGCTACGACATGTTCAGGCAATTGCCCAACGCCTTCGTGCTGAAGGCCAACCACGGCAGCGGTTATAACCGGTTGGTGTTCGACAAGCAGCAGGTGAGCTACGCGGAGTTGTACGATCTCAGCAACGCGTGGATGCGCAGCAACTTTTACGAGCAGAGTCGCGAAAAGCATTATCTGGATATCGAACCCTGCATCATGGTGGAGCGCCTGTTGCTGGATGGCGAGCAGGTGCCGAACGATATCAAGTTTCATTGTTTTAACGACAGTCATGAAATTCGCATGTTCATCCAGGTGGACTATCAGCGTTTCGGCACTCATCGGCGCGATATTTTCGATATCGACTGGAACCGCACCGAAATCCGTATCAGCTTGCCGAATGCCGACGAACCGATGCCGCGCCCTACGCGGCTGGACGAAATGACGCGTTTGGCTCGCCAGACAGCGCAGCAGTTCTCTTATGTCCGCGTGGATTTCTACCAGGTCGGCGAGAAGGTGTATTTCGGTGAGTTGACGTTTACGCCTGGCGCGGGGTTAAGCAAGCTGATGCCGAAAAACATTGAGCAGGAATGGGGCAGTTATTTTACTGAGTAAACACTTATGCAAAGAGTCGCCTCCAATTTTCAAATGCATGCCAACGCCGGTTATAATCAGTCGCGGGATTTAGTCAATCAATCCATCGTATTGACCTTTCTGCTGATGTTTTTCGTGAAAACCTTCCTGACCTCGGGATCGTTCAACAGCGAGCTGATTAATAAAACCGTGATGGGGCTTAATGGCCTGATGTTGCTCTATGTCGGTTATGCATTTTTTATCGCTACGCTGGCGGAAAAAGCGGTTGCGGGTTTTTTGGCTCTGTTGTTTCTGGTTAATATTGCCACCGGGCATGGGGATTATCTGTTTGGCGCGGTATTCAGCACGGCCGTGATCATTTTATTTCGCCGCATAGACATGGGACGTGGCGCTGAAATGTTTGCCATCGCCTTTGTGGTGGCAGGGTTGCTGATGGTCATTCCCTATAGCTTTTACACCAATGGGTTTGTTTATATTGATGAACGTTACGGCAACAGATTAACGCTGGGTTTCGATAACCCGAATACCCTGGCGTATTATTCTTTTGCCTTGTTCGCCACGCTGCTGTGCCTGATCGACCATGCGAAACTAACGCGTGGAATGAAAAATATCGCGTCGTTGGCGGTGTCGGCGTTAATTCTCCCGGTGCTGATGTATTCCTATTCTCGCACCTGTTTTATGCTGGCGTTGTTGATGTTATTGCTGTTTTGGCTGGCGCCGCTGCTGCGTGTCGCCCCCAATAGAAAAGTCTGCATCGTGCTGACGTTGGTTATTGTCGGCTTTCAATTCGCCAGCGTTATGCTCTGGGGCAGCAATCCGGCATTGGATGTCCTCTTGAACCAGGCGTTGACCGGGCGAGTCTGGTTCTCCTGGCAGATGTTTCAGGCGGTGGGGCTACCCAACCCGCTGTTCGGCATGAATATAGAACCTTATAAACCCGTCGATTTCTTCTTCATTGCCATGTTTTATTCGGCCGGTGGCCTCGCCTCTGTCGTCATGCTTTTCTGTTATTTTCACCTGTTGGGTAACATGCGCAAGCTGAGTCGGTTCATGCGCTGGGTGGTGGTGGTTTTCCTGTTAACAACGTTGACGGAAACCTATTTTTTGGTCCCGGTATTTAACGTGTCGTTATTGTTGCTTTGCCGTGGAAAAGAAATGATAAATTCTAAATTAGAGGGTTAAGAAATGGATTTCTCGATCGTGATCCCTATTTACAATAGTGCACGCTATCTGCCTAAAACTCTGAAGCGGGTTTTCAACGCTTGCCAGGGGTTCGACTATCAGGTGATTTTGGTTGATGATTGCTCTGACGAGGATGATATTAAATATATTCGCCAGATAGCAGCAACCAATAGCAATGTGATGCTGCACGAGAAAAAAAAGAAGAGCAATGCGGCGGTATCGCGTAACTTAGGCATCAAGTTGGCGCAATCGGAGATCGTGTTTTTTCTCGATTCCGATGATTACTTCACAACCAACTATATTATCCGCCGCATGAATAAACATGAAGATCGCCATATTGATATTATCTTCGGTAACTATGCGGAGGTGAGCGGCGATTCGGTACGTGACTTCAACTTCCACTACAAATCCGGTTCTTCCGGCGAAGATTTTCTTTTTCTGGAAATGGGCGATATTCGTTCATCCACCATCAGCATACGTAAAAAAAGCGATCGCCGCTTTTTATTTCCCGAGTTCCTCAATAAGCATCAGGATTGGGGTTTTTTGGTCAATGCCACCAATTTGGGCGCGCATGTGGCGCACGACGCCGGCGGAGGGGTGTTTCTCGACGTAGGGCGCTACGGGCGCATGACGGCGAAGCTTAATCTGGAGGCCAGCGATCGCTTTATCAATACCTTCCTCAGCCCCAGCGATCGCCATATCAGCGGATTCGCCTGCAAGCACCTGCTGGCCTCGCTGTATTCGGAGAACGCCCAGGCGTTCAATTATTACTCGTCGCGCATCGTGCGGCGCAGCCTGAGCGGCAAGTTCAAGATGATCAAATGGTATGGCGATTGTCTGGCGCGGTTGGGGTTGTTCTCGGTTGGCGGCCGGCTGCTGCGCAATGTGCGCCAGGGATTCAGGAGATGATATGCAACCACGCAAGGTAATCATCGTTATCGAAAATATAGCGGGCAAGGGCGGAACTGAACGGGTCGCCAGCGGTTTGGCCAATGCGCTGGCGCGTCTGCCGGGTTACGAGGTGGCGCTGTTTTCGCTGTTTGGCGAGCGGAGCTTCTTTCCGCTGGCGAACGACGTCCGGCTGCGCTGCGGCGGCGGCGATTCGCTGTTCTGGCCATGGCGGCTGGCGATGGCCCTGCGGCGTGAACGCGCGGACGTGATCATTACCGTTTCCATGGGGAAGCTGTCGGTGGTAATGACGCCTTTTCTGCGTTTGTTCTGTGCCCGCAGCCGGCTGCTGTTGAGTGAACACGTCAGCTTTCACCAGTACCCGCGCGTATTTAAGTGGTTGAAGTTGCTGGTTTACCGGCTGTGTGACCGCGTGATTTTCCTGACGCGGCAAGATAGCGACGCCATCGCTCGCTGGGTGGGGGCCGGAAAATGCCGGGTGATCGAGAACGTTTCACCATTCGGCACGCAGGCGCCGACACCGACGCTGCAGAAAAAGGTGGCGCTGGCGGTGGGGCGATTGAGCAATCAGAAAGGCTTCGATCGTCTGATCGCGTTGTGGCGAGGAGTGGCGGCGCAGGCGCCGGATTGGCGGCTGCTGATTATTGGCGACGGTCCGGAGCGCGACGCATTGCGGCGGCAGATTGAAGACGCCGGGTTGGAGCGGCAGGTGAGCCTGCTGCCGGCCACCGCCGACGTGGCGGCCTATTATCGCCAAGCCAGCCTGTATCTGATGACTTCTCGCTATGAAGGGTTGCCGATGGTGCTGATCGAAGCCATGAGTTTCGGCCTGCCGCTGGTGGCCTACGACTGCAAGACCGGCCCGGCCGAGTTGATAGACGATGGCGTCAACGGCTATCTGGTACCCGATGACGACGCCGCCGCCTTCAGCGAAGGGGTGATCAAACTGATGCTCGATCCGGGTTTGCGCGAGCACTTTTCTCTCGCCGCGTTAGAGAAGTCCCGTCGTTTTTCTCCCGAACGTATTTATCCCGAGTGGCAACAGCTCACCGAGTGAGGACAGAATGGAAAAGATATCCGTGATAATGCCGGCCTACAATGCGGCGCACTCTATTAAAGAGTCGATTCTAGGCGTGCTGAATCAGCGATTTACCGATTATCACCTGTATGTGATCGATGATGCGTCCACCGACGATACTGCCGAGGTGGTGCGGCCGTTTATCCACGATCGCCTCACCTACATACGCAATGAGCATAACCAGGGCGTGGCGGAAACGCGCAACATCGGCATTGAGGCGGCGAAGGGCGACTATATCGCCTTCTGCGACAGCGATGACGTATGGCTCCCCAACAAGCTGTCGCGCCAGGCGAGCATTTTGCAAACCCGCCGCTACGACGTGGTGTGCTCCCATTATTACACCTTCGAAGACGACCTGAAGTTGATCAAAAACACCCGGGGTGCGGATGAGCTTATTGGCTATCAGGACATGTTGAAAAGCAACTGGATCGGCAATCTCACCGGCATCTACAACCAGAAGCGCATCGGTAAGGTGTATCAGCAAAAAGTGGGTCATGAGGACTATTTGATGTGGCTGGCGGTGCTGCAGAAGGCGCGTAACGGCCTGGCCTACTGCATTCCCGAACCGCTGGCCTGTTACCGATTGTCTACCCATTCGCTGTCGGGCAACAAAATCCGCGCCGCGGACTGGCAATGGCGGATTTACCGTCAGCATTTGGGGCTGTCTTACCAGAAATCCTGCTATCTGTTCGCCACTTATCTGTTCAACGCCGTGGTGAAAAGGAAATGACCATGAAGGGGATGTATCAGATGGCGGCTCTGGGCTGTTGCGCCTGGTGGAGCGCTTCGGCGCTGGCGCAAAGCTGCCAACCCAATCTGTTGGCCAACCCCGGCTTTGAGCAGGGGCTTAGCGGCTGGCGTGCGCAGGGCGCACAGGCCGACGGCGATGCGCACAGCGGCCGTGGCAGTCTGCGTTATGACAATGCAGATGCCGCGCAGTACCGCACCTTCAGTCAGATGCTGCGGGTTGCGCCCGGGCAGACGATCGATTTCGGCGTCTGGCTCAAGACCCATGGCGTACGCGGGCAAAGCCGCGACGGCGGCGCCGGGGTTTATCTGCAGAGCTTCGATGCGCAGGGGCGCTTTCTGGAAGGCAGCTATCCGGCAGGGGTGACCGGCGACAGCGGCTGGCGGCAGGTGAGCGCCAGCTATACCGTGCCGCCGCAGGCGGCGCGAGTCACTTTTGGCGTCTATCTGCGCAAGGGGAGCACCGGTACCGCCTGGTTTGACGACGCCTATGCGTGTGCTCGAGCGTCTACGCCGGCGTTGTATCAGCTCGGCGCGTCGGCGCAGGGGAAGGTCGACACGCTGTTGGTCACTCCGCAGCCGCAGCGTTTGCAAGTCGACAGCGAATTGCTCAATGCCGAGGGGCAGGTTGTTCACAGTAGCCGCGACCGTTATCAGGTTGAAGGGCAGCGCCGGATCGAATACCCACTGCCGACCGGCCTGGCCCAGGGGGAATACCGCCTGCGTCAGCAGGTCACCGGGCAGCAATCCCAGCCGGCACAGGGCAGCGAGCTGTCTTTTCGCGTCGGGCAGCCTGCGGCCAAAGTGGCGATCGACAGCGAAGGCTTTACCGTACGCGATGGTCAACGGCTTTTCCCGTTGGGTATTTACGCCAATGTGGCTACCGATGAGCATTTGGCGCGCATCGCATCGGCGGGATTCAACACGGTGCTGAATTATGATTATGGGGAGAAGAAAGATCCTTACGCCTTTTTCCGCAACGCACGCCAGCGCGGGCTGCTGGTGATTTACTCCGTCAAAGATCAGTACCGCGGCAGCCGCTTCGCGCCGCCCGCGCGCGGTGGCGATTACGCGGCGCTGACGGCCTGGTACGTGCAGCGCTTGCGCTCTCAGCCCAACCTGCTCGCCTGGTACATCAACGATGAGCTGGGGCCGGAATATCTCGATAAGATCGAGGAAAAAAACCTGCAAATAAAGCAGCTTGACGGCGATCATCCCACCTTCCAGGTGTTGAACAAAACCGGGGAGTTGGACGCTCACTTCAACAACAGCGACATTTTGGCGACCGACCCTTACCCGGTGGGGAACGATAGCGATCTGACGCGCACCACGCGTTATACCGAACTCACGGTGCAGGCCGCCCGCCAGGCGCGTGGGGCCTGGGTGGTGATGCAAATCATGGATCACGCCGCTTATGACGCCCGCCGTAAGCCACATCCGCCGTCAGAGGCGGAAATCCGCAACCAGGCCTGGCAGGCGTTGATCGGCGGCGCCAAGGGGCTGTTGTTTTATTCCTATACCGATCTGTTTTACAAGCGCAAAACCGGCCGCTTCGACCAACGGGAGTTTGACGCCACCTGGCGCGGTGTGGCTGCCGTGTCGCAGCAAATCGCCGCTTTCACCCCTTATCTGCTGACGGGAAAATCGACGCCGCTGGCGGGAAGCGATCCGCAAATGCCGGCGCGGATGTTTATTCTGGGCGATCGCGCCTTGCTGCTGGTAGCCAATCCTTACTATCGAGAGGGAAGCACCCGGTTGCGCCTTCCGGCGGGCTGGCGGCAGCAGGAAGGGGGGGCGGAGATCGCGCTGGCGTTGCCCGCCGTGGGCACCGCGACGCTGTGGCTCCAGCGCTGAATGCGTCGAGTTAACGTCACGCGGGAGGTCTCTCCCGCGTCCTACCCCCAAATACCCCGCCTTGCCTCCCTTCCGCCAGCCTTTGTCATGACAGCCTCTTTTATTCATTTAAATTCAATCGATTAACATCATATCCCGCACCTATACTTTGGTGGTATTTCTCACCCGATACGCGCGTCGCCTCCCGCTTTCTCTTGATCGCAATCAATTTGCCGCCGGTTGGCCGTCAGTAGGCTGGCGGCAGATTGAGCATGTCTTCTTATAACGACAAGAGCCTTCAGGAGCATTCCGGATGAGCAAATTTTTAGACCGTTTCCGCTATTTCAAGCAGTTGGCGGAGCCTTTTTCTGGCGATCACGGCCAGACCTTGAACACCAACCGCGACTGGGAAGACGGCTACCGCAGCCGTTGGCAGCACGACAAAGTGGTGCGTTCTACCCACGGCGTGAACTGTACCGGTTCCTGCAGTTGGAAGATCTACGTGAAGAATGGCCTGGTGACCTGGGAAACCCAGCAAACCGACTACCCGCGCACCCGGCCCGATCTGCCCAACCATGAACCGCGCGGCTGCCCGCGCGGCGCCAGCTACTCCTGGTACCTGTACAGCGCCAACCGGCTGAAATACCCGCTGATGCGCAAGCGTCTGCTCAAGCTGTGGCGCGAGGCGAAAGCGCAGCACAGCGATCCCGTCGCGGCCTGGGGCTCTATCGTCGGCGATGCGGAAAAAGCCAAAAGCTACAAGGTGGCGCGCGGCCGCGGCGGCTTCGTCCGCTCCAGCTGGCAGGAGGTCAATGAACTGATCGCCGCCGCCAACGTCTATACCGCCAAAACCTTCGGTCCGGACCGTATCATCGGCTTCTCGCCGATCCCGGCGATGTCGATGGTGTCCTACGCCGCCGGCGCCCGCTACCTGTCGCTGATCGGCGGCGCCTGCCTGAGCTTCTACGACTGGTATTGCGATCTGCCGCCGGCCTCGCCGATGACCTGGGGCGAGCAGACCGACGTGCCGGAATCCGCCGACTGGTACAACTCCTCCTACATTATCGCCTGGGGCTCCAACGTGCCGCAGACGCGCACCCCGGACGCCCACTTCTTTACCGAAGTGCGTTACAAGGGCACCAAAACCGTGGCGGTGACGCCGGACTACGCCGAAGTCGCCAAGCTGTGCGACCACTGGCTGAATCCGAAGCAGGGCACCGACAGCGCGATGGCGCTGGCGATGGGCCACGTGATGCTGAAAGAGTTCCATCTCGATCGCGAAGTCGGCTACTTCCGCGACTACGTGCGCCGCTATACCGACATGCCGATGCTGGTGCTGCTGGAAGCGCGTGAAGGCGGCCATTACGCCGCCGGCCGCCTGCTGCGCGCTGCCGATCTGGTGGACGGGCTGGGCCAGGAAAACAACCCCGAGTGGAAAACCGTCGCTATCGACAGCCGCAGCGGCGATCTGGTGGCGCCGCAGGGCTCCATCGGCTTCCGCTGGGGCGAGAAGGGCAAGTGGAACCTGGAACAGCGCGAGGGCAAGTCGCAACAGGAAGTCGAGCTGCAGCTCAGCCTGTTGGGCATGCATGACGACGTGGCCGAGGTGGGCTTCCCGTACTTCGGTGGCGCGGACAGCGAGCATTTCAACAGCGTGGCGCTGGACGAGATCCTGCTGCACAAGCTGCCGGTGAAACGCCTGCAGCTGGCGGACGGCAGCGAAGCGCTGGTGACCAGCGTGTATGACCTGCAGCTTGCCAATTACGGTCTGGAACGCGGGCTGGGCGACGCCAACTGCGCCGCCGACTATGACGAGGTCAAGGCCTACAGCCCGGCCTGGGCCGAGCAGATCACCGGCGTGTCGCGTCACAACATCATTCGCATTGCCCGCGAGTTCGCGGAAAACGCCGAGAAGACCCACGGCCGTTCGATGATCATCGTCGGCGCCGGCGTCAACCACTGGTACCACATGGACATGACCTACCGCGGCCTGATCAATATGCTGATCTTCTGCGGTTGCGTCGGCCAGAGCGGCGGCGGCTGGGCGCACTACGTCGGCCAGGAAAAACTGCGGCCGCAAACCGGCTGGCTGCCGCTGGCGTTCGGCCTCGACTGGCAGCGCCCGCCGCGCCACATGAACAGCACCTCGTTCTTCTACAACCATTCCAGCCAATGGCGCTATGAAACCGTCGGCACCGACGAGCTGCTGTCGCCGCTGGCGGACAAGTCGCGCTTCGGCGGCAGCCTGATCGACTTCAACGTGCGCGCCGAGCGCATGGGCTGGCTGCCGTCGGCGCCGCAGCTGGGCACCAACCCGCTGCGCCTGGCGGAGCAGGCCCGTGCGGCCGGTCAGTCGCCGGTCGAGTTCACCGTCGATAGCCTGAAAAACGGCACGCTGGGCTTCGCCGCCGAGCAGCCGGACAATCCGCAGAATTTCCCGCGCAACCTGTTTGTCTGGCGCTCCAACCTGCTGGGCTCCTCCGGCAAGGGCCATGAGTACATGCTCAAATACCTGTTGGGCACCGAAAACGGCATTCAGGGGAAAGATCTCGGCCAGCAGGGCGGCGTGAAGCCGCAGGAAGTGGAATGGCGCGAGCAGGGCGGCGAAGGCAAGCTGGATCTGGTGGTAACGCTCGATTTCCGCATGTCGAGCACCTGCCTGTACTCCGACGTGGTGCTGCCGACCGCCACCTGGTACGAAAAAGACGACATGAACACCTCCGATATGCACCCGTTCATCCATCCGCTGTCGGCGGCGGTCGATCCGGCCTGGGATTCGAAGAGCGACTGGGAGATCTACAAGGGCATCGCCAAGGCCTTCTCCGAGGTGTGCGTCGGCCATCTGGGTCAGGAAACCGACGTGGTGACCCTGCCTATCCAGCACGATTCCGCCGCCGAACTGGCGCAGCCTTACGGCGTGCAGGACTGGAAGAAAGGCGAGTGCGATCTGATCCCGGGCAAAACTGCGCCGCACATCATCGCGGTGGAACGCGATTACCCGGCCACCTACGAGCGCTTCACCTCGCTGGGGCCGCTGCTGGACAAACTGGGCAACGGCGGCAAGGGCATCAGCTGGAACACCCAAACCGAGGTCGACTTCCTCAAGCAGCTTAACTACGTCAAGGCCGACGGCCCGGCGGCGGGGCGGCCGAAGATTGAGAGTGCAATAGACGCGGCGGAAGTGATCCTGTCGCTGGCGCCGGAAACCAACGGCCAGGTGGCGGTAAAAGCCTGGGAGGCCCTGAGCAACGTCACCGGCCGCGATCACCGGCATCTGGCGTTGAACAAGGAAGACGAGAAAATTCGCTTCCGCGACATTCAGGCGCAGCCGCGCAAAATCATCTCCAGCCCGACCTGGTCCGGTCTGGAAGACGAACACGTTTCCTACAACGCCTGTTACACCAACGTGCATGAGCTGATCCCGTGGCGCACTATCAGCGGCCGTCAACAGCTGTATCAGGACCACGAGTGGATGCGCGCCTTCGGAGAAAGCCTGCTGGTATACCGGCCGCCGATCGACACCCGCGCCGCCCAGCCGTTGCTCAACAGCAAGCCGAACGGCAACAAGGAGAAGGCGCTGAACTTCCTGACGCCGCACCAGAAGTGGGGCATTCACTCCACCTACAGCGACAACCTGTTGATGCTGACGCTGTCGCGCGGCGGCCCGATCGTCTGGCTGAGCGAAGACGACGCCAAAGATCTGGGCATCGCGGACAACGACTGGATCGAGGCCTTCAACGCCAACGGTGCGCTGACGGCGCGCGCGGTGGTCAGCCAGCGTATCCCGGCCGGCATGACCATGATGTACCACGCGCAGGAGCGCATCGTGAATCTGCCGGGCTCGGAGATCACCAGCCAGCGTGGCGGCATCCACAACTCGGTGACCCGCGCCTGTCCGAAGCCGACCCACATGATCGGCGGCTATGCGCAGCTGGCCTACGGCTTCAACTACTACGGCACCGTCGGCTCCAACCGCGACGAGTTCGTGGTGGTGCGCAAGATGAACCGCATTGATTGGTTGGACGACGAAGGCAACGACTACGCGCAGGGCAGTCAGCAGGAGAACAGCAAATGAAAATTCGTTCGCAAGTCGGCATGGTGCTGAATCTGGACAAGTGCATCGGTTGCCACACCTGTTCGGTCACCTGCAAAAACGTCTGGACCAGCCGTGAAGGTATGGAATACGCCTGGTTCAATAACGTGGAAAGCAAGCCCGGCGTCGGGTATCCGCACGCCTGGGAAGATCAGGAAAAATGGAAGGGCGGCTGGATACGTAAAATCAACGGCAAGCTGGAACCGCGCATGGGCAACCGCGTCGGCGTGCTGGCGAAAATCTTCGCCAACCCGGACGTGCCGGCGCTGGACGACTACTACGAGCCGTTCGATTACGACTACCAGCATCTGCATACCGCCAAACAGGGCAAGCACCAGCCGGTGGCTCGCCCGCGCTCGCTGATCACCGGCCAGCGCATGAACAAGATCGAAAGCGGCCCGAACTGGGAGGAGATCCTCGGCGGGGAGTTCGAAAAACGCTCGCAGGACAAGAATTTCGACAACCTGCAGAAGGCGATGTACGGCCAGTTCGAAAACACCTTCATGATGTACCTGCCGCGCCTGTGCGAACACTGCCTCAACCCGGCCTGCGTCGCCACCTGCCCGAGCGGGGCGATCTACAAGCGCGGCGAAGACGGCATTGTGCTGATCGACCAGGACAAGTGCCGCGGCTGGCGCATGTGCCTGACCGGCTGTCCGTACAAGAAAATCTACTTCAACTGGAAGAGCGGCAAGTCCGAGAAGTGCATCTTCTGCTACCCGCGCATCGAAGCCGGGCAGCCGACGGTGTGTTCGGAGACCTGCGTCGGCCGCATTCGCTACCTCGGCGTGCTGCTGTACGATGCCGACCGCATCGAGCAGGCGGCGGCGGTGGAGAACGACAAGGATCTGTACCAGAGCCAGCTCGATATCTTCCTCGATCCGCATGATCCAAAGGTGATTGCTCAGGCGCTGGCGGACGGCGTGCCGCAGGGCGTCATTGAAGCTGCCCAGCAGTCGCCGGTGTACAAAATGGCGATGGACTGGAAGCTGGCGCTGCCGCTGCACCCGGAATACCGCACGCTGCCGATGGTGTGGTACGTGCCGCCGTTGTCGCCGATTCAGTCCGCCGCCGACGCCGGCGAGCTGGCGCACAGCGGCGTGTTGCCGGACGTCGAGAGCCTGCGCATTCCGGTGCAGTATCTGGCGAATCTGCTGACCGCCGGCGATACCGAACCGGTGCTGCTGGCGCTGAAGCGCATGCTGGCGATGCGCCACTACAAGCGGGCGGAAACCGTCGACGGCGTGGTGGACACCAGTGCGCTGGAGCAGGTTGGGTTGAGCGAAACGCAGGCGCAGGAGATGTACCGCTACCTGGCGATCGCCAACTATGAAGATCGCTTCGTGGTGCCGTCGAGCCACCGCGAGCTGGCGCGCGAAGCCTTCCCGGAAAGCAAAGGCTGCGGTTTCAGTTTCGGCGACGGCTGCCACGGCAGCGACGGCAAGTTCAACCTGTTCAACAGCCGCCGCATCGACGCCATCGACGTGACCGCGAAAACCGCGCGGCCGGAGGATGCCTCATGATCAGCCTGAAAGTGATCGCCCGCCTGCTGGATTACCCGGAGCAGGTCCTGTTTGACCATCAGCAGGCGCTCATCGAAGCGCTGGAGCCGGCCAGCGAGCTGGATCTGCACCACAGCGCGCAGCTGATTCTGTTTATCCGCCGCCTGTGCGCCCGCCCGCTGCTGGACGTGCAGGCCGACTATTGCGAGCTGTTCGATCGCGGCCGCGCCACCTCGCTGCTGCTGTTTGAGCACGTGCACGGCGAGTCGCGCGATCGCGGCCAGGCGATGGTTGACCTGATGGCGCAGTACCGCGCCGCCGGGCTGGAGATCGACAGCCGCGAGCTGCCGGATTTCCTGCCGCTGTATCTGGAGTATCTGGCCAGCCGCAGTGCGGCGCAGGCGCGTGAAGGGCTGCAGGACATCGCGCCGATCCTGGCGCTGCTGGGCGCGCGCCTGCAACAGCGTGAAAGCCCGTATGCGGTGCTGTTCGATCTGCTGCTGGCGCTGTCCGGCAGCGAGGTGCAGGCCCAGACGCTGGAGCCCCAGGTGGCGCAAGAGGCACGTGACGATACGCCGCAGGCGCTGGATGCGGTGTGGGAAGAGGAGCAGGTCAAGTTTCTCGGCGAACAGGGCTGCGCCTCCGCCCAGCAGGCGGCGCACCAGCGGCGCTTCGCCGGCGCGGTGGCACCACAGTATCTGGACCTGACGGATGCGTTAACCGGAACCAAAGGACGCTAATCATGCAATTTTTGAATCAGTTCTTCTTCGATATCTACCCTTATCTGGCCGGCGCGGTATTCCTGATCGGCAGCTGGTTGCGTTACGACTACGGGCAGTACAGCTGGCGCGCCGGCTCCAGCCAGATGCTGGATAAAAAGGGCATGCGGCTGGCGTCCAACCTGTTTCACATCGGCATTATCGGCATCTTCGCGGGCCACTTCCTCGGCATGCTGACGCCGCACTGGATGTATGAGGCCTTCCTGCCGATCGACGTGAAGCAGAAGCTGGCGATGATCGCCGGCGGCGCCTGCGGCCTGATGACGCTGATCGGCGGCGCGCTGTTGCTGAAGCGCCGGTTGACCAACCCGCGGGTGCGCGCCACCAGCAGCTTCGCCGACATCATGATCCTGACGTTGCTGGTGGTGCAGGTGTGCCTCGGCCTGCTGACCATTCCGTTCTCCGCCCAGCATATGGACGGCAGCGAAATGATGAAGCTGGTGGCCTGGGCGCAGGCGGTGGTGACCTTCCACGCCGGCGCCTCTGCGCACCTGGAAGGCGTGGCGATTATCTTCAAACTGCACATGGTGCTGGGCATGACGCTGTTCGTGCTGTTCCCGTTCTGCCGCCTGGTGCATATCTGGAGTGCGCCGGTAGAGTATCTGACCCGCCGTTACCAGCTGGTGCGCAACCGCCGCTGAGCCTGACCCCGCCGCCGCCGATCGCCAGCGGCGGCGCTATTCCGATAATTCTCCCGCCGTCTGCCCATTCTCGCCGCCTTGCCGTAAACTGAATATCTCAGTAATGTTACGCTTATGCTTCCGCCGACGGACGTCGGCCCGCGCCAGCTGATAACAAGAGATACCGCCTTGATGAAAGGCCTTTTGGGACATAAAAACCGGGGATGATCCGCATAGCCTTTGCGCCGTGCGGGAGAATCGCTTTATGGATAGTCAGGTTAATCAATAACAATAATGACCACACAATGTCGCTCACCCGAGCTGTTGCCTCTGAAAATCATTGCCACCGGGGCCGCGTTGCCGCCCAACCGCGTGGCCTCCTCTACGCTCGATGCCCGCCTGGGGAAACCGGCCGGCTACGTTGAAAAACGCTCGGGCATCGTTTACCGCTATCACGCCGCCGACGATGCCAGCCAGGCCGATCTCGCCGCCGCCGCGCTGCAAGACGCGCTGGCCCGCAGCGCCATTCCGGCAGCCTCCATTGACCTTTTGATCTCCGCCTCGGCGATAGCGGTGCAGGCGCTGCCGTGCACCGCCGCGCATATTCTCAAGGTTGCCGGGCTGGCACCGGGTACGCCGGGCTTCGACATCAACAGCAGCTGCGTCAGCTTTATCTCTGCGCTGCAGGTGGCGGCGGGGCTGTTGAACGCCGGGACGTATCGACGTATCGCCATCGTCTCGGCGGATCTCGCTTCGCGCGGCATCGACTGGCAGCACGAAGAGTCGTCGCTGATCTTTGGCGACGGCGCCGCCTGCGCCATCGTGGAGCGCGGTGACGGCACAGGCGGCATCCTCGCCAGCCTGGTGGAAACCTATCCCGCCGGCAGCGAACTGTGCGAGATCCGCGCCGGCGGCACGCGCCGCAACCCGCGCGCCGGCATGTGCGAGCAAGACTTCCTGTTTCATATGCAGGGCAAGCCGCTGTTCCGTCAGGCGTCGGCGCTGATTGAGGACTACCTCGACCGGCTGCTGAGCGCCAGCGGCTTGACCCTGGGGCAGATCGCCACCGTGGTGCCGCACCAGGCCAGCCATTTGTCGCTCGAACATATGCGCAAACGGCTGCACGTCTCCAGCGAGGCGCTGGTGGACATCTACCGCCATCACGGCAACCAGGTGGCGGCTTCTATCCCGACCGCGCTGCATGCCGCCGTGACCACCGGGCGCTTCAACCCCGGCCAGCCGGTGATGCTGATCGGCACCGCCGCCGGGCTGGCGCTGGCCGGCATGGTGTTGCTGCCATGAGGGTGCTGGTGACCGGGGCGACCAGCGGGCTGGGGCGCAACGCGGCGGAGTGGTTGCTGGAGGCCGGGCATCAGGTGCGCGCCACCGGCCGCGATGAGCGGGCCGGCGAAGCGTTGCGCCAGCTGGGCGCCGAATTTTACTCGCTCGATCTGGCGCAGGCCACGCCGCAGCAGTGCCGGGAGCTGGTGACCGACTGCGAGTGGGTGTGGCACTGTGCGGCCAAGTCATCGCCCTGGGGCAGCAAAGCGGAATTTCACCGCATCAACGCCGCAGCGACGGACAAGCTGGCGGAGGCGGCCGGGCGCTGCGGCGTGCGGCGCTTCGTGCATATCTCCACGCCGGCAATCTACTTCGATTTTCAGCCGCATTACGATCTTGATGAGGGTTATCGCGCCCGGCGCTTCGCCAACCACTATGCCGCCAGCAAGCACGCCGCCGAGCAGCGGCTGTTGGCGCAGGCGAAGATCTACCCGCAAACCACCTATATTATGCTGCGGCCGCGCGGCCTGTTTGGCCCGCACGATCGGGTGATCGTGCCGCGGCTGTTGCAACAGCTCGAACGCGATCGCGGCGTGCTGCGGCTGCCCGGCGGCGGGCAGGCGTTGCTGGATCTGACCTTTGCTCCCAACGTGGTGCACGCCATGGAGCTGGCCAGCCGGCAACGCGGATTGCCGTCCGGCGCCGTGTACAACATCACCAACCACCAACCGCAGCGGCTGGCGGAGATGCTGGATGCGCTGCTGCGCCAGGAGCTGGGGCTGCGTTACCGGCTGCAGGCCGTTCCGTATCCGCTGCTGCAGGCGCTGGCCGGCGGCATGGAGTTGTGGGCAAGCCTGAGCGGCAAGGAACCGCTGCTGACGCGCTACAGCGTGGCGGCGGTGCATTTTGACATGACCCTGAGCCAGACTCGCGCGATCGAAGAGCTGGGCTATCGGCCGCGTTACTCGATGGAGGAGGGGATCCGCCTGACCGGCGAGTGGCTGCGGCAGCAAGGAGGCATACCGCATGGCTAAGGTCACCGTATTTGAAGTGGGCTATTGCACGCATATCGGCTGTATGGCGCTGCGCGGCGCCGGGTTCCGGGTGTGTAAATTCCCGGCGCGCGCCTATCTGCTGGAGGTGGGGCAGCGCCGCTGGCTGTGGGATACCGGCTACGCGCATTATTTTCAGCAGCACACGCAGTCGGGGGTATTCAGCCTTTACCGCCGCATGACGCCGGTCTATTTCGATCCCGCCGAGTCGTTGGCGCATCAGCTGCGCGAAGCCGGTTACGCCGAAGGCGACATCCAGGCGCTGATCGTCTCGCACTTTCACGCGGATCACATCGCCGGGCTGCAAGATTTCAGCCACCTCGACTTTATTTGCTCCGGCGAAGGCTGGCAGCAAACCCGTGGGCTGCGCGGTTTCGCGGCACTCAAGCGCGCCTTTATTCCCGGCCTGATCCCGGCGGATTTCGAGAGTCGTCTGCAGTTTATGGAGGCTTTTCCCTCGGTGGCGTTGCCCGCGCTGCTGGCGCCGTTCGATCGCGGTTACGCGCTGCCGGGCAGCGAGGGGCAGATCGTGCTGGTGCCGCTGCCGGGGCATGCGGCCGGCCATATCGGCGCCTTTATTCTCACCGACGCCGGCTGGACGCTATTGGCCAGCGACGCCGCCTGGTCGCCGCAGAGCTACCAGACGCTGCGCGGGCCTTCGCGCCTGGCCAATCTGGTGATGGACGATGCGGCGGCGTACACCCGCACGCTGGAACGGCTCAACCAGCTGTGGGCGGGCGGCCAGGTTAACATTTTGCTGTGCCACGAGGGGGACCTGTGATCCCCTTCATGACCTTGTGGCACTATTTCCGCGCCCGGCGCCTGCGCTTTGGCGATCGTGCGGCGCTGGAGGCGCATCAGGCCCGGCAGCTCGCGGGCTTTGCCCGCCGGGTGCTGAGCAAGAGCCCCTATTTTCAGCGCTTCAGCCGCCGCCCGTTCGCCGAATGGCCGCAGATGGACAAGGCGCTGATGATGGCGCAGTTTGACCGGATGAATACCGCCGGGCTGAGCCGAGAGGCGGTGCTGGCCTGCGCGCAGCGCAGCGAGGCGGATCGCGATTTCACGCCGAAGATCGGGCGCTACAGCGTCGGGTTGTCGTCTGGCACCTCCGGGCAGCGCGGCGTGTTTGTCGTCAGCCCGCGCGAACAGCAGGTGTGGGCCGGTGGCATGCTGGCGAAGATGCTGCCGGACGGGCTGTTGGCCGGCGAGCGCGTCGCCCTGTTTCTGCGGGCGGACAATAATCTCTATCACAGCGTAAACAACCGTTGGCTGAGCCTGGCGTTTTACGATCTGCTCGCGCCGTTCAGCGAGCATCTGCCCGCACTGGAACGGCAGGCGCCCAGCATCATCGTGGCCCCGGCGCAGGTGCTGCGTGCCCTGGCGCTGGCGGTGCTGGCCGGGCAGGTGAAGCTGCCGGTCAAAAAAGCGATCTCGGTCGCCGAGGTGTTGGAAGAGCAGGATCGCCGCCTGCTGATGCAGGTGTTTCCGGCGGTCGGCGAAGTGTATCAGGCCACCGAGGGGTTTCTTGCCGCCACCTGCGCGCACGGCACGCTGCATCTGAACGAAGAGTTTTTGCATATCGAACCGCAGTGGATCGACGAGCAGCGTTTTACGCCGCTGATCACTGATTTCACCCGCAGCACGCAGCCGATCGTGCGTTATCGGCTGGACGATGTGCTGGTGCTGCGCAAGGAACCCTGCCCGTGCGGGCAACCGACGCGGGCGATTGCGCGTATCGAAGGGCGGCGCGACGATCAGCTGATGTTACCCGATGCGCAGCGACAGCCGCAGGCGGTGTTCGCCGATGCCTGCAGCCGGACGATCGCCAATGCGTTGCCGCTGACCAGCGATTACCGCCTGATCCAGCGCGGCGAGCACCGGCTGGAGCTGATCGCCGATTGCAGCCCGGCGGCGTTGGCGCACTGCCAGGCGCAGCTGATCGCGCTGTTCGCTCGCCAGGGCATCGCCACCGATCGGCTCGAATGGCGGTTGACGGCGCAGGCGGTGTTACCGCAGTTCGATCGCAAGCGGCGACGCATCGTGCGCCAGGCGGAGGAAGCATGAAAAATACGCTGTTCAGGCTAGGGCACATGTTGCTCGGTTGGGGGACGGTCGGGGTGGTGTATAGCCTGACCGATCGCCTGCAGGGGGCGGGAACCCTGCTGCCGCCATCGGCGCTTGACCGGGCGATCCCGTTTAATCCGGCTGCCATTTGGCTCTATCTGTCGTTCTTCCTCATCGTCCCGGCGGGCTATTTGCTGGCGCCGCTGCAGCGAATCAAATGGCTGACGCTGGCGATGCAGCTGACGGCGCTGGGCGCCGGGGCAGTTTACCTGCTGTGGCCGACCACCATGGCCTATCCGCAGAACGAGGGCGTTGGGCTCAGCGCGCAGCTGCTGGCGGCGTTAACGCAGGTGGATTCGCCGCAAAACTGCCTGCCGTCGTTGCACATGGCGCTGACGGTGCTGGCGGTGTGGGCGCTGAGCGACGGCGAGCGCAAAGTGCGGACGGCGCTGTGGATGCTGTGGGGCGTGGCGATCGCGTTCTCCATCCTGCAGCTGCGCCGCCATTTGTTTGTCGATCTGGCCGGCGGTGCGCTGCTGGCGCTGTTCGCCGGCTGGCTGGCCCTGCGCATAGAGGCCCTACGCCGGCGCGTGGTTAAAGGAGAAGTAGGATGAGCGATCTGGCGTTGCCGATAGTGTTCATGCTGTTCATCGTGGTGGCCGAGGCGGTGGCGCTGCAGTGGGGGCGCCGTGAGCCGGTCAACTGGCACGATCTGGTGTTCAACCTGAACTCCGGCCATATCATGCTGTGGCTGTTCCGCGGGCTGGAGATCACCTGCTACGGCTACGTGGCCGCGCATTTCAGCCTGGGGCTGCTGGACGCCTGGCCGCCGCTGCTGATGTGGCTGTTCGCCCTGCTGGCGTGGGACTTCGGTTTCTACTGGCTGCATCGCCTGCACCACCGCTTCCGCGTGCTGTGGGCGGTACACGTGGTGCACCACCAGGGGGAGCACTTCAACCTGTCGCTGGGGGTGCGCAACTCCTGGTATTCGTCGTTGACGTCGATCCCGTTCTTTTTGCTGCTGGCGCTGGCGGGCGTGCCGCTGTCGGTGTTCGTCACGGTGTCGATTTTTCACTACAGCATTCAGCTGTTTAACCACAATGCGCTGACGCCGAAGCTGGGCGTACTGGAAAAAATCCTGGTCACGCCGGCGCACCACCGGGTGCACCACGTCAAGGACATGGCGTATTCCAATAAGAACTTCGGCGGCAGCTTTATCTTTTGGGACAAGCTGTTCGGCACGTTCTGCCCGGCGCTACCGACCACGCCGTTCAGCTACGGCGTCAGCGGCGATCGGCCGTCCGCCAATCCATTTTGGGCGAGCAATCTGCCGTTCCTGCGCTATTTCCGTCTGGCCTGGCGCCCGGCGCCGGGCCGGCCGCGCGACCGCCGTTCGGCGCTCAGCGTCTTCAGCGGCGCCATGCTGTTGTTCTCGCTGGTGGTCGGTTACGTCTACCAATACGGTTACGGTTACGGCGACATCAGCTGGCCGCAAATGGCGCTGCTGGTGCTGCTGGCGTTGGGCTCGGTGGCGCTGGGCGGCATGACGGAAGGGCGGCCGTGGGCGAGCGCCGTTTGGCTGCTGATCGCGCTGGGCATGCCGCTGCTGTTTATCGGCTATCTTGGCTGGCCGCAGCGCTATTGGCATATCGCCATGGCCGCCGTGGCGCTGCATGCCCTGTGCGTGGCGCTGGGCTGGGGGCGAGTGGCCGCACCGGCCGCCGTGGAGGAACCGCATGGCTGACTTATTACCGCCGCTGCGTTTCCCCACCGATGGCGAGCAGGCGTTTCACCGCGATCTCAAGCGCGCGGCGCACGCCTGCCTGGCGGGCGATCATCGCTATGCCGATACCGCGCGGCTGGCCAAGGCCACGCTGTTGCTGGCGCTGTGCGTCGGGTTTTATGCCCTGAGCCTGATGCAGCATCAGCCCTGGGCGTTTTTCCTCTGCTATTTCCTGTTCGTGGCCATGGGCATGCTGCTCAACGTCAACGTCAATCACGATGCTTCGCATAACGCCTTCTTGCGCGCGCCCTGGGCCAATCGCCTGGTGGGGCGGTTGGTGACGCTGCCGCTGGGCGTCGATCCGGACTATTGGCGCACGCGGCACGTGGATTACCACCACGTTTACGCCAACGTCGAACACTACGATCTGGACACCGAAGAGAACGGCTTTTTCCGCCAGACGCCGTTCCAGCGCTGGCGGCCGCATATGCGCTATCAGCATCTGTACTGGCCGCTGATCGCCGCGCTCTCGCTACCCTACATCGCGTGGATTTTCGATTGGTCCGATCGGCTCAATAAAACGCCGCTGCGGGAAAAACGCGTGCTGGCGGGGCGCGGCGGTTGGGCGCTGTTCGTGCTGTGCAAATTGCTCCATGTGGCGCTGGTGCTGGTGGTGCCGCTGATCCTGTGCCATCTGCACGGCATCGGTTGGGGCTGGGTGCTGTTGGCTTACGCGCTCAGCCAGATGTTTGCCTCGCTGCTGGTGGTGTTCCTGCTGCTGGGCACCCACTGGGCGCAGGCCGAGTTTTACCCGGCGCCGGCGGGCGACAGCATGCCGCACGGTTGGTACCGGCACAATTTCGCCACCGCCTGCGATTGGCAGCCTGAGCCGCGCTGGCTGGAACACCTGACCGGCGGGCTGAACTATCACCTCACCCACCACCTGTTTCCCGGCTGGAATCACCGCCACTATCCGGCACTGGCCGCCGCGGTGGCGGAAGTGGCTCAGCGGCACGGCATGGCATATCGCTGCATCGGCTATCGCGAACTGCTGGCGCAGCAACAGCGCTTCTTGCGCCTTATGGGGCAGCCATGAAACCGCTGCGCCCGTTAGCCTATCGGCGCGATGACGGCGGGCTACATCGCGCGCTGATGCAGGCCGCCCAGCATTATTTGGCGGCCAACGGCGATCACCGCTTCGCCGACGGCGGCATGCTGGCGAAGGTGGCGCTGCTGTTGGCGCTGTGCGGCCTGTGTTACGGGTTGAGCCTGCAGCAGCAAAACGGCTGGGCGTTTTTCGCCTGTTATTTCGGCTTTATCTTTATCGGCATGTTCCTGACGGTGAACGTGGTGCACGACGCCTCGCATAACGCGTTTTTCCGTCGGCCCTGGGCCAACCGCTGGCTGAACGCCCTGGTGAGCGTCCCGCTGGGGCTGGATCCCGACTGCTGGCGCGTGCGCCACGTGTTGTTTCACCATGCCCATAACAATATCGAACATTACGACCCCGACATCGACGCCAATGGCGTGCTGCGGCAAACGCCGTTCCAGCGCTGGCGGCCCTTTATGCGCGCCCAGCGTTACTATTGGCCGCTGGTAGCGGCGCTGACGTTCCCGTACTACATCTGGCTGTTCGACTGGCTGGACCGGGCGGGCCGCACCCGCGTGGCGGCGCGCATGGCGCAGCAGGGCGTGCGCGGCTGGTGCGGATTTCTGGCGGGCAAGGCGGCGCACCTGCTGCTGGCGCTGGCGATCCCGTGCTGGCTGCTGCCGCCGGCCATCGGCATCGGGCAAATTCTGCTGGTCTATTTGCTGAGCCAGATGCTTTCTTCATTGCTGTTCGTAATGTTGATCATCGGCACCCACTGGGCCAAAGCCAATTTTTATCAGGCGCCGGCGCAGGGTGCGATGCCGCACGGCTGGTATCACCATGTGTTCGCCACGACCTTCGACTGGCTGACCCGGCCGCGCTGGCTGGGATACTGGCTCGGCGGGGCGAACCTGCATTTGACGCATCATCTGTTCCCGCACTGGAGCCACCGCCATTACCCGGCGCTGAGCCGCATCATCGGCGAGGTGGCGCCGCGTTTCGGCATCGATTACCGCCTGCTGGAGCTGGAGGAGCTGTTGCGCCTGCAGCAGCGCTTCCTCAGCGCGATGGGGCGCAAACCGCATTAGCGTTGCATGTGGATTGTGCGAGGCGTTACGCAGTTCACTAATTGAACGATATTTGCCCTTCCAGTAGACTTTCCCCCTGTGAATCAACGACCACAGGAGGTGGACTATGCGCAGCTTGCCGATTCGGTTATCGAACAAAATTGATGATGATCTGAACGATATTGCCCGGCGTCACGGGATGGAAAAAACCGAGGTAATCAAAATGGCGTTTGCACTGATTACCCTTGCCGATAAGTACTGGATGAAACAGGATGGTACTTCTCTTGGCATTGTACGGGAGAAGGGTGAACAGCTTGAAGCGGTGGGGCGGGTCGTGGAGATCTTCCCATGAACATCGAAAGCCGTAATTTGCACGATGAGGCCAGCCAGGTTTATCTGGAGCAGGTCTTGGTCTTCGACGAAATGGAGCGGCTGCGCCTGGCGCGCCAGGTGCTGTGCGGGATATTCGCGGTTAGCGTGGGCGTATTCGCCGCCCACGCGTATTGGGACAAAAATGAAGCACTGAGGCAAGCGTTCGAACTGGTGAAGATCGGCGCCTTGCCGCTGGTCACACTGGTGGTATCCTTCTACTTTCCCAACAGTGCGGCCAGATAAGGCGCCGCGTCAATGCGACTTCATGCCCGCCGCGGTCATCAGCAGGCGGAACAGCGAGGCGACTACGAACAGCCCCAGCACGCTGGCGCTCCAGATGATCACCAGCCAACCGATGCGTTTCCACCAGGGCGCCGGCGCGGCGGTTGCCGTTTTATCTTGCATAGCGTCCTCCCTTCTCAGTGATAGCCGTGTTCATGGCTGATCTTGCCGCGGAACACGTAGTAGCTCCAGAAGGTGTAGACCAGAATGATCGGGATGATGAACAGCGCGCCTACCAGCATAAAGCCGAGGCTCTGCGGCGGGGCGGCGGCGTCCCACAGGCTGATGGCCGGCGGGATCAGGTGCGGCCAGATGCTGATGCCAAGCCCGCTCAGGCCGAGAAACACCAGCAGCAGCGTCAGCATGAACGGCGAGTAGTGCGCGCCGCGTTTCACCCCGCGTTGAATCCCCCAGGCGCTGAGCAGCACCAGCACCGGCACCGGCAGCAGCCAGAACAGGTTCGGCAGCGTAAACCAGCGGGCGGCGATTTCCGGATGCGCGATCGGCGTCCAAATACTGACCGCGGCCAGCACCAGCAACAGGATCGCCAGCAGCGGCGTCGCCAGGTGATACATGCGCGCCTGCAGGTCACCGGCGGTTTTCATCACCAGCCAGGTACAGCCGAGCAGGGCGTAGGTCACCACCAGCCCCAGCCCGCAGAACAGCGCAAACGGCGTCAGCCAGTCCAGCGCACCGCCGGCGTAGGTGCGGCCTTCGACCGGGAAGCCGTTGATCACGGCGCCTACCACCACACCCTGGCTGAAGGTGGCGAAGATTGAGCCCCAGATGAACGCCTTGTCCCAGATATGGCGTTTCTCCGGCTTCGCCTTGAAGCGAAACTCGAAGGCCACGCCGCGGAAAATCAGCCCGATCAGCATCAGCGTCAGCGGGATCGCCAGCGCGTCGAGGATCACCGAGTAGGCCAGCGGGAAGGCGCCGAACAGCGCCGCGCCGCCCAGTACCAGCCAGGTTTCATTGCCGTCCCACACCGGGGCGACGGTGTTCATCATCAGATCGCGGTCGCCGCTCTCTTTCACCCACGGAAACAGGATGCCGATGCCCAAGTCAAAACCGTCCATCACCACGTACATCATGGTGCTGAACACGATGATCACAAACCAAATCAGCGGAAGATCGATGCCCATGTTCAGCTCCTGTCGTCCAGAGTGTCGTTGACCGCGGACAGCGGACGTGCCGGGCGGCCCTCGGTATTGTCTTCTTGGTGTTCATGCGGCTGCGGCCCTTTGCGGATCAGGCGCATCATGTAGGAATACCCCACGCCGAACACCGAGCAGTAGACGATGATGAACGCCAGCAGGCTGATGCTCATGTGCAGGTCGCCGTGCGCGGAGACCGCGTCCTTGGTGCGCAGCAGGCCGTACACCACCCACGGCTGGCGGCCGATCTCGGTGGTGAACCAGCCCGCCAGCAGCGCCAGCAATCCGGAAGGGCCCATCCACAGAATGAAGTACAGGAACGGACGCGACTGATACAGCCCGCCGCGCCAGCGCAGCCACAGGCTCCACACCCCGGCCAGAATCATCAGCATGCCCAGCCCGACCATGATGCGGAACGACCAGAACACCACGGTGGAGTTGGGGCGATCTTCCGGCGGGAAGGATTTGAGCGCCGGCACCTGTTCGGTCAGGCTGTGGGTCAGGATCAGGCTGCCGAGGTACGGCACTTCCAGCTTGAAGCGGGTCTCTTCGCGCTGCATGTCCGGCCAACCGACCAGGATCAGCGGCGTGGCTTCGCCCGGCGGGTTTTCCCAGTGGCCTTCAATGGCGGCGATCTTCGCCGGCTGGTGTTTCAGCGTATTCAGGCCGTGCGCATCGCCGATCAGCGCCTGCACCGGCGCGACGATCAGCGCCATCCACATCGCCATCGACAGCATCTTGCGCATCGCCGGGGTATCGCGGCCGCGCAGCAGGTGCCAGGCGGCGGAGGCGCCGACGAAGAACGCCGAGGAGAGGAAGGCGGCGGTGGACATGTGCAGCAGGCGGTACGGGAAGGACGGGTTGAAGATCACCTTCAGCCAGTCGACCGGCACCACCTGGCCGTTGATGATTTCATGCCCCTGCGGCGTCTGCATCCAGCTGTTGGAGGCCAGGATCCAGAAGGTGGAGATCAGCGTGCCGAGCGCCACCATACAGGTGGCGAAGAAGTGCAGGCCGGGGCCGACGCGGTTCCAGCCGAACAGCATCACGCCGAGGAAACCGGCTTCGAGGAAGAAGGCGGTCAGCACTTCATAGGTCAGCAGCGGCCCGGTAATGCTGCCGGCGAACTCGGAGAAGAAGCTCCAGTTGGTGCCGAACTGATAGGCCATCACCAGCCCGGACACCACGCCCATGCCGAAGTTAACGGCGAAAATCTTTGACCAGAAATGGTAAAGCTCGCGGTAGGCTTCATTGTGCGTTTTCAACCATAACCCTTCCAGCACCGCCAGATAGCTGGCTAAACCGATGGTGATGGCGGGGAAGATGATATGGAAAGACACGGTGAAGGCGAACTGTATTCTGGCGAGTTCCAGTGCATCAAGACCCAGCATGGCGCCTCCTAGGGTTGAACATAAATTAACCTCTTGAGTATAGCTGTCATTTTTATGTGAAATACTTGGCGTTAAGTTAAGCACGGAGTACAGTGACTATAATAGTGACAGTTATTTTACTTTTTCATATAACAGTTAACAGTTAATGGTTATGACCCGATACGAGCAGCTTGCGCAGCAGATTAGAGAACAGATCCAGAACCGGGTGTGGCGGGCGGGCGACAAGCTGCCTTCGCTGCGCGAGAGCGGCAAACGCGCCGGATTGAGCCTGATGACGGTGGTGCAGTCTTACCAACTGCTGGAGAGCCAGGGGTGGATCGTCGCCCGGCCGCAGTCGGGCTACTACGTGGCGGCGCGTCCGCAGCCGCTGCCCCAGCCTTCGCGCGGCGAGAAGCTGTTGCTGAGCGAGCAGGTGGACATCAATGCCTTTATTTTCGACGTGCTGCAGGCCTGCAAGGATCCGGATATCGTGCCTTTCGGTTCGGCCTTTCCCGACGCCACGCTGTTTGCCCAGCCGAAGCTGGCGCGGGCGCTGAGCAGCGTAGCGCGCAAGTTCACGCCGCACAGTTCGCTGGCCAACCTGCCGCCGGGCAACGACGCGCTGCGGCGGCACATCGCCCAACGCTATGCGCTGAGCGGCATGCAGGTCGCGCCGGACGAAATCGTCATCACCGCCGGGGCGATGGAGTCGCTCAGCCTCAGCCTGCAGGCGGTGACCCAGCCGGGCGACTATGTGGCGATCGAATCACCGGCGTTTTACGGCGCGCTGCAGGCGCTGGAACGGCTGCGGTTAAAGGCGGTGGCGATCGCCACCCATCCGCAGGACGGCATCGATCTGGACGCGCTGCAGCAGGCGGTGGAACAGTATCCGATCAAAGCCTGCTGGCTGATGACCCACTTCCAGAACCCGCAGGGCGCCACCCTGCCGGAGGCCAACAAGCAGCGTCTGGTGGCGCTGTTGCGCGACCGACAGATTTCGCTGATTGAAGATGACGTTTACGGTGAGCTGTACTTCAGCGCGGAACGGCCGCTGCCGGCCAAGGCGCTCGACAGCGGCGGCCAGATCCTGCATTGCTCGTCGTTTTCCAAATGCCTGGCGCCGGGCTTTCGCGTCGGCTGGGTGGCGGCGGGGCGTTATGCGCAGCAGATCCAGCGTTTGCAGCTGATGAGCACCGTTTCCACCAGCGTGCCGACCCAAATGGCGCTGGCGGATTATCTGCTGCACGGCGGCTACGATACCCATCTGCGGCGGCTGCGGCGGCTGCTGGCCCAGCGCCAAAGCGCGATGCGTCAGGCGATCGCCCACCATTTCCCGCCGACGGTGAAGGTCAGCCAGCCCGACGGCGGATACTTCCTGTGGCTGGAGCTGGATCCGGCGCTGTCGTCGATGGAACTGTACCGGCAGGCCCTTTCCCGGGGGATCAGCATCGCGCCAGGGCGCATGTTTACGACCGGCGACCATTTCAACCACTGCTTCCGCCTCAACGCCTCTTTTGAATGGAACGATCGGTTTGAAGAGGCGATCAAAACCTTAGCCAAACTTATTCGGGGGCTGGCGGCGGCAGGCTGAATCGCATTTTGCACGGCGCTTCGCCCCAGAAAAATTCATAATGCTTTTTTCGGCAATGGAATGCCGGTTTCGTTGTTAGACAGCCCTCCAGCCGCCCATTACTCTGCGATAAATTTTGTCACATTTTTATCAACGGGAAGACGAGGGGCTGTGGGTGAGTGGAATAAAAAATAGGCTAAACAAACTGTTGCGCTATCGGCTGACGCCGCTGGCGCTGGTCTGCGCGCTGGGGCTGAGCGCAGGCGTGCAGGCGGAAACGCTGGCCGAAGGCATCACGCCGGCCAGCGACGCCGCTCGGGTGCCGGCCGCCGCCAAGCTGCGTAAAGACACCGTGGTGGCGGGCATCTCGGAGCCGCAGGGGATTTTCAACCCGTATCTGTTCACCAACGGCTGGGACGAGAACGTGACCGACGTGATCTTCAGCCGCCTGATCGGCCTGGACAGCCAGGGCAAGCCGGAAGGGCGATTGGCGGAGTCCTGGCAGGTCAGCCCCGATAATCTGACCTACACCATCAAGCTGCGGCCGAATCTGGTCTACAGCGACGGCTCGCCGCTGAAGGCCGACGATATCGCCTTTACCCTGACGCTGCTGCACGATCCGGCCTATGACGGCGACACCGACATCACGCCGGCGCACATCCAGGGTGGCGCCGAGTATAAAAACGGCACCGCCGCCGGCATCAGCGGCCTGAAGGTGATCGACGATCGCACCATTCAGATCGTCACCACCCAACCGGGCGCCACTACGCTGCAACTGATCGGCGGCCCGGTGCTGTCGCGGGCTTACTACGGCAAAGACTATCAGCGCGGCAAGCTCGACGGCGTGCGCGCCTTCAACGGCAAGCCGCTCGGCAACGGCCCCTATATTTACGACAAGTACGTGCCGGGGCAGGAGATCCGCTTCCACGCCAACCCGAACTTCTATCTCGGTGCGCCGCCGATGGCGCGCTTTATCTACCGCGTCACCAACCCGGCCACCAACTTCCAGCTGTTCCAGACCGGTGAGACCGACTACGACGCCTTTACCGCCAAGCCGGACGATATCGAACAGCTCAAGCTGCTCGGCTTCGCCAATATCAACCTCTACAGCTCAAGCGATTACAGCCGCATCGACTTTAATCTCAAGCGCCCGGCGCTGCAGGACAAACGGGTGCGCCAGGCGCTGATCTACGGCCTGGATCGGCAAAAACTGATCGCCGTGGTATACCAGGGTTACGGCAAGGTCGCCAACCAGCCGATCTCGCCGATCTCCTGGGCCTATGATGCGAACGGCATCAATCCCTACGCTTACGATCTCGACAAGGCCGGGAAGCTGTTGGACGAGGCCGGTTGGCGAGTGGGCGCGGACGGCATTCGGCAAAAAGACGGTAAAAAGCTGGAGCTGACGCTGCTGGTGACCAAAAAGCTGATCAATGACGCGCTGGTGCCGATCGCCAAGGACAACTACCGCCGGCTCGGCGTGGTGCTGAAACCGCAGGTATTGGACTTCAACGCGCTGCTGGCGCAGCGCAAGGCGGGCAACTATGACCTGGCGTCCCTCAGCACCAGCACGTTGAACGATCCGCACGATGGCGTGCGCGATTTCATCAGTCGCGAGAGCGAGACCGGTTATCACAATCCGCAGGTAGACGCGCTGATCGCCAGGGCCAATGCCACGCTGGATATCGCGCAGCGCAAGCCGCTTTACCATCAGCTGTATCAGGCGCTGGCGGAAGATCCACCGGTGATCCTGCTCGGCAACCGCGAGATTTTGAGCGCCAGCAGCGCGCGCGTCACCGGCTTTAAACCGGATATCTACAACGGCTTGGTCGGCAGCCTGCCGAACGTCAAACCGGCGCCGTAACGCCCTGACGCCGCCGCGCCACTCCGGGCGGCGGCGATGGAATTCGCGATGAGAAATTTTATCCTGCGCCGTCTGTTGCAGACGATCCCGATGCTGCTGTTGGCTTCCTTGCTGATTTTTTGCATCTTCGCCCTGGCGCCCGGTGACTTTATCGACGGCAACATCAACCTGACCGCGCAACGCGCCGCCGAGCTGCGGGCGCTGTACGGGTTGGATCAGCCGTTGTTCAGCCGCTACCTGCACTGGCTCGGCCGGCTGCTGCAGGGCGATCTCGGTTTTTCGCTGCAGTATCAGATCCCGGTCAGCACGCTGCTGAACCAATACATCTGGAACTCGTTCCTGCTGGCGGCGGTGGCGATGGTGCTGTATTGGGGCATCGCGCTGGCGGTGGGGGTGATCTCGGCGATGAAACCCTATTCGCTGTTCGATCATCTGATCACCGTGGCGGTGTTCGCCGCCATGTCGTTTCCGACGTTCTTCCTGTGTCTGCTGCTGATCAAATGGTTCGCCGTCGATCTGCACTGGCTACCGGCGGGCGGCATGCTGCGCACCGGAAGCGAAGCGAGCGGGCTGGCGTGGGCGCTGGAAGTGGCGGCGCACCTGCTGCTGCCGGTGCTGGCGCTGGTGATGCTGCAGGCCGGCAGCCTGACGCGCTATTTCCGCGCCAGCATGCTGGACGTGATCCGCATGGACTATATCCGCACCGCGCGCGCCAAGGGGCTCAGGGAGAAAACGGTGATCCTCAAACACGCGCTGCGCAATGCGCTGTTGCCGATCGTCACCCTGCTGGGGTTCGAGCTGCCGGGATTGTTCTCCGGCGCGCTGATCACCGAAAAAATCTTCAATTGGCCGGGCGCCGGGCATATCCATATCGATTCGCTGGCGGCGCGTGATTACCCGGTACTGATGGGATTCACGCTGTTTCTGGCAGCCTTGACCATTCTCGGCAATCTGCTGGCGGACATTCTGTACGCCTATGCCGATCCGCGCATTCGTTTGAGGTAACGCTATGTTGGCTACGTTGTTTTTCGGCCGCCGCCGCCGCTGGCGTCAGGCCCAACTGCCCGCGTTGGCGCAACTGTCGCCGCCGCCCGCCGCGCAGGCCTGGCGACGACTGCGTCGCCACCGGCCGGCGATGATCTCGCTGGCGTTGCTGGTACTGTTGGCGTTGCTGTGCCTGATTGGGCCGTCGCTGTCGCCGTGGCGCGACGACGCCGGCGATGTGCTGAATATCAATCAGGCGCCGAGCGGCGCGCACTGGTTGGGCACTGACTTTCTCGGCCGCGATATCTGCACCCGGCTGCTGCTGGCGGGGCGGATATCGCTGACCATCGGCCTGGTGTCGATGCTGCTGTCGGTGACGCTGGGCTATGTGCTGGGGGCGCTCGCCGGTTATTTGGGCGGCGTGGCGGACAGGCTGATCATGCGCTTCGCCGATCTGCTGATGACCATTCCCGGCCTGCCGCTGCTGATCATCATGGGGGCGATGCTGACCGAGCTCGACGTCTCGCCGGACTACCGCATCTACATGGTGATGATCATGCTGAGCCTGCTGGGCTGGCCGTCGCTGGCGCGGCTGGTGCGCGGCCAGATCCTGTCGCTGCGCGAGCGGGATTTCATGCTGGCCACCGAGGTGCTGGGGCTCTCCACCCGGCGGCGTCTGTTCGGCCATCTGCTGCCCAACACCGTGCCGATTTTGGTGGTGGTGGCCACCATGGCGGTGGCTAACGCCATTCTCAGCGAATCGGCGTTGAGCTACCTCGGGCTGGGCGTGGTGCCGCCGACGCCATCGTGGGGCAACATGATGGATGCCGCCAACAGCCTGATCGACTTTCAGCGCCGCCCCTGGCTGTGGATGCCGCCGGGGCTGGCGATCTTCGTCACCGTGGTGGCGATCAATATCTTGGGCGACGGTCTGCGGGACGCGCTCGATCCGAAAATGAACGGGGTAACACGATGAGCCAACCGCTGGTGGCGTTCGATCGACTGTCGGTGTCGTTTCAGGGAGAGCAAGGGCCGGTGCGGGCGGTGCAGCAGGTCAGCCTTGAGCTGCAGGCCGGGCAAACGCTGGGGATCGTCGGCGAGTCGGGCTGCGGCAAAAGCGTGACCGCCATGGCGCTGATGGGGCTGCTGCCGCAGCCGTTGGCGCAGGTAGACGGCGGTGAAATTCGCTTTGAAGGGCAGAACCTGCTGTCGCTACGGGCATCAAAGATGGCCGATCTGCGCGGCAACCGGCTGGCGATGATCTTTCAGGAGCCAATGAGCGCGCTCAATCCGGTGTTGACCCTCGGCGAACAGCTGGTGGAGCCGCTGATTCGCCACCTGGCCCTGTCGCCGAAAGCGGCCTGGGGTCAGGCGATTCAACTCTTGACGGAAGTGGGGTTGGCGCGCGCGGAGGCGCTGATGCGCTGCTACCCGCATCAACTGTCCGGTGGCATGCTGCAGCGCGTGATGATCGCCATGGCGATCGGATGCCGCCCGGCGCTGCTGATCGCCGATGAGCCGACCACGGCGCTCGACGTCACGGTACAGGCGCAGATCCTGGCGTTGCTGCGCGAGCAGAGCCGGCGACACAACATGGCGATGATCTTGATCACCCACGATCTCGGGGTGATCGCCCAGATGACGGACCGGCTGGCGGTGATGTACGCCGGGCGCGTCGTCGAGCAGGGCACGACCCGGGAAGTGTTGGCCGAGCCGCGGCATCCTTATACTCAGGGGCTGATCGCCTCGCGGCCGGTGCCGGGCCAGCGGCTCCGCCGTCTGTATTCCATTCCCGGCCAGGTGCCGGATCTGGCGCGCTTGCCTGAACACTGTGCGTTTGCCGAGCGCTGTGCGCAGGCCTCCGCTCGCTGCCGCGATGGCATTCCGCCGCTGTACGGCACACCGCAGCGCCAGTCCGCCTGTTTCCTCAACGCGGGAGGGCGCCCGCATGTCGATTGAACCTCTGGTGGAAGTGAAAGGATTAAAGAAATATTTCCCGCTGCGCGACGGGCTGTTCGGGCGAACCACCGGCCAGCTGAAGGCGGTGGACGACGTCAGCTTCAGCATTCGCAAGGGCCGCATTTTCGGGCTGGTGGGCGAGTCCGGCAGCGGCAAAACCACCGTTGGCCGCACGCTGCTCGGCCTGCACGACAAAACCGCCGGCGAGGTGATGTTCAAAGGGCAGGCGTTGGATAGCCTGAGCAAAGAGGCGTTGCGCGCCCTGCGGCCGAAAATGCAGCTGGTGTTTCAGGATCCGTACAGCTCGCTGAATCCGCGCCTGCGCGTGGGCGACGCCATCGGCGAAGCGCTGTTGCAGCACGGCCTGGCGAGCAAGGCGGAACTGCGCGAGCGAGTGCTCGATACCCTGTCGATCTGCGGGCTGTCTCCACAGCATTACGGGCGGTTTCCGCATGAGTTTTCCGGCGGCCAGCGCCAGCGCATCGGCATCGCGCGCGCGCTGATCCTGCAGCCGGAGTTTATCGTCGCCGACGAACCGATATCGGCGCTCGACGTGTCGATTCAGGCGCAGATCATCAATCTGTTTTCCGATTTGCAGGAACGGCAGGGGGTGACGCTGCTGTTTATTTCGCACGATCTCGGCGTGGTAGAGCACCTGTGTCAGGACGTGGCGGTGATGTACCTGGGGCAGATCGTCGAGAGTGCCGACCGCGATGCGTTATTTCGCCGGCCGCTGCATCCCTACACGCAGGCCTTGCTGGCGGCGGTGCCGACGCTGGATGTGCATCGCTCGCTGCCGCGGGCAGCAAGCGGCGAGCCGCCCAATCCCGCCAACCCGCCGCACGGCTGCCGTTTTCATCCGCGCTGCCCGCAGGCCACGGCGCAGTGCCGTGAACAGGCGCCGCGCCTGCGCAGCGTGGCGCCCGGTCATCAGGTGGCGTGCCATGTGGTCGGCTAGCGTCAGGACAGGTAGTGCTTCAACGCGCGCCCGGCCTGATGGATCGCCGAATGCACCGCCGGGACGTGGGCGAGCGGATTCAACAGGCCGTAGTCGTGGATCAGCCCGTTATAGCGGGTGGAGGTGACCTCGACGCCGGCGGCATCGAGCAGACGCGCGTAGGCTTCGCCCTCATCGCGCAGCACGTCCAGCTCGGCGGTTTGCACCAGCGCCGGCGGCAAACCCCGCAGCTGTTCCGGCGTGGCGTTGAGTGGTGAGGCGTAGATGTCTTTGCGCTGCGCCTTATCGGGCGCGTAACTGTCCCAAAACCACTTCATCATGTTGCGAGTCAGGAAATGGCCTTCGGCGAACTGATGATAGGAGTCGGTATCAAACTGGGCGCGGGTGACGGGCCACAGCAGGATCTGGCAACGCAGCGCCGGTATGCCTTTCTCTTTGGCCATCAGGCTGACCACCGCCGCCATATTGCCGCCGGCGCTGTTGCCGACCACCGCCAGCCGCGAACCATCGACGTTGATCTTCTCGCCGTACTCGGCCACCCATTCGGTGGCGGCGTAAGCCAGGTTGATCGCCTCAGGGTAGCGCACCTCCGGTGAACGGGGATAGTTGACGAACACCGCCGCCGCGCCTGAGCTGTGCACCAGATCGCGCACCAGCCGTTCATGGGTGGGGAAATCGCCCAGCACCCAGCCACCACCGTGAAAGAACATGAATACCGGCAACGCCTCTTTGACCCTGGCCGGCCGCACCAGCTGCAACAGAATATCCTGACCTTCTACGTGAATGGTTTTCTCGCTGATCTCGACCTCGCGCAGCGGCACCTCGACGCTGCGCTGCGCGTCCTCCAAGACCCTGCGCGCCTCTTTGGGCTTCATCTGTTCCATGGGTTTACCGCCGCCGGCATTCAGCGCGTCGAGAAACGCGCGGATGTCGTGCTGGGCGTGCGGCTGGCTGAGATCGACGGTTTTCTTGGGCATGGTGACTCCTTGTGCGCAGAAGAGAAGGGGCGGTCAGGATCACAGTGTAGACGCTGGCGCACAAAGCAGGAGCCACGGTCAGCGCGGCCCTGTTTCGGGAGCATGGCGGGGGAGATCTCTGCGTCGCTGCCGCGTTGCACAATTTTGGCGCACCGCTGCACCCGATGGGGGCAAAAAGCGTGATAGCGAGCAAAGGGGGGGAAATTATTTTTGCGAGCCCGATCAGAAATCCTGAAGTTTTTCGTAATTGAATAGGATTTCGCGCGCAATGATGATTTTAGGCCTTATTTTTTAATTTATGCATTACCAATGCATAGTAAATGAATAAATATTCATTATAAGCCGTTGTTTTAACGTAAAAAATAGCAAAATACGGCAAAAATCCCGTTTTGGCACGATAGCTGCTCTACACTCTTTATCAAACGACATGTATTTTAACTGCTCGTTAACATTTACTCCCCGCTCAGGGACCGGATATACGCCATAAATAGTGAAAAACCGATTTTATGTAACAGATTTGTTTCTAAATCAGCGGTAAGGGACAGCATTTTCTCCGCCGGGAAAGTCGGTTTTGAACAACGGTTTTTTTGCATTGTGGCGGCCTAGCCGGGCTTGAGCGGTCCTTACAGTCAAAATTCAGCCTTTGCTGAGATTATGAGGTCACTATGGAACAGCCAATCGCAGTTACCCGCCAGTCTTTCGATGACTGGATGGTCCCGGTTTATGCCCCTGCCGATTTTATTCTGGTGCGGGGAGAAGGATCGCAGGTGTGGGATCAGCAGGGTAAGTCTTACATCGATTTCGCCGGCGGCATTGCGGTTAACGCGTTGGGGCATGCGCACCCGGCGGTCAAGGCGGCGCTGGTGGAGCAGGCGGGCAAACTGTGGCATCTGGGCAATGGCTATACCAACGAACCGGTGCTGCGCCTGGCCAAAAAGCTGATCGACGCCACCTTCGCCGACAAGGTGTTCTTCTGTAACTCGGGCGCCGAAGCCAACGAAGCGGCGCTGAAACTGGCGCGCAAGCATGCGCACGACCAGCACGGCGCCGGTAAAGATCAGATTGTGGCGTTCAACAACGCGTTCCACGGCCGCACGCTGTTTACGGTGTCCGCCGGTGGCCAGCCAAAATATTCGCAGGACTTTGCACCGCTGCCAGGCGGCATCACCCATACGCCGTATAACGATCTGGCCGTGGCGGCCGAGCTTATCAACGATCGCACCTGTGCGGTGATCGTCGAGCCTATCCAGGGCGAAGGCGGCGTGCTACCGGCGGAAGCCAGTTTCCTGCAGGGGCTGCGTGAACTGTGCGATCGCCATAATGCGCTGCTGATCTTCGACGAAGTGCAGACCGGCGTCGGCCGCACCGGCCACCTGTATGCCTACATGCAGTACGGCGTGGTGCCTGATGTGCTGACCACGGCCAAAGCGCTGGGCGGCGGCTTCCCGATCGGCGCCATGCTGACCACCGATGCGCTGGCGAAAACGCTGGGCGTCGGCACCCACGGCACGACCTACGGCGGCAACCCGCTGGCGACGGCGGTGGCGGGGGCGGTGTTCTCCATCATCAACACCCCGGAAGTGCTGGAAGGCGTCAAACAGCGTCACCAGTGGTTTATCGACGGGTTGAACGACATCAACCGCCAGTATCCGATTTTCGCCGAGATTCGCGGCGGCGGTTTGCTGATCGGCTGCCAATTGACGAAAGACTATGCCGGCAAAGCGAAGCAGATCACCCAGCTGGCCAATGAAGAAGGCGTTATCGCGCTGATCGCCGGCCCGGACGTGGTGCGTTTCACGCCGTCGCTGATCATCCCTGAGCAGGATGTGAAAGAGGGGCTGGCGCGATTCGCGCGCGCCGTGGCGCGCATTTGCAGCTAATCAGCGGGCTGCGCCTTCACCGGCGCAGCCTGATTCAGAAGAGGTTCGCATTATGATGATTATTCGCCCTATAGAGCGTCGCGATCTGGCGGATTTACTGACGCTTGCCGGTAAATCCGGCATTGGTCTCACTTCACTGCCGCAAAATGAAGATACCCTGTCGGCACGCATTGAGCGGGCGTTAAAAACCTGGCAAGGCGAACTTCCGCAAAGTGACCAGTGTTATTTGTTCGTGTTGGAGGACAGCGAGCGCCGGCAGGCGGTGGGTGTCTGTGCGATCGAAGTGGCCGTCGGCCTGGCGGAACCCTGGTACAGCTTCCGCGTCGGCACGCAGGTGCACGCTTCCAAACAGCTGAACGTCTATAAATCGGTGCCGACGCTGTTCCTCAGCAACGACCATACCGGCCATTCGGAGCTGTGCACGCTGTTCCTCGATCCGGATTATCGTCACGGCGAGAACGGCAAGCTGCTGTCGAAGGTGCGTTTCCTGTTTATTGCCGCGTTCCGCGAGCGTTTCTCACGGCGCCTGATCGCCGAGATGCGCGGTTTCTCCGATGAAAACGGCCGTTCGCCGTTCTGGGAGAGCGTCGGCCACCATTTCTTCTCCATCGAGTTCGCCAAGGCGGACTACCTGAGCGGCACCGGGCAGAAGGCGTTTATCGCCGAGCTGATGCCGAAACACCCGTTATATGTCGATTTCCTGGCCGAAGATGCGCAGAAGGTGATCGGCGAGGTGCACCCGCAAACCCTGCCGGCGCGCCGCTTGCTGGAGGCGGAAGGCCTGAGCTATCAGGGCTACGTCGATATCTTCGACGGTGGCCCGACGCTGGAAGCCGAGATCGATCACATCCGCGCGGTGAAGCAGAGCCGCCTGGTGAAAGTGGTGCTGGATGACACGCCGATGCGCGCCGATGCGCCGGTGCATCTGGTGGCCAACGACAACTATCAGAACTACCGCGCACTGTTGGTCAATGCCGATCTGTATGACGACCGCCTGCATATCAACGCCGCCACCGCCGCGGCGCTGGGCGTCGAGCAGGGCAGCCCGGTGCGGGTGCTCCCCCTTATTGCACAGGAGAAAGCATGATGTCCCATCCAGCACTGTTGATTAACGGCGTCTGGCGGCAGGGCCGCGGCGCCGAGTTCGGCAAAGCCGATCCGGTCGGCAACCAGCCGCTTTGGCGAGCCAACGCCGCCGATGCCGGTGACGTTGCCGCCGCCTGCGAAGCCGCGCGTGCCGCGTTCCCGGCCTGGGCACGTACGCCGTTCGAGCAGCGTGAACAGCTGGTAAAACGCTTCGCCGCCTTGCTGGAAGAACACAAGCAGTCGCTGGCGGAAACCATTAGCCGCGAGACCGGCAAACCGCGCTGGGAAACGCTGACCGAAATTCAGGCGATGATCGGCAAGGTGGGCATTTCGCTGCAGGCCTATCAGACGCGCACCGGCTTTAGCCAGACGGCGATGGCCGATGGCGCTTCGGTGCTGCGCCATCGTCCGCACGGCGTGCTGGCGGTGTTCGGGCCTTACAACTTCCCCGGCCATCTGCCGAACGGCCATATCGTGCCGGCGCTGTTGGCCGGTAACTGCGTGGTATTCAAACCGAGCGAGCTGACGCCCCTGACCGCCGAGGAGACCCTCAAGCTGTGGCTGCAGGCCGGTCTACCGGACGGGGTGATCAACTTGGTGCAAGGCGGCCGCGAGACCGGCGAAGCGCTGGCGGCCAGCGCGGATATCGACGGCCTGCTGTTCACCGGCAGCGCCGGCACCGGCTATCACCTGCATCGCCAACTGGCGGGGCAGCCGGAGAAGATCCTGGCGCTGGAGATGGGCGGCAACAACGCGCTGATCGTCGACGGTTTCGACGATCGCGATGCGGCGGTCAACCTGGCTATCCAATCGGCGTTTATCTCCGCCGGCCAACGCTGCACCTGTTCACGCCGTATTCTGGTGAAGCAGGGGGCCGAAGGCGATGCCTTTATCGCGCGTCTGGTCCAGGTGGCGGGCGAACTGCGGGTCGGCCGCTGGGATGCCGAACCGCAGCCGTTCATGGGCGGGGTGGTGTCGGCAGCCGCAGCGGAAAACATGCTGAAAGCGCAGCAGCACTTGCTGGCGCTAGGCGGCAAATCGCTGCTGACCATGCGCCTGCTGGAGCCGGGCAGCTCGCTGCTCAGCCCGGGCATCGTCGATCTGACCGGCGTGGCCGGCGTACCGGACGAAGAGTATTTCGGGCCGTTGACCACCATCGTGCGTTACCGCGATTTCGACGAGGCGCTGCAGCTGGCCAACCGGACGCGCTACGGCCTGTCGGTGGGGCTGGTATCGCCGCAGCGCGAGCTGTTCGAGCGATTGCTGCTGGAAGCGCGCGCCGGCATCGTCAACTGGAACAAGCCGCTGACCGGGGCGTCCAGCGCGGCGCCGTTCGGTGGCGTGGGGGCCTCCGGCAACCATCGCCCAAGCGCCTTCTATGCGGCGGACTATTGCGCCTGGCCGATGGCTTCGCTGGAAAGTGAAAGCCTGTCGCTGCCGACGACGCTCTCGCCGGGCTTGGCGTTCCGTTAATCGTCTGCGGCGGCGCGCCGGCGTCGCCGCACGCTATCCCCAGGGGATGAACATGTCAGGATATGAAGTCAATTTCGACGGTTTGGTGGGGCCGACGCACCACTATGCCGGGTTGTCGTTCGGCAACGAGGCGTCGACGCAGCATCAAAACAGCGTATCGAACCCGAAGCTGGCGGCGAAACAAGGCTTGCTGAAAATGAAGGCGTTGGCCGATCTCGGTTTCCAGCAAGGGGTACTGCCGCCGCAGGAACGCCCGCATTTGCCGATGCTGCGTCGCCTGGGCTTCAGCGGCAGCGATGAAGCGGTGCTGGCGCAGGCGATGCGTCAGTCGCCGCGCCTGCTGTCGGCGCTCAGTTCGGCATCGTGTATGTGGACCGCCAATGCGGCCACCGTGTCGCCCTCGGCGGACAGCGCCGACGGCAAGGTGCATTTCACCGCCGCCAACCTGAATAACAAATTCCATCGCGCCATCGAAGCGGAAACCACCACCGCCGTATTGCGGGCGATGTTCAGCGACGATCGGCATTTCGCCCACCATGAAGCGCTGCCGCAGGTGGCGTTGTTCGGTGACGAAGGGGCGGCCAACCACAACCGTTTGGGCGGCGACTATGCCAAACGCAGCGTGCAGGTGTTCGTCTACGGTCGGCAGGAGTTCGGCGGCGAAACGGCGCCGGCGCGTTATCCGGCGCGCCAGACGCGCGAAGCCGGCGAGGCGATCGCTCGCCTGCACCAGCTGGACGAACAGCATACGGTCTTCGTGCAGCAAAACCCGGCGGTGATCGATCAGGGCGTGTTCCATAACGACGTGATTGCGGTCAGCAACCAGAACGTGCTGTTCCACCACCAGCAGGCGTTTTACCGCCAGCAGCAGGCGCTGGATGAAGTGCGCCGCAAGATGGCGACGCTGGACAGCGAGCTGGTGGCGATCGAAGTGCCGACGGAGCGCGTCTCGGTGGCGGACGCGGTGGCGACCTACCTGTTCAACAGCCAAATTCTTACCAAGCCGAACGGCAAGATGATGATCGTCGTGCCGGAGGAGTCGCGTCAGCACGCCGGCGTGTGGCGTTATCTCAACGACATGGTCGGCAGCGGCGGCCCGATCGAGGAAATTCGCGTGTTCGACCTGCGTGAAAGCATGCGCAACGGCGGCGGCCCGGCCTGCCTGCGGCTGCGGGTAGCGCTTAACGAGCAGGAGCTGCGGGCGGTTAACCCGCGCGTGATGATGAACGAGCGGCTGTTCGCGACGCTGAACGAATGGGTCGACCGCCATTATCGCGATCGCCTGACGCAGGATGATCTGGCCGATCCGCTGCTGCTGCGCGAAGGGCGCGAGGCGCTGGATTCGCTGACGTCGATCCTCGGTCTCGGCTCCATCTATCCATTCCAACGCTAAGGGAGGCGGCATGATCGATCTACTGCCCCTGACGCTGGAAGGGAACGAACCCGTCGAATGGCAAGGTGAAACCCCGCAGCTGCGCTGGCGCTGGCAGGGGGAAGGGGTGCTGGAGCTCACGCCGCGGCAACCCTACCGCCAGGCGATGGTGATGTCGGCGGGGGTGCACGGCAACGAAACTGCGCCGATCGAACTGCTCAATCAGCTGGTCGGCGACCTGCTGGCCGGCCGGTTGCCGCTGAGGGTGCGGCTGTTGGTGGTGTTGGGTAACCCGGCTGCGATGCGGGCCGGCAAGCGTTATCTGCACAGCGATATGAACCGCATGTTCGGCGGCCGCTACCGCAACTTCGCCGCCAGCGGCGAAACCGTGCGTGCGCAGCAGCTGGAGCGTGCGCTCGCCGCCTTTTTCGATGGGGAACAGGCGGCGCGTTTCCATTACGATTTGCACACCGCCATCCGTGAATCGCGTTTGCCGCGCTTTGGCATTCTGCCTTTCCAGAAACGCCCGTACAGCGAGCCGATGTTGAAGCTGCTGGATGCGGCCGATCTGGATGCGCTGGTGGTACACAGCGCGCCGGGCGGCACTTTTAGCCATTATTCCAGCGAACATCTCAATGCGGCGAGCTGTACGCTCGAGTTGGGCAAGGCGCGGCCGTTCGGCAGCAACGATCTGCAGCAGTTCGCCGCCATCGATCTCGCTCTGCGGGCGGCGGTCAGTGAAGGGCCCCTGCCGGCGCGTGCGGCCGATGAGATTCGGGTTTTCCGCGTGATGCACTCGTTGATCAAGCACAGCGAAGATTTCAAGCTGCACCTGGGCGATGACACGGCCAACTTCACCGAACTGAAACCGGGCATGTTGCTGTGCGAGCAGCCGCAGGAGGACTATCGCGTGGGCCAGGAGGGCGCGTGGATACTGTTCCCTAACCCCAATGTGGCGTTGGGCCTGCGCGCCGGTATGTTGTTGAACGAAGTGCCCCGCTCTACGCTGTATTGATTTATCCACGGCGGCGCCGTCAGCGTGCCGCCGTTATTCCCTTCATTATTTTATTCTGCTATTTCCCGCTATTTTAATTGGCGTAAGGCGAATTTTATTCGTTCCGAAGAGATTCCCTTATGTGAATGAATAAAAGGCGGTGTCAGATGATTAGCTGAAAGTCTTAATTGCCTGGTGAATTTGTTAAGATAAAAATGTGAAATAAGTAACGTTTTTAATAACCATGCTAATTTTGTTGTTACTTTGGGATCGTGCAGAAAGCACACAAAACGAAACCAAAATGCACTACATTGGTGCATTGCACCATTTTGGTTATAACTTATGTGATAAAATATTCTTATATTCAATGAGTTGTGAAATTTCTTTTTTGTAATATTTAGTTACAAATAAACATGCTTTCTCCTCGTTGTTTCATGAACTTTTTGATTTTAAGTTTTGATTCATGATGCTAATGTCACATCACCCCCGCATTAGGGGAGCTCATAAAATACCAAAAGATAAAATCACAGCCCAAAATATAAATTGGGCGTGACGGGCAGGGTTCTAATTATAATATCTAGGAAAATAAATGATGAAACGCAGTGTATTAGCCTTAGCTGTCGCCCTCGGGGCGGTCACCTCCTTCGCCAATGCGGCTGAAATCTATAATAAGGATGGCAATAAACTCGACCTGTACGGCCGCGTTGCTGCCAAACACGTTTTCAGTAAAGACAAGGGTGAAGACGGCGACAAAACTTACGTTCGTCTGGGCTTTAAAGGCGAAACCCAAATCAACGATCAGTTGACCGGTTACGGCCAGTGGGAATACCAGGTTGCTTCCAACCACGACGAAGCGCAGGGCACCACCGGCACCAAAACGCGTCTGGGCTTCGCCGGCCTGAAGTTCGCCAACTACGGTTCATTCGACTACGGCCGTAACTACGGCGTGGTGTACGACGCCGAAGCCTACACCGACATGCTGCCGGAATTCGGCGGCGACTCCTACAGCTACACCGACAACTACATGACCGCGCGCTCCAACGGCCTGGCAACCTACCGCAACCGTGACTTCTTCGGTTTGGTGGAAGGCCTGAACCTGGCGTTGCAGTACCAGGGTAAAAACGACGGTGACGGCCGCAGCGTCAGCAAGCAAAACGGCGACGGCTACGGCATGTCTCTGGACTATCAGGACATCGGCGGCAGCGGCATCGGCGTAGCGGCGGCGTTCTCTGATTCCAACCGTACCAGCGACCAGAAAGCGCTGAAGTATGGTAAAGGGGATAAGGCCACCGCCTGGACCACCGCAATCAAATATGACGCCAACCAGGTGTACCTGGCGGCCATGTATGCCGATACGCGCAACATGACGCCGATCAGCGGCAACGGCGTTTCAGGCTTCGCCAATAAAACGCAAAACTTCGAAGTTGTGGCTCAGTACCAGTTCGAAAACGGCCTGCGTCCGTCCGTGGCCTACGTACAGTCTAAAGGCAAGGACATTGAAGGGATTGGCGATGTCGATCTGGTGAAATACGTGGAAGTGGGCGCGACTTACTACTTCAACAAAAACATGTATACCTACGTCGACTACAAGATCAACCAGTTGAACGACGACAACAAACTGAAGCTGAGCACCGATGACATTGTTGCTGTCAACCTGACCTACCGCTTCTAAGTTTCCATCATTACCTTCATCCTGTGTCGGGATCGGTAATCAGGCAGGGCGCAAGCCCTGCCTTAGCTTGATGACAAAGGAGGAAAAAGCGTGGTTTTTCCTCCTTTGTGGTTATCAGCCGAAAATCAATGAATTGATTTTCCTTATTTTAAAATGTGGTCTTCGGTAAACCTGCCAATGTCATCAGGTTTGTCATTAACCTCAGGCAGGGCGCAAGCCCTGCCTTCGTTTTTTCAGGTGCTCAGCCTTTTGGCGCCAATCCCACCAGTTCGATGGCAGAACGCAGCGCGGCGAAACGTTGCTTATCCTGCTCGCGTTCTATCTCCGTGACCAGCTGTGAAAGAATATTGCTGCCGGAGACCTTTTTATGGTTTTTGATTAACTGCAACACCGCATCGCCCAACGCCAGGCTGACGTTGCGCAGCAGAATTTCATAATGCTCGTTGGAATGAGCTGATGCTGACATGACCTTTCTCTGTCTCTCTTCTTCGGGAGCCGCAATTTAGCAAAACAGCGGCCTAAAGCCTCGGAGGCAGACGAAGTTTCCGATGAAATCAGAAATTCCTCAGCACCGGACGGGGAAGGCGTTAAACATCCGAATATTCGCTGGCCGGTAACCAAAAGCCGTCGATAAACTCTTCCATGGGATAACAACCGGCGTGGCGCAGGTTCTGTTCCTTCATCGCGATCAGGCATTGCGGTTCGTCGCGCAATATATCGACCACCATTTCACTGCAGCCGCCATCCAGATAACAGACAAACATCACCAATGCGTACATCGTTGCATGCCTCCTTCGTCGAACCGCCCTGTAGGCAACAGTGTAGGCAAAAAAGCGCGATTTTTCAGCATCATTGCGTGATAAATCGCCATCGAGACGCCGCTGACGGCACTTTCGGAATTCTCTAACCATTTCTGACGCCGGGAGCGGATGGCATATCCTTTTGACGATGCTAAGCTTAACAAGCCTTACTTCAATGCATCAGTGCAACCATCAAAAGGAGTGAATATGGGCTTGTTTAACTTCGTCAAAGAAGCGGGCGAAAAACTGTGGGATACAGTCACCGGCAATGCCTCCGCCGAAGATCAAAGCGCCAAACTCAAGGAGCATCTCGATAAGAGCGGCCTGCCAGGCACCGACAAAGTCGATGTGCAGGTGGTCGATGGTAAAGCCGTAGTGACCGGCGATGCCGTCAGCCAGGAGCTGAAAGAGAAGATCCTGGTGGCGATCGGCAACGTGGCCGGCATCAGCGGCGTGGAAGACAAGGTGGCGGTGGCGCAATCCGACGCCGAGAGCCGTTTCTACACCGTGAAGAAGGGCGATACGCTGAGCGCGATCTCCAAAGAGATGTACGGCAACGCCAATCTGTACAACAAGATTTTCGAAGCCAACAAGCCGATGCTGTCGAGCCCGGACAAGATCTATCCGGGGCAGGTATTGCGTATCCCGCAATAATCTGTCGCTCTGCCAGAGCCCGGTTGCGTACCGGGCTTTTTTTGTCCTCTGTAATCGCCGTCTCTTATTCCCTTGCTATATCAATGTCGGTTACATCTACCCTGTGTACCCGCTCGCTCGCCGGCAGGTGCGGTGTTGACCCTGATGGGGAAAGTTGATAGCGTCATGCCCCGGTTGAGGCCGGAACGCCCAAGGCGGCAACGTTAACGCCTTATACTGAGGGGCCTTTTGCCCCGCCAAACAGCAATGCAGCAGTTGAACGAGTGAAAACCGATTTAGTGAAACAACAGCGTAACGCCTCAACGGATAAAAACTATCGAGAAACCTTGGGTGATGCGCAATTTGCTATCGTCGTGTTGGCGGTGGCTTCCTGCTCACTGATTATCTTTACGCTGGCGGTCACGCTGTGGGTGACCTGACGCGATTAACTAGGGGAGATAAAATGGAGCCTAATCTCCATGATGAAACCAAACTGCTGGCGATTATCGGCCTGTTGGTTTCCGTGCTGCTGGTGGTATCAATTCTCTTTGGCGTGACCTATTTCTCCGATCTCAGGCACGCGCACGACGATGTTGACATCAAAAGCTGCTATATCAAAGCGTCCTAATCCGCGCGAATGCGCCTGAGCGCCGCCGATCTGTGAGGTGAGCTGTCCTGTGTTAAGCTGGGACGGTTATCCCTTGGCGAATCGGCGCCATTCAGGAGGTCTTTGCGATGAGTCAGTCCCGTCCTACGCTCTCTTCACCCTCACGCGAGTGCCCCGTCGTTGACGGCGTGCGCCAGATCCAGCGTATTGCCGTGCGTAACGCCGAAGTGGGGGGCATTCCGATCAACCGCGCGCTGCCAACCCGGGAAAGGCGTACCGTCGGTGCCTGGTGCTTTCTCGATCACGCCGGGCCGACGGTATTCAACGGTACCTCGCCCGGCATGGATGTGGGGCCGCATCCGCACATCGGTCTGCAAACGTTCACCTGGATGATCGAAGGCGAAGTGCTGCACCGCGACAGCCTCGGCAGCGAGCAGGTGATCCGTCCGGGCCAGGTCAATCTGATGACCGCTGGGCACGGGATCGCACATACTGAACAGTCGGTGGGCGAACCGAGGCGATTGCATGCTGCACAATTATGGATAGCGTTGCCGGCCGAACATGCCGACATGGCACCGCGTTTCGATCATTATCCTGACTTGCCGCAGTGGCAGAATAACGGCGTGAATCACCGTTTGCTGGTCGGCGAATTTGACGCTTATCGTTCGCCGGTATTTACCCTTTCGCCATTAATCGCCATAGATATGGAATGGCAGGAAGCGGCGACGGTGCAATTGCCGCTGCGCGATGACTATGAAATCGGCTTCTTGCCGCTGATGGGAGAATTCGAACTTAATGGTGAAACCTTTTCACCTGACGAGTTTGCCTATTTGGGCATGAAGAATAACTCTATCGAGTTAAATGCACGGAAAGGCAGCCGGGGATTATTAATTGGTGGCGCGCCGTTAAACGAAGAGATTCTTATCTGGTGGAATTTCGTTGGTCATACCAAGGCTGAAATTACTCGGGCCCAGCATGATTGGGAACAAGGGGCGCCGCGTTTTCCGTCGGTGAGCGGTTATTCCGGCGAGCGGATGACCGCGCCGCGCCTGCCCTGGGGCGATGTTTGATAGCGTTAGGATATAATCGCCGCGATTATTCGGCTTATTTCGCTCTAATAAGGCGAAATTACTGTGATCGCGGCTCCAGCTTTACCACAGAATAAGGTTTATCGGCAGAACAGTGATCTGGCGCATATAATGACAATGAGAAGAAGTTTAGGATAATCCTCAGGAAGTCAGGTTGTCTCCCGTTAGCCAGATGTCAGTGAGGTCATTATGAGCCAGGTACTCTATCGTGCAAGACTGTCCCATGTCGTGATTGCCACGGCGCTGTTTTGGGTCTCTGTCGCGGCATTGTTGGTCGCCGTATTAAACTAACCTCAAAAAATGACTCCTGCATAAACCCGCTTCGGCGGGTTTTTTTATCGCCGTTGTCTGGCGATAGAGGCTACGCGATTATACTTAATGACATCTTCAATAAGCGATAGGGACAATCATGAAGCTGTTTGCCGATATTTTGCTGTTGCTCATCGCGGTGCTCCATCTTTATATCCTGGTGCTGGAAATGTTCCTGTGGCGTGCGCCGCTCGGCAGACGCGCCTTCGGTACAACGGCGGAGTTTGCCGCGGCTACGCGGGTATTGGCCGCCAATCAGGGGCTGTACAACGGTTTTCTGGCGCTGGGGCTGGCATGGGGCTACTGGCGTGAGGACATGGCGCTGCAGCTGTTCTTTCTCGGGTGCGTGTTGGCGGCCGGGGTGTTCGGCGGGCTGACCGCCAGCCGCAAGATCCTGTGGGTGCAGGCGCTGCCGGCCTTGATCGCGATGCTGGCGGTATGGGGGGCGCGTTAACCCGCCGGTTTACGGCGGGCGTCAGGCGGATTTTTGGTGAATGACGTGCAACGGCGGGTCGATGTGCAGATCGACGCTCAAATCCTGACGGAAATCATAAGGCGTGATATTAAAACGCTTTCTGAACATGTAGGTGAAGTGGGACTGTGAGCCGAAGCCAAAGTCCAGGGCGATATCGAAGATCGACGCTTCACTGCTGCGCAGTTGGTAAACCGCGCCGGCCAGACGGCGTTCGCGAATGTATTTGCCCAGCGAAATCCCTGTCGCTTCTTTGAACAGCTTCTGCATGTGCCACAGCGAGTAGCCGGAGTACTCGGCCAGCTCTTCGAGATGGATCACTCGTCCAAGGTGAGTTTCGACCCATTTGCTGAGGGCGCAGACCAATGAGAGATGGTGTTCTTGTATCATCAGTGCGTCAGTGTGAGATCTACATAGCGGTGAAGTATACACAACTTGCCGCCGCGGACAAAAACGCCGCCGGTGACGGGGGGCAATTATTCGGAAAAACCGTTCAACCACAGCTTGTCAGTCGAAAGGAAAAACGGCTAATCTGAGACTGTCGCCGCCGCGGTGGGTGACGCGGAAAAGGCCACAGCAAGTAACCGCCAAAACAGAGTCAGCCGTAACAACTCAACGTTGATGGGGTGATCGCATGTTAATGACAGTGATTATTACTCTGGTTGTAATCGTGGGCGTCGGCGCTTTTATGGCGATGCCGGTGATGAGCATGAAAAATGCGGAAGGTGTGGGAGGTGAAGAACCGTGAGAGCAAGAGACATTGCACGCCGCTGAGCGGGACGATCGCGAATCGGGAAAGCCTGGGTCAGAAACCCGGGCTTTTTGTTGCGTAGCCGCTCAAACGTTTTTCCGCTCGACGGTTTCCTCTCCCCAATAAAGCTGATCGGCGGTGGTTTTGGCAAAGGCCTTCTCCAACGCTTCGTCGCTGCCTTCTTCCCAGATCTTCTGTGCCAACACTTCGTCGTTCCCTGCCAGTTCAAAAATAGCTTCGGCGATTTCCACCGAAGTTTCACGCACTGTCGCCCAGGATTTCACATTGTGATTCGCCATAACTTTCTCCTGTTGGTTGTGGCTTACGGGTGGTTTTTGCCACCGTCATGCTGCAAGTATAGGCTAATCCGCCGCGGGCTTTTGCCCGGCGGTGCGCAGAAGGGGGAAAAAGGCGGGGAGAGCGGGCAATGGTGCAGGCGGCGTGCTATTCTGTGCGGCGTTTGAATCAAGAGGAAAATTATTATGTCTGACATGCTGAGCAACGAGCAGGAACTGGCTTCCGATCTGGTCGCTTGCCAACTGGTCATCAAACAGATTCTGGACGTTATCGACGTGATTGCGCCTACCGAAGTGCGTGACAAGATGGCGGGTCAGCTTAAAAGCATCGATTTCTCCACGCATCCTGCAGGCGCCGATCCGGTGACTCGCCGCGCGATTGACAAGGCGATTGCGCTGATCGAGATGAAGTTCACCCGCAGCTGAGGCGGGGCCGCCGCAGGGCGGCGGCGTCGGGCGGTGGCGGTTAATCCACCACCGTTTCGATTTTCTTGAACAGCGGGCAGTCGGCTACGCCGATGAAACCGTTGTCGCCATTGACGTACTGGGCGATCGCCACGTTGCGCGCCGTCAGGTATTTGCACTGCAATCCCAACCCGCCAACGTTCTTGTTGCTGCCTATCAGCACGCCGTAACCCGAGATCAAAAAGCCGCCGTAAATGACCGCCAACACCAGTACCCACTTAATCAATCTGCTCATTGTGCTTCCTCATTGTCCCTGAGGGCCCATCTAGCCACGACAACGGCATGACGGCAAGTGTAACAGTCTGAAAACCGGGCGATAGCCAGAAATCTAAACGACAAGTTAAACTTCGTTTAACTTCGCTGTGATAACATGCGCGATAGATTACCCAGATAACAATGAGGCTGCTAAATTTGTTGCGAAAAAAAATCCTCGTGATAATGACGGCCGTCGCTGCCTGCCTGTTTTTCTACCTGTTGGCGCTGGACAGTTATTGCGACGACGGCGGAAACTTTGCGCTGGGCATCTGCTCGGTAACGCGCTTCGTGCCCTGGTAAGCAATTTTTGGCAGGGATGTTCGCACGGCCGCCGCGAGTGTTAAGATGGCGGCCTGAATGTCGCAGTAGATAGGGTTGTCCATGTACGATTTAGGTTTTGGCCAGAACGGCCTGTTGTCGCTGGCCCTCGCCGCCGTGGCGTTGCTGGTTGGGCTGTGGGTTTGGTTTCTGGTGAACCGCGCCAGCGTGCGCGCCAACGAGCAGATTCGTCTGCTGCAGGAGATTGCCGAGCAACAACGCCAACAAACGGCGCTGTTGAAACGCCTGGCGCACCGTGCACGCGCTGATGGCGGCGATGCTGCTGACGACGACGATCTCAGCCCCGCGCTGGATTTCAAAGGTTTTATCCCCGAACGTTAAGCATGATGCTCCGGCCGGCGGCAGCGCCGCCGGGGCGCCTCAGTAAAACACCATGCCCTGATACGGTTTTTCCCGGCATGCCGCCAGGCGGCTGGCCAGATCGCCGGCATGGATCTCCAACTGGTGCCCGTCAGGATCGAGAAAATAGAGCGATTCGCCTTCGCTGCGATTGCTCTTCCACTCTTTGACGCCGTTCTGGCGCAGCCGCTCGCTGACCTGCTCAATGTGTTCCGGCGCTACGCTGAAGGCGTAATGGGTGTAATCGCGCGCGCTTTGTTGCGCCCGGGCCTCATCCCGCGACAGACACAGCCACAACGCCCCCAACGAGAGATAAGCGCCGCCCTGCCAGCGGGCGTGCGGGGTAAACCCCAACAGATGGCGATAAAATTCGAAGCTGCGATCGAGATCGCTGACGGCGAGCGTCAGGTGATTGAGGCCGGTCAACATGCATGCATTTCCTGGGCGCTGAACAGAGGGAAAAGTGTACGCAGGCGCTAAGGAAAGATAAAGGGGGCAAAGCATTAGTAGAGATAATGTGAAAACCGGCGGCGCTGTCATAAAACTGTCGTACAGACATCGTAATGTAGCGCGAACCTTACGAAAGATGGATAAAGCCGATGATTAAATGGTACGAAGAAAGCGATGCCGAAGTGAACCGCAGCATCGCGCTGCTGACCGGGGAGAACCCGGACAAGTGGTATCCCTACGGTGGTGTGAAAGGTAAAGATTACTGCAAGAATCCCTCCGATGCCTGGCCGATCATTTGCGCCAACAAAATCAGTCTGAACCCCGATAACCAAAGCGACAGCCCGCAATGGCAGGCGCGCATGAGCACCCAGGGCGGTGAATGGCAGGCGGACAGCGTCAGCCCGCTGCGCGCGGCGATGATCTGCTTCCTGATGAGCCGGCAGGCTAACTGATTCGAACAATACCGGTGATTGGTAAGAGTTTCTCCTTTTTCTAATAACAGAGCTGTCGTTGGCGGAGGCTGTTTATGAAGCGCATTATCAAAGGTGATAAAAACTTGTCTCATCTGGTGATTGCCCATGCGGCGATCGATCGTCATGCCGAAAGCTTCGGCCAGCGCCGTCAGGGCTGGCCCTCGACCTACCTGATAAAATATCAAAACGATCGCGTGGCGGTGGAAGTGGTCACGCGTAGCCAATCTTATGTCGCCACGCTGATGATCGGCGCGCGCAACCTGACCAAACTGTGCGGAATGCCCGGCTAAACGCCGCTCTTATCCGCTTTCTCACGGTAAAAAAATCGCGCTCCGGCCCGCCGTCTCGGGGCGCTTCTCCTTGATGCTCACGGGGTTAAGTGTTAAAAAGCCGCCCGCAGATACATTTATTGATTGGTGAAATCTTGGCCGATAACGGCAAGGGTGTACGCCATATGAGGATAAGATGGGCGGTCAGCATCAGGACACTCCGCTAAAACGCGGTTTAAAAAACAGACACATACAGCTTATTGCCCTCGGGGGCGCCATCGGTACCGGTTTATTTCTCGGCATTGCGCAAACCATTAAAATGGCCGGCCCCGCCGTGCTGTTGGGCTACGCCATCGGCGGTTTTATCGCGTTTTTAATCATGCGCCAGCTGGGCGAAATGGTGGTGGAGGAGCCGGTCGCCGGATCTTTCAGCCACTTTGCCTATAAATATTGGGGCGACTTCGCCGGCTTCCTTTCCGGCTGGAACTACTGGGCAATGTTCATTCTGGTCGGCATGGCGGAATTGACCGCCGTCGGCATCTACATTCAGTACTGGTGGCCGGAAATCCCCACCTGGGCCTCTGCCGCGCTGTTTTTCGTGCTGATCAACCTGATTAATCTGGTGAACGTGCGTCTGTACGGCGAAACCGAGTTCTGGTTCGCCATCATCAAAGTGGTGGCGATTGTCGGCATGATCGTGTTCGGCGCCTGGCTGTTGGTCAGCGGCAACGGCGGCCCGCAGGCCAGCATCACCAACCTGTGGCAGCAGGGCGGCTTTATGCCGCATGGCTTCTCCGGGCTGGTGATGGCGATGGCGGTCATCATGTTCTCGTTCGGCGGGCTGGAAATGGTCGGCATCACCGCGGCGGAAGCCGCCGATCCGCGCCGCAGCATTCCCAAAGCCACCAATCAGGTGGTGTACCGCATTCTGATCTTCTATATCGGCTCGCTGACCGTGCTGCTGTCGCTCTATCCATGGGGGCAAGTGGTGGAGGGCGGTAGCCCGTTCGTACTGATCTTCCATGCGCTGAACAGCAATCTGGTGGCGACCGTGCTCAACGTGGTGGTGTTGACCGCCGCGCTGTCGGTCTACAACAGCGGCGTTTACGCCAACAGCCGCATGCTGTTCGGGCTGGCCAGCCAGGGCAATGCGCCGCAGGCGCTGACGCGCGTGAATAAACGCGGCGTGCCGGTATTGTCCATCGCGCTGTCGGCGTTGATTACCTCGATTGGCGTGCTGATCAACTACCTGATGCCCGGCAAGGCGTTTGAGCTGCTGATGGCGCTGGTGGTGTCAACGTTGGTGATAAACTGGGTGATGATTTGCCTGGCGCACCTGAAATTCCGCGCCGCCAAGAATCGCCAGGGCGTCATCCCCAGCTTTAAGGCGCTGTGGTATCCGTTCGGCAACTACCTGTGCCTGGCGTTCCTCGGCCTGATTCTGGTGATTATGTATTTCAGCGAAGGGATCCGCATTTCGGTGTTGCTGATGCCGGTGTGGATTGCGGTGCTGTGGTGCGGGTTTATGCTGACGCGCCGTAAAGGCGCCAAGCGCTAATCGGTATGCGGCGGAGGCGTAGTCTGCGCCTCCGCTTCTTTTCTACGTCAGCCGCGCGGCATAAAGGCGCGCCCCTCACCGTGACCCCGCCCCAGCAGTTTCCGGCACAGCAGCAGCAGGGTGCTGATCACGTCGATGGCGACCACGCTGAGCATCAGCAGGGTCAGCATGAAAAACCCGAGCAGCGAACCGCCCAGCAGAACCAGTGGCGCCGGTACGCGCAGACGGCGCAGCTTCATGGCGAAATACATTTTCCAGTATTGCTTCTGCGCCAGCAGCGCGCTGCGAATACGGCGCCCCAGGCCGATGCCTGATTTGCGGGATGTAGAACGACTCATAACTTCTCCTTTTCTGTATGCCCTACAAGTCAATCACAAAGATCTTAAGAGAGTCTTAACGGGCTCTTGGCGGCCCTGGCTGTCTCACCGGAGTGAGACAACAGCATACGGCAAAAGGTCCCGCAATGCAGCGCACGGCTGACGAAGTGCGAGTCTCGTCGGGTTTGTTACACTGAAAGTCACGCCCATGCAGGGGGCGCAGCGGTCAGGAGAAGGGGCTGGATGAAGAGAATCAATCGTTACTACGATGCGGCCAAGGCGCATCACACGCCGGAGGGATTTCGCAACCCGGAACCCTCTCAGCGCCAGGAGGGCGACCTGCAGCGTTGGCAGGATGAGCGCAAGCGGCAGGGGCTACCCAGGCCGCCGCAGCAGGGCTACGCGCAATTTACCGAACGCTGGTGGCAACCCGCCGATCTCAGCGGCAGCGATGACAGCATCTGGTGGCTGGGGCATGCATCCATGCTATTGCGGCTGGGTGGACGCTATGTCTTGATCGATCCGGTGTTGTCCGAACGCGCCTCGCCGCTGAGCTTCTACGGGCCGAAGCGCAGAACGCCGGCGCCGCTGACGGTGGAGCAATTGCCGGCGGTGGATGCCGTGCTGATCTCCCATAATCATTATGACCATCTCGACAGGCGCACGGTGCGGCAGCTGGCGCGGCGCTTCCCACAGGCCGAGTTTATCGTGCCGCTCGGCTTGAAGCGTTGGTTCCGCCGTTATCGGCTGAAGGTGCATGAGCTGGACTGGTGGCAGAGCCTGTCGTTAGGTGAGCTGACGGTTTACGCCACCCCGGCGCGGCACTGGAGCATGCGCACGTTGTGGGATCGCAATCGCTCGCTGTGGTGCGGTTGGGTAATCCATCATCCGGCGCTGCGGTTCTATTTTTCCGGCGACAGCGGCTATTCGGCGCGGTTGGCGGAAATCGGTCAACGGCTGGGCCCGTTCGACGTGGCGGCACTGCCCATTGGCGCCTATGCGCCGCGCTGGTTCATGCAGGAGCAACATATGGATCCGCAGCAGTCGGTGGCGCTGTATCGCGAGCTGAATCAGCCGCGAGCCATTCCCATCCATTGGGGGGTATTCGAACTGGCGGATGAATCGCTGGACGAACCGCCGCAGCAACTGAACCTGGCGCTGAGCGAGGCGGGGCTGGAACAGCATCAATTCCATCCGCTGAAGATTGGCGAGCGCATCGCGTTGCAGGACTCGCAGCAGGCGTTGTCTATCCACCCGGTGGTACAGAGGAAAGAATAAGATCAACGGTTTGAAAGCGTGGCAGTAATTAGCAAAATTGATAAGTGCGGGGTGGGATCCAAATAACCACCCGATTTTCCGGATTTAATTCAATGCCGCACTTTCGCTATTCATAAGGTTATTCCGGTTATTCAGATTTAGGGTTTTCGGATTATTTAGGATGAAGCCACCGGCCGGCGAGGGAGGCTTCAGGACGTTGCATGCTTATGCAGCCGTTGGTCGGCGTGTCAGCGCGGTTGCCGGCTCTCGTCACGCTCTGGCGCATGCCGTGCGGTGACAGGGCTGAAGGCCGATGGTGAATGCGCTTTCCGACGGTAAAAGGTCGGAGGAGCATTGAATAAATTGGCCCCCGTTCATCGATATTCAAATGTTGCATATGACATTCCATAAAGATTCAAATTTTTTAACGCTATAAGCGACGAAAAAGCGAAAACGTCGAGAAGGAGATGCGTCAAAACGATGAAAGTTTTGTTAAAACGCTATCAGAATGCGGGGTCTGGCGCAGCCAGTTTGGCAAGCAGAAAATAGCCGATGCTTCAACATCTTTTGGCCTATTTAAGCAAATGTGGCTCTCGACCGTTTCAAATATGTGCGACATGTCGTTCAGTGATTAAAAATGGCTTGCCATCGCATACAGAGTATGTGATAACGCATCTGGGTAAAACGAGGTACAGTTCTGTATATGTGTGGCATTTTCAGTAAAGAAGTTCTGAGTAAAGACGTTAGCGTTGAATACCGCTTCTCTGCCGATCCTTATCTTAGTGCCTCAAGCAGTAACGACTCTAGTTTGTCTATGTAACGCCCTCGGGCGGTTTAAACAATCCAAAGGAAATACTCAAGATGGCAAAGATCAAAGGTCAAGTTAAGTGGTTCAACGAGTCTAAAGGTTTCGGTTTCATCACCCCGGCTGACGGCAGCAAAGACGTGTTCGTACACTTCTCTGCAATCCAGGGTAACGGCTTCAAAACCCTGGCTGAAGGCCAGAACGTTGAGTTCGAAATCCAAGATGGCCAGAAAGGCCCATCTGCAGTAAACGTTACTGCTATCTAATCAGCGTCAGCTGTACAAAAAGCCCGCCTTCGAGCGGGCTTTTTCGTTTCCGTCATCCGGCGGCGATGATGATGCCGGCGTACTGGTTGCGGCCTTTGATCCCCGGATGCGTCGGATCCTGCGCGCGCCGGTGGCTGTTGCGGCGATAGCTGGTGTATTTGAAGCGCTGTGGCCGCTGTGGGTCGACGTCCGGCGTGCAGATGGTGCAGCTGCCTGCGCGGTCAACGGCGGCGAAGCCGAGCGCCGCCAGCTTGTATTCGGCAATCGCGGCCAGATCCAGATGCCGGTAATGTGGGCTGATCAGCGTGGCGGGCAGCGGCAGGCGCTGTTTAAAATTTTCCACCAGCGCTTCATCGACTTCGTAGCAGCACGGGCCGGCGGCAGGGCCGATAGAGGCCACCCAATCGGCGGTGTCGCCGTCCTGGCGAATGCGCGCTGCCATCTGTTCCAGAATGCCGTCCAGTAGCCCGCGCCAGCCGGCATGAACCGCGGCGATGGCGCCCCCGTCGCGGCGGCTGAACAGCACCGGCAGACAGTCCGCCGTCAGTACGCTGAGCAGAATGCCGGGCTGGCGGGTATAGAAACCATCGGCCTCGCCGCACGCCTGCGCCGGTTGCAGCACGTCGACGATACGGATGCCGTGCACCTGCTTCTTTTCCGGTAGCGTGGCGCTGTAGGGCAGCAGATGCCCGGGCAGCAGCGCGAGTTTGCTGCCGAAGCCGTGCTGAATGTGGGGCACCGCATCGAGCAGCGCGGAACGATCGCTCATAAGTTATTTTCACCTGCGTGAGAAAACAGACTCTCAGTGTAGCCAGCTTTTTCCCCGCTTGACCAGGCGTTGTTGGCGGCGAAAGCGAGCGGGGATGCGCCTTGCATCGAGCCGACGCCTTCTTTAGACTAGCCGCGCCCTGTCTTTCTGGAAGCCCATTTCATGTCTTATCAATGCCCTCTGTGTCATCAACCGCTGCATTTTTCATCGCAACACTGGCGTTGCGACGGCAATCATCAGTTCGATCAAGCCAAAGAAGGCTACGTCAATCTGCTGCCGGTGCAGCACAAACGATCGAAGCAGCCGGGAGACAGCGCGGAAATGATGCAGGCACGGCGCGCGTTTCTCGACGGCGGTTATTATCAACCGCTGCAGCAGCAGGTGGCCGAGTGGCTGGATTTGGCGCTGGCGGCCGATGCAGGCGCGCTGTTGGACATAGGCTGTGGGGAAGGGTATTACACCGCCGCCGTGGCCGCACGGCTGGCGCAGAAGCGCAATATGGCGGTCTATGGGTTGGACGTCGCCAAGGTAGCGATCCGCTACGCCGCCAAACGTTATCCTGCGGTCTCGTTCTGCGTCGCCTCCAGCCACCGCCTGCCGTTCGCCGACGCGGCGCTGGATGCGGTCTTGCGCATTTATGCGCCTTGCAAGGCAGAGGAGCTGGCGCGGGTGGTGAAGCCGGGCGGTGTGGTGGTGACGGTTTCGCCGGGCCCGCGTCATCTGTACCAGCTGAAAGAGCAGGTCTACCAGCAGGTGCAGCTGCATGCCGAGCAGGACGAACAGTTCGACGGTTTCGAGTGCGAGCGTAAAGAGGCGTTGGCCTATACGATGACCCTGCCGGGCGCGCAGGCCGCCAACCTGCTGCAGATGACACCGTTCGCCTGGCGTGCTACGCCGGAGGTGCAGCAGCGACTGGCGCATGGCGGCGAGTTCGTGTGCGAAACGGATTTCGCGCTGGCGCTGTACCGACGCCGCGCTTAACAGGCGCACTGAGCCCAGAAACAAAAAAACCTGCCGCGGCAGGTTTTTTTGCAGAGTGAGCGCCTCAGGCCAGGTAGCCGAGGTGCTCCAGCAGAATGTTGACGCCGATACCGATCAGCACCACGCCGCCGAGGATCTCGGCGCGTTTGCCCAGCAGCGGGCCGATAAAGCGGCCAATCATCATGCCCAGCGTCGCCATGATCATGGTGGCGCAGCCGATGGCCATGGCGGTATGCACGATATTCACCTGCAGGAAGGCCAGGCCGACGCCGATAGCCATCGCGTCGAGGCTGGTGGCGATAGCGGTGGCCACCAAGATCCAGAAGCCGTGGCGTTTGACCTTCTCTTCCTCATCGGGCCTGTTGCGCACCCCTTCGACGATCATGCGCATGCCGAGAATGAACAGCAGAGAGAAGGCGACCCAGTGGTCCCATTCCATGATGTATTGGCTGGCGAACAGACCGATGGCCCAACCGATGAGCGGGGTGATCGCTTCGACCACGCCGAAGATCAGGCCGGTGCGGATCGCTTCGCGGAAACGGGGTTGATGCAGGCTGGCACCTTTGCCGATCGAAGCGGCGAAAGCATCCATGGACATGCCAAAAGCGAGAATGAGTGTTGCTGAAAGGTTCATGTGAAATAGCCTCGGCCGGGTGGCTCCATATACACGTAACCCACCCCCAACCAAACGACGGAGTTACGTGTCTATGGTCTCGCCAACCTTACCTGGCTGCCCGCACCACGTTTCATACGGCGAAACGAGTATGTTGATACGGGCGTTTCTGGCGTTTTATTCTCCAGAAACCGGCTACTCCCCAATGACGGCGCAACCATACCATATTATTTCTGCCATCGACAACTTTATTCTAGAGTCATGTTCGCTCTTAATTGAGACTCGTTTTCATTAATCTAAGTTCATGCGGGAATATAATGTAGACGTGGGTAACAATGTTGCGGAAATAATAGTCAGAGTAAAAATGGCGCTGCCGATTAATTATCCACAAGCAGCGCAAGGTTTGAGCGAAAGCAAAATGAGATTTTCTTTATCTATTGATTATCAATGAAAAAGTGGTAAATCTTCTCCAGGTCATCCAGGTGCGTCACCTGAACCAACAGCCGGCGCTGTTCCAGGTCGACGGCCAGAATGCCATCCTCCGATAAATTCATGGCTTTAATGCGGTTATATTCGACAAACACATTGGCGAAGAAAAATCCGTGCGCTTTAAACACCATCTTGGGAGCGCGAATATAAGAAACATAGATAGCGAGCAGCGCCAAAGAAATAAGCAAATAGGTGGTTAATACCGCACCGTTGGTGGTGACGTTGCGGTAAATCAGAATGGCGATCAGGCCGACGAAAATCAGGCTGTCGAGGCGATGACGGCGTTTGAGCGCCACTTTCAGCCGCGTTTTACCTTTCAGCAGGTCCATGCCGAATTCGTCGTACAGCGAATACAGCAACAGCAGGGCGATAAACAGCATCAGTACGGCGTCGGTCAGTGACATCTCTTGCTCCACACATAAAAAAGCCGGGGGTTGCCCCCCGGCCGATTCGAACGATTACAGGCCCAGCAGGCCAATCCAATAGCCAAAGATACCGATGACGAAGAAGCCGATGATGATCCACAGCGCATTGACTTTTTTGCGCAGCAGCCACATACAGGCGAAGGTCAGCAGCAGTGGCACCAGGCCCGGCATCAGCTGGTCGAGGATGGTCTGCACCGTGGTGACGTTGGTATGCCCGGTCTGGTCGGTGATCTTGGACACCACCAGCGGGATATTCACGTGCGTCCACTTGTTGACCAAGGCGCCCATAACAAACAGGCCGAGAATAGACGCCCCTTCCGTCAGTTTTTGCAGGAAGCCGCCGCCCATGTCGTTGACGATATCCACCCCTTTACGGTAACCGTAGGCCACGCCGTAGTAGCGGGTCAGCAGGCGCACCAGGTTGAACAGCACGAAGAACAGGATCGGCCCGAGCAGGCTGCCACTCATGGCGATGCCGGCGCCGAGCGCGGCGAACACCGGCCGCACGGTGCCCCAGAAAATCGGGTCACCGACGCCCGCCAATGGCCCCATCAGACCGACCTTGATGCCGTTGATCGCACCGTCGTCGATCGGCGCGCCGTTGGCGCGTTGCTCTTCCATCGCCATGGTCACGCCGAGCACCGGTGCCGCCACGTAAGGGTGGGTGTTGAAGAACTCGAGGTGGCGCTTGATCGCCTGTTTGCGATCGTCATTGTTTTCCGGATACAGGCGACGGATCACCGGTACCATCGAGAAGCAAAAACCCAGCGCCTGCATGCGCTCGAAGTTCCACGACCCCTGGAACAGGTTGGAGCGCAGGAATACGCCGCGAATATCGGCCGGCGTGAGTTTCTTTTGAGCAGTTGTATCAACCATTTCTCTCACCTATTCCTAGTCGAGTTCGTTATCGAGATCGTTCGCATTAGCCGGGCCGGCCTGGACAACCTGGGACTTGTTGTATTTCGGGCTGAGCTGGATATACAGCACGGCCATCACCACGCCGATGACGCCGAGCGCCACCAGGTTGAAGTTGGTGAAGGCGGCGGTCACGAAACCAAGGTAGAAGAACGGCATCAGGTAGCCGGCGCGCATCATGTTAATCACCATCGCGTAACCGACCACCACGATCATGCCGCCGGCGATGTTCAGGCCGCTGGTGACCACTTCCGGGATCGAGTTGAGCAGGGCGTGTACCCCGGCGGTGCCAACCGAGATGGCGACGATGACCGCCGGAATGGCGATACGCATCGCCTGCAGCAGCAGGGCGCCGATGTGGATCCAGGTGATGGCCCGCAGGCTGCCGCGCTCCGCCGCGCTGTCCGCCGCGTGCTGGAAGGCCACGGTGAGGGTACGTACGATGATGGTCAACACCTGGCCGGCCGCCGCCAGCGGAATGGCCAGGGCAATACCGGCGCCGACGCTTTGCCCGCCGGCGATGACCAGAATGGTCGAGATGATGGACGCCAGGGCGGCATCCGGCGCGACTGCCGCACCGATGTTCATCCAGCCCAGGGCGATCATTTCCAGCGTACCGCCGATAATGATGCCGGTTTTCATATCGCCGAGAATGAAGCCGATCAGGGTACAGGCGACCAGCGGACGGTGGAACTGAAACTCGTCGAGGACGGAACCCATCCCGGCGATACAGGCAACGATAAATATCAGCACAATCTGAAGAGTGGTGATCTCCATTGCACTTCTCCTATGACCAAAAAGCTCTGAGTAAAATAATCAGCGGCTGGCGCCACTAATTGAGTTTGTTAATCAGGTCCATCATTTTTAGCCGGCTGTCGGACGAGACCTTACGCACCTCCAGCTCGATACCGCGATCGTTCAGTTTCTTAAACGCTTCGATATCTTTTTCATCGACGGAAACGGCGTTGTTCACCTGGGTTTTCCCCTGGCGGAACGCCATGCCGCCGATATTGACGGATTGAATATCCACGCCGCCTTCCACCAGACGCAAGACGTCGGTCGGGTTGGTAAACAGCAGCATTACGCGGTCGTTGGCGTACTTCGGGTTGTTCCAAACGCGGATCGCCTTCGCCACGTCCACCACGTGAGCGGTGACGCCCGGCGGGGCGACCTGGGTCAGCAGGGTTTTGCGCACATGGTCGGCGGCGACTTCATCGCTGACGACGATAATGCGGCTGACGTTGGTTTCTTTGGTCCAGCGGGTGGCGACCTGGCCGTGAATCAAACGGTCATCGATGCGCGCCAGGCCGATTTTCATGTGGTCGTTCGGCCCCAGCGGCGCCTGAGGGGCAGCGGCTTTGGCGACGGGTGCTGCGGGTTTTGCGGGTTCTTCCTGCGGTTTTTTCAGCGCTTTCACGCCTTCGCGGCCGGTTTCCAACGCCAGCGCCACCAGTTCATCGAAGGCGGGGTTGTCGTCCCGCGCCATGAAGGTTTCCACCAGCATCGGAATGTTGACCCCGGTGACGACCTCATAGTTTTCTTTGTCGACCGCAATGCGGCTGGCGGCGTTGAACGGGCTGCCGCCCCAGGTATCCACCAGGAACAGCACGCCGCCGCTGGTATCCAACCCACTGATTTTTTCGTTGTACTTGACGATTAACGTTTCGGCATTCTCACCGGGAACGAAGTCTATAAAGGCGACGTTGTCCTGCTCGCCCAATAGCATCTCCGCCGTTTTCAGCAGTTGTTCCGCTGCAGCCCCGTGTGTGCCGATGATAATAGCTATTGCCACTCGCTACCTCCTCGTTGAACTCCAGGCGCGGTTTGTGTCGTTTCTCCGCGCCGTCTTGGCAGTCACTTCCGCGGTTCAGATACATTATGGTAGAAAAAAAGAAACGCACGCCTAACATTTCTCACGCAGTTTCAAATGCCTGTGCGTGATGCTTCACGAACGCGACATTTATTTTAGTGAGTGAAAAAATATTTTTTGTGACGCTGCTCCGTTATTGAATGCTCGGAGAAATCTTAGCTGTCGCAGATGATACGGCGCGGCGCCATGCTAAACCGCCGTTGAAAAAGCCGCTTTGTCCCCCAGAAAAATCCTGATACAGTAATTTCCTCTTTCATCACTAAGGAGTGAAGGGCCTCAGCCCTCCCTATGGACTGTCACCGAAGTTACTGTTTTACCAGGTTTCACCCGCCACCTGCTGGCGTTGCATATGCTGTTCGGCCCTTCGGCCATCTCCCGGTAACCCCATCCCGTCACTTTGCTATTGTCGACTGCGCCCATGCAGCGGCGGCATCGTCACGTCTGAGCGGCGTGCGCTCATTCCCACTTTTCTCTGGAGTCTGATATGGAATTTTTAATGGACCCCTCTATTTGGGCGGGGTTGCTTACGCTGGTGGTGCTGGAAATCGTGCTGGGCATCGACAACCTGGTGTTCATCGCCATTTTGGCCGACAAGCTGCCGCCGAAGCAGCGCGATAAGGCGCGCATCATTGGCCTGTCGCTGGCGTTGCTGATGCGTTTGGGCCTGCTGTCGGTGATCTCCTGGATGGTAACCCTGACTACGCCGCTGTTCAGCGTCGGCGATTTCAGCTTCTCCGGCCGCGATTTGATCCTGCTGTTCGGCGGGGTGTTCCTGCTGTTCAAGGCGACCATGGAGCTGCACGAACGGCTGGAAGGGCAGACGCACCAGGACGGCGCCAACCGCGGTTACGCCAAGTTCTGGGCGGTGGTGGTGCAGATCGTGATCCTTGACGCAGTGTTTTCGCTCGATGCGGTGATTACCGCCGTGGGTATGGTGAACGATCTGCCGGTGATGATGGCGGCGGTGGTGATCGCGATGGCGGTGATGCTGTTGGCGTCGAAGCCGTTGACCAACTTCGTCAACGCGCACCCGACCATCGTGGTGCTGTGCCTGAGTTTCCTGTTGATGATTGGCCTTAGCCTGATCGCCGAAGGCTTCGGTTTGCACATTCCTAAAGGCTACCTGTATGCGGCTATCGGCTTCTCGATCCTGATTGAATTGTTCAACCAGATCGCGCGTCGCAACTTCATCAAGCATCAAGCGCGTCGCCCGATGCGCGAGCGCACCGCGGAAGCGATCATGCGCCTGATGGGGCAGCAGCGTACACAGCAGACGGACGATGCGGTCGCCTTGCCGAGGGATGAAACCTTTGCGGCGGAAGAGCGCTATATGATCAGCGGCGTGTTGACGCTGGCCTCGCGTTCATTGCGCAGCGTGATGACGCCGCGCACCGACATTTCCTGGGTCGACTGCGAGCGCTCCCGCGAGGAGGTACGCGCACAGCTGCTGGATACGCCACACAGCCTGTTCCCGGTGTGTCGTGATTCGGTGGATGAGATCGTCGGTGTGGTACGCGCCAAGGATCTGCTGGTGGCGCTGGAGCAGGGTGAAGACATCGCCGAGTTCGCCGCCCGCACGCCGCCGATCGTGGTGCCGGAAACCATGGACGTCATCAAGCTGCTGGCGGTGCTGCGTCGCGCCAAAGGGCGTCTGGTGGTGGTCACCAATGAGTTCGGCGTCGTGCAGGGGCTGGTGACGCCGCTGGACGTGCTGGAAGCGATTGCCGGTGAATTCCCGGACGAGGACGAAACGCCGGACATCGTGGCGGAAGGCGACGGCTGGCTGGTGAAGGGCGGAACCGATCTGCACTCGCTGGAACAGGCGCTGGCCTGCGATGATCTGGTCAGCCCCACCGCCGACTACGCCACCCTGGCGGGGCTGCTGTTGGCCCACTACGGGCAGATGCCGGTGGCGGGAGATACCATCGAGCTGAACCACCTGCGTTTCGATATCGTTGAGGTGTCCGAATACCGTATCGAACTGGTGCGCGTTACCCGCGTCGCCCTGGACGATCCGGCGCACGCGTAACCCTCCCGCCGGGGGCTCAGGCCTCCGGCGGTTCCTCTTCCGCTTTCCTGACGCGCGATTCGTACTGCTGCAACCACAGCGGGAAAACATGAATCGGCATCGGCTTGGCGAAATAATACCCCTGCAGGGCATTGACCTCGCGTGAGCGCAGATAGTCGGCCTGTTCCTCCGTTTCGACCCCCTCTGCCACCAGTTTCAGCTTCAGGCGCTGCGCCAGCGTAATGATGGTGTCGGTCACCGTGGCGTTGACCGCATCGGTGCCGATGGCGGCGGTAAACCCGCGATCGATCTTCAAGACGTCCGGACTGAGGTTTTTCAGGTAGCTCAGCGAGCTGTGGCCGGTGCCGAAATCGTCGATGGCCAGCATGATCCCCATGTCTTTCAGCGTGCGGATCTGGTCATACTGGATCGCCGACAGCGCGGTGCGTTCGGTCAGCTCCAGCATCAATGAGGGCATCGGGTGCGCCGGCAGCCAAATCTGGCGGATATCGTCGATGATGTTGAGCGTTTTAAAGTGCTCGGCGGCGACGTTGATGCTGATGTAGAAGGACGGTCGTGGCGGGAACAGCTGCAGATTTTCCGTCACGGTGTTCATCAGATAGCGAGTGAGCGGAATGATGAGCTCATGCTGCTCGGCCAGCGGAATAAACACGTCAGGCGAGATCCATCCTTGTCGCTTCTTTTTCCAACGCAGCAGCATCTCGACGCCAGCGCAGCGCCCGGTGTCGCTGTGGATGATAGGCTGACAGTAGACGCGGAACTCCCGATGAGTGATGGCATGGCCGATGTGGTAAGACAGGCTCATGCGGTTGGCGGTGAGCAGATAGACCACATAGGCCGCCAGCAGGCTGATCAACAGCGCCAGCGGGATATGGCGCGGCAATGCGGACAGCGCCAGCATGCCGATCTGTGGGCCGAACAGTGAAATCGAGAACGGGTACAGCGCGGAGCCGGCGGTGTAGCGCAGGTCGTTGGTCAGGGTGTCGCGGCTCAGGATTTCGCGGCGGCCATATTCCAGGCTGCTGTCGTCCACGTTCAGGACCACTCGCTGAACGTAAGGCTCTTGCGGCTCGAGTAAAAAGTTGGACAGCAGCTCGATATTGAATACGTGCAGCACGCCGCTGGTTTTATCGCGGGGGGATGGCGTCCACATCACCAGCGTGGGCAGGCCTTTGCTGACCGCCAGAGAGGGGCGCAGCGCCAGCCTGGCGTTGCTGTCGACGAAGGTGGGCATCACCGCGGCCAGCTGATAATGACGGGCGCCAAACAGGCTGGAGCAGTAAATAACACCGTTTTTCACCAGCAACATCGCGCGTAGCGCCTGATTTTGCGCGGCGCGAAAGCGCAGGGTCGATGAAACGTTTTCGCAGGGTTGGTCCAGCATGTCCATACTGCGTTCCGCCTGCATCTGCGCTGGCGTCAGCAATTGGTTGATCTTGCCGACGGTGCGGGTAGCCAACGTCTGCTGGCTCTGCTCGATGCTTTTGACCTCTTGATAGTAACGGGTATACAGCGATACCAACAGAATAGCCACGCCCACCGCTCCGGCCAGCAGCCAACGGTAGTAACGATATCGGGACGCGGCGAGGTGGGTCATCAACATCCGGTAAATCCTTGTTCGGTAATCCAGCTCCGAGTCACAGTCAGGCCATAGATCCTTAAGTTGCGCTCGGCTAATTCTAGCCTGAGGTTATACAAGATTGATGGTAACTCAGTAAATTATTTCAGTATGGTAAAACAGAAGGCCAATTTGCAGGCTAACCGCCCGATCGATGAGAAAAATGCAGGATATTTTCTGGTGACATTGTCACTAAAAGCGGTCAATGAATTGATTACCCATAAAAAACCCCGCCGGGCGGCGGGGTTGTCTGTCAGTCGCATTGCACCTTGATCGCCAGGCCGCCGCGTGACGTTTCGCGGTACTTGGCGTTCATGTCTTTGCCGGTTTCGTACATGGTCTCGATCACCTTATCCAGCGAAACGCGCGGCTCGCTGGTGCGGCGCAGGGCCATGCGGGCGGCGTTGATCGCCTTGACCGAAGCGATGGCGTTGCGCTCGATGCACGGTACCTGTACCTGGCCGGCAACCGGGTCGCAGGTCAGACCCAGGTTGTGTTCCATGCCGATCTCCGCCGCCACGCACACCTGTTCAGGGCTGCCGCCGAGCAGCTCGGCCAGACCGGCCGCCGCCATGGAGCAGGCCACGCCGACTTCACCCTGGCAGCCAACTTCGGCGCCGGAAATGGAAGCGTTCATCTTGTACAGCGCGCCGATGGCGCCTGCAGCCATAAAGTAGCGGATATAGATATCCGGGCTGACGGATTCGATGAAGTGATCGTAGTAAGCCAGCACCGCAGGCACGATGCCGCAGGCGCCGTTGGTCGGCGCGGTGACCACGCGGCCGCCGGCGGCGTTCTCTTCGTTCACCGCCAGCGCGAACATGTTGACCCAGTCGATTACGTTCATCGGATCGTTGGACAGTTTGTCCGACGCCACCAGCATGCGGCGCAGCGCGGAGGCACGGCGCGGCACGCGCAGCGGCCCCGGCAGCACGCCTTCGGTGTTCAGACCGCGATCGATACAGGCACGCATGGTTTGCCAGACGTTACCGAAGTAGGTGTCGATCTCTTGCTTGCTGTGCAGCGCCAGCTCGTTCTGCATCACCATGCCGGACAGCGACAGGCCGGTCTCGCGGCAGTGGTCGAGCATTTCGCGCGCGGAGTTGAACGGATAAGGCATTTTCAGCTCTTGCTCGCCGGCTTTGCCGAAGTTCTCCTCGTCGACGATGAAGCCGCCGCCGATGGAGTAGTAGGTCTTGCTGTACACTTCTTTCTCGCCGGCGAAGGCGTGGATCTGCATGCCGTTCTCATGCAGCGGCAGGTTGTCGCTGCGGAAGACCATGCCGCCGTCGCGCGGGAAATCGACTTCATGCAGGCCGTTGGCCAGCATCAGGCGTTGACGTTGTTCTACATCGCGAATAAAACCCGGAATGCTATCGATATCGACGGTGTCCGGCATATTGCCGGCCAGGCCGAGAATGATGGCGATATCGGTATGGTGACCTTTACCGGTCAATGAGAGTGAGCCGTAAACGTCTACGGCAACACGCGTGATAGAAGGCATCAGGCCTTTATTTACCAGATCGTCGACAAACTGTTTGCCGGCTTTCATCGGTCCAACCGTATGAGAGCTGGACGGGCCGATGCCGATCTTAAACATGTCGAAAACGCTAATCACGCTAAAACTCCTTAAAGAGACGTATTGTTATGGCTGCGGCGGTTAAAAACCGCGCAGGGAACAGCGATATTGTAAAAGGGCCGTGCGGGTTCGGCTGCCTTTTTCGCATGAAATTAAATAATCCGTGGTGTCGCTTTTTTTGCTGATTACCCGGGGCGAACCCTTAAGCGGGGTATCCGCTTTCGCCTAAGCTCCATTAGCGGTAATCGCGCCAGCTTTCCGTGCTGAACGCCGCCGGCTTAATCCCTGTTTCTACAGTGGTTTATCTCGGACGGTGGTATTTTACAGGTATTTCGTAAGGTTTAAGAGAGGGTTTACAGTTTTTTTAAAACCATTCAATCGGAACGGTAGTTGAAAAAGCGATCAAATGAAGTGATTTCGATCGCTTTACCTGCAGCGGACGTCGACGGCCATGCCAGATTGCGAGTCAGATCACGCAATGCGGGTCAAATACTGACCTGCTGCGCCAGGCGGCGAATAATGGCGGCGGTCAGCCCCCAGATAAACTGGCTGTGATACCAGGAGAGGTAAATGCGGTGCGTGTGGCCGGCGCGATGGATATCCAGCGGGTAGTAACGCGACAGGGTCAGCGCTTCCCGCAGGGGCATCTCGAACACGTCCGCCACTTCGCCCTCGTTGGCGTGGAACTGCACGTCCGGCGGGATGAGGCCGACGATGGGCGTGACCTGAAATCCGGTGCTGCTGTCGAGCGGCGCCATTTGGCCGAGGACGGTTACCGCGTGTGGCGGTATCGCCACTTCTTCCTGCGCTTCCCGCAGCGCCGTGACGATCGCCGACCCGTCTTCGGCATCGGTTTTCCCGCCGGGGAAGGCCACCTGGCCGGCATGTTTACGCAGCGAATCGGCACGGCGGGTCAACAGCAAGGTGGGCTCAGCGCGGCAAACGATCGGGATCAGCACCGCCGCCGGGCGCACATTGTGCGAGATCTGCGCCGCCTGCGGTAACTGCAGTTGAAAACGGCTGATAAAGGCGTGCAGTGAGGCCGGTGAATTCGATGGGATCACGACAGGGAGTACTCCCCAAGCTGCGGCAGAATACGACCAACCTTGTCGAAGGTTTCCTGGTATTCCGCCTGTTCCTGGCTGTCTGCCACGATGCCGCCGCCGGCGGAGCAGTGGATGCGGCCGTTTTCGGTGACGAGCGTGCGGATGGTGATGTTGGTGTCCATGGTGCCGCAGGCGCTAAGGTAACCGATGCTGCCGCAATAGGCGTTGCGACGCTGCGGCTCCAGCTCTTCGATGATTTCCATCGCTCGCACCTTGGGCGCGCCGGTGATCGAACCGCCGGGGAAGCAGGCGCGCAGTAGCTCGGTGGCCGAGGTCTGCTCCGGCAGGGTGGCGGTAATGGTGCTCACCAGGTGATGTACCGCCGGGAACGGCTCCACGACGAACAGTTCCGGCACCCGTACGCTGCCGGGCTGGGCGACGCGGCCGATATCGTTGCGCAGCAGATCGACGATCATCAGATTTTCAGCGCGGTCCTTGGGCGAATCGGCCAAACGGCGAGCCTGTGCGGCGTCTTGTTCTGCGTCCGCCAGCCGCGGCAGCGTGCCCTTGATCGGGCGGGTTTGTATACGCTGCTGCTCCAGCCAGAGGAAACGCTCGGGAGAGACGCTCAGCACGCTGTTGTGCGGCAGCCGCAGGAAGGCTGAGAACGGCGCACGGTTGCAGGCGCTCAGTCGGCAAAACGCCTGCCATTCGTCCCCTTGGTAGTCGGCGGAGAATCGCTGTGCCAGGTTAATCTGGTAACAGTCGCCGCTGCGCAGGTAGTGCTGAACACGTTGGAACTTCTCGCCGTATTGCCGCCGCGTCATATTGGCATGCCAGCCGCTACGCAGCGTGAAAGGGCGCTCCGCCGGCGCGGTTTGGCGAGTGAGCCAGCGCCAGCGCTGCTCCACATCGCCATAGCTGAGCAGCGTCAGGGTTTGCAATTGGTGGTCGGCGATCGCTGCCCAGTCGTAAATGCCCACCGCCATGTCCGGCAACGCGAGGTCGGCTTCGGCCAACTGCGGCAAGGTTTCCACCCGGCGCCCGAGATCGTAGCCGAACAGCCCCAAGGCTCCGCCCTGAAACGGCAGAGCCGGGTTAAAGGCCGGCTGCCAAGCTTGCGCCGCCAACTGCTGCTGCAGCAGGGAGAACGGATCTTCCTTCGAGTGAGTAGTGACGCCGTCACTTTCGATTTTCGTGCTGGCACCCTGGGTGGTGAGCGTAACGCGCGGCTGTGCGACCAGAATATCGAAGCGGTTATGCGAGTGATCGGCAAAGCCCGAATGCAGCAACATCGCCCAGGGCTGTGCTGAAAGCGGGGCGAAAAGTGTCATCAGAGCACTGCGGCTATAGGGCAAAGACTTTATGTTTGGGGCGGTTACGCTCATGAACGTCAAAAAACCTGGCTGTGAAGACGGCAATGTCTGGGCGTTAGTGTGCCATAGACGGTTACGGCATGCATGTTTTGCCATGCGAGACATGCAGCACAGTTCACATAAACGGCAGTTCAATAAACCTGAAATAAGGCATTTTTTGCGCCATTCATTATACTTCGGTATGTTAAAAATTTAACGTCAAATAAACTGGAAGCCTGCTTTATCGAGGGCGCAAGACCCGAGAAATATAAAAACGATTCGTTAATTTCATCAATTTATTGTTACCCATGGTTATTAACTGGGTGATGCGGGAAAGTTTTGTCTGTGTTTTGTCGCGCGGGCCACTCTGTGAAATGGATGCCTGATTCGACACTGTTTTTCTTGCTGAAAGCATGAAAAGACAAAACAAGATAAATCTTATTTAGCCTGTTGCGGAAATCTGAGCGCCTTAGGCCTATTTATCCCCTCTGGCGCTGAATGGATTGATATTTTTAAAAAAATAAAATTATTATTTTGTTACATTATCATTGAAGAGCCGCCTATGTCGTTAATGTTGAGCGTCATCGTCCCGATGCACAATGCGGGAGAATTATTAGAGCCTTTCCTGGCTTCGTTGCTGGCCCAACGCGAACAACGCCTGGAGGTGATCATCGTCAACGATGGTTCTACCGACGGTTCAGGAGAGACCGCGCACCGTTACGCGGCGGCGCATCCGCATATTCGAGTCATCGATCAGGCCAACGCCGGCGTTTCTAACGCGCGTAATGCCGGGCTCGCCGTGGCCCGGGGAAAATACGTGGCGTTTCCCGATGCCGACGATCTGCTGGCGCCGAACATGTATTCCACGCTGCTGGAGCAGGCGGAGCTCCACCAATTAGACGTGATGCAATGCAATGGCGAGCGCTATTTCGCCAGTGAAGACGAATTACAGCCGATTTTTCCCGAGGCACGTTTACAGACCACCGACGTTATCACCGGCGTACAGTGGTTCGAACGTGCATTGAAATCGAGAAAATTTATTCACGTTGTATGGTTGGCAATATATCGCCTCGATTTTATCCGCCGGCATCGGCTTTATTTTGAACCGGGATTACATCATCAGGATATTCCCTGGACGACCGAGGTCATGTTTAATGCCCAACGGGTCAAATATTTAAGTACGCCGCTGTACCGTCAACGGGTACACGACAAGTCGATCAGCAACCGTCGCCGCACCGGCAAAGCAAACGTGGATTATCAACGCCACTATATGAAAATCGTCGAAATGCTGGAGCGGCTCAATCTGCGCTATGCAAGCAGCATTGCCATTCGTCCGGCTTTTCATTGGCAAATCACCCGTGAAGCGTTGGGCATTTGCCACAGCATTCGCCGTGAGCCGGATCCGGTCGCCCAGAATCAGATTACCGAAGAGTTTTATCAGCGCGGCATCGACAGAGCGATGTTCGCCAACGCGCGCGGCGTGAAGCAGGGGTGGCATGTCATGCTGTGGCGGCATCGCCTGAAGCAGTGGCGCAGCGATAACGGCTGCTCGCAAGTGGCCTGAGGCACAAGACTTTGGGATCCGTCGCGTTAGCGCGTATACTCCTTCTCCCTTTTGCCGGAGAGAACGACACATGCATGCAGGTATGCCATTACTGAGTCACGCGGAGCAGCAGGAAGCGGCGGATCGCATCCATCAACTGATGGAGCAGGGCATGAGCAGCGGTGAAGCCATTGCTCGCGTTGCGCAGGAAATTCGTGAGAAGCATCAGGGCGCTCAGGTTGCGGTACTGTTCGATGACGATGATGAAGACGAGCAGCATGATGCCGCACCGGAGGCGTCGCGGGATGACGATGCTGAAGAAGACGAAGACTATTGATGTTATCGGGGCCGCGCAAGCGGCCCCGTCAGTTTCAGCCGTTGACCGCCACGGCGGCGGCGGCTTGTTTCGCCAGCTCCACCGCCTGTTCCGTCGTGCTCGCCGTTGCCAGCGCTACGCCCAGACGACGTTGCCCGGCGATCTCCGGTTTGCCGAACAGGCGCAGCTGGTTGTGCCCGCACAGCGCATTTTCCAATCCGCTGAAACGCACATCGCTGCTGGTGAGCTGCGGCAGGATCACTGCCGAAGCGGAAGGGCCGAACTGGCGGATGGCGCCGATCGGCAACCCGAGAAAAGCGCGAACGTGCAGGGCGAACTCGGACAGATCCTGTGAAATCAACGTGACCATGCCGGTATCGTGCGGGCGCGGTGACACCTCGCTGAAGATCACTTCGTCGCCACAGACGAACAGCTCCACGCCGAACAGCCCGAAACCGCCCAGGGCTTTCACCACTTTCTCCGCGATAGCCTGGGCCCGGCTCAGCGCCGTCGCCGACATCAGTTGCGGCTGCCAGGATTCGCGATAGTCCCCATCCTCCTGACGATGGCCGATCGGCTCGCAGAAGTGCACGCCGTCCACGGCGCTGATGGTCAGCAACGTAATTTCAAAATCGAATCTTACCAGCCCTTCGACGATCACCCGGCCGCCGCCGGCGCGGCCGCCCTGTTGGGCGTAATCCCAGGCGCTTTGCAGTTGTTCAGGCGTGCGGATCAGGCTTTGCCCCTTGCCGGAAGAGCTCATCACCGGTTTGACGATGCACGGATAGCCGATGTGTTCGACCGCCTGCTGGAAAGTCGCCTCGCTGTCGGCAAAGCGATAGCTGGAGGTGGGCAGGCCAAGCTCTTCCGCCGCCAGGCGGCGGATGCCTTCACGGTTCATCGTCAGGCGGGTGGCTTCGGCGCAGGGCACTACGCGGTGGCCCTGGCGTTCAAGTTCGACCAGCATGGCGGTGGCGATCGCTTCGATTTCGGGAACGATATAGTCCGGCCGCTCTTGTTCGATAACGGCTTTCAGCGCGTCACCGTCCAGCATATTGATGACGTGGCTGCGGTGCGCCACATGCATGGCGGGGGCGTCGGGATAGCGATCGACGGCGATCACTTCCAGACCGAGGCGCTGGCATTCAATGGCGACTTCTTTACCCAGCTCCCCGGAGCCGAGCAACATAACGCGGGTGGCGGAAGGGCGCAGGGCGGTTCCAATCGTTAACATAGTTTCGTACCTGGATCGGTGAAAGTAAGCGGATTGATGATCGGCGGGCAGTATATACGAAAACGATTGCGTGCGCAGCCGCCGCGCCAAGTTTGTTGCTAACTGACTGTTTTTATAACAAGCAGAAATATTTGCCCTGCATGGGCGATTGTGCGTTAATAAGGGACGGCGAAAGAAGGCCTACATATAGCAAGGTTTTCGCGTCTCGTGCCGTCAAGGCAGGTTTATCAAGTAAAGGAAACACAAATGAGCAAGATCACTGGTCACGTTAAATGGTTCAACGAAAGCAAAGGTTTCGGCTTCATCACGCCTGCCGACGGCTCTAAAGACGTTTTCGTTCATTTTTCCGCTATCGTTAGCGATGGTTTCAAGACCCTGGCTGAAGGCCAGCAGGTTGAGTTCTCCATCCAGGACAGCCAACGTGGCCCAGCCGCAGCCAACGTCGTTGCTATTTAACGACTGAGCCGCCAAGAAACCCGCCACCGGCGGGTTTTTTTATGCCCGCTGCCCGTAACGCCGCCCATCTCTGTTATCATTTACCGCTGATTCGGCGCCAGCCTGCGGGCGCGCCGCCATTCCATTCGTCATATAAGAGTTATCGCCGTGAGCACAGTTTCTTTTTCTTCCCTGCCGCTGCCAGCCGAACAGTTGGCCAACCTCAACGAACTGGGGTACGCCAAAATGACGCCGGTGCAGGCCGCCGCGTTGCCCGCCATCCTGCAAGGGCGAGACGTGCGCGCCAAGGCGAAAACCGGTAGCGGTAAAACGGCGGCGTTCGGCATTGGTTTGCTGAATAACATCGTCGTTGCTCAGGTTGCCACGCAGGCGCTGGTGCTCTGTCCCACCCGCGAGCTGGCCGATCAGGTGAGCAAAGAACTGCGCCGCCTGGCGCGCTTCACGCAGAACATCAAAATCCTGACGCTGTGCGGCGGCCAACCGATGGGGCCACAGCTCGATTCGCTGGTGCACGCGCCGCATATCGTGGTGGGAACGCCGGGCCGCATCCAGGAACACCTGCGCAAGAAAACGCTGCTGCTGGACGAGCTGAAGGTGCTGGTGCTGGATGAGGCTGACCGTATGCTGGACATGGGCTTCGCCGACGACATCGACGATGTGATCAGCTACACGCCGCCGCAGCGTCAGACGCTGCTGTTTTCCGCTACCTACCCGGCGGGTATCGAACGCATCAGCGAGCGCGTTCAGCGTCAGCCGCTGAGCGTCGAAGTGGACGATGACGAAGCGCAGACCGCCATCGAACAACGTTTCTATGAGACCACGCGCGATCAGCGGCCGGCGCTGCTGGTGTCGGCCATTCGTTATCATCAACCCGCGTCCTGCGTGGTGTTCTGCAATACCAAACGCGATTGCCAAACGGTGCTTGAGGCCCTGGAGGCCCGCGGTATCAGCGCACTGGCGCTGCATGGCGATCTGGAGCAGCGCGACCGCGACCAGGTGTTGGTGCGTTTTGCCAACCGCAGTTGCCGGGTGTTGGTAGCGACCGACGTCGCCGCTCGCGGGCTGGATATCAAAGAGCTGGAGCTGGTGGTTAACTACGAACTGGCGTTCGATCCTGAAGTGCATGTGCACCGTATCGGTCGTACCGGCCGCGCCGGCATGAGCGGGCTGGCGATCAGCCTGTGCACGCCGCAGGAAATGGCGCGGGCGCACGCGATTGAAGACTACCTGCAGATGACCATTGCCTGGGCGCCGGTGTCCGAGCTGAGCGGGGCCGCCAACGGTTCGCTGGAGGCGGAGATGGTGACGCTGTGCATCGACGGCGGCCGTAAGGCGAAGATCCGCCCCGGCGATATCCTTGGCGCGCTGACCGGCGATGCCGGGCTGACGGCGGCGGAAGTGGGCAAGATCGACATGTTCCCGGTGCATGCCTACGTCGCGATCCGTAAAGCCAGCGCGCGCAAGGCGCTGCAGCAGCTGCAACAGGGCAAAATCAAAGGCAAGAGCTGCAAGGTGCGGCTGCTGAAATAAGCCGAAGGCGGGTGGCGGTTTGCCTTCCCGCCGCTATCTATTTATACTGTATATAATTACAGTTATTTGAGTATTTGAGGACGCACGCATGGCGGTTGAAGTTAAATATGTGGTGGTGAGAAACGGTGAGGAAAAAATGACTTTCGCGAGCAAGAAAGAAGCCGACGCCTACGACAAAATGCTGGATTTGGCGGATAACCTCGGAGAGTGGCTGCAACAGGCGCCGCTGAACCTGGACGACGAACAGCGCGAAGGGCTGAGCTTCTTCCTGGCAGAGAATAAGGACGCACTGGGTCTGATTCTGCGCGGCGCATCACCGGCGGAAACCGGCAAAAAACCGACGGAAGCGAAAGCGAAAAAAACGGTCTCTAACTCAAAAGAGGGATCTGCGTCAGAAAAGCAAGCGGCATAATGACTTATGTTGCGGTGTTGTGATGAAAAAGGATCTAAAATGAGCCGTGAAATAACTTTCTTCAGCCGCTTTGAGCAAGACATTCTGGCCGGGCGCAAAACCATCACCATTCGGGATGCCAGTGAGTCGCACTTCGAACCGGGCGAGGTATTGCGCGTAAGCCGCAATGAAGACGGCGTATTTTTCTGCTTTATCGAAGTGCTGTCGGTAACGCCGGTGCGCCTGGATGCGCTGACCGAACGCCACGCACAGCAGGAGAACATGTCGCTGAGCGAGCTGAAGCAGGTGATCAAGGAAATCTATCCGGGCCTGGATGCGCTGTTTGTCATCGAGTTCGTCAAACGGTAACTCTTTGCCGAAACCCTGTTGTGAGCCAGGGATGGGCGCCCGGATAGCGCTAATCACAACGGGAGGACATATGAAAAAAACGGGTTTGGCTATCGCCTTGTTGGCCATGATGGGAGCATCGACTGCGGTGTGGGCGCAGGATCAAGAGCAACGCACCGCCAAGGTGGGGCAGTGTGCCGGTCTGCAGCCGGCGGATATTGCCGCTCAGGTCAAGCGTGATTTCTTGCAGAACCGCATCACGCGCTGGGAGGCGGACAAAAAGCTGCTGGGCACCGCAACCCCGATCGCCTGGGTCAGCCCGGATGCCATCACCGGCAAGGATCAGGTGTGGCAGGTGCCGCTGACGGTGCGGGGTACCAAGATGGATAAAACCTACAACGTGACGCTCAACTGCAACACCGGCGAGATTGCCTACAGCGCGCCGCAGTAATACTTTCCCGCAATAAAAGCCCGCCGCTCGGCGGGCTTGATACATCAAGACGCGGTCAGTCGCTAAACGGGATCACCAACTCACCCGGTTTCACTTCCAATCCCTTCGCCAGTTTTTTCGCCAGCGCTTCGGTTTTGCTGTTGTCAGGATTCAGCACATAAGCCGGCTTTTGGTCGAAGTAAGATTTCAGCGACTGGTTCAGGTATGGCGTCAGCGCTTTCATTACCGTCTGCATTTTTTCCGGCTGCACGCTGTAATCGGTCAACTCCATATCCTTCAGGTAAATGGCGCCCTGTGCACGGTCGTAAACCGGCTGTGCTTTCAGCGTCAGCTTCAGGTCCGCCGCCTGCGGGCCGAGAATCGACGTGACGTTGACCTTGGCGTCGCCGGAAAGGGTGACTTTACCCGGCTCGCTGCGGCCGATCTGGCTTTGCAGCTGCGTCAGCACGATGTTGGCGTCCACCAGGCCGGGCACGCCGATCTGCTTCTGATAATCATTGTGTTTCTGCAGGTAATCATTCACTTCCTGCTCGCTCAGGGTGTATTGGGTCAGTTGATTGCAACCGGCCAATACGCCGGCGAACAGCAGGGCGGCTGCGCCCATCAGGATCCTCTTCATTAATGCCTCATTGCGACTGCTGGCGAAAAGTGCTGCAGATAATTGATTAATCATTATAAACGTTCCGCCTGCGCGTGAAAACGGCAGGTGGCGATGTGCAGAGGATAGTGCGCGCAAAAGCGGGCAAGACCTATCGGATAACGCCGAAAGCGTCAGCGCCGCAGCCGCAGCGCCAAGAGAATCACGCCGGCCAGGCAGGCTGCGCCCCCCAACAGCGGGAACAGCGGAATGCCCCACAGTCGCAGCGACGAATGCATCAGATAAGGCGCCAGCCCCAGGGCAAAAGCGGCGGTGACGATGGCGATGGCCAGGGTGACGGCGGCGCGTTCCAGCGCTTTGCTCAGCTGGCCGAGGTTACTGACGTTGATATCGGCATTGAGCCGCCCGCGTTTTAGGCGGCGAACCAATAGCCGCAGCGTTTGCGGCAGCTCTTCTCCGGCATCGAGCGTTTCCCCGCCCAAGGCCAACAGCCGCTGGCGCACGGCGCCGGGGGCGTAGCGCTGCAGCACCGTTTGTTGCAGCATCGGTTTGAGCGTGGCGACGATGTCGAAGGCCGGATCCAATCGGTGCAGCACGCCGTCGGCGGTGATTAATGCCTTGAACAGCAGCACCAGATCGGGCGGCAGCGCCAGCTGGTGTTCGCGCGCCATCACCAGCAGGTCGGTCAAGGCTTTACCCAGCGTCAGGGTGGCGGCGGCCTGTTTGTCGAGAAAGTTTTGTGCCGCCAACTCCAGATCCATCAGGTCCAACGGTTCGCTGTCCGACCAGGCGATCAGCGTGTTGACGATGCCTTCGGACTGGCGATCGGCGATGGCCTGCAGCAGCAGGAGCAACTGGTTGCGCCGCCGCTCGGACAGCTGGCCCACCATGCCGAAGTCGATAAAACCGACGCGGTCACCGCTCAGTGCCATGACGTTGCCGGGGTGCGGATCGGCGTGATACAGCCGATGCTCCAGCACCATGCTCATAAAGGCGCGGGCGCCGCGTTGCGCCAGCAGCGGGCCGTCAAAGCCTGCCGCCGCCAGCTGTTCAGGGCTTTCCGGCGCGGTGCCGGGCAAGTATTCCTGCACTAACAGGCGGGGAGAAGAGTATTGCCAATAGATTTTTGGCACCACCACGTCGGGTTGACGCGCGAACATCCCGGCAACGCGGTCGCAGTTATGCCCTTCGTGGGTCAAGTCCAGCTCGTGATTGAGCGCCGTTGCCAACGCTCGGACCATCTGCCGCGGCCGATAGCGCGCCAGCGCCGGGCTCTGCTGCTCCACGGTCTCCGCCAGCGAGGCCAGCAGCCGCAGATCGGCGTGGATGGTTTTCGCCAGACCGGGCCGCAGCACTTTTACCACCACCTGCTCGCCGCTGTGCAAGTGTGCGCGGTAGATTTGCGCCATCGACGCCGCGGCCAGCGGCGTGCGATCGAATTCGGCAAACCGCTGTTCCGGCTCGCCCCCCAGATCGGCGATGATTTGCGGCGCCAGCGTTTCCCATGGCAACACCGCCGCCTGGCTGTGCAGGCGATCCAGTTCGTCGGTCCAGGCCGGGTCCAGCAGATCAGAGCGCGTGGCCAGGATCTGACCGAATTTGACGAAGGTGGGGCCCAGCGCTTCGAGCGCTTCGCGCAGACGCTCAGGCAGGGTTTGTGCATCCTGCGGGGCAGATTCACCACGGGCGCCGCGCAACAAGGCTCCCAGGCCCAGCAGGCGTAGAACGTCTTGCAGACCATAACGAATCAGAACGGAGGTTATTTCCTTCAGCCGCGCCCGGTCGCGAGCGGTGGCGAGCACCATTTTCAACATCAGTACGCCATGTCCTTATTTGTCATTCTCGAACGTTATTGTTCCATATCCAGCAGCAACGGCACCTCGCTGCGCTGCGCCATGCGGTTGCGGTAGGCTTCCACGTTGTCCGGCAGCGCAACCCCGGCGACGATCGATAACGAGCGCAACAGCGGGAACAGGTGAATGTCGTCCTCGGACAGCTCGCCGTTTACCGCGTCGGCGGAGACGATCAGCGGCGACAGCGCTTGCAGGTCGGCTTCCAGTTCGGCGATCAGATCGGCACTGTTGGCGAGATGTTCGGCAAAATCACCGATAGCCGCCTGTTTTTTATCGATAAAGTAACGGCGGGCGCTGTCGGTGGCGAACTCTTCGAAATCGGCATGCGCAATACGCGGCAGCAGCAATTTGGCGCTGTAACTGCCGACCCGCTGCAGCCACTCGGCAATGGCCGGGTTGGTGCTACCGGTCAGCACCGGCTTGCCGTCCAGGCTATCGACATAGCGCACGATATCCAGGCTTTCCGGCATCGCTTCGCCGTCGTCTTTGATCAGGATTGGCACCATTTTTGTGCCAATCAGGTTGAATGGGGTCGTCTCGTCGTCGTTGAGCAAGGTGACCAGCCGAATCGGCTGGCGCTTCAGGCCGAAAATCATACGGGCTTTAACGCAGAAGGGGCAATGATCGTAAATGAACAGTTTCATGCTTGCTCCGGGTTGTCAGGTTTTAACAGCAATAGTTACCACAGCTTACCGAGGCTGTCTTGAAGCGCGTGTGTTGGATGGTGCGTTATTGCGACATTGCCCGCGCAACAGGCGCGGGCGAGGGGCGTTATTTCTTGGCCGGTACCGAATTGAGCACATCGATCAGGTGAATGCGGGCCTGTTCCAGATCGACCTGATCGCGCTCGTTGGCGGCGGAGACGACCTGCAGCTGTTTGATGATATCGCTTTTCAGCGCGCTGTCGCCGGCGATGATGTGGGCCAGCGCTTTTTCCACTAGGGTGGAGCGCGCATAAATCATGCGCAGGTTCAGTATCATATGTTCGAGCAGTTGCGGTAACTTCGCTTCTTCAATCATGCCGACGGGCTCCTGTGGGGTTTTTACTAACAGGATAGCAGCTGTTGCCGATTCGGCCGGATTTCTATGGCGTTAACCGCCGCGCAGCATCATCGACGCGTTGCCCCGCGGGCTGAATTGCCAGTACAGCGCCAGCAGCGTGGCAAAACCGACGGCCCCGAGCAGCAACCAGGGCAGTTCCGGCATATTCATCGCCCGTCCGGTATCGTACATCCAGCCGCCGCCGGTATAGCCCAATGCGCCGCCCAGCGCCAAACCGAGGCGGCTGAAGCCCATGTAGCTGCCGCGCGCACGCGGATCGGCCAGCGAAGCGCTCAGCGTTTCGCGCGCCGGCTCGGCGATGATCGAGCCCAGATAGAAGCAGCAGATCAGCGTGAAGACCCCCTGCAGGCTGGTGGCGAGACCGATCGGCAGCAGGCTGAGCGTCATCAGCAGCAGACCCGCCATCAGGCGCTGTTCAAGCCGGAAGTGTTTTTCACCCCAACGCGCCAACGGATAGAGCAGCGACAGCGACAGCGCCGCTTCGATCGCGTACATCCATTTCACCGCCGCCGGTGAACCGGCAATTTCGTTGACCACGATAGGCATCATCAGCATCACCTGCACCGCCAGCATGTAGTAACCGGTCAGCGTCAGGACATAGGTGAGGAAGCGGCGATCGCGCAGAACCCGCAACAGGCCTTCTTTCATCGGCACGCGTACGGTGGAGATGCGATAAGCCGGCAGTAACCAGGCATTCCAACCGGCAGCCAGCACGAAGATCGCCGCCCCGACCCAGCAGACAAAGTGAAAGTCGTACTGCAGCAGCCAACTGCCGATCAGCGCGCCGACCACCGCGCCGGCGCTGTCCTGCATCATTAGCAGCGAGAAAAAGCGGCCGCGCTCGTGCGGACGGGTCAGTTTGATCACCAAAGCGGTGCGCGGCGGATCGAATAACGTGCCGCCGAGGGCGGAAAGCGCGCAGGAGAACCACAGGATCCAGGGTTCATCGGCCATCGCCATGGTGGCGAACCCGGCGGCGCGCAGCAACATGCCGGTGACGATCATCGGCTTGGCGCCGAAACGATCGGCAATGGCGCCGCCAAAGATGCCGAGCCCTTGTTGCAACAGCTGGCGCAAACCCAGCGCGATGCCGACGATCAGCGCCGCCCAGCCCAGCTGATCGACGAAGCGGATCGAAATAAGCGGAAAGACGACAAAGAAGCCTAACACCACCAGCAGGTTATCGAGCAACAGAAAATATTTACCCAAGCTGCGCGCTTGCGACACCAGAGACATGCTTCACCATGAGCAATTAAGAAAGAAGGGGAGATAGCCGTTCCATTCTCTACCCAATTCCCGTACGGCGACAGGGGCGGCATAGATAATATTTTTTTATCGTCAAGGTGTTACCTGAGCTGCAAAATTGGCGGAAAAACGCCGTAAAACGCGTATTCGGCGATTTACTGAGCGGCCGGGATTTTACCTCGGGGGCGGGCTACGGTTATATTGAATGCAGGGAAGCGCAGTTCTGCGGCGCTATTGGCAAAATAAAACCATGGCAAAAGATCGGCACAGGATAATGAGCCGCTCGGCTTCCTAATAAATACTTCTTATCGAACCGTTTTGACTGCGGGGGAAATGATGTTCGGCTATCGCTCTGCATCGCCAAAAGTACGTCTTACAACCGACCGGATGGTGGTCCGTTTAGTGCATGAACGGGATGCCTATCGCCTGGCGGATTATTATGCTGAGAACCGGACCTTTCTCAAACCCTGGGAGCCGGTGCGCGACGAAAGCCACTGTTATCCTTCCGGCTGGCAGGCGCGCCTGGGCATGATCACCGAAATGCAAAAGCAGGGCAGCGCCTACTATTTTATCCTGCTCGATCCGGAAGAGCAGGAAGTGCGCGGCGTGGCGAACTTCAGCAACGTGCTGCGCGGTTCGTTTCATGCCTGTTTCCTCGGTTATTCGCTGGGGGAGAAATGGCAGGGGCAAGGGCTGATGTTCGAAGCCTTGCAGTCCGCTATCCGCTATATGCTGCGCCAACAGCGCATGCACCGCATCATGGCCAACTATATGCCTCACAACCAGCGCAGCGGCGCACTGCTGACGCGTCTGGGATTCGAACGTGAAGGTTACGCCAAGGATTACCTGCTGATCGACGGCAAGTGGCAAGACCACGTTTTGACGGCATACACCAATAAAGAGTGGTTACCCCCACGTTGAGGCCAAACGATGAAATATGAATTGAACGCCAAAGAGGCGCGGGTCATCGGCTGCCTGTTAGAAAAACAGGTCACGACCCCGGACCAATACCCGCTTTCGCTTAACGCCATTACCCTGGCGTGCAACCAAAAAACCAACCGCGAGCCGGTAATGGATCTGAGCGAAAGTGAAGTGCAGCAACTGCTCGATCTGTTGCTGCGCAAACATTTCCTGCGCACCCTCAGCGGGTTCGGCAACCGGGTAGTCAAGTATGAACAGCGGTTTTGCAACTCCGAGTTCGGCCAACTGAAACTCTCGCCCGCCGAACTGGCGGTGATCGCCACCTTATTGCTGCGCGGCGCGCAAACGCCGGGCGAGCTGCGCACCCGCACCAACCGGATGCACGAGTTCAACGATGTCAGCGAGGTCGAACAGGTGCTGCAGCAGCTGGCTACGCGCGAAGATGGCCCGTTCGTGGTGCGCCTGGCGCGTGAGCCGGGCAAACGCGAAAGCCGGTTCATGCATCTGTTCAGCGGCCAGATTGATGAAGTGCCGGCGGCGCTTGAGTCTGAGGTCGACGGCGACCTGAGCACCAGGGTCAGCGCATTGGAAAACGAAGTATCGGAATTGAAACGGCTGGTGCAACATCTGTTGGCGAGGGAAGCGAATGACTAAATTGCGTGTGGGCGTGGTGGGATTGGGCAGTATTGCGCAGAAGGCTTACCTGCCAATCCTCGGCCAGGCGGCGGATTGGACGCTGGTGGGCGGTTTTTCGCCCAATCAGCAAAAAGCGCAGCCGCTATGCGACAGCTACCGCATGGCCTGTTTCTCCCGTCTGGACAGCCTGGCCGAACAGTGCGACGCGGTTTTTGTCCACAGCAGCACCGCCAGCCATTTTTCCGTGATAGGCGAGCTGCTGAACCGCGGCGTGCACGTTTACGTCGATAAGCCGCTGGCGGAAACGCTGGAGCAGGGCGAGCAGTTGCTCGAGTTGGCCGAGCGGCGAGGCAAAACGCTGATGGTGGGGTTCAACCGCCGTTTCGCGCCGCTTTACCGGCAGCTCAAACAGCAAATGAACCAGCCGGCTTCCATTCGTATGGACAAGCATCGGACGGACAGCGTCGGCCCGCACGATCTGCGTTTTACCCTGTTGGATGACTATCTGCACGTGGTGGACACCGCGCTGTGGCTGGCGGGCGGGCACGAGCAACTGCTGAGCGGCCGTTTGCAGGCCAACGCCGCCGGTGAAATGCTGTATGCCGAACACCACTTCGCCTGCGGCGACACGCAGGTGACGACCAGCATGCATCGCCGGGGCGGCAGCCAGCGTGAAAGCGTGCAGGCGGTGACCGACGGTGCGCTGTATCAGTTGACCGACATGCGCCACTGGCGGCGTGAAGATGCGCAGGGCGAGTTGGAACAGCCGGTGCCGGGCTGGCAAAGCACGCTGGTGCAACGCGGCTTCGATGGGGCGGTGCGGCATTTCCTCAGCGCCGTCGCCAACCAGAGCGCGCCGGAAACCGGCGGCGAACAGGCGCTGGTCGCCCAGCGGGTGGTCGAGCGTTTGCTGCGGGATAACTCTATGTAACATATGGCGGTAGCTATTCTTTTCCGGATGCGTAAACTGAGCCGATTGTTTCACTGACGCCTGCTGTTGCAGGCGTTGATATTTACGGTACCTATCAGACAACCACATGAACCTACTCAAATCCTTGGCTGCCGTCAGCTCGATGACGATGTTTTCGCGGGTGTTGGGCTTTGCCCGCGATGCAATCGTCGCGCGCGTGTTCGGGGCCGGCATGGCAACGGACGCCTTCTTCGTGGCGTTCAAACTCCCTAATCTGTTACGCCGTATCTTTGCCGAAGGGGCATTTTCGCAGGCCTTCGTGCCGATCCTGGCCGAATACAAGAGCCAGCAGGGTGAAGAGGCGACGCGCACTTTTATCGCCTATGTCTCCGGGCTGTTGACGCTGGTGCTGGCGGTGGTGACGGTGCTGGGGATGCTGGCCGCGCCCTGGGTGATCTATATCACCGCGCCGGGCTTTACCGATACGCCCGACAAGTTTGCCCTGACGTCGGCGCTGCTGCGCATCACATTCCCCTATATTCTGTTGATCTCACTGGCGTCGCTGGTGGGGGCGATCCTCAATACCTGGAACCGCTTCTCGATCCCGGCCTTTGCGCCAACGCTGCTTAACGTCAGCATGATCGGCTTCGCGCTGTTCGCGGCCCCGTATTTCAATCCGCCGGTGCTGGCGCTGGCCTGGGCGGTGGTGGTGGGCGGCGTGCTGCAGCTGGGGTATCAGCTGCCGCACCTGCGCAAGATCGGCATGCTGGTATTGCCGCGCCTCAAGCTGGGCGATGCCGGGGTCTGGCGCGTGATGCGCCAGATGGGGCCGGCGATCCTCGGGGTGTCGGTCAGCCAAATCTCGCTGATCATCAACACCATTTTCGCTTCGTTCCTGGTGTCCGGCTCGGTGTCCTGGATGTACTACGCCGACCGCCTGATGGAGTTTCCTTCCGGCGTGCTGGGCGTGGCCTTGGGCACCATCCTGCTGCCGTCGCTGGCCAAAAGCTTCTCGAGCGGCAACCACGACGAGTATTCGCGCCTGATGGATTGGGGGCTGCGCCTGTGCTTCCTGCTGGCGTTGCCGAGCGCCATTGCGCTCGGCATTTTGGCCAAGCCGCTGACCGTTTCGCTGTTCCAGTATGGCAAATTCAGCGCCTTTGACGCGGCGATGACGCAGCGTGCGCTGGTGGCTTACTCGGTAGGGCTGATGGGGCTGATCGTGGTTAAAGTGCTGGCGCCGGGCTTCTATTCGCGGCAGGACATCAAAACGCCGGTCAAGATCGCCATCATTACGCTGATTATGACGCAGGTGATGAACCTGGCGTTTATTGGCCCGCTGAAGCATGCCGGCCTGGCGCTGTCGATCGGTTTGGCGGCATGTCTGAACGCCTCGCTGCTGTATTGGCAACTGCGCAAGCAGAAGATTTTCCAGCCGCAGCCGGGGTGGGCGCTGTTCCTCACCAAGCTGGTGATCGCCGTGCTGGTGATGTCGGCCGTGTTGATTGGCGCGATGTGGCTGATGCCTGCCTGGGATCAGGGCAACATGCTGGAGCGTTTGCTGCGCTTGGCTGCGGTGGTGGTGGCCGGTGTGTTGGCGTACTTTGGCGTGCTGGCCGGGTTGGGCTTCCGCCCGCGCGATTTTGCTCGCCGGGTCGCCTGAGCCAAAGGCAAGCGTAAAAAAAGGTCGCCTGGGCGACCTTTTTGCTTTCTGGGCGGCGCAGTTTACATGCGTTCGACGGTTTCGATGCCCAGCGTATCCAGACCGGTTTTCAGCGTTTTTGAGGTCAGCAGCGCCAGCTTCAGGCGGCTCTGACGCACTTCTTCGCTGTCGGCGTTCAGGATCTGGCAGTGCTCGTAGAAACCGGAGAACAGGCCGGCCAGATCGTACAGGTAGCTGCACATGACGTGAGGCGTGCCTTCACGCGCGACGGTGGTGAGCACTTCTTCGAACTGCAGCAGGCGGGTGGCCAGCGCAATTTCGCGCTCTTCGGTCAGCGTCAGCGGCAGCGTCAGGCTGGTTTCGTCGATGCCGGCGCGTTTGAATACCGATGCCACACGGGTATAGGCGTATTGCATATAAGGCGCGGTATTGCCTTCGAAGGCCAGCATGTTATCCCAGTCGAAGACATAGTCGGTGGTGCGGCTTTTCGACAGATCGGCGTATTTCACCGCGCCGATGCCGACCACGCGGGCCACGGTTTTCATTTCGTCTTCCGGCATATCCGGGTTTTTGCCGGCGATCAGCTGTTCGGCGCGTTCGATGGCCTCATCCAGCAGGTCGGAGAGCTTCACCGTACCGCCCGAGCGGGTTTTGAACGGCTTGCCGTCTTTGCCCAGCATCATGCCGAACATGTGGTGTTCCAGCGAGACGGACTCCGGCACGTAACCGGCCTTGCGCACGATGGTCCAGGCCTGCATCAGGTGCTGATGCTGACGGGAGTCGATGTAATACAGGACGCGATTGGCACCCAGGGTTTCGTAGCGATACTTGGCGCAGGCGATGTCGGTGGTGGTGTAGAGGTAGCCGCCATCCTTTTTCTGGATGATGACGCCCATCGGATCGCCGTCCTTGTTCTGGTATTCGTCGAGGAACACCACGGTAGCGCCTTCGCTTTCCACCGCCAGCCCTTTGGCTTTCAGATCGGCGACGATGCCCGGCAGCATCGCGTTATACAGACTTTCGCCCATCACGTCGTCTTCGGTCAGCGTGACGTTCAGGCGGTTATAGGTCAGCTGGTTTTGCGCCATGGTGATGTCGACCAGCTTGCGCCACATTTTCAGACAGTACTGATCGCCGCCCTGCAGCTTCACGACGTAAGCGCGCGCGCGTTCGGCGAACTCGGCATCTTCGTCGTAATGCTTCTTGGCTTCGCGGTAGAACTGTTCCAGATCGGACAGGCCCATGTCGCTGGCGTTTTCATTCTGCATTTTTTCCAGGTAGGCAATCAGCATGCCGAACTGGGTGCCCCAGTCGCCGACGTGGTTGGCGCGGATCACTTTATGGCCCAGAAACTCCTGAGTACGTGCCGCGGCGTCGCCGATGATGGTGGAGCGCAGGTGGCCGACGTGCATCTCTTTCGCCACGTTCGGCGCGGAGTAGTCGATAACGATAGTTTGCGGCTCAACCGGTGCGATGCCCAGTTTCGGTGCGTTTAGCACTCGGTCGGCCTGGCGCGCGACCCAGTCGCTGTTCAGGAAGATGTTGATAAAGCCGGGGCCGGCGATTTCCACTTTAGCGGCGACGTCGCCGAGATCCAGCAGTTGCACCACTTTTTCCGCCAGTTGACGGGGCGGCATGCCCAGCTTTTTGGCGACGGACATCACGCCATTGGCCTGGTAATCACCAAACTGCGCCTTGGCGGATGGGCGGACCTGCGCTTCGCAATCGGCTGGCGCGCCAGCGGCGATCAGCGCCTGGCTGACTTTATCTGAAAGAAGAACCTGAATATTCACCGGGTTACCTTAATGACGAACGAGGGGCTGAAGCCAACCCCTGTGGGATTCAACGGTGGCGGGCGCGATGGGCGGCCTCCACAAAACAGCCTGCAATTGTAACCGATCTGACGGAGCCCGTCAGCAGTTGGCGCGGCCGCAGCGATGAAACTGTTGTCGGGTGCGGCGCGTTGATGGCCGGAAGGTGAAAGCAGAATGACCTGACAGAATGTACGAAGGGGAGAGTTGCAAAGCTAGCGCTTTTTATTGCGGCGACCGGCATCCAGCGTGTTGCCGCTGCGTGATTTGAAATGACGGTAGATGGCGTATACGGCGATAATTATCAACACCAAGGATATCGTCAGCAATAACATAATGATCATCTCGAATTTAAATTTCCTCCAAAGTAGCCGAGTTATCTTGGTGAATCAATTGTTCGGGGTTAAATTAAGATAATCCTTAGTTTTTCATCAATTAATTTTGTTTATTTTCTTCTTTTACAATGGGTTGTGATTGTTTTTTGTGTGGGTTTGATAAGTGGGTTAGGGTTGATTAAACCAGACTATTCAATCGGATTGGCCAATGGGCTGCAGAGGGTTTTGTGCAAAATAACTTAAATCATAGCGTCATGAAGAAAAGGTATAATGGATTGCGAAAATTCTTATTTTTTATTTATCTGTTGATTTAATAAGTTGTCATCTTAATAAAAAGCTGGTTTTTATTCTCCCTGTCCGCAACCAAAAATCATTCTGAACGGCTGCTGAAAAACCTCGCAATGCTGGCGAGCGCTGTCGCCACCGTGTAAATTACGGCGTTTCACATACGTTCCGTTGTTTTGAGGTTTCTATGACCACCCCCTTGCAGGCCATTGCCGAGCTGGACGACCTGGTGCTCGACCTGCCGCGTTTCGAGCAGGCATTGCATCAATTTGCCGCCAAATTGCGGCTTGATCTGGCCGCGTTTACCGCCGATCACATCTCTCTGCGCTGTCATCAGAACGCCACTGCCGAACGCTGGCGCCAGGGGCTGATGCAGTGCGGGACACTGCTGTCCGAGTCGATGATCAACGGGCGACCTATCTGTCTGTTCGATTTGTCGCAGCCGCTGGCCGTGGGGCCGTGGCAGATAGACTGCGTCGAGCTGCCGTATCCCGGGGAGAAACGCTATCCGCACGAAGGTTGGGAACACGTCGAATTAGTGCTCAGTGGCGATCCGCAGACGCTGCACGCCCGGGCGTTGAGCTACCTTGCCGATGAAGCGCTGCTGGCCCCGGGGATCAAACTGAAGCAAAGCTCGCCAAAAGGCGAGGGCGAGCGGCTACCGAACCCGACGCTGGCCATCACCGACGGAACGGTGACGATAAAGTTTCATCCTTATTCCATTCGAGATATCGTCGCCAGCGAACAAGGTTAGCCGGGCAGTGCCGCACAGGCTCGCGCCATGCGATCGAGCGCTTCATCGAGCAGGGCCCACCGGCAACCAAAGTTAAGCCGCACAAAGCGCCGATCGCCGAAATCCAAACCGGCGCTTAATCCTACGCCCGCGCGTTCGAAGAACTGATGCGGGTTGTCCACCGGTAAAGCGCTGCAATCGATCCACGCCAGGTAGGTGGCTTCGATTGGCAAAACCGTCAACCCCGGCATGGCGTTGATGCGCTCGGTCAGCCGATCGCGATTGGCACGTAGATAAATCAGCTGCTCGTCCAGCCAGGGCTGCCCGTATTGATAAGCCGCCTGCGCTGCCACCAGCGCCAGCAGATTGACCTCCGGCACGATGCCGCTGCGCGCGCGTTTCAGCCTTTGTCGCAGCGCTTCGTTGGGAACGATCGCCAGTGAAGCGCCCAGCCCGGCAAGATTAAACGTTTTTGACGGCGACATCAGCGTCACGCTGCGTTGGGCCGCATCGTCATTCAGGGTAGCGAAAGGGGTATGCCGCACGCCGGGTTCAAGCAGCAGCTCGCAGTGGATTTCATCGGAACAGACGATTAAATCGTGCTCGCGAGCGAACTGATGGTGCTGCAACAGCTCATCCCGGCGATAAACGGTGCCACCGGGATTCTGCGGGTTGCACAGCAACAGAAGCTTCTCGTTGCCGCTAAGCCGATCACGCATCACGGGGAAGTCCAACACCCAGCGTTGGCCTACCGCCGTTAGCGGCACCGAGAGGTGCTTACGCCCGGCGAATTTGGCCGCTTTGCGGAACGGCGGATAAATGGGAGAGGGGGCCAGCGTGCTCTGGTGTTCTTCGGTGCAGGCTCGCACGCACAGGTTCAGGCCGCACACCAGCCCAGGCAGGAAAATGATCCATTCAGGCTTGATGTGCCAGCCGTAGCGCTCTACCATGCGGCGGGTAAAAACCTCAATAAGATCAGGGGATGGGTGAGTGTAGCCGAATACGCCGTGCGCCACGCGACGCTGCAAGGCTTCGATCACCGCCGGCGGTGAGGTGAAATCACTGTCGGCGACCCAAAGCGGAATAATGTCGCGGTCGCGATATTTATCCCACTTAACGCTGTCACTGTGACTGCGGTCTACCCATTGATCAAAATTGAATGCCATAGTTACAACCCTGAGCCGGTTTATGCCTAAGCATGAGCCTACGTGAGAAATGAAGAAATGAACAATTGCCGCCGTATGTTGGCCGTTATCTGGGGGTGACAATGATAAAACTGGAAGTTTGTTGCTTTAGCGTCGACTGCGCGCTGACGGCCGAACGGGCAGGCGCCGATCGTATCGAGTTGTGCGCCAGCCAGAGCGAGGGGGGATTGACGCCGAGCTATGGCACGCTGCGTCTGGCGCGCGAGCGGGTGGCGATCCCGGTGCATCCGATCGTTCGTCCTCGCGGTGGCGATTTCTGCTACGGCGCGGTGGATTTCGAGGTGATCAAACAGGATCTCCGCCAGATCCGCGAGATGGGGTTCCCCGGCGTAGTGGTCGGCATGCTGGACGAAGAAGGGCACATCGATCTGCCGCGCATGCGCGAAGTGATGAAGCTGTGCGAGGGCATGGCGGTGACGTTCCATCGCGCGTTCGACATGTGCCAAAACCCGATGGTGGCGTTGGAACAACTGACCGAGCTGGGCGTAGCGCGCATTCTAACCTCCGGCCAACAGCAGAGCGCCGAACTGGGCCTGCCGCTGCTGCGAGATTTGCGCCAGGCCAGTCATGGCCCGGTGATCATGGCGGGTGCCGGCGTGCGCCTCAGCAATCTGCACAAGTTTGTCGACATCGGTCTGCATGAACTGCACAGCTCTTCCGGCCATCTGGTGCCATCGACCATGCGTTACCGCAAGGCGGGCGTCACCATGTGCTCCGATAACGAGTTTGACGAATTTAGCCATTATTGCGTGGATGGCGAAATGGTGGAGGCGATGAAAAACGCGCTGGCCTTGGTTGATCCCCTGGCGCAAAGCGCATAATCACGCAGCTAACCGCGTTTGAAAACCGGTTTCCGGGCCGTAAGACCCCTTTGCGTGTCACTGAGCCCTCGGCGATCGCGCAAGTACCAGGCCCCGGCGTTTTGCCGGGGCTTTTTTTATGTCTTTGACCCGTCCTGAATAGCGTTGACACGTTTTCGACTTAAATCCGGAGAACGTGATAATGGCCGAGTTTAAACGCACACAACGCGACTATCCTTTGTCTTTTAAAATTGCTGTTGTTGAGCAGGTTGAAAAAGGCGAAATGTAGTGGTCAAGTAATATTGGCCACGGTTTTACAGTAAGAACGGTATCTGTTCTCTGATTCTTCTGGCGTCAGTCCACCGTTATAATGATGTGGTCTGACGCTATTGTAGTAATTCAATATATAGCGATTGATTTGCCGCCGGGCTTCGTCTTTGCCCACGTAGCCATTCGCTGGTACCCATTCTGTTTTCAGGCTGCGGAAGAAGCGTTCCATCGGGCTGTTATCCCAGCAGTTTCCCCGCCGACTGACGCTTTGCTTTATTCTGTAACGCCAGAGAAGTTGCTGATATTTCAGGCCTGTATACTGGCTTCCCTGATCGCTATGGAACATGACATCACGCGGTTGGCTACGCGTCTCATATGCCATCCGCAGAGCGTTGCTTATCAGTGCTGTATCGGCATTCGCTGACAGACTCCAGCCGATAACTCTGCGGGCAAAAAGATCCATTACGACCGCCAGATAGCACCAGCGATTTCCTGCCCAGATATAAGTAATATCTCCGTACCATACCCGGTCTGGCTCCGGTACAGCGAACTGGCGCTCTCGTCTGAGCTGGCGTACCCAAGATTCAAGCGTGGTAGAACCAACATTAACCGCTTCACTGGCTTGTCGATATGAGTAGCCCTTATCAACGATCAGCTGTGCACATTCCAGCCTGAACTCAGGGGTAAAAGTACGCTTAGTTCTCTTGTTCATTAAGTCACCTATTTTATGTTGAGGTGAGAATATCACCTTTAATCAGGTGGCCAAATTCACTGTGCCACTACACCAGTCGCTAAAATATAAAACGCCCGATGCGGTGCATCAGGCGTTTTACAGGCATAAAAGTGTCAACCTATGCCAGGACTAGTCATGTGGATGATTAGTGCTGTGCATCGGGCGAGAAGTTGAAGACTTCGCCCGGAGTAATGCCGCAGTTTAAAACGCGCACCGCATTATTGCCATTTCCGGGATTGATCAGGATATCGTGGATAGTGCGATTGTTGTTCATGACAAAACGCGCGTAGTAAAGGTTGCCGATGCGTATCCAGGGAATAGCTTCATTGCTCTCGACAGTGTCGGTATAGTTATCGTTGAACGAGCGGGCCCAAATGCCAGTCGAAGCTTGCGCGGTAGATTGATCGCCGATAGAGGATGCGATGGCCCAGAATGTTCTCAGTCCCATGCTCCGATGAATACGTTGACCTAAACCTTTATAAGCCGGGTTATCTCCATTGGCGGTCAGGATATTGCTATCCGCCGTCAGATTTCCGTCAATAAACCAGCCTACAGGCTGTTTGTCAGCACCGATGGCGATCATATTGCTGTTCGTCAAACAATTTAGCGGAGCCGCATGTAGCTGGTAGCTGCGTTGCGCAATGCTCAGTGTGCCTCTAAGAATGTTGTAACCCGCTTCATTGTTCAGACTGCCGTTCGTCCACATTGGCATGACGGTGTTGCTGAATGAAAGTTGATACCCGCCGTTCGCTTCGAAGCGAACGGCCTGAGGAGAGAGTGAACCCTTCGGTCCATTAGCGGTAGCGAAGTTAACATTGCTGATTTGCACTGGGGTGATATTTGATTGGCCAGTAGACTTTCTTAATACCAGGAAGCCCCCAACGGTATCACCATAGTCATTAATATAAGAACCGTTGGCGATTTGAATATTGGCGGAGGAATCCGAGTCGATATCAATTCCGGTACCATTTCTGTCAGCCATGAAATTGCTCAGGCTAAGGCCGCCTAAATAGGAGGTTCCTTGTGTTGTAGTTTTGATAAAGATCTTTTTGCCATAAGAGAACACATTCACCATAAACGTATTGTCGTGGCGATCGAGATTGAAAGCACAAGAACCGGTTACAGCGATAGAGGCAGTCACCGCGTTTTCTGTCGGGCGCACGACGTTGGCATTGACGTGAACATTGGTAAATCTGTTGATGTCCCTGCTTTCATAAACCCTGTAGTCGCAGCGTACTGCCCAACCGTAGATATTCTCAAAGTTGTTGGCTTCTCCACGAGCTTCAACAAAATCATAGGCGCCTACATAACGGCAGTTGGCGACTGACAGAGCGCCGGTTGCGGTAATGGTGGCCCCGTATGGAACAAACGCCTCCGGCTGGGTGGCAGTATATTTCTGATCTGGATAGAGGAACGACCAACCATCAAAGACAACGTTCTTATCGCAGGCGAAACAAACCGCACCTGCCGGCTTTTTGATGATGAAAGCACTATCGTCCGCAAGGCCTGCCCGATTAGGGCCATTGTTTGTAAGACTTGCAGGGCCTTGAGCAAGACCGCGGCGGGATCCTCTGACTGTGATGCCATTAGCGACGTTGATAGGTTGAGTGCTGGTCAGCAGATATTGAGCATTTTCCGAAGCATAGACCACTTTGTTTTTTAAACTCGCGGCATAGTTTAATGTCGCGCTGATTGCTGCGTCAGAGGTGGAAGTGCCACTAGGATCAGCGCCGAAGTGATCGAAAGTCAGTTTCTGATCCAGTCGTTTCCAGCGGGCTCCTCCCGTTGTAACCACCACGGTACCGTTATTGTCCGCACTGGTTGTATCCGTTTTCGCATAATAGAATTCGCCGCCGCCGGTGAAATGTCCGGGGGTGTGAGAAACTAAAAAGACAATCTGGTCATCTGTAACTGGCGTCAGATTACGCAATTCACTGATGTTATTAACACTAATCATATTGTTCATGAAATTTCTCCTGTTGGTTGGCAACACGATTCTCAATCAGGATGGACGTTTCAAAAAGTCGATGAAGTTTGCTGGGTGCTGATACAGCGTGAAGTTCAGGCCGCGGCAATTGGAGCATGCGTTGGCCTGGTACCTTGTCAAGACGCAGCACCGTTTCAACGCTGTTATTCGGTCGGCGGCCCCATCTCTTCTTGCGATCGCCATGCCCTGCTGATAAGTTTGTGAGTTAAAATCCTTTAAATATCATAATATTAAATGATTTTTTGGTATGTATTTCCGTGGTGAATGGTTTGCGTTCTGCCGCTCGTCACCGCGCCGGTATTTTTACCTGTTCATCGCCTGCCTTATGGCCGGAACATCACAGCATCAATTGAGGAGAGCCGTCGGCGCAGCCGCAGGGCGCGTTAACGGCGGACTAAACAAGGAGATAACGATAATGACCCGAACGGCACACTGTTTGAGCGCGGCGCTTTTACTGACGTTGGCCCTGACCGGCTGCCAGACCGCCAAGCGACCTGTTTCTACATTAAGCCAGCCGCCCAGCGCAGAAGAAATTGCGGAACAAGACAAACGGCAGCGTGAGGCCGAGCGCATGCAGCAGTGCCAGCGCGAGTTGGATGCCATGCGCGGCATGGATAACGAAAAATACCAAAAATTCAAACGCGAATTCGATACCTTGATGGGCGGCGCCGCGCAGTATGCCGGGGTACGCCAGCGGGTCAACACGGGCACGCAGGAAACCGTCGACGCCCTGTATCGTTATCGCACCAGCCGTCTTTGCGCGGACATCAGTTCTGCCATGATGACCGGCCTGGCTGAGCGCGGAGAACGCGCCCAATGACCCCTCGTGCAAGAAAGGCCTTACTGAGCCTGATGATACCGCTGGCGTTTGCGCCGGCGGTGGCCGGGGCGGATGACGACGTGCCGGCATTATTGCAGTTTGCCGAGCGTTACCAGCGGCAGGACGCGCCGGCAGCCGAGACCGTGGTTACCCCATCCCAGGAAAGCCAAAAGCCGGCGTCCCGGCCGGTTCAAGCTCGTGAAACGAGCTCACAGAGAAAGCAACTGGCTCAGTTGCAAAAGACGCTGCGCGAGAAAGAGACTCGATTGGAGCAACAGCAAGCCGCTCTTCAATCCCTGCAACAGGAGTTGACCGCGTTGCGGGTTGCGTCGTCCCTGACCGCTGCCGATAAACCGACACCGGCGCCTGATTTGAGCGCGTTGAGCGACTTCGCCAGCGGCGTACGACAGGCACTGAACCTGACGCCGCAGGAGCGCAAGGCTCAGGCGCAGATCGCCGAAGCGCAGGCGGCGTTAGCGCGGCAAAAGCAGCAAACCGAGGAGCGCGACCGGCGCATTGCCTTGCTGGAACAACGGCTGGCGGCGTTGCCTGAACAGGCGGATAAGGCTTGGCAGGAGAAACTGGCGGCGGCCCAGACCACCAACGATAAAGCGCGCCAGCGTTATGAGCAGGATAAAAAAGCGGCCGCCGCTGAGCTGGAACAGCAGAAGGCCGAGGCTGCCAGGCTGACGGGCGAACTGCAGCAGCAGCTGGCGCAGCTGCAAAAAGAGCAGGAGGGCCAACGGCAGCAGGGTGGGCAGCAAGAGAAAAGCCTGAAGACGGCGCTGGCGCAGCAAAAGGCCGAAGCCGCCAAGGCGACGGGTGAACTTCAGCAGCAGCTGGCGCAGCTGCAGAAAGAGCGTGATGATCAACGCCAACAGGTTGAGCAGCAAGAGAAAAGCCTGAAGACGGCGCTGGCGCAGCAAAAGGCCGAAGCCGTCAAGGCGGCGGGTGAACTTCAGCAGCAGCTGGCGCAGCTACAGAAAGAGCGTGATGGTCAACGCCAACAGGCCGAACAGCAAGAGAAAAGCCTGAAGACGGCGCTGGCGCAGCAAAAGGCCGAAGCCGCCAAGGCGGCGGGTGAACTTCAGCAGCAGCTGGCGCAGCTACAGAAAGAGCGTGATGGTCAACGCCAACAGGCCGAGCAGCAAGAGAAAAGCCTGAAGACGGCGCTGGCGCAGCAAAAGGCCGAAGCCGCCAAGGCGACGGGTGAACTGCAGCAGCAGCTGGCGCAGCTGCAGGAAAAAAACAAGACGCAAACCGAACAAGCTAAAGCGTTGGAACAACGTTTGGCGGTGGTAACGGCGGAAAGCGCGCAGGCTGCGCAGCAGCGGGATAAAGCGACACTGCAGGCGGATAAAACGGCAACGGAGCTGGCGGCCGCCCATCAGGCGCAGCAAGCTTTGCAAGACGAGCTGAGCGGGCTGAGATCGCGGGCCAAATGGCTGCCTGATGCGCAGGCGCTCAAGAAAAAGCCGGAACAGCAGAGCTATGCTGCCGGTGTCGCTTTGGGACGCGATATTCAAACGATGCTGGCGGAGCGTAAAAATTGGGGCATCAATCCCGATAAAACCCTGCTGCTGGCGGGCGTGATCGATACCTTCAACGGCCATTACCAACTAAGCGATGCACAGTTGACCCGCGCGCTGGCGGAGTCGGAAAAAACGGTGAACGACGCCAGAAACCAGGCGGCGAAGGTGCAGACCAGCAAGGGCGAGGCGTTCGTCACCGAGTTTAAAAAGAAGAAAGGCACGCAGAAGTCGCCTGCCGGTTTCTGGTATCGCATCGATTATGTGGGTGATGAAGCCATTAAGGAAAACGCACGGGTAGACATTGTGGTGAAAGAGAGCTTAACCGACGGCAGCGTGATTCAGGATATGGATCGCAGTGGGAAGGTGATGTCTCAGCCGCTCTCTGCCTATCCGCCGTTGTTCCGCGAGGCGATCGGCCATCTGAAAAATCATGGTTCGCTGACAATGGTGGTGCCGCCGGCGTTGGCGTACGGAGAAACGGGCTATGCGCCGCAGATCCCGCCGAACGCGACCATGGTGTATGAGCTGCGGATTGTCGATGTCGACAACGGGTAAATTCGGGCCGGCTCAGGCCGGCCCGATTAGCGAACGCTAGGGTTTTTTGGCGGTCAGCACGGCGCGCAGGGGCGCCGGATAGCCTTCGATCGTTTTGCTGCGATCGTTCGGATCGAGGAATTCGGCCAGTGACTCGCTGGTCATCCAGTCGGTGCGGCGCTGCTCTTCGAGGCTGGTGACGCACATATCGGCGATCTTCACGTCGACGAAACCGCACTTCTCCAGCCAGCATTTCAGCGCTTCGGCGGAAGGAATGAAATACACGTTGCGCATCTGTGCATAACGATCGCCCGGCACCAGCACCTGGTGGCGATCGCCTTCCACCACCAGCGTTTCCAGCACCAGCTCCCCTTCAGCCACCAGCTGATTTTTCAGCTGATAGAGATGATCGAGCGGCGAGCGGCGGTGATATAGCACCCCCATTGAGAACACGGTGTCGAACGCCGCCAGATCCGGCAACTGCTCGATGCCGAGCGGCAGCAGGTGGGCGCGTTGATCGCCACCCAACAGCTTGCGCACCGCTTCGAACTGGCACAGGAACAGCTGCATCGGATCGATGCCGACGGCAAAGTGTGCGCCGGCGCCGATCATGCGCCACAGGTGATAGCCGCTGCCGCAGCCGACGTCGAGAATGGTGCGGCCGGCCAGCGGAGAAATGTGCGGCAGCACGCGATCCCACTTCCAGTCGGAATGCCATTCGGTATCGATATCGATGCCATACAGCGAGAACGGCCCTTTACGCCATGGCATCAGGGTGCGCAGCATTTTCTCGATGCCCTCGAGCTGGCCCGGCGACAGGGCAGGCTCCATCTCGGCGCGTACGCCGTGCAGCAGATCGAGGCGGGTTGGGGTCAGCGTCGGCAAATGTTCTACCGAGTTAAACCACTGTTTGAATTTGCCGTGCAGCGATTCGCGTTGCCAGGCGCTGAGCTGCGCAGGCAGGGTGTCCAGCCAATGGCTGAGGGGGCTTTTGGCGATGCGCTGATAGAAATCACCGAACTCGATCATTGCGCATCCCCCGCTTTCAGGGCGATCAGCGAACCGAAGTTGAAGCATTGGAACCACACTTCGGCATGCTCGAACCCGGCTTGATGCAGGCGCGCCTTATGTGCCTCTACCGAGTCGGTCAGCATCACGTTTTCCAGCATGCTGCGTTTTTGGCTGATCTCCAGCTCGCTGTACCCATTGGCGCGTTTGAAATCGTGATGCATGTTGAACAGCAGTTCGCCGACTTCGGCGTCTTCAAAGCTGAACTTCTCCGACAGCACCAGTGCGCCGCCCGGGCGCAGGCCGCGATAAATTTTCTCCAGCAGGCGCAGGCGATCGGCCGGTTCGAGGAACTGCAGCGTAAAGTTCAGCACCACCATCGAGGCGTTCTCGATGTCGATGTCGCGAATGTCGGCTTCGATGACGTCAACCGGCGTGTCGGCGCGGAAGGCGTCAATATGGCGGCGACAACGTTCCACCATCGCCGGCGAATTGTCGACGGCGACGATATTGCAGCCGGGCACCTTGATATTCCGCCGCATCGACAGCGTTGCCGCGCCCAGCGAGCAGCCCAGGTCATATACCCGGCTGTCGGGTTGCACAAAGCGTTCGGCCAGCATGCCGATCATCGAGATGATGTTGGAATAGCCGGGAACGGAGCGTTGGATCATGTCGGGGAACACTTCGGCAACGCGTTCGTCGAAGGTCCAGTCGCCCAATTTGGCGATGGGGGCGGAGAAAAGGGTATCGCGGTTTGGCATAGCGGCAAATCAGTTCAGAATTCGAAGCTGCGTAGTCTAACAGAAAAGCGTAAAAAAGCGGAGCGGAAGCAGGCGGCGCGGCCGCCTGATGATAAAACGGGATCAATGCAGACTGAAAATCAGATCCCAGGGCAGATAGAAGATATTTGCCAGAACCATCAACAGCAAAGAGATATAGGTCGCGGCCATGCCTGAACGGCGCCAGCGAACCTCGCGGTTGCGCAAACCGTAGTAATGCACCAGCCGCCCGGCCATCAGCATCAGGCCGCAGAGGTGAATCATCCAGATTTCCGCGCCGTTCATCTCCATGATCACCAGCAATACGGCAGCGATCGGAATGTATTCAACGGCGTTGCCATGCACGCGGATGGCGGTCTGCAATTCGTAGAACCCGCCGTCGCCGTAGGCTACGCGGTACTGCATCCTTAATCTGACTACGTCATAAGAGAGTTTGATCAACAACAATGCGCCGAGCACCACATAAAGCGCGCTTACCATTTTTAACTCCGTTCCCTAACCAAAACTGGCAGCCAGCATCATAGCCGTCATTGTATTCACTGTCGCGGGGAAATATTTGATGTTATTGGTCAGATTAATAGGTCAAAACAGTGCATCCTGTTCCGGCCAGTCCGGCGGCGCAGGCAAATCGGGGATCGCCAGGCGCAGCTGCTGCCAAATTTTTTGCGCCTGCTGGGGCGAATCGCCGTTGTCCGGCGTATGAATAAACAGATAAGGCTGATGCTGTTGCTGCCACAGCGGCAGTTTTTGCTGCCAGGCTTCGAACCAGCGCAGGTTGTCGGCCAGCTGATCGCCGCCGATAAAGCGCACCAGCGGCTGGTCGGCGGTGACCAGGGCATGCACCGGCAGCTTCGGTTTTTTCTGCTGCGCATCGCGCACGGCGGCGGTATGGGGGGCGGCGTGATGCACCGGGCGGCTGTCGAGGATCACCCGATTGATGCCGCGCTGGTGCAACCCCTGATTCAGCGCACGCTCTGCCTCGCCCTTGGCGAAAAACGCCGGATGACGCACTTCAACACCGTAGGTGAATTCCTTCGGCAGGCTTTCGAAGAATTGCCACATGCGCGGCAGCTCGTCAGGGCCGAAGGCGGCGGGCAACTGCAGCCACAGTTGGCCGATGCGCTGATGCACTGGGCTCAGGCAGTGGTAAAACGCCTGCAGCTCGGCGGCGCAGTTACGCAGGGCAGCCTTGTGGCTGATGTCCGACGGGAATTTGAAGCAGAAGCGAAAATCGTCGCCGGTCATGTCGCGCCAGCGCTGCACGATTTCCAGCTTCGGCAGCGCGTAGAAGGTGGTGTTACCCTCCACGCAGTTGAAGTAGCGGCTGTAATCCGCCAAGTCACGCAGCCCGATGCGGTTCCAGGCCGCATGTTGCCACTGCGGCAATCCGATGTAGATCACGGCGTCGTCTTCCTTTACTGAGATCATCAGGCTACAACTTAACGTTACCGCTCGAGCGCGGCAAGAATTTCGCCGGTGTCGCGCACCCGCGCCAGACGTGGGAAGATGTGTTCGAACGCGAAGCGGTGCATTTCCGCGTTCTGCGCGCTGCAGACGTCTTCGGCGATCACCAGTTCATAGCCGTGTTCCCAGGCGGCGCGCGCGGTGGACTCTACGCCAATATTGGTGGAGATGCCGCCCAGCACCACGGATTTGATGCCGCGGCGGCGCAGCTGTAAATCCAGATCGGTGCCGTAGAAGGCGCCCCATTGGCGTTTGGTGACCAGAATATCGCTGTCATTGACCGCCAGCGGTGCGGGGAACTCCCACCAACTGACCGGCAAGCCGCCGGCGGGCGCGGGAGCCGGTTTGTCCACCGGCTGTTTCAGCGCTTCGGCGAAGGTGTCGGACCAGCCGACGCGCACCAGCAGCACCGGCGCGCCCAGCAGACGAAAACGCGCGGCCAGCAGGGCGGCGTTCGCCACTACCTGGTCGGCGCTGTGCGGGCCGCCGGCGTAGGGCAGAATGCCGTTTTGCAAATCGATCAGCACCAGAGCGGTGGTTTGGGCGTCAAGTTTCAGCATGGATTTCATCTCGTTGCGAAGTGGATAAAAACTGTTCGGCGCGCCAGGCGAGCAGCGTACGGCGCAAACCGGGGGAGAATCAGGCTACGTGAAAAAACTGTCGCAGGTTAATGGGAAATTTGTTAATCGATGTGTTGATTCGAACGAAAACGCGCCATTTAGTGCAGTAACAATGCTGTGTTCGCACTTATCGGGCGGATGAATTTCCTTTATAATGACTCCCTTTTTTCAACACTCTTTAATCCAACGACCTATGCCGATTTATGAATATGCATGTGGTGCTTGCAACCATCGGTTAGAGAAATTGCAAAAATTTTCCGATGCGCCGCTGGCAGACTGCCCGGCGTGTGGGCAGCCCGCGTTGACCAAGTTGATCTCGTCCTCCGGTTTCCAGCTTAAGGGTACCGGCTGGTATGCGACGGATTTTAAACCGGGTAACAAGTAGAATTTATCAGATAACAGCCGCGCGACAGGGGCGCAGTAGCCCGGCGCGGCATCGGCTGTGTAAAAGGATAGCGTATGCGTACTGAATATTGCGGGCAGTTGAATCTGTCCCACGTGGGCCAGGAAGTCACTCTGTGTGGTTGGGTCAATCGTCGTCGCGATCTCGGCGGCCTGATCTTTATTGATATGCGCGACCGCGAAGGCATCGTGCAGGTGTTCTTCGATCCGGACCAGAAAGTGGCGTTCGACAAGGCCTACGACCTGCGCAATGAGTTCTGCATCCAGATCGTCGGCACCGTGCGTGCGCGTCCGGACAGCCAGATCAATAAAGATATGGCCACCGGCGAAGTGGAAGTGTTCGCCCACGCGCTGGAAATCATCAACCGCTCCGAGCCGCTGCCGCTGGACTCCAACCAGGTCAACAGTGAAGAAGCGCGCCTGAAATACCGCTACCTGGATCTGCGTCGCCCGGAAATGGCCGAGCGTCTGAAGACCCGCGCCAAAATCACCAGCTTCGTTCGCCGCTTCATGGACAGCCACGGCTTCCTCGATATCGAAACGCCGATGCTGACCAAGGCGACGCCGGAAGGTGCCCGCGATTACCTGGTGCCGAGCCGCGTGCACAAGGGCAAATTCTACGCGCTGCCGCAGTCCCCACAGCTGTTCAAACAGCTGCTGATGATGTCCGGCTTCGATCGTTACTACCAGATCGTCAAATGCTTCCGTGACGAAGACCTGCGTGCGGACCGTCAGCCTGAATTCACCCAGATCGACGTCGAAACCTCCTTCATGACCGCCGATCAGGTACGTGAAGTGATGGAGAAACTGGCGCGCGAGCTGTGGCTGGACGTGAAGGGCGTGGATCTGGGCGATTTCCCGGTCATGACCTTCGCCGAAGCGATGCGTCGCTTTGGCTCCGACAAGCCGGACCTGCGTAACCCGCTGGAGCTGGTGGACGTGGCTGACCTGGTCAAAGACGTCGAGTTTAAAGTCTTCTCCGGCCCGGCCAACGACGCCAAAGGCCGCGTGGCGGCGATCCGCGTACCGGGCGGCGCACAGCTGACCCGCAAGCAGATCGACGAGTACGGCGCTTTCGTCAACATCTACGGCGCCAAAGGCCTGGCGTGGCTGAAAGTCAACGACCGCGCCGCCGGCATGGAAGGCGTGCAGAGCCCGATCGCCAAATTCCTCAGCGCGGACGTGCTGGAAGCGGTCCTGGCGCGCACCGATGCGCAGACCGGCGATATCCTGTTCTTCGGCGCCGACAGCTTCAAGATTGTCACCGATGCGATGGGCGCGCTGCGTCTGAAGCTGGGTCGCGATCTGGCGCTGACCCAACTCGACAGCTGGGCGCCGCTGTGGGTGGTTGACTTCCCGATGTTCGAAGAAGACGAAGAGGGCGGCCTGGCGGCCATGCACCACCCGTTCACTTCGCCGCGCGACATGAGCCCGGAAGAGCTGGCGGCAGCGCCGGTCAACGCCATCGCCAACGCCTATGACATGGTGATCAACGGTTACGAAGTGGGCGGCGGTTCGGTGCGTATTCACCGCAGCGAAATGCAGCAAACGGTGTTCAGTATCCTGGGCATCAATGAACACGAACAGCGCGAGAAGTTCGGCTTCCTGCTGGACGCGTTGAAGTACGGTACGCCGCCGCACGCGGGCCTGGCCTTCGGCCTGGATCGTCTGGTGATGCTGCTGACCGGCACCGACAACATCCGCGACGTCATCGCTTTCCCGAAAACCACCGCGGCGGCCTGTCTGATGACCGACGCACCGAGCTTCGCCAACCCGGCGTCGCTGCAGGAGCTGGCGATCAGCGTGGTAAAGAAAGCCGGTGCGGAACAAGAGAGCGAGTGATGAGTTACAAGCGCCCTGAATCTATCCTGGTAGTGATTTACGCGAAATCCAGTGGTCGGGTGCTGATGTTACAGCGGCGCGACGATACCGAGTTCTGGCAGTCGGTCACCGGCAGCCTGGAACAGGATGAGTCGCCGCCGCATGCCGCGCAGCGTGAAGTCATGGAAGAAGTCGGCATCGATATCGAAGCAGAGCACCTGCCGTTGTTCGATTGCCAGCGCTGCGTGGAGTTTGAACTCTTTGTCCATTTGCGACATCGCTATGCGCCGGGAACCACGCGCAATAAAGAGCACTGGTTCTGTCTGGCGTTGCCCGAGGAGCGCGATCCGGTGATTACCGAGCATCACGCTTACCAATGGCTTGAGGCGGCCGAGGCCGTGAAGTTAACCAAGTCATGGAGCAATCAGCAGGCGATTGAAGAGTTCGTGATCAATTCAGTCCAGTAGTTTTTTTCGGAGATTTTTTTATGGCAGGTCATAGTAAGTGGGCCAACACAAAGCACCGTAAAGCGGCGCAGGACGCCAAGCGCGGTAAAATTTTCACCAAGATTATTCGTGAGCTGGTCACGGCCGCCAAGCTGGGCGGCGGCGATCCGGATTCCAACCCGCGTCTGCGCGCGGCGATGGACAAGGCGCTGTCGAACAACATGACGCGCGACACCATGAACCGTGCCATCGCGCGAGGGGTGGGCGGCGATGATGATACCAACATGGAAACCATCATCTATGAAGGTTACGGCCCTGGCGGCACCGCCGTGATGATCGAATGCCTGAGCGACAACCGCAACCGCACCGTGGCGGAAGTGCGCCACGCCTTCACCAAATGTGGCGGCAACCTCGGCACCGACGGTTCCGTGGCTTACCTGTTCACCAAGAAGGGCGTGATCACCTACGCACCGGGCCTGGATGAAGACACCGTGATGGAAGCGGCGCTGGAAGCCGGTGCGGAAGACATCGTGACCTATGACGATGGCGCGATCGACGTGTTCACCGCCTGGGAAAGCCTGGGCGCGGTGAAAGACGCGCTGACCGCGGCGGGCTTCGAAGCCGAAGCGGCGGAAGTGTCGATGATCCCATCGACCAAGGCCGACATGGACGCGGAAACAGCGCCTAAGCTGTTGCGCCTGATCGATATGCTGGAAGACTGCGACGACGTGCAGGAAGTTTACCATAACGGTGAAATCTCCGACGAAGTGGCGGCGACGCTGTAATCCGGTAAAACGGGCGCCGCCGTTCGGCGGCGCCGTGCATGCAAGGTGGATGTAGATATGGCGATCATACTCGGTATCGATCCCGGCTCACGCGTCACCGGCTATGGCCTTATCCGCCAGCAGGGGCGTCAGTTGAGCTATATCGCCAGCGGCTGCATCCGCACGGTGGTGGACGACATGCCGACGCGGCTGAAGCTGATTTACGCCGGCGTCAGTGAGATCATCACCCAGTTTCAGCCCGATTTCTTCGCCATCGAACAGGTGTTTATGGCCAAGAACCCGGATTCGGCGCTCAAGCTCGGCCAGGCGCGCGGCGTCGCGATCGTGGCGGCGGTGAATCAGAATCTGGAAGTGTTCGAGTATGCGGCGCGGCAGGTCAAACAGACCGTGGTCGGCACCGGCGCGGCCGAAAAGGCGCAGGTACAGCACATGGTGCGCTCGCTGCTCAAACTCTCGGCCAACCCGCAGGCGGACGCCGCCGATGCCCTGGCCATCGCCATTACCCACTGCCACCTCAGCCAGAACGTGCTGCGGATGAGCGAAGGGCGGTTGAACCTGGCGCGCGGGCGTTTGCGCTGACGCAAAGCGATGATTGCTCAGGCTGGATATTCATCCAGCCTTTTTTATGTTATAAGCTTTACCAGCAACGGCATGGCAGGGCGCCATGCCCGGTCATTCTGCAGGAGGGTAAATGATAGGTCGTCTCAGAGGAAATATTCTGGAAAAGCAGCCGCCGCTGGTGTTACTGGAGGCGAACGGCGTGGGCTATGAGGTACACATGCCGATGACCTGCTTTTACGAGCTGCCGGAACTGGGGCAAGAGGCCATCGTGTTTACCCACTTCGTGGTGCGTGAAGACGCGCAGCTGCTGTACGGTTTCAACGACAAGCAGGAGCGCGCGCTGTTCCGCGAACTGATCAAGGTCAATGGCGTCGGGCCGAAGCTGGCGCTGGCGATCCTGTCGGGCATGTCCGCGCAGCAGTTCGTCAGCGCGGTGGAGCGCGAAGAGATCACTGCACTGGTCAAGCTGCCGGGCGTGGGCAAAAAAACCGCCGAGCGCCTGGTGGTAGAGATGAAAGACCGTTTCAAAGGGCTTAACGGCGACCTGTTCAATAGCAGCAGCGAGATCAGCCTGCCGTCTGCCACCGACAAAGCGCCGGATGTGGACGCGGAAGCCGAGGCCGTTTCGGCGCTGGTGGCGCTGGGCTATAAGCCGCAAGAAGCCAGCCGCATGGTCAGCAAGATTGCCAAGCCGGGCGCCGACTGCGAAACCCTGATCCGCGACGCGCTGCGCGCCGCCCTGTAAGGCCGAAAAGGGGTAGATAATGATTGAAGCCGATCGCCTGATTTCCGCCGAACCGATCAACGAAGAAGAGATCCTCGATCGCGCCATTCGTCCCAAGCTGCTGACCGAATACGTCGGCCAGCCGCACGTGCGCGAGCAGATGGAGATCTTCATTCAGGCGGCCAAGCAGCGCGGCGACGCGCTCGACCATCTGCTGATCTTTGGCCCGCCAGGGTTGGGGAAAACCACCCTGGCCAACATCGTGGCCAACGAAATGGGCGTGAATTTGCGCACCACTTCCGGCCCGGTGCTGGAGAAGGCGGGCGATTTGGCGGCGATGCTGACCAACCTCGAACCGCACGACGTCTTGTTCATCGACGAAATTCACCGCTTGTCACCGGTGGTGGAAGAAGTACTGTATCCGGCGATGGAAGACTACCAGCTGGATATCATGATCGGCGAAGGGCCGGCGGCGCGTTCGATTAAGCTCGATTTGCCGCCGTTCACGCTGGTGGGTGCCACCACCCGCGCCGGCTCGCTGACCTCGCCGCTGCGCGATCGCTTCGGCATTGTCCAGCGGCTGGAGTTTTATCAGGTGGCGGATTTGCAGCACATCGTCTCGCGCAGCGCCGGGTGCCTGGGGTTGGAACTGTCCGACGAGGGTGCCCATGAAGTGGCCCGCCGTGCGCGGGGGACGCCACGTATCGCCAACCGCCTGTTGCGCCGGGTGCGCGACTTCGCCGAAGTGCGCGCCAACGGGGTGATCAGCGGTTCGGTGGCGGCGCAGGCGCTCGATATGCTCAACGTCGATGCCGAAGGCTTCGACTATATGGATCGCAAACTGCTGCTGGCGATTATCGACAAGTTCACCGGTGGTCCGGTCGGGCTGGACAACCTGGCGGCGGCGATCGGCGAAGAGCGCGAAACCATTGAGGACGTGATCGAGCCGTTCCTGATCCAGCAGGGCTTTATCCAGCGCACGCCGCGCGGCCGCCTGGCGACGCAGCATGCCTACCGGCACTTCGGGCTCGAGCGCGAAGCATAAGTTTTCCACCCGTCATAAAAAAGGGCCGCATCTGCGGCCCTTGACGTTAATGTTGAACTTGATGACGTTACCGGGTCTATAGAAGGCGCACATAAAAAAGGAAAATCAATTCATTGATTTTCGGCTGCTCACCCCAGAGGAGGAAAAACCGCGTTTTTTCCTCCTCTGTCAGCAGTAGAAAGGGCCGCATCAGCGGCCCTTGTCATATCCTGGCTTTAATCAGGCCTGCTGTTTTTTGAACAGGCTCAGCGTGAACAGCACGGCGGCGCAGAGCACCACCGAAGGGCCGGCCGGCGTATCGTAAAACGCCGAGAAGGTCAGGCCGCCGGTGACGGCCACCATGCCGAGCAGCACCGCGACGCCGGCCATCTGTTCCGGCGTGCGCGCGAAGCGGCGAGCGGTGGCGGCCGGAATGATCAGCAGTGAGGTGATGATCAGCGCGCCGACGAATTTCATCGCCAGACCGATGGTCAAGGCGGTGACCAGCATCAATACGGTGCGTGCGCGCACCAGGTTAACGCCGTCGACGTGCGCCAGCTCCGGGCTGATGGTCATCGACAGCAGATCGCGCCACTGCCACCATAGCACCAGCAGCACCACGGCGACGCCGCCGGCGATCATCAGGATATCGCTCAGCGTGACCGACAGCAGATCGCCGAACAGGTAGGCCATCAGATCGACCCGCACGTTAGACATCAACGCCACCACCACCAGCCCGAGCGACAGGGCGCTGTGGGCCAGAATGCCGAGCAGGGTATCCACTGAAAGCTGCGGGCGGCGTTCCAGCCACACCAGGGCCAGAGCCAGCAGCAGCGTAATGGCGATCACCGCATAGAAGGGATTGATGTCCAGCAGCAGACCAAAGGCGACGCCGAGCAGCGAGGCGTGCGCCAGGGTATCGCCAAAGTAGGACATGCGACGCCAGACCACGAAGGAACCCAGCGGCCCGGCGGCGCCAGCCAACAACACGCCAGCCAGCCAGCCGGGAAGTAACAGTTCAATCATGCTTCGCGGCTCCCGGTTTTCTTCAAGACAATTCTTCCCTGCAGGTCGTGACGGTGGTTGTGATGGTGGCGATACACCGCCAGTTGCTCTGCGCCGCGGTTGCCGAACATGGCGATGAATTCGGGATGCATCGACACCACCTCCGGTGCCCCGGAGCAGCAGATGTGCTGATTGAGGCACAAGACCTCGTCGGTTTTCGCCATCACCAGATGCAGATCGTGCGAGACCATCAGCACGGCGCAGCCCAGCTCTTTACGCAGCTGATCGATGAGATCGTACAGCGCCAGCTGGCCGTTGACGTCCACCCCTTGCGTGGGTTCGTCCAGCACCAGCAGCTGCGGTTTGTTCAGCAGCGCTCGCGCCAGCAGCACGCGTTGGTTTTCGCCCCCGGAGAGCTTTTGCATCGGCTGGTCGAGCAGGTGGGCGGCGTGCACGCGCTTGAGCGCCGGCAGAATGTCGGCTTTCTTTACGCCGGGCTTGAGACGCATAAAGCGGCTGACGGTCAACGGCAGGGTGGCGTCGAGGTGCAGCTTTTGCGGCACGTAGCCAATGCGCAGATCGGGCTCACGCTCCAGCGTGCCGGCGGTCGGTTTGACCAATCCCAGCACCACGCGCACCAACGTAGACTTGCCCGCGCCGTTCGGGCCCAGCAGCGTGAGAATACGGCCGGGTTGCAGGCTGAGGGAAATGTTCGACAGCACCTTGCGGCTGCCGAAGGCGACGGAGATATTTTTTAGCGTTATCAGTGTAGACATCTCGAGATTACAGGTTGCAGAACGAAGCGAATGTTATAATATCACGCCTTGTTGATGAAAACGATGGGATTACTGATGATGGCAAAGAAAAATAAATGGCTGCAGCGCACGCTGCTGGCCAGCGCACTGTTGATGGCCGGCCCGCTGAGCAGCGCTTCCGCTGCGGTGGTGACCTCGATTCGTCCGCTAGGCTTTATCGCATCGGCCATCGCCGACGGCGTGACGCCGACCGAGGTGTTGCTGCCGGACGGCGCTTCACCGCACGATTTTGCGCTGCGCCCTTCCGATATCCAGCGTTTGCGCTCTGCGGACCTGGTGCTGTGGGTTGGGCCGGACATGGAGGCGTTCCTGAACAAGGCGCTGGTGCCGATCTCGGCAACCCGCAAACTGGCCATCAGCGAACTGCCGGCGGTGAAGCCGTTGCTGATGAAAGGCGAAGATGACGACGATCATGATCATGCAGGCGAAGCGCATAACCATGCCGATGACGATCATGGGCATCATCACGGCGAGTACAATATGCACGTTTGGCTGTCGCCGGAGATAGCAAAAGTGACCGCGATCGCGATTCACGACAGATTGTTGGAACTTATGCCGCAAAATAAGGACAAATTAGACGCAAACCTGCGCCAGTTCGAGAATCTGCTGACGCAAACTGACAAAAATGTTGGTAACATGCTTACGCCTGTGCAAGGTAAGGGTTATTTTGTTTTTCATGATGCTTACGGCTACTTTGAGAAACACTACGGTTTGAGTCCGCTGGGCCATTTCACCGTCAATCCCGAAATTCAGCCTGGAGCACAGCGCCTACACCAAATTCGAACACAGTTGGTTGAGCAGAAAGCGGTATGCGTTTTTGCTGAGCCACAATTCAGGCCGGCCGTAATCAATGCCGTCGCCAAGGGTACCAAAGTGCGTTCCGGAACGCTGGACCCGCTGGGCATCGGCATCGCGCTGGGGAAGGACAGCTACGGGAAATTCCTGACTCAGATGTCAAACCAGTACGTGAGCTGCCTGAAGTAAAGCTTATGAGGATAATATCGAGTGCAGCAGATAGTCCGAACTATCGCTCTGGCGTATAACAACCTGCCACGGCCCCACCGCGTCATGCTGGGGTCGCTGACAGTCGTCACATTGGCCGTCGCTGTTTGGCGGCCTTTTGTTTACCACCCAGAACACAACCCCATTGCCAAGAGCGTCGAGTTAGAATCCAGCCAGATGCGGTCATTGCTCCCTGAAGCCAGTGAACCGATTGATGCCGACCAACCCACCCCCGATGACGAAATCCCGCAGGATGAGCTGGATCAGAAAGATGCCGGCGACGATGGCGTGCATGAATATGTGGTTTCCACCGGCGACACCCTCGGCAGCATTCTGACGCAGTACGGCATCGATATGTCGGATGTCACCTTGCTGGCTTCGCAAAACCGCGATCTGCGTAATCTGAAGATCGGCCAACAGCTGTCGTGGACCGTCAATGATGCGGGCGATCTGCAGCAGTTGACCTGGGAAGTTTCCCGCCGCGAAACCCGTACCTATGACCGCGTCGGCAATAGCTTCAAAGAGTCGAAAGAGGCGCAGCAGGGTGAATGGCGCAACAACGTGATCAGCGGCCGGGTCAACGGCAGCTTCGTCAGCAGCGCCGGCGACGCCGGACTGAGCCGTAACGAAATAAATGCGGTGATCAAGGCGCTGCAGTGGCAGCTCGATTTCCGCAAGCTGCGCAAAGGCGACCAGTTCTCCGTGCTGATGTCGCGCGAGCATTTCGACGGTAAGAAATCGCAAAGCCAGCTGTTGGGCGTGCGTCTGCGCACCGGCGGCAAAGATTACTATGCGATCCGCGCCGAAGACGGCAAATTCTACGATCGCCAGGGCTCTGGCCTGGCGCGCGGCTTCATGCGTTTCCCGACCATGAAACAGTTCCGCATCTCCTCCAACTTCAACCCGCGTCGCGTGAACCCGGTGACCGGCCGCGTGGCGCCGCACAAGGGCGTCGATTTTGCCATGCCGGTCGGCACGCCGGTGCTGGCGGTCGGCGACGGTGAGGTGGTGATCGCCAAACGCAGCGGCGCGGCGGGCAACTATGTGGCGATCCGTCACGGTCGCCAGTACACCACGCGCTATATGCACCTGAAAAAACTGCTGGTGAAACCGGGCCAGAAGGTGAAACGCGGCGATCGCATTGCGCTTTCCGGCAACACCGGGCGCTCCACCGGGCCGCACCTGCACTTTGAACTGTGGACCGGCCAACAGGCGGTGAACCCGCTGACGGCCAAGTTGCCGCGTTCCGAAGGGCTGAGCGGCAAAGACCGCAGCGATTATCTGGCGCAGGTGAAGGAAGTGGTTCCTCAGCTGCAGCTGGATTAATACCCCCTTTTTCCGGCGCTTCGGCGCCGTCAATTTCATCGGCCTGATTGCGGGCCGATGCTGTTTTATCTGGGCGGTTCGCGGTTGTTAATTGCAAAATCGGTGATGGCAATTATGATTAGCCGAATCGCTAAGCAAAGAGCATGTGCATGCAAAACGAGAAGAAATCGAACGTAGAGTTCATCCCGCAGTTTCAGAAAGCCTTTTTATATCCGCGCTACTGGGGCGTGTGGTTGGGAACCGGCCTGATGGCCGGCATTTCGCTGGTGCCTGCGCGCCTGCGCGATCCGGTGCTGGGGGCGGTCGGCAAACTGGCCGGCAAGCTGGCGAAGGGCGCACGCCGTCGTGCCCGCATCAATTTGCTTTATTGCTTGCCGGAGCTGCCGGAAAGCGAACGTGAGCACATCATCGACCAGATGTTCGCCTGCGCGCCGCAGTCGATGGTGCTGATGGCGGAACTGGCCTGCACCAAGCCGGAGAAAGTGCTCAAGCGCGTGCGTTGGCACGGTGAAGAGGTGCTGGACAAGGTCCGGGCGGAAGGGCGCAACGTCATTTTCCTGGTGCCTCACGGCTGGGCGGTGGATGTGCCGGCGATGCTGATGGCCGCGCGCGGCCAACCGATGGCCGCGATGTTCCACAATCAGCGTAATCAGCTGATCGACTACCTGTGGAATGCCGTGCGGCGTAAATTCGGCGGCCGCATGCACGCGCGCAACGACGGCATCAAACCGTTTATCAGTTCGGTGCGGCAGGGGTATTGGGGCTACTACCTGCCCGATCAGGATCATGGCGCGGAGCACAGCGAGTTCGTCGATTTCTTCGCGACCTATAAGGCGACGCTGCCGGCGGTAGGCCGGTTGATGAAGGTGTGTCGTGCGGCGATCGTGCCTTTATTCCCGGTGTACGACGGCAAAACCAGCATGCTGGACATTTATATCCGCGAGCCGATGGATGACCTGGCCGAAGCCGACGATCCGCGCATTGCCCGCCGCATGAACGAAGAGGTGGAAAATCTGGTGGGCCCGAACCCGGAGCAGTACACCTGGATCCTCAAACTGCTGAAGACGCGCAAGGAAGGGGAGATTGAACCTTACTCGCGCGACGATCTGTATCGTTAATCCTGTCTACCGCTAACGCCGGCCGGGCCACAACCCGGCCGGCGTCTCTTCAGATGTGCACCAGACAGCCGCGAGCCCGCAGGATGTCGACGACTTTAGGCGTGCGGGTGAAATCATTCCAGCGCAGGTCCAGCTTGCGCAGGCGGCTCAGTTCGCCGAGGCTTTCCGGCAGGTCGCTCAGGCGGTTGGCGCGCAGGTCCAGACTTCTCAGCGCCGTCAGCTGGCCGATATTTTCCGGCAGACGCGTCAGCTGATTGAAACGCAGGTTCAACTCGCTCAACCGCGGCAGCCGGCAGAAGGCCAGCGGCAGCTCGGCGATGGCATTGTTAGCTGCGTCGAGTATCTCCAGCTCACCGAGCTGAGCCATTTCCGCCGGCAGCGAAGTCAGGGCATTTTTCATGATATGCAGTTCGCGCAGCGCGCGCAGTTGCCCAATTTCGGCGGGTAGGCTGCCGATGCGATTGTTGTATAAACGCAGCTCTTGCAATGCCGCAAGCCTCGGTATCGCCTGAGGCAAAACGGCCAGGCGGTTGTCGGTCGCATTGAGATAGATGAGTTGCTGCAGCTGCGCCAGCGAGCGCGGCAGATCGCTAAAGCCGTTATCGCTCAGATAGAGGTATTTCAACCGATGCAGCTGCCCCAGTTCTTCGGGGAGTTCGCTTGCGCGATTGTGGCCAAAATCGAACATCTCGAGCTGTTGCAGCTGGCCAATCTCCGGCGGCAGGCGGTCGAGCTGATTACAGGAGATATTCAGCACCCGCAGATTTCGGTGCCGGAAGATCGAGGCGGGGAAGGCCGTCAGCTGATTGTCGTACAGGCTAATCTTGCGCAGCGCGTGGCCGGCTAACGGCGACTCGTCGAGCTGCGTCAGGCCGTGGCCGTCGAGATCGAGCTCATCACCGCTCGCTGCGGGAGTGTGTTGGTGGAGCATGGCGTTCTCCGTCTTTTATGGCGGTGTCAGGGCAAAAAAAATGCCGGCCAACGTGAGCCGGCCGGCATTTCGTCTGCGGCGTGGATTACTCGACGCGCAGGATACGGCTGGTATTGGTGGTGCCGACGGTTTCCATCACGTCGCCCTGGGTGACGATCACCAGATCGCCGGAGACCAGGAAGCCTTTGTCGCGCAGGCGATTGACGGCTTCATTGGCGGCGATCACGCCGTCTTTGTGGCTGTCGAAATACACCGGCGTCACGCCGCGATACAGCGCGGTCAGGTTCAGCGTGTGCTCATGACGCGACATGGCGAAAATCGGCAGACCGGAGCTGATGCGCGACATCATCAGCGCGGTGCGGCCGGACTCTGTCATGGCGATCAGCGCAGTAACGCCTTTCAGGTGGTTGGCGGCATACATCGAAGACATGGCAATCGCTTCTTCGATATTGTCGAACTGCACGTCCAGGCGGTGTTTGGAGACGTTGATGCTTGGGATCTTCTCGGCGCCCAGACAAACGCGCGCCATCGCCGCCACGGTTTCCGCCGGGTATTGGCCGGCGGCGGTTTCCGCCGACAGCATAACGGCGTCGGTGCCGTCCAGTACGGCGTTGGCCACGTCCATGACTTCGGCGCGGGTCGGCATCGGGTTGGTGATCATCGACTCCATCATCTGGGTCGCGGTGATCACCGCGCGGTTCAGGGTACGGGCGCGGCGGATCAGTTTCTTCTGAATGCCGACCAGTTCCGGATCGCCGATTTCAACGCCGAGGTCGCCACGGGCAACCATGACCACGTCGGAGGCCAGAATAATGTCGTCCATCGCTTCGTCGCTGCAGACTGCTTCGGCGCGCTCAACCTTGGACACGATCTTGGCGTTGCAGCCGGCGTCGCGCGCCAGGCGACGAGCATAGTTCAGGTCTTCACCGGTACGCGGGAAGGAGACCGCCAGGTAATCGACGCCAATCTTGGCGGCGGTCACGATGTCTGCCTTGTCTTTCTCGGTCAGCGCTTCGGCCGACAGGCCACCGCCGAGTTTGTTGATGCCCTTGTTGTTGGACAGCGGGCCGCCGACGGTGACTTCGGTAAACACTTTCATGCCCTGAACTTCGAGCACTTTCAGCTGAACGCGGCCGTCGTCGAGCAGCAGGACATCGCCCGGCACCACGTCGGCAGGCAGGCCTTTATAGTCGATACCGACTTTTTCTTTATCGCCTTCGCCTTTTGACAGGTTGGCGTCCAGCAGGAATTTATCGCCCACGTTGAGGAAGATTTTGCCTTCCTTGAAGGTGGATACGCGGATTTTCGGCCCTTGCAGATCGCCGAGGATAGCGACGTGACGTCCCAGTTTGGCGGCGATTTCACGCACTTTGTCAGCGCGAGCCTGGTGGTCTTCCGGGCTGCCGTGGGAGAAGTTAAGCCGAACTACGTTGGCGCCGGCGGCAATGATCTTTTCCAGATTATTGTCGCGGTCTGTAGCCGGACCCAGGGTGGTAACGATTTTGGTTCTTCTGAGCCGTCTGGACATGTATTACTCCGTTGACTGGTGAAGCAAATATTGGTGTTGCGATAAACGTCGGATAACGAAACCAGGCGTGAAATGTAATTTTACAACACTGATATTTCACCCGGGTTACCCGCATGAGCATATTAACAGGGTACAGTCTCTGATGCCGTCATTCAAATGTCTGTTGAACGGCGATTTTTTCTTCGTCAGGTCACGAGTCAAAACTGTTGGGAATGACCACCCCTTTATCAAAGCGCGATTCTTTGAGCGCTTCTTTGACCCGCTTCAAGTTATCTCTGAATTTAGCCCCTCTACGCAAGGTAAATCCGGTGGCGAGCACGTCAATGAGCGTTAATTGCGCGATCCGCGACACCATCGGCATGTAAACGTCGGTGTCTTCGGGCACATCGAGCAGCAAAGGGAGGGTCGCCGCCTGAGCGAGCGGGGTGTCGCGCGAGGTGATAGCCAATACCGTGGCGTCGTTTTCTCGCGCCAGGTGGGCCATCTCCACCAGATTCTTGGTGCGGCCGGTGTGTGAGATCAACACCACCACGTCGCCTTCGCCGGAGTTCATGCAGCTCATGCGTTGCATGACGATGTCATCGAAGTAGACCACCGGGATATTGAAGCGGAAAAATTTGTTCATCGCGTCGTGCGCCACCGCCGCGGAGGCGCCCAGGCCGAAGAAAGAGATCTTTTTTGCCTGGGTGAGCAGGTCAACCGCACGATTGATTGCGGCAATATCCAAATTTGCCTTTACTGTATCCAGGCTGGCCATGACCGATTCGAAGATCTTGCTGGTATAGGAATCGACGCTGTCGTCTTCCTCAACGTTACGGTTTACGTAGGGCGTGCCGTTAGCCAGGCTTTGGGCGAGGTGCAGTTTGAAATCGGGAAAGCCTTTGGTATCAAGGCGGCGGCAAAAGCGGTTGACGGTAGGTTCGCTGACGTCGGCCATGCGCGCCAGCGTGGCAATGCTGGAGTGAATGGCGGTCTGTGGGGAGGCCAGGATCACCTCGGCGACTTTCCTTTCAGATTTGCTCAGGAGTTCCAGATGGCTCTGGATTTTGTCCAGCGTATTCATATAACGAGAGTCACTCATGGTTTTATCCCTGTGGCTTTCAAGCAACAGCGCCGAATTTCGCCCGTGTTCGCCGCGCACGCAGACGCCAAACGAGCGGCTGTAACCTGGAATCGATAGGGTATGTCGATTTCAAACAAAGGAGAAATCAATGCCGGTTTAGTGAAAATATACTACGTGCTGGTAACCGTTGGCAGTCTCGACAGGGCGTATGCAGGCTTTTTTCACCAGAATATGACCTGTGTCTAACTTTCATAATGGTAACAGAGCGTCAAAAAAGACGAAAAATTACAGTTTTGCCCGCCTGTGCGGGCTCTGGCGCGCATTGGCGCTACCACTGGAATCTTGAGGTCTTTTTTCCTGCTTCTGCGCCGGGTTTGCTGGCCGTAGTCAAACAGAGTACATTAGTAATGTAAGAAAATTACAAATATCCTGCAACGAGGAGATGAACATGGCGGTAACCTCTACAGCCCAGGCGTGTGACCTGGTTATTTTCGGCGCGAAAGGTGATTTGGCGCGCCGTAAGCTGCTGCCTTCCCTGTACCAGTTAGAGAAAGCCGGACACATCCACCCGGATACGCGGATCATCGGCGTCGGCCGCGCGGAGTGGGATAAAAAAGCGTATACCGAAGTGGTCAAGGAAGCGCTTGGCACCTTCATGAAAGAAAAACTGGATGACGAACTCTGGGCCACGCTGAGCGCACGCCTGGACTTCTGCAATCTGGACGTCAACGACAGCAAGAACTTTACCAAACTGGGTAAAATGCTGGATCAGAAACACCGCACCACCATCAACTACTTCGCCATGCCGCCAAGCACCTTCGGCGCCATCTGCAAAGGGTTGGGCGAAGCCAAGCTGAATCATGAGCCGGCGCGCGTGGTAATGGAAAAGCCGTTGGGCACCGATCTGGCGTCCTCCCGCGTGATCAACGATCAGGTGGCGGAGTACTTCAACGAATCCCAGGTTTACCGTATCGACCACTATCTCGGCAAAGAGACGGTGCTGAACCTGTTGGCGCTGCGTTTCGCCAACTCGCTGTTCGCCTCCAACTGGGATAACCGCACCATCGATTCGGTGCAGATCACTGTGGCGGAAGAGGTGGGCATCGAAGGGCGTTGGGGTTACTTCGACCAGGCCGGCCAGATGCGCGACATGATCCAGAACCACCTGCTGCAGATCCTGACCATGATCGCCATGTCGCCGCCGGCGGATCTGACCACCGACCGTATCCGCGACGAAAAGGTGAAGGTACTGCGCTCGCTGCGCCGTATCGATCAGACCAATGTACGGGAAACCACCGTGCGCGGTCAGTACACCGCCGGTTTCGTCCAGGGCAAGAAAGTGCCGGGTTATCTGGAAGAGGAAGGGGCGAACAAGAGCAGCAGCACCGAAACCTTCGTCTCCATCCGCGTGGATATCGACAACTGGCAGTGGGCCGGGGTGCCGTTCTACCTGCGTACCGGTAAACGTCTGCCGACCAAATGCTCGGAAGTGGTGGTGTACTTCAAAAACCCGCCGCTTAACCTGTTCAGCGATTCTTACCAGCAACTGCCGCAGAACAAGCTGACCATCCGCCTGCAGCCGGACGAAGGCATCGAAATTCAGGTGCTGAACAAGGTGCCGGGGCTGGATCACAAGCACCGTCTGCAGACCACCAAGCTGGACCTGAGCTTCTCGGAAACCTTCAACCAGGAGCACGTGGCGGACGCCTACGAGCGCCTGCTGCTGGAGACCATGCGCGGCATTCAGGCGCTGTTCGTGCGCCGCGATGAAGTGGAAGAAGCCTGGAAGTGGGTCGACTCCATCATGGACGCATGGAAAGCCGACAACGAGGCGCCTAAGCCTTATCAGGCGGGCACCTGGGGGCCGGTGGCCTCGGTGGCGATGATCACCCGCGACGGCCGTTCCTGGAACGAGTTCGAGTAATGCGCAATGCCGGCAGCCTGTCTGCCGGCTTTTTTTTGCCTGCGATCTGCGCGTGGGCCACATCACTTACGGTACGGCCGGACGTCCGCGCATTTGCGCGGAGCCCTGTGGCAGGGGCGTGCCATTGTTAACCGCGAGTAATGGAGAAATAACGATGAAAAACTGGAAAACCAGCGCCGAGCAGATCCTGACGGCGGGACCGGTGGTGCCTGTTATCGTGATCAACAAGCTGGAGCAGGCGGTGCCGCTGGCGAAAGCGCTGGTTGCCGGCGGCGTGCGGGTGCTGGAGGTGACGCTGCGCACCGCCTGCGGGCTGGAGGCTATCCGCGCTATTGCCAACGAGGTGCCGGAGGCCATCATCGGCGCCGGTACGGTGATCAATCCGCAGCAGCTGCGGGAGGTGACCGAGGCGGGGGCGCAGTTCGCCATCAGCCCGGGGCTGACCGAAGCCTTGCTGCAGGCGGCGACGGCGGGGCCTATCCCGCTGATCCCGGGCATCAGCACCGTTTCCGAGCTGATGCAGGGTATGGATCACGGCCTGCGCGAATTCAAATTCTTCCCGGCGGAAGCCAACGGCGGCGTGAAGGCGCTGCAGGCGATCGGCGGCCCGTTCCCGCAGGTGCGTTTTTGCCCGACCGGTGGCATTACGCCAAACAACTACCGCGATTATTTGGCGTTGAAGAGCGTGCTTTGCATCGGCGGTTCCTGGCTGGTGCCGGCGGATGCGCTCGAAAACGGCGACTATGCGCGCATCACTGAACTGGCGCGCAGCGCCGTCAGCGGGGCTGCGTTGTAACCCGCACCGTGCCTGGGATTGGCGCTTATTTGCGCACTCGCGCATATCGCAAGGCTCAACCCTTTGTTGAGCCTTTTTTAATTTATATCATGATTAACTTTCTTATTTTTAACCCGTTTTTTTCTGCTTTTTTATGAAAACGGCAGTTTGCTTTCTCATTTTGGCTGTGGTAAAAATATCTCAGTCGAAAATTTTACTTTTATGAGGATATTGGGCAAATCGCACGGTGTGCGGCTGATAATAGAGAACTATTATGATGACTATTAACGGAACTACCCTCAGAACCTCTACTTGCCAACTCTTCCTGTCTGCGATCCTTGCCAGTGAGCATCACTGGTGCAGCGAGCTATAGCGTCTTTCTCCCTTAACCGGTGCAGGTGGCGGGCTTAGGCCTTCACGCTACCGTTCAGCCGGGCAAACATTCTTTTTGCGTTTGGGTCAGTTTATCCCCAGGGATCTCTGCGTCTTGCGCGCCGCAATACGGCCGTTCGACGAGATAAATCGGGATAAATATGCCTTGGCGCGCGTTATTCGCCGTTTGGGAGAAAAATTATGATTTATTGGATCTTTTTAGGTTTGGCCATCATGACCGAAATCATCGGCACCTTGTCGATGAAATACGCCAGCGTCAATGGCGGCATGATCGGGCACATCGTGATGTACGTGATGATCACCGCGTCTTATGTGTTGCTGTCGGTGGCGGTAAAACGCGTGGCGCTGGGCGTGGCTTATGCGCTGTGGGAAGGCATCGGCATTTTGTTCATTACCCTGTTCAGCGTGCTGTGGTTCGACGAGCCGATCTCGGCGCTGAAGGTGCTGGGCCTGGCGACGCTGATCGCCGGCATCATGCTGGTGAAATCCGGCACCCGCAAAGAGCGAAAACAGGTCAGCCCGCGAGGTGACAACCATGCAACAGTTTGAGTTGTACCACATTGGGTTCCTGGGACTGGCGATCGTGCTGGAAATCATCGCCAACATCTTCCTGAAGATGTCGGACGGCTTCCGTAAAATTTGGCTGGGGCTGCTGTCGCTGCTGTCGGTACTCGGCGCGTTCAGCGCCCTGGCGCAGGCGGTGAAGGGCATCGATCTGTCGATCGCTTATGCGCTGTGGGGCGGTTTCGGTATCGCCGCCACCATCGCCGCAGGCTGGATCATGTTCGGCCAGCGGCTGAACGCCAAAGGCTGGATTGGCCTGGCGCTGCTGCTGACGGGGATGGTGATCCTCAAACTGTCCTGATAGCCGGCAATAAAAAACCGCAGGCGTTGCCGTCTGCGGTTTTTTTTCGTCTGCGCTCAGGCTTACAGCGCGGCGATGATTTTGATTTCCACCTTGTACTTCGGATTCATCAGCTGCGCCTGCACCGTGCAGCGCACCGGCGCGCTGCCGGCGACCACCCAGGCGTCCCAGGCGGCGTTCATCGCGGCGAAGTCGGCGGTGTTGGCCAGGAAGATGGTGGCATCCAGAATACGGCTTTTATCCGAACCGACGCGCGCCAGCAGCACGTCGATGGCGGCGAGGGCGTTGGCGGTCTGCGCGGTCGCGTCGTCGTCCAGGTTTTCCGGCACGCTGGTGTAGTAAACGGTCTCGTTGTGCACTACGGCCTCGGACCAGCGCTGATCGGGATCAATTCTTTCGATATTCATTTGCTTATCTCCATATCATAGTCGTGCTAAGGGTAGCACAGCCGGTCATGAAAATGCGCGGCGATAAAGTGGGTGGTAGCCGGGCGGCAGGCTTGGCATAATCACCGCTGAATGACACCGGCAGAGAGACAGCGTGACAGACGATTTTGCAACAGACGGCGCCTTGGCGCAGGCTATCAAGGGATTCAAACCGCGTGAGCCGCAGCGGCAGATGGCGCAAGCCGTTACCGAGGCGATCAATTTCAAGCAGGAGCTGGTGGTCGAAGCCGGCACCGGTACCGGCAAGACCTTCGCTTATTTGGCGCCGGCGCTGCGCGCCGATCGTAAAGTGATCATCTCGACCGGTTCGAAAGCGTTGCAGGATCAGCTGTATGCGCGCGATCTGCCTACCGTCGCCAAGGCGTTGAAGTACAAAGGCAAGCTGGCGCTGCTGAAGGGGCGCTCCAACTACCTGTGTCTGGAACGGCTGGAGCAGCAGTCGATGGCCGGCGGCGAACTGGTGGGGCAGACGCTGATCGATCTGGTGCAGCTGCGCAAGTGGTCGTCGCAGACCAAAGAGGGCGACATCAGCACCTGCAGCGAAGTGGCGGAAGACAGCTTCGTCTGGCCATTGGTGACCAGCACCAATGACAACTGCCTGGGCAGCGACTGCCCGCTGTATCAGGATTGCTTCGTGGTCAAGGCGCGTCGCCGCGCGATGGATGCGGATGTGGTGGTGGTGAACCATCACCTGTTCCTGGCGGATATGGTGGTGAAAGAGGGCGGTTTCGCCGAGCTGATCCCGGAAGCCGAGGTGATGATTTTCGACGAGGCGCACCAAATCCCCGACATCGCCAGCCAGTATTTCGGCCAGCAGCTCACCAGCCGCCAACTGTTGGATCTGGCGAAGGACATCACCATCGCCTACCGCACCGAGGTACGCGACGCCGCTCAACTGCAAAAAAGCGCCGACCGTCTCAGCCTGAGCACGCAAGATTTTCGCCTGAATCTGGGCGAGCCGGGTTTTCGCGGCAATCTGCGCGACGTGCTCGGCGAACCCAACGTGCAGCGCGCTCTGTTGCTGCTCGATGATGCGCTGGAGCTGTGTTATGACGTGATGAAGCTGTCGCTGGGGCGTTCGGCGCTGCTGGACGCCGCCTTTGAACGCGCCACGCTGTACCGCGTGCGGCTCAAGCGGCTGAAGGCGGTGACGGAGCCGGGCTACAGCTATTGGTATGAATGCAACTCGCGCCACTTCGTGCTGGCGCTGACGCCGCTGACGGTGGCCGATCGGTTCCGCGAAATGCTGGACGACAAGCCGGGAAGCTGGATCTTTACCTCGGCCACGCTGTCGGTCAATGACCAGCTGGGTCATTTCACCGAACGGCTTGGGCTGACCAAGGCCAAAACGCTGCTGTTGCCGAGCCCGTTCGACTATGCCAAACAGGCGTTGCTGTGCGTGCCGCGCTTTTTGCCTTCGCCGAATCAGCCCGGCGGGGCCCGCCAGCTGGCGCGCATGCTGCGGCCATTAATCGAAGCCAACAACGGCCGCTGCTTCTTCTTATGCACCTCGCACCAGATGATGCGCGAGTTGGCGGAAGAGTTCCGCGCCACCATGACGCTGCCGGTGCTGTTGCAAGGGGAAACCAGCAAAGGGCAGCTGCTGGCGCAGTTCGTCGCCGCCGGTAACGCGCTGCTGGTGGCGACCAGCAGCTTCTGGGAGGGGGTGGACGTGCGCGGCGATGCGCTGTCCTGCGTCATCATCGATAAACTGCCGTTTACTTCACCGGACGATCCGCTGCTGAAGGCGCGCATTGAAGATTGCCGCCTGCGCGGCGGTGACCCGTTCAATGACGTGCAGTTGCCGGATGCGGTCATCACCTTGAAACAGGGCGTCGGCCGCTTGATCCGCGACACCGACGACCGCGGCGTGCTGGTGATTTGCGATAACCGTCTGGTAATGCGGCCTTATGGCGAGGTGTTTCTCAACAGCCTGCCGCCCACGCCGCGCACCCGCGATCTGAAGCAGGCCATCGCCTTCCTGCAGGCCGCCGATGCGTCGGCCACGTGAAAGATGAAGGGCTTACGGGGCTGTGCTACAATGCGCGCCCTGTATGAAAAACCCAGTTTTATTCCCGCCAGAGGTTGGCATGTCCACGCGAATTTTAGCGATCGATACCGCGACGGAAGCCTGTTCCGTCGCCGTCTGGAATCAAGGCGAAATCCACGCCCTGTTTGAGCTGTGCCCACGCGAGCATACGCAACGAATTTTACCTATGGTACAGCAGGTGCTGGCGGAATCCGGTCTGGCGCTCAACCAGCTCGATGCGCTGGCCTTCGGTCGCGGCCCCGGCAGCTTTACCGGGGTGCGCATCGGCATCGGCATCGCTCAGGGCCTGGCGCTGGGTGCCGATCTGCCGATGATTGGCGTTTCTACGCTGCAAACCATGGCGCAGGGCGCCTGGCGCGTCAGCGGCGCGGAGCGCGTGCTGGCGGCGATCGATGCGCGTATGGGGGAAGTCTACTGGGGGCAGTTCGAACGCCAGGTGGACGGCAGCTGGTTGGAAAGCGAAGGCGAGGCCGTGCTGTCGCCGGCGCAGGCGCTGGAGCGTGCGCAGCGCCTGCAGGGCGAATGGGCCCACGTCGGCACCGGCTGGCAAACCTATCCCGACCTGGTCAACGGTTCAACCCTGAGCGTACGCGACGGCCAAATGCTGTTGCCGCAGGCGCAAGACATGCTGCCGCTGGCGCTATACGCCTGGGAACAGGGGTTGGCGGTGGCGGTGGAAAACGCCGAGCCCACCTATCTGCGCAATGAAGTGACCTGGAAGAAACTGCCGGGCCGCGAGTAATCGCGGCGTATTGTGCTGTTGTTGATGCCGGGCGACGAAAGCCTGCAACTTGAACGATGAAACGCGGTCAAAGTTACAGGCATTTCAGGAGATTGCGACCATGTTAATCCGCACTGCAAGTAAAAAGCTGTCGCTGCTGGCCGTCGCCTGCGGCGCGCTGGTTCTTACCGGGTGCGTCACCGTACCGGATGCGATCAAAGGCTCCAGCCCCTCGCCGGTGACTCAGCTTTCCTCGGTACAAAATGCACCGAACCTGTTTACCGGCGCGGAAGCCCGCTTCGGCGGCACCGTGGTCAACGTCGCCAACGAGCAAGGGCGCACGGTGCTGGAGATTGCGGCGGTGCCGCTCGACAGCGGTGCGCGGCCGATACTGGGCGAACCGTCGCGCGGCCGCTTGCTGGCCACGGTAAACGGCTTCCTCGAACCGGTTGATTTCAAAGGCCAGTTGGTGACCGTCGTCGGCCCTATTACCGGGCTGAAAGAGGGGCGGATCGGCATGACGCCGTATCGCTTCGTGACGATGAACGTGACCGGTTTCAAACGCTGGCATCTGGTGCAGCAGGTGGTGATGCCGCCGGCGCCGATGGGCCCCTGGGGCTGGCGTGGTGGCCCGTGGGGACCCGGTTGGGGGGCAGGCTATGGCTGGTATAACCCTGGCCCGGCACAGGTGCAAACCATCGTAACCGAGTAGCATACGCTTGATGTGAACAAATTTGACAGGGCGGCTCAGGCCGCCTTTTTGTTTTTTGGGATAAGGAATATCCGACAATTAGTGACGTACATCGCAACCTGAATAATGTTTAAAACCCGAACTGGTCTGCTGAGTTAAAATATTGTTATGGTTAGGCTGCGAGTTTGAGGGCTGCGATGATAATTAGTAATGATTTCAGGAGTAATACCTTGGATAAGGTCTGGTTAAAACGGTATCCGGCAGATGTGCCCGCAGAGATTGATGCCGATCGCTATTCGTCGTTGATCGAAATGTTTGAGCATGCCGTGCAGCGCTATGCCGATCAGCCCGCCTTTATCAACATGGGCGAGGTGATGACCTTCCGCAAACTGGAAGAACGCAGCCGGGCTTTCGCGGCTTACCTGCAAAATGAACTGGGCCTGAAGAAGGGCGACCGCGTCGCGCTGATGATGCCAAACCTGTTGCAATACCCCATCGCGCTGTTCGGCATTCTGCGCGCCGGCATGGTGGTGGTCAACGTCAACCCGCTGTATACCCCGCGCGAGCTGGAGCACCAGTTGAACGACAGCGGTGCCAGCGCCATCGTCATCGTCTCCAACTTTGCCCATACGCTGGAAAAAGTGGTGTTCAACACCCAGGTCAAACACGTGATCCTGACGCGCATGGGCGATCAGCTTTCGGCCGCCAAAGGCACGCTGGTCAACTTCGTGGTCAAGTACGTTAAGCGCCTGGTACCGAAATACAACCTGCCGGACGCCATTTCATTCCGCAGCGCGCTGCAGCGCGGCCGGCGTCTGCAATATGTGAAACCGGACATCATTAATGCCGATCTGGCCTTCCTGCAATACACCGGCGGCACCACCGGGGTGGCAAAGGGCGCGATGCTGACGCACCGCAACATGCAGGCCAACCTCGAGCAGGCCAAAGCCGCCTATTCGCCGCTGTTCCGTGAAGGGCAGGAACTGGTGGTGACGGCGTTGCCGCTCTACCATATTTTCGCGCTGACGGTGAACTGCCTGCTGTTTATCGACCTGGGCGGGCGCAATTTGCTGATCACCAACCCGCGCGATATTCCGGGGCTGGTGAAAGAACTCGGCAAATATCCGTTCACCGCCATGAGCGGGGTCAATACCTTGTTCAACGCGTTGCTGAACAACGAAGATTTCCACAAGCTCGATTTCTCTACGCTGCGTTTCTCGGTCGGCGGCGGCATGTCGGTGCAAAAAGCGGTGGCCGAGAAGTGGGAGAAAACCACCGGCAAACACCTGCTGGAAGGCTATGGCCTGACGGAGTGCGCGCCGCTGGTGGCCGGTAACCCTTACGAGCTGAAACACTACAGCGGCAGTATCGGTTTGCCGGTGCCGTCGACGGACATTCGGCTGGTGGACGACAACGGTCACGATGTGCCGCCGGGCGAACCCGGCGAACTGTGGGTCAAAGGGCCGCAAGTTATGTTAGGCTATTGGCAGCGCCCGGAAGCCACCGACGAAGTGCTGAAAGACGGCTGGCTGGCGACCGGTGATGTGGTGACCGTAGACGAGCAGGGGTTTGTGCGCATCGTCGATCGTAAGAAAGACATGATCCTGGTCTCCGGTTTCAACGTTTACCCGAACGAAATCGAGGACGTGGTCAGCCAGCATCCGAAGGTGCTGGAATGTGCGGCGATTGGCGTGCCCAGCGAAGTCTCCGGCGAAACGGTGAAGATCTGCGTGGTGAAGAAAGACGCTTCGCTGACCAAGGAAGAGCTGTTGACCCATTGCCGTCGCCACCTGACCGGGTATAAAGTGCCTAAAATTGTTGAGTTCCGCGATGAACTGCCGAAGTCGAACGTCGGCAAGATTTTGCGGCGAGAACTGCGCGATGAGCAAAAAACACCGAAGCCGGCCGATGCCGCCTAGGTGTCGCTCTCGCGTCTGACTATCAACAACGCCGGTGAATGCCGGCGTTGTTGTGTTTGAATCCTACAAGAGAATGATGTTTTGAATTATCAGTTGATCACTACCGATGCCGGATTGCAGCAGGTCTGCGAGCAGGCGAGAAAGCATGCCCAGATTGCGCTGGACACCGAGTTTGTCAGAACGCGCACCTACTATCCGCAGCTGGGCCTGATCCAGCTCTACGACGGTGAACAACTCTCCCTCATCGATCCTCTGCCGATCAAGCAATGGCAGCCGTTTGTCGACCTGCTGGCCGACACCGCCGTGGTGAAGTTCCTGCATGCCGGCAGTGAAGATCTCGAAGTGTTTCTCAACGCCTTTAAAACGCTGCCGACGCCGATGGTCGATACCCAGATCCTGGCGGCCTTTACCGGCCGGCCGCTCTCCTGTGGCTTCGCGACGCTGGTGGCGGAGTACATGAAGGTTGAGCTGGACAAGAGCGAGTCGCGCACCGACTGGCTGGCGCGTCCGCTGACTGAAAGGCAGTGCGTGTACGCGGCTGCCGACGTGTTCTATCTGCTGCCGATGGCCAAACAGCTGGTGCAGGAGACGGAAGAGGCCGGTTGGACCGCGGCGGCCAATAACGAGTGTCTGCTGCTGTGCCAGCGCCGTAGCGAGACGCTGGCGCCGGCATTGGCCTACCGCGAAATCAGCAACGCCTGGCAGCTGCGCCCGCGTCAGCTCGGTTGTCTGCAGAAGCTGGCGGAATGGCGGCTGCGCCAGGCACGCGAGCGCGATCTGGCGGTGAACTTCGTGGTGCGTGAGGAAAACTTGTGGCAGGTGGCGCGCTATATGCCGTCTTCGCTGGGAGAACTGGATTCGCTGGGCCTGAGCGGGCCGGAGATCCGTTATCACGGTAAAACGCTGCTGGCGCTGGTGGCGGAAGCCGAAGCGCTGGAAGAATCCGAGTTGCCGGCGCCGTTGGCTAACCTTATCGATCAGCCGGGCTACAAGAAGGTGTTCAAAGACATCAAGGCGGCGATCGCTGCCGTCAGCGAGCAAAGCGGGTTGAGCAGCGAACTGCTGGCATCCCGTCGCCAAATTAACCAATTGCTGAACTGGCATTGGAAACTGAAGGACGGCGAAAGTCGCCCTGAATTAATCAGCGGCTGGCGCGGCGATCTATTAATGGCACCGCTGCAGGACATCCTGAAAGATTATTAATCGCTGATTATCACCAGGGCAGGGTAGGGAAACTCTGCTCGGGTGAATATAGGCAGGAAATAATGCGTTGAAGGTAAATCTGGCCAGAATTTACTTTAAACGAGGCGGCGGCAAAGTTAATTGGGAATTGTCCCAAAGGGAAAAATCACTTTTTTGCTGGCGATAAAGCTTAATAACTGGATGCACATACAGTTACCCCCTGCATAAAATATACAGGGGGTAATTAATGCGTCGCAATCATTTAGCTGCTTCTTCCGATTCCGGTAATGTCACGTTAAGTTCAAGTACCGAAATGTCGTCCCCTTTCTGCTCGAATTGCACGTGCAGCATTTCAGGATCGATCTGAATGTATTTGCAAATAACCGCCAGAATATCGCGTTTCAGATCAGGCAGATACGGGGGCTCACTGTCCCCGCGACGACGCTCTGCGACGATAATCTGCAGCCGTTCCTTGGCTATATTGGCTGTCTGTTTTTTGCGGGACAGAAAGAAGTCTAATAAGGCCATGGTTTATCCCCCAAAAAGGCGTTTCAGGAAACCCTTCTTCTCTTCTTCAATGAAGCGGAATGGGCGTTCTTCCCCCAACAAGCGGCAAACGGTATCGTCGTACGCCTTACCGGCGTCTGACTCGGCATCCAGAATGACAGGCTCACCCTGGTTGGAAGCGCGCAGCACGGACTGGTCTTCCGGAATCACACCCACCAGTGGAATGCGCAGGATTTCCAGCACGTCTTCCATGCTCAGCATGTCGCCACGGCTGACGCGGCCCGGGTTGTAACGGGTCAGCAGCAGGTGTTCCTTGATTGGCGATTCGCCTTTCTCGGCGCGGCGTGACTTGGAAGAGAGGATGCCCAGGATACGGTCGGAGTCGCGTACCGAAGACACTTCCGGGTTGGTGGTGATGATAGCTTCGTCGGCGAAGTACAGCGCCATCAGCGCACCGGTTTCGATACCGGCCGGTGAATCGCACACCACGAAGTCAAAATCCATCTCGCCGAGATCGTTGAGAATTTTTTCAACGCCTTCGCGGGTCAACGCGTCTTTGTCGCGCGTCTGCGAAGCAGGCAGGATATAGAGGTTTTCAGTGCGTTTGTCTTTGATCAACGCCTGATTCAGCGTGGCATCGCCCTGAATCACGTTCACGAAATCATACACTACCCGACGTTCGCAGCCCATGATCAGGTCAAGATTACGCAGGCCGATATCGAAATCGATCACGACGGTTTTCTTGCCTTTCTGGGCCAGGCCGGTAGCGATGGCCGCGCTCGAAGTGGTCTTGCCAACGCCCCCTTTACCCGATGTAACAACAATAATGCGTGCCATGAAATGGATTCCTTGTCAAAAGGGCTTAGTTTAAAGGTTGTATGGTTAAAGCGTTATCCAACAGGCTGAGTCGTACGGCCTGCCCGACGTAATCGGACGGGATTTGGTCGCTCAACCAGTACTGCCCTGCGATAGAGACTAGCTCAGCCGCCAGGTGGGTGCAAAAAATCTGACATTGCGTGTCGCCTGACGCGCCTGCCAGTGCGCGACCGCGCATCATGCCGTAGACATGAATGTTGCCGTCGGCAATCAATTCGGCGCCGGCGCTGACGCTGTTGGTCACGATAAGATCGCAGTTGCGGGCGTAAATCTGTTGGCCGGAACGGACAGGCGTGCTGATGATACGCGTTTTAGCGGGGGCGTTATCCGCCGCCACGGGCGCAGGCGCAGGCTCCGGCGCCGCCATCTTCTGGCCTTTGCCTTCGCTCAGCAGCGGCAGCCCGGCACGGGCTATCGCGCGCTTTTGACGCTCATCTCTGCAACCGCTGATACCCACAACGCGCAGACCTGCTGCCGCGACAGCCTGTTGAAGTTCTTTCCAGTTCGCATCGCCATCCAGCGTTGCGACGTTGATAACAACAGGGGCGTTTTTCAGAAAAGCGGGCGCTTGCTCAACTTTTTCCTGTAACGCCTGACGTATTACCTCAGGCTGCGAATTATGCAAATGAACAACCGATAGGGTAAAACTGCTGCCTTTTAGCTCAATTGGCGATTGTGACATCTATCCTGACTCAGTCTCAGCAACTTTAAATCCCCGGAATACCACTCGGGGTGCGATATTCCGATGTACTATAAGCATGTTATAGTCAGAGTTATATCCAGGCAAGACGCTCCCTCAATTAAATAGAGTTAAAAAAATGCTTTGTGTGATCTATAGAAGCCCGAAACGCGATCAAACTTATCTTTATGTCGAAAAAAAAGACGATTTCTCTCGTGTGCCGGAAGAGCTGATGAAAAGTTTCGGCGTGCCGCAATTCGCCATGATGCTTTCGCTCGATGAGCGCAAGAAATTGGCCTCGGCGGATATCGAAAAGGTGAAGCAGGCGTTGAAAGACGAAGGCTATTACCTGCAGTTCCCGCCGCCGGTAGAAAACCTGCTCAATCAGCATCTGGCGGGCGACAAGGCCTGAGACGGCGGCCACGGCCAGGGGAGGCGCGATGACACGTTCGGCGAGAAGAACCGTATTGGCCGCCTGGCTGGCGCTGGGCGGTGTGCTGATACCGGGCGCACCGCAGGCGGCACAGGAGGCGACGCTGGCGGCGAGCGGCCGGGATCCGGCGCAGTTTCCGGCGTATGTCGAGCAACTCAAGCGCCAGGCGCGGGAGCAGGGCATCAGCCAGAGCACCCTTGACCGTGCTTTTGCGCAAATACATTTCGTCGATCGGGTGATCAAGGCCGATCGCAATCAGCCGGAGCAGAAGATTACCCTGGATGACTACCTGCGGCGTGTAATGTCGCCCGCCAAGGTGCGCCAGGGGCGCGAACTGTACCGGCAGCGCCAGGCGCAATGGACGCGCGCCAGCGAGCGCTATCGGGTGCCGGGGCGCTATATCATCGCGCTGTGGGGCATGGAAAGCGCCTACGGTAAGATTCAGGGGCGGGAAGACGTGGTGTCCGCGCTGGCGACGCTGGCGTTTGAAGGGCGCCGCGAGGCCTTTTTCAGCCAGGAGCTGATGGCGGCGTTGCAGATAGTCGAGCAGGGGCACGTCGGCGATACGCCCCTGAAAGGCTCCTGGGCCGGCGCAATGGGGCAATGCCAGTTTATGCCGAGCTCTTTCTTGCGCTACGCGGCGGACGGCGACGGTGACGGGCGCATCGATATCTGGAACAACATTGATGATGTCTTCGCGTCTACGGCCAGTTATTTGTCCAAAGAAGGCTGGCAGGCCGGCATCGGCTGGGGGCGCGAGGTCAAATTGCCCGCCGGTTTCAATCGGGCCGAGCTGGGGTTGAAAGACGCGCAGGCGCGCAGCGTCAACGCCTGGCAACAACGCGGGGTGCGTCGTGCGGATGGCAGTGCCTTGCCGCACGCTGTTCAGCGCGGTTGGATCATCGCGCCGGATGATCTGCAGGGGCGGACGTTCCTGGTCTATGATAATTTTCGCACCCTCATGCACTGGAATCGCTCTTACTATTTCGCCCTCGCCGTGGGTATGATGGCGGACGCGATCGGGCATTGATCCGGCACACCAATAATCGGCTTGGCGCGCCAAGCCTCTACAGTTTGGGAGAAGCGGTATGTATCAACATAGAGACTGGCAGGGTTCGCTGCTCGATTTCCCGGTGAACAAGGTGGTCTGCGTCGGCAGTAACTACGCCGATCACATCAAGGAAATGGGCAGCGCGGTTTCCGTCGAGCCGGTGGTGTTCATCAAACCGGAAACGGCGCTGTGCGACATTCGCCAGCCGGTGGCCATCCCCAAAGAGTTCGGTGCGGTGCATCATGAGGTGGAGCTGGCGGTACTGATCGGCACGCCGTTGAAACAGGCCAACGAAGACCGCGTTGCGCGGGCGATCGCCGGCTACGGTGTGGCGCTCGATCTGACGCTGCGCGATCTGCAGGCGGGCTTTAAAAAAGCCGGTCAGCCTTGGGAAAAGGCCAAGGCCTTCGACGGTTCCTGCCCGATGTCGGGGTTTATCCCGGTGGCGGAATTCGGCGATCCGCAAAATGCCGAGCTGTCGCTGACCGTTAACGATCAACTGCGCCAGCAGGGTAATACGCGTGACATGATCACGCCGATCCTGCCGCTTATCAGCTACATGAGCCGTTTCTTCACGCTGCGCGCCGGCGACATCATCCTGACCGGCACGCCGCAGGGCGTGGGTCCGATGGCCTCCGGCGACATGCTGAAAATCAGCCTGAACGGCAAAACGCTCAGCACCCGCGTGATCTGATCTCTCTTGCCGCCGGCGCCGTCGGCGGCAAAGCTTGCATCTTGTGGCTAAAATGTCTATATAGTCCCCCCTCGAACCTGTGCGCAGGTGACTTATCCATTTACCGAAACCGGACGCTAACATGTCACAACTCGCTTTTTGGCAACAGAAAACGCTGGCGGAAATGTCAGAACAAGAGTGGGAATCGCTGTGCGACGGGTGCGGGCAATGCTGTTTGAATAAGCTGATCGACGAAGATACCGACGAGATTTATTTTACCAACGTAGCCTGCAACCAGCTCAACATCAAATCCTGCCAATGCCGTAACTATGAGCGGCGCTTCGAGCTGGAAGAGGACTGCATCAAACTGACGCGCGAGAACCTTACGACCTTCGATTGGTTGCCGCCGACCTGCGCCTATCGCCTGATCGGTGAAGGCAAACCGCTGTTCCCTTGGCACCCGCTGCTGAGTGGCTCCAAGGCGGCGATGCACGGCGAGCGCATCACGGTGCGGCATATCGCGGTGCGCGAGAGCGAAGTCGTGGACTGGCAGGATCATATCCTCAACAAGCCGGACTGGGCCAGGTAACGTCACACCTTGGGCAGCAAGAGGGCGGCGTATTCAGACATTCCGCCCTCTGCGCTATCTGGCGCGCTACCGACGGGCGTGGGGGTTATGGCATAACCGCCACTTCACGCTTTTTTATCGCGGCGATGCCAGTTAGCCAGATTTTTCAGCGGCTGCTTCACATACGGGCTGGCTTTGATCAGGCTGAACAGCAGTTTATTCACCGCCGTACCCACCTTGTCCATCGGCCGGTCGATATCGAGAAACAGCACCGCACGCAGCTCGTCGGTGTCGTTGCGGACCTCGTGCTCGTAGGAATCATCAAACAGAATCACTTTGCCCTCATCCCAGTGCAGGATCTGATCGTCAACGCGGATCCACAGCTTTTCCCGATCCTTTGGCACGATCAACCCCAGGTGCGCACGCACCACGGCACGGGTCGGGCCCTTGTGGGGCACGATGTGATAGTGCGGTTTAAGAATCGAAAACATCGCGGTGCGCATGCCGGCGATCTCGCTGACCGCCTGTGCGGTGCGCGGGCAAATGGCGCAGTTATCATCAACCCGCTGCCCGTAGACAAACAGCCCGAAGGTTTTCCAGTTATCCCCTTTAGAGATGCGTTTCTGATCCGGCGATATTTGGTGGAACGCGGGAATATCTTCCGGATGCTCCAGCAGCCGATCCAACTCCTCCCGAATTGCCGGCCAATGGGCTTCCAGCGTGGCCACCCAGTTAAATTCGTGATTACCGATCTGCGGCGTAGTCGAGATTAGCGAATGACGGGTCTGAAATTCGCCGTTCCAGCGCAGGAATCTTTTCCCGGCTTTAAGCAGCAGGCGGTGCAGGAGGGGGCGCTGAGATGCAGGGGGCAATGCGGTATCCGGCATAGAATCGTGTCCTTGATGTCATTGACGTTATGCAGTCAGCCAGAGACAGGGCCTGGCTCACCGAAAGAAAGGGTGAAAATCACAACGTCATTTAGCATAAGGAAAGCATCGCGAATGATTTTAATCATTAGTGCGCGAACGGTGAGCGGGCCTTGGGATAAAGGGGAAGGAAGGAAAAAAGCCCCTGCAAAGATGAGGGGCAAGACACACAACAACACCAGGGAAATCGGTAATACTCACTTTGCCGATACTATAAGGATTTTATGGGCAAACTTCACCAAAATATTGTGCTCTGAATGTGACAAAGACGCAGTGGTTCATAAGTAACGGTAATTTATTGCTGTCCTAAGGCCGAAAGGAAAGCGCTGGCGCCGCCCGTTGTTGCCGCCAACATCGCAGAAGTTTAATGTTATGTAAATTACGCGCTTAACCGAGCCGGAATGCTTCTTTTTAAACGATAAGTTGGGTAATTTGGCCGCTCTCCCGCATGTTCGAGAGTATAACAATGAAAATGATCCGTCTGTTTGCCGTGGCTGGAGCGCTGATTGTGCTCGTTTATTTCCTTACACATACCTGAAATGGGGTTATCTCTGAATTTGACCGCAATACCCTAAAAAAATGGCGCCTTTCGGCGCCGTTTTTTGTTTGTCTGCCGATCAGCGGCCGAACAGGTCGCGGCGACGGGGGCGAACAAATTGTGCGATCAGCACAATCAGCGCCACCAGCAGATAGGCGCCGAAGATGCCGACCAGCCACTGTGGCATTTCCAGCGTCAGGAACTGCCATTGGCGCACGGAGCAGTCGCCGGAAGCGTGGAACACCGCCGGCAGCCATTTGTCCAGCGGCAGCCACGAAGGGAAGCTGACGAAGAAATCGCAGGTATTGAACGGCGAAGGGTGCAACTGGATCATGGTGTGCTTCCACGCCAGCTGTACGCCTTCCCAGGCGCTGTAGATCCACAGCAAGATCGCCACATAGCGCAGTGGGGTTTTCGGCGCGATGGCGCCCACCAGCGAGGCGCCGAGGATGCCGAACAGCGCGCAACGCTCGTAAATGCACATGACGCAGGGCTGCAGCAGCATAACGTGCTGGAAATAGAGCGCGACCAGTTCCAACACCAACGCTGTCAGGGCCATCAGCAGCCAGGCGCCGCGTCCTTGTGAACAGCGGTTAAAGAATTGCAACATATCTAGATTCTTCCATGCAGTAAGCAATTGAACCGGCAGTGTAAACCAATTCCTTCTCGCTGCCAGCCACCTGGGCCGGATTCAGCGTAAAAATAGTCGGTTCACCCTGCCAGCGCCGCCTTAGTGGCCGACGGCGTCGATGGGCGGCAGCGCCAGCCAATGCCACTGCGTCAGCAGCTCGGTCGCCGGCTCCAGCGTGAACAGGACGCACAGCAGACCGACCACCGTCAGCACCACCGTATAAGGCAGGGCCATCCACACCATGCGGCCATACGACAGACGCACCAGCGGTGCCAATGCCGACGTCAGCAGGAATAGGAACGCGGCCTGGCCGTTAGGGGTGGCGACCGAAGGCAGGTTGGTGCCGGTATTGATGGCAACCGCCAGCAGCTCAAACTGCTTCAGCGCGATGGTGCCGGTCTCCAGCGCCGTGCGCGCCTCGTTAATGTAAACCGTGCCGACGAACACGTTGTCGGAAACCGACGACAGCAGGCCGTTGAACAGGTAGAACAGCGAAAGCTGAGAGGCGGGGTCGGCGCGCAGCACAAACTGGATCACCGGGCTGAACAGGTGCTGCTCGATGATCACCGCGACCACGGTGAAAAACACCGTCAGCAGGGCGGTGAACGGCAGCGCTTCCTGGAACGCTTTGCCGATGGCGTGTTCGTCGTTCACGCCGCACAGGGAAGTGGCGAGGATGATCACCGACAGGCCGATCAGCCCAACTTCCGCCAGATGGAAGGCCAGCGCCAGCACCAGCCAAACGCCGATCAGCGCCTGCATCACCAGCTTGAGGCGTTCTTGCCTGCTGCGGCCAGCGGTGGCTTTGCGATCATACTCTTTCAGCACGTCGCGCACCGCCGGCGGCAACTGCGCGCCATAGCCAAACAGGCGAAAACGCTCTACCAGCCAACAGACCAGCAGGCCGCACACCAACACCGGCAGCGTGACCGGCGCCATACGCAGGAAGAAATCGATAAAACCCCAGCCCGCGCTTTTGGCGATGATCAGGTTTTGCGGCTCGCCCACCATGGTCATGACTCCGCCGAGCGCGGTGCCGACGCCGGCGTGCATCAGCAGGCTGCGCAGAAAGGCGCGGAATTGTTCCAGCGTCTGCTTGCGCTCTTCACCGGTGAAATCGCTGTCATCGCCGATGTCGCCATCGGGGCGATTCGACGTCACGTTGTGATAGATGGAATAAAAGCCGGTGGCCACGCTAATCACTACCGCCACGACCGTCAGCGCGTCGAGGAAGGCGGAAAGGAAGGCGGCGGCCAGGCAGAACGCCAGCGACAGCAGCGTTTTTGACTGGATGTTGAGCAGCAGCTTGGTGAAGACGAACAGCAGCAGCTGCTTCATAAAGTAGATGCCGGCGACCATAAAGACCAGCAGCAGCAAGACTTCCAGGTTATGTTCGATTTCCTGCGAGACCTGCGCCGGGCTGGTCATGCCGATGGCCACCGCCTCCAGCGCCAGCAGGCCGCCCGGCAGCAGCGGGTAGCATTTCAACGCCATTGCCAGGGTAAAGATGAACTCGACCACCAGCAGCCAACCCGCGACAAACGGGCTGGCGAAGAAGAACACCAAGGGGTTGACCGCCAGGAAAATGAGAATAGTCAGTTTGTACCAGTCGGGAGATTGCCCCAGAAAGTTTTTGAGCAGGGCGCTGCGCAGGGTTGTTTCCATTGTCCTTTATGCATCCTTAAATCAGTCGTAGCACGTACCCTAACAATGCGGCGGGGGCGGGCGCAACCGGAGCTTGTTTTACGGCGGCAAATTTCTGCCGGCCGGTGTTTTTGCGCGTTTTTTGCCACTTTATGCACACTTTCGTTTATTGTTTTTCGCTCACGCTATGTCATGTCAGCACGATCTGGTATGATGAGCTGATTACTTTTACTGATTTTATCGTCGCAACGGAACGTCAAACACATGGTCATAAAGGCGCAGAGTCCTGCCGGTTTCGCGGAAGAGTACATTATTGAGAGTATTTGGAATAATCGCTTCCCCCCTGGCTCTATTTTGCCCGCGGAGCGTGAGCTTTCGGAGTTGATTGGCGTCACGCGCACCACGTTACGTGAAGTGTTGCAACGTCTGGCCCGCGATGGCTGGTTGACCATTCAGCATGGCAAACCGACCAAAGTGAACAATTTCTGGGAAACGTCCGGCCTCAATATCCTTGAGACCGTGGCCCGTCTCGATCACAAGAGCGTCCCGCAGCTGATCGACAACCTGCTGTCGGTGCGCACCAATATCGCGTCGATCTTTATTCGCGCCGCGGTGCGCAATCATCCGGAACAGGCCCAGGAAGTGCTGGCGAAGGCCGCCGAGGTAGAAGATCAGGCGGACGCTTTCAATCTGCTCGATTACGAGATCTTCCGCGGCCTGGCGTTCGCTTCCGGCAACCCGATCTACGGCCTGATTTTCAACGGCCTGAAAGGGCTGTACACCCGCGTGGGCCGTTACTACTTCTCCAACCCGGAAGCGCGCAAACTGGCGCTGACCTTCTACAGCAAGCTGTCCACGCTGTGCCATGAGAAGCTGTACGACCAGGTGATGGATACCGTGCGCAACTACGGTAAAGACAGCGGGGCGATTTGGCAGAGCATGCAGGGCACCATGCCGAGCGATCTGACCGAAGCGCGTCGCTAATCGCGTATTCATGAAATAAGAAAGGGCGCCATTTGGCGCCCTTTGTCGTTGTGGCGGTTACAGCGGCGTTGGCCGCGGTGGGCAACGATCGAGCAACTCCACGCTGCCATCTTCGTTTTGCTGCTCGAGGATCACGTCGAAGCCCCACAGGCGATGCAGGTGCTTCAACACGTCGCGGCGGCTCTTATCCAGCGGTGCGCGTTCCTGCGGGATGTAACGCAACGTCAGCGAGCGGTCGCCGCGCAGGTCCACGTTCCAGATCTGAATGTTCGGCTCATGGTTGCTCAGGTTGTATTGCGCTGACAGCTCCTGGCGGATCGCCCGGTAACCGGCTTCGTTATGGATCGCGGCAATCTCCAGATAGTTGTTGCGATCGTCGTCCAGCACGGTGAACAACCGGAAATCGCGCATCACTTTGGGCGACAGGAACTGACTGATAAAGCTCTCGTCCTTGAAGTCGCGCATGGCGAAGTGCAAGGTGTCCAGCCAGTCTTTGCCGGCGATGTCCGGGAACCAGTAGCGATCTTCTTCGGTTGGCGACTGGCAGATGCGCTTGATGTCCTGGAACATGGCGAAGCCCAGCGCATATGGGTTGATGCCGTTATAGTACGGGCTGTTATACGGCGGCTGATACACCACGTTGGTGTGGCTGTGCAAAAACTCCAGCATAAACCGCTCGGTCACCCGACCCTCGTCGTACAGATGGTTGAGGATGGTGTAGTGCCAGAAAGTGGCCCAGCCCTCGTTCATCACCTGAGTCTGCTTTTGCGGGTAAAAATACTGGCTGACCTTGCGCACGATGCGCAGCACCTCACGCTGCCAGGGTTCCAACAGCGGCGCATTCTTCTCGATGAAATAGAGGATATTTTCCTGCGGCTCGCTCGGATACCGGCGCGCCTGCTCCGGCGAGTCTTCGCGTTCGACGCGCGGCAGGGTCTTCCACAGCGTGTTCACCTGGCTTTGCAGATACTCTTCGCGGCTTTTCTGGCGCGCTTTCTCTTCTACCAGGGAGATTTTCTGCGGGCGTTTGTATCTGTCGACGCCGTAGTTCATCAGCGCGTGGCAGGAGTCCAGCAACCGCTCCACTTCATCGACGCCGTAGCGCTCTTCGCACTGGCTGATGTAGTGGCGGGCGAACAGCAGGTAATCGACGATGGAGCTGGCGTCGGTCCAGCTGCGGAACAGATAGTTATTCTTGAAGAACGAGTTGTGGCCATAGCAGGCGTGCGCCATCACCAGCGCCTGCATGGTGATGGTGTTCTCCTCCATCAGGTAGGCGATGCAGGGATTGGAGTTGATGACGATTTCATAGGCCAGCCCTTGCTGGCCCTGTTTGTAGCGCTGTTCGGTTTCGATGAACTTCTTGCCGAAGGACCAATGGGTATAGTTGATCGGCATGCCGACGCTCGAATAAGCGTCCATCATCTGCTCGGAGGTGATCACCTCGATCTGATGGGGGTAGGTGTCGAGCCGGTAATGCTTGGCGACGCGGTCGATCTGCTCCAAATACACCTGCAGCAGCTCGAACGTCCAGTCCGGTCCATCGCTCAGACGTTTATCATCCTTAACCTTTTCATGTGTTGAAGTAGTCATCAGCGCACCCTCATTATTCACGGGTCTTGCTCAAACGGCAGGCCCTGTAACAAGCATAGTTCAAGTCATAATTAACCGTTGCAAATCAGTGAAATAAAAATGTCGGTACGCAGGGGTGCGAACGGCAGTCAATCCAGCGCCCGCCGGCGCCGCGTCCGTCCCGGCAGAAGGCGGCGCAGCGCCGCGCTTCCTCTTCGAGTATAACCCTGCGGCAGGGGGGCGCAATAGGTACTCTGTAGCGCGACAGGGATTGAAATTTGTTATGTTATATTGTAACTTTTCATTTTCTCAATGACGGACAAGGAGCATCTTTTGGCGAGGCATTTTGGCAAACTGGCGGTGGCGCTGGCAGCGTTGTTTATCGGCGGGCAGGCGCTTGCCCACGGGCATCATTCACATGGCAAGCCGCTGACGGAAGTGGAAAAAAAGGCGGAAGCGGGCATATTCGACGATAAAGACGTCAAAGATCGCGACCTGGCGGATTGGGAGGGCGTGTGGCAATCCGTGTATCCTTATCTGCTCAATGGGGATCTCGATCCGGTGTTCAAGAAGAAGGCGGAGCAGGATAAGAGCAAGACCTTCGAAGAAGTGAAGGCCTATTACCGCAAAGGGTACGCCACCGATGTGGATACCATCGGCATTGAGAACGGCGTCATGGAGTTTCATCGCGGCGACCAATCCAGCGCCTGTCAGTATAAGTACGCCGGGCATAAGATCCTGACGTATGTCTCTGGTAAAAAGGGCGTGCGTTATCTGTTCGAATGCCAGGATGCCGGCAGCCTGGCGCCGAAATTCGTGCAGTTCAGCGATCACATTATCGGCCCGCGCAAATCGGCGCATTTCCATATCTTTATGGGTAATACGTCGCAGGAGGCGTTGCTGAAAGAGATGGACAACTGGCCGACCTATTATCCCTTCCAGCTGCAGACTAAAGAAGTCGTGGACGAGATGCTGCATCATTGATGCCGCTCCCCCGCAACCACAAGCCCGCTTGCGTGGGCTTGTGCTCAGCCAAACGGTCTGATTTGCAGGTAATCGTCCGTCACTGCCATTTCAAATAACGTTTCATCCGCCAATAACGTCGCGCGCATTCGTTCCCGGGCGTGACGATAGCGCTCATCCAACTGAATATCACCGGCGTTTTCCCATGCAGCGCGGTTTGGCCACTGCGCGTAGCCAATAAACTGCCCGCCCATATCACGGTGCAGGCGGGAGCCGAGGCTGCCGCGCTGCAGATAAATGCCTTGGGTTAATTCAAGCCAAGCCTGGCGAAAGGCTTGTTCGTGTCCGGGTTTGACTGAGAACCGGTAGAGGGCGATGAACATAAGGGATTCTCCGGAAGAGCGACAATATGAACTTTAGGAGCTGCTTCTGGCTTTAACGTTCATATCGTGCTGCAGCACTCAACCTAAACGGGCGGGGCTGAGGTAATCGGTCGTTTTATTCCGGTAGTAAAATAAAGGTTAATTTTTCGCTGAAATTTTACGCGATTTTTCTGCTGCGAGGAGAAACGCCTCTCTTTGTCTGTTGTTTTGGTTTTTTTAATTTTATTGGTTTTTTATTCTGATTATGTGATGAGTGGTATTTTTATATTCTGTTAAATCATTGTTACTTATCACGCCTTTTTTTCTTGCTATCATTGCTAGCATTGCTATCGAATCAGCGGTGCTCTGACGCCGTATCCCCCCTTAAACCGCATCTTATCGCTATTTTCAGGTGGCTATTGCAAATGCAGAACCCATCGACGATAAATTAATTGTGAATATTGTCACGTTTGATGATGAAGTTGTTGGACGGATTTTTTCACTGAGTTAATTTCCTGTGAGCAGAAGATTATGCTTTGTGAAGCCTTGAGCTGGAGTCAGCGATGCGAGTGGTAATTTTAGGTAGTGGAGTGGTGGGCGTAGCCAGTGCCTGGTATTTGGCGAAGGCGGGGCATGAGGTGACGGTGATCGATCGTCAGCCAGGTCCTGCACTGGAAACCAGCGCGGCGAACGCCGGGCAGATTTCACCGGGCTATGCCGCTCCCTGGGCGGCGCCGGGCGTGCCGCTGAAGGCCATCAAGTGGATGTTCCAACGCCATGCGCCGTTGGCGATCCGTCTCGACGGCAGCAGCTTCCAGCTCAACTGGATGTGGCAGATGCTGAAAAACTGCAACACCGAACACTACATGACCAACAAAGGCCGCATGGTGCGCCTGGCAGAATATAGCCGCGACTGTATCAAGGCGCTGCGGCAGGAAACCGGCATCCAGTACGAAGGCCGCCAGGGCGGCACGCTGCAGCTGTTCCGCACCCAACAACAGTTCGAAAACGCAGCGAAAGACATTGCGGTATTGGAAGATGCCGGGGTGCCTTACAAGCTGCTGGAGGCCAGCCAGCTCGCCAGCGTTGAGCCGGCGCTGGCCCAGGTGGCGCACAAGCTGACCGGTGGTCTGCAGCTGCCGAACGACGAGACCGGCGATTGCCAGCTGTTTACGCAACAGCTGGCGAAGATGGCAGAGCAGGCGGGCGTGACTTTTCTGTTCAACCGCAGCGTCGATCGTCTGCTGGTGGAGGGCGACAAGATCGCCGGCGTGCAGTGTGGCGAGGAAGTGTTCAAGGCCGATAGCTACGTGGTGGCGTTCGGCTCCTACTCCACGGCGCTGCTGCGCGGCCTGGTGTCGATACCGGTTTACCCGCTGAAGGGCTATTCGTTGACCATTCCTATCACCGACGAAGCGGCGGCGCCGTTCTCTACGGTATTGGATGAGACGTATAAAATCGCCATCACGCGCTTCGACCAGCGTATTCGCGTTGGCGGCATGGCGGAGATCGTCGGTTTCAACACGCAGCTGGAGCAAAAACGGCGCGAAACGCTGGAGATGGTGGTACGCGATCTCTACCCGAACGGCGGCAGAGTGGAGGACGCGACGTTCTGGACCGGCCTGCGGCCGATGACGCCGGACGGCACGCCAATTGTCGGCCGCACTTCGCTGAAGAACCTGTATCTCAATACCGGGCATGGCACGTTGGGCTGGACGATGGCCTGCGGTTCCGGGCAGCTGTTGTCCGACCTGATGTCCGGTATTACGCCGGCGATCCCTTCCGATGATCTGGCGGTGGCGCGTTACAGCGCCGGGTTTCGCCAGCAACACGCGGTTCCGCTGAACGACGTGCATCCCGCACGTTAATCGTCGACGCTGTCATAGACTTTCCCGGCCACGCGCAGGCGCGCGTGGCCGCTGTATGCTGCCCCAAGGAGAACCGATGCCCCGTCCCATAACCGCCACGATGCATCTCGGCGCGATTGAAAATAACCTGCAGGTGGTGCGCCGTTTCGCCCCCGGCGCCAAAGTGTGGGCGGTGGTCAAAGCCAACGCCTATGGCCACGGTATCAAACACGTTTGGCGCAGCATGGCGCAAACCGACGGCTTCGCCATGCTGGATCTGGCCGAAGCGGTGCTGTTGCGCGAATCGGGTTGGCAAGGGCCGATTCTACTGCTGGAAGGTTTCTTCCAGCCGCAGGATCTGGCGTTGCTCGATCGTTATCGCCTGACGACGGCGGTGCACAGCGACTGGCAGCTGGCGGCGATCGCCGACGCCACGCTGAGCGCGCCGCTCAATGTTTATCTGAAAGTGAACAGCGGCATGAATCGGTTGGGGTTTGCACCTGAGCGGCTGCGCGAGGTGTGGCAAAGGGCGCAGGCGGTTGCCAATATCGCCGAACTGACGCTGATGAGCCATTTCGCTACCGCCGACGGCCCGGAAGGCGTAACCCAGCAGATGGCCACTATCGAGACGGCGGCTACCGATATACCGCTGCCGCGCTGCCTGGCCAACTCGGCCGCTACGCTGTGGCACCCTTCGACCCATGGCAGCTGGGTCCGCCCTGGGATCATTCTGTATGGCGCTTCGCCGAGCGGTTGCTGGAATGATGTTGCGGCGACGGGGCTGCAGCCGGCGATGACGCTGAGCAGCGAGATCATCGGCATTCAACAGCTGAAGTCTGGCGATCGCGTGGGGTACGGCGGCCGTTACAGCGCCGCCGGCGCGCAGCGTATCGGCGTGGTGGCCTGCGGCTATGCCGACGGCTATCCGCGCCATGCGCCGACCGGTACGCCGGTATGGGTGGATGGTGTACTGACGCGCACGCTGGGAACGGTATCGATGGACATGCTGGCGGTGGATCTGACGCCCTGTCCGCAAGTCGAACTGGGCGCCGAAGTGGAGCTGTGGGGGAAACGCCTGCCGGTGGACGAGGTGGCCACGGCGGCAGGGACGTTAGGCTATGAGCTGCTGTCGGCCTTAGCGGCGCGGGTGCCGGTCGTCACCGAAGCCTGAGCCGCGGCTCAGGCGACTTTTCTAATCTGCCCTTTAATCTGCTTGCTGAGCCGCCGCGCATGCAGCGCCAGCAGGCAGCCTGCCAGCATCACCAGCGCCAGCGAGAGCTTGGGTTGCAGCGGCAACGCCATCGCCACCAAACCCAGCGCGGCGCCGCCCGCCATCTGCACGAAACCGACCAGCGCGGACGCGACGCCGGCCTCATTGGAATACGGCTCCAGCGCGTAGCTGGTGGCCGGGCCCATCACGAACGCCAACCCAGCGCAGGCGCTGGCGACCGGCAGCATATACGCCAGCCAGTGCGCTTGTGCCGTTGCAGGCAACAGCATGACTCCCAGCAGCAGGCCCAGACAGCCCAGCCCCATCAACATGCCGCCGGTCGCCAGACAAACCGGGCGGCCGACCTTGTGGATGATGCGGTTGGCGAAGAAGCTCACCAGCATGATCCAGAAACCGTTGGCGCCGAACACCAGCGAGAATTGCAGCGGGGTCAGGCCGGCGGTACCCATCAGCACGTTCGGTGCCAGAGAAACGTAGGTCAGCGCCATGCCCATCGCCCCGGAGTTCACCACCGCAAAGGAGAGGAAGCGGCGTTCGCTGAGGATACGCGCGTATTGGCGCACCGGCAGCCCTTTGACCGGCACGGTATCAGCGGGGCGGGTTTCCGGCAAGCGCAGCGCGATGAGCGCCAACACCAGCAGCGCATAGCCGACCAGGAACCAGAAAGGCGCGCGCCAGCCGAAGGCTTCGGCGAGCAGGCCACCGAGCAGCGGCGCCAGCGCTGGGATGATGTTCAGCGTGCCGTTGAGAAAACCGAAAGCGCGGGCGGCGTCGTCGCCATTCAGGCGATCGCGCACGCCGCTGAAGGCGACGACGGCGGTGCAGCAAACCGCCACCCCTTGCAGCAGACGCGAAGCGATGAAAACAGTCGGGTTGGTGGCCAGCGCCGCCATCGCGGCGCCGATCATGTAGAGGATAATGCCGGCCAGCGCCACCGGCTTGCGTCCATAGTTATCGACCAGCGGGCCGGCGATGACCTGGCCGAGGCCGAGCACCAGTATAAACAGCGATATGGTGGATTGGATCAGCGCTTCACTGCTGCCGAGGCCGACGGCAATGGCGGGAATGGTCGGCAGGTAAAGATCGATGCCTAATGGGCCGAGCAGCACCAGGCTGAGAAGCATAAACAGAAACTTTTGCATAACAGGAAAGGCACGTCCGAGTGACAAAGAGGGCTAGAGTAGAGACTCTGGCGGCAAATGAAAAGGGGCAAAGCGGGTCAGCGCTGCGCCCCCTGGCGGTAATAGAGCGCCGAGACGGTATCGGCCACATAGCGGGCCTGGTGGCGAGCATCATCCAGCGCGCGATGCGGCATGCCCTCGAACGGGCGGGTCTTTTTCGGGTTAAAGCCGTGCAGTTCCGCCAGCGTGATCACCGTGCGTACGTCCTGAGTATCCCAGAATTTCCACGGGCAGGGCATTTCCAGCTGCTGGAAGGCGTGCTCGAGGATCGCGCAGTCGAACTCTTTGCCGTTGCCCCAGACTTTCACCGTATCGGTGCTGTTCATATGGATGAAGCGGCTAAGGCTGCTCAGCACGCGCTTCAGGCTCTCGGTGCCGCCGAAGGCCTGCTTGCGCGCTTCATCGGACTGTTTCGCCCACCAGGCGACCGTATCCAGGCTGATGGTACGGCCCGGTTGGTCTTTCTGGCTGCTGACGGCGGCTTCGAATTCGGCGCCCAGCTCCCCGGTTCGGGGATCGAAAAACACCGCCGCAACCACCAGGATGACGGCGCTGGGTTTTATATCCAGGGTTTCAATATCTAACATCAGATGGTGCATCGGCGTTTCCGGTGGTTGGCGTGGTAGCTTAATGTTACTACAGAACGTGCGCCGATGCGGCCGGTGCGCACATGAAATCCTTTTAAAGCGCCGCGTTCAGGTTATGATGCTTGGGATACTCTTGTCTGGTTGGTCGCTATCGGTGAGAACGCTTATCTTTATTCTGTGCATGGTTGGCTACTTGCTGCTGCTGGGCTACCTTAGCGTGTTTGTCACGGACAAGATCTGTGAGAAGGCGGGCAACTACACCAAAATATGCCGCATCGTAGACATTTCCGAGCCCCATATCCCCAAATAGCGCCGTGTTTACCCCAGGTAGTCAGTGGTAATCAACGGGGTCAGGATGGCCGCCAGCGCCGTGAGCGCGCCCCATTGCCGCCAACCCAGCCGCGCCAGCCAGTCATGCCGCTGCGGGGGCGTGGCCAGTTGCCCGACGGCCACGGCACCGGTAAGCAGCAGCGTCAGAATCAGCAGCACCAGGCCGCGGCTCACCAGCGTGAATTCAACATGCAGCACATTGGCGTAATACAGGCGCATCAGGATAAAATAACTCAGCAAGATCCAAGCGAAAACGACGTTCTTCTTGAGCACCTGCTGCAGCATCAGCGCGAGGAACAGGCTGTGAAACAGCGACAGCAGGGGCGCCTCAAGCGGATGCCGAACGCAGACGTTGTAGACCGCCATGTAAATGTTGAAAACCAGCAGGATATAGATCACGTAAATATACCAGCCGTAGATTACTTTGAGCTTTTTCGGGCTCGGCGGCAGGGCGAGTGCGTCCGGTTTCATTAATGCCTCCTGATGATGCCCGGCAAACGCTGCGGTTGAAGACGGCGCGGCGGCATCGTAATTTAAAATTCACAGGGTATATATCACCCGCGCGCTAAATGACGATTAAACACAGGATCGGCTTTATTTCCGCGCTGGCCTGGAACTCTTTTTCGTGCGCGGGGTCGGCTGGCGTGTGACTATTTGGCGGTTTCTGCACCATGGTGAAAGACGCAATATATTGATATGAAAGATTATAAAAACACTTCGGGCTCTAAGATTCTGCTGCTGTTCAGCCTGGCGTTTTACACGCTGTTGCCGCCGCTGTTGACGGCGGCCGTGTTCAACCGTTTCAATCTTAACCCCTTCGCGATCGTCAAATTTTTGCACTTCAACCCGTTTTTGGCCGACCGGGGCATACCCGGTTATCAAACTTTCTTCTACTTGCTGATGCTCTGGTTGGGGATGAATATTTTTCTGTGGCTGCTGGTGTGGGGGACGGGGCGGTTGTATCGGTGCTGGCGAGCGCCGCGCGGCTGATATTTTCCCAAAGGGAAAACGTTGCGCAGGGAAATGACTTTACAATCAATAATGAGACGTATTATCATCTTTTCGCCGGTGAGGGGAAAGGGTTGTCTCCTTCTGTGCCCCCCGAGCCGGCACGACATTGCTCACATTGCTTCCAGTTTTCATGCCAGCCTTGCGCTGGCGTTTTTTTATCCCACGCCAAAAATCCGCGACGCCGGCGGCCTTCCCTTTTTCATTAGCATGGCTGTTTAAAAACCCAAACCCGCGCGAGGTCTGTTGGGGGATTAGAACAGCGAAAACAGCAACACGACCGGCAGGCTCAACGGCCAGGTTAACCCGATGGTCAGTGCGCTGATACAGCGTATTTTGACGGTGTCCCGGCTAACCAGGTAGGTGAAAATCATAGAAACTAACAGACCAATAAAATAACAGTATTGCGTTGCAACCCACAGCGACGACATGAAACCCGATCCCAGTTGTATTTTTACGCGCGAATTCTAGGAGCTTGGCGGGTGATAATCAATGACCAAAGGCCGTTTATTCATACCTTTATCCATAAGAATGCATAATTTATTTCTATAAAGAACGTAGGGTTATTAACGGCTTTCCGGTTATTACAAAAAGAAATCAACAACATAGTTACCGGTAACATTTTGCGTCTGGCAAGCCCTCTGTTTGGGGGGCTACGCTAGGTCAGAAAAAAGTCGACGAGGGACGCAGAAAGGGGATAGGACTGTTATACGTAAATATTATTGATGTATCTGTGGGCGGAAAGGTTAAGGCGGAATGGCGTCAGGTTTTGCTTTCGTGGGCACTTTGGGGGGGCGGTTTTAGCGCATCGTCCCGATGCGCTGCTTGCCAGCCAGGGAGGGGGATTTATTGTCGCCGCAGGTTTAATGAATGTTAAGACCGTAGACGAACAGCCACGAAAACAGCAGCGCCAGCAGGCATGCCATAAAAACGATGGAGATCATTTCCTTCACAACTTCATTCCTTTTCCCGGTGAGCTAAATTTACTTCTCTTTGTTTTTGCGCGAGATTTTAGATCGGTATGGGTAAAAATCCTAGTTTTAATCCCGTTTTTTGCTTTGCACGCTGCGTGGATAGGCCATGGCGATGCCGGGAAATCGCGTGCGTTAACCCGTCGTAGCTATTGCCGAACGCCGCGAGCCTGACTATATAAAAATGAGGACTGCGTGACGTCGCCGGTAGCAAGGCGCGCCCCTTAAGGGCTGCAGTTTATCTGTCTATAGCGCTTCCCTAAGATGAAGGAGTCGGCAATGAGCACAAAACCCACTATCGTGCTGGTACACGGATTCTGGGGCGGCGCCGCGCACTGGAGTAAGGTCATCCTCGAGTTGTCGCGTAGGGGATATTCGGCGATGCATGCGGTGGAAATGCCGCTGACCTCGTTGGCTGAGGATGCGGAACGCACGCGCAAGATGGTCGCGCAGCAAGCGGGGCCGGTATTGTTGGTGGGGCACTCTTACGGTGGTGCCGTGATCACGGCAATGGGCAACCTGCCTAATGTGGTCGGCCTGGTCTACATCGCCGCCTTTGCGCCGGACGCCGGAGAAAGCCCCGGCGGTATTACGCAAGCGCATCCTCCTGCGGCGGTGGCGAATCTGGCCCCGGACAGCGACGGCTATCTGTGGATCAAAGCCGACAAGTTTCACGAGAGCTTTTGCCAGGATCTGACTGCCGACGAAGCGCTGGTGATGGTGGTGGCGCAGAAGGCTCCGCTGGCCGATACCTTCGGTAACACCATCGGCGAACCGGCATGGAAACATAAACCGTCATGGTATCAGCTCTCCAGCGACGATCGCATGATAGCGCCGGAGAATCAGCGGCACATGGCGCAGCGGCTGCGGGCCAAGAAAGTTATGGTGCTGGATGCCAGTCATGCTTCGCTGGTTTCCCATGCCGCAGAGGTGGCGGGATTGATTGACGAAGCGGCCGGTTATGAATAAAGCCAGGGCAGAAAGGTAATCAAGGTGACAGCCCGCAACAGACTGTCTATTACGTCGGGCTAAAGAGCCGGCGTAATAGGCGCTTATTAAGGATAAGGGTTGATATCGCTATCAAGGGTAATGATGAACATCATCATTAACACCACGAGGGTGGCAATAATGGCGTAGATTTCCGCCTTGCGCATATCGCCTTAACGCCCGTTGACGCCGATCATTTCTATTGCTGCACGATGCAGTCTCTGAAAATAATCATCGGGTTGTTTTTCCACCTCCTGGATAAGGCAGGCGAGCAGATTCTGTTTGGTTATCGGCTTGTTGGCGGTCAGCACCAGCAGCACGCTTTTGCCGAGCAGGCAGCATATTTGCTTATGGTATTCATCAACATCTTGCTTGTTGAGGCCATAGAGAGTGTAGTCGATCATGATGTCTAACCTGCTGACAGGTAAATGCCCGCCGTGGAGGGCTGAGAAGCCATGGAAAAATAAAATGAGGCAAATTTCGCTTAGTAAAGGACTTAAGCGATGAGGTAACGATAACTGAATGGGAATATTCCTATCAAGCCGTGCGGGCCAGGAGGCGAATGTTTAGGAATAACCTCAGAAGCGCAAATAATAGGGAGGGCCGTTCTGGGCAATGTGGCTTATTATTGATATTGGGTTTGTTTAAAAATTAAACATAGATATTCTGAATATATAATGGTGAAAAAGAAACAGCCGGAAAATGTCATTCTCCGGCTGTGGTGACGTTCGCGCGGTGCTATTCACACGGTTTGCTTGCGAAACAGTTCGCGGAATACCGGATAAATATCGTCCGGCTCGCGGATATGCTGCATGGCGAAGTTGTCGAATTTCGCCTGCAGATCCTCATATTCGCGCCACAGCGTCTGATGAGCGCGACGAGTGATTTCTATATAGCTGTAATAACGCACCATCGGCAGGAGCTTCTTCGCCAACAGCTCATGACACAGCGGTGAATCGTCGGCCCAGTTGTCACCGTCCGACGCCTGCGCGGCGTAGATATTCCATTGCGTCGGGTCGTAGCGCTCTTCGACGACGTCGTTCATCAGCTTTAGCGCGCTGGAGACGATGGTGCCGCCGGTTTCTTGCGAATAGAAGAACTCCTGTTCGTCCACCTCTTTCGCCTGGGTGTGGTGGCGAATATAGACCACCTCGACGTTTTTGTAGGTACGGCTCAGGAACAGATAAAGCAGAATGTAAAAACGTTTGGCCATATCTTTGGTCGCCTGATCCATCGAGCCGGACACGTCCATCAGGCAGAACATCACCGCCTGGCTGGAGGGTTCCGGCCGGCGCTCATAGTTTTTGTAGCGCAGATCGAAGGTGTCGATGAACGGCACGCTTTCGATTTTCTTGCGCAGTTCGGCAATCTCCTTGCGCAACCGCTCCTCTTCCAGCAACTGCACCGGTTCAGTGTTTTCCAGCTGGTTCAACTCGTCTTCCAGTTCGTGCAACGCGCGCCTTTTCCCGGCGGTCATGGCGGTACGCCGCGCCAGCGAGTTTTGCAGCGATCGCACGACGCTGATGTTGGCCGGCACACCGTTGGCGGTATAGCCTGCGCGGTGGGTTTTGAACTCGGTCAACTGCTTGTACTGGTTCTTTTTCAGGTTGGGCAGGGCAAGATCTTCGAACAAAAGATCGAGATACTCGTCTTTGGAAATCTGGAAGACGAACTCATCCTGGCCTTCACCGTCCTGGCTGGCGTTGCCCTGGCCGCCGCCACCGCCTGATCCGCCCTGAGGCCGCTCAACGCGATCGTTCTGCACGAAGTGGTCGTTGCCCGGATGCACCCGATGGCGCGTGCCGCCGCGCCCCTGATGAAACATCGGTTCGTTGATATCGTCAGTGGGGATGGAGACCGATTCCCCGCTGTCTACGTCGGTGACCGAACGCTTGTTGATGGCTTCGGCAATCGACTGTTTGATTTGCGACTTGTAACGACGCAAGAAGCGCTGGCGGTTCACCATGCTCTTGTTTTTGCCGTTCAGCCGTCGGTCAATGAAATAGGCCATACTTCCCCCAAACGACGTTGCCAACTCTTCATGTCCCGGTCGCTGCAGCGCAATGTGCCGCCCCTCCGTGGGCTGCGCTGCAACGTCCATGACGGTGGACATGGCCCTGATAATGCCGCTTACCTGAGGCGTTATGAGGATTTTCTGACCCGCAGATACCATTCACACAGCAGGCGCACCTGCTTACGGGTATAGCCTTTCTCCATCATACGGTCGACGAAGTCGTCGTGTTTTTTCTGCTCGTCCGTCGAGGTTTTGGCGTTGAACGAAATCACCGGCAACAGCTCTTCGGTATTGGAGAACATTTTCTTCTCGATCACGGTGCGCAGCTTCTCGTAGCTGGTCCAGTTCGGGTTACGGCCGTTGTTATTGGCGCGGGCACGCAGCACGAAGTTCACGATTTCGTTACGGAAATCTTTCGGATTGCTGATCCCGGCCGGCTTTTCAATTTTCTCCAGCTCGGCGTTCAGGGACTCACGGTCGAACAGCTGACCTGTATCGGGATCGCGATACTCCTGATCCTGAATCCAGAAGTCCGCGTAGGTCACGTAGCGATCGAAAATGTTCTGTCCGTATTCCGAGTAGGATTCCAGATAGGCGGTCTGGATCTCCTTGCCGATAAACTCGGCGTATTTCGGGATCAGGTAGCCTTTCAGGTGCTCCAGGTATTTCTCGGCCAAATCCTGCGGGAACTGTTCGCGTTCGATCTGCTGTTCCAGCACATAGAACAGGTGCACCGGGTTAGCCGCCACCTCGGCGTGATCGAAGTTAAACACTCGCGAGAGAATTTTAAAGGCGAAACGGGTAGAGAGGCCGTTCATGCCTTCGTCAACCCCAGCGTAGTCGCGGTACTCCTGATAGGACTTGGCCTTCGGATCGGTATCCTTGAGGCTTTCGCCGTCGTACACGCGCATTTTCGAGTAAATGCTCGAGTTTTCCGGCTCTTTCAGCCGCGACAGCACGCTAAACCGCGCCAGCGTCTCCAGGGTGCCCGGCGCGCAGGGCGCGTGGGTCAGCTCGCTGTGGTCCAGCAGTTTGTCGTAAATCTTGATCTCTTCCGACACGCGGAGGCAGTAAGGCACCTTGACGATGTACACGCGGTCGAGGAACGCTTCGTTGTTCTTGTTGTTACGGAAGGTCACCCATTCGGATTCGTTGGAGTGCGCCAGAATAATGCCGTTGAACGGCAGGGCGGAGATGCCCTCGGTGCCGTTGTAGTTACCTTCCTGGGTCGCCGTCAGCAGCGGGTGCAGCACCTTGATCGGTGCTTTGAACATCTCGACGAATTCCATTATCCCCTGGTTGGCGCGGCACAGGGCACCGGAGTACCCGTAGGCGTCCGGATCGTTCTGCGCGTGGTTCTCCAGTTTACGGATATCCACTTTACCGACCAGCGCAGAGATGTCCTGGTTGTTCTCGTCGCCCGGTTCGGTTTTGGCGATGGCGATCTGTTCCAGAATGGAAGGGCGCACTTTCACGACTTTAAACTTGGTGATGTCGCCGCCGAACTCATGCAGGCGCTTGGCCGCCCACGGCGACATGATGGTGCCGAGATAGCGACTGGGGATGTTGAACTCTTTTTCCAGGATCGAGGCATCTTCCTGCGGATTGAACAGGCACAGCGGATGATCGTTGACCGGGCTGCGTTCGCCGTTGGCGCTGAGGGTATAGATGGGCACGCGCTGCATCAGCGCCTTCAGGCGTTCCGCCAGCGAGGATTTACCGCCGCCCACCGGGCCGAGCAGGTACAGGATCTGTTTCTTCTCTTCCAGGCCCTGGGCGGCGTGTTTCAGGTAAGAGACGATCTGTTCGATGGCCTCTTCCATGCCGTAGAATTCTTCGAAGGCCGGATAGCGTGCGATCACGCGGTTGGAGAACAGGCGCGACAGGCGTGATTCTAGCGCAGTGTCGACCATCACAGGTTCACCGATAGCCATCAGCAGACGTTCGGCCGCGTTGGCATAGGCACTGCGATCTTGCCGGCAAATGGTAAGAAATTCCTGCAGTGTGAACTCTTCGTCCTTGGCAGCTTCGTAGCGCTGGCGATAGTGGTCAAATATGTTCATGATGCCCGTCCTTTCGTTATTAGCACAGGTTAAAGAGAGCGTGTGATAGTGTTCTGGCTCCCGAAAGATGAGAATACGCCTGAGTACAGCAACCCGTATGCCAACTTGGTGCGCTTATTATCGCGAGTTGCGCTGTATGCCACTGGGCCCAGGATAAATTCACCTTCTGATTTAAGCTTAGTTTGCTTGCCGGAAAATTTCCTGCCGCAGAAAAAGCTTTTTTTAAGTCATATCAATGACTCAGTTATTACCGTGTGAGCCAAATGCCTTGTCTGGCGCGGCCTGCGGGATGAAACGTCACCGTTCCGCCATGATTAATTCATAATTCCGCTATAAGTTATTCGATCTTGGTCGTTTTCTATTGTAAAGATTAGGCGCGTAACTAAATTTTCACATAAACTGTTGCAGCTATTAACCCTGTAATTTATGGAAAAAGAACCAGTGAAGATTTCAAAACTCAAAACGCTAGCAATTATCGCTTCCGCAATGGTTTGTGCGCAAAGTGCTCAGGCGGGAACCTGGTCACTCGGCGCTGCCGCGCTGGTTAGCCCGGACGCGTATCGTGGTTATCAGGACCGCGTTTATCCGGTGCCCGTTATCGACTATGAAGGTGACGACTTCTACTTCCGTACTCTGACCGCCGGTTACTACCTGTGGAAGGATCAAGAAAACCAGCTGAGCATCATGGGTTACTACACGCCATGGGGCTATCGTCCGGGCGACAGCGACGACGATCGCATGAAGCGTCTCGACAAGCGCCGCGGCACGCTGATGGCCGGCCTGGCCTACTCGCACAACGCCGAGTGGGGCACCCTCCGCACCACCTTCACCGGCGACACGCTGAACAACAGCAACGGTCTGGTGGGCGATGTGGCTTACCTGTACAAGTTTGATCTGGACGCGCTGACGCTGGTCCCAGGCGTGGGCGTGATGTGGAACAGCAAGAACCAGAACAAATATTACTATGGCGTCAGCGCCAATGAATCGCGCCGCAGCGGCCTTGACAGCTACACCCCAGGCGATAGCTGGGCGCCTTATCTCGAGCTGAGCGCCAATTACCAGATCAACAAAAGCTGGAATGCCTTCTTCGTCGGCCGCTATGTGAAGTTGTCTGATGAAGTGAAAGACAGTCCGATGGTGGATAAATCCTACACCGGTTTGCTGATGACGGGTGTGAGCTACACCTTCTAATCACGCATTGCACGATCATCGTGCATGGCGTGCATCAAAAAGGGGCGCTGGCGCCCCTTTTGCACATCTGTGGTGCGCTGCCGCGCACGGCTTTTCAGGCTTTCTTACGGCTGCGGAAGGTCACACCCAAACGAGCCGGTTGTTCGCCGGCGGCGACCAGCGGTTTACTGACGCGCCCGGTCTCTACGCAGACCATGGTCTTGTAACCGTCGTTCGGCATATCCCCCATGCTGCAGGAGAGCTCTACGCCCGGGTTCCAGGCGATAACGTCACTCATATGATGGTGGTGAACCTCGATGGTGCGCGCGAGCGCCGGATCGCGGATCTGGCTGAAGGCCTCCGGGCGGGTGTAGACGCGATCGGTTTGGCCGACGAAGGTCACTTCGCCCGCCTGGCGCGCCTCAGCGCCGCCCGCCACCTTGTCGATATAAGGCTCGCCCAGGCCCGCCACGCTGACCCGATCGATGTCGCCGACCTGGAAGTAGCTGTGCAGCGCCGCCGTAGCCTGATAATCGCCGTGCGATTCCAACTCGATCTCGCACTCCACACCCAGCTTGAAGCGGGCAATCAGCGTGAAGGCGTGCGGCCACAGTTTGCGGGTCTGCTCATTGTCTTTCAGGGTAAAGGTCAGGATGACGCCGTTGTCATCTTCATCGTGCGCCGTCAGGCTCCAGGGCTGATTACGGGCAAAACCGTGGGAGGGTTGGGCTACCGGGCCGAACCACGGCCAGCAGATCGGCACGCCGCCGCGGATGGCCTTGCCTTTGGCGAAGGGGGTATTGCTGCTGAGCCAAATCACCGGCTGCTCACCGCTGGGCTGCCAGGCCAGCAAATGGGCGCCTTGCAGCGCGACGGCCGCGCGCACTTTCGGGTGCGACACCACAACCACGCCCAGCTCATCGAGTTGACGCTGGCTGATGTAAGGCGAAATCTGTTCGGAAACGGGCAGGGTGAAAATTTTCTCGTTCATTTCATTACCTTAATGTTTGCCGGAGAGACAAATAAAAAAGGGCGACAAAAATGTCGCCCTCATTATCAGCTTAACATCATGCCATTACTTGGAGATGTGAGCGATCAGGTCCAGAACCTTGTTGGAATAACCGGTTTCGTTGTCGTACCAGGAAACCAGTTTCACGAAGTTGTCGTTCAGTGCGATACCGGCTTTGGCATCGAACACGGAAGTCAGCACTTCGCCGTTGAAATCGGTGGAAACCACGTCGTCTTCAACGTAGCCCAGAACGCCTTTCATAGAACCTTCAGCGGCATCTTTGATGGCTTTCTTGATTTCTTCGTAGGTAGCCGCTTTTTCCAGACGCACGGTCAGGTCAACAACGGATACGTTAGGCGTCGGTACGCGGAACGCCATACCGGTCAGTTTGCCTTTCAGCTCTGGCAGAACAACGCCAACCGCTTTCGCTGCGCCGGTAGAAGAAGGGATGATGTTCTGGGATGCGCCGCGGCCGCCGCGCCAGTCTTTGTGGGACGGGCCATCAACGGTTTTCTGAGTGGCGGTAGTCGCGTGAACGGTGGTCATCAGGCCTTCAACGATACCGAAGTTGTCGTTGATGACTTTAGCCAGTGGCGCCAGGCAGTTGGTGGTGCAAGAGGCGTTGGACACGATGTCCTGGCCGGCATATTTGTCAAAGTTGGCGCCACGCACGAACATTGGGGTCGCATCTTTGGATGGGCCAGTCAGAACGACTTTTTTAGCGCCAGCGGTGATGTGTTTACGTGCGGTTTCGTCGGTCAGGAAGATACCGGTCGCTTCAGCAACCACGTCAACACCCACTTCGTTCCACTTCAGGTTAGCCGGGTCTTTCTCTGCGGTAACACGGATGGTTTTGCCGTTAACAACCAGGTGGCCGTCTTTAACTTCTACCGTACCGTTGAAACGGCCGTGAGTAGAGTCATACTTCAGCATGTAAGCCATGTACTCTGCGTCCAACAGGTCGTTGATTGCAACGATCTCGATGTCAGAACGCTCTTGAGCAGCACGGAAAACAATGCGACCGATACGGCCAAAACCGTTGATACCTACTTTGATAGTCATATATTCCACCAGCTATTTGTTAGTGAATAAAAGGTTGGTTGTAAAATTACAAAAACCTTACCCAGCGTCAAGCGGAATCGTGTCAATTCTTGCGGCAAGTCAAACCGGAAGGGTGGTTTTGCACGCTTATTGCACAGTCCATTTGCGCTCGGCCTCATCCGTTATATGGGGACAAGCCGCCAAGTATAAAGTCAGCATACGCAAGATGTGTGATCGCTATCACATATCATCGTGACGTGGCCTTTATGGGCTACAGTTTAGGCCAAAAACCCCTGCAGCGGTGTTAATTTTTTGTTATTATTAATCATTGTTTTCGTTGACATTATCCACATTCAGAGATAAGCACAAATGGCTAAAGAGACAACCCCCGGTCATCCGGTCACGGAACTGAATGAAATCCAACGTTATGTGACGCAACAGCGCGGCACCGAAGCGCCGTTCAGCGGCAAATTGCTGCACAACAAGCGCGAGGGCGTGTACCATTGCCTGTGCTGTAACCAGCCGCTGTTCTATTCCGAAACCAAATACGATTCCGGTTGCGGCTGGCCGAGCTTTTATGAGCCGGTTTCCGCCGATGCAATCCGTTATCTTGATGATAATTCACATAATATGCACCGTGTTGAAATCCGCTGCGGTCATTGCGACGCGCACCTGGGGCACGTTTTCCCCGATGGCCCGCAGCCGACCGGCGACCGCTATTGCGTCAACTCCGCCTCGCTGAGTTTCACCGATGGCGAAAATGGCGACCAAACGGCCGGCTAAGTGGTAATTTAACCAACAAAATCGATTCAGCTAATTATTCATCTGTAAGCGAGAAGGGCTCTGATGGACGTGAAAGATCTGATTGCGGCGATGACGCCCGAGATATACCAGCGCCTGGTACAGGCGGTTGAGCTGGGCAAATGGCCGGATGGCGTGGCGCTGACGCCGGAGCAAAAAGAAAACAGCCTGCAGGCGGTGATGCTGTGGCAGTCGATGAACAACGTCGATCCGCAGCACATGAGCATCGGCACCGACGGGCAGATCGTGATGAAGAGCAAGCAAGAGCTGAAACAGCAGTTCGTTGCCGAGCCGCTGGCCAAACTCAAACCGCAGTAAGGTTGCCCTAAAGCGGGGCGATGACGCCATCGCCCCGTCGGTTTACCGTTTTTCGCCCTTGATACCCAGCGATTCCGCCAGCTGCTGTGCCAGCCGGTTGTTATCGTCCGCGCCGTACTCCCAGAACATCGCCCCTCCCAATCCCTGGCTTTTGATGTACTCGGCCTTGATGGCCACCGAACGCGGGTTCTCGTAGGAGATGGCGAACAGCGGTTTGCCTGCGGCGGATTGCAGCGTCAGGTAAGGTACCTTGGCGTCGTCATCCCAGTGCTCGCGAAAACGATGCTGCGGATCGTTGAGCAATTTGCTGACGATATCGTGGTATTTAAAGTAGGTGTCTTTGCCGAGATCCAGCCCCAGCGCGTTGAACAGGGCGGTTTCGCGCGTGCTGAAGTATGGCTGCGTCACCGGATGTTTGGCGGCGTCCGGCTTGTCCCAGTCGATGCCCGCCTCGGTCGCCCGCTTCGGTACCCGGCCGTAGAAACCGATGCCCAGGTTCATCTTTGCCGGTTTCAGTCCGGCAGCCAGATAATTCTTTACCACGAAATCGGCGCTGTAACGGTCGGCGGCCGCCACGGTTGGCCAACGCTTTGAATCGTACAGGTTGGCATTGAAATACTGCGTGCCGTAAGCCATGTCGTAGGTCATCAGATTGATGTAGTCGAGGTAAGGGGCAATGCTTTTCACATCGACCCATTCCTGCGGGCTTTTGACGTTGGCCCCGACGGCGATGGTTAACAGCTTGCCTTTACCCAGCGCCTGGTGAAGCTCTTTCAGCAGCAGGGTGAAGTTGTCGCGGTCTGCCGGTTGGCTTTCCACCAGCCCCCAGGCGCCGTTCACCGGATATTCCCAGTCCAGATCGATACCATCCAGCTGATACTGTGCGATCACCTGCAGCGCGGAGCGGATGAATATCGCCCGGTTTTCCGCAGTCGCCGCAGCGGCGGAGAAGCCCCGTGCGCCCCAGCCGCCGACCGACAGCAGCACTTTCAGCTCGGGGTTCTGTTTGCGCAGCACCGGCAGCCGTTGCAGATCGGCCGTTACCTTCGGCGACAGGTAGATCTGGTGGCGGCGAGCGGGGTCTTTCAGCGCCGCATTGGCTTCGTCTTTCTCGCCGTTGTAGATCAGGCCGAACGAATAGTTGAGGTGGGTGATTTGCGTGACGTCCAGCTTGTCGATGTCGCCACCGGGGCCGGCGGTGACGTCGCCGCCGCCGTTGAAGTAGCCGACGGAGAGATAAGCGGCCTGAGCCGTGCCTGCGCCGGCCATAGCCAACTGCACCGCCGCCAGTAAAGGCAGCAGTTTTCGGGTTATTTTCATGTCTTTCTCCTTGGGTCGGCAAGGCCGACCGTACCGCCAGAGGCGGTCACAATAAAGCCGGGCTCAGCGGGCCCCGGATGCGTATAACCGATTGACGCCAAAAGCGTCGCAGCCATAACAGCAAAAGCGCCTGCCGGTCACAAGCCGTTGGGGAAGAAGAAGGATGGTATTGTGAGCGGCGTCGATATTTTCGCCGCCGCGCAGAGAGGGCGCCGGTGGCGCTCCGGAGGATTTAGTTGGCGAGGAATTGTGACAGGGTAACCAGTTGTGCACCGGCGCGCGCCATGTCCTGCAGCGCCCGCTCGCTGTCGTCCGGCTGCAGATTCACGCCGCGGCAGCCGTCGACGATCACCTGCGTTGGATAGCCGGTAGCCAGCGCATCCAGCACGCTGAACTTGACGCAGTAGTCGGTCGCCAGGCCCATGATTGCCAGCCGCTGGACGCCCTGCGATTGCAACCAGCCGTGCAGTTCGGTCTGCGCACGGTGGCCGTTATCGAAGAAGGCGCTGTAGCTGTCGATGTCCGTCTCCTGCCCTTTGCGAAAAACGGCATTGATATGTTGCCGCTGCAACCGGGGGTGAAAATCGGCACCGTGGCTCCCTTGCACGCAGTGCACCGGCCACCACACCTGCGGCAGGCCCTCCAGCTCGCCAAGGGTGCCGACCTGCGCATGGGAATTCACCGCAAAGCTGCGGTGATTGGCGGGGTGCCAGTCCTGGCTGGCCACGACCGGCTCGCCACGCGCCAGACAGGCGGCGATCGCCTGATTGGCAACCGTGATGACGGCGTCGCCCGCCGTGACCGCCAGCGCGCCGCCGGGGCAGAAATCGTTTTGCAGATCGATCAACAACAGGGCCGTTTTCATCGCCGCTCCAAAGATCAGTAGGTTAACCGTTGATGCTCAGTTCGCCGCGCAGGTCTTGCTGCATCAGGGCGCGGATTTGCTCCGGCGTCAGCGGCTGGCTCAGCAGGTAGTGCAGCTTGGTCAAGGCGGCTTCCACCGTCATGTCGAAACCGCTGATCACCCCGGCGTGCGCCAGCGCGTTACCGGTGGCGTAGCCTTCCATATTGACGCGCCCGGAGATGCACTGCGTCAGGTTGACCACCACGATGCCGCGTTCGGAGGCCGCACGCAACTCGTCGATCAGCTCGGCCTTTTGCGGCGCGTTACCGACGCCGTAGGAGCGCAGGATCAGCGCCTTGACCGGTTGCAACAGGAAGTTGCGCACCACCGCGCCGGAAATGCCCGGATAGATGGTGACCACGCCGATCGGCTGCGGCGTGATGTCGTGCACCCGCAGCGCGCCGTTGCAAGCCGGGCTGTCGATGCCGTGCTGGCGACGAATGTGAATGCCGGCTTCCAGCAGCGGCGGCAGATTCGGGGAGGCGAAGGCGTCAAAGCCGTCGGCGTGCGCTTTGGTGGTGCGGTTGCCGCGGAACAGCTTGTTGTTGAAGAACAGGCTGACTTCGTTCACCGGATGGTTAGCCGCCAGATACAGCGCGTTGAGCAGGTTGGTCTGGCCATCGGAGCGCAGCTCCGCCAGCGGAATCTGCGAACCGGTGACGATCACCGGTTTAGCCAGGTTTTCCAGCATGAAGGAGAGCGCCGATGCGGTGAACGCCATGGTGTCGGTACCGTGCAGGATCACGAAGCCGTCGTAGCGATCGTAGTTCTGTTTGATGTCGTCGGCGATGTGCTGCCAATCTTCCGGCGTCATGTCCGAAGAGTCGATCAATGGCGCATATTCATGAATGGTGAAATCCGGCATTTCCGGGCGATGGAATTCGGGCATTAGCGCCAGCTGGCGCTGCAGGTGGCCGGAAACCGGGATATAGCCGTGATCGGAACGCTGCATGCCGATGGTGCCGCCAGTGTAGGCGACGTAAATGGATTTCTTTTGCATGGTCATGATTTTAACAAAGATAAGATGGGCTGAATTATAGGGGCATGGCGGCAGAAAAAAAGCCCGGCGATGGCCGGGCTGCAGAATTATTTGTTAGCGGACTTCTCCGCAGGTCAGACAGATCGCATAACGGTTTTGCGGATCGTTCAGGTTATTGAACAAGCCCGGCTGTTCTTTCACCGCGTTGGCGACCGAGGCCAGCGGGGCGGGCAGCATGGCCTGAATCGCCGCCGGCAGCATGGCGTGAATGGAAACGCCGAACTGGCTGAGCACCATATCGCTGAGGCTTGGGGTATCGACGAACCAGTCGAGCTGCCACTGCTGCAGCTTCGCCAGCTCGGCGGCTTTCTTCACCGCGTCGTCGAAATCGCCCAATTGATCGACTAGGCCGTTGGCCTTGGCGTCGCTGCCGAGCCAGACGTGGCCTTGCGCGATTTGGTCAACCTGCTGCGGGGTCATCTTGCGCGATTTGGCGACCAAATCGAGGAAGTTCTTATACCCGTTTTCGATGTTCAGCTGCATCATCTGCGAGAACTCTTGCGGCAATGCCTTGGTGACCGCAATGTCGGCCAGTGGCGAGGTCGCCACGCCGTCGGTGTGCACGCCCAGCGTATCCAGGGTTTTCTCGTAGGTGTTGATGATGCCGAAAATGCCGATGGAGCCGGTCAGGGTGCTCGGGCTGGCGATGATGTAGTCGGCCGGCGTCGAAACCCAGTAGCCGCCCGACGCGGCCATGCCGCCCATCGAAACCACCACCGGCTTGCCGGCGGCGCGCACGGCGGCCAGTTCGGAGCGGATCACTTCGGATGCGCTGACGCTGCCGCCCGGGCTGTTGACGCGGAACACGACGGCCTTGATGGCCGGATCCAGGCGCGCCTGGCGCAGCTCGGCGGCGGTGGTATCCCCCCCGACGTTACCTGGCGTCTGCGGGCCGTCCATGATGGCGCCGTTGGCGAACACCACGGCGATCTTGCCGCCCTGGTTGGCGTCCGGCTTCGGCTGGTAGTCGTAGATGCTGGTGGCGTTGAAATCGTTCGCCTGTTTATCCCAGCCGAAGGCCTTGACCAGCTGATTTTCGATCGCGGTGCGTGAGGCCAGCTCGTCCACCAGCTTATTGTCCAGCGCATAGCGGGCGGTATCGCCACCGGCCGCCTGCAGGCCGCTCAGCACGCCGGCAGCGCCCGGGAACAGCTGCTGCGGCGTCAGCTGGCGGTTGGCCGCCACGGTCTCCAGATAGTTCTGCCACAGGCCACCGATCCAGCGGCTGTCCGCTTCGCGCGCCGCCGGGGACATATCGTCGCGGATCAGCGGCTCGACCGCCGATTTATAGGTGCCGACGCGGAAGATATTGGTGGTGACTTTAAGCATGTCCAGCAACGACTTGTAATACAGGTTGTTGGTGGCAAAACCGTGCAGATCGACCGCGCCCTGCGGCGACAGGTAGATTTTGTTGGCGTAGCTGGCCAGGAAATATTGCGTCTGGTTGTAGCTGTCGCCGATGGCGAAGATCGGCTTGCCGCTGTCGCGGAACTCGCGCAGTGCCTTACCGATATAACGCAGCGACGGTTGATCGGCGCCGGCGAAGTCATTCAGCTGCAACACCATGCCGGTAATGTTTTTGTCGTCTTTGGCCTTGCGGATGCTGTCCACCACGTCGAACAGCGAGTTTTCCTGCAGGCGGCTGCTGGAGGCGCCCAACAGCTCGCGGCCCCATTGCCGTACCCGGTTGTTTACCGAAGGCTGATCGACCACCACGCCGCTTAAGTCGACCAGCAGCGCGCCGCGCGCCGGGGCCGTCGAGGTGGAGGAACTTTGGAAGGACAGATAGATGCCGACCCCAACCAGGATCAGCAAGACCAGGAACAGGTTAAGGATCAGTTCCCTGATAAAATTCAGCAGACGCCATGTCCACCGGAAAATGCCGGCAATAATTTGCCACAATGTGCGCATGTGCTCTCCAACAAGAGTCGAGAATGTTCCGCTATCCTAATGAGCGGCCGGGTAAATGTCAGCTTTAAATCGTGGCACGCAGACGCTATCGCCGAGGCTGTAACTCGTCGTTTAGCTATGTTAACGTGGCCGGAATGAAAATTGTTATCAGGAGTTTACGATGGATGCTCTGGATCTTTTATTGAATCGCCGCTCGGCTTCGCGCCTGGCGGAACCGGCGCCGGCGGGGGAAGTGCGTCAAAATATCATCAACGCGGGCCTGCGTGCGCCCGATCACGGCGCGCTGCAGCCGTGGCGTTTCGTGATGATCGAAAATCAGGGCCTGGAGCGCTTCAGCCAGCTGCTGCAGGCGGCGGCGAAGCAGGATCAACTGGACGAAGCGGCGATCGAAAAGGCCACCAAGGCGCCGTTCCGCGCACCGCTGATCATCACCGTCATCGCCCACTGTACTGAAGAGACCAAGGTGCCGCGCTGGGAGCAGGTGGTTTCCGCCGGTTGCGCGGTGCAGGCGATGCAGATGGCGGCGCTGGCGCAGGGCTTTAACGGCATCTGGCGCACCGGCGCCTGGACCGAGCATGCGCTGGTGCGCGAAGCCTTCGGCTGCCGCGAGCAGGATGAGATCGTCGGTTTCCTCTATCTGGGCACGCCACAGCTGAAGGCCGCCACCAAGGTGACGCCGCCGGACAGCGCGCCTTTCGTCAGCTATTTCTGAGTTTTCTCCCGCGGGGCGCGGCGAAAATGCGCCAAACCCCGCAAAATTGCATGGTTTCTGAGCAGGCCGTTCGCATATCGGCGGCCCGCTCTTATCAATCCCCTCGGCAAGCGCTACCCTATGATATCTTGAGTGCCGTTACCGAAGGGAGTGGACTATGACATCGCCAGCGATCCGTTTAACCCAGTACAGCCATGGCGCTGGCTGCGGCTGCAAAATCTCACCGAAAGTTCTCGAAACCATCTTGCACAGCGAGCGGGAAAAGTTTGTCGATCCGCGCCTGCTGGTCGGCAATGAAACCCGCGACGACGCGGCGGTGTACGACATCGGCAACGGCGTCGGCATCATCAGCACCACCGATTTCTTCATGCCGATCGTCGACGATCCGTTCGATTTCGGCCGCATTGCGGCCGCAAACGCCATCAGCGACGTGTACGCCATGGGCGGCAAACCGATCATGGCGATCGCCATTCTTGGCTGGCCGATCGCCAAACTGCCACCGGAGGTGGCGCAGCAGGTGATCGACGGCGGGCGTTTCGCCTGCCAGCAGGCGGGCATCGCGCTGGCCGGTGGCCATTCCATCGATGCGCCGGAACCAATTTTCGGCCTGGCGGTGACCGGCGTGGTCAATACCGAGCGGGTGAAGAAAAACAGCGCCGCACAGGCCGGTGCGAAACTCTATCTGACCAAACCGCTGGGCATCGGCGTGCTGACGACCGCCGAGAAGCAAAGCAAGCTGCGCCCTGAGCATCAGGGCCTGGCGACGGAAGTGATGTGCCGCCTGAACAAGCCGGGCGCCGACTTTGCCGAGGTGGCGGGCGTCACGGCGATGACCGATATCACCGGCTTTGGCCTGCTGGGTCACCTGAGCGAGGTGTGCCAGGGCTCCGGTCTGCAGGCGACGGTCTGGTTCGATCGGGTGCCGAAGCTGCCGGACGTCGAGGCGTATATTGCCGAAGGCTGTGTGCCGGGCGGCACCGGGCGCAACTTCGATAGCTATGGCCATCTGGTGGGCGAGATGAGCGATTTGCAGCGCCAGCTGCTGTGCGATCCGCAAACCTCCGGCGGCTTGCTGTTGGCGGTATTGCCTGAGTCGGAGGCGCAGGTGCTGGCGATTGCCAAGCAGCACGGTATCACGCTTGAGGCCATCGGTGAGCTGCATGTGGCATCAGCCGGTAAGCCGCTAATCGAGGTCGTGTAGTGTCCAACATGCCAGGAAGACCGGACTGCGCCGATTATCAACGCATTTTTTTGCAGGACGTGCCGCTGATTGACGTGCGCGCGCCGATTGAGTTTCAGCAGGGCGCCTTTGCACAGGCGGTGAATTTGCCGCTGATGATCGACAGCGAGCGGCAGGCGGTCGGTACCTGCTATAAACAGCATGGTCAACAAGCGGCGATCGCGCTTGGCCACAGTCTGGTGAACGGCAAACTGCGCGAACAGCGTACCGCCGCCTGGCTGGCGGCCTGCGCAGAGCGGCCCGCAGGCTATATTTATTGCTTCCGCGGCGGGCTGCGCTCGCAGCTGGTGCAGCAATGGCTGCATGAGGCCGGTGTGGATTACCCGCGTATCACTGGCGGTTATAAGGCACTGCGTAATTATCTGCTCGGTGTACTGACGCAAAGCGCGGCATTGCCGATGGTCCTGGTGGGCGGCAATACCGGCAGCGGCAAGACGCTGCTGGTCAACGAATTGGCCGACGGCGTCGATCTGGAAGGCGCGGCGCGCCATCGCGGTTCATCTTTTGGCCGAACGCTGTCGGGACAGAGCTCGCAGATAGATTTTGAGAATCGTCTGGCTGTGTTATTGCTGAAAAAACAGCATGGTGGCAGCCGCCGTTGGGTGCTGGAGGACGAAGGGCGGATCATCGGCAGCAACAATCTGCCGCTGCCGTTGTTCAACGGCATGCAGCAGGCGCCGGTGGCGGTGATCGACGATCCGTTCGACATTCGCTTGGCGCGCCTGCAGGCCGAATACATCGACGGCATGAGCGAACAGTTTGAACAGGCCTATGGCGTGGAAGAAGGCTGGCAGCAGTACGATGACTATCTGCATCACGGTCTGTTCGCCATCCGCCGCCGTTTGGGCCTGGAGCGCTTCCAGCAGCTGACGCAGCGGTTGGAGGCGGCGCTGCGGGCTCAGCGCCTCAGCGGCCAGGGCGACGCGCACCGCGAATGGTTGGCGCCTCTGTTGCAGCAGTACTACGATCCGATGTATTGCTATCAGTTGGAAAAGAAAGCCCAGCGGATCGTCTTCCGTGGGAACTATGCAGAAGTAAGAGAATTCTTGATGACGTTCAGCCAGAAAAACGGTGATTAATGCGACTGTTCATAGCCGAGAAACCGAGTTTGGCGCGCGCCATTGCCGACGTCTTGCCCAAGCCGCATCGCCGTGGCGACGGCTATATCGCCTGTGGCAACAACGACGTGGTGACCTGGTGCGTCGGCCACCTGTTGGAGCAGGCTCAGCCTGACGCCTATGACAGCCGCTATGCGCGCTGGTCGTTGGCGGATCTGCCGATCATCCCCGAAAAATGGCGCTTGCAGCCGCGGCCTTCGGTCAGCAAACAGCTCAACGCGATTAAAAAGCTGCTGCTCGAAGCCGATGAAGTGGTTCACGCCGGTGACCCGGATCGCGAAGGGCAACTGCTGGTGGATGAGGTGCTGGACTACCTGGATTTGACGGCGGAGAAGCGCCAGAACGTGCGCCGCTGTCTGATCAACGATCTCAACCCGCAGGCGGTGGAGCGTGCGGTCGAGCGCCTGCGCGACAACCGAGACTTTATCCCGCTGTGCGTGTCCGCGCTGGCGCGTTCGCGCGCCGACTGGCTGTACGGCATCAATATGACCCGCGCCTATACGCTGTTGGGCCGCAACGCCGGTTACGACGGCGTGCTGTCGGTGGGCAGGGTGCAGACGCCGGTGCTCGGATTGGTGGTGCGTCGCGACGAAGAGATCGAAAACTTCGTGCCAAAAGACTTCTTTGAGGTTAAGGCGCACATCGTCACGCCGAAAGAAGAGCGCTTTGTGGCGCTGTGGCAACCCAGCGACTCCTGTGAACCTTATCAGGATGAAGAAGGGCGTTTGCTGCACCGGCCGTTGGCGGAACACGTGGTCAAGCGCATCGAGGGCCAGCCGGCCCTGGTCACGGCCTATAATGATAAACGGGAATCAGATACCGCACCGCTGCCGTTCTCGCTTTCCACGCTGCAAATCGAGGCGGCCCGGCGCTACAACCTCAGCGCGCAACAGGTGCTGGACGTTTGCCAGCGGCTGTACGAAACCCACAAATTGATCACCTATCCGCGTTCCGACTGCCGCTATCTGCCGGAAGAGCATTTTGCCGGCCGCCACGCGGTGCTGAACGCCATCAGCGTGCACCAACCCGAGCTGTATCCGCAGCCGGTGATCGACAGCGATCGCCGCAACCGCTGCTGGGACGACAAAAAGGTCGATGCGCACCATGCCATCATTCCCACCGCCCGCGCCGGCAAGGTCAATTTGACGCAGGATGAACGGAACGTGTATGGGCTGGTGGCGCGCCAGTACCTGATGCAGTTTTGTCCGGATGCGGTGTTCCGCAAATGCGTGATCGAGCTGGATATCGCCGGCGGCAAATTCATCGCCAAGGCGCGTTTCCTGGCGGAAGCCGGCTGGCGCACGCTGCTGGGCAGCAAGGAGCGCGATGAGGAAAACGAAGGTGCACCGCTGCCGGTGGTGGACAAAGGCGATGAGCTGCTGTGCGAGCGCGGTGAAGTGGTGGAGCGCCAGACGCAGCCGCCGCGGCCGTTTACCGACGCCAGCCTGCTGTCGGCAATGACCGGCATCGCGCGATTCGTACAAGATAAAGCGTTAAAGAAAATCCTGCGGGCGACCGATGGTTTAGGAACGGAAGCGACGCGAGCGGGGATCATCGAATTGCTGTTCAAGCGGGCGTTTCTGTACAAGAAGGGACGCTATATTCACTCCAGCGAAACCGGGCGCGCGTTGATTCACTCGCTGCCGGATCTTGCTGCGCGCCCTGATATGACGGCCAACTGGGAAGCCACGCTGACGCAAATCAGCGAGAAATCCTGCCGCTATCAGGACTTTATGCAGCCGTTGGTCGGCACGCTGCAAGAGCTGATTTATCAGGCTAAGCAGAGCCGGGCGAGCATGGCGTTTCGTGGATTGCCGCCGCCGCCCTCCAGCGGAGGCAAAAAACGCAGGAAAAGCGCCGGCAAGGCGCAGGAGAAGAGTGAATGAAGCGTGGACTCAGTGGGGGATTGGCTGCCGCTGCCCTGATGTTTTCCGGCCTGGCAGTCGCCAATCGCGGCGATGTGGACGTGGTGTTACCGGTTTCGCCGGAGATTTGGGGCACGGCCAAAAGCGGCGTCAACCCACCGCCGGCACAGCCCTGCAACCGCTGTTGCGTCTACCAGAATCAAAACTATTCCGAGGGCGCGGTGCTTAAAGTGGAAGGGGAAGTGCTGCAGTGCGTGCGTGAGCCTAACACCATCGGCACCAACCCCTTGATTTGGGTGCGATTGAAGAAGTGACGATGTAACCTGTCGCCGCGCTCAGCGTGCACCGCTTTGCGCGGCGATATAGTCCGCCAGCAGTGGAACGTCGGCGGGCGCCAGGGCGTATTCCTGCGCCTGCTGCGGCGTAACCCAGACCAACGCCGAGTGGCAGCGCTGTTGCAGTTCACCGGAGAACGCCGTGACTTGCCAGGCGTGCAGGCGGATGATGCGTTCGCCTTGCTGCCACTGATTGCTGCCCACATAGTCGCCGATACGGGCGCAAATTCCCAATTCTTCATCCAGCTCGCGCGCCAGCGCTTCTGGCTGGCTTTCGCCCGTTTCAACCTTGCCGCCGGGAAACTCCCACAGACCGGCCTGATCGCTGCCTGTGCCGCGCTGGGCCAGTAAAATGTGGCCGTTCTGTTCCAGAATAGCGGCTACCACGTCGATAATTTTCATTGGCTTCACAGAGTAAAACCCCGGCGAGCGCCGGGGTGATGGGGTTACAGCGTAAACTCCGCCCAGACCGGCGCATGGTCGGAAGGTTTTTCCATACCGCGGGTTTGATAATCGATGCCGGTGGCGATGCAGCGCGAAGCCAGCGGGGTGCTGGCCAGCAGCAGATCGATACGCAGACCGCGGTTGTCGTCGAACCCTTTGGAACGGTAGTCGAACCACGAGAATTCGTCGTTGCGCCCCGGGTTGGCGTGGCGATAGGTGTCTACCAGGCCCCAGTTCAGCAGGCGGTCCATCCATTCGCGCTCTTCCGGCAGGAAGGAACACTTGCCGGTGCGCAGCCAGCGTTTACGGCTGTCTTCGCCGATGCCAATGTCATAATCGCTCGGGCTGATGTTCATGTCACCCATGATCAACACCGGGGATTCCGCCGACAGCTGCTGCTCCAGGTAGTTTTGCAAATCCTGATAAAAGCGTGTTTTAGCCGGGAATTTGATCGGGTGGTCGCGGCTTTCACCTTGCGGGAAGTAGCCGTTGATCACCGTCAGCGTGCCCTGCGGCGTCGCCAGATCGGCCATGATGATGCGACGCTGCGCATCTTCTTCATCGGTCGGGAAACCGCGGCGCACGGCCAGAGGCTCCGCTTTGGTCAGCAGCGCTACGCCGTAATGGCCTTTTTGCCCGTGATAGAACACGTGATAGCCGTGCTGGTTGACTTCTTCCAGCGGGAACATGTCGTCGTGAACTTTCGTTTCTTGCAGGCCGATCACGTCGGGCTGGTGCTGTTCGATAATTGCCGCCAGCTGATGCGGACGCGCGCGCAGTCCATTGATATTAAAAGAGACAAACTTCATGAGCGGTGCCGTTTTCACGAGAAAAATGTGCTGTGATAGTAGCAGAGTTTGGCGGGAAATGTAACGCAGACAGCGGCAGGGCCGCTGGCTGCGCAGCGGGTTTATTTCGCCCAGCGGTCGTAATTTTTGGGTTGATAATCGTCAAACTGTTGCAGCAGCGTTTGCGCCGATTCACTGATGTGCAGGGTGCCGAGATAGTCGTGGCGCATAAAGCCCTGATCGGCGACGTGTTCGAGGAATTGGCTCAGCGGGCGGTAGAAGCCGTTAACGTTCAGCAGGCCGACCGGCTTGTTGTGATAGCCGATTTGTCCCCAGGTCCAGATTTCAAACAACTCTTCCAACGTGCCGATGCCGCCGGGCAGGGCGATAAAACCGTCCGCCAGCGCGGCCATACGGGCTTTGCGCGTATGCATATCAGGCACCACTTCCAGTTCGGTCAGGCCGCGATGTGCGGTTTCCGCTTCAACCAGGCGCTCGGGGATAATGCCGACAGCTTCACCGCCCGCCGCCAACACGGCATCTGCCACGATCCCCATCAATCCTTTCTTGCCGCCGCCGTAGATTAAACGGCGCCCCTGTGCGGCCAGCAGCTGCCCCAGTTGACGAGCCTGCTCGGCATAAGCGGGATTGACGCCTTCACTGGCGCCACAAAAAACGCAAATATTGTTTCGCATCCACCTGTTCCTTACTGCACTAAAGAAGCCAGTGGTATAGCGAATTGTCGGCCGGAGTTCAAGTTACGGCTGGGAGTGAGGAAATAAAACATCGAGGTGAACGCGGGGAATAAGGGGGGGTAATTGAGTTTTATTGATACCAGAGCATTGGGGGGATGTGCTTTAAGTCGATTTGGGAATGTTCTGCAAGAGATGGTGGTGGGGGAAGGATGATTCGTCGCTGTGCGACTCACCCTGCGGGCCGCGCTAAAGTGCGTTGTCTCACTGCGTGAGACTCGAACCTTGGTCGAAGCTTCTCATCCTTCCCCGGTGCGGAGCATTATGGATGCGGTGTGCTTTAAGTCGGTTTAGGGAGTTTTTGCAAGAGATGGTGGTGGGGGAAGGATGATTTGTCGCTGCGCGCCTCACCCTGCGGGCCGCGCTGAAGCGCGTTGTCTCACTGCGTGAGACTCGAACCTTGGTCGAAGCTTCTCATCCTTCCCCAGTGCGGAGCAATATGGATGCGGTGTGCTTTAAGTCGGTTTAGGGAGTTTTTGCAAGAGATGGTGGTGGGGGAAGGATTCGAACCTTCGAAGTCTGTGACGGCAGATTTACAGTCTGCTCCCTTTGGCCGCTCGGGAACCCCACCATGATATTCATGGATTTACTAATTGTTGCTCCGGTTTTATCCGGAAGAAACCTGGCCGGCTTCTTTACTGCTTCTTCGCTCCTGGCGGAGAAAAGATGGTGGTGGGGGAAGGATTATTCGTCACTTCGTTCCTCACCCTTCGGGCCGCGCTAAAGCACGTTATCCTTCCCTTTCTGATTAGCTTTAACCCAATGCGTATCAGCAATGAAAAGATGGTGGTGGGGGAAGGATTCGAACCTTCGAAGTCAGTGACGGCAGATTTACAGTCTGCTCCCTTTGGCCGCTCGGGAACCCCACCATATTACATGGCTATTTAACTGGCCTTGCTTGCGAGAGCGCTGTCTCGGTAAGCGGGGCGCATCATATCAAATGAAGCGGATGTGTAAAGCATTGAAATGCAGAAAATGAATCGTTTGCCGTTTTTTTATTCTTGACGGTGCATCCCTGAACGAAATGCACCGATTTATTGAACGATTACAGAATAACGGTGCGGTTGCCGTAGACGAAGACGCGCTGTGCCAACACCTGATACAGCGCGCGGCTGAGCACATTTTTCTCTACGTCGCGCCCGGCGCGCATCATATCCTCGGCGGAATAGGTGTGATCGACGTGGATCACGTCCTGCATGATGATCGGGCCTTCGTCGAGATTGTCGTTAACGTAGTGGGCGGTGGCGCCGATGATTTTTACCCCGCGCTCATAGGCCTGGTGGTAAGGGCGCGCGCCGATAAACGCCGGCAGGAACGAATGGTGAATGTTGATCACCTGATTCGGATAATGCTGCACGAAGGCCGGGGTCAGCACGCGCATATATTTGGCCAGCACCACGTAATCCGGCTGATATTGATCGATCTGGGCCGTCATTTCGCGGTCGTGCTGTTCACGCGTCAAGCCTTCGTGGCTCACCAGATGGAAAGGAATATCGAAACGTTCCACGAGCGATTGCAGCGTGTCGTGGTTGCCGATCACGGCGGCGATTTCAACGTCGAGGCCGCCATAGGCGCTTTTCATCAACAGATCGCCCAGGCAGTGGGCCTCTTTGGTGACCAGCACCACGATGCGACGGCGCCCGGTGCTGTGCAGCTCGCGCAGCGAACCTTCCGGCAGCGCGCTGTCCAGATCGGCCAGCAGCGTGTTGTCGTTGAAAATGCCTTCCAGCTCGGTACGCATGAAGAAACGCCCGGTGCGGTGATCGACGAACTCATTATTCTGAACGATATTGAGTTCGTGCTTGTAACAGATGTTGGTGATCTTGGCGATCAGCCCTTTGGCGTCCGGGCAGATGGTGCGTAACACTTTCCGTTGTACATTTTGGTGTGGCATGGGTTTGAGGATCCTGTCTGATACTGAACGGCCTGTCTGCGCAGGCGTAAACGTGAAGCGCCGGCCGGCTAGCGCCCGCAGCACTTCTTGTATTTTTTCCCTGAGCCACAGGGACAAATTGCATTTCTGCCGGGCTGGGGCTTGGTGCCGTCGATATAATACCAACGTTGATCGCGACGAAGGAAGCGCGAGCGCTCATGCATCGCCTGCGGTTCGCCGCTTTCGCCATCGGTAAAACGGGCGATGAATTCGACGAAGCCTTCGTCCGGCTCATGGCCGGCTTTCTCTTCCACGATCGTCAGGCCCAGCCATTCGGTATTTTTAAAGCTGTCGACGATCGCATTGCGCCAGGCTTCGGCGCCGCAGTCGGGGTGCCAGGTAGCGATCAGATAATCGACGTTATGATTCACGTAGGCGGTGAAGCGTGAACGCATCAGCTGGCCGGGTGTCGGCGCCGGTTGATTGCCGCTGATAAAAGGGGCACAGCATGCGTTATACGCCAGTCCGCTGCCGCATGGGCATGATTCGGGCAAAATAACTCCTGAGAAGACGAGGCAGAAAATGAATTTAGCGCATATGTTACCTAACAATATTCGTCAGTGACAATCTACCCTGAAAGCAGATACCCCCTGTTACCGAGAGGATGGCGCTATGCGGCAAATCAAGATCGGACTGGCGCTGGGAGCTGGCTCGGCTAAAGGCTGGGCGCACATCGGCGTGATCAATGCGTTAAAGAAACTGGGAATTGAGGTCGATATCGTTGCCGGCTGCTCTGTCGGTGCGTTAGTGGGCGCGGCGTTCGCCAGCCATCGCCTGCCGGCGATGGAGCAGTGGGTGCGGTCGTTCAGCTATTGGGACGTGATTCGTCTGATGGACTTTTCCTGGCAGCGTGGTGGCTTGTTGCGCGGCGATCGGGTGTTTAACGCCGTCGGACAGCTATTGAAGATCAACGATATTGCCGAATGCGCGCTGAAGTTCGGCGCCGTGACGACCAATCTCAGCACCGGCCGCGAACTGTGGCTGACCGAAGGCGATATTCATCAGGCGGTGCGCGCTTCCTGCAGCATGCCTGGCCTGCTGGCGCCGGTGTGGGCCGACGGCTATTGGCTGGTGGACGGCGCGGTGGTCAATCCGGTGCCGGTGTCCCTTTGCCGGGCGCTGGGTGCCGATATCGTCATCGCGGTCGATCTGCAGCATGACGCGCACCTGATGCAGCAGGATTTGTTCTCGGTACGCATTGAGGACGAAAGTTCGGACGATGCGCCTGCCGATACCTGGCGCGGGCGTCTGAGAGCGCGCGTCGGCAGAATGCGACAGCGTAAACCGACGACGGCGCCGACGGCGATGGAGATTATGGGCACCTCGATTCAGATGCTGGAAAATCGCCTGAAGCGTAACCGGATGGCGAGCGATCCGCCGGACGTGCTGATCCAACCTTTTTGCCCGCAAATCTCGACGCTGGATTTCCACCGCGCCGATGAAGCGATCGAGGCAGGGTTACTGGCGGTGGAAAAACAACTGGATCGGTTGTTGCCGTTGATAAAAAATAGATAATTCTCGGTTCTTGGTTGGCAATGCGCGGTCGGTCTGATTCAGACGAGCATAAGTGACCTTTTTGAGCCACTATTACACTATGGAAAGGGACGAGGCTCGGCTGATGGCATTACCACTCACTCACAAACGCATCTTGATCGTTGAGGACGAACAGGTTTTTCGTTCCGTGCTGGTCGGTTATTTGACCTCGCTGGGCGCTGAAACCGGCGAGGCGACCAACGGTTTGCAGGCGCTGAGTGCCGTCGATGACTTCAAGCCCGATCTGATTCTGTGCGATCTCGCGATGCCGGAAATGGGCGGTATCGAATTCGTTGAGCACCTGCGTTTACAGGGGGGGCAGATCCCGGTGCTGGTGATCTCGGCCACCGACAAGATGGCCGACATTGCCAAGGTGTTGCGCTTGGGCGTACAGGATGTCCTGCTGAAGCCCCTGACCGATCTCAATCGCCTGCGTGAAGCGGTGCTGGCGTGTTTATACCCCAATATGTTCACCTCTCAGGCGATTGAAGAGGTTGAGCTGTTTCAGGATTGGGATGCGCTGAGCAAAAACCCTTCCGAAGCCGTCAAACTGCTTAAACAACTGCAACCGCCGGTACAGCAGACCATTGCACATTGCCGGATCAACTATCGGCAGTTAACCACGGGCGAAAATCCCGGTCTGGTGCTGGATATTGCCGCGTTGTCAGAAAAAGACCTGGCATTCTATTGCCTGGACGTCACGCGCGCCGGCGATAATGGCGTATTGGCGGCATTGCTGTTGCGCGCATTATTTAATGGGTTGCTGCAAGACCATCTGGCTAATCAACAACATCGTCTGCCGCAAATGTCAGCATTGTTAAAGCAGGTTAATCAATTATTGCGGCAGGGGAAATTAGATGGCCAATTCCCTCTGTTGCTGGGATATTACCACGCCGAAAATAAGAACCTGATTCTGGTGTCCGCCGGGCTGCATGCCAACGTCAATACCGGGGATAATCAAATTCAGCTGAGCAACGGCGTACCGCTGGGGACGCTGGGGGCTACCTATATGAACCAGATCAGTCAACGTTGCACCGCCTGGCAATGTCAGGTGTGGGGCAGCGGGGGCCGATTGCGGCTGATGCTGAGCGCTGAATAACGGGCGCCGAGCGGCGAGATCTCAAGCTATTCACTTATCGGTAATTAAACCGTTTATTTATTCTCCCGATTATCAGAACGGGTAATAGTCCTAAATGTTTTCTATTTGTGTTCTGGCTAATGCTCGGCGCGCATAAGCTGGTATACTCCGAAGGTTTTTTTATATCGAGCCCAAGCTCATAAAATGAGCGTTTTAGCTTTAAGAGAGGAAATAATGCCTGCTGTAAATCGCAAAGTCAGAAAAGCCGTGATCCCGGTTGCAGGCTTGGGTACGCGGATGTTACCGGCCACCAAAGCCATTCCAAAAGAAATGCTGCCGCTGGTTGATAAACCGCTGATCCAATACGTCGTCAATGAGTGCATTGCGGCAGGGATTAACGAGATTGTGCTGGTCACTCACTCCTCCAAAAACTCGATCGAAAACCATTTTGATACCAGTTTCGAACTGGAAGCGATGCTGGAAAAACGCGTCAAGCGCCAATTGCTGGATGAAGTACAGTCGATCTGCCCGAAAGGCGTTACCGTGATGCAAGTCCGCCAGGGGAATGCCAAAGGCCTGGGGCACGCTATCATGTGCGCCTACCCGATGGTGGGCGATGAGCCGGTCGCCGTGGTGTTGCCGGACGTGATCCTCGACGAATACAGCGCCGATCCGAAAAAAGACAACCTGCACGACATGCTGCAGCGCTTCGAAGCCACCGGCGTCAGCCAGATCATGGTTGAACCCGTGCCGCATAAGGATGTCGGAAACTACGGCGTAGCCGACTGCAAGGGCGTCGATCTGCAACCTGGCGAAAGCGCGCCGATGGTCAGCGTGGTCGAGAAGCCGTCGCCGGATAAAGCGCCTTCCAACCTGGCGATTGTCGGTCGTTACGTGCTGTCCGCCGATATTTGGCCGCTGTTGGCGAAAACGCCTCCAGGTGCCGGCGACGAAATTCAGCTGACTGACAGCATCGAAATGTTGATGCAGCAGGAAACGGTGGAAGCGTATCACCTGAAAGGCGTGAGCCATGATTGTGGCAACAAACTGGGTTACATGCAGGCATTTGTGGAATACGGCATGCGCCATGCCAGCCTCGGTAAAGAATTTTCTCAGTGGCTGCAACAGGTTGTTGCCGCTGACAAGAAATAATTGAGTGATCTTTCGTCTTGATTTGAAAAACTAGGATTTTCACATGAAAGTAACAGTTTTTGGTATTGGTTATGTGGGTCTGGTGCAGGCCGCCGTGCTGGCTGAAGTTGGCCATGACGTTATGTGCATTGACGTCGATGAGCGAAAAGTCGAAAACCTGAAAAAAGGAAATATTCCGATTTTTGAACCGGGCCTGACGCCGCTGGTGCAGCAAAACTATGAGGCTGGCCGTCTGCATTTCACTACCGATGCCAAAGCGGGCGTGGCGCACGGGAATATCCAGTTCATCGCCGTCGGTACGCCGCCGGATGAAGACGGTTCCGCTGACCTGAAATATGTCACTGCGGTTGCGCGCACCATCGCCGAGCACATGACCGATCGTAAAGTGGTGATCGACAAGTCCACCGTTCCGGTCGGCACGGCGGACAAAGTGCGTCAGGTGATGGCGGAAACGCTGGCGAAACGCGGCAGCAGCGTGCCGTTCGACGTGGTGTCTAACCCGGAATTCCTGAAGGAAGGTGCCGCGGTAGCAGACTGTATGCGCCCGGAGCGCATCGTTATCGGTACCGATAATAAAGATGTGATCGAACCTATTCGCGAGCTGTACGAGCCGTTTAACCGCAATCACGATCGTATGATCATGATGGATATCCGTAGCGCAGAGCTGACCAAGTATGCTGCCAACTGCATGCTGGCGACCAAGATCAGCTTTATGAACGAAATGTCCAACCTGGCGGAAATGCTGGGGGCGGACATTGAGAAAGTGCGTCAGGGCATCGGTTCCGACTCACGCATCGGTTATCACTTCATCTACCCTGGCTGTGGCTACGGTGGTTCTTGCTTCCCGAAAGATGTCCAGGCGTTGATCCGCACGGCGGAGCAGATCGGTTACCAACCGAAGCTGCTGCAGGCGGTTGAGCAGGTCAACTACCAACAGAAAGACAAGCTGAACAGCTTTATCAAAGACTACTTCGGCAGCGATCTGAAGGGCAAAATCTTCGCGCTGTGGGGCCTGGCATTCAAGCCGAATACCGATGACATGCGTGAAGCGTCCAGCCGCGTGCTGATAGAGCAACTGTGGGCTGCCGGCGCCACCGTTCAAGCCTACGACCCGGAAGCAATGAACGAAGTCCAACGCATCTATGGCCAGCGTGACGACTTGAAGCTGATGGGTACCAAAGAGGCTGCGCTGCACGGCGCCGATGCTCTGGTGATCTGCACCGAATGGCAGAATTTCCGCGCACCGGACTTCGACGTGATCAAAAGTGAACTGAAGCAGCCGGTGATCTTCGATGGACGTAACCTGTACGATCCGGAGCGTTTGGAGAATCGCGGCTTTACCTACTACGCGATTGGCCGTGGCGCCTCGATTAAACCGGTTATTTAAGGAGTGGGCATGAAATTCCTGGTTACAGGCGCCGCAGGATTTATTGGCTATCACGTTGCAGAGCGTTTGTTGACCGCCGGTCATCAGGTTGTCGGCATTGATAACCTGAACGACTATTATGACGTGGGCCTGAAAACGGCCCGTCTGGACAGACTGGCGGATAAGCCGGGATTCCGCTTTATCAAGCTGGATTTGGCCGATCGTGAAGGGATGGCGGCATTGTTCGCCGAGCATCAGTTCCAACGAGTCATTCATTTGGGGGCTCAAGCCGGCGTACGTTATTCGCTGGTCAATCCGTTGGCTTATGCGGATGCTAACCTGATCGGCCATTTAAACGTTCTGGAAGGCTGCCGTCATAATAAAGTCGAGCATTTACTCTACGCCTCTTCCAGTTCGGTATATGGCCTGAATCGCAAGCTGCCGTTTGCGACCGAAGATTCGGTTGATCATCCGGTGTCATTGTATGCGGCAACGAAAAAGGCCAATGAGCTGATGGCACACAGCTACTCCCATTTATACGGTCTCCCGACGACGGGGCTGCGATTCTTTACCGTATATGGCCCTTGGGGGCGTCCGGACATGGCGCTGTTCAAATTCACCAAAGCCATATTGGCGGGGGAGAGCATCGACGTATATAACCATGGCGAAATGCATCGCGATTTTACTTACATCGATGATATCGCTGAGGCGATAGTGCGCTTGCAGGCGGTTATTCCGCAGGCAAATCCATCCTGGACCGTTGAACAGGGATCGCCGGCGACCAGTTCTGCTCCGTACCATGTTTATAATATCGGCAATAGCGCTCCCGTAAAACTGATGGAATATATCAGCGCGCTGGAGCAGGCATTGGGGGTCACCGCCCGTAAGAATATGCTGCCGATGCAACCAGGCGATGTGATGGATACCAGTGCGGATACGGAAGAGCTTTATCGTGACATTGGTTTCAAACCGGAAACCGGCGTTGAAGAGGGTGTGAAGCGCTTTGTTGACTGGTATAAGGCATTCTATCAGGTTCAATAATTGGACGAGATTTAATGCGATACAGGGGCCTTAGGGTCCCTTTTTTTTCACTGAAATTTCATGATCGAAGGAAAAGCGAATTAGGATATTTACTAAAAGGATAGGAGGGCGGGTACAGAACGATAAGATTTAAAATGAAAAGGCCCCCCGCAGGGAGCCTTTCAGATACGGACTGAATCGCTATTACAGCAGGAAATCGTCCAGAGATTTACCTTGCTCTTCGATAGCTTTCTTAATCACCGCAGGAGTACGGCCTTGGCCGGTCCAGGTTTTCAGCTCGCCGTTTTCGTCTTTATATTGGTATTTAGCAGGACGTGCCGCACGTTTTGCTTTACCGGCAGCCTTGTTGGCAGCCATGGTTTGCAGCAGTTCATTCGGGTCGATACCGTCAGCAATCAGCATTTCGCGGTATTGCTGCAGCTTACGAGTGCGTTCTTCGATTTCTGCTTGAGCCTGGCTGTCTTCTTCGCGACGTTCGTTCACAACAACTTCCAGTTTCTCGAGCATTTCTTCCAGCGTTTCCAGAGTGCATTCTCTTGCCTGGGCGCGCAGGGTGCGGATGTTGTTCAAAATCTTTAATGCTTCGCTCATTGTCCTAGTCTCAAATTATATTGGTGGGGGGCGTCTCGATAATAATAGAGTGCTCTTTTCTTTTCTGCAATAGCCAAATTGACTTGAATACTCAAATTTACCTTTAAAAAAACCGTTAATCGGATCAGTCCGACAAATAATAGGAAGGCCTGTTAACTATTACCTTCATCGAACTTAAGTCAAAATTTCAGCAGACAGGCTTTAAAGGGCGCGTGTCGCAAGGCTTTCATCGATAAGTTATCGCCGTAATTTATATCAATATTACAATGGGTTCTGTGGGCTTAATCACGCCATGGCAAGGCAGACATTGTAAACAATAGGGGTATATAGGTAAAGATTGCGTCAGGTAACGTCGGGGCGTCGGCGAAGGCGATTAAATGCCCGTTATTGGCCTCACGTATAAATAGACAGGCGTTCCGCCGCAGCTACAGCGCCTGCGGAGGGGAAAGGGCGGCTATGCATTAATGGGCAAATGCCCGGGGCTAACCATTAGCAAGAATTAATAGTGATGACAGGCATACATTATCCTGTAAATAGCTGTAAAAAGAACATGCCGACAGAACGATATGTTTCGCTTGAAAGCGCATTATTACGGCGAACGCAATATTCGTTCGCTTTGGGCTGAGCCGGGGGGCGGGTTATGGTACACTCACCGTCCTAATCAACATTTGAATATTTCTTATACCATCGGAGTGGCGGGGCCATGGCTCAACTTTATTTTTATTACTCTGCGATGAATGCCGGCAAGTCTACCGCGCTGCTACAGTCTTCATATAACTATCAAGAGCGGGGTATGCGCACGCTGGTGTTCACCGCGGAGATCGATCACCGCTATGGCGTAGGCAAAGTCAGCTCGCGCATCGGGTTATCTTCACAGGCCCAGCTCTATAACAACGACTCAATGCTCTTCGCCATGATTCAGCAAGAGCATCAACAGCAGCAGGTGCATTGTGTGCTGCTCGATGAAAGCCAGTTCCTGACCAAAGCGCAGGTTGAGCAATTGTGCGATGTGGTGGACCAACTGGACATTCCCGTATTGTGTTACGGCCTGCGCACCGATTTTCTCGGTGAGTTGTTTACCGGCAGCCACTATTTGCTGGCCTGGGCCGATAAGCTGGTGGAATTGAAAACCATCTGTCACTGCGGGCGCAAAGCCAATATGGTGCTGCGACTGGACGAGAATGGCAAAGCGATGCATGCCGGTGAACAGGTGGTGATTGGCGGTAACGAGAGCTATGTCTCCGTCTGCCGCAAGCATTATAAAGAGGCGATTCATTCCCTGGACTAAGGGTGAAAATGCCGCCAGAGCCCGCTGAAGCGTTTTGGCGGCGTGAATCGAAATGCAGCGCCTCAGGCGCAATAAAAAACCCGCCGTTTGGCGGGTTTTTTTATCGGTTCACGGAACCGTTATTTCTTGGACTTCTTTACCGCTGCTTTGGCGGTAGCCGGAGCGGCCGCTTCCTCTTCTACCGCTTCGCTGAATTCGCGGCCGTAGAAGGTATCCAGCATGATTTGCTTCAGCTCGGCAATCAGCGGATAGCGTGGGTTGGCGCCGGTACATTGGTCGTCGAATGCATCTTCCGACAGCTTGTCGACTTTCGCCAGGAAGTCCGCTTCCTGCACACCCGCTTCACGGATGGAGGTTGGGATGCCCAACTCGGTTTTCAGCTCGTCCAGCCAGGCCAGCAGTTTCTCAATCTTCTGCGCAGTGCGGTCGCCCGGTGCGCTCAGGCCGAGGTGGTCGGCGATTTCAGCGTAGCGGCGGCGCGCCTGAGGGCGGTCGTACTGGCTGAAGGCCGTCTGCTTGGTCGGGTTGTCGTTCGCGTTGTAGCGAATGACGTTGGAAATCAGCATCGCGTTGGCCAGGCCGTGCGGAATGTGGAACTCCGAACCCAGCTTGTGCGCCATGGAGTGACAGACCCCGAGGAAGGCGTTGGCGAAGGCGATACCGGCGATGGTGGCGGCGTTGTGCACGCGTTCACGGGCAACCGGATTTTTCGCGCCTTCTTTATAGCTGGCCGGCAGATACTCTTTCAACAGTTTCAGCGCTTGCAACGCCTGGCCGTCGGAGTATTCGTTCGCCAGCACCGAAACGTAGGCTTCCAGCGCGTGGGTGACCGCATCCAGACCGCCGAAGGCGCACAGGGATTTCGGCATGTTCATCACCAGGTTGGCATCGACAATTGCCATGTCCGGGGTCAGCGCATAGTCGGCCAACGGGTATTTCTGTCCGGTGGTGTCGTCGGTTACGACGGCAAACGGCGTGACTTCCGAACCGGTGCCTGACGTGGTGGTGATGGCGATCATTTTCGCTTTCACGCCCATTTTCGGGAATTTGTAGATACGCTTGCGGATGTCCATGAAGCGCAGCGCCAGATCCTCGAAGTGGGTTTCAGGATGTTCGTACAGCACCCACATGATTTTGGCGGCGTCCATCGGCGAACCGCCGCCCAGCGCGATGATGACGTCCGGTTTGAAGGAGTTCATCTGCTCTGCGCCCTTGCGCACGATGCTCAGCGTCGGATCGGCTTCCACTTCGAAGAACACTTCGGTTTCGATGCCGTGAGACTTCAGAACCTTGGTGATCTGGTCGGCATAGCCGTTGTTGAACAGGAAACGGTCGGTCACGATGAAGGCGCGTTTTGCCCCGTCGGTCGCCACTTCTTCCAGCGCGATAGGCAGCGAGCCCCGGCGGAAGTAGATCGATTTCGGAAGTTTATGCCACAACATGTTTTCTGCTCGCTTCGCTACAGTTTTCTTGTTGATCAGGTGTTTAGGTCCGACGTTCTCAGAGATGGAGTTACCACCCCAGGAGCCGCAACCCAGCGTCAGCGAAGGCGCGAGTTTGAAGTTATACAGGTCGCCGATACCGCCCTGAGAAGCCGGGGTGTTGATCAGGATACGAGCCGTTTTCATTTTATCGCCGAAGTAGGCGATGCGAGCCGTTTGGTTATCCTGGTCGGTGTACAGGCAGGAGGTGTGGCCGATACCGCCCATGGCGACCAGTTTCTCAGCTTTGGCGACGGCGTCTTCGAAATCTTTGGCCCGGTACATCGCCAGGGTAGGCGACAGTTTTTCATGTGCGAAAGGCTCGGACTCGTCGACCAGCTTCACTTCGCCGATCAGCACTTTGGTGTTGGCCGGCACTTTGATGCCCGCCATCTCGGCGATTTTCGGTGCGGATTGCCCCACGATGGCCGCGTTCAGACCGCCGTTTTTCAGGATGATGTCCTGAACCGCTTTCAGTTCTTTACCCTGCAGCAGATAGCCGCCGTGGGAAGCGAAACGTTCGCGTACCGCATCATAAATAGAGTCGACGACGATGACCGACTGTTCGGAAGCGCAGATAACGCCGCTGTCGAAGGTTTTGGACATCAGGATAGAGGCGACCACGCGCTTGATGTCTGCGGTTTCGTCTACCACGACCGGGGTATTACCGGCACCGACGCCGATGGCAGGCTTGCCGGAGCTGTAGGCGGCCTTCACCATGCCCGGGCCACCGGTGGCCAGGATCAGGTTGATGTCCGGGTGGTGCATCAGTTGGTTGGACAGCTCGACGGTCGGTTGGTCGATCCAACCGATGATGTCCTTTGGCGCGCCGGCGGCGATAGCGGCCTGCAGCACGATATCGGCGGCTTTATTGGTGGCATTCTTCGCACGCGGGTGCGGCGAGAAGATGATGCCGTTACGGGTTTTCAGGCTGATCAGCGCTTTGAAGATCGCGGTAGAAGTTGGGTTGGTGGTAGGAACGATACCGCAAATCAGGCCGATAGGTTCGGCGATGGTGATGGTACCGAAGGTGTCATCTTCAGACAGGATGCCACAGGTTTTTTCGTCTTTATAGGCGTTGTAGATGTACTCGGAAGCGAAGTGGTTTTTGATCACTTTGTCTTCGACGATACCCATTCCGGATTCTTCCACGGCCATTTTGGCCAACGGGATACGGGCATCAGCAGCGGCGAGGGCGGCAGCGCGGAAGATTTTATCCACTTGCTCTTGAGTGAAGTTGGCATATTCGCGCTGGGCTTTTTTGACACGTGCAACAAGCTCGTTCAGTTCAGCGACATTCGTTACAGCCATAATGCTCTCCTGATAATGTTAAACTCTTTCAGTAAATAAGCCGTGCGAGCCACTAGTATAGTCCTAACGGGAATAAACGGTGATGAGAATACCGGGGCTTTCCCGCGTTATTTCTTCGCATGCTGCTGATTTGCTTAAAGAGCTTTACCCTACGCCAGCCGGAGGGGCAGACCGTGAGGAGAACGGAATCGGCGATGTGGCCACCCACTTTGTTCTACTCCCTGCCTACGACTAAGAGCTTACCCACTGTTGGGTAGTTGATTTGTGATCTAAATCATGAAAACTGCAAGCTGACACCTTTCAGCTTGCGGGTGTTGGGAATCATTCTTGATAACTGTGAGCAATGACTCTTTTTTCAACATAAAAAATCAAAAGGCCATACATCACTTTAACAAAGGGCATTTGTTTCGCTGCATAACTTGCTGACAGTCAAAAATGCTGCTCTGGCCGGATGGATTACCCGCGGCAATTCCATTACATTAGCGCGCATAGGCAGCACACCTTTTTATAGTACTTAACGCGGAGCCATCTGTGGGCCAATCTCTGTTGGATCTTTCCGGCTTTATCAAGTTCTTTGTCGGTCTGTTTGCACTGGTCAACCCGGTGGGCATTTTGCCGGTGTTCATCAGCATGACCAGTTACCAGGCGGAAGCGGGGCGCAATAAAACCAACCTGACCGCCAACCTGTCGGTCGCCATCATTCTGTGGACCTCGCTGTTCCTGGGGGAAGGGATCCTGCGGATGTTCGGCATCTCTATCGATTCGTTCCGCATCGCCGGCGGTATTCTGGTGGTGACCATCGCCATGTCGATGATCAGCGGCAAGCTGGGGGAAGACAAACAGAACAAACAGGAGAAGTCGGAGAGCGCGATCCGCGAAAGCATCGGCGTGGTGCCGTTAGCGCTGCCGCTGATGGCGGGGCCGGGGGCGATCAGTTCTACCATCGTGTGGAGCTCCCGTTATCACAACTGGCAAAGCCTGCTCGGTTTTACGGTCGCTATCGCCTTGTTCGCCTTTTGCTGCTGGCTGTTGTTCCGCGCCGCGCCGCTGTTGGTGCGTTTGCTGGGGCAGACCGGCATCAACGTGATCACCCGTATCATGGGTCTGCTGCTGATGGCGCTCGGCATCGAGTTTATCGTTACCGGCATTAAGGCGATATTCCCCGGCCTGTTGTAATACGCCTTGTTTAGCCGCGCACCTTTCGCGTTAGCGCGGCTAAAATTAATTTTAAAGTTTAAATTATTTATTGGCTCGCATTATTATAGTGCACAGGATGAATAAAATTTATGCGGTTGCACTCTTATGTTGCATAAATCTCATGTTGTTGCTCAAAAAAAACGCTAAGCGTTATTTCAATCACTTTTCCTCCCCCATTTCTGCCCATTTCGCCCCCGCTAAACGGTCACGCTGTTGTTAAATTAGTCACATCATTCTGTGGGGCTTGTCTCACTTTCATCCAGGTGTTATTAGTGATTAACCGCACATAGGCAGGTGTTTGTTCTTTGAATGGTTAGATTGTTAACTGAATGTTTCTTTTTGCAGCAGTGAGATCGTGCTGATGGTTTCAATTGAAATGAATGTGGTTTTTTTGTCTTTAAAATCATACTGATGATCTCGATTTTTCCTGCCTTCCATCTTGGTGGCCGGATTGGGCTTCGTGCGATAAAAGAGAATTGCTTAACATTTTCGTAAAATTTATTGGCTATGGAATTTGGCTTCTGCTAATTTCCGAGCAACTTTCCCGTGGTCAATTAACTGAAATGCGCCACAAAAACGGGAATGATTTTTGCTGGTATCCGTTTATTTAGAATTCTTATAAACACTTCACAAACTTCGATAAGCGATGCTTGTCGGTGAAAAGGAGCCTCGATTATGCAGCAAACCCTGAAGCGTACTTCTTTGACCTTGTTGATTAGCGGCGCGCTGGGCGCCGGTGCCGTAAATAGCAGTTTGGCGGCAGAGGTTCCGGCCGGCGTCCAATTGGCGCAGCAGCAGAATATTGTGATCAACAACGGTAGCGAAGTGGCTTCATTGGATCCGCATAAGGTCGAGGGCGTCCCGGAAAGCAATATCATTCTTAACCTGCTGGAAGGGCTGGTGAGCACCGACGCCAACGGGCATGTGGTGCCGGCGGCGGCGACAAGCTGGGAAAACCAGAATTATCAGCAGTGGACCTTCCACCTGCGCCCCGGCGCGGTGTGGAGCGACGGCAGCCCGGTGACCGCGCAAGACTTCGTCTACAGCTGGCAGCGTCTGGCCGATCCGAAAATCGCTTCGCCCTATGCCAGCTACCTGCAATACACCAAAGTCGAGAATATCGACGACATCCTGACCGGGAAGAAGAGCCCGCAGACCCTCGGCGTTAAGGCGCTTGACGACCAGACGCTGCAGGTGACCCTGAGCGAACCGGTGCCGTATTTCATCAGCATGCTGAGCCACACGTCGCTCAAACCGGTGAAACGGGCGGTGGTGGAGAAATTCGGCGATAAATGGACGCTGCCCGCCAACTATGTCGGCAACGGCGCTTACCGCCTGAAAGAGTGGGTGGTGAACGAGCGCATTGTGCTGGAGCGCAGCCCGAGCTACTGGAACAACAAGCAAACGGTGATCAATCAGGCGACCTTCCTGCCGATTACCTCGGAGGTCAGCGACGTCAACCGCTTCCGCAGCGGCGAGATCGACATCACCAACAGCGCCATTCCGCCGTACCTGTACGTCAAGATGAAACGCGAAATGCCCGAGCAGCTGCACGTTAACCCTTATCTGTGCACCTTCTATTACGAGCTCAATAACAAGCGGGCGCCGTTCACCGATCCGCGCGTGCGTACGGCGGTGAAGATGACGCTGGATCGCGACATTATCGCCAACAAGATCATGGGCCAGGGGCAAATCCCGGCCTACAGCTTCACGCCAACCTTCACGGAAGGCGCCAGCTTCACTCAGCCTGCGTGGGCCGGCTGGAGTCAGGAGCAACGCAACGCCGAAGCCAGGAAACTGCTGGCGGAAGCGGGCTACAGCGACGCCAAGCCGCTGAAGTTCTCGCTGCTGTACAACACCTCCGATCAAAACAAACAACAGGCGATCGCTGCCGCGTCGATGTGGAAGAAGAACCTGGGCGCCGAGGTCACGCTGCGCAACCAGGAATGGAAAACTTCGCTGGAGAGCCGCCATCAGGGGCAATACGACGTGGCGCGTGCCACCTGGTGCGGGGATTACAACGAACCCAGCGCGTTCCTGAACCTGGTTCTGTCCAACAGCAGCATCAATACCGTGTTCTACAAGAGCCCGGCGTTCGACGCCATCATGGCCGCCACGCTGAAGGCGCCGGATGAGGCCGCGCGCGCCGCGCTCTATCAGCAGGCGGAAGCGCAACTGGACAAAGACTCCGCGTTGGTCCCGGTTTATTACCGCGTCAGCGCGCGTTTGATCAAGCCGACGGTGGGTGGGTTCACCGGCAAAGATCCGCTGGACTATACCGACGTTAAAAATCTTTACATTATCAATCAGTAAAGGGGTATTCCTCACGCCGAGGGGCAGGGGAATATAGGGAAGGCCGGCCGCCGCATTCGTTCCGCGGCGGCGGGAAAACAAAGTCCGCTTACGGGCAACGCGGGTTCCACGAAGAGCCTGTGATAATAAAAAACTGGAGTCGATAAGTATGACCAACATCACGAAGAAAACGCTCATTGCCGCTGGCGTCATCGCCGCGCTGGGTATCACAGCAACCACCAGCGCTTTCGCCGCTGACGTCCCGGCGGGCGTGCAGCTGGCCGACAAGCAAGAAATCGTCAAAAACAACGGTTCCGAAGTGCAGTCGCTGGATCCGCACAAGATCGAGGGCGTGCCGGAAAACAACGTCACGCGCGACCTGATGGAAGGCCTGGCGAACAACAGCCCGGACGGTTCCATCGTGCCAGGCGTCGCGGAAAGCTGGGATAACAAGGATTTCAAAGTCTGGACCTTCCACCTGCGTAAAGACGCAAAATGGTCCAACGGCAAGCCGGTGACGGCGCAAGATTTCGTCTACAGCTGGCAGCGCGTGGTGGATCCGAAAACCGCATCGCCTTACGCCAGCTACCTGCAGTACGCCCATGTGGAAAACGTCGATGACATCATCGCCGGTAAAAAAGACAAGTCGACGCTGGGCGTGAAGGCCATCGACGACCACACCTTCCAGGTGACCCTGAGCGAGCCGGTGCCTTATCTGGTTGAAATGACCCCGCACTACGCCATGAAGCCGGTTTACAAAGACGCGGTAGAGAAGTTTGGCGAGAAGTGGACGCTGCCGGCCAACTACGTCAGCAACGGCGCTTACAAACTGAAAGACTGGATTGTCAACGAACGCATCGTACTGGAACGCAACCCGGAATATTGGGATAACGCCAAAACCATCATCAATAAAGTGACGTTCCTGCCTATTTCGTCGGAAGTGACCGACGTTAACCGCTACCGCACCGGTGAAATCGACATGACCTACAACAACATGCCGATCGAACTGTTCCAGAAGCTGAAGAAAGAGATCCCGAAAGAAGTGCATGTCGATCCTTACCTGTGCACCTATTACTACGAAATCAACAACCAGAAGGCGCCGTTCACCGATGCGCGCGTGCGTGAAGCGCTGAAGCTGGGCATGGACCGCGACATCATCGTCAACAAGGTGAAAAACCAGGGCGACCTGCCGGCCTACAGCTTTACGCCGCCATACACCGACGGTGCCAAGCTGACCGCACCGGAGTGGTTCGGCTGGACGCAGGAAAAACGCAACGAAGTGGCGAAGAAACTGCTGGCCGACGCCGGCTACGGCCCGGGCAAACCGCTGACCTTCTCCCTGTTGTACAACACCTCCGATCTGCACAAGAAGCTGGCGATCGCCGCCGCCTCCATCTGGAAGAAAAACCTGGGCGTGGACGTGAAGCTGGTGAACCAGGAGTGGAAAACCTTCCTGGATACCCGTCATCAGGGCACCTATGACGTGGCGCGCGCCGGCTGGTGTGCCGACTACAACGAGCCGAGCTCGTTCCTGAACATGATGCTGTCCGACAGCAGCAGTAATACCCCGCACTACAAGAGCGCCGAGTTCGACAAGCTGATGGCCAACGTGTTGACCGCGAAGACCAAAGACGAGCGCGCCGAGCTGTATCAGAAAGCGGAAGTTCAGCTGGACAAAGATTCCGCCATCGTTCCGCTGTATTACTATGTAAACGCCCGTTTGGTGAAACCTTACGTCGGTGGTTACACCGGCAAAGACCCGCTTGATAACGTGTACGACAAAAACCTGTACATCATCAAGCATTGATACGGTAAGAGCCGGCGGCGCAGGCCGCCGGCCCATGTTGAGAATAATAAGCCGTCATCAGGCTGTCGCACAGGGTTAGGGCAATGCTTAAATTTATACTTCGTCGCTTGTTGGAAGCGATCCCGACACTATTTATCCTTATCACCATCTCATTCTTCATGATGCGCCTGGCACCCGGCAGTCCATTTACCGGGGAACGCGCATTGCCGCCGGAAGTTATGGCGAACATCGAAGCCAAATATCATTTGAACGACCCGATCTGGAAACAGTACGGTCATTATCTGGCGCAGCTTGCGCAGGGAGACTTCGGCCCGTCCTTTAAATACAAGGACTATTCGGTGAACGATCTGGTCGCCAGCTCTTTCCCGGTGTCCGCCAAACTCGGCCTGGCCGCGTTTCTGCTGGCGGTGGTGCTGGGGGTGAGCGCAGGCGTGATTGCCGCGCTGAATCAGAACACCAAATGGGACTACACGGTGATGGGGTTCGCCATGACCGGGGTGGTGATACCCAGTTTCGTGGTGGCGCCGCTGCTGGTGCTGATCTTCGCCATCACGCTGAAATGGCTGCCGGGCGGTGGCTGGAACGGCGGAGCGCCTAAATTCATCATCCTGCCGATGGTGGCGCTGTCGCTGGCCTATATCGCCAGCATCGCCCGTATCACGCGTGGCTCGATGATTGAAGTGCTGCACTCCAACTTCATCCGTACCGCGCGCGCCAAAGGCTTGCCGATGCGTCGCATCATTTTCCGCCACGCGCTGAAGCCGGCGCTGCTGCCGGTGCTGTCCTACATGGGGCCGGCGTTCGTCGGTATCATCACCGGATCGATGGTGATCGAAACCATCTACGGTCTGCCGGGGATCGGCCAACTGTTCGTTAACGGCGCGCTGAACCGCGACTACTCCCTGGTGCTGAGCCTGACCATTCTGGTGGGCGCCCTGACCATTCTGTTCAACGCGATCGTCGATGTGCTGTATGCGGTCATCGATCCGAAAATCCGTTATTAATCTGGAGCACGCGAATGATGTTGACTAAAAAGAACAGCGAAGCTCTGGAAAACTTCAGCGAGAAGCTGGAAGTGGAAGGGCGCAGCCTGTGGCAAGACGCGCGTCGGCGCTTTATGCACAACCGCGCGGCGGTCAGCAGCCTGTTTATTCTGGTGCTGATCACGCTGTTTGTGGCGCTGGCGCCGATGCTGTCGCAGTTTGCCTACGACGATACCGACTGGGCGATGATGTCCGCCGCCCCAAGCGTGGAATCGGGGCACTATTTCGGCACTGACTCCTCCGGGCGCGATCTGCTGGTGCGCGTGGCGATCGGCGGGCGCATCTCGCTGATGGTCGGCGTGGCGGCGGCGCTGGTGGCGGTGGTGGTGGGCACCCTGTACGGCGCAATGTCCGGCTATCTGGGCGGCAAGGTCGACTCGGTGATGATGCGCCTGCTGGAGATCCTCAACTCCTTCCCGTTCATGTTCTTCGTGATCCTGCTGGTGACCTTCTTCGGCCAGAACATCCTGCTCATCTTCGTGGCGATCGGCATGGTGTCGTGGCTGGATATGGCGCGTATCGTGCGCGGCCAAACCCTCGGCCTGAAGCGTAAGGAATTCATCGAAGCGGCGCTGGTGTGCGGCGTCTCCACGCGCAATATCGTGCTGCGCCATATCGTGCCGAACGTGCTCGGCGTGGTGGTGGTGTATGCGTCGCTGCTGGTGCCGAGCATGATCCTGTTCGAATCCTTCCTCAGTTTCCTGGGGCTGGGCACGCAGGAGCCGCTCAGCAGTTGGGGCGCATTGCTCAGCGACGGCGCCAACTCAATGGAAGTTTCACCGTGGTTGCTGCTGTTCCCGGCGGGTTTCCTGGTTGTCACTCTGTTCTGTTTCAACTTTATCGGCGATGGCCTGCGTGACGCCCTCGACCCGAAAGATCGTTAAGGAGTGCAATCATGAGCACCATTGAACATCCTCAACTGCAAACCGGCGCCGGGGTCAAAACGTCGCCGCTGCTGGACGTGAAAGACCTGCGCGTCACGTTCTCCACCCCGGACGGCGACGTGACGGCGGTGAACGATCTGAACTTCGACCTGCGCGCCGGGGAAACGCTGGGCATCGTCGGTGAGTCCGGCTCCGGTAAATCGCAGACAGCGTTCGCTCTGATGGGCCTGCTGGCCAGCAATGGCCGCATCGGCGGCTCGGCCAAATTCAACGGCCGTGAAATCCTCAACCTGCCGGAAAATCAGCTCAACAAGCTGCGGGCAGAAGAGATCTCGATGATCTTCCAGGACCCGATGACCTCGCTCAACCCTTATATGCGCGTTGGCGAACAGCTGATGGAAGTGCTGATGCTGCATAAGAAAATGAGCAAAAGCGAAGCCTTTGAAGAGTCGGTACGCATGCTCGACGCGGTGAAAATGCCGGAAGCGCGCAAGCGCATGCGCATGTATCCGCATGAGTTTTCCGGTGGCATGCGCCAGCGCGTGATGATCGCCATGGCGCTGCTGTGTCGGCCAAAGCTGCTGATTGCCGACGAACCGACCACCGCGCTGGACGTTACCGTTCAGGCGCAGATCATGACGCTGCTCAACGAGCTGAAGCGCGAGTTCAACACCGCCATCATCATGATCACCCACGACCTGGGCGTGGTGGCCGGCATCTGCAACAAGGTGCTGGTAATGTACGCCGGCCGCACCATGGAATACGGCAGTGCGCGCGAGGTGTTCTACCAGCCGAGCCACCCGTACTCTATCGGTCTGTTGAACGCGGTGCCGCGTCTCGATGCCGAAGGCGAAGCGTTGCTGACCATTCCCGGCAACCCGCCGAACCTGCTGCGGTTGCCGAAAGGCTGCCCGTTCCAGCCGCGCTGTCCGTACGCCATGGAGCAGTGCGCGAGCGCTCCGCCGTTGGAGCAATTTGGGGAAGGGCGCCTGCGCGCCTGCTTTAAACCGGTGGAGGCGTTGGTATGACAGCGGTAACCGACAAGAAAGTGCTGCTCGAAGTGGCCGATCTGAAAGTGCACTTCGACATTCATGACGATAAACAGTGGTTCTGGCAGCCGCCGAAAACCCTGAAAGCGGTCGATGGCGTCACGCTGCGGCTGTTCGAGGGGGAAACCCTGGGCGTGGTCGGCGAATCCGGCTGTGGCAAATCCACCTTCGCGCGCGCCATCATCGGCCTGGTGAAGGCCACCAGCGGGCGCGTTGCCTGGCTGGGGAAAGATCTGCTGGGCATGAGCGACGCCGACTGGCGCAAAACCCGCAGCGATATTCAGATGATCTTCCAGGATCCGCTGGCTTCGCTCAACCCGCGCATGACCATCGGCGAGATCATCGCCGAGCCGCTGCGCACCTACTACCCGAAAATGCCGCGTCAGGAAGTGAAGGACAAGGTCAAGGCAATGATGCTGAAGGTCGGCCTGCTGCCTAACCTGATCAACCGCTACCCGCACGAGTTTTCCGGCGGCCAGTGCCAGCGTATCGGCATCGCACGCGCGCTGATCCTCGAGCCGAAGCTGGTGATCTGCGACGAGCCGGTCTCCGCGCTGGACGTATCGATTCAGGCGCAGGTGGTGAACCTGTTGCAGCAGCTGCAGCGCGAAATGGGCCTGTCACTGATCTTTATCGCCCACGACTTGGCGGTGGTGAAGCACATTTCCGATCGCGTGCTGGTGATGTATCTGGGCCATGCGGTGGAGCTGGGCACCTATGACGAGGTGTACCACAACCCGCAGCACCCTTACACCAAAGCGCTGATGTCTGCGGTGCCGATCCCGGATCCGGACAAGGAGAAGGAGAAGCAGATCCAGCTGTTGGAAGGGGAGCTGCCTTCGCCGATCAACCCGCCGACCGGTTGCGTGTTCCGCACCCGCTGCCCGATAGCCGGGCCGGAGTGCGCCAAGACGCGTCCGCTGCTGGAGGGCAGTTTCCGCCACGCGGTGTCCTGCCTGAAGGTCGATCCGCTGTAATGTGCCGCTAGTCGGCAACAAAAAGCCCCGCTGAATGAGCGGGGCTTTTTTTATCCGATGCGCTAACGGCGAATCACTCTTTCCACAGAATGTGGCACAGCTTGTGGTCTTTCTCACGGCAGATCAGCACGCGGGCGAACACGTCGTTGATCGGCTCGCCGTCGCTGTCCGCCAGACCGATCACCACCTCGGCGAAGAAGTCCGGGTTCAGGTCGTAATCCACGTGCTCGCTCCAGTCTTCGGAGGGATCGTACAGTTCGGCGCCGCCGCGCTCTTCAAACTGCAGGTTGAACAGCAGAATATCCGCCGGATCCAGATTGTCGCCGGCCAATTCGAGGAAGATGTCGTAGGCCTGTTCCAGCGTTTCGTCTTCGGTAAGGCGGTTATTCAAATCCATAAAAAAATCCTGATAACAAATGATTTGGCGCTATTAAAGCACGCTCGCCGCGGCTTTTACAGCAGCGGGCTGAAAAAGTAGAACAGGCGCTCGACCAGGCGATGCCAGAACGGCCGCTTCAGCCACTCTTTGGCGTTCAGCAGCTGGGAACGGGCGATGTAATCTTCCTGCACGCAGGCCAAATCGCTGCCGAAGCCGTCATCGTCGATCACCAGCGTGATTTCGAAATTCAGCCACAGGCTGCGCATGTCCAGATTGACGGTGCCGACCAGGCTGAGCTGGCCGTCCACCAGCACGCTCTTGGTATGCAGCAGGCCGCCTTCGAACTGATAGATCTTAACCCCGGCCTCCAGCAGCTCGGAGAAGAACGCGCGGCTGGCCCAGCGCACCATCATCGAATCGTTGTCGCGCGGCACGATGATGCTGACCTCGACGCCGCGCAGGGCGGCGGTGCAAATGGCGTGCAGCAGATCGTCACTTGGCACGAAGTACGGCGTGGTCATGATCAGCTGCTCGCGGGCGGAATAGACCGCGGTCAGCAACGCCTGGTGGATCATCTCCTCGGGGAAGCCGGGGCCGGAGGCGATCACCTGAATGGTATGGCCGCTTTCCTGCTCGAACGGCATGATGTTGACGTCCGGCGGTGGCGGCAGAATGCGCTTGCCGGTTTCAATCTCCCAGTCGCAGGCATAGACGATGCCCATGGTGGTGGCCACCGGGCCTTCCATGCGCGCCATCAGATCGATCCATTGGCCGACGCCCGCATCCTGCTTGAAGTAGCGCGGATCGACCATGTTCATGCTGCCGGTATAGGCGATGTAGTTGTCGATCAGCACCACCTTGCGGTGCTGGCGCAGGTCCATGCGGCGTAGAAATACGCGCAGCAGGTTGACTTTCAGCGCCTCGACCACTTCGATGCCGGCGTTGCGCATCATCGCCGGGTAGGGGCTGCGGAAAAATTGCAGGCTGCCGGCGGAGTCGAGCATCAGGCGGCAGTGTACGCCGCGTCGGGCGGCGGCCATCAGCGATTCGGCCACCTGATCGACCAGGCCGCCGGGCTGCCAGATATAGAACACCATTTCGATGTTGTGCCGCGCCAGTTCGATGTCGCGGATCAGCGCTTTCAGCGTGTCGTCGGTGGTGGTGAGCAGCTGCAGCTGGTTGCCCTTGACGCCGTCGATGCCCTGGCGGCGGTTGCACAGCTGGAACAGCGGTTCGGCGACCTCGCTGTACTCGGTGGCGAAGATGCGGCGACTCTCTTTCAGCTCCTTCAGCCAGCGGGCGGTTGACGGCCACATGGCCTTGGCGCGCTCGGCCCGGCGCTTGCCCAGATGCAGCTCGCCGAACGATAAATAGGCCACGATGCCGAACAGCGGCAGTATGTAGATAACCAGCAGCCAGGCCATGGCAGAGGGAACCGCACGGCGTTTCATCAAAATGCGCATCGTCACGCCGGCGATCAGCAGCCAGTAGCCGAACACCATGAGCCAACTGATTACGGTATAAAATGTTGTCATAAAGGCGAAAAATCCCGTTCGCAAACCACCAATGATGAGTGTACGCACAGATCGGTCAAGGCGAAACCTTTTATCGGCGCTTATGTTACATAAATATGATGAAGTTAAGGCACTTGCTGAAAATGAAAGGGCGGCTTTTACCCGCGTGGCGCCCGCTGTGCCGCCGATAACTGCGGCTTGGATCACGGGCGGAAAGGGCTATAATGCCCGCGGTTGGCATTAGACGAACGAGTGACGGAATTATGAGACGCAGTAGAAATGAAGTGGGCCGCTGGCGCATGTTGCGGCAGAGCCAACGCCGCCGGCATCGCTGGCTGGAACGCCAGTCGTGCAGCAATCGCCATATTATCCGGGTGCGGCGCCGCCTGGACGATCAGCATCGGCGCGCGCTGCTGTTTGCGGTATCCTGCGAGTGGTAAAACGAAAACAGTCCCGTGAGGGACTGTTTTGTTATGGCGCCTGGGTTATTTGCCCAGATAGGCGTTGAGCATCCAGACCTGTTTTTCCTGCTCTTTGATGTAATCGCTCATCAGCGACGCGGTGCCTTCGTCACCGGCGTCTGCCGCTACCGTCAGCAGTTCACGCTGCTGCTGCAGCAAGATTGAATACCCTTCCAACAGGCCGCGCAGCGTGCCTTTATCATCGGTCACGTTGGTGTGTTCCTTGATGTCGGCGGTTTTCAGATAGTCGCTGAAAGCGTGACGCGGCTGCGAGCCCAGCGTCAGAATACGTTCCGCCAGCTCATCCACCTTGGTCAGCAGATCGTTATATGTCTCTTCGAATTTCGCGTGCAGCTCAAAGAACTGCGGGCCGGTAATATTCCAGTGATAGCCGCGCACGTTCATATACAGCACCTGATAGTTCGCCAACAGCGCGTTCAGCGCCTCGGCGAGTTTTGCCGATTGTTTACTGTCGAGGCCGATATGGGTTTTCGCTGCTTTCTTTGCCGTTGCCATAATAATCTTCTCCTGATTATTTGTTCCGATAGTAGACAGAATCAATTTCCATAGCTGTTACAGTAACCGGATTTATCGCAGGGTTAAACACGATAACAGGCATTATTGCCATCGCTAAAACCGATGACGATAAATCCGTCGAGCAAATTGCCGAATCAGTTTACGCAGGATCCGCAGGCGAAAAAAGCCGCTTTTATCGGTTACTTGCGCAGCGCCAGTTTCACCGCGCCGGCGCCCAGCGCCATTAGCAATGCGGCGGCGATCAGCACCGTAATAAACGCGCGATCAAAGGCCAGACGCGCCAGCTGCGTCAGCTGCTGCGCGCGATCGGCCGCCAGCCCGGCCGCCAGCCGCAGGGCTTCGTCGATGCTGTCGTAGGCCAAATCGCTGACCGGCAGCTCCGCCGGCAGTGCCAGGCTGTGGCTGTAAACCGCCGTCATCAACCCGCCGAGCAGCGTCACGCCCAGTACGCCACCCAGTTCGTAGGAGACGTCTTCGATGGACGCCGCCATGCCGGATTTCTCCTCCGGCGCGTTCAGCATGATGGCGGTAGAAGCGGCGGTGATCACGCCGCCGAGGCCAAAGCCCACCAGCGCCAGGCTGACCAATTGCGGCGCCATGCCGCTCTGGTACCACACGGCAAGACCGGCGATGCCGAGGGTAGTCAGGACAAAGCCGCCGAGGATGATGCTGCGTTCGCCGTAGCGCGGCAACAGCAGGCCGGCTACGGGCCCCGCCAGCGCCGAGGCCAGCGGGATCGGCAAAATAAACAGCGCCGCCTGCAGCGGGCTGAGGCCGAGCACCAGCTGTAGGCGTTGGCTGAGCACCAGCTCGACGCCGATCAGCGCCACCATCGACAGCAGGGCCACGCCGATGCCGCCTGCGAACAGCCGGTTGCGGAACAGGGAGAAATCGATCATCGGGTGGGCGCTGCGCTGCTGACGACGCACGAACAGCACCAGGAACAACACGCCGATCAGGGCCGCCACAAGCAAGGCGCTCACATCAGGCGTCGGCTTGCTCAGCTCCTTCAGCGCATAGATGGCGCCGACCAGACCCATCATGATCTGCACCGAACCGACGATGTCCGAAGGGCGCGGGTTATCGCCACCGCAGCGCGGGATCAGTTTCCACGCCAGCGGCCAGACCAGCAGTACGACCGGCACATTGATCAGGAACACCGACCCCCACCAGAAATACTCCAGCAGCAGGCCGCCGACCACCGGGCCGATGGCCGCGCCGCCGGAGGCCACCGAGGCCCAGATGCCGATTGCCAGCGCGCGTTCGCGTTCGTCGGTAAAGACGTGGCGCACGATGGACAGCGTGGCGGGCATCATCATTGCCGCGCCAACGGCGAGGAACACCCGGGCGGCGATCAGCCACTCGGCGGTGGGCGAGAACGCGGCGCACAGTGACGCGACGGCAAACACCGGCAGCCCGGCGAGAAACAGCCGCTTATGGCCGATGCGGTCGCTCAGCATGCCGGCGCCGGGCAGCAGGCCGGCCACCACCAGCGGGTAGGCGTTGACGATCCAGAGTTTTTGTGAGGCGCTGGCGTCCAGCGCCTGGGTTAAGCGCGGCAGGGCGGTATATAACACCGTCATATCGATGACGATCAGGAAAAGGGCGCTGGCGACCATCGTCAGGATCAACCAGCGGTTCTTGGCGTACATAATTCATATCCAGTTAACGTGGGCGGCGCGGAGACGCCGCCATTGGGGTAACCCACCGGCGATGCCGGGTGGTATACTGATGATAATATATATCCATACGTTCGTATTGAAAAGAAGGGTTTCTTAATGGGACGTCAACGCAGCATCGATCGCGACAAGGTTTTGGACACCGCCGAAGAGATCGTCGCCACCCAGGGCGCCGCCGGCTTGACCATCGACGCCGTCGCCAAAGCGATGGGGATCTCCAAGGGCGGGGTGCAGTATTGTTTCGGCAGCAAAGACGCCCTTATCGATGCCATGTTCGATCGCTGGGGCAGTGCCTATGAGACGCTGTTCACGGCGATTGCCGGCGACGAGCCTTCGCCGCCGACCGCCGTGCGGGCGCATATGCTGGCCACCCACAGTTCGGATCAGGCCTCCAGCGCCAAGGCCGCCGGGCTGATGGCAACGTTAATTCAAACGCCGGAGCATCTGGCGAGCACGCGCGAATGGTATCGCAGCCGCATCGCCGGTTTGGATTTGACGACCGAAGACGGCAAGCGCGCGCGCCTGGCGTTTCTCGCCACCGAAGGCGCCTTTATGCTGCGTTACTTTGGTTTGATGGATATCGACCAGGCGGAATGGCAAACGATGTTCGCCGATATGCAGGCATTGATATTGACGGGCGGCGACAAGTAAACGCAGGGACAAGCGGCAGGAAGCAGCCTGCCGCGGGCTAAGCCTGATTATTTATAGGCTATCGCATTGATGGTTTCGAAGGTGGTTTTCCCCTCGCGGCCGATAATGACGTAATACTTACCGCCTTTTTCATCTACCGCTTTCGACAGACGCGCATGGTCGATCCCCACGGTGTCGTCGCCGTCTTGTGAAATGGTCACCGGACCGATCTCGGTATGTTTCGCCGCCTCTTCCCGAGTGATTTCAATTGCCGCCAGGGAAGAGAATGAGGTGAACGCCAGCAGTGCCAAGAGATATTTAGTTGCCTTCATAATTATTCCTTTTGGAAGATAAAAACGACCCGTAACTGCATCTTGACTACGGCTCAAGTGTAGGTCAGCGGCGGCGCTTTACCATGCAACGGCAAAAAATAGTCTCAGACGGCGGCGCCTATCACACTGATAGTTAGTCAAGGGGGCGGCGAAAGGCGTATGTTTATCGAACAAGATATTCCCTCGAAGAACCTTTAAGCCAGCCACTCCGTGCTGGCTTTTTTTTTGCAGACAAGTGCCATAGCAGGGCCCCCTGGAGCCAGGGGGCGGGGGATTATTTGCGGGCATCCAACAGCGCTTGAGCGTTCTCTGCGGTAACGACGGTCCACGGAATGTAGTAATGCTTCTGCGTGCCGCCCTCCCATTTCAGATCCTTGGCGTACTGCTTCCAGATATCCGACTGAGGTTGATAGCTTTCACCTTTCACGGCGCGCAGCGCGACGTCGATGGACCCCTGCATCTGGCCTTTGGCATCTTGCAGGATAGAGACCATTTCACCGGCCTGCACCGCATGAATCGCGTCGGAAACGCCGTCAACGCCGGCAATCGCGAAGTCTTTCACATTCAGGCCGGCGCCTTTGATCGCCTCGATAGCACCCAGCGCCATCTCGTCATTTTGGCCGATCACGCCGTTGATTTTACCCCGGTGTTTCTGCAGCCAGTTTTCCATCAGCGGCTGCGCTTCCGCGCGTGACCAGTTGGCCGTTTTGCGCTCAAGTACCGTGACCTGGCCGGCGCCGCACTCGGCAATCGCTTTATCGTTGCCCTTACCGCGCTGGATCTCGCCGCTGCCGCCTTTCGGGCCTTCGATAATCACCACGTTCACCTTGTGGTTCTTGCAGTCGAGTTTGTCCAGGACGGCTTTGGCTTCCAGATACCCCCCCAACTCGTCATTAGACACCACTTCAGACGTCATCGCGTCCGTGTTCAGGCGCGCGTTGGTGACCACCACCGGGATTTTGGCTTCGTTGGCATTAGTGACGATATCGATATTGGCCTCAAAATCCATAGGGTTGACGATAATGGCATCGGCGCGCGTCTGGATAGCGGTGGCGGCCTGATCGTTTTGCACCGATGCATCATAACGTCCATCGTAGAAGGTCAGCACGGCTTCGCCGCTTTTCACCGCCGGGTGTTCCTTGCCGAACCTTTCCATCAATTGCACGAACTCGGCTTTGTTGCCGTACATCAATACCGCGATTTTAACCGGGGCGGCCTGAGCTGCCGACAGGCTACCCAGCATCATGGCTGAGGCAAACAACGCTATCTTGGTCTTATTCATGGTTTTCTCCTGGTAGAGTTGGGTCTGATGTTATTAATCGCGCTGTTGCTTACGCGAGGGGTCGAGCAAGACGGCAAGAACGATCAATGCGCCTTTGATAATCTGTTGGTAATACGATTGCACGCCGAGCAGATCGAGGCCGTTATTCATCACCCCGATAATCAGCACGCCGAAGAAGGTGCCGACCAGCGTACCGACGCCGCCGGCCATGCTGGTGCCGCCGATCACCACCGCCGCGATGGCGTCCAGCTCATACCCAGCACCGGCGTTGGTCTGCGCCGAGCCGGTGCGCGCCGTGAGGATCAGGCCGGCGATGCCGGCCAGCGCGCCGCACAGCGTATACACCAGTATTTTGATGCGGGTGACGTTAATCCCCGAGGTGCGCGCGCTTTTCGGGTTGCCGCCGACGGCGTAGATGTAGCGCCCGAAGAGGGTTTTATTCAGCACGAGCCAGGCGAGGGCGAACAGCACGATGAAGATGATGACGGGCACCGGAACGCCGCCGACATAGCCATTGCCCAACCAGCGGAAATCGCTGTTCAATTGCGATACCGGATTGCCGTTGGTGGTCAACATGGTTAAACCGCGCGCCGCGGAGAGCATGCCCATGGTGACGATAAACGGCTGCAGGCGGTAGCGGGCTAACACGGTGCCGTTCACCAAGCCGCAAACGATGCCGATACCGAGCGCCACAATCAGCGGTGCCATGACGGCGGTCGCGGTATCGCCGATAGCCAATCCGCTGTTGTTGGTAGCGAAGCGGGCGGCGACGATCCCGCTTAGCGCCAGCACCGATCCCACGGAGAGATCGACCCCGGCCGTGATAATGACGAAGGTCATGCCGATGGCCAGAATGCCGTTGATCGAGACCTGGCGCAGGACGATCAGGGTGTTTTCATTGCTGAGAAAATAGTTGCTGCTCCAGGCCCCCTGAGCGACCTGATATTCGCCAATCAGCGCCACGATCAGGCACAGGGCGAAAAAGGCGATGATAATGCCGTATTTGTGCATGCGGCGCTTATTGCGGGTGAAAAATGAAATTCCTGGTGATAAGGAGTGGGCGCTGCTCATTTTTTTCTCTCTCTGTTAAACCGCAAGTTTCATCAGTGCTGCCTGGGTCGCATCGGCTGCCGAAAGCTCGCCGGCCAACTGCCCGTCACGAAACACCAATATGCGATCGCTCATGCCGATAATTTCCGAAAGCTCGGAGGAAACCATGATGATCCCTTTGTTTTGCAAGGCGAACTCCGACATAAATCGATAGATCTCTTTCTTGGCCCCGACGTCGATACCGCGCGTCGGCTCGTCGAGCAGCAAAACCTCCGGATCCAGCAGCGCCCAACGGCCCAGCACGACCTTTTGCTGGTTGCCGCCGCTCAGGTTGCCCACCGGCTGTTCGCCGTCATGGGTTTTAACGTTGAAGCGCTGGATCATGTCGCGGGTCCGCACCTGCTCTCGTTTCTCGCTGACAAACCCCATCCGGCTGATGGCGGCAAAAGAGGCGATATTGATGTTTTCACTGACGGAGCGGCACAGCACCAGGCCGGTTTCCTTGCGATCTTCCGTTACGTAGGCAATACCGCTGTCGATGGCCTTGCGCGGAGAGTGGCGGTTCAGCGTCTTGTCACCCAAGCGGATCGTGCCGCTGTCGGCATGCTGAATGCCGAAGATAAGATCGAGAAACTCGCTGCGCCCCGAGCCCACCAGACCATAGATGCCCAGGATCTCACCGTGCTTAAGCTGCAGGCTGATATCTTTTATCTTGCTGCGCCAACACAGGTTGTTGACCTCCAGCAAAACCTCTTCGCCAGGCTGATTGAATTTGGCGAACTCGCTGTCGTACTCGCCGCCAATAATGTGTTCGATCAGCTGTTCACGGGTGATGTCGGCGATATAGCCTTCATGGATGTAGGCGCCGTCGCGGAAGATGGTGTAGCTGTCCGCGATTTGGAATATCTCTGACAAACGGTGAGAGACGTAGATAATGCCTTTACCTTTCGCCGCCAGTTGCTGAAGCGTCTGAAAGATTTTCTGCGCATCCTCTTCGCCAATCGCCGAGGTGGGTTCATCCATGATGATGATGTCGGCATTAGCATGCGACAGCGCCTTGGCGATCTCGACCAGCTGTTGCTCGGCGACGCTCAGGTTGCGCGTTTTTTCTCGGGCGTCGATCTTGAAATCGAGTTCTTTGAGCAGGCGGGTTGTGCGCTGGTTGAGCGTTGCGAAGTCGACGAACCCCAAGCGTCTCGGCTCGCGGCCCAGCCAAATGTTTTCGGCCACCGTCAGATCCGGGATCGCGCTCAGTTCCTGCTGCACGATGGCGATGCCGGCGTTGAGGGCTTCCCGAGGGTGATGAAATTCACAGCGTTGGCCATTGATAAAAATATCGCCGCCATCGGGTTGAATAAAGCCCATCAGAATGCTGAGAAAGGTGGATTTGCCCGCGCCGTTGCCGCCGCACAGGGCATGGATGGATCCGCGCCGCAGGCAAAACTCCGCATTCTTGAGCGCCACGACCGGGCCAAAGGCTTTTTTGACGCCGCTGACCTCCAGCAGGTAGGCGGGCGCTGGCGTATGGGGATCTTGCGTCACAGTTGCACCTCCGGGTAGGTCTGCTGCAAGCGTTGCAGGTACCGTTGATAAAGCGTCTCGTATTGTGCCTGTCTGCCGGCGTTTGGCCGTGTGCGCGTGGCCTCATCCAGCGCAACGAAGCGTTGGCACAGTTCGGCCAGCAACGCGCCGGCGTTCCGGCGCGGATCGTCAGCCAACATTGTCGCCCACATCGCCTGAATGGCGCCGCCCAGCGCGGCGGTCTCTTTGGCTTTCAGACAGACCACCGGGCAGCCCATCACGTCCGCGACGATTTGTCGCCAGGCGGCGCTGCGGGCGCCGCCGCCGGTGAGGCGGATTTCGCGCGCTTCGATGCCCTGACGGCGAAACAGCTCGATGCCATAGCGCAACCCATACGTGGCGCTTTCGACTACCGCCAGGCAGAGATTGGCGCGGGTAAAGTTGTCGCTGTCGAGGTTATGCAGGCTGGCGCGCGCGTGGGGCAGCGGCGGAACGCGTTCGCCATTGAAGAACGGCAGCATTTCGACACCGCCTGCGCCGGGCGAGGCCTGCGCCAACAACGCGTTAAAGCCGGCAAGATCTTCATCCAGCAGCGTTTGCACTGCGGTGGTGGCCGAGGTGACATTCATGGTGCAAATCAAGGGCAGCCACCCGTTGGTGCTGGAGCAGAAGCCGGCAATCATGTCCGATTCCGCCGCGACGGGGGCGGCAGACCAGGCGAACAGCGTGCCGGAGGTGCCCAGGCTCAGGGTGAGGGTGCCGGCCTCGATGTTGCCGGAACCGATGGCCGCCATCATGTTGTCGCCGCCGCCGGTCGATACCCGCACCGTTGGGCCGAGGCCGAGTTTTTCCGCCGCGGCGGGGCGCACCGTGCCGATGCAGCACTCCGCGCTTTTGAGCGGCGGCAAAGCTTGCCACAGGCGGCCGCTGTCATCGATGAGCTCGACGGCGGTTTTGCTCCAGCTACGGGTGCGTACATCGAACAGCCCGCTGCCGGAAGCGTCGCCATATTCTGCTACGCGCTCCCCGGTCAGCCAGAAGTTCAAGTAGTCATGGGGCAGCAGCACGGTGTGCAGTTTTGCCCACAGCGCCGGATGGTGCGTCTTGAACCAAAGGATTTTTGACGCGGTATAGCCGGTGGCGAGCCGCAAACCGAGCGTTTCCAGCGAGCCGTTGGCGCCGCCGAGCTGTTGCAGGAGCCGTGCGTTTTCTTCCGCGGTTTCGGTATCGCACCACAGCTTGACGCTGTGCAGCACGTTGCCGTCTGCGTCCAGCGGCACAAACCCATGTTGTTGGCCCGATACCCCCAGAGCATGAATCTCCCGCGCATCAACGCCGGCGTTAGTCACTGCTTGGCGAAAAGCGATGACTAACGCCTCAATCCACCAGTTGGCCTCTTGTTCGCGCCGGCCATTGGCTTGGCTGATGAGACGGTGAGGGGCATTGCCCTCACCGAGGATCGCGCCCTGTGTGCTGTCGACAATCACGACTTTCGTGCCTTGCGTACCGCAGTCTATGCCAGCATAGAGCGTCATAGGATTACTCCATCTCCAGCATGATTTTGATGTCCGAGGCATGTCCCGCCGCCGCGCGCTCGAAGGCGGCCACGCTGTCGGAGAACTTGTAGGTTTGGCTTATCAACGGCTGGACGCGCAACTTGCCGCTGCTCAACAGCCGCAGCGTGCGCGGGTACATGTTGGCGTAGCGGAAAATGGTCTTGAAGGTGATTTCCTTGGCCTGCGCGGCGACGATATCCAGCGGCGCGGCATCGATCGGCATGCCGACCAGCACCGCGGTCGCCCCTGGCGCCGCATGTTCGGCCAGCGTTGCGATAGCCGGTTTTGCGCCGCTGCATTCAAACACGACATCGGCGCCATTGCCGCTGGTGAGCGTGGCCACTTTCCCCGCCAGGTCGCCGGTTTTGATATTGACGGCGTGCAGCCCCTCGTAACTGGCCGCCACGGCGAGTTTCTCGTCAAACTGGTCGCAAATAATGACGTCCGAGCAGCCGCCCGCCAGCGCCGCGAGGGCGGTGACCACGCCGATCGGCCCGGCGCCGATCACCAGGGCGATATCGCCGGGTTTGATCCCGGCTTTGGTGGCCGCTTGCATGCCGATGGCCAAGGGTTCCACCATGGCGCCTTCAGCGAAACTGACGTTGTCCGGCAATTTGAACGTGAAGGCGGCAGGGTGGATGACGGTTTCGCGCAGGCAGCCGTGCACCGGCGGCGTCGCCCAGAAGCGAACGGCCGGGTCAAGGTTGTAAATACCGGCGCGCGTCTGGGCAGAGTTGAGATCGGGAATGCCGGGCTCCATGCAAACGCGATCGCCGACGCTGAGGTGAGTGACGTTTTTACCTGTCGCGAGCACCACCCCGGAGGCTTCATGGCCGAGCACCATCGGGGCGTTAACCACGAACGGGCCAATGCGGCCATGCTGGTAATAGTGCACATCACTGCCGCAAATGCCTACGGAATGAATTTTTATCTGTACATCATCGGGCCCCAACGCCTCGGCAAGCTGGACGTCCTCGATAGCGATTTCTCCCGCCTTCGCCAACACTAATGCTTTCATATGGCCTCCTGGTGAATCATTTTTATGGTAACGGTATCATTTTAGTGAGGCGATATTGGGCCAAAGCGAGTGGTTAAACTGTGATCAATGTTGGAATTACTCGACGGGGGTTAATTTTGCTGGTGGGTTGTTATTCAATATGGGGATAGCGATCACAAAATCGGCGGGGCAATGACGGTTTTAATATCAGCGCGTTGATATCGATACCGTTACTTTGCAGGGGGAAATGATGAAGATACACCAAAGCGCCAGAGCCGCTACGCTGGGATATTTGCGCCAGGCGGACATTGTCCTGACCGATGAAGAGCAGCAACGTATTGAAATTGCAACATTTGGCCTGGCCGACTATCCCGTGTCAGGGCTGCAGCTGCTGACCTACGTCAACTCACCGCGGTATTGTGCGAAAGAGCTGGTGCTGTTTCCGGGGCAAACCTGCCCGGAACATTTGCATCCTCCTTTCGCCGGCACGCCCGGCAAGCAAGAGACTTTCCGCTGCCGTTGGGGCGCGGTGTTCCTGTTTGTCGATGATGAAAACCTGACGCTTAATGACGCCGGCGGCGAACCGGTATGCCGGGTACCCGAGGGCGCGGAGCCGTGGTATACCTGCAATCGCTATATCCTTTTGCGGCCCGGCGAGCAATATACCATCGCGCCCAATACCCGGCACTGGTTCCAGGCTGGCGAGCAGGGCGCCGTGGTGTCCGAGTTTTCTTCCGAGAGCCGTGATGAGCTGGATATTTTTACCGATCCCCGGATTAATCGTCTTGCCGGCGTAAACCATTAGCGCCATGAACCAAGTTCTGTCATGATGCTAAAAATGATACAAAATGATACCTTAAGGCTAAGGAGCTGCATTTGGCAGGGGATCGAGGACGGAAAGCGACGCTGGCTAGCGTCGCCGCACAGGCAAACGTCAGTAAAATCACCGCGTCGCGGGCATTTTCACAGCCGGACAAGGTTCATCCGGAAACGCTGCGCCGCATTCGGGAGACCGCTGCCGAGCTCGGCTATGTGGTCAATGCCGCGGCGCGCAACCTGCGGGCAAAAAGCAGCAGAACCATCGGCATCGTCAACCCTGATATGGCCAACCCGTTCTTTGGCGGCCTGACGCGGCTGATGACGCTTGAAGCGCAAAAAATGGGATATGACACCCTGGTGTTCGACTCCTATGAGTCTCAGGAAAGCGAAGACAGAATCATCGACAAACTGATTGGCTACAACGTCGATGCGATCATTCTCTCGGTCATTTCCAACGATCATTTGTACCAGCCTTCCTACCTAAAACGGTTGGAAACCTTGAATATTCCGGTGGTGCTGATCGACCGGGAGCTGGACAATCGCCACTGCAGCGGGGTGTATATCGATAACCTGGACTGCGGCCTCCAGGCGGGGCGCTGGCTGCTGGAACAGAAGGCGCAGCGGGTGGTGGTGGTCTCCGGGCCGGAAAATTCCAACGTGGCGCGTGACAGGGTCACTGGCTTGCAAGCGGCATTACAAGGCAAGGTGGCGTCGCTTGAAGTGCTGTATGCCGATTTCTTTATGGATGTCGCCTGGCAAGAGACGAGCCGTTGGCTGGCCAATAACCGCGCGCCGGACTTTTTCGTTGGCTGCAATAACCAGATCTCCCTGGGTATCATCAAGTCCTGCATCGAGCATCGGCTGCCGTTGATGCAGGACGTGTCGCTGTTCAGCATCGATGAGGTTTCACATGCCGAGATCTACGGTTTTCATTTCCCCTGCGTGTCACACGATTTGCAAGAGATCGCCTGGCAAGCGTTGAATCTGGCGATCCGCCGCATTGCCGACCCCGAAATCAAGCCGGGCAAGGTGGTGGTGCGGGGAAAACTGGTCATATAACGCGGCGCACGACACCTGATGGGCGGCACAGGGGCTCACTGAGCCTTGACGTGTCAGTTTGTACCCAGCCCAAACAGCGCTGCCGCATTGCGATCCAAAATGGCGTTCACCTCTTCCTCCGGCAAACCTGCTCGCCGGATGTAGTCTACCGTGGTTTGAAACAGGTCGCCTGGTTGGAACGGAAAATCGGTGCCGAACAGCAACCGCTGTGCGCCGAACGTCGCTGCCGCCGCTTGCAGTGCGGGCACCTGATCGTGGCCTACCGTGTCGTACCACATGCGCAGGGCGGCGCGGCTTGGGGGTTCCGGCGTATTCGGCGCCTCCCACGCGACGGTCTGGTCGAGGCGTTCCAGCGTCATCGGCAGCAGGCCGCCCAGATGCGGCACAATGATTTTCATCTCCGGAAAGCGTTGAGGGAGGCCGTTGAGGATAAAGTGCATGGCGGCGACCGTGTCTTCGATCGGCGCGCCGATCGACCAGGTCAAGGCGTAGTCGGCGATGAGCGGCGAGTGCGCGCCGCGGCCGGCGGGATGAATGGCCAACACGCTGTGGCGGCGGTTGAGTTCCTGATAGAGCGGCTCGAACAGCGGGTTGGCGATAGACAACCCGAGCACTGAGGTGGTGATGCAGGCGCCCAGCATATTGAGCTGGGTAAAGGCCCTTTCAAGCTCGCGTAACGCAACGTCGATATGCGGCAGCGGCAAGGAAGCGATAGCCCGGAAGCGGGTGGGATAACGCGCTACCAGCTCCGCATATTCATCATTGATCCGGCGCGCGGCATCAACGGCCGCCTGCTCGTCTTCCAGATGCGGCGACAGCGGCGTCGCCGACAGGATTTGCATGTCGATGCCGGCCTTATCCAGCAGGGCGAAACGCGCGTCGAGCTCGCGCTCGGTGCGGCCGGCGCCCAGGTGCCGATAGGCGGCAACTTCATGCACGCCATGCGCTTGCAAAAGATCCAGATACTCTGTGCTCCACAGGTGGGCGTGTACGTCGAGTCGCATCGGTCGATCTCCTGAGTTCGCGGCGATGCCGCGGGTTCAGAAGAGTATAGGCAGGCGACGCGACAGCCCCTGGAGGGAGGGCATTTTTTCTACCGACGGGTTAGGGTGAGAGCACGCATTGATCCGGGAACGGCGCGCGAACGGGCGTTCCCGGTATTGGGAGGGCTGGAGATCAGAACACCTGTTTGAACGGCTTCACCGTCACGTCGGCATAGACGCCGGCGGCGATATAGGGATCCTGCTGCGCCCAGGCCTGGGCTTGCGCCAGCGACTCGAATTCGGCGATCACCGTCGAACCGGTAAAGCCGGCGGCGCCGGGATCGTTGCTGTCGATGGCCGGGTTAGGGCCGGCGACCACCAGGCGGCCGGCGTCGCGCAGCGCCTGCAGGCGCGCCAGGTGTGCCGGGCGCACCGCCAGACGGTTTTCCAGCGAGTTGGGGACGTCTTGCGCGTAGATCAGATAAAGCATGTTTCACCTTTAAAATCATGGCTATAAAACGGTGCTACCAAGGTAGCGCAAAAGGCGCGGCAGGGGAACGGTGCGCGGCGAATTTCCCGGCGGATTGGCGCTTATACCTTGAAGCCGCTACTTTTTATTCGTATAGTGCGGCGCGCTTAAACTGATATGCCATTGAGGTGAGGATATGACGGAACTGGTAAGGGAAAAACTCGATTTGCCGGCGGGCAAAAGTAAACTGCTGCTGCACTCTTGCTGCGCGCCCTGTTCCGGCGAGGTGATGGAAGCGATCCAGGCGTCCGGGATCGAGTACGCCATTTTCTTCTATAACCCTAACATTCACCCGCAAAAAGAGTATCTGCTGCGCAAGGAAGAGAACATCCGTTTCGCCGAGCAGCACGGGGTGCCGATCATCGATGCCGATTACGACACCGACAACTGGTTCGCCCGCGCCAAGGGGATGGAGAATGAGCCGGAGCGCGGGATTCGTTGCACCATGTGTTTTGACATGCGTTTCGAGCGCACGGCGCTGTATGCGCATGAGCACGGTTACGACACCATCTCCAGCTCGCTGGGCATTTCGCGCTGGAAGAACATGCAGCAGATCACCGACTGCGGCATCCGGGCGGCGGAAAAATATCCCGATTTGGTGTACTGGGATTACAACTGGCGCAAGAAGGGCGGTTCGTCGCGCATGATAGAGATCAGCAAGCGCGAACGCTTCTATCAGCAGGAATACTGCGGCTGCGTCTATTCGCTGCGCGACACCAACCTGCACCGCAAGGCGCAAGGGCGGCCGCTGATTAAGCTGGGCGTGCTTTACTATGGTGATGAAGAATAACGCTTAATCACCGCAATCAACCCGCTACGGCGGGTTTTTTATTTTTTGACGCCCGGCCAAACGTTAATGAAGCGTGTTGTTCCGGCGATAAAAAAGCAACGGTGAGGTTAATATCCTTATGAGTTTGCTGGTTTTAGCCGCGCAGACTGACGATTAAAGCGATAGTTTGCCTTTCGTTATTGAATATGATTGCTATTTGCATTTAAACTTGGCGAACCAGAGGAAACAGAATCATTATGCCGCTAAAAAAGATGTTCCTTAATCGCCGTATATCCGTGCCTTTCGTCTTGTCCGTAGGCCTGCACAGCGCCCTGGTGGCGGGATTGCTTTACGCTTCTGTAAAAGAAGTGGTGGAGCTGCCGAAGCCAGAGGACGCGCCGATCAGCGTCATGATGGTCAACACCGCCGCGATGGCCGAGCCGCCGCCACCGGCGCCGGCCGAGCCGGAGCCGCCGCAGGTCGAACCTGAGCCGGAGCCAGAACCGGAACCTATCGTGGAGCCGCCGCCGAAGGCGATCGTGAAACCCGAGCCGGTCAAGCCGAAACCGAAGCCTAAGCCGAAGCCGAAGGTCGAAAAACAGGTTAAACCGGAGCCGAAGAAGGTTGAGCCGCGCGAGCCGTCGCCGTTCAACAACGATTCACCGGCCAAACCGATCGATAAAGCGCCGGTGAAACAGGCGCCTGCCGCGCCGGTGCAGGGCAACTCGCGCGAAGTCGGGCCAAGACCGATCAGCCGCGCCAATCCGCTCTATCCGCCGCGGGCCCAGGCTTTGCAGATCGAAGGCAACGTGCGGGTACAGTTCGATATCGACAGCGACGGGCGCGTCAGCAACGTGCGCATCTTGTCGGCCGAGCCGCGCAATATGTTCGAGCGTGAAGTGAAGCAGGCGATGCGTAAATGGCGCTATGAGGCCAAAGAAGCGAAAGATCGCACCGTCACTATCCGCTTCAAGCTGAACGGCACGACCGAAGTGAACTGAGTCCGGTAACCACCCAAAAAGAAAGGGTCGCCTCGGCGACCCTTTTTGTATTTGCGGTACAGCCGCCGGCTTATTCTTCGAAGCCAACGCGGAAATTCATTTTGCCCTCAGGCAGCGCGCGCGAGTTGCCTTCCGCATCGACCGCCACATAGGTGAACACCGCTTCGGTCGCCCGGTAGCGCTGGCCGATCGGCGCGGAAGAGACTTTCTTGACCCACACTTCGATATTGATGGTGATCGAGCTGCGCCCGGTGCGGATGCAGTGCGCATAGCAGCAAACCACGTCGCCGACCGCCACTGGTTTCAGGAAGGTCATGCCGTCCACGCGCACGGTCACCACGCGCCCTTCGGCGATCTCTTTTGCCTGGATGGCGCCGCCGATGTCCATTTGCGACATCAGCCAGCCGCCGAAGATATCACCGTTGGCATTGGTATCGGCCGGCATGGCCAGCGTGCGCAGCACCAGCTCGCCGCTGGGTAAAGGTCGTTGTTGTGTCATAGCAGTCTGCTTTTAAAAGGAGGGAATAACATCATACTGCCCGCGGCAAGCGCCGCAGGCATTAACAATTTTGTAACTATTTTTTCTGTTCTTCCGGCATGTGCCGGTAAATATAGATACCGCTGAGGAGGGTGAAGACCAGCGTCAGCACCGTCAGGCCAAAGACTTTGAAATTGACCCAGACGCTTTGCGGCAGCCAGAAGGCGACATAGATGTTCGCCAGGCCGCAGGCCAGGAAGAAGACCGCCCAGGCCAGGTTGAGGTTGCTCCACACTTTGTCCGGCAGCGTCAGCTCTTTGCCCAGCATGCGTTGAACCAGCGGTTTTTTGAGCACCCATTGGCTGATCAGCAGCGCCAGCGCGAACAGCGCGTAAATCACCGTGACCTTCCATTTGATGAACAAATCGTTGTGGAACACCAGCGTCAGGGTGCCGAACACCAGCACCATCAGGAAGGTGATCAGCGTCATCTTCTCGACCTTGCGGTATTTCACCCAGGTGAACACCAGCGCCAGCGCGGTGGCGACAATTAACGCGCCGGAAGCGACGTAAATGTCGTACAGCTTGTAAAAAGCGAAAAAGACAATTAGCGGGAGGAAATCAAGAAACTGCTTCATAAATCAATCCATCATCTGTTCATCGGCCGACTATACCGGATTCGGCGAGCTCTGTGTACCGCCGGGCGTTGCCGATTATCGGCGTTTGGCCGGCGGATTTCTGCCGCGAAAGCAGGAATTTGCATAAACTTACGCAAGAAAGCGCGGGCACATTGCCAGTGCGGGCCGCAGGCCGCATAGTAAGTGTCATAATAACCAGATAATTTACCGCGGAAAACAGCATGCAGTGGAAATCTCTCCAGGCCTTGACGCCGGGTTTGACGCATTTATTGGGGTATCAACGCAGCTGGCTCAAGCCGGATATTCGCGCCGGCCTTTCCGTCGCCGCCGTCGCCTTGCCGGTGGCCATCGCCTATGCCGAGCTGGCCGGGGTCAGCCCGGTGGTGGGGCTCTATTCCTGTATCTTGCCGATGGTGGCCTATGCGCTGTTCGGCTCGTCGCGCCAGCTGATCGTCGGGCCCGACGCCGCCACCTGTGCGGTGATCGCCGCGGTGGTGACGCCGCTGGCGGCGGGTAATATGGAGCGCCATTGGCAGCTGACCATCATGATGACCGCGATGATGGGCGGCTGGTGCCTGCTGGCCAGCCGGTTCAAGCTGGGGGCGCTGGCGGATCTGCTGTCGCGGCCGATCCTCAGCGGGCTGCTGAACGGGGTGGCGATCACCATCATCGTCGATCAGATCGGCAAGGTGTTGGGATTCACGGTGCGCCCGGCGCAGCTGATCGAGCGCATCTACGCGCTGCCCGGCAACCTGCTGCACAGCGACTGGTTGACGATGGCGGTGTCGTTGTTGACGCTGGTGACGCTGCTCGGATTTAAAAAATGGCGGCCTAACTGGCCGGCACCGCTGTTTGCCATCGTGCTGGCGGCGTTCGTCACCTGGGCCGGCGGCCTGCAGCAGCATGGCGTGGTGACGGTGGGCGGTTTCAGCGGCGTGTTGCCGATCGTCCAGTGGCCGGACTTCCAGCCCGGCTTGCTGCGCGACATGGTGATCCCGGCGCTTAACCTGGCGGTGGTGAGTTTTGTCAGCATGATGCTCACCGCCCGCAGCTTTGCCGCCAAGAACGGTTATGAGGTGAACGCCGACGCCGAGTTTCGTGCGCTGGGGCTGGTGAATATCGTCTCCGCGCTGTCGCAAGGTTTCGCCATCAGCGGTGCGGACTCGCGCACCGCGGTGAATGACGCCAACGGCGGCAAGAGCCAGCTGGTGTCGGTCATCGCCGCTGCGGTCATCGCCTTCGTCTTGCTGTTCCTGATGGCGCCGCTGCAGTTTATTCCGGTGGCAGGATTGGGCGTGGTGCTGATGTATGCGGCCTGGTCGCTGCTGGACATTCGCGGCATCTGGGTTTTGCGCCGCCGCAACGCGCAGGCGTTTCGCCTGGCGCTGTTTACCTTCCTCAGCGTGCTGCTGGTGGGGGTGATCAGCGGCATCGGGCTGGCGGTGTTGCTGGGGCTAATGCAGTTTCTGCGCACCGTCTTCCGGCCGACGGAGCAGCTGCTGGGCGTCAACGACGAAGGCATGATCCACTCCATGGGCAACAACAATGGGGTGAAGGCGGTACCTGGCGTCATGATGTATCGCTTCAATTCACCGCTGACCTATTTCAACGTGGCGTACTTCAAACGCCGTATTCTCAATTTGGTCGACGGCACGCCGTTCCAGCCGCGCTGGGTGGTGGTGGATGCGGTAGCCAGTTTTACCCATGCCGATATCAGCGTGCTGGCGGCCATCGACGAGCTGAAACGCGACCTGTTACAGCGTAATGTTAAGCTGGTGCTGGCGGGACGACGCACCGAGCTGACGCGCTGGTTCCGTATCAACCGCTTAGGGCGCGACAAAGAGCTGATTTTGGTGCCGGACCTGTATCTGGCGCTGAAACTGATTCAGAGTAAGGAGCAGGCGGAAGCCGCCACGGTGGGGTAAATAGAAAGGGGCGCGCCGAAGCGTGCCCCTTGGGTTTTGGTTGCGTCGGCGTTAGCCGCGCAGCAGCATGTACAGGCGGAACAGGTAGATCAGCAGCAGGGCAGACACCAGGTTGCTCAACGCGGTCAACACCACGCTGGCGACGTTCGGCGTCAGCACCGACAGATGGCTCACCAAAAACAGCACCAGCAGCTTGGCCGCCAGCCACAGCATCATCGCCGGCACGATCACGCGCGCATTGGCGAAGGCCAATTTGCTGCTCAGCTTGAGCGAAGCGAACACGCCTTTTTTATCGACGGAGGCGATCACCGGCGCCAGCGCGAAGGCGATCGCCATGAGCACACCCGGCACCACAAACAGCGTCAGGCCGAGCTGGATCAGTAGGGTGCAGATAAACAGCAGCAGCAGCAGACGCGGCAGATCGGGCGCCGAGGCGCCGAGCGCGCGCAGGGCGCTGGTGCGTTCCCCTTGCGACACCAGACGGATCAGCGTCAGCATCCCGCCGACCAGCAGCACGTTGCCGACCAGCGCGGAGAAGGTGGCGGCCGCCGACACTTTCAGCAACACCATCTGCTGTTCCGGCGTCATCTGCTGGATCACTTCCTGAATGCCCATGCCGGTAGACGAAGCGAAATCGCTGGTGGTGGCAGCGAGCGTCGCCAGCTGTTCGGCATCGGGGCTGAAGGCCTGATTCAGCAGCACGGAAATAAACGCCGTCAACAGGGCCAGCATCAGGATGCTGGCCAGTTGGTTGCGTAAAAAGTTAAAACTGTCACGGTACAAAGCGTTGGCCGTGATAGGCATGCAGACTCCTTGGCGTCGGGAAAACAGAGATAAATCAGTGGGTGATTGTACCCTGTTCCACGCCGCTGTGGCACCCCGCGAATTGCACTACGCCTATTTCTTCAACGATCGTCGTCTCAGGCAGCGAGAGCGGCAGGGGCACCGGCAGGGGCGGCAGCCCGTAGCGTTCCCGGGCGCGATCGCAGGCTTCGTTGCGCAGGCCGTTTTCACCGGACTGATCGAACTCTCTGCACGGACTGGGCCGATTGAGGTAGATCGAGCAGGACACGGCTTTGCCTATCTCGCCGTCCAGCGCGTTGCAGCGGGGGGACTTGCTGTTGGTCCCCTGCATGCAGCGCAGGAACGGGGTCAAAGGCTCCGTTAAGGAAAGGGGAACGGTGCCGCCGCCGTCTTCGGCTTCGGCCCAATAGAATGACACTCGAAAATAACCGCAGCATGCGCCGCAGCTGACACAGGGATTAAGGATTTCGCTCATCTTGATTGCCCACCGACTCCTTACGGCACCAACCAAAACCAACACGGAAAATGAAATTACCTCAGCCGCATTTTTCTCCGCAACCGAAATTTGAACATGTAGATAATTTGCAACAAAATCGATTTTTTGATGCAGATCAATCCTTGATTTATTAAGCGGTTAGGTAACCTTGTTTTTAGTGGGATTTTAAATTTTTACACATAAGATGTGATCTCGATGGGATCACAAATACCCGAAAGTAGGTATATTCCCCCTCGAGCGATTAACCACACAAATGGAATGGATAATGAAAAAGACAACTCTGGTGGTATTGGCGACGATGATGGCGCCTATGTTGGCAAGTGCGCATCAGGCCGGTGATTTCCTGTTCCGCGCGGGCACCGCAACGGTGCGTCCAAATGCGGGTTCGGACAACGTATTGGGGTTGGGTTCGCTGGATGCGAAAAATAACACCCAGCTCGGTCTGACCTTCGGTTACATGGTGACGGACAACATCGGCGTTGAGTTGTTGGCCGCAACGCCATTCCGCCACAAGGTTACGCTGGGCGGCACCGATCTGGCGACCGTTCACCAATTGCCGCCTACGCTGATGGCGCAATACTACTTCGGCGACAAGCAGGACAAACTGCGTCCTTACCTGGGCGTCGGCGTTAACTACACCACCTTCTTCGACGAGAAGTTCAACGACTACGGCAAAAGCGCCGGGTTGAGCAATCTCGACCTGAAAAACTCCTGGGGTGTGGCGGCGCAGGCCGGCCTGGATTACAACCTGGATGAACACTGGATGCTGAACATGTCGGTGTGGTGGATGAACATCGAAACCAAAACTCGCTTCAACGATGCGAATGGCGGGCACCACAGCTTCGATACGCGTCTGGATCCGTGGGTGTTCATGTTCGGGGCGGGTTATCGCTTCTGATGAAGGCCGCAATCAGGGAGGCGTTGCGCCTCCCTGTGTCGGTATTATTTAATCTGCATTACGTTTTCAACCGATTTCACACCGGCCACGCCGCGTGTGACCTGCACCGCACGGTTGGCGTCATCGCTGGACGTCACAAAGCCGCTCAGCTGCACGCGACCTTTAAAGGTTTCCACGCTGATCTCGCGCGACTTGATGTTTTTATCCGCCAACAGTGCCGATTTCACTTTGGTGGTGACTACGGTGTCATCGATATAACCGCCTGTTCCCTCTGATTTTGCCGTCGGCGCGCAAGCGCTCACCGCGACCGCCACAACGGCTGCCATGCACAAGGCTGAAAGGGTTTTAAACAGCTTCATAAATTACTCTCCATGCAATGTTATGGTTGAAATTCGCTACGGTTTTTCGCCGCAGCGAGCGCATTCCCCAAATCAAACGAAGAAATGCATAGCGAACAAACTTCATTGTGAGACAAGACCTGAGTTTGTTCAAATTTTTGCTGTAAATAAATGGAATAAACTTTGAGGGGAAACAAGCTGTTAAAGCGAGCGCCGGCGGGGCGCTCGCTGGAGAGGATCACGCCCGGGTGGCGCGCTTCATACTGCTGGCGAAGGCCGCCAGCTTGGTCAGCATCTCCGCCGGGTTGGCATGGTGCTGTTCGATGATTTTGACGATTGCCGAGCCGGAGATCGCGCCGGCGGCCCCGGCCTGCAGCGCGGCCTTCACCTGCTCGGGTTCGGAGATGCCGAAGCCCTGCAGCGGCGGCGCGGCGTGATACTCGCGCAGCTTGTTCACCAGGTGATGCAGCGGCAGCTGCGCCCGGCTTTCGGTGCCGGTCACCCCGGCGCGCGACAGCAGATAGGTGTAGCCGCGGCCGTGCGAGGCGATTTCACGCAGCAGATCGTCATCGGCGTTCGGCGGGCAGATGAAGATCGGTGCGATACCGTGGCGCGCGGCGGCCGCGCGGAACGGCGCAGACTCTTCAAAGGGCACGTCGGCGACCAGCACCGAATCCACACCCACTTCGGCGCAGCGCTGGTAAAACGCATCGATGCCTTTATGGAACACCAGGTTGGCGTACATCAGCAGGCCGATGGGAATGGTCGGGTGCTTCTGGCGGATGGCCGCCAACATCTCGAAGCACTGGGTCGGCGTGACGCCGGCGGCGAAGGCGCGCAGCGTCGCGCTTTGGATGGTCGGGCCATCCGCCAGCGGATCGGAGAAGGGGATGCCCAGCTCCAGCGCGTCCGCGCCGGCTTCGATCAGGGTGTCGATAATCTGCAGCGACAGCGCCGGATTAGGATCGCCCAGCGTCACGAACGGGACGAAGGCGCCTTCCTTGCTGCTTTCCAGACGCGTGAACAGTTGCTGATAACGTTCCATCAGATTTCTCCCCGTGCTTTCAAAATGTCGTGAACGGTAAATATGTCTTTGTCGCCGCGGCCGGACAGGTTGACCACCAGGATCTGCTCTTTCTGCGGCGTTTCACGGATCATTTTCAGCGCGTGCGCCAGGGCATGTGAGGATTCCAGCGCCGGGATGATGCCTTCATGGCGCGACAGTGCCTTGAACGCTTCCAGCGCTTCGTCGTCGGTTATCGACACGTATTCGGCGCGGCCGGTGCTGTTCAGGTAGGCATGCTGCGGCCCGACGGACGGGAAGTCCAGCCCGGCGGAAATCGAATAGGACTCTTCAATCTGGCCTTCGGCGGTCTGCATCATCGGTGCCTTCATGCCGAAGTAGATGCCGACGTGGCCGTGCTTGAGCGGTGCGCCGTGCTGGCCGGTTTCGATGCCCAGACCGGCGGGTTCCACCCCGATCAGCCCAACGTCGGCGTCATCGATAAAGTCGGCGAACATGCCGATGGCGTTGGAGCCGCCGCCGACGCAGGCGATAACCGCATCCGGCAGGCGGCCTTCGCGCTCCAGCACCTGCGCTTTGGTTTCTTCGCCGATCATGCGCTGGAATTCACGCACGATGGTGGGGTACGGGTGCGGGCCGGCGGCGGTGCCGAGCATATAGTGCGCGGTTTCATAGCTGCCGGACCAGTCGCGCAGCGCTTCGTTGCAGGCGTCTTTCAGGGTGGCGGAGCCGCTGTGCACCGGGATCACTTCCGCGCCCATCAGCCGCATGCGGAACACGTTCGGCGACTGGCGCTCGACGTCTTTGGCGCCCATATAGATGCGGCACTTCAGGCCGAGCAGCGCGCAGGCCAGCGCCGACGCGACGCCGTGCTGGCCGGCGCCGGTTTCCGCGATGATCTCGGTTTTGCCCATGCGCTTGGCCAGCAACGCCTGGCCCAGCACCTGGTTGGTCTTGTGCGCGCCGCCGTGCAGCAGGTCTTCACGCTTCAGATAAAGCTTGGTGTTGCTGCCGGCGGTGAGGTTTTTGCACAGCGTCAGCGCCGTCGGGCGGCCTGCGTAGTTCTTCAGCAGATCGATAAATTCCGCCTGAAATGCCGGATCGCGCTGGGCGCTGACAAAGGCTTCTTCCAGTTGTTTCAGGGCCGGCATCAGAATTTGCGGCACATACTGGCCACCAAATTCGCCGAAGTAGGGGTTAAGCAGCGTCATGAGATTTCCCGTTATTATCCGTTATTAATATAGAGCCGTATTCAGTAGGCGCGCAGGGTCTGGAAGACCGAGGCCAGGCGCGCGGGATCTTTGATGCCCGGTTCGCTTTCCACGCCGGAGTTGAAGTCCAGCCCGGCGCAGCCGAGCTTGGCCGCATCGACGCAGTTGTCGGCGCGCAGGCCGCCCGCCAGCATCACGTTAGTCAGATCTTCGCCTTGCAATACCGACCAGTCGAAGCGTTGGCCGGTGCCGCCGGCGCCGTTGTCCAGCAGATAGCGATCGACATGCTGCAGATCGCGCGCCGGCACCCGATCTTTCACGCTCAGCGCTTTCCAGATGCGGCAATCGGCCGGCAGGCGGGCGCGCAGGGCGCTGATATAGGCCTGGTCTTCCGCGCCGTGCAATTGCACCGCATGCAGCCCGAGGCGCTCAACGGTCAACGCCACGGTATCGACCTGGGCGTCGCAGAACACGCCGACGTACTTCAGCGGCGCGCCGGAGATCACTTCGCGGGCGCGGGTGATGTCCACATAGCGCGGTGAACGCCCAACGAAAATCAGCCCGCCGTAGATGGCGCCGGCCTGATAGGCGGCGGCGGCGTCCTGCGGACGGGTCAGGCCGCACACTTTGTTGTCGCCCAGGATCACGCGGCGCACGGCGGCGCGCAGATCGGCTTCCGACATCAGCGCGCTGCCGATCAGGAAACCGTTGGCGTAATGGCTCAGCTCGCGGATCTGCCCGTAGTTGTTGATGCCCGACTCGCTGATCACCGTCACGCCATGCGGCACGCGCGGCGCCAGTTGACGGGTGCGGTTCAGATCGATGCTCAGATCGCGCAGATCGCGGTTGTTGATGCCGACCACGCGCGCTTCCAGCGCGATCGCGCGCTGCAGCTCTTCTTCACTGATCACTTCGGTCAGCACGCCCATGTTCAGGCTATGAGCCACCGCCGCCAGTTGGCGGTACTGCTCGTCGGTCAACACCGATAGCATCAGCAGGATGGCGTCGGCCTGATAGTAGCGTGCCAGGTAAATCTGATACGGGTCGATGATAAAGTCTTTGCACAACACCGGTTGGCTGACGGTTTTACTGACCAGCGGCAGGAAATCGAAGCTGCCCTGGAAGTATTTCTCGTCGGTCAGCACCGAGATTGCCGAGGCGAAGTCTTTATAGACCGTGGCGATCTCCACCGGATCAAAGTTCTCGCGAATCAGACCCTTGGAAGGCGAGGCCTTCTTGCATTCAAGAATGAAAGCCGTCCGGGTGCCCTGCAGCGCGTGGTAGAAGCTGCGTTCGCTCGGTACGATGTCATTCTGAAAGCCGGCTAGGGGCTGTTGCTGTTGTCGCGCCGCGATCCATTGCGCTTTGTCGCGGACAATCTTGTGTAGCACGGTTTCCTGCATCATTTATCCTCTTGCCGCCAGTGCGATGACACGCTCATAGGCCTGCCCGCTGTTGATCATATCCAGTGCCTGCCGCGCATTTTGGCGCAGGTCTTCATGTCCGAATAACTTCAGAAGCAACGCGACGTTGGCCGCGACCGCCGCGGCGTGCGCCGGCTCGCCTTTACCTTGTAACAGCCGCGCCAAAATGTCACGGTTTTCTTCCGGCGTGCCGCCCAGCAAGGCTTCCAGCGGATAGGTTTCCAATCCGAAGGACTGCGGCGTGAGCTGGTAGCTGCTGATTTCGCCGTTGTTCAATTCCGCCACGTGCGTCGTGGCGTGGATCGCCACCTCGTCCATGCCGCCGCCGTGAACCACCGCCGCACGCTGATAACCCAGCACGCGCAGGGTTTCGGCAATCGGCAGCACCAGTTCCGGGCTGTATACGCCGATCAGCGCCAGCGGCGGACGCGCCGGGTTGATCAGCGGGCCCAGCACGTTGAACAGCGTGCGGGTTTTCAACTGCTGGCGCACCGGCATGGCGTGGCGAAAACCGGTGTGGTACTGCGGCGCGAACAGGAAACACACGCCGAGATCGTCCAGCGCCTTGCGCGCTTCTTCCGCCGGTAGATCCAGACGGATGCCGAACGCCGCGAGCAGATCCGAGGAGCCGGAGCGGCTGGAAACGCTGCGGTTGCCGTGCTTGGCGATCTTCGCGCCGCACGCCGCCGCCACGAAGGCGCTGGCGGTGGAAATATTGATGCTGTTGGTGCCGTCGCCGCCGGTGCCGACGATATCGGCGAACGGGTAGTCAGGACGCGGGAACGGCTGAGCGTCGTCCAGCAGCGCTTTGGCGGCGCCGGCGATCTCTTCCGGGCGCTCGCCGCGGACTTTCATGCTGATCAACGCCGCCGCCAGTTGGCTCGGCTCCAGTTCGCCGCGCACGATGGCGCTGAACAGCTGTTGGCTTTCCTGCTGGCTCATCGACTCGGCGCGGTACAGTTTCTCAAGAATAGGTTGCATCGTCGTGTTCCTTATATTACTTCGCCAGCGCCCAGGCCAGGGTCTGCTCAAGCAGGCGCGCGCCGTGGGTGGTCAGAATCGATTCCGGGTGGAACTGGAAGCCGCACACGCGGCGACGGTCGTCGCGCACCGCCATCACCATCTCGCCGAAACGGGCGTTGACGGTAAGATCGGCCGGGATATTGCTGCCGACCAGCGAGTGGTAGCGCGCCACCGGCAGGGGGTTAGCCATGCCGGCGAACATGCCTGCGCCATCGTGAACGATTGCCGAGGCTTTGCCGTGCAGGATCTCGCCCGCCTGGCCGACCTGGCCGCCGTAGGCTTCGACGATCGCCTGGTGACCGAGGCAGATGCCGATGATCGGCAGCCGGCCGCGCAGGCGCTGCAGCAGTTCCGGCATGCAGCCCGCTTCGGACGGCGTACCGGGGCCGGGCGACAGCATCAGCACCGGCTGGGTCATGTGTTCCAGGCGTTCGATGATCACCTCGGCGGCGATCTGGTTACGGTAAATCACCACCTGGTGGCCGCTGGCGCGCAGCTGATCGACCAGGTTGTAGGTAAAGGAGTCGACGTTGTCGAGCAACAGGATATCGGCCATCAGAACACCTCCTTGGCATGGTGCGCAGTGGCGATGGCGCGCAGCACGGCACGGGCTTTATTACGGGTTTCGTCGGCTTCCGCCTGCGGGATGGAATCCAGCACCACGCCGGCGCCGGCCTGCACGGTGGCGATGCCGTCTTCAACGTAGGCGGAACGGATGACGATGCAGGTATCCAGATCGCCGGTGGCGGTGAAGTAGCCCACCGCGCCGCCGTAGCTGCCGCGGCGTGTGCCTTCGGAGGCGGCGATCAGCTGCATCGCCCGCACTTTCGGCGCGCCGCTCAGGGTGCCCATGTTCATGCAGGCCTGGTAGGCGTGCAGCACGTCGAGATCGGCGCGCAGAGTGCCCACCACCCGGGAAACCAGATGCATGACGAACGAATAGCGGTCCACCTTGGTCAGGTCGGCCACGTAGCGGCTGCCGGCCTGGCAGATGCGCGCCAGATCGTTGCGCGCCAGATCGACCAGCATCAGGTGCTCGGCCAGCTCTTTGTGGTCGGTGCGCATTTCCAGCTCGATGCGGCTGTCGAGATCCAGATCCAGCGAACCGTCCTTACTCCGACCGCGCGGGCGAGTGCCGGCGATCGGGTAGATTTCGATTTGGCGATTGCCCGCGTCGTATTTCAACGCGCTCTCCGGTGAAGCGCCGAACAGGGTGAAGTCATCATCCTGCATGAAGAACATGTACGGGCTGGGGTTGTTGTCTTTCAAGGTCTGGTAGGCCGCCAGCGGCGCCGGGCAAGGCAGGGAGAAGCGGCGCGACGGCACCACCTGGAAAATCTCGCCCTGACGGATCGCTTCTTGCAGCCCGCTGACCACCGCGCCGTACTCTTCATCGCTCTGGTTGCAGCTCAGCTGCATATTCTCCAGCGTTTGATGCGGGATCGGCTGCGGGGTTTGTTGCAACTCGGTCTGCAGCTGTTCCAGACGTTGCTGCAAACGCTGCGCTTCACTCGCCTGCTCGCTGAAGACGCTGGCCTGCAGACGGGCCGTACCGCGTTGGTGATCCAGCACCAGCAGGGTTTCCGCCAGATAGAAGCAGAAGTCCGGGCAGCGCTGATCCTGGCGCAGCGCCGGCAGGTCTTCGAAACCGGCGACCAAATCGTAGGCAAACAGGCCGCCCAGCATCACGGCTTCGCGCTCGTCCGCCGGGGAGTCCACCAGGGTCAGCAGCGTGCGCAGCGCATCGAACACCGACAGTGAGCGCAAGCGGGCGTCTTCGTCCTGCACCGCGTCGATCGCCGGGAAGGTCAGTTCGCGGCCGTTGGGGCGCGCCTGATTGCGCACCTCGGGTGGCAGCGCTTCGTCCAGCAGCGGCAGCAGCGCTGCGCCGTTGGCGGTCAGCGCCTGCACGCTGACGGTATGACCCAGTGCGGTAATGCGCAGCGCGCTGTCAATCACCAGCAGGCTCTGCAGATTCTGTTTGCTGTTGATTTCCGCCGATTCCAGCAGCAGGGTGGCCGGACGGGCACCGCACAACTGGTGGAAAATGGTGGTGGGGTCGCCCCGGTAGCTGGCTTGCGCCTTCAGCAATGTCAGTTGTGGTTTGGTGTTCATCATCGGTGGTTCCAGTGAATTCTGTCCATAAAAAAGCCCGCATCAGGTGCGGGCTCAGGAAATCTGCATTGTCAGATGACAGCTATGCGCGATTACACCGCCCGCAAGAGGGAGGTACGCCACCAACCGTGAAGAGAAATATATTTGTTCATTTGCCGACTCTCTCTGTTAACGTTCATCTGACACGGCCGTTGCCGTGAACTTGTGTACTAGTTAACTGGTTCGTGGCGGCAAAGTCAACCCTCTTTTTGCACAATGTTTTAGCGGTTAGCGTGAATTCTATTCATCATCCGCCTGGCGCCTGCGGCCAGGACAGAATAGATTTCCGTCCGGCCGCCGATCGCGGGTATGATAGAAATCCAAGCCATTGCCGGATAGCCGTTTTGACAGACAGTAACCCCCAATCGACCGCTTTGACTCTGTACGACCTCCACAGCCACACGACCGCCTCCGACGGCTACCTGACGCCGACGCAGCTGGTGCAGCGGGCGGTCGAGATGCGCGTGGGCGTGCTGGCGATCACCGATCACGATACCACCGCCGGGTTGGCCGAGGCCGCCGCCGCCATTGCGGAGCAGGCGTTGCCGCTGCGGTTGGTCAACGGGGTGGAAATCTCGACGCTGTGGGAAAATCATGAGATCCATATCGTTGGATTGGGCATGGACGTCGCGCACCCGGCGCTGGTGGCGCTATTGGCGGAACAAACCGAACGCCGCAATCGCCGTGCGCAGGAGATCGGCGTGCGTCTGGGCAAGGCGCGCATTCCCGACGCCTATGCCGGCGCCCAGCGGTTGGCGGGGGCCGGTGCGGTGACCCGCGGCCATTTCGCCCGTTACCTGGTGGAGATAGGCGTGGCGGACAACATGGCGCAGGTGTTCAAGAAATACCTGGCCAAGGGCAAAACCGGTTACGTGCCGCCGCAGTGGTGTACAATAGAACAAGCCATTGATGCGATTCATCAATCGGGCGGTCAGGCGGTGATGGCACATCCCGGCCGTTACGATCTGACCGCGAAGTGGCTGAAACGTTTGCTGGCGTATTTCGCCGAACACGGCGGCGACGCCATGGAAGTGGCGCAGTGTCAGCAGGCGCCGCATGAGCGCTCGCAATTGGCGAAATACGCCCAGGACTACCGCCTGTTGGCCTCGCAAGGCTCTGATTTTCATCAGCCTTGTTCGTGGATCGAACTGGGCCGCAAACTGTGGCTGCCGGGCGGCGTCGAGCCGGTGTGGCGCGATTGGCCGCAGCCGGGCGAGGCGGTCTGATTTTACGCGCGTGGCAACGCGCGCGGGCATCATTTTAGGAGCAAGTCATGAGTCAGCTTTTTTATATTCACCCGGACAACCCGCAGCCGCGTTTGATTAACCAGGCGGTTGACGTGCTGCGCAAGGGCGGGGTGATCGTTTATCCCACCGATTCCGGCTATGCGCTGGGTTGCATGCTGGAAGAGAAGGCGGCGATGGAGCGCATTTGCCGCATCCGTCAGTTGGACGGCAACCACAACTTTACCCTGATGTGCCGCGATCTTTCCGAGCTGTCGACCTATGCGCACGTCGATAATACGGCGTTCCGCCTGATCAAAAACAATACGCCGGGCAACTACACCTTTATTCTGAAAGCGACCAAAGAAGTGCCGCGCCGTCTGATGAATGACAAGCGCAAAACCATCGGCCTGCGCGTGCCGTCGAACCCGATCGCATTGGCGCTGCTGGAGGCGTTGAACGAGCCGATGATGTCCACCACGCTGATGCTGCCGGGCAATGACTTTGCCGAGTCCGATCCGGAAGAGATCAGCGATCATCTAGGCAAGGTGGTCGATCTGGTGATCCACGGCGGCTTCCTCGGCCAACAGCCGACGACGGTTATCGATCTGACCGAATCCTCACCGGAAGTGGTGCGTGAAGGGGCGGGTGACGCGGCGCCTTTCCGTTGATGTCAATTGTTGCCACCTTGCCCATTGTCTGAAAATCGGCTGAAGCGACGCTATTTCGCCTGAAAGCCGCTATTCTTGAATACTTCAGAATTGATAATGGGCAGGATGCGCAGCAATGATTAAACAGGTTTCTTTTTTAGCGGCCTTATTATTTTCCTCAATGGCAAATGCGGGGTTTTATTCGGGCAGCGGTTTGCTGGCGGAATCCGGCGGTTACGTAAAAAATAAAAGCGGTGAAGCCACCGTGGCCGAAGCGCTGAATGGCGGCATGTTCATGGGATACGTCGCCGGCGTATTCGATACCTACTCCATGCAGGGCAATCGCAATATTTGCCCCGAAGCCGGGATGAGCATCGGCGTAGCCGCCGACGCGGTGATGCAATATTTGAACGAGCATCCTGAGCAGCTGCATTATTCCGCACCGTCGGTGATCATGCTGGCGTTAAGCGCCGCCTATCCCTGCGTCCGCCATTAAGTTCCTATTCCAATTCGTGCGCATTTTTTCATAAGGTGCGCTCGGACTCTTTCCGCACGAACTTCAATAGATCAATGCCTGCTGCGCTGTCACTTTATCCCCGTCGGTATTTCCCGAACGGGTCGGGGAGAGACGCGCAGGAGGTAATATGACCGCATTTCACAGCGCCAACATGATGCTCGACTATCAGGATATCGGCTCAGGGCCGCTCACACTGGTGTTGCTGCCCGGCTGGTGCGAACCGAAAACCGTATTCGAACCGTTTATCGCCTTGGCGGCCGAGCGCTATCGGGTGATCAGCATCGATTGGCGCGGCCACGGCCTGTCGTCAAAAGCGGCGGGGATGTCGCTGGCGGCGGACGATTTGCTGGAAGATGTGCGTCAGCTGCTGACGGCGCTGCGTTTGGACAACGTGAGCACCCTGTCGGTGGCGCACGCCAGCTGGCTGGCGGTGGCGCTGGCCGAAGCATTGCCGCAGCGGGTACGGGGCATGGTGTTTCTCGACTGGATCATGACGCAGCCGGAGCCGGCGTTCTTTACGGCGGTGAGCCGTATGCAGCAGCCGCAGCAGTGGCTGGCGGCGCGCGACGCCTTGTTCGACTTCTGGCAGGGCGGCATCCGCCACGATCGGGTCAAACGCCATCTGGAGGTCGAGATGGCGCAGGAAGATTACCGGCTCTGGCGTGCCGCCGGTGTGGCCATCGAACAGGCCTACCGGCAATTCGGCTCGCCGCTGCAACGCCTGGCGGGAATGAGCGCGCCGCCGCCGTGCCGGCATATTTACTCGTTGGATCGCCGCGACGACTATCTGCGGCAGCAGCAGGCATTTGCCGCCGAGCAGCCGTTTTTCTCCGTGGTACGGTTAGGGGAGGCTCGTACTCACCTCGGCATTCTGGAACGGCCCGACGCGGTGCTGTGGGCGGTGGAGGATTTTTTGTCCATCGCCCTAAAATAACAGGATGGCGCTATTATACTGGCTGTCGAAATCGTTACGGCACCCCTGAATTAAGAGGTCATAATGTCATTGAAAAAGCACTTGGAGCAACTGTTCAATTATAAGCAATGGGCGGATGCGGAGGCCTTCGCCGCCATTCGAAAAGTGGACGCCGATGCTTGGCCTAAGCAGCGTCATTTGATGCTTCGCTTGATGAATCATATCTATGTCGTCGATCAGATTTTTATCGCCAATTTGCAAGGACAACGCCATGGCTATACGGCGTTGAACACCCAAGAAACCCCAACGTTGGAAGCGCTGGAAGAGGCGATGTTGGCCAGCGATCGTCGCTACCTCGCGTATATCGCTTCGCTGAGCGAAGCGCAACTGGATGAGCGCATTCATTTTACCTTCGTCGACGGCGGCCCTGGGGATATGCTGCGACGGGAAATGTTGGCGCACGTTGAACACCATGGCTGCTACCACCGTGGTGCGGTGGGATGGCTGATTACTGAAAGTGCTGTCAAAGCGCCACAGGATGTTTTGACCGTGTTTGTACGCGATGGGGGTGTAGCTTAATCGTCGAACGCTATACCAACATAACGCAGACAGGAGATGCGGTGGCCGAAACCCACCGATAAAGTGGGTTTCAACACCTTAGAAAGCCTGTATAATGCGCGGTTCGATCCTGATAAACGTATTATTACCGTGGTGGCGCTTGGCCGCGGCGGTTATCCCCCCGACGCCTGTGAAGGCGACATTAGAGGTTGCTCAATGAGCGAAAAGTTACAGAAAGTTTTAGCGCGCGCCGGGCATGGCTCGCGTCGTGAAATCGAAACCATGATTGAAGCCGGGCGCGTCAGCGTCGACGGCAAGGTCGCCAAGCTGGGCGATCGCGTTGAAGTGACGCCGGCGATGAAAATTCGTCTGGACGGTCATGTCCTGTCGATCAAAGAATCCGAAGAGGTGGTTTGCCGGGTGCTGGCTTACTACAAACCGGAAGGCGAGCTGTGTACCCGCAGCGATCCTGAAGGCCGCCCGACGGTGTTCGATCGCTTGCCGAAGCTACGCGGTTCGCGCTGGGTGGCGGTAGGGCGACTGGACGTCAACACCTCCGGTCTGCTGCTGTTCACCACCGATGGCGAACTGGCCAACCGTCTGATGCACCCGAGCCGTGAAGTGGAGCGCGAGTACGCGGTACGCGTGTTCGGCCAGGTTGACGATGCGAAAGTGAAGCAGCTGAGCAAGGGTGTGCAGCTGGAAGACGGCCCGGCCGCCTTCCGCACCATCAGCTTCCAGGGCGGAGAAGGCCTCAACCAGTGGTACAACGTGACCCTGACCGAAGGCCGTAACCGTGAAGTGCGTCGCCTGTGGGAAGCGGTGGGTGTGCAGGTGAGCCGCCTGATCCGCGTGCGCTACGGCGACATCGATCTGCCGAAAGGCCTGCCGCGCGGCGGCTGGGCCGAGCTGGATCTGCCGGCGATCAACTACCTGCGCGAGCTGGTGGAATTGAAGCCGGAAACGGTCAGCAAAATGCCGGTGGAGCGTGAACGCCGCCGCGTGAAGGCCAACCAGATCCGCCGCGCGGTCAAGCGCCACTCTCAGGTGGCCGGCAGCGGCCGCCGCAGTGCGCCAGGCAGCAAGCCGGGTAAACCGGGCAAGCCAAGCAAACGCAGCTAATCCCTCATTCTGGCCCCGTTCGGGGCCAGAACTTTTTGTTACCAATCGATCCCCTGTTGCGCCTTCACGCCTGCATCGAACGCGTGTTTCACCGGCCGCATCTCCGTGACCGTATCCGCCAGTTCCAGCAGATCGCGATGGCAACCGCGCCCGGTCAAGATCACCGTTTGGTGCGCAGGGCGCTCCAGCAACGCTGCCTTCAGCTCTTCCAGTTCCAGATAGCCATAGGTCAGCATGTAGGTTACTTCGTCCAGCAGCACCAGATCCAGGCTGCTGTCGGCCAGCATGCGTTTGCCGTGCTGCCACACCGCCTGACAGGCGGCGGTATCACCGGCTTTATTCTGCGTCTCCCAGGTAAAACCGGTGGCCATCACCTGGAATTCAACGCCGTGTTGCTGCAGCAGGTTTTTTTCGCCATTGGGCCACTCGCCCTTGATGAACTGGATCACCCCGGCGCGCATGCCGTGGCCAACCGCCCGGGTGACGGTGCCGAAGGCGGCCGTGGTTTTACCCTTGCCGTTGCCGGTAAACACCAGCAGCAGGCCGCGCGTGTCCTGCGCGGCGGCGATGCGGGCATCGACCTGTTCTTTCAGGCGCTGCTGGCGCTGTTGATGACGATCTTCCGCCATGAAACGCTCCTTATTATTCGGCCGCGCCGGGTTTACGGTTCGGCTGCGCGTCGAAGCTCATGCCGGTTTTGCGGCGGCTGTCTTCGCCCATCAGATACAGATACAGCGGCATGATATCGGCCGGGGTTTTCAGCTTGTTCTTGTCTTCGTGCGGGAAGGCAGATGCGCGCATTTTGGTGCGGGTGCCGCCCGGATTGATGCAGTTCACCCGCAAATTGCGGTTTTTATACTCGTCGGCCAACACCTGCATCATGCCCTCGGTGGCGAACTTCGACACCGCATAGGCACCCCAGTCTGCGCGGCCGGTGCGCCCGACGCTGGAACTGGTGAACACCAGCGAACCGGCGTGGGATTTCAGCAGCAGCGGCAGCAGCGCCTGAGTCAGCATAAAGGTGGCGTTGACGTTAACCTGCATCACCTCTTGCCACATGGTCATCGACAGGTCGGCCATCGGCGCGATGTCGCCGAGCAGGCCGGCGTTGTGCAGAACGCCGTCAAGGCGGGGGATCTGGCTCGCCAGATCGTCGGCTATCTGCCAGCATTGCTCCGGAGTGGCGTGCAGCAAGTCCAGTGTCACCACTAAGGCCGGGGCGCCGCCCTGGGCCGCTATCTCTTGTTGTACCGCCAGCAGCTTGCTCTCGGTGCGCCCCAGCAGCACCAACTGAGCGCCGAAGCGCGCGTAGGTCAGCGCCGCTTCACGGCCGATGCCGTCGCCAGCGCCGGTGACCAAAATGATACGTTGTTCGAGCAGATCTTGTTTGGGTTGGTAATGCACGATAAATCCTCGCCTGGGTGGCTGTTCTCCCGTGAATATCGGGGAGCAAGGGTGAAACGCGCGGCCGGGGCGGGAGCGAAGGCTCGACCGTCTGCGGGCCGCGCAGCGAATCCGTCTCATCGTATTGATGAATAATGGGTGTTATATGCCTTAATCCGTGGGCATTTTCAATGCGTAGCAGGCTGAAATGGCATTCTTTTGTAACAAAAGCACGGCGGCGGCGCCTTGGTTCGGCCTTGAATCGTCCCCATAGTGATGATCCGTGCGCAATGAATTTTCATTTAGCCGCGACAGCAGCCGCTGCGGTTGGCTAAAATGGAAAGAAGCATACTAACAACCTGTAAATAAAGGCGGAATCTGTGGAGTTTATATCTGTTTATGGCCTGTTTCTGGCCAAGGTCGCCACGGTGGTGCTCGCCATCGCCGCGTTGGCCATCCTGGCGGTCAGTTTGGGGCAACGCAAGAACCGCCAGAAAGGGGAGCTGCAGCTGACCGATCTCGGTGAACAGTATCGCGAGATGCAGCGTGATATGCGCCTGGCGCGTATGGATACCGCCGAGCAGAAGGTCTGGCTGAAACAGTTCAAGAAGCAGACCAAGGCCGACGACAAGCTGAAGAAGCAGCGCGCCAAGTCCGGCGCGGTGGAAGTGACTAAGCCGTGCCTGTATGTGCTGGACTTCAAGGGCAGCATGGACGCGCACGAGGTGACCTCGCTGCGCGAAGAGATCTCGGCGGTGCTGGCGGTAGCGTCGGCGCAGGATGAAGTTCTGTTGCGCCTGGAAAGCCCGGGCGGGGTGGTGCACGGCTACGGCCTGGCGGCCTCGCAGCTGGAGCGCCTGCGCAAAGGCGGCATTCGCCTGACGGTAGCGGTGGATAAAGTGGCGGCCAGCGGCGGCTACATGATGGCCTGCGTCGCGGATCGCATCGTGGCGGCGCCGTTCGCCATCATCGGCTCCATCGGCGTGGTGGCGCAGATCCCGAACTTCCACCGCCTGCTGAAGAAGAACGACATCGACGTGGAGCTGCACACTGCCGGGCAATTCAAACGCACGCTGACGCTGTTTGGCGAAAACACCGAGCAGGGGCGCGAGAAGTTCCGCGAAGATCTGAACGAAACCCACGAGCTGTTCAAGCGCTTCGTGCATGAGCAGCGCCCGTCGCTGGACATCGACAGCGTCGCCACCGGTGAGCACTGGTTCGGTTCACAGGCGAAAGAGAAGGGGCTGATCGACGCCATCGGCACCAGCGATGACTTGCTGATCGCCGAGCTGGACAACCACGAAGTGATCGCCGTGCGCTATACGCGCCGCAAACGCCTGATGGATCGCTTAACCGGCAGCGCGGTGGAAAGCGTCGATCGCTTGCTGTTGCGCTGGTGGCAGCGTGGTGAAAAGCCGCTGCTGTAACGGCGGCGATAGCGTGAATCAACGGGGGCCAACTGCCCCCGTTTTCTTTTCTCAATCGACCAGGTGGTATTTTTCCGAAAGCAGATGGGCCAAGTGTTTAAACATATTAAATACCGCGGTGGTTTTGGCGGTGGGCAATCCATCGGCATCCAAAAAGTATTCGCCGCGGAAAACTAAAACGCCGCTTTTTTGTTCAACGTCGGTGGCGATCATGCCGTGCAGATAATCTTCGTGTTGGCGGATGATGTTATTTGCTTCCGCCAGCAGGGCCTCGCGGCCGATAGGGGCAGTATTTGTGCGCATTTATTAGACTCCAAACTAAAAACTCTGCGCATATTCTAACGCCGGTTCGCTTTTATCCGCAAACCGACTAAGGTTTATTTGCCGTCTGGATGGCCATGGGCGGCCGCCGGTTGGCGAAATCGGTCTTTCCGTGCTAATTAGGTTGCGTGACGCTTTTTATCAGGTACAGTGTGGGATTTTGCGGCGTCGGGTGGAAGGTTTTGTTTACGCCATGAATAAAACTCACACAGCCATACTTCTGGGGCATGGGTGAATAGCAGGCAGGATCAACAAGTTGCGTTCAGGTTGAGCAGTTGGGCAACCAAAAGAAAAAAATCTGTTGATCTCTTGCCAGACTGCCGCAATATAAAAAAAGAGACACGAATTGCCGCGGCACGGCGAGATAAAAGACTTCTTTTTAGAAGAAATAAATTAGGTAAAGGTAAATATGGGTAAAGCTCTCGTAATAGTTGAGTCCCCGGCAAAAGCCAAAACTATTAATAAATATTTAGGAAGTGACTACGTGGTGAAGTCCAGCGTCGGTCATATCCGTGATTTGCCGACCAGTGGCTCAGCCAGCAAAAAGAGCGCTGACTCAACCGAAGACAAAGCCAAGAAAAAAGTTAAAAAAGATGAGAAGGCGGCGCTGGTAAATCGCATGGGCGTCGACCCTTACCACGGCTGGAAAGCGCATTATGAAATCCTGCCGGGTAAAGAAAAAGTGGTCGCCGAGTTAAAATCGTTGGCGGAAAACGCCGACCACATTTATCTCGCAACCGACCTTGACCGCGAAGGGGAAGCCATCGCCTGGCACCTGCGGGAAGTGATCGGTGGGGATGACAAACGCTTTAGCCGCGTGGTGTTTAACGAAATCACCAAAAACGCGATCCAGCAGGCGTTCAAACAGCCGGGCGAGCTGAACATTGACCGCGTCAACGCGCAGCAGGCGCGCCGGTTTATGGACCGCGTGGTGGGCTATATGGTCTCGCCACTGCTGTGGAAGAAAATCGCCCGCGGCCTGTCCGCCGGCCGCGTGCAGTCGGTGGCGGTGCGCCTGGTGGTTGAGCGCGAGCGCGATATCAAGGCCTTCGTGCCGGAAGAGTACTGGGAGCTGCATGCCGATCTGCTGGCGAAGGGCGAAACCGCGCTGCAGATGGAAGTGACCCATGCGCACGACAAACCGTTCAAGCCGGTCAACCGCGAGCAGACTCACGCCGCGGTCAAACTGCTGGAAAAAGCCCGTTACACGGTGCTGGATCGCGAAGACAAACCGACCAGCAGCAAACCGGGCGCGCCTTTCATTACCTCCACGCTGCAACAGGCCGCCAGCACCCGCCTGAGCTTCGGCGTGAAGAAAACCATGATGATGGCGCAACGGCTGTATGAAGCCGGCCACATCACCTATATGCGTACCGATTCCACCAACCTGAGCCAGGATGCGCTCAACATGGTGCGTGGCTACATCGGCGACAACTTCGGCGATAAATACCTGCCGAAGGCGCCGAATCAGTACAGCAGCAAAGAGAATTCGCAGGAAGCGCACGAAGCGATCCGACCTTCGGACGTGAACGTGCTCGCCGAGCAGTTGAAAGACATGGAGGCGGACGCGCAGAAGCTGTATCAGCTGATCTGGCGCCAGTTCGTCGCTTGCCAGATGACGCCGGCGCAATACGATTCCACCACGCTGACGGTGAAGGCCGGCGATTATCAGCTGCGCGCCAAGGGTCGTACGCTGCGCTTTGACGGCTGGACCAAGGTGATGCCGGCGCTGCGCAAGGGCGATGAAGATCGCACCCTGCCATACGTCGAAATCGGCAGCGAGCTGGATCTGCAGAAACTGATCCCGAGCCAGCACTTCACCAAGCCGCCGGCGCGTTACAGCGAAGCCTCGCTGGTGAAAGAGCTGGAAAAACGCGGTATCGGCCGTCCGTCCACCTATGCCTCCATCATCTCGACCATTCAGGATCGCGGTTATGTGCGGGTGGAAAGCCGCCGCTTCTATGCCGAGAAAATGGGCGAGATCGTCACCGATCGCCTGGAAGAAAACTTCCGCGAGCTGATGAACTATGACTTCACCGCGCGCATGGAAGACGGTCTCGATGAGGTTGCCAACAACCAGGCCGAGTGGAAAGCGGTGCTGGACGAGTTCTTCGTCGACTTCAGCGAGCAGCTGGAAACGGCGGAGAAAGATCCGGAAGAAGGCGGCATGCGGCCTAACCAGATGGTGATGACCAGCATCGACTGCCCGACCTGCGGCCGCAAGATGGGTATCCGTACTGCCAGCACCGGCGTGTTCCTCGGCTGTTCCGGCTACGCGCTGCCGCCGAAGGAGCGCTGCAAAACCACCATCAATCTGGTGCCTGAAGCGGAAGTGCTCAACATCCTCGAAGGCGACGACGCGGAAACCAACGCGCTGCGCGCCCGCCGTCGCTGCAAGAAATGCGGTACGGCAATGGACAGCTACCTGATCGACAACCAGCGCAAGCTGCACGTTTGCGGTAACAACCCGGCGTGTGACGGCTATGAAATCGAAGAGGGCGAGTTCCGTCTGAAAGGCTACGATGGCCCGGTGGTGGAGTGCGACAAGTGCGGCTCGGAAATGCACCTGAAAATGGGGCGTTTCGGCAAGTACATGGGCTGTACCAACGAGAACTGTAAAAACACCCGCAAGATCCTGCGTAACGGCGATGTCGCGCCGCCGAAGGAAGATCCGGTGCCGTTGCCGGAGCTGCCGTGCGAGAAGTCCGACGCCTATTTCGTGCTGCGTGACGGCGCTGCCGGCGTGTTCCTGGCGGCCAACACCTTCCCTAAATCGCGCGAGACCCGTGCGCCGCTGGTGGAAGAGCTGGCTCGCTTCAAGGATCGCCTGCCGGAGAAGCTGCGCTATCTGGCCGATGCGCCGGTGGCGGATGCCGAAGGCAATAAAACGCTGGTGCGTTTCAGCCGTAAAACCAAACAGCAGTACGTCTCTTCTGAAAAAGATGGCAAGGCGACCGGTTGGTCCGCGTTCTACGTGGACGGCAAGTGGGTCGAAGGCAAGAAGTAAGGCCGCTGTCCTGCCAGTAAGATGAAAAACCAGCCCCGGCGGCTGGTTTTTTTATTGGTGAAAAGGGACAAACGGATCTATCCTTTGCTGTTTTTATCCCTCCGCCACCGCCGTTTCACGTTGATACCAATGCAAAATAATCGTTATCATAGTGTGACGCGGATCTATACTTGAAGCTGCAACGTGGTATAGTGGTTATATAAAAAGTTTTTTTATTATTAAAGCTTATTAACAACGGCGTTTTCTTCACCATCAGGGTAAAACACGGTGTTTATGGCTTGTGACTTTCAGCATACCGGGGCGACACCGATATACCTGGCTGCGGGTAAGCCGCAGTGTTTAACCTAGGATGGTATAAGATATGAAATTGCAGCAGCTTCGTTACATTGTGGAAGTGGTTAACCACAACCTGAATGTCTCCTCGACGGCAGAAGGGCTCTATACCTCGCAACCCGGCATCAGTAAGCAGGTGCGCATGCTCGAAGATGAGCTGGGCATCCAGATTTTCGCCCGCAGCGGCAAACACCTGACTCAGGTCACCCCGGCCGGCCAGGAAATCATTCGCATTGCACGTGAAGTGCTGTCCAAGGTCGACGCCATCAAAGCCGTCGCCGGTGAACACACCTACCCGGACAAAGGCTCGCTGTACGTCGCCACCACGCATACACAGGCCCGCTACGCCTTGCCCAACGTAATCAAAGGCTTCATCGAGCGTTACCCGCGCGTCTCGCTGCACATGCATCAGGGCTCGCCGACGCAGATCGCCGAAGCGGTCTCCAAAGGGACCGCCGATTTCGCCATCGCTACCGAAGCGCTGCACCTGTACGACGATCTCATCATGCTGCCGTGCTACCACTGGAACCGCGCGGTAGTCGTGAAGCCCGATCATCCTTTGGCGGGCAAAAGCAGCATCAGCATTGAAGAGCTGGCGGCTTACCCGATCGTCACTTACACCTTCGGCTTTACCGGGCGTTCGGAGTTGGATACCGCCTTCAACCGCGCCGGCCTGACGCCGCGCATTGTCTTTACCGCCACCGACGCCGACGTGATCAAAACCTACGTGCGTCTGGGATTGGGGGTGGGGGTGATCGCCAGCATGGCGGTGGATCCGGTGCAGGATCCGGATCTGGTGACGGTGGATGCGCGTGATATCTTCACCTACAGCACCACCAAGATCGGTTTCCGCCGCAGCACCTTCCTGCGCAGCTACATGTACGACTTCATTCAGCGCTTCGCGCCGCACCTGACGCGCGATGTGGTCGACAGCGCGGTGGCGCTGCGCTCCAACGAAGAGATCGAAGCGATGTTCAAGGACATCAAACTGCCGATTAAGTAACCATCGACGATATCAAATCAATCCCGGTTAGGCGCCTGCCTAACCGGGTTTTTTTTAGCCCGGAAATCCGTACTGATTACCGTAAATGCGTGGTATCACGATGAAAAAAAGTCTCTGGATTGTTCTGTTCTTGTTGCTCACCCTTTTGTTGCTGCGCTACCTACCAGACGGCATTTTCGACAGCTTCGTTTCCAACAACATAGAAATTAGCGGTGATGGTGAAATAGGGATGAATAATTTCGACTCGGTTGTCATTGCCATTAAATTGGGTGTCTCTGCCATCATTGCGGCGGTTGTCCTAATAGTCTGTCGCCGCCTGGTGCGTAAACCCCGCTAAAGCCGCGAGATCTTCTCTGCCAAAACGCCGCCTCGTCGCGGCGTTTTTGTTGACGCATTGCCTAACCCCTTGGTGGCGCTCGCACTTCCTTCCCGCTGATTGTTCCCGCCTATCGTTGTGATCAAATCGTGTTGTTATCAAAACGTTAACTTATCTTTGTGGTATCTTTAAACAAGACCTCACTGATTACCCTGTTTTAGTCACAATAAGAAATGGAGGAGCTATGTCGTCCGATCTTCGTGAAACAAGTCTGGATAAGCTGGTTGCGCTGAATAGCGAGTATTACTACTACAGCCTGCCGCTGGCGGCGAAGCAGCTGGGTGATATCGACCGGTTGCCGAAATCAATGAAAGTGCTGTTGGAGAACCTGCTGCGCCATGTGGATGGTGACACCGTGCAGGTTGACGACCTCAAGGCCATCGTTGCCTGGCTGCAAACCGGCCATGCTGACCGTGAGATCGCCTACCGTCCGGCGCGCGTGCTGATGCAGGATTTTACCGGCGTACCGGCGGTGGTGGATCTGGCGGCGATGCGCGAAGCGGTACGGCGGCTGGGCGGCAACGTCGACCAAGTGAACCCGCTGTCGCCGGTGGATCTGGTGATTGACCACTCGGTTACCGTCGATGAATTTGGCGATGACAACGCCTTTGAAGACAACGTGCGTATCGAAATGCAGCGCAACCACGAGCGCTACACCTTTTTGCGCTGGGGGCAGAAAGCCTTCAACCGCTTCCGCGTAGTGCCGCCGGGCACCGGCATCTGTCACCAGGTTAACCTTGAATACCTTGGCCAAACGGTCTGGCACAGCGACGAAAGCGGCCGCCGCGTGGCTTATCCCGATACGCTGGTGGGCACCGATTCCCACACCACCATGATCAACGGCCTCGGCATCCTCGGCTGGGGCGTCGGCGGCATCGAAGCGGAAGCGGCGATGCTGGGCCAGCCGGTGTCGATGCTGATCCCGGACGTGGTCGGCTTCAAGCTGACGGGCAAGCTCCGCGAGGGCATTACCGCCACCGACCTGGTGTTGACCGTGACCCAAATGCTGCGCAAGCACGGCGTTGTCGGCAAGTTCGTCGAGTTTTACGGCGACGGGCTGGCCGATCTGCCGCTGGCGGACCGGGCAACCATCGCCAACATGTCGCCGGAGTTCGGCGCCACCTGCGGTTTCTTCCCGGTGGATGACGTTACGCTCGGCTATATGAAGCTCAGCGGCCGCAGCGCCGAACAAATCGCACTGGTGGAAGCCTACGCCAAAGCGCAGGGCATGTGGCGTAACCCGGGTGATGAACCGGTCTTCACCAGCTCGCTGGCGCTGGACATGTCAACCGTGGAAGCCAGCCTCGCCGGGCCGAAACGCCCGCAGGATCGCGTTGCGCTGCCGAATGTGCCGCAGGCGTTCAAGGCTGCCACCGAGCTGGATATCGGGGAGCACCAGGCCAATACCGACAGCAAAACCTTTACGCTGGACGGGCAGCAGCACGAACTGCGCGACGGCGCGGTGGTGATCGCGGCGATCACCTCCTGCACCAACACCTCCAACCCGAGCGTGATGATGGCGGCCGGCCTGCTGGCGAAAAATGCCGTCAAGAAAGGGCTGCGCAGCAAACCCTGGGTAAAAACCTCGCTGGCGCCGGGATCCAAAGTGGTAACCGACTACTTCGACAGCGCCAAACTCACCGCCTATCTGGAAGAGCTGGGGTTCAACCTGGTGGGGTATGGCTGCACCACCTGTATCGGTAACTCCGGCCCGCTGCCGGATCCGATCGAGCAGGCGATCAAAGAGGGCGATCTGACCGTGGGCGCGGTGCTGTCGGGCAACCGCAACTTCGAAGGGCGTATTCACCCGCTGGTGAAAACCAACTGGCTGGCCTCGCCGCCGCTGGTGGTGGCTTATGCGCTGGCGGGCAGTATGAAGATTGACCTGACCAAAGAGCCGCTGGGCGAGGGCAACGACGGTCAACCGGTCTACCTGAAGGATATCTGGCCGAGCAGCCAGGACATCGCTCAGGCGGTGGAAGAAGTGCGCACCGAGATGTTCCATAAGGAATACGGCGAAGTGTTCGACGGCGACGCCAACTGGCAGGCGATCCAGGTGGCCGGTTCGGCAACCTATCAGTGGCAGGAGGATTCTACCTATATCCGCCATCCGCCGTTCTTCAGCACCATGAAGGTGAAACCGGATCCGGTGCAGGACATCAAAGACGCGCGCATTCTGGCGATTCTGGCTGATTCGGTGACCACCGACCACATCTCGCCGGCGGGCAACATCAAGCGCGACAGCCCGGCGGGGCGCTACCTGAGCGAGCACGGCGTGGCGCAGCAGGATTTCAACTCCTACGGCTCGCGCCGCGGCAACCACGAAGTGATGATGCGCGGCACCTTCGCCAACATCCGCATCCGCAACGAAATGGTGCCGGGCGTGGAAGGCGGTTATACCCGCCATATTCCGTCGCAGCAGCAGCTGTCTATCTACGATGCCGCCATGCAGTATCAGCAGGAGAAGGTGCCGCTGGCGGTGATCGCCGGTAAAGAGTACGGTTCCGGCTCCAGCCGCGACTGGGCGGCGAAAGGGCCGCGCTTGCTGGGCGTGCGGGTGGTGATTGCCGAGTCCTTCGAGCGTATCCACCGCTCCAACCTGATTGGCATGGGGATTTTGCCGCTGGAGTTCCCGCAAGGGGTGACGCGCAAAACCCTGGGGCTGACCGGGGATGAGCAGATCAGCGTCGGCGGCCTGCAGCAGCTGCAGCCGGGCCAGACGGTGCCGGTGCATATCACCTATGCCGACGGGCGTAAGGAAGTGATCGAAACCCGTTGCCGCATCGATACCGGCAATGAGCTGACCTACTACGAAAACGACGGCATCCTGCACTATGTGATCAGGAAAATGCTGTGATTAAGCAATAAAAAAGGGCGCCGCAAGGCGCCCTGATTGTATCCGCCGCGGCGGCGATCACTTCTGGTCGAGCAAATGGCCCATTTTGGCGGCCTTGGTCGCCAGGTAGTGTTCGTTCTTCGGGTTGCGGCCGACGATCAGCGGCACGCGCTCGCTGATGTTGATGCCGGCTTCGGTCAGGATCTCGACCTTTTTCGGGTTGTTGGTTAGCAAACGCACCGCGTCGACGCCCAGCAGTTTGAAAATGTCGGCGCACAGGGTGAAGTCGCGCTCGTCGGCGGCGAAGCCGAGCTGGTGGTTGGCTTCCACGGTGTCTGCGCCCTTATCCTGCAGGGCATAGGCGCGGATCTTGTTCAACAGGCCGATATTGCGGCCCTCCTGGCGATGATAAAGCAGGATGCCGCGGCCTTCTTCGGCGATCTGCTCCAGCGCGGCTTCCAGTTGAAAACCGCAGTCGCAGCGCAGGCTGAACAGAGCATCGCCGGTCAGACATTCGGAATGCACGCGCGCGAGCACCGGCGCTTCGCCGGAAATATCACCGAATACCAGCGCCAGATGGTCATGCCCGGTCGCCAGTTCTTCGAATCCTACCATCAGGAAATCGCCCCAAGGTGTCGGCAGTTTAGCCTCTGCCACCCGTTTAAGCTGCATGTCACTCTCCACAAAAGCGTACGATTCAATCATTGTCGCGCATCCTAAGTCCGGTTCGGTAAATTGACCAAGACTAAAACGTGCTACGCCGATCTCTATTTCGTTAATTATCGGCTATTTTGCCACAACTTCTTGCCGGGCGGTGCTCAGCAAACCAGCAGATGGCGTTTTCTGGCCACCTATTATTGCGATAGGTTGCCTATCTGTTTAATTTTTCGCGTGTTATCAATATTGCACTCTTGTTACACTGCTGCCTGATTCACGCAGAGGAAGAATAGAATGTATGAGATAGCAAAACGCACGGCGGGCGGCGCACTGCTGCTGCTGTTGATGCCGCTGGCGGTCTGGGTATCCGGTTGGCACTGGCAACCCGGCGGCAATGAGCCGCTGCTCAAAGCGCTGTACTGGGTGACCGAAACCGTGACCTCGCCGTGGGGCATTCTGACCAGCGCTATCCTCTGCGGTTGGTTTTTGTGGTGCCTGCGCTTTCGCCTGAAGGCGGCCATCGGTCTGGCGCTTCTGCTTTTCGCCGCACTGGTGATCGGGCAGGGGGTCAAGTCGTTAATCAAGGATCGGGTGCAGGAACCGCGGCCGTTCGTGGTATGGCTGGAGCAAACCCACGGCGTGGACGGCAAATACTTCTATTCGCTGCATCGCAAAGAGCGCAGCGCGCTGGTGCGCGAGCAATTGCAGGATCAGACGCTGGTGCCGAACTGGCTGCGCAAGCACTGGCAGTTTGAAACCGGCTTCGCTTTCCCGTCGGGGCACACCATGTTCGCCGCCACCTGGGCGCTGTTGGGCGTAGGGCTGCTGTGGCCACGCCGCCATTATAAAACCGTCGCGCTGCTGATGGTGTGGGCGACCGGCGTGATGGGCAGCCGTCTGCTGTTGGGCATGCACTGGCCGCGCGATCTGGCGATGGCCACGCTGATCAGCTGGCTGCTGGTGGTGGTTACCTGCTGGCTGGCGCAGCGCTGGTTCGGCCCGCTGACGCCGCCGCCGCAAGAGCAGCAGGAAATCGCGGCGCGCAAGCCGGAGATATGATCGTTATGTGACCATGTCACAAAAAGGCGGCGTCGGATCGGCGCCGCATTAACCGCTTACATTTTCCCGCCATTGCAATCCGCCCGGCCGCCCCCATATCCTTATAAATTCGACGTTTTGAGAAGCTTTCTCATCAATTTGTTCGCTAAGGCCGTTTACTGCCGAATATGCCAGCAGATATGTGGTTTTATCGTGCCGCAGGGTTTCCCTGCCGCAACGGGAAATGCTAACTTAAGGGTTAGGGACGCCACGTTTTGGCATCGTTCATCCGATTCACTCGGCATCGCGGGAAAGAATGTGAAATATTTGCTGATTTTTTTGTTGGTTCTGGTGATCTTCGTGATTTCCGTCACCTTGGGTGCGCATAACGATCAGGTGGTCAATTTTAACTATCTGGTTGCGCAGGGCGATTATCGCGTATCGACCCTGTTGGCCACGCTGTTTGGCGCCGGTTTCGTTCTTGGCTGGATCATTTGCGGTCTGTTCTACCTGCGCACGCGCATTGCGCTGGGCCGCGCCGAGCGCAAGATCAAAAGGCTGGAGCTGCAGCTTGAGCAGCCCGCTGAACCGGCGGCTCAGCCCGTTGTCAGCAAGGAATAACCCTCTATGTTAGAACTGCTGTTTCTGTTGCTGCCCGTGGCTGCCGCGTACGGTTGGTACATGGGGCGCAGAAGCGCTCAGCAGGATAAACAGCAAGAAGCCAACCGCCTGTCGCGTGAATACGTGGCAGGGGTGAACTTTCTGCTTTCCAACCAGCAGGACAAGGCGGTCGATCTGTTCCTCGACATGTTGAAAGAGGACAGCAACACCGTTGAAGCCCACCTGACGCTGGGTAACCTGTTCCGTTCGCGTGGCGAAGTCGACCGCGCCATCCGCATCCATCAGGCCTTGATGGAAAGCGCCTCCCTGACCTTCGAACAGCGTCTGCTGGCGGTACAGCAGCTGGGCCGCGACTATATGGCGGCCGGGCTGTACGATCGTGCGGAAGACATGTTCAGCCAGTTGACTGACGAAGCGGATTTTCGCGTATCGGCGCTGCAGCAACTGCTGGTGATCCATCAGGCCACCAGCGATTGGCAAAAAGCGATCGACGTGGCGGAAAAGTTGGTCAAGCTGGGTAAAGAGAAACAACGCGTCGAGATCGCACACTTCTATTGTGAACTGGCGCTGCAGGCGATGGGCAGCGACGATCTCGATCGGGCGATGAGCCTGCTCAAGCGTGCGGACGCAGCCGATAAACAGTGTGCGCGCGTGTCCATCATGTTCGGCCGCATCTATATGGCGCAAAACGACTACGCCAAAGCTGCCGAGTCGCTGCAACGCGTACTGAGTCAGGATAAAGAGCTGGTCAGCGAAACGCTGCCGATGCTGCAGGAATGCTACACCCATCTGCCGGAACAACAGCACAACTGGGCTGAATTCCTGAAGCGCTGCGTAGAAGAAAACACCGGTGCCACCGCCGATCTGATGCTGGCAGAGATCATCGAGCAGCACGAAGGGCGCGATGTGGTGCAGGTCTATATCAACCGCCAGCTGCAACGCCATCCGACCATGCGGGTATTTTACCGGCTGATGGATTATCACCTGGCGGACGCCGAAGACGGCCGGGCGAAAGAGAGCCTGCTGCTGTTGCGCGATATGGTCGGCGAGCAAATTCGCACCAAACCGCGTTACCGCTGCCACAAATGCGGCTTCACCGCGCACTCGCTCTATTGGCATTGCCCGTCGTGCCGCGCCTGGTCATCGGTTAAACCGATCCGCGGCCTGGATGGGCAATAACGCCGCGGCTCGACAAAATAAAACGGGGCGATTTATCGCCCCGTTTTTTTATGTTTGTCTGTTCGTCGTTTACTTTTTCTTGCCGCCTTTGGCGCCGGTTTTCAACAGCTGGCGGAGTTTCTTCAGCTCTTTCTGGCTCAGAGGCTGTTCAATTTCTTCTTCGGTGCTTTGGTTGTCGATCTCGCCATGGTGCAGCTCATCCGCCTTTTTGGCCGGTTTTTCTGCCTTGGCGGCGGGCGCACTGAAGGTGCTTTCCAGGCGCTGGCACACTTCCACGCTCAACGAAAATTCGTTTTCAGCGGCGGCGGCGCGGATTTTTTCCTTGAGTTCCAGAGGAATTTTAATGGTAAGTGTCGATATCTCGCTCATTTTGAAAGCCTTTCTGCAGGAAGATGCCTTCAAGCTAAGCCACTGGCGATCGGGTGTCTAGTGTGTAATAAAAATTTAATATTTCTGTAACAAATAGGGGCAAGGAAAACGCGGGTTTTTAGGCGAGAAACAGAGGCAGGGCCCGAACGCGCGAGCCCTGTACCAGAAATGTTATTTGTAGATGATGGCGGTGCCGCTCAGCATGTTGTTACCACCGGCGGAGATGATGCGGTAGCTGCTGGCGCCCTGAGCGTCGGCCTTAGCGGCCAGCTTTTTCTCCAGGCTGCTGAGGGTGGTCGCGTGGCCTGCGGAAACGATGCCGGTGGCGGTCAGGTTATCGGCCTGCTGGCTGTTGACCGGTTCAGCGGCGAAGGTGGCGAAAGAGGTCAGTGCGATAGCGGCAGCGGCTGCAAAATATTTGATGGTTTTCATAGGTGACTCCAGTCTGTTTATTTAGGAAGGAAGCCATTCGCTTCCGATGGACTGAATAATAAAGCATCTGCACAGATTGAAAATCTGATAATGCTGAGTAAGTCATTCAAAATATATGATTAACAATTTACGCATCTTTACGGCGTTTTACGCTGCGTGGTTTATCGCTGATGCGCTTTCGTTGACGCGCCATGACAAAGGTGAGAGGTAACATGACAGAGCGCCGGTGCGTGCTGTGGCTGGGATTTCTGGCCCCCGACATGTAGAATGCGGCGGTCAGTTTCGCGGGTGAGTCCCTGATTATGTCTATTTTAGAGAAGGTAGAAGAAATGAAGTCTGAAAATAACGCTAATAACAATGACTTAAAATCATCTCCAATCGTTGTGGCGCTAGATTACGCCGATAAGAACGCTGCGCTGGCGTTCGCCGACCGTATCGATCCGCAAGACTGCCGGCTGAAAGTGGGCAAAGAAATGTTCACGCTGTTTGGGCCGCAGCTGGTGCGCGATCTGCATGGGCGTGGCTTCGACGTGTTTCTTGACCTGAAATTCCACGATATTCCCAATACCACCGCGCATGCGGTCGCGGCGGCGGCCGAGCTGGGCGTTTGGATGGTCAACGTCCACGCCAGCGGCGGCGCGCGCATGATGACCGCCGCTAAAGAAGCGCTGGCGTCATTCGGGGCGGATGCGCCGCTTCTGATCGCCGTGACGGTGCTCACCAGCATGGAAGCGGAAGACCTGCGCGGCATCGGCATCGAGGCCAGCCCGGCGGAACACGCCGAGCGCCTGGCGCGCCTGACCCGCGACTGTGGGCTGGACGGCGTGGTGTGTTCGGCACACGAAGCGCAGCGGCTGAAGGCGGCCTGCGGGCAGGCATTCCAGCTGGTTACGCCGGGGATCCGCCCTGAAGGCAGCGCAGCGGGCGATCAGCGCCGTATCATGACGCCGGTGCAGGCACAGGCCGCCGGCGTGGACTACATGGTGATTGGGCGTCCGATCACCCAATCTGCCGATCCGGCCGCGACGCTGCGCGCGATCCGCGCCTCTTTGGCCTGAGGAACCGCCAATGAATGACGATAACAGCCGCCTGGTGTATTCCACGGACACCGGCCGTATCAAGCAGGAAGAGGTTAAACCGCAACGCGCCAAGGGTGACGGCATCGTGCGCATCCAGCGTCAAACCAGCGGCCGCAAGGGGAAGGGCGTGTGCCTGATCGCCGGTGTCGATCTGGATGACGCTGCGCTCGACAAACTGGCGGCCGAGCTGAAGAAGAAATGTGGCTGCGGCGGTTCGGTGAAAGACGGGATCATCGAAATCCAGGGCGATAAACGCGATCTGCTCAAGCAGCTGCTGGAAGCCAAAGGCATGAAGGTCAAACTGGCGGGCGGTTGAGCTGAATCGCCATGCCGCGGTGCAATGCCGCGGCATGGCTTGAGGTTGTTGCTGCCGGGGGTTAGCCCGTTAACGGCAAAAGAACCATAGACTTAAAGTAAAACAGACCTGAAATCATCGTTATTCTGGTTAATACGTCAAAGCGCCGAGGCGCTTTTGCCAGCCTGTTGGCCGAGGACGCTCGGTCAGGTTATTTGCCAACCTGGTGACCGATAATGCCCCCCACCGCAGCCCCACCCAGCGTGCCCAACGCGCTGCCGTTGGTCAGCACTGCACCGCCGACTGCACCGGCACCGGCACCGATTGCGGTGTTGCGATCGCGTTTGGACATGTTGGAACAGGCGCTGAGTGAAAACGCCAGAGTCAGTGCCAGAGCGGCGGTGGCGAAACGTTTATTGATAATCATCATAATGACTTCTCCTTAGCATTGGCTATATGGAAGTGCCCTATAAGTATAGGCGTTAACCATAAATCAGGCCTGCCGTTGGTTCCCATACAGTATCGATATAAAAAATGGCATTTTTTGTTAAAAGCCGAATAATTAGCAAGTTACGACCCAAAAGTTGCCGAAACTGAGTATAGGTTTCTCGGGAAGGATAAACAGGTAAATAGTCTTAAAATCCCGCTGCGCAGGGGGAAAGGCGCGCGGCGTGGCCCGCGCGGCGCGCTTGGTATGATGGGGGCCCGCGTTAGTCGTTGACCAACTCCACCTGTATGCCCTGGCGTTTCAGCTGATGCTGATACTCGAGCGCCAAACGCGAATCGGTGATCACCCGGCTGATCTGGCCCGGCTGCGCCAGCGGGTTGGGCTGGATCTGGCCGAATTTGCTGGAGTCCGTTAGCACGATATTCTCCACGCCCTTGGCCAGCACTGCGCTGACCACGTCGGCGCGCATCATGTCGCGGCCGGTAAAGCCGGTTTCGGCCTGAAAGCCGTCAATGCCGATAAACGCCTTGTTGAAATGCACCTGCTGAATGCACAGCCGCGTGAGTGGGCCGACCACGGTCTCGCTTTTCTTCTGGTACATGCCGCCCAGCACAATCACGTCGCAGTCGGTTTCTTTCAGCAGGTTGGCGATGTAATGGCTGACGGTGATCAGCGTAATGCGCTTGCGTTCGGCGATGTAGCGTGCCAGCAGGGCGTTGGCGCTGCCGCTCTCGATGAAGATCGTCTCGCCGTCGTTGACCTGCGCGGCGGCGTACTGCGCCAGCCGCTGCTTGAGAGTGAAGTTGGACATCATGCGGGCGTCGACGTCGTCGCTCTCCAGCGCCACGGCGGAGCCATGTACTCGCTTCAGATAACTGCGCTTTTCCAGCAGGTTGAGATCTTGCCGGATGGTGACTTCCGAGACGCCCGAGGCGCGCGCCAGCTCATTGACGCTGATCCGCCGGCGATCGTTAACCAACTGCAATATGGTCTGTTGTCGTAAATTCATATCGGCCTGATGATGCGGCCGCCAAGGTGCGGCCGCTAAGAGTCAAAGGTTTAAAGAGTATGTTCTGTGCGCGCAATAATATCATCCTGCGCCTCAGGGGATAATGCGGTAAAGAAGGCGGAATAGCCAGCTACGCGAACCACTAAATCACGATATTGGTCAGGGTGTTGCTTCGCTGCCAGCAGCGTTTCGCGCGACACGATGTTGTACTGCACATGCCAGCCGCGATAGCTCTCGAAGAAGGTGCGCAACATCAGCATCAGCTTTTCCCGATCGCGTGGGTTGTCCAGCGTCGTCGGGTTCAGCTTTTGGTTGAGCAACACGCCGCCGAGGATCGCTTCGGTAGGTAGCTTGGCGAGCGAATTGAACACCGCCGTCGGCCCCAGGTGGTCGGTGCCGGACGCCGGGCTGGCGCCTTCCGCCAGCGGCTGGTGCGCCTTACGGCCATCCGGGGTCGCCAAGGTGGCGGCGCCGAAGGGCACGTTGGCTGAGATAGACGACGTACCGGCGTAGTAGCCGCCGCCGATCGGCCCGCGGCCGAAGCGGGTGTTGCGATACTGCTTCAGTTCCTCGATGTAGGTTTGGTAGGCGCGCACCAGCAGCCGATCGACGTCGTCCACGTCGTTGCCGTATTTGGGCGCGGCGTTGAGCAGCCGCTGGCGCAGCTGTTCGCCATCCAACCCGGCGAAGTCGTCGGCCAGCGCCGCCGCCAACTGCTGCTGGCCGATTGTCCCTTGCTCGAACACCAGTTTGCGCACCGCCGCCAGGCTGTTGCCGAGGTTGGCGATGCCGACCTGCAGGCCGGAAACCCAGTCGTACTTGGCGCCGCCTTGCTTGATGCTTTTGCCGCGTTCGATGCAGTCGTCCACCAGCGCGGAACAGAGGATATCGTGGGCGTTCTCCTCCAGCACGCTGTCCACCACGCATTCGATCTCAATTGACTTGCGCGTGTAGTAACGGATTTGCCGATTCCACGCTGCCATCACCTGCTCGAAATCGGCGAAGTTCCCTTTGGATAGCGCCTGTTCCTGCGGCAGGAAAATCTGCCCGGAGGTGGCGTCGCGGCCCTGTTCCAGCGCCGCCAGCAGCACGCGGGCGAAGTTGATGAAGCTCATGCCGGTGCAGCGATAGCCCCATTTGCCGCCGACGGCGGTCTCGATGCAGCCGATGGCGGCATAGTCGTAGGCATCCTGCGGCTCAACCCCCAGTTTGATGAACTCGGGAATGACGATTTCGTCGTTGTTGAACGCCGGCATGCCGAAGCCGCAGCGGATCACCTGCACGCAGGCGTCGAGGAAGTCGGCGCTCATTCCGGCGTGGTAACGTACGCTGAGGTTGGGTTGGGTGGAGCGCAGGCGGCCGCAGGATTCGAGAATGGCGTAGGACAGCGGGTTGACCGCGTCGCACGGCCGGCCGTCGATCAGTTTTTGGCCGCCGATGGTGACGTTTTGGTACAGCGGGCTGCCGGCGGAGGCCTTGGAGTGCGAGCCGGAGCGGATCTTGTTGACCTCCAGCAGCTTCAGCCAGCAGCTGTGCAGCAGCTCGATGGCGTCTTCCCGCGCCAGGTTTTGCTCCAGCTCGACGTCGCGCCGATACCAGGGATAGAGATATTGGTCGAGACGACCAAAGGAAACCGAATGGCCGTTGGATTCGATCTGCAACGTCAGCTGGATGAAATAGCACAGCTGCAGCGCCTGCCAGAAGGTCCGCGGCGGGCGATGGGCGATCAGATCGCAGTTGTCTGCGATAGCCAGCAGCTCGGTGCGCCGCCAGTCGCGGGTTTCGCGTTGCGCCATGTCGCGCGCCAGGCGAGCGAAGCGCAGGATGTGCTCGCTCAGCGCCGCCAGTACGATGTCGATGGCGTTGAGAAACTGCGCTTTGTGCAGATCTTCCCATTCGGTCAGGTGCAGGCGGCTGCGGCGCGCGTTCACCTTTTCACGCAGGCCGTCGAGGCCTAGCGCCAGCAGCAGCGGGAAGTTGACCGCCAGGTGGGCGTCGCCGGAGGTCATGTTGCCCTCGGCCTTGATGATGCCGGTGGCCAGCAGCGCCTTCTGTTCGTCGGTAAACATGCCGTAGCAGCGATCCTGCACCGTTTGGCCGCGCCACCAGGGGCAAAGACGGTGCAAAATCGCCTTGTTCTCTTCGCTGACCGAGAAGCCGGCGCCCGGCCGGTCGGCCAACTGGTCGATCTCGTTTTCTATCCAGCCGACGGTGTATTCGGGGAAGATCGGCGCGGCGCGCAGCTCACTGGCCTGGTTGCCGATGATCAGCTCGTCGTTGGCGATCCAGATACTGCGCTTCGCCAGGTGGTTGGCCAGCGCCAGCGCACGGCGCACCGGCAGCGGCCGATCCTGATGCTGTTGATAGGCTTCGGTATAGTGCTGCGCGCGTTCGGTGCACACCGGCGGTTTGACGATGTGGATCAGCGCGTTCTTATGCGCCTGAATACGGGCGCTGAGGGTGGTCAAATCCAATGTGGTCATGGCGTTATCCTCGCAAAATGGCGGTCAGGCCTTTGGCGCCGGCGTACGCTTCGGCGAAGGCCAGCAGATCGGGCGCGTCCAGCGGCGTGCGGGCGGCGCGGTAGGGCTCGCCGAGCAGGTGATACTTGTTGATGCCCAGCGTGTGGTACGGCAGAAAATGGATCTCCGATACGCCGATCTCGTCGACGGCGAAGTCGACAATCGCGCGGACAGAGTGCCGATCGGCGTTGAAATCGGGGATCAGCGGCACGCGCACGGTCATTGGCACGCCGTGCGCCGCCAGACGACGAAAATTGTTCATCACCCGACGGGCGGAGCCGCCGGTCCAGGTTTTAAAACGCGCTTCATCGGTGTGTTTGAGATCGGCCAACAGCAGATCCAGCCAGGGCAACGAAGGGGCGATGTAGCGCCAGGGAACGTGCAGACAGGATTCGACGGCGGTGTGGATGCCGGCTTCCCGGCCGCGCCGCAGCAGCTCCGCCGCGATTTCCGGCTGCATAAAGGGTTCGCCGCCGGACAGCGTTAAACCGCCGCCGCTGCGCAGGTAGAAAGGCTTATCCCGCATCACCTCGGCCATGATATCGTCGGGGTTGACCGCGCTGCCGCACAGGCTGAGCGCGCCGGTCGGGCAGGCGGCGGCCAGCGCCGCATAGTCGTCTTTGCTGATGACGTCGCGCCGCAGCGTCAATGCTCCCTCGTCACGCCGCAGGCCTTGCGGGCAGCGCTCGGTGCACAGCGTACAGCCGCTCAGGCACAGGCGCTCGTCAAACAGCAGATCCGCGTGGCGCGAGCGGCTTTCCGGGTTCTGACACCAGCGGCAGCTCAGCGGGCACCCTTTTAAAAAGACCACGCTGCGGATGCCAGGGCCATCATGGGTCGAGTAGCGCTGCAGATTGAAGAACATGAGTCACCCGTTTGGCGTTGCTGAATCTTTCGCCATTAAAGATGTTTCGAATGAAAGTTGAATTGATTTTGGTCAAAAGTTGACAGGGTTTTTGCCCTATGATGATCAGAGTTTGAATCCGCCCACAGAACATGACACAGGAGTCCGTGATGGAGCTTTATCTCGATACCGCCGATGTGACTGCGGTAAAACGCCTGGCGCGCATTCTGCCGCTGCACGGCGTCACCACCAACCCGAGCATCGTGGCGAAGGAAGGCAAGCCGATCTGGGAAGTGCTGCCTGCGCTGCGCGACGCCCTCGGCGGCACCGGCAAGCTGTTCGCGCAGGTGATGGCGGCCGATGCCGAGCGCATGGTGGCGGAGGCGGCGCTGCTCAGCCAGCGCGTACCGGGGCTGGTGGTGAAGATCCCGGCAACCGCCGAGGGGCTGGCTGCGATCAAGAAGCTTAAAACGATGTCCATTCCAACGCTGGGCACGGCGGTATACGGCGCCGGGCAGGGGCTGCTGGCGGCCTTGGCCGGGGCGGAATATGTGGCGCCTTACGTCAATCGGGTAGATGCGCAGGGCGGCGACGGTATCGAAATGGTGCACGAGCTGCAGCAGCTGCTGAGCCTGCACGCGCCGTCGGCGCAGGTGCTGGCCGCCAGCTTTAAAACGCCGCGCCAGGCGCTGGAATGCCTGCTGGCGGGCTGCCAGGCCATCACGCTGCCGGTGGATGTGGCGGAGCAGTTCCTCAGCGCGCCAGCGGTGCAGGCCGCGGTCGAGAAGTTCGAGCAGGATTGGCAGGGGGCTTTCGGCTCCACGCTGCTGGGTTAAAGCCTGGCCAGTAAAAAGGGCGCCGCGGCGCCCTTGCTGGATGACTGAAACGCTTAGCTGCGGCCGGTTTCTTCCCTAAGCGCGGCGCTCACCTCATGCGCCGTCGGCTGTTCGGCACGCAGCGCCCGGCGGATCGCGAAGAAGGCGGCGATCAGCATGGTTACCGCCACCAGCATAAAGAACCCGCACAGCGCGGCGTTGATTTGGTTGCTGAACACGATGGTCTCCATGTCTTTCAGCGATTTGGCCGGCGCAATGATCGTGCCTTGCTCAATGCCGGTGGAGAATTTCTTCGCCTGCGCCAGGAAACCGATGCTCGGTTTCTCGTGGAAGATTTTTTGCCAGCCGGCGGTCATGGAGGTCACGAACAGCCAGGCGGTCGGCAGGATGGTAACCCAGGCGTAACGCTGTTTTTTCATCTTGAACAGCACCACGGTGCCGAGGATCAGCGCCATCGATGCCAGCATCTGGTTGCCGATGCCGAACAGCGGCCACAGGGTATTGATGCCGCCGAGCGGATCGACCACGCCTTGATACACGAAGAAGCCCCAGCCGGCTACCGCCACCGTGGTGCCCGCCAGATTGCCGAACCAGGAACGGTTGTTAGCCAGCTGCGGCACCGCCACGCCCACCAGATCCTGCACCATAAAGCGGCAGGCGCGGGTACCGGCGTCGACGGCGGTCAGGATGAACAGCGCTTCGAACAGAATGGCGAAGTGGTACCAGAAGGCCATCATCGCCCGGCTGTTGAACACCTCGCTGATGATGTGCGCCATGCCCACGGCGAAGGTTGGGGCACCGCCGGCGCGCGACAGGATGGAGTTCTCACCTACCTCTTTGGCGATCAGCGCCAGCGTTTCCGGCGTGACGATAAAGCCCCAGCTGTTAATGACCTGCGAAGCATTTTCCACCGTGGTGCCGATCAGCGCCGCCGGTGAGTTCATGGCGAAGTAAACGCCCGGATCCAGTACCGAGGCGCAGATCAACGCCATGATGGCGACGAAAGACTCCATCAGCATGGCGCCGTAACCGATAAAGCGAATGTGGCTTTCGCGTTCCACCAGCTTGGGCGTGGTGCCGCTGGAGACCAGCGCGTGGAAGCCGGAAATGGCGCCGCAGGCGATGGTGATGAACAGGAACGGGAACAGGGCGCCGGCGAACACCGGGCCGCTGCCGTCGATGAAGCGCGAGACCGCCGGCATTTTCATCTCCGGCATGGCGAAGACGATGCCGATGGCCAGGCCGATGATGACGCCGATTTTCATAAAGGTGGAAAGGTAGTCGCGCGGTGCCAGCAGCAGCCACACCGGCAGCACCGAAGCGACGAAGCCGTAGATCACCAGCACCCAGGTCAGGGTGGTGCCGTGCAGCGTGAAGAACGGCCCCCAGTAAGGATCTTGCGCCACGTTGCCGCCGTAAATAATCGCCAGCAGCATCAGCACGAAGCCGATCACCGAGATTTCAGCGATCTTGCCCGGCCGGATAAAGCGCATGTAGATGCCCATGAACAGGGCGATCGGGATGGTGGCGGCGATGGTGAACAGCCCCCACGGGCTGTCGGCCAAGGCTTTTACCACCACCAGCGCCAGCGCCGACAGGATGATGATCATCACCCCCAGCGCGCCGAGCATGGTGATCACCCCGGCGAATGCGCCCAGCTCTTGCTTGGCCATTTCCCCCAGCGAACGTCCGTCGCGGCGTGTGGAGATGAACAGCACCAGGAAATCCTGCACCGCGCCGGCCAGCATAACGCCGACCAGGATCCAGATGGTTCCCGGCAGGAAGCCCATCTGCGCGGCCAGAATCGGCCCCACCAGCGGCCCGGCGCCGGCGATGGCGGCGAAGTGGTGGCCGAACAGCACCCATTTGTTGGTGGGCACGTAGTCCAGGCCGTCGTTGTGGCGTTCTGCCGGGGTCAGACGGCGGTCGTCCAGTTCAAAGACCTTGTCGGCAATGAACCGGCTGTAGAAGCGGTAGGCGATGCTGTAGCAGGCGACGGCGGCGACCACCAGCCAGACGGCGTTGACGTGTTCGCCGCGGCTGAGCGCCAGCATGGCGAAGGCGAAGGCGCCGACCAACGCCACCAGCAGCCAGATAAGTCCTGACCTGATGTTTTTCATGAAACAACTCCTTGGCGTACAGAGGTAAAAATCGACGTTGTTATTAGGAATGACGTTTTAACAGTAGAAGTTTTGCCGCCGAACCGCGGCAGGTCGGATGAGAAATGTGAAGCAGGTGGGGTTTTAGTGTAAAAACAACGTGATGAAACCGCGTTGGCGCAGGCTGCCGCCCACGCAATCCCCGGCAGTTATTCATTCTGCATTTTCACGGCACGTACAGCGAATTATCGTCGTTTTTTATTCGGGCACGGCGTCTGGCGAATTATTATTTTATCTGTCGAGGCGTGCCGAAATAAAATCATCCGTGCCGTGTTATACCTTTATTTCAACCCGCAGGTTTAATCATTCATAAAATAAATAATAAAGTCACGAAAGGAATTTAATTATGATAAATAAAATCATCGAAGGGTATTTACCGCAGCTCACGGCCATTCGGCACGATATTCATCAACACCCTGAACTGGGTTTCGAAGAGTTTCGCACCAGCGATCTGGTGGCGGATTATCTGAATTCGTGGGGCTATGAGGTGCACCGCGGATTGGCGGGCACCGGCGTGGTGGGCACGCTGCGGGGGGGCGACGGCGTTAAACGCCTAGGATTGCGTGCCGATATGGACGCCTTGCCGATCGAGGAGAACAACGGCAAGCCCTGGCGCAGCAGCGTGGCCAACCGCATGCACGCCTGTGGCCATGACGGCCACACCACCATGCTGCTCGGTGCCGCTCGTTACCTGGCGCAAACGCGCAACTTCAACGGCATGCTGCACCTGATTTTCCAACCGGCGGAAGAGATGCTGAACGGCGGTGCGCGCATGGTCGAACAGGGGCTGTTCGAGCGCTTCCCTTGCGACGCCATCTTCGCCATGCACAACATGCCGGGGATGCCGCTCGGCGAATTCTTCTTCCAGCACGGCCCGTTTATGGCCTCGATGGATCAGTTCAACGTGCGGGTGCAGGGGCGCGGCGGCCACGGTGCCATTCCGCAGCTGACGGTCGATCCGGTGCTGGTGGCTTCGCATATCACCGTCGCGCTGCAGAGCATCGTTTCGCGCAATATCGATCCGCTGGAGGCGGCGGTGATCACCGTCGGCAGCATCAAGGCCGGTGAGGCGGCCAACGTGATCCCGGACAGCGCGGAGATGAAGCTCAGCGTGCGCTCGCTGGATCGCCAGGCGCGCGCCACCTTGCTGGCGCGCATTCCGGCGCTGATCGAGGCGCAGGCGGCAAGCTTCGGCGCTCACGCGGTGGTGGAACACGTTAACGGCACACCGGTACTGGTCAACGACGAAGCGATGACCCGTTTCGCCCACCGCGTGGCGCAGCAGCAGTTCGGCGATGACCGCGCACACTACGGCGCCCGGCCGCTGATGGGCAGTGAAGATTTCGCCTTCATGCTCGATGCGCATCCGCAGGGCTGCTACCTGATCATCGGCAACGGCGATGGCGAAGGCAGCTGCATGGTGCATAACCCGGGATATGACTTTAACGACGGCTGCCTGGCGGCCGGCAGCCAGTATTGGGGAGCGTTGGCGGAAGCCTATTTAAAATAAACTCGAAAATAATAACAGGGAAGGTAATGATGAGTGAAAATATGGCTGAAACCCAGGCGGCAATAATATCGGCCCCGAAGGCCGGCGGCAAAAAGGTTATATTCGCCGCCTCCTTCGGCAATGCGCTGGAGTTTTTCGATTTCGGTATTTATAACTTCTTCGTTATTTACATCAGCGTATTGTTCTTTCCGCCGTCCAGCGATCCGCATCTGGCGTTGCTGTTGGCGTTTGCCACGTTCGGCGTCAGCTTCTTCATGCGGCCGCTGGGCGGCATTCTGATTGGCGCCTATGCCGATCGCCATGGCCGCAAGCCGGCGATGATCCTGACAATTTCCTTGATGAGCCTGGGCACGGCGATGATCGGTTTTGCGCCGACCTACGCCAGCGCCGGCTATTGGGGAACCGTCACGCTGGTGGCGGCACGCCTGATCCAGGGCGTGGCGGCGGGCGGCGAGGTGGGGGCATCGATGTCGTTGCTGGTGGAGTCGGCGCCGCCCAACCGGCGCGGCTTCTATTCCAGCTGGTCGCTGGCGACGCAGGGCATCGCTACCGTGGTCGGCGGCGTTACCGCGCTGGCGCTCAGCGCGGCCTTGCCGGTGCTTTCCGGTGAGCCGAACGCTATGGCTGAGTGGGGATGGCGCATTCCTTTCTTTATCGGCGTGGCGCTGGCGCCGCTCGGTTGCTGGCTGCGCCTCGGGTTGGAGAGCGATCGGCCGTCGGTGTCGCGAGCCCACGAGCCGCCTGCGCAGTTGCGAAAGTACTCGCGGGCGGTGGTGCTCGGCGTGATGTTGACCATCGGCGCGACCGTCGCCACTTACATCTCGATGTATTATCTCGGCACCTACGCGGTGAAATACCTGGGGATGGCGCAGGCTTACGGCTATGCCGCGATGCTGCTGGCGGGCCTCGTCACCTTCGGCGGCAGTCTGCTGGTCGGGCACTGGTGCGATCGTTATGGCCGTTTGCCGCTGATCCGTGGGTCGCGGATCGCGATTCTGATCGTGGCCCTGCCGGCATTTTGGTGGCTGAGCGCGGTACCGCATCCGGCGGTGCTGCTGCTGATTGTCGCGGTGCTGGTCGGGTTGACCACGCTCGGTTCGGTGCCGACCATGCTGATGATTTCGGAGCTGTTCCCGCAGCGCATTCGGGCGCTGGGGTTTGCCTTGGTCTACAGCCTCGGGGTGGCGATCTTCGGCGGCTTCGCCCAGTACATCGCTTCGCAGTCGATCGCGCTGAGCGGTTCGCTGCTGGCGCCCGCCGTCTATCTGATGCTGGCGACGCTGGCTTCGCTGGCGGTGCTGCCGCTGCTGCGTGAAACCGGCGGCGAGCCGCTGCGCTAGTCGAAAAAAAACGCCGGCGGTTTTCACCGTCGGCGTTTTGCGTTGCGGCCGTTTCAGGCGGGCGTTCAGGCCGCCGGACGGGCGATCACGCTGCGGGTTTCCATGCGCACTTCGGCGATGGTGACCTGCAAGGTGTCGCTCTGGCGGTAAACCACTTCACCCTTGATCTGCACGGTGCCGGTTTCCTGGCTGCACTGCATCTCGTCGCGCACCGCGTGAATAAACGGTGCCGGGATGAAGGCAACCGCACCATTGTCCAGCAGGCGCACGCGCAGGCCGCCGCGGGTCACGTCGATGATCTCGGCGTTGAAGCGGGTATCGGTACCGGCCTTGTCCTGCAGGAAGCGGGCGTACAGCCAGTCGCCGACGTCGCGCTCCGCCATGCGGTTCAGGCGGCGGCGTTCCGCCAGCTGCACCGTGACGTCATCCTGCGGTTTTTCTGCCGGCTGCTGGTTGATGATCGCCTTCAGCAAGCGATGGTTGACCATATCGCCGTATTTACGGATCGGCGATGTCCAGGTGGCGTAAGCCTCCAGACCCAGACCGAAGTGTGGCCCCGGCGTGGTGCTGATCTCGGCGAAGGTCTGGAAGCGGCGGATGCGGCTGTCGAGGAACTGGGTCGGCTGCGCATCCAGGTGGCGGCGCAGTTCGCAGAAACCGTCGAGGGTCAGCAGCTTCTCGGCCTCGGCTTCCACGCCGTTGGCCTGCAATACGGTGACCGCTTGCTCGACCAGAGCAGGATCGAAACCGGTGTGCACGTTGTACACGCCGAAGCCCAGGCGATCGCGCAGCACGATGGCGGCGCAGACGTTGGCGGCGATCATGCACTCTTCAACGATGCGGTTGGCGCTGCGGCGTTGCTCGGTAACGATCTCGAGCACGTCGCCTTTTTCACCCAGCACGAAGCGGTAGTCCGGGCGGTCTTTGAACACCAGCGCATGCTGATGGCGCCAGGCGTTGCGCGCGTCGCAAACGCGCTTCAGCAGGGTGATTTGTTGCGCGATGGCGTCGCTCGGCGGCTGCCAGCCGGCAATGCCTTCCAGCCAGTCGGAGACTTCGTCGTATACCAGCTTGGCTTTGGATTCGATCTCGGCGGCGAAGAACTGAATATCCTCGCCCAGCGCGCCGTCGGCGGCGATGGTTACGCGGCAAGCCAGCACCTGGCGGCGCTCGTTAGGGCGCAGCGAGCACAGGTTGTCCGACAGATCGCGCGGCAGCATCGGGATGTTGAAGCCCGGCAGGTAGTTGGTGAAGGCGCGCACGCGGGCGATATCGTCCAGCTTGCTGCCTTGTTCGACGTAGGCGGTCGGATCGGCGATGGCGATGGTCAACTGCAGCGAACCGTCGCCGTTGTCGGTCACATACAGCGCATCGTCCATGTCTTCGGTGCTGGCGCTGTCGATGGTGACGAATTCGAGCGCGGTCAGGTCTTCACGCACCAGCGCAGCGGCCGGCTCGCTGAGAGCCTGCATCTCCGGTGCCTCTTTCTCCAGGTTGTGACGCGCCAGCGTCACCCACCACGGGGCGAAATGGTCTTCACCTTCGGTGATAAAGTGGGTCAGATCGGCGTTGAAGCTGCGATCGCCTTTCAGCGGGTGACGGCGCATTTCCGCCACCGCCCAGTCGCCGGCCTGGAAGTTGTGGGTCAATTCACGCACCGGGCGGCACGGAATCGCATCTTTCAGCAACGGATGATCGGGCACGATGGACAGACGGTCGTCGCGCTTTTGCACGCGGCCGACAAAGCGCGACAGGAACGGCTCGACCAGGGTTTCCGGCTCGGCGATTTCGCGCTCTTTCTCGGTGTGCAGGGTGGCGATAATGCGATCCCCGTGCATGACTTTCTTCATGTACGGCGGCGGAATGAAGTAACTTTTTTGACCGTCTACTTCAAGAAAGCCAAAGCCTTTCTCAGTCCCTTTCACTACGCCTTCAACGCGCGGGGTCTGAGAGTGAAGTTGCTGTTTAAGCTGCGCCAGCAGCGGGTTATCTTGAAACATATCGTCCAGTGAATGGGTTGTGAGTGGCAAGATTTGCGGCTGACAGTTTTACGCGAATCACCCGCTGCGAGCAAGCCTAACGTCACGGAACCCCGCGTTGCCACGCGATTTTGCGCAAGAATGGTCAATCGGAGTGCTATCGAGGGAAAACCCCGGCGCGAAGGCCGGGGTGAAGGGCGGGTGGCGATCAGTCCCGCAGCGGCGTCGGCTGCAGGATTTCAATCCAGTAATCGTCCGGATCGCGAATGAACGCCACGTAGTTCATACGGCCTTCATGCAGGCGCTTTTGGAAGGTGACGCCGAGGCGCTCAAACCGCTCGCAGGCGGCGCGCACGTCCGGCACCGTGACGCACAGGTGGCCAAAGCCGCGCGGCTCACCGTTGCCGTTGTGGTAATGGAAATCGGCCTGATTTTCGGTGCCGTGGTTATGGGTCAGCTCGAGAATGCCCGGCTGGCTCAGCGCCCAGCGTTTGCGCTCATCGTCGTCCTGCGGGATCTGTTCACGCGGGCTGCGCGTCAGGTAGCAGATGGTAAAAGCGGCTTCTTCGAACGTTTCCAGATAGACCGGGGTAAAGCCCAGCACGCGGGTGTAGAAATCCAGCGCTTTGGTCAGATCCTTCACGCGGATCATGGTGTGGTTGAACACGTAACCGTCGGTTACCGCGTCCGGTTGGGCCGCCACGCCGGGCAGCGTCAGTAGATCATTCAGTGGCATCAGAGATCCTCCTCAGGGTGTCGGCAGACTGTAGGTGAAATCGATGCTAATCTAAAGTGATTGTTTTTAACTAAAACACTAACTAAAAGTGAATGATAGATGAAGCTGAGCCAGCTGAAGTTTTTCTGTACCGTGGTGGAGCACAAAACCATCGCCGCGGCCGCGCGCGAGCTGCACTGCGTGCCTTCCAACGTCACGCTGCGGCTGCGCGAACTGGAGGAGTCGCTGGGCGGCGAACTGTTTTTCCGCGACAAGAATCGGCTGTACGTCAATCCCAAAGGGCGGCTGTTCTATCAGCAGGCGCGCGACATTGTGGCGCAGGCGGAGCGCAGCAAGCAGCTGTTCGCCGGCGAGCATCAGCGTGGGCTGCTGAACCTCGGGGCGCTGGATTTCTCGCTGGTCAGCCATTTGCCGGCGCGCATTGCCCGGCTGCGCCGTTTACAGCCTCATCTGCACATCAACGTGCTGAGCCGCGACTCGCTGGTGCTGGAACGCATGCTGATCGACAGCGATCTCGACCTGGCGATCACCGACGGCCCGATTGAACATCCGCTGCTCGCCAGCCAAAAGGCATTCGATGAACGGCTGGTATTGTTGATGCCGGCCGATGCCGGGGAACCCGACGCCGCCACGCTGGCGCCGCTGGAGTTTTACACGTTCAGCCGCGAATGTTCGTTTCGTCTGAAGGTGGATCACTGGCTGGCCTCGCGTGGGCTGAAACCGCGCATGACGCTGGAAATGGAGTCTTATGCCGCGATGGCGGCCTGCGTACAGGCCGGTTGTGGTGTCGCCTGCGTCCCTGGTTCGTTGCTGCCGCTGATCTTGCCGGCGCCGGGGCTGAAGGTGGTGGAAATGGGCGAAGAGGGGCTGAGCGACCTGTATTTCGTCTGGCGACGGCATCAGCTGTCGGACGAGTTGCAGACCATCCTGGGGATATTGGCGCACCCGGCGTGAACCGGGCGCGCATTTTCAGGCGATGCGCAGCGAAGGTTGCTGTTCGCTACGGCGGATCACCACCGGAATCGACTTCGAGGTCGGGGTACCGGTGCCGTCGCCGAAGCTGGCCAGCGGCACCAGCGGGTTGGTTTCCGGGTAGTAGGCCGCCAGGTTGCCACGCGGAATGTCGTAACTCACCAGCTTGAACCCGTCCACTTTGCGCACCACGCCGTCGTTCCACAGGGTTTCTATCTCTACCCGTTCGCCGTCCTGCAGGCCCAGCGCCGCCAGATCCTCCGGATGGATGAACAGCACTTCACGCTGACCGTAAACGCCGCGGTAGCGGTCATCCAGACCATAGATGGTGGTGTTGTACTGATCGTGCGAGCGCAGCGTTTGCAGGGTGAACGGCGCTTTCTCGCTGCCCAGCTGTGGGAACAGGGTGGTCGGCAGCGCGGCGGCGCTGAACTCTGCCTTGCCGCTCGGCGTGGCGAAGCGCAGTTCGGCGGCGGCATTGCCGAGGTAGAAACCGCCGGGCTGGTCGCAGCGCCGGTTGAAATCTTCGAAGCCGGGAATGGTGGCGGCGATGTGATCGCGGATCAGCGAATAGTCGTCGGCCAATTCCAGCCAGTCCAGCTGCTGGGTGCCCAGCACCGCGTCGGCGATGCCGCAGACGATCGCCGTCTCCGAACGTTGGGTCTCCGCCAGCGGCTTGCCGATGCCTTCCGAGGCGTGGACCATGCTGAACGAATCCTCGACCGTAATGTACTGCGAGCCGCTGGCCTGCATGTCCAGCTCGGTGCGGCCGAGCGTCGGCAGGATCAGCGCGTCTTTGCCGGTCACCAGGTGGCTGCGGTTAAGCTTGGTGCTGATATGCACCGTCAAATCGCAGTTGCGCAGGGCGCGGGCGGTGCGTTCGGTGTCCGGCGCCGCGGCGGCCAGGTTGCCACCCAGCGCGATCAGCACTTTCACTTCGCCGCGCAGCATCGCTTCGATCGCTTCCACCGTGTTGTGGCCCAGCGCGCGATTGGCGGTGAAGTTAAAGTGGCGCTCCAGGCTGTCGAGCAGCGCCTTCGGCGACTTCTCGTCGATTCCCATAGTGCGGTTACCCTGGACGTTGCTGTGGCCGCGTACCGGGCACAGGCCGGCGCCCGGTTTGCCCAACTGCCCGAACAGCAGCTGCAGGTTGGTGATTTCACGCACCGTCGCAATAGAGTGTTTATGCTGAGTCACGCCCATCGCCCAGGTGCAGATCACCCGTTCGGCGCCCTGATAGGTGGCCGCCGCCTGGCGCAGCTGCGCCTCGCTCAGGCCCGACTGCGCGGTAATGGTCTGCCACTCGGTGGCGTCTACCTGCGCCAGGTAAGCCTCCACGCCGACGCTGTGCCGTTCGATAAACGCCAGGTCGAACAGGGCGGGCTCGCCGGAGGCTAAACGCTGACGGTGGGTTTCCAGCAGGGCTTTCACCATGCCGCGCACCGCCGCCATATCGCCGCCCAGATTCGGCTGGTAATAGGAAGAGCTGATCGGCGAGGATTTTGGCGTCAGCATCTGTACCGGATCCTGCGGATCGGCGAACCTTTCCAGCCCGCGCTCGCGCAGGGTGTTGAAGCTGACGATACGCGCGCCGCGTCGGGCGGCGTTCTTCAGGCTGTGCAGCATGCGCGGGTGGTTGGTGCCGGGGTTTTGGCCAAACACGAAGATGGCGTCGGCCTTTTCGAAGTCATCGATGCGGATGGTGCCTTTGCCGACGCCGATGCTCTGCTTCAGCCCGACGCCGCTCGCCTCGTGGCACATATTGGAGCAGTCGGGGAAGTTGCTGGTGCCGAGCATGCGGCCGAACAGCTGATAAAGGTACGACGCTTCGTTGCTGGCACGGCCCGAGGTATACAGCTCGATCTGGTTCGGGTTGTCCATGCCGTTGATGTGTTTGGCGATCAGCGCCAGCGCGTCCGGCCAATGGATAGGTTCATAGTGGTCGGTTTCGGCGTTGTAGCGCATCGGATGGGTGAGGCGACCCTGATACTCAAGGAAATAGTCGCTCTGCTGCTGCAGCGTGCTGACGCTGTGGGCGGCGAAGAACTCAGGCTCCACGGCGCTGCGCGTCGCTTCCCAACTGACCGCTTTGGCGCCGTTTTCGCAGAAGCTGAAGGTGCTGTGGTTGTCGTCGCCCCAGGCGCAACCGGGGCAGTCGAAGCCGCGAGCTTTGTTGACGCGCATCAGGTTGCGCATGTTTTTTAGCGTTTGTTTACTGTCGAGGACAAAGCGGGTGGTGGCTTCAAGCGAACCCCAGCCGCCCGCCGGGCCGGTATAAGGCTTGATTGACGGTTTGAATTTCATGGTGACACTTCGCAGGTGGTTGTAGCTAAAAAGTAAACGCTTTTTTATGCGTCTTGCGTATTTATGTCACAAGTTTAGGGGCGCTGCGGGGTGGCGTCTAATCGAATGGGGCAATGGCGGCATAGAGCGCATCTATCGCCGGCGGGCGGTGCCGTAAACAAATGGTTGCATAAAGACACCCGCTGCAAAAGAGTAATGGTTTCGTCTGAAAGTGAATTCATGCAGTCTATCTCGCGGATTATATTGGCATTTTATTCAGCCTGCGGGCCTGAGGAACACAGCGTGAAGCGTTCAGTATCAGTGGTAATCGGCGGCATATTGCTGCCTTTAGCGGCGCAGGCGGCGGAAACGACGCCCAATTTTCCTACCATGACCCCGCCGGCGATAGACGCCGCCTCTTACGTTTTGATGGATTACACCACCGGCCAGGTGTTGGCCGCCGGCAATGCCGACGAACGGCGCAACCCGGCCAGCCTGACCAAACTCATGACCGGGTTGGTGATCGACCACGCGCTCGATCAGCACAAGATTGGCCTCGACGATGTCGTCACCGTGGGGAAAGACGCCTGGGCGCAGGGCAACCCGGTGTTCAAAGGATCTTCGTTGATGTTCCTGAAGCCAGGTGACAGGGTCACGGTACGCGATCTCAGCCGCGGTATCATCATCGATTCCGGCAACGACGCCTGCGTAGCGATGGCGGATTATGTGGCGGGCAACCAGGCCAACTTCGTCAAGCTGATGAACGAGAAGAGCGCGCAGCTGGGCCTGCAGAACACCCATTTCGAAACGGTACACGGGCTGGATGCGCCGGGGCAGTTCACCACCGCCGGCGATCTGGCGGTGATTGCGCGCGCCATCATTATGAGTGAACCGGCGGAATACCATATGTACAGCGAGAAGTCGCTGACCTGGAATGGCATCACGCAGCAGAACCGCAATGGCCTGCTGTGGGATAAGACGCTGCACGTCGATGGGCTGAAAACCGGGCACACCGCCTCGGCCGGCTTCAACATCATCGCCTCCGCCACCAAAGGGGATCGCCGCCTGATCGCCGTGGTGATGGGCGGCAAAAGCGCTAAAGGGCGTGAGGAGCAGGCGCGTAAGCTGTTGACTTGGGGGCTGCGCGACTTTGCCACCGTACACCTGTTCAGCGCCGGCCAGAGTCTGGGGGAAGAGCCGGTCTGGTACGGCGAGAATCACCGGTTACCGGTCGGTAGCGCGCAAGAGCAGTCGCTCAGCCTGCCGAAAAGCGAGGCGGACAAGCTGAAGGCGCAGTACGTGATCAATGCCGCACGGCTGGAAGCGCCGATTGGCAAAGGGCAGACCGTTGGCGAGATCCGCATCAGCGACAATGGCCAGGTGGTGAAAACCTTGCCGCTGGTGGCGCTGCAGGCGGTGCCGCAGGGCGGCGTGTTCTCGCGCCTGGTGGATTACGTGAAGCTGAAGCTCTGACTCGCCGGGCGGACGACGGTGCCCGGTGGTATACTGGTGCGAATGTCGATCATTGAGCCGCGCTATGGATATTAAACAACTGATTTATTTGTGTAATTTAGAACGAGAACGTCACTTCGGCCGGGCGGCGGAGGCCAGCTTCGTTAGCCAGCCGACGCTATCCATGCGATTGAAAAATCTGGAAAAAGAGCTGGGTGTTTCGCTGATTAACCGCGGCAACCATTTCGGCGGTTTTACCGCCGAAGGCGAGCGGGTGCTGGCGTGGGCCCGTGAGATCGTCTCGGTTTACCAGGGGCTGAAGCTGGAGGTGGAGTCGCTCAAGCACGGCTTGCACGGCACGCTGCGCCTTGGCGTGGTGCCGCAGTGCAGTATCTCGGTATCGGAAATGCTCAATGCGGTCAGCGAGCGTTACCCGCATCTCGATTACCGGCTGGCGGTGCTGAGCGCCGATCAGCTGCTGGAGGCGCTGACGGCGCATACCGTCGACATCGGCATCGGCTTTTTCGAGCTGTCGACCTTAAAGGAGCTGCACTTCCAATCGCAACCGCTGGTGGAAACCGGCGTCGAGCTGGTATTTCATCCGCAACACTTTCCGAAGCTGGTGGGCGATACGCCGTTGCCGCTGGAGGCGGTGGCCGCTTTGCCGCTGTGCCTGGCCGAGCCGACGCGTTATTTCCGCCGCTATCTCGATCAACACTTCCGCGACGCCGGGTTGACGCTGCACACGCGGCTTGAAACCGCCTCGATCTTCCAACTGCTGGAGGGGATTTTCGTCGGCCTGGGCTGCGGGCTGTTTCCGCGCGGCCAGCTGCAATCGCCGCTGATGCCGGCGTTGCAGCGCCGTCCGGTGGCCATCGGTGCCATGCCGCGTCATGCGGCGGTGGTGGTCGATATGGCAGAGCGCGCCACGCCGTTGGCGCAAAAATTCTTCGACGCCGCCAGCGAGTGGCTGCGTCAGCAGAATGTCTAAAACGCGGCGTATCACGGCCGGTAATCAGGCCGCGTAGCGGTCTTCAGTCGGCGGCGATGAAAGATTCGGCATCGCCCAGCGTTTGGCGCAGGCGATTTTCCCAGGCGTAGAGCGCGGCGGTGAGGATCACTTCCAGCGCCTGTGCCTGATTCAGACCGCTGTTGAACAACGGTTGCACGCTCTGCGGGGTGAATTTCTCCGGTGCGCGCGTCAGCTCGGCGGCGGTGTGGATCACCGCGCGTTTGACCGTGTCCTCGGTAAACGCCAATCCCTGAGGCAGTCCGGCGAACAGCGCCTGAGTCAGTCCGTCATCCTGCAATTCATGCGCCACCGTGGCCGCGCAGTAGCGGCTGCCGTTGATGCGCGAGACCGCCAGCGTCGCCAGCGCTTTCAATCGGCTCGACAACCCATATCCTTCGGCATTGATGCCGTTAAACACGCCGTTGCGCTCACGCAGTGCGGCGGCATCGTGCGCCAGCAGCAGGTAATAAGATTCGGCGCGCGCCTGCGGGTGGCTCTGATCCAGCACGTCAAGCTGTTCGGCGGCGGCGGCTTCCGTGTCGATTGGCGGCAGGCGCGCAGTCCAGCTTAACTCTTCGGTGCTGAAAGCGACGCCATCGGCGTCTTCGACGTTTGGGAAACCGGGCACTACCACCGCCGGTCGGCCGGCCAACGCCGCTACGCCCGCCACCACGCGCGCTTGGTAGCTGACAAAACCGATGATTTGCGAAAAGGTGACGATATCCGCCGGGCTCAGCCCGACGTCGCCAAGCTGCTGCAGCGCTCTGCGGCAAATCAGCGTGGGCTGGCTGGCGAGCTGGCGGGCGTATTGGGTGATCTGGGCGAGGCGGATATTGCTTTCACGGGAGGCGTCCGGGCTGTGCAGCGGGGCGAGGCGGGCGGCGTAGTGGCTACAGAGCGACTGCACGCCGGTCACCTGAGCGACGGTCAGCGCGGTGCTGAGTCGATCATAGGGTGACAATGTCACGTATCGTGATAGCGACACCTGGTCGGGAAACAGGGCGTGGTAACTGGCCAGCGAGGCGTTGAATACCCCGGCGCGGGCGCCGAGCGCAGCGTTTAACGCTTCATCGGCGAAGGCGCCCAACCCCAGCAGAAAACGATCGCGCAGGGTAGCCGCCTGTGGCTCCAGCGGTGCATCGCCCCGCACGCTGCTTTGGGTTTCGTGATACCACTGGGCATTATGTTGTCGACGGAGTCGTTCCATAGGGTCAATCCTTAATCATGAGCAACAGCCACCGGTGCGTGCGGCAGCGGCGGCTGGACAAAGAGTCAACATGCCCGCAGGCGGGGCGAAAGGTAGATTTAGCGCAGCTCATCGCAGCACAGCGCGTGGCCGTAAACAGAGAAACCGGCGGCCAGCGTGAGCAGAAACTGCGTGAGGCGGCGATGGCGAAGGCTGTTCATCAGTGCGATATCCTGTCGTATGAGAGGCTCAACGTAGGGGATATCCTCACCGATCGCCCTGGCGAGATAAAATAATGTTACGGACTAATCAATAACTGAAAGGAATAAAATATAAGGATATATAACAAGAATGTAATTTGTATGTGCGCTTTCTCGCTAAGCGGCAGGCACGCGCGGCAATAAAAAACCCGCCGCAGCGGGTTTGCATGTACAGCCGTGGCTCAGAAACGCCCGCCGTCGCGTCGCCAGGCGTCGGCGGTCAGCGCCTCGCCGAAGTGGCTGGCGATAAGTCGCTTGGTCAATTCGTGCAGCGGCGCCGCCAATACCTCGGCGGTGCTGCCGCGCTCGACGATTTCCCCTTCGTGCATCACCAGCACCTGGTCGCTGATATGCTTCATCATGCCGAGGTGCTGGGTGACATAGATATAGGAAATGCCGTGTTTTTCCTGCAGCTCCAGCATCAGGTTGATGATTTGCGAGCGCATCGACATGTCCAGCGAGGCCAGCGCCTCATCGGCGACGATCACTTTCGGCTGCAGGATCAGCGCACGCGCCAGCGCGACGCGCTGTTTCTGCCCGGAAGCCAGCATGTGCGGATAGTAGTAGGCGTGATCCGGCAGCATGCCGACCTGGCGTAATGTCTGGTTGATGCGCTGCTCGCGCTCGGCGGGTTCCAGACTGGTGTTCAGCCGCAGCGGCGCGTCCAGCAGCTGGCCGATGCGCTGGCGCGGATTGAGCGAGGTGCTCGGATCCTGAAAAATCATGCGAATGCGCTGGCTGCGATAGCGATAATCGCCGAATTCCAGCGGATGATCGTCGATCAGCAGTTCGCCGGCGGTCGGTTCCACCATGCCGGAGAGCATCTTCGCCAGCGTGGATTTGCCGGAGCCGTTCTCGCCGATTACCGCCAGCGTCTGGCCTTCGCGCAGGGTAAAGCTGACCGATTTCACCGCCTCGACGTGCTGGCGGCGGAACAGACCGGTGCGGTAGCGGTAGGTTTTGCTCAGGTTGCGCACTTCCAACAGCGTTTCCATGTTATTGCTCCTCCATGTTCAGCGGGAAGTGGCAGGCAAAGAAGTGGTTTTTGACCGGGCGCAGGCGTGGTGTTTCGATGCACTTCTTCTGTGCGTAAGGGCAGCGCGGCCCCAAGCGGCAGCCGATCGGCAGGTGTTCCAGCGAAGGAATGGCACCCGGCAGCGTGTTCAACCGGCTCTTGTGCGGCAGCGAGCGGCCGAAGTCCGGCATAGCGCGGATCAGCGCCTGGGTGTAAGGGTGGTGCGGCGCCGCCAGCAGCTCTTCGCACTGGGCGCTTTCCACCGTTTGCCCGCAGTACAGCACGTTCACCCGGTCGGCCCACTTGCTCATCATCTGCAAATCGTGGCTGATCAGCAAAATGGTGGTGTTGTTGTTCTGGTTGAGGCGCGCCAACAGGCGGAAAATCTGCGCCTGGGTGGTTGGCTCCATGGCGTTGGTCGGCTCATCGGCGATCAGCAGGCGCGGCTGGTTGGCCAGCGCGATGGCGATCATCACTTTCTGGCACTCACCTTCGGTCAGCTCGTACGGGAAGCTGCCCATGATGTCGTCGTGATCCTTAATGCCGACGCGGTGCAGCAGTTCGATGGCGCGGCGTTTGCGCCAGTTGAAGCGCTGCCACCAGCGGCCCTTGTAGGTCCAGCCCGGAATGGCCTGCGCCAGCTGGCGGCCGATGCTTTCGGAAGGATCCAGACAGGACTGCGGCTCCTGGAAAATCATCGAGACGTTGTGGCCCACCAGCCTGCGCCGCTCGCGCGGGCTCAGCTGCAGCAGATCGATGTCGTCGAAGCGGAAACGGTCGGCGGTGACGCGCCAGTTGTCTTTGGTTACGCCGCAGATGGCTTTGGCGATCAGGCTCTTGCCGGAGCCCGATTCGCCCACCAAGCCGCGCACCTCGCCCTCGGTCAGCGTCATGCTGACGCGATCGACCGCCTTGACCGGCCCTTCGGCGGTCATAAATTCAATCGTCAGATTGCGGATATCGAGTAACGGCATTATTCCACCCCGGCATTGATTGCGCGGCGCATACCGTCGCCTAACAGGTTAACCAGCAGCACGCTGACGAGGATGGCCGCGCCGGGCAGCATCACCGTCCAGGGCGCGACGTACACCAGCTCGAGCGAATCGCCGAGCATCGCTCCCCATTCTGGCGAAGGCAGCTGCGCGCCGAGATCGAGGAAGCCGAGCGCGGCAATATCCAAAATGGCCATCGACAGCGCGCGGGTGAACTCGGTCACCAGCACCGCCGCAATGTTCGGCATCACTGCGTACCACAGGATCTGCAGCGTGGAAGCGCCGTCGAGCCGCGCAGCCACCACGTATTCTTTATCCAGCTCGTCGTGCACCGCGCTGTAGATGGTGCGCACCATGCGCGGCAGCAAGGCGAGCCATACCGCCAGCATGGCGTGTTCAAGTTTGGGGCCGATAAACGCCACCACCACGATCGCCAGCAGCAGCGAGGGAATGGACAGCAGGGTATCGAGAATGTGGTTGAGCACCGCCGAGCGCAGCCCGTGAGTGACGCCGGCGAACACGCCGAGGATCACCCCGCAGAAGGCCGCAGCCAGCGTCACCGCCAGCGCCGAGCCGAAGGTGGCGGCAGTGCCGGTCAACAGGCGGCTGAGGATGTCGCGCCCGAGATCGTCGGTGCCGAGAAAGAACGACACGTTGCCGTAGCGCGACCAGGAAGGCGGCAGCAGCTGATAACCGAGGAACTGCTGATCCAGCGCGTAGGGCGCCAGCAGGCTACCGAACAGCGACAGCAGCAGCAGGGCGATCACGCCGTAAAAACCGATCATCGCCAGCGCGTCGCCGTAGAAAATCCGCCAGGTGTAGCGCAGCGGGCTCGGCATCTTTTTCTCGCGGTATACGTTATCGAAGGGCATACCATTCCTTATGTTTCAGCGGGTTGGTTGCTGCACCCAGAATGTCGGCCAGGACGTTAATGGTGATCACCAGCGTGCCGACCACCATGACGCCGGCGGAGATCGCCGCATAGTCCTGCTGGCGAATGGCGTTGATCAGCCATCGGCCGAGGCCCGGCCAGCTGAACACCACTTCGGTGATCATCGCGAGCGTGAGCATGGTGGAGAACTGCAGCCCCAGCTTGGGCACGATCGGCGGCAGCGCATTGTGCAACACGTGGCGGCGAATGATGGTGAAGCGCGACAGGCCGCGGGTGGCGGCGGCCTTGATGTAGTTTTGGCTCAGCACGTCGTCGGTGCTGATGCGCATCAGGCGCACCACTTCGGTGGTGGGGGCCACCGCCAGCGCGGCGATCGGCAGGATCATGTGGCGCAGGGCGCTGCCGATCATCTCGGCGCGGTACGGCGAGTCCGACAGCCAGGCGTCAATCAGCGCGAAACCGGTGATCGGCTTCACCTGATACAGCAGGTCGAAACGGCCAGAAACCGGCAGCCAGCCCAGGTGCAGCGAGAAGAACAGCATCAGCAGCAGCGCCAGCCAGAACACCGGCATCGAAAAGCCCAGCAGCGCGAAGGTGCTGATGGCGGTGTCCTGCCATTTGCCGCGCAGCACGCCGGCGATGATGCCCAGCGGAATGCCGATAAACAGCGCCAGGGCGAAGGCCAGCAGGCACAGTTCCATGGTAGCCGGGAACACTTCGCGCAGCTGTTCGCTGATCGCCTGGCCGTTGATGCTGGAGACGCCGAAGTCCCAGTGCAGCAGGCTGACGAAGTAGAACTGATAGGCGTCCAGCAGGGCGGCGCCGTTCAGCGGCGCGCGCGGCGTGAAATAGCTCAGGCTGAAGCTGACCAGCGTCAGGAAGAACAGCGTGATCAGCAGCAGCAGAATGCGGCGCAGGGTAAAGATAATCACTTTTTCACCTCCGGCGCGGATTCACGGTACACCCCGGCGAACGAGGCGTTGCCGAACGGGCTCAGCACCAATCCCTTGATGTCGTAGCGGTAGGCCTGCAGCCGCAGGGAAGAGGCCAGCGGCAGCACCGGCAGTTGCTGCTCGAGGATCTTCTGCGCCTTACGGTAGTTGTCGATGCGCTGAGACAGCTGCTGCGACAACAGCGCGTTCTGCAACACCTCGTCGAAGCCCGGGTCACACCAGTGAGCATAGTTGGTTTGCGAACGGATTGCCGCGCAGCTCAGCAGCGGCCGGAAGAAGCTGTCCGGGTCGTTGCTGTCGGTGGCCCAGCCGGTCAGGGTCAGATCGTGGTTCATCTCCATCAGGCGCGCCTCCTGGAAGCGCCCCTCTACCGGCACGATGGTGACGTTGATGCCCACCTGGCCGAGATCGGCCTGGATCAGCTCGGCGGTTTTCAGCGGGCTCGGGTTGTAAGATTGCGAGGCGGTCGGCACCCACAGCTTCAGGTTCAGTTGGCCGACGCCGGCCTGCCGCAGCATTTCGCGTGATTTGGCCGGATCGTACTCGGTGACGTGCGCGTCGTTGTCATAGGCCCAGGAGGCGCGCGGCAGGATTGAGGCGGCGGTTTCCGCCGTGCCGTAATAGATCGACTGCATCAACCGCTGGTTGTTGATCGCCAGCGAGATCGCCTGGCGCACGTTGAGGTTGTCGAGCGGCGGTTTGCGGGTGTTGAACGCCAGGTAGGCGATGTTCATCCCCGGGCGCAGCGTCAGGCGCAGGCGCGGATCGTCGCGCAGGATAGACAGCTGGCTGGCCGCCGGATAGGCCAGCACGTCGCATTCGCCGGTCAGCAGCTTGGAGAGGCGGCCGGTGCCGCCTGCGCCCAGATCGATCACCACCTGCGGCATGCGCGGCAGGCCTTTCCAGTAGGCTGCGTTGCGCGCCAGGCGAATATATTGCCCCGAGCGGTATTCATTGAGCAGGAACGGGCCGCTGCCGACCGGCTCGCGGTCGATCAGCTCTTGGTGGCCTTCGCGCGTCAGCGTGTCGGCGTATTCGGCGGACAGCACCGGCGCGTAGTGGGTCGCCAGGTGCCACAGGAACGAGGCGTCCGGCGACTGCAGGCGGATCTCAACCGTGTAGTCGTCGAGCTTTCTCACGCTCTGCACCGAATCGCCGAACTGCAGGCTGTCGAAATAGGGGTATTCGCCGCCGTTGACGTCGTGATACGGGTGCTTTTGGTCAAATACGCGCGCGAAGCTGAACACCACGTCGTCGGCGTTCATCTTGCGGGTGGGCGTGAACCAGGCGGTGGTCTGGAACGGCACGTCCTTGCGCAGATGGAAACGGTAGGTGGCGCCGTTGTCCAACACTTCCCAGCTTTGCGCCAGCTCGGGGATCAGCCGGTAGGTGTAGGGATCGACATCCAGCAGACGATCGTACAGCTGGGCGGCCAGGGTATCCACCGTCAGGCCGCTGCTGGCCATTTGCGGGTTAAAGGTATTCAGTATGCCGCTGACGCAATAGACAAAGCCGCTCTGGCGAATGTCCGGCAGCGGCGCCGCGGCGGGCGCGGGCGGTGTTGTCGCGGCCAAGGCGGAGCCGGTAAAGCACAACGACACTATCCAAAGGGGTAAACCACGCATAGGGGCTCATGGGTTAATCAGCAATAGCGTTAGTGTATCGCACTCTGACCGGCAGCCCAATCCATTGAGCAAAATCGCTGAGTTTTCTGCTACTTGATTAATCAGGCCGCCCAACGGCGTGAAAAAAATCTGATTTGATATGTTATAACATAACAAAATCATGATACCGTTCCCCGGCAAAGTCACAATAACGCAAGGGGATGTATGAACGAAGTTGCACTTCCACCACGCCGTTCGCTGCCGGACGCTCAGGCATGGCGCGGCGAAATGAGTGATGTCGGGCTCGATTGGGTCGGGATGCAAGGGATCGCACTGCCGCTGGAGCTGGCCGGCAAGCCACTGATGGCCACAGTCGACGCCGGCATCAACCTGCGCGCCGAAGCGGCGGGCGAACGCGGTATTCACATGTCGCGCCTGTATCTGGCGCTGGATGAATTGACGCAGGGCGAGCTGACGCCGCAGCGCATCGGCCGAACGCTGCAGGCCTTTCTGGATTCGCAGCCGGAACACAGCGATCGCGCCAAACTGGCGATCGGCGGCGAGCTGCTGTTGTCGCGCCCGGCGTTGCTGTCGCCGCAGCGCGGCTGGAAGGCTTACCCGCTGCGCATCGAGGCGACCCTGAGGAACACGCTGACGCTGACGCTGGCGCTGACCGTCGGTGTGCCTTACTCCTCTACCTGCCCGAGTTCGGCGGCGCTCAGCCGTCAGTTGGCGCAGCAACAGTTTCAGTTTGATTTTGAACAGGCGGCGGAGCGGGTCAGCCAACGCCAGGTGAGCGAGTGGCTGTTGGAGCAGGGAATGCCGGCCACCCCTCACAGCCAGCGCAGCTGGGCCTGGGTCACCGTGACGCCCGAGAATGAACGGGCGTTCGAACCGGTGAAATTGATCGACCGCATCGAACACGCGCTGGGCACGCCGGTACAAACGCTGGTGAAACGCCGCGACGAACAGGCCTTCGCGCTGGCCAACGGTCAGAACCTGATGTTTTGCGAAGATGCGGCGCGCCGTCTGTATCGCATGCTGCGCAGCCAGTGCGATTACCGCGCCTTCTCGCTGCGCGTCGAGCATCAGGAGAGCCTGCATGCCCACAATGCGGTGGCGGAGTTGAGCTGGCGGGGAGAAAATCATGCTGCGTAAAAATCCCAGCGGCCATCTGCCGCAGGTCTCGCCGCTGGCCTACATCGACCCCACCGCCATTATTTGCGGCCGGGTGATCGTCGAAGATTTCGTTTACGTCGGCCCTTATGCGGTGATCCGCGCCGACGAGTTGAACGCCGCCGGCGACATGGAGCCGATCGTCATCGGCTCGCACTCCAATATTCAGGACGGCGTGGTGATCCACTCCAAGAGCGGGGCGGCGGTCACCATTGGCCGTTACAGCTCGATCGCCCACCGCGCCATCGTCCACGGCCCGTGTCGCATCGACGATCGGGTGTTTATCGGTTTCAACAGCGTGCTGTTCAACTGCCATATCCAGTCCGGCTGCGTGGTGCGTTACAACGCGGTGGTGGACGGCGTGACGCTGCCTGAAAACCGCTATATCCCCTCGACCGAGCGCGTAGGGCCGGACAGCGACCTGTCGCGCTATCGCCAGGTCGATCGCGGCGCGCTGCAGTTTTCGGAAGAAGTGGCCGCCACCAACGTTGAGCTGGTGCGCGGTTACCAGGCATTACGCAATGAATTTTAATGAGGCTCTCATGAAACAACTTCCCGTGACCGTGCTTTCCGGCTTTCTCGGCGCCGGCAAAACCACGGTGCTGAACCACATCCTGAACAACCGGCAGGGCATGCGCGTGGCGGTGATCGTCAACGACATGAGCGAGGTGAACATCGACGCCGCGCTGGTGGAAAATGCAGTGCATCTCGATCGCCAGGAAGAGAAGCTGGTGGAGATGAGCAACGGCTGCATTTGCTGCACGCTGCGCGAAGACCTGCTGGTATCGGTGCGTGAACTGGCGCAGGACGGGCGTTTCGATTACCTGCTGATCGAATCGAGCGGCATCTCCGAGCCGCTGCCGGTGGCGGAAACCTTTACCTTTGAGGACGAAAAGGGCGAAAGCCTGTCGCAGTTCGCCCGGCTGGATACCCTGGTGACGGTGGTCGACGGGGTGAATTTCATCCAGCAGTACCAGCAGGCGCAAAGCCTGCAGGAGGCCGGCCAAAGCCTGGGCGAGGACGATCTGCGCAGCGTGGCGGATCTGCTGATTGAGCAAATTGAGTTCTGCGACGTGATCCTGGTCAGCAAGACCGATCTGTTGACGCCATCCCAGCAAGGCGAAGTGATGGCGCTGCTGGCCAGCCTGAACCCCGATGCCCGCATTGTGCCGATCGCGCCGGGCAAACTGCCGCTGGAGGCGGTGCTGAATACCGGCAGCTTCAGCTTTGAAAAGGCGCAGCAGGCGCCCGGCTGGCTGAAAGAGCTGCGCGGCGAACACGTGCCGGAAACGGAAAACTACGGCATCAGCAGCTTCGTCTATCAGGCGCGGCGGCCGTTTGCGCCGGACAAGTTTTACCGCGTGATCAACGGCGACTGGGGCGGCGGCAAGCTGCTGCGCTCGAAAGGCTTTTTCTGGCTGGCGACGCGGCCGCGGCAGGCCGGGCAGTGGAGCCAGGCAGGGGGCATCGCCCACTACGGCCTCGCGGGCACCTTTTGGCGCGCCATTCCGCAAGATAATTGGCCGCAGGATCCCGAAGCGCGGGCGCACATTCAGGAAAAATGGGTGGAGCCGTTCGGCGATATGCGCCAGGAACTGGTGTTTATCGGCCAGCATTTGCAGCAGGCGACGATCGTGCGTTTGCTGGACGACTGCCTGCTGAGCGACGATGAAATGGCCGCCGGCGTGGACTATTGGCTGGACATGGCAGACCCGTTCCCTGAGTGGTAATTGCGCAATCTTCGTGTGGTAATGAGAAAAATTCTCAACAAAGTGCTTTACAGACGATACTGATAACTATTATCATCGCCTGGCAGTTCACGGAAGGCCACAGTTTGCGGCTCTGATGTGGAAGGCACGACATTGCTCACATTGCTTCCAGTGTTTTTTAAGCCAGCTCGGGTGCTGGCTTTTTTTTTGCCTGTTATTCCTCGTCCGCTTCGCCGTTTTGCAGCAGCGCATGCTTTTTCAGCATACCGCGCAGCTGGTGATAGGTGAGCCCCAGCAGCTGCGCCGCCTTGCGCTGATTGAAGCGCCCCTGCCGCAGCGCCGCTTCGATCAATGCCTTCTCCTGCTCGAGCTGCCAGTGTTTCAAATCCAGCGGCAGCGGCGGTAACGCGCCGGCGTCTTCAGGAACGGGCGCGACCGGCGTGGTCTCGCGTGGCGCAAACGGGTTGATGACGATGTCGTCCAGCGGGCTGTCGCTGTCGCCGTGGCGATAAACCGAGCGTTCCACCACGTTTTTCAGTTCGCGCACGTTGCCCGGCCAGCCATACTCGAGCAACGTTCGCCTGGCATGCTCGGTAAAGCCGGGAAACAGCGGCAGCGCCAGCTCGCGGCACATTTGAATGGCGAAATGCTCGGCCAACAGCATGATATCGGGCCGCCGTTGGCGCAGCGGCGGCAGCTGCACCACGTCGAACGCCAGCCGATCCAGCAGATCGGCGCGGAACTTGCCCGCCGCCGCCAGCGCCGGCAGATCGTCGTTGGTGGCGCACACCAGGCGCACATCCACCCGCAGCGGCTGGCTGCCGCCCACGCGCTCCAGCTGGCCGTATTCGATCACCCGCAGCAATTTCTCCTGCACCAGCATCGGCGCGGTCGCCAGCTCATCGAGAAACAGCGTGCCGCCGTCGGCGCGCTCGAAGCGCCCCAGATGGCGCTTTTGCGCGCCGGTAAACGCGCCGGCCTCATGGCCGAACAGCTCGGAATCCAGCAGGTTTTCATTCAGCGCCGCGCAGTTAAGCGAGATGAACGGCCCTTGCCAGCGGTTGGAGAGGTAGTGCAGACGGTGGGCGATCAGCTCCTTGCCGGTGCCGCGCTCGCCGATCACCAGCACCGGCTTGTTCAGCTTGGCGACCTGGGAGACTTGCTCCAAGACTTCGACAAAGGCGTTTGCCTCGCCCAACAAATTCTCTGGCTGTTCGTTCATGATGAAATTCGCCAATGTTTGGTGAAAATAATCACTCTACAGCAAGCGCGCAGAGAGTCAAAAAAATAATATTCGTTACTTTTCAATAATATAAAAGTTGGCACGGGTTTTGATTATATCTTTGGGCAAGCTGTACGACTTAACGCGGCGCTTCAGACGCCATCAGAACCAAGAGGAAGTGAATTATGGGTATTTTTTCTCGTTTTGCCGACATCGTGAACGCCAACATCAACACCCTGCTGGACAAGGCGGAAGATCCGCAGAAGCTGGTGCGGTTGATGATCCAAGAGATGGAAGACACGCTGGTTGAAGTTCGCTCTACGTCGGCGCGCGCGCTGGCGGAGAAAAAGCAGCTGCTGCGTCGCATCGAGCAGGGTGAAAACCAGGTAAGCGACTGGCAGGAAAAAGCTGAACTGGCGCTGCGCAAAGATAAAGAAGACTTGGCCCGTGCGGCGCTGATCGAAAAACAAAAGGTGGCCGATCTGATCGCCACGCTGACGCAGGAAGTGGCGACCGTAGAAGAAACGCTGGCGCGCATGAAGAGCGAAATCGGCGAGCTGGAAAACAAGCTGACCGAAACCCGCGCGCGGCAGCAGGCGCTGGCGCTGCGTCATCAGGCCGCGTCTTCTTCCCGTGACGTGCGCCGCCAGCTCGATAGCGGCAAGCTGGATGAGGCGATGGCGCGTTTCGAACAGTTCGAGCGCCGTATCGACCACATGGAAGCCGAGGCGGAAAGCATCAGCATCGGTAAAAAGAAGTCGCTGGACCAAGAGTTTGCCGAACTGAAGGCCGACGACGCCATCAGTGAGCAACTGGCGGCGCTGAAAGCCAAAATGAACCGCTCAGAGTAAGGCGAACCGCGGCCACACGCCGGAGGTGGCCGCCTATCCAGGACCCGATAAGAAGGAATAACAATGAGTGCTTTATTACTTGCCATTCCGCTGACAATTTTCGTGCTGTTTGTCGCGCCGATTTGGCTTTGGCTGCATTACAGCAATCGGCAACAGACCGGCATCCAGCTGAGTCAGCAAGAAATGCAGCGCCTGGCGCAGCTGGCGGAAGACGCCAAACGCATGCGTGAACGCATTCAGGCGTTGGAAGAGATCCTCGATACGGAACACCCGAACTGGAGACAGTCCTGATGAGCACGACGCTGGGCAGTAAAAAGCTTTATCGCGTTCCCGAAGAAGGCATGGTGAAAGGCGTCTGCGCCGGTTTGGCCCACTATTTCGACGTGCCGGTGCGCCTGATCCGCGTGATGGTGGTGCTGTCGCTGTTCTTCGGGCTGTTCTTCTTCACGCTGGTGGCCTATATCGCGCTGGTGTTCGTGTTGGATGAAGCGCCGGCCAGCCGTTTCGAAGGCGAGCATCAGAAGACGCCGCGCCAGTTGCTCGATCAGCTGGAGTATGAGCTGGGCAGCGGCGAGCAGCAGCTGCGCCAGGTCGAGCGCTACGTGACGTCCGATACCTTCGGCGTACAGAGCCGTTTCCGCAAGCTGTAACCCTTCTTGCGATACCCGGCCTGCACAGGCCGGGTATCTTCGCCGCCGTTATCCCATAAATGTAACCTTAATCGTCTTGTGCCGGAGGGCATTGTCATGAATAAAATCGATGTCGCGAACACCGCCAAAACGGGTGGATTTAAACGAGGAGCGGCGGCAATGTTGAAGACATTGGCTAAAGTCATCATCATAGCGTTATTGAACTATGGCCCGGCGGGCGCCGCCGGCTGGCTGTTGAAGACCGTCGGCCGCAAACCGGTGCGCTTCGTGCTGGCGCTGGTGCTGGAACCGCTGTTCCGTAAAGGCCTGAACAAGGCATTCGGGCGTTACGTCAAGGAGAGCAATGAAACGACTGCAAAATGAGTTAACCTCGCTGGTCAACCGCGGAATGGATCGCCATCTGCGCCTGGCGGTGACCGGCCTGAGCCGCAGCGGCAAAACCGCCTTTATCACCGCCTTCGTCAACCAACTGTTGCATGTGCACAGCGGCGCGCGCATGCCGCTGTTTTCACCGGTGCGTGAAGAGCGCCTGCTGGGCGTCAAACGCATCCCGCAGCGCGATCTCGGCATCCAGCGTTTCACCTATGATGAAGGGCTGGCGCAGCTGTACGGCACGCCGCCGGCCTGGCCGACGCCGACGCGCGGCGTCAGCGAAATTCGTCTGGCGCTGCGTTACCGCTCCAACGACTCGCTGCTGCGCCACTTTAAAGACACCTCCACGCTGTACCTGGAGATCGTCGATTATCCCGGTGAATGGTTGCTGGATCTGCCGATGCTCGAGCAGGACTACCTGGCCTGGTCGCGCCAGATGACCGGGCTGCTGCAGGGCGAACGCGCCGAATGGGCCAAGCCCTGGCTTGAGCTGTGCAAGGCCTGCGATCCGCTGGCCCCGGCCGATGAAAACCGCCTGGCGGCGATCGCCCAGGCCTACACCGATTACCTGCTGCGCTGCAAAAGCGAAGGGCTGCACTTCATTCAGCCGGGGCGTTTCGTGCTGCCGGGCGACATGGCCGGCGCGCCGGCGCTGCAGTTTTTCCCATGGCCCGACGTGGCCGCGATCGGCGAATCGAAGCTGGCGCAGGCCGACAAACACACCAACATCGGCATGTTGCGCGCTCGCTTCAACTACTACTGCCAGTCGATCGTCAAAAACTTCTACAAAGAACACTTCGTCCGTTTCGATCGGCAAATCGTGCTGGTCGACTGCCTGCAGCCGCTCAACAGCGGCCCGCAGGCGTTCAACGACATGCGTCTGGCGTTGACCCAGCTGATGCAGAGCTTCCATTACGGAAAGCGCACGCTGTTTCGTCGCTTGTTCTCGCCGACCATCGACAAACTGATGTTCGCCGCCACCAAGGCGGACCATATCACCGCCGATCAGCACGCCAATCTGGTGTCGCTGCTGCAACAGCTGGTGCAAGAGGCGTGGCAGAACGCGGCGTTCGAGGGCATCAGCATGGATTGCGTCGGCCTGGCCTCGGTGCAGGCGACCGAGAGCGGTATCGTCGATCATCAGGGGCAACGCATTCCGGCGCTGAAGGGCAACCGCCTGAGCGACGGCGCGCCGCTGACGGTGTTCCCCGGCGAAGTGCCCGCGCGCCTGCCGGGGCCGGCGTTCTGGCAGAGCCAGGGGTTCCACTTCGATGAGTTCCGTCCGCGCGCCATGAGCGTGGACACCCCGTTGCCGCACATTCGTCTGGATGCGGTGATGGAGTTTTTATTGGGAGACAAATTGCGATGAGCGAGCCGATCAAACCGCGTATCGATTTTGACGAGCCGCTGCAGCCGCCGCAGGAGCCGGCGTTGCGCGCCGGCGTCGCTTTCGATGCCGAACAGGCAGAAAGCTTTTTCCCGGCGGCGCCGGAGCTGCAGCAGGAAGAGGAAGAAGGGCGCGCCGAAGGCATCATCAATGCCGCGCTGAAACCTAAACGCAGCCTGTGGCGCAAAATGGTCACCGCCGGCCTGGCGCTGTTCGGCGTCAGCGTGGTGGCGCAGGGCGTGCAGTGGGTGCATACCGCCTGGGTGCAGCAGGACTGGATCGCCATGGGCGGCGGCGTGGCCGGCGGCCTTATCGTGTTCGCCGGCGTCGGTTCGGTGGTCACCGAGTGGCGGCGTTTGTATCGGCTGCGCCAGCGCGCGGAAGAGCGCGACGTGGCGCGCGAGCTGTTGCATAGCCACGGGCTGGGGCAAGGGCGCGAATTCTGCGAGAAGCTGGCGCGTCAGGCCGGGCTGGATCAGGGGCATCCGGCGCTACAGCGCTGGCAGGCGTCGCTGCATGAAACGCAAAACGATCGTGAAGTGGTGGAGCTGTACGCCAAACTGGTGCAGCCGGTGCTCGATAACCAGGCGCGGCGCGAAATCAGTCGCTCCGCCGCCGAGTCGACACTGATGATCGCCGTCAGCCCGTTGGCGCTGGTGGATATGGCGTTTATCGCCTGGCGCAACATCCGTTTGATCAACCGCATCGCCGCGCTGTACGGCATCGAGCTGGGCTACTTCAGCCGCATTCGTCTGTTCCGGCTGGTGCTGTTGAACATCGCCTTCGCCGGCGCTTCCGAGCTGGTGCGCGAAGTGGGCATGGACTGGATGTCGCAGGATCTGGCGGCGCGGCTGTCGGCGCGCGCGGCGCAGGGCATCGGCGCCGGCTTGTTGACCGCGCGGCTGGGCATCAAGGCGATGGAGCTGTGCCGCCCGCTGCCGTGGCTGGAAGGGGAAAAGCCGAAGCTTGGCGATTTCCGCAGCCAGCTGATCGGCCAGTTGAAAGACACGCTGAAAAAGAGCGACGGCAAGGCCAAATAACCCCCACGACGGCGCTCTCAGGAGCGCCGTTTTCTCAACGGCGCCGACGCCGAACGTAATCGAGACTTGACGACAGTCGATCCCCCTGTGAGTGCATGATAAATCTCTGCAAAATTAATTCTGGTTGTGATAACTCTCTGTTTGTAGGCTAAAATGACGCCGATGCTGTTATCCGCTTGCGTTTAAAATCAGCAACCACGGCAATAAATCAGAGTTCTGTCAACTTTTGCTGACAGATCGCTTCTACCGCCCGGTGCGAGGGAGTATCATCATCGTCAACGATCCCCGCACCTGCAGAGATAAGGCCAACACTGATGCGTTTGGAAGTATTTTGCGAAGACCGCCTCGGTCTCACTCGAGAATTACTCGATCTTTTGGTATCGCGCAGCATTGACTTACGTGGCATCGAGATCGATCCCATCGGCCGCATTTACCTCAATTTCTCCCAGCTGGATTTCGATACTTTCCGCGCGCTGATGGCGGAGATCCGCCGCATCGCCGGCGTAACCGACGTGCGCACCGTCAGCTTTATGCCTTCCGAACGCGAGCATCGCGCGCTGCGTGCGCTGCTGGAATCGATGCCGGAACCGGTGTTCTCTATCGATATGAAGGGCAAGGTCGAGCTGGCCAACCCGGCGGCACAGGCGCTGTTCAGCCTGAACGAAGACAAGATCCGCAACCAGACCGCCGGAGCGCTGATCGGCGGCTATAACTTCAGCCGCTGGCTGGAGAGCGAGCATACGGCGCCGCACTCCGAGCGGGTGGTGATTCGCAGCCAGGACTTCCTGATGGACATCACGCCCATCTATCTGGAAGACGAACAGCAGCAGCAAGCCGCGGTCGGCGCGGTGGTGATGCTGAAGTCCACCGCGCGCATGGGCCGCCAGCTGCAAAATCTCTCGGTGAACGACGATACCGAATTCGACCACATCGTCGCGGTAAGCGCCAAGATGCGCCACGTGCTGGAGCAGGCGCGCAAGTTGGCGATGCTCGATGCGCCGCTCCTGATCGTCGGCGATACCGGTACCGGCAAGGATATTTTGGCCCGCGCCTGCCATTTGCGCAGCCCGCGCGGCAAACAGCCGTTCCTGGCGCTGAACTGCGCTGCACTGCCGGATGACGTGGTGGAGAGCGAGCTGTTCGGCCATGCGCCGGGCGCTTATCCCAACGCGCTGGAAGGCAAGAAAGGCTTCTTCGAGCAGGCCAATGGCGGTTCGGTGCTACTGGATGAGATCGGCGAAATGTCGCCGCGCATGCAGACCAAACTGCTGCGTTTCCTCAACGACGGCACCTTCCGTCGCGTTGGCGAAGAGCATGAGGTGCACGTCGACGTGCGCGTGATCTGCGCCACCCAGAAAAACCTCACCGAGCTGGTGCAGCGCGGTGAATTCCGCGAAGACCTCTATTACCGCCTCAACGTGCTGACCATCACCATCCCGCCGCTGCGCGAGCGTCCGCAGGACATCATGCCGCTGACTGAGCTGTTCGTGGCGCGCTTCGCCGATGAGCAGGGTGTGGCGCGGCCCAAGCTGGCGAGCGATCTGGGCGGCTTCCTCAGCAAGTACGGCTGGCCGGGCAACGTGCGCCAGCTGAAAAACGCCATCTACCGCGCGCTGACGCAAACCGAAGGCTATGAGCTGCGGCCGCAGGATATCGTGTTGCCGGAGTTCGAGGTGGAGATGTCGCTGGGCGACGAGGTGCTGGAGGGCTCGCTGGACGACATCAGCAAGCGTTTCGAGCGCTCGGTGCTGACGCGCCTGTATCGCACCTATCCTAGCACCCGCAAGCTGGCGAAGCGCCTGGGCGTTTCTCATACCGCCATCGCCAACAAGCTGCGCGAGTATGGCCTGAGCAGCCGTAAAGGCGGCGCCGAGGGCGAGGAATAAGAAAGGCGCCTTGCGGCGCCTTTAACGGGTTTCCAAAGCCGGCGTTCGCCGGCTTTGTTATTTCAGCGCAGCCAGCGCTGCGTCGTAGTCCGGCTCGGTGGTGATTTCGTTCACCAGCTCGCTGTACAGGACGTTGTCCTGGCCATCCAGCACCACGACCGCACGCGCGGTCAGGCCTGCCAACGGGCCTTCGGCGATTTCGACGCCGTACGCCTGCTTGAACTCGGCGCCGCGCAAAGTGGACAGGGTGACCACGTTGCTCAGGCCTTCCGCGCCGCAAAAGCGAGACTGCGCGAACGGCAGATCGGCGGAGATGCACAGCACCACGGTGTTATCCAGGCCGCTGGCCAGCTGGTTGAATTTACGCACCGAAGTCGCGCAGACGCCGGTATCGATGCTTGGGAAGATGTTCAGGACTTTGCGTTTACCCGCGAAGCTGCTCAGCGCTACGTCTGACAGGTCTTTGGCAACCAGTGAGAAGGCCTTGGCCTGTTCGCCCTGCTGTGGCAGTTTGCCCGCTACGCTGACCGGATTGCCTTGAAAATGTACTGTCTGAGTCATTGCTAGATTCCTTTTACAGGTGTTTATACAAAGGGTATGAACCTGATGAAACGGCGCACCGGCAACGGCATTTAACATCAGGTTCACACCCTGGCGCCAGTTTATGACAACCGGGGCGGATTGGATATCAAAGTTTGCTAAATAGTTGTATATATTAGGCTGTTCTATAAAACATCACCGGCGCATCAGCCTGGCTGAATGCGCAGTTTTCGCTCAGGAGCCGTTATGAGAGACATGCGTTTTTACCCGGAAGCCTGGCCGCTGCATACCGCCTTCGTGATTGCGCGCGGCAGCCGCACCGAAGCCCGGGTGGTGGTGGTCGAAATCGAACAGCAGGACGTGCGCGGCATCGGTGAGTGCACGCCGTACCCGCGCTACGGCGAAAGCGAGGAGTCGGTGATGGCGCAGTTGGCGGAGATGGCGCCGGCGATCGCACAAGGCATGACCCGCGAACAGCTGCTGGCGCAGATGCCTGCGGGCGCCGCCCGCAACGCGCTGGATTCGGCGCTGTGGGATCTCGAGTGCCGCCTTCACGGGCAGAGCCTGTGGCATCTCAGCGGCGTGACGGCCCCGGCGCATATCCGTATGGCGCAGACCGTCAGCATTGGCACGCCGGAAGCGATGGCCTTCGCCGCGCGTGAACTGGAGCAGCAGGGCGCTACGCTGCTGAAGATCAAACTCGACGATCACTATATCAGCGAACGATTGGTCGCGATCCGCGCCGCGGTACCCCAGGCGACGCTGATCGTCGACGCCAATGAATCCTGGCAGGCGGAAGGGCTGGCGGCGCGCTGCCAGCTGCTGGCCGATCTCGGCGTGGCGATGCTGGAGCAGCCGCTGCCGGCCGGTGACGATGCCGCGCTGGAGCACTTTATTCATCCGCTGCCGATCTGCGCCGATGAAAGCTGCCACACCCGCGCCGATCTACCTCGGCTGGCGCAGCGCTATCAGATGGTCAACATCAAACTGGACAAAACCGGCGGCTTGACCGAGGCGTTGGCGCTGGCGCAGGCCGCGCGCGAACAAGGGTTCGCCATCATGCTCGGCTGCATGTTGTGTACGTCGCGGGCGATATCCGCCGCCTTGCCGCTGGCGCCGGCGGCGCGCTTCGTCGATCTGGACGGCCCGACCTGGCTGGCGCGGGACGTCGAACCGGGCCTGGCGTTCGAATGCGGGGCGATCGTCGATATCGCCCCGTAGGGATTAATTCGGGTAGGTCAGCAGCTCGGTCATCGCGTCGATGTAGCGCTCGCTGGCGGCATCGGCGGAGATCGGCGGGAATTCGGCGGTGATGCACGGCAGCGACAGATCCGCGCACCAGCTGCCAAACGAACCGGGCGTTTCATAACCGACGCTGGTCACCAGCGGCAGCTCGAACTTGTGCGCCAGCCAAACGCCGAGCCGCGAGCTGGCGGGATCTTCGATGCAGGCCAGCGGCTCATGGAACGACACTACCCAGTGCGGCTTCAGGCGATGGATCAGGTGACACAGCGCCTGAGTTTCCGGTTCGGAACCGGGGCGCCCGCCGGTGGAGAGCTTGACGTCGCGCACCGGCGCCGCGCTGTTCCAGCGGTAGACGGTGTCGCCGGAGCGCCAGTTGGCGGCCGGGAAGTTGCGGTTCAGATCGACGCCGTTGGCATTGGCGCGCAGCCCCAGTTGGCAGCCGTCGGGGTTGACCGCCAGCACCACGTGGTGCCGCAGCCGCTCGGGGGCGATGCTGCGCAGCGCGCAAGACAGGGTCACGATGGCGGCGCTCTCATCGCCGTGGGTGCCGGCGATGATAAGGCCGGTCTCCGGGCCGCTGACCGCCGCCGGGAAATAGAGCAGCGGCGCGCCCAGCAGCGAGCTGCCGTAGTTCTCTCCTGCGACGGCCAACTGGCCACGTTCACTGCGCGGTCGATGTTCGGTCATGGTGTTGTCCCTGAGTAAAAGGCCGAGAGTCATTGTCATTTTATTCAGTGTATTACGCTTTGAGGCATCTTTCCCATCGCAATTGTGCGGCGTTTGCGCGATCTGTGACGCGGCGGCGGTGAAAACGCCAATTAAACCGCACCTGGCCTGACGCTGTTGTTATACTAACGGCAGTGCTAAGCCAATCACCCGCAAGAGGATTTAACATGCCAGTAGCCAGAATCATCGCCAGCTATAGCGAAAATGAAAATGACACCATCACGCTGCTGTGCGGCGTGGACGCTGAAAACCAGATCCGTCAGGGGGAGTGGTTCGGCGTGGTGAAAAACGACGACGGGCGCGGGGACGAATCGAATTATCCGTTCACCCTGCATATCGATTACCAGAAAGATGTCTTCTACCTTGATTACGGCTACGACGACGCCGACGCGCGCCAGCTGCAAAAAACCGATATTTCGGCCCGTCCGCTGGCCGAGAAAGGCTTTTTCACCGTGTTCGATGAAGAAGAAGGCGAAGAGTTCAGCTACCGCATCAACAGCATCCACCTGTACGACTGACGGTCGCTGCTGCAAACACCGCCCGTGCCGCCCTGCGCCGCACGGGTTTTTTATCGCCTGAATCGCACTTTTTGCAACTTCTCGGCCGTGAGCGCTAGGCCGGACGGATCTTGTGCTATATGATAAAAAATTCAGATGGTTAACGGGGGAACATCATAATGACGGGAAGAAAAATGCAACGAGGTTTTCGTTTGGCGCTTTGCGCGGCGGCGATCGGCGCCTGTATGAGCAGCGCCATGGCGGCGCAGGTTCCCCCGGGCACCGCGCTGGCGGCCAAACAGGAAATCGTGCGCCACATTAAAGACGAACCGGCCTCGCTCGATCCGATTAAAGCGGTTGGCCTGCCGGAGGCTCAGCTGGCGCGCGATTTGTTCGAAGGGCTGGTCAATCAGGACGCCAACGGGAAAGTGATCCCCGGCGTCGCCACGCGCTGGCAGACCAGCGACAACCAGACTTACATTTTCCATCTGCGTAAAGACGCGCGGTGGTCAAACGGTGACCCTGTCACGGCGAAGGATTTCGTCTACAGCTGGCAGCGGCTGGTAGAGCCGAAAAACCTGTCACCGTTCGCCTGGTTCGCGCAGTTGGCGGGGATCCAGAACGCCGAGCAGATCATCAGCGGCAAATTGCCGGCCGATCGCTTGGGCGTGTCGGCGCCGGACGACTATACCCTCAAAGTGCAGCTGGACAAGCCGGTGCCTTATTTCGTCAGCCTGACGGCCAACTTCAGCCTGTTCCCGGTGAATAAGGCGGTGGTGGAAAAATACGGCAACGACTGGACCAAGGTCGGCAATCTGGTGGGCAACGGCGCGTTCAAACTGCAGGAGCGGGTGGTGAACGAGAAGCTGGTGCTGACGCCTAACGATCATTACTGGGATCATGCGCATACCGTGCTGACCAAAGTGACTTTCGTACCCATCAACCAGGAATCCAACGCCACCAAGCGTTACCTGGCAGGTGACATCGATATCACCGAATCCTTCCCGAAAAACATGTATCAGAAGCTGCTGAAAGACATTCCGGGGCAGGTGTACACACCGGATCAGCTCGGCACCTATTACTACGCGTTCAACACCCAGCGCGCGCCGACCAACGACGTGCGGGTGCGCCAGGCCTTGTCCTACGCCATCGATCGCAAGATTATCGCGGAAAAAGTGCTGGGCACCGGCGAAAAACCGGCCTATCACTTCACGCCGGACGTGACCGCCGGGTTCAAACCGGAGGCGAGTTTGCTGCAACAGCAATCGCAGGCGGAGCTGGACGCGCAGGCCAAGGCGTTGCTGCAGGCGGCCGGCTACGGCCCGAACAACCCGCTGAAGTTGACGTTGCTGTATAACACTTCGGAAAGCCACCAGAAGATCGCCATCGCCGTGGCCTCGATGTGGAAGAAGAAGCTCGGCATTGACGTCAAGCTGCAAAACCAGGAGTGGAAAACCTATATCGACAGCCGCAACACCGGCAATTTCGACGTGATCCGCGCCTCCTGGGTGGGTGACTATAACGAAGCGTCGACCTTCCTGTCACTGCTGACCTCGACCCACAGCGGCAACATCGCCAAGTTCAAGAACGCGGACTACGACAAGCTGCTGGCGCAGGCGGGGCGGGAAACCAATCCGGCGGCGGTGACCGCCGATTACAACAAGATGGAGCAGATCATTGCCGACCAGGCGCCGATCGCGCCGATTTACCAGTACACCAACGGCCGCCTGATCAAACCGTGGGTAAAAGGCTACCCGATCACCAACCCGGAAGACGTGGCCTACAGCCAGACGATGTATATCATCAAACACTGAGTCGATTTATTTATCGCCCCCGCCTAATGCGGGGGCTTTATTTTATCGACGATGCAACGAAGACGATAATTAATTTTCCCACGCGATAAACCCCGTTTAATAATAAACAGGGTTGCCATCATCATATGATTAGTTCGTTATTTCAGAGAGAGGTTACGCTTATAGACAGTCCCGCATGGCATCCACCACCACGCGGCCGCTCATGTCGGTCTGGGTGATGCGGTAGCTGGTGGGGTACGAGCGTCGGGTGCTGAAACGATCGTGGACGGAGACCTTGCCAATCTGCAGGCCGGCGGCGTTCTTCACCACAAACTCACTGATCTCTTCCTGGCCCTGGTTTTGCAAATGGATATTACTGATTTTTTCCAGCGTATCGCTGGCGTTTATTTTTAAATGGTCGCGTAACATAACTACCTCCTCGTAGTGAGAAAAGTATATGCCCCTAAAATTTGCGCTGAAACAGCTTTGTGTTGATTTATTATTATCATTTTGAATTAAAAATGATAGCAATATGTTAAGTCATAATAATAACGGCATTGCCAGCGCTTTATCGGCGATATTGCCTGATTTGTCGGCAAAGGTTTATTTCATTGCCGTTATTATTAGTCTGCATTAATGGGGAAAAGCGCCTGCCTGGCCGCCGGGGCGGGAAAGACGCAGGCGACGTTGTGCCCGCAGCCGGGAACGATCGTTAACCGATGCGGCTTATCCGGTGCCAGGTAACGCCGGTCATAGTCGGCATAGGCCAGGGCACGTTGCAATCGATAGGGGCCCTGCAGCTGGGCGGCGCAGGATTTGTCGAGTATCCGATAGTAGGCGCCCGGCGCGGTGCCGGTATCACCGGCGGCGGCCAGGTAGGAGATATCCGCAGCGGCATAGCGCCCGCGGGCCGCATCGGCAGTGCGCTGCAGGTGAGCGGGAAGCGATTCCAGGCCGTATTTCCACCGGTTGGCCTGTGGACACTGGCCGGCGTTCTGCGTTTGCCAACGGAAGCGGCAGGCTGTTTCACTGCCGCAGCTCCCCCCATATGTTGGCTGGGGGCGCAGATTATCAAAATAGAGCCAGCTGCCAGGATCGGCCACCACATAGCGCAGCCGCACCCCGCCTGGCGGATGGGCAAAGCCGACATAATGTTGCACGAACTGGGCGCCGGCAGAGAAACCGGCCACGGTGATCGTCTGCAGCGACGGCCAGCGCCGTTTCATATCGGCCAGCAGGTTATCCATGGCGTTGAATGAACCGGTCTTCCCGGCATTATCCAAACCGCCCTCGATCCAGGAGCCGCAGCGCCACAGGGCGTCGCCGTCTTGCGGCAGGGGCAGACCGGCGGAATGGCAGTGGACGGCGAGTTTTTCCGGCACCTGGAACAGCGGGGCGGCCAGTAAGGCATCGTCTCCGGCTCCTGCCGCCTGCGCGGCGTCGATCGCCGCTTGCAGCGTTTTAACGGCGTCGCGTGGATGACCGTGCATCACCACCAATGCGTTACGCGGCTGGGCGCTGTGCTTCTGGGCGACATAGTAAGAAAAATTGCCGCCGGCCGTCGCGACCCGTAAAGGGGTAGACATGCGTTCCAGCGCCGGCTCCGCGCGCAGCGGTTGGCTGGCGAACAGCAGCAGCGCCGCCATGGTACAGAACAGGCACCGCAGCACAGCCAGGTTCAATGCAAAATGTCTTGCGCCTGATTCACTACTTCCCGCCATCGTCGTTCCTCACCCGGTCGCAAATGTGGCTTCGCCTGAAGTATAGAGCACGCTTTTTGTCCGGCGTGAAAACTGGCGTTACAGCTTGGCCTTTGATCTCCAAGGTGTTAACGCTAGACTCAGCAACATAAGCAAGAGTGAGGGGATAAATGAATGGATGTGATTGAGGGGAGCGAGCTGCAGGTCGCCGATGCGGTTTATGCCTACCAGCTGGACGGCAAGGGGGGCGTAACGCCGATCGAGCAGGATGACAAGATCACCTGCGACGCGCCGTGCTGGCTGCATCTCGATTATGCGCACCCGGCCAGCGCCGAATGGTTGAGCACCACGCCGCTGCTGCCGGATTCGGTGCGCGAGGCGCTGTCAGGCGAAAGCTCGCGGCCGCGCGTCAGCCGCCAGGGTGAAGGCACCATGATCACCCTGCGCAGCATTAACTTCAACGCCAACTCCCGGCCGGATCAACTGGTCACCATCCGCGTGTACATCACCGATAAACTGATTATCTCCACCCGGCACCGCAAGGTGTACTCCATCGATCAGGTGGTGAACGATCTGCAGAGCGGCGCCGGGCCGACCAACAGCGGCAGCTGGCTGGTGGAGATTTCCGATGCGTTGACCGATCACACCAGTGAATTTATCGAGGATCTGCACGACAAGATTATCGATCTGGAGGACGCCTTGCTGGAGCAGCAGGTGCCGGAGCGCGGCCAGCTGGCGCTGATCCGTAAACAGCTGATCGTGCTGCGCCGTTACATGGCGCCGCAGCGCGACGTCTTCGCGCGGCTGGCCAGCGACCGCCTGCCGTGGATGAGCGACGACGATCGCCGCCGCATGCAGGATATCGCCGATCGCCTGGGACGGGGATTGGACGATCTGGACGGCAGCATTGCACGCACCGCCATCTTGTCCGACGAAATCACCACGGTGATGGCCGACGCGATGAACCGCCGCACTTACACCATGTCATTGTTGGCGATGGTATTTCTGCCCACCACTTTCCTGACCGGGCTGTTCGGGGTCAACCTTGGCGGTATTCCGGGCGGCGGTAATCCTTTCGGTTTCGCGGCATTTTGCCTGATGCTGGTCGGATTGGTGCTTGGCGTCGCCTGGTGGTTGAAGCGCAGCCGCTGGCTGTAGGCAAAAATGACGAAAACCCGGTTAACATTGAGCAATATCAACATTTAGCCGGGGGAAATGGGGCATGATCTCTCTCGCAGGTGAATGCAACGTCAAGCGATGGGCGTTGCGCTCCATAATTGTCTTACTTTCTTATTTTTGAATTACTGCATAGCACATTTGATTCGTACAATGCCGGTTTAATCACCGGCATTTTTTTATTCGGCTTCCTTTCTTCTTCAGGCCGCGCTTTCATCCCAGAAGCTGGCTTCAATCTTGTGCCCATCCAAATCCCGAACAAAGCAGCCGTAGTAAGCCTCGCCGTAATGCGGCCGCGAACCGGGCGCGCCTTCATCGACGGCGCCGGCCAGCAGCGCCTGACGATGGAATTCATCCACCTGTTGCTTGCTGGTGGCAAAAAAACCGACGTGCGTGCCGTTGCCGGGTGAGGCCGGCCGGCCGTCGATCGGCACCTGTAGCCAAAACTCCGGGTAGTCGCGGCCGTAACCAATGGCGCCGGGATGCTCCAGCACCCGTCGGCAACCCAAAGCGGCCAGCGCACGATCGTAAAAGGCGGCGGCGGCCTCGAAATCGTTGGAGCCCAGCGAGACGTGGGACAGGCAGGGGGTGATATTCATTGCGCGATCTCCATATGACTGTATAAATAAACAGTATAGGGTAAAAACGGCACTGCCCAGCAAATTTTGCGCAAACTGTGAACAGGATCGAGATCGTCGGGAAAGGGAAATGTCGCCGCTCGCAGGATGGCAAGCGGCGAGGGGGCTTATTTGATTTCCAGCACGTTCAAACGCTCTGGCGCAGGCGCCGCGTCGTCCGAGTCCTCCGGCTGCCAGCCGACCGGCTGCATCGGGATGTCTTCGCGATCGAAGGCCAAATCGCCGCCGTCCACCACGGCGCTGCCGTGGTGAATGCCTTTGAAATCGAACAGGTTGATATCGCTCAGGTGCGAAGGCACCACGTTCTGCATGGCGCTGAACATGGTTTCCAACCGGCCTGGGTAACGCTTGTCCCAGTCGCGCAGCATGTCGCCGATCACCTGGCGCTGCAAATTAGGCTGCGAGCCGCACAGGTTGCATGGAATGATCGGGAACGCTTTGGCGATCGAGAAACGCTCGATGTCTTTCTCGCGGCAATAGGCCAGCGGGCGGATGACCACGTGTTTGCCGTCGTCGCTCATCAGCTTGGGCGGCATGCCTTTCATTTTGCCGCCGTAGAACATGTTGAGGAACAGCGTTTGCAAAATGTCGTCGCGGTGGTGGCCCAGCGCGATCTTGGTGGCACCCAGTTCGGTGGCGGTACGGTACAAAATGCCGCGGCGCAGGCGCGAGCACAGTGAACAGGTGGTTTTGCCTTCCGGGATCTTGTCTTTGACGATGCTGTAGGTGTTCTCTTCGACGATCTTGTACTCCACCCCCAGGCTTTCCAGGTAGGCGGGCAGAATATGCTCCGGGAAGCCGGGCTGTTTCTGATCGAGGTTCACCGCGATTAACGAGAAGTTAATCGGCGCGCTCTGCTGCAGGTTGCGCAGGATCTCAAGCATGGTGTAGCTGTCTTTACCGCCGGACAGGCAGACCATGATGCGGTCGCCTTCTTCAATCATATTGAAATCGGCGATCGCTTCGCCCACGTTGCGGCGCAGGCGCTTTTGCAATTTATTCAGGTTGTACTGCTCTTTTTGGCTAACGGATTGCTTTTCTGACATTTAAATCGTGCTCATTCTCAATGGGGGGCACTAGGGGCATGGCGTTGTAGACCGCGAGTTTACCATTCAACCGGCCAATTTTGATCATTATTCATCATCCAGCTTCCACGCGCCCGACGCGAGGCCTGTATGGTACGGATTGCGAGCAGGAATGCCAGCGGGTTTTATTGCTGCGGCTTACGCCGGCGGTAAAAGAACAGGGCGCGAATCACTCGCGCCCTGAAGGGATTACTCTGCGGCGGATTTTTCCGCCTTGCCGGCCAGCAGGCTGAGGAAATCGTATTTCTCCTTCAGCTCTTTCTCGGCGGCCTGATACAGCGCGCTGGCCACTTCCGGCTGCTGCGAGTTCAGGCGGCGGAAGCGCTGTTCTTTCAGCAGCGTTTCCGACAGGCTGCTGTTCGGCGGCCGGGAGTCCAGCGCCAATGCGGCCTTGCCCTCGGCGCTGCGGCGCGGATCGAAGCGGTATAGCGGCCAGAAGCCGGTGGCGGTCAGCTGTTTCATCTGATCGTGGCTGAGCGCCAGATCGTAGCCGTGCTCTTCGCACGGGCTGTAGGCGATGATCAGCGACGGGCCCGGATAGGCTTCGGCCTCCTGAATCGCTTTCACCGTTTGGTTAAGCTGCGCTCCCAGCGAGATCTGCGCGACGTAGACATGGCCGTACATCATCATGCTGACGCCCAAATCCTTGCGCGCCTTGCGCTTGCCGTGTTCACCGAACTTGGTCACCGCACCGAGCGGCGTGGCCTTCGACTGCTGGCCGCCGGTGTTGGAGTAACATTGGGTGTCGAGCACCAGCACGTTGACGTTTTCCGTCAGGCTGAGCACGTGATCCAAACCGCCGAAGCCGATGTCGTAGGCCCAACCGTCACCGCCGATTAGCCAGATGGATTTATCCACCAGGTAGTCGGCGTCGGCCGCCAGCTGGCGCGCGTCTTCGCCTTCGAGACTCGCCAACAGCGTGCGCAGTTCGGCGATCTGCTTACGGCGCGGCTCCGGCGCCACGTCGTCCATCTGCAAGGCATTGACCAACTGCTCCGGCAGCTGCGGCGCCAGCGAATTCAGCAGACGCAGCACCCGTGCGCGATGTTGATCGACCGTCAGACGGAAGCCCAGGCCGAATTCGGCGTTGTCTTCGAACAGCGAGTTGGCCCACGCGGGCCCGCGCCCTTCGGCGTTGGTGGTGTAAGGCGTGGTCGGCAGGTTGCCGCCGTAGATCGACGAACAGCCGGTGGCGTTGGCGATCAGCAAACGGTCGCCATAGAGCTGGGTCAACAGCTTGATGTACGGCGTTTCGCCGCAGCCGGAACAGGCGCCGGAATACTCGAACAGCGGCGTGATCAGCTGCGAAGTGCGAATGTCGATGCGCTCCAGCTGCGCCGGATCGATTTCCGGCAGCTGCAGGAAGAAGTCGTAGTTGTCTTTCTCAGCCGTCAGATTATCGAGGCGCGAAGCCATGTTGATGGCCTTGATCTCCGGGTTCTGGCGATCTTTCGCCGGGCAGACCTCGACGCACAGGTTACAGCCGGTGCAATCTTCCGGGGCTACCTGCAGCACGTATTTCTGGCCGCGCATATCGCGCGCTTTGACATCCAGTGACTGCAGGGAAGCAGGGGCGTGCTCCATCTCCGCCGGCTGAACCACCTTGGCGCGAATGGCGGAGTGCGGGCAGGCGGCGACGCAGTGGTTGCACTGGGTGCACAGGTCGGGCTGCCAGACCGGGATCTCTTCGGCGATGTTGCGCTTTTCCCATTGGGTGGTGCCCACCGGCCAGGTGCCGTCCGGCGGGAAGGCGGAAACCGGCAGCGCATCGCCCAGCCCGGCCAGCATCGCGGCGGTGACGGTTTTGACGAAGTCCGGCGCGGCGTCCGAGACCACCGGCGGGCGCATCGGGCTGCTGGCGTCGACCGGCTGCAGCGGGATCTCGGTCAGCGCGGCGCGGGTGGCACCCAGCGCCTGCCAGTTGCGCTCGACGATCTCCTGGCCCTTGCTACTGTAGCTGCGGGCGATGGCGTCTTGCAGCTGTTGCAGCGCCACGTCGCTCGGCAGGATCTGCGTCAGGTGGAAAAACGCCATCTGCATTACGGTGTTGATGCGCGCGCCGAGCCGGCATTCGCGCGCCAGCTTGGCGGCGTTGATGATATAGAAACGCGCCTGGCGTTGGTGCAACAGCGCCTGAACCTCCTGCGGCAGGCGCGACCAGACCTCGTCGGCGCCGTAAGGGGTATTTAGCAGGAAGGTGCCGCCGGGCTTCAGGCGTTCAACCATTTGGTACTTATCGATAAATTGCAGCTGGTGGCAGCCGACGAAGTCCGCGCGGCTGACCAGGTAGGCCGAGTTGATCGGCTGCTCGCTGACGCGCAGGTGCGACACCGTCAGGCCGCCGGCCTTTTTGGAGTCGTAGACGAAATAGCCCTGGGCATACAGCGGCGTGGCGTTGCCGATGATCTTGATGTTGTTCTTGGTGGCCGAGACCGAGCCGTCGCTGCCCAAACCGTAGAACAGCGCTTCCAGCGAGGCGCGCTGTGGCAGGATTTCGTCGCTCAGCGGCAGCGAAAGCCCGGTGACATCATCGAAGATGCCGACGGTAAAGCGTGGGCGCGGCTGCGGCTGGGCCAGCTCGCGGAACACCGCCAGCGCGCAGTCCGGGCCGAACTCTTTCGACGACAGCCCGTAACGGCCGCCGATCACCCGCGGCAGCGTGGCGCGTTCACCCCGGCTGTAGGCTTCCGCCAGCGCGGTCATCACGTCCAGATACAGCGGTTCGGCCAGCGCGCCAGGCTCTTTGGTGCGATCGAGCACCGCGACGCTGCGCACGCTGTCCGGCAGGGCGTCGAGCAGGTATTTGGCGGAGAACGGTCGGAACAGCCGCACCTTCAGCACGCCGACTTTCTCGCCGCGGGTCAGCAGGGTGTCAATCACCTCTTCGCAGGTGCCGGCGGCGGAACCCATCACCACCACCACGCGCTCGGCCTGCGGGTGGCCGTAATAGTCGAACGGCCGATAGTGGCGGCCGGTAAGGGCGGCGAAGACCGCCATGGCGTCGATCACGTGCTGGCCGGTGGCGTCATACCACGGGTTGGTGGCTTCGCGCGATTGGAAATAGGTGTCCGGGTTGGCCGAAGTGCCGCGCACCACCGGATGATCCGGCGACAGCGCCCGGCTGCGGTGAGCGTCGATCGCCGCCTGCGGCAGCATTTGCCGCAGCGTATCGTCGCTGAGCGGCACGATCTTGTTGATTTCGTGCGAGGTGCGGAAGCCGTCGAAGAAATGGATAAACGGCACGCGTGCGTTGAGGGTGGCGGTCTGAGAGATCAGCGCGAAGTCCTGCGCCTCCTGCACGTTGCCGGCACACAGCATGGCGCAGCCGGTCTGGCGCACCGCCATTACGTCCGAATGGTCGCCGAAGATAGACAGCGCGTGCGTGGCCACGGTGCGCGCGGCGACGTGCAGCACGAACGGCGTCAGCTCGCCGGCCAGCTTGTACAGCGTCGGGATCATCAGCAGCAGGCCCTGCGATGAAGTGAACGAGGTTGACAGCGCGCCGGTTTGCAAGGCGCCGTGCACGGTGGCGATCGCGCCGCCTTCCGACTGCATTTCCACCACCCGGGGGATGTCGCCCCAGATGTTTTGCCGGCCATCGCCGGACCAGGCATCCGCCTGTTCCGCCATGGTGGAACTCGGCGTGATAGGGTAGATGGCAATCACTTCGTTGGTGCGATAGGCCACGGAAGCGACTGCATTATTACCATCTGTAGTTATCATCGACGTTACCTTTTCATTGCTCACAAAGCCGCGAAAGCGCACTTTCGCAGTAATGGAAAAAAGTCTAACAGAGGGTTTGAACATGGCTTTATCGTGTTTGTGTGGCGGGTGATAAATCGTCAAAGGCGTATTTCCTCGCCGATTGGGTGCCGGCGGCAATAAATTGTTTTCACCGTTTAAAGACAATTTATTTCCGGCGCGTCATAATTGCGTATCGGCAAACTGACAGAAGAAAACCATGAGCGCATTTATGTATTTGACGATGGCGATAGTCGCGGAAGTGATCGCCACCACCATGTTGAAAGCCTCCGAAGGCTTTACCCGCCTGTGGCCGTCGGTGCTGGTGGTGCTGGGCTACGGCGTGGCATTTTGGGGGCTGTCGATGGTGGTCAAGAGCATGCCGCTGGGCATCGTCTATGCGATCTGGTCGGGCATGGGCATCGTGCTGGTGTCGGTCGCGGCGGTATTCGTTTATCAGCAAAAATTGGATTGGCCGGCGATCGTCGGTATGGGATTAATTATTGCCGGCGTGCTGGTGATTAATTTACTGTCCAAAGCTTCGGTGCACTGAGTGTTATTTTAATGTGAAAAAAGGCCGGCGTGACAGCAAGTCGCGCCGGTTGAAGAATTCAGCCATCATTCACTGAAAATAGTGGAATGCTAATTACTTAGCGCCGCCAGCATAGACGCAAATATCCTCCTCTCCGGTAGCAAAAAATGCGCCGTCATACTGAAAGCACGCGAAGATAATGAATATCGATATTGCGGGAGAAATCTCCCCGTCGGCAGCAGTGACGTTATCACTTTCTGCGTGCGGCCAGGGCCGGGTAGCGTGTGGCGCCGTCACGTTTGGCACCGCGCGCCGGTGTGGAAATATTCTGCAAACAAAATAAATGTCCGGTCGGCGCAAAAAAACGACAAATAATGGCTGGAATATATTTTCATTATTTATATATCGAGCTAGATTAAACAAGTTTGCATCAAAGATAGCGAAACGTGTCCGCCAAGTGACGCGCGTTATCAGCAATGGCGATTTTACACAGCGCAGTTCCGGGTTCAGGAGTGGGATAATGACGACATCAAAATGGCTGCTTGCCAGCGCCGTGCTGCTTTTAGCCGCCTGCAGCAGCAATAACGAAGAACCAGTACAGCAGGGCAACAGTGCCAGAATCAATACGTTGCAGACCAGCGCCGGTTGCGCGGCGGTCGGCGGCGTCACCACCATCGCGCACAACCTGAACGGTGAAGCGCTGCGCATGTGCCAAATGCCGAACGGCAAGCAGTGCGAAGAACGCACGCTGGGCCTGGGCAGCTGCGCCGGGTAAGCCCGCGGCGCCAGGCCTGGCGTGCAGGATCAATACACCCAATCGCGCAGGGTATAGATAAGCGTGTGGCCGCTGCCGTTGAGCGTCAGCTGCTGGGCGTTTAGCGTCACTTCGGCGCCGTTTTCGAGCACGGTGCCGATCACCCGATCCCAGCGGTTGCGCTGTTCATCAGGGCACAGCCTGCGCGTCATGGCCAGCGGTTTCACCGTCAGCACGCCGTCGCGTAATTGCCCCTGGCCAAAGAAGCGGTTGCACATCGTGCCGGAGACATGCAGGCTCTCGCCGAACTCCAGATTGAGCAGGCCGCCACCCGCCGGTGATTTCGCCGTTTCGCCATCCACGCTCTGCAACACAAAGTTGTGATGTAACAGATCGCCTGGCGTGACGGCCGTGTGTGGTTTCATGCTGCACCCCGCTAAGGCCAGCGCCGCAAGGGCGGCTACCGTGGTTTTTCTCATCGCGTTCTCTCAAATAAACAGGGCGCCGCAAGGGCGCCCCGAGGTTACGCTCAGGCGTTCAACTGGTTCGGGCAGGCTTCGCCGCGTTCCAACTGGCTGATGTTCTGCAGCGTGGTTTGCGAAATGCTGGTCAGCGCCTCTTCGGTCAGGAAGGCCTGATGGCCGGTAAACAGCACGTTGTGGCAGGCCGAGAGGCGGCGGAACACGTCGTCCTGAATCACGTCGTTCGACTTGTCTTCGAAGAACAGATCGCGTTCGTTCTCGTAAACGTCCATCCCCAGCGCGCCGATTTTCTGCTGCTTCAGCGCGTCGATGGCGGCGGTGGAGTCGATCAGCGCGCCACGGCTGGTGTTGATCACCATCACGCCGTTTTTCATCATCGCGAAGGCATCGGCATTCAGCAGATGGTGGTTTTCCGGCGTCAGCGGGCAGTGCAGGGTGATCACGTCGGACTGCGCGTACAGCGTTTTCAGATCGACATACTCCGCGCCCAGTTCCAGCGCCTGTTCGCTCGGGAAGGGATCGTAGGCCAGCAGCTTCATGCCAAAGCCTTTCAGAATGCGCATCGTCGCCACGCCGATTTTACCGGTGCCGATCACCCCGGCGGTGCGGTTATGCATGTTAAAGCCGATCAGCCCTTCCAGCGAGAAGTTAGCGTCGCGGGTGCGTTGATAGGCGCGGTGAATACGGCGGTTCAGGCACATCATCATGCCTACCGCGTGCTCTGCCACGGCCTCCGGCGAATAGGCCGGCACGCGCACCACCTTGATGCCCAGTTCTTGGGCGGCGTCCAGATCGACGTTATTAAAACCGGCGCAGCGCAGGGCGAGAATTTCGACGCCCAGCGCCGCCAGTTCTTCGAGCACTTCACGGCTGCCGTCGTCGTTAACGAAGAGGCACACCGCCTTGCAACCGGCGGCCGTTTTGGCGGTTTTTTTACTGAGTAAAAAGTCGAAGAATTCCAGCTCGTAGCCAAACTGCTGATTCACCAGTTCGAGATATTTACGGTCATACTGTTTAGTACTGTATATCGCCAATTTCATCGTGGTTTCTCCACCGTGATTTTGTGATCAATTTAACAGATTTTAGTAAATTCGACAATTGGTTAGCCCTTTGCGACGCGGGCGATATGGCCGCTGCCGGGCAGTTGCGGAGGCGTGATACGGTGGAGGGAAGGCGACGGTGGCGGCAGGCGGCAAAAAAATCCCCACGGGGGTGTGGGGAATGGCTTCTCTAGTACACAGTTAGCTAGCAGCTAAACTTTTATTAGAATGATTGCAAGACTATTAATCATCAACGGTAACGACAATAACAAAAGTCTGAAAACTGTCCTATTTATGTGATGTATATGTAACGAAAATCTACAACCCCGCACACGTTTGCGCCAAAAAGGTGCAAATCGCTTCTGGAACCGCACTCAGCTTCACCCTATGTCAAATTCGTGCCATCATTATTGTCAATTCAGGCATAGACTTAACGAATGCCTAACTCAGGAACAAGCAATCATTTAATGACCAGGCGATTGAAAGTATTCATAGGGACGGTGGCGGGCTGTGCAATTCTGGTGTTGGCGTTGTGGCAAACCCTGCCGCGCTGGCTGCCGGGAGTGCTATCGCATTGGTTACCGGCGGGGAGCCGGCTGGAATTGCAGGGCAATTTGCACTGGCGCCAGGGCGGCCTGGCGTTGGCGGGGGCGCGTTTCACCGCGCAAGATTGCCTGCTGGCCAACGTCGGGCCAACGCGGCTGGCTTATCACCAGGGCCGCTGGCAGCTGTCGAGCGATAAGGTCAGCGTCGACAGCGCCTGTTTGTCAAAACTGCCGGGCGGCGACGCCAACAGCGCGCCGCTGGCGCTCGATCAGCTGCAGCGGGAGCTGCCGTCGCTGGATCTCACCCTTAGTGACCTGACGCTCATTCCCTGGCAGCGCTATGCCGGCAAGCTGCAGCTTTCCTCCGGCCCTGACGGGCAACGCCTGCATTATCAGGGGCCGAATCTCAGCGCCGAGGCGCAGCTGGATGAAAAACAGCAGCTGACGTTGCAAAGTCTGACCATTGTCCCGCCCAACAGCGCGCAACCGCTACACCTCGCCGGCAAGATAACCATTCCGCTGGATTTGGCCAGCCTGCCGACGCAGGGGGCGTTGCAGGGGGAAATGCAGACCGCCTATCTGGAAAAGCCGGTGTTGCTGGACATGCGCTGGCAACAGCAGCAGGGCGTGTTGACGGTGAGCGAAAAAGGCGACGATCGCCCGCTGGCGGTGTTGCCGTGGGAAGTCGCGCCGCAGCGGCTCAGCATCAAGCAGGGCGAGTGGCGTTGGCCGTACAGCGGGCAGCCGTTGAGCGGCGGCCTGAACATCGCGCTGCACGACTGGAGCAAAGGGTGGGATGAAACGGAGATCAGCGCGCGGCTGAACGTGATCACCGCCGGCCACAACGGCAAGGGCAATGCGGTGCTCACCCTCGGGCCGGGCAAGGTAGGGTTGACCGACAGCGATCTGCGCTTCCAGCTGACCGGCCAGGCCAATCTGGCCGATTTCTCCACCACCGCGTCGATCCCGGGCGTGATTGGCGGCAGCATTCTTAATCCGACGCTGGTACTGCAGCCGGGGGCGCTCCTGCGCCTGTGGGGCAAGGTGACGCCGGAAATGAAGCTGGAGGAGGCACGTTTACCGCTGGCGGGCGTGAAGGTGACCGCTGCCGGTATCACCGGCCGCCTGCAGGCGATTTTGAGCGCCAGCGACAGTTATTGGGGGCGTTTCAAGCTGCACCTGGACGGCCAGGCGCAGGATTTCTGGCCGGACAAGGGTGACTGGCAGTGGCGCTACTGGGGCAATGGCCGGTTGCCGCCGCTGCAGGCCGCCTGGGACGTTGCCGGCAGCGGCCGCTGGCAGGACAGCGAGCTGGTGCTCGACAAACTCTCCACCGGCTTCGACAAATTAAAGTACGGTCTGGTGACGGTCGCCGCGCCGCGCCTGAGCCTCAACCAACCGCTGCGCTGGCGGCGCGATGAACAAAACCCGCAGTTCAACGGCGAGCTGCAGCTGGCGGCGGATAAGGTCAGCTTCAGCGACGGCGGCCATCTGCCGGCGCCGGTGCTGGCGCTGCAGCTGAACGGCCGTTCGCCGGACAGTTTCCAGCTGCAGGGCAAACTGCAGGCGCAGCAGATCGGGCCGATCGCGCTGCGCGGCCGCTGGGACGGCGAACGCCTGCGGGGCGAAGGCTGGTGGCCGAAACAGTCGCTGAAGGTCTTCCAGCCGCTGCTCGCGCCGGATCTCAATCTCACGCTGCGCGACGGCGAGTTTTATGCGCAGTCGGCGTTTTCCGCCGCCCGCGAGCAGGGCTTCGAAGCCGGCGGCCACTGGGTGGTGAAAAACGGCGGCATGTGGCTAAAGGACGGCGAAATGAGCGGTCTGGATTTCATCCTGTCGTACCGGTTCAAGCAGCATCAGTGGCTGCTGGGTGCCAAACAGCCGGTATCGCTGCGCATCAAGTCCTTCACCAACCTGTTCGAGATGCAGAACATTTCCGCCGATCTGCAGGGCACTTATCCCTACAGCGAAAGGCAGCCGCTGACGTTGAGCAACGTCGGCGTGGACATGCTCAACGGGCATATCAGCCTGTCGGCGCTGCGGTTGCCGCAGCATGACGCCGCGGTGCTGAAGCTGGACAAGGTCGATCTCAGCGCGCTGTTCACCGCCTTGAAACCGAAGCAGTTCGCCATGTCCGGCCGCGTCGACGGCGAGCTGCCGCTGTTCCTGAACCACCCGAAATGGCTGGTGCAGAACGGCTGGATCGCCAACGCCGGCACGCTGACGCTGCGGCTGGACAAAGACATGGCCGACGCCATCGGCAGCAACAACCTGGCGACCGGCGCGGCGATCGACTGGCTGCGCTATATGGAAATCAACCGTTCGCACGCCCGGGTCGATCTCGATAACCTGGGCGAGCTGACGCTGAGCGCGCGCATCGACGGCATCAACCCGCAGAAGAGCGCCAAGCGCGAGGTGATCCTGAACTATCGCCATCAGGAAAATGTGTTTCAGCTGTGGCGCAGTTTGCGCTTCGGCGACAATTTACAGGAGTGGCTGGAGCAGGCCCTCTCACAACCTGGGGAACAACAATGAAAATCATGAGTGTGCCGGCGCTGGCAGCGCTGCTGTGCGTTTCGCTGCTGAGCGGCTGCGTGCCGCGCATCGAGGTGGCGACGCCGAAGGATCCGATCACCATCAATATGAACGTCAAGATCGAGCATGAAATTCATATCAAGGTGGATAAGGACGTCGAAAACCTGCTGAAAACCCAAAGCGGTCTGTTCTAGGAGCCGACATGAAAAAACGTTATTTGTGGCTGGCCGGCGCTGCCTGGTTGTTCAGCGGCGTGGTAATGGCACTGACGCTGGATGAGGCGAAGCAGCAAGGGCGAGTAGGCGAAACCCTGAGCGGCTATATCGCGCCGGTGAAGCAGGACGCGGAAACGCTGGCGTTGGTGAAGCGCATCAACGCCGGCCGCGCCGAGAAGTATCAGGAAGTGGCGGACGGCAACCACATCGCCGTCGACGAAGTGGCGCGCATGGCCGGGCAGAAGCTGGTGACGCGGGCGCAGAGCGGTGAGTATGTGCGCGGCATCAACGGCCAGTGGCTGCAGAAATAAAAAAAAGCGCGCCGTCTGGCGCGCCAAGAGATACGGATAGATGATTATTATGAGGGTAGTGCAGGTTTGACAGGACGTGCGTCTTGTCCGGCAGGGGCGTGGCGCCCCTGCGCAGGGTCTTAGGCAGCAACCACCTGAGACAGGGCCGCCTTGGCGTCTTCCTGGGCTTTGGTCGCCACTTCCGGGCCGTAGGCGATGCCTTCCGCGAAGACGAACTCCACGTCGGTGATGCCGATGAAGCCCAGGAACAGACGCAGGTAAGGCTCTACCAGGTCGGTTGGAGTGCCTTTGTGGATGCCGCCGCGGCTGGTCAGGATCACGGCGCGTTTGTTTTTCACCAGGCCTTCCGGACCGTTTTCGGTGTAGCGGAAGGTTACGCCGGCGCGGGCAACCAGATCGAAATAGTTTTTCAGCTGGGTCGGGATGTTAAAGTTGTACATCGGCGCGGCAATCACGATGACGTCATTGGCCTGCAGCTCGGCGATCAGCTCGTCCGACAAGGCCAGCGCTTCTTGTTGACGCGGGGTCAACGGAGCATCGGAAGGACGCAGCGCGCCGACCAGTTCACCATCCAGCACCGGGATTGGCTGCGCGGCCAGATCGCGTACGGTGATGGTGTCGCCGCTGTGGGCGTTGCTCCATTGCTCTACGAAGAAATCGGCCAGTTGGTTAGACTGAGAGTAGGTCGCCAGGATGCTTGATTTCAGAACCAATACTTTGCTCATCGATAATTCCTTACGTTGTGACAGTGACATCAGGACTCAGCGTCCCTTGCATGAAGTACATGCTATTCACATTCCCCCAACAGTGATAGCGCAATATTTCGAGATCTTCGTTCGATTTTATTGAATGACATGGCGACGCTTTACTCGCGGAAGTAGGGGGAGAAAGCCGTTTGTGATAGGCTGTGCGGCTAAAGTAAAAAAATCGCTAAAAAAACACCAAACCGTTGCTAAGCCTGGCCTTGGCGGCGAAGAAACAAGGAACACCGAACGTGAAATCTCCGCTCGAGGCACTGCCGGCCCAACTGGGTGAGCTGATGCTCCGCGATCAACAACGCCTGCGTCGTCGCCTGCAGGGCGCACGAAAAATCAAAAATCCCGATGCCCAGCTGGCGGTTGCCGCCGAAGTAGAAAGCGACATCGCGGCGGCGCGGCAAAAAGTGCAGGCGCGCGCCGCGTCTTGCCCGCGCATTACCTATCCGGAAAGCCTGCCGGTCAGCCAAAAAAAGCAGGACATTTTAAACGCCATTCGCGATCACCAGGTGGTGATCGTCGCCGGGGAAACCGGCTCGGGGAAAACCACCCAGCTGCCGAAGATCTGTCTGGAACTGGGACGCGGGGTGAAAGGGCTGATCGGCCATACCCAGCCGCGCCGCCTGGCGGCGCGCACCGTTGCCAACCGCATCGCCGACGAGCTGGAAACCCCGCTCGGCGGCAGCGTCGGCTACAAGGTGCGCTTCAACGATCAGGTGGGGGAAAATACCCTGGTCAAGCTGATGACCGACGGTATCTTGCTGGCGGAAATTCAGCAGGACCGCCTGCTGATGCAGTACGACACGCTGATCATCGATGAAGCGCACGAGCGCAGCCTCAATATCGACTTTATTCTCGGCTACCTGCGCGAACTGTTGCCGAAGCGCCCGGATCTGAAGGTGATCATTACCTCGGCGACCATCGATCCGCAGCGCTTCTCGCGCCATTTCAACAATGCGCCGATCATCGAGGTTTCCGGCCGCACCTACCCGGTGGAGGTACGCTACCGCCCGGTGGCCGACGACGGCGACGATACCGATCGCGATCAGCTGCAGGCGATTTTCGATGCGGTGGACGAGCTTGGGCGCGAAGGGCCGGGCGACATTCTGATCTTCATGAGCGGCGAGCGCGAGATCCGCGATACCGCCGACGCCCTGAACCGCCTCAATCTGCCGCATACCGAGGTGCTGCCGCTGTATGCGCGCCTGTCGAACAGCGAGCAGAACCGGGTATTCCAGTCGCACCACGGCCGGCGCATCGTGCTGGCCACCAACGTGGCGGAAACCTCGCTGACGGTGCCGGGCATCAAGTACGTCATCGATCCGGGCACCGCGCGCATCAGCCGTTACAGTTTCCGCACCAAGGTGCAGCGCTTGCCGATCGAACCGGTGTCGCAGGCCTCCGCCAACCAGCGTAAAGGGCGCTGCGGTCGCGTATCGGAAGGGGTGTGCATCCGTCTGTACTCCGAGCAGGATTTCCTCTCGCGGCCGGCGTTTACCGATCCGGAAATTCTGCGCACCAACCTGGCGTCGGTCATTCTGCAGATGACCTCGCTGGGGCTGGGCGACATCGCCGCGTTTCCGTTCGTCGAGGCGCCGGACAAGCGTAATATTCAGGATGGCGTGCGCCTGCTGGAAGAGCTGGGGGCGATCGCCACCGCCGATAACGGCCACTATCAGCTGACGCCGCAGGGCCGCCAGCTGGCGCAGTTGCCTATCGACCCGCGTTTGGCGCGCATGGTGCTGGAGGCGCAGAAGAGCGGCAGCGTACGCGAGGTAATGATCATCACCGCCGCGCTGTCGATTCAGGATCCGCGTGAGCGCCCGATGGACAAGCAGCAGGCCTCGGATGAAAAACACCGCCGCTTTGCCGATAAAGACTCGGACTTCCTGGCGTTCGTCAACCTGTGGGATTATCTGCAGGAGCAGCAAAAAGCGAACTCTTCCAGCCAGTTCCGCCGGCTGTGCCGCAACGATTTCCTCAACTACCTGCGGGTGCGCGAGTGGCAGGATATCTATACCCAGCTGCGCCAGGTGGTGAAAGAGCTGGGGCTGCCGATCAACAGCACGCCTTCCGACTATCGCAGCGTGCACACCGCGTTGCTGACCGGCTTGCTGTCGCACATTGGCCAGAAGGATGCGGACAAGCAGGAATTTACCGGCGCGCGCAACGCCCGCTTCTCGATCTTCCCCGGCTCCGGCCTGTTCAAGAAGCCGCCGAAATGGACCATGGTGGCCGAACTGGTGGAAACCAGCCGCCTGTGGGGGCGCATCGCCGCGCGCATTGAACCGGAATGGATTGAGCCGCTGGCTCAGCACCTGGTGAAGCACAGCTACAGCGAGCCGCACTGGTCGAAATCGCAGGGGGCGGTGATGGCCAGTGAAAAGGTCACGCTGTTCGGTCTGCCGATCGTCGCGGCGCGCCAGGTCAATTACGGCGCCATCGATCCGCTGCTGTGCCGCGAGCTGTTTATCCGCCATGCGCTGGTGGAGGGCGACTGGCAGACGCGCCACGCCTTCTTCCGCGAAAACCAAAAGCTGCGCGCCGAAGTGGAAGAGCTGGAGCATAAATCGCGCCGCCGCGACATTTTGGTGGACGACGAAACGCTGTTCGGCTTCTACGATCGCCGCATCCCCAACGACGTGGTTTCCGGCCGTCATTTCGACAGCTGGTGGAAGAGCGCTGCCAAACAGCAGCCGGACCTGCTGAACTTCGAAAAAGAGATGCTGATCAAGGACGGCGCCAACAAAATCAGCGCGCTCGACTACCCGAATTTCTGGCATCAGGGCAACCTCAAGCTGCGGCTGAGCTACCAGTTCGAACCGGGCACCGACGCCGACGGCGTGACGGTGCACATTCCGTTGCCGATCCTCAACCAGGTGGAGGAGCAGGGCTTTGAATGGCAGATCCCCGGCATCCGCCGCGAGCTGGTGATTGCGCTGATCAAATCGCTGCCGAAGCCGGTGCGCCGCAACTTCGTGCCGGCACCGAACTACGCCGAGGCGTTCCTTGGCCGCGTCACTGCGCTGGAATTGCCGCTGCTGGACGCGCTGGAGCGCGAGCTGCGACGCATGACCGGCGTGACCGTGTCACGTGATGATTGGCAGTGGGATCAGGTGCCCGATCACCTGAAGATGACCTTCCGCGTGGTGGGCGAGAAAAACCAGACGCTGCGCGAAGGCAAAGACCTGGCCGCGTTGCGCCTGCAGCTGAAAGAGAAGGTGCAGGAGACGCTGTCGGCGGTGGCCGACGACGGGCTGGAGCAGAGCAATCTGCATGTCTGGAGCTTTGGCCAACTGCCGGCGTTTTACGAGCAGAAGCGCGGCGGCTATTCGATGAAGGCTTACCCGGCGCTGGTGGATGAAAAGGACAGCGTGGCGATCCGCCTGTTCGACAGCGAAAGCGAGCAGCAACAGGCGATGTGGCAGGGCACGCGCCGCCTGCTGTTGCTGAATATTCCTTCGCCGATCAAATACCTGCATGAAAAGCTGCCGAACAAGGCCAAGCTGGGGCTCTATTTCAACCCGTACGGTAAGGTGCTGGAGCTGATCGACGACTGCATTTCGTGTGGCATCGACAAGCTGATCGCCGAACACGGCGGCCCGGTCTGGCAAGAGGAAGGCTTTGCCCGCCTGCAGGAGCAGATCCGCGCCGAGCTGAACGACACGGTCGTCGAGGTGGCCAAGCAGGTTGAGCAGATCCTGACGGCGGTCTTCAACATCAACAAACGGCTGAAAGGCCGGGTGGACATGTCGTTGGCGCTGGCGCTGTCGGACATCAAGACCCAGCTCGGCGGGTTGGTCTACCGCGGTTTCGTGACCGGCAACGGCTGGAAACGCCTGCCGGACACGCTGCGTTACCTGCAGGCGATCGAACGCCGGTTGGAAAAACTGGCTATCGATCCGCATCGCGATCGCGCGCAGATGTTGCGGGTGGAGCAGGTGCAGCTGGCGTGGCAGCAGTGGCTGAACAAGCTGCCGCCGAAGCGACAGCAGGAGGAAGAGGTAAAAGCGGTGCGCTGGATGATCGAAGAGCTGCGCGTCAGCCTGTTCGCGCAGCAGTTGGGCACGCCTTACCCGATCTCCGACAAGCGTATTTTGCAAACTATCGAGCAGCTTTCGGGCTAAGCTCAGGTGTGCCGGCCGGCAAGCGGCCGGCACACCACAGGCTCAACAGACCGCACAGCAGCAGCGTGGCGGCCAAATCCTGCCCGCGCGCCGCGATCGTCAACCCCAGGCCGATCAGCAGATAGTACAGCAGCCCGAATAACGCGCCGGCAGTGCCGAGTTGCTCCCGGTAGCGGGTCAGCGCCTGGCTCAGCACATTCGGGATAGCCAACCCGAACGCCAGCATCACCAGCGCGCAGGGAAGCAGCATCCACAGGCTGTGTTGCCACCAGAACAATGCCACGCCGCTGGCCACCGCCAGCAACCCGCCCAGCAGGATCTGACGCTTGGCGCTGACGCCGCGCGCCAGCAGGTGGCGGTTCAACAGCGCTCCCGCCAGGCTGCCCAGCGCCAGCATCACGCCCGAGTAGCCAAACTGCTGGCTGCTCAACCCCAGCCTTTCGAACATGAACGGCGCCAGGCTGAAGTAGCTGAACACCATGATATTGAAGCTGGCGACCAGCAGTGCCGAACACCAGATGTGCCGATCGCGCAGCATCGTCGTCAGGGCAATGCCCGGTGCGGCGGCCGTTGCGGTCTGCCGCTGCCGCGTTTCCGGCAATGTGCCGTAGCTCCACAGCAGCAGCGCCAGCGCCCAGGCCGCCTGTGCGATGAAGATCGCCGCGCTGCCGCCCCAGGCGACCAGCGCGCCGCCGGCAAACATTCCCAGCAGCGGGCTGATGGAAAGCGCGATGCCGACCAGCGCGAACATGCGCCCCAGCGCCGGGCCTTGATAGACGTCACGCAGCATGGTTTGCGTGACGATGGAACCGACCGCGGCACCGAAGGCGATCAGCGCACGGGCGACCAGCAACAGCGTGAAGCTGCCGCTCAGCAGCGCGATGCCGGCGCCGACCAAATAGAGCGCCAGGCCGGCCAGCATCGCCGGACGGCGGCCGAACCGATCGCAGAAGGCTCCCCAAAAGGCGACGCCGAGGGCGAAGGCGAAGAAATAGATGGATAACGTCTGCCCGGCCTGCGCGGCGCTGATGCCGAAATCGCTGCGGATGGCGGTAAGCGCCGGGCTGTACAGCGTTTCCAGGATCTGCGGCGTCATGATGGCGGTGACGAGCAGCGGTAAAGATAAGCGTTGCATGATGCACATTCTCCCTAAAAGTTAATGCGGCCAGTATAGGGAGCGACGCTTTGTTCGATTACAATCATTAGGACAAAAAACAACGGATATAGGACAATCTGATGGCGCTGATTCAACAGCATCACCCGTTCGACCCGGATCGGCTGCCGGCACCGGTGCTCGGCATTGCGGCCGAACTGGCGGAGCACGACTCCGGGCTGCATTGGCATCAGCGCTCGCAGCTGCTGTATGCGCCGCAGGGGTGCATGACGGTCACGTTGGCGCAGCAGTGGCTGATTCTGCCGCCGACGCGCGGCGTCTGGATACCGGGCGGCATTGCGCACCGGGTGCAGCTGCGCGGCCGCGTCGCGTATCGCTCGCTGTATTTCGATCCGGTGCTGACCGCCGCCATGCCGCCACAGGCTGCGGTGCTGGCGGTGAACCCGCTGCTGGCGGCGATCGTCGAGCGCATCGCGCACTGGCCGCTGGACTCTGCGTTGGCGCAGCCCCAGGCGCGCGATTTGCTGGCGGTGCTGATCAATGAGCTGAGCGAGGCGCAGCGCGAGAATACCCAGCTGCGGCTGCCGCAGGATAGGCGTCTTGCCGCCTGGCTGGCCACGCTGCCGGAGAGTGACGAATTGCCGGGGTTGGCGGCGTTGGCGCAGCGCTTGAATCTGCACGCCAAAACGTTGACGCGGCTGTTTGTGCGGGAAACCGGCCTGAGCTATCAGCAGTGGTGCCAGCAGTGGCGGTTGATGCGCGCGATCGAACTGCTGGCGACGTTGCCGTCGGTCAGCGCGGTGGCGCAGCGGTTGGGGTTTTCCAGCGACAGCGCGTTTATCGCCTTTTTCCGTCAGTTCACCGGCACCACGCCGCGGCGCTATATGCAGGGGGGCTGAAAAGCACAACGGCGCATAATGCGCCGCTGAGAGAGGATTATTTGCCTGCGGCCAGGGCGTCCAGCGCTTCGCGGATGCCGGGTACCGCCAGGGCGCGGTTATCGGCGCGATAGCGATCTTTCGCCGCCGGCGCCGAACTTTGGATGGCGATCAGCTGCCAGCCGTCGGCGGTTTTCAACAGCAGCGGTGAACCGCTGTCGCCGGGCAGGGTATCACATTGGTGCGACAGTACGCCTTGCTGGGCCCAGCCGGTCACCTTGCAGTTTTGGTGGCTGTAAAGGTCATCCAGATGATCTTCCGGGTAACCCGCCTGAGTAATCAGCCGTTTGGCCTGTTTCAGGGCCTGGGTCAGCGCCTTGCTGTCGCCTTGCCACAGCGGCAACGGTGCGATCGGCAGCGGCTTTTTGTCTTTCAGACGGATCAGCGCAAAGTCATAGGCGGCGGCGGCGGGCGGCACGATCCAGCCATCACCGTCCGGCTTCAGCTTTTTGCCCAGTTTGCTGTCGACCAGGGTCTCGATATTGCCGGTTTGATACTGCCAGGATTTATCGCCTGCCACGAAGCGTAGCGCGATGGCTTTATCCAGTTGTCCGGGCGGTGCCAGTACGCAGTGGCCGGCGGTCAACGCCAGGTGCGGGGAGATCAGCGTGGCGGTGCACAGATTACCGCTGGCGGTTTCGACCTGGCCGATGGCCTGCCACGGCTGGGCGGCGGTATCCGTGACCTTGATTCGTTCATCTTTGCCGAAAAACAGACGCGTTTGCTCGGCCTTGGACGGGCCGTCGGCGCGTGCCGCCTGAGCAGCGATGAGCGGGAGTGAGCACAGCAACAGTAAAACGGATATGCGCATAGATCTCTTGCCTGACAAATACGGATCATCCATAAACACACTGAATGCTAACTATAGACTGATTTAGCAGCCATGTGGATGGGCAATAATTGATTTTTCAATAATTTCCCGCCGGCGACGCGGCAGGCTACAGGTAAAAAAAGACGGCGATCAGTCCACAAAGGATCAGGGCGGTCAGAACGATCTCGAACAGGTAGCGGCGCAGCATCAATGAGAACCCCCCGATGAAAAAACACCCGGCGAACCGGGTGTCGTACACGTCAAGCCTGAAGCGGTGAGGGGACCCTCACGTCATTACGCTTTTTTGTGGCTGGCTTTCTTGTGGTGCTTTTTAGCCGCCTGGGCTTTTTGAGCCGGGGCTTTCTTACCGGCTTTTTTGTGATGCTTTTTGGCCGCCTGAGCTTTCTGAACCGGGGCTTTCTTGCCGTGGTGTTTCACCTGAGCTTTAGCCGGCGCAGCGGTGGCGGTGGTTGCGGTAGCCGCAGGTGCGGTGGTGGCAGCCTCGGCAGCGAAAGCCACGGAAGACAGACCCATTGCAGCGGCAACAACCAGAGCTAATACTTTTTTCATCGCAGAATCCTCAACATGACTTTTGGGTATCAACCCCACTGCGGGGCCGTTGAGATGATAGTAGGCAAACGGCGCCCGGCTTTCCGTGAGTGATTGGTTTCGGCTTGTAACCTAATGTACAGGGCGGCGGCGGCAAGGGGGATTGCTGCTATAATGACCGCCAGGCGCGATAAAAGGGATTTAAAATGAACGAGATAACGATTCGCTGTGGCGTGACTGAACAGGGCGAGGTGCCGCTGGCCTATGAGGACTGGGGCGATGAGGCGCACCCGCCGCTGCTGCTCATCATGGGCATCGGCGCACAGCTGCTGCTGTGGCCTGACGATTTCTGCCGTGCCCTGGTGGCCAAGGGATTTCGGGTGATCCGTTATGACAACCGCGACGTTGGCCTTTCCGGCAAAACGCAGGCGCAACGCACGCAGCCGTTGTGGCTGCTGATGCTGCGCGCCCAGCTCGGTTGGCAAACGCCGGTGCCTTATACCCTGGCGGACATGGCGGCGGACGCGACGCATCTGCTCGATCACCTGCGTATCCCGCAGGCCCACGTACTGGGCGCCTCGATGGGCGGCATGATCGCGCAGGTGCTGGCCGCCGACTATCCGCAGCGCGTCGCCTCGTTGTGCATCTTGTTCTCCAGCACCAATCAGCCGCTGTTGCCGCCGCCGGCACCTTCGCTGCTGTGGCTGTTGGTGCGCCGACCTGCGGCCGATCTGACGCTGCAGCAGCGCCGCGAGGGGATGAAAGCCTTCCTGCGTGCGCTCGGCACCCGGTTTTACCCGCCGGAGGAGGCGGAGCTGGATGCGTTGGTGCATCGGCTGTTAAAGCGGGGCGTGGATCCGGAAGGTATGCAGCGGCAACTTTCCGCGTTGCTCGGCAGCGGCGATCTGCGTCGCTACAGCCGGCGCATTGCCGCGCCGACGCTGGTCATTCACGGCGATCGCGATCGGCTGGTGCGCAAGGCGGGCGGGGTGGCGATCGCCCGCGCGGTCGCCAACGCCAGATTACATATTATGCCGGGCATGGGGCATGACCTGCCGTCCCCGTTGAGGCCGCAGCTGGCGGCGATGATCGCCCGTCATGCGCTGGGATGAGAGGCCGGAACGCCGGCGTTTTTTGCTATTTTAGTTACAACATACAAATGGAGGGAGGCCACCCGCCACTCTGTAGCCAAGGCGATGTCGGCACAGAACGTGCGTTATGAAGCATTATCCGGTCATACAGGCGGGAAAAGGGCGCGGCAGGGCCGCGCCAGCGGAGATTACAGGTAGCGGTTTTCCAAATGCTGACGGAAATAGCGTGGGTTGAGCGCTTCGCCGGTTGCGTTGGCGATCAGCGTCTCGGTCGGGAAACGGCTGCCGTGGCGCCAGATGTTGTGCTGCAACCAGTGGAACAGCGGCTGCAGGTTGCCGGCGGCGATGTCCTCGCCGAGAGAAGGCAGGGCCTGACGCACGCTGTGGAACAGCTGCGCGGCGTACATCGCGCCGAGCGTGTACGTCGGGAAGTAGCCGAAAGCGCCGTCGGTCCAGTGAATATCCTGCATGCAGCCGTTGCGGTAGTTGCCGATGGTGTCGAGGCCGAGGTAAGCATGCATCTTCTCATTCCACAGTGCCGGAATGTCTTCCACTTCGATATCGCCTTCGATCAGCGCTTTTTCAATTTCGTAGCGCAGGATGACGTGGGCAGGATAGCTCACCTCGTCGGCGTCGACGCGGATCAGGCCCGGTTTAACGCGCTGGTTGAGGCGAATGAAGTTGGCTTCTTCCAGCGCCGGCTGTTCGCCAAACTGCGCGGTAACCAGCGGACGCAAGATTTTCAGGAATTCATTGCCGCGCGCCAGCTGCATTTCGAACAGCAGGCTCTGCGATTCGTGGATAGCGGTGGAGCGGGCCAGGGCGACCGGCTGGCCGAGCAGATCGCGCGGCAGATTCTGCTCGTAGCGGGCATGGCCGGTTTCATGCACGATGCCGAGCAGCGCGGTCAGAAACTCTTTCTCGTTGTAACGGGTGGTGATGCGCACATCTTCCGGCACGCCGCCGCAGAACGGGTGGGCGCTGACGTCGACGCGGCCGTTGTCGAAGTTGAAACCGAGCAGTTTCATCACGCTGAGGCTCAGCTGGCGCTGGGTGTCCACATTGAACGGGCCCTGCGGCGTCTGGCAAGGCTCATTGGCCTGTTTGGCCACCACGCGCTGCAGCAGATCCGGCAGCCAGGTTTTCAGATCGCCGAAGATGCGGTCGAGATCGCTGCTGCGCATGCCCGGTTCATACAGGTTGAGCAGGGCGTCGTAACGGCTGGTGCCGGCTGCCTGTGCGCGGATCAGCGCCTCTTCCCGACTGAGTTTGACCACCTCGCGCAGATTCTCGACGAAACCGTCCCAATCGTTGGCCGGGCGCTGGGCGCGCCAGGCGTGTTCGCAACGCGCGCCGGCGAGCGACTTGGCTTCGACCAGCGACGCCGGCAGCAGCACGGCGTCTTCATATTGGCGGCGCATTTCGCGCAGGTTGGCGCGATCGAGTTCGTCCAGCGTCTCTTGCTGTGCGCGATCCAACAGCTCGCCGGTGCTTTGTGCCGTTAAAATCTGGTGCTGCAGCACGCTCAGCTCGGCCAGCGCTTCGGAGCGCGCCTTGCTGCCGCCAGGCGGCATCATGGTTTGCATGTCCCAACCGGCGATGGCGGACAGGTGGCCGAAACGCGACAGCCGGCTGAACAGGGCGCGCAGGTGATCGTAAGCAGACGTGTTGGAATGTGCAGATGTCATTATTATTCGGCTCCAATGAGAAGGTCCGGCGGTATTACGCCAGATCGGCTTTTAAACTGAATGTCGGCTTCACCGGCCAGCAGAAACGGAAGCTGGCGCCGCCGAGCGAACTGCCTTCGACGAACACCTGTCCCTGGTAGGCGACGGCGATGGAATGGACGATGGCCAGCCCCAACCCGCAGCCGCCGGTAGCGCGATCGCGGCTGGGGTCGAGACGGACGAAAGGTTCAAACACCCGTTCGCGCTCTTCCGGCGGGATGCCCGGCCCGTCATCCTCGACCTGCAAGCAGGCGAGGTCGCCGTCAAACCACAGCCCCACGCGCAGACGCTGTTCGGAATAGCGCAGCGCGTTGTTGACCAGGTTGTCGAGCACGCGCTCCATCAGGCGCAGATCGACGCCGCCGAAGTCGCCGACGTGCGGGATATCGAGCTGGATGTCGCGTTCCTGATGAATAAGACGGATATCATCGACCTTGTCCTCGAGCCACTTTGGCAGATCGATGGGTCCAATGTTTAACGCAACCTGCGGACGGTCCAGACGGGCATAGGTCAGCAGCTCGTCGATCAGCGACTCCAGCTGGCCGATATCGCGGTTCAGCGCCTGCTGCTCGCTTTCGGACAGGTTATCGCTCATTTCGAGCCGGTAACGCAGGCGCACCAGCGGCGTGCGCAGCTCGTGGGCGATGCCGTCGATCAGCTGTTTCTTGCTGGCGATCAGGGTGTTGACGTTGTCGGCCATCTGGTTGAACGCCACGCCGAGCCGGCTCAGGCTGGAGGTGGGATCGAAGTGGGTACGTTCATCCAGATGCCCGGCGCCGAGCCGCTGGGCGGCGTTTTCCAGCTTGAGCAGGTCTTGCCAGTGCGGCCGCATCCACAGAAACACCGGCAGCGCCAGCGACATGCCGATAAACACCAGCAACACCAGATCCAGCAGGCGCATCTGATGCAGATAGAACAGATAAGGAATGGGGCCGACCACCAACACGTAGTGGCTGCGCGGAATGCGCTGCATAAAGGTGTACTGATCGTCGAGGGCGATGATTTCCCCCAGCCGCAGCCGTTTTTTCAGATCCTCGCTCAGCTCCTGTTTGCCGAGCGGCTCGATATGCAGCTTGAACGACAGGTTGAGATCCAGCGTAGCGATGGTCTTGTTCCAGTCCTTCAGCGGGATTTCGCGCAGCTCGCTGCGCATCAGATACAGCGAACTTTTCATCAGATCGTCCATCGACTGGCGGCCGGCGCGCTCGGCGGTCACTTTGTACACCAGGCCGACCAGCATCGCCATCACCAGAAAACAGACGAACAGCAACAGGAAGAACTGGACGAAAAGTTTTCTCATTGTTGCACCGATGCCCAGGCGTTAGGGGCGAACAGATAACCTTTATTGCGCACGGTCTTGATACGGAACGGTTCCAGCGCATTGTCGTACAGCTTGCGGCGCAGGCGGGAGATCGCCACGTCGATGCTGCGGTCCATACCGTCATAGCTCACGCCGCGAAGGTTTTGCAGCAGCGCCTCGCGATCCATGATCTGCCCGGCGTGGGTCGCCAGTTCCCACAGCAAATCGAAATCCGAGGTGGACAGGGTGACGGTTTCTTCGCCCAGTGTGACCTGCCGGTTGACCGGATCGATGCACAACAGCCCGAAATGCAGCGCGTTGTGCTGGGTGAGCGGCTGAACCGACTCTTCTTTCGGCTGCTGGCTGTGTTGGCGCAGGTGCAAACGCAGGCGCGCCAGCAACACCGCTGGCGGCGTGGTTTTCAGGATATAGTCGTTGGCGCCCATTTCCAGCGACAGGATATGGTTCATGTCGCTGTCGAGCGAGGTGAGCAGCACGATCGGGCCGGGGAAGGTGGGGCGCAGATCGCGGCACAGCGTCATGCCGTCTTTGCCGGGCAGCATGATGTCCAACAGCACCAAATCGGGTTGCTCGCGCTCGATGCGCGCCTGCGCGCTGTCGCCGCGCGGTTCGATCAGCACCTCGATGTCGTGTTTGCCCAGATAGGCGGCGATCAGTTTGCCGACTTCAGGATCGTCTTCCACAAAAACAATTTTATGCATATGCCCGTGTTTTAATAAGAAAAGCGGATTTCAGCATAGCGCGGCCCGCGAGGATGCGCCATGCGGATCTTTGCGTCAGCGTAGCGGCCGCCCGCCGTCGACGCCGTGGGTGCGGCCGGTCACGTAGCGGCTCTCCAGCAGGTAGTTCACCAGGTTGACCACTTCGCTCTCGCCCGGCGCTACCTTCATCAGCGACTTCGCCAACGCCTGCTGGCGATAGGCTTCATCGTCGCCCGCATTGAAGATGATCAGCGCCGGCGCGATGGCGTTGACCTTGACCTCCGGCGCCAGCTTGCGGGCAAATGAACGGGTCATATTGTCCAGCGCGGCCTTGCTGGCGGCATAGGCGATGTGTTTGTCGCTGCCTTTTTCCACCACGTAGTCGGTCAGATGGATGATGTCGGCACCGGCCTGGCCCTGGCCGGTCAGGCAGGATTCGAGCAGCTGATTGAGCAAATAGGGCGTATAGACGTGAATCTGCAGCATCGCCGCCATTACCTGCTCCGGCGGCACCTCCGGCGACTCGGCCTGCCAGGCGCTGGCGTTGTGGATCACCGCGCGCAGTTTAGGCGCCACCTGCCGCACCCGGTCGGCGAAAAGGTAGATGCCTTCGTGCGTGGAAAAGTCGCCCTGAATGCAGCAGGCGCCCAAGGTTTTCAACTCGGCCATCGCCGGATATTCGCTGCGATAGGCGATGATGACGGGAACGCCGCGCTCGAGAAACGCTTTGGCGAGCGCCAGCCCGATGCGCCGCGCGCCGCCGGTAATCAGCACCGGGGCAGAGTTGGGGTGTTCCATTGATTAAAGCTCCTGGACAGACTGGCAAACAATAGGGGAATTATGCCATTATACGGCGGAAAGTCGTTAAAGCTTCGCATGATTATCCATTTCTGGATGTAAGATCCCCAATGCATTTCAGGTTGTCGCCCGGCGGCGGCTTGAAAGACCACGGGTTAACACTGGCCATGAGAGGAATGAGGGGATGAACAGCAATCACCTTGCATCCATCGCGCGCAGTGAGAAAATCTGTTTCGACTACATGGATTTTCTGTCCGCATCGTGCAGGAAGCACTGGCGCTTTGTTGATGCTATTTATGGTGTGATGCCGATCTTCGGCATGGTGTTGAAATCGCGCGTGACCACGTCACAAACGCGCAAAGAGCAGTTGAAAGAGCTGGCGCTGCAGGTGGTGTCAACGCAGGTCAGCGATGAAACCAATATCGTGCGCCTGATTGACCTGGCGCAGCAGCAGGGCCTGACGGTGTTTGATATTCAGCTGCCCTATGCACTGGAGACTCAACAGCTGGCGGCCATTCAGAAAGAGTGCGCGGAAGGCATCGCGATTGCCCTGGTGGGTGAGCGTATGACCGTCACCATTCCCCCTAAAAGCTGACCGGTTGCATCGACCGGCCGCCCGTTCATGGTTAGGCAATTGACTGACCGCGATGGCCTAACCATGAACGTGAAATTCCGCGCTGCGTAGCGGCCTGCCTTTAAAGCCGGGTCCCGGCATTGGGGCCGGAGCGCAGGGTATAAATACTGTCTATATGAATGAGCACCGCGTATTTCGGCGGCTTCATTCCATTTTTTTCTGCAAATGCCAACGCGTCGTCAAACGGCTTGCCCGCCAGGAACAGTTCCGGGGTGCCGACGAAGCGGTAACCGTCCAGCGCCTCGCGGTCGATGACCACGACGGCCATTTTCGATCCCTCCCTGATATTTTGCAGCGTCTGGCCACCGGTATTTTCGTTGTAAATCAGCGTACGGTCATCATAGAGGCGCAGAGAACGTTTGGGGCCGATATCGGGCACGCCGTTCGGGCTGCTGGTTGCCTGTACAGGCAGCTGTTTGGCCAGCATTTTCTTCATGTCGTCATTCAATTCATTCATTGGCAGATTACCCCTCAGGTCGTGGTGTCGTTGTTAATGCACGGTGGCGGAATGGTTTACCGTGGGTGCGCAGACGCTGGTTTCCGGCAGCCGGTGTTCGCGCAGCACCTGCAGCGTCTCTATTCGGAAACGCAGCAGGTGCCGTTCTGCGACCTGCTGCATCTGTTCGCACAGCGAGGTATCGTCCATCACCTGCTCGATGGCGAGCCGGGCCTGATGCACGTGCGGCTCAACGCCGCGCAGAGGCTTTTGCCGCAGGCGCAGATGGGTCATGTTGTTGAACGTGACGATCAGCGCGGCAAGGGCTGACTCGAAAAGATTCAGCGCTTCAAATCTGGCGGTATAGTCCGCATTTAGCCAGGGTTTCTCGGCGAGGATCGCCTGAGCGACTTCCAGCGCCTGTTGATAGTGCGTCATTGCCAGGCGATCGCATTGCTGATTGAACGCCGTGTTGCCTTCGGCGATCAGCGCTTCCCAGGCGGCAAACAGGGGGAGTGCGTGCAGCAGTTTTTCAGCCATGAAATTCCTTCCATTTTCAGCCTGTCTTAACAAGACCTCCTGATGTTTGCCATCGGGGGCCTCACCTGTGTCCTGCCGGTGATGCTATAAATGATAATGATAATTAATTGCATTTAAGATCGCAAGCATGGCAATTGACCGATCAACAACGGGGAGAGAGGTAAAAAAGAGGGAAGCGGCGAAACGAAATGCGGCTGCAGGGCAGCCGCATTGGCAGACGATGTTAGTGCAACATAAACCAGCCGGCAGGCAGCGTGGCCACCAGCAGCAAGAAGATGCTGCTCTTTTCCAGGCGATTCAGCAGATTGATATCCCGGTGGCCGCGGCGGGCATACATGAACACCAACAGCCCTGGCGCATACAGCAGCACCGACATCAGCAGGTGCATCAGCCCGGACGCGTACAGCAGCCACAAACCATAGACGCAGGCGCCGGTCGCGGCGAAGATCAGGCGCTTGTCGCGGCGGCGGTAAGCCACCTTGAACAGAAACGCGCCGACCAGGAAGTAAGGCACCAGGATCATTTCTGAAGCGATGGTCAACAGCGAGTTGTAGTTGCTGCCGGTCAGCCAGATCAGCACCAGCGCCAGCTGCACTGCAATGTTGGTCAGCCACAGCGAAGAGGACGGGGCGTGATGGCAGTTCTGCTTGCCGAACACGCGCGGAAACGCGCCGTGCTGCGCGGCCAGCAGCGGCACTTCGGCCGCCATGATGGTCCAGCTCAGGTAGGCGCCGCACACGGAAATGATCAGGCCGGCGGCGATAAGCACGTCTCCCCACGGGCCGATCAGTTCCACCATCAGCACCGCCATCGACGGGTTGCGCATTTCGGCCAGTTCGCTGCGCGGCACCACGCCCAGCGACAGCAACGTGACCATCAGATACACCGCCAGCGCCGACAGCACCGCCAGCATGGTGGCGCGGCCCACGTCTTTCTTATTGCGGGCGCGGGCGGAAACCACCACGGCGCCTTCCACGCCGATAAACACCCACAGAGTGATCAGCATGGTGTCCTTGACCTGTTCCCACACCGGCTTGCCGAGGGCGATGCCTTTGAAATCCAGCGTGAACACGTCCATTTTAAAGGCGATCGCCGCCAGAACGGCGAACATCCCCAGCGGCAGCAGCTTGGCCAGGGTGGCCGCCAGATTGATGCTGGCCGCGGTTTGCACGCCGCGCAGCACCAGCGCATGCACGATCCACAGCAGGGCGGATTCGGCGATCAGCGCCTGCCAGGTATTGCCGTCACCGAGAATGACGCTGCCGCCGCGATCGGTGAAGATACTCAGCGCCGCGAACACGATCACCAGGTACGAGACGTTGGCGATCACGGCGCACAGCCAGTAACCCCAGGCGGAGCAGAAGCCCACCAGCTCGCCGAACCCTTCCTTGGCGTAGGTGAAGATGCCGCCGTCCAGATCCGGACGCAAACGCGTAAGCAGCAGCATGGCGAAGGCCAAAAACAGAATGCCGACGCCGGTGATCCCCCAGCCCAGCAGCAGCGCGGCGGGGCTGGCGACCTGCGCCATGTTTTGCGGCAGACTGAACACGCCGGCGCCCAGCATCGAGCTGAGCACCAAAGCGGTTAGCGCGGTAAGACCGAGTTTTTTTTCCAATGACGGATCCTGAACGCAGAATAAACAACTGGAAGGGAACTGCTTGGCGGCAACAATGTATTAACAACCACTGCGCGAATAGACAATAGCCCTAAAAATTGGCGCAAATTTTACGGAGGGATGATTAGAGATGCAATGATTGAATATGCGGAATTTACAAAAAACTATTCAACGTGCGATGAAAAAAGCGGCAATAAAAACGGGCAGCTCAAGGGCTGCCCGATGGTAAACCGAAAAGCGGGTTTTATTTGAACAGATCGGCGCTGACGGTCAGGTTGCCGCCGCTCTTGTTCTGCCACTGACGGGTGACGTGGTAGTACTTGGCGCCTTTCTCGGCCGCGCGTTTCGCCACTTCGGTGGAGACATCGGTCATGCTGTTGAAGTGGCCGGTGAAGGTGACGGAATCGAACGGCACCATCTGCGCGGCGGTCACGTTGTTCACTTCCTGGATCTTGGTGCCGTTAGGCAGCGTGACGGTATAGCGCTGGCCGGTAGAGGACTGGGTTTCGAAGAAACGGCCCACGTCGCGGCTTGGCGAACCGGAAGACGCGACGCCAGGGATTTCGACTTTCGCGGCAGCGGCGCCACCGGCGGCCAGCGCGGCGCGGCCGGCGTCAGAATCGGCCGGAATGGCATCCGGGCTCTGCACGCGGCGTTTTGGCGCATCGGCCTTATAGATGTAGGCGGTGACGAACTGATTACCGCCGGAGTTGGCGTCAACCTGGCGCACGATGAAGAAGGATGCAGCGCCTTTTTTCTTCGCTTCTTTGGAGATGGCGTCGTTGATGTCCGGCTGGCTGCGGTAGAAACCGCTGACGCTCACGGTATCGTAAGGCTCCAGCAGATAGGCTTCATCTTTAGGCAGTTCGTTCACGCCGTTAAATACGCGGTATTTTGGTGTTTTGCTCACTTCTGGCGCATCTTTATGATAAAGGTCTGCGGTGACGCGCCAGTTGCCGCCGTTGTTGCTGTTGTTGCTGTCCTGGATATAGAAGGAATCTGCACCCAGTTTGTCTGCACGGCGGGATACGGCGTCGACGGCTTCATTGATGGCATTGAAGCGGCCGGTAATCGTGATGCGATCAAACGGCTTCAGCGCCGCTGCTTTCTCAGGAGTTAACTCTTGCGCCGCATGAGCAGACAGCGCGGTGAGTGATAACAAGGCTGACGCGATGATCGTGGTCTTCAGCTTCATAAAAAATCCTTTCGCCTAGCGCATTAACGTTTATAACGTACTGAACTGTTTAAGTGTAATTCAGCCGTCGATTATTACATGTAATTCTGAAAACTGTCTCAGCATTTTATGTTATCCCGTGCGACAAATCGCCGACGTTGACGCGGGCCGCACGGATGGCGCCATCGTCATAAGTTTCCATAATAAAGGCTCTGGTGTCATTAATGTTAATTATTCACAAAATGATAACTTTTATGCTTTTTCGCCGCGCGTGGCCATAAATCGTTACGCCGAGCGTAAACCTCTTGTCACGCAGAATGCGCTGTTCTGTATGGGTTTTTTCACGGTAAATTGCGATTTGTCATATCACACGCGGCGTTTTTATGTAAAAACAGAGCTGAATGCGTAAGCAATTATGGATCATCGACCTTATTTTCAGTAGGTTATAGTTGGCGTCTGAAATCAGTGCGGGCAAGTTAACGCCTCGCTCGCCGCTGGCGTCATGCTATGGGCAGGAAAATAATAAACATCATCCAAGACAGGTGAGAAGGGAACATTATGCGTATTGGTGTACCAAGAGAGCGGTTGGCCAATGAAGCCCGGGTCGCAGCCACGCCGAAAACGGTGGAACAACTGCTGAAGCTGGGTTTTACCGTCGCGATTGAACGCGGGGCGGGCAAACTGGCCAGTTTTGAGGACGTCGCCTACGAAGCCGCCGGTGCGGCGCTGGTCGACGAAAGCGAAGTGTGGCAGTCGGATCTGATCCTGAAAGTCAACGCGCCGCAAGACGACGAGATCGCCTTGATGCGCGAAGGCAGCACGCTGGTCAGCTTTATCTGGCCGGCGCAAAACCCCGAATTGATGGCCAAGCTGGCGGCGCGCAACGTCACCGCGCTGGCGATGGACTCGGTACCGCGCATCTCGCGCGCCCAGTCGATGGATGCGCTGAGCTCGATGGCCAACATCGCCGGCTACCGCGCGATCGTCGAAGCGGCGCATGAGTTTGGCCGCTTCTTCACCGGCCAGATCACCGCCGCCGGCAAAGTGCCGCCGGCCAAGGTGATGATCATCGGTGCCGGCGTGGCCGGCCTGGCGGCGATCGGCGCCGCGGGCAGCCTCGGCGCCATCGTGCGCGCCTTCGACACCCGCCCGGAAGTGAAAGAGCAGGTGCAGAGCATGGGCGCGGAATTCCTCGAGCTGGATTTTGAAGAGGAAGCGGGCAGCGGCGACGGCTACGCCAAAGTGATGTCTGAAGCCTTTATCAAGGCCGAGATGGCGCTGTTCGCCGCGCAGGCCGCGGAGGTCGATATCATCGTCACTACCGCGTTGATCCCGGGTAAACCGGCGCCGAAGCTGATCACCAAAGAGATGGTGGCGTCGATGAAACCGGGCAGCGTGATCGTCGATCTGGCGGCGCAAACCGGCGGCAACTGCGAACTGACGGTGGCCGACACCATTACCGTGACCGACAACGGCGTGAAAATCATCGGCTATACCGACCTGCCGAGCCGTTTGCCGACGCAATCTTCGCAGCTTTACGGCACCAACCTGGTCAACCTGCTGAAGCTGTTGTCGAAAGAGAAAAACGGTGAGATCGACATCGATTTCGACGATACGGTGATCCGCGGCGTTACCGTGGTGCGCAGCGGTGAAGTCACCTGGCCTGCGCCGCCGATTCAGGTCTCCGCCCAGCCGAAAGCGGCGCCCGCCGCCGCACCGGTGGCCAAACCCGAAGCCAAACCGACCTCGCCGTGGCTGAAGTACGGCCTGATTGCCCTGGCGATCCTGCTATTCGGCTGGCTGGCGGATGCGGCGCCGAAAGAGTTCCTGTCGCACTTTACCGTGTTCGCGCTGGCCTGCGTGGTAGGTTACTACGTGGTCTGGAACGTCAGCCATGCGCTGCATACCCCGTTGATGTCGGTCACCAACGCGATCTCAGGGATTATCGTGGTCGGTGCGCTGTTGCAGATCGGCCATGGCGGCTGGGTGAGTTTCCTCTCCTTTATCGCCGTGCTGATCGCCAGCATCAATATTTTCGGTGGGTTCACCGTCACTCAGCGCATGCTGAAGATGTTCCGCAAGAACTAAGGGGTAACAAATGTCTGGAGGATTGGTTACAGCTGCATACATTGTTGCCGCTATTTTGTTTATTTTCAGCCTGGCGGGCCTGTCGCGCCATGAAACGTCGAAGCAGGGCAACCTGTTCGGCGTCGCCGGTATGGCGATCGCGCTGATCGCCACCATTCTGGGGCCGGATTCCGGCAACGTCGGCTGGATCATCATCGCCATGATCATCGGCGGCTCGATCGGCGTCTATCTGGCCAAGAAGGTCGAGATGACCGAAATGCCGGAGCTGGTGGCGGTGTTGCATAGCTTCGTTGGCCTGGCAGCGGTGCTGGTCGGTTTCAACAGCTACCTGGATCACGGCGCGCCGATGGAGCCGGTGATGGCGAATATCCATCTGACCGAAGTGTTCCTCGGTATCTTTATCGGCGCGGTAACCTTCACCGGTTCGATTGTCGCCTTCGGCAAGCTGCGCGGCATCATCTCTTCCAAACCGCTGATGCTGCCGAACCGCCACAAGCTGAATCTGGCGGCGTTGGTGCTCTCGTTCCTGCTGCTGGTGGCGTTCGTGCGTACCGACAGCGTGGGCTGGCAGGTGGTGACGCTGCTGCTGATGACGGCGATCGCACTGGCGTTCGGCTGGCATCTGGTGGCCTCGATCGGCGGCGCCGACATGCCGGTGGTGGTGTCGATGCTCAACTCCTACTCGGGGTGGGCGGCGGCCGCGGCGGGCTTCATGCTGAGCAACGATCTGCTGATCGTCACCGGCGCGCTGGTGGGCTCTTCGGGGGCGATCCTGTCTTACATTATGTGTAAGGCAATGAACCGCTCGTTTATCAGCGTGATCGCCGGCGGTTTCGGCAGTGACGGTTCGTCTACCGGCGATGCCGAAGAGATGGGCGAATACCGTGAAACCACGGCGGAAGAGGTGGCCGAGCAGCTGAAGAACTCCACCTCGGTGATCATCACGCCGGGTTACGGCATGGCGGTGGCGCAGGCGCAATATCCGGTGGCAGAAATCACCGAGAAACTGCGGGCGCGCGGCGTGAAGGTGCGCTTCGGCATTCACCCGGTCGCGGGGCGTTTGCCGGGCCACATGAACGTGCTGCTGGCGGAGGCGAAGGTGCCGTACGACGTGGTGCTGGAGATGGATGAAATCAACGAAGATTTCCCGGATACCGACACCGTGCTGGTGATTGGCGCTAACGACACGGTGAACCCGGCGGCATTGGAAGATCCGCGCAGCCCGATCGCCGGCATGCCGGTATTGGAAGTGTGGAAAGCGCAGAACGTGATCGCGTTTAAACGCTCAATGAACACCGGTTACGCCGGCGTGCAGAACCCGCTGTTCTTCAAGGAGAACACCCAGATGCTGTTCGGCGATGCCAAAGACAGCGTGGAAGCGATTCTGCGGGCATTGCAGAAGTAGTTGAGCAACCAAAAAAACGGGCCGCTTATTAGCGGCCCATTTTTTTATGCGTGAAGGCTAATCTTCGTCGTCGTGCTCATCGTCTTCATCCGCCTCGATCGGGCAGTTGAAGTTCTCCGGCTTAATCACCAGCAGATCGCATTTCAGATGGTCGATCACATGTTCCGCGGTGTTGCCGATAAAGGCCGCCGAAATGCCGGTGCGGCCCAGGGTGCCCAGAACCACCACGCCGGCCTGCAGGTGTTCGGCCAGATCGGGGATCACCTCTTCCGGCAGGCCTTTTTCCACGTGGGTGAACTCTTCCTTAATGCAGAATTTCTGCCGCAGCGCCTTCATGGCGATCAGATGCTGGCCGCGGATGGCGTCGTTGTAGACGCTCGGATCGAAGTCGGGCAGCTCGATGGCGATGTTGATCGGGGTAACGGGATAGGCGCCGACCAGGTGAACCTCGGTCTGGTTGACGTTCTGCGCCAGTTCGACGGTTTCTTGCACCAGTTTGATATTGAGCGGGTCGTGATAGGGTTCTTCGCTGGCCAGGTTGACCGCCACCAGCGCTTTGCCGCCTTCTGGCCAGGGTTGGTCTTTTACCATCCACACCGGGCAAGGGCATTTGCGCAGCAGGTGCCAGTCGGTGGGGGTGAAGATCACCGACTCCAGCCGGTCGTGCTGGTGCGCCATTTTCAGCAGCAGATCATGCTGGCCGGAAAGCACTTCCTGAATGATGGCTTCGAAGGGGCGGTTATGCCAGACCACTTTGATTTCGATCGGCACGCCGTCGTTGAGATAGAAGCGGCACTGCTCGTTGATCCAGGCGGCGCGTTGGCTGATCACACCTTGCCGCATCGCCGTTCTTTCGTCCGGGGAGAGCAGGGTCGTCATTTCGTAAGAGAAGTCATAAATGGGCAGGAAGGCTTTGATGCGCCCGCCGTTCCGTTTTACCAGGTACACGGCGCGGCGCAATGCCGGCTGATCGTCCTGATTGGGGTCAATAGCCACCAGAAGATTCTGATACTTCGCCATAGGGCCTCCTTACAGCTGAAATCAACAGTCTGTTAATTTACAGAGTAACCCAACATTGAAAAACAGAACAACAACAGAAGCGTGCCGGATCAACAATTTCGGTGAAATGTTGATCCGGCAGGGGAATCAGGCGTTGACGGTCACGTTGATGCGTGGCGTACCGGCCAGCACCGACAGGGCGTCGGCGTTTTCGATGGTGATGTATTTGCCTTTCACGCTGAGGATTTCGCTTTTCTGGAAGCGGCCCAGCAGGCGGCTGATGGTTTCCACCGTCAGGCCGAGGTAGTTGCCGATGTCGCCGCGGGTCATGGTCAACCGGAACTCGCGCGGCGAGAAGCCACGCTCCGCGAAGCGGCGCGACAGGTTGTAAACGAACGCCGCCAGGCGCTCTTCGGCATTTTTCTTCGACAGCAGCAGGATCATGTCCTGGTCGCCTTTGATCTCGCCGCTCATCAGTCGCATGATCTGCTGACGCAGATTAGGCATTTTGCCGGACAGATCGTCGAGGGTTTCGAATGGGATCTCGCACACCATCGAGGTTTCCAGCGCCTGAGCGAAGCTTGGGTGCTTCAGACCGCCGATGGCGTCGAAGCCCACCAGGTCACCCGCCAGGTGGAAACCGGTGATCTGCTCGTCGCCTTGCTCGGTGATGGTGTAGCTTTTGATGGTCCCGGAACGGATCGCGTACAGCGATTTCAGCTCGTCGCCGGCCTTGAACAGGGTCTGGCCTTTCTGGATGGGCTTTTTCCTCTCGATAATGTTGTCGAGCTGGTCCAGCTCGTGGGCATTAAGGGTGAAAGGAATGCACAGCTGGCTGATGCTGCAGTCCTGGCAATGGATCGCACAACCACCAGACTGGATACGACGAATCACGCGTTTTTCCGGGATCATAGATTACGCTCATTCAATAATTGATATGAGTCAATTTTAACATCTTTTGCTGCAGCTGATAAGGGTGGCATTAGCATGAATAGGGGTATTGTGTGCGAATTTTGCGCACACATGCCGCCGATTATTCTGTATCGCGCTGAAGTCGCTAGATTTATTTGGCACTTATGCGCAACGTGCGGTCGCCATTCCGGCGGCATAAGGCAGGGCAATCGGCGCGGGTGGTCTGCGCGGCTCGCATTGACAGGTTTTAGCGGCGTGAATCAATCATCCTTTGACACATTTACTGGCGAAAGCTTGTCGCATTCATCCGAATCCTCACCGCAAAGCCGCGCCGCATCGGCGTTAAGCTGAAGGTCAGAAAGGCAGGTGAACGATCCTGTTCGGGAGTGGATGATGAAAAAGCGCATACTGTTGATGGCGGCCGCCGCGGTGTTGATGACGGCCAGCGCCGCCGCCTTCGCCCACGGCTATTACGGCCACGGCTACTACCGGCACGGCTATTATTACGGTGGGCCGCGCGTGGTGATCGGCGTGCCCTGGGGGCCGCCGCCGCTCTATTACCCGCCGCCGCCGGTGGTGTATGTCACGCCGCCGCCGCCGCAGACCTATATCGAAAAGCCGCCGAGCTATGCCTACTACTGCCGCCGCCCGGCGGGCTATTACCCCCAGGTGCCGCGTTGTCCTGACGGTTGGATGAAGGTGGTGCCAGACGGTCCGTTCTCCCGGTGATTAAAGGCGGTGCGTGATGAGACACTCTTTTGCTTTCCCGATAGTGGCGCTGGCCGGGCTGTTGGCCGGCTGCGTCTCTGCGCCTTCCGGGCCCGGGGTCACCGCGCTGCCCGGCACGGGGAAAAGTTACGAACAATTCAATCGCGATGAGGCCATGTGCCGCAGCTATGCGCAAAACAGCCTTGGCAGCGGCGCACAAACGGCGGCCAATTCGGCGACGGGAACGGCGGTGGCGGGAACGGCCGTCGGCGCGACGGCAGGGGCGTTGATTGGCGCCGCATCCGGTCATGCCGGCCCCGGCGCGCTGATCGGCGCGGGCGGCGGGTTGCTGGTCGGCAGCGCGATGGCCAATAACTCGGCCTGGCGCAGCAGCGATGACCTGCAAGACCGCTATGATACCGTGTATACGCAGTGCATGTACGCCAAAGGTAACAAGGTGCCGGTGGCCTACGGTTATGGTGAGGCCACCTCATCGCCGGTGCCGCCGGACTACTATCCCGCCGCCCCGGCGGAGGGCGTCCCGCCGGACTATGTGCCGCGCTAGCGCGAGAGCAGATCCTGCGGCAGGTAACCTTCGTGCTGCAGCAGCCACTGCTTGCGCTGCACGCCGCCGGCATAGCCGGTCAGCGCGCCCTGCGAACCGATCACCCGGTGGCAGGGCACCACGATGCTGATCGGATTCGAACCGTTGGCCATGCCGACCGCGCGTGAGGCGGTCGGGCGGCCGATACGTTGCGCCAGCTGGCCGTAGGTCAGGATCTCGCCGCACGGGATTTGGCGCAGCTGTTGCCACACGGTGCGTTGGAACTCGGTGCCGGCGGTCATCACCGGCAGCCGATCGATAATGCCCAGTTCCCCGGCGAAATAGCGTTGCATCGCGTCGGTCAGCCCGCTGGGATCGCGCTGCTCGCGCAGGGTGAAGCGATCGGCGCGGTAGTGGGTATTCAGCAGCTTCATCAGGCGCGCTTCGTGATCGGTCCAGTCAATCGCCCGCAGGCGCCCCTGTTCATCGGCAATCAGCACCAGTTCTCCCACCGGCGTGGCGGTACGATCAATCAAAAAAGTCTGCATCTGGATCACTCCTCGGGTTGGTATGGCGATTATCGCATGAAAGCGGGGGAAGCGATGGCGGATTTCGGACATGCTGATGGGCAACCGCAGGGTTGCCCAAATAGCCGGCTCAGGGTAAGCCGGCGAGTCATTGTACGTTAAATTTATAAAATAAATTTATAAGTAACCAAGACAAGTCGTGTCTTGTTTATTATTTCATCAGACATTAACGCGTTGGCGTTACTTATAGCTGATGGTCACGCGCTTTAAATGGGGATCGTTATTCACCATTTCGCTGGTGACGGCAGAGACTAATTCTTTTGGCATTTCTTTTAACGAAGAGGAAATATACCCGTTCTGATATTCCGTCACTTTACCGAAGCAGTTGGAGATAAGCTGTTCATCCTGATGTGTGATGGTGCAGGCCGGGGTGGTAATGGCGCCGGTGAAGCGCACGACGCCGGAGGCGACCGGGCTGCCGGAAAGCGGTTTTGCTTGCAGAGCGAAGGGCAGAATGACCAATGCGCTTAATACGGCTAAGTAATGGTTCATACGCTGTTCCTCTCAGAGTAAAAATGCTGCCAATTAAAAAACAAGCACGCTTGTTTTCATCAAATAAGCTATTTCGCCTGGCGAAATAAAAACGAATGGGCAAAAATCCTACTGCCTGCATCCAATGAATTTGATAATAGGGAGGTAGGGTGAGTAAAACCATGATTTGGATCATAGTGAAGACCGGTTAATGGTTTCCGGCGCGGGCAGGGTAAAAGGCTGTGATCGTTCTCTCAGGAAAGCGGGAAATGGCGGGATGTTTTCGCCCCCGTGGTGCAGCCACGAAACCGGGGGCGAGCGCGGGGTTACAGCATGCCGCTGCTGCCGCAGATGCGGATCTTTTCCGCCACCACTTCTTTCATCGCCAGCTTGCCGGGGACGATATATTTGCGCGGGTCGTTGGCATCCGGGTGCTGTGAAAAGTAGCTTTTCACCGCATCGGCGAAGGCGATTTTCAGTTCGGTGGCGACGTTGACCTTGCAGACGCCGAGCGAGATCGCGCGTTTGACCATCGCCTCCGGAATGCCGGAGGCGCCGTGCAGCACCAGGGGCACGTCCACCTGTTCGCGGATCAGCGCCAGGCGCTCGAAGTCCAGCTTCGGCTCGCCGTGATACAGGCCGTGGGCGGAACCTATCGCCACCGCCAGCGAATCGATGCCGGTGGCGGCGACGAACTCGCGTGCCGCCACCGGGTCGGTATAGAAACTGTCCGCCGTATCGACGATCAGATCGTCTTCCTGCCCGCCCAGGCGGCCCAGTTCCGCTTCCACGCTGGCGCCATAGCGGTGGCACAAGGTGACCGCAGCAGCCACTTTGGCGATGTTCTGCTCGAACGGCAGATGGGAACCGTCGATCATCACCGAACGGATGCCGCTTTTCACCTTGTGCTCGATGTCGTCCAGCTCTTCGTGATGATCCAGATGCAGCGCCAGCGGCAAATCGTAGCGGTGCGCGGCCGATTGGCAAATGCCGATCAGGTAGTCGGTGCCGGCGTAGCTGAAGGTGCCGGGCGTGCCGGCCATGATCACCGGCGAGCGCAGCTCGGCGGCGGTTTCCGCCACCACCTGCACGGTTTCCAGATTGTGAACGTTAAACGCCGGGACGGCGTAACCCTGGCGCTGCGCCTTGAGCAGCATTTCTCGGTTGGCTATCAGATACATGGGATCTCCTTACTGCACGGGGGAAGGGAAACGGTAAATCGTCACGCCTTTCACCACCCGGTTAACCTCGCCGGTGGGGCAAGGGTTGTCTGGGGTCAGCCCCAGCGCCAGCGAACTCTCGAAGGCCAGCATCTGGGTGAACAGCAGATACGGGAACAGCAGCCAAATATCGTCCGTGGCCTGGTGCATAGGCAGCAGGGCATCGGACGGTGTCCGGGGCTGGCCGGTCAAACCGACCAATTGCATCGCCAACCCGTCGCGCTGCAGCTCGTTCCACAGATCGCGGTCATACTGGCGGGCGTAGTCGTCGTGGGAGAACATCACCACCACCAAGGTTTGGCCGTCGACCATAAATTTCGGGCCGTGGCGCAGGCCGAGCGGCGAGTCGTAGCGCGTCACGATGCGCCCGGCGGTCAGCTCCAGCATCTTGAGCGAGGCCTCTTCCGCCAGGCCGGTAAAGCAGCTGCCGCCGAGAGTGATATAACGGCGGAAACCGCTGGCGGCCAGCGCCTTTACCTGTGGCTGCAGCGTTTCGCGCAGTGCGCGGCAGCGCTGCACCATGGCGTTCAGCGGCGCCTGGGCGGCCTCGAGCGAAAGCGGGCCGAGCAGCAGCGCGGCGCTCAGCATCATGCAGCTGAAGCTGGAGGTCATGGCGAAGCTCTGATCGTTGGAGCCTTGCGGCATCACCAGCGAACAGACGTTGTCGCGCCGATGCGCATACTGCGCCAGCTTGCTGTCCGGGTTGCAGACCAGCATCAGGTGGTAGCTTTCCGGCAGCAGCTGGTCGGCCAGCTCCACCGTCGCCACGCTCTCCGGGCTGTTGCCCGAGCGGGCGAAGGAGACCAGCAGCGTCGGCCGCTCAGGATCGAGATACTGCCGCGGGTTGGCGACGATATCGGTGGTGCCGTAGGCCGCCACGTCGCGGCCGGTGCGTTCGCGCAGCCAGGGCGCCAGGGCGCGGCCGGCGAACGCCGAGCTGCCGGCGCCGCACAGCACGATTTGCAGCCGAGGATTGGCCAACAGCGGCGCCAGGAACGGCTGCCACTGCGCCTGTTGCTCCTGCAGTTGCCGGTGCAGCGCCGCCCACAGATCCGGCTGCTGCCAAATCTCTGCGGCGGTGTGCCAGGCGTTGCGCTGCTTCAGCCAATCCGCCTCGTAAGAGAAATACGCGTTCATGATGACAACTCCTTAAAAGCCTCGGTTAACGGTCGGCGATAATCACGTCGATCCCTAAATGGTGCAGCGCCTGCAGATAGTGTTCCGGAATGCGGCCGTCGGTGACCAGGCGGTGGATCTGGCCGATTTCGCGGATCATGCAAAAGCTGGTGCGGCCGAATTTGCTGGCGTCGGCGATGGCGATCACTTCGCGCGCCACCTCGCACATCACGCGGTTCAGCTGCGCTTCGCCCGGATCCGGCGTGGTGATGCCGCCCGCCAGATCGAAACCGTCGACGCCGAGAAACAGCTTGTCGAACCGGTACTGGCGCAGCTGCTGTTCGGCGGCGGGGCCGTACAGCGACCAGGCCTTGCGGCGCACGCTGCCGCCGACCACCATCAGATCGATCTGCTCGTTGTTGGCCAGCTCGAAGGCGATGTTCAGCGCGTTGGTCATCACCACCAGATCCTTTTTCCCCGCCAGCTGCGGCGCCATCTGGCTGGTGGTGGAGCCGGAGTCGAGGATGACGGCGTCGCCGTCTTCAATCAGCGCCGCCGCCGCGCAGGCGATGGCGTGTTTTACGTCGCGGTTGATGCGGCCCTTGTCCTGCAGCGGGCGATCGAAGGCGAACTGTTTGTTCAACATGGCGCCGCCGTAAGCGCGCACCGCGCAGCCGTGTTTTTCCAGCTGGTGCAGATCGCTGCGGATGGTGACGCTGGACACCGAAAACTGCTGGCTGAGCTGTTCCACGCGCACCGAGCCTTCGCGGCACAGCTGGTCGATAATTAATTCCCGGCGTTTTGCGGTATTGATCATTAACGCAGACTCCTGATTTACCTGTAGCCGTGCCCGACCGCGGCTTAATAAGCCGCAGCGATACCGACCGGAGCGCTTTCAGTTGTTCGTGGCGAATTACAGCAAACGAAACACTGAAATGCAATCGATTAATTTTAAAATATCTATATCTATCAGTTGGTTATATTTAATTTTACTTTCGGTTTAGCGGTAACCGAAAGCGGTATTAACACAAAGTGAAAACGGCAAATTCGTTATTTTTCAGTCGACAATTCTCGCGATGGCTTTATTCGGCCCTGCGGCGGCGAAAGCCGCAGCGATCATTCGACAGCCGCCGGGCTTTCACTGTTTTTTTATGCCGCCGCCTGTAATAGCGCCGCGCCACGCACGCCGCTGCTGTCACCGTGCACCGGCGGGAATACCGCTGCCGGTTCCACGCCCGGCAGCAGCCAGTGCCGCATCGCCGCCGGCAGCAGCCGATACAGCTCGCCGACGTTCGACAACCCACCGCCCAGCACGAAGGCATCGACGTCCAGTAGCAGCTGCAAACCGGCCAGCGCGCTGGCCAGAATGTCGACGTAGACGGTCATCAGCCACTGTGCGAGCTGATCCCCCGCGCGATAGCTGGCGACCAGCGCCGGCACGTCGGCGGCCGGATGGGCAAAGTGGCGGCTCAGCGCCAGCAGCCCGCTGCCGGAGACGTAGCGTTCAAAGCAGCCGGTCAGCCCGCAGTTGCAGCCGAACAGCGGCAGATCGTAGCGCTGCGCCAGCTGGGCGGAGATCGGCATATGGCCCCATTCGCCCGCCAGCCCGTTGCGCCCCTTGTGCAATTGCCGGTTCACCACCAGGCCACCGCCGGCACCGGTGCCGATGATGGCGCCGAACACCAGCGGCAGATGGGCGGTTTGCGGCGTGCTGGCTTCCGACAGCGCGAAACAGCGGCAGTCGTTCTCGATGGCGATTGGCCGCGCCAGCGCCTGCGTCAAATCATCCGCCAGGCAATGCCCGGTCAGGCAGGGCACGTTGACCGCCAGCTGGCGGCGGCTGACGGGGTCGGTGATCCCCGGCAGGCCGATGCCGATGCTGCCGCGCGTATGCAGCTCGCGGTCCGCCTGCTTGACCAGCCCGGCGATGCAGGCCACGAACTCGCCATAATCGCCGGTTGGGGTGTGCACGCGCTGAAGCAGCACCTGATTGAGCCGGCGATCGTAAGCGGCCATTTCGATCTTGGTGCCGCCGATGTCGAAGCCGTAACGCATCTCTCTCGTGCTCATGGTCAGGCTCCGTTCAGGGCGATCACCGCCGCTTCGCGGCGCGCGCGTTCGGCGGCGAACACCATCAGGTGGCTCTCCAGCGCTTCCGCCGGGCCGGCCAACACCTGGCTCGGATCGTTGGTGCGAATGGCCGCGATAAAGTGCTGCATCAGGTAGTAGTCGCCGCCGCCGTGGCCGGCCATGGCGTGCAGATCCTGGCCGGCGTCGGTGTCGTAATGCGTTTCGCCGTCGTCGAGGAACGAGGTGATGCGGATATGGCGGCCGTCGCCTTCCAGGCAGCCGCGGCTGCCGAAGATGCGGGTGTGGCGATCTTCGTGGCGGGTAAAGGCCGTCATGGTGAACGACGCGGTGCGGCCGCCGGCGAACTGCATGTTGACCACCTGATGATCGACCACGTTATTGTCGCAGCGGTAAACGCAGCGGCCGTAGGGCCCGTCGCGCAGCGCCGCCCGCAGCGTCGTCTGGTCGGGTTCTGGCGTCAACACGCGCAGAAAGCCAGGCGTGGCCTTGTGGTCGTCGCCCAGATAGATGCGTTTGGCGGAATAGGGGCAGGACGCCTCCACCGCGCAATCCAGGCAGTTGTCCGCCGCGCCGGCCGGTTGGTTGTCCTGGCGGAAGTGGCGCAGGTTGCCGAAGGAGCTGACCTGTTCGCAGGGCTGCTCCATCACGTAGCGGATCCAATCGATGTCGTGGCAGGATTTCTGCAGCAGCATAAAGGCGGCCTGCCGATCGTTGCGCCAGTTGCCGCGCACGAAGGAGTGCGCCTGATGCCAGTAGCCGACCGGCTCCAGGTGTTGCAGGCTGACGATGTCGCCGATCGCGCCGTCGCGCAGCAGCTGCTTGAGCTTTTGGGTATAGCGGGTGTAGCGCAGCACGTGGCCGACCGAGAAGATCAGCTTTTGGCGCACCACCTCGGCGACGATGGCGCGGCACTCGTCGGCGTCCGGCGACAGCGGCTTTTCCAGCAGCATGGCGTAGCCCTGGCGGGCGAAGGCCAGCGCCGGTTCCAGGTGCATCTGATCCTGAGTGCAGATCAGCACCGCGTCGGCCAGCTTGCCGGCATCGGCGGCCTGGCGCCAGTCGGTGAAGACGTTTTCCGGTGCGATGGCGTGCTGCGCCACGAACTGCTCGCGGTAGGCGTCGCGCGGTTCCGCCACCGCCACCACCTGCATCAAATCGGGGTGCGCCAGCGCATAGCGCGAGTAGATTTCACCGCGCGCGCCGGCGCCGACCACCAGTACCTGCACCGGGCGCTGGGCAACGTTGTTGGGTTGTGTTGACGACATTGCTGATACTCCGCTGTTGTTATTTGAGGTTTTGGCCGCTGAGCTCGTCGAACAAATGTGCGCGCGTCAGATCGAATGCCAGATGAACGCTTTCGCCGAGGCGCGGCTCCCAGTCCGGCAGCGACGCCATGCGCAGCACGAAGCGCAGGTCGGCCAGTTCACAGTGCAGCAGCTCTTCGTTGCCCATGCGCTCGATGGTGACGATCTGCGCCGGGAAGCAGTTGGCGCTGCCGGGCGCGCACAGCCGCAGGGACTCCGGCCGGATACCGAGGCACACCCGCGCATGCGGATAGTCCGTCAACTGCCGCTGCAGCGCCGGCGGCAGCTCGAGCGGGTGCTGCAGGCCGATGCGCAGCCGCACCGTTTGGCCGTCGCGCACGATCGCCAGATCGTGCAGGTTCATCGACGGGCTGCCGATAAACTCGGCGACGAAACGGTTGGCGGGGTGGTGGTACAGGTTGATCGGTTTATCCACCTGCATGATGGCGCCGCGGTTCATCACGCAAATGCGATCGCCCATGGTCATCGCTTCGACCTGATCGTGGGTGACGTACACCATGGTGGCGGCGGCGCCTTCCTGCTTCAGCTGATTGTGCAGTTCGATCAGCTGCACGCGCATCGACACTCGCAGCTTGGCGTCGAGGTTGGACAGCGGCTCATCGAACAGGAACACTTTGGGTTTGCGCACGATGGCGCGGCCGACCGCCACCCGCTGGCACTGGCCGCCCGAGAGCTGGCCCGGCTTGCGCTGCAGCAGGTTGGTGATCTCCAGCTTTTCCGCCGCGTCGCGCACCCGGCGGTCGATCTCGGCCTTGCTCTCTTTGCCGATCAGGCCGAACGCCATGTTCTTGTACACCGTCATGTGCGGGTACAGCGCATAGTTCTGGAACACCATGGCGACGCCGCGATCCTTCGGCATGCTGTCGTTGACGCAGCGATCGTGGATCAGGATCTGCCCCTCGCTGACGCTCTCCAGCCCGGCGATCATCCGCAGCAGGGTGGATTTGGCGCAGCCGGACGGGCCGACGAACACCATAAATTCCCCGTCCTCAATGTCCAGATTGACGCCGTGCAGCGCGTGGAAACCGTTGGGGTAGACTTTTTTAACGCTGTTTAACTGAATTCCGGCCATGTCATTTACCTTGTCTGCGCGTTAGCCTTTCACCCCGGCGCTGGCGATGCCCTGGATGAAATAGCGTTGGAAAATAATGAACAGCATCAGCATCGGGATCACCGCCATCAGCGCCCCGGCCATCAGCAACGGGTATTCCACCCCGGCGCGGCTGGAGAGCGAGGCGAGGCCAACCGGCAGCGTCAGCTTCTCGGTGGTGGTATTGACGATCAGCGGCCACATCAGGTTGTTCCAGCTCCACAGGCCGTTGATGATGACGCAGGCGATAATGCCCGGCCGGATCAGCGGCAGCATGATGCGCCAGAAGATGGCGAAGTAGCTGTAGCCGTCGATCAAGGCCGCTTCTTCCATCTCCTTCGGCACCGCCAGAAAGAACTGGCGCAGCAGGAAGGTGGCGTAGACGCTGAAAATGCCCGGCAGCACCAGCCCGGTGATGCTGTTGACCAGCCCCAACTTCTGTACCACCAGAAATTGCGGGATCAGAAACGCCTGGCCGGGCACCATCAGGATCGACACGCACACCAGGAACACCGCGTCGCGGCCGCGAAAATGCAGGCGCGAGAAGCCATAGGCGGCCAGGGTGGCGATCGCCATCTGCAGGGTGACGGTGAAGAAGGTCGCCAGCAGCGAGTTGAGATAAAAACCGGCGAACGGGATTTCGTGCATCACCCGGCCGTAGGCCTGCAGGCTGGGGTGCGCCGGCAGCAGCGTCAGCGGGATCTGGATGCTCTCGGCCTGGGTTTTCAGCGAGGTCACCAGCATCCAGATAAAGGGCACGACCGAGGCCAGCGCCGCCAGCCCCATAAACAGGTACACCAGCGTTTTCTTGCTTGCGTTCATGTGCAGCTCCTCAGCTGACTTTCAGGCGCTTGCCGATCGCCATTTGAATCAGGGTGATCACCAGCGTGACGGCGAACAGCACCACGGTGATGGCGGAGGCGTAGCCTTTTTCCTGCAGGTAAAACGCGTACTTGTAGAACAGGTTGGTGACGGTCATCACGTCGTTTTCCACCAGCGCGCGGTCGAACATCAGGAACACCACGTCGAAGATTTGCAGGATCTCGATAAAGCTCATCACCGACACGAAGAACAGCGTCGGCACCATCATCGGCAGCGTGATGCAGAAGAAGCGCCGCAGGGTGCCGATGCCGTCGATATCCGCCGCCTCGTACAGCTGGCGCGGAATACTCTGCAGCCCGGCCAGCAAAATGATGATCTTCAGCGCCAGCGACGACCAGATGATGATGATGGACACGCTGATGCGCACCACGTCCGGATCGGACAGCCAGGCGACCGGCGCAATGTGCAGCAGGCCCAGCGCCTGGTTGATCAGGCCGAAATCCTTGTTGAACAGCCATTGCCACACCATGGCCACCGCCGCGGGCATGGTGACCGCCGGCAGGAACAGCAGGGTGCGCAGCAGGCCTTTGCCACGGATGTTCTGGTTGAGGCCGATCGCCAACAGCAGCGACAGGCTCAGGCTGATCGGTACGCACACCACCACGTAGAACAGGGTGTTGGCGGCGGCGGTGTAGAAGTCGTCGTCTTCGAACAGGTTGAGATAGTTATCGACGCTGATGCTGCTCCAGCGCATGAACTGGTTCAGATCGGTAAAGCTGTAAAAAATGTTCTGCAAAAAGGGGATCAGGTAAAACACCGTGACCCCTAACAGCAGCGGCAGGATCATCACCCAGCCCCAGAAGCGTTCGGCGCGTTCGAGCCGATTGAGCGCGGGGCGGGCGGTGCGCCGGGATGATTTCAGGGTGACCGTAGCCGTTTCTGCCAGCGACATGTTGCCATTCCTCACCTATCACTTTCAGCGTGGGTCCACCGCGGCGCACACTCGGGGTAGCGCGCCGCGGCGGGGCGATTACTGCTCCATGACGCGCGCGATCTTCTTGACCGACTTGTCCATTTCCTGCTTGGCGTCCGCGCCCATAAAGATTTTCTTCAGGCTGGCGATCCACATGTTCTGCCATTTCGGCGTATTAGTGCCGGCGGTTGGGTAAGCCTGGGTCACTTCAAGGGTCTGGATATAAGGCGAGACGTCGACTTTCTGGATCTGCTGCGCCCAGACCTTGGCCGCCGTCTTGTTGGCCGGGATCACCACCTTGGCCAGCTCCGCCTGCGAGGCTTCGCTGCTCATGAAGGCGATATATTTCCAGGCGGCCTGTTTGTGGGCGCTTTGGGCCGACATGGCGAAGGCCAGGCTGTGCGCTACGCCGGACTGGCGTTCAATTTTCGGCATCATTACCACGCCGATGTGATCGTTGATCAGCGGGTTGTTGGCGAACGGCGCCGCCAGCCAGGAACCGGCATAGACCATCGCGGCGCGGTTGGACTGGAAGATGTTCTCGGTTTTGACTTCGCTCATTTGCTGGGCGCTCGGCATCAGGCCGTCTTTCATCATGCCCTGCAGCTGCTGGTAGACCCAGATGGATTTGTCGTTGGCGATGTCGGTGGGTTGGCCGTCTTTCGGTACGATGTGATTGCCGTTTTGGAACAGCAGGTTCATATAGCTGTCCTGGCCGTCGATGCTGAGATCCATCACCAGCGGGAAGGCGGCGCCTTTCAGCCCGCTTTTCAGGGCGGTGGCTTTGTTTTTCAGATCGTCCCAGCTCCAGTCGCTGGTGGGGTAGCTGACGCCGGCCTGATCGAACAGTTTTTTGTTGTACCACACGGCGATGGAGTCGACGTCGCGCGGAATGGCCATCTGTTGGCCGTCGTACTGGTAGGCTTTCACCGAACTGGCGACCACGTCGTCCAACTGAAGGCCGCTGTCCTTAATATAAGGCGCCAGCGGTTCCATAATGCCGTTTTTGGCATATTGCACAAAATAAGGCATATTGATCCAGAATATATCCGGCGCCACGCCGCCGGCGGCAGCGGAATCCAATTTAACGAAATATTGCGCAGAGGGCGTTAATTCTATTTCTATTTTTATATCCGGATTGGCCTGTTCAAAACGTTTGGCGATCTCCTGTTCGGCAGGTAATTGGTTTCTGTCCCAAACGGCATAGCGCAATGTTATTTTATCTGCGGCGTGGAGCAGGGTGGGTAATAATAATGCGCTGGCAAGAATAGAGTGCGCCAGCAGGCGTCCGGTATTTTTTATCGGTGACATTGCTTTCCCCTCGGTGAGCGACGAATAACGTTTTTCGCAACGTAAATTCTTTCTATCCCTTAACTTTCAATGTGTCAATACACCCCCGAACGCCCAAAAATGGGGCATGAATGTTTCATTGTTGTTAAAATCGAAAGGCTTTCACGGCCAAGTGAAAGGTAGGCTTGTTCACATTTCGTTAACCTGTTGATGGGTTTTCTCCCTGCTATTGCGGCATTTAGCGGCCCTCGCAGGTATAGGAATAACTGATAACCCTTGCACCATAATGGGGATTAAAAACATTTTTATTGTGCAAGCATCAGCTTCTTTCATTTTTGTGATGCAAATAAACAAAAAAATCGGGTCGCGGCAGTCAAAGAAGGGTATGGGAACGATTTTTATTACCGGCTATTGTCTGTGGCGATAAAAGGCGCTAGCCTGAATTTCACCGTGTTTATTCATTAAAAATAAAGAGGGCCGAACATCATGCGCCTGTCTCTGGTATTTACTCATTGCCTGGAGAAAGTATTTCATCGCCACAGCGTGCCGCCTATTTCCGTGGAGGAAAGGCTGAGCGGGTTAAATAACGAGGTGCTTTCCTGGCAGGCGGTGTACTGTTTGCAAACGCCGGGCAACGAAACCCGCCATGAGCTGTGTTATCAACTCGACGGGCCGCTGGCGGAGTATATCAGCGTGCGCCAGGTGCAATCGGTGCCGAGCGGTTTTCCCTGTTATCGCGAGACCGACGAGAATTACCTGACGACCGAGTCGGGCTTATTTCCCGATCCGCTGATGCCGCTGCCGCAACGGCGTTTTTTCGCCGCCTGCCGCTATTATGGCAGCCTGTGGCTGACCCTGACGCCGCCGGCCGATGTGCAACTGGCCGGCGACTTTCCGTTGACCCTGCGGCTGCTGGATGCCCAGAGCGGCGAGGCGCTGGCCGAGGCCACGCTGACGCTGCATCTGGTGCCGGCGGCGTTGCCGCCGCAAACGCTGTTGCACACCGAGTGGTTGCACACCGACTGCCTGGCGGATTACTACCGTCTGGCGGTGTTCAGCCCGGATTACTGGCGCGCAGTGCGCCACTTTGTGCGCTGTGCGGTGCGCGCCGGGGTCAATATGCTGCTGACGCCGCTGTTTACGCCGCCGCTGGATACCGTCGTCGGCGGCGAACGCACCACGGTGCAGCTGGTGAGGGTGACGCGTTCGGCGCAGGGGTATGGCTTCGATTTCAGCCGCCTGGCGCAGTGGGTGGCGCTGGCGCAGGAAGAGGGCATCGAGCACTTCGAAATCGCGCCGCTGTTTACCCAATGGGGCGCGGCGCACGCGCCGAAGATCGTGGTGGAGGAGCAGGGCGAGGCGCGACCGCTTTTCGGCTGGCACACCGATGCGCAGGGCGAACCGTATCAGCGTTTCCTGCAGGCGCTGCTGCCCGAATTGACCGCCTGGTTCCGCGAACGGGGGCTGGAACGGCAGGTGTGGTTCCATGTTTCCGATGAGCCGACGCTGGACAACCTGGCGGCCTACCGGCGCGCCGCCGCCGCGCTGCGGCCGCTGCTGGACGGCTTCCGCACCTTCGACGCGCTGTCGGATTTCGCTTTCTATCAGCAAGGCCTGGTGGAAACCCCGGTCGCCGCGACCGACCATATCGATCCCTTTATCGAACACCGGGTGCCCGGCCTGTGGGCCTATTACTGCTGCGTGCAGAAGACCGAGGTCGCCAATCGGTTCTTCGCCCAGCCTTCGGCGCGCAACCGCATATTGGGCGTGCAGCTGTATCTGTACCGCATTGCCGGCTTCCTGCATTGGGGATTCAACTTCTATAACAGCGCCCATTCGCGCGAGCGCATCAATCCGTACGCGGTGACCGACAGCGGCCATGCGTTTCCCTCCGGCGATCCGTTCGTGGTCTATCCGGGCGAGGATCTGCAGCCGGTGGAGTCGCTGCGCCTGCGGGTGCTGCACCAGGGGCTGCAGGACATGCGTGCGCTGCAGCTGCTGGAGAGTCTGACCGACCGGGCGACGGTGGAGACGCTGATCGAACGCGAGCTGGGCATGCGCATCACCTTCAAGCGTTATCCGCACCAGGCCGGGCCGCTGCTGCGCCTGCGAGAAGCGGTGAACCGCCGCATCGAAGCGTTGCTGGCGCCGATGTGAGGGGCAATGGGGGCGAAAATGCGTCTTTCGCTCCCAAATCGCCATTACTTTGCTATACCTGATAGTCGATGGATTCATTTTATTGTCATGTAACTGACACGTCAGAGTCACGGCTCTGGCTTAAGTTTGCAGCGACTACGTCAGGAGATAACGCGATGTTCAGCCTGGATTCTCTGTTGCAAGATGCATTTCCACACCGCAATACCCCTGCCTGGCAGCGCAGCCTGCTAAGAACCCTTCTCTTCGAAAAAGAATTCAAACAGTTCGCCGCCGACTATCCCCACCTGAAAGGGCTTGATCTGATCGAGCAGGTGGTGGACTACTTCAACCTCAGCTGCGAGCTGGTGGACGGCGATCTGGAAAACATTCCGAGCCAGGGGCCGGTGGTGCTCGTGGCCAATCACCCGATCGGTTCGCTCGACGGCCTGGTGCTGCTGCGCGCCGTCGCGGCGGTGCGCCCGGATGTGAAAGTGGTGGCCAGCCAGCTGCTGACCTACATCGAACCGCTGCGCAACCTGTTCGTGCCGGTGGATAACGTCGCTTATAAAACCAGCCGCAAGCAGATTGAAGGCATGCAGCAGCAGTTGGACAATCAGGGCGCGCTGATCCTGTTCCCGGCCGGCGAAGTGTCGCGTATGAGCCCGAAGGGCATCCGCGACGGCCACTGGCATACCGGCTTTCTGCGTCTGGCCGCCAAGGCGCGCGCGCCGATCGTGCCTATTCATATCAGCGCGCGCAACAGCAACCTGTTCTACTTTACCTCGCTGGTCTACCGGCCGCTGTCGACGCTGTTGCTGGTGCGCGAAATGTTCCAGCAGCGGGGCGGGCGCATCAAGATCCGCATCGGCGGCCGCGTGCCGTTCGCCAACTGGCATGACGGTCACACCAGCGCCAAGGATCTGGCGGAGCGTTTTCGCCGCCATGTGTATCGCCTGGGCCAGGGCAAGCCGGGGCTGTTCGCCAGCGAATCGCCGATCGCGCTGCCGGAAGAGCGTTTGGAGCTGAAAAAAGCGCTGGCGAACTGCGAACGCTTGGGGGTGACGCCGGACGGTAAAACCATCTACCTCTACCGCCGCCACGATGAAGCACGCACGCCGATCCTGCGTGAGCTGGGGCGCCTGCGCGAGATCGCCTTCCGTGCGGTAGGGGAAGGCTCCGGCCGCCGCCGCGATCTGGACAGCTACGACGACGACTATTATCACCTGGTGCTGTGGGATGAGGAGGAGCTGGAGATCGTCGGCGCCTATCGCTTTATCCCCACCGCCGAACAAATCGAACGCAAAGGGCTGGAAAGCATCTACAGCAATAGCCTGTTCCACTACGACCGCGATATGGAACCGATCCTGGCGCAGGGCATCGAGCTGGGGCGCAGCTTCATTCAGCCCGCCTATTGGGGCAAACGCGGGCTGGACTATTTGTGGCTGGGCATCGGCGCCTACCTGTCGAAATACCCGCAGTACCGTTATCTGTTCGGCCCGGTGTCGATCTCCGGCGGCATGCCGCTGGCGGCGCGCGATCTGCTGATCGCCTTCTATCGGCTCTACTTCTCGCCGGATCATGCCTTCGCGCAGTCGCGCCGGCCTTATCCGGCGTCGCTGCCGCAGGTGCTGGCGCAGTTTGCCGGGGACAACTACCAGGAAGATCTGGTGCGGCTGAAGAGCCTGCTCAGCAACATCGGCTGTTCGATCCCGACGCTCTACAAACAGTACACCGAGCTGTGCGAGCCGGGCGGGGTGCAGTTTATCGACTTCGGCACCGATCCGGCGTTCAACAACTGCATCGATGGGCTGGTGCTGGTGGACACCACGCGGCTCAAGCCGTCGCGCTATCAGCGTTATATCGCGGTGCACCAGCCACAGCCAGCCGAGACGGCATGATTGTAGTCTGACTCATGCCTTTTTGATCTAAGCACGACCTTGGGGCCGGCGACGGGATAGCGCTACGATAAACGTTTTGCTTTCCACCGCCGGAGCCTTGCATGCCTCACTCGTTTATCCCGCCGTTATTGTCCGCCGATGAACCCTCTGCCGCCGCCGTTGAAATCCCGCATGGCAAAGCGCCATTTTTGCTGCTGTGCGATCACGCCGGCAAGGCGATACCGCAATCCCTCGGCGATCTCGGCTTACCGCCCGGGGAGATCGAACGCCACATCGGCTGGGATATCGGCGCGCTGAGCGTGTCGCGCCATCTGAGCCGCCAGCTGGACGCGACGCTGATCCATCAGCGCTATTCGCGGTTGGTGATCGACTGCAACCGGGCGCCCGGCATCGCCAGCTCGATCCCGCACTTGTCCGAGCTGACGCCGATCCCCGGCAATATCGGTATCGACGCCGAGCACGCGCTGGCGCGCGAGCGCGAGGTGTTTTTGCCGTATCACCACGCCATTGACGATCATTTGGGGCAACGCCAACTGCGTGAACTGCCGACGGCGGTGATCGCCATGCACAGCTTTACGCCGGTGTTCAAGGGGGAATCGCGCCCCTGGCAGGTGGGGCTGTTGTTTAACCGCTACCCGGAGTTTGCCCATCTGCTGGCCGAGCTGCTGCGTGAAGAGGGGGATTTGCAGGTGGGCATCAACGAACCTTATGCGATGACGGACGCCACCGACTATACGTTGCCGGTTCATGCGGAACGCCGCGGTTTGCCTTATGTCGGCATCGAAATTCGCCAGGATCTGATCGCCGACGAACGCGGGCAGCAGGCGTGGGCGAAACGTTTCGCGCGCCTGTTGCCGCAGGCCTGGCAACGCTGGCAAATTTGACTTTAGGAATATTCCCAGAGATGATAACCGTAAGGAATACGTAAGACGTCATTAGAAAAAAAGTCAGGAGAGACGTGTGGAGCACAGCGATAACGGACTGTTTATCAAACGGGAGCGTTTTGAAGTTCTGGCGATTCTGCGTGAAATTTGCAAACAACGCACGCCGCTGCGCGTAGAAAATCAGCAGCACCGGTTTCAAAGTCTGTTATTGAGCGTCGGGCCGGACAATATCGTGTTTAGCGGTGAGGAAGCCGCGAGCGCCATCGACGGCGCCTGCACCATCGTGATTGAAAGCAACGACGCCAAAATCGAGTTTTCCGTCGGCCAGGCGGAGCTGACCGAACATCAGGGCGTCCAGGCCTGCTCGACCCGTCTGCCGCAGGAGCTGGTTTACATTCAGCGCCGTCGCCAGTTCCGCATCACCACGCCGCACTGGCGTCAATTCTTCTGCACCGGCGAATACCCGGACGGTACGCCTTATGAGCTGCGGATCCACGATCTGTCCGCCGGCGGCGTCGGTTTGCGCTTCGACGGCCCGCTGCCGGAATTCTTCCAGCCGGGTTTGCAGTTCAAGAAAGCGCTGCTGGATCTGGGCAGCTACGGCAGCTTCAAGGTCAACATGGAGCTGGTGGTGGTCAACGACGATCAGGAAACTGACGACAACGATCAGGTGGTACACTTCTCGCGCCTGTCATGCCGCTTCCTCAAGCTGGGGCTGGCGATGGAGCGCAAAATCCAGAGCGCGGTGTTCGCCTTCGAGCTGGATTTCAACAAAAAGAAAAAACGCTGATCCTCTGTTCCGGCGCGTCGGGCTGGATGCCGCCCGGCCGCGCCGCCATTCTCTCCCCGTTCAGGGGACGTAAATAATCTCGAAGCTGGACGTATTGTCGTAGGAGGACTTTTTGCCGCCGTCGACGTAGATAATCTGCAAATCGTAGTGATACACCAGCTTCTTGTCCGGATGCAGGATCAGTTCCAGCACGGAAATCTTCACGTTAACCGATTGAACGGGGTGCTCCTTGTCCAGCTCAATGGTCTGATTGTCGATGCTGACCAGCATGCGCTTGATCGGCCGCGGCCCGGCGGGATCGTAGGCGCCGGCATCGCTGCGGAATTCCACGGTCTTATTGATGTCCGCCGGTGCGGATTGCTTGATGAAATCCGGCAGCCTGTTCTGGTATTTGGCGTCCAGCGCCAGCGCCACGGGCAGATTATCCGGGTTGAAGCCGGTGAACTGCACCGCCAGATATCCCTTGAGCAGCAGGTTTTGCGGCGACCGATCGAAGAAGGCATCCCAAATCAATCCAAATTGGCTGGCGGGCAGCGTGAATGAATCCACGATACCGCTCTGCAGATTGATCAGCGCGTTTTTTTCCTCCGTTTTGCCGTCCGGCAGCCCCAGCAGCAGCGTCAGGGTGTCCGCGTTGGCGAACGGTGCCAGCTTGCCGTCCGGTTGCATCTGCGTGAACTGTGCGGTGGCGTCGCCGATGCGCGCCTGATTGACCTTGGGTGACAGGAAATAGTCGAACGTCACCTCGACATCGTTGAGCGAGGTTGCGTGCGGCGCTGCAGAAAACGAGATAGACAGCATCGGTTTGTCGTCGTCGGCGGCGTTGGTCGCCAGCAGGAAAGTATCAGGCAGGTAATAAAGATAGTTTTTTCGTACATAGTCCTGATAGTAGTTGTACCACAGATGCCCGAAGGCCAGCGGCGTGAGGATCAGCTGCAGGCGCGGCGGCGGCGGCAGGATGCCCTGATAGATATAGGGATAGTAGTTCTCGGCGAAGTAGAAGACTTTCGGCGAGGTGATGGTGTTGAGGAGCCCGTTATCGGTGACGATGGCGACCACCAGCGTGGTTTGCGAGTCATAATCCGACAGCGCTCGCAGCAGCGCGTCACGCTGTTCCAGGCGGTCCAGGTCGAGCTGGGCGCGGTAGCGGGTCGGCGGGACGTCCAGCAAAACCTGTTCGAAGATCATTTCTTCAACCTTGCCGAAAGTGCTGAAGGTCAGCACCACGTAGGGCACCTGCTGAACGGCGCGGCTGAGCGCGAAATCCACCGTCATATGCCAGCGCGTACCGTCACTGCTGGTGGCGATGCGATAGCGCGTCTCTCCCGAGACGACTTCGGTACAAACATCGGCCTGCAGTTCGTCGGCCACCGGCGCGGGCGCGGCGCGGTAGCGCAGACGGGGGGCTTCGGCGTCGGGAAACTGTTCGCGCGCGTTGTCCAAAATGACCTTGTTCAGCGTCACCAGATCATTGAGAAAGATGTTCATAGCGATCCTCCAGGGAAGAAAGGCGTGCCAGATGTCTGAACTGGTTCAGGCAGGCGGAAGTCCAAAGAAAATGACCGTCGTGACGGCGATAGAGCGGGCTTTCGTCGTTGGTCGCCGGCAAGCGCCAGGCGGCCAGCGCATTGATCGCCGGTGCAAGCTGCGGCACCCCTTGCCGCCTGGCGTATTCCAGCGTACTTAGCCACTCATGCGGGTGGGCATAATAGGGCGTTAACGCGTTGAGGCGGTTGTAATCGCCGTCGCTCCAGCTCACCGCCTGATTCAGCATTTGGATAATGCGCGGATAGGCCGGCGGCGGGCTGCCGTGAGCGGCGGTCAACGTATGGATTAAAATCAGCGCGTTGGTATTCACGCAGCAGTCCAGTTGCGTGATGTCGCCGTCGTCTTTCATCCAGGTGTGAAAGGCGTAACACTCGGCCCAGGGATAGGGCGTCGTCTTCAGCCGCCGTTCGACGCGCTGTACCTGATAAGCCTGCATCTGCGCCAGCGTCTGTCTGGCTTGCGCCAACGAGCGCCGATGAAATCGATACAAGAGCTCAGTGATAATGGCGGTATCGTCGATGTCAGCGTCGATCCGCTGGCCCGCCATCCAGGCGGGGTGCTTGCCGGCAGGCCAAAAATGGAAGTGGTGCGGGCGGCTCTCGCAACCGAGCAAAAAGTCGAGCGCCAGCTCGATATGGGGCGCGGTCTGGGCGGTATAATCCAGCGTGCGCAGCACCTGGGCGGTGACAAAAGCATTTTCATCCTTGTGCCAGCGGCCATCCGGCGTTCTGACATGAGAGGGAAAGGCGCCGCTGGCACACTGCTGCGCCAACAGCTCCGCCAACGGCAATGGCACAAGCGGTGCCGTTTCGCGCGCTTTGCATGGCAGGATTTCGAAATGCGCGTTTTGCGGGCTGAACGTGCAGCTGACGCTGTGATTGCCCTGGCGATCGCAGGAAAAGCCGACGACGTTGTACTGCAACGGAACCTGTTCGCTCACCGCGCGGTTAAGCAGCGGCATGGCTTGGCCATCGGGCGCCAGCAGCGCGGTGATGCCGTCGAAAACGCGGCGGTTGTCGCCGAAAAAACTTGCCGCCATGGCGAACAGCGTAAAACTCTCCAGATTGCCGTCCGGCGCGTATCCCAGACTGAATCCGTAGGTGGTCGGGGGGAAGTCCCGCCTGTCCTGCTGCCGCAGCGCGCGGTCCAGCAGCGGCATCAGGGCGGAAAAACGGCTTTCTCCCTCGAACAGCCGCATGACGGCGAGGATATCGTCACGCGTGATCCGCGCACTGTGCCACTGGTAGTAATATTCGCGCGGAGAGTCGGCAGATTCCGGGTAATACCCCACCATCAGCAGCGTCAATCCCGCCGCGCGGCGGGCCTCGGCGGTGAGCGGCCCCTGCAAGCCATCGGGCGCGGCCGCCATGTCCGCGGGGGTTTCAACGTAGACCTTGGTTTTGATCGCGTCCGGGGCGTATTTTCGCCCCAGCCAGGCGCCGAAGCGCAGCGGCTGAACGCTTGCACATTGCATACGTCGCACCGCCTCCAGGCTGTTGGCGGGATCGGCGAGCGGGGCCGCGGTGATCGCCTCACAGCGTCGGGCAAAGGCGCCGGCGCTGCGGCGCTGCGCATAGCGCGGTAAAAAGGGATCCAGCGTGCAGGCGAGCCCCTGCGGTTTGGCCGACGACACGGTGAACTCCAGCGGGCTGCCGTTATAACCGAGCAGGCTGGTGGTAAACGCGACGGACAAACCGCCGGGCGTCGCCTTCGTCCGGCTGAAGCGGGCGACGTCCGGGGCCAGCGTGTTTTGCAAATAGGTCGCTTCCTTGCACAGGGCGTTGACCAGGGCGTTCCATGCCGAGGGTAACACTGCGTTGCGATCGATCATGGTGCTCACCTAAACCAGGTTGGGGATGACGATCGCCGGCGGGTTTTCGCTGCCGCTGCGTTCGACGGTTTCTCCGCCAACCAGGAAGTAGATCAGTGTGTAATTGACCGCCCAAGGCTTCTCCGTCAGACAGCGGTATTTGAACGTTTGGCTCTCGTGCGCGCCTTGCGTAAAGGTATATTTCTTGGTCTTGCGGCTTCCTTTGTCGTCCTGATAGCTCAGCTCCACCATGACCTGGTTACAGTTTTCCCACGAGAATTTGCGGTCGAGGAAGATACTGATCTCGTTGAAAGACAGCACCGAGCCGGGATCCATGTTCAGCAGGGTCGAGGCCGATTTGGACTGCGGCTGATAGCTGCTGCTGCCTTCCCAGCCCGAGGAGGCTGCGGATTTGAACGCGAATTCGCTGGTGATATGGAACAGCTCGTTCTTATCGCTGCTGCGGGCAATGCGTTTGGTCCATGTCCCGTCATCGTTGGTGAAAGGCGCGCCGGTATAAACCTGGTTGTTGTAACGGATGTTGAAGGTGGCGGCCTTGATACCGTACTCCTCGAAGCTGTCCGGCCCGAGCACGGTCAAATCCAGCTGTTGGAAGAACGGATCGTTGACGTTGACCTGAATAAAGTAGGGCGCGGTTTTCTGGGCGTGCAGGATATCGCTGCCGATGAAGTTTTGCGGCACGGCGGACTGGCTGAGGGCTTTCGACGAGGTGTAGTTGAAGTTCAGGCTTTTGGTTTCCTCGATCCGCACCAGCTTGATCTCCAGCGAAGCGCTGGGGAACAGGCCGCCTTTGCCGGCTTCTTCGCCTTCTTTCTTGTCGCTGGCGATCAGCGAATCCAGAATGGCGTCGCTGGCGGATTTCGCCTGCGGGTTGCTGTCGTCGTTAGGTTTGAGCGTGGCGCTGAAAAAGCTTTTCAAGATCTCTTCCTTGACGAACTGCAGTGCCCACTCTTTCTCTTTGGCCTCTTCGTCGCCCGGCATGCTTTCGGTGACCTTGATCACCAGTTTCTGATCCTGCTGCAGTTTTTTGATGACGCTGTCGAAGCCCAGCCAGAAGCTGGCCGGCGTCTCAACCGGAATGGGAATGTTGGCGCCGAATTTCAGATCGAATTCTTTGTAGATGCTTTCGAACTGTGCGGTCACTTCGACCTTCAGCGCCGGCGTGATGCCGGTGAAGCTGAGGTTATAGGCGACGGCGGCCGGCGCCTTGGCCTGGGTGAACGCGGCTTCGAGGATCACCGCCTGGGACGGCGTCAGCTTGGCACTGAAAATGGCGCTGTTGTTGCCGAACAGGCTGGGGCAAGGGGCGCTGATCAGCTCACCGTTGGTGGCGCCCGCGTCGAGCACGAAGAAGTTCACCGTGCCTTTATCATACGGCACCTGGGCCTTGCGGGCATTCTTGGGATCAACGTTCAGTTTGCGCAGATAGTCGTTGAAGGCACGGTTCAACACCGCTTCGTCGATCGCCGTATTGACCTCGAAGTTGATGTATCCCCCTTGCGGATCACTGGCGTCGCCGGTGTATTTGATCAGCGAAAACACCGGTTCGCCCGACTTCTGCGCAATGTGGATATCACCGGGCAGATACCAGAACTGGTTATCGTCTGAATCGTCGGCGAAGAAGGTGATGTTGTTGATGGTGGCAGTTTTGGCTCTGAGTAATAACATGGCGTTTCCTTAGTTAACTGAGGGTGGCGAGATCGAGAGCGTTGGCGTCGGTCGAGCACTGCACGTTTTCGGGCCGATCGCCGCCTTCGCCGGGTTGATAGGTAAACCAGATATCCAGATCGACGCTCATCTGCTCCGGATCAAGCTGATCGGCGCTGAAACAGCGCGGGGCGGCATCGGATTCGGTAAATTGAAACACCTGCTGCAGCGTTTCCGCCGGCGTGCAGGCGTAGCTGGCGGAAACGATGACCATTTCCACCCGGCGCCAGTCCATGTCGGCCGACAGCGTCAGCACGCGCTGGCGATACAGGGTCGAGAACAGGTAGACGTCCTGACCGGTCGGTTCTTGCAGCTCGGCGGAGATATGCGGTGAGTTGACGGCGGCGCTGTAGGTTTTGTCGACGTCGAATTGGTATTCGTCCGGCTCCGGCAGCATGACCGGGTAGTGGGCTCGCGGGCTGGTCTGGTCAAGTTGGAAGCTGCGCGACACGCTGCTGTTCGGCTGTTGCCGGTGGCGATAGCGCAGCGTGACCAGCACGGATTGATAGCGCTGCCAGTCAAACTGTTGCGCCGCTTCGATCGCGAAATCATAGCGGCCGTAGAGCGACTCGACGTCCAGAAAGACCTCGCTCATCTCCGTTTGCAGGCTGCCGGAGCTGACCGAAGTCACGCCGCCTATCGACTGGTTGAAGTACACGGTGAAGTCATACTCGACCGGCCACAGCATTTTTCCCGTTTTCGGGTCGATCAGGCTGGGTTCCTTAAACGGTTTGGGCCCGAAGTCGTCGCGGGTAAATTTCAGCTGTCGGCTGTTTGAGCCATAGCGCAACCGGGCCGTCACCAGCAGGATATTGGCGTCAAGCGCATCCGACAGTAGGCTGACCCGCACCTCGCGATAGGCGAAAAAGTCATCCTGCAGATCGCGTTTGACGATCGCGCGATCGGCCTGATAGTCCGTGCCGTTGACCAACTGGGCGAACAGGGCCTGCGGATAGAGCGAACGCTGCACGACGTTGGTTTCGCTGATCTTGCCGCTCAGGCGGCGTTGATCGATGTTTTCAACCGAGACCTGTTGTAGATAAAAGCCGGCTTTGGGGCTTGTCTGCTGCGGTTCGTTGGCGATAACCGGCGTGAAGAACTGGCTGGTGAGGATCTGCGTCAGTTCGGCGGCCGCCTGCGCCATATGGCCGTCGGGATCGGTGTCCCTGACTTTGACGGTGACGATTTTCTCGCTGATCAACTGGGCGGATGTCTGCTCGATACCGACGCTAAAGATCAGCAGGTTAAAGCCTATCGAGCGCTGCAGGTAACGGTAAACCTGGTCCCAGTTGGCTTCCAGCTCGAAGGTGGCCGGCGGCAGTTGCTGCAGGTAGTCGATTTTGTAACTGACGGCGATCGGCGTCGAGGCCGGCGTGCGCATCAGGCTTGCCAGCAGCAGGATATCGTCGTCGTCGTCCAGTTTGGCGGACAGGTAGCAATATTGCTGGTCGCTCAGCGAGGTTTTGCTGGTCTGCCCGGGGATAAGATCGGGGATATTCAGCGTCGCGCTGCAGGCGATCGCCTGCAGCGGCAATAAGATCGCATCGCGCGGTATATCCGGGCTGGCGTCGGCGGCGCGTTGCGCCGCGTCGGGCGAACTGGCCAACTGGGTCTGCAACGACAGCGTGGCGTAGTAAAGATCGTCCGGTTGGTTGAGGTTTCTGAAAATTTGCAGTTGGACATCGGGTTGATTGCCTGCGGTGACCTGCACGCTCGGCGCGGCGGCACAGTAGTAATACACGGGCCGATCCGGGTCCGCTCGAATAAAACAGATGTCTTGCATGATTACCTGATCGCGCATAGCGGCAACCTCACGTCATCGGAGAGGGAGCCGGAGCAAGGCGTGCTTGCTCCGGCGGAGACCGGCCGTCAGAAGGTCACGACCACGATGGTGCTGGTGCCCGTGATCGGCTTGGTGACGGTTTTCTCCTGGTTATCGCCGTAATAGACCGTGGCGGTGTAGCTGATCTGCGGCTCGTTGCCTTTCTCTTGCTGCATCAGGTTGAATGTCAGGTACTGCGTGAGTGACTTGGTGTCGAACTCGGTTAACGCAATGGGCTGCGTTTGCGAGAAGTCCCATTTCGGGTAGTTCACCGTCATCTCGAAGGTGATCAGCGAAACGTCTTTTTGCGACGGTTTGAAGATGATGGTGTATTTCTGCTGCTTCGGCAGGGCGTTGGCGATCAGGATCTGATTGCCGCGCGTTTCGCCATAGCCGGGCAGCTGCGGGTTGCTTTCCACGCCCGGCGGGAGGTAGGTCAGGCTGTCGCCGTCCAGCGCATAGTAGTCGGCCGAATAATAAAGCGGCTTTTCCACGTTGGTGCCGATCGGATAAATAAACGGCACCGGCGGGTTCTTGTCGCTGATCACCTGGGTGTATTGCTTGAGCGGCACGCTGTGCTCTTTGTCTTCGTACTGGGTCTTGACCACGACCTGGCTGAAGACCTCCCAGCCCAGCGGGTTGAGCAGGGTGGAGATATCTGCGTAGACGATGCCGCTTTGCGCCGCGTTGATGGTGACCACCAGATCGTCTTTGACCTGGATGTCCCCAGACAGGTAAGGTCTGGCCTGCATGCCGGTGAAGTTGACGGTGTAATGATAACGGTAGGCGCGGCCGAGCTCGGGTTTGATAAACCATTTGTCGGTTTTCTTCGGCCCCGGATCCTTCGGCGTAAAGGTCAGCGTGCTCTTGAGATCGTCGTCGTATATCGCGGTGACCACGATATTGGCGATGTCATACTTGGCCATGTCTTCGGTGACGAAGAACTCCGGCTGGATGTACTGATAGAACGGGTCGTGGAGATCGTACTCTTTGAAGTACTGATCCAAATCGGCTTCGCCGACGATTGAGCGTATCGACGGCAGCTGAGTTTGCGGATAAATGGTGGAGGACACCACGGCGTTCTCTTCATATTCGCGGCTGAAGCTCTGGGTTTGCGAGATTTTGGACTGGAATTTTTCGAAGCTGCCGGCGTCGTTCAGCAAATTGAGACTCATGTCGATGCCGGTTTGGCTGCTCAGGATCTGCTCGACCTGCTGTTGCCCCCAGTTCCGCAGACTTTCCTTCCATTTATCATAGGCGGCGGGTTCCATGCCCATTTCTTGCGCCGTCAACCCGATCCGCACGTCCACCTTGATCGCTTCCTTGGCGTAAAACTCCTGCTCGATCTTTTTCTCGTCGGCCGACCAGGTGTGGTAGTTGATGGTTTGCGCTACGGACTTGGCCTGCTCGCTGTTGTAGGTGACGATCACTTTGGCCGCCGACATGGAGGCATCCAGGGAGAGGTCGAAGCGCACGCCGACGCTGGCGTTTTTATCGGTGCCTTTCAGCACCTGTTCAAACAGCGTGGCGCCTTCCCCGGTCAGCGACAGGCTGAACACGGTATTGTTGTCGCCGAGGCCGGAGGGGGACAGCGGCGTTGGGATCTGGCGATAGAACTTATCGTTGCCGTCGAGGATCAGCATGGCCTGCGCCGAGGTGTAGCGCGGCTGCATCAGTTCGATTTTTGCAGCGTCCGCCGGCATCAGTTCGCTGAGGAATTGATCGTCGCCCTTGTTGCCGTCGTAGAGCGCGACAAACCGGTTGAGCTGTTCATCGCTCAGGCCGGTATTCTTCTGCGCCTGGTCCATCGCGGTCTTCTTGGTGTTGTTTTCCGGGTCCGCTTCATAGGCCTGTTTTGCCTTGATGTAGTCGACAATGAGCTTGGATTTTTTATCCAGCGGGCCGTCTTTTCTGCCAAGGCCGTTATACAGCTGCAGGCGGATGCGGTCTTTCATTTCCGCATTCGGCTGCGGCAGCTGCACGGTGAATTGCGCGTAGCCGCCTTGCGTATCTTCGCTGCGGTATTTGTAAAACATGAAGCTCGGCGTATTGGTATCCCGTTTGGCAAACACCGGGATCTCCGGCACCACATAGAAGATATCCTTGCTGTCGCTGTCGCCGTAGCAGGTATACGCGTATTCCTTGACGCCCAAATACTCGGTGACGTCGATTTTTATCGATTGCTGCAAAGCGGTGGTTAACATAGGGCGGTCCTCTTGTTTATGTCACTTGTGGTATTGCAGTTTGATGGGGCCGGTGGTGGCCTGCAGGGGGCCGGAGTCGTAGTTTTTGGGGAATAGCGCCGCCGTTTTCCCTTGCCAGCGATAGTCCACCCGGCCGTTGAGGCCGGCGGCATGGGCGTTGATCCACCAGATGGCCTGCCACTGCGCGGCGGAAAAGGCGAAGGTGAAGTTTTGTTTCTTGCCCTGGCCCGCCGGGAGATAGCTGGCGCTGCCGGAGATCGTTTTGAATTCGGACTTCAGAGACTCGGCGTCGAACAGCAGGCTATAGAAACCCACATCCTGCGGCGTCAGCGCGATGGCGTTCTGCCACGCCAGCCGGCTCTCGAAACTGGTGTAATCGGCGAAGGTCACCTTGAGTGCGATATCGCTCACCGCCGCTGTCGTTTCCAGCGTCACTGGCGGGAAGCTGGGCCACGCCATCGGCGCCTGTTGATCTGCCCAGCGCAACTCTATCGCCATGATATTGAAGCCTTTCGGATCAAATCCCAGGCTGACGGTGCAGCGTTGAGGCTCGATCGGCTTATCCGGCCTGCTGGGTTCCGGCAGGGGCGTAGCGGTAAAGGAGATGATGCCGTCGGCCGGCAGCCGATTCAGCAGTTCGGCAATGTCGCGTTGCTGCTCCAGCAGATAGCGCTGGGGCACGGTGTCGTCGTATTCGATCTGGTAATTCAGCTTGTTGGGGATTTGTTCTGGCGACGAGATATTGCGTAGCGTGTTGGCGATCAGCAGTGAGGCGGTGTTTACCAACGCCTGGCGAACGCGAGCTTGCGTCTGCTCTGAAGGCGCATTGTCGAACTGCGCTTGCACAATGACGACGCCGGCGTCGATTTGTTGGTTCAACAGCCTGGCGATCGCTTCCGGTTGCCGCGCCTGCTCGTTGAAGGCCAGGGTAACAAACGCGACCCAATCGGCCTGCAAACGGGCATTGACGCGGCTGTCGACGCTGAATCGGCTGCGGGTGAGAAAATAGACCTGGTCTTTTGTTCCCTGGATCGCGCCCGCCAGCCGGCCAGACTCCTCATGGGTCAACGCCATTTTGGACTGTTCAAATTCGACGCTGTAGGCGGCAGCAGCCGGCCGCTGCGCGAAGTGCAGCCACAGCGATTGCTGGATCTCCTCCTGCTCCAGGGTGATGGTTTCCGGAGCGGGGACGAAATGGCGGCGGATATAGTCCTCGATCGCAGCCCTGTCGACCGGCAGCTTCGGTGCAATGAAGGTCGCCAGGCCGCCGCCGGGGCTGGTCAGCAAATGCAGCGAGCTGATCTTGCCGGCCGGCGTTTCCTGCACCACCTGCGGCGTATAGCTGCCGTAGGTGTAACAGCCGCTGGGGCGCGTTTGGTCGTGAAACGCCAGCGCGCGGTCAAGAAGAAAGAAGTTTTGCAACGTACGTTGCGGATCCAATTCGTCGGTCATGGTGTATCACCCTTGATATCGATCGTTTGGTCGCCGGTGACATAAGGCGACCAGGGGCCAGTGGGAGTCTTGTAGCGGAAGCCGGCGGCGAAAATGGAGGTGACGTTCCATTTGTAGACGAAGCTCGGCTGCGAATGCGTAAAAGTGCGGTCGCTGGTGCGCTCGCTGTCCTGCGGCTGAAAACTCAGTACGGCGCTGAGCGACTGCGGCGGCAGCCGAACGGTGATCGTCGCCTGCTGTGCGCCGAACTGCGGAAAACTGTAGGCGCCGATGGTGGCGTTTTGCACGATCGGGGCGGGTAACGGGACGGCGCCGTCGCCGGAAAGCGAATAGGCGGTCGCCTCGGCAAAAGTCGGGTCGCCCAGGATCGGTGCGCTGAAATAGGGCGCCGATGCGCTGAGCGCCCACGTTTGGCGCCAGTCGGCGGAGTAATAGGGGCCGCCAAGTCGGCTTTGCTGGGCGAACGTTGGGTCGAGATAAAGGGTCAGGAAGCGGCAAGGCAGCGCGGCGTAATCCAGTACCAGGTTATCCTCGTCGCAGCGACGTTGTTCGCCGGGCAACGTGCGGTAAACGCCGTCTTGCGGGTAATTCACGCGGATCTGGTAGAAAAACGGCTGTGCATCCAGCGCGCTGTTGTGAAACTTGAAGGTTAACCAGGTGCGGTCGGGGCGCAGCGCCAGCGTTTGCGTTTGCTCGATCGGGTAGATATTGCCGGGCGGTACGGTCAGCTGAATATCGATCGTAACGCCGGATTGCAGCCCCAGCGGGTAGGCGTAAAAGACGTTGATCTCTCGCTCTCCCGCCGGCAGCGGCGGTGCGGTGGTACGATGAATAATGGTATCGGGCGAAACTTTGGCGATCTGCTGCGCGGCGGCGAACGGATCCAACGTGAAGCAAAGTGGCCGCTGAGTCAGCGCGACATTGGCCAGATCGCACCGGGTCCGGCCGGTATGCGGGGGCGGCGTCAGAAGGATCTGCGCCACATTGCCGGCGGCGGGGCCGGCAGACGGCGCACCGTACAGGTTGTATAGCCGATCGAGCAAAGCCTGGCTGAGCAACAGATCCCCGGCCGGATCGTTAGCCGGTGGCGGTGGGTCGATGTCGAGCGGCAAGCGGGTGAGGTTGCGGCTGAGGTAGAGGGTCAGCCCGTCATAGGGAAAGACAATCCCGGTATCGCCCACGGCATGGGCACCTTCCACGCCGGCGGCCAGGGCCAGGATCAGCGCACGGGCATCAAATTCCACCCGGTAGGCCAGACGCGGCGATACGCCTTCGACGAAACCGTCCAGACGCGCGTTGAAGCCTATCGTCTCATCGAGCAGGGTGCGCTCGATCAACTGAGTGCTTGCCGCATTGAGCAGAATGATGAATTGACTGCACTGTGCCGAATACCAGGTGGTGTCGTAGTGCCGGCCGTACAGTTCGCTGTGGTAGTCGATAGGCACGTCGAATCCCAGGCTGCCAGGCAAGACCGGCAGCGCCTTCACCGCACAATCCGGATACTGTTGCTTGAATACCTGCAGGCTTTGTTCACCGGCGAACTGCAATTGCGTGGTGAAATTCAGCCAGCCGTAGAGGCTTTCGGTACTGTAGCTGCGCACGATATCCAGCGAGAAAGCCAACGGGTCGGCCGCCAGAATGCTGAGCGCCTGAGGATATAAATAATAGGCGTCGTTTTGCCGATACGCGGCGACGAAACGTTGAGCATCGCAGATAATAATGCGCTGGAAGTCGGGGTAGCCTTCATACATGATATTATTCTTCCGCTGCATTGATCATATTGTGGTAATCCTGGTGCCACTCGGCAGGCAGCGTTTTCAGCACGTTTTTAGGGCGTTGGTGATATTCGTCTTCATAGAGGTGTTGAACCAGCGCGTCACCGACCAGCACGCCGTTAGCATAAAAAGTACTGAGGGCGCATTGCGTTTTTTGCAGCGGAGAGTCAGCGCTGAGTTGCAGGTTATAGACGGTTAACTCACCGGACTGGAGAGAGAGGGCGGTAATTTCGCACTCACCGTGCCGAGTTTTAAGACGCATGCCTGAGGTCAATTCACGGGCGAGACAAATACCGTTTGCGGTGACGAAAGGGTGCCCCAGGCTGGCTTTTATGCGATATTCACGTGCCGCCTGGTCGCGGGCGGTAATGTCAATGTAATGCTGCTCCTGCCCCGTGGTGATATTCTCAATGCGTCTGGGGTAGTTATTGCCGCAAATAACGAATTCATCTGCCGTGAGGGCATTTATCGGCTTTTCTGTCCCATCCTGCATTAAAATCAACGTATCCTCTGCCAGGCAGCCATAAATAATCTGCATCGGTTTGATTTGTACGGTATTGAGCAGGCGGCGATCCGGATCGCTTTCTTTGGGCGCGTTAGTAATAAAGGCGGCGATGCTGCGGCCTTCGACATCAAGCGTAATTTTAAAAACGTAATAAACCATCTCACCGGATTCAAAATCGACGCGGTTGAATTTCAGCCAGTCAAGATCCCAGGTGATGTTATTTCCGCTGATTCGGGTTGCGGCAGAATTAAAAATATTATAGCCGCCGTAAGGGGTGATCGGATCGCCGCCGGCACGGGTGCGGATAAGATAAATGGTATTGCTGGCGTTGACCGGCTTGCCATTGCTGAGATCAATATTGCCAAAATAGGTGATGTTGCCTTTTATCGGCACTTTAACCGTGCCGTCCTGATCGTAGCCGGTGCGATAATCACAGTCGCCATCGTCACGCGTCAGGCAAATCTTGATCATGCGCTGGTTATACAGATTCCTCGGGGAATCGTTGATCATTTCTTTCGGGTAGCTTTGCGTCGTGACGATTTCGGCGCCGTAAACGGTTTGCTGGCCGACCGTTTGCGCGAAGGTATAGATCACCGTAACCGGAAAGCTGCCGCCGGTCTGGCTTTGCGGATAGTCACCGCTGGCACCGATGGTGCAGTCCGCCGTGTAAACGTAGTCGCTTTTGTATTCCACCTTGCCGACGTTATCGGCGCCGCCGTCGAACAGGCCGAGGGTTTGCGTCACATTGGTCGCCTGAACCGGCAGAGAGCCGATGGCGTCGGTTTGATAACGTTTACCGTCGGTGGAATCCAGCCTGACGATGCTGTACACCGGCTGAGCGCCGCTGGTGTTGGCCTCGCTCATCCGGCCTGCGACCCGTTTGACGCGTTTCGTCTGCTGCCAGAGCTGGGTGAATTGCGGTGCGGCGGCGGCGGTGACGCCGGCCAGTTTTAATTGAATATCATAAAATTCGGTTAAAACCGGATCGCCTGGCTCGATAAGAAATACGCCGCTGTTCTCGTATTGGTCGATAACGTTTTTTACGATGCGTTTCTCATCTGACGTATAATCTTTTGCGAGCATAATATCGGCACCAATAAATTAATGGCATTGCCAGAGATGCACGCCATCATCATGGCGTGCCCATCGTTTTTAACAGGCGTTATTTGCAGGTTTCTTTACAGTAAGCGTAAATGGCGCTCAGGCAATCTGAAGATAAATACTGTTCGAATTCCGCATCGGTGGGTTCAATATCGACATCCAGCGTCATTGCATAAAGCTCTTGAGCAAACATGTCTTTAGTGGCAGCGGGTTTGTTTTTAAAATAGGTTTTTATTTTGCCTTTGCTCACTTTCCGAATCCAGGCAAACTCACCGCCAATGGCCACTTTCCCGGTGAAAGTGAAGTCTTTACTGGTATAAACGCTGATGTCATTGGGGTAAACCTGATATCTTACCACCTGTTCCACGCCGATATTTTGATTGGTTTCTTCCCAGGTTTCTCTTTTTATTACATTCAACGCAAAGTTTTTTCCATCGACCGGGCCATCTTTAGCATCGGCGGTGCCGCCAAATAACATCGGGCAACCTCTGGCAAAACCTTCGTTCTTTAACCCTAATAGAATAAAATCGGAATTGCCGACAGCTTTGGGCGCGCTATCAAGAATGACATACTTTTTAATAGGCATAGTCAGATCCTTATACGCAGGATGGTATAAAAAGGAGGTGGTGAATCGCTTTGTCGCCGCGTTTTACTCACATTCAACAATAGCAATGGCGCTTGAAAAAGCAACACATACATAAAAATAAATTAAGTGTTTATTCTTGCATAACAGATAATCAATAAAATCACGGCGTTGTAAAAGAGGAGGAATAGTTTAAGAAATCAAAAAAACAGAATGTTTTTTGCGGTTTTTATTTTCTTATTGGCTTTAATTTTAATAAATCAATGTGTTGAGTGTGGTTATGATTTTAAATGGTTCTAATCATTAGTTGTTTAATCTTTTATATATAGTGAATTAATTTATCATTACTGTGCGCATCATTGACGGAGTAATAAATAAAATTCGCAGCGGAATGATTGCCACGGTGAGCAATCAAGACGGATGAGGCGGGGCAGCAGGCTGCCCCAGGTCAGGGTTTAGGTTAACGCCCGCAGGCTGCCGATCTCTTCCCAACCGAAATGCGCCGCTTCGGCCAGCACGTCGCACACTTCGCCGCCGGCGGCAACCACTGCTGCGTCGAGCGCGGTGCCGTGCAGCAGATGGCTCACCAGCAGTGCGGTGAACAGATCGCCGGTGCCTTTGACCGCCGATTTGACCTTCGGATGGGTAAAGCACTGCGCTTCCTGCCGGGTGACCAGCATTAAACCCACTTCGTCTTCGTGCTGTGCCACGCCCGGCGCGCTGGTGACCAGCACCCATTCGGTGGTGTCGTTCAACAGCGCCTGCGCGGCGTGTTGCGTCTGCTCCCGGCTGCTCAAAGAGCGGCCGCACAGCTGCTCCAGTTCGAAACCGTTCGGCGTCAGGCCGTTGGCCAGCCGCAGGAACGGCGAGCGATAGCAGTTGACGATGCGCTCATCTACGTAGATCCCTTCGCCGTAATCGCCCATCACCGGATCGATATAGATCTTTATCTGCGGATTGAGGGCGCGCACCCGCTGCAGCCAGTTGGCCAGAATATGGCATTGCATCACGTCGCCCAGATACCCGACGATCACCGCCCGGGTGCGTTTCATCACGCCGCGGGCGATCAGATCGTCGAGAAAGCCGCCGAACCACTCGCCGGAGATGACGCCACCGTGCGGTTTGCCGTAATAGGGTGGGCAGCCGAACAGCACGCTGGGCACCTGCAGCGCTTCCAGCCCCTTTTTCAGCAGGGCGCGGTAGGCGATACCGTTGCCGACGCTGCCGTAGACCACCTGAGATTGAATGCTGATCACGTCGATGGACGGTGACCGTAAGGGTGAAGTCTGTTGCATGAGTTACATCCTTGGTTCGTTATTATCCAGCCAGCGGGCGAACACCTGCCGCGCACGCTGTTCCAGCTGTGTGCCGTGGCGCGCCGCCTGTTCGCGCAGGTTTTGGGGCGCGACGCCGGCCAGTTCCAGCTCGCAGGCATGGCCAATCAGCCAGCGTTCGATATCGCGATGATCCGCCTCCAGATGGAACTGCAGGCCGAGCGCAAACCCCTGATAGTCGAAGGCCTGATGCGGACAAACCGCCGTGCCGGCCAGGCAGCGGGCGCCCTCCGGGATCGTGAACATATCGCCGTGCCAATGCAGCACCGGCGTATCGGCCAGCGGCGCCAGCGGCGAGTCGTCTTCCGCCGCTAGCGTGGTCAGCGGGGCGAAGCCGATCTCTTTGACGCCGAGCGAGATCACGTCGGCGCCCAGCGCCTGGGCGATCACCTGAGCGCCGAGACACACCCCGAGGGTCGGCCGCCGCTGCGCCAGGCGCTGTTTGACCAGCGCCAATTCATGGTCGAGAAAATCATAGCGCAGCGCGCCGGAAAAGTGCTGGGCAGCGCTGATCGGCCCGCCGAGCACCACCAACAGATCGGTCTCTTCATTATTGATAGCACGAATATCATCGCGGCCGGCATCGTAATAGTCGATCTGATAGCCACGCAGCGAGAGCAGGGAACCGAGGATGCCCAGGTTTTCAAAATTGACGTGTCGAATGGCGACGGCTTTTTTCATTGTTTAACCTCGTGAGCGTGGGTGAACGGCGTCAGCGCCAGCGACTCGCCCAGCACGGTGATGCCTTGCGCGCCGCTCTGGTAGACGATACGGCGTTCGCTGACCTGGCTGAGCTGCACCTGATAACCCTGCGCAGCCGGGAACAGCGCGCAGGCCTGCTCCAGCTGATCGGCGGCCCAGGGGGTGAACATCTCCAGGCGGGCAAAGGCTTTTCCTGCATACTGAATGTCGAGCACGTAATGTTTATCCATGGAACCCCTTACTTTTGGCCGCGGAAGCTGCTAACCTTGTTTGAACTAGTGCAAAAGGATTTATGTATGACTTCATTGTATGCAAAAGGCGGCGGCGCTGTCCAGATTGCCGAGCAGATCGCCGCACGCATCAAAGGCGGCACGCTGCGGCCGGGTGAGCTGCTGCCACCGGTACGCCAGCTGGCGGCTGAGCTGGAGGTCAATGCGAATACCGTCGCCAGCGCATACGCCCGATTGCGCGATGCCGGTCTGGTGGCGACGCGTGGGCGGGCGGGAACGGTGGTGCTGGAACCGCCGCTGGCGGCGGTGAGTGCGGCCTATACGCCGCGCCAGGTGCCGGCGGGAATGTGCGATCTGGCCAGCGGCAATCTGGATGCCGCCCTGTTGCCGGCGTTGGCGCTGGGCGCGGCGGAGGGATTCCCGCAACAAAACGGCTATGACATCAGCGGCGATCTCCCGGTGCTGACCGGCCTGGGGCGCGAGTGGCTCGGCCGCCAGGGCGTTAGCCTGGGGGAGCCTGCGGTATTCTCCGGCGCGCTGGACGCGATGGAAAAGGCGCTGCGCTGCCATATGCAGCCGGGCGCGGCGGTGTGGGTGGAAGATCCCTGCTGGCCGCCGCTATTGACGCTGCTGCGCCACCTGCGTTTGCGGCCGCTGCCGCTGGCGATGGATGAACAGGGGTGCCGGTTGCCGGAAAGCGGAGCGGCGGGCGCGGTGATCCTGACGCCGCGCGCCCACAATCCGACCGGCGCCTCGCTCTCTGCGCAACGCGCGCAGCAGTGGCGGCATTTTCTCAGCGAAAATCCGCAGTGTCTGGCGATCGTCGACGATTTCTGGGGGCCGCTGTCGCAGCAGCCGCTGCATCTGCCGTTCGACGGCGATCGCGGCCTGTACGTGCTGTCGCTGAGCAAGTTTCTCAGCCCGGATCTGCGCATCGCGCTGGCCTGCGGCAACCCGATGTTGCTGCAGGCGATGCGCGCCGATCAGTACATCAGCGAACGCTGGGTCAGCCATATCTTGCAGCAGATTGCCGCCAGACTGTGGGGGCAGGCCTTGCAGGAGGGGCAGCTGCAGCGGGCGCAACAGGCGTATCAAGCCAGAAGGGATGAGCTGGTGCGACGGCTCAACGCGCTGAATCACACGGCGCTGGCGGTGGGTGAAGGGCTGCATCTGTGGTTGCCGGTGCGGTCGGAAACCGCCGCCGCGCAGCTGATGGCGCAACGGGGGTGGCTGGTGCAGGGCGGTGAACCTTTCCGCCTGAAGGGCGACTCTGCGATCCGCGTCAGCCTGGCCAACGTCGTGCCGGCGCAGCTGGCGCCGCTGGCGCAGGATCTGGCCGACGCCATGCGGGCCAGCGCGGCGATCAACTAGGCCGGTGTCAGGCTCTCCTCCGCCAGCAACTGCAGTGAGGTGAGCCGGGCGCTCGGTTCGCCGATCGGCGTGTCGATGATGAACTCGTCCACGCCGTAGCGCTGCTGCAGCTGCGCCAGTTGCTGATGCACCTGCGGCGCAGTGCCGAGCAGGATATGGCTTTCTCGGGGTTCGATGCGGTAGTCGGTGGCGCCGGCCTGCTGCACGAAACTCTCCGCCTGGGCCAGGCTGCCGACGGTCACGCTCTGCTCACCGGCGACGTGCACGCGGTATTGCTGAATATCCGCCGCCAGCGCCGCGGCCTGTTCCGCGTTTGGCGCCGCGATCGCCGCCACCGCCAGCAGCGCCTTGCGGCCACCGCTCAGTGCGGTGTAGTGCGCCAGCGCCTCGCGGATATCCTGCGGATTGCCGTTCAGATGCGCGGCGAACACGAAGGCCCAGCCGGATTCGGCCGCCAGCGTCGCGCTCTCTTTGCTGGCGCCGAGCAGAAAGCGCTGGGCGGCGTGCGGCGGCAGCGGTGTGGCGCTCAGTCCCGGCTCGGCGTCGTCGTTCAGATAGGCGGTCAGCTGCGACAGCTGCTGCGGGAAAGCCGGTTTGTTTTGGCGGTCATGAGCGGCCTGCAGCGCCTGGGTGGCGAGCGGCAGCCCGCCGGGCGCTTTGCCCACCCCGAGATCGACGCGCCCCGGTGCCAGCGCCGCCAGCAGGTTAAAGTTTTCGGCCACCTTGTAGGCGCTGTAGTGTTGCAGCATTACGCCGCCGGAGCCGATGCGAATGCGCGACGTCTGGCCGAGCAGGTAGCCGATCAGCACTTCCGGCGACGGGCAGGCGAGCTGCGGCGTGTTGTGGTGCTCCGCCAGCCAGAAACGCCGATAGCCCCAGCGTTCCGCCTGTTGCGCCAGATGCAGCGTGCGCGCCAGCGCCTGAGCGGCGCTTTCCCCGTCGGCGATCGGACTCTTTTCCAATATGCTCAAGGCATAAGCCATTTTCCCGCTCCTTTCCTCATCAGATATGCCTGACAAATACCATGCGGGCGGCGCGCGCCTTAATACTGATTGGCGATAGGATATTCCATTGATCCAAAACGGATTTGGATATGCGCAGAACGGTAAAGCGCCGCGATGTTATCCCTCGAGCCAGGCCTTCAGACGAATGGCGTCACGGTAGTGGCCGTAGCGCGGCTGCGCGCCGAGCAGGATCATCACCACCGGTTGTCCTTTGATGGTGGTGCGCATCACCAGGCAGTGGCCGGCCTCGTCGGTAAAGCCGGTTTTCTGCAGCTGAATCTGCCAGGCCGGGTTATTGATCATGCCGTTGGAGCTGCGGTAGACCAGTTGGCCGCGGCCAGGGCGCACGATCTGCTGCTTGTCGGTGCTGAAGCGGCGAATCGACTGATAGCGATAGGCGTGATTGACCATCTTCAGCAGATCGTTGGCGGTCGCTACATTGCGCGGCGTCAGCCCGGTCGGATCGTAGAAGCGGGCGCGTTTCATGCCGATGGCGCGCGCTTTCTGGTTCATTTTCGCCACGAAGGCTTTGCGCCCGCCGGGATAGCTGCGGCTCAGCGCCGCAGCGGCGCGGTTCTCCGAAGACATCAGGGCGATGTGCAGCATGTCTCGGCGGCTGAGCACCGAGCCGATGGTCAGGCGCGAGTGGGTTTTCTTCAGCAGATCGCGATCGGCGGCGGTGACCTTGAGCGGGCTGCTCATCGGGCGTTTGCTGTCCAGGGCGACCATGGCTGTCATCAGTTTGGTGAGCGAGGCGATCGGCAGCACGCGGTTCGGCTGCTTTTGATAGAGCGTCTTTCCGGTGCGTTGATTGACGACCAGCACCGACTTGGCATTCAGTACCCGCGGCGGCGTGGCGGCATGCACGGGCGCCAAAACGAACAGCAGGCTGAACAGGAGGGCGGCGCCGAAGCGCCGGACGGGCAGACGGAGAAAAGCGAGAGATAAAAGCATAACGACGGCAATAATGACCCTAAGTGATTAAAAAATATCAAAAGAGTCTGCCCGGCAAATGTGAAGGAAATAGGGTGATATTCGCTCAAACTGTTACAGCAGCCCGCGTTGCCGCAGCGTGAAGCGGGTGGCCTCGTTCAGATCGTACTCCGCCAAGCGCTCGCGCGGCACCCAGGCGTAGTCGTCAAACTCGTCGTTGATCGTCACGTCGCGGTTGGCGGCATGGCAGTCGAAAATCAGGTAAATCATGTAGATTTGCTCGCGGCTGCCGTCGGCGTAGGTTTTGATGCGCACGTCGTCGCGGAAGGTCCAGGGCGTGATGCTGTCGAGGATCAGCGCGGCGCCCAGCTCTTCGCGCACTTCGCGTCGCAGCGCCTGTTCTATTTGCTCACCCGGCTCGACGCCGCCGCCGGACAGCGCCCACTGGCCGGGGAATACGCCCTTGTGGGCGGCCATCTTGCACAGCAGGAAGGCGTTATCGTTTTCAATCAGCGGGCAGACAATGATGCGTTGGCGCATGGAAGACTCCTGTCAAAAAACAAACCCGCAGGGTAGCAGGTTTGGCGGCGCGGGGCAGCGAGACTGGTCGCGTTCTACGCGGCGGCGGGAAATCCGATTGGCGCTTGCTATACCACCGGCTTTGTCTTCTTCAACGGGAAATCAATCGCCGATGTTAATAAGTATCAATTAGTATGATTTCTCTTCAGGATAAAGAGGGCTTTTTAACCTGTCACGGAGTGGATAACGCATGCTTAATGGAATAAAACCGCTGTGCCTGACTCTCTTGCTGTTGCTGTCGGCCTGCCACAGCGCGTCGGTCAGACCGCCACCTCACGACGCTACGGCGTCTGCCCCTATCGATCCAACCAAGTCGCTTTTTCCGTTGGACAATTATTCGCAGTCTGTCGATAAATGGCTGCCTCCCGGCCCGCAGCGGCAGGTCGCCGTGCTGGATGACGCTGCGCAGCAACGTCATTTCTCTGCCCTCAAATCCCACTATTTTGGCATGGGGCCGAATGAGGAGTCCTCCTGGAATCCGCATTACATCGCTTCCGTCTTGAGCCGTGAAGCGGAAAGCCACCGTGATGCCGCAATGGATAAATATCTTGGAAATGACAGCGTTTCCTGGGGGGAAAACTTCAGGACTCACGCTGAGCGCTGGAAACAGCAGGTCAGGAATAATGCGTCTGTCGGCATTGACAAGGCTTATCATTCTTCGGCCAGAGGTATTGCGATTAGGGAAACGCTGGTCAGGATGTTGCCGACAGACGATCCGGCTTATGACGATCCGCGTCTGGCAGGGCAAGGTTACCCCTTTGATAATTTGCAGGACTCTTCTATCCGCCCCGGTACACCGGTATACGTTGTGACGGAAAGTCGCGATAAACGCTGGAAATACGTCATATCGCCTACGGTGATCGGCTGGGTGCATAGCGAAGATATCGCGGCGGCGGATCGGCGGTTTGTCAGCGAATGGCTGGCGCTGGCAGGGAAAAATTTGGGGGCATTCATTCAGCAGCCGGTGTCGGTACAAGAGGGGGAGCTGTTTTATTTTACGGCGCGTCATGGCACGGTTCTGCCATTTTACCGTCACCGGCAGGGTGTTTTTAAGGTTGCCGTGCCGGTACGCCGGGAGGATGGTCGCGCGCAAATTCGCCGGATCGATTTAAAGGAGGGGGAGTTTGCCGCCATGCCGTGGCGAATGACGCCAGACCATCTTGCCACGCTGATGCGTTCGATGAGCGGCAGGCCCTACGGCTGGGGGAATGATAACTTCAATAATGACTGCTCTTCCGAACTGCGCAGCCTGTTGATGCCTTTCGGGGTGTTTCTTCCCAGGAATTCCGCCGCGCAGATAGAGGCGGCAAGCCGAGTGGTCGATCTCAGTCAGGCGAACACGGATGAGCGGCTGCGCTATCTCAAGGAGCATGGCAAGCCGTTCACCACGCTGGTCTACATTCCGGGCCATATCATGCTGTATATCGGCAATGCGGCGATTAACGGCCGGAGTGTCCCGATGACGTACCAAAATATCTGGGGCCTGCGCCCGGCAGATTCAAAAAGCCGCAGCATTATCGGCGGCGCAGTCTTTTTCCCGCTTCTGGCTACCTACCCGGAGGATCCTGAGCTGACCTCGCTGGCGGGCAAGGCGCAGTTCAAACTGGGTTTTATTGAGTAACGTCTGAATGCCTATCAAGTGGCCGCCTTGACGGTCTCTTGATAGGCGAGGGCAAGCGGGGCGTGTTAATTGCCTAGCCGGTTTTTGATGATTTTATTATGTTCATCCGTCAGGTTGGCGTAATTCCAAATAAACAATCCGCCAAGATTAAAATCCAGAACCTGATCGATAAAGTAATTTAAATTCCAGTCGGTCAATCCCCGGGTCGTCAGGGCCAGAATGCATTTTTTATTCTCGGCGCCGTTGACCAACGATTGTTTTAATGCCGGGATGACATTGGCGAGAATATCGTCATCGCTCCACATCGCTGCGGCATAGCAGTAATGAATAAAGCGATCGCACTGGCCTGACAGGATGATTTTTCTGACTTTCTCGTTGAGCTTTTTACCATTTTCCGTATTGGGATGATTGTAGGAATAGCCGGCAATAAAACCCAGGCTGGTCTCTTTTCGGGCCTCTTTTAGCCGTTTCATGGCTTCGATGACCCGTTCGGTGTTCATATTGCATTCGTCATCAAAATCGACGCCGTCCCAGCCCCGGTCTACCGTGGCTTCGACGATCCTCAACACTTCATCCTCATTTGCCGGCTTTTGCTGTGGGGAGCATCCGCCGCCGCCATAAACCCAGAGCGTCTTTCCTTTAAAACCGGGGAGAGTATCGGGTTTGTTTTGCTTTTCCGGGCTCCATCCTGGATGCGCTGATGTGCCCGTGGTCAATCCATCAAGGTTGGTGACCATGCCATACATCATGACATCGAACTCTTTGAGAGGTTGGCCAGTCAGAGACTGGCTCCATCCGCCTGTAATAAACGTATTCATTGTCGTTATCTCCTTATTGGTCGTGTTCCTTAAATAAATATGTCTTGCGTGATGGAGGGTACCAGTCTCTATATTCATGTTGCCATTGTGCGGTCGCTGAGCGGGCAAGGGATGAAAACGATGTTGAATGGCGATGACGTTTTTATGACGAAAATATTAATCATCGGGAACGCTGAAAATCATTAACGCCGATAGATAAAGATTGCTATAACAGCGGGGACGATCTGGGTTAACGGCGAAAGGCAGGATAAGGCGTTATGGTGCAACGGTTGGCGGAAAAGATGCACAAGCTTGATTTCGATGATGAAGTGACCGGGCTGATCTACGGCCATGCGTTTCGTTCCGGTGAACCGCCGATGCGCCTGAACTCACAGCAGGTTTGCCAGGCCTACCAGGCGTTGCCCCCCGGCGACGGTTTTATCTGGCTGCACCTCAATCTCAACCACGCGGCGGCGGAGAAGTGGCTGAAAAATCATTTCGCCATTTCCGATTTTTTCTTTCACGAGATTCGCCACGGCTCCCACACCACGCGCATCGAGCGCCAGGGCGACGATCTGTTCGCGGTGCTCAACGACGTGATTTTCCACCCCGAGGACAGTAACCCGGAGACGGCGACGCTGTGGCTCTATTGCTGCCGTGGGCTGGTGGTCACCGTACGCCACAAACCGGTGCGACTCATTGAACGGCTGCTCGGCCGCCTGACGGCGCTGCAGCTGGCCTCGTCCACTGAACTGCTGGCGCACCTGCTGGAAGAGCAGGAGGACGTGCTGGAACAGGTGGTGCGGCAGGCCAACCAGTATGTCGATACCATTGAGGACCGCTTGTTGACCCGCCGCGTCAAACGCAACCGCGCCGAGCTGGGGCGCATGCGTCGCATGTTATTGCGCTTTCAGCGCCTGCTGGCGCCGGAGCCGGCCGCGCTGTTTCGCCTGTTGAACCGGCCGCCGACCTGGCTCAGTCGCGAGGTGGTACAGGATCTGCGGCAGTTTACCGAAGAGTTCACCGTGGTATTGAACGATCTCGCCAGCCTGACCGAACGCATCCGGCTGCTGCAGGAGGAGCTGGGCGCCAAGCTGATGGAGCAGAACAACCGCACGCTCTACACGCTGACGGTGATTACCGTGCTGGCATTGCCGATCAATATCGTCGCCGGTTTCTTCGGCATGAACGTGGGGGGTATCCCGCTGGCCAGCAATCACCACGGTTTTATCCTACTGGTGTTGCTGGTCGGCAGTTTTACGCTGATCGCCGGTTATCTGGCGTTCAGGCGCAGGGACGAGACGTAATTACAGGCGGGCGCGGTACTCTTCTTCCAGCCGGGCATGGGTGCTCCAGAACGGCTGCGGCGCCCGATCGTGCAGGCGATCTAACAGGATATCCAGATGGGTGTGCCAGCCGCCGGCGACGCTGAGCATTTCGTCGCGGTTGGCCAAGCGCCGGTGGGTGACCGTCAGCAGCACGGCGCTTCCCTGTTCCGTCAGTTCGAAAGTCACCTCGGAAGGACGGCCCTGATCCTGTTCGGCCCAGGTAAAGCTCAGCAGGCGCGGCGGAAACAGGCAGGTGATGTGGCCGCGGTTGCTGACGCAGCCGCCGTGCTGTTTGTACTTGGCCGGCGGTGGTTCGTGCTCGCCCGCCAAATCGGAGTTGCGAAACTCCAGCTCCAGCGGTGCGCCGTTTTCCAACTTCATGGCGCCGGCCGCCAGCCAGGTGGCGCGCTTGTCGGATTCGGTCAGGTAAGCCCACACCCGCTCGATGGGGCCGGGCAGCAGCCGCTGGATGCGCAGCGTGCCGGGTTCGATAATCATGCCGTAATCATTCATGGTTCACTCCTTGGGAGGAAGCTGTTCGGGCTGCAGCAGCGCCTGTTCGAGCGCATCCAGCCGTTCAGTCCAGAAATGTTCATAGGTTTGCAGCCATTGCATGGCCTGCGCCATAGGCTCGGGTTCGAGCCGGCAGATATGGTTTCTTCCTTGCACGGTGCGTTGCACCAGGCCCGCATGTTCCAGTGCTTTCACGTGCTTGGAGGCGCCGGCAAACGACATCTGCAGCGGCGCGGCCAGTTCGCCGATGCTGCGCTCACCGCCGGCCAGCGCGCGTAACATCGAGCGGCGGGTCGGATCGGCCAGCGCATGAAAAATGGCGTCCAGCTGTGAGGAAGATAATTCAACCATATGGTTGAATATAGAACAGGCAGGCTAATATTCAACCGTTTTGTTGAATATTTTTTGCCCCGGCGAAAAACCGGGGCGAGGTTCAGGCGTCGGCGTGCGCCAGCAGCGCGTTCAGCAAGACGTCGGCACCGGCGGCGGCCCAGGCGGGAGTGATATCTTCCCGTTCGTTGTGGCTGATGCCATCCACGCAGGGGATGAAAATCATGGCGGTCGGCGCGACGCGATTAAGGTAACAGGCATCGTGGCCGGCGCCGGAAATCATGTCGCGATGGCGATAGCCCAAGGCTTGTGCGGCGTGGCGTACGCTGTCGATGCAGCCCCGATCGAAAGCGATCGGAGGATACTGAAAGATGCGCTCGGCGCGAGCGGTCAGGCCGCCGCCGTTGACGTGGTTTACCGCCGCCAGCAGGCGCTGCTCCATCTGCTCCAGGGTTGCCTCCTCTGGATGACGGAATTCGACGCTGAAAAAGACCCGGCCCGGCACCACGTTGCGTGAATTGGGGGTGATTTGCGCCATGCCCACCGTGGCGCGCGCATCGGGTGCGAAATCCCAGCCGATACCGTTGACCGCCGTCACCAGCTCGGTGAAGCCCAGCAGGGCGTCGCGGCGGCGATCCATCGGCGTGGTGCCGGCATGGGCGCTGAAGCCGACGACTTCCAGTTCGTACCAGCACTGCCCTTGTGCGGCGGTCACGACGCCGATGTCGAGGTGTTCCGCTTCCAGAATCGGCCCCTGTTCGATGTGCAGCTCGAAGGCGGCGTGGATCGGCATGCCGCCCACCGGGTGTTCGCCGGCGTAGCCGATGCGTTCCAGCGCCTCGCCGAGGCTGATGCCATGCTCGTCGCGGCGCGACAGGCCGTACTCGAGATCGAATACCCCGGCGAACACCCCGGAGGCGATCATCGCCGGCGCGAAGCGCGCGCCTTCTTCGTTGGTCCAGTTGATCACTTCAATCGCGCGTTCGGTGACGATCTGCCGATCGTTAAGGCTGCGAATAACCTCCAACCCGGCCAGCACGCCGTAGATGCCGTCGAAACGGCCACCCTGGGGCTGCGAGTCGCCGTGAGAACCGGTGACCACCGGCGCCAGCTCGGGCCGCGAACCTTCACGGCGCAGGAACATGTTGCCCATTCGATCGACGCGCACGCTGCAACCGGCCTCCAGCGCCCAGAGACGCAGCTGATCGCGCGCCTGCCGGTCCTCTTCGCTGAGCGCCAGGCGGGTGACGCCGTTGTCGGCGATGGCGCCGAACTGCGCCATCGCGTGCAGGCTTTGCCACAGGCGCTCGCCGTTGACCCGATACGTCATTGTTCTTCTCCCGGTGTTTTGGCGGTGTAGCGGAAATCGCAGCAGGGGGCGCCGGACATGATGGTTTGGCTGCGCTGCAGCTCGACCTCCGGGGCATAGCCGACGATAAACTGGCTGTCGCGCGCGCAGGAGAGCAGGTGGCCGATTTCCCCCAGCCCCATCTCGTGATACATCTCGGCATAGCGGCAGCGGGTGACGTTATAGTCGAAGTGCTGTTCGTCCTGGTTGATCACCTCGACGCGCAGCGCATCGTCTTTTTCCCACAGGTACTGCAAGGCGGCGAAGCTGCGCAGATCCGCGCCGTTCGGCTCCTGTGCGGCGAACTGCTTGCCTGCCGCAATGGCGGCATTCTCGATGGCTTCGCCGATCACCGCCTGAGCGCGCACCTTGCCGATTTCACGCACCAGAATCTGGTAGATCGGTTTGATGATCTCCGCTTCGATCTTTCTGCGGGCCAAAATGCCCAATTCGTTGTTTGCACAGCTCATCGCCTTGCTCCTCTTGATTTATTGTGGTTTGGCGCCGCCCAACACGGTTTGCGGCTGCCATTTGCCGTCCACTACCCGGTACAGGGTGAAGCTCGGCTGTTGCAGGTTGCCCTGCGCATCGAAGGCAATGGCGCCGGTCACGCCCTGGTAATGTATGGTGCGCAGTTTCGGCAGGTAATCGGCCGGATTGGCCGAGCCGGCCTGTTCGATGGCGGCGATCAGCACCCGGGTGGCGTCGTAGGCGAAGGGCGCATGCAGTTCGATGTGGGTGTGGTAACGATCGCGGTAGGCTTGTTCAAACGCCTTGCCGCCCGGCATCTGTTCCAGCGGCAGCCCGGGCTCCAGTGCCACCACGCCTTCACCTTCCCGCTGCGCCAGCGTCAGGAAGGTCTGGCTGACAAAGCCGCCGGCGCCCATCAGCTGCGCGTTCATGCCCAGCTGTTTCAGTTTGCGCGCCAGCGGCGCCGCCTGGGAGTCCACGCCGCCGAAGAAGATCAGATCGGCGTTTTTGCTGCGCACGGTGGTCAGCACGGCGCTGAAATCGACGGTCTTGTCGTCGACGTACTCGCGGGTGACCGGCTGCACGCCCTGGGCCTGCAGCGATTTGATGAACTCGTCCGCCAGACCCTGACCGAAGGCGGTGCGATCGTCGATCACCGCGATGCGCTGGGCTTTCAGCGTTTTCACCGCATACTGCCCGGCATAGTTGCCGCCGTCGTCGTCGTGGCCCATCACGCGGAAGCTGGTGTCAAAGCCTTGTTGCGTGTAGCCGTGGCCGGTGGCGACCGGTGCCACCTGGGCGATGCCGGCGTCGTGGTAGATGCGCGCCGCCGGGATGCTGGTGCCGGTATTCCAGTGGCCGACCACGCCGGCCACGCCTTCGTCGACCAAACGCTGCGCGACGGCCACGGCGGTGCGCGGATCGGACTGATCGTCCTCGGACAGCAATTTGAAGGTGACCGGTTTGCCGTTCAGCGTCGGCTTTTGCGCGTTGGCGTCGGCGATCGCCAGGCGCGCGCCGTTTTCGAGATCTTTGCCGATGCGCGCGGAAGGGCCGGTCAGCGGCCCGGCCAGGCCGATCAACACGGTGTCGTCCGCCAGCGCCGGGAGGCTCAGGATCATCGTCACGGCGGCCAGCGCCAACGGCTTGATGCGAAAGTTCTGCTGCATGTCATACTCCTGGTGCGGTTAAAGGTAGCAACGGTTATTCACCCAAATAGATCTGTTTGATTTTTTCATCGTCCAGCATGTCGGCGGAGCGGCCGCTGTGGCTCAGGCTGCCGCTGTCCAACACATAGGCGCGATCGGTAGACTCCAGCGCCAGGCGGGCGTTTTGCTCGACCAGCAATAGCGTGACGCCGTCACGAGCCAACTGTTTGATGACCGAAAAAATGGCCTCCACCACAATCGGCGCCAGCCCCATCGACGGTTCGTCCAATATCAACAGGCGCGGGCGGCTGAGCAGCGCGCGGCCCATCGCCACCATCTGCTGCTCGCCGCCCGAAAGCAGCCCGGCCGGTTGATGCAGGCGTTCGTTCAGGCGTGGGAAGGTGGCGCATACCCGTTCGAAATCGTGCCGCACCGCCGGTTTGTCACGGCGCGCATAGGCGCCCAGCTGCAGGTTTTCTCGCACCGTCAGGCGGGTGAAAATGCCACGACCTTCCGGCACCATCACCAGCCCCTGTTGCAGCAAGCGGTGCGGCGGCACGCCGCGAATCGAACGGCCGTCGAACAGGATGTCGCCCTCGAACGGCTGCAGCCCGGTCAGCGCCCGCAGGCTGGAGGTCTTGCCCGCGCCATTGGCGCCGATCAGCGTGACCTGTTCGCCGGCGTTGACCATAAAATCGATGCCTTTGACCGCGTGAATGCCGCCATAAGACACTTTGAGTCGTTTAACGCTCAGCAGGGCTTCAGACATGCGCGCCGCCTCCCAGATAGGCCTGAATGACCGCCGGTTCACGCCGAACCTGCGCCGGTTCACGCCGAACCTGCGCCGGTTCGCCTTCGGCAATCGCTTTGCCGTAATCCAGCACCGTCAGGCGATCGCACAAACCCATCACCAGCTTGACGTCGTGTTCGATCAACAGCAGCGTTTTGCCGCTGTCGCGAATGCGCAGCAGCAGCTCGCGCAGCGCCACTTTTTCTCCGGCGTTCATGCCGGCCGCCGGTTCGTCCAGCGCCAGCAGCCGGGGCTCGGTCGCCAGCGCGCGGGCGATCTCCAGACGGCGCTGGTGGCCGTAGGCGAGATCCCCGGCGCGATAATGGGCGAATTGGCCGATGCCGACATACTCCAGCAGCGCATGGGCCTTGTCGCGCACCGCCTGTTCTTCCTCCCTGGCGCGGCGGTGGCGGGCGATCGCCGCCCACAGGCCGTTGCGGGTGCGTACGTGGCAGCCGACCATCACGTTTTCCAGCACGCTCATTTCGTTGAACAGCCGCAGGTTCTGGAAGGTGCGGGCGATGCCGGCCTGCGCCACTTTATCGATCGCCTGGGGCTTATAGCGCTGGCCCTGCAGGCGAAATTCGCCCTCGTCGGCACGGTACAGGCCGGTGATCAGATTGAAGCAGGTGGTTTTACCGGCGCCGTTCGGCCCGATCAGGCCGTAGATCTCCCCCTGGCGGATGCTCATGCTGACGTCATCCACCGCCGTCAGGCCGCCGAAGCGTTTGCTGACGTGGTGTAAAGCGAGCAAAGGCGTCATGCGGCATTCCCTCTTAGGTGGCGGGCCGGCCACAGGCCCGCCGGGCGATACAGCATCACCAGGATCAGCGCCAGGCCGTAAAACAGTTGACGGATAATTTCCGGATCGATCAGCACCTGGCCGAACAGCGCCTGCTGCAGCGGCCCCATGCTGCTGCGCAGCAGCTCCGGCAGAGCGGCCAGCAGTAGCGCACCCAGGATCACGCCGGGGATGTGCCCCATGCCGCCGAGCACCACCATCGCCAGTACGGCGATCGACTCTTGCAGGGTGAACGATTCCGGCGACACGAAGCCCTGAAACGCGGCGAACAGCGCGCCGGCCACGCCGCCGAAGGTGGCGCCGATGGCAAAGGCCAGCAGCTTGAAGTTGCGGGTGTTGATGCCCATCGCCCGCGCGGCGTCCTCGTCTTCGCGGATCGCCGTCCACGCGCGGCCAATGCGCGAGTTTTGCAGCCGCAGGCTGATAAACAGGATCGCCAGCAGCAGCGCGGCGAACAGGTAGTAATAGAGGTACAGGCCGGAGAAACGCACGCCGAACCACTCATGCATGCCGGAAAACTTCAGGCCGAACAGGCTGACCGGGTCGATGCCGGAAATGCCTTTGGGGCCGTTGGTGAGGTTGACCGGGCGGTCGAGGTTGCGCATCAAAATACGCACGATCTCGCCGAAACCGAGCGTGACGATCGCCAGGTAGTCGCCGCGCAGCCGCAGCGTCGGCGCGCCGAGCAGAATGCCGCACGCCGCCGCCAGCAGCGCCGCCAGCGGGATCAGCCACAGCATCGACAGGTGCAGCCCATCGGGGAACCACTGCAGCAGCAGCGGGAACTGCTGCGTCAGATGCGGTGACGACAGCAGCGCGGCCAGATAGGCGCCAACGGCGTAAAAAGCGATAAAGCCCATGTCCAGCAATCCGGTCATGCCCACCACGATGTTCAGCCCGAGCGCCAGCATCAGGTACAGCAGCGCGAAGTCGACGACGCGCACCCAGTAGTTGCCGCCGGCGGCGCCCGCGACCCAGGGCGCCAGCAGCAGGGCGAGAATGAACAGCGTCAGCCCCAGCCTGGTGCGCCGAGGCGTGGCCAGAGGAAGCGAGGAAGTTAAAACGGTCATCGTAATGTCCTTATGCGCGCGTGGCGATGCGTTCGCCCAACAGCCCGGAGGGGCGGAAGACCAGCACGGCGATCAGCACCAGAAACGCGAATACGTCCTGGTAGTTGCTGCCGAATACGCCGCCGGTCAGCTCGCCGAGATAGCCGGTACCCAGCGATTCGAACAGCCCCAGCAGTAAACCGCCGAGCATTGCGCCGCGCAGGTTGCCGATGCCGCCGAGCACGGCGGCGGTAAAGGCTTTGATGCCGGGTAAAAAGCCCATCGAGAAACCGGCGTTGCCGTAGTTGCTGGCCATCATGATGCCGGCTACCGCCGCCAGCGCGCCGCCGAGCGCGAAGGTCAGAACGATGATGCGGTCAGGACTGATGCCCATCAGGCCGGCGACCTGCGGGTTTTCCGCCGTGGCGCGCATGGCGCGGCCGAAACGGCTGTGTTCGACCAGCAGCCAGAGGCCGGCCATGACCGTCACGGCCACCGCCAGCGTGACGATCGCGGTGCCGGTGATCACCGCCGGCGCATGTTCGGCGCTGCCTGCGGTCAGGGCGATGGGCGTCATCGGCAACAGCTGCGGAAACATCAGGGGATTGCGTGACCAGATCAGCATCGCCAGGGTTTGCAACAGCAGCGAGACGCCGATGCCGCTGATCAGCGGGGCCAGGCGCGGTGCATTGCGCAACCGGCGATAGGCCAGACGTTCGATCGCCATCGAGGTGATGGCGCAGACGGCCATGGCGAACAGGGCCGCCAGCAGCAGCGTGGCGTAGGGCGGTAACGCGGGAAAATGATGCTGCAACACGCCGATCGCCGACAGCGCGCTGAGCGCCCCGACCATCAGCACGTCGCCATGCGCGAAGTTGATGATGCGAAGGATGCCGTACACCATGGTGTAGCCGAGCGCGATCAGCGCATAGATGCTGCCGAGCATCAAACCGTTGACGGTCTGCTGTACCAGCGTATCCATAGGGAGAGTCCGGAGATAATGAGTCAGGAGGCTCACAGTAGAGAATTTAAAAAAATTGTAAAATACGGAAAAATACTTTCTTATACAAAAAACGAGTGATTTTAATGCTTTGATTTTTATGTATATTAAATAAATACTTCTCCCGGACTTTCCATAAAACAATCGATATATGAAAAAAACAGAACAGTACGATGAGCCGTTGCCGATATTGCCGAACGATCCGCCGCTGCGCGCCGTGCGGGCGTTCGAGGCCATCGCGCGCCTGGGCAGCATCAGCGCGGCGGCGAAGGAGCTGATGATTTCGCCTTCGGCGGTCAGCCATCAGCTGAAAACGCTGGAGGCATTCTTGCAGATGCCGTTGACCGAAAGGCAGGGGCGCCATCTGGTGCTGCGCGGCGAGGGGCGGGAATATTACCGCTCGATCCGCTCGGCGTTTAACGTGCTGCGCCAGGCGACCGAACACGTTCGCGAGCAGTCCGCGTCGCGGCAGGTCACCATCAGCCTGATCCCGCTGTTCGGCATGGGCTGGTTCATTCCGCGGCTGCGCGGCTTTCTGCGGGAAAATCCGGATATCGACATCAATGTGGTTTACGCCAACCACCGCAATTACCTGAGCGACGCCGCCGATCTGTCGATCCGCTTCGGGGTTGGGCAGTGGACCGGCTATCGCAGCGAAAAGCTGATGTCCGGCCAAATGGTGCCGGTGTGCAGCCGGGCATTCAGTAAACTGCACGGTTTGCTCGATACGCCGGATCAGCTGGCGGCGCTGCCGCTGCTGCATGACGAGGAGCGTAATACCTGGATGCAATGGTTTCAGCTGGCCGGCGTTAAACGCCCGCTGCGCAGCATCGGGCCGATGTTCGAAGACGGGTTGCTGACGCTGGCGGCGGTGCAGGCGGGATTGGGGTGTGCATTGATGCGCGAGCCGTTAATCGCCCAGTACCTTGAAAGCGGCGAGTTGATCAAAATGTTCGATCTGCCGATCGACGACGGCCGGGATTATTACCTGTGCGCTCGCCTGGATAGCGAACTGTCGCAGGAGGGTGAAAACCTGCGACAGTGGCTGCGCCGCGAAGCCGATGAGCGCCGGCTCGCTTAAAACTCGACGTCCTCCAGGCTGAAAAACGCCGTTTGATCGTTGTAGGAGAAGATTTCGCCGTAACGGCCCCAGTTGATCACCGTATCCAGCGTCTCTTTGGCGGCGCTGTCCGACAGCGAATCCTCCAGCTCCTGCTCGAAACGCACGCGCGGCGCGCGGTGCCCCGGCCGCTCGTCCAACACGTTTTTGATCAGCGCGGCCAGCGGCACATAGCGCAGCAGATGCTCCGCGAACAGCACTTTGCGCGCCTGAACGTCGCCGTCGGCGAAGGCGCGCGCCGGCGGCGTCAGGAAGATGTCGCCTTCGCGCACGTCGGCGAAGCCCAGCGACTGCAGCACTTCGGCGATGGGGAACAGCTCATCGACCTCCAGATGCAGCGAGAGGGCGATCTCCGGCATGTCGGCACGGCCGAAATAGGGCGCGGCGGCCAGGGTTTCGATCAGGCCGGCGATCAGGTTGGTGGACACGTGCGGCAGCCGGGTGCCGAGCTTCAGCCCTTTCTTGACGTTGCCATCGGTCGGGCGGGCGGTCATCTTGGCGTACACATCGTCCACCAGGCGGCGGAACTGCGGATCCAGCCGGTTGCGCGGGTGGCTGAACGGCACCTTGATTTCGGCGATCACCCGGCCGGGGTTGGAAGAGAGCAGCAGAATGCGATCGCACATGAAGACTGCTTCCTCGATGTTGTGCGTGACGATCAGCACCGATTTGATCGGCATTCGCCCCTCGGTCCACAGATCCAGCAGGTCGGTACGCAGCGTTTCGGCGGTCAACACATCCAGCGCCGAGAACGGTTCATCCATCAGCAGCAGCGTCGGATCCACCACCAACGCGCGCGCAAAGCCTACGCGCTGGCGCATGCCGCCGGAAAGCTCGCGCGGGTAGGCGTTTTCGAAGCCGTCCAGGCCGATAAGATCGATGGCCGCCAATGCCCGCTCGCGCCGTTCGGCAGGGGCGACGCCCAGCGCCTCGAGGCCGGCCTCAACGTTTTGCAGCACCGTCAGCCAGGGGAACAGCGCGAAGGTTTGAAACACCATGGCGACGCCTTTGGCGGGGCCGTTCAGCGGCTGCCCCAGGTAGTTCACCGTCCCGGCGGTGGGGGTAACCAGGCCGGCGATGATGCGCAGCAGCGTCGATTTGCCCGAGCCGGAGCGGCCCAGCAACCCGACGATCTCGCCCGCCCGCAGCGACAGATTGACCCCGTCGAGGATCAGCAGCTCGCCATGTGCCTTGTCATAGCCATGGCTGACCGCGTTGACCGCTAAAATTTCCTCGCCGGGCGAGTGCGTCGCCTGCGTTGGGTGAAGGTCTGACATCTGAACGGCTCCTTAATCGATGCGGAAGCGGGATTCGGCGTAGGCGTAAAGCGGCCGCCACAGCAGACGGTTGAACAGCGTAACGAACAGTGACATCACGGCGATGCCCAAAATGATCTTGGGGAAATCGCCGGCGGCGGTGGTTTCGGCGATGTAGGCACCCAGCCCATGTGCCTTCACCTGGGTGCTGCCCCATTGCACGAACTCCGCCACGATGCTGGCGTTCCAGGCGCCGCCCGACGCGGTGATGGCGCCGGTGATGTAATAGGGGAAGATGCCCGGCAGCATCACCTGGCGCCACCATTGCCAACCGCGAATGTGAAAATTGGCGGCGGCCTCGCGGTAGTCGTTGGGCAACGCGGTGGCGCCGGCCACCACGTTGAACAGAATGTACCACTGGGTGCCCAACACGATCAGCGGCGACAGCCAGATATCGGGGTTCAGCCGGAAGTGGACGATGGTGATGACGAACACCGGGAACAGCAGGTTAGCCGGAAACGCGGCCAGAAACTGGGCGATCGGCTGGATCTTTCCGGCCAGCGTCGGGCGCAAGCCGATCAGCACGCCGAGCGGCACCCAGATCAGCGACGACAGGGCGATCAGCACCGCCACGCGCAGCAGCGTGATCAGCCCCAGCACCATCACATGGCCCACGTCATTGAGCGTCACGCCGGTCTGCACATAGAGAATGACGCGCCAGGTGATCGCCAGCGTCAGCAGGATGACGATGGCGCTCCAACACCGATCGATCGTGCGCGAACGCCGCTGCCGTTGGGCGCTATTGCCGCGGCGCAACGGCCGGGCGGGCAGGCTCAGTTTCAGGCGCGCGGTTTTGGCCAGCAGCGCGCCCAGCGGCGTCAGCAGCAGGTGGATCAGGCGCGTGCGGCGCATCAGGTTCAACAGCCAGGAAGTGGGGGCGCTCGCCGAGCGGGTAGTTTCCATGCGGAATTTGTCCGCCCATGCCACCAATGGCCGGAACAGCAGCTGATCGTAGGCCAGGATCACCACCGTCATGGTGAGCAGCACCCAACCTATCGCGGGCAGATCCTTGCTGAGGATGGCCTGCGCGAGATACGCGCCGATGCCCGGCAGCGTAAAGGTGTTGTTGCCGACGGTGATCGCTTCCGACGCCACGATAAAGAACCAGCCGCCGGACATCGACATCATCATGTTCCAGATCAGCCCCGGCATGGCGAACGGCGCGTCCAGCTTCCAGAAACGTTGCCACGGACTCAGATGGAAGCCGCGCGCCACTTCTTGCAGATCGCGCGGCACGGTGCGCAGCGACTGGTAGAAGCTGAAGGTCATATTCCACGCCTGGCTGGTGAAGATGGCGAACATCGCCGCCAGCTCGACCCCGAGCACCCGGCCGGGGAACAGCGCGATGAAAAAGGTGACGGTGAAAGAGATGTAGCCGAGTACCGGCACCGACTGCAGGATATCGAGGATCGGCACCAGCACCTTTTCGGCGCGCCGGCTCTTGGCCGCCAGGGTGCCGTAGACCAGCGAGAACGCCAGCGCGGCCACCATCGCCACCAGCATGCGCAGCGTGGTGCGCAGGGCGTATTCCGGCAGATTGGCGGGATCGAGCGATATCGCCTGCGTTTTCAGCGTGACGATCGGTTGCAGGGTTTGATGCAGGCCGATGGCCATCATGGCGATCAGGCCGATGATCAGCGGAAAGGCGATGACGTCCCAGCCATTGGGCAGCAGGCGCCGGGCGGAAACATGGGTGTTGAGCCGGACGTTCATTTCACTTCTCCCACGGCGGGCGCAAACAAGAAAGTGACAATCGCATAAGGACTATAGACCATCCGGCTCGGCCGATTCTAAACCGTTGCTCACCGGCGGCGGTTTCTGTGCCGCAAACGGGCGATACTGTCACTGGCGAAGATGGCGGTTAAGTTATGCTTATCGCTGCCGAGCGAGTGGCGCGGCGGCAATAAAGTGACAATAATTCCAACTCACTGTGCAAGGCTAAGGAGCAAGCAGATGTCTGTCGGCAATGATACGGAAACCTCGAACAAGACCGGCCTGGCGCCGTTGGCGCTGGGCGCTTTGGGCGTGGTGTTCGGCGATATCGGCACCAGCCCGTTGTACACCCTGAAAACCGTGCTGTTTCTCTCCGGCGATGCGCCGTCGGCGCCGGTGATCCTTGGCCTGCTGTCGCTGATTTTCTGGACGCTGGTGATCGTCACCTCGCTCAAATACGCCATGTTCGCCATGCGCATCGGCAACCGCGGCGAGGGCGGCATCATGGCGCTGATGTCGCTGCTGGTCAGCAGGCGGAAATCCCGGCCGCTGGTGCTGTTCGCCGGCCTGTTCGGCGCGGCGTTGATCTACGGCGACGGCGCCATCACGCCGGCCATCTCGGTGCTCTCCGCCCTCGAGGGGCTGAATATCGTGCTGCCGGCGTCGCAGCCCTACATTCTGCCGGCGGCGGTGGTGATTTTGCTCAGCCTGTTCGCCATTCAGCCGCTGGGCACCGCACGTATCGGCCGCGTGTTCGGGCCGATCATGGCGTTGTGGTTCCTGTCGATCGCCGCGCTGGGCGTGTGGGGCATCATCCAGCACCCGGCGGTGCTGCTGGCGCTGAACCCGATGTACGGCATTCATTTCCTGTTCTCGAATGGGCTGACCAGCTTCCTGGTGCTGGGCGGCGTGTTTCTGTGCGTCACCGGCGCCGAAGCGCTGTACGCCGACATGGGGCACTTCGGCAAACGGCCGATTTGGCTGGCCTGGTTCGGCATCGTTTTTCCCAGCCTGTTGCTCAACTACGCCGGCCAGGCCGCGCTGATTTTGGCCGGCGCCGACGTCACGCAGAACATCTTCTTCCGCCTGTGCCCGCCGGCGCTGCTGATCCCGCTGGTGATCCTGGCCACGCTGGCGACGATCATCGCCAGCCAGGCGATCATCAGCGGCGCGTTTTCGATGACCCGCCAGGCAATCCAGCTGGGTTGGCTGCCGCGGCTGCGGGTTAAACAAACCACCGAGGAAAGCTACGGGCAGATCTACATCGGCGCCATCAACTGGCTGCTGATGGTGGTGACGCTGTTCCTGACGGTGTTCTTCAAATCCTCGGACAATCTGGCCGCCGCCTACGGCATCGCCGTTTCGTTGACCATGATCATGACCACCGGCTTGCTGTTCGTGGCGATGCGCGAGGTGTGGCGCTGGGGGCTGGCCGCCAGCCTATTGGTGGCGGGGTGCTTCTTCGTGGTCGATCTGAGCTTCCTGACGGCCAACCTGACCAAGGTGTTGCAGGGCGGTTACATCCCGCTGCTGCTGGCCGCCGCGGTCTATACCGTGATGCTGATCTGGCATCGCGGGGTGCTGGCGGCCGTGCGCACCCTCGGCGAGACGACGGTGCCGATCGCGGATTTCCTGGCGAAAATCCAGCGTGAATCCGTGCCGCGGGTGCCGGGCACCGCGGTCTTTCTCACCCGCAGCCTGCAGGGCACGCCGCCGGTAATGAAATGGCACGTCAAACGCAACGGCTCGCTGCACGCCAACGTGCTGGCGCTGACCATTGCCATCGTCAATGAACCGCGGGTATCGAATGCCGAACGCCTGGCGATGCGCGAACTGGTGCCGGGGTTTTGGTGCGGCGTGGCCAGCTACGGCTTTATGGAGCGGCCGAACATCCCGCAGTTGCTGCAGCACGTCGAAGCGCAAAAATGCGGCCTGAACTTCGACGAGGCGACTTACTATCTCGGCCATGAAACCGTGGTGCGCCGCGAGGCGAGCGACCGGATGCCGTCCTGGCAGCGCAACCTGTTCGCGCTGATGGTGCGCAACGGCATGCACGTCACGGATTATTATTACCTGCCCAGCGATCAGGTGGTGGAGATCAGCCGCCGGGTGCCGGTATAGGCCGGGCGGGCATAAGCTACAACCCGGGATTCTTTCCACGCCGGCCGCAGTCGGCGTAGAGTGCCGCTACGTTCGATAACCACAGGGGGTACCGATGCTGTTCGATTTAAACCTGCAGGCGGCCGAACTGCCTGAGGCCTGGCGTTCTACCGTGCTGGGCCGCGTCGGTGCGGCCAATATCAAAGTGCTGCGCATGGATGAGCGCAGCATAGCGGATGAAGTGCATGATTACAGCGAAGGGCTGCTGGTGATCCGCGGGCAGCTGCGGCTGCAGGTGGCGGGGGAAACGATTGTGGTGCAGGCCGGCCAGCTGTATCAGGCCGCGGCCGGCGTGCCGCACCGCGTGTTGCCGGGCAGCGAAGGCACGCTGGTGATTTTCGATCTGCCCGAAGATTAAGCGTCGCCCAGGGCGGTGAGCGCCACCTTTACCGCCGCCAACAGTCGCGCTTCAGTGACGCCGTCACGCGCCTGAATCGACAGGCCGTGCAGGAAGACGGCGAAAAAGTCCCCCAGGCTATCGGCGTCGGTGCCGGCCGGCAGTTCGCCGGCTTGCACCGCCTGCCGCAGCCGTTCGACGATCTGCTGGGTGCGCTGCAACCGATGCTCAGCCAGCCAGGTTTTGAGCCCGTCGTTCTCCGCACTGACGCTGGCGGCGGAGGAGACCACCATGCAACCCTGCGGCAGATCCGGCCGGCTGTAGAGCCGCACGGCATCTTCCAACATACGTTGGATCGCCGGGCGAATGCCGCTTTCCTGCGCGAAGGCGCGATCGGCGAAGCCGCCTTCCTCGGTTTCATAACTGGCGATCGCCTCGCGGAACAGCTGCTCTTTGGAGCCGAACGCCTTGTAGATGCGCGCGGAAGCAATGCCCAATTCCGCCACCAGATCCGACATCGAGGTGCCTTCGTAGCCCTGTCGCCAGAATAAGTTTCGCGCCTTCAAGAGCGCCTGTTCGCGGTCGAACTCGCGCGGTCTGCCTGCCATTCGCTGCTCCAATTTACCTGTCATTCAGCAACATAGGATCGCTTAAATCGGCGGGAATACCAATGTCTTTATAAATTTCTCTTGCGGTCATCGCGCTTTGCTCCTATTGTTTGTCAATCGACAACCAATAGGAGTTTACGATGAAAACCCTCAAAGGTCCAAGCCTGCATCTTGCGCAGTTCAGCGATGAGACAGCGCCGTTCAATAGCCTGCCCGCCATCGCCGAATGGGCGGCGCAGACCGGCTTTAGTGCGCTGCAGATCCCGGCCTGGGATCGGCGTTTATTCGACGTGGCCACCGCCGCGGAAAGCCAAACCTACTGCGATGATTTGACCGGCATGTTGGCGGAACAGGGGTTGGTGGTCAGCGAATTGACCAGCCATATCTTCGGCCAGCTGATGGCGGTACACCCGGCTTACGATGCGCTGTTTGACAGCTTCGCGCCGCCGGCGCTACAGGGCAATCCGCAGGCGCGTGGCGAGTGGGCGCGGCAGCAAATGCTGTTGGCGGTGAAGGCGTCGGCGCGGCTCGGGCTCAGCGAACTGGGCACCTTTTCCGGTTCGCTGGCCTGGCCCTATCTGTTTCCGTTCCCACAGCGTCCGGAAGGACTGATCGATACCGCGTTCGACGAACTCGCCAGGCGCTGGCTGCCGGTGCTTAACGCCTGCGACGAGCAGGGGATCAACCTGTGTTACGAAATTCACCCGAGCGAGGATCTGCACGACGGCGTGACATTCGAAATGTTTCATGAGCGCGTCGGCCACCATCCGCGCTGCCGGGTGCTGTTCGATCCGAGCCATATGGTGCTGCAGCAGCTCAACTATCTGGAGTTTATCGATATCTATAAAGAGGTTATCGGCATGTTCCACGTCAAGGACGCCGAGTTCAATCCGACCGGTCGGCAGGGTATTTACGGCGGCTATCAATCCTGGATCGATCGCGCCGGCCGCTTCCGCTCGCTGGGCGACGGCCAGGTCGATTTCAACGGCATCTTTTCACGCCTGACGCAGTACGATTATTCGGGCTGGGCGGCGCTGGAGTGGGAATGTTGCCTGAAAAACCCGCAGGACGGCGCACGCGAAGGCGCAGCCTTCATTCGCGATCGCATTATCCACGTCACCGACAAAGTGTTCGACGATTTCGCCGGCGCGCCGGTCAACCCACAGCAGATCAATGCCTTGCTCGGCATTCGCTGAGCCTAATCCTTCAGGGAGTTACCCCATGCAATACCGACAGAACGAGGTCACGTTGGCGGATCTCGCGGCGGAACACGTCTATCTCCAAGTCAACGGCCGGCGCCTTCACTGCGTGGTGGCCGGTGAAGGGCGGCCGGTGCTGCTGATCCCTGGCTGGCCGCAAACCTGGTACACCTGGCGCCATGTGATGCAAGCGCTGGCGGCGGCCGGTTTTCAGGCGATCGCCGTCGACCCGCCGGGCATCGGCGATTCTGACAAGCCCGCTGGCGGCTACGACACCGGCAGCATTGGAGCAGCGTTGCACGCGATGATGGCGCAGCTGGGCCATGAACGTTACCAACTGGTTGGCCACGACATCGGCATGTGGATCGGTTACGCCATGGCGAGCGATTTCCCGCAGGCGGTGGAACGTCTGGTGCTGACGGAGGCGGTGATACCCGGGCTGGCGCCGCCGCCGCCGATCTTCGTCGCGCCGGAGGAGAACATCTTCCTGTGGCACTTCATGTTCAACCAACTGGCTGATTTGCCGGAGGCCCTGACCCAGGGGCGTGAGCAGGAGTATCTTGGCTATATCTTTAACCGTTGGTCCTATCGGCGCGATCGGGTGGCGGCGCAGGTGTATATCACCGCCTATTCGGCGCCGGGCGGCCTGCGCGCCGGATTCGACTATTACCGGGCGATCCCGGAGACCGTGCGGCAGAACCGGCTGCGCGCCGCCACGCCCCTGATGATGCCGGTGTTGACGGTAGGGGCGGAGCACGCCACCGGTGATGCGCCGCTGACGACGCTGCGGGGCAATGCGCACGATCTGCGGGGCGAAACGGTCGCCGGCTGCGGGCATTTCATTACCGAGGAGTGCCATGAGGAATTTATTGCCCTGATTACGCCGTTCCTGGCAGGAGAACCCCATGCCGCTCGATGAACGCATCGCCGCCTTTTTGACGGCGTCGGCCGATGCGCCGCCCCCCGCGTCGCTGGCGGAAATGCGCGCGGCCACGGAAACCGGTTTACGCCGGCTGCAGGGCGAGGCGGAACCGAGCGGCGGCGTCAGGGACTATACGGTGGTCGCCGCCGATGGACACAGGATTGCGCTGCGTACTTATTTACCGGCAGGGGAAAACCGCGCAAACGCGCAGCCGGCGATGCTGTTCGCCCACGGCGGCGGCTGGTGCCTCGGTTCGCTGGCGCTGTACGATCGGCCCTGTCAGGCGCTGGCCAACGCCACCGGCCGGGTGATCCTGTCGGTCGACTACCGTTTGGCGCCGGAATATCCGTTTCCGCAGCCGCTGGAAGATGTCTACCAGGCGCTCTGCTGGGTGGCGCAACAGGCGCCGCAGTTGGGGATCGACGCGCAGCGCCTGGCGGTGGGCGGCGACAGCGCCGGGGGCAACCTGGCGGCGGCCGTCGCGCTGTTGGCGCGGGATCGCGGCGGCCCGCACATCGAGCGCCAGCTGCTGCTGTACCCGGCGCTCAGCCGCGAGATGGCGACGACGAGCTATCGCGAGTTTGCCGAGGGGCACTTTCTGACGCGCGACGCGATGGTATTTTGTTGGCAGCAGTATCTGGCTCAGCGGCGCGATCCCGGCGCCGAGCCGCTGCACGCCGCCACGCTGCGCGGGTTACCGCCGGCCACCATCCTGAGCTGCGAATATGATCCGCTGCGCGATGAGGCCGAGCAGTATGCGCAGCGGCTGCGCGAGGCGGGCGTGCCGGTGCGCTGCGAACGGTTGCCGGGCATGGTGCATGCCTGCATTCACATGCTGGGGCTGACCCCGGCGGCGCGGCGGCTGTTCGAACTGGCTCGCGAGTAAAAAAAGCCCCGCAATGCGGGGCTTTTGGCTATTCATCCGACGCGCGATTAACGGCCGGCGACGGTGACGAAGCGGGTTTCCAGGTAGGACTCGATCGCTTCGCTGCCGCCTTCGGTGCCGTGACCGGAGTCTTTCACGCCGCCAAACGGCGTTTCCGGCAGGCCGAAACCGATGTGGTTGATGCTCAGCATGCCGCTCTCCACGTCGCGCCCCAGCGCATTGACGGTGGCGATGTTGCGGCTGTAAGCGTAGGCAGCCAGCCCGTACGGCAGGCGGTTGGCTTCGGCGATCGCCTCGTCATAGGTGGCGAACGGGCGCAGCAGGGCGACCGGGCCAAACGGCTCTTCCGACATGGCGCGCGCGCTCAGCGGCACGTCGCGCAGCACCGTCGGCTCGAAGAAGTTGCCTTTGCCCGCCACGCGCTTGCCGCCGGTGCAGGCTTTTGCCCCGTGGGCGACGGCATCCTGCACCAGCGCCTCGATATTGTCGACGCTGCGGCCCAGCACCATCGGCCCCATGGTCACGCCGTCTTCCAGCCCGTTGCCGAGCTTGAGCTCACGCACGGCGGCGGTGAATTTCTCCACGAAGGCTTCATAAACGCCTTGTTGGATCAGGAAGCGGGTCGGGGCGATACAGACCTGGCCGGCGTTGCGGAACTTGGACTGCGCCAGCTCTTTGGCCGCCGCGTCGAGATCGGCGTCGTCGAAGATCAACACCGGCGCGTGGCCGCCCAGCTCCATGGTGGCCTTTTTCATATGCTGGCCGGCCAGCGCCGCCAGATGCTTGCCCACGCGGGTGGAGCCGGTGAAGGAGATCTTGCGAATGGTCGGATGCGGGATCAGGTATTCCGAGATTTCCGCCGGGGTGCCGTACACCAGCGCGATCACCCCGGCCGGGATCCCGGCGTCGGCGAAGGCTTTGATCAGCTCAGCCGGCGAGGCCGGCGTTTCTTCCGGGCCTTTGACGATGATGGAACACCCCGCCGCCAGCGCGGCGGACAGCTTGCGCACGATCTGGTTGATCGGGAAGTTCCACGGCGTGAAGGCGGCCACCGGGCCGACCGGCAGCTTGAGGGTTTGCTGCTGCACGTCGCGGGCGCGGGACGGAATGATCTGCCCGTAGGTGCGGGTGGCTTCGCCGGCGAACCAGTCGATGACGTCGGCGGCGTTGAGAATTTCGACTTTGGCCTGCGCCACCGGTTTGCCCTGTTCCTGCGTCATGACGGCGGCGATGGCGTTAGCGCGTTCGCGCAGCAGCGCCGCCGCTTTGCGCATCAGGTTGGCGCGCTGGTGCGCGGCGGTGTCGCGCCAGACGTTAAATCCGCGCTCGGTGGCGGCCAGCGCCAGATCGAGATCCTCTGTGGCGGCGTGCGCCACTTGACCGATTATCTCGTCGGTGGCGGGGTTGGTGACCGGCAAGGTTTTCCCGGCCAGCGCGTTGCGCCATTGTCCATCGATATACAGTTGAGTATCCGGATACATTGTTGCCTCTTGTTTGCGGAGTGTCAGGGGCCGATGAGCTTCGCGATGCGGCGCGCCTGAAAGGGACAGGGACCTTAACCCTACGCCGAATGGCGGCGATCGTCCAGGCGAGGGGCACGAAAGCGCCAGGGCGGCTACTCAACCGGCGATGTTTTGGCTATGCTGAGCAGATTGTCAGCACGGACGAGGAGGTCGGGTGCAAGGGGTACCACAACAGTTTCCGTTCGAGAAGGATTGCGCGCAGTTCCGGCATTTGTCGCATCTGCCGGGCGTCGAACTTTATCAGGCGCATATCGAACGCTATGCCTTCGAGCCGCATACCCACGACGCCTTCGCTATCGGCACCGTAGACACCGGGGCGGAGCGTTTCCGCTATCGCGGCGCGCAGCATCTGGCGGCGCCGGGCGCGCTGGTGCTGATGAACCCCGACGAGCTGCATACCGGCGAAGCCGAAACGCCGGGCGGCTGGTGTTACCGCATGCTCTATCTGGCGCCCGAGGCGCTGGAGCAGCTGTCCGGCGATAGGAGCCAGTGGTTCACCGATGCGGTGCGCCACGATCCGCGGGCGGCGCAGCGCCTGTCCGCCATTCTCGCCACGCTGTGGCAAACCGACGATCCGCTCACGCTGGACGGCCTGCTGTTGGAGGCGGTCGAGCTGTTGCACCCGCACATTCGCACCGGGCAGCGGGAAAAAGCCGAGGCGGCGCACCGTTTTGAGGTGGTGAAAAGCTACCTGCACGACAACTTCGCCGAGGCGATGACCCTCAATCAGCTGGCCGAGCTGGTGTCGCTCAGCCCGTACCATTTCCTGCGCAAGTTCAAGGCCGAATACCACGTTTCGCCGCAGCAGATGCTGATGGCGATCCGGCTGTCGCAGGCCAAACGCATGCTGGAGCGCGGCATGCCCGCCGCACAGGTGGCGGCGGCGGCGGGGCTGACCGATCAGGCACACCTGACGCGCGCCTTCGCCAATCGTTACGGCGTCACGCCAGTGCGTTTCCAGAAACAGGTGAAATTGGGCTAAAACAGCAACCTGCTACAATAATTCTTCCCCGCGTTTTCGCTACTCTGCCGCTGTCTTGTCGGGCGGGTTGGCCGCACCGGCCGTTTGTCGGAGTCGTTATGTTCATTGGCGTTGTGTTTGCCCTGGCCGCCGGGCTGATGTGGGGATTGATCTTCGTCGGCCCGCTGCTGGTGCCGGATTATCCCGCCGCGCTGCAGTCCACCGGGCGCTATCTGGCCTTCGGGCTGATCACCTTGCCGCTGGCGTGGTTCGATCGTCGCCGCCTGCGCAAGCTGCGGCGCCAGGATTGGCTGGAGGCGCTCAAGCTGACGGCCATCGGTAACCTGCTGTACTACCTGTGCCTGGCCAGCGCCATTCAGCGTACCGGCGCACCGGTATCGACCATGATCATCGGCACTTTGCCGGTGGTGATCGCCATCTGCGCCAATCTGTTTTACGGCCGGCACGACGGGCGGCTGGCCTGGGGCAAGCTGGCGCCGGCACTGCTGCTGATCGTCTGCGGGTTAGCGTGCGTGAACGTCGCCGAGCTGCGCGGCAACGCGCTGCCGATCGACGGCTGGCGTTATCTCAGCGGCCTGGGGCTGGCCGTGTTGGCGGTGGCGTGCTGGACCTGGTTCCCGCTGCGCAACTCGCGCTGGCTGCGGGAGAACCCGACGCAGCGGCCGGCTACCTGGGCCACGGCGCAAGGGCTGGTGACGCTGCCGCTGGCGCTGCTGGGCTATCTGGCGGTCTGCGGCCAATTGGCGCTGAGCGAACCGGCGTTCGCCTTGCCGTTCGGCCCGCGCCCTGAGGTGTTTATCCCGCTGATGCTGGTCATCGGCGTGTTCTGCTCCTGGCTGGGGGCGCTATGCTGGAACGAAGCCAGCCAGCGCCTGCCGACGGTATTGGTGGGGCCGCTCATCGTGTTCGAAATTCTGGCGGGGTTGGCCTATACCTTTCTGCTGCGCCAGGCCTGGCCGCCGCTGCTGACGCTGGCCGGCATCGTCTGCCTGATCGCCGGCGTGGTGTACGCCATGCGCATCAAGCCGCAGCCGGTGGTGGTGGCGCTGGAGGACAAGCAGGGGTGACGCCCGCCGCGAAGGCGGGCGCGAGGGTTAACGCTTGCTGTGGTGAATGATCTCTTCGGCCACGTTGCGCGGCGCTTCGGCGTAGTGGCTGAATTCCATGGTGTAGGTGGCGCGGCCCTGCGACATCGAACGCAGGGTCGTCGAGTAGCCGAACATCTCGGACAGCGGCACCTTGGCACGAATTTCCTTGCCGCCGCCGCCCGGTATCTCTTCCATGCCCTGCACCAGGCCGCGGCGTGAGGAGAGGTCGCCCATCACGTTGCCGGCGTAATCTTCCGGTGTTTCCACCTCCACCGACATGATCGGCTCAAGGATCACCGGATCCGCCAGGCGGCAGGCTTCCTTGAAGCCGAAAATCGCCGCCATGCGGAACGCCTGTTCCGACGAGTCGACGTCATGGTAAGAACCGAAGGTCAGGTGCACCTTGACGTCCACTACCTGATAACCGGCCAGCACGCCGTTGTTCAGCGCCTCGAGCACACCTTTTTTCACCGCCGGGATAAATTCGCCCGGAATGACGCCGCCCTTGATCTCATCGAAGAATTCGAAGCCTTTGCCGGGTTCGTTGGGTTCGACGGTCAGCACCACGTGGCCGTATTGCCCTTTACCGCCGGACTGGCGCACGAACTTGCCTTCCACGTCGGCCACCCGCTTGCGGATGGTTTCGCGGTACGACACCTGCGGCTTGCCGGTGGTGGTCTCCACCCCGAATTCGCGGCGCATGCGATCGACGATGATCTCCAGGTGCAGCTCGCCCATGCCGTAGATGATGGTTTGGCCGGATTCTTCATCGGTGCGCACGCGGAACGACGGATCTTCCGAAGAGAGGCGCTGCAGCGCGATGCCCATTTTCTCCTGGTCGCCCTTGGTCTTCGGCTCGATCGCCTGGGCGATCACCGGCTCGGGGAAGGTCATGCGTTCCAGCGTGATGATGGCGCCGGGGTCGCACAGCGTATCGCCCGTGGTGACGTCCTTCAGGCCGACGCAGGCGGCGATGTCGCCGGCGTGCAGCTCGTCGATGTCCTTACGATCGTTGGCGTGCATCTGCACGATGCGGCCGATGCGCTCCTTTTTGCCCTTGATCGGATTGTAAACGCTGCTGCCTTTGGCCAGCACCCCGGAGTAGACGCGCACGAAGGTCAGCTGGCCGACGAACGGGTCAGTCATCAGCTTGAACGCCAGCGCCGAGAATTTTTCGTTGTCGTCGGCTTTGCGGGTGATGATTTCATCGTGTTCGCCGTGGCCCTCCATCGGCGGCACGTCAAGCGGCGAGGGCATCAGCTCGATCACCGCATCCAGCATGCGCTGCACCCCTTTGTTGCGGAACGCCGACCCGCACAGCATCGGCTGGATTTCGCCGGCGACGGTGCGCACCCGCAGCCCGTGGACGATCTCCTCTTCGCTCAGCGGTACCTGGTTGAGGTATTTCTCCATCAGCTCTTCCGAGGCTTCGGCGGCGGCCTCAATCATGTTTTCGCGCCACTCCTGCGCCGAATCACGCAGCTCGGCCGGGATCTCTTCGAAGCTGAAGTTCATGCCCTGCGAGGCTTCGTCCCACAGGATGGCCTTCATCCGCACCAGATCCACCACGCCGCTGAAGTGGTCTTCGGCGCCGATCGGAATGACGATCGGCACCGGGTTGGCTTTCAGGCGCTCGATCATCATTTTGCGCACGCGGAAAAAGTCCGCGCCGATGCGGTCCATCTTGTTGACGAACGCCAGCCGCGGCACCTTGTATTTGTTGGCCTGGCGCCAAACGGTTTCCGACTGCGGCTGCACGCCGCCCACCGAGTCATAAACCATCACGGCGCCGTCCAGCACGCGCATCGAGCGCTCCACTTCAATGGTAAAATCGACGTGCCCGGGGGTGTCGATGATATTGATGCGGTGCTGCGGATAATTATGCTGCATGCCGTTCCAAAAGCAGGTGGTGGCCGCCGAGGTGATGGTGATGCCGCGCTCCTGTTCCTGCGCCATCCAGTCCATGGTCGCCGCGCCGTCATGCACTTCACCCAGCTTGTGGCTGACCCCGGTGTAAAACAGAATCCGCTCGGTGGTGGTGGTCTTGCCGGCATCGATATGCGCGGAGATGCCGATGTTGCGGTAACGTTCGATAGGGGTGGTGCGAGCCATAATCAACCTTTCTTAGCCGCGTGAAGGAGAGCGGCTTAAACAGCATGGATAATGGTGATAATCCTCATAGGGTTATCTGCCGGATCGCAGAGCCTCGCTCTGGTCACAAACTAATCGTAGTTGAAGGCGTTGGTTTTTATAAGCGATGGCTGTGATAGATGAAAGTTTGCGCGCAGGGGGAGAAAAGGGCGAAAAAAAAGGCCCGTAACGGGCCTGTTGTCGAGCGGCGCATTCGCCGCTTATTTGCGTCCCAGCAAGAAGCCGAAAACGATGCCGACCGCCGCCGCAACGGCCACGCCGGCCAGCGGGTTGGCTTCCACCTGGGTTCTTACGCTGTCCGCTGCGTCTCGGGCGGCATAGCTGGCCTGGGAGGCGTATTTGCGCGCCGCGCCGCGCACCTGATGCTCCGGTGAATCCACGGCTTTGCCGAACGCTTCTTCTACCGCGCCTGCGGCTTCATTGGCTTTGTCTTCCGCTTTACCAAACATGCTGCTCTCCTGATCCTTATGGGTTAACGAATCCTAAGCCTAGCAGGTAGACGCCGTTTTTTGCAGCATTCTGTGCGTTATAAGAGCAATCCGAGCAGAGAAAAATCTTGCCGGGCGCGCGGTGACGGCTTCACCCGCGCGGCTTTTTGTGTTCTATTGGCTAGCTGTTTAACCGGGTATCGTTAACCTTTGACCGATTCGTTGAGTTGAAAGGACTCCCCATGTCAGTACTGCGTATTCTGGCGCTGCTCGCCGCGACCGCCGCCGCGTTGCCCGCCCAGGCCAAGCCTGTGCTCCACGGCGCGGCGGCCGAGAACGGCATTCGTTGGCAATCATGTCTCAACAGCGGTTTTCAGCGCTGGTTCGATGAGCCGCCACCGCCGGGGCTGCGCTGCGGTTACCTTGAGGTGCCGTTAGCCTACGCCACGCCGCCCGCTCATGCGGCGCAGGCGGGCGAACAGACCGTGCGTTTGGCGCTGACCCTGCTGCCCGCCACCGGGCCGAAAAAGGGCAGCGTGGTGATGATCAGCGGCGGGCCGGGCCTGCCGGGCATCAATCCTTATTTGGGCAATGATGGTCACGTCGACAGGCTGCGTAAATCCTACGATATCATCGGTTACGATCCGCGCGGCGTCGGCCAATCGACGCCGAAAATCTCCTGTCAGGTGGCCGAAGGCGACGAAACCCCGTCACCGGACGACAACGACGTGGCCGGTGCGGAGAACCAGACGCGCACCCTGATTGCCGCCTGCATCAAACAGACCGGCGCGGACGTGCTGCAACATATCGGCACCGACGAAGCGGTCAACGATCTGAACGCGATCCGCCACGCGCTGGGCGAACCGGGGCTGACGGCGGTGGCGTACTCTTACGGCACCAAGGTGGCGGCGCTGTATGCCGAACGTTTTCCGAAGAAAACGCGCGCGCTGGTGCTCGACGGGGTGGTGGATCTGGCGGAAGACGATTTCACCCAGCGGCTGAACCAGGAGCGGGGCTTCCAGCAAAGCTTCCTGCGCTTCGCCGCCTACTGCGGCAAAACCGACAGCTGCCAGCTGGGCGGCGGCGCCAATCAGGCGCTGCAGCGTTATCATGCCTTGCTGCGCAAGCTGCATGAGCAGCCGTTCGTCACCGCGGCGGGGTATGAAATCTCCGCCGACGACGTGCTGACGGTCACGCGTTCGCTGCTGCTGTGGCCGGAGCGCTGGCACGAGCTGGCGACCGTGCTGCGCCAGCTCGATGCCGGGATCGCCGGGCAGCAGGTTTCCGATCTGATCGACGAAAGCTATTCGCCGGATGCCGATGACGCGCTGAACGTCATCACCTGCGCCGACGTCGCCAACCCGACGGCCGATCCGCAGCTGTTGCGCCGGCAGCGGCAGGAGATCAATACCGCCGCTATGTATGCCCACTATCTGCCGCTGCACGAATACCCGCTGGAAATGTGCGATCTGTGGCCGTACCGCGGCAAAGATCGGCCGCACACGCCGGTGGAATCTGCCGCGTTGCCGCCGCTGCTGTTCGTCGCGCAGCGCTACGATCCGACCACGCCGTACCGCAACGCGCAGGTGATGGCCGCCGCCTTTAAAAGCCCGCTGATCACCCGCGAACGCGACGGGCATACGCTGGTGCTGAACGGCATCGACAGCTGCGTTGACGAAAGCGTGGTGGATTATCTGCTGGCGCCGAAAAAGCCGCGCCACGACAAGACTTGCCGTTGAGGAGGCCGGGCGGAAGCCCGGCCTGACAGCCAAGTCGCCTGCGTTTTAGAATTTCACCTCTTCCGCCAATGCCAGCGTCACGAATGGCCCCGACAGGGTCTGGTTATGGTGACGGATAATGGCTTCGGCACCGAGTTCCGCCGTGTCTGAACAGCTATGGGCGTCGGCGGCCAACACCATGTCAAATCCCAACTCTGCACCGCGCCGACACGCGGTGTCTACGCAGTATTGCGTTTTCATTCCCGAAATCACCAACCGACCGATGCCGGCTTGCTTAAGCCGCTCAGCCAGGCCAGTCTGGTAAAAACAGCTGGGATGGGTTTTATCGATGAACCAGTCGGTTTCCGCATCGGTGTCGAGATCGGGGTGAACTTGCCACCGCGGACTGTTTGCGGCGATAGGCGAACCTGTCGGGCCGGTGTGGCGAATAAACACTACGAGCGCATTCGCCACGCGTGCGGCGCGAATCAACGCATTGGTCTTCACCAGAAGGGTTTCGGCGGCGAACGGCGGATCGTCCGGCGAGGCGAACAGGCCGACTTGCATGTCGATAATCAGCAGGGCGCTGCGCGGTGCGGGGATAGTTGGCATAGGTCTTCTCCGTAATGAAATTGCCGGCGGGCACGGAGAAATAAAAAACCCCGGCCATGGCTGGCGGGGCTTGGATACGTCGTTAGCTGATGCGCACCCGTGCAGCCCGCCATTGCGTGGCGGTTGCGGTGGTGGTGAGGACGTGCGCGAAGCGTTTCATAGCGTTGATAATGCGCGGTGGTGAGGGGGACGTCAAGAGGCTCCCCCCGCAATGTCAACCGGCGAAAATATGCGCCTGGCCCATCACGTTGAGAGTGATCTGAGAACCGGGCTGCAGGCCTTCGCGGCTGACGGTTTTGATCTCGATTTGCGCGCCGCCGGCGGCCATTTGCAGGTTGAGCGTAGAGACGAAGCCGGCGAAATCGATGCCGGTGATCACCGCCTGGCCGTGCTGCGCCGGATCTGACAAACCGATTTGAATCTGCTCCGGGCGCAGCATGATGCGCGCCGGGCCGCTGCGTTGCCGATCGTCGACGGCGATACGCCCCAATGCGCAGTCGGCCCAACCGTGCGCCAGTTCGGCGGTCAACACCAGCGTTTCGCCAAGGAAGCTGGCGGTCGGCTCATCGACCGGCCGCAGATAGAGATCTTGCGGCGCGCCCACCTGCGCCAGCCGGCCGTTGCGCATCACCGCTACCTGATCGGCGAACGACAGCGCTTCGCTTTGATCGTGAGTGACCAGAATCGACGCCACCTTGGCCTCCGTCAGCAGTTCGGCGACCGCTTTGCGGGTGGCGGCGCGCAGGCCGGTATCCAGCGCCGAGAACGGTTCGTCCAGCAGCATCAGCCGGGGTTGCTGCGACAGGGCACGCGCCAGAGCGACCCGTTGTTGCTGCCCGCCGGACAACTCGTGCGGCCACAGCGCGGCCAGACGGCGATCCAGCGCCACCATCTCCATCAGCGCCTCGATGCGCCGCTGTTTCTCACGCTTGCTGCCTTTAAGGCCAAAACCGATGTTGCCGGCGACGGTAAAGTGCGGGAACAGCGCGCCATCCTGCGGGACGAAGCCTATGCCGCGCAGATGCGCCGGCACCCAGCCGCCGCCGTTGCCCATGGCTTGCCCCTGCAGCAGGATCTGGCCGCCGTCAGGAATTTCAAAGCCGGCGATGATGCGCAGCAGGGTGGTTTTGCCGGAGCCGGAAGGGCCGACGATCGCCGTGCGGCTGCCGGCGGCAACCTGCAGGTCGATGTGTTCCAGCACCCTGATGGCGTTATAAGATTTTTCGATACCGTGCAGTTCGAGCGTGCTCATAGTCCCGCCGTGCGTTTAGATTGAGAATAAAGAAGCCAGGTGAGCGGCAATGACAGCGCCACCATAATCAGCGCATAAGGCGCGGCGGCGACGTAGTCTATCTCGCTGGTCAGCGCCCAAAATCCGGTGGCCAGCGTGCGGGTGCCGTTCGGCGCCAGCAACAGCGTGGCGGTCAGTTCATTGGCGATCGCCAGGAACACCAGCGCCGCGCCCGCCGCGGCACCCGGCGCCGCCAACCGCAGCGTAGTGCTCCACAGCGCCTGCGCCGGCGATTTGCCGAGGCTACGCGCCACGTTTTCCAATTCCACCGGCGCCTGTGCGATGCCGGCGCGCAGGTTGATCAGCGCCCGCGGCATAAACATCAGCAAATACGCCAGCAACAGGGTGATTTCGGTTTGGTAAATCGGCCGGAAGCTGTGAATGGTGATGGTCACCAGGGCCAGCGCCACCACGATGCCGGGCAGCGAGCTGGTCACGTAGTTACAGCCTTCCAGTACGCGGTACAGCCGGGCCGGATAGCGTACCGACAGCCAGGCCATCGGAATGGCGCACAGCGTGATCAGCAACGCGCCGACGGCGGACAGCGACAGCGTTTGCCACAGCGCAGGCCACAGCTCGGCGTTGCGCCACACCTCGAATCCCCCCAGCCACAGCCAGCGGGCCAGGGTAATGAAAGGCACGCCCAGCGCCAGCGCGGTCAGCGAAATCGGCAGCAGCAGCGCCAGCGCGGCGAGCGGCAGCGAAAGGCGACGCGGCGTTTGGCTGCGGGCGCTGCCGGAACCGACGCGGGCATAGCGCGCGCGGCCGCGGCTGAGAGCCTCAAGCAGCAGTAACCCGAGGCAGCACAATACCAATACGCCGGCCAGCATGTTGGCCGCCGGGCCGTTGAAGGTCGATTGGAACTGATCGAAGATCGCGGTGGTGAAGGTATCGAAGCGGATCATGGCATACAGGCCATACTCCGCCAGCAGGTGCAATGCGATCAGCAGGGAACCGCCCCAGACCGCCAGCTTCAGCTGCGGCAGCACCACGCGGAAAAAGACCGCCAGCGGCCGGGAACCGAGCGAGGTGGCGACGTCTTCGATACCGGGATCCAGACGGCGCAGCACGGCGGCGGCCGGTAGGTAAATAAACGGGAAATAGGCGAGCACCGAGATGAAGACCCCGGCGCCCAGGCCGTGCATCGACGGCACCAGGCTGATCCAGGCATAGCTTTGCACAAAGGCCGGCACCGCCAGCGGCGCGGTGGCCAGTACCGCCCAGAGACGGCGGCCCGGCAGCGTGGTGCGCTCGGTCAACCAGGCCAGGGCCACGCCCAGCACGGCGCAGATCGGCAGCGTCAGCACCACCAACAGCAGGGTGTTCAACAGCAGTTCCGCCACGCGCGGGCGGAAAACCAGAGCGTTGACCGTTTGCCAGCCGGTTTCAAACGCCACGCCGATAACGAATCCCAGCGGCAACAGCGCCAGCAGCGACAGCAGCACGGCGCTGGCCACTACGATCGCCCCCGGCCGCTGATGACGGGGGACAACAGAATAACGCCGCGCGGTCTGCGCGGCGTGGGTACTCAGGTTTGACATAACGATCAAAAACTCTCGGTTTGCCGGCGGGCCTTACAGCAGGCCGGCTTCGGTCATCAGTTCGACCACTTTTTTACTGTTAAGCTGCGCGGCGTCTACTTTCGGTGCGTCCAGATCTTTCAGCGGCACCAGTTTCGGGTTGGAGGCCGCGCCGACGCCGACGGCGTATTCGAAGGCGTTGTTGGTGCGCAGGATCTCCTGGCCCTGTTTGCCGGTGATCCACTTGATGAACGCCTGCGCCTGCTGCTGATGCTTGCTGGAAGCCAGCACGCCGCCGCCGGAGATGCTGACGAACGCGCCCGGATCCTGATGTTTGAAGTAGTACAGCTTGATGTTGTTGCTGTTCTCGCCGGTTTTAGCGCCATCCACGAACGGGTAGTAGTGATAGATCACGCCGCTGTCGACCTGGCCGGCATTGACCGCTTTCATCACCGTGCTGTTGCCCTTATAGGCGGTGAAATTGGTTTTCATCGCTTTCAGCCACTCCAGCGTCGCTTTCTCGCCTTTCAGCGCCAGCAGCGCGCTGACGATCGCCTGGAAATCGGCGCCCGACGGCGAGGCGGCCCAGCGGCCTTTCCATTCCGGCTTGGCCAGGTCCAGCAGCGACTTCGGCAGCTGTGCTTCGGTCAGTTTGGCCGGGTTGTAGACGAACACGGTAGAGCGGGCGGCGATGCCGGTCCAGCGGCCGTGGCTTGGGCGATACTGCGGTTCCACCTGGGCCAGCGTCGCGGCGTCCAGCGGGGCGAACAGCTTGGCGTTATCCACCAACACCATCGCCGGGGAGTTTTCCGTCAGGAACACGTCGGCAGGCGAGGCGCTGCCTTCCTGCACCAGCTGATTGCCCAGCTCGCTGTCGCCGCCGTTGCGCAGCGTGACCTTGATGCCGGTGTCTTTGGTAAACCCGTCGACCCAGGATTTGACCAGGTTTTCATGTTGGGCGTTGTAAATGACGATGCCCTGATCGGCCGAGGCCGCCTGAGCGCCGAAGGCCAGCATCATCGAGGAGGCGAGCAGGGCGACGGGGCCGAGAGATGAAATACGCAGCTTCATGCAGTTATCCTTTTAGCGTTCGAATGAGGAAAACGAATATCGCCTGGCAAGCGCAAGCAGGCCGATTTTAGCCAAGAACATCAATAATGATAGTGAAAACGATTCGTATTAAATTATTTTTGACGATCGCTCACAAAATGAATTGCCCTAAGGATAAGTTAAGTTTCGGCTGGAATAATCTGTATTGATTGTCTGAATAGAATTGGGGCGCGTTACCTCACAGTGAGCGGCCACCTGCCATCGCAGGCAGCCGCCCGTCAGGCTTGCTTCTTGTCACGCCAGCACAAACTCACCGTTGCCAACGCCGAAGAACTGCCCGTTGATGCTGCTCGCCCACTGCGGCGGATGAACCAAAGAGGCCAGCACCCGGCCATTCTCCAGCAGCGTCAGGACGATCGAACCGGGGTTGATGGCCAATTGCAGGGTTAACGGAACGCCGATCAGATTTTCGGCATCGGGTACGGTGCCTTGCAAATAAATCGTCGGGATGTTGATGTTACCGTCTGAGCCAGTGCCGGTGGCCTGGCCGACAAAACGCACTGATGTACCGTTTGATGGGGCATTGGGACCAATATTGGCAGGCTGAGCGGAAATTTGCACGGTCTCCGCATGTGGCGCGCAGCCACACCCACAGCCACAGCCCTGGAAGCTGAAGTAGCCGCAGATATTTTGTTGGCACCCGCATCCACACAAGGATTGCGGATGCACTTGCTGGTTGAACGCCGGTTTCAATTGCGGATGTTGGTTGAGCAGCGCCTGACGGCTCTGCACTTCCGCGTTATAAGCGTCACGTGATTGTTTATTCAATGCGTTAGCCTGTTCAGGCGTAATATCTTGCAGTGAAGGCATATGTAAACCCCTATGATTTTTGCTGAGTTAGTCTGAAATGCATATCACGCTGAATCCGGTTAGCCACCAGACAGGTAATTGCATCTGAATGGAAATAGTTATTGCCGTTGGCAGAAAAACGGTATGGCAACCAAACCGTTACATCCTATCCTTTCGGCACGCGTTTATATATTTGGATTTGTCTTCTGGTAATTATCTCTTATTAAATCATTCGCCAGTTATTGGTTTGATAACCAACGGCGGCCTCGTGTTAGTCTCGAAGCCATTTAAAGGTAGTTAGGTGTCACAGAGATATCAAGTGGGTTTTCTACTGTTATTTTTACATTGAAAAGCAACTTATTTAGCATGTCCATTATTTTGATTTTAACCTTTTTCGTAACCGATTAATTAATATGGGGTAAGTGAGGGTGTTTTTTAATTAATTGATTTTTATGAAGTTAAGTTGTAGTTATCTTTTTTGTGAATATTCTTAATATATTCATTGAGGTAACGGGTAAACGCGGGTTTGCATTTGACTTATATCAGTTCTTTGTCGAATCTGTAATGGTTATTAACCTGTTTCAATATTGACGGCTTGTTATCGACTGGCGATCTTTTTCTTCAGTCTTTTCATGTCGTTCTTCAGCGTTTCGCACAGGCATTAATAACACGGGCCGCCAACGCGAATTAAGAATTATATTCACCAAAAAATAGTGAGAGAGGTGTCTATGTCTAATGGACCGTTTTATACCAATCCGATCGTGGTTATCGATGTAGCTAATGATTGCGTGCATGTGGAGATGGCGATCGATGGAGGACTATACGAAAACGTATTTCCGTTATCGGTAGCGGCTAATGAACCCTATCCGAAATTGCTGGTGAATCTGGCGATCCAGGCGCAAGCGAGCGGTAAATCATTAATGGTGTGGGGGGAGCCCGGCCCGGAACCGGTTAAAGGCCTGCCGCTGTTTGGTATCACGACCGTGAACATCAAGTAGGGGACGGCAACGCGCATTGTGTTGAAAGCGGGAAGCGCGGTGAGGGGTATTCCTTTGATAATGAAAGAAATTCAACACCGCTTTTGGTTATGACTCATAGCGATTAATGATTTAATTTATTCCACTGCCACATTGCATATTGAACGCGATAAAACACTAATCAGGGATATCGACGTGAAATATTCATTTAATGGCAAGAAACTGGCTGGTTTAATCCTCCTGGCTTTTAACGCGACGGCAGCTCAGGCGGCCGACGTACCGGCGGGCGCTAAACTGGCGCCGGTACAGGAATTGGTGCGCGCCAACGGCTATGAACCGGCGACGCTGGATCCGAACCTGGCCGAGAGCAATGTGGAGTTCTACATCTTCAACGATCTGTTCGAAGGTTTGCTGCGCGTCGGTAAAGACGGCGAAGCGATCCCGGCGCTGGCGCAGAAATGGGAGCATCAGGGCAACGTCTGGACCTTCCATCTGCGGCCGCAGGCCAAATGGTCGAACGGCGATCCGGTAACCGCCGACGATTTCGTCTACAGCTGGCGGCGCCTCACCGATCCGAAAACCGCGTCGCCGTACGGCAGCTATCTGGCTTCGGCCTACGTGCTTAATGTGGCGGCGATCAACGCCGGCAGCAAACCGCCGAGCGAGCTGGGCGTCAAGGCGCTGGACGCGCATACCCTGCAGGTGACGCTGTCGGAGCCCAACTCCTACCTGCTCAAGCAGCTGGTACATTTTCCGGTCTTGCCGGTTAACCGCAAGGTGGTGGAACAGTACGGCAAGAACTGGACTCAACCGGCGCATTTTGTCGGCAACGGCGCATTCCGTCTCAGCCAGTGGGTGGTGAACGAAAAGGTGGTGGTGGAGCGTAACCCGCAGTATTGGGACAACGCCAACACCGTGCTCAACAAGGTGACGTTCTTGCCGATACAGGGCTTCCCGGAAGTGGCGCGTTTTCGCGCCGGCGAGGTTGAGTTGGGGTATACCACACCGCCGGAGCTGTATCAGCAGCTGAAAAAAACGCTCGGTGAGCAACAGCTGGTGACCTATCCGCTGCTCTCCACCAGTTATTTTGCCTTCAACAACCGCCAGGCGCCGTTTAACGACCTGCGGGTGCGCCAGGCGCTGAATCTGGCGCTGGACAAAGAGATTATCGCCGGCAAGGTGCTGGGATACGGCCAACAGCCGGCCTGGACCTTTACCCCAACGGGGGCGGGCGGCTATAGCCTGCAGCCCGGCGCGGCGGCCGGCTGGACGCCGGAACAACGGCACGCCCAGGCGAAGCAACTGCTGGCGCAGGCCGGTTTCAACGCCGAGAACCCGCTGCGGTTTACCGTGCTGTACAGCAATGACGCCACCATCAAGAAGATCGTCATCGCCGCCGCCGCCATGTGGAAAAAGAACCTAGGGGTAGAGGCCAGCTTGCAAAGCCAGGAGCGTAAAGTGACGCTGGATAATATCAACCGCGGGCAGTACGGCGTGGCCTTTACCCGCTGGCTGGCGGATTACAACGATCCATCCACCTTCCTGAACGTGTTCCGTTCCGACAGCAGCGAGAACAGCCCCAAATACCATAACCCGGACTATGACCGCATTCTGCATCAGGCGACGGCGGCGCAGACGCCGCAGCAGGTGCAGCAATATTTCCAGCAGGCCGAGGCGGTGCTGGCCGCCGATACGCCGGTGGCACCGGTGTACTACGAGGCTAACGCCACGCTCATTAAACCTTACGTGAAGGGGATCGACTTTACCCGTCAGGGCGCCTTGTACGATAAAAACGTCTATCTTCTCGAGCACTGAGAAATAAAAAACGGCTGATTTATATCAGCCGTTTTTATAGATTCGTGTTGAATAACATTATCCTAAATACTCCATAAACGACGGGCAATCTTTTCTTCCCGCTGAAGAAAACACCGCCTATACTGCGCCGGTAGTTTATATGCAGTATCTCGTTTGGCGAGGCTCCTATACAAACACAGGTTACTGATCTGACGACATCGAGAGATGCCCAAGGTTAAGACAGGCTTTATCGGATTAAGGTTCAGCCCAAAGTAACTTCCGAGCAACAGTTCGGATACGTTGTATAGTGCTAAAACCTGGACGCGGAGATAGGCAGTCTGCACTCCCTCTGTGGTTACGCCCCTATGCGATTCGCTGTTGAAGTTCAAAACAGAAATAGGGACTGACAATGATCAAGTCACATCAACATTATTCTTCTCCGGCGCTGAGCGCGACTGAAACTCTCGACGAGACCTCGGTCGCCGGCTATATGAACGCCGATTTTATTACTGTTCCCGCGACGATGACGGTCAATCATGCCCGGGAATATTTACTTTCACAGCTAAAAACGGACGAAATTCCCACCCGGGTATTTATTACCGCGGACGATTATCATCTGCGCGGCACGCTGTCGGTGAAAAAACTGCTGCAGTGCGACGAGCAGGATAAAGCGGTCGGCGTGATGATGGACCACAGCTATTTTCAGGTTTCGCCCGACGACGATCGCAACGACGTGGCGCATCTGCTCGGCAAGGGCGGCCTGGACGTGGTGCCGGTCGTGGCGAACAACACGCTGGTCGGCGTGCTGGGGGAGCGAGAGATCGCCCGCCTGGTCGAGGATGAAAACACCGAAGACGCGCAGCGCCAGGGCGCGAGCCTGCCGCTGGACAAGCCTTATCTGGAGACCAGCCCGTGGGCGCTGTGGCGTAAACGATCGGTGTGGCTGCTGATGCTGTTCGTCGCCGAAGCTTACACCGGCAACGTGCTGAAGGCGTTTGAAGATCAGCTCGAAGCGGCGATCGCGTTGGCGTTCTTCATCCCGCTGCTGATCGGCACCGGCGGCAACAGCGGCACCCAGATCACCTCGACGCTGGTGCGCGCCATGGCGCTGGGTGAGGTCAGCCTGCGCAACCTGGGCGCGGTGATCCGCAAGGAAGTGACGACCTCGCTGCTGATCGCCGTCACCATTGGCCTGGCGGCCTGGGTACGCGCCTGGATCATGGGCGTCGGCATGGAGGTGACGTTGGTGGTCAGCCTGTCGCTGGTGGCAATCACCGTGTGGAGCGCGATTGTCTCGTCGATCATTCCGATGCTGTTGAAACGTCTCGGCATCGATCCGGCGGTGGTATCGGCGCCGTTTATCGCTACCTTTATCGACGGCACCGGCCTGATTATTTATTTCAAAATTGCCCAGCAGGTATTGGGTATTTAACCGCGCTCCGCCCGATGTTGCGGGCGGAGATGTAAAGCCTTAATGAGGAGGACGTTAAAAAACATGGATACCGACCAACCCCGATATTTAACGCAAGGGGCTTTTATCGATAACATTTAACCTGAGGACAAAATAATGGGAAACATGACTATTTTTATGGGATTCCTGGCAATGATCAGCTCACTGGGCCTGTTAGCGGCCTATATGAGCACCAAATGGGATGATTGATGAACGCAAAAGATCCGCCTAGATGCATCCTCCCCGTAACCGCTATTTATTATGGGGAGGATTTTTAGCGGCGCGCCGAACGCGCGGCCTGATACGGGAGTTGATAATAATGACGATTCTTATTCTGGGATTGCTCTACGCCATTTTAATGATCTCGGTGGGCGTTAATGAGATTTATTTTTATTCCACCGGAAAATCCAATTTTCTTACTAGCCTCATGCTGACATTTTCTGGCAGTATGCTGCTGATCGCCTTTGTCTGGCAATTATCCTCTAAAGTAAAAAAATAAATCACCGTCCGAATGTGAGCAGCATAATGCAGAATGAAAAACAGGCCGTGGCCAGAAACTCGATGATCGCCAGCGGGTTACTGGCTACGGGCAAGTTCGTCGCCGGTATTTTTACCGGCAGTATTGGCCTGATATCCGAAGGGATCCACTCTTTTACCGATTTTATCGCCACCAGCATCACCTGGCTGGCGGTGCGCATCAGCGATAAGCCCGCCGATGACGATCATCACTTCGGCCACGGCAAGGTGGAAAACCTGGCGGCGCTGTTCGAGGTGCTGCTGTTGCTGGGCGCCGCCGGCTGGATCGTTTATGAGGCCGGCAGCAGCCTGCTCGGGCAACCGCATGAGATCGTCGCCGCGCCGGTGGTGATTGCGGTGCTGCTCATTTCCATCTGCGTCGATTTCTTCCGCGTGCGGGCGCTCAACCGCGTCGCCAAAGCGACCGACAGCGCGGCGCTGGAAGCGGATGCGCTGCATTTCTTCTCCGATATGCTTTCGTCCGGCGTGGTGCTGCTGGGCATGGTGTTTGTGCTGCTGGGCTTTGGCCGCGCGGACGCCATCGCCGCGCTGATCGTCGCCGGCTTTATCTTTGTCGCCGCGATCAAACTGGGCAAACGCTCCTTCGACTCGTTGATGGATGCCGCGCCGGCCGGGGCTACTGAGGCGATCCGCGCCACGCTGGCAAGTTTTCCGGCGGTGCTGGCCTGCGACAGCGTGCGCATTCGCAACGCCGGTGCGGTGCTGTTCGTCGAAATCACGGTGGCGGTGTGCCGCACCTTGCCGCTGGAACGCATCGACGCGCTGAAGCGAGAGATCGTTGAGCGGCTGCGGGAGCAGTACGCCAGCGCGGAATTTACCGTCATCGCGGTGCCGCAGACCCGCAGCGATGAAGACATGGCGACGCGCATTCGGGCGATCGCCGCCAACCACGGCGCGCAGGTGCAGAATGTGACCTTGCAGCAGCTGCCGACGCGCATGGCGATCGGCATGGATTTGGCGGTGCCGGCCAACGCCAGCGTGGCGCAGGCGCATGACATTGCCACGGAGATAGAGGGGATCCTGCGCCAGGCGATCGGTGAAGACACCGAGATAGAGACGCACCTGGAGCCGCAGACGCCGCATTGGCTGACCAGCGAGGATGTCGATGCGACGGAGCTGGCCGATATTCGCCGCATCCTGCAGTCGGCGCTGGAGCAGGGAGAGAGCGTGCAAGACGTACACAACGTCCGCGCGCGCAAGACCGACGGGGGCATCATCGTCAACTTCCACTGCCGGGTGTCGCCGGCGGTCACCATCGCCGCCGCGCACGATGCGGTCGATCGGGTCGAGCGCCGGCTGCGCTCGCTTTATCCTGCCATCACGCGCGCGATAGGGCACGTCGAGCCGATCAAGCCTGGCATTTGAATCAGTTCGACCAACTGCGGGTAGAGCGCCGCGTTGGCCAGCAGCAGCGGGTTGCCGCGCCGCAACCCGTCGTTGTGCATAAAGTCATTCGCCACGCCGCCGGCTTCGCGCGTCAGCACCCAGCCAGGCAGGCTGTCCCAGGCATTCATGTGCGGTTCGTAATAGCCCAGCAGCCGACCGGCGGCCACCTGGGCGGTCATCAACGCGCCGGAGCCGCTGCGCACAAACATCCCTCCCGCCTGCAGCAGGCGACAGAGAAAGCCGCTGAATTCCGCCGCTGAAGCGCGCGGTGAAATCCCGACGCCCATCACGCCATCCGCGACGCTGCGCCCGGCATGCACGCCGATCGGCTCCCCGTTGAGAAAGGCGCCGTGGCCGCGACAGGCGCGGAACATCTCGCGGTGGTTGGGATCGTAGACCACGCCTATCGTCGGCTCGCCGTCGATCACCACGCCTATCGCGATACACCAGGTATGCAATCCGTTCAGGAAGCAGGCGGTGCCGTCAATCGGATCGACGACCCAAACGCAGGCGGCGTTTTCGCCGGTGCTGCCGCTTTCCTCGCCGAGAAACCCGTCCTGAGGAAAGCGGCGGCTGATCATGCGGCGGATCAGCGCTTCGACGCGGCGATCGGCCTCGCTGACCACGTCCTGCAGCCCCTGTTTGAAGTCGACAGCCAGAGTTTGCCGCCGTTGATAAAAGCTGAAAGCGAGATCGGCGGCGGCGCGGGCGATCTCACGCGCAAAGCGGTAGCGCGCCTCGATGTCCCGTGGGGAAAGTGAAGTCATGGCAGGCTCGATAGCAAAGAACGAATCGGGTTACCCTGCCATAAAAGGATGAAGGTAATGTGTCGCTCAGCGCGGCGGGGATGAAAAACGCAGCTGCATTATGGCATCGGGGGCCGATAGCGGTTCGGTCGTGGCCCCGGCCGGTATTACCGCGCGCCAAAACGCCAGCCCGCGCGGATTATCCGGGCTGACCGACAGCGACCAGCCGCCGGGATGTTGCGCGAACAAGGCGTGGGCGGCCCGTTGCCCCAGCCCGATGCGCCGCCACTCGGGCTTGACGTAGAACTCCGCCATTTCGACGGTGGCGCTGTCCAGGCGCCGGACCAACGCGAAACCGGCCGTTTGCCGATCGCTCAAAATCAAATAGGGGTAGCGGCCGACCTCGCGCCAGTAGAGCGGCAGATAGGGGTAATCGCCATCGGCGCCCAGCTCGCGAAGGCAATCGGACAGCATGACCGCCAGCAGTGGCCGCTGCGCGTGTGTAGCCTGCTCAAGGGAAAATGCCATGTCGCACTCCGTCAAAAAACAGGCCGCCGGAGGGCGGCCTGTCAAGGTTAGCCTAGATTCAACCGGGCGGTGATGTCGGCAATCTCGCGGCGCCAGCGCGCCTGAAGCGCCGGTTTCTGGTGCTTCGGCTTGCGCGCCAGGTCGTCCTCCAGTTTGCTTTCGAGGGCAAACAGGGTGGTCAACAGCGCTTCTTCGCCTTCCAAGCGCTCATCTGGCATCGGGGCGTCTGCATCGGCCTTGCCCGCTGTCGGCAGTGCCGGCGCTTCGCCCGCCAGGCACTGATACACCGGCGCCAGATCGTGCCACTCCTCCAGTTTTTGCTGGTCGATCAGCCAAAAGCGGTTGCAGCTCTGTTCGATCAGCATCCGGTCATGGGTGACCAATATGACGGCGCCGGCGAACTGGCGCAGCGTTTCCGCCAGCTCTTCTTTGCCCGCCATGTCCAGGTGGTTGGTGGGCTCGTCCAGCAGCAGCAGCGAATGGTTGGCCAGCGTCAGGCCGACGAACAGCAGCCGCGAACGCTCGCCGCCGCTCAGCGAACGGATCTGCTGATGGTGGCGCAGGTAAGGGAAACCGGCGCCGATCAGCGCCATTTTCCGCTGTTCCTCGGTCAGCGGCGCAAACTGCGCCAGCGCTTCGCTCAACGTGTCTTCATCGCGCAGCTGTTGCAGGCTCTGATCGTAATAGCCGATGCGCACGCGCGGGTGGAAGATCGCCGGGCGTTCCGCGGGGTGCTGATACGCCTGCCACAGCAAGCGCAGCAGCGACGATTTTCCGCAGCCGTTGCGCCCGACGATGGCGATGCGATCGCCGCTTTTGACGCGCAGATGCCCCAGGCTGAACAGCACCGGCGCATCCGGCGCCGGGCGCACGGCCCATTGCGGCAGCGCCAGCAGGCGATCGGCGTCCAGCGCCTCTCCCTGTAATCGCAGCCGCCACGGGCTGCCGGCGGTCAGGGTGGTCTGTTCTTCCTTCAACCGATCGACGCGCTTTTCCATTTGCTTGGCTTTGCGCGCCAGATCTTCGTTGTCGTAGACCTTGCCCCAGATTGCCAAGCGTTTGGCGCTTTTTTCCACCCGGTCTATCTCTTTTTGCTCGGCCTGGCGCCGATGCTCGTCCGCAGCGTCCTGTTCCGCCAGTGCGGCGCGCGCAGCGGAGCAGGGCAAACGGAAGAACTGCAGCGTTTTATCGCGCAGGATCCAGGTACAGTTGGTCACCTGATCGAGCAGATAGCGATCGTGCGATACCAGCACGAAGCTGCCGCTCCAGCTGCGCAAGAACTGCTCCAGCCACAGCAGCGTGGGCAGATCCAGGTGGTTGCTGGGTTCGTCGAGCAGCAGCAGATCGGGCTGGCGGATCAGCGCGCGCGCCAGCAGCAGGCGGGTGTGCTGGCCGCCGCTGAGGGTGCCGGCGGTCAACGTCCAGCTCCCCGGTTCAAACCCCAGCTCGGCAAGCAGCGCTTCACAGCGCCAGCGTTCGCTGAGGTGTTGGCCCGCGGGCAATTGCGCCAGTACCGCATCCAGCAGGGTGCTGGCGTGCAGCTCAGGCGGCAGGTGTTGTTCGATGCGCGCCATCAGGCATTGGTGTGACAATGTCACCGTTCCGCTGTGGATGGGCAGGGCACCGCTGAGCAGTTGTAGCAGGGTGCTTTTGCCGCAGCCGTTGTCGCCGATCAAACCGATGCGATCGCCTTTTTTCAGGCTGAAGGAAATCTCGCTCAGCAGGACGCCGAACGCGTTGTCGTAACCGACAGATTGTGCAGACAGTAGTGTGCTCATTGCTTACTCAAGAGTTACAGGCATGACAATGCCTATCGTCAAACATCGCTGACGACAACCCGGTAAGCCGGAGGGAAGATCCTGGATTTTAGTAAGCTTCGCTCAAGCTGGGTTATCGCAGCACGATACCGGTAATGCTTGAGCGGCGACGATTACCAAAGAAGTGTGAGTGAAAAAACAATTCACACGTCAGCATAGTAAGTCTCCTTTTATTGGTTGCAGGTTAATCGGTGGCAGGAGTATAGAGCGCTTTGCGCCGCGCCGCCAGTGTAAAAGCGCCTGAATAATCAGCAGGCTAAGTCCGGTGGGCGCGCGTGGCACACAATGGGAATAATTACTGTATTTCGGCCGACATTAAGCAGCTATTATAATTAGCGTTTATGGTTAAGCGACGGTTCATCCGCCGCCTGTTCGTCTGTCTATCAGATAATGATGCTGAGCACTGAATTTATGTTAAAGCCTCGCCCGTTCCTGCTGTTGTTGTTATTGCTGTTGGGTTTGCAGCTGACGCCGCTCGCCGCCGTCGCTACCCAGGATGATCCCGCCGCCGAAAGCGCGCCCGATCCCGCCACGCAGCTGAAAGCCGCGCAAAAGCAGTTGGACAGCATGAAGCAGCTGGTTTCCAAAGCGACCACCGATACCCAGCTCAGCAAACTGCGGCTGGCGACTGACGATCTGGTCGCCGGCATGGAAAAACTTGCCACCGATCTGCAGCCCGAGCAGGACAAACTGAAAGCGCAGCTGGACGTCCTGGGGCCGGCCCCGGCGGCCGGCGCGCTGCCGGAAACCCCGGCGGTGGCCCAGCAGCGCAACGCGCTGAACAACAGCAAAAAGCAGCTGGATGACGCGGTGAAACGCGCGCAGGCCATCAAGAGCAGCGCCTTCGATCTGGGGCAGCAGATTGGCGATCTGCGCCGGGTGGCGTTTAAAACCCAGCTGGCGCTGAATACCGGCAGCATTTTGGGCATCAAATTCTGGGCGCCGGTGCTGCAGCCGTCAGAGGATGACGTACAGCGACTGGATCAGTTCAACGCCGAGATGAAAGCGGCCTGGGACGCCAGTTGGCAGGACGAATGGCGGTACGGCACGCTGGCGTTGCTGGCGCTGGCGGTGATTGTCTGGTCCTGGGGGCGCTATTTCTCCGAGCGTTTCCTCGCCTGGGTCAGCATCCGTTTTCTGCCGGACGGGCGACTGCGCCGCAGCTTTATGGCGATCGTTACCGTGGCGGTGACGGTGATCACCACCTCCATCGCGCTGAACCTGCTGTATTACGTCTTTGTCCGCGTGCAGCCGCTGCCGGTGACGCTGGAGGATTTCGCGGAAGGTTTCAACCGTCTGGGGATTTTCTGCGCGCTGATCGCCGGGCTGGGGCGTGCGGCGTTGTCTCTGAATCGCCCGTCGTGGCGTCTGGCGTCCATGGATAACGACGTGGCCGCCGGGCTGCGTTACTTCTCGCCGCTGCTGGCCGGCCTGGCGCTGGCGTTCGGCACCGTAGAGCTGATCAACAACGTCGTCAGCGCTTCATTGGCCACCACCATTTTCGGCAACGGCCTGGTGGCGGGGTTGATCGGCATGGTACTGCTGGCGGCGCCGCTGCGCGGCCAGCGCATTCGTCGCCGTCTGGAACAGCAGGGCGCGCACCTGGAAAAACGCACGCTGGTCGGCGGGCTGGTGCACCTCGTCACCCTGGTCTGTTCGATGGTGATCCTGTTTTCCCTGCTTATCGGCTACATCGCCTTCGCCCGCTTCCTGACCTACCAGCTGATCTGGGTGGTGCTGGTGTTGATGGCGTTCTATTTTATGGTGCTGTTCGCCACCGATTTGTGCGCCGCGCTGTTTTCGCCGCAGACCGTCAGCGGCAAGATGCTGAAGAAAACGCTCAGCTTCAAGGATCGCCATCTGGAGCAGATGTCGATCATCACCACCGCATTGGCCAAATGTTCCCTGTTGCTGTTGATGATCGTCGCGCTGTTCAACGGCTCGTTCGGCAGCACCACGCCGGGCTCGCTGATGGAGAAAATCGTCTCCATCCTGACCGGTGAAGGGCTGCAGCGTTTCAACATCGTGCCCGGCAACCTGCTCAACGCCGTGATCTGCCTGGCGATCGGCATCTATATTTTGCGTGCGGTGCGGCGCTGGCTGGGTTCTGAACTGCTGCCGAAAACCATCTCGGACGTCGGCATTCGCGCCTCGCTGGTGACGCTGTTCAGCAATATCGGCTATGTGCTGGTGATTCTGATCACCCTGGCGGCGCTGGGCATCCAGTGGAGCAACCTGGCGTGGATCGTCAGCGCCCTGTCGGTTGGTATTGGTTTCGGTTTGCAGGAGATCGTGAAGAACTTTATTTCCGGCCTGATCCTGCTGACCGAACGCCCGGTGAAGGTGGGGGATATGATCGGCATCGGCGGCGTGGAAGGCGACGTGCGGCGCATCAACGTGCGCGCCACCGAAATTCAGCTCAGCGACCGTTCCACCATGATCGTACCGAACTCGCAGCTGATCTCGCAGAACGTGCGCAACGCCACCATGGGCAACGCGCAAGGGGTGGTGACTATCGCGCTGACGTTCCCGACCTCCATCGATCCGGAGCAGGTGCGCAATATCTTGCTCAGCGCCTATAACGAGTACGAAACCATTCTGGAAACGCCGGCGCCTTACGTGCGCTTCAGCCAGCTGGGGCCGGACGGCATTATCCTGAGCGTGACCGGCTACGTGCCGAGCCCGCGCATGGTCGGCGCCACCAAGAGCGAACTGCTGTTCAATATCCTCAAGCTGCTGCGCGCGCAGGAAGTGAGCCTGTCCAGCCCGCAGGAAGTGGTGTTTATGAAGCAGCAGGCGACGCGATATCAGGCCAACGAAGAGGAGCACTCCTCCTAGTCCCCCTAAGGCGGCGGGCCTCTACGCGACGGCCCGCCGAACGCGGCTAGTACATCGACGGCTCCACCGATTGCGAGCAGTCGCTGTTGGCGCTGGATTTGGTGCAGGTATAAGGCTCATTCGGCGATGCCGACGGCGCATTCGACGGGCCGCCGCCGCCGCCGATACACCCGCTCAGCATCAGCATCAAAAACACGAGAATTATTTTCTTCATCTCACCGTCCTCCATTGCGATTCTTCCCTTAAGTATATGTCGGGAAAGCGAACGGCACCGCTCGCCGGGGCGATCTATACTCCTTTGATGCCTTGTTGGCGCACAACGTCGGCGAATGAGGAGGAAAAGATGCAAACCGACGACGAGTTGACCCGCTTTGCCGCGCAGGGCGCGCCGCCGTTGCCGCCCACGTCCAGGCAGGGATTTGTCGAACATGACGGGGCGCGCATCTGGTATGCCGCCTATGGCGTGGCGCCGACGGTGATCCTGCTGCACGGCGGCCTGGGCCACAGCGGCAACTGGGGGTATCAGCTGCCGGCGCTGCTGGCCGCCGGGTATGGCGTGCTGGTCATCGACAGCCGCGGGCACGGGCGCAGCACGCACGACGCCCGGCCTTACCGTTACGATCGCATGGCCGATGATCTGTTGGCGGTGATGGACGCGTTGCGGATCCCGCACGCCGCGCTGGCGGGCTGGAGCGACGGCGCCTGCGTCGCGCTTATCGCCGCCCATCGGGCGCCGCAGCGGGTGGACGGCGTCTTTTTCTTCGGCTGCAATATGGATCCCAGCGGCGTTAAACCGCCGGCCGCCAACCCGATCGTCGAGCGCTGCTTCGCCCGCCACGTGCAGGACTATGCCGCGCTGTCGCCGACGCCGCAGGAGTTCGATGAATTTGTCGCCGCCGTGAGCCTGATGATGAGCAGCCAGCCGAACTACACCGCGCAGGAATTGGCGGCCATTCGTGTGCCGGTGACGATCGTTCACAGCGAACACGATGAGTTTATCCGCGCCGAGCATGCTGCCTACCTGAGCGGCAGCATTCCCGGCGCCCGTCTGGTGACGCTGCCGGGCGTCAGCCACTTCGCGCCGCTGCAGCGGCCGGCGGTGTTCAACCGCGCGCTGTTGGATTTTCTCGCCGATGTGATGCCGCCGCCTGCGCGTTGACGTGCGTTGTTCTATGCTGGAGGCGGGGTATTTTGACATCATCGAAGAGGACATCATGAGCGAAAGCATCGTGGTCAGGCCGCTGGAAGCGCGGGATTACGCCGCCTGGCTGGCGCTGTGGCAAGGGTATAACGCATTTTACGGCCGTGAGGGGGCAACGGCGCTGCCGGACGAGGTGACGCAGACCACCTGGCGGCGTTTTTTCGACGCCTACGAACCGATGTTTGCGCTGGTCGCGGAGCATCAGGGCCAGGTGGTCGGGTTGACGCACTACCTCCTGCACCGCAGCACCACCCAGCTGCAGCCTAACTGTTATCTGCAGGATCTGTTCACTGCGGAGACGGTGCGCGGCAAAGGCGTAGCGAGAGCGCTGATCGCGGCGGTCTACGAGCGTGCGCAGCAGCTGGGGTTGCCGCGGGTTTATTGGAATACCCACGAAACCAACCAGACCGCCATGCGGCTGTATGACAAGGTGGCGGAGCGCCCCGGTTTCGTGATGTACCGCAAGGCGCTTTGACGCCGGGCGAAAAGAAAACGGGCGCCAAACGGCGCCCGGAGATGGGGGGTTAGAAATCGACCGTCGCCTGCAGGCTGAGGCTGCGCGGTTCGCCTTCAATCACGCGCAGGTTACCGGCGCTGGAGGCGTAGTATTCGCGGTTAAACAGGTTTTTCACATTCAGTTTCAGCTGAGTATGTTTGCCAAGCAGCTTGCTGTCCCAGGCGACAAAGGCATCCGCCACGGTGTAGGCCGGCATGGTGAAGCTGTTCTCCGGATCGCCGGCGCGGCGGCCGACATAGCGCGCACCGCCGCCCACGCGCACCTCGCCGGGCACCACCGGCAGCGTCATGCGGTGGCTGAGATACAGGCCGCCCATGTTGGTCGGGGCGTTGACCAGCCGGTTGCCGACGTTGGCCGGATTGAGGTTGTCTTCGACGATCTCGGTTTTGTCGTAGCTGTAGTTGGCGGTGAGATCCCAGTTGGGCGCCACTTCGCCGTTCAACTCCAGTTCAGCACCGGTGGATCGCGCCTTGGGAATGCTGCGGGTCACGCCGTTGATAAAGATCGACATATTGCTTTCATCAATACGATAGAGCGCCAGCGTGGCGTCGAACGCCGGGGCGATCTGCCATTTGCCGCCCACCTCATAGGTGGTGCCGGTTTCCGGCGTGGCGACGTTGCCGTTATCGTCGATGGCGGTGGACGGCGTGAAGGAACGGCTGTAGTTACCGTACAGAGACAGGTTCGGCGTCAGCTTATACACCAGCCCCGCCTGCGGCAAAAACTGATCGTCTTTGTCATTGAGCGTATTTTTCGGCTTCTGGAAACCGTTGCTGTTGTTCTGGTAATACGACTGATAGCGTGCGCCGAGCACCGCAATCCACCGGTCGGAGAGATGAATGCTGTCCTTGGCGTACAGGGAGCGGCTGAACAGCGTCGTGCGCAGGTTGCTCAATGCGTCGTTGTAGGTGGTGCTGTCGGTGACGGGCGCTTCGCCATACGCCGGATCGTACATGTTGAACGTCTTCGACACTTTGCCGCGATAGGAGTAGGCCTTGTAAGTCTGGTTCTTTTCGTAGTCCACGCCCAGCAGCAGGTCGTGTTGCATGCCGAACACCTCCGGCGAACCGGTCACATCCCAGGAATAATAATCGGTCTGGTGATTGAAGCCGCGGTTGGCGTCGGCGCGGCGCGAAACGATGCCGGTCGCGGTGTCGATCGCGGTGGCGCGCACTTCGTTGCTGTCGTAACGGCGTTGCAGCCAGGCGTAGTTGAGGCGGGTGGTCCAGATCGGAGCCAGCGCATATTCATAATGGGCGTTCAGGCGTTTGTTCTTGCCCCAGGCGCGGTTGGCGTAGTCATCCAGCCGGCGGTTATAGGGCACATCGACCGGTTTGCCGTCGATAAACGCGGTGCCGCGATCGTAAGGAATGTCGTATTTGTACTCGCTGTAGGCGATGTTAAAGGAAGCCTGGTCGCCGAACCAGCTGAGTGAAGGAGCGATCAGCGTGTGTTCGTCGCTGCCGAAGTTACGCCAGTAATCCTCGTGCTGTCGCTCGGCGATCAGGCGGAAGGCGAAGCCGCCGCCCAGCGGGCCGGTCACATCGACGCTGCCGCTGCCGCCGCCGAAGCTGTTGGTGGCGCCGCTAATGCGGGTGTTCCAGTCATACTGCGGTTTTTTGCTGATCAGGTTGATGACGCCGCCGGGGCTGAGGATGCCATACAGCAGCGAAGCGGAACCTTTCAGCACCTCGACGCGATCGGTGGTGGCGTCCATGCTCAGCCCTTGGTTGCTGCGCACGCCGTCGATGAACACCGAACCGTCGGAGTTAACCCCAAAGCCGCGTTTGACGAAGCCATCCTCGGTGCCGCCGAGCGTGTTGCCCTGGGTGACGCCGCTGACGAATTTCATCGCGTCATTGACGCTTTTGACCTGGAAGTCGTCAATCACCTGTGAGGTGACGACGCTGACCGATTGCGGCAGTTCACCGATTGGCGTGGCGGTTTTGCTGCCGGTTGAGGCGGTATCGGCGCTATAGCTGCCGGCAGGCAGGGCGGTGGCGGTCACCGTGATGGCGTCTTCCTTTTTTGCGTCGGGCGCGGCGGCGATCGTCAGGGCGGGAAACAGGCCGGCGATCAGGGGCAGCGAGCGGAAAACGTGATTTTTTTTGTTTTTGTTGGGGCGGCGAAGAACTGACTGGTGCATATCATTCCATGGTAAATAATAAATAATAACGATTATCATTATAATTATCGTTTAATGGGCTTAGATAGAGGGCAAAGGAGAGATCCGCGCATTGCCCGATTTTATTTTGTCATCAAGGAAAAAGACGGCGGTTTTACCGGTAAAAATCCGACGAATTGACCATAATGATCAAGACGGCCGGGATGCCTTGGCAGTTTCTGCGCCAGATAGGTGAGTGTCGTCAATATATTGATACACAAATATATTTTTCCTTGATGAATAAACAGGTGTCCGGACCGGCAAAACTGGCAATAATAGGCGGGTCGGCCGTTTATCTTCTCCTCATCGTCGACGGTTGTGACACGCAAAGACTGTCACCTTACGCTAGCGGAAGTCTCTGGATCCAAGATGCAAACCACCTCGTTGTCCGATACCCGGAAAATCTGGCCCGCGCTCAGCATTTTTTTGCTGGTGTTCGCGCTGTGTCTGCTGGGCATCGTGAGCCGGCCCGGCAGTTTTCTGGCGATATTCTGGCCGGCTAACGCCGTGCTGCTGGCCGTTTTGGTGCGCCGCCCGCAGTGGGCGACGCGCGCCGGCTGGGGGATGGCTGTGCTGGGCTACCTGGCGGCGGATCTGTTGACCGGCAGTGCGTTGGAGAAAGCGCTGCTGCTGAACGCCGCCAATCTGGCCGGCGTGGTGGTGGGCTATCTGCTGTTCATGCGGCTGTCGCCGCCGGCGCGCATGTTGCAACGCGGCGCGTCCAGCATGTATCTGTTCGGTATCTGCCTGGCCGCCGCCGCCGCTACCGGCTTGGTGGGGGCCGTTGCCTCGCAGTGGTTGTTCGGCAGGCCCTATTTGACCTCCCTGGCGCTGTGGTTCTCATCTGAATTCACCAACTACGTCACGCTGATGCCGTTCATTCTGGTGTTTCCCGCCGATTGGCGACATCGCCTGCGCGCGGCCTGCGCCATGTTGATACAGCGCAGCCAATGGCCGCAGGCGGGGGGGAAACTGGCGGTGTTGGCGCTGCTGGCGCTGGCGGCGGTCTGCAGCGTGCTGATCGGCGGCCCCGGCGCGGTGATCTTCCCGATGCCGGTGCTGCTGTGGCTGGCGATGTCCTTTTCGTTGTTCAGCACCATGATCGCGGTGCTGGTTTACGTGCTGTGGTGCCATCTGGCGATCGATTTCGGGTTGCTTAGCACCACGCTCGACATGAAGGTGCTGCAGAACGCGGTATCCATGCGCCTGGGCATCGCGCTGCTGGCGTTGGGGCCGATCGCCGTCGCCAGCATGAACTATGCGCGCAACGCGTTGTTACGCACGCTGGAGCACGTGGCGAATCACGATGCGTTGACCCACGTGCTGACGCGCAATGCGTTTATGCAGCGCGGCGAGCGGGTGATCGATCAGAAAGGGGAGCTGGTGTGCGTCATGATGCTCGACATCGACTATTTCAAATCGATCAATGACCGTTTCGGCCACGCCGGTGGCGATCAGGCGCTGATGGCGTTTACCCGTGCGATCGCCGCCGATCTGAACGTCAACGATCTGTTCGGCCGCATGGGCGGCGAAGAGTTCGCCATCGTCTCGACGCTCGGCCAGCCGCAGCAGGGGTTGCAGCTGGCCGAACGGCTGCGGCAACGCATTGAGGCGGAATCGATCACCATGCCGGCCGGCCATCCGCTGCAGATCACCGTCAGCATCGGCATGGTGACCTGCCCGGGCGGTTCCGGCCATAGCCTGGCCGACCTGCTCAAACTGGCGGATCTGGCGGTATACAAAGCAAAAAATGCCGGCCGTAATCGGGTCGCCACGCCGGAATCTTACCCGCCGAACGATCCGGGCTGCTGAACTTCCGATCCGGGCCGCGCGCCCGCCGTCTAAACTGGTAGGGGGCACGGGCAACGTCGCCCGTGCTGAACCGACTGTCCTTAATCAGACAAGAGGATACCAGGATGAAATACGTAGACGGGTTTGTGGTGGCGGTGCCGGCCGCCAACAAGGAGGCTTATCACCGGCAGGCGGCCGCTGCGGCGCCGCTGTTCAAAGAGTTTGGCGCCACGCGCATCGTGGAGTGTTGGGGCGATGACGTGCCCGACGGCAAACTCACCGACTTTCGCGGCGCGGTAAAGGCGCAGGAGGGCGAAGTGGTGGTGTTTAGCTGGATAGAGTACCCCTCCAAGGCGGTGCGCGACGCCGCCAACCAGAAAATGATGAACGATCCGCGCATGAAGGCGCTGGGCGAGATGCCGTTTGACGGCAAACGCATGATCTTTGGCGGGTTCGCGCCGATCCTCGATGCCTGAAGGAGGCGCCGATGGCCAGAATTACGCAACATCTGTGGTTTGAAAAAGACATGGAGGCGGCGCTGAATTGCTACGTCGCGCTGATCCCCGGTTCGTCCGTGAACTGGTTTTCCGATCTGCCGGCGGATACGCCGAGCGGCCCGGCCGGCAGCGTGAAGCTGGCCTCCTTCATCCTGGGCGACCAGCGCTATGCGGCGATCGAGGCCGGGCCGTTGGATCCGTTCAATCACAGCTTTTCCGTGATGGTGGAATGCGACGATCAGGCGGAGGTTGACCGGCTGTGGGATGCGTTGAGCGAGGGCGGCGAGGCTGAGCAGTGCGGCTGGCTGCGCGATCGCTGGGGGCTGTGCTGGCAGATCGTGCCGCGGCGCCTGACCGAGTTGATGAACGACCCCGACGCCGCGCGCGTGCGGCGGGTCACGGAAGCGATGCTGCTGATGGGCAAAATCGACATCGCCGGCCTGGAAGCGGCAGCGCGGGACTAGCGGAAAGAGAACGTGGGAGAGAAAGGATGCATCGAGAGCGGCACAGTATTGAACGCATCGGCTGGCTGCGGGCGGCGGTGCTCGGCGCCAACGACGGCATCGTCTCAACGGCCAGCCTGCTGCTGGGCGTGGCGGCGGCCTGCGCCTCGCATTCCGCGCTGATGATCGCCGGCGTCGCCGGGTGGGTGGCGGGCGCGATGTCGATGGCCACCGGCGAGTACGTGTCGGTGTCGTCGCAGGCGGACACCGAGAAGGCCGCGCTGGCCGAGGAACAGGCGGAGCTGCTCGAAGACTATCCGGGGGAGTTCCGCGAACTGACGTCTATCTACGTGCATCGCGGGCTGGACCCGGCGCTGGCCCGGCAGGTGGCGGAAAAGCTGATGGCGCATGATGCGCTGGAGGCCCACGCGCGCGACGAACTGGGCATTTCCGCCGCCACGCGTGCCCGGCCGCTGCAAGCCGCGTTGGCATCGGCCCTCAGTTTCTCTCTCGGCGCGCTGTTGCCGCTGCTGGTGGCGCTGTGGGTGCCGGTTGCCTGGACGCGGCCGGCGCTGGTGGCATCGGCGCTGATTTCCCTCGGCATTCTCGGCGGCATCGCCGCGAAAACCGGGGGGGCGCCGATCTTGCCGGGCGTGGCGCGTATCCTGATCTGGAGCGCCCTGGCGATGGCGGTTTCCTCCGGCGTCGGCATGCTGTTTGGCGTCGCGGCCGGCTAGCGCCGCGCTTGCATCAATCTGTTGCACCTCAAGTTCAGTATTTATCATTTGTCAGCCGCCGGCGTTCGCGGCATGGTGACGGCAACGCCAAATCAGTCAGGGACATTTATGCAAAAATCACAGATTCAACCGTGGGTTGCGCAGCATCCGCTGTTGCAACGACTGGTCGCCCTCGAGCCTATCACCTGGTTCAATCCGCGTGCGACAACGCTGGCCGCAGGCTTGCCCCATGTCGGCCTGACCGCCGCCGACGTCGCCGCAGCGGAGCAGCGCCTGGCGCGCTTCGCGCCTTATCTCGCCGCGGCCTTTCCCGAAACCCAGCCCACTGGGGGGATCATCGAATCCGAGCTGGTGGCGATCCCCGCCATGCAGCAGGCGTTGGATCGGCGCTATGGGCTGCGGCTTGGCGGGAAGCTGCTGCTGAAAAAGGACAGCCATCTGCCGATCTCCGGCTCAATCAAGGCGCGCGGCGGCATCTACGAGGTGCTGACGCACGCGGAGACGCTGGCGCTGGAGGCGGGGCTGCTGCAGACCGGCGACGACTACGCCCGGCTGTTTTCCGACGAATTTCGTCAGTTCTTCAGCCAGTACCGCATCGCCGTCGGATCGACCGGCAATCTGGGATTATCCATCGGCATCATCAGCGCCCGGCTGGGGTTTGACGTCAGCGTGCACATGTCGGCGGATGCGCGGGCGTGGAAGAAGCAAAAGCTGCGCGATAACGGCGTCACGGTGGTGGAGTACGCCGAAGATTACGGCGTGGCGGTCGAGCAGGGGCGCAAGCAGGCGGCGAACGATCCGCGTTGTTTCTTTATCGACGATGAAAACTCGCAAACTCTGTTCCTCGGCTACGCGGTGGCCGGCGGCCGCCTGAAGCGGCAGTTCGCCGAACAGGGCGTCGTGGTGGACGCGCAGCACCCGCTGTTCGTGTATCTGCCGTGCGGCGTCGGCGGCGGGCCGGGCGGCGTGGCGTTTGGCCTCAAGCTGGCGTTCGGCGATCACGTTCACTGTATTTTCGCCGAACCGACCCATTCGCCCTGCATGCTGCTCGGCGTCTACAGCGGGCTGCATGACGGCATTGCGGTGCAGGATCTCGGCATCGACAACCGCACCGCGGCGGACGGGCTGGCGGTGGGGCGCGCCTCCGGTTTTGTCGGCAGGGCGATGGAGCGCCTGCTGAGCGCGTTTTACACCCTGAGCGACGAAGAGATGTTTGCGCTGCTCGGGCTGTTGGACAAGCACGAGCATCTTCAGTTGGAGCCGTCCGCGCTGGCCGGCATGGCCGGGCCGTGGCGCGTTGCAGCCCATGCGAAGGCGCTCAGCGAGCAAGGCATCAGCGCCGAGAGTCTGGCGCAGGCGACGCACCTGGTATGGGCGACCGGTGGCGGCATGGTGCCGCCGGCGGAAATGGCGAAGTATCTCGCCGCCGGGCAGGCGGCGGAATAAGGCGCAGTAAAAAGGGGCGAAAATCGCCCCTGATTGCCTGCCGTGCGGTTACAGCTGTTCGCCGTTGCTGGCGATCACCCGGCGGTACCAGTCGAAGCTCTTCTTGCGCGAACGCTCGAGCGTGCCGGTGCCGTCGTCATGCTTGTCGACGTAGATAAAGCCGTAGCGTTTGCTGTACTCGCCGGTGGTGAACGACACGCAGTCGATGCAGCCCCACGGCGTATAGCCGATCAGGTCTACGCCGTCTTCAATCACCGCTTTCTTCATCTCTTCGATATGGGCGCGCAGATAGTCGATGCGATAGTCATCGTTGATCCGGCCGTCCGCTTCCACCTTGTCGAAGGCGCCGAAACCGTTCTCCACGATAAACAATGGCTTCTGGTAGCGTTCATACAGCACGTTCAGCGAATAGCGCAGCCCGACCGGATCGATCTGCCAGCCCCAGTCGGAGGCTTTGACGTGCGGGTTGGGCACGTTGCCCGGGAAGCCGAACATGCCGTCGCTGCCGTCCACCGCGTTAGCCTGCAGGGCGTTGCTCATGTAATAGCTGAAGCCGATGTAGTCGGTGCAGCCCTCGCGCAGGATCTGCGCGTCCTGCGGCTGCATCTCGATCTTCAGCCCTTTGCGTTCCCAATCGCGCAGCAGGTAGCTTGGGTAGTAGCCGCGCATCTGCACGTCGGTATACAGATAGCGTTGGTGCATCGCCTCGACGGCGTACATCACGTCGTCCGGCTTGCAGGAATACGGGTAGAACGGCACGCAGGCCAGCATGCAGCCAATCTTGAATTCCGGGTTAATCTGATGGCCGAGTTTGACCACCTGCGCGCTGGCGACGAACTGGTGGTGCAGCACCTGATACAGCGCCTGTTCCGGGTTGTCTTCCTGGGTGTAGTCCACGCCGGAGCAGCAGTAGCCGAACAGCGGATAGCGGTAGTTGCTCTGGTTATTGATCTCGTTGAAGGTCATCCAGTACTTCACTTTTTCGCGGTAGCGGCGCATCACCACTTCGCTGAAGCGCACGAAGAACTCCACCACCCGGCGATTTTTCCAGCCGCCGTAGGCCTTCACCAGATGGTAAGGCATTTCGAAGTGGGACAGGGTGATCACCGGCTGGATGCCGTATTTCAACAGTTCGTCGAACAGATCGTCGTAAAACTGCAGGCCGGCCTCGTTCGGCGTCGCCTCATCGCCGTTCGGGAAGATGCGCGTCCAGGCGATCGAGGTGCGGAAGCATTTGAAGCCCATCTCGGCGAACAGCGCCACGTCCTGCTTATAGCGGCCGTAGAAATCCACCGCTTCGTGGTTAGGGTAGCGATAGCCCTCGAGCACGCCGTCGGTCATCACGCGATCCACGCCGTGCGAGCCGCCGGACAGCACGTCGGCAATGCTGGGCCCTTTGCCGCCCCGATCCCAACCGCCTTCAACCTGGTGCGCGGCAACCGCGCCCCCCCACAGAAAATCCTTCGGCAACTGTTTCATCGTCAATGTCTCATCGGTTTATTTAATGAAGGGTAATAACGCTGCGTTGAGAATAGAGTAGCAAGACCGAAAGAAATGTCACGATATAACAAATCACCGTGGAAAGTGATTTGTCACAATAAAAAAACAGCCTGTTTTATTTTGCCGAATTAATATGCCCGAGCCGTTTACCGATGGTTTCAATAATGTAAAGTACGGGGATCTGCGTGGTGATATTGTGATGCCCGCCGATCAAATGCTGCGGAACGTGGTAGGAGAGGTTGAAGTCCGCCAGCCTCGCCAGCGAAGAGGTTTCGTTGTTGGTGATGCTGATGATCTTGCAGTGATGCAGGCTGAACTGGCTGGCCAGCCGCAGGATCTCTTCGGTCTCGCCGGTGACCGACAGCATGATCGCCACCGCGTTTTTATACATGTCGCTGTTGACGGGATAATAAGGATCGTCGATGTGGGTGCTGAATTTCCCGACGTTGGAAAAGAAACGCGCGCCATATTTCCCCAACGCGCCTGAGGTGCTGATACCGACGAAAATAATCCGCTCGGCGGCGGCGATATGGTGCACCGCCTGATCGATCAGCTGATTAAACTCTTCGTTGCTGACGCTTTTAAAAAAGCTGAGGATTTCGCCGATGCCGGAATCGGCCGGCGGCGCATCGGTTTGTTCCAGGTACAGCTTGAAACGGATGCGAAATTCCGAATAGCCGTCACAGCCCATTTTCTTGCAAAACCGCAGCACGGTGGTGGTGGACACGCCGGCGGCCTCGGCCAGCTCGCGGATGGTCATGTACATCACTTGATTCTTGTGTTTGCTGACGTAGGTATAAACCATCAGCTCCAGGGCGTTGAGCTCGGCGATTGCTTTATGGGTAAACATGAGTCGGTCCGGCGGCTGAAAACGGGAAGCTTATCTGCGGGTTAACATAGCAAAATTCACCGCCGCTGGCACTGCCGGGCAAAAAGAAAAGCCGCACCAGTCAGGCGCGGCCCAGGGTTCACGACGAACAAATAAAGCAAAACGTTCCGGAAGACATGCCATGAAAACGGGTTTCATCACACCGGTTTAGCATAGGTCAGCGGATCCCGGCGGCAAAATGCCGGTTTCTGCTTTCTAAAGTTAAAGAACGGCAAAGTTATGGCGCCGCATCCCTGGCGCGTGAGCGTGCCAGCAGCGGCGGCACCACCAGGTACAGGGCGGCGGCCAACGCCCACACCAGCCCAGGCCAGACATCGCGCGTGGCGGCATACAGCGCCGTCGCCACCAGCGGCCCCGCGACGCCGATCAGGCTGCCCATGCTGGCGAGCGTCCCTTGCAGCTCGCCCTGATGATCGTCGTCCACCTTGTGCGCCATCAGCGCCTGCAGTGCGGGCAACGCCATGCCGCCCGCGGCGAAGAACGGCAGCAGGGCGAACGGCGCCCAGCCGCGCGTGGCGACAGACAACAGCGCCAGGCCCACGGCGTCGGCGGCCAGGCCGATCAGCAGCGCCTTGCGCTCGCCGAGCCGCGCGACCAGCGGGCCGATGGCAAAGGCCTGCGACAGCGCGTGGCAGGCGCCGTAGCCGGCCAGCGACAGGCCCGCCACCATCATGCTCCAGCCGAAACGATCCTGACCGTATAAAATCCACAGCGTGGCCGGCGCCTGCGAAACCAGCGCCATAACCAGATAAATGCCGGCCAGCGGCAGCAGGCCAGGCTTGCCGTGCAGCCGGCGCAATGACGAGAAGGGATTAAGGCGAATTTTCTCGGCGGCGCGGGGGCGGGATTTACGCGATTCGGGCAGCAGGAAAAACGCCATCACCAGGTTGAGGGCATTCATCATCGCCGCCGCCAGGAAGGGCGCATGCAGATGCCATTCGCCCAGCGATCCGCCGAGCAGCGGGCCGACGATAAAGCCGACGCCGAACACCGCGCCCACCAGGCCGAAACGCCGAGCGCGCTGGCCGGCGGGGGTAATATCGGTGACGTAAGCGGTGGCGACCGCCATGTTGGCGCCGGTGATGCCCGCCAGCAACCGCCCCAGATAGAGCCAGGCCAGCGTCGGCGCGAACGCCATCAGCAGGTAGTCGGCCGCCGCGCCGGCAAGCGAAATCAACAGCACCGGCCGCCGCCCGAAACGATCGCTCAGCGCGCCGAGGATCGGCGAAAACAGGAATTGCATCAACGCAAAGGCCGCCAGCAGGGCGCCGTAATGCACGCTGCCGGCATCGAGACCGCCCAGCGAGCGCAACAGCGCCGGTAGAATAGGCATGATCAGACCGATGCCCACCGCATCCAGCAACACCGTCAACAAAATAACCAGCATGGGTTTTTTCAAAATTGTGACTCTAACAGTGATAGAGTATGGAGTATTCCACAGTTACCCTATCAGTGATAGAGAGATGAGCGAAAAAAATACTGCGGCGCGTTTAACGCGTGAAACGGTCCTGCGCGGGGCGCTGGCGTTACTGGATGACATCGGCATCGATGCCCTGAGCACCCGCCGCCTGGCGCAGCATCTGGGCGTGCAATCCCCCACGCTCTATTGGCACTTCAAAAACAAGGCCGAGCTGCTGAAGGCGATGGCGGAAACCATCATGTTGGACCACCGCGAAGAGGTGCCCGCCGACATGCCCTGGCAGGCCTGGGTGACCGCCAATGCGATCAATTTCCGCCGCGCGTTGCTGGCTTACCGCGACGGGGCGCGCCTGCACGCCGGCACCCGGCCGCAGGAACCGCAGTTCGCCATCATCGAGGCCAAGGTGGCGCTGCTGTGCCGGGCGGGCTTTACGCCGGAACACGCCGTTAATCTGCTGTTCGCCGTCGGGCGTTTTGTGGTGGGTTGGGTGCTGGAAGAGCAGCAAATGCAGCCCGATGATGCGCTGAACGAAGCCGATCGCCGGCGCTACCCGCTGCTGTGTGGAGGCTGGGAAAAGCTGCAGGACAAGGGGGCAGACGCGTTGTTCGAAGCCGGCCTCCGGCTGTTGGTTGACGGCGCCGAGGCCGCGTTGACGAACGCCAATAATCACGGCGCGCAATCATAAAACCAGGCTTATCTATAGGAAATTTATAGAAAATACCCACTTTTCGTTAAAGCCATGGCGGCTACATTCCCTTAACATTATCAAGTCTTTTGATGGTAATTATTAGCACGCTGCACAATTATTCATCGCAGTGATGTTACGGATTAAATCCGTTTGCTTAAGGGATAGTTTCACCATGGAAATCAACGTTAACGGCCGGGTGGTTCCACTCGGCGACATCTCGCCCGACACCCCGCTGCTGTACGTTTTACGCAACGATCTGCAATTGAACGGCCCCAAATACGGCTGCGGCCTGGGGGAGTGCGGCGCCTGCACGGTGCTGATCGACGGCGTCGCCGCACGCTCCTGCTCAATGCCGCTGTCCGCCGCAGGAAAAAAATCCGTCACCACGCTCGAAGGCCTGAGTACACCGGAGGCGCTGCATCCGGTGCAGCAGGGGTTTATCGATGAGCAGGCGGCGCAGTGCGGTTACTGCACCAACGGCATGATCATGACGCTGGTCGCGCTGTTCGAGCGCGAGCCGGAGGCGGACGAACAAACCATCAAGAAAGAGCTGGCCTACAACCTGTGCCGCTGCGGCACGCATATCGAGATCCTGCATGCCGCCGAGCGCGCCCGCGATCTGCTGGCCGCGCGGAGGCAAGCATGAGCCGCCTCGAACTGACCCGCCGCCAGCTGCTGCAGGCCGGCGGTGTGGTAATGGTCAGTAGCCTGCTGCCCGCACCGTTTAACGCCTTCGCCGCCGAGGCGGTTGCATCGCCCGCCGAGCTGCCGCTGGATCGGGTGGACAGCTTTATCAGCCTCACCGCCGACGGCCGGGTGACGGCGTTCAATGGCCACGTCGATCTGGGCACCGGCATTCGCACCGCGCTGGCGCAGATCGTCGCCGATGAAATTTGCGTGCCGTTCGAGCAAGTCACGATGATCCTTGGCGATACGCAACGCACGCCGGATCAGGGGCCTACCATCGCCAGCGCCACCCTTCAGGTGACGTCGGTGCCGCTGCGACAGGCGGCGGCGCAGGTGCGGCACCTGCTGACGGCGCTGGCGGCCAAAGCCTTCGAACTGCCGGCCGAACAGCTGACGGCGGCGGCGGGGCAGGTATTTGTGACCGGGAACCCAGGGCGATCGCTGAGCTATGCGCAGCTGGCGAGCGGGCAAAATCTGCACGTGATGCTGGATAAAAACGTGCAGCTGAACAGTGAACGGCAGAACCAGTATGTGGGCCGCGCCGTGCCCCGGGTCGATATTCCGGCCAAGGTCAGCGGTGGGCTGACCTACGTACACGACCTGCGCTTGCCCGGCATGCTGCATGGCCGCGTGGTGCGCCCGCCATACGCAGGCGCCGACAGCAGCGCGCCGTTGGGCAGTGGCCTGCTGTCGGTGGATAAAAGCTCGATCGCGCACCTGCCGGGCATCGTGAAACTGGTGGTGATCAACGATTTCATCGGCATCGTGGCCGAGCGCGAGGAGCAGGCAATCGCCGCCATGCGCCAACTGAAAACCACCTGGCAACCCTGGGCCGGATTGCCGGATCTGTCGCTGGAAGCGCTGCCCGCCGCACTGGAGGCCAATCCGAAAACCGACCGCGTGCTGCGCGACGACGCGGGCACGGACGCCGCGTTGGCATTGCTGCATACCGAAGTGCAGGCCGACTATGTCTGGCCTTACCATCAGCACGCCTCGATCGGCCCTTCCTGCGCGGTGGCGGAGGTCAAAGACGGGCGGGCGCAGGTGTGGTCCGGCACGCAAAACCCACACGATCTGCGCAAAGATATCGCCAGGCTGCTCGAGCTGCCGCCTGGGCAGGTGCACATCACCCGCATGGAGGCTTCCGGCTGCTATGGCCGCAACTGCGCCGACGACGTCTCGGCGGACGCGGCGCTGCTGGCACGGGCCACCGGCCGACCGGTGCGCGTGCAGCTGATGCGCGAACAGGAATCCGGTTGGGAGCCGAAGGGCACCGGCCAGCTGATTCGGGTGCGCGGCGGCCTCGATGCGCAAAACCGGGTGGCGGCCTACGAATTGAAAACCAGCTATCCCTCCAACAATGCCGTGACCTTGCCGCTGGTGTTGACCGGCAAAGTGGCCAACCGGGCCGACGTGCAGCAGATGGGCGATCGCACCGCCATTCCGCAATACGAGTATCCGCACATGCGGGTCGTCTGCCAGGACGCCGCGCCGATCGTGCGGGCTTCGTGGATGCGCGGCGTTTCGGCGCTGCCCAACGTGTTCGCCCATGAGTCCTGGATCGACGAGCTGGCCTGGCGCGCCGGCGAGGATCCGATCGCGTTTCGTTTGCGCTATCTGAACGATCCGCGTGCGGTGGCCTTGATTGAAGCCCTGAAACGGCAGGCGAACTGGCAAGACGGCCCGGCGCACCGGGCGCGCGCCGCCGGCGCCGAAGTGGTGAGCGGCCGGGGCTTCGCCTACGCGCGCTATTTCCACAGCAAGTTCCCCGGCTTCGGCGCCGCCTGGGCGGCCTGGGTGTGCGATCTCAGCGTCAACCGCCGCTCCGGGCAGATCACGCTCGATAAAATCTTCGTGGCGCATGACTGCGGCCGCATGATCAACCCGGCCGGGGTGCGCCATCAGGTGCACGGCAACATTATCCAGTCCGCCAGCCGGGTGCTGAAAGAGTTTGTGACCTTCAACGAGACGGGGGTGACGTCATTGGACTGGGGCGGCTACCCGATCCTGCGCTTCGACGAACTGCCGCAGATCGATATCCAGCTGATCGACCGTCCGGAGGAAGCGCCGATGGGCGCCGGAGAATCCGCCTCGGTGCCGAGTGCCGCGGCGATCGGCAACGCGCTGTTTGACGCGCTCGGCGTGCGGCTGCGCGAGGTGCCGTTTACGCCGGCGCGGGTGCTCGCCGCGCTGCGCGTTCAGGCCGGCCATTAACCCCCCGTAACGAACAAGGACAGCAAAGATGAGTAAGATGAAAAAAATCGTCGGGTGGGGTGGCTTCACGGCGATCGCCGTTGTGGTGGCCGGCGTTGTCGCCAGCTGGCAACCGGAAATCGCGCCGCTCGCCGCCGATGCGACGCACAGTTTCAGCGAGGCGCAGATCGCGCGCGGCAAAACGCTGGCCGATCTCGGCGATTGCGCGGTGTGCCACACCCGTTCGGGCGGTGAGCGCAACGCCGGCGGGTTAGCGATGGAGATCCCCTTCGGCACCATTTACACCACCAACATCACGCCGGACGTAGAAACCGGCATCGGCAGCTGGAGCTACGCGGCGTTTGAACGTGCCATGCGCCACGGCGTCGATCGCCAGGGCCGCTACCTTTACCCGGCGTTTCCCTATACCGCTTTTACCCGCACCCGCGACGACGATCTGCAGGCGCTGTACGCCTACCTGATGTCGCAGCCGCCGGTCAACTCCCGGCCGCCGGCCACCGAGCTGCACTTTCCGTTCAATATCCGCCAGGGCATCTTCGCCTGGAACCTGCTGTTCCTGACGCCGGGCGCGATGCAGGAAGACCCGGCCCAAAGCGCCGCCTGGAACCGCGGCGCTTATCTGGCCGAAGGGCTGGGGCACTGTAGCGCCTGCCACTCGCCGCGCAACGTGCTGTTCGGCGAGAAAACCGGTAGCGACCACCTGGCCGGCGGCGTGGCGGAAGGCTGGACGGCGCCGGCGTTGACCGGCCGCTCGCCTGCGCCGCTCGATTGGACGCAGCAGGATCTGGTCGATTTTATGCGTACCGGCTACTCGGCCAACCACGGCGTGGCCGCCGGCCCGATGGCGCCGGTGATCGAAGAAGGGTTGTCCCGCTTGCCGCAGGCCGATCTGCAGGCGATCGCCGTCTATCTGCGCAGCTATCATCCTGAAACGGCGGCGAGCGCGACGGCGGCCGCGTTGAATGCTCAGGCGGAACGGCAGGTGGAGCCCCTGAGCTCGCAAGGCGCGCGGCTGTTTTCCGGCGCCTGCATGGCTTGCCATGCGCAGGAAAAAGGCGCGCAGATGGCAGGAGTGCGGCCGTCTCTGGCGCTGAACACCAACCTGTTTGCCGAGGCGCCGGACAACGCCATTCGCGTGGTGCTGGATGGCATACAGCGGCCGGCGAACGCCGAACTGGGCTATATGCCGGGCTTCCGCCATAACCTGGATGACGTGCAGATCGCCATCCTGCTCAACTACCTGCGGCAGCACTACGCCGGTCAGGCGCCGTGGCCCGATCTGGCGGCGCAGGTCGGCCGCCTGCGCACCGAAACCGCGCAGAAATAGCCGCCGAGGGCTGGACAGGCGCGCCGCGTTGGCGACAATAGGGCCTTTCACATGGACAGAGGCAGTAAAATGAATACGTTAGACGCAATCCGCCAGCGCCGCGCCACCAAGCAGTTCGATACGCAGCACGTGATGACGCTCGAAGAGAAAAAAGCGTTGCTGACTATCGCGCTGCAGGGCGCACCCAGCGCTTTTAACCTGCAGCACTGGCGCCCGCTGCTGATCGAAGATCGCGCTCAGCGCGAGAAAATTCGCGAGGCGGCGTGGGGGCAGGCGCAGGTGACCGACGCATCGATGCTGGTCGTGCTGTGCGGCGATCTGTCGAGCTGGGAGTCACAGGTAAAAAACGTTTGGGCCGAGGCGGCGGAGCCGGTACAGCAGTTCATGATCCCGGCCGTCGATCAGTATTATCGCGGTAAGCCACAGGTGCAGCGCGACGAAGTGATGCGCAGCAGCGGGATCTTCGCCCAGACGCTGATGCTGGCGGCCAAGGCGCAGGGCTACGACTCTTGCCCGATGGACGGGTTTGATTTCGACGCCGTGGGCGAAATCATCAACAAACCGGCGCACTATCAGATCGCGCTGATGGTCGCCATCGGTAAGGCGGCGGGGCAACCTTATCCGCGCATCGGCAAACTGCCGTTCGACGACGTGGTAAAAACCGACCGTTTCTGATCTGAACGGTGAATGACAAAAGGGAAGGCTTGCGCCTTCCCTTATTTTTTTGCGACGCACAGTTCGTTCCAGTAGCTGAAACGGATGCGCCGTTGCAGGCGGTGATGCCACATAGAACACTCCTTCTACCCTACACGGTTTAAATAAATAGCACCGCGCCGGGCGCAAGACGAATGCCTTATTGTGCATAGCTTGCCCGCCGGATGGGATTAGCGGTATTTATTGACGTTGGCCACGGCGGAATCTAAAGACGTTACCTTATATTTCCAATAGGTTATTTTATTGGCCTGCGCTGCGCCCACCGCACCGAAATAGGTTTGCCACGCCGTGGCGCTGGTCAACAAATCGCTAAACATCTGCCCCAGGTCGGTCACGCTCCAGACGGTACGGTAGCCTTTCACCGCAGAAGGCGCCGGCGGCGTATGTTGAACATAGCCGCCAACCGAATACCGGTTCTCGTAGGCCATAAATACGGTGTAAACCCGTCCGTGCGGCGCCGTATGCTGGTACCAGGGGATCACCACAAAATGGTGGACGGGCGGGCCAATCATGAAATGCCAAACGGCGGTTTCCGAGTTCGCCCCAGAGAACCCCAGCGCGATATTGATATTCTTTTGCATGTCACGGTTATTTTCGATCGTGGTTCCGGCCCCGCTATCGTCCTGCGTTTTGCCATAAACGGCCCGGCTCATTTGGGCGGGAACGCCAGGGCAATTATTTATTGCCATCAGAGAATTATTGCTGACGATGGCATTGATTAATGTCTCACCGGTATTGCTCATATTGATATTTCTCCACACGCAAGGTAAATATTCTAATTATTTTCATGCTTAATAATTAGAATGGATTAAATAGGCTGAGTGGCGGCATCGATAATAAGGTTAGACATAAAACGCCCTCGGTATTCGTTTATGCTCATTTATTTTTCTGTCTCACGACGGCAGGCTCGGCTGCTGTTGAGATTGAATGGCGTTTATAAAACATCATGCCCGCCGCGGCGCCCAGGATCGCCAGCGTGCCCAGCAGCTGCAGCAGGCTGAGGCGGTGGCCGAACACCGCCCAGTCCACCACGATCGCCACCGCCGGGTAGATGAACGACAGGGCGCCGACCAGGGCCGTGGGGATCTTCTGAATGGCGCCATATAGCAACGTGGACATCAAACCGGTATGCACCAGGCCGAGGGTCGCCAGCAGCAGCCAGTCGAGGGGGGCCGCAGGCGGCGTAGCCAGGCCGGCGAACGGCGCCAGCGCCAACGCGCCGACGGTCAGCTGAATCAACACGATCAGCTGCGGCGGCAGCGCGGCCAGCTGTTTGACGATCGCCGCCGCAATGGCGTACATCAGGGCTGCGCCCAGCGCCAGCGCCACGCCAAGCAGGTAGCCATCGCCGCTGCCGCCGTTTTGCCGGCCGGCGACGATCAACACCACCCCCGCGAACGCCAGCAGAAGCCAGCCCAGCCGATCGGCCGTCAGTTTTTCGCCGAACAGCAGCGCCCCCAGCGCCACCAACATGAACGGCTGAACGTGGTAGGTGACGGTGGCGACAGCGATCGAAGCATGCTGATAGGCGGCAAACAGCAGCGTCCAATTGAGCACCAGGGCGATCCCCCCCAGAATGGCGAAGGCCAGCTGGCGGCGGTTGATCGCGCCTTGTTTCAACTGACCGAGTGCGGCGCAGGTCGCCAGCATGGCCAGCGCGCCGAACGCGCAGCGCCAAAACACCACCGTCGCAGGCGGCTGCCCCAAAACGAGCACCGGCCACCCCACGGTGCCGGAGATGGTCATGGCGAGGATCATTTGCACTGCACCGCGCGTTTTCGTTTTCATGTTGTTTCCTTCGTTGCCTGGCCGTACTTGTGGTGAAGCGGCTTAATCATTAAAATGAACAATCGAACATTATGATGAACACTAACACGAGTGTTCGTCAAGCCGAACAAATGGATGGCATAGCGAACAATGAGTGACGATCGGATGCAGAACATCACGCCTATCGGCCTGCTGTCGGCGGCAATCCGCCGCGAGCGGGAGCGGTTGAACCTGTCGGTGACCGAACTGGCGAAGCGAGCGGGCATCGCCAAATCCACGCTGTCGCAGCTGGAAGCCGGCAGCGGCAATCCCAGCCTGGAAACGCTGTGGGCGCTGGCGATGGCGCTGGACGTGCCGGTCAGCCGGCTGATTTCACAGCCGAGCAGGCAGGTGCAAGTGATCCGCGCCCATGAAGGTACGCCGGCGCTGTCGGAGCAGGGCAACTACGCCGCCACGCTGCTGGCCACCTGCCCGCCGGGGGCGCAGCGCGACATTTACCGGCTGCGGGTGCAGCCCGGCGAAGCCAAACTTTCCCGGCCGCATCCCCCCGGCACCGTCGAGCATGTGATCATCAGCAGCGGGCGGGCACGCCTCGGGCCGGCGGACCAGCCGCTGGAGCTGAGCGCCGGCGATTACATCAGCTACTCCGCCGATCGCGAGCACGTTTTCGAGGCGCTGGAGCCGGAGACCACCGCCGTGATGCTGATCGAACAGGGGTAGCCCCGGCGTTGAAGGTCCGTTTATTGAAAATGATTCTCAATTATATTAGTGTGCCCGCCTGTTTTGACGCCGGGACGGGCGCGTAGCCCGGCGTCGCCGTTTATTGCCCTTCAAGGACCGAAGATGAAAATCGCTATTCCTTCCCTGCTGTTATTCGCCGGTTTGACGGCAACGCACCCGGCCACCGTGTTGGCCGTTGCACCGCCCGCCGCGGCGGATCAGGGCCAGAACGACACGGCCAACAACGATTTCAGCTTCGTACGCTATCGCGCGGATTACCGCGTCAACGCCAACGCCACCAACGTGAAAACGGAAAGCTACGAAATGCTGCTGAAGACCAAGGCGGCGGTCGAGAAATTCAGCCAGATCCGCCTGAGCTACAGCGAAAAAATGGAAACGCTGGAGGTGGTCGCCGCCTACACGCTGACCGCCGACGGCCAGCGCCACGACGTGGCGCCCGATCGCATCTATACCCAGGAAAGCTACTCCAGCGCCACGGCGCCGCTGTATGCCGACCGCAAAGTGCGCGTCATCGTGTTCTCCAACCTGGCGCCGGGATCGCGCGTGGTGTATGAGCTGCGCCGCACGCAAAACACCCCGTATTTCCCCGACTATTTCGGCCTGTGGGAGACGTTCAGCGTTTTCGACCAGTTCGACGACGCCGAAGTGACGCTGCAGGCGCCGGCCAGGCTGCCGATGCATATCTTCACGCGCGGCGTGGAAGGTGGGGACCAGCCGCAGATCCGCGACGGGCAGGCGCACTGGCGCTGGCATTATTCGCGTAGCGCGCCGATGAAATCACAAAACTGGGCGGCGGACAGCTGGACCTTCAGCCCGACCATCATGGCCAGCACCTACCGCGAGTGGCCGCAGCTGGCCAAGGCCTACCAGCTGAAGGCCGGCGCGGCGGCGCAGGTGACGCCGGGCATTCAGGCGCTGGCGGACAACATCACCGCCGGCATCAGCGATCGGCGCGAGCAGGCGGAGGCGCTCTATCGCTGGGTGGCGCAAAACATTCGCTACGTGGCGGTGTACCTGGGCAACGGCGGGCTGGAGCCGAATTCGGCGCAGAGCATTCTCGACAACCACTACGGCGACTGTAAGGACCACGTGGTGATCCTGGAGGCGCTGCTCGCCGCCAAAGGCATTGCTAGCTCGCCGGTGCTGATCGGCATGGACGAAGGCCCGTTACTGCCTAAGGTGCCGCTGCTCAGCCGCTTTAACCACGCCATCACCTACGTGCCGGAATTCAAACTGTACCTGGACTCCACCAATCCGTGGGCGCGGTTCGGGCAACTGCCGGAAGGCGACCTGGGGGCACCGGTGCTGCTGACGCGCGACGCCAAGCTGGCGCGCACGCCGGGCAGCGACGAGCAGCCGGTCAAGAGCGCGCTGAGCGTCGATTTCGTGTTCGACAAAGCGGGCAATCTGCACGGGCAAACCGAGCGTCGGCTGAGCGAAGTGGAAGAGATTGACCTGCGGGGCTACTTCTCGCAGATCAACCGGCAGAACCGGGCGCAGGCCGAAGCGTCGATCATGTCCGCCTCCGGCATCGACGGCAGCGGCGAGGTGGCGATGAACAGCGATCCGCTGGATCTCAAAAAACAGTTCGGTTACCGCTTCCGCTTCAAGGCGGACGACTACGTCGATTTCAGCGTAGTGGGCGGCATGACGCTGCCGAATCCGCCCGGCGGCAAATCGTTCCGCACGCTGTATACCACCACGGCGGCGCCGGGCAACGAAACGCCGTTCTACTGCAGCGCACAGCGCTACGACGAAACCTACCGTCTGCAGCTGCCGGCCAACGTGCCGATCATCGCCATTCCGCAAGACAGGCAGTTCCGTAATGCGGCGGGCGACTATCGCGTGGCGTGGCGACGCGACGGGCAGCAGGTGATCGTCAATCATCAGCTGCAGGTGAACGCCATTCGCGGCAAGGAAGCGCTGTGCCAGGCGCAGGATTACCCGGCGTTCCGCGAGCTGTTCCAGCAGGTGCGGCGCGGTTTCCGCGGCCAGGTGGTGTACGGCGAATTAGCCAACGGAAAATAAGCTGCTGCCCGTAGCTGGATAAAAAAATGGCCCCCAAACAGACAAGAGTTTGGGGGCCCGTAGAGTTCCCTCTACGCGATGTTGACCTCGCGCACCTCTTTGGATCTCAGCGTCACGCGGATCGGCACCGATTTGTACGAAGGCGTGCCGCTTTCCTCATCGATGTAATGCAGCGGCACCAGCACGTTGGCCTCCGGATAGTAGGCGCCGACCGAACCGGCTGAAATGTTGTAGGCGATCACCGTGATGCCCTCCAGGCGTTGAGTGCAGCCGGGCAGCGCCGTTTCCAGGTCGACGACGTCGCCATGCTCCAGCCCCAAACGTTGCAGATCGCTGTCATTCATGAACAAGACGTCGCGCCGGCCGAAAACCCCGCGGTAGCGATCATCCAGAGCATAGATGGTGGTGTTGTACTGATCGTGGCTGCGCAGCGTAATCAGCCGCAGCGTTTCTTGGTCTGGGACAGTCTCGTCTTCATGCAGCCCGCTGAACACGGAAAACATCGCTTTGCCCGTCGGCGTCGGCCACCGGCGCTCGGTTGGCGGCAACGGCATGCGGAAACCGCCCGGCTGGCGGATGCGCGCGTTGTAATCGTCGAAGCCAGGAATGGTTTTTTCGATCAGATCGCGGATCACATCGTAATCTTCAATCAGCTCATCCCAGGGCACCTTGCTGGCGGGCATCACCGCTTTGGCCATGCCGGCCACGATGGCGGGTTCCGAACGCAGCAGTTCCGACGCCGGTTTGAGTTTACCGGACGAGGCATGCACCATAGACATCGAATCCTCCACCGTCACCGATTGCCGCCCGCCGGCCTGCAGATCCAGCTCGGTGCGCCCCAGGCAGGGCAGAATGAGGGTTTGTTTCGCCACCAACAGATGGCTGCGGTTGAGTTTGGTGCCGATATGCACGCTTAATTTCAGCGCCTTCATCGCCGGGAAACTCTGCTCGGGGTCCGGCAGCGCCACGGCGAAGTTGCCGCCCAGGCAGATCAACGCCTTCGAAGTGCCGTCGATCATCGCCTGCATGCATTTCACGGCATCATGGCCGTGGGCTTTGGGCGGCGTGAAGCCAAACACCGTTTCCAGCTTCGTCAGAAAATCGGCCGAGGGTTTTTCGGTGATGCCGACGGTACGGTTGCCCTGCACGTTGGAATGGCCGCGCAGCGGGCAGATGCCGGCGCCCGGTTTGCCGATGTTGCCACGCAGCAACAGCAGATCGGCGATCAGACGCACGTTGGCGGTGCCTTTATTGTGCTGCGTAATGCCCATGCCGTAGGTCACGATGGTGGCGTTAGATTTTGCGTAGGCGGCGGCGACCTGTTCCAGATCCCGGCGCGCCAGGCCGCTCTCCGCTTCGATAGCCTCCCAACGCGTAGCCGCCAGATCGGCGGCGAAAGCGGCAAATCCTTCCGTGTGCTCGGCAATAAAGGCATGATCCACGGCATTACCCTGTGTTTCATCCAGTTGCAGCAGCGCCTTGGCGATGCCTTTCAGCGCTGCGGCGTCGCCGCCGGCTTTGACCTGATAGTAGGTTGAAGCGATAGGGGTCGAACTGTAGGTCGCCATTTCGATGACGTTTTGCGGATCGGTGAAACGCTCGAGCGCCCGCTCGCGCAGCGGGTTGAACACGATGATCGGCACCTTTTTGCGCGCCAGTTCATGCAGCGTGCCCATCATGCGCGGATGATTGGTGCCCGGATTGTGCCCGATGGAGATAACCAGCTCCGCGCTGTCAAAGTCATCCAGCGACACGGTGCCTTTGCCGATGCCGATCGACTGCGGCAGGCCTACGCTGGTCGGCTCATGGCACATATTGGAACAGTCGGGGAAGTTATTGCTGCCAAATTCCCGCGCAAACAGCTGGAACAGATAGGCCGCCTCATTGGACGCCCGGCCGGAGGTGTAAAACTCCACCTGCTCCGGCGGCAGGGTTTGCAAGACGGCGGCGATGCGTTGAAACGCCTCGTCCCAGGCCAGCGGGCGTAGGGTATCCGTCCCGGCGTCATAGAACAAAGGGGTTGTCAGGCGGCCATAGTCTTCCAACTGATAATCGGTTTTCTGCAGCAGCGACGTTACGGTGTTTTGCGCCAGAAACTCGGGCGTCACGCGCTTACTGGTCGCTTCCCAGGTCACGGCTTTGGCGCCGTTTTCACAGAACTGGAAGGTGGATCGATGTTCTTTATCCGGCCATGCGCATCCCGGGCAATCAAACCCGTCGGGCTGGTTGGTGCGCATCAGCGTCACCGGCGCTTCTAAGGTGTCCATTTGCGTGCGCACGGCGATGGCCGTCGCTTTCAGCGCGCCCCAACCGCCGGCGGGCCCATCGTAGGGATGAACCCCGGGTACTGCTCGTCTTTTCGCCATGTTGCTTGCCTCCGACACCGCTTACGATAAATGCAGGTGATTGATTTACTATGAATATTATCTTTATCGTTCAAGACGGACCGCAGGAGCCGTCGCCGTTAAGCGCGGGCCTGTCGATTCAGTATAGATGAGTGAAAAAGGGGGCAGCGGCAGTCTGTGCGGGGAGAGCGGCGGCCCGTTTAACCGGAGGCGGGCCGCCGGGGCGTTACTTTTTCACCACCAGGCCCACGCCGCGGCCGCGCGGATCGGACGCGGTTTCCGGCGTGCGGCCATCGATGCGGATAGCCTGAATGTCCCCCATGTTCCAGCCCTGATCTTCGAGGGTGTAGCCCATGGCTTTCAGCTCTTCCGCCGGTTTGCCGGTCAACGGCGCAAAGCTGTCATAGTACAGGGTGTCCTTCGGCAACAGCTGATGGTGCACGCGCTGGGCGGCCACCGCCTGCGCCAGCGGCAGATGGTAATCGTAGAGGTTGTTGATCACCTGGAAGATCGACGTGAAGATGCGCGATCCGCCCGGCGTGCCGATCACCAGGCTGACCTCGCCGTCGCGGGTGATGATGGTCGGGCTCATCGAGGAGAGCATGCGCTTGCCCGGCTCGATGGCGTTGGCGTCGCTGCCCACCACGCCGAAGGCATTGGCGACGCCGGGTTTGGCGCTGAAATCGTCCATCTCGTCGTTGAGCAGGAAGCCGGCGCCTTTGACCACCACGCCGCTGCCGAAGTCCCAGTTGAGCGTATAGGTGTTGCTGACCGCGTTGCCGGCGGCATCAACGATCGAGAAGTGGGTGGTTTGGTGGGTTTCCAGCCCTGGCCGCACCTGTTCGGTCGGCGAGATCGCCGTCGGGTTGATTTCGGCGGCGCGTTTTTGCAGGTAGTCGGGGGCGATCAGCTGTGCTTCCGGCACCTTAGTGAAATCCGGGTCGCCGAGGTAGTCGGCGCGATCGGCGAACACGCGCTTTTCGATTTCCGCCAGCAGGTGGATATAGCGCGCCGAGTTCAGCGGCACACCCTTGAAGTCGGCGGCGCGATCTTCTTTTATCCCCAGCAGCTGCGCCAGCGCAATGCCGCCGGAGCTGGGCAGCGGGGCGGTATATACGGTGTTGCCGCGCCAGCTGATGCGCATCGGCTCACGCCATTTCACCCGATAGTCGGCCAAATCCGCCGCGCCGATCAGCCCGTTGTCGCGCTGCATTTGCGCCACCAGCAGGCGCGCGGTTTCGCCGTGATAAAAATCGTCGGCGCCCGACTTGGCGATGCGCTCGAGGGTGGCGGCCAGCTCCGGCTGTTTGAACACCGTGCCGGGCTTCATGGCGCCGAAATAGTCGCCAAAGTTGGTTTTACCGGCGAACAGCTTGTTGGCGTCTTCACGGTACTGATACTGCTGATCCGCCACGGTGAAACCTTGCCGGGCGTAGCCGATCGCCGGCGTCAGCAGTTCGGCCCACGGCAGCTTGCCGAAGCGCTTGTGGGCTTCCCACAGCCCCAGCACGGTGCCCGGCACGCCGGCGGCGCGGCTGCCCACCAGGCTGAGATTTTCGATCACTTCACCTTTCTCGTTCAGGTATAGGGTTTTGCTGGCGGCCTTGGGGGCCACTTCGCGGTAGTCGAGGAAATAGGGTTTGCCGTCGATATACAGCGTCATAAAGCCGCCGCCGCCGATATTGCCGGCTTCAGGGTAGGTGACCGCCAGGGTAAAGGCGGTGGCGACCGCCGCATCGACCGCGTTGCCGCCGGCCTGCAGAATGTGCGCGGCGACTTTTGCGCCATACTGATCCGGGGCGGCGACCGCGCCGGCGGTCAGATCGGCGGCAAAGGCGGTAGGAACGGTGCAGGCCAGGGCCACGCTCAGAGCTATCGTTTTCAATAAACCGGCAGACATAGAAGATCCTTTTAGCGATTTTCAGTTATCAGGTGAATTCAACTAATTATTTTGAAACAGCAGGTTAGCGCGTTTTCTTCGGGCTGTTGCGGCGCTTTATTGAAGGTAGCAGCGGTCAGGCGGGGCCGCCTGACCAGAGTAGCGAATCGTGACGTGGCGCGTTATGCGCCGGCGGGCAACGCCGACTGCAGCCATTGGCAGAAGTGCCGGGCGAGCGGGTTGTGTTCGCTGTCGCGGTGCAGCAGCCACGCCCAGTTGGCACCGCGCACGCGTTGCTCGGTTAACGGTTGCAGCAGCCCGGCGTCGCGCGCGTGCTGCGCCAGCAGTTGGCTGACCAACGCGATGCCGAGGCCATTGCAGGCGGCGTCCAGCAGCAGACCGGGATCGGAGAAGTTCAGCCCGCTATCGCGCTGGCCGACGTGCGCACCGCCCGCCACCGTCCAGTGGCTCCAGTCCATCTCCCGTTCGCCGTGCAGGGTCACGCGCTGCTCCGCCGCCAGCGCCAGCAGGCTGGGGTGGCAGGCGGGATAGAGCCGGTCGCTGCAGAGCACGTTAAAGCTGCAGTCCGCCTGCGCGCTGAGATCGTCGCGGATCGCCAGATCGATACTGTCCGTCGCCATATTCGGCGGTTCAAAGCTGGTGAACAGCCACAGGTCGACCTGCGGATGCTGCCGATTGAAGTCGCCCAGCCGCGGCATCAGCCAGTGCCGGGCGAAAGCCGGAGTGGTGTTGACGATCAGCTGATTGGGTTTGCGGTACTGATCCAAACGGCGAATGCCGACCGCCAGCTGTTGCAGCATCACCTGCGCGGTGCTGAACAGATCGTGGCCGGCGTCGGTCAGCGCCACGCTGCGGCCGGTGCGGAAGAACAGCGGCTGCTCCAGAAACGCTTCGAGGCTGCGGATCTGCTGGCTGATGGCCGATTGGGTAAGGTGCAGCTCTTCGGCAGCCTGATGAAAACTGCCCAGGCGCGCTGCCGCTTCGAAGCCGCGTAGCGCGCTCAAGGGGGGCCAGTGTTTTAACATTATCGATAAGCCTGTCTAATCAGATATCCACTAAATATATCGTTTGTCGCGGTGGCAGGGGAAGACTAGCATAAGATTCAACCGCATAATCGTGAATTATTCGGTTAACTTTTTGAATTATAAATGATTATAAGAGGTCTTTAATGTCAACTCGCCGCGTGTTTATTAAACAGCTTTCCGCCGTCGCCGGAGTCGGTCTGACGGCCTCGCTGGGTGTTTCGTTACACGGTCACGCAGAAGCTGCGCTTAATCCGGCCTGGCGGATGCCTGACGAAGGGGAACCGCAGCAGCGGGCATTTCTCGCCTTCGGCGCGCAGCGGGCCATCTGGGGTGAATTCACGGCGGATGTGCAGGCGGCGCAGGGCCGTATCGCCCGCGCCATCGCCGAGTTTCAGCCGGTGACGGTATTTTGCCGCGAGCATGAACGGCAATTGGCCGAGGCCACCTGCGGCAGTCACAACGTCAGCTATGTCGTCACCGAGCTGGATGACATCTGGGTGCGCGATTTCGGCGCCAATTTCGTCGTCAACGGCGCCGGCGAACTCGGGGCGGTGGATTTCAACTTCAACGGCTGGGGCAATAAGCAGCGGCATGCCAAGGATGCGCGCCTGGCGGCGTTTGCCGCCAACCGCTACGGTGCCGCCCAACTGCGCCGCAGCGCACTGATAGGCGAAGGCGGCGGTATCGAAGTGGATGGGCACGGCACCGGCATCATGACCGAAAGCAGCTGGGTGAATGCGAACCGTAATCCGGGCTGGAGCCGGGACCGGGTGGAGCAGGAGCTGAAAGCGATGCTCGGCCTGCGCAAAATTATCTGGCTGCCGGGCATTAAAGGCCGGGACATCACCGACGCCCACGTCGATTTTTACGCCCGCTTCGTGCGGCCGGGCGTGGTGGTGGCCAATCTGGACACCGATCCGGCCTCTTATGACCATGCGGTTACCCAGCAACATCTGGCGATCCTCAAGGCGGCGACCGACGCTGACGGCCGCCGGCTGCAGGTGCATACGCTTTCGCCGCCGCTGGCGCCGCGCGACAGCCGATTCAGCCGCAACAATCCGGATTTTGCGGCGGGCTACATCAACTATTTCGTCATCAACGGCGCGGTGATCGCCCCGGAGTTTGGCGACCCGCAGGCGGACCGGGCGGCGCTTGAGCTGCTGACGGCGCTCTATCCGCAGCACAAGGTGGTGCAGCTGGAGATCGACGCCATCGCGGCCGGCGGCGGCGGCATTCACTGCGCAACCAACCAACTGCCGGTGCATGGCAGGTCACGCTGAATAGGGCGCTTCGCGCCCGGTGGCTAACGCGCCGGGCCGATGCCGTAACGCAGCAGGGCGACGGCGTGGCGGGCGATATCTTCGGCGTTCAGCTGGCCTTTATCCCGTTCGCGCCGCCATTTCGGCGCGGTGGCCAGCGGCAGCAACGTGATGCCGAACAGCGTGAAGAACAGCAGGGAAGGCTCGAGATCGGGATTGAGTTTACCCTGCGCCTGCCAGCGCGCGATGGATTGTAGCGCGATTTGGCGGCGCTCATCGCCGAACCGTTCATCCATGCGCTGTTTCAGCACGCCGCTTTCACTCATGACCTCCCGCAGCCACAGCGGGGCGAACCAGGGGTGTTCCAACGCGATGTCGATAAAACGTTGCGCCAGCAGGGTGAAGGCGGTGACGGGATCGTCCGCGTTGGCGTCGAACACCTCGCCGGCCATTTTGCGCACCGGCAGAAAGCGCTCCTCGATCAGTACGTCCAGCAGCTGATCGCGGTTATGAAAGTAGTAGTGCAGCATGGCCGGGGTGACGTTTGCCTCGCGCGCAATGGCGTTCAACGAGGTGTCTACGATCCCCTGGCGGGCAAACAGGTTCAGCGCGGTATCAAGCAAATGCTCGCGTTTGTCAGCCCCTTTGGCGCCGCCGCTCGGCCGGCCGGGGCGGCGAGGCTTGGCGGGAGTTTGAACGTTTCGTGCTGTCATCGCGGTGAGATCCATTGACCGGAGAAAAGGATGACTCATATATTAATTATGTGATTAATTAATTACAAGTGAACTGACTCCGATGGAGATTGAAAACCCGACAACCCGGCCCGATCACGGCGGGGCGCCAGCCAAGGCGCCTTCGCTCCCGTTGCTATTTTCCGCGTTGCTGCTGGTGATGCTGCTGGCGGCGCTGGATCAAACCATTGTCTCCACCGCGCTGCCGACCATCGTCGGCGAGTTTGGTGGGCTTGAGAAACTGTCGTGGGTGGTGACGGCCTATCTGCTGTCTTCCACTATCGTAGTGCCGCTGTACGGCAAATTCGGCGATCTCTTCGGCCGCAAGATTGTGCTGCAAATCGCTATTGTGCTGTTTTTGCTTGGGTCGGTACTGTGTGGGCTGGCGCAAAACATGACGCAGCTGATTCTGATGCGCGCGCTGCAAGGGTTGGGCGGCGGCGGGCTGTTGGTGGTCACCCTGGCGGTGGTCGGCGACGTGATCCCGCCGGCCGAACGCGGCCGTTATCAGGGGCTGTTCGGCGGGGTATTCGGCTTGGCCACGGTGGTGGGGCCGCTGATCGGCGGCCTGCTGGTGCAGCATTTTTCCTGGCGCTGGATTTTCTACATCAATCTGCCGCTGGGCCTGTTCGCCCTGCTGGTGATTGGCGCGGTGTTTCAGTCGCAGGTCAATCGAGTGCGGCATGAAATCGACTTCCTCGGCGCCGGTTATCTGGCGATGGCGCTCACCTGCATCATCCTGTTCACCAGCCAGGGCGGCACGGTCATGGCCTGGTCGGACGGCCAGCTGTGGTGCATTCTGGCCTTTGGCCTGGTGTCGCTGGGCGGCTTTATCTATGAGGAACGGCTGGCCGGTGAACCGATCATTCCCCTTGGGCTGTTTCGCAACCGCACCTTTGTGCTGTGCGGCCTGATCGGCTTTATCGTCGGCATGTCGCTGTTCGGCTCCGTGACTTTCCTGCCGCTGTATCTGCAGGTGGTGAAAGGCTCGACGCCATCGCAGGCCGGGATGCAGCTGCTGCCGTTGATGGGCGGCATTATGGTCAGCTCGATCATCAGCGGCCGGATCATCAGCAAACGCGGTAAATACCGGCTGTTTCCGATCGTCGGCACCCTGTGCGCATTAGGGGCGATGACGTTGCTCGGCACCCTGACCAATAACACGCCGGTGCAGCACCTGTACCTGTACATTTGCCTGCTGGGGTTGGGGCTGGGCATGGTGATGCAAGTGATGATCCTGGCGGCGCAGAACAGCGTGGAGCCCCGGCATATGGGGGTCGCGACCTCGAGCGCCACGCTGTTCCGCTCTATCGGCGGTTCGATAGGCGTAGCGGTGTTCGGGGCGATTTTCACGCAGGTGCTGCACACCCGTTTGGCGGCGCTGTTGCCGGAAGGCGCGCAGCTGCCGCGCGCGCTCGGTGCAGAAGCGGTGCACCATCTGCCGGCGGCGCTGCAGCAGGATTACCTGCAGGCCTTCGGCGGGGCGATCCATTCGGTGTATCAAATTGCCGCCGGGGTGATGGCGTTGGCTTTTGCGCTGACCTGGCTCTTGAAAGACGTGCCGCTGCGGCACAAATAATCCCGACGCCGGCCGCTCCGGCCGGTTCTTCCCGACGAACTTTTACCGAATCCTTACGCAACCCTTTCAGAAGCGCATTCCGGCATTCGATATATTGAGAATAGTCATTCTCAACAGGATCGTATTGCAATGCAGAGGAAAACGCTTTTGGTGCTTGGGCTGTCGCTGTTGCTGGCCGCCTGCGATGGGCAAAACGCCGGTGCGCCAGCCGGCGCGGGCGCAGAACAGGAGGTCGGCGTGGTCACGCTGCGCGGCCAGTCAGTGACCCTGAGCAGCGAGCTGACCGGCCGGGTCAACGCCACCATGACCTCCGACGTGCGGCCACAGGTCGACGGCATCATCAAGCAGCGGTTATTTACCGAAGGCGCCGAGGTGAAAGCCGGGCAGGTATTGTACCAAATTGACCCCGCCAGCTATCAGGCCAGCTACGATCAGGCCGCCGCCCAGCTGAAAAACGCCCAGGCCACGGTGCAATCCACCCGGCTCAAATCGCAGCGCTATGCGGCGCTGGTGAAAGAGAACGGCGTTTCTCAACAGGATGCGGACGATGCCAAAGCCGCCTATCTGGCGGCCGTGGCGTCGGTGGCCCAGTATCAGGCGGCGCTGGAGACGGCGCGCATTAACCTCGCCTATACCCAGGTGCGGGCGCCGATCGCCGGGCGTATCGGCATCTCGTCGGTGACGCCGGGCGCGCTGGTCACCGCCAGCCAGAGCGATGCGCTGGCCACCCTCCGCGCGCTCGACCCGATCTATGTCGATCTAACCCAGTCCAGCGCCCAGCTGCTTAAACTGCGGCGCCAGCAGGCGGCGTTACAGCGCGGCGCGGTCACGCCGGTCGCCATCAAGCTGGAGGACGGTACGCCTTATGCCCATGCCGGCAAGCTCGAGCTGACCGAAGTCGCGGTGGACGAAGCCACCGGTTCGGTCACGCTGCGCGCGGTGTTCCCCAACCCCGAACATGAGCTGCTGCCCGGCATGTATGTCCACGCCACGGTGGATAACGGCGTCGATCCCAAAGCGATTCTGGCGCCGCAGCAGGGCATAACCCGCAACGCCAAAGGGGAAGCCACCGCGTTGGTGGTGGACGAACAGAACAAAGTGGCGCAGCGCACCGTCAGCGCCGAACGGGTGGTGGGCAGCAATTGGCTGATCGGCAGCGGGCTGAACGAAGGCGATCGCCTGATCGTCGAAGGCACCAGCAAGGTCACGATCGGCGCCGCGGTGAAGCCGGTTGAGGTTTCGGTCGACAAAAACCAACGCGGGGAGCAGTGATATGGCGCAGTTCTTTATCCGGCGGCCGGTATTCGCCTGGGTGATCGCCATCATCATCATGCTGTGCGGCCTGATGTCGATCAACTCGTTGCCCGTTTCGCAGTACCCGGACGTCTCACCGCCGCAGATTTCCATCTCCGCCACCTACCCGGGCGCAGACGCGGAAACGCTGGAAAACAGCGTCACGCAGGTGATTGAGCAGCAGCTCACCGGCCTGGACGGCCTGCTGTATTTTTCTTCGACCAGCAGCTCCAGCGGCTCGGTCAGTATCAACGTCACCTTTGATCAGGGCACCGATCCGGATATCGCTCAGGTGCAGGTGCAAAACAAGGTGCAGCAGGCGGAAAGCCGTTTGCCGAGCGCGGTTACCGCGCAGGGCGTGACGGTCAAGAAATCCCAGAGCAGCTTCCTGCTGATCGTCGGGCTGTATGACGAAAGCGACAAGGCGACGATGGCCGATATCTCCGACTATCTGGTCAGCAACCTGCAGGATCCGCTGTCGCGCATCGAGGGCGTGGGGGACGTGCAGGTGTTCGGCTCGGAATACGCGATGCGCATCTGGCTGGATCCGACCAAGCTGGCGAGCTATGCGCTGATGCCTTCCGATGTGCAGACGGCGATTGAAGCGCAAAACACCCAGGTGTCCGCCGGCAAGATCGGCGATCTGCCGGCCGCCGCCGATCAGCAGCTGACCGCCACGGTAAAGGCGCAGTCGCGGCTGCAAACGCCGGAACAGTTTCGCAATATCATCCTGAAAAGCGACAGCAGCGGCGCGCTGGTGCGGCTGGGCGACGTGGCGCGAATTGAGTTGGGCAACGAGGACTACTCCGCCAGCGCACACCTCAACGGCCACCCGGCGGCGGGGATCGCGGTCAAGCTGGCGGCGGGCGCCAACGCCCTCAACACCGCCAAGCTGGTGAAGGCCAAGGTGGCGGAATACCAAAGTGCGATGCCGCAGGGCTACAAGGTGGCCTACCCGAAAGACAGCACCGACTTTATCAATATCTCGATCGAGGAGGTGGTGAAAACGCTGTTCGAAGCGGTGGCGTTAGTGGTGGTGGTGATGTTCGTGTTCCTGCAAAACCTGCGCACCACGCTGATCCCGACCATCACCGTGCCGGTAGTGTTGCTGGGCACCTTCGGCGTGCTGGCGGCGTTCGGCTATTCAATCAATACCCTGACGCTGTTCGGCATGGTGTTGGCGATCGGGTTGTTGGTGGACGACGCCATCGTGGTGGTGGAAAACGTCGAACGCGTGATGCGGGAGGATAAGCTGCCGCCGCGCGAGGCGACGGAGAAATCGATGCGCGAAATCACCGGCGCATTGGTCGGCATCGCGCTGGTGCTGTCGGCGGTATTTCTGCCGATGGCGTTCTTCGGCGGCTCCACCGGGGTGATCTATCGCCAATTTTCGATCACCGTCGTCTCCTCGATGGTGCTGTCGGTGGTGCTGGCGTTAACGCTGGCGCCGGCATTGTGCGCCACGTTGCTGAAGCCCGCGCACGACGCGCAGACCGACAAGGGCTTGCTGGGCAAATTCAACCGCGGCTATGACCGGCTGCAGGAGAAGTACGCCGACAAGGTCGGTGGGGTAATCCACCGGCCGACGCGCTATCTGCTGCTGTACGGCCTGCTGTTGATCGCCGCGGCCGTGATGTACCTGCGCTTGCCGACCGGCTTTCTGCCCAACGAGGATCAGGGCACGGTGATGGTGCAGTACACCTTGCCGGCAGGCGCCACCAACGCGCGCACCTCGGCGGTGAGCGAGGCGGTGACCGCCTATTTCCTCGACCAGGAAAAGGCCAACGTCAGCACCATTTTCACCATCAACGGTTTCGGCTTCAGCGGCAGCGGGCAAAACGCCGGCATGGCGTTCGTCAGCCTCAAAGACTGGAGCCAGCGCAGCGGCAGCGCGAACACCGCCGACGCCATCGCCAAACGCGCCATGGCGCACTTCGCCTCGCTGCGCGACGCCCAGGTCTTCTCCATGAGCCCACCGGCGATCGACGGTTTCGGCCAGTCCGATGGCTTCACCTTCGAGCTGCAGGCCAAAGGGGCGACCACCCGCGCCGAGCTGCAGGCGATGCGCGACCAGATCGTTGCCGCCGCCGGCAACAACCCGGCACTGCTGGCGGTGCGCGCCAACACCTTGCCGGACACCCCGCAGCTGCAGGTGGAGATCGACAACGGCAAGCTGCAGGCGCTCGGCCTGAGCGCCGCCGACGTCAACAGCACCCTCAGCAGCGCGTTCGGCAGCACCTATATCAACGACTTTATCGATCGCAACCGGGTGAAAAAAGTCTATATGCAGGGCGATGTGCAGTACCGCGCCAAGCCGGAAGATCTCGACCGCTGGTTTGTGCGCGGCACCAACGCGTCGGGCGCCAGCAGCATGACGCCGTTCTCCGCCTTTGCGTCTTCGCACTGGATCTACGGGCCGGAAAATCTGTCGCGCTATAACGGGCTGTCGTCGTTCGAGATCACCGGGCAGGGCGCCGCTGGCGTCAGCTCCGGAACGGCGATGAGCGAGATGGAGAAACTGGCGGCAACATTCTCCGCCGGCAGCAGCTATTCCTGGAGCGGGCTGTCCTATCAGGAGCGGCTGACCAGCGGCCAGGCGTCGTCGCTGTACGCCATTTCGCTCATCGTGGTGTTCCTGTGCCTGGCGGCGCTGTATGAGAGCTGGTCGATTCCGTTCGCGGTGATGTTGGTGGTGCCGATGGGCGTGGTGGGATCGCTGCTGGCGATCACCCTGCGCGGGCTGGAAAACGACATCTACTTCCAGGTGGCGCTGCTCACCATCATCGGCCTGTCGGCGAAGAACGCCATTTTGATCGTCGAGTTCGCCGAGGAGATGCATCAGCGGGGTGAAACGCTGATTGCCGCGGCGGTCCACGCGGCGCGCATGCGCCTGCGGCCGATCCTGATGACCTCGCTGGCGTTTACCGCCGGGGTGCTGCCGCTGGCGGTATCCAGCGGCGCCGGCGCCAACAGCCGCATCGCCATCGGTACCGGCATCATCGGCGGCACCATCACCGCCACCGCATTGGCCATCTTTTTCGTCCCGCTGTTTTATGTGTTGGTGCGCCGCATGTTTACCCGTCGGCCCGCCAACCCGCCGTCACAGGCAGGAGAATAACGTGTTGCAACGAGTCATGATGTTAACTTTACCGCTGCTGCTGACCGGCTGTCTGTCGCTGGATCCGCACTACCAGCGCCCGGCGGCGCCGGTGCCCGCCAACCTGCCGCAGGGCGAGGCCGGCGGCAACCAGGCGCTGAGCTACCCGGACGTCGCCTGGCGTGACTATGTCCAGGACGCCCGGCTGCGCCAGGTGGTGGCGCTGGGGCTGAACAGCAGCCGCGATCTGCGCGAGGCGATCGCCAATATCGCGTCGGCGCGCGCCCTGTACGGCGAGCAGCGCTCGGCGCTGTTCCCGACAATCAATGCCACCGCCGACGGCAGCCGCGGGCGGGCGCTGACCGGCAGCGGCAACGCCACCGCGCTGAGCCAAAGCTACGAAGCCGCGGCCGGCGTCAGCGCATTCGAGTTGGATCTGTTCGGCAAGAACGCCAGCCTGTCGCGCGCGGCGTTCGAAACCTATCTGGCGAACTCGGAGGCGGCGAAAAGCACCCGTCTGACGCTGATCGCCGATATCGTCACCGACTGGGTGGCGGTGGCGGCCGAGCGCAGCAATCTGGCGGTGGCGCAGCAGACGATGGCGAGCGCCAAACGGTCGCTGGACGTCACGCGCAACAATCAACAGCACGGGATTGCGTCGCTGGTTGACGTGGCGTCGGCGGAAACCGTCTATCAGCAGGCGCGATCGGACGCCGCCAGCTACGCCACCAGCGCCGCGCAGGCGAAAAACGCGCTGGATTTGGCGGTAGGGCAAAGCGTGCCGGAAAACCTGCTGCCGAGCGGCATCGAGGCGCTGGGCGGGATCATGCGCGATCTGCCGGCCGGCGTCTCTTCGCAAGTGTTGCTGAAGCGGCCGGACGTGCTGCAGGCCGAGCATAACCTGAAATCCGCCAACGCCAATATCGGCTCGGCGCGGGCGGCGTTCTTCCCGTCGATCAGCCTGACCGCCAGCGGCGGCGTGGGCAGCGGTGAACTCTCCTCGTTGTTCAGCCACGGAGCCGGCGTCTGGTCGTTCGCACCGAGCATCAGCCTGCCGATCTTCAGCGGCGGCTATAACACGGCTCAACTCAACTACACCCAGGCGCAGAAAGACCTGTATGTCGCCACCTATGAGAAAGCGGTGCAGACGGCATTTCAGGAAACCGCCGACGCGCTGGCGCGCAAAACCACGCTGCAGGAACAGCTGGCGGCGCAAACCGGCTATGTGGCGGCGGCGCAGCAATATTATCGCCTGGCCGAGCTGCGTTACCGCCAGGGCGTGGACAGCTACCTGACGCTGCTGGACGCGCAGCGCACGCTGTACACGGCGCAACAGGCGCTGATCGCCGCGCAGCAGACCGCGTACGACAATCAGGCCACCCTGTATAAAGTGTTGGGCGGCGGCGTTACCGCCGAGCGGCAGGGGGATGGCGTCCTCGCCGACAAGGCGACGCTCAGCCGCTAACCGTCGACCGCGCGCGCCAGGCATTTGGCTGCGCGCGGTTTTTTTATGGAAAGTGTAAAGAAACAGAAAACCCGGCCGGCGGCCAGAACTCGCCGCGGTGAGCAGAGTCAGACAGAGAACCGCATTCATCTTTTATTCATACCGGCTCGAGGTTGTCATGGCAGAAGACATTCAGCAACAGGTCATCGCGCTTATCGCCGCCTTCAACGCATCAGGGCGGCTGAAGAAGGGCGTGGCCATCACCCCGGAAACCGAGATCAACACCGCGCTCAACCTGTCGTTCAGCGATTCCAATACGCTGATGCGCCGCTACTTCGATACCTTCGGCGTCGACAGCGGCAACTACAACCACGAACTGTATTTCCAGCCGCCGACCAACACCGGGCGCTGGTTTTCCCCCTCCGCGTGCAAAGAGCATCCCCGGCCGCTGTGCGTGTCGATGCTGGTGCGTTCCGCGCGCGCCAAGCGCTGGCTGTACGACATCCACTTCCTGATCGAACAGCTCCGCTAGCGCTGCGTTACTGCTCCAACACCTCGGCGAACTTCGCCAGCCACTGCGGATGCGCCGGCCAGGCCGGGGCGGTGACCAGATTGCCGTCGACGTGCGCCTGATCGATGCCGATCTCCGCATAATGGCCGCCGCCCAGCCGCACTTCCGGCGCGCAGGCCGGGTAGGCGCTGCAGGTGCGGCCTTTCAACACCCCGGCCGCCGCCAGCAGCTGCGGGCCGTGGCAAACGGCGGCGATCGGTTTTTTCGCGGCGTCAAACGCCTGCACCAGCGCGATCACGTCGGGGTTCAGACGCAGGTATTCCGGCGCCCGGCCACCGGGGATCAAGAGCGCATCGTAGTGCTCTTCCTTGGCGGCGGCGAAGTCGGCATTTAAGGTAAAACGGTGGCCGGGTTTCTCGCTGTAGGTCTGCGCCCCGTCAAAGTCGTGGATTGCGGTTTGGATATAATCGCCGACGGCTTTGCCGGGGCACACGGCGTCCACCCAATGGCCGATCATCTGCAATGCCTGAAACGGCACCATGGTTTCGTAATCTTCGGCGTAGTCGCCGACCAGCATCAGGATCTTTTTCTTGCTCATAATCACAACTCCTGCGGGATAGGGATTGCCTAAGGTATAGCCCAGCGCCCCTGGGAATGCGAACCGCAAAGCGCCTATCTATACTCGTGATACTGCGGCGCTTTTCTCGCCGCTCAACCCCAGGGAGGATCCCCGATGCTGAATCTGGCTACCTTGCTTGAAGAGAGTGCGCGCACCTGGCCGGAGCGGCCGGCGGTGATACAGGACGACAACCCGCTCAGCTATCGGGCGCTTAACGACATGGCCAATCGGGTGGCGAATTTGTTGGCCGCGCGCGGCGTACGGCCCGGTGAACGGGTGGCGCTGGCCTGCCCGAACCGGCCGGAGTTTCCGGCTATCTATTACGGCATTCTTAAAAGCGGCGCGGTGGTGGTGCCGCTGAATATTCTGCTTAAAAGCGCAGAGTTCGACTATTACCTGGCGGATTCGGCGGCGGTGGCGCTGTTTTGTTTCGAGGGCAGCAGCGGCCTGCCGCTGGGGGAGGAAGCGCTGCGGGCGGCGGCGAAGGCGGAGCAGTGCCGCGAGGTGTTTATCATCGGCGATCGGTTGCCGCTCGAAGGGGAACGTTTCAGCGCGGCGATAGCCGAGCAGGCTACCGAATTCGCTTCGGCGACGACGATCGAAAGCGACACCGCAGTAGTGCTGTATACCAGCGGCACCACCGGCCGCGCCAAAGGGGCGGAGTTGACTCACGCCAATCTGGTGCTCAACGCCTTGGGATCGGTGCGGCTGTTCGACGGTTCGGAGACGGCCCCCGATCGTCACCTGGTGACCTTGCCGCTATTCCACACTTTTGGTTCGACGGTGCAGATGAACGCCGGGTTCGCTTCCGCCGCCACTCTGGTGCTGGTCGAGCGCTTCGACGCCGCGCAGGCCATCGCGCTGATGCAACGGCACGGCATCACCTTTTTCGCCGGGGTGCCGACCATGTATTGGGCGCTGTTGAATGCGTTGGATGAGCACACGGATATCGAGCGCTTGCGCAGCACGCTGCGTATGGCGGTGTCCGGCGGCGCCAGCCTGCCGGTGCAGATCCTGGAGGATTTCTCGCGCCGCTTCGGCGTCAACATTCTCGAAGGGTATGGGCTGTCGGAGACCAGCCCGGTCGCCACCTTTAACCATCCCCATCGGGTAACCAAACCCGGCTCCATCGGCCAACCGATCTGGGGCGTGGAGGTGCGCCTGCTCGACGCCACCGGGCAGCCGGTCGACGGCATCGACCAGGTCGGGGAGATCGCGGTGCGCGGTTACAACATCATGAAAGGCTATATGAACCGCCCTGAGGCGACGGCAGAGGTGCTGGAAAACGGCTGGTTCCGCACCGGTGACCTGGCGCGTCGCGACGCCGACGGCTTCTATTTCATCGTCGATCGGGCCAAGGACATGATCATCCGCGGCGGGTTCAACGTCTATCCGCGCGAGATTGAAGAGGCGCTGATTCGCCATCCGGCGGTGTCGTTGGTGGCGGTGATCGGCGTCGAGCATCCGTCGCTGGGCGAAGAGATCAAAGCGGTGGTGGTATTGAAAGAGACGGAAGAGCCGATCGAGGAAGAAACGCTGATTGCCTGGAGCCGGGAGCGGCTGGCGGCGTACAAGTATCCGCGTATCGTCGAGTTCGTCGAGCGTTTGCCGATGACCAGTACCGGTAAGGTGTTGAAGCGCTGTTTGCGCTGAGGAAAATCCGGCCTGCCGGGGCAGGCCGGGATACGGGCATCAACCTGGGTAGATGCCGCGCTCTTTACGTGCGGTCAGGATGCGCTCACAGGCCACGATGTAAGCCGCGGTGCGCAGGCTGCACTCTTTCTCGGCCGCCTTGTTCCAGACGTGGACCATGGCGTCGGTCATGATCTTGTCCATACGCTCGTTGATCTCGGACTCGCTCCAGAAGTAGCTCGCCATGTCCTGCACCCACTCGAAGTAACTGACCGTTACGCCGCCGGCGTTACAGATAACGTCCGGGACCACGGTGATGTTACGGGAACGCAGAATGTCGTCCGCTTCTGGGAAGGTTGGGCCGTTAGCGCCTTCCAGCACCAGCTTGGCGCTGAGGATTTCGGCGCGCTGACGGGTGATTTGGCCTTCCAGCGCCGCAGGGATCAGGATGTCCATGTCGACCGACCAGAACGCTTCGCTTTCGATCTCGCTGGCGCCAGGGAAGCCGGCGATCTGCTTGTGCTTGGCCTGGTATTCGGTCAGCGCGGTCAGGTCGATGCCGTTGGCGTTGAACAGGGTGGCGGAGTGGTCCTGGATGGTGACGACGCGCGCGCCGACGCCAACGAACAGGCGAGCCGCTTCGCTGCCCACGTTACCGAAGCCTTGTACCGCCACTTTGGCGCCTTCGATCTGCACGCCCAGACGCTTGGCCACTTCGCTGCCGGTGACGAACACGCCGCGGCCGGTCGCTTTCTCACGGCCCAGGGAGCCGCCGAGGTGGATTGGTTTGCCGGTGACCACGCCGGTGATGGTGGTGCCGTGGTTCATGGAGTAGGTGTCCATCATCCAGGCCATCACTTTGGCGTTGGTGCCGACGTCCGGCGCAGGAATGTCTTTCTGTGGCCCGATGATGAAGCCGATTTCGCTGGTGTAGCGGCGGGTCAGTCGCTCCAGTTCACCTTCAGACAGTTTGAACGGGTCGACGCGGATGCCGCCCTTGGCGCCGCCGTACGGCAGGTTGACCGCGGCACACTTGATGGTCATCCAGGCGGACAGGGCCATCACTTCGTTCAGATCGACGTCAGGGTGGAAGCGGATACCGCCTTTGCCCGGCCCACGCGACAGGTTGTGCTGTACGCGGAAACCTTCGAAGTGACGGATGGTGCCATCGTCCATCTGCAGCGGGATATCGACAATCAAAGCGCGCTTAGGGTGACGCAGCGTATCAACCCAGCGTGACAGCTCGCCGAGGTAAGGGGCGACGCGATCGATTTGTTGCAGATATGTAGCCCAAGCGGTGGTGCTGCTGTCTGAAGCGTAGGATAGCTTTTCCATAACCAACCTTTATATATTAGAGGTATTTATTTCGTTTAACCGTGGATTAGCAAGCGCATAACACTTTGCGACGCTAAATTTACCACTAATTATGCCGGTTGTTAGCCCCCCTCTCATCGGGCCAGCGGACGGTTTTTCGCCGCCTGCAGGGCGGCAAATGAATAGTTAATTACTTTTCATCGACGCTGAGCGTGTGCATGCATACTTTATGCATATAAAGCGCATAAAAACCCTTTTTATCTATTTTTCAGAAGCTTGAATGTGATCAAAAAGTTTCATTTTATTTAACTGCTATGTTGACAATGGCGTTTCCCCTCGGCAGCGTTAAAATCCTGTTAAAACGCCGTCTGCGGCCGTGTTTTTATCGTGCAAAGAGAAGCCTAATCCGAGGCTGTTTTAATGTGTTGCGGCCGTCGAGGCAGGGTCTGATAAATGTGCTCACCTGAAACGGACGGGTGACCGCGAGCGGCCACCCGTTCAGGTTTTGCCAATCAGCGTTAAAGAAGACCGCGCCGCCGTGGCGTGGTCATCCGGCACGCATTACGCGCCGGTATGCTGATAGCGTTTTAATTCCACCGGCTCAGCGCCGATACTCGCCAGATATTCTTTGACGGACGCCGGCGCGGAAGCCCGCGTAAATTGGTAGATGTTTTCATCCGCATCCAACAGCGTCTCCCATTTTACAATGTTCACCCAGCGAGGTTCATTGTCTACGCTGATGCCTGAGTCACGCGAAATGAACCCGTTCTGGTTTGAGATAAATTCCTCTTCTACACGCTTGTCCAATACGGCAAACGCTTCAGGGCTGAGTGAGGCCGGCAGTTTAAAACTTGAAACTTCAATAATGTAGCCGTTGGCGGAACAGTCCGCCCTGGATTCATGGTTCATAGTAAAAGTCCTTTAAATTAAATTGCTTATACAACTCAAATTAAGCTGCATCCTTATTGCAGTACTGCAAGTTAAATTTATTCTCGATGCCAGAAGGAAATAGTTAGGAATAGTCCGAATTGGCGTTTTTCTTTATGTAAAGGATGATGATTTTAATGGGATTTTTCTTGGATAAAGGAGTCCGCTAATCAATTCGCGATCGGCATGAAGTGAATAATTCAATAAAGTGGGTGTGGATTAATGTCATTGGCAAAGGTGCGGCTTTTAAATAACAAAACGGCATGTGAATAAAGTGACTTTAAATATTTCCCTTTCCTCTTTCGCCTGGCGGAAGGTATTTTTCCGACGACCGGCAATGGCCAATTCTGATCGCGGGTGTGAACACTAAGGGCGTTTGCAGCGCCGCCGTCGGCGCAGGGGGCGCAAACGCCATCCGCTCGGCAAGCGGCGGCAACTGCGGTATGCTAAGCGGCTGAACAGCAAACCAAACCGGGCTATACGGAGACACCCCAGCGTGCCGAACTCTTCTTCTCAACTCGAACTTTTACGCTCGGTCGCCGACGGCATCGCGGCGCTGTTTTTCCCGAATGCGGAAGTGGTGATCCACGATCTGGCCACCAACAAGATTGCTTATCTGGCGAACAACCTGTCGAAGCGCAAACCGGGTGACGACGCCGGGCTGGACGACTTCGAGCTCGCCGGCGGCGCCGGCGTGACCGGCCCCTATGAGAAGCTGAACTGGGACGGCAAAAAGATGCGCTCGGTGAGCATCGCCGCGCGCGACGAGCAGGGCAAGCCCAGCTATCTGCTGTGCATCAACCTGAGCACCGCGATGTTCGAGGACGCCCGCAACGCGCTGGACATGTTCCTGTCGGTCACCCGGCTGCAGCCGCAGCCGCAAGCGCTGTTCAAAGATGACTGGCAGGAGAAGATCAACACCTTCCTGCACGACTGGCTGCGGCGCGAAAACGCCGCGCTCGGTGCGCTGAGCCGCGAACAGAAACGGCGGCTGGTCAGCGATCTCTATCATCAGGGGGCGTTCAAGGCCAAAAGCGCCGCCGACTACATCGCCAACGTGCTGTCGATGGGGCGCGCCACGGTGTACAAGCATTTGCGGGAACTGAAGCAGGAGTAAAGGCGGCGGGAAAGGCGGAAGAAATGGGCGGCGCTGGCCGCCCATTTTTGTTACCAGCGGTAGTTGACCGAAGCGATGATGCTGCGGCCGCTGCCGTAGAAGCAGGCGTACTCGCCGCTGCAGGATGAAACGTATTTCTTGTCCGTCAGGTTCTGTACGTTGAGCTGAAGCGCTGCACCGCGCAGCGCCGACGAGGCCTGGCCGAGGTCATATTTCACCATGGCGTCGTACAGCGTGTAGTGCGGCACATCGTACTGGCCGATGGCGTCGGCCGGCGCATCGCCGATATAACGCACGCCGCTGCCGACGGTCAGGCCGTTCAGCGCGCCGCTCAGGAAGCTGTAGCTGCCCCAGGCGGACGCCGCGTGGCGCGGGATGCCCGCCGGGCTGTGGCCGATTTCGTCCGCCGAGTTGGAGTCTTTGGTCACCACGTCGGTGTAGGTATAGGCGGCGGTCAGCTTGATCTCCGGCGTCGGCTGAGCGTGCACTTCCGCCTCAATCCCTTTGGATTTCACCTCACCAATCTGCTCGTAGGCGGAGGTGAGGCGGTTATAGGACGCCACATTGCGCTGGGTAATGTCGAACCAGGAGAGGGTCAGCAGGGTGTTGCCGCCCGGGATCTGGTACTTCACGCCCACCTCGGTTTGTTTGCCGGTGGTCGGCTTGAGCGGATCGGCGCCCGGCGCGCTCGGGTACAGGTTAGGATCGAACGAGGTGCTGTAGCTGACATACGGTGAAATGCCGTTGTCGAAGGCGTAAAGCAGGCCCGCGCGGCCGGTAAACTGGGCATCGTTGTAGGTCTGCTCTTTACCGCCGCTGGTGCGATCGCGGGTGTTGACCTGCGACCAGTCCTGACGGCCGGACAGCAGCAGGTTCCAGTTATTCCACTCCAGCTGGTCCTGCAGATACACCCCGACCTGATTCAGCGTCTTCAAGTCGCTGGAAGCCAGCGCCAGCGTGCTGCCATCGATGCTGGGGCGAACCGGGTTGGCCCAGTCGATCGGGTAGTCGTTGCCGCGATCGCGATACATCTTCGAATCGATATGGCTGTAGCGGTAATCCAGCCCGCCCAGCACCGTGTGCTTCACCTCGCCGGTGTCGAACAACCCCTTAAGCTGGTTATCCACGCCAAACTCGTTGGTCATCTGCGTTTCATGCTGCGCCATGCGGGTGACGGTGTGGTCGTTGACCTTCGAGTTTACGTTATAAACCAGATATTTATAGTCTTCATCGCGGTGGGTGAATCGCAGGTTCTGGGTGAACGACAGCGCATCGCTGAAGTTATGCTCGAGGCTGTAGCCGATCGACGCCTGCTCGCGCCGCGACTTGTTGAAGCTGGGTTCGCTGATGTTGAAGTCGTAGGGCACATAGCCCGCGCTGGTCGGGAACAGCGTGCCGGCGCGCGGCAGGAAGTTGCGCGATCCGGCTTTCGGATCGTTCTGGTAGCTGGTCAGCAGCGTAAAGCTGGTGTCTTCGTTCGGCAGCCAGGTGAAGGCCGGCGCGATGGCCACCCGTTGCTGCTTGCTGTCTTTGACAAACTCATGTTCGGTTCTGGCGATGCCGTTCAGGCGGTAGAACAGGGTATTGTCGTCGTTGAGCTTGCCGCCGAAATCGAACGCCGTTTCCGCCAGATGGCGGTTGCCGGTGCTGAATTTGACTTCGTGAATGCTTTGGGCGGTGGGGCGCTTGCTGGTCATCACCACTACGCCGCCGGGGCTGACCTGGCCGTACAACACGCCGGCCGGGCCGTGCACCATCTCCACGCGCTCCAGCAGCCAGGGATCGATCTGCCCGGCGCCGCCGTTTTGGCTCGAAAGGCCAAAGTGCAGGCCGTCGAGCAGCTTGGGCGCATAGCGGAAGCCGCGGCTGATCACTTCGTCATTGCGGTTGGAGTTGCCGCGGTAGGTGGTGATTACCCCGCTGGTGTAGTTCAGCGCGTCGGCGACCGACGCCGGCTCCTGGTCGTTCATCTGCTCGCGCGTGACCACTGAGATGGACTGCGGCGTTTTACGCAGAGAGGCGGCGGTCTTGGTGCCGGCGGCGCTCTCTTTGGCGACGATCCCCTTGACCGGGGCGGTCACGCTGTTTTGCGCGTCGGCGGTCACCAGAATCGTCTCGTCCGCGGCGGCGGACGCGTGTGGCGCGAAGGGCAGTAAGGCCAGCGCCGATCCCAGCAACAGACGCTTGGCGGACATCGCCTCTGCGTTCGCGTTTTCTATCCCTTTGTTTTTAATCTTCATTATCTCTCCTGCATACCTGCTTTCGTGTGTCATGCCACCCTGATAAACCCCGAAATGCCGACAAGCGTTCTTCACCCGTCGACGCGGAAACGCCGTGTGTGCACGACGGTAAAAATCCGACAAATAGTATTGAAAATGATAATGAGTATCAATACGATTGTCAGGTTTTGTAAAAATCACTCATGTTATGTAAGGGGCGCTATGGAGTTTTTGCCGGAAAAGAGGCCAGAAAACGGTCATGAGGGATTGGCGGCGCAATGGCTGCGTGAAGAGGCGGCAGGGCAGCCCGCGTGGTGGCAGAAGGTCGCCTCACACGGCACGCCCATCGTCGAGCCGCACGATGACCGCCACGTCAAAATGACCTGGCTGTGGCGCGATCCCGCCGGCGATGAACGGCACTCGCCGATATGCCGCGTTTACGCCGATATCAACGGCATTACCGATCACCACAGCACGTCCCCCAGCAGCCTGACCCGGCTCCCCGGCACCGACGTTTGGTACGGCGCCGCCGTTATCGATCGGCGCTGGCGCGGCAGCTACAGCCTGATCCCCATCACAGAGCGAGATCTTCCCCCCGTCTTCAGCGGCGACGAAGCGTTGCGCGATCGCCAGCAGCGCGCCTGGTGGGTATCGCTGTTCCCGCTGGCGATCGCCGATCCGCTGAATCGCCTTTCGCTGGGGCCTTCGCATCGCCCGCGCCCGGTTTCCCTGGCACAAGGGCCGGATGCCGACGACCAAAGCGCCTGGCAGGCCGTCGATCGGCCATTGGATGAGGCGCGGCTACAGCTTTTTCAGTGGCGCAGCGAACGTCTGGATAACCAGCGGCGCGTTTGGCTGTATGCCAGCGGCGACGCGGCGGTGAAAGCGAACCGCCCGTTGGTGCTATTGCTCGATGGCCAAAACTGGATCGAAAGGCACGCGCTGTTGCCGGTGATCGAGCACGAAACCGCAAAAGGGCGGCTGCCGCCCGCGTGCTGGCTGCTGATCGATGCGATCGACGGTGAACACCGGGAAAACGAGCTGCCCTGCAACGCCGCCTTCTGGCAGGCAATCATCGAAGAGCTGCTGCCGCAGGCGCAGAAGCGCGAAGCGTTCAGTGAGGAAGGGGCGCGCACCGTCGTCGCCGGCCAAAGCTACGGCGGGCTGGCGGCGTTATATGCCGGTGTGCACTGGCCGGAACGCTTCGGCCGCGTGTTGAGCCAGTCCGGCTCCTTCTGGTGGCCCACGGTGCAATTCGTTACCCAGTTCGAAAAACGCCACGAACTGGAGGAAGGCTGGCTGATACGCCAGGTTCGGCAACGCAACGCGGCGGCGCCCACGCTCACCGTGATTCAGCAAGCCGGCGATCGGGAGGCGGACATCGAATTCGTTAATCGCCAGATGCACCAGGCGCTGACGGCGGCGGGGCACCGCGCCGAATACCGCGTGTTTTCCGGCGGGCACGATGCGCTCTGCTGGCGCGGCGGCCTGGTGGACGGCGTGCGCCAGCTGCTTTCCGCGATGGAATAACCCACACATTTTGACAGACAGGTAATACAAATGACTCAGGAACAACAAAACCCGTTCGATGACGAAAGCCTCCGTTTCACCGTTTTGGTCAACGCGCAGCAGCAGTATTCGCTGTGGCCGCAGTTTGCCGAGACGCCGCAGGGGTGGCGCGTGCTGATGGGGCCAGCGTCGCGCGGCGAATGCATCGACTACATCGAAACGCACTGGCAGGACATGCGGCCGGCGGCGCTGAAAGCGGCGGATGCGGCGCGTTAAGCGCCAGGCAGCCACATCGATACATTCCGTTTGAGGAAAAGGACAGACACCATGTCAGAAACGCTTTCTTTGCCGGATACTCAGGTCGAGTATCGGGAGTATCCGCTGGTTGCAGCGCAACCGGGGATCTGGATCGCCGACCAAATCGCGCTGCGCCGCAACGGCTTCGCCGTGGCGCACTACACCGAACTGCACGGCGCTATCGATCGTTCGTCGTTGGAGCGCGCCATCCGTCAAGGGCTGGCCGAAGCGGATACGGTTCAGGCGCGATTCTTTGAGGCGCAGGACGGCCAGCCGGTGCAGCGTTTGCCGCTGATAGCCGACCCCGCACGCGTGCACGCGCCGGAGTGGTTCGATTTCAGCGCGCGGCCGGACGCCGAACAGGCGGCGCTGGCGCTGATGAACGACGATCTGGCGCAGGATCTGCCGGCGGACGGCGAGCGGCCGCTTTACCGCCATGCGGTGATCCGCGTCAGCGCCGATCGCTGGTTCTGGTACCAGCGCTTTCATCATCTGACCCTGGACGGCTTCAGCTTCGAAGCCATCACCCGCCGGATCGCCGATCTCTACCGCGCGCTGCGCCACGGGCTGGCGCCGGCGGCCTCGCCGTTTACCCCGTTCGGCAAGGTGGTGGAAGAGTTTCAGCAATGGCAAACGTCGCCCGCACGTGAGCGGGCGGCCGAATTCTGGCGCCAGCATCTGCGCGATTTGCCGTCGCCGCTGTCGTTATCGACGGAAAACCGGGAGGTTGAACCGGGCGCGCGGCCGCTCAAACAGGCGCTGGTGCTGCCTGAATCGCTGTTTGACGAAGCGCGGCGCGATGATGCGCTGCAGTCGCTGCAACCGGCCGATATCGTCACGGCGGCGCTGGCGATGTATCTGGCGCGCATGAGCGGCGAAACCCGCTTCTCAATCGGTTTTCCTTTCATGCGCCGGATGGGGTCGCAGGCGCTGGCGGCGGTCGGCCCGGTGGTCAACGTGCTGCCGCTGCTGCTGAACGTGACGCCGGATCTGTCGCTGGCGGACGTCTGCCAGGCCACCGTGGCGGAGATCAAGCAGGCGCGTCGCCATCAACGCTATGAGGCGGAGCAGATCAAACGCGATCTCGGCCTGGTCGGCGGCCATCAGGAACTGTATGGCCCGGTGGTCAACGTCAAGGTTTACCACGGCGCCTTGTCGTTCGACGGTCAGGCGGCCGTCACCCATACGCTGGCGATGTGGCCGGTCGACGATCTGGAGTTTGAGATCGGTTTTCGAAGCGGCGTGCTGACGCTGTCTTTGGTCGCCAACCCGGCCAAATACTCGCCGCGCACCTTGCATCATCACGCGGAGCGCATCGGCCATTGGCTGCAGCAGCTGGCGCGGCAGCCGCACCAGCCGCACGGTCAACTGGCGTTGATCGGCGAAGGGGAGCTGCGTCAACTCGCGGCCTGGGGGCGTGGCGCAGAGCTGGTGCCGCCGGCGGGCATGGTCTCGATCATGGATGCGTTCCAACACCAGGTTGAGCGCCAGCCTGAGGCGTTAGCGGTGGCCTGCGGCGACGTGCGCCTCAGCTACCGGCAGCTCTCAGAACGGGTGATGCAGCTGGGGCGAGTGCTGATCGAAAGCGGCATCGGCGCCGAAGACGTGGTCGCCATCGGCATTCCGCGCTCGGTGGACACGCTGGTCGCGCTGTTCGGCGTGCTGGCCAGCGGCGCAGCCTATATGCCGCTCGATCTGGACTATCCGCGTGAACGTTTGGTGCTGATGTGCGACGACGCGCGGCCGGTGATGTTGCTGACCCACCGCGCCACGCGGGCCAACATGCCGGATCTGCCGCAGGTATTGTGCCTGGACGACGCCCCGTGCCTGGCGCGCTGCGCGGCCGCCGAGGGCACGCCGATAACGGATGCCGAGCGGCGCGTGCCGCTGAGCGAGGCGCATCTCGCCTACATGATTTACACCTCCGGCTCGACCGGCAAACCCAAGGGCGTCATGTCCACCCACCGCGGGCTGCTGAACCTGTTCCTGTCGCACCAGGCCTCTCTGTTCGGCCCGGCGATCGAAAAATTCCAGGCTCACCACGCGCGCCGCTTGCGCGCCGGCCATACCGCCTCGTTTTCTTTCGACTCCTCCTGGGAACCGCTGTTCTGCATGATGATGGGCAGCGAACTGGTTATCTTCGATGAAGAGCTGCGCCGCGACCCTTGGGCGCTGCTGGAACAAACCCAACAGACGCCGATCGATCTGCTGGACATCACGCCGTCGTTCTTCTCGCAACTGGTGGACTGCGGCCTGCTGAAGGGGCAGTTTCCGCTGCCGTCGTTCGTGATGATCGGCGGCGAGGCGGCGACGCCGACGCTGTGGAACCTGATGCAGCAGCATCCGGAGGTGGAGATCCACAACTATTACGGCCCGTCCGAATACACCGTCGATACCCTCGGCGCGCCGGTGACGGCCGCAGACCAGCCGGTAATCGGCCGTCCCCTCGCCAATACCTCAGTTTGGCTGCTCGACAGCCGCCTGCAGCCGGTGCCGATCGGCGCGGCGGGCGAGCTGTACATTTCCGGCAAAGGCATCGCGCGCGGTTACCTGCGGCGCCCGGATCTGACGGCGGCGCGCTTTGTCGCCAACCCGTTCGCCGAAGGCGAGGTGATGTACCGCAGCGGCGATCTGATGCGCTGGAGCGCGGAGGGCCAGCTGGTGTTCATTGGCCGGACCGATCACCAAATCAAGGTGCGCGGCTTCCGCGTCGAGCTGGGGGAGGTGGAAAGCGCCTTGGCCGCCTTGCCGGACGTGGGGCGTGCGGTGGTGATCGCCGAGCCGATCGGCGCCACCTATCGCCTGATCGGCTACTGCTCGGTACAGGATGACGCGCGCCGCGCCTCGCCGGCGCTGCAAAACGAGCTGCTGGGCCAGCTGGCGCAGCGTCTGCCGGATTATATGGTGCCGGCGATCCTGGTGGTGATGCCGGAGCTGCCGCTCAACGTCAACGGCAAGATTGACCGCCAGGCGCTGCCCAAACCGCAGGAGACGCTGGCGCAAAGCATTCGCGAACCGGCCACCGAGCAGGAAAGGCTGATTTGCCGCGCGATGGCCAACTTATTGGGGATGGAGCGCGTCGGCGCCGACGACGATTTCTTTGCGCTCGGCGGCGACAGCATCTCGGCGATGGGGCTGGGCACCGCCCTGCGGCGCAACGGTTATCTGCTGCGGCCGCGCGAGATCTTCGCGCTGCACACCCCCGCGCGCATGGCGCAGGCGATGCAGCCGCTGGCCGTAGACTCTCAGGCCTCACGCAGCGTGCAGCAAGGCCCGATCGACGGGCTGCCGATCCTGCACTGGTTCGCCGAAACGGGCGATATGCATCGCCGCTTTGCGCACGGCGTTTTCCTGCGCGTGCCTGCCGAGCTGCAGCCGGAACAGCTGCGTGATGCGTTGGACCAGCTGCGCGCGGCGCACCCGGCGCTGGGCGCCAGGATCCGCGATGGCCAGTTGGTGGTTGAAGAAGCCGCTAGCGCTGAGCTCATGCAGGTTCAGGCCGTATCCGGCGAACTGGAGCCGGCGGCGGAACAGGCTTTTGACGCCGCACTCGAGCATCTCGATCCGGCGGCCGGCGCCATGATGCAGGCGATCCTGTTGCAGCGCGACGGGCAGAGCCTGGGGCTGGTGCTGGCGATCCACCACCTGGTGGTCGACGGCGTTTCCTGGCGCATCCTGCTCGAGGAGCTGCGGCAAGTGGCCGACAGCGCCATGCAGGGGCGGCCGATCACGCTGCCGCCGGAAGAAACCTCGCTCTATGAGTGGTCCGCGCGTTTACGCGCCGACGTGGAACGCCGGGAAGCCGAGCTGCCGTTCTGGCGGCAAATGCTGGCGGACGGCGTGCCGCGTTTGGGCCGGCGCGCGCTGGAACCGCAGACCGATCGCATCGCCTCGGTGAGCGAGCGGCGCACGCTGCTCGACAGCCGGTTGACCGCCGCGCTGCTCGGCACATTGCCGCAGAGCTATCGCGCCCAGGTTGAAGAGATCATGCTGTGCGCGCTGGCTCAGGCCTGCCGCCGCCGTTTCCAGGCCGCTTCGCTGCGTTTCTCTCTGGAGTCGCACGGCCGCGCCGAACTGGACGACGGCCTCGATCTGGCCCGCACCGTCGGCTGGCTGACGGCGGAGTATCCGCTGCGCATCGAACTGCATGACGCCGAGCACAATGAGGCCGTGCGCGCGGTGAAACGGGCGACGCGAGCGGTGGCCGATCGCGGCGTCGGTTACGGCCAACTGCGTTATCTGCATCCGCAGCGTGACGATCTGGCGGCGCTGGCGCAGCGTAACGCCCCGGAGATTTTATTCAACTACCTCGGGCGTTTCAGCCAGGATGAGGGGCACTGGACGCCGCAGCGCAGCCAAACCCGCTTCCGCGACGCCTTCGCCGTGGCGCAGGATGCGCAGCAGGCGCTGTCGTATGGCCTAGAGGTGAATATCTTTGTCGAAGAGCGGCGCGACGGCGCGTGCCTGGCGATCAACTGGAGCTGGCTGGAGGGGATTTTCAGCGAGAGCGACATTACGCAGCTGCACAGCGGCATCGAGCAAGCGGTGCGTTCACTGTGCGAATTTGCCGAACGGCATCCCGAACGCGCGGCGGCGACGTTGGTGGCGGCCGAGATCGCCCAGCCGGGCGCCGATGATGAGGCGGTGCGCGCCTGGGAGCGGGAGTGCGGGCCGTTAGCCGCGGCGCTGCCGCTGTTGCCGCTGCAACACGGCCTGCTGTTCCATGCGCAGACGGCGCAGCAGGGCGGCAGCTATAACTCGCTGACGCGCCTGAGCCTCTGCGGCGAACTGGACGCGCATCAACTTCAGCAGGCGCTGGATGCGGTGATCCGCCGCCATCCGCAATTGGCCGCCCGATTCAACCGCGAGGGCGAGCCGCTGCAGCTGATACCGCAGCAAAGCCATTGGCCGCTGGACAGCCACGCGCTGCCGCCGCTGACGGAAGAACAAGAAGCGCAGGCACTGCACCGGCTGGAGCAGCAGGAACTGCAGCGCGATCTGTTCAACCAGCCCGGCGCGATGCTGCACGCGCTGTGGGTCAAACACGGCGATAGCGAACGCTACACGCTGTTCCTTAACGCGCACCACCTGATCGTCGACGGTTGGTCGACGCCGGTGGTGCTCAACGATCTGATGCTTGCCCTGCGTGAAGGCGAGCAGGCGTTACCGCCGCTGCGTTCGAACTATGCCGATATCGTGCGCCGCCTGACCGCGCGGGATGCCGAAGCCTCGCGCCGCCTGTGGCGCGAGACGCTGCAGGACGTGCGCCCGACGTTGCTGTTCGGTGAAACGCAGGACGAACGCGTGCATGAGCTGGAAATGACGCTGCCGCCGGCCGAGGAAAGGCGCTTGCTGACCCTGTGCCGCGAACGCGGGTTGACGCTCAATACCGTAATGCAGGGCATTTGGGCATTGCAGCTGGCCAGCTGTTGCGGCCAGCAGGACGTGGTGTTCGGCTCGCCGGTTTCCGGCCGTTTTGGCCAGATAGAAGGGATCGAGGAACACGTCGGCCTGTTCAGCAACACGCTGCCGGTGCGGGTTCGTCTGCAGCACGATCGTCCGTTGACGGAGCAGTTGACCGACCTGCAGCACCGGCAGATTGAACTGCTGGAGCACGATGATTTGGGGTTGGGGGAAATTCAGCACCTGGCCGGGGCGGGCACGCTGTTCGATACGCTGTTGGTGGTGGAGAACTACCCGGACAACGACGCTCTGCTGGGCGGCACAGGATCGCTGCGCTGCGACGCCATCCGCAACAAAGGCTATACCCACTATCCGCTGACGCTGCTGGTGCTACCGGGCGAACGTCTGCGCCTGCTGATGGAGTACCGCGCCTCGGTGCCGCAGCCTGAGCGCTTCGCCGCGCGGCTGATGGCGCTGCTGCAACAGTGGATCGCCCAGCCGGATCTGCCGCTGCCGCGCTGGCAGTTGCAAACCCCGCCGGAGCAGGCGCTGATCGCGGCGGTCAACCGCACCGGGCAGGCGGTGGCGGACACCACCTTGCATCAGGCGATCGCCGATCAAGCGCGGCGCACGCCGGAACGCATCGCGCTGCAGGATGCCGGGCACAGCCTCAGCTACCGTGACATGCAGCGCCAGGCCGCGCTGCTGGCCGAGCGGCTGACGGCGGCCGGCATTCAGCCGGGGGATATCGTCGCGGTGGCGTTGCCGCGCTCCGTGCGCCTCAGCCTGGCGCTGACGGCGATTGTGCAGACCGGCGCCGCCTGGTTGCCGCTGGACACCGGCTACCCGGACGAGCGGCTGGCCTACATGGTGGAGGACGCCAAACCGCGGCTGATTATCACCGAAAACGCGTTGGATGCCCGCTTCGCCGCGCTGGCGCCGACGCTGCTGTTCGATGCGCTGGACGAGAGCGGGCGCGAACCGGCGCCGCGCCAACCGGCGTGGAACGGCGATTATCCCGCCTACGTGCTGTATACCTCCGGCTCTACCGGGCGGCCGAAAGGCGTGGTGGTGAACCACCGGGCGATCGTCAACCGCCTGTTCTGGATGCAGCACGAGTATGCGCTCGATGCGCAGGACGTGGTATTGCAGAAAACGCCGTGCAGCTTCGACGTTTCCGTCTGGGAATTCTTCTGGCCGCTGATGGTCGGCGCACGCCTGGTGATGGCGCCGCCGGAGGCGCACCGCGATCCGCAGGCGCTGACGACGTTGATCGACGACTATGGCGTGACCACGCTGCATTTCGTTCCGTCCATGTTGGCTATCTGGGTGGAGGCGCTGAACGAACGGGCGCCACAGCGCGCCGCCGCCAGCCTGAAACGCGTGTTCTGCAGCGGCGAAGCGCTGTCGTGTGAACTGGCTTCCCGCTATCAGGCGTTGGTTACCGCGCCGCTGCACAACCTGTACGGCCCGACGGAGGCGGCGGTCGATGTCACCTACCAACCGGCGTCCGGCGCGGCATTGGCGGCGGTAAACGGCGCCGGCGTGCCGATCGGCAAACCGGTCTGGAACACCCAGCTGAGCATTCTCGACGCCATGCTGCGGCCGGTACCCGTCGGCTGCGCCGGCGATCTTTACCTGCGCGGCATTCAGCTGGCCGATGGCTATCTGCATCGGCCGGGGCTGACGGCGCAGCGGTTTGTCGCCGATCCCGCCGGCAACGGCGCGCGCATGTATCGCACCGGCGATATCGCCCGCTGGCTGGAAGACGGCAGCGTCGAGTATTTGGGGCGCAGCGACGATCAGCTGAAGATCCGCGGCCAGCGCATCGAGCTGGGCGAAATCGAGCAGGCGCTGCTGGCGCAGCCGGGGGTAGCGCAAGCGGCGGTGCACGCCATCGAGCTGGGCGAGGGCGCGACGGGGCTTGGCGGCGCCGATATGCGCCAGCTGGTCGCCTGGCTGATCGCCCAACCGGGCGTGACGCTGAACACCGCCGTGCTGCATCAGGCGCTGGAGCAGCGTTTGCCGGCGCACATGATGCCGGTCAGCTATGTCATGACCGACCGCTTCCCGCTCAGCGCCAGCGGCAAGCTGGATCGCAAGGCGTTGCCACGGCCGCAGCTGGCCCTGCAAGCCGGGCGTGCGCCGCAGGGCGACAGCGAACGCCTGCTGGCGGCGCTGTTCGGGGAACTGCTGGGGCGCGAGACGGTGTATGCCGACGACGACTTCTTCGCGCTGGGCGGCCATTCGCTGCTGGCGATGCGTCTGGCGGCAGAGCTGCGTCGGCGCGTGCCTCGGCCATTGAGCGTCGGGCAGATCATGTTCGCCCGCAGCCTGGAGAAGATGGCGCACCTGCTCGATGACGCGCAGGCGGCCAACTCGGCCGAGAGCCGCGGCGTCGGCGAATGCCTGCAGCTGCGGGCCGGCCAAGGCCCGGCGCTGTTCTGCCTGCATCCCGCTTCCGGTTTCGCCTGGCAGTACTCGGGGCTGAGCCGTTATCTGCCGGGGAACTATCCCATCATCGGGCTGCAGTCGCCAAGACCGGACGGCGCCATCGCCACCTGCGAGGATATCGAGCAGATGGTCGATCGTCATCTCGCCCATCTGCGCCGCCTGCAGCCACAGGGGCCTTACTACCTGCTGGGCTATTCGCTCGGCGGCACGCTGGCGCATTCGATGGCCGCGCGCCTGCAGCAGAAGGGCGAAGAGGTGGCGTTCCTTGGGATGCTGGATACCTATCCGCCGGAAGGCCAGGATTGGACCGGCCCCAGCGAGGAGGAGGCGCAGAAAGAGGTGGCGCAGGAGCAGGCCGAGTTTATGGCGGAAGATCATGGCGATCCGGCGCTGATGGCGGAGAAGGCGGCGATGTTTGACAGCATCGTCGCCAACTACCGCGACGCGGTGCGCATTCTGTCCCAGGCGCGCAGCCGGCGTTTCCACGGCACGGCAACGCTGTTTGTCGCCGACCAGACGCTGCCGCCGGAGATGGATATCGACGCCGTGTGGGCACCGTATCTGGATGGGCTGATCTGCCATCACCAGCGCTGCGAACACGCGGACATTCTGTCGCCGGCTTCGCTGGAGACGCTCGGCCCGCTATTGCACGAGCTGCTGACGCGGCAATACGGGTTGGTATAACGCAACCGGGCCGGGGGGCGTGCGTCCCGGCCCGTACTAAAACATGATATGCAGGACACTATGGCCAGACCTTCTTTTTTTCTTGATTTCAGCTTGCTGAGAAGCAATGCGCATTTCCGCGCGATTTTCTGCGCCCGCATGCTGTCGGTGTTTTCCCTCGGCATGTTGGCGGTGGGGGTGCCGATCCAGATCCAGGCGATGACCGGCTCCACCTTGCAGGTGGGCGTGGCGGTGGCGCTGGACGGGGTGGGCATGTTTATCGGCCTGATGCTGGGTGGCGTGCTCGCCGATCGCTACGATCGCCGCAAGCTGATCCTGTTTGCGCGCGGCACCTGCGGGCTGGGCTTTGTCGCCCTGAGTCTGAACGCCTTCGCCCCGGCGCCGTCGCTGTGGGCGCTTTACCTGCTGGCGGCCTGGGACGGGTTCTTCGGCGCGCTGGGCATGACGGCGCTGATGGCGGTGATCCCGCTGCTGGTCGGGCGCGAAAACCTGGCGGCGGCGGGGGCCTTGAGTATGGTGACGGTGCGCATCGGCGCGATCCTGGCGCCGGCGCTGGGCGGGATCATCATCGTGTTCGGCGGCGTGGGGCTGGCGTTCGCCGTGGCCGCCGCCGGGACGCTGGGCACCCTGATCCCGCTGGTACGCCTGCCGACGCTGTTGCCGCAGCAGCAGGAGCCGGAACACCCGCTGCGCGCGCTCGCCAGCGGCTTCCAGTTTGTCTGGCGCAATAAGGTGGTGGGGTCGGTGGTGCTGCTGGGAATGCTGATGAGCATCGTCGGCGCCGTCAGGGTGCTGTTCCCGGCGTTGGCGCAGGGCGCTTACCACGTCGGCGCGTCCTCTATTGGCCTGATGTATTCCGCGGTGCCGCTCGGCGCGATGCTGGGCGCGCTGACCAGCGGCTGGGTGGGGCGATACGCTCGTCCCGGCGTGCTGATCCTGGTCGCCGCCATCGTCGCGTTTACCGCTATCGCTTCGCTGGGGCTGTTCAACCACCTGGCGCCGGCGCTGCTGGCGCTGGTGTGCTACGGCTACGCCAACGCCATCGCCTCGCTCCTGCAATTCATGCTGATCCAGAGCAACACGCCGGATCATCTGCTGGGGCGGGTGAACAGCCTCGGCACCGCGCAGGACGTAACCGGCGATTCGATCGGCGCGCTGGGACTCGGCGTACTGGGCAGGGTGTTTACTCCGTTGATGAGCGTGCTGTCGTTTGGCGCATTCGCCGCCGTGCTCGGCGTGCTGGTGGCCTTCAGCGTGCGCACGCTGCGCCAGTGCCGGCCGGCAGACGCGTTGGTCGAGCACGATGAGCCCGCTGCGGCAACCTCAGCGGCGGCAGACAACTAACCCCTCACGGCACCGGCTGTTCCGGCCGGTGCTGCTCCCCCCAGTTGCACATCATGTCGATCACCGGGATCAGCGAACGCCCGCGCTCGGACAGACTGTACTCCACCTTGGGCGGGATCTGCGGATACTCCTTTCTCACCACCAGGCGATCTTTTTCCAGCTCTTTGAGCGTCGAACTCAGCGTTTTGTACGAAATGGTGCCGACGCAGCGCTGCAGCTCGTTGAACCGCAATACCGGCTTATACAACGCCAGCCAGTAGAGAATAATCATTTTATATTTGCCGTTGATCACCGACAGCGTATAGCCATAGCCGGTGTCTTCGAGGCTGATGCCCGTTGGGCTGCAGTGGGATTCAGCGGTCATTAGGTACTTTCTCCAGGGTAAGTATGTGTCGCGAGTGTGCGTATTTTACATTGTTCCAGCATAACCTATGATGCGCCGATAGACACCTGACTGGAGAAATCGATATGAAAACCTTGGTGGTGGTGACCCATCCCGATATGGCGAACTCGGTGGTCAACAAACGCTGGTTGGAGGAGCTGCGGCGCTATCCGGAGCGGTATACCGTGCACGAACTGCATCAGGCCTATCCGGATTGGCAGATCGACGTCGCCCAAGAGCAGCGGCTGATTGAAGCCCATGACAACATCGTACTGCAGTTCCCGATTTTCTGGTTCAGCAGCCCGCCGTTGCTGAAAAAATGGCTGGACGACGTGCTCACCTACGGCTGGGCCTACGGTTCCCGCAGCGGCTACAAGATGCAAAACAAGAAGCTGGCGTTGGCGGTCACGGCGGGAGTGCGTGCAGAGGATTATGCGCGCGACGGGCGCTATCGTTATTCGCTGGAGGAAATCTTCCGGCCGTTTGAAGTCACCGCCGGCTACGTGCGGGCCGACTATGCCTCGTTCTTCGCCTTTTACGGCAAGGAGGCCGCTTCGGACGGGACTGTGGAGCCGCTGCAATCCCACGAGTTGGATCGCAGCGCGCAAGGCTACCAGGCATTTCTCGCCGCCCTGAATTAAGGGCACGCCCCGGATGCGCCCGGGCGTGCGCATCCGGCTACTCGATGTGAACGCCGAAACCGTCTTGCCCCGGCGCGAGATGCGCTTTCAGCGTCAGCTGCGGGATCAGATAGTCACCGGCGTTCTGCCGCCGAAAGCGGATTGGCTCGGCGTTCCACAGATTATCCAGCCGCTGCCCGAGCTGCTCGCACAGGGCGGCAAAGCGTGCCTCATCGGTTTTGCCGGCGCGGTAGGTGACGAACGGCGGCAGCACCTCGAACCCTGGGTAATGCAGCATGCCGTGCTGGATCGGGAACAGGATATCGTCGATCGGCCCGTTGATGCCGCGCGGGGCGTAATGAGACTCCCAGCCGCCGGCGGTGACGATCAGCATCGCCCGTTTGCCCGCCAGCGTCCCCTCGCCGTAACGGTCACCCCAATGGGTGTCGGAATGCTCACCCACGCCGTAGGCAAAACCGTAAGCATAGACACGCTCGAACCAGCCTTTGAGGATCGCTGGCATCGAGAACCACCACAGCGGAAACTGCAGCAGCACCGTGTCCGCCCAGCGCAATTTTTGCTGCTCCCGTGCAATATCGGCGCTCTGTATGCCGTTGGCGAACGCGCGCTGCGAATCCAGAGAAGGATCGAAACGAGCCGTTGCCGGGCCTTCCAGACTGTCGTCAGCGTCGAGCGCCACTTTCCACTTCATGGCGTACAGGTCGGACACCTGTACCTGATGGCCGGCCTGCGTCAGGCGTTCAACGGCGAAGTTTTTCAGTGAGCCGGTCAGCGACAGCGGCTCCGGGTGGGCGTAAACAATCAGCACATTCATAACAGCTCTCCTTGGTGTGAGAGCTGCAGGTTAGGGCGTTAGTCGGTATATTAGAAATGAATTACCGTTATCCCAGGTATAAATATGAATAATTTAAGGCGGCTGGATCTCAACCTGCTGGTGACGCTCGACGCGCTGCTGGCGGAGCACAACGTAACACGCGCGGCACAGCGGCTCAATTTCTCCCAGCCGGCGGTCAGCGTACATCTCGCCAAACTGCGGGCGATCTTTGACGATCCGCTGCTGTTGCCCGGCCCGCGCGGCATGCGTCCGACCGCCAGAGCGGAACAGCTGCGGGAACCGTTACGTCAGGCATTGGCGGCGCTCGAGTTGGCGGTGACGCCGGCGACGCCGTTCGATCCCGCCGTGGCGACCGATACCTGGCGCGTGGCTGCCTTTGACTACGGCGAATCCACCATCGTGCTGCCGGCGCTGAACGGTTTACGCACGGCGGCGCCCGGCACCCGGCTGGCGGTGTTGGAGATCGCCCCGGCGCGCCTCGCCAAACGGGCGGAGCAAGGGGAAATCGACCTGGCGTTTCATACCCGAGAAGGTGCGCCATCCGGCCTGCGGCAGCGCACGCTGTTTAGCGAACGCTATGTGCTGGTGGGCCGGGTCGGCCACCCCAAGCTGCATGCCAGGCTGACGCCGGCGCAATTTTGCCAATTGGAGCAGGTGATGGTCTCGCCGGACGGCGGCGGGTTCTATGGTATGACCGACAGGGCGTTGGCGGACGTGGGGCTGACGCGGCGGGTGGTGCTTTCCGTGCCACATTTTCTGTTCGTTATCTCGGTGCTGACGCAGTCCGATTTGGTGGCGATGCTGCCTGAGCGGCTGGTGCGCAACCAGCCTTTATTACAACGGCTCGAGCCGCCGCTGGCGGTGCCGGGCTTTGAAATGACCATGCTGTGGCACGAACGATCGCACCGGGATCCCGCTCACCGGTGGCTGCGCGAACATATCGTGCGTTCAGTGTGAGCAGGTTGGCGGGTTAAAGGGAGAAGCGTTTTTTGACTCTGTCGATCGGCGTGCCATCGCTGAGCGGCACCTGCGGCAAACGGTCGTAATCGCGAAAGCCCATTTTGTGATAGTAGGCGAGGCCACCGACGTTATCCGCCCGAATGGTGGCGTTGATGTGCTTGAAACCGTGCGACTTCGCCGCCGCTAATGTGGCAGGGAACAACGCACTGCCGACGCCGCGCACCTTCGGCGACAGGCGGGAGAAGGTGGCAATATCTGCGGTATCGGGCGGCAGGGAATCATCTGCGCTCAGCGCCTGGAAGCCCACCAACAGCCCATCCACCTCCGCGACCTGGCAGCTCAGCGCATTGCTGCCGCTGATGAACCATTCGCTGAATTCGGCGGGGGTGAGGGGCGTTTCTAGCGCCGTCGTGCCGCCGGCGCCGATCACGTCATTCAATAACTGCGTCAGGGCTTCAGCGTCTTGCGGGGTTACCGTTCTGATCTTCATTGCGTTGCTCTCTCCTATGATGAATCGGCTGGAACCATCGAAAGAAGATAGACGCAGGCGTCCGATAATGAAATATCAGAACGTGCCGGACCAAAAGACAGTGAGAAGAATTACATGAACAGGAAGCGGTCGGCCAGCGGAACCCCACGTTCGAGGCGCGGCGGCAACGCGTCGTCGCGATCGTCAGGCCGAGCAGCCTGCGGCGCGGCGTCTTCGGCTTTTTCAATCATCAGCTCGCCGAGCAGGGCCAGAAAACGAGTGAGCTTTTGCATATTCCCTCCGGATCCTTGATTACATTGAGAGTGATACTAATCGCCGCTCAACCGAATGGGAAAAACTTAAAACTCATATCCTAAGAACCGGATCGCATATCGCCTGACCGGGCGACGGTTGCCCATCGCCCGGTGTACGGTTTAGAAGGTGACGTTAACCTTGGCCCACAGGGTGCGGCCCGGCTCATTCACCGCGCTGTTGGCCGAATACCCGAAGGCGCTGTTGCCCGCCAGGTTGAGGTGTTCGCTGTAGGTCTTGTTCAGGATGTTATCCAGACCGGCGCTCAGCTTGACGTTTTTATTCACCTTGTAGGCGGCGTTGGCGGAAAGCACGCCGAAGCCGGCGCTTTCGGCAAAGTCTTTGCCTACCACGTTGCCTTCGTTGATCGCCACGCGGTGTTGGCTGCTGACCAAACGCCACAGGCCGGTGCCGCTCCAGTCGCCGTACTCATAGGTGAGCCCCAGACGCGCCTCCAGCGGCGGGATCTGCGGCAGCGGCCGGCCGTCGCTGGTGTTTTTGCCCCAGGAGTAGGCCAGGCTGGCGTCGGTTTTCCAGTGCTCGCTCAGCTGGTAACCCATGCCCATTTCGCCGCCCATGATGTTGGCGTTGACGTTATCGGCCTGGCTGAGACGCGCGTTGTGCGGATCGTATTTGAACAGGATGAAATCATCGACGCGGCCTACGTAAGCGGAGACCCAGCCGTTGAAGCGTTTGCCGTTGTACTGCGCGCCGATGTCGAGCTGCGTGGTTTTTTCGCTCTTGACGCTGGAGAACGGATCCTTGCTGCCGTTCGGGCCGAGCTTCGGCGAGAATAGCTCCCAATAATCCGGGAAACGCTCGGTATAACCGACGCCGGCATACAGCATCAGCGGCAGGTCGGCCAACGTATGCTCAAGACGCATAAAGCCGCTCGGCAGGGTATCCGAACGCTCCCCGTCGCTGCCGCTGCGGAAATTCTCCACCAGGGTGCGGTCAAGACGCGCGCCGCCGATCAGTTTATCCTGTTCGCTGGTGGACCAGGTCAGTTCACTGAAGGCGCCGTAGCTGTTGAACTGGGCGTCTCTTTCCCAGCTGCCGCGGCTCATGCTGCGATGGGTGTTGGTTTGGGTGTCCAGGCCGCTTTCAAGCTTCACGTCCTGCCACTGCCAGGTGCCCATCACGCGGCCGCCGACGGTGCGGCGATCGAGCTGCATCGTCATGCCGGAGGACATCATGTGCCCGCCGTGGCCGCCCATGCTCATAGCGCCATGGCCCCCGTGGCCACCCATGCCGCCGCTGCCCGGCGAGCGCAGGGTAACGTTGTCCATCACGTGGTTGGCGTAGTTGTAGTAGACCTGCGCTTCCAGCTTATCCAGCACCTCGCCGATGTTGGATTTTTCCACCCGCATGCCCAGGCTTTCGCGCTTGAACTGCGAACCGTCCATGCTGCGGCCGGCATAGCGCGCTTCGCCGTTGCCGCGGCCCATGGTCACTTCCAGCAGCGTGTCATTGCCCGGCGTCCAGCCGAGCGCCAGATCGCCATTCCACTTGTCCCAGCGTGACGGCACGCGCGTATTCGTTCCGTCCTGATAGTCGTTGGAGCGGGATTTGTTGGCCATCACCCGCAGGTAGCCTTGTTCGGCACCGAGGCTGGCGTCGATATTCTCGTCCCAGCGGCCGTTGGAGCCGGTCAGCACGCTGGCGCTGCCCTTGATGCCCGGTTTGTCAAAGCGCGGGCGTTCACGCTCGAAACGCACCGTGCCCGCCGACGATCCCGGCCCCCACAGCACCGTCTGCGGCCCCTTGGTGATGGTCAACAGATCGAAGCTTTCCGGCGAGATGTAAGAGGTCGGCGCATCCATCCGCGCTGGGCAGGCGCCCAGCATTTCCGAACCGTCGGTGAGGATCTTCAACCGCGAACCGAACATGCCGCGGAACACCGGATCGCCGTTGGTGCCGCCGTTGCGGATCTGCGAAAAGCCGGGGATGGTTTTCAGGTAGTCCGAACCGTCGCTGGCCGGCACCGGCTGGCGCGGGGTTTTCGGCGAGGTGACGATGGTGAGCGGGGAGTAGAGCGGCGCGGTAACGGTGATCACGTCGCCATCATTAACCTGTGCGTCGGTAGGGTGCTGATGCGCCTGCGCCGCGTGGCCGGCCAGCAGGAACAGCGGCATGGCGGTGGTGATGGCGCGGGTAACGGCGTTCTTTTTATAAGTCGGTTTAAACATCATCTTTCCTTAAGCTAACTCTTTTCCGTTCTTGGCCGTGGGATTATTCAGGCGTGGGGCGGCCTGGCGAAAATCACCATCGGAAAATACGGGGGTTAATTCCATCAACGTGGAAATAACCGGATTAATAATGTCGTCTCGATGATTAACCGTTGGGCGAATTAATTCCGCCGGGTTGAAGCGATCAACGGCAATACAGAGAGCGGCAATGGGCTTATTGTTAAATCAGAGGAAAGAGACGGGGGGCGCGCGCGGCTGTAATTCGGTGTGAACGACGTGGGCAAACAGGGGAACGAGATAGTGAATCGGCGGCGGGCGCGAAGCCAGCAACTGGGACCAGAACAGCGGGGCGTGGCTCACGTCCAGCAGCGGCGCGTGCAGCAACAGCACGCAGTAGCCGCAGGCGCTGTCGTCCATCATCATCGCCATGTTGTGATGGCCGCCGCCGTGCTGCATCAGCGGCTGTGAGGCTTTTTCAGGCTCAGGCGGCGGCGAGTGCATCCCGTGATGCATCGGCATCTCCATGCCGCAATCCGCCATGACGGTCGTTCCAGCACTTCCGGCGCGTACATGCTCCAGGGATCGCGAGACCACCGGCGCAATGAACAACATCAGAATGGCAAACATCCCTAACCAGGCGGTGGCCCGATGTCGCGATGCAGAGCGCTGAATTAACGACACAATCAACCTAAAAAAAGGGTTAACACAGGGTAGGGAATTGTACTGGTTTATGTCGAAATGTTAAAACCTTTTATTTCTGGTCAACGGTCTGTTGATGAATATATTATCGAATAAGCGCTTTAATTCTGACCAAAGGCTATTTTTTTTGGCACCAATAACGTGATGGGGACAATATTAATGACGGAAAAACTGGCGAGCACCATTATCCCGCTTTATGACGAACATGCCGCCGCCTGGGAACGCCTCAGACCCACCACGCTGTTTGAACGGCCGTGGCTCGATCGCTTTTTGCAGCTCACCCCGGCCAATGCGCGGCTGCTGGATCTCGGCTGCGGCAATGGCGCGCCGATCGCCGCCTATTTTATCGAACAGGGGTATCGGGTCACCGGCGTCGATGGTGCTCAGGCGATGATCGCGCGCTGCCGGCAGCGTTTTCCTCAGCAGGAGTGGCGACAAATGGATATGCGCCAGCTGGATTTGGCGACGAAGTTCGACGGCCTGCTGGCCTGGGACAGCTTCTTTCATCTGGCGCGCAACGATCAGCGCCGCATGTTTCCGCTGTTCAGACGGCATGCCGGGCCGCACGCCGCACTGATGTTCACCAGCGGCCCAGCCGACGGCGTGGCGATCGGCAGCTTCGAAGGCCAGCCGCTGTTTCACGCCAGCCTGGCGCCGGAGGAGTACAGACGTTTATTGCAGGAGAACGGCTTCCGCGTGGTCGACCATGTGGTGGAAGATCCCGCCTGCGGGGGAAGAACGGTCTGGTTGGCGCAGGGTGTTGAGTGACAATGTCACGGGCAGATCCCCCAGGACCTGCCCGTTAACGTTATTTAGCGCTGACGCGCCAAACGGTGTTGCCCACGTCATCCGCAATCAGCAGAGCGCCGGCCTTGTCGACCGTTAATCCTACCGGTGCGCCATAGAGTTCCTTCTCGTCGTCAGAGACAAAGCCGGTGACCACCGCTTTGAGTTTGCCGACCGGTTTGCCTTGCTCAAACGCCACGTAGCTGACCCGGTAGCCGTTCAGCGGCGAGCGATCCCAGCTGCCGTGCTCACTGACAAAGGCGCCGCCGCGATACTCGGCCGGCAGTGCGTTCGCGGTATAGAACAGCAGCCCCAGCGGCGCGACGTGCGAGCTGAGGGCGTAGTCCGGCTTGATGGCTTTCGCCACCCGATCCGGCCGCGCCGGCTGCACCCGCCGATCGACGTGCTGGCCGAAATAGCTGTAAGGCCAGCCGTAGAAGCCGCCGTCCTGCACCGAGGTCAGGTAGTCCGGCACCAGATCGGCGCCGATCTCGTCACGCTCGTTGACGATGGCCCACAGCTTGCCGCTGTGCGGTTCCCACTGCAGCCCGGTTGGGTTGCGCAGGCCGCTGGCGAAGACACGGCTGGCGCCAGAGGCGGTGTCCACTTCCAGCACGGCGGCGCGCCGGTACTCTACGGCCAGGCCGTTTTCGGTGATGTTGCTGTTGGAACCGACGCCGACATACAGCTTTTTACCGTCCGGGCTGGCCAGCAGGGCCTTGGTCCAGTGGTGGTTGATGGTGTCCGGCAAGTCGGCCAGCTCTTTACCCGCATCGCTGATGCGCGTTTCGCCCGGCTGATAGGTGTACTGCATGATGTTGCCGGTGTTGGCCACGTACAGGGTGTTGCCAATCAGCTGGACGCCGAATGGGGAATCGAGCCCCTCGAGGAAAACATGCTTTTCCCAGCGGCCGTCGGCGGTTGGGCGCAGCAGGGTGATGCGGTTACCGCCTTTGCCCCCTTTACCGGACTGGCCTTTCACCAGCCCGGCGATCAGCTGCTTGGGCGTGCTCACCGCCTCCGTGCCCGGCCCGTTGGCTTCCACCACCAGGACATCGCCGTTGGGCAGGGTAAGCAGCTGGCGCGGATGCAGCAAACCGTCCGCCACCTTATCGATTTTCAAACCCTCGGCCACTTTCGGCATCTGGTTTTGCTGCCAGCCGACGCCCTTTGGCACCTGCATCGGCGGCATCAGGAAGTTTTGCGCCGCCGGCAACACCGGATCCGGCCCCATTTGTTGTTCTGGCGAAATGACGGCGCTGTTATCGCAGCCGGCCAGCGCCAGCACGGCCGAAAGCGCAATCGCGGTGGATGATAGCTTCATGAAAACCTCCTTATTTTGCGCGGGCGCCCACGGCCAGCAGAATGTTGGCGAGGCTCAGCAGCGCGACCACGATCGCAGACAGCACCAGGCCTTGCGGCACCACGGCATACGCATCCCGGCTATGCACGAAAGCGTTAATGATGGCGAGAACGATGGCGATCAGATTCAGCCAGAAATGGAGCTTGACCGGTGAGCCCTGCAGCCGGCCGCTGCCGAACCACACCTGAACCAGGTTAATCAGCCGGGGAATAATGGCAAAAACCAGGCCAATGGCGATCAGCCAGCTGGCACCATTGACCCACTGAATATTCGCCGTGCAGGCATAGATGATGTCGAAAATCAGCGCCGCGGTGAAAAATCCGTAGGGGAGCGGATTGAGCCATTCATAGACGGCCACCGCGGCCGCTGAAGGCCTTGCTGTGGTTTGCGTGGTCATGCAGGTATCTCCATGAAAAATGATAGGTAAAAAGGCGTAGGCCCCTTAAAGCTTTGTTCAGATTCACCGATTTGAACAATTTTGATTCTCATTTTTAGCATGCGATGTTAAAACCAGAACCCTCACTGCGGCATTATCAATGGCTTAGCAACATCGGGAGGAAGGACATGAGTATAGAGCGCGTTCAGCGATTTCTGGCCGAGCACGCCCCGGAAACGGCGGTGACGGTGCTGACAAAGAATACCGCCACGGTGGCGCTGGCGGCGGAAGCCTTTGGCGTGGAGAGCGGGCAGATCGCCAAGACGCTGTCATTTCGCGTGAACGACGGCGTGGTGCTGTTGGTGATGGCGGGAACCGCCAGAATCGACAACAAGAAGTACAAACAATTCTTCGGCGTAAAGGCGCGCATGCTGCCGGCGGAGGAGGTGGAGGCGCTGACCGGCTATCCGCCCGGCGGCGTTTGCCCCTTTGCCGCACCGGCAGCGGTGAGAATTTACTGCGATCGCAGCCTGTGCAGCTACGGTGAAGTGCTTCCAGCAGGTGGCAGCGATAACTCAGGCGTGAGAATTGCGCCACAACGCCTGGCCAGCATCACCGGAGCAGAGTGGATTGACGTGACGGGGTAACGTTAAGTGACGATGTCACCATTATTTATGTTAAATAAAGTGCATTTAATCGTGATTAATATACTGTTTTAACAGGAAAAATCACTAGCTCATCGGGTTATGGCAAACCGCTTCGATATTGTGACCATCCGGGGCGATCACAAATGCCGCATAGTAGTGGGCATGGTAATTGGGCCGTAAACCGGGTGCGCCATTGTCTATGCCGCCGGCATTTAGCGCAGCGTGGTAGAACGCATCGACCTGTTCACGGCTGCTTGCGGCAAATGCCAGGTGCAGGTGTGCCGGCTTTTCATCGGTTTGAAACAGGCACAATGACACGTTACCCCGATCGGGACATAGTTCGACGCCATAGCCGGGCTCGCCTTCGGCAACGATCTTTACGCCCAGCGGCGCCAGCGCATTGAGGAAAAACGCTTTGCTAAGGGCGAAGTCGCTGACGCCAAATTTCACATGGTCAAACATGGAGAGGCTCCTGGAGCATGGAAGAATATTCCCATTCAGTATAGCCAACGCCGTGGTGGGCGCAGAAAGCGATGCAAACGCACGCCAATGCGCATTTAGCATACAAATAGTGCCCGTTTAAGTGACGCGTTTGGGTGAAATCTGCAGTATCGTAGTCGCCACGTTTCATCAGATTTCACGTAGCGCGATCAAAAAAGCAGAGGATTTCTGGCCAATATCGGCAGGTATGCGCCTTAGAAATCATGTCCGGTCATCATTACTGAAGCGGGAAATGGCAGCACGCAGCATCACGGTCGAGGGCTATGAGACGCAGTGGCTGGAACGTTATCAAGATGAAGCGCTGAAACTACGCGAGATGTTGGCTGGCGTATTAACGGCAATTCATCATATCGGTAGTACAGCAGTGCCAAACCAACGATTGATATCTTGCTGGAGATTGAAAGCCTGGCGGCGTTGGATGGTGTGAATGACAAGATGCATGATATGAGATCTACGCCGCGTGGCGAGAACAGCATTACTGGCAGGCGTTGCTGCAGCAAGTGAACAGGCGATCAGACAGTTGGCGTTCAGAGATTTTCTGCGCAAGCATCATGGTATTGCTGAGCAACACAAACACCAGGCAGCAGAAGACCGTCGGCAAAACCCGGCGGCTTATGGCCGGTTGAAAAACGAATTAGTTCAGCGGCATGAGTAGCCGGCGCCGGCATGGTTGGCCGCAGGAGAAAGCCCATGAATCAGGCCTGGACGGCAGAATCCACATATCACCACCAAGGTGCGCATAATGTATATTATGTTAAATTAAACCTGATGAATGCTAACCGCCATAGCATGGAGCTTTCCTGAGTACGTAACTCTCTGCTGCTTATCGGGGCTCTTCCATAGAACCCCTAACCTCTTACTACTATCCTCTTAGTGGCTAAGGTATTCGTCAAATATATGCGAACCTAAAGTACGGATCACCGCTGAGCGTTCATCCAAAGAGGTATCCGCTTTTCTCACATAGATGCTGATGAATACAGGATCATGATTATTTGACCAGACCATCGACGTTATCCCTCTGACACCATAATCACTTGCACCTGACCTATCGGCGATTTTCCATCCTTTAGGAAGAGACGCTCTAAGCATATTATCAGCGACTTTGTTATTGACCATCCATTCTTTCAATTGCGCTTTTGATGCATCGCTGAGAACTTCGCCGGTCAAAATTTTCTTGATACTCTTGCTCATCGCATCAGGAGTCGTTGTATCTCGCAAATCATCCACGGGATTGACCGTCAATTCTGGCTCATATCGGTCAGAGCGAGTAACCGTATCTCCTATAGATCTCATAAATTCGGTCAGAGCTTCTGGTCCTCCACCCGAAAAAATAGCAAAATTAGCTGCTGTATTATCACTGTATTCATTGGCCGCTTTGCAAGCTTGCTCAAGCGTAAATGGCTTGTTCATATAATCTTTAGCAACGGGTGAATAGGTCACAATATTTTTTTCAGTCACTACCATAGAATGATTTAATGAAAGCTTCTTTGCATCAACCTTTGCCAGGACATTGGCACAAGCAATTGATTTAACTGTGCTATCTAAAGGAAAGCGTTGGTTTCCATTTATAGAAATCGTTTTATCATCTGAAGATAGAATTGACAACCCTACCTTCCAGCCCTCTTTTTCGTACTGTTTAATTTGATCTTGTAAAGTCAAAGCAAAAGCAGAGGGTGCCATAGGCATGCTTAATACCAATGTGGCAAATATTGTAAGTCGCAATTTCATAGCAAACCTTTTATAGTCAATGTTTATATAATGAAATTATTCCAGCATAAATATAAGGTTTAATTTATGCAGGGTTTTGTTTTTCCTCATGATTATATTTTATTTTTTATGGTTAACAAATGATGATAATTTTTAGTAGCCTATAGAAAAACTTATAGCGTGAGTTAAATAACTCCATTCGATCAGCTTTTTAAACTCTGCTCAATCCTCTGCCGGCGTACCTTGATGAAAGCGCATCTGCCAACCCGCCTTTTCCGTCAGCAGCCAAATCGATGAGCGTTCAGTGCAACGAACGGCGCGGCCCTGCGCATCACGCTGAAAACTTTTGTACGTCAGCAACACGGCGCCTTCACTGATTTTCGCCAGCTTAAAACCTTCGGCGAAAATTGGCGGATAATCCGTTTCCATCTCCAGCGCCGCAACGGTTTGGCATTTGTCATAACGTAGGCCTGAACGACCAATCTCTTCAAAGTCTTCATGCAACAATGCCGCGACATGTTTCGGATCGCAGCGCGTTGTTGGCTGGTGCAGTTCAACCTCAAGCGCCTGAATTTGGCTAAGCCACTGTGCAAAATGGGTCAAAATGCCCTCCTTTTTGATCGCGCTACGTGAAATCTGGCAAACTTCGGCAGTCAATCTACATCTGAATGACACTCGTGAAACCTGACTATTCCCAGGATTCCTTCTCATAGGGTTTTTGCCAGTTTTTTTCCGTGACGGGCACCAGTTCCCCGTTGAACGTATAGGTACAACAGCGGCATCTCACCGGCACATCTTCTGCGGTGAATGCCGGGTTCACTTTCTGCAGTATCCCGTGCTCATCTATGCATAGCCCGCTGTAATAGCTCGACTCACCACAGCAGACATAGCTCTGCCAGTTTTTACGGTGCAGCGCCACCAGGTAAAAAATAGGTGCTTCTTTATCCAACCGACTAACCGCTTCGCTGTGCACTTCACTCCAGGGTTGGCCCACTTTACTGAGCAAAAATTGAAATAGCGGCGTGTAATCCATGCCATGTTGTATCCGCCCATGCATGCTTTCACGCAGCGGCAACTGCTCATCATCCAGCTGTTTGCTATGCCGTTCCCAGCGGTACTCACCACCGCTGGCTATGGGCCCTCTGGATGTCACGCTTTCTCTTCTATAGAGTTTTTTCTTTCTATCTCGATGTGCTCTCATCAAGCCTCAATAGTGACATTGTCACACAAAAAGAAATCCTTACGCCGGTTTCCCAGCCAAATGCGACCGCCGAACCCGCAACTCTCCGTGCCGCCAGGCGCCGTCTGCCGTGGCGCGATTGTCGATCAGGCGATTCAAAGCCTCCTCGACCAGCCGGTCGATGCGTTGGCTGTAGCTGGTCAGCGCCCAATTGGCTGAGCCGGCTTCATCGATATCGTCGAAACCGACCACGGCCATCGCGGACGACGGCGCCGTTTGCCTGAGCGCTTCGAGCGCCCCCAGCGCCAACACGTCGTTCTCGCAGAACAGCGCCTCAACCCGCTCGCTTTCCGGCGTTGCCTGCAGGTATTCGCTCATCAGCTGGAAACCGCGTTGGCGATCGTAGTGGCCGGCGGTGAGCACCCGATCCAACTGAAAGCCGGCAGCCATCAGTTTGTCGCGGTAGCCTTCCATGCGCAGCAAATGGCTGCTTTGCGTGTCCGGCCCCTTCATGTAGCCAAAGCGCCGATGCCCTTGGTCTATCAGCAACTCAGCGATCTCTTCGCCGGCGCGGTAGCCGTCGATATTGACCACATCAATGTGTTCGTTTTCCGTATTGCGGCACACCTGCACCAGCGGGATCTGATGCAGATCTTGCGCGATCGCCGCCCACTCTTGGGTTAACACCGTCGCCAGGAACAAAATGCCATCGACCTGCAGCTGATCGGCCATCGCCATCACCGCCCGGTAGTTTTCCCCGGCGGTGATGTTCAGCAGCATCGCCATATAGCCGCGGGTTTGCAGCTGTTTGGTGACCATATCGAGCATCATCATCGAATGCGGGTTCTTCATCTCGTCGATGGCCACGCCGATGATGTGCGTGCGTTTTTGCGACAGGCTGCGCGCCAGCAGGTTTGGCCGATAGCCCAACTCGGCCGCCGCCGCCAGTACGCTTTCACGCGCGCTGTCCGAGATCGACGCGCCGGGCGTAAAGGCGCGCGATACCGTCCATTTAGAGACGCCGGCCTTTTCGGCGACGTCGCTGGCGGTGGCTTTGTGGTGTTTTATCATGGTTGCGTCGATCCCGGCTTCGATGAAGTCAAACTATACCCTGCTCGCTCAGATCCCCTAAGCGCCCGTCGGCATTCCTGCTGCAATTATGTCCCGTTTTTGCACCCGATTGCAATTTGTTGTGCAACCGGGTGCAAAAGGTAAAGAGTTTGTGATCGTCCACGCTGTTTTCACCTTTCCCCAGTTGACCGAATTTTATCCATAGCCGACATTCACGGTGGCATTCAGAGACTCATCGCCGTCTTGTCTCTTGTTTTGCACCCGGTTGCAAATACACTGCTTTAACACAACACCTCTCATCTCGACAGGATACCGTAATGAAAAAAACCAGACTGCTGTTGATGTTAGCCTGCTCGCTGTTTGTCGTGACCGCCCAGGCCAAGACCTACCAGGTCGGCGTGGCGCTGGCCAACTTCGATCTCAACTTCGTCTCCATCCTGCGCAGCCAAATGGCACGAGAACTGGCGGCTCAGCAGCTGCAAGGCCAGTTCGTCGATGCCAAGGGCGATGTCGCCCTGCAGGTGCAGCAGGTAGACGATCTGATTAATCAGGGCGTGGACGCCATTATCCTCAACCCGGTCGATACGCAAGGCGTCCAGCCGATGATAACGGCTGCCCAACGCGCCGCGATCCCCCTCATCTTCGTCAACCGCAAGCCCGAAGTGCCGCTTAGCGGCGCGACGGCCTACGTCGGCTCCGATTCGGCGCTCAGCGGCCGCCTGCAGATGGAGGCCCTGGCGAAAAAAATGAATTACCGCGGCAACGTGGCGATCCTGATGGGTGCCCTCTCCAACGAAGAAACCCGCGAACGCACCCGTGCGGTAGAAGCGGTAATCGCCACACACAAAGACATGAAAGTGGTAGAGAAACAGACCGCCAAATGGCAGCGCAATGAAGCGGTCGACGTGGTTTCCGGCTGGTTGCTGAACGGCACGCCGATCGATGCGATCGCCGCCAACAACGATGAGATGGCCATCGGCGCGATCATGGCGCTGAAGCAGGCCAAAAAGAATGGCGTGCTGGTCGCCGGTATCGACGGCACGCCAGACGGCCTGCAATTTATCAAAAGCGGCGACCTGGCGGTGACCATTTTCCAGGATGCCAAAGCCCAGGCGATCGGCGCGGTGCAGGTGACCCGAGCGATGTTGGATCACACTAAAACCGAGCCTTACAACTGGGTGCCTTATGCCACCGTGACGCGAGAAAACTACCCGCAATTTGCACAGATGAACCAGAAATAAACCGTTGCCACTCTCTTTTTCAACCCATTTTGCACCCGAGTGCAAAACCACAGTATCAGGAGTCAGCATGTTAAATGGTGAAAGAAGCATCCCTCGCCCGCTGCGTTGGGCGATGATCGGCGGCGGCCGCCTCAGCCAGGTGGGCTACAAGCACCGTTCCGGCGCACTGCGCGACAACACCGCTTATCGGCTGGTTGCCGGCGCTTTTGATATCGACGCAGCGCGCGGACGTGAGTTTGGCGTCAACCTCGGCGTGCCCGCCGAACGCTGCTATGACAACTATCAACAGCTGCTGGATCAAGAAGCCAACCGCGAAGATGGCGTTGAGGTGGTGACCATCGCCACCCCCAACGGCACCCATTATGCAATCACGCGCGCCGCGCTGAATGCTGGCCTGCATGTCATCTGCGAAAAGCCGCTGTTCTTCACCACGGCGGAGGCGAGAGAAATCAAGGCGCTGGCGGCGGAGAAAGGCCTGATCGTCGGCGTAACTTACGGCTTCTCCGGCCATCCGCTGCTGATGCAGATGCGCGCCATGATTGCGAACGGCGACATCGGCGAAATACGCATGGTCGAATTGCAATACACCCACGGTTTCAATGCCAACGAAAGCGCGGACACGTTCGAGGCGCAAAAGTGGCGCGTCGATCCGAAAATCGCTGGCCCCTCTTTTGTGCTGGGCGACATCTCCACCCATACCTTCTACATCTCGCAGCTGGTGATGCCCGATATGAAGATTGCCTCCCTGCTGTGCGATCGCCAGAGCTTTATTCCTTCTCGCGCCCCGCTGGAAGACAACGCCATGGTGCTGATGCACTACGAAAACGGCGCCGTCGGCCGCATGTGGGCCTCCGCCGTCAATGCGGGCGCGATGGACAGCCAAAGCATCCGCGTGGTGGGCTCGCTCGCCAGCCTGCAGTGGAGCGACGCTGCCCCCGGCGAATTGCGCCATGAGATCCAGGGGCGGCCCAACCAGATCCTGCACCACGGCATGCCCTATCTGGACGACAGCGCCCTGGCCGAAGAGAGGCTCGGTGCGCTGCATACCGAAGGGCTGGCCGAATCCTGGGCCAATATCTACCTCAAGTTCGCCATCGCCATCAGCGCCAGCCAGCGCGGCGATCGGCAGACGCTGGCCACGCTGATCTATCCGGATATCGACGCCGGATTGGAAGGCGTGCGCTGGATTGAAAACTGCGTTCGTTCCGCCGACAACGGCGCCACCTGGGTTAATTACCAATAAGGAAAGCACCATGAAACTTTCATTCTGTACCGACAGCCTGGGTCATTTACCCTTCGAGCAGATGCTGGATCGGCTGCTGGAGCTGGAGGTGCGCGGCGTGGAAATGACCACCGGCGGCTGGTCTCCGGCGCCCCATCTGGATACCGACGATCTGCTGGCTAACCCCGCCAAACGCCGGCAGCTGCAGCAGGCGCTGGCCAGCCGCGGCATGGAGATCGCCGCGCTCAACGTCTCCGGCAATCCGCTCGATCCCGGCGAACTGGGGCAACGCCATCAGCGCCAAACCGACAATACGCTGGAGCTGGCCGGGCTGCTGGGGGTGAAAAAGATCGTTATGATGAGCGGCCTGCCCCCGGCCAGCCCGCATGACGCCATTCCCAACTGGATCACCTATACCGTCAGCTGGCCGCCGACGGTGAAAAACTGTCTGGACTATCAATGGAATGAAGTGGCAATCCCCTATTGGCAGGCGCTGGTCGCTCGGGCCAAAGCGTGCGGCGTCGAGCGCTTTGCGCTGGAAAACTTCAGCGCCATGCTGGTGTGGAACCCGGAAACGCTGTTCCGGCTGCGCGAGGCCGTTGGCCCGATGGTGGGTCTGAACCTCGATCCCAGCCACCTGATCTGGATGGGTGCGGATCCCATCGCGGTGGCCCGCGCCCTCGGCCCCGCCATTCACCATGTGCACGGCAAAGACGTGCGCCTTGAGCGCGGCGTCGTTGAGATTAACGGACTGCTGGAGACCAAACCGATCGACGACGTGGCCCGCCGCGCCTGGAACTATGTCGCCGTCGGCTGCGGCCGGGATCTGCAGTGGTGGAAGGCGTTCTTCTCGGTGGTGCGCATGATGGGCTACAACGACTGGGTGTCGCTGGAAATGGAAGACCTGACCATGTCGGTCGATGCCGGCATCGTTTCCTCCGTTCAGGCGCTGCAGCAGAGCATCAGCCAGTAAAGCCAGGCGCGGCGGTCACGGCCGCTGCGCCCCCTTTCACTCCGGTTCACTCGCCCCGGCCGGCATTTGCCGCCGATACTGCGACGGCGACTGCGCCATCACCCGTTTGAAGGCGGTGCTGAACGCGCTTTCCGAGCCGTATCCCAACGAGTAGGCGATCGACGCGACGTTTTCTTTACCGGCCCGCAGGCGATCTGCCGCCTGCAGCATACGCCAACGCGAGAGGTATTCCATGGCGGTACTGCCAACCAGCCCTTTGAAACGTTGAGCGAATACGGTGCGGGAAATGCCGGCGATGCGGGCCAGCTCTTCCAGCGTCCAGTTGCGCGCCGGCTCGGCGTGCATGGCGGCGATCGCCAGGCTGATCTGGCGGTCGGTCAGCGCCAGAAACCAACCTTTCGGCAGCCCATGGGCCGTTTCGAGGAACTGGCGAAACACCTGCACCAGCATCAAGTGCGCCAGGTGGGTCGACATCAGCGCACCGCCGAGCTGCGGGTGACGCAACTCGTTCGTCCACTGTTCGAGCGTCCAGCGCAAAACGCCCGCCTGGCTCGAGGCTTTGGGGATGTTGATGATCGGCGGCAGCGCATCAAACAGCAGCGCCGCATGCTGGCCGGAAAAACCGAAACGCCCGCTGATCAAAAAGACCTCGCCACCGCCGTTATGCACGGCGATGCCGTCGCGCGTCGCCTCGGCCATGATCTGCTCCCCTCCCTGCGGCGGCAACGCCGGATCGGACGCGACCCTGAAGCGCCGCCGACTGTTCAGCAAAAAGCAGTCCCCTTCGCGGAAATGGATCGGCTGCGTCAGATCGTCGGTCATGCCCCAGCAGGCGCCGCGCATCACCGCCGTGAATTTGATGCCTTCATGAGGGGGAAACTCGAACGACCAGTCCCCGGCGGCGTCGAAACCGGCGTAAAACTGGTTTTGGGGTTGCAGCAGCGACAACACGTCTGACAGCGGGTCCATGATGAAATCCGTACTCTTGATAAACAAACAAGTACTTTAGCGCATGGATCGTCCGTCCCTCAAGGCTTATTCTTGACGACAAGTTTTATCGCGTCGTGCGGGCAAAGGCGACCTGAACCGCGTCGCTGCCCGAATCATCCATTGCTGTGCTGAGGGAATTCTGACTTTGAGCCGTTGTTCCAAATTGCGCCCGACATCGGGCGGCTATGCTTCATCGCCACAATGGCGCGATCGGCGCTTTAACAATCAGCGGCCGCCGGCGCCGGGTGATCTGCCCGAGTCCACCCTGCGCGTGTGGTGGGACGTATTTTTCAACAAACCCAAAGACACGGTGCCGGCGACGCCGGTGCCGATTCAGCGCCTGTCGCGCGCCGAGCTTGAGGCGGCACCCGATCGTAGCCTGTACCGTCTGGGGCATTCCACGGTGTTGCTCAAGCTGCGCGGCCAATGGTGGCTGACCGATCCGGTGTTCTCCGAGCGGGCCTCGCCGCTGCCGTTCGCCGGGCCAAAACGCTTTCACGCGCCGCCGATCGCGATCGAGGAGCTGCCGCCGATCCGCGCCGTGATCCTCTCGCACGATCATTACGACCATCTGGACCGGGCCGCCATTCGGGCGCTGGACGGCAAGGTGGGCCAGTTCGTCGCACCGCTCGGCGTGGGCGATCGCCTGGCGGCCTGGGGCGTGGCGCCGGAAAAAATCCGCCAGTTCGACTGGTGGCAAGGCACGGAAATCGACGGCCTGCGGCTGACGGCTACCCCGGCCCAGCACTTTTCGGGCCGGAGCCTGACCGACGGCAACCGCACGCTGTGGTGTTCCTGGGTGATTGAAGACGATGAGCTGCGGATGTTCTTCAGCGGCGACAGCGGCTATTTCACCGGTTTTGCCGAGATTGGCCGCCGTTTTGGCCCCTTTGACCTGACGCTGATGGAAACCGGCGCCTACGACAAACGCTGGCCCTATGTGCATATGCACCCTCAGCAAACCGTGCAGGCGCATCGGGATTTGCTCGGCCGCTGGCTGCTGCCGATCCATAACGGCACCTTCGATCTGGCGATGCACGCCTGGCAAGACCCGTTCGACCAGGTACTGCGCCATGCCGCTCCCTTTAGCGTGCAGGTCGCGACGCCGATGATCGGCGAACGTGTCGATATCGTTCGGCCGCACCCCGGCAGCCGTTGGTGGCGCTAAGCGCCGTTTTATTTATTCGCAGGAAACCTGAAATGAACAATGACCATAGAGTGTGGCTGATCACCGGCGCCTCATCGGGCCTGGGTAAAGCCCTGGCCGAAGCGGCCATCGCCAACGGCGATCGGGTGGTGGTGACCGCCCGCCGTCTCGACCGCCTGCAGGCGCTGGCTAAGGGCCAGGAAGAGCGCGTGCTGCCTTTGGCGATGGACGTCACGGATGCCGCCGCACGCGATAAGGCGGTCGCCGATACCCTGGCGCGGTTCGGCCGCATCGACGTGCTGGCCAACCTGGCCGGGCGCGGTGTAGCCGGCGCCTGCGAAGAGTTCAGCCTCGAACAGCTGCGCGAGCAGATGGAGCTGAATTTCTTTGCGGCGGCGGAGATGACCCGCGCCGTGCTGCCGCAGATGCGGCGCCAGGGCAGCGGGAACGTGATCACCGTAAGCAGCATCGCCGGTCTGGTGGCAATGAACGCCGCCGGCCCCTATTGCGCGGCGAAATTTGCCCTCGAAGGCTGGACGGAGTCGCTGGCCATCGAGGCCAGGCCGCAGGGGATCCACGTGACCCTGGTCGAGCCCGGCGCCTTCCGCACCGAATTTGCCGGCGACGTGAACATGCGGCCGACGCAGCGCATCGAGGCCTACCGCCCGTCGATTGCACCGTTTGAAACCTACCTGGCGCAGTCCGCCGGCCGACAGATGGGCGATCCCGCCAAAGCGGCGCAGCGCATGCTGGAGTTGGTCACTCTCACGGCCCCGCCGGTGCGCCTGATGCTGGGGCGCGACGCTTACGCCATGTGGGACACCACCCTCGCCAAACGCCAGCAGGAGCTTAACGCCTGGCGCGAACGGGGTGAAGACACCGCCTTTGATGGCGCAGAACTCACTGAAATTCAACTGTAACTCTCCACGATAACGAGGAATCTCGATATGAACAAAACCTGGTTTATTACAGGCGCATCTTCCGGCTTCGGCCAGGCTTTGGCTGAAGCCGTGCTGGCCAAGGGCGACAACGTGGTGCTCACCGCCCGCCGCCTGGCGCCGCTGCAGGCGATCGCCGCCGGCCACGGCGAACGCGCGCTGGCTCTGCAGCTGGACGTGACCGATCCTGCGGCGCGCGCCGCCGCCCTGAAGAAGACCGTCGAAACCTTCGGCCGCCTCGACGTACTGGCCAACATCGCCGGCGCCGGTTCTTACGGGGCGCTGGAAGAGTTCACTTCCGAACAGATCCGCGCCCAGATGGAGCTGAACTTCTTTGCGGCCGCCGAGCTGTCGCGTGAAGTGCTGCCGCAGATGCGCGCTCAACGGTCCGGCCATATTCTCAATCTGACCAGCATCGCCGGCCTGGTGGCCTTCCCCGGCAGTGGTCTGTACAACGCCACCAAGTTCGCGTTGGAAGGGTTTACCGAAGCGCTGCACCACGAGGTCAAGCCGCTGGGGATCCACGTCACGCTGATCGAGCCGGGCGCCTTCCGTACCGGTTTCGCCAGCAGCGCCGCCATGAAAGCCGAACGCGAAATCGCGGCCTATGCGCCACTGGATGCCGGCATGGTGGAGTATTACCGCACGCAGAACGGCAAACAGATGGGCGATCCGGTTAAGGGCGCTCGCGTGATCGTCGATATGGTGGCCAGCGCCACCCCGCCGGTGCGTTTGATGCTCGGTAAGGACGCGTATCAGCTGTGGGACAGCGCGGTAGCCTCCCGCAGCCGCGATCTGGCGCCTTGGCGTGAACGCGGTGAAGATACGGCCTTCCCCGGCGCTGCGATGAACCCCGTTCAGGCGCTGTAATACCCACCTTTCAAACGGGCTGCCTATGTAGCCCGTTTGTTTTATGTGACGTCGTCACGTATGCCTTGCCTTTTGTCTCTGAGTCGAGCGTTCAAAACTAATTGCCAAGGCAACTGTTGCCATTTAACCTATATACACTGTTTGCCGAGGTATCCCATGTCATCGAAAGAAAAATCCCTCTATGCCCTCACCAACGCCCTGCAACCGGTTCGCCGGGTGTGGAAACAGGCTGCGACGCTGGCGATCGCCAAATCCGGCATCTCCATGTCGTTGGCTACCGTCGTGGTTCTGGTACATCGCAATCCGCAGGGCATCAATCAGCGCGACCTGGCGGAAGAAGTCGGCGTCAATCCCGGTGCGCTGGTGCGTCTGTTGGATCAGGCCGCCGCGTTAGGCTTCCTCAAGCGGCAGGAGTCGGCCGGCGATCGTCGGTTTAAAACCCTGCGCATTCTGCCCGCCGGCGCCGAATTGGCCAAAAAGGTCGAAACCGCGGCCGATAAGCTGCGAGTCGAGCTGATGCACGACGTGCCGTTGGAAGATATTGAAACCGCTACGCGCATTCTGCGCCTGTTTGAAGAGCGCGCAGGCCACTATCTGCAACAGGCCGGCAATGAGCCATGAACATCGGTAAACCGCAGCTGCTGTACGCCGCGAAACTGTTTATTTCCGCCATGCTGGCCTTCGCGCTGGCGGAAAGCATCGGCCTGCAAAATCCCTATTGGGCGATGGTGACCTGCTGCGTGCTGAGCAATCCGGTCAGCGGCGCCGTACGCGCCCGCGCCACCTACCGTTTTTGCGGCACGCTGTTCGCCGGCGTGCTGACGCTGGGCCTTTCGGCCTGGCTTAGCAACACGCCGGTGCTGTTGATCGTCGCAGCTGGGCTGTCATCGTCACTGATGCTGGGCCTCTCCTATCTCGATCGCACGCCACGCGCTTACTTTTTCCAGCTGGGCGCCATCACCATGATGCTGGTCGCCATCGCCTACATCAATCACCCGGACACGATGTTCACTATGGTCGTCACGCGGGTGACGGAGATCTGCCTAGGTATTTTGGCGGTGACGCTGGTAGACAGCGTGCTGTTCCCATCGTCGCTGGCGCCGGTGTTGCGCACGCGGCTGAAAGGCTGGCTGGCTGACCTGGCGCGTTGGCAGGAGGACAGCCTCGACGGCAAGGGCAGCGACGCCCAGGCCGACGCGGACCGTATCCGTTTGCTGGGCGACATCGCCTCGTTCAATCAGATGATGACCACCCTTGGCTATGACAGTTCGGTCGATAAGCCCACCCGTCAGGCGGCGATTTCGATACAGCAACGCGTACTGCAAATCGTGCCGCTGCTCTCGGCCATCGGCAGCAGCATCGCCGCACTGCCGGTCGGTCTGCGCCCCCGCCTGCAGCCGTGGCTGAATGAGGTCCGGCGGCAGGCCGTTGAACCCGCACCGCACGCTGCGCCCTCGGTAAGCTTGTTGCCGCCTGCGGCGTCGCTGTCGCCGTGGGAAACGCTGGTCGTCGACGAGCTGGCTGAACAGGTTGAGCAGTGGTTAACGCTGTGGGCCGAGGTACAGCAGTTGAACGCATTCCTGGACGGCGAGCCGCTGCCCGCGGCGCTGCAGGCGCAGATGATGCGCAGCCGCGTCTTCTCGCCGCCGCCGGATATCGGCATGGCGGTGCGCATGTTCGCCGGAATTTTGACGACCTACGCCCTGCTGTGCGGCCTCTGGTATTTCACCGGCTGGGAACAGGGCGCCAATATGGTGCTGATGGGGATCGTGGCCATCGCCTTCTTCGGCGCCGGCGATAATCCCGGCGCCACCATCGCCACTTTTGGCCGCTTCGCCGCTATCGCTATGGCCCTCGGCGCCCTGCTCAGCTATGTGCTGCTGCCACTGGCCGGGGATTACGGCAGTTTCCTGATCGTGATGGGGCTGTTTTTGCTGCCGCTCGGCGTGTGGGCGGCGAGCAACCCGTTGGCGACGTTGGCGATCGCCCTGTCGCTCAGCAACGTCAACTTTCAGGGGCACTATGCGCCGAACAATATGGGGCTGTATCTGGAAAGCACTACCGGCACGCTGATCGGCGTCTATTTCGCATTCCTGTGCGCCGCGCTGTTCCGCCGCTGGGGCACCGATCAGGTGGTGGCGCGGCTGATGCGGCAGGATGCGCAAGAGATGCTGCGCCTCAATCGCCACGTCACGGAGCGCGACTTACAGCGCTATCAGGCCCGCGCGTTGGATCGCATCACCGCGCTGGGTAGCCGCCTGGCCGCCGTTGGGCAAGCCGATCGCAGCCCACAGCTGTTGATGCGCTTAAAAACCGCTATCGACCTGATTCGTCTGCAGCAGGCCGGCGCTCTCAGCCCTGGCGCTTCGCCGAACGCCGGTCTGCCGGCGGCGTTCCGCCAACTTTCTCTGCACGCCGAGGCCCCCTCCGCGCTGCTGGGCCAGATCGACGTCGGTCTGCAACAGGCCTGGCGGCAGAACGATCGGCGCGCGCTGCGGCCGCTTATCCGGCTACGGCTGCTGCACTTCCCCACGGCTTTGCACTGGAATCCCTGACATGATCGGTGAAATCAACATTGACGGCGTGTTCATCTCGCCCTTGCTGCTGTGCCTGGTGTGCGCATTCTTCTCGCGCATGGCGCTTTCCTGGACGCTCAGCGCGGTAGGCGTCTATCGCTGGGTCGCGCAGCGCCCACTGTTCGACACCGCCCTGTTTCTTATTCTGGCCGGGCTGTTTTTCCACGGCCTGAAATGGCTTACCACCCCCTGAGGACCCCATGTTTCGTGAACGTACCCTTGTTCTGCTGCGCCCCGCGCTGACCCTGATTGCCGTTTTGATCGCGGCAGGCGTGCTGTGGCAGCTTTATCTCTATTACACCTATGCCCCGCAAACGCGCGACGGCAAGATCCGCGCCGACGTGGTGCCGCTGGCCACGGATGTTTCCGGCAAGGTGGACGCCGTGCACATTCACGACAACCAGGTGGTGCATAAAGGGCAGCTGCTGCTCAGCCTGGACAAAGTACGGCTGCGCAATGCGCTGGATCAGGCCGAGGCCGCCGTGGAACGCGCCAACGTCCAGTTGGCGTCATCCCAGCGCGAAAACCGGCGCTATCAGGCGCTGCAGTCGGCTATTTCACAGCAGGAACGCGACAATCGCCGCGATGCCCAATCGCTGGCAAAGGCCAATCTGGATCAGGCCCTGGCGGATCGGGCGCTGGCGCGCATCAACCTGCAGCGCGCCGATCTCTATGCGCCGGTGGATGGCGTGATCACCAACTTCTCCCTGCGCCCCGGCGCTTACGCGACCGCCGGTCAGCCGATCATGGCGTTGGTGGATTCCAACAGTTTCTACATCGCCGGATACTTCGAAGAGACCAAGCTGGGCCGCATCCAGAACGGTGACAAGGTGGTGATCCGCATCATGGGGGAACGGCAGCCGCTCTATGGCCACGTCGACGGGCTTTCCGCCGGCATCAACGACAGCGAGCGCACCACCGCCGCCGGCAATCTGCTCGCCAACGTCAACCCGACATTCAGCTGGATCCGTCTGGCGCAGCGCATCCCGGTGCGCATCGCGATCGACACCATTCCCCACGGCGTCGAGCTGATCGCCGGCCGCACGGCGACGGTCAGTTTAAGCGAAACTCATTAAGCCTGTCCCTCCGGCGTCAAACCGGCGATCAGCGCCTGAAGCAAGGCGCTGACTTTCGGCTGCGCCCGGCGGCTTTTCAGCCAGACCACGTTGATCGGCAGGCCGTCGGTCGCCAGATGCGGCAACACCTCGGCCAACGCCCCCTCCTCTAGCTGCCGTTTGACCAGCCAGGTCGGTAACTGAGCGATGCCGTGCCCCGCCAGCACCGCCGTCAGTTGCCCCTCCGCATCGCCAATGGCCACCCGCGGCGTCAGCGTTCTTCGCTCTACCGGCTGGGCACCGCTTCCCGAGAAATGCCAGGGCGTCTGCATGCCGTCGTTTTCCTGATACAGCACGCAGTGATGATGCGCCAATTCAGCGGCGGTGGTGGGTTCACCCTGTCGCTTCAGGTATCCGGGCGCGGCGCAGAAGATATGCCGCTGCTTACCAAGGTAGTGATGCCCCAGCGTATTTGGCCACACATCCGAACCGCCGATACGCACCAGGATATCGATGCCTTCACTGACCGGATCGGCGAAGCGGTCCGTAAACGTGATATGCGGCACCAGCAACGGGTGATCCTCAATACATCGCAAGATCACCGGCAGCGCATGCAAACGGCCAAAGGAAGCGGGAAGATCGATGCGCACCCTGCCGCGCGGCTCGGCGCTTTCCGCCTGCATCGCCAGTTCGGCCTCTTCCAGCTCGGCCAACACGCCGGTACAGGTGCGATAAAATTGGGTGCCGGCGTCGGTCAGCGCCAGCCGCCGCGTGGTGCGCTGGAACAGCTTCGTCTGTAATCGGCTTTCCAGCCGGGCGATCCCTTTGCTGACGGCAGAAGCGGTCAGGTTCAGGCGTTCCGCCGCCAGCGTAAAGCTGCCCATATCGGCCACGCAAACAAACAGACCGATCCCTTTAAGACGTTCGGAAGAAAACATTCCCCTGCCTTATTGATGAATTTAGTTCCCGCAACTCGGTAATTTATAGCGCAAATCATGATTTTTATTCCTATAGACTTTCCCTCACAGCGTTAAAAACCGCAAGAGGTAAGTTATGAAGAACAAGAAGCCCCAGATCCTGATCACCGGCGCCACCGGCCAGATAGGTGGTGCGACCCTGCGTCTTTTACAATCCCAGGCAGAGATCGAGCCGGTTGCCGCCGTGCGCTCTCCCGCCAAGGCGGCGCCCTTCGAAAAACTGGGTATCCGCACCGTCCAGCTCGATTTTGATCGGGAAGAGACTCTGGCACCGGCGCTGGCCGGCATCGAGCGCGTATTTCTGGCCACTGGCTACACGGTGGACATGCTGCGGCAAAGCAAGGTGTTTCTCGATCGCGCGCGCCAGGCCGGCGTGCGGCATGTCGTGCACCTCGGCGCCTGCGGCCGTGACGACACCACCGTCGCGCATTGGGCCTGGCACCAGCTCATCGAGCGTTACATCGAGTGGTCGGGATTTTCTTTCACCCACCTGCGGCCGGAGTGCTTTATGCAGAACCTGCTCAACTACGACGGCGTACCGGCGGTGAAAAACGGCGTGATCCGGCAATATACCGGCGATGCGCCGTTCAGCTGGGTGGACGGCGACGATGTAGCGCAGGCGGCGGCGCTGGCGCTGCTACACCCCGAGCGGCACGGCGGCCAAACCTACCGCATGGGCTATGACGTTAAATCCTACGGCGAGATCGCTGCCATGATGACGGAAGAGCTGGGGCAGCCGTTCCGCTATGAATCACAAGATCCGCAGGTTTTTCTGGATGAGATGCGCGCGACGGGTGCCGAAATGGCCTACATGAGCTGCGTCTACGACAATTTTCGCCGCATAGCGGCTCGCGATATCCCAGGCGTCGATGAGGTTTTCGATAATTTCCCGCAGATCGCGGGGAGACAGCCGATGCGGCTAAGGGCGTTTATCCGCAAGCACCGTGACAAGCTGGCCTACTGAGCCTCGCAAGGTTCGCCGGCCAAAACCGGCGAGCCTTCCTTTTCCCTCCCGCCACGCCGTTACAGCATCCACTCGATCGGCAGCCAGCCGGCCACGGTGAGAATAATGCGTTTTACCCAGCCGGCGCCGGGCTCTTGCTGATGCACCTCGGTGTGGCCGTCTTCGAAGGCTTCTTTCCACACCATTTTGCCCTCGGGCGTCAATACCGGGCGGTAGGCGGCGTACTCGAGCGGGCCATCAAACAGTTGGCGAGTGTCGGCCGCCAGCGTCGGGCTGTCGATCAAGAAGCCCATTTCGCAGTTCAGGTGCGCCGAGCGCGGATCGAAATTGAACGAACCGATAAACACCCGCTTATCATCGATGGCGAAGGTTTTCGCGTGCAGCGCCGCGCCGGACAGCCCCAGCGGCTTGAGTTCCTTGCGCCCGGTCGGTTGACCGGCGCGCAGCTTCAGCTCGAACAGTTCGACGCCCGCCTGCAGCAGCTCACGCCGGTATTTCGCGTAGCCGGCATGCACCACCAGCACGTCGGTGGTGTTCATCGCGTTGGTCAGCACGCGTATGGACTTCCCCTGTTTGGCAAGCGATTCAAAGAAGCTCGCCCCTTCCCGCCCCGGCACGAAATAGGCGGAAACCAGATCCAGTTGCCGGCCGACGCCGCCGATGATCTTGCCGAGCTGCGTCACCATCAACCGATCGCGCGACGCCTTGCCCAGCCCTTTCGCCGGATCATCGGCCACCAGCTCTACCTGGGTGAATTCCGGCTGGACGGCGCCATCGCGAAAGCGCACCGCGCTGGTTTCCAGCTGCACCGCCAATTTGCGGGCCCGTTCGCTGCTTTCGGTCGCGGTGGCCTGCGTCAGGAAGGCAGAAAGATTACCTTTGCCCCGGATAATTTGCTCAACGCCGAACACCGACGCGCTGTTCCAGTAGCGATCGAACACCTCGGCCGTTTCTGCCACTACGCTGCCGACGCTCAGCACGTCGAGATCGAGGAAATAGTTTTCGTCGCCGACCTGGAAATACTCGTCGCCAATGTTGCGGCCGCCGATGATCGCCACGGCGCCGTCGACGATGTAAGACTTGTTATGCATGCGCCGATTCATACGCATAAAGTCAAAGGCGTAGCCGGCCAACTTCGGCGTGCGCACGGTTGATGGGTTGAACAGGCGGATCTCGACGTTTTCCTGGGCGTTCAGCGCCGCCAGGGTCTCGTCCATGGCGACGCCGTTATCGTCCAGCAGCAGCCGCACGCGCACGCCGCGTTGGGCGGCGTCATACAGGGTTTTCAGCAGGATATGCCCGGAGGTGTCGTTATGCCAGATGTAGTACTGGGCGTCGATCGACCTTTCCGCCATCCGCGCCAACGCCAGGCGGCTGGCGAACGCATCGTGCCCGCTGGCCAGCGGCACCACGCCGCTCAGGCCTGGATGCGCCGCCATCAGTTCGGCGGCCCGCGCCGGTAACTGGGCGGCAGGATCCGCCGGCAACGCCGCCTGCGGCAGACGCTGGGAAATATCCGGCAAACGAAAGAGGACTCTTGCCGCAATAATGGCGATCGTCACGGCGAGAATCAGATACACGACAATTTTTATCACGGGAAGCGGCCTCGGAGGTTGACTGCTTTGCTTTATACGTCATTAGGTTGCTTCAATCTATAGGAGAAGCGCGCTATGCCATAAGGCTATAGCGTAAAGCGCGAAGGCGAAACGCCAAACAGTTTTTTGAACGCCACCGAATAGGCGCTGTGGCTCTCGTAACCGCTTTCGAAGGCGGCATGGATGATCGAGTTGCCGGCCAACAGCAGCGGAATGGACGACAGCAGCCGCAGGCGCTGTTTCCACTGGCCGAAGGTGATGCCGGTTTGTTGAGTGAAATGACGCTGGAAGGTTTTCGCGCTGATCGACAGTGAATCGGCCCAGGCCTCAATGCCGCGATCGTCGGCCGGCGTGATGACCAACAGCCGGCAAATCTCGGCCATTCTCGCCTCTGCCGGCCAAGGCAAATGCAGCGCCAGCTGCGGCTGCAGGCTCAGCTCCTCAAGGAACAACGCTCTGAGCAGCGTATTGCGTTTGGTCTCCGCCCCTTCGGGCGCCAGCGTCGCCAGCTGCGCGATCAGTTCTCGCAGCAGCGGTGAGACCTGCAATACGCCGTCGCGCAGCGGCAAGCGCGCGGCGGTGACTTCATCAACCAAAATCCCGTAAACGCAAATGTTGCTCTGCATGACCAGCTGATGTTCTACCCCCGGACGCAGCCAGACCGCGGTGGTGGGCGGCACGATCCAGCGCCCGCTGCTCACCTCGACCGCCATAACGCCCTGCTGCGAATAGAGCAAATGGCTGCGTTTATGCGAGTGGTAAGGAATGACAAAGCCCGCCGGATAGTGTTTCACCAGCCCTGTCACCTCGAACGAGGAGTTTTCGTGGCTGCTGAGGTCGATGCGTTTGGTTTCGGCGTTGTCGACTTCGAATCCCATGGTCATTTGTCCCTTTTGATAACGCGAATGTCTTTTATTTGATAGAGGCGCCGCATGATCCTCCATATAGTGACGTTCTCGCAAGCCACACCAGGGGCCTTATGCGAAGAAACTCACTATTTACACCAAAATTTCATCGTTCTGCGTAAAACCAAGGCGATGACGTTGCGCATGCGCTGCGCGATGGCGGCTCGTTGCGGGGGCGACGTGGCCGAAAGTGATGGAAAGGGAAAGCGCGGTGGCTTAAATCAGGAGGTATACGCATCAATCAGCAGGTAGCTCAGCCTGGGGGGCGGCTTAATGCTGCAGGGATAGGGAGAGCGCCTAGGCTCTCCTCTATCCATTCGTGTTATCACCTCAACGGGCCAACTCGGCGCCGTCCAGCTCGGAAATCGCCAGACAAATAACTTCAGTAATGGCCTGTACCGTATAGGCAGTATTGGCAGGGATGATTAACATCTCATGGGGTTGCAACGTCTGATCGTCAACCTTCAGTTCACCGCTCAGCACCATCAGTTTCACCCACCCCGGATGAAAACGCGCCGGTTGTCGGCTGCCCGCATCCAACTTCAGCAACGCCGTATGGCCAGGCGTCTCCCGTTTCAAAATATGAAAACGCACCCCATCGTAAGGCATGTTTTCGTAATGCAGTGACGCCAGTGTTCTCTTATGCATGGTAAGTGTCCTCGTGACCTGTGAGTAGCTGCTCCGCCTTCGGTCGCCATAAAAACGATTGGCGGCTGTCCCTACCGAAAGCACAGGCTCGCAGCCTCTTGGCGAACGGATTTAACTGTCGTACTTGCAGCGGCCCGACCGACCGCCGTTTCATGCCCAACCTGCCTCAGGCATGCTACTAAATATATAAGAGCCTCGCCGACGGCGCAAAAAACCGCTGCCAGGTTGAGCGTATATTCATTTCCCGTCGTCAAATCGCTCGGGGCGATAAGCGTGCGGAATGGCAGGATTGACGCCATACAGCAGCTCGTCGCTGACCAGTCGGCCAAGCGTTGGCGCGCACATCACTGCCGGGTGCATCACCGCCACATAGAGCCGGGTAGCGCCCAGTGGCCCGATGATGGGATAACCGTCGCGCGGCCGGGGCCGCATCCCCACCGAACACGCCTGCAGTTGCAAGGGTGCCGTATCCGGCAGGCGGTTTTTAATCGCCGATTGCGCGTCGTTTTCCACCCGTTTAACGTCCCCCTCCGGCGGGTAATCCTCCGCCGCCAGCAGATCGCCGTTTTGCGTATGGCGCACTTCAACGTCATCGCCCGCAATCAGCGTGTTCACTGCCAGCGCCGCCGCACGATAGCGTAACAGAATCGCCGGCGACGCCTCGATCGGCAGCGAGAACCCACTGCCATCCAGCAGCGCGGAGATTCCCGTGCCGCAGGCGAGCACCACCCGATCGGCGGCAATCGCGCCTTCCTCGGTAACGATGCCGATTATCTGCCCCTCTTCACGCAAAAATCCGGTGACGGTTCGCCCCAGGAGCAACTCCCCGCCCCACGCGCTAACGCACTCGAGCAGCCGCTGTGTCACTTCTTGCGGATCGACGGCGCCGTCACGCGCCGCAAAATAGGCTTGGCTATCGGGCTGCCTGAGCCCCGGTTCCAGCGCGTTCACCTCGGCGGAGGGCAAAAGCCGATTGTCGGGGTTTTGCGTCGCCGGCGCCTGACCATAGCTGAGCGCGCCGGACCAATTCACCCAGAGATCCGGGATCTCCTGCGCCAGGCGCATCCAGTCAGCGACGATCTCGCGCCGCAGAAACGCGTCGGGAGCGCCCTCAGGCACGCCTTCGCTGATCCAGCCAAACGAGCTGCCTGTGGCCCCCGCCGAGGGATGCGCCTGCTCAACGACGACAACGTGCTGCCCCTGGCGCGCGAGATGATAGGCGACCGATGCCCCGACAATCCCGGCGCCCACGATAACCATGCGTGATGATGTTCCATTCATTTAATGATGTCCGTACCTCATTTCAAGTGCTGCCGCCAAAGCAGGCAGGCCGCCAAACAGGCTACTCCACCGCCGCAGGCCAATACGGCATAAGACGTGCCCCAGCTCTGGGTGGTATCCATCACGACGCCAAAGGATAAAGGGGCGAACGAACCGATGCCGAACCCCAGCAGCGATCGCCAGCCCATCACGCTACCGAGCTGTTGCGGCGGCACGTTGTCCGCCATCGCGGCCGACAGCACGCCGGAGTCGCCGAGGATGAAGAAACTGCCGATGCTGACGGCCAGCAGCGTCCAGCCCGGCCCCCAGTTCGCCGACCACCCCATCAGCAGCGATCCCAACGCGCCGGCGGCGCCCATAAACATCAGCACCGATGCACGGTTAAAATAGTCGGAAACGGTGCCGACAATCAGCGTGGCAACCATGCCGGCCAGGTGGATCACCGCCGCGACGATCAATCCGGCGCTGAGCGGATCCAGAGAGAAACCGCTCAACGCCTCGCTGACCAGGCTGGGCGCCCATGCCCAGTTACCGAGCAGTTCCCAGCTGTGGGCGATATACCCGACCAGCAACAGCAGGGTCGCATAGGTGATAGCATAGCTTTCACGTTTCGTCTGCCTCCCCAGCGTACGCGGCTGCGGTTCCCGATAACCGACCAGGGCCAACGAACCCGCCAGCGCCCCCAGCAACGCGCCGGCGGCACACAGGAAAAACGCCACGCCGGCGCCCCAACGCATGGCGCTCCAACCGGCGATGAAAACCGACAGAAAATACCCCAACGAACTGGCCGCCAGCATCATGCCAATGGCGTAACCGCGCCGGGCCGGGCCGTTCATCCCCATCGCCAGCAGCAGCGCCGGCGTATAGGCGCCGCCCTGCGTCAGGCCGACGAAGGCCATCAACACCAACGCGCCGGCATAAGAATGGGCAAACACGGCGAACAGCATCAGCGCAGCGGCGCCCAGCCAGGAAAACAGCAGGTAAACCCGGCGCGCCCCCAGTGAATCACACCACCAGGAGGCCACCAGCAGCGCCAAGGCGTTGGTCAGGCTGAACACCGTTTGCACCGTACCGGCGGAGGCGGCGTCGAGCTGCCACTCGCTTCTGATGGTCGGCAGTGCACCGGCGAACATCATGGTGCCCAGGCAGAGGCCGGCCCGGCTCACGCAAAGCAGAAAGAAAGCTCGCATCTCAGCGCCGTCTCCCTGCCCATCGGGAGGTGAGGATAATTCGACTAACACGAACGGCAGACGGGGAAAATCGCTGCATGACACACTCGGCAAACCAGGAAAGATGCGTGATAATAGTGAGAAAAATCAACGGCTGACAAACGATCTTTCCTCGCTCATTTGGTTGAGCTAGACTCAACCAATGAAAAAAATTCACTCCCTGCCGCACCTGTCCGCTTTCGAAGCCGCCGCCCGCCTTGGCAGCTTCAGCGCCGCTGCGGATGAGCTGTTTCTCACCACCGGCGCGGTCAGCCGCCACATTCGCAGCCTGGAGGCACAGCTGGGGATCACACTGTTTTATCGCGGACACAAGTCCGTGCGGCTGACGCAGGCCGGCGAGAATTTTTCCCGCACCGCGTCCCGGGTGATAAGCGAACTGTATGCCGCGGAAAGCGCACTGAAAGCGAGCGCCGGCCGGCAGCGGCTGGTGGTGCACAGCCTGCCGACGTTCACCATGCACTGGCTGATGCCGAAGCTGGCGGCGTTCAATGAGATTCATCCGGAGGTCGCGATTGATATCACCACCAGCACAGGGGCCGTCGATCGCAATACGCCGTTTGATCTGGCGATCCGGCGCGATCCCGCGCACTTCTCCGGGCTGAAAGCGATCCCTTTTCTGCAGGAAGAGAGCCTGTTGGTCTGCAGCCAGAGCTACTTGCGCGCCATGCCGGTCAGTGCGCCCGGCACGCTGGCCGGGCATACCGCCATCCGTATCCGCGCCCGTGAGGATTTATGGCACAGCTGGCTGAATACCTACCCGACGGCGTTGGACGCCTCGCCGGCGCCGCTCACGCTCGACCATACCTTCGCCGCCATTCAGGCGGCCGAGGACGGCCTGGGGCTGGCCGTCGTGCCTTACCTGTTCTGCGCCAAGCATCTGTCGTCCGGTCGACTGGTGTCGCCTTTCCCGGCGTTGACTATCCGAACCGGCGTTTATTCCCTGCTGCTGCGCGATCGGGACGATGAGGTCGTGAGAAAATTCGCCGCCTGGCTGCAGGCGTTTCAGGCGTAAGCGCCGGTTCGGGAACGCGTCAGCCCTCCCGGACATGCGCGAGCGTTTCGTGCGTCCACTCGGTAAACCAGGCAAAAACGTGGTCGACATGAGCGATGCAACGTCGCCTGATGCCATCCGTCAATGGGATCGCCGCCAGTTCCGCATGATCCTGCAGCTGGGCATGCCCGCTCTCCAGCGCCAGATGAAACTCGCCGCAGTAGCGCAGTTCGACGCCGGTCGCCTGATGAATGCGCGTGGCCAGCGGCGCCGTCAGCCCAAACAGCACGTTACCGGTAGCTTCGATGGCCTCGATCACCACGATCCGCTCCAGGCCGCCGAGGCCGCTTACCCGCGCACACAGCCGATAGGTCAATAACCGATTCGCCTGAGTGCTGTCGCTCCACAGCGTTTCCAGATGCGCCACCGTGTCGACGCAGCGGTTGTAACCGAGTTTGTCCAAATCCTCGAGATACCACGGCCAATGGTGATCATCTTCATGGGTATGCGCATTGACTTTCCGTTGGTAAATATCGGCCGCCGGCGTTTCATTGCGCAGCATCAGCTTATTCACATCGGCGAAAGCCATAATAAAAAACGCGATATGGGGCAGAAACGCCAGCCGCTCCTGAGGCGTGCGATTTTCATCACGCAGGAACTCAAACAGCGGAAGCTGGGCGTAACGTGCTTTATTGACCAAAATATGCTGCAGGACGGTTTTCATAAAAACCCCCTTGATATTGAAGTGATTTGATAGATTGCGTATCAGGCTGAACGGCTTGCGAGCCAAAAAGAAACGTTGGAGAAGTCTCCTGCAGTATAGCTGCTTTCGTTTTATGCACACTGAAGGATAAATAAGGCATTTAATATGAGTTAAATAATCATGCCGTTGATTATTTAACTCGACTTCAAACTCTTTAACGCTTATTTCAAGGGCAAAAACACATCGCGCCAACGGTATTCTCAGCCGTGAAGCGCCAGGCCTTTTATCGCCTTATCCACCGCTTTTTTCGGTCCGCGCAGCGCCAGACCGACCAAATCCAGATTGTCCGCGTCTTCAGCGAGAAAAACCTGCCGATTGGCTTCATCGTGCCCGGTCGAGAACATGGCGTGCACATAGGGGATCAACGTCAATTCCCGCTCCAACCCTTTGCGATGCACATTTTGCAGGCCCGGCAAATCTGCGGCGAAAATCAGCATCGGCTGCCCGGAAATACCGCCGTAGCGTCTGCCCTGCGCATCCACGTAACACTCGCCGATGATTTCCGGGGCGGCGGCGGCGATGCCCGTCGCCAGAAAGGCCACCACGTTCAGCCGCTGCCAGGTCTGCAGATCGTCGCGTACGATAAACGCAATCTTGGTATCAAACATCTTTCGCTCTACTCCGTTGTGCTGTTAAAAGCACATCATCGGAAATGGCAAATCAGCGGTATAGAACGTTTGTGCACTGGCGTTGATAGGCCGCCGGTGATAAACGGTAGGCGCGCTGGAACCAGCGACCCAAATGGCTCTGATCGGCAAAGCCCACCTGCATGGCGACCTGCGCCGGTTCTTGCCCCTGCGCCAACAACAAGCGTGCGGCCCGCAGCCTCAACCGAACCAAATACGCATGCGGCGACTGGCCAAAAGCCCGAGTGAATTGGCGAGTCAGGCGGAAACGGTCCAGACCACACTGAAGCGCCAGGTCATCCAGACTGGGATTATCCGCCATATGTGCATGCAGATAGTCCCGTAAGCGGTTCATCTCAACCAAAGCGTCGTCGTGTTGGGAATCCGGCCTGGCACGGATGTGCCGTGACAATAGCGTCAGCAGATGGTCCAGGCTTTGATCGCGCGCCAGTCGCCCCTCTCTATGATGCAACGAGAAAAAGGCCTGCTGTATCGCGGCCGCCAGCATCGGATCGTCGGTCAACGTGCTGTGGAAGGCACCTTCCAGCACGGAGGCGTCCCCCATTCCACGGCGGTGCATAGCGGCGGATACCCAATGCTGGGGCAAATAGAGCATCGCATAGGTAAATCCCTCGGCCTGCGGCGCATGGCCATCATGCACCGCACCCGGTTCGATCAGCATGGCGCGCCCCGGCCGGCTGGTATGCAATGAGCGGTGGCAGTTGAAACGCTGTAAACCCTGCTGCGTGACACCCACCAGCATTTCATCATGATCGTGAGGATCGTAGGCATGTCCCTGAAAGTGGGCATTGACGCTCTCAATACCGGTTTCCTCATCGCGTCGCAGTTCGAGCCAATCTTTATGTTGATGATTTGACGCCATGCAATAAATCCGGAGTTCTGCTCACAGGAAAAGAAAAACAGCTTACCCTGAGACCGCCACCGTTGCACGCTCACAGCTCGCAGATGGCGTAAGTGCCCTTTCCGGCCGATTTCGCCTGATACATCGCGCCGTCGGCGCGGGTCAGCAGCATCTCCTCGGTCACATCGCCGCGTGGGGAAATGGCCGCGCCGATGCTGGCGGAAAGCCGTACCTTCTGCGGCCCGATCTGCGTAATTTTGGCCAGATGCGCCAACACGTTTTCGCAAAACTCGCTGACTTCGCGCCGCGGATCCGTCAACGGCCACAGGATCACCGTGAACTCGTCACCGGCCAGACGCGAGACGCTGTGGCGCTCGCCGGCGCAGGTGCTGAGCAATGTGGCGAACGTCTTCAGGATCGCGTCGCCGAAGTCATGGCCATAGCTGTCGTTAAGGGTTTTGAACCCGTCGAGATCGATAAACAGCAGCGCCATCTGCCGCTGATGGCAACAGGCCTGCAGCGTGCCCGACAACCGGCGTAGAAACGCGCGGCGATTGGTCAATCCGGTCAACATGTCGTGGGTTGCGTCATATTCCAGCCGCTGCTGCAGCCGCTTCAGTTCGGTGATGTCCATGGCGAGAATGTAGAAGCCCTGCGCTTCGCACGGCACCAGCGTGGTGTGGATCATCAGCAGCCCTTGCCGGGTCTGCAGCTCATTCTCAAAACTCACCATTTCGCCCGCGAGGGCCCGCTCGATCATCGGTTTTGCTATTCGATAAACGCTTTCCCCCATGAAATCGCGCACCGTCATCCCCCTGAGGCTGGACTCCTCCAGACCGAACCAGGTTTTGTAGGCGCTGTTGGCGAACAGGTAGCGTTCATTGCCGTCGATCTGGCTGATTAAGGCCGGCATATTGTCGGTAATGGCGCGCAGACGCTCCTTCTCCGCACTGAGCTGATATTCGGCGAGCACCCGGGTCTCAATCTCTTCGTTGAGCTTTTTAACCACCACGTTCAGCTCCTGCGTGCGGATTTCGACGCGTTGTTCCAGCTCGTGTTGCAGAGCGAATAGATCGGCCTCCGCCGCTTTACGCTCGCTGATATCGACGATAACCGAGATGAAATGGTCCGGCTTGCCGTTCGGCAAACGATTGAGCGCCACCGTCAGCTGCACCCAAACGATCGAGCCGTCGGCGCGGAAATAGCGTTTTTCCATCGAATAGGTACTGATTTCATTTTTCAGCAGCTGCTGCAGCTTTTCCAGGTCGGTGTTGAGATCGAGCGGATAGGTGATGTCCTGGAAGGTACGATCCATCAGCTCGCGCTCGGAGTACTGAAGCATTTCGCAGATGCGCGGATTCACCCGCAGCCAATATCCTTGCAGCGAGACCAGCGCCATACCTACCGCCGCCTGGGAGAAGGTTTGTTCGAACAGCGCCTCCGTGCGCTGCAGGTCGGATTTCAGGTTTTCGGTATAGACGAGGCGTTCAATGCTCTGCAGATATTCCTCCACCACGGCGGCGAAATCGTGCAGATCGGCCAGTTGAGCAGGAGAAAACGGCTGCGGGTGGCTGTCGATAATGCACAGCGTGCCTAGCGGCAAGCCATCGAGCGACAGCAGCGGCTGCCCGACGTAAAAACCGATCCTCGGCCCGCCGATCACCAGCGGATTATCGAAAAAGCGCGGATCCTTGGCGGTATCGGGCACCACCAGCGCTTCGCGTTGCAAGATGGCATGGCCGCAAAACGAGATATTGCGCGGCGTTTCTCGGGCATCCAGACCGTAGCGCGATAAAAACCATTGGCGATCCCGGTCGATCAGCGACACCAGCGCAATGGTCACGCCGAAGTATTTCGCCGCCAACCGCGTGATGCGATCCAGTTTTTCCACCGAGTTCGAATCCAGCACGTTCAGTGAGTTCAATACCGACAGGCGTTCGGCTTCGTTTTCGGGGAAGCAGGGTTCGAGCATGTTGTCTCCCATTGTGTCACCCACGGACCCGGCATAGCCGGCGTGAGTCCGTTCAGCCTATCCGTCGGTTAGCGGCAAATAATATCCTTGTCCATCATAGACTCACTCACAGTATCAATCCGATTATGTATTCTCGCCAACTTTGCCGGGCGTTGCGTTTCCCCCCGCGCTGCGCTACAGTCGTTCACAAGGTGATGGTGTTCCACCTTTCCCAACCGCCGCGTTCACTCGAACCGGATGATGACGCCTGATATACAACTTCGCTTTATTTTTTAGGCAGGTATGTCAGGAGCCGCTATGAATGAAATCTCAGGTTTTACCTCTTTTCCACTCCAGTCCGATGCCGTCGCGCGGGAAATGCCCCTGTGCGTTTTCGGCCATAAAAATCCCGACAGCGACAGCATCTGCAGCGCGCTGGTGGTTGCGGACTGGCTCAATCACCTCGGCAAACCGGCCGTGGCTTTCCGCCTAGGCGACCTCACGCCGGAAACCCGCTACATACTGGCTGCCGCCGGCATACAGGCGCCTGCGCTGCTGACAGACGATCTCCGTGACCGCAAAGTCTGGCTGGTCGACTTTACCGATATCGAACAAGGCCCGGCCTCATTGCCCGACAGCGACGTGGTCGGCGTTATCGACCATCACCGGCTGGGCACGTTAGTCACCCGCAACCCGCCCGATGTCTGGGTGCGCGCCGTCGGCTGTTGCGCCACCGTGATCCTGCAAATCCTGACGACAGAAAAGCCAATGCCACTTAACGCCGCGAAGGCCACGCTGCTGCTGGGCGCCATCTTGAGCGACACCGTCGCGCTCAGTGCGCCGACCACCACGGAACAGGATCGGCTGGCGGTCACCCGGTTGCGCGCAATCTCTCACGTCGACTATGACGCCTTCATCGCCGGGCTGCTGGCCGCCAAAACCGATCTCTCCGGGCAATCCGCCCCGCAGTTGCTGCAGCGCGACGCCAAGAATTACCGCATCCATACCGTTTCGCTGCTGCTGTCGCAGATAGAAGTGCGGGCCATGAGCGACATCGATCCGCTGTTGCCCGCGCTGCAACAGGCGCTCGAGCAGGCGAAGCAGGAAGCCGGGCTGGAGATGACCGCGCTGTTGGTTACCGATATCACCCACCGCCGTTCCACCCTGTATTTTTCGTCGAACCGGGTACTCGCCATTCAGCAGGTGTCGCTGCCCGGTATGACGAGCCGAAAAAAAGAGGTTTTACCGTGGTTAACCCTACAGATTGCTCACGCAGGGAGATAAGTCATGCCGATCTACCAACACGCTTTACTGCTGGTACAGGATGAACGCGACGGCCGGCTGCTGTTGCGCCATGCCGAACGCCTCAATCAGCAGATGAATACGCGCATTACCGTGGCGCACATCAGCGCCGACTATGCCGAGCTGGACTACCTCAGCGATGCGCAAACCAAAGATCGCCAGTCCAGCGAGGTGATCGCCGCCAAAGCCATGCTCAGCCGCCTGGTGGAAGACTGCTCAATCCCCCTGGAGGTACGCGCAATGGTCAGCATCCATCGCTTCAAAGACGTCGAAGCCCTGATTGCCCGTGAAGGCGTCGATCTTTTGTTGCTCGGCCATCAGAACCGTCCGTTTGGCGTCTATGCCTCCTTCGGCTTCGAATTCATCAACCATTTATCCATCGATGTGCTGATAAAGCACGTCCCCACTCCCTAGAACGAGGTGACACCCCATGAACGATGAGATTGAAAGCGTAACCGCCAGAGAGATCCTGGATTCGCGCGGCAACCCGACCGTCGAAGTCGAAATGAGCGCGGCGGGCGTCGTGGCCCGGGCTTCGGTGCCTTCGGGAGCCAGCACCGGGTCGCGCGAGGCGGTGGAGCACCGCGACGGCGATCCGCACCGTTTCGGCGGCAAAGGCGTACTGGAGGCGGTGCACAGCGTCAAAACGGCGATCAACGAGGCGCTGCGCGGAGTGGATGTGCGCCAACAAGAGGAGATAGACCGCCGGCTGATCGCGCTGGACGGCAGCGAGAACAAGAGCCGATTGGGGGCCAACGCCCTGCTCGGCGTTTCTCTGGCCGCCGCCCGCCTCGCGGCGCAATTGTCGCAGCTGCCGCTGTATCGTTATCTGGGCGGCATCGGCGCCAACCTGCTGCCGGTGCCCTGCATGAATATCATCAACGGCGGCGTGCACGCCCGGTGGCAAGGGGCGGACTTTCAGGAGTTTATGATAGCTCCCCTGGGCGCGCCGTCGCTGCGCGAGGCCGTGCGCTGGGGCAGTGAAGTTTATCAGACGCTGCGCCAAATCCTGTTGGAAAAAGGCCTGTCGGTCGGCGTCGGTGACGAAGGCGGTTTCGCGCCGGCGGTCGCCTCAAACCGCCAGCCGCTCGAGCTGATTGTGCAGGCGATAGAGAAAGCCGGCTACCGGCCGGGAGAAGATATCGCGATCTGCATGGATCCGGCCTCGAGCGAATTCTACGCCGACGGCAAGTATCGCCTGCGCAGCGAGAATCTCGAGTTGGACGCAGCCCAGATGACGGCCTATTACCAACGGCTGGTGCAGGATTTCCCCATCGTGCTGATTGAAGACGGCTTGGCCGAGGACGACTGGGCCGGCTGGCGTATTCTGAGCGACGCCCTGGGCGACCAGGTGGAGCTGGTCGGCGACGATCTGTTCGTCACCAACGTGAAATACATCCAGCGCGGGATTGATGAACGGTTGGCCAATGCGGCGCTGATCAAGCTGAACCAGATCGGCACGCTGAGCGAAACCTTCGCCGCCGTACAGCTCTGCCAGGCGAACGGCTGGGGCACCTTTATCTCGCACCGCAGCGGTGAAACCGTCGACAGCTTTATCGCCGACATGACGGTCGCGATGCGAGCCGGCCATCTGAAAACCGGCGCGCCGAGCCGCGGCGAGCGAATCGAAAAATACAATCAGCTGATGCGCATCGAAGACCAGTTGGGTGCCGCGGCGGTGTATGCCGGGCGTTCCGCCTTTAAACGCCGCTAAGCTTTGCCGGCCGGGCCGGCGATGCGTCGGCCTGTTTTTCGCCCTTGGCTTGGCACAGCCCGGCGACACCGGACTCCAATAAGGTCAGCCGGGTCGTCAACAAGGTTTCTCGTTGTTCATTCAGCGTGGCCATCATCAGCTCGATCTCCGCCAGCCGTTCATCGACGCCGCGTATCAACCCATCCTCATAAGCGCTGCCCTGCAGCGCCAGCACGCGTTGGATCGCCTGCAGCGAAAACCCCAGATTTTGGCCGATTTGGATCAGGTGCAATCGCTCCAGTGCGCTATCGCTGTAGACCCGATAGCCGTTGACGCCGCGCACCGGTTTCGGCAGCAACCCCAGCTGCTCGTAGTAGCGTATCGCCGAGGCGGCCACGCCGGCGCGCTGCGCCAATTCTCCGATCTTCATGCCCTATTGACCTTAAAGTTAACTTTAAACCTAGTATAGCGCCATTCCCCTTACGACAGGAGCGCAAAACCGATGTTTACCCCACTGACGCTGCCCAACGGCAGCCGCCTGACCAACCGTCTGGCCAAGGCGGCGATGGAAGAAAATCTGGCCGCCCCGGGCCAACTGCCCGGCCAGGCGCTGTGGCGCTTATACCGCTATTGGGCCGAAGGCGGCGCCGGCTTGATCATCACCGGCAACGTGATGATCGACGGCCGCGCCATGACCGGCCCCGGCGGCGTGGTGCTGGAACAAGACACGCCGCTCGCCCCGTTCGAAACCTGGGCCAAGGCCGCGCGCCAGGGCGGCGCGCAGGTGTGGATGCAGCTTAACCACCCGGGCCGGCAGGTGATGGCGAACATGGGCGGCAACGCATGGGCGCCCTCCGCCATCCCGCTGGCGATGGGCAAGCACAGCAAACTGTTTGCCCAGCCGCAGGCGATGGATGAAGCGCAGATCGCCGAGGTTATCGCGCGCTTCGCCGCCAGCGCGCACGCTGCAGAACGGGCCGGTTTTACCGGCGTGGAGATCCACGCGGCGCACGGCTACCTGATTTCCCAGTTTCTCTCGCCGCTGACCAACCAACGCAACGATCGCTGGGGCGGCGAGTTGGCGAACCGCGCCCGCCTGCTGCTGGAGGTGGTGCGTGCGGTGCGCGAGCGCGTCTCGCCGGGCTTTTGCGTGGCGGTCAAACTCAACTCCGCCGATTTTCAGCGTGGCGGTTTTTCATCGGACGATGCGCGCCAGGTGGTGCTGATGCTGAACGATCTGCCTGTCGATCTGATCGAACTGTCGGGCGGCAGCTACGAAAGCCCGGCGATGCAAGGCGAAACGGCGGACGGCCGCACCCTGGCGCGAGAAGCCTATTTTCTGTCCTTCGCCCGCGATCTTGCCGCGGTGGCCCGCATGCCGGTGATGACCACCGGCGGCATCGCCCGTCCTTCAGTAGCGCAGCAGGTGCTGGACAGCGGCGTCGCGGTTGCCGGCATCGCCACCGCCATGGCGGAAGTGCCCGATCTGCCGCGGCGCTGGCAAACCGGGGCGGCCCCCCATGCGCTGCCTGCCCCGGTCACCTGGCGCAGCAAAGCGATGGCGTCGCTCGCCCGCATGGCGTTGGTCAAGCGCCGGATGCGAGCGCTGAGTGACAATCGGCCACGCAGCGTGCGCTACTCCCCGCTGTTCACGCTGCTCGTCGATCAGTGGCGTACCCGCCGCATCCTGCAGCGCTACCACGCCTGGTTACGGCAACGTTAACGGCAACAGCGCCGGAGAACCCGGCCGGCGCTGCGTAAAAATCGCGCTTTTTTGATCGCGCTACGTGAAATCTGAGAGAAATCACCGATCTGGATGCTGCGCTTTTAACGCTTGGCCATTTATATTCATCACAAATTTTGTGTATATAAACGCTATAGGACTTAAGGTGGTGAATAGATAAAAATAAGCCGTTAATTCCTATTTATGTTATTAAACGGAAATTCACCTTATTAATAAGCGTATTAAAGCCGCCTGCAGGTTGGCGACGGAAAGGATTTTTGTGCCATGTTAACGATATGTTGTTTTTTACCGGCAAAACCAACGGTCAATAAATCAACAACATATTGATGAGCCTAAGAAAAAACTAAACAATTCAAAACAAAATCGGCTATTGAGTCCCAGGCGAAAAAGCCATATATTGGTCGCGCTTTTCACAAGGCAGTTACTTTTCTAATTCATTAATTCAATCGGAGCGTGTTGAGACCTTCGGTTGTAGGAGAGATATGATGACGGATAAAGTCCGTATTGATACTTTAGTTGCAAACTCATTAAACGGAAACAATGAAACCTATTTGGCGCGCCAAGCCGAATTTGAGTCGAATGTTAGGAGTTATCCGCGCAAATTGCCGTTGGCAATTGCGAAAGCCCAGGGCGTTTGGATCACTGATGTTGAGAATAATCAATATCTTGATTGCCTGGCCGGGGCGGGAACGTTGGCTCTTGGACATAATCACCCCGACGTCCTGCAAAGCATCCAAAATGTCATTACCAGCGGCTTGCCGTTACATACTCTCGATCTCACGACCCCGTTAAAAGATCGTTTCTCCGATTACCTGCTCTCTCTGTTGCCGGGCGAAGGCAAAGCCTATTGCCTGCAGTTCTGCGGCCCGTCCGGTGCCGATGCGGTGGAAGCCGCGCTGAAGCTGGCGAAAAAGCACACCGGCCGTTCCGGCGTGATCAGCTTCTCCGGCGGTTATCACGGCATGACCCACGGCGCGCTGTCGGTCACCGGCAACCTGTCGCCGAAGGCGGCGATCAACGGCATGATGCCGGAAGTGCAGTTCATGCCTTATCCGCATGAATACCGCTGCCCGCTGGGCATCGGCGGCGAAGCCGGCGTCAAGGCGCTGACCTACTACTTCGACAACCTGATCAACGACGTGGAAAGCGGCGTGCGTAAACCGGCGGCGGTGATCCTGGAAGCCGTTCAGGGCGAAGGCGGCGTTAACCCGGCACCGGCCGAGTGGCTGCAGCGCATCCGCAAAGTGACGCAGGAGCATGGCATTCTGCTGATCATCGACGAAGTTCAGGCCGGTTTCGCCCGTACGGGCAAGCTGTTCGCCTTCGAACACGCCGGCATCGAGCCGGACATCATCGTGATGTCGAAAGCGGTCGGCGGCGGCTTGCCGCTCGCGGTACTGGGCATCAAGAAAGAGTTTGACGCCTGGGAACCGGGTCACCACACCGGCACCTTCCGCGGCAACCAGCTGGCGATGGCCACCGGCCTGACCACCCTGCAATACCTGAAAGAGCACAAGGTCGCCGACAAAGTGGCCGCTCAGGGCGAATGGCTGAAAGGCAAACTGGCCGAGCTGCAGAAACGTTATCCGGTGATCGGTCACGTCCGCGGTCTGGGCCTGATGATCGGCATCGAGATCGTCAAGCCGAACGAAGCGCAGGATCACATGGGCTGCTACCCGGCCGATGGCGAACTGTCTGCGCTGCTGCAGAAGAAATGCTTCGAATCCGGCCTGATCCTGGAGCGCGGCGGGCGCAACGGCTGCGTACTACGTCTGCTGCCTTCGCTGCTGATCACCAATGATGAGCTGGGTATTTTCCTGGATAAATTTGAGCAGGCGCTGTTGGCCGCCGGCGTCAAGCCAGTCTGATTGGAGCGAATAACCGCGATGTCCAAGTTAAACCCGATTCTGGCTTCCTCGGCGCACAGCGCCGAGGCTTACCGTCAGGCGATCACGCAGAGCAGTGAAGCCGTCGTGCAGTGGCTGCAACAGCCCGAGATGTATCAGGGCAAAAGCGTGGCCGAACTGCGCGAGCGCATCAAGCTCGACTTCACCCCGCAAGGCCTGGGCAACCAGGCGGCGATCGATCGCGCCATCGAGTACTTTTTGAAAGACAGCCTGTCGGTGCACCACCCGCAGTGCGTGGCGCACCTGCACTGCCCGAGCCTGGTAATTAGCCAGGCCGCCGAAGTGCTGATCAACGCCACCAACCAGAGCATGGATTCCTGGGATCAAAGCCCGTCGGCCACGCTGATCGAAATGAAGCTGATCGAGTGGCTGCGTGCCCAGGTCGGTTACCAGCCTGGCGACGCCGGGGTGTTCACCAGCGGCGGCACCCAGAGCAACCTGATGGGGCTGATGCTGGCGCGCGATGCGTTCTTCGCGCGTCAGGGCCACTCCGTGCAGCAGGACGGCCTGGTGGGCGATCTGCGCAAGCTGAAGGTGTTCTGTTCTGAAAACGCCCACTTCTCGGTGCAGAAGAACATGGCGCTGATGGGCCTCGGCTATCAGTCCGTCACCCTGGTGAAAACCGATCGCTTCGCCCGTATGGACGTGAACGACCTGGCGGAAAAACTGGCGCAGGCCAAGGCCAACGGCGAGCAGGTGATGGCGATTGTCGCCACCGCCGGCACCACCGACGCCGGTGCCATTGACCCGCTGCGCGACATCGCGCGGCTGGCGGCGCAGCAGCAGATTTGGGTACACGTGGATGCGGCCTGGGGCGGCGCGCTGCTGCTTTCCGAGCAGTACCGCGACTACCTGGACGGCCTGGAACTGGTGGACTCCATTACCCTGGACTTCCACAAGCAGTTCTTCCAGACCATCAGCTGCGGGGCCTTCTTGCTGAAAGACGAGCGCCACTATGAGCTGATGCGCTATCAGGCGGCCTACCTGAACTCCGAGTTCGACGAAGCGCAAGGCGTGCCAAACCTGGTGTCCAAATCGCTGCAGACCACCCGCCGCTTCGATGCGTTGAAGCTGTGGATGGGGCTGGAAGCGCTGGGGCAGAAGCAATACGCCGAGATCATCGATCATGGCGTGACGCTGGCGCAGCAGGTGGCGCGTTACATCGCCGATCAGGAATCGCTGGAACTGGTGATGCAGCCGCAGCTGGCCAGCGTGCTGTTCCGCTACCGTCCGGCGCAGCTGGCGGCGAACGGCGACGCGGCCGTCGCGCTGTTCAACCAGCGCATCGGCGACGCCCTGCTGGAATCGGGCCGCGCCAACGTCGGCGTGACCGAGTTCGATGGCGTGACCTGCCTGAAGATGACGCTGCTGAACCCGATCGTGACGCTGGAAGACATCAAGCTGTTGCTGGCGCTGGTCGAGAAAACCGCCCAGCAGCTGCCGGCGTAACGCCGCGCAGCCTGCCACCCAAGCCGATAACCTCCGTTATCGGCTTTTTTATTGCTCATCAATCGCAGGAGACGCAGCGTTTACGCTGATATACTGCAGCAAACGCCTTCCCCCATTTCCAGCACCACAGGACACCCACGCATGACCGATCCGGATTTCAACCTGTTGATCGCACTCGACGCGCTGCTGACGGCGGGCAGCGTCGTCGGCGCCGCACGGCGTCTCGGTTTAAGCGCCTCGGCGATGAGCCGCACCCTCAGCCGGCTGCGCGCGGCCACCGGCGATCCCCTGCTGGTGCGCGCTGGCCGCCATATGGTGCTGACGCCCTATGCCGAAACGCTGCGCGAGCGGGCGCGGCACGCGGCGTTCGAAGCGCGCGCGGTGTTGCGCCCGGCGCAGGGGGCATTGGATCCCGCCGTGCTGGATCGGACCTTTACGCTACGTGCTAACGACGGCTTCGTCGAAGCCTTTGGCCCGGCGCTGATCGCCGCCGCGGCCGAACAGGCGCCGCGGGTGCGACTGCGCTTTGCGCCCAAGCCGGAGAAAAGCGACCGCCCCCTGCGTGAAGGGCTGGTCGATCTGGAGATTGGCGTGCTGGGTGACATGGGCCCGGAAATCCGCCTGCAGGCGCTGTTCCGCGATCGCTTCGTCGGCGTGATGAGAGCCTCACACCCGCTGGCGCAACAGCCGGAGATCGGCGCCGCCGACTACGCCGCCTGCGGCCACGTGGTGGCCTCGCGCAGCGGGCGCATCCTCGGGCCGGTAGATGCCGCGCTGGCGGAGCTGGGGCTGGCACGCCATATCGCCGCCGTGGTGCCGAGCTTTCCGGCCGCGCTGGCGGTGGCGCAAGCCTCGAACCTGCTGGCGTTGCTGCCCGCCTCGTTCCTGCATGCGCAACCGGCGGGCGGCCCGCTGCGCGTCTTCGAGCTGCCGGTGAAAACGCCGCCCATCACCGTGTCGCAAATGTGGCATCCGCGCCTAGACGCCGAGGTAGATCACCGCTGGCTGCGCCAGCTACTGCTGACGGTCTGCCGCCAACGCGTGCAGGAACCGCTTCACGCAGAGTGACAATGTCACTAAAATTTACCCTGCTGACGGCGAGTGATCCAGCCGACGGCAAAGCCCCCATAGCCTGAGGGTTGTTCCCCCTCGCGCGATGGGAGAACATAGCGTTCACGATGCCTGACTCAGTGAAGCGCCCATGACACTTCCCCCTCTCTGGCCGGTGTTCGACGGCCATAACGACCTGCTGCTCAACCTGTGGCTGCAGCATGACGACGATCCGGCCACCGCCTTCTATTCCCGCGTCACGCCGGGCCACCTCGATTTCGCCCGCATGCGGCGCGGCGGATTTTTCGGCGGGCTGTTCGCGGTATTTATTCCCCCGGTCAGCTATATCGCCCAGATGCGCCACCAAACGCAGGACGAGGCGCAGGCCACCTTCGATCCGCTGGCGATCGCCGAACGGCAAATCGCCATCCTGCAGCAGCTGGAGCAGGCTTCTCAGGGGCAGCTGCGCATCTGTCGCACCGCCACCGAGATAGAACAGTGTCGTCTCAACCGACAAATCGCCGCGGTGCTGCATATTGAAGGCGCCGGCATGATCGATGCGGAGCTGACGCAGCTGGAGGCCTTCTACCGGCTGGGCGTGCGCAGCATCGGGCCCTTCTGGAATCTGCCGAACGCCTTCGGCACCGGCGTCAGCGGGCCGTTCCCCGGCTCACCCGATACCGGCCCCGGCCTGACGCCGGCCGGCGAGGCGCTGATCCGCGCCTGCAACCGCCGCCGCATCATGATAGACGTCTCGCACATGAACGAGAAAACCTTCTGGCAAACCGCCGAGCTGAGCCGCGCGCCGCTGGTCGCCACCCACTCCAACGCCCACGCCCTCTGCCCGCAACCGCGTAACCTGACCGACGCACAGCTGGACGCCATCGCTCAGAGCGGCGGGATGGTCGGCGTCAATTTCGGTACCGCCTTCCTGCGTGCGGACGGCAAACGTGACAGTGCAACGACTGGCTTAACAGAAATTGTTAAACACGTTGAGTATTTGATCGCTAAACTTGGTGAAGATCGCGTGGGATTTGGCTCTGATTTTGACGGGGTCAACGTACCGCACCCGTTGGCAGATGTCGGCGGCCTGCCGCTGCTGACGCAAGCGCTGGCACAGGCCGGGTTCGATAACCGGCTGCTGGAGAAGCTGACCTGGCGCAACTGGCTGAACGTGCTCGCCACCACCTGGGGCGAATAACCCGGTTACGCTTTAAAGGTTGCGATCTCCGTCACATTTCGCCAACATTGGGCCGGCCGAATGCGAATGTTTCTCATTGGGCTCGAACTATTACGATGCATGCTAAGGAGCACCGCTATGACTACCTGGACTAAACCTGAATTTGTTGACCTGCGTCTGGGTCTGGAAGTGACGCTGTACATTTCCAACCGTTAATCGCCCGTCTGCCCGCCTTTCGCGCGGGCATTTCTTTCCCTCTCTTTCTGGTTTAGACATGCAGATAAAAGTTCTCGGCTCAGCAGCAGGCGGCGGCTTTCCCCAGTGGAATTGCAACTGCGACAACTGCCGGGGCGTTCGCGACCACAGCATCAACGCCACGCGCCGCACCCAGTCTTCCATCGCCGTCAGCGACGACGGTAAAAACTGGGTACTGTGCAACGTTTCCCCGGACATTTGCCATCAGCTGCTGGCCTCGCCCGAATTGAATAATCCCGATGTGCTGCGCGGCACCGGTATCGGCGCGATCGTGTTGACCGACAGCCAGATCGATCACAGCGCGGGCTTGCTCAATTTGCGCGAGGGCTGCCCGCATCACGTCTGGTGCACGCCTGAAGTGCATGACGATCTCAGCACCGGCTTCCCGGTGTTTCCCATGCTCTCCCACTGGAACGGCGGGCTGATTCACCACCCGGTGACGCCCGGGGAGCCGTTCCACACGGCGGTCTGTCCGACCGTGCGCTTTACCGCCATTCCGCTACTCAGCAACGCGCCGCCCTATTCGCCGTACCGCGATCGCCCGCTGCCGGGCCACAACGTGGCGCTGTTTATCGAAGATACCGCGCGCGGGGTCGGGCTGCTGTACGCACCGGGCCTGGGTGAGCCGGACGAGGCGCTGATGCCGTGGCTGCGCCGCGCGGGCTGCCTGCTGATCGACGGCACGCTGTGGCGCGACAACGAGCTGGCCAACGCCGGCGTGGGCCGCAATACCGGCAAAGACATGGGGCATCTGGCGTTGGCGGAAGAACACGGGCTGGCGGCCCTGCTCGCCACCTTGCCCGCCAGGCGCAAAATCCTGATCCACATTAACAATACCAACCCAATCCTCAATGAAGACTCGGCAGAGCGGCAAAGCCTGACCGCCGCCGGCATTGAAGTGAGCTGGGACGGCATGAATATCGAACTGTAGGGAACCGCCATGACGCAACCACTGCCCCTGACTCCGCCGGCATTTGAAGCGGCGCTGCGCGCCAAAGGCGCTTATTACCATATCCACCACCCGTACCACATCGCGATGCACAACGGTGAAGCAACCCGCGAGCAGATCCAGGGCTGGGTGGCCAACCGGTTCTACTACCAGACCAGCATTCCGATCAAAGACGCGGCGATCATGGCTAACTGCCCGCAGCCGGAAACCCGCCGCAAATGGGTGCAGCGCATCCTGGATCACGATGGCTACGGCGGCAGCGAAGGCGGCATCGAAGCCTGGCTGCGCCTGGGCGAAGCCGTCGGGCTGCAGCGCGACGCCCTGCTCTCTGAAGCGTTGGTGCTGCCGGGCGTGCGCTTTGCGGTGGACGCCTACGTCAATTTCGCGCGCCGCGCCTGCTGGCAGGAAGCGGCCTGCAGCTCGCTGACCGAACTGTTCGCGCCGCAAATCCATCAATCGCGCCTCGACAGCTGGCCGCAGCACTATCCGTGGATCGACGCCGCCGGCTACGACTATTTCCGCAGCCGCCTCGGCCAGGCCAACCGCGATGTGGAACACGGCCTGGCGCTCGCACTGGACTATTGCGACACCGTTGAAAAGCAGCAGCGCATGCTGGAGATCCTGCAGTTCAAACTGGATATTCTGTGGAGCATGCTGGACGCCATGAGCATGGCCTACACCCTGAACCGCCCGCCTTATCACAGCGTGACCGCCGCGCGGGTATGGCACAACCAGAGGCTGGTGTAATGACGCTGAACCCTGAACACACCCCGGTCTTCCGCCGCGGCTACCGCCTGCAATGGGAGCAAGTGCAAAACAGCCACGTGATCCTCTACCCGGAAGGCATGGCCAAGCTGAACGACAGCGCCGCCGCCATCTTGCAGCTGGTCGATGGCCACACCACGCTGAACGGCATCATCGCGCAGCTGAACGCCCGCTTTCCCGGCGCCGAGGGGTTGGCGGATGACGTGCTGGAGTTTTTCCAGCGCGCCTACGAACAAAAATGGGTGACCTTCCGTGACTGAAGCACGCGCGCCGGCGGTGAACCCGCCGCTCTGGCTGCTGGCGGAGCTGACCTACCGCTGCCCGCTGCAGTGCCCCTATTGCTCCAACCCGCTCGATTTTGCCGCGCAGGAAAAAGAGCTGACCACCGCGCAGTGGATTGAGGTGTTTCGCCAGGCGCGGGCGATGGGCAGCGTGCAGCTCGGTTTTTCCGGCGGCGAGCCGCTGGTGCGTAAAGACCTGCCCGAGCTGATCGCCGCCGCGCGCGATCTCGGCTTTTACACCAACCTGATCACTTCCGGCATCGGCCTGACAGAGAAGAAGCTGCAGACCTTCGCCGACGCCGGGCTGGACCATATCCAGATCAGTTTTCAGGCCAGCGACGAAACGCTGAACGCCGCGCTGGCGGGCTCCGCCAAGGCGTTTCAGCAGAAGCTGGCCATGGCCAGGGCGGTCAAGGCGCTCGGCTATCCGATGGTGCTCAACTTCGTGTTGCATCGCCACAATATCGGTCAGATCGACCGCATTATCGAACTGGCGATCCAGCTGGACGCCGACGACGTCGAGCTGGCGACCTGCCAGTTCTACGGCTGGGCACACCTCAACCGCGAGGGCCTGCTGCCGACCCGCGAGCAGATCGCCGACGCGGAAGCGGTGGTAAAACGCTACCGCGAACGCATGGCCGCCGACGGCAAGCTGGCCAACCTGCTGTTCGTCACGCCGGACTACTACGAGGAGCGCCCCAAAGGCTGCATGGGCGGCTGGGGTGCGATCTTCATGAGCGTAACGCCGGAAGGCATGGCGTTACCCTGTCATAGCGCCCGTCAGTTGCCAATCGCCTTCCCGTCGGTGCTGGAGCACGATCTGCAGCATATCTGGTACCACTCGTTCGGTTTTAACCGCTATCGCGGCTATGACTGGATGCCGGAGCCCTGCCGTTCCTGCTCGGAGAAAGAGAAAGACTACGGTGGCTGCCGCTGCCAGGCGTTCATGCTGACCGGCAACGCCGACAACGCCGACCCGGTATGCGGCAAATCGCCGCACCACGGCACCATTCTGGCGGCGCGGGAAGCGGCGAATCGTTCGCAGATCGGTATCGATCAGCTGCGTTTTCGCAATCAAACCAACTCCCGTCTGATTTTCAAGGGTTGACGATGGCACTCGCCGGCACCTCCTGGCAGCTCGACAACGGTTTGGCCGTCAAGGCGATAAGCGATCCTGCCGCCGCTAGCGCCGCCGCGCTGGTGCGCATTGAAGCGGGCAGTTTTCAGGCGCCCACCGCCTGGCCGGGCCTGGCGCATCTGCTGGAGCATATGTTGTTTCGCGGCAGCGCGAACTTCAGCGCGCAAGATAGTCTGATGGGCTGGGTACCGTCGGTGGGCGGCCGACTGAATGCCACCACTCAGGCGACGCAAACCGCGTTTTTCTTCGAGGTGGGCGCCGATCATTTGGCGCAGGGGCTGGCGCGGCTGAGCGATATGCTCGCCGCCCCACAGCTGGCGGCCGAGGCGATCGCACAGGAGGTTGAGGTCATCGACGCCGAATACCGCCTGCTGCGCGCCGAGGTGGAAACCCGCTGCGAAGCCGCACAGCGGCAGATGTTCGCCGGCCTGGACGCCATGCACCGCTTTCATATCGGCAGCCGCGCCGCTTTCGGCAACGACATTTCCGCCCTGCAGCAGGCGCTGCGGCAGTTTCACCGGCGCTATTTTCGCGCGCCAAACCTGACGCTGTGGCTGCAAGGCCCACAATCGCTGGCGCAGCTGCATGTTCTGGCCCAGCGTTACGGCAGCCGCTTGCCATCGGGCAGCGCCATACCGCACAAAGCCTCACCGCCGCTGACCGCTGCGAAAGATTACACTCTGTCTCTTCCCGGCACGCCGCAACTGAGACTGGTGTTTGCCCTGTCGCGCTCCCATGCGCGCGGTTGGCTGCGGCGGCTGGAGCGCCTGCTGCTGGACGAAGCCCCCGGCGGGCTGCTGGCGCGGCTGCGCGCTCAGGCATGGTGCGATGCGGTTCGGCTTGATTATTCGCGCTGCAGCGAGAACAACGCGCTGCTGAGTTTTATCTTTACCGTCAATCACGGTTCAGCCACTGAAGCTGCCCACATCGAAAGCGCGTTGTTGGCGTGGCTGCAGGCGCTGCAGGTGCTGGCACCGGCTCAGCTTGCGCATTACGAACGGCTGGCCAATCGCGATCTCCACCGTTTGGCGCCGCTCGATCAGCTGCGCGCCAGAGCGTTTGGGTTGCCGCCGGCGGAGCCGAACGACGATTGGCCACGGCATATTGCGGCGCTGATTAGCGCGCCGCGCCGCCGCCTGGCCGTGCGGCCCGATGGCGGCGGCGAAACCCGTGTAATTCAAGGGCTGCCGCTGGCGCTTGGCCCCTTCGTCGGCGCCGCGCTGACGCCCGCAGCGGAATCTTTTCGCTTTTTCACCGCCTCGGCGGCGCTGCCGAGTCCGACTTTGCCTTCCGGCCTGGCGCCGCTGCGGCATCTGCTCCCTGGCGAAGCGCAGCCGGTGCTGTTGCTGCGGCCGGCGCCGTCCAGCCCCTTCAGCGATGAACAGGCCTGCGGCATACAGGCGGCGCTGCGCGCCGGGGCGGCCGAACTGGCGCATCGGGAGGGACATTTAAGCTTCGAACGCCACCAGGGCGTGTGGCTGCTGCAGTTGGCGGGCAGCCACGCGCTGATCTGCCATGGGCTGAGCGTAGTAAACCGGGCGCTGGCGGTGTTGTCGCCGGCCGTGCTCAACGAGGCGGCGAGAAACCTGCACCATACGCAGCGGAAAGCGCAAAACGATATTGCCATTCGCCGTCTGCTAGCCCAGTTGCCGGCGGCGCTCAGCGCGCCAACCGCAGCGGCGCAATGGCATGCCACCTTGATCGGCGGCGATGGCGAGTTGAAACGGCAGCTGTCGCACCTGCTGTACGGCTTCCCCTATTCCGTGGCCGCGGAGCCGCCGCTGCCGACACATCACCATCATCGCCCCATTACGCTGACGGAAAGCGGTGCCGAAAGCGCCTTACTGCAGTTTTACCCGCTGCCGAACGGCGAAGCCGAAGGGCGTTGGGCGCTGCGCGTGCTGGCTCAGCTTTACGCCCCGCGTTATTTTCAGCGGTTGCGCGTGGATCGCAACGTGGGCTATGTGGTGCAATGCGCCTTCCACCGCTGTGCCGATGCCGAGGGCCTGCTGTTCGCGCTGCAATCCCCGACGTTCAACGTTGAACAGCTGCGGCAGTTGACCGACGAATTCTTACTGCAGATGCACCATGAGCTGGCGCACGTTGGCGCTGGCGAGCTGGCGCAAATACAACAGGCGCTGCGGCAAAGCCTGCAGCGCCTCAGCACCGAATCGTTGCAGCGCGCCCGAGAAATTGCCTTGGAAGATCGCGCACTCATTGCCGCCAAGCCGATGACACTGACGCAACTGACGGATTGGCAGCAGCGGCTGTTCCCCGCAGGCTGATGTTGCGGCGATGCCAGTCCGACGCGATATAAACGCAGCAAGACAAACAATCATCGGGAAAAGATATGTCTCAGAAAATCATGTTATCCCTGTAAAGCTTGCTCCGGAAAATTATTTAAATAAGAGCATGTTGATAAATCGCTTAACCGACTTCTTCCTTTTCCTTTTATACCAGGCATATATTCTTCGCTTTTTCATTCTTCTAAACTCATAAGCTAGAGATATATAAAACACCATGAGCAGCAACATTAATATAACAATCATAAGTTAGCCCAAATCCATTTAGCCATTTCATATGATTATTATCTAATTTAATAAATTAAAAAATTAGAAACATCCTGTTCTAAATATTACTTTATCACATCCCTCAAACCGGCCTTTTATGCTGGCCGGCGAGGCTCGAGAGTTATAATTGCACCGCCCAGTTAGCCCGTCGTGAACAACACAGTGGGTAAGCGATGCCGGTCAGCACCATGCTGATCACCCAGGAAATGTCTGCGCCCGGGATTAGATTGGCGTAAGGGCCGGAGAAGAACGCGTTCTCAACAAAAGGCACCTGCACCGCAATACCGCCGAAATAAACGCCGAGCGCGCGGGTGTTAAGCAGGCCGTAGCGCCCGCCGTCGGCGCTGAAAATGGCCGAAATGTCATAGCGTTGGCGGTTAAGCAGGTAAAAATCGATCAGGTTGATCATGCACCACGGGATCAGCACTGAGATCAAGGCAAAGATCAGGTTCAGGAACAGATGTACAAAGTTGGCCGAGGCAACCAACGCCACCCATACCGATCCCAGCAAAATCAATGCCGAGAACAGCGTACGTATCCGCGCATTAGGCATCCACTGCGGCAAGAAGGTTTGTACGGCGGTAATCAACGAGAGCACCGCACCGTACAAATTCATCGAGTTATGGCAGATGATGTTGATCAGAAACAGCACCATCAGCACCGGCCCCAACCCTCCCGTCGCCTGGCGTACCGCCTCCATGGCATCGTCGCTGCCGGCGACCAGATTGACCGCCACCATACCGAACACGAAGGCTAAAATGGTACCGCTGCAGGCGCCCAGATAGGTATACAGGAAGGGTTTGGCAATGCCGACTTCCGCCGGCAGGTAACGCGAATAGTCTGACGTGTAGGGAGAGAAACTGATTTGCCAGACGGCGCCGATGCAGAATGTGGCGAACCAACCGGCAATGCTGAACGATCCCCGCTGCCAAAAATCCGCCGGCAGCGGTTGAGAAAACATCAATACCAACCCGAGAATCAGCGCGCTGCCCATCACCCAGGCGCCGATTTTGTTGATCTTGTGGATGAAACGGTAGCCCACCACCCCGATCAGCGTCGCCAGCACCGCGCCAATCACCGTCGCCACGCCCATGCTCAATGACGGGATGACGTTATGGATGACCTTGCCAGAAAGCGTGATGTTGGAAATAAAGAACCCCAGATAGATCACCGTGGTGAACACGATCACCAACAGCGAACCATAGCGGCCGAACTGCGCCCGGCTCTGCACCATTTGCGGTATCCCGACCTGCGGACCCTGGGCCGAGGTCAGCGCCAGAAAAATGCCCCCGAACAGGTGGCCGGCGACAATCGCGCTCAGCGCCGAGAGAATATCGAGATGAAACGTCTGCGTGGAGATGGCCCCGGTCACCACCGCCAGCGGCGCAATGTTGGTGCAAAACCACAGGGTAAACAGGCTGCGGGCATGGCCGTGACGCTCCGCGGCGGGAACAAAATCGATCGACTTGTCTTCAATAAACGCGGTCTGCTCTGGCTGAGAATTCATATATCCCCCGGTTAACGTGGATTCTTATTTTTTTACAGCGTGTAGGGTGCGAATACGTCGAAAAAAGCGTGCGTTTGCCCCGGCGACATTGCGGTCGCCTGTATCAACGCGATGAAAACAGGGCTGCCGGCGCGACCTGAGATCGCGCCTGATTACGCTGACTCAGCGCATGACGAAGGGATCGTCTATCGGATCGTCACTGGTGCGCAGCCACACCGTCTTGCTGGTGGTGTATTCCAGCGCGGCGTCAATCCCGCCCTCGCGGCCAAACCCCGACTTGCCGTAACCGCCGAACGGCGCCAGCGGCGATACCGCCCGATAGGTATTCAGCCACACCACGCCCACCCGCAGGCGTCGGGTCACCCGATGCGCACGCGTCAGGTTCTGCGTGAAAATGCCGGCCGCCAGGCCATAGGCTGAATCATTGGCAAGCTGAATCGCCTCCGCTTCGTCCCTGAAGGTCAACACCGACAGCACCGGGCCGAACAGCTCTTGCTTTACGCACTCGGCGTCGGGTTGCGCACTGCAGTCGACGATCGTCGGCGGGTAATAAAAGCCCGGTGAATCGATCGCCGCGTGGCCAACCACCAGTTTCGCCCCCTGCTCCAGCGAGCGGCTGACGATGGCGGCGATCCGCTCTTGCTGCTGCCGGGTACAAAGCGGCCCGAACTGGGTGTCCGGGCGATCCGGCGGCCCGATGCGAATACTGCGCACCTTCTCCGTCAGCCGGGCCAAAAACGCGTCTTTGATGCTTTCTGCCACCAACAGGCGCGAACCGGCTACGCAGCTCTGGCCCGACGCGGCGAAAATGGCCGCCACCTGCGCATTCGCCGCGCTGGTCAGATCCGCATCGTCGAAGACGATAAACGGCGATTTCCCGCCCAGCTCCAGCGAGGTGCTGGCGAGGTTTTCCGCACTGCCGCGAACGATGTGCTTCGCGGTTTCCGCGCCGCCGGTAAAGGCGATGTGGTCTACCTGCGGATGCGCCGTCAGCACCGCGCCGCAGTCGGCGGCAAAGCCGGTGATCACATTGCATACGCCGCGTGGAAAACCGGCCTCGTCTATCAGCCTGGCGAACGCCAGCAGCGGCGCCGGCGCGGTTTCCGCCGCTTTGACCACCAGCGTGCAGCCGGCGGCGATCGCCGGGCCGATTTTCACCGCCGCAAGAAACAGCTGGCTATTCCAGGGCACGATCGCCGCCACCACCCCGATCGGTTCTCGCCGCACCCAGGTTTCCATGTCAGGTTTGTCGATCGCCAGCACGCTGCCTTCCATCTTGTCGGCCAGGCCGGCGTAATACCGGTAGTATTCCGCCACATAAGCGATCTGCGCCTGGGTTTCCCGGATGATCTTGCCGGTATCCAGCGTCTCCAGCCGCGCCAGCTCGGGAGCGTGTTGCTCCAGCAAATCGGCCAGCCGCAACAACAGCTTGCCGCGCGCGCCGGCGGTCATATCGCGCCATTCGGATCCCTGAAACGCCCGGTGCGCCGCGGCAACGGCGCGATCCACATCCTGGGCGCGGGCTTCCGCCACCTGCGCCCAGGGTTCACCGGTCGCCGGGTTGAGCGAGGCGAAGGTCGCCGAACCGGCGTCAAACCGGCCGTCGATGTAGAGTTTGAATGATTCCATCAGCGCCTCCGTCAGTGAAATTCCGGCATCACGCAGCGAATGAACCGCTCCAGAGAGGCCTTTTTACGTGCAAAGCTCATGCCGCTGTCAATCCACAACGCAAACTCGTCATAACCCAGCGCCTCATATTTTTTCAGCCGCGTAATGACCTCATTGGCGGTACCGATAGCCAGGTTAGTGCGCATCATCTCGGCGGAATAATAGGTATTGGCGGCGATCTCTTCATCGCTCAGCGGCTGAATCAGCCCTTGCCGCACCGGCCGCTGGTTCTTGAACCAGGCGCCGAAGTAGTGGTAGAAACGGTTGAGCTCTTCCGCCGCCAGGCGGGCGTCCGCCTCGTCTTCCGCCACATAGCCATGCTGCAACAGCATGATCTTCAGCGGCTGCTCGGCGGCGAAGCGTGCACGCGCCTCGTTGAAACAGGTCACCAGCCGCACGATCTCCTCTTCCCCCTGATGCAGCGGCGTCACCTGAACGTTGCAGCCGTTTTGCACCGCAAATTCGTGGCTGTTGGGATCGCGCGCCGCCACCCAAATCGGCGGATGCGGCTGCTGTTTCGGCAGCGGCGAGGAGGTGGTCGCCGGGAACGACCAGTATTCCCCCTGATGGGCATAGTCGCCCTGCCAGAGTTTTTTTACCGCCGGGATCAGCTCGCGCATGCGCTGCCCCGCATCCCAGGCGGTCAAACCGGGCATCAGCCGTTCGTATTCATAGGAATAGGCGCCACGCGCGATACCCAGCTCCAGCCTGCCGCCGGTGATGATGTCGGTCATCGCCGCCTCGCCCGCCAGACGGATCGGGTGGTTGAACGGCGCAATGATGGTGCCGGTGCCGAGCCGCACCCTGGAGGTGCGCCGGGCAATGTCCGCCAGATTGATGAACGGATTCGGCGCGATGGTGAAATTCATGCCGTGGTGCTCACCGGTCCAGATGGCGTGCATGCCGCCGCGATCGGCGATTTCACAGAGTTCGATCATCTCCTGGTAGAGCTTTTCCTGCGACTCTTCGGGTAACGTTCGTTCCATATGCACGAATAAAGACAGTTTCATCACACTCTCCCGTTCAGCCTCAACCGGCGAATTGCTTGATGGCACCGCTGTGCTCATCGCCATAATAGATACCGTAATTGCCCACGGCGTTTTCTTTGACGAACCGGCCCAGCATCGACCGCAGCGCCGGATCCTTGATCGGCAGCCGCGCCAGCGTCGGCATATCGAACCATTCCGCCGCGCTCAGCTGCGGCGTCAGGCTGCCGGCGTCGGTCGGCAGCGCACACAGAAAAACGATGTGCTGCTGGTGCTTCTGCCGGTCGTCATAGACGGAATAGACGAAACCCGGATGGGCGTTGATGCCCAACTGCTGCAGTAAATCTCCCAACGTTTCGCTGACGCTGCGTTTCTCCACCGCGCTGGACGGCAGCTGATAGCCGCCGTCGTTTTGCCGTACCATCACGGCATGCCCTTCAAACTCGATCAGCGCGCTCACCACCACCTGCGGCCCGCCAATCAGCGACTGCGCGTTTTGATACGGCGTGAAATAGGCACCGCGGTAATACCCCAGACCGGCGGTGGCGTTGGACTCGAACCCTTCGACCTGGCCGATCAAAATGGCATGGTCGCCGGCATCCACCACCTGATGCAGCGAGCAGTCGAACCACGCCGAACTGTTCTCGATCAGCGGCACCCGCGACGCGCTCCAGCGCCAATCGATCAGCGCAAAGCGGTCTTCGTTCTTTTGCGCAAAAATGGTTGAAGCCTCTTTTTGCTGTTCCGCCAGAATATTGATGGCGAAGTGGCTGCACTGGGTAAAGTGTTCCAGGTTTGCCGAACGTTTATCGATGCTCACCAACAGCAGCGCCGGATCCAGCGACACCGAAGAAAACGAATTGGCGGTGAAGCCAATCGGCCGCCCCTGCTTGTCCACCGAGGTCACAATGGTGACGCCGGTCATAAAGGCGCCGAAAGCGTCGCGCAACTGCCTGCGTTTATCCGCGTCCATTTGCCGCTCCTAAAGTCAAAGGTTGCTCTGCGGTCAGAAAATCGAGCATCAGCGCGTTGACGCGTTGCGCATCGGTCAGACTGACCATGTGTTTGGCGTTCTCAATGATCACCGCGCGCCCGTTCGGTGCGGCCTGCGCCATTTGCCGCGCCATCTCCGGGCTGGAGTTGGCGTCGTGCTCGCCGGTCAATACCAACACCGGGCAGCGGATAAGGTGCCAACGCTGGGCATACACCCGATCGCCGGTAGCAAACGCCTGATACGCGCGGGCGTAGCCCGTGACGTCCACCTGTTGCAACCAGCCACCCACCTGCTGGCGCAGACGCTGTTCGGCGGGATCGGCGCCAAACCACCGGCTCAGCGGCGAGTCGATCTGCGTCTGGCCGCTGGCCAACGCGCTGGCGCGTTGCGCAACCGCGGCACTGGCCTGGGCCGAGCGCTGGAACACGCCGCTCATCACCACGGCGCGTTTGACCCGCTCCGGATAATCGATCGCCAAACCGGCGGTGATCAACGCCCCCATCGAGTGCCCCGCCACCGCAACGCTCGGCGTATCCAGGGTGTTTAAGAAGGCCGACATCCAGCGCACGTAATCCTCCAGCGTCGCGGCGTGGGCGAAGCCTTCGCTTTCGCCGTGGCCCGGCATATCGACGGCGATGACCCGAAAGTGCGCGCTAAGCGCATCGAGCTGGGGATACCAGGCCTCCGCGTTCATGCCTACGCCGTGGATCAACACCAGCGGCTCGCCACGCCCGGCCTCCAGATACCCTACCCGCAGAGCGGGCTCAGACAGCTGCCGGATTGTTCTGATCATGGCCCAGCTCTTTCAGATCCAAATAACGGTTGCCGATACGGTGATGCGGCCGCCCCCCCAGCGCCGCGCCCAGTGCGATGACGATTTCGTCGTCGAAAGGCGCGTCGTTGATGTTGAACTGGAATGTCAGGTAGTGCTCGCGGCTGCCTTCGTCGTTTTTCCCCATCATCGGGATCAGGATCGGCGCGTTGGCCGGCCCGCGGGTATTGTTGAACGCCAGATAGCTTTTACCGTTGACCGCCGAGCGGTAGTGGTTGCCGAAATGCAGCGTGTGAATCAGCGCCGAGGCGTGTTCCAACTCACCGCCCAGCCCCACCACCGCGCTTTTGCCGAAGGCTTCCACCCGCTCGCCAGAGCCGGCCTCTTTGAGGATCAAACCGGTCAGCAGCTCACCCAGCACCGGCGCCATTTCTCGAATCTTTGGCGCCAGATCCTCAACAAAGCCTTGACCGGCCCAGGGGTTTTTAATCACCGCCGCCGCCGCGATCATCACCAGCGGTTTGCCCGCCGATTTGCCACCGTCGGCGTAGAGGGTTTCTGTGGAAACCAGAGTCTTACGGATGTCTTGATGCATAAGGGACCTCGAAAAGTAAACCAAATGTTAATCAGATGTCACGAGTCGAGGGTATAACATCGGGCAGATTGGCATGTCAAAATTTGGTATACCATAATACGGTATTCTTATTTTCATCTAATAAGGTAAAGGGAAATTGAAAATAACCTATATTAATCAAAATATTAATAAATCTGCGTGGACTTTGGCCGGGGGCGAAACGCCGGCCACGACCGCTTCCGCTCAGCGGCCGGTGCCCGTGCCGAACCCGTTGAGCCAGCGGGTATCGGCAACGAAAAGCGTTTTTTTTAGGCTATCTTTCGATTTTGTGAGCTGCTGCAACATTCGCCGTTTTAGCGATGCGGCGCGAAATCGGCCGCCGTTGCTTTGCGGGTTGGAAAGATGTTAATAGTACCGGGCAAACGGGAATACGCGTCGTTATCCGGATTAATGATGATCCACAAAAAATAGAGACAATTATGGTTCAGGCGTCATTGAAGATTGAGAATGCACCGGTCACCTTGCGCGAATTGGCATTGGCGAAAATTAGGCAGGCGATTATCTCAGGGTATTTTCAGGCCGGCGATCGTTTGGTGGAACGCAGCCTGTGCGAGGAGCTGGGCGTCAGCCGCAGCGTGGTGCGCGAGGTGATCCGTTATCTCGAAGCGGAGGGGCTCATTGAAACACTCGGCAAGAAAGGGCCGATTGTCGCTATTCTGACCTGGGAAATTGCCGAGCAGATTTATACTATTCGTCTGCTGCTTGAACAGGATGCCGCTCACGACTGCGCTTTGAAAGCCGGGCCGGAAGATAAAAAGAAACTGCATGAAAAATTAATTGCAATTAATCAGGCTTCGGCCGGGCAGGACGATATTCAGCGCGTTGAGGCGTCGCAGGCCTTTTATGAAACCATTTTCCAGGTGGCCCATCACGCCATCGCCTGGGAAATCGTTCAACGCCTGAATAGCCGCATCAGCCGCCTGCGCGCCCTGACCCTGAAAACCCCGGAGCGCCAGCTGGCCGGTTTCGAGCGCATGACGCGGATCTATCACGCCATCGAACAAAACAATCCGACACAGGCCAGGCAAGAAGTCATCGATCACCTGACCGAGGCCGCCGCGCTGGCTAAGCGCATTCTGCAACAGGAGCCCTGAGATGCCCGCTTACTGGATTGCCCATGTCACCGTGAAAGATCCGCAGCAATATCAGCATTATATGGATTTGGCGCCTCAGGCGTTTCGCCAGTTCAACGCCCGTTTTCTCGCCCGCGGCGAACAGGCGCAAACGTTGGAAGGCCCGGCGTTTGTGAAACATGTGCTGATCGAATTCGACGACTACGCCACCGCGTTGGCCTGCTACCATTCACCGGCCTATCAGCTGGCGAAACAACAGCGGCGCCACGTAGCGGAAGCCATGATTACCATCGTCGACGGCTTGCCGACCTCCCCATAAAAGCCCCCCACCGTTACGGCGGAGGCTGGGTGGCGTGAGGTGGGATAACCGCCGGGTCAGGCCGGCGTTTTCCGCTAGTTATTTCTCTTCAGGATCTTTCCCGTCTCGGCCCAGATTTGACTGCGGTAATGATCGTCTTCCTGAGAGAAGAAAAGTACAGTCAGCCCTTCCTTGTCTAACAATGCAATGCCATCGGGTGCAGGACGCCACGCCACTGGCTCTTGCGGCAAGACGTCGGGCGTGCAATCAGACAAAAATTTTAGGCTATAGCCGCCGGCCGATTCCACACCCTCCGTGTTGAGCTGTACAACACAGGACTTTGATTTATCGCTGACCGTCCACTGCCCGGATAGCGTTTCGGCAGAAGGTAAAACCAGACTGCTTGCCATAGAGGCTCCTGAAAACAAGAATATTATTCCGACAAGAATAGATTTACACATAGCTGGCCCATGCAAAACGGTGGGCATCATCGCCCACCGTTGCCGTTTTATACGATAAAGTCAACAGCGACGTCAGCCTGCCCGACGATGTGCACCAGGAAGTCTGGATTTGCACCGCCATGGATGTTGAAGGCCAGTTCGCTCAGATTGCTTTGGGTATCATAGGACACCAGCGCCTCACCGGCCTGCCCGCTGAAATGATCGACAAACTGAATAAAATCACTGCCTTTATCGCCTTGGTTGAAGAAGGACAGATCGATCTTGTCCTTGCCTGACTCAAAGTCCCAAATTGTATCAGGAGCCCGAACAGGCGAGTCATTCAGGTCAGAGAAGACAAAAATGTCGTTACCTTGCCCTCCCCACAATTGATCCTGGCCCGCCCCACCGTAAATAACATCGTTACCGGCGCCGCCTTTGAGCACATTGTCTGCGTGATTTCCAACAATGACGTCATTACCTGCTCCCCCTATCGCGTTTTCGATGGTAGCGCCGGCAGCGATGGAAACATTCCCTTTTAATCCACCGACATCGGAGAAAGCGCCTTCGTTCAAATTGATACGTTGATTTTGGCTATACCCCGAAAAATCGAGGGTATCATTGCCACCTGCATCCCAAACAGACATCACCAGCTTGTCGTGGCTGTCCTTGAGCGTATAGAAGTCTCGGCCTGTATTTGAATTAAACCCGTAAACGGTGTCGCCGGTTCGGGTAGTCATGTTGGCGCCGTAAAGATGCTGGATGGCCGCGATATCATCAACCAGCGGTGCAGCGGCATAGTAATGGCCATGATCCGCGTTGGTAATGGATTCATTCCAGTAACTCATTACGCTAAACTGCCGGGTATCTTCGGCGTAAACTGCCTTGGTATAATTTGGGCTGCCTTGCCCCGCATTATAAGTGCCCGGGTGATCTAACCCGAGAGTATGGCCAACTTCATGGGTAATGGTTAAGCGGCCGTAATTACCTAGCTCAGGATGCAAATTTTCGGAGTGATTCTTAATGTTGTACCAACTTTGCCCATCAGAATTGTACCCTCTGTAATCATTGCCATTATATGAGTAAGGTTTCAAGGCATACGCTTGTCCCGTCCCCTCATAATTCCCAAAGGTAATATTGGAAGGTTGACCTGAAGCAACTTCGACAAATTTGATGTTGGCAACATCGGCCCAGGATTGTAAAGACAGCTTCGCCTGTTCTTGCTGCTGTTGCGTGAACGCACTCAGCCCCGTATCACGTTCCGGGGAGCGGTGGCCCAGGTTCAGTTCGTTATAATCCCAATCCGGGAAGGAATAGGTCACCGTCGCCTCTTTTCCCGTGACGTGAACGCCATTCCAGGTTTTATCGCCGCGCGCTATCTGCAACCCCGCCTCATTTATGTCATAAGACGGTTTGTTATTTATCGTCAGGCCATTCCCGCGTTCATGGTAGTGAATAAGATCGTTAACACTGTCCCAACCCGTTTCGTTTCCATTCATGGTATTACCCATAACTTTCTCCACAAAGTAGCTAGTATTAATATGACATCCGAAATGTCTCTTAGGGATAATCAAAATCCGGAGAATAGCGATAACTCGATACGCCCACTCTTTTTCCTATCCCTTTACACCCAGAGAGTAAATTTACTTTTAACTACCCGAGCCTCCTTACCCATGATTGATAACTGATGCAACTGCATGAGATCGCGATGTGTCCGTGCAAAATGCGCGAAAGTAACAGGCCGCATTGATCCGGCAAGGGTGTGATTCCAGTGTCTGCGCGTTGAGGCTAAGTTGAGATGTCGCTCAAGAGGTCTAATGACAACGGCCGTCCGATGCATTGCCTCGTTGCCAGAGACCACATCAGACAGGCTCTTGTGCTGTGAATCTGGTCTGTTATCCGAACGGTTACCCGGAGATAATTGCGTGAATGCATTTGCGCCACCATCCAGTTTTGCTAATGATTATCATTCGCGAGGCTATCTCACGCGTAAGCAAAGTGTCAACAGATGAAACAAAACATTTCTTGATTTGCATCATGATTTTTCCGCTAAGCCCCAGTAAACGGGCGCTGCAGAGTGCATAAAATGGCGTTCACCCCCGTCTGGACTGCGGTTTTTGTCAGTATTACCGCATAGAGCGGGCAGAATAGCGCCAGGGAGTACATCATGGCGACTGAACATTTAGCCATAGAGAAACATCAAGAATGATTAATTTTCACGGCAATAACGCGGCGTGGTCCGATCACTTATTTTTCGCTGCAATATAAGGGATGCTTATAAATAACAGGAGTATTCCTAATGCGTTCACGCTGGATGTATTCCATGCTAGCGGGCCGATTTTTAGCCGCGCCCGCTGGCTATTCCCATTTTCATTGGCAAGACTATATTGAAAGAAGCTCTGCTCTAGAGCGAGAATATGGGTAATTTTCCGAGGAAATACCGCATGACCCTGTTGCCCAAGCAGAGCAATAACAAAAATCCGATTGATCTCTATGGCGAAATCGTAGACGACTTGCCCGGCCTGATTTGCTTCGGCAACCGCCTTGGCGGTTACTTCAATAAACAGTGGCGCGACTATACCGGCGCTATCGCCGGTGAACACGGCGCCGCCGACTGGCTCGATGCCCTGCACCCCGACGATCGCGAGCGGCTGGCCGCGCAGTGGCGCCAGGCGATCGTGGCCCTCTCCTCGTTCGCCGGCGAGGCCCGCCTGCGCGATCGCAGCGGCGCCTACCGTTGGTTTATGCTGGCGTTTAACGCCCGGCAGGACGGCATGGCGCTGGAGCCCAGCTGGTACCTGACGGCGACCGACATTCATCCGCAAATGCTGCAGCGCCAGCAAAACGTTCAGGCGCTGTCTATCCAGCAAGACATGCTGGACGCCAGCGTGGACTGCATTAAAGTGATCAATCACGACGGCACGCTGCGCCACATGAACCGCTCCGGCAGCCTGGCGCTCGGCCTTGATCCGGGGCAAAAAGAGTTTGGCATGCCCTGGCTGGGGCTGCTGTCGCCCGAGATCCGGCGCCGCGGCCGCAAGGCGCTGCGCAGCGTCAGAGCCGGAAAAAATGCGCGCTTCACGGGATTGAGCGTGACGCCGCAGGGCAAAAAACAGCACTGGGACAACATTCTCACGCCGGTCAGCGACGAACACGGCACCGTGGCCGAGATCTTGTGCGTGTCACGCGACGTGACTTCGCAACGCGTGATGGAACAACGCCTGTTGCTCGCCAGCGAATATGACGAATTGACCGGCCTGCCCAACCGGCGCCTGTTCAAGAAGAAACTGAAGCAAGAGATGAAGCGGGCCCTGCACGGCAACAAGTCGCTTGGGCTGATGCTGCTGGATCTTGACCACTTCAAGCTGGTGAATGACACGCTGGGCCACGCGGCGGGCGACCATCTGCTGCGGGTTTTGGGCAAAAGGCTCAGCGCCTGCATGAATACGCACTCGTTCGTCTCTCGCCTCGGCGGCGATGAGTTCGCCGTGGTGATCAGCGACGTCGAAAACGAGCAGGATATTTTCCGCATCGCCAACAAGTTTCTGCTGCAGCTGGAGACGCCGATCACCCACGGCGGCAAGACGCTGCACTGCGGCATGAGCATCGGCGGCGCCATCTACCCCAAAGACGCCCGCGACGCTTCGGAACTGATGAAATGCGCCGATACTGCGCTGTATGAGCTGAAAGACGGCGGCCGCGGCGGCGTCTATATGTTCGACCGCAAGATGATGGACAAGGCGCGCGCCCGCGCCAGCCAGCTCAACTACGCGCGCCAGATCGTGCGTGACAACTGCATCCGCCCCAGCTACCAACCGAAGGTCAGCCTGACCGACGGCAGCATCGTCGGCTTTGAAGCCTTACTGCGCTGGCACTGCCCGATCAACGGCGTGCAGCTGCCGGCGACGGTGAGCGAGGCGTTCAACGACTACGAGCTGGCGACCAAGATCAGCGAAGCCATGCAGCTGAAGGTCTTCGCCGATATCGCCCGCTGGCGCGCGGCCGGCGTGGCGGTGCAGCCCATCTCGCTGAACGTGTCGCCGATCGAGTTTTTACGCGACAACTACGCCGAAACTTTCCTGCAGCGCCTGCTGAAGTTCCACATTCCCCACCACCTGATCGAACTGGAGGTGACCGAACACGCGTTCAACAAGCACGGTTCGAAGTACGTGCTGCGCGCGTTGCAAATGCTCAAGGAGATGGGCATCCGCATCGCGCTGGACGACTTCGGCACCGGTCACTCCTCGTTCAGCCATATCATGGATTACCCGCTGGACTGCATTAAGCTGGACTGCGACTTCGTTCAACGTATGAATACCGAACCGGCGATCCTGGCGATCGTGGAAAGCATCGGCATTCTCGGTCAAAAGCTGTCGATCGATATCATCGCCGAAGGGGTGGAAACCGAGCAGCAGCGGCAAACGCTGTGCGAAGCCGGTTTCCACATCGGCCAAGGTTTTCTGTTCAGCCGGGCGGTGGAATCCCAGCGGGTGCCCGAGCTGCTGCAGGCAGCACCGCAGCCTGTCGACGGCCGTTAAACGCCCTGCTGTTCGCCGAACGGCGCCAGCTGCATGCCGATAAGCGTCACCACGCAGACGATCGCGCCGGCGTAAAAGGTGGAGGCGGAACCGGCCAGCTCCCACAGCATGCCGGCCCCGAGACTCGCCAGCAGCAGCGCTACGCCGCTGACCAGGTTGAACATGCCGAACGCGGTGCCGCGCAGGTGCGCCGGCGCGGTATGCGCCACCATCGCCGCCAACAGCCCCTGCGTCATGCCCATGTGCACGCCCCACAGCGCCACGCCAAACAGCACGCCCGCCCAATGATCGCTCAACGCCAGCACCACATCGGCGGCGATCAGCACCAGCAAACCGGCTTTTAACATTCCTTTATGGCTCATGCGGTCGGACAGTTTACCGAACGGATAGGCCGAGCAGGCGTAGACCAGGTTCATGGCGACCATCACCAGCGGGATCAACGCCAGCGGCGTGCCGCCCTGCTGCGCCTTCAGCACCAGAAACGCCTCGCTGAAGCGCGCCAACGTGAAGACGGCGCCGATGCCCACTACCCACCAATAGCCACGCCCCAGCAGCCGCAGATTGGCGCGGGTAATCGGGTGGGTTCGCTTGTCGGTTATCGCGGCGGCCGGCTCTTTCAGGCCGACGGCCAGCAGTGGCCCTAAAAAGGCGCCGACGGTATCCAGCGACTGGCGCAGCCCAAAGGCCGCGCCGCGAATTTCCGGCGGCGTCACATCGGCCACCAGGGCGTCGCGCGGCGCGCCGCGGATGCCTTTGCCCACACGATCCAACAGGCGCGCGCCCATCACCATGCCGGATGACGACGCGACGGCAAAAAACGGTTTGCTGATGGCGCCCAGCCCGTAGCCCAGCAGCGCCAGCCCTTTACGCTTGCCGAGGTAATCGCTGAGCACGCCGGAGAACACCTTGACGATCAATGCCGTCGCCTCCGCCAGCCCTTCGATCAGCCCGATGACGATCACGCTGACGCCGAGCGTCGTCGCCATAAACAGCGGCAGCAGGCTGTGGATCATTTCCGAGGAAACGTCCATCAGCAGGCTCACCCCACCCAAGATCCACACGCCGCGCGGTATGCGGCCCAACGTAGCGAAGCGCGACGACATGGTTCATCCTCGAAAGATTCAGCGCCACCGGCGGCGCATCATGATTTTTCCAAGATTGGATAGTTGATTTTGTTCGTTCACAGACCTTTAGCCTTCAGAGATAGTGCAACGACCCTGTGACAATCCTAATAATGAAGGTAATTAACATAATGATAGATAGCAAAAAGATGATAGTGATGGCGGCGCTGCTGAGCTTTTCCGCCGCGGCCGCGCCAGGGGTGGATATCGTCGCCAACGAAACGCCGATCCATACGGTGAAGAACGCCGAGGCGGTCGCCAAAATCCCCGCCGGTTTCAAGTTCGTGGAGCCCGGCACGCTGACGGTGGCCATTTCCCTGCTGGGCAGCGGCCCGCCGTTCGGCCTGTACGCCCGCGACAACAAAACGGTGATCGGCAGCGAGGCGGACATCGCACGCCTGGTGGCCGACGGTTTGGGGTTGAAACTCAAGCTGGTGCCCACCTCGTGGGAAGACTGGCCGCTGGGAGTGGCCTCTGGCAAATATGACGCCGCGGTTTACAACATCACCGTGACCAACGAGCGCAAGACCAAATTCGATTTCGCCACCTATCGCCAGGATACGCTGGGCTTCTACGTCAAATCCGACAGCAAGATCACCCAGATCAACACCGCGCCGGATATCGCCGGTAAAAAGATCATCGTCGATTCCGGCACCAACCAGGAAGCGGTGCTGCTGGCCTGGGACAAGGAGAACCGCGCCAAGGGGCTGGCGCCGCTGCAGCCGGTGTACGTCACCGACAAGGCCGCCTCCACGCTGGCCATTCAGTCCGGCCGCGCCGACGCCACCTTCGGGCCCAACGTCTCCGGCGCTTACCAGGCGCGGCTGACCGGCAAAACCCGGCTGGTAGGCATCGTGCCCGGCGGCTGGCCGAAAACCGCCAACATCGCCGTCACGCTGAAGAAAGGCAACGGCCTGGTGGACGCGGTGCAGGCATCGCTCAACGGCGCCATCGCTAACGGCAGCTATCTGCAGGTGCTGGATCGCTGGGCGGAGAGCGACGAGAAGATCGCCCATTCCGAGATTAACCCGCCGGGACTGGGAGACTAAGGCGTGAACCGGCCCCGCATCGAGGGGCCGGCTATTGATGGTCAATCATGATGTTTCATTCCGCCGCCGCTTTCTGCCTTCCCAGCTTGCGGTACAGCGTGCTGCGCGAAACGCCGAGCGCCTTCGCCGCCCGGCTGAGGTTGCCGCCCGCCCTGCCGATCGCCGCCTGCAGATCCTCCAGGCCGGTATCGTCGTTCTCCTGGCGCGGCGCCAGCACCGCGATGGACTGCGGCAGATCGTCCAGAGTGAGCACCGCATGATCGTCCGCCAGCGCCAGCAACACCTTGAGCGTACTCAACAGCTGCCGCACGTTGCCGGGCCACGGGTAGCGCGCCAGCATCGCCAGCGCCTCCGGCAGCAGGCGAATGTCGCGCCGCTCGCCGCCCAGCTCTCGCCACAGCTGCAAAATGAAGGCTTCCAGCTGCGCCCGCTCTCTGAGCGGCGGAATGCGCAGGCTGTATTCCTGGATGCGGTACAGCAAATCCTCGCGAAATGCCCCCGCCTGTACCTGCCGATGCAGATCGTGGTGCGTGGCGCAGACCAGCGCGAAATCGACCGGATAAGCGCTGCGGCTGCCGAGCGGCGTGACCGTTTTTTCCTGTAACACCCGCAGCAGCCGCGTCTGCAGGCCCGCCGGCATGTCGCCGATTTCATCGAGGAACAGCACGCCGCCGTCCGCCTCGCGGATCTTGCCGATATAGCCTTTCGGGTTGGCGCCGGTAAACGCCCCCGGGGCATAGCCGAACAACTCGGACTCGATCAGCGGCTCAGGCAGCGCCGCGCAGTTGATCGCCACGAAGTTGCCGTTGCGCCAGCGGCTCTCTTGAAACAGGCGTCGGCTGAAGTGCTCCTTGCCGCAGCCGGTTTCGCCGGTCACGCACAGGGAAAGACCGGCATTGAGAATGCGCAGCGCCTTCTGATGCTGTTCGTCATGCCTTTCCGCCGGCGGCGGAACCGAACGCAGGGCGCTGACGCGGCGCTGCGGCGCCTCGAGCAGCGAATAATAATGCCGTTGATTGCCGGCCAGCGTCTGGTGCGGTGCGCCGGAGGGCTGCCGCAGCAGATCGGGGAACAGCTGGGCGAACTCAACCGAGCCGAATGCGGCCGGTGAAAGCTGGAACTCCAGCATCGCCAGCCGATTGGCGGCGACCAACACTTCGTCGTGAAACACCAGCAGCAGCTCCTGCGCGCTGCCCAAGCTACCGGCGTCGGCGTGCAGGCGCAGCGTCCAGTGACGATCGGCGATCGCGCTTCTGACCCAGCGGTGTTCGATATGTCGCACCGCCTGCATGATCAGGCGCTGTGCATCGCGATACGGCCGCTGCGCGGGGGCGGAAAGATCCAATATCCCGGCAATGTGGCCATCCGGCCGGTAGATCGGCGCGGCGGTGCAGTTCAATCCGGCATTTTGGTTGAGGTAATGCTGGTCGCCGCGCACTTCGCAGAACGCGCCCAGCGCCAGCGCGGTGCCGATGGCGTTGGTGCCCCGCTCCGCTTCTCCCCACGGGTTGCCCGGCGCCAGCGCAAAGCGCGATGCCTTATGCAGAAAATCGGTATTGCCGCGGGTTTCCAGCACCAGCCCGTCGGCGTCGGCAATGACCACAATGGCGGGCTGGCGCGTAATTTGCGCGCCCAGCTGCTCGATCAGCGGCTGCACCCGTTGCGGCACCCAGTCGTTGCGGCTGCGCCGCTCTTCGAGCAACCCGGCTTTGATGAACGAGATGTGCTGATCGGCGCGCGCCAGGCCGTAGCCCCGGCTGCGCTGCCAGGATTCCGCCAGCGGATGGGTCAACAAACTGGCGCCCTCAGTGGGCAAGCGGTCGTCAGGCAACATGCGTTTCTCCCCCGTTCGCGAGTGTTGCAAATATGTATCACAGATGTGTATCAGGCGTTGCGACACGGGACACAAAAAATCATCGCCGGCGGCGGCACCGCTCGATTCCCTAAGCCATATCCGTTTTTAACACGCTAATAAATAAGCTCTTTTAACGAGCATCTTCGCCATTCATCAATCTGGCACGGGGCGTGCTTCTCCTGCTGCGGCGGCATGCCGCACTCACAGGCGCAGCGCAATAGCGCCGGTTATCATCTGCAGAGAGGTGCTTCACATGAAATATGTCCACCCCGGTTTGCCTGGCTCGCTGGTTTCGTTCCGCAAACGCTATGGCAACTACATTGGCGGCAAATTCGTCGAACCGGTATCCGGCAACTACTTCACCAACACCTCGCCGGTGACCGGCCAGCCGATCGCCGAATTCCCGCGTTCCGACGCCAAGGACATCGAGCTGGCGCTCGACGCGGCGCATGCGGCGGCGGACGCCTGGGGCAAAACCAGCGTGCAGGAGCGCTCCAACGTGCTGCTGGCGATCGCCGATCGCATCGAAGCGCGGCTGGAGATGCTGGCGCTGACCGAAACCTGGGACAACGGCAAACCGATCCGCGAAACCCTGAATGCCGATCTGCCGCTGGCGGTCGACCATTTCCGCTACTTCGCCGGCTGCCTGCGCGCGCAGGAAGGCACCGCGGCGGAGATCGACCAAAACACCGTGGCCTACCATATCTATGAGCCGCTGGGCGTAGTCGGCCAGATCATTCCGTGGAACTTCCCGCTGCTGATGGCCGCCTGGAAACTGGCGCCGGCGCTGGCGGGCGGTAACTGCGTGGTGCTGAAACCGGCGGAACAGACCCCGCTTGGCATCAGCGTGCTGATGGAAGAGATCGGCGATCTGCTGCCGCCGGGCGTGCTCAACGTGGTGCAAGGCTTCGGCGCCGAGGCCGGCGAAGCGCTGGCGCGCAGCAAACGCATCGAGAAGATCGCGTTCACCGGCTCCACACCGGTCGGCCGCCATATCCTCGCCTGTGCGGCGGAGAACATCATCCCCAGCACCGTCGAGCTGGGCGGCAAATCGCCGAACATCTATTTTGAAGACATCATGCAGGCGGAGCCGGAGTTTATCGACAAGGCGGTTGAGGGGCTGGTGCTCGGCTTCTTCAACCAGGGCGAGGTCTGCACCTGCCCTTCACGCGCATTGATCCAGGAATCCATCTACCCGCAGTTTATGGAGAAAGTGCTGGCACGCATCGCCACCATCCGTCAGGGCGACCCCTTCGACACCGACACCATGCTCGGCGCACAGGCGTCACAGGAGCAATACGATAAGATCCTGTCCTACATCGACATCGCCAAGAATGAAGGCGGCGACATCCTCGCCGGCGGCAAACGCACGCAGCACGGGGATGAATTGCAAAACGGTTTCTACCTGCAGCCGACGTTGATTACCGGCAACAACAGCATGCGCTTCTTCCGCGAGGAGATCTTCGGGCCGGTGATTGGCGTCACCACCTTCAAGGATGAGGCCGAAGCCTTGGCGCTGGCCAACGACACCGAGTTCGGTCTGGGCGCCGGGCTGTGGACCCGCGACATCAACCGCGCCTACCGCATGGGGCGCGCCATCAAGGCGGGCCGCGTGTGGACCAACTGCTACCACCTGTACCCGGCGCACGCCGCGTTCGGCGGCTACAAGAACTCCGGCATCGGGCGCGAAACCCACAAGGCGGCGCTGTCGCACTATCAGCAGGTGAAAAACCTGCTGGTCAGCTACGACGCCAAACCGCTGGGCCTGTTCTGATCCGGGCGTAACAACAAGAAGGCCACCCGCAGGTGGCCTTCTTCTTTGGCATGGTTGATGGCGTGATTTATTTCGCCATGCCGAGATCGATCACCATGCGACCGCGAATGGTGCCCGCCTTCATCTCGTCGAAGATGGCGTTGATATCGCCCAGTGGCCGTTTGGTCACTTTCGGCGTCACTTTTCCTTCGGCGGCGAACTGGAACGCCTCTTTCAGATCTTCACGCGTGCCCACCAGCGAGCCCACCACCTGAATGCCGTCCAGCACCAGGCGCGGAATGCTCAGATCCATGCTCTCCGGCGGCAGCCCCACAGCCACCACTTTACCGCCGGCGCGCACCGCATTCACCGCCGAGTTGAAGGCCGCTTTCGCCACCGCCGTCACCACCGCCGCGTGAGCGCCGCCGGTTTGCTGCTGAATGATCTCCTCCGCGTTTTGCGTTTTGGAGTTAATGGTCAGATCGGCGCCGATCTGTTTGGCGAACTCCAGCTGGCCGTCGTTGACGTCGATGGCGATCACCTTGGCGTTAAACACGTTCTTGGCATACTGCAGCGCCAGGTTGCCCAGCCCGCCCAGGCCGTAGATGGCGATCCACTGCCCCGGCTTGATATCGGAAATCTTCACCGCCTTGTAGGTGGTGACGCCGGCGCAGGTAATGCTGCTGGCGGCAAAAGAATCGAGCCCGTCCGGCACTTTCACCGCGTAGTCCGCCACCACGATGCACTCTTCCGCCATGCCGCCGTCAACGCTGTAGCCGGCGTTTTTCACCGAACGGCACAGGGTTTCGTTGCCGCTGACGCAGTATTCGCAATGGCCGCAACCCTGGTAAAACCAGGCGACGCTGGCGCGGTCACCCACTTTTAACGAGGTGACGCCCTCACCGACGGCGGAGACCACGCCGATGCCCTCATGCCCCAACGTAATGCCCGGCACCTCGCCGAAATCGCCGTTTTTCACGTGCAAATCAGTGTGGCACACCCCGCAACACTCCATTTTCAACGCCGCCTCGCCGTGCTTCAGCGGGCGCAGCACTTTATCCTGAATGTCTACGGTATGGTTTTTCGTCACTACGGCAGCTTTCATGGTGTTTTCCTTAGCAGAATGGGAAGTACAGTTGTTAATGTAGTGACTGTATTCGGTGAGGGCAAGCGCCGCGTGTTTTGTGTAAAAACAAATAATTAAATATGAATCAGCATGATTATTTCATAAAAAACAATTAACAGACGTCGCGATCCCAGGCGAATGATTTGCCTGTTCGCTGGCGCCACCATGACCTGATTCAGCCCTTAAATCGATTCACGGGGATTTTCAGATAGTGTTGCCCATCGTCTTCACAGTCAGGCAAAACGCCGCCGCGAATATTGACCTGCAGCGCCATCAGCATGAGTTCCGGGTGCGGCAGCGTGGCGTCCCGCTGTTTTCTTTGCGCAACGAACCGGGATTTATCCATGTTGACCACCCAGGGATTGTTCTCGCGCTGCTCTCTCACGGTGCTTTCCCAACGGGCCTCACGCCCCGCCGGGCGGTAATCATGGCCGGTAAACAGGCGGGTATCCGCCGGCAGGCTCAGGATCCGCTGCAATGAGTCCCACAAGGCTTCCGCATTGCCGCCAGGAAAGTCGGCCCTTGCGGTACCGCTGTCCGGCATGAAGAACGTATCGTGGATAAACGCCGCATCCGCAATGTGGTAAGTGACGGACGCCAGCGTGTGCCCGGGAGACAGCAAGACTTCAGCGCGCAGGTTACCGATAAAAAAGACGTCCCCGTCCGCGAACAGTACATCCCAGACGGTCTTGGCCGCAGGCAGGTCTTTTAAATTATAGATCTCTTCCCACAGCCCCTGAACGGCGGTAATTTTTTCACCGATACCGGTGAAGGCGCCGGTTTTCTGCGCCAGCCAGGTGGCAGCCGAAAAATGATCGGCGTGCGGGTGCGTATCCAACACCCAGGCCACTCCCCACCCCCGTTGATGGATAAAATTCAGAATGTCGTTGGCCTGTTGATGCGAGACCGTGCCCGATCGGCGGTCAAAATCCAGAACCGGGTCGATAATCGCACAGCGGCGCGCCTCGGGATCGGCAACCACATACTGCAGGCTGCCGCTTTCCGGCTCATAAAACGCGTGAACTTCCGCCGTGGCCCGCACGGACCGATGCTTGCCATACCAGCTGAGCGCCTTATCGGCGTCCGCGCCGTATTCGTCGCATTGGCGGCGAAACTGCGCTTCATCTATCTGACCTTCGCGCAGCGCATACAGCAGGGAAAGGCAGGCAGATCGAGCCCCGCTTCTGCAGTGCGCCAGAGTCTTCCGGCCTTGCCGCAGCAGAAACTGGAAGGTGTAAACGGTCTCCCAGGTCAGCGTATCGAACGTGTAAGGGAGATAGACGTAACGCATCCCCCCTTGTTCAGCCAACGCTTTCTCTTGCTGATGATCAAGATACTCCCCCGGCTCCTCGTCCGGCCGATTGTTGACGATAAGGCGGTAGCCCTGTTGAGACAGCGCCTTGAAATCACTCGCTTCAGGCGCGCCCGAAAAGGAGAGCTGAGGGTGGTAAGTGCGGATGCGCATGTTTTTTTCCTTCCGTTTCATAGGCTTTTAAATAACATATACAGGGCCAGCGCCAGGAGCATGACGGCATAGAGCACATTGATAATGTCCTCGCGTTTTTTCAGGCGCTCGGCGAGCGCCACCCCCACCACGCCGCCCAGAACGCCACCGACGATGAGCCAGCACGTAATCGCGATCGAGACCTTTCCCGACATGGCGTAGCTGGCGCTGGTCGACAGCCCCATGGCCGCCACGACCACCAGTGAGGTTGCCACCGCTTCAACCATCGAGAAGCGGAAAAACCAGACCAGCACCGGCACAACCAAAAATCCGCCGCCGATGCCCAGAAAGCCCGCCAGCCCGCCCAGGGCCAGCACGCTAGGCCATACAATGGCGGGATGAACGGCAGCATGGGGGGACGGCAAGGGGGTGCCGGCAAGGCGATTTCTTTTCAGCGTCAATCCGGCGACAACCAGCATCAACAGGGAAAAAGGCAGGGTTAAGTAGTTCCCGTCCGTGATTTTTCCCATCTGAGATCCCGCCAGAGCGCCCATAACAGCGACCAGCGAAACGACAACCCCGGTCTGCCACCTGACGTTGCCTTTGGCAGCGTGCGCGGCCAGATTGATCAGCGCGTTAATGGCCACGGACATGGCGCTGGTTCCTATAATCAAATGCGTATCCGGCACTTTCACCATATACAGCAATAACGGCACGCAGACGATTGACCCGCCGCCGCCGGTCAGGGCCAGGAGGAATCCCACAATTCCCCCGGTGACCACTAACAGCATCACGATATAAAAACTGAAATGGAAAAAATCCACTGCACTAATCCCTTAATGATGCTCATGCCATTTATTAACGATCAGTTCACTGGCAATGTCAAATAACTTATTTCGATTTGTTATTACATATATCAAAATGGAATATGTGAATTTTGATATAACCACAAGTTCTATGAATTCGCTTTTAATCTGGCCAGCAACCCCCTACTTTCTTATGAAAGGAGGCCTGCATGAAACCCGAAAAAATAAATACCCAGAAAAGCGTCGTTGTTATTGGCGGCGGCTCATCCGGAATAGGTATCGCGGCAAGCATAAGGAAGCGAATTAAAGACATCGATATAACGGTCGTGGAACCTAACGACTGTCATTATTATCAACCGGCATGGACCCTGGTGGGCGGCGGGCTCTTTGATATCAATAAAACACGGCGTTCCCTGCGCGCTGTCCTGCCTGCAGGAACCGCATGGGTACAGGATAGCGTTGTCAGGGTCGAGCCCAGTCAAAAATACATCGAGACTCGCCAAGGGCAGAAAATAAACTATGACTTTCTTATTGTTGCGTGCGGCCTCGTTTTACGCTGGGATAAAATAGAAGGCCTTGAAGACACCCTGGGATTAAACGGCGTCACCTCTAATTATCGCTTTGATCTTGCCGAATACACCTGGCAACTGGTTCAGGAAATGAAAGGCGGCCAGGCGATATTTTCTCAACCGGCACTACCCATAAAATGCGCCGGCGCACCGCAAAAAGCCCTGTATCTTTCATGCGACCACTGGCGCCGCCAAGGCATTCTGAATAATATTAACGTCAATTTCTGCCTTGCGGGCACGGCGATTTTCGGCATTCCGCAATTTGTCCCCCCGCTGAGCGAGTATTTGCAAAAATACCGTGCAAAGGTCAATTTCAATCATCATTTAATTCGTGTTGATGGCCCGAATCGGCAAGCAACATTTGCCGTAGAGACAAATGAAGAGGGAAAACGCGAGTTAACCCTGCCCTTCGATATGCTCCACGTGGTGCCGCCTCAATCGGCCCCGGCGTTTATTTCGCAAAGTGGGCTCGCAGAGGGATCCGGCTGGTGCGATGTGGATAAATTGACGCTGCAGCATAAGCATTGGCCGGATATTTTTGCGGTAGGCGACTGTTGCTCAACGCCAAACGCCAAAACCCTGGCGGCAGCCCGAAAGCAGGTGGTGGTGGTGGCGGAAAACGTCGCGGCGCTGATTCATGGCGCGCCTCTCACGGCCCATTATGATGGCTATGGTTCCTGTCCGTTGACGGTCGAGAAAGGCAAAGTTGTGCTGGCGGAGTTTGGCTATGACGGTAAGTTACTGCCCACGTTTCCCCTGCTCGACGCAACCCAGCCCAGCCGTCTGGCCTGGTGGCTGAAAGCCTGGTTTTTACCCCGGTTTTATTGGGCGGGCATGCTGCGTGGAGTTGAATGGTTTGCCGGCAGCAAGCGGCCGTGACGCACACTCGGCCCCCCTTGCCGCTCTGGCCGCAGCAGACGCTTGACTATTTGGCGAGACAAAGCCACCATCGCTTGCAGGTCCATCAGGCTGATTGCAAGCCGTTACCACTACCGGTCGATCATCGATGAAAAATGCCCCCGCAGTGACGATCCACTACTGTTCACAATGCAACTGGCTGCTGCGCGCCGGCTGGATGGCGCAAGAGCTGCTCAATACCTTCGGCGACGATCTCGCCTCCGTCACGCTGATGCCGGGCACCGGCGGGGTCTATCAAATCAGCGTCGATGGCGTGATGATTTGGGATCGCAAAATTGACGGCGGCTTCCCCGATGCGGCGCAGCTGAAGCAGCGGCTGCGCGATCACAGCTTCCCCGATCGTTCTCTCGGCCACAGCGACGGGAAGAAAGCCCGGCACTGAACATCCGGCGGCAAGCACAGCTTCAATTTAACGCATAGCTGGCCGCCATCACGACGCCATTCATGGTCATATGCAGCCCAATGGGCAAATAGATCCCTTTGGATCTTACTCGGGCGGCCGTTAACACCAGCGAGATGAGCACCAGGGCTGCCAATGTGCGCCAATCGGTGTACTGGGTATGCAAAACGGCAAAGATGACAGACACCGTTAACGCGGCCCAAATCACCTTATCGTTAAACCAATACATCAGTGCGTTAAACAGACAGCCGCGAAATACGATCTCTTCATAGACGGGGACGACGAAAACCAACAAAGCGGCATTGAGCGCCAAAATCTCGCCGGGCAATGCCACCTGCTCCGTCACCCAGGTTTCCGTTTTTTCCACGCCCATCAAGCGCGGGAAAATAAACTGAATCACCAACAGCGCGAACAGCAGCAGCGCAAAATCGTTGCGTTTAACCTCGCCTTTGCCCAATCCTTCTCTACGGCGGAAAAAGAGCAGGTATAACGAAAAGATAGCGACAAATTCCATTCCGTACAGCAACGGTAGCAATAGCCCTTGTCGCATCAAGGCGGCTTTGTTCTCAATGAACAACGGAATAAATGTAATCAGGAACATCAGCAAAAACATGGAAAAGCAGCCATTAACGGCTCGCGTTCTCGCGATAAACGCATTGTCGACCATATAACCATCCTTAGTTTTGAGCAGCGATTGACGAAACGGTAGCAAGGCAAGAGACCGCGGCAGTTTATCCCTATGCGATATCATTGTCATGAACCCGTTCGCAGCGAACGTCCATTCGCAAATTTCTCCAAGCCATTGGCACGCGGTTGATTTCGCCCGGGTCTCCTGCGTTATACTGAGCGCTCTTTTAGCCACGTAATTAATAAAATTTTATGATTGAACGCTTGCTCGAAAACACGATGTACGCCTCCCGTTGGCTGCTCGCACCGGTTTATGTCGGCCTTTCACTGGCTCTGGTCGCCCTGTCGATCAAGTTTTTTCAGGAGATCCTGCACGTCCTGCCCAACATTTTTTCTATCGCCGAAGCCGATCTGATCCTGACCCTGCTGTCGCTAGTCGACATGGCGCTGGTGGGCGGGCTGTTGGTCATGGTGATGTTCTCCGGGTATGAAAACTTCGTCTCGCAGCTGGATATCACCGAAGGGAAAGAAAAGCTGAGCTGGCTGGGCAAAATGGACGCCACCTCGCTGAAAAACAAAGTCGCCGCCTCCATCGTCGCCATCTCTTCCATTCACCTGCTGCGGGTGTTTATGGACGCCAAGAACGTGCCGGACAACAAGCTGATGTGGTATGTGATCATCCATCTCACCTTCGTGCTGTCCGCTTTCGTGATGGGCTATCTGGACAAGGTCACCCGTTCCAAGCACTAACCACGCGCTACCACACCCGATCGCCAGCATCGGGTGCCTCCTTCCTCTCCATTCTGCGCCTGTTTCTCCGCCATCATGTCTTTCACCTGGCACATCTGATGATAATTTTATTATAATGCTATTACACTCACCATGGACTGAACGCCGGCCACCGCACCGGTTTCGCCGCAGACAGGATCACGCGCCCCATGCCATTGAATGGTCATCCCCTGCAATTCAACGATATTCAGGCGATTTTGCCTCATCGCTATCCCTGCCTGTTGGTCGATCGCGTGCTGCCCGCCGGCACCTGCATTGCCGAAGGGCGGCTGAGCGCCATCAAGAACATCACCGCCAATGAGCCGACGTTCTGGAGTGGCCACGCCCACTTCGCCGGTTTTCCCGGCGTGCTGTTGGTAGAAGCGCTGGCGCAAAGCACCGGCCTGCTGGCCCATTACTATCTCGGGGCGCTGAACGAAGGGGAACATTACTATTTCGCCGCCATCCAGCGGGCGCGTTTTTATCGCGCCGCCCGCCCCGGCGATCAGGTGCTGATGGAGGTCGCCTTTGTGCGCCGGCGCGGGGCGATCGCCCGCTTTACCGGCCGTGCCAGCATCGACGGCCAACGCATTTGCACCGCCGATTTCATGTGCGCCCGTAAATAGGCCGCTTGCCAAAGGAGCCCTGCGAATACCATGTCTCTGGTTGACAGCTTACTCAGAACCCTCGATTTCTCTCCGCGCGGCCAGGTGATCGCCCGCGAAGCCGACGCCTGGGGCGAAATCATCGTTTCCGATCACAAGGACTACCGCACGCTGCGGTTTGACGGCATCTGCGAGCAGAGCAAGATGAGCCTCAGCAACCCCGCGCAGCCGATCCACAACTACATCAAAGCGATGCTGATGGCGGTGGCCTGGCAGCCGCCGACGTCGGCGTTGATCCTGGGGTTGGGCGGCGGCAGCCTGCTGCGTGCGCTGCACGCCCTCGATCCGGCGATGCGCCTGGAGGTGGTCGAGCTGCGCGCCGCGGTGATCGCCATCGCACGCCGTTATTTTACGCTGCCGGCCACCGACACCATCAGCCTGCGCACCGCCGATGCCATGGACTTCGTGCGCCCGCCCGCCGAGACGCGCTACGATCTGATCTTCTCCGATCTCTATTCGGCGTTTGCCATGGATCCGCAGCAAGGCAGCCAGACCTTCCTGGAAAACTGCGCCGCAAGGCTGAACGACGGGGGCTGGCTGGTGCTGAATTACCACGATCTGCCCGACGAAAATAGCCTGCTGTACCACAGCCTGCACCGGGTATTCAACACCGTGCTGTTTTGCGTCGCCCCCAGCGGCAACGTCATTATTTACGCCACGCTAGCCCGGGTGACGCTGCCGCTGAGCGCGCTACGCAATCTGGCCGCCGGCAGCGGCGAACTGTTCAACTGCGAGCTCGGCTATCTGTCGCGCAAAATAGAGCGGCTGCATTTCCGCTAAAGGCGGGGGCGACGCGGTCTGGCTGGCCGCTTCGCCCACGTGGTATTATCATTCAGTTATCATTCTCTGGAGGATCCTGATGGAAAAGAAAACGGCGCGGCTAACGGTGCTGATTGACCCGGACAAGAAAAAAGCCCTGGAAGACCTGTGCCTGCAGCAGGACGTCACCCCTTCCCAGGTGGTGCGCCAGCTGATCCGCGATTACCTGCATAAGCATCAGGTGGACTACCCCAGCCAGCCGACCCACGCCAACCCGCGCGTAGAGAGCAATTGAGCGGCGGCCTGCCCCGCATACCGTGAAGCGCGCTATCCCCCCTGCGCGCGTCCCTAATCCGAATCCTCCGTTGCGCTCTGTCCATTCGGCAGCATCGCTGCTACTGTTTGATGCGTTCATCCCTCTTCGGAAAGGAAGCGCCATGTTCAGCCATATTACCGTCGGCGTCAGCGATCTGGACGCCGCCGCCGCATTCTACGACGCCATTCTGTTGCCGCTGGGATTACAGCGGCGGGAAGTGACGCCGGACGGTGGCCCCGCCGCCCGCTGCTGGGTGATGCCGGGGCAAACGCTGCCGCGTTTCTATGCTTACCAACCCTTCGACAGACAGCCCGCCAGCGCCGGCAACGGCAGCATGCTGGCCTTTCTCGCCGCCGATGAGCTGGAGGTCAAACGCGCCTACGCCGCCGGCCTGCTGGCGGGCGGCAGCAGCGAAGGCGAACCCGGCGAACGCGCACACTACGGCAAAGGCTATTTCGGTGCTTACCTGCGCGATCCCGACGGCAACAAGGTGCATGTGGTTTACCGGGGAGATCTCGCCTGATGAAATGCTCGGTTTACATCGCCACCAGCGTGGACGGCTTCATCGCCGGAGCGGACGGCGACATCGACTGGCTGCTGCGGCCCGAGTACGCGGTTTCATTGCTCAACGGGCTAAGCTACGAGGCGTTTATCGCCGACATCGACGCGCTGGTGATGGGGCGTCATACCTATGAAAAAGTTCGCGCCTTTCCCGAGTGGCCCTATGGCGAACTGCCGGTGGTGGTGCTGTCGACGCAGCCGCCCGCACAACAAGATACCGGGCACGTTCGCTGGATGACTGGCGAACCGGCGGCCATCGTGGCGCAGCTGGCCGATCAAGGCTGCCGTCACCTGTATATCGACGGCGGCCAGACCGTCCAGCGCTTCCTGCAGGCCGGGTTGATCGACGAGCTGACTATCACGCGCGTGCCGCTGCTGTTGGGCGGCGGCATTCCCTTGTTCGGCACCGATGGTCCGGAGCAGCGCCTGCGCCTGCTCGCCGTCACTCCCTCGGACAACGGCTTCGTGCAAGAACGCTACGCGGTTCAGCGCGCGTCGTAACGCAGCATCAGCCGGCGGCCGCCGAAGGCGATGAGCAACGCCGCCAGCGCCAACAGCGCCGCCGTCCCGTAGGTCACACGCATACCGTAAGCCGCGGCGGCGGCGGTTCCCACCACCCGCTGCGAGGCCAGATAAAACAGCGCCCCCATCGCCGAAGCACCGGTGATCGCCCCGAGATTGCGCGCCAGATTGACCATGCCGGCGATCAAACCGCGCCGTTCAGGAAACAGATCCTTCATCAGCATGGTGTTGTTGGCCACCTGAAACAGCGCATAGCCGGCGGTCAGCAGCGCGATGGGTGCCACATAGCCGAGCACGCCCCAGTGGCTAAGCAGCGACAGCAACGCCGCACCGGCGGCCACCGCCGCCAGCCCAAACTGGGCGATGCGCTGCGATCCAAAACGATCCACCAGATAACCGGCCGGAATGCCGGTCAGGATCGCCACCGCCGGCCCCGCCGACATCACCAGCCCGACCTGCGCAGCGTTTAACCCCAGCGCGCGCGACAGATAGAACGGCCCGACGACCAGCGTGGCGGTCATGACCGTCATTACCAGCGCGCTGGCCGCCAGCCCCGCGGTCAGGGCCGGATGGCGGAACATCGTCGGCGCCAACAGCGGCGATGCGGCGCGGCGCTCCACGCCGATGAACAGCGCCCCCGCCAACAGGGCCCCCAGCATCAACGCCAGGTTGAGCGCGCCGAAATTGCCGCGCCCCAGGGTCATCGCCAGCGAATAGCAGAGCAATGCGCCGCCCAGCAGCAGCGTACCGGCGCGATCGAACGGTTCCTGGCGCGCGGCCGGACGCGCCCCCTCCGGCAAGTATCGCCAGGCGAGCCACAGCGCCAGCAGGCCCAGCGGCAGATTGATCAGAAACATCGCCCGCCAGCCGAAACCGGCGATCAGCGCGCCGCCCAACGACGGCCCCAACGCGGTGCCCACTGCCGACATGGTACCGAGCAGCCCCATCGCGCGGCCGATTTTTTCCGTGCCCAGCGCCTCGCCCGCCAGCGCCATGGCGATCGACATCATGACCGCGCCCCCCAGCCCCTGCGCCATGCGCGCCGCCAGCAGCAGCCAAAGCTGCGGGGCCAGCGCACAAGCCAGCGAAGCGGCGGTAAACAGCGCGATACCCGCCAGCAGCAGGCGGCGGCGATTAAGGCTGTCGCCCAAGCGACCGATGCCGATGATGCAGGTGGTGACGGCCAGCAAATAACAGAGCAATACCCACTGTACCGCCTGGAACGAAGCATGGAACGCGGTGGCGAGCGCCGGCAGCCCGACGTTGGCGATGCTGATGCCGAGCGATGACAGCAGCATGCTCAGAGACAGTGCGGCCAGTATGCCGCGGACGCCCTGCGGCGTAGGATGGGATAACATGATAAACACTCCTGACATAGACTGAGGGATAGCCTATGCCAGGGGTTGGGATGGCGGAAGACGCACGACATGCACTGTATCCATGCGTCTGACGCCTTATCTGACGCGAGCCGTTACCAGGCGGCGATCTCCGCCTCGGTGAGCGGCAGGGTTTGGGTGACGCCGGTTTCCGCCGCCAGGGTGGCCGCCTCCAGCACCGCCATCACCGCCAGCGCCTGCGCAGCGGTAACCGGGTTGGCGCCGGCGCCGCGCAGCGCGTCGCGCACCTGGACATAATACTGACGCTGGTCGCCATCCGGCGTCGGCAGCGTGCGCACCGGCTCCGTGCCGATAAACAGGCTCATCGCGTCGTCGTCTTTGCCCCACTCCGCCGAGCCCGGCGTCACACCGGCCAGCAGCTGGCTTTCCTGCCCGTCGGCGCGCGCTTTGACTACGCTGCCTTTCTCGCCGTGTACGGTAAAGCGCGCTACGCCCCCCGCCACCAGCATGCTGCCGTGCAGGATCACGCGGTGCGTCGGGTAGTTGAGCACCACGTGGGCCCAGTCGTTAACCTCCGCGTTGGGGCGCAGCGTGGCGATGTTGGCCTGCACGCTGTGCGGCAAACCGAACAGCTGCAGCGCCTGATCGACCATGTGCGGCCCCAGATCGAACCACAGCCCGCTGCCCGGCAGATTCTGTTCGCGCCAGCGCACCCGCACTTCAGGGCGGTAGCGATCGATGTGCGACTCAAAGTGCGTCACCTTGCCGATCAGCCCCTGTTCGATCACCTGCTTCACGCCCAGGTAGTCGCTGTCCCAGCGGCGGTTCTGGAACACCGACAGCAGGCGGTCGTGTTTTTCCGCCGCCGCAATCAGCGTACGCGCCTGCGCCAAATCCAGCGTAAAGGGTTTATCCACCACCACGTGCTTGCCCGCCTCCAGCGCGGCCAGCGCCAGCGGCGCATGGGTATCGTTCGGCGACGCGATCACCACCAAATCCACCTCCGGCCGGTGGATAGCCTCCAGCGGGTCGGCGATCACCTGCGCGTGGGGCAGATCGGCATGCACCTTGGCGGCATCGCGCGAAGCCACCACGCTCAGTTCCAGCCCCGGCACCGCGTTAATCAGCGGCGCGTGAAACGCCTTGCCGACAAAGCCGTAGCCAATCAGGGCCACCTGCAACGGTCGTGCGGTATCGTTCATCAGTGTTCTCCTCTAGCGGTCGTCGGCGACGACACAAAGTTCAATCAGTGATTGTTCGTCCAGGTTGTCCCACGGGCGATCGGTAAACAGCCGTTGGATCTGCGCCAGATCCGCAACGTGATGCGGTTCGCAGCGATCCAGCTTCATATGGTCGGCCACCAGCCAGCGCTCGCCGCTGTTGGCCAGCATGGCACGTTTGACTTCGGCATCGGCCTCCTCGCCGGCGCTCAGCCCCAGCTGCGCATGTACCGCGCAGGCGCCCAGCAAGGCGATGTCCGCGCGGTAACGCGCCAGCAACGCCAGGGTGGCGCCGCCGGCGAACAGCCGCTGGCGCGCATCCCATTGGCCGCCAAGCAGAATCAGGTTGATCTCCGGCCTGTCGCTCAGGCACTGTGCGATATCCAGTGAAGCGGTGATCACCGTGGCCGGCCCACGCAGCGCCTGCGCCACCGCCAGCAGCGTACTGCCCGCATCCAGCATCAGGGTGCTGCCGGGTGGGATCTGCGCGGCCACCGCGCGACCGAGCCGCTGCTTGACCTGCGGCAACAGCGCCGCACGCGCCTGGCGCGGCATGTCGGACGGTTCGAGCGCGATCGCCCCGCCGTGATGTTTCTGCGCCAACCCTTGCCGCTCGAGATCGGCCAGATCGCGGCGCACGGTATCGACCGAAACGCCGATGGCGCCGGCCAATTCCGCCACCGCCGCCTGCCCGCGTTCGCTGAGCAAATCCAATAAATGGCGCTGTCGTGCCGCTTTGTGCATGGGTTTGTTCCGCAATAAAAGCATAAAACAGCAATATACAGCAGAAAACAGCATCAGAGAAGCCGCAATGATGCGCACCGGAGATCAAACATCTTTTCACCTGCGGGACGATGATGAAGGCATAACGCATAACAATCCGGAGAAGTGATGAGCATCGATCTGACGTTTGAAGACCTGAGCGTGCGCGCCGTGCAATACAACGCCCGCGCTTCGGTGGAAGATTTTGACGCCTGCATGGCGGAATACGCCGCGCTGGCCCAGCGCGCCAGGGCGCAGACACCCGGCATTTACGATCTGCGCTACGGCATGAGCGCCGCAGAGCGCCTCGATCTGTTCCCGGCCTGCACGCAGCCCGCCCCGCTGCTGATCTTTATTCATGGCGGCTACTGGCATTCGCAGCGCAAAGAGGAAGCCTGTTCGATGGCCGCCGCGTTTGCCCGCCGCGGCGTGGCGGTCGCCACGCTGGAATACACGCTGGCGCCGGAAGCGACGCTGGCGGAGATCGTGCACGAGGTGCGCAGCGCCGTCGCCTGGCTTTATCATCACGGGGCGCCTTTCGGCATCGATCCGGCACGTATTTTCGTCAGCGGCAGTTCGGCCGGCGGCCACCTGTGCGGCATGCTGATCGCCGACGGCTGGCAACCACGCTATCGCCTGCCGCCCAACGCGATCAAAGGCGCGTTGGCGCTGAGTGGCCTCTACGATCTGCGCCCGCTGTGCGATATCTACATCAACGACTGGCTGCACCTGACGCCCGAGCAGGCGCAAAGCCTCAGCCCGCTGTTTTTACTGCCGGCGAAGGAACATGCGCCGCAGATATTGCTCGACGTCGGCCAGCGGGAAACCCAAGGGTTTAAAAACCAGACGCAGGCCTATTATGACGCCTGCCTGGCGCGCGGCCTCGACGTCCAGCTGCTGGCCGATCGCCACTGCAATCACTTTACGTTGGTCAACGAGCTGGCCGATGCGGAAAGCGCGATGTTTCGACAGGTGATGGCGATGATTGACGCAACGACGCGTTCATAGAGAGAAAGGGGGAAATAAGGGAGTTATAGCCGGGGGCCGATAGCCCCCAAGCATACAGATTCAGCCGTTTTTGCGGCCGATAGCGGAAAAGACGTTGAACACTTCACCCAGGCCGTAAATCGCGCCGAGCAAGACGGCCACCATTACCGGCACCAGGACCACCACGGTGGCCAAGCTTTCAATCATTTCTAACATCGTTCTCTCCTGGTTTATAAGCACAGCGAATCTGCGCCGGAAGAAAAGGTTTCCGGCCAATCGGTTGAGTATCGTGGGGAGGCAGTCTAAAACGTGAGCTACATCACACTTGATGCGAGCTAATGTAACTTACACAATTACATTAAAGCAATGCAAAAAATGCTCTGCGCGTAGCGGGAATTGGCGTGAGTTTTTATTGCGTATCCGCTTGATATTGCGGTGAACAAGGGACAAAAGGATAGCCTGCGCGCCGCTCGACCTGCCCGGCCATTTCGGCGATGCTGGTTTGCGCCAGGCTGGCTTCCAGCGCATGACCGACGCGCGCGAACTCTTGCTCCAGCACCGGGGTAATCGCGTGGCCGATATAGCACGCATCGTTAGGCCGGGTACGGTGCAGCATGAAATACGGTTGATCCTCTACCGCGCGATACACGTCCAGCAGCGAGATCGCTTCCGCCGGCCGCGCCAGCAACGCCCCGCCGCCTTGCCCCATCTGTGAATAGGTCAGCCCGGCCTCCGCCAGCGCGCCGAGGATGCGCCGCACCACCGTCGGGTTGGTGTTGACGCTGCGCGCGATATCTTCGGAACGCACCGTCTGGCCGCGACACAGCGTGATGTTGGTCAGAATATGGATGGCAACGGCAAATCGCGTAGAGGTAGACACCTTGGCACCTGCTCAGAGTTTCGTTTATGTCGGATTAAAACATAAGGAAAGCGTATCAATTTCCGGTAATACACATAATGAGTAGGGACAATGAGAATGTCAACCTGCCCCCGCCCGATGGCGGCGGCGGCTCATTCTTCGGTGCGGATCTCCGTCACTTTATCGGGATAAAATGCCAGATGATCCTTGATTGCCACCACGGCGTTGTAGGGCATTTCATAACTCCAGGCCACATTGGCCTCCTGCTCGCCGTTAAGCACAAGGGAGAAATAACTGCAGTCGCCCTTATAAGGGCAGTAGCTGACGTGCTCGTTTTTCTGCAACAGCGCCCGATTCACATCCTCACGCGGAAAGTAAAACACCGGCGGATAGGTGGCTTCCTGCAGGATGAGCACGTTGCGGCTGTCGGCCAGGGTCTGACCGGCTGCACGCACGACAACCCGCGCCGGATGGCGGGTCAAGGTGATTGGGTGGTCCGGGCCGGGGATTTTCACCGGTTTGCCGGATGCGAAAACGAGATCGGACATGGCGGCCTCCAGAGTGTGCGCCCCGCCCCCCGCGAGGCGTCTTTCCAGTATAGACCCACGATTTTACCGGCGGCCGCACATTCGGCGAGCAATCGCTTTTCACCGCCGCAAAATTAAGAATTTTTACCTGTTCGATTTTCTTACGGAGGAATACATTCATCCCAACTTCTACCGGCAGGTTAATCGGATTATTTTTAATCCATTAATCAGTCAATTTACCAGGAACTCATTATGAATATTAAACGTGCCGCAGGTGTATTGGTGGTGGTGATGGCAACGCTTTCCGTTACCGCATGTGGGCATATGTCCAATCGCGATCGCAACACGGCGATCGGCGCGGGCGTGGGCGCCGTCGGCGGCGCGGTGCTGACCGACGGCAGCACGCTGGGCACCCTTGGCGGCGCAGCGCTCGGCGGCATTATCGGCCACCAGACCAGCCGTTAATCATCCCGTCAAAAATAATCTCTGCAGGCCGGTGCTTTTTTAATCCATAAGCGTCGGCCTGCGCTTTTATTTACCCGCTGAACTTTCTCAGGACGCGAAAATAATAAATAACGTTAAGCGCAGCTTTATTATTCATTAACCTGCATCGGAAGTATTTATTGCGCCGGTAGCCTGAAACGCGCCATCGCTTTTTCTAACCGTTCCGACTCGCCCTGCAACAGCTGTGAAGCCTCAGTCACCGCGTTCACCACCGTGCCGGTTTGGCGCGCCACCTGATTCAGCGCCGAGATGCGCGCCGTCACGTCCTGAATGCTCTCCCCCTGATTGAGCGATGCCAGGGAAATGTCCCCCATCAGCGCACTGCATTTGTTCACCAGATCGATAATCTGGCGCAGGTTGCCCGTCAGTAGATCCACCGCCTGCGAACCTTGATCGATTTGCTGCAACGAACGGTTGATCAACTGCTGAATATCGCGCGTCGAATGGCTGCTTTTTTGCGCCAGCAGCCCCACCTCTTTGGCCACGATGGCAAAGCCGCGGCCATGAACGCCGGCGTGCGCCGCCTCGATTGCCGCATTCAGCGCCAGAATATTGGTCTGGAACGCCACGCTGTCGATCAGCGCGACGATGCCGCGCATTTCGGCCGATTGGTTGACGATCCCTTGCATCGAAACATTGACGGTTTCCATCATCTGCTCACCGGCGCCGGCGTACTGCCGGGCCTGTTCGGTTCGTTGGCTGGCCTGCTGCGCATATTGGCCGTTTTCCTCCACCCGCGCCGCCAGCTGCTGCACGTGCTCAGTCGCCAACTGCAATTCACCGTTCTGCTTCGCCGACTGCGCCGTCAACTGTCGATTGCCGTCCGCCAGCCGCCCGACGCCGTTCAGGATCCCGCTCGCCGCATCGCGCACCTCGCTGACCAGGCGCTGCAGGCCGCCCTGCATGTGGCCAATGCTGGTCTGCAGCTGGTGCATCTCGCGGTTGAATGCCCGCTCAGGCGGCAGCGGCCGCGAAAGATCGCCGGCGGCCAGCACGTTGAGGTGCGCGATTGCCCGCCGCAGCGGTGCGATCACCCAGCGAGAGACGCCGACCCACACCCCCACGGCGATCAGCGCCAGCGCGGCCAGCGCGCCGAGCGCAAAGGTCCTGGCTTGCTCCAGCGCCGCCAATTGCCGCACGTTGACATCATCGCCACGCCGTTCGTTCAGCGCCTGATAAGCGAGATACTTTTCGTTGAAATCCGCCTGAAATGCCTGGATCGGCACGGCGAAAAACGCATCGATGCTGCTGCCCTGCAACCCTTGCGCCTGCTCTTTCAGGCCGTCATAGAACAGGCGGTAGCTGTCTTTCAGGACGCCCGCCGCCTCGGGCGCCTCCGCGCTCAGGCGCTCGAACTGGGCGAAGGCCTGCTCTGAGGCCTGCAGCGCCGCCAACGACTCATCCAGCAGGCTGTGCCAACTGCCGTCGGAGCCGGTGGCTTTGTCCTGCAGGTAGTAAATGCCCGCACGGTTCAGACTGTCGCTGGCCGTCAGCAGCGACAGTCTGGCGCGATCCATCGTCGCCTGCTGGCGATGCAAGCCATCGCCCGCCACCAGGTTAGCCTTGGCGTCGCGCAGAATATTAGAAATAAATACGGTGGAAAACAGTTGCAGCAGAGAAAATAGCGCGATAACGCAAATTACGCCGCTTAATAAGCCCATGCTCTTGCCGAAGCCAAACGCGCGCGGCAGCGCCGCCGCAGATTTTACCCTGCGGCCCAGTGTCAGTTTTATGTTCATGATTTTTAGTCAGTAATACCAGGATGCCGCGAGTCTAACGGGCATTGATGACACTAATATTTCAGCCTGCTGTGTGCCGCCCCCGCCGACCAAGACAACCGAATAATCGGTATTGCCCGTCAACTCTCATTTTTATTTCTTGACTTGTTTAATACCGGATCTATAGTTTTCCCATTAAAAAAGAAACAAAGTTTCATATATTAACCGGCGCTAAATTTAATATATGAAACGCTCGATAAAATCGTCTCAAATATAAAACTGATGAGCGTAAGCACCCTGTCCACAGGTGAAACTCGCTCGCCTTAATAAACAGTCTACTTTCTTCAGGGGCCTGGCATGCGCAAGATTACGCTTTGTTTTTTCCTTGTTTCACCAGTGAGTTATGCAACCGTCGCCGCAATACCCAACGACGTTGCCGCCACCGCGGCACCGGTAAAAAAAAGCCGCCCGGCATTTCCGCATATTCATTGGCAAAGCGAGGATAATAAAAAGAATATTGATATCGGTGGCGCACTGCGCGCCAATTATCGCTATGAAGACTGGCACAGCAGCAATTATCGGAATCCTCCGCATTTACGCTTTGACGCCTTTCGCATCGATGCCGCCGGCCAGGTAAACGACGCGTTTTTCGATAGCGGATTCTGGTTTCAGGATCGGCGCAAATACGCCATCGACCGCGCCTATGTCGGCTACCACCTGTCTGAGCATTCCGCCGTGCAACTCGGCGCGCCGTTCAAACCGTTCGGCCTGATGCCCTACCCGCAGTTCGGCTGGTCGTACGGCATTCCGTTTTACCTCGGCTTTGGCGTCAACACCGGGCTGGGCGCCAAATACCAATACCAGCATGACGATTGGGCCTTCGACGCCGCCTACTACCCGCGCATGATGCCGACCGGCGTGCGTTACGCCTCCGACGTCGCCAGCTACGACGATCTGAAAAACACCAACTACGCGTCACAGCACCTGCAGCGCAACGAAAAACGCGATCAGGTAAACCTGCGGCTGACGCGCGCTTTCCATCAGGGCGGCTGGAACAATGAGCTCGGCGGTTCGCTGGCGGCCTCGCGGCTCTACAACCAGGCGACCGGCGATAACGGCAGCTTCTGGGCGGCAGGCTTACATACGCTGGTGAATTACGATCCCTGGCATCTGTCCGGCCAGGTGATCCGCTACGGTTACGACGCCAAAGGCCCGGCCTGGGCCAACAATTCGGTGATCCTGATGGGGGGCAACGGCCTGACGCCGGCCTATCTGATCCCGTCGCAGGCCACCACCGCCGCCATCAACCTGGCGCGCGACGTCGACGTGCCTTGGGGGCCGGTGAAAAAGCTGCGGTTCTACAACGATTACAGCGTGCTCTGGAAGGACAGGCACGGCGGCTCCGACTCTAAAATGAACACGCTGGGGGTACAAGTGTTCGCCATGCCGGTGATGCTGTGGGTGGATCTGACCTGGGCGCAGAACGCCAACCCGTGGGGCGGCGTGGAAAATGCCACCGGCTGGACCGGCACCCAGTCCCCCGGCAGCAATAAATGGTATTTTCGCACCAACGTGAACATCGGTTACTACTTCTAAGCGCGGCGGGATCTACACTGAAGTATCGCCGCCAACCGGAGAAACCACGATGCTGAGCGCACAAACGCTGCATGTTACCATCAACCGCCCTTGTGACGAGGTATATGCCTTTCTCAGCCAGCCGGAAAACTTCCCCTTGTGGGCCAAAGGGTTAGCCAACAGCTTGCGGCGGGAAGATGAAGACTGGGTGGCGGACACCCCGCAGGGGCGGATCCACATTCGCTTCAGCGCGCCAAATGCCTTCGGCGTGCTGGATCATTGGGTGACGCTGCCGGACGGCGGCGTGGTCTACGTGCCGCTGCGCGCGCTCGCCAACCGGCGCGGCACCGAGGTGATCTTCACCCTGTTCCGCCAGCCGGATATGGACGATGCGCTGTTCGCCCGCGACGCCGGGCTGGTGAACGCCGATCTGCAGGCGCTGAAGCATTACCTTGAGCCCAGCTAACCGCTTGTTGGAACATTATTTCAATGAAAGACAGCAATTGCGTTCGGGAAAATAAATGTTTTTTTAGATGTTGATATAAATATTCAATATAAATATCAATCAATGAATCAGGGCGCATCCATAATGAAATCTGCCGTAGACGTTATACCAACAAATTAATACTCTCATTAGCGCTCGTCGTGTAACGGCAAGCATGGGACTCTATTTTCATTAATTAAGGAAGAATGATGAAGTTATCAAATCTGATGCTGCTCACAGCGATTTTAGCCACCACCGTTAGCCTCCCTCTCACTGTTAATGCTACCGAACGCTCGGCAGGCTATTGCTCAAGAATCTACTCACCGGTACCTTATATCACCAAAGAAGGTAAAACTATTCAGGCACCCAATGCTTGCGTAGCGAAATGGTGGGCAACCCAAGGGAAATAACGCGTAAGTCAGACTCGTTGCATTAAATATTGGGTCAGAGATTCTCTGGCCCAATATTTCCCGCTTAAATCATTACCCCTTGACCGACGACACCACGTTAAGCGGCTGGGCGTCCGGCAGAATATTCATGTGCTCCAGCACCTGGGCCATGATCTTGCCGAACACCGGCCCGGCCACCGAACCGCCGAAGTGCTTGCCGGCTTTCGGGTTGTTGACCATCACCACCAGCGCCACCTGCGGATCGCTGGCCGGCGCCACGCCGGCGGTGTAGTTGATGTAGCCGCCGTCGTATTTGCCGCTCGGGCCCATTTTCTCGGCGGTACCGGTTTTGATCGCCAGCCGGTAGCCCGGCACCGCGGCGCTCACCCCGCTGCCGCCCGGCAAGGCGTCGCTCTCCATCATATGCACCACGGATCGTACCGTATCCGCCGGCAGAATACGCTGCCCCATCACCGGCGGCGTCACCTTGGTGATCGACAGCGGCCGATAAATGCCGAAGGAACCGATAGCGGCGTACTCGCGCGCCATCTGCAGCGGCGTCACGCGCAGCCCATAGCCGAAAGAGAAGGTAGCGCGCTCGATATCGGCCCAGCGTTCACGATGCTGCGGCAGATAGCCGCTGCTCTCGTTGCCGATGCCAAGCTCGGTCGGCCGCCCCAGGCCAAAGCTGCGATAGACCGCAGGCAGCACCGTGGCCGGCAGCGCCAGCGCAATGTGCGATACCGCGATGTCGCTCGATTTTTGCAGCACGCCGGTGATGGTCAACTTCGACCAGTGGCCGACGTCTTTGATCAGGTGACCGTTCACCCGATACGGCGTGGTGTCCAGCACCGTATCCGGCCGGATCAGCTTATGCTCCAGCCCCACCATCACCACCACCGGTTTCACCGTCGAGCCCGGTTCGAAGCTGTCGCTGCTGCACACGTTGCGAATGTCTTTCGCCGGGGTGCTGCCATAGTTGTTCGGGTTGAACGACGGGTAGCTGGCCATGCCGAGGATTTCGCCGGTGTCGATCTTGACCAGCACCGCACAGCCGGAGTCGGCCTGGTTGGCCACCACGCCGTCGCGGATCTGCGCATAGAGCACATACTGGATAAATTTGTCGATGCTGAGCGTCACGTTCGGCGGCGGCACCGGATCCACGCTTTTTAGCACGCCGATCACCGCGCCGCTGCCGTCCTTCTGATAGACCCGCAGGCCGTTTTTGCCCTGCAACAGCGGGTTGAAGCCCAGCTCGATGCCCTCCAGCCCCTGATTGTCCTGGCCGACGATGCCGATCAGCCCGGCGGCGTCCTGACCCATCGGATAAAAGCGGCTGAAATCCTGCTCGGTGCTGACGCCGGTCAGATGCAGTTTGCTGATGTAGGCGGCGTTGTCGTCCTCCACCTTGCGCGCCAGATAGACGAAACGCTTGTGCGCGTTGCTCTGGATCAGATGCTGCACGTCCGCCAGCGGGATCTTCAGCACGTTGGCCATGCTCTGCCAGCGCTCGTTGCCGGTGTCGGTCTGGGTATCGAGAATGTGTTTCGGATCCAGCACGATGTCTTTGGACGATACGCTGACCGCCAGCGCCTCATCGTTGCGATCGGTGATCATGGCGCGGTTGGTCGGCACCACCTGGGTGCGGATAGAGCGCTGGTCAGCTTGATCCGCCAACTGCTGGTGCTCCAGCAGCTGCAGATAGCCGACCCTGAACGCCAACAGAAAAAAACAGACCAGCATGCCGGCGCAAATCCAGCCGAAACGAACTGTGGAATAGGTTTTACCGCTTTTTTTGGTCGATGGCGCCACTGTTGTGTTAACCCTGCGTTTTTATTCGGTTTATGGTGTTATTTCAGTCTACCTTGCCGGAAATGGTCAGGAGATTGCAGTTTGTAAGAAAGTAAAAACAAACCGCATCACCGCTGCACATCCGCACTGTCGTTTAACTGCGGTTTACTTTGCGCCGGATCGCCGGGCTGCGGCGCGCTGGCCGGGTCAAAAATATGGTCGAGGATCGCGCGGGCGGTCGGCCCCGCCACCACGCCGTCGCCGCCGCCGTTTTCCAGGATCAGCGCCATCGCCACCCGGGGGTTTTTGTAAGGCGCGAACAGTGTATAGAAGATGTGATCGCGCAGCCGCACCGGGATCATTTTGGCGTTGTAAGTCTGGTTTTGCTTCAGGCTGAACACCTGCGAGGTGCCGGATTTGGCGGCGATCTGGTATGGCGCGGTGTGGAACAGCTTGTAACCGGTGCCGTTCGGCAAGTTGGCCATGCCGTACATGCCGTTGCGTACGATGCCCCAGTAAGGCGAGTGGGGATCGCCGATCTGCGCCGCTTGCGCCGGCGGCTGGTAGCGCGTCACCCGGTTGCCCTGCTGCAACGAATACAGCAGGTGCGGCGTTTTCACCTGGCCGTTGTTGATCAGCGTGGTCAGCGCTTTTACCATCTGGATCGGCGTCGCCACCCAATACCCCTGGCCGATGCCCACCGAAACCGTATCCCCCTGATACCAGCCCTTTTTGTGCACCTTCAGCTTCCAGTCGCGGCTCGGCAGCACGCCGCGGTACTCTTCGTTCAGATCGATGCCGGTGGACTGGCCGTAGCCGAACTGGCTCAGCCAGTGGTGGATACGGTCGATACCCATCTCATACGCCACCTGATAAAAGAAGGTGTCGGCGGATTCCTCGATCGCTTTGGTGACGTTGAGCATGCCGTGGCCGGTTTTCAGCCAGTCGCGGTAGCGGCGTTCGGTGCCGGGCAGCGTCCAGGTCGGCGCGCCGAAAAAGGTGGTGGTGGGTGTGATCACCCCGGCGAACAGCGCCGAAACGGCCATGTAGGGCTTCACCGTCGACGCCGGCGGGTACAAGCCCTGAGTGACGCGATTGATCAGCGGCAAATCCGGGTTGGTCAGCAAGGTCTTATAGGCCTGATAGCCGATGCCTTTGACGAAAGGATTGGGATCGTAGCTGGGGCTGGAGACCATCGCCAGGATGCCGCCGTCCCGTGGATCTTCCACCACCACCGCGGCGCGCTGCCCTTTCAGCACCGATTCGATGTACTGCTGCAGCGGTAAATCCAGCGTCAGGTAGATGTTCTTGCCGGCCTTCGGCGGCTGCTCCTTCAGCAGGCGGATCACCCGCCCGTGGTTATCCACCTCCACCTCCTGATAGCCGGTGGTGCCGTGCAGTTCGGACTCGTAATAGGCCTCGATGCCCTGTTTGCCAATGTTGCGGTCGGCGGCATAGTTCTCGCTCAGCCCGGCCTTGTCCAGGCGTTTGAGATCGTTGTCGTTGATCTTCGACACATAGCCCAGCACGTGCGCCAGCTGGGCGCCGTAAGGATATTCACGCTGTTGATAGGTATCGATCGTCACCCCGTCGAAACGGTATTGATTGACGGCAAAGCGCGCCACCTCGGTGTCGCTCAGCCCGGCTTTGAGCGTCACCGGTTTGTAGCGGCTGTTGTGGTGCATGTCGTCGCGAAACGCGCTGATGTCCTCCGGCGTCAAGTCGACGATCGGCGTCAGCGTCTGCAGCAGCGCCGCCATGTCGCTGATTTTGCTGGGCGTGACCTCGATACGATACAGTGTCACGTTTCGCACCAGCGGAATGCCGTTGCGATCGAAGATCAGCCCGCGGCTGGGGGCGATCGGCAGCATCTTGATGTCGTTCTGGTTGGAACGCGTCTGGTAAAAGCCGTGCTGGCGGATTTGCAACCGGTAGAGATTGACGATCAGCACGCCGAAACAGACCACCACCAGTGCCAGCGCTACGCCGGCCCGGCGGATAAACAGCCTCTCTTCCGCAGAGTGGTCGCGAATTTTTTCTTTTAACAGGGCCATGCGGTGCCGATACCTTTTGCGTCACATTTCCCCGCAAAATCAGGGAACTGAAAAGCCGGCAAGCATAGCGTTATCGGGCGCACCGCCCCATGAAAAGGTTGCTAATGAAATGGCATAACTGTTTCAGCATATTGGAATGTTACCGTCGGCGTTTTTTTCACCGCGCTTCCCATTGAGCCGCCGTTCGCCCCAATGCTACAATGTGATCTTAATCACACTATTCCCGATATTCCCCCGCATTTCCCTGTCGGCGCCCTGCCGGATGCGGCTTTTTGTTACATAGGATCGAGTTCGATGAGTACCATTGCCACCGGTTTAGTCATGATGCGCTGGGAGTTGCTGAGCGCCGTGATGATGTTCTTCGCCAGCCAGTTAAACGTCGTTTGCCGTAAGACCAGCCGTAACGGCATGGCGTTCATGTTCAGCAGCCTGGGCCTGTTTACCGCCTGCTGGTTCGTGATGGGCCTGATGGGCATCCACCTTACCCTGGAAGCCTTCACCCAATTCTGGTCTTCGGCCTGGGATCGCTACGTGGACGTGGTCAGCACCATGCCGGTCGATTGGCCGATGCCGTAATCTCGCCGCAGGGGCGGCGCACCGGCCGCCCCGCCGATTATTCCGTTTCCGTTGACGGCGCCGCCGCCAGCCGCGCCATCAAGGCCCCTGCCTCAATCAACAGCGCCTGCTCCCGCTCCGTTAAACAGCTCTCCATCGCCGCCAGCAGCCACGCCTCGCGCCGGCTGCGGCTTTGCTGCAGCAGGCCCAGCCCGGCGGGCGTCAGGCACACCCGCACCCGGCGTTTGTCTTCGGCGTCCGGCGTGCGCACCAGCAAGCCATCGGCCTCCAGCTCACGCAAGGCGGCCGCCAGGTTAGAGGAACGCATGCGCTCCGATTCCGCCAGCAGCGACGGCGTCGCCTCGCCGCCGTGGCGATCGATAGCCCCCAACAGCATCAGCTGGGCCCAGGATTTTTCGTCGCTGCGCGATTCGCGCCGTAAACGGCGCACCAGCGACATTAACTGCGTGCGCAGCAGCGTCACGTCTTCAGGATGATCTTTCTTCATTGGCATCAATCTAGCGTTCAGTTTATCCCTGCTTTCACACCGCCGGATCGCGCGGTGCCCTTCCTGGCTACCGCGCCGCTCTGGCTTAACCTAGTTACCTATGATAATATAGCTATTAATATATAGCAAAAAAGACACTGCATCGGCAGGGTTACGTTTGCTCACGCATTTGCCCCTCGCCGATTAATTTGCAGTGTTATTATTATTTTGCTTAATAAATCCCTCCTTATTCAACGTGGTACGGTAAGCCGATGGAAGCGTGGAAAGTCAATCTGATCTCGGTCTGGCTCGGGTGTTTCTTCACCGGGCTGGCGATGAGCCAAATCCTCCCTTTTCTGCCGCTGTACGTCGAACAGCTCGGCGTCAGCGATCACCAATCCCTCAGCCTGTGGTCCGGGCTGGTGTTCAGCGGCACCTTTTTGGTCTCGGCGGTAGTCTCACCGCTGTGGGGCAGCCTGGCCGACCGCAAAGGCCGCAAGCTGATGCTGCTGCGCGCTTCGCTGGGCATGGCGATCGTCATCGCGCTGCAGGGGCTGGCCACCAACGTCTGGCAGCTGTTCGCGCTGCGCGCCCTGATGGGGCTGACGTCCGGCTATATTCCCAACGCCATGGCGCTGGTCGCCTCGCAGGCGCCGCGCGATAAAAGCGGCTGGGCGCTGGGCACGCTCTCTACCGGGCAGATCTCCGGCGTGATCGCCGGGCCGCTCTTGGGCGGGCTGATGGCCGATCATCTGGGGCTGCGGGTGGTATTTTTCGTCACCGCCGGGCTGATGTTCGTCAGCTTCCTGGTGACGCTGTTCCTGATTAAAGAGCGGCGCATCACGGTGAAAAAAGCGGATCAGCTGAGCGGCAAGGCGGTATTCCGTTCGCTGCCCTATCCGACGCTGATCGTCACGCTGTTCGTTTGTACCCTGATGATCCAGCTGGCCAACTCGTCCATCAGCCCGATCCTGACGCTGTTCATCCGCGAGCTGTCCGGCGACGTCAGCAATATTGCCTTTGTCAGCGGCATGATCGCCGCCGTGCCCGGCATTGCGGCGCTGATCTCGGCACCGCGCCTCGGGCGCCTCGGCGATCGCATCGGCACCGCTCGCATCCTGATCGCCGCGCTGCTGTTCACCACCGGGCTGTTCGCCGTGATGGCCTGGGTCAATACGCCGCTGCAGCTGGGCCTTCTGCGCTTCCTGCTCGGCTTCGCCGACGGCGCGCTGATGCCGGCGGTGCAGGCGCTGCTGCTGAGGTATTCCTCCGATCAGGTGACCGGGCGCATCTTCGGCTATAACCAATCCTTTATGTACCTGGGCAACGTGGTTGGCCCGCTGCTGGGTTCGGGCATTTCGGCGATGATGGGGTTCCGCTGGGTGTTCGCGGTGACGGCGGTGTTGGTGCTTTGCAATGCGCTGCAGCTGCGCCATCAGTTCAAAAAAGTGGAGAGTCAACGCGCGGGATAACGGGAAATGCGGGGAAACGCCTCAAGCAGTGGTGGGACAATGACGCCCATCAACCGTGCCACCACTGCCAAAGGCGGCCGTAGCCTACTCGACGCGGCGGTCATTTAATATTTATGTAAGTAAATAAAGTGTTGCGGGCGTGTTGAGGGCCGCCGCAGCGGCCCTTGCGGATCAGAACATGGTATTGTCGTTGGCCGATTTTTCCGGCACATCCTGATTGACGTCCCAATGCTCGGTGATTTTCCCCTGATCGTTCACCCGATAAATATCCACGCTGGCGGTGCCGCGATCCTGCGGGTTATTTTGGTATTTGACGTGAACATAGACCAGATCGCCGTTGACCGCACTGCGGTATATTTTGGCGCTGTACTGCGGATTGTCCTTAAAGGTCTGGCTGAAAAAATCCAGGAACGGCTTGATGCCGTCGCCGACGAACGGGTTATGCTGCTTGTAGTTTTCCACAATCAGCCTCTGCGCCACGCCGATGTCGTGGCGGTTGAAGAAGCCCGCGTACAGATCTTCCACCACCTTCAGCTTCTGCTGGGCATGATGATAACCGCCTTTGCCGGTCGATTTGTAAGACGCCGCCTGATCCGTTGACAGCGCCGGGTAACTCGCCAGCAAGCCGCCGACGATCGCACAGGTGATCAATGCCTTTTTCATAACTGCTCCTTATTTTCCTGAGTGACCTACGATTTTCAGCTGCCCTTTCAGATGGGTGAAGCTGCCGTCCTTGGCGGCGATGTTGGTGTACACCTCGCCGCGCTCAAAGTCCTCGATATGCGTCACGTTGTCGCCGGACTGAGGTTCGTGCCAATAGACCATATAGACCTTCGGCCGAATCTCCACCGCAGTGTATTGCACGGTATCGGTGATGCCCTGCGACGCCTCGCCGATGCCGGTGAAGGTCATGGTCTTGTCATCGGTAAAATCCAGCTTGAAGGCGAAATCGCCGAAGGTCACCTGCACCACTTTACCGACCGCAATGAACTGCCCGTGTTTTTCCGTCATCGTTGCCGCCTTACTGTTAGTCAGGGAGGGTTGCGCCGCCGTAGCGGCGGGCAATGCCAGGGGGAAAGTCAGGGCTATCGCCAGCGCGATGCCCGTTCGCTTCACTGTTTTCATCGTTCCTTCTCCTTTCCGTGGTTGAAAACGAGAATCATTATTATTTCTTAAGGGTTGGCGGAAATATAAGAATAATCTCTATTCCCATCAGGCACCTGGCGGCAAAAAAAGACGGGGGAAAATCGCCGTAAAATGGCATGGCAATAGCGCGTTCTGGCCATTGGTTTTTACGCAATGAACGGAATTTCTGCTTACAGGAAGGGAAACCACTCGGGGATTTGATGGGTCTATAGCGCAGACCGCTTTAAGCTAATGCGTATTTGTTCTTAAGCCGCTCACCGCCGGCAGGCGGCGGCGAACGGCGTGGCGTTTACCGCAGCCAGGGCGTATAGGTGACGCCGACCAGCAACCCTTCCGGGCTGAGCAAACGGGTAACGCTCTGCCCCCACGGCTCTTCGCGGTTGGCGACCAACAGCCGATAACCGCGATCGACCAGCCCCTGGGTGGCGGCCGCCATGTCGGCCACGTCGAACTCGATCCACGCCTGCGGCACCGCGAGATCCGCCGGCCAGCGATCGTCGCCAAAGCAGGACTGCGCCGCCTGCGCCAGCGGCCACAGGGCGAAATGCTTCACCCCGTCCAGCGCGCCCTGCTCCGACAGCAGATAGGTTTCGTTGCCCGGCATCGGCTTGAGCGGCAGCCCCAGCGCCTCGACATAAAACGCCTTGCTCTCGTCGTTCTCACGCGTGATGGGCCCGAATCCGGCGGCAAACAACACGCCCAGCCCGGCAAACTGTTGATCCATGCTGCACTCCCTTTCGGTTAGCGCCCCAGCCGCACCTGCAGCGGAGCAAATCCATAGGCCGCCTTGAAGCGGTTGCTGAAATGGCTGGCGGAATTGAAGCCGCACGCCAGCGCGATCTCGGTGATCGGCTGTTGGCTGTGCCGCAGCAGCCGTTCCGCGCGTTGCAGCCGTGCGCGCATCACAAACTGGTGCGGCGCCAGCCCGGTGGCGTGCTTGAACATGCGGGCGAAATGGTATTCGCTCAACCCGGCCTGCGCCGCCAGATCCGCCAACAGCAAAGGCCGTTCAAGGTGGTTTTCGATATATTCCCGCACCCGCCTGGCCACCGCAGGCGCCAGGCCGCCGCGCGCCGGCGGCAGCTTCCACTGCAGCTGGCTGTAACGCTGGATCAGATGCGACATCAGCAGGTTAGACGCGCTGCTGAGCGCCAGCAGGTTGGCGCTGTCCCGCCAGTCGCAGTTGAGCAAAAACTGGCGATACAGCAGCGTGATCTGCGGATCTTCGCCGAAGCTGCGCGGCTCTACGTTGATCGCCGCCGGGCTGCGATCCCAGGTCTGCTCCGCCAGCTGCCGCAGATGCCCGTCGGTGCAATACAGATGCACGAACGACAGATCGCTGCGCACATCCCAGGTGGAGGCGTATTGGCGCGGCATGATGCAGAACCGATCCGGCCCGCCGCCGTTGCGCCAGCCGCCCGGCACCTGCTGATAGCACTCATAGCCGTCGGCGACGTACAGGCTCAGGGTATGGTGGTCGGCGCTTTCCTGCGTGACGCGATCGTTGCAGTTGGACCAGGCGGCCAGCTCCACGCCGGTGCCCAGCAGCACGCTGCCGTGCAGCCGCGCCTTGTGCTCACGCAGTGTTTCAAACGCCTGATAGTTGGACATCGCCGGCCCCGTTGTTCGACATGCCGACAGTGTAAAGAGTGGCGCCGCCGCATACCAGCCGCCGCCCCGCGCTTTTGGCAAAAAAAGCGCAAGAATATGCAACTGAGCGCAAAGCGCTGCAAGCGCCGCCGCGCGCCAAAGCGGATACTGCGCCATCGGTTTTTTCGGAGTAACAAATAGAATGAATGCGCTGTTGTACCTCGCCGTGGTGCTGATTTGGGGCACCACCTGGATTGCGATCACCCTGCAACAGGAAGGGCCGGTGGCCATTCCCGTCTCGATCGCTTACCGCTTCGCCATTTCCGCCGCGGTGATGTTCGCCGTGCTGCTGCTAACGCGCCGCCTGCGCCGCCTCGCTCCGCGCGATCATCTGTTCTGCGTGCTGCAGGGCTGCTGCGTGTTCGGCTTCAACTTCTTCTGCTTCTACCATGCGGCGGCCTACATCAGCAGCGGGCTGGAATCGGTGATCTTCTCGATGGCGGTACTGTTCAACGCCCTCAACAGCCTGCTGTTTTTCCGCCAGCGCCCCAGCCCCAACCTGCTGCCGGCGGCGCTGCTGGGGTTGACCGGCATCGTGGCGCTGTTTTGGCAAGATCTGGCCGCCACCCGCATGGCGCCGGAGCTGCTCAAAGGCATCGGCCTGAGCGCGCTCGGCACCTACGGCTTCTCGCTGGGCAACATGATCAGCACGCGCCATCAGCGCCGCGGGCTGGATATCTTTTCCACCAACACCTACGCCATGACCTACGGCGCGCTGTTGATGGCGCTGATCGCCTTGGCGCAGGGCGCCTCGTTCCAGATGGAACACAGCAGCCGCTATATCGGCTCCCTGCTGTACCTGGCGATTTTCGGATCGGTGATCGCCTTCGCCGCTTACTTCAGCCTGCTCGGCCGCATCGGCGCCGGCGCGGCGGCCTACAGCACCCTGCTGTTCCCGCTGGTGGCGCTGACCATCTCAACGATCTACGAAGGCTATCAGTGGCACTTCAACGCCGTGCTGGGCCTGTGCCTGATCCTGCTGGGCAACCTGGTGATGTTCGCCAAGCCGGGGCTGAAATGGCGACGGGCGGGTATCTCAAAACAAAACTCAACCCTTTGAAGCCATTGGCGAATATCGTTATCATCAGGTTTTGTTGATAACGGATGATGGCAAATGCTCAGAAGTGATGATGTGACACCCCGCGCCTACAAACAGGTGGACGTGTTTACCCGTACGCCGCTGCAGGGCAACCCCGTGGCGGTGGTACTGGAGGCCGAGGGGCTGAGCAGCGCGCAGATGCTGGCATTGGCCCGTTGGACCAACCTTTCGGAAACCACCTTTGTGCTTAAACCGACGCACCCGGTGGCGGATTATAAGGTGCGCATTTTCACCACCGAAAAAGAGCTGCCCTTCGCCGGCCACCCAACGCTGGGCACCGCCCACGCCCTGCTGGAAGCCGGATTGACGCCCAAACGGCCTGGAACGGTGATGCAGGAATGCGGCGTCGGCCTGGTGGCGGTCAATATCCTGCCGGAAGGCACATTGGCGTTCGCCGCACCCGAAGTTGAGTTTCGCCCAATGGCGGCTGAGGAAACAGAACGGCTGATGGCCGCTTTACGGCCCGCGGTGATTGAAGGAGGCCCCCTGCCGGTGATTGCCGAGATGGGCATTCGCTGGCTGATGGTGCGCCTGCCGGACGCACAATCCTGCCTGGCGGTGACGCCGGATCAGGCCACGATTAAACGGTTGCAAACGGCTTGCGATGTGGATGGCGTGGTGATCTATGGCGCCTGCACCACGGCCGAACCGGCCGATTACGAAATACGCGCGTTTATGGTGGAATGCGGTGCCTTGATTGAAGATCCGGTGACCGGCAGCGCCAACGCCTGCCTGGCGCGCTTATTGAAGGCCAACCGCTTTCCCGACGGCGGCCAGACCGCACAGGGCTACCTGGTGCGCCAGGGCACCCAACTGAATCGAGATGGCCGCGTGAGCGTGCGTTTTATTGACGGCGAACCCTGGATCGGCGGGCACTGCCGCACCCTGATTAACGGGACATTGGGTATTTAGTTTGGGGGGAGGAATGATACCGTAATATTAAATGATTTATCAATGTTTATGGATGGATATTTCAAAATTATCAAACCTGCTTTTAGATACTTTTTTACCCTAGACATTTAGAACCGACTGAGAATTACCGGCTCTAACAACATCACTTGTTTTAATCATTAAAAACCAGAGTGTTTATCTCAAGCTGGTGATCTCTTATATAGCCCTCCTCCCATTCATAATAATCATCCGGTGCTGTACGAGTAAAACCCTTCTCAAAATATCTATCACCATGTGACATTACCATACCCCAATAATACTCATCCTCATGACCTAACATACAGGCCTCCATGAAATTCTTGGGTGGGGTTGTAAACATAGGTGTATTGTTAATTATGTAACTTGCTTCCTCTTCACTTTTTCTCCCATAAAAAATAATCACTCCATAAATAATATGGACCCAAGAATAAAAATTTATAGTGACACTTTCATTTTTATTAGATTCATTCAAAAACACCAGTTTGTCAATTAATCTATTATTTTCAAACATATTAATCATTACCCGCCCAGGTTATACACCGTGTCACTTACTTCCAATAACGCACTAATCCGATCAATGTAACGCCAAAAAATATCCGCCGAACAGTCGCCGTTGTCACACCACTCCTGCGACAACCGACGGTGCTGCCACAGGAGGATTATAAACTCTTCGAACTATGTGGTTAGTAAGAGAGAGTATTACTCTCCTATTAAGATACTTTATCTTGGTTTAAATGGATGAAGACATTGTTTAAAGACTTCCCTCATAGTCTCGTCACTCATTTTATTTAAAGAATTATGTTGATATTTATTAATTTTGTTCATTACTGCAATCTCATTGTCCGGGTTTTGTATATCATAAAATTTTCGCTCAAACCCTCCAAGATAATCAATGGCAATCAACTTATCAAAGAAATTATTGATTGCATAACTACCAGCATACTCTAATGACTCAACATCATCACAAGAAAACTTAACATACATGATAAGCTTCTTCAGCGCACTAATTTCAGCCTGAGTAACAATCATGTTTTCACTATCATCCACGACAGCCCCCCCCCCTTACTTCAAGGTCTCTACTTCGTAGTTTTAACACGCTACCGCCCACGCCGTTATTGGTTTAACAGCTAATAGGTTACAGGTACCTACTCGATGGTGTTGAGACATCGAGTAGTCCTGCTTCGTGTGTTCTATCAATCCAAAGGTGTCGCGCAGCGACTGTTGTTGTTACTATGCCTCCTACCACTTCGATCTTTTTCTGCGACTCAAAACGCCCCGTTATTCATACAATATTTTAAAATTACCTGTAACATCGAAAACATGATCATAAGTACTTAACGCAACTCTTTTTTTTCCTGAACTGTATTCTTCCAGCAAATCAAAGCTTGACTCTGAATACCTCTCATAAGGGTAGTCATCAACTTTATAAATAGACATCCTTTCTATTTCACTAAAAAAGAACTCTATTTTCACATCTGCCTCATTCAAAATCTCTGGCTCGCATGCCGATAACGAAAGCAACGCTTTAACTTTAAATGTAAAAGGAGAAAAACTCATTTCATGTTCAGAAATAATCAAGGCATCTCGTCCTAGCATGATCCCATACTTAGTTTTTATTGCTTGTACATTCATTTTAAGCACATCCTCTAGTTCTAATTGACCTGCCTGAATTCTTAGTTGAAAAACGCCTATTAAGATTAATTTTCGACAATTCTTCCTGTGTTGCCCACCTAGAAGGGATTTTGGCTACACCAGCCTCTTTAGCTGCATAAAGACGCCGGTTATCAAGACTAAAGACAGAATCCTTATGTGCACCTTGGGAAATTAACCTTTCTTGTACATTTTCTGGTAAATCACGCATTCTTACTTTTCTAATAGGTTCTACTTGATTGATATATGACGGATCGTTTTTCAATCTATGAATTAACTCATTAACATTCCTGCCATCATCGAAGACAGGATTAATACTGTCTTGTGAGAAAAGAACAGTTTTTGGGCTTACTGGAGATAACCCCAACGGATCCACCCACATCAGCGGGTTCGGCGCATACTGATAAAGGTTCAACCCGCCGCGCAACCCTATCGGATCCTGCGTGGTGAAACGCCCCACCTCGGGTTCGTAGTAGCGGAACAGGTTGTAGTGCAGGCCGCTTTCGTCGTCCTGATATTGCCCGGCGTAGCGCAGCGGCTGCTGATATTGCGCACCCTGCCGCTTCGCCGCGCCGGCCACCGTCTGGCCCTGCAGCTTGCCGAAAGTGTCGTATTGCCCGGACCAGCACAGGTTGCCCGTTGCATCGGTCACTTCCAGCGGCGCGCTGTTCAGATCGGTGTGATACCAGTAAATATCTGCCGAGCGGCTGTCGCCCGCCTGCTCCAGCGCCGCCAGCGGGCTCCAAGGGCTGGCCGGATCGTAGCTCCAGCTGCGGCGGCTGCCGTCGTCGCGCTGCTCCTGCAGCAACCGGTAGCCCTGCCACAGGAAACGGGTCGTCTGTTCGGTTTTGCCCTTGTAGCGCACCGCCTTGCGGCTGCGGCGGCCCAGCGCATCGTAATGATACTGCGCCTCGAATTCGCCCTGCGGGCCGCGGCCGTGCGCCTGCACCAGCCGATTGTCGGCGTCGTAGCGGTAGTGCTGTTCGTACAGGCCGTTGCGCCGGCTGATCAGGTTGCCCCAGGCGTCGTAACGGTAAAACAGTTTTTGCCAGTGCGTCAGCCGGTTATCAGCGATCGGCGCCAGCGGCAGGTGCGCGTCGATGTCGCTCTGCGGGCTGCGTTCGCCCAGCAGGTTATCCGCCAGATCGTACACCAGCCGCACGCCCGGTTTGCCCTGATTGGGTTCTCGGTGTTGCAGCAGGCGGCCTGCCATACAATCTTAACCATTTGATTCTATATGATTTTTAAAGAGCCAAACATTGCCTTTTCACGCTTTAATTAAATTCTAAATTCGTTTGTTTAGCAGGAGGCACCACGCTATTCCTGTAGTGCCTAATTTTCTTTGAGGCTAGTCCCCCGGCTTCTCCCAATAAGGGGTATCCTCTGTAGCTCTCTCTATATCATCCATATCATCATCACCAAGGCTATTATCAAACTTACTGGATAATATCCTTCTAATTTCTGCCAGCCTATGTGTAACTTTATTCTTGTCTATAAATTTAGTTGTTTCGCTCTCATACTCTAACCGCTTATCGTCACTAATAACTGGCTCGCTGTAATAATAATGTGCGATATTACCAAGTGAGATCAATAAATAATTAACCTCCTTGATTATATTAACAGCTTCTTCACCTGTTAGTTTGATTGTTTCATTTTCTTTTAACATCTTACTTCCTTTTTGTGACCGTTGGATTTTTTAAGGGCACATCACCCTTCACAGTAAGCTCTTGGGTATGATAGCGAGGATTAGTAATCCACTCTAATTGTGAGTTGGGAACATCGGTCTCAACATAATCCCTTCCTCTTCCTGGTTTAATTTGATATTTATTTTCAGCCTGAACTTGACTCATTGGTTTTTTATTTGCTGGCTCAACATAAACTCGACCATTATCCTGAGCTTTTATTACGCCACTTTCTTCAATTGCATTTGAGCCTTTACGATTGGTGTAATGGCGAACACGGGTTGTTTCTTCAGTCTTGCAAGGCTTACTACTCAACCCCAACGGATCCACCCACATCAGCGGGTTCGGCGCATACTGATACAGGTTCAACCCGCCTTCCAACCCTATCGGGTCCTGCGTGGTGAAACGCCCCACCTCGGGTTCGTAGTAGCGGAACAGGTTGTAGTGCAGGCCGCTTTCGTCGTCCTGATATTGCCCGGCGTAGCGCAGCGGCTGCTGATATTGCGCGCCCTGCCGCTTCGCCGCGCCGGCCACCGTCTGGCCCTGCAGCTTGCCGAAGGTGTCGTATTGCCCGGACCAGCACAGGTTGCCCGCCGCGTCGGTCACTTCCAGCGGCGCGCTGTTCAGATCGGTGTGATACCAGTAGATATCCGCCGAGCGGCTGTCGCCCGCCTGCTCCAGCGCCGCCAGCGGGCTCCACGGACTGGCCGGATCATAGCTCCAGCTGCGGCGGCTGCCGTCGTCGCGCTGCTCCTGCAGCAACCGGTAGCCCTGCCACAGGAAACGGGTCGTCTGTTCGGTTTTGCCCTTGTAGCGCACCGCCTTGCGGCTGCGGCGGCCCAGCGCGTCGTAATGGTACTGCGCCTCGAACTCGCCCTGCGGGCCGCGGCCGTGCGCCTGCACCAGTCGGTTGTCGGCGTCGTAGCGGTAGTGCTGTTCGTACAGGCCGTTGCGCCGGCTGATCAGGTTGCCCCAGGCGTCGTAACGGTAAAACAGTTTTTGCCAGTGCGTCAGCCGGTTATCGGCGATCGGCGCCAGCGGCAGGTGCGCGTCGATGTCGCTCTGCGGGCTGCGTTCGCCCAGCAGGTTATCCGCCAGATCGTACACCAGCCGCGCGCCCGGTTTGCCCTGATTGGGCTCGCGGTGTTGCAGCAGGCGGCCTTCGGCGTCGTAACCGTAGTGCACTTCGCCGCGCAGCGCGTCGCTCACTCCGGCCAGCTCGCCGCGGCCGGTATAGCGATAAGCGCGCCACAGCACGCCGTCTTCCGGCCGGGTCAGTTTGTCGTGGCCGAAGGCGCTGCTTTGCCAGCTGCGGCGCCCCATGGCGTCGTAACGCCGCTGCTGCTGCAGCGCGCCCTGGCTGCGGCCGGTTTCCCGGTGCAGGCGATCGCGGGTGAATTCGCTCACCACCTGCTGGTTGAATTTGATAGCGCTGGCGTGGCCGGAGCCGTAATACAGCCACCGCAGGCGATCGCCCTGCGGCAGCGTCAGCGCCTGCAGGTTGGCCAGCGCATCCCACTGGTATTGCAGCTCGCCATTCACGCTCTGCTCACCGAGCAGCCGCCCGGCGGCGTCATAGCGCATCTGCACGCTGTCCGGCTCGATGCCCAGCGCCGCGCCGCTCGCCGTCGGCAGGCGGTTCAGCTCGCGCAGCCGCCCCATGGCGTCGAAGCGGTAATGCCATTCCGCGCTGGCGTTGCCGCGCCAGACCAGCTGCCCGGCCTCGTCGAAGCGGAAGCGCTGTTCGCGCTGCGTCAGCTCGCCCGTGCTGCCCGGCAGGCCAACCTCGCGGTGCTCCTCCAGCAGCCCGGCCGCGCCGTAGCGATAATAGTGGCGGGTGTCGTCCGGGCGCTCTTCGGCCAGCACGCGGCCCACCGCATCGTAGCTGAAGCGGTAGTCGCCGCCGTTACCGTTCTCCAGCCGCGTCAGCCAGCCCTGCGGGCTGTAGTGATAGCGCCGGGTGCGGTTGATGCGGTCGGTGATGCTGACCGGCAGCCCCAGGGCGTTGTACTGCCAGCGGGTCAGGCTGCCCAGCGCGTCCTGATGTTCGGCCAGCTGGCCGTGCGCATTCCAGTTAAAGCGCTCTTCGCCGCCGTCCGGGTGGATCAGGGTGTGCAGGCGGCCGCCGTTATCCCACCGGTAATGGGTCTGATGGCCTTCGGCATCGGTCTGTGCCGTCAGTTGCCCCAGCGCATCGTAGGTATAAGCCGTGACGCTGCCGGAACAGTCGGTGTAGCGCGTCAGCTGGCCGCGGGCGTCCCACTCCAGCTTCACCTCCCCGCCCAGCGCGTCGATCACGCCGGCCGGCAGGCTCTCTTCGTCATCCGGATAGCGGTACAGCGTGGCATTGCCCAGGGCATCGACATAGCGCGTCGGGCGCCCCAGCGTGTCCCAATGCTGCGCCTCGCTGCTGCCGTCCGGGTACGCGACGGCGAACAGCCGGCCGCTGTTGCGCGAATATTGATAGCGCGTCACGCGGCCGAGCGGATCGGTCTCCGACAGCAGGCGGCCGTAAGGGTCCCATTCGCTCTGGCGCTGCGCGCCGCCGGGCAGCAGCACGCTGCACAGCTCGCCGCGTTGGTAGATAAAACCGTAGCGGCGCTGGTCGAAATCGGTGTACTGCGCGACGTTGTCGTCGTCATCCAGCCGCCACTCCGCCCGCTTGCCGTCGCCGCGCACCGCGCTGCGGCGCCCGCCGGCGAAGTCATAGCCGAACTCAAGGGATTCCCCGGCGCTGTTGCGGTAGGCCGTCACGCGCGGCACGCCGTCGATCTCTTGCCATTGGTATTCGTTCAGCAACCCGGCGGCGTCCTGGTGGCTGATCATCAGGCCGTCGCGCCAGCCAAAACGGCGCGTTACCTCACCGGCGCGGTTGCTCACCGTCGTCAGTTGGCCCTGCTCATCGTAGCCGTAGCGCGCCAGCGTCCGTTCGCCTTCGGCGGTTTGCAGCGCCACTTCGCGCAGGCGGCCCTGCGCATAGCGGCACATCAGGCGCTGCCCGGCGCTGTCCACCAGTTCGCTCAGCAACCCCTCGTCGTCGTAAAACAGCGAGGTGGCGTTGCCGATGGCGTCGGTGATCATGCTGAGCCGGCTCGGCTGGTCGCCCGCCAGCGGCGGGTAGTGGAAAATCTGTTCGCCGACGTCAAACAGCTGCCAGCTGCCGTCGTCGTTGTGCATCAGCCAGCATTTTTCGGCTTCGCAGTAGGTTTTGTGGCCGCGCGGCACCTGCGGGAAAGCGACGAAGTCGCCGGAAGGGGCGCGCCATACCAGGCCGTCCTGATACGGCTGCAGGCTGCTCTCCCAGAACAGGTTCCAGCCGCGGCCCAGTACGCCGTCGCCGGGGTTGCCGCTGCGCCAATAGCGCTGCCAGGCGACCGGCAGGCGCGAAGGCAGCACGAAATCGAGATCGTCTTCGCCGTCGAGGAATTTCTGGCCGCTGACGATATCCACCGGCCGGGCGATAATGCCGACGGCGGCGGTGGCGGTCATCAAGGTGCCGGCGCGGCAGGCGATGCGCGCCAGCTTGTTGATGCCGGGCAGCTTGCCCAGCAGTTTGCCGAGCGCCCCCAGCTTGCCGGCGGCGCCGCCCACGCCACCCACCAGGCCGGCGAACAGCAGCGTCAGGTCAGAGACCTTGTACAACCAATCCGGCACTTCGGGCTTGATCGGCAAGGTAGTGACGGTGCCGCCGCCGATAAACACGTTGGGCGAGCCTTCCATTACCTGCGCGTCGCAGTTGGTTTTGTCCCCCACACGCGAGGCGGGCTGGCCGTTGATGCTGACCTTGTCGGAACCCTGCGCCATCTGCATGCTCGGGCCGTCGTCGCTGCAGGCCACCTGGCTGTTGGTGGCGAGCGCGGCGGGTTTGCCGTTGATGAAGACGTTGGGGGAGCCGGTGACGATATTGCCTTTGGGGGTCAGGCTACCGGCACCGGCGTCGGCAATGCCGTCGCGCGCCGCGGTGGCCGCCTCCCCGGTGAGATACCCCACCGCCAGGCTGGCGCCGATGAGCAACACGCCAACGCCAATACAGGAAGCCGCCAGGCCGGCGACGAACAGCGCACCCGCCGCCACCGCGCCTGCGGCGGCGATCAGGCCGCCGACAAGGGTGCCGGCAATCATGCCGGCCAGGGCATGGGAATGCCCGATGGTATCGCCGACGCGGGCCGCTTCGGTCATCGTAAGGTCCTTTTACGTGAAGGGTTCATCGTTATGCCGCCCGGTAGCTGCTCAGCACCTGCTGGAGCAGGGCGTCATCTTGCGGCGTCAGCTTACGCGCCATCGCCAGGGTGAACACCAGCACCCGGCCCTCCGCCAGCGCGAACACCGCCTGGTTTTGCCAGATGCGCTTGCCGTCGCGCAGGTAGCTGACGCGCACCCATTCACCGGCGGTTAATCCATCGCCCAGCGTCGCCGGCTCGCGGCTTTTGAACGCCCAGCCTTTCAGCCCCTGCGCCAGCGCATCGAGCTGGCGGGTGACGTAGCCTTCGAGGTTTTCCGCCGGCTGCAGCGCATCGCGGGAAATATTGATTGAGGGGGAAACATCATCGCCGGCCAACAGCACGTTGACGGTGCGATCGGCATAGCCTTCTGGCAAAGCGACGCTGCCTTCGCTGAAAGCGCAGCGGGATAAAGCGGACATGCGAGGATCCTTTTGCATAAATAATGCTTAAGCATCGCATAACTTAGCCTTGAAATAAAACCATCAGGCACCGCCAATGTTGCGCGGCGTGACCGCGTTCACTGTGTGCAAGGCCGTGGCCGGAACCTTGCCCGGAATCGGGCCGTAACATTACAGAATTATCTGAAACCATCGGCGCGCCGACGCCCTGATTATGGCTATACTCGGCTATCGTCCGTTTTTCAGGAGATCAGGATGCTGAGATTCACCCGTAGCGCGCTGCTGTGCGCCACGCTGGCCGCGTTCCCCGCCGCCGCCGAAACGCCGAAGTTCGGCCCGGAGCTGCAGGGTTTTCACTACCCCTACCCGTTGCAGCAGTTCAGCTTCACCTCGCAGGGGCAGCCGTTAAAAATGGGCTATATGGACGTGCCGCCGGAAGGCGCCGCCAACGGCCGCACCGCGCTGTTGCTGCACGGTAAAAACTTCTGCGCCGCCACCTGGCAGGACACCATCAAGGCGCTGAGCAAGGCCGGCTACCGCGTGATCGCGCCGGATCAAATCGGCTTTTGCTCCTCCACAAAACCGGCGCATTACCAGTACAGCTTCCAACAGCTGGCGCAAAATACCCACGGCCTGCTGCAGAACCTGAAAATCAGCCGGGCCATCGTCATCGGCCACTCCACCGGCGGCATGCTGGCCACGCGCTACAGCCTGATGTATCCGCAGGCAGTCGAGCAATTGGTCATGGTCAACCCGATCGGCCTCGAGGACTGGAAGGCCAAAGGCGTGCCGTGGCGCAGCGTCGATCAATGGTTCGAGCGCGAGCTGAACACCACCGCCGAGGGCATCCGCAACTATGAGCAGCGCACCTACTACGGTGGCAACTGGAAGCCGGAGTACGATCGCTGGGTGGATATGCTGGCCGGGCTGAACAACGGGCCGGGCCATCGCCTGGTGGCGTGGAACTCGGCGCTGATCTACGACATGATCTTCACCCAGCCGGTGTATTACGAGTTCAAGGATCTGCAAACCCCCACTACGCTGATGATCGGCACCGCCGACACCACCGCCATCGGCAGCGATATCGCCCCGCCGGCGGTCAAGGCCAGGATCGGCCACTACGCGGAGCTGGGCAAACAGGCGGCGAAGCTGATCCCGCACGCCACGCTGATCGAGTTCGCCGGGCTGGGCCATGCGCCGCAAATGGAAGAACCGGAGCGTTTCCATCAGGCACTGCTCAAGGCGCTGCAGCCCTGAGCGGCCGGTTGGCGTAGCCGCCGCGCGGCGGCTAAACTTTCAGCTGGCACTCAACGGCAGGAGACAGCCATGCGACAGATTATTGCCAGCGCCTTCGTCAGCCTCGACGGCGTGATGCAGGCGCCGGGCGGGCAGGACGAAGATCGCAGCGGCGGCTTTCAATTCGGCGGCTGGACAGCCCCCTACTGGGATGACGCCATTGCGGAAACGATGGGCGATCTTTTCTCCGCGCCGTTCGATCTGCTGCTGGGGCGGCGCACCTACGACATTTTCGCCGGCTACTGGCCGCAGATCACCGACGAGGCCGATCCGTTTTCCGCCGATATCGCCCGCGTGTTCAATCAGGCCACCAAGTACGTCGCCACCCACCACGGCGAGACGCTGGCGTGGCAGAACAGCCAGTGGCTGGGGCGGGACATCATCGCCCGGCTGCGCGAGCTGAAGCGCACCCAGGGGCCGGTGCTGCTGGTGCAGGGCAGCAGCACGCTGATGCAGCAGCTGCTGGCCAACGATCTGGTGGACGAACTGCGCCTGCTCACCTACCCGGTGCTGCTCGGCGGCGGCAAGCGGCTGTTCGATGACAACGCGGCGCCGGCGGCCTTTACGCTGGCCCAATCGGTGGTCTCGCCCGGCGGCGTGATCGTGGCCCACTACCGCCGCGCCGGCGCGGTGGCGACCGGCTCCTTCGTGGCGGAAAGCGCGGCGGCGGCCCAGGCGTAAAAAAAGGGCCGTTCGGCCCTTTTCTCTTTTCCTTCCTCACCCTCAGGCAAACAGAATATCGCTCTGCTCCACCTGCCCGACCACATGGATCTTGAAGTCGGCGGCGTAGCTGTTGCTGTGGGTGTTCATCAGCAGATCGGTGGTGCCGTTGAAGGCGTCGAAGTTGAGCTGGATCTCGCCTTTCTGGCCGCTGAAGGCGCTGCCGCTGTCGATAAAGCGCAGCTCGCTCAGGCTGTTGTTGAAGCGCAGGCCGGAGAGATCGATCTTGTCGATGCCGTGCTCGAAGTCTTCAATCACGTCGAACGCCGCCACCGTGGACTCTTTGGCATTGAGATAGACGAAATAGTCGGTGAAGTTGTTGGCGTCTTTGCCGCCCCACAGATGATCCGCCCCCATCCCGCCGTACAGGATGTCCGAACCGGCGTTGCCCGCCAGCAGGTTGTCCTGATCGTTGCCGATGATCACATCGCGCCCGCTGCCGCCGATGGCGTTCTCGATGATCGCCCCGCGCGCGATGGCGACGTTCTGCGTGCCGCCGCCGACGCTGGAGAACGCGCCGTCGTTCAGGTTGATCATCTGCTGCTGGCTGTAGCCGGAGAAGTCCAGCGTGTCGTTGCCGCCGGCGTCCCACACCGCGAAGTTGACCGGTTTGCCGTTGTCCGCCGTGGCGGTCAGGAAATCGCGCCCGGTGTTGGAGTTGAAGCCGTACACCGTGTCGCCGGTGCGGGTGCTCATGTTAGCGCCGTACAATTTTTGGATCGCGGCGATGTCATCCACCATCGGGCCATAGCCGTACATCCCTTTGGTGTCGGCGCCGGTATAACCGGCGTTGAAATAGCTCATGATCGAGTATTGCAACGAATCCTGATAGTAAGCGGCATCGTTCTGGTAGCTCGGGTTGCCCAACGAGGCGTCATAAGATCCCGGGTGCGCCAGCCCCAGGGCATGCCCCAGCTCGTGGGTGAAGGTCTGGCTGCTGAAGTCGCCGCTAACCGGCGCCTGATGGGTGGCGAAGTTTTTGTTGAACCACACCGTGCCGGCAAAGGCGTTATCGCTGCCCGGCTTGGAGCTCGGCGGGTAATAGGCGTACGCGTTGATGGCATTCGGGCCGCTGCCGGCGGCGGTGCTGCCGTCGGCGCGCTGGGTGAAGTACGCGAAGGTGATGTCCGCGCGGTGGTTGATATCGGTGGACGCCGCCTCGGTAAAGGTCACATTCGCCACGTCGGCCCAGGCCTGCATCGATTTCAGCGCCTGTGCCTGCGCCGCCTGAGTCAGCGGTTGCAGCCCCTTGTCACCGTCACCGGTTTGGCCGATGCGGTTCAGCGCGCTCTGCGTCAGGAAGGAATAGGTCAGCGCCACCGGCTGGTGATAGACCTGATCGCCGTTGTGCGTCAGGCCCGGCCGCGTCAGCTGATCGGCGGCGCGATCGAAGCTGAAGTTATCGCGGATTTTACCCAGATTGTTGATGGCTGCTCCGCCGCGCTGGTTGCTGTACAGGTTGGCGTTGTCCAGCGTAAACAGCGCGCCGTACCCTAACCCATCATAGAGGCTGCCGGGTCGGTGATAGTAAAACTGATAGTTATGATCGTTGGGAGATGTGGCGGACAGGCTGGTGAACTCATCGTCATCTTGCAAAATATCGTTGTGGCGACTGCTCATTGCATTCTCCTTTTACACAGTAGGAATCCACTCGCTTTGTAAGACTATTCATCAGTCGTTCTAATCTAAGCCAAGGCTTAGGATTGACCAGTATAGTAATTAACCCCGACGGCGCGACCCGACGCCGCCGTGCATCATCGCGCCGGGCGTTAAGACGGAAATAATCATAACGATTTGTATTAGCGCAGTATTAATGAGAAAGATAAGCGTATCGGCGGGCTAATGACTCGTCTTTATGGGCATGTTATCGCCGGTTAGATCAGAATTATCGAGGATTAAAAAACCTAATCCTTGCCTCATCATCCCGCAGGGAACGTGCTAAGGTGTGAACGGACAGCCGAAAGGAGTGACCCGATGCCAACCCATTTCCTTATGCGCGCCTTGCGCCGCGCCAGCCTGACAGGAGTCGTTATGAGCGTATTGTGCAGCAGTGCCCTGGGCAGTTCACTGCCGTTGCTGGAACCCGCCGCGCTGAAGGGCGACTGGCAGCTTGCCGCCATCGGCGACGGTAAAACCGTCTGCGAGGTGCAGCTGAGCGACGAAGCGGTGGCCAACACCAACGCCTTCCGCTTCAGCGCCTCCGCCCAGTGCCTGCAACCGCTGGCGCTGCAAACGTTGCCGGTCGCCTGGCGGCCGACGCCGGACGGCATGACGCTGACCGACGCCGAAGGCAGCATGGTGGCGTTTCTGGCCCTGACCGCGCCAAAGCGCTATGAGCTGATCGATCGCGGCGGCCCTTCGCGCTTTGTGCTGATCCCGCGCTAATCCCTCAGGCGAACAGCAGCCCGAGCAGCGCGCCGCCCGCCAGCACCCACAGCGGATGGAGGCGCTTGCTCATGCTCAGCCCCGTCGCCAGCGCCACGATCGCCGCCAGCCGCCAGCTGGGTGCGGAAGCCTCGGCGATCAAGATACCGCTGGCCGCCACCAACCCCACGGTCAGCGGCACCAGCCCGGCCTGCACGATGCGGCGCCACGGGCGATCCTTAAAGCGCCGCCAGGCGCCCATCACCAGCAGCGTGACGATGGAAGACGGCCCGAACTTGGCGACCGAAGAAACCAGCAGCCCCGCCCAGCCGGCGACGTGCCAACCGACCAACGGCACGATCATCATGTTCGGCCCCGGCGCGGCCTGCGCCATGGCGAACAGCGCGCTGAACTCCTGGGCGCTCATCCATTGATGCACCTCCACCACCTGCCGCTGCATCTCCGGCAGAATGGTCATACCGCCGCCAAACGCCAGCAGAGAGAGCTCGGTGAAGATCAGCGCCAACGCAATCAGAACCCCGCTCATGACGGCCACCGCCACATCAGCAGAATGCTCAGCGGCGCCAGCACCAGCATGGTCGGCAGCAGCGGCAGGCGCAGCCAGGCGATGGCGATCAAGGCCAGCGCGACGATCGCCAGCGCCGGCCATTTACCGCGCAGCGGCAGCAGCATCTTGATCCCGGTCGAGAGCAGCAGCCCGGCCGCGGCGGCGGCCAGCCCGGCGAACACATGCTGCACATGCGGATCGTTTTGGAAGCGGGCGTAGACCACGCCCAACCCCACCACGATCGCCGTCGGCGCGCTGATGAGGCCCAGCAAGGCGCACAGCGCGCCGCGCAGCCCGCGAAACTCCATGCCCACCGCCACCGACAGGTTGATCACGTTGCCGCCGGGCAGAAACTGGCACAGCCCGAGCAGCTCGGTAAACTGTTCGCCGCTCAGCCAGCGCCGGCGCTCCACCAGCATGCTGCGCGCCAGCGGCAGCACGCCGCCGAAGCCGATCAGCCCCAGCCACAGAAAGCCCACAAACAGCTCCGCGTTGCCCGGCGCTGCCGCCGGGTGCGGTTTTAACGTATTGATATCTGACATGACATTGCCATTCCATATCGCTTTTTTGATGTCTGGTATCATGCGCGCCGCCGTGCCATGATGTCTAATGCATTCCGGAACAACTAAAGATACCTTTGAGGTATGGCTATGATCGAACTGCGTCGCCTGCGGGCGTTCGTCACCGTAGTGGAAGAAGGCAACATCACCCGCGCCGCCGAGCGGCTGTTTATCCAGCAGCCGCCGCTGACCCGCCTGCTGCAGGGGCTGGAAGATGAACTGGGCGTCACCTTGTTGCAGCGCCTGCCGCGCGGCGTGCGCGTTACCGAAGCGGGGGGCGTGCTGTTCGAAGAGGCCCGCGCCCTGCTGGCGCGCGCCGAACGCCTGCGCGAAGCGGTGCAGCGCGCCGCTCGCGGCGAGCAGGGGCACATCGCCATCGGCTTCACCAGCTCCGCCGCGCTGCACCCGTTCGTGCCCAACCTGCTGCGCCGCTACCGCGACATCCTGCCGGGCATCACCACCCAGCTGGAAGAAGCCGGCAGCGGCGAACTGATGGAGGCGTTGCTGGAACAGCGCCTCGACGCCGCCTTTGTGCGTTCGCCGGCCAGCGGCATTCCCGGCCTGAGCGTGGTGCCGGTGCTCAGCGAACCGATGATCGTCGCCCTGCCGCTGGGCCACCGGCTGGCGCAAGAAACGCAGCAGCCGCTGCCGCTGGCCGAACTGGCCCACGAGGCGTTTATTCTCTATCGCCGCCCGGCCGGCCAGGGGCTGTACGACGCCATCCTGGCCGCCTGCCACCGCGCCGGCTTCAGCCCGCGCATCGTGCAGGAAGCGCCGCGCCTGCCGGCCACCCTCAGCCTGGTCGGCGCCGGGCTGGGGCTGTCAGTGGTGCCCGGCTCAATGCGGCGGCTGGGCGGCGACGGTATCGTCTACCGCACCCTCGCCGAAGAGGCGCAGCTCAGCGCCCCGCTTTACCTGGCGCTGCGCCGCAGCCCGGCTTCGCCGATCGTCGAACGGTTTCGTCAGCTGGTGCTGGAGACCGTGGGGAAGAGCTGATGATGGCGATCCCATCGCCCAGCCCCATTACGCGTCCGCATCCCAGTGGCGGAAATAGCGTTTCAGCTTCTCAATGGTATGGCGCCACTTCGGCGCCGTCGGTTTACATACCGTATTCTGATTACCGAAAAAGCCCACTTCATTGACCGCATCTTCTTCACTGCGGGTTTCCAGCCATTTCACCGGGACAAAATACTCTGATTTGTCCGGATCATCGGCATTGCGGCGATACAGCTCGCGATACTTAAGCACTTCCATCGCCGGTTTTTCACCGTCTTCGGTGTTAACCGTAAAACTGCTGACGGGCTCTACAGCGCTCTGGACCAAACCGACGCCTACATAGCCCGTTGCCGGGATCTTTACCCACACGCGGTCGCCGGGCTGGAGCTGCTTTAAGGTCTGGCTGTACCAACTGCCGCCACCGGCGCTGATAAACCCGTAGCGACGCGCCTCTTCCCAGCTCCGGCTTAACGGATCGCCAAATGAAACATAGAACTCCCCGTTCCAGGGATCTTTGGTTTTGGCGCTGGTTCCTGCGGTGGCTTGTGCAGCATTGGTTTGCGTTTCGCTCGGATCGAGAAGCCAGGCGCGGCTTAAGAACTGATCGTCGCCGTGCTGGAACACTTTAAAGAACAGCACGTTAATCGAGATGCCATTTTTGCTGAGATAGTCCACGATACGCTCGGTCGAGGGATCCAGCTCTGCCGCCACGATGATAATTTGGTGTGACTGATTCAGGGAGTCCTCTTCCAGTTCAGTGTTAAAGCGTTGCTTAAACGCCTCCCCCAGATTGCCGCCGCCGGAGAATTTTTCGTAAATCTGCGACAGACGATCGGCGGTGAGATCATCCACCCAGGAGGCATAGTCCAACGCCTGCGCCACCACCTCACGCGGTGTGCGATCGCGCTTCAGCTCAATCAGAATCAACGAGGCATCCGGCGCGATAGCCAGCAGATCGATACGCCCCTTATCAAGGGTATTTTCCTGATGGCCGATCAGCATCCACTGGTCGGAGAGGATGGTCGGATCGCTTAAGATCATCTTCTCCAGCAGTTGTTCGCTGGGGAGCTTGCTGATAGCCAGTGGCTGTGGGGCATCCCCCACCCGCCAGATTGCATGATGAAGCGGCATCGTCCGTTCCTTAGTTTAATGCTGCGTCTGTGAGTGCGTCCGCCAGATGGAGCTGGGTTTGCTGGGCGGAATGGAGGTTATACTTGAGGGTATCGCAAACATTCAATATTTCATTTACTTTATCGCAGATACGGAGTTGTTCCTCTAAGGGAGGCAACATGAAAGGATGTGATGAAAACTCATCGAACAATAAACTTTCAACAGTTGTTCCTACCTTGGTAAGGTTCTCAAGTATATATTTTTCAAAACCACGCATCATCAAAAGAATATAGCTATTAGTGTTTAAAACGAAAGGTTTCAAAACTTTTAAATCTTGATTAACAGTGCATTCAATAGCTGTTATTGCAACAGGAAATGTTCTTCTCAGGATTCCACTCCTTGCAACAAACAACAAACATCCTGGAGAGAATTTACTTAACCCACTTTCAATTGCCAAGCTAGTAACGAAATCCTCTGAGTTCGTTACTAGCCACGTTTTCATATCCTTTGGTGTCACCCAGGGAATATCTCCGCCCCAATACTCATCTCTCATCTTGCTAGGGGTTTTACCACCAGAGAAAATCCCCAGATGTGATAGCGTTACCCACGTCCAACCTTCCGGCAACTCAAACGGTTTCTCATCATCATTAATTAGTGGCAACGGCTTTTGCTTTTTAATTTTGCCTTCTTTCACCAGCTGCGCTTTTTCCTGCCCAATACGCTTAAGCAGTTCAGAAGCCGGTTCGTCGTTAGGATCCTGCGGTACCAATTTACCCATCACTGCCAGTTGCAGAATGGTTTGCTTAAGTGCGTCGATGCTCGCTTCGGTGGTAAACAACGTATCGAAATGTTGGCTGATTCGCGCCCAATTTTCGACGAGTACTTCGGCATTTTGGCTGTCGGTCAGCGTTGCCAGCAGGGTTTCCACCAGTTGCTGATGGGCATCCAGAGTGGTTAGCGAGTGCTGTTCCAGTTGATCGCAGAGGGACATAAGTATGTTAACTTTTGATAGTATTCGAGACTGTTCTCTTTTTGGTGCTAATCCAAGCAAAATAGTATTCATTTTTGCTTGATTCATTTTAGGCTGGGCCGTCCCCGTAATATATTGCTCAAGATTAATAGAGTTGATATACAAGCAGACATATTCAAGAAAACTCACGCAAATACCATCTAATACATGCGCATGATTATTCACCCAATATTTACCGTGAGCCATGAAAGCTATTGATGTTGTTCTGTTTATCAAATTAGCTCCATCCTCACCAATAAGAAGGAGTGTTTCATCGAACAGGAAGTCATCAATATTGTCAATAACTCCTGACGCACCATAATAGTCATATATCCCTTGTCGATTGGAGCGTTCATCAGATGAAAGTGGAATCCTTTCAGAATCACGGTTAATTGTCGCATCACCTAATCTGATCCATGCCCACCCCTTCGGCAACTCAAACGGCTTCTCATCCTCACTAATTTCCGGCAGCGGCTTCTGCTTTTTAATTTTCCCCTGCTTTACCAGCTCCGCTTTTTCAGCCGCAATACGCTTCAACAACTCAGACGCCGGTTCATCATTCGGATCCTGCGGCACCAGTTTGCCGCGCACCGCCAGTTCCAGAATCAGCTCACGCAGTTTCTTAATGCCATAGAGGTCGATTTTACCGTTGCTGCCGCGCCCGGCGGTGGAGCGAGTTTGCAGGGCCGAGGACCAGATATCGATATGATCGGTAATCAGTTTCTCAACGCTCATCAGTTCGCCCCTTTATTGCTGGCCAGCGCAGCGCCGAGGATATCGCGCAGCTGGTTGCGCAGATCGCTGATTTCCGCTTGCTGCTTCTGGTACTGCGCCAGCAGTTCATCCGGATCGTGGCTGACGGTTTCACCCTGGTACGGATTTTTGATATCGAGGTTGAAGTTGCGGGCGATGATGTCGTCGATGCTGACTTGCCACGCCTGATTGTTTTCCTCACGGCCGGCAAAACCGTCCGCTTCGTTGCCCCACCAGTCGATTTCGGCCTGGAACTCTTCGAACTTCATCGGTTTGGTTTTGCTGTAGTTCTTCACACCGTCCGGGTACGGATGCTCGTAGAACCACACCTGTTTAGTCGGTTGACCTTTGGTGAAGAACAGAATATTGGTTTTGATGCCGGTATACGGGTTAAACACGCCGTTCGGCAAACGCACGATGGTGTGCAGGTTGCACTCTTCGGTAAGCAGCTTTTTGATTTTGGTTTTTACGCCTTCGCCAAACAGCGTACCGTCCGGCAATACCACCGCCGCACGGCCTTTATCGGCCAGCACTTCGATAATCAGCTGCAGGAACAGATCCGCCGTTTCACGGGTTTGCATCTCGGCCGGGAAGTTCTTCTCGATGCCGTCTTCTTCGGTGCCGCCAAACGGCGGGTTGGTGACGATCACGTCAATCTGCTCATCCCAGGAGGACAGCGGTTTGTTGAGTGTGTTGTCGTGGCGAATTTGTACCGGCACCTCAATGCCGTGCAACAACATATTGGTGGTGCACAGCAGGTGCGGCAGCTGTTTCTTCTCTACGCCGTGAATCTGTTTTTGCAGCGTTTTGTGGTCTTCGGTCGTTTTGACGTAATGCTCTTTCACATGGTCGAACGCGCAGGCAAGGAAGCCGCCGGTGCCGCAGGCCGGATCCATGATCGACTCGCCCAGTTTCGGGTCAATACGGTTGACCATAAAGCGCGTCACGGCACGCGGGGTATAGAACTCGCCCGCATTACCGGCACTTTGCAAGTCACGCAGGATCTGTTCGTAGATATCGCCGAACAGATGGCGTTCCTGGCTGCTGCTGAAATCGATTTCGTTGAGCTTGTTGATCACCTGGCGCAGCAACGTGCCGTTCTTCATGTAGTTATAGGCATCGCTGAACGCCTGTTTGACCACAAAACCGCGCGGATTTTTGTCGATAGGCGCGGTGAGGTTTTTCAACGTCGGGAACAGATCGTCGTTGATGAACTCCAGCAGCGCCTCCCCGGTGATCCCTTCGCTGTTCGCCGCCCAGCTGCGCCATAAATAGCGCTGCGGGATCGGGAACTGGTAATCATCCTGCTCCAATTCCAGCTCTTCTTCCTGAGTATCGAAAATTTTCAGAAACAGTAGCCACGAAAGCTGGCCAAGGCGCTGCGCGTCGCCATCTACGCCGGCGTCTTTGCGCATAATGTCCTGAAGGGATTTAATCACTGAGCTAATCGACATGTTTTCTTTCCATACTTAAAAAAGGATGCCACCGGCTGCGGAAGCAACCCGTGGCGAAAGGTTTATGCGCTATCAGGCGAAACGCGGCGGTAACCGATAGATTTCGTTTTCCAGTTCGTTAACCGCCTGTTCGTAAGCCTGCTTGTCACCGAAGCGGGTTTTGATGATTTCCAGCGGGCGCCCCAGCGTATCGAACGGCTTCAGTTTCAAGACCTGAACGTCTTCGATTTCCTGGACCCCTTCATCGGCATATTTATCCAGCAGCGTGCTGAGCACCTGCTGCGCCGGCTCGGCGTATTTGGTGAAATAATCACGCTTACGCACGTTGGCGGCACGCTCCTGGCGCGTTAACGGCGGCTGACCGTACACCACATGGCAGAGCAAATCAAACGGGTCGAGATCTTTCCCCACCTCTTCGGCCAGCACATCCCACAGGATACCCAATTGTTCCAGCTCTTCGATAATGGCCTGTTTGCGCGGCGCCGCCTGCCATTTACGCACAAAGCCATCAAGCGAGGCGAACTCACCGTCTTTGAGCAAGGTTTTACGGGTGTAATCCTGGAAAGATTCAGTGACCAGTTTGCCATCGGCATCGTAATACTGAACGCGTTTGGCCAGCACGCTGACGGTCACGCCATTGACATAGAATTTACGGGTTTTGTCGTCGTCATTCGGATGGAATTCACCGTTCCCCGCCGATTTATCCGGGTTGGTCTGGTATTCCGCCGGTTCTTCATGCGCAGCGCCGCAGGTCTCTTCTGCGTTCTCTTCAGCATCCAACCGTTCATTAAAATCAGACCCCGCGTCTGAAATATCGTCAGGCTTCACAATCAGCACTTTTTCCGGCACGCCGTCAAAGCGCTCATCCGCAAACAGCTCGGTCGCTTTTTTGAAATCGAGAATGGTGAACCACAGTTTGCCGTACTTTTCGTTAATGCGCGTGCCGCGCCCGATGATCTGTTTGAACTTGGTCATCGACTGGATGTTCTGATCCAGCACGACCAATTTACAAGTTTGGGCATCCACGCCGGTAGTCATCAACTCCGAGGTCGTCGCGATAACCGGGTAGGCTTTCTTAGGATTGATAAAGTTATCCAGCTGCGCCTTGCCTGCGTCATCATCGCCGGTGATTTTCATCACATACTTTTCGTTCTTCAGGACCTGTTCCGGATTCAGCACCACCAACGCGTGGCGCATGCGATCGGCATGATCGATGTCGTTGCAGAAGACGATGGTTTTATCCATCGGGTTGGTGCGCTTGAGGTAATCGGTGATGGTCTGCGCCACCAGCATGGTGCGCTCTTCAATCACCAACGTGCGGTCAAAATCTTTCAGGTTATAAATACGATCTTCAATTTCTGCGCCGTATTTATCCAACTGTCCTTTAAGCGGCCGCCAGCCCTGGACATCAACGTCGATATCCACACGCACCACTTTGTACGGCGCGAGGAAGCCATCTTCAATGCCCTCTTTCAGCGAGTAGGTGTATACCGGATCACCGAAGTAGTCGATGTTGGAGACGTCTTCGGTTTCTTTCGGCGTCGCCGTCAGGCCAATCTGGGTGGCGCTGCCGAAATACTCCAGAACTTCACGCCAAGCGGAGTCTTCGGAGGCGCTGCCACGGTGGCATTCGTCGATCACGATCAGATCGAAGAAGTCGGGCGCCACCTGTTTGTAGGCTTTTTGATACGCTTCGGGGCCGGTTATCGCCTGGTACAATGCCAGATGAACCTCATAGGCCGGATCGATGGTACGCCCGGTAATTTTGGTCATGGCGTTGCCAAACGGCTGGAAATCGTTATTTTTGGTCTGATCGACAAGAATGTTGCGATCCGCCAGGAACAGAATGCGTTTTTTGTTTTTCGCTTTCCACAACCGCCAGATGATCTGAAACGCGGTATAGGTTTTGCCCGTACCGGTCGCCATCACCAACAAAACGCGGTTTTTCCCTGCCGATACGGCATCGACCGTTCGGTTGACCGCCTGCATCTGATAGTAACGGGGGGACTTGCCACTGCCGTCATCGTAATAATCCTGGCTGATGACCGGCAATTGCTCCTGCGTGAACCCTTTCCAGACACAGTACTTCTGCCATAGCTGTTCAGGCGTCGGAAAATCGCTAAGTGCAATTTCGGACTCCAACTGCTGCGGATTGGTTTTGTCATGGAAGATAAAACCGTCGCCGTTGGAAGCAAACACAAAGGGAACGTCAAGCAGACCGGCGTAATTTAGCCCCTGTTGCATCCCTTTGCCGATGGCGTGCTGATTGGCTTTTGCCTCGATCACCGCCAATGGCAAGTTTGGCTTGTGGTAGAGAACGATATCGGCGGATTTGACTTTGATACGGGAAGCCAGTTTTCCGCGCACTACGATCTTACCATCCCGGAGTTTCACTTCCTGCCGAATCTGTGACATCACATCCCAACCGGCTTCCTTGACCGCAGGCAGAATAAATTTGGTGATGATGTCCGTTTCGGTCAGATGTGTTTTGTTTACGCCAGCCATAGCAAAGTTCTCAACGGTATTGGGTTAACTCTGATTTTACACAAATTAATGCATTACGTAATGACTTGAAACGGGTTTTCAGGCTGTTGTCACCGTTCAGCCTCGTCGAACGGTTTCGTCAGCTGGTGCTGGAGACCGTGGCGCAGTCATAAAAAGCCCGAACGGCCAATAAAAAATGCCGTTCGTTTATTATTTATTTAAACCGGTCGGCGACTAAAATTAATTCCAATTAATGACTATTCAACTTCCGAGTAATTAATCAAACCCGCTCTCACTTAGTAACAAACGCAAACAAATAAGCGCCTACCCAATAAATTCCAGCCACTAGGATTTAAGGGTCACAGCCTGTTCCCGCCGATGACAAAAAATCATTTCAATGGCGCTCGCGCCTTCCCTGTCGCCTGCCTCTGCGGGCGCACGGTTTTATATTGGAGAAAATGCTATGCTATCGCGTCGTGATATATTGAAAGTGTCCGCCGTCAGCGCGGCCGCCGCCGGCATGATCGGCGGCATCGCTAAAAATGCCGCTGCCGACGACCACCGCAATATCGTGCCCCCCAGCAGCTACCAGCCGCCTGCTAATGCGCAGCATCTCTATAAGTACAAATTCACCGACAGCAAGAAACGCAGCCTGCCCAGCGGCTGGGCGCGCGAGGCCACCGTCGAGCAGTTTCCAATCTCCGAAGGCGTGGCTGGCGTCGACATGACGCTGGAGCCGGGCGGCGTGCGCGAGCTGCACTGGCACGCCATCGCCGCCGAATGGGCGTTTATGCTGGAAGGCCATGCGCGCATCACCATCCTCGATCCCGAGGGCAAATGCGAAGTGGCGGATTTCGGGCCCGGCGACGTGTGGTATTTCCCGAAAGGCTACGGCCATTCCATTCAGGCGCTGGCGGACGGCGCGCATTTTATTCTGGCGTTCGATAACGGCCATTTCTCCGAATTCGGCACCTTCAGCATCACCGACTGGGTGGCGCATATGCCGAAAGAGGTATTGGAAAAAAGCGTCGACATGCCGGCGGCGGTATTTTCCAAGGCCAAACAGGGTGAGGCCTATATTGTTGGCGGCGCCGTTCCGCCCGCCCTGCCATTGCCGAAAAACGACGGCGGATTAAATAACGCCCCGCTGACCCACCGCTATGAATTAATGAAGCAAAAGCCGTTCTTTGAAAATGACGCCGGCAGCGTGCATTTGGTGTCATCGAAAGAATTTCCCATTTCCACCACCATGACCGGCATCATCGAGATCGTGAAACCCGGCGCGATCCGGGAATTGCACTGGCACCCCAATGCCAACGAATGGCAATACTATATTGCCGGCAAAGGCCGCATGACGGTGTTCAGCTCGCACGGCCACGCACAGACGGAAGAGTACGCCCCTTCAGACGTCGGTTACGTGCCGCAGGGCTTCGGCCATTACATCGAGAACATCGGCGATGAGGATTTGAAGGTGCTGATCGTGATGGACAATGGCATTTATCAGGATATTTCGTTGTCCGACTGGCTGGCGAAAACCCCGGCCTACCTGCTGGCGGATAACTTCAACAACCAGGCTGAGGACTGGCAGGATCGGCCGAAAGACAAACGGGTCATGTCACGGCGCAGCCGCTGACGCCACGGCGAGGGAGAAACTCCCTCGCCCTCCGTCACATCGGCCAAAGCGTCATATTTCATATTAAGAACAACACCTTGCTCTCAGTGAGTTAACCGAATTCCTTTTATAAAAAACAGATATTACAGTTGTTTGTTCAGATAGGAGCGTGTTATTTCATTGCCGCAATCCAACTCGCCAATCATTTGAAAACCCTGTTTCAGGTAGAAATTGGGCGCCTGAAAGCTAAACGTGTCCACGGAGACGCTGGCGCATCCCAACTGTCTGGCATGAGCCTCTGCAGCTTCCAGCAGACGGTGGCCTAAACGCCGGCCGCGCTGCGCTTCATCAATCCAAAGATAATGGATGTAAAAAACGGCCCCGTAAGACTCTGCATAAAGTCCCGCGATTATTTTCTCATCGCCGTCTTTATAATAAACACCATACTCGTGAGCATTTAACCCCATGAACTTTGAATTAAATCTATCGAGCTGCCCCTCCAGAAAGGAGCGTGCATCATTGTCATGATGCAACGTTAAATTTTCATTTCCCACAACATGTTCCGCATATATAAAATAAAAAAGGAAGATTGGTTAATACTTTATGGCCCGGATTAATTCGGCAAAACGCATCAATAATCAGACTGCACAGGGGAAACACTGTACTCAACATGCGCTAAACAAATACCAAACGCATCCATCGATTTGGATTCGCACTTCTGCGGATCGATAAATCCAGCCCGATCTCTTTCCCCCTTATTCAGTGCTCATTCAGAGGCCTCCGGAAAGGCCTCTTATACACTCAGACGTTGTCGATAGAGACGAATTACGCCAACGACAACAGCTTCGCGAGCAGCAACTCCGACATATTAAGCTCGGTGCTTAATACCACATGGCAGTTGGCATCGGGCTGCGGCGGATAGTTCATATATCGTCCCCGCATATCACACAGGGTTTGCCCGCGGCCTGGCCCGTCGGAATCATCGATCGTCACCTTCACGTTAGGCGCAAGGCAGGCGCCGATGCCCTGCACCGCCAACACCGCAGCCACCGGATCGTGCAGCGCGCAGGCTTTGCGGCCGTAGGTATTGATATAAAACTGGATATACCGCTCCAGCATTTGCCCTATCGCCTGCGCAAACCGGCTCTCGGCCGACAGCAGTGTGAGCCGATCCGCCTCTTCAAAGGTATGCGACATGGTGACATCAAGCGGCACCATCACGATATTCTTCATCGCCTTAAACACCATGGCCGCCGCCTCCGGATCGCAGGCAATATTCGCCTCCGCAACGGGCGTTCGGTTGCCGGGCGCCAGAGCCGCACCGCCCATGATCGTCAGCGTGCCGATAAGCTCTCCTAGCGCGGGCTCAAGCTGCAAGGCTTTGGCGATGTTGGTCAGCGGGCCGGTCGCCAAGATGTCCAGCTCCCCCGGGTGCGCTCTGGCCAGCTCAACCAACAGGTCGGGGGCCGGCAGCGGCGCCAGCTTGGCGTGTGAGGCTTCCAGCGCGATGTCGCCGATGCCGTTGTCACCGTGTATATGCTGCACATCGCAAAGATACGCCTGGCGCAGGTAGTCCCGTTCCCCCACGGCGACGGGGATCGCGGGAAAACCGGCCAGGCGGGCAAGCTCCAGCGTATTTCTGGCTCCGGCATCGGCGGCGACGTTGCCGCAAACCGTGCCGATCGCCAGAATATCCACCTTGTCGCTTTCTGCGAGCAAATAGCCCAGCGCCATCGCATCATCGATGCCGGTATCGCAGTCAAAATATAATTTTATTTTCTTCTCGCTCACCGCTTGTCTCCATTTTCTGTATTAAGAGAGGCAACCCAAAGATCCATTTTCTTCCGATACTCCGTTTTTGCCTCGTCGCCGGCGAAACTGGCGGCAAAAGCATTCAGGGCCACATCGACGATATCCTGGGTGGAAAATGCAAATTCGCTCTGACAGATCAGATATTCATCCACCAACGTGGTGTGCAATAAGACCGGGTCGTCGGTATTGATGGTCGCGATGACCCCGGCATCCCGCAGCCGGCGCAGCGGATGTTCCGCGTAGCCGGGATAGACGCCCAGTTTGATGTTCGAGGTCAGGCATACGCCGATGGGGATACGCCGTTCGGCCAACAGCGCCACGACGGCCGGGTCGTCTATCGCCCGAACGCCGTGATCGATGCGGTCGGCCCCCAGCAGCAAGATGGCGTCGCGCACGCCCTCTGCGCCGCTAGACTCCCCGGCATGCACGGTTCGCTTCAACCCGGCCCTGCCCGCCTGGGCGAAAGCCTGCGCGAAACGCGCACCGCTGCCTTTGGTGACGGCCTCATTGCCATCGACGGACAACGCGACCACTCTGGGGTGCCGCAGCGCGGTTAAAAAATCCACCAGCTCACTCGCCTCGGCGGCGGTTTGCCGGCGGAGCAAACTGACGCACAGCCCAACGGACGCCAATCCATCTTCTTCGGCCGCGCGCAAACCGGCGTCAATCGCGTCGATCATGTCACCGAGCCTGCCGCGCCACGCTTTCCAATGGGTCGGGTTGAAAATCAGATCGGCGTACAGCCCGCCATCCCGCGACAGCCGTTGTGCATAGGAGTAGCTTAACTGCGCCAGGCGTTCGCGGCTGCTCACCAGGCTGCAGGACCAATCGAGGAAATCGAGAAAGTCGGCAAGCCCGTTAAAATTCAGCAGCTCGGCCTGCTTTCTGGGCATCGGTATCCCCGAGGATAACGCCCAGGCCGAGAGCTGTTCCGGCTCAAAGCAGCCCTCCAGATGCACATGCACTTCCGCCTTCGGCAGGGAAACCATCTGCGCTCGAGAGAGCGTGGTTTGGTTTACATTCCATTCCATAAAATGGCTCCCAAGGGTTACTTATGCAGGCCAACGAGCACCTTTTCGCGCACCGTGAGTGACGGCATGGGTGCGAAGGCCTCGCTGAAGGGGGAGTGAATGCGGTAAAAAACGCGGTGAAACGAGGAATGATCTAGGGTAAGCATCGCAATCTGTTAATCCTGTAATGAGTTAGATGGCAGGCCATCCAAAAATTCATCAACAGGTCAGTAACCTATGCGTGCGGCAACCGGTGACACCTCTCATCACCGAAGCCGGCACGGCATCACCCCATCCTCACTGCAACGCCCGACTTCTATGGGCGCCGGCAATCATCGATGGGGCCGTTCTCTTACCTGAACCTATGTAAAACATGGCGTGTTAAAGCAGAGTGTTCGCCGGCAGCCGCTGTTATGCGCGACCATCGCCAACCATCAGCGCCAAAACACGCCGCCAAGCTTATGAAAGCCAGGGGGTCTTGTAAAGCCCTTCCCCAACGCCGGAAACGTCAGGCCTTTCTCAGCAACAGCGCCCACAGCGCCAGCACGGCAAAGGCGATGTATATCGCCATAAAAAGGACAATGGCGGCGAACAAGGCGCCCACTACCCCTATTTTATCCGCCAGCCAACCTGCGGCCGGCGGCATGATATTGAACAAATAGACGATAAAGTAAAACTTCGACACCGCGTTCCACCCTGGCGCCGCTAGCGAGAGCTTATTGACCAGGATGGCACCGCCCACAAAAACCGCGCCGTATGAGAAGCCGGACAGCGCCAGACTCACCGCCGCGCTGGCCACAGAACCGCTTTCGAGCGCCATGGTCATCATCACCATAGAGAAAACCTGCGCAATCAGCCCTAGCACCAAAGAAAACTCAGGCTTCAGAAAACGCGGGATCGTGAACTGCACCACGCCGGCCACCAGTAAATAACCGGTGGCGATATAGCCAAAGCCCGCGGGTGACTGGAGCCCGAAGACCTGGATCGCGGCCGTCGGCCCCAACGACAGGATCAGCGCGGCGTATGACCAGGAGATAAACACGCACAGCGCAAGCAGATAGAACAGCGGTTGGCTAAAACCGGCGCCCTTTTCTGCCGTTTTCGTGTCCGCAACGCCGAGGGTAGGCAATCCTTTCTTCGGCCAAAGCAGGACGATGGCGATCGCAGAGAGGAAAACCAATGCGGCGATGGTCACCGCCGGCGAAGTGAGCGGGTAAAACGCCAGCTGGGCGTAAACGCTGCTGATCACCGGGCCCAGCGCCAGGCCGGTCACCAAAGCCAGGCTACCCAACAGCGCGGCGCGTTTGGCGCTGTCGCCGCGGCTGACGTTAATCAACAAGATGTTGATGATGGCCGTGGCCGTACCGGCCCCTAAACCGGAGATAAACCTGAACAGGCACAGCGCCTGCAAAGAACGAGCAAAGGAAAAGCACAGCGTTGGCACCACCACCACCATCAGCGACACCACCACCAGCAGCCGGGCATTTTTATCGGTGATGGTGAGCCTGCGTGATAAAAACAAGGCCAGCAATACGCCAAACCCATAGGAAGAGAAAATGAAGGTCAGGTCGATATTACTCAGGCCAAGGGTTTCTTGATAGAGGGGATATAACGGCGTAGGAGAGCCGCTGTTCAACAAGATAAAAAATAAAGCGATCGTCAACGCCGCCAATAGGCTCACCTGGCTGCGGTTTGTCTGGTCAGAAGTCATTATGCCACCATCATGGAAAATACCGATCGTAGCACCCGACCGGATCGCGAACTTTCGCGTTCGCACTTTTTTTCTTATCGTTCGGACAGGACGGCGGGATAGCCTGTACACCGGCTGGCGCCTCACCCATAATGCGTTCACCTCGCCGCACTGCCGGGATCATGCATAACCCTGGCGCAATAGCGACTATGCTCAACAGTAAACGCATCAGACAAGCAGGTAATAATGGATCCGCTATCCGATATTGTTTCCAGGCTAAAAATCAGCAGCCAGAAAATTGTGACGTTTGACATGAGCGCTAATACCAAAGCGCTGTTTCCCGACTATTCCGGGATGAAAATTTATATCGCCAAGCGCGGATCCTTTTTCATTAAACTGGCGGGCGACGCCAACAGTTACCCGATTGAACAAGGCGATGTGCTGATCTTATCCAGCGGGCGCGAATTCAGCATTTTTGATCACCCTAACGCGCCGGCCATCGATATAACAAAAATTCACGTGATGAAAGACCGCTCATCATGCTTCAGCAACGGCGGGTGCGATTTCTCCTTTGTGGGTTGCCGCTTCGTATTTCAGATCAACGATACCTTCCGCTTTATCACCAGCCTGCCCGAACCCATCGTGATCAAAACGCAGCGGGAGGAGAACGCCGGCATCAAGGATTTCCTGAGCCGCCTCTCGTCGGAGATAGAGAATCCCGGCCCGGGCAGTGAACTCATCACCGAGCATCTGCTGCAGATCATTTTGACGCAGGCGCTGCGCATGCTGCTCTCTTCCGGCGCGCTCGGCCGCGGCGAGGGCTGGTTTTACGCGATGGCGGACAAACATATTGGCCTCGCGCTGACCCGCATACACGACCAGCCGGGCAGAAAATGGCGCCTGGACGAGCTCGCCGGCGTGGCCGGCATGTCGCGCACCGCCTTCACCACCCGCTTCAGAAAGCTGGCCGGCTACAGCGTCAACGAATACATTCGCATCTGGCGTTTTAGCCTGGCCATCGAGCGAATGGTCGCCAATAAAGAAAAAATATCCCAGATCGCCTTTGACCTGGGATATGAATCGGAAAGCGCCTTCAGCACCGCGTTCAAGAAAAGCATGGGCGCGTCGCCAAGGAGTTATATCGGCAGCCATATTTCCTGAAGCAGCCAACGGCGGCACGTCCCTGTGCCGGTCTTATCCTTATTCTGCAAACCAGGCCGCGGGCAGATCCGTCTGCAGCGTGATGGTTTTTATTTGCGTGTAGGCATTGAGCGTTTCTTTGCAGAACTCGCGGCCGATCCCGCTGTTCTTGTAACCGCCGAACGCGGTGCCATCGGTAATGTTCGAGTAGCGGTTGATCCATACGGACCCGGCTTCCAGCCGGTCTGCGGTCGCCAGGGCGTTTTTCAGGCTGCGGGTGTAGATCCCCGACGCCAGCCCATATTCGCTGTCGTTAGCCTGGGCGATCATCTCGTCGTAGTCTGACCATTTGATCAGCGTCAGCACCGGCCCGAAAATTTCTTCCTGGCAAATGCGCATGCCATTTTCCGCAGCAAAGATCGTCGGCTCAATGAAGTAGCCATGCTCGCAGCCGGCGACGGCGCGGCGTTTGCCGCCGGTCAGCAGGGTGGCGCCCTCCTCGAGGCCGGTCCGAATATAAGCCAGCACCCGCTCGCCCTGCTTCTCAGAAACCAGGCAGCTGACCCGGGATTGCTCGGCCAGCGGTGAACCGACGCGCACCCGTTCGAAAGCCGTCACCAGTTTGGCGCTGAAACGGTCGTAAATGTCCGCGTGAACGAACAGCCGGGTGCCCGCCAGGCAGGACTGACCGTTATTGTGGATGGCGGCAAAGGTCACGTTGTCCACCACCGCGTCCAGGTCTTCGATGTCCGGGAACACAATATTGGGGCTCTTCCCGCCCAGCTCCAGCGTGACGGGCACCAGCCGCTCCGCGGCGGCCTTGGCCACCCGCTTGCCCACCTCCGTGCTGCCGGTGAACGAAAGCTTGCGCACCTTGCGGTTGCCGGTCAGCGCCGCCCCCGCCACGCTCCCGAGCCCGGTAATGATGTTGACGACGCCGGCAGGGAAAATGTTGGCGATCATCTTGCCCAGCTCCAGCGTGGAGAGCGAGGCGTTTTCATCGGCCTTCAGTACCACCGTGTTGCCGGTCACCAGCGCCGGCGCCAGCTTGAACGCCGCCATGATCGCCGGCGCATTCCAGGGGATAATCTGCCCGCAGACGCCGAGCGGCTCGCGTTTCGCCAGGCTGTAGCCGTCCGCGATGCTTCTGCCGCTGTCTTCGTGCCCCATGACAACTGCGGCGAAATAGCGATAATGTCTGACCGCCGTTTGATAATCGCGGCGCACTTCGCTGATACAGCGGCCCACATCCCGCGCGTCGATTTGCGCCATTCTTTCCAGATCGCTTTCCAGCACATCCGCCAGCTGCGCCATCAGGCGAGCGCGGGCCTGCTGCCCTAATGCCTTCCAGGCGGGGAAAGCCGCTTCCGCCGCCAACACGGCGCGCTCGACGTCCCGTTCGTTGCAGTAGTGCAAATCCGCCAGACGCTCCCCGGTCGAGGGGGAAATCACGGGATGAATGTCCGTGCCATCCAGCTCGAATACGCCGTTAATCAGTGGCCCGTAGGCTTTATCTAATGTCATTTCTGTTCCATTCTTCGCTAAATTAATGCAAACCGCCGCCGACGATCAGGCTCTCGCCGGTCACCCAACCCGCCTCGTCCGAGGCGAGATAGGCCACGGCCGGGGCGATATCCTCCGGTGTGCCGATGCGCCCCAGCGGGGTGATGGATTCAATGTGCGTTTTAAAATCGGTATCGAAAAAGCCGCTGTCATGCACGCCTTCCGTGATGACCAAGCCAGGATTGACCGCATTGACCCGGATCTTGCGCCCGCCAAGCTCATTGGCCAGCGTCTTGGTGATCGAGTCCACCGCGGCTTTGGAAGCGGTATACACCAGCGAATTGGCCGGCGTAAACGAGGTCACGCTGGAGCTGATATTGACGATGCTGCCGCCCGATTCAGGCATGGCGGCGACCGCCGCCTTGCAGCAATAAATCAGCCCTTTGACATTTAAATTGAAGTGCCTTTCATATTCCGCGTCGCTGAAGGCTTCCAGGCTATTGGTGGCATAAACCCCGGCGTTATTGACCAGCACGTCCAGGCGACCATACTGCTCGACAATGTTTTGCATCAGGCCGTTGACTTCGGCCTCAATGCCGACATTGGCCTGCAGCGGAAAAGCGACGCCGCCCTGCTCATTGATCTCTTTAACCAACCGGTTGGCATCTTCACGCCCGCGGGAATAGTTAATGAAAACCACGGCGCCTTCCGCCGCCAGGCGTTTAGCAATGGCGGCGCCAATGCCCTTTGAACTGCCCGTCACCAGGGCAACTTTATTTTCAAAGCGTTTCATTCGTCATTCTCCTCAGTGTCTGTGAAACTCGGGAGAAGATTACGGTAAATGCTCGCTGTGCAGCATAACGGGGCGAACATAAAACCTTATCGAACGAACAACTTTGCCCAAAAGAGAAGTGGCATTTTTAGAGTAAACGCGCGGCCAAAATGGCGCAGGCTAATAACAGAATGACGCCACCGAAGCATTTATTGATATAAATCCCGATGACCGGACGCCGCTTTATACTCAGCGCGATCTTTCCCGCCAGAAATACCAGGGGAACTTCGATCAGAAACATGATGATGATGAGCTCAATGCCTAATATCAGCATCTGCATTCCCGGCCTGCCCGCCTCTACCCGAATAAACTGCGGAATAAACGCCAGCATGAAAATAATGGCCTTGGGGTTAAGCAGGTTGGTCAGCAATCCTTGCGAATAGAGCCTTTTGCGGCTTTTGCGCTCGCCGTGGCTTTCCAGGCCAATCGCATTTGCCTGGGTAAAAATACCCAACCCGACCCACATGATGTACAGCGCGCCGCCGATGACGAAAAGCTGATACAGCAGCGGCGAAGAGGCGATCAGCGCCGTGACGCCGGCAATCGCAAAACAGACGTGGCATATCACCCCGGTGACCGCCCCCAATACGGTAATCAGCCCCGCTTTCGTTCCCTGGCTGACGGCATTGGACAGTGCGCAAAGCATATCAGCGCCGGGAATAAGCGTTAAGACGGCGGCCGAAAGGGCAAATAAACCCAGCGTGGATAATTCGATGACCATGATTTTCTCGCGTCGTAAATAGGCGCATTGTCGGCCCCCGCAAGTCGGCGAGATAGAACGATATTGCTCACAGGCAGCGATCGCGATAGCCGCGCGGCGTCACGCCGTAACTCGACTTGAACGCCCTGCCCAGGTGCGACTGATCGGCGAACCCGCAGGCGACGGCGATTTCCGCAATGTCGCCGCCCCGGGATAGCAAAACCTTCGCCTGCTGCAGCCTAAGCTGCCGCTGATAGCGGCTCGGCGACAAGCCGAATGTTGCCGAGAACTGGCGGCAAAGGTGAAACCTGGACAGACCGGCAGCCTGCGCCAGCCTCTCCAGACGCACTTCCCGCGCCGGGTTATCGTGCAGATACTCTTTCGCCCTGCGCAAGCCCGGTGCGATGCCGGCATCTGCCAATGGCGCGCGCCGCGGGGAACACACCGCCAGCAGATCCGCCACACAGTGGCTCCAGGCCACCTCCCGGTCGAAACGGCTGGATTGCGCCGCGGTCAATACCGTCGCGGCCTCACACAGCCGGTTGGCGAAAGGCGCATGGTCGATATGCTTCCCCTTCACTGCCGACGGCAGTGGCATCTCCATGTTTTCCGCCACGTCCAGCAGCATCTCGTGGCTGGGGTAAAACATGAAATAATGGCATCCCTCTTCTCCCAGCACCGTCCCGGCATGCATCTGCCCCGGCGCGATGAGGCTGACTTGCCCGCGGCTGACGATACCGTCGGCATCGCCTTTGGCGCTGTTGTTATTGGCGCCGCGCAGGACCACGCCAATCGACCAGGTATCATGCCAATGCACGTCAAACCGATGGTCTGAAAAGTCCGCGACGAGCAGTTCAAGCCCGCCCAATGCGTCAAAACGATGCATAAATGCCGAATTGCCCATCCTCTTTTACCCGATTGCCGGTTATCCACAGCGGCCAAAATAACACACAACGTACGGTGTGAAAGCCCTGCGCTCTGCACGGAAGCGGCTTTCTGAACGTCGGCAAAAAGGGGCCGCCTGGCCCCTTCACATTGTTCGTCTGCCTTCTTGCCTTGCTCTCATGCCGATTAATGTGGATTCATCGCGCCATAGTTCAACGGCTGCCAGTCGTAACCTTTCCCCTGTTTATTGATGTAGCCAAGGCCCGGGAAGGACAAATGCGCCCCCGCGACCAGCGCCCTTTGCTGCGCGAGGTCATCGAACAGCCGCTTGCGCTGCGCAACGGCGGCGGGGACGTCGATGTCATAGGCGATGGCGACATTCGGATCGGAAAACTGCACCGAGGCGACGTGGATCATATCCCCCAGAATCACCATCTTTTGCCCTTTGCTTTCGACGGCGAACACGCTGTGTCCTGGCGTATGCCCACGCGTATCGATAGCCGAAATGCCCGGGGTGAGCACCTGATTGCCTTCAAACGTTTTCAGCTTCCCCGCCGTGACGTAAGGCTGCAATGAGGCGATGGCGGCATCGAAGAAACGTTTATCTTTCTCTTCCGCCTGCCGTTTTTTCTCTTCGCTCAGCCAAAAAGCGACTTCGTCTTTTTCCACCCAGACGGTGGCGTTCGGGAAGGCGAGACGCTTGTCCGCCATCAACCCGCCCACATGGTCGGGATGCAGGTGCGTTAAATAAATCTCATCCACCTGCTCCGCCTGATAGCCGGAAGCGTTCAGGTTTTTCATCATTTTGCCCAGCGCTTTGCCATGCAGCGCGCCGGTGCCTGCATCGACCAGAACCAGCTTGCTTCCGGTATTGATCAGGTAGGCGTTCACCGAGGTCGGCAACGGCAGCGACAGGTTGTTGGCCGCCATCGCCTTTTCAAGCTGCTGCGGCCGGGTGTTGATCAAGATTTTATCGGCGGGCATCGGGCTGATGCCATCAGACAGGGCCGTCACTTCCACATTGCCCAGCATGATCCGGTAGAACCCGGGATTGTCTATTGTAGAAAAAGGCGCCGCGGCCATTGCAGCGGCAGAAAAAGCGGCGAAAAAGGCGCCAATAAGCAGATTGCGACGCATAGAAAACCTCATAACGATAAGAAGATACGGCTAAAAACCCTGGGAATGCCCCCTGGCGATTTAAAACTCCTGCACGGTCGGCCTGATGACAATCTCACTCACATCCACGTCCGAAGGCTGCTCGATCGCATAGGCGATGGCGCGCGCGATGGCATCAGCGGAAATTGCCTGGCTCTGGTAGAGTTCGCCGACGGCCTGCAAACTTTCCGCGTGCGAACTGCCCTGTTTCAGTTCGGTGTCGATCAGGCCGGGGGCGATCGTCGTGGTTCTGATCTTTCCGCCAACTTCGTGACGCAAACCTTCGGCGATCGCGCTGACCGCGAATTTCGTGCCGCTATAGACCGTGCCGCCGGGGCTGAACACCTTCTTGCCGGCAATGGAGGAAATGGTGATGTAATGACCGAATTGCTGCTTTTCGAACAGCGGCAAGGTTGCCGCGATGCCGTACAGCACGCCTTTCACATTGATATCGATCATCCGTTCCCATTCATCGACCTTCACGGCACTCAGCGGTGCGATCGCCATCAGCCCCGCGTTGTTGACCAGGACATCAATCTTGCCAAACTGCCTGACGGTCTGGGCGATCATCGCTTCGACCTCCTGACGCTTCGTCACATCCACCTGCAGCGCCAACGCGGTGCCGCCGTCGCCAACGATTTGCCGAACCAGCGCATCAAGACGATCTTTCCTGCGCGCCGCCACCACCACCGTCGCCCCTTGCGCGGCCAGATGTAATGCGGTCGCCTCGCCCAGCCCGCTGCTGGCGCCGGTAATCACCACCACTTTGCCTGAAATACGGTTCATCTCTCGTTCCTCTTGTTAGGGCCAGTGCGAATACTTTATCCGCCGTTTCCGCCCGGTAAATGGAAGTGTTATGCTTTGAGAATTCCATTTTTTGGAACAAAGAGGTCAACGTGCAAAACAGACAAGAAGCCTTGCGCATTTTCTGCGCCGCCGCCGAGGAGATGAACTTTAAACACACGGCCACCAGGCTCGGCATTTCCCCGCAAAAAGTCACCCGAGCCATCAAAGAGCTCGAGTCGGTGCTCGGTGAGCAGCTGTTCCACCGCAATACCCGCAGCGTGAGAATCACGGATTTCGGCCTCGGCTTTCTTGAGCAGGCCAAAACGGCGATGGATCAGTTGAACAGGCTGTTTCAGCCGCAGGGGAAAGCGGCGGAAGATCTCGGCGGCGTGGTGCGCCTTACGGCGCCGCATACCTATGGCAGCGAGGTCGTCATGCCGATACTGGCGGAATTCGCGCGCCAGTATCCTGCGATTACGATCGAGTTCCACCTGTCGAATATCCACAGCGATCTGGTCGAAGAAAGAATTGATATCGGCATTCGCATCGGCTTTCTGCACGACCAAACCTGTATCGTTCGCCAGCCCAGAACCATGCCTTTCCATCTGGTTGCCTCGCCGACGCTGCTCGATCGCCTGCCGCCGCCGGAGCAGGTAGACCAACTCGCCCATCTGCCGATTGTCGCGCTGGTGAACCGCAAGACCGGGCGCTACTGGCCCTGGGAATTTAGCCAAAAACGTTATCTCTACCCGAAGTCCGCCGCCTTCGTCACCGACACGCCCGATATAGAGCGTAAAGCGGTGCTCGCCGGTTTAGGCTTTGGCCAACTGGCCGGGTATTTGGTTGAAAAACACCTCGCTGCGGGTGAGCTGGTAGCCGTTCTGCCGGGCGACGCCCCGCCGCCCTGGCCGGTCAACCTCTATCATACGCATCAGCACGCCTGCCCGGCGCGCGTGCGCGTGGTCTTTGACTATCTTTTCAATCAATTAAGCCAGGGCTAACCCCGCCTTGCCCACCCAATATTGCGCACTGCCGCCGGTGGTCATCTGCTCAGCTTTAGCGACACGTGGCAGAGTGCCAAGAGTTAAGCCTGTAGAACCAGCCTGGCGCTCGAGTTTTGATAAGCTGGCCTCTGCCTTTCCTGACTGTTTTTCCATCTCCTCAAGAACAACAGATGCCCTACGGCTCCCGGTGATCATTTTTGCAGTGTCGATATCGACCTGATAGACGAGGCTGCCGCCGTTTTGTTCTGACATTTAGTGTTCTCCGGGCATAAAAAAACCCCGCCGAAGCGAGGTTATAAATAATTTTTTCGAGAGAGATTATTTCTCTAGGTGGTCAGCTAAGCCATTCTTGATATTTTTCAAGATGTCTAACTTTTCGTTTTCTCTTTTTTCCAAAAACTCAGCAATCACCCCAGTCATAGCAACTAAGGTGCCGATAATAGCCGTTGCACTACCTGCAATTGTGTAAATCTCTCGGTTTGCCATCAGCCCACTGTTGTAAACCTTATCAACGTAGCCAACAGTAACTTCCATGCCGATAGCGTAACCAACAGTAATTGCACCAACTAAAATCAGCAGCCCACCAATCAACTTAAGCATTTCGTCCTTTTCCCATAGACAAGTAACAAGTCGTTACATGGTAACAGAGAGCATGAAGTAGGCAACGAAAAGCGGTTTTCGCCCGCGATTTGTCGGGCTTTTCCCTGGAATCAAGTGTGGTCAGCGTGACAACATGGCTTCTGGCTAAATAGCTATGAGGTCACTATGCAAAAGAAAATGTTGATACTGGTTCTGGCAGCAGTCGTGCTCGCGATAGCTTTTAACCCTGAGTTCATAGCGAATTTTGGGAGTGATATACCATTAAAAAAACACTAATGCCAGAAAGCAAAAATCCCACTCCAATGGGCTTTTCTCTGTTAGTAGTTTCTCTCAGCACGCTTCATCAGTCTGTCTTGTGGTGATTGCGTTTTGGTAGACAGAGGAGCAACAAACTCCTTCCACTCTTTGCTGTCTTTCTGAGCAGACGATTGTTTGCTATTCAATTGATAATCATCGTTCTGGCCTGCACATCCTGATAGAACTATCACCCCCAGGGCAACCAATAGTGACTTTTGCATTTCTACATCCTTATAGTAACAATCAACCAGGCAAATGATAACGAATCTCACTTGCTGGGTAAAGCACCCCCTAGAAAGCAAAAAAACCACCTCATCGGTGGGTTTGTTTACTGTTATCCTTCAGCATCAAAGACGGTCTGCAGCCCATAGTTAATGCTATCACGCAGATGGTTGGTATCGGCCGTAACGATGAAGAGTAATGCTGCTACAAGACAGGCCAGGTAGTTTTGATTGGTTAACAACGTTACGATTTTTATCACGGTCCCCCCTCTGATTTTTGATTGAGCGTCACACTGCCGCCGGCATGCCGGCAATAAAAAAAGCGGCAATATCCGCGATATCGCCGCCTTTAACCTGCACGCCGCCGTGGCGGCCGCGATGCGCTACTGCTTGCGCTGCTCCGCCACCTGTTTGGCGGTGACGTTGCCCTGCTTATCGCCGAAGTGGCCGACCACGAAGTTGGCGACCGCCGCCACTTCCTCGTCGGAATAGGCGCTGCCGAACGCCGGCATCATTTCATGCCGATCGCCGATGCTGATGCTCGTCCCCTTCAGGATGGCCTGCACCACGCTGCGCCCCTGCGGATCGTTCACCGCCGTGCTGCCTACCAGCGACGCGTACTCGCTCTGGCGGCCCGGCCCGTTCCACTGGTGGCAGCCGCTGCAGTCGTTGGCAAATACCCGGCGCCCGAGCGAACTGTCTTGCCCGCCCGGCAGGATCGGCGTGGAGGCCCCCGCGCCCTTCGGCTGCAGGTTCACCGCCGCCGCGCCGTCGCCGGCGATCGGTTCGATATCGCGCAGGTATTTCACCAGCGCCAGATTGTCTTCCGGCGTCAGGAACTGCAGGCTGTTTTCTACCGCTTCCGCCATCGGGCCGGCGGCGCTGCTGCGCCCCGGGGCATGGCCGGTGGCCAGATATTGCGACAGCTGCTGGTCGCTCCAGCCGCCGATGCCGGTCTGCTTATCCGGCGTGATGTTGGCGGCGAACCAGCCCTGCACCACTTCACCGCTCAGGTGCTTGCTCTGGTTGAGGCCGAACCCCAGATTGCGCGGCGTATGGCACTCGCCGCAGTGGCCGAGCGCCGTCGCCAGATAGGCGCCGCGGTTCCACTGCTCGTCCTTGTTGAGATCCGGCGCAAAGCGCTGCTCATGGAAGAACGCCAGGTTCCAGAATTTCATGCCCCAACGCTGGTTGAACGGGAACGACAAATCGTTTTGCGGGTTGGCCTGCTTCACCGGCGGCAGGCTGAACAGATAATCCTTGATCGCCAGCACGTCGTCGCGGCTCAGTTCGGTGTACGAGGTGTACGGCATCGCCGGATACAGGTTGCCCTGCGGGCCGATGCCCTCACGCACCGCGCGCACGAACCGATCGTCGCTCCAGTTGCCGATGCCGGTCTCCTTGTCGGCGGTGATGTTGGTGCCGTAAATGGTGCCGAACGGCAGTTTGAAGGCGAAGCCGCCCGCATACGGCGTGCCGCCCGGCGCGGTGTGGCACGCCACGCAGTCGGCGGCGCGCGCCAGGTACTCGCCGCGCGCCAGTTTATCGGTGATGCCGGCCGGCGCCCCGGCGATCGGCGCCGCAGGCTCCGCGCCGGTGGGCCGCAGCAGCGTGTACAGCGCGTATCCTCCCGCCAACACCACCACGGCGATAATCAGCCATAACAGCCCTTTCAAGGCATTGCTCATCGCATCTCTCCCTAACCCAACGCCTTGGCGGCCTGGTGGATGGCGGCGCGAATGCGCACATAGGTGGCGCAGCGGCAGACGTTGCCGCCCATCGCCGCGTCGATGTCCGCATCGCTCGGATCCTTGCTTTGCGCCAGCAGCGCGGTGGCGCTCATGATCTGGCCGGACTGGCAGTAGCCGCACTGCACCACATCCAGATCAAGCCAAGCTTCCTGCACCGCCTTGCCTTCCGGCGTGGCGCCCACGGCTTCGATGGTGGTGATTTTTTTGCCGACGGCGGCGGAGACCGGCGTCATGCACGATCGTACCGGCACACCGTCCAGATGCACGGTACAGGCGCCGCACATGGCGATGCCGCAGCCGAACTTGGTGCCGGTCAGGCCGGCTTCGTCACGCAAAAACCACAACAGCGGCATGTGCGGATCGCCCTCGAAGGTCAGCGGCTGCTCGTTTACGGTTAATTGAATCATCAGGTTCTCTCCTTGTCAGACGCCGGGTTCGCGGTAGGATTATGCAGCGGCAGGCTCAGCGAGGTGCGCGGCCGCCCGAGCAGCGCCAGCGCGTTGCCGACCGCCGGGGCGATGGTCGGCACCCCCAGCTCGCCCACGCCGGTCGGTTTCTCGCTCGAGGGCACGATGATCACCTCGATCTCCGGCATCTCATCGATGCGCAGCGGGCGGAAGTTATTGAAATTGGACTGTTCGACCACGCCATCTTTCAGCGTGATATTGCCGTACAGCGCCATGCTCAGGCCGTAGCCGATGCCGCCCTCGATCTGCGCGCGGATCACGTCGGGGTTCACCGCCACGCCGCAGTCCACCGCGCACCACACCTTGTGCACTTTCGGGATGCCGCCTTCGCCGATCGAGACCTCGGCCACCTGCGCCACATAGGTATCGAACGCCTTGGCGACGCCCACGCCGCGCGCGCGTCCGTCCACCACTTTCGCGCCCTGCCAGTCAGCGGCTTTCGCTACCGCGCGCAGCACGCCCGCCGCACGCGGCGCATCGCCCATCAGCGCCAGCCGCCCTTCGACCGGATCCTGCCCGGTTTCCTGCAACAGCTGATCGATAAAGCTCTCCACCGCGTGGCCGGTGTGGGTGCTGGCCACCGACCGCAGCGAGGTGGTCGGCACCTTGCCCGGCACGATGTGCGCATCGCAGCGGAAGGCTTCGAAGGTGTATGACACCTCACTGGCGCCCTCGACCATCATCTGATCGAGGCCGTTGACCACCAGCGCATCCATCGCGCTGTGGCGCGTCCAGGAATGGCCGACCACGGTATCGGTCCAGCCCACCACCTTGCCGCCGCGGATGGCCCCGCGCAGGCGGTGCAGGATCATCGGGCGATACCAGCCGTTGCGAATGTCGTCCTCGCGCGTCCATACCACCTTCACGCCGTGGCCGGGGCCGATGCCCTTGGCCGCCGCCGCCATGTCGGCCGCCAGATCCGGCCCCAGCGTCGGGTTGCCTAAATCGATGCGCCGGCCGAAGCTGCCGCCCGCCAGAATGGTTTCAATCTGCACCTTGTCCGGCGGCAACTCGAACAGATCGCACAGCTGCTTGTGATCGAGGGTTTGGATTTGGCAGCCGTAGCGCGCCTTGACGCTCTCGCCGTCCCAGAACAGATAGCCGTCCAGCGGCTCCATCGGCGCGTGGGCGACATAGGGGAAGGTGTATTCGGCCTCGATCACCTTGTCGGCCTTGTCGAACACCTCGTCCGGCTTACCGGAACTCTTCGCCACCACGCCGGTTTTCTGCGCCACCTGGCGAAATTCGGCGTAGATCTCCTCGGTGTTGCGCCGTTCGGCCTGCGCGTCGTCCCACGTCACCTTCAGCCGCTCCCGCCCCTGGATCGCCGCCCAGGTGTTTTTGGCGTAAACCGCCACGCCGGTAGCGATTTGCTTCACCGCCACCCCCCCCGGCACCGCCAGCGCTCGTTCGGCGTCGAAGGTCGCCACCTTGCCGCCGAAGCGCGGCGGCTTCTTGATGGTGACGGTCAACATGTCCGGCTCATGGATATCCTGCGAGAACTGCGCGCTGCCGTTGGTTTTCGCCAGCGAATCGACGCGGTGCAGGCCACGCGTTTTGCCGATCAGGGTGAAATTGGCCGGATCCTTCAGCGTCAGGCTGGCGGGATCGGGCGGCGGCAGCGTGGCGGCCAGCGCGGCGAATTCGCCGAAGCCCGCCTCGCGCCCGCTGGCGGCATGGCGGATCTTGCCCGCCTGCACGGTAATTTCCTGCGCCGAGGTTTTCCAACTCTGTGCGGCGGCCTGCACCAGCAGCGCACGCGCCATGGCGCCCATGCGCCGCATCTGCTCATAGGCATTGGCCACCGAGCTGGAACCGCCGGTGCCCTGGAATCCGAAGGTCAGGTTTTTGTAGATATTGGTGTCCACCGGCGCGGCGACGACCCGTACCTGCGCCCAATCGGCATCGAGCTCTTCGGCGACCAGCGTCGCCATGCCGGTATAGACCCCCTGGCCCACTTCGGTGTGTTTACTGATCACGGTGACGACGCCGTCGGCGCCGATCTGAACGAAGGCGTTGGCGTCAAACGTCGCCGCGCCGGAGGCGGCCGGGGCAGCCGAACGCGCCAGCGCGCCGGTGGACGGCAGATAGGCGCCGATCACCAACGCCCCGGCGCCGACGATAAACCGCCGCCGCGAAAGCGGAACTTGGGATATGCTCATTGCTCATGACTCCAAAAAAGCCGAAGGCGTCACTGCCTTCGGCGAAACAAATCTTGTTATGGAATGGCTTGTCGCGCCCGTCAGGTGATATAGCGCAACAGAGCAATAATTAGCGTAGCCTATTATCCAGCAGGCCTAATCTTGATAAGGGATTTTTCGTTGAGGAATCGTGCGCTGCGGGCCATCGGCGCCAGGCGGCCGCTGGGCGCGTCTTTAAATGCATTTGTGCTATAAATGAAACACTTCCAATCTCTATGAGCCTTACCGCTATGTCGGAACACAAGAAATTTCGTCTGTATCGGCCGCTGCAAGGGTTAAGCCATACCTTTGGCGATCAATGGTTTGCCCTGAAAGCCGAAGCGTTCGCCCGCTTCTTCGGCACGCCGACTTTTTTGGTGGGACAAACGGTGGTGGTCGGCGTGTGGATCTATCTCAACCTCGCCGGCTTCACCAAATTTGACCCTTACCCCTTCATTCTGCTGAATCTGGCGTTCAGTCTGCAGGCCGCCTACGCCGCGCCATTGATCCTGCTGGCGCAAACCCGCCAGGCCGAGCGCGACCAGGCGCATGCCTTGGCCGATGCCCGGCACCGGGAAGATCTGGATGAGGCGATGGCACAGCGGCAAACCCTGGCCGAACGGCAGTCCGAACAGCTGCTCGAGCTGCTGAAGCAAAATACGGAATTAACCGCCCTGACGAAGCAGATGGCCGAGCGCATTGAAAACCTCACCCTTCAGCTCGCCAACCGCGAGCGCCTGTAACGGCGTTATCCCTCAGTTCTGCGTCGTCGCCAGATAGGAGAAGACGCTGAGCAGGTTGATTTGCGCCGCCATGTTGTCGCTGTCGAAGGCCACGGTCAGCGCGTCCTGGCGCTGCACGCCGGGCACCAGGCTGAACAGATCCGCCAGCACCGGTTTGGCCGCCATCAACGTCAGCCGATAAGGCGGCATGAAGCGGCGTTCCACCGGCAGCTTCCCGCCCTGGCGCACCTGTTGCATCGCCCGTTCACGGATCTCGGCGCGCGCCCGCTGCGGGCTGAGCGATTCGGCGGCGGTTTGCGAGATGGCGCGCTTCACGCACACATAGCCGGACTGAGGATAACGTTCAGCAATCCAGCGTTGCAGCTCGTCGTCACCGCTCACCAGCCACAGCGGCACGTTCAATTCGGCCGCCGCCGCTGCATACAGATCGCTTTCGCCCACCGCTTCGCCGTTCAGGCTGACGCGGTAAAAGGCCCGGCCGTTGATGGTGTGCGCCAGCACGCCATGTTCACCGGCAGCGCTGTGGTAGCCGATAAACATCAGGCCGTCGTAGCGTTGGTGTTGCAGCCCTTCCACCATCGACAGCCCGCGCGGTTTGCCCTGCACCAGCCGCGCACGCCCATCGATGCGATCGGCGCGCAGGTTCTGCATCATGGCGTGGCTGTCGGCCACCGTCACCTCGGTAGCCCCGCCGGCGAAAGCGCCGTCGATGGCGGCGTTGACCTCCTGCTCCATCAGTTCACGCGCCGCCGCATAGTCGGCGTGGGCCGGGTTGCACTGCTCCAGCCGCATCACGCCGGCAATACCTTCGATATCCGCAGAGATAAAGACCTTCACATCACACTCCCGTTATTTAATTTGCCGCCGCCAGCCGGTCGAGCAGCGGGCCCAGCGCTGCGCGCGCATGCTGCAGGAAGCCGCTGACGCCTTCGGCGCTCAGCAACGCATCCAGCACCGCGTATTCGGTGGCGTCCGCCGCCGCCGCAAACAGCGGCTCCAGCCTTTCGTCCGGCAGCGTGGCCCCCAGCAACCGGGTGGAAAACGCCAGCGCGATATCGCCGGAGCCGTGTCCCCAATGGCTGCCCACCCGCCCCAGGCCCGCGCCCGCTCTGCGGGCGATGCGGTTCAGCTGGCGACTGTCCAGCGCCCGATCGCAGGCGATGATGATAATGACCGAGCCGGCGTCCACCTGCGGCGGCGGATCCGCCAACAGCTTGCCCAGCGCCGGGCCAACGCGCACGCCGCTCAGCGTCAGCGAGTCGAGGGTGCCGAAGTTGGCCAGCACCAGCACGCCGAGCATGGTGCCTAACCCCGGGCAATAGCGCGAGGCTGTGCCAATGCCGCCCTTCAGGCCGAAGCTGCTCATGCCGCGCCCGGCACCGACGCTGCCGCGCGCAAAGCGGGTGGAATGGTTATCCAGCGCGCTGAAGACGTGCTCCTCACGCACCGCCATCGCCTGAATATCGTTGAGGTAGCCGTCGTTGCACTCCAGTACCAGCGGGTTGATGGTGGCGCTGCCGCGGCCGATCTGTGGGTAGCGCAGGCAGCTGCGCCGCACCATGGCGTTGAACAGCGTGCCGACGGCGAAGGTGTTGCTCAGCAGAATAGGCGTCTGCAACTCCCCCAGCTCATTCAATTGCACCAATCCCAGCGGCTTGGCGAAGCCGTTGAGCACCGCGCTGCCGCACGGCAGCGGCTGGTTGAACAGATCGCCCGGCGGCACGATGGCGGTGACGCCGGTCTGGCATTCGCCGTCGGTCAGGGTGTGATGCCCAACGCTGACGCCCGGCACGTCGCACAGGCTGTCGGTCGGCCCGGCCGGATAGCGCGCGCCCGGCAGGCGGCGATGGCGCCGCCAATAGCTCAGCAGATTGTCGAGGCTTTGTTGTTCAAACACCTGGCTGTCTGTCATGGTTCCCTCATCTGCCGTTAGCCCATCAGAAAACCAGAATATCGCGCAATGCGCCGCGCCGTAAATTGAAAACCGGAGCGGGCAGAAAAAATAGCCTGGCCCCATCACCGTTCATTGCCTGCACCACTTTTTTGCCGCCTCTACGGCCAGGGCGACGCCGCTATCGAGTGAAACAACGGGTGTTGAAAGCGTGCAAGCGCTGCGACCTCACGCACGGCAAAGGCAGGGTCATCGCCCACGGCGGGTATGAAGAACGGGAGAGCAAAATCGGCGAAGGCCTCCTCTCCGGCATACAGGAGACCATTTGAGGTGGGCCGCAGGCCTGAGCCTTATTGGGGTTTTAGCGGGCAATCGTATAGTATAAAAAATTGAATGATTCAAAACTGGATTATGGCTCATCTGAATAAATAAACCATGACCATAGCAATGACAAAAATAGAACAGAGTAATAAATCACCGGAAAAGTTTCTCAATGAGTCCAAATAGTCATTGCTGTTCTTATTTAGTTTGTTAATGGCATCATTCTCGTTCTCAGCGTCTACTTCAACATGATGCTTTCTGAACCCCTTTTGCTTCATATCTTTAATTATTTCTCGTGTAACCACTTCCTTTCTCAGCACCCTTGACTCATCACTCTTTATAAAAACAACATATTTACTCATCATATCCCCCATAAAAGCACAGAATTTTACTTCTGTGCTAGGATTGCAACGGTTAATTAGCGTTTGGTTCCGGATTCTCTGGCCTCTCTCGGTCCAGTGCCATTGCCGCCATACCCATTTCCTGTAGAGCTGCCATTCCCCCAGAAACCACTGGCTCCGTAACCGCTGCCACAAGGGCTGTTTTTTGACAAGAATGACTGAAAGTGTATTCTCAATGCAGGAAATAATCATATTAGAATAAAATACAGAATAATATACCTGACCTAATTACACATAAATGCTATCGATTTAATTAATTGAACGCCAAACAATCTCAATTCCCAAGATTAATAACCCGATAAAGAAAAGGCGGCGAAAAATCAGCGGGCTGCTGTGACGACGCACGATCCCGCCCAGCCACATGCCGCCCAGCGCCGGCAGCAGCACCAGCAGCGAACCGCCGAGCAGCGCGCCGGGCAGCGCCTGATGCCAGGCTAATCCGGCGGCTAGCGCCAGCGTCGAGACGGTGAACGACAGCCCCAGCGCCTGCACCAGATCGTCACGCGCCAGGCCCAAGGCGTTCAGATAGGGCACCGCCGGTATGACGAATACGCCGGTGGCGCCGGTCAGCGTACCGGTCACCAGGCCGCACAGCGGCCCCAGCCATGGCTCCACCGTGGCGGAAACGCGCCAGTCGAAACGAGTGAATCCCAACAGCGCATAGCCGATCAGGCAAACGCCCAGCGCCAGCGGCGCCAGGCGGCCGTCGGTGGCGGTGAGCGCGCCGGCGCTCAGCAACGTGCCCAGCGTGACGCACAGCATCATCGGCCAGAGCCGGCGGCACAGCGCCCCCAGCCGCGGCCCGCACAGCAACTGCCACAGATTGGTGACCAGTGAAGGCAACAGCAGCAGCGCGGCGGCCTGCCCCGGCGGCATCATCAGGCTGAGCAGCCCCATCGACACCGTCGGCAATCCCAAACCGATCGCCCCCTTGACCGTGCCGGCCAGCGTAAAAATGCCCGTCAGGGCGATAATCTCGAGTAACGTCAGCGACATGCGTCTATCCTTATGGCAATCAACGGCCCGATTGTGACCGGCGGCGCGGCGCGGCACAATGCGGCAATGGCAGAGCCTGCCTGCGGCAAAGACAGAGGAAGAACGCATGCATTTTGACTTTATCGATCTGCGACTGTTGGCGGCGGTGCTCGAGACCGGCAGCATCACCGCCGGCGCCGAGCGCGTCGGGCTGTCGCTGGCCGCCGCCAGCGCACGCATGCGCGGGCTGGAGCAACAGGCCGGCGTGGCGTTGCTGACGCGCAATCCGCGCGGCGTCCAGGCGACGCCGGCCGGTGAACGCCTGTTGCAGCACGCGCGCGTGCTGCTGCAACAGCGCGACCGGCTGCGGGGCGACATGGCCGAGTTCGCGCCGGGCCAGCGCAGCCAGCTGCGCATCGTCGCCAATACCGTCGCCGCCGACGCTTTTCTGCCGGAGCTGCTGGCGGATTTTCTGGTGCTGCACCCGCACACCGACATCGCGCTGGAGGAGCTGCCCAGCCCGGTCATCGCGCAGGCGATCGCCGAACAGGCGGCGGATATCGGCATCGTGGCGGATCACGCCGATCTGCGCGGGCTGGCAAGCTACCCCTTCCGGCAGGATCGTCTGGTGCTGGCGCTGCCGCCGGAGCATGCGCTCAGCGGCCGCCGCACGGTCAGCTTCGCAGACACCCTGTCTTTTGAGTTTATCGGCCTGCCGGAAGAGAGTGCGCTGCAACAGCATTTGGAACGGCTGGCGATACGCAGCGGCGGCCCGATGCGGCTACGGGCGCGCGCCGCTAATTTCGACGCCATCTGCCGCATGGTGTGGCGCGGCGCCGGGCTGGCGGTGGTGCCGGAAGAGAGTGCCCAACGCCATCCGCAGATCCGACACGGCGCCCTGCCGCTGACGGACGATTGGGCGACCCGGCGCCTGTCGCTGGTGGTGCGCGAATGGGCGCTGCTGCCGCTGCCGGCGCAGCGGCTGGTGGCGTTCCTGCGCCAGGGGGAAGGCGGTATTACAGGTGATCGTTGAACCAGGCGATCTGACGGCCGATGATGCCGGCGAAATGCGGGCCGGCGTACATGTCATAGTGCTTCGCATTCTGCTCGACATGCAGCGCCTTCTTCGCGCTGCCTACCGCCTCATACAGCGCGATGCCCTGCTCCGGCGGATTCACGGTATCGCCGCCCGCCACCACCACCAGTACCGGGCATGTGACTCGCGCCGCATTGTCACGCGGCTGATAGCGCAGCGTTTCGCGCACGGTCAGGAACGGGATCTTGATGTCCATCGCCGGGTAACGCACCTTGTTCTCCTCGAAGAACGCTTTCGACTCGTCATCGCTCAACACCCGGGTGACGGCGACAAACATCTCTTTGCCGGTGGCCTGCTTCTTCTCCGCCATTTTGTCCAGCGTGGCGATGAACGCCTGTTTTTCGTCGGCGGCCATTTTCCCCGTCACGATGGTTTCCCCGTCGGCGAAGGCCAGCTGGCTAACGACGCACTTGATGGCCGGCTCGGCCGCGGCAGCGCCGAACACGTGGCAGCCGCCAAACGACGTGCCCCACAGGCCGATGCGCTCGCTGTCGATCTGCGGCTGCGTTTGCACCCACCGGCTCACCGCCAGGATATCCTCAATCTGCAGCGCCGGTACCAGCCGCCCGCGTTCGCCCTCGCTGGCGCCGAAGCCGCGATAGTCAAACGTCACCGCCGCAAAACCGGCGTTGACGAAGGCCTCGGCAAAGGCCGGCAGCAACAGCTCCTGAATGCCGCAGAAGCCGTGACACAGAATAATCGCCGGAACCTTGGCCGGGTTATCAGGTAAACGAACTGTTACGGCCAGGCCGCTTTCCATTTTATGCGTGGTTAATGTCATGTTAACTCCCTGTTTTTTATAGGTAAGGTAAAAATCAGGCTAACATTAATCCCCGAATGAGCGCCGCCAGTCAATAACCCAATGTAACAATTTACAATGTTAATGATTCCCCGGCTCCGCGCGCAGCCGCGCCACCTGCGCCTCCACGTCGCGCCAGGCCGGTTTGTCGCCGGCATAGCGTTGGCGCAGATAATTCACCAGCGCCGTCACCTGCCGATCGGAAAAGCTGTCCTTAAAGCCCGGCATAAAGCCCAATTCGGCGGTGGCCGGTTTGGGGATCCCTTGCAGGATCACTTTGATCAGGTTATCGGGGCGATCGCTGAAGATATTGGTGTTATTGGCCAGATCCGGGCTGACGCCGAACAGCTGCGGCCCACCGGCAGCGGCGCTGTGGCAGGCCTGGCAAGCGCCCTGAAACAACCGCTCGCCGGCCAGCTGCCCCGCCACCGGCAAGGCGCGGGCCGCCAACTGCGCCTGCGGCTCCACATTCAGCGTCGCCTTGGTGCTCAGCGACATCACATAGTTGGCCATCGCCCGCAGATCGCTCTGCGGCAACGTCGCCAGTTCGCTGACCACCGACCCCATCGGCCCGGCCGCCACGCCGTGCTCGGCGGAATGCCCGCTGCGGAAGTACTGAAACAGCTGCTCCTCGGTCCAGGGCTTGTCCGCATTGGCCAATTGATTCAGCGCCGGCGCTTCCCACCCGTCCACCATCCCCCCCGCCAGGAAAGCCGCGCCGCCCTTTTCTGCCCCCAGCAGATTGCGCGGCGAATGGCAGGCGGCGCAGTGGCCGAGCCCGTTGACCAGATAGGCGCCGCGATTCCACTGCGCGCTTTGTTGCGGATCGGGTTGAAATTCCCCCTGGCGCAGGAACAGCGCGTTCCAACCCGCCATCAGCGGCCGCAGGTTAAACGGGAAGCGCATCTGATTGGCCGGATTGCTCTGGCGCACCGCCGGTTGCGACATCAGATAAGCGTACAGCGCCTGCATGTCGCCGTCGGTCATTTTACTGAATGCGGTGTAGGGAAATGCCGGATACAGATGGCGGCCGTCGCGGGCGATGCCCTGGCGCATCGCCCGATCGAACGCGGTAAACGACCAGTTGCCGATGCCGGTTGCCACGTCCGGGGTAATGTTGGTGCTGTAGAGCGTGCCGAACGGCGTCGCCATCGCCAGCCCGCCGGCGTTGGTCGCCCCTTCCGACGCGGTATGGCAAACCGCGCAGTCTCCGGCGGCGGCCAACTGGCGACCGCGCTCCAGCGTGGCGGCCGACCAGGTGCCGGCGCCGGGCGTCGCCACCGGTGCGATCTCCGCCCGCCATGGCAGGGCGCTGCCCGCGATGCCCAGCACCGCGCCGAACAGCCCCGCCGCACCGCCAAACCACCATTTGCCGCGCTTCTTTTTCTTGGGCGGTGCGGCCTGCCGCTCGGCGTCCGGCCCGTTCAGCGCCTCTCGCAGCTTATCCGAGGTGATCGGCAGCTCGCGAAAACGAATGCCGGTGGCGTCGAACACCGCGTTGGCGATGGCCGCCGCGCTGGGCACCGACGCCGACTCCCCGGCGCCCAGCGGCGGATCGTAAGGGCGCGGCATCATCACCACGTCCACCTCCGGCACCTCCGGGAAGGTCAGGATCGGGTAAGCCCCCCATTCTTTGGCGGAGACCGTCGATTCCTCAAAGGTCACGCGCTCTTTCAACACCCGGCTGGTCGATTGCAACACGTTGCCGTGAATTTGGTGACGCACGCCGTCCGGGTTGACCATCATGCCCGCGTCGTGGCCGACCACGATGCGCGTCACCGCCACTTCGCCGCTGGCTTTGTCGATCGCCACGTCGGCCACCCAGGCGGCCCAGGCCGCGCCAAAGCCGGGAAACTTGCTGTGGATGTAACGGGCGTAGGCAAAGCCGCGCCCGCGCAGCACGCCGTCTTCCGCCGGGGTCTGCATCGGTTCGGTATGCGGCGTCCAGCCGGCGCGCTCTGCGGTGCTGCGCATCAGCTCACTGGCGCGTTCGTCATGGATATAGCGCAGCCGGTATTCCAGCGGATCGACGCCGGCGGCGTGGGCCAGCTCATCGATATAAGATTCGTGGGCGAAGGTGTTCGGCAAGGCGGAAACGCCACGCATCCAGGAGGCGCGCACGATCGGCGCCATGTCTTCGATGCTGACACGCAGCGCCGGATATTCATAAGGCGGCACCGAGGTGCGGTCGCCCATTTCATAGGCCACCGGCAACGGCTCGACCCGACCGGTCAGCAGCAGCGCCAGCGTCGGCGCGCCGTTGGAAGGGTAATAGGTGCGAAAGTCGTAGGCGACCGGGTGCCCGGCGGCGTCCAGCCCGCCGTCCACCTCCATCAGCTGCGCCGTGCCCTTCGGTTCCCACACATGTTCTTGTTCGCGGGTCAGCTGCACCCGCACCGGCCTGCCCACCGCGCGCGACAGCAGCGCCGCGTCGGCGCAGACGTCATCGGCGCAATTGCGGCCATAGCAACCGGCCGCCTCCATGCGCACGATCTCGATCTGCGCTTCCGGGTATTCCAGCAGCCAGGCCAGATCGGCGCGCAGCAGGTGCGGGTTCTGGCTGCCTGACCAGACCTGCAGGCGCTCCGGCCGGTAGTCCGCCAGCGCGCAGGAAGGGCCAATCGAGGCATGCAGCTGATACGGCCACAGGTAGCTGCGGGTGAAACGCCTGTCGGCCGCCGCCAGCGCCGCGTCCACATCGCCGGTATCGTGCACCACCCGGGTCGAATGCGGGTTGTCGCGCAGCGCCTGCGCCACGTCGGTCATCTGCGGCAAATTGCGCCGCCAGTCTTTCCAGCTGACCTGCAGCGCCTGCGCCGCCTTGATCGCCTGCTCTTCGCGCTCGGCGACAATGCCGATGAAATCGCCGATCACCACCAGTTTGACGATGCCGGGAATATGCGCGATCGAGGTTTCGTCCACCGCCAGCAGGCTGGTGCCGACAAATTCGCCGCTGTCGTAACCGGCATAGGGCGGCCGCACCACCCGGCCGTGCAGCATGTTTGGCAGGCGCATATCGTGTACGTAGGTGGTTTCGCCGGTCGCCTTGGCCGGAATATCGACGCGCGCGGCGCTGGTGCCCACCAGGCGATACTCCGTCTGAGGTTTCAGCGGCGCGTCGCCGGAAATCGACAGCTCGACATGACCGCCGGCCACCAGCTCGGCGTAGCTGAGCGCCTGCCCCTGCGGGCTGCGGATCACGCCCTCCTCCAGCGTCAGCTGTTCCACCGGCGCATCGAAGCGCTGCGCCGCCTGGCGCAACAGCCAACGGCGCGCTTCGGCGGCGGCGTTGCGCAGCGGCACGGCGGAGATCTGCAGCGTGGCGCTGGCGATGGTGGCGCCCTGATTCGGCGCGCGCTCGGTATCGCCCAGCACCATTCGCACCTGATCCATGCGCAGGTACAGCTCTTCGGCGACGATCTGGCCGAGCGCGGTGCGCACGCCGGTGCCGAGATCGACATGGCCGTTAAAGGCATAGATTTCGCCGCTGCCGCACAGGGCGATAAACAGCCCTTGCTCCCTGGGCTTCAGCACCGGCGTTTGCCCTTTGGGCACCGGCCCCGAAGGCGGTTGCACGCTGTCGACGATCAGCAGCACGCCGTCGCGCTGCAGCAATTCGGCCTGGCTCGGCGATGAGGGACGGGAATCAGTCATGAGCGTGGGCGTCCTCATCGCGGCAGAGAATGATGGCGCGCTGAACCGCACGCAGGATTTCGAGATGGGTGCCGCAGCGGCACAGGTTGCCGGACAGCGCCTGACGGATCTCCGCCTCGCTCGGGGCGGGATTGCGATCCAACAGGGCTTTGGTGGTCATGATCATGCCGTTGAGGCAGTAGCCGCATTGCGCCGCCTGCTCTTCGATAAAGGCACGCTGCACCGGATGCAGGCGCTGGCGATCGCCAAGGCCTTCCAGGGTCACGATCGCCCGGCCGGACACGCCGAGCGCCGGGATCACGCAGGAGCGCGCCGCCACGCCGTCGATCAACACGGTACAGGCGCCGCATTCGCCCAGGCCGCAGCCGTATTTCGGGCCGTTGAGCGCCAGATCGTTGCGCAGTACCAGCAAGAGCGGCGTATCCGCCATCACCTGCGCATGAAGCTGTTCGCCGTTCACCGACAGCATCAGCGGATGCTCCGTCAGCGTGGTTTTTGCGCCTTCCCTGGGCGACTGCACTTCAGATATCGCCATTGTTCGCGTCTCCGCCTGCACTTGATGGTCTTATGGGCTGGCCTCTCGCCACCGACCACCAGGCAACCGACGTTGCGCGGGCGAATCAGCCGGTGGGCGGATCTTCCAGCATTTTATTCAGCAGGAATATCAGCGCTATCCGTTCGGCCGGGTTGAGCGTGCCGAACGTCAGCTCTGTAATTTTCGCCGCCTGCGGCACCGTTTCCGTCAGCAGCACGGCGCCGGCGTCGGTCAGGCCGACCACCACCTTGCGCCGATCCACCGGATCCGGCGTCACCGTGATCAGATCGCGCGCCTTCAGCCGCTCGACGATGCCGCGTATGGTGGCCTGATCCACCGCCGTCACCTGCACCAGCTCGGTCAGCGAGCTCGGCCCCATATCGCGCACCGCGCACAGGGTGATGAACTGCACCGCCGTCAGTTGCGAATCGCCGACGTTTTGCTGGAAAATCGCCAGGTGGCGCTGATAAACCTTGCGCAGCAGGTGCCCAACTTGCTCGGTAAAATGATAATTTTCGGGTTGGCCGCTCACGGCTGACGGGTATTCGGGGGGCGTCATTGCGTTACTCTCACCATCTATGGAATCCACGAGAATAGTACAAACCCCCGCCGTTGGCAGCAACGATTAAGCCCGGCGCACGCGCGAGGCCTCCGGCGCCACCACTTCCCCGTCCGCCACCACCGTTTGCCCGTCGAGGCGGATGTCGCAGCGGCGCAGCGCGATGTCCATATGGCAAGGCGTTTTGCGCGTGCCGCCCACTTCGGTATTCGGCCCGGTGGAGAACAGGAAGTTGCCGTAAAACGCACGCGCGTCCATGCACATGCCGTCGCTCTTGTCGTGCAGGCCCATCGCCGTCCACTGGGCGCGCGGCTGCAGGCCCCAGCCGATGTGCGAGATGCCGTACACCTCCGGATCGTCAAAGTATTTCATGTATTCGCGCAGGTATTCCGCCTCGAAACCGCCGTGAATGCGGGTAACGAACCCTTGTTCGATCTCCAGCGTGATGCGTTCGCGCGCGTAGCTTTTAAACGGCAGCAAGATATCGCCGACCTCCAGCACCAGCACCCCTTCCGCCTGCTCCTCATTCGGCCAGGTGAACAGGAAGCCGCTCGGCCAGTGATCCCAGCGCCCCGGTTCATCGGCATAGCCGTACTCGGTCACCGTCGGGTATTGCCCGAGCGGCGCGCGGAAATCGCTGCCGGCAGCGGAGGTCACCTGCATCAGCTTCGCCTGCTCCAGTACGGCGGCGGCGGCCAGCACCCGCGCCTTGTCATCCGCGTTGGGCAACATGCGCGCCAGCACCTCCGGCGGCTCCACCGCCAGCAGGATGCGGGTGCCGGTTTTCAGGATCTGCTCCTGCTCCGGCGAATGCAGCAGCATCATGGTATCGACGATCAGATCGGCAGCCTCCAGCGCACGCTGCGCCGCCAGGTTGCCGGTCAGCGCGGTATCGCCGCAATAGGCGGTCATGTCGTTGCCCATCGCCCGCGGATGGTTGAACGCCGGCAGTTCGACGGCATACACCCTGGCGCCCAGCCGCAGCGCCGCGTCGGTCGCGGCGCGCACCGTGCGCGCATCGGAATAATGGCTTTTCAAAATCGCCACGCTCTGCGAAGCATCGACCTTCGACAGCGTAAGCACCTGCTCGAACAGCTGTACCAACTGGGTTTCATTGACCGCCATGGCCTGTCTCCTGTCTCGTCAAGGGTGTCCGACGCCCGCAAGGCGGCGGTGATTTTTTAAACAATTTAAAGTGAACACGCTCGTTTTTATCTAAGTCAAAAAAGCAAAGGAAAGCAAGTCGCGACTGTCCATCATAAGAAAGTCCTATTTCATCCCTCTGCAATCCTGTGATTAACATGAGTTTAACAGTAATGCGCCGTCAATTAGCGTGAGCAAGATCTGATTTAACACTTTTGCAACTTTGCGTTATCTAGTGCATACACTATAAATCGATCGTCCAGCCACGCGTTGGGCCTACGCTGAAAAAAGTCAACAGACAGGGGAAACATGATGAGCAAACAACCACGCATCGCCGTCGTCGGCGCCGGGCTGGGGGGCGCCGCCGCCGCCGGGCTGCTGCAAAAAGCCGGCTTTACCGTCGATCTGTATGAACAGAGCCCGGCGTTCTCGCGCCTCGGCGCCGGCATTCACATGGGGCCGAACGTCCTGAAGATTTTCCGCCGGCTCGGCATTGAGCAGCGGCTGGAGCAGATGGCGTCTCATCCTGATTTCTGGTTCAGCCGCGATGCCGAGAGCGGCGACTATCTGTCGCGCATCGAACTGGGCGCCTTCGCCCGCCGGGAGTACGGCGCCGCCTATGTGACGGTGCACCGCGGCGATCTCCAGGCGTTGCAGCTTTCCGCGCTGCAGCCCGGCACCCTGCACTTCGGCAAATGCCTGAGCAAGATTGAAGATCGCGGGGACGAGGTGGTGCTGAACTTCGTCGACGGCACCTCGGCCCATGCCGACATCGTGATCGGTGCCGACGGCATCAATTCGCGCATCCGCGAACATCTTCTGGGGGCGGAAGCGCCGACCTACAGCGGCTGGGTGGCCCACCGCGCGCTGATCCGCGGCGAGAAGCTGGCGAAATACAACCTGACGTTCGAAGACTGCGTGAAGTGGTGGTCGGCGGATCGCCATCTGATGGTCTACTACACCACCCAACGGCGCGACGAGTATTACTACGTGAGCGGCGTGCCGCACCCGGCCTGGGATTTCCAGGGCAGCTTCATCGACAGCAGCCGCGAAGAGATGTTCGAGACCTTCACCGGCTACCACCCGATCGTGCAGGTGCTGATCGAATCCAGCGAGCAGGTCACCAAATGGCCATTGCTGAACCGCAAACCGCTGCCGCTGTGGAGCGAAGGCCGTCTGGTGCTGCTCGGCGACGCCTGCCATCCGATGAAACCGCACATGGCGCAGGGCGCGGCGATGGCGATCGAAGACGCCGCCATGCTGACCCGCTGCCTGCAGGAAACCGGCCTCGGCGACTACCGCACCGCCTTCCAGCTGTATGAAGCCAACCGCAAGGAGCGCGCCTCCAGGGTGCAGGCGGTGTCCAACGCCAACACCTTCCTGCGCACTCAGGAAGATCCGGCCTGGGTCTACGGCTATGACCTGTACGCGCAAGCGCTGAAATCGGAGAACGCCGCATGAGCACCTTCCTCTACGGCGCCCACGCTCACGCCAATGGCATTCGCCAACACTACCTGCGCTACGGCGGCCACGGCCCGGCGCTGATCCTGATCCCCGGCATCACCAGCCCGGCGATCACCTGGGGCTTCGTCGCCGAGCGGCTGGGAGAAAAATACGACGTCTACGTACTCGACGTGCGCGGCCGCGGTCTGTCATCCAGCGGCCCGGAATTGGCTTATGACGCAGAGACATGCGCGCAGGACGTTAACGCCTTCGCCGCCGCGCTGAACCTGACCAGTTACGCCCTGCTCGGCCATTCGATGGGCGCCCGCTTCGCCCTGCGCGCCGCCGTTTTGCAGCCCGCCGGCGTGCGGCGGCTGGTGCTGGTCGATCCGCCGGTTTCCGGCCCCGGCCGCCGCGCCTATCCCGGCCAATGGCCGTGGTACGCCGACTCTATCCGGCAGTCGCTGCCGGGCATGAGCGCCGAGCAGATGCGCGCCTTCTGCCCGACCTGGAGCGAGGAGCAGCGCCGGCTGCGCGCCGAGTGGCTGCATACCTGCTACGAGCCGGCGATCCAACGCGCCTACGACGATTTTCATCAGGTGGACAGCCACCGTGACTACCCGCTGCTGGCCATGCCGACGCTGCTGATGGTCGCGGGCAAAGGCGGCGTCATTCAGCCCGAAGACCGTGCGGAGATCCGCGCGCTGCAGCCGGAGATCGCCATCGTCGAGGTCGAGAACGCCGGACACATGATCCCGTGGGACGATTTCGACGGCTTCTTCCGCGCCCTGGGCGATTTTCTGGATTAACTGAGGAACACCGACATGAGCAACCACTACCGCATCGGCCAGATCGTGCCCAGCTCCAACACCACGATGGAAACCGAGATCCCGGCGATGCTGGGCGCGCGCCAGCTGATACGCCCGGAGCGTTTCACCTTTCACTCCAGCCGCATGCGCATGAAACACGTCAATAAAGAAGAGCTGGCGGCGATGGACGCCGAGTCCGATCGCTGCGCGCTGGAACTCTCCGACGCGCGGGTCGACGTGCTCGGCTACGCCTGCCTGGTGGCCATCATGGCAATGGGGCTGGGCTACCACCGCGAATCGCAGGCCCGGCTGGCGCAGGTGACGAAAGACAATCAGGCCGCCGCGCCGGTTATCAGCAGCGCCGGCGCGCTAGTCAACGGCCTGAAGGTGATCGGCGCCAAACGCATCGCGCTGGTGGCGCCCTATATGAAACCGCTGACCCAGCTGGTGGTGGACTACATCCAGCACGAAGGCATTGAGGTCAAGGTATGGCGCGCGCTGGAGATCCCGGACAACCTCGACGTCGGCCGGCACGATCCGGCCAGGCTGCCGGGGATCGTCGCCGAGATGGATTTACGCGAGGTCGATGCTATCGTGCTGTCCGCCTGCGTGCAGATGCCTTCGCTGCCGGCCGTTCCGACGGTGGAGGCCCAAACCGGCAAACCGGTGATCACCGCCGCCATCGCCACCACTTACGCGATGCTGACCGCGCTGGAGCTGGAGCCGATCGTCCCCGGCGCCGGCGCCCTGCTGTCCGGCGCCTATTGAGGAGGCATGATGAACGACACCCTCAGCGACAATTATCGCGGCGTCTGGGGCCAGCGCCTCGGCTTCGGCCGGCGCCCGGCGCTGCTGGCGATCGACTTCATGCAGGCCTACACCACCGAAGGCGCGCCGCTGTTCGCGACGGGCGTGGTGAGCGCGGTCGAGGAAAGCCGCGAGCTGCTGGCCTGTGCGCGCCGCACGGGAATTCCTGTGATCCACACCCATATCCGCTATCATGCAGGCCATTTTGCCGATGGCGGCCTGTGGGTCAAAAAAGCGCCGGTGATGAAGGACATGGTGGCGGGCAACCCGCTGGCGGCGTTCTGCCCGCCGGTGGCGCCGCTGGCCGATGAGGTGGTGCTGAGCAAGCAATACGCCAGCGCCTTCTTCGGCACCGCGCTGGCGCCGCTGCTGGTGGCGCAAGGGATCGACACGCTGCTGATGATCGGCTGCTCCACCAGCGGCTGCATCCGCGCCAGCGCGGTGGACGCGGTGCAGCACGGCTTTCGCGCCATGGTGGTGCGCGAGTGCGTCGGCGATCGTCACCCCGGCCCGCACGAAGCCAACCTGTTCGACATCGACAGCAAATACGGCGACGTGGTGCACAAACGGGAGGCGCTCGACTACCTGAACCGGTTATGAATCAACGACTCACCTGCAACGACAATAACGAAGGCGCAGACAGCGCCTCACGCGACCGCCCGAAACAGGGCGGCGCCCCTGCAACGCAAACACAACAGGCGCCTCCTGCGGAGGCCAACACGCACCACCTGGAGACAACATCATGGCCATTGTCGACACCCCGCTGGCGGGGAAAGCGGACGCAGAATCGCTGCTGCTGTACCGCAAAATCACCTGGAAACTGATCCCGTTTCTTTGCCTGTGTTACCTGGCGGCCTACCTCGATCGCATCAACGTCGGGCTGGCCAAGCTGCAGATGGCCGATGCGCTGCTGCTGAGCGAAGCGGCCTTCGGCCTGGGCGCCGGGCTGTTCTTCGTCGGCTATATTCTGTTCGAGGTGCCGAGCAACCTGATCCTGCAGCGCGTCGGCGCCAAGATGTGGATCGCCCGCATCATGATCACCTGGGGGCTGCTGTCCACCGCCACCATGTTCGTCACCACGCCCACCCAGTTCTACGTCATCCGCTTTCTGCTCGGCGTGGCGGAGGCCGGTTTTCTGCCCGGCGTGCTCTTTTACCTGACGCTGTGGTTCCCGACCTATCGCCGCGGCCGCATCATCGCGCTGTTCATGATCGGCCTGCCGCTGTCCAGCGTGATCGGCGGGCCGCTCTCTGGCTGGATCATGGGCCATTTCGACATGCGCCACGGGCTGCACGGCTGGCAGTGGCTGTTTTTGCTGGAGGGCATTCCCAGCGTGCTGTTGGGGGTGCTGACCTTCTGGCTGTTGCCTAACACTTATCAGCAGGCCAAGTGGCTGACGCCCGAGGAAAAACAGCGCATCGCCGACGATTTGGCGCGTGACGACGCCGAGGCCGATCACGGCAAGCACAGCTTCCGCGACGGCTTCTTCAACCTGAAAGTGTGGATGCTCGGCGGCATCGACTTCGCCATTTTGCTCAGCGCCTACGCCATGGGCTTTTGGATGCCGACCTTCATCAAAACCGCCGGCGTCACCGACATCACCACCATCGGCTACCTGACGGCGATCCCCAGCGTCGCCGCCCTGCTCGGCATGCTGCTGATCGGCAGCAGTTCCGACCGACTGCGCGAACGGCGCTGGCATATCATCGTGCCATTTATCGTCGGCGCGCTGGCAATGGCCGGCAGCACCTTCTTCACCCACAATGCGCTGGCCACGGTGCTGCTGTTCTCCATCGCCCAGGCGGCGATCATCGGCGCGGTGCCGGTATTCTTCAGCCTGCCGGCCACCTTCCTGCGCGGCACGGCGGCGGCGACCGGCTTCGCACTGGCCTGTTCGCTGGCCAACATCGCCGGGCTGGTGAGCAATTCGCTGATGGGGCTGGCGCTGGATCTGACCGGCAAGAGCGGCGGCGCGCTCTGGGCCTTCGCCGGCTGCCTGCTGCTCAGCTCGCTGCTGGTGGTGGCCCTGCCGGCCAAGGTGGTAAACCGCTGAATGTCGGCCAAGCCGAAAAAGACGAAGGGCGCATAACGCGCCCTTTTGTTTACTTACCGGGAATGGCCGAACTTACTCGTCCTTCAGCCCGCGGTTGATCAGCATCGGTTCGATGCTCGGCTCTTTGCCGCGCCAGTCGATGTACAGCTTCTCCAGATCCTGGCTGTTGCCGCGCGACAGGATCATGTCGCGGAAGCGCTGGCCGTTTTCGGCGATCAGGCCACCGTGTTCGGTGAACCACTGGAAGGCGTCGTCCGCCAGCATTTCCGTCCACAGATAGGCGTAGTAGCCCGCGGCGTAGCCGTTACCCCAGATGTGCTGGAAATAGCTGGAACGGTAGCGCGGCGGCACGTAGCTGAGATCGACCTTGTCTTTTTGCAGCGACTCGGCCTCGAACTTGTCCACGTCCTGCTGCGGCTGGTCGGCCGTCAGCATGTGCCAGTGCATATCCAGCAGCGCGGCGGACAGCAGCTCGGTCATGCTGTAGCCCTTGTTGAACTTGTCGGCCTTCTTGATCTTGTCGACCAGTTCCTGCGGCATCGCCTCGCCGGTCTGGTAGTGCTTGGCGAAGTGGCTGAACACTTTCGGATCGCTGACCCAGTGCTCGTTGAACTGCGACGGGAACTCGACGAAGTCGCGCGCGGTGTTGGTGCCCGACAGGCTCGGGTATTCCTGATCGGCGAACATGCCGTGCAGCGCGTGGCCGAACTCGTGGAACATGGTGATTACGTCGTCATACGACAGCAGCGCCGGCTGGCCCGGCGCCGGTTTGGTGAAGTTGGCGACGTTGTAAATCACCGGCTTGGTGCCGTTGAGCTTCGACTGATCGACGAAGTTGCTCATCCAGGCGCCGCCGCCCTTGTTGTCGCGCTTGAAGTAGTCGGTGTAGAACAGCGCCAGCGATTTGCCGTCCTTGTCGAACACTTCATACACCTTGACGTCCGGCTGGTAGACCGGGATGTCCTTGCGCTCTTTGAAGCTGATGCCATACAGCAGATTGGCGGCGTAGAACACGCCGTTGTTCAGCACGTTGTTCAGCTCGAAGTAAGGCTTGATCTGCGACTCGTCCAGATCGTACTTGGCCTTGCGCACCTGTTCGGCGTAGAACTGCCAGTCCCAGGCCTGCACCTTGAAATCGCCTTTCTGCTGGTCGATCACCGCCTGAATGTCTTTGGCCTCACGCTCGGCGCGCGCGGTAGCCGCCGGTACGATGTTGCGCATAAAGCTCAGCGCGGCATCCGGCGTCTTGGCCATCTGGTTTTGCAGTTTCCAGGCGGCGTAGTTCGGGTAGCCCAGCAGCTTGGCCTGCTCGGCGCGCACCTTGGCCAGACGGGAGATGGTCTGGCGGGTATCGTTGCCGTCGCCCTTCTCCGCACGCGTCCAGGAGGCGTCGAACAGCGCTTGGCGGGTATCGCGATCTTTCAGGCTCTGCAGCAGCGGCTGTTGCGTGGTGTTTTGCAGCACCAGCAGCCACTGTTTCTCCAGCTTGCGTTCGGCGGCCGCCTGGGCCGCCGCAGCCAGTTCGCCTTCCGACAGGCCGTCCAGCTTCGCCGGATCGGTTATCGCCAGCGCGCCGTTCTTGCTCGCCGCCAGCAGTTTGTTGGTGAACTGGGTGCTCAGCGTCGCCGCTTCCTGGTTCAGCGCCTTCAGCTTGGCCTTGTCGGCGTCCGACAGGTTGGCGCCCGCCAGCTCGAAGTTCTTGTAGGTCACTTCCACCAGCCGGCGCGATTCCGGATCCAGCTTCAGCGCATCGCGATCCTGATAGATGGCCTTGATGCGAGCGAACAGCTTGCCGTTGAGCATGATGTCGTCGTTCAATGCCGCCAGCTTCGGCGAGGTTTCTTCATCCAGTTTCTGCAGCGCGTCGCTGGTGTTGGCCGAGGTCATGGCGCCGAACACGTTCATCACCCGCGTCAGCAGCGAACCGGCCTGCTCCAGCGCCACGAAGGTATTCTTGAAATTAGGCTTGGCCGGGTTGTTGGCGATCTTCTCCACCTCTTCCCGCTTTTGCTTGATGCCCGCCTCGATCGCCGGCGCGTAGTCGCTCTCCTTGATCAGGTTGAACGGCGGCGCCTGGAACGGCAGACGGCTTTGATAGAAGAACGGATTCTGAGTCTTTTGCTTGTCGTGCTGATTGGCTTCACCGGTCACGGTAGCCTCCTTCGCCTGGCCGCTGGGCAGCGCGCTATGGTCGGCGTGAGGTTGGGTTTCTGCTGCCTGTGCCTGCGAGCCCAGCGCCATGCCGATCGCCAGCACCAATGTGGATAAACGCATCAAATCGAAACTCCTCCATGTTCACGGAATAAGGTCTCGGGGAATCGCTCCCTCTGAGTCACCTCCTAGCTTAGGTGCAGTTGGCAGTTTGAGCAAAAACAAGTGATTAGAAGTTAGCCGCCTCGCCAACCTGCTGTGTCAGGAACGTCAGCAACGCGCGCGTTTTGGCCGGCAGATAGCGGCGACCGGGGTAAACGGCATACAGCTGCAACGGCGCCGGCGGCAGTGCCAGCGGCACCTCAACCAAACGGCCGTCGGCCAGAAACGGCCGGCAGCCGAGTTCGGAAAGCATGGCGAACCCCACGCCGGCCAAGGCCGCCTTTAGCGCCATCTCCCCGCTGTTGACGCGATAGCGCGTATTGACCGGGACGGTAACGAAGGTTCCGTCCGGGCGGACGAACTGCCACGGCATCCCCTTCAGCGCATCCACCGTGCTGATGCAGGGCAATTGCGTGAATTGTTCAATCGCCGACGACGGCGGCCACTGCGCCAGCAACGCCGGAGCGGCCACCACGATGCAGGGGAAAGACGCCAGCGGCTGCGCGACATAGTCGCTGTCGTCCAGCATGCCCCGGCTGATCATCACCGCCAGATCGACATCATCGAGCAGTGACGCCATGCCCGCCAGGTTGGTCACGCAGCTGATTTCGATCTGCGGATGCTGCACGGCGAACGCCGCCAGCGGCTCGCCCAACAGGTATGGCCCCACTTCATTGGGCACGCACAGGCGCAGCGGCCCGCGCAGCTGTTGCTGCCGCTCGCTGAGGGTTTGCGCGGTGTGTTCCAGCGACGCCAGCAGCGGCTGGGTGCGTTCATGCAATAGCTGGCCGTTCGGCGTCAGCCGCATCGAACGGGTGCTGCGTTCGAGCAATCGCTGCTCGAGCTGGCGCTCCAGCTGAGAGATATAGCGGCTGACGTTGGAGGTCGGCATCGCCAGCGCCCGCGCCGCCCCGACGAAGCTACCTTGCTCCACCACCGTCACGAAAATGCGTAGCAGGTTTAAATCCAATTTGGCGCGCATAATTATCCCTAATTTGATAACAAACCATGCCATTTCTACCATCTAATCCCGACCAACGCCAAACGCTACACTGCCGGCCTGATTCTGCAACCCATGGATGCTTATGACACCCGCGAGAAAGCTGACGGCGATAGCGCTGGTCATCGCCTTTATTCAGTTCACCAATGCCCTGGAATACATGGTATTCAACCCGATATTCCTCTACATGGCCGCCGATTTTTCCGTGCCCGTCAGCTTCGCCGGCTATGTCAGCGCGGCCTATACGCTGGCCGCGCTGATTTCCGGCATCGGCGCATTTTTCTGGATCGGCGGCGTTGAGAAGCGGCGCTTTCTGCTGCTCAATGTCACGCTGCTGGGCGTGACCACCTTATTGATCGCCACAACCCAGCAGTTTTACTGGCTGCTGGCACTGCGGCTGTTGGCCGGGCTGTTGGGCGGCACCACGATGGGCGTTGGGATCGGCCTGCTGCTCAACGCCGCACCGGCCGCACTGCACGGCAGAATGTTGGCGACGGTGATCGCGTCCTTTTCGTTGGTGAGCATTGTCGGCATGCCGGGCATGCTGTACCTGTGCGAAGTGGCGAGCTGGCGCGCCGCGCTGGTGACTATCGGCGGGCTGTGTCTGCTGGCGGCCGTCTTGGTCGCGCTGTTCGTTCCCAGGGATGCGCCGCAGCCACGGGCTACCGCGCCCGTCGCGCTCGATCGCCGATTGCTGCTGTTCGCCGCCGCAGCCGGCCTGACGCAGTTCAGCCCGATGCTGCTGATCCCGGTGCTGGCGCCGCTGCTCACCCAGCGGCTACAGGTGGCAGACGCGCATTTGCCCTGGCTGTTTCTCATCGGCGGCGTGGCCGGCTATCTGGCGACCGTACTGGCGGGCCGCTGGCTGCAACGCTTTGGCACCGTGACGCTGACGGTGGGCGCCACGCTGTTGCTGCTGGGCAGCCTGTGGCTGGCGGCGCGCGGTGGCGATCGCGGCGAGCTGTTCATGGTCGCGTTTCTCGCGGCGGCCTATGCGCGGCTGGTGGCGATCTCTTCCCTGAGCCTGCGCTGGCCGGACGCTCGGCAGCGCGCCGCCTTTGGCGTACTGCAAACCGCCCTGATACACCTGAGCGCCACGGCGGCCTTCTTGCTCTCCTCCGCGTTGCTGAGCAGCGGCCTCACCCCGCTTAGCCTGCAACGCCTGTTATGGCTGTGCGCGCTGAGCGCGGTCACCGTCGTGCCGCTCAGCGTTTGGCTGCAGGCGCGGCTGCGTCAGCGCGGCGCCTGATAAACCACCTTGCCGTCCACATAGGTGCGATAAATGTTGCGATCGTCTCCCAGCGTCATCAGCACGAACCCTTGTTCCGCCGACGTGGCGCTGTTGGCGTAGCGCAACTGCTGCAGCGGCGTGACCGCCGGATCGAGCACCACGAAATCCGCCTCTTTACCGACGTTGAAGTTGCCGATTTTGTCGTCCAGCGCCAGCGCGCGGGCGCCGCCCAGGGTGGCGTGGTAGAACGCTTCTACGGCAGAGAGCCGGTAATGCTGCAGCTGGCCGACCTTGTATGCCTCGCCCAGCGTGCGCAACATATTGAAAGTGGTGCCGGCCCCCACGTCGGTGCCGATGCCGAACTTCACCCGCTTGCGCCAGGCCTGCTGCAGGTCGAACAGCCCGCTGCCGAGGAACAGATTGGAGGTGGGGCAAAACGCGATCGCCGAGCGGGTCTCGCACAGGCAGTCCCACTCCTGCTCCTCCAGGTGCAGGCAGTGGGCGAACACGCTTTTGCCGCCGGTCATGCCATAGCGGTGGTAAACGTCCAGATAGCTTTGGCTCTGCGGGAACAGCGATTTTACCCAGGCCACTTCCTGCGGATTCTCGCTCAGGTGCGTCTGCAGCCAAACGTCGGGGAATTCTTCGCGCAGCCGCTGCACCTGCGCAAGCAGCGCCGGGGTACTGGTGGGCGCAAAGCGCGGCGTAATGGCGTAACCGAGGCGGCCTTTGCCGTGCCAGCGTTCGATCAACTCACGCGTCTGGCGATAACTTTGCTCCGGCGTTTCCAGCAGCGCCTCCGGCGCATGGCGATCCATCATCACCTTACCGGCGATCAGGCGCATATTCAGCGCTTGCGCCTGGGTGAACAGCGCATCGACCGACTGCGGGTGCACGCTGCCGAACACCAGCGCGGTGGTGGTGCCGTTGCTCAGCAACTCCCGCAGAAAGAAGGCCGACATCTCGTCGGCGTGCTGTTCGCAGCCGTAACGGCTTTCGGTCGGGAAGGTGTAATTGTTTAACCACCCCAGCAACTGGTCGCCATAGGCGCCGATCATTTCGGTTTGTGGGTAGTGGATATGGGTGTCGATAAAGCCCGGCACGATCGGTTTGTCGCGATACTCCGTGACCGCGAAACCCGGCGGCAACAGCGCCTCACCCTGCTGCCAGCTGCCGAACCAGACGATGGTGCCCTCGTTGAGCAGCAACAAACCGTCGGGAATGTGCCGCAGGCGTTCGTCGAGCTGTTGCGCTTTCTCCACGCAGGCGGTGATATCAAAAAAATTGCCACGAATAGCCGTGGTGAATTGCAGTGCCATTATTTTCTTCCTTGTGACGACCGGCCAAGCTCACCCGCGTAATAATCTTCGCTGATGAAACAATGCCTTTTATTACCCAAACTCAAAGACCGGATTAAGCATAGCAAGCCGTGTGCCAATAGGCGGCCATAAAATACATTTATATTTAAAAACATAGAGATATTAATTTAATCAAAGAAAACCAATCGATGAAAAAGAATAAAACGCGCGGCATTCTTCAACGGCAGACCAATAGCAACCGTTTGCTTGTCGGAATAACACCGTGCCGCTGCACCTTTACCGGGCAAGCGGATAATTTCGCGGCCGTTGCGGTTATTTTAACGCGATACAAAGCGGTCTGCCCCATTCCGCAGGCCACCCGACAAACTTGAAACGATAACCATTCTCAATTATCATCCGCGCATCTTTTTGACCAGCAATGCGAAAACCATGTCCGCCACCGCTTCTGCCCCGCACACCGCGCTGTCGCGCCTTTACGCCACCCACCATGCCTGGTTGCAGGGATGGCTGCGCAGGCGGCTGGGCTGCGCTTTCGACGCGGACGACGTGGCGCAGGACACCTTCATGCGCCTGCTGAAAAGCGACGCCGCGGCGACCCTGCGCGAGCCGAAAGATTTTCTGGTCACCGTCGCCAAGCGGGTGATGGTCGATCTGTTTCGCCGCAGAACGCTGGAGCGCGCCTATCTGGAGATGCTGGCGCTGATCCCGGACGGCTATGCCCCGTCGCCGGAGCAGCGCCAGAGCCTGCTGGAAAGCCTGCAGGAGATAGACGCCATGCTCGACGGCCTGGGGCCAAAGGTGAAACAGGCCTTCCTGCTGTCGCAGCTCGAAGGCCTGGGCTATGCGGACATCGCCGCGCGGCTCAGCGTGTCGGTCAGCTCGGTTAAAAAATACATGGCCAAGGCCACCGAGCATTGCCTGCTGTTCAGCCTGGAAAACGACGTTTTCTCATGAGCAACGCCATCACCCCCGAGCAGCGCCAGGCGCTGAAGATGGCCGCACACTGGTATGCCCTGCTGTGCGATGAACACGTCACCGACCGCCAGCGCCAACAGTGGCAAGCCTGGCATCAGCAGCATGACGATCACCGCTGGGCCTGGCAGCGCGTCGAAGCGTTGCAGAGCCAGCTGCAGGGCGTACCGGGCAAGTTCAGCTACCGTGCGCTCGATCGCGCCGGCCGCCAATCGGCGATCGATCGCCGCACCCTGCTGAAGAGCCTGCTGCTGTTGCTCGGCGTGGGCGGCGGCGGCTTCCTTTACCAGTCGCCGCTCGGCCGGGAGCTGCGCGCCGACTACCGCACCGCCACCGGCGAGATCAAACCCATAGTGTTAAGCGACGGTACCCAGCTGGTGCTGAACACCGCCAGCGCGGTGGACGTGCATTACGACGATCGCCAACGGCTGATCCGCTTGCACGCCGGGGAAATCAGCCTGGTGACCGGACGCGACCCCCGGCCGCTGTGGGTGCAAAGCCCGCAGGGAGCGATGCGCGCGCTCGGCACCCGCTTTTTGGTGCGTGAGAACGGCGGCGAGACGCGCCTGACGGTGCTGGAGCATGCGGTCGAAGCGCAGCTGGCGCAGGACGCGCGGCAAACTCGCCGGGTGGAAGCCGGAGAACAGATAAGCTTCAGCGCCGCGGCCTTCAGCGACAAACAACCGGCTGCGGCGGAGGACGGCTGGCTGCGCGGCGTGCTGAGCGTCAGCCAGTGGCGGCTGGACCGGGTGATCGCCGAACTGGCGCGCTACCGGCGCGGCCATCTGAGCTGCGATCCGGCCGTCGCCGGCCTGCGCGTCAGCGGCAGTTTCCCGCTCAACGATACCGATCGCGCCCTTGCCCTGCTCAGCCAGACCCTGCCGGTGCGCCTGCAGAGCTTTACCCGCTATTGGCTGAAAATCGTCCCCGTCTGAATCTTTTTAAATGAAAATGATAAAAAATCGCATTCTTGATTGTCCCTTTTGCTTTGCTCATCCGACTCCCAGGAAAACACTGCAGCAATAAATAAAAAATGATTTAGGAGAAGGTATGAACAACGCTTGGGGAAAGGGAGCGCCGGCTTCGCTTTGGGGAAAACGGGCCACGCCGCTGGCCGTGGCCATTGGCCTGGCCTTCGCCGCACCGCTGACGGCGAGCGCCGCCAGCGCCGCTGCAACCTATCACATTCCGGCCGGTGAGCTGGACGGCGCGCTGAACGCGTTCGCCGCGCGCGCCGGCATCGCGCTCTCGGTGGACGGCACGCTGACCGCCGGTAAGCGTTCGCCGGGCCTGAGCGGCAGCTACGGCGTCGATGACGGCCTGAACGCCCTGCTGGCCGGCAGCGGCCTGCAGGCTAAAGCGCTCGGCAACCACGGTTACACGCTGGCCAAACTGCCGCAGCCGCAGAAGGAAGAAGACATCACCGTGGTCGGTGACTGGCTGGCGGAAGGCCGTCAGGTAGACGTGTTCGAACATCCCGGCGCGCGCGACGTGGTGCGCCGCGAAGAATTCGCCAAAACCGGCACCACCACCGTGCGCGAAGCGTTGAACCGCGTGCCGGGCGTGGTGGCACCTGAGAACAACGGCACCGGCAGCCATGACATGGCGCTGAACTTCGGCATTCGCGGCCTCAACCCGCGCCTCGCCAGCCGCTCCACCGTGTTGATGGACGGCATCCCGGTGCCCTTCGCCCCTTACGGCCAGCCGCAGCTGTCGCTGGCGCCGGTCTCGCTCGGCAATATGGATGCGATTGACGTGGTGCGCGGCGGCGGCGCGGTGCGTTACGGGCCACAGAGCGTCGGCGGCGTCGTCAACTTCGTCACCCGTGCCATCCCGAAAACCTTCGGCATGGAGGCCGGCATGCAGGGGCAGCTCAGCCCGACCTCGCGCCAGGATCACCCGAAAGGCACCGGTAACCTGATGATCGGCGGCACCGCCGACAACGGCCTCGGCGCGGCGCTGCTCTACTCCGGCACCCGCGGCAGCGACTGGCGCGAACACAGCGCGACCAAAATTGACGATGTGATGCTGAAAAGCCGTTACGCCCCGAACGAAGTGCACACCTTCAACAGCCTGCTGCAATACTACGAAGGCGAAGCGGACATGCCGGGCGGCCTGAGCCGGGCGGACTACAACGCCAACCCGTTCCAGTCGACGCGCCCGTACGACAAGTTCTGGGGCCGGCGCCAGCTGGCGAACTTCGGCTACCAGTATCAGCCGGATCAGCAGCACAAGTTCGACGTGCAGAGCTTCTACACCTACACCCTGCGCAGCGGCTATCTCGATCAGGGCAAAAACCTGACGCTGTCGCCGCGCGAATACTGGGTGCGCGGCGTGGAACCGCGCTACAGCCAGAGCTTCCGCTGGGGCGATTCAGCCCATGAGGTGGGCGTCGGCTACCGCTACGTCAGCGAATCCACCCACGAGTTGCGCTACACCAGCAAGGCCAGCACCGGCCGGCTGCCGTCCACCGCCAGCCCGTACGATCGCGACACCCAGTCCGGCACCGAGGCGCACGCCTTCTATATCGACGATCGCATCGATATCGGCGACTGGACCATTACGCCGGGCATGCGCTACGAGTACATCAAGTCGTATCAGAACAACTACATCAAGAACAACCGCCTCGACGTTAGCTATAACGCGCCGCTGCCGGCGTTGAACGTGATGTATCACCTGAACGAATACTGGAACCTGTACGCCAACACCGAAGGCTCCTTCGGCACCGTACAGTACAGCCAGATGGGCAAAGCGGTCGACAGCGGCAAGATTGAACCCGAGAAGGCGCGCACCTGGGAGCTGGGCACCCGCTACGCCGGCGATGCGCTGACCGGTGAGATCGGGCTGTTCCTGATCAACTTCAACAACCAGTACGACTCCAACCAGGTGACCGACAGCGTGACCGCGCGCGGCAAAACCCGCCACGCCGGGCTGGAAGGCAGCCTGCGTTACGATCTGTCGCAGCTGACGCCGAAACTGGACGACCTGACCGCCTACGCCAGCTACGCCTACGTCAACGCCACCATCCGTGAAGACGGCGGCTACAAGGGCAATCAGGTGCCGTTCTCGCCGAAGCATAAAGGCACGCTGGGGCTGGACTACACGCCGGGCAACTGGGCGTTTAACCTTAACGGCGAGTTCCAATCCAGCCAGTTCGCCGACAACGCCAACACCGTGGCGGAAAGCGCCGACGGCAGCACCGGCCGCATTCCCGGCTATATGCTGTGGGGCGTGCGCGCCGCCTATGATTTCGGCCCGGAAATGGCCGGTCTGAATCTGGGCGTCGGCGTGAAAAACCTGTTCAACCACGAGTATTTCACCCGCGCCTATGACGACAATAACAAAGGTCTGTACGTCGGCCAGCCGCGCACGATCTATCTGCAAGGCTCGGTGAAGTTCTGACCCCCGGCGGCGGGCGCACCTATCGCGCTCGCCGCCTCACTTATAGCGTGACATTATCACCAAACCCGTTCTTTCCATTTTGCCCAAGCGACGAAAAATAAGTCGCTTCTGCCGCCAATGCGCGTAATATCGACGATCCGCCCTAATTTATAGGCGCGGATTTTTTGCCGTTCTGGCCTGAAAAGCGAGGGAAAATAAGATGAATCATAATGACCTTTCTCAGTGCCGCGTGGACACCGACCGTTTGTTGATTGCCCCCTTTACCGCAGCAGACGCCGACGATGTTTACCAGGCGATCACCCCCACTCTGACACGCTTTATGGCCTTTGAGCCGGAGGCGTCGCCGGAAGATTTCGCCAACGTCTGGCAAGGCTGGCTGCCGCTGATGCGCGAAGGCGAAGAAGTGATCTTCGTCGCCCGCCGGCGCGAAGACCGACAGTTCGTCGGCGTCGGCGGCGCGCACAACCTGCGCAGCCACACCCCGGAGCTGGGCATCTGGGTGAAAGAGGGCCTGCACGGCCAGGGCTACGGCCGCGAAATCGTGCAAGGTATCGCGCGTTGGGCCAGCGAACGCTTCCAGCCGCCGCACTTTCTCTACCCGGTGGCCGAACAGAATACCGCCAGCCGCCGCCTCGTCGAGTCGCTGGGCGGCGTGCTGGCCGGCCGCTGCGAACGCGTCAAGTACGACGCCGTGGTATACCACCTGCCGCCTCAGCGCTAATCAGCATCGGGCCGCCGGCCCGGTGTGACCTTTTTTGCTTTCCGCCGTGATAACCGCTGCCACTGCCTGCAGGTTTGTGCTAATGATAGAGACATGTAGGGTAAAAACAGTTGAGGAACAGCAACATGATTATTTTTGTTACCGGCGCCACCTCCGGTTTCGGCGAGGCCATTGCGCGCCGTTTTATCCGTGAAGGCCACCAGGTGATCGCCGCCGGGCGCCGCCTTGAGCGTCTCGAAGAGCTGCAGGAAGAACTCGGCCAAGCCCTGCACATCGTGCGGCTCGACGTGCGCAACCGCGCCGCCATTCAGCAGGCGATCGAAGCACTGCCGGCCGAGCTGCGCCAGATCGACGTGCTGGTGAACAACGCCGGGCTGGCGCTGGGGCTGGAGCCGGCGCACAAAGCCAACGCCGATGACTGGGAAACCATGATCGACACCAACGCCAAAGGGCTGGTGAACATGACGCGTGCGCTGCTGCCGGCCATGGTCGAGCGCAACGTCGGCCATGTGATCAACATCGGCTCCACCGCCGCCAACTGGCCTTACGCCGGCGGCAACGTGTACGGCGCCACCAAGGCGTTCGTCAAACAGTTTAGCCTGGGCCTGCGCGCCGATCTGCACGGCACGCGCATCCGCGTGACCGATATCGAGCCGGGCCTGGTGGGCGGCACCGAATTCTCCAACGTGCGCTTCAAGGGCGATGACGGCAAGGTCAACAAAACCTACGAAGGCGCCGATGCGCTGACGCCGGAAGACATCGCCGAGTCGGTGTTCTGGGTCGCAACGCTGCCGGCGCGCGTCAACATCAACACGCTGGAAATGATGCCGGTCAGCCAGTCCTTCGCCGGGCTGAACATCCACCGCGGCGCCTGATCTCCAACGGCGGGAGGCGACTCCCGCCCTGTTTCCTCAGGCCGCACGCCAGCCGGAAACGATGATCAGCATGCCCACCAGCGCCACCCCGGCGCCCACCCAGTCCAGCGCGGACAGCTTCACCCCGTCCACCACCCGCAGCCACAGCAGCGCCGTCGCCACATACACGCCGCCGTAGGCCGCGTAGACCCGCCCGCTGGCCGCCGGATGCAGCGTCAACAGCCAGACAAACAGCATCAGGCTCAATGCCGCCGGCAGCAATAGCCAGGCGCTGCCCTGCTTCTTGAGCCAGAGATAAGGCAGGAAACAGCCGATAATTTCGGCGAGCGCAGTGGCGAAAAACAACAGCGTGGTTTTTAACATCGGTCGCAGTTTTCTCTCGGTAAATTAAACGAATCGGCGCTTGGCTGGTGAATTCCAGGAACGCAGTGGTATATTTGTCACCACGCCTGCGGGCGAGGTAACGCCAGTGTCGCCATCATCAGGCGCACTCACTCATAAGGATGAAACGATGAAAACATTTTCGACCCAACGACTGCTACGCGGGATGCTGCCGGTCGCCATGCTGGCCGTCATGGGCGCCTGGCAGGCGCCGGCGCTGGCCGCCACCTGCACTCAGGGCAGCACCTGCGTCACCGTCGATGGCAAAGGCAGCGGCGCGATGAGCACCGAAGAAGCGCGCCAGAGCAAAGAGCAGTGGAATGATACCAAAACCCTGCGCCACAAGGTTAACACTCGCGTCGAGAAAGAGTTCGACAAGGCCGATCGCGCGGCGGATGACGAAGACCGCTGCAACGACAGCAACAACGTCAACGCGTACTGGGAGCCGGACACCCGTAAATGCCTGGATCGCCAGACCGGGCGTCGGATTATTCCTTAATCCGCCTGCGGCGGGCGGGCAAGCGTGAAACCCGGCCGCCGTTACTGCTATCCTGTTACAGGAAGTCCATTGTCTAAAAGGATGACGTGATGAAAAAAACGCTGATATTAACCGCTGTATTGCTGGCCGGCGCGCCGTTGGCGGCCCTGGCCTCCTGCGAAAGCGTGAAAGCGGACATTTCGCAAAAAATCATCAATAACGGCGTTCCGGAGTCCGGCTTCAAACTGGAGATCGTGCCTAACGATCAGGCCGATCAAGCCGGCGGCCAAGTGGTCGGCCACTGCGAAAACGACACCCAGAAGATCGTCTATACCCGCCTGAACAACGGCGACGATCGCGGTGACGCGGCGCAGACCGGCACCAGCCAGGACACCTCCAACACGCAGTAAGCCGCTTCGGCTACCCAGGGCGCGCAACAGCCGCGCCCTTTCCTTTTCCCTTAAGCCTGCTCCGCCTCTTCCTCTTCGCCCTGCGGTCGACAACGCGCCGGGATCAGCATCGCCGCCGCCAGCGCCAGCAACGACACCAACGCCGACACCAGGAACACCCAATGCAACGAAGCCGCCACCTGCTGGATAAGCTGCGCCAGCGCTTCGCTCCCCATGCTCTGGCGCACCGCCGGTTCCATCAGCCGCTGCACCGGATCGTCGATTTCCGGCAAACGCCACTGCAGGTTGAGGTTCAGCGTGGCGCCCAGAATGGCGGTGCCGATGGCCGACCCCACCATGCGGGTAAATACCGTACAGGCGGTGGCGATGCCGCGAATGCTGTAATGCGCCGCGTTCTGCACCGACACTAAAAACGTGGTGTTGCACAGCCCCATGCCGGCGCCGACCATAAACGCCGCCACCCGGCCCCACAGCAGGCCACCGTTCGGCTGCAGCATCAGCAGGATCAGGCCGCCCGCCACCAACAGCAGCGCCCCCAGCAGCGCCGTCGCGCGATACGAGGTCATCAGCATCAAACGGCCGCTCAGCGTGCTGGCCAGCGGCCAACCGATCGACATCAGCGCCAGCGTGGTGCCCGCCTCCAGCGGCGAGCCGCCCATTACGCCCTGAATGAAAGTAGGCAGGAAGGCGCTGATGCCCATCATCGCCGCGCCGATCACCAGCCCGCCGATGTTACCGGCGACGATCACCCGGCTTTGCCACAGCGCCAGCGGGAACAGCGGTTCGACCGCGCGCCGCTCCTGACGTATCAGCAGCGCCAGCGAAGCCGCCGCCAGCGCGAGCAGCGGCGCCACCCACCATCCCAGGCTTTCCATCTGCAACAGCGCCAGCAGCAGCGCCGAAACGAACAGCGTCAGCCAGGCGGTGCCCGCCAGATCCAGCGCATGCCGCCGCAGCTGCTGATGCACAGGCAGATAGCGCCAGAGGAAGAACATCGCCAGCAGGCCGATCGGCAGGTTGACCCAGAACACCAGCGCCCACGGCAGATGCTGGACGATAAACGCGCCCAACAACGGGCCGATGATCGCCGACACGCCCCACACGCTCGACAGGTAGCCCATCACCTTCGGCCGCTCGGTGGCGCTGTAAATATCGCCGATGATGGTGGAGGCGATCGGCATGATGGCGCCGGCGCCCAACCCTTGCAGCAGACGGAAGCCGATCAGCCAATACATGTCGGGGGCGAAGCCGCACAGCACCGATCCCAGCAGGAACAGCGTAGCGCCGAAGAAGAACACCCGCTTGCGGCCGTAGAGATCCGCCAAGCGGCCGTAGATGGGGATGGTGATCGCCTGCGCCAGCAAATAGACCGCGAATACCCACCCCAGCAGCGAGAAGCCGCCGAGATCGCCGATGATGGTCGGCATGGCAGTGGCGACGATGGTGGCTTCGATCGCCGACATGAACATCGCCAGCATGCAGGCGATCAGAATCAACGGGCGGTGGGCGATGGGTGCGGGTGAAACGTTATTTGTCATGGCGTTATGCAGGTTTCCTGGCGTTTTTATTTTCCCTGAGTATATCAGCAAGCGCCTGCGCCAAGTCTATCCGCCCTCACATCCTGTCTTTGCCGGCGGCGAATCGCACCATTTGGACCGATTGTTACGGCGTAACGTTTTGCTGCGGATTTTTTTCACTTTCCGCGCATCCCAGCGCTGACGCGGGCTGAGGCGCCGATCCGCGTAATCTCAATCAACTGATTTTGTTCATAAAACTTGGCATGGCCAACGACAGGGTGCTATACCTTCCCTAGCCGGGGTCATTGGGCTTCGTGCTTTCTCTAGTTTAAATATCAGTATCTTATGCTGATTAACTCACGTATTGAGCCACCGTTCAGCACGCTATGCCGAACACACCCTTCGCTCAATGTCGCTAACCTCATGCGAAACGCCCGTTTTGTACCGCCACGCCCGCCGGGCAGTGGGTAACAATCAGAGCGGAATGCGCCGTCTCGTCGGCCGCTCCGCGCAACGGAGGACGCAACATCATGCACAAGTCAGCGCCATACCGGCGCCTGCTCCTCGGGAGCCTGCTGTTTATCGCCGTCATCGCGCTGCTGGTTTACGGCATCGGTTGGGAAACCCTTAAGTCGCGCCGGGAAGATTTGATTTACCTCGGCCAGCAGCACATGTTCCTGGTGGTGTGTTCCATGCTGCTGTCGCTGCTGGTCGGCATTCCCAGCGGTATTCTGCTGAGCCGCCCCTTCGCCCGCCGCTGGGCGGAGCACGTGATGCAGATCTTTAACGTCGGCAACACCCTGCCGCCGCTGGCGGTGCTGGCGCTGGCGATGGTGATTATCGGCATCGGCGACCGGCCGGCGGTGGTGGCGCTGTTCCTCGCCTCGCTGCTGCCCATCGTGCGCAATACCTATGCCGGCCTGCGTTCGGTGCCGCCGGCGCTGGTCGAGGCCGCCAACGGTATTGGCATGACCGCCGGGCAGCGGCTGCGCCAGGTCGAACTGCCCAACGCGCTGCCGGTGATCTTCGCCGGGGTGCGCATCGCGATGGCGATCAACGTCGGCACCGCGCCGCTGGCGTTTTTGATCGGCGCCAGCAGCTACGGCGAGCTGATCTTCCCCGGCATCTACCTGAACGACTTCCCGACGCTGATCCTCGGCGCCGCCGCCACCGCGCTGATCGCCCTGCTGCTGGATCTGGCGCTGGCCGGTCTCGGCCGCCGGCTCAGCCCGCACACCGCATCCTGATGGGAGAAACGCGATGACTCGATGGTTACAACGCCTCCGCCACGCGCTGCTGTTCTCTTTGCTGATGACCGGCGCGGCCGCCTGGGCCGCCCCGCTCACGCTGGCGAGCAAGAACTTTACCGAACAGCGCATTCTGTCGGCGATCACCGTGCAATACCTGCGGGCCAAAGGTTTTCAGGTCGAACCCAAGACCAATCTGGCCACGGTGATCACCCGCAACGCCATGATCAACAAACAGATCGACATGACCTGGGAATACACCGGCACCTCGCTGATCATCTTTAACCACATCAATAAGCGCATGACGCCGCAGGAAACTTACGACACGGTGAAAAAGCTCGACGCCAAACTCGGCCTGGTGTGGCTGCAGCCGGCGGACATGAACAACACCTACGCCTTCGCCATGCAGCGCCAGCGCGCGGAAAAAGAGCAGATTCGCAGCATGTCGCAGCTGGTGGCCAAAGTGGAACAGGTGCGTAAAACCGACCCGAAACACAACTGGCTGCTGGGGCTGGATCTGGAGTTTGCCGGCCGCTCGGACGGCCTGAAGCCGATGCAGGCGCTGTACGACATGCCGCTCGATCGCCCGCAAATCCGCCAAATGGACCCCGGTCTGGTTTACAACGCCATCCGCGACGGCTTCGTCGATGCCGGGCTGGTGTACACCACCGACGGCCGGGTGAAAGGCTTCGATCTGCAGGTGCTCGAAGACGACAAGGGCTATTTCCCGAGCTATGCGGTCACGCCGGTGGTGCGTGCCGACGTGTTGCAAAACACGCCGGGGCTGGAAGCGGCGCTGAACACGCTGTCGAAACAGTTCAACAATCAGGTGATCACCGAGCTTAACGCCAGGGTGGATATCGACTACCAGACGCCGCAACAGGTCGCCGACGCGTTCCTCAAGCAGCGCGGCCTGATTTAGGGAGGCATGTGATGAATACTGTACTTTACGCCTGGCAAAACTGGGCCTATATCGCCGGATTGACGCTGGAGCACCTGCTGCTGGTCGGCGTCGCCGTCGGCCTGGCGATCCTGATCGGCGTGCCGCTCGGCGTGCTGATCGTCCGCCACAAATGGCTGGCGACGCCGGTGCTGAGCCTGGCCACGCTGGTGCTGACCGTGCCCTCCATCGCCCTGTTCGGGCTGATGATCCCGCTGTTTTCCTTAATCGGCCACGGCATCGGCTACGTGCCGGCGATCACCGCGGTGTTCCTTTATTCGCTGCTGCCGATCGTGCGCAACACCCACACCGCGCTCGACAATCTGCCCGGCGGGCTGCGCGAAGCCGGCCGCGGCATCGGCATGACGTTCTGGCAACGCCTGCGCTGGGTAGAGATCCCGGTGGCGCTGCCGGTGATTTTCGGCGGCATTCGTACCGCCGTGGTGATGAATATCGGCGTGATGGCGATCGCCGCAGTGATCGGCGCCGGCGGCCTCGGCCTGCTTCTGCTCAACGGCATCAGCAGCAGCGACATCCGCCAGTTGATTACCGGCGCCGTGATGATCAGCCTGCTGGCGATCGTCCTCGATTGGTTATTGCACCGCTTGCAAATTGCGCTTACGCCCAAGGGGATCCGCTCATGATTAAATTGGAAAATCTGACCAAACAGTTCATGCAGAAGAACGGCACGCCGTTCAACGCCGTCGACAACATCAATCTGGACGTACCGGAAGGCGAAATCTGCGTGCTGCTCGGCCCTTCCGGCTGCGGCAAAACCACCACGCTGAAGATGATCAACCGCCTGATCGAACCCACCGGCGGCACCATTCTGATCAACGGCGAAGATACCAGCGCGCTGGATACCGTCAGCCTGCGCCGCAAAATCGGCTACGTCATCCAGCAGATCGGTCTGTTCCCCAACATGACCATCGAAGAGAACATCACCGTGGTGCCGCGCATGCTGGGCTGGGACAAAAAACGCTGCCACGATCGCGCCGAGGAGCTGATGAGCATGGTGGCGCTGGATCCCAAGCGCTTTTTGCACCGCTACCCGAAAGAGATGTCCGGCGGGCAGCAGCAGCGCATCGGCGTGATCCGTGCGCTGGCGGCCGATCCGCCGGTGCTGCTGATGGATGAACCCTTCGGCGCGGTGGACCCGATCAACCGTGAAACCATCCAGAACGAATTTCTCGACATGCAGCGCCAGCTGAAAAAGACCGTGATGCTGGTGAGCCATGACATCGATGAAGCGCTGAAGCTCGGCGATCGCATCGCGGTGTTCCGCCAGGGCAAAATCGTACAGAACGCCAGCGCCGATGAGCTGCTGGCGCGGCCGGCGAACGAGTTCGTCGCCTCCTTTGTCGGCCAGGACCGCACGCTGAAGCGCCTGCTGCTGGTGCAGGCCGGCGACGTGGCCGATCGGCAGGAAACGGTGACGGTGCGGCGGGAGACGCCGCTAGTGGAAGCGTTTGGGTTAATGGACGATATCGACGCCCGCTCGGTGACGGTGGTGGACGCCGACGGCAAGCCGCTGGGGTACGTCAAACGCCGTGAAGCGCGCGGCGCACCGGGCGTCTGCGCCGACAGTCTGCACCGTTTCCGCGTCACCGCGCGTGCGGAGGAGAACCTGCGCGTGGTGCTGTCGAAACTGTACGAGCACAACACCTCCTGGATGCCGATCGTCGATGAAGACGGCCGCTACAGCGGCGAAATCTCGCAGGATTACATCGCCGACTACCTCAGCTCCGGCCGCACGCGCCGGGTGCTGACGCCGCAATAACTCACTCAGGGGCGCTCACCGCCCCACCCACGCCGCAGTTTGCTAAAGATTCACTGGTCATCGGCCGGAGCGCCAAGCACAATGCGCTGATGACCCTTTGATTTTTCTCACGACGCCGCCCACGCATGAAAAGATTGGTCCACCTGCACCACTATCGCGCCCTGTTGCGCAGCCTGTTTATCGCCGTGTTCATCGGCGTCGCCGCCGCTCTGGCGGTGTGGCTGTTCCACCGTTCGATGATTGGCCTCGAGTGGCTGCTGCTCGGCAATGCCGACGGCAGCCTGGTGGCCGCCGCCGCCGCGCTGCCCGGCTGGCGGCGCGCCCTCACTCCGGCGCTGGGCGGCCTGGCGGCAGGCCTGCTGCTGTATATTCACCAGCGCTACCGCCACCAGCGCCCGGCGGCGCCCACCGACTATATGGAAGCGATCGAGACCGGCAACGGCAAGCTGGACACCGGCGCCAGCCTGGTGAAGTGCCTGGCGTCGCTGCTGGTGGTGTCGAGCGGCAGCGCCATCGGCCGCGAAGGCGCGATGATCCTGCTGGCGGCGCTGGTGGGCTCGCTGTTCGCCCAGCGCTTTACGCACGAGAAAGAGTGGAAACTGTGGGTGGCCTGCGCCGCCGCCGCCGGGATGGCCAGCGCCTATCATGCGCCGCTGGCGGGCAGCCTGTTTATCGCCGAGATCCTGTTCGGCACCCTGATGCTGGCCTCGCTCGGCCCGGTGGTGATCGCCGCGGTCAGCGCCCTGCTGATGACCAACCTGCTCAACGGCGGCCAGGCGCCTCTCTATCTGGTGACGCCGCTCGCGGCCCCCTTGCCGACGCAATACCTGCTGATGGCGCTGGTCGGCGTGGTGGCCGGCGCCGGCGGGCCGCTGTTTTTATGGCTGATGACCGCCACCGGCCATGCCTTCCGCTCGCTGCGGTTGAAGCCGCCGTTGCAGCTGGCGCTGGGCGGCCTGATCGTCGGGCTGCTTTCGCTGCTGTTCCCGCAGGTATGGGGCAATGGTTACAGCGTGGTGCAGGCGCTGCTGATCGCGCCGCCGGGGGTGCTGCTGCTGGGGGCGATCCTGGTGTGCAAACTGTTGGCGATCCTCGCCAGCAGCGGGTCGGGCGCGCCGGGCGGGGTCTTCACCCCGACGCTGTTCGTCGGCGCCGCGCTCGGTTCGATCATCGGTCAGCTGTTTGGCCTGTGGCCGGGCATGGATACGGCGGTGCCGCTGCTGCTGGCGCTGACCGGCATGGCTACCCTGCTGGCCGCCACCACCCATGCGCCGATCATGGCGGCGCTGATGGTATTTGAAATGACCGGCGAGTATGCCCTGCTGCCCAGCATTCTGCTCTCGTGCGTGATCGCCACCACCGTGTCGCGCGGCCTGCGGCCGGTGTCGGTGTATCATTCGGCGCCGCCGCCCAAACGCGAGGCTTAGAACTCGCCCTGCTGCAGGATTTTCCTGAACTGCGGGCACTGCAGGTGCTCGGGCTCAGGGCAATCAACCAGGTGGCGCAACCCGTCGCGCACCTGCACCAGGCGCTGGATATGGCTATCCAGCTCATCCGCCCGCGCCGCCAGCAGCCCGCGATCGAGCGCTATCTTGCCCCGTTCGTCAAACAAGGCGCTCATCTCGTCCAGCGTAAAACCGGCCAGGCGCGCCAGCGCGATCAGCCGCAGTTGGTCAAGCACGCCGGCGGCGTATTGGCGACGCAAACCGTGGCGGCCCGTCGACGCGATCAGCCCTTTCTTCTCGTAATGCCGCAGCGCGGAAGGCGCGATCCCGCTCAGGCGCGCCACCGTGCCGATATCCAGTTCTTTTGCCATTGACTTGAAGCCGACTTTAAGTTGCACACTGTGCGCACATTATCACGTCACTGAGCCAAGGACACCCCTATGACCCCCGATCTGTTAGTGCGCATCCTGTTAACCGGCGTTGGCGCCACCCTCTGCATGGATCTGTGGGCACTGCTGCTGAGGCGGCGCTTCGGCATCCCTTCCCTCAATTATGCGCTGGTGGGCCGCTGGTTTCTCGGCATGTTCGACGGCCGCTGGTTTCACGCCACCATCATTACGGCGCCGCCGCGCCGGGGAGAGAGAACAATCGGCTGGATATTGCATTACGCCATCGGCATCGCGTTTGCCTTTATCCCGATCGGTTTGGCGGGCATCGGGTGGTATGCGGCGCCGGAGCCGCTCATCGCGCTGTTGAGCGGCTGGCTGAGCCTGGCGGCGCCGTTTCTGGTGATGCAGCCCGCGCTGGGCTTTGGCGTGGCGGCGGCGAAAACCGCCTACCCGCGAAAAGCGCGGCTCCTTAGCCTGCTCACCCACACGGTGTATGGGCTGGGCCTGCTGATTGCCGCCCGGCTGTTGGCGGCGCTGTGCGCTTGAGCGAGCTTACAGCAGCGTGGAAATATCGAGGTAGTGCGCCAGCTCGCGCTGCTCTGCGCGTGGCAAATAGGGAATCTCACCCAGCAGCGGCGCGGGAATGCGCTGCTGCAGCGCCGCGATGGTTTCGGCATAGTGCGCCAACCCCGGGTTGATGCGGTTGGCCACCCAGCCCAGCAGCGGCAGGCCGTCGTTGATGATCGACTGCGCGGTCAGCAGCGCGTGGCTGACGCAGCCCAGCTTGATGCCCACCACCAGCACCACCGGCAGCTGTTCCTGCACCACCCACTCGGCGTAAGGCCGCAGATCGTTCATCAGCACCCGCCAACCGCCGCTGCCTTCCACCACCACCGTGTCGGCTTTGGCGGACAGATCCCGCAGACCGCTGCTCATCACGCCATAATTGATGTCCTCGGTCGCATGCGCGTGAAACACCTCATCCAGGCAGGTGATGGGATTGATCTCCTCGTAGGACAGCGGCAGGGTTGAAGATGCCTGCAACACCAAAGCGTCTTTATTGCGGATGCCCTCGCTGGTTTCCTGGCAGCGTGCGGCGATCGGCTTGTAGCCGGCCACCGAACGGCCCTCGGCGGCCAGCGCCTGCATCAACCCGCGGGAAACCACGGTTTTACCGACGTCGGTATCCGTGCCTGTCACAAATAAACGCTTCAACATGAATAAAATGCCCCAGAATGCCCCGTTAACAATGTGTCGCCGCACCGGCGGCGAAGAAGTCTTTCGGAAAAATTCTAGGGGATGCGCCCCCATAGGGGCTTGAGGTAGCTCAATCTTTTGCGGAATTAATAAGAAGTTCTGATGTTAGCCCTGCAGCAGCTGTACCAGCAACGAACCGTTGTACAGCGCCTCTTTCACCAGCGCCGCGCCGGGCATGGTGCCCTGATTGAAGAACTGCGTGGATTCGACCTTGACCTGCTCGCTGTAGGCCGGCAGCGCCTGCTGGCGAATGCAGGAGGCGATGGCCGGGTGCAGGATCTCCGCCGCGCGGTTGAGCGGCGAGCCCACCAGGATCTTCTCCGGATTGAACAGGTTGACCATGATTGCCAGAATGCGCCCCACGCTGTGCCCAACGCCGAGAATGATGTCCCGCGCCAGCTGATCGCCCGCCAGCGCGGCGTCGCACAGCGATTCGACGGTCAGCGGCGCGCCGTGCAGGCTGGAGCTCATCGAGCCGCTCAGCCGCTGCTGGGCGATCTCCAGCATGTTTTCGATGCTGGCCACGGTTTCGAGACAGCCGTGGTTGCCGCAGTAGCAGCGTTTGCCGTAGGGATCGACCTGGGTGTGGCCGATCTCCACCACGCTGTGGCTGCCGGCGTGCAGCACATGGCCGCCGGTGATCACCCCGGCACCGACATTGTGGTCGATCACCACCTGAATGACGTTCTGGCTGCCGCGCGAGGCGCCGTACAGCGCCTCGGCCATGGTCCAGGCGCTGATATCGTGCTGCAGGTAAACCGGCAGGCCGGTGCGGGTTTCCAATGCCGGACCGAGCGGCATCTCCAGCACGTCGTAAAACGGCATGCGATGCACCACGCCGGACTGCACGTCGATCATGCCCGGCAGCGTGATGGCGATCGCCGTCAGCCGCTCCAGCTTGCTTTGGTGGCGGATAAAGAATTGGTCGACTTCGGTCAGGATGCGTTTCAGCAGCGGTTCAGGGTGTTCGGCCGCCAGCGGCAGCTGCTCCTCAACCACCAGTTTGCTGCTGAGATCGCGCAGCGCCAGCGTGATGCTGCCGCGGCTGATGCGGGCGGACAGGTAGTGCCAGGCCTCGGTGTCCAGCACCAGCCCCACCGCCGGGCGGCCCCGGCTGCCGATTTCCTGGTACTCGGTTTCCTTGACCAGATGGGCTTCCAGCAGTTCGCGCACGATCTTGGTGATGCTGGCGGGCGCCAGCTGCGCGCGTTTTGACAGTTCGATGCGCGAAATCGGGCCCAGTTGATCGATTAGCCGATAAACCGCCCCCGCATTGGTCTGTTTGATTTGATCGATATGCCCAGGCTGCCCAACCGCAATCACAAACCTGCTCCTACTATTTTTCGCGCTTCTAAATAAAGACTAGGGGTTATGGTGGGGCTTTTGTCATACAGCGTCAACTATTTGATTCGTTATGTGATTTGCTGCACAAATTCCTCGCAATTTCAGCGTGAATTGATTTTTATTTGCCCAAGCTCAACGTCATTTCAGCATCAACGCCATCAGCGCCTGCGCGGCGGCGGTCAGCGGCCGCCGGCGGTGATGCACCAGCCACACTTCGGTGGTGGCGTCCGGCTCCGCCAGCGGCAAATAGCGCACGCCGTCCACCCGCACCCGGGCAAATGAGGCCGGCAGAATCGACACCCCTAACCCGGCGGAGACCAGCCCGATGATGGTCATCGCTTCCCCCACTTCCTGGGTGATGTACGGGGTAATGCCGGCCTTGCCGAGCAGCAGCAGAATTTCGTCGTACAGCGCGGTGCCCACTTCGCGCGAGAAGAACACAAACGGCTCCTGCGCCAGATGTTGGAAACGCAGCGCGCCGCCGGGCGTTTCCGCCAGCGGATGCCCTTCCGGCACCACCGCCACCAGCGGTTCGCGCAGCAGCAGCTGGTAGTGGAGCGCCTCCGGCAGCCGCGTGTTGCGCATCACCCCCAGATCCAGCTCACCGTTCAGCAACGGTTCGATCTGCTGTTTGGTGTTGATTTCGCGCATTTTGATATGCACCTGCGGAGACTGCTGGCGGAAAGCGCGCAGGCTGCGCGACACCACGCCGATGAAGGGCGCGGAAGAGGTAAAGCCGATGGTCATTTCCCCCAGCTCGCCGCGATCCAGACGCGCCGCCTTTTCCGCCGCCCGCCCGACCTGATCGAGCACCTGATAGGCTTCTTTGAGGAACATCTCCCCGGCCTGGGTCAAACTGACGTTGCGGTTGTTGCGCGCCAGCAGCCGCGCGCCGACCATCTCTTCCAACGCCTGGATTTGCTGGCTGAGCGGCGGCTGGGAGATCCGCAGCCGTTCGGCGGCGCGGCCAAAATGCAGCTCCTCCGCCACGGCGATAAAGTAACGCAGGTGTCTCAATTCGATATTCATATTTAAAACGTCTTAATTTGAATTATTAATATATTAGACAAAAAATTCGCCGCTCCCTATCATTTTGTTATCTGTAAAGTGTCTGTTTATCTCCCCGAAGTTCGGTAAGGAAACGCTGTGACAACCCCTGTGCGTTCTGCGGCCGCGATGCCGTCGACGCTGGCCGCCAACGATGACGCGGCCGCTGCGCCAAAAGTAAAACGTTCCACCCTCAACAACAAACTCCCCTATATCGAACGCGGCACACCGCAGTTTATGCGCGTGACGCTGGCGCTGTTTTCCGCCGGGCTGGCGACCTTCGCGCTGCTCTACTGCGTGCAGCCGATTCTGCCGGTGCTGTCGCAAGATTTCGGCGTATCGCCGGCGGAAAGCAGCCTGTCGCTTTCGGTCTCCACCGGTCTGCTGGCGATCGGCCTGATGTTCACCGGGCCGCTGTCCGACGCCATTGGCCGCAAGTCGGTGATGGTGGTGGCGCTGCTGCTGGCGGCGGTCTGCACGCTGATCTGCGCCTTTATGACCAGCTGGCACGGCATCTTGCTGATGCGCGCGCTGATCGGCCTGTCGCTGAGCGGCGTGGCGGCGGTCGGCATGACCTACCTCAGCGAAGAGATCCACCCCAGCTTCGTCGCCTTCTCGATGGGGCTGTACATCAGCGGCAACTCGATCGGCGGCATGAGCGGCCGCCTGGTGACCGGGGTGTTGACCGACTTCTTCTCCTGGCGCGTATCGCTCGGGGTCATCGGCCTGTTCGCCCTCGCCGCCGCCTGCATGTTCTGGCGCATCCTGCCCGCCTCGCGGCATTTTCGCGCCAGCTCGCTGCGCCCGCGCACCCTGCTGATCAACTTCAAGCTGCATTGGCACGATAAGGGCCTGCCGCTGCTGTTCGCGGAAGGGTTCCTGCTGATGGGCAGCTTCGTCACCCTGTTCAACTACATCGGCTATCGCCTGCTGGCGGATCCTTACCACCTGAGCCAGGCGATTGTCGGCCTGCTGTCGGTGGTATACCTCACCGGCTCCTACAGCTCGCCCAAGGCCGGCGCGCTCACCTCACGCTTCGGGCGCGGCCCGGTGCTGCTGGCCTCGATCGTGATTATGCTGATCGGGATTCTGATTACCGCGCTGCCGCAGGTGCCGGCTATCTTTATCGGCATGATGCTGTTCACCGCCGGTTTCTTCGCCGCCCACTCGGTGGCCAGCAGCTGGATCGGCCGCCGCGCGCGCCGCGCCAAAGGCCAGGCGTCGTCGCTGTATCTGTTCTGTTATTACGTTGGCTCCAGCGTAGCCGGCACCCTCGGCGGCGTGTTCTGGCACAGCTTCGGCTGGAATGGCGTGGCGGCGTTCATCAGCCTGATGCTGCTGCTGGCGCTGTTGGTGGTGCATTACCTGAAGCGCCTGCCGGAAGCGGCCCGCCTCTGAAAAGAAAAAGCCGCGGTGATTTGCCGCGGCTCGTCATGCCAGTGCCTGTGATTATTGGCCGGTTTTCCAGCGGGTGCGCAGGTACTCCACCGCCTTGTCCGTTTGCGGCTCAGTCAAATAACGTTGCCGGAACAGGATGGTTCCCCCCATCCCCGGCAGGCTCTCGTTGAGATCCAGCTGCCTTTTCAGCTCGGGAACGCCGCCGTCGACGGTCCAGGCCGGCTCGCTGGCGGCAGGCGTACCCACTTTATACAACGCCACCCCGGCATAGAGCCGAACCGGCGTGCCTTTCACCACCTCGGCCCACCAGTGGGCCAGCACGTCGTAGCGGACAATTTCACGATCAAAAGGCCAATACAGCTGCGGCGCGATGTAATCGAGCAGCCCCAGTTTGACCCACTGGCGCGTATCGGCATAGGCCGTATCGTACGATGGCGCGCCGGCCCGCGTCGCCGAGCCGGCAGGATCGTCCGCCTGGTTTCGCCAGACGCCCGCCGGGCTGACGCCAAACGCCACCGCGGGCTTCAAGGCTCGCACGGTGGCTGAAACCTGCTTTATCAATTGCAGCGTGTTGTCCCTGCGCCAGGCGGCTTTGTCTGCAAACCCTTTGCCGTATGCGCGATACGTTCGTTCATCATCCAGCGGCGATTGCGGCGTTTCGTAATAGAAATAATCGTCAAACTGAATGCCGTCGACCTCATAGTTTTTGACAATTTCGGTCACCACGCTGGTGATCCAGTTGCGCACGTCGGGCAGACCGGGATCGAGCACGAAGCGCTCGTTGGCGGTGCGAATCCAGTCGGGATGCAGCGCATAGACGCTGGCCGGCGGCGACTGCAGCGTATGATTAAGTGCGTCAATCGTTTGTGGGCGGGTATTCATAGAAACCCGATAGGGATTCAGCCAGGCATGCACTTTGATGCCGCGGCGGTGCGCTTCTTGCAGCATAAAGGCCAGCGGATCGTAACCCGGATCCTGGCCCACGGTGCCGGTCAAGACTTCTGACCAGGGCAAGATATTTGAGCGCCACAGGGCCGTGCCGTCCGGTTTAACCTGAAAATACACCGCGTTAATCCCGGTTTTCACCATCTCGTCCAGCGCGTCCGTCAGCCCCTGTTTCTGCAGGCGAACCCGCTCTTGCGCGGTTTCCGCTTTCAGGGAGGCCGCCGGCGGCCAATCCAGGCCAATGACCGTGGCCAGCCAGATGCCCCGCATCGGTGTTATCGGCGGCGTCGGTTGCGGGGGCTTCTCCGGTTCGGGCGGCTTGGCGCACCCGCTCACGCCCAGCATGGCGGCCATCAACAGCCATCCGCCTAATTTTGTTGCGCCTGTCGGCATTCTGGTTCTCCTTCCGTGAGTGACGGTTATCCCATGTCGTTGCGTGCAGAGCAAGAAACGCCCCGATTTGTCAGTGCTATTTCGCTGCCGGCGTCGCCCTGTTCAGACGACGCCGGTGTCCTTATCCCATTACCAGCTCAGCCCCGTGCCGCGAGGGAACGCCACCTTGCCCGTATTGGTTTCCACATCGTAGTCATGCCAGGTGTTGACCGGCAATTTGCCCTGCGGTTTGATTTTACCCGTCAGCACCTGCGCCAAAGAGACCATCGAAGGCCCACGCCACACGCCGCTGTCATAGCCGTAATAGGAATAGGTGGCGACGGCCGCCTCCACCTCGGCGGCATAGTTCACGATATCGTAAGGTGCGCGCAGTGAGAGGTGAACGCGTTTCTTCCCCTGCTCGGCGGCGTATTTCAACCAGCCCGGATAAGGGCTGCTGTCATTGCTCGCTCCGGTTGCGGAGGTAACGACCCCATCCTGTTCAGCCGGCGTAAAGCGGGTTGATAGGGTTCCGAGCAAGAACACGTCGCAGCCGGCAATATGTTCCCTAACCTGGGCGTCGCTCAGCTCCGTTTCCTTCGCGGCAACGACGTTCTGATACCCCTCCTGCGCCATCACGCGCGCAATGCCGCTGGCTTGCTCGCCCCACGGCGTCAGAATAAAGTAGCGCAGCGCATTGTCCTTTAACGGCAACAGGCTGTGGCGGTTGATCACCACGGTAATGGAACGATCGGCGATGCGTTTTTCCAGCTTGTGCGCTGACGACGCAACGTCGTTGGAACACGGCCTATCGCTATGGCCCATCAGGCTATGGCGTAATTTCAGGCGCAAAATTCGCTCGACTGAGGCATCGATATCGGCCTCGCTGAGATGCCCCGTTTTCACTCTGTCCGCAAGGTACCGGATCAGATCCGGCAGCTGGCTGGCCTGGGCCGGCGAGGCGATGCTGACAGGCATCAAAGCAATATCCACCCCGGCGGCAAAGACGTTTTCAGCCGCCGCTTGCTGGCTGAAATGCTCGGCAATCGCGCCCATATCCAGCGCATCTGAAATCGTTACGCCCGCATACCCCAATTCATTGCGCAGGATCTGGGTCTGAATTTCATGCGACATGGTGGCCGGCACCGTGATTTTTTCACCGCTGCGGGTATCTATCTGGCGGTTATCCAATGCCGGATACTGAATATGCGCGGTCATGACCATGTCCGGCGCCACGCAGCGATCGATGGCCTGCTTGTAAGGGGCGATATCGATGGCAAAGGCCTCTTCCCGCGTGCGATCGACGCGCGGCAGGCCGGTATGTGAGTCGGTGGAGGTGCTGCCATGGCCGGGGAAGTGCTTATACGCGGTGATCAGCCCCTGGTGTTTCATGCCCGCCACCATTTTCTCTGCCAGACGAGAAACGGTGTTCTTATCATCGCTGAAGGCGCGAACGTTAATCACCGGGTTGAACGGGTTGGTGTTGACATCCACGACCGGGGCAAAGTTGGTATTGATATGCAACGCGCGCATATCCTGAGCCATCAGCTTGCCCTGTTCAACGACGAGCTGTTCATCCGCGCCCCCTTCAATCGCCGCCGCCAGCGCCATATTGCCGGGGAATGAGGCATAGTCGCCGCGCGGCAGCCGGAAAACGTTACCGCCTTCGTTATCCGTGCCGATAAACAAACGAATGCCCGCGTGGGTTTTCATCGCGGCATACCAGGCCGTCAATGTGTTGATCTGCTGCTTGTCTTTCAGATTATTGGCGAACAGGATCACCCCACCCACGTGGTTATCGGCGATCAGCTTGCCAATGGCTTCATCGGGGACGGTCATATCCTGATTGCTGCTACCGTTCCGATCCCAGTAGCGAAAATCCAGCATGATTTTTTGCCCGATCTTCTCTTCCAGCGTCATGTTTTTGACTTTCTGTTTAATATCCACAGTGAACCTCCGTTTAAAGCACCCGTTAATGACAGAAGAAAAGATAACCCCAAGGGCTCATAGCGTCCTGCCATTCTGTTTGTTCCAGTGATTGGACAACGGCGATCGGAAAATGGATTAAACAAAACGCAAACAAACAGGAGAAAATCCATCAATGAATCAAAACACTACGCATACCGGGTGTATTACGTGCCCTGCCGTAGAGGCCATTATGGCGCATTTTCCGCTGCTAAGCCGGGTGGCCGGTGAAGCTGCCGTTAGCTCAGGGGCCGATGTTGCCCCCAGTTCGCCACTCTTCTATATTATGTTGTAACTAATATAGGAGCATGCGATGAGCAGATACGATGTAATTGGCCGGATGAACGCCTGCTTTACCGAGCTGGAGCAGGCGCTCGGCGCGCTGCAGCAGCAGATCGCCCCGCTGCGGTTGCTGGCGGCGCGGGTGTTCAGCCTGCCGGAGGTTGAAAAAGGTCAGGAGCATCAGGCTATTTCGCATATCGCGGTCGAACAGCATGTGGGGCAAGCGGCGCGCGATCTGGCGCTGGAGCATTATCAGCGGCTATTCATCCACCATAACCGGGAGAATGTCAGCAGCAAGGCCGCCGTGCGCCTGCCCGGCGTCATCTGTCTGGCGGTGGAGCAGCCGGAGTATCAGGCGCTGCAAACGCAGCTGGCGCTCATCAACCGACTGAAGGGCGAACTGGAACAGATTATCACCGTCGATTCCGGCCTGGCGCCGGAGCAGCGTTTCGAGTTCGTGCACACCCATCTGCACGGGCTGATTACCCTCAGCGCCTATCGCACCCTCACCGCCCTGACCAATCCCGACTCCGTGCGCTTCGGCTGGGCCAACAAGCACATCATCAAAAACGTCAAGCGGGACGACATCCTGGCGCAGCTGGAGAAAAGCCTGAAAGCCGGCCGTGCAGTGCCGCCGCACAGCCGTGAACAGTGGGCTGCCCTGGTCAGCCGCGAGATAGACGACGTCAGCCGCCTGCCGCAGCACGCGACGCTGAAAATCAAGCGGCCGGTCAAAGTGCAGCCAATCGCCCGAGTGTGGTATCAGCAGCAGCAAAAACAGGTGCAACACCCCTGCCCGCTGCCGCTGATCGCCCTGTGTCAGGCCGAGAGCGGCGCCACAGTGCCGAAGATTGGCGAGCTGCTCAACTACGACGTCGACGCGGTGAAACACCGCTACAAACCCGACGCCCGGCCGCTGCGGCTGCTGGTGCCGCGCCTGCACCTGTATACCGACGACGCTACTCGCTGAGGGCATACACCCGCAGGCGATGGCCGTCCGGATCTCGCGCCACGAAGGTGTAACCGAACTCCATCTCGGTCGGCGTTTGCTCAATCGGCAGCCCGAGTTCGCGCCACTGGTTATAGCGCGCCTCAACCTCTTGCGGATCCTGGCACAAAAAGCCCAGTTCACCGCCGCCGCCGGTCAGGGTCGCCGTAGGTTTTACCCCCTGTTTGGCCCACATCCCCAGCTTGAAGCCGTTGTTGAGCACGAACAGGGCGAAGCCGGGGGAAAGCTCTACCGGCGCCTGTCCCAGTAAACGTTGATAAAAGGCGGCGCTGTTCAGCGGGTTGTCGACGTAAAGCAGGGTCATGCTGGGAAGGGTCATCGGTCTGTCCTCTGGGTGATGGGAACCGGCCGGTTCCCGATAGGCACAGACTAAGGGGTGCGACTGACAGTTTATGGCAGCAGCGTGCCGCTATTGCTCCGCAATGCCCTCGCTGAGGCGCCACTCTTTCAGCAGCCGCCGCCGGCCGCGCGGGTAGCGCTGTTCCAAAGGTGTAGCGGCCTGAATGCGATCGAGGCGAAAATGGCGAAACGCCTGGCGCAGCTCGCACCAGGCGACCAGCATCTGGAACTGGTCGAAAAAACCCAGCGCAAAGGGCCACAGCAGGCGTTCGCTGCGCTGCCCCGCCAGATCGAGATAGTCGATATGCAGCTTGCGCTCGCGGCGGATGGTGTCACGGATCAGCACCCGCATCACATCCGCCACCGGTGGCGCCTGAACCGGCGCGATCAACAGCGTGTTGGCCTCCAGCTCCTCCCGCAGCGCCGGCGGCAGCACGTCGGCGATCTTGGCCAGCGCCTGGCCCGCCGCACTCGCCAGCTGGCTGTCGCCGCGGCGGCTGACCCAGCGCATCCCCAGCACCAGCGCCTCTGTCTCTGCCTGCGAGAACATCAGCGGCGGCAGCATAAAGCCGGGCCGCAGCACATAGCCGACGCCCGCCTCGCCGACGATCTCCGCCCCCTGCTGCTGCAGCGTAGCGATATCGCGGTACAGCGTGCGCATGCTGATGCCCAGCGTTTGCGCCAGCGCATGGCCCGCCACCGGATAACGGTGGCTGCGCAGCAGCTGCATCAGATCGAGTAAACGTTGTGCGCGCGACATATCACGGCTCCCTGCATAACGCAGTTTGGACAAAGTCGGCAAAGGCCCGCGCCTTGGCCGAGACGAAATGACCGCCGGGGAACACCGCCCACAGCGCCAGCGGCGGCAGCTGCCAGTCCGCTAATGCCGCGATCGCCGCCCCGCTTTGCAGCTCGCTGCGGAACATGCCTTCGCTGGCGATAGTGGGCCCGAATCCCGCCAACACCAGCTCGCGCACGCACTCCGCCGCATTGACCCGCATGCGCCCCGGCAGCCGCAGCGCGCGCTGTTCTCCTTCTCGGCTGAAGCGCCAGTGCTCGCCGCCACCACGGCGGTGGTAAATCACCAGCTCGTGCTGCAACAGATCTTCAGGCCGCTGCGGCATGCCGGCGGCGGCAAAATAGCCGGGCGTGCCGATCACACATTGCTTTACCTCACCCAGTTTACGGGCGGTAAAGCCAGAATCTTCCAGCTCGCCGATACACAGGGCAATATCGATGCCCTCTTCAATCAACGACAGGTTGCCGTCATCCAGCAGCAGATCGACGCTCAAACGCGGGTTGGCGCGCATAAACGCCGTCAAATCAGGCAAGGGAACGATGCGGGCGAATACCGCCGCCGAGGCGACCCGCAGCCGGCCGCTCAGCGTTTCGCCGGCGTTCTGCACCAGCGCTTCCGTCTCCGCCAGCTCGTTCAGGATACGCCGGGTGCGTTGATACAGCTGCTGCCCCGCATCCGTCGGCTGCAGGCCGTGGGTCGAGCGCAGCATCAGGCGTGTGCCGAGCTGCTGTTCCAGCCGCGCCACCGCTTTCGAGACCGCCGGCTGCCCCACGTGCAGCCGCCGCGCCGCTGCGGTAAAGGAACCGCTCTCGTAAACGCAGGCATAGGTTTCGTAATCGGCAAACTTGCCCATAGCATTCCTTACTGGAATAACGGTTAGCATTTATTGCAGTCTACACGCGCCATTCAGGAATGGGCAAGATGAGCGCAACCCTCACTCCCGTCAGGAGAACGCATGACACTGCAAGACAAACTCGATGCCTTCAAAGCGGAGTTCGAATCCGGCCAACTGCCGTTCACACTCACAGAACAAGAGCACGCGCTGATGCGTAAGGCGATCCAAACGCAGATCGCTGCCGGCATCGCCGAACGCGCCCTGAGGGTCGGCGACGCCGCGCCCGACTTTACCCTGTCGGACGGCGAAAACCGGCCATGTTCCTCCGCGGCGCTGTTGGCGAAGGGCCCGCTGGTCGTCAGTTTCTATCGCGGGATCTGGTGCCCCTACTGTACGCTCGATCTGCAGGCCCTGCAGGCCGCATTGCCCGCCATCACGCAGTACGGCGCGCAGCTCGTGGCCGTTTCGCCGCAGAGCGCGGTGCATAACCGCCAGGCCATGCGCGATCACGATCTCACCTTTGCGCTGCTCAGCGATGCCGGCAACCGTCTGGCGGCCCAATTCGGCCTGCGTTACCGCCTGCCGGACGCGCTGATCGCCCTGTATCAACAGCGGCTCGGCCTCGATTTGGCGCAGTTCAACCAGGATGATAGCTGGACGCTGCCGCTGCCGGCGCGGTTCGTCATCGCCCACGATGGCCGTATCGCCTATGCCGAAGCGCACGCCGATTACACCCGGCGGCCTGAGCCGCAGGCGCTGTTGTCGGTGCTGGAGAGATTGGCTTGAAAAGACGGGGCGCAAACGCGCCCCGTTTGAACATGACGTGATTATTTCTGCATGCTGCCGACCATCGCTTCCGGCCGCACCCACTCGTCGAACTGCGCGTCGGTCAGGTAGCCGAGCTTCAGCGCCGCGGCTTTCAGCGTCAGCCCTTCCTTGTGCGCTTTCTTGGCGATTTCCGCCGCCTTGTCGTAGCCGATGTGGGTGTTGAGCGCCGTCACCAGCATCAGCGATTCGTTCAACAGCTGGGTGATGCGATCTCGGTTCGGTTCGATGCCCACCGCGCAGTGCTCGTTGAAGCCCTGCATGCCGTCGGCCAGCAGCCGAATCGACTGCAGGTAGTTGTGGATCACCATCGGGCGGAACACGTTCAGCTCGAAGTTGCCGGAAGCGCCGCCGATGTTCACCGCCACGTCATTGCCCAGCACCTGGGCGCACAGCATGGTCATCGCCTCGCACTGGGTCGGGTTGACTTTGCCCGGCATGATGGAGCTGCCCGGTTCGTTCTCCGGGATCGAAATCTCGCCGATGCCGCAGCGCGGGCCGGACGCCAGCCAGCGCACGTCGTTGGCGATCTTCATCAGCGAAGCCGCCAGCCCTTTCAGCGCGCCATGCCCCTGCACCAGCGCGTCGCAGGTCGCCAGCGCTTCGAACTTGTTCGGGGCGGTGACGAACGGCTGATGGGTCAACTCCGCCAGCGCTTTGGCCACGCGCACCGCGTACTCAGGATGGGTGTTCAGGCCGGTGCCAACCGCCGTGCCGCCCAGCGCCAGCTCGGCGATGTGCGGGATACTGTCTTCGATGTGCTTCAGGTTGTGCGCCAGCATCGCCGCCCAGCCGGAGATCTCCTGCCCCAGGGTCAGCGGCGTGGCGTCCTGCAGGTGGGTGCGGCCGATTTTGACGATGTCGCGGTAGGCTTCGGCCTTGTCGCTCAGCGTCTTGTGCAGCACTTTCAGCTCGGGGATCAGGTGCTCGCGCAGCGCAATCACCGCCGCCACGTGCATCGCGGTGGGAAACACGTCGTTGGAGCTCTGGCTTTTATTGACGTCGTCGTTCGGGTGCACCTTGCGCTCTTCACCGCGCACGCCGCCCAGCAGCTCGCTGGCGCGGTTGGCCAACACTTCGTTCATGTTCATGTTGGTCTGGGTACCGGAACCGGTTTGCCAGATGGACAGCGGGAACTGATCGGCATGGCTGTCCGCCAGCACTTCGTCGGCGGCGTTGATGATGGCGGCGCCCCGCTCGGCCGGCAGCAGCCCCAGATCCACGTTCACCTGCGCAGCGGCGCGCTTGGTCAACGCCAGCGCATGGATCAGCGCGGTCGGCATCTTTTCGGAGGAAATGCGGAAATGCGCCAACGAGCGCTGGGTCTGCGCGCCCCACAGCTTGTCGGCCGGTACTTCGATGGGGCCCATAGAGTCTTTTTCGATACGAACGCCTGCCATCATTGTCTCCTTAGCATAATTCCTAAAATTGTAGGGTTAGGCCGACGCGCTCCCCCCCGTCGGCACGCACTCCCAGTATAGTGACATAATAACTATTCGCATTAAGAGAGTTATCTCACAGCACGTTTCATCTCTTTTACTCCTGCATGACGCGGTTATTTGCCGCCGGTTAACCCGCGCCAAAATAAACGGCCGGGCATGCCCCGGAGAATACAAGCGTGGGTCACGATTAACGCGGATGACGCGAATTAAAATTATTGATGCGCTGGGCCTGTAAATGATTGAGCTCATCGATGCGTTGCTGCTGCAGATGATTGATTTCGTCGTAGGCGTCCTGCCGTTCATTATGGCGATAGGCCCCGGTCGCCACCGCGCCGGCGGTGAGCGCCAGCGGATGGGCCACGGGCGCGATCGCGGCGGGAAGCACGACCGGCGCGGGTGCAACGACAATCGGCGCCGGCGCGATCACCACGGTGCGCGGCGCGGCGTAAGGATAGGTGACAATCACCGCCGCCTGGGCTGCGCCGGTGCAAAGCCCCAACAGCAACAACAGTTTTTTCATGCAACAGACCTCTGGTTTCGTTAAATCGACTCGTTAGCCCTTACGGTAAAGAGGTCTGGCGCGCCGGTTTAAGCTCGGCGTGTGATCGCCCCGCGCAGCGCGAAAATAATAATAAGGGAATGGCTCAGACGGTAAAAAATAAATTCAGCCGACATATTTTGACATGCTGAAAAATAAATAATGAGGCAGGATGCCCGGGCTATCGGCAATAACCCCATTGCCCCAAAGAATAATCGATTAGCGGCTTTTGACGGCCGCCTTGAGGCCCAGTGCGCCATTTGAGGCGCCGATCGTTATCACGTTATACTTTGGCCCGTTGCCGGGCGCGACGTTATCCGGCGTTATTTTGATCGCGCCCATGATTTTTCCCGCCGACGCGGGCGTATGATGGTCGTCGGCATAGATTAAGTTAATCTTATAAAATCAGTGAGTTATTGCTATGCAGCGCGGCAATGACGCAGAAGGACGTTTATCGACATGCAAAAAATGACCAACGCGGTACAGAATTACGCCTGGGGCAGCCACGATGCGCTGACCCGTCTTTACGGCATCGCCAACCCCGATAATCAGCCGATGGCCGAACTGTGGATGGGCGCCCATCCCAAGAGCCCTTCCCGCGTGCCGGGCGCCGATGGCGCACTGCGTTCGCTGCGCGAGCTGATCGATGAAGACCAGCCAAAGCAACTGGGCGCCGACGTCGCCAGCCGCTTTGGCGAGTTGCCGTTCCTGTTTAAAGTGCTGTGCGCCGATCAACCGCTGTCGATCCAGGTCCACCCGAGCAAAGCGGCGGCCGAGATCGGCTTCGCGAAAGAGAACGCCGCCGGCATCCCGCTGAGCGCCGCCGAACGCAATTACAAAGACCCCAATCACAAGCCCGAGTTGGTCTTCGCCCTGACGCCGTTCCTGGCGATGAACGGCTTTCGCGAACTGACCGATATCGTTTCCCTGCTGCAGCCGATCGCCGGCGCGCACCACGACATCGCCACCTTCCTGCAGCAGCCGGACACCGCGCATCTGTCCACCCTGTTCGCCAGCCTGTTGACCATGAGCGGCGAGCAAAAATCGCTGGCGCTCGGCGTGCTGAAAGCCGCGCTCAACAACCAGCAGGGCGAGCCCTGGGATACCGTGCGCTTTATCGCCGGCTTTTATCCGGACGACAGCGGCCTGTTCTCACCGCTGCTGCTGAACGTGGTGCAGCTCGCGCCGGGCGAAGCGATGTTCCTGTACGCGGAAACGCCGCACGCCTACCTGAAAGGGGTGGCGCTGGAGGTGATGGCCAACTCGGATAACGTGCTGCGCGCGGGCCTGACGCCGAAATTCATCGACGTGCCTGAGCTGCTGGCCAACCTGCAGTTCCGCCCACAGCCGGCGTCCGGCCTGCTGACCCAGCCGGAGCAACGCGGCAACGAGCTGTTCTTCCCGATCCCGGTGGAGGATTTCGCCTTCTCGCTGCACGATTTGACCGCCGCACCGCAGGCGCTGGCGCAGCGAAGCGCGGCCATCGTGTTCTGCGTCGCCGGCGAAGCGACGCTGGAAAAATCCGGGCAGCGCCTGACGCTCAAACCGGGCGAATCCTGCTTTATCGGGGCTTTCGAATCCCCGGTCAACGTCAGCGGCAGCGGCCGCATCGCCAGGGTTTATAACCAGCTGACCTAACCGTTGATAAATTTCAGCAAATTGCTTGCTGAAAGCGAGAGCTACCCCCACAATTAAACGCCTGCGGGCGTTTTTTGTCGGCCCCTATTTGCCCCTCCCGCGCAACGGAGGGTGATAAGAAAAAAGGATGAAACAGAGCTATGAAAAAATCGTTAGTCGCTGTCAGCGTCATTGTGGTTCTTGGCGCAGCATGGACCGGGGCATCCTGGTACACCGGGAAACTGATCGAGCAGCACATGGGCGAAGTCGTGGACAACGCCAACGGCCAGCTGAAAGCTTACCTGCCGAAAGCCGGCGTGAAGCTGAGCTATGAAAATTACCAGCGCGGCCTGTTCAGCAGTAAAGTGCGTTATGTGCTGCGTTCCGACGGCACGGATACCAGTGAAAACGCGGCGCTGAAAGCCGGTGAAGAAGTGGCGTTCCTGGAAACCATCGATCACGGCCCGTTCCCCTTCGCCCAGCTGAAAAAATTCAATCTGCTGCCGAGCATGGCGTCGGTGCATACCGAGCTGGAAAATACCCCGGCGGTGAAAGGTCTGTTTGACACCACCAAAGGCAAATCGCTGTTTACCGCCGATTCGCGCATCTCTTACAGCGGGGACACCTCGTCTGCCATCGACATCATCCCGCTAGACTACCAAAAAGATAAGTCTTCGCTGAAATTCAGCGGCGCCACCATTAACGCTGACGTGTCCAGCGATCTGAAAAAATTCGTGCTGGACGCCAATAGCGACAATATCGTGTTCGCCAGCCCGAACGAATTCGGTCAAAACGAGCAGATCACCTTCCAGGGCTTCAACCTGAAAGGCAACAGCAACGAGAGCAAGTTCGGCGTGAAGCTCGGCAATCAGACGATGACGCTGAAGCAGTTCAAACTGACGATCGACGGTAAAGATACCGTGGCGTTGGACGGTTTCAACCTGGTGAGCAAGTTCGGCGAGCAAGGCAGCAGCAACATCGGCGGCCAGATCGACTACACCATGGACGCGCTCAAGGTGCAGGGCAACGACTTCGGCGCCGGCAAGCTGGCGCTGAAAATCGACAACGTCGACGGCAAGGCGCTGAAAGACTTCGCCGACAGCTACAACCGCCAGACCATGGCGCTGCTGCAACAGGGCGAGAACCTGGATCCGGCCGTGTATGAGCAGCAAAACGCCGAACTGCTGCAAAAGAACCTGCCGCTGCTGCTGAAAGGCAACCCGAGCCTCAGCATCGCACCGCTGAGCTGGAAAAACAGCAAGGGCGAGAGCACCTTCACGCTGGATCTGGCGCTGACCGATCCGAGCAAGGCCGCTTCCCCGGCACAATCGCCGGATCAGCTGATCGCGCAGGCGGTTAAAAAGCTGGATATCAACCTGACCATTCCGGAAGCGATGGCTACCGAAGTGACCGCGAAAACCGCGCTGTTGCAGGGTTACAACGAGGAAGACGCGCAGAAACTGGCGCAGCAGCAAGTGCAGGGCCTGGCGGCCATGGGCCAGATGTTCAAGCTGACCACCCAGAAAGACGGCGTGATCGCGAGCACGTTCCACTATGCCGACAATCAGGTTGACCTGAACGGCAACAAAATGTCGCTGCAGGAGTTCATCGGCCAGTTCGGCCTGCTGGGCGCCCCGGCGGAAGACGGCGAACCGGCGCAGGATGCACAACCTGCTCCGGCACCGGCGCAGTAAGCGTTTGAAAGCCTGATCAAGGGCCCCAATGGGGCCCTTTTTATTTACGTCGCGTAAACCGCATCGCGGATCTGCTGCGGATAGCGGCCGCACATGCCCTCAAACGCGGTGTTGGTCAGTATCACTACGCTCAGCTGCGCCTGTGGATCAAAGAACCAGCTGTGGCCGTAAACCCCGCCCCAGGTCAGCGTGCCGGCATGCTGCGGCGTCTGCGCCGCTTCTGCGTCCACCAGCAGCGCCCCGCCAAAACCGAATCCCCAGCCCGGCCCTTGCGTTTGCGCCTGCGCGCCCACGTGCGGGCTGCGCAGCAACGCCACCGTGTCCGGCTGCAAAATGCCCTGCCCGCCGCTGCGTAATGCCTCCACCAGCTTCAGCACGTCGTCGGCATCGCCGACCATGCCCGCGCCGCCGGAAGGATAGGCCCCGGCGTTGAGCGCCCGCGCGGGTGAAAACAGCACCTCGCCCCCCGCCATCTCCTCCGGCAGTGCCACCCGCAGGCCTTCATGCATGCGCTGCGGCCCTTGCGGGGTGTTGTAATACGGCGTCGCCAGGTTCGCGGCGTCCGTCGCATGGAACGCGGTATTGCCTAGCCTCAGCGGCTGCGCCACCCATTCGACAAACAGCTGCGGCAGCGGCATGCCCGTCACCCGTTCCAGCACCGCGCCTAGCACGTCGATCGCCAGCGAATAGTTGAAATGCTCCCCCGGCGCCGACAGCAACGGCGCCTGCGCCAACAGCCGCAGGTTTTGCTCCAGCGTCAGCGTCGACAGTTCCACGCCGTCCTGGATCCCCAACTGGTGGTAAACGCCCGTCGGCGGCTGGTTCAGCCGATAGTCCAGCCCGGCGGTATGGCTCAGCAAATGACGAATCTTGATCGTCGGGCGCCGGCCGTCGGCGAGCGCCGGAGTAAACCACGGCAGCCACTCGCTGACCGCGTCGTCCAGGCTCAGCTTGCCCTGTTCGATCAGGCGCAGCGCCGCCAGCGTGGTATAGGGTTTGGAGACCGACGACAGCCGGAACTGCGTTTCTCGCCGCATCGGCCGCCGCGCTTCGCGATCGGCATAGCCGGCCGCCCCGGCGTAACAAATCTCGCCCTGCCGCGCCACCAGCACCACGCTACCCACGATGCGCCCTTCGGCCATCGCCTGTTGATCGATCGCCGTGATCCGTTCTGTTAACGCCCGTTGTTCTGCCGACATGATTTTCATCTCGCTAATGGAAAGTAAAATCAGTCTAAAAGGTTCGTCATAAATTAAAATAAGGCATAATTTAATGAATCATTAAGCACAGGTTATTGATAGATGAGTTCACTCCTGCAGCTGCTGCCCTATTTCGAAGCCGTCGCACGCCTGGGCAACTTTACCCGTGCGGCCAGCCAGCTCGGCGTCACGCCGCCGGCGGTGTCGCAAAACATTCAGGCGCTGGAGAATCAGCTGGGAGTGCGGCTATTTCACCGCACCAGCCGCTCGGTGCGCCTCAGCGACGAGGGCCGGTTGTTCTATCAGAAGGTGTCGCCGGCGATGAGCCAGATCGACGTGGCGGCGGACGACGTGCGCGCCCTGGGCGCACAGCCGGCGGGCCTGCTGCGCATCACGCTGCCGCAGCTGGCCGCCTCGCTGCTGGTGATGCCGTACCTGGCGGAATTTCAACGGCGCTATCCCGACGTGCAGCTGGAGCTGTTTACCGAAGACCGCTTTTCCGATCTGGTGCTGGGCAGTTTCGATGCCGGCATTCGCATGCACGCCATGCTGCAAAAAGACATGATCGCCGTGCCGATCGACAACGGCCAGCGCCGGGTGCTGGTCGCCTCGCCCGACTATCTGGCGCGTTGCGGCGTTCCGGCCACGCCGGACGATCTGCCTGCTCACCACTGCCTGCGCTACCGTTTCCCCGGCAGCGGCAAACTGGAACCCTGGTATTTTAGCCTGGGCGACGATGAACGCGCGCTGGACGTCAGCGGCAGTTTGATTTTTAACGAAGATCGGCTGATCAAGGATGCCGCGTTGGCGGGCCTGGGTATCGCACAGCGTTTTCAGGGCACGGTGTTGCAGGAGCTGGCGCAGGGGCAACTGGTGGAAGTGCTGCCGGGTTACGCCAGCGAAGCGTCGGGCTTTTTCATCTACTTTCCCGCCGGCAAGCATCTGCCGCTCAAGCTGCGCGCCTTTATCGATTTCATGCGCGAGCGGCGTGAACGGCAGCACCGGTGGTAGGGGCGCCTCGCCGACGCCCCTGACCGTCAGCGCTTCTCCAGCGCCTGGATGATGTGGTAAGCCGCTTCGACGCGATCGTCGTTCGGGAACCACTTGTTGGCCAGCATCACCACGGCGATATTCTTCGCCGGGATAAATACCGCGTAGGTGGAGAAACCGCCGGTGGAGCCGGTTTTGTTATACCAGCCGGCGCGCAATTCCGGCTGCGGCGGCGTGATGGCGGTGGCCGGCGTGCCGTTCATGATCATCCCGGCGTTGTTGCCTTCAATCAAACGCGACAGTTTCACCGGATACGGGTAGTTCTCCCACATCAGATCCTGCGTGAACGCGCCCGCCTTGTAATAACCGACGTGCGTCGCGGCCAGCGCGTCGCGCCACGGCTGCGCTACCTTCACCTGCTGCAGGTTGGCATCCAGATAGCGAATCAGATCGCGGGCGTTGGACTTGATGCCGTAAGACTCGGCGTCCAGCGGACCGGGGTTGACCCGCACCGGCTTATCGTCCTTGCTGTAACCCTGCGCATAGTTGGCCATCTGCGCCGCCGGCACCTGCACGTAGGTGTGGCTCATGCCCAATGCCGGCAGCATCCCCTGTTCCATCGCCTGGATAAACGGCTGGTCGAGGCTCTTGGCGGCGATCATGCCCAGCATGCCGATGCCGAGGTTGGAATAGACGCGGTAGCTGCCCGCCGGGTGTTTCGGCTGCCAGGCCCGGTAATAGGCCATCAGCTGGGCGTTGTTGGTCACGTCGTCCGGCACAAACAGCGGCAGGCCGGAGGTGTGGGTCGCCAGATTCAGCAGGCTGACGCCGTCGAAGGCGCTGCCGCGCAGCTCGGGCAGATAGTGGCTGGCCGGGTCTTTAAACGACAGTTTGCCCTGCTGCTGCGCATAGACCGCCAGCGTCGCGGTGAAGGTTTTGCTCAGCGAGCCCACTTCAAACAGCGTCTGCTCGGTGATCGGTTTACCGGTCTGCTTCGAGGCGACGCCATACGGGTAAATCTGCTGTTTGCCGTCGACCGACACGGCGATCGCCATGCCCGGCACGCCGTATTTTTTCATCAGCGGCTGAATAACGGCGTCGATATCCTGCTGCTGTGCGGCGTGCGCGGTCGGCAGGATCAGTGCGGCGATCAGCGCGGCCGCCAGGCGGTTCATTTTCGTCATGATAGAAGCTCTTAGGTTGCAGGGCATCGGCCGCGGCCAAAAGTTTTTATTGGCGTTATATACGGCGCTTTCCCTGATTGATGATGTCATTCCTTTACGGCTGCCGTGACACTCTGAGCAGCCGCGCCAAATATCGGATTTTGCCGCCGGGTTGACAAGCGATAATAATTTCAGCCAGCATAAAGAAAAACTTATGGCTATCGACAATGCGCAATCGACTTCCCCTCAACGCCCTGCGGGCGTTCGAATCCTCCGCTCGTCACCTGAACTTCACCCGCGCCGGTCTGGAGCTGCGCGTCACCCAGGCCGCCGTCAGCCAGCAGGTGCGTATGCTGGAAGAACAGCTGGGCATTCAGCTGTTCCGCCGCCTGCCGCGCGGGCTGGATCTGACCGAAGAGGGCCAGGCGCTGCTGCCGGTATTGAGCGACGCCTTCGACCGCATCGAGGCGGTGCTGCAGCAGTTCGAAGGCGGGCATTTCCACGAGGTGCTGACGGTGGCGGTGGTCGGCACCTTCGCCGTCGGCTGGCTGATGCCGCGGCTGGCGGCGTTCCGCACGGCGCACCCGTTTATCGATCTGCGGGTGCTCACCCACAACAACCTGGTCAATCTGTCGGCCGACGGCATGGATTTCGCCATCCGCTTCGGCGAAGGGCTCTGGCCCGCCACCTGCAATATCAAGCTGTTCGACGCTCCGCTGACGGTGCTCTGCCCGCCGGCGGTCGCCACGCGCCTGCGCACGCCGCAGGATCTGCAGCACGAGCAGCTGATGCGCACCTACCGCAAGGATGAATGGGAGCGCTGGTTCGCGGCGGCACAGGTGACGCCGTGGCGGATCAACGGCCCGGTGTTCGACTCGTCAAGGCTGATGGTGGAAGGCGCTATCCAGTGCGACGGCGTGGCGCTGGCGCCGGTCAGCATGTTCCGCCGCGAACTGGCCGCCGGCGCGCTGCAGCGGCCGTTTGCCGCCGAGGCCGCGCTCGGCGCCTATTGGCTGACCCATTTGAAATCGCGGGATCTGACGCCGGCGATGAAAACCTTTATCGGCTGGATCCGCCGGGAGGCGGAAGAGGAACAGCGGCAGGGCTAGGCGGAACCGCGCCGGATCAGCGTCGGCGGCAGAATGACGTTCTGCGCCGGCAGGTCGGCGTCACCGATGCGCTGCAGCAGGCGCGCGGCGGCGCTGCGCCCCACTTCCCGCGCCGAGCTGGAGACGAAGGTCAGCGGCGGCTCGGTCAGTTCGGCTTCCGGCACGTCACCGAAGCCGATCAGCGCCACCTGCCGTCCGTAGTAGGCGTCTACCCCGTCCGAACCGATGCTGCGGCCGCTGCGCGCCAGGCCAAAATAGGCGCCGAGCGCCACCGACGCCTTGTGGCAGACGATGGCGGTAATGTTCGGGTAATGGCGCAGCAGTTGCTCCGCCGCTTCCGCCGCCTGGCGCTGCCGGCAATCGCACTCGACGATCCATTCGCTGCGAAACGGCAGGCCGTACTGCACCAGGGTGGCGCAAAAGCCGCCCAGCCGCTCGGCGCGCGTCAATGAATCGCTCTGGCCGCCGAGGTAGGCGATTTGGCTGTGGCCGCGCTTGATCAAAAATTCGGTGGCCAGCTTGGCGGCCTGCATGTTGTCCGGCCGCACCACGTCCACGCCATCGAGACCGCTGGAGCGCGCCACGCAGACCAGCGGTACGCCCTGCTCGGCCGCCTTCTCCTTCAGGCCCGCCGCCGCGCGAATGCCGCCCGCCAGCACGATGCCGTCGACGCCCTGCGCCAGCAGCGCGTCAAACGCCCGCTGCAGGCCCTGGCCGTCGCGCCCGCTCTGCGTCAAAAACAGCAGCTTGTCGTGCGCCTCCAGCGCTTCGCTCAGCCCGGCGGTCATTTCGGCATAGAAGGGTTCGCAGATGTCGCGCAGAATAAGGCCAATCACCCCGGACTCCCCGCCGCGCAGCGTCGCCGCCTGGCGATTGCGTACATAGCCCAGCTGCTCTATCGCCTGATTGACCTTCTCGACGGTGGTCGGCGAAATGCGCCCCTTGCCGCTCAACACCAGGGAAACCGTGGTGACCGACACGCCCGCCTGCTGCGCCACATCGGTGATGGTGATTTTTTTGATGCTCATAGTCTCTGCGAACCCGTTCCTGGGCAACCCGCCGTAATGATCAAGGGTATACCGAATCCGTTAGCTCAGTAAAACGTTTTACTGCCTGCCGCATTGTCGCCAAAAACCGGGCGGCAGATTTGTGATTGGCGGCGCATTTTTGCTAGGTAAAACGTTTTATCTTCTTTTTACCTAATCAGAAGTCCCCTTTTTGCTCGTCTTTTCGCCAGGAGAAGTCGGTTATGTCAGCAGCCAACAAACCAAAAATCACCCTCTGGGAGTTCTTCCAGAGCCTGGGCAAAACCTTCATGTTGCCCGTCGCCTTGCTCTCTTTCTGCGGCATCATGCTGGGGATCGGCAGCTCGCTGAGCAGCCGCGACGTGATCACCCTGATGCCGTTTATCGGCCACCCGATCTTCCAGCTGATCTTTACCTGGATGAGCAAGGTAGGTTCCTTCGCCTTCAGCTTCCTGCCGGTGATGTTCGCCATCGCCATTCCGCTGGGCATGGCGCGCGAAAACAAGGGCGTCGCCGCCTTCTCCGGCTTCGTCGGCTTCGCCGTGCTGAATTTGGGCACCAATTTCTACCTGACCGCCGCCGGCGTGCTGCCCACCAGCGATCCGCTGGTGCTGAAAGCCAACAATATCCAGAACATTCTCGGCGTTCAGTCGATCGATACCGGCATCCTCGGCGCGGTGATCGTCGGTATCATCGTCTATCGCCTGCATGAACGCTTCCACACTATCCGCCTGCCGGACGCGCTGGCGTTCTTTGGCGGCACGCGCTTCGTGCCGATCGTCACCACCGTGGTGCTGGGCCTGTGCGGCCTGGTGATCCCGCTGATCTGGCCGTGGTTCGCCGCCGGCATCACCGGGCTGGGCTGGGTGATCAACAGCGCCGGCGCCTTTGGCCCGATGCTGTTCGGCACCGGCGAACGCTTGCTGCTGCCGTTCGGCCTGCAGCACATTCTGGTGGCGCTGATCCGCTTTACCGAGGCGGGCGGCACGATGGAAGTGTGCGGCCACAGCGTCAGCGGCGCCCTGACCATCTTCCAGGCGCAGCTCTCCTGCCCAACCACCACCGGCTTCGCCGAGAGCGCCACTCGCTTCCTTTCGCAGGGTAAAATGCCGGCGTTCCTCGGCGGGCTGCCGGGCGCGGCGCTGGCGATGTATCACTGCGCTAAACCTGAGAACCGCCATAAAATCAAAGGGCTGTTGATTTCCGGCGTGGTGGCCTGCGTGGTCGGCGGCACCACCGAGCCGATCGAGTTCCTGTTCCTGTTCGTCGCGCCGTTCCTCTACCTGATCCACGCGCTGCTCACCGGGTTGGGCTTTACCGTGATGGCGCTGCTGGGCGTGACCATCGGCAACACCGACGGCAATATCATCGACTTCGTGGTGTTCGGCATTCTGCACGGCACCGCCACCAAGTGGTATCTGGTGCCGGTGGTGGCCGCCGTCTGGTTTGTCGGCTATTACGCCATTTTCCGCTTCGCCATCCAGCGCTTTAACATCAAAACGCCGGGCCGCGAAAGCGACAGCGCCGTCAGCCAGAGCGCGCCGGCCGGCACGGTGGGCAAATCCGGCTACAACGTGCCGGCGATTTTGGCGGCGCTCGGCGGCCCGGACAACATCATCACGCTGGATAACTGCATCACCCGCCTGCGCCTGTCGGTCAACGACATGAGCCGGGTGGACGACGCGGCGCTGAAAGCCAACCGCGCCATCGGCGTGGTGCATCTCAACGAGCATAATCTGCAGGTGGTGATCGGCCCGCAGGTGCAATCGGTGAAGGATGAATTAGACTCACTGATAGCCACGGCGCAACCTGCCGCGGCGCTGCAGGGAGCCACCCATGTTTGATTTCGCCACCCCGATCGACCGCCACGGCACCTGGTGCACCCAGTGGGACTATATCGCCGATCGCTTCGGCAGCGCCGATCTGCTGCCGTTCACCATCTCCGATATGGATTTCGCCACCGCGCCGTGCATTCTCGAGGCGTTGCAGCAGCGCCTGCAGCACGGCGTGCTGGGCTACAGCCGCTGGCAGCACGAGGATTTTCTCGGCGCGCTGCGCCACTGGTATCAGCAACGTTTCAACGCCGCCATCGACACCGCAACGGCGGTGTACGGCCCTTCCGTTATCTACATGGCGGCGCAGCTGATCCGCCAATGGTCCGTACCGGGCGACTACGTGGTGACCCATACTCCGGCCTACGACGCCTTCTACAAGGTGATCCTCGCCAACCAGCGCCAGCTGTTGGCCTGCCCGCTGCAAAAAGCCGGCGACGACTGGCGCTGCGACATGGCGCACCTTGAGGCCTTGCTGGCGCGGCCGCAGACCAAGATCCTGCTGCTGTGCAGCCCGCATAACCCCACCGGCAAAGTGTGGCGCCGCGACGAGCTGCAACAGATGGCCGAACTGTGCGAGCGCCACGACGTGCGCGTCATCAGCGATGAGATCCACATGGACATGGTCTGGGGGGAACACCGCCATACGCCGTGGAGCCAGGTGGCGACCGGCAGCTGGGCCCTGCTGACCTCCGGCTCCAAGAGTTTCAATATCCCGGCGCTGACCGGCGCCTACGGCTTCATCAGCGACGACGCCAGCCGCGAAGCCTACTTCCAGCAGCTCAAAGCCCGCGACGGCCTCTCCTCGCCGGCGGTGCTGGCGGTCGCCGCGCACGTGGCCGCCTATCGCCACGGAGAACCCTGGTTGGATTCCCTGCGCGACTATCTGCAGGATAATCTGACCTACGTCGCCGAGCGGTTGGAACAGGCGTTTCCGGCGCTGGGCTGGCGCCCGCCGCAGGCCACCTACCTGGCCTGGATCGATCTGCGGCCGTTGGCCGTTGACGATCGGGCGCTGCAGCAGGTGCTGATCGAGCGCGAAAAGGTGGCGATCATGCCGGGCTTTACCTACGGCGAGGAAGGTCGCGGGTTCCTGCGCCTCAACGTCGGCTGCCCGCGCAGCAAGTTGGAGGCCGGCATGGACAAGCTGATCGCCGGATTGCGGTTGGTGCTGGGCGAGTAATAGCGCGAGGGGGCGAGCCTCTGCCCGCCCCTCGATTACCCCTGAACAGGCGGAATGTCCTCCAGGCGGCGATAGACCGTCAGGCCCCACTCGTTGGCCAACCGCACGTCGTTATCGGCTCCCGCAGACGCCCCTTCGATGCGATACACCGCCTGACACTGCGCAATCAGCCGGTGGGCCACCGGGTAAAGAAACGCCTCGCTCACCGCATCGCCAACCTGAGTGGAACCCGCCGCCGCCGCCAAAGGCAGCGCCAACCACTCGCCGATCACCGGCACGTGCCCCCGCTGGTAAACCGCCAGCGCCGCCTGTTCCAGGCGCGCCAGATTGGCGGCGATACGCTGCGGATCGCCATCGGTGCCGCTGCGATAGGGGCCGGCGATCAAGATTTGTTGGGCTTTCATCGTTCTTCCTCCAATGTCCGGTTCAAGGCGACAAACTGCAGCAGCATGATGGTCTTGGCGTCAACGATCGTGCCCTGGCGAACCGCCTGCAGGGCTTGCGCCAGCGGCAGCTCGAGCACCTCCAGATCTTCCCCCTCCGCCGCCACCCCGCCGCCCTCGTTGATGCGGTCGCCCGCCTGATATTCGCCGACGAAAAAGTGCAGCTTCTCGGTGACCGAGCCTGGGCTCATGTAGGCTTCGAACACCTTTTCCACGCTCTGCACGAAATAGCCGGTTTCCTCTTCCGCTTCGGCGCGGATGCGCGCCTCCGGCGACGCGTTGTCCAGCAAACCGGCGGCGGCCTCAATCAACATGCCGTCATGGCCGTTGACGAACACCGGAAAACGGAACTGGCGCGTCAGGATCACCGTTTGCGCCTGCCGGTTGAACAGCAAAATCACCGCGCCATCGCCGCGATCGTAGGTCTCACGGCTTTGTCGCTGCCAAACGCCGTCGCGCCGCAGAAAATCAAAGGTGGTTTTTTTCAGCAGGTACCAGTCATCGGACAACACCCGGGTTTCGACAATGCGAACCCTGTCTTTGGTGGCTATCATCGGTTTACTCCGCCAGAGGAAGGAAATTGATACTATCGTGCAGTTTCGTGTATGATCAAGGAATTTCGTGCAACCCAAATTTGAGAGGAAAATGGCCATGTTGACCAGCCAGCGCAAGAAGATCATCCTGGAAAAACTGGCCCAGGACGGCCAGGTGTTGGCCAAGCAGCTCAGCGAAATGTTTGGGTTGTCGGAAGATACTGTCCGGCGCGATCTGCGCGAACTGGACGCCGAGGGGTTGCTGCAGCGGGTACATGGCGGCGCCCTGCCGGTTTCCTCTGCCATTGCCAGCTTCGCCGAGCGCAATCAGTTGGAATCCGGCGCCAAACGCGCGATCGCCAAAGCCGCAGCGGCGCTGATCGCCCCCGGCCAGGTAGTGATTATCGACGGTGGCACCACCTCTGCAGAACTGGTCCGGCAGCTGCCGCTCAACCTGAACGCCACCATCGTCACCCACAGCCCCAGCGTCGCCGTGGGCCTGGTCGATCACCCCACGGTGGAGGTGATCCTGATCGGCGGCCGGCTGTACAAGCATTCGATCGTCAGCGTCGGCGCCGCCGCGGTGGAGGCGATGTCGCATATTCGCGCCGATCTCTATTTTATGGGCGTGACCGGCGTGCACCCCACTGCAGGGCTGAGCACCGGCGATCTGGAAGAGGCCTACATCAAGCGGGCGCTGGCGGCCCGCGCGGCGGAAACCGTGGTGCTGGCTTCCGCCGCCAAGCTTAACGCCGCCTCGCAGTATGCGATCGGTGACATTACGCTGGCGCATACCATCATCGTTGAACGCGCCACCGACGACGCATTGATCGCGCCGTTGCAGCAGGCGGGCGTCAGCGTGTTGAAAGCCTGATTCACGACAATAATGCGATACACCTCGCATTATTTGTGATGCAAGTCACTTTTTTATGCAACGAGATGGCAAGTTTCATTCATTTGTTTTTATACTGTTCTGCACTTTACCTACGATAAACTAGCGAGTGCCCAGCATGATCGATCCCCGCCTACCGCTTACCGACATTCACCGCCATCTTGACGGCAACATCCGCGCGCAGACCATTCTCGACCTCGGTCGCCAGTTCAATCTCGCCCTGCCGGCCAACGATTTGGAGAGCCTGCGCCCGCACGTGCAGATCACCCACGCCGAACCGGATCTGGTCAGCTTCCTGCAGAAACTGGACTGGGGCGTAGCGGTGCTGGGCGATCTGGACGCCTGCCGCCGCGTGGCCTACGAAAACGTCGAAGACGCCGCCAACGCCGGCCTGCACTACGCCGAGCTGCGTTTTTCCCCTTACTACATGGCGATGAAGCACCAGCTGCCGGTCGCCGGCGTGGTGGAAGCGGTGATCGACGGGATCCGTTCGGGCTGCCGCGATCGCGACATCGACATTCGCCTGATCGGCATCATGAGCCGCACCTTTGGCGAGGCCGCCTGTCTGCAGGAACTGGAAGGGTTGCTGGCGCACCGCGACGGCATTACCGCGCTGGATTTGGCGGGCGATGAGCTGGGCTTCCCCGGCAGCCTGTTCCTCAACCACTTCAACCGCGCGCGCGACGCCGGCCTGCGCATCACCGTGCACGCGGGCGAAGCCGCCGGCCCGGAAAGCATCTGGCAGGCGATCCGCGAACTGGGCGCCGAGCGTATCGGCCACGGGGTGAAAGCGGTCGAAGATCCGGCGCTGATGGACTTCCTGGCGGAACACGGCATCGGCATCGAATCCTGCCTGACCTCCAACATCCAGACCAGCACCGTGCCTTCGCTGGCGCAGCATCCGCTGGCCACCTTCCTGCGCCACGGCGTGCTGGCATCGATCAACACCGACGATCCGGCGGTTCAGGGCATCGAGATCGAGCACGAATACCGCGTCGCCGCACCGCAGGCCGGGCTGACGCCGGAGGAAATCCGCACCGCACAGGAAAACGGCCTGAAGCTGGCCTTCCTCAGCGAGCAGGAAAAACAGGCGCTGCGCGCCAAAGTTCAGGGTTAAATCTCCCCAAGGCGCCAAACGGCGCCTTCTTCTCACCCCCCATTTTCTTCCGCCTGCTCGTCTTTATCGCTGTTTTCACCCATAGCTCTGCCGCAAGAAAGGAATTCCGTATGTCTGACAAACTACGCCGCATCGTGCTGACCGGCGGCCCGGGTTCGGGCAAAAGCACGCTCATCGACGTTCTTCATCGCCGCGGTTACCCGCATTCGCAGGAGGCGGGCCGGGCGATTATTCAGGATCAGGTGAGTATTGGCGGCAATGCGCTGCCATGGGGCGATCGCCAGGCTTTCGCCGAGCGGATGCTGGATTGGGAACTGCGCTCATGGCGGGAAGCGACGGGCGCAACCTGCTGGTTCTTCGATCGCGGCCTGCCGGATATCGCCGGTTACCTGACGCTGTGCGGGTTGCCGATCCCCGCCCCCTTAACCGCGGCGATCGGCGATTTTCGCTATGCCGATACGGTGTTCATCGCCCCGCCGTGGCGAGCGATCTACGCGCAGGACAGCGAGAGAAAACAATCTTTCGCCGAAGCTGAGCAGACCTACCAAGCTATGTTGGCCGTCTACCGCCGATCGGGTTATCGGCTGCAGGAACTGCCGCGCACCTCACCCGACGAGCGCGCCGACTTTCTGCTCGACGCGCTGGGCTGCCGTTAGCGGCCTGCGGTCTATTTGGCCACCAGCGCCTCCGCCTCGGCCCGCTGTTTGGCGGTTCTACGCGCATAGCGCTGCGCCAGCACCGCGCACACCATCAGCTGCACCTGGTGGAAAATCATCAGCGGCAGCACCATGGCGCCCACCGCTGCAGCCGGGAACAGCACGTTGGCCATCGGGATGCCGTTCGCCAGGCTCTTTTTCGAGCCGCAGAAAACGATGGTGATCTCATCGGCGGTATTGAAGCCCAGCCAGCGTGCCGCATAGGTGTTGATCACCAACACCACCGTCAGCAGCACCAGCGACATCACCAGGATGGTCAGCAGCGACCAGCCGTCGATACGGTGCCAAATCCCTTCCACCACCGCCGCGCTGAACGCGGTGTACACCACCAGCAGGATCGACGAACGGTCGGTCAGGTTGATCAGCTTGCGATGGCGATCGACCCACTTGCCGATCAGCGGCCGCGCCAGATGGCCAACCACGAACGGCACCATCAGCTGCAGAATGATTGAACCGATGGCGTGCAGCACGTCGGTGTTGCCGCCCCGGGTATGCATCAACGCCCCCACCAGCAGCGGCGACAGGAACACGCCGAGAATGCTCGACGCCGAGGCGCTGCAGATCGCCGCCGCCACGTTGCCGCCCGCCGCCGAGGTAAAGGCGATGGCCGATTGCACCGTGGCCGGCAGCGCGCACAGGTAGAGGAAGCCGAGATAGACCGTCGGCGTCATGATGCCCGGCACCAGCAGGTTCATCGCCAGCCCAAGCAGCGGGAACAGCGCAAAGGTGCTGAGGAACACCAGCAGATGCAGCTTCCAGTGGCTCATGCCGGCGACGATCGCCTCGCGCGACAGCTTGGCGCCGTGCATAAAGAACAGCAGCGCGATGGCGGCGGTGGTCAGGTGTTCAAAGAAGGTTTTCCAGATGCCTTCGCAGGGGAACAGCGAGGCGACGATCACCACCAAAATCAGAACCAGCAAAAATTTATCAATGCGCAAACGCTGCAACCAGGACATGAAACGGATTTCCTTGCACGTAAAGTCGTAAAAAGGCCCGACGTTGCGCCGGGCCACTGGAGAAACGGGCGGTATCAGGCCACCGGCAGCGCCTGCTGCAGCCGGGCCGACTCCAACCCCAGTTCGATCAATGCCATCACCGCAATGGCGTCGGCGGCCGGCACCGGGTTTTCGCCTGTGCCGGCGATCGCGTCGCGCACCGCGGCGTAATAGGCCGGGTAATTGCCGGGAATGTTGAGCAGCGGTTGCTCCGCCAGCAGATCGCCACGTGACAGCGTCACCACGCCGTCGCGCATGTCATAGCCCCAGTCGGCCTGAGGTAGGCGCTCGCCGGCCTTCAGCCGGTCTTCCTGCGGGTCCAGGCCGTATTTGATATAGCTGCCGCGGGTACCGTGCACCACGTAGCGCGGGCTCTCCGCCGCCGCCAGCATGCTGGCGTGCAGCACCACGCGGCGATTGCCATAGCTCAGCAGCGCGTGGAAATAGTCCACCGCCTGCGCGCCCGGCCGCAGCTCCCCCAAATCGACGAACAGCCGGTCGGGCTTGCCGAATAACTGCAGCGCCTGATCGAGCAGATGCGGCCCTAAATCGTACCAGATTCCGCTGCCGACGCCGCCTTGTTCGCGCCAGCGCTGGCGCACCTGCGGCCGGTAGCGATCGAAATGCGACTCGAAATAGACCGCCTCGCCCAGCGCCCCCTCATTCAGCAGCGCTTTCAGGGTAAGGAAGTCGCTGTCCCAGCGGCGGTTGTGAAATACCGACAGCAGCAAACCGCTCTGCTGCGCCTGCTGTTGCAGCGCCTGCGCTTGTGACAATGTCACGGTAAACGGTTTATCCACCACCACGTGCTTGCCGGCGGCCAGCGCCTGCTGCGCCAGCGGGAAATGGGTATCGTTGGGGGTAGGAATAACGATCAGATCGAGGGCCGGATCGGCGAACAGCGCCTGCGCATCGCCCACCACCGCCATCGACGGCCAGTCGGCGTGCACTTTGCCGGCATCGCTGCTGGCGACGGCGGCCAGCTCGAGCCCCGGCGTACCGGCGATCAGCGGCGCATGAAAGGTTTTGCCGGCGTAGCCGTAACCGACCAGCCCAACACGAATTTTTTCAGCCATGGGATTTCCTCTTGCAGGCTCACGACAGACCTTTCGATTTGACACCATGCGGCCGGATGGAACAAGAAGTAAATGAGATGTTAATTTGAAGCAGGCTCAATACGGCGTCGAGTAGCCAAACGTGCTGCCACGCGCCGCGATGCCGAGCTATCCGGTTGATAGAGATGACGAAGCCGGTATTACCCGCTAAGCTATGCCGCCTGTGATCCCCGTTTCAATCAGGAAGCCTTTATGTCTCAAGCTGAATACTCTCGTATCGGCGGTTGGTTGCTGGCCCCGATGGCCTATCTGATCGTCACCCTGCTCAGCGCCAGCCTGATGCTGCTCCTGTACGCCATGGCGATCTTTATGCCCGAGTCGCGCGACTACCTGCTGACCAACGCCCAGGCGTTTACCCTGCAATGGTACTTTTCGGTGCTGACCACGCTCTTGATGTGGTGCTTCACCCTGTGGCTGCTGTGGCTGTTTTGCCAGCGCTCGCAGCGCTTCCCCAAGCTGTTCTTGCTGTGGCTGCTGATCACGGTGATCCTGGCGGTGAAAGCCTTCGCCTTCGCGCCGGTGCCGGATGAAGTGGCGGTGCGCAGCCTCGGCTGGCCGCTGCTGATGGCGGCGTTGCTGGTGCCTTACATCAAGCGCTCGCAGCGGGTCAAAGGGACCTTTACCGAACGTTAAAGGCGCTTGCAGCACGTTTTATTGGGTGATTTGTGTAAATTTTCACCAAAAAAGGCAATACCCCTGCGATTCATATGTTGTCGTCCGGCCGCCGATTTCCGATAATAGGCGGCTTTTATTTTTTTAGGCATCGCAATGACCGAATACCTGCTCCTGTTTGTCGGCACCGTACTGGTGAACAACTTCGTTCTGGTGAAGTTTCTTGGCCTGTGCCCGTTCCTCGGCGTTTCCAAGAAGCTGGAAAGCGCCATCGGCATGGGAATGGCCACCACCTTCGTTATGACGCTGGCCTCCGTCAGCGCCTGGGTGATCAACACCTTTATTCTGGTTCCGCTGGATCTGGTGTACCTGCGCACGCTCTCCTTCATTCTGGTGATCGCCGTCGTCGTGCAGTTCACCGAGATGGTGGTGCGCAAAACCAGCCCGGCGCTCTACCGCCTGCTGGGCATCTTCCTGCCGCTGATCACCACCAACTGCGCGGTGCTGGGCGTGGCGTTGCTTAACGTTAACCTCGGCTACAACTTCCTGCAGTCCGCCGTTTACGGCTTCAGCGCCGCCGCCGGTTTCTCGCTGGTCATGGTGCTGTTCGCCGCCATTCGCGAACGCCTGGCGGTCGCCGACGTGCCGGCGCCGTTCCGCGGCTCCTCGATCGCGCTGATCACCGCCGGGCTGATGTCGCTGGCCTTTATGGGCTTTACCGGGCTGGTGAAATTCTAATGACTGCGTTGTGGATAGCTATCGCGGCTTTAAGCGCGCTCGGCCTGCTGTTCGGACTGGTGTTGGGCTACGCCGCGCGCCGTTTTGAGGTGGAAGAGGATCCGGTCGCCGAGCAGGTCGACGCGATCCTGCCGCAGAGCCAGTGCGGCCAGTGCGGCTACCCCGGTTGCCGCCCCTACGCCGAGGCGGTGGCCAACGGCGAGATGATCAACAAATGCGCGCCGGGTGGCGAACAGGTGATGCTGAAGCTGGCGGAGCTGCTCAACGTCGAGCCGCAGCCGCTGGGCAGCGAAGCCGCCGCCGAGCCGGAGCGTAAAGTGGCCTATATCGACGAGGCCAACTGTATCGGCTGCACCAAGTGTATTCAGGCCTGCCCGGTGGACGCCATCGTCGGCGCCACCCGCGCCATGCACACCGTCATCACCGACCTCTGCACCGGCTGCGATCTGTGCGTCGCCCCTTGCCCTACCGACTGTATTGAAATGAGACCGGTCGCCACCACCACTGCCAACTGGAAGTGGGACATGAAGACGATCCCGGTGCAAGTGATCCACGTGGAGCAACATGCTTAATCTGTTCGCCGCCTTTAAAAAAGACCGGATCTGGGATTTCGACGGCGGGATCCATCCACCGGAAATGAAAACGCAGTCCAGCGGTGCGCCGCTGCGTGTCGCTCCCCTGCCCAAGACCTTTATCATTCCGCTGCAGCAGCATCTGGGGCCGGATGGCGAGCTGTGCGTCAACGCCGGCGATCGGGTGTTGAAAGGCCAGCCGCTGACCGTCGGCCGTGGCCGCACCGTGCCGGTACACGCCCCAACCTCGGGCACCGTCAGCGCCATCACGCCGCACATCACCGCTCACCCTTCCGGGCTGACGGAACTGTGCGTGATTATCGAGGCGGACGGGGAAGACCGCTGGTGCGAGCGCGATCCGGTGGCGGACTACCGCCAGGCGCCCGCCGCAGAGCTGATTCAACGTATTCATCAGGCCGGCATCGCCGGTCTGGGCGGCGCCGGTTTCCCGACCGCCAGCAAACTGCAGGGCGGCATGAGCGGCGTGGAAACGCTGATCCTCAACGCCGCCGAGTGCGAGCCTTACATTACCGCCGACGACCGCCTGATGCAGGAACATGCCGACCAGATCATCGAAGGCACGCAGATCCTGCAACACATTCTGCAGCCCAAGGTCACGCTGATCGGCATCGAAGACAATAAACCGGAGGCGATCGCGGCGCTGAAGCAGGCGCTGCGCGGCCAGTCCGGCATTGGGCTGCGCGTTATCCCCACCAAATACCCGTCCGGCGGCGCCAAGCAGCTGACCAAGATCCTGACCGGCAAGGAAGTGCCGCACGGCAAGCACTCCTCCGCCATCGGCGTGCTGATGCAGAACGTCGGCACCGCCTTCGCCATCAAACGAGCGATCGTCGACGGCGAACCGCTGATTGAGCGCGTGGTGACCCTGACCGGCGACGCTATCGAACGCCCGGGCAACCTGTGGGCGCGCATCGGCACGCCGGTGCAGCACCTGCTCGACTTCGCCGGTTTCCGCCCGCAGGCGCAGCAGATGGTGGTCATGGGCGGCCCGCTGATGGGCTTCACCCTGCCCGCGCTGAATGTACCGATCGTCAAGATCAGCAACTGCATTCTGGCGCCGACGGTCGATGAAATGACGCCGCAGGAGCCGGAGCAATCCTGCATCCGCTGCGGCCTGTGCGTAGACGCTTGCCCTGCCGGGCTGCTGCCGCAGCAGCTGTACTGGTTCAGCCGCGGACAAGAGCACGACAAGGCGCGCAACCATAACCTGTTCGACTGCATCGAATGCGGCGCCTGCGCGTTCGTCTGCCCCAGCAACATCCCGCTGGTGCAGTACTACCGTCAGGAAAAGGCCGAGATCAAGGCTATCGATCTGGAGGCGGCGCGCACCGCCGAGGCCAAGGCGCGTTACGAAGCCAAACTGGCCCGTCTGGAACGCGAGAAGCTGGCGCGCGAAGAGCGGCACAAAAAAGCCGCCGTCAAACTGACCGACGACGATCAGGGCGCGGTGCAGGCCGCGTTGGCGCGCGTGCGCAGCAAAAATGCCGAAGCGGCGGTCACGCCGGTCGACGGCCAGCAGCCGGATAACAGCGAGATGATCGCCGCCCGCGAAGCGCGTAAAGCGCAGGCGCGCGAACGCCGAGCCCAGTTGGCGGCCGAAGCAGAGCAAGCCTCACCGGCCGTTTCCGGCGACGACGCGCGCAAAGCCGCCGTGGCCGCAGCGCTGGCCCGCGTGAAAGCACGCAAAGAAGCGCCAGCCGCAGATGGCACTGCTCCTGCCGTAACAGAGGACGATCCGCGTAAGGCGGCGGTCGCTGCCGCCCTGGCGCGCGTCAAAGCCAAAAAAGCAGAGCAGCAGGCGGACGTTCCTGCTCCAGCGGAAACGACGCCAGCAACCGCCGAGGAAGACCCGCGCAAGGCCGCGGTCGCTGCCGCTCTGGCGCGTGTAAAGGCCAAGAAAGCGGCACAGCAGGCGGACGTTCCTGCTCCAGCGGAAACGACGCCGGCAACCGCCGAGGAAGACCCGCGCAAGGCGGCGGTGGCAGCGGCTATCGCGCGCGCCAAAGCCAAGAAAGCGGCGCAGCAGGCGGACGCCCCTGCATCGGCGGAAACGGCGCCGGCAACCGCCGAGGAAGATCCGCGCAAGGCGGCGGTGGCAGCGGCTATCGCGCGCGCTAAAGCCAAGAAAGCGGCGCAGCAGGCGGATGCCCCTGCACCGGCGGAAACGACGCCGACAACCACTGAGGAAGACCCGCGTAAAGCGGCGGTGGCGGCGGCTATCGCCCGCGCCAAAGCCAAGAAAGCGGCGCAGCAGGCGGACGCCCCTGCACCGGCGGAAACGGCACCGGCGACCGCCGAGGAAGATCCGCGAAAGGCGGCGGTGGCAGCGGCTATCGCCCGCGCCAAAGCGAAGAAAGCCGCCAGAGAATCGCTGGCGGCCGAAACGGAAGAAAAATGATCGATAGCGGCGCCGGGCCTACGCCGGGCGCCGTTTAATCGATAGAGATCAGGTAGGTGTAATCCACCTCAATCTGACGCAGTTTAGATTCCGGATTCCACTCTTTGGTCTGAATGATCTCCATTTCCATACTGCCGCGCACCTCATCCTTCAGCCCTGGCATTACATGCGATATCAGGTAACCGAAAAACTGCAGACACTCTTTCGCCGTGCCCTTATGGTTGATGGAGATAAACTCGCGGCTCGGCAGATGGAAGGTGTCTATCTGATGGTTGGAAAGAATATCCTTTTTGTGTTCAGGATCGACCGCCATCACCAGCGTGGATGACAGCTCGTCGCCTTCCCCGGCATGGGGGGAATAGATGCTGTAAATCCGCCGGCAGTCGACGTGCAACCCCTTGAAGAAGTCGTTGAAAATCTCGTCCTTCATCGCCATGCAGGAAGAGTACTCCAGCTCCTGCTCGGAGGCGAAATCCAGCCGGCGCGTGAAGCCGACCAGTTGCATCTCGGGCAGCGTCAGCCGCTTCACCTCCGGATAATAACCGGCACCGTAGCTGGCTTCGAAGTTAAAGCGCGGCATCAGGTTTTTCACGTCCCAGTGTTCCATCGCGCGGTAGCGATTGGGGGTGATGTTGAAGCGCTGCTTGAACATGCGGGTAAAGGTCTGCTGCGAGTCGAAGCCCAGCTCATCAGAAATGTCGATGATCGAGCGACGGGTGATGCGCAGCGCCACCGCGGCGCGCGTCAGGATGCGCGAACGAATATAGGTGGCGAGTTGAATGCCGGTAATACGCTTGAATTTACGCTGCAGATGCCACTTGGAATAGCCCGAAATACGCGCAACTTCATCCAGGTTTGGCCGTTTCTCCAGATGTATCTCCACCCACTCAATTAGCTCTTCAATAAAAAAAATGTCTTCATTTGTCATTATTATGGATTCACTAACTCAATAATGTCGCGATAGTAACCTACACAGATTATGTGAAAGTTGTTATTTTGTGCGAAAACTTGGAGAAAAATCATATCTCATTCATACGGTTACCCGGTTTTTTGCGGTCGCTAGCGGCACAAGTTCCACTGACAATTCCTCACGTTAGCCCATTTTCCGGCCAAAAAAAAATCAAATTGCATTGCCCCGATCGCCGCGAATGCGAAAAGCTGAATACCCCTATTATTAAGGCGTATTACCCTCGCATCGAATCAGGTAGAATGCTCGGCTATCATTTTTGCCGCGCCTTCAGAACGGCGCATCGAAACTGCCGCAGGCGCGGCGCAGAAGGTATCGTTACTCTATGAAGTTCAGGCCGGTATCACCCACAGCCGCCAAAGGCTTACACATCGCCAGCTCGCCTTTCACCCACAACCAGCAAAGCACCAGCCGCATCATGCTGTGGGTCATGTTGGCGTGCATTCCCGGCATCGCGGCACAGATTTGGTTCTTCGGCTACGGCGTATTGATTCAGGTGGCGCTGGCGGCGATCGTCGCGCTGGCGGCGGAAGGCGCGATCCTCAAGCTGCGCAAGCTGCCGGTGCGCAGCCGGCTGGCGGATAACTCCGCCCTGCTCACCGCGCTGCTGCTCGGTATCAGCCTGCCGCCGCTGGCCCCCTGGTGGATGATCGTCATCGGTACTTTCTTCGCCATCGTCATCGCCAAGCAGCTGTACGGCGGCCTCGGGCAGAACCCGTTCAACCCGGCAATGGTCGGTTACGTGGTGTTGCTGATCTCCTTCCCGGTACAGATGACCAGCTGGCTGCCGCCGGATGAGCTGCGCGCCACCGCACTCTCGCTCCACGACACGCTGCTGGCCATTTTCAGCGGCCATACCTCGCAAGGCGCGACGCTGCACGAACTGCAGATGGGCGTGGACGGCATCAGCCAGGCCACGCCGCTCGACGGCTTCAAAACCGGCCTGCGCAGCGGCCACAGCGTGGAACAGGTGCTGCAGCAGCCGCTGTTTGGCGGCGCCCTGGCCGGCATCGGCTGGCAGTGGGTCAACCTCGGCTTCCTGGCCGGCGGCCTGTTTATGCTGGCGCGCCGCCTGATCCATTGGCAGATCCCTTTCAGCATGTTGGCCGCCATCGCCTTCTGTTCCGGCCTGGCCTGGTGGATCGATCCGGCGCATCAGGCTTCGCCGCTGATCCACCTGTTCTCCGGCGCCAGCATGCTGGGCGCGTTCTTTATCGCCACCGATCCGGTCAGCGCCTCTACTACGCCGAAGGGCCGTTTGATCTACGGCGCGCTGATCGGCGTGCTGGTGTGGCTGATCCGCGTCTATGGCGGCTACCCTGACGGCGTAGCCTTCGCCGTGCTGCTCGCCAACATCACCGTCCCGTTAATCGACCACTACACGCAGCCGCGCGTGTACGGCCATCGCTAAGGAGCCGCCATGCTGAATTCCATGAGAAAGCACGGCACCACGCTGGCGGTTTTCGCGGCGGTCACCACCGGCCTGACCGCCGTGGTCTACGCCCTGACGAAAACCACCATCGCCCATCAGGCGGCGCTGCAACAAAAAGCGCTGCTCGATCAGGTGGTGCCGCCGGAAAACTACGACAACGTCATGCAGAACGAATGCTTCCTGGTCAGCGACCCGGCGCTGGGCGACGGCGCGCCGCACCGCTTGTACCTGGCGCGCAAAAACGGGCAGCCGACCGCCGCCGCGCTGGAAACCACCGCGCCGGACGGCTACTCCGGCGCCATCAAGCTGCTGGTCGGCGCCGATTTCAACGGCACGGTGCTCGGCACCCGAGTCATTGAGCACCACGAAACCCCGGGGCTGGGGGACAAAATCGAACTGCGCATTTCCGACTGGATTTCCTTCTTCAGCGGCAAGAAAATCGAAGGCCCGGACGATAAGCGCTGGGCGGTGAAGAAAGACGGCGGCATGTTCGATCAGTTCACCGGCGCCACCATCACCCCGCGAGCGGTGGTCAATGCGGTACGCCGCACGGCGTTGTATATGGAAACGCTGCCGCCTAAACTTGAAAGCTTACCTGCGTGTGGAGCCAGCGAATGAGTGAAGCCAAAGAATTGATCGTCCAGGGGCTGTGGAAAAACAACTCCGCCCTGGTACAACTGCTGGGCATGTGTCCGCTGCTGGCGGTGACCTCCACCGTCACCAATGCGCTCGGCCTGGGGCTGGCTACCACGCTGGTGCTGACGCTGACCAACGCCTCCATCTCCGCGGTGCGCCGCTGGGTGCCGAGCGAGGTGCGCATTCCTATCTACGTGATGATCATCGCCGCCGTGGTGAGCATCGTGCAGATGCTGATCAACGCCTATGCCTTCGGCCTGTATCAGTCGCTCGGCATCTTTATTCCGTTGATCGTGACCAACTGCATCGTGGTGGGCCGCGCCGAAGCGGTGGCCGCCAAGAAGCCGGTCGGCCTCTCGGCGCTGGACGGCATGGCCATCGGCCTCGGCGCTACCGGCGTGATGGTGACGCTGGGCTCAATGCGCGAACTGTTGGGCAACGGCACGCTGTTCGACGGCGCCGATCAGTTGCTGGGCGGCTGGGCCAAGTCGCTGCGCATCGAAGTGGTGCATTTCGACAGCCCCTTCCTGCTGGCGATGCTGCCGCCGGGCGCCTTTATCGGCCTGGGGCTGCTGCTGGCGGTCAAATATCTGATCGACGAAAAAATGAAGGCGCGCAAAGCCCGCGCCGTGGCGGTGGAACCGCTGCTGGAACAAGGACGTGCTGAGAAGGCCTGATGAACAAGCAGAAGCGACTGGAAATTCTGACCCGGCTGCGCGACAACAACCCGCACCCGACCACCGAGCTGGTGTATACCACGCCGTTTGAACTGCTGATTGCGGTGCTGCTGTCTGCGCAAGCCACCGACGTGAGCGTCAACAAGGCGACCGCCAAGCTTTATCCGGTCGCCAACACCCCCGCCGCCATGCTGGCGCTGGGGGTTGATGGCGTCAAGGAGTACATCAAGACCATCGGCCTGTTCAACAGCAAGGCCGAAAACGTGATCAAAACCAGCCGCATGCTGCTGGAGCTGCACGGCGGCGAAGTGCCGGAAGACCGTGCCGCGCTGGAAGCGTTGCCCGGCGTCGGCCGCAAGACCGCCAACGTGGTGCTCAACACCGCCTTCGGCTGGGCCACCATCGCCGTCGACACCCATATCTTCCGGGTGTGCAATCGCACCCACTTCGCGCCGGGCAAGAACGTCGATCAGGTGGAAGAGAAGCTGTTGAAGGTGGTGCCCGCCGAATTCAAGGTCGATTGCCACCACTGGCTGATCCTGCACGGCCGCTATACCTGCATCGCGCGCAAACCGCGCTGCGGCTCCTGCATTATCGAAGACCTGTGCGAGTATAAAGAAAAGGTTTATCCGGAATCCTGAGTTTGTGGGGTGCGGCAAACCGTACCCCACCGCGTCCTTTCCCCCGCCAACGCCTCTTTTTTATCGGAAATGTGATATCGCGCAGCAGTAACCCCGGCGTTATCGCGGTTTTCAGTGAAAAACTCAGTGCCGTATTATTTTCAAGCGAAAAATTAGTCGAAAATTGCGGTGAACGTCACGCTTTCGGGATCACAAGGCGTTCACAAATGCCAGTCCCGTTTTCCTAAATTTCTATAATTTTACAAAACGGGCCATATACACAACATTCCAACGGATTAATAACCGTACATACACTGATGCGCTAAGAAATAGCAATTCAGCAGAATATATCCCTGTTTAAAATCCGTATAGCTTTTAATCAAAACAAAAAATCGGCAAACCATTAAAACCCGAAAGTTAATACTGCATAACATTTGCAACATCGCAGCATAATCCTGTGGGCGTTAAATGTAACCGAATATGACAAACTGCTTGCCACGTTGACAAAGATAGTGAACATTAACCGCCGTCCCCATCCTATAACAACGCAAAAGGATGCCGTTCCGCATCAACTTTTGTACTTTCCCGTCCTCCAAAGACGGGCTGTGAAAAAACAGAGGTACCAGTGTCAACAGCAAACAACCAACACCCGGAGAGCGTTAGCCTTAACGCGTTCAAACAACCGAAAGCGTTCTATCTGATCTTCTCGATCGAACTGTGGGAGCGTTTCGGCTATTACGGCCTGCAGGGCATCATGGCGGTTTATCTGGTCAAGATGCTCGGCATGAGCGAAGCCGACTCCATCACCCTGTTCTCTTCCTTCAGCGCCTTGGTATACGGCTTCGTCGCCATCGGCGGCTGGCTGGGCGACAAGGTGCTGGGCGCCAAACGCGTGATCGTGCTCGGCGCGCTGGTGCTGGCCGCCGGTTACGCCATGGTGGCCTACTCCGGCCACGACATCTTCTGGGTCTACATGGGTATGGCGACCATCGCCGTGGGCAGCGGCCTGTTCAAGGCCAACCCATCCTCCCTGCTGTCCACCTGCTATGAGAAAGACGATCCGCGTATCGACGGCGCCTTCACCATGTACTACATGTCGGTGAACATCGGTTCCTTCTTCTCCATGCTGGCGACTCCGTGGCTGGCGGCAAAATACGGCTGGAGCGTGGCGTTCTCCCTGAGCGTGGTCGGCATGCTGATCACCCTGGTCAACTTTATGATGTGCCACAAGTGGGTGAAGGAAAACGGTTCCAAGCCTGACTTCAAGCCGCTGCATCTGCCGAAACTGCTGATGGTGCTGGTCGGCATCGTGGCGCTGATCGCCGTGTCCAGCTGGCTGCTGCACAACCAGGTGATCGCGCGCTGGGCGCTGGCCCTGGTTTCCGCCGGCATCGTATTGGTGTTCGCCAAGGAAACCTTCGCCCTGCACGGCGCCGCACGCCGCAAGATGATCGTCGCCTTCCTGCTGATGCTGGAAGCGGTGGTGTTCTTCGTGCTGTACAGCCAGATGCCAACCTCGCTGAACTTCTTCGCCATCCATAACGTGGAACACAGCATCTTCGGCGTTGCCTTCGAGCCGGAGCAGTATCAGGCGCTGAACCCGTTCTGGATCATGCTCGCCAGCCCGATTCTGGCCGCGCTGTATAACAAAATGGGCGATCGCCTGCCGATGCCGCACAAGTTCGCTTTCGGCATGATCCTGTGTTCCTGCGCCTTCCTGGTGCTGCCATGGGGCGCCAGCTTCGCCAACGAACAGGGCATCGTGTCGGTCAACTGGCTGATCCTGAGCTACGCGCTGCAGAGCATCGGCGAGCTGATGATTTCCGGCCTGGGTCTGGCGATGGTGGCACAGCTGGTGCCGCAGCGTCTGATGGGCTTCATCATGGGCTCCTGGTTCCTGACCACCGCCGCCGCCGCGCTGATCGCCGGTAAGGTTGCCGGTCTGACCGCCGTCCCGAGCGACATCAACGACGCGCACGCTTCGCTGGCCATCTACAGCCATGTGTTTATGCAGATCGGCATCGTCACCGCCGTCATCGCTATCCTGATGATGTTGACCGCGCCGAAGCTGTACCGCATGACGCTGGACACCACCGAAGACGCCAATCAGAAAGCGCAGGAAGCCACCGCGGCTCGCTGATCGCCGGCAGATTGAGCGTAAATAAAAACACCGGGGTTAACGCCCCGGTGTTTTTTTATGCCTGCAAGAAAAAGGCTTACGCTGACTTGGGTTTGCCGCTCAGGTTGGCCCACATGAATTCGCTTACCAGCGCGCTGTGGAACGCCGCCTGTTGCTTGTCGGCGGCGGCGCTGTGCCCGCCTTCGGTATTTTCATAGAAATAGGCCTGCTGATACCCCATCGCCTGCATGCGCGCAGCCATTTTGCGGGCGTGGGCCGGGTTGACCCGATCGTCGCTGGTCGCGGTATAGAACAGCACCGGCGGATAGGCCGTCTGCGCCTGAATATTGTGGTACGGCGAGAAGGTCTTGATGTAGGCCCACTCCTCCGGCTTGCTCGGGTCACCGTATTCGGCGATCCACGACGCGCCGGCGGAAAGCTGGGTATAACGCTGCATGTCCAGCAGCGGCACTTCGCAGACGATGCAGCCGAACAGCTGCGGATACAGCGTCAGCATATTGCCCACCAACAGGCCGCCGTTGCTGCCGCCGCGTGCCCCCAGATGCGGCGCCGAGGTCACCTTGCGGGCGATGAGATCTTCGGCCACGGCGGCGAAATCCTCGTAGGCGCGATGGCGGTTCTGCTTGAGCGCCGCCTGGTGCCAGGCCGGGCCGTATTCGCCGCCGCCGCGGATGTTGGCCACCACGTACACCCCACCGCGTTCCAACCAGGCCGGCGCCTTGCCGCCGAGATAGCCCGGCAGCAGCGGCACTTCAAACCCGCCGTAGCCATACAACAGCGTCGGTGTGCTGCCGTCCGGTTTGAGATCTTTGGCGGCAATCTGGAAATACGGCACGCGGGTGCCGTCCTTGGAACGCGCAAAATGCTGGCTCACCTGGTAGCCTGACGCGTCAAAATCCTGCGGCGCCTGTTTCAGCAGCGTCGCCTCACCGCCGTCGAGATTGCCCATGTACAGCGAGGTCGGCTGCAGGAACCCGCTGACGGTCAAGAAATAGGCGTTGCTCTCTTCGTCGATGCCGCCGGCGGAAAGGGTGCTGATGGCGCCGGGGTTGCCCAGCGGGCGACGTTGCCAGCTGCCGCCCTGCGGCGTCAGCACTTCCAGACGGTTGACCACGTTATCCATGATGCTGAGGATCAGATGATCGCGGGTGCCGCTGTAGCCGCTCAGCGCCTGCTCCGCCGTCGGGGTAAACAACAGCTGCAGCTCGCGCTTGCCCGCCAGATAGTCATCGAAGTTGGCCGCCAGCAGCGCGCCGGACGGATAACGCTTGCCGCCCACCTCCCAGTCGCTGCTCGGTTTGATCAGCAGCCATTCCCGATGCGTGTCCAGCTCGGCGTCGGCCGGGATATCGATTTTTTTCTGCCGGCCGTCCTGCATCAGCAGGAAATAGTCGCGGCGATAGAAATCCAGGCTGCGGCCGACGAAATCGCGCTCAAAGCCCGGCGTGCGATCGTGATAGGCGAAGACCGCCATGTCCTCGGGCTGCGCTTCGTACAGCGTTTCGGCGGCGCTCAGCGGCGTGCCGCGCCGCCAGCGTTTGGCGATGCGCGCGTAACCGGACTGGGTCATCGATCCGGGGCCGAAATCGGTGGCGATGAACAGCGTGTCCCGATCGACCCAGGAGACCCGGCTTTTCGCCACCGGCACGTTGAAGCCGTCCTTGACGAAACGTTTGGCCACCAGATCGAATTCGCGGATTTCGGTGGCATCACCGCCGTCCGGCGACAGCTGCATCAGGCAATAGCGGTATTCCGGCGCCAGCGGTTGCGAGCCCTGATAGACCCAATCCTTGCCTTCCGCCTTGCCCAACGCATCGATATCCAGCACCGTCTCCCAGGCCGGTTTGGCCTTGCGGTACTCGTCCAGCGTGGTGCGCCGCAGCAGGCCGCGCGGGTTGGCCTGATCCTGCCAGAAGTTGTAATAGTACTCGCCGCGCTTGCTCACCCACGGGATTTGGGTGTCTTTATTGAGGATATCCAACACCTCGCGTTCAATGCGCTGAAAGTCTTCGCCCTGGCCGAAACGCGCCACGGTGCGCTGATTTTCCTGCTGCACCCATTGCAGCGCTTTTTTACCCTGCAGCTCTTCCAGCCACAGGAATTCATCGCCGGCGGCCGCGCCGCCTTCCGCCGCCATCGCCAGGCGGATACTGTTGGGTAATGAAGTCATCGCGAATACGGCTCCTGCGGTTTGCGCACTGAGTTTAATGAACTGACGTCGATTGGTGACCGGCAAAATCAAGCTCCTTTTGAGTCGGCTGCAACGCCGCCCCGTCGTGGGCGACAGCCTGTGAAATAAGAGTCATTTTCAACAAGGTAGGCGTTTGGCGGCGCGGAGTCAAAGCCCACGGCCGCCGCGTTGAGTCAGGATTGAGGATAGTGGATCAGATCGTGAATACGCACCGTTTGTGAACTGGCGTTGCGGTAAGCGTGCGGCCGATCGGCCTGAAAGCGCATCGCCTCGCCGGCGGCCAGGCTGTGCCATTCGCCGTCTATCGCCAACTCCAACCGGCCGCTGATCACGATGACATGCTCGATCACGCCCGGCTCATGGGGCGACGACTCGCTGAGCGCGCCCGGTGCAAGATCGATGACGAACATATCGAAACCCAGCTGGCGATCGTACGGAAACAGCGGCACCACGCGCATATCGGCGTTGTCCTGATCGTACACCGGCAGATCGCCGTAACGGTGCAGCGTCGCCTGCTGCTGCGCGGGCGACGCCTCAAGAAAGGCGGAGAACGCCACGTTGAAACCGGTGGCGATCTTCCACAGCGTCGCCACCGTCGGGCTGGATTCGCCGCGTTCGATCTGCCCGAGCATCGCCTTGCTGACGCCGGTGTATTCCGCCGCCTGCGTCAGGCTCCAGCCGCGCTGCGCGCGCAGCGTGCGAAGGGTGTGTGCCAAATGGCCGGCAAGTTCCTGCATCCAGTTCTCCTCTGCGTGTCGAGCCCGATTATACCCGCTTGTGCGCTATAGCGCACGGTGCTATGCTGATTTCTCAACGTGCGTTATAACGCACAATCACCGATTGGAGCCACTCATGCGCCCAGCCCTCTCCCTGCGCCATCTGACCCTGCCCGCCATCATGGCCGGCTTTGTCGCCGTTCTGGTGGGTTACACCAGCTCCGCCGCGATCATTTTCCAGGCCGCCGCCGCCGCGGGCGCCACGCCGGCGCAGATCGGCGGTTGGCTGAGCGCGCTGGGGCTCGCGATGGGCGTCACCTCGCTCGGACTCTCGCTTTACTACCGTACCCCGATCCTCACCGCCTGGTCGACGCCCGGTGCGGCGCTGCTGGTCACCAGCCTGCCCGGCACGCCGATCAACGAGGCGATCGGCGTGTTTATCTTCGCTTCCGGTCTGATCCTGCTGTGCGGCGTCACCGGGCTGTTCGCCCGCCTGATGGACTACATTCCGCAGGCGATTTCCGCCGCGATGCTGGCGGGGATCCTGCTGCGTTTCGGCCTGGACGCCTTCGCTTCGCTGCAGCTCAATTTCCCTCTGAGCGCCGGCATGGGGCTGGCTTATCTGCTCAGCCGCCGTTATCAACCGCGCTACGCCATCGTGCTGACGCTGGCGGCCGGGCTGGCGATCGCCGCGCTGCAGGGCAATATCCAGCTGACGCAGCATGCGCCGGCGTTCGCCATGCCGGAATTTATCGCGCCGCACTTCAGCTGGCCGACGCTGCTGGGCATCGGCGTACCCTTCTTCGTGGTGACCATGGCTTCGCAAAACGCCCCCGGCATCGCCACGCTGCAGGCGGCGGGCTACCGCGTGCCTACGTCACCGCTGATCGCCTGGACGGCGCTCACCGCGCTGCTGCTGGCGCCGTTCGGCGGCTTCTCGGTGTGCATCGCCGCGATCACCGCCGCCATCTGCATGGGGCCGGACGTGCATCCCGATCCGCAGCGGCGCTATATGGGCGCGGTGGCCGCCGGCGGTTTCTACCTGCTGGCCGGGCTGTTCGGCGGCGCCATCGGCCTGCTGTTCAGCGCGTTGCCGGTCGCCCTGATCCACACCATCGCCGGGCTGGCGCTGCTCGGCACTATCGGCGGCAGCCTGCAGCGCGCGCTGCATGATGAGAAACAGCGCGACGCGGCGCTGATCGCCTTCCTCATCACCGCCTCCGGCGTCACGTTACTGGGCATCGGTTCGGCGTTCTGGGGCATTGTCGGCGGCGCCATCGCCCATCTGCTGCTGTCGCTGCCGCGGCGAGGAACGGCAGCATAAAATGCCAACCGCACGCCGTGCATTGACAAGCACGGCGGTGACGCCTTCACTGGATGGGCACACTGCGATTTCCGCACGAGGCCCACATGAAAGAAAAGGAACAATGGTCCCAGGTCGATCGCTATATCGTAGACAGCCTGGTAGAACAAGACGATGCCCTGTTGCAGGCGCTGGCGACCAACGCCGCCGCCGGGCTGCCGGCGCATGATGTGGCACCGAATCAGGGCAAACTGCTGCAGCTGTTCGCCCGCATGGTTAACGCCAAACGCATTTTGGAAATCGGCACGTTGGGCGGCTACAGCACTATCTGGCTGGCGCGCGCGCTACCGGCGGATGGCAAATTGATCACGCTGGAAGCAGATGAAAGCCACGCCGCCGTCGCCCGCCGGAATATCACTCGCGCCGGTCTCGACGGCCTGGTTAAGCTGCGCGTCGGCCCCGCCATGACTCACCTGCCGACGCTGCACACCCTGGCCCCCTTTGATCTCATCTTCATCGACGCCGACAAACCCAGCAACCCCGATTACCTGCGTTGGGCGCTTAAACTCGCGCGCCCGGGCACGGTGATTATCGGTGACAACGTGGTGCGCGATGGCGCAGTCACCGACGCCGCCAGTACGGACGCCCGTGTACAAGGCGTACGCGAGTTCTTCACGATGATGGCGCAGGAACCCCGTTTGACCGCCACCGCCTTGCAAACCGTGGGCAGCAAGGGCTGGGACGGATTTTCTCTGGCTATCGTCAATTTTTAAGTGACAATGTCACCAAGGAAGCCTATGACTGAGAAAGCCGCGCTGTTAGCTCAGCGCTTGATACGCAATGTCGAACGGGTAGATAAGCAACACGATCGGCGGCCGCCGCTGTATGACAGCGTCGGCGCTCGCCTCGGCACCGGCACCGCCGCCGACAAGCTGGGCGCCTCCTTCGATTGCGTGGCGCCGGGCATGCGTTCCTGCCCCTACCATTTTCACTACGCTCAGGAGGAAATGTTCATCATTCTGGAAGGCAGCGGTACGCTGCGGGTGGCCGGAGAAATGCTGCCGATCGTCAGCGGGGATGTCATCTTCATTCCGCCGGGCCCGGAATACCCGCACCAGATCATCAACACCTCCGATGCGCCGCTGAAGTACCTGTCCGTCAGCACGCGCGAGCAGCCGGAGCTGGTGATGTACCCGGATTCCGGCAAATACCAGGCGATGGCGCGCAGCGCAGACGGCGAGCAGGTACGCTACCTGCAGCGCCCTTCAACCTCGCTCGATTACTGGCAGGATGAACCCTGAATCGCCGTCCGGCAGCGGGAGATCCAATGCGCGCGCCGCCAGCTCGGCCACGCGGAAGTCGATATCCGCCGCCTGCCCGTCTTCCATAAACCAGGCGGCAGAGAGCCCCGACCAGGCCAGGATCCATTGCAGCAAGCGCCGGCGCTCCAGCCCGGCCAAGCGGCAGACCTGTTCCACGCGCCGCTGGAAAATGGCCGGGTCGGTGGCGATGCCGTAGTTGGGATTACAGAAGATATTGGCGTAATCGAAGCCCCGTTCGCCGTACAAGCGCTTGGGATCGATCGCCAGCCAGCCGCGTTCGCCGAAGTCCAGCACGTTGTCATGGTGGATATCGCCGTGCAGCACGCTTTCTTCTCGCGGGCTGCTCAGCAGCTCCGCCGCCGTCGTGGCGCTGAGACGCAGCATGCCGCCGTGCGCCTGCGCCGCCGGCCATAGCGAGCTGAACCACTCCTGCAACGGGATCAGCTCGGGCAACGGTGCGGCACGCGGCGCATGCAAGGCGGCGATCGCCCGACAAAGGATCTGCGTGGCCTGCTCATCGTCGCCGTCACGCACCAGCTGCGCCAACGAACCTTCACCCTGCGCGCGCTCCAGCAGAATACCGTCGTCGTGCCACGCCAGCACCTGCGCGGCGCCTTCCCCGCGCCACCAGCACATCAGCTGGCCGCCGAAGCGCTCTTCCTGCTCGCGGGCGATCTTCAACATAGCCGCCTCGCCCCGGTAACGCACCGGCATCAGCAGGCTGCTGTGGGTTTCGAAGGCTTTGCCGTCCTGTTCCAGTTGCCAGCGTTGCAGGTAGGGAGTAAAAAGCGGGTTCATCGTCTCATGCGTCCTTGTGGCCGATCTGCGCCGCACTGTCACATTCGCGTGAGAGACGACGTGTAAAATAAAGAGGGATGATACTCTCAGATATCATCGGTGTGCGGCGTCTGGCCGCCGTTTCCTCAGTATCCTAACCAAGTTTGTCGATTTTATTAACCGGTCTTGCGCGGGGTTTGATCATGACATCATTAAAACGCACGAATTATCCGCAGTTGCCTACGCCGGGCGGCCCCTATGTGCATGCGGTACGCCACGGCGATCGCCTGTACGTGTCGGGATTGACGGCCTTCGCCACCGACGCGCAAGGCTTGAGCGCGCCGGAACAGACGCAGGAGATCCTCGAACAGCTGGCGACCATCGCCGCCAGCGAAGGCGTGAATCTCAAGGCATTGATTAAAATCAGCGTGTTCCTGACCGACATTGCCGATCTGGCGGGCGTGCGCCCGGTGCTGTTTGACTATGTCGATGGCGCGCTGCCGGCCTGTTCATTGGTGGCGGTCAGCGCGTTGTTCTCACCTCAGGTGTGCGTAGAGATAGAGGCGGTGATGGCGTTGCAATAATGCGCGGCTAGAGCGCGCCTTCATCCGGCACGCAGGGGCCGATCTTGAACCAGGCTTTGGCGATCCGCCCCTGTTCCACTTCGTAGATGGCGATGACATCCATTTTGCCGCGCCCCTGCGGGAAGTTGCGCGTCACCACTTCCTGATCGACCACCATGTTCCCCACCGCCATGCGCTTTATCCGTTCGCCGTACAGACTCGGCTCCTGGAAACGCACCAGATGCCGTTCGCGGATCGCCGCCTTACCGCTGGCCAGCAGCGTGTCGGGATGCTCGTAATACTGCGCGTCGTCCGCCCAGCAGGCCATGAAGGCATCGATGTCGCGGGCGTTATAGGCGTCAAGCTGTTGTTGAACCACATCCTGCGGGCGTGCCGTTTTATCGTTCATCACATCCTCCTGCCGAAGTTAACCGCCGCATGTATCGAACCCATCACGTTAACCGCCCAGTGCTGCAGCTTGATGACACGGCGAGAATTGAATAAAAAACCAAAAATATCGAATAAATAACCTACCACGCCCAATGGACAATTCAAGCACCCGCGCACAAATTTTCTGCGCCGCGCCAGGGGCGGTGAAAACCGCATAGCACCGCGCGTTAATCTTTGCGACGGTGAGGGAAATTCTGCTAATTTAGCGTGAACAGCCTGATGATAACGAAATGCTATGCAGCAAAAGCCGGTGTTGGACGAAGCCAGACAGTTAAAGCGACTCAACGCCGCCACGCGGCGTCAATCCCATATGTATAAATGGATCGCGCTGATTGCGGCGCTGGATGCGCTGCTGGTGTTTTGGTATGACCGGGATATGCGCAACGTCACCTTCTCGGGAGCGGTTGCGCTGGTGTGCGGCTATCTGTGGATCCGCGATCGCAACAAGGCCCGGGGTTACCGGCGCGAGTTCGACCGCAAATTCGGCAAGCGCAGCGGCGATTAAGGCTGCATCGCTTCCAGCACTTTAGCGCTGTCGACAATCTGCACGAACTTCACGATTTTGCCGGCGCGCAGCGTATAAATATGCGCAAAAGAGGCGCTGAAGGATTTGCCGGTGGCCCGGTAGGTGCCGTGATAAAAACCTTGCGCGATCACATTGTCGCCGGCGTCGTAAAAGTGGTCGACATCGGCGCGGTAGCCTTGCCATTCGCTGCCCAGACGCTGATGCACGTTCTTGATGATATTTTCCGGGCCGATATAGGTACCGGCATAGGGGAAACCGGCGGCTTCGGTCCACTCGGCATCGGGGGCCAGCGCCGCCAGCAGATTACGGCCGTTTTCTTCGGAACTACCTTCATAGGTTGCGCGCACTATCTCAAGAGGGGTTGGCATGTCTCTTCTCCAATGGCTGATGAGGATATTCCGGCCATCCCCGCGGACACAGGCTCTCACCAAGCGGAGACGGCGGAATGCGGCTATTCTAGGTTGCTTGTTTCGCTGCAAAAACCGCAGTTATGACAATAGTGGGTTGCACTTTAGTAAACAATAGCCGTTTTACTGTCATTCTCCCGGCATCCGGCGCGGCTATGCTGATTGACCGATTTCCCCCAACAGGAGCTGAACGTGTCTTTACCCTCGCTGACGCAAGAGCTGTTACAACCTTTCTCACCCTACCAAGCGCTGGCGCAAACGTTGCTGCCGCTGACCCTCGAGTCGGACGACGGTTCGCATGACGTCGCGCACCTGCACCGGGTCTGGAAGAACTGCCGCCGAATCAGCAAGCTGGAAGGTGGCGACCGGCGCATTCTCTGCGCGGCGGTGCTGCTGCACGACGCCGTCGCGGTGGAAAAAAACTCGCCGCAGCGCCATCTGGCCTCGCGCATGGCGGCGGAGCAAGCCACGTTGACGCTGACCCGGCTGGAATGGGCACCGGCGGATATCGCGGCGGTGGCTCACGCCATCGAAGCGCACAGTTTTTCCGCCGGCATCCCCCCGCAAACGCTGGAGGCGAAGATCCTGCAGGATGCCGATCGCCTCGACGCCATCGGTCTTATCGGCGTGGCGCGCTGCTTTTATATCGGCGGCCGCATGCGCAGCGCGCTGTATGACGCCGCCGATCCGCGGGCCGAACATCGTCAATATGACGACAAGCGTTTCAGCCTGGACCACTTCGAAACCAAGCTGTTCAAACTGCAAGACGGCTTCCAGACCGCCGCCGGGCGGCACATGGCCGAACTGCGCACCGAACGCATGCGGCGCTTTGTCGACGATCTGCTGGAAGAGGTGTAATGCCGGCTTACCGGGTATTTTCGTTATGCCCATAACATTTTCGGTCACATAACGCCGCTAAACTGTAAGTCAACTTCACCGAACGGGCGGCACAGATGAAAAAGTTGACGTTGAAAGAGATGACGGAAAGCGAACAGCGGGAAGTGAAAACCGAACTGGACAAGGCGCGCAAAAGCCATGGGCGGCCACTGACCAACGCCGAACAGCACAAGGTCAAGGATGAAGTGGTGGCGCGCATCATGGCCGCCAGAGCGAAGCTCGCCAAGGCGGAGCGTGCAGAACGCAAGGCCAACCGCTACCGGCCGAGCGGCGACACCTTCAGCTGGTCCGCCACCATCGGCTCCCGCCCGCCGCGCTGAGCCGGCCAAACCCTCCCCGCCGCCGCGGGGATTTTTATTTATTAGCCAAACTCATTCCCGCCGACGAATCATGAATAACAATGTTATCAATCTGTTGTAAATTGACAGCCTGATGAAGACTATTCATTATCACCCCACTTCCCCTTTTCGCGAGACCGCCATGGCCTACCCACGCAACGCTGACATTCTGATGACGCCCGCGTTGCCTATTGGCGGTTTGGCGGCGGTAAAATCGAAGAAACAGACGCTCATTTGACCGGGGCGAGCTGTCCCGTCAGATGAGCTGACTGGATGGCACGCAACGCCCCGCCTTCAATTTTCTCATCTGGCTTCTCTGTCGGTCACACAGAAGGAATATTTTATGGCCTCATTTTCGGGTATTTGGGTGGCGATGGTTACCCCTTTCAATCACGATGCCGTCGATCTGCCGGCGGTGAAACGCCTGGCGCGGCACCTGCTCGACGCCGGCATCGAGGGTCTGGTGGTCTGCGGCTCCACCGGTGAAGCCGCCGCGCTGAGCAAAGAAGAACAGCTGGCGGTGCTCGACGCCGTGCTGGACGTGGCGCCCGCCCATCAGGTGGTGATGGGCCTGTCCGGCAATAACATGGTCGCCACGCTGCAAATGCAGCAGGCTATTCAGCTGCGCGATATCGCCGGCGTGCTGATCCCGGCGCCTTACTACATCCGCCCTTCGCAATGCGGCCTGATCGACTATTTCACCCAGCTGGCCGACGCCTCAACCGTGCCGGTGATCCTGTACAACATTCCGCAACGCACCGGCATCGCCATGGAGCTGGCTACGCTGCGCCGGCTCGCACGCCACCCGCGCATCGCCGCCATCAAGGACTGCGGCGGCAACCCTGACGCCACCATGGCGCTGATCGCCGACGGCGAGATCGATGTGATGACCGGGGAAGACAATCTGATCCTCACCACGCTGTGTCTCGGCGGCACCGGCGCCATTTCCGCCGCGGCCCATGTTCACCCGGAACGCTTCGTTCAGCTGACGCAGCAGGTCGCCGCAGGCGATCTGGCCGCGGCGCGCAGCAACTTCTATGAGCTGCTGCCGATGATCCACCAGATGTTCAGCTTCCCCAATCCGGCGCCGGTCAAGACGGTGCTGGCCCAGCAGGGGCTGATCGCCAACGAGCTGCGCTCGCCGATGCAGGTGGCGCCGCAGGCGCTGCAGCAGCAGATCGCCGCAACGCTGACGCAGCTGCAGCCCGCCGAGGCGATCATCGGTTAAATTTGTTAGCTAAGCCGCTGTAATTTTGGCGCTATGGGACTACGATGAGAGGTTAAGCATGCCCGTCATTCGTCATCAACAAGGAGCTTCCGATGAAACTGTTCTATAAAGCCGGCGCCTGTTCGCTGTCCCCGCATATCGTGCTGCGTGAGGCAGGGCTGGATTTTACGGCGGAGAAGGTCGACCTGGCGCAGAAGAAAACCGAGAGCGGCGCCGATTACCTCACCATCAACCCCAAGGGACAGGTACCGGCGCTGCAGCTGGATGACGGCAGCCTGCTGACCGAGGGCGTGGCGATCGTGCAATACCTGGCGGACCGCGTGCCGGACCGCAACCTGATCCCGGCGGCGGGCACCCTGTCGCGCTACCACGCGATCGAATGGCTGAACTACATCGCCACCGAGCTGCACAAAGGATTCAGCCCGCTGTTCAACCCGAAAACGCCCGAGGAATATAAAACCATCGCGCGCGCCAAGCTGGAGCAGCAGTTCAGCTATCTGGATTCGGTGCTGGCGAAGCAGCATTTCCTGTTGGGAAGCCGTTTCAGCGTGGCCGACGCCTACCTGTTCACCGTGTTGCGTTGGGCGTTTGCCCTGCAGTTCGACGTGCGCAAGCACGCCCATCTGGCGGCCTGGTTCGATCGCGTTGCGGCGCGCCCGGCGGTAGATGCGGCGCTGAACGCCGAAGGATTGAAGTAAACATCGGGCCCCGGCGGCTGTCGCCGGGGCCGAATGCTACTTACAGTTTGACCGCTTTGAACTCGCTGCGCGGCTGCACGATCCGATCCTGCGCCGCCACCACCTGCAGTTCGTACTCGCCCATCTCCTGCGTGGTCAGCATCACCTCATACACGGCGGCGGTCACGTGCTCCAGCGCTTTATCCAACGCCTCGCCCTTCAGCAGATCCACCAGCAGCAGACCACTGGTCAAATCGCCGACGCCGACCGGCTGACGCGCGCCGAAGTCCACCAGCGGCCGGCTGATGTGCCAGGCCTCGTCCGCCGTCACCAGCAGCATTTCGAAACAGTCGGCATGATAGCCGGCGCGGGCCAGGTGCTTGACCAGCACCAGCCGCGGCCCTTTGGCGATCAGCGCGCGGGCGGCCTGCACCGCATCGGCCACGTCGGCGACGGCCATCTGGCTCAGCATCTCCAATTCCAGCAGGTTCGGCGCCATCATGTCGCTGCACGGCAGCGCCTGGCGGCAGTGAAACTCGGCCACGCCCGGCGCCACGATACAGCCTTTTTCCGGATGCCCCATCACCGGATCGCAGAAATACCAGGCATTCGGGTTCGCCTGCTTAACCTGACGCACGATCTCCAGAATATGGTCGCCCTGCTCCGGCGAACCGATATAGCCACTCAACACCGCATCACAGCGTTTCAGCTGATCGATATTGGCGATGCCCTGCGCGATCTCGGTCAGGTGGCTGGCCGGCATGACGCAGCCGGTCCACTGACCGTATTGCGTATGGTTGGAGAACTGCACCGTGTTTAGCGGCCAGACGTTGACGCCCATGCGGCGCATCGGGAACTCCGCCGCACTGTTGCCGGCGTGACCAAACACCACGTGCGACTGGATAGAAAGAATGTTTTTCATCGACAGAACTCGTTCGGAATACGGCAGCCGGGCGGCTGCCCAAAAATAAAGGGGCCGCCAGGGCCCCTTACCGTCATTATTCGTTATTGCCAATCCACCAGGCAGTAGTGTTTCTTGCCGCGGCGCAGCAGCGTGTAGCGGCCGAACAGACGGTCTGAATCGCTGAAGCGGTATTCGGCATCGGACTGCTTCTCGCCGTTGATGGTCACCGCGTTGGAACCGATCATGGTGCGCGCCTGGCCGCGTGACGGCACCAGTTCGGCATTCACCAACGCCTGCTGCAGATCGGCGTCGCCATCCAGTTTGATGGTCGGCATGCCGTCCTGCGCCAGCTGGGCGAAGTCCGCTTCGGTCATGTCGTGCAGCGCGCCGGAGAACAGGCTCTGGGTGATGCGCTTCGCGGCCGCCAGGCCTTCCGCACCGTGCACCATGCCGGTCACTTCTTCCGCCAGCACGTACTGGGCTCGTGGCGCCTTGCCGCTGTTCTTGTCTTCTTCTTCCAGCGCGTTGATGTCTTCCAGGCTCATGAAGGTGAAGAACTTCAGGAAGCGGTAAACGTCGGCATCGGCGGTGTTGATCCAGAACTGGTAGAACTTGTACGGGCTGGTTTTTTCCGGCGCCAGCCAGACCGCGCCGCCTTCGGTTTTGCCGAACTTGGTGCCGTCTGCTTTGGTGATCAACGGCACGGTCAGACCGAACACCTGCTTCTGGTGCTGGCGACGCGTCAGATCGATACCCGAGGTGATGTTGCCCCACTGATCGGAACCGCCGATCTGCAGCTCCACCTGGTGGCGGTTGTACAGCTCGGAGAAATCGAAGCCCTGCAGCAGGTTATAGGAAAACTCGGTGAAGGAGATGCCGGAGTCGTCGCGATTCAGGCGCTGCTTAACCGCTTCCTTATTGATCATCTGGTTGACGGAGAAGTGCTTGCCGATGTCACGCAGGAAGGTCAGCACGTTCATGCCGCCGAACCAGTCGTAGTTGTTGGCCGCGATGGCGCTGTTGCTGCCGCAGTCGAAATCGAGGAACGGAGAAACCTGCTTGCGGATCTTCTCGACCCACTCGTTCACCGTATCGGTGGTGTTCAGCTTGCGCTCCGCCGCTTTGAAGCTCGGATCGCCGATGAGGCCGGTGGCGCCGCCCACCAGTGCGACCGGCTTGTGGCCGGCCAGCTGGAAGCGCTTCAGGCACAACAGAGGAACCAGATGGCCCAAATGCAAGCTGTCAGCGGTCGGATCGAAACCGCAATACAGTGCAATTGGCCCTTGCGCCAGTCGCTCCGCTAACGCTTCCTCATCCGTAACCTGGGCAACGAGGCCCCGCTCTTGCAGTTGTTTAATCAAGTTGCTGCTTGCCATCAATGACTCCATGTATAAACGAATGCACCTTTGCCGGTACACGGCCTTTCGCCCAGTGGCGAAATAAAAAATTCAGGGTAGCGCATAGAATAAAGCGCCGGCGGCGTCAGCACCAGCGCTTAGAGGGGATTTTCCGTCTTCAGGGTGCCAGTCGGTCAATTTTCCAGTCATTCCCGTCCCGCTGATACAGGAAACGGTCATGCAGGCGATGGGCGCCGCCCTGCCAGAACTCGACGGAGTCGAATTTCACGCGGAATCCGCCCCAGAAACTCGGCAACGGCACCTCGCCCTGCTGGAACTTCTGCTTCAGCTCGAGGAATTTGCTTTCCAGCACGCCGCGCGCGGAAATGCGCGAAGATTGCTGCGATACCCAGGCGCCGATCTGGCTGTCTTTCGGGCGACTGTTGAAATACTTCAGCACGTCGAGGGTCGACAGACGCTCCACCTGGCCGAGAAAAATCACCTGGCGATCGAGCATGTGCCAGGGGAACAGCAGGCTGATATGCGGGTTTTGCGCCAGCTGCTGCGCCTTGCGGCTGCCGAGGTTGGTGTAGAACACCAGCCCCTGCTCATCGAAATGCTTGAGCAGCACGATGCGTTGATAAGGCTGGCCGTGTTCGTCGACGGTCGCGACGCACATGGCGGTAGGATCGGCCAGGCGGGCGTCGCAGGCCTGTTTCAGCCAACGCTCGAACAGTTCGAGCGGATTGGCGGTCAGATCGTTGCGGCGCAGGCCGCCTCGGGTGTATTCACGGCGCAGGTCCGCAACATCAAACTCATTCTTTTCAATCATCTGGGTTATCGACCAACTGAAAAATCCGTCGTTACATTCTGCGCCTGCGGCGCCAGGAACTCAATCGCTCCGACGCCGCCGCCGACCGTCACTCCGTCAACACGCAGTCGCTCATGACTACCTTGCCGTTGCGCTCAAGATAGGCGTTACGGTCTTTCGACCAAAAAGTGTATTTGCCGTCGCTGTATTTGGCACCGGTCAGCGCCAGCACCTGCTTGAGATGCAGCTGTTCGCCATCCATCAGCAGGCTGACTTCGCTCGCCTTGCCGTCGAGCGCCACCGTCAGCGGCGTAGTGCCGCACTGGTAGTGCATCGTCTGGCTGCTTTGCGGCAGGATGTAGCTGCAGCCGGACAGCGCCAGCGCGCCGGCGACGAAAATGACTTTTTTCATGCTGTTGCTCCTTAGAAAAATCCTTCACAGGCTATCCTAACAGAGCTAACGGGCCCCCAATGGCAAAACCGGATAAATCCCACCCAACACCGTTTCACGGCTGGCGCCGGTCACCGAAGGCAGGTTGCCGGCCTGGCCGGACAGCGTGCGAAACGCCAGCCAGGCGAAGGCCAGCGCCTCCATGTCGTCGCCGCTGACGCCGAAATCGTCGGTCAGCCCGACCTCCGTCCCCGGCAGCAGCGCAGACAGGCGCGCCATCAGCAGCGTGTTGCGCGCCCCGCCGCCGCACACCAGCAGGCGCTCGCACCCGCCGGCCAGCAACACCTGTTCGCTGATGCTGACGGCGGTCAGTTCCGTGAGCGTGGCCTGCACGTCGACCGGCGCCATCGCCGGCAATCCGGCCAGCTGCCGCTCCAGCCAGGCGATATTGAAATACTCGCGGCCGGTGCTTTTCGGCGCCGGCAGCGCAAAGTAAGGATCCGCCAGCATCTGCTGCAACAGCGGTAAACAAACCCGCCCCTGCATGGCCCAGCCGCCGTCCTGATCGTAAGGCTGCGCACGGTGGCGCCACACCCAGGCGTCCATCAGCATGTTGCCCGGCCCGGTATCGAAACCGCGCACCGGCGTACCGGGCAACAGCAGAGAAAGGTTGGCGATGCCGCCGACGTTCAGCACCATGCGCCTCTCGACGGGATGCCCCAGCAGCGCCTGATGAAACGCTGGCACCAGCGGCGCGCCCTGCCCGCCGTAGGCCATGTCGCGCCGGCGGAAATCGCCGACGGTGGTGATATTGGTCAGCGCGGCGATGCGGTTGTTATCGCCGAGCTGCATCGAGAAACGCGCGTCGCCTTCCGGTTCGTGCCACACCGTCTGGCCGTGGCAACCGATGGCGGTGATCTGCTCAGCGTCGATGCCGGTTTGCTTCAGCAAGCCGAGCACCGCCTCGCCGAACAGCGTGCCCAGTTGAGCGTCCAGCCGGCCGACGGCCGCCAACGTGGTCTGCTGCCCCTGGCACATGCCCAGAATCTCTTTTTTCAGCGCCATCGGCATCGGGTGGCTATAGCTGGCCTGCTGCGCCACCATGCGATCGTCGATCGCGGCCAATACCACATCGATTCCGTCCAGACTGGTGCCGGACATGACGCCTATATAGCGGCCTGACTTCATAGCAACATCCTCTAACCCGCGCGGTAAGCAAATTTTATCCTGACAAATAAACCAGAATTGCCGGATTAACGCCATGAATTATGATGCTTTTTTTACAGGCCGTGAGCCAGACACCGCCTCCCGGCGCCTCTGTGGCACATGTAATGTGTTAAACCGTGCCATAACAGGCAACGGAATGTCGCCAAGGCTGTCATAAAGGTAAACCGCGGTTTATTATTGGTTGAACAGAGAAAAGTTAAGCTGCGTGCAGCGATGGAGCATGGCGGTGTGTCAACTTTCAGCCATACTTTGTCTATCATTTTCACTGAATCTTGCCTGGAGAGCATTGCCAGGTTATGGACTACTACCATCAGGAGTTTTGTATGATCAAGCGTCTTCTCGTCGTTGCCGTCGCCGCCGTTACGCTGGCCGGCTGTGCCAATGAATCCATGTCCGGCGATGTCTACTCGTCCTCGCAGGCCAAGCAGGTGCAGAACGTCACCTACGGGACGCTGGTTTCCGTGCGTCCGGTTAAAATCCAGGGCGGCGAAGGCTCCAACGCCTTGGGGATGATCGGCGGCGCAGTGATTGGCGGCCTGTTGGGTAACACCGTAGGCGGCGGCACCGGCCGTACGCTGGCTACCGCGGCGGGCGCCATCGCCGGCGGCGCGGCGGGCAACAGCATCGGTGAAGTGGCCGGCCGTACCTCAGGCTACGAGCTGGAAATCAAAACCGACCAGAAAGAGAACATCGTGGTGGTACAGAAAGCGGGCGACACCAAGTTCAGCCCAGGCCAGCGCGTGCGCATGGCGCGCATGGGCGACACCATCACCGTCTCTCCGCTGTAAGTCAGTCGGCGACAAACGGCAAACCGGAGGCAATCGCCTCCGGTTTTATTTCTGATGCTGTGAAACTGTAATCGTAGAAAATAAGAATATTATTATTTGTTCTGCAGTTCGGTGATATTTTGTTCTAACTTGCCAATCAGCCCTACCAACAGATGCACTTCGTCGGCGGTAATGCCGCTTAAAATCTCACTGCGTGTCGACGTGATCACACTGTCCACTTCCCTGATGATCGGATCGGCCGCGTCGGTCAGCTTGATGCGCTTCGCGCGGCGATCGTTGGCACAGGTATGGCGCGTGATCAGCCCCTTCTCCTCCAGTTGGTCCAACGTGCGAACCAGTGATGGTTGCTCGATACCGATCGCCTTGGCCAGCTGGATTTGCGACTGCTCCGGCGGCAAGCGATTGATATTGTGCAAAGTGACCCAGTGCGTTTGGGTCAGCTCCAACGGCTTGAGCCGATGATCGATGAGCGCGCGCCAAACACGAACTAATCGTGCTAAATCTGAACCTAATGTTGACTCCACTTCCCCCTCCTTATAATTAGCATGCTAACATTACCTCCCAGAGTTTAGACTATTTTGGGTAACTCACATTAAAAACACAAATGTATATAATGTATATTGTGGAAATAGCCACTATTTTTAGCCGCTATTGTTTAATCGTTATGCAAATATTCAACATATTCACCCTTAGGGATTGTTAATGTGAATACATCATGGTTACACACCTCATCCCCCTTACCCGATTTGGTCCTGGGGGCATCGCTTTATTTTCCACCTATATTTAAAGCTTTTTTACTAGGACTGGTCTTATGGCTGCTGATTCATCAGCTGCTGAGAGACTGGATGTATTCCGGTGAAATCTGGCATCCCATGTTGATGGACCTGTCCATTTTCGTTCTGACCGTCAGCGGTTCCTTATGGATTTTAGCGAGTTGGTAACCCATGCAGCATAAAACATTAAAATACTTTTCTACGGTGATCGTCTGCGCCATTGCCGTCTGCGCCGGTTGGTGGCTCTGGAATTATTATATGCAATCCCCATGGACCCGTGATGGAAAAGTGCGCGCCGAACTCGTCAATATCACCCCTGAAGTCTCTGGAAGATTAGAGAAAATAAGCGCGAATGACAATCAGTTCGTACCTGCGGGAAGTCTGATTTTTACCCTCGACCCGGTGCCCTACCAGATCGCGCTGGACAATGCTGAGGCCGCGGTGGCAAAAGCGCAATCCGATCTGGCCAAGGCAGACCACGAGGCCGCCCGCCGCCGCGGTTTGCCGCGTAACGTTATTTCCGCTGAAGATTTGGACGCGTCCAATTTAGCCGCTCAGGCAATGAAGGCCGCCTATAAAGCAGCCCTGGCCAACCTGGAACAGGCCAAATGGAATTTGAGCAAAACCAAAATTTACGCGCCAACCGACGGCTATATCACCAATCTGCAGGCACGGGTCGGGAACTACGCCAACGCCGGCACGCCGCTGGTGGCGTTGGTGGATGTACATTCGTTTTATGTACTCGGTTATTTCGAAGAAACCAAGCTGAAGCATATAAAAGAAGGCAATAAAGCGGACATCGTTTTATATAACGGCAACACGCCGCTGCAGGGGGAAGTAGAGAGCATCGGCCGCGCCATTTACGATCAGAGCGTCGACAGCAGCAACGATCTATTAATGGACGTTAAGCCTAATGTTCCCTGGGTGCGTTTGGCTCAGCGCGTGCCGGTACGGATAAAATTGCTCAACGTGCCCGCCGATTTGACGCTGGTCGCCGGCACCACCTGCACCATTTCGATTCATCAGCGGAACTAAAGTGTGAACCTGCCTTTTTTGGAGTGGAGCCGCACCCCCTGGGGTAAGGCGACCGGCGGCCAATGGCGCTATGCGCTGCGCAATTCACTGGCGATGTGTCTCGCGCTGTGGGTGGCGTTCGTGCTCGAGCTCGACGAGCCCTCTTGGGCGCTCACCTCCGCCGCAGTGGTGAGTTTCCCCACCGTCGGCGGCGTGATCAGCAAAAGCATCGGCCGCATCTTCGGCAGCCTGATGGGTGCCGCCGCGTCGGTGGCGATCGCCGGCCACTGTCTGAACGATCCCTGGCTGTTTACGCTGTTCATCGCCGCGTGGATCGGGCTGTGCACCTATATCTCCAACCATTACCAAAACAACGTCTCTTACGCGTTCGCGCTGGCGGGCTATACCGCCGCCATCATCGCCTTCGGCACGGTCAACGTCACCGATACCCAGCAGATTTTCGATATCGCGCAGGCGCGGGTTTGCGAAGTGATCACCGGCATTCTGTGCGGCGGATTGATGATGATGATCCTGCCCAGTACCTCCGACGGCGAAGCGCTGCTGACCTCGCTGCGGCGCATGCAGCTACGCCTGTTGGAGCACGCCGCCATGCTGTGGCAGCCGGAGATCACCGCCCAGATGCGCACCTCGCACGAAGGGGTCATCGGCCAGATCCTGACCATGAACCTGCTGCGTATTCAGGCGTTCTGGAGCCACTACCGGCTGCGGCGGCAAAATAACCTGCTCAACTATCTGCTGCACCAGCAGTTGCGCATTACCAGCGTTATCTCCAGCCTGCGCCGCATGCTGCTGAACTGGCCGGATCGCCCCGCCAATCTGATGCCGGTGCTGACGCAATTGCTGGACGAGCTGCGCGATCCCGCCACCGACAAATACCGTTTGGCGCGCCTGCTTCAGCAGATCGCGCCGCAAGAGCCTACGGACTACCGCCACCGCGCCTTCTGGCTGCGCCTGCGCCATTTCTGCTGGCTTTACCTGCGCTGCAACCGCTGGCTGCAGCGGCTGGAGAGCGCCACGGCGGTCAGCGATCTCCAGCCGCCGCGCGTCACCTCGCTGGCGCGCCATACCGACAGCTACGAAGCCGCCTACAACGGCCTGCGCACCTTTTTGTGCATCGTGATCGGCTGCGCCTATTGGATCAACACGCAGTGGGACGCCGGCAGCGCGGCGCTGACGCTCACCGCCATCAGCTGCGTGCTCTACTCCTCGACGCCTTCACCGATCAACAGCGTCAGCACCTTGCTCAAGGCGGTGCTGCTGCTCTCGGTCGTCTGCTTCGTAGTAAAATTCGGTTTGATGATCCAGATTGACGACTTCTGGGTGTTCTGCGCCTTCCTGTTTCCGATCCTGGTGACCATGCAGATGCTCAAGCTGCAGAATCCGCCTTATGCCGCGCTTTGGGGGCAGCTGATCGTCTTTATGGGGTCGTTCCTGACCGTCAGCAACCCGCCGAGCTATGACTACCAGTCCTTCATCAATGACAACATCGCTAAAGTCGTCGGCGTACTGCTGGCCGGGCTGGCGTTTCAGATCCTGCGCCCCAGCTCGGACAAACGCAAAAGCCGCCGCATTATCCGCGCGCTGCGGCGCGATTTTATCGATCAGTTGAGCAAAAGGCCGCAGCAGAGCGAAAGCCAGTTCGAATCGCTGATCTACCATCGCATCAGCCAGCTCAATCAAAGTCAGGATCAGGAAGCGCGCACCTGGCTGCTGCGCTGGGGCGTGGTGCTGCTCAACTGCAGCCATATCGTCTGGCAGCTGCGCGACTGGCAAACCCGTTCCGATCCGCTGTCGGCGGTGCGCGATGTCTGCATCCACTGCCTGCGCGGTATCATGACGGAGAAAGGCGTGCAGCACAGTTCGCTGGACGCCACGCTGCAGGAGCTGCTGCGCATGAGCAACGCGCTGGCGCACCACCCGGAACAGGCGGCGCGCGATTTGGCCGGTCTGATTTGGCGACTCTACTGCTCGCTGCAGCAGTTGCAGCAGGCGATGGGCCAGCCCGCCACCGCGCCGGCCGTTAGCGGCGGGTGATCACTTGATCACCCCGCAGGCGAAACGCTCACCGCCGCCGCCGAGCGGCAATGGGTGATCCGAGTGGTTATCGCCGCCGGCGTGCACCATCAGCGCCTTGCCCTCAATTTCACTGATTTTTTTCAGCCGCGGCGCCAACACCGGATAGTTCGCCATGCCGTCGGCGGTCACATAGATGGCAGGCAAATCACCCAGATGCCCGTCGGCATACGGCCCGAGGTGCTTCCCGGTCTTTTGCGGATCAAAATGCCCGCCGGCCGCCAGCGCCGCCACCGCTTTGCCGTCCTTCATCCCCGGCTCGCAGCTGCCTTTTTCATGCACGTGGAAGCCATGAACCCCGGCCGGCAACGCTTTCAGGCTCGGCGTGAACAGCAAGCCATACGGCGTTTCGCTGATGACCACCTTGCCGATATCCTGACCGATCCCCTGCCCGGTCACCAGGTGCATCTCGACGTCGGTTGTCGCCGCCTGAGCCGCGCCACACGCCATCAGGCCAAGTGCTGCATACCAATAACGTTTCATCAATCAGTCTCCTTAATGTCTGTGCTGAGCTTTCAGTATAGGAGAGCCGGCGCAGGCACTGTTAACCAACGCACAATCTCGCCAATTTGATTCGCACACCTAATATTTAGGGCTAATACTATTTCTACCGATGTTGGTCCTCTGACCAGCTGTCGTTCGGCTAACGTTGTTTCCCTGTTTCCACCGCCGACGCATGAGAGTTCACTCCCCGGCCAGGCGGCATAATTCATAAGGAACTGATATGGGCATCTTTAGCTATAAGGATTTGGACGAAAACGCGTCGAAAACGCTGTTTTCCGACGCCTTGGCCATCTCTACCTACGCTTACCACAATATCGATAACGGCTTCGACGAAGGCTACCACCAGACCGGTTTCGGGCTGGGCCTGCCGCTGACGCTGATCACCGCGCTCATCGGCAGCACCCAATCGCAGGGCGGCCTGCCCGGCCTTCCCTGGAACCCCGACTCAGAACAGGCCGCGCAGGAGGCGGTGAACAATGCGGGCTGGTCGGTCATCAGCGCCGCGCAGCTGGGTTACGCCGGCAAAACCGATGCACGCGGCACCTACTACGGTGAGACCGCCGGTTACACCACCGCTCAGGCCGAGGTGCTGGGCAAATATGACAGCGAAGGCAATCTCACCGCCATTGGCATCTCATTTCGCGGTACCAGCGGCCCACGCGAGTCGCTGATCGGCGATACCATTGGCGATGTGATTAACGATCTGCTGGCCGGTTTCGGGCCGAAAGGCTACGCTGACGGCTACGCGCTGAACGCCTTCGGCAATCTGCTGGGCGACGTAGCGAAGTTCGCGCAGGCGCACGGGCTGAGCGGCGAGGACGTGGTGGTCAGCGGCCACAGCCTCGGCGGGCTGGCGGTCAACAGCATGGCTGCGCAGAGCGACGCCAACTGGGGCGGCTTCTACGCGCAATCCAACTATGTTGCCTTCGCCTCGCCGACCCAGTACGAAGCCGGCGGCAAGGTGATCAACATCGGCTACGAAAACGATCCGGTGTTTCGTGCGCTCGACGGCACCTCGCTAACCCTGCCGTCACTGGGCGTCCACGATGCGCCGCACGCCTCCGCCACCAACAATATCGTCAACTTCAACGACCATTACGCGTCGGACGCCTGGAACCTGCTGCCGTTTTCCATTCTCAACATTCCAACCTGGCTGTCGCACCTGCCGTTCTTCTATCAGGACGGGCTGATGCGGGTGCTGAACTCCGAGTTCTATTCGCTGACCGACAAGGACTCGACCATCATCGTCTCCAACCTGTCTAACGTGACGCGCGGCAATACCTGGGTGGAAGACCTGAACCGCAACGCGGAGACGCACAGCGGGCCGACGTTTATCATCGGCAGCGACGGCAATGATTTGATCAAGGGCGGCAAAGGCAACGATTATCTCGAGGGCCGCGACGGCGACGATATCTTCCGCGACGCCGGCGGCTACAACCTGATCGCCGGCGGCAAAGGCCACAATACCTTCGATACCCAACAGGCGCTGAAGAACACCGAGGTCGCCTACGATGGCAATACGCTTTACCTGCGCGACGCCAAAGGCGGCATTACGCTGGCGGACGACATCAGCACCCTGCGCAGCAAAGAAACCTCCTGGTTGATTTTCAGCAAAGAGGTGGATCATCAGGTGACCGCGGCCGGATTGAAATCGGATTCGGGCATCAAAGCCTATGCCGCTGCCACCACCGGCGGCGACGGCGATGACGTCCTGCAGGCTCGCAGCCACGACGCCTGGCTGTTCGGCAACGCCGGCAACGACACGCTGATCGGCCATGCCGGCGGCAACCTGACCTTCGTCGGCGGCAGCGGCGATGACATCCTGAAGGGCGTCGGCAACGGCAATACCTTCCTGTTCAGCGGCGATTTTGGCCGCGACCAGCTGTATGGCTTCAACGCCACCGATAAGCTGGTGTTTATCGGCACCGAAGGCGCCAGCGGAAATATCCGCGACTACGCCACGCAGCAAAACGACGATCTGGTGCTGGCCTTCGGCCACAGCCAGGTCACGCTGATCGGCGTCTCGCTCGATCACTTCAACACCGATCAGGTGGTGTTGGCCTAAGGATCGGCGTAAAAAAAGCCGGGCGCTTTCGTCGCCCGGCTTTCCTCTTTTTTGCTCCGCCTTAAGGCACGTCATACCCCAGCGCCGCCTTGCGAATGCGGAACCACTGCTGGCGGTTCAGTACCAGCTTCTGCGCCTTCAGCGCCGAGCGCACCCGCTCAATCTTGCCGGAGCCGATAATCGGCAGCGGCGACGACGGCAGACGCATCACCCAGGCGTACACCACCTGTTCAATGGTATCGGCGCCGATCTCTTGCGCCACCCGCTGTAGCTCGTCGCGCAGCGGCTGGAACTCGGCGTCGTTGAACAGGCGCCCGCCCCCCAGGCAGGACCAGGCCATCGGCTTGATGCGCAGTTGCTGGCACTGGTCGAGCGTGCCGTCGAGAATGGCCGGCTGGTGAATCGGCGAGATCTCCACCTGGTTGGTCGCCAGCGTGAACGGCAGGCGCGACTGCAATAGCTGGAACTGCGCGGGCGTAAAGTTGGAAACGCCGAAATGGCGCACCTTGCCGCTTTTATGCAGCGCGACGAAGGCTTCGGCCACGTCGTCGGCATCCATCAACGGATCCGGCCGGTGGATCAACAGCAGATCGAGGTAGTCGGTATGCAGATGGCGCAGCGATTGTTCCGCGCTCTGTACGATATGGTCGCGGTCGGTGATGTAATGGCCGATCGGGTTGCCGGGCTTGGCGGTGGTGGCGATGCCGCACTTGGTCACCAGCTCCAGCGACTGGCGCAGCGCCGGCTTCAGGCGCAGCGCGTCGCCGAACGCCTGTTCGCAGGCGTAACCCCCGTAGATATCCGCGTGGTCGGCGGTGGTGACGCCCAGTTCAACATGCTGTTCGATGAACGTCAGCAGCTGCTGCGGCGACATGCCCCATTCCATCAACCGCCAGTAACCGCAAATCATGCGGGAAAATTCAGGCCCCTGCGGCGCGAGACGTATACGTTCTACCATTGCGAAAACCTCATGACATTAGTTGTCAGCCAGCATACACAAGCCGGTGAGGCACAGGGAAGCGGTAAGCCACACGAACGTGCGGCAGATCAGGAAAGGTTAAAACAGCGACGGCTGTTCCGGCAGCGGCTCGTCGGGCGCTTTATTGGCGCGTTGCAGGCGCAGGAAGCGTTGACGGCAAAGGCGCAGCACCTCGCGCTTCTGCGCGTCGCTCATGCTCATCCAGCCGAAGCGCTCCTCGCGGCTGCGCAGGCAGCCACGGCAGAATCCGCGGTCGTCGGCCTGACAAATGCCGCGACACGGGCTGGGGATGTCGAAAAATTCAAGCTGCTGCGCCACGGGGCCTCCTGCGTTCTCTTGCTAATTGAAGACGCCATCGCCGCCGCTGGCAAGTCCCTTTTCGCCATTGCGGCGAAAATAGTCGCGCAAATAACGCAGCGCCTGGCGGCTTTTCTCCGGCACGTTACGCTCGAGCGTCAGCGCGTGCAGCCGCAGCGGCGCCGGCCGCCACTCCGGCAGCAGCAGCAACAGCTCGCCACGCTGAAGCTCGTCGCCAATTTCATACAGCGGCTGAATGGAAATGCCCAGCCCGGCGCGGGTAAAGGCGCGCATCACGTTCATGCTCTCGCTGACGATCTGCCCTTCCGCCAGCCGCAGCTTAACCTGCTGGCCGGACTGGTGCAGCAGGTCCAGATGGGCCCCGCTGTAGCCGCTGGAGATCCAGCGGTGCTGCACCAAATCCTGCGGTTTTTCCGGCACCCCATGCTGGCTGAGATAACGCGGTGCTGCGCACAGCACCATCGGCCATGCCGTCAGCGGGTGCGCGATCATATTAGCGTCCGCCAGCTGCCGGTTGGCCCGCAGCGCAATGTCGACCCGCTGCTCTATCATATCGACGATGCGATCGTCCGCCAGCACCCGCAGCGTCAGCTTGGGATGCGCCTGCAGCAGCGGCGCCAGCGCCTCTGCCAGCGATCGGCCGCCGATGCCGACCGGAGTGGCGATGCGCAGCTCGCCCACCAGCGTATCCCGCAGCTCCGCCAGCCGCTGTTCCGCCTGCTGCGCCTGTTGCAGCATCGCCTCGCAGCCGGGGTAAAACGCCGCCCCCGCCTCGGTCAGCGCCAGACGACGGGTGGAGCGGTGCAGCAACGGCACCCCGAGCGCCGTCTCCAGCGAGCGCATATGCTGGCTGACCGCCGACGGCGTCATGCTCAGCCGCCGCGCCGCGCCGGCCAGCGACCCCTCCGCCACCACGGTGGCGAATATCGCCATTCGATTGAGTTTATCCACGATTATGAAGTTTTACTTAATCAAGAAAGCATGAATATGGCACTAATCACGGCTATTGTTAAGGGCTAGAGTATAAACCACGCAGCAGGCATATCGGCCTGCTTCATGATACTGAACACATCCCCGAAGGAGCATACAGATGAAAGTAGCCATTATTGGAGCAACCGGTTTTGTTGGCCGCCGCGTGGTGGATGAAGCGCTGGCTCGCGGCATTCAGGTGACGGCGATCGCCCGTCAGAAAAAAGAGTTGCCGGAGCACGCCAATCTGACCGTCACGCTGGGCGACGTTGCCGATACCGCCTGGCTGGCGGGGCAATTGCGCGGTCAGGATGCGGTGATCAGCGCCTACAACCCCGGCTGGGGCGAAGACAACCTGTATGAAAAGACCGCTCGAGGCGCCCAACAGATCCTCACCGCGGTCGAACAGGCCGGCGTCAAGCGCCTGCTGGTGGTCGGCGGCGCCGGCAGCCTGGAAGTGGCACCGGGCGTTGAACTGGTGGATACGCCGCAGTTCCCGGAAAATATCCGCCCCGGCGCGCAGGCGGTACGCGATCTGCGCAACAAGCTGCGCAATGAATCGGCGCTCGACTGGACCTATCTCTCGCCGGCTGCCCTGCTGGAACCGGGCAAACGCACCGGTCAGTTCCGCCTCGGCACCACCCAGCTGCTGATGAACGGCGAAGCGCCGGCCAGCATTTCGGTGGAAGATCTGGCGGTCGCCATCGTCGATGAGATTGAAAAACCACAGTTTATTCGCGCGCAGTTCACCGCCGCCTACTAAACTGCCTCATTGCCAGGCCGCCCGGCCTGGCCTTTTCCCTGCGTTCACCGCCGCCAGTATTCTGAATTTCTAAGGTTTTCTTAAGTTTCATCCGGTAGATTTCAAGGTATTATCTCCTCTCAGGATCCAGATTTGGCAATGTGGTTACGTCAACGCTTACAGTGCAACAGCCTCGGTTTTATCCTCGCCACCGCCCTGTTCTTCACTCTGTTTCAAAACGCGTTATTCCTGCACCGCGCCTGGTCGTATATCACCTTCGATAGCGTCCACAGCGTCATTTTCGCCGCCAGCATGCCGGTGGTGATTTTCTGTGCGCTGAATATCATCTTCAGCGTGTTGACCGTGCCCTACCTGCGCAAGCCGCTGATCGTCTTTTTCTTACTGGGCAGCGCCGCAGCCAACTATTTCATGTACAGCTATGGCGTGGTGATCGACGGCAACATGATGCAGAACGCCTTCGAAACCAATACCCAGGAAGCGACGGCGCTGCTGACGCCGCGCATGGGGTTGTGGCTGGCGCTGCTCGGCGTTCTGCCGGCGGTGGCGGTCTGCTTCACCCATATTCGCCAGACCCGCCCCTGGTGGTATATGGTCGGGCTGCGCGCCGCCAACGTCATGCTGTCGTTGGTGGTGATCCTGATCGTCGCCGCGCTGTTCTACAAAGACTACGCTTCGCTGATCCGCAACAATAAAAGCGTGGTGAAGATGTTGACGCCTTCCAACTTCGTCGCCGGCACGCTCAAATTTACCGAACAGCGCTATTTCACCCGCAATCTGCCGCTGGTAAAAATCGGTGAAGACGCGCGCAAAGGGCCGCTGATCGCCGGGCAGGCCAAGAAAACGCTGGTGATCCTGGTGGTGGGCGAAACCGCCCGCGCCGAAAACTTCTCCCTCGGCGGCTACGAGCGCGAAACCAACCCGCGCCTGAAGCAGGACGACGTGGTCTACTTCAAGAACGCCAGCTCTTGCGGCACCGAGACGGCGATCTCCGTCCCCTGCATGTTCTCCAACATGCCGCGCAGAGAGTACGACGCGACTCAGGCGGCACACCAGGAGGGCATGCTCGACGTGCTGGCGCATGCCGGCGTCAACGTGCTGTGGCGCGATAACGACGGCGGCTGCAAAGGCGCCTGCGACCGGGTGCCGCACATCGACATGACCAAATTGAAACTGCCGCAGGACTGTGACGGCGAAGTTTGCATGGATAACGTGCTGCTGTACAAGCTGAACGACTACATCAATAGCCTGAAAGACGACGGCGTGATCGTGCTGCACCAGATGGGTAGCCACGGCCCGGCTTACTACCGCCGCAGCACGCCAGAATTCCAGACGTTTTCGCCGACCTGCAACAGCAATCAGATCCAGGATTGCAGCCATGAACAGCTGGTGAACACCTACGACAACTCGATCTTGTATACTGACGCGATGCTCGATGCCACCATCAAGCTGCTGCAGCAGTATGACGACCGCTTCAATACCGCGCTGGTCTATTTGTCCGATCACGGCGAGTCGCTGGGGGAAAACGGCATGTACCTGCACGGCACGCCTTATGTCTTCGCGCCTAGCCAGCAAACGCATGTGCCTTTCCTGATGTGGATGTCGGCCGACTATCAGCGCAACTTCGGCGTCGATCGCCAGTGCCTGAACGCGCTGGCGGAAACGGACGATGTGTCGCAGGACAACCTGTTCCATACCCTGCTGGGCATGCTGAACGTACAAAGCCGCGAATATCAATCCCGGCTGGATATCCTGCAGCGTTGCCGCAACGCGGCGTAAGCGCTTAACTTCCTCGTGCCGCTGGGGCACAATAGTTCGCAGACAACCGGCGTTTTGTGCGCCGGTTTTTTTATTCCCATTGACCTAGACCAATCGGTCTATTATGCTCGACACCATGATGACCAAATCAACGCATTGCAACGTGGACACACGTGAACATCTGCTCGCCACCGGCGAAACTCTCAGCCTGCGCCTGGGCTTTACCGGCATGGGGCTGAGCGAACTGCTGGCCACTGCGGGCGTGCCGAAAGGCTCGTTCTACCACTATTTCCGCTCGAAGGAAGCCTTCGGCGAAGCGATGCTGCAACGCTATTTCGCGCATTATGATGCAGAAATGCAGGCGCTGTTTGCCGATGAGCACGGCGATGCCCGCCACCAGCTGCTCGGCTATTACGCCCAGGCCATCAGCTACCACTGCCGCAGCGAATGCCATAACGCCTGCCTGGCGGTGAAGCTTTCCGCCGAGGTGAGCGATCTGTCAGAACCGATGCGCCATGCGCTGGAAACGGGTACCGCTCGCGTGATCGGCCACCTGCAGGAGGCCATCGAACGCGGTATCGCCGAGGGCTCGCTGTCGGTGGCCATGAGCCCGGCAGCGACCGCAGAGACGCTGTACTCACTGTGGCTCGGCGCTTCGCTGCGCGCCAAGATCCGCCACTCGCTGGCGCCGTTGACCAGCGCGCTGGAAAGCATCGAGTTGCTGCTGCGCCCGCCGCAACCGTAACGGTAACAATTTCTTTTTATTGAAAAATGCAGTTCGTGGTTTTTTATCGCCCACCACTAGACGACCGGTCTATTAAATACAGGATGCACTATGAAGACTGAAAAATTGCTCTCTCCGCTGAAGGTTGGCGCCATCACCCTGCCCAACCGCGTGTTTATGGCTCCGCTGACGCGTCTGCGCAGCATCGAGCCGGGCGATATTCCTACGCCGCTGATGGCGGAATATTACGCACAGCGCGCCGGCGCGGGCCTGATCGTGACCGAAGCGACGCAGGTTTCCTTCCAGGCGAAAGGCTACGCCGGTGCGCCGGGGTTGCATACGCCGGAGCAGATCGCCGCATGGAAAAACATCACGCAGGCAGTGCATGATAAAAACGGCCATATCGCCGTGCAGCTGTGGCACGTAGGCCGCATCTCCCACGCCAGCCTGCAGCCGGGCGGGCAAGCACCGGTCGCCCCTTCGGCAATCAACGCCGAAACCCGCACCACCGTGCGTGATGAAACCGGCGCCTGGGTGCGCGTACCGACCTCCACGCCGCGCGCGCTGGAAACCAGCGAGATCCCGGGCATCGTCAACGATTTCCGCCAGGCGACCGCCAACGCGCGGGAAGCCGGCTTCGACTTCATCGAACTGCATGCCGCCCACGGCTATCTGCTGCATCAGTTCATGTCGCCGGCCTCCAACCAACGTACCGATCAATACGGCGGCAGCATCGAGAATCGCACCCGCCTGACGCTGGAAGTGGTCGACGCGGCGGTCGCCGAATGGGGTTCTGAGCACATCGGCATCCGCATCTCGCCGCTGGGGCCGTTCAACGGGCTGGACAACGGTGAAGATCAGGAAGACGCGGCGCTGTATCTGGTGGAAGAGCTGAACAAGCGCAACATCGCCTACCTGCACATTTCCGAGCCGGACTGGGCCGGCGGCAAGCCGTATTCTGACGCCTTCCGCGACTCGGTGCGCGCCCACTTTAAAGGGGTGATCGTCGGCGCCGGCGCCTACACCGCCGAAAAAGCCGAAGCCTTGATCGAAAAAGGTTTCATCGACGCGGTGGCCTTCGGCCGCAGCTACATCGCCAACCCGGATCTGGTGGAGCGCTTCCGTCAGCACGCGCCGCTGAACGAACCTAAGCCGGAAAGCTTCTACGGCGGCGGCGCCGAAGGGTATACCGACTATCCGTTTCTGGCGAAGTAACCCGTCCTGATCCCAAACGGCCATGCGACTGCCTGGCCGTTTTTTTATGCGCCGCACGCAAAAAAGCCCGCACGGGGCGGGCCGGTGTTCCCTGGTGTTGTGCTCTACTGCCGTTCAATTTTTACACGCTTGCCGTCGAAATAGATAATTGATTGTGCAGATCAATTACTCTGTATCGATCGGTACGCTCGATCAATATTTAGACATCACCGTCGCGAGCCCCACAAGTGACATTGTCACTCATTCGTTACGTTGAATTCCCTTGCGGGACAAGGCTATACTCGCTGGAGCTTCAATCCACCCGCCGTCTGCCACGGCACAGCCAATTCAGAGGAATTATGCGCTTACTCCATACCATGATCCGCGTCGGTGACCTGCAACGCGCCATCGACTTCTACACCAAGGTATTAGGCATGCGCCTGCTGCGCACCAGCGAAAATCCAGAGTACAAATACTCGCTGGCTTTCGTCGGCTATACGGAAGAAAGCGAAGGCGCGGTTATCGAACTGACCTATAACTGGGGCACCGACAGCTACGACATGGGCACCGCCTTCGGCCACCTGGCGCTGGGCGTGGACGACGTTGCCGCCACCTGCGACAGCATCCGCCGCGCAGGCGGCAAGGTCACCCGCGAAGCCGGCCCGGTGAAAGGCGGCACCACGGTCATCGCCTTCGTCGAAGATCCGGACGGCTACAAAATCGAGCTGATCGAAAATAAACATGCCGGTCAGGGCCTCGGCCACTAAGCCTCCCCTTCAGGGCGCGCTGCGCCCTGCTGATTCTCCGCGCAATAGCGCCTGCAACCGGGCGCAAAATTTGCCATAATGCGCGCTGCATTCGATGAAGATAAGAAACTGATGGCCGAGAAAAGTGATCTTAACGCCCTGAGTGGTCGTTTTCGTGGGTTTTATCCCGTAGTAATAGATGTTGAAACCGCCGGCTTCAACGCCAATACCGATGCGTTGCTGGAGATCGCCGCCGTCACGCTGAAAATGGATGAAGACGGCTGGCTGCAGCAGGACGAGACCCTGCACTTCCACGTGGAGCCTTTCGAGGGCGCCAACCTGCAGCCGGAAGCGCTGGCGTTCAACGGCATCGATCCGCACAACCCGCTGCGCGGCGCGGTCAGCGAATATGACGCGCTGCACGCCATTTTCAAAGCGGTGCGCAAAGGGCTCAAGGATCGCGGTTGTAACCGGGCCATTATCGTGGCACACAACGCCAACTTCGATCACAGCTTCCTGATGGCCGCGGCCGAGCGCGCCGGCCTGAAGCGCAACCCGTTCCATCCGTTCGCCACCTTCGACACCGCCGCGCTGAGCGGCCTGGTGCTGGGCCAAACGGTGCTGGCGAAAGCCTGCATCGCCGCCGGCATGCCGTTCGACAGCAGCCAGGCGCACTCCGCCCTGTACGACACCGAACAAACCGCCCTGCTGTTTTGCGAGCTGGTTAACCGCTGGAAACGTCTCGGCGGCTGGCCGCTGCCCGCCGGCGACCTCGCCGAATAAGCCAATAAAAAAGGCGGCCCAGTTTGCACTGGCGCCGCCCATTGCGCGATAACCGCAAGCCTGTCGATTAAGACTGTTGGTCTTCCTGCGCTTTATACTTTTCCGCAGTTTCTTTGATCAGCTGCTGCAGTTCGCCGCGCTGATACATTTCGATGATGATATCGCAACCGCCTACCAGCTCACCGTCTACCCACAGCTGCGGGAACGTCGGCCAGTTGGCGTATTTTGGCAGCTCGGCGCGGATGTCCGGGTTTTGCAGAATATCCACGTAGGCGAAACGCTCGCCGCAGGCGGACAGCGCTTGCACAGCCTGTGCGGAGAAGCCGCAGCTCGGCAGCTTAGGCGAACCTTTCATGTACAGCAGAATCGGGTTTTCAGCGATCTGGTGCTGAATTTTTTCAAGTGTCGTCGTCATTTATTGCTTCCTCAAGCCACATTTCATGGCTACAACATGCATCACGCGGGCTATTGTAGCGGCTGGAACAGTCGCAAGAAAACGCCATCTTTTGCAAGGATATTCGCCCGCCGCCGATCGCGTTTCACCGGCCACGTCATTCCGGTCAAAACATACGTCGAGAATAACATTTTTAATCCGACCATTTCACTAATATATTGCGTCGCGATGACGGCGCGGATTAATTATATCTCCACCGCCAACTGGCGCTTTTTCATACATCAACAGGCTGATTTTGAACCAAAAAAAATGTCATTAACGTTTTCTCACAATATGGATTATTATTTATGAGTTCTTCGCTGTTTTATATGGCGAAATTCGGGAATACTGTAACTCTTTCGATATCCGTTTCGGGGCCAAGGTTGGTGACGTCGACATGCGTTTAATTCTTACGCTCTTTGCGCTGCTGTTTACGCAGCTCTTCTTCAATTTGGCGCACGCTGCGCCACAGGCGCGTGTTGCCGCCGAGCAGCGTAAAAGCCATGCCAATGAAGCGCGGCCCGATGACCGCAGAAAAAAGAAAGCGGACAAAGCCGCCAAAAAAGCCAAAGTGACGGCCCCCGAAAAAAAAACCAAGACCGCCAAGGCAAAAAGCGAGAAAAGCGCGAAAAAGATCGTCAGCGCCAAACCCAAGGCCAAAGCGCAGAAAACCGCCAAGATTAAAGTCACCCCGCCGAAAAAAGGCTATAAAAAAGGCTATGGTCGCCACCGCGAAGCCGGTATGGCCACCGCCAAACTGGCGCGTGAAGAAAAGCCGTTGAAACTCAGCCCCGCGCACAAAAAACGCTACCAGCACGCCAAGCAGACCGCGATGGCCAAGCTGATGGGACAGATGGGCAAACCTTACCGCTGGGGCGGCAGCTCGCCGCGCACCGGCTTCGATTGCAGCGGCCTTATCTATTACGCCTATAAAGACGTAGTGAAAATCAAGATGCCGCGCACCGCCAACGAGATGTATCACCTGCGCGATGCGGCGCCGATCAAGAAAAGCGAACTGGAAAGCGGCGATCTGGTGTTCTTCCGCATCAACAACCGCGGCGTGGCGGACCATGTCGGCGTCTACCTCGGCAACGGCAAGTTCATCCAGTCGCCGCGCACCGGTGAAGAGATCCGCATCAGTCAGCTCGACAACGACTATTGGCAGAACCACTACATCGGCGCACGCCGCGTAGTGACGCCGAAAACCATTCGTTAATGCACTGTTCTGCGCGGTTGCGGCCCCGGTCGCAACCGCCTGCTCAAGCTATCGCCCATCGCACTTCCCCACGCGCATTTCTCGCTTTTCCTCCTGTTTTTTATGATGAAAATTGTTAAGATTGAATGACCACAATAAAAAACGGCCCATACGGCTCTCGCCCCGGCGGGAAGCGAATGGCGCTGTAAAGGAGGAAGCAATGTCGTTTGAATTACCTGCATTACCGTATGAGAAAAACGCGCTCGAGCCGCACATCTCCGCCGAGACCCTGGAATACCACTACGGCAAACACCACAACACCTACGTGGTTAACCTGAACAACCTGGTGAAAGGCAGCGAGTTCGAAGGCAAATCGCTCGAAGAGATCATCAAGACCTCTAACGGCGGCGTGTTCAACAACGCTGCGCAGGTGTGGAACCACACCTTCTACTGGCACTGCCTGTCGCCACAGGGCGGCGGTGAACCGCAGGGCGAACTGGCGGCGGCAATCGTCAAATCCTTCGGCTCTTTCGCTGCGTTCAAAGAGCAGTTCACCGATGCCGCAGTGAAAAACTTCGGTGCAGGCTGGACCTGGCTGGTGAAAAAACCGGACGGCGCGCTGGCGATCGTCAACACCTCCAACGCGGCCACCCCGCTGACCGGTGAAGACAAACCACTGCTGACCGTTGACGTGTGGGAACACGCGTATTACATCGATTACCGCAATGCGCGTCCAAAATACCTGGAAAACTTCTGGGCGTTGGTCAACTGGACCTTCGCAGCGGAAAACCTGGCGTAAGCGCAGGTTCTGAGGTGATAAGGCGCAGCCAGGCTGCGCCTTTTTTATAACCGGGGGTAAATCAGTTCAACGCGGCAACGAAGCTGAAAGCGATAATGACCGCCAATGCGCAGACGGTGGTGAACAGCGACATCTTCAATTCGGTATCCATGACAACTCCTTTAAAATGGGCTTTCCTAAGGATAAAAGGCGCACAATTAGTACGTCAAATCATTTTCCCACAGTTCGCCGATAAAATCTTGTTATCATTTCCCGGTTTATAATCTCGATTACCTCTTCCACTTTTGTTCAATATGCGACAAAATTCGCAGTTCACAACTGCGTACCGGCATCCATGCCCCTCCTGATTAAGCGCTGAAGACTTCAACACACTAAAAACTCAGTTTTCGCTTCTCTGGAGAAGGATCTACGTAGGCAAACGATTAACATCACACTTACATGCTGTAAACATGTGAGTTCAGGAGTCATTCCTTACATGGCAACGATTAAAGATGTGGCCAAACGCGCGGGCGTTTCCACCACCACCGTTTCGCACGTCATCAATAAGACTCGTTTCGTCGCCGAAGAGACCAAAGCGGCCGTGTGGGCCGCCATCAAAGAGCTGCACTACTCGCCGAGCGCCGTGGCGCGCAGCCTGAAAGTCAATCACACCAAGTCGATCGGCCTGCTGGCCACCTCGAGCGAAGCGCCCTACTTTGCCGAAGTGATCGAGGCGGTGGAAAACAGCTGCTACAGCAAAGGCTACACCCTGATCCTGTGCAACTCGCACAACAATCTCGACAAGCAGCGCGCCTACCTGGCGATGCTGGCGCAAAAGCGCGTCGACGGCCTGCTGGTCATGTGCTCCGAGTACCCCGATCAGCTGCTGGGCATGCTGGAAGACTACCGCAATATCCCGATGGTGGTGATGGACTGGGGCGCCGCGCGCGGCGACTTCACCGACACCATCATCGATAACGCGTTCGAAGGCGGCTATCTGGCCGGCCGTTACCTGATCGAGCGCGGCCACCGCGATATCGGCGCCATTCCGGGCCAACTGTCGCGCAATACCGGCGGCGGCCGTCACCAGGGCTTTATGAAGGCGCTGCAGGAAGCGCATATCGACATTCGCGAAGAGTGGATCGTCCAGGGTGACTTCGAGCCGGAGTCCGGCTACAAGGCGATGCACCAAATCCTGTCGCAAAAGCAGCGGCCGACCGCGGTATTCTGCGGCGGCGACATCATGGCGATGGGCGCCATCTGCGCCGCCGACGAGCTGGGGCTGCGGGTGCCGCAGGATATTTCCGTGATCGGCTATGACAACGTGCGTAACGCCCGCTACTTCACCCCGGCGCTGACCACCATTCACCAGCCTAAAGAACGCCTGGGCGAAATGGCCTTCACCATGCTGCTGGATCGCATCATCAGCAAACGCGAAGAGTCGCAGGTGATCGAAGTGCATCCGAAGCTGATTGAACGCCGCTCGGTCGCCGACGGTCCGTTCATCGACTACCGCCGCTAATCCCCCGCGCCGGAAGCCTGCGCGGCTTCCGGTTCCGCCTCGCTCAGCCACTCCTGGTTCAGCGTCTCCCCATCGCCCAGATACGCCAGCAGCCAGCTCATCGCCGGTGAGGGTTTATCCTGCTGCCAGGTCAGGCAGCAAGGGCTGGCGGGAAACGGCTGCTGCAGCTGCAACGCCTTCAGCTCACCGCGCTGCACCCGCGGCAGCGCCCGATGTGCCGGCATCATGCCGACGCACAGCCCGGCGCACAAACAGTCGAGCGCCGAAGTCCAGTCCGGCACCACCAGCCGCCGCTGGTTATCCAGCGTCCAGGTGACGCGCTTGGGCAGATTGCGCGAGGTGTCCTCCAGGCAAAGCGAAGGGTACGGCCGCAGCTGATCGTCATTCAGCGGCCCTGTCAGTTGCGCCAGCGGGTGCTGCGGGCTGACCACGCACAGCCAGTTCATATAGCCCATGTCGCGGAAGGCGAAGCCGCCGCCGACCGGCACCGCACGGGTGGCGCCGATTGCCATGTCCGCCCTGCCGTCCACCAAGGCATCCCACACGCCGTTGAACACCTCGGGTTGCAGCATCAGTTCGACGTCGGGGAAATGACGGTAGAAATCCAGCACCAGTTGGCGACTGCGCTGTGGTTTGACGATGATGTCCACCGCGATATTCAGCTGGCCGCGCCACCCGTTGGCCACCTGCTGACAGTGGCGGCGGGTGTCGAGCATTTTTTTGATAACAACTCGCGCATCCTTGATAAACAGCGCGCCGGCCGGCGTCAACTCCACATCGCGGTGACGCCGCTCGAACAGCGGCACCGCCAGCCATTGCTCCAGCTGCCGTACGGTATAGCTCACCGCCGACGGCACCCGGTGCAGCTCCTGCGCCGCCGCGCTGAAACTGCCGGTGCGCGCCACCGCGTCGACCACTTCAAGAGAATATTCAGACCACATCGCTTTGCCTTCAATTTTTTTAACAGCACTTTGCAAATATTACCGTTTCACAAGCAGAGATCCAGCCGGATACACTGGCCGGCGCTAAAAACCTGCGACATTAAAATATTAACGAGAAATACCATGCGAAATTCCTTTGGCTTTATGTTCTACCTCGCCGGCCTGAGCATGCTGGGTTATCTGGCGACCGATATGTACCTGCCCGCCTTCGGCGCCATGCGGGAAGAACTGCAAATTTCCGCCGGCGCGGTGAGCGCCAGCCTGAGCATCTTCCTGGCCGGCTTCGCCTTCGCGCAGCTGCTGTGGGGGCCGCTCTCCGACCGTCTGGGCCGCAAACCGGTCTTATTGATCGGCCTGACGCTGTTCGCCCTCGGCTGCCTGGGCATGCTGTGGGTGGAAAACGCCGTGCAGCTCTGGATCCTGCGCTTTATTCAGGCCGTCGGCGTCTGCTCCGCCACCGCCATCTGGCAAGCATTGGTGGTCGACCGTTACCGCGAAGGCCAGGCCAACCGCGTGTTCGCCACCATTATGCCGCTGGTGGCGCTGTCGCCGGCGCTGGCCCCGCTGCTGGGCGCCTGGTTGCTGAACCACGCCAGCTGGCGCGCGATCTTCGCCGCGCTGTTGGTGATCACCGCGCTGCTGCTGCTGCCGACGTTGATGCTCAAAGAGCGCGCCAAAACGCAACCCACCGCCGATGCGCCAAAAAACGGCGTCAGCTTCTGGCAATTGTTGAAATCCCCGGTGTTCAGCGGCAACGTCGCCATGTACGCCGCCTGCTCGGCCGGCTTCTTCGCCTGGCTGACCGGCTCGCCGTTCATCCTCGGTGACATGGGCTACAGCCCGAGCGACATCGGTCTGAGCTATGTGCCGCAAACGCTGGCCTTCCTGCTGGGTGGCTACGGCTGCCGCGCCGCGCTCACGCGCATCAATGGCAAAACCCTGCTGCCGTGGCTGCTGGTAGCTTATGGTGTCAGCATGGTGGCGCTGTATCTGGTGGCGACCCTGACCGCACCGACGCTCACCACGCTGCTGATCCCGTTCTGCGTGATGGCGCTGGTCAACGGCGCCGGCTACCCGATCATGGTGGCGAATGCGCTGATGCCGTTCCCGGAAAGCAGCGGTAAAGCCGCCGCGCTGCAAAATACGCTGCAGCTGGGGCTGTGCTTTGTGGCGAGCATGCTGGTGTCGGCGTTTATTGCCCAACCGCTGTTGGCGACGGTGACGGTGATGGTATCGACGGTGATCCTGGCCGCACTGGGGTATTTCCTGCAGCGGGGAAAAGCGGCCGATGCGCAGCGAAAGGCGCAGCGGGAACATGCTAACTCAGCGTCATAATTACCAAGTTTAATAATCACTTAAAGAATATGCGTGCCGAGTGCGATTTACAGTTGAGTCAACGCCTCGGCACGCCTATACTCAAAAACAACCTTGTAAAGTAACACCTTATAATCTCTATATCTCAATTAGCACTTGTGTACGCGCTTTGCGTCACACTCTTTTTTAAGGATGCGTTTATCCCGCGCCGTTCGCGCCGGGTCGTTTCTTTAAATTTCCTCTGTTCATAGTCGGATATCAGACGCCGCGGGCCTATTTTCCGCCGGTAAACGTATGCACCCGCAGAAATTGTCTAAGCTGTTTCCTAACGGGTCATCAGTCAGAAGAAGGTGATGGAGAAGCTATGAGTTCATCGTGTATAGAAGATCTGAGCATCCAGGACAATCAGTGGTACCGTATCGCGCACGAAATGCTTGGTCTGGCCGGCATTGAAATCAACGGATCGCGCCCTTTCGATATTCAGGTTAAAAACCCCGATTTCTTTAAACGCGTCCTGCAGCAAGGGTCGCTGGGCCTGGGCGAAAGCTACATGGACGGTTGGTGGGAGTGCGAACGGCTGGATATGTTCTTCCAGCGCGTGGTCAGCGCCGGGCTGGAGAAGAAACTCCCCCACCACCTGAAAGATACCCTGCGTATCGCCGCCGCGCGCCTGACCAACCTGCAATCGAAAAAGCGCGCCTGGATCGTCGGCAAAGAACATTACGATCTCGGCAACGATCTGTTTACCCTGATGCTCGATCCTTACATGCAATATTCCTGCGGCTACTGGAAAGACGCTACTACGCTGGAGGAAGCGCAGGAAGCGAAGCTGCGGATGATCTGCGAAAAACTGCAGCTGCAGCCAGGTATGCGCCTGCTGGACATCGGCTGCGGCTGGGGCGGTCTTTCCGCCTATGCGGCGAAGCATTACGGCGTGTCAGTGGTCGGCGTAACCATTTCTGCCGAACAGCAGAAGCTGGCTCAGGCGCGCTGCGCCGGGCTGGATGTGCAGATCCTGCTGCAGGATTACCGCGATCTGCATCAGCAGTTCGATCGCATTGTCTCGGTCGGCATGTTCGAGCACGTCGGGCCGAAAAACTACCGCACCTATTTCAACGTGGTAGAACGCAATCTGGCGCCGCACGGCCTGTTCCTGCTGCACACCATCGGCTCCAACAAGACCGATATGAACGTCGATCCGTGGATCAACAAGTACATTTTCCCGAACGGCTGCCTGCCTTCAGTGAGCCATATTGCCGAAGCCAGCGAGGGCCATTTCGTGATGGAAGACTGGCACAACATCGGTGCCGACTACGATCGCACGCTGATGGCCTGGTTCGAACGCTTCAAACAGGCGTGGCCGCAGCTTGCCCCGCGCTATTCCGAACGCTTCGAGCGGATGTTCAGCTACTACCTGAACGCCTGCGCTGGCGCGTTCCGGGCGCGCGATCTGCAGCTGTGGCAGGTAGTGTTCAGCCCGAAAGGCGTTGAAGGCGGCATTCGCGTCGCCCGCTGAACGCTTTCCCGATAAAAAAGCCCCGGCAACATCATCACCGGGGCTTTTTTTTGCTCTTTCGGACGCTGCGGGTTAACCGCAATAAACGCGAATGATTTTATCGTTGCTATCGCCAAGGAAGTTCAGGCGGCGCAGGTTGAAATCCATGGTAACGGCAGAGTTGTACGGAATGGCGCGCACCTTGGCGTCGATCCGCACGCCTTCCAGCGAGGTCATCGGCTTACCGACGAAGTTTTGATACTGCGAAGCGCCGCAGGTATCATCCGCATCGGCCATTTGCGCGCCGGCGCCCTGCTCAGGTGAGCTGCTGCAGGCGCTCAGCGCCAGCAACGCGGTTAACAACAACGTTTTCCCATAAAACTTCACGCGTTTCTCCTCTCTGCTTATGATTCGATACCGGCGGCAACGCCAGAATCGCTGTCAGTCTTTGTGCGCCGGCGCCATCGCCGCCGCCAGCGTCGCTTCCCGGTTGGCCAGCACGCGCTCGACGGTATCCACCACCGCCTGCGTTTGCGGATCGATTTCGATGTTCACCTTATCGCCCAGGCGTTTCTTACCCAGCGTGGTGCGATCCAGCGTTTCCGGGATCAGGTGCACGCAGAAACGGTTATTCACCACTTCGCCGATGGTCAGGCTAATGCCGTCGATGCCGATGAAACCTTTGTGCAGCACATATTTCATCAATTCCGCATTTGGCATGCGCAGCCATACCTGGCGATTATTTTCCGAGGTATAAATCTTGGCCACTTCCGCCGTGCAGATAATATGGCCGGACATCAAATGGCCGCCAATTTCGTCATTGAACTTTGCCGCGCGCTCGATATTGACGATGTCGCCGAGCGCCAAGTCGCCGAGGTTGGTCAGGCGCAACGTTTCCTTGATCAAATCGAAGCTGACGCGGTTGCCTTCCACCGCGGTCACGGTCAGGCAGCAGCCGTTATGGGCCACCGACGCGCCCAGCTCCAGCCCCGGCAACAGCTCGGCAGGCATCTCGATCACGTGGGTGCGGAAATTGGGTTTCTCATCAATGGCGACCAGCGGCGCGGTGCCTTGTACGATACCGGTGAACATATGTGCCTCTTCTTACTAATAGGTTAAAACGCTCCCGGCAGTTTGCCCCAGTTGGCGCTGAAAACCAAATCCGCGTAGGCAAAAAACGCGGGCCTGCGCATTTAATAACTATTTATCTGCGGCGTTTGCTTAACGACGCCGAGCAGGTACAATATTTTTGACAAAATTCCGCTATTTTAATTGTTGTCCTCTCGCGGCAGCCCTCCCTCCCACATATATAAATAGAAAGGTGTATGCGTGCAGAAGTACTTAATTGAAGCGCGTAGTTTATTGGCTCTCGCTATCCCGGTCATCATCGCGCAAATATCGCAAACCGCCATGGGCGTGGTGGATACCATCATGGCCGGCGCCTACAGCGCCACCGACATGGCGGCGGTTGCGGTCGGCACTTCAATCTGGCTGCCGGCCATCCTGTTCGGCCACGGCCTGCTGCTGGCGCTGACCCCGGTTATCGCCCAGCTTAACGGCGCCGGGCGGCGCGATCGCATCGCTCACCAGGTGCGCCAGGGTTTTTGGCTGGCTTCCGGCGTGTCCGTGCTGCTGATCGTGGTGCTGTATAACTGCAAGTTCGTCATCGACATGATGCACAACATCGATCCGCAGCTGGCGGATAAAGCCGTCGGTTATCTGCACGCCATCATGTGGGGAGCGCCGGGTTACCTGTTCTTCCAGGTGATGCGCAACCAGTGCGAAGGCCTGTCCAAAACCAAGCCCGGCATGGTGATCGGCTTCCTCGGCCTGCTGGTGAATATCCCGATCAACTACATCTTCATCTACGGCAAGTTCGGCATGCCGGAGCTGGGTGGCGTCGGCTGTGGCGTCGCCACCGGCAGCGTCTACTGGATCATGTTCCTGATGATGCGCTGGTACGTGAAGCGCGCGCCCTCGCAGCGCGACATCAAACGCCAGGCAGGCGATCTCGGCGGCCCGGATTGGGCGGCGCTGAAGCGCCTGATCGGCATCGGCATGCCGGTGGCGTTGGCGCTGTTCTTCGAAGTCACGCTGTTCGCCGTGGTGGCGCTGCTGGTTTCGCCGCTGGGGATCGTTGCGGTCGCCGGCCACCAGATCGCGCTTAACTTCAGCGCGCTGATGTTCGTGCTGCCGCTGTCGCTGGGCGTCGGCGCCACCATCCGCGTCGGTTACCGTCTGGGGGAAGGTTCGGTTGAAGGCGCCCGTGTCGCCGCCTACTCCGCCATCGGCGTCGGCATCACCATGGCCGTCTGCACCGCGCTGTTTACCGCCACCTTCCGCGAACCGATCGCCCTGCTGTACAACGATAGCCCGGCGGTGGTGGCGATGGCGTCGCAGCTGATGCTGCTGGCGGCGCTGTACCAAATCTCGGATTCTGTCCAGGTGATCGGCAGCGGCGTGCTGCGTGGTTATAAAGATACCCGCGCGATCTTCTTCATCACCTTCATCGCTTATTGGGTGTTGGGCCTGCCGAGCGGCTATCTGCTGGCGTTAACCGATGTGGTGGTGCCGGCAATGGGGCCAAGCGGTTTCTGGATCGGCTTTATCATCGGCCTGACCTTCGCCGCCATCATGATGGCGCTGCGCATGCGCTGGCTGCAGAAACAGCCGACCGCCGTCATCCTGCAGCGTTCCACGCGCTGAGCCCGCGCCCGGCCGGTTTCATCCCCGGCCGGGCTGCGGTTTGCGGAAAAAAGCGCCGGACTGCGCACAACCTCAGCAATCGCGTGAAATACCGAATAAAATTGCGCTTTTCCCCTTGCCAGCACGCGGGTAGCTCGTTAATATTCGTCCCCGCTGTCAGCCATGACAGACAGGAAAAGATGCGTCCGTAGCTCAGTTGGTTAGAGCACCACCTTGACATGGTGGGGGTCGGTGGTTCGAGTCCACTCGGACGCACCAAATTCCTGAAGCCGTACAGTGCGTCCGTAGCTCAGTTGGTTAGAGCACCACCTTGACATGGTGGGGGTCGGTGGTTCGAGTCCACTCGGACGCACCAAATTCCTGAAGCAGTGCAGTGCGTCCGTAGCTCAGTTGGTTAGAGCACCACCTTGACATGGTGGGGGTCGGTGGTTCGAGTCCACTCGGACGCACCATATTGCTGATTCATCTCTCCCCCTATCGCGTTATACTTCCCGTAGTTTCGTCTCTGCCCGACCGCCTGACTTTTATGTCGATCGCGCCGTGCTACCGCCATCAGCCACCAGGAACGCCACATGACCACCTTTACCGCCAAAACCGCCTTTTTATCGCTCGACAATGGCCTTGCTCGCCGTGAAGGCGTGATGAGCGACGGTTCGCCGGCGGCAGAAGTGCGTTTCGAGGCCGGTGCCTTCGGCCAGCTGCAAAAGCCCCCGCACGCGCGGCAAACCCGGGTGATCTCCGGTGAATTCGAGTTTACCCTCGGCGGTGACACCCGGGTGGTACGGGCCGGCGAGAGCCTGATATTGCCGGCCAACGTCGCCAGCGGCTGCTTCTGCCTGAGCGCCGGCGTGCTGCTGGAAATTCCCCAAACGCGTTAAACCTGTATTTACAGCATGGTTATTTGCGCAACAAGCGGCCCGCAACGCGTTGCATTTGCGCCACATTTGCCCCCGTTTTGACATATCCGCCGCGCCGCCGCGGTTTTTTATTTTGTTTCCCACCGCTTAGCCTTTATAATGCGCAACGTCTATCAGTTGAATGGTTTCAGCCCTTGATCTGCGAAAACGCTATAACAACACGATCTGATCTTACCCCGTTGCGCAGCATCCCCGCGCCCCCGCGCGGGCTGAATTTTTCCGCCCCGCTTCAACTGTCGTCACCTATCCTTAACTATGTTTTTCACCACCAGGCACGGCCCAAATTCCCTACCGGCGTAAACCGCGCCGGTCAAATTCGTTTTTTTATCCATCACAACTTGTAGAAAACTCCGCCATGAAAAAGACCAAAATTGTTTGTACCATCGGTCCAAAAACCGAATCGGAAGAAATGCTGACCAACCTGCTCAATGCGGGCATGAACGTGATGCGTCTCAACTTCTCTCACGGCGACTATGAAGAGCACGGCAACCGCATCAAGAACATGCGCGCCGTGATGGCGAAAACCGGTATCAATGCCGGCATCCTGCTGGATACCAAAGGCCCGGAAATTCGCACCATGAAACTGGAAGGCGGTAAAGACGCCTCGCTGGTCGCCGGCCAAACCTTCACTTTCACCACCGACCAGAGCGTGATCGGCAACAGCGATCGCGTAGCGGTCACCTACGCCGGCTTCGCCGCCGACCTGAAGATCGGTAACACCGTGCTGGTAGACGACGGCCTGATCGGCATGGAAGTCACCAACGTGACCGAAAACGAAGTCATTTGTAAGGTGCTGAACAACGGCGATCTCGGCGAGAACAAGGGCGTCAACCTGCCGGGCGTTTCCATCCAGCTGCCTGCGCTGGCCGAAAAAGACAAACGTGACCTGATCTTCGGCTGCGAACAAGGCGTCGACTTCGTGGCGGCATCCTTCATCCGCAAGCGCTCCGACGTGCTGGAGATCCGCGAACACCTGAAAGCCCACGGCGGCGAGCAGATCCAGATCATCTCCAAGATCGAAAACCAGGAAGGCCTGAACAATTTCGACGAGATCCTCGAAGCGTCCGACGGCATCATGGTTGCCCGTGGCGACTTGGGCGTCGAGATCCCGGTCGAAGAAGTGATCTTCGCCCAGAAGATGATGATCGAGAAATGTAACCGCGCGCGTAAAGTGGTGATCACCGCCACCCAGATGCTCGACTCCATGATCAAGAACCCGCGCCCTACCCGCGCGGAAGCCGGCGACGTTGCCAACGCCATCCTGGACGGTACCGATGCCGTCATGCTGTCCGGCGAGAGCGCCAAGGGCAAATACCCGCTGGAAGCGGTCAACATCATGGCCACCATCTGCGAGCGTACCGATCGCGTGATGCCTAGCCGCATCGATACCCTGAACGACCGTCGCAAGCTGCGCATCACCGAAGCGGTGTGCCGCGGTGCGGTAGAAACCGCCGAGAAACTGGACGCGCCGCTGATCGTCGTCGCCACCAGCGGCGGCAAGTCAGCGAAATCCGTGCGTAAATACTTCCCGAACGCAGTGATCCTGGCGCTGACCACCAATGAAACCACCGCGCATCAGCTGGTGCTGAGCAAGGGCGTTATCCCGCAGATGGTCAAGGAAATCGCCTCTACCGACGACTTCTACCGCATCGGTAAAGAAGCCGCGCTGGCCAGCGGCCTGGCGCAGAAAGGCGACGTTGTGGTGATGGTTTCCGGCGCGCTGGTGCCGAGCGGCACTACCAACACCGCCTCGGTACACGTGCTGTAATATAAAACGTGACATAATTACCTTGATCAAAACGCCGCTTTGCGGCGTTTTTTTTATCGGCAGTAAACTATTTTTCTCAAAACGCAACCGCGATCCGCTCATTATTTAGCTAATAACAAATCGGAGTAGTCCCATGGAAGCCGGCTGTTTTCCCTCGTTTTTTTAACTAATTTGTAAAACCAGATGCAAGTTTGAGCGAACGATCAAAATAAAGCACCTCAACACTAAAAAATTATTCTCTTTCGAAAAAAGTTTGTGTAATACTTGTAACGCTACATGGAGATTAACTCAATCTAGAGGGTGTTATAATGAATCGTACTAAACTGGTACTGGGCGCGGTAATCCTGGGTTCCACTCTGCTGGCTGGCTGCTCTAGCAACGCTAAAATCGATCAACTGTCTTCTGACGTTCAGACTCTGAACGCTAAAGTTGATCAGCTGAGCAACGACGTGAACGCAATGCGTTCTGACGTTCAAGCGGCTAAAGACGACGCAGCACGCGCTAACCAGCGTCTGGACAACCAAGCTCACGCTTACAAAAAGTAAGTTAGCTTTGGTTATTGAAAACGGCGCACATTGTGCGCCGTTTTTTTTTGCCTGCTCATCGGCCCGGGGGTTCTCCTTCGGCAGGCAAAAAAAAAGAGGCTCAGCACGCTGACCCCCTCTTCGACCGCTCAGTCCTGCAAACTTAGTTCACTGAACTGATTGGCGCTGCCTTGAATGGGCTCTTATTCGCCGCAGGCGCCGCTACAGGCGTTAAACTCACCTCAGACGGGTTCTCCCCCACGTTGACCAGCACCGGCATGCCAGAACGGCGTACAACCGCGCTATCGAACACGGCGCGATCGGTTTGCCCATCTGCAGCGAAGGCTTTCTCCGCTTTAGACAACGCAATCGGCATGGTCTGCGGATCGTCGCTTTCTACCCGCGACAGCGGCTGGTGCACTTCCACATAGCGTTTGCCGTCCGGCTCAACCGAAATCTTCACCGGATCGTTGATCACCTGCACCCGCGTACCGCGTGGCACCTGGTTGAACAGCGCTTCGATGTCCGTCGGACGCAGACGAATACAGCCGGAGCTGACTCGCATGCCGATCCCGAAGTTGGCATTGGTGCCGTGGATCAGGTATTCACCGCGCCCCATCGCCAGACGCAGGGCGAACAGCCCCATCGGGTTCTCAGGGCCGGCCGGCACCACCGCAGGCAGCGTCACGCCCTGGGACTGATAGCGTTTGCGGATGTTGGCGGTAGGCGTCCAGGTCGGGTTGGGGATCTTCTGGCTCACGGAGGTCACTTCCAGCGGCGTGTGCATGCCGGTCTGGCCGATACCGATCGGATAGACGATCACTTTGTTCTCGCCTTTCGGATAGTAGTAAAGGCGCAGCTCGGCCAGGTTGACGATGATCCCTTCACGCTTGGTATCAGGCAGCAGCATTTGGGTCGGAATGGTCAGCACCGTACCCGGCTTAGGCAGGAACGGGTCGGTGCCGGGGTTGGCTTCCAGCATGCCCAGCAGGCCAATCTTGTAGTCGGCGGCGATCGCCTCCAGCGGACGGCCGTCGTTTGGCACGGTATAAGTGGTGTTTTCACCGATCAGACGGCTGTCCGGCGGCGGCAGCGGGTACTCGGTCGCACTGGCGGCCTGCGTGCCGGCCAATACGGTGGCGAAGACCATGCCCATTAAACTCAACGCACGTTTCATTATCATCCCTATATTTTTTATGACGGTTCGTCCCCAAGGCTAACGAGCGCCCGGCGGCGGGTAAATCAGACAATACCTGATTAATACTAGCAATGCTGGCATCAAAGGCAATAAGTTCTCTAAAAATCAACACGTTATAACGTAATCACCGCCGTTGATTGTCAACGAAACGTCAACGGATAAGCTGCTGAAATATCACTGAATTGGGGATGTTATCTGGGGGGAAAGCGTGGATTGTAAAGGCTCATTGACAAAACGAATGTATCAATGAGCCCTCAAGAACGGGGGCGTTCAGGCTCAGGCCAGCTGCGTGGCTTTACTGCGAATGGCGCGGATCATCGCCTCCAGCCCCTGTGAACGCGAAGGCGTCAGGTGTTGGCTGAGCGCCAGCTCGGCGAAAAACGGCCGCACGTCGAGCTCGACAATCTGCTGCGGCGTCAATTGGCGATACAGAATAAACACCACCGCCAGCAGGCCTTTGACGATCGCCGCGTCGCTGTCGCCGTGAAACTCGACCTGCCCCTGCTCATCGAGGCGCATCACAATCCACACCTGGCTCTGACAACCGGAGATCAGGTTGCAGGCCTGCCGCTCAGCCTCGTCCAGCGGCGGCAATTTGGCACCGAGTTCAATCACGTAAAGGTATTTCTCCTCCCAGTTCAAACAGCGGGAGAAATTTCGCACCAATTTATCTTTGTCCGGCAAATTCGCCATGGGGATCCTTTTGTACCGCCGGGGACGCGCCCCGGCCTAGCCTAATAGCTGATGAATGCGTTGCAGCCCGGCCACCAGCCGGTCCACCTCTTCGCGGGTATTATATAACGCCAGCGAAGCGCGGCACATGCTCGGCACCTGATAAAACGCCATCAGCGGCATGGCGCAGTGGTGGCCGGTGCGAATGGCGATGCCGTACTGATCGAGGAAGCTGCCGACGTCATAGGCATGGTGTTCCCCCAGATTGAAGGCGATCACCCCGGCGCGATGGGCCGGGCCATAGACTTTCAGCGTCGGCACCTGGCTGAGCGCCTCCAACGCGTAGTGCATCAGCGACTGTTCATAATCGTGGATCGCATTCAGGCCCAGGGCTTCAACGTAATCAAACGCCGCCCCCAGCCCCATGATGCCGGCGGTGTTCGGCGAACCGGCCTCGAAGCGCCACGGCGGATCGGCGAAGGTGGTGCCCGCCGTCAGGCTGACCTGGCGGATCATCGAGCCGCCCCCTTCCCACGGCGGCATCTGCTGCAGCAGCGCCTGGCGGCCATACAGCATGCCGATGCCGGAAGGACCGTACAGCTTGTGGCCGGAAAACACATAAAAATCGCAGTCCAGCGCCTGGACATCGACGCGCTGGTGCATCACCGCCTGCGCGCCGTCCACCAGCACCGTCAAATTCGGCGCCAGGGCTCTGGCGCGGGCGATAATGTCGCGCACCGGGTTGACGGTGCCCAGCACGTTGGAGACCTCGGTCAGCGCCAGCAGTTTACAGGACGCATCGACCAGTTCCGGCAGTCGCGCCAGATCCAGCGTACCGTCCGGCTGTAGCGGCCACACCCGCAGCTGCAGCCCGCGCTCCTCCGCCAGCATCTGCCACGGCACGATGTTGGCGTGGTGCTCCATCTCGGTGATGAGAATCGCATCGCCCGGCTGCAGCAGGTGGCGGCCAAAGCTGTTGGCCACCAGATTGATGCCTTCGGTGGTGCCCTTGACGAACACCATCTCTTCCGCCGAGGCGGCGTTGATAAAGCGCGCCGCCTGCTCCCGCACCGCTTCCATCTGCTGAGTCGCCTCGGCACTCAGGGTGTGGATGCCGCGATGCACCGCCGCATAACCGTGGCGGTAGAACTCCAGCTCGCGGTCGATCACCGCCTGCGGTTTCTGCGCGCTGGCGGCGCTGTCGAGATAGGCCAGCGGTTGGCCGTTCACCTCACGCGCCAGCAGCGGAAAATCGCCGCGCACGCGTTCAATCGGATAACTCATGCAGCCTCCCCCGGCAGGCGCTGGGCGATGCGCGCCAGCACCCGTTCCCGGATGGTGTCGTTGGCGATGCCTTCGGTCAGCTCGGCGGCGAAGGCAAAGATAATCATCTGCTGCGCCGCATGTTTGTCGATGCCGCGCGACTGCAGATAGAACAGCTGCTCTTCATCGATACGCCCCACGGTGGCGCCGTGGCTGCATTTGACGTCGTCGGCGTAAATCTCCAGCTGCGGCTTGGTATCCACTTCCGCCACCTTACCCAACAGCAGGTTATGGTTGGTCATCTGGCCGTCGGTTTTGATCGCGTGCTTGGCCACTTTGATCATGCCGTTGAACACCGCCTTGCCGCGATCGCTGACCACGGTTTTATGCAGCTGGCGGCTTTCGCAATAGCCTTTGTTGTGCTCCAGATAGGTGCGGGTATCGCAGATCTCTTTGCCCACCGGCAGCACCAGGCTGTTGATCACCAGGTTTGCGCCTTCGCCGTTCAGCTGTGCGCTGGTGTTGTGCCGCGTCAGGCCGGCGCCCAGCAGGAAGCTGTCGCTTTTCACCCGCGCGTCGCGGCCGATAACCAGATCGTTATGGGCAAAGTGGTAGCTCGGCTGGCTCTCAAACGCCAGCTTGCAGTGCAACAGCCCGGCGTTGTCCGCCACGTTGGCGGTCAGGCGCGCGCCGGTGAAGTGCGCGGCCTCGCCCAGGCTGACATAGTGTTCAATCACTTCCGCCTCGGCGCCGCGCCCGATCTCCAGATGGTGACGATGATGCACGGTGTTCACTTCCCCGGTGGCGCCGCGTCCGCTGCTGATGTGCAGCAGGTACAGCGGGCGGGCCGGGGCCTTGCCGGCCGGCAAACGAATCAGGCTGGTTTCCTGCGCCAGGCTTTCGGTCAGGTGCAGGAAAATCTCCGGCTGGATCGGCTCCGGCAGCGCCTGCGGCGTGCCGTAGGCGGTCAACTCGAACTGGTAGTCGCCCAGATCGCCATCGCTGAGCGCGGCGCTGTAGCGGCCGTCGATAAACACCAGCCGACAGGCATCGATGCCGAGCGCCAGCGCCTCAAGCTGCTCTGCGCTCACCGGCGCGGGCTGCGGATCGAGGAACTGCTGCTCCAGCAGGCTCTCCAGCGGCGTGTATTTCCAGTTTTCATGCTTGCGCGTCGGCCAGCCGAGGCGCAGCGCCTGCTGCCAGTGCGCCAGCGCATGCGGCGAACGCTCGCCGCCGCGGCCTTCGAACAGGCGATACAGCTGCTGCAGCGCGTTTGAATTACTGTTGGTCGGTAAGCCAGCCATAGCCCTGCTCCTCCAACTGTTTCACCAGCGAGAAATCGCCGGATTTAACGATGCGCCCCTGGGACAGCACGTGTACGTAATCCGGTTTGATGTAGTCCAGAATGCGCTGATAGTGGGTCACGATGATAAAGGCGCGCTTGCCGTCCCGCAGCGAGTTGACGCCGTTGGCGACGATCTTCAGCGCGTCGATGTCCAGGCCCGAGTCGGTTTCATCGAGAATGCACAGATCCGGCTCCAGCGCCGCCATCTGCAGAATATCGTTGCGTTTTTTCTCACCGCCGGAGAAGCCGACGTTGACCGAACGGGTCAACAGATCGGCCGGCATATCCAGCAGCGCGATTTTCTCTTCGATGAAATCGGCGAAGTCAAAGCGATCAAGCGGCTCCTGCTCGCGGTATTTGCGCACCGCGTTGACCGACGTCTGCAGGAAGAAGTGGTTGCTGACGCCAGGGATCTCCACCGGGTACTGGAAGGCCAGGAACACGCCTTCGCCGGCGCGATCTTCCGGATCCAGCTCCAGCAGATCCTTGCCCTTGAAGGTGACTTCCCCTTCGGTCACTTCGTACTCTTCACGCCCGGCCAGCGTGGCGGACAGCGTGCTCTTGCCCGAGCCGTTCGGCCCCATGATGGCGTGCACTTCGCCCGGTTTGATCTCCAGATCCAATCCCTTGAGGATCTCGTTGCCTTCCACGCTGACTTTCAAATTCTTGATGCTTAACATGCTGTGTCCTCAGATAGCGCCGACGGCGCTAAAAATGCGGCGATTAACCCACGCTGTGTTCCAGGCTGATGGCCAGAAGTTTCTGCGCCTCGACGGCGAACTCCAGCGGCAGCTCGGAGAAAACGTCCTTGCAGAAACCGTTGACGATCATCGAAATGGCGTCATCCTCGCTGATGCCGCGCTGCAGGCAGTAGAACAGCTGGTCGTCGCCGATCTTCGAGGTGGTGGCTTCGTGCTCCAGCTGAGCGCTGTTGTTGCGCGCTTCAACGTAAGGGAACGTGTGGGCACCGCTGTCCGGCCCGATCAGCATCGAGTCGCACTGGGTAAAGTTACGGGCGTTTTCCGCCCCCGGCAGGATTTTCACCAGGCCGCGATAGGTGTTCTCGCTGTGGCCGGCGGAGATGCCTTTGGCGATGATAGTCGACTTGGTGTTTTTGCCGATGTGGATCATCTTGGTGCCGGTGTCCGCCTGCTGATGGCCGCTGGTCAGCGCCACCGAGAAGAATTCGCCGATCGAATTGTCGCCCTGCAAAATCACGCTCGGGTATTTCCAGGTGATGGCCGAGCCGGTTTCCGACTGGGTCCAGGACATTTTCGAGCCGGCGCCTTCACACAGCGCGCGCTTGGTGACGAAGTTGAGGATGCCGCCCTTGCTCTCGCCGCCGGAGAACCAGTTCTGCACCGTCGAGTATTTCACTTCGGCGTCTTTATGCAGGATCACTTCCACCACCGCCGCGTGCAGCTGGTAGCTGTCGCGCACCGGGGCCGAGCAGCCTTCGATGTAGCTGACATAGCTGCCTTCGTCGGCGATCAGGATGGTGCGCTCGAACTGGCCGGTTTTGGCGGCGTTGATACGGAAATAGGTCGACAGCTCCATCGGGCAGCGCACGCCTTTCGGCACATAGACGAAGGTGCCGTCGGAGGCCACCGCGGCGTTCAGCGCAGCGAAGAAGTTATCGTTGGAGGGCACCACGCGGCCCAGGTACTGACGCACCAGGTCCGGGTATTCCTGGATCGCTTCGCCGAACGAGCAGAAGATCACCCCGCTCTCCGCCAGTTTTTCACGGTAAGTGGTAGCGACCGAGACCGAGTCGAAGATGGCGTCCACCGCCACCTCGCTGCCCTCGCGCACCGGCACGCCGAGCTGATTGAACGCCAGCTCCACTTCGCTGGTCAGGTAATCTTTTTCCGTCGCCGCGCCCGGTTGCTGCTCGGCGCCGGGTTGCGAACCGCAGGCATCGTCGCAGCTGCCGCAGGACGGCGCCGAATAGTAACTGTAGTCCTGGTAGTTCAGGCGATCGTAATTGGCCTTCAGCCAGTGCGGCTCTTCCATCTGCAGCCAGGCGCGGTAGGCCTCAAGGCGGAATTCCAGCATCCACTCGGGTTCGTTGCGCTTGGCCGAGATGGCGCGCACCACCTCTTCGTTGATGCCTTTGGCCAACTCATCGGTTGCCAGCTGGGTGAAGAAACCTTCTTTGTAGCGACCTTCGCTGACCCAAGCCTGCACTTCATTAGGCATTTCTACATTGCTTCGTGTCATGTTGATTGCATCGCTCAAACGCCAAAGCTCTCGCCGCACCCGCAGGCATGCTGAGCTTTAGGGTTATTGAATTTGAATATCTGATTCAGCCCTTCGCGGACATAATCTACCGTGGTGCCGTCGATGAACGGCATAGCCTTCAGCGGCACATAGAGTTTGGCGCCGTCGCGCTCAAACAGCAGATCGTCATCGGCGGGTTCGCGGGTCAGATCCAGCACATAGGCAAAGCCGGCGCAGCCGGATTGTTTCACCCCTAGCTGCAGCCCTTTCACCTGCGGATCCTGCTGCATCAGTTTCGTTATTTGTCGTACGGCGCTGTCGCTGAGCGAAATGCCTTGCCAGACATTTTCATCCAGAGAAAAAGTGCCGACATTTTCCGTTTGCATAGGGTCTACCTCACACTCGTGTTTGGCCACAGCCAATCTGGGTTGCTTATATGTTAGTGATAACGATTATCACTTCAACCGTTTGTTTTGCGGGGGTATCCGCCGCGAGCGCGGTTTTTCGCTGCGGCGCGCGGCAAGCCAACGGGACACCCGTGGCGGCTTGCGGCGTCAGGCGGCAAGGTGTGCATGCTATCCCTATGAATTCGTTATCTATCCTGCATCACCGTACCGCACTCCCCGGTGGCCCGTCAGCGTTACAGCGCTGCGGTGCGTTGCCGATCTAAACATTCATAGAAAATACCTATTTCTGCATTCTGTCTGTCGTAAATGTGCGTTTATCGGCATTTCGTGGCGCGGCGCAAGCGCGCGGCCCTCAGGTTAAAGTTTAGTCGCTCAGGATTAAGTTGGGTCGGCGGCGGTCTTTTACCCTCCTGAGCAATAAAAAAACGCCGCGCCGGGATTGATCGGCAACGCGGCAGTTTATATGATAATGATTATCATTCAATTTGAATTTGAGCGCGAAGCCAATGACTCTTTCGATCAACGCATGGTTGCTGGGCAAGATTGATGAATACAAATTCAGCGTGCGCGACGCCACGGTGGACTTTTATATGGCCGAAGCGGCGCTGCGGCGCCCGGAATGCAATATCGACCATCTGAAGCGGTACAACAGCGTCAGCCTCACCATGGCCAATCTGTGTCTGGAGAACGGCGACGACGACAGCTACCTGCACGCGCTCAGCAAGCTGCACAACCGGCTGATCGTCGAGATCAACAACCCACAGCGCTGCCAGCTGTTTCGGGTGCAAAGCTACCACTTCGCCCGCCACACGCTGACGCTGATCTGCCAAAAATATGCAATGGAAGGCACCTGGGAGAAGGCGAACGCGTTTCAAAAGGACTTCGTCAAACGCGTGCCGTTTCAGCTGTAAGGCGAAAGGCTCCGCAGGCCGAACGCCTGCGGAAACCGGCGGGAATCAGTCGATGACCGCCGTGGTCAGACGCGAGGTGCAGCACAGCCGATCGCGCGCGTCGAAGATCTCGATTTGCCACACCTGATGGCGACGGCCGACGTGCAGTGCGCGACACACCCCGCGCACCTGGCCATCGAACACCGCGCGCAGGTGGTTGGCGTTGATCTCCAGCCCCACCACTTTCTGCTCGCCTTCGCTGCACAGGTAGCCGGCCATCGATCCCATCGACTCCGCCAACACCACCGATGCCCCGCCGTGCAACAGCCCGAACGGCTGCCGGGTGCGGCCATCGACCGGCATGGTGGCCTCGAGGAAATCTTCGCCCAGTTGGGTAAACTCGATGCCCACATGGCTGACCATGCAGCCGTCGCCGGCGCGGTTCAGCTGCTCCAGCGATGTTTCACGTTTCCACAATTTCACTCAATCATCTCCAGAAGTGCCTGTAATGGGTGGCGCACGCCATTGCCCTCGATGCGTTTCACCTGGCTGCGGCAGGAATAGCCGGTCGCCAGGCAGCGCTGCCGCGGCAAACGCTGCAGCGTCGGATGCCATGATAGCTCATAAATGCCGAGCGAGTTTTGCAGGTTCTTGGCTTCATGGCCGTAAGTGCCCGCCATGCCGCAGCAGCCGACGCTGACGTTCTCCAGTTTGGCGCCGAATCGGGCGAAGATCGCCGCCCACTGTTGGCCGCTGGCCGGCAGCGCGGTGGTTTCGGTGCAGTGGCCGAACAGATACCACGGCTCGCCGGTCGCCGGCTGTTCGGCGCGATCCGCAATCCGCTGCTGCAGCCATTCATGCACCAGCTGCACCTGGAAATCGCCGCGTTCGGCACCGAGGATCTCGCGGTATTCGTCGCGGTAGCACAGCACCAGCGCCGGATCAACGCCCACCAGCGGCATGCCGAGCTGCGCCACACGGTTGAGGAAATCGGCGGTTTTGCGCGCGGTACGGGCAAAGCGCGTCAGGAAACCTTTCACATGCTGCGCCTTACCGTTCGGCGAGAACGGCAGCAGCACCGGTTGATAGCCGAGCTTCTCCACCAGCCTGACAAAGTCCGCCACCACTTTGGCGTCGTAATAGCTGGTGAACGGATCCTGGACGATAAGCACGTGTTCTGCGCGCTGCTCGGCGCTCAGCCCTTCCAGCTGCTCCAGCGTCAGCGTGGTCGCGCGGTGGCCGGACAGCTGCTGACGCAGCGTCGGGCTGGACAGCAGCGGCAGATCGACCATGCCGATGGCGTTGCGGCTCATCTCCCGCAGCCACGGCTGGCGGAAGAAGAAGTTGAACACCTTCGGCGCGCGGGCCATCAACGGGGTATAGCTCTCCACACCGGCGACCATGTAGTCGCTTACCGGGCGCAGATAGCGGGTGTGGTAGAGCTGCAGGAAGCGCGAACGGAATCCCGGCACGTCAATCTTGATCGGGCACTGGGTGGAGCAGGCCTTGCAGGCCAGGCAGCCGGACATCGCCTCTTTCACTTCGTGCGAGAAGTCATACTCGCCCTTGCCCGCGTGCCAGCTGTTGCGGGTCTTTTCGATCAAACCGCGCAGGCTGACTCGCTGCTGCGGCAACTGTTTTTCCAGCGCCAAAGGATCGACGCCCTGCTCGGCCAACAGACGCAGCCACTCGCGCACCAGCGTCGCCCGCCCTTTCGGTGAATGAATGCGGTTGCCGCTGATCTTCATCGACGGGCACATCGGGCTGCGCACGTCGAAGTTGAAGCACAGGCCGTTGCCGTTACACTCCAGCGCGCCGCGGAATGAGGTGCGCACCTCGACCGGGATCTGGCGATCGAAGGTGCCGCGCTTGACCGCGTCCACCTGCATCATCGGCGCATCCACCGCCAGCGGCGAACAGATCTTGCCCGGGTTCAGGCGGTTATCCGGATCGAATGCCGCCTTGATGCGGCGCAGCTCTTCATACAGCGTTTCGCCGAAGAACTCAGGGCTGTATTCCGCGCGGAACCCCTTGCCGTGCTCCCCCCACAGCAGGCCGCCGTATTTGGCGGTCAGCGCCACCACCCGATCGGAGATCTGCTTCATCAGCACCTCCTGCTGCGGGTCGCACATGTCGAGCGCCGGGCGCACGTGCAGCACCCCGGCATCGACGTGGCCGAACATGCCGTAGCTCAGGTGGTGGTCGTCGAGCAGTTGACGGAATTCGACGATATAGTCCGCCAGGTGTTGCGGCGGCACGCAGGTGTCCTCGGCGAACGGAATCGGCTTGGCGCGCCCTTTGGCGTTGCCCAGCAGCCCAACCGCCTTCTTGCGCATGTTGTAAATGCGCTCGATGCCCGCCAGATCGCCGCAGATTTGGTAACCGATCACGCCGCCCTGCCGCTGCGCGATCAGTTCGTCCAGCCGTTGGCACAGGGTTTCCATCTGGCCGTCGATCAGCGCCCGATCGTCACCGGCGAACTCGACGATGTTCAGCCCGAGCATCTCTTTATCCGGCACGTCGGCGATCAGTTCGTTCACCGAGTGCCAAACGATGTCTTCACGCGCCAGGTTCAGCACCTTGGAATCGATGGTTTCCACCGACAGCGCCTTGGCTTCGACCATAAAGGGTGCATTGCGCAGCGCCGAGTCGAAGGAGTCGTATTTTACGTTAACCAAACGGCGCACTTTCGGCAGCGGCGTGATGTCCAGCCGCGCCTCGGTGATAAACGCCAGCGTGCCTTCGGCGCCGGTCAGGATGCGCGTCAGATCGAAGGTTTGCAGATCGTCGCTCAGCACGTGGCGCAGATCGTAACCGGTGAGGAAGCGGTTGAGCTTGGGGAATTTCTCCAGGATCAGCGCACGCTGCTCGCGGCAGCGGTTGAGCACCGTGCGGTAGATGCGCCCTTCGGCGGTCTCTTCCAGAGCAATCGTTTCCGCCAGCGCCGTCGGCATAGCGCGGGTGTCGATCATCTCGCCGCCGAGCAGCACCGCCCGCAGGCCTAATACGTGATCGGAGGTTTTGCCGTACACCAGCGAGCCCTGGCCGGAGGCGTCGGTGTTGATCATGCCGCCCAGCGTGGCGCGGTTGCTGGTGGACAGTTCCGGCGAGAAGAAGTAGCCGAACGGCCGCAGGTATTGATTCAGCTGATCCTTGATCACCCCGGCTTCGACTTTTACCCAGCCTTGTTCGACGTTGATCTCCAGAATGCGGTTCATATGGCGCGACATATCGACCACGATGCCGGTATTGAGCGACTGGCCGTTGGTGCCGGTGCCGCCGCCGCGTGGGCTGAAGGTCAGCGTCTTGAATCGCTCTTCCCCGGCCAGGCGGGCGATCAGCGCCACGTCGGCGGTGGAACGGGGGAACACCACCGCATCGGGCAACAGCTGATAGATGCTGTTGTCGGTGGCCATCGTCAGCCGGTCAGCGTAGCTGGTGGCGGTGTCGCCGTTGAATCCGTTTTGCTTCAGTGCTTCCAAAAAGTCGAGCACCCGTTGAACGAGGCCGGGCGCCTGAGAAATCTGTGGGATCATTCGCTTTTTTGACCCTGTCCGTCTATTTTTTATGCGCTGATGTACGCTGAATCGGGCCTTTAATTCAGACCCACCCTATTTTTTAGTGACACTAAAAACTAACATACTCGTTTAGTGAAGGCATTCACATTATTACCGCCCTGCGAGCGCCGCCACAGGCGGCCGCCCGGCGGTGAGAAACCGACCGACAGGCACCCCGATTCCCCGGTGCCAGGGATTTAATTGACCAGGATGAGAAGCCACTGATGCCACTCCCGCAATCGCGTTACGACTTACCGCGAATTATTTTCGGCGTGCTGTTTATCGCCATCATGATCGTCGCCTGTTTTTGGGTGATCCAACCGTTTATTCTCGGCTTCGCCTGGGCGGGCATGGTGGTGATCGCCACCTGGCCGCTGCTGCTCAAACTGCAAAAACTGCTGTGGGGCCGCCGTTCGCTGGCGGTTTTGGTCATGACCCTGCTGCTGATCCTACTGTTCATTCTGCCAATCTCCCTGCTGATCAGCAGCGTGGTGGATAACAGCGCGCCGCTGATCGCCTGGGCCAGTTCACCGGGCAAGCTGCACATTCCCGACCTCGCCTGGCTGCAGTCCGTGCCGATGATCGGCGACAGGCTCTACACCAGCTATCACACGCTGGTTAACGCCGGCGGCGCCGCGCTGCTGGCGAAGGTGCAGCCGTACTTCGGCCAGACCGCCACCTGGTTCGTGGCGCAGGCGGCGCATATCGGCCGTCTGCTGCTGCACTGCGCGCTGATGTTGCTGTTCAGCGCATTGCTGTATGCGCGCGGCGAGCAGGTGGCACTGGGTATCCGCCACTTTGCGGTGCGCCTCGGTTCTGCGCGCGGCGATGCGGCGGTGCTGTTGGGCGGCCAGGCGATCCGCGCCGTCGCGCTGGGCGTGGTGGTGACGGCGCTGGTACAGTCGGTGCTGGGCGGTATCGGTCTGGCGGTGAGCGGCATTCCGGCCGCCACCCTGTTGACGATGCTGATCTTTATCTGCTGCGTGGCGCAATTGGGGCCGCTGTTGGTGCTGGTGCCGGCCATTATCTGGCTGTACTGGCATGGCGATACCACCTGGGGCACCGTGCTGCTGGTCTGGAGCTGCGTGGTAGCCACGCTGGATAACGTGCTGCGCCCGGTGCTGATCCGCATGGGCGCCGATCTGCCGCTGCTGCTGATCCTCTCCGGCGTTATCGGCGGTTTGCTGGCCTTCGGCATGATTGGCCTGTTCATCGGTCCGGTGGTGTTGGCGGTATCTTATCGCCTGCTGACCGCCTGGATGAATGAAGCGCCGGAGCCGACCACCGCGCCGGAGCAAGTCATCGAAGATCTGGAAAAACGCTAATCCCCCCCTTCCGCCCGCATCGTCGGGCGGAATATTTCGCCCCGTCATTATTCCTACCTCATTCGAGTAATATCTACGCCAAATATAATGCCGCCCTATATTGATTGGGGCTCGGCGAATGAAAGGTGCAATGTAAATCCCTGTTTATTGCAAGCGGCAAAAAGAGATAACGACCGCAAATAAAATGTGATGCCGCTATCGATTAGGATGATTCTTAATGACTAGTCGCGTTCAAAAATCTAGTATTATGGCCATCTATTGCTTCAAATCACTGATTTTAAAGCAACCTTTCTGAACTATGTAATGCCATACATGTGAATTGCTGTGTGTAGTCTTTGCCCATCTCCTACGGTGGGCTTTTTTTTATTCTTTTTTCGCCAAATTGATTATTTTACGCGCCGTTATTTACATTCAGAAATAAAAAGGCCGCAGCGTAAACTGCGGCCTGGCGTTAATGCCTTAGCGATGCCGAGACATTATTTCTTTTTCGACAAATTGATCCAGGTCTGCACCACGGTGTCCGGATTGAGCGACAGGCTGTCGATGCCCTGCTCCATCAGCCACTCGGCGAAGTCTTCGTGGTCGGATGGGCCCTGGCCGCAGATGCCGACGTATTTGCCGTGGCGCTTGGCCGCCTGAATCGCCATCGACAGCAGCGCTTTCACCGCCTCGTTGCGTTCGTCGAACAGCTCCGACACCACGCCGGAGTCGCGATCCAGCCCCAGCGCCAGCTGGGTCATGTCGTTGGAACCGATGGAGAAGCCGTCGAAGTGCTCGAGGAACTGATCCGCCAACAGCGCATTGGACGGGATCTCGCACATCATGATCACTTTCAGCCCGTTCTCGCCGCGCTTCAGCCCCTGACGCGCCAGCTCGGCCACCACCGCTTCCGCCTGCGCCACGGTGCGCACGAACGGCACCATGATTTCGACGTTGGTCAGCCCCATTTCGTTACGCACGCGTTTCACCGCCTCGCACTCCAGCGCGAAGCAATCGCGGAAGCTGTCGGCCACGTAACGGCCGGCACCACGGAAGCCCAGCATCGGGTTCTCTTCGTGCGGTTCATACTTGTCGCCGCCCACCAGGTTGGCGTACTCGTTGGATTTAAAGTCGGACAGACGCACAATCACGCGCTTCGGCCAGAACGCGGCGCCCAGCGTCGCGATGCCCTCGGTCAGACGGCCGACGTAGAACTCGACCGGATGATCGTAACCCTGCATCAGCGCGCGAATTTCGTTTTGCAGCGCCGGCGTCTGCTGGTCAAACTCCAGCAGCGCGCGCGGGTGCACGCCGATCATGCGGTTGATGATAAATTCCAGCCGCGCCAGGCCCACGCCTTCATTCGGCAAACGCGCGAAGTCGAAGGCGCGATCCGGGTTGCCGACGTTCATCATGATCTTCAGCGGCAGATCAGGCAGCTCGGTCACTTCGGAGCTCTGCACGCTGAAGTCCAGCATATCGCTGTAAACGAAACCGGTGTCGCCTTCCGCGCAGGAGACGGTGACTTTCTGGCCGTCTTTCAGCACGTCGGTGGCGTGGCCACAGCCCACCACCGCCGGAATGCCCAGTTCACGGGCGATGATCGCCGCGTGGCAGGTGCGCCCGCCGCGGTTGGTGACGATCGCGGCGGCTTTCTTCATGATCGGTTCCCAATCCGGGTCGGTCATGTCGGTGACCAACACGTCGCCCGGCTGGATGCGATCCATTTCGCTGATGTCGTGGATCACTTTCACCGGGCCGGCGCCGATGCGGTGGCCGATGGCGCGGCCTTCCACCAGCACCGGGCTGGAGCCGTTCAGCTGGTAGCGCTCCATGGTCTGCTCGTTGGAGCGTACGGTCTCCGGGCGTGCCTGCACGATCAGCAGCTTGCCGGTATGGCCGTCTTTCGCCCACTCGATATCCATCGGGCGACCGTAATGTTTTTCGATCAGGATCGCCTGCTGCGCCAGCGCCTGCACTTCTTCATCCGTCAGCGAGAAACGGCTGCGCTGCGCTTCCGGCACGTCTTCGATGCGCACCTGCTTGCCGTGATCCTGCGACGGTGCGTACACCATGCGGATCTTTTTCGAGCCCAGGTTGCGGCGCACGATCGCCGGCTTGCCGTTTTGCAGCGTCGGTTTGTGCACGTAGAACTCATCCGGGTTCACCGCGCCCTGCACCACCATTTCGCCCAGGCCGAAGGCGGAGGTGATGAATACCACCTGATCAAAGCCGGACTCAGTGTCGATGGTGAACATCACGCCCGAGGAGGCCAGATCGGAGCGCACCATCCGCTGTACACCCGCCGACAGCGCCACGCCGCGGTGGTCATAGCCCTGATGCACGCGATACGAGATGGCGCGGTCGTTGAACAGCGACGCGAACACGTGCTTGATCGCCACCATCACGGCGTCGATGCCCTGCACGTTGAGGAAGGTTTCCTGCTGGCCGGCAAAGGACGCGTCCGGCATGTCTTCCGCCGTGGCGGAGGAGCGCACCGCAAAAGAGGCTTCCGGTTCGCCATCGGCGAGCTGTTGGTAAGCCTGATGAATTTCACGTTCGAACTCGGCGTGGAACGGCGTGTCGATCACCCATTGGCGGATCTGGGCGCCGGCCTTGGCCAGTTGTGCAACGTCGTCAACGTCGGTCTGATCCAGTAGCTGATAGATGCGCTGGTTAACACCGCTTTGTTCGAGGAAATCGTTAAACGCCTGTGCGGTGGTGGCAAAACCGTTTGGCACGGCCACGCCCAAATCGGAAAGATTGGTGATCATTTCACCGAGGGAGGCGTTTTTGCCGCCGACACGGTCAACGTCGTGCATGCCAAGCTGGTTGTACCAAAGCACATTACGCAAGTCTGGGCCATTGTTGGACATCGAGACAATCCTTATTGCTATCAGTAGGGTAAAGACGGATTTAATTCGCTTGCTTTACGGCGCCGCTAACACGGAGCCGAATCAGACTAGCACACTGATCTGGGGAAAATGGAAAGGTGAATCGATCAACCCACTGAAGAAAGTGGTTTTTAAGAGAATGTCCTAACCGGCTGATTTGCCTGGGAACCGTTCCCAATCGCACGAAAAGCTTAGTTCTCAACAAATTACGTTCTTTTTAAACTTCTGTTTTAATGACCACGCAAACGCTACCGTTTTTGGTGAAAATAGCGGCAAATTTGCGTTTCGGATCGAAAAGCGTCGCTGCGCCACGATTTTTACCGTCGTCAAAATGCACTTTTCTTCACGCGCCGCCGCAAGGCGGTTTACCGCCCCGCCGTCACAATTTTTTCCCTCGCCCCTTTACCGGCGAATCGTCTGCGGCTCATGATATTGGCAGTGATGACAGCAGGAACACCGTTCTCAGGTAAGGAGCCTCGGGTGGAAAGAAGCGTTTTTTATATTTCGGATGGTACGGCGATCACTGCCGAAGTGCTGGGGCACGCGGTGCTGTCGCAGTTCCCGGTCACGGCGACCACGTACACCTTGCCGTTTGTCGAAACCGAGGCCCGCGCACGCGCAGTTCGCCAACAAATCGATGATATCTATAATGAAACCGGCGTGCGGCCGCTGGTGTTTTACTCCATCATCTCGCCGGAAGTGCGAGATGTGATCGTCCAGAGCCAGGGCTTTTGCCAGGATATCGTGCAGGCGCTGGTCGGCCCGCTGCAGGGCGAGCTGGACGTAGAACCGACGCCGGTGCCGAACCGCACCCACGGCCTGACCGCCAGCAACCTCGGCAAGTATGATGCGCGCATCGCCGCCATCGACTATACCCTGGCGCACGATGACGGCATTTCGCTGCGCAACCTCGATCAGGCGCAGGTGATCCTGCTCGGCGTGTCGCGCTGCGGCAAAACCCCTACCAGCCTCTATCTGGCGATGCAGTTCGGCATCCGCGCCGCCAACTATCCGTTTATCGCCGACGATATGGACAATTTGCACCTGCCGGCTTCGCTGAAACCGTTTCAGCATAAATTATTCGGCCTGACCATCGATCCGGAGCGCCTGGCGGCGATCCGCGAAGAGCGGCGCGAAAACAGCCGCTACGCCTCATTGCGCCAGTGCCGCATGGAGATCGCCGAGGTCGAGGCGCTGTTCCGCAAAAACCAGATCCGCTATCTCAATACCACCAACTATTCGGTCGAAGAGATCTCCACCAAAATCCTCGATATCCTCGGCATGAGCCGCCGCATGTTCTGATCTTTTCCTCGCGGGGCCGTCGCGCCCCGCCGCCTGCCGTTTATTTCAGCAGCAGCTGATTTTTTTGTGCTTTTTTTCGCGGCTTTGATCAACAGAACGCAATCTCTACGGTTGAATTCAGCGCTTTTTGCGTTATTGTGATCGCCATCACTTCCCGGCACTCCTGCCGCAGAGAAGAACAGTTTCCAGGGAACAACATGTACAAAACAGATGAACTGCGGACCGCGCGCATCGACAGCCTCGTCACGCCGCAAGCGTTGGCAGACAAGCTGCCGATCTCGGCGGCCGTCGCCGATAACGTGACAGCGTCACGAAAACGCATTGAAAAAATCCTCACCGGTGAAGACCGCCGCCTGTTGGTGGTGATCGGCCCCTGCTCCATCCACGATCTCGACGCCGCCGTCGATTACGCCGGCCGGCTGAACGCCCTGCGCGAACGCTACCAGGATCGTCTGGAAATCGTGATGCGCACCTACTTCGAAAAACCGCGCACCGTCGTCGGCTGGAAAGGCCTGATCTCCGATCCGGCGCTGGACGGCACCTTCCAGGTCAACCGCGGCATCGAAATGGCGCGCCGCCTGCTGCTGGAAGTGAACCAGCTCGGCCTGCCGACCGCCACCGAATTCCTGGACATGGTGGTCGGCCAATACATCGCCGATCTCATCAGCTGGGGTGCCATCGGCGCACGCACCACCGAAAGCCAGATCCACCGTGAAATGGCCTCGGCGCTCTCCTGCCCGGTCGGCTTCAAAAACGGCACCGACGGCAACACCCGCATCGCCATCGACGCCATTCGTGCGGCGCGCGCCGGGCACATGTTCCTGTCGCCGGACAAACATGGCCAGATGACCATCTACCAGACCAGCGGCAACCCGTATGGCCACATCATCATGCGCGGTGGCAAAACGCCGAACTACCACGCCAGCGACATCGCTACCGCCTGCGACAGCCTGCGCGAGTTCGATCTGCCGGAGCACCTGGTGATCGACTTCAGCCACGGCAACTGCCAGAAGATGCACCGCCGCCAGCTGGAAGTGGCCGACAACGTTTGCCAACAGATCCGCGCCGGCTCCGCCGCCATCACCGGCGTGATGGCGGAAAGCTTCCTGGTGGAAGGCACGCAGAAAATCGTCGCCGGCCAGCCGCTGACCTATGGCCAGTCGATCACCGATCCTTGCCTGAGCTGGTCCGACAGCGAACAGCTGCTGGCGATGCTGGCGGATGCGGTCGATAGCCGTTTCTGACGCAACCTAGGCCGGGGCTTCGCCCCGGCTTTATCCCTCCCGCCCCGCTCATCTATACTGATTGCAACCTCTTTGCACCCGCCGAAACGCACCTGGAGCCCCGGCATGATTCACTCTCTGTTATCCATCCCCTGCGTCACGCTGCAGGGCGAGCAAAAAACGCTGGGCGATTTCCCGGCGCGCGCTTACCTGGTGGTCAACACCGCCAGCAAGTGCGGCTTCACCCCGCAATACCGCGGGCTGGAAAATTTGTGGCAATACTATCGCGAACGCGGCTTGGTGGTGCTCGGCTTCCCCTGCAACCAGTTTGGTTCTCAGGAGCCGGGCAGCCCGCTGGAGATCGCCAACTTTTGCAGCCTCAACTACGGCGTCAGTTTCCCGCTGTTCAGCAAGATAGACGTTAACGGCCCCGGCGCGCACCCGCTGTTCAATGAGCTGAAACGCCTGGCGCCCGGCATTTTGGGTAGCCGCCGCATCAAGTGGAATTTCACCAAGTTTCTGCTTACCGCCGACGGCCAGCGCGTCACGCGCTTTGCGCCGATCACCAAGCCCGAACGTCTGTTTGACCGCATCGAAACCCTGCTGAAATAACGCCCCTTTTTTACGGGCCGAGTGCGCTCGGCCCGCCGCCAGATGTCCGTTCGACAAAAAGGTTCCATCGGTAAGAAAATTTTCCTTGATGTAACCTTTCCTTCACATGATAATGATTCTCAGTTTGATATTAATTACCATTTAATGGTCTGTTTTATAAGCACAATGATGATGGATACTGCCAACACGCCTACCCCCGCCGCCGCGGCCCCGACCGAGCACAGCGCAAACGCGCCGCCCAGCTACGACAGCGCACAGCTGCTCGGCACCGACGGCATCGCGTTCATTACCCATCAGGGCCAGCGCTATCAGCTACGGCAGACCAAAGCCGGGAAATTGATCCTGACCAAATAACCACAGAATCCTCAAACGCCAGCCACCCCGATCTTTTGATCCAGGCAGCCAGCAAATCTATTGATATGTTTTATTACATACGGAGAGTTGCACCATGCCTCTGACATTTTCCACCCGGCTGCGTTTTTCCGCTTTGAGTCTGGCGATTGCCTGCGCTCTGCCTACGGTGGCCTTGGCACAAAACACCAGCACAACATCCTCTTCCAACGCGGCGCCGGCTAAAAAAGCCAAAGCCGCCGACGAGACCATGACGGTGGTCGCCACCGGTAACCAACGCAGCAGCTTTGAAGCGCCGATGATGGTCACGGTCATCGAAGGCAACTCGCCGGAAAGCCAGACTGCCACCTCGGCCGCCGATATGCTGCGCCGCGTGCCGGGCATCACCGTCAACGGCACCGGGCGCAGCAACGGTCAGGACGTAACGATGCGCGGCTACGGCAAAAACGGCGTGCTGACGCTGGTCGACGGCATCCGCCAGGGTACCGATACCGGCCACATCGGCGGCACCTTCCTCGATCCGGCGCTGGTCAAGCGCATTGAAATCGTGCGCGGCCCCTCTGCGTTGCTGTACGGCAGCGGCGCACTGGGCGGCGTCATCGCCTACGAGACCGTCGATGCCGCCGATCTGCTGCTGCCGGGCCACGATACCGGGTTCCGCGTCTACGGCACCGCCGGCACCGGCGATCACAGCCTGGGCATGGGCGCCAGCGCTTACGGCAAGACCGATAACCTCGACGGCCTGCTGTCGTTCGGCACCCGCGACGTCGGCAATCTGCGTCAGGGCAACGGCTTCGATGCGCCAAACGACGAAACCATCAGCAACGTGCTGGCCAAAGGCACCTGGAAAATCGACGACAATCAGTCATTGAGCGGCGATCTGCGCTATTACAACAACAGCGCCCAGGAACCGAAAAACCCGCAGACGCCGGGCAGCTCGAGCGGCAACCCGATGACCAACCGCTCCACCATCCAGCGCGATGCCGCTCTGAGCTATAAGCTCAAGCCGGTCGGCCAGGATTGGCTGGACGCCACCGCGAAACTGTACACCTCGGAAGTCAAAATCAATGCGCACAACGCCGGCGCGACCGACGAATTCCGCAAGCAGACCACCAACGGCGGCAAGCTGGAAAACCGCACGCGTCTGTTCGCCGACAGCTTTGCGTCACACCTGCTGACCTACGGCTCCGAGGTCTATGAACAGAAACAGCAGCCGGGCGGTGCCACCACCAGCTTCCCGCAGGCCAAGATCAACTTCGCCTCCGGCTGGCTGCAGGATGAAATCACGCTGCGCGACATTCCGATCACCGTGCTGGCCGGCACGCGCTACGACGATTACAAAGGCAGCAGCCAAGGCCACGAAGACGTCAAGGCCGACAAATGGTCGTCCCGCGGCGCCCTGAGCTACTCGCCGACCGACTGGCTGATGCTGTTCGGCTCCTATTCCCAGGCCTTCCGTGCTCCGACCATGGGCGAGATGTACAACGATTCGCGCCACTTCCCCGGTAACTATTGGGTGCCTAATCCGAATCTGCGGCCGGAAACCACCAGCACCACCGAAGCCGGTTTCGGCCTGCGCTTCGACGACCTGCTGCTGGCGGATGACAGCCTGCAATTCAAGGCCAGTTACTTCGATACCGACGCCAAAGACTACATCTTCATGTATGTCACTCGTACGCAGACCGCCTCAGCGAATATCTCTCGCGCCAAGATTTGGGGTTGGGACACCTCGCTGAACTACCAGACCAAGTGGTTTAACTGGGATCTGGCTTACAACCGCACACGCGGCAAGGACAAGTCTCGCAATGGCGAATTGAACGCGAAAAGCGGCGATTGGCTGGCCGACATCAGCCCGGATACCGTCACCAGCTCGCTGGACGTGCCGCTGGGCGAAACCGGTCTGTCCGCCGGCTGGGTCGCCACTTTCGCCGAACGCGCCACCCGCGTACAAACGGGGATGCCGGAGCAAGGTGGCTACGGCGTCAACGATTTCTATCTGAGCTACAAGGGCCGCGATCGGCTGCAGGGCATGACCACCACCGTGGTGCTGGGCAATGCCTTCGACAAAGAATATTACTCGCCGCAGGGCGTCCCGCAGGATGGCCGCAACGCCAAACTGCTGGTCAGCTACCAGTGGTAATCATTTGACTATCTGGCGGACAACCCGGTTGTCCGCCGTTCGCATTACAGCGCAGGAGAATTCCGCATGAGCAATACCCTATACGAACGCTACCAACAGGCTAAAATCGATCACCCCGGCAAATACGCCCGCGATCTGGCGGCGATCCTCGGCGTCAGCGAAGCAGAGCTAACGCACGCCCGCGTCGGCCACGACACTCGCCGCCTGCAGGCCGACGCGCGCACCCTGCTGACCGAGCTTGAGCAGGTCGGCGTCACCAAGTCCATCACCCGCAACAGCTATGCGGTGCATGAGCAGATGGGCCGCTACCGCAACCAGCACCTCAACGGCCACGCCGGGCTGATCCTCAACCCGCGCGAGCTGGATCTGCGCCTGTTCCTCAACCACTGGACCAGCGTTTTCGCCATGAGCGAAACCAACAAGCGCGGCGTGCGCCACAGCATCCAGTTCTTCGACCAACAGGGCGATGCGCTGCACAAGGTCTACACCACCGAAGAGACCGATCTGCCGGCCTGGATGGCACTGGTGGAACGCCACCTGAGCGAAGAAAATCCGGCGCTGGCGCTGCAGCCCGCCGAGGCGAGCACCGCGGATGAAACGACGCAGGATCATGCCAAAATCGACGGTGAATGGCGTGCGATGACCGACGTTCACCAGTTCTTCCAACTGCTCAGCCGCAACAAACTGACGCGCCAGCAGGCGTTCCGCGCCGTCGGCGACGATCTGGCCTATCAGGTGGACAACAGCGCCCTGTCGCAGCTGCTGGAAGCGGCGCAGCAGCAGCAGAACGAGATCATGATCTTCGTCGGCAACCGCGGCTGCGTGCAGATCTTCACCGGCCAGATCGAACGTTTGATGCCGCAGGAAGGCTGGATCAACGTGTTCAACCGCCGCTTCACGCTGCACCTGATCGAAGACGCCATCGCCGAAAGCTGGATCACCCGCAAACCGACCAAAGACGGCATCGTCACCAGCCTGGAGTTGTTCGCCGCCGATGGCACGCAGATTGCGCAGCTGTATGGCCAGCGTACCGAAGGGCAGCCGGAACAAACCCAGTGGCGCGAGCAGGTTGCCGCGCTCGCCGCCAAGGACATCGCCGCATGAAATCTTCCTTGATCCGCCGCCTGGCGTTGATGATGGCGCTGGCGCTGCCGCTCACCGCTGCGGCGGCGCAGCGCATCGTCTCGATCGGCGGCGACGTGACGGAAATCGCCTTCGCGCTCGGCGCCGGCGACGAAGTGATCGCCCGCGACAGCACCAGTCTGCATCCGGAAGCGGTGAAAAAGCTGCCGGACGTCGGCTATATGCGCCAGCTGAACGCCGAAGGCATTTTGGCGCTGAAGCCGACGCTGGTGCTGACAACCGAGCTGGCACAGCCGGCGCTGGTGCTCAAACAGCTGGCGGACAGCGGCGTCAACGTGGTCAGCGTGCCGGGTGACACCACCCTGCAGGCGGTGCCGCAGAAAATCGCTACGATCGCCGCCGCGCTGCAGCGCGTTGAGCAAGGCAAACAGCTGAGCGAGCGCTATCGACAACAGCTGGCGGCGGTCGATACCTCCCCGCTGCCGATCAAAGTGCTGTTCGTGATGAGCCACGGCGGCATTACGCCGATGGCCGCCGGGCAACACACCGCCGCCGACGCAGTGATTGCCGCCGCCGGCCTGAAAAACGCCATGCAGGGCTTTGACCGCTACCGTCCGCTGTCGCAGGAAGGCGTCATCGCCAGCGCGCCGGACCTGTTGCTGGTCACTACCGACGGCGTGCGCACCCTCGGCGGCGAACAGCAGTTGTGGACGCTGCCGGGCCTGGCGTTGACGCCGGCGGGCAAGCAGCGCCGCGTGCTGATCGTCGATGACATGGCGCTGCTGGGCTTCGGTCTGGAAACGCCGGCGGCGCTGGCCAAACTGCGCCACGCGGCGGAGCAAAAGTAATGCGCTGTCGCACCTCGCCTCAGCTGGCCATCATCGGTCTGCTGGTGTTGCTGACGCTGCTGGCGCTGGTCGCCGCCAACCTGGGCGCGCTGACGCTGTCGTTTCGCACCCTGTGGCGCGAACCTTTCAGCGATGCCGCCTGGCACATCTGGTTGAACATCCGCCTGCCGCGCGTGCTGCTGGCGGTGGTGATCGGCTGCGCGCTGGCGGTATCCGGTGCGGTGATGCAGGGGCTGTTCCGCAACCCGCTGGCGGATCCGAGCCTGCTGGGCATCAGCAGCGGCGGCGCGCTGTTTGTCGCTCTGTTCATCGTGATGCCGCTGGCGTTGCCGGTGACGATCGCACTGTACGGCCATATGCTGGCGGCGTTCCTCGGCAGCCTGCTGGTATCGCTATTGATCTACGGCATCAGCCGCAGCGGGCACGGCAATCTGTCGCGGCTGCTGCTGGCGGGCATCGCCATCAACGCCCTGTGCATGGCGGCCATCGGCGTGCTCTCTTACGTCAGCAGCGATCAACAGCTGCGCCAGTTCTCGCTGTGGATGATGGGCAGCCTCAGCCAGTCACAGTGGCCGACGCTGGCGGTTTCCGCCTCGCTGATCCTGCCTACGGCGCTGCTGACGCTGCTGCAGGCGCGCCGGCTGAACCTGTTGCAGCTGGGGGACGAAGAGGCCCACTACCTCGGGGTGAACGTCCAGCGCGCCAAGCTGCAGCTGCTGTTGCTGAGCGCCTTGCTGATCGGCGCGGCGGTAGCGATGAGCGGCGTGATCGGCTTTGTCGGTTTGGTGGTGCCGCATCTGGTGCGCATGCGCCTCGGCGGCGATCACCGCTGGCTGCTGCCCTGCTCCGCGCTGGGCGGCGCCTGTCTGCTGCTGGTCAGCGATACGCTGGCGCGCACGCTGGTGGCGCCGGCCGAAATGCCGGTGGGGTTGATGACCAGCCTGATCGGCGGTCCTTACTTCTTGTGGCTGGTGATGCGCCAGCGGGAGCGAACCGGTGGATAACGCCGCCTGCCTGACGGCCCGAGAGCTGCGCTACAGCCTCGGTGCGCGCCGCTTGATCAACGACGTTTCGCTCAGCCTCGCCGGCGGCGAAATGGTGGCGATTATCGGCCCTAACGGCGCCGGCAAATCGACGCTGCTGCGCTTGCTGACCGGCTATTTGACGCCGGACTGCGGCGAATGTCGCCTGCTTGATCGCCCGCTGGAACAGTGGGCGCCGCAGCAGTTGGCCAAAGTCCGAGCCGTGATGCGCCAGTACAGCGATCTGGCGTTTCCGTTCAGCGTGGAGGAAGTGGTCAGCATGGGGCGGGCGCCGCACGGCAAACGCGACGAGCATCAGGCGATCCAACAGGTGATGGCGCAGACCGACTGCCTGGCGCTGGCGCAGCGCGACTACCGCCAACTGTCCGGCGGCGAACAGCAGCGGGTACAGCTGGCGCGGGTGTTGGCGCAGCTGTGGCAACCGCAGCCGTCTCCCGCCTGGCTATTTCTCGACGAGCCGACCTCGGCGCTGGATCTGTACCACCAGCAGCACACCCTGCGCCTGCTGCGCTCGCTGACGCGCCAACAGCCGCTGGGCGTCTGCTGCGTGCTGCACGATCTTAATCTGGCCGCGCTGTACGCCGATAGGATCCTGCTGCTGCATCAGGGGCGTCTGGTGGCGAGCGGCACGCCGCAGGAGGTGTTGCAGACGGAGATCCTCACCCGCTGGTATCAGGCCGATCTCGGCGTGGTGCATCATCCCGAAGTGTCGCTGCCGCAGGTCTACCTGCGTCAATAACGTCAAGGGCGCCATTAAGCGCCCTTTTTTCATCTCAGCTGGAGCAGGAAATCTCCAGATGTTTGCCCCAGTCCGGCGGCAGCACGGCGAGATCGTCATATTCCGGCGCATCGTCGAACGGCCGCAGCAGGGCCTGATGCAACCGCTGCAAACGGCCCACGTCGTCTTGCTCCGCGTCTTCAATCGCCTGCTGCGCCAGATAGTTGCGCAGGATCAGGCGCGGGTTCACCGCCTTCATCGCCCGTTGCCGTTCCTCATCGCTCACCTGCTCCTGCTGCAAACGCTGACGATACTGCTGATACCAGGAATCGAACGCCGCGCGGTCGATAAACTCGTCGCGCAGCGGCGACTGCGCCTGTTGCTGTTCAGTGTCGCTCAACAGGCGGAACGTGCGGGTATAGTCCCGCCCTTCCTGCGCCATCAGGCTCAACAGCCCGGTGAGCACGTCATTGTCCTGCGCCGTCGGCGTGAAGAAGCCGAGTTTAGCGCGCATCTGTTCGCCGTAGGCGCGCATCAGCGCCGGTTCATACGCCGCCAGCGCCTGCTGCAGCTGTTCAGTGGTCATCAGCCCCGACAGGGTCTGCGCCAGGCGATGCAGGTTCCACAGCGCCACCGCCGGCTGATTGTCGAAGGCGTAACGCCCCTGATGGTCGGAGTGATTGCAGATATAACCGGGCTGATAGTCATCGAGGAAGCCGTAAGGGCCGTAGTCAATGGTGATGCCGAGAATCGACATGTTGTCGGTGTTCATCACGCCGTGAGCGAAACCGACGGTTTGCCAATGGGCGATCAGGCGCGCCGTCCGTTCCACCACGTCGGTAAACCACAGCAGGTAACGTTCAGCCTGATCCTGCAGCTGCGGCCAGTGACGGGCAATGACGAAATCCGCCAACTGCCGCACCTGCTCCGGCTGTTTGCGGTAGTAAAAGTGTTCGAAGTGGCCGAAGCGCACGTGGCTTTCCGCCACCCGCATCAGCATGGCGCCGCGTTCCGGCTGCTCGCGGAACACCGGCTGGCGGCTGGTCACGATGGTCAGCGCTCGGGTGGTCGGGATCCCCAAATGGTGCAGCGCCTCAGAGGCCAGAAACTCGCGGATCACCGAACGCAGCACCGCGCGGCCGTCCCCCATACGCGAATATGGCGTCAGCCCGGCGCCCTTCAGGTGCCAGTCGCGGTGGCTGCCGTCCGCCAGGACCTGTTCGCCCAGTAAAATGCCGCGGCCATCCCCCAGCTGCCCGGCCCAGACGCCAAACTGGTGGCCACTGTACACCTGCGCCAACGGCTGCATGCCGGGCAGCAGCGTTTCTCCCGCCCAAATGGGGGTTTTATCCTGGGTAAACCAACTTTCATCCAGCCCCAGCTCGCGCGCCAGCGGCTCGCTGTGGTACAGCAGGCGCGCATCCTTGAGCGGCGTCGGGTTCAGGGCGGTGTAGAAACCGGGTAACTGTTGGTAGTAAGCGTTATCGAACTGCGGCATAGGCCCTCCGTTTCAGCGTAGTGTAGAGCCTGGACGGGCGGATTAACACCGAAGGAATGCAGGGAGAACGCATCCTCCTGTCGCCAGGACGGATGCGGGGAGTTTGGCGTTTCCACCTGACGGAGGAAACGCGGTTTAACGTGGGCTGACAAAACGGTGTCATCAGCCAAAAAACGATGGCGAATAACGGCGACGGAATCACGGCAAACATCACCCCGCGCATTATTTACCTCATTGTGTGTAGTTTTTTATATCACTTCTTAATTATTGAACTCGCTGGGCTTCGCCAGCAAAGTTTGCAGATTATCCACACCAACGCTGGGCCATAAAAAACCTTGCAGGCCTAAAACACCGGCGTATCTGAGTTTATTAAAGTACTCTTTTTTCTCTATTCCTCCGACGATCACGCCTTTACACAACAGGTTGATATTCTTTAACAACGAGTCGATGACCACGTCATACCCCTGATGGGTAAACAGCTGCCAGTAAAAACGCTTGTCTATCTTTACATAGTCAAACAAACCATCATACAGCGCGGTCAAGGTGGCTTTACCGGAACCGAAATCATCGAGCCACAGCGTAAACATTTCGCTTAATCGCTGCACGTTCGGGTTGTTCTTCCCGGCCGAAAGATTCGGAAAACTCTCACTCATTTCGAATGCAATAAAAGGATATTGCCTGATCCATTGGCACAATGCCGGATCGGAAAGAATAAGTTCGACGATGGTTTCTTCGATATTGATGGTCAACTGCACGCTGTTACCGGTAAACCAGCCCGCGTGCCGCTCCGCAAGTTTCAATTGCTCATTAAATAACTCAATCCTTTGTTCAGGCGCCAATAAATTAATCCCAATTTCGGCCGGCATGGCTAAATCACCGTCGAGACTGTTGAAACGGCTCAACATTTCCACCGCCAACAGCCTGCCCTCCATTGAGTAAACAGGTTGAAAAACATAGCTACTAATAAAGTCAGCTTCGAGTTGGATGTTCATTTTAATGCCACAGGATGAATGGCTAGCGTATCATCGTATATCAATATATTTTATCGATCAATCCTTCTGGGATTAATCGGAAATATCAATGCAAATACCCATGAAATATCATTTAATTGATAGATTAAAGCTATACGACAATCGCGAAAGGCGCAAAAGAAAAGCAGCTGAACTTATGCCACCTTTCTCGCCCAACGCGTGATATGAAAAGGTATTTGGCTTAAGTGGATTGGATGACGGGCTAAATTTGACTTATCTCCGTTGTTTTATTTAAGAAAAATCTTAAATAAAGTAAAATAATCTTTCTGCCGTAACGCCGATTTTTCCTGCCGTTAACGATGACTGATTAAATTTAATAACACATCAATTCCGCCCGTTATTCTCAGCATTGAAAACGTAAAAAAATGCCCACCTTGATTTTCAGAAAATCTGCGCTACGCCCCTGCGAAACGTCGATTTCAGCGATAAAAAAAGGGATGAGCACGCTCATCCCCTTCACCATCCCATACCGGCTAACGGATCGTTTCGCTCAGCCATTGCCGCAGTTCGGTCAATTCCGCCGCCTGTTGCGGATAATCCGCCATGAGCCGATCGCAGCAAGCGGCAACGGGCTCGCTGCGATACGCGCAGCCCACCAGCGCTTCCGCCAGCCGCTGCAGCGGGGCGGGATTCAGGCTGTCGGTGAACACCTGCGCGCGAACAATCGTTCCCTTCTCCACGTCGAAGAACAGATCCACGCCGCCCCAGACGAAGCGCTCGTTAAGCAGATGACTGAACGCCGGCGCCTTGCCGAAATTCCATTCCCAACTGCTCTGTTTGGCGAACTGCGCGGCAAAATCGGGCAAATCGGGGAATACGTCCGGCGAAATGATCTCCGGCTCGGCCGTCTCGCCATAGTGGGCAAAAAAGGCCTGCACGATGGCTTCGCACACCTGCTCATGGCTGATACCCGGCAAAAACTCCGCCAAATTGGCGACGCGCGAACGCACCGAAGTGATGCCCTTGGCCTGCAGCTTTTTGGGATCGGGATTGAGGTAGTCTGCCAGCCGCTCCAGATCGGCGTTCAGCAGCAGCGTGCCGTGGTGGAAACCACGGTCCTGGGTTTCTCGATAGGCCGAGCCGGATATTTTGCGCGGCCCGTCGGCGGTTTCCATCACCAGATCGTTGCGCCCCGACGCGCCGGCCGTGACGCCCAGCTGCCGCAGCGCTTGCAGAATGATGTCGGTCGAGACGCTTTTGTCGTAACCCGGTTTGCCGGCCATAAAGGTAAAACAGGTGTTGCCCAGGTCGTGAAATACCGCCCCACCGCCGCTGCTGCGCCGCGCCAGCCGAATGCCGTCCTGCTCCATGCGCCGGGTGTTGCACTCTTTCCACGGGTTCTGCGACTGGCCAATCACCACCGTTTCGGCATTGCGCCACAGAAAGAGGATTTTTTGCGTGGTCATCTCGCGGAAGATGCACTCTTCCACCGCCAGGTTAAACCAGGGATCGTAGGAATCGGAGATCAATAAACGCAGGCTGTTCATGGCAGGCACCGTTCAAAACACGTGATGCCGCCATGATACACCAAATCAATAGGTTAAGGCTAAATGCGTCGCGCCTGCCAGTATACCCGCTTCCAGTAGACGTTATCGAGCGAGGAGCGGATCACTCCGCGGCTGGTCGACGCGTGGATAAATTGGTCGTTGGTATCGTAAATGCCGACGTGCAGGCCGTTCTCACCGCCGCCGGTTTTGAAAAACACCAGGTCGCCCGGCATCAGCTCATCACGCGAAACCTTGGTGCCCAGCGAGGTTTGCTCTTCGGTCGAACGCGGCAGCTGCATGTCGAAACGATCGCGGAACGTGCGGTAAACAAAGCCGGAACAATCTACGCCGCCGCGATCCAGGCCGCCGTAACGGTATGGCGTACCGTACCACTGACGCAGTTGCTCGTTGAGCTGGGCCACCACCACGATAGAGTCCGCCAGGCGGCCGCTCGGCGGCGGCGCATGGCTGCTGCAGCCGGCGAGGATCAAACTGGCTAATAAAAACCACACACGCATCCGCATAATATTCCTTCATTGAACACGCTGCCGCATTATGCCAATCGGCACACCACCACCGCCTGCGAGGCGAAGCCGGCACCACGTAAGGAGAGCGCTATTTGGCGTTAATTTATCTCCCGCACGGGGAAAAAGGCAAGCGCCATGAGGGAGATAATAGCAGGCTCGCCGGTTTTGACCCTATTCCGGCGATTTTGTCTCGGATTTGCTGTTAATCAGCCAGACGCCGAACAGAATAAACAGCGTGCCCAACGTTTTCAGCAGTGTAGCGGATTCGTTAAACCACGGCAGGATCACCGCCGCCAGATAGACCAGCGCGTAGCTGACGCTCAGCAGAGGATAAGCGCGGTTTAACGGCAGGTGGCGCAGCGCAAAGAACCAACACAGCATCGACAGCGCATAACCGAAGATGCCGCCGCCCACCGCCAGAAGCGGCAGCCAGTAGTCGCCGATCAACGCCAACGAGACGTCGGCGAACGACATCAGCGGGATTTGCACCATGCCCCACTTCATCAGCAACTGCGCCAGCGTCACCAGCAACACGCTGGCGGCGCCCCAGGCATAGCCCCTCATGAATGCACGCTCATCAGCAGGATCCCCAACATAATCGACGCTACGCCACACCAGTGGCGCACGGTCGTCGGCTCATGAAACAGCCAGCGCGCCGCCAGCGTCACCATCACGAAGTTCAGGCTGAGCATCGGGTAAGCCAGGCTGAGCGGCAGGCGTTGCAGCACATTGAGCCACACCGCCATGCCCAGCCCCAGCAGCAGCACCGCCAGCGCCAGCCAACGCAGCGTCTGCTTCAGCCGCGCTTCGTCCGCCCGCTCCCAACAGTGCGCCGCCTGCTTCTGGCACAGCTGCCCACCGCAGGTGAGCAGGCTGACCACAATCACCAACAGAAAACCCATCATGGTTGCTGTTTATACCACATCAGCACCAGGCGATTCATACGATCTACCTTGTCTGCGGCAGGCAGTTCCTGCGGCAGCGCTTCGCCACGGGACAGCTGCAGCACCAGGGACACATTCCCCTGTTTGCGCGCCTGCGCCAGCCACTGCGGGAAGTCGGCGTCGCTGATCAGGTGGCCTTTGGCGTCCGGATACTCCAGACCATAAGCTACCTCGCCTTTCTGGCTGTACATCAGCACGTCGCTACGCTTCAGTTCCCAGGCCAAACCGGCCGCTACCCCGACGCTGTCGGTCAGCACGTAACGGCTGTCGCCCAGCTCGGCCATCGTGGCGCGCGCGAAGTTCTGCGGCAGCTTGGAATCGGTCACCTGTTGCGGGATGGCGTAGCCGATCACCAGGCACAGCAATACCGGGCAGGCCGCCGCCCAGCGCCATTGACGGCCGTTATCGCGTGCGGAAACCAGCGCGAACAGGAGCCAGCCGCCGAAGGCGATCAGGCCGAGCACCACCTTCGGCCACTCTTGCGCGGTAAACAGATGGGCTTTCGGCAGCAGGCCGGCGCTCAACACCACCAGCGCCACGATGCCGATCAGCCCGAACAGGCCGTTCAGCCAGGCATTGGCCTTGAACAGTCTGGCGCGCAGGGTGGCGGCGTAGTCTTCCGCATAGGCGGTCATCAGCAGCGCCAGCGGCGCCATGCACGGCAGAATGTAGGTCGGCAGCTTGCCTTTGGCGATGCTGAAGAAGATCAGCGGCATCATCGCCCAGCTCAGCAGGAAGAACAGCTCCGGGCGCTGTACGCGTTCGCGCCAGCCCTTGAGCAGCGCACCGGGCAGCAGCGCCAGCCACGGCAGCACCGCCGCCAGCAGGATCGGCAGGTAATACCAGAACGGCGCCTTGTGCTGGGCGTTATCTTCGGCGAAACGCTGAATATGTTCGACCCAGAAGAAGTAATTCCAGAAATCGGGTTCGCGTTGCGCGATCGCCAGCGCCCACGGCAGGCTGAGCAACGTAGCGGTCACGATCGCCACCGGGCCGTAGCACAGCAGATCCTTGATGCGACGTTGCTGGATGACGATCGGGATCACCGCGATCACCGGCACCGCCAGCGCCAGGAAGCCCTTGGTCATAAAGCCCATGCCGCAGGCCAAGCCCAGCAGCGCGTAGGCGCCCAGCTTGCCTTTGACCGAAGTGGCTTTCAGCGTCAGGTAGTAGCTGACCATCGCCGCCGCCAGCCACAGCGAGATCATCGGATCCAGCACGCTGTAGGTGCCGATGCTGAACACCAGCACCATCGACAGGAAAATCAGCGCCGCCAGGCTGGCGCGGCGCGCATTGCGCCACATCAGCATCGCCAGCGCGAACACCAGCAGTGCGGTCATGCCGGTGCTGAACACCGAGCCGAAGCGCACCGCAAAGTTGTTTTCGCCGAACAGCCACTGGCTGATGTTATTGAACCAGTAACCCGCCACCGGCTTTTCGAAGTAGCGCAGCCCCAGCAGGTGCGGCACAACCCAATCGCCGCGCTGCAGCATTTCACGGCTGATCTCGGCATAACGCGTCTCGTCCGGCTGCCACAGCAGGCGGCCGTTAAGCGGGATCAGGTAAACCAGAGCAAAAAAAACGGCCAGCAGAATGGCCCAGGATCCTTTTAGCGCCTTCATGTAACGTCCTTCACATCGGTTTGACAGCCCAGCCAACCTTCGCGGCCGGGGAAAGGAGCACGCTTGATGCGGCCCAACGGCAGTGACGCCAAATCTTGTGGTAACAGCGCGCCAAGCGGACAGAATTCGATGCCCTGCTGCCGTGCGCGTTGCAATAACTGTTCGAACATCGCCGCTTGCGACATGCCTTCCACTTCGGTGTGAATGGTGTACACCGGCACGCCGCGATCGTTCTCGATGGCGCGCAGAATGTAGTCGTTGAAGTCGGCCATGCTGACTTCGCTGCCGATCACTTCGTCGAAGGTCGGCAACGTCACCGGGATCTGCACCGTGCCGTGACGCCCGTCGCTCAGCACCGGACGGAACGGATGGGTGCCGCGGCAATCGCTGTTGTAATGGAAGCCGAAGCGTTGCTTGACCTCCAGCACGCGCGTATCGGCACGCCAGCCCGCCACGGCGGAGCATTTCACCGGCTGGCCGGTGCTGGCGCTCAGGGCATCGACGCCCAGCTGCACTTGTTCGGTCAGCTGCGCCTCGCTCCACTTGCCGACCTTGGCCTGCCACCCCTGGTGATCCCAGGCGTGCAGCCCGACTTCATGACCGGCTTCGGCGGTGCGCTTCATCAGCGGCCCCAACGCGCGTGAAATGTTGCGCCCCGGCCAGGCGGTGCCGGCCAGCAGAATGTCCAGGCCGTACAGCGAGGCGGCGTTCGAACGCAGCATTTTCCACAGAAATTTCGGACGCAAAAGGCGCCAAAGATGGCGCCCCATGTTGTCCGGTCCCACGCTGAAGAAGAAGCTGGCCTGAATGTCGTACTTGTCGAACAGGTCCAGCAACTGCGGCACCCCTTCACGGGTGCCGCTGAAGGTATCTACATCAACCCGCAGACCGACTTTCTTCATGCATCGTTCCCTTCCTGAACGGTAGTGCGCAGGAAGTAGTCCAGCGTATCGGCGACGGTTTGCTTCATCTCGATGGTCGGCTGCCAGCCCAGCAGGCGGTGAGCGTTCTTGATGCTCGGCGTGCGGTGCTCGACGTCCTGGTAACCTTTACCGTAGTAGCTGCTGCTCTCAACGTCCTTGAAGCCGGCAAACGGCGGGAAGCGGTCGCGCAGCGGGTGGTTGTTGAAGCTTTCCAGCAGCATTTCCGCCAGCTCGCGGATGCTCGCTTCGTTGGTCGGGTTGCCGATGTTGACGATCTGGCCGTCGCACAGGCCGTCGCGGTTCTCGATGATGCGGAACAGCGCTTCGATGCCGTCGTTGATGTCGGTGAAGCAACGTTTCTGCGCGCCGCCGTCCATCAGTTTGATCGGCGAACCTTCCACCAGATTGAGGATCAGCTGGGTGATGGCACGGGAAGAGCCGATACGCGCAGCGTCCAGGTTATCCAGGCGCGGCCCCATCCAGTTGAATGGACGGAACAGCGTGAACTTCAGGCCTTCTTTAGCGCCGTAAGCCCAGATCACCCGATCCAGCAGCTGTTTGGAGACCGAGTAGATCCAGCGCTGTTTGTTGATTGGCCCGACGATCAGGCGCGAATGGTCTTCGTCGAACTCTTTGTCGTCGCACATGCCGTACACTTCTGAGGTGGACGGGAAGATGATGCGCTTGTTGTATTTCACGCAGTCGCGAACGATCTTCAGGTTCTCTTCGAAATCCAGCTCGAACACGCGCAGCGGGTTACGGGTGTATTCGATCGGCGTCGCGATCGCCACCAGCGGCAGCACCACGTCGCATTTCTTGATGTGATACTCGATCCACTCGGAGTGGATGCTGATGTCGCCTTCCACGAAGTGGAAACGCGGGTTGTCGAGGAAACGGCTGATGGCGTCAGAACCGATATCCAGGCCGTAGATGTCGTAGCGATCGTCACGCAGCAGGCGCTCGGTCAGGTGGTTACCGATGAAGCCGTTGACCCCGAGGATCAGCACGCGAGTGCGGCGTTTCATTACGGCGTTCGGCTTGGCGGCCAGGCGCACGTCGGTGACGATGCCCATTTCCTGCGCCAGGCGGCTGCCCTGCACATACAGGCCGCTGTCGTTCTGACCGGCAACGATCTCCAGCGCGCCTTCGCCACAGGCGATGACCAGCGGCGAGGTGCTCAGTACGGTGCCCGGCTGCTTGTCGTGTTGGGTATCCAGCACGCGAGAGCGCCAGACGATCAGCTTGCGCTGGCCGAGGTAGCTGAAGGCACCCGGGTACGGTTCCGTGACGGCGCGTACCAGGTTGTTGATCTCTTTGGCGGACTTGTGCCACAGGATCTCGCCGTCCGCTGCGGTGCGACGGCCGAAGTAGCTGGCCTGAGACTCATCCTGCTTGGTGAAGGTGGCGGTGCCGTTCTTCAGCTTCGGCAACTGCTCTTTCAATACGGCCTGCGCGGCTTCCAGCACTTTTTTGTGCAGCGTCAGCGCAGTGTCGCTGTCGGCGATGGTCACTTTCTGCTGACCGACGATGTCGCCGGCGTCCGGGCGTTTCACCATCTTGTGCAGCGTGGCGCCGGTTTCGGTTTCGCCGTTCACCAGCGCCCAGTTCACCGGGGCGCGGCCACGGTAATGCGGCAGCAGCGAACCGTGCAGGTTGAAGCCGCCCTGCGGTGCCAGCGAGAGGATCTCGTCGCTCAGCATATGGCGGTAGTAGAACGAAAAGATCACGTCCGGCTGCAGGTCGCGAATGCGGTCAACCCACAGCGGGTGGTTCACGTCTTCCGGCGCATAGACCGGCAGATCCAATTCGGCGCCCAAACGGGCCACGGAGGAGAAGAAGTTGTTCTCACCAGGGTCGTCGGTGTGCGTGAATACGGCCTGCACGTCATAACCCGCCTCAGTCAGCGCTTTCAGACCTGCGCAGCCAATATCATGGTAAGCAAATACAATAGCTTTCATCATTCTTCTTCCTGAGTATTGTGGTCCTGCTGTACGCCGACCACTTTCTGAACAAAATAGCGAGGACGTGCGCGCACGTCGGTATAGATGCGGCCGATGTATTCACCCAGTAGCCCCATGCCAACAAACTGGGCGCCGATAAAGGTGAACAGCACGGCGAAGAGGGTGAACACGCCGCCGGCGGCCCATTCAGGGCCGAGCAGCAGACGCAGCGCAATCAGCACCAGCGCCAACACAAACCCGGACAGCGCCACGATGCTGCCGACCACGCTGAGCAAACGCAGCGGGGTGGTGGTCAGGCAGGTGATCAGGTCGTACATCAGGTTGATCAGCTTCATCAGGCTGTACTTGGAATCGCCAAACTCGCGCTCGGCGTGACGCACGTCGATCTCGGTCGTGCGACGGGCGAAGGTGTTCGCCAGAATCGGGATAAAGGTGCTGCGTTCGTGGCAGTGCAGCATCGCCTCAACGATGTGACGACGGTAGGCGCGCAGCATGCAGCCGTAGTCCCCCATCGACTTGCCGGTGGCGCGTTGAATCATCATGTTGATCACGCGCGAAGCGCTTTTGCGGAACCAGGAGTCTTGACGGTTGGCGCGCACGGTGCCCACCACGTCATAGCCCTCTTCCGCCACGCTGACCAGACGAGGGATCTCCTCCGGCGGGTTCTGCAGATCGGCGTCCAGCGTAATCACCAGATCGCCGGTCACCTGGTTGAAACCGGCCATGATCGCCGAGTGCTGGCCATAGTTGCGGTTCAGCAAAACGGCGATGACGTGGCTGTCCGGCTTTTCCGCCGCCGCGGTCAGCATGTCCGCGGAGTTGTCGCTGCTGCCATCGTCGACGAGGATGATTTCATAAGGTTGAGATAACTGCTTGCAAGCGGCGGTAGTACGCTCCAGCAACGCCGGCAGACTTTCCTGCTCGTTGTATACCGGGATGACTATCGACACTTTTTTAATCGGTTCAACGCGAGACACGTAAAGACTCCACAACAGAAGACAAGGCATTGACCACGCGATCCACGTCGGCGTCGGTCATATCAGGGAATAGCGGTAAAGTGCACAGCCGCGCCGAGTTCCATTCGGTATTCGGCAAGGAAAGCTGCGGATAACGCTCACGGTAGAATTTCTGGGTATGCGCGGCGCGGAAATGCAGCCCGGTGCCGACGCCAACCTCTTTCAGACGCTCCATCAACCGATCGCGATCGATGCCGCAACGCTCAGGGTCGACGCGCACCATAAACAGATGCCAGGCGTGGTCATGCGGGTAATCCGGCACGCCCAACGGTTGGAACGGCGAGCCTTCCAGCGCGCTCAGGTAGCGCTGTGCCAGCGCCTTGCGGCGCGCGTTCAGCTCAGCGAAGCGCGACAGCTGCACCACGGCGATCGCCGCGTGAATGTCGGACAGGTTGTATTTGTAACCCGGCTCCACCACTTCGGCCTGCGGTTTGCGGCCAAGCTGCTGACGATCGAAGGCATCGACGGCCAGACCGTGGAACTTCAGGCAACGCAGGCGATCCGCCAGCGCATCGTCGTCGGTGGCGATCAGGCCGCCCTCGGCGCAGGTCACGTTTTTAATGGCGTGGAACGAGAAAATCGCCGTGCCGCGCGCGCCGACCCATTCGCCGTTGTAGCGCGTACCGACCGCATGGGCGGCGTCTTCGATCAAAGGCAGACCGTGGCGTTCGGCCACGGCGCGCAGCGCGTCCATCTGCAGAGGAGCGCCGGCGTAGTGCACCGGAACAATCGCTTTGGTTTTCGGGGTGATGGCAGCCTCGACATCGGCGGCGCTGACCATCAACGTATCACGGTCAACGTCGATCATGACCGGCGTGGCGCCCAGCAGCTCGATCATGTTGAGGGTGGAAACCCAGGTTTGCGAAGGGGTGATGACTTCGTCGCCGGGGCCGATGCCCAGCGCCATCAGCGTGATGTGCATGCCAGCCGTGGCGGAACTGACGGCGATCGCATGCTTACAGCCGAAGGTGGAACAGAAGTCGCTTTCCAGCTGCTGGTTTTGCGGCCCGGTGGTGATCCAACCGGAACGCAACACTTTCTCTACCGCGGCGATTTCTTCATCGCCGATGGCCGGACGAGAGAAAGGCAAAAATTGATCCATAGTTAACCCCAAACGTATCGAACTGCTTTTGATGACACTGTAAATCCCTTTCGTTTAACGGATATTAAACGCCAGAGAAGAATCGTTTCCGTGGATTAACTGCCAATGTAAGGCCGCAAGCTTAACTAAACCTTAAGACGAGACTTGTCATCAGTGGGTCAACTGATTGGTGGGTGCCGCCATCATCTATTTAAAATCATTATTAAAATCAATTTATTATATTTATTAATAATTATTTACGTATTTTATTTTTGCCGAATCAAGCGTAGCACGTCATCGACGTTTTTCAAGAAAATCGATAAGAAAGTGAGAGGCAGCCCAATATTAACCAATGATTACCCGGCTATTTATATTCACTACGTTTAGTGTTCGTTTACGTTACGCTCCGCCGTCGCCGCGACTCAAGCCGTGCGGGTCATGATCCAACGCTGGTCCCCCACCCATTGCAGGTGGAAGTCCACTTCATAGATCTGCGACAGCAGCGCGGGTGCCATCACCTCACGCGTGGCCCCCTGTGCCACCAGCCGCCCGGCGTGCAGCAACCAAACCCGATCGGCCTGCTGTAAGGTATGATTCAGATCGTGCGCGCACACCAGCGCGCTGCGCCCGCTCTGGCAAAATTCCCGCAGCAGGCGATCCAGCGCGACTTTCTGCGCCACGTCCAGGCTGTTGGTCGGCTCATCCAGCAACAACAGCTGACTGTGCGGATTGACGCTGGGCCACACCTGCAGCAACACCGCCGCCAGCCGCACCCGCTGCCATTCGCCACCGGAGAGCTGCGTCAGCATGCGTGACAGCTTATCCACCAGCTTCAGCCGCTGGCACAAATAGAGAATGGCGTGTTCCACATCGGTTTGCGCCGCTGCCGCTGGCCGGTGCAAGGCCAAATACTGGAACACCGGCATCAGCGACACCGGCGGCTGTTGCTGGCTGAGATAGCCGCGCCGGCATGCCAGCGCGTTACCCGGATAATCGGCCAGCGCGCGCCCGTCCAGGCGAACCTCGCCCAGCCCCGGCAGCATGCCGGCCACCCGCGCCAGCAAGGTGCTCTTCCCGGCGCCGTTTGGGCCGATCAGATGAACCTGCAACCCGCCTTCAATCTGTGCCGAAAAAGGCGCCAGGCGCCCCGCCACCCCAACCTCGACGAGTTGCAGCATCCGTCTTATCCTGCCAGCGCTTGTTTTACCGCCGCCACCAGCGCCGGATCTTCCGGCGTGGTGTCAGGCGAGAAGCGTTGGGTCACCGTGCCGTCGCGCGCGATGAGGAATTTCTCGAAGTTCCACAGAATATCGCCGGCGTGCTTCGGCGCACGCCCTTTGCTGGTCATTCGCGCCAGGAACTCGCTGCCCTGCGGTGCGACAGCATCCGGCTGCGCGGCAATCAGCGCCTGGTACAGCGGATGCCGATGTTCGCCGTTCACCTCAATCTTGGCGAACATCGGGAATTGCACGCCGAAGGTGCCGCGGCAAAACGCCAGGATCTCTTCGTTGCTGCCCGGCTCCTGGCCCAGGAATTCATTGGACGGGAACCCCAAAACTTCCAGCCCCCGATCGCGATAGGTTTCGTACAGCGCTTCCAGCCCTTCATATTGCTTGGTCAGGCCGCACTCCGAGGCCACGTTGACCACCAGCAGCACCTTACCCTGATAGGCGCCCAGCGTGGTCGCCTGGTTTTCGATGGTGTGTAACGGCAGGTTGTAGATTGGCTTACTCATCGGTTGTCATCCTTTGGTTTTTTAATGGCAGGTGAATGAAGAAAACTACCTTACGCCCTTTGTCCGGGTCAGTAACCAGATAAATAGCGGCGCCCCCAGCGTGGCGGTCACCACGCCGATCGGCAGCTCGGCCGCCAGCAGCGCAACGCGGGCGATCACATCGGCCACCAGCAACACCCCGGCTCCCGCCAGCGCGCAGGCCGGCAGCAGATAGCGCTGGTCGGTCAGGCCGGTGAGCCGCAAAATATGCGGGATCACCAAACCAACAAAACCAATCACTCCGGCGAGCGCCACGCTGACGCCAACCAGCCAGCCGATCGCCAGCACCAGCAAATTACGCCACAGATGCAGCGACAGCCCAAGTTGCCGCGCCTGTACCTCGCCCAGCGCCATCAGGTTGAGCGCTCTGCCCTGGCCGCACAGCCACAGCAGCACCGGCAGCAGCGCCAGCACCAGCCACTTTTGCCGCCAGTCCACGCCGCCGAAACCGCCCATCATCCAGTACATCAGCTGCCGCAGATCGAGGCTGGTGCTGAAATAGACCGCCCAGGTCATCAGCGCGCTGCACACGATGCCCAGCGCCACGCCAACCAGCAACAGCCGAGCATTGGTCAGGCGCCGGCGCCGAGCGAAGCCCAGCAGCAAAAAGGTCATCGCCAGCGCACCGGCTATCGCGGCGGCGCTCATCAGCGCCACCGGCAACAAACCGTGCCCTAACAGCACCGTCAACACCAGCGCGACGCCGGCACCGTTAGCCACCCCCAGCAGACCGGGCTCCGCCAGCGGGTTTTCAAACAGCGCCTGCATCACCGCGCCCGCCACCGCCAGGGCGGCGCCGACCAGCATCACCGCCAGCGCGCGCGGTAAACGCAGTTGCCAAACGAACAGCTGCGCCCGATCGCTGAACCACTCTGACGGCCATATCCATTGGTCACCGGCGCAGAGGCTGAACAGCAACGCCACCGCCACACCCAGCACCAGCAGAGTGACCTGGCGCTTATCGCGATAGCGCTGATGTTGCAACAGTAAGGTGAAAGTACGGCTGGTTGGCATGGCGCAGCGGTTCCCTGCCGGCCGCTGTCGTGGCCGGATAATTGACGTCTGAGTCGAATATTAGGGGGTTAACGCCGCAAGGGGAAGCCTTGCGTAGGCGATGGCGCAGGAAAGCAGCGGCTGGCCCTGCCCGTCATCACCATGATGATGGCAAAACCAGCCGCCGATAAACTCAGGGATTAACGATGCGGGCCGGCGTTGCCCGGTGGATAAGGCTGACCGCGGCCGTCATCGCGCCGGTCATGGTCACCCCGATCGTCATGACGGCGGTCGCGATTATCGCGATCGCCATGGAACGGATTGCCGCTGCGCTCCGGCCCGCGATGCTCATAACCACGCGGCGGCGAAGGTTGCCAGCGTCCGCCGTCCCAGTACAAACCGCGCGCATTGCGCTCACCCAGACCGCGGCCCTGGTGCGCATGCCACCACTGCGGTGGACGCCAGTCGTAGCCATCCCAGTAGTAGCCGCGACGGTCCTGATCCCCCAGATGCAGGGAAACGCCCGGCACGTTGATATCGACGGACACATCGGCCTGCGCCGCCAGCGGCAGCAACAGCGGGAAACACACCAGCAACAGGATCTTTTTCATTTTACCTTCTCACTCTATTTTTCTTGCTGCAGTGGTTATATCAGCGTGCTTATTTAACGACTATCTCATCGATGCCTATTTTCAGATCGTTTTCGACGGCCTTACACAATCCCTACACTGTTTGCCGCCGCCTTTAATTATCATAACCACTGACAAGGTTTAACGAATAACTGACGTCTCTCAAGCCGCAAGACAATTATAATTAAATGGATTCCCACCGGAGGATAATAAGATGATTAAACGTATCGGTATGTTGCTGGCCGTTGTGGCCCTGGCCTCAAGCCTCAGCGCCTGCTGCTGGGGCCCGCACTGGGGTGGAGGCCACCGTGGCGACGGCCCAGGCCATTATTATGGCCGTTATTGAAATGACAAATAAGGCCACCCATCAAATGAAATAAGATATAAGATATAAGAATATTCCGCAAATAAGATTAAATAAATTTTCGCCGTAGTGCTTTAATGAATAAATTTAATTCTTACATTGCCCATTAGGAATAAACTGAATTTTCCCAAAAAAAAGAAAAAGGCCGCGCAAGCGGCCTTTTTTGATGTCACGTCACTCACCCTTTCGGGCTGGCGTTTTCTACCCGGCTTTTCAGCTTCTGCCCCGGACGGAAGGTCACCACGCGGCGCGCCGTAATCGGAATGTCTTCGCCGGTCTTCGGGTTACGCCCCGGACGTTGGTTCTTGTCACGCAGATCAAAGTTGCCAAAACCCGACAGTTTTACCTGTTCGCCATTCTCAAGGGCCCGACGGACCTCTTCAAAGAACAGTTCCACCAGGTCTTTGGCGTCCCGTTTGCTAAGCCCAAGCTTCTCAAACAGGTGTTCTGACATTTCAGCTTTAGTAAGCGCCATAGGTTCAATCCCTCAAGGATGCTTGGAATCGCTGTTTTAGAGCCTCTACGCATTTTGCAACGGTAGCGGCTATCTCCTCTTCTTCCAGTGTACGAGCGGTATCCTGCAATACCAGACTGATAGCCAGGCTCTTGTCACCTTCTGCCACGCCCTTGCCACGGTACACGTCAAACAAGTTTACGCCAACTACCTGATTTGCGCCAACTTTCTTACACTCGGCCAAAATATCTTCTGCGGGGACGTTTTCAGCCACCACAACGGCGATATCACGGCGGTTTGCCGGGAAGCGCGAAATCTCCCGCGCCTGAGGCACGGCGCGGCTCGCAAGCTTGTTCCACTCCAGTTCAAACACCACGGTGCGGCCGTTAAGATCCAGTTTACGTTCAAGTTCCGGGTGAACCACACCGATGAAACCTACGCGTTCGCCGTGCAAATAAATCGCCGCACTTTGCCCTGGATGCAGGGCCGGATTGGCTTCCGCCCGGAACTGAATTTCGGATAATTTACCGGTCAGCTCGAGGACAGACTCCAGATCCCCTTTTAAATCATAGAAGTCGACGGGCTTGCGCGCCAGATCCCAATGCTCATCGTGCGTATGGCCAGCGATCACGCCTGCCAGCATGACGTCCTGACGGATACCCAGATCTGCCGCACTATCAGGCACAAAGCGCAGGCCGCTTTCGAACAGGCGCAGGCGCGTCTGCTGGCGGTTCTGGTTATACACCACCGCAGACAGCAGGCCGGTCCACAGCGACAGACGCATCGCCGACATCTCGACCGAAATCGGGCTCGGCAGGATCAGCGCTTCTTCATTCGGATGCAGCAATGCCTGCACTTTCGGATCGACGAAGCTGTAGGTGATCGCTTCCTGGTAGCCGTGATCGACCAGCATGGTCTTCACGCGCTTGAGCGTCAGATCGGCTTCGCGATGCTGGGTCATCACCAAATCGGCACGAACCGGCACATCCGGGATGTTGTCGTAGCCGTAAACGCGCGCCACTTCTTCCACCAGGTCCTCTTCGATCTCCATATCGAAACGCCAGCTCGGCGCGACCGCTTGCCAGCTGTCGCCCTGTTCGGTTACCTGGCAACCCAGGCGGCGCAGAATGTCGCTAACCTGCTCGCTCGGCACCACGTGGCCGATCAGGCGATCCAGCTTCTCGCGGCGCAGCGTGATGGTAGCGCGCTTCGGCAGTTCGTTTTCATCGGTCACGTCGATAACCGGGCCAGCCTGGCCGCCGCAGATGTCGAGCAGCAGGCGCGTAGCGCGCTCCATCGCTTTGTACTGCAGCGCCGGATCGACGCCGCGCTCATAGCGGTGAGAAGCATCGGTGTGCAGGCCGTGACGACGTGCGCGACCGGTGATCGACAGCGGGCTGAAGAAGGCGCACTCCAGCAGCACGTCCTGAGTTTCCCCGTTGACGCCGGAATGCTCGCCGCCGAAGATGCCGCCCATCGCCAGTGCTTTTTGATGATCGGCGATCACTAAGGTGTCGGCGTTCAGTTTGGCTTCGCTGCCGTCCAGCAGTGTCAAGGTTTCCCCTTCTTCCGCCATGCGCACCACGATGCCGCCGTCGATGCGGCTCAGATCGAAGGCGTGCATCGGTTGGCCAAGCTCCAGCAGCACATAGTTGGTGACGTCAACCACGGCATCGATAGAACGGATACCGCAGCGACGCAGTTTTTCACGCATCCACAGCGGGGTTGGCGCCTTGACGTCGATGCCTTTCACTACGCGGCCCAGATAGCGTGGGCACGCCTGCGCCGCGTCAACGCGGATCGGCAGCGTGGCGTCGATGGTGGCGGCTACCGGGCTCATGTCCGGCTCGGTCAGCGCAACCTGGTTCAGTACGCCCACGTCGCGCGCAACGCCGATGATGCCCAGGCAGTCGGCGCGGTTCGGCGTGACGCTGATCTCGATGGTGTTGTCGTTCAGTTTCAGATAGTCGCGGATGTCGGTGCCGATCGGCGCATCCAGCGGCAGCTCAATGATACCGTCATGATCGTCGGAAATGCCCAGCTCGGAGAACGAGCACAGCATGCCTTCCGAAGGTTCGCCGCGCAGCTTGGCGGCCTTGATTTTGAAATCGCCCGGCAGCACCGCGCCCACGGTGGCGACCGCCACTTTCAGGCCGGTACGGCAGTTTGGCGCGCCGCAGACGATGTCGAGCAGGCGATCGCCGCCTACGTTAACCTTGGTGACGCGCAGTTTGTCGGCGTTCGGGTGCTGGCCGCACTCGACCACCTCGCCCACGACGACGCCGTTAAACGCGCCGGCAACCGGATCCACGCCGTCCACTTCCAGGCCGGCCATGGTGATTTGATCGGATAATGCTTCGCTGCTGATGGCCGGATTTACCCACTCGCGCAACCAGAGTTCACTGAATTTCATGTGATATTCCCGCCTTACTTAAACTGTTTGAGGAAACGCAGATCGTTTTCGAAGAATGCGCGCAGGTCGGTGACGCCGTAACGCAGCATCGTCAGGCGCTCCATGCCCATGCCGAAGGCGAAGCCGGAATAAACTTCCGGATCGATGCCCACGTTGCGCAGCACGTTCGGATGCACCATGCCGCAGCCCAGCACTTCCAGCCACTTGCCGTTCTTGCCCATCACGTCCACTTCAGCGGACGGCTCGGTGAACGGGAAGTAGGACGGACGGAAACGAACCTGCAGGTCTTCTTCAAAGAAGTTGTTCAGGAAATCGTGCAACGTGCCCTTCAGGTTGGTGAAGCTGATGTCTTTATCGACGATCAGCCCTTCCATCTGGTGGAACATCGGGGTGTGCGTCTGATCGTAGTCGTTACGATAAACGCGGCCCGGCGCAATGATGCGGATCGGCGGCTGCTGGTTCTTCATGGTGCGGATCTGCACGCCTGAAGTCTGGGTGCGCAGCAGGCGCGTGGCGTCGAACCAGAAGGTGTCGTGGTCGGCGCGCGCCGGGTGATGCCCTGGAATGTTCAGCGCGTCGAAGTTATGGTAATCGTCTTCAATTTCCGGGCCGGTGGCAACGGAGAAGCCCAGCTCGCCGAAGAAGGTTTCGATACGGTCGATGGTGCGGGTCACCGGATGCAGGCCACCGTTCTCCATGCGACGGCCCGGCAAGGACACGTCGATGGTTTCTGCCGCCAGGCGCGCGTTCAGCGCGGCGCTTTCCAGTGCGTTCTTACGCGCGTTGAGCGCGTCTTGCACCTCTTGCTTGGCCTGGTTGATCACCGCGCCGGCCGCCGGACGGTCTTCCGCCGGTACGTCGCGCAGAGACTGCATCTGCAAGGTGAAATGACCTTTCTTGCCAAAATATTCGACGCGTACCAAATCTAACGCGGCAACATCCTGGGCATCTTCTACGGCTGCCTTGGCATTGGCAACCAGCTCTGCGAGATGTGGCATTGCTTTCCTCTTCCTCTGGCCGGGATGGCCCTAAGTAATTGTTATCTATTATTCGAACACGCCTTTGAGCAATCTTCAAAGACTTTTCAATACGTTGCCGGCCAGGCGACTCACCAGCGAGGCACAAGGCTCGCTCAACGCCTGCCGCTCTCACCGCAACGCTTTGCAAGGCGGGACGATGGCCAAAAACAAAAAAGCCTCCACGAGGGAGGCTTAGGCGCTACTTTTCGTTTCTTTTCTTACGCGCAAAGCCTCCTGAAATCAGGCGCTAAAGTAAAAAAAGAAACGAAAAATAGCTGCGTGCATGATTGCGGTACCTTGTCGATGATTGCCCACCAGTGATATAGCGGCGGCCAATAAAAGTCAATATTTGTCGCTGAAAACAAAGATTAAAAGAGGGAGCAAGCTCCCTCTTCTACTGACTTACGCCAGAGCTGCTTTCGCTTTCTCAACCAGTGCGCCGAAGGCCACTTTGTCGAAGACTGCGATGTCAGCCAGGATCTTACGGTCAATTTCGATCGACGCTTTTTTCAAGCCGTTGATGAACTTGCTGTAAGACAGACCGTTCTGACGAGCAGCTGCGTTGATACGTGCAATCCACAGCTGACGGAACTGACGCTTACGTTGACGACGGTCACGGTAAGCATACTGGCCTGCTTTGATTACTGCCTGGAAGGCAACACGATATACGCGCGAACGGGCACCGTAGTAACCTTTCGCCTGCTTCATAATTTTCTTGTGACGTGCGCGTGCAATTACACCACGTTTTACGCGAGCCATATGCTCTCTCCTAAAGTCTTATTCTAAATTCAAAAAAAATGGCTTATGCGTACGGCAGGCACGCGGTAACCAGGACCAGATCGTTTTTAGACACCATGCCTTTCGGACGCAGGTGACGTTTACGCTTGGTTGCTTTTTTGGTCAGAATATGACGCAGGTTGGCATGTTTACGCTTAAAACCACCGCTGCCGGTTTTTTTGAAGCGCTTGGCTGCACCACGTACAGTTTTAATCTTTGGCATTTTAATTAAATCCACTTCGCATTGTTAAACAACGAATCAGTTGGGCGAATAAAACCCACACAGCGCAAGCGCCGCGCGGGTTCCATTACTTGTAAGCCTTACTGTTTCTTCTTAGGAGCGAGCACCATAATCATCTGGCGGCCTTCGATCTTCGTAGGGAAGGATTCGACCACTGCCAGATCCATATCTTCACACAGGTCTTTACGGACGCGGTTAAGCACTTCCATACCGATCTGCTGGTGCGCCATCTCACGCCCACGGAAACGCAGGGTGATTTTGGCTTTATCGCCATCTTCCAGAAAGCGAATCAGGTTGCGTAGTTTGACCTGATAGTCGCCATCATCGGTGCCAGGACGGAATTTGATTTCCTTAACCTGGATAACTTTTTGCTTCTTCTTCTGTTCTTTCGTCGACTTGCTCTTCTCGTAGAGGAATTTGCCGTAATCCATGATTCGGCAAACTGGCGGTTCGGCATTTGGGCTGATTTCTACTAAATCAACGCCCGCTTCCTCAGCTTTTTCAAGAGCTTCATTCAGACTGACAATACCAATCTGCTCGCCATCGACGCCGGTTAGGCGAACTTCTTGCGCGCGAATTTCTCTGTTAATGCGATTAGGACGCGCCGGTTGAACTCGTTTTCCGCCTTTAATACTTTATTCCTCCAGTTGATGAAGACTACGGCTGCGAATCTCTTTCAGCAGCTTGTCTACGACTTCGTTTACGTCCAGGCTTCCCAAGTCTTTGCCACGGCGGGTACGAACGGCAACTTTGCCTGCTTCGACCTCTTTGTCGCCGCACACCAACATGTAAGGGACTCGACGTAAAGTATGTTCGCGAATTTTAAAGCCAATCTTCTCATTTCTCAAGTCCGCTTTCACGCGAATGCCTGCATCCTGCAGTTTTTTGGTCAATTGCTGGACATAATCAGACTGGCTGTCGGTGATATTCATCACCACCACCTGCACCGGAGCGATCCAGGTCGGGTAGAACCCGGCGTATTCTTCGGTAAGGATACCGATGAAACGTTCCATGGAGCCCAAAATGGCGCGGTGAATCATTACCGGCACGACGCGATCGTTGTTTTCGCCAACGTACGAGGCGCCCAAACGGCCTGGCAAGAAGAAATCGAGCTGCACGGTACCACATTGCCATGCGCGATCCAAACAATCATGCAGGGTAAATTCAATTTTCGGTCCGTAGAAGGCACCCTCACCCGGCTGATATTCAAACGGAATGCCGTTCTCGGTCAGCGCAGCGGCCAGGTCTTCTTCCGCACGGGTCCACATGTCGTCGGTGCCGATGCGTTTTTCCGGACGCGTAGACAGCTTGACGGCGATCTTGTCGAAGCCAAAAGTACCGTACACGTCATAGACCATGCGAATGCATTCGTTCACTTCGGCACGCACCTGCTCTTCGGTACAGAAGATATGGGCGTCATCCTGCGTGAAGCCACGCACGCGCATCAGGCCGTGCAGGGAGCCCGATGGCTCGTTGCGGTGGCAGCTGCCGAACTCGCCCATGCGCAGCGGCAAATCGCGGTACGACTTCAGGCCCTGGTTGAAGATCTGCACGTGACCCGGGCAGTTCATCGGCTTGATGCAGTATTCGCGGTTTTCCGACGCGGTGGTGAACATGGCGTCTTTGTAGTTTTCCCAGTGGCCGGTTTTTTCCCACAGCACGCGGTCCATCATGAACGGACCTTTCACTTCCTGGTACTGATACTCTTTGAGCTTCATGCGCACGAAGGCTTCCAGCTCGCGGAAAATCGTCCAACCGTCGTTGTGCCAGAACACCATGCCCGGCGCTTCTTCCTGCATGTGATACAGGTCGAGCTGTTTGCCGATCTTGCGGTGATCGCGCTTGGCCGCTTCTTCCAGGCGCTGCAGGTAGGCGTTCAGCTGCTTCTTGTCTGCCCAGGCGGTGCCGTAGATACGCTGCAGCATTTTGTTTTTGCTGTCGCCGCGCCAGTAAGCGCCGGAGGTTTTCTGCAGCTTGAAATGGTGACAGAAACGCATGTTTGGCACGTGCGGGCCACGGCACATGTCGACGTATTCTTCGTGGTGATACAGGCCAGGACGATCGTCATGGCTGATGTTCTCATCCAGGATCGCCACTTTGTAGATTTCGCCGCGCTCAGCGAAGGTGTCGCGGGCTTCTTGCCAGCTGACCTTCTTCTTGATGACGTCGTAATCCTTATCGGCCAACTCGTGCATCCGCTTTTCCAGCAGATCCAGGTCTTCCTGCGTCAGGGTGCGGTCGATATCCACGTCATAATAGAAACCGTTGTCGATCACCGGACCGATCGCCATTTTGGTATCCGGCCACAGCTGCTTGATCGCATGACCCAGCAGGTGCGCGCAGGAGTGGCGCATGATTTCCAGACCGTCTTCATCTTTGATGGTGATGATGGCCAGCTGCGCATCTGATTCGATCAGATCGCCGGCATCAACCAGCTCGCCGTTGACGCGGCCGGCGATACAGGCTTTCGCCAGGCCAGGGCCGATATCGCGCGCGACATCCATCGGGGAAACGGGGTGGTCGAAATGACGCTGACTACCGTCAGGAAGAGTAATAACAGGCATTAATAATTCCTTATCTACAGTGGTGACCCACACGACAGATCACATGCAGTACGAAAATTGGGTTTTGGGTTTGGTCAGCCAGGTTTCAGATCTCGCCCACAATTGCCAGATTGAAACCTCACTGGGTATACAGAATGGAACGCATACCTTCTCAGCCGCATTCGGCTAAGCGAATAGTATCACTAAAATTGTTCCGGATAAATAAAGTGCCGCCCTCACGCTTTCGCGTCATCCGGCGCAAAAACGGTTTTCATGTAGCTCAGGGTGGCCAGCAGGCACAGGCCGTAGCCCAGCAGTTCACAGCCCTCTTCCACCATGTTTTTCACTACCCGGTTATAGCCGTCCAACATCAGCGTTTGCCACAGCGCGCTCATGCCGAACAGGCGTGAAAACACCAGAATGCACAGCAGGCCCGCACACATCATGCCGTAGCCGGGATGCGTCACGAAATCAGCCAGGCCGCGCACCGTCGCCGCGATGTGCCTGCCGGCATGCCACAGGCAAACCAAGGCGACCGCCAGCGCGAACCACACCCACGCGCCGTGCCACAGCGCATCGAAGGCGAAGTCCATCTCGCGGATCAGCATGCAGAGAAAGAAGCCGCCGACCAGCATCCAGGCGGAGCGGCGTTCAGCCTGTCGCCAGGCCGCGGCGAAAAAACCACCGGCGATGGCGAGCAGCAACAGTTCCTGCGCCACTTCGGTCAGCGAGGTTTCATGCACGAAATTATGCAGCCAGTGTACGTCGATAAACACCAGGCCGACCAAGGCCGCCAAAAAAGCGCCGGAAAGCGCGAATGCGCCGATTTTCCCCAGTAAAAGTTTCAACTCGTCTTGCATAATCAGTCTCATTATCGTTTTAAAGCGCGCCTATGGTAGGCAGCTGAGCCTGCGGGGTGTAGCAATTGATGCGAAACATCGGCCTTTACCGGCCAACTGCGGCGAAAAAGGCCATAAAACACAAAAATTGCGCACCTTTTCCGAGCGCAGCGCATTTTTGTCATCGCCGCTCGGCGATATACCTGCTCCACGTGGCGATCTTCGCCGCCAGCCACTATCCTGATACCAGTCAGCTCCCACCGAGACCCATGCACATATGAACCGGTTACTCGCAGTCCTCGTCGTGCTATGCGCGGTATTAGCGACGCTGTATGGGCGGGTGCATTTTGGCGCGCGTTCAGTGCCGCGAGCGATTGCGGTCAATGAAGCGCCGCTGGGGTGTGGGGATGAACCGGAGCTCGCCGGCGAGTGCAATGGCGAAGAGGAAACGCCGGCCGACGGTTAATTAACCTTCCGAGCTATCCCCATTGCCGCCAGGCACACGGCAGGCTAGGCTGTTCAGCTCATGGGCCGCCGCCTGGCGGCTTGAACGTTGCACAGGGAGTTTTTTATGACGGGTATTTTGCAGTTATTCCAGGCCATCGGACTGGGTTTGGTGCTGCTGCTGCCGCTGGCCAACCCGCTGACCACGGTGGCGTTGCTGCTCGGGTTGTCCGGCAATATGACGCGCGAAGAGCGCAATCAGCAGTCGCTGATGGCCTCGGTTTATGTGTTCTGCATCATGACGGTGGCGTTTTACGCCGGGCAGGTGGTGATGAACACCTTCGGCATTTCGATCCCCGGCCTGCGTATCGCCGGCGGGCTGATCGTCGCCTTCATCGGTTTTCGCATGCTGTTCCCCCAGCAGAGCCCTGAAGAGGCACCGGAGGTAGAGAGCAAGTCGCACGAGCTGCGCCATAAGACGTCGGCCAACATCGCCTTCGTGCCGTTGGCCATGCCGAGCACCGCCGGGCCGGGTACCATCGCGATGATCATCAGCTCGGCGTCGAGCGTCAAAGCGAACACGCTGGGTTTTGAACCCTGGGTACTGGCCGTGGCGCCGGTCGCCATCTTCCTGACGGTCGCGGTGATCCTGTGGGGCTGCCTGCTCAGTTCCGGCGCCATCATGCGCTTGGTGGGGAAAAGCGGCATCGAGGCGATCTCCCGCCTGATGGGCTTCCTGCTGGTGTGCATGGGCGTGCAGTTCATTATCAACGGCGTACTGGAGATTATCTCCACCTATACGCCGGCCGCCTGACGATAAAAAACGGGCGCGATCGTCGCGCCCGTTGCCGTTATTTCCCCGCCGGCGCCTGCGCGCCCAAAATGCCCTTGCCTTCCGGCACTTCGGTAAAGCGGCTGAGGATCTCGCTGTAGGTCTTGGCCGGATCCAGATCCGGGAACTGCGCCGGATAGATAAACTTCGCCAGATACTCCAGCCCAACGATGTTGTACGGGTGGTTGTAGAAGTTATGGTAGATGCCGTAGAACCGCCCTTCCTTCACCGCCGACACCTGAGCGAACCCCGGGCGCTGCTTCATGCGGTTGAAAGCCTCATCCACCTGCTGCTGCGTCACGCCGTAGCCAAACGGCACCGCGGCGTTGGTCTTGCTGGCCCACTGTGAACCGGAAACGATGTAGGCGTCCGGCTTCATGCTGATCACTTTTTCCAGCGCCACGTCGCCGGTGGCGCCCGGCAGCAGCGCAGAGCCGATATTGCGCGCGCCGACCGCCTCCACCAACGCACCCCAGCCAACGTGGGCGTGGGTATAGCAGCAGGACTCCAGCCCGTTCAGGCCGGCCTTGGCTTCAAAGAACACCAGCGGCTTGGGTTCCACCGCCTGCGTCTTGGCCAGAATGGCCTGATAGTGCTGCTGATAATAATCGGTATATTGCTTGGCTTCGCTTTCGCGGTTGAGGGTTTCCCCCAGCAGCGTCACGCTTTTCGGCGTGTTTTCCACCGGCTTGAGCATGGTGTCGATAAACAACACCGGCACGTTCAACGCCTTCAGCTTATCCAGCACGCCGGTTTGGCTCAGCGAAGGTTTGGAACGCAGCTGGGCGATCATCAGATCGGGGCGTTTGGCGATCACGCTTTCCAGATTGACTTCGCCCTTGTCGCTGAACCCCATATCGATGATGTTTTTCGCCGCCGGCCATTTGCTTTGCAAGATGTCCCAGGTCGCCGCATCGCTTTTCTTCAACAGGTTGTTCCAGGCCACCAGCCGATCGAACGGGTTGGCGCGATCGAGCAGCGCCAGCGTGAGAATATCGCGCCCGTCCTGCACCACGATGCGTTTTGGCTCTTGCTGGAGGGTGAGCGTCTGGCCGGAAGTGTCGGTCAGGGTCAGCGGATAGGTAGTGGCCATCGCCGGGGCGGAAAGCACGGCGGCGCAAACCAGCGCCGACAGAGTAATTCGACGGTGCACGAAAAGCTCCTTGGTAAACAATTCAACCAGGGAATAGTAATGAGAATGGCTAGCATTATCAAAGGTCGCGCCGCGTTGCCCGGCGATTAATTGCAAAGGGATGTGTAATGCGGGATGAAGAGGCGCGCCGGAAGCGGCGCGCCCTGAGGATCACACCAGGCCGTAGATCAGCGCCGACAGCGCAATCAGGCCCATCACCAGTACGAATACGTTGCTCGCCGCTCGGTATTTACGCATTGCCGGCACCGCGCGCACCGCGTACATCGGCAGAATGAACAGGATGGCGGCAATCAGCGGGCCGCTGATGGTTTCAATGATGTGCAGCGCGCTGGGGTTCCACACCGTCGCCGCCCAGGTGAGCAGGAACAGCGACACCGCCGAGATGCGGTGCGTCATACGCGAACTGAGCGGTTTGCCGACCGCGCGCGTGACGCCGTCGATCAGGCTGGTCGCCCCTTCCGTCACCCCCAGCGAGGTGCCGAGATAGGATTTGGCCATTGCCAACATCGCCATTACCGGGCCGAGATAGGCGATCAGCGGGTTGGAGAATTTGTTGGCCAGCGTGGTCAGCACCGTGATGTTCTGGTCTTTCGCCTGCTGCATGTCTTCATGGGACAGGCTCAGCACGCAGCTGAACACGAAAAACAGCACGGTGACGCAGATCAGCACATAGCTGTAGCGCATGATGCGCGCGCAGCGGCGTTCCGCCTTATCGCCATACAGGCTCTTCTGCGTCGAGGCGAAGGAAGAGATGATCGGCGCATGGCTGAAGGAGAACACCATCACCGGCACCGCCAGCCACAGCGAATGCCACAGCCCCGGCGTGTCGAAGCGGGTGGCGGCCAGGCCATTAACGAAGTTGGCGGTATTCCAGCTCGGCATCAGGTACAGCGAAATGCCCATCAGGAACACCAACAGCGGGAACACCAGCATGCCCATCGCCGCCACGATGCTGTCTTTGCCGCGCAGCAGCACCAGATTGAGCACCACCACTACCGCCAGACTCAGCCAGATGCGCGGCAGCGGCGCCACGTGGAACTGATGGATCAGGAAGCTGTCCAGCGCGTTGGTGATCGAAATGCTGTACACCAGCACGATCGGGAAGAACGCCATCAGATACAGCATCATGATGATTTTGCCGGCCAGCACGCCGAAGTGTTCCACCACCACATCGTGAATATTGCCGTCGCGGCTGGAGCCGGACAGCACGAAGCGGCTGAGCGCGCGGTGCGGCAAATAGGTCAGCGGGAAAGCGAACAGCGCCATCAACAGCAGCACCAGCGGGCCGTTCAAACCGGCGTTGATCGGCAAGAACAGCGTGCCGGCACCCACCGCGGTGGCATAAAGGCCGAACATCCAGACGGTGTCGGTTTTGTTCCATTTGGCTGGCTGAGCGGCCGTCAGCGTGCCTGAATCGGGAGAAATCGTACTCATGAGACAGTCTACCTTAATCTGCGGCGCCAACGATTGCGCCTAACGGGATATCCTTCTCCGCGAACTTTTTAATAGTAATCAGTGAATTAAAGCGATATTTCATACTTACGCCTGATGAAAGGACGGCAAAGGATAATGAAAAATCCCCTGCGGGTCTATGTTTTATCGGCCGAACGGGCAATTTGCGAACAGGAAATGCTGAAAAAACCGGCATGCACAGAAAAAACTAAGGGCCCCTTGCGGAGCCCTTAAGCGGTTTACTTCTTCGCGTCCGGATGGTCCGGCACCTCGGCGCTGCCCATCTCCTTCTCGTCGCGGATCATCGAGCGGTCTTTACGCACGTCGGCCACGTCGGAGGCGCTCACCGGTTTGGCGCTGTTGCCCCAGCTGGTACGGATGAAGTTCACCACGTCCGCCACCTGCTGATCGTTCAAACGCCAGCCGAACGGCGGCATGGTGATGTTGGACACCGCCCCCTGCACCGCCGGCGTAGTGTTGCCGGTCAGCACGATGTGGATCAGCGAGGTCGCGTCCTCGGTCTGCACCACCGGGTTGCCCTTCAGCGACGGGAAGGCGCGCTTGTAGCCCACGCCGTCGGTGCGGTGGCAGGCCGCGCAGTTATCGACATACAGCGCCGCGCCGGGCTTGCTGTCGTCGCCGCGCCACAGATCCTTGGCCACGCTGTCTTCGACCGGCGCCGCCTGCTGTTTGCCGTCTTTCGGCGGAAGCGATTTCAGGTAGCGTGCGATGGCGGTCAGATCGTCGTCGCTCAGGTATTGCAGGCTGTGCTCCACCACGTCGCTCATGCCGCCAAACACGATCGCCTTGTCGTTACGGCCGGTTTTCAGGAACTCGGTCAGCTCGGCTTCGCTCCAGCTGCCCAGGCCATCCTTACGGTCGCTGCGCAAGCTGGAAGCCACCCAGCCGTCGATCGGCGCGTTGCTGCCGGACAGATAGTCGTCGCTTTCGCTGTTGCTCAACGCTTTTTCCTGCATGGTGATGCTGCGCGGGGTATGGCAAGCGCCGCAGTGGCCCAGGCCTTCCACCAGATAACGACCGCGTTCAATCACCGGATCGGCTTTGGCGTCAGCCACGAAGTCCGCCGGCGACGGCGCAAACATGCCGCGCCAGATGCTCAGCGGCCAGCGCATCGACAGCGGCCACGGGATGTCGGAATCCTTGTTGGCCTGCTCCACCGGCTGCACGCCGTGCATGAAATAGGCATACATGGCGCGCATGTCTTCCTCTTTCACCAGCGCGAACGACGGGTACGGCATCGCTGGGTACAGGGTGCTGCCGTTTTTGGCTACGCCCTTACGCACCGCGTTGTCGAAATCCTCGAAGCTGTAATCGCCGATGCCGGTTTTCTTGTCCGGCGTGATGTTGGTGGAGTAGATGGTGCCGATCGGCGTCTCCATCGCCAGACCGCCGGCGAAGGTTTTGCCGCTCTTGCCGTCGGTGTGGCAGGCCACGCAGTCGCCGGCGCGCGCCAGGTATTCACCGCGCTTGATAAGCTCGCTGCTGACGGTGGCGTCCTGCGCCCAAACGGAAAAACTCACTGCACTGAGAACCAGTGCCGGTACAAATGCTTTCATCGTTCGCCGTCCTTATGCCTGCACCAATGGGCCTGGGTTTTTCAGATACTGCTCGCGAATAGCGCGGGCAGACCAGTAAGCCAGCGCCGCCACGGTGCCGGTCGGGTTGTAGCCCAGCCCCTGCGGGAAGGCCGAGGCACCGATCGAGAACACGTTGTGCACGTCCCAGCTCTGCAGATAGCGGTTGACCGCGCTGGTCTTCGGATCTTCCCCCATTACCGCGCCGCCGTTCATGTGGGTGGTCTGGTAGCTGGTGGTATCGAAGTGGCTGTTGGCGTTTTTCGGGCTGCCGGCGATCAGTTTCGGGTTCATCGCCTTGGCAATCGGCGCCATCTTGTCGTACATGAACTGCGCCATCTTGATATCGTTTTCCTGCCAGTCGAACGTCATGCGCAGCAGCGGCTGGCCAAAGACGTTCTTGTAGTTGGGATCGAGATCCAGATAGTTGTTGCGGTACGACTGGTGTGCGCCGTGGGCGTCCATCGAAACGTGGTGGGTGTAGGCATCCGCCACCGCCGCTTTCCACTTGCTGCCCCAGGCTGGGGTGCCCGGCGGGGTCGGCAGGCCGGAGATCGGCTTGGTGCCCGCCTGGTTGACCCAGAACGGCGAACCGCCGACGAAGCCTTCTTTAGCGTGGTCGAAGTTATCGGCGTTGAAGTCGTCCACGCCCACGCCGTTGCCGCCGGCGCCGATGAACGGGTTGGTAAACACGTCTTTATCGAAGAACGCCTTGATGGTGGTCATGTTCTGGTAGGCGAAGTTGCGCCCGACCACGCCTTCGCCGGTCACCGGATCGTAAGGCTTGCCGATGCCGGACAGCAGCATCAGGTGCACGTTGTGGAACTGGAACGCGCCCAGGATCACCAGATCGGCTGGCTGTTCAATCTCGCGGCCCTGCGCATCGACGTAGTTCACGCCGGTAGCGCGGGACTTGTCGTCGGTCAGGTTGACCTTCAGCACGTTGGCGTTGGTGCGCAGCTCGAAGCGTTTTTCCATGCGCAGCGCCGGCAGAATGTTGACGTTCGGCGAAGCTTTGGAATACATGTAGCAGGCGTAGCCGCTGCAGAAACCACAGAAGTTGCACGGGCCCATCTGCGCGCCGTACGGGTTGGTGTAAGAGTCCGAGGTGTTGGCGGACGGCAGGTTGTAAGGGTGGTAACCCACCTCCAGCGCCGCTTTCTCGAACAGCTGGGCGGAGTAGGTATTTTTCTGCGCCGGCAGCGGGAAGTCGCTGGAGCGATCTGCAGCAAAGCGGTTGCCGCCCTTCTGCGCCACTTTCTGCCCTTTGATGGTCCAGGCGGTGCCGGAGGTGCCGAACACTTTCTCCGCTTTGTCGAAGAACGGTTCCAGCTCGTCGTAGGTCACGCCGAAGTCCTGGATGGTCATGTCCTTCGGAATGAAGTTTTTGCCGTAGCGCTCTTCATAGTGGCTGCGCATGCGCAGTTCGATCGGATCGACGCGGAAATGCACGCCCGACCAGTGCAGGCCGGCGCCGCCGACGCCGGTGCCCGGCAGGAACGCCGCCAACTGACGGTAAGGCACCGCGGTCTGGCTGCTGTTGTGACGAATGGTGACGGTGCTTTTCGACAGATCCTGGAACAGCTTGCGGCGGATGTTATAGGTCAGCTCATCGATCACCTGCGGATAAGACCCGTCCGGATAGGTGTCGCGCATCGGGCCGCGCTCCAGCGCCACCACGTTGAGGCCGGCCTCGGTCAGCTCTTTGGCCATGATCGCGCCCACCCAGCCGAAGCCGACGATCACCGCATCTACTTTTTTCATTACCGTTGCCATGATTAGCCCCTCTCCCCACGAATCGAGACCGGCGGGAAGGGATAACGCTCCCCTCGCTCAACCCAGTCCATAAAATCGGCGCGCGCGCCCGGAAAATTAATCAGCTTCCAGCCCACCATGTCTTTGTTGCCGCCATGGATAGGATCGCTGAAGAAACCTTCGCGGGTGTTTTGCAGCAGATAGGAGAAGAACAGTTTCGACGGCAGCTGCTGGAACTCCGCCTCGCCGGACTCGAACTTTTGCAGCATGGCGTCTTGCTGCGCGCCATCCAGTTCGGCGAAAGGCTTGCCGGCGGTTTTCTTGCTGTAGGCGTCGGCGTCACTGATGCCGAGGTTGTAGATTTGCTTGGGCACCAGCGGCAGCTGATAGCCCATCTCCTTCGGCACATCGGGGTTGAACGGCCCCTGCATGTACCAGATGGAGCCGGTGGCGTACGGGGTATTCATCTGGCGATCGATAAACTCCGGCACGCCGGCTTCCAGTGCGCCGGGGCCGCGTTCGTCGGCCGGGATCAGGCGCGCAACGGCGGCCTTGATGAAGGCCCACTCTTCCGGGGTGAAAAAGGTCGGTTGGTAATCGTTCTGCGTTGTGGTGTTCGAGGCCGCGACCGCCGGTGTCGGTGCCGTCAGCGCGCCAACGCCGCTGCCACCAATTACCGCCGCAGGAATTAAGGTCATCGATTTCAACAAGAAATCGCGCCGCGAATTGTTGGTTTTATGGTTCGACATGTCACATTCCATCCAAAGATAGTCACAACTATTTAACCGCAACCTTGCGATCGATACGGGTTTTTAAAATAATTTGTTACTTATTTGTATATTTATTGAAGGTCACAATGCGCGCAAAAGCAAAAATGTTACCGGTAACTTATTGAATGAACGTAAAGATTTATCTGCTAACGTAAATTTAACTTTTTGTGCGGTTTTTCCGATAAGCGGAGAGGAAATAACGAAAAATGAGAAGTAGGTCGCGCACTGGAACGGCGCCGGAAACAAAATCGGCCGCGTTCAGCGGCCGATTTGAAGAAGGATGGCAGGCTACGGCGACATCGCCTGGTAGGCGGTGGTCACCTTCCACAAATAGCGCGGCGCCTGCGGTGCCGGGTGCTTTTTCTGGATGTGCTGATAAAACTCATCCGGGCTCATCTGATTGATGCGATTGACCGCCACGCGCTTGTCCGAGGAGAAGGTGCGCAACATGGCGCCCGCCCCGTTCACGTACGAAACGATGGTGGCATAACGCAAAGTCTGTGGGTTGTTGATCCCGGCTAGCTGCTGGCTTTGAAGAATATTGATATAGGCCGTTCCCAGATCAATATTGACCGCCGGATCCTTCAGCTCTCGCGAGCTGGGTTGCCCGCTTCGTCCTTTCATGCGATAGGCGTCGCGGCCGGCGGTAGAAGCCTTAAGCTGCATCAATCCCACTGCGTTCGAGGTGCTGACCACGTTCGGGTTAAACCCGGACTCCACCTGAATAATCGCTTTAATCAGCGTTTCGTCGACGCCATAGTTGCTGGCGGCCTGACGAATGTAATCGTTATAAACAACCGGCGTGCCTGTGCGGTTTACCGGTGCCTGCGGAGGGGGTTTTAACCAACCGCCGCGTGTTGTGCCACTGCCTGAAATATTGCTTGCCGTTTGCGGGTCTTTGGCGCACCCCGACAAAAGTAAAATTGCCGTAAGGCAACCTATTTTTGTTTTCACAGAATCCCTCACTCCTTTCAATGAGTTGCGTAGCATATACAACTTGTAAGGACACCTGCAGTAATTTTTTGGACTAATCTCAAGCTATCCATATACCAAGAGGTGATTTATGAGTCAATCTGCAACAAGCTGCTTTGTGGTGACTTTTCGCTATCAGGAAGAAGGATTGACCGACCTGGCGAAGCTGACCGGGCAATTGACGCGGGAGGGTTTTGTCACGTCGGTGACAGACGAGAATGGCGTTCACCACGAACTCGGCAGCAACAGTTTTGCGTTTATAACCGTGCTGGATCAAGAGGATGTACAGCGGCTGGCGCAGGGGTTCGGGCAGTTGGCCTTGGGAAAACAGCCTGAGGTGACTATATGCAGCTGTAAGGACTACCTTCAGCGGTTACATACTGATACATAAAATGCTATAACTCCCCGGACGGTATTATTTTTTCAGTTGGAGAAATACCCCGCCGGCGGTGGGCAAGTGACGCTTGACTTCGCTTCAATTGATATTGATAATCATTTTCATTTGAACCAGGAGACGTCATCATGCCATTGATAAGTTGCGCTTTTCGCCGTAGTCGCCTTCCCCGCGCTGCCGCACTGTTACGCCCTTTCACGCTCGCCTGCCTGCTGCTCGGCGCCGCTATGGCCAGCCCACACGCGCTGGCGGAAAAGAAGCTGCGCGTGGTGACCACCTTTACCATCATTCAGGACATCGCCCAGAACGTGGCGGGTGACGCCGCCGTGGTAGAATCCATCACCAAACCGGGTGCCGAGATCCACGACTATCAACCTACCCCGCGCGACATCGTCAAGGCGCAGCACGCCGATCTGATCCTGTGGAACGGCATGAACCTGGAACGCTGGTTCCAGCGCTTCTTCGAGAACATCAAGCAGGTGCCGGCGGCGGTCGTGACCGAAGGCATCACCCCACTGCCGATCCGCGAAGGGCCGTATAACGGCAACCCGAACCCGCATGCCTGGATGTCGCCGAGCAACGCGCTGGTGTACATCGAGAACATCCGTAAGGCGCTGGTAGAGCACGATCCGGCCCATGCAGAAACCTACAACCGCAACGCCAAGGCCTACGCAGAGAAGATCGGCGCGCTGGACGCCCCGCTGCGCGAACGCCTGGCGCGCATTCCTGCCGCACAGCGTTGGCTGGTGACCAGCGAAGGCGCCTTCAGCTATCTGGCGCAGGACTACCAGCTGAAAGAAGTTTATCTTTGGCCGATCAACGCCGATGAGCAAGGCTCGCCGCAGCAGGTGCGCCGGGTGATCGACGCGGTGCGCGCCCACCATATTCCGGTGGTGTTCAGCGAGAGCACCATTTCCGACAAGCCGGCCAAGCAGGTGGCGAAAGAGACCGGCGCCAAATACGGCGGCGTGCTGTACGTGGATTCACTGTCCACCCGCGATGGCCCGGTGCCGACCTATATCGACCTGCTCAACACCACCGTGCAAACCATCGCCAAAGGATTCGATCAATGACCCATGAACCGTTTGTCCGCCCTGAATTGAACGTGGACGACGTCACCGTAACCTACAACAACGGGCACACCGCCATTCACAACGCCAGCTTTACCCTGAGCGGCGGTTCGATCTGCGCGCTGGTCGGCGTCAACGGCAGCGGCAAATCGACGCTGTTCAAAAGCATCATGGGCCTGGTCAGGCCCACTGCCGGCCAGGTGTCGCTGAGCGACAAACCGGTGGCGGACGCGCTGAAAAAGAACCTGATCGCCTACGTGCCGCAGACCGAAGACGTCGACTGGAACTTCCCGGTGCTGGTGGAAGACGTGGTGATGATGGGCCGTTACGGCAAGATGAACTTCCTGCGCATCCCGTCGCGCGAAGACCGGCTGCGGGTCGACAAGGCGCTGGAACGCGTCGGCCTGAGCGAGTTGCGCAGCCGGCAGATCGGCGAGCTGTCCGGCGGCCAGAAAAAACGCGTGTTTCTGGCGCGCGCGCTGGCGCAACAGGGCACGGTACTGCTGCTGGACGAGCCGTTCACCGGCGTGGATGTAAAAACCGAGAACGCCATTATCAAGCTGCTGCGCGCGCTGCGCGACGAGGGGCACCTGATCCTGGTTTCCACCCATAACCTCGGCAGCGTGCCGGAGTTTTGCGATCGGGTGATCCTCATCAACCGCACTGTGCTGGCCGCCGGCCCGACCGAGACCACCTTCACCCAGAGCAACCTGGAACAGGCGTTCGGCGGCGTGCTGCGCCATATCAACCTCTCCGGCCCGGATCTGCACGACGACAACGATCCGCGCACCGTTACGGTGTTGACCGACGATGAACGCCCCGCGGTGTTCTACGGCCACACCAAGAGCGATCCGCCGGCCAACAGCCAGGCCAGGGAGAAACAATCCTGATGCTGGACCTTCTGCTGCAACCTTTCAGTTATAACTACATGGTGAAAGCCATCTGGGTCAGCGCCATCGTCGGCGCCGCCTGCGCGTTCCTCTCCGCCTACCTGATGTTGAAAGGGTGGTCGCTGATGGGCGACGCGCTGTCGCACTCGGTGGTGCCCGGCGTAGCCGGCGCCTACGCCCTCGGCCTGCCCTACGCCGCCGGCGCTTTCTTCACCGGCATGCTGGCGGCGCTGGCGATGACGCTGGTGCGCCATATCACCCGGCTGCGCGAAGACGCCATCATCGGCTTTATCTTCTCTACCTTCTTCGCCGTCGGCCTGCTGATCGTGTCGCTCAACCCCACCTCGGTCAACGTACAGTCGATCATCTTCGGCAATATCCTCGGCATCGCCGACGAAGACGTGCTGCAGGTGGAAATCATCATCGGCGTTTCGCTGCTGATCCTGTGCCTGGTGTGGAAAGACCTGCTGGCGGTGTTCTTCGACGAAAGCCACGCGGTGTCGATCGGCCTGTCGCCGCTAAAGCTGAAGATCCTGTTCTTCACCCTGCTTAGCGCCTGCACCGTCGCCGCGCTGCAAACCGTCGGCGCCATTTTGGTGATCGCCATGGTGATCACGCCGGGCGCCACCGCCTACCTGCTGACCGATCGCTTCAGCCGGCTGGTGATCATCGCCATCATCATCGGTTCGCTGACCAGCGGCGTCGGCGCCTACCTGAGTTTCTTCCTCGACGGTGCCACCGGGGGCGTGATCGTCACCCTGCAAACGCTGGTGTTTCTGACGGCGTTCTTCTTCGCGCCGAAACACGGCCTGCTGGCGTCCCGGCGCCGCGTGGCGCATTCGCAAACCGGAGGCCGCTGATGGACACCCTGTATCAACTGCTCAGCGAACCCTTCGCCTACCCGTTCATGCAGCGGGCGATCGTCGCCGCCATCGTCACCGGCGTAGTGTGCGCCGTGCTCTCCTGCTATCTGGTGCTCAAAGGCTGGTCGCTGATGGGCGACGCCATCTCGCACGCGGTGCTGCCCGGCATCGTGGTGGCGTTCGTGGTCGGCATCCCGCTGGCGATCGGCGCGTTCCTCTCCGGCATCTTTTGCGCGGTAGCCACCGGCTACCTGAAAGAGAACAGCCGGGTGAAAGAAGACACGGTGATGGGCATCGTCTTTTCCGGCATGTTCGCCTTCGGCCTGGTGCTGTTCTCGCGCATCGATACCGACCAGCACCTGAGCCACATTCTGTTCGGCAACATGCTGGGCATTACCGACGGCGAGCTGAAGCAAACCCTGCTGATCGCCGGCATCACCCTGGCGGTGGTGCTGCTCAAGCGTAAAGACTTCATGCTGTACTGCTTCGATCCGCATCATGCGCGAGTGATTGGCCTGCCGGTCAAGCTGCTGCACTACGGGCTGCTGTGCCTGCTGGCGATGACCATCGTCGCCTCGCTGCAGGCCGTGGGGGTGATCCTGGTGATCGCCATGCTGATCGCCCCCGGCATCATCGCCTTTATGCTGTGCCGCCGCTTCGACCGCATGCTGATGGTGGCGACGATAGTATCGGTGTTCTCCTGCGTACTCGGCACCCTGATCAGCTTCCACATCGACGGCGCCACCGGCCCCTGCATCGTCATCGTACAGGCCGTGCTGTTCGTTATCGCCTTGTTGTACAGCAAGCTGCGTCCGTTACAGCGTAACCAAAGCGCCCTCACCGGCGGTTAACTCACCGATGCGGCGATGCCCTCTGCTCGCCGCATCACCTTCCCCCGCTCATCGCGTCGTTGTCATCAAGTTGCAATCGGTATTGCGCTTAAATTAATCAATAGGGTATATACTTTGAGCTGGCGAGGCGCTGAAAAAATCGCCGCCTTTGACGCCGGCTGTGCGCCGCGTCGTGTTTTCACCACGGGAAAGACGCTAACCTAATGAATTATCAGGCAGCACAGAGGGGGAAATACCATGTGGCAAGCCGTTAGCCGTCTGTTAAGTGAACATCTTGGCAGCGCAGAGATACGCGAAAGGATTGAACTGCCCGGGGGCGACATTCACCCGGCGTGGCGCGTGAGTTACGGTGACAACGAGGTGTTCGTGAAATGCGACGCCCGTGAACAACTGCCGATATTCACCGCCGAGGCCGATCAGCTGGCGTTGCTGGCGCGCAGCAAAAGCGTGCGGGTGCCGGAAGTGTACGGCGTCGGCAGCGATCGCGACTACAGCTTCCTGCTGCTGGAGTATCAGCAGCTGAAACCCCTCGACGCCCACGGCGCCTACTGTCTGGGCCAGCAGCTGGCGCACCTGCACCAGTGGAGCGAGCAACCGCAGTTCGGCCTCGACTTCGACAGCGATCTGACCACCACCCCGCAACCCAACGCCTGGCAGCGCCGCTGGTCGGAATTCTTCGCCGAACAGCGCATCGGCTGGCAGCTGCAGCTGGCGGCCGAGAAAGGCATGACCTTCGGTGACATCGACGACATCGTCGATCGGGTGTATCTGCGCTTGCAGCACCACCAGCCGCAGCCTTCGCTGCTGCACGGCAACCTGTGGCCGGGCAACTGCGCGATGACCGCCCACGGGCCGATCCTATTCGATCCGGCCAGCTACTGGGGCGACCGGGAGTGCGATTTGGCGATGCTGCCGCTGTACCCCGAGCTGCCGCCGCAGATCTACGACGGTTATCAGAGCGTATGGCCGCTGGGGGCCGGATTTATCGAGCGCCAGCCGCTGTATCAGCTGTACTACCTGCTCAACCGCAGCAACCTGTTCGGCGGCCAGCATCTGGTGGCTGCGCAACGCGCGGTGGAGGCGCTGTTGCAGCCCGAGGCATCGTAACGTTCCGGGGCGCCGCTCGGCGCCCCGTTCATGGTTCAGGCCGCGCTGGCCAACTGCCCCAACAGGCGGATCACGAACCAGGCGATCACCGCAATCACGATCGGCAGGATATACAGCGGGAAGTACTGCAGAAAGATGGTGTGGTGCGGCAGCGTGATGCGCGCCTCCAGCTGCTGGCGCGTGTGCCCTTCGCTGCCCTTGGCCTGCTCCAAGATCATCTGGTCCTCCAACCCTTCGCGGATGAACTTGACCTGGCGTGACATGCGTGCGCCGGAAGCCTGCAGCGCCAGCCCGACGAAGATCAGTATGTAGATAATGATGAACATCAGATTGGCGCCGCTGAACAGGCTTTTATCCACGTCAGGCACCGGCGAGTTGTACCAGAAAAGGTTCAGGAACGGCGTATTGAAACGCACCATGTCCACCATCACGTGAACAAAATCCAGCATCACCGCGTTGATGCCCTTGGTTTTTTCACTGTGCTGATAGATGAAGCCCAGCACGGAAATCAGCGTCGACAGCAACGCCGGGATAAAAACCACCCATCCGAGAATGCGTTTCAAAATGGCGATACGCCCGGCCTGTTGATACGTCATGTGTTCCCCTTGTTAGCGACGTAACCGAATCGGCTAAGTCTACCTGCAGTTGGCGAAACTCGCCCACCGTTTTCTTCATTCCCGCTGTGCTACAAGCTTAGCCGAATTCGCCGAAATCAACTGCTTAACGACGTTCGCGCACTATCATTGAAGAGATAACGTTACCCGTTTAACCAGAGGCCGTCATGATTCGACTGATTATCTTATTGCTGGGCGCGCAGGCGCTGCACGGCCAGCGCCGCCTGCTGGTGCTGTTCGGTTGGCTGTGGATAGCCGCAGGGGCGCTGATGCTGTTCGACATCCTGCAGGATGGCCGGTCCGTGCTGGCGCTGGATGCGCTGGCGGTCATCCTGGCGCTGGAGGGGCTGGTGGCGATATCCGCCGCGCTGGTGATCGGCTCTTCGGCCAGCCGGCCGGTGCTGCTTAAGGGGCTGGGCTTCGTGTTTATGGCCTTTTTAATGTTGGACGTGCCCGCAGACGATAACATCGTCGCCACCGTGGTGTTTGGCAGCGCGCTGCTGCTTGACGGCGCCGTGCGCATCGCCTCCTCCACGGTGATTCAACACAGCCGATGGAAAGCCGTGGCGCTGGCGGGCGGCGGCGAAATCCTGCTTTCGTTGATGATTTTTGTCGGCTGGCCGGCGCCGCATCGGATGACGGTGCCCTTTTGCCTCGGCGTGATGATGGTGCTTTCCGGCTGGGCTTTATTGCGCATCGCCCGGAGACTGACAAGCTTTTCTCTGAATCAGCACCCAACCCGGCAGCCACCGCCCCCGGCGGATGAGACTGCGCCGCTCACGGTGTATGTCTGGACACCGATTGGTGCGGCTAAAGATCCGCGCCGACGTTACATCGTCGACCGATACATCGCGGCGGTCGACAACGGCGGCAATATCTCCACCGGTCATGCCGCCCTGGCGCTCGCACCGGATGTGTATATCAGTCACTACCCGCTCAACGACATCAGCCATTCCGTTCAGGATTTCCGCCAGTTGTTGCATGCCGGCGAACAGAACAACGTCGACGGACGTTTCCTGCCCGACCTGTCGGGCGAGATTGCCGCCTGGTGCCCCCCGGACAAGAAAATTCAGTTCTATCGCTATAACCCGGCGGCGCTGCGCGCATTCTGGTTACGCTACCGACAAGATGCGACTTACAACCTGACCCGGCGTAACTGCTCCACCACGGTCATCGGCGCGCTCGACAGTGCGTTGGAGGGCGTGCTGGGCGATAAACATCTGTGGCGCCGTTTTCTGTTATTGGTGCTGGATCCCAATCTGTGGATGCTGGCGGTACTGCGCAGCCGTGGCGAAAGCATGACCTGGACGCCGGGGTTGGTGCTGGACTATGCGCGCATGTTGCAACAGGTTACCGAGCGCCAACACCAACGCTGGTGGCTAAAGTTGCGCGAGATGTGGAATATCCTTCGCTTTGGCAAAAGCCAAACACGCAGGCAAAGATTTTAGTCTCGCCGTCGGCGATGATAGAGTGTCGGGCACATTCACCCGCGCCGGCAGGAGTTAACCGTTAATGGCTTATTCGCAACGCATTGAAACCGCAATTTTTGATATGGACGGCTTGTTGATCGATTCGGAACCGCTGTGGCTGCAGGCCGAGCTGGATATCTTCGGCGCGCTGGGTCTGGATCTGTCCGATCGCCACAAACTGCCGGACACCCTGGGGCTGCGCATCGATCTGGTGGTGAAAATGTGGTACCAGGCGATGCCGTGGCAAGGGGTTTCACTCGATGAGGTATCGGCACGGATTATCGAACGCGCCATCGAGCTGGTGCACGAGACGCGCCCGCTGCTGCCGGGCGTCCGGCAGGCGCTGGAACTGTGCCGCGAGCAGGGGCTGAACATCGGTCTCGCCTCCGCCTCGCCGCTGCACATGCAACAGCAGGTGCTGAAGATGTTCGATCTTGAGGGCTACTTCGATCAGCTGGTTTCCGCCGAATACCTGCCGTACAGCAAACCGCACCCGGAGGTCTACCTGATCGCCGCCGAACGGCTGGGCAGCGATCCGCTGCGCTGCATCACGCTGGAAGACTCCTTTAACGGCATGATCGCCACCAAGGCCGCGCGCATGCGCTCCATCGTGATCCCGGCCGCCGAATACCGCCACGATCCGCGCTGGGCGCTGGCAGACCACCAGCTGGAAACCCTGGAACAGCTCACCCCCGCCCACTTTGCCTGACCTGCGGCGCCGGCCACCGGCGCCCTGGCTTTCCGCTCAGCGCCATAAAAGGGATCCGTGCCGCAAAACAAACGAAACAGCGTTTCATTATTATTGAATCGGCATGCTGTTGTTATTATGCTGGGCGGCAGGGAAAGCGACGGTCCGCGAAACGTTGTCACTGCCACGCAGCGCTCTTCGCGGCCGCCGCTTCCTCCCGCCGCTGCGTACTGAAAACCGCCCTTGTTTCTCTCCGTTCCGCACCGCCCATTGCCCGCTTTTTGTTCACGCCCGTCAAAAGCGATGATTTGTTACGCACTGCCGTAACAAGCTGTTGTAAAACCGGGAAAAATAAACAATTGGTTACAGGGTAACTGCTTCCACTACTGGGAATTTTCCCATATACTGGATAAATTAACAGTTTACCAGCCGGAATCGCAACAGCATGACCGCGGAAGGACACCTTATATTCTCTGTCGCTTGCGCGATCTTCGCCAAGAAGGCGGAAGTGACGCCAGAGCTGGCTACCGGCGACTGGTGGCACATCATACCCGCCGCGCTGCTGACCTCGCTGCTGCCGGACATCGATCACCCCAAGTCGGTACTGGGCCAGCGTCTGCGCTGGATTGCCCTGCCCATCGCCCGCGCCTTCGGCCACCGCGGCTTCACCCACAGCCTGCTGGCGATCGCCGGCGGCATGGCGCTGTTCCAGCTGGACGTGCCGCGCAGCTGGCCGATCCCGGCCGACGCGCTGCACGCCATGATCATCGGTTACTTCAGCCATCTGCTGGCCGATATGCTCACTCCCGCCGGCGTTCCGCTGCTGTGGCCATGCCGCTGGCGTTTTCGCCTGCCGCTGCTCAACTCGCAAAAAGGCAATCAGCTCGAGCGCGTGCTGTGTCTGTGCCTGGTGGCGTTTGCCATCTGTTGGCAAGGTGATTTCACCCTGCCGGTGCAATCCTATGTCGAGCAAATCAGAAATATCAGACTCTGATCACAAAAATCCGCTCAACCCATCACCTTCATGTATATAAAACGAACAAAAACACACAAAAAGCTATATCAAATTCCATTTGGATATAAGTAGGCCACTCGGCAAACTGTTACGATATTTACATCGCGACATACGTGATGCGTAGTCGTTTTTATAAGAAAGATTATTGGAGACATTGGGGATGAATCTTCCGCTCGTGATTAACGTGCTGGTGTTTGTCGCGCTCCTGTTGCTGTTGGCGCAAACCCGCCACAAGCAATGGAGCCTGGCGAAAAAAGTGCTGGTCGGCCTGGTGGTCGGCGTGGTGTTCGGCCTGGGCCTGCAGCTGGTGTACGGCTCCGACAACCCGGTGCTGAAAGAATCCATCAGCTGGTTCAACATCGTCGGCAACGGCTATGTGCAGCTGCTGCAAATGATCGTCATGCCGCTGGTGTTCGCCTCGATCCTGAGCGCGGTGGCCAAGCTGCACAACGCCTCTTCTCTGGGCAAAATCAGCGTCCTGACTATCGGCACGCTGCTGTTCACCACGCTGATCTCGGCGCTGGTGGGCGTGCTGGTCACCAACCTGTTCGGCCTGACCGCCGAAGGCCTGGTGCAGGGCGCGCAGGAAAGCGCGCGCCTGACGGCGATCCAGACCAACTACGTGGGTAAACTGGCCGACCTGACCGTGCCGCAGATGGTGCTGTCGTTCATCCCGAAAAACCCGTTCGCCGATCTGACCGGGGCCAGCCCGACGTCGATCATTAGCGTGGTGATTTTCGCCACCTTCCTCGGCGTGGCATCGCTGCAGCTGCTGAAAGACGACAAGCCGAAAGGCGAGCGCGTACTGGTGGCTATCGACACCCTGCAGGCCTGGGTGATGAAGCTGGTGCGTCTGGTCATGAAGCTGACGCCGTACGGCGTGCTGGCGCTGATGACCAAAGTGGTCGCCGGTTCCAACATTCACGACATCGTCAAGCTCGGCAGCTTTGTGGTGGCCTCGTACATCGGCCTGGCCATCATGTTCGTGGTGCACGCTGTGCTGCTGGCCTTCACCGGCGTTAACCCGATGAAGTTCTTCCGCAAGGTGTGGCCGGTGATCACCTTCGCCTTCACCAGCCGCTCGAGCGCCGCCAGCATTCCATTGAACGTGGAAGCGCAGACCCGCCGCCTGGGCGTGCCGGAATCCATCGCCAGCTTCTCGGCGTCGTTCGGTGCCACCATCGGCCAGAACGGCTGTGCGGGCCTCTACCCGGCAATGCTGGCGGTAATGGTTGCGCCGACCGTCGGCATCAACCCGCTGGATCCGGTGTGGATCGCCACCCTGGTCGGCATCGTCACCATCAGCTCCGCCGGCGTAGCGGGCGTGGGCGGAGGCGCGACCTTCGCCGCGCTGATCGTGCTGCCGGCGATGGGCCTGCCGGTGACGCTGGTCGCGCTGCTGATCTCGGTCGAACCGCTGATCGACATGGGCCGTACCGCGCTGAACGTCAACGGCTCCATGGCGGCAGGCACCATCACCAGCCAGCTGATGAAGCAAACCGACAAAGCCGTGATGGACAGCGAAGACGAAGTCGAATTGGCTCACCGTTAACGCCGTCTCAAAACGAAAAAACCGGGGATTATCCCCGGTTTTTTTATGCCCCGCGCTCGGTCGTTACGGCCGCTCGCCGTTCGCCAGCCGCCGGTTGATGTCGGCGATCACCCCCGGCAAGTGCGCCAGCGTGTCTATCACATAGTGCGCGCCCGCCGCGTACAGCTTATCGGCAGCCGCCGTACGGCGCAGCTCTATCCCACCTTCCGCCATTTGGCGGTACTCCTGCCAGGTCGCGCCAAACTCATTGCCGGACAGCGCCAATCCGACGCTCCACATCCCGGCGTTCAGCCCTTCAGCAATGCCCGGCACCGCGTCGTCCACCTTCACGCAGTGCGCCACCGCATCGATGCCCAGCGCGATAACGTTCTGCAACGCCATCCACGGCCCCGGCCGGCCACCGGCCGCGAGATCGTCAGTGGCGACCCAGTAATCTGGCGCGTAGCCGCGCTGCGCGGCGGCAGGCACCAGCACCTCCATCACCGCACGCGGATAACCGGAGCAGGAGCCGATTTTAATGCCCTGTTCGCGCAGCCCGGCAATCACCTGCGGCACACCTTCGATGGGATCGGCGAAGTCGATCACTTTGGCGATTTGCAGCGGCATAAACGCCTGATACAGCGCGTCGATGTCCTGATGGGTCATCGAACGGCCCAGCTTCTGCCGCCAGCGCGCGTCGACCGCCGGCAGCTTGCCTAGCGCCTCGATGTGCTGCCATTTACCCAGCCCCATCGGAATGCGCGCCTCCGCCAGGCTGATGTCGATATCGAAGGTTTGTTTGAATGCCTCGACAAAAATCTGCGTTGGCGCAAAGGAGCCGAAGTCCACCGTGGTGCCGGCCCAGTCGAGGATCACTGCGTTGATCTGTTTCATGGTCAATCCTTATTGATTCCAGTACATCGCCTGCCCGACGGCCGCCAGCAAACGTTCGATATCCTGCGGATAAATTTCCCCGATGTTGCCGATGCGGAAGCAGTCGCTCTGCGACACTTTGCCGGGATAGATCACAAACCCTTGCTGCTTCAGGCACTGATAAAATTCGGCAAAGCGGTAAGTGTCGGCCTTTGGCGAATAGAACGCGGTGATGATCGGCGAATGCAACGCATCGTCCAGCAGAGTCTCAAAGCCCAGCTCGCGCATACCCGCCACCAGCCGCCGCTGATTGGTCTGATAGCGGCGGTGGCGCGCGGCAATGCCGCCCTCTTGTTCCAGTTCTTTCAGCGCCTGTGCAAAGGCCAACACGGTGTGGGTCGGCGACGTAAAGCGCCATTTGCCGGCCTGGTCTTCCATACAGCGCCACTGGGCATACAGATCCAGCGACAGCGAGCGTGAACGGCCGGCACATTTCTCCAGCTCGCTGCGGCGGGCGATGACGAAAGCGAAGCCCGGCACGCCCTGAATGCATTTGTTGGCGGAGCTGATCAGAAAATCGATGCCCAGCGCGTCCACATCCAGCGGGATGCCGCCGAAGCTGCTCATGGCATCGACGATAAAGGTCTTTCCGTTGCGCGCCGCCAGGCCGGCGACCTTCTGCAGCGGGTTGAGCATGCCGGTGGTGGTTTCGCAGTGCACCATGGCGATATGGCTGATGCGCGCATCGCTTTTCAGCACCGCCTCCATCGCCGCCACGTCCGGCTCATTGACCTCGCCGCAGTCGAAAGCGTGATGGTCGATGTCCATCAGCCGCGCCATTTCGATCATTCGCGCCCCGTAGGCGCCGTTGTTGACGATCAGCAGCTTGTCCTGCGGGCCGATGACCGTGCCCAGCACGCCTTCCACCGCAAAACTGCCGCTGCCCTGCAGCAACACCGAGGTGTAACCGGCGGACGGCGTCGCCAGCGCCACCAACTGCTGGCGGATGCTTTGCACCACGCCCAGGTTGTAATCTTCATCCCAGGTGCAGCTGTCGAACAGCATCGCCTCTTTTACCGTTTTCGACGTGGTCAACGGGCCGGGGGTCAACAGCAGGTAGTTACGATCGGACATGTTATTCACCTATTTGGTCTATACCAGATTGCGGGCATTGTGGCCGCAAATTCCTTCCCCGGTCAAACGACAAAGCGCGGTGAAACAAAAAATTCATCTGGCTATGTATAATAAGCGCGTGCCGGAATGTCGGGCCGATGCCATAGCGAGATGAAATGAAAGAACATCAGGGCGATATGCCCCACTACCTGCAGATCAAGGATCAGCTTCAGGCGCGTATCACCCGCGGCGCGCTGCAGGCGGGCGACAAACTGCCTTCGGAGCGCGAGCTGTGCGCCATCTTCTCCACCACCCGCGTTACCATTCGCGAGAGCCTGGCACAGCTGGAGGCCACCGGCGCCATCTACCGCGCCGATCGCCGCGGTTGGTTCGTCACGCCGGAGCGGCTGTGGCTGGATCCGACGCAGAACACCAACTTCCACCGCCTCTGCCAGGAGCAGGGGCGCACGCCGCGCACCGCACTGCTGTCCGGCGAAAAAACCACGGTGCCGCTCGACGTGATGCAGCCGCTGGCGCTCGAACCGTTCGATCAGGTGTATCTGCTACGCCGCGTGCGTTACGCCGACGGCCGCGCCATCTGCTATTGCGAAAACCACTGTCTGCCGCAGCGGGTGCCGGAACTGCTCAGCCACGATCTCAACGGCAGCCTGACCGAGGTCTATCAACAGCATTACGCGTTGATTTACAGCAACATGCATCTGTCGTTCTATCCGACAGCCCTGCCTTACCGCGCCGCCAACGCGCTCGGCGCCATGGTCGGCCTGCCCGCCTTGCTGCTGCGCCGATTAAATTACGATCAGCACGGCCGCATTCTCGATTTCGATATCGAATACTGGCGCCACGACAGCCTGCGCATCGAAGTCGATACGCTTTAACCCCAGCATGACGGGGCTGCGCCTGCCGCCCCCGTTTCTCTCCCACGCCCAATCCCCGTTGCCGGTAAATATATTTTGCCGCTTTCATTTGTTTGTCATATTCGCCGATTAGCTTGGCCGCATATCTGGTGTATACCAGTTTCGCATTAACCCGCAACAGTGAGGCTGAAGCTATGAAACTTTCTCGTCTGGTCGTGATGACCGCCATCGCACTCGGCACCGCGCCGGCCTGGGCCGCCGACGCGGTGGTGACCGTCTACTCCGCCGATGGACTGCACGACGGCGATCACAGCTGGTATCAAACCCAGTTCGACGCCTTCACTCAGGCAACCGGCATCAAGGTGCAGTACGTCGAAGGCGGTTCCGGAGCCATCGTCGAGCGGCTGTCGAAAGAGCGCAGCAACCCGCAGGCCGACGTGCTGGTGACGCTGCCGCCGTTCATCCAGCGCGCCGCCGCGGAAAAACTGCTGCAGGATTTCACCCCGCAGGATGCGGCGCAGATCGCCGACGCCCAGCCGCAGTTCGTGCCGCTGGTGAACAACTACCTGAGCTTCATCTATAACGCCAAGCTGTTGCCGCAGGCGCCCGCCAGCTATCAACAGCTGCTGGACGCGCAGTTCCGCAACAAGCTGCAGTACTCCACGCCGGGCCAGGCGGGTGACGGCACCGCAGTGATGCTGCAGGCGTTTCACAGCTTCGGCAGCAAAGACGCCGGTTTCGACTACCTCGGCAAACTGCAAAGCAACAACGTCGGCCCTTCCGCTTCCACCGGCAAGCTGACCGCGCTGGTCAATAAAGGCGAGCTGCTGGTGGCCAACGGCGATCTGCAGATGAACCTGGCGCAGATGAGCAGCAACCCGAACGTGAAGGTGTTCTGGCCGGCCGGGCCGGACGGCAAGCGCAGCACGCTGGTGCTGCCTTACTATGTCGGCCTGGTGCAAGGCGCGCCGCAAAGCGCCAACGGCAAAAAGCTGATCGACTTCCTGCTGAGCAAAGAAGCCCAGAGCAGCGTCAGCGCCATTTCCTACGGCATGCCGGTGCGTAAGGACGTCACCCCGACCGACGATAACTTCAGGCAGTCGCAGGCGGCGCTGAAAGGCGTGGACATCTGGGCGCCGGACTGGAATCAGGTGGTGAGCAGCCTGTCCGCCGATATCTCCCGCTGGCACAAGGTGACCGAATGACGCTGACGATGCCTTCTACCCTCTCTTCCCGCGCCGAGGCGCGGGATAGCAGCCAGGACATCGCCGGGCCGTCGGGCATTCAGCTCGACCGCGTCAGCGTGTCGTACCGCGGCACCGAGGTGCTGAAACCCCTGACGCTCACCATCGCCCCCGGCGAAGTGCTGGCGCTGATCGGCCCCTCCGGTTCGGGCAAAACCACCGTGCTGCGGGCGATCGCCGGCTTCGTGCAGCCCTCCGCCGGGCGTATTGCCATCGGTGACGTCGATGTCACCGACGTGCCGCCTTATGAGCGCGGCCTGGGCATGGTGGTACAGAACTACGCGCTGTTTCCGCATATGCGCGTCGAAGACAATGTGGCGTTCGGCCTGCGCGCCCAGGGCAAGCCGCGCGGCCTCACCTCCGAGCGCGTCGAAGAGGCGTTGGCCATCGTCGGCATGTCCGCCTACGCCAAGCGCTATCCCAGCCAGCTCTCCGGTGGCCAACAGCAGCGCGTGGCGATCGCCCGCGCCATCGCGGTGCGCCCCAAAGTCTTGCTGCTGGATGAACCGCTGTCGGCGCTGGACGCGCAAATTCGCCACAGCATGGTGGAAGAGATCGCCCGCCTGCACCGCGAACTGCCGGATCTGACCATCCTGTACGTCACCCACGATCAGGGCGAAGCGCTGACGCTGGCGGACAAGATTGGCATCATGCGCGACGGCCACCTGATCGCCCACGGCGAGACCCGCGCGCTGTACCATCATCCAACGAACCGTTTCGCCGCCGAGTTCCTCGGCCGCGCCAACCTGCTGCCGGCCACCGCGCTGGAGACCACTACCGGGCAAGGCATGACCACCGTCAGCTGCGCCGGCAAAGTGATCGGCTGCTTTACCTATGGTGCGCAACGCGGTTTCGACAAACTGCTGTGTATTCGGCCGCAGCATATTGCGCTCGATGCCGACGCCCAGCGCAGCAACTGCATCATCGGTATGCTGCGCGACATTCACTGGCAGGGGGAGTTGACGCACCTGCAGTTCGACGCGGAAGGCCATCCGCTGCGCGTGGTCACCACCCATCGCAGCCAGATGCCCCAGATCGGCGAGCGCGTGCCGCTCTATTTCGCCCCCGACGACGCGGTACTGATCGAGGACTGACATGACCGACTCTACGCTTATTCGCCCGGCTCTGCGGCTGCGCTTGCCGCGCCGTCTGTGGATCTTGCTGCCGCTGCTGGTGCTGGCGACGCTGTTTTTCTATCCGCTGGCGCTGATCGTCAAACAGGCGTTTACCGACGATCAGGGGCTGTTCAGCGCCGCCGCGCTGCAACAGGTATTCGAATCCCGACGCTTTGTCGGCGCCCTGCTCAACACGCTGCAGATTGCGCTGCTGGCGACGCTGGGCTGCCTGGTACTCGGCACCCTGCTGTCGCTGCTGCTGGTGTTTACGCCGTTCCCCGGCAGCCGGCTGATCGCCCGGGTGATCGATACCTTTATCGCCATGCCGACCTTCCTGATCACGCTGGCCTTCACCTTTATCTACGGATCCGCCGGCCTGCTGAACGGCACGCTGATGGCGGCCTTCGGTTTTACCCTGCCGCCGGTGGACTTTCTTTACTCCATTTGGGGCGTGATCCTGGCGGAAATCACCGTGTTTACGCCGCTGGTGATGCGCCCGCTGATGGCGGCGCTGTCGCAGATCGATCGCAGCCAGCTCGAGGCCGCCAGCATTCTCGGCGCCCGGCCGGGGCGCGTGGTACGCCAGGTGATTTTGCCGGCCGCGCTGCCGGCCTTGCTGGCCGGCGGCAGCCTGTGTTTGCTGTTGACCACCAATGAATTCGGCATCGTGCTGTTTATCGGCGCCAAGGGCGTCACCACGCTGCCGATGATGGTCTACTCCAAAGCGATTCTGGAGTCGGATTACGCCGTCGCCTGCACGATCGCCGTCGTGAATATCGCGCTGTCGCTCGGGCTGTTCTCCCTTTACCGCTACGCCGCGGCGCGCGCCGGGCTGAGGAACTGACGATGTTGATTTGGTCTCGCACCGGCCGCACCCTGACCTGCACGCTGGCGGTCACGCTGTTCGCCCTGTTCTTCTGCCTGCCGCTGGCGGTGATCCTGATGTCCAGCCTGAGCGAACAGTGGAACGGCGTGCTGCCGAGCGGCTTCACTCTAAGCCATTTCCGCCAGGCCTTCAGCGGCGCCTCCTGGGACGCGCTGGTCGCCAGCCTGGCTATCGGTTTCAGCGCCAGCCTGTTCGCGCTGCTGTGCGGCACCTGGGCGGCGTTGGCGCTGCGCCACCATCAGGGGCGCGGCCAGCGCCTGCTGAGTACGCTGTTCTTCATACCCAGCGCGGTGCCTTCGGTGTCGATCGGTTTAGGCATGCTGGTGGCATTCAGCCAGGGACCGCTGCAGATGAACGGTACCTTCCTGATCGTGCCCGTCGCCCACTTCGTGCTGATTTCCGCCTTCACCTTCGGCAACGTGATGGCCGGGCTGACCCGGCTTTCGAGCGACTACGAAAACGTCGCCGCCAGCCTGGGCGCTTCGCCGTTGTTTCGCCTGCGTCACGTCACCCTGCCGATGATCGCTCCCTATATGATCTCCGCCTTCGCCCTCAGCCTGTCGCTGTCGATGGGTGAGCTGGGCGCGACCATGATGATCTACCCACCGAGCTGGGCGACGCTGCCGGTCACTATCTTCAGCCTGACCGATCGCGGCAGCATCGCCAACGGCGCGACGCTGACCATGATCCTGGTGGCGGCCACGCTGCTGCTGATGTTAGTGCTGGAGCGGATTGCGCAGCGGCTGACGCCGGGCGCAAAATAGCAACAAGGCGCTGCCATGGCCGCGCCTTGTTCATCGAAGCGAAGGGTTAGAACGGGTAGTCGTGATAGCCCTGCTGTTCACTGATGCGCCGGGCGGCGACGTGCAGCAGCGCCACATACTCCTCCCGCGCCGCTTCGGAAAAACGCAGCGTCGGGAAAGAGAGGCTCAGCCCGGCGATCGCCACCCCGAACCGATCGAATACCGGCACCGCGATGCAGCGGATCCCCGCCTCCTGTTCCTCGGCATCTTCGCCGTATCCCTGCTTACGCACCCGCTCCAGCACCGGCAACAGTTCGGCGGCGCTGGTCAGGGTATGCTCGGTGCTGCGGGTAAATTCAATCTGCGACAGGATCTGCGCCACCTCATCCCGATCGCGCCAGGCCAGCAGCACTTTACCGATGGCGGTGCTGTGCAGCGGGTTGCGGCGGCCGATGCGCGAATACATGCGCAGGTTGTACATTGCGTCAATCTTGTGGATATAGACGATGCCGTCCTCGTCCAGGGCACCGAGGTGGATGGTTTCGCGGGTGCGGTTCGACAGCTCGCGCATCTGTACGTCGGCGCTGCGGATCAGATCGACGTTCTGCAGCGATTTGGCGCCCAGCTCGAACAGCTTGAGCGTCAGCGCATACTTTTCCGTCTCGCCTTCCTGCGAGACGTAGCCCAGCGATTTCATGGTTTGCAGAAAACGGTAGACGGTGCTTTTGGACATCATCACCCGCTGGGACAGTTCGGTAATGCCAATCTCGCGCTCATCGCCGAGCGCCTGCAAAATGCCGAACACTTTCATCACGGATGAGACGGCATCCGGTTGCTTGTCTGAATCTGCGTTAGCCATGGTGAATACCCTACTTAACGGTTTTGTTTCAGGAAATTTAAACAAGGGTTTCAGTATAATCGGAACAGATCGCGGCGCGCAACGCGGCTGAACGCTAAGCGATTGAAGCCTAATGGATAACCCCGGCCCGCTCACCGCCGTTTACAATAAAGCGGACAAGGGGCATGCAATCACAGACGAATATGATTAGCATGATAATACTCCCCTGAATAAATACCGCTGAGACCAACATGCGTCCTTGTTCCGACGGCCTCCCCGTCCCGCAACGCTATGGGGCGATCCTCGCCATCGCCCTCGGCATTACCGTATCCGTGCTCGACGGCGCGATAGCCAACGTGGCGCTGCCCACCATCGCGCGCGATCTCAACGCCAGCCCGGCCAGCTCCATTTGGGTGGTTAACGCCTATCAGCTGGCGATCACCGTGTCTCTGCTGTCGCTGGCGTCGCTCGGCGATCTGATCGGCTATCGCCGCATCTATCAGGCCGGGTTGCTGGTGTTCAGCATTACCTCGCTGTTCTGCGCCCTGTCCGACTCGCTGCTTACGCTGACCATCGCCCGCGTGCTGCAAGGCTTTGGCGCCGCCGCCATCATGAGCGTCAACACCGCGCTGATCCGCATCATCTATCCGCAGCGTTTTCTCGGCCGCGGCATGGGCATCAACTCGCTGATCGTCGCCTGCTCCTCGGCGGCCGGGCCAACGGTGGCGGCGGCGATCCTGTCGGTCGCTTCCTGGCAGTGGCTGTTCGCCATCAACCTGCCGATCGGCCTCGTCGCGCTGCTGCTGGGCATGAAGTTCCTGCCGGCCAACGGCCAAAAAAGCGATAACCGCCGTTTCGATCCCACCAGCGCCGTGCTGAACGCGTTGACGTTCGGCCTGCTGATCACCGCCATCAGCGGCTTCGCCCAGGGCCAAAGCCTGACGCTGATCTTCAGCGAGATCGCCGCGCTGCTGGCGATTGGCGCGGTGTTCGTGCGCCGCCAGCTGCGCCAGGAATTTCCGCTGCTGCCGGTCGACCTGCTGCGCATCCCGATCTTTGCCCTGTCGATGGGCACCTCAATCTGCTCGTTTGCTGCGCAAATGCTGGCGATGGTGTCGTTACCGTTCTTCCTGCAAAGCGCATTGGGCCGCGACGAAGTGGCGACCGGGCTGCTGCTGACACCATGGCCGCTGGCGATCGTAGTCATGGCACCGATCGCCGGCCGGCTGGTGGAGCGTGTGCACGCCGGCCTGCTGGGCTGCATTGGGCTGGCGGTGTTCGCGCTTGGGCTGTTCTCGCTGGCGCTGCTGCCCGCGGATCCGTCGAATGGGGACATCATCTGGCGCATGGTGCTGTGCGGCGCCGGCTTCGGCCTGTTCCAGTCGCCCAACAATCACACCATCATCTCCGCCGCGCCGCGTAACCGCAGCGGCGGCGCCAGCGGCATGCTGGGCACCGCTCGCCTGCTGGGGCAAACCTCGGGGGCCGCGCTGGTGGCGCTGATGTTCAACCTGTTCCCCACCTCCGGCACCCACGCTTCGCTGATCCTGGCCGGCGTGTTCGCCACTCTGGCGGCGGCGGTCAGCAGCCTGCGCATCACCCAATCGACGGCGCAAACGGCGCAGCCAAGCCGCGAGGTGAAATAGCGGACATAAAAAAACCCCGGCAAGCCGGGGTTTTTCCTTTCATTCAGCCGATTACTTCAGGTACTGGCCGGAACGCAGCGCTTCGATACGCTTGTCGAGCGGCGGGTGCGACATGAACAGCTCGCTGAACGACTTGGATTTACCGTTGATGCAGAACGCCATCATGCTGCCCGCTTCCTGCGGTTCGTAGCTGGTTTTCAGGCGCTGCAAGGCGGCGATCATCTTCTCGCGGCCCACCAGCTTGGCGGAGCCGGCGTCGGCGTAGAACTCGCGGTGACGCGAGAACCACATGGTGATGATGCTTGCCAGGATGCCGAACACCAGTTCCAGCACCATCGACACCGCGAAGTAAATCATCGGGTTGCCGTTGCCTTCCCCTTCGCCATCACGGTTGCCCAGGAAGCCGGCGGCGACCTGCGCGATCAGGCGCGAAATGAAGATGACGAAGGTGTTCACGATGCCCTGAATCAGGGTCATGGTCACCATATCGCCGTTGGCGACGTGGCTGATTTCATGCGCGATGACCGCTTCCGCCTCGTCGCGGCTCATGCTCTGCAGCAGGCCGGTGCTGACGGCGACCAGCGAAGCGTCGCGGCGCGCGCCGGTGGCGAAGGCGTTGATGTCCGGCGCGTGGTAGATAGCAACCTGCGGCATGGCGATGCCCGCCTGCTGCGACTGACGGCGTACCGTTTCCAGCAGCCAGTTTTCGGTTTCGTTACGCGGTTGTTCAATCACTTCCCCGCCGACGGAGCGCAGCGCCATCCACTTGGACATCAGCAACGACACGAAAGCGCCGCCGAAGCCGAACAGACCGGCCATGATCATCAGGCCCTGAACGCTACTGGATTGGATTCCTGTCAGGCTGAGCACCAGCCCGAAAACCAACATCACCGCCAGGTTGGTGAGCAGGAACAGAGCTATACGCATCATAAAATGTTTACTTCCTCATAAATGTTAACAAAACGCTGTCTAAGATACCCTAGATCGTATGGGCATTCGTCACAGTTTCAAGAGTCGCGCGTCATTAACCTACTAAAAATACGAAACTTTACAAAAACGACGCGCGACCGGGATTTGGCAAATTGTAAACGATTGTTGCGCAAGGCGGAGGGATTTCTCAGAAAAAATTCCTGGCCCGTGCAAAATGACGTCGAGAAAAATTGCCCGCACACTTTTTATGGCCGCCAGGCTCTCACCGCCTTCGCTCACGCAGCGCTCGCCTCGCCTGACAGGAAAGTTTGAATCCCGCGATTAATTGTTACATTATAACATCACATTTAATCGTAAAGGGATGTCAATCATGTTACCTCGCCTCGTCTGCATGCTGACTGCGTGGCTGCTCTTTTGCCACGTCGCGCAAGCTGAAATCCACCTCACCGACGCAGAAGGACGCCAGGTCACCCTGGCCGCCCCCGCACAACGCGCCTATATCGGCTTTTACTACGAAGATTTTCTGGCGGTGAACGGCCCGGACAGTTTTCAACAGGTGGCCGCCTTCTCTAAAAGCGACTGGGCCTTGCGCACCAGCCAATGGCCGCGTTATCAGGCGGCTCTGCCGCGGCTCGCTCAGCTGGTCGATGTCGGTTCGCTCTACAATCAGAGCTTTGACTTCGAACGCCTGCTGACCACGCGGCCAGACCTGCTGATCCTGGCGAAATGGCAGCTCGACGGCTTCGCCAACTACCTGCCGGTGCTGCAACAGCTCAACATTCCTTACATCGTCGTCGACTTCAACCAGGGTGCGGAAGTCAAACTTGCCAGCATTCGGGCCATGGGTCAGGCGATGGGCCACCCCGAGCGGGCAGAACGGCTGGCCAGCGAGTATCGGCAGAGCCTTGAAGAGACTCAACGGCGTATTCGCGAGGCGCAGCTGCCGCCACCGACCGCTTATATCGAACTCGGCGACAAGGGGCCCGGCGAATACAGCAGCAGCTATGGCGCCTCCGTCTGGGGGCCGCTGTTACAGCTGGCCGGCGCCCGCAATATCGCCGCCGGCGTCGTCGGTAGCCCCGCGCCTTTACGCGCCGACTATGTACTGACCCAAAAGCCGGACGTCATTTTCCTCGCCGGTGGCGACTGGGAAAACATGCCAAACGCCGTACCGATGGGCTACGGCGCACAGGCGGCCCCCCTTCAGGCACGCCTCGCTCAGTACGCCCGGCGAGCCGGTTGGCCGCAGCTGCCGGCGATAAAAGACCAGCGCCTCTATGCGCTCTACCATGGCGGCGCGCGCACGATTTACGATTTTATTTTTGTTCAGTATCTGGCGAAAGCCCTCTATCCGGCCGCGTTTGCCGACGTTGATCCCCCACGCAACCTGGCGCGGTTCTACCGCCAATACTTACCGATAGAGGCTGACGGCGTCTTCCTGCAACGCTGGCAAGGAGAGTAGCCGTGGCCTACACAGGACGTGCGTTTTTACAACGGCGCAGGCTGCGCTGCGGGCTATTGACGCTGGCGCTGCTCGGCGCGCTGCTGGCGGCCGCCGTCGTCGATCTGACCGTCGGCGCCGCGCACCTTAGCCTCTCGGATATCCTGCCCATGCTCTGGCCCGGCTCCGCGCCAGGCAACGAGCTGCATCAGGTGGTTTTCTGGTCGATTCGCTTGCCGATGACGCTCACCGCGTTGGTCGTCGGCGCCAGCCTGGCGCTGGCCGGTCTGTTGATGCAGACCGTGCTGGCCAACCCCCTCGCCAGCCCGTATACGCTGGGGATCTCGGCCGCGGCGGGATTTGGCGCGGCGCTGTCGATCATCACCGGATTCAGCCTGGGTGGCGCGCTGGCGCTGGGCACGCCCCTGCTGGCTTCGCTGATGGCGCTGTTGGCCTGCGTGCCTATCTATCTGCTGGGACAGCGCCGCGGCATGACGCCGCAAATTTTGGTGCTGAGCGGCATCGTGGTGCTGTTCTTCTTTCAGTCGCTGCAATCCCTGCTGCTGTTTCTGGCCTCGCCCGAAGCCATGCAGCAAATCGTCTTCTGGCTGTTCGGCAGCCTGCTCAAAGCCAATATGCACGGCGTGGCGATCACCGGCGGCGTCCTGTTCTGCGCGCTGGTCGTCAGCCTGCGGCTGGCCTGGCGCCTGACCGCACTGTCCGCCGGCGAAGAACAGGCCCAGGGGCTGGGCATCAACGTCAGCGCGCTGCGCAAGCTGGCCTTTCTGCTGGCGACCTTACTGACGGCCGCCTCAGTCTCGTTTGTCGGCACCATCGGGTTCGTCGGGCTGATCGCCCCGCATTTCGCCCGTTTTCTGGTGGGCGAGGATCAACGCTATCTGATCTGCATTTCCGCCCTTTGCGGCAGCCTGCTGCTGCTGTGCGCGTCGATCGTCGCCAAACTGGTGCTGCCGAACGGCGTAGTGCCCATCGGCATCGTTATCGCCTTAATCGGCGTGCCGGTGCTGTTCTACTTCGTCACCCGACAGGTTAAACGCCCATGACTCAACTGACCCTCACCGGCGTCGGCGTCACGCTGCATCGACGTCAGCTGTTAGCCGACATTTCATTGGCCTGGCCGGAGGCAAAACTCGGCGGCATCATCGGGCCCAACGGCGCCGGCAAATCGACGCTGCTCAAAGCGATCAATCGCATGCTGCCGCACAGCGGCGCTATCGCCTACCGCGAGCGCCCGCTCGATCCGAAAACCAGCCGCATCGCCTATGTGCCGCAACTCAATCGCAGCGAGTCGGCGTTGACCGCGTTTGACATGGTGCTGCTGGGCAAGGTACGGCAGTTGGGGTGGCGCGTCAGCGCCGCACAGGCCGACGCGGTCGAACAGGCGCTGGCGGAATGCGGCATTTCCGCACTTGCCGATCGCCCTTTCAACCGCCTCAGCGGCGGGCAGCGGCAGTTGGTGATGTTGGCGCAGGCCTTCGTCTCTCAGCCGCAGCTCATTTTACTCGACGAGCCCACCAGCGCGCTGGACATCCACCATCAGCTGCGCGTACTCAATCAGATCGCCGACTACAGCCGGCGTCATCGCTGCATCACGCTGCTGGTGATCCACGATCTGGGGCTGGCGCTGCGCTACTGCCATTCTCTCACCTTGCTCGAGCACGGACGCGTCATTTGCCACGGCGACACCCATCAGATGATGGGGCACCCGATGATGTCCCGCGTATTTGGCGTCGGTATCGAAAGCGGCATCAGCCCCCAAGGCTACCCCTTTCTGCTGCCGACACAGCTGTTACACGCACACGGAGAAACCCCATGTACACTCTGACCAAGGCGGACATGCTGGCGCAACTCGCCGGCTTGCAACAGGAAATCCACCAGCTTCACCGTTCCGCCCGGCAAGATCGGCGCCATTTTTCCCTGCTGGAACGGCGCTTCAGCCGCCTGCAGGCCTTTAACGATCTGCCGCAGCTGCAGGCCTATCGCCGCAAGCTGGAAAACGATCGCTCGATAACAGCGCAAATCACCCAGCTGCGAGCGGTGGCCAATGCCGCCTTGTGCGATTACGAGAAGCATCGCGTCGCCACGCTCTGCCGGGAGCCGGCGCAGACCAACGCCTACCTGAACAGTTTCGATAGCGCCCTGCAGTTGGAGATCGCCGCCGCCGACATCAAACCCGGTGAACGGGTGTTGCTGGTGGGCAGCGGCGCCTTGCCCACCACCGCGCTGGCGCTGGTCGCCAGGCTCTCCGCCACCGTCATTTGCTACGATTGCGACCCGGCGGCCCAGCGTTTTGCCCGCCGCCTCACGCGCCATCTGGGGCTGTCACGGCAAATCCCCTGCATCGATAAATTGAACGGCCTGACCGACCGCGACATCGATCACATCATCATCGCCTCTCTGGTGGCGGACAAGCAGACCTTGCTGACACAGCTGCGGCCTTTACTGCCCCAGCGCGGCAAACTGCTGCTGCGCTACGGTAACGGCCTTAAGTCGATCTTCAACTGCCCTTATCACCATCTGGCTGCCCGTTCACCCTGGCGCGTCAGCGGTAAACCGGTTGCCACCCCGCTGTACGATCTCTTGATTTTGGAGTCTCATCGCCATGAATAACGCATTTCCTACCCTGATCCTCGGCGCCGGTCCGGCGGCGATCCAATTGGCTGCGGATATCCAGGCCGCGGCCGACACGCGCATCGGCCTGTACAATCGCCCCAGCGAGAAAGGACAACGCCTGAAGGCGCATCTGGCGCACACGCCCAGTCTGAATCTGGAAGGCGTCGGCAAGGCGCGGCAGACCCAGCGCGATGCGCAGGTGGCAGTAGACAGCTATTGCGACGATCTGTCGCTCATCGGCGGCGACTGGCAGCGGCTGATCCTCGCGGTGCCCGCCGATCGCTATTACGAGGTGCTGCGGCAGGTGCCGTGGGCCACCTTACCCCACCTGCGTTCGTTGATCCTGCTTTCCCCGTCCATCGGCTCCGGCCTGATGGTGCAAAACCTGCTGCAGGCGGCCGGCCAATCCCACGTCGGGATCATCAGTCTGTCCAGTTATTACGCCGACACCAAATATCAGGATGCGGCGCAGCCCTACCGCGCCTATACCAAGGCCTTCAAACAGCGAATCTATCTCGCGGCCCAGAGCCCGGCGCCAGACTCCGCCGAACTCGACTGGATCGGCTCGGTGCTGGCGCGTCACGCTATCGACGCCCGGCGCTGCGCCAGCCTGCTGGCCGCCGAGCGCTTCAGCATCACCAACTATGTTCATCCGCCGCTGGCGCTGGCCGACACCACGCTGCAGGCGATATTCCAGCCGCAGGCGCCGGTGCAATACCTGTATAAAACCTACCCCGAAGGGCCCCTCTGTCCCGAGGTTATCGCCGACATGCTCGAACTGTCGGAGGATTACAAAAGGCTGCTCAACCATCTCGGCGTCGAAGCCATCAACCTGCTGCGCTTTTTGAACGACGACAGCTACCCGGTTCCCTCCCGCATGGTGAGCCGCCGCTGGATTGACCATTTCCCGCAGCTCGCGCCGGCGGAACAACGCTATGCGCTGTTTACGCGCTATACCGCGCTGCTGGTCGATCCCTATTCCGAACCGGACGCGCAGGGTCGCTATTATGATTTTTCCGCCGTCAGGGTCGCCCGCGTCTTTCAGGATGCTCAAGGTCTGTGGTGCCTGCCGCGCGTGCCGCTGGAAGACGTGCGAAAACTCCGCACGCTGGTCTTGCTGGCGGAGCGGCTTGGCGTCGAGATGCCCACCGCCCGGCGCCTGTTGGCGCGCTTTCAGCAGGCACTGCAGAGCTTCGTCACCCGGATCGGCGCCGAGCATTGCCATCATTCGCTGCTGGACGATACCTGCGACGAACAGGCGGCCATCACCTACCGTCAGTGGCGGGGGCAAGCATGAATCAGGGTGCGCTGCTGGCCATTTTCGCCTCGCTGATTTTCAGCGTCATGAATGCGCTGGTCAAAACCATCGCCGACGACATCCCCACCGGGGAAATCGTGTTCTTTCGCAGCAGCATCGGCTGCCTGCTGGTTCTGCTGCTGATGTATCGCCACGGCGTCGCCTTCAGCCGCGAGGACCGGCCGCTGCTGGTATTACGAGGCACTATGGGTGGGCTGTATCTCATCTGTTATTTTTACAGCATCGCCCACCTCACGCTGGCCGACGCCAGCATGCTGGCCTACCTGTCGCCGTTTTTCTCCATTCTGCTTTCCTTGCTGGTGCTGCGTGAACGGATCAGCGCCAACACCGCATTTTGGCTGGCGCTGGTCATCATCGGCGCCGTACTGCTGGTGCGGCCGTGGCATTTCTCAACGTATACCCTGGCGTCGCTGGTCGGCGTGATGAGCGCGGTGTTCGCCGCCATCGCCTATCTGTCGGTCAACAAGCTCAGCAAGCGCCACCACAACTACGAGATCGTGTTCTATTTCCTGTTTATCGCGACGCTGATCTCGCTGCCGCTGATGTGGAACGCCTTCGTCTGGCCCAACCTCTACCAGTTTGCCATCCTGCTCGCCATCGCCCTGGTATCGCTGTTGGGACAGGTCGTCTTAACCCAGGCCTTTTCCTCCGATAACCTGATCGTGGTCTCGGTGGTGCGCTATATCGGCATCGTTTTCAATATTGCCTGGGGCTGGCTGTTCTGGCACGAAGTCCCGCTGTTGCTGTCGCTGATCGGCTGCCTGCTGGTGGTGGTTTCCTGCATCCGGCTCGGGCTGCGCCACCGCAAGAAAGCCGTCTGAGCAGCACGTAACGCGGCCATAAAAAAACGCACCCGAGGGTGCGTTTTTCATCCTGCCTGACGCGGCCTTATTTGGCCGGCGTTGGCTGCTGAGCGGGCTGATCCTTTTCCAAATGAGCCAGGTCCAGCGCGATATGCACGGTTTCATCCAGGTACGGATCCGGTTCCTGGTAATCCTTCGGCAGATCGTCGAGCGATTTCAGCGGCTTCTTGCCCGCACGTTCCAGGCGCTCGTTGATACGTTTCAGACGGGTCGCATCGTCATCGTGGTTCTCTTTCTCGCGCACGGCCAGATTGAGGGACACGATGTTGCGTTTATCCTTCAGCGCCTTGTAATGCGCGATATCCTGCGCGATGTACTGGAACTCCGGATTCTGCGCGATGCGCTGCTGATGATCTTTCAGCAGCTCCGGCTCGAACGGCGCCATATCGCCGGTCTTGCTGTAGGTCGCCGCATTGATGCTGTCCCACGGCATGGCGTTGTCTTCAAACGCTTCACCGGTTTCCGCCGGATCGACGCCGGTTGGCATCAGAATGTCCGGGGTCACCCCTTTGCGCTGGGTGCTGCCGCCGTTGACGCGGTAGAACTTCTGAATGGTGTACTGCACCGACCCCAGCGCCGGCCACTCAGGGCGCAGCATCTGATCGTAGATGCGGTTCAGCGAACGGTACTGCTGCACGGTACCTTTACCGAAGGTCGGTTCGCCGACGATCAGCGCGCGGCCGTAATCCTGCATCGCCGCCGCGAAGATCTCGGAGGCGGAGGCGCTGAAGCGATCGACCAGCACCACCAGCGGGCCTTTGTAGTAGGTCACGCCGTCGGTGTCGGCGTCTTCACGCACTTTGCCGTTGTTGTCGCGCACCTGCACCACCGGGCCGCTCGGAATGAACAGGCCGGACAGCGACACCGCTTCGGTCAGCGCGCCGCCGCCGTTGGTGCGCAGATCGATGATCACGCTCTTGACGTTCTGCTTGGCCATCTTCTGCAGCTGCACTTTCACGTCATCGGTCAGACCGACGTAGAAGCCTGGGATGTCGAACACCGCCACCTTCTCTTTGCCGACGGTCTTGATGGTCATTTTCACCGCGCGGTCTTCCAGGCGGATGCGCTCGCGGGTCAGGGTGACCACGCGGGTTTTGGTGCCCTTGCCGGCCGGCAGGATCTCCAGGCGCACCTTGCTGCCTTTCGGCCCTTTGATCAATGACACCACGTCGTCCAGGCGCCAGCCGATCACGTCCACCATCGGTTTGCCGGCCTGGCCGACGCCGACGATGCGATCGCCCACGGTGATCGCCTTGCTCTTCGCCGCCGGGCCGCCCGGCACCATCGAGTTGATCAGGGTGTAGTCGTCATCCATCTGCAGCACCGCACCGATGCCTTCCAGCGACAGGCTCATCTCGGTGTTGAACTGCTCGGTGTTGCGCGGAGACAGATAGTTGGTGTGCGGGTCGATTTCATGCGCAAAGGCATTCATCGCCAGCTGGAAGACGTCTTCGCTGTTGCTTTGCGTCAGGCGCTTGATGGCGAACTGATAACGCTTGGTCAGCGTGTCGCGGATTTCTTTGTCGGTCTTGCCGGTCAGCTTGAGGTTCAGCTCGTCATAGGTGACTTTCGCATCCCACAGGCTATCCAGCTCGGCCTTGTCTTTCGGCCACGGCGCTTTGCTGCGGTCGAGATCGATAGTGCCGTTGCCGGTGAAGTTCATCGGCTTGTCCAGCAGCGACAACGCATAGGTGTAACGCTCGAAACGGCGTTTCTGCGCCAGATTGAACAGCGCGTAGAAGGTATCCAGCTTGCCGGTTTTTAGCTCTTCGCCAACCTGATTGCGTTTGCCGGCGAACTGCGCCACGTCGGAGGCCAGCAACACGTTATGGTTGTAGTCCAGCATGTTCAGGTAGCGATCGAAGATCTTGCCTGAAAACTCCGCGTCGAGGGCGAACTGGCGGTAATGAGAGCGAGTGAAGCGCGAGGTCACGCGCTCACTCACCGTAGCGTGCTGGGGTTCCTGTTGCAGTTGGGGCAGTTGGCCGATGCGGATGTTGGCTGTTTCCGCGCCGTAACTGACACCCGCCCACAGCAGCCCTGCAATCGCTGTTAATCTGACGAATTTGTTCATGCCTTGGTTGGCCTCCGTATCAGAACTGCAAGTGTTCTGCGCGCACAATCATCGCCAGACCGGAAGAGAGCTGCACACGTACGCCATCTTTAGCGATTTCGAGTACGGTAGCATCCATCGCGCTCTTGCCTGCTCTGACTTTGATTTCCTGGCCAATTTGCAGTTTAGAGATATCCGTGACTGGCGCATAACGCGGCTGGTTTTCCTCTTTTGCTGCACGAGGTTGACGAGCTGGCTGTGGGCGAGTTTGTGGGCGCGGCTTGCGGTTTTCCGGCGCGGCTCCGCCTTCGCGACGTGCAGCAGGCTTTTTACCGGCTGGGCGCGGACGGCGTGGCGCGGCATCGGCAGATTCACCGGCGGCTTCACGTTTTTTGGCGTTTTGTTCGGCACGCTGTGCCTGAACGCGCGCTTTGGCTTCTTCAAGCTGCTGGCGAGCATGATCGACATGCTGCTGTTCCAGTTCACCGCACGGATTGCCGTCCAGGTCGACGCGCTGCGCGCCAACTTTGACGCCGTACAGGTAACGCCAGCTTGAGGTGTACAGGCGCAGGGCAGAACGCAATTGCGTTTTGCTGAGATTCTCTTCCCCCTGCACGCGCTCTACCAAATCCTGAAAAATACCGATTTTCAGCGGACGAGCTTCGCCTTCGGCGCTAAAGCAGAGCGGAAAACGCTCGGCAAGAAAAGCAATGACTTCTTTACTAGAGTTCAACTTAGGTTGATTTTCCATGAAATTTCCTGATTACAACGGTATTGCCAACAAGCCACAGGCATGAACAGGCGTCATTATAATGACGCCATCGGTAATTGCCACGTTAACCGTCGATCAACTTGCCGCTACAGTCACATATTTCGCACTGTCGCACTGTTCCAGTTGCTCACAAAGCCCCGCCACCACTGCTTTCAGGCCCGCTTCATCCTGTTCGTCGAAGCGTTGATAAACCGTGCTGTCGATATCCAAAACGCCGATCGCTCGGCCGCCAACCGCCAACGGCAGCACGATTTCCGCATTGCTGGCCGCATCGCAGGCGATATGGCCCGGGAACGCATGCACGTCGCCGACGCGCTGCACGCGATTTTCCGCCACCGCCGTGCCGCACACGCCCTTGCCCACCGGGATGCGCACGCAGGCGATCTTGCCCTGGAACGGCCCCAGCACCAGCTGGTCGCCATCCATCAGATAGAAACCGACCCAGTTCACGTCATCCAGACGCTCGTTGATCAACGCGCTGGCGTTGGACAGCGCCGCGATAAAGTTGGTCTCCCCGCCGAGCAACGCGCTCAGGTCACGTTTTAATTCCGCGTAGAATTGTTCTTTTGTCATGTGATAACCATTGAAACAGTGAAGATGGCCAGAAGCCCAAAGCTTAGGCCCTATAAAATAAGCATTAAATGCGTATAGCCACAAGGTTAATCATCTGTTGCTTCACAAAACCCTGCCGCTCGGGGTATGTTTGCCGCTCAGAATCCCGGTTTACCTCGTTTTACCGTCCGGTGCCCGATCGCCGGTGACGCGGCCGGTTTATTTTTCAGCTACGCTGACAGTTCCGGCGGGCTCAAGGGCAGCTACTTGTCAAAGATGAAAATACACGCGATCACCGCCCCCCTTTCCAAAGCGCGCCACCAGCGCTGCTGCGAGTGCGACCTGCTGTTCGTGCTGCCGCCGCTCAGCGGCAATCAGGCCGCCTATTGCCCGCGCTGCAACGCCAAGGTGGTGAGCGGCCGCGACTGGTCGATGACGCGCCTGACCGCCATGGCGATCGCCATGCTGCTGCTGATGCCGTTCGCCTTCACCGAGCCGCTGATCAGCATCCGCCTGCTCGGCACGCGCATCGACGCCAGTTTGCTGGAGGGCATCTGGCAGATGAGCCGTCAGGGCGATCCGCTGACCGCCAGCATGGTGGCGTTCTGTACCCTCGGCGCCCCACTGACGCTGGCGCTGTCGCTGCTCTACCTGCGCTTCGGCCACGCGCTCGGCATGAACCTGCGCCCGGTGCTGCTGATGTTGGAGCGGCTGAAAGAGTGGGTGATGCTGGACATCTATCTGATCGGCATGGCGGTGGCGGCGATCAAGGTGCAGGATTATGCCGACATCCAGGCGGGCAGCGCGCTGATCGCCTACCTGTCGCTCACCCTGCTCAGCATCCTGACGCTGATCCACGCCAACCTGGAGCAGCTGTGGGAGCGTTACTACCCGCAGGAGCAGCCGGAAGGCCCACCGGCGGCGCTGCATATTTGCCTGTCCTGCCACTATACCGGCTACCCCGACGCGCGCGGCCGCTGCCCGCGCTGCCACGTGCCGATGTGCCACCGCCAGCCCTACAGCCTGCAGAAAACCTGGGCGGCGCTGATCGCAGCGATGATCCTGCTGATACCGGCCAACCTGCTGCCGATTTCGATCATTTACGCCAACGGCGCACGGCTCGAAGACACCATCTTCTCCGGCGTGGTCTCGCTGGCCACCTCCGGCAACGTGCCGATCGCCGCCATCGTGTTCATCGCCAGCGTGCTGGTGCCCTTTACCAAGGTGATCGTGCTGATCACGCTGCTGTTCAGCATTCACTTCAAAACCTCGCACAGCCTGAAGACGCGCATTCGTCTGCTGCGCCTGGTCACCTGGATCGGCCGCTGGTCAATGCTGGATCTGTTCGTTATCGCCTTGATGATGTCGCTGGTAAACCGCGACCAGCTGTTATCTTTTACTATGGGACCGGCCGCGTTTTACTTTGGCTCGGCGGTCATTTTGACTATTCTTGCCGTTGAGTGGCTGGATAGCCGATTGATTTGGGATGCACATGCAACAGGAAACGCCGACTACACCGACTGAAGCGCGGGTCAAGAACAAACGCCGCATTTCACCGTTCTGGTTACTGCCGTTCATCGCCCTGCTGATCGCCGGGTGGCTGGTCTATAACAATTTCCAGGAACGCGGCACCACCGTCACCATCGACTTCCAATCGGCGGCGGGCATCGTCGCCGGCCGCACGCCGGTGCGCTACCAGGGCGTTGACGTCGGCACGGTGCAGAAGATCAGCCTGAGCAAAGATCTGCGCAGCATCGTGGTGGAAGCCAGCATCAAAAGCGATCTGGAAGACTCGCTGCGCGAAGGCACCCAGTTTTGGCTGGTGACCCCCAAGGCTTCGCTGGCCGGGGTCTCCGGGCTCGATGCGCTGGTCGGCGGCAACTATATCGGCATGATGCCCGGCAGCGGCAAGGCGCAAACCCACTTCGCCGCGCTCGATACCCAGCCGAAATACCGCCTGAACACCGGCGAGCTGATGATCCATCTGCACGCCGACGATCTGGGCTCGCTCAACAGCGGCTCGCTGGTCTACTACCGTAAAATCCCGGTCGGCAAGGTGTACGACTACACCATCAGCGAAGGCAATAAGGGCGTGACCATCGACGTACTGATCGACCGCCGCTTCGCCCATCTGGTGAAAAACAACAGCCGCTTCTGGAACGTCTCCGGCTTCAAGGGCGATTTCAGCCTGTCCGGCGCGACGGTACAGATGGAGAGCCTGGCGGCGCTGGTCAACGGCGCCATCGCCTTCGATTCGCCGGCCGATGGCCAGCAGGCCAAGGGTGACCAGAGCTATGCCCTGTATCCCGATCTGGCCCACAGCCAGCGCGGCGTCAATATCCTGCTGGATCTGCCGAGCGGCAACAACCTGAGTGAAAACCGCACGCCGCTGATGTACCAAGGGCTGCAGGTCGGCACCCTGACCAAGCTGACGTTGCAGCAGGACAGCAAAGTGGTCGGTGAACTGACCATCGATCCTTCGGTGGTCGATCTGATGCGCAGCGGCACCCGCATCGTGATGCGCAGCCCGCGCATCAGCCTCAACGACGCCAAGCTCAGCCAACTGCTGACCGGCACCACGCTGGAGTTGGTGCCGGGTGAAGGCGAGCCGCAGCAGCGCTTCAACGTGCTGGACAGCAGCGAGACGCTGTTGCAACAGCCTGGCGTGCTGACCGTCACGCTGAATGCGCCGCAAAGCTACGGCATCGACGTGGGGCAACCGTTGGTGGTGCACGGCGTGAAAGTCGGCCAGATCCTGAGCCGCACCCTGACCGCCAGCGGCGTGGTGTTCACCGCCGCCATCGACGCCCAATATCGCGGCCTGCTGCACAAAGACAGCAAATTCGTGGTCAACAGCCGCCTCGACGTCAAGCTGGGCATCGACGGCATGGAAGTGCTCGGCGCCAGCGCCCAGGAGTGGGTAGACGGCGGCGTGCGCATTATTCCCGGCAGCAAGGGGGAACCGGGCGGCCAATACCCGCTGTACGCCAACAGTGAGAAAGCCGAGGAAGGCATCGTCGGCAACGCCCCGGCCACCACCCTGACCCTCAGCGCCACCAGCCTGCCGGACGTGCAGGCCGGTTCGGTAGTGCTGTATCGCAAATTCCAGGTGGGCGAAATCGTCAACGTGCGGCCAAAGGCCAACGAGTTTGAGGTGGACGTCTACATCAGCCCGGAATACCGCAAGCTGCTGACCCGTGAAAGCATCTTCTGGGCCGAAGGCGGCGCCAAGGTGCAGCTCAACGGCAGCGGGCTGACGGTGCAGGCTTCGCCGCTTAACCGCGCGCTGAAAGGCGCCATCAGCTTCGACAACCTGCAGGGCGTGACGCTCAACAAGGGCGCCAACCGCGTGCTGTACGCCAGCGAAACCGCCGCTCGCGCGGTGGGCAGCCAAATCACGTTGAAAACCTACGACGCCAGCAAGCTGTCGGCGGGCATGCCGCTGCGCTACCTCGGCATCGACGTCGGCCAGGTGGAGTCGCTGCAGCTGGCGCCGGAGCGCAACGAAGTGTTGGCCAAAGCGGTGCTGTATCCGGAATACGTGCAGACCTTCGCGCGTCTGGGCAGCCGCTTCTCGATCGTCTCGCCGGAGATCTCCGCCGCCGGCGTCAGCAACCTCGATACCCTGCTCCAGCCTTATATCAACGTGGAGCCGGGGCGAGGCCGCGAGCTGCGCACCTTCGAACTGCAGCAGGCCAGCATCACCGACTCGCGCTATCTCGACGGCCTGAGCGTGGTGCTCGACGCCGCCGAAACCGGCTCGCTGCAGATCGGCACGCCGGTGTTGTTCCGCGGCGTGGAGGTCGGCACCATCACCGGCTTCTACCTTGGCGCCATGTCAGACCGGGTGCATGTCGCGCTGCGCATCAGCAAGAAGTATCAGCATCTGGTGCGCAACAACAGCGTGTTCTGGCTGGCTTCGGGGTACAACCTGCAGTTCGGCCTGACCGGCGGCGTGATCAAGAGCGGCACCTTCCAGCAGTTCATCCGCGGCGGTATCGCCTTCGCCACGCCGCCGACCATTCCGCTGGCGCCGAAAGCGACGCCGAACAAACACTTCCTGCTGAATCCGGAAGAGCCGAAGGACTGGAAAACCTGGGGCACCGCCATTCCGCGCGATTAAATTTCGCATTTCCCTCAGGGCCCGGCATTGTCGGGCCCTGTTTTTTTCCGCTTTGTGATAAACTCTCGCCCTTGTCTTTATTGCACCCTGAGAGTTCGCCCCGTGGCCAAATCCACCGCCGTTTTTCTGCCCCCCGCTTTCCTTGACGCCACCCGCGCCATCATGCCCGCCGAGCTGGCGATGGACGATTTTATCGCCGCCTGCCAGCGCCCGCTGCGCCGCAGCCTGCGCGTCAACACGCTGAAAATCAGCGTCGCCGACTTCCTGGCGCTGGTGCAGGATTACGACTGGCGACTGGAGCCCATCCCCTGGTGCGCGGAAGGGTTCTGGATCGAGCGCGACGATGAAGAGCTGCGTCTGGGCAGCGCCGCCGAACACCTGAGCGGCCTGTTCTACATTCAGGAGGCCAGTTCAATGCTGCCGGTCAGCGCGCTGTTCGCGGGCGGCGCAGTGCCGAATCGGGTGCTGGACGTGGCGGCGGCACCAGGCTCCAAAACCACCCAAATCGCCGCGTTAATGGGCAATCAGGGCGGCATCGTCGCCAACGAATACTCCGCCAGCCGGGTAAAAGTGCTGCACGCCAATATCAGCCGCTGCGGCGTGAAGAACGCCGCGCTGACCCACTTCGACGGCAGGGTGTTCGGCGCCGCGCTGCCGGAGAGCTTCGACGCCATTCTGCTCGATGCCCCCTGCTCCGGCGAAGGCGTGGTGCGCAAGGATCCGGACGCCATGAGCAACTGGTCGCCACAGAGCGTGGCCGAAATCGCCGCCACCCAACGCGAACTGATCGACAGCGCGTTTCATGCGCTGGCGCCGGGCGGCGTGATGGTTTACTCCACCTGCACGCTCAATGCGCAGGAAAACCAGCAGGTGGTGCGCTGGCTGCTGGACACCTACGGCGATGCGGTCAGCGTCGAGCCGCTGGGTGCGCTGTTCCCCGGCGCCGACAAGGCGCTGACTGCCGAAGGCTTCCTGCACGTCTTCCCGCAGATTTACGACAGCGAAGGCTTTTTCGTCGCCCGCCTGCGCAAACAGCGCGCCGTGGCGCCGTTGGCGAAGCCGACCTACAAGGTGGGTAAATTCCCGTTCAGCCCGCTGTCCGGCAAAGAGGCGGCGCTGGTCGCCCAAGCCGCCGCCGCATCCGGCTTAACCTGGGGCGATGACAGCCGGCTGTGGGAGCGCGACAAGGAGCTCTGGCTGTTCCCGGCCGAGCTGGAACCGCTGTTCGGTAAAGTGCGCTTCTCGCGTATCGGCCTCAAGCTGGCGGAACGTTTCCCGAAAGGTTTCCGCTGGCAGCACGAGGCGGCGATCGCGCTGGCCAGCACCGGCGGCAAAACGCATTTCGAGCTGGACGCCGCGCTGGCGCAAGAGTGGTATCACGGCCGCGATCTCTACCCGGAGCAGCCGCCGGCCGGCGATGAATGCATCGTCACCTACCAGGGCCAGCCGCTGGGCATCGCCAAGCGCATCGGCAGCCGCATCAAGAACAACCTGCCGCGCGAGCTGGTGCGCGACGGCGCGCTGGATTTTCACCTGTAATCGCTCCGGTGCCGGGGAACCGCCTTCCCCGGCGCCAAAATAATGCTAATAATATTCCTATCGCCATTCATTATTATTCTAATCATTTCCAATTTGCACTATTCCGCCTCCCCGCCCGTATTTCCCCGCCGGAAAAGAAAAAAGTTTTTAGCCTTTGATCAAGACAATTTCGCGTTCTTATCCTATTAATTTAAATGTAAGTAAATTAATGCGTTCAACTCAGCTCTGGGTGGCGTTTTTGCGGGCTTTCTCTGACACGGCAAGGAATCATGATGAATAAAACTCTGATGGTTTTGACCTCGGTAGCACCTCTGCTGTGCATCAGTGGCACAGCCAACGCAGCGGGCACCATTCAGGGCACGCTGGGCGTGACGATCACCATCGGCGCCGGCTGTGTGGTCACCGGCGGCAACAGTTCCGGCACCACCAACGACTTTGGTTCGATCAGCTTCGGGACTTACTCCTCGCTGGCCAACGTCATCACCGCCAGCGCCACCGGCAGCGGCGGCACCGGCACGCTGGGGCTGAACTGCACCACCGGCACCAACTATACCGTAGCGCTGGACAACGGCCTCAACGCCTCCGGCAGCCAACGGCGCATGGCCAGCAGCGTGCCGGCCTACATCAGCTACAACCTTTATCAGGACAGCGCCCACGCCCTGCCGTGGAACAGCACCACCGGCACGCTGACCGGCACCGGTACCGGATCGGCGGTGCCGCTGATCGTTTACGGCCTGGTGCCTGCCGCGGGAACGACTCCGGCGGCGGGCGTCTACAGCGATACCGTCACCATGACCGTCACCTGGTGAGTTTCATCGTCAACGGAGCGCCGTCAGTGCGCTCCGTTATTCATTAAGTAATAATATTCCCACTCACCTTATCAATATCCCCTTCATGTTCATGCCCGGTGACACGGCCGCCGCAGCAAACCTGCGACCGCGGTTAAAAATAAATAAAGTTTTTAATCTTTTAGCGCGACATTCTCACGTTCTTATTCTATTAATTAATCTGTAAATAGATTAATGCATTTGACTCATTTTTCGGGCTTTTTGGCAGGCTTCTCTACTACGGCAAGGAACCACGATGAAAAAGACTCTGGCGGCATTAACCTCGGCAGCGCTTCTGCTGTGCGCCTCTGGCACCTCCTACGCGGCGGGCACCATTCAGGGCACGCTGGGCGTCACCCTGACCATCGGCGCCGGCTGCGTGGTCACCGGCGGCACCAGCTCCGGCACCACCAACAGCTTCGGCTCCATCAGCTTCGGCACCTACTCCTCACTGGCTAACGTCATCACCGCCAGCGCCACCGGCAGCGGCGGCACCGGCACGCTGGGGCTGAACTGCACCACCGGCACCAACTACACCGTGGCACTGGACAACGGCCTCAACGCGACCGGCAGCCAGCGGCGCATGGCCAGCAGCGTACCGGCCTATATCAGCTATAACCTCTACCAGGACAGCGCCCACGCCGTGCCGTGGAACAGCACCACCGGCGTGCTGACCGGCACCGGCACCGGTTCGGCGGTGCCGCTGATCGTCTACGGCCTGGTACCTGCGGCAGGCACCACCCCGGCGGCCGGTGCGTACAGCGATACCGTCACCATGACCGTCACCTGGTAAACATGACGCGCCTGGCCGTCACCTGCATGCTGCTGTCGTTGGCGGGCGTTTGCCGCGCCGACGTCAGCACCGCGACGGTGGGCGTCAGCGCCACCCTGGTCAAGTCCTGCGTCGCCGGCACCACCAGCGGCGGCAACACCACATTCGGCACCTTTAACTTCGGCACGGTCTATTTCCTCAATACGGCGATAAAGGTGACCGGCCAGGCGAACGCCGGCGCACTGCAGATCAACTGCAACAACGGCACCAGTTACACGGTGCTGCTCAGCGGCGGGCAGAGCGGCAATACCGCCGCGCGCTATCTGCAAAGCGCGGCGGGCGCCCGCGTGAACTACAACCTGTATACCAGCGCCAGCTACGCCACCGTCTGGGATAACGTCACCGGCGTCACCCAGACCGCCACCGGCCAAAGCGTCTGGCTGCCGGTGTACGGCATGATCCCGGTACAAACGACGCCGGCGACGGGCAACTATACGGATACGGTGCAGGTGACGATAAATTGGTGATTAACGGAACGCTGCGCACCCTGCTGCTGGCGGCGCTGATCGGCGCCCCGACGGCCCGTGCCGATACCGTCAGCCAGGGCTTCACGGTCAACGCTTCGATCATCAAAGGCTGCGTACTCGGCAGCGGCGTCACCAACGTTACCTCGTTCGGCAGCATGAGCTTCGGCCAGGTTGCGTCCTTGAGCAGCCCGATAAAAATCGTCTCTAGCGCCGGCGCCGGCTCCATTTTGATCCGCTGCAATCCCGGGCTCAGCGTCACCCTGGGGTTGAACGTCGGCAATAACGTCACCGGCTCCATCGCCGGCGGGCGAAAACTGTTGAACTCGGTGACCTCGGAAACGCTGGTTTACCAGCTCTACCAGGATGCCAACTACGCCGTTTTGTGGGGCGACGGCGGCAACGGCGGCGCCGTCCAAACCGTCTCCTCCACCGGCAGCACGCAAGAAATAAAAATCTACGCCAGTTTAATGGCGAGCAGCACCTTGCCCACCAGCGGCACCTACAACGATACGGTCTTAGTGACGGTGAGTTATTGAGCTTTTAAAAAGGATCACATTATGCGTAGTACTCTGCTCCGCCTGCCCCTGCTGGCAGGATTGCTGTTAGCCGGTCAACCGCAGGCCTTCGCCGCCGCCTCCATTCTGATTTGGCCTATCGATCCGGCGATTGAAGACAACCAGCAGGCGACGGCCCTGTGGCTGGAAAACCGCGACAGCAAACCGGTCTATATGCAAATCCGCGTGCTCGGCTGGCAACAAACCGGCGGTAAGGACGACTACCGCAACCAGAGCGAAGTGGTCGCCAGCCCGCCGGTCGCCACCATTCTCCCCGGCAAACGCCAGCTGATTCGCCTGATCAAGCAGACCCCGGTCGCCGCCGGGCAAGAACGGGCTTACCGGATACTGGTTGACGAAGTGCCCATCAAGGATAAAGACGGCGCGGCGCCCGACAAGGGTGCGCAGATGGGGCTGAAATTCCAGATGCGTTATTCGGTGCCGCTGTTCGTCAGCGGTAAAGGCGTCTGGACCAAGCAAGACTTCGAACACCCGCGCGACTATGCCACCGCCAACCAGCCGAAGCTCAGCTACCGGCTGCTGCAGCAAAACAGCCAGCGCTGGCTCGACGTGCGCAACGACGGCATCGTGCACGCCCGCCTGTCGCAGGTCAGCATCCAGGGCAAGCCGCTCAACAACGGGCTGCTGGGCTATGTGCTGCCGGGTTCGCAAATGCGCTTTGCCCTGCCGCCTTCGGGCAGTTTCGCCGCCGGCAAGCTGCAGGCGATGGTCAATGACAATAAGCAACCCGTAACCATTCCGTCTTACTGAGCCTGAGGTGCAGGTGAAGCGGATCTCGTCGCCGGCCACGCGCGGCATGCAGCTCAAGCCGCTGGCCCTGGCCGTACTTTGTATGGCGGTGGAGCTGTGGCCGCCGCACGCCGCCGCCGACGACCTTCCGCCGCCGCCCAGCGCCATCAGCATGCCGGACACCACGCTGTATCTGGAGCCGGTGGTGAACGGCCGCCAGACCGGCAAAGTGGTGCCGGTCACCTACCGCGGCGGCCACTACTATTTGACGCCGCAGCAACTGAGCGACGCCGGCCTGCCGGTGGCGGACAAGCAAGCGAAAGAGATCGCCGTCGATCAATTGGATAAGGTCGACGTCACCTACAGCGGCGAAACGCAGCAGCTGTTGATCTCGGTGCCCAACGACTGGTTGCCCAAGCAAACCCTCGGCGACGCCAACCCAGAACAGCGGCTGCCGGCGCAAAGCAGCCTGGGTTTCTTGCTGAATTACGACGCCTACGTCAGCCAGAGCGGCGGGCGCGGCAATCCGGGTTATTTTTCCGCCTGGAGCGAACAGCGGCTGTTCGACGGCTTCGGCGTTATCGCCAACACCGGCATTTTCCGCAGCAGCTTCAACGGCGAGACCGCCGCACAGCAGAACAATCGCTATATCCGCTACGACAGCAGCTGGCGCTACAGCGACGACGACACCATGCTCAGCTATACCGCCGGCGATCTCACGACCGGCTCGCTGCCCTGGACCAGTTCGGTGCGCATCGGCGGCCTGCAGGTGGCGCGCAACTTCGCCACGCGGCCGGATCTGATTACCTATCCGCTGCCGCAGTTCTCCGGCCAGGCCGCCGTGCCGAGCAGCGTCGACCTGTACATCAACAGCTACAAGAATACCTCCGTCAGCGTGAACCCCGGCCCGTTCACCCTGAATACCGTGCCTTACATCAACGGCGCCGGCCAGGCGACGGTGGTCACCACCGACGCGCTCGGCCGCCAGATCAGCACCACGGTGCCGTTCTATGTCGCCAGCTCGCTGCTGCAGGCCGGGCTAAGCGATTTCAGCCTGTCGGCAGGGGCGCTGCGTCAAAATTACGGCTATCGCTCCGCAGACTACGGCCAATGGGTGGCCAGCGGCAGTGGGCGTTACGGCGTCACTGATTGGTTGACGCTCGAAGGGCGGGCGGAAGGCGCGGCTGAGCTGGCGGTCACCGGCGCCGGCGCGGGCGTGCGCCTGGGGCAGTTAGGGGTCCTCAACGCCTCCTACAGTTACAGCCAGGCGGGCAGCGATGCCTTCAACGCCCCGCCGGTCACGCCCCTTTATTACGATCCGATCACCGGCCAACCGGTACAGCAACCGGATGCCGGGCCGGTTTATCAGTACACCGGCCGCCACGGCGATCAGACCAGCCTGAGCTATACCTACAGCAACCAATATTTCAGCCTCAATGCCCAACGGGTACTGCGCAGCGCGGACTTCGGCGACCTCTCCACCTACAAGAGCAGCTACCGCCTGAGCCGCCGCACCGATCAACTGACCGGCAGCATCGGCCTGAGCCGCTTCGGCAGCCTGGGCGCCGGTTATTTCGACGTGCGCGACGCCATCGGCCAACGCACCCGCCTGGTCAACCTGTCGTACAGCCTGACGCTGTGGCGCAATATCAGCCTGTACGCCTCGGCGAATCGCGAGATCGGCGGCGACGGCTACAGCTCGCAGCTGCAGATCAGCATTCCGTTCGATGCCTGGGGCACCGCTAACGTCAGTACCGCCCGCGACGCCGGCAACCGCTGGAGCGAACGCGTCGCGTACAGCCGCGCCGCGCCGACCGATGGCGGTTTCGGCTGGAACCTGGCCTACGCCGGCGGTCAAGGCAGCGACAGCGATTACCGCCAGGCAGACCTGACCTGGCGCACCTCGCTGTTGGAAACCCGCGCCGGGCTGTACGGCAACCGTAACGATTACACCCGCTGGGGCGAAGTCAGCGGTTCGCTGGTGGCGATGAACGGCGGCGTATACGCCACCAACACCATCAACGACGCCTTTGCCCTGGTTTCGACCAACGGCTACGCCGGTATTCCGGTCAGCTACGAGAACCAGCGCATCGGCGTCACCAACGACAAAGGCTACCTGTTGGTGCCCACCGTCACTTCGTATTACCACGCCAAATTCCAGATTGATCCGCTCAATCTGCCGGCGGACGTCAATTTGCCATCGGTAGAAAAAACCGTCGCCATTCGCGATCACAGTGGCTACCTGGTCGAATTCCCCGTCCAGCGCCTTTCCGCCGCCGACGTGGAGCTGGTCGATACGCAAGGCAAACCGCTGGCCAACGGCAGCCAGGTGGCGGTGATCGGCAGCAATCAACAAAGCTACGTCGGGTGGGATGGCATGACCTATATCGACCCGGTGCAGCAGCACAACCGGCTGAGCGTGATCCCGGCCGACGGTGGCGCGCCGTGCCAGGTCAGCTTCAGCCTGGCCAATCCGCAGGGGCTACAGCGCGTCGGTCCCCTCGTCTGCCAATAACACACGGAGAAGAAGAACGATGTCTCGGCAAGTGAAAATTCTTTTGGCGGCGCTGCTGCTGCTGTGCGGGCAACGCGCGCTGGCGGACTGCGCCACCACCAACGGCACGGTGACTCTGCCCAGCAGCAACTCCTTCGCCGTCTACAACGGCCAGATCAGCGCCCAGGGTACCGCCGGGCTCAACTGTACCGGGCTGGGGCTCAATCTGTTGACGCAAAACACCGTCACGGTCAAGATCGCCTCCACCACCAACAATATGGCCCTGCTGAACGGCAACGGCTCCGGCGATAAAATTTCCTATCTCATCTACCCGGATGCCAACTACCAATACCCCTACAGCGTCGGCCAGACCATCGACTACAGCTCGCTGAACCTGCTGTCGCTGATCCTGATCTCTTCCAACGTCAACTTTCCGGTGTACATCAAAACGGTGGCGGGTGCGAACGTCAGCGCCGGCACCTATACCGACACCATCAATCTGGTGTGGAACTACCATATTTGCGGCCTGGGCCTGATAGGGCTGTGTATCTGGTGGGACGGCACCAACCAACCCAGCACCGTGACCATCACCGCAGTCATCACCAAAAGCTGCCTGATCAATACCGCCAATAACGTCAACTTCGGCAGCATGGCGCTGGTGGGGCAATTCAACCCGATCAACCAGAGCATCACCCTGACCTGCACCAAATCCCAGTCATACAGCTCCTACTTTACCAACGGCAACAACCCCATCACCGGTTGGCGGCAAATGCTCAGCGGCACCAGCAACTTCCTGCAGTATCAGATCTACCTGCCCAACACCAGCACCGTGTGGAGCAGCACCAACGCGCAAAGCGGCACCGGCACCGGCCTGGCGCAAAGCATTCCCTTTACCGCCGCCATCAATCCGGCGCAGACCGAAGTGCCGGTCGGTACCTATCAGGATAACGTCAGCTATGTCGTGACCTATTAGCCTGGCCGCTAGCCGCTCAGGAAGAATGTTGCCAGAATGTATTTTTTATGTGGCATTTTTTGCTCATTTGGCTATGCTCATACCGATGGCCTTACTGGTCTAACCTCCTACCACATCATTGAGCAAGGAGTTCCCATGAGCAAAACCGTCGTAAAAATTGGCAGCTTCGAGGTCGATGACGCGCATCTTCACGCCGGCGCCGACCGCGCCGGCACCCTGAGCATTCCCTGCAAGTCCGATCCGGACCTGTGTATGCAGCTCGACGGCTGGGATGAACACACCAGCATTCCGGCGATCCTCAACGGCAAACAGTCGCTGCTGTACAAGCAGCACTACGATCGGCAGGCGGACGCCTGGGTGATGCGGCTGGCATGAAAATACGCCGGGCCTGCTGACGACGCGCTGCTTTCATCGGAAACAGCGCGTTTTTTTATGCGATGGCGATGCCGCGGCCGGCAAAGAAAGGGGTGAAGCGGTTGAGCGGCAGCTGTACCTGCTCGCGCGTCGCCGGGCTGTCGCCCGAAGGATTGTGAAAGGTCACGCTTTGCGTATCGGCGGCGGTGATCAGCACCAGATGCCCGCCCCGCTGTGGCGGCAGGCTCTCGGGCCGGCGAATGGAGGGGTGCACCGAGGCGATAAAGTAGCGGTATTGGCTAAGCAGCGCCGATAACTCGGCGGCCTCCAGCCCCACCTTCACCTCCGCTTGCAGCGCAAACTGCTCGCGCACGTACTCGACGAACGGCGCGTAAATCAGCCCTTTTATCCGCTCCCCCTCGCGCACATAGGCACCGTAAGGCAGGCTGCGCCGCGCCAGCTCCAGCAGCGGTGGCGCTTCGCCGTCGCGGTGGCTCAGCACCATTTTCAGGCAGGCCATGCCGCATACGTGGTTGGCCCACTCGACGTACTCCGCCCGATCGCGGGCGCCGCTGCGCGCCCAATTCTCGTCTTGCGCCAGCGTCATGCGGCCGGCGATCAGATCGGCCGCCAGCTCCGGGCTTGCCCACTGGCATTCGTAGGGAACGGCGCGCATCCGTTTAGAACTTGTCGACGACTTTGAAATTCATCAGCACCAGCGTCATGTCCGGCGAGAACAGATCGTACTCTTCGAAGAAACGCTGCAGCTCTTTGCGCCAATGCGCCAGCGAACGATCGCCCTCGCCTTCGGCAAAGGCGTGCGCTTCATCGACCTGATCGTAAGTTTTCATTTCCACCGCGGTCAGTTCAACCGCGCAGACCGGTTCACCTTTGCCGTCCACCACCAGGAACAGATCGCCGGCCTGCGGGATCCCTTCGCCGTCCAGGTTGGAACAGGTGGCCGTTTTGGTGCCATTGAGGATCAATTGCACCACTTCATCGGCCTGCTGCTCGGTATCGCCGAACGCCCAGCGCTCAAGGTGCTCGTATTTCTGTGGAATTGCCGTCGCCATGATTATACCTTTTGGAAAAATGCATCAATGCAGACAGGATAGTACAACGTATTGCCGGCCGTCTGCATCCGTCGCAAGCGCGACTGCGCGTTCCGCCACCGCCGCCTTTACGAGTTTTTACCGTTCTTCGCTGTGCCTGTCGCGCTGCCGGGCGCATACTGTGGACATTATTCACCCAATGGCAACCGCCAGGCGGCAACATGCGGCAAGACGACATCGATGCTGACGATACCTTCAGCGATTTACTCAACGGCGTCGCCCTGGTGACGCTTTTCCTCATCACCCTCGTCGGCGGGTGGTACTTCAGTTAAGGAGGCAACGTGGCAACAAAACGCATGGGCAACAAACTCAGTAAAATGGTCGTGGTGCTGCTGCTGATCTGCCTGGCGTTGCTGCTGTTGCGTTGGGCGGCGATCGCCTTCGGTTAATCTCGCGAACCGGCGCCGGTCAAGCGCCGGCGTCGTGCTCACCGCCGCCCTGGCGCGGTCGGCTCCAGCAACTCCCGCAAATAGGCCAGACGCGCTTCCCCTTGTGGCAACCAGCGGCGGCACAGCCAATGTTGCGTTTCACCCGTGCGGCTGAGGCGGTAGTACTCCGCCAAGGTTTCGACCCAGTTCATGATGTTTTCTCCTGCTTTTCGACACCGCCAGTATTGAGCGTAAAAACCAGAAGAAATACTGATGGCTTGTTTTTTATGCTTCCTGTTTTGGGTGGCCGGTAGCGAAGCCGCAGTTCAGCTGCTACATTGGGCAAAAATCAACCAGCCGAGGTAGGCCATGACGTTCTCGGAACAGGAGATTAAACCCGTATGGGATGAGGTCGCACGCCTGATCGGCGACGGCGTGATGCAGCTGCGCCATCGTGGCGAAGCGCTGTCGGTGGAAACGCTGGAAAAACATCTGGCGCGGCAGCTGGCGGACAGCAACGATATCGAACGGCGCATCCTGCTCGGCGCCGCCATCAACATGTTGAAAGGCGGAAAATGAATCGCCAACCGAAAAGGTTGGCGATCCGACAGAAGCCCGAGGTATGCAAGCCCGGCCTTCTGCGCGCTACTATGTCACGCTAATATGACGGAATTAATAGGAATTGTCGGGTTTTTACCCAAAACGCCCTATTTTTGTTGCCAACATTACGCCAACACGAAATCGCCGGCATCCAGCGGCTGCCCCACCACTTTCACCAGGAAATCGCTGGCGCCAAAAGCGCCGCCCAGGTTGATCGCCACGTCGCTGACGTGACTTTGCGCGTCATAGCTCAACATCGCTTCACCCGCCTTGCCGCTGAACTGATCGACGAAGCGAATGCCGTCCGCGCTGCCGGTGTTGAACAGCGTCAGATCGATCTTGTCTTCACCGCGCACGAAGTCGCGGATCCAATCCGGTGCCGCCGCCGTCGATTCATCCGCCGCGAAATAGACGAAGGTGTCCTTGCCGGCGCCGCCCCACAGCTGATCCGCCCCTTTGCCGCCATACAGCACATCATCGCCCGCGCCGCCCTTGAGCACGTTGTCGGCGGCGTTGCCCACCAGCACATCGTTGCCCGATCCGCCGATGGCATTTTCAATCGTTACGCCTGCGGCGATGGACACGTTGCCTTTCAGGCCGCCAACGTCCGAGAACGCTTTTTCATTCAGGTTGATGCGCTGATTCTGGCCAAAGCCGGAGAAGTCGAAGGTGTCGTTACCGCCGGCATCCCAGGCGGTGAAAATAATCTTGTCCTGCGCGCCGGTAGCGGTGAGGAAGTCGCGATCGGTATTGGAATTGAAGCCGTAGATCGTATCGCCGGTGCGGGTGTTCATGTTGGCGCCGTAGAAATGCTGGATCGCCGTAATGTCGTTGAGCAGCGGCCCGGAAGAGTACGCGCCTTTAAAGTCCTGCCCGGTGTTGCTTTCGCTGAAATAGCTCATCACGCTGTGGGCGCGGCTGTCCTCGAAATAGGTTGCGTCCTTGCCGTAGGTGATGCTGACGCCCGGCGCGGCGTTATAGTCGCCCGGATGCTGCAGCCCCAGCGCATGGCCGATTTCATGGGTGAAGGTCTGGCGACCGTACTCGTTCTCATGGATCTGGTTGTTGACGAAGGTGTGGTTCTTGGCGTTATACCAGGTTTGCCCGGCAACCGAAGGCGAGGTATCCGGGTTATACGCAAAGGCATAGGAGCCGCGCGAGCTGTAGTCGAACAGGCCGAATTTGATGTTGGCGGCGGCGGTGTTGCTGGTTTCGGTAAAGGTGACGTTGGCCACGTCGGACCATGACTGCAACGACAGTTTGGCCTGCTCGCGCTGTTCGGCGTTAAAGCTGCTGAAGCCGCTGATGCCCATGCTCGACATGTTGCTCGGCGCCTTTTCCCAGAAGCTGAAGGTCAGGGAGACCGGCGTGTCGGTCACGCCCTTGTCGTGCCAACTGCGATCGCCGCGCACCAGCTCCAGGCCGGCGTTTTCGAACGTTTTCGACGGATGAAGCACGGTAATGCTGTCGTCTTCATCGGGTTTATAAGCGCCCAGCAGGGCTAATACGCCTTCGGCCTTAACGGAAGCATTGCTTGATGACATAACCTTATCTCCATATTCGTCAATTCAATCGGGGGGATGCCCCAACTGGCGGATTGCCTGAACGGCAGCGGCCCGGTGTTGAATCAATACGGGGATATCGGTAATGCGGTGGCGCCTTCCCTCGGCACTCTGAATGAGAACGATAATCCCTTAAGAGAAAAGAATAGACACATTTTCGCCGAGTACAGAATTTTCTTAGATAAAGTACGACTATGCATTTGCGCCATACGAATGATTTTCAAGGTAATCATCAGCATTATCACGATAAGCGGAAGAAACGCATAAAAAAACCGGGGCAATCCAACCCCGGCTATCCATAAGAAATTCTGGACTCAGACTAACCAACCGAGCAGTAGCGTCGCCCCGATGACCGTGGAAGCGCCGCCGATGCGCGTGGCGATTTGGGCGAACGGCATTAGCCCCATGCGGTTCGACGCCGACAGGATCGCCACGTCACCGGTGCCGCCCAGGCCGCTGTGGCAACAGGTGACGATCGCCGCTTCCACCGGGAACATCTTCAGGTAAGGCGCAATCAGGAAACTGACCAGCCCCATCGACAGCACCACCGAGCCGCAGACCACCACATAACCGACCGAGAACACCGCCACCACGCTTTCCAGCGGTACGTACAGCATGCCCAGACCGATCATCAGCGGCCACACCAGCGCCGTGGAGACGAACTTGTAGAAACTGTGCGCGCCGGTTTCCATCGAGGCTGGGATCACCCGGCAGTACTTACACAACACCGCGAACAGGATCATCAGCACCGGGCCGGGAATATGCACGATGTGTTCGAACAGGCCACCGACGATAAAGAAGGCGCAGATCACCAGCAGACCGCCGCCCATCAGTTGGAAATCGACGTTGCCGCTTTGCTCCTTGATGGCGAACATCGCGTTCTCCTGCGCCGAGCGGATCAGCATGCCGTCGCCGCTCAGTGCCTTGCGCTGCATGCCAATGCGAGCCAGCACCCCGGCGGTCACGATGGCGAAGATATTGCCCAGCACCGCCGCCGGCGCCAGCTGCGCGACGTAGACGTCCGGCGTCGCTCCCAGGATCGCCGAATAGGCCAGCGACAGCGGTAAAATCCCCTCGCCGATGCCGCCGCCGATGATCGGCACGATGATGAAGAAGAAGGTGTGATAGAAGGTAAAACCGAACAGCTTGCCCACCAGCAGCCCGATGATCACCGCCGTCACCGTACCGACCACCAAGGGCACGAACATGCGAATCATCCCCTGGATCAGGATCACCCGATTCATGCCGAGAATGCTGCCGACCACCAGACTGGCGATGACGAAATACAGCAGGTTGGCGTCTTTCATCAGCAAATGGACGGTGCCCATGACGTTAGGCTGGAAGACATTGAAATAGACCAGCACCGACGGCACCATCAAACACAGAATGGCCGGCCCGCCGATATCGCGCAGCACGGGAATGCTTTTTCCCAACTGCGCCAGCGCAAAGCCCAGCGTCATTATCACCGCCAGGCCGCCGATCATATTCTTCGGCAGGAAGTTGGCATAGGCGGAAATCGCCACGATCGCGCAAATCGTGATAAACAGCGCGATCGGTACCGCACCGATATCTATTTGACGAAGTTGATTAATTAATCCTGAGGATTCGGACGATGCCGTATTTTTATCACAGGCCAGTTCTGCATTTATCTGTTTCATTATTCACCCTGCTGACAAGCGTACAGTACGGTTAGATTCACCTGGCGCAACGGTCTTGCCATAGCCAAGCAAAAACAAATGATTACGAAAAATCCTATTGTGGATTTCGCTTTTTCTAATAAGAAATAAAACAGTAGACAGTTCTGACGATATGATAAAAAATAAAAATGCAAAACTAAATTACGCCCGCGGAATTCAATATTGTGACCCTCCGCCAAGGTTAGTTTTAATTAATTATCGTCAGCATTTTGTAATTAAAGTAATCGGGTTTAAATTCGCTGCTATGCTATAGGAGGGCGAAAAAGCCCCCCTGCTTTATTAATAAAGAACCGGAAACGCATTAGCTGAATCCGGTCAGCTTGATCCGAACCTTAATCCTGCGCGCGGCACCGCACGGGAAAGAGGCATAATATGACTCATAAGGAAGTAGAATATGTCTTCACGCGCTGTTACCCCACAAACCCTCGCTCGCTACGGCATTCATCAGGCCGCCGACGTCGTCTATAACCCCAGCTATGAATTACTGTTCGCCGAAGAGACCCGCGCCGACCTGCCGCCGCTGGAACGCGGCACCCTCACCCAGCTGGGCGCGGTCAACGTCGCAACCGGTGAATTCACCGGCCGTTCGCCGAAGGACAAATACATCGTGCGCGACGACACCACGCGCGATACCGTCTGGTGGTCGGACAACGGCACCGGCAAGAACGACAACCAGCCGCTCTCCCCGGAAGTCTGGCAGCATCTGAAAACGCTGGTGGGCAACCAGCTCTCCGGCAAGCGTTTGTTCGTGGTGGACGCCTTCTGCGGCGCCAACGCCGACACGCGCCTGAAAGTGCGCTTCATCACCGAGGTGGCCTGGCAGGCGCACTTCGTGAAAAACATGTTTATTCGCCCGAGCGACGCCGAACTGGCAAACTTCGAGCCGGACTTCGTGGTGATGAACGGCGCCAAATGCACCAACCCGGACTGGCAGCAGCAAGGGCTGCATTCGGAGAACTTCGTCGCCTTCAACCTGACGGAACGCATGCAGCTGATCGGCGGCACCTGGTACGGCGGCGAGATGAAGAAAGGCCTGTTCTCGATCATGAACTACCTGCTGCCGCTGAAGGGCATCGCCTCGATGCACTGCTCGGCCAACGTCGGCGAGCAAGGCGATGTGGCGGTGTTCTTCGGCCTGTCCGGCACCGGCAAAACCACCCTCTCCACCGATCCGAAGCGTCAGCTGATCGGCGATGACGAGCACGGCTGGGACGACGACGGCGTGTTCAACTTCGAAGGCGGCTGCTACGCCAAGACCATCAAGCTGTCGCCGCAGGCGGAGCCGGAAATCTATCAGGCGATCCGCCGCGATGCGCTGCTGGAAAACGTCACCGTGCTGGCCGACGGCAGCATCGACTTCGACGACGCCAGCAAAACCGAGAACACCCGCGTCTCCTATCCGATTTATCACATCGAGAACATCGTCAAACCGGTGTCCAAAGCCGGCCATGCGCGCAAGATCATCTTCCTGACCGCCGACGCCTTCGGCGTACTGCCGCCGGTATCGCGCCTGACGCCTGAGCAGACCCAGTACCACTTCCTGTCCGGCTTCACCGCCAAGCTGGCCGGCACCGAGCGCGGCATCACCGCGCCGACGCCGACCTTCTCCGCCTGCTTCGGCGCCGCGTTCCTGACGCTGCACCCGACGCAGTATGCCGAAGTGCTGGTGAAACGCATGGAGGCCGCCGGCGCCCAGGCTTACCTGGTCAACACCGGCTGGAACGGCAGCGGCAAACGTATCTCGATCAAAGACACGCGCGGCATCATCGACGCCATTCTAAATGGCGACATTGAGCAGGCCGAGACATTCACGCTGCCGATCTTCGGGCTGGCAGTGCCGACCGCGCTGCCGGGCGTCGATCCGTCGATTCTCGATCCGCGCAAAACCTATGCCGACGAATCGCTGTGGCAGGAGAAGGCGCAGGATCTGGCGCAGCGCTTTATCGATAACTTCGCCAAATATACCGTCACCCCGGCGGGCGAAAAACTGGTGAACGCCGGGCCTAAACGGTAACGGCATTCCCCCGCTCAAGGGCCGATTCGTCGGCCCTTTTTTGTTTTCACTCCTCTTCCAGCAAACCCGGCATCACCAGCGCCACCGCCGCCGCGATGCGCTCGTCGATCGCGCTGCCCGGCGGCAACAGCCCCAGCGTCATCTGCCGCAGCGGTTCGGCGATGGTCATCGCCAACAGCAGGTCGCTGGTTTGCGCCCAGTCGCGCTCACGCAGCCATCCGCACTGCTGCTGGCGCTGCAGCCAGTCCGCCACCGTCGCACGGCCGCGCTGAATACCGTTGCGCTGGTAGCTGTCCAGCAGCCCCTCGCGCCCCGGAAATTCGCTTTGCAGCAGCCGGAACATGCCCACCGCTTCCGCACTCAGCACCTGCTGCGCGATGGCCTGCAGCCCTTTTTCCAACAGCGGCGCAACCGCCGCCCGCTGCCCGGCATCCTGGGCGAAGGCCGGCTGAAACGCCTCGGTCCAACCGCTTACCGCCTGCGCCACCAGTTCGTCGCGGTTGGCGGCAAAGCGATACAGGGTTTTTTTAGCCACCCCGGCGCGTTTCGCCACCGCATCCACCGTCGCCGCGGCATAGCCACCGTCGATCAGCAGTGCCAACGTCGCCTGAACCAGCGCCGCGCGCAGCGCCGTTTCCGGCGTGGCCGGCCGGCCGCGAGCACGCAGCGGTTCTTCATTCGGGTTTGCCATATTTATTCCTCATAAGCGTTGACAGACTCAGCATAGCGGCATAGCCTTATTTTGGAAACGCAATTCGTTTCCAAAATAAAAAAGGAACCCATTATGACACATCCCTCCCTGCTGGCGCCGTGGGGCGTTAACGATATCAACGAGTTGCTCAGGCCCGAACCGCTGCGGCTGGAGATGGGGCTAAGCCGCAGCGCCGACGGCCTGCTGACCGTGGCGGTTCGCACCGACCTGCACGGCTGCAAAGGGCGCATGCTGGACTGGTGGTTCACCTTCTTCGAAACGACTCAGCATATCAACTGGTGGCACCCGCACGATCACGTCGAACACCGCGGCTGGGATCGCCACTGGAAAAAGGGGGAAAACTACGTCGGCGCCAGCATCGAAGCGGTCGAGTGGTTGGCGGAGCTGCCGCCGGTCGCGGCACGCCTCAAGTTTCACGCCGCCGAGGATTTCTTCGCGCCGCAGCCTCTGCGCCAGGCGCGCGACGCGCAGGCGCTCTCCGCCGCCGTTTGCGCGCGCATCGGCTTCGGTGACCAGGTGGCGCTGGATGACAACGGCGATCCCTGCGACGGCGAGATGCTGCACCTGGTGCGCGACACGCCCTATGGCTGCGTGCTGCGCAGCCGCTTCCTGCTGGGCAAAGCCTGCGCCAACGCCCACGACGAGCTGCCGGACGACATCGGCTTTAACCTGATGCGCCACTGCTACAACGAGTTCAGCTATCTGGCGCAGTTCCTGCCGTCGCTGTACTACGCCGAAAACGGCCGCGAACCGGCGCCGTTGCTCTGGTAATGCGTCAGCGGAGACCTGTTAATTTTTCGCGATGCCGCTATAGTGATTTTCATCGCCATTCCCGCGTTTATGACGGAGAACTCATGGAAAACCCCAGCTATAGCGGCGGCTGCCTGTGCGGGCATATTCGCTTTCAGGCGCACGGCCTGCCTGGCAATCCGCACAGCTGTTCCTGCGATTTTTGCCGCCGCCACTCCGGCGCGCCGACGCTCTGCTGGGTCGAATTTCCGCGTCAGGCCATCGAGTGGAACGGCCCGGGCGGCATACCCACACTCTACCGTTCTTCACCCTATTCCAGCCGCGCCTTTTGCCCGCGCTGCGGCAGCACGCTGGGGGCGATCGACGACGAACCGACGGTGGCGCTGGCCACCGGCAGCTTCGATCGGGCCGATCTACCGGAGCTGCGCCCGACCTCACATGCGTTCGCCGATGTTTGCCCCGAATGGTGGCGTATCGACGGCAGGCGCTGAGCGCCTCACAGTTCCCGCTGAAATCAATTGATTGTTTTGTCGTATAAATTTAGAACTGACGAACAATAATTCAAAAGTATGGGAACGGGGATGAATCAACAGACTCTCGACGCGCGCCGCTCGCGTCAGGCGTTACTGGCCGGCTCGGTCGGCAACTTTATCGAATGGTACGAGTTCGGGGTGTACGGGTTCCTGGCCACCGTTATCGCCGCCAATTTTTTCACGCTGCAGGGTGAAAACGAAATCACCAGCCTGATCCTCACCTACGCCGCCTTCGCGCTGGCGTTCTTCTGTCGGCCGATCGGCGCGGTGATCTTCGGTCGCATCGGCGATCGCATCGGCCGTCGCCCGACGCTGATTGCGGTTCTGCTGCTGATGACGCTGGCCACCGCGCTGATCGGCGTCATGCCGACCTATGCCTCGATCGGCGTCGCCGCCCCGCTGCTGCTGACGCTGCTGCGCATGTTTCAGGGGCTGTTCGCCGGCGGCGAATTCGGCGGCGCCGTGTCGCTGATGACCGAGTTCGCCCCGAAGGGCAAGCGTGGGCTGTTCGGCGCCTGGCAGTCGCTGACCGTCGCGCTCGGCCTGCTGGCCGGCGCTGGGCTGGTGGCGCTGCTGGCCGCGCTGCTCAGCGCGCAGCAGCTGCATGACTGGGGCTGGCGCATTCCTTTCCTGCTGGCGCTGCCGATGGGCGCCGTGGCGCTGTGGCTGCGGCTCAAGCTCGAGGAAACGCCCACGTTCACCCAGGCGCAGCAACATGCGGAACACGCCGCCGCGCCACCGGAAGCGAAGCTGGGCGGCGTGGTGAAAACCATTCTGATCGGCATCGGCCGCATGATGGGCTGGTCGGCCGCCGGCTATACCTTCCTGGTGGTGATGCCTTCCTATTTGCAAACTTCATTGCACGCCACCTTCCAGCAGGCGCTGGTGGCGACGGTGCTGGCCAACGTCGGCTTCGCCCTGACCATTCTGCCGGCGGGCATCATCAGCGACAAACTGGGGCGTAAAACGGTGATGCTGACGGCGGTGGCGGCGGTGATCCTGTTCACCTTCCCGCTGCTGCACCTGTTGCAGGATGCGCAGAGTTCACTGTGGGCCAAAGGGCTGGCGGTCATGATCGCCGGTGCCGTGGTCGGCCTGCTGGCCGGCCCTGGCCCGGCGATGCTGGCGGAGATGTTCCCGACCCGGGTGCGCTATACCGGCTTGGGGCTGGCTTACTCGCTGTCCAATGCGGTGTTTTCCGGCTCGGCCGGGCTGATTATCACCGGCCTCATCAAACAGACCGGTAATATCGACATTCCCGCCTACTACGTGGTCGCCACCTCGGTGGTCAGCCTGTTTGCGCTGATGACGCTGCGCCGCGACGACCATCTGCGCTCGCTGAACGAACGTTAATCCTCCGGGGGCACATCGCCCCCTTGCCAACTCGTGACCTCGATCACAACGCCAAAATGTTAACGTTAACTTTTGTGATTAACATCGCACGCGTGATATCTGCTAGCTTCATCCCTTTGCGAGTTAACGTTAACAATAGAGCTAACTTCACTCACCGGGGCCCTACCCATGAACCGCGAAACTAAAAAATATTACGTGCTGCTCAGCGGCCTGCTGTTCTTCTTTTTCTTCACCTGGTCTTCCAGCTTTTCGCTGATCTCACTGTGGCTGAATCAGAAGATCGGCCTGAAAGGCGCCGAGACCGGCCTGATCTTCTCCGCTATCTCGTTGGTGGCGCTGTGCGCACAGCCACTGTACGGGTTTATTCAGGACAAACTTGGGCTGCGCAAGCACCTGCTGCAGTTTCTCGGCGTAATGCTGCTGCTGACCGGCCCGTTCTTTATCTACGTTTACGCCCCGCTGCTGGCCAGCAGCCTGCCGCTCGGCGCGCTGGTCGGCGGGGTATTTATCGGCGCCACCTTCTTCGCCGGCATCGGCGCGCTGGAATCTTATACCGAGCGAGTCAGCCGCATCAGCGGTTTCGAATTCGGCCGCGCCCGCATGTGGGGATCGCTCGGCTGGGCCAGCGCCACCTTTTTGGCCGGTTTTATCTTCAATATCGATCCGAACATCAATTTCTGGCTGGCCTCCGCCGCCGCCGTGGTATTCCTGTTGCTACTCAGCCAGGTTCGCGAGCTGAAGCCGAACGCCATGGCCGGCCTGGCGTTCGGCAAACCGGAAAATCTGCGGCTGCAGGATGCGCTGGCGCTGCTGCGTATGCCGGGCTTCTGGGCGCTGGTGGTGTTTGTGCTCGGTATCAGCGTGTACAACGTTTTCGATCAGCAATTTTCGGTCTACTTCGCCTCGCAGTTCGCTTCTCGCGAACAGGGCAACGAGATGTACGGCTTCCTCAACTCGCTGCAGGTCTTCCTCGAAGCCGGCGGCATGTTCCTGGCGCCGCTGCTGGTGAACCGCATCGGCGCCAAACAGGGGCTGCTGCTGGCCGGTGGCGTGATGGCGCTGCGCATGTTCGGCTCAGGCTTGGTCAGCGGCGCATTGATGATCTCCGCCATGAAACTGCTGCACGCCGTAGAGTTGCCGATCCTGCTGATCGCTATCTTCAAATACATCGCCAGCCGCTTCGACAGTCGCCTCTCCTCAACGCTTTACCTGGTGGGCTTTCAGTTCATCACCCAGGTGATGGCCAGCTTCCTGTCGCCGCTGGCGGGCTACGGTTATGACCGCATCGGCTTTGCCGACACCTATCTGCTGATGGGGTGCGCGGTCGCCGCCACGACGCTTGTCTCCTGTTTCCTGCTGCGCGGCGAACGTTCCGCCAGCGCAGCCCCCTTTCAATCCGCCATTAAATCAAGTGAGTCTGTCCAATGAACACTGCCTTAGCTCAAGCCGACCATGCGGTCGAAGCCCTGCGCGCAGAACGCCGAGACGAATACTACCCGCAGTTCCATCTCGCGCCGCCCGCCGGCTGGATCAACGATCCCAACGGGCTGATCTGTATTGACGGCGTCTATCATGCCTTCTTCCAGCATCACCCCTATAGCGAGCACTGGGGCCCCATGCACTGGGGGCACGCGACCAGCCGCGATCTGATCCGCTGGCAGCACCAGCCTATCGCCCTGGCACCCGATGCGCCCTATGACAAAGACGGTTGCTTTTCCGGCTGTGCCGTGGATGACAACGGCGTGCTGACGCTGATTTACACCGGCCACGTGTGGCTGGGCGAGCCCGGCGACGACAGCCAGGTGCGGGAAGTGCAATGTCTGGCCACCAGCGAAGACGGTATACGCTTCGTCAAGCACGGGCCGGTGCTGGCCGCGCCGGACGGCATTCAGCATTTCCGCGATCCGAAAGTCTGGCGCGAGAGCGGCGAATGGTGGCTGGTGGTCGGTGCCAAAGAAAACGGCCTGGGCCAGGTGCGCCTGTACCGTTCTGCAGATCTGCGCGCCTGGCGCTTCGATCGGGTGCTGGCCGGCGCGCAGGCGGCGCATCAAGGGTATATGTGGGAATGCCCGGATTTCTTCCCGCTGGGGGAACAACACCTATTGTTGTTCTCGCCGCAGGGGCTGGCGGCACAGGGCTACCGCTACTGCAATCGCTTCCAGAGCGGCTATCTGCTCGGCCACTGGCGGCCTGACAGCGACTTTAGGGTGACCCAACCCTTCTGCGAGCTGGATGCCGGCCACGATTTCTATGCGCCGCAGACCTTCACCGCCGCCGACGGCCGTCGGCTGCTGTTTGCCTGGATGGATATGTGGGAATCCCCAATGCCCAGCAAAGCGCACCGTTGGGCCGGCGCCCTCACCCTGCCGCGTGAGCTGACGCTGGCCGCCGACGGCAGCGTCCGCATGAACCCGGCGCGTGAACTGACGGCGCTGCGCCGAGAATCGCACACCTTTTTGGCACAGACGCTGACCAATCAGCATCTGCCGCTGACGGACGACGTGCAGGAACTCACCCTGACGTTGAGACCGGCCGACAACGACGCAGAGCGCTACGGGCTGGCCATCGGGAATGCGGCGCGGCTGTTCGTCGACAATCAGGCGCACCGGCTGGTGCTGGAACGTTTTCATGAAAACCCCGCCCTGTGCACCTGCCGCAGCGTGCCGCTGCCAGAAGGTGACAGCCTGTCGCTACGGATCTTCATTGACCGCTCATCGCTGGAGATCTTCGTCAATCAGGGGCAGGCCTGCCTGACCAGCCGAATTTATCCGACGGCGGGCGATCGCCGCCTCCGCCTGTTCGCCGAAGGCGGCCAGGCACAGTTTGAGCCCATCATGGGATGGCAGTTGGCAAGCCTCTGGGGATAATGGGAATGAGCACCGGGCGCGCAGCGACGCGCCCGGTGCGCTTACAGCGAACCACGCTCCAACAGCGGGCAAGGCACTTTCACTGTCTCACGCTGCTCCCGCTGCTCAATCACATGCAGCGCCGCAAGGCGGCCCAGCTCGTAATGCGGCAGCTGCACCGTCGTCAATGCCGGCAGGAACAGCTCGCCGGTGCCGACCATATTGTCGTAACCCAGCACCGCTACCTGTTGCGGTATCCGCCATCCTTGTGCCAGCAATACCTGATACACCAGAAAGGCTATCCGATCGTTCCCGCACACCACGACATCGCAATCGCGCCTGCCTGCAGAGAAATGCCGCTCCAGCAGCGCGACGCAGTCGCGATAGCTTTGGTCGCCGCCGCTCAGATCGAGATGATACTGCCGCAGCTGTTCAACATCGCGCCCCGCTTCGCGCCAGGCGCGTTCCAGACCGCGGCGGCGCAGGCCCGCCGCCAGCGTATCCGCCGGTAAATGAATGCACAGTGGCGCGCGATAGCCTTTGGCGATCAGCGCGCGCGTGGCGTCATACTGCCCTTGCTCGTCATCAGGAATGTAGCTGGCGATCGAATGCGCCGGGCTGACGCAGTTGGCCAGCACCAGCTTTTTGTCCAACAGTTTGGCCGGCAATGTCACCTCGCGCAGCCCCATCGTGGTGAAGATCACCCCATCCGGACGATGCGCCAGCAGCAGATCGACGGTCTGTTCGGCGTTGTCGTCGGCAAACAGGTTGACGACGAAGCTGTTCCAGCCTCGCTCGCGCGCGGTTTTCTCAATCGACAGGATCATTTCCACCGAGAACGGCGTCGTGGCGGTGTCCAGCGCCAGCACGCCGAGCGTCTGCACGCGATTTCCGTCACCGCGAATACGCCGCGCCGACAGATCCGGCACGTAGTCCAACTGGTCGATAGCCTGTTTGACGCGGCGGTAGGTTTCCGGCCGCAGCTTGCCGGGTTCATTGATGGCGCGGGACACCGTCATCAGCGAGACTCCGGCAAGTTTTGCGACGTCTTTCAGCGAAGCCATGCGCCCTTCTTTATGATGATTAATGGGAAAAAGTGAATAATCCCATAACCGGGCGCAGGACTCTACTCTGCGTTAGCAGGCTGTGATGTTCGCCCACAGGAGAGCGCCGTCGGCCGTCAGCGGCGCCACTTCACCGCCCGCCGTCTGCCCCGCCCACCAGACGCCCTCGCGCGCCCGCAGTTCGCCGCCCCCCGGCAGCGACCAGACCCCGCTCAGCACATACAGCACGCCCGCCTGGTGGGATGGCAGGGTGACGGGTGCCGTGCTGCGCCGCACCTCGGCCGCCTGCCGGCCACGGCGCGTCATGATGTTGAAATCCTGACTGGCGCCGCCCAGCAGCGTCGCTTCCAGCGCCACGTCGCCGGAGAACGCGAACGGTTCCCCGACGCGAGCCAATTGATGGTCGATATGCCCGGCGCTGAACAGCCGCACGCCGTCGCCTTCCAGCAAAGTGATCGAACGATCGATGCCCGTAAAGGCGGAAAACGGCCCGTCCTGTGCGATGGTAGCGATGCTGGCGCGCCAGTCAAAATTCTGCGCGCCCGGGGGCCAGCTGACGATTTCACGGGTTTCCCCACCGCCGTTGCGCCACGGGCTGACCGGCAGCGCGGCGAAGCTAAAACGGATCAGGCTCATTACGCCTCCTGCTGAAAGGTTTTCAACACCTGCAGGAACTCGGCGCTGCTCTGCTGCTGCAGCGCGTGCCGCCCCTGCTCGATCACCTGCCGGCCGCCGACGAACACGTCGCGAATTTGCTCTTTGCCGCCGGCGAACAGCCAGCGGTTGAGGATCGAGGCGTCCGGCGCCGCCGCCAGATACGGATCGTCGCCGTCCAGCACCAGCCAGTCGGCGCGATAGCCGCTCTGCAACCGGCCGATCGGCGCGCCGCACGCCTGCGCACCGCCCTGCAGCGCCTGCAGGTACAGCACATCGCCCACCGCCGACTGTTCCGGCGTCGTCAGACGGTTGCGGCGCTGATCGCGCAGCCGCTGGCCGTATTCGAACCAGCGCAGCTCTTCCACCACGTTGAGCGAAACGTGGCTGTCGGAACCGATGCCCCAGCGCCCCTGCTGCTGCAGGTAAGCGTCGCCGGGGAAAATGCCGTCGCCGAGGTTGGCTTCGGTGGTCAGGCACAGGCCGGCCACCGCGCGGCTACGCGCCAGCGCTTCCAGCTCATCGCGATCCAGATGGGTGGCATGCACCAGACACCAGCGCTGATCGACCGGCAGATGGTCATACAGCCAGGCCACCGGGCGCTGCCCGCTCCACGCCAGGCAGTCGTTCACCTCTTTTTGCTGCTCGGCGATATGAATATGCACCGGCAAAGTGCGATCCGACGCGGCCAAAATCTGCTGCATCTGGCCCAGCTCCACCGCACGCAGCGAATGGAAGCACAGCCCCTGATTCTGCAACGGACGATCCGCCAGCTGGCGGGCAATCACCTGCTGCTGGTGCAGATAGCTTTCGGTATCCTGGATAAAACGTTTCTGCCCCGGCTGCGCCGGCTGCGCGCCGAAACCGGCGTAGCTGTACAGCACCGGTAGCATCGTCATGCCGATGCCGGCCTGATGCGCGGCCTCGCTGAGGCGGCCGGTCATTTCACCGCGATCGGCGTAAGGCTTACCGTCGGCGTCGTGATGCAGGTAGTGGAATTCGGCCACCTGGGTGTATCCGCCCTTGAGCATTTCGATATACAGTTGACGGGCGACCACCTCCACCTGCTCCGGCGTCAGGCGCTGCACCAGGCGGTACATCAGATCGCGCCAGGTCCAGAAGCTGTCCTGCGGGTTGCCCGCCACTTCCGCCAGCCCGGCCATCGCGCGCTGGAAAGCGTGGGAGTGCAGGTTCGGCATGCCCGGCACCGCATCGCCGTGCAGCCGGATGCAGCCTTGCGGTTCAGCGTCGGCGGTAACTTGAGTCAGATAACCTTGCGCATCGACGTCCAGCCGGACGTTATGCGCCCAGCCCTCAGGGAGCAAAGCGCGTGGGGCAAAATAAGCAGGCATGGCAGTATTCCACTGTTGGTGTAACGGCGAATGAGGCGCGGCGATGGCGCGCATTCAGGAATTTTTGGCAGTCGCCGGCAAGTTTCTGGCGCGACGGCCACTAGTTGTATATACATATACATACGCCGACATCAACAGTAAACTGGTGTTATTATTTTTTTATTTGACGAGGTTAACGTCGTGGCTGAACAACAGACCGTGTTACAACTGGCGGCTGCAATGAGCGATGCCCCCGCCCCGATCTACCAACGGGTCAAACAGGCGATCGTGAATCAAATCCGTGCGGGGCATTGGCAACCGCACCAGCGCGTGCCCTCCGAAAGTGAACTGGTGGCGGAACTGGGCGTCAGCCGCATGACCATCAACCGCGCGCTGCGCGAGCTGACCAGCGAAGGTTTTTTGATTCGCATGCAGGGCGTCGGCACCTTCGTCGCCGAAGCCAAAGCGCATACCGCGCTGCTGGAAGTGCACAACATCGCCGATGAGATCGCCGCGCGCGGCCATCGCCACAGCAGCAAGATCCTCGAGCTGAAGGCCCGAGCGGCCAGCGAAGAAGAAGCGACGGCATTGGGCATTCAGCCCGGCCAACGGCTGTTCTACTCGCAGATCGTGCATTACGAAAACGATGTGCCGGTGCAGGTGGAAGACCGCTGCGTCAACCCGCTGGTGGCGCCGGATTACCTGAAGCAGGATTTCGACCGCGTCACGCCTTACACCTATCTGACGCAGGCCGCGCCGCTGACCGCCGGCGAACACATCGTCGAAGCGGTGATCCCTACCCGGCGCGAGCGCGAGCTGCTGCAGCTGGAAGACCACGAACCCGGCCTGCTGATCCATCGCCGCACCTGGTCCGGCAAAACCGTGGTGACCTCGGCCCGGCTGCTGTACCCCGGCAGCCGTTATCAACTGTTCGGCCGCTTCACCAGCGAAGTCTGATTCCCGGCGGGCGCGCCCTGCGCCCGCATCTCCGCTGTCGATCACATCCTGATAACAAAATCTCTCCCGCCTCTTGTGACATCCCGGTGAATGCGTTAGGTTGTTTTTAATTGTATATACAACCATGTGGGAGCTGCGGCTCCGGCGGAGGAAAGCAATGACGTCTGAGATTCACTGTGACAGCCTGTGGCACGGCGCCGATATCGTCACCATGCGCGACGGCAACTATCACACCCTGACCGACGGCGCGATCGCCGTACGCGACGGCAAGATCGTCTGGATTGGCGAACATGCGGCGCTGCCGCCCGGCCTGATCGCGGACGAAACGGTGAAATTCGACGGCGGCATCATCACCCCCGGCTTTGTTGACTGCCACACGCACCTGGTGTTCGGCGGCAACCGCAGCGGCGAGTTCGAACAGCGGCTGAACGGCGTGAGCTACGCCGACATCGCCGCACAGGGCGGCGGCATCATTTCCACCGTGAAAGCCACCCGCGAGGCCGACGAGGCGCTGCTGCTGGAGCAGGCGCTGTTCCGCCTGCGGCCGCTGCTGGCGGAAGGCGTCACCTGCGTGGAGATCAAATCCGGTTACGGCCTCAGCCCGGAGAGCGAACTGAAGATGCTGCGGGTGGCGCGCAAGTTGGGCGAGCTGCTGCCGGTCGAGGTGAAAACCACCTGTCTGGCGGCCCATGCGCTGCCGCCGGAATACGCCAACCGCGCCGACGACTACATCAATCTGGTCTGCGATACCATCATTCCGCAGGCGGCCGCCGCCGGGCTGGCGGATGCGGTTGACGCCTTCTGCGAACATCTGGCGTTCTCACCGGCGCAGGTGGAGCGAGTCTTCGCCGCCGCCGAGGCCGCCGGGCTGCCGGTCAAGCTGCACGCCGAGCAGCTCTCCGCCCTCGGCGGCAGCACGCTGGCGGCGCGCCATCACGCGCTCTCCGCCGACCATCTCGAATACGCTACCGAACAAGATGCCCGCGCCATGGGCGATGCCGGCACCGTGGCGGTACTGCTGCCCGGCGCCTATTACCTGCTGCGCGAAACCCAGTGCCCGCCGGTAGAGCTGTTCCGCAAGCACCACGTGGCGATGGCGATCGCCAGCGACGCCAACCCCGGCACCTCGCCGGCGCTGTCGCTGCGCCTGATGATCAACATGGCCTGCACGCTGTTTCGCCTGACGCCGGAAGAAGCGCTGGCGGGCGTTACCACCCACGCCGCCAAAGCGCTGGGGCTGCAACACAGCCACGGCACGCTGGAAACCGGCAAGGTGGCGGACTTCGTTCACTGGCCGCTGTCGCGGCCGGCGGAACTGGCTTATTGGTTGGGCGGCCAGCTGCCCTGTACGGTGATTTTCCGAGGAGAAGTACGTCAATGACCATTCGCGATCCTTTTAGCTTCCAGAGCGGCAGCCTGCCGCTGCTGATCAGCATCCCACACGCCGGCACGCAACTGACGCCGGCGGTCGAGGCCGGGCTGACCGACGACGCCCGCCCGCTACCCGATACCGACTGGCACATTCCGCAGCTGTACGACTTCGCACGGGCGATGGGCGCCAGCGTGCTGGTCGGCAACTATTCGCGCTTCGTCATCGATCTGAACCGCCCGGCGGACGACAAGCCGCTGTACACCACCGCCACCACCGGCCTGTATCCCGACGTGCTGTTCGACGGCCGCCCAAGCTTCCTGCCGGGCAAAGCGCCGACGGACGCAGAACGCGCCGGTTATCTGCAGCAGATTTGGCAACCTTATCATCAGCAGCTGCAGGACGAACTGGCACGCCTCAAGGCGCGGCACGGCTATGCGCTGCTGTTCGACGCGCACTCCATCGCCTCGGTGATCCCGCGGCTGTTCGACGGCCAACTGCCGGATCTCAATCTCGGCACCAACGGCGGCGAAAGCTGCGCCCAGGCGCTGAGCGATCGGCTGGTCGCCTGCTGCGAGCAACAACAGCAGTACACCCACGTGCTGAACGGCCGCTTCAAGGGCGGTTACATCACCCGCGCCTACGGGCAGCCGCAGCAGCAACAGCATGCGATCCAGCTCGAACTGGCGCAGGTGAACTACATGTCCGAACAGTACCCTTACGCGTTCGAACCGCAGCGCGCCGCCTCGCTGCAGCGCCTGCTCAAGCAGATGATTGAAGGCCTGTTGGACGGCGCCGCCAAACTCAACTGATCCCCCTGCAGGCGCCGCCGGGCGCCTGTTTCTCCCCCTGCCTTTAGCCGCAACGTCAGCCGCAATCTGCGCGCTATATCAAAGTTTCGCGTGATTCCCCACTGACTGGTCTAAACAGCGCACAAAACAGCGGCCGACGAAAAACGCACTGCGCCACAATCAGCCGAAAAGCCCGCGCTCATCGTCAGCGCCGGGCGGCGTGTGGCCGAGCTGGCCCGTTTCGAACCATCACTCTGGAGGCCCTATGTCTGTAACACCGTTAAACTGGCGCGCTGCCGGCGCCCTCGCCGAACAATTGCTGGCCGGCTGGCAACGGCGTGGCGAACCCGGCGGCGCCATCACCCTGTTTGACGCCGAACAACTCCGCGCCACCGCCTGCGCCGGCCTGGCCGATCTGGCGCAGAATACCCCCTTCACCGTCGACAGCGTGGTGCGCTACGCCTCCGTGACCAAACATATCTTCGCCGCGTTGGCGCTGAACGCCACCGGCCGCGCCATTCGGCTCGATCAGCGCCTGGGCGAACTGCTGCCCGCCCTGCAGCCTGCGCTGGCGGACGTCACCGTCGGCCAGGCGCTGGACATGACCGGCGGCCTGCCCGACGTGCGCGAAACGCTCGGCTTGCTCGGCATCTCGCTGCACGCCGTCAGCGAGGCGCAGCCAGTCATGCAGTTTGTCGAAGGGCTGGAAAAGTTGAACTACGAAGCCGGCAGCGAGATCGCCTACAGCAATACCGGCTATCGGCTGCTGGAGGCCGCGCTGCGTAGCAAAGGGTATGATTTCGACCAACTGGTGCAACAGCACATCGCCCGGCCGCTGCAGGTGCAGATGCAAGCACCGGAAAGCTGGTTCGACGTGGTGCCGGGGTTGGTGCCGGGTTACTGGCGGGCGCCGCAGGGCTGGCAACACGCCAGCGCCGGCCTGCACCTTTCCGCCTCCGGTAGCCTGACCGGCAGCCTCCACGCCCTCACCCGCTGGCTGCAAACGCTGCTGGCCGACGAGGGCCCCGGCCAGGGCGTGCTGGCGCAACTCGGCGCCCCGCGCCGCCTCAATCAGGGCCAGCTCAGCGCCTATGGCCTGGGGCTGGCGCAAACCCCGCTGGGCCGCCGCCGCTTGCTCGGCCACGGCGGTTCCCACGCCGGTTACAAAACCTATTTCCTGCTGGCGCCCGATCGCCAGGTCGGCGTCGCGTTGGTCGCCAACCGCGAAGACTGCGACAGTTTCGGTATGGCTTTGCAGGTGATGGCGGCGCTGCTGGGCGAACCTTTGCCGCAGCGCAGCACGGCGATCCCCGACGGCCTCTACGCCACGCTGGCCGAGCCGCACTGGCTGGAGGTTAAAGACGGCAACCTGGCCTATCTGGGCAGCGGTGAACCGCTGTATCAGGGCGAGGACGGGTACGCGGTGTCGCTGTCCGCCCATATGCCAATCAAATTGAAGTGGACCGGCGAAGCGGTCGAGGGCGAAGTCGGGCATGTGGCGCGCCGTTTTCTGCCGGTCACGGCCAACGGCGACTGCCTGAAGCATGTGCAGGGGCTGTGGTATCACCCGCACTATCGCACCGCCTTTGAAATTCGTGGCGATCGGGTGCATATCGGCGTCGGCCCGGCGGCGCAGAGCGGTACGCTCAGCCCGCTCGGCCAGGGCCGCATGCTGGTGGAGTGCCAGGACGGCCCGTGGTTAAAACGCTTTTGCCTCTATTTCCGCGGTTACAACGTGGATCTCATCGCCAACCGCAGCCGGATGCTGACCTTCCGCCGCAGCACCGTCGGCCGCGACTGACGCTCAGCCTGCGCTGCCGGTTTTGACCGCCAGCAGCGCATCCGCCAGCCGCCGTTTGTCGGCGGCGCTGAGGTTCACCTGATCCACGGACGCCATAAACGCCGCCCGATCCGCCTCGCCAAGCGGGCCGGCGCGCAGCCGCTCCGCCAGCCGTTGCAATATCTGGCTGCTCAACCGCGCAATCTGCGGGCGCACCTGCGCCAACGGGCGCGGCTGCCAACCGGTTTCCGGGCTCGCCAGCCAGTCGGCGCGATAGCGATACTGAATCGCCTTGGCGGCGTCCATCTGCGCGGCGATAAAAGGCCGCACCGACGCGGGCTCAAGCCCCAAACGCCCCGCCTCCGCCTGCGCGCTGGCCAACACCTTCGCCTCCTGCGCCAGGTCTTCGATCGGCAAATGCTGCTGGGCCTTGTAACCGGCAACGTCCTTCATCAACGACAGCCGTTGGTTCACCAGCTCCCCGAGAGCGGCGGCGCCGTCCGCCAACGCCGGAAAACTGGTCAAACAACAGGCGATCAATAACGCCCTGAACATGGCACCTCCCTTATGATGCGGTGAAAACGTAAGGCCTAAAGTTCACCACGTCCGCCCCGCGCTGGCAAATAAAAAGGCCCCGCCGCAGCGAGGCCCGATAACGCTCGACAGGCGTTAGTCGAACACGCCGTTGATGACGGAGGCCACAATCGCGGTGCTGAGTGCGACCAGCACCAGATCGTCGCCGGCGATACGCCACTCATACCCCGGGTACTGCGGCAGCTCACGCAGCATAGAGCGCGGCACCATTTTTTTTGCGATGCCCGGCGGCAGCGGTTTACCGCGCGCCAGATTCTTGGCGATGCCCGGCGGCAACGAACGGTAGCCGGTCAGGCCATAGTTGTGCGCCAGCGAACGGGCGCGATCGCGCGAGAGGTTGACGGTGATCAGATTGTCGTCGTTGCGATAAACGCCGTTATCATAATGGTCTTTATTGCCTTTGTTACCGTGATTGCCGTTATTGCCATGGTTACCGTTATTGCCGCTGTTGCCATGGCCATTACCGTTGCCGTTACCATTGCCGCCCTTATCGGCCAGAGCCGGAGCGGATGACAACCCCAGCGACGCGATCAGCGCCAACACCGTGAGGGTCGTACGACGTTTGTTCATGTTGTGTATTCCTGCGTGGGTGACTCTCTTGACTATAGCGGGCCTTTCCCGGACGAAGTATAAGGAAAACTCCGAGATGATGACGCGCGAGACGGCAGACGCGCCAAAATCTTGTTTTAACGCAAAACGCCTCGAAAATGCCGATACTTACCTCAGATTTTTCTTGAAGAAAAATAAGCCTTACGCTAGCGTGGGAAGGTAACAAAAAAGAGTTAGCGTGCTCTTTTTCGTCGCACCTCAAATCTTATTCTTATCATCCATAATGATAATAGCGAACACTTCCCGCCTCTTCGTGCGGGATTCTTTTTCCCGCCGCCGTCGCCCCAATCTGGTGCTTTATGTTGAGATTTAGTTGCCGATAATTTACATTCGCTGTCTGAGAAACCTCAACCTCCCGCGGTGGCCAGGCTGGCAACGGGTGGGCGTTCAGGAGCAAAAGACGTGCAAATGACCCTCATGGAATACATCACTCGACACTTTAACGGCGATCTTCATCGTTACGCGCAGTCGGAAGGCGTCAGCCGTGAACAAATCATTAGTTGGATAAATAATGAATGTCACGTGATCAAAGGCAGGCTGTTTATGCCGGTGAAGCATCTCCCGGTCGAACAAGCCCAGTGATGACGAAAAAAAACCCCGCCAGGCGGGGTTTTCTGTTTCTGATAACACGGAAAATCAGAAGTTATAGCCGACCACGAGGTAATAACCCCAACCGGTAGACTTGATCGGGCCCTGCGGGGTGCCGATATCCGCGCCATCCTGCCACTGGCCGCCGTTATGGAAATAACGCGCCACGAAAGAATAGTGCCAGTGATCGTAGTTCAGCGCCAAAATATGGCTGGAGGCGATCGAGTTGCCGGTGCGTACCTGTTTGCCGGTGCCGTCAACCCAATGGCTGTCCTTGCCCAGATCGGAACCGAAGTCGAAGTTGGTGAAGCCGATGTAGCTCAAGTTGCCGCCCCACACCTGGGTCAGCGGCACGAAGTATTTCACCTTGAAGCGGTAACCGTCCCAGCTGTTCTCGTTGGCAGCCTGGTAGTTTTCCCACTGGTATTTGGCATAGATGTTCATCGACAGGCTCATCGGCAGGCCGGTGTCGATATCGGTGCCCAGACCCATGTACCAGGTGTTTTGACGGCCGTCGGCGTTGTGGCCCAGATCATAGATGTAGTTGTTGGCGAAATACCACTCTTTGAACGGCCCGAAGCTCAGATCGGTGCCGGTCAGCTTGTCGATGGAGAAGCGCGGTTCAATCTCCATAAACATCGGGGAGCCTTTGTCCCAGATGCCGCGGTCCGGGGTGTTGCCCACGCCGAAGAACTTCGGCACGTCAACGTAACCGTAGAAATCGAACCAGTCTTTCTTGGCGAAGGCTTCGTATTCGAGATACACGTCGTTATTCAGCTGCGGCCCGAAGCGGGTGTGGTAGCTGCCCACCACGTTGACGCTCTGGTGCCACCAGTCGGAGACATATTGACTGTCTTTGCTATCAGCCATTGATGATGCACTGTAAGACGCTGCGAGCAGTACACCTGCTGCGAGAGCTATTTTTTTCATTTTATTACCACATGCTTAAAGGGCCATTTCCTGCCCGTTTAGAAAAGATGACAATGAGTCTGCCGACACCTGGCGTTGTCTTCACACAGAAACTCGGATGACGCGCGCATTATAGAAACCACTGACTGTAAGAATCTGTGATCCAGTTACGCATTTCGCGAATAGGTAATCGATTGCGTTCACATTTGTCAAATTATGTTTCATGCAAATTCACATTCGCTGTGATTTTAGTCATGCACATCGATTTTTAGCGCAGTTTTTGAGCCAACCGTCATCAGGGCGTCACCTGCCCATTATCGCGACGTGGAAAAGAAAAAGCCGACGCATGAACGCCGGCCTTCATCAAAATCAACAGAAAATACGCAAAGCGAAATCAGTTCACCGCCGGTACCGCCTTGGCGATGTTTTCCTGACGGAACGCCACCTCCTCGCCGTTTTTCACCTCCCAGCTGGCGACCGGAATGTCGGTCTTGGGCGCCGCCGCAACGACGGAACCGTAAATCAGCTTGTCGTCGCGGCGCAAAATATAAACGTCGAGCTGATATTCATGCCGCAGATTCGCCGTGGTCAGGCGCACGGTATCGCCGCGTTCATAGTGATGCGCGTCGATTTCGGGTTGTTGAATAAATTGAATGTCGCTTCTCATCGTCGTCGTTCCTTCAGGCAACATGGCTAGTTAAATTCTAGTTCAACATTGCGCCGACGGCGGATAATTTCCGTTAATTTCCACGGGTTGCCCGCCAACAGATCAGCGAGCCGAGCGTCACCATCGCCACGCCCTGCCAGAAATTGGCGGTTAGCGAGGTGTGCAACACCAGCGCGGCGAACACCGCCGACAGCACCGGGGTAAAATAAGAGACGGTGGCCAGCAGCGTCATGTTGCCGTGCAGAATGCCGACGTTCCAGGCGGCATACCCCGCCCCCATCGCCACCCCGGCGCACAGCAGCGTCAGGGTCACGCCGAGGCTGAACTGCATGCCGCTTTCCGCGCTGAAGGCATACTTCAGCCACAGCGCCAGCGCGGTCAGCACGATGAACAGCACCACGCCGTTGCTGCCCTGGGCGATCTTCTTGGTCAGGTTGCAGTACAGCGCCCAGATCACCGCACCGCTGAACGCCAGCCCGTAGCTGAGCGGATTGCTGCGCACGTTGGCCAGCATTTGCGCCGGTGACCAGCCGCCCTCGCCGCTCATGATCCAGCCGATGCCGAACAGCGACAGCAGCAGCCCCGGCAGCAGCCACCATTTGGCCTTTTGCCCGTTGAGCGCCAACGCCATCAGCACGGTGAAACAGGGCCACAGGTAGTTGATCATGCCCACTTCTATCGCCTGCAGGCGGGTATTGGCGTAGCCGAGCGACAGCGACAGGCAGATCTCATAGCTGACGAACAGCAGGCTGCCGACGATGAGATAAGGCCGCGGAAAGCTGCACCATTTCGGCACGCCGAGCGCCACCAGCAAAAACACCGCGCTGACGCTGTAGATCATCGCCGCGCCGCCGATCGGCCCCAGCCCTTCGCTGACGCTGCGGATCAGGCCGACGACGCTGCTCCATAGCACAATGGCCAATAAACCGAACAGCGTGGCGCGGGTACGCGAGGGCAAAGCGGGCATAAGGCGGATCCAATGGGTTATTTTTTATCAGGTTTTTCACTCTACTGCCGCACGCGCCAAAAAGAAAGGCGGGAAACTCCCGCCTGTGATTTTATTGCTGCGGCTGCCGCTCGAGCTGCGGCGGCGGCTGGCGAAAACGCCGGGTCAACCAGGCCAAATAGCCGAAGCCCAGCGTCGCCCAGATAAGCCCCATGGTCAGCGAGCTCTTCTCCAGGTTCAGCCACAGTACCCCCACCGTCAGCGCCCCCACCAGCGGCAGGAACAGGAAGTTGAAGCGATCCTTCCAGCTTTTGTTGCGCCCTTCGCGAATGAAGAAGTGGCTGATGACCGACAGGTTGACGAAGGTAAAGGCCACCAGCGCGCCAAAGTTGATCAGCGCCGTGGCGGTCACCAGATCGAACGACAACGCAGACAGCGCCACCAGCCCGACCATCAGCACGTTGAGCGCCGGCGTGCGCCATTTAGGGTGGATGTAACCGAAGAACTTCTCCGGGAACACGTTATCGCGCCCCATCACGTACAGCAGGCGCGACACGCTGGCGTGCGACGCCAGGCCGGAGGCCAGCGTGTTGATGAAGGTCACGCACAGGAAGATCGACTGGAACAGCTTGCCGCCGACGTACAGTGCGATCTCCGGCAGTGCGGCGTCGGGCTGGTGGAAGCGTTGAATGGACGGGAAAAACAGCTGAATGAAGAACGACACGCTGATAAAGATCACCCCGCCGTACAGCGCGGTCAGGAAGATGGCGCGCGGGATCACCTTGGCGGCGTCGGGCGTCTCTTCGCACAGCGTAGTCACCGCATCGAAGCCGAGGAACGAGAAGCACAGGATAGTGGCGCCGGTAATGATCGGCAGCAGATGCGCATTCTCGCTGAGGAACGGCCGCAGGCTCCACACCGTACCCATTCCCTCGCCGTTGTGCAGGCCGCGCACCACCAGGTAGATAAACACCAGAATGATCGCCACCTGCGCCAGTACGAACAGGGTATTGAAGTTGGCCACCAGATTGACGCTTTTCAGGTTGATGGCGGTAATCAGGATAACGAAGCCCACCACCCACACCCAGGGCGGCACTTCCGGGAACAGCGCGGTCAGGTAAATCTTCGCCAGCAGCGTGTTGATCATCGGCAGGAACAGATAATCAAGCAGCGACGACCCCCCCACCAGAAAACCGACGTGCGGGTTGATCGCCTTCTGCGCATAGGTGTAGGCAGAGCCGGCGGTAGGAAACTGGCGCACCAGTTTGCCATAGCTGATGGCGGTGAACAGCACGCCGGCCAGCGCCAGCAGATAGGAGGTCGGCACATGGCCGTCGGTGAGGCCGGAGACAATGCCGAAGGTATCGAACACCGTCATCGGCGTCAGATAGGCCAGGCCCATCATCACCACCTGCCACAGCTTGAGGGATTTACGCAGCTGCGGTTTGCCCGCCGGGCCGCCGTCGATGGCTTTAATCGTCATGGCATTTCCCCTCTTGGTCCTCTGCTGTCAACCGTGCAACGTCATTCAGAGAGGCCGCGGGGAAACTGCTGCTCAGGCGGCGGGAAAAACGGGTTGGGATCACTGTCGGGCGGCCGGCGACCGGCCCGTAAGCACTGCGGCACAGGCAAACGTCTGCGCAGGGGAATGACTGAGTCATGGTTATTTCCTCGTCGGCGTCCTGTACGCCGTGATAGAAGAAATTCTGTACCGCAGCGCGCAGCCTCACCGGCCACAGGAGAGCCGATGAAATGCGCCAGACGCGCGCGGTCGTCGCAGGGTGAGCGGGATCAGGCGTTTTTCAGCATCCACTCGATTTCGGTTTCGGTGATCAGGCGCTCGAACTGCACCAGTTCATCGGTTTTGCAGGCCAGGTAGACATGGCTGAAACGTTCGCCCAGCAGTGCATTGAGCACCGGCTGATGTTCGAACTCGTACAGCGCGTCGCTCTGGCGAATCGGGAACGGCAGCCCATCCTGCTCCAGCCCGTTGCCGGTCACCGGCTCAGGCAGCGGCAGCGCGCTTTCCAGGCCGTAGACGATGCCGGCCAGAATGGTCGCCATCACCAGATAAGGGTTGGCGTCGGCGCCCGCCACGCGATACTCCACGCGGTGGTTGTCGCGATCGCCGCAGGGAATGCGCAGCGCCACGGTGCGGTTGTTATGCCCCCAGGAGGCCTGGGTCGGCACGTACATGCCGGGCTGGAAGCGGCGGTAGGCGTTGACGTTCGGCGCCAGCAGCGCCATCGAAGACGGCATCAGGGCGATCATGCCCGCCAGCGCCTGTTTCAGCAGCGCCGAGTCTTCGCCGTCGTCGTCGGCGAACACGTTGTTGCCCTGCGCATTCAGCATGCTGATGTGCACGTGCATGCCGCTGCCGGCGTGCTCCTCATACGGCTTGGCCATAAAGGTGGCCTGCATGTTGTGGTTCTCGGCCACCATGCGCACCAGCCGCTTCAGCGCCAGCGCGTGATCGCAGGCCTGCAGCACGTCGTCGGTATGGTGCAGGTTGACTTCGAACTGTCCCGGCGACGCCTCCGCCACCGCGCCGTCCGCCGGAATGCCCTGCAAACGCGCCAGTTCGTCGATCTCGCTCAGCACGTCGGCGAAATGGTTCAGGTTATCGACGGAATACACCTGGCTTTGGGTGTTGCGCTCTTGCGTGCCCGGCGCGCACGGCGGCTGCAGATAGCCCTCTGCGTCGCGTTGACGATCGATGAGATAGAACTCCAACTCTACCGCTACCACGGGGGAAAGCCCGCGCTGACGCAAACGCTGCCACACTCGGTTCAGCACATTGCGCGGTTCAACGTCAAAGGGAGTGCCATCTTCATCCAGCATGGTGAGCAGCACCTGTGCAATATATTGCGGATCCGCCGCCGACGGCGTCAGCGTGCCCGGCACCGGCACGCACACGTGATCCGGCTCGCCCAGCTCCTGCCCCAGCCCGGCCTCTTCGACGACGTTGCCGAGAATATCCATCGCAAATACCGACGCCGGGAAGTAACAGCCCTTCTCCAGCTTGCTTAGGCCGCCGACCGGGATGCGTTTGCCGCGGAAGCTGCCGTTCAGATCGGTCAACAGTACGTCGACATGTTGGGTTAACGGATAACGTTCCAGGTACTTCTTCACTTCGCGCTGGAACGCGCTACTTCGTCTCTCTTCACTGTGCTGAACAAAGTTTTCCACTTCTACGATGTTGGTCTGCATGGTTCACCCGCCGTTTGTGTTTTGCTGTCGTCGATGTTTATTGACCGTATTGTTCAATATAATGCCCACAAATGAAACGTAGATGAAACAAATTTGTTTTGCAAGTGTTACTTTTGGTTTGAATATTGCCCAATCGACTGCTAGATTTATAGAATATTGAACGAAATCGGCGGTGGAGAAGCTTATCGTTCATAATTTCGAACGTACCAAGGGGATAGCATGGACAATATATTTAACAGACCAGTCATCGGCGTCGTCATGTGCAGGTATAGGTTAAACGGGCACCTCACACAGACCTTGCAAGAAAAGTACCTGAATGCCGTTATCACCGCCGGCGGCTTGCCGATCGCCCTGCCGCACGCGCTGGCGGAGCCGGACATGCTGGCGGAACTGCTGCCGCGCCTCGACGGCATTTTGCTGCCGGGCAGCCCCAGTAATGTGCAGCCGCACCTTTATGGTGAAAACGGCGATGAGCCTGACGCCGATCCTGGCCGAGACGCGTTGAGCCTGGCGCTGATCCGCCAGGCGTTCGACAGGCGCATTCCCCTTTTCGCCATTTGCCGCGGCATGCAGGAGATGGTGGTCGCCACCCAAGGTACCCTGCATCGCCGCCTGTACGAACTGCCCGAGCTGCAGGAACACCGTGAAGATCACGACCTGCCGCTGGAACAGCAATACGCCCCCGCCCACGAAGTCATCGTTCAGGAAGGGGGGCTGCTTTCGCAACTGATACCGGATTGCAACAGATTCTGGGTGAACTCGCTGCACGGCCAGGGCGCCAAAACCCTGGGCGCGAGCGTTCGCATCGAGGCGCACGCCGCCGACGGGCTGGTGGAGGCGATCAGCGTGCGCGATCAGCCTTTCGCGCTCGGCGTGCAGTGGCACCCGGAGTGGAACAGCGACGAGTACGCCCTGTCGCGCCTGTTGTTTGATGGTTTCATCACCGCCTGTCGGAACTATCAAAAGGAAAAACGCCCATGAGCGACGTCAGCTTGGCACCGGGAAAACGTCTGTCGCAGATCCGTCAACAATTAGGGTTGTCGCAGCGCCGGGTCGCCGAACTGTCTGGGTTAACCCACAGCGCCATCAGCACTATCGAGCAGGACAAGGTCAGCCCGGCCATCAGCACGCTGCAAAAGCTGCTGACGGTATACGGTCTGTCGCTGTCGGCGTTTTTCGCCGAGCCGGAAAAACCGACGGAGCCGCAGATCGTGATCGGCAGTGACGATCTGATCGAAATCGGCAGCCAGGGCGTTTCGATGAAGCTTATCCATAACGGCGATCCGAACCGCACGCTGGCGATGATGATCGAGACCTACGAACCGGGCACCACCACCGGCGAGCGCATCAAGCATCAGGGGGAAGAGATCGGCACGCTGCTGGAGGGTGAAGTGGTGCTGCAGGTCAACGGCCAGAGCTATCACCTGTTGGCTGGGCAAAGCTACGCCATCAATACCGGCATCCCCCACAGTTTCAGCAACACGTCGGCGCGCATTTGCCGGATTATCAGCGCCCATACGCCGACGACATTCTGATCAACGGAGCCAGGCATGAACTTTCACCATTTGCAGTATTGGCAACAACGGGCGCAGGCCCTGAAGATTGAGCACCAGCTGTTTATCGACGGCCGCTACCAGCCGGCCGCCGCGGGGAAAAGTTTCGCCGTGGAAGATCCCGCCGGGCGCCGTGAGCTGGCGCAGGTCGCGCGGGGCGAAGCCGCCGACATCGATCGGGCGGTCAGCGCGGCGCGCGCCGCCTTTGAGCGTGACGACTGGGCGCAAGCCGCCCCGGCGCAGCGCAAGGCCACGCTGCTGCGCTTCGCCGAGCTGATGGAGCAGCATCACGAAGAGCTGGCGCTGCTGGAAACGCTAGACACCGGCAAACCGATTCGCCACAGCCTGCGCGACGACGTGCCGGGCGCCATTCGCTGCATCCGCTGGTACGCCGAAGCGATCGATAAGGTGTACGGCGAAATCGCCCCCACCGGCCGCGATGCGCTGGCGCTGATTGAACGCGAGCCGATCGGCGTGGTCGGCGCCATCGTGCCCTGGAACTTCCCGCTGCTGCTGGCCTGCTGGAAACTCGGTCCGGCGCTGGCCGCCGGCAACAGCGTGGTGCTCAAACCCTCCGAAAAATCGCCGCTGAGCGCCATCCTGCTCGGCAAACTGGCGCAGCAGGCCGGGCTGCCGGACGGCGTGCTGAACGTGGTGCCCGGCTATGGCCACGACGCCGGCAAGGCGCTGGCGCTGCACCGCGACGTCGACGCCCTCACCTTCACCGGCTCCACGCTGGTGGCGAAGCAGCTGATGATTTACGCCGGCGAATCGAACATGAAACGCGTCTGGCTGGAGGCCGGCGGCAAGAGCGCCAATATCGTCTTCGCCGACTGCCCGGATCTGGATCAGGCCGCCCGCAGCGCCGCCGCCGGCATCTTCTATAATCAGGGGCAGGTGTGCATCGCCGGCACTCGCCTGCTGGTCGAAGCGAGCATTGAGCAAGAATTCCTGCAGGCGCTGCGCAAACACGCGGCGGCCTTCGTTCCCGGCGATCCGCTCGATCCCGCCACGGTGATGGGCACGCTGATCGACAGCGGCCACTGCGAAAAAGTGGCCGGCTATATCGATCGGGGGCTGAGCCAGGGCGCCGCACTGTTCCTTGACGGGCGCGACCATCCGCAGGGCGACCACGCAGGCTACCTGGGGCCGACCATCCTCACCCAGGTGAACAACGCCATGAGCGTGGCGCGCGATGAAATCTTCGGCCCGGTGCTGGCGGTGACCACCTTCGACGACGAGCAACAGGCGCTGCAGCTGGCCAACGACAGCGACTACGGCCTCGGCGCCGCGGTCTGGACCCGCGATCTGGCCCGTGCGCACCGCATGGCGCGCCAGCTGAAGGCCGGCACGGTGTTCGTCAACAACTACAACGACGGCGACATGACCGTGCCGTTCGGCGGCTACAAGCAGAGCGGCAACGGTCGCGATAAATCGCTGCACGCGCTGGACAAGTTCACCGAATTGAAAACCACCTGGATCTCGCTGGAATAAGGGCTTATCTCATGACTGAACACGTAAAAAGCTACTATGCGGCCACGGCCAACGCACATCAGCCCTATCCGCAACTGAATGAATCTATCGAGTGCGACGTCTGCGTGATCGGCGGCGGCTATACCGGCCTCTCCTCCGCGCTGTTTCTGGTGGAAGCCGGCTATAACGTGGTGGTGCTGGAAGCGGCGCGCATCGGTTTCGGCGCCAGCGGTCGCAATGGCGGCCAGTTGGTCAACTCTTACAGCCGCGACATCGATGTGATTGAAGAGCGCTACGGCGCGGAAAGCGCCCGCCTGCTCGGCAGCATGATGTTTGAAGGCGCGGAGATCATCCGCAGCCGCATCAGCCGCTACGCCATCGACTGCGACTACCGCCCCGGCGGCATCTTCGCCGCGCTGAACAACAAGCAGTTCCATGCGCTGATCGAGCAGAAACGCAACTGGGAACGCTACGGCAATACCCAGCTCGAGCTGCTCGATGCGGATCGGGTGCGTCAGGAAGTCGCCAGCGATCGCTACGTCGGCGCGCTGCTCGATCACAGCGGCGGCCACATCCATCCGCTCAACCTGGCGCTGGGCGAGGCCGAGGCGATTCGCCTGCAGGGCGGGCGCATCTTCGAACAATCGGCGGTGACGAACATCCGCCACGGCGAACCGGCGCTCATCAGCACCGCCAACGGCCAGGTGAAGGCGCGTTTCGTCATCGTCGCCGGCAATGCCTATCTGGGCGACAAGCTGGAGCCGCGGCTGGCCAAGCGCAGCATGCCGTGCGGCACTCAGGTGGTGACCACCGAGCCGCTGGCGCCGGAGATCGCGCAGGCGCTGATCCCGCAGAACTACTGCGTGGAAGACTGTAACTACCTGCTGGATTACTACCGCATCACCGCCGATCATCGCCTGTTGTACGGTGGCGGCGTGGTGTACGGCGCGCGCGATCCGGACGACATCGACAACCTGATACGGCCAAAATTGCTGAAGACCTTCCCGCAGCTGAAAGGGGTGCGTATCGACTATCGCTGGACCGGCAACTTCCTGCTGACGCTGTCGCGCATGCCGCAGTTCGGCCGGTTGGAGAATAACGTGTACTACATGCAGGGCTACAGCGGCCACGGCGTGACCTGTACCCATCTGGCAGGCAAGCTGATCGCCGAGTTGATGCGCGGCGACGCCGAACGCTTCGACGCCTTCGCCAAGCTGCCGCACCTGCCGTTCTTCGGCGGGCGCAATCTGCAGATCCCGTTCACCGCCATCGGCGCGGCCTACTACACGCTGCGCGACCGCATCGGCGTCTAAAACAGCAGGCCCGGTCATCCTGACCGGGCCTGTGCGTTAACGCTTAAACGATCTTCGGCTGGCCGTCCGAGGCGGTCGCCCCACCATCGACCGGGATGTTGGCGCCATTGATAAAGCTGGCGTCGTCGCTGGCCAGGAACGCCATCACCGCCGCCACTTCTTCCGGCTCCGCCGCGCGACCCAGCGCGATGCGCTCATTGAACTTGTCACGGATTTCCTGTGGCCAACCGTTGGTCATGTTGGTTTTCACCAGGCTCGGGCAGACCGAGTTGATACGCACGCCGTCACCGCCGTGGTCCAGCGCCATGGCGCGCGTCAGGTTGACCACCGCGCCTTTCGCCGCGCAGTAGTAGGCCGCGCCCCAGTCGCCGCCCAGGCCGGACACCGACGCGGTATTGACGATGCAGCCCTTGGTCTTCAGCAGGTGCGGCAAGGCGAATTTGGAGCAGAACACCACGCCGTCGATATCGACCCCGGCGATGCGGCGCCAGTCGTCGACGCTGGTTTCCAGCACGCTGCCCGCCACGTGTACGCCGGCGTTGTTCAGCAGGACGTCGATGCGGCCCAGTTTTTCCGCCACCTCGTTCATCATTTTCTCAACCGCGACGTGATCGGACACGTCGATATGTACCGCCATCGCCCGGCCTTTCGGCAGCGAAGCGGCAACCTTATCTACCGCCTCTTTGGCCCAGTCGGCCAGCACCACGATGGCGCCCTCGGCGGAGAACCGCCGCGCCGCCGCTTCCCCCATGCCGTTGCCCGCACCGGTGATAACCACGACTTTATTGTCAAAACGCATGAGACCTCCTCCATGTGAACGTATTTATATAAGTCATACAAATCTCATTACCCCGAGGATAAGGCGCCCCTCCCCTGAGAGCCAGTCAAAACGTGCGGTTTATTAACCAAAAGGAGGTATGTCAGTGATTTCAATGCGCTGGATTAACCTTTATCGGATTTTGGCCAACATATTGATGGATAAAATAAAATTACGGTGAGTCACTATTTGTCTGGCGGATTGTCAGCGGGCGAGACTATTGCAGGTGTGCGGTTATGGCCGCACAGAGATAAACGATGTGAATGAAAAACGGCAGCCGCCCGCAGGCGGCCGCGACTATTTTTTCTCGATGGGGACAACCAGCAGATCGACGTTCAGTTCGTTGATCGCCTGGCGCGCCGAAGAGACCAGCCGGCTCCAGACGTCGTGATGGTGGCCGAAGATCACCAGGTCGAACCCTTTCTCCTTCGCCACCCGGTTCAGCTCTTCCGTCAACGCGCCGCGGCTGACGATCACCTCTTCGACCGGGTAGGACGACTGCCCTTTGATCGCATTGAGCATATTCTTCACCCGCTCCGAAAAGGTGCGATCGGTGTAGTTGTAATCGCCCACGCCCAGATCGACGTAATAACCGGCGCGGTGGATGTCGATATAGATCAGGGAAAGTTTAGCCTTGAGCGCGGCGGCCAGTCTGGCGCCTTTGCCCAGCAGGAACTCGGCGTCTTCGCTGAGATCCGTGGCGACAACGATATGCCGGTAAGCCATGATGGCGGCCCTCCTCGTCAACTCCGTAATCCGTAAACAGGATGGCGCTCCTTGCCGCATGTTTCTCATGCATCTTAAGTTTAGCCCAGCGCGGGTTCGCTCGCCTTCCGCACCGTCGTTCCATCTGTGGAACGATGCATCCCGCCTGCACGGTCTACCGGATTTTTCGCCCCTCCCTACACTGTAGGCAAGTGCTGAGTTTCAGCCTTATCAATCAAAGAAGATACCCACTGACCTCACGACGAGAAAAGGAAAACACCATGAGCACTCCAGCCAACTTCAACGGCCAGCGTCCTGTTATTGATGCCAATGACGCAGTCATGCTCCTGATCGACCACCAGAGCGGCCTGTTCCAAACCGTCGCCGACATGCCGATGACCGAACTGCGCGCCCGCGCCGCTGCCCTGGCCAGCATCGCCACCCTCAGCAAACTGCCGGTGATCACCACCGCCTCGGTGCCGCAGGGCCCGAACGGCCCGCTGATCCCGGAAATTCACCAAAATGCGCCGCACGCGCAATACGTCGCCCGCAAAGGGGAAATCAACGCCTGGGACAACCCGGACTTCGTGGCGGCGGTCAAAGCCACCGGCCGCAAAACCTTGATCATCGCCGGCACCATCACCAGCGTCTGCATGGCCTTCCCGTCCATCAGCGCGGTGGCCGAAGGCTATAAAGTGTTCGCGGTGATCGACGCCTCCGGCACCTACTCGAAAATGGCGCAGGAAATCACCCTGGCGCGCGTGGTACAGGCCGGCGTAGTGCCGATCGACACCGCCGGCGTGGCCTCCGAGCTGCAGGGCAGCTGGAACCGCGCCGACGCTCAGCAGTGGGCCGTGGTCTACACCAAAATCTTCCCGGCCTATCAGCTGCTGATCGAGAGCTACCTCAAGGCGCAGGACGTGGTGAAAAACAACGAACGGCTGGACTCGCAGCGTTAAGATCGCGGGCACAAAAAACCCCGGCCAGGGCCGGGGCTATTAATCATGTGCCGGTGACTTTCCCGGCTGTCATGTTATGGCGTAAGCGTCCATCCAACACTCCAACATTACGCAGCCTAAGCGCGACTTTTTCACAACAGGAAAACAGACTGGAAAGCGGCATTATTATTTATGCGAAAATCTGTTTTTCTGTTGCCAATAATAATTAATTATTGGAACGTCATCGAGGAATCGAACCCCAGTCCGCCAACGAATATTTCGCTGCCGCTCTTCCTGCTGAGCTAATGACGTATCGATAAAGACTCCGGGCGAACCCGGAGTTTATTCAGGCTGAGGGTGTTATTTCTTAACTGCTCCGGCTTAAACCTTCATCGCTGTCGTAAGAAACCGCACCTTGGCCGAAAATTATAACGCGACCACGTTGCCGGCAGAAGGACCCTTCATACCCTTTTCGATAGTGAACTCAACCTGTTGGCCTTCGTCCAGCGTTTTGAAATCGTTGCTCTGGATAGCGGAGAAGTGTACGAACACGTCTTTGCCGCCGTCTGCCGGGGTGATAAAGCCGAAGCCTTTACCTGCATCAAACCATTTTACCAAACCCGTCATTTTAGTAGACATAGAGATATTTCCTTTCTATTTTTGCGACGCCATAGGGCGATAGAGGTCTGTTTTTATTGGAAACTTATGGGGCACTAGAGAAGAAAATTCGCGGAAGAAGAGGTATCTGAGGGATATCGCTAATACTGAGAACTGCTTTACTAAAACTGCTTTCATAAGGTCTGTACTACAAACCGATGACGCTATTTACACACGGCTGAGTTATTTAAGCAAGCAATATTTAAATTTATATTCATAAACCGCGTAAACATATTTCCCCCAGGCACCGTGGAAAACGGGCCTGGGGCAATTTATTAGCCGATAACCGCAATCCCTAACCGCTCCAGCAGCTGCGCGGCCTGATGGCTGTCCATTTTGACACCCTGCAGATCGGTGGTGCGCAAATCCAATTCGCCCAGTTCCGCGTTGCTCAAATCGCACTGGGTGACGTCGGCGGCGCGCCAGTCGAATCCGGAGAACTCGCCGCCGGACAGATCGGAGCCGCTGAAGCTGGCGCCGAGCACCTGCGCGCCGTGCCAGCGGTTTTCCCACAGCTCGCATTTCTCCAGCACCACCTTGGCGAAGTTGGCGTAGCTCAGGTTGCTTTTGGTGATATAGGCGCTGCAAAACCAGGTGCGGCTGGTGATCATGTTCATAAAGCTGGCGCCGCGAAAATCGGCGCCCTGCGCGCGGCACTCGCGGATCTCCAGCCCCAGGGCGCTGGCGTGGCGGAAGTCGGCCATCGACAAATCGCAGCTTCTGAAGCTGGCGTCTTTCAGTATCGCGCGGCTGAAATTGCCGCCCTGTCGGCTGTCGCGATCGTAAAACTGGCAGCCGATAAACTCGGTGCCGGTCAGATCGGCGCCCGAAAAATCGCACAGCATAAAGCTGCCGTTTTCAATCTTCTCGCCGGTAAAGCGGTTACGGTCGATCTTTTCACCCTTCAACATCAGACTCATCGCAGCGCACCTGTTTATTTATACAGTCAGTGCGGCATTTAATCCTATTCCGGCCGGGTTGGCAACCGTCGCCGATCGGCGGGCCTCCGCTCTAACGCCACCCTGACGATGCTGAACGTCCTGGTTCTCTCCGCCTGAGCGACGTCGGCAAACAAACGGGGATAACGCGAGTTGACGACCCACACCTCGCCATCGCGCAGCGCGGCGCCGGTCGGCCCATCCAATTCCGGCGGCGTGGCGACCGCCGTGATATGCGCGCTGGCCCAGTCGTCGTTCGAGGAGAGCAACGTTACGTCGCCGGACATGCTCCCCTTTGCCCCCGGAAAAGACTGTACGATCACCAATTCATGGGCGTTTTTGAGCCGCAGCCCGTCCGGCCCTTTCAGCCGCTGCGGTAGCCTGATTTCACTTATCGCAGGCGCGCTATCCAGCGTCACCTTCCACAACAGCCCGCGGGTGTAGTCCGCCGCAATCAGATAGCCATCCGGGTGAGACACGATGCCGTTGAGATAAGGCTGCGTGCCCTGCGCAGCGGCGGGAACCTCGGCCGGCATCAAACGCGCTGAGCGCACCAGAATCGATACCTGGCGCGTTGCCCGGTCGATCTTGTAAATCTGCGGCTGGAAGCTGTCGGTCACGTAGATATTGCCCTGCGCGTCGAGCGCCAGATCGTTGGCCAGCGTCGGCCCACGGCTTAACGATGAGAGATCGTACGTCTGCTGCAGCGCGCCGGTATCGAGATTGAACTCCAGCACCTGCGCCACGCGATTGCGCGTACCGGGAACGGAGCTGAGGGAGACCCCCACGTCTTCGTTGCACACCAGCACCCGATTACGCTCGGCGTCCACCAGCATGCCGGAGGTAGTGATAAGCCCTTTACCGGTGGAAAACCGCCGATAGCGGCCATCCGGGTAGACCAGGCCAAGCTGCCCACCGCGCAGGGAGGAGACCAGGAACGCACCGGCGCGCGGGTTCCAGGCGATACCCTCTGGATAAGCGCCGGCGGCATCCGGCGAGAATTCAATACGCTGCGCGGCCTGCGCCTGCATGACGCCGCTGAGAAGCAGCGCGACGCCGGCCAACCGGGTGACGCGCCGGCGGCGCTGTAATAAGAAAGAAAAGAGGCTGAAGCGGAACATGAGCATGACCCTGATAAGGATTCGGATCGCTAGAGTAGGGTCGCGTCGCTCACGGCACCAGCCGGGAAAAAGGCAATGCGCCACTAAAAAAATCGCAGTAATCAGCGCAAAAAAAAACCGCCCGGTGCGGGCGGTTGAGGTGACGGCGAACCGTTACTTCAGGGCTTCCTGAATGGCGTCGGCCATCGGGCCGATGTGCTTTTCCGCCGCCTTCAGCTGGAAGTCTACGCCGTTGCCGTCGTTGGTATCCGACAGCGTGGCCTTGATCAATTCCAGCGCCGCCTGCACCGCCACCAGCCGTTTATGCTGTTCGTCCGTGACCGGCTCGGCGCCCATATTGGCCGGATAATAGTGTTCTAACATCGCGATCTCCTTTTGATGACGTTAAGCTCTAACCTACCAGAAAACCGCGCATTTACTAAGGAAACCGGGCCCTGCGCGGCCGAGTGGCGATAAATTGCACTATACTGGGCAAACACTCTCCCCTGTTACAGGATCATCGCTATGTCATTCCAGGGAAGCTGCCACTGCGGCGCCGTCACCTTCTCCGTAGACGCCGAACTGCCCACCGAAGCCCTCAGCTGCAACTGTTCCATTTGCCGCCGCAAAGGGCTGCTGCTGTCGTTCTTCCCCATCAGCGCTTTCACGCTCAACAGCGGCCAGGACCAGCTCAGCACTTACACTTTCAATCATCACAAGATCCGCCATCAGTTCTGCCGAGTCTGCGGCGCCCAGCCCTTCGCCTACGGCACCGCACCGGACGGCGCCGCGATGTGCGCCGTTAACCTGCGCTGCGTGCCTGACGTCGCGCTGGATGCGTTGCAGATCCACACCTACGACGGCGCCAGCGTCTGAGATCCCGCGTTTTCAGCGGTAGACGGAAAATTTCTTGGTCAGCGGCTTAAGCTGTTCGGCGTCGCCGTAGAGCGCCACCGCCACGAAATCCAGCTGTTCGTAAGGGGTACTGGCGGTGTCGGCGATCTGCTGTTCGGCGGAGTGCGACAGCATGGTGGTGGTGAAGAAGTTGGACAACACGCCCTCTTCCTTGCACTTCAGAATCAGGTTGCTGAGCTGGCTGCTGTTCTTGGCCTGCAGGATCACGATCGGATAGTGGCTCATATTGGCGCTGACGCCGTCGAGGCTGCTCGGATAGTGGTGAAACTCGCGCTGCTCGATCAGATCGGTGATGCCCGCCGTCAGATGGCAGGAAGCGTTAAACAGCGTGGCCGGTTCGTGATTGCGGTTGAGGATGATATAAAATTTTTTCTCGTTGTCGCTGTACATACTCTTCTCCTTGAATAGGCAGCCAGTTTTACCCAACCGGCGTACGGTTTCAAGGCGCGATAAGGGGCCGCGTCCGGCCCCTGTGATCACGCTGCCGACTCAGACGGCGCCTTCACCCGGGCCGAGCGGCTGCGCCACCTGATGCAGCACGGTGATGTTCTGCAAAAGCGTGCCGCCGTCGATCGGCTTCATCTGGCCGTCGCGATCTTTATAGTGCGTCGGCTTGGCGCCGTGGAAGAACAGCCCGGCGTTGACCTGCACGCCCAGATAGCCTGCGCTGGCCGGCAGGCGCTGCACGTCGGTCCAGGGGTTGGAAACCGGTACGTACTGGAAGCCCTCGCCCGCCCTGGCGTACAGCGGGCGCAGCAGCGTGACAAAGGCCATCATCGGCGACAGCGCGTCTTTAAAGATCTGCACCGGCCGATCGACCGTCATCAGGAAGCCCTGCGGCTGCTCCTCAACCGTGTCGAGGCTCAGGCTACTGCTGATATCATCACCCCGGCCGCCATAGCTCCATTCAATGGCCGGTGCTCCACTCTCGTTCATCATCTCTGACATACACTGCTCCTTATAAAATGAATACCACACGCCTGCTGCGTGCCGGAACAGTAAACCGCTGAAGGGAGGCGAGCGTCCACGCCGGGCGGCACGCTGGCGAACCAAACAACGAAGGCGCGCAATCCATAAAGCTCGAAATGAATAATTTCTCCGCGTGATAGCGCAGCATTTGAACGACCTCAGCCGTTGCAAGAGCACATAGTGATGGCGTTACCGCCACTGGAGAGTGTTATGACCGCGATTAAACCGGACGCCATCGACCGCGTTCTTCCCGCCACCACGCCCTGGTTAGCCGTCGTCAACGTGCTGTTCGCCGGCATCGCCGCGGCGCTGCACGTGGGCAAGGCCACCATCGCGCTGCCGGCGCTGCAGGCCGAGTTCGGCCGTTCGCTCGAGGCGCTGAGCTGGGTGATTTCGGCCTTTCCCTTCGTCGGGGTGTTCGGCGGCATCGCCGCCGGGCTGTTGGTGCGCCGCTGGGGTGACCGGCGCCTGCTGGCGCTTGGGCTGCTGATCATCAGCGCCGCCAGCTTTACCGGCGCCACGCTGCACGACTTCGGCGGATTGATCGTCAGCCGCTTTGTCGAAGGCCTCGGCTTCGTGATCGTGGTGGTCGCTTCGCCGGCGGTGCTGAACCGCCTCGTCGCCCCGGCGCAGCGCAGCCTGGTGTTCGGCATCTGGAGCACCTTCATGCCGGCGGGCATCGCCATTTCGCTGTTTTTCGGCCCTCATCTCGCCGACTGGCAACAGAGTTGGCAGGCCGGTGCGGCGCTGACGCTGCTAGCTGCCCTGCTGCTGCCGTTGACCACCTCCCGCCGTGCCGCCGAGGCGCACGTTCCGCCGTTACAGCTGCGGCAAGCGCTGGGCGCGATGCTGCGGGCGCGCCGGCCGCTGTTGCTGGCGCTGATGTTCACCACTTACAACCTGCAGTTTTTCTCGGTGATGACCTTCCTGCCGATCTTCCTGATGCAACGCATCGGCCTGTCGTTGGCGGCCGCCGGCGGCATCAGCGCGGCGGCGGTGGCGGCGAACATCATCGGCAACCTCGCCGCCGGCGTACTGCTGTCACGCGGTCTGCCCGCCAGAACGCTGCTCGCGGCCACCAGCCTGATCATAGGCATCTTCGGCATCGGCATTTTCCTGCCGATGACGCCCAACGGCCTGCTGATCCCGCTGTGTTTCCTGTTCTGCGCCATCGCCGGCATGCTGCCCGCCACCATTCTGGCCGCCACGCCGGCGGCGACGCCGGAACCGACGCTGCTGCCGCTGAGCCTGGGGCTGGTGATGCAGGGGAACTATCTCGGCCAGGTGATCGGCCCGGTCGCGCTGAGCGCCATCGTGGCCGCGGCCGGTTGGGCGGCCCCGGCGTGGCTGGTGCTGGCGGCGGCGGTGTCAGGGGCACTGTTGGCGCTGGCTTTTCTCAGCCGGCGGCATAATGCGGGGTGATAAGCAGAAAGGTCGTTCTGTTTGTTATAAGCGGTGCTGAATTTTCCCTGGTGCAGGTGCCTGCCTATCGCGAAGGATATGGCCAGTGATGATCAAGGCCCGATAATGACAAGGCGCCGGTGGCCGCGAAATACACCAGCAGGCCGGCAAAGGCGATCAGTAGCGTTTTCTCGATGACGCCGAGTCGTTTGTGTTCAGTCATTTGCATACTCCTTCGTGATATCGGGCGAACGGCCGCCCTCATCAACACTAGGAAAGCCTGGCGCAGGCGGCAAGCGCGGCTCACAAAATGAAACACAATCGATAAATTTTGTTAATCATTTAGCCCTCTTTCCTTTCTCACGCCGCCGCCTGTTCACCGTGCGGCGCCCGCCTTGCCCTTAATAACCCTATGGAATACGCCACTAAAAATCCCCTACCGGTTAAGCAAAGGTGATGATAGTGTTGTTTTCATTCAGTTCATCTATGCTGAAAATTCATCTTTTGAGGGACGACTATGATGTCTAAAGGCATTTCCAAAGGATTCTTTATTCTGATCCTGTTTATCGTCACCGCCGCCTTTCTCGACGTGCTGGGGCCTTACTACTCCTCGGTGCTGTGGGCGATTATTCTGGCGGTGATTTTCCATCCAGTGAAAAAGAAGCTGAAGCAGTACGTCGGCGAACGCAACGGCGTGGTGTCGCTGCTGACGGTGGCGCTAATCTGCCTGATCGTGTTCACGCCGTTGGCGATCATCGCCTCGTCGCTGGCGATGGAATTCAACGTGATCTACACCAAGCTGCAGACCAACAACAGCCAATTGCCGACCATGCTGGCGGACTTTATGCGCCACCTGCCCGGCTGGGCGCAGCGCTTCCTGGCGGAGCATAACCTCAACAGCGCCGCCGAGATCCAAAAGCAGCTTTCCGAGGTGGCGCTCAAGGGCGGCCAATACCTGGCGGGCAGCGTCTTCCTGATCGGCAAGGGCACCTTCAACTTCGTCGTCGGCTTCGGCGTAATGCTCTACCTGCTGTTCTTCCTGCTGAAGGACGGCCCCTACCTGGTGAACCTGGCGCTCGAAGCGCTGCCGCTCTCCCAGCACGTGAAGCACCACCTGTTCGTGAAGTTCGCCGCCGTCTCCCGCGCCACCGTCAAGGGCACGGTGGTGGTCGCCGTGGTGCAAGGCGCGCTCGGCGGGCTGGCGTTTTACTTTACCGGCATCGACGGCAGCCTGCTGTGGGGCGCGCTGATGGCGTTCCTGTCGATCATTCCGGCCGTGGGCTCCGCCATCATCTGGGTGCCGGCGGTGATCTACTTCTTCGCCACCGGCATGCTGTGGAAAGCCATTTTCCTGGTGGTGTTCTTCGTGGTGGTGATCGGCCTGGTGGACAACATTCTGCGCCCGCTGCTGGTGGGCAAAGACACCAAAATGCCGGACTACCTGATCCTGATATCCACCCTGGGCGGCATGGAAATCTACGGCATCAACGGCTTCGTCATCGGCCCTTTGATCGCCGCGCTGTTCATCGCCTGCTGGAACATCCTGTCCGGCCGCGACAGCGAGGAGAACATCGAAGAGATCGACGAAGAATTCATCGAGGAAGGCAAAAACCATCCCGACGCGGCGGAGTAACACTCTCGCAGCGAATCACACCGGGGCCCAATTGGGCCCCTTTTTTGTCTGTGGTATCCTTGCCGTGCTTACAAGGAAGAACGGGTTTCGTTATGCTTATTTTTTACGCCACGCTGGCTATCGCCTTCACTCTGCTGTGCCTGATGGCCTTTCTCTATTGCGCTTATCAGCTGTCGAAGCACGGCGACGTCAAGTTTTTGGCCTCGCTTTCCGTGCTGCTCTTCGCGCTGCTGGCCTTCTATGCCGCTTATGGCTACGTCAGCACCTGGCTGCAACAGCAGGCGGTCGATGTCCGGCTGTATTAGCGCGCCGGGATAAAAAAGACCTGCTCCGGATCGCCGTCATCGAGATTGTCAATCTGGCCGCTGGCGACAAACCCGGCGTTCAACAGCAGCCGCTGCATCGGCAGGTTGGAGCGATTGGTGGAGGTGAACAGCTTCGGGTGCCGACAGTGGGACTTCAACGCCGTAATCAGCACCAGCCCGACGCCCCGGCGACGATAGCGCTCGCCAACCACCAGCATCTCGATAAAGCCGCAGCCGAAGAAGTGATAGTGCAGCACGCCGTAGCCCATCACCATGCCCTGTTCCTCGGCAAGATAACAGATGCCCTGCCCGCACCAGGCGCGGATCTGCGCCGCGCGCTGCGGCTCGTATTCGGCGACGCTGTCGAGGGCGATCAGGGCTGCGGCATCGGTTTCAGTGGCAAGACGAACAAACATGTTTACCCCCTCATGCTTATGAGTGACGGCGACACCGCTTCAACGAAACGGCAACCGAAGCGGGATAACTTTTACATCCCCGCCGAATTTTGTAATCCTATTATAGAGTTACTAGAACCCACGCCAAGGAAGGAAAGCATTTCCCGATGAGAATCCCGCAAATCTCCGCCACCCTGCTGTTTACCCTGCTGCTGACGGGCTGCCAGTTCCACAAAACCGTGTTCCCGCCGCCGTATATCGGCACCCCGCAAGAGATCAGCACCTACGAAGTGAAAGGGCTGACGTTCGTCACCACCGTCACCTTCAGCGGCCTGTTCGCCGAAGACCTGGTGCGCGAATACGCACAGAAACATCACTATCGCTACTATGTGGTAACGATGCGCAGCAACGGCTTTAAAGATCGGGCCGAGCGCGTGAGCGCGATGATGTATCGGTAGGAGCGCCGGCCCTGATTTGCAAACCTGCATCAGGGCTCTACTTCAAACCCCCATCTCGCTCGATGCCGCCGCAGGTAAGCTCTGTTCTTTTCAGACAACCCGCTAATGTTGGCGTCCAACGGGATCCTTAGCTCGCATAACAAACCGCTCATCGTCCGTGAATACAGCAAACGTCCATCATCGGCAAAACTGATCATGCCGCGATCGAACAGCTTGTCCAGATTGGGGATTAACGGCAGACCATTGTGCGGATCCACTTTTTCTTCTGAGGTCGCAATCGACCAGGCAACGATGTGAGAGGCAATGAGAATAGACGGCTCCGCAATCCCCGTGACGGCGCACCGGTTTCCCCACCGCTTAAACATTTTATCGCGATAGGGGCCATGCCCAATCCGCGCCTGAATCACCGTTGCTTGCTCACCACCGATCTCTTTGGTGATTTCGACGGTATCCGCATGGAAGTTGATAGAGAGATTTTCCGAGATAAAACTGGCGATCAACGCGGCTGCCGGTGCGGGGATCTCGCACATATAGTTTTCGGTGCATCCGCCTGTCTTATTAAAAACGCGCGGAAGGCAAGTCGGGTTGTGCATGCGCATGAACGCCTGATTAAAAAGGGAAACATCAATAGGTAGTTCAAGACGCGTCAGTTCCAAATCGACTTGGGTACCCGCAATATGCCGCGGTCCCGCGACCCGATGCTCAGGCCGCGGTGCAGAGTAAGCATCGCGTACCGCTGTCGCCACGCCGATAATCTTCCTACCCTTGTGGCAAAAAATCAGGTCACCCTCTTTGACTTTTTTGACCGTTTCCCACCCGGCAGGCTTAAACATGTGCCCAGTCTTATTTATTCCATATTGCGGCGCCCACAGAAATTCGCCCTTCAAAACTTCCGCGACGCTGCCACCGATGTTGACCCAGAAAAAACGCATTGCCACTCTTTTATAATCAGGGGTTTTAACGTTTATCGTCACCATTCATCAATGGCTTTAGTGATTTTCACCCATTAACGCAGAGTGACGGCAATAAAAAATCCCGGCCTTGACCGGGATAGCGTTGCACAGAAACAGCGTTGCTTATTCACTACGGGCGAAATTCCAACGTGATAATTTGGAACGCATTATGGACCTCTGCCGTTGGCGGCTTAGGCAGACGCGCATCGGCAACCGCCTTCATGGCGGCACGGCAAAGATCCGGATCGCCACCTTCAGTTCGAACACCGACTGGCATGCCGTCCGGCGCCAGCGTGATACGCAATGTACAGCGTTGGCCTGAGTAAGTGGCGGCGTCTTTTAAATGGCGTTGAATCTCAGCTTGCACCTGAGTCATGTAATGTAATTTCTCTTTTCCCGGCGCCGGCGTCTTTGGGTCGCCAAGGTTGGCGAAAAGATCATCGACCTCTTTATTCGCCGTATCGTTTTGGCTGGGGGCAGTACTCTTGGCACACCCCGTTAACGTCAGCGCGGTCATCGCCGCCAATAGTATCGCGATGCCGGTTTTGTAGCCTGAATGCGTTATTTTCATATCCCTGTCCTTATGGATGATTATCAGCCGAATCAACGTTGTATTCAAAAAGATCCCCGGTGAATACTTATACAGAATTAACACCCAACCACCAGAGACATTGTTAGCATCAAGCATCGGCATGCGGAGTATCTTGGGCCGATGATGACATGAAGCCATAGCGCCCTCGCCGGGCAGTACGTCTGCGAACTTTGACCTATCGATAACGTTGTTATCCGAGCGATCAATCACCCCATCAATAAATTAAGAAATTCTTAATTTTTTATCGCATTAAAAGCGTTTCAACGCTAACAATCTGGAGATTCTGCCTATACTTACTTTCCTGCTATTAAATTCATTTAAGTAACCAGGATGGTAAGTATGAAAAGTAAACGACTCTTTGCCGCGCTTCTTACTGCGACTACGGTGATGTTCATAGCGGGCTGCGCTTCCAATCAGGCGATCAAAACAACGGATGGCAAGACCATTGTCACCGACGGCAAGCCTCAGGTCGATAATGATACCGGGTTAGTCTCCTATCGAAATGCAGAAACGGGCAAAACGGAACAGATCAATCGAGATCAGATTGCAAACATGAGTGAGTTGGATAACTAAAAGGAGCTACAAATGAAAAAAACGCTTGTTCTTCCCGCGATCGCCCTGGTTGCCATCGCCGCACTGTCAGGCTGCACACGCACCAGCTACGCCATCCATACCCACGACGGTCGAACGCTCATCAGTGACGGCAAGCCGAAAGAAACCGCTGCCGGGTTGATCGGTTATACCGACGCCAATGGCGTTAAACAGCAAATCAACAAGACGGAAGTCAAAGAGGTTTCAGAGATCCCTCATTAAGATTTCGATAACCTTAGCCAGCTAAAACCAAGGGAGCCAATGGCTCCCTTTCTACTCAAAAAAACCGGCGTGCTTGCGTGAATTTAACGATAACGCCGATAAACACCTGACATTTAGCGCCAACGTTCTCAGGTTTGCCATAGGGATCTCTCCTTTCCCTGCATCAAGCAGCTATAATCCAAAAAGTGGAGTTTTTTGATAACGATAAGGAGGGAGTATGTATAAAACTATCTTGGTTCCCGTGGATATTACCGAGCCGGAATTAACACAGCAGGTCATCCCGCATGTCAACGCGCTCGCCAGGCTCGAAGACTCCCACGTCCATTTCCTGGCGGTGATCCCGTCGCGCGCCACCTACGCCGCTTTCGGCTTTGCCGCCACGGCGGCGATAGAAACCAAAGACGAAACCATTGCGCTAGCGACCGAGGGGCTGGCAAAAGCGGCAAAACAATTCAGCGTGCCTGAAGATAGAGTGACCACGCACGTTGCCGTCGGCGATCCTAAAGATCAGATCCTGGAACTCGCTGATGCGCTTAACGCGGAGATTATCGTGATGGGTTCCAACCGCCCTTCTGCGATCACTTACCTCCTCGGCTCCAATGCCACCGCCGTCGTCCGCCACGCCAATTGCCCGGTGCTGGTCGTACGTGAATCGGCTAACGCCGCTCGCTGAGCCTGTCCGATACCTCACTCATATTTGAACAATAAAAAAACGGGAGCCCTAAGGCTCCCGCTCTCATTCAAGCGCTGAACACACTTACATGTGTTTAACGATAGCGTCGCCAAACTCTGAGCATTTCAGCAGCTTAGCGCCTTCCATCAGGCGTTCGAAGTCATAGGTCACGGTCTTGGCAGCGATGGCGCCTTCCATGCCCTTAACGATCAGGTCAGCCGCTTCGAACCAGCCCATGTGGCGCAGCATCATCTCTGCAGACAGGATGATGGAGCCTGGGTTCACTTTGTCCTGGCCGGCGTACTTCGGCGCAGTACCGTGAGTCGCTTCGAACAGCGCGCAGTCGGAGCCGATGTTGGCGCCCGGCGCGATGCCGATGCCGCCGACCTGGGCCGCCAGGGCGTCGGAGATGTAGTCGCCGTTCAGGTTCATACAGGCGATTACGTCGTATTCCGCCGGGCGCAGCAGGATCTGCTGCAGGAAGGCGTCGGCGATCACGTCTTTAACCACGATCTCTTTGCCGGTGTTCGGGTTCTTGATCTTCAGCCATGGGCCGCCGTCGATCAGCTCGCCGCCGAACTCTTCGCGCGCCAGCTCATAGCCCCAATCCTTGAAGGCACCTTCGGTGAACTTCATGATGTTGCCTTTGTGAACCAGGGTCACAGAGTCACGGTCGTTGGTGATGGCGTATTCGATCGCCGCACGCACCAGACGCTTGGTCCCTTCTTCGGAGCATGGCTTCACGCCGATACCGCATTGCTCTGGGAAGCGGATTTTCTTCACGCCCATTTCGTCGCGCAGGAATTTGATCACTTTGTCCGCTTCGGCGGAGCCGGCTTTCCACTCGATGCCGGCGTAGATGTCTTCGGCGTTTTCGCGGAAGATCACCATGTCGGTCAGCTCAGGCTGTTTCACCGGGCTTGGGGTGCCCTGGTAGTAACGCACCGGGCGCAGGCACACGTACAGGTCCAGCTGCTGGCGCAGGGCCACGTTCAGAGAACGGATGCCGCCGCCGACCGGGGTGGTCAGGGGGCCTTTGATGGCGACGCGGTAGTCGCGGATCAGGTCCAGAGTTTCGTCCGGCAGCCACACGTCTTTACCGTAAACGTGGGTAGATTTTTCGCCGGTGTAGATTTCCATCCAGGAGATTTTACGTTCGCCGTGGTAAGCCTTTTTAACGGCCGCATCAACCACGTGGATCATGGCAGGAGTCACGTCAACGCCGATGCCGTCGCCTTCGATGAACGGGATGATCGGGTTATGAGGAACAACCAGTTTACCCTGGGCGTCAACCGTGATTTTTTTACCTTCTGCCGGAACAACTACTTTGCTTTCCATCAACCTCTCCTTCAAGCGCAATTTTGTTAATGCTTTGTAAGATGCGTGTAGATACTACTTGAATATTCGGTCCGCGCCAATCCGAAACGGATTCGGTTATAATGCGCTTATCATCCGTAATCTCAACTGTTATGAAAAAATTCTCTGTTAGAAATCACAACGTTAAACGATTCAGCAAGCCGAATGCCGCCAAACCTGCCGCGCCGAAAGGGCCGCGCCGAATTGTGTTATTCAACAAGCCCTTCGACGTGTTGCCGCAGTTCACCGACGAAGCCGGCCGCGCCACGCTGAAAGCGTACATCCCCTTCCCCGACGTTTACGCCGCCGGGCGCCTGGATCGCGACAGTGAAGGGCTGCTGGTGCTGACCAACGACGGCCAGCTGCAGGCGCAGCTCACCCAGCCGGGGAAGCGCACCGGCAAAATCTATTATGTGCAGGTCGAGGGCGCGCCGCAGGAGAGCGATCTGGCGCCATTGCGCAGCGGCGTTACGCTGAAAGACGGCCCCACGCTGCCCGCCGGGGTGGAGCTGGTGGCCGAACCGCAGTGGCTGTGGCCGCGCAACCCACCGATCCGCGAACGTAAATCCATCCCCACCAGCTGGCTGAAAATCACCCTGTATGAAGGGCGAAACCGCCAGGTGCGTCGCATGACGGCGCATATCGGGTTCCCTACCCTGCGCCTGATTCGCTACAGTATGGGTAATCTTTCGCTGGGTTCACTGCAGCCTGGTGAATGGAAAAGCATCGATTCCCTGTAGACCGATAACTGATGGAGGCGCCATGAAATACACGCCGATCGCGCTGCTGCTCGCCGCTCTGGCGGCCCCGTTCGCCACCCAGGCCGCCAGCTTCGACTGCGCCAAGGCGGCAAACCGCGATGAGCAAGCCATCTGCGCCAACCGCACGCTGAACGATCTGGACGTGCAAATGGCTACCAAGTACCAATTCCTGCGCGGCCTGTTCGCCATGGGCGCGCGCGGCGCGATGCAGGACAGCCAGCAGGCCTGGCTGACAAAACGCCAGCGGTGCGGCGGCGATACCGCCTGCCTGCTGCAAAGCTACCGCACCCGCATCGCCGAGCTGGACGACATCTACCGACGTATCGACAAACCGCTGTAAGGAAAGGAGAGCGCATGTTCAAACCGCACGTCACCGTGGCCTGCGTAGTGCACGCCGCCGGCAAATTTTTGGTGGTCGAAGAGACCATCAACGGCAAAGCGCTGTGGAATCAGCCGGCCGGCCACCTGGAGGCCGACGAGACGCTGGTGCAGGCCGCCGAACGCGAGCTGTGGGAAGAGACCGGCATCCGCGCCACGCCGCAGGCGTTCCTGCGCCTGCACCAGTGGATCGCGCCGGATCGCACGCCGTTCCTGCGTTTTTGCTTCGTTATCGAGCTGGAACAGCCGCTGCCGACCGAGCCGCACGACAGCGACATCGATCGCTGTCTGTGGCTGAGCGCCGACGAGATTCTGCAGGCGCCCAACCTGCGTTCCGCGCTGGTGGCGGAGAGCATTCGCAGCTACCAGCAGCCGGAGCGCTACCCGCTGTCGCTGGTCGGCAGCTTCGCCTGGCCGTTTTAAGGGCGCCGGGCAGCACAAGATGAACAGTGCGCCGGCGCGGCCAACGTGGTAAAATCCTGCGCTTGTTTTTATCAGCACGGTTCGTGTTCAAGTTCGTGAGATCCCCATGTCAGACAACAGCCAGAAAAAAGTAATCGTCGGTATGTCCGGCGGCGTCGACTCTTCCGTTACCGCCTATCTGTTACAGCAACAGGGCTATCAGGTCGCTGGGCTGTTCATGAAGAACTGGGAAGAAGACGACGACGAAGAGTACTGCTCCGCCGCGACCGATCTGGCCGACGCGCAAGCGGTCTGCGACAAGCTGGGCATCGAACTGCACACGGTGAACTTTGCGGCGGAATACTGGGACAACGTGTTTGAGCTGTTCCTGGAAGAGTACAAGGCCGGCCGCACGCCGAACCCGGACATCCTGTGCAATAAAGAGATCAAATTCAAAGCCTTCCTGGAGTTCGCCGCCGAAGATCTGGGGGCCGATTTTATCGCCACCGGCCACTACGTGCGCCGCCAGGACGTGGACGGCAAGAGCCGCCTGCTGCGCGGCGTCGACGGCAACAAAGATCAGAGCTACTTCCTCTACACCCTGAGCCACGAGCAGGTGGCGCAAAGCCTGTTCCCGGTCGGGGAGCTCGAGAAGCCGGAGGTGCGCCGCATCGCCGAGCAGCTGGAGCTGGTCACCGCCAAGAAGAAAGATTCTACCGGCATCTGCTTTATCGGCGAACGCAAGTTCCGCGATTTCCTCGGCCGCTACCTGCCGGCCCAGCCGGGCCCGATCGTCAGCGTTGACGGCCAGACCGTCGGCGAACACCAGGGCCTGATGTATCACACCCTGGGCCAACGCAAAGGGCTGGGCATCGGCGGCATGAAAGACAGCAGCGAAGATCCGTGGTACGTGGTCGATAAAGACGTGGCCAACAACGTGCTGGTCGTCGCGCAGGGGCACGATCACCCGCGCCTGATGTCCGTCGGCCTTATCGCGCAGCAGCTGCACTGGGTGGATCGCCTGCCGCTGAGCGGCCCGTTCCGCTGCACGGTGAAGACCCGCTATCGCCAGCAGGATATCCCTTGCACCGTGACCCCGCTCGACGATGAACGCATCGAAGTGCGTTTCGACGAACCGGTCTCCGCCGTCACCCCCGGCCAGTCGGCGGTGTTCTACCAGGGCGAAATCTGCCTCGGCGGCGGCATCATCGAACAGCGCCTGGCGTAACTGCCCGGCAAAAGAAAAACGCTGCGTTTACCGCAGCGTTTTTTTTATTCAGAACTCCACCTGCGCCCCCAGCTCGATCACCCGGTTTGGCGGGATTTCGAACAGGTCCGGCGCCCGTAGCGCGTTGCGCTGCAACAGCTGGAACACCTTGCCGCGAATGCGCAAATACCAGGGCCGCTTGCCCAGCACCAGCGTATCGCGCGACATGAAGAACGAGGTCTCGTTCATGGTGAAGCTCATCCCTTCCAGCCCACAACGGTACAGAATGTCCGTCACGTTGGGCGTTTCGCGCCAGCCGTAGCTCGCCACCACCCGCCAAAAGCTCGCCGACAGCTGTTCGATCGCCACCCGCTGCACGTTGTGCACGTACGGCATGTCGGTGGTGACGATGGTCAGCAGCACCACGCGCTCATGCAGCACCTTGTTGTGCTTCAGGTTGTGCAACAGCACCAGCGGCACCGCGTGCGGCGTGCGCTCCATAAACACGGCGGTGCCCGGCACCCGCTTCGGTGGCGCCTTCTCCAGCGACTCGATCAGCGCGGTCAGCCCCTCCTGATTGTCGCGCAGCCGGCGGATCAGGCGCGAACGCTCGGTCTTCCAGGTCAGCATGATCAGCAGAATGGTCAGCCCGAGCGCCACCGGCAGCCAGCCGCCGGTCGCCAGTTTGATCAGGTTGGCGCCGAACAGCGGCACGTCGATGCACAGCATGATAACCAGCATCAGCCCGCCCAGATAGCGCGGCCAGCCCCAGTTTTTCACCGCCACGATGCTCAGCAAAATCGACGACAGCAGCATGGTGCCGGTCACCACGATGCCGTAAGCCGAGGCCAGGTTGCTGGAGTGTTTGAAGCTGATGATCACGATCAGCACCGCCGCGAACAGCAGCCAGTTCACCACCGGAATGTAAATCTGCCCGGACTCCTGATCGGAGGTATAAATGATGCGCATCGGCGGCAGGTAGCCCAGCCGCACCGCCTGACGCGTCAGCGAGAACACGCCGGAGATCACCGCCTGCGAGGCGATGACCGTCGCCAGCGTGGCGATCACCAGCAACGGGATCAGCGCCCAGGTCGGTGCCAGCAGGAAGAACGGGTTGTTGATCGCCGCCGGGTTGGCCAGCAGCAGCGCCCCCTGGCCGAAGTAGTTCAGCACCAGCGACGGCGCCACCAGCGTAAACCACGCCAGGCGGATCGGTTTTTTACCGAAGTGGCCCATATCGGCGTACAGCGCTTCGGCGCCGGTCACCGACAGCACCACCATGCCCAGCGCAAAGAACGATACTGCCTTGTACTCGAGGAAAAAATTCACCGCCCAGTAAGGGTTCAACGCCCGCAGCACGCCGGGGTGATGCAAAATGCCGCCGATGCCCAGCAGCGCCAGCGTCAGGAACCAGATCACCATCGCCGGCGCGAACAGCTTGCCGACGCTGCCGGTGCCGTGTTTTTGGATCGCAAACAGCGCGGTCAGCACCAGCAGCGAGAGCGGCACGATAAAGCGGTCCAGCTCGGGGGCGATAATCTGCAGCCCCTCGATGGCCGAGAGCACCGAAATGGCCGGGGTGATCACCCCGTCGCCATAAAAGAAGCTGCCGCCCACCAGCCCGATCAGCACCGCCGCCGGCACCCAGCGCGAATCCAGGTTGCGGATCGCCAGCGACATCAGCGTCAGGATCCCCCCCTCGCCGTCGTTGTCGGCGCGCATCACGAAACAAATGTATTTAATTGACACCACCAGCGTCAGCAGCCAGAAGATCAGCGACAGAAAACCGTAGATCGAGGCCGGCGTCATGGTGATGCCCTCCTCTGCCGTCAGGCATTCGCGCAGGGTGTACAGCGGGCTGGTGCCGATATCGCCGTACACCACGCCGATGGCCGCCAGCGTCACCGCCGGCAGCGGCTGCTTGTTTTTTACGTGCATATAAAGGTCTTTATTTGAGGGCTCACGTTGGCAGTATAGATGCAGCCGCCGCACTTTATTTGCCGCCGCAACAATATGTTCGCGTCGCCACGCCGGCGATTTTCGCCGCCTATTTGCACAGTTCTGCGCCGCACGGCGCCTCCGCCTCGTTATGGGCGTATTAGACGCTGGGTTTACCCTCGATTTTGTGGCATGATCCGCGGCATTCGTTGTCATCGTTGTTACAGCCACGCCCGATCGTTCTCGTTCGCGGCCGCCGCCGTTACCCTGGCGATACACACAACCTTATGCAGTAAGCCATGTACCGTTCACCGCGTTTACAGGAGTCATCGTGGCGAAGAATTATTATGACATCACGCTGGCCATGGCAGGTATCAGCCAGGCGGCGCGTTTGGTTCAGCAGTTGGCCCATGAAGGGCAATGCAACCGCGAAGCCTTTCAAACCTCGCTGAAAAGCCTGCTGCAGATGGACCCGCCCTCCACGCTGGCGGTGTTCGGCGGTGAAGAACGCAATTTGCTGGTCGGCCTCGAAACCCTGATGGGCGTGCTTAACGCCAACAACAAAGGGCCGGGTGCGGAACTGACCCGCTACACCATCAGCCTGATGGTGCTGGAGCGCAAGCTCAACGCCAACAAACAGGCGATGAACACGCTCGGCGAACGCCTCGGCCAGCTCGAGCGCCAGCTGGCGCACTTCGATCTTGAGTCGGACACCATCATCAGCGCGCTGGCCGGCATTTACGTCGACGTGGTCAGCCCGCTCGGGCCGCGCATCCAGGTGACCGGCTCGCCGGCAATCTTGCAGAACCCGCAGGTGCAGGCCAAGGTTCGCGCCACGCTGCTGGCCGGCATTCGCGCCGCCGTGCTGTGGCAACAGGTCGGCGGCAGCCGCCTGCAGTTAATGTTTTCCCGTAATCGTCTGTTCAAGCAGGCGCAAAATATCGTTGCTCATTGTTAATCGATCCCAGGAGTTGCTACCGATGGAATTATCCTCACTGACCGCCGTTTCCCCCGTTGATGGACGCTACGGTGATAAAGTCAGCGCACTGCGCCCCATTTTCAGCGAATACGGTCTGCTGAAATTCCGCGTACAGGTTGAAGTACGTTGGCTGCAAAAACTGGCGGCCTGCGCAGAAATCAAGGAAGTTCCCGCTTTTGACGCCGACGCAAACGCTTTCCTCGACAAAATCGTCGCGGAATTCAATGAAGAAGACGCTCAGCGCATCAAAACCATCGAGCGCACCACCAACCACGACGTGAAAGCGGTCGAGTATTTCCTGAAGGAAAAAGTGGCGGCGGTGCCTGCGCTGCACGCGGTGTCCGAGTTCATCCACTTCGCCTGCACCTCTGAAGACATCAACAACCTGTCGCACGCGTTGATGCTGCAAAGCGCCCGTCAGGACGTGGTGCTGCCTTACTGGCGCAAGATCATCGACGCGCTGAAAGGGTTGGCGCTGGAATACCGCGATATCCCGCTGCTGTCGCGCACCCACGGCCAGCCGGCGACCCCGTCGACCGTCGGCAAAGAGTTCGCCAACGTGGCTTACCGCATGGAGCGCCAGTACCGTCAGCTGGAGCGCGTGGAGATCATGGGTAAAATCAACGGCGCGGTCGGCAACTACAACGCCCACATCGTCGCTTACCCGGAAGTGGACTGGCACCAGTTCAGCGAGGCGTTCGTGACCTCGCTCGGCATCACCTGGAACCCGTACACCACCCAGATCGAGCCGCATGACTACATCGCCGAGCTGTTCGACTGCGTAGCGCGTTTCAACACCATCCTGATCGACTTCGACCGCGACATCTGGGGCTACATCGCCCTGAACCACTTCAAGCAGAAGACCATCGCCGGCGAAATCGGCTCTTCCACCATGCCGCACAAGGTCAACCCGATCGACTTCGAAAACTCCGAAGGCAACCTGGGCCTGGCCAACGCCGTGTTGGGCCACCTGGCGGGTAAACTGCCGGTGTCCCGCTGGCAGCGCGACCTGACCGACTCCACCGTGCTGCGTAACCTGGGCGTGGGCCTGGGCTACGCGCTGATCGCCTATCAGGCTACCCTGAAAGGCATCAGCAAGCTGGAAGTGAACCAGGCGCACCTGCTGGACGAACTGGATCACAACTGGGAAGTGCTGGCCGAGCCGATCCAGACCGTGATGCGCCGCTACGGCATCGAGAAGCCATACGAGAAGCTGAAAGAGCTGACCCGCGGCAAACGCGTGGATGCCGCCGGCATGCAGGCGTTCATCGATGGCCTGGCGCTGCCGGAAGAAGAGAAAACCCGTCTGAAGGCGATGACCCCGGCCAACTACATCGGCCGCGCCACCACCATGGTCGACGAGCTGAAGTAAGCGCTTTAGCCCGATAAAAAGGCGGCCCCTGGGCCGCCTTTTTGCTTATCATTCGCCGCGCAACACCTGTAGCCTGGCTATCTGCCGCCCCTGCGCATCGAAGTTGTCCGCGCTCAGCCAGCGCGCCAGCGCCTGCCGCACCGCCGGCCAACGGTCAGCGGTGATGGCGAACCAGTCGGTATCCCGGCTGCGCCCCTTGACGATCACCGCAAAGCGGAAGTTACCCTCGTAGCGAAAACCGAAGCGCAGCGCGGCCTGGCGCGACGGCGCGTTATGGCTGTCGCACTTCCACTCGCAGCGGCGGTAGCCCAGCGTGTCGAAGGCGTAGCGCAGCAGCAGCGCGATGGCTTCGGTGGCGCTGGAGCGCTGTTTCATCAACGGCGACCAGCTGACGTGGCCGATCTCCAGCACGCCGTTGGCCTCGTCGATGCGCATCAGCGCCACCGTGCCCACCGGCGCGTCGCTGGCGGCGTCAAACACCGTCAGATTGACCAGCGCCGGGTTGGCCTGCAGCGTCTCCAGATGTTGCAGCATCGCCGCCGGCGTATCGGGCCGTTCGATAGACAGATAGGTCCAGTCGCGGCCGTCCGGCGCCAGTTGAAACGCCTCGAACAGCGCGGCGTAATCCCGCTGCGGCTCGAGCGGTGCCAGCGAGCAGAAACGCCCGCCGAGCGTCGCGCCCCCCGGGCGGCGAGCCGGCTGCCAATCCGGCATCGGTTCCCCGACCGGCTGACCATAACGATTCATTGCCATAAACGCCCTCCTGCGATTAACGGGAATAAACGATAAACGAGCTTCTTCTGCCGATTTTGTCGTACAGCGAGCGCGCCGGCGCGTTGTACTCCTGGGTCATCCAGTAGACCCGATCGCTGCCGCGCGTCTCTGCCAATCGGTATGCCTGTTCGAACAGCTTTTCCGACACCTTGTGGCCGCGCGCCTGCGGCGACACATAGAGATCTTCGATATAACAATAGCCGACCGCGCTCCAGGTGGACGGGTGGAACACCAGGTTCATCAGCCCCAGCAGCCGGCCCTCGGCATCCTCTGCCACCAGCCCGTACACCTGTTCATCCTGCCCCAGGCGTTCGAAGGTGCGATCGGTCACCTGCGGCGCCACGTCGGCGCGGTAAAAATCGAGATAGCCCTGCCACAGCGCCAGCCATTGCGCTTTGTCGTCGCCATTGATTCTGCGGATAGTCACTTCAGGGTTGGGTAGGTTCATAGCGCCTCACGGAGTAAGATATTATTTCCATTAGGGAAATAATCGGATAGCGGCAGAATACATCGCACGGCGGCGGTGCAATACGGACCAATTCAAAACGCAGAGCAGACCAATTTTAGCCGTCGCTTGCCACCGGCAGCGCGCTGAACACCTGCGCCAGCGTCGTGATAAAGCGCACGATCTCATCCGGCGTATAGGCCGAGAAGCCGAGCACCAACGCCCCGCGCTGCGGCGTGCCGGTGTAGAAGTCCGCCAGGCCGTACAGCCGAATCCCCCGCTCGGCGGCCGCCGCCACCAGCCGCCGCTCCGTCGCCGCATCCGCCAACGGGCAAACCAGCTGCAGCCCGCCCTGCGGCAGCGCCGGACGCGTCCAGGCCGCCAGGTGACGATGCACCGCGTCGTACAGCGCGTCCAGCCGCGCCTTGTACAGCGTGCGCATATTACGCAGATGCTCGGCGTAGCCGCCCTCGTGCAGGAAGTGGAACAGCGTCATCTGCGCCAGCGCCGACGTGTAGCCGTCCTGAAACTGCCTGGCGGCGACCAATGGCCGCACCAACTGCGGCGGCGCGATCATGAAACCGATGCGCAGCCCCGGAAACAGCGTCTTGCTGAAGGTGCCGAGGTACAGCGTGCGTGCGCCGCCGTCCAACCCCTGCAGCGCCGCCTTGGTTTGCCGGTCGTAGTTGAACTCGGCGTCGTAATCGTCTTCGATGATCCAGGCTCGCTGCCGCTGCGCCCACTGCAACAGCGCCAGCCGCCGATCGAGGCTCAGCGAATACCCCAGCGGATAGTGATGGGACGGCGTGATGTAAACGCCCCGTCCGCCGCCCGAGGCCTGCATCAGCTGCCCGACATCCAGCCCCTGCTCGTCGATGCCGATCGGCCGCGCCTGCAGCCCCGCCGACTGCACCAGCTTTTTCGCCCCCTGGTAACCCGGCTCTTCGACGAACACCGCATCGCCGGGATCGAACAGCACCTGGGTACATAGCGCCAGCGCCTGCTGAGAGCTGGTCACCACGATCACCTGCTCCGCCGTCGCCTTGACGCCCCGCTCCCGCTGCAAGTAATGCGCGATCTCCGCACGCAGCTCCGGCAACCCTTGCGGATCGGCATACCCCAACAGCCGCTCGCCGTGCTGCCGCAGCGCCTGTTTCTCCCGCTGCAGCCACTGGTCGATGGGAAACGCCCGCAGATCCGCCAGCGAAGGCGTCAGCGAAGCCTGGCGGCTGGTGTGCGGCGTATGGCTGACCGCCAGCAGCGCCCGGCCGCGGTCGCTCAGCTCGCGCTCCGCCAGCCGCGCCTCTTGCCCCGTCGCCGTCGCCAGCAGTTCGCGGCCGAGCAACGTGTCGCAGCGATAGCGCACAAAGCTGCCGCACCCCACCGTTCGGCTGATGAACCCTTCCGCCTCCAGCCGAGCGTAGGTCTGTTCCACCGTGTCGCGCGCCACCGCCAGCCGGGCCGCCAACGCACGGCTTGGCGGCAGCTTCGTCCGCCAGGGCAGTTCTCCGGCGGCAATCAGCTGCAACAGGGCCTGATGCAGCGCCGAACGCCGGGTCAGGCCTTGCCGGCGCTGCTGCGCGAAGGCGGACAGGATCGCCGCGTCGTCCGCGTGTCGTGGGGTGTCGCTCATGGGGGATATTTCTCCTGGCTCTGGGGGCCGACGCACTACTCTACCTCATTTCGCTCCGGCGGCGGCAGTTGCGCTGCCCGGCGAAATCCCCTTAAATAAGCCATCGCATTGCGGCTACAGGACTTCCGTCGGCTATGAGCAAGGAGACCAACCAGCGTCTGCTGGACAAACTGCAGCAGGATCTGGCCAGCGCGGGCGCGATGCCGCTGTATTTGCGCTTCAACGCCTCGGTACGCCAGGCCATCGAGCAAGGGTTGCTGAATTCGGGGGATTTTCTGCCCAGCGAACGCCTGTTCACCGAACGGCTCGGCATCTCGCGCATCACGGTGCGCAAAGCGCTGGCCTGCCTCGAGCAGGACGGCATCATCGGCCGCTCGCGCGGTTACGGCACCTTTATTCAACCGCAACGGCCCGAGCCGAAGCTGTTCTATTCATTGGCGGACGTCAAAGGATTCTCGCGCGAGGTGATACAGCAAGGGCGCCGGCCGGACACGCAATGGATCAGCCGCGAACGGATGCCCGCCGGCGCTGAACTGGCTGAAAAGCTCCAGCTGGCGGCCGGTACGCCGATCTACAAACTCAAACGCATTCACTTGATCGATCGGCGGCCAATGTCGGTGGCGGTGTCCTACGTGGTGGTGACGGCAATTGCCAACGTCGACGAGATCGGCATTTCGCTGTACGACTACTTCCGGCGCAATAAGGTCGAGATGGGATCGCTGCGCAGCCAGGTCAGCGCGGCGATGGCCAACGACGATATCCGTCAGGCGCTGCGGCTCTCGGAGCCGATGCCGCTGTTGATCGTGCGCCAGACGCTGTTTGACCACCATAAAAAGCCGATCGAATACAGCGAAAGCTTCTGCCGCAGCGACATGTATGAATTTACCAGCGAAAGCTGATCCGTTGCGTCACGCGGTCGCTTACGCCTCGCCCTGTCGGCGGCGACGAAAACGCGCGAACGCCTGAACGTAAGCCTCGATATCCAGCGGATTCATCCGTTTTAACTCCGCCAGCAATCCGGGTTCGATCGCTTCTGCGCCGTGCAGCGCGCCGCAAATCGCGGTGGCCATCGCGCCGATGGTGTCTGTGTCGCCGCCTAGGTTGGCGCACAGCACGGCGCACCGGGTAGGATCGGTTTGCGCCAGCTGCACCATCGCCAGCGCCGCAGGCACCGACTCGATGGTGCTCACCCCAGCGCCGATCAGCTGATACACCCGTTCGGAGGCCTGCTCGGTGTCGGTGGCTTCATCCACCACCTGAAACGCCAGTTCGATGCGCGCCGCCAGCGAAGGGCTGAACGTCGTCTCCTGCCGGCGCTGGGCATACTCCGCCACCTCCGGCAACGCCAGGCGAATCGAGGCCCAGTCCGCCCCCTCCACCGCCCGCGCGACGACCCAGGCGATCGCCACGGCACCGGCGACGGCGATGTCGGATTTGTGCGTCGGGCTGGAAGCCAGCCACACCTGCTGGCAAAAATCTTCCAGCGGCGCGGAAGGCAGCACGCAGCCCAAAGGCGAAATGCGCATCGCCGCACCGTTGGTGATGCCGTTGTTTTCCAACTCGGCGATCGGCGTGCCCGCTTTCTGCTCGCTCAGCGCCAGTTTGGAACTGGGGCCGAGAATGTTCTTGTTGAAGGCGTCAAAACCGTCCACCCAGCGGATCACGTTGCGAGCAATCAGTTCCGGCACCACCTCGCCTTCCGCCTCCAACAGCGCGTCGGCCAACGCCAATGCCATCGCGGTATCGTCGGTATATTGCCCGGCCTTGAAGTAGCAGGCGGCGGTGTTCTCCTTCGGCCCATCGAGAAAGCCGTCTATCCAGCCGAAGTGGCGCTTAACCCGCTCGCGCGGCCACAGCTCGGAAGGCATGCCGAGCGCGTCGCCCAGCATCTGTCCGTAAAGTGCGCCCGCTATGCGTTCTGCCTGGGTTAACTGCTTCATCCGTCGCTCCTGAAAAGTGTGCCGATACATCCATAATACCTTATTAGTACCTTTAAAGCTTTTCAAGCGGTCCGGTTCACCCTTCCGCCTGCCGGCAATGCCCACCGCGTTTAAGGTGCGTTTAACGTTGCCCCGCCGCTGTTTATCCGACGTTTATCAGAGCTTGCCGATAATGTCGGCGAACAAATTGATAACGCTTATTTTAATACATTGCTTCGGCTCTCTTGCGGGCCGAGCGGGTTATACCTACCATAACCTCAGCATTTTTTGCCAAAATGGTTCAGGTGGCCGCGTTATCCCCTGACACGCCGCAGAGCGTGTTCCCTTTTATCGCGTGGGTGACAGGACGTTCACCCGCACAGTCACAGGAGTTCGCCATGCGAGTACTGGTTGTTGAAGATAATGGTTTGCTGCGCCACCACCTTTCCGTTCAGATGCGCGAGATGGGCCATCAGGTCGACGCGGCCGAAGACGCCAAGGAAGCCGATTACTTCCTGCAGGAACACGCGCCGGATATCGCCATCGTCGATCTCGGCCTGCCGGGCGAAGACGGCCTGAGCCTGATCCGCCGCTGGCGCGCACACCAGACCAAGCTGCCGATCCTGGTGCTGACCGCCCGTGAAAGCTGGCAGGACAAAGTGGCGGTGCTGGAAGCCGGCGCCGACGACTATGTCACCAAGCCGTTCCACCTGGAAGAAGTGATCGCCCGCATGCAGGCGCTGATGCGCCGCAACAGCGGCCTGGCTTCGCAGGTGATCGTGCTGCCGCCGTTCCAGATCGATCTGTCGCGCCGCGAACTGAGCGTTAACGATCGGCAAATCAAACTGACCGCTTTTGAATACACCATCATCGAGACCCTGATCCGCAACGCCGGCAAGGTGGTGAGCAAGGATTCGTTGATGCTGCAACTCTACCCGGACGCCGAACTGCGCGAAAGCCACACCATCGACGTGCTGATGGGCCGCTTGCGTAAAAAGGTGCAGGCGGAATACCCGCATGAAGTGATCACCACGGTACGTGGCCAGGGCTATCGTTTTGACGCGAAGTGAACATGATGTTCAACAAGAATAAAAAACCGTTTTCGCTGCGCGCCCGCTTCCTGATGGCGACCGCCGGGGTGATCCTGGCGCTGTCGCTCTCTTACGGTTTGGTGGCGGTCGTCGGCTACATCGTCAGCTTCGACAAGACCGCCTTCCGCCTGCTGCGCGGCGAGAGCAACCTGTTCTTCAGCCTGGCGCAGTGGAAAGACAACAAGCTCACCATCGCCATTCCCCCCGATATCGATCTCAACTTCCCGACGCTGGTGTTTATCTACGACGATAAAGGCAACCTGCTGTGGAGCCAGCGCAAAGTGCCGGAGCTGGAGAAACTGATCAACAAGGAGTGGCTGGAGGAGTCCGGCTTCTACGAAATCGACACCGACACCCGCGTCAGTAGCGAAGTGCTGGGGGACAACCCCAAAGCGCAAAACCAGCTGAAAGATTACGACGATACCGATCAGAACGCGCTGACCCACTCGGTGGCGGTCAACACCTATGCCGCCACGCCTCGGCTGCCGGCGCTGACCATCGTGGTGGTCGACAGCATTCCGCAGGAGCTGCAGCGATCCGACGTGGTGTGGGAGTGGTTCAGCTACGTGCTGTTGGCCAACCTGCTGCTGGTGGTGCCGCTGCTGTGGCTGGCGGCCTACTGGAGCCTGCGGCCGATCAAGGCGCTGGTCACTCAGGTGGGCGAGCTGGAGAACGGCGAGCGCGATCAGCTCGACGAAAATCCGCCCAGTGAACTGCGCGGGCTGGTGCGCAATCTGAACATTCTGGTGCGCAACGAGCGCCAGCGTTACACCAAGTATCGCACCACCCTGTCGGATCTGACCCACAGCCTGAAAACGCCGCTGGCGGTGCTGCAAAGTACCCTGCGTTCGCTGCGCAGCGGCAAACAGACCACCATCGAAGAAGCCGAGCCGATCATGCTGGATCAGATCGGCCGCATCTCGCAGCAGATCGGTTATTACCTGCACCGGGCCAGCATCAACTCCGGCCAGACGGTGCTGACGCGCGAGATCCACTCGGTGCCGGCGCTGCTCGACAGCCTGGTGGTGGCGCTGAACAAGGTTTATCAGCGCAAAGGGGTGGTGATCACGCTGGACATCTCGCCGGAGGTGACCTTTATGGGCGAGAAGAACGACTTTATGGAAGTGATGGGCAACGTGTTGGAAAACGCCTGCAAATACTGCCTGGAGTTCGTTGAGATCACCTCGCTGCACTCCGAGAAAAACCTCACCATCGTTATCGACGACGACGGCCCGGGGATCCCGGCAAGCAAGCGCCAGCTGATCTTCCAGCGCGGCCAGCGGGTGGATACCCTGCGCCCCGGCCAGGGTCTCGGCCTGTCGGTGGCGGCGGAGATCATTGAGCAGTACGACGGCGAAATCGTCATCAGCGACAGTCCGCTCGGCGGCGCGCGCATGCAGGTCACCTTCGCCCGCCAGCACGACACCCACCACAACGAGTAAATTATGCCTCTGCGGCCCCGATCCACGGGGCCAAACTTCCGTTATAATCGCACACAGGCTCACTCCTCTCCCCTGGAATAGAACATGGATTATCAATTAGACCTGGACTGGAACGATTTTTTGCAACGTTATTGGCAAAAGCGTCCGGTGATTCTGAAGCGCGGCTTCAAAAACTTTATCGATCCGATCTCCCCGGATGAGCTGGCCGGGCTGGCGATGGAAAACGAAGTGGACAGCCGCCTGGTCAGCCACCAGGACGGCCGTTGGCAGGTCGCGCACGGCCCCTTCGAGAGCTTCGACCACCTGAGCGAAAACAACTGGTCGCTGCTGGTGCAGGCGGTGGACCACTGGCATGAGCCTTCCGCCGCGCTGATGCGCCCGTTCCGCCAACTGCCGGACTGGCGGATGGATGACCTGATGATCTCCTTCTCGGTGCCGGGCGGCGGCGTCGGCCCGCACCTCGATCAGTACGACGTGTTCATCATTCAGGGCACCGGCCGCCGCCGCTGGCGCGTCGGGGAAAAAACGCCGCTGAAACAGCACTGCCCGCACCCGGATCTGCTGCAGGTCGAACCGTTCGACGCCATCATCGACGAAGAGATGGAACCGGGCGACATTCTCTATATTCCGCCGGGCTTCCCGCATGAAGGCTACGCGCTGGAAAACGCGCTCAACTACTCGGTGGGCTTCCGCGCGCCGAACGGCCGCGAGCTGGTGAGCGGCTTCGCCGACTACGTGCTGGCGCGCGAGCTCGGCAGCAAGCGCTACGGCGATCCGGACGTTAAACTGCGCGAACACCCGGCGGAGATCCTGCCGCAGGAAGTGGACGCCTTACGGCAGATGATGCTGGATCTGGTGCAACAGCCGGAACACTTCCAGCACTGGTTCGGCGAGTTCATCTCCCAGTCGCGCCACGAGCTGGATCTGGCGCCGCCGGAGCCACCGTATCAGGCCGGGGAAATCTACGAGCTGCTGCAACAGGGTGAAGCGCTGCAGCGCTTGGGTGGGTTGCGCGTGCTGCGCGTCGGCGATCGCTGCTTCGTCAACGGCGAGCTGATCGACACCGACCAGCTGCAGGCCGCAGACGCCCTGTGCCAAAACTTTAGCGTCGATGCCGCCCTGCTCGGCGACGCGGTAGACGACCCGTCGTTCCTGGCGCTGCTGACCGCGCTGGTCAACAGCGGGTATTGGTACTTTAACGACTGATTGCCTTCACGCGAACAAGCCACCCTGCCGGGTGGCTTTTTTTATGCCTGCCGCGCCTGCGCGCGATAATCCGCCAGTTCCCCCGCCGCCATGCCCGCCTGCTCCGCCGCAGCACAAATCTGCCGCCAGGTATTGGCATCGATCGGGATGCCCTGCTCCAGCCGCGCAGCGCGGTTGGCCTCTTCCCACTCTCCCGGGACGGCGATCGGCTGTTCGCCGCTCGGCGGCGAAGCTTTCACCCAGCCGATAAAGGCTTCGGCTTCGGCCTGCATTTGCGGGGCGTCGAAGGCCTGAGGATCGAGGATCAGGGTCGTCATGCAGTTGAAGATGGCGTCGCTGTCGGCTTTCAGCGTGGCGTCGTGGGTGGTGCGGCCGCCGGAGAGCGCGCCGCCGAGGATTTCGCACATCGCCGCCAGCGCATAGCCTTTGTGCAAGCCGAACGGCAGCAGCGAACCGAACGGCGCTTCGTGCATCACTTTCGGTTCGGTGGTCGGCTGCCCGTGTTCGTCGATCAGATAGCCCGGCGCCACCGACAGCCCTTTGTTATAGGCCACCCGGGTCTTGCCGAAGGCGATACCGCTGGTGGCAAAATCCAACAGCAGCGGCGTGCGGCCCGGCCGCGGGAAAATGGCGCAGAACGGGTTGGTGCCGAAGCGACGATCGCTGCCGCCGAACGGCGCCACCATCGGATCGCCCACCACGTTGACGAAGTGAATCGAAATGAAACCGGCGCGAGCGCACTGCTCCGCCCAATGGCCGATACGGCCGATATGGTGCGCGTTGTGCAGCGCCACCGCCGCCAGGCCCAGCTTGCCGGCGCGTTCAATGCCCAGCGCCATCGCTTCGCTGGCCACCACCTGACCGAAGCCGCGCGCACCGTCGAGCGTCAGCACCGCGCCGGCGTCGCGCACCACCTCAGCATGCTGATTGAGCTGCAATTGCCCCTGCGCCAACGACGCCATGTAGCTGGGGATCATGCCGACGCCGTGCGAGTCGTGCCCGGCCAGATTGGCCTGCACCAAATGATCGGCCACCAGCTCGGCTTCACGCGCCGTGCTGCCGGCCTGGCGCCAAATCGCCTGAACGAACTGCGCCAAATGCGGGCTGGCGATACGGTATTCGGTGCTCATCATGCGGTCCTTATGCGTGGGGAATAGGCTTCCACACTATGAGCAACGCCTTGTTACGGCAAGCGATTATGCCGATCGCAAGCGTCCCGTTTACCGCGCCCGCTCGGCGGCCAGCGCCGCGATGCGCATGATCACCGCCACCGCTTGCTCCATGCCTTCCAGGGTCACGAATTCGTGCTTGCCGTGGTAGTTGTAGCCGCCGGTGAACAGGTTCGGGCACGGCAGGCCGCGGAACGACAGCTGCGCGCCGTCGGTGCCGCCGCGGATCGGCTTCATCACCGGTTCGATGTCGCAGTCGCGCATCGCCTGCTGCGCCAGCGCGATCACATGCGGGTGCTCCGCCACCTGTTCGCGCATGTTGTAATAGCTGTCTTCGATGCTCACTTCGATATAGCAATCGCGCGGCAGGCCTTTGCCGACCTCGCGGGCGATGTCCACCATCTTGCGCTTGCGCGCTTCAAACCCCTCGCGCTCGAAGTCGCGCAGGATATAGTGCATTTCGGCGCGCTCTACGCTGCCCTTGATGCTGCTGAGGTGATAAAAGCCCTGGTAGCCTTCGGTGGTCTCCGGCGATTCGTCCGCCGGCAGCGCCTGATGAATGCGGGTGGCCAGCGACAGCGCGTTGACCATCACGCCCTTGGCGCTGCCGGGGTGCACGCTGTTGCCGAGGATTTTGATCGTCACCGAGGCGGCGTTGAAGTTCTCGCACTCCAGCTCGCCGACGCCGCCGCCGTCCATGGTGTAAGCCCATTCGGCATTGAAGGCCGCCACGTCGAACAGCTGCGCCCCCTTGCCCACCTCCTCGTCCGGGGTGAAGGCCACACGGATGTCGCCGTGCGGGACTTTGCGCGCACGCAGGCGCACCATGGCGGTGAGGATCTCGGCGATGCCGGCCTTGTCGTCGGCGCCCAGCAGCGTTTTGCCGTCGGTAGTGATCAGGGTCTGTCCCAGCATCTGGTGCAGGATCGGGAACATCACCGGCGACAGCACTTCATCACCGATGCCGAGCGCGATGTCGCCGCCGCGATAGTTCTCGACGATCTGCGGATTGACGTGTTTGCCACTGAAATCCGGCGAGGTATCCAGATGGGCGATAAAACCGACCGCCGGCACCGGCCAGGCGACGTTGCCCGGCCAGGTGCCCATCACGCAGCCGTGTTCGCTGAGCGACACCCGCTCGAAGCCGAGCGCGATCATTTCCTGCTGCAACGCACGCGCCAGCTTCAACTGCCCGTCGGTGCTCGGCACATGCTTTACGTTCGCTTTGGACTGGGTGTCGAAAGAGACGTAGTTGAAAAAGCGGTCAAGTAATTTGTCCATGGTAGCGGCCCCTCAGAATATCGCGTTTCATTATGCGGAACCGATCAGGATCAAATATTGCGTCAGGTCATTTTTAACCAGAATTCGCCAATATCATTAATCTTTGTGATGATTTCTGAGGGAAATAACACTGTCATCACAGGGTCATTTGTCGCTATCATGATGAAAAACGCGGCATCTGGGCCGGATCGGCTTTCAATTCCGGCATTCAGCGTCTATCATGCGCGCTCGAAAAATTTCCATTGGCGCAACTGGTTTGAGCTTCATTTGATCAGCGGGCATTCCGCAAGCTCCGGCAGTCTTTTCCAGTTGCGGTTCTATCTGCATTAGCCCACGGGATAGAGTAATACGATAAATGACTGAGACATCCTCTCTGACTCCCCTTGTTGAACTGCATGCCCTGAGCAAAGCGTTCGATGGCAAAACCATCATTGCCGATCTCGAACTGGCGATTAACCACGGCGAATTCCTCACCATTCTCGGCCCCTCCGGCTGTGGCAAAACCACGGTGCTGCGCCTGATCGCCGGTCTTGAAGACGCCGATCGGGGCCGCATCGTGCTCGACGGCCAGGACATCACCGCCATTCCGGCCGAACATCGCCACGTCAACACCGTGTTTCAGAGCTATGCCCTGTTTCCGCACATGTCGGTGTTCGACAACGTCGCCTTTGGCCTGCGCATGCAAAAGGTGCCGGCGGCGGAACTGACGCCGCGCGTCGAAGAGGCGCTGCGCATGGTGCAGTTGGATGCGTTCGCCAAGCGGCGGCCGGGCCAGCTCTCCGGCGGCCAACAGCAGCGCGTGGCCATCGCCCGCGCAGTGGTCAACAAGCCGAAGGTGCTGCTGCTGGACGAATCGCTGTCGGCGCTGGACTACAAGCTGCGCAAACAGATGCAGAACGAGCTGAAGGCGCTGCAGCGCAAGCTGGGCATCACCTTCGTGTTCGTCACCCACGATCAGGAAGAAGCGCTGACCATGTCGGATCGCATCGTGGTGATGCGTGAAGGCCGCATCGAGCAAGACGGCACGCCGCGTGAGATCTACGAAGAGCCGAAGAACCTGTTCGTCGCCAGCTTTATCGGCGAGATCAACATCTTCGACGCGGTGGTCTTGCAGCGCCTCGATGCGCAGCGGGTGCGCGCCAACGTCGAAGGCCGCGAGTGCGACATCTATGCCGATCTGCCGGTAGAGCCGGGCCAAAAGCTGAAGGTGCTGCTGCGCCCGGAGGATCTGCGGGTAGAAGAAGTGAACGACAGCGCGCAGCACGACGGGCTGATCGGCTACGTGCGCGAGCGCAACTACAAAGGCATGACGCTGGAGTCGGTGGTTGAGCTGGAGAGCGGTAAAACGGTGATGGTCAGCGAGTTCTTCAATGAAGACGATCCGGACGTCGACCACTCGCTCAATCAGAAGATGGCGGTGACCTGGGTTGAAAGCTGGGAGGTGGTGCTGGCCGATGAAGAAATCGCGTAAAGTCTTCCAGAATGTGGTGATCGTCGGCGTCGTCGCCTGGCTGCTGCTGTTCGTGTTCATGCCGAACCTGATGATCATCGCCACCAGCTTCCTGACCCGCGACGACGCCAATCTGGTGCAGATGGTGTTCACGCTGGATAACTACCGGCGCTTGTTCGATCCATTGTACGCCCAGGTGCTGCTGCACTCGCTGAACATGGCGCTGATCGCCACCCTGTGCTGCCTGGTGATTGGCTACCCGTTCGCCTTTATCCTGGCGCGGTTGCCGCAGAAGGTGCGGCCGCTGCTGCTGTTTCTGCTGATCGTGCCCTTCTGGACCAACTCGCTGATCCGCATCTACGGCCTGAAGCTGTTTCTCAGCACCCGCGGCTATCTCAACGACGCGCTGCTGTGGATCGGCATCATCGACAAGCCGCTGCGCATCATGTACACCTCGGAAGCGGTGATCCTCGGCCTGGTGTATATTCTGCTGCCGTTTATGGTGATGCCGCTCTACTCCAGCATCGAAAAACTCGATAAGTCCTGCCTGGAGGCGGCGCGCGATCTCGGCGCCAGCAAGCTGCAGACCTTTATCCGCATCATCGTGCCGCTGACCATGCCGGGCATTATCGCCGGCTGCCTGCTGGTGGTGCTGCCGGCGATGGGGCTGTTCTTCGTCGCCGATCTGATGGGCGGCGCCAAGAATCTGCTGATCGGCAACGTGATTAAAAGCCAGTTCCTCAATATCCGCGACTGGCCGTTCGGCGCGGCTACCAGCATCTGCCTGACGCTGGTGATGGGGCTGTTGCTGCTGGTCTATTACCGGGCCGCCCGCCTGCTGAACAAGAAGGAGGATCTGGCATGATCGGACGTCTGCTGCGCGGCGGTTTTATGACGCTGGTATACGCCTACCTGTATATCCCGATCGTCATCCTGATCGTCAACTCCTTCAACGCTTCGCGCTTCGGCATCAGTTGGCAAGGAGCCACCACCAAGTGGTACAGCACGCTGCTGAATAACGACAGCCTGCTGCAGGCCGCCGGCCATTCGCTGACCATGGCGGTGCTCTCCGCCACCTTCGCCACGCTGATCGGCTCGCTGACTGCGGTGGCGCTGTACCGTTACCGCTTCCGCGGCAAGCCGTTCGTCGGTGGCATGCTGTTCGTGGTGATGATGTCGCCGGACATCGTGATGGCCATCTCGTTGCTGGTGCTGTTCATGCTGCTCGGCATTTCGCTCGGCTTCTGGTCGCTGCTGTTCTCGCACATCACCTTTTGCCTGCCGTTCGTGGTGGTGACCGTCTACGCGCGCCTGAAAGGGTTCGACGTGAAGATGCTGGAGGCCGCGCGCGATCTTGGCGCAAGCGAGTTCACCATTCTACGCAAGATCATCCTGCCGCTGGCGATGCCGGCGGTGGCGGCCGGCTGGCTGCTGAGCTTCACCCTGTCAATGGACGACGTGGTCGTCTCCTCCTTCGTCACCGGGCCGAGCTACGAAATCTTGCCGCTGAAGATCTATTCGATGGTGAAAGTCGGCGTCTCGCCGGAGGTCAACGCGCTGGCCACCATTTTGCTGCTGCTGTCGCTGGTGCTGGTGATCGCCAGCCAGTGGGTGATGCGCGATCGCTCGCCCAAGGCCGAGTAGCCCTTCCCGCCGGGCGCGGCGGCGCCCGCCTCTTTCATTCGCCGCAGTGATGTGACTGCGGCCGTTTTTGATCGGCCAGGCTCGGTTAACCCGCTGATTTGCCGCTGGGATAACCGCCTTTACCCACCCCGCCTCGGCCCCTATAATGGCCCCTTTCTGGGGTATGGCGCGGCCGCCAAACGGTTTGCCCATACGGGTTCGGCTCATTACTGCTGAAGGATACGCTGCATGAAAAAGTGGTCACATCTGCTCGCAGCCGGGATGATGGCGCTGAGTTTCTGCTCTGCAAACGCCTCTGACGGCAAAACGCTGTATTTCTATAACTGGACTGAATACGTCCCGCCGGGGCTGCTGGAGCAGTTCACCAAGGAAACCGGCATCAAGGTGATCTATTCCACCTATGAATCCAACGAAAGCATGTATGCCAAGCTGAAGACCTATAAAGACGGCGCGTACGATCTGGTGGTGCCTTCCACCTACTTCATCGCCAAGATGAGCAAGGAAGGCATGCTGCAAAAAATCGACAAGAGCAAGCTCAGCCACTTCAAGGATCTCGATCCTGCCCTGCTGAACAAGCCGTTCGATCCTAATAACGACTACTCCATCCCTTACATCTGGGGCGCCACCGCCATCGGCGTTAACAGCGATGCGCAGGAGCCCTCTACCGTCACGTCCTGGGCCGATCTGTGGCAGCCGCAGTACAAAGGCCGCCTGCTGCTGACCGACGACGCGCGCGAAGTGTTCCAGATGGCGCTGCTCAAGCTGGGCTATTCCGGCAACACCACCGACCCGAAAGAGATCGAAGCCGCCTACCACGAACTGCAGAAATTGATGCCGAACGTGCTGGCCTTCAACTCCGACAACCCGGGCAACCCGTTTATGGAAGGGGAAGTCAACGTCGGTATGGTGTGGAACGGTTCGGCCTTCGTGGCGCGCCAGGCCGGCACGCCGCTGGAGATCGTCTGGCCGAAGGAAGGCGGGATCTTCTGGATGGACAGCCTGGCCATTCCGGCCAACGCGCGCAACGTCGAGGGGGCGCTGAAGCTGATCGACTTCCTGCTACGGCCGGAAATCGCGGTGCAGGTGGCGGAAACCATCGGTTACCCGACGCCGAACCTGGCGGCGAAGAAGCTGCTGTCGCCGGAGATCGCCAATGACAAGTCACTCTACCCGGATAAGGCGGTGATTGAGCACGGCGAGTGGCAAAACGACGTCGGCGACGCCAGCACGCTGTACGAAAGCTACTTCCAAAAGCTGAAAGCCGGGCGCTAACACGCCCCGCCATCCCATCAGGGCGCAGTGCGCCCTGATGCATTTCTCAGGGCCTGTCGGCCCGCGCCACCTTGCCCACCAGGAATTTGTGCACAAAACGCGGCACCACTTCGCTGGCCAGGCCGTAGTGTTTCTCGTCGAACTGGCTCTCCACCTGGCTCGGCTCCAGGTTCAGCTCCATGGCGTAGGCGCCGCCCAGCCGCGCCTCATGCACGAAGCCGGCCGCCGGATAGACGTGGCCGGAGGTGCCGATGGCGACGAAGAAATCGGCCTTGCTCAGCGCTTGATAAATATCGTCCATGCCCAGCGGCATCTCGCCGAACCACACCACGTGCGGCCGCAGCGGCGCCGGGAACTGGCAGCAGTGGCAACGGTCGTCAACGCTGAGATCGCCGGGCCATTCGAACACCTGGCCCGACTGGGTGCAGCGCACCTTCAGCAATTCGCCGTGCATGTGCAGCACCCGCTTGCTGCCGGCGCGCTCATGCAGGTTATCGATGTTTTGCGTGACCAGCAGGAAGTTGTCCCCCAGCCACTCTTCCAGATCCGCCAGCGCGCGGTGCGCGGCATTCGGAGCGATCTCCTCCGTCTGCAGCTGGCGGCGGCGTTCGTTGTAAAACGCCTGCACCAGCGCCGGATCGCGCTGAAAACCTTCCGGCGTGGCGACGTCCTCCACCCGGTGCTCTTCCCACAGCCCATCCGCGGCGCGGAAGGTGCGAATGCCCGATTCGGCCGAAATGCCGGCCCCGGTCAACACCACCACAAACGGCTTTTTCAGCTCGGCCGCCGCCATGGTGTCACGGTGAAAAATGCGTGAACGAAAGCGCTGATGCAGCACATGCTTACTCTTGCGAAACTGACACAGCCGATGGCGAGTGTGCATTAACTCTCTCCTTACTTTTCCCTGTTTACCAAATTGAGGAACGCTGCGCCGCGCACGCCGCCGGCGTCGCCATAGCGCGCCTTCTCGATGCGCGGCAGCCGGGCCACCCGCAGCAGGTGCGCCGGCAGCCGCTGCGGCAACGCCTGGTAAATGGCGTCGAAGTTCGACAGCCCGCCGCCGATCACCACCAGGTGCGGATCCAGCACCGTCAGCAGGTTGCCCAGGCAGATCGCCAGCACGTCCATAAAGCGGTCAACGTGAGCCACCGCCTGCGGCTCACCCGCCTGATAATGCGCAATGATCTCGGTGGCAGGCAAGTGCCGGCCATAGAAATGGGCATACATCCATTCGAAACCGCGGCCCGATATGTAATTTTCAATGCAACCCTGATGGCCACACCCGCAGGCAACGCGAGGCACATCACGCCCCAAGACCTCGAGCGCGTCCACCGGCAGGCGCAAATGGCCGAACTCGCCGGCAATATAGTTACGCCCTGGCACCGTCTTGCCGTCGACGATCAGCCCACCGCCTACGCCGGTGCCGAGGATGATGCCCAGCACCGTCGGGTAGCGGCGAAACTCGTCGTCCCAGGCCTCCGACAGCGCAAAGCAGTTGGCGTCGTTATCGACCCGCACCTCGCGCCCGATCAGCGCCGCCAGATCGCGCGGCAGCGGCCGCCCCATCGCCGCCGGCACGTTGGCGGTAAACAGCGTGCCGTCATCGTCGTTGGGCAGGCCCGGGATGCCGATGCCGACGCTGCCGCGCCGGCCGCAAAACGCATCCGCCTCAAGGGTCAGATCGCACAGCGTGGCCAGCAGCTGCCGGTAATCTTCACGCGGCGTCGGCACCCGCTTTTGCCAAATGCGCTGCAGGTGGTCGTCGAACACCCCCAGCTCAATCTTGGTGCCGCCCATATCGAAACCGTAGTACATAACCCATCCCCAGGCTAAAAAAACGGGGCGGCATCGCTGCCTCCCCGTGGGTTTTATTGTCCGCTCAGCACCCGCGCCGGGTCGATGCGGCTGGCGCGCCTGGCCGGATACCAACTGGCCAACAGGCTCAGCACGATGGCGGTTGCCAGCACGATCAGCACGTCCAGCCAGTGCAGCTCGGAAGGCAGGAAGTCGATGAAGTAGATATCGCCCGACAGGAAGGAGTGGCCGACCAGTTTCTCGATGCCCCGGATGATGTTGGTCAGCTGCAGCGAGGCGATCACCCCGATCACCACGCCGCTCAGGCTGCCCAGCAGCCCGGCCAGCAGCCCATACCAGATGAAGATGGCGCGGATAAAGCCGTCTTTGGCGCCCAGGGTGCGCAGCACCGCGATGTCGGCGCTTTTGTCTTTCACCGCCATCACCAGCGTGGACACGATGTTGAAGCAGGCCACGCCGATCACCAGCACCATCGCCAGGTACATAATGGCGCGGATCATCTGGATATCGCGATACATGTAGCCGTACTTGCCGATCCAGCTTTTGATGTAGATATAAGAATTGGTCACTTCGCCGGCGTCGCGCACCAGTTTATTGGCGGCGAACACGTCGTTCATCTTGAGAGCGATACCCGTGACACTGTCACCCATGTCGAGATACTGCTGCGCATCGGCCAGCGGCACCAGCGCCAGGCTGTGATCGAGCTGGCCGCTGAGCTGCAAAATGCCGGTCACGTGCAGACGGATGCGCTTCGGCTGCAGCAGCTTCATTTCCGGGTCGCTGTTGGGGATCATCACCGTCACATAGGCGCCCTGCTTGACGCCCAGCGCGTCGGCCACGCCCTTACCGAGGATCACCTGCTGCTCGCCGGGCTTGAAGTTGGCCCAGGCGTCACCCTGCACATACTGCGGCAGCGCGCTCAGTCGGCTCTCCTGCTGCGGATCAACGCCTTTGACTTCCACCGCGCGCAGCTGCGCGCCGTTCTCCATCAGGCCGGTAAAGTTGATGTACGGCGCGGCGGCCACAATGCCCTGCACCTTTTCCACCCGCTGCAGAATCGACGGCCAGCCGCTGAACGGCTGATTGACCGGCTCGAGTTCGCCGTGCGGCACCACCGCCAGAATTCGGTTCTTCAGCTCGCGCTCAAAGCCGTTCATCGCGCTCAGGCCGACGATCAGCACCGCCACCCCTAGCGCAATGCCGATGGTGGAGATGACCGAGATCAGCGACACCATGCCGCCGCGTTTACGGCCGCGGCTGAAACGCAGGGCCGTCAGGAAGGACAGTGAGGCTCCCGCCATTACTCGGCCCCCATCAGGGTCAGCTGCGCCTGCAGGTGGCCGTCGGCCATTTCCAGCTGGCGGCTCAGGCGCTTGGCCAGCAGCAGATCGTGCGTCACCACCAGAAAAGCGGTGCCCTGACGCACGTTCAGCTCGCCCAGCAGATCGAAGATGCTGTCTGCGGTGCGTTTGTCCAGGTTACCGGTCGGTTCGTCCGCCAGCACCAGCGCCGGGTTGTTGACCAGCGCGCGCGCGATCGCCACGCGCTGACGCTCGCCGCCGGAGAGCTCGGACGGGCGGTGCTTGCTGCGTTTTTCCAGCCCGACCGCCGCCAGCATCTCCCGCGCCTTCTCCTGCGCCTGCGCCGGCTTGGCGCCGCCGATCAGCAGCGGCATGGCGGCGTTTTCCAGCGCGGTGAAGTCCGGCAGCAGATGGTGAAACTGATAGATGAAGCCCAGCTGGCGGTTGCGCAGCTCGGCCTTGGCCGCCGAAGACATGGCGTTCAGCGATTCGCCCTTGAAGATCACCTCGCCGGAGGTCGGTGAGTCCAACCCGCCCAGCAGGTGCAACAGGGTACTCTTGCCGGAACCCGAGCTGCCGACGATCGCCATCATCTCGCCCTGCTGCATGGCAAAGCTGACATTGCGCAGCACGTCGGTGTGCAGATTGCCTTCCTGATAGGTCTTGCACAGGTTGTCACACTGCAGCAAAAGATGGTTACTCATAACGTAAAGCCTCAGCGGGTTGTACGGCGGCAGCGCGCCATGAAGGATAAAGCGTTGACAACAAGGAAACCGCCATCGCCACCACGGCGATGACCGTTACCTGCAGCGGATCGACCGCCACCGGCAGCGAAGCGCCGTCGATCAAGGCGCCGAGGATCGGCATCAGGTTATTCAGGTTGGTGGCCAGCAGCACGCCGAGCAGCGTGCCGAGCAGCGAACCGATGATGCCGGCGCTGGCGCCCTGCACCATAAACACCGACATGATCTGGCGGCGAGTCAGCCCCTGGGTCTGCAGAATGGCGACCTCGCCCTGCTTTTCCATCACCAGCAGGCCGAGCGACGTAATGATGTTAAACGCCGCCACCGCCACGATCAGGCTGAGCAGCAGCCCCATCATGTTTTTCTCCATGCGCACCGCCTGGAACAGCTCGCCCTTGCGATCGCGCCAGTCTTTCCAGACCGTGCCCGCCGGCAGCGCCTGTTGGCTGAGGGTATCGACCGCCAGCGGCTGCTGCAGGAACAGGCGCCAGCCGGTGATGTTGCCGGCCGGGTAGCGCATCAGGCGCGAAGCGTCCTGTTGGTTGACCAGCAGTTGATAGCCGTCCACCTCGCTGTTGGCGTGGAACGTGCCGATAAGGGTGAACAGGCGCTGGCTGGGAATGCGGCCCATCGGTGTGAACTGGCTGGCGCTCGGCACCATCACGCGCAGCGAATCGCCGCGCTTGACGCCGAGTTGCCCCGCCAGCTGTTCGCCGATGATGATGTTGTATTGGCCCGGCTGCAGCTGTTGCTGCTTGACGTTGACCAGATACGGGGTCAGCGGATCGGCTTCGTCGGGATTGACGCCGAGCATCACCCCGACCGCCACGCTGCGGGCGCTTTGCAGCACCACGTCACCGGTGGTCAGCGGTGCGACGCGCGTGACGCCCTGCAGCTTCTGCACCTCGGAGGCCGGCAGCTGCTGCGGGTTGACCGATCCTTGCGGACTGGTAACCAATGCCTGCGGCATCAGGCCGAGGATGTTGTTCTCCAGATCCTTTTCGAAACCGTTCATCACCGACAGCACGGTGACCAACGCCATCACCCCCAGCGTAATGCCGATGGTGGAAAGCCAGGAAACAAACCGCCCGAAGCGGTCTGAGGCTCGCCCGCGCATGTAGCGCAGGCCAATGAATAACGCGACAGGTTGATACATGAAATCCGTTTGATAGCCGTGGCTTAAGCAAAGTGATCATGGATAATAAAGGCTCTCCCTCGTTTAGGGAACACCCGGCGGCCTTTTATTGCGCCGGGCGGCCCCTCATCCGGCGTCTCGCTTGAGCAGGTTATAGACCGACACCCGCGAGATGCCGAGCGCTTCGGCCACCATGGTGGCCGCGCCGCGCAGTTGCAAATACCCTTGCTGCTTCAGCTGTTGCACCACCTGAAACCGCTGTTCGGAAGACAAAGCGCGCGGCTGGGTGGCATGCGACGCGGCGAACGCGTTGATCGCCGCGGCGATGTCCGACAGCGAGCGTGCAATCTCCGCCGCCTGCGGCGCGGCGCTTTGCACCACCGCCGTCAGCTGCTGCAGGATAGCGGTGACGCTGTTGAAGATAGACACATCCAGATTGAGGCAAATCGCCGCCACAAAGCGGCCCTGGCTATTGCGCAGGCCGATCGAGGTGCTCTTGGCCGGGCGCCCGTCCGGAAACACGCTGGCGTAGTTCTGCACCACGTCTGGAAACTCCGGCGACGCGATGCGCTCCAGCCCCATTTCCGTCGCGGCGTCGCCGATGCGGCGGTTGGATAGATTGTTGGCGATGGCGACAATGGCGCGATCGGGCTGGGTCAGATCGTGCAGCACCACTTCGCAACCGGGCGCGAACATCACGCCCAACGCCTGAACAATTTTTTCCGCTTCGCGCAGCAACAGCGCATTTTCCTGCCTGAGATCGCTCATTAAGTTAACCATTTGACAATAACTTTACAAAGAGTAAATTAAAAATCCACACCAAGCAATGTATCGTCCATCACTTACCTGTGCGAGGTCGCCATGAGTTCAGTCCCACGCTGCATCACCGCCTCCGATATTGCCACCGCCGCCGACGTTATCGCCGGGCATGCCCTGCGCACGCCGGTCATGACTTCGCGCCAGGCCAACCAGATCGCCGGCGCGCAGCTGTTCTTCAAGTGCGAGAATTTTCAGCGCATCGGCGCCTTCAAATTTCGCGGCGCCTATAACGCCATCGCGCAACTCAGCGCAGAGCAGCGTCGGGCCGGGGTAATCGCCTTTTCATCCGGCAACCACGCACAGGCGATGGCGCTGGCGGCGCACGAATTGGGCGTTAGCGCCACCATCGTAATGCCCCATGACGCCCCTGCGGCCAAGCTGGCGGCGACGCGCGGCTACGGCGCCAACGTGGTCATCTATCAGCGCCACAGCGAAGATCGTGAAGAAATCACCCGACGCCTGGCCGCAGAGCGGGGCCTGACGCTGGTGCCACCGTACGATTATCCGCAGGTGATCGCCGGCCAGGGCACCGCCGCCAAGGAGCTGTTTGAAGAGACCGGGCCATTGGATCTGCTGTTGGTGTGCACCGGCGGCGGCGGCCTGCTGGCCGGCAGCGCGGTAGCGGCGCATCACTGGTCGCCGGGCTGCCGCGTGTTCGGCGTCGAGCCTGAAGCCGGCAACGACGTTCAGCAAGCCTTTCAGCGCGGTGAACCGGTGCACATCCCGGTGCCGAAAACCATTGCCGACGGCGCGCAGACCCAACAGGTCGGGCAGCTGACCTTCCCGATCATTCAGGCCTATGTCGAAGGCATTCTGACGGTCAGCGACGCCCAGCTGTGTCGGCAAATGCGCTTCTTTATGGAGCGGATGAAAATGGTGGTTGAGCCGACCGGCTGCCTGGCGGCCGCGGCGGCGATGAACGGCCTGCTCGATCTGCGCGGTAAAAAGGTCGGCGTTATCGTCAGCGGCGGCAACCTCGACGTCGACAAGATTGCGCACTATCTCGCCCTGGCCGGCGAAAATTAACGCGGCGCATCGGTTAAATAACAGGCGGAACATCAGGGTATAGCGCTTTTTGCTGTGTCAGTTTGGCGGCCGCTGGGCTACTATAAACAGCATAAAGGCGCTGGGTTATCCGTGCCGGAACGCCCTCTAACACATTGATTAAAGATACCTGAATGAGCACTTCCGATAGCCGTAACCGTTCCTCATCCCCCCGTTATTCTCTGCCCGATCGCGCGGGCGATCTGCGCCAGCTGGGGCAACTGACCGGCGCGGCCTGCGCCGTGGAGTGCGCCGAGATCGTCGAACGCCACCCTGGCCCGGTGATGCTGATCGCGCCGGACATGCAGAACGCCCTGCGGCTGCGCGACGAGATCCAGCAGTTCACCGACCAGATGGTGACCACGCTGTCCGACTGGGAAACCCTGCCGTACGACAGCTTCTCGCCGCATCAGGAAATCATCTCGGATCGTTTGTCGAGCCTGTATCACCTGCCGACCATGGCGCGCGGCGTGATTATTCTGCCGGTCAACACCCTGATGCAGCGCGTCTGCCCGCACGAGTTCCTGCACGGCCACGCGCTGGTGATGAAGAAAGGCCAGCGCCTGTCGCGCGACAAGCTGCGCGCGCAGCTGGAACAGGCCGGTTACCGCAGCGTCGATCAGGTGATGGAGCACGGCGAATTCGCCACCCGCGGCGCGTTGCTCGATCTTTACCCGATGGGCAGCGATGAGCCTTACCGCATCGACTTCTTCGATGACGAAATCGACAGCCTGCGCATCTTCGACGTCGATAGCCAGCGCACGCTGAGCGAAGTCGAGGCCATCAATCTGTTGCCGGCCCACGAGTTCCCCACCGACAAAAACGCCATCGAGCTGTTCCGCAGCCAGTGGCGCGAGCAGTTTGAGGTGCGCCGCGACGCCGAGCACATCTATCAGCAGGTCAGCAAAAGCGCCTGGCCAGCCGGCATCGAATACTGGCAGCCGCTGTTCTTCAGCCAGCCGCTGCCGTCGCTGTTCAGCTACCTGCCGGCCAATACGCTGATCGTCAACACCGGCGATCTGGAGGGCGCCGCCGAGCGCTTCTGGCAGGACGTCAGCCAGCGTTACGAAAGCCGCCGCGTCGATCCGATGCGCCCGCTGCTGGCGCCGGATACGCTGTGGCTGCGCGTCGACGCGCTGTTCGGCGAGCTGAAGGCCTGGCCGCGCATCGCGCTGAAAACCGATGAGCTGCCGGCCAAGGCCGGCAATACCAATCTGGACTACCATGCCCTGCCCGATCTGGCGGTGCAAGCGCAGCATAAATCCCCGCTGGATAACCTGCGGCGCTTTATCGAAGGCTTCGACGGCAGCGTGATTTTCTCCGTCGAGAGCGAGGGGCGGCGTGAAACGCTGCAGGATCTGCTCGGCCGCATCAAGCTGGCGCCGGCGCTGATTCAGCGCCTCGATCAGGCGGAAACGGCGGGCCGTTACATGATGGTCGGCGCCGCCGAACACGGCTTCCTCGACGGCCTGCGCCAGCGGGCGCTGATCTGCGAAAGCGATCTGCTCGGCGAGCGCGTCAGCCGCCGCCGGCAGGACAACCGGCGCACCATCAATACCGATACCCTGATCCGCAACCTGGCGGAGCTGCATCCCGGCCAGCCGGTGGTGCATCTGGAGCACGGCGTCGGCCGCTACGTCGGCCTGACCACGCTGGAGGCCGGCGGCATCAAGGCCGAGTACCTGATCCTCTCCTACGCCGGTGAGGACAAGCTGTACGTGCCGGTTTCTTCGCTGCATCTGATCAGCCGCTACGCCGGCGGCGCGGACGAAAACGCCCCGCTGCACAAGCTGGGCGGCGACGCCTGGACGCGCGCGCGGCAGAAAGCGGCCGAGCGCGTGCGCGACGTGGCGGCGGAGCTGCTGGATATCTACGCCCAGCGCGCCGCCAAGGCCGGTTTCGCCTTCAAACACAATCGCGAACAGTATCAGCTGTTCTGCCAGAGCTTTCCGTTCGAAACCACGCCGGATCAGGAACAGGCGATCAACGCGGTGCTGAGCGACATGTGCCAGCCGCTGGCGATGGACCGCCTGGTGTGCGGCGACGTCGGCTTCGGCAAAACCGAAGTGGCGATGCGCGCCGCCTTCCTGGCGGTGGAAAACGGTAAGCAGGTGGCGGTGCTGGTGCCGACCACCCTGCTGGCGCAGCAGCACTTCGACAACTTCCGCGATCGCTTCGCCACCTGGCCGATCCGCATCGAAATGATGTCGCGCTTCCGCAGCGCCAAAGAGCAGCAGCAGGTGCTGGACGACGCGGCCGAAGGCAAAGTGGACATCATCATCGGCACCCACAAGCTGTTGCAGAGCGATCTGCGCTGGAAAGACCTGGGGCTGCTGATCGTCGATGAAGAACACCGCTTCGGCGTGCGCCATAAAGAACGCATCAAGGCGATGCGCGCCGACGTCGATATCCTGACGCTGACCGCCACGCCAATCCCGCGTACCCTGAACATGGCGATGAGCGGCATGCGCGATCTGTCGATCATCGCCACCCCGCCGGCTCGCCGGCTGGCGGTGAAGACCTTCGTGCGCGAATACGACAGCCTGGTGGTGCGCGAGGCGATCCTGCGTGAAGTGCTACGCGGCGGCCAGGTTTACTACCTCTACAACGACGTGGAAAACATCGAGAAAGCGGCGCAGCGCCTGGCGGAACTGGTGCCGGAAGCGCGCATCGCCATCGGCCACGGCCAGATGCGCGAACGCGATCTGGAACGGGTGATGAACGATTTCCACCACCAACGCTTCAACGTGCTGGTGTGCACCACCATCATCGAGACCGGCATCGATATCCCCAGCGCCAACACCATCATCATCGAGCGGGCCGATCGCTTCGGCCTGGCGCAGCTGCACCAGCTGCGCGGCCGCGTCGGGCGGTCGCACCACCAGGCTTACGCCTATCTGCTGACGCCGAACCCGAAAGCCATGGGCACCGATGCCCATAAACGGCTCGAAGCCATCGCATCGCTGGAAGATCTCGGCGCCGGTTTCGCGCTGGCGACCCACGATCTGGAGATCCGCGGCGCCGGCGAACTGCTGGGCGAAGACCAGAGCGGCCAGATGACCACCGTCGGTTTCTCACTCTACATGGAGCTGTTGGAAAGCGCCGTCGATGCGTTGAAAAACGGCCGCGAACCGTCGCTGGAAGATCTCACCAGCAGCCAGACCGAGGTGGAACTGCGCATGCCGGCGCTGCTGCCGGAAGATTTCATTCCCGACGTCAATACCCGTCTGTCGCTGTACAAGCGTATCGCCAGCGCGAAGAGCGACGGCGAGCTGGACGAGCTGAAAGTCGAGCTGATCGACCGCTTCGGCCAGTTGCCGGACGCGGCGCGCAACCTGTTGCAGTGCGCGGCGCTGCGCCTGCATGCACAGAAGCTGGGCATCAAACGCATCGAGAGCAACGAGCGCGGCGGCTTTATCGAGTTCGGCGACAACAACCGCGTCGATCCCGGTTATCTGATCGGCCTGTTGCAGGGCAATCCGCAGGTTTACCGCCTGGACGGCCCGAGCAAGCTGAAGTTCACGCTCGATTTGGCCGACCGCCAGAAACGCCTGACGTTCACCGAAGATCTGCTGGACGCCTTCCGCGAACACACGCTGGCGGCCTGAGCCAACGCCTCCCGCCGGCGCGGCGGGAGGCGGCTTATTCGCGCGGGAAACCGGCGCCCAGCGGCGCCAGCTGCATCACGCGGCTGGCCACCACCCGATTTTTACCGCTGCGCTTCGCCTCATATAACGCTTCGTCAGTCATGGCGATCGCCTTGTCCAGCGTCATGCCGGGCAGATACAGCGACACGCCGATCGACAGCGTGATGTGCGCTTCATCGTGGGCATTCAGCAAGAACGTCGAGCTCTCCACCGCGCTGCGAATGCGCTCCGCCACCCCACCGATGACCAGCGGATCGTAGCTGGCGGTGATCACCATAAACTCCTCGCCGCCGTAACGCCCGACGAAGTCCTCGTTGCGCACGCTGTTTTGCAGCAGCCGGCCGACGCTGGCCAGCAGCACGTCGCCGGCCGGGTGGCCGTAGGTGTCATTGATCTTTTTGAAATCATCCAGATCGAGGATCATCAGCCCGCACGGGCGGCGTTCGGCGCGCTGCAGCATCAGGTGGTAATCGACGCTGGCGCGGTTGTTGATATGGGTCAGGCTGTCGGTCGTGGCGCGGGCGCGCATCGCGAAATAGGCGTAGATGTGGCGCTCTTTGAAATTCAGCGCATGGTAGCAAATCGCCAGGCAGAGCGCGGAAACCGCCTGGTACAGCAACACGTCCAGCCATAGCCCGCTCATGTCCACCAGCAGCCACACCACCGCGATGCGATACAGTGCGATGGCGCCGATCGTCAGGTAAAACACCCAGTGGGATTTCTTCAGCCACACGCGCGACAGCAGCAACGGCACCAGGATTGAGGCGATAAACAGGTTATCGACGGTGAAACCGCCGGTCAGCGCCATGGCGAACAAAAAGCTCACCAGCCCACTGATACCGCCGCCGAAAAAAGTCACCAGGATCATCGGAATCATCGAAAAGCTGTAGTGCACCTTATCGGTCAGCTCCAGCCGGTCCTGGCTTAAATACAGCACCGCCACCCCGGCCAACAGGCCGAATACGACGCGCTTCCACAGCGCAGAGCGATAGGAGAACGGCGCATTTTTACTGAGAACGAAATAGCTTACCGACAGCGTGGCGTAGGTGATGCAGGCGTCGCTGTAAATGGCGGGAATGGACGCAATGTAGGTCATAAATAGTCAGCGGCTCCTCGGGATCGCCAGGGGTTGATATGCAGACGTTGAATAACGCATCCCTGTCGTCTCCGCTTCGGCGGCGGCTATTTTACACAGTCTATTAATAGAGTAGCAGTTCTATCTTATCGCCAAGCCGTCTATCTCACGATGCGCGCTTCAGGCTACTCTGTGCTTTGTGTTATCGGGGGAGAACCACATGAATATCGACGATGAACTGCAGGCGCTCAGCGAACAGGAAGCGACGCTGGCCTTTACCCATTTTGACGCCGCCACCGCCTGGGAGCTGGGCGCGGCGCTGAAAACCGCCGCCGAGCGGCGCGGCCTGAGCATCGCTATCGAGATCCAACTGGCCGGGCAGACGCTGTTTTATTACGCCATGCCGAGCGCCACACCAGACATCGCCGACTGGGTACGGCGCAAGCGCAATCTGGTGAATCATTTTCACAAAAGCTCTTACGCCATCGGCCTGCGCCTGCAGCAGCGGCAAACGTCGCTGGAAGAGCGCTACGGGCTGAGCGTGCGCGACTATTCGGTGCACGGCGGCGCCTTCCCGCTCACCCTGGCCGGCCTCGGCTGCGTCGGCAGCATCAGCATTTCCGGCGCGCCGCAGAAGGAAGATCACCAGCTGCTGGTAAGCACTTTAGCCCACTTTCTCGGCTTATCCCTGCCCGCGCTCCACTAGCCGTTAAAACCTTGATTATTCCTTTCCTTTTCAGCCGCAGAATCTGCGGCTGACTTATCTGTTATCCGCATTTAGCGCCAAACAAAAGGGCGACTCTCTGATTTCCTGCGCCAAATTGACACAGGTCTGGTAATCCGCTGAACAAAAGGCGTATGGTATCTGTCACGTGACAAGACGGACCTCATCGGGCCCGCCATTCCTTTCACTTTTGAAGATTTGGTACGCACCGTAGATGAAAACGCATGAAATAAACAAAATTCGCCCCTTCAGCGCGCTGATAGACGCCTGCTGGCGGGAACCTTATAGCCTGGCGCGGTTGCTGAAAGACGCTATCGCCGGGGTGACGGTCGGTATTATCGCCATCCCGCTGGCGATGGCGCTGGCGATCGCCAGCGGCGTGCCGCCGCAGTACGGCCTGTATACCGCCGCCATCGCCGGGATCGTCATCGCCGTCAGCGGCGGTTCGCGCTACAGCGTCTCCGGCCCCACCGCCGCCTTCGTGGTGATCCTGTATCCGGTTTCGCAGCAGTTCGGATTGGCCGGCCTGCTGGTCGCCACGCTGATCTCCGGGGTGTTTCTGCTGCTGATGGGGCTGGCGCGCTTTGGCCGGCTGATCGAGTACATTCCGCTGCCGGTGACGCTCGGCTTTACCTCCGGTATCGCCATCACCATCGCCACCATGCAGATCAAGGACTTCTTCGGCCTGCAGCTGGCGCACACGCCGGAAAATTACGTCGGCAAGCTGTACGCCCTGCTGCAGGCGCTGCCAACGCTGGATTTCGGCGATACCCTGATCGGCGCGGTGACGCTCCTGATCCTGATCTTCTGGCCCAAGCTCGGCCTGCGGGTGCCGGGCCACCTGCCGGCGCTGCTGGCGGGCACCGCGCTGATGGGGCTGCTGGCGCTGTTTGACCACCCGGTGGCAACCATCGGCTCGCGCTTCAGCTACCTGCTGGCCGACGGCAGCAGCGGCCAGGGCATCCCGCCGATCCTGCCGCAGCTGCTGCTGCCCTGGGATCTGCCGGGCGGCGGCGGGCAGCCGTTCACCCTGAGCTGGCAAACCGTTTCCGCCCTGCTGCCGGCGGCGTTTTCGATGGCGATGCTCGGCGCGATCGAATCGCTGCTGTGCGCCGTGGTGCTCGACGGCATGACCGGCAAGAAGCACAACTCGAACAGCGAGCTGATCGGCCAGGGTGCGGGTAACATCATCGCGCCGTTCTTCGGCGGCATTACCGCCACCGCCGCGATTGCCCGTTCGGCGGCCAACGTGCGCGCCGGCGCCACTTCGCCGGTGTCCGCCATCATCCACGCGCTGCTGGTGCTGTTGGCGCTGCTGGTATTGGCACCGTGGCTCTCTTACCTGCCGCTGGCGGCGATGGCGGCGCTGCTGCTGATGGTCGCCTGGAACATGAGCGAGGCGCACAAGGTGATTTATCTGCTGCGCCGGGCGCCGAAGGACGACATTCTGGTGCTGCTGCTGTGCATGTCGCTGACGGTGCTGTTCGATATGGTGATCGCCATTACCGTGGGCATCGTGCTGGCGTCGCTGCTGTTTATGCGCCGCATCGCCCGCATGACGCGGCTGAGTGAGCTGAGCGCCGGCGACGGCCGCCTGGTGCTGCGGGTGAACGGCCCGCTGTTCTTCGCCGCCGCCGAGCGCATCTTTACCGAACTGCTGGCGCGCAGCGAAGGCTACCGCACGATCGTGCTGCAATGGGATGCGGTTCCGGTGCTCGATGCCGGCGGCCTGAGCGCCCTGCGGCGCTTTATCGACGTGCTGCCGGCAGACAAAAAGCTGGTGATCACCGACGTGCCGTTCCAGCCGCTGAAAACCCTGGCGCGTGCGCGGGTGCAGCCGATCGAGGGCCGCCTGCAGTTCTACCCGACGCTGCCGGAAGCGCTGGCGGCCACCGGCGCCTAAACGTAAAAAAGCCCGACGAGTCGGGCTTTTTTTTATGGCGACGAACGCTTAGTTGCTGGTATCCAGCTCCGGGAAGCTCTTCACCAGGTCGTCGATGGCTTTCATCTGCGCCAGGAACGGCTCCAGCTTGTCCAACGGCAGCGCAGACGGGCCGTCGCACTTGGCGTTTTTCGGATCCGGGTGCGCTTCGAGGAACAGGCCGGCCAGGCCAACCGCCATACCGGCGCGCGCCAGCTCGGCCACCTGAGCGCGGCGGCCGCCGGACGCGGCGCCGAACGGATCGCGGGTCTGCAGCGCGTGGGTCACGTCGAAGATCACCGGATGGCCGCCGGTCACGTTCTTCATCACGTTGATGCCCAGCATGTCGACCACCAGGTTGTCATAGCCGAAGTTGCTGCCGCGATCGCACAGGATCACCTGATCGTTGCCGCCTTCTTTGAACTTGTCGACGATGTTGCCCATCTGCCCCGGGCTGACGAACTGCGGCTTCTTGACGTTGATCACCGCGCCGGTTTTCGCCATCGCTTCCACCAGATCGGTCTGACGCGCCAGGAAGGCCGGCAGCTGGATCACGTCAACCACTTCGGAAACCGGCTGCGCCTGCGCCGCTTCATGCACGTCGGTGATGATTTTCACGCCGAAGGTTTTTTTCAACTCTTCGAAGATCTTCATCCCTTCTTCCAGGCCCGGACCGCGGTACGAGTGGATGGAAGAACGGTTGGCCTTGTCGAAAGAGGCTTTGAATACGTAAGGGATGCCCAGTTTTTGCGTCACGGTGACGTAGTGTTCGCAGATGCTCATCGCCAGATCGCGCGATTCCAGCACGTTCATACCGCCAAACAGCACAAACGGCAGATCGTTTGCTACGTCGATATCGCCAATGCTAACCACTTTCTGTTTCATGCTTTCGCCTTTGTTAAGGTTGTAACCGTCGCCTTGCAAACTGCACGGAGTCATTGAATTAATGCAGCGTCACCTGTTTCGGCTCAATCGAGTGGATCTGTACTTTGATCACTTCGCTGACCGGGTCTTCAGGACACTGCTCGACAAAATAGTTGAGGTCGGAGATCGCGATATGGTTGCACTCCAGCTGGGCGTAAATCAGCCCGCGGTCGCGGATCTCGTACGGATCTTCCGGATCGAAGCACAGCACCGTTTCGCTGGTGCGCAGCGCCATCTCCAGCTGCTTTTCTTCCATCAGGGCGGCCTTCAGCGTATCGAGCATCTTGCGCACCACCATGATGTTCTCCGACTCGTCGAGATCGTCGTCTTCCAGCTCGGCGCCCAGCCCCAGGTTGCCCTTGATCCACACTTCCAGCTGGTGTTCGCTCAGGGTTTCGCCGTTCAGCGGGTTGATCAGCCACAGCTCTTCGTCCAGCCAGTCGGCGCGCAGGATCAGCTGAGTGGGGAAAATCACCGGCAGCAGCGGCAGATCCAGCGCGTTGGCGATATGCAGGAAGATAGTGCCCAGCGAGACCGGCGTGCCCTGCCGCGCTTCCAGCACCTTGTCCAGCCAGATGGCGTCCGACAGGCGGTACACGCCGCTGGCGCCGCCGAATCCCCAGGTCTTGTAAAACAGTTCGATGAGCGCATCCAGTTGCTGCTCCTGAGTGATATCGACCGGCACCGCCGCGCGCGCTTCGTCCACCAGCTGTTGCAGCTTGCGCTCCACGTCGGCAACCGGGAAATCGCGCCGCACCGACTGCGACACCAGGATCACCCCTTCGCTCAGCGGCGAGGCGTTAAATTCAAAATCAGCAATGCTACTCATAGGTATCCCATCAGAAACGGTATTTTCGTCGTGGCAAGTTTAATTATCAGGTACAGGCAGCCCAACGCCAGCACGAACGCCACGGTTCGCAGCCGCTGACTTTTGGTCTTCTTGCCCAATGCGACGTAGCCAAGCAGGATATAGATAATAACGCCAAACAGCTTCTCGGTCAGCCATGAGTCCATACCCAGCAGCGGATAAAACCCGAACGTCACCACCAGCGCGATGCCGCTGACGAACAGCAGCGTGTCGTTCAGGTGCGGCGCTACCTTGACCCAGCGGCGGCCCATGATCGGCGAGCGGCGCCACTGCCAAAAGAAACGCAGCACAAACAAGGTAATACTGATGGCGACCGTCAGCAAATGGAAATGTTTCAACGCGGTGTATGCAGTCATGATGCTCCCTTAAATGGCTCGGGCGTCGTTATTATGAGAGGCGCTTATCCCGGCCATTGGCCGAGCGTCACGCGGTCGTTGTCGCCATAATCACGGTGGGTGGCGACAGCGGAAAATCCGGCGGCCTGCAGCAGCGCACGCACGCTCTCGCCCTGCTGCCAGCCATGTTCCAACAGCAGCCAGCCCTGGGGCTGCAAATGGTGCGGCGCCTGGCGCACGATGGCGGCCAGATCCGCCAACCCACGATCGGCGGCGACCAGCGCGCTGCCGGGCTCGAAGCGCACGTCGCCCTGCGACAAATGCGGATCGGCGGCGTCGATATAGGGCGGATTGCTGGCGATCAGCGCGAAGCGTTGCCCCGCCACCGGCGCAAACCAGCTGCCCTGTAGAAATCGGACGTTGTCGATCTTCAGCTTGTGCGCATTGTGCTGCGCCAGCGCGACCGCTTCCGGCTGCACATCGACGCCGATAGCCGAACAGTCCGGGCGCTCGCTGGCCAGCGCCAGCGCGATGGCGCCGGTGCCGGTGCCGAGATCGAGGAAGTGGCAGGGTTGCGGCGGCAGGCGCGCCAGCGCCAGCTCCACCAGGCATTCGGTATCCGGGCGTGGGATCAGCGTTGCGGGTGAAACCGACAGCGGCAGCGACCAAAATTCGCGCTCGCCCACCAGATAGGCCACCGGCTCACCGCGTTCGCGGCGCGCCAGCAGCGTCTCCAGCTGCTGTTGCTGCGGCGGCGTCAGCAGGGTTTCACCGAACGCCATCAGGAAGGTTCTGGCCTTGCCGGTCACGAAACCCAACAGGATTTCCGCGTCGCGCCGGGCGCTGTCGCTGTGGGTCAAACGCGCGGCGGCGGCTTTCAGCCAGTGTTGATAGTCCATCACTCTTGCTCGGCGGACAGCGCAGCCAGCTGATCGGCCTGATACTCCTGCACGATCGGCTGGATCAGCATGTCCAGTTTGCCTTCCATCACTTCGTCCAGGCGGTAGAGCGTCAGGTTGATGCGGTGGTCGGTCACCCGCCCCTGCGGGAAGTTGTAGGTGCGGTTACGGTCGGAACGGTCGCCGCTGCCCAGCAGGTTGCGGCGAGTGGACGCCTCGGCCTGCTGGCGCTTGGCCATCTCGGCGGCGCGAATGCGCGCGCCCAGCACCGACATCGCCTTGGCTTTGTTTTTGTGCTGTGAACGCTCGTCCTGGCACTCCACCACAATGCCGGTCGGCAGGTGGGTGATGCGGATTGCCGAGTCGGTGGTGTTAACGTGCTGGCCACCGGCGCCGGAGGAGCGGAAGGTGTCGATTTTCAGATCGCCCGGGTTGATGTCCGGCAGCTCGGCTTCCGGCACTTCCGGCATCACCGCCACGGTGCAGGCGGAGGTGTGGATGCGCCCCTGGGATTCGGTTTCCGGCACGCGCTGCACGCGGTGGCCGCCGGATTCAAACTTCAGCTGACCGTACACGCCGTCGCCGGAGACTTTGGCGATCACTTCTTTGAAACCGCCGTGTTCGCCTTCGTTGGCGCTCATCACCTCGACGCGCCAGCGGCGGCTTTCCGCATAGCGGCTGTACATGCGGAACAGATCGCCGGCGAAGATCGCCGCCTCATCGCCGCCGGTGCCGGCGCGCACTTCGAGGAAGCAGCTGCGCTCATCGTCCGGATCTTTCGGCAGCAGCAACACCTGCAGCTGCTGTTCCAGCTCTTCGCTGGCCGCCCGCGCCTGTTTCAGCTCTTCCTGCGCCATCTCGCGCATTTCCGGATCGTCCAGCATCATTTCCGCCGTCTCCAGATCCTCCTGCACCTGACGCCATTCCAGGAAGCAGCGGCTGACGTCGGTCAGCTGCGCGTATTCTCGCGACAGTGCGCGGAACCGGTCTTGGTCGGCGATAACGCCGGCATCGCCGAGCAGCGCCTGCACTTCTTCATGGCGCTCTTGTAACGCTTCCAGTTTGGCAACAATAGAAGGCTTCATGCGTGGTAATAAACCCTGTTAATAGAGAAAACTAATGCTGATCCAGCCCGAGGCTGTCGCGTAATAACTGCAACCGCTCCACGTCGCCGTCGCCGGCGGCCTGCTGGAGGGATTTGGTAGGGGCATGAATAAGACGGTTGGTCAGTTTATGGGCCAGCTCGTGAATAACCTGCTCCACGTTGGCGCCCTGCGCGATGGCGGCCAGCGCTTTGGCCTCCATCTCTGCGCGAATTTGGTCGGCCTGCGAACGGTAGTCGCGGATGGTTTCCACCGCGCCCTGCGAGCGCAGCCAGGCCATGAAGTTGGTGCTTTCTTGCTGCACGATCGACTCCGCCTGCACCGCCGCCGCTTTGCGCTGCGCCAGGTTGCTTTGAATGATGGCGTGCAGATCGTCCACGCTGTAGAGATAGGCGTTGGCCAGTTTGCCGACTTCCGGTTCGATGTCGCGCGGTACGGCGATATCCACCAGCAGCATCGGCTGGTTGCGGCGCGCCTTCAGCGCGCGCTCCACCATCCCCTTGCCGATGATCGGCAGCGGGCTGGCAGTGGAACTGATGATGATGTCGGCGTCCGCCAGGCGTTCGTCGATCTCCGGCAGGGTGATCACCTCCGCGCCGACTTCGTCCGCCAGCAGCTGGGCGCGTTCGCGGGTGCGGTTGGCAATGATCATGTGCCGCACTTTGTGTTCGCGCAGGTGGCGCGCCACCAGCTCGATGGTTTCACCGGCGCCCACCAGCAAGACGTTGAGATCGGCCAGCGATTCGAAGATCTGGCGCGCCAGGGTACAGGCGGCAAAAGCCACGGAGACCGCGCTGGCACCGATGTCGGTTTCGGTACGCACGCGCTTGGCGACGGAGAAGGATTTCTGGAACAGACGCTCCAGCTCGCCGGACAGCGACTGGCCGCGTTGCGACTCGGCGAAAGCTTTTTTCACCTGCCCGAGGATCTGCGGTTCGCCCAGCACCAATGAGTCCAACCCGCTGGCCACCCGCATCAAATGGCTGACCGCGTCGTTGCCCTGATGCCAGTACAGGCTTTTCTTCACCTCTTCCGGGCGCAGGTTGTGGTAGGCGCACAGCCAGGCGACCAGCTGCTCGTGCATGTGTTCCTGCTGCTCTACGCTGAGGTACAGCTCGGTGCGGTTGCAGGTGGACAACACGACGCCGCCCTGCACCAACGGTTGTTGGAGCAAGCTGGTCAGCGCCTCATCGATGGACTCTGGCGAGAAGGTCACCCTTTCACGCAGAGAAACCGGAGCGGTTTTGTGATTTATACCTAACGCCAGCAGGGTCATTGCTTCGAGTAATACTTATCTTGGTACGGGTTCTCGTTGAACGGCATTCTACTTGATGCGCAGGATCAATAAAAGTAACAACCGCATCTTCCGTTCAATCATTGCCATAGACGGCATCAATCGATGAATAATTAATAAATACAGTGAGATGATTTATAATTTGACGACATAACATACTGAATTTTAGCGCAGGATGCGATCTCCCGCACAGGATTCGGTAAAACCTGCAGGTTATCCGCTTATAATCCGCGCGTTTACCAACCCAGCGTGCCGCAACGGTAGGAGGGATCCAGGATAAAAGAGACCTGCTGGCAAAAAACCTGCTTGGCCTGAAAATAAAAAAATACCGCGCCGGCAAAGCACAGAAGCGAAATGATTATCCGCGCCGCAATCTTCATTCGATTATTTCCCGCAACAAAAACCCCCGGCAGCATAGCGAGGTAAACATCAACCAAACGCTAACGGCGGTCACCCCGCCGTATCGAAAATTGTTGCCCCCGGACAACGGCACGAAACGATTGTGTTAATCTTAATGACGCCCCAATGCGCGTACCGGGTTGGCATTGCGCCGGTAAAAGCGGCAAGATTCAACGCGATGCAGCAAAAAATTGACGCGCCGCCGCCGCCCCGTTAGCGTGAGCGCTGTATTCGGGTTTCGTCGCGCATGCCCGCAAGGACAAAAGGACAAGAGAAAGTTATGCCAATACGCAAAGTTAGTTTGCTCCGTCTGATCCCGCTGGCCAGCCTGGTGCTGGCCGCCTGTACCACCACCAAGCCGAGCGGCCCGGCCACCAGCCCGACTTCTCCGCAGTGGCGCGCCCATGAGCAGGCGGTGCAGCAGCTCAGCACCTATCAGACCCGCGGCTCCTTCGCCTACTTGTCTGATCAGAAAAAAGTCTACGCCCGCTTCTTCTGGCAGCAGTTCTCGCCGGAGCGCTATCGTCTGCTGTTGACCAACCCGCTGGGCAGCACGGAAATGGATCTCAACGTGCAGAAAAACGTGGTGCAGCTGACCGACAACCAGGGCAAACGCTACGTCAGCGACAACCCGGAAGAGATGATCCGCAAGCTGACCGGCATGGCGATCCCGCTGAACAACCTGCGCCAGTGGATGCTCGGCCTGCCGGGCGAAGCCAACGATTTTGCGCTGGATGACCAATATCGCCTGAACAAGCTGACCTATCAGCAAGGCGGCCAGACCTGGAAGGTGGATTACCAGGGCTACAGCAACGAGGTGCAGCCGACGCTGCCGAACCGTCTGGAGCTGCAGCAGGGTGAGCAGCGCATCAAGCTGAAGATGGATAACTGGACGCTCAAATGATTCGCCAGTGGCCCTCCCCCGCGAAACTCAACCTGTTTTTGTACATCACCGGCCGTCGTGAAGACGGCTATCACCTGCTGCAGACGCTGTTTCAGTTTTTGGACTACGGCGACACCCTGACCATTGACCCGCGCCAGGACGACCGCATTCATCTGCTGACGCCGGTCGACGGCGTGCCGGACGAACAGAACCTGATCGTGCGCGCCGCCCGCTTGCTGCAGCGCTATTGCGATGAGCGCGGCCTGCAGACCGCACCGCGCGGCGCCGATATCAGCATCGACAAGCGCCTACCGATGGGCGGCGGCTTGGGCGGTGGCTCCTCCAACGCCGCCACCGTACTGGTGGCGCTCAACGAACTGTGGCGCTGCGGTCTTGGCGACGACCAACTGGCCGAGCTGGGGCTCAGCCTCGGCGCCGACGTGCCGGTGTTCGTGCGCGGCCACGCCGCCTTCGCCGAAGGCATCGGCGAGCGCCTGCAGCCGGCCGAGCCGCAGGAAAAGTGGTATCTGGTGGCGCATCCCGGCGTCGGCATCCCGACGCCGGTTATCTTCGGTGACCCCGAATTGAAAAGAGACACCCCGGTTCGCTCCTTAAGTGAGCTGTTGCAGGCGCCGTACGCAAATGATTGCGAACCGATCGCAAGAAAACGTTTTCGCGAGGTTGAACAGCTTCTTTCATGGCTGTTAGAATACGCCCCGTCACGCCTGACTGGCACAGGTGCTTGTGTGTTTGCTGAATTCGACACAGAAATCGCCGCCCGTCAGGTGTTAAATCAAGCCCCGGAGTGGTTGTGTGGTTTTGTAGCGCGCGGCGTTAACGTCTCCCCACTACATCGCATTCGTTCCGGGCGGTTTGAGTCGTAGCTCAACGTTTCGCTGCGCAGGGTCATGCACACCTGGCCCTGTTATCCCTGCGCTGCCTGCGGTCTCAATTTTAGTTTTACATACCCGTATGTATATTGCGCCGGCGTCGCCGACTGCCCCTTGGCGATGTCGTATGACAATATCTTCTCTGGACGCAAGCCTGAGGTTCTTCTCGTGCCTGATATGAAGCTTTTTGCTGGTAACGCCACCCCGGAACTAGCACAACGTATTGCCAACCGTTTGTACACCAGCCTTGGTGACGCCGCTGTAGGTCGTTTTAGCGACGGCGAAGTGAGCGTGCAAATCAACGAAAATGTACGCGGCGGTGATATTTTCATCATCCAGTCCACCTGTGCCCCGACCAACGACAACCTGATGGAACTGGTTGTGATGGTCGACGCCCTGCGTCGCGCCTCCGCAGGTCGTATTACCGCCGTTATCCCTTACTTCGGCTATGCCCGCCAGGATCGCCGCGTGCGTTCCGCGCGTGTGCCAATCACCGCCAAAGTGGTTGCCGATTTCCTCTCCAGCGTAGGGGTTGACCGCGTTCTGACGGTGGATCTGCATGCTGAGCAGATTCAAGGCTTCTTCGACGTACCGGTAGACAACGTGTTCGGCAGCCCGATCCTGCTGGAAGACATGCTGCAGCAGAACCTGGAAAACCCGATCGTGGTTTCCCCGGACATCGGCGGCGTAGTGCGTGCCCGCGCCATCGCCAAACTGCTGAACGACACCGACATGGCCATCATCGACAAACGCCGCCCGCGCGCGAACGTGTCTCAGGTGATGCACATCATCGGTGACGTGGCAGGTCGCGACTGCGTGTTGGTCGACGACATGATCGACACCGGCGGTACCTTGTGTAAAGCGGCTGAAGCGTTGAAAGAACGCGGTGCCAAGCGCGTATTCGCCTACGCGACGCACCCGATCTTCTCCGGCAACGCCGTGGACAACATCAAGAACTCGGTGATTGATGAAGTGATCGTCTGCGACACCATTCCGCTGTCGCCGGAAATCAAGGCACTGAAAAACGTTCGCACTCTGACCCTGTCCGGCATGCTGGCTGAAGCCATCCGCCGCATCAGCAACGAAGAGTCGATCTCTGCGATGTTCGAGCATTGATGCGTCGTCTTTCCGGTGCGGCGCCCACCGTGCCGGAAAGATAGCGTGCCCGACAGCAGAAAAAGAAAAACCCGTTGGTGCGTGAGCAACAACGGGTTTTCTACTCGTAGTCCAACATGACCTCAAACCTTAATGCACGGCAGATATTCCCTTGCCCTGCTCTCGCTTCCCTTCTGATTTTTTAATCAATGCGACGAACGATGTTGGTCGTTACGGCACCGTTTATCAAAGTGTTTTACCCACCAGTAGCGATCCGCCACCTGCTCGCGACCGCCGATACGCGCGCCCACCAGCCACAACAGCGCACCGACGAAGATACTCATGATAGCGCCGTGGGCGAAAAATTGCGGTAAATCGAACTGAGATACTTCAGCAATAATGGAGTATCCAACGCCGCCGATCATCACGACCAGGCCCAGCCCCATAAAAAAGTTGCCCATTCTGTCCGCGTTTCTACGTTTCATATGCCACCTCCATGATTGCCATGTGCCAACCGGGATAACGCTGCAACTTGTTAACCCACTTTGATAAGTTAAGTATAGTCCTTGTGGCGGCAAGGGGATTGCGGAGGCGATCACAAATGGTAAAGAATTATTGACACTTCTTAACACGCCGCTGAAAATTAGCGGACAAATTGAATTATTCAGCTAATGAATCATTCGTCTTTCTTACCTACGGTGACGGCGGAGATCGGATTTTGTCATTCGCCGCCCCGGCAGGTAGACTAAGGCCCTTTCCATTACCCTGATCATAGCGAATCTCCCAGTGAGCAGTATTAAATTGATAGTCGGCCTGGCCAACCCGGGCGCGGAATATGCCCAGACGCGCCACAACGCCGGCGCCTGGTACGTCGATCTGCTGGCCCAGCGCCACAATCAGCAGTTGAAAGAAGAGAGCAAGTTCTTCGGCTACACCGCCCGCTTGAACCTGGCGGGCAACGACGTGCGCCTGCTGGTGCCGACCACCTTCATGAACCTGAGCGGCAAAGCGGTGCTGGCGATGGCCAACTTCTACCGCATCGAGCCGAACGAGATTTTGGTGGCGCACGACGAGCTGGATCTGCCGCCCGGCGTGGCCAAAATCAAGCTCGGCGGCGGCAACGGCGGCCACAACGGCCTGAAGGACATCCAGAACAAGTTCGGCAACAACCCGAACTTCTACCGCCTGCGCATCGGCATCGGCCATCCGGGCGACAAGAACAAGGTGGTGGGCTTCGTGCTCGGCAAACCGCCGGCCGGCGAGCAGAAGATGATTGACGAAGCGATCGACGAGTCGCTGCGCTGCACCGAGATGCTGATGAAGGACGGGCTGGAAAAAACCGTTCAGCGCCTGCACAGCTTCAAGGCGCAGGCCTGAACCTTGCCGCAGCGGGCGCCCTGCCCGCTGCCTGCATTTAGCCGCGCGGTGCATTTAGCCGCGCGGGTTGAAGGTCTCCTCGCTCACGCGGCGGTCATCGGCGGTGAAGCCCTCTTCCGCCACGTAATACTGCGGATCGTCCAGCTCATGGCTGCAGAACGGCCCGGCGCGCTTGAGCAGGCGCACGCAGTCACCGCTCAGGTGGCGCAGCCGAATGCTTTTTCCCGCCGCCAGGTAACGTGCCGTCAGCTTATCGATCGCCTCTACGCCGCTGGAATCCATCACCCGGGTGCCGGCAAAATCCAGCACCACGTTCTGCGCATCGCTCTGCGGATCGAACAACTCGGCGAAAGCGGCAGCGGAGCCGAAGAACAGCGGGCCATCCAGTTGATACACCGCCACGTCACCCGTCACCTGCCGCTGGCGCACGCGGATGCGCGCCTGCTGCCAGGCGAACACCAGCGCCGAGATAATCACCCCGCTGATCACCGCCACGGCCAGATCGGTAAAAATGGTGATCAGCGTGACGGCGATCATCACCAGCGCGTCCGCCTTCGGCATGCGGCGCAAACGGCGCAGCGAGCTCCACTCGAAGGTGTTGTAACACACTACCAGCATCACCCCAGCCAGCGCTGCCACCGGCAGCAGGCCGATATAGCGCGACAGGCTGACCACGAACAGAATCAGCAGGATGGCGCCCACCGTGCCGGAGAGGCGCCCGCGCCCGCCCGAGGTAAAGTTGATGATCGACTGGCCGATCATCGCGCAGCCGGCGAAGCAGCCGAACAGGCCGCACACCGCGTTACCGGCGCCCTGCGCGATGCTTTCGCGGTTGCCGTTCCCCTTCTTGCCGCCCATTTCATCCAGCACCGTCATGGTCAGCAGCGATTCAATCAAACCGACCAGGGCGATCACCACCGCATAGGGCAACACCACCCGCACCATCTCCAGAGTGAACGGCGCCGTCGGCAGGCTGAAGTGCGGCAGCGCGCCGGAAATGTCCGCCAGATCGCCCACCCGCAGCGTGTGCAGATTGAGGCCGATCGCCAACGCCGAAACCACCAGCAGCGCCGCCAGCGAAGACGGAATGGCCTTGGTCAGGCGCGGGAACAGCACCACCACCGCAATCGCCAGCGCCACCAGGCCGTACATCAGCGGCCCCTGCCCGGCGATCATCTTCAGCTGCGCCAGCATGATGACGATCGCCAAACCGTTGACGAAGCCGTGGATCGCCGGCAGCGGCACCAGACGAATGAACTTGCCCAACCGGAAGGCGCCAATCAGGATTTGAATCGCCCCGGCAAACAGCGTGGCCCACAGCACGTAGCCCATGCCGTACTGCGCCGCCAGGCTCATCAGCACCACCACAATGGAGCCGGCGGCGCCGGAAACCATGCCCGGCTTGCCGCCGAACAGCGCCGTGACCAGGCCGATGATAAACGCGGTATGCAAACCGACGATCGGCGAAAGACCGGCGACCAGCGAAAAGCCGACCGCCTCGGGGATCATCGAAACCGCCACCACAAAGCCCGCCAGGACTTCATTTTTAACGTCCGCGATCCTGACGTTACTCAGGTTAAACATGCATTATTCACTTATGACAGATGACATCATCTCCCCGCGTAGCGGGTATGGGGAGCCGCAAGGGGCGGCAGACTGCAGGCGGGCACAGCTCAGGGTGGCGTAGGCAAGAAATACATCCGGCGCGTTTCCTGTCGGTTAATCGGAACGGCCAGTATGGGTAAATGTGATCCAAATCTCAATCAAAAACCGGCCGCGGGTGCTGGGCTCGCCCCGGCCAAACAAGTCTGATCGAGATAAACGCCCATTACGTGTATAATGGCGGCATTATTTTGCCCTTTATGCAGTCGATTAAACCTAACCGGCTGATAGTTAAGATATTTAAGGTGATTACAACATGGGATTCAAATGCGGTATCGTCGGCCTGCCTAACGTAGGCAAATCCACCCTGTTCAACGCGTTGACCAAAGCGGGCATTGAAGCAGCCAACTTCCCGTTCTGCACCATTGAACCGAACACCGGTGTGGTGCCGATGCCCGATCCGCGTCTGGATAAGCTGGCCGAGATCGTCAAGCCGCAGCGCATTCTGCCAACCACCATGGAATTCGTCGACATCGCCGGCCTGGTGAAAGGCGCCTCCAAGGGTGAAGGCCTGGGCAACCAGTTCCTGACCAACATCCGTGAAACCGAAGCCATCGGCCACGTGGTGCGCTGCTTCGAGAACGACAACATCATCCACGTCAACAACAAGGTCGATCCGGCCGAAGACATCGACGTCATCAACACCGAGCTGGCGCTGTCTGACCTGGACACCTGCGAGCGTGCCATCCACCGCGTGCAGAAGAAAGCCAAAGGCGGCGACAAAGACGCCAAGGCCGAGCTGGCGGCGCTGGAGAAATGCCTGCCGCACCTGGAAAACGCCGGTATGCTGCGCGCGCTGGATCTGACTGCAGAAGACAAAGCGGCGATCAAATACCTGAGCTTCCTGACCCTGAAGCCGACCATGTACATCGCCAACGTTAACGAAGACGGCTTCGAGAACAACCCGTACCTGGACACCGTGCGTAAAATCGCCGATGCCGAAGGCTCCGTGGTAGTTGCCGTGTGCGCCGCTGTGGAATCCGATATCGCCGAGCTGGAAGACGAAGAGCGCGACGAGTTCATGGCCGAGCTGGGCCTGGAAGAGCCGGGCCTGAACCGCGTGATCCGCGCCGGTTACGAGCTGCTGAACCTGCAGACCTACTTCACCGCCGGCGTGAAAGAAGTACGCGCCTGGACCATCCCGGTCGGCGCCACCGCCCCGCAGGCGGCCGGCAAGATCCACACCGACTTCGAGAAAGGCTTTATCCGCGCGCAAACCATCGCCTTCGACGACTTCATCACCTACAAGGGTGAACAAGGCGCCAAAGAAGCCGGTAAAATGCGATCAGAAGGTAAAGACTACATCGTCAAAGACGGCGACGTGATGAACTTCCTGTTCAACGTCTAACCCCTTCCCCGCAGCGTATTTCTCCGCTGCCGGAAACGGAAAAATCCACGCTTCGGCGTGGATTTTTTTGTCTCTCGATTCTGCGTGTTAGCGCTCTGGATAAGAATCTAATGTTAAAAGTGCAACGTACTGAACGTTACGATGAGCAACGGACAGTTTTATTCAGTAGGCCCCTCATCCAGAATGATTAAATTTTCTGCTATTCAATACTTTAATATCTGTATTAAGATGACTTCACAATCTTTGGTTAATTAGTGAGTTAGATAAGGATTCTAGCGATGCCTCTACCTGACCGAATGAGACCCACAAAAGTCAGTAGCAAAAAGATCAATGAGCTGGCAAACAAAGCTAAGCAGATACTTTCAAGAATTGACGAAGGTTTTGACGAACAAGATTCCGTTTTAGAAGCAATGATAGTCGAATGGAACAGCCAGGTTGCATGCCCCTATGCGTTTTCAGATTTCAGAGATTTCTCCTCCTGGACCAGTGCCAGGGAGTTCACCCGCATGGCTTTCAATCTGGAAAAATTCTATGCGGATTTTACCTGGGATGAATTGGTTCAAACACTTCGCTGTGTGTCTGATGCCAAAAGTAAGGAATCCGAACAAAATTTCGCTCTTGCACTGCTTGAGAAAAATTTTGATGGCAATCCATCAGACCTCATTTTTTGGCCGGATGAATGGTTCCAGGATCCTGATATGTTCCATGTTGACCTGACAACCGAAGAGATTGCCGGCTATTTAATGGCCCGCTCTGGCAGGTATTTAGCTGATGCGCCTGAAATAGAGTTAAAGTATCCGATCCCATGATCAATGCTTAAAGAACGGTACTGGCCTCTTTTCCAATCTGAACGCTCAATATTAGATGTTTGTGCGGCTTAAAGCGGCCTAATCCTAAAGGCTTTCCATATAGTTGAATGCGTTCATCAGCTCTTCTTCAGTTAACGGTGATTCCAGATTTGAGCCTGACTCTTTCTCAACTTTTATTAGAAGCTCACTGCGAGTCATTCCCAATCGGTTCGCCACATGGTTAGCACAACTGCGCGCGTGAGACGCTCTCTGTGCCAGCGGCATTGCCGTATTCAACACTTTTTTCCTCGCTGATGAATGAGACATGGCTTCTCCCTGCAAGCGACATTTTTATCCATTCTAACACTTCCGAAAAACAGCCTCTTGGAGGCTGCCTTTCAATTTCTTTCGGCAGATACAGTACGCATTATTTCATAGTCCACAAGCGTTTACCGTTGCTCATTATGTCCATTTCTCGCGGTTATCCCCCTCCCACACCGAAGGCCGGTTCTCGCTGCGCCATTTCTCCCCCGCCGTCGGGGGTTTCAAACCTTCGATAGTCCACAGTGAGAACGGCGTTTCGTCCACGTGCAGCTCCCAGCGCAACCCGCGCGCGGCAAGGTAGGGTTGCAGGATGCGGGTGCAGGCCGCCAGGAATTGCTGCTGCTCTGCGTCGTTGTCCATGGCGCGCGCAATATGGTCGATGGTCACCCGCACGAAGTCATCAGCCGGTTCGCCGCCGAGATAGGCCGAACCTGGCGGCAGCGCGTGGAAGAAGACGTTGACGTAGAAGCGCGGCAAAAAGTCCTGGTACAGGGCGGTGACCTTCTGCGCAATCGCGCGTTTATCGGCGGCGCTGAAGGCCGGCTCAGGGTGGTAAATCTGCCACAGTGGCATAACGTTTTCTCCTCGGTAAAGCTGCGGGGTATCGACAATCGTTCTGGTCGGCAGCCTGTGTCAAACAAAACTCCAATAATAAGAGTAATAACTCCAATCATTGAAGTGATCAAGCCGAGGCGATAAAATTATCCGCATTAGGGCGGCAAACGGAGGCAAGGCAACGTGAAAGCAAAAGGTTTTGAGGGCATGACGTGTTCGGTGGCCCACGTGCTGTCGGCATTGGGCGATCGCTGGGGCGCGATTCTCATGCGCGATCTGTTGCTGGGGCTCTCGCGCTATGACGATCTGCGCCAATCGACCGGCATCACCAACAACACGTTGGCCGATCGGCTCAAGGCGCTGGAAGGCAGCGGCCTTATCGAAAAGCGGCAATACCAGACGCGCCCCGATCGCTACGAGTATCTTCCGACGGAGAAGGGAAAAGATCTCGGTCTGCTGGTGATGGCGATGATCCAGATTGGCGACAAGTGGAACCTGTCCGAGCTGGCCGGGCCGCCGCTGCGCGTGGTCGACCGTGCGACTGGCCACCCCGCCACTCTGCGCGTGGTCGATGCCGTGACCGGCGAATCGCTGCCGCCGCAAAACCTGGCGCTGGCCGCCGGGCCCGGCGCCGATGAGATCACGCGATGGCGGCTGGCCGTCGGCAAAACCCGCTAACGGCGCGCTACAACAGCGCAATCATCTTCAGCAGTTCAACCCGATTGCGGATGCCGAACTTTTTGCCGGCGTTATTGAGGTGCGAATAAACGGTTTTCGGGTGCAGGTTAAGCCGCCGCGCGGTCAGGCGGATATCTTCGGTGCGGGCGGTTTCACACAGCACCGCTGCCTCGCCAGGCGTGATTGCCGCCGCCCGCTGCCGGTTCACCACGTGCCGTTCGCTCGTCTCCTGGCGGGCCAGCGTTGCGCAGGTCTCTCGCACCACCTGCAGCGCTTCCCGTTTGTGCAAAATCGCATCCGGCTGCGCCGCAGCGATAAACGCCAGGATCAGCGGTGAAGTCTTATCGATGAAGAACAGTAACCGGACGTCTTTATATTCACTGCGTGAATATTTAATGAATTTTAAATACGCCTCGAACCGGTAAATCTCCTGGGGAAACTCCATAATAATTAAATCAGGCGCCGGGCTTATATTTTTAATGATATTCATATTGGGTGAGGATAAGGTTATCACCCCACCGCCCAATAATGTTTTCATGCCCAGCCGGCACAGCGGTGAACCATCGATATAAATCACTCTCACTTTAATTCTCCTTATCAGCATGGACGCATGCTTCCACACCTCAGGCGGCTTGTCGCTGCTCTTTTTTGGGGTAATTCGCCTGCAAAGCACACCGATATAAAACATCTTGATAACATGTTTTTCAAATAATCACGCAACCGTCAGCACGTTGATTAATACGCAAAAAAGGCATGAATGTTTCAAATTATTTCAATCACAAAAACTGGCGATCCAATAAAATCGCAACGTAATGATATAGATCTATTTTCTATTTTGTATGATATAAGCACAAATGAAAAAAAATGTAACAGCAGGCCTTCTCGTCTTATTGCCTTATTCAAAACACCTATAGGGAAAATTCTTAGTTTGTTAGGATGAAAATCCATGTTTGCCGACGCGTTTAAAAAACAATTGCGCAACATGATTAACCCACAACCGCACGTCAGTAATTTATTACTGTCAGGAAAGCTTTTCTCTAAAGTAAATTAAAGGGCATTTCACATGAATGTTAAATTAGTCGCATTATCCATGCTGGCTCTCTCCGGCGCCTGTGCGGCCGCTTCGTCCAATACGGTGCAATTTAAAGGCGAAGTCAGCACGCAAACCTGCTCGGTGAATATTAACGGCAACCAATCCAACCCGGTCGTTCTGCTGCCGACCGTCGCCGCCAGCAAACTCGCCACCAAAGGCGCCACCGCCGGCGACACCACCTTCACCGTCAACGTGACCGGCTGTGCGGCCGCAACCAGCGATACGGCGATCAAAACCGTGCTGGCGGGCAACAACCCAACCACCAACGGCAACCTGGGCAACGCGGGCGATGCGGCCAAAGTGTCCATTCAACTGCTGGACAGCGACGCCACCACGCCGCTGTCGTTCGCCAGCGGTTCGACCGTCACCACGTCGGCGATGACGCTGGCCAAAGACGCCACCTCCACCTCGCAGAACCTGGTGGCCCGCTACTACGCGGAAGACACCGGCGTGGCGGCCGGTTCGGTGATCGCCACCGCACAGTTCGCCATTAGCTACAAATAAGCCGGCGTCAGGCGCCATACCTGTTGATGCCAGCGCCGCCCTTCGCCGGGCGGCGCTGAATGACTCGCTCCCTTTATCGGTTCACGTTTATGCCGCAGATAACCCGCTCCGCCCGCCGATGGGCCGCCCTGTCGCTTTGCCTGATGAGTTTTGCCGCTACCCACGCGTCGGCCAGCGTGACGCTGCTCGGCAACCGCGTGATCTACCCCGCCGAGGCGCGGGAAAAAACGCTGCAGTTCACCAACGACGACGGCACCCCGGCGCTGATGCAGATCTGGCTCGACATCAATAACCCCAAATCCACGCCGGAAAACGCCGATGCGCCCTTTGTCGCCTCGCCGCAAATCTTCCGCATGAATCCGCACAGCGGGCAGATGGTGCGGCTGTCGTTCGTCGGCCAGCCGCTGCCGCGCGATCGCGAATCGCTGTTCTACCTCAACTTCCTGCAGGTGCCCGCCGTGCGCCAGACGGACAGCGACAAGAACAAACTGCTGCTGGTGGTCACCAATCGGCTGAAGGTGTTCTATCGCCCCGCCGGGTTGGCCGGCGACGCCAACCACGTCATCGATCGGCTCAGCCTGCGCCAGGCCGGTAACGCGCTGCGCGTCGACAACCCGACCGGCTACTTCGCCAACGTCAGCCAGGCCGCGATCCTGAGCGGCGCGAAGCGCATCACCATCCCGCAGGCGGATCTGATCCCGCCGTTTTCGCAGGCCAGTTGGCCGGTGAACGGGGAGGTGCGGCAGGTCGCACTGCGCGTCATCAATGACTATGGGGTGGAAATCTCACGCACCCTGGACGTCGCGCGCTGAAACCAGACAGGGAGGTTTTCATGTTCGATGTCCGCAAGGCGACGCCGCTGCCTGCGCGCTGGTGTTGCGCGCTGCTGGCGCTGCCGCTGAGCTGCGCCGCCGCCGACGGCTATACCTTCGATCCCGCGCTGCTGCGCGGCAGCGTGCTGAGCAACAGCGCCCTGAGCCAGTTCAACCAGCAGGACGCCGTTGCTCCCGGCAGCTATCAGATCGATCTGTACCTCAACGGCCAGTTTCTCGAGCGCGACCAAATTCGCTTCGTGCGCGCAGGCCAGCAGGTGCTGCCCTGTTTCGATCGGCCGCAGTTGGCGCGCTTCGGGCTGAAAAATCCGCCGGCGGCCGCCGAAGCAGAATGCCTGCTGCCCGGTCGGGATCTCAAGGACATCGCGGTGAACGCGGACATTTCGCGGCTGCGGCTGGATCTGAGCATTCCGCAGGCGCTGTTGAACGGCCAGCCGCGCGGCAGCGTCAATCCCGCCAGCCTGGACAGCGGCGAATCGATGGCCTTCGTCAATTACAACCTCAACCAGTACCACGTCAGCTACCGACAGGGGCAAACCCGCGATCTCGACTCGACCTACGCCAACCTGAACGGCGGGTTCAACCTCGGGCTATGGCGCTACCGCCAGCAGTCCAGCTACCGCTACGATCGGGAGTTCGGCGGCCACCTGGACACCAGCCGCCGCTACGTCCAGCGCGCAATTTTGCCCTGGCGCAGCGAAATGCTGTTGGGCGAAGGCTTTACCGACGGGCACTTCTTCTCCGGCCTGGGATTTCGCGGTATTCAGCTCAGTTCGGACGACCGCATGCTGCCGGATTCGCAGCGCGGCTATGCGCCGGTGGTACGCGGCGTGGCGAAAAGCAACGCGCGCGTGACGGTGCTGCAGGGCAAAAGCACGCTGTATGAAACCACCGTCGCGCCGGGGCCGTTCGCCATCAACGATCTGTACGCCACCAACTACGCCGGCGATCTCACCGTGGTGGTGACGGAAGCCGACGGCAGCGTCAGTACCTTCACCGTGCCGTTCGCCGCGGTGCCGGAATCCATCCGCCCCGGTCAGTCGCGCTACTCCGCGATCGTCGGCAGTTCCCGCTACGTCGGCGACAACGATCTGTTCAGCGAAGTGACCTGGCAGCACGGCCTGACCAACGCCCTGACCTTCAACCTCGGCAACCAGCTGGCGGACGGTTATCAGGCGATGATGCTGGGCGGCGTGTACAGCAGCTGGCTGGGCGCCTTCGGCATGGACACCACCTATTCCCACGCCAGCCTGCCGGACGGCGGTGCCTCCGGCTGGATGCTGCACCTCTCTTACAGCCGAACCTTCAGCCCGACGGACACCACCTTATCCATCGCCGGCTACCGCTACTCCACCGAAGGCTTTCGCGATCTCAGCGACGTGCTCGGCGTACGGCGCGCCGCCACTACCGGCCAAAACTGGCAGTCCGACTCCTACCGCCAGCGTTCGCGCTTCGAGGTCGCCGTCAATCAGGGGATGGGGACGTTCGGCAGCCTGACGATGTCCGGCTCGACTCAGGACTACCGCGATCAGCGCGGCCGCGACAATCAGCTCCAGCTGGGCTGGGGAAAAACCTTCGGCAACGGCGTGGCGCTTAACCTCTCCGTCACCCGCACCCGCAGCCTGGGCTACAGCAACGGCGACTACCGCGGCTACGGGCCGCTGGATAACGTCTACAGCGCGCCGCTGGCGCAGAACGCGCAGACCGTCACCGCCCTGTCGCTGAGCTTCCCGCTCGGCCGTTCGTCATCCGCCCCCAGCGTCTCGCTGTTGGCCAACCACAGCCAGGGCCAGGGCGGCAACTATCAGGCTGCGCTGTCGGGCAGCGTCGGCGACGAACAGCCGGTCAGCTACGGCCTGAACTTCACCACCGATGACGATCGCCAACAAAGCATCTGGGGCGGCAACCTGCAAACCCGTCTGCCTTACGCCAACGTCACCGGCTCGTTCTCCACCGCGCGCCAGTACCGACAAGGCTCCCTGTCGCTGCAGGGGGCGGTGGTGGCGCACCGCGGCGGCGTGACATTAGGGCCGTATGTCGGCGATACCTTCGCCCTGATCGAGGCGCCCGGCGCCAGCGGCGCACGGGTGATGGACGGCCAGGGCGCGCGCGTCGATCGCTTCGGCTACGCCCTGGCACCGTCGCTGGTGCCCTATCACTACAACACCGTCGCGCTGAATCCCGAGGGCATGAACGATAAAGCGGAACTGGAAGACGGCCAGCGGCGCGTCGCTCCTTATGCAGGAGCCACGGTGCGCCTGCACTTCAACACCGTGCGCGGCCAGGCGCTGCTGATCACCGCGCAGCGGCCCGATAACGCACCGATCCCGATGGGCGCCAACGTGTTGGACAACGCGGGCAACAGCGTAGGCATGGTCGGCCAGGCCAATCAGGTGTATCTGCGCAGCGATAAGCGCGCCGGGGAACTGACGCTGAACTGGGGCGACGCCCCCGGCCAGCAGTGCACGCTGCATTATCGCCTGTCTGCCGGGGAAGACGGCCCGATTCAACGGCTCAGCGCCCCGTGCCGCTAGCCCGTTAAACTTATTTTCAGGAGAGACGATGAAACGCATTTTTTACCCGATCGCCGCCCTGGCGCTGCTCGCCCTGTCGCTGTTCGGCGCGCCCGCCGCGCTGGCGCAATGCACCCGGGTCGCCCCCTGGATCGATTCCGGTTGCGATCCCTGCGGAGTGGGCACGGCGCTGGGCCGGGTCAATTTGACCAGCACTTACCTGCAGCCCGTCGGCACGCCGCTCGGCACCAGCGTGTTCGACTTCACCTCCGGCACGCGCTATCCGGATCCCAACAAGGTGCTGTATGAATGCGACGCCGGCGACGCGGGGCAGATCTATGAAGTCTTCGCCACCAACGGCGACGATCGCGTCGGCGGCTATTACGATCTGGGCGCCCAGGACGGCAACCCCAACTACTACGCCACCTACTTCCCCTACGTCGGCATCCGCCTGACCCATCTGGATTCCGGCAAGGTTTTTACCCGCTACTGGCAGTCGGCGCCGATTACCCGCTACGCCACCGTCGGCAGCAAAATTCAGATCCGGGTGAAAGACTTCAGCGCCATCCGTGCCGATCTGATCCGCATCAGCTCGCTGCCGGGCGCGGGCGCCAGCAACTACTGTGGCTACAGCGCCGGCAACCCGCTGGTGGGCATGGCCTCGACCACCGGCAATTCGAACTATACCTGCACGCAGCCGAACGGCTATGTCACCTTTCAGGGGCCCGGCATCGCCTCGGATCCTATCGGCAGCGACTCCGCCACCAACTACGCCACCTGGGGCACCGGGCGCTGGAACGCGATGGGCATGGGCACCGCACCGATCTCCTCCTTGACCTATACCGCCACCTGCGTGGCGCGCAACGTCACGCCGCTGGTGATCCTGCCGACCATTTCCGTCAGCCAGCTGACCGCCGGGCAAACCTCTCAGGCGCAGTTCACCATCAATATCGAATGCGACAACGCCGCCGTTTCCGGCGTCAGCAGCAACAATACCGCCCTCGGCCTGCAGGTACCGTATGAAAGCTATGTCGCGGCGCAGCAGCTCGGGCTGGTCAGCGCCAACGGCGGCGTGAGCTACCTGCTCTCCAGCGGCTACGGCACCGACAGCAGCGTCGCCACCGGCGTGGGCATCGCACTCGCCAACGCCGGCAACGGCGCGCCGATGAACTTCGTCGGCTGGGCGCGTTGCAGCGCCGGGCAATGCCCGCAGGGCAACGACGCCGGCTGGTACCCGGTGCTCAACGGCGCCAGCGGCGGCGGCAGCACTGCGGCGGGGTTTACCCACTACACCACCCAGCTCACCGCCACGCTCGCCCGGCTGCCCGGGCAGACCGTTACCGCCGGCAAAGTGGACGCCAGGGCCTACGTCTGGGTTAAGGTGCAATAATGATGAGAAAGAAATATCTGACAATGGGATGCGCCCTGCTGCTGGCGCTGGCGACCATGGGCGCACAGGCGGGCATCATCGCCTCCGCCACCCGGGTGATTTTCCGCGAGGGTGACACGGAAAAAACCCTGATGTTGCTCAACACCAACGGCTATCCGATCGTGGCGCAAACCTGGGTCGATAACGGCGACGTCAATGCCGCCCCCGAACTGTCGCGCGCGCCGTTTGTCACCCTGCCCAGCGTATTCGCCCTGCCGCCTTCGGCGCTGAAAGGGCTGCGGATCCTGTTTGCCGGCGCGGCCCTGCCCACCGACAGGGAGTCGGTGTTCTGGCTTAACCTGTATGAGATCCCGCCCAGCCAGCCGACCACGCCGCCGCTGGCGTCGCGCGTGACGCTGGCGATGAACACGCAGATGAAAATCTTCTACCGCCCCAAAGCGCTAAAGGGAAACGCCGAAAACGCGGCCGAGGCCGTCTCGTTCTCGCTGCAAAAATCGCCGGGCGGCTATCTGCTGCGCTGCCACAACCGGTCGGCGTTTTATCTCTCCTTCGCCCGCATAAGCGTACACATAGGAAAACGTGATTACCCGGTGCGGCAAGAAAGCGACATGATGACCGCGCCGTTCAGCATGCGGGATTATCACCTCGACGGCGTTGCGGCGCCGACACTCCCTTCACAGATCACCGTTCAGGCCACCCTCATCAACGACCAGGGCCAACAGATCGTCAAGTCATACACAGCAAACCCATAACGATAAAAAGCAGCACATTTTTTAAGTACAGGAAATAGGGAAAAATGAGTCTAAGCAGATTCCAGCTACAGTTTCACCTGGAGAAACAGGCCAACAACATCAGGCAGTCACCGGGATTTCACGCCGCCATCGTCAAACACGGGGAGTTGTTGAAAGAGACCTACAAGAAGCATCCGCTGTTTTACAAAATCATCTTCAGGAACAGCCGGTTCATCATTTGTTCCACCATCCTGTCCATTTACTACCACCAGCCCGCCGCCGGGCTGAAAGACATCAAAGCCTTTTTTAAAGGAAAGAACATGATCAGCGAGAACTCCCTGGACTCCTTTCTGTTCTTTTTGCGGGTCGGCCGCCGGCTGGAGGTCAAACCCTGCGAACATGACAAACGCCAGTTGCGCTATAAGCCTACGCCGCACGCGCTGGCGGAAACCCAGGCGCTGATCGCCTCCATGGCGCGGCCCTATCAGGCGCTGGCGCCACAGATGCCCATCGCGGCGCTGCTGGCGGCGCCCGACTTTCTGCCCACCTTTTTCGCCGCCTACGGGCAGCTGATGCTCAAGGAGATCTACCTGATCGATCTGGTGCCGCAATCCGGACTGTTTATCAGCAAGGACGCCGGCCACATGGTGCTGCTGATGCTGCATATCGAAAGCATCCGGCAGGACTCCCCCTTTCTGCTGCTCTCCTCGGCGAAAATCGCCAAGTCGTGCTCCGTCTCACGCGCGCACGTAAACCGCATCCTGCAGGCGGCGGAAAAATCGGGCCTGCTGACCACCACCAATAACGTGGTGATCGAACTCAACAGCTCGTTCTTTATCATGGCAGAGCGCTATTTCAGCCTCTATTTCGCGATGGTCGAATTCGGGCTTGAACGGGTTTGGCACACGCCGCAGGCCGCCGAGCCTCGCTGAGCCGTTTTACCGCTCCCGCAGCACCTTATCGATCAGCCCCCAGGCCGCCGCTTCGTCGGCGGTCATGAAGCGATCGCGATCCAACGCCTGCTCTACCGCTTCATCACTCAGGCCGCAATGTTGGGCGTACAGCCGGATCACCCGGTCTTTGGTGCGCTTCATCTCTTCGGCGTGGATCAAGATGTCGGAGGCCTGCCCCTGAAAGCCGCCCAGCGGCTGGTGCACGTGCAGGCTGGCGTTGGGCAGCGCCATGCGGTGCCCCGGCTCGCCGGCCATCAGCAGGAACGAACCCATCGAACGCGCGGTGCCCATGCACAGGGTATGCACCGGCGCGCGCAGGTACTGCATGGTGTCGTAAATCGCCAACCCGCTGGTGATCGCCCCACCCGGCGAGTTGATGTACAGATGGATCGGTTTTTCCGGGTTTTCCGCCTCCAGAAACAGCAGCTGGGCGCACAGCATTTCAGCCACGTCGTCGTTGACTTCACCGTTGAGGAACACGATCCGATCGCGCAGCAGGCGCGAATAAATATCAAAGGAGCGTTCTCCCCGGCTGGTCTGTTCCACCACCATCGGGACGAGCATCATCTTCTCACGCATCGGTGAACTCCTGGGTTGGCAACAAAGGGAAGTGTGTTTAACGCGTCAGGCGGCGCGCATCACCGTCGTCGGGCCGTCGTTGGCGGCGTCGAGCTGGTGAATAATCCGCAGCAGGCTGCCGCCGCCGGCATCCGGCACAATCTGCAGCGTCACCACGCTTTCGCGGAACGGCGGTTGGTCGTCGCGCAGGCGGTAGCTCACCGCCTCGCCCGGCGTGGTGGCCAGCGGTTCGGCCTGCGCCAGATCCCCCGTCGGCAGCCACTGCTCGCGCAGCTCGGGAATGCTGAGCGCCCGCCACACTTTTTCCGGCGGCGCATCGAGCGAATATTCCAACACCAGCCGATCGCGCGGCGGTTGCTCAGCCCGTTTGTTCATTGATCCATGTCCTCCAGTAAGGTTTGCAGCGCGTCGATGCGCGCCGGCCACCAGGCGCGGTACTTCGTCAGCCACTGGGCGATCTGCGCCAGCCCGTCCGGGTCGACCTGATAATTGACGCAGCGCCCCTGCTTCGCCTCGCGCACCAGCCCGGCATTGCGCAGCACCGCCAGGTGTTGCGACATTGCCGACTGGCTGATGGGCAGCCCTTCGCGCAGCGCGCTGGCGTTCATGCTGCCGGCGGCGAGTTTGTCGAAGATGGTGCGGCGGGTCGGATCGGCCAACGCTTTGAAGATGTCATTTTCGTTCATATAAACACATTAGTGTTCACTTATGTATTATGCAAACGCAGACGTGGATTTTTTACACAAGCGAGACTCCGCGCCGGAGCGCGGAGCCGATAGAGGAGAGATTACAGCGGCTTATTGCAAGCGGGCGTGGTCAGCGCGGGTTGCCCGGCCGGTGCCCCTTCCTGCGCTTCCAGCGCGAGGCGCGCCAGCGGCATGTCTTCGTGGTAGCGCGCCTCGGCGTTCAGGGTCTTCGAGTAGCGGTTGTACTTCCACCAGGCGTATCCCAGGAACACCACCAACCCGCCGACGTTATAGAACACGATGGTCATGATGCTGGCGCCGGTCGGGAACGTCGAAGCGAAGAAACCGACGGTGAAGATGGCGATCAGCACGCTGACGATGGCGATGCCCTGCAGGCGCGAGCCCATTTTGAAATCGCGCGCCACCCGGTCGTACTTCAGCCGCAGATTCAGGTAGGCCAGCATGATGAACAGCGGCGGCAACATCGAGGCGGCGGCGGTCATGTTGATCAGCGTGTTCATCAAATCCTGCACGCTGCTGGAACCCAACGTCGGGATCAGCATCAGCGGGATGACGATGAAGAACTGGATCCAGGCCGCGCGCGTCGGCACGCCGTGCCGGTTCAGGCGAATGGTTTTCTCGCCGAAAATGCCCTTCGGGATTTCGGTGAAGAAAATCTTCACCGGCGCCGCCGTCCACATCAACAGCGAACCGAACATGGCGGTGAAGGAAACAATGCCGACAAAGCGGTTCATCAGCACCGTCGGCAGGCCGAAGTGCGCCGACAGGCCTTCGAACACCTGAACCGTGCCGCCGGTAAAGTGCAGATCGGTGCGGTGCACGAATACGTTAATCAGCAGCGAAGACACCGAATACAGCACGCCGATGAACAGCCCGGAAACGATGATCACCTTCACGAAGGCGCGGCTGCCGCCTTTCACATCGTTCACGTACACTGCCACGGACTCCGCCCCGCCCGCCGCCTGGAAGATCCAGGCGGTAATGCCGAGGAACGCCCAGTTGAAGTTCGGGGTCATCGCCTGCACGTTGATCGGGTCGGCCGGCTCAATGCCGCCCAGCACCGCCGCGCCCGCCAAGATGATGTAGGAAAACGTCAGCAGCAGCATCAGCGACGAAGTGACGGAGGTCATCGGCCCCAGCAGTTTTGCGCCGCTGTTGGAGATGTAGGTCGAGAAGGCGAACAGGAAGATGCTGATGATCGCCGTGGTCAGCGGGGTAAACACATAGTCATAGCCCAGGAACGCGTAAGAAGCGTAGGCGATGACGCGCGGCAGCAGCGCGGTGAAAAAGAACAGGTTTACGAACCAATAGGTGTAGGCGGTGATAAACGCCCAACGCCCGCCGAGCGCGCTTTTCACCCAGGCATAAACGCCGGCCTCGGAGTTGCGGTTGAGCGAGACGAATTCGGCGATGATCAGGCAAAAGGGAATGAAGTAAATGATCGTCGCCACCAGGAACACCGGCGACGAGGCGATGCCGAGCTGAATATTGTTGTTAATCACGTTGTTGAAACTGAACACTGCCGCAAACGTCATCGACAGCAGACCAAACTTGCCGATGGTGTTTCTGTTCGACGCAGCCATAGAGATTCTCCGAATGGTGTAGGGGACTTCGGTTTGTTGTTATCGATCGGCGAGCGCGCTATTTATTGACGAAATAGCTGTCTTCCACCGTCACTTTTAAAATGACTTTTTTTACCTTGCCGCTTTCTGCGAAGCGGTGAGCCTGGTGGTTTTCGAAGATCACCACATTGCCTTTGCCGACCCGGCGCCTCTCGCCTTCGCCGCTGAAAAACTCGCGGTCGGTTTCGTCCTGATAGGGCGCCACCGTCGTCAGCGCCCGTTTGTCGGCAACCTCGACGGTCTCTTCCCCGTCGAGGTAATAGTGCACGTCGAAGTAACGGCGGTTGCCCTCCAGCCAGCCGTGCTGGCGGCCGGCGCCGACGCTCAGCCGATACGTCAGCGAGTCGCCGATCGAATGGCACACGTTTGGGCTGATGCGCTCGACATTGGCGATCGCTTCCATGCAGCGCAGCCACTTCTTGCCGCTGTGATAAATGCGCTGGAACTCCGCCAGGGATTCGAGAATGATCATACGTTTTCCTCCGCAGACTGCGGGTGATGATGAGCGGGCGCGAAGTCATAACCGGCGAGCGCGGCACCCTGCGTTTGCCGCCCGTCGAACGGCACCAGTGTGAAGCCGTAGCTGAACGGCGCCAGATAGACCCGGTGGGTATCCAGCACTTCGGAGCCCCAGGAGTTGGAGCCGAGGCCGAGGATCTGGTCGTCCAGGTTCAGCGTCAGGCAGTCGCTCGGTTCCAGCTCGTTGATGTGTTGGGCCTGGTGCAGCATCTCGACGCTGTAAGGCCACAGGCTGAAGTTGATCGGCCGCCGCGGTTGGATGAAGATCCCCTTGCCCGCCGCGTCCTGCAGGCTCAGCCAGCGCACGTCCTGCCGGTTGCCGTTGTCCTGCGGGAACGGATAGTGTTCGAACAGCGCCTCGGCGCGCTGCCGGTAGTGGCCGATGAGGTTGGCTCGGCAGCTGTCGCGGTAGTTCTCGCCCGGCCCGCGGCCGTAGTATTCCACCTGCACGAAGCGGCGACTGATGCCGAAATCGAGACCGATTTTCGGGATAATCTGCCGGAAATCGCCATAAGGCTCACCGGACAGATCCAGGCTGACGTAGCCCTGCGGGGAGATGCGCCAGCGGTAGGTGCAGCGCATGCCGAAGTCGAACACCGGCGGCGCAATCAGGCTGTGCACCTCGAGCAGCAGATCTTCGCCCTGCCATTGCCGGCTGAGGCGGCGGAAGTGCTGCTGCATGATGGGGAAATGTTGCGGCAGCCAAATCCCCTCATATTCCTGTTTATGGTTATCGATCACCGGTTTGAAGAAGGTGATGCGCGGCGCGCGCCCCACCATTTCTTCATCGTCTACCCGCCACGACAGCAGTTCGCCGCTCAGCAGCGAGAACGCCAGCTGGAACCGGCCGCCGCTGACGAGCAGCTGATGATTCTCCTCGCGGCATTGCAGCGCCGGCGCATCGGCCAACGGTGCAGCCGGTCGCCGCGTCGCCGCCTGGCGCAGATGCTGATAATGCCCCAGCCGCTGGCCGCTCTCGCTGTAGCGGGTGGCGCTGTCCTTATGCACCGCTACGTCGATCAGCGTTTCCCCCTGCCCCAGCGCCAACACCGGCAGATGCATGTCTTCGCTCTCGCCCGGCTGCAGATGCGGCAGCTTGAATTCGTAACTTGCCACCTGGCGGCCGTCGGTCTTGACGCTGACCTTCAACGTGATGTCCGCCAGCGAGCTGAACCAATAGCGGTTTTTCACCCGCAGCACGTCACCCGCGCCCTCTTCCGCCGTCACCTCCACCGGGCACAGCACCTGCTGGTATTCCCGCAGGCCGGGGCCGGGGCGCTGGTCCGGATAGATCAGGCCGTCCATGCAGAAGTTGTAATTGTTCGGGTAGTCGCCGTAATCGCCGCCGTACTGATAGCGCTCGCGCCCCTGCTCGTCGTGGCTCAGCAGCCCGTGATCGCACCACTCCCAGATGTAGTGCCCCTGCAAACTGGCGTGACGGTTGAACACCGACTGGTATTCGAACAGCCCGCCGGGACCATTGCCCATCGCGTGGGCGTATTCGCACAGGATGCGCGGTTTGGGGTGCGGGTATTCGCCGAAGGCGTTCATCATCGCCACGCGGGAATACATGGTGCTGATCACGTCGGTCACTTCGGCGTCGCGATCTTCTTCATAGTGGATCAGACGGGTCGGATCGAGCGCTTTGCAGCGCCGGGCCATGGCGCGAATGTTGCAGCCGTAGCCGGACTCGTTGCCCAGCGACCAGATGATGATCGACGGGTGGTTTTTCTGCGCCGCCACGTGGCGCTCGATGCGCTCGACGTAGGCCTGTTCCCAGCGAGGATCGTCGGTGATGCGGCTCAGATCGCCGACGTTGGCGAAGCCGTGGCTTTCCAGATCGGTCTCCGCCATCACGAACAGGCCGTAGAGATCGCACAGCTCGTAAAAGCGCGGATCGTTGGGGTAATGGGCGGTGCGCACCGAGTTGATGTTGTGCTGCTTCATCAGCACGATGTCGCGCTCCACCCGCGCCATATCGACGGCGCGCCCTTTGCGGTGATCGTGATCGTGGCGGTTGACGCCGTGCAGCTTGAGGTAGCGCCCGTTGACGTACATCAGCCCGTCGCGCACCGCGATCTCGCGGAAACCCACCCGCTGCGGCACCACGCCCAGCAGGTTGCCGGCGCCGTCATACAGGCTGAGCAACAGCTGATACAGGTAGGGATTTTCCGCATTCCACTGCTGCGGTCGGCTGACCGGCAGTTCGAAACGGCAGCTCAGCGCCTGCTCGATGCGCAGATCGTCGCGCCACTGCTCCGCCACGCAGCGATCGCCGTCGAACAGCTGCGCCTGCAGGCGGCAGCCCTCGGCGGCCTGCACACCGAGATGGCGCAGCTCGGCGTCGATCGCCAACTGCGCGTCGCAGTAGCGCTCATCGAAGGTGGTGACCAGCGTCAGGTCGTGAAGGTGAGTGGCGCTCTGGCCGATCAGATAGACATCGCGGAAAATGCCGGCCATCCACCACATGTCCTGATCTTCGATGTAGGTGGAATCGGCCCACTGCATCACCCGCACCGACAGCAGGTTCTCGCCCTGCCGCACATAGGGGCTGATGTCGAACTCGGCGCACAGCCGGCTGCCCTTGCTGAAGCCGACATAGTCGCCGTTAACGTACACCTCGAAGTAGGTTTCCACGCCGTCGAATTTGATCAGCACCTGCTGATCTTGCCAGCCGGCGTCGAGCGTAAAGGGGCGCTGATAGGCGCCGGTGGGGTTGTTGGTCGGCACGTAAGGCACGTCGATCGGGAACGGGAAGCCCTCGTCGGTGTACTGCAGGTGGCCGTGCCCTTCCAGCTGCCACATGCCCGGCACCGCCATATCGCCCCAGTCGTTCATCGGCTCCCGATAAAACGCCGCCGGCACCTGCGCCGGGTGCTCGAAGAAGCGAAAACGCCAGCGGCCGCTCAGCAGCTGGAAGCGCCGGCTGGCGTTGCGATCGAAGCTCAGCGCCTGCCCGGCGTCCGCGTAGCTGAAGAAGCTCGCGCGCGGTGCCAACCGGTGCTCCGACTGTTTTTCAATGTTTTCCCAATTATTCACGTCACGTCTCCCGACACCTGTGCAATGCGGAAACGATAGTAAATATTTAGTAAAAACTACAGTTGATGTTTACCAAATGACGACAGGATCACAATAAATCTCAAATGCCTTTTTTTATCATGACGTTAATTTTGGGCGCCAACGCAACGCCCCGCCGAGGCGGGGCCGGTCAGGCGACGGTGGTGTCGCGCAGCTGCAGCGAGCTGGGAACGAAGATCGACAACGGGACGGCGCGCTCATCGCGCAGCCGCTCCGCCAGCAGGTTGACGGCCTGTGCGCCCATGGTTTCCGAAGGGATGCGCACCGTGGACAAGGCGGGGAAAATAAAGCGGGCGGTGGGAATGTCGTTGACGCTGATCAGCGCGATCTGCCCCGGCACCTGAATGCCGTGTTCGTGCAGCGCACGCAGCACGCCGATCGCGATCGAATCGGTCGCCACCAGCAGCGCCGGCGGATAGCCATTCTTGCTCTGCAACATCGCTTTGGCGCACTGGTAGCCCGACTGGCTGCTGAAATCACCGTGGTAAATGTCCTGCGCTCGCACCACGTTTTGCTGCCGGCCATACTCGACGAACGCCTGCTCGCGCTGGTCGATGCCGGCCGGATCGTCGCGCCCGCCGATAAAGCCGATGCGCTGATAGCCGCGGCCGATGAAGTAGTCGATCACCTTGCGGCTGATCTTGTATAGGTCGACATTAACGCAGTCGAACCGCTCATCCTCCACCACGCCGTCGATGAATACGACCGGCGTTTCCTGCTGCCTGAGCTGCTCATACAGCGCGGGCTGTGGCCGGCCGATCACCAGCAGGCCGTCGGCCGCCGGCAGCGCCTTGTCGCCGTTGAAGTCATATCCGGCGCTCAGCGCCACGCCCAGCTTTTCGCACTGCGTTTCGATGCCGTAGCGCATCGCCAGGTAATAGGGATCGTTGATCTCCACGCCCTGCGTATAGGTGAACAGCGCGGCGAAATGCAGGCGTTGCCCGCTTTGCCGTTTGGAAGGTGCAACCTTGTATTCGAGGCGCTCCGCCGCTTCCAGGATCTTCTGGCGGGTTTGCGCCTTCACGCTCAGGGTGGGGTCGTCATTCAACACGCGCGAAACGGTGGCGACGGACACATTAGCGGCTTCAGCAATTTCCTTCAGTGTGGCCATAGAGTCCCAATGCACAGACGAAAAACGGTAGCTTAATCGGATAGCGCCACGGCGTACAGCGCCGCCCGCCTCCTCTCCTTCCCAGACCGGGCCAGCGCACGCTCATGCCAGCCGTTGCCGGGCGCCTGCAGCGAAAGATACCCATTTCGCCCGCTGTGATCAAGTTAACGATTTACTGATTTAAGCGTATTTTTTACTAAATATTTTACTAATATACCTGCCGTTTACTGCCCCATGAGGGCGGACTTTTTCTCTTCTCCCAGGGATCCGGGAGCGACCTCGCGTGAGCCGCCGCTCGGCTGACGTTCCGATCCATCCAACACCAGGCTATGCCCCATGAAATCACTAAGCCATCACGCCCTGTTGCCCTTGTTGCTGCTCGTTAATGCGCCCGCTTGGGCGGCGCAGGAACCGGTGACCCCGGCGGAGCGCAATCAGCTCCCGCCGCCGCCGCTACCCGATAGCACCGCGACCGCCCTGCGTTTTTACGGCGAGCTCGGCATCGGCGGCAGCGTCTATTTGAACGGCGAACATCAGCATCAATACAGCGACGGCACCTATATCGAAGGTGGCCTGGAGATCAAACGGGGACACTGGTTCGGCCTGATTTACGGCGAAGGCTGGACCGTGCAGGCGGACAGCCAGGGCCACGCCTGGACGCCGGACCACAGCTGGGGCGGCTTCGAGGGTGGATTGAACCGCTTTTACGGCGGTTACCGCACCGACGACGGCACCGAGATGATGCTCAGCGTGCGCAACGATTCGTCGCTCGACGATTTGCAGTGGTGGGGCGACTTCACGCCGGAGTACGGCTACGTGATCCCCAACACCCGCGATCTCAGCTACGCCGCCAAGCTGCAAAACCTGACCGGGCGCTTTCGCTACAGCGTGACGGCGGCCCCGGAAAGCCGCATCGACGAGAGCAAGGCACTGCTGCACTTCGGTAAATACGACCGCTATTCCGACAAGTATACCTACCGGGCGATGGCCAATGGCTACACCCAGTACGACCTACAGGAGAATCTGACGCTGCTGACCGGCCTGGAAGTGACCGACGGGCTGGGGCAGCTGTTTCTGCTGGGGCTGCGCGGTAAGCACCTGGCCGGCCGCGTCTGGCACCACACCGGCAAAGGCGACAGCGGCGGCCATCCCGGCAGCGAATCGGGCCTGATGCTCAGCGCGATGACGGAAACCGCCAAAGGGCTGTATCTCTCCACCGCCTACAGCTACGCCCGCCACCGGTTTGATCGCGCGGCGGACACCGCCACCTCATACGCCCAGTTTGGCGTCTGGTACGAATACGCCGGCGGCAAACTGGCCACCGCGCTGGACAGCAAATTCTTCATGCGCAACGACAGCACCGGTGCCAGCAACTCGGTGTTTCTGATGCAATATTTCTATTGGTAACCGTTGAGGCTCCTACGATGAACATGACTCCCCTGACCCCGCTGGCCACCGCCCTCATCCTCGCATGGGCGCTGACGGGCTGTGTGCCGAAAACGCCCGACGCCGACGCCCCGTTGGCCGAGCGCTATAAAAACGTCATCGACCGCCGCGGCGCGCCGCACTTTATGCTCGATTACGATTTCGACGATCACCAGCGCTTCAATCCGTTCTTCGATCTCGGCGCCTGGCACGGCCACCTGTTGCCGAGCGGGCCGGAAGGCATGGGCGGTTTCCCCGGCCCGGCGCTGCTGACCGAAGAGTACATCAACTTTATGGCCAACAATTTCGATCGGCTCAGCGTCTATCGAGACGGTAAACCGGTGCATTTCACCATGACGGCCTACAGCCTGCCCGGCGCCCTGGTGCAGCGGCTCAGCGCGCCGGGCGTGACCGTCAACCTGACGCTGCGCTTCGCCGCCGCACGCACCTCGCTGCTGGAAACCCAAATCCTGACCGACACGCCGCTGGAGCTGGTGTGGGACGGTGAATTGCTGGAGCGCTACGCGGCCAAAGAGCAAAAACCGCAGCCGCCGGCGACCCTCGAGCAGGCGTTTCCGGACTATACGCGCCGCATTGTGCCGACGGCTGACGGCCTGCGCGTCACCTTCGGCAAGGTGCGCGCGCCGTCGCAGCTGATGACCTCGGGCCAGTCCGAGTATCAGATCCACAAATCGCTGCCGCAGCGCACCACGGTCGACGGCCACCGCTTCCGCGCCACGGCGCGCATCACCGGTTCCACCACCCTGTACACCACCTACTCGCACCTGCTCACCGCCGAAGAGGCGCAGCGCGAACAGCGCGCTATCGCCGATATCCTCGCTCACCCGCAGCGCTATATGGCCGCGTCGGCCCAGCGTTGGGAACGCTATCTCGCCACTGGGCTCAGCAACCCGCACGCCACGCCGGAACAAACCCGCGTGGCGGTCAAAGCGATGGAAACGCTGAACGGCAACTGGCGCGGCGCAGCCGGGGCGATGAAGTTCGACTCGGTCACCCCGTCGGTGACCGGGCGCTGGTTCTCCGGCAACCAAACCTGGCCGTGGGACACCTGGAAACAGGCCTACGCCATGGCGCACTTCAACCCAGACGTGGCCAAGGACAACATTCGCGCAGTGTTCGCCTTCCAGATCCGACCGGGCGACGCCCTGCGCCCGTGGGACGCCGGTTTTCTGCCCGACCTTATCGCCTACAACCCCAGCCCGGAGCGCGGCGGCGACGGCGGCAACTGGAACGAGCGCAACACCAAGCCGAGCCTGGCGGCCTGGGCGGTGATGGAGGTGTATCGCGTCACCGGCGATAAGGACTGGCTGGCGGAGATGTACCCGAAGCTGGTGGCCTACCATGACTGGTGGCTGCGCAACCGCGATCACAACGGCAACGGCGTGCCGGAGTACGGCGCCACCCGTGACAAAGCGCACAATACCCCCGACGGGCGCATGTTGTTTACCGTCAAACGCGGGCAGCGCGAGCAAACGCTGGCCGGCCTCGACAATTACGATCGCATCGTGCGCGAGGGGCAGTACGACAGCATCGAGATCCCGGCGCAGACCGCCGCCTCCTGGGAGTCGGGCCGCGACGACGCGGCGGTATTCGGCTTTATCGATCCGGATCAATTGGCGCGCTACGTGGCGCAGGGCGGCAAACGCGAAGATTGGCAGGTAAAATTCGCCGAAAACCGCGCGCCGGACGGCACGCTGCTCGGCTACTCGCTGCTGCAAGAGTCGGTGGATCAGGCCAGCTATATGTACAGCGACAACCGCTATCTGGCGGAGATGGCCGATATTCTGGGCCGCGGTGCCGAGGCCGCTGCCTTCCGCGCCAAAGCCGACCGGCTGGCGGCCTACATCAACACCTGCATGTTCGACAAGCAGAGCGGTTTCTTCTATGACATCCGCATCGAAAGCCAGCCGTTGGCCAACGGCTGCGCCGGCAAACCGATCGTCGAACGCGGCAAAGGGCCGGAAGGCTGGTCGCCGCTGTTCAACGGCGCCGCCAGCCAACCGCACGCCGATGCGGTGGTCAGGGTGATGAAGGATCCGCGCGAGTTCAATACCTACGTGCCGCTCGGCACCGCGGCGCTGACCAATCCGGCGTTCGGCGCGGACATCTACTGGCGCGGCCGCGTGTGGGTCGATCAGCTGTATTTCGGCCTCAAGGGCATGGAGCGCTACGGCTATCGCGACGATGCGGTGGCAATGGCGCAGGCCTTCTTCCGCCACGCCGACGGCCTGGTCGCCGACGGGCCAATCCGCGAGAACTACAACCCGCTCACCGGCAAGCAGCAAGGCGCGCCGAATTTCTCCTGGAGCGCGGCACACCTGTACATGCTGTATAACGACTTCTTCACGCAATAAGCCGCAGCGGCCACCGCCATCGTTGCCCGGCGGTGGCCCGCGTTTATGAGCGGATCGGGATCACCAGCACGTCGATATTCAGCTGGTTGATGGCATTGCGGGTGGAAGAAAACAGGTTGCTCCACAGATCGTGGTGATGGCCGAACACCAGCAGATCGATGTTCTTATCCACGACTGCCGTACGCAGTTCGTCGACGAAGCCGCCGCGCCCGATAATCACCTCCGCGATCGGGTAATTGACGTTTTGCGTGGTGGGCTCCAGCTCTTTGCGGATCTTCTCTTCGAACGGCACGCCGTCATAGCTGCGCTCCGAAAAGCCGATCGCCGCGTGGTAGGTGTCGTAGTGAACGTCCACATAGATCAGCGAGAGTTTGGCCTGCAGCGCCTCCGCCAGCAGCGCCCCCTTTTCGACCAGCCGTTTGCCGTCATCGCTCAGATCGGTGGCGATGACAATATGGTGGTAACACATAGCGCCTCCTGTCATGGACTCGGTAGAGCCGAGGCTCCGATATCACGCCGGGGTCATATCGTTATGGTTAATTTTAGTTCAGAAATGGCGCGTATGACGGGTGGCGACGCGGTGGGAAAGCCCCGTTACCGGGGCTGAAGGCAAAAATTACTTCTCGCGCTGCGCCTCAAACCAGACGTTGCACAGCGACAGGATCAGCGTGTTGGCGTCTTTCACCAGCACGTTATCGCCGGGCACCCCATCGGTGCCCTGATCGGTGATACCTTTGATGGCGGTATCCGCGTGCTGAATGGCCACGCGTTCGACCGACGGCGTGCTGATGCCCAGCATCGGGAAATCGATGTAGGAGCTGCTGCCGGAATTGTCCTCGACAAACTCCTGCGCTTCTACGGTGCTAACGGTGGCCCCTTCGCTTTTCAGCGCCGTGCCGTTCCAGCTGAACGCATCCGCTTTGTAGCTGATTTTGCCGCCGATCAGGCTCTGCGCCTGCTGTTGATCCCAGCAGCCGGTGGTCTGGGTCGGCACAATTTTACTGACGCGCCAGTTGCCCAGCAGCTGTTTGGGGATCGGCCCGGTATCGCTCTCCGCCGCCCGAACCTGAGTCGCCGAGACGCAGGCCAACACCACCAGCGGCAGCAGCGCCTTGCTCCAAGTGTTCAATCGCATTGTCTTTTCCTTCGTTTCAGTACCCAGTCTGCCCTCGCGGGCCAACGGCTATCATAATAAGCCCGCCGATTCGCCGTCAAAACAATCCGCACCGCACCGGGAGGCGGCCGCTCATAGCTAATCGCTATGAGTCATAGTGAATCAGTATTTTGTTTTAGCCCAGCGATTACCTACAGTCACTGCCACTATTCTGCCCGCCCAAATTAGCAGGCAATGTTGACAAGGACCCTGGGAAAATGACATTTACGCTGAAAAACCTCACCCTGGCGCTGGCCGCCGCCGGCACGCTGCTGCTGACCGCCTGCGGCCCGACGGCACAGGACGATCACCACATCAAGGTCGGCATCAGCGCCGGTATCGATCAGTCGCTGTGGGCGGTGGTACAAAAGGTCGCCAAGCAGAAATACGATCTGGACGTGGAGGTGGTGACCTTCAACGACTACGTGCTGCCGAACGAAGCGCTGAACAACGGCGATCTGGACGTCAACGCCTTCCAGCACAAGCCGTATCTGGACAAGCAGATGCAGGAGCGCGGCTACAAGCTGGCGGCAGTGGGCAACACCTTCGTCTACCCGATCGCCGGCTATTCGAAGAAGATAACCGCACTCAGCCAACTGCCGGACGGCGCGCAGGTGGCGGTGCCGAACGATCCGACCAACCTGGGCCGCTCGCTGCTGCTGTTGCAAAAACAGGGGCTGATCACCCTGAAAGAGGGCGTCGGCCTGCTGCCGACCGCGCTGGACATCGTCGGCAACCCGAAAAAGCTGAAGATCGTCGAGATTGAAGCGCCGCAGCTGCCACGCGCATTGGACGACCAACAGGTGACGCTGGCGATCATCAACACCAACTATTCCAGCCAGATCGGCCTGTCGCCGGCCAAGGACGGGCTGTTTGTCGAAGACAAAAACTCGCCGTACGTCAACATCTTCGCCAGCCGCATCGACAACAAAGACAGCGAGAAAGTGAAAGATCTGGTCAAGGCCTATCAGACCGACGAAGTGGCGGCCAGCGCCGCCGACATCTACAAGGGCGACGCCGTCAAAGGCTGGTAACCCTCCCCCGCATGCCCGTGGCGCCCGGCCACGGGTTTTTCATTTCCGCCCCCCGCTGCATCGTTCAATTTTCGCCCGCTCAGATCACAAATCAAGCACTGCGCTTTAGGTGAATAAAGCTGCCATGTTGTATACAAGTTTGCGTAAATGTTTTCTATTTGTTTCAAAAAACCGCTGGGGAAAATAATGAAAAATAGAAAAATCAAAACGTTGCTTGTTACCTGCGCCGTGGTCGGCGCCGCGTTGTTGGCCATCGCCGGCAAAGCGGAAAACGCCGATAAAACCTTCCTCTCCGTCGCCACCGCCTCCACCGGCGGTACCTACTACCCGATGGGCGTCGGGCTGGCCAACGTCTGGAGCAACCGGCTGAAGCACCAGGGGATACAGGTCACCGGCCAATCCTCCGCCGGCTCGATCGAGAATATCGACCTGCTGCAAAAAGACGAGGCTCAGTTGGCGATTTTGCAAAGCCTGATCGCCGTCGAAGCCTATCAGGGCGTGCGTAACTTCGACGGCCGCGCCTACGGCGATCTGCGCTCCATCTCCATGCTGTGGCCCAACGTCGAACACTTCGTGATGCTGGAAAGCCGGGTGAAAGACGGCACGCTGAACGATATCGCCGGCACGCGCTTTTCCGTCGGGCCGCAGGCCAGCGGCACCGAACAGTCGACGATGATCATCCTGCAGGGCGTCAACCTGACCAAAAAGTCGCTGTCGGCGGAATACCTCGGCTACGGCGACACGGTTTCCGCGATGCGCGACGGGCGCCTGGACGGCGGCGCCCTGCCCGCCGGGGTGCCGGCCGCCGCCGTCACCGATATGTATGCCAGCGGCGTGCCGGCACGCATCCTGGAAGTCACCGACGAACAGCTGGCCAGCATCAACGCCATCGCCAACTCCTGGTTCCGTTTCGACATCAAGGCGGAGACCTACCCGCGCCAGCCCAAGGCGGTCGCCACCATCGCACAGCCCAATATTCTGGTGGCCCTCAGCCGGCTCGATGAAAAGTTGGTGTACGACCTGACCAAAACGATGTTCGAGAACCTGCCGGAAGTGCACCAGGTACACAGCTCGGCCAAATACATCTCGCTGGAAAATGCGCTGAAAGGCGTTTCGGTGCCGCTGCACCTCGGCGCCTATCGCTACTACCGCGAAGCCGGCGTCGAGATACCCGATTATCTGATCCCGCCGGAAGCCGCCGCGCTGGCCGCTAACCCTTAATCCAGGAGGACGTATGAGCACTCACTCTTCTTCACCGCAGCCCGCCGTCGATCTGGACAAAGAAGCCGGCGCCGGCAACCGGCCGCTGAGCGGCATCTATTTGCAGCTGGCAACCGTCCTGGCGATCGCCATCTCCGCCTATGCCATCTACGCCAACGCGCTGTCCAACACGCAGGAGTTCTACCGCAACACCACTTTCCTGAGCGGTATTCTGATCCTGGGCTTTATCCTGTTCCCCTTCTCGGCCCGGTACGCCACCCGCAGCTTCAACCGCTGGGACTATTTGTTCATCATCCTGACGCTGGTCAGCTACGGCTATTTCTACGTTAACTACGTCGATCTGCACGTGGTGCGCAAGAGCATCCCCAACGCCACCGACTATGTGATGGCAGCGATCGGTATCGGCGTGCTGTTTGAAGCCGCGCGGCGCACCACCGGCTATTTCATCCCCGGCCTGGCGAGCTTTGCCATTCTCTATGCGCTGTTCGGGCAATACTTCATGGGCATCTTCGGCCACGGCGGCTTCTCGGTAGAACGCCTGCTGTATCGGCTATTCATGACCGGCGAGGGGATTTTCGGCATCACCCTGTCCACTGCCTCCACGGCCATCGTGGTGTTTATTCTGTTCGGTGCCTTTCTCAGCGTCAGCGGCGCGACCGCGCTGTTCAACGATCTGGCGCTGGCCGCCGCCGGACGCCGCCGCGGCGGCCCGGCCCAGGTGGCGGTGATCTCGTCGGCACTGACCGGCTCGTTGAGCGGCAGCGCGGTGGCCAATGTCGCCACCACCGGCACCTTCACCATTCCGCTGATGAAAAGCATCGGGTTGTCGTCCCGCTTCGCCGGCGCCGTGGAAGCCACCGCCTCCACCGGCGGCATGATCATGCCCCCCATCATGGGCGCAGCGGCGTTTATCATGGCCGGTTTCCTCGGCATCTCGTACACCACCATCGTCATCGCCGCCATCGTGCCGGCGCTGCTCTATTACGCCGCGCTGATCATGGCTATCGATCTGGAAGCCAAGAAACAGGGCCTGAAAGGCATCAACAAGGAGAACATCCCTCAGGTGCGCGCGGTGCTGAAGGCGCGCGGGCTGCTGCTGCTGCCGCTCGTCATCGTTATCGGCACGCTGCTGCTGGGCAAAACGCCGATCTATGCCGGCTTCCTCGGCATCATTGCCATCATCGTCGCCAGCTGGCTCACCCCCGACAGTTCGGTGCGCATGACGCCGAAAAAAATCGCGCTGGCCTTGAATGACGCGGCGCGCGGCTCGATCCAGGTCACCATCGCCTGCGCCGCCATCGGCGTGATCATCTGCGTGGTGACCATGACCGGCATCGGCTCCACGCTGGCGTTCAACATCGTCGCCATGACCGACAACACCCTGTGGATGATCCTGCTGGTGGTGATGCTGGTGTGCATCGTGCTCAGCATGGGGCTACCCTCGACCGCGCTCTACATCGTGGTAGCGGTGACCGTGTCGCCGATCCTGATCAAAGCCGGCGTGCTGCCGCTGGCGGCGCATTTCTTCGTGTTCTGGTTCGGCGCGTTGTCCAACATCACGCCGCCGGTGGCGCTGGCCAGCTACACCGCCGCCAGCATCGCCCGCGCCGATCCGATGCAAACCTCGTGGGACGCGGTGCGCCTGGCGCTGCCGGGCTTTATCATCCCGTTCATTCTGGTCTACAACCCGATGCTGTTGATGCAGGGTGACGATCTCAACCCGCTGTCGGTGCTGCATATGGTGATCAGCGCGCTGGTGGGGATCTACGCCCTGTCGATCGCCAGCGCCAATTTCTGGCTGATGAAGACCCACTGGCTGGAGCGGGTGCTGTTTACCGCGGCGGCGATTTTACTGATCAAACCGGGCCTGATGACCGATCTGGGCGGTGCGGCCCTGATCGCCGCCGCCGCCGCCATGCACCTGCTGCGCTATAAACAGCGCGCCGCGCTGCCGGGAGGCGCGTCATGATCCGCAAGGTCACGCGCCAGAAAGCCTCCCATCAGGTGCTGGCGCAGCTGAAAGCCGGTATCAACGACGGCACCTTTCCGGTCGGCGAGAAGCTACCGTCGGAAAACGTGTTGGCGGACGCGTTCGGCGTCAGCCGGGTGCCGGTGCGCGAGGCGCTCGGCGTACTGGAGGTCAGCGGCATCATCTCCTCACGCCAGGGCGGCGGCCACCGGGTGGAACAGCATTCGCTGCTGAGCAAATACGAACCACTGGTGATGGAGGTAGCCGACCGCCGCGAGGTGGAAGCGCTGCTGGAAATGCGCGAGGTCATGGAGCAGCAGGCGGCGCGCATGGCCGCCGAGCGCCGTACCGAACAGGAATTGCAGGCGATCGAACAGGCGCACCTCGCCTTTCGTCACTGTACGCTGAACGACGGCCAGATCGGCTATCGGCAGGATTACCTGTTCCACCGCGCCATCATGCAGGCTTCGCATAACCCCTTTTTCGTGCAGATCCTCGATAACATGCACGAGCTGTATCTGGGGGTGCTGGTGTACTCGCTCAGCAAAAACCTAGGGCGGCAGGCCGAGCGCCAGCGGGTGATCGACGAACATGAGCGGGTGTTTATCGCCATTCGCGACGGCGATGCGGCGGCGGCCACCGCCGCCATGCAAAACCATCTGAACAACGTACGCGGCAAATTACGCCGCCTGGAAAACGAGGAGCAAGAGCCGTGATGTACGACGCGATCGTTATCGGTGCCGGCCTGGTGGGGCTCGGCGTGGTGAATGCGCTGCAGGAAGCGGATCCGCAGCGGCGCATTCTGATCCTGGAAAAAGAACGCGGCCCGGCGGCGCACCAAAGCGGCCACAACAGCAACGTGGTGCATTCCGGCATTTACTACACGCCCGGCAGCCTGAAAGCGCAGTTGGCAAAACAGGGCAACCGCAGCATGTTCGCCTTCTGCCGCGAACATGACCTGTATTACGATCAATGCGGCAAGGTGATTGTCGCCACCCAGCTAAACGAACTGGATCGGCTGGAGAACATCTATCAGCGCGGCCTGCAAAACGGCCTGCAGGTCACCCGGCTGTCACAGGCGCAGCTGCGGGAGCGCGAACCGCACGTCAATGGCCTTGAAGCGCTGCTGGTGCCCGACGCCGGCATCGTCAACTACGCGGAGGTGGCCGCCAAGCTGGCGGAGATCATTGTACGGCGCGGCGGCGAGATCGCCTACGGCCATCAGGTTGAGGCCATCCGCGAGCACGCCGCCGGCGTCACCGTCACCGCCGCCGGCGACACCTTCGAGGGACGGCTGCTGATCAACTGCGCGGGGCTGTTCAGCGATCGCATCGCCAAACTGACCGGTTACGAAACCGGCATGAAGATCGTGCCGTTCCGCGGTGAATACTATGTGTTGGACGACGCGAAAAACCACCTGGTCAACCATCTGATCTACCCGGTGCCCAACCCGGATTTCCCTTTCCTCGGCGTGCACTTTACCCGCATGTATAACGGCAAACGCGACGTCGGCCCCAATGCGGTGTTGGCCTTCAAACGCGAAGGCTACCGCAAATGCGACTTCAGCCTGCGCGATCTGAGCGAGGTGCTCGGCTATCGCGGCTTTTGGAAAATCGCCGGCAACTACCTCGGCGAAGGACTGGCGGAAATGCGCCGTTCGCTGTCGCGCCGCCGCTTTGCCGAGAACGCCCGTCGGCTGATCCCGGCGCTGCAGGAGCAGGATATCCGGCCCGGCCCGGCCGGCGTGCGCGCTCAGGCGCTGACCGCCGACGGCAAGCTGGTGGACGACTTCCATTTCGTGCAGGGTAAACGCTCGCTGCACGTGTGCAATGCCCCTTCTCCGGCGGCGACTGCCTCGCTGGAGATCGGCCGCGAGATCGTGCGCCGCCACCTGTCCGCTTTCTGACGCCCGCTGAGGCCACGGCGCCCGTGGTCTCAGCCGCGCTGGATGGACACGCCACCGTCCACCAGCATCGCGGTGCCGGTGACAAATGAGGAAGCGTCAGACGCCAGATACAGCGCCGCCTGCGCGATCTCCTCCGGCATCGCCAGCCGCTTCAGCGCGTGCAGATCGGCCACCTGCGCCAGCGCCTCCGGGGTATTGCTCATCTGCCGGCCCATCGCCGTATCGGTGCCGCCCGGCAGCAGTGCGTTCACCCGAATGCCGCGCCCGCCGAACTCCACCGCCAGCGCCTGCGTCAGGCCGATCAGCCCCGACTTGCCGGCCGCATAGGCCGCCGTGCCGGGAAACGCCGCGGTGTGGCCGACGAAGGTGGAGGTGAAAATCACCGAGCCCGCGCCGCGCGCCAGCATGGCGGGGATTTGATATTTGGCGCCGTAGTAGGCGCTCGACAGATTGGTTTCCAGCACCTCGCGCCATTCTGGCGCGGTGAGCGCCAGCGACGGCCCCAGCGGCCCCAACGTGCCGGCGTTGTTGAAGGCGATATCCAGCCCGCCGAATTCGTCGACCGCCGTCGCCGTCAGCCGTTCGGCGAAGGCTTCATCGCGCACGTCGCCCGCCACCGCGAGCGCCCGGCCGCCCTCGCGCCGAATGTCCTCCACCAGCTCCGCCAACAGCCGCTCGCGCCGCGCCCCCAACACCAGCGCAGCCCCCTGGCGGGCGAACAGCAGCGCCGCCGCCCTGCCGATCCCCGAACTGGCGCCGCCGATCACCGCCACCTTGCCGTTCAATGCGTTCATCGCTCATCCTCACGCGGTTTAAAGATCCTCAGTGTGAAGCAAGATCCCGCGCCGCGCTGGCCGCAAGCGGACATGTAACTGACGCCAATAAAAAAGGCGCTGCAAGCAGCGCCCCGGCAACGCGAATCTGACGGTTAACTCACGGCCTGGCCGCATACTTCTGCATCGTGGCCGGCGTCACCAGCTCGAACGGGATCCAGTAATACGGCTCGAGCTTTTCACCGTTGATCATGCGCTGCGCCACATCGACCGAGGCTTTGCCCTGCCCGACCGCGTCCTGGAACACCGTGACCTGCATCTTGCCGGAGGCCAGCGCCTTGAGGCCGTCCGGCGTGGCGTCGATGCCGCCGATCAGCACTTTCTTGTCCGCCTTGCCCGCCTGCTGCAGCGCCATGATTGCGCCGATCGCCATCTCGTCGTTGTTGGCGGCGACGATGTCGATCGCTTCGCCGTTGGTCAGCCAGTTCATCATCAGGTCCATACCTTCACTGCGTGAATAGTTGGCGCTCTGCTTCTGCACCACCTTCATTTTCGGGTACTTGCTCACCACCTGCTCCACGTCTTTGGTGCGCTGCAGCGCGCCGGCGTCGGTCAGGTTGCCGATCATCACCGCCACGTTGCCCTGATAGCCGGCCAGCCGCGCCAGCTCTTCCATCTGCAGCGTGCCGGATTCCCGCTCGTCGGAGCCGACGAACACCACGCCCTGCGGCAGTTTGGCGTCGCCCGGCGTGCGGTTCACGTACACCAGCGGCACGCCGGCGGCCTGGACCATTTTGGTCATCACCGGCGTGCTGGCCGAGTTGACCGGATCGACGATAATCGCGTCCACCCCGGCGCTGATAAAGCTCTGCACCTGATCGGTCTGACGGCCGACGTCGCCGCGTGCGTCCTCAAACTGCACGGTGATGCCGCGCGCCTTGGCCTCCTTGTCGATCGCCTGGCGGATGATGGTGAGGAAGTTCTGGTCGAAATAGGCCATCGACACGCCGATGGTTTGCGCCCATGCCGGGGTAGACGCGCACAGCGCCACCGCCAGCCACAGCCCTTTCAGGTAATTCATGATGTGTCCCCCGGTAAAAAAACGCCGCCGGCCAACCCTGGCGCCGGCGGCAATTCACGGCAATCAGTGTTTTTTGCGGTTGCGCCGCATGTCGATCGACACGGCGGCGACGATAATCACGCCTTTGATGATGTCCTGAATGTAAGAATCGACGCCGATAAAGGTGAAGCCGCTTTTGATCAGGCCGAGGATCACCGCGCCGATCAACGTGCCGGTGATGCGCCCGACGCCGCCCATCAGGCTGCTGCCGCCGATCACCGCCGCGGCGATGGCGTCCAGCTCGTAGGACATCCCCATGCTCGACTGGCCGCTGCTGACGCGCGCCGCCAGCACCACGCCCGCCAACCCCGCCAGGCCGCCGGCGATGGTGTAAACCGTCACCAGGTACTTATTGACGTTGATGCCGGAAACCCGCGCCGAGGTCATGTTGCCGCCGATGGCGTAGATGTATTTGCCGTAGCGGGTGTGCTTGAGTGCGATATGGAAGATCACCGCAATCACCAGGAAGATGATCACCGGCATCGCGCCCTGGCCGATTGACGTGAAGCCGTCCGACAGGAAGCTGACCGGGTTGCCCTTGGTGTAGTACTGCGCCAGGCCGCGCGCCGACACCATCATCCCCAGCGTGGCGATGAACGGCGGAATGCCGGTGCGGGTGATCAGGAAGCCGTTGATAAAGCCGCAGACGATGCCCACCCCGATCCCCGCGCCGATCGGGATCGCCGCCGGCAGATCGAGCAGCCCCGGATACATCGGCGAGATGCTGTCCGAGGTCTGCGCCAGGCTGGCCGCCACTACCGCAGTCAGCGCAATCAGCGAGCCGGAGGAGAGATCGATGCCGGTGGTGATGATCACCTGGGTGACGCCCACCGCGATGATGCCGATGATCGCCACCTGCAGCACGATCAGCAGCAGGCGGTTCGGGTTCAGCAGGAATGACTGATCGCGCATGTACCAGCCGAGGATTTCGAAGATCAGCGCGATGCCGATCATCACGATGAAGATACCGGTATCCTTCGGCATTTTGCCGCTCAGCCCGGAGAACAGCGTTCCCTTGCCCGTTGAATCGGCGGAGAGCGGCTTCTCAATCTTTACGTTACTCATGATGTTCACCCTTCGTTATTCTGAGGCCAGCGCCAGGATCTTCTCCTGGTCCGCGTCGTCTTTGTCCAAAATGCCGGTGATGCGGCCGCCGTGCATCACCATCACCCGGTCGCTCATGCCGAGGATCTCCGGCAGCTCGGAGGAAACCAGAATGATGGCGACGCCGCGGTTGGCCAGCTCGCTGATCAGGCGGTAAATTTCCGCTTTCGCCCCCACGTCGATACCGCGCGTCGGTTCATCGAGGATCAGGATTTTCGGCTGCGCCAGCAGCCAGCGCGCGATCAAGACCTTCTGCTGGTTGCCGCCGCTGAGGTTATTGATGATCTGATCCATGGTCGGCGTTTTGATGTTGAGCTTTTTAATCTGATCCATGCAGTCTTTGGCCATCTGCACGTGGCTGACGAAACCGTTCTTGCCGATGTATTCCGACAGGTTGACGATGCTCATGTTCTCGACCACCGACAGCACCAGAAACAGGCCGGATTTCTTGCGGTCTTCGGTGAGGAACGCCAGCCCGCTCTCGATCGCCTTCGCCGGGGAATCCACTTTCACCGCCTGGCCTTCGATAAAGATCTCGCCGCCGTCCGCCGGGTGCATGCCGAACAGGCTCTCCATCACTTCGCTGCGCCCGGCGCCCACCAGCCCGGCAACGCCGAGGATCTCGCCGCGCTTGACGCTAAACGATACGTCATGGAACCAGCCGCTGCGGCGCAGCCCCGCCACCCGCAGCACTTCCTCGCCGATATTGTTGTTGAATTTGGGGAACATCTGCGTCAGTTCGCGCCCCACCATCATGGTGATCAGCGACTGTTTGGTCAGGTTTTCGGTTTTGTCGCAGGCGATGAAGGTGCCGTCGCGGAAAATGCTCACTTCGTCGGTGATGGCGAAGATCTCATCCATCTTGTGGCTGATATAGATGATGCCTTTGCCTTGCTCGCGCAGCTCGCGAATGATGGCGAACAGGTGCACCACTTCGCCTTCGGTCAGCGCCGAGGTCGGTTCATCCATGATCAGCACGTCGGCGTTGTAGGATACCGCCTTGGCAATCTCCACCATCTGTTGGTTGGCGATGCTCAGCTCGCCCACCAGCGTTTCCGGCTGCAGTTTGATGTTCAGCCGCGCCAGCAGTTCGCGGGTCTGTTCGTTCAGCTGTTCGTGGTTGACGAACCCCAGCCGCGCCGGTTCGCGCCCCAGCCAGATGTTTTCCGCCACCGTCATGTAGGGCACCAGGTTCAGCTCCTGGTGAATCATGGAAATACCCGAATGCAGCGCCTGCAGCGTATCGCTGAAGGTGACCGGCCGGCCTTTGATTTTGATCGAGCCTTCGTCCGGGTGGTAGATGCCGATCAGGCATTTCATCAGCGTCGATTTGCCCGCGCCGTTTTCCCCCATCAGCGCGTGCACGCTGCCGGGTTTGATTTTAATCGAGACCTTATCCAGCGCTTTGACGCCGGGGAACTGCTTGCTGATGCCTTCGGCCTCAAGAACATAAGGGTACATACCGCTTACCTCCGCACTGACCCACGTTTTCCGCCGCGCTCGCCCCACACCGGCGCCCGCGGCGGGCTTCAAGGCTTATTTCTTGTTTTTATCGGCGAATTGCTGGTAATTGGCCTGGGTGATCAGCTGGTAAGGGATCAGCACGTTGCTTTCCACTTTCTCGCCTTTCACCAGTTGAACGGCGGTCTGCACCGCGCCTTCGCCCTGGCCTTTGGCGTCCTGGAACACGCTCAACGCCAGATCGCCCTTCTTGATGAACTCCAGCGCGTCCGGCGTGCCGTCAACGCCGGCCACCAGCACGCCGGATTTCTTGGCCTGCTTCAGCGCCAAAATAGCGCCGATGGCCATTTCGTCGTTGTTGGAGGCGATGGCGTCTATCTGCTGGCCGGACAAAATCCAGTCGGTGGTAACGTCCACCGCCTCTTTGCGGAAGAACTTGGCGGTTTGCTTATCGACTATTTTGATGCCGGGATAGTTGGCCGCCACCTCTTCCACGCCGCGGGTGCGGTCGCGCGTGGCTTCACTCGACAGCTCGCCCATCAGGATCATCACGTTGCCCTTGCCGTTCATCAGCTTGGCCAGCGCTTCCATCTGCAGCTTGCCGGCCAGCTTGGAGTCGGAGCCGACGTAGGCCATGCCGGCCGGCAGCGCCACTTCCGGCTTGCGGTTGACGAACACCAGCGGGATCTTGGCCTTCTCGGCCAGCTTGATCATCGGCTTGACGCCCTGGGTATCCACCGGGTTGAGGATGATGGCGTCGACGCCCTGGCTGACGAAGTTTTCGATTTGTTGAATTTGCTGCGCGATGTCGCCCTTGGCGTCTTCGAACTGGCCGCTGACGTTGCCGTCGGCCTTCATTTTGTTTTGCATCGACTGGCGCAGAATGGTGAGGAAGTTGTCATCGAAGTAAGCCATGGAAACGCCGATCTTGATGTCTTTCGCCAACACGCTGGCCGGCAGCATGCACATCAGTACCGAGGCGGCGATCAGTTTCTTCAGCTTCATGTTCGTTACCCTTTAATCGTTAGAATGAAGAGGTCTGTTGGTTGACAGCTAATGAAAAATATTTTTTACATTCAAACAACAATACGGTCGGTGTTATCCCTTTGATACGGCGAATTTACCGCGTTATCGCCGTATAAAGGTCGTTGGAAAAATGGTGATCAATATCTCAAAACAGATTAAAAACAACCAATTGAAATAAACCCCTAGCACAACAAACGGCACCTTCAGCACGTTTTTAAATGTTTATTTCATAATTTAGATTATTGAAACTTTTTAACCCAAACAAGCGAAACATGCATTTTGGAATGGCTTATTAACAAAAACATGACACGGATCTAACAAATGAAATGAAAGCCGCCGGCGAGCGTTCCTCTTTCGTGCGCCGGCAAAAACTGCGAGCGGCCACGCAGTTTGCGGTTTCCGCGTTTCCCGACCATCCTTACTCGGCAATAATGGACATATCCCTATCTCAGGAGGACCTGACATGCAGCTCAGCAGTAAGGTGCGGATGAACCGCCTGTTCAACAACGGCAAGTGCCTGGACGTGGCGATCGATCACGGCATCGCCAACGAACCGGATTTCTTGATCGGCCTGGAAGATATCGAACGGGTGATGGGCAACCTGATCGCCGCGCGCCCCGACGCCATTCAGGTCAACTACGGCCAGGCGGATCTGCTGCAGCGCGCGCCGCAGCGCGAAAAACCGGCGCTGGTGATGCGCACCGACGTCGGCAACGCCTATAACGCCGCGCGCCACCGCGAAATGTGGGCGGTGCTGCACAACCCGGAGGCGCCGATCCTCGCGGCGCTGCAAATGGACGCCGCCGCGGTGGTGGTCAATCTGTATATGATCCCGGATGAGCCCGGCATTTTCCGCCAGTGCGTGGAAAACATCGGCCGCCTGCGCCACGCCTGCGATCAATACGCCATGCCGCTGATGATCGAACCGCTGGTGATGGCCCCGGCCGGCCAGGGCGCCGCCTACGGCTCGCTCGGCGACGTGGAGAAGATCGTGCCGCTGGTGCGGCTGGCGCGCGAGCTGGGCGCCGACATCATCAAGGCCGACCCGACCGAGCGGGTGGAAGACTTCCACCGCGTGGTGGAAGCGGCGCGCTGCCCGACGCTGGTGCGCGGCGGCGGCAAGGGGGAGCTGGGGCCGGTGCTGGAGAAATCCGCCGCGCTGATGGCCCAGGGTGCCTCCGGCATGGTCTACGGCCGCAACGTCTATCAACACAGCAATCCGTCGCAGGTGGTGCGCGCGTTGATGGCAATCATCCATCAGGGCGCCAGCGGCCAACAGGCGCTGGAGATCTACCACCAGCAGTGACCCGCTTTTGTAACTAAAATAAGCCCCCCGCTCCCCGGCAGCATGCTATAACCTGCTGCCGGTAACTGCAGCTTGCCTCATTCCTCGCTAGAATACGCCGTGATATCGCCATTCGGAGAACCGCCATGCCAAAACAACGGGTGCCGCTCAAGCTGAGCTCCTCCATCACGCTGATGGTGTCCGCCATCATCGCTTCGGTGCTGCTGGTGGTATTCGCGCTGTTTTTCGTGCAGATGAGCCGCGAGGGGCAAGATCAGCTGCAGCAGAAAGCCATCGCCGTCGCCAATACGCTGGCGCTCTCCAGCACGGTGGTTGACGGCCTGCAGCGGCGCGACCAAAGCGGCGCCATTCAGCGCTTCGCCGAGCAGGTGCGCCATCAAAACGAGCTGCTGTTCGTGGTGGTGGTGGATATGCAGGGTATCCGCTATTCGCACCCCAAACCCTGGCTGATCGGCCAGCATTTTATCGGCGACGATCTGGCGCCCGCGCTGCAAGGCAACGTCAACAGCGCCATCAACCGCGGCACGCTGGCCCCGGCGCTGCGGGTGTTCGTGCCGGTGTATGACGCGCAGAAACAGCAAATCGGCGTAGTGGCGCTCGGCATCGCGCTGGATACCGTGCAGCGGGTGGTGGCGGAAAGCCGCTGGATCATCTATTGGACCATCGCCTTCGCCGCGCTGGTCGGCAGCCTAGGCACCTTCTTCCTGGTCTCCGCACTCAAGCGCATCATGCTGGGTTTCGAGCCTTACGAAATCTCCAACCTGTTCGAACAGCGCAACGCCATGCTGCAATCGATTAAAGAAGGCGTGATCGCGGTCGATAATGAATCCCGCATCACCATCGTCAACGACGAGGCCAAGCGCCTGCTGCGCCAAAGCGGCCCGGTGGAAAACCTGCTGCTGGAAGCCGCCAGCAAGCATTGGCCGGCGCAGCTGCATCTGGCGGAGGTGCTGGCCAGCGGCAAACCGCTGCGCGATCGGCAGATCAGCTTCAACGGCAGCGAACTGCTGACCAATACCGTCCCGGTGATCGTCAACGGCCAGGTGACCGGCGCCATCGCCACCTTCCGCGACAAGACCGAGGTCAGCCGCCTGCTGCAGCGCCTGAGCGGCATGGCGCACTACGCCGATGCGCTGCGGGTGCAGTCGCACGAATTTATGAACAAGCTGCACGTGATACTCGGCATGCTGCACATGAAGGCCTACCAGCAGTTGGAAAACTACATCATCAATACCGCCAGCAACTATCAGGAAGAGATCGGCGCGCTGCTGCGCAAGATTCACTCGCCGGAAGTGGCGGGCTTCTTCATCGGCAAGATCAGCCGCGCCCACGAAGCCGGCGTTGAGCTGACCATCGAGGAAACCAGCCTGCTGCCGGAAACCGACGACGCGGAAACCACCCATGTGCTGATCAGCGTGCTCGGCAACCTGATCGAAAACGCCATCGACGCCATCGACGGCGTTGAGGGCCACGAGATCGGCCTGAGCTTCCATCACCACGACGATCAATTACACTGTATCGTCAGCGACGACGGCCCCGGCATCGATCCGGTGATCGGCGCGCGCATCTTCGAACACGGATTTTCTACCAAGGGAACGGGACGCGGCATTGGCCTGGCGCTGATCCGCAGCCATCTGGAGAAACTGGGCGGCAGCATCGATTTCGAATCCGAACCGGGCGAGCTGACCCAATTTTTCGTGCACCTTCCCTATCAGGCCAAGAGCAGAGCCCATGATTAACGTACTGATTGTCGACGACGACCCGATGGTGGCGGAGCTGAACAAATACTACCTGAGCCAGGTCAGCGGTTTTCACTGCCAGGCGACGGTCGCCACCCTGAACCAGGCGCGCGCCCTGCTGGCCGATGCCGACGTCAGCATCGATCTGGTGCTGCTGGATATCTACATGCAGCAGGAGAACGGGCTGGATCTGCTGCCCGGCCTGCGCGAACTGGGTGAGAAGACCGATGTGATCATCATCTCCTCCGCCAGCGACGTGAACACGGTGCAAAAGGCGCTGCACTACGGCGTGGTGGATTATCTGATCAAACCGTTCCAGTTCAGCCGCTTCAAGGAGGCGCTGAGCCACTACCGGCAGCAGTCGCAGATTCTGGCGCAGCGCGAGTTTTCGCAGGCCGACGTCGACAGCCTGCTGCGCCGCCAGCCCGGCGGCCAGGAGAGCAAGAAGCTGCCGAAGGGGCTGACCAGCATTACCCTGAGCACGGTGTGCGAGTGGATCGAACAGCAGCATGACAGCGAATTCTCCACCGACAACCTGGCCAACGCCATCGGCATTTCGCGGGTGTCCTGCCGCAAGTACCTCATCTATCTGGCGGAGAGCGGCATTCTCGGCACCCGTATTCTGTACGGCGCCACCGGCCGCCCGGTCTATCTGTATCAGCTGAAACCGGACGCGATCGCCATGCTGAAAGAGCATTGCCGCCCGGCCTAAACGACGCCGGGCGCTGATGGCGCCCGGACGGTTAATGTTAGAAGCTGTGCATGTAACACTTCGCCTCGCGGTGAGGATCTTTCGAGTGTCTCCGCAGGCAGCGCTGCTTTTTCTCCTGCTGTTCCAGGTGATGCTGCTGCCGTTTGGCGCTCTCTGCCGCCTCGCGCTGCTGTTCGCGCGCAATCGCCTGCTCGTTGGCCAGCGTCAGATTATCGACATTCCACACCTTGTGGCGCAATGCGTCGCGCTTTTTCTGATACTCCTCGGTGACCTTGCTGTCCTTCGGCGCCGTCGCATGGTATTCCAAATCCACCCGCGCCTGCGCGAAGCTGGCGCAACACAAGGCCGCGCCGGCCAACACTATCCTTTTCATTAATGATTCCTTTTACATCGTTTTACTCTGCGCGCACGCCGGCTCAACAACCGTTCGGCGATGCCGGCGGCTTTTCCTCTGAACGGGGCGCGCGCTGCCCGCCGGTGACGGGCGCTTTGCCGGGCTCGATACCGCACTCCGCCAGCCGCGCCAGCTCTTCCGCATCGCGCTCTGCCGGTGTCGCTTCCTCGCTCATTTCCTGCCGCAGATCCTGCGCCAGCGCTTTCAGCCGCTTTTGAAACAGCACCGGCGACACGCCTTCACATTGCCTGTCGTAGCGCGCCGCGCCGGCGCTTTGGCTTAGCGGCAGCAACAGCAAGAGAAAGATCGCGGCCATGTCCTTCGCCATGGGCAACTCCTTTGATTACACCGAAATAAACCGGCAGTTCCCTATAAGGAAAACGAATTGTCTGCTAACGCAATAAATGGTCGGGCCACGGCAGAATAACGCAGGAAAGGTAAACCCTCCGACAATATCGACAGAATGCGCGCATTAATTTGGCTGAATATATTTAGCGGCTTAACGATCGAATATTTTCGACCCATCGAAGGTGCCGCCAATGCCAACATTTCCTTCGTGCAATACCGAGGAGGCGGACTCGCCCGCCATGATGCGCTGCCGCTGCTCCCGCGTGGCAGGCTGCGGCTGAGACCAGTCTGGGGACGTCGACGTCGGCTGAATCGCGCTGCAAGCGCTCAACAACAATAACGATGCCGGGGCCCAATAACGCCATGTCATCGTTTTCTCCTTAAAGGAAATAAAATACCCGCAGCCGGCGGCAAGGGTAAATAAAAAAATGACTTTCTTTAGTTTAATAACCGCCGTTATTTCAACGCCGCCCGTCGATGTTAATCACCTGGTTAACCTATTAACCTGAAATAAACATTTTCGCTTAGCCACCCGATAATTCGCGTGCAATAAAAAAGGCCGGGCTAACCCGACCTTGTTTGACCGCTCGACGCGCTTAGACCAGTTCGATCACATCGAAGTTGGCTTCGCCGCTCAGATCGGCGTCGTAGTCAACGCCCTGCAGACCAAAGCCGAACAGGCGCAGGAATTCCGCCTTGTAGCCCTGGTAATCGGTCAGTTCGTTGATGTTGTTGTCGTTCAGCTGCTGCCAGATTTCACGGCAGGTTTCCTGCACGGCGTCGCGCAGCTCCCAGTCATCCAGACGCAGACGGTGTTTCTCGTCGGTGTCCGGCGCCGCACCGCTGTACAGCTTGGTGGCGAACAGACGCTGGATCTGCTCGATGCAGCCTTCGTGAATGCCCTGCTCCTTCATGATCTTGAACACGATGGAGATATACAGCGGCATTACCGGAATGGCGGAGGAAGCCTGAGTCACTACCGACTTGAGCACCGCAACGTAAGCCGCGCCGCCTTTGGCCTGCAGCTTCTGGTTGATGGCGTGCGCCGCGCGATCCAGATCTTCTTTCGCCTTGCCCAGCGTACCGTGCCAGTAGATTGGCCAGGTCAGATCGGTACCGATGTAGGAGTAAGCGACAGACTGCGCGTTATCCGCCAGCACGCCCGCTTCGTCCAGCGCGTCCATCCACAGCTGCCAGTCCTGGCCGCCCATCACCTTCACGGTGTCGGCGATTTCTTGCTCGTTGGCCGGCTCGACCACGGCTTCAACCAGCACGTCTTTGTTGGTGTCCAGCGCGACGGATTTGTACGGCTCGCCGATCGGCTTCAGTGCGGAACGCACCACTTCGCCGGTTTCCGGCATCTTACGCACCGGCGAAGCCAGCGAGTAAACCACCAGGTCAACCTGACCCAGGTCTTTTTTAATCAGATCGATCACGGTCTGACGGCACTCGTTGGAGAATGCATCGCCGTTGATGCTTTTCGCGTACAGGCCTTCTTCTTTAGCTGCCTTGTCGAAACCGGCGGAGTTGTACCAACCGGCGGAACCGGTTTTGCCTTCGCTGCCAGGCTTCTCGAAAAATACGCCGATGGTGGCCGCACCGCTGCCGAAAGCGGCATTGATGCGCGAGGCCAGACCGTAACCGGTGGATGCACCAATGACCAGCACCTTTTTAGGCCCGTTTTTCAGTTCGCCGCGCGACTTAACGTAGGCGATTTGCTCACGGACGTTGGCTTCACAGCCTGCCGGGTGAGCGGTGGTGCAGATAAAACCACGAATTTTAGGTTTGATAATCATAGTAATTTTTTCTTGGTAGCTAAAAACCGAAGGACAATATACCTGATTTTCTCGATATACTTAAGAAAGTGCGAAAACAAGCGCAGTGAACAGACCAGTTTAGTCGAGGGATCAGGGTTGCCCAACTCCGCATAGTGCTGCCTCCACGCGCCACGCGTCGCACCCTCAGCGCGTTCAAGCCTTCCCTCTTCAAATCAGCAAAAGTTGATCATGCTTCTGGCGTTGCGTTATGGTGTGGCTGTTTTTCGGTCGAATATCAGGGAAGATAAAATCACCAGGAACAGTAATGGAACCGACTTTATATTATATTCTTTCAACTCTCGCTGCCGCGGCCTGTCTGGCCGTGAAATACGGCTTCAGACCGCCTCTGGGTTCCAAGGGTTATGTCGTTCTGGTTACGATATGCTTTTTAATCCTTTGCTGGCAATTTACCCTTTTTGCCAACGGCAACGCGATGTTTATTGCTGACTCTGAAACATGGGCCAAAGAAAATTGGCCTCTACGCTACTGTGCGTTGGGGTTTGCTCTTGCACATGCCTTCTCCACTTTCGAATCCTCCAGAAGAAAGAAAAAAGACAAACTTTCCTGAAGACGTCACCACCAAATGAAACGCCATTTGGTGGTGACAAGGTAGATCCATTACGCCTTGTTCTTTTCCATCTGCTCAATCAGCGTATAGCGCAGCGATGAAGCATCGGCCGGCACGTTCTCCACCGGAGTAACAAGCACTTTCAGCCGATACTGATAGCCCGGTTCGAAGGTGAAACCCTCGATACCGGTATAGAACAACTCCCACGGCTGCTGCGCGGAACGGCGCACCTGCATGCACTTCATCGGGCCGACGCCCACGCAGTCCACCAGCGCGCTGTTCACCAGCAACACCTCCGTTTGGCCGCCTTTCTCGTTCGCGGGCTGATTCATCGAGGTTCCCTCCTGGCTGCAGCCGGCCAGCGCGGCCAACGCAACAAATAACAACGCTTTAATTTTCAATGTACTGCACCAATAGTCATGTAGGTCAGGCGATCCTAACAAATTGACTGGATGAATTGAACCTTGCTCCGTATCACAGGAGCGACATTATTCGTTCGCGTTTATTCTCCAAACTCACGCGTTACAGGACAGCGGTCATGACGGTACGCTGTCGTTTTTATCATCGCCCGCAATGATAAAACCGGCATCACGAATCGCCGCCTTCACCTGCCTGGCGTCCATCACCGCCGTTTTCACATAGCCAAAAAAGGCCACCCGCACGCCGGGCAAACGGATTGGCGTCGCCAGTTGGGCACTGAGTTCGAGATTGCGCTGCGCCATCAGCTCGGCACGCGCCTGCCAAAACGCGGCGGGATCGGAAGGGGTTTCAGTGGCGTTTTCGAACAGAGACGCCAATTCGCTCAGCGCCTCCCACTCCGCCAACAGGGCGGCAACCACTTCAGGATTAGCTACCTGCCCCCAGTCAGAGGGTAAAACCCCCTCACGCCACGCATCGAGATAGCCGGGCAGCGCCCTCTTCAACCGACTCAACCGATCGTTCAAAACAGGTTTCCTTTTACAACGCCTAATACCTTGATATTCCCCATAATGCCACTTTCGTTTAACCGGTGATGGGAGCAATGACCGGAGCTTATCAGCGCCATAAATGACGTAATGACTTTTGGTGCGGCTAAATTAGCGATATGTGCGGGTGGGGAGTGAAACGGGAGCTCGGGCTTATGGCTGTGACGCGAAAAGAGGAACGGGGATTGTTGCTGGCGTCTTAAGTGAAATTTACTTATAAATCAATCACACAAAAAAAGACCGAATACGATTCCTATATTCGGTCTAGGGAAATGGCTCTTGGGAGAGAGCCGTGCGCTAAAAGTTGGCATTTAATGCAGGGCTTGTTCAGCCGTGCACTTTAAGAGTAGCCTACCGCGCCAGTTTTGCCAGCCGCCCAGCGGCCGCGTGATAGTTTCGTGACGAAATAACTATGCGGCAAATGCGCATCAATCCGCGCGCGCTGGGCAAGGCGTTGGCAAACAAGCGGTTAGTCAGCGCACAGCTTCTCGGCGCGTTCAATGAACGGCGCCAGGCTCATTTTTTTCCCCGGTTCGGCAGGGTCGTCCAGCAGGAGCACCTCCAGCGGTTGCGCGCGCTGATGGCCCTTCTTCACCTGCTGCTCCGCTGCGTCGTTGAGCGGGTATTGCATCAGAGTGCTGTTGTTGAGCACGAACAGCGCGCCGCCGCTGCGGCACTGCAGCGTCACTTCTTCCTTGGTGAACGCCCACTGTTTGCCGTATTCCAGTTTGGTGATGTTCACCAGTTTGTCTGCCGCCAGCGCGCCGGTCGCGGTTGCCAGCAGCGTAATGCCGAGTAATACCGATTTCATGTGTTGGCCTTAAGGTTGCTATTCACGTCGATTTTCCCGCAGCTTGCCCGGTTGCGGCAAGCCGAAATGTCAAACCGGCGCATAGGTTGCAAATAAACTGACCAGCAGCAGCACCGCCATCCCCAACCCGACTTCGAGCCAGCAGGCCAGCACCACGCCGCGCTGCGCCAGCGCCGGCACGCGGCTCATTGCCGGCACGATGGCGTAGCGATTGGCCAGCGCCACCATCACCATCAGCGCCACCAGCGCGGTTTTGATCAGCAGCAGGCGCTGATAAGGCGAGCCGAGGTTGAGCGGCCAACCGCCGAGAATGATCAGGCTGTTGACGATGCCGGTGACGATCACCGCCGCCACCGCCAGGTGCCCCCAGCGCGAGAAACGGATCAGCGTGGTGATGGCGTCGCTGCGCCACTGCGGCGGCTGCAGGTAACGCAGGCAAACCAGCAACGGCGCCAGGCAGCCGAACCAATAACCGGCGGCCAGCAGGTGCACCGCATGGTTGGCGCGGTGCAGCACGCCCAGCGTGCCTTCGTGCATCGCCGCGTGGCCGATGAACGCCAGGCTGACCAGCAGCAACGCCGAACACAGCGCCAACGCCTGCGCGCGCGGCCGTTCCGGCAGCAGCAGGCTCAGGATCGCCAGCAGCGACAGGCCCAGATGCCAGCGCCACACTTCGCCGAAGGTGGTGCCGAGCACCGCCCACCAGACCTCCAGCCGCCAGGCGTCTTCCCAACCGTCGCCCATTTGCCCGGCTTGAATGGCCAGCAGCGCCACGGCGGAAAGCCCGGCAATCCAGGTGCCGGCAAGCAGCAGCGGGCGCACATCGCGGGAGAGGATCGGGGAGAGGCGCTGCGGTGACAATAAGGCGGTGAACAGACTGATGCCGAACATCAGCATCACCGCCGCAAAGTGCACCAAGCGACACAGAACGAACAGGGTCGCCAGACTCACGATCAGTTTACGGTGAAGCTGTACTGGCCTTTGGTTTTATGCCCGTCGACCGAAACCACATGCCAGCTGACGTTGTATTTGCCCGCGCTCAGTTCGCCTTCGATCGGCACATTGACCTGGGTGTTGTTGTTCGGATCGAGCTGCAGCTTGCCGGTTTTCACCACGGCGTTGTCTGGGCCGGTGATTTTCACGCCGCTGAAGTTCGGCTCGATGCCTTCGGAGAAGCTGAGGGTCAGCGCTTTCGGCGCCGGGCTGACGCTGGCGTCGGCCTTCGGCGTTTCCACTTTCAGATGGGCGTGCGCCAGCGCTTGCTGCGAAGACAGGCCGACGAACAGGACGAAAACGGTGGAAAGCAGGCGACAGGAGGAACGAATTTTACCGATCACAGTGGTATCCCTTAACAGTATAAAGAGGGTCATAAGGGTTAAGGCCACAGCCAAGGCGATGTATCAGCGGCCCCAACCCACCGCAAGTGATTGCGCCACGGGTAAACAGAAAAACGGGTTGTATCGGCTAACCCGCTGTTTTGACTCTACCATCCCTGTAGCGTATCGCGGTAAATCATAACGACCACGCTGCGGCAAGTCGAGCGCATCACTGGCATTTTGCGATCCGGCAGCACGTATCGCCGCATAACCGCGATAAACGCAGGGTAAAAAAAACCGCGCGTCAGGCTCGCCCGCGCGCGGTTTTTCGGTGTTCTGATGCGGATTAAGCCTGGCCGTTGCCGCCCTGGCCCATCGCGCCCATTTTCTTCAGATCTTTGTCGATGAAGAACAGGCCTTTGCCGCTGGTGCCCACCAGCGCCAGCTTATCCAGCACGGATTTGAACAGTTTCTCTTCTTCGTGCTGCTCCGCCACGTACCACTGCAGGAAATTGAAGGTGGAGTAATCGTGTGCGGTCATAGCGGCGTGCGCCAGTTCGTTGATCTGACGGGTGATCAGCTGTTCGTGTTCGTAGGTCTGCTGGAACACGTCCGCCAGCGATTCGAACGTCACCGGCGGTGCGGCGATGCTGCCCAGCAGCGGCAGAGAGCCGGTGTCGCTCAGGTAGTCGAACAGACGTTGCATATGCTGCATCTCTTCCTGAGAGTGCTCTTTAAGAAATGCGGCGGCGCCTTCAAAGCCTTTATCGCTGCACCATGCGCTCATCTGCAGGTACAGGTTGGCGGAGTAGAACTCCAGATTCAGTTGCTCATTCAGCTTTTGAGTCATTTCTTGCGTCAGCATAATGATTCCTTTTATTTTGCAGGTCATGAATTTAATTTCCGCGCATTATGCCCTGCCGCCGTGAAAATAAAAACACCTTATTTACACTCAAATCACATTAATTATAAAAATCATATATATCAATAAATTAAAATATCAACACCACATTGAGAATTAACATGATAATTATTTTCATCTTTTATTTTAATCAAAAAGCGAATCATTCTTATTTAAAAGAATAAATAGATTGCATTACTCCCGGATAAATATCGCCCACGGCAGCGGCGCAACGGGCTTGCCAAGCGCCCCCGGGTGGATTACCTTCTGCGCAGGTTCAAAGCGGCAAAGTAAGTAAGGAGCATAGCGTGGGTTACAATCTGGCCGAACTGTCTAAAGAAGAGATGGACCGGGTGAACGTGGATCTCGCCGCCTCAGGCGTGGCGTACAAAGAGCGCTACAACATGCCGGTGATCCCGGAAGTGGTGGAGCGTGAGCAGCCGGAAGTGCTGCGCGACTATTTTCGCGAGCGCGTGGCGTACTACCGCGCGGAATCCCACAGGTTTTCGCGCCTGCCGTACGAGCCGAAGGTCAAATAACAAAAAACCCGCCGTAACGGCGGGTTTTTTACGTCACTTGCCGGCGAACCGGTCGGTGGCGATCATCAGCTGGTGCAAGATGCCCGGCTCATCAAACGAATGCCCCGCCCCTTCCACGATATGCAACTCCGCTTCCGGCCAGGCCTTGGCCAGATCCCAGGCGTTCTGCACCTGGCAGGCCATGTCATAGCGGCCGTGGACGATCACCGCCGGAATATGGCGGATCAGCGGCACGTTGCGCAGCAGCTGGTCGTCGCTCTCCAGGAAACCCAGATGGGTGAAATAGTGGTTTTCAATGCGGGCGAACGCCAGCGCGAAATCATCCTCGCCGAACGAAGCGGATTCGCGGCTCGGCAACAGCGTCACCGTCTCCCCTTCCCACACGCTCCACAGCTTGGCCGCTTCGAGCTGCACCTGCGGATCGGCCGAAGTCAGCCGCTGCCGGTAGGCGGCGATCACGTCTTTACGCTCGTCATCCGACAGAATGGACAGCACGCGCGCCCATTTGTCCGGGAAGAAGCGTGACGCGCCGTCCTGGTAATACCAATGCAGTTCCTGCTTACGCAGGGTGAAGATGCCGCGCAGCACCATTTCACTGACGCGCTCCGGGTGGGTCTGCGCATAGGCGAGCGCCAGCGTCGATCCCCAGGAACCGCCGAACACCAGCCATTGATCGACGCCGGCCATGTCGCGCAGCCGCTCGATATCGGCCACCAAATGCCAGGTGGTGTTGTTGTCCAGGCTGGCGTGCGGACGGGAGCGGCCACAGCCGCGCTGATCGAACAGCAGCACCTTGTAGCGTTCCGGATCGAACAGCTGACGATGATGCGGGGAGATGCCGCCGCCCGGCCCGCCGTGAATGAAGACCGCCGGTTTACCGTTCGGGTTGCCGCTCAGCTCCCAGTAGATCCGGTGGCCATCCCCAGTGTCCAGCCAACCGCTGTCGTATGCTGCTAACGGCGGGTACAAACCTCGTAATTGTTCCATGGCGCTTTCCGTCTCTCTGTGAGTCATGCTTTCATCAAAGCGGAAGCCGCCCGGCAGGTCAACGGTAAAACCCGAAAACTCGAACGCGCGCCGAGAACTCGGCGCGCGTTTGCTCAAAATCACAACGACCTGCCTGCAAAATGCCCACAGGTCCGATCGGTTGAGGGGCACATTCGCCCCCCCGGCGGGACTCAATTAGCCACCTTTGCGCATATGCGGCTCACGCATCTCCTGTGCGGTTTTCGCCTCGATGCTCAGCTCCGCCGTCGGGCGCAGCAGCAGGCGCGCCAGCCCGATAGGTTCGCTGGTTTCCCGGCAGTAGCCGTACTCGCCGTTCTGCAATCGCGCCAGCGCCGCGTCGATTTTCGGCAGCAGGCGGCTTTCGCGATCCAACTGGCGGAACAGCAGGCGCAGATCCTCTTCGCGCGCCGCCTTGTCGGCTTCATCGCCCGTCGCTTCACCGCCGTCGATCTCTTTTTTCAGCTCATCGATGTGCAGCAGCAACTTTTGCCGCTCGTCCTGCAACCGTTGGCGGAAAAACGCCCGTTGAACCGAGTTCATATAATCAGAATCCGGCATGGCCAGCAGTTGCTGCGCATCCGGTAACGTCATGACTGTCATTGCGCTCTCCCAACACCAAAAGTGTAACATTATAACATAATATTTATTTTTAGCACCCGGTCATCCAAAAACAAAATTTCATGCACAAACAGCCGGTTAACCTAAACCTGCACTTTGCCGCTTGCATCCTCTTGGCTTTAGGCGGTTAATGGCTGAGCAAGCCACCCAATCATAGGTAACGAGAGGCCATCATGAGTAAGGGAATGGATAGCAAAAAGAATGCGAAGAAGAAGCCGTTGAAAACCCCAGCTGAGAAACGTGCGGAGAAACGCGCCAAAAAAGCGCATCCGTCTGGTGAGTAAGCGTCCTTCCATCCGTCATTAAACCCGCCAAGGCGGGTTTTTTATTGCCTGTAGTGAGGGTGCGGTTGGCACGGCCGCCTGTGCCGGTTAAGCTGAGGGCTGACGGCAACGCGGAGGAAAACATGACGTTACGCGTAATAGATACCGAGACCTGCGGGCTGGACGGCGGCGTGGTGGAAGTGGCCTCCCTCGATCTGCTCGACGGTCAATTGACCAACCCGATGAGCGATCTGGTCAGCCCGGATCGCCCCATCAGCCTCGACGCGATGGCGATTCATCACATCACCGAGCAAATGGTGGAAGGCAAACCGCGCATCGCGGTGGCGATCGGCCGCTATCAGGGCAGCCCCTACTACGTGGCGCACAACGCCGCTTTCGATCGCGGCGTGCTGCCGGAGATGAACGGCGCCTGGATATGTACCCTCAAGCTGGCGCGCACGCTGTATCCGGACATCAAGTACGGCAACCAGTATCTGCGCTATGCGCTGAAACTGGACGTGCAGCTACCGGCGGACGCCACGCTGTACCCGCACCGCGCGCTGTATGACTGCTACGTCACCGCCGCGCTGCTGCAACGCATCATCAAGGATTCGGGCTGGACGCCGGAGCAAATGGTGCAGATCACCGAACAACCGGTGCTGCTGAAGAAGTTCAAATTCGGCAAATATCGCGGGCAGGAGATCGATCGCATCGCCCAGGAAGATCCCGGCTATCTGCGCTGGATGCTGAAATCCATCGACGATCTGAGCCCGGACATGAAGCACACGCTGAAATACTATCTGATTGGCTAACACGGCGGGCGGCACAGAGGCCGCCCGCCGAATGCCGTTACTCCGCCAGCGCCAGAATGAAGGCGTACTCCAGCGCAATATCCTCATAGGCCTTGAAGCGCCCGGACTTGCCGCCGTGGCCGGCATCCATGTCGGTATACAGCAGCAGCTGCCGATCGTCGGTTTTCAGTTCGCGCAGCTTGGCCACCCACTTGGCCGGCTCCCAATACTGCACCTGCGAATCGTGCAGGCCGGTGGTCACCAGCAGATGCGGGTATGCCTGCGCCTTCACCTGATCGTACGGGCTGTACTGCTTGATGTAGTCGTAATAGGCCTGCTCGTTCGGGTTGCCCCACTCGTCGTATTCGCCGGTGGTCAGCGGGATCGACTCGTCCAACATGGTGGTCACCACGTCGACGAACGGCACCTGTGCCACCACGCCGTGGAACAGCTGCGGCGCCTGGTTGATTACCGCCCCCATCAGCAGGCCGCCGGCGCTGCCGCCCATGGCGAACATCCGCTTGCCGTCGCCGTATCCCTGGGCGACCAGCGTTTCAGTCACGTCGATAAAATCGTTGAAGGTGTTCTGCTTGTTGAACAGCTTGCCGTCTTCATACCACAACTGCCCCAGCTCGCCGCCGCCGCGAATGTGCGCCAGCACGAACACGAAACCGCGATCGAGCAGGCTCAGGCGGCTGGCGCTGAACGCCGGATCCATGCTGCTGCCGTAGGAGCCGTAGCCGTACACCATCAGCGGGTTGGCGCCGCGCTGGAAGCTGTCCTGGCGATACACCAGCGAGACCGGCACCTCGACGCCGTCGCGCGCCTTCACCCACACCCGCTCGCTGCGGTAGTTTTCCGGCGTGAAGTTCTTCACTTCCTGCTGTTTGAGCATCGTCCGCTCGCCGCTGTCCATGTTCAGCTCGTACAGCGTGGTCGGGGTGGTCATCGACGAATAGCCGTAGCGCAGCAGCGCGGTCTCCGGATCCGGGTTATACGCCAGCCAGGTGGTGTAAGTCGGATCGTCGAAGGCGATGCGCTTCTCTTCGCCAGTCTGCCAGTGGATCTGGCGCAGCAGCGTCAGGCCGGCGCTGCGCTCCTCCACCACCAGCCAGTCGCGGAACAGGCTGAAGCCCTCCAGCATCACGTCGGCGCGCGGGGCGATCAGCGTCTGCCACTGCGCTTCGTCCGCCTGTTCGCTTTGGTACAGGCCGAAGTTCTTGCCGTCCTTGTTGGAGCGGATGTAGAAATGCTGGTGATAGTGATCGATGGCGTACTCATGATCCTTGCGGCGCGGCACGAACAGCTGCGGCTTGGCGTCCGCACGATCGGCGTCCAGCAGCAGGATCTCCGAGGTGGTGGTGCTGCTCAGGTGGATCAGGATAAAGCGCTCGGAGGTGGTCTTCTCCAGCCCGACGTAGAAAGTATCGTCCCGCTCTTCGTAAATCAGCTCGTCCTGCTGCGGATCGCTGCCCACCACGTGACGATAGACCTGATACGGCAACAGCGTCTTGGCGTGCTTGCGCACGTAGTACACCGTCGAGGAGTCGTTGGCCCACTCGAAGCTGCCGGAGGTGTTCTCCAGCACTTCGTCCGCCCAGCTGCCGTCGGTCAGGTTCTTGAAGCGAATGTCATACTGGCGGCGCGACAGGAAATCCTCCGCCACCCCCAGCCGCTGGTTGTCGGGGCTGACGTCCAGCCCGCCCAGGGTGTAAAACTCGTGGTTCTCGGCGCGCTGGTTGCCGTCGATAAGCACCTCCCAGTGCTCGCTCTCGGCCTGCGGCTGGCGCACGGAAATCGCGTATTCGTTGCCCGGCTCATAGCGTGTCTGATAGCGATAGCCGTGGCGCACGTAAGGCACCGAATGTTCCTGCTGCGGAATGCGCGCCACCATCTCTTCGTACAGAGTTTCGCGCAGCGCCTGCTGCGGTTTCAGCATCGCATCGGTGTAGGCGTTCTCCGCCTGCAGGTAGTCCAGCACCTGGCGGTCTGCGCGCTCGTCGTCGCGCAGCCAGTAATAGTCATCCACGCGCGTGTCGCCGTGGATGGTGATGGGATAAGGGCGTTTTTCCGCTTTCGGTGGGGTCATCATTGCTAAATCATCCGCTTACATAGATTGCGGCAAGAGTGACACGATTCCCCCCGGCTTGCCAAGCGGCGCTATGCCAGCTCGCGTTTTTTCTCGTTGACGTCGCTCTCGATGCCCTGCTTGACGTCCGCCGGGATCTTCAGCGCCTGCGCCAGCGCATCGAGGTAGCCGCGCTCCATAAAGTGGTCGACGTCGATCACCAGGCAGCTCAGATAGTAAACCTCCAGCGCCTCGTCTTCGTTTTGCACGCTGCGGGCGATCAATTCCGGGTTGAGCGGCTGATCGAGCGCTTCCTGCACCCAGCTCTGCGCCTCCTCCCCCACCTGCAGCTGCGCCAGGCTGTGATCGATGGCGCGCTGCTCGTCGGCATCGATATGGCCGTCGCTCTTGGCGGCGAACACCAGCGCCTGCACCAAGCGTTTGGCGCGCAGATCCACCGGGGTGGTTTGCAAACCGAACTGCGGTTCGCCCTGATGGGTCTCCTTCACCCGCTGCTTGTACTTGTTCCACAGCACCGCCCCCACCGCCGCACTGCCGCCGACGATCAGCGCATTTTTGCCGAACTTGCCCACCAGCTTGCGCGAGGATTTGTTGGCCAACAGCACGCCGACCAGGCCGCCCAGCGCCGTGGGCGCCAGCAGCTTGCCGATGCCTTCTGCTCCGCCCATCGCGCCGGCCTTCTGCCCGATCAACGTTTGAATCTGCTGCATCCAGTTACTTTTCATCATCTACCCCTTGCGTGAAAAAGCGCGGCGCGCAGGCGCGGCCGAACCGACGGTAAACCGCCAGATTAGGGGATCTTTTGTCAATTTACGTCTGGGGGATGCAAACCTGTGTTTAGCGGATCGGCGGGCCGGGCGGCCCGCCGGGATAAGCTGCGGCGTTACGCTTCTTCGTCGCCCGCTTCGTCGTCCTGCTCGTACTCCGCCAGCTCGTCGCGCATCGCCTGGATGGCGTCGCGGGTCATCAGCGCCAGCGTGCGGTAGAAACCGGTGGTGGCGTGCGCTTCCACTTTACCGAGGAAGCGGCCGCACCACGGCAGCAGAAACTCGTCGAACAGCGCGATCTGCGCCTGCGCTTCATCTTCCTGCGACTGATCTTCCAGCCAGGACGCCGCCAGCAGCAGCTGGCCGAAATGGTCGGCCGGCGCCTCCGCCAGCGGCATGCCGCGCTGCTGGAGGAAGGTGCGCACTTCCGCCTCGCTGGCACCTTCAACGTAGTCGGAGCGGAACGGCGACACGCTGCATTCGCTGCCGACGAACATCGCGTTGAAGTCGGTCGCCAGCTGGTTGACGTCGCAGCCCTGCTGCAGGCGCTTCAGCAGGTCATCCTGCTCCAGCGGCCAATGTTGCTGCAGCTTGCCCTCTTTGATCAGCGCGAACAGCGGCACCAGCAGCGGATCCTGCGGCTGACGGTAGAACAGCGTACCCAGCACGCGGCAGACAATGGAAAACTCATTCATGATAATGCCTTATACAATACGGAAAATTTTGCCGGGACGATGTCACAAATCGGCCAATTCCGCAATCGCCGGCTTGCCGCGCCGCTCGAGAAAGTCCAGCAACCGGCGCGGGCTGACGTTGAGAATGCGCTCCTGCGGGAAGCCCACCTCTTCGATAATGCGCTCACAGTGCTCAAAGTTACCCAGCGAAAAGGCGACGTGCGAATCCGAGCCCAGCGCCAGCCAGCCGCCGGCATCGCGCACCGCGGCGGCGATCGCCCGGCAGTTGGCCTCGCTGCCCTTGCGGGAGTGGGTGAACGACGAGTTATTCAGCTCCAGCGCCACCTCGTATTTGGCCGCCGCCGCCGCGACGGCGGGAATGTCGATCGGGTAGCGCGGGTTGCCGGGGTGGCTGATGATATGCACGTCCCCCTGCGCCATTGCGGCGATCATCGCTTCAGTATTGGACGCTTTATCCTGCGGCGCAAACACCGGCTCATGGAAACCGGCGATGATTACGTCGGTGGCGGTCAACATCGGGCCCGTGCAGTCGATGTCGCCCTGCAGGTTTTTGATGTTGGCTTCGATGCCGCGCAAGATGCCCACGCCGTTCACCAGGCGCGGCCACACATGCATGTTCATAAAGTGCCAGTAGTGAGGCGCATCGGCCATGTCCGGGCCGTGATCGGTGATGGCGAACAGCTTGATGCCTTTCTGCTGGGCTTCGGCGATGTAATCGTGCAGCGTGCTGTAGGCGTGGGTGCTGGCGACGGTGTGCATATGCAAATCAACGGGGTACATTGTTTCTCCTTCCAGAGGGCCCGCCCGCAAAGGTACGGACAGGCGCGATGACGATAACAGCTTATCAGTTACCGAACGGCGGCTGAAGGATCAGTACCCCCGCTGCCTGTCTACCACACCGGCCGGGGCATGCCCCGCCTCCAGCGCGCGGATGTTGGCGGCGATCTGATCCATCGCCTGCTGCGGCAACGTGATGGCAGCAATATGCGGGGTAATGGTGACACGCGGATGACGCCAGAACGGGTGATCCTGCGGCAGCGGCTCGCGGGCGAACACGTCCAGCGTGGCGGCGGCCAATTGCCCCTGCTCCAGCGCCGCCAGCAGATCGGCCTCCACCAGATGCGCGCCGCGCGCGATGTTGATGAGATAGGCGCCCGTGCTCAACTGCGCGAACAGCTCGCGGTTGAGGATGCCGACGGTCTCCGGCGTATTGGGCAGCAGGTTGATCACCAATTTGACGCCGTCGAGGAAGGCCGCGCGCTGCGCCTCCCCGGCGAAGCTTTGCACGCCATCGATCTGTTTGGCGCTGCGGCTCCAGCAGCGCACGCTAAAGCCAAACTCGGTCAGCTTGCGCGCCACGCTCTGCCCCAGCACGCCGGCGCCGAGGATGCCGATGGTAAAATCATCCAGCGAGTGCGGATCGAGCGGCTGCCACTCCTGCCGCTGCTGCAGCGCCTGATACTCGTCGAAACGACGGAAATAGCGCAGCACATAGCTCAACGCATATTCCTGCATCTGCTGCGCCATGCCGGTATCCTCCAGCCGCAGCAGCGGTACGCCGGCGGGCAGCGTGCCGGGGTGCTTTCGCTCCTGATCGAGGATCGCGTCAACGCCGGCGCCGAGGGCGAACACCGCTTTCAGATCGCGGCGGTTGGCCAGCATTTCGTGCGGCGGGCGCCACACCAGCGCGTAATCGGCTGGCCGCTCGTCGCCACGCTGCCACTCGCGGATCTCGGCCTGCGGCAGGCGTTGCTTGATGCCGGCCAGCCATTCCTGGGCGTTAAACAAGGGGTGGTAATAAATGATGTTCATACTGCGGGCTCCCGTTTGTTTTTATTGGTTTTCCTCCAGCCTTCCGCGATTCGCCGCCGGATGCAAGCGTTAAAGCCCAAAATAAAAACAGCCCCGACCAGTGGGGCTGTTGTACATATTAGCGAATCAGGCGGCAGACGGGCCGTCGCGCCGGATAAGGCGCCGCAGCAGCGGAATTAAAATCAGCATCGCCACGCCGACGCCCGTCGCCCCCCAGCCCAGCGCGCTGAAGATTTCGCTGTAGCCGGGGTTGGTTTGCAGCGGCGTGCTGCCGCTGTTTTCCGGCATCAGGCCCGAGACGTAGCCCGCCAGCACCGAGGCGACGCCGGTCACCATCATCCAGCAGCCCATCATCACGCCCTGATAGCGCGGCGGCGCCAGCTTGCCGATCATGGCGTAGCCGATCGGCGAGATCATCAATTCACCGACGCTTTGCAGCACATAGCTGATAACGATCCATTTGAATGCCACCAGCCCGTCGCCGCCCGCCATGCTGATACCCAGCGGCAGCACCAGCATGCCCAAGCCGATGCAGAACAGCGATCCGGAGAACTGCAGCGGAATGTCGATGTTGCAACCGCGAGCGCGCAGGCGGTTGAACCACCAGGCCAGCAGCGGGCCGCCCACCACGATCACCAGCGTGTTGATGTTCTGGATCCACTGCGGCGCCACCTGAATGCCGTAAACGTTAAGGTTGATGTTGTGCTCGGAGAACAGCATCAGCCCCATCGGCGCCAGCTGGTACAGCGCCCAAAACACCAGCGAGCCCAGCGCCAGGATCAGATAGGCCGCCATTCTGCGGCGCTCATCGCGCGGATGGTGGCGCAGCGTCACCACGCACAGCATCAGGAAGATCAGCGCGCCGAGCACGATCACGAAGTGGCCGCTGAACTCGGCATGGGTCAGCATCACGCGGATAATCGGCACCAGCGCCACCAGCACCGCCAGCCCGACCAGCATGCGCCAACGGTATTGGCTGCGGCTGGCGTCGTGCAGCGGGGTATTGAGATCCGCCAGAATGCGCCAGCGGCAGACGGCGACGATGATCGCCGCCGCGTTACCCAGCGTGGCGAACAGGAACAGCGCGCGGTAGTTTTCCGTCAGTTGGAAATACCCGGCGACGGTAAAGCCGACGAAGAACCCGAGGTTCATACCGGCGTAGTTCCACAGGAACGCCGATTCGCGCCGATCATCGTCCGGCTTGAAACGCTGGGTGAGCATCATATTGATGCAGGTGACGTTAAGGCCGCTGCCGGTCAGGAACATCGCCAGCCCCCAGTACAGCCCCCACACGCCCGCGACGGCAATCAGCGCGCAGCCGATCACCTGCAGCACCATGCCGAGCACGAACAGATTGCGGTTACTGAGGAATCGACCGCCGAGGTAACCGCCGAACATGTGCAGGCCATAGTTGAAGGCGCCGAACACGCCCATCATGGCGTTGGCGCTGCTTTCGTTGAAGCCCAGCCGCTTGGTGGCGTACAGCACCAGCGTAGAGTAAAGCACGGCGAAGCCGAGCGTGGCGAAGATCTGGATGAAGAACAGTGCCCCCGCACCGGGGGGAATGGCGTGGCGCGCTTGCGGCGCCGGCATGGCATCTGAAGGAGTCAAAACGAACCTCTACTGCATTATTATGTAATGAGTCTGTCCCTGTCTGCGATATCGCCGGCCTGTCACCCGGCAATCTGCGCGGCGTCGTGATATTCCTTGCCAAAAACGCCGCGCCGACATGATTCCATTTAGCGACACATCTGACTAATAATCCAGTATTAATGCATATAACAGCAAACAACCCAACCTCATTGGCGATATATTGAGCCATCTGTACAGAAAAAGGTCAACCAATCGTCTTTCATGGATTCCAACCGCTGCCTGCCCTGCCCGCCGGCGGTCGCGAGTGGGAATATCGTTCGGTAAATCAGCAAATTGCTGCAAGTTTGGCTAAACAGTCATGAGAATGAAATAAGAGGGTTGACGCTGAGATCAGATTCTCCTACATTAGCGCCCGTCGACAGCGCAACGCGTTTTCGGCAACAAAACGGTGAGGTGTCTGAGTGGCTGAAGGAGCACGCCTGGAAAGTGTGTATACGCGAAAGTGTATCGAGGGTTCGAACCCCTCTCTCACCGCCAAATTCAAAGAGAAAGCCTGGATTCGCGTCCAGGCTTTTTTTTGCATGGTGCACCGCCGAGAGGGGCGAGAAGCCTCGACAGGGTTCGACAAAACACCTGCGTTTTGGACCGCCAACGGCGGCCCGCAGGGTGAGCGCAGCGAATCAAGCCCTCTCTCACCGCCAAATTCAAAGAGAAAGCCTGGATTCACGTCCAGGCTTTTTTTTTGCATGGTGCACCGCCGAGAGGGGCGAGCATCTTTCCCCCTCTGCGACAGTGATCCCCATTTCCGCCGGTTATCCACGAACCTTACCGCTAATTTTCTCGCCCATTCATGACATCTGCCCTGCCGTTCGCCGCAGTTTTCAGCAAAGTGCGCACGGCTTGAGCGGACGAACAAAAACACAGAAATTATTCTTGACCGGATCGGCCCCACTCCCTATAGTAGCGCCCCGTTGCAGCGATGATTTCGCAACAAAAAAATATGGTGAGGTGTCCGAGTGGCTGAAGGAGCACGCCTGGAAAGTGTGTATACGCGAAAGTGTATCGAGGGTTCGAATCCCTCCCTCACCGCCATATTCTAACGAGAAAGCCTGAGCGAAAGTTCAGGCTTTTTTGTATGCATAGCGCACCGACCGGGAGGGTGAGAACCCTCGACAGGGTTCGACAAAACGCTTGCGTTTTGGACCGCCAACGGCGGCCCGCAGGGTGAGCGCAGCGAATCAATCCCTCCCTCACCGCCATATTCTAACGAGAAAGCCTGAGCGAAAGTTCAGGCTTTTTTGTTTGCATAACGCACCGACCGGGAGGGTGAGAACCCTCGACAGGGTTCGACAAAACGCTTGCGTTTTGGACCGCCAACGGCGGCCCGCAGGGTGAGCGCAGCGAATCTATCCCTCCCTCACCGCCATATTCTAACGAGAAAGCCTGAGCGAAAGTTCGGGCTTTTTTGTATGCATAGCGCACCGACCGGGAGGGTGAGAACCCTCGACAGGGTTCGACAAAACGCCCGCGTTTTGGACCGCCAACGGCGGCCCGCAGGGTGAGCGCAGCGAATCTATCCCTCCCTCACCGCCATATTCTACGAAGAAGCCTGAACTCACGTTCAGGCTTTTTTGTATGCATGGCGCACTGACCGGGAGGGTGAGAACCCTCGACAGGGTTCGACAAAACGCCTGCGTTTTGGACCGCCAACGGCGGCCCGCAGGGTGAGCGCAGCGAATCCATCCCTCCCTCACCGCCATATTCTAACGAGAAAGCCTGAGCGAAAGTTCGGGCTTTTTTGTATGCATAGCGCACCGACCGGGAGGGAGCCCCTCGACAGCGGCATAAGCTGTCGACCATAATGCCCTCATAAAGATAGGCCAATGCGTAATGCAAGGGAGAAACGTGGCGCGTAAGAAGAAAGGCAATGCCCCGCGGCCAAAGACAGGCCCCGTTAAAGAAAAATCGAATAACCGTTTGGCGAAAGTATCGGCATTTTTGGTAGGCTCTGGGATTCTCGTGGCGATATTGGGCGCCGCCTATCAGTACTTCGCCGGCAGCGTTTCATTAGCTTTCGTTCAATCCGTCGGAAGAGCCTATGAGTTCCAACTGACGAATGACACGCCTTCGGATCGTACCGTAAAATCCTTCCGCATCATTCCCCCCGACGTCCAGCAAGTGATCTACAAAGTCACCGAGGATGTGTATGCCACCCGCGACGAAAAAGGGCAGATTACCTTGCCGGGCGGCAACCAGAGCTATGTTCCCGCCGCTGAATTTAAAGAGCTTGATGGCCAGCGCCTATCCGCGAACTCGTCATTCAAGTTTCGCGTGCCGCCGCTTTCCAATCGCACCTGGATGGCGCCGGAGGCGGCCATCGTCGATATTCGCTATGAAATCGACTCGTCGAACCCTGTACTTGCCGCTATTGAAGGCATATTTGACGTCCTTGGTTTCCACTCCCGCCAGCACACCGTTCGCTACCTGGTCATTGAAAACTACTGGACGCCTTCTCGTTCAAACTCCCTCAACGAGGCGATTCGCATATTCTGCCGCGACAGCGACACGGTGGCGAAGTCAGGCAGTTGCGACAACTTTTGAATCCCCACGGGTAAAGACAAAAAGCCCGAACGCAAATTCAGGCTTTTTTATCCCCACTGCCCAACCGCTCAGTGGTGCGTGCGCCCCATGGACGCCGGCTGTGCCAACGCGCGGCGCCAGTCGCCCGGCGTTTGGCCAAACTGGCGTTTGAAGCTGCGGTTGAACGACTGCTGTGAGTCGAAGCCGAGCGAAATCGCCACGCTGACGATAGGCTCGCCGCTGTTGGCCAGGCGCTCCGCCGACACTTTCAGTTTTTGCATGCGGATATACTCCCCCAGCGCGTAGCCGGTCTGGCGCTTGAACATGCGCTGCAGATGCCATTTGGAATAGCCCGCGCGGTCCGCCACGGTGTTGATATCCAGTTTCTCTTCCAGATTGTTGTCGATCCACGCCTTCAAATCGGTAATAAAGCCCGTAGTGTTCATGCTGATGCTCCCATCATTCGGCAGGGTCACCCTCTGCCCGATGCACATACGTTGCAACAGTTTCGCTTTAAATGCAATTTTTATTATTGCATTTACCAGAAAGCCGCCACTATACTCCACCCAATTAATGTAACCGATATTGATACATTAATGTGACACCAATGTGTTTCAAAACCTAACGCTGCGCCGCTGCTGGGCGCAGCCGCCCCCTCGCCGCACGCCGGCGCGGGGGCGAATCCCGGAGAACAGGGCCGGGTATGGGGCCTGACCGCGCTTACTTATCGGAATAAAAATAATGGCAAATCAACCAAACTCATCGTTCAACGCCGGCGGCCGCACGCGCGCCGTCGCTCTGGGCCAGCGGCTCTCCGGGGTGGCGCTGTTGGCCGCCCTGCTCGCCGGGTGCGACAACAGCGTCGCGCACAACGCCCCGCCACCGCCGCCGGTGGTCAGCGCCGCCAGCGTGGTGGTCAAGCCCATCAGCCAATGGGATGCCTTCAACGGCCGGGTCGAAGCGGTGCAAAGCGTGCAGCTGCGCCCACGGGTCTCCGGCTACATCGAGCGGGTCAACTACACCGAAGGCGACGAGGTGAAGAAAGGCCAGGTGCTGTTCACCATCGACGATCGCACCTACCGCGCCGCGCGCGAACAGGCGCAGGCGGAGCTGGTGCGAGCTCGCAACCAGGCCGCCCTGGCGCGCAGCGAATCCTCGCGCACCGAGAAACTGATCGGCACTCAGGCCATCTCTCAAGAAGTCTGGGAGCAGCGCCGGTCGTCCGCCGCGCAGGCGCAAAGCAACGTGCTAGCAGCGCAGGCCCAGCTCGACATGGCGCAGCTGAATCTCGACTTTACCCGCGTTACCGCGCCGATTGACGGGCGCGCCAGCCGCGCAATGATCACCGCCGGCAACCTGGTCACCACCGGCGACAGCGCCAGCGTGCTGACGACGCTGGTGTCGCTCGACAAGGTCTACGTCTATTTCGACGTGGATGAAGCCACCTTCCTGCGCTATCAGCAGCAGGGCCGGCACGACGCGCGCCTGCCGGTGAAAGTCGGCCTGGTGGGCGAAGACGGCACCCCGCATCAGGGGCTGGTGGATTTCACCGATAACCAGCTGAACGCCGGGACCGGCACCATCCGCATGCGCGCCCTGCTCGACAACCGCGAGCGCCGCTTCACGCCGGGGCTGTTCGCCCGGGTACAGATGCCCGGCAGCGCCGAGTTCAACGCCATGCTGATCGACGATAAAGCGGTGATGACCGACCAGAACCGCAAGTTCGTTTACATCGTCGATAAAGACGGCAAGGCGCAGCGCCGCGACATCGACGTGGGCCGCATGGCCGAAGGATTGCGCATCGTGCAGAAAGGGTTGGCAAACGGCGATCGGGTGATCGTCGACGGCATGCAGAAAGTGTTTATGCCGGGCATGCCGGTCGACGCGAAAGCCGTCGCCATGAACCCTATCGCCTCCGCACTTAACTAAGCTCCCAGCAGAGACTTCTGACCCATGGACTTTTCCCGTTTTTTCATCGACCGGCCGATCTTTGCCGCGGTGCTGTCGATCCTGATTTTTGTCGCTGGGGCGATCGCCATCCCGCTGCTGCCGATCAGCGAGTACCCGGACGTGGTGCCGCCCAGCGTGCAGGTGCGCGCCGAATACCCGGGCGCCAACCCGAAAGAGATCGCTGAAACGGTGGCCACGCCGCTGGAAGAAGCGATCAACGGCGTCGAAAACATGATGTACATGAAATCGGTCGCCGGTTCCGACGGCGTGCTGGTGACCACCGTCACCTTCCGCCCCGGCACCGATCCCGATCAGGCGCAGGTGCAGGTGCAAAACCGCGTGGCGCAGGCCGAAGCGCGCCTGCCGGAAGACGTGCGCCGCCAGGGCATCACCACCCAGAAGCAGTCCCCGGCGCTGACGCTGGTGGTGCATCTGGTCTCGCCTTCCGGCAAGTACGATTCGCTGTACCTGCGCAACTACGCCACCCTGAAGGTCAAGGATGAGCTCGCCCGTCTGCCGGGCGTCGGCCAGGTGCAGATTTTCGGCGCCGGTGAGTATGCGATGCGCATCTGGCTCGATCCGAACAAGGTCGCCGCGCGTGGCCTGACCGCCTCCGACGTGGTGAGCGCCATGCAGGAGCAAAACGTGCAGGTCTCCGCCGGCCAGCTCGGCGCGGAGCCGATGCCGACGCGCAGCGACTATCTGCTGTCGATCAACGCCCAGGGCCGCCTGCAAACCGAAGAAGAGTTCGGCAACATCATCCTCAAGAGCGGCGACAACGGCGAGATCGTGCGGCTGCGCGACGTGGCGCGCATCGAAATGGGCTCCGGCAGCTACGCGCTGCGCGCCCAGCTCAATAACAAGGATGCGGTCGGTATCGGTATCTTCCAGTCGCCGGGCGCCAACGCCATCGAGCTGTCTGACGCGGTGCGCGGCAAGATGGCCGAGCTGGCGACCCGCTTCCCGGACGGCATGAGCTGGAAATCGCCTTACGATCCGACGGTGTTCGTACGCGATTCGATCCGCGCGGTAGTGGATACCCTGCTGGAAGCGGTGATCCTGGTGGTGCTGGTGGTCATTCTGTTCCTGCAGACCTGGCGCGCCTCGATCATTCCGCTGCTGGCGGTCCCGATCTCCGTGGTCGGCACCTTTGCCGCGCTGTATATGCTGGGCTTCTCGCTCAATACCCTCAGCCTGTTCGGACTGGTGCTGGCGATCGGCATCGTGGTGGATGACGCTATCGTGGTGGTGGAAAACGTCGAGCGTAATATCGAAGAGGGGCTGTCGCCGCTGGCGGCGGCGCACCAGGCGATGCGCGAGGTCTCCGGCCCGATCATTGCCATCGCCGTGGTGCTGTGCGCGGTGTTCGTGCCGATGGCGTTCCTTTCCGGCGTCACCGGTCAGTTCTACAAACAGTTCGCCGTCACCATCGCCATCTCGACGGTGATCTCCGCGATCAACTCGCTGACCCTGTCGCCGGCGCTGGCGGCGCGCTTGCTTAAACCGCACGGCGCGCCGAAAGATCTGCCGTCACGCCTGATTGACCGGCTGTTCGGCTGGTTGTTCCGGCCGTTCAACCGCTTCTTCGCCAGCGGCTCGCAACGCTATCAGCGCGGCGTCTCCCGCGTGCTGGGCCGGCGCGGCGCGGTGTTCGTCGTCTATCTGCTGCTGCTGGCCGCCGCCGGCGTGATGTTCAAGACCGTACCCGGCGGCTTTATCCCGACGCAGGACAAGCTGTACCTGATCGGCGGCGTTAAGATGCCAGAAGGCGCCTCGCTGGAGCGCACCGATGCAGTGATCCGCAAGATGAGCGCCATCGGCCTGAGCGTGGACGGCGTCACCGATGCGGTGGCCTTCCCCGGCCTGAATGCGCTGCAGTTCACCAATACGCCGAATACCGGCACGGTGTTCTTCGCGCTGGAGTCGTTGAGCACCCGTACCCGCACCGCGGCGCAGATCAACGCCGAGATCAACGCGCGCATTTCACAGATTCAGGAAGGCTTCGCCTTCTCAATCATGCCGCCGCCGATCCTCGGCATTGGCCAAGGCTCCGGCTATTCGCTGTACGTGCAGGATCGTGCCGGGCTGGGCTACGGCGCGTTGCAAACGGCGATCAACACCATGTCCGGCGCCATTATGCAAACGCCGGGGATGGGGTTCCCGATCTCCTCGTATCAGGCCAACGTGCCGCAGCTGGACGCCAAAATCGATCGCGACAAGGCCAAGGCGCAAGGGGTACCGCTTAATGCGCTGTTCAGCACGCTGCAGACCTACCTCGGTTCGTCTTACATCAACGACTTCAACCGCTACGGCCGCACCTGGAAGGTGATGGCGCAGGCCGACGGCCAGTTCCGCGACAGCGTGGAGGACATCGCCAACCTGCGCACCCGCAACGACAAGGGCGAAATGGTGCCGATCGGCAGTATGGTCAGCATCGGTACCACCTACGGCCCGGATCCGATGATCCGCTATAACGGCTTCCCGGCGGCAGACCTGATCGGCGACGCCGATCCGCGCGTGCTCTCTTCAACCCAGGCGATGGGCGCGCTGACGCAGATGGCCGGCAAGCTGTTGCCGAACGGCATGAATATCCAGTGGACCGATCTGAGCTACCAACAATCGACCCAGGGCAACGCCGCGCTGGTGGTATTCCCGGTGGCGGTGCTGCTGGCGTTCCTTGCGCTGGCGGCGCTGTATGAGAGCTGGACGCTGCCGCTGGCGGTGATCCTGATCGTGCCAATGACCATGCTGTCGGCGCTGTTCGGGGTGTGGCTGACCGGCGGCGACAACAACGTGTTCGTGCAGGTCGGGCTGGTCGTTCTGATGGGGTTGGCCTGCAAAAACGCCATTCTGATCGTCGAGTTCGCCCGCGAGCTGGAAATGCAGGGCAAAGGCATCGTCGAGGCGGCGCTGGAGGCCTGTCGCCTGCGGTTGCGGCCGATCGTGATGACCTCCATCGCCTTCATCGCCGGCACCATCCCGCTGATCCTCGGCCACGGCGCCGGCGCCGAGGTGCGTGGCGTCACCGGCATCACGGTGTTCTCCGGCATGTTGGGGGTCACCCTGTTCGGGCTGTTCCTGACGCCGGTGTTCTACGTCACCCTGCGGCGCCTGGTGGCACGCAAAGCGCAACCGCAGACGGCGTAATCATCGTCTTAACATGCAAAAAGGTCGGGCATTGCCCGACCTTTTTTATGCATGCGATCCGCGATTATTTACCGGCGGCTTCGGCCTCTTGCTCGGCGGCGTATTCCGCGCAGGCGCGCTTGTCGCCCCGCTCCAGTTCGGCCAGCGAATCGGCCACGGTGTGGCGCGCCAGCACCGCAAGCGAAGCCTGCTCGGCCTCGTTCACCACCGATTTGAAATACCAGCAGGCGTTGGCGCTCACCAGGCAGCGGGCCGGCACTTCAGGGCGGGAAGCCCAGATGCGCTTGTCGTCGATCACCGCCAGATAGATGTCCCGCAGGGTGATCTCTTCCGCCGGGCGGCCAAGGTGGATAGAGCCGTTTCGGCCCAGGGTGGAAACGATGATGCCGTCTTTGGTCAGCGGGACCATCAGTTTGCGGATAAAGCTGGGGTTGGCTTCCAGAGCGGCGGCGAGGGTGGCGCTCGTCGAACGCATGCCCTGCTTCTCAGCTACGGCGACGCTAAGGACCATTTGCAACGCTGTCGGAAAGCGAAAATCTAACATGTCGTTATCTCTGCGAGACGAAATACTCGGGTTTTACCGGTGCGGCGATTGGCACCGAACACACCGCTTAATTGCACAATAATATAACAAACGCGGGGGCTTTTTTGAAGTTTTGCCCAGTGATATCGCACGCAGACATTAGAACGATCGCAAATTTTTGGGCAGGCAGAAAACAGAAACCCGCGTCAATGTTAACGCCGCTCGCTTAACCGGGTTAAACGATCAGAACTAACACTGCCCGCGGGCTTAATTCGAATGTGGCGATCAGGCTCTGTTCAGCACCAGCTGGCCGTTTTTATCCAACGGGATTTGCGTGCCCGGATCGTGATCCATGCGGATCTTGCCCTGCTGATTACCGATCTTGTAGGTCACGTCATAACCCAGCATTTTCTGGGACTTGTCGTAGACCGTTTTGCAACGCTGCTGAACGCTGGTGCTGACGTCGTTGTTCTGCATCGCCCCTTGCACCTGGTTGCCGGCATAGCCGCCGCCCAGCGCGCCGACCACGGTCGCCACGTCGCGCCCGCGACCGCCGCCGAACTGGTGGCCGATCACGCCGCCCGCCACTGCGCCCAGCACAGAGCCGGCGATGCGGTTTTCATCCTGTACCGGCGCACGGTGCGTAACGGTGACGTTGCGGCATTCCTGACGCGGCGTTTTGATGGTTTCTTTAATCGGCGTTGCGGCGAGCACCTGCGCGTACTGCGGACCGGCAGAAAAGACGTCCAGGCTGGCTACCGCGGCAATCCCCAGAGCGGCAGCGATACCAATCCCAACACCGGCTAACATTGACTTGTTCACAGGAAACCTCCTGAAAGTGTTACCACGCATTTTGTCCGGGGTCTGTGACCGGCTGCACCGCGCTTATTATTTTGCGCATGGGCGGCTTGCGGTATCCCGGTTTACGGCGTGCGCGACGCGCCGTCTGTAAACGAGGTAAAGTCTGCACAATGATTTGAGGGCCCGCAATAAGACAAGGGGACCAAAAATGCGGGAAAACGGCCGTTTCGCCGCTGTTTAGGAGGAATCTTAAGAATTTTACCCATACTAACGACAGCTTATGCTGAAGAATCAAGCAACCGCCGCCGTTCGCCTCGCGCCGCCATAAAAAAAACCCGCGCGGGCGAACCGGCGCGGGTTGGTCGACAAAGGCAGGATCAGTGCATTTTCAGACGCGGGCGGATCACCCGGTTGATGCCGCCTACCAGCATCATCAGGCCGGTTTTGATGTAGCCGTGCAGCGCCACCTGGTGCATGCGGTACAGCGAGATGTAAACGAAGCGCGCGATGCGCCCTTCCACCATCATCGAACCGCGCATCAGGTTGCCCATCAGGCTGCCGACGGTGCTGAAGCGCGACAGCGACACCAGCGAGCCGTGGTCTTTATACACGTATGGCTTCAGCGTCTGGCCGTTCATCAGCGCCAGAATATTGGTGGCGCAGCGCGAGGCCATCTGGTGCGCCGACTGAGCGCGCGGCGGCACAAAACCGCCGCCCTCTTTCGGGCAGGAGGCGCAGTCGCCGATGGCGAAGATGTTCGGATCGCGCGTGGTCTGCAGCGTCGGCTCCACCACCAGCTGGTTGATGCGGTTGGTTTCCAGGCCGCCGATGTCTTTCATGAAGTCCGGCGCCTTGATGCCGGCCGCCCATACCATCAGATCGGCATCGATGAACTCGCCACCTTTGGTGTTCAGGCCTTTGGCATCGGCGCTGGTCACCATGGTGTTGGTCAGCACGCGCACGCCCAGTTTGATCAGCTCCTGGTGCGCCGCAGCGGAAATGCGCGGCGGCAGCGCCGGCAGAATGCGCTCGCCGGCTTCCACCAGCGTCACGTTCAATGCGCTGTTGTCCAGGCCTTCGAAACCGTAGCTGTGCAGCTGCTTCACCGCGTTGTGCAGTTCGGCGGACAGCTCAACGCCGGTGGCGCCGCCGCCGACGATGGCGATGTTGACCCGCTCTTTTTGCCCCGGCTGCGCCGAGAACTTCAGGAACAGGTTGAGCATTTCGTTGTGGAAGCGGCGCGCCTGATGCGGGTTATCCAGGAAGATGCAGTGCTCTTTCACGCCCGGCGTACCGAAATCGTTCGAGGTGCTGCCCAGCGCCATCACCAGGATGTCGTACGGCAGTTCGCGCGCCGGCACCAGCTCGCCGCCCTGCTCGTCGCAGATCTGCGCCAGCTGCAGCGTTTGCGTCTCGCGGTTGATGTTGGTCAACGACCCCAGTTGGAAGCTGAAATGGTGGTTGCGCGCGTGCGCCAGGTAGCTGAGCGCATCCACGCCGTCATCGAGGGAACCGGTCGCCACTTCGTGCAGCAGCGGTTTCCACAAATGGCTGTGGTTGCGATCCACCAGCGTGATCTCCGCTTTGTTCTTGCGGCCAAGTTTATGGCCCAGGCTGGTCGCCAGCTCCAAGCCACCGGCGCCGCCGCCAACAATAACGATTTTCTTCTTTGGCGTTGTCAAAATAACCCCCTAAATGTGAACCATTTGTTATTCCAGGGTAAATAAATAATATCCTTAGAATACATAGGGTTCGCTTAAAATAAATCGGCTCTCTAAGGCCAGAATAACATGTGAGGTTATTTGGTCATACCAAAATTGACGTACATCAAATTTTTTTGGTTAAAGGCTGGACGCGGGGATTTTTTGGGGATTGTGATTCAAATAGTTAGCGCTGAGTCACAGTTTTAAATTTTGCCGATTGCCACGAAAAACTTTACCTTGGCGTACAAAAAAGCCGCACTTTCCGTCGGTACAAAACGGTGGGCGCGGCTCGCGGCGGCGTTATGAAACTGTTAACCCAGCGCCTTGAACGCCTTGATCCGCTGCAGATGGGGTGAGATGTTTTTGAACTTGTGCGTCTGCTGTTCATCCCAGACGATTTCGTAGTAGTGATGCAGCAATTCGGCGCTGCGCCGGTTATCCAGCACCTCGTCGTGCCGCGACAGCACCACCAGACAGCGATCGCGATTTTTCTCGCGGAAATCCTCCACGCACTTGGTGGCGATATCGCGATACTCTTCCGGCCGGTCTATCTTGCCGTGCATATGCTCTTCCGGGTACAGATTGGGGTTGAACATCGCCTGGCGAATGCCGCACAGGAAGCCGATTCGCTCCGCCCAGAAGCCGCCGAGGCCGACCCCGCAGATCAACGGGTGCGCGTCGCCGCCCTGCTGCACCGCCTTGTCCACCTCTTTCAACAGATGCTGCATGTCGTGACGCGGATGCAGCGTGCTGTAGCTGATGAAGCGCACGTCCGGATCGATAAACTGCAGCTGTAACACCTTTTCATGATTGCCGGGACTGGTGGAATCGAAGCCGTGCAAATAGATAATCATGTGGATCCTCGCAACAAGCCAAGGGCCGCGGGCGCGGCCCTCATCATTTCCGCTCTGCGCCGCGATGCGGCGCCTGGATTCACCCTTGCGAACGCTGCTTGTGCTCCTCCCAGCGTTCGCTCAGCGCGCTGAGCGCCTTGTGCGCCTGCTGCCAGCGCTCGGAGTCGCGCAGTTCCTGACGGGTGAACTGACCGCGATGATATAACCGCTTCACCTTCTCTGCTTTGACCGGGGACAGGTTATCCAGCACGCTGACCGCACCTTCGCGGTGGTTGCACACCAGGATCATGTCGCAACCGGCATCCAGCGCCGCCTGGCCGCGCTCGGCGTAGCTGCCCATAATGGCGGCGCCTTCCATCGACAGATCGTCGGAGAAAATTACGCCGTCGAAGCCCAGCTCCTGACGCAGGATCTGCTGCAGCCAGTAAGGCGAGCCGCTGGCCGGACGCGGGTCCGCTTCAGTATAGATGACGTGGGCCGGCATGACGGCGTCCAACAGCTGGCGGTTGATCAGCTCGCGGAAGATCGCCATGTCGTGCTCGCGGATCTGCGCCAGCGGCCGCGGATCGCGCGGGGTTTCCTTGTGCGAATCGGCGCTGACGGCGCCGTGCCCCGGGAAGTGTTTACCGGTGGTTTTCATGCCGGCGCTGTGCATGCCGAGGATAAAGCGTTCCGCCATCGCCAGCGCCTGCTGCGGATCGCTGTGGAACGAACGCTCGCCGATCGCCGCGCTGCCGTGGCCGATGTCCAGCACCGGCGCAAAACTGATGTCGATATCCTGTGCGATCATTTCCGCCGCCATCAGCCAGCCGGCCTCCTGCGCCAGCCGGCCGCCTTCCTGCGCATCGTGCAACGCGGCGAACGACTGCGCCGCCGGCAGGCGGGTGAAGCCCTCGCGGAAGCGCTGTACGCGCCCGCCCTCCTGATCCACCGCCACCACCAGCCGATCGTGCGAGGCGGCGCGGATCTGGCGCACCAGCTCACGCAGCTGCTCCGCATCGTGGAAGTTGCGGGTAAACAGGATCAATCCGCCAACCAGCGGGTGTTTCAAAATTTCGCGTTCTTCTGCATCCAGCTCGTAGCCGGCGACATCTAGCATTACTGGGCCCACGGGCACCTCACTTCATTATTGTTCGTTCAGAATTCGGATGGTGATAAACAAAGCCGCCGGCGCACCGCCGCGCCCCAGCGCAAAAATTCGGCATCGCCGCTCTGCTGCCAGCGCACTTCGAACCACAGCAGCATCAGATAATCGACCCACGGCAGCCAGCGGTGCACCTGCGCCTGCAGCCGGGCGACGTCGTGATAGCCCTGGCGCGCGTAGTGCTGCAAAAAGCGCTGCTGCTGGCCGGCCGACCAACCGTTGCCGCGAAACAGCGCGGCGATATCCAGCGCCACGTCGCCGTCGGCGGCATATTCCCAGTCGATCAGCCGCAGCCCTTCGCCGGTGGCGAGCAGATTGCCCGGATGGATGTCCATGTGCAGCGGCGCCAGGCGCAGCGGCCGTGGTAAGGCGCTGCGTAAAAAATGACGCTGCAGGCGCAGCCAGTCAGGGGTTAAACGCCGCCTATCCAGCTGCTGCCAGTAGCGGCGGAACTGCCGTCGCAGATCCAGTCGGTAACCGCTGAGCGGCCGCCGGTGCAGTTCCGCCGCCATCGCCGCCAGCTCGCCACGCTGATTCAGCGCCGCAAACTCGGCATCTGTGACGACGTCACCTTCGAGCCATTCAAGGATAAGCCACTGATTATTCTGTGCGAAAACCCGTGGCCCCAGCCCCAGCGCGCAGCGGCGCAAGACCCGCGCTTCCCGCCGGCGGCTCACGCCCAGCGCGCGTTTTTCCGCACTGTGCTGCCGCGCCAACAGCGTGATGCCCGCGCCGTCGATGCGCCAGCTCTCGCCGGTCAGCCCCTGCACCGGGCTGAAATGACAACCGGCGGTATTCACCGCCGGCAGTCTGGTTTCCATCAATCGTCGCAGCGCGGCCTCAGCGTTTAACGGCGCCATTGCCCGACCAGACGATCTCGCCGGTTTGCACCAGCATCAGCTGCATATCCAACGCCGGCGACTTCACGTCGCCGCTGACGTCGCTGTACAGCACGTACTGCGCGCCGACGATACGCGCCAGGCCAATCGCCTTGCTGCGCGAACCGAAGCTGTCATCCGCCGACAGGCCCAGCGTTTGTCGGGCGCTGGTCAGCTTCGCTTCCGGCACCACGCTGAAGGTGGAATTCGACGCCAGCGCCTTGTACAGCGCCGCGGTAGCTTTGCCCATCTGCAGCGAACCGTTGGTATTGTTCTTGACGCTGTCCAGCAGCAGCACGCTGCCGGCCGTGACGCCATCGGCCTTCAGCATCTGCCCCACCAGCGGCTGAACGCTGCCCAGCCAGTCAAGCTGCTGGATTTTCGGCGGCTGCGGCACCGGCTCGGTGGTTGGCGGCTGTGGCTGCTCGACCGGCGGCTTCGGTTGATCTGGCTCGACGGTGACCGGCGGCAGCGGCTGATCCGGCTCAGGCGGACGCGACAGACAGCCGCTCAGGGTTAATGCGGCCAGCGCCACTAAGACGTACTTTTTCATGCTTTTTCTCCAAACCTGGCAAGCGCTTACAGGTACAGATACAGACGCGCGCTTTTGGCGTCCAGGTTGCCGTTAATCGAGTAGATTTTGGCGTCCGAGTCGGGCGCCACGACGATCTCGCGCGGTTTCTCGAAGGGGCGAATATCCAGCCCCTGCGCGTCGTACCAATAGAAACGATAATGCACGGTGACCGGCGTCGATTGGCTGTTGTTGAGCACCGAGGTCGCCATCACCCGCCCGGAGGCGTTCGAAATCGAGGGCGTATCGGCCAAAATGCCGGCGGTCAGCACCGAAGGATCCATCACCACCGTTTGGCGTTGATTGACCGCGATGCCGGACGGCGAGCTGCACCCCATCAGCAACGCGGCGGGCAACGCCAACGCCACCAGACCACGCAGAGTTTTTTTACCGCGCATGATTTCCTCGCTTAACGTGACAACAGCGGCCCCAGCGAGCGGCCACCGACCAGGTGCATATGAATATGATAGACCTCCTGACCGGCGTGGCGGTTGCAGTTGACGATCAGACGATAGCCGTCTTCGGCGATGCCTTCCTGTTCAGCGATCTTCGCCGCGGCGGTGATCATGCGGCCCAGCGCGGCTTCGTGCTCCACGGTCACGTCGTTGACGGTTGGGATCAGCACGTTGGGAACGATCAGCACATGGGTGGGTGCCTGAGGGGAGATGTCACGGAAAGCGGTGACCAGTTCATCCTGATAAACCACATCAGCAGGGATTTCGCGTCGGATAATTTTACTGAAAATCGTTTCTTCGGCCATCTGGCGTTCCTTTTTACACAATTAGCTGTACGCAGTATGAGTGACAAATTCTACTGCTTTCAACCTGATTGCGCACTTTCCGCGTCGAGTGCTGCAGATTCGCGCAGGCCGGCGCCCCGCTTGTGCATCTTTTCACTTTGGTTATTCACTATTGTTGCTTTACTTGCCCCATGCCGCCGCCAATAGTAACCCCATGATTAGCAAAGAGTAGAGGGTGTTATGCCACTGAGGATTTCGGCGCTGTGCGCGCTGTTGCTGAGCGCCGCCGTTCAGGCCGCCCCGGCGGGCGGTATCGATCTGCAGGCTAACCGAGAGCCGATACGCGCAGAGCCGAACCCGGCCGCTATCGCACTGATTCCGGCGAATTTTCACTTTGCGGTGCCCGGCAAGCTGACGGTGGCGGTGGCGTTCGAGAACTCCCCGCCGCTGGCGCTGTTCGCCGAAGACAATAAAACGCTGATCGGCAGCGATCCGGACATCGCCCGCCTGGTGGCCGACAGCCTCGGGCTGGCGCTGAATCTGGTGCCCACCTCCTGGGAAGATTGGCCGCTGGGCATCAGCGCCGGCAAATACGATGCGGCGATCTTCAACATCGCCGTCACCAAACAGCGCAAGACCAAATTCGACTTCGCGACCTATCGGGTGGACACGCTGGGCTTTTACGTCAAATCCACCAGCCACATCACCTCGATCAACCGGCCGCAGGACGTCGCCGGGCTGCGGATCATCGTCGGATCCGGCACCAATCAGGAAAACATTCTGCTGGGGTGGGATAAGCAGAACCGCGCCGCCGGGCTGCCGCCGGTGCAGCCGATCTATGTGACCGACGACGCCGCCACCAACCTGAGCATTCAGTCCGGGCGCGCCGACGCGTTCTTCGGCCCCCACTCCACCGGCGCCTACAAGGCGGCGCTGACCGGCAAAACCAAAATGGTCGGCATCGGCCCCAGCGTGGCCTACGTCGCGGTTACCAGCAAGAAAGGCAATGGGTTGGTGAACGCCATCAACGCCGCCATCAACGGCGTCATCGTCAGCGGCGAATACGCGCAGGTGCTGGAGCGCTGGGGCGAAGGCGACGAAAAGGTCGAGCGCTCCGCCATCAACCCGCCGGGCATCGGCGACTAGCCGCCGATCAGCTGCGGCGCGTGCCGACGCATCCACTCGGCCAGCGAGTCCAGCGTCGGCCGCAGCGATTTGCCGAGCGCGGTGACCTGATACTCCACCCGCGGCGGCACTTCGGGATACACCTGCCGCGTCACCAGGCCGCGCTGCTCAAACAGCCGCAGCTGGCGCGTCAGCTCTTTTTGCGCAATGGGCGCCACCGCCCGCTGCAGCTCGCTGAATCGTACCGGGCTGTCGATCACGATCAGCCGGTACAGGATCGGTATCGCCCATTTGCCCGACACCAGATTGACGAAGTCCACCATTGGGCAGGGTTCGCCCGCCGTCGGCAACGCCGCCAAATTATTTTCCGCCGCTAATGGCGCTTGCGCCGTCATTTCATCCCACCTCGCCCTTTAGTATCCAAAAGGTGCCGACTATGCAAAAGGAACTATAGCGCAAATAATGCCGCAACTGACGCTAAAGAGGAATCGGTTATGTCACGACTGCAAGGCAAGTACGCATTGATTACCGGCGGCACCAGCGGCATCGGGCTGGAAACCGCCCGCCAGTTCATCGCCGAGGGCGCGACGGTGGCGATCACCGGGCGCAGCCAAAGCGCCCTGGACGCGGCGGGCCAGGCATTGGCGGGCAAGGCGCTGTTGCTGCTGAGCGACGCCGGCGATATCCCGCAGCAGCGCGAACTGGCGCAGCGGCTGGGGCAACGGTGGCCGCAGCTGGACGTGCTGTATATCAACGCCGGCGACGTTACGCATCGCCCGCTGCAGGAGTGGGATGAGCAGAGCTATCAGCGGCTGATGGACATCAACCTGAAGGGGCCGTTTTTTCTGATCCAAGCTTTGCTGCCGCTGCTGGCCAACCCGTCTTCGGTGATCCTATGCGGTTCGGTCAGCGCCCATATCGGCCTGCCGCAGAGCAGCGCCTATGCCGCCAGCAAAGCCGGCTTGCTGTCGCTGGCCAGAACGCTGTCCGGCGAGCTGCACGCGCGCGGCATTCGCGTCAACGGCCTCAGCCCCGGCCCGACCGAAACCCCGGCGTTGGGTAAGCTGGGGTTGGCGGAAGCGGATGAGCAGGCATTGCGCGACGATATCCGCGCGCTGGTGCCGATCGGCCGCATGGGCAGCGCACTGGAGCTGGCCAAAGCGGCGGTGTTTCTGGCGGCGGACGAGTCGGCCTTTATGGTCGGCGCCGAGCTGCAGATGGACGGTGGCGTGGGGAATTTATAATTTAATTTAGCGACGCGGCCGCGCCCCGCGCGGCCCATAAGATCACCCCAGCCCAGGGATCTCAACGCCGAAGGTCTGCAACAGCAGCACCACGTTGAGCAGCACGATCACCACCGTGCCGACCACCGCTGCCAGGCTGGTCCAGCGGCCGTTGGCGAACTCGCCCATGATGTCGCGGCGGCGGGTGAACATCACCAGCGCGATCATCGGCGCCGGCAGCGCCAGGCTCAGCACCACTTGGCTGTAGACCAGCGCGTCGGTGGCGTTGACGCCCATCGCCACCACGATAAACGCCGGCACCATGGTGACCAGGCGGCGCACCCACACCGGAATGCGGAAGCCAACGAAGCCCTGCATAATCATCTGCCCGGCCATAGTGCCCACCACCGAGCTGGAAATGCCGGAGGCGATCAGCGAAGCGAGGAAGATGCCGGCGGCCGCCGCACCGAACAGCGGCGTCAGCGTATGGTAGGCGGTGCCAATTTCGGCCACGTCGCTGTTACCGGCGTGGAAGGCACTCGAGGCCATGATGACCATCGCGATATTCACCAGCCCGGCGAGCGCCAGCGCGATCACCACCTCAATATTGGAGAAACGCAGCAGCTTGCGCCGCTCGCCGTTATCGCTGGCCGGGCTGCGGTGCTGAGTCAGCCCCGAATGCAGGAAAATGGCGTGCGGCATCACGGTGGCGCCGATAATGCCGACGGCGATGGTCAGCGCCTGCGCGTCCGGCAGTTGCGGCGTCACCATGCCGATCCCGGCCGCCTGCCAATCCACCGGTACGATGAACATCTCGACCAGGTAACACAGCGCAATGATGCCCACCAGGCCGCCGATCATCAGTTCGACCGGGCGGAAACCTTTTTTTTCCACCATCAACAGCGCATAGGTGATCACCGCCGTCACCCCCATTCCCGCCAGCAGCGGCATATGGAACAGCAGCGCCAGCGCGATCGCCCCGCCGAGAAACTCTGCCAGATCGGTGGCCATCGCCGCCACTTCGCTGAGCAACCACATGCCGATCACTACCGGCCGTGAAAACTGCTCGCGGCACATCTCCGCCAGATTGCGGTTGGTGACGATGCCCAGCTTGGCCGACAGCGCCTGGAACAGCATGGCGATCAGGTTGGCCATCACCACCACCCACAGCAGGCTGTAGCCGTATTTCGCCCCGGCCTGAATGTTGGTGGCGAAGTTGCCGGGATCCATATAGGCAATAGAGGCAATCACCGCCGGGCCGGCGAACAGCAACGGCGTAAAGGCGCCGCGCTTGCGTCCGGCAAGGGCGGCGCCAATAGCAATGTTGGTCCGTTCGGTTAACGATGGAGTGGTTGCCGCATCACGCATGAAGTACCCTCAATCTTTCACTGGTTATTTTTCCACCTATCATGCTGACAATGTAGCATCGGCTACACTTTATGCAACAGGCGAAATTCATTGGCTTTGTGTAGAGATATTTCTAACTACCACAATGCGTGGCATCGAATTGATAATGTGTGCTATTTGGACTAACTTAGGGCAACCCTCCCCGCATTGCCGGGAGATGCCATTTTTATGCTTACAGGACGCCCCACGCTATGGTTACCCGCGCGCCAGATAACGCCGATCGCCACGCCCAGACCGACATGCCGGACGAGGCCGAGCACGCCCTGCGTTTTAGCCGCGCCCGCGAAGCGCAGTCCAATGCGCTGATCGAAGATTACGTTGAGCTGATCGCCGATTTGCTGCAAAGCACCCGCGAAGCCAGAACCACCGACATCGCGCGCCGCTTCGGCGTGTCTCACCCGACGGCGATCAAAAATATCGCGCGGCTGAAAAGCGCCGGGCTGGTGGAATCGCGACCTTATCGCGGGGTGTTTTTAACGGAAGAAGGCGAGCAGCTGGCACAGAAGGTGCGCCGCCGTCACCGCATCGTGGTCGATCTGCTGATGTGCGTCGGGGTGCCGAGCGAAACCGCCGAGTTGGACAGCGAAGGGATTGAACACCATATCTCGGACGAAACGCTGGCGGTGTTCGAGCATTACCTGCAAAAGCACGCCAAACCCTGACTCCTGGAGCGCCGATGAGCTACGCCGTGCGGCAAATCCATGATCTGCGCCTGGTGGTTTTCGCCGAAGCCGGGCCGCCGTTGAAAGACGAAAACGACGTCAGCCTGTTTATCGCGCCCGCCTTTGAACACGATGCCGGGATGATTGCCCTCCCCGTCAACCGCCTCGACGCCGCCTTCTTCCAACTCAGAAGCGGCATTGCCGGCGCCGTATTGCAGAAATTCATCAACTACCGCCTGCGCGTGGCGCTGCGGGGCGACGATATCACCTCCTGGCTGGGGCAAAGCAACGCGCTGCAAGATTTTGTGCGTGAAGCCAACCGCAGCGAACAGGTCTGGTTCCTCCCTTCTCTCGCCGAACTCGAACAGCGGCTTGGTGCCTGACGGCAGGCAATAAAAAAAGGGAGGCTTTCGCCGCCATATCAGCACTAACAAAAACAAGCAGTTACAGGATTATCAGTAATTTAGATGCCTGTAACTGCGTGCTTAAAATGGGTGTAGCGTGGGCGTTTGGGTCAAATTGTGGATCATGTTCTTAGCTGTATTAGCTCAATACTTGAGCTGATATTATCACAGTACAGAACTTAACCTAAGCTGACAAGGCAATTCTTTACCAAGATCGGACCTTTATTCATGAAGGGAATAAAGCCTAATACCAAGAATTGTGATAATCACAATCAGGTCGGGTCAACATGGGAATGCTCAGTATTGAAATTATTACTGAGAGATTATATTCGTTTGATCTAGAAAACTAAATTTTCGCAATGTGGCTAATCTAGTAGTGGCACATCCCAAACGCTCGTAGTATTATCTATAGCTTCCTAACTCCAATGGACACTTCTAATTTTCGAGACTTAGTAGTTAAAGAAGAGTCTAATTATCTAATTTATCACTAGGAGGCTGAAATTGTTTTTAGAAATAATTGGTGGTTTAGCAAATGTCGCATCAATCTCGGGCATCACAGCTAAGGATTTGATTCCATTTATATCCAATCCGGATAAGAAACTGTTTGAGAAGTATTTCACTTACCTTGAAGGTAAAAGGGTGTTAATTGCACCATTCGATTCAGAGGTTTCACAAGCAGTAATAAAAAGTTTAGAATCAATAAAAGAGAAAACAGAGCAGCTAAGATTAGAAATAAGATCCAAGCAAGCGAAACATTTAATATTAGATTTAACCCACACTCTAAGCCAAAATTTAATGTTATTATATAAACATCAAAATTCGGCAGATAACGTACTTTTCTATAAAACTTTGCAAAAAGTGCGAGTTAAATTTGCAAGAGTATTATCCTTACTATGTTTTACGTATAGAGTCGATTTATCAAATCAACAAACTGATTTGGCAAGATTGGTGTTGGAGCATGCTTACCGAGTAAGATAAAATTACGCGGTCAAGTCATCATAAAGGGAGCGCTAACTACTCGACTGCGCTCCCTTGGAAGGCTAGGTGACATTTAATCAATAAGCCATTCAAATAAGGAGTAGTCGCCTCTGGATGCAGCTTCATCTTCAATACAATTCAAGAACAGGGTGAGATAAGTAGCAGAGGTATCAACTTTACCATTTGTAATCAATTTATTATATTTCTTTGATTGAGAGCAATACATATAAAAACCAGTATCAGGTAAGCAGAACATCACTCTTGGTATATTTTCTGTGACATCCCATTTTGAAAGAGCTTTATCTAAATCTGTTATGGATTGCTTATAACTGAAGCAACTAACCAGAGGGTAGTTAGATTTTCCATCTACAAGTTTTCCTTTTTTAGCCGTTTTTAACCCTAGTGGGTTGTCAGGATGTAGTGACCATGCAAGATTTAAAGTTTGATGCATCCCATCTGTATTTAAGTCGCTCTTAATTTCGATGGCTCTATGTACGGAATCTATAAAGTAGATGCCTAGCCCATTTTCTTCAATGATTGGTGGTATTTTCCTTTTGTCGTAAATGATGATGTCTGCTTGTGGTGAAAATCGATCCCACTTATCAACAATCTGGCCTGAGCCGATACCGAAATGGGATGGTAGCAGTGATCTAATAATTGGAACGAGAAAACTCTCTCTAAATGCGCCTTTAACAGTAGTATGGGGTATTTTAGAAACAGCCTCTGCATTGTCATATGCTTGTTGAATTTTGTTACGAAGAATGGTTTTTAAAAACTGACTAGGCATGGTCAATAATTCCTTGAATTAGTTCGGTTGTGGTGGGTTGCTAAATTTGGCCACTTTAACAGATATGTCAATTTCCACTTGCCGCTCAGAGCGAACTGTCGGATTTGGTTATGTGCTACCAGGGTATGAGCCAACTCAACTCTGAGTTAATACGCCTTAACCAACAAATTCTAGTTTCTCTCTCGCAACATGTTCCCGCCATTCAGTGGAATCGAATTCCCAACTTGGCGCTGACATGTCACCCTCATCGCCTTCATTAACGAATGTTACCAAGAAAAAGATTTCATCCCCTTCTTCATCATCGTCATCCTCTACCACGTTTACATCAACAACAACCAAACGTTCTCCACCCGGAATTGTGGATACATACAAACCTTCTTTAGGCACTTCAATATTATCAGGCATGGGCAACGCTCTCCTTTACGTTTACTAGTGGGTTAAATCTCACCGCGTCTTCTAAATAGTCTGGCGCAAAATGCGCATAAACCATTGTTTGTAGGATGCTTGAGTGTCCTAAAATTCGCTGCAACGCCAGAATATTGCCGCCATTCATCATGAAATGGCTGGCGAACGTATGCCGCAGCACATGCACCGCTTGTCCCGCCGGTAGGCCGGGAGCGACGTCCTTCACGCACAGCCGGACATAGGGATAATTTAGGTCCTTGAACAGCGGCCCCGACGCCACGCCACTTGTGATCTCTTTGCAGAGTTCGGGCGAGATCGGCACCGTCCGGTTCTTGTTGTTTTTGGTGTTCAGGTAGGTGACCTTGTTACCGATCACCTCTTCCTTTCGCAGCTTCGCCACTTCACCCCAGCGGGCGCCCGTCGCCAGGCAAAGACGAACAGCTTTCAGGTGATCGCCGTCGAGCCGCTCTTGCAACGCGGCGATCTCGGCCTGGGTAAGAAAGCCCATTTCCTGAGCAGGCAGCTTCATTTTCTTCATGGCCTTGAGCGGGTGCTCGCCGTGGTAATGCCCCAGCTCGATGAGAACGGAGAACACTCCACCCAGCATTTCCTGGTCAAGGTTGACTGTCTTGGCCTTCTTGCCTTCGGCAAACCGCAGCGCCCGATAATCGGCGAAGAAAGTGCGGGTGATCTGGCTGGCTTTGGGTTGTCCCATTTTCTCCGCCATGACGCGCAACTTTTGCGCCCTCTTCACTCCGTCTTTCAGGTGCTGGCCGTGATGGTTCCACCACAGGTCGATCAGGTCGGTTAATGGTCGATGATCAGCAGGCTTATCAAGCCACTCTTTGTTATTCTGCGTCGCGATAATCCAACGCTCAAACTGCTGCGCTTCAGATTTCGTCTTAAACTTTTTGCGAACACGCTTCCCTTCTCTTCCTTGAGGGCGCACATCTACCATGTAGCCCTCAGCACCAAGAGATTTAATGCTCATTCGTTGCCCTTACCACTTACAGGCTTCACGTAACGGCTTGATAGCTGTCGACAAACCAGACAAATCAAAAGTAGTCTGTGCAGGGTTTTCTCCATAAGGTGTTATTTGCACAAACATTTTTTTACTTTTCATCAGTTCTTTGATGAAAGAGATTGTCTGTCCGCTATAGAAGGTGGCCTTATTGTCAGTGGAGATCTGCCAGGTACGATTGACTGCTTTTTGGGCATCAATACGAGTAAGAACACGCGTACCATCAATCCCCAGGAATGTCTCCCAATTGATAAAAAGCTCAGTTTTTTTCTCTCGGCATGTGATGAACAAGAAAGGAGTAATTGACCCACCAAATTGTCCTCGAATCTGACTTTCCGCGGACAAATAGACGAACTCATTGCTTGAATCATCGATTGGCGATTTTTCGCTTCTTGTCTCCCATTTACCCGCTGACTGAGGTTCTGAGCTTTCTGTTTTGTCCTCAGCCTTTAACTTTCCGAGTTTATCAAAGCACCGAAGGCGTTCACTGTCACCAGTAACTTTCTGGCACTGCGCCAGTTGCTCTGAAATGTTCGTTCCTGCATGTGAAAAGCCAACAAAAGAACTAAATAAGACCAGAGATATTATTTTTTTCATTTCAATTATCACCTAACTTAATTATTTCAATCTAAGTTTATTATTGCGTATCCATCCAAAAACTTTTTTCCACACAAATTCCGCCTTTCCCCCAAGAATTCATGATGTTCCAGGCGATTAACCAACCTTCTGGCCTTTTTGGCGGCTGGATGTGCTGTCGTGCCCATCAGGGGAGAGAGCAGGAGAGATCTGTCCGATTTCCGGCGCGACATCCCCTGTCATCAGCCACATCGTGTATTTTTTGAAACGCGCATTGCTCGTAATCTTCATCAATGTCGTACCACCAGGCTCTATCAAGCCGGTTTCATACTTCTTCACGGTGCTGATCGAAATGCCTGTTATTTCGCAAAATTCGCTCTGACTGACCCCTTCGCTCTTACGGATCGCCTTCACTTTGTCGCCTAGAGTGCTTGACATGGTTCATTCCTATGAACTAAAGTCACCTTGGTTCATAATTATGAACCTTCAATAACTGAAATCTGCGTGATCTTAAAGGGTATCACTATGAACAAAAACCGACAAAAAAAGGTGATTGGAGTGAGGGAAAATCAATTACCTGCAGATTACCCATTCGGTGACCTGTTAGAGGAATCGATCTCTGATTACGCGCGCCGCATTGGTAAGAATCCCCAGACTATCCGCACTCAGGCAGACACCGGCGCCCTACCGATTTTACAAGCTCGTCCAGGCGCCAAGCGCCGGGTCAATCTTTACGCCATCTACCTGAATGCCAAACGTCACGCGGAGAAGTTTGTCGCGCATATGGGCTCTTGAGGAGGTCGCTCATGACGGAGATGCAACCGCGCGCCCTAATCCAGCTCTCGAAGCACACGTTCGTCTACCGCGGGTTCACTATCCATAAGTGCCCGCGCCATAGCGAAACGAACCGCACGGCCTACCAGCTGATGAGCAACGGGGATTATTTCGGTCGTGATTTCGCACTGGCGGAAGCCATGCGCACAGTCGACAACATGGTCAAAGCTCGGGGAAGAAAATGAAACAGCCTTACAAGATCCTCATTGAGGAGCTCCTGCAGCACTACCACACCAAAACGGCCAACTTGCAGATGGCGACCGCCACCGCGCCAGAGGTTCGCCAGGTATCACTGAACGATTACGCTTTCCGCCTGTGCATTGGCCTGACCGGTTTACTGAGCACCGCAGAAGCCGCTGGCGATGGCCCGGCCGCCGCCGTTATCGATCGCCTGATCATGCGCTGCAACAACGGCGATATTCCGCAACCTGGATTATCTGCATGAGCCGGGTTAACCCGGCCCATCTGAGAGTGCATCCCTTCCATTAACGGTGGGTGATTGGCGTCACGGGGTGCGCTCTCAAATGGGAAAAGATTTAACGCGGTATGCCGCCAGCAAGAGCAGAAACGAGACGTTCAACAATGGAGAGTTTTTCATGATGCTTCTTTTTACCAAGCGAAATCATAGCTCGATTTCTTGCCGGGTTAAAAAGGCTGGAGAGAGCATTACTGTCAAACTCTTCGAGCATATTAACGCGCGCATTCATCTCATCAACACTGAGGTTATGCATTTCGTTAATAAGCGAAAGATATCGCTTAGCCTGCTGACGCGCAGCTTCGGATTTCTTTCCATGCTGAAAGGCAACTCGAATACCACTAATAATTGCGACTATAGCGCCAAACAACTGACTGAGCCCGCTGTTAGCAAAAATACCAGCGCCAAGAATAAGCATCACAGCATTAGCCGTAAGATCAATTCTGCGGTTAATAGTTTCTGTCATCACCTCCAGCCAATAGCTGTACCAAATGCGGAAGCGCAAAGCATATTCAGTCGGTTGTTGTGCCATAAAAATTTACTCCTCGTCATCATCCTCCGGTGGCTCAGGTTTATGCAACACGTGGAAGTCATCGGATTTATCGCGAGATTGCGAATTGTCATTGTCGCCCATAGAGGCTCCTTCTTGTGGTGGGTAGTTGTCATGCCCATGTTCCTGCCAGAACGTGGTGGGCATGGCGAAGATACCACAACGCGGCCGGGCGCGTAATCCCGGAGCGTTCAGGGCAATCACAGAAATCTGGTCGCGTCCTTATAAAAGCATGGGCTGCAATAGAGCAGATAAATAGATTGCCCTTCCCATGAGCCGGCATGGTTAAAAACCGGCATATATTCCAGTGAGTAATTAGTGTGCTCACTGAAATATAAAAATAACGTTCTCTACAAAATGTCGCTTCAAGGTGGCGGGATTCTCACACCCTAAATTCAGGAGGGGTTATGCACGATGACGAATTACACACAGCTTTTATGAATGCGCGCAGTTCTGAACGGTTGCAATTACTTGAGCTGTTAGAGAGCAAACTTGATCGCCTTGCGGCCGATAAAACCTCCCGCGACCAGGTATTCAGTGCGCTAAAAGACTGGATCAACCTTCGCCGCCCCTCCGTCAACGAAACCAAGCCGGAGACAACGCAATGATGGCGTTTTTCTTCTCACTCGCTGCTGTTTGGGCAGTTATCTCCATGGGATTGGTGGGCTGGGTTATCTACCGCTATTGCAAATTTTGCCGTGCATTCAATCGGCAGTGTTTGCCGCCAGAACAACGCAATTACGACTAGGAACAACAATGGCTGACCAAATCGATATAGCTCAGGAGCGGCATCAACTGGTTCTTGAGTCTCAAATCGCTAGCGCTCGTCCACAGCCGTGTGGGCCTTCTGCGTTCACTTGCGAAACCTGCGATGCACCGATACCAGAAGCACGCCGCGCTCTCGTTCATGGCGTAACGCGCTGCGTTACCTGCCAGGAAATCCATGAAGCCAAAGCACGACATATCAGAGGTAACCCATGAACAAGCCCGCCCTTAAATGGCTCGGCAGCAAAGCCCGTATCATCGACACACTGCGCCAGCATCTGCCGGAAGGGAAACGGCTGGTTGAGCCGTTCGTCGGCTCCGGTGCGGTATTCCTCAATACCGACTATGACGGTTATCTGCTGTGCGATATCAACAGCGATCTGATCAACTTCCACAACGTCGCCAAAAACCATCCTGAAGTGCTAATCCGCGAGGCGCGTTACCTGTTCAACGCACATCCGGATCAGGCTGGTTATTACGCCGTGCGTGCTGACTTCAATCTGCACTGTGACAGCAATTTCATCTACCGCGCCGCGCAATTCCTCTACCTGAACCGCCACACCTTCAACGGTGTATGCCGCTACAACCTGCGCGGCGAGTTCAATTCTCCGTTCGGTCATCGAAAAGCGCCTTACTTCCCCGAGAACGAGATCAGAGCCTTCGCGGAAAAGGCGCAGGCAAAGAAAGCGATTTTCCTGTGCTGTACCTTCCCGGAAGCGATTAGGATGGCCCAGGCCGGCGACGTGATTTATTACGATCCGCCTTACATTCCAACCAGCACCACCGCCAACTTCACCAACTATCACACCGACGGCTTTACCAACGAGCAGCAGCAAAAGCTGGCACGCATGCTGTGCATCGCCGCTAAACGCGGCCGCCACGTCGTGGCCTCAAACAGCGAGACGGACGCAGCCAAAGCACTGTACGCCGATTTCGCTATCACCTCGATCACCGCCCGCCGCTCTGTCAGCGCCAAAGCTGCCAGCCGAGCAGACGCTGGCGAGATCATCGCAACCATGAGGGCATCAGCATGATTAAGGCGAGTGATCTCTTTGCTGGTCTGGGTGGTTCCTCTACCGGCGCAAAAATGGCAGGTGCTGAAGTGGTATGGGCTGGTAATCACTGGCCCGCCGCTGTCGAAGCCCATAAAGCGAATCATCCCGACGCAATCCACGTTTGCCAAGACTTGCACCAGGCTGACTGGTCGTTGATGCCTAAGCACGATCTGATGATGGCCTCACCATGCTGCCAGGGTCACAGCAAAGCGCGCGGCAAAAAGGCGGGTAACCCGCAGCATGACGCCAGCCGCTCCACTGCGTGGGCGGTGGTATCTGCCGCCGAGTACCACAGAATGCCGAAGATCATAATCGAAAACGTGCCGGAGTTCCTCCAGTGGGAGCTGTACCCTGCATGGGAAGCTGCAATGCAGGCGCTGGGCTATTCACTCGCGCCGCATATCGTGGATTGTGCCGATCTCGGCGTTCCTCAAAACCGCGTGCGATTGTTCATTATCTGCACCCGCAGCAAAAATCCGCTGTTCCTGAAGTTACCAAAAATGCCGCATGTGCCAGCCAGCACATTTATCGACTTCGACGCCGGCAAATGGCAGCCGATTGAAAAGCCGGGGCGCGCAGTTGCAACGCTTGAGCGCGTTAAAAATGGCCACGCACAATTCGGCGATCGATTCCTTTTCAGCTACTACGGCAACACCAAGACGGGCCGCTCTCTTTCCCGTCCAATTGGCACGATCACCACACGTGATCGCTGGGCGGTTGTCGACGGCGATCGCATGCGCATTTTGACCCGCGACGAAAACATGCTGGCGATGACGTTCCCGGAGGACTACATCAAACCGCCGTCGCACAAACTGTGCGTTCACATGGGAGGTAACGCCGTTCCACCAAAAGCCATGTGTGAGATTATCACTGCGCTGGAAGCACAAGCGTGAGTGAAGCACCACTCGGACGGCGTCAACCTTCCCCGCCGCTACCCTATCCGGGCAGCGGCGCGGTTGCTTTTGAATACGCGTATTCCTGGAACGCCAAGCGCAACGCCATCGTCACCGAACGTGCCGACGAGCCTGCATCGATCCAGTTATTCGGTGCCACCAATCACGCAGGCGAGCCGGTACGCGTCCCTCTGTTTGATATCGCCGGCCAGTCCCGAGTTGCCGATCCCGCAGCGCGTCGCCTTCGCCGGCGACTGACCGCCCTTCCCCAATATATCCGCCGTTATTACACGCAGCGCCTGAGCAACATCGAACAAAGCAAAGGAATGAAGGCCGCTAACGGCTGGCTGATCAATACCTTTGAGCGCCACGTCTTGCCACGCATCGATGCGGTAAACGAACAGTACCAGATCGGCCAGGTGCCGCCGGCGCTGATCGCCTTTCGCGATGATTTCTTCCGCATCCCGTACAGCGGGAAAAAAGACCTCAAGCGCCTGGCGCACAGGCTGGCCGACTGCATGACAGGCGAGTTTGTCCGCCTCTGCGATTACTGGGCCGCCACCGCTGACGATCTGGCCTTTGCGGTGATCTATGCCTATGGCCGCATCGGCTACTTAACCCAGCATCTGAATATGTTTGCTCCGGGATGGCAGCAATATTGCAGCGGGCAATTGAGCGCGGAAGATGCAACGCGCGCCGTCGCGCGCCTCGAATCACCGGCATGGTGGTTGCGCCGTTTGCGCCGCCTCCATGACCAGTGGCGCGAACACCTCATGATCGCCGCCGGCTATGTCAGCGATAAGGCAACACCCTACTGCAGCGATCCATGCCTGAAAGAATGGCACGCCCAGAAGAAAGCCAACCGCGAGTTTTTGAAGTCGCGGGAACTCGAAGACGTGGACACCGGCGAACGGATTTCTTTGGTCGATAAGGTGGACGGGAGCGTCGCCAATCCGGCAGTACGCCGCGCTGAGCTAATGAACCGCATGCGCGGCTTTGAAGATTTGGCGAAGGCCCGCGATCTGGCTGGCGAGTTTTACACCCTGACGGCGCCGTCAAAGTACCACGCGATGCAAAGCAAGACTGGGCGCCGCAATAACAAATACCGCGGCGCCAGCCCGCGCGAAACCCAGCGCTACCTGTGCAAGGTCTGGTCAAAGGTACGGGCATCGTGGAAACGCGCCGGCATTCGCGTGTTCGGGTTCCGCGTCACCGAGCCGCACCACGACGAAACCCCACACTGGCATTTGCTGCTGTTCCTCAAGCCGGAACACATCGAGCAGGCGCGCGACATCTTTCGGCGCTATGCGCTGCAGGTTGATGGCGATGAGCCAGGCGCAGCGGAATACCGTTTCAGCGTTACGCCGATGGATGAGCAATTCGGCTCTGCCACTGGCTACATCGCAAAATACATTTCCAAAAATATCGACGGGTACGCCCTGGACGACGAGCTGGATCACGACACAGGCGAACCGCTGAAAGATATCGCCAAGCGCGTAAACGCCTGGGCGTCGCGCTGGCGTATTCGTCAGTTTCAGCAAATTGGCGGCGCCCCGGTCACGGTATACCGCGAGCTGCGCCGGCTGCGCGATCGCGACCTGTTCCTGCACCCGGAGATCTCGCCCGCGCACATCGCGGCAGATGCCGGCGACTGGGCCGGATATACCGACGCTCAGGGCGGCCCGTTAGTCGAGCGTCGTCACATCCGCGTGCGCATCGGCTACGACATCACCGAGAACGGCAACGATTACGGCGACGACATCAGCAAGATCGCTGGCGTTTACTCGCCGTTCGCCAGGACGCAGCCGATGATTTACACCCGCCTGAAAACCTACAAGATAGTCCCAACCAGCGCCGATCCGGGTTTGGCCGTTGACCTTCAGGCGGCAGCGCCGCCCCTCGGAGTTCTGTCAATAACTGTACGCGGAACGCAGCAGGAGGAAGACAGAGAGAGCAGTAACCCCGGCTTGTTGCCCCCTGATATGGATGCAAATGGCTGTGCTAGCTGGCCGCCTGGAGGCGATTTTGAGGGGATGACGCGCCGGGAACGGCGGGTCTTCAACGAATACCTGATAGCAGAAGTGAAAGAAACGCAAAGTAAGCAGCCTGCGGCACGTCAGCCTGTTGGAAAACTGGCGCTGAACGTCGCAGAGATAACCGATTATGCAGCATCGATAGGCCTGGAGCTTACCGAACTAGAGGCGGAGAAGTTGGCCGGCGGTGATGAGCTATCGCTGAACGGCAAACGTTGGAGGGCTGGCACCGATGGAGTAATCCGTAAAGCGCCGGCGAGTTATGCAGAGAAGTGCAGCGCTATCATGAGCCGGGTGTTTAAACTGAAAAAACATCAAACACAGTTTAGGGCTAGAAAAATAAACGATCACTAAAATTAATGATCGTTTTATCTTCTTACTTAGCCAAGTAAAGGCCTTTTAACCCTGGTAATTCAAAAAATCTAGATGGCTGCCCCTTTTTAAGCCCCCCATCTTTTATTCGTGAAGTTGATGTCATCAATACACACAATTTTTTTGCTCTTGTTATGCCGACATAATGTAAATCTAATTCCTGCTTCCAGGATGGATACAAAGGAGGGTCATCAAAATTATCAGTGGGTTTACGCCAAGGGAATACCCACTCATATAGATCTAAATGAAACACTAGATCAAACTCTAATCCTTTTGCTTTATGTAAAGTCATAACCTGAATTTCATTTTCGTCTTTGATTTCAAACTGTTTCTTTATTGATGGTGTAGATAGTATTGTTTTTAATGCCTGAACAATCTTTTGGGGGGCAGGTACACCATAAACACTACAAGACACGCTTTGCATGGAATTTATTAAATCCTCATCAGACGCACGTGCACGCCTAACCTGCTTTATTACACGTCGAAAATCTCTGCATTTCCTCTCACTAAAATATGATTTAATATAGTCTGAAATAATCTCCTGCGAAGTAATTTTCTCATTATACCTGTAATGTAACAACCCAGTAAATAACTTAGAAAAAACATCACTATAACTTGCCAATGGATTGTCTTCGTATACTCTATGTGGAACTTGCAACCCTTGAGAAACATATCCTAACGAGGTGTTATTCCTGACTAAAATAGCGATATCAATATTGTTTTTTATATCAAACTTTTCTTTCGCATTTGGTATCCACTTAGATATTTGCTTTGCTACATCAGTTTGATTCCCCTTGATGTTATAACGACGCACCATGATTTCATCAGTCTGAATTAATGCACACTTATCATCAAAAAGTCTCCTAGCGTAATTACTTATAGAAGGATGACATCTATGATTAACGGTCATGTTAAAGCTTGCAAATCCGCTTCCTACTTTTTTCAAATCCTCTACAAATTCCGGGTTACCACCACGAAATTCATAGATAGATTGATCTTCATCGCCTACAGCAGTACCAATCATTCCCAAGTCAACTAACTTTAAAAACAATTTGTGCTGTGGCTCCGAAGAGTCTTGGTACTCATCAACAAAAACTCCTTTATACTTAACAGAAAGATACTTTCGGCAAGATTCAGAATTTTCAATTATATGGTTAGCTATCACACCAACCGAACTCATTAGTAACCATCCTTTTTTATATAAAGCCTTGAGCCGATCGATAATATCAGCTGTAAACGCTTCTGTAGTTAGTACACTTGACGTAATATCGGCATATGCATCCTTATCCTCTTCCTCTAGGTCATCATTATATACAGTCTGAATATCTTTATCACTTTTACCCCAAACCCTCGAGATAAATGGATGTATAATCTCTTTGAAACAAAAACTGTCTATAGTGCCAAAAAAGGTTTGTTTGGTGTTGAATGCATTCTTTTTGCATCGACTTTTCAACTCATCACTGGCTTTAACTGTAAAAGTTATTGCAATAACCCCCTGATAGTCTCTAAGTGTAGGGATTATGCGTCTTATTTTCTCTACAATGACAGTCGTTTTTCCACTTCCAGGGCACGCTGTTACAACCATGCTTTCATTGTAATTAATGGCCGCATCTTGTTCTGCTGTATATTTTAAGTCCATAGGTTAAACTCCAGTGACAAATTGTCTGCATTTCAAGATTGGTTTAATTAACTCACCGTCGTTTAGCCGCTGTCTCCTACCTTGTGTGAGGTTTAAAAACTCCCTCATCCTGATTGCCTTCTTATCTTGTAGATATTTTATTGCAGAGGAAAGATCTGTGCCTCTGCCACTGTACTCACAGACTAAGTCAGGCAACTCATCCGCCAAGTCACTTTCAAGATCCACCTTTGAAAGGAAAATACCTTTAATATTTAATTTTTGAGACGCTTCATTCCAAAGGCCATTTTCGACAGTATCACTTGCACATAACCCTGCTCTACCATGCTCTAATAGTTCCTCCCCCGCTATTTTATAACACCTATTAATACCAGCAAAGTTAGAGTATGACTCCCCACCTACAGTAATTTTCGAAACATCATTATCAGTGCGCATAACCCATGGTATTTCCATTGCGTCAAGAATCTTTTTATACACTTCAAATTGCACGCCATCAACAGAAAGTATTGATATGTTTAAGTGGTCTAACTCTATATCAAAGTCTTTAGCTATTTGTGTATAAAACATTCTTTCAGATGGTCCTTCCACAAGTAAAACAGCACTTGAAAAGAACGCTTCTGAAGGTAGAATACTCATCCTATACCCCATTGCATCCCATGCATCTGAAATACAATCAGAGCATCCTTGGCTAGCGGCCCTCGTCGCACCATCATCATTTAACAATCTAATAATCGAGTCCGGCTTATATTGCGATGTTATTTGTGGCGAATGTGTAGTGATGATAGATTGGCCAGGGAGCTCATTATAAAGATAGTCAGCAAGTTTTCTTTGTTGATGAGGGTGTAAATGTGCTTCAGGCTCCTCAACACAATAAATAACAACCTCATTATCTATATCATGTTCTTGGATACTTTTGGCTTTCCACAAGGCTAGTAGGATTTGATTATTGCGCCCATCCCCTCCCAGCATTACCTCACCGCCATTAGAATTCGCCCCTAAATCTAGTTTATCAATAAAGGAATTAACTTGTATTGCCCCAGCTCCGAGATGGACTGAATACCCAACATTATGATGAGCTAGCTTGCTTAATTCTAAGTTTACATTCTTAGTCGCCTCAGAAACATAATTTAATTGCCCAACACTTCTATTAACCCTACTCAGCATTCTAGATATAATCGCTACTCTTCTTTGGTCCTCCAGTCGTTCTTTTTCCTCAAGATTTTCATTAGATATCTTCAATAAATATTTTTTCTCCCTCTGAATGAACTTTTCAAGGTCACGTTGTGAATGAATATATTTCATGTTTATATGTTTCAGGTAATACCTACTATTAATCACCTCCAAATCATCAGCCGATTGACCTATTGATATCTCAAAGGTCAGGTCATCACGAATTGCCTTGTAATGAATTACTGTTTTACCCTCATCACTTATATGTCCTTTTAATAATGAAACAATTGCATCTTCATTGACCTCGCAAAATGTTATCATTATTTCAATTTCATTAGATTGTCCTCCATTCTTATCAATATGGAAGTCCATTTCTTTAGGTTCTATATCTAACTCAGACAAGCTTTTATCCAATAGAATTCTTAATGCATGAATCATATTGGTTTTACCTATATCATTTGAACCAATCACAAGCGTATTAGCCGCAAAGTTAACTAACGCATTTGAATAGTTTCTAAAACCTATCAATTTCAATGACTCAATACGCATGAACCCCTCACTATATAATTATTAGCACCCTTATACTTTGTATGTGTATATAATGGTGCGTCTGAACACTCATGGCTTAAAATAGTACTTCACAGAAATATATGAAATAAAAAACTAATACTGACCGCACAGTTCTGCACAATTTTGCACAATAATTCGATCTCCCCCATTGCGAACCTGCGCCAGTGCTGGCGCGGGTTCGATCTACTTTGGATCTTGCACAAAAAAGAGGGTGTGAGGCGCGCAGGCGAGGCGGGGGAGCAAGCGCGCGCTTTGGGGTATGGGAAGGGGGGCGTGTGTTGCCTGAATGGGCCACTGTGAGGCTCTCGCCGTCATGGTGCTATTGAGGTGATGAACAGGCGTTAACGCGCCAGCGGCCCGCATAGCGCGGCTGGCGGTGGGGAGCAGTTCGAAGTGATGGGCGTGGCGCGTGATGGGGCTACTTGTCGGGGGATGGCCGCCATAGACAGCGGCGGCCTTGCTGCAGCGCCGGGGTTACTCTACATCGAGCAGTGCATACGGGTTAAAGCGGATCACCTCCTCCCCCATCCAGTCGTTGACGTGCTTCATGGCTTCCATGATGGGCGTCAGCTCGTTGATGGCGAACACCCGCGCCGCCTTCTCCACGTCGCCAAAGGTGCCGTTACCTTCCGGCATGGCGCCCATCAGCTGTGGCGGCACGCGGTGCGCGGCAAGGATATCGTCACGCGTGGCGGACTTGACGCCCAGGAATTCATCCTTGGCTGAGATCTGGCTGAACGGCAGGATCTGCACCGAGTCCTTACCGCCGTTAGGCGCGTGCAGCAGGATGTTTTTGAATGCCCCGCCGCGGCGCGTGTCGGTCAGCGTCTTCTTGAGCTTGTCGAGGCTCTCCTGATCGGCGATGGCACTGTTGACGTAGACGATGCAACCGGCATGGCTGCCGTTGTCGTAGTACAGCTTGCGGAACGTGTCGGCCGAGTGCGAAAGGTTCGCGGACAGCAGGCCCGCGAAGTACTCCGGCATGCCGTAGATCTCCTGGTGAATGTCCGGGTTGATCACATGGCAGACGGCGCCGGTAGGAAACTGATAATCATCAAGCCCCGCCTGGATAAACCAGTAAGTATCCAGGTCAGAGCCGCGGCGGGTGTACTTCGCCAGCGTGTGGTGCAGTGCCAGCGGCCCGCCTAACACGTTGCGGCGCAGCTCCAGATAGGCATTGCCGAACACCACCCAATCCATGGCGAAGGCCGAGAACGCCTGGCGCGTCAGCAGCTTGTGCGGGATGAAACAACCGGCCAGCACGTTACGCTTGAATATCAGCGCCGACTGGTGCCAGCTGGCGTGGCCGAACTGGCGTGCCAGACCGTACCAACTGATCGGCGTGTCGTAGTAACGGCCGTTGTCAGCGCAGTACATCGAGTCGAGCAAATCGTAGGACGAGCTGACCGGCCAGGGGCCGTCGAATGAGAAGGTACTCAGGCCAGGGAGTTTTTGCAGCTCGGTCGCCAGATCAAGCTGCGTGTCTGCGGCGGGCTGCTGGCGCGGCCGCGCTGTTTTTCGTTTGCTCACGTTAATACTCCATAACCGTCATAGTGCTGCCGCCATCTTGTCCCAGCGGCTCGTTGATAATGGCCAGCATCGTCGCCCAGGCAAGGTCGCCATGGCTGACGCCGCGGCTGCGGTCGGTGTCATAGGTGATCACCCCGCCAGGCGTTACCACTTTGCGCACCGCGCTGAATGCCGTGATCAGGTCACGCTCCCCGCGGTCGAACTCCCAGCGACCGCCGCGAACCAGTTGCTGCATCTTCAATACCAGCATGCGCTTGCTGGCCGGGTTGAACTGGTAGCAGACCGCCGCCGGGAACTTCTTCTTCACCAACTGCCAGACCGCCTCACCAATCCCCTGCCCGTCAATGCCGATATGCTGCACGTTGTAGCGATCCAGCATGCCAATGATCAGATTGGCCTGCGCCTCGAACTCCATGCCGCGGATGCGCTGCGTCTCGATGGTGCGGAACTTGCCACCGGCAACCAGCGGCACGGCATTAACGGAGATGCCCCCGCTGTCACCCTTCCCGCTGGCGCCGTTCGGGTCGTAACCAATCCAGACCGGTCGATCGGCCAGCGGCCGCATGGCGTAAGGTTTCCAGTCGAGCCAGTCGTCATAACCATCGGCGCCACAGGTCAGCAGCATGTTGTAGTCAAAGGCCGATTCACCGTTGCGGATAAACTGACAGCCGTAGAGGTTGTCATATTCCTCCGGGCTGTTCTCGTCACGGATTTCATCGATATCGGTCAAATCCCAGCCGTGATCGATGGCGTCCTGCAACGTGACAATCTGGCGCCAGATCTTGTCCGGGCACATCAGCCCGCTGTTCAGCGTCTTCCAGGACGTGTCGAACTCCACGCGGCTACTGCTGGCGCGCCCCTTGTTGAACGCCTCCCCTGTCCAAAACGGGTACGCTTCATGACTTTCCGCCGATGGTGTGGAGAAGTAGGTGCGCGTAAGCCCTTTCAGCGTCGCCATCGCGCCGGCCACCTTCTTTAGGTTCGCGAACTGACCCACCCAGAAAAACTCGTCAAAGAACAGGTTGCCGGTGTAGGACTGCGCCGTCGCTGCAGACGTGCCGAGGAAATGCAGCTCCGCGCCGTTGAACAGCTGGATCATGTCGCCGCCTTTCAGCTCGACGTCGACCTCCGCCGCAGCCGAGCGAATGAAGCTGCGGAACTGGTACGCCTGCCGGCGGCTGGCCGACAGAAAGATCTGGTTGAGCTGGTGCTTGTACTTCGCATCATCAGATAACGCGCGGATCAGCGCCTCGCGCGCAAAATACCAGGTCGCCCCCACCTGGCGACTCTTCAGGATCATCCGGTTGCGGTGGTGGTGATTGTCATACCAGCCTTGCTGGTGCCAGTGCAGCGATCCAAGGATGTTCTGCCGCAGCTGCGCGATCTGCGATTCAGAGAAAAAGTTTTGCTTCTTGCGCACCTTCTTTTTCGGCTGGGTGGCCGGCGTGCCGTTGTCCAGCTTCTTCAGCTGGCGCGTCAGCAGGTCGATTTCCTTGAAGTCGCCGCCGCTCTTCTTGTCCTTGCAGGTCAGCTGCACCAGGCGCGCATCAATCGAGGTGGTGACGCGCTGGATAGGTGGCGTTTCGTCCCATTCGTCGCGCTTCTTCCAGGCGTAAACCGTGTTCTGGTTGATACCCATCAGGCGCGCGATTTCCGCCGGCGGGTAGCCCTGCCAGTAAAGCTGTCGTGCGCGGTGCCTAGTGAATGTTTCCTGAACCGTCATTGTCTCCCCCATGTCCTGCCGGGGAGGTTAACCCGCGCGCGCGGGGGCTTTCTCGCGGTGCCGGCTGTCGCCGTTCTCCGACAACAACAACGCGTTGAGACGGGGCCGGGCGCCCTGCCATCATCACCGGGAACTCAACAGAATCGTGAGCAAGCAGACATGGCAAGCACAACGAGCACCCGTAAGAAATTCCGCGTTATGACCTCCGGCGTCACTATCGACGGCCGTCAGGTCACCCGCGATCAGATCCATGCGATGGCGGCGTCGTATAACCCGGCGGTGTATGGCGCCCGCGTCAATATCGAGCACTACCTTTCCCCGTTCCCGGACAGCACCTTCTGCGCCATGGGCGACGTGATGGCCCTGTCCGCCGAAGACATTTCTGACGGCCCGCTGACAGGCGAAGCGGCGTTGTACGCAGAGATAGAGCCCACGGCACGCATGAAGACCATGACCGATGACGGGAAGAAGATTTATTCCAGCGTCGAGATCCATCCAAAGTTTTCACTGACCAACGGCCCGTACCTGGTCGGCCTGGCGATGACCGACACCCCGGCCAGTCTGGGCACTGACAAGCTGAAATTCGCCGCAGAGAAGCGCGGGGAGATCATGCGCTTCAACACCGCAGATGCCGAACCGACGATGTTCACCGCGGCTTTCGAAGCTGAGTTGATGCAGGCAGACCAGTCGCGCTCAACCACCGGCAACGAGTGGTTCTCCCGCGTCATGGGCATCCTCGGCAAGGGCAAGAAAACCGACGATGAACGCTTCAGCCAGGTGCATCAGGCGGTAGAGGCCGTGGCGCAGTCGCAGGCCGATTTGACCGACCAGTTCAGCGCCACCGCGCAGGAAAGCGCCAGCAACAAGCAGGCCATCGCGAAGTTGACCGCTGACCTGGCTGCGATGCAGCAGAAGGTTGTAACCACGGACGGTAACTTCAGCCGCCGCCCGCCGGCTGGCGGTGGTGGCAACGCGCAGTTGGCTGACTACTAAGCCAGCGCCTGATCGATATTCACTACAAGAGAAACGAACATGGAAAACATTACCCGCGAGCTGTTCGACCAGTACATCAGCCGGCAGGCCCAGCTAAACCGCGTATCGCCGGCCGCCGTCGCGGCAAAATTCGCTGTCGATCCGACGGTGCAGCAGAAGCTGGAAGCCGCCGCGCAGGAAAGCGACTCTTTCCTGAGCAAGATTAACGTCTTCGGCGTGACCCAACAGATCGGCCAGAAAGTACTGATCGGCAGCAAAGGCCCGCTGGCCGGTGTGAACAACAGCACCACCACGCGCCGCAACCCGGCCGATAACAGCAAAATGGAGCCGTACAACTACATGTGCCGCAAGGTCAACTACGACTACGGCCTCAACTACGAGCAATTGGACGCCTGGGCGCATCAGCCTAACTTCCAGCCGCTGATCAGCAGCGCGATGGCGCGCCAGATGTCGCTTGACCGCATCATGATCGGTTTCAACGGCACCAGCTACGCCGATCCGTCAAACCGCGCCGCTAACCCGCTGCTGCAGGACTGCAGTATCGGCTGGCTGGAAAAAATTCGTAAGGAAGCGTCACACCGCGTTATCTCAGATATCACGGTCACCTCGCGGGATGACGACAACAAGATCATCGCCAAAGGCACCTACGGCAACCTGACGTCAGCAGTTTATGACGCCAAAAACAGCCTGATGGACGAATGGCACAAGCGTAACCCGGATAACGTTGTGATCCTGGCCGGCGATCTGCTGACCAGCAGCAATTTCCCGGCAATCAACGCCATGAGTCAGACCAACCCGAACACCGAAATGTTGGCCGGTCAGCTCATTGTTGCGCAGGAGCGCGTCGGGAACATGCCGACATTCATCGCGCCGTACTTCCCGGTTAACGGCATCCTGATCACGCCGTTTAAGAACCTGTCGGTGTACTACCAGCGCGGGAGCCTGCGCCGCACCATCAAGGAAGAGCCGGAGTACAACCGCGTAGCGACCTACCAGTCGTCGAACGATGACTTCGTGGTCGAGGACTACGGCAACGTCGCCTTTATCGACGGCATCACCTTCGCGCAGCCTGAGAACGGCGGTTAATCACCCGGGCGGGCACCTGCCCGCCCCCCTTTGGGGACAGGACAATGCTGACACCGGCACAACGACATTTTCAGCGCGTGATGGCGGAACGCCACGGTAAGACCGAGGAGTTCACAGAAGCCGCCCGCACCGCGCATGAACAAATCCTTCACCGCCTGCGCATGGATCAGAGTGCACTCAAACGCGTGCAGTCCGACCAGGCGAAAGCGGAGATGAAAAAGCAGCTGCTTCCGCACTATGAAGGCTGGATCGAAGGCACGCTCGACGGCAATAGCGGCCGGCAGGACGAGGTCATCGTCACCCTGATGATCTGGGCGATTGACGCCGGCGATTATCCGCTCGCGGTGCGTATCGGCCGCTATGTCATCGAGCACAACCTCGCGATGCCTGACCGGTTCCACCGCACGGCGGCGACGGCCCTCGTGGAAGAGCTTTGCGATCCCATTCTGGTGCAGGTCAAGGCCGACGAGAGCACCGATTTGACCGCACACCTGCAGGTGCTGGAAGAGCTCGCGCAAATCGTCGATGGCAAGGATATGCCTGACGTGGTGCTCGCCAAGCTGTTCAAGGCGCGCGGCTTTGCCTTGCGCGGTGGCGATGATGCCACCCAGGCGAAGGCGCTGGAACTGCTGCGCCAGGCGCTGAAACTGGACGCCAACGCCGGTGTGAAAAAAGCGATCGAGAGCCTGGCACGCCAGGTCAAAAAAGCCGGCCAGAACACTGGCGGCGCCGGCGATAACGATGCCGACACCTCCGGCACCGCGACAACAACCGACGCTGCAGCAGCATCAAAAACGACTGTACCGGCCACCCCGCACCGGCAGCGCAGCAGCACCGCGCGTAAGCCATCAGCCGCTAAAAAAACCGCCGACAAGGCCGCCGGTAAGAAAGCCAAGCAGGACGTCACCGAATAAAACGACTTGCGCCCCGTGCGCTGGCGGCGCGGGCGGAGATCTGCAGCGCTTCGCGTGTGCTTTTCCCCGCCCGCTCACCGCCACCTTTTGAGGAGATTGGGCCATGAGCCTTGTTGCCGGGCGTACCGTTACCCCCGCCGCTGACGATGTGCCAGATACCGACGATGGCGGCGAGACCATCACAGCAGGCCCCTTCTGGCCCGCGATTGCGCTCAAGGACGTGCGCCTTGAGATGCGCATCACCGGCGCGGTGACCACCACCCGCTTAAAGCAGGCCGCGATTGAAGCGACAGGCCATGTGATCGACCAGCTGACGGGCTGGCAAGCAAGCCAGTTGAAAGCCGGCTTCGCGTCGCTGGAGACCGTGCCAGCCCGTCAAATCAATGACGTGAGCGTGAAGATCCACCGCTACCGCCGCGCGGTATTCAGCATCACCCGCGCGCTGCTGATCGAAAACTATCGCGACGTCGACACCACCGGCGACGCCGGCGAGAAACGCGCCGCCGGGTTGACGCTGCAGGCGGCAGATCTGTGGCGCGATGCCCGCTGGGCTATCGCCGATATTCGCGACGAAGTGCGCAATTTTGCGGAGGCATTTTAGTGAAGGTGCAAGCAATGCAGGGCGACACGCTGGATCTGCTGTGCCAGCGACACTACGGCACCACGCAAGGCGTGACCGAAATCGTGCTGGCTGCCAATCCTGGGATCGCCGAACAGATATTTTTGACCGCCGGCCAGGTGGTCGAGCTGCCGGAGATCGAACGTTCAACCCAACAGGAGACGGTGCAGCTATGGACGTAATCGACCGCCTCTGGAACTGGGTGATCTACTCCTACTCTACCGTGCTGATGGGCATCGGCATGATGACGCAGCGCGAATGGCTGGCGACCGGCGGGCTGGTGATTGGCCTGATCGCCGCGGCGCTGGGCGAAATCCACCGCCGCCGGGTGGCGCGCAGCCAGGCGACCACCAACGCCCTGCTGGCGCAGCTGGTTGACGCGGTGCGCAGCGATGCCGAGAACCGGCAGGATGTGAAGGCGCTTATCAGCGAGCTGAAAGGGGGCCACCGGTGAGACGAAAAAGCGTTATCGCCTGCAGCGTGGCCGCCATTGTGGCGCTGGCCGGTGCCCTGTGGCCCGAGAAGGTGCGCACCAGCCAGGCAGCACAGTTAAAAATGGCGAAGTATGAGGACTGCCGCAAGACGCCCTACTACTGCCCCGCCGGGGTGCTGACCATCGGCATGGGCTCAACGACCCGCGTCGAGGATCGGCAGTACTCGGAAACGGAGATCGCCGAGCGCTGGGTAAACGACCTGGTACGCGCGGAAAAGTGCATTAACAGCAACTTTAACGGCGCCGCCGCCCCGCAATTCGTGTTTGAAGCGCTGACCGACGTCAGTTTCAACGTGGGGTGCACCGGGATCGGTTGGTTCACCGATCGCCAGGGAAAAAAGCAGCGCACCACGCTGTGGAAATACGCGCAGGCGGGCAACTGGCCCGGCGTATGCCAGCGCCTGACCGACTTTGTGAACTCCGGCGGCAAGCGCCTGCAAGGGCTGGTTAACCGTCGGGAAGAGTTTAAAACCTGGTGCCTGTCTGACCCGGCACTCAAGGGCGCCAAATGAAAGCGGCCGCGGTATTGATCCTGCTGTTTCTGACGGCGCTGGCCGGGATGGGATGGCAGAAGCATCAGCGGGAACTGGCCGAACAGCGCCGCGATATTGCCGAGCGCGCCGTCGAGCAAACCGGGGATGTGCTGGCCGAAGTGCGCGCCCTGCGTGCCGACGTCGGCGAGATTGAGGCCGGAATGAAGAAGCTGAGCGAGAAGCGCGGCACCAATGGAGAGCAACGACGTGAAACCATCCAGACTGCGCTGGCCGGCGAAACGTGTGCCGTTACTCCTGTGCCTTCTGCTGTCGCTGACAGCCTGCAAAAGCGTGCCGCGGAAGTCCGCGCCGCAGATTATTCAGGAGCCTTTGCCGGCCAGCCTGACGGCAAACACTGATGTACCTGCAGCACCGTCACCGATGACCTACGGCAGCCTGGTGCCCTGGGCGGATCGGCTGCTGGATGCGCTGGACACCTGCAACGCCGACAAGGCGGCCATACGAGAACTCGAACTACGGCGTATCGCCAGGGGGATGAAGTGAAAAAAGCCGAACTGCTACGCGACGCGCTGATCGCGGCCAACACCTGGTGCAAGGCCAACCCTGAGCTGTTCACCGTTTTTGTTGAAAAGGGGCATGTCGAGATCCAGGCGACCGGCGAACCTTCGTTTATGTACGTTTATCCGCTCCAGGTATTCGTAATGAACTATCCAGGTGATCTAGATGACCTGATGCTGCCACTGTTGGGATGGATATGGGAATACCAGCCAGACCTGCTATTGAACCCGGATAAAAACAAAAGCATTGAGTTCGAAGCCGATATTGCAAACGACGACACTGCCGACCTGTTGCTGAAGGTGCCAATTTGGGAGTGTGTCATGGTAACACGCCAAAATGGCAAGCTTCTTACGCAGCACCTGGCGGAAGACAGGCCCCGCATCAACGGCGGCGACTGGCAAATCGTGTTCGATCCTGAGAGGGGCGGGGAGCTGGTGCCATGACCGATGCAGCGCTGTTTCATGAGCTGGATCAGGTGTTCGCCGATATTCTCGGCGGCATGTCCCCCGCCGGGCGTATACGCACCGCGCGCGAGGTCGGCCGCATGCTGCGCCAGAGCCAGTCGCGGCGCATTGCACGCCAGGAAAACCCGGACGGCTCAAAATTCGAGAAGCGCCGCCGCAAGGTGCTGCGCTCACAGGCCGGGATTGGCTTTATCTGGAACGGCGAAACCCGCCGCCTGAAAAACTGGCGGGCAACCAAGGGCAGCCGCGGCCGCATGCTGACCGGTTTCGATGAAGGCCGCGGCGCCGTCCGCTCCTTCTATCGCGAGGATATCGAGCGTTACCTCGATATCAACTTTAACCAGACGCGCAAGGACACCACCAAGGCCGATCCGATGTTTCGCCGGCTGCGTACCGCACGCTTTCTGAAGGCGCGCGCCGATGCCGGCGGCGCCACTGTCGGTTTTACCGGCGTTGCGGGCCGTATTGCGCGCACGCACCAGTACGGCCTGCGCGACAGGGTGAACAAGTCCGGCACGATGGCGTCCTACCCACGCCGCGAGGTGCTGGGGATAACCAAAGCCGACCGCATGGCGATCGCCCGTTCGGTCATTGACTCGCTGGGGGTGAAATAGTGGACGCGGCCGAACTTATTCGCCTGCTGGAAAACCTGATCCGCGTTGGCGTGGTCACGGCGATCGACGAAGACAACAAGCGCGTGCGCGTCGCAACCGGCGGGTTAGATACCACCTGGCTGCGCTGGAATGCGCAGCGCGCCGGCGCATTCAACATCTGGATGCCGCCGTCGCTCGGCGAGCAGGTCTGGCTGCTGTGCATCGGCGGCAATCCGGAGACGGCTATTATCGGCGGCAGCCTGTACAGCAACGATCACCCTGCCCCCGGCGGCTCGCGTAACGAGATGGTGATCACCGCCCCGGACGGCGCCAGATTCCGTTATGACGCCGACGCCGGCGCGCTGGAAGTCAGCGGCATCAAAACAGCCAAATTAACGGCCGGGGCCAAAGTGATCCTGGATTCGCCCGTCGTCGAATGCACCAACCTGCTGAAGACCCGGCAATTCGACGTCAGCGAAGGCGGCGAGATGCACGGTGATTTCAATCACACCGGCGGCGCCTTCGTGTCGAACGGCGTGAAGGTCGACAATCACGGCCACGGCGGCGTGCAGCGCGGTGGCGACTGGACGGAGGGCACCCGATGAGCGAGAAGTACCGCGGCATGAATAACAGCGGCACCGGTACGTTGACCGATGCGGATCACGTCTGGCAGTCAGCCAATGACATTCTGCTGACGCCCATCGGTTCGCGCGTCATGCGCCGTAACTACGGTTCGCTGGTGCCAGACCTGCTCGACAGCCCTCAAAACGACGTCACCCGCCTGCAGCTCATGAGCGCGACCGTGATCGCGCTGGCGGCCTGGGAGCCTCGCCTCGCGCTGGACACCATCAACATCAACTATTCACCCACCGGCGCCGTCACGGCCGAGATGTCCGGCATGCTGACGGAAAGCATGGAGAAAAGCACCGGGACGATTGAGTTAAGGAGCCATAACGATGCCAACGATTGACCTGTCGCAGCTGCCATCGCCGCAGATCATCGAGCCGCTCGACTTCGAGACGATCCTCGTTGACGTCAAGGCAGTGATGATCGCCGCCTTCCCTGCTGACCAGCAGGCGTCGGTTGCCGCCGCCCTGTCGCTGGAGTCTGAACCGCTCAACGTGATCGCCCAGGCGATGGCCTACCGCGAATTGCTGTTGCGCCGGCGAATCAACGAGGGGGCCGCCGCCTGCATACTGAGCCACGCCGAAGGCACCGACCTGGACAACCTGGCCGCCAACCTCGACACCGAGCGCCTGACGATCACCCCGGAAACGGACACGTCCGACGCGGTGATGGAAAGTGACGAAGCCCTGCGCCTGCGCGCGCAATCCGCGTTCGAGGGTATGAGCGTGGCCGGCCCGTCGGCGGCATATGAATATTTCGCCCGCAGTGCAAGCGGCAAGGTTGCCGACGCCAGGGCAACCAGCCCGGCACCGGCGGAGGTGGTGATCGCCATCCTGTCGACCGACGGCGACGGCACCGCATCGCCCGAGCTGCTGGCCGCCGTGACGGCCGCGGTTAACGATGAAGAAGCCCGACCGCTGGGCGACCGCGTGACGGTTCGCAGCGCGGATATTGTCGACTATTCGATTGATGCCGAGCTGTTCTTGTATCCGGGGCCGGAGTCGGAACCCATCATCAACGCCGCCATGGCGTCGCTGCGTGGATTTTTGGCCGACAACGACAAGAAGATCGGGCGTGACGTCGCCAGGTCGGCGATCTCCGCCTCGCTGCATGTGCAGGGGGTACAGCGTGTGGTGCTGCGTTCGCCGGCGACTGACCTGCAGATCTCCGACACGCAAGCCGCACGCAACGTTGGCTACACGGTAGAGAACGGCGGGACGGATGAATAACACCCTTCTCCCTCCGTCCGCCGGCGCCTGGATGCGCCACACCGAAACGGTCACTGCGCGGCTGTCGGCGATCACCGTCGCGCTGCGCACGCTCTGGACGCCGACCGCCTGCCCGGTTGAGTTATTGCCGTATCTGGCCTGGGCGCTGTCTGTCGACCGCTGGGACAAGAACTGGCCGGCAGAGAAAAAGATAGCGGCGATCCAGCAATCCTACTGGCAGCACCGCCGCAAGGGCACCCGCGCCGCCGTGCGGCGGGTGATTGAGAGCATGGGGTTTTCAGCCACCTTTGCCGAATGGTTCGACACCGGCGATCAACCGGGCACCTTTCGGCTTGAGGTCGACGTCAACGAAGTCGGACTAACTGAAAAAACGCTGGCCGAATTAAATCGCCTGGTGGCAGATGCCAAGCCGGTCAGTCGCCACATGGCACAAATGAACATCGCGACAAAGGTTAGCGGTTTTATCTATTCCGCCGTCACTGTACATGACGGCGATATCGTCACTGTTTACCCGGCCGACTACGAGCCGGACGACAGCGTTAAATACAACGGAATTCCGCGCTTCGGCAGCGGTTACCACTACTCCGGGGAAAGAAATGGCTGACTTACAAGAGGAAGCGAAGTGGGAAGATTCGATCTACCAAATCAAGCGCGGCGATGATGTCTCCGGTGGGCGAAATGGTGTGGCGAATATCCAGGCGCGGCAGTTAGCAAACCGCACTGCATCGCTCAAAAATGACGTGGATAAGCTCAACACGTCCGTGATGAGCGATGCCAAGATTTACGACAGTGTCGACGAGGCACAGGCTGCGATCAACGCCGGCACCGAAACCCGCCGGCTGTTCTCCGTTAACTCCCAGATCACCGATTATTGGGTTGAGCAATACGAGAATGTGAACGGCATCGCCACACCGACCGGCAAGAAAATTGTCACGGCGGCATTCGTTGAAGCCGTCGAGCTGCTGGCGTCAACAACCGACAAGCGCACACGGGGCTTGCTGACCATGCCTCGCACAAGAAAGCCGGTCGACTTTGTCAGTCGCCAAGGGGCGAGCATGTTCTCGATAAATGAGAACGGTGAAAAAGAGATGCCCGGTAAAACCTTCTCCGATTACATGAATATCTTACGCGAGCTGATTATCGGGCCGTCGGCATTGCGCCGCGCCCGTCCTGGGTATCTGTTTAATCTGGTCACGGGCGGGAAACATCTGCTTGCCGCCAGAGATGACGGGAATGCAACGCTTGAATATCGCGGCATCCCGCTTGAAACGCATATGGGGCTGTTGGAAAACACCTTCGGAGGGTTTGGTGACTCACTGACAGCAAATGGAATTGTGCAGGCATCCGTTTACAACGCAAAGTCATGGCATTTATGGGCTTCAATGTTCAGCCAGGGGCGCTTGCGTTATGTTGGTCAGTGGGCGACGGGCGGGTATACAACAGCAGACATGATCCGTGTGCATTTACAACCAGCGATCGCTGCAAAACCGCGATTTATTGTTTTTCTGGGCGGACGAAATGACGTTATTCAGAAAAATAGCTCAGGGCAGTTTCTGTTCTCTGTCGATACCATCAAAAACAACATTCGCTACATTCTGACCCAGTTAAGGAAAAATGGGATCATCCCAATCGTGTGCTCAATGGCGGCACAGAACAACGCTAATGCACAGCTTAAAAACAGGGAAAACGCGGTGAACAGCTTTACCCGCGCGTTTGCAATCTCCCAGGGCTTCCCGTTCGTGGATATGCGTGCGGCAACAGTCGACCCTGTGACCGATGGCTGGAAAGCCGGGTATAACGGCACGCTAGACAACGGTCTTCCAGACCCGTCGCACCCGACCGCCCTGGGAGCCTTCCACATGGGGAAAGCATTGGCAGCCGCGATGTTTCCGCTGGCGATGCCGGTCTATCCCCAACTGGCAATCGCCAACCCTGTGACCGAGGGCGGGCCAAACAGCATCATCAATCCTCTGTTTCTCGATACCAACAACGGACTGCCAACAGGCTGGCAGGTTGAAGGCGGCAATGTAGTGCTAGTTAACGATCCTGCGGTCGTGGGCAACGTTTTGGCCGTTAAGGGCAGTGCAGGAGTCAGAGCGGTCGTATCTCAGATTGTGCCAATTACGCCGGGAGAAAAAAGAAACTTCAGCTTTAAAGTGAAAATCATCTCAGAAGCCAGCGGCTCAATAGGCTGTTTTCTCGAAACCAATGATGCCAAGAAAGCGAACGTTATCGGCCTTCGACCATGGAATCAGTCAAGTGACGGTTTTTTAACGTATAGCTATGACTTAGTCGCTCCGCAAAACGTGACTGAATTAAAGCTGAGCATCGTGGCAAATAATGCCGAGATTCATGTCGGCCAGATGGGTTTATTAAAACAGGAGGCAGTATGATTATTATTTGTGATGGCGTTGTTAATGCCGCCGATCTGGAATTGGCAGAGCCTGAAATGCTGCTGAATGACGATTCAAGTTTGGCAACCTACGGCATGCAGGACAAATATGACTCCAGCGGAAACACGCGCGACTTGGTGACGGAGAACGAATTTACCCAGCGCGGTATGATCACCGTTGCTGACGCTGCGCATGGCGCTGATACGGGCATTATCGAGACAGACGAAATGACGTTCGCGATCTGTATCAATATGAACAAACCAACTGCCAGTGGGCGCATTTTTTCTAACCTGTCGCCAGGTGTCGCGCCGTTCGGCGGTATTCAACTCCGCATTGAGGAAGATGGTCAGCTGATTTTGCAAATGGGAACAGGTAACACTGGTGAGGCCGTTGTAGGCATTACGCACGGCGGGGCTGTTGGGGGTTGGACGCGTTTCACCGCAACGGTGTCCAATACAGAGATCGCAATGACCCGCATGAGCGGTGAAAAACGCTCGGCTAAGATTACCTCCCGTAAAAAGTCGCCCCTTCCGATTATGCTGAATGGCGGCGTAAACGCGAATCAAAACATGGGATTGTCCGGTGTCATAGGTATCATTGCCGTTTATAACCGCGTATTGACTGCCGAGGAACAAGCCGAAAAGCGCGACATGCTGAAAACCATCATGAGCTTGCGCGGCGAGTTCGTTAACTAACACGGTGGAAATATGGCTGATAAAAAGTTTCTCACGCTGATCACTGCCGCTGGCGCAGAGCGCCTGGCGAATGCAGCGGTGACGGGAACGCCGGTCGCCATCGCGGAAATGGCCGTCGGAGATGCAGGCGGTCAACTGTCCTCGCCGAACGCCGCCCATGCCGGCCTGATTAACGAGCAGTATCGGGGAATGCTGAATAAGCTGGTGATCGCCGACAGCGACGCCAGCGTCATCGAAGCTGAAATGATCATGCCACCGCAGATCGGCGGCTTCTGGCTGCGCGAGCTGGCGCTGTACGCCGACGATGGCGAATGCGTCGCCGTCGGCAAAATGCCAGAAACCTACAAGCCATTGCTGGCAGAGGGTTCGGGGCGTTTCCAGATAATCAGGATGCAACTAAAAGTCAGCAGCACGGCCGACGTGGAGCTGATTGCCGATCCGTCGGTGATTTTGGCAACCGCCGAGGACGTCAAGGGCGCGGAAGATGCGGCCAAGGACTACACGGACGAAGCGATCGGCGAGCTGGGCGAAAGCGTGAAAAAGGCGATCGCAGACGCAGTAGAAACCGCAATCCGCGACGCCTGGGAACAGGACAACCCTGTCGGCTCATCGCGCCTGTTCAATCAGAACGTGAACCCAAACACTAAATGGCCGTGGTCAACATGGGAGTACGCCGGCGAACACCTGACGATCAGAACGGCAAAAGCGGACGGCTCCGACGTCGGCACCCAGGGCGGTAGCGATACGGTGAGCATCACGCGCGCCAACCTGCCACAGTCTGTGCTGAATGTGTCGGGAAACACAAGCTGGCAAGAGGCGCAGACGCTGCAAACAACACCGGCAGGTAGACACCGGCACCAGGGAGGAATGTCCGCGCCCGGCGAGGCGTGGGATGGCGATTATATTGTCGGCTCTGACAACGACAACCACAGAACGCGCAACTACACCAGCGAGGCTGAAGACCATATCCACTCCGCCACCGTGCCGGCGCACGCTCACACCGTTTGGGCGCAAACGGAAGCGCTAGGCCAGGGCCAGGCGTTCAGCGTTGTCGAGCGCCATAAACTGCAAATGCTTTGGCACCGCGTAGCCTGACACGGCAGCAAAAAAAAGCCCCGCTCGGGGCTTTTTCTTCTCCTGCAGTACAGCCGGCGCCGTCTATATCTGCCGGTATCGAGTACAGACAGATCGCGCTATACCTCACCCGAACAAACCGTTTACCGATTTTGTCACCGAGTTGATCGCCCGGCTGGCGCTGGTTCGCAGCTCACCGAGCACATCACTCGCCGACGTCGTTTGCAGCTTCTCGCGAAAATCGCTGTCGACACGGCTCAAGCTGATAGAGAACTCGATTTTTTTCGGGTTACCATAGCGGTCAAACTCCGACTTACCCCGTTCTAACCGCGTCATCACGTACATGCCGTAAATTCGCCCGTCCCCCTCAATCAGCGGCCAGGGCCGGCCGGTGAAGCCGATCGTTTCCAGGCTCGACAGCGACAGATTGCCGCCCGTGATCTCCGGGTAGAGCACGCCGTCAAGCGTGATACTGTCATCCCCTGCCCCGATATACTGCCAGCCGGCAGACTGGTTAATGCGATCGTTCTTGACGTGGCGCCAGTCCTGCGAATGGCGCAGCTGCTGATACGGCGCCGTGCGCAGCGTAAAAACGAACATCCCGAATACCATCATCATAATTTTGACTCCCGTTAATCTCGATCGCGGAATGACCCGCGGTTACCCCTGACTGTGCTGGCCATCGCATCGCGCACCGCACTGCGCACCATCCGTTCCAGCTCCTGATCCGAACGCTGGCCGACATCGTTAAACACCAGTTGGAAGACGGGCCCACCGCCGCTAGGTGCGGACACGGGCGCCATCGCGGCCGGCTGTGACGCCGACGGCACAGTGAGCACCCCACCGCCGGAAGCGGCAGCCACACGCGGCACCGATTGCGGCATCACCCGCGCTTCCTGGTACGCCCCACGCAGCGCCAGCGCGCGCGGCAGATTTTTGAAGACGATATCCCCCGGCCCGATGCGTTTGGTGGCGTTGGTATTGTCGGCGGTTGCCTTGGTATTGCCGGCGATCTCGTTAAGGCGGCGTAGCGTGCCCGTGTCGCCGGTCAGTGCCGGGGGTGGCGAGCCGCCCAACTTCGGATCGACAGTTGCCGGGCCAGTCGGCAGACCGGGGCCGGCCCAGTTCCACCCCTTCTTCACCATTTTTTTCTGCTGCGGATCCCATTCCCACATCGCGGGCTGGTTGCGCAGCTCTTCGGCCTTGCGCCGGGCCTGCTCGATGCCATCAGGGATGAGGCCCATTTTCTCCAGCAGCCAGCCCACGCCATCCATCAGTTTTGACAGCGGGTACAGCAGCACCTGCAGCGCGGTGCCGAACACCCGCCCGAACGTCTCGCCGGCGCTGGCGCATTTATCCAGCGTCTCTTTGCTGGTCTGCATCGGCGTCAGCAGCTTGGTAAACCAGTCCCACACGCTGCTGAGGGCGTCACCAATCACGCCAAAGATCGGCGCAATACGGGCAAACGCTTCACGCAGCGGCGCCAGTGCCGACATGACGCCGGCACCAAATCCAACAAAGAACGCCTTGATCGGCTCCCAATATTTCCAGATCAGCACGCCGGCCGCGACAAAGGCGGCACCAATCAATCCGATCGGACTCAGCAGGAACGACAGCGCAGCACCCAGCGCTGAAAGTGCGCCGGTGAGAATGCCCCATAGCGTAGACAGGCCCGTCAGCCGCAGCGCCAACCCCATCACACCACGCACCAATGAACCCAGCGCTGCCGACGGCGCCATAAATACGCCCATCAGCATGCTGCGCAGCGGCGTCAGCGAACCCAGCAGCCCACGGAAGCCACCAGAGAGCGAAGCCAGCACACGCGACCAGCCGCTCACCCTTGCCATGGCATTACCGCCGGCGCCAACGAAGCCCCGCAGCGCGCTGACGGTTCCCATCAGACCGCGCCCACCCGTCAGCAATGTGAAGCCCAAACGCAGCTTAGCCAGTGGCCCAATCAGCAAGCCGGTCGCCAGGCTGGCGATCCCCAGCGCGGCCACCAGGGCGGTGACGGCGCCGGCGGTCAACAGAATGGATTGCGCCAGCCGCGGGTTTTCTTTTACCCACTGGCTGGCGGCATTGATCACCTCACTAAGCCCCTGCGTCAGCTTGCGCAACGGGCCGTCGGCAGTCTCTTCTACCTGAATGCGAAAGCCCTCCCAGGCGGAGTCCAGCTCCTTCAGGTCACCGCCGAGGTTATCCGCCATCACCTTGGCGGCCTTCAGTGCCTCACCCTGCGATTTCTTCAGGTCGGCCAGCAGATTCTGCAACTCACCGCTGCCGGCAGATAAAACCAGCGCCTGGAAGGACTTCGCGGCTTCCTCGCCCGCGATATCCTTGAAGAACGAGAGCTGATCGGTGGCGCCGTATTTCTTGATCGATTTGTAAAGGTCAGTGAGAACGTCCTCGGCCGGCCGCATCTTGCCGGTGGAGTCGGCCACGGTGACGCCAAGCTCTTTCAGCGCGTCGTTGGCTTTTTTCGTTGGCGCGGCCAGACGTGAGAACGTGGTTTGCAACCCAGTACCCGCAATACTGCCGCGCAGGCCCACGTTCGCCATCACGCCGATCATCGCCGTCGTTTGCTCAACGCTGACGCCCAGATTAGATAACCCCGTACCGGCGTACTTCATCGCCTCGCCGATGTTCTGCAGATCGGTGTTGGTTCGGGTGAATGCCCCTGTCAGCACGTCACTGACGCGATCCATCTCCTTTGGATCGAGGCGGAACTGTGAAAGGATGTTCGAACTGATATCCGCGGACTCACCGAGATCCATCCCACCGGCCAGCGCCATGTTGAGCACGCCAGGTAACGCGGCCTGAATCGCCTGCGGCGTAAAGCCGGCCATCGCCAGGAACGCCTGCCCGCTGGCGGCGTCGCGGGTAGTAAATGCCGTTTCGGCGCCGAGCTTTTTCGCCTGGGCGCGCAGGTCGGCCAGCTGTGACGAACTTTTATCCAGTCGCGTCAGCGCCTGCACCCGCGACATTTCGGCATCGAATCCCACGGCCGGCGCCAGGAAGCGGCCGCCGGTATACCCGGCAACCGATGCCCCGGCAACCATCCCCATGCCGGCGCCGCGTAGTTTGCCGGCAGCATCTTTAGCACGGGTGTAGCCGGCTTGCGCCTGGGTAACGGCGGCCAACTGCCGCCGCTCCCGCTCAAGCTGCTGGTTGTATTGCTCTGTTCGACGGATGGCGCTTTGTACCGCGCCGCTGCCGGCAGACAGATTAACCCCATGCTGCCGCACCGCCTGGGCCGCCTCTCGCAGCTTGGCCGTCTGCTGGTTGTAGGTTTGCGTCAGTCGGGTGAGCTTGCCGCGCAGGTTTTCCAGGTGCGCGGCCTGGGCGTCGGTCAGTTGCCCGCCCTCTCGAACGGTCTGATTCAGCCCGTTAAACTCGCGCTTGGCACGGTTAATCTTCTGCGCAGTGTCGTTGGCCTGCGAGCGCAGGCGGTCAAAGCTGGCGGCTTGCTTGTCCAGGTCTTTAACTGCGTTTTGCGTTTTCTTGAGGGAGTCAGACAAGCCGCTAACAGCTTTGCTAGCGGCTTTAACCGGGCGGGTGAGCTTGTCGATCGCGTTGAACGCGACGCGAATACTAAGATCCATGGTCATCCTCATCATCGTCATGGTTGCCGCTGCGGATGGCGGCGCGCTGGCGCCATGCCATCAGCTCGCGCAGCTCCATGCCGTACATCTCGGAGGGCGGCCAGTGAAAAACTACAGCAACGTCAGCGATGAGATCGTCAACGCTGACAAACAGCGGTTCCCTTACTTGTTCCCCGTCTCCGCCACGTTCGGTACGGACGGCGCCGCTTTGGTCAAAAAAGGTGTCATCTCTTCAATGAACGCCACAAAGTCACCGGTATCCAGCGTGGCGATCTCGGCGGCGGTCAGTGCCGGCGCGGTAACGCGCGTTAGCAGCGTTGAAACGGCGTCATAGTCGAAGTTGAGCACGTCGACCAGGCGCAGGCCACGCAATGAGCCGGCCTGCTTGATGGTATCGGTGATGGTGACAGTGGTGATCTCGCTGTTGCCGCGTTTAATCGGCGTGGTGAGCGTTACGGACATGTGCATGTTCTCCAGGCGGCCACGCGTGCCGCCTTCAAAGTGGTTAAGGGTTAACGATCAGCCGCCGAGGCCGAGGGCTGACACAATGCGATCGGGGTACAGGTTTTTCCCGTCGCGCTTGTAGATGAAGTTCAGCAGGTCGATTTCCAGCAGCGCCTTATCATCTACCGACAGCTTGTAGTAGGTGTTCTTGATGGCGTAGGTGTGGTTGGTGTCATCGCCCTGCTTGGCCTCACCCGGATCGATTTCAGTGATGCGGCCGCGCATTTCCACTTCCATCAGCGAACTGGTGCCGCCGCTGTAGATTTCACCGACGAAACGCAGGCGCATTTCGTCAATATCGCCGCCGTATTTGAGGATCAGCTCTTCAACGACGCCGCCGACCACCATCGACGCATCCAGCGCGCCACCGTCAAGGCCGAGGTCTACCGCTACGGCGCCTTGCATGCCGCCGCCCTGATAGTCCTCCGTCTTACGGGTGACTTTTGGCAAGGTGACGCTGGGGATCTTGCCGATGTGGTTGGTGCCGTCCACATACAGCGTGAACAGACGGAGCTTTTTAGGGATAGCCACTTATGCCCCTCCCAGCGACGCGAAAGCCGCTTCGTAGTATTGATCGGTGAAGGTCTGGATCATGGTCAGATCTTCGAGTGGCGGCACCGGGCTGTAGTTGTAACGCACCACAACTTTGCCCTGCCGAATGCCGGTTGTCTGGTTATCGACGATATCAAACCAGCACGCGGCGCCAATCAACCGGCCGGCGGTGACCAGCCTCTGCAGCTTGGCATTGATACCGCTGACCACATCCTTGACGTTTGCCGGCGTGAGCGGACTGTCTACCGTGGTAAATTGCGCCTCCGCGATGGTATCCGCCAGGATCTGCGCGGTACGGGTGTACACCTCGAAGATGTACTCGTTTTTGTCCGTGGTGCGGTTGCCCCAGAAGCGGAAGCCGTCACGTTTAATCAGCGTGGTAACTTCGTTGGCGTTCAGCTCGTTGGCGTCGGAATCTTCCGCCTGCAGCGCCCAAAAAACGTCTTTGGTGATGCCGAGCACGTTGCTAACCGCCACGTTCGACAGCGACTTATGCCAGCCCTGCTCGTTATCGATCTTCGCACGCATCCCCAACGCATACGCCACCGCCGGGAACTCTTCGTTCTTGCCACTCTCCGGGTTATAGGCGATGAAATTCGGCCAAATCAGCATGCCCTCACGCTCGGCAAACTGCTGGCGGTAGGTTTTTGCCTCGGCAATCGTCTCGCAGCCGTCGCAATAGCTGTAGGAAAACGCCCGCAGCTGCTTGGCAATCACCCGCAACTGTGCGGTGACTTCCTGCGTGTCATACATCGGCACACCAAGAATGCGCGGCCGGTAGCCGACTTTTTGCTCGGCGGTCAAAAGCGCGAACATGCCGGTATAGCTGCCGTCCGCCTGGGAACCGCCGATAATCAGCTGCGACTGGGTTTTCGCGCCGTCTTCAGTGCCAGCCGCCGCCACGCGCACCACAATCACGCGAGTACTGACCTGGTCAGAAATGGCCTTCAGGGATTTATAGAGTGAACCGGTTTTACCGGCCTTGCCGAGTACGCTGATTACCCGCGTGATCAGTACCGGCGTGTCTAGCGGGAAGGTGGTTGCGTCAGCATCATCCGCCACCGCGACCAGACCAATGACCGTTGAGTCAACGTCATTGATCGCGGTCTGCAGGTCGGTGTTTTCCTTGACGCGCGCACCATGGAAGAAATTGTCGGTCATACTGTACCGCCATCATGCTTGTGAGTTCGTGGTGATATTCGCCGAAAAACGCCGGCGCAACACGTGGCGCTGGTTGTCATCCGCCGGCGACAACAACGCGCGGTTTTCCCCGTCGCGCGCGCATGAAACCATCAACACAAAGGGGGAGCCATGGCACTGACTACTGACGCGATCAACAAGGCCAAATCACTGCTGGGTAGCGGCGCCAGCACGTTCAACGATTACCAGACGGAACTGTCGCGCGTGCCGGCGTTCAGCGTCCTGCTTGGCGGCAAGGAGCTGACCAGGCTGGATGAGCGCATCTTGTCGCTGGAGATGACCGACAACCGCGGCTTTGAGGCCGACGAGCTGACGATCACCGTGGACGATACTGACGGCCAGCTGCAGCTGCCGCCGCGCGGCGCCGAGGTGTCCGCGTCGATGGGGTGGCACGGTGAAGCGCTGGTTTACAAAGGCATTTTTATTGTCGATGAAGTGGCGCACGCCGGACCGCCTGATACGCTGACGATCACCGCACGCAGCGCCGATTTTCGCGACGAGTTCAACGTCAAGCGCGAGGTGTCCTGGCATGACGTCACCGTAGAACGGGTGGTGTCAGCGATCGCCAGGCGCTACAACCTGAAGGCCATCATCTCGCAGCAACTCATGGAGGTGGAGATTGACCACGCCGACCAGACGCAGGAAAGCGATATGTCCTTCCTGACGCGCATGGCCGAAATGCTGGGCGCCATTGCCACGGTGAAAAATGGCAGTCTGCTGTTTATCCTGCCCGGTGGCGGCGTCAGCGCCAACGGTAAGGCGCTGCCCTCCTTCGCCCTCACCCGCAGCAGCGGCGATCGTCACGCCTTCCGCATTGCCGATCGTGATGCCTATACCGGCGTGCGCGCTTACTGGCTCGATCTGGAATTCGGGAAAAAGAAAAAGGTCACGGTGAAGGCCCGCAAGCCGGCGAAAAAGAAAGTGCAGCGCAGCAGCAGCCGCGAGGGTGATTACATCGAGGGGGCCGACGGTAACGTCTATGTCCTGCGCAAAACCTACAGTAACGAAACGGCCGCCAAACGGGCCGCGGCCGCAAAATGGCAGCAGCTGAAACGCGGAGCCGCTGAATTTACCCTTACCCTGGCCTACGGCCGCGCCGATTTATACCCGGAGCAGCACGGCACGGTATCGGGATTTAAAACGGATATTGATAATCAGGATTGGATCATCGCCAGGGCGAGCCATTCGATCGACGGGAACGGCTTTACCACGCGACTGGAGCTGGAGGCTAAAATACCTGAATGGATTGCGGAAAGTGAGAAGTGACGGCCATAATAACGGGGAGTTCAACTCCCGCCATGGGAGGCCATCATGTTTGTTTGCCCGATCTGCGGTGCTATGGCCCGCACCCGCACCAGTCGCCGTCTCAGTGAAATGACGATACGGCAATATCATCAGTGTCAGAATTTCGAATGCAGTATCACATTCACGACGCTAAACAGCGTTGAAAAGCTGGTAACAAAACGCGGCCCGCGCGAAGAGCTACCACCCGACTTTATCCCGCAAGACGCCTTCCCTACGTCCCACTATGGGCGTGATCAGTTGAACCTGTCACTGTGAACCGGCCCGCCTTTAAGCGGGGTTTTTTATCATCTGTTTTCATAGAGATGCCATACACAGAGCAAACCAGATGGGTAAAAATGTGGTCACTTAAAATATAAAGCCTATAATTTTCAATAAAATAAACAACAAAAAAGGGAGGCTTTCGCCTCCCTTGGTAACTCCCCTGCCTGAATCAGTGATTACGGATGTATTCGTCCATATCGGTTTTCAGGTTGTCGGACTTGGTGCCGAAGATGGCCTGCACGCCGGAGCCAGCGACGACTACGCCGGCTGCGCCCAGTTTCTTCAGGCCCGCCTGGTCAACTTTGGACACGTCGGCCACGCTGACGCGCAGACGGGTGATGCAAGCATCCAGGTTAGTGATGTTTTCTTTACCGCCGAAGGCCTGAACCAGCGCCGCGGACATTTCGGAACCGCCCTGCGCAGTCTGCTCGGCAGCGGTGTCTTCACGGCCCGGGGTTTTCAGATCCAGTTTGGCGATCAGCACGCGGAAGATGGTGTAGTACACCAGACCGTAGACGATGCCGACGATCGGGAACAGCCAGATTTTGCTGCTGTTGCCGCTCAGTACGATAAAGTCGATCAGGCCGTGCGAGAAGCTGGTGCCGTCACGCATGCCCAACAGGATACAGATTGGGAACGCCAGACCGGCCAGGATAGCGTGGATCACGTACAGGATCGGCGCGACGAACATGAAGGAGAACTCGATCGGCTCGGTGATACCGGTCAGGAACGAGGTCAGCGCGGCGGAGATCATGATGCCGCCGACTTTCGCGCGGTTTTCCGGCTTGGCCGAGTGCCAGATAGCAATCGCCGCAGCAGGCAGACCGTACATTTTGAACAGGAAGCCGCCGGACAGTTTGCCCGCGGTTGGGTCACCCGCCATGTAGCGAGGGATGTCGCCGTGGAATACCTGGCCCGCCGCGTTGGTGAATTCACCGATTTGCATTTGGAACGGTACGTTCCAGATGTGGTGCAGACCGAATGGCACCAGAGCACGCTCAACCACGCCGTAAATGCCGAAGGCCACGACCGGGTTCTGATAAGCCGCCCACTGCGAGAAGGTCTGGATAGCCGTACCGATCGGCGGCCAGATGAAGGACAGCACTACGCCCAGAACGATCGCCGCCAGACCGGAAATGATCGGCACGAAACGCTTACCGGCAAAGAAGCCCAGGTATTCCGGCAGTTGAATGCGGAAGAAGCGGTTGAACATATAGGCCGCGATGGCACCGGAGATAATCCCCCCGAGCACACCGGTATCCGCCAGGTGTTTGGCCGCAATCTCTTCAGCCGGCAGGTGCAGCACCAGCGGCGCAACCACCGCCATGGTTTTCACCATGATGCCGTAGGCCACCACCGCCGCCAGCGCGGAAACGCCGTCGTTGTTGGTGAAGCCCAAAGCGACGCCGATGGCGAAAATCAGCGGCATGTTGGCGAAGACCGAACCGCCCGCTTCCGCCATCACGTGGGAGACTACCGCAGGTAGCCAGCTAAAGTTGGCGGAGCCGACGCCCAGCAGAATACCTGCGATAGGCAACACGGACACCGGCAGCATGAGCGATTTACCTACTTTTTGCAGGTTTGCAAATGCGTTCTTGAACATAGTTGAGTGTGCTCCTGAGTAATAATGCTTTGCTACTTCTTGTCGCGATAATTCGCGCTGCAAGGGGGGGAGAAAAACCCCTGCAATTCAGGGTGTCTGAGCACCCCTTGAATTTATTACGCAGAGTAAAATAAATAGCCTGCGCAATGTTTGATGACAATCACGTTTCGATGATCGAGCCGCGGTAACTTTGCATAAACCGGCTGTTTTTTGGCAAAACGGGCCAAAAAACACGCATCAATCACCCTGAAACGGGAAGGAACCTTACCCGTTTCAGTGATTAATTACGAGCTTAAAAAAAATTACGCAGACAATGACCTACAGCTATAGCCTAGGTCAAAGATCACAGATCGAGGTGAAATAAGCGTGAAAAGTTGGCGGTGGTCGCTTCGGCCAGTTGTTCCAGGCTGACGCCCTTCAATACCGCCATGTATTCAGCCACATCGCGCACATAGGCGGGTTGGTTTTCTTTGCCGCGATGCGGCACCGGCGCCAGATAAGGCGAATCGGTTTCCACCAGAATGCGATCCAGCGGCACATAGCGGGCCACCTCACGCAGCTGTTCGGCGTTGCGGAAGGTCACGATGCCCGAGAAGGAGATGTAGAAGCCCAGATCCAGCAACGCTTCGGCCGTGGCCAGATCTTCGGTGAAGCAGTGAAGTACGCCGCCGCAGTCCTGTGCGTTCTCTTCACGCAGGATCGCCAGCGTGTCCGCACGCGCATCGCGGGTGTGGACGATCACCGGTTTGTTCAGATCCCGGCCGATGCGGATATGTTCGCGGAAAGAGTCCTGCTGCAGCTCGAGATTGTCTTTCTGGTAGAAGTAATCGAGCCCGGTTTCCCCCAGCGCTACCACCTGTTCCGCCGCCGCCAGGCGGCGCAGCTCGGCGTAATCATACCCCTCTTCCAGATTGAGCGGATGCACCCCGCAGGAGAAGGCCACGTCGTTGCGCTTGCCGATCAGCTCGGTCATGGAACGGTAGCCCGTCAGCGTGGTGGCGACCGCCAGCACATAGCCGACGTCGCGCGCTTTGGCCTTGGCCAGCGCATCGTCCACATTCTGGTGCAGCGTTTGATAATCCAGACTGTCAAGGTGGCAATGAGAATCGACTAACAACATAATGTTTAACTCTTTTACTTTACAGCGAATGAGGGTGGGAATAGCCGGCGGCGCCGAGCATCTGTTCCCAGCGAAGTAACTGTTCGGTCAGCAGCAGCTCGCGATTGACGCCCACCACGCTGAGCAGCTGATGGCGACAGTTCAGCCACTGCTGCACGATCTGCTGCAGCGAGGCGCTGCTCAGCAGGCTGGCCAGCTGATGCACCAACGGCTGCTGATCCTGATTCAATACATACTGATGCGCGCCCTGCTGCCACTTCATCGCGTCCACCAGCAGCGCGCACAGCCAGTGCAGGCGCTCGGCGACGTCTTCATGGTTCAACACCGGCAGCAGCGACAGCATATCGCGCTGCGGCAGCGCGGCGCTCAACGCGGCGCACAGGGCGCTGCGCTGTTGCCACTGCTGCGGCTGCAACAGCTGTTCGGCGGCCAGCGGCGCGCCGTCGTGCAGGCGCAGCGCCGTGAGGCGGTCCGTCTGAGATCCGGCCGCCTGTCGGCCCAGCCACTGCAGGCTGAGCTGCTCATCCGGGCTCGCCAAATGCCAATACAGGCAACGGCTGCGCAGCGTCGCCATCAGCCGCGACGGCTCACGGCAACCCAGCAGAAAATAGGTTTTCTCCGGCGGCTCTTCCAGCGTTTTAAGCAGCGCGTTGGCCGCCGCCTCGGTCAGCTGTTCCGCCTGCGGCAGCCAAATCACTTTAGCGCCGCCCTGCTGGGCGTGGGCGTACAGCGTTTCAATCACTTGGCGGATCGGCTCGATCCCCAGGCTGCTCTTGCCCTTTTCCGGCGCCAGCACGTGATAATCCGGGTGGTTGCCCGCCAGCATCAGCCGGCAGCTGTGGCACTCGCCGCAGCTTTTTTCACCGTTGCGCTGCTGGCAGATCAACCAGCGGCTCAGGCCGTAGGCCAGCGCGTCGTCACCGTTGCCCGGCGCCGCGTGCAGCAGCAGCGCATGATGGCCGCGGCCGTCGGCGTACTGCCCAACCAGCTGGCGATAAGGGCCGTTCAGCCACGGGTACCAGTTCATTATGCGCCTTCCTGCTGCCGCAGCCAGTGGCCGACGCAGTCGCGGATCGCCGCGGTCACCTGCTCCAGCGGCTGGGCGGCGTCGACGGTGACGATGGTTTTATCCTGCGCCGCCAGCTCGAGATAGCGAGCGCGGGTGCGCTCGAAGAACGGCAGCGCTTCCTGTTCGATGCGATCCAACTGACCGCGCGCCTGTGCGCGTTGCAGGCCGACCAGCGGCGGCAGATCGAGATAGACCGTCAAGTCCGGGCGAAAATCCCCCAGCACGGTGTCGCGCAGCGAGCTCATCAGCTGCGGATCCACGCCGCGGCCGCCACCCTGGTAAGCCTGTGAAGAGAGATCGTGGCGATCGCCCACCACCCAGGCGCCGCGCGCCAGGGCCGGTTTAATCACGGTTTCCACCAGCTGCACACGCGCGGCGTACAGCATCAATACTTCGGCCTTGATGGTCGGCAATTCGCCGTCGATGCCGCGCTTGAACAGATCGCGCAGCTTCTCCGCCAGCGGCGTGCCGCCCGGCTCGCGGGTGAAGACGATGTCGCTGACGCCGTGTTCGCGCAGCACATTGACCACCGTATCGCGCGCGGTGGTTTTACCCGCGCCTTCCAGCCCTTCGATAACAACGAATTTACTTTTCATTCTTTTCCTTTAACGCCTGACGGTACACGCGCACCGCCTGGTTATGGCTCGCCAGATTGGTGGTGAAGGTATGCCCACCCTTGCCGTCGGCGACAAAATAGAGATAAGGCGTTTTGGCCGGATTGGCGGCCGCCTGCAGCGAGGCCTCCCCCGGCATGGCGATCGGCGTTGGCGGCAGGCCGGCGATCACATAGGTGTTGTACGGCGTTGGCGTCTCCAGATCCTTGCGCGTGATGTTGCCATTATAGCTTTCGCCCATGCCGTAGATCACCGTCGGATCGGTCTGCAGGCGCATGCCGATGCGCAAGCGGTTGACGAACACCGACGCCACCTTGCTGCGCTCTTCCGGCACCGCGGTCTCTTTCTCGACGATCGAGGCCATGGTCAGCAGATCTTCCGGCGTTTTATACGGCAGGCTGGTATCGCGGCCGGCCCAGGCGGCCTGCAGCGCTTTGTTCATGCGCACGTGTGCGCGTTTGAGCAGCGCGATGTCGCTCATGCCGGCGGTATACTGATAGGTATCCGGGTACAAATGCCCTTCCGGCGTTTCTCCCGCAGGAATGCCGAGCGCTGCGGCAATCTCCGCTTCGCTCTTGCCCGCCAGGGTGTGTTTCAGGTATTTGGACTGCTGCAGCACCTGCTGCCAATCACGCAGGCGTGAGCCTTCGATAAAGCGTGCGGTGAACTGCGCCTCTTTGCCGCTGGCCAACAGTTTCAGCATCTGGCGCACCGTCATGCCCGGCGTGAACCGGTAGGTACCGGCTTTAAACTCCGCCAACTCCGGCTCCAGCTTCAGCAGCCACTGGAACCAGCGCCCGTTGTGCACCAGTTTATCGCGTACCAGTAGCCCTTCCAGCGCTACTCGGCCGGTGCCGGCCGGCAGTTTGAAGATGGTTTCTTGCTGGATAGCCAGCGGCGTATCGGCAAAGCGTTCGATCTTCTGGTAGCCCCAAAACAGCAGCGCCAATACCAGAACAACAATAACAGACAGGACCTTCAGCTTTCTTTTCTTCATCAATCAGCCATGGTTAACAGTGTGGACGCAAAAAATCATACAGCTGGCGCGAAGCATAACGCCATGATTGCGCAGCGTTTACCGGCAGCAGCGGCATCAGCGCATTGCTCACCAGCACTTCGTCGGCATCGGCCAGCGTCTCCAACGGTTCACTGACGCACTGCAGACGGTATTCCGAGCCCGCCAGCAGCGCGATCACCCGCCGCCGCATCAAGCCCGCGACGCCGGCCTGGCTCAGATCCGGGGTAAATACCGCTTTTCCCTTACGCCAGAACAAATTAGCCGCACAGCATTCCACCAGCATACCGGCAGTGTCAAGCACCAGCGCCTCGTCGGCGGCCGTCTGGTCAAGATGCGCGCGGATCAGCACCTGCTCCAGGCGGTTCAAATGCTTCAACCCCGCCAGCAACGGATTGCGCGCCAGCGCCACCGGGCTGAGCGCAAGCGTGATGCCCTGCTCGCGCCACTGCAAATAGTGCGCAGGGTAGCTGCTGCGGGCGACGATACGCGTCGGGTTTTCGCACCCCGTCGGGCTGTAACCCCGCCCGCCGCTGCCGCGCGTCAGTATCGCTTTGACCACGCCGAGCGGAATTGATTCGGCCGCCAGCGCCATCTCCCGCTCGAAAGCCAGCCAATCGGTGGCAGGCAGCATCAGCCGCTGCGCCGCTTGCTGCAGCCGCTCCAGATGCCAGGGCAGCAGCTCGATTTTACCGTCGATAACCCGGGCGGTAGTAAAGCAGCCATCGCCGAACTGCAGGCCACGATCGCTCGGCGCCAGCGCATCGTGGCGTTGTCCGTTAATCCAGTACATACTTCCTCCTGTTGCCGGGCTATTTCATTACGCTCGCAGGATAGCAGGCGGCGAGACGATACGCAGCCCCGCCGGCGGCCAAACGGCGGGCGTAAAAAAGCCCGGTTAAAAAACCGGGCTTTCGTCAGCTATCCGCAGCGCGAGTTACACTCGGCGGAAGATCAGCGAGCCGTTGGTGCCGCCGAAGCCGAAGGAGTTACACAGGGTGAACTCCATATCGCTGACCTGGCGCGCTTCATGAGGCACGAAGTCCAGATCGCAACCTTCATCCGGGTTATCCAGGTTGATGGTTGGCGGTACCGCCTGATCGCGCAGCGCCAGCACGGTGAAGATAGACTCGATCGCGCCTGCCGCACCCAACAGGTGGCCAGTCATCGATTTGGTCGAACTCACCAGCACGCGGTGGGCATCGGCGCCGAAGACGGATTTCACCGCCTGCGCTTCCGCCTGGTCACCCGCCGGCGTAGAGGTGCCGTGCGCATTGATGTAGCCGATTTGTGACGGGGTCACACCGGCGTCAAGCAGGGCATTTTCCATCGCCAGCGCAGCGCCTGCGCCGTTTTCCGGCGGCGACGTCATGTGATAAGCATCGCTGCTCATCCCAAAGCCCACCACTTCGGCGTAGATTTTCGCGCCGCGTTTTTTCGCGTGCTCGTACTCTTCCAGCACCATCATGCCGGCGCCGTCGCCCAGCACGAAGCCGTCGCGGTCTTTATCCCACGGACGGCTCGCCGCCTGCGGGTTGTCATTACGGGTGGACAGGGCGCGAGCTGCGCCAAAGCCGCCGACGCCCAATGGGGTGCTGGCTTTCTCTGCCCCACCGGCCAGCATCACGTCAGCATCATTGTAAGCAATGATACGCGCCGCATGGCCGATGTTGTGCACACCTGAAGTACAGGCGGTGGCGATGGAAATGCTTGGGCCACGCATGCCGTACATGATTGTCAGGTGGCCTGCTATCATATTCACGATGGTGGATGGCACGAAGAACGGACTGATTTTCCGTGGGCCACCGTTAACCAGTGAACTGTGGTTTTCTTCGATCAAACCCAGGCCGCCGATGCCGGAACCGATCGCGGCTCCAATGCGGGTGGCGTTAGCCTCGGTGATGTCCAGACCTGCATCCTGCATGGCTTGCATGCCGGCAGCGATACCGTACTGGATAAAGGCGTCCATCTTGCGCGCATCTTTGCGAGAGATGAAATCCTCAGAATTAAAATTCTTTACCAGGCCAGCAAACTTGGTCGCATAGGCAGTGGTATCGAAATGGTCGATCAGGCTGATGCCACTCTGACCGGCAAGAAGAGCGTTCCACGTGGACTCTACCGTATTGCCGACAGGAGACAACATGCCCAGTCCGGTCACAACTACTCGACGCTTAGACACGTTTGTCCTCCAGGGAGGGAAAAATATGACACTAGGGATAGAAAAAACTTAGGCGGTCGAACGACCGCCTAGATATGTTCTCTTACTGCTGGCTAGCGTTGATGAAATCAATAGCTGCCTGAACAGTAGTGATCTTCTCAGCTTCTTCGTCTGGAATCTCGGTGTCGAATTCTTCTTCCAGTGCCATTACCAGCTCAACGGTGTCAAGAGAATCAGCGCCCAGATCTTCAACGAAAGAAGCGTTGTTCAAAACTTCTTCCTGTTTAACACCCAGTTGCTCAACAATGATTTTCTTAACGCGTTCTTCGATAGTGCTCATACTCTTAAATTTCCTATCAAAACTCGCTTTCGCGATGGTTTTCGTAGTGTATAAAATGCTGAAAAAGATGCAACTAAATCCCGGCTGGTCAAACCACGATTTTACGCTATTTTGCGGTTTTTGCCTCAAATAACGCAAATGGTTTTCACATTTTTTAAATCATGTACATGCCGCCATTGACATGTAACGTTTCACCGGTGATATAGCCGGCCTCATCAGAGGCCAAAAATGCAACAGCGCTGGCGATTTCTTTAGCATCGCCCAGCCGGTTGGCTGGAACTGATGACAAAATGCCTGCGCGTTGATCATCTGTCAACGCCCGTGTCATGTCCGTCTCAATAAAGCCAGGTGCCACGACGTTGACCGTAATGCCACGCGAAGCAACTTCACGTGCCAAAGATTTGCTAAAACCAATCAGACCGGCTTTAGCCGCCGCGTAGTTCGCCTGCCCTGCGTTCCCCATGGTGCCGACAACGGAACCGATGGTGATGATACGGCCAAACCGCTTTTTCATCATAGCGCGCATTACCGCTTTTGACAGGCGGAATACGGAAGTCAGGTTGGTGTCGAGGATATCCTCCCACTCGTCATCCTTCATACGCATCAGCAGGTTATCACGCGTGATGCCGGCATTATTCACTAAAATGTCGATTTCGCCAAATTCGGCGCGAATCGATGCCAGCACGCTGTCGATAGATTGCGCATCAACAACGTTCAACATAAACCCTTTACCGTTTGCGCCCAGGTAGCTGCTGATCGCTTCAGCGCCGCTCTCGCTGGTCGCGGTGCCGATCACTTTGGCGCCGCGTGCCACAAACGTTTCTGCAATAGCTCGGCCAATACCGCGGCTCGCGCCGGTGACCAGAACGATTTTACCTTCGAAGCTCATCATTTTCCTCTTTATTGTTCAAGCGCCGCCGACAGGCTGGCGGTGTCGTTCACCGCCGCAGCCGTCAGGGTGTCAACAATACGTTTAGTCAGGCCGGTCAGCACTTTGCCCGGCCCCACTTCCAGCAGCGACGTCACTCCCTGTGCTGCGATAAATTCTACGCTCTCGGTCCAACGTACCGGGCTGTACAGCTGACGCACCAGCGCGCTGCGGATCGCTTCCGGATCGTTTTCGGTGCGCACGTCGACGTTGTTCACCACCGGCACCTGCGGCGCGTTGAAGGTGATGTCCTGCAGCGCCACGGCCAGCTTGTCGGCGGCCGGCTTCATCAGCGCGCAGTGCGAAGGCACGCTCACCGGCAGCGGCAGCGCACGTTTGGCGCCGGCGGCTTTGCAGGCGGCGCCTGCGCGCTCAACCGCTTCTTTGTTGCCGGCGATGACCACCTGGCCCGGCGAGTTGAAGTTGACCGGAGAAACCACCTGCCCTTGCGCAGACTCTTCACACGCTTTGGCGATCGCGTCGTTGTCCAGACCGATGATGGCGTACATCGCGCCGGTGCCTTCCGGCACCGCTTCCTGCATCAGCTTGCCGCGCAGCTCGACCAGACGGATCGCCGCCTTGAAGTCCAGCACGCCGGCGCAGACCAGCGCCGAGTATTCGCCCAGGCTGTGGCCCGCCATCAGCGCAGGCGCTTTACCGCCCTGCTGCTGCCAAACGCGGAAAATCGCCACCGAGGCGGCCAGCAGAGCCGGTTGGGTCTGCCAGGTTTTGTTCAGTTCTTCCGCCGGGCCTTGCTGCACCAGCTGCCACAGATCGTAACCCAGGGCGGAAGAGGCCTCGCCGAAGGTTTCTTCGACGATCGGGAACTGTGCGGCCAATTCGGCCAGCATGCCAACGGTCTGTGACCCCTGGCCCGGGAAAACAAAAGCAAATTGCGTCATTTTTTCTTCCTGTCCAAATCAGAAACGAACCAGCGCCGAGCCCCAGGTAAAGCCGCCGCCGAAGGCCTCCAGCAGCACCAGTTGGCCACGCTGAATTCGCCCGTCGCGCACGGCTTCGTCCAGTGCGGAAGGCACCGAGGCGGCAGAGGTGTTGCCGTGACGATCGAGCGTCACCACCACTTTGTCCATTCCCATGCCCAGTTTTTTCGCCGTTGCGCTGATGATGCGCAGGTTGGCCTGGTGCGGTACCAGCCAATCCAGCTCGCTGCGGTCCATGTTGTTGGCCTGCAACGTCTCATCGACGATGCGCGCCAGCTCGGTAACCGCAACCTTGAAGACTTCGTTGCCCGCCATGGTGACATAGGCCGGCTTGTCTTGATTCTGACGATCCTTGTACGGCAGCGTCAGCAGGTTGCCGTAGCTGCCGTCGGCATGCAGATGGGTAGACAGAATGCCCGGCGCTTCAGAAGCCCCCAGCACCACCGCCCCTGCGCCATCGCCAAACAGAATGATGGTGCCGCGATCTTCAGGATCCAGCGTGCGCGACAAGACGTCAGCGCCGATAACCAGCGCATGTTTGACCGCGCCGTTTTTCACGTACTGATCGGCCACGCTGAGCGCGTAAGTGAAGCCGGCACAGGCCGCAGCCAGATCGAACGCCGCGCAGTCTTTGATGCCCAGCATTTGCTGCACCAGGCACGCTGCGCTCGGGAACGCGTGAGTGGTCGTGGTGGTCGCCACGACGATCAGCCCAATGTCTTCTTTAGCCACACCTGCCATTTCCAGCGCTTTCTCGGCAGCCTGGAAGCTCATCGTCGCGACGGTTTCATCCGCAGCGGCGATGCGACGTTCGCGGATACCGGTACGCGTGACGATCCATTCGTCAGAGGTATCCACCATTTTTTCCAAATCAGCATTGGTGCGCACTTGTACGGGCAAATAACTCCCCGTACCGAGAATCTTTGTATACATGTACGATCAGTCACTCTTAGGTAATACAGCCTCAAGGCGCGCAGCAATCCTTTCCGGGACTTGCCGCTGCACCGCCTGCACAGCCTGTTCGATTGCGACTGCAAACGCGTGAGGGTTCGCAGCGCCGTGGCTCTTGACTACGGTGCTGCGCAATCCTAACAGACATGCGCCATTATACTGGTCGGGGTTCAGGTGGCCGAACCGCTTAACCACCCGTTTTTGCAACCAACGGCCCAACAATTTCAGCCACCACGCTTGCTTGTTTCCGTCGCCGGACGATTTCAGCAGCGATAAGAATACCCTGACCACCCCTTCCATGGTTTTCAGGGTGACGTTGCCCACGAAGCCATCGCAGACCAACACGTCGGTCTTGCCGGTGAGCAGTTCGTTTCCTTCCAGGTAACCAATATAGTTGATTGCCGGAGTATTTTTTAGCACAGCGGCCGCTTCGCGGATATTATCCAGGCCTTTGGTCTCTTCTTCGCCAATATTCAGCAGCGCCACCCGCGGTTGGGCAATGCCGATCACCTCTTCCGCCATCACCGCACCCATCACGGCAAACTGCACCAGCATGGTGCTGTCGCACTCGACGTTGGCGCCCAGATCCAGCACCACGGTTTTACTGCGTTGCTGATTCGGGATCGCCGTCATCAGCGCCGGGCGCTCGATGCCGTCAAGCGGCTTGACCAACAGCTTCGCCAATCCCATCAGCGCACCGGTATTGCCGGCGCTGACGCAGCCTTGCGCGTTTCCGCTGCTGAGCTGCTCGAGCGCAATGCGCATCGACGTGCCGCGGCTGGCGCGTATCGCTTGTGAAGGTTTGGCGTCGCCGGCAATCACGGACTCGGCGGGCACGACTTGCAGACGCTCCAGAAGAACCGGATCGGCATGGGCAAGCAAAGGGGAGATGACGTCGGGATTGCCGACCAGCAGGAGATGAAGCTGTAAATTAGAGGCCAGTGCCTGCAACGAAGCAGGCACTGTGACGCAGGGACCGAAGTCCCCGCCCATTGCATCTAACGCCAGGGTTAGACGAGTCAAGGTATCGCTACTTAGCCGATAACCTTGCGACCGCGGTAGAAACCGTCGGCAGTGATGTGGTGACGACGGTGAGTTTCACCGGATACTTTGTCTACAGACAGAGTAGTCGTGGTCAGAGCATCGTGAGAACGACGCATGCCACGCTTGGAACGGGTTGGTTTATTCTGTTGTACGGCCATGGACCTTACTCCTCAATTACTTACGCTTTAAACTGGCTAATACGGCAAACGGATTCGGTTTCTCCGCCTCGGGAGGCAGTTGGCCGAATACCATGTCCGCTTCGGACACTTCACAGTGTTCAGATTCATGTACCGGAACGACAGGCAGTGAAAGAATAATTTCGTCTTCAATCATTGCCAACAGATCGACTTCGCCAAACTCGTCAACTTCGATCGGTTCGTACGCTTCCGGTAATGCCTCAGCCTGCTCATCATTGACGACCGGGCTAAAACAATATGTTGTGTGAACCTGATGTTCGAACGGGACTCCACAGCGTTGGCACATCAACGTTACCGTGACGTCCGCATGCCCTGTTATCACCGCGAGGCGCTGATTGTCGATATTGAACGACAACGACACCTCGACATCACTGTCCACACTGACCACGGAGTCGGCAACACGAGTAACCTGCTCAGGCGCATAGACACCAGCATAGTCCAGGCGTTTCTGAGCGGTACGTACCGCATCAATGGTCAAGGGTAATTTTACCTTTTGCATAGGGCGCGCATATTAACTTTGTAACGACATAGAGTCAAAGAAAAAGGCCGTAAAACGGCTCCTTTCACCAATATTCGCTTCCACAGCGGCCGACAGTTTAAAATGCCGTACCCATTTACGCTACGGTTTGCGAAAAAAATTATGCAGAGATTGCTTTTAGCCTCCACCTCCCCCTATCGAAAAATGCTGCTGGAGAAGCTGCAGCTACCCTTCGACTGCGCCGCACCCGAGGTGGATGAAACCCCACTGCCGGGTGAAACCGCCGAAGCGCTGGTGCTGCGCCTGGCGGCGGCGAAGGCTCAGGCGCTGGCCCTCGCCTATCCCGAGCATCTGATCATCGGCTCCGATCAGGTCTGCGTGATCGATGGCAACATCACCGGCAAGCCCCATACCGAGGAGAACGCCCGGGCACAGCTGCGCCAGGCCAGCGGCCAGGCCGTGACTTTTTATACCGGCCTGGCGCTGTACAACGGCCGCAGCAAGCAGCTGCAGGCCCTGTGCGAGCCGTTCCACGTGCATTTTCGCGCGCTGAGCGAAACGGAGATCGCTGCCTATGTTCGCATGGAGCAACCGCTGAACTGCGCAGGCAGTTTTAAGAGTGAAGGATTGGGGATCGCACTGTTCGACAGGCTGGAAGGCCGGGACCCGAACGCCCTGATCGGCCTGCCATTGATCGCGCTGTTGGAGATGTTGCGGGCTGAGGGCATCAACCCGCTGGTCTGACGCGGATTACTTGGCCGCCTGCCGGCGCAGCACCTGCAGGCAGTGGCGCAGCTCTTCGTCCATCGGCGCTTCGATGCGCATCGTTTCGCCGGTGGACGGATGCTCAAAGCGCAGCGCTGCGGCGTGCAGGAACAGCCGCTTCAGGCCGGTACCCGCCAGCTGGCGATCGAACTCGCGGTCGCCATAGCGATCGTCAAAGGCGATCGGGTGCCCGGCATGCAGCGTGTGCACGCGGATCTGGTGAGTGCGCCCGGTGATCGGGCTGGCCTTCACCAGGGTAGCGAATTCGTAACGCTCTTCCACCTTGAAGCGGGTTTCCGAAGGCTTGCCTTCGCTGCTGACGCGCACGATGCGCTCACCGCTTTGCAGAATGTTTTTCAGCAGAGGCGCCTGTACGGCCTTGCAGTGGGATTGCCACTGGCCGCGCACCAGCGCCAGATAATCCTTCTGCATCCCCTTCAGCCGCAGCTGTTCGTGCAGCGAGCGCAGCGCGGAGCGCTTCTTGGCCACCAGCAGCACGCCGGATGTGTCGCGATCCAGACGGTGCACCAGCTCGAGGAAACGGGCTTCCGGGCGCAGCGCGCGCAGCCCTTCGATCACGCCGAAGCTCAGGCCGCTGCCGCCATGCACTGCGGTGCCGGAGGGCTTGTTGAGGATCAGCAGGTGGTCGTCTTCATAAAGGATGCAGTCTGCCAGTGCGGCTACTTTATCCAGCTTGGCCGACACCGGCGTCTCTTCGCGCTCGGCCACCCGCACCGGCGGCACGCGCACCACGTCGCCGGCCGCCAATTTGTATTCGACCTTGATGCGTCCTTTATTGACCCGCACCTCGCCCTTACGCACGATGCGATAAATCATGCTCTTCGGCACGCCTTTCAGGCGAGCGAGCAGAAAGTTGTCGATTCTCTGACCGGCTTCGTCGTCGGAAATCGTGATGAATTGTACTGCTGGATTGTTCGTTTTCATGGTGCGGGATTCTAAATAGAGCGCGTGAATAGCGCCACATCTTTTTCTGTGCTTAACTGTCTCTCTGACGGCGGGCGAAACCCCAGCGGACAATAAGGCAGCAAGCCGATTTGAACGTTTGCGATTTCTTCCGCAGTTAAGGAAAAGTCACCTTGCTATAACGGCATCAGCAGTGGAATAATGCAGTCACTTTCCGCGTTGATTCTCGTTAAACAGGGAAAACGGTGGAATTATAAAATTTGTCTGATCGCGCAAAAACGCAGCAATGGCGTAAGACGTAATGCGAAATCAAACAATTAGCGGGCTGCGGGTTGCAGCTTGGCCGGCAAATGGAATCAGATCTGTCGACGTAAATCAGAGGCTATTCCCCTAGTAAAAGTGCTGTCTTTCACAAAGAAAAGCAGGCTTACCGAGATAATGCGCCCCTATGCAGGCGACAACCGTGAGGTTGACGGCTTTGCGAGAAGACACGGGGCTTTCGGTTTAACTCCGGCCATGAGGTTATTTTGCCCGCAGCTTTGTCGATAATGTAAAAATAACGAGTAAGTTAAGATGAAAAGAATGTTGATTAACGCAACTCAGCAGGAAGAGTTGCGTGTTGCCCTCGTAGATGGACAGCGGCTGTATGATTTGGATATCGAAAGTCCGGGTCATGAGCAGAAAAAAGCGAATATTTACAAAGGCAAAATCACCCGCATTGAACCAAGTCTTGAAGCAGCGTTCGTGGACTACGGCGCAGAACGACATGGTTTCCTCCCCCTTAAAGAAATCGCCCGCGAATACTTCCCTAGCAATTACTCTTCCCATGGCCGCCCGAACATCAAAGATGTGCTGCGCGAAGGCCAGGAAGTCATCGTTCAGGTAGACAAAGAAGAACGTGGCAACAAAGGCGCCGCCTTGACCACCTTCATCAGCCTGGCGGGCAGCTATCTGGTGCTGATGCCGAACAACCCGCGTGCCGGTGGTATTTCCCGCCGCATCGAGGGCGACGATCGCACCGAGCTGAAAGAAGCGCTCTCCTCGTTGCAACTGCCGGACGGCATGGGCCTGATCGTTCGCACTGCGGGCGTAGGCAAATCCGCCGACGCGCTGCAGTGGGATCTCTCCTTCCGTCTCAAGCACTGGGAAGCGATTAAAAAAGCCGCCGAAGGCCGCCCTGCGCCGTTCCTGATCCACCAGGAAAGCAACGTTATCGTGCGCGCCTTCCGCGATTACCTGCGCCCGGACATCGGCGAAATCCTGATCGACAACCCGAAAATTCTCGATCTGGCCAAAGAGCACATCGCTGCGCTGGGCCGCCCGGATTTCAGCAGCAAAATTAAACTGTACAGCGGTGAAATCCCTCTGTTCAGCCACTACCAGATCGAATCGCAGATCGAATCAGCCTTCCAGCGCGAAGTGCGCCTGCCGTCCGGCGGCTCGATCGTCATCGACAGCACCGAAGCGCTGACCGCCATCGACATCAACTCCGCCCGCGCAACCCGCGGCGGCGACATCGAAGAGACGGCGTTCAACACCAACCTGGAAGCGGCGGACGAGATCGCTCGCCAGCTGCGCCTGCGTGACCTTGGCGGCCTGATCGTCATCGACTTCATCGACATGACGCCGGTTCGCCACCAGCGCGAAGTGGAAAACCGCCTGCGCGACGCCGTGCGCCAGGACCGCGCGCGCATCCAGATCGGCCGCATTTCCCGTTTCGGCCTGCTGGAAATGTCCCGTCAGCGCCTCAGCCCGTCGCTGGGCGAGTCCAGCCACCACGTGTGCCCACGCTGTAACGGCACCGGCACCATCCGTGACAACGAATCGCTGGCGCTGTCCATCCTGCGCCTGATCGAAGAAGAAGCGCTGAAGGAAAACACCAAAGAAGTTCACGCTATCGTGCCGGTTCAGGTCGCTTCGTACCTGCTGAACGAAAAGCGCGAATCCGTCAGCGCGATCGAAAAACGCCAGGGCGGCGTGAAAGCCGTCATCGTGCCGAACGATCAGATGCAAACCCCGCACTACTCGGTGCTGCGTGTGCGTAAAGGTGAGGAAACCTCTACTCTGAGCTACCTGCTGCCGAAGCTGCATGAAGAAGACATGGAGCGCCCGCTGGAAGATGCGCCGATGGAACGCAAGCGTCCGGAGCAACCGGCCCTGGCTTCCTTCTCCCTGTCCGCCGATGCGCCGCCGCCGGCTGAAGAAGCTGTCGCCGTGGCCAAGCCTGCCGCTGCCGCCGCCAAGGCTCAAGCCGCAGCGCCGGTCGCCGCCAAGCCGGGCTTCCTGGGCCGCCTGTTCGGGGGGCTGAAGAGCCTGTTCGCTGGTGAAGAACAACCTGCCGTCGAAGAAGCCAAACCGGCCGAAACGCCGAAGGCGGAAGGCAACGGTGAAAACCGTCGTCAGGATCGTCGCGGTCAGCGCCGTCAAGGCACCGGCCGTAAAGAGCGCGGTGAGCGTGGCGATCGTCCGGAACGCGGCGAGCGTAAAGAGCGCGGTGAAGGCCGTGACAATCGCGAGCGCGACAACCGTGAACCGCGTGAGAACCGTGAAGGCCGTGAATCGCGTGAATCCCGCGATGAACAGCGCCGTAACCGCCGCAACCAGCAGCAGAACGCACCGGTCGCTGAGGAAACCGCCTCGGAAGAAAGCGCTAAAGCGCCGCGCGAAGATCAGCAGCAGCGTCGTGAGCAACGTGCTGAACGCCAGCGTCGTCGTCAGGAAGAGAAGCGCCAGGCTCAGCAGGAAGTGAAAGCGCTGGAAAGCGTTGAAGCGGTCGAGAGCACCGACGAAGAGCAGGAAGAACGCCAGCAGCAGAACATGCAGCGCCGTCAGCGCCGCCCTCTGTCGCAGAAAGTGCGCATCCTGTCTGCGGAAGAAGAACTGCAGCGTGCAGCGGAAGAGCTGTTGGCACCGAAAGCGCCGGTCGCGAAAGCCGCCGACGCACAGCCGACCGCCGACGACAGCGTCAAGCTGCTGCCGGAAACCGTTGCCGTTCAGCCGGAAGACGATGCCCAGGGCGAAAACCGCGGCAACGGCGAAGGCATGCCGCGTCGCTCCCGTCGTTCACCGCGTCACCTGCGCGTCAGCGGCCAGCGCCGCCGCCGTTACCGTGATGAGCGTTACCCGCTGCAATCCCCAATGCCGCTGGCGGGCGCGTTCGCTTCGCCGGAAATGGCGTCGGGCAAAGTCTGGGTAAGCTACCCGGTTGCTCAGGTTGAAGAAGCCGAAGTGCAGGCCGAAGTCGTAGAACAGGCAGCGGCACCGGTTGTCGCCGCAGCGGTTGAACAACACAGCGCTGCCGTGGAAGAAACTCAGGCTGCGGCCAGCGTCAACGAGCCGGCTCCAGAAGCCGCCGTTGAAACTGCAGCCGTCACCGTAACGGAAGAAGAAGCTGCAGCCGTGGCGCCGGTCGTTGCCACCCCGGCCGAGGAAACCCCGGCGCCGGTGGAAGCCGCACCGGCACCTGCCGCAGTTGAAGAACCGAAAGCGGAAGAGACTGCCCCGGCAGTGGAAGCCGAGCCGGTAGCTGAAGCCGTAACTGCAGAACCTGTGGTTGAAGCCAAGCTGGTGGAAGAGAAGCCTGTGGTCGAAACTGCACCGGTAGAAGCCACGCCAGCGGAAGAAACGCCAGTGGCAGAAGCCGCACCTGCGCCAGCCGCCGTAGAAGCCGCTCCGGTCGAAAAAGTCCCAGCGCCAATCGCCGCGGAACCTGCGCCTGTGGTTGCTCAGCAGCCGGCACCGGTGAAAGCCGTGCAGGACGTGCTGTACAAACACATCGCCACTGCGCCGATGACCAAAGCGCCTGCGCCGGCCTACGTGCCGGAAGAACGCAAGCACAGCGACTGGCAGCGCCCTTCCTTCAACTTTGAAGGCAAAGGCTCGGCAGGCGGCCATTCGGCGGTGAGCCAGGCGACTGCGCCGGCCACCAAGCCACAGCCGGTTAACGAATGAGTTAATCTGCAACCCTAAAAAAAACCCGCCATCGGCGGGTTTTTTCTTGCCTGTAAAAAGGCTCAGGCTATCTTTTTCAGTTTCTTGATGTCCAAAACGTCCAACTTGCCGTCAAGCCGGCTGACGAACTGCTGAAAATGCGCCGTCTCATTATGCTTATCCAGCGCTTCGCTGCTGGCCCAACGCTCAAAGAACACGAAGACGCCCGGCTTTTCCAGATCGCGATGTAAATCATACTGCAGGTTGCCCAACTCCTGGCGGCTCGGCTCGATAATATCGTGCACCGCTTCGCTGACGGCGGCTTCAAATCCCGCTTTCGTTTGCAGGGTGGCGATAACGCGTACTTCCATTGCTTTCTCCCTTTCCACTTGATGAAGGTCGACGGTATTGGCGTCGGCATCGTTGAAATCTCTGCCACTATGCGCCCGCCGCCCTATTGATTTCAACTTGTCGCCAACAAACAGATGCATCTCAGGCACTTTCCGCTTATCCTTACACCCCGGCGTGAATAAACCCATTATTCGCTTTTCATTAGACGTATTTGACCGCCGGAGCCTAGCTAGATGACCGCACAACCTCAAGTTCTGAAAATCCGCCGCCCAGACGACTGGCATATCCACCTGCGTGACGACGAGATGCTGAAAACGGTGGTGCCCTATACCAGCCAGGTATTTGGCCGGGCGATCGTGATGCCGAACCTGGTTCCCCCCGTAACGACCGTGGCCGCCGCGCGCGCCTACCGCGATCGCATTCTGGCGGCGGTCCCGCAGGGCCACAACTTCACTCCGCTGATGACCTGCTACCTGACCAACTCCCTGGCGGCCAGTGAACTGGTCAACGGCTTCGAGCAAGGGGTGTTTACCGCCGCCAAGCTGTATCCGGCCAACGCTACGACCAACTCCAGCCACGGCGTCAGCGACGTGACCGGCATTTACCCGCTGTTCGAACAGATGCAAAAAATCGGCATGCCTCTGCTGATCCACGGCGAAGTGACCGATCCTGCCGTCGATATTTTCGACCGCGAGGCGCGCTTTATCGAACAGGTCATGGAACCTATCCGCCGCCAGTTCCCGGAGCTGAAGATCGTCTTCGAGCACATCACCACCAAAGAAGCAGCGCAATATGTGCAGGCAGGCAATCGTTTCCTCGGCGCCACCATCACGCCACAGCACCTGATGTTCAACCGCAACCACATGCTGGTGGGCGGCATTCGCCCACACCTGTTCTGCCTGCCGATCCTCAAGCGCAATGTCCACCAGGAAGCGCTGCGTCAGGCGGTCGCCAGCGGTTCGGATCGTTTCTTCCTCGGCACCGACTCCGCGCCGCATCTCAAGCACCGCAAAGAATCCAGCTGTGGCTGCGCCGGCTGCTTCAACGCGCCGAATGCCATCCCGGCTTACGCTGCCGTGTTCGAACAACTCGGCGCGTTGGAGCACTTTGAAGCCTTCTGCTCGCTCAACGGCCCACGCTTCTATGGTCTGCCGCTCAACGAAGACTTCATCGAGCTGCAGCGCGTGCCGACCACCCAACCGGAAGAGATCGCCCTGGGCAATGAATCCGTGATCCCCTTCCTGGCCGGTGAAACCCTGAACTGGTCGCTGAAAAACTGATATTTTTGCTTCGCCCTCTTGCCCCCGCACCCGGTTAACTGTATAAATAAACAGTAAATCGCTTCGGGGGCAATTATGCGTGTTGAAGTCACTATAGATAAAACCCGGCCGCTGCCGGCGGGTGCCATTGAGGCACTGACCGGCGAACTGGGCAAGCGGGTCAATCGCCAGTTTCCAGACGCCGTCGTGCAAGTACGTTATGCCGGCGCCAACGGCCTCTCCGTTCTGGGAGGCGCCAAAACCGACCGGGATCTGATCGAGGAAATCCTTCAGGAAACCTGGGAAAGCGCGGACGAGTGGTTCAGCGCAGAATAACACTGCAATGCTGTTTTTGCCGGGGGTCGCTCTCCGGCTTTTTTGTTTCTGGCGCCCTGCCCATTCATCGCTTACCCTTACTTTGGAACAAAATCCGCCTCAGCGCTGTATTTAACGCAAAGGAGTAAGCATGGCCCCGGACAAGGTGAAATCCGAAGACGCGATGACGTTTGGTGAACTGCTGGCGCTGATTGCCGATCAGAAAAGGCGCTTGAACGTATTGGAAGTGGCTTTCTCTTATCTGGCCTTCAGCCTGGATGACAAAGCCAACCAGCTGCTGATCCACAGCCTGAAGCTGGAATCGCACAGCCAGAACCGCGATGCCGAAACGCAGAAACATTTCGCCCATTTGGCCGAAGAGCTGGAAAAATGCCTGCACGGTTCACCGCCGCCAGCCGGCGCGGAATAATGCCCTGCGCTTTATTCATCCAAAAATTCGCATACCGGTTTGTAGAATAATTGTTCAAATAAATATTTATTTTGCAAATTTCGGTGACAACCCCCTCCACCGATGAAAGCGGATGCGTATACTGTAATTGCTCTCATGATGATGAGCCGCATTGATCCTCGTTAGTCACTCACGGTAGTTACTACTCAATAAGGGGTCTTTATGGACAGAAATGATGAAGTAATTCAGACGCACCCGCTTGTCGGTTGGGATATCAGTACTGTCGACGTTTACGACGCCATGATGATACGCCTTCATTACCTGTCTTCACTAGACCAAACGCCAGAAGAAGCCCAAGTAGACAGAACGCTTTGGCTGACCACAGATGTCGCCCGTCAATTAATCAATATCTTAGAGGCCGGCATCGCCAAGATTGAAGCTACGGATTACCAGGATCTTGATCGCAGAAAACATTGATTCATCGTCCCCTAACCCCTGAGGCGCCGCGACCCATTCCCGGCGCCTTTTTCTTTGCCTTTCGCCGTTCAATCAGTGCATTGCGCTCGGCAACCTTTTATCATGGGGCGATAAGAAATCGCTATCAGAGAGGGTGGGCACGTGGAATATGATTTGATTGTGGTGGGCAGCGGTTCAGTCGGCGCGGCGGCAGGGTATTACGCTACCCGGGCCGGCTTGAAAGTGCTGATGATCGACAGCGCCATTCCCCCGCACCGCAACGGCAGCCATCACGGCGATACCCGCATTATCCGCCACGCTTACGGCGAAGGTGAAAAATACGTGCCGCTGGTGCTGCGCGCACAGGCGTTGTGGAATGCGCTGATTCAACAATCCGGCGAGGAACTGTTCCAGTCGTGCGGCGTGATCAATTTGGGGCCGCAGCACTCCGAATTCATTCGCAATGCTCAGCAGAGCGCGCAGAAATTCCGCCTGAACGCACAAACCCTCAGTGCCGAACAGATCGCTCAACGCTGGCCGGAATTCCGCGCGCCAGACGGTTACGTCGGCGTTTTCGAGCCGGACGCCGGCTTCCTGCGCTCCGAGCTGGCGGTGGCCAGCCTGATCAAGCTGGCGAAAGAGGCCGGCTGCAGCCAGCTGTTCAACTGCCCGGTCAGCGCGGTGGAGCCTATCGATGGTGGCGTTGCAGTCGTCACCGGCGAAGGGCGTTTCACGGCGCGAAAAGCCGTGGTCACCGCTGGCACCTGGGTGAAAGCGCTGTTGCCGCAGCTGCCGATTGCGCCATTGCGCAAGGTTTTCTCCTGGCATCAGGCGGACGGCCGCTACAGCGTGAACAATCGCTTCCCGGCCTTTACCGTCGAAGCGCAGGACGGCACGCACTATTACGGCTTCCCGGCGGATAACGACGGCCTGAAAGTGGGTAAACACGACGGTGGGCAGCCGATGGACGCCCCCGAGCAGCGCAAACCCTTCGGTAGCTACGCCAGTGACGGCACCGAAGTTTTCTCCTTCCTGCGGCAGTTTTTGCCGGGTGTAGGCGTATGTTTACACGGCGAAGCCTGCAGTTATGACATGAGCCCCGACGAAGACTTTATTATCGATACCCTGCCGGAGTGCGATCGCCTGATGGTCATCAGCGGATTGAGCGGCCACGGCTTCAAGTTCGCCAGCGCGCTGGGTGAGATTGCCGCCCTGTTCGCGCAGGACAAAGCGCCGCCGGTCGACGTCTCCAGCTTTGGTCTGAAACGATTTAGCTAAGCGAAGGATTTCTCTGTCCAGGTTGCCGTCGTGCCCTGGACAGCAAAATTTGGCAGTTACAATTTATTAACCTGCTAACTCTTTTAAATACCAAGTAAAAATTCTGATAACGGAAATTTCTTGCATTCAGCATTTGAATTTCCGAATTGAACACTTGCAGTGTAAGTCCTATTTTACAGAAGATATGCTCCATCGGCTTTCAACAAGGACGTCACCATGAAACTACTTGTCGTGGACGAATGCTGCTTCACCCGGGTCGGTATAGCCAGCTACTTTGCTGATAGTGGGATTACAACGATCAAGTGCTGCCACAGCATTGAGTACGCTACGCCGCTGTTGGCCAGCTTTCAGCCGAGCCACATTCTGGTGAACCTCAGCAACCAGTGCCGCTATAACGAAGCGGACGCACAGCTGCTGGCGTTTATGGAAGCCAGTCAGTCTGCCTTGCTGTTTATCTATCTCGATACGCCTTACCCCTACAGCGAAACGCCAATGCGCATCGCCGATAACGCGTTCCTGTTCAATAAAAGCATTCTGCCACTCACCTTGCGCACGCTGCGCGAAAATCCGCTGGCGCTGGCCGATGACGGCGAAGAGCGTTCCCTGTTCAGCCCGCAGGAACTGACGGTGATGAAATATTGGATGGCAGAAATGCCCAACTACCGCATCGCGAAAAAGCTGCAGATCAGCTCGCATACGGTGTATGTGCACAAGCGTCACATCACGGAGAAGATCAACGCGCGCAACCGGCTGGAGTTCTACTCGCTGTATAACGTGCTGCGTTATTTCTACCCGCCCAGCGCACCAACGAATTCGACGCCGCTGGCGCTGCTGGCGGTGTAACATCAAGCCTGCGATAACGCAGGCTTTTTTATCGCCACTCTTCCAGCGCTCACGCGCGCCCCGCTATAAAAGGTGCCGAGAAAAGGACTATAATCAAAGGTCTCTTTCTTCAGGCGGCTGAAATGTTAAACCGAATACTGGCGGCTATCGTCAACAACGTGCGTGAGCACCTGGTGCTGTATCTTTGTCTGTGGCTGGTGCTGCTGGCGCTGGATGTCTATTTTTTCTTCGTGATGTAACCCATGCCGTCGTCATTTCCCCGATTGAGCTTCAGCCGCTTCGGCGATCCCGCCCAGGTGCTGGCGCTGCAGCAGACGAGCAGGCCGCCGCTGCGCCCCGGCCGGCTGCTGCTGCAGATGCGCTATGCCCCGATCAACCCTTCCGACCTGATCCCGATTCACGGCCAATACGCGCACCGCATCGCCCTGCCGCAGGTGCCTGGCTATGAAGGCGTAGGCGTCATCGTCGATCCGCAAAGCGGACGCTCGACCGGCCGACGCGCACTGGCGGTAGCGGGTGACGGCAGCTGGCAAACCTTCGTCACACTGCCTGAAGAACGGGTGGTCTGGGTACCGGACGACATCGACGACGCCAGCGCGGCGCAAATCTATATCAACCCGCTCACCTGCTGGGTGCTGCTGACGCAATGGCTGCCGCTCAACGCCGGCGACGTGCTGCTGCTCAACGGCGGCGGCTCCGCCGTTAGCCTGCTGCTGGCACAGATGACGGCGCTGCGTGGCATTCGTCTGGCGGTGGTGGTGCGTAACCTCACTCATCGCCCGGCGCTGCTGGCCGCCGGCGCCTGGCGCGTTATTGAGGCGCCGCAGCTGGCGCAAATGACCCACTTTGGTGCCCGCGCCGCTATCGACTGCATCGGCGGAGAAGACGGATTGCAGCTGGCGCGGGCGGTTCGCACCGGCGGCGACTTTGTGGCGCTGGGCCTGCTGGGTGGGCGCCAGGTGGACTGGCGGCGCGTGGTGGACGAATTGAAGCTGCGCGCTTCGCTGTTCCACCTGCGTAAATGGAATGCGCAGGCGGCACCGGCGCAGTGGCAAACGGCGTTTTATCAGCTATTCCAGCTGCTGCGGCGCGGCCAGCTGACGCTGCGCCCGCCCGCCGCGATTTACCCTTTGCAACAGTACGCAGCTGCTCTGCAACACGCTGCGCAGCCCGGTGTGAACGGCAAGATCTTCCTCACTCCGGCGGCGCCGGAGGCTGACGCGGCGGGCGACCGTCACCCAAAATGACCGCCAGCCGATAGCCGCCCTCGGTAGTCTCCAGCGCGATGCGCGCCACGATCGTCAGCGGCACCGACAGCAGCATGCCGACCGGGCCGAGCAGCCAGCCCCAAAAGATCAGCGACAGGAATACCACCAGCGTCGACAACCCCAGCCCGCGACCCATCACCCGCGGTTCGAGGATATTGCCGATCACCATGTTGATTGCGATAAAGCCGCCCGCCACCACCAGCGCATCACCCAATCCGTTGAACAGCAGCGCCTGAATCAGCGGCGGAATGGCGGCCAATACCGAGCCGATATTGGGAATATAGTTGAGCAGAAACGCCAGCAGCCCCCAGATAAAGGCGAAGCGTACGCCGACCGCCGCCAGGAAGATCCAGACGATCACCCCGGTGGCCAGGCTGATGATGGTTTTAATCACCAGATAACGCGTCACGCCGTCCAGCGCCCGCCGCATCGCGGCGAGGCCTTCATTCGGCTTATCCAGCGCCTGCTGCAGTTTATAAGGCAGCAGCTGCACTTCGAACAGCATAAACACCACGGTCATCAGCAGCAGGAAGACGTTGGTCATGGCGCCAGACAGGTGCCCCAGCATGCGGGTAACCAGATTCATCGCAGCGCTGGGATCGACATATTGCAGCATCGCTTCGCTGGAGAGGCTGATATTGAAGCGATCGGCGTAATACTGCAGCTCGCGCAGTTTCTCGATCATCATGCCGCGGTACTGCGGCAGCGAACGGGCGAACTCGTTCAGCGAAGCGCCCAGCATGCCGATGAACAGCATCACGACCACAATCACCGCCGTCACCAGCAGCGTCACCCCAAGGATGCGCGGCACCCGTCTGCGTTCCAGCATCGCCACCAGCGGGTTCAGCACCATGGCGAGGAACACCGCCAGTAGAAACGGCACCACGATGTCGGCGGCGGCTTTCACCCCAGCCAGAATGATCACCAACATCGCCAGCAGGACGGCCAAACGCAGGCTGTTGTCGGTTACACGGGTTCGGCCCATGACGTTTCCTTGTTATTTCACTGGGTTAACCGGCCATCAAGAGCCGACGCTTGGCGCTAATGGTAGCAAAGTCCGCCGTTATGCCGCAGAGGATTTCGCGTAACCGTTCGAAAAAATTAATCTTTCCGCCCTGCTCTTCGCCGCGAAAAATAGGCATAACCTTTGCCAACAAATAATACCACCGAGCAATTTATGGACGGTTTACGTAAAATGACAAAAGCTGACATTAATAGATAATAAGCCTAATTTTCAACAACTAGCATAATCGTTACGTGAAAGAAATAATATCATCTTCAACGATTTATCTGATGAACTCCGAACATCTCAAACAAATTCACTGACTAATATTTCTAAGAAGTAACATAGTTAAATTTATTATTGATTTTATGTTTCCTAAAGTTTAATTATTGCAGCCAGCCAATCGGTAATCGAAGGAAACAGGATGCTCTGGAAAAATACCGCCGATCGTTTCGGCCATGTGTCAGTGTTGATCCACTGGCTGGTGGCGCTGACGGTGTACGGCATGTTCGCACTCGGCCTGTGGATGGTCACGCTGGGCTATTACGACGTCTGGTACCACCAGGCGCCGGAGATCCACAAAAGCATCGGCGCGCTACTGTTCATCATCATGGTGATCCGCGTGATCTGGCGCTTTGTCTCGCCGCCGCCCAAGCCTCTGGCCAGCTATGGTCGCCTCACTCGCGTCAGCGCCATTCTCGCGCATCTGGCGTTGTACGCCGTGCTGTTCGGCATTCTGATCAGCGGCTATCTGATCTCGACCGCCGACGGCCAACCGATCAGCGTATTCGGCTGGTTCGACGTGCCCGCCACCGTGACCGGCATGGCGGAGCAAGCCGATACCGCCGGCGCCATTCACCTTTACCTGGCCTGGGCCGTGGTAGTGCTCTCGGTACTGCACGGGCTGGCCGCGCTTAAACATCACTTTATCGATCGTGATGTCACTTTGAAACGGATGCTGGGTAGCAGCGCCGATTAACCTTTGGACTTATGGAGATTGCTATGTTGAAAAAGACCGTATTGGGCCTGACCGCAGGCGCCCTGCTGCTGAGCGCCGGTTCCGCACTGGCGGCGGACTACAAGATCGACAAACAGGGCCAGCACGCCTTTATCGAATTCCGCATCCAGCACCTGGGCTACAGCTGGCTGTACGGCAGCTTTAAAGACTTCGACGGCGGCTTCACCTTCGACGAAAAAGATCCGTCCAAGGACAAGGTCAACGTGACCATCAATACCGCCAGCGTCGACACCAACCACGCCGAACGCGACAAGCACCTGCGCAGCGCCGAGTTCCTCAACGTAGAGAAGAACAAGCAGGCCAAGTTTGAATCCACCGACGTGAAGAAAAGCGGCGACGGTTATGCGGTGGTCGGTAACCTGACGTTGAACGGCGTGACCAAGCCGGTCACGCTGGACGCCAAACTGATTGGCCAGGGCAACGATCCGTGGGGCGGCTACCGCGCCGGCTTTGAAGCCAACGGCAAGATCAAGCTGAAAGACTTCGGCATCACCACCGATCTGGGCCCGGCGTCGCAAGACGTTGAGCTGATCATCTCCGTAGAAGGCGTACGCGAGAAATAAAAAAAAAGCCCGGCTTGGCGGCCGGGCTTCTCATTTCCTCAGGCTCAGCGGGCTGGGCCTTCTTCTTCCGGTGCCGGAATGTGCATCGTAGTCTGCAACAAGCCTTTCGACTTATTGAAGATCTTGACGCCGTTTTCACGGCCGGCACGGCGCGCGCGCTGCTCTTCACGCGGCAACTTCAGCTCTTCGCGGCAAATCTCGCTGCAGCACCCTTCAAACTTGGCGGCGCAGCTCGGGCACTGAATGAACAGCAGATGGCAGCCGTCGTTCTTGCAGTTGGTGTGGGTGTCACACGGCGCACCGCACTGGTGGCAGTTGGCGATCACATCGTCGGAGATGCGCTCGCCCATGCGCTCATCAAACACGAAGTTTTTGCCGATAAACTTCAGCGGCAACCCCTGCTCTTTCGCTTTGCGGGTGTACTCGATAATCCCGCCTTCCACGTGGTAGATGTTTTTAAAGCCGTTGTGCAGCATATAGGCGCTGGCTTTTTCACAGCGAATGCCGCCGGTGCAGTACATGACGATGTTTTTGTCTTTGCTGTCCTGCAGCATCTCCACCGCCATCGGCAGCTGATCGCGGAAGGTATCCGACGGCACCTCGATGGCGTTTTCGAAGTGACCGACTTCGTACTCATAGTGGTTGCGCATATCGACGAACACCGTATTCGGATCGTCGATCATCTGATTGACGCGATCGGCCTGCAGATACTCGCCAACGTTGCTTGGGTCAAAGCTCTCGTCATCGATGCCGTCGGCCACGATACGCTCGCGCACCTTGAGGCGCAACACCCAAAAGGATTTGCCGTCGTCTTCCAGCGCGATGTTCAGGCGCACCTGATCCAGCGCCGGGTGCGAGGCGAACAGCGCGGCTTTGAACGCCTCGAAATTATGCTGTGGCACGCTGATCTGCGCGTTGATGCCCTCTTTCGCCACGTAGATGCGGCCGAACACCTTCAGTTTTTCGAACTGAACGTACAGGCTGTCGCGAAACGCTTTGGGATCGTCGATGGAGAAGTATTTGTAAAAAGAAACTGTGGTGCGAGGCTCGGTTTCCGCCAGCATGCGCGCCTTCAGTTCCTCGTTAGAAATTCGGTTATGTAACACTGGCATGGTGTACTTTCCTGTCTTTCGGGAGGTGACTGATTATCGCGCGCAGCCTGCCGGCCCGCGCGCGGCGCACATCATACCCGAAAAACCGCCGCCGCGCAGCCCCACCATCATGCCTACACGGTTGCTCCTGAATAATGCCCGGCCATGATATTGCCGTTGGCCTTTAGCGGGAAATATTGTGGAAAAATCCGGCACCTGATGCATATTTAACGCCGAAAAGGGGATTTTAATGCGTTGTGTTTTCCCGGAGCACGAGAAAAATGCCACAATAGTCGCAAACAAACGGCAGAAACGAACCTTGCGGCCGAACTCACCCGGCTGCCAGACCATGCTATGACTCTGTCATTACACTTAAACAACCGTATTCAAACAGAGAACCCATGACTCAAGTTCCTACTTTCAATCGCTCCTTATTGCACCCACGCTATTGGCTGACCTGGGTCGGCATCGGCTTGCTGTATCTGCTGGTGTTGCTGCCTTACCCCGTCATCTACTGGCTCGGCACCTCGATCGGGCGGTTTGCCATGCGCTTTCTCAAGCGCCGCGTCGCTATCGCCCAACGCAACCTCGAGCTCTGTTTTCCCGACATGCCGCAGGCCGAACGCGATGCACTGGTGGTAAAGAATTTCGAATCGGTCGGCATGGGGCTGTTTGAAACCGGCATGGCGTGGTTTTGGCCTAACTGGCGCATCGAGCGCTGGTTCAAGGTCAGCGGCCTGGAACACATCCAAAAGGCGCGCGACAACCACCAGGGCGTGCTGCTGATTGGCCTGCACTTTTTGACGCTGGAGCTGGGCGCGCGCATCTTCGGCATTCATAACCCGGGCATCGGCGTTTACCGCCCGCACGACAACAAGCTGATGGACTGGCTGCAAACCTGGGGGCGCATGCGCTCCAACAAGTCGATGCTGGATCGCAAGGACGTCAAAGGCATGATCCGCGCCCTGAAACAGGGCGATATCATCTGGTATGCGCCGGATCACGACTACGGCCCGCGCAGCAGCGTTTTCGTGCCGCTGTTCGCGGTCGACAAGGCCGCTACCACCACCGGCAGCTACGTGCTGGTGCGGATGGGCAAACCGGCGATCATTCCGTTCACCCCGCGCCGCCTGCCGGACGGCAAAGGGTATGAGCTGATCATGCAACCGGCGGTGGAAAACTTCCCGCTGGATAATGAAATCGAGGCCGCCGCCTTTATGAATAAAGTGGTGGAAAAAGAGATCCTGATGGCGCCTGACCAATATATGTGGCTGCATCGTCGCTTCAAGACCCGCCCGGAAGGCGAGCCTTCGCTCTACTGATAAAGCAAACCCGCCACCGGCGGGTTTTTTATTGCGCACCTCTTGAGAATCGACGGCGAGGGTGGGATGGTAAAGCCTTTGCCGCCAACCTGGAGCCGCTATGTACATTGTCAGCCTGACCTACCATCGCCCGATCGCCGAAGTCGACAGCCACCTTGACGGGCACATCGCCTGGCTTAAGAAATATTTTCAGGACGGCACCTTCGTCGCCTCCGGCCGCAAAAATCCCCGCACCGGCGGCGTGATCCTGGCCAAGGGCATTGAGCGTGCGCGGTTAGACGCCATCCTGGCCGAAGATCCCTTCAACGCCGTGGCTCACTACGAGGTCACCGACTTTAGCGCCACCACCACCGCCGCCGGTTTCGAGGCGCTGGCCGGACTATAAAACGCTGTAAATTCCGCGCGCTAAGCGCGGAATAAGGTTTAAACGTCTTTTTTAAAACTTTATTTCATTTTTTGCCCAATCCTTGTCCCCTCGTTTGCCGTCGCCGCGCTGGCGGCGCATACTTACCAAGCTAACTTTCACGCTTTGCCCCTTCATCTTGCCGCCGGCAAAGCGCGTCACCTTTCGGCAGTGGACATTTATGGCTTCGGCAGCAGAACCCGTTAACTGGAAACGCAACCTTTTCGTCGCCTGGGTAGGGTGTTTCCTCACCGGCGCCGCCTTCAGCCTGGTGATGCCGTTTCTTCCGCTGTATGTAGAGACGCTGGGCGTAACCGGCCATCAGGCGCTCAACATGTGGTCCGGTCTGCTGTTCAGCATCACCTTCCTGTTTTCCGCTATCGCCGCGCCGTTCTGGGGCGCCCTGGCCGACCGACGCGGCCGTAAACTGATGCTGCTGCGCTCCGCATTGGGCATGGCGATCGTCATGGTGCTGATGGGCATGGCGCAAACGGTCTGGCAATTTCTCGCGCTGCGAGCGGTGCTGGGGCTGCTTGGCGGGTTCATACCCAACGCCAACGCGCTGATCGCCACCCAGGTGCCACGCAACCGCAGCGGCTGGGCGCTCGGCACCCTGTCAACCGGTGGCGTAGGCGGTGCGCTGATCGGCCCGCTGATCGGCGGCCTGTTGGCCGACCTCTATGGTCTGCGCCCGGTGTTTTACATCACCGCCGCGGTGCTGTTCGTCTGCTTCGTGCTGACGCTGCTGTATGTCAAAGAGCAGTTCACCCCGGTACAAAAACGCGACATGTTGCACGCACGGCAGGTGTTTGCCTCGCTCAAAAACCCGAAGCTGGTGCTCAGCCTGTTCGTGACTACCATGATTATCCAGATTGCCACCGGCTCGATTGCGCCGATCCTGACGCTGTATGTGCGCGATCTGGCCGGCGCCACCCATAACCTGGCGTTTATCAGCGGGCTGATCGCCTCGGTGCCCGGCGTCGCGGCGTTGATGAGCGCTCCACGGCTGGGCAAGCTGGGCGATCGCATCGGCCCGGAGCGCATTCTGATATGTATGCTGATCGTCTCGGTGCTGTTGCTGATCCCGATGGCCTTCGTGCAAACGCCGTGGCAGCTCGGGGTGCTGCGCTTTCTGCTGGGGGCGGCCGACGGCGCGCTGCTGCCGGCGGTACAGACGCTGCTGATTTACAACTGCACCAATCAGGTGGCCGGCCGCATTTTCAGCTATAACCAGTCGTTCCGTGACGTCGGCAACGTCAGCGGCCCATTGCTTGGCGCCGCGGTCTCCGCCGGCTACGGTTTTCGTGCAGTCTTCGGCGTCACCGCTTTGGTGGTGCTGTTCAACGCCGGTTATTCCTGGTGGTGTCTGCGGCGGCGGCCGGGCTACATGCGGGAAGACACGCTGCAGGAAGAACAATAGCTGCATTTATCGCCAATTTCCGCCATTGGCCGGATCAACGCCGCGTTTCCCCTACTTTTAATAATGCTTCCTTCGGGCCTGCGAATTTTCGGCCCACTCGGAACATTCTTACCTCAACATCTTGTTTATCAACAATTAATTAACTTTCAGCGCATAAAACCCGCTGTCAATCATATTCCCGCCACAACCAACAGAAAAACCAGAAAAGGAGATGCTTGTCGACTTTTCGTCTAAAAAATGGGATACAGGTACTAGACAAAGCCAACGACCAGTTATCAAATGGTTAAATAATATCACGCCAGATGTGAACCATCGGCCAAGTGAAAAAAGGTCAGCACGCTTTCCACGGTTTATCAGCGTTGCAGCCGCGGTTTTGTCGGGTAATCCGCATTGGGCGGATCGCCTTCATTAAATACACATACAACCACAGTACGGGCTGCAGCCATGCAGCGCCTTTTTATTGGGAAATCGTTATGCAATCCTCTGTCAATAAGTCAGAAAGCCGGACCTTCTTCGGCCATCCCTATCCGCTGGGTTCTCTGTTCTTCACCGAAATGTGGGAACGCTTTTCGTTCTACGGCATCCGTCCGCTGCTGATCCTGTTTATGGCCGCCACCGTGTACGACGGCGGCCTGGGTCTGGCGCGTGAGAACGCGTCGGCGATCGTCGGCATTTTCGCCGGCAGCATGTACCTGGCGGCACTGCCGGGCGGCTGGCTGGCGGACAATTGGCTCGGCCAACGCAAGGCCGTCTGGTACGGGTCTATCCTGATCGCCCTCGGTCACCTGTCGATCGCCCTGTCCGCGGTGATGGGCACCAACCTGTTCTTCATCGGCCTGATGTTCATCGTGCTCGGTTCCGGCCTGTTCAAGACCTGTATCTCGGTGATGGTCGGCACGCTGTACAAGAAAGGCGATGCGCGCCGCGACGGCGGTTTCTCGCTGTTCTACATGGGCATCAACATCGGTTCGTTCATCGCCCCGTTGATCTCCGGCTGGCTGATCAAATCACACGGCTGGCACTGGGGCTTCGGCATCGGCGGTATCGGGATGCTGGTGGCGCTGGTGATTTTCCGGGTGTTCGCCGTACCGGCGATGAAACGCTATGACCGCGAAGTGGGCCTGGATTCCACCTGGAACAGCCCGGTCGCGAAGAAAAAAGGCGTCGGCGCCTGGCTGCTGGCATTGGCGGTAGTCCTGGCTGCGGTCATCGTGCTGATCGCTCAGGGCACCATCGTCATCAACCCGGTTGAGGTAGCCAGCGTGCTGGTGTACGTCATCGCCGCGTCGGTCACCCTGTATTTCATCTACCTGTTCGCCTTTGCCGGCCTGAGCCGCAAAGAGCGTGCACGCCTGCTGGTGTGCTTCATTCTGCTGATCTCCGCCGCGTTCTTCTGGTCGGCGTTTGAACAGAAGCCGACCTCGTTCAACCTGTTCGCCAACGATTACACCAATCGCATGGTCGGCGGCTTCGAGATCCCGGCGGTGTGGTTCCAGTCGATCAACGCCCTGTTCATCATCCTGCTGGCGCCGGTGTTCAGCTGGGCCTGGCCTGCGCTGGCGCGCAATAACGTGCGTCCGAGCAGCATCACCAAGTTCGTGATCGGTATCCTGTGCGCCGCCGGCGGTTTCGGCCTGATGATGTTGGCCGCGCAGAATGTGCTCAGCAACGGCGGCGCCGGCGTATCGCCGATGTGGCTGGTGGGCAGTATCCTGATGCTGACGCTGGGTGAACTGTGCCTGAGCCCGATCGGGCTGGCCACCATGACGCTGCTGGCGCCGGAGAGAATGCGCGGGCAAATGATGGGGCTGTGGTTCTGCGCCAGCGCGCTGGGCAACCTGGCCGCCGGCCTGATCGGCGGCCACGTCAAGGCCGACCAGCTGGATATGCTGCCGGATCTGTTCGCTCGCTGCTCCGTCGCGCTGCTGATCTGCGCCGCCGTGCTGATCGTGCTGATCGTGCCGATTCGCCGCATGCTGGAAAATACCCAGTCCAAGAGCGCGCAAAAACCGGCGACCAACGCCTGACGGATAACCCGTTTTTATCTCGCAAACCGGCGCTCGAGGCGCCGGTTTTTTTTATGCTTGCCAGGCCTGATGTTGCAGGACCACCCGGTAGCCGTCAGGATCTTCAAAGGTTTGCCCCGCCCTATCCCAATAGGGGTTATAGGCGACGACCGCCAAGAATCCCGCCGCCCGCATCCGCTCACACCCGGCTCGCCATTCGTTCTCATCCGGCAGGTAAAACACCAGCAGATGATCCTGCGTCGGCGCCTGCCCGACCCGCACCCCGCGATGCTGCGTGAACTCCAGATGGTAGGCATGCTGCGGATGCCCGATCATAATGCCGTCAAAGCCCTGATGATCGACAAACTCGCCTAGCCTTTCAAACCCCAACCCGCGGCAATACAGCGTGGCAATCTCTTGCAACCGATCGGTCGGGCGCGCAATGCGCAGCACCGCCTTGGCTATCGACATGAACGCCTCCACCTCATGATAATCTCATACAGCGCCATGCCCGCCAGCATCGCCAGCAGGAACGGCCATACCCGTTGTATTTCCGCCCCCGCCAACACCCAGGCCGGGCCAGGGCAAATGCCCGCCATGCCCCAACCGATGCCGAACAGCGCGCTGCCCACCAGCAAACGGCGATCCACACGCCCGGCGGCCGGGATCTGCAGCGGTTCCCCCAACAGGCTCCGCTGGCGTCGGCGCGCCCACATAAAGGCCGGCGCCGCCACTGCAATCGCCCCAACCATCACCAACGCCAGCGAAGGATCCCACTGTCCGGTAATATCGAGAAACGCCAGTACTTTGGCCGGATTGGCCATGCCGGCGATAATTAACCCCAGACCGAAAATCACGCCGCTCAGCAGCGCCAACAGAGACTTAAGCATCTTCACCCTCCCAGCAGATGGCGCATCAGCCACACGGTCGTAAAGCCCAGCAGCATAAACACCGCCGTGGCGGCCAACGATCGCGGTGCCAACCGCGCGACGCCGCACACGCCGTGCCCGCTGGTGCAGCCGCTGCCCAATCGGGTACCCACCCCCACCAACAGCCCCGCGATCGCCAGCCAGCCGCTGCCGGCCGCGATCTCACCAGGAGGCAAAGCCGCCGCCGCAGCATACAGCCAGGGAGAAATCAGCAACCCGCCAAGAAATGCGGCGCGCCAGCCCCGCTCCCGGCCGCCCGCGCTCAATAAGCCGCCGGTAATGCCGCTGATGCCGGCGATGCGGCCGTTGAACAGCAGCAGCAGCGCTACCGCACCGCCGATAATGGCCCCGCCCGCGAGCGCGGAATAGGGCGTGAAGTGTTGCCAGTCAATGGTCATCGCGGTTCTCCGGCTGTGGGCAATACAGTTGATACAGGGTCGTTAGCAGCGCCAACGCTTTGGCATCGGCCACCGCATAGTAAATCTGCTTGCCGGCTCGCCGGGTGGAGACCAGCCCCTCCTCGCGCAGCACGCCAAGCTGTTGGGACAATGTCGGCTGGCGGATAGCCAGCGCCTGCGCCAGCTCGCTCACTGCCATCTCGCCCTGGCTGAGTCGACACAGCAGCAGCAGCCGATCTTCATTGCCCAAGGTGCGCAGCATCGCGCCGGCCTGCGCCGCCGCCTTGCGCATCGCGTCAATATCCATCACACCTCCAATCAATTTATAAAATTATATAATATCATTTTATAAACTATTCATCTGCCGCGTGCCACAGGCTGGTGTGGAACCGCGCCGCATGGCATGCTGTCATCCCCCTTTTTGCCGCGCGGAGGCCGCTAACGATGCTGCTGTTTCATGACGTTCTGCCGATCGATCAGCCCGTCCGGCCGTTGGCCAAGGATTATCGCCACGGCGACAGCGAGCCGGATCACTACCATAACTGCGCGCAGCTGATTCACAGCCTGAGCGGCGTAGTGCAGGTCACGACCCGGCTCGGCAGTTGGGTGGTGCCACCCGGCCGCGGCGTCTGGGTACCGGCGAAAATGGTGCACAGCCTGCGCATCACCGGCCAGGTGGCGGCCAGGACGCTGTTCGTCGATCCGTTGGCGCGCGCCGATCTGCCGGCCCAATGCCAGGTGGTGCAGGTTTCGCCGCTGTTGCGCGAGTTGATTATCTGTGCGATGGAGATTGCGCCCGGCTATCCAAGCGGCGGGCGCGATGAGCGCGTGATGGAACTGATCCTGGATGAGTTGAGAATGCTGCCGATCCTGCCACTGCACCTGCCCGAACCGCGTGAGGCCTCACTGCTTGCCCTGTGCCGCCATATTCAGGCCACGCTGGCACAGCCCTGGACGCTGGAACAGGCGGCCGCTCAGCTCAGCGTCAGCGGACGCACCCTGTCGCGGCGCTTCCAGCGAGAAACCGGGCTGCATTTTAGTGATTGGGTGCGACGCGCCCGTTTGCTGGCGGCGTTGAACGCGCTGGCGACCGGCCGCTCGGTGTTGGAAGTGGCGCTGGATCTTGGCTATGACAGCCCCAGCGCGTTCAGCGCCATGTTCCGCCGGTTATTGGGGGTCGCGCCCAGCGACTATTTCAGCCGAGCCGCGCCGACGACAGATAGCGCCCGGCAACGTTGAACAGCGCCTGCAGCGAAGCGCTGGCGGAGTCAACGTCGATGCCTACGCCGTAGGTCGCCTCACCTTGCGGCAGCGTACAGCGGATATAGGCCACCGCTCGGCTGTCGCTCTGATGCCCCAGCGTGTGCTCGTGGTAATCCTCGATCGCCAGCGGCAAGCCGAAGCGCTGGCGCAGTGCATCCACCGCGCTGGAAAGCAGACCGTTGCCGGTCCCCTGCAGACGCAGTGGCTCTCCCTCGCAGGCAACTCGCGCGTTGAAGCTGTAGGCCTCTACCCCATGACTTTCCGTCTGGTAGCTCAACAGCTGCAAGCACGGCTGCTCCACCAACCCATAGGTGTCGCGGAATAAGCGCCACAGCTGTGCGCCGCTCATTTCCTTCCCGCTGCCGTCGGTCGCACGCTGCACCACCTGGCTGAAATCAATCTGCAAACCGCGCGGCAACGCGAGCCCATGATTTTGTTCCAGTAGCCAGGCAGCCCCGCTTTTACCGGACTGGCTGTTGACCCGGATCACCGCCTCATAGCTGCAGCCGACATCGGCAGGATCGAGCGGCAGGTAAGGCACTTGCCACCAGCCATCTTGTCGCTGCCGTTGCGCGGCGAAACCTTTTTTGATCGCATCCTGATGCGAACCGGAGAAGGCGGTAAACACCAGCTCACCGGCATAAGGATGGCGAGGATGCACCGGCAGCTGATTGCACTGCTCCACCACTTCCACCACCTGTTTCAGGCGGCTGAAGTCCAGGCCCGGCGCCACGCCTTGGGTATAGAGATTCAACGCCAGCGTGACCAGATCGACGTTGCCGGTACGCTCTCCGTTGCCGAACAGGCAGCCTTCGACCCGATCGGCACCGGCCAACAGCGCCAGCTCCGCGCAGGCCACGCCGGTACCGCGATCGTTATGCGGATGTACGCTGATCGCCACATCGGCGCGACGGCTGAAGTGACGGCAGAACCACTCAATCTGATCGGCATACACGTTGGGCGTACTCACTTCCACCGTCGCCGGCAGGTTGATGATCATCGGCCGCTGCGGCCCCGGTTGCCACACCTCCGCCACCGCTTCGCAGATCTCCAGCGCGAACTCTAATTCAGTAAAACAGAAGGTTTCCGGCGAATACTCGAAGCACCAGGCGGTATCGGGCTGAGCCTCGCAATGCCGGCGAATGCGCCGCGCGCCGTTCACCGCCAGCGCCACGGTTGCGGCCTTATCCTGACGGAACACGATGTCGCGAAACATCGGCGCCGTGGCGTTGTACAGATGCACGATTGCCCGTGGTGCCCCCAGCAGCGCCTCGAAGGTACGATCGATCAGATCGTCTCGCGACTGCGTCAGCACCTGAATCGTGACGTCGTGCGGGATCAGTTGCTCGTCGATCAGCGTGCGCACAAAATCGAAATCCGTTTGCGACGCCGAAGGGAAAGCCACCTCAATCTCTTTGAAACCGCACTGCAACAACAATTGATAGAATTCGCGCTTGCGCGCGTTATCCATCGGCTCCGCCAGCGCCTGGTTGCCGTCGCGCAGATCGCTGGAGCACCAGCGCGGCGCCTGCCGCAGGGTACGCGAAGGCCACTGACGATCCGGTAATGTCACCGGCGGGAACGGTCGGTATTTGCTTGAAGGGTCGATTAACATGGGCTTCTCCTGGCAACTGAGTGAACGATAGCGCCATTATTTCCCGCCATCGCCTCCTCTTCTCCCGCTTTGCGGACAACCGTCGTCGCAAAGCGGACAACAAAAAAATTTGCATCCTGCGCCAGTGAGACAACAATTAGTTTTGACGTTTATCCCACCGCACCGGCAATGCGCCGGGCGCTCTACTCTCATTGTCAACGGAGGCGAACATGAGCCTGTATGCAACCCTGGAAGAAGCCATCGAGGCCGCACGTGAAGAGTTTATCGACACCGCCGAAGGCGGCGGCGATGACGAACCGCCGGTGCCGCAGCAGTTCAATCTGCAAAAGTACGTGATGCAGGATGGCGACACGATGTGGCAGGCCGAGTTCTTCGAAGAAGAAGGCGAAGCGGTGGAATGCCTGCCGCTGCGCAGCGGTGCGGCGGCGCAGGCGATATTCGACGGTGACTACGACGAGGTGGAGATCACCGCCGAGTGGATAGACGAAAATACCCTGTACGAATGGGAAGAAGGCGACTTCCAGCTTGAGCCGCCGCTGGATACCGAAGAAGGCCAGGCCGCGGCCGATGAATGGGATGAACGTTAACCCGCACCACGTTTTTATCGCCAAGGAGGCAGCATGATTATCCGCCGGGCTCGCTCTACCGACTACCCCGCCATTTTGCAGCTGCAGGGGGAAAACGTGCCGGAAGCGCTCGACGAGCGCCACAAACGACAGGGATTTATCGTATCGCGCATGAATGAGGCGCAGCTGACGGCGATCAACCGCGGCATCGGCATACTAGTGGCCGAACAGGAGGGCCAACTGGCCGGGTTTGTTTGCCTGATGCCCGCCGACGTGCAACCGCGGCCGCCGGTGGTGGATGCGATGCTGGCGACGCTCGCCACGCAGTCCTTCGCCGGGCGGGCGCTGAGTGAGCAGCGGGTGTTTCTCTACGGCCCGGTTTGCCTCGACGCCGCCTGGCGCGGCAAAGGCGTGCTGAAACGCCTCTACGCCGCCGTCAAAGCGCACACCCGTCATGACTACGACGTGGGCGCGCTGTTTATCGACGACGACAATCCGCATTCGTTGGCCGCTCATGTGCAAGGGTTGGGCATGACGGCGCTGGCACCTTTCCATTGCGGGCAGAAAGGCTATCAGCTGGTGGTGTTCGCCACCCGCTGAGCAGGTTTATTCATAGGGGCCATGCTGCGCATCGAACGGCAGCATAAAGGTGTCCACCACCATCGACAGCGGCACGTCTATCACCGTGACGTAACGCCAGGGCGTATCGCGCAAATCCCACTGCACGCCGGGATAGTACTGGTGGCCATGCCCCGCGCCGGGCACGGTGCGGCTGATGATGCTGCCGCAACCGGTTAAGACCATCACGCCGGCCGCCACGCAGGCCAGCCGAAGGTAGGAAGAGAGCTTCACGACATTGACTCTGAGCAAAGGGTTGTTTCGCGAGTGAACAACGCATCGGCCGCAGTCTATCACAGTTCCCTTTCTCCACCGGTACCGGCGCGCGTAAGCAAAAGGTAAAAAAAAACGGGGAACGCGCCATGCGCATTCCCCGTCTGAGCGTTACCGTTCAGCGATTAACGTCGACCCGTTGGGTGTGCCAGCGGGTTGTGCGGCAACTGCTGATAGTGCTCACGCCAGGCAGCGCCTTCCGGCAACAGCCAGACGCGCTGGTGCAGACGAGCCAGCGTGACCGGATCGCTCAGCAGCTCCAGACGTTTGCCCTTCACCAGCTTCTCCGGCCCCAGCTGCAGCGCTTCGTTCACCCGTTCCTCGCGGTTGCGATCGAGGGTAGCGCGCAGATGGTGACGCGCCGTCGCCAACGCCGTCGCCAGCGCGTTGAAGGACGGGTTGACCACCGCATGCATAAAGCCGTTGGTCAGCGCGCGGTTGCGATTGAGATGCAGGTACTCTTCCGTCGCCAGCAGCTCGCGCGGCGGGTTGTACTCTTCCGGGATCAGGAACAGCTTGGCGCGTTTGCTCTTCATGCCCAGCGTCGCGCGGCTCGACAGCACCGACACGAACGGCGACAGGATCAGCGAGAACACGATCGGCGACAGCCACCACAGGAAGCGCAGATCCAGCCACGCCATGCCGCCGGCCCACACCAGGCCCAGCAACATCTGCGAGCCATGGCGGCGGAACGCTTCGCCCCAAGGCGTATCGTCATCGTCACGCTGCGGCGAATTCCACACCACTTCCCAACCGAGGAAAGCGCTCACCACGAACACGGTATGGAACAGCATGCGCACCGGCGCCAGCAGCACCGAGAACAGCATTTCCATCAGCATCGAAATGAACAGACGGAACGCCCCGCCGTACTCTTTCGCGCCCTTGGCCCAGATCAGCACGATGCTGAGCAGCTTCGGCAGGAACAACAGCACCAGCGTGGTGGAGAACAGCGCTATCGCCAGCTCGGGCCGCCACTGCGGCCAGACCGGGAACAGCTGCCGCGGCTGCAGGAAGTATTGCGGCTCCATCAGGGTGTGCACCACCTGCAATGCGGTGGAGAGCGCCAGGAACATGAACCACAGCGGCGCCGACAGGTAGGACATGACGCCGGTCAGGAACACCGCGCGGTGCACCGGGTGCATGCCTTTCACCAGGAACAGGCGGAAGTTCATCAGGTTGCCGTGGCACCAGCGACGGTCGCGTTTCAGCTCGTCCAGCAGGTTTGGCGGCAGCTCTTCGTAACTGCCCGGCAGATCGTAAGCGATCCACACGCCCCAGCCGGCGCGGCGCATCAGCGCCGCTTCAACGAAGTCGTGCGACAAGATTGAACCGGCGAAGGAACCCTCGCCCGGCAGCGGCGCCAGCGCACAGTGCTCGATAAACGGCTTCACGCGGATGATGGCGTTATGGCCCCAGTAGTGCGACTCGCCCAGCTGCCAGAAATGCAGGCCGGCGGTAAACAGCGGCCCGTAAACGCGGGTAGCGAACTGCTGCACGCGCGCATACAGGGTATCCATACCGGACGCCTTCGGCGCGGACTGGATGATGCCGGCGTTCGGGTTGGCTTCCATCAAACGCACCAGCCCGGTGAGGCATTCGCCGCTCATCACGCTGTCGGCGTCCAGGATCACCATGTAGCTGTACTCACCGCCCCAACGACGGCAGAAGTCGTCGATGTTGCCGCTCTTGCGTTTTACGCGACGGCGGCGGCGGCGATAGAAGATGCGGCCGTGGCCGTCGACATCGCGGCACAGCTCCATCCACGCCTTTTGCTCCGCCACGCAGATGTCCGGATCGTAGCTGTCGCTCAGCACGTAGATATCGAAGTGTTCCAGCTGACCGGTGGCGGCGACGGACTCATAGGTCGCACGCAGGCCGGCGAACACGCGTTCGACGTCTTCGTTACAGATCGGCATGATCAGCGCGGTGCGGTGCGCCGGATTGATCGGCTCATCGCCCTTGATGGTGGAGGAAATACTGTATTTGTCTTTGCCGATCAGCAGCTGCAGGAAGCCCATCAGCGCGGTCCAGAAACCGGCCGAGACCCAGCAGAACAGTACGGCGAACAGGATCAGAATGCCGGTTTGCAGCACATAAGGCAGCAGTTGCAGCACCGACTGCATCAGATCCTGATCCAGCATGGCGATAGGATCGATCAGCGCCCAGCCCTGATAAGGCAAGATGGTTTTCATGTACCAGGTGGCGATGCCGGTCTGCACCAGCATCAGCACCAGCAGCACATAGCGGCGCATGGAACCGACAACGCGCCAGCGGTTCTCGGCCTCGGCCTCCTCTTGGGTGGAGTGCCGATTGTGCGGCGAACGCCCCAGCAGAGAATCCCAGAAGCGCGCCACCGGGTTGGTACGCCAGGCTTCCGGGAACATGGTGGTTCGTTTGATCGGCGGCGTCGCCTTCAGAATGGCGCGCCCTTCGGCGTCGGTGTCGAAATCGTCATCGCTGACCGCATCCGGCCAGGCGCTTTCGATGCGCGGTTTGACCGAGGCCAACGCCACGTCATCCGCCGACAGGCTGTTGACGTTGGCGTCGGCGGCGCCCATCTGCCGATGGAGCGCCTCCAGTGCCTGAGCGTCATCCGCCGTGTGAGGGTTGAGCGCCTCCGACCGCTCGGCGGTCAGAGGCAGCGCCGCAAGATAATCCTGGGCGGGTTGAGTAGGCTTATTCATTGGCAGGTAGCTGATAGCTCCAGGTTTCCGACAGAGTCTTATCGCCATTGACCAGCGCTGCGCGCATTTCTACCGGCTTCTTGTCGTCTTTTACTTTCAGACGTACCGTCAGGCGCCAGCCTTTGGTCACTGGGTTATAGCGGACGTTGTTTTCTACCATTTCACCGTTGTCGCCGATGCTGATCTGAGAAGCGACCGGGGTGTTGGCGTCCAGCCCTTTCAGCACCGGGCCGACGAAGTCGACCAGGAAGGCCACGCTGCCGTCAGGCTCGCGAATCAGGTTGGACTGCTTCACGTCACCGGTCGAACGCATGGTCCGCGCCACATAGGCGATGTCTTGCGAATGCAGTTTATCTTCGTCGCGGGTGAAGTTCAGACGGTAGCTCAGCGTCAGCGGCTTTTTGGCTTCCGGCAGCGTATCCGGCGTCCAGAACGCCACGATATTGTCGTTGGTTTCATCCGCCGTCGGGATCTCCACCAGTTCGACCTTGCCTTTACCCCAGTCGCCCTTCGGTTCGATCCAGGCGCTCGGGCGCAGATCGTAACGATCGTCCAGATCTTCGTAATCCTTGAAGTTGCGGCCGCGCTGCAGCAGACCGAAGCCTTTCGGGTTCTCGACGGTATAGGTGCTGACGGACAGGTGTTTAGGATTGTTCAGCGGGCGCCAGATCCACTCGCCGTTGCCGGCATGGATAGACAGACCGTTGGAGTCGTGCAACGCCGGGCGATAGTTCAGCGTCGGCGACGGCTGGTTCGGCCCGAACAGGTACATGCTGGTCAGCGGCGCCAGGCCAAGTTTGCCCACCTTGTCGCGCAGGAACACTTTAGACTCGACGTCCACGGTGGTGTCGCGGCCCGGGATCACCGTGAAACGGTAAGCGCCGGTGGCGCGCGGGGAATCCAGCAACGCGTAGATCACCAGGTGTTTGTCGCCCTGCTTCGGACGCTCAACCCAGAATTCGCGGAAACGCGGGAACTCTTCGCCAGATGGCAAAGCGGTATCGATAGCCAGGCCGCGAGCGGAAAGCCCGTAAACCTGCCCTTTACCCACCACGCGGAAATAGCTCGCGCCCAGCAGGCTCATGATCTCATCGTTTTTGTCGGCGCTGTTGATCGGGTAGATCACCTTGAAGCCGGCAAAGCCGAGGTTTTTCACCGATTCAGGGTCGTGTTTGACCGAACCGAAGTTGAAGTAATCCGGGCTGTACTTGATCTGTTTTACGCTGGTGGAAGTGACTTCATTGATTTTCACCGGCGTGTCGAAGTACATCCCCTGATGATAAAACTCAAGCTTGAAAGGGGTTTTCAGCTTGCTCCAATAGGCTTTATCGTGATTGAACTGAATCTGCTGATAGTCTGCGAACTTCATCTCGCGGAACTGAGAAGGAAGGTTGCTCTTCGGGGCTTCGAAACCTTTCGCGGCCAGATCCTGCGCCTGCTTGGCCACATCATCAATAGAAAAGGCCCATGCCGGCGAACTGAACAGCGTGAACAATACGGTAGCACCTAACCAACGAACGCTCGCGGCGCGTGGTTGTCCGGATAATATATTAACTAGCACATCCCCCCCTATTCGTGTGCTCAAATCATTTAAATCCATATTAATGGATTACTCAGCTTTCCGACAACATGATAAATGGATGGTTCATGTTTACGGCTCATTGTTTAAGCAGCTGATGGAACACCAGCGTAGCAAGCCGCGCAACAAGACGCTATGGAAAAATGCGGGGGGCTATAGTAGGGTTTCGGATAACAATTTAACGTTTGACGACTTATTAAGCGTGTTAATGAGCACCCGATTAAATCACCAGCGGTAATCTATGACTAAAGGCAGCAAACAGCGCGAGTTTTTCCTCGATTCGATCCGAGCCTATTTGATGTTGCTCGGGATTCCGTTTCACCTCTCCCTGATTTATTCCAGCCATGCCTGGGCGGTGAACAGCGCGTCCCCCTCCTTCTCGCTCACGGTGCTGAACGACTTCATCCACGCTTTTCGCATGCAGGTGTTCTTCGTGATATCCGGCTACTTCTCCTACATGCTTTACGAGCGCTACGAGCGCCACCAGTGGCTGAAGGTCAGGCTGGAGCGGGTGGCGATCCCGCTGTTAAGCTCCATCCCGCTAATTACGGTGCCGCAGTTTTTCATGCTGAAATATTTCACCGATAAATTAAACGGCTGGGATGAATTTTCTCTCTATCAGAAAATAAATGTAACAGTTTGGGAATTGGTTTCTCATCTGTGGTTCTTATTGACGCTGTCGTTGTTAACCTGTGCCTGCTTTTATCTGTTCCGTAAAATCAAGCGTCAAACTCGTGAGCATATTCCGGCGTTAATAAACAGACTGCGTGGATTAGGAAACATCTCACTGTTTTTCTTTATTTATGCGGTATGCTATTCGGCCGCGCACCGTATTATTTTAATTGTCGCGCCGCAGCTATTATCCAACGGCCTGTTCAATTTCGTGGTGATGGAGACGATGTTCTACCTGCCGTTCTTCATCCTCGGCGCTTATGCGTTTAAGTACGTGTGGCTTAAGGAGATTTTTCTGCGTCGCTCGCCGCTGGCGCTGCTCGGCTCGCTGCTGCTGTTTATCGCATATATGCTGAATCAAAAGCTGTTGGCGCACAGCAGCTATATGTTCGAGCTGGAAGTGGTGATCAAAACCCTAATGGGGATCCTGATGACCAACGTGGTGTTCTCTTTCGGGCATAACCTGCTGAATTATCACTCGCCGCGCATCACCTATCTGGTCAATGCCTCACTGTTTATATATCTGGTGCACCACCCGTTGACCCTGATATATGGCGCTTTCGTGACGCCTTATATCGGCAACAACCTGTTGGGATTCTTGCTGGGCCTGCTGTTTGTGTTCTCGCTGGCCTTCGCTTTATATGAACTGCACAAGCGTATTCCGGTGCTGCGCTTCTTGTTCTCCGGTAAGCCGCAATAACCTTGCGCCCCTGCAAACCCGATCGTTTGCAGGGGTTTCCTGTCATCTTGCCGTCGTGCAAAAAGCCTATACTGGTGGTTTGCATGCAAAGCACACATTGCTCAGCCTGGCGCCGTCCGTTAGGGCAAAGTGATACGGCTGAATACATACCCTAATCGTTATAACTGCGATGCATAAGTAGAAATCCGGATCCCTGCCTTACGGTAGTGATTGGGCTCAACACCCCCGAAGGGCTGCGCGATCGTTTAATTCATTCGATGGCGTTAGCTGCATCTCCCTTCCGTCACGACAGAGAGGATTTTGAATGACTGATAAGAAGACCCCGGCTCAGGAAGCCGAAGTGGAAAACGCCACCCTGCTGAAGATCCTCGGCAGGCTGCTGTCCGCGCTGGACGCCTCAATCAGCGGCAAAGAACGCAGCATTTTGGTCACTGAACTCTCCAACTTCAATCTCGACGGCATTTCCGAAACGGAAAGCAAGTTGGCCAGCGAGCTGATCAAACGGGCGCTGGAATCGCTCGACCACTAACCCTACCGCGCCTGCAAACCATTAAGCCTGCCTACGCGGGCTTAATGGTTTTTCCCTCAGCCACGATCGGCCATTGTTGCCAAAGCCGAAATACAGCAGCCTGATAATGTTGGATAAAAGGCAGGATTCTCTCTCTTCTCCTCACTTTCTTCGGTTAATCACACCAAAGGGCAATAATTGATCGGTTGTTTTCGCAATCAGCCTTGGCGTTTTACCCACTAAACACGCTATCATCGACACACGCGCAGTGCCCCCTATCCCCCAGCCTCAGGAGAACGATATTTTGGATGCCAGCACCATTAACAGTTTGTTCGTCATCGGTGCCGTGCTGGTGGGGGCAAGCATTCTGCTCAGCTCATTTTCTTCCCGGCTCGGCATTCCGATCCTGGTGATCTTCCTGGCGATCGGCATGTTGGCCGGCGTCGACGGCCCCGGCGGCATCGTCTTCAGCAATTATCCGGTCGCTTACCTGGTCAGTAACCTCGCGTTGGCGGTGATCCTGCTCGACGGCGGCATGCGCACCCGGGTCAGCTCTTTCCGCGTCGCCCTGTGGCCGGCGCTGTCTCTTGCCACCATTGGCGTGGTGATCACCGCCGGCCTGACCGGCATGGCCGCCGCCTGGCTGTTCAATCTCGATCTGCTGCAGGGGCTGTTGATCGGCGCCATTATCGGTTCCACCGACGCCGCCGCGGTCTTCTCGCTGCTGGGCGGCAAAGGCCTGAACGAGCGCGTCAGCGCCACGCTGGAGATCGAGTCCGGCAGCAACGATCCGATGGCGGTGTTTCTCACCATCACGCTGATTGCGATGATCGCCGCCGGGGAAACCGCGCTGAGCTGGACCTTCCCGCTGCATCTGATGCAGCAGTTCGGCATGGGCATCGTCTTCGGTCTGGGCGGCGGCTGGCTGCTGCTGACGCTGATCAACCACATCAAACTGGCGGACGGCCTCTATCCGCTGCTGGCGGTGAGCGGCGGCATTCTTATTTTCGCGCTGACCACCGCGCTGGACGGCAGCGGCATTCTGGCGGTGTACCTGTGCGGCCTGCTGCTGGGCAATCGGCCGATCCGCAACCGTCACGGCATCGTACAAACCTTCGACGGCTTGGCCTGGCTCAGCCAGATCGGCATGTTCCTGGTGCTCGGCCTGCTGCTCAACCCGCACGAGCTGCTGCCGATCGCCATCCCTGCCCTGCTGTTGTCGCTTTGGATGATCCTGTTTGCCCGCCCGCTGTCGGTGTTTATCGGCCTGCTGCCGTTCCGAAGCTTTACCCTGCGCGAACGCGGCTTTATTTCCTGGGTCGGCCTGCGCGGCGCGGTGCCGGTGATCCTGGCGGTGTTCCCGATGATGGCCGGGCTGCCCAACGCCCAGCTGTTCTTCAACGTGGCGTTCTTCGTGGTGCTGGTCTCCCTGCTGCTGCAAGGCACCACGCTGTCGTTTGCCGCCAAAAAAGCCAAGGTGATCGTGCCGCCGGCGCTGACGCCTATCTCCCGCGTTGGGTTGGATGTGCACCCGGAGAACCAGTGGGAACAGTTCGTTTATCAGCTTTCGGCGGAAAACTGGTGCGTCGGCGCGGCGCTGCGTGAGCTGAGAATGCCGCCCAACACCCGCATTGCCGCCCTGTTCCGCGGCAAAGAGCTGCTGCACCCTAGCGGCAGTACCCGCCTGCGGGAGAACGATATTCTGTGCGTCATCGGTCATGAGCACGACCTGCCGATCCTCGGCAAGCTGTTCAGCCAGGCGCCGGCCGTGACGCTCGACGAGCGCTTCTTCGGTGACTTTATCCTGCAATCCGACGCCCGTTTAAGCGACATCTCGCAGCTTTATGGCCTCAATCTGCAGGACGACGTGGACGAGCAGCAGACGCTTGGCCAGTTCGTCATTCAGCTGATTGGCGGCGAACCGGTGATCGGCGACCAGGTGGAATGGGACGGCCTGACCTGGACCATCGCCGAAATGGACGGCAATCAAGTCAGCAAGATAGGCGTGCGGATTGTAACCGACTGACGCTGCCGCACCGGCTGCGTTACCAGACGAGGGAACTTCTGGCCTTAAGAACGTTCTTAATCACTATCATGATGCATGAAGTACGGCGTCGCTAAATTATATCCGGTTGATATAAAAACAATTTAACAGCGGCGCCAACAGGGATTAGGGATGTGAACGGCAAGACTCGATTTCTTTCGGTGATGATGATCATGGCGCTGGGCGTAGCGGCGCTCGATCTCAGCATCGCCGGTTTGGTCCATAGACTTTTAATTGGATAATTTCAACGTGACGCAGCGGGAACAAGAAAAAGACATTCTGGGGAAAATACTGGTGACGGTGTCCGCGCTTTGCCTGATTCTGGTGGCGGCGTTCCTCATCTGGGGATTCGTGCTGGATTGATACCGCCCGACGCTCAGAGATAAAAAAAACCGCCGCGGCGGTTTTTTTTATGGGTCAGGCGATCAGATCTTGCAACCTTCGCAGTCCGCTTCGTCTTCGAGGAACTCAGGGACCTCTTTTACCTTCTGCGCCGCTTTTTCTTCGGCTTTCGCCAGTTCGGCATCGATATCAAAATCGAAAATATCATCACTCATCGCTTGGTCCTCACTCTGCTTCACGTTCAAACGCTGAGTATAATCGACAAGCCGCCGGCCGGAAACCTTTCAGTTTGCCGCCGCCAGCTGCGGTGGCTCATCCTGCGGCTTTTTTCCGTAGGCCATGTCATACACGTCGTAGAAGTCGATTTCGCCCTTGTTGCCGATGATCACCCGCATCTTCTGTTTCAGCGCGGCGCCGATAGACGGCTCATCCAGCAGCTGCTGCACCGCATAAGGCGACAGCGCGCGGGTAAAGTACCATTCGCCGTTGTAGCAAACCCGCAGATCCAGCACCCCGATGTCCTCGAAGCGGTATACCGGCCGGATCTCTATCAGCAGCATGGCGAACATGAACAGCACGAAAGCGGTGAAGCCCAGGAAGGCATATATCCCCATGTACGGCACCTGGTACATCACGGCGATCACCGCGAAATAACCGGCGAACATGGCAAGGCACAGATAGCGGTGAGTGCGGGCGAATTCGCTGTTGAAGCGCGGCTTGCCGTCACGCCCTTCGCGCCGATTGATCTGTTCAATCTCTTTAACCAAGATGCTTTTAATCGCGTCCATCGTTACAACCTTATGCTGGAAACAGCATTGCCATCAAATCTCACCGCTAAAAGTAACACAAGTACAGTTTCGCCGGGTAGATCAGTTAGCCAACTTAATGGCGGCAACTGTTATAGTTCGGATTCAGCGCGGCTGGGCGGCCTTGCCTTGCGCAAACATGAACATGCGCTGGGCCACATCGTCGGCCTGTTTGATTTTCTGCTTTTGCGGTTCGTTGCTGCGTTGAATGGCGCGGGCGTAAGCGATTTCATGAGCCTGATCGATCATCGCGATGATCCGGTCACGTTCGGTCTTCTCCATATTGCCCAACATGGTGGTGATAATCGCCTGATAAGCGTTGGACGCGGCGCTCAGCGCTTTCTCTCTCGCCTCGAGGGCGGCGACGCGTTGCAAGAGTTCCTGCAGTTGCTCGGAGTGAGACATATCGACCTCCTGTTGCCGGGCAGCAAGCCTGCCTGATTACAGTTTAGCAAAGGATCGAAAGAGAAAGAGGAAGGAAAGCCAGCGGTTACGGTAAAGCACACCCGAAAATCCCAACGAGGAGCCGATAGTGCAAATCAACCCGGGTGCGCTTTACGGTAAGCGCGGTGAGATGAAGGGAAGAAAGCTGGCGCGCTATGCAGGACTCGAACCCGCGTCTATCAATTTTCAAGCCAAAACAAGCCATTATAAAACCAATCACTCTGCCAACTGAGTTAATAGCGCGTTCCTTCGCTTCGGGACGCCATTATCCATAACAACATTATGGACACAAGCTTTTTTAGCATAATGCCCTGAATTTACAGATAAGTCTTAGGTTATCGATAGCATTATGGCATTACGGCAGCTCAATAATCCGATAATCGCCGGCGATGAGCGGCTTGCACAAAATCTTGTAGCCATCGCTGTCAAAGTGGCTGGCCGCGCTCTGCAACCGCTGCGCCTGCGCCAGGCTGCTGACCGAGCCCAGATAAAACCAATTGTGAATCACATGGTACTGCCGCAGCGTCTCGCCCTGCTCTTCCAACGCCACGCGCCCGGCGAACGGCCAACAGGCGATGCGTAGCTGTTCCAGCGCCGCGCCGAGCCGCCGCGCATGTTCCTGCGCCGGCTCCACGCCGCAGCAGGCGCCGGCGCACTTGCGCAGGCTGTAGCGGAAGCAGGCTCGCCCGGCGGGCAGCTTGTCGATCCCCAGCTTGCCGTAACATAAACGATGCTCGTCGGCGATGGCGCGCAGCTTTTCCAGCGCGGCATGGCGATTGGCAAACAGCCCATAAAGGTGGGGCGTGACGGCGAAATCGATCTCTTTGGCGTGGGCAATCGTCACCGTGTCCGCCTGCAGACGCAGCGCGCACAGCTGTTTCGAGCGCCGCAGGCGCTTGTTGAACAGCGGCTGCTGTTGCTTGATCAACTGCGCCTCCAGCAGCAGTGCCCCCAACTCGCCCGCAGTCTCGATAAAGCTGATATGCCGGGTTTGCCGCAGCATTTTTGCCTCGTCCTGCGCACGGAAATGCGCCATTACGCGGCTGCGTACGTTGACGCTTTTACCGATGTAAAGCGGCAGGCTTTCGCTCTGGCCGTGAAACACATAGACGCCCGGCCCTTTGGGCAACGGCGCCAGGCAGGCGCGCAGGTGCTCCGGGTATTGGTAAATGTCGAGTTCCGGCTCGAGGCGGTTTGGCATCATGGCGGCGGCGTTATCCTGCTAATGAATGAATACTGGTTTTTTAGCCAGTATAGCGTGCCGCGCAGCCGGTTGCACACCCGGCGGATAATAACTCACCGTGATCTTTAGCGGGAAAGCCTTTACTATCCCCTTTCCAGCGGGAAAGCGCCTCACGTTTAGCGCCAGTTCAGGCTGGCGCTGCCATGATGGCAGACTGGAACCGCCGCTTTTATCGTTATGGAAAACCTGGGCATGCCATCACTGAAACTCACACCCCGTCGTCTGGCGTTGATCGCCGTCATCGTTTTCATCGCCGTCGCCATCGCGCTGGCCCTCTATTGGCAACGCCCGCCGCAGCAGGATTACGTTACCGCACCGGCCCGCCTGGGCGATATCGAGAATGCCGTGCTGGCCACCGGGCGGCTGGATGCCGTCGAACGCGTTAATGTCGGCGCGCGGGTCTCCGGTGAAGTCAAATCGCTGAAGGTCAAACTGGGGGATCGCGTCACCAAAGGACAGCCGATCGCCGACATCGACGATCTGCAACAGCGCAACGATCTGCGCAACGCCGAGGCGGCGCTGAACGTCATCAAAGCCGAACTGCAGGCCAAGCAGGCACAGCTTAAGCAGGCCGAGTCGCGTTTCAAACGCCAGCGGCGCATGCTGAACGACGAAGCCAGCTCGCGTGAAGACTTCGAAACCGCCGAGGCCACGCTCGCCACCACCCGCGCCGAACTGCTTTCGCTCAATGCGCGCCTGGTGCAGGCGCAGATTGAAGTCGACAAGAAAAAGATCGACCTGGGGTATACCCGCGTCGTCGCGCCGATGGACGGTATCGTCATCGCCGTGGTCACGCAGCAGGGTCAAACGGTCAACTCCACCCAAAGTGCGCCGACCATCGTCAAGCTGGCGCGGCTGGATATGATGACCATCAAGGCGCAGATCTCCGAAGCCGACATCACCCGCATTTCGCCGGGGCAAAAGGCTTACTTCACCATTTTCTCCGATCCGGATAAACGCTACGACGCCACGCTGCGCACCATCGAACTGGCGCCGGAATCGGTGATGAAAGACGACTCGCTCGCCGGCACCAGCTCCGCTTCGGGCTCCGGTACCTCGAACGCCTCGGTCTATTACAACGCGCTGCTGGACGTGCCCAACCCGGAAAACCGCCTGCGCATCGCCATGACCGCGCAGGTTTCCTTGCTGCTCGGCGAAGCGAAGAATGCCCTGCTGGTGCCGATCCAGGCGGTGCATAAAACCGAAGGAAAAGGGCAACAGGTGCAGGTGCTAACCCAAGATCAGCGGCTGGAAACGCGCGAAGTGACCACCGGCATCACCAACAACGTCGACATTCAGATCCTCAGCGGCCTGAAAGCCGGTGAAACCGTGGTGCTGTCGCAGCCCGCCGCCAAGTCGGCTGAGGATGGCATTTTCCTGTGAACGCGATCATCGAGCTAAAAGGCATCAGCCGGACCTACACCAACGGCGGTCAGGCGCTGACGGTGTTGAAAGACATCGATTTGACCATCGCCGCCGGCGAGCTGGTGGCGATCATCGGCGCCTCCGGCTCCGGCAAATCGACGCTGATGAACATCATGGGCTGTCTCGACGTGCCGGATCGCGGCGACTACTACATCAGCGGCCAGAACGCCGCCCACCTGTCGCCGGACGAACTGGCCCGCCTGCGCCGCGAGCATATCGGCTTTATCTTCCAGCGTTATCATCTGATGCCCGATCTCAGCGCGCTGGGCAACGTTGAAATTCCGGCCATCTACGCCAACGCCCGGCGCGATCAGCGGCGGCAGCGGGCAGCGCAGCTGCTCGCGCGGTTGGGTCTGGAAGGACGCGAAGACCACAAGCCCGGCCAGCTTTCCGGCGGCCAGCAGCAGCGCGTCAGCATCGCGCGCTCGCTGATCAACGGCGGCGAAATTATCCTGGCGGACGAACCGACCGGCGCACTGGACACCCAATCCGGCCAGGAAGTGCTGGCGATCCTCAGCGAGCTGAATCAGCGCGGCCACACCGTGGTGATCGTCACCCACGATATGAACGTGGCACAACATGCGCAGCGCGTCATCGAGCTGCGGGACGGTGAGATCATCGCTGACAGCGGCCGCCAATCGGCACCCGCCGTCGCGCTGCCGCCGCCGAACCGCAGCCGGCAAAGCGGCTGGCAAAGCCTGATCGACCGCACCCGTGAATCGCTGCACATGGCGCTGAAAGCGATGAACGCCCATCGCCTGCGCACCGCGCTGACCATGACCGGCATTATCTTCGGCATCGCCGCCGTCGTTACGGTCGTGGCGCTGGGCGAAGGGGCCAAGCAGCGCACGCTGGAGAATATCAAGGGACTCGGCACCAACGTGGTGAGCATCTATCCGGGGCGTGATTTCTTCGACGACGCCATCGACAGCATCCGCACCCTGGTGCCGGCCGATGCCGACGCGCTGGCGCAGCAAAGCTTCGTCGACAGCGTCAGCCCGGAGGTCAGCGCGTCCGACAGCATTCGTTTTCGCAGTAAATCTGCCACTGCGTCAATCACCGGCGTCGGGCGCGACTATTTCCGCGTCAACGGCATCACGCTGGTGCAAGGCGCCACCTTCCGCGACGATCGCAACGCGCTGCAGGAAGTGATCATCGACGACAACGCGCGCCAGGCGCTGTTCGGCGATTTCGGCGTCGAGCCGCTCGGCCAGATCGTGTTTCTCGGCTCGGTGCCGGCGCGGGTGGTCGGCGTCGCCAAAAGCGAACGCAACTATGCGCCCAACCGCATCAGCGTCTGGATGCCCTACAGCACGGTGATGTACCGCATGGTCGGCAAAACCACGCTCAGCGGCATTACCGTGCGGCTGAAGGATGACGTCGCCAGCGAAGCCGCCGTCAGCGCCATTACGCAGTTGCTGACCCAGCGCCATGGCGTCAAGGATTTCATGACGTTCAACCGCGATCAGTTCCGTAAATCGATCGAGCGCACCTCGATGACGCTCAGTTTGCTGATCCTGATGGTGGCCTCGATCTCGCTGGTGATCGGCAGCCTGGGCGTGATGAACATCATGCTGGTCTCGGTGACCGAGCGCACCCACGAGATCGGCGTGCGCATGGCGGTCGGCGCAAGGCGCGGCGATATCATGCAACAGTTCATGATCGAGGCGGTGCTGGTCTGCCTGATCGGCGGCGCATTGGGTATCGCACTGTCGTTCGCCGCCGGGTCGCTGTTCACCTCGCTGGCGGGCGGCATGTTCACCGCCATCTATTCCTGGCAAGCCGCCGCGACGGCGTTTTTCTGTTCAACCTTAATCGGCATGATCTTCGGTTATCTCCCCGCCCGCAAAGCGGCAAGGATGGATCCGGTCGTTTCATTGGCCAGCGAGTAACCCATGAAAATTTTCTCTCCCTTGGCATTAAGCCTCGCCGCCCTGCTCACCGCCGGCTGCGGCAACACCCTGAAAAGCGACTACCGGGCGCCGCAGGTCAACTATCCGACGAGCTGGCAGCACGCCGCCGAAAACGCCGCGCCGACGCCGTTTGACTGGCGCGATTTCCACGATCCCGAGCTCGATCGCTGGCTGCGACAGGTGATGGCGAGCAACAACGATCTGGCCGTCGCCGTGTTGCGCGTCTACCGCGCGCGCCTCGAGGCTGAACGCGTTGGCATCAGCACCGCGCCCGACGTCAACGCCTCGTTGAACAGCGGCATCAATCGCCCGCTGTCGGAGTCCTCCGCCTGGAGTAAAACCAGCGGCGCGACGCTCTCTACGAGCTATGAAGTCGACCTGTGGGGCAAATTGGCGCGCCAGCGCGACGCCGCCGAGTGGGCCAGCCAGGCTTCCGAGCAGGATCTGCAGACGGCGCGCCTGACGCTGCTGGCCAACGCCGCCACGAATTACTGGCGCATCGGCTTCCTCAATCAGCAGATCGGCGTCAGCCAGGCGAGCATCGCCTACGCCAAACAGACGCTGCGGCTGGCCAACGCCCGCTACCGGGCCGGCAGCATCTCGGCGCTGGACGTGGTGAACGCGGAACAAAACGTGCTAACGCAGGAAAGCCGGCTGCTGACGTTGCAACACGAACGTCAACAGACGTTGAACGAACAGGCGGTGCTGCTGGGCGTACCTTCAGGCCAGACCACCATCGCGCCCGCACGTCTGCCGACGGCGGCAATGCCGCAGATCAGCACCGGCATTCCCGCCAACGTCTTGAGCCGTCGCCCGGATCTCAGCGCCAAAGAGCTGCGGTTGCGCGCCGCTCTGGCCAACGTCGACGAGAAACGTCTGCAATACTACCCCGCTTTCAGCCTGACCGGCTCGCTGGGCGCCAGCAGCAGCGCGCTGCTGGAGTTTCTGCGCAACCCGACGGGCAGCCTCGGCGCCGGCCTGACGTTGCCGTTCCTGCAATGGCGGCAAATGGGCGTGGATATCAAGATCGCCCGTAACGACTACGAACAGCAGGTGCTGGAATTCAGGCAGGCGCTGTACAAGGCGATGGGCGATGTAAATAACGCCCTGTCGCTGCGCGCACAGCTGCTGGCGCAAGAGGCGCAGTTGCAGGCCTCGCTGGCGCTGGCGCGCAAATCGGAGCGGCTGAACGAGGTGCGTTACCGGCAGGGCGCCGTCACCATTACCGATTGGCTGAATGCTCAGGAGCAGCGTCGTCAGGCGGAGCTGGCGGTGGACGAAAACCGCTTCGCGCAGTACCAGAACCTGGCGAAAATCTATCTGGAATTCGGCGGTTCATCGGCCCTCTGATCCAAACTGCCTGGCCATCCGGCCAGGTGGTTTTTTAGCGGCAAACACATCAATTTTTCCTGTTTTATCTCCCGCACTCTCTATACTTCAAACATGGCCAATCAGACGAAAAACCGTCAAATCGCACAATTATTAGACCATTCTCGCACCAAATCGGTGCAAACACTTAAGTTAAACTGCTGAATTTGATCGCCGCAAGATATAACGTTAAGCTATAGATGCAAAATAATTAGTCACCTAAATGACATAACCTTGGCATAAACGACGATATTTTGTGATCCACATCCCAACTTAAATGTGGATAATGAATCGTCTTGAACCGCGATTCGATTAGCCGATTTGATAACTCGAAAACAACAGTGAACGGAGATTACGCTTTCACGAACAACGAATAATTCATTAAGGGATGATTATATGAAGTTAAGAAAAAAACGACATAAACCGATGCACATCAGCGACATCACCATCATCGATGACAGCAAACTCAAGAAAGCGATCACCGCGGCGGCCCTGGGCAACGCGATGGAGTGGTTCGACTTCGGCGTATACGGCTTTGTCGCCTACGCACTTGGCCAGGTATTCTTCCCCGGCGCCTCGCCCGGCGTACAAATGATCGCCGCGCTGGCAACCTTCTCCGTGCCCTTCCTGGTACGTCCGCTCGGCGGTCTGTTCTTTGGCGCCATGGGTGACAAGTTCGGTCGCCAAAAGGTGCTCTCGGTCACCATTATCATCATGGCGGTCAGCACCTTCTGTATCGGCCTGATCCCGTCCTATGCGTCGATCGGTATCTGGGCACCGATCCTGCTGCTGCTGGCCAAGCTGGCGCAGGGCTTCTCCGTCGGCGGTGAATATTCCGGTGCGGCAATTTTCGTCGCCGAATACTCGCCGGACCGCAAACGCGGCTTTATGGGCAGCTGGCTGGACTTCGGCTCCATCGCCGGCTTTGTGATGGGCGCAGGCGTGGTGGTGCTGATCTCCAGCATCGTCGGCGAAGCCAACTTCCTCGACTGGGGCTGGCGTATCCCGTTCTTCATCGCCGCGCCGTTGGGCTTGATCGGCCTCTATCTGCGCCATGCGCTGGAAGAAACCCCGGCGTTCCAGCAGCACGTGGACAAGATGGAGAAAGAGGATCGCAACGCCATCGAAAATCCGCCAAAAACCTCGTTCAAAGAGATCGCGGCCAAACACTGGAAAAGTCTGCTGGTGTGCGTCGGCATCGTGATTTCCACCAACGTGACCTATTACATGCTGCTGACCTACATGCCGAGCTACCTGTCGCATAACCTGCACTACTCGGAAGATCACGGCGTTCTGATCATCATCGCCATCATGATCGGCATGCTGTTCGTACAGCCGGTAATCGGCCTGACCAGTGACCGCATCGGCCGTAAGCCGTTCATTATCGGCGGCAGCATCGGCCTGTTGGCGCTGGCGATCCCGTGCTTCATTCTGATCAACAGCAACGTGATTGGCCTGATCTTCGTCGGTCTGCTGGTGCTGGCGGTGCTGCTCAACTCCTTCACCGGGGTGATGGCCTCAATTCTGCCGGCGATGTTCCCGACGCACATCCGCTACAGCGCGCTGGCGATTTCGTTCAACATTTCGGTGCTGATCGCCGGTGCGACGCCGACCGCCGCCGCCTGGCTGGTCGAAGCGACCGGCAACCTGTACATGCCGGCCTACTATCTGATGGTCGTGGCGGTGATCGGTCTTATCACCGGTCTGTACATGAAAGAAACCGCCAACAAACCGCTGCGCGGCGCGACGCCGGCTGCGTCTGACCGTTCAGAGGCGAAAGAGCTGCTGCAGGAGACCTACGACAACATCGAACAGAAAGTCGAGGACATCAACGCGCAGATCGCCGAATTGGAAAAGAAAAAGCAGATCCTGATCGACCAGCATCCCAAGCTGGACTGATCGGCGCTGAAAGACAAAAGCCACCCGATTGGGTGGCTTTTTTGCTTTAAATTCAACCGAAATAATACGCAGCGCATTTTATGACAATCGGGTTTGATGGTAGGCTTTACAGCACACTCTTAATTGATGAAGCACGCGATCATGAGCAAAATGGACCTTCCCGTCATCATCGGTATCCTTGTTATGCTCACCCTGTGGCTCGGCGCACTCTTCAACATCGGCGATATCACCTTCACCATTTCACGCCTGTTCCACTGGATTGAAAGCCAACGCGGCTAACCCGCACAGGCGGTGGAAAACATCGGCTATGATTGAAAGACCTTACCGCCATTTTCCGCGATTATCGCTCGCGATAAAGGGGACTGTATCATGACCGATTATGCGTTCTACAATCAGATCCTGACCCGGCTGGCCGCCAATCACCCCGGCACGCTGGATGAAAAAACCTACGAACTGTGGAAACAAGACGCCACCAGCCCGCATGCGTTCGCCGATCCCTTCGCCTATCTCAAAACCAAGGGCCTGATACAGGCCTATGTGATGAGCGACATCGACGAGAACAACTATGATATCGACCCGCATCAAACGCGGATCACCACCGCCGGTCTCGAATTCATTCGCAACGGCGGGTTCAAATAAGGGCGACACGCGCCAATAAAAAACCGCCAGGCGGCGGTTTTTTACTCTACAAGCTTGCAGACCGGCTCAGGCGGGGAAAGGCCGATAAAATATGCGCAGCACTTCGTTGTCGCCCTGGCGTAAAAAGCCGCCTTCAGGCTGCCAGCGCAGATCGCGCGCCAGATTGAGATTTTCCCAGCCGACCGCGCCCCCCACGCCGATGCAAAGATTTTTATTGCCTGCGGCAAATCCCGCACCAGTACCGATCATGGCATGCAGCAAACGGGGCGCCGCCGCGTCACGCAGGGAGAATATGCCGATAAAACATCCCTGCGGCGCGCGCAGCATATCGGCCATCGTGCGGATCTCGGTATCGTCCGGGCTAACGAAATGTTTGTATTGCTTATCGAACACCGTCTGCCACAGCTGCTTGTATTTCGCCTTGCTGAGCGCGCCTGAACGGTGGGCACAAAGCACCACCGCATCCCAGCACATCTCCCCGCTCAACGAAAGATACTCTTCCGTATCGGTTTGCGGCTTATCGGCGTAATGCCGTGCAAATTCAGCCGCATTCAAATGCGGCGGCACGGCCTGTCTGGCAACGTCACTCTTGTAGCGCTTGAAATTCAACCAATGCACGGGAAGCCTCCTCTTCACCCGGTAGATTAACAAACCGGCAGCCGTGGATGAGACGCGCCATCAAATCCAGGGCATCGTCGGCAGCGGCGATTTCGTCGTCATTCAGCCCCTGTTCCACCGACCGCTCAATCGCGTTCATCACCCCTGGAGCGCTGGTTTCATCCCCCTGCGCCACCACGTCCAACACGGCTTTGCCAATCGCCAAACAAAGCTCATGATCAAACTCAACCTCTTTATACGGATACGGTTGCATAATCACTCCGATAAATTTTTACCCCAGAATACTAGACCACAATGGCGTATCGCGCCTGCCGCCGTAGCGCAGCGCTGTATGCAACCGAAGAGAAATGCATCAGGCCCCGGGTTGATAGCCCGAAGCCCGATAAAAGGCAGGTTATTGCGGTGCTTGTTCGCTAGGGCGAATGATAAAACAAGTGGCGGTTGCCGAAGCCAGCAGCTTCCCTTGCGCCGTTTTGAGCGTGCCTTCCGCGAAGGCCACGTTTTTGGCCGCATAGACCAGACGCCCTTCGGCGATCAGGTCAGTTTCCTTCGGCACAGGGCGCAACATTTTAACCTGCAGATCGACGGTGCCATACCCAATCCCCGCGCCCAGCGTACTGTGCACCGCGCAACCGGTCACCGAGTCCAAGACCGTGGCGGCAAAGCCGCCATGAACGCCCCCCAGCGGATTCAGGTGGCGCCCGTCAGCCCGCGCCACGATGCGGATATACCCCTCTTCAACCGCCACCGGTTTCATGGGCACGGTTTCAGCGATCGAAGCCGGTGGGATTTTACCGGCCATCGCAGCCTGTAACAGCGCCAGTCCGGTCATTTTTGTCGGGTCCATGGGTTTCTCCTCGGGTCAGTAAACCTCTCATATAGTAGAGGTCTGACCTGTTAGCTTGCTTTTTCGTGCGGATGCCACCTCCGCCCTGACTCCTTTGAGTGTGACCAGCATCACTCTTTAGGGTTAATAACCACAAATTTATTATTGCCTTTAGATTTAAAACAACTTTCTGCAGCCAACACGGCCGGAAACTGAGCGCAGTTAAGTTCAACATTATTAAGGCGTATTTATCATGGATTTCTTTCTGCAATTAGCGGTGATATTGGCATGCCTGCTGTATGGGGCGCGTAAGGGCGGCATTGCGCTGGGGTTACTGGGTGGGATCGGGTTGATGATCCTGGTGTTCGGCTTTCACCTGCAGCCCGGCAAACCGCCGGTAGACGTGATGCTGGTGATCATCGCGGTGGTGGCGGCCTCCGCCACCCTGCAGGCTTCGGGCGGGTTGGACGTCATGCTGCAGATCGCCGAACGGATGCTGCGACGTAACCCACGCTATGTCTCGATCATCGCGCCGTTCGTGACCTGCATTCTCACTATTCTGTGCGGCACCGGGCACGTGGTGTACACCATCTTGCCGATCATTTATGACGTGGCGATCAAAAATAACATCCGCCCGGAGCGGCCGATGGCGGCCAGCTCGATCGGCGCGCAGATGGGCATTATCGCCAGCCCGGTTTCGGTGGCGGTGGTCTCACTGGTGGCGATGCTCAGCAGTTACACCTTCAATGGTCGCCATCTGGAATTCCTCGACCTGCTGTCTATCACCATCCCTTCGACCCTGTGCGGCATTCTGGCGATCGGCATCTTCAGCTGGTTCCGCGGCAAAGACCTGGACAAAGACCCGGAGTTCCAAAAATTCATCTCGGTGCCGGAAAACCATCGCTACGTCTATGGCGATGCCGCCACCTTGCTGGACCGGGTGCTGCCGCGCAGCAACTGGATCGCCATGTGGATTTTCCTCGCCACCATCGCACTGGTGGCGGTGCTGGGGGCGTTTTCCGATCTGCGGCCCAGCTTCGGCGGCAAGCCGCTCTCCATGGTCCTGGTGATCCAGATGTGCATGCTGATGGCCGGGGCGTTGATCGTCATCATTACCCGCACCAACCCGGCGTCTATCTCTAAAAACGAAGTGTTCCGCTCCGGCATGATCGCCATCGTGGCGGTGTATGGCGTCGCCTGGATGGCGGAAACCATGTTCGGCGCGCACCTGGCGCAGATCGAAGCCACGCTGGGCGTGCTGGTGAAAGAATATCCCTGGGCCTATGCGCTGATCCTGCTGCTGGTGTCGAAATTCGTCAACTCGCAGGCCGCCGCGCTGGCGGCACTGGTGCCGGTGGCGCTGGCGATCGGCGTCAACCCGGCCTATATCGTCGCTTCGGCGCCGGCCTGTTACGGTTATTATATTCTGCCGACCTACCCCAGCGATCTGGCGGCGATCCAGTTCGACCGCTCCGGCACCACCCGCATCGGCCGCTTCGTGATCAACCACAGCTTTATTCTTCCCGGCCTGATCGGCGTCAGCGTCTCCTGCGTCTTCGGCTGGATCCTCGCCGCGGCGTTCGGTTTCTTATGAGTTGTATTTCGGAGCCCTGCGGGGCTCCTCCGTGCAGGCAGGCTGACAATCAAAGGGTATGAGCATGATAAGAAAGGAAAAAGTGCGGGTGCAATACGAATTTCAGGCACAAAAAAACCGCCTCTCGGCGGTCTACGACATTACTACTTATTGCTTTGATTATTCGGTATTTTCGTTCCCTGGTACCCGGGGCGGGACTTGAACCCGCACAGCCATAAGCCGAGGGATTTTAAAAACTATCCAAGGCTTTTAAAAATCATAACCTTATGATTTAAAAGATAAGGATGATTAGGCATAGTTGAGCTTTGTTGTGCGTATGCGATTTTTATCGCCACTGTTTTAAGCCTCCAAACGCTCAGCTCCTAGGCTGTCAAATGGATTGAGAGAAATCGCGGCCTCCAGGTGCTCAGGCGCAAAATGCGCGTATCTCATCGTCATTGTGATCGAGCTATGTCCCAGTATCTGCTGCAGCACCAGAATATTACCCCCGCGCATCATAAAATGACTTGCGAACGTGTGTCTTAAAACGTGAGTGCGCTGCCCTGCTGGAAGCTCAATGCCTGCACGCTTCAGAGCGGAACCGAAAGCCTCATAGCATGGGGTGAAAAGATTGCCTCTCTTTCTGGGTAGTAATGCCTGCACTTTGGCAGATATTGGAATGGTTCTATTCTTCTTGCTTTTTGTCTGGGTAAAGGTAAGGCGCCCGGGCATTACCTGAGATTGCTTTAAATCTTGAGCCTCACTCCAGCGCGCGCCAGTCGCTAGGCAAACGCGAACCACAGCACCAAGATCTTTATTTGCAGACTCGTCACAAGCATCAAGTAGGCGTTGAATCTCATCGTCATATAAAAATGCCAGCTCCTGATCGCCTTCGCGGAATTGACGAATGCCATCAAGTGGGTTATCCCCCTGCCACTCTCCGAGACGTTTCAATTCAGAGAATACAGCATGCAGGTATGAATATTCCCGATTAACTGTGGCCTCTTTCAGCTGTTTTTTCCCTTTCGGATTCCAATCACCGCGCAACCGACGCTCGCGGTAGATGGCAAACATGTTTTTATCGAATGTGTCGACCAGTGGATCACCAAGACGCTCACAGATGGCCTCCAGCTTAGCCTTTCTCTCTTCTCCAGAAGTGAGAGATTTGCCGTGCATTTCGTACCAACGTGAGACGAGATCAGATAGCTTTTGAGTGTTGGCCTCAATGTTTGAGCCATGAGCATCACTCATGATGCGGCGCTCATACGAGAGCGCCTCACCTTTCGTCGCTCGTGTTACCCGAATTCTCTTGCCAGAAGCACCGTAGGGGTAACACTCACAAAGCCATTTACCCGAAGGCAGTTTACGTACTGTCATATGTGTTTTGTCACCATTTGCACGCATGTCTGAGGGGTTTTATAGCCTCTGACAAGCCAGAAAGATCGAAAGTGGCATCAATGGCATTTTCACTATACGGTACAATTTGGAGATAGAGTTTCTTGCTATTCATTAGCTTCTTAATCGTGGGAATTGCATTTCCGCGGTAAAATACAGATTTATTATCTGTCGAAATTGTATACATTTTTTGAGTGGCCTTATCCGCATCAATCCGCTGAATCATCCTTGCTTGGTCTGTGCCTAAGAATACTCCCCAACTTACGAAAAGCTCTGTTTTAGCTTCTCTACAAACAGCATAAAGAGACGGGTTTAAATATTCGCCATACGGCGTTCTGATCGTATTGGTTGATGCAAGACTTACAAAAACATTCCACGAATCATCGATTTGGGACTGCATCTTCTCAATCTTCCATCCCCCAACATCTCCATCCGGAAGTCCTGACTGTAGGCCTTCGGGTTCTTTTTCTTTGGATGCATCGTTTTTAGACATCAAGTCATAGCATTGCAAGCGCTGGATGTTATCTTTTAGTGATCTGCATTCTGAAGCCGTCGGGTTCTGTGTGTCTTGTGCATAAACGTGTGAAGCATAAGAGAGGATTACCAAAGGTATAATTTTTGCTAATAATTTTTTCATTTATTCACCAATAAATAATAATGAAACTAAATTTTTCATGTGCAGTGGTTCTACGTCTTATACAATTTTGGGAGTCAGTGAAATATGAAGTTGTTCTCGGCAAAATTGTAATATCCACATTTAATCAATGAGCTAAATTCCAAGAATGATAAAGTCGATAATCACAGGGACGGAAAAGCCTAAGAGAAATAAAAATGCCGTGAAACCAGGGTTATCCCAAGCCAAACGCCCCCACTGCACAAACACGGGTACTTTTTTGGTAACCTCGTTGCTCATACCGCGTTCCTGATCCAGCCACAACAATGCTTGCTGAAGTTCGATGCGCTGAAGGTTTTTTAGGTGGCTTGAACCAAAACTTTTTCGGCAATACTGCAGAAGGTCATTGTAGCGATCTGTGTTGGCACTGATTTTTAGCAATGCAGATATCAGTTCATTCTTTTGGGATTTCTCTCGGCATAAATCCAATTGTGCCTGAAGGTAACTATAAGCAGGTTGATATTGACTAACAGTCATTTCTTCTACACTTCTGACGCCTATTTCTGCATGGACTCGATGCCATACCTCGTAACCTTCTTCATTCCCTGCTTCCGCTACAGCGAGAATCAATTGGTGGAGCTGTTTACGCTGAGCGGGAACCAATGGCCGAGTGTCTTTTTCTACAACAGGGGCAGTTATGTTGACAAAGTCCCTAGCTATATAATTTTCTGCCGTTATACGCTCTTCATGGAAATCGTTGCCAGCAACCCTGTTATGCCTACCCTTAGAATCACTCCCCATAGAGTCCCTCCTGAACTATTTATTCTTGTACTCATGAAAGTCACGTCCAGCAATCCTTTGGCCGCTTCCACCGCTTACGCTTATTGCTTTGGAATCTGCAACAGAGCTACCAGCGGTAAGAGCAGCAAGTGCAGCCGCCTTAACAGCCAGTGGGGCCGACCTGAAATGCCCAAGTAGTTCTTGCTCATCATTAGTTAAGGCTTCAGCAGACCGAACGCCAGTAACCACATACAGCACATCTAAGCCAAATTTTGACAATGCCAACAGATACTCAGCATCAGGACTGTTGTCGCCTTTTTCGTACTTGAGCTGGGTTTGTTTTCTAACGCCGCCAAGATCCCCCATGGCAACTTGTGTAAATCCTAGGCGCTCTCGTTCCTCTCTCAATCGAGTTCCGATACTTATTTTCATCTCTTTTCTCTTGACTGGTACGTTTTTTCGTACCAGAATGATTTTCACAGACACTTAGCAGATCACAATATACCACTATGAAACAAGAACTCCATGAGCCCCGCTCACGTTTGCCTCGTGGGATTGCTGCAAAAAATCCAATTCCTATGCGCTTGTCGGAGGATGAGCGCGCCGAACTCGAGGCAATCGCCACACGCGAAAGCCGATCCAGTTCAAGCATGGCGCGCCTGATCTTTCTTCGCGGGCTTGAGTCATTCACAGCTGAATGAGGCGTGGTATGGGAAACGTAACTATCAACATATCTGTACCAACCGGCTACGTCTCGCTCGAACGCTATGCCGAAATGGTTCAAATCCCGTTGGCCACCTGCCGCCGTATGGTTCGTGACGGAAGGATAATCATCCGCCCGAAAAATAAGGCAAAGGACAAGGTTGAGGTCAATCTCGTCGCCATGTTGAAAGATGCCATCGACAACAGCTGAGATCCCAATATGGACGCGCAAAACAAAGCATTGATACAGCTATCGAAACATACTTTCGTTTATCGCGGGTTCACGATTCAGAAGTGCCCGCGCCATAGCGAAACGAATCGCACGGCCTACCAGCTGGTTAGCAACGGGGATTACTTCGGTCGTGATTTCGCGCTGGCGGAAGCCATGCGCACCGTGGACAAGATGATCAACGGTAAGAGGCCAGCATGAGCGGCAACCCATTCTACGACGCAGCAAACGCCGTGATCGCTCAATACGACAAGCGCATGCAGTACATGAAACCAGCGCGCGCGGTCGGAGAATCGGCGAATGCTGTGCTCAATCTCGGACGTATCGCAGACGCCGCGCGCTATGCCGGCCACCCTGCTGCGAGCATCGTTATCGAGAACGCCGCGAAGTATTGGCAGTGCTACGGCAAAAAGCCGGCGACATTTTCAGAGGACACACCAGCATGAAACAGCCTTACCGCATTCTGATCAACACGCTGCTGCTGCAGTACCACACCAAAGCGACCAATCTGCACAGCGCTTCCGCTGTGGCGCCAGAGGTTCGCCAGGTATCACTGAACGATTACGCCTTCCGCCTGTGCATCGGCCTGACTGGCCTGTTGAGTACGGCAGAGGCTGCTGGCGATGGCCCGGCCGCCGCCGTTATCGATCACTTGATCATGCGCTGCAACAACGGCGATATTCCGCAACCTGAAATTTCAGCTTAGCCGGGTACACCCGGCCCTATCTGAGAGCGCATCTCAACCTTTAACGGTGGGTGATTGGCGTCACGGGATGCGCTCCCAGATAGGCAACAGTGTGAGGCTTTTATGAGCATGACAGTTGAGCAAATAAAATCCGGTGAGCGTTTCGTCAATAACGCCAAGTCATTACTGGCGCGCGCTAAAAACAAAAATCACACTGCCTGTTTTTATAACAAGCTGATGGCGAGTGAAAAAAAAGCCATTTGCACATTAGGTAATATTGATAGCCGCATAAAGTTAACGGCTCAACACATCGAAATGAAGTTCGAGGAAATGAGTTACGCAGAAAGGCGAGCCGTCTTCCGAGGAATAAAACTTCTACAAAAGTTAAATCGCGATATCCCGTCATTAATAAACATTACTGACTGCGATTAATTAAACCGCGTTGTTAAAAATAATGCCGCCTTCATGGTGGCGGGTTTCTTACACCCAGAAATCAGGAGGGGGATATGCAAGACGACGAATTACACAAAGCGTTTATGAATGCCCGCCGCTCTGAGCGGCTGCAACTGCTTGAGCTGTTGGAAAGCAAACTTGACCGACTGGCTGCGGATAACTTCACCCGCGACCAAGTATTAAACACGTTGAAGAACTGGATCAATATCCGCCGGTCTACCGACGCACCCAAAGTGGAGAAGCCTCAATGATGGCTTTCTGCTTCACTCTCGCCGCCATTTGGGCGGTTGTCGCATTTGGGTTGGTTGGCTGGGTTGCCTACCGCTATTGCAAATTCTGCCGCGCCTTTAATCGCGCGGCATCCGTTCCACCTGAATTACGTAATTACGATTAATTGAATCGGAGATATACCATGACACCACAACAGCAAGCACAGCAATGTTTAAATAGAAATTGCCTGGTTTTGGATACAGAAACCACGGGCCTCGATGATAAAGCCGAGATCATCGAGATAGCCGTAATTGACGCCACTGGCAAGGTACTGCTGAACACGCTGGTCAAGCCATCAAAACCTATTCCGGCAGAAGCTACCGCAATCCATGGAATCACTGATGAAATGGTAAAAGATGCCCCAACATGGCCGGAGGTCAACCCTCAGCTGTGCAGCTTAATCAGTGGAAAAACGATTGCGATTTACAATGCTGAATATGATCTCCGCTTGCTTGAACAGACAGATCGCATCTGGAAGGTAACGCCGAAAATTAGCGTAATGCCACAGATCGTATGTGCCATGCATGAATACGCCGAGTTTTACGGCCAGAAAAGCGACCGTGGCGGGTACAAGTGGCAAAAGCTGACAGCCGCCGCCGAACAGCAGGGTGTCATTATCGAAGGAACGCCGCATCGCGCCCTTTCTGACTGCCTGACAACTCTCGGCGTGATTGAGGCAATGGCAGCCGGAGGTGTTCGCCGCGCATCGCACGGATTAACGGCACAAAAAGCTGTCGATATCCTTAACGGGTTATTTCAGGTAGACCCAGATGCGATCACAGCTCTGGTTGATAATCGCGTTAAGTGCTCTGAATATTTCGCCAAAAAGACAGCGGCAACGGTAGGTATCTGCGACAGCACCTATATCATCGGCATGATTGGCGTCATCAATGCGCTGATTTCCCCTGAAGTGATAGCAGCAATTTATGATGGTAATGAACTGAAGGGTTTCGCTGTAGCTGATGTCGTTTTTGCAGGCGGTGACGCATGAACCGCACGGCGCTGAAGTGGCTCGGCAGCAAAGCCCGCATTATCGACACGCTGCGCCAGCACCTGCCGGAAGGTAAGCGCCTGGTTGAGCCGTTCGTCGGCTCCGGCGCGGTTTTTCTCAATACCGACTATGACAGCTATCTGCTGTGCGATATCAACAGCGATCTGATCAACTTCCACAACGTCGCCAAAAACCATCCCGAGGTGCTGATCCGCGAAGCGCGCCATCTGTTCAACGCACACCCAGATCAGGAGGGCTATTACGGCGTGCGCGCTGACTTCAATCTGCGCTGTGACAGCAATTTCATTTACCGTGCGGCGCAGTTTCTTTACCTGAACCGCCACGGCTTCAATGGTGTTTGCCGCTACAACCTGCGCGGCGAGTTTAATGTGCCGTTCGGTCATCGAAAAGCGCCCTACTTCCCAGAAGACGAGATCAGAGCCTTCGCGGAAAAGGCGCAGGCCAAGAAAGCCATTTTCCTGTGCTGCAGCTTCCCCGAGGCGATCAGGATGGCCCAGGCCGGCGATGTGATTTATTGCGATCCGCCGTACATTCCAGCCAGCGCATCCGCCAACTTTACCAGTTATCACACTGACGGCTTTACCAACGAGCAGCAGAGCAAGCTGGCTCGCATGCTTCGTATCGCCGCCAAGCTGGGCCGCCACGTCGTGGCCTCGAACAGCGAGACGGACGCAGCAAAAGCACTGTACGCCGATTTCGCTATCACCTCGATCACCGCCCGCCGCTCCGTCAGCGCCAAAGCTGCCAGCCGCGCAGACGCTGGCGAGATCATCGCAACTATGAGGGCTACAGCATGATTAAGGTAAGTGATCTCTTCGCTGGCCTGGGTGGTTCATCCACTGGTGCTGAAATGGCTGGCGCCAAGGTGGTTTGGGCTGGAAACCACTGGCCCGCCGCCGTCGAAGCCCATCAAGCGAATCATCCTGGCGCAATCCACGTTTGCCAAGACCTGCACCAGGCTGACTGGTCGCAGATGCCTAAGCACGATCTGATGATGGCCTCACCGTGCTGCCAGGGTCACAGCAAGGCACGCGGTAAGAAGGCTGGTAACCCGCAGCACGACGCCAGCCGCTCCACTGCGTGGGCGGTGGTATCTGCTGCCGAGTACCACAGAATGCCGAAAATCATCATCGAAAACGTGCCGGAGTTCCTCCAGTGGGGGCTATACCCAGCATGGGAAGCGGCGATGCAGGCGCTCGGCTATTCACTCGCACCGCATATCGTGGATTGTGCCGATCTCGGCGTTCCTCAAAACCGCGTGCGACTGTTCATTATCTGCACCCGCAGCAAAAATCCGCTGTTCCTCACATTACCCAAAATGCCGCATGTGCCAGCCAGCACCTTTATCGACTTCGACGCCGGCAAATGGCAACCGATTGAAAAGCCGGGGCGCGCAGTTGCAACGCTGGAGCGCGTTAAAAATGGCCGCGCACAATTCGGCGATCGGTTCCTTTTTAGCTACTACGGCAACACAAAAACAGGCCGCTCTCTTTCCCGTCCGATTGGCACGATCACCACGCGTGATCGCTGGGCAGTTGTCGACGGAGACCGCATGCGCATTTTGACCAGAGACGAAAACATGCTGGCGATGACATTCCCGGAGGACTACATCAAGCCGTCGTCGCACAAACTGTGCGTTCACATGGGAGGTAACGCCGTTCCACCAAAAGCCATGTGTGAAATTATCACTGCGCTGGAAGCACAAGCGTGAGTGAGGCACCACGCGGACGGCGCCAACCTTCCCCGCCGCTACCCTATCCGGGCAGCGGCGCGGTTGCTTTTGAATACGCGTACTCATGGAACGCCAAGCGCGATGCCATCGTCACCGAACGCGCCGACGAACCGGCATCGATCCAGTTATTCGGTGCCACCAATCACGCCGGCGAGCCGGTGCGCGTTCCCCTGTTCGATATCGCCGGTCAATCCCGCGTTGCCGATCCCGCGCCGCGTCGCCTGCGCCGGCGGCTGGCCGCTCTTCCCCAGTATGTCCGACGTTATTACACCCAGCGCCTGAACAGCCTCGAGCAAGGCAAAGGAATGAAGGCCGCCAACGGCTGGCTGGTCAATACCTTTGAGCGCCACGTCCTGCCGCGCATCGATGCAGTCAACGAACAGTACCAGATCGGCCAGGTGCCGCCGGCGCTGATCGCCTTCCGCGATGATTTCTTCCGCATCCCGTACAGCGGGAAAAAAGACCTCAAGCGCCTGGCGCACAGGCTGGCCGACTGCATGACGGGCGAGTTTGTTCGCCTCTGCGATTACTGGGCCGCCGCAGCTGACGATCTGGCCTTTGCCGTGATCTATGCCTATGGCCGCATCGGCTACTTAACCCAGCATCTGAATATGTTCGCTCCGGGCTGGCAGCAATATTGCAGCGGTCAGTTGAGCACGGAAGATGCAACGCGCGCCGTCGCGCGCCTCGAATCACCGGCATGGTGGTTGCGTCGTTTACGCCGCCTCCATGACCAGTGGCGCGAGCACCTCATGATCGCCGCGGGCTACGTCAGCGATAAGGCGACACCATACTGCAGCGATCCATGCCTGAAAGAATGGCATGCCCAGAAGAAAGCCAACCGCGAGTTTTTGAAGTCCCGGGAACTAGAAGACGTGGACACCGGCGAACGCGTTTCGCTGGTCGATAAGGTGGACGGCAGCGTCGCCAATCCGGCAGTGCGCCGCGCCGAGCTAATGAACCGCATGCGCGGCTTTGAAGATTTGGCGAAGGCCCGCGATCTTGCTGGCGAGTTTTACACCCTGACGGCGCCGTCGAAGTACCACGCGATGCAAAGCAAGACCGGACGCCGCAATAACAAATACCGCGGCGCCAGCCCGCGCGAAACCCAGCGCTATCTGTGCAAGGTATGGTCAAAGGTGCGCGCATCATGGAAGCGCGCCGGCATTCGCGTGTTCGGCTTCCGTGTCACCGAGCCGCACCACGACGAAACCCCGCACTGGCATTTGTTGCTGTTTCTCAAGCCGGAGCACATCGAAAAGGCACGCGACATATTCCGTCGCTACGCGCTGCAGGTAGATGGCGATGAGCCTGGCGCCGCCGAATACCGTTTTAAGGTAAAGCCAATGGATGAGCAATTCGGTTCCGCCACGGGCTACATCGCGAAATACATCTCGAAAAATATCGACGGGTACGCGCTGGACGGCGAGCGCGATCATGATACGGGTGAACTGTTGAAGGATATCGCCAAACGCGTCAACGCCTGGGCGTCGCGCTGGCGTATTCGTCAGTTTCAACAGATTGGCGGCGCCCCGGTCACGGTATACCGCGAGCTGCGCCGACTGCGTGATCGCGACTTGTTCCTACACCCGGAGATCTCGCCTGCGCACATCGCGGCAGATGCCGGCGACTGGGCCGGGTATACCGACGCCCAGGGCGGCCCGTTAGTCGAGCGTCGTCACATCCGCGTGCGCATCGGCTACGACATCACCGAGAACGGCAACGATTACGGCGACGACATCAGCAAGATCGCCGGCGTTTACTCGCCGTTCGCCAGGACGCAGCCGATGATTTACACCCGCCTGAACACCTACAAGATTGTCCCGGCCAGCGCCGATCCGGGTTTGGCCATTGACCTTCAGGCGGCAGCGCCGCCCCTCGGAGTTCTGTCAATAACTGTACGCGGGACGCAGCAGGAGGAAGACAGACAGGGCAGTAATTCCGGCCTTTTGCCCCCTGATATAGATGCAAATGGCTGTGCCAGCTGGCCGCCTAGGGGCGATTTTGAGGGGATGACGCGCCGAGAACGGCGGGCCTTCAACGAATACCTGATAGCAGAAGCGAAAAAAACGCGAAGCAAGCAGCCCGCGCAGCACCAACGTGCCGAAAAATCGTCGCAGCATCTCGAGCGGCTAACCGATTTCGCGGCTTCGATCGGCCTGGAACTGACCGAGCTGGAAGCGAAAAAGCTGGCCGGCGGTGATGAGTTGTCGCTGAACGGCAAGCGCTGGCGGGCTGGCGCCGATGGAACCATCCGCGAGGCGCCGGCGAGCTACGCGGAAAAACGCAGCGCCATCATGAGCCGAGTGTTTGAACTGAAAAAGCATCGAGCACAGCCATAAACGGCGATGTTGGCCGGCAGTCATAGACGCATTTATCTGTTCTGGCCATAAGCGACATAGACAAAAACAGCTGCGCTGCAGCACCGTCATTTACAACTATGGGGTACCGACAATGGGATATTTGGGGAGCAAGGCGGCGAGCGGCGCTTATCAAGCGATCATTAGCCAGATGCCGCCACACGACACCTACATCGAAACGCACCTCGGCGGCGGCGCCATTATGCTGCGTAAACCGCCGGCGGCCCGCACGATCGGATGGGATATCGATCCGGAAACCGTTGAAGCATTTTGCCAGGGAAACCCGGACTATCTGGATGAACAGGCCGATCGTCTTATGATTGAGATCGGCGACGCGGTTAAGCTGCTGCGCGCCGTTCCTTTTGAAAAATACGGACGTACGCTGATCTACGTCGACCCGCCTTACCTTCCTGAAACCCGAACCAGCCGCGCGCGGTATCGTCACGAGTATACCGTCGACGATCACCGCCGCCTGATCGACGTGCTGCGTACCGTGCCCGCCAACGTCATGATCTCCGGCTATCCGTCCGCGCTCTATGACGAGTTGCTCGGCGACTGGCGTAGCATCCAATTTCAAGTGATGACTCGCGGCGGCCCGCGCACCGAGCAGCTATGGATGAACTTTGCCGAAGGGAACGCCTACAGCCACGCCTTTGCCGGCGCGAACTACATCGATCGCCAACGAATCAAGCGTAAGGCGGAACGCTGGGCACGAAACTACAGCGCCCTGCCTGCTGCCGAGCGCGCAGCGATCATGGCCGCATTATTAGAAACGCATCAAGAACCGTAATAAGGGGGATTTATGCCACATGAACTACATCGTCACCACATTCCAGAACCAGATCATCACAGCGACCACGCCAAAAAGATGGCCGGTATCACCAGCCGCCTACAAAACGTCATGCTGACCGCGAACATCACCGCAGATGAATTAGTTGGGTGTGCCCGCATCGTGAGGAAAAATCACGAACTATTTGAAGGAATGGGAGAAAAAGAGCAACGCCAATCCCCTGCACCATCAGAAACCGGTGAAATCAAAGAGTACTTTTGCAGCTTTTGTGGAAAGAGTAATCATCAAGTTAACAGGATGATAGCTGGCCCGCGGGTATACATCTGCAATGAATGTGTCGATCTTTGCGAGGATATCATCAGTGATTTTAGAACAAGCTAATAAAGTGACTTCACAACTTGACTTCACATTATCAAACCATCAAAATGACTTCATAAAGTGACTTCATAAAGTGACTTCACGGACTGCGACATGAAAGAACAAGTTTCAGCGTTAAGGAAGCGGCAAAAAAACACGTTAGAACAGATATTTAAAACACCTGTTCTCTCTGGGATAAAATGGTCAGATGTGGAATCACTGATAAAGGCGCTGGGTGGCGAAGTCAAAGAGGGCCGCGGTTCACGTTGCAAGTTCCTGCTTAATGGCAGCATCGCCAACTTTCACCGCCCCCACCCATCGCCGGACACGGACAAAGGCGCGGTGGTCAACCTCCGCGAATGGCTGGAAAGCATAGGAGTTAAGCCATGACGAAGACAACAGCAGCAACCCCAAACACCATGGAGATCGCCGGGCAACCGGCGGTAATCAGCTTTGTGCCAGAGCTGGGCGCATTTCGCGGTAAATTCCTCGGCCTGTCCGGTTACTGCGATTTCGTTTCCGACAGCATCCAGGGGCTTAAAAAAGAGGGCGAGATCTCTTTACGCGAATATCTGGACGATTGCAGCACCGCCGGCATCGAGCCATACGCGCGCCAGGAGAAAATCAAGACGTTCACCTTGCGCTACCCAGAATCGTTCGGCGAACGGCTGAATCAGGCCGCGGCAGAACATGAGGTTTCGGTCAATGCTTTCATCGTTGAAACCCTCAATGAACGCATGAAACATGCATGAGTTTTGAATTATGCAGCGTATGCTCGTCCCTGAGCGTCAGCTATTTGAAGTGACAAAAAAGTAACAGTAAGTGGCCAAATATGACCAACAAAGCAAAAGTAAATCGGAAAATGTGCATTTGAATTCACTCATCTAACTTGGCATGTTAACGTTTACAGGATGCTAGAGAAGAAGCTATAGGACAAAGCTCATTAACAATGAGCTTTTCAATACATGGAATGAAATTTTTAAATTATGATACACAGCAGATGGTTTACACGTTTAGCCGGCGTAATATCCGTTGCCTCAGTCTCGACAGGATTCACTAAATGGCCTGATATTATGTTCATATCAAGCTGCGTGATGATTGTCATTTGGCTCCATGCTGAGTGGAACTGGTTTAGGCAACAGTGAAAATAGAATAAAGACCGCCAATAGTGTTAATCGATAACACAATTGGCGGTCTTTTTTTAATCCAGTTAACTGCAAAATTGCGCACAATTTTGCACAATAATTCGATCTACCCCATTGCGAACCTGCGCCAGTACTGGCGCAGGTTCGATCTACTTTGGATCTTGCACAAAAAAGAGGGTGTGAGGCGCGCAGGCGAGGCGGGGGAGTAAGCGCGCGCTTTGGGGTATGGGAAGGGGGTCGTGTGTTGCCTGAATGGGCCGCTGTGAGGCTCTCGCCGTCGTGGTGCTAATGAGGTGATGAACAGGCGTTAACGCGCCAGCGGCCCGCATAGCGCGGCTGGCGGTGGGGAACGGTTCGAAGTGATGGGCGTGGCGCGTGATGGGGCTACTTGTCGGGGGATGGCCGCCATAGACAGCGGCGGCCGTGCTGCAGCGCGGGGGTTACTCTACATCGAGCAGTGCATACGGGTTGAAGCGGATCACCTCCTCCCCCATCCAGTCGTTGACGTGCTTCATGGCTTCCATGATGGGCGTCAGCTCGTTGATTGCGAACACCCGCGCCGCCTTCTCCACGTCGCCGAAGGTGCCGTTACCTTCCGGCATGGCGCCCATCAGCTGCGGCGGCACGCGGTGCGCGGCGAGGATATCGTCACGCGTGGCGGACTTGACGCCCAGGAATTCATCCTTGGCCGAGATCTGGCTGAACGGCAGGATCTGCACTGAGTCCTTACCGCCGTTCGGCGCGTGCAGCAGGATGTTTTTGAATGCCCCGCCGCGGCGCGTGTCGGTCAGCGTCTTCTTGAGCTTGTCGAGGCTCTCCTGATCGGCGATGGCGCTGTTGACGTAGACGATGCAGCCGGCATGGCTGCCGTTGTCGTAGTACAGCTTGCGGAACGTGTCGGCCGAGTGCGAAAGGTTCGCGGACAGCAGGCCCGCGAAGTATTCCGGCATGCCGTAGATCTCCTGGTGAATGTCCGGGTTGATCACGTGGCAGACGGCGCCGGTAGGAAACTGATAATCATCAAACCCCGCCTGGATAAACCAGTAGGTGTCCAGGTCAGAGCCGCGGCGGGTGTACTTCGCCAGCGTGTTGTGCAGTGCCAGCGGCCCGCCTAACACGTTGCGGCGCAGCTCCAGATAGGCATTGCCGAACACCACCCAATCCATGGCGAAGGCCGAGAACGCCTGGCGCGACAGCAGCTTGTGCGGGATGAAGCAACCGGCCAGCACGTTACGTTTGAATATCAGCGCCGACTGGTGCCAGCTGGCGTGGCCGAACTGACGCGCCAGCCCGTACCAGCTGATCGGCGTGTCGTAGTAGCGGCCGTTGTCGGCGCAGTACATCGAGTCGAGCAGATCGTAGGACGAGCTGACCGGCCAGGGGCCGTCGAATGAGAAGGTACTCAGGCCAGGGAGTTTTTGCAGCTCGGTCGCCAGATCAAGCTGCGTGTCTGCGGCGGGCTGCTGGCGCTGCCGCGGTGATTTTCGTTTGCTCACGTTAATACTCCATAACCGTCATTGTGCTGCCGCCATCTTGTCCCAGCGGCTCGTTGATAATGGCCAGCATCGTCGCCCAGGCAAGGTCGCCATGGCTGACGCCGCGGCTGCGGTCGGTGTCATAGGTGATCACCCCGCCAGGCGTTACCACTTTGCGCACCGCGCTGAATGCCGTGATCAGGTCACGCTCCCCGCGGTCGAACTCCCAGCGACCGCCGCGAACCAGCTGCTGCATCTTCAATACCAGCATGCGCTTGCTGGCCGGGTTGAACTGGTAGCAGACCGCCGCCGGGAACTTCTTCTTCACCAACTGCCAGACCGCCTCACCAATCCCCTGCCCGTCAATGCCGATATGCTGCACGTTGTAGCGATCCAGCATGCCAATGATCAGATTGGCCTGCGCCTCGAACTCCATGCCGCGGATGCGCTGCGTCTCGATGGTGCGGAATTTGCCGCCGGCGACCAGCGGCACGGCGTTGACGGAGATCGCCCCGCTGTCACCTTTCCCGCTGGCGCCGTTCGGGTCGTAACCAATCCAGACAGGCCGATCGGCCAGCGGCCGCATGGCGTAGGGTTTCCAGTCGAGCCAGTCGTCATAACCATCGGCGCCGCAGGTCAGCAGCATGTTGTAGTCAAAGGCCGATTCACCGTTGCGGATAAACTGGCAGCCGTAGAGGTTGTCGTATTCCTCCGGGCTGTTCTCGTCGCGGATTTCATCGATATCTGTCAAATCCCAGCCGTGATCGATGGCGTCCTGCAACGTGACGATCTGGCGCCAGATCTTGTCAGGGCACATCAGCCCGCTGTTCAGCGTCTTCCAGGACGTGTCGAACTCCACGCGACTACTGCTGGCGCGCCCCTTGTTGAACGCCTCCCCTGTCCAAAACGGGTACGCTTCATGGCTTTCCGCCGATGGCGTGGAGAAGTAGGTACGCGTCAGCCCTTTCAGCGTCGCCATGGCGCCGGCGACTTTTTTCAGGTTGGCGAACTGGCCCACCCAGAAAAACTCGTCAAAGAACAGGTTGCCGGTGTAGGACTGCGCCGTCGCTGCAGACGTGCCGAGGAAGTGCAGCTCGGCGCCGTTGAAAAGCTGGATCATGTCGCCGCCCTTCAGCTCGACGTCGACCTCCGCCGCGGCGGAACGAATGAAGCTGCGGAACTGGTACGCCTGCCGGCGGCTGGCCGACAGAAAGATCTGGTTGAGCTGGTGCTTGTACTTCACATCGTCAGATAACGCGCGTATCAGCGCCTCGCGTGCAAAATACCAGGTCGCCCCCACCTGGCGACTCTTCAGGATCATCCGGTTGCGGTGGTGGTGATTGTCATACCAGCCTTGCTGGTGCCAGTGCAGCGACCCCAGGATGTTCTGCCGCAGCTGCGCGATCTGCGACTCAGAGAAGAAGTTTTGCTTCTTGCGCACCTTCTTTTTCGGCTGGGTGGCCGGCGTGCCGTTGTCCAGCTTCTTCAGCTGGCGCGTCAGCAGGTCGATTTCCTTGAAGTCGCCGCCGCTCTTCTTGTCCTTGCCGGTCAGCTGCACCAGGCGCGCATCAATCGAGGTGGTGACGCGCTGGATCGGTGGCGTTTCATCCCATTCGTCGCGCTTCTTCCAGGCGTAAACCGTGTTCTGATTGATACCCATCAGGCGCGCGATTTCCGCCGGCGGGTAGCCCTGCCAGTAAAGCTGTCGTGCGCGGTGCCTAGTGAATGTTTCCTGAACCGTCATTGTCTCCCCCATGTCCTGCCGGGGAGGTTAACCCGCGCGCGCGGGGGCTTTCTCGCGGTGCCGGCTGTCGCCGTTCTCCGACAACAACAACGCGTTGAGACGGGGCCGGGCGCCCTGCCATCATCACCGGGAACTCAACAGAATCGTGAGCAAGCAGACATGGCAAGCACAACGAGCACCCGTAAGAAATTCCGCGTTATGACCTCCGGCGTCACTATCGACGGCCGTCAGGTCACCCGCGATCAGATCCATGCGATGGCGGCGTCGTATAACCCGGCGGTGTATGGCGCCCGCGTCAATATCGAGCACTACCTTTCCCCGTTCCCTGACAGCACCTTCTGCGCCATGGGTGACGTGATGGCCCTATCCGCCGAAGACATTTCCGACGGCCCGCTGACTGGCGAAGCTGCGTTGTACGCAGAGATCGAGCCTACGGCACGCATGAAGACCATGACCGACGACGGGAAGAAGATTTATTCCAGCGTCGAGATCCATCCAAAGTTTTCACTGACCAACGGCCCGTACCTGGTCGGTCTGGCGATGACCGACACCCCGGCCAGTCTGGGCACTGACAAGCTGAAATTCGCCGCCGAGAAGCGCGGGGAGATCATGCGGTTCAACACCGCAGATGCCGAGCCGACGATGTTCACCGCCGCTTTCGAAGCTGAGTTGATGCAGGCAGACCAGTCGCGCTCAACCACCGGCAACGAGTGGTTCTCCCGCGTCATGGGCATCCTCGGCAAGGGCAAGAAAACCGACGATGAACGCTTCAGCCAGGTGCATCAGGCGGTAGAGGCCGTGGCGCAGTCGCAGGCCGATTTAACCGACCAGTTCAGCGCCACCGCGCAGGAAAGCGCCAGCAACACGCAGGCCATCGCGAAGTTGACCGCTGACCTGGCTGCGATGCAGCAGAAGGTTGAAACCACGGACGGCAACTTCAGCCGTCGCCCGCCGGCCGGCGGTGGTGGTAACGCGCAGTTGGCTGACTACTAAGCCAGCGCCTGACCGATATTCACTACAAGAGAAACGAACATGGAAAACATTACCCGCGAGCTGTTCGACCAGTACATCAGCCGGCAGGCCCAGCTAAACCGCGTATCGCCGGCCGCCGTCGCGGCAAAATTCGCTGTCGATCCGACGGTGCAGCAGAAGCTGGAAGCCGCCGCGCAGGAAAGCGACTCTTTCCTGAGCAAGATTAACGTCTTCGGCGTGACCCAACAGATCGGCCAGAAAGTACTGATCGGCAGCAACGCCCCGCTGGCCGGTGTGAACAACAGCACCACCACGCGCCGCAACCCGGCCGATAACAGCAAAATGGAGCCGTTCAACTACACCTGCCGCAAGGTCAACTATGACTACAGCCTGCGTTACGAGCAGTTGGATATCTGGGCGCATCAGCCTGATTTCCAGCCTCTAATCAGCAAAGCAATGGCACGCCAGATGTCGCTTGACCGCATCATGATCGGCTTCAACGGCACAAACTATGCCGATCCATCCAACCGCGCCGCTAACCCGCTGTTGCAGGACTGCGGCATCGGCTGGCTGGAAAAAATTCGCACAGAAGCCCCACACCGCATGATTTCCGGTGTGACCGTGACGGCTCGTGATGACGACAACAAGATCATCGCCAAAGGCACCTACGGCAACCTGACGTCAGCAGTTTATGACGCCAAAAACAGCCTGATGGAAGAATGGCACAAGCGTAACCCGGATAACGTGGTGATCCTGGCCGGTGACCTGCTGACCAGTAGCAATTTCCCGGCGATCAACGCCATGAGCCAGACCAACCCGAACACCGAAATGTTGGCCGGTCAGCTCATTGTTGCGCAGGAGCGCGTCGGGAACATGCCGACCTTCATCGCGCCGTACTTCCCGGTGAACGGCATCCTGATCACGCCGTTTAAAAACCTGTCGGTGTACTACCAGCGCGGGAGCCTGCGCCGCAGCATCAAGGAAGAGCCGGAGTACAACCGCGTCGCGACTTACCAGTCGTCGAACGATGACTTCGTGGTCGAGGACTACGGCAACGTCGCCTTTATCGACGGCATCACCTTCGCGCAGCCTGAGAACGGCGGTTAATCACCCGGGCGGGCACCTGCCCGCCCCCTTTGGGGACAGGACAATGCTGACACCGGCACAACGACATTTTCAGCGCGTGATGGCGGAACGCCACGGTAAGACCGAGGAGTTCACAGAAGCCGCCCGCACCGCACATGAACAAATCCTTCACCGCCTGCGCATGGATCAGAGTGCACTCAAACGCGTGCAGTCCGACCAGGCGAAAGCGGAGATGAAAAAGCAGCTGCTTCCGCACTATGAAGGCTGGATCGAAGGCACGCTCGACGGCAACAGCGGCCGGCAGGACGAGGTCATCGTCACCCTGATGATCTGGGCGATTGACGCCGGCGATTATCCGCTCGCGGTGCGTATCGGCCGCTATGTCATCGAGCACAACCTCGCGATGCCTGACCAGTTCCGCCGCACGGCCGCGACGGCACTCGTGGAAGAGCTTTGCGATCCCATTCTTGTACAGGTCAAGGCCGACGAGAGTACCGATTTGACCGCACACCTGCAGGTGCTGGACGAGCTCGCGCAAATCGTCGATGGCAAGGATATGCCTGACGTCGTGCTCGCCAAACTGTTCAAGGTGCGCGGCTTTGCCTTGCGCGGTGGCGATGATTCCGCCCAGGCGAAGGCGCTGGAACTGCTGCGCCAGGCGCTGAAACTGGACGCCAACGCCGGCGTGAAAAAAGCGATCGAGAGCCTGGCACGCCAGGTCAAGAAGGCCAGCCAGACTACCGACGGCGCAGGCGATAACGATGCCGACACATCCGGCACCGCGGCAACGACCGACGCTGCAGCAGCATCAAAAACGACTGTACCGGCCACCCAGCGCCGGCAGCGCAGCAGCACCGCGCGTAAGCCATCAGCCGCTAAAAAACCCGCCGGCAAGGGCGCCGGTAAGAAAACCAAGCAGGACGCCACCGAATAAAACGACTTGCGCCCCGTGCGCTGGCGGCGCGGGCGGAGATCTGCAGCGCTTCGCGTGTGCTTTTCCCCGTCCGCTCACCGCCACCTTTTGAGGAGATTGGGCCATGAGCCTTGTTGCCGGGCGTACCGTCACCCCCGCCGCTGACGATGTGCCAGATACCGACGATGGCGGCGAGACCATCACCGCCGGCCCCTTCTGGCCCGCGATTGCGCTCAAAGACGTGCGCCTTGAGATGCGCATCACCGGCGCGGTGACCACTACCCGCTTAAAACAGGCCGCGATTGAGGCGACAGGCCATGTGATCGACCAACTGACGGGCTGGCAAGCGAGCCAACTGAAGGCCGGCTTCACGTCGCTGGAGACCGTGCCAGCCCGCCAAATCAACGACGTGAGCGTGAAGATCCACCGCTACCGCCGCGCGGTATTCAGCATCACACGCGCGCTGCTGATCGAAAACTATCGCGACGTCGACACCACCGGCGACGCCGGCGAGAAACGCGCCGCCGGGTTGACGCTGCAGGCGGCAGATCTGTGGCGGGATGCCCGCTGGGCTATCGCCGATATTCGCGACGAAGTGCGCAATTTTGCGGAGGCATTTTAGTGAAGGTGCAAGCAATGCAGGGCGACACGCTGGATCTGCTGTGCCAGCGACACTACGGCACCACGCAAGGCGTGACCGAAATCGTGTTGGCCGCCAATCCTGGGATCGCCGAACAGATATTTTTGACTGCCGGCCAGGTGGTCGAGCTGCCGGAAATCGAACGTTCAACCCAACAGGAGACGGTGCAGCTATGGACGTAATCGACCGCCTCTGGAGCTGGGTGATCTACTCCTATTCCACCGTGCTGATGGGCATCGGCATGATGACGCAGCGCGAATGGCTGGCGACAGGCGGGCTGGTGATCGGCCTTATCGCCGCGGCGCTGGGCGAAATCCACCGCCGCCGGGTAGCGCGCAGCCAGGCGACCACCAACGCCCTGCTGGCGCAGCTGGTTGACGCGGTGCGCAGCGATGCCGAGAACCGGCAGGATGTGAAGGCGCTTATCAGCGAGTTGAAAGGGGGCCACCGGTGAGACGAAAAAGCGTTATCGCCTGCAGCGTGGCCGCCATTGTGGCGCTGGCCGGTGCCCTTTGGCCCGAGAAGGTTCGCACCAGCCAGGCGGCACAGTTAAAAATGGCGAAGTATGAGGACTGCCGCAAGACGCCCTACTACTGCCCCGCCGGGGTGCTGACCATCGGCATGGGCTCAACGACCCGCGTCGAGGATCGGCAGTACTCGGAAACGGAGATCGCCGAGCGTTGGGTAAACGACCTGGTACGCGCGGAAAAGTGTATCAACAGCAACTTTAACGGTGCCGCCGCCCCGCAATTCGTGTTTGAAGCGCTGACTGACGTCAGTTTCAACGTGGGTTGCACCGGGATCAGTTGGTTCACCGATCGCCAGGGCAAAAAGCAGCGCACCACGCTGTGGAAATACGCGCAGGGGGGCAACTGGCCCGGCGTATGCCAGCGCCTGACCGACTTTGTGAACTCCGACGGCAAACGCCTGCAAGGGCTGGTTAACCGCCGCGAAGAGTTCAAAGCCTGGTGCCTGTCTGACCCGGCACTCAGGGGCGCCGAATGAAAGCGGCCGCAGTATTGATCCTGCTGTTTCTGACGGCGCTGGCCGGGATGGGATGGCAGAAGCATCAGCGGGAACTGGCCGAACAGCGCCGCGATATTGCCGAGCGCGCCGTCAAGCAAACCGGGGATGTGCTGGCCGAAGTGCGCGCCCTGCGTGCCGACGTCGGCGAGATTGAGGCCGGAATGAAGAAGCTGAGCGAGAAGCGCGGCACCAATGGAGAGCAACGACGTGAAACCATCAAGACTGCGCTGGACGGCGAAACGTGTGCCGTTACTCCTGTGCCTGCTGCTGTCGCTGACAGCCTGCAAAAACGCGCCGCGGAAGTCCGCGCCGCAGATTATTCAGGAGCCTTTGCCGGCCAGCCTGACGGCAAACACTGATGTACCTGCAGCACCGTCACCGATGACTTACGGCAGCCTGGCGCCCTGGGCGGATCGGCTGCTGGATGCGCTGGACACCTGCAACGCCGACAAGGCGGCCATACGAGAACTCGAACTACGGCGTATCGCCCGGGGGATGAAGTGAAAAAAGCCGAACTGCTGCGCGACGCGCTGATCGCGGACTGCGACTGGTGCAAGGCCAATCCTGAACTGTTCACGGTATGGGTGGAAAAAGGCCATATCGAGATCCAGGCCACCGGCGAAAGCTCGTTCATGTACGTGTACCCGATCCAGGTGCTGGCAATGGACTTTTCCGGTCAACTGGATGACCTCATGCTGCCGCTGCTGGCGTGGATTTGGGAGAACCAGCCCGACCTGCTGCTGAACCCGGACAGCAACAAAAAGATTGAGTTTGACGCCGATATCGTGAGCGACGACAGCGCCGACATTCTGCTGAAGGTGCCGGTATGGGAACGCGTGATGGTCACTATCGAGAACGGCAAGCCCGTCGCGCAGCACCTTGCGGAAGACAAGCCCCGCATCAACGGCGGCGACTGGCAAATCGTGTTCGATCCTGATAGTGGCGGGGAGCTGGTGCCATGACCGATACCGCGCTATTTCATGAACTGGATCAGGTGTTCGCCGATATTCTCGGCGGTATGTCTCCCGCCGGGCGTATACGCACCGCGCGCGAGGTCGGCCGCATGCTGCGCCAGAGCCAGTCGCGGCGCATTGCACGCCAGGAAAACCCGGACGGCTCAAAATTCGAGAGGCGCCGCCGCAAGGTGCTGCGCTCGCAGGCCGGGATTGGCTTTATCTGGAACGGCGAAACCCGTCGCCTGAAAAACTGGCGGGCAACCAAGAGCAGCCGCGGCCGCATGCTGACCGGTTTCGATGAAGGCCGCGGCGCCGTCCGCTCCTTCTATCGCGAGGATATCGAGCATTACCTCGATATCAACTTCAGCCAGACGCGCAAGGACACCACCAAGACCGATCCGATGTTTCGCCGGTTGCGCACCGCGCGCTTCCTGAAGGCGCGCGCCGATGCCGGCGGCGCCACCGTCGGTTTTACCGGCGTTGCGGGCCGTATTGCGCGCACGCACCAGTACGGCCTGCGCGACAGGGTGAACAAGTCCGGCGCGATGGCGTCCTACCCACGCCGCGAGGTGCTGGGGATCACCAAAGCCGACCGCATGGCGATCGCCCGTTCGGTCATTGACTCGCTGGGAGTGAAATAGTGGACGCGGCCGAACTCATTCGCCTGCTGGAAAACGTGATCCGCATCGGCGTGGTCACTGAAATCGACGAAGACGCCTGGCGCGTGCGCGTTGCCAGCGGCGAGCTGGATTGCACCTGGTTGCGCTGGAATGCGCAGCGCGCCGGCGCATTCAACATCTGGATGCCGCCATCCATCGGCGAGCAGGTCTGGCTGGTGTGCATCGGCGGCAACCCGGATACGGCCATTATCGGCGGCAGCCTGTACAGCAACGATCACCCCGCCCCCGGCGGCTCGCGTAACGAGATGGTGATCACCGCCCCGGACGGCGCCAAATTCCGTTATGACGCCGACGCCGGCGCGCTGGAAGTCAGCGGCATCAAAACAGCCAAATTAACGGCCGAGGTCAAAGTGATCCTGGATTCGCCCGTCGTCGAATGCACCAACCTGCTGAAGACCCGGCAATTCGACGTCAGCGAAGGCGGCGAGATGCACGGTGATTTCAATCACACCGGCGGCGCCTTCGTGTCGAACGGCGTGAAGGTCGACAATCACGGCCACGGCGGCGTGCAGCGCGGTGGCGACTGGACGGAGGGCACCCGATGAGCGAGAAGTACCGCGGCATGAATAACAGCGGCACCGGCACGCTGACCGATGCGGATCACGTCTGGCAGTCAGCCAATGACATTCTGCTGACGCCCATCGGTTCGCGCATCATGCGCCGTAATTACGGCTCGCTTGTGCCCGATTTGCTCGACAGCCCGCAGAACGACGTCACCCGCCTGCAGCTCATGAGCGCGACCGTGATCGCGCTGGCGGCATGGGAGCCGCGTCTTGCGCTGGACACCATCAACATCAGCTATTCACCCACCGGCGCCGTCACGGCCGAGATGTCCGGCATGCTGACGGAAAGCATGGAGAAAAGCACCGGGACGATTGAGTTAAGGAGCCACAACGATGCCAACGATTGACCTGTCGCAGTTGCCATCGCCGCAGATCATCGAGCCGCTCGACTTCGAGACGATCCTCGTTGACGTCAAGGCGGTGATGATTGCCGCATTTCCTGCTGACCAGCAGGCATCGGTTGCCGCCGCCCTGTCGCTGGAGTCCGAGCCGCTCAACGTGATCGCCCAGGCGATGGCCTACCGCGAATTGCTGTTGCGCAGGCGAATCAACGAGGGGGCTGCCGCCTGCATGCTGAGCCACGCCGAAGGCACCGACCTGGACAACTTGGCCGCCAACCTCGACACCGAACGCCTGACGATCACCCCGGAGACGGACACGTCCGACGCAGTAATGGAGAGTGACGAAGCCCTGCGCCTGCGCGCGCAATCCGCGTTCGAGGGCATGAGCGTGGCCGGCCCGTCGGCGGCGTATGAATATTTTGCCCGCAGCGCCAGCGGCAAGGTTGCCGACGCAAGGGCAACCAGCCCGGCGCCGGCGGAGGTGGTGATCGCCATTCTGTCGACCGATGGTGACGGCACCGCCTCGCCCGAACTGCTGGCCGCCGTGACGGCCGCGGTTAACGATGAAGAAGTCAGACCGCTGGGCGACCGCGTGACAGTTCGCAGCGCGGATATCGTCGACTATTCGATTGATGCCGAGCTGTTCCTGTATCCGGGGCCGGAGTCGGAGCCCATCATCAACGCCGCCATGGCGTCGCTGCGTGGCTTTTTGGCCGACAACGACAAGAAGATCGGGCGTGACGTTGCCAGGTCGGCGATCTCCGCCTCACTGCATGTGCAGGGGGTGCAACGTGTGGTGCTGCGTTCGCCGGCAACTGACCTGCAGATCTCCGACACGCAAGCCGCACGCAACATTGGCTATGCAGTAGAGAACGGCGGGACGGATGAATAACACCCTGCTCCCCCCGTCCGCCGGCGCCTGGATGCGCCACACCGAAACGGTCACTGCACGGTTGTCGGCGATCACCGTCGCGCTGCGCACGCTGTGGACGCCGACTGCCTGCCCGGTTGAGTTGTTGCCATATCTCGCCTGGGCGCTATCGGTCGACCGCTGGGACAAGAACTGGCCGGCAGAGAAAAAGATAGCGGCGATCCAGCAATCCTACTGGCAGCACCGCCGCAAGGGCACCCGCGCCGCGGTGCGGCGGGTGATTGAGAGCATGGGGTTTTCGGCCACCTTTGCCGAATGGTTCGACACCGGCGATCGGCCGGGCACCTTTCGGCTTGAGGTCGACGTCAACGAAGTCGGACTAACTGAAAAAACGCTGGCCGAATTAAATCGCCTGGTGGCGGATGCCAAGCCGGTCAGCCGACACCTTGCGCAAATGAACATCGCGACAAAGGTTAGCGGTTTTATCTATTCCGCCGTCACGGTACATGACGGCGATATCGTCACTGTTTACCCGGCCGACTACGAGCCGGACGACAGCGTTAAATACAACGGCATTCCGCGTTTCGGCAGCGGATACCATTACTCCGGGGAATCAAATGGCTGACTTACAAGAGGAAGCGAAGTGGGAAGAATCGATCTACCAAATCAAGCGCGGTGATGACGTCTCCGGCGGGCGAAATGGTGTGGCGAATATCCAGGCTCGGCAGTTAGCAAACCGCACTGCATCACTCAAAAACGACGTGGATAAACTCAACACGTCCGTGATGAGCGATGCCAAGATTTACGACAGTGTCGACGAGGCGCAGGCGGCGATCAACGCCGGCACCGAAACCCGTCGGCTGTTCTCTGTTAACTCCCCCATTACCAATTATTGGGTTGAGCAATACGAGAATGTGAACGGCATCGCCACCCCGACCGGCAAGAAAATTGTCACTGCGGCATTCGTTGAAGCGGTCGAGCTGCTGGCGTCAACAACCGACAAGCGCACGCGGGGCTTGCTGACCATGCCGCGCACAAGAAAGCCGGTCGATTTTGTCAGTCGCCAAGGGGCGAGCATGTTCTCGATAAATGAGAACAGTGAAAAAGAGATGCCCGGTAAAACCTTCTCCGACTACATGAATATCTTACGCGAGCTGATTATCGGGCCGTCGGCATTGCGCCGCGCCCGTCCTGGGTATCTGTTTAATCTGGTCACGGGCGGCAAGCGCCTGCTGGCCGTGCGTGATGATGGCGCCGGCACACTTGAATATCGCGGCATACCGTTAGAAACGCATATTGGGCTGTTGCAGAACACCCTGGGCGGGTTCGGGGATTCGATATCCGACAACGGCCGCAATCCCGCCGACGCGGGCAAGCCCCGCGGCTGGACGTATAACGCGCGCTCCTGGCAGATGTGGGCGTCACTGTTCAGTAATGGCAGGATAAAATACGTCGGCCAGTGGGCGACCGGCGGTTATACCACTGCGGACATGATCCGCGATCACCTCAAACCCGCCATTGCAAAGAAGCCGCGCTTTATTACGTTTCTCGGCGGTCGTAATGATGTGATCCAGAAAAACAGCGACGGCAGTTTTAAATTCTCGATTGCTGTAATCACCAGTAATGTCAAATACATCCTGACCGAATTCAGGAAGAACGGGATTATTCCGGTCGTATGCAGCATGGCGGCACAAAATAATAGCGACCCGGCGCTTAAAAGCCGCGAGAACGCCATCAATGCGTTTTTGCGGGCTTATGCCAGCCAGCAGGGCTACCCGTTCGTAGATATGCGAGCCGCCACCGTTGACCCGGCAACTGACGGCTGGAAAGAAGGCTATAACGGCGTGCTGGAGAACGGCCAGCCGGATCCCTCTCACCCGGTCGCGCTGGGCGCTTATCACATGGGTAAAGCGCTGGCGTCGGCGCTGGAACCCTACACCATGCCGATCTACCCACAGCTGGCGATTGCCAATCCCGCGACCCAGGACGGGCCAAACGCCATCGTTAACCCCCTGTTTCTGGATAACGCCGCCGGCGCGCCGGTCGGCTGGGTGGTGATGACCGGCAGTATCGCTATTTCGACAGATCCCGCCGTTATCGGCAATGTGCTTACCGTCATCGGAACAGGGACGACCATCGCGCGCGTCTCGCAGACGGTAACGGTATCACCGGGCGAGGTGCGCACATTCAGCTTCAGGATGAAGACCGACGTTACGGATAAAAATTCAACGGCCTGTTATCTCGAAGCCAATGACGCCAATAAAACAAATCTGGCCGGGATCAGGACGTGGAATCACTCAACGGACGGATTCATGACATTTAGCTATGACGTCATCGTCCCCGCAGATGTCACGGAAATAAACGTCATTATCGCGGCCAATGCGGCAACGATCAGCGTCGGACAGATGGGCTTATTAAAACGGGAGGCAGTATGATTATTATTTGTGATGGCGTTGTTAATGCCGGTGATTTGGAATTGGCAGAGCCTGAAATGCTGCTAAATGACGATGCCAGCGTAGCAACCTACAGCATGCAGGATAAATATGACTCCAGCGGCAACGCACGCGATCTGGTAACTGAAAACGAGTTTACCAAGCGCGGCATGATCACCGTTGCTGACGCCGCGCATGGCGCTGACACGGGCATCATTGAGACGGACGAAATGACGTTCGCACTGTGCATCAACATAAACAAGCCCGACGTCAGCGGCCGCCTGTTCTCAAACTTCTATCCAGGCGTCGCACCCTTCTCAGGTATTCAGCTGCGCATCGAGCCAAACGGTGCACTGATTTTGCAAATTGCAACCGGTGATGTGACCAACGGCCAAACGGGAACCCTGGCACTGACCTCGGTCGAAAACGGGGGCGCTGTTGGAGGATGGACGCGCTTTACCGTGACGGTTTCAAAGACGGAGGCTTCAATCACCCGCGCCGGCGGCGATCGTCGTTCAGCACCGATCACAAAACGCAATAAATCGACCCGGCCGATTATCCTTAACGGCTCGCCCAGCCCAGAGCAGAACATGGGATTACCCGGCATCATGGGCGCATTCGCCGTTTATAACCGCGTCTTGACTGCCGAGGAGCAAGCCGAAAAGCGCGACATGCTGAAAACCATCATGAGCTTGCGCGGCGAGTTCGTTAACTAACGGTGGAAATATGGCTGATAAAAAGTTTCTCACGCTGATCACTGCCGCCGGCGCAGAGCGCCTGGCGAATGCAGCGGTGACGGGAACGCCGGTCGCCATCGCGGAAATGGCCGTCGGCGATGCCGGCGGTCAACTGTCCTCGCCGAACGCCGCCCATGCTGGCCTGATTAACGAGCAGTATCGGGGAATGCTGAATAAGCTGGTGATCGCTGACAGTGACGCCAGCGTCATCGAAGCTGAAATGATCATGCCACCGCAGATCGGCGGCTTCTGGCTGCGCGAGCTGGCGCTCTACGCCGACGACGGCGAATGCATCGCCGTCGGCAACATGCCGGAAACCTATAAGCCGCTGCTGGCTGAAGGCTCCGGCCGCTTCCAGATCATCAGAATGCAACTGAAAATCAGCAGCACGGCCGACGTAGAGCTGATTGCCGATCCGTCGGTAATCCTGGCTACCGCTGAGGACGTCAAGGGCGCGGAAGATGCAGCTAAGGACTACACGGACGAGGAATTGAGCAAGCTGGACGAAAGCATAAAAAATGCCATCGCTGACGCTGTGAAAGGGGCTATCCGTGACGCCTGGGAGCAGGACAACCCTGTCGGCTCGTCGCGCCTGTTCAATCAGAACGTGAACCCTAACACTGAATGGCCGTGGTCGACATGGGAGTATGCCGGCGAACACCTGACGATCAGAACGGCAAAAGCGGACGGCTCCGACGTAGGCACCCTGGATGGCAGCGACACGGTGAACATCTCACGTGCCAATCTGCCGCAGTCGGTGCTGAATGTGTCGGGAGGAACAAGCGAGCATGGGGCGCAGACGCTGCAAACAACGCCGGCGGGTAGACACAAGCATCAGGGAGGAATGTCCGCGCCCGGCGAGGCGTGGGATGGAGATTATATTGTCGGCTCCGACAACGACAGCCACAGAACGCGCAACTACACCAGCGAGGCAGAAGACCATATACACGAGGTCACTGTGCCGGCGCACGCTCATACCGTTTGGGCGCAAACCGAAGCGCTCGGCCAGGGCCAGGCGATCAGCGTTGTCGAGCGCCACAAACTGCAAATGCTGTGGCACCGCGTAGCCTGACCCAGCAGAAAAAAACAAAGCCCCTTTCGGGGCTTTTTCTTCTCCTGCAGTACAGCCGGCGCCGTCTATATCTGCCGGTATCGAGTACAGTCAGATCGCGCTATACCTCACCCGAACAAACCGTTTACCGATTTTGTCACCGAGTTGATCGCCCGGCTGGCGCTGGTGCGCAGCTCACCGAGCACATCACTCGCCGACGTCGTTTGCAGCTTCTCGCGAAAATCGCTGTCGACACGGCTCAAGCTGATAGAGAACTCGATTTTTTTCGGGTTGCCGTAGCGGTCAAACTCCGACTTCCCCCGCTCTAACCGCGTCATCACGTACATGCCGTAAATTCGCCCGCCCCCCTCAATCAGCGGCCAGGGCCGGCCGGTAAAGCCGATGGTCTCAAGGCTCGACAGCGATAGATTACCGCCGGTGATCTCCGGGTAGAGCACGCCGTCAAGCGTGATACTGTCATCCCCCGCCCCAACATACTGCCAGCCGGCAGACTGGTTAATGCGATCGTTCTTGACGTGGCGCCAGTCCTGCGAATGGCGCAGCTGCTGATACGGCGCCGTGCGCAACGTAAAAACGAACATCCCGAATACCATCATCATAATTTTGACTCCCGTTAATCTCGATCGCGGAATGACCCGCGGTTACCCCTGACTGTGCTGGCCATCGCATCGCGCACCGCGCTGCGCACCATCCGTTCCAGCTCCTGATCCGACCGCTGACCGACGTCGTTAAAGACCAACTGGAAGATAGGCCCGCCACCGCCAGGCGCGGACACAGGGGCCATCGCGGCCGGCTGTGACGCCGACGGCACCGAGAGCACCCCGCCGCCGGCAGCGGCCGCCACACGCGGCACCGGTTGCGGCATCACCCGCGCTTCCTGGTACGCCCCACGCAGTGCCAGCGCGCGCGGCAGATTTTTGAAGACGATATCCCCCGGCCCGATGCGTTTGGTGGCGTTGGTATTGTCGGCGGTCGCCTTGGTGTTGCCGGCGATCTCGTTCAGGCGGCGTAGCGTGCCCGTGTCGCCAGTCAGTGCCGGGGGTGGCGAGCCGCCCAGCTTCGGATCAACAGTTGCCGGGCCAGTAGGCAGACCGGGGCCGGCCCAGCTCCACCCCTTCTTCACCATTTTTTTCTGCTGCGGATCCCATTCCCACATCGCGGGCTGATTGCGCAGCTCTTCGGCCTTACGCCTGGCCTGCTCGATGCCATCCGGGATGAGGCCCATCTTCTCCAGCAGCCAGCCCACACCATCCATCAGTTTTGACAGCGGATACAGCAGCACCTGCAGCGCGGTGCCGAACACTCGTCCGAACGTCTCGCCGGCGCTGGCGCATTTGTCCAGCGTGTCTTTGCTGGTCTGCATCGGCGTCAGCAGCTTGGTGAACCAGTCCCACACGCGGCCGAGGGCATCGCCGATCACGCCAAAGATCGGTGCGATACGTGCAAATGCGTCACGCAGCGGCGCCAGCGCCGCCATGACGCCAGCACCAAAGCCGACAAAGAACGCCTTGATCGGCTCCCAATATTTCCAAATCAGTACGCCGGCCGCGACAAAGGCGGCGCCAATCAACCCGATCGGGCTGAGCAGGAACGACAGCGCCGCACCCATCGCCGAAAGCGCGCCGGTAAGAATCCCCCACAGCGTAGACAGGCCCGTCAGCCGTAGCGCCAGCCCCATCACACCACGCACCAATGAACCCAGCGCTGCCGACGGCGCCATAAATACGCCCATCAGCATGCCGCGCAGCGGCACCAGTGAGCCAAGCAGCCCACGGAAACCACCGGAGAGCGAAGCCAGCACGCGCGACCAGCCGCTGATCCTTGCCATGGCGCTGCCGCCGGCGCCAACGAAGCCCCGCAGTGCGCTAACGGTTCCCATCAGACCGCGCCCGCCCGTCAGCAACGTGAAGCCCAAACGCAGCTTAGCCAGTGGCCCAATCAGCAAGCCGGTCGCCAGGCTGGCGATCCCCAGCGCGGCCACCAGGGCGGTGACGGCGCCGGCGGTCAACAAAATGGATTGCGCCAGCCGCGGGTTTTCTTTCACCCACTGGCTCGCGGCGTTGATCGCTTCACTCAGCCCCTGCGTCAGTTTGCGCAGCGGGCCGTCGGCAGTTTCTTCAACCTGGATGCGGAAGCCTTCCCAGGCGGAGTCCAGCTCCTTCAGGTCGCCGCCGAGGTTATCCGCCATCACCTTGGCGGCCTTCAGCGCCTCACCCTGCGATTTCTTCAGATCGGCCAGCAACTTCTGCAACTCGCCGCTGCCGGCAGATAAAACCAGCGCCTGGAATGACTTCGCGGCTTCCTCGCCCGCGATATCCTTGAAGAACGAGAGCTGATCGGTGGCGCCGTATTTCTTGATCGATTTGTAAAGGTCAGTGAGAACGTCCTCGGCCGGACGCATCTTGCCAGTGGAGTCGGCCACGGTGACGCCCAACTCCTTAAGCGCGTCGTTGGCCTTTTTCGTTGGCGCGGCCAGGCGTGAGAACGTGGTTTGCAACCCAGTACCGGCAATACTGCCGCGCAGACCCACGTTCGCCATCACGCCGATCATCGCCGTTGTTTGCTCAACGCTGACGCCAAGGTTAGATAACCCCGTACCGGCGTACTTCATCGCCTCGCCGATGTTCTGCAGATCGGTGTTGGTGCGGGTGAACGCCCCCGTCAGCACGTCACTGACGCGATCCATCTCCTTCGGATCGAGGCGGAACTGCGAAAGGATGTTCGAACTGATATCTGCGGACTCACCGAGATCCATCCCGCCGGCCAGCGCCATGTTGAGCACGCCAGGTAACGCGGCCTGAATCGCCTGCGGCGTAAAGCCGGCCATCGCCAGGAACGCCTGCCCGCTGGCCGCGTCGCGGGTGGTAAAGGCCGTTTCGGCGCCGAGCTTTTTCGCCTGGGCGCGCAGGTCGGCCAGCTGCGAGGAGCTTTTATCCAGTCGCGTCAGCGCCTGCACGCGCGACATTTCGGCATCGAACCCCACAGCCGGCGCCAGGAAACGGCCGCCGGTATACCCGGCAACCGATGCGCCGGCAACCATCCCCATGCCAGCGCCGCGCAGTTTGCCGGCGGCATCTTTGGCGCGGGTGTAACCGGCTTGCGCCTGGGTAACAGCGGCCAGCTGCCGCCGCTCGCGCTCAAGCTGCTGGTTATATTGCTCTGTTCGTCGGATGGCGCTTTGTACCGCACCGCTGCCGGCGGACAGGTTGACGCCATGATGCCGTACCGCCTGGGCCGCCTCTCGCAGCTTGGCCGTTTGCTGGCTGTAGGTTTGCGTCAGTCGGGACAGCTTGCCGCGCAGGTTTTCCAGGTGCGCGGCCTGGGCGTCGGTCAGTTGCCCGCCCTCTCTAACGGTCTGATTCAGTCCGTTAAACTCGCGCTTCGCACGGTTGATCTTCTGTGCCGTGTCGTTGGCCTGCGAGCGCAGGCGGTCAAAGCTGGCGGCTTGCTTGTCCAGGTCTTTAACGGCGTTTTGCGTTTTCTTGAGGGAGTCAGAAAGGCCGCTAACAGCTTTGCTAGCGGCTTTAACCGGTCGGGTGAGTTTGTCGATCGCGTTAAACGCGACGCGAATACTAAGATCCATGGTCATCCTCGTCATCGTCATGGTTGCCGCTGCGGATGGCGGCGCGCTGGCGCCATGCCATCAGCTCGCGCAGCTCCATGCCGTACATCTCGGAGGGCGGCCAGTGAAAAACTACAGCAATGTCAGCGATGAGGTCGTCAACGCTGACAAAAAGCGGTTCCCTTACTTGTTCCCCGTCTCCGCCACGTTCGGTACGGACGGCGCCGCTTTGGTCAAAAAAGGCGTCATCTCTTCAATGAACGCCACAAAGTCACCGGTATCCAGCGTGGCGATCTCGGCGGCGGTCAGTGCCGGCGCAGTGACGCGCGTTAGCAGCGTTGAAACGGCGTCATAGTCGAAGTTGAGCACGTCGACCAGGCGCAGACCACGCAGCGAGCCGGCCTGCTTGATGGTGTCGGTGATAGAGACGATGGTGATCTCTTTGTCGTTGCGCTTGATCGGTGTAGTGAGCGTTACTGACATGTGCATGTTCTCCAGGCGGCCACGCGTGCCGCCTTCAAAGTATGTTAAGGGTTAACGATCAGCCGCCGAGGCCGAGGGCTGACACAATGCGATCGGGGTACAGGTTTTTCCCGTCGCGCTTGTAGATGAAGTTCAGCAGGTCAATTTCCAGCAACGCCTTATCATCAACCGACAGCTTGTAGTAGGTGTTCTTGATGGCGTAGGTATGGTTGGTGTCATCGCCCTGCTTGGCCTCACCCGGATCGATTTCAGTGATGCGGCCGCGCATTTCCACTTCCATCAGCGAACTGGTGCCGCCGCTGTAGATTTCGCCGACGAAGCGCAGACGCATGTCGTCAATATCGCCGCCGTACTTGAGGATCAGCTCTTCAACGACGCCGCCGACCACCATCGACGCATCAAGCGCGCCGCCGTCAAGGCCGAGGTCTACCGCTACGGCACCTTGCATGCCGCCGCCCTGATAGTCCTCCGTCTTGCGGGTGACCTTTGGCAAGGTGACGCTGGGGATCTTGCCGATGTGGTTGGTGCCGTCCACATACAGCGTGAACAACCGAAGCTTTTTAGGGATAGCCACTTATGCCCCTCCCAGCGACGCGAAGGCCGCTTCGTAGTATTGATCGGTGAAGGTCTGGATCATGGTCAGATCTTCGAGTGGCGGCACCGGGCTGTAGTTGTAACGCACCACAACTTTGCCTTGCCGAATGCCGGTTGTCGGGTTATCGACGATATCGAACCAGCACGCGGCGCCAATCAACCGACCGGCGGTGACCAGCCCCTGCAGTTTGGCATTGATACCGCTGACCACATCCTTGACGTTTGCCGGCGTAAGCGGACTGTCTACGGTGGTAAATTGCGCCTCAGCGATGGTATCCGCCAGGATCTGCGCGGTACGGGTGTACACCTCGAAGATGTACTCGTCTTTGTCCGTGGTGCGGTTGCCCCAGAAGCGGAAGCCATCACGCTTAATCAGCGTGGTGACTTCGTTGGCGTTTAGCTCGTTGGCGTCGGAGTCCTCCGCCTGCAGCGCCCAAAAGACGTCTTTGGAAATGCCGAGCACGTTGCTGACCGCCACGTTTGACAGCGACTTATGCCAGCCCTGCTCGTTATCGATCTTCGCACGCATCCCCAGCGCATACGCCACCGCCGGGAACTCTTCGTTCTTGCCACTCTCCGGGTTATAGGCAATGAAATTCGGCCAAATCAGCATGCCCTCACGCTCGGCAAACTGCTGGCGATAGGTTTTTGCCTCGGCAATCGTCTCGCAGCCGTCGCAATAGCTGTAGGAAAACGCCCGCAGTTGCTTGGCAATCACCCGCAGCTGTGCGGTGACTTCCTGCGTGTCATACATCGGCACGCCAAGAATGCGCGGCCGGTAGCCGACTTTCTGCTCGGCGGTCAAAAGCGCGAACATGCCGGTATAGCTGCCGTCCGCCTGGGAACCGCCGATAATCAGCTGCGACTGGGTTTTCGCGCCGTCTTCCGTGCCGGCTGCCGCTACACGTACCACGATCACGCGTGTGCTGACCTGGTCGGAAATGGCCTTCAGGGATTTATAGAGCGAACCGGTTTTACCGGCCTTGCCGAGTACGCTGATTACCCGCGTGATCAGCACCGGCGTATCTAACGGGAAGGTGGTTGCGTCAGCATCATCCGCCACCGCGACCAGACCAATGACTGTTGAGTCAACGTCATTGATCGCGGTCTGCAGGTCGGTATCCTCTTTGACGCGCGCACCATGGAAAAAATTGTCGGTCATACTGTACCGCCATCATGCTTGTGAGTTCGTGGTGATATTCGCCGAAAAACGCCGGCGCAACACGCGGCGCTGGTTGTCATCCGCCGGCGACAACAACGCGCGGTTTTCCCCGTCGCGCGCGCATGAAACCATCAGCGCCAAAGGGGGAGCCATGGCACTGACTACTGACGCGATCGACAAGGCCAAATCACTGCTGGGTGGCGGCGCCAGCACGTTCAACGATTACCAGACGGAGCTGTCGCGCGTGCCGGCGTTCAGCGTCCTGCTTGGCGGCAAGGAACTGACCAAACTGGATGAGCGCGTCTTGTCGCTGGAGATGACCGACAACCGCGGCTTTGAGGCCGACGAGCTGACGATCACCGTGGACGATACTGACGGCCAGCTGCAGCTGCCGCCGCGCGGCGCTGAAGTGTCCGCGTCGATGGGCTGGCACGGTGAAGCACTGGTTTACAAAGGCATTTTTATCGTCGATGAAGTAGCGCACGCCGGGCCGCCTGATACGCTGACGATCACCGCCAGAAGTGCCGATTTTCGCGACGAGTTCAACGTCAAGCGCGAGGTGTCCTGGCATGACGTCACCGTAGAACGGGTGGTGTCAGCGATCGCCCGGCGCTACAACCTGAAGGCCATCATCTCGCAGCAACTCATGGAGGTAGAGATTGACCACGCCGACCAGACGCAAGAAAGCGACATGTCATTCCTGACGCGCATGGCCGAAATGCTGGGCGCCATTGCCACTGTGAAAAATGGCAGTCTGCTGTTTATCCTGCCCGGTGGTGGCGTCAGCGCCAACGGTAAGGCGCTGCCCTCCTTCGCCATCACACGCAGCAGCGGCGATCGTCACGCCTTCCGCATTGCCGATCGTGATGCCTATACCGGCGTGCGCGCGTACTGGCTCGATTTGGAATTCGGGAAAAAGAAAAAGGTCACGGTGAAGGCCCGCAAGCCGGCGAAAAAGAAAGTGCAGCGCAGCAGCAGCCGCGAGGGTGATTACATCGAGGGGGCCGACGGTAACGTCTATGTCCTGCGCAAAACCTACAATAACGAAACGGCTGCCAAACGGGCCGCGGCCGCAAAATGGCAGCAGCTCAAACGCGGCGCGGCTGAATTTACCCTAACCCTGGCCTACGGCCGCGCCGATTTATACCCGGAGCAGCACGGCACGGTATCGGGATTTAAAACGGATATTGATAATCAGGATTGGATAATCGCCAGGGCGAGCCATTCGATCGACGGGAACGGCTTTACCACGCGGCTGGAACTGGAGGCTAAAATACCTGAATGGATTGCGGAAAGTGAGAAGTGACGGCCATAATAACGGGGAGTTCAACTCCCGCCATGGGAGGCCATCATGTTTGTTTGCCCGATCTGCGGTGCTATGGCCCGCACCCGTACCAGTCGCCGTCTCAGTGAAATGACGATACGCCAATATCATCAGTGTCAGAATTTCGAATGCAGTATCACGTTCACGACGCTAAACAGCGTTGAAAAGCTGGTAACAAAGCGCGGCCCGCGCGAAGAACTACCACCCGACTTTATCCCGCAAGACGCCTTCCCCACGTCCCACTATGGGCGTGATCAGCTCAACCTGTCGCTATAACAAAGAGCCCGCACAATGCGGGCTCAATATCTTTACCGCCAACCCATCGCCATTTCATCGCCACTTGGCATTTTTCAGGCACAAAAAAACCGCCTCTCGGCGGTTACGACATTACTACTTATTGCTTTGATTATTCGGTATTTTTGTTCCCTGGTACCCGGGGCGGGACTTGAACCCGCACAGCCATAAGCCGAGGGATTTTAAATCCCTTGTGTCTACCGATTTCACCACCCGGGCTCGGGAAAGTTGGAGGCGCGTTCCGGAGTCGAACCGGACTGGACGGATTTGCAATCCGCTACATAACCGCTTTGTTAACGCGCCTTTATTCTGTTTGCCTTTTCAGGCCAAAGCCGGTGATTCACCCACTTCGTTTTGTTCTTTTGGTTGGCGATGTTGAAATCGCTTATCCTAATCATCTGATTCTTAAGTAATTTATTTCGTTACCACCGAATCGATGGACTGCATTATGGACTAAACCCCCCACCTTGGCAACCCCCCGAAATAGCAAAAAGTTCTCTAACGCTTTCAACTGCTTATTTTGTGGGCGCACTGTTCACAATGCCGACGCAAAGGCAAGCGGAATGTTGATTTTATATGCATCGGCTCAGGAATTCACGGGCAAATCGGTTCTTTTTTCTCGGCAGGAACCGCTTACCCGCGCCCTCTCCGGCTTTTCATTTGCTTATGGTGATGGGGTACCGTGCATAACATCCTCATGGGGGGCATCGCGCAACCTCCGGCGCCACCATAAAAACCCAGCGATCGTGCCCGGCAAAACCGCGATCGTACCAAAAATACGCTGATCGGCATTCAGCAAACCAGGAGCAACGGCGGATAGCACCGCGCATAACAGCAGAAACCACCGCAATCGGCGAATGCCGGGATGAGCGATTCCGACGATAGCCCCCACCAAACATGCCGGCAGAAAACCGAGCGCATAGGAAAAAGCCCCAATGAACACCAGCATTCCCAGCACATCGCCGACGTTAAAGTACCCGGGATCCACATAGCCACTGATACCAAACGTCATCAGCAGCAGCATCAGCATGCCCCCCAACGGCGGGGCGACCAGCCCGAAGAACAATATGCATCCTGCCAGTCTCCTGACCAGATGCCGTATAGCGCCAGACTTCATACTCCCTCCCGTTCCCGCTTCCTTAATGATACCGGCAGGATTGCAATAATGAGGCCCCTACCCGGCGGGCGCCCCAATCCATAGGCTTAAGTGGGTTTCTTCGAGACCTTTTTCTTCGCCGCAGGCAGCTGAGCATAAGTCAGCGCGATTAATTGGGAAAGCCAGGCGCTATCGCCCCACTTCTCTTCCGGAATCACAAAACAAGGCTTTGCACCCGGATAAGGACCATACTCACCGAACATCCTCTTCGCCGAAAGCTTACCCGACGCAGAGATATTGCCGATGATAAACTCTACCGTACTCAGTTTTGAAACCATCGGGCTCCCTTCTTCGTATTCGCAGTCCATCCGTATCAGGCTGGGCCTATTTCAGCTCCTCACCATAAACGCTCTTTCATCATGCAGACAGACCACTTCACTTTGCCGATATCCCAGCAATTAGCCGCGGCCAAAGCGCAGCGCGGCTGCGCCTGAACATGTTGATATGCCCGATCGCCTGACCATCAACCTCCGCCGGCTGCAGCAAGTGGACGGCATGTCGCGCGTTAGGCAACAGCCGCAGCCAGTCAGCGATACTGCGCGGCGTTACCAGCACGTCATCGGCGGCGGCAACCACAGCGATCGGTGCCTGGAACGCGGCATAGTAATGACGTTGAATTTCCGTACCAAAGGCATTTTCCACGTAGCCCGGCCGCCGGCACCAAGCGGCCCATTGCCGGGCGACGCCGGCGGGTAAATCCTCTCCCCACCCCAGCCACTTTGCCGGCCCATAGCCGAGCAGCCGTACCGAGAGCGGAATATAGCCCCACATCAAGCCGATCGCCATCGCCCTGAACGGCCAACGGATATTGCCGATATAGCCAGAAGAAGCGGAAACCGCCGTCAGGCTGCGCACGGCATGGTGGTTCGGCATCAACCCCGCCAGCTGAGCGCCAGCGCTGTGCCCGATCACATGCGCCTGTTGCGCAGCCGTTTTCGCCAGCAGCCAGTTCAGTGCCGCCGGCATATCACACTCTCCCCAGTCCTGTTTACGGGCTTTGGAGTACCGGACATGCGCTTCCGCCAGTGAAACGCCGACGCCCCGATAATCGAACACCATCACCGGATGCCCCTGCTCGCTCAGCCACTGTGCAAAGGCATAGTAGAACCCTTGTTTAACGCCTGTGGCGGGGCAAATCAGCACCGGCGTATTGCTACCGCCCAATGCAGGAAAATAGCTGCCGCCCAACACATAGCCGTCCGCAGCGGTAAAGCGGATGGCGTCGTGCGCCGTCTTATTTTCTTCCTGCATGGCGATCCTCCCGGCCTAGCCAAAATTCTGCCGCTCATTCTTGCATCGTTCAACGGCAGCATCCAGCAGGCGAGCGCTAGCGGGAGACCACGATCGAGTTTCTGCCTCATCGGAACGGCTTTGGCCACAGAAAGAAAACGAGCGTCCAACGGCGCCTTGTTACTCGTTATGCCACAGGTAGCTATTCTCCACCTCAGGCCGCCAGGTTGCGCAGCTCTCCCCCGTTCCATGATTGGCCGAAGTCCAGGGGTTTTCGATAAACGGCCATGGCCTATTTGTGCGTGACGCCTGCTGAACGAGGACCCTCATCGAAAGCACCCCGGAGTGGCTCCAGCTCAACGGGTTCGGGATCTCCGCACAATAGTTCAGCGTGGGCCCAAATTCCCCCGGCGTTTTCGGCAGCGCGAGATTGACAGACACCGAAGCCCCCATGCTCAAAGCATGCCGGTTTTTTGCATACTCAGGTAAGGCAACCTCTGCGCGCTGCAACGCCTGTTGCACACTGGGCTGGCGCCACACAGGTTTCAGAGGCAGCACCAAAGTGACCCCATCCAGCAACGCACCACGGTGGCTGACAGGGAGATTGGAAGTAAGGCGCGTCGGCTGCTGTTCCGACGGGCCAGGTATAATCTGCGGCCGCACGGTCACCGTATGGTCTATTATGTCATCCGCAAAATGCGGTGAGGGGTAACACGTCACGCCGGTCATGCAGCGCGTAAGCTTTAAGCGCCTGCTCTGCTTCCAATAATGCCCGGTCACTCCCGAGCCCTGAATCATCGCGGCCAGCGCGGCTTGATTATCTGTCGGGCTCGCATACGGATAATGCAGCGCGTAAGTTTCAACGGTGAACGCGACGGTGTCGCCGGCTGTCGATTCCGCTGACCAAGACCACCCTATCGTTACCATGACGATCCACAAAATGCGGTGCATACCCACAGCCACCTCCTTGTTATCAGACTCACGGAAATATCCCTTCCTGCAGTCGCTTGTTCATCATCGCCGGGTGGTGACAATGCCTGATCGGTCGCTTAGATATCCAGACTATTTGTCAGGAGAGAAAAAGTACATCATTAGGAAGAGAAATGCGCGATTCTGTTGCTTCGGTATATCGAATCGACGGCCAGAAACATAGCCGCTGATTAAAGAGGGGTGAGGTACAGAAAGCGAGAGGGAGTAAAAAACGAAAAAGGGGCCGAGGCCCCTTTCGCTTACCTGCTGAATCACCGGGATTCAACAGGTTAATGTTTGGAGCGGGAAACGAGGCTCGAACTCGCGACCTCAACCTTGGCAAGGTTGCGCTCTACCAACTGAGCTATTCCCGCATTACCAGAACTGACTGATTTCTTTGCTATCTTTCGGCAATTCATCGTTGTCGTCTGATGCGATGCATTCTACTTACCTGACGTGATGAGTCAATAAAATTGTTGGCTCATCACGATCGTTTGCCGATTTTTGCAGCGCATCGATCACGGTTCCAGCAGATCGTTGCGCGCGGCATTCAAATATTGGAACATCGACCAGAAAGTCAGCACCGCCGCGATATACAGCAAACCGATCGCCACATACTCTACGGAGCGGTCCGGCCGCCACAGCAAGCCCACCAGCGACATCATCTGCGCCATGGTTTTCACTTTGCCGATCCAGGACACCGCCACGCTGCTGCGTTTGCCAATTTCCGCCATCCACTCTCGCAGCGACGAAATGATGATTTCACGGGCGATCATAGTGGCCGCCGGCAGCGTGATCCACCAACTGTGGTAGTGCTCCGCCACCAGCACCAGCGCCACCGCCACCATCACTTTGTCCGCAACCGGATCCAAAAACGCCCCGAAGCGCGTCGTTTGTTTCCAGCGGCGTGCCAGGAAGCCGTCAAACCAGTCGGTGACGGCGGCAAACACAAAGATAACGGCGCAAACCATCGGAGCCCAGCTGAACGGCAGATAAAACGCCAGCACAAAGAATGGGATCAGAACTACGCGAAACAGGGTAAGCCAAGTCGGTATATTCAATTGCATAATGCTACGGTAACTATCTGGCTAGAGTGGAAATTAAGAGTATGTTGCTACATTGCCCTCAGTGTTTCAATGCATTGTAGATCTTTTCTGCCAATGCTTGTGAAATACCCGGCACTTTTGCAATTTCCTCCACGCTGGCGTTCAACAAAGGTTGCAGTCCGCCCATATACTTCAACAGCACCTGGCGCCGTTTCGGCCCTACGCCTTCAATCAGCTCCAGTGCGCTGGTATTTCTGACTTTCGCCCTTCTCTGCCGGTGGCCGGTAATCGCATGATTGTGCGAATCATCGCGGATGTGTTGGATCACATGCAGCGCCGGCGAATCCGGCGGCAGCGAAATCCCCTCGCCTTCCGGCACGAAGAACAGCGTTTCTAACCCGGCCTTGCGATCGGCGCCTTTGGCGATGCCAATCAGCAGCGGCTTGTTCTTGTCCCAGGTAACGTTCAGCGATTTGAACACGTCGATCGCCATGCCGAGCTGCCCTTTGCCGCCGTCGATGAAGATGACATCCGGGATCTTTTTCTCTTCCAGCGCCTTACCGTAACGGCGCTTCAGCACCTGCGTCATCGCCGCGTAGTCATCGCCGGGGGTGATGCCGCTGATATTGTAGCGCCGATACTCCGCGCGTACCGGGCCGTTACCGTCGAACACCACGCACGAAGCCACGGTTTGTTCCCCCATGGTGTGGCTGATATCGAAGCACTCCATACGGTTGATTTCCGTCAGGTTCAGCACCTTGGCCAGCTCCGCCAGCCGCTGATGGATCGTTGACTGTTGCGAAAGCTTGGTGGTCAACGCCGTTGCCGCGTTGGTACGCGCCAGCTTCAGATAACGGGCGCGGTCACCGCGCGGTTTGCTTTGAATTTGAATCTTGCGTCCCGCCAGCTCGGAGAGCGACTCCGCAAGCAGGTCTTTTTCCGGCAGGCTGAAATCCAACAGGATCTCGCCGGGCAACGTACGCGCCTGGCTGCCTTGCAGGTAGAACTGGCCGACAAAGGTCTGCACCACTTCGCTCATATCCGTGCCGCCCGGCACTTTAGGGAAATAGCTGCGGCTCCCCAGCACCTTGCCCTGACGGATGAACAACACATGCAGGCACGCCATACCGGCGTCGAACGCCACGCCGATCACGTCCAGATCGTCGCTGTCGCCCGACACGAACTGCCGTTCGGTAACGCGGCGCACGGCCTGAATTTGATCGCGAATGCGCGCCGCCTCTTCGAAATTGAGCAGTTTGCTGGCTTCTTCCATGCGCGCAATCAGCTGATGCAACACCTGCTGATCTTTGCCCGAAAGGAACAGCCGCACGTAGTCCACCTGCTGCCGGTACTCTTCTTCACTCACCAGGCCGGCGACACAAGGGCCCAGGCAGCGGCCGATCTGATACTGCAGGCACGGGCGCGAGCGATTACGATACACGCTGTTTTCGCACTGGCGGATCGGGAACAGCTTCTGCAGCAGCGCCAGCGTTTCACGCACGGCGTAAGAGTTGGGAAAAGGCCCGAAATATTCGCCCTTGGCGTGTTTGGCGCCGCGGTGCACCGCCAAACGGGGATGGGTATCCGCGCTGAGAAAAATCAGCGGATAAGATTTATCGTCGCGCAAAAGAACATTATATCGCGGTTGGTACAATTTAATGTAGTTATGTTCCAACAACAGCGCTTCCGTTTCGGTGTGGGTAACCGTTACGTCTATTTGCGCGATATTTTTAACCAGCGTCTCGGTTTTACGGCTGCTGACCTGCTGCCGAAAATAGCTGGCGAGACGTTTTTTCAGATCTTTGGCTTTACCGACGTAGATCACCGTGCCCGTGGCGTCGTACATACGGTAGACGCCGGGCTGGCTGGTGACGGTACTCAGGAAGGCTTTGGCATCAAAACGGTCATTCACTGCTTAACAACGTCTCCGCATTGAACAATCCATGTCGGATGGCCAGGTGAGTCAGTTCGACGTCGCCGCTGATATTCAGTTTGCTGAACATGCGGTAACGGTAACTGTTCACCGTTTTCGGGCTGAGACTCAACTGCTCCGAGATCTCATTCACTTTTTTGCCTTTGGTGATCATCAGCATGATCTGCAACTCGCGTTCAGACAGGCAGCTGAACGGCGTTTCGGCCTGGGGCTCCAGCTGACTCAGGGCCATCTGCTGGGCGATATCAGACGCGATATAGCGCTGCCCCGCATGCACGGAGCGCAAGGCGTTAATCACTTCCTGCGGCGCGGCGCCCTTGCTCAGGTAACCGGCGGCCCCCGCCTGCATCACCTTCGCGGGCAGCGGGTTTTCAGTATGGATAGTCAACATGATGACTTTGACGTCGGGTGCATAACGCACAATCTTGCGCGTGGCTTCCAGCCCGCCAATGCCCGGCATATTCATGTCCATCAGCACGATATCGACAGCGTTGCCACGGCACCATTTTACGGCGTCTTCACCGCACTGGGCCTCACCGACAACTTTTATACCTTTGATATCTTCAAGAATGCGTCGTATCCCTGCGCGCACCAGTTCGTGGTCATCAACAAGAAGAACGCTAATCAAGGAAAAATCTCCAAAAAAAGGGAGTAACGCAATCAGCCTCTGTTTTCGCCAGAGATATTACTTGTTTTTCAGACAAGAATGAACACAGATTAATACATACTTCCGAATAACTTTGCGGAGCAGAGCTGATTTTTCAATTTTAGCCATCTATGCCGCCAATAAATCGTCACGTCGGAAAAGATCGGGCGACGAAAATAATTTCGTTGCGCCGCGTCAGACACAGGATAGCGCGATAATCATGCAGCGAGGGGGAAATCTGTGTAAGCAATCACGACATGAATAATATTAGCACGGCGGTTGGCCGTTTGTAATCATTTGATATTTAAAGACGTAGCAAAAACCACCGCCATCGCCGGCCGAACACCCGGCGTGCAGAACTATTATTCCCGGCGAACATCGGCAAAATCGGTGCCAGCCGCCTCAAATAATTATAATAACCCCAATGGTTCAACAATAACGTGCCGGACAAATACTTGTTAACCGCCCCGAAATAACTTACCGATAATGGATGATTCAGGCTGGCGGTGAACGGGCGCTGCCCACCGGCGTGAGTGGAGCAAGCCCGGTGCAGATGATGGACGCATGCTATGCTATACTCCGCGCCCAGTTAAATTCGCCGCCGCGCATGGGGCAACGTTTAGCCCGCGCGCGGTGCGCCAAAGCAGCTTGTATCAGGCTACGGCCTCAAAAAATCAGGAGAGAAAATGAGCAACGTTGATTTCACTACGTCTGCAAACCCGGAGATCTTGGCGACCGAGGTTGCCTGCCTCAAAGCCACGCTGACGCTGATCCTGAAGTCGATCGGCCAGGCCGACGCCGGGAAAGTTATCATCAACATGGAACGTTTTATCGCCCAGATTGAAGATCCCACCCAGGCGGAAATCTTCAAGAACAGCATTCAGCAAATCAAGCACGCTTACCGTCAGTAAGCGTTGCGTCTCAGACCCGCGCTTCATGCGGGTCTGCTTTTCCCCGCGTTACGCCACACCCCATTGATCTTGCACGTGCTTTCGGGCAGTGTGTTGGCTTTCCCCCACACCCGAGACCATTATGGGCATCCTTGTCAAAGCGCTGATCGGCGCACTGGTCGTGGTTCTGATCGGCCTGCTGGCCAAAACGCGCAACTATTATATCGCCGGTTTAGTTCCGCTTTTCCCCACTTTCGCCCTGATTGCGCACTACATTGTCGGCAACGAGCGTTCCATTGCGGCGCTGAAAACGACGCTAATTTTCGGCATGTGGGCAGTGCTGCCCTATCTGGTGTATTTGATTTCTCTGTATTTCCTGATTAACAGCCTGCGGCTGTCGTTGGCCCTGGGGGCGGCGGTGCTGTGCTGGATTGCGGCGGCGTGGCTATTAATTACCCTATGGGGATGGTGGCAAGGACGTTAACGCCCTTGCCCGGCCGGGGTTATGGTCGCCCCGCCTGCAAAACGAAACCGCGCTGCCGGTCACCGGCGATGCGCAGATAGCGGCTTTCACCGGCGCGCAGCGTCATCGGTATACTGCCTCCGGTATCACGCCAAATGCACAGGTGATTCTCGATCATATCTTGCCCGATACTGACCGAGATATTGCCTGGCGGCACGCGAAACTCTGCTTTTTCTTTCGCCTCCAGCGAAGCGGCAAACTCCCCATTCACATAGACGCCGGTGCGGCAGCTGCCTGCCAGCATTCCGCTGTCGCGAACCACCACCACCGTGGCGTAAGGCGTATCCGGGATATTCTGATAGAGCATCAGACGGCTCGGGGGCGGTAACTGAGCCTGTTGCGGCGGTATGGCTTGAGTCGCACATCCCGTTAACAGCGCAGAGGCAAATAACAACGCGGCGTAATGCTTCATCCTTGGCTCCTGAAGAAAATAATGCTTATCGTAACAAGAGAATAGCTGCCTCCAGTAGCATTCATGTCGCAGAGGCGAAAAAATCGGACAACTTCCCACGCCCCCACCACCCCGCAGGAATAAGAAGATTCTGCATTAAAGCTATTGAAATAAAGGAGATTCTTGCAAATTTAAAACTTGACCATGCCACGTTGGATATCTGCCGCAAACGCACCACTGACGTAACTGAAACCATCCGGCGTGACGTAAACCCGGGTATGGCCGGTCTCTGATAACACCGCCACCATATATCCCAGGCTGATCATTTCATGTGAAGGCACATTCATCGGGGTTAGAAATCCACGCCCGCGGCACCACTGATAAAAGCGAGTTCGCCCATATCCCAACACGGTGCCAACATCAGAGAGGTGCTTAAACGTATCATAATCCTCTGATGATGAAGGTAAACCGTCATGACTTTCAGGCGTTTTCTTTATCCCAGACAAAATAAACTCCTTTTTTGACTCTGTCGCTAACGGTTATCCTTCATCTGAGCTGAATTTAAAAAATCCAAATTTAAAATGCAAATGAATTCCCTGTAACTAAAAAGCCTTTCATGGATGAAATCTGAAAATAAAACCACAATAAAAAAACAGAAATAAAAAAATAAGGTATTAATACCGGGAATTAAATCTTAGGTATGGGTAAATATCCTAAATAAAAATGACATTAAAATAGAATAAGAAAATACTTAGCATGCATATTGTTTCCCTTCTCAAAATGCTGCAATGGCGATCGGTATATTGCGGCAAAAAAGAGAATGGATAAAACCAGCTCACGTCGCCCCCTCGTCGTAAGATCGCGATCCCTGCTGGCCTCCCTCAATTCGCCACATCCTCTCTCGACGCGGCGCTACCTCAATCACACCTAAACAATAACCATTATCATTTCCAATTGTTCCGTCAGTTTATTACACTTTCTCACCTCGCCAGTTAGGAACATTCCTAGGCGGCGAGCCCCAGGATAGAGAAAGAATTAGGGACACCATGAAGAATTGCCGTTGTTTGATTGTTTTGCCGTTATTGATGTTGACCGCCTGCACACAATGGGAAAGGCCCGGCGCGGTTGAGAGTACCCGGAATGCCGAATATGCCGAATGCCGTAGCCGCGGCTATGATCGCTTCCCCCCGGACGTGGTGCGGGACGTGGAGTTCAGCTACGAAAACAAATACATTCCTTGCGAGAAGAACAAGAAAGACTGCCCATCGGGATACCGCTATGACAAGGAACCGTCGATTAAAACAGTGCAGACCGATCGCAATCAGTCCGCCCGAGACGCCACCATCGAAGCCTGTATGTACGGCAAAGGCTGGCGTGAGAAAACCTACTATTGGCCGCAATGGTGATGCAGCAACGTAGGATTGGACTGAAACGTCACCGCAGCGATGCGCCATCAATTGGCATCGTCGCTGCAATGCCCTCCCAGAGCAACCAGCGTTTCCGCTCTGACCGGCGTTAAAGGCACACGCGGTGGCGGTAAAGGCCAGCCCAAAAGCTGCCTCGCCGCCGTCGCACAGACTTTGCCCTGGCAAGCCCCCATGCCACAACGGCTGCTCAGCTTGGCCGTGTTCCAATCTGGCTGATGGCTCACCTGTTCCAGCGTGACGTCTTCGCAGCGACACAGTATCGTTTGCGGTTTGGCCAACGAATTCAAGCGCTCATCAAGTGCAAAGGTGCTTGCCACCGCCGTGGCGAAACGTCGCCACTGCCGCCGCTGCGCCGCCAGGCGCTCTGCCTTTTCCCGCTGCCCAGTGGCAGCATAACCGGCGATAGCGCCTTCAGTGAGTGCCAATTCACTGCCGCCGATGCCGGTACACTCCCCGGCAGCAAAAATATGCGCCAGGCTGGTTTGCTGCCAATGATCCACCGCTACGGCGTCGTGTTCTATCCGACACCCCAGCAGCATCGCCAACTCAATATTCGCCACCAGGCCAAAACCGCAGGCCAACCTGTCGCAGGCGATCGTTCTCTCCCGCCCGCCGTTATTGACGTGCACCGAGGTTAAACGTTCCTGCCCCAACGCCGCCAGTACCCGGCTGCCGGCAAGGTAACGACGCGGCATCAGGGAAAACGCCTGACGCAGTTTGGCCGGCCAGCGCCACAGCCCGCCGGCGAACGCCGCCAACCGCCAAAGCGGCGCCTGTTCCGCCACCAGCACTACCTCGCCGCCGGCCTGTTTCACGCTGTTCGCCACCGCCAGCAACAGCGGACCACTGCCGGCGATCGCCACTCGCTCACCACGGATCGCCAGCCCCTGCTTGATTTGCGCCTGTAGACCACCGGCGCCGGTCACCCCCGGCAGCGTCCAGCCGGGAAACGGCAACAACAGTTCACGCGCGCCATTGCATAAAATCAGCTTCTGATAGCGAATCACGCCGCAGCCTTCGGCATCTTCATAGGCCAATCGGTTAGCGCCACACTGCGCCACCAGCTTGCAGCCGGACTGCAGCGCAATATTTTCCATCGTCGCCACCGCCTGCCGATAGCGGTTCGCCGTTTCAGGCAAAGCCACCTGCGGCCCATCGCGCCAGATTTGCCCGCCGGGATGCGGATTATCATCAATCATTCGCACCTGGCCACCACTTTCCGCTGCGGCCAGCGCCGCCGCCATGCCGGCCGGCCCGGCACCGACGATCAGCACCTCACAGTCGAAGTTACTCATCATCGCTCCTCTCAATGCGCATACCGGCTTGGCACAGCGTCTGGCACGCCAGACGACGCAGACCATTAATGGTCACCCGGCACTCCTGGCAAACGCCCATGCCGCAAAAGGGGGCGCGCGGTTGGTGAGAAATAGACAACCGACAACGATCGTCGCCACACAGGCTGAGTGCCGCAGCAACGCTAATGCCAACCGGCACCCGGCAGGGATCGCCATCGATGCTCAACGTAAGCGTGTTTTGTCCTTCATTCATACCGGCAGCTCCTCGGCAGCAAACGCCCGCGCCGCCAAATACGGGGTATCGTCAATCTCCGGCGTTTGCCGGCCGATCTGAGCAGTAATCAGCGCGGCGCTGCCGAGGGCAGTCGTGACGCCCAATCCCTCGTGCCCCAACGCCAGCCACAGCCAGGAATGCCGCGGATGCACGCCCAGCAGCGGCAGCCCGTCGACAGAGGCGGCGCGCAGCCCGGTCCAGCAGCGAATGATGTTCATCTGCGCCAGCGCGGGCAAGAAATGCTGCGCACGCGTGAGCATCGCCGCCAGCACTGGCATGTCCAACGCCGAATCGACGGCATCGAACTGGCGGGAAGAACCGATCAGCCATTGCCCGGTGGGCCGTGCCTGCACATTGAATGCCACCGATGTGCCGCCGCTGGCATGCGCGCTGGCACCGTATCCCAACTCCACCAACTGATGCTGCACCCGCGGCGGATAGCGATCGGTGATCGCCAGATGGCCCTTCTTGGCGTGCAGCAAAGTCTGCGGCAATAGGCTATTGGCCCTAAGGCCGCAGGCCAGGACCACCGTCGGCGCAGCCAGGCGCCTGCCGTCCGCCAGCCGCACAGCCCCCTCTTCCAGCGCTGCTGCTTCGCCATGCACCACATCGATCGCCGCGCCACCGTCGGCCAACAGCCAGCGAGCCGCGAGCGGCGCATACAGAATGCCGTCGCCCGGCACCCGCAGCCCACCGGCCAGGCCGTGCCGCAGCATCGGCTCCATGGCGGCGATCTGCTCCGCCGTCAGCAGTTCCGCGGCTACGCCCTGCTCCGCCAGCCGCGCCCGCTTTTGCTCGGCGATGGCCATTTCATCCGCTTTATCCGCCAGCCATAGCGTTCCGCAGCCGCGCCAGGCACACGCTTGCGGCATGCGCCCCGTCACTTCACGCCATAACCGCAGCGAATAAGCGCTCAACGCCAGCTCGGCCGGGTTGTCGTCCATGCACACCAGATGCCCCATGCCGGCGGCCGTAGCGCCGGCGCGGCGATCGTCCACCACCGAGACGCGATACCCTTCCCGCGCCAGCCACCAGGCGCAGGCGGCACCGATGATGCCGGCGCCGATCACGATGACATCGGCTTTCCGGCCGACGCCCATCAGCGTATTCCCCAGACAAAGGGATCGCGTTCGTCGAGCAGCAGTTGGCTATCGGCGCACACATAGGCCTGCCCACGAATAAAGGGGGTAATGCGATCGCCATTCCTGCGATAGTAGGCCTGAAATTCGCTGCCGATCACGCTGGCCTGCCGCCACTGCGTGTCCGGCGGCAGCTTGCCGTCTGCCGCCAGACACGCCAGTTTGGCACTGGTGCCGGTGCCGCATGGGGAGCGATCGTAGGCTTTTCCGGGGCACAGCACGAAGCTGCGGCTGTCGGCCTGCGGATCGTCACCGAACAGTTCGATATGGTCTATCGCTCCGCCGTCTTCACCGCAGATACCCGCCTGCTCCAACGTCTGCCGCACCGCCCAGGTGAACGCGGTCAACGCCTCCAGATTTTGTTTATCGATGGGCAACGGCGACTCGCCGATCAGGAAGAACCAGTTGCCGCCCCAGGCGATGTCACCCGTCACCGGCCCGTAACCCGCCACCTCAAGCCGCACCTGGCGGCGGTAACGATAAGCCGCCACGTTCTCCACCGTGACGCTGCCGTCCTCGTGCAGCGTGGCGTTTACCGGGCCGACCGGGGTCTCTATCAGGTGACGCCCGGCGTGGATGCGCCCCAGGTGCGCCAGCGAAGCGATCAGCCCGATGGTGCCGTGCCCGCACATGCCCAGGTAGCCGCTGTTGTTAAAGAAGATCACGCCGGCGGTGGCCTGTGGCGAACAGGGGCGGCACAGCAACGCCCCCACCAACACGTCGTTACCGCGCGGCTCGAGCATCACCGCACAGCGCCAATCGTCATAATGTTGCGCGAAACGCGCCCGCCGTTCCGCCATGCTGCCCTCGCCAAGATCGGGAAAGCCTTCCACGATCAGGCGGGTCGGCTCTCCGCCGGTATGAGAATCGATCGCCCGCAAAGCGGTGATATGCGCAGAAAGTGCCATCGGCGTCTCCTGGGTTAATGAGATGTTACCAATGGCGTTAGCCTGAACGAATGTGGCCATTACGGCTTGATGCGTTTCGGCGCGGCAAATGAAGAAATCAGCACAGTGACAAAAGTCAGGCCTGACGCGTCACGGGCGCGCCCTTAACGAAAGCCATAACAATAACTTATTTATCATAGCCTTAATTTCATGCTAAACCTCCCCGTGGCGAGAAGCGCCGCAGTTTTCAAGCAACCGCCACGCACCGCGCGGCAAAAGTATGCGGCAATCCGCATATTTGGCAGGCGGCCGGAAATAGCGCTTGATTCGTTAAAGAAAAGTTAATATTGATGCGAAGACATCAACCCGAGCCGCCTGTTTTTCCGGCTAACGACCGAAAAGGGACAGCTATGCGATTCACTTCAGACTATCAGCCTCCGGTTTCTCTCTCTCCGCCTTCGCTCGTGGGGCTGCCGGAGCAAGAGGACGTTTTCGCCGTTGAACATCTGTCGCGCCTGTGCGACGGCCTGGCGCAGCAGCGCCCGAACAACCTGCGCGATCTGCTGAATACGCTGGCGCTGATCGCGCCGCTGCTGAACGCGATCCCTAACGTGGTGTTCTTTATCAAAGACGCCCAGGCCCGCTACCTGCTGGCCAACCTGACGCTGGCCAGGCGCTGCGGTTTCAAAACCGTCACGCCGTTGCTGGGCAAGACCTCCGCCGACGTTTTTCCCGCCCAGCTCGGATCCGGCTACACCGAGCAGGATCTGCGGGTATTGCGCCACGGCGTGCTGATCCAGGATCAGCTGGAAATGCACCTGTACAACGGCCGCGAAACCGGCTGGTGCCTGACGCAAAAGCTGGCGTTGTACGACGCGCAGGGAAAAATCATCGGTATGGCGGGTATTTCTCACGATCTGCAGGAGGCCAGGGCCCATCACCCGGCCTACCAACGGCTGGCGGCGATCGACGTGCACATCCGCCGCCACTACGCACGGCCGATCGCGCTTGAGGAGCTGACGGCGCTGACCGGCTTGTCGGTGGCGCAGATCGAACGCTACTGCAAACGTATCTTCCACCTCACCCCGCGCCAGATGATCCACAAAGTGCGGTTAGAAAAGGCCACGGAACTGCTGGCCGGCGATCTGCCGATCACCGACATCGCGCTGCTGTGCGGCTACACCGATCACAGCGCCTTCAGCCGTCAATTCAAAGCGATGACCGGCTCTACGCCGCGCGATTTCCGCCTGACGCTTTCCGCTTAATGCGCTGATTTATCTGGTTAACCCCCCTCTTTTCACGGTGCACCAGCGCCCGGTTTTTTCACGCCCGCTATTCGGCGCCATTGTGCCAATTTCGTCGCGGCAATCGGCGAAAAGCGTCAAGCCTCCCCGCGCAATACCGGTCAATCTGTCGGTGAGCCTTACCAAAGATTCACTTTTCATTAACACTTTCGGACGACAGGACAAACACGATGAGCCATAAAGCCATAAGCTGGAGCGGCGTATTCCCGGCGGTGACGACCCAGTTCCGCAACGATTTCTCTCTGGACCTCGATGCCACTCATACGGTGATTAAAAACCTGGTGCGCGACGGCGTCTCCGGCCTGGTGGTGTGCGGCACCGTCGGTGAAAACACCTCGATGACGGTGCAAGAGAAGCTGGCGGTGATCGAAGTGGCAAGAGACGCCGCCGACGGTAAAGTTCCGGTGATCGCCGGCATCGCCGAGTTCACCACCGCCTTCGCGCAGAACATGGCGCGTGAAGCGCAAAAGGCCGGCGTCGACGGGATTATGGTGATGCCGGCGCTGGTCTACTCCGCCAAGCCGCACGAAACTGCCGCGCACTTCCGCAGCGTCGCCGGCGCGACCGATCTGCCGATCATGGTCTACAACAATCCTCCCATTTACAAAAATGACGTCACGCCCGACATCCTGACCTCGCTGGTCGACTGCGAAAATATCGTGTGCTTCAAAGACTCTTCGGGCGACACCCGCCGCTTTATCGATCTGCGCAACGAAGTCGGCGATCGCTTCGTGCTGTTTGCCGGGTTGGACGATGTGGTGCTGGAAAGCCTCGCCGTTGGTGCGCAAGGTTGGATCTCCGGCATGTCCAATGCCTTCCCGCGCGAAGGAGAAACGCTGTTCCGGCTGGCGAAGGAAAAACGCTATGAGGAAGCCTTGGCGCTGTACAGCTGGTTTATGCCACTGCTGCACCTCGATGCCCGCCCCGATCTGGTGCAGTGCATCAAACTCTGCGAACAGCGGGTCGGCCGCGGCAGCGCCGTCACTCGTCCGCCGCGCCTGCCGCTGCAGGGCGAGACGCTCACCGAGATCAACGCCGTGATCGATAAAGCGCTGGCCACTCGCCCTGCGCTGCCGAACGTCGGCCTGTAACGCCTTCATCGCCCGGCCATGCCGGGCGTCATGCTTTCTCTACCGGGGGGAACCGATGCCCAACGATCGCTATGCCGCCATCAGCGGCCAACAATTTATCGGCGGCCAGCGCTGCGCCACAGGAGAAGCGACGCTGCTCAGCCTGCGCGCCGACGACGGTGAGCCGACCGGCTACCGCTTCCACCAGGCCACGGCGGCAGAAACCGCCGCCGCCGCAGAAGCTGCCGCCGCGGCCTTTGCACCCTATTCGCAGCTCAGCGCGGAACAACGCGCGAACTTTCTCGACGCCATTGCCGAGGAGTTAGACGCGTTGGATGAGGATTTCTTCGCCTTCGCCATGCAGGAAACCGCCTTGCCGCCGGCGCGGTTGAGCGGCGAACGCGCCAGAACCAGCGGCCAGATGCGGCTGTTCGCTACGCTGCTGCGGCGCGGCGACGTCGAGGGCGTGCGCATCGACTGTGCGCTGCCGCAGCGCTCCCCCCTGCCGCGCCCCGATCTACGTCAATACCGCACGGCGCTCGGCCCGGTGGCGGTATTCGGCGCCAGCAACTTCCCGCTGGCGTTCTCCACCGCGGGTGGCGATACCGCCGCCGCGCTCGCCGCCGGCTGCCCGGTCGTGTTCAAGGCGCACAGCGGCCATATGATCACCGCCGAGCTGACCGCTCAGGCGATCGAGCGCGCCCGGAAACGCACGGGGATGCCTGCCGGCGTCTTCAACATGATCTTCGGCAACCGCGTGGGAGCCGACCTGGTACAACATCCGGCGATTCAGGCCGTGGGATTCACCGGCTCACTGCAAGGCGGTCGAGCGCTCTTCGATCTGGCGACGCAACGCCCTCAACCCATCCCGGTCTTCGCCGAAATGTCGAGCATCAATCCGGTCGTGATCCTGCCACAGGCGCTGGCGCGGCGCGGGCAGCACATCGCGCAGGAACTGGTCTCTTCCTTTACGCTAGGTTGCGGTCAGTTCTGCACCAAGCCCGGCGTGATCGTCGCGCTGCGTGGCGCCGCCTTCGATCGGCTGGCCGAAACGATGAGCGCCTTGGCCAACGCCGCCGAGCCGCAACCGATGCTGAATACCGGCACGCTGGAGCACTACCGTCACGGCCTGGCGGCCCTCGATGCGCACCCGGGTATGCGCCGTCTGGCGGGCCGCAGCGAAACGCCCCCTCATCGGGCGACGGCCCAGCTGTATCAAGCGGAGGAGGCGCTGCTGCTGCAGGCCGATCCGCTGCTGCAACAGGAGGTCTTCGGCCCGGCCAGCATCCTGGTCGCTGTAGATAGCGAAGCACAGCTGTACGCGGCGCTGGCGGCATTGCAAGGTCAGTTGACCGCCACGCTGCTGGCGGATGACGGCGATCTCGATATGGCCGCCGGGCTGACGACGCTGTTGGCGCGCAAAGCCGGCCGGGTGCTGTTTAACGGGTATCCGACCGGGGTAGAAGTGTGCGACGCCATGGTGCACGGCGGCCCCTATCCGGCGACCAGCGACGCACGCGGCACCTCGGTAGGCACGTTGGCCATCGAACGTTTCCTGCGGCCGGTCTGTTTACAAAACACGCCAGCGGCGCTGTTGCCGCCACCGCTGCAGGACGCCAACCCGCTCAACCTGCTGCGGCTGGTGAACGGCGTATTCACCCGAGATCCCCTGGTTTCACCTGCCAAAAATTAGCCCGGCCGCATCTGCCTGCCACTCAATAACAAAAGGGTAATACCATGACAACCCAAGGCAAATTCAAGAAGCAGCTTACGCTCACCGATCTGACGTTCATCGGTCTGGGCGCCATCTTCGGCTCCGGTTGGCTGTTCGCCGCCAGCCATGTCTCCTCCATCGCCGGCCCGGCCGGCATCTATTCCTGGCTGATCGGCGGCCTGGCGGTGCTGCTGCTCGGTATCGTCTACTGCGAACTGGGCGCCGCCCTGCCGCGCGCCGGCGGCATCATTCGCTATCCGGTGTTCTCGCACGGCGAGCTGATGGGTTATCTGCTGGGGTTTATCACGCTGATCGCCTTCTCCAGCCTGATCGCCATCGAAGTCGTCGCCGCCCGGCAATACGCCGCCGCTTGGTTCCCGTTCCTCAGCCAGCCGGGTTCCGGCGACCCTACGCCGATCGGCTGGCTGGTGCAGCTGGCGCTGCTGTGCTTTTTCTTCGCGCTCAACTACTACAGCGTCAAAACCTTCGCCAAATCCAATAACCTGATCAGCGTGCTGAAATTTCTGGTGCCGCTGCTGGTGATCGTGGTGTTGTTCAGCTTTTTCAAACCGGAAAACCTGCACAGCCAGGGCTTTGCTCCCTTCGGTTCCGCCGGGGTTGAGGCCGCCATTTCCGCCGGCGGCATCATCTTCGCCTACCTAGGCCTGACGCCGATCATTTCGGTCGCCAGCGAGGTGCAAAGGCCGCAGCGCACCATTCCCATCGCGCTGATCCTGTCGGTGGTGCTGTCCACCATCATCTATGTGCTGCTGCAGATAGCGTTTCTCGGCAGTATCCCCAGCGAGATGCTGAGCGGCGGCTGGGCCGGTATCAGCCAACAGTTCTCCCTGCCGTTCCGCGATATCGCCATCACGCTGGGCATGGGATGGCTGGCATTTCTGGTGGTCAGCGACGCGATCGTTTCACCGAGCGGCACCGGCAACATCTATATGAACGCCACGCCTCGCGTGATCTACGGTTGGGCGCGCGCCGGCACCTTCTTCAAACTGTTCACCCGGGTAGATGGCGAGTCCGGCATTCCCCGCCCGGCGCTGTGGCTGACCTTCGCTCTCTCGGTATTCTGGACGCTGCCGTTCCCGTCGTGGGAAAAGCTGATCGGCGTGGTGTCCGCCGCGCTGGTACTGAGCTACGCCATCGCCCCGGTCACCGCCGCCGGGCTGCGGCGCAATGCGCCCGATATGCCGCGTCCGTTCCGGGTGCGCGCTTTCTGCGTGCTCGGCCCGTTGTCGTTTATCATTTCGGCGTTGATCGTCTTCTGGTCCGGCTGGGATACCGTCTCCTGGCTGCTCGGTTTGCAGATCCTGATGTTCTTCATCTACATCCTGTTCAAAAATCAGGTGCCGACCCACGCCGTTAGCCTCCGGCAGCAAATTTGGTCCTCGCTGTGGCTGATCGTCTTCTATGCGCTGGTGATCGCACTCTCCTACCTCAGCAGCTTCGGCGGCATCGGAGCCATTGCCCACCCGTGGGACACCCTTACCATGGCGGTGATTGCGCTGGCGGTTTACTACTGGGGCGCCTATACCTGTTTACCCCAGGCCAATTTTATCGGCGATGAAGAAGAATGAACCCAGGGAGGACATCAAAATGACATCCATGCACGTTCTGTCGCTGGAACAGGCTTATCAACTGGCGTTGCGCGCACTGCGCAGCAACGGTTTCAATCAGGCGCATGCCGAGGCGGTAGCGCAAAATGTCACCCAGGGTGAACGCGACGGCTGCGCTTCGCACGGGTTGTACCGGCTCTTGGGCTGCGTGCGATCGCTGCAGGCAGGCAAGGTTTCTGCCGATGCGATACCCAGGCTGTTCGACCAGGCGCCGGCTATCTTGCGCGCCGATGCCGGCGGCGCGTTTTCTCTGCTGGCCTACCGCACCGCTCTGCCGGCCTTTATCGATAAGGTGCGCACCAACGGTATCGCCGCGTTGACGATCAACCGCTGCGTGCACTTCTCCGCGCTGTGGGCCGACATCGAACCGCTGACCGAGCAGGGGTTGGTGGCCTTGGCCTGCACGCCCAGCCACGCCTGGGTGACGCCGGCCGGCGGTTCGCGCCCGCTGTTCGGCACCAACCCCATTGCCTTCGGCTGGCCGCGCCCGGATCGGCCGCCGTTTTTGTTCGACATGGCCACCAGCGCGACGGCACGCGGCGAAATCGAATTGCATCGCCGCGCAGGCACCCCGCTGCCTGAAGGCTGGGGCATTGATAAGGCAGGCAATCCGTCCACCGATGCCGCCAGCGTGTTGGAGGGCGCAATGCTGACCTTCGGCGGACATAAGGGCTCGGCGCTGGCGGCGATGGTTGAATTGTTGGCCGGGCCGCTGATCGGCGATATGACCAGCAAGGAATCGCTGGCCTACGACGACGGCACCGGTTCGTCGCCTTACGGCGGTGAGCTGATCATCGCGTTGGATCCTGAACGTTTTCTCGGTGCGGATAAGGCGAAATATTTCGCCAGCGCAGAGGCGATGTTTGCTGATATGCAGGCGCAAGGCGCACGCATCCCCGGCGAACGCCGTTATCGGCAGCGGAGGCAGAGCGAACAAGACGGCGTGGAGATCCCCAGGGCGCTATATGACGAAATCGTGGCACTGTGCGATTAGCGCCGGATTGATTCCCTCGCGCCGGCAATCCGGCGCGAGGTGAGTTTTACCCTGCCTGAGCCAAGTCGCTGTGCAGACGCTTGCGCCATACCGGTTTGGTATCCCAGCGGGCGAAGTGTTTCGCCTCTTTACCCGACTGCACCTGATGCCACATGTCTTCTTGCCACCGGATCGGTTCCTTTCCTCGCAACGTTGGGCGGGTCTGTTTAATCGTCCGTTGCAAAATGCCCGCTTCCTTAGCGGTAATGGGCGGCGCCTGTCTGGCGGCGTCCAGCGCCCGGCGGCCCAACGGCTCCATCACCCGGTACAACACGTTGACCTGCTGCTGCGTCGCCTGCTGGTTAGTGCTCATCCCCTTACCCGACCAACCGTCGAAATTTTCACCGGGATCGTCTCCCTGCGCACGATATTCATTACCCGGCCCCTCGACGATATTCCATCCTTGCCAGGTCACCAAAGTGTGTAATCCATCGCGATCCTGCAGGTTTTTATTCTTGATCTGTTTGAGCACCTCGGCGCGGTTTGGCACACCGATCAGGTTCATAAACTCGTCCAGCGCGTCCCAATGCTGCCCCGCGACCAGACCATTCCAGACATTACGCAAACAGTTCCAGGGAATGGTGTGATGCCAGGTCAGCGTGATAAGCGGTTTGGTTGACGCGTGTTGCCAACGGCTCGGTTCACTGCCCCGATCGCCTCTGATGATCCCATCGACTTCTAATGGCATAGCTGCCCCTCTTCTGGCTGAGATGAAGAATATGCGCAAGGCCGGTGGCCCGGTTGGCATAAAAACGTCAGCTAAAATCGTAGCAGCTCAGGCTGAGATGGCAATAAAACGCCAGGCACGCTCTGCAGCCGACCGGCAAACGCAGAACGCGCCCGAAAACGGTGGGCTTAAAACGGATTATCTGACGACCATCACCGAAATATTGGCATGGCGAACGATAGCGGCAGCGTTAGACCCCAGCAGATAGGTTTTCACGCTCGGGCGGCGCGAACCGATGATGATCAGATCGGCGTCGATCTCTTCCGCCAGCTCCAGCGCCTGATCGCGCGCAGAGCCGAAGCTGACGGTGTAATTGAGGCGATCCAACGGCAGATCGATTTCCGACATGATTTTCTTCAGCTTCTCGACCGCCTTCACTTCCGCCTGATTCTCAAATTCCTTGAGACCGAACGAATAGGCAGTCACAAAAGCCGAGGCATCCGGCAGCGCATGGAAGAAATGCACTTTAGCGCCGGACATCTTCGCCAAATATTCCACATGCTTCAGCGCATGTTCGGTCAACAGGTCCTCTTCAATATCGATCGGCACCAAAATAGTCTTGTACATATCACGTCCTTTCTATGTAAACCGGGTGCCTACAGAATACTGCCGCGCACGGGCGCGGTGAATCGCTTTATCACGCTTTTGTGATCGGGGGTAAATACTGATAAGGATAGTTCTTAATTTAACAAAATATAAACATCACACCAATAACGGATAGGCGATTAATTATTTAGTACTCGAGATTAAATCAGCTGCAAATAAACCGCTTTGGCGGTGGCGGCGGTCTTATTGGCGACAGAAAGTTTTTTAATCGAGTTGCCGATATGGAAATTGACCGTGCGCTCGCTCAACCCCATCAACAGCGCGATCTCTTCCGCCGTTTTCCCTTCGCTGCACCAGCGTAAAATGTCTTTTTCACGCAGCGTCAGCACACCTTTTATCGCGTCGTCGTTCACCGAGATCAAGGCTTCACGCAGCGTTTTATGGGCGGTTTGCGCCAGCCAAAGGAAAAAAGTTTCATTTACTGCGCGCGCTTGCGGCGTTTGCTCGGGTAGCGCTTTACCGGCAAACGTCAGGATCCCCAGCCGGCCATAACAATCCTTAACCGACTGCGACCAGCCGGCGCACAGGCCGAATTGCGCCATATGCCGCCAAAGCGTCGGCCGCTCGTGATAAAAGCTTTCGTCCCACTGGAACTGCAGCGTGGAATGGTGAGCGCGCTCAATAACCGGATCCTGCAAATACACCCGCTGCCGCCGGTAATCCTCGAGATAGTTCGCTGAAAAATTCCCTTCGATCAGCATCTTGGGGCGGCTGGCCGGATAACAGGAAAACACGATGTAGGAGAAATAATCAAACCCCAGCGCCTCGGCGCAGGGCTCCAGCTGCGTCAGAAAGCATTCGCGATCGGCCAGGCTGCCAATCACCTCCGCCATGAGCCGTTGAGTGCGGGTATCCATAACGCAGGTTCTCCAGATAGCGATGCCGATTTATCGATAGGTCAGACTCACTATAGAATATCGTCGCCCGGCGCCAGTAGCCGTTTCATATAATAAAAAACACCAACGCTATAACGAAAACAGCTATTCCCTTTAAAATAAGCCTTTTTATTGCACCGAACAGAAAAACTGCGCGAATAGCATAATCTCCTCGGCACGTAAACCTGTTATTCCTGTCATAGACAACGCCACCTATCCACCATTACTTTTCCTGTGAGCCTAAGTTTGATGAATAGACGCCGTCATGCAGAAAATAATGGAGGCGTGCCGCGATAAAAACGAACATGCCAGGAATACAGAATGAGATTAACGGGCTATAACGGTCAGCTTTCCCCGCTTTATCTGATGGCGACCGGCACGTTCGCCATTGGCACCGACGCCTTTATCGTCGCCGGCGTGCTCAGCGACATTTCCGATACCTTTGCCGTCAGCCCCGCGCAAGCGGGGCAGTTGATATCGGTATTCGCGCTGGCTTATATGTTGTTCGCGCCACTGACCGCCTGGCTGCTCGGCAACGTCAACCGCAAGCATATCCTGCAGTTGGCGCTGGTGCTGTTCATCGCCGGCAACCTGGCGTGCGCCTGGGCCACCAGCTACCTGCAGATCGCGTTCGGCAGAGTGCTGGCCGCATTGGGAGCGGCCTGTTACACGCCGCAGGCCGCCGCCGCCGCGGTGGGGCTGGTGGCGGAAAAACGCCGCGGTCTGGCCATTTCCATCGTCTATGGGGGCATGACGTTGGCTATTGCGCTCGGTATTCCATTCGGTACCTTTCTCGCCAAACTGCTCGGCTGGCGTGAAATATTCCTGTTCATCGCCCTGTTGGGGGCAATTGCGCTACTGGGCCTTTCGCTGGCGCTGCGCGCCATTGCGCCACCGGGCAAGCATTCGCTGAAAGAGCGGCTCACCCCGCTGCGGCAAAAGGCGGTGCTGACTACGCTGCTGATCACCTTTTTTGCCGTTTGCTCGGAACACATCGTCTACAGCTACGTCAGCGTCTTGCTGAAAAACACCCAGTTCGGCCCGCAGGCGATTCTTCCCCTCGCGCTGCTGCTGTTCGGCATTGGCGCGGTGATCGGCAATTTTGCCTCCGGTGCGTTAACCGATGCTCTCGGCAGCAAGTTTGTGCTGCTGTTTTCCGTGGCGCTCCAGACGCTGTCCCTGTTTCTGTTAGCCTTTTATGTCACCTCACCCTGGTGGGTGCTGGCCATCTTTCTGGTCTGGGGTATCACCGGCTGGATGTATCTGGTGCCGATCCAACATCACCTGTTGTCGCTGTCGAAACGCTTTGGCGCGCTGACCGTGTCGCTCAACAGCTCGGTGCTGTACGCCGGCATCGCGGCGGGCGGCATGCTGGGCGGCCTGGCGCTCTACGCGCTGCCGGCCCATTACCTGCCGCTGTTTTCGCTGCCGCTCGGCGCCATCGCCCTGCTGCTGACGCTGATCTTTTTCAGAGAAACACTCCCGACGAGTGAACGATGACCGACTTTCCTCACCTTTTTCCACAGCTCATTTTACGCAGCCCACCTCTCGGCGCTGGGCTACACTGCCGGTAGCCCTAATGCGCTGATAAGGAAAAACAATGCGCCCTTTGCCTCTGCAGACTCCCAGGCTGATCCTGCGCCCGTTCACGGCCGACGATCTGCCCCATTTTACCGCCTACCGCAGCCACCCCGACGTGGCGCGCTATCAAAGCTGGAGCGACTACGGCGCCGCCGATGCGCAGGCCTTTTTCGAACGGCAGCGGCGGCTCGAGTTCAACCGTGACGACAGCTGGTTTCAACTGGCGGTCGAGCGCCGCGAAGACGGCGCGTTGCTCGGCGATGTCGCAGTGCATTTCTTCGATGCGGGGCGCCAGGCTGAACTGGGCGTGACCTTCGCGCCCAGCCATCAGCGGCAAGGGATGGCGCACGAGGCGCTGAACGCCGTCATCGCCCTGCTGTTCGGGCCGCTGGCGAAGCACCGCATTACCGCAGTGGTGGACGCGCGTAATCTTGGCGCCGCCGCGCTGTTCGGCAAGCTGGGTTTTCGGCGCGAGGCCCATTGGCGGCAAAACGTGTTTTTTAAAGGCACGTGGGGCGACGAATTCGGTTTCGCTCTGCTGCAAAGTGAATGGTGGGAGAATGCAAAGCATGGCGCTGCTGAATAAATACCTTGGGCAATACCAGTTCTCGGAGCGGCATGCCATCACCATCGCCGCGCCGTCGGCCCGGATACTGGCGGCCGTGGCCGCTTACGATCCCAAGCACGATCGCTTTTTCCGCAGCATGATAGCGCTGCGCGAATTGCCCGCACGGCTGATGCCACGCGATAAACCCAGCCCACCGCCGTTTGGCCTGCATAACTTTTGCCTGCTTGAGCGGGATGAAACGGCGCTGGTCTATGGCCTGATCGGCCGCTTTTGGCAGGCCGAATACGGTCTGGAGGACGTCGCCGACGGGCCGGGGTTTCTGGCCTTCGCTCAGCCCGGCGTCGCCAAACTGGCGTTGGGTTACGTCGTGACCCCTTTGCCGAGCGGCCACTGCCGCCTGGTAACGGAAACGCGCATCTTCTGCCCCGACGACGCCAGCCGACGGCGGTTCACCCCCTACTGGTATACTATTCGCCTGGTCAGCGGGCTGATACGCCGCCGTATGTTGCGCGACATCAGGACCGCCAGCGAGGCCACCGCGCATAATCATTCATAGGATGAATACATTTAGGAGCATTCTCAGAGCATGCCTCAAGCAATAAGGTTATTTATTAACCATTACAAGATGCATTGAGAAGCCATTAGCCCCGCCCCCCTGCGGGGTTTTTTTCATCTAGTCGCCGTTCAAACCGGGAAATACCTGCATAAACAGGAAGGTGCAAGGCTTGCGCTGATGCTGATTGATCTGCGGCACCAGCCGGGTGAAATGCTCGGTCTGGCAATGTACATCCAGGGCGGCGCGATCCGGCCAGCTTTCGATAAAAATAAAATGCCCGGGGTCCTGCTGGTCGATGCACAGCTCATAACTGATGCACAAAGGTTCCTGCCGGGTTTTCTCCACCAGCTCGCGATACCATGGCATAACGGTTTCAATGTGTTCCGGATGGATAAAATCTTCAGCGATGACCTTCAGCATGTTGCGCTCCTGCATTCTGTTTTGCCGTGCCTCACCTTATCGTCCTCACTCCCGAGATGAAAGCCCCCTACTCCAGGCCTATCGCCGGGTTGCCAATTCGGTGATAGCGCACACAGATCTCGATCAAAGCGCTTGAACCTACCCTGGCCCTGTGTGAACTTCCGGTTAACAAAAAAGCAACACACCATTCACCATGGTGATGTCTGCACCACCCTGCCGACCCGATACGCGGCGTTTTTTTCGCCCTCAAAGGCCTGACCATTAGTCCTTTAGACCTTTAAGGATCGCGAAGAAAAACCGGGGTTACCGTCGTGTTGAGGGCAACGGCATCAGGACGGTCCTGTGACCGACGCTTGTCATTCTCAGAAGAGAGGTTAACGCCAGTGAATCACACCACCTATGCCGCTCCTGCGCTCAACGTCGCCATTCGTAAAACCTGGCGCAGGCTGGTGCCATTGATGTTCGCCATGTACTTTATCGCCTTTATCGACAGGGTTAACGTCGGCTTTGCCAAGGACGCGATGGCCATCGATATCGCGCTGTCGCAATCCGCCTTCGCATTGGGTGCCGGGATATTTTTTGCCGCCTATGCGCTGTTCGGCATCCCGGCCAACCTGCTGATGAACCGCTGGGGCGCCAAACGCTGGCTCAGCGCCACCACTGCGCTGTGGGGGGCGCTGTCGGCCTGCACCGGGCTGGTGACCAACGAACAACAGTTTATCGTCCTGCGGTTTCTGCTGGGGATCGCCGAGGCCGGGTTTTACCCCGGCATCCTGCTGCTCGCGTCGATCTATTTTCCCAATAAGGTGCGCGCCTCGGTCATTGGCATTTTCGTGCTCGGCGTGCCGGCGGCCCTGACGCTCGGCTCCCCGCTGTCGGGGGCATTGCTGGAGATGCACGGCGTACTGGGTAAGCCCGGCTGGTTCTGGATGTTCGTGCTGGAAGGGTTGCCGGCCGTCGCCCTCGGCGTCTTCGCCTTTTTCTATCTCGACGATAGCCCGCAGCAGGCCCGCTTTCTGACTGAGGAAGAACGCACGGCGCTGGTCGCACAGTTGGCCGCCGAACAGCAGCAGACCGAAACCAGCAGCGTCAAAGCAGCGATGAGAAGCGGCAAAGTTTGGCATCTGGCGTTGATCTACGGCACCCTGCAGATCGGCGTGTACGGCCTGATGTTTTTCCTGCCTTCGCAGGTCGCCTCGCTGATGGGCACCCATCTCGGCTTCAAGGCCTCGCTGGTGGCCGCCATTCCCTGGGCGTTCTCTGCGCTGGGCGTCTATTTCCTGCCGCGCTTTGCCGACAGAAACACCGCCAGAAGACTACCGATCGCCGTCGCCTGCATGGTCGCGGCGGCGTTAGGGCTGGTGGTCTCTTCCTATGCCGGTCCTTTGCTCGCTATCGCCGCACTGAGCTGTTGTGCAGTCAGTTTCCTGGCGGTACAGCCGATTTTCTGGACGTTTCCCGCTCAGGTGCTCACCGGCCCGGCGCTGGCGGCCGGCATCGGCTTTTGCACCACGCTCGGCGCGGCGTTCAGCTTTTTAGCCCCGCTTATCCGCACCGAGGCGGAACAGCGTTTTCACAGCCCGCATGCCGGGCCGCTGGTGCTGGCCGCCTTTGCACTGCTGTGCGCCGCGCTGTTGTGGGCGCTCAAAAACCGGCGCGCCGACGTGAGCAAGCAAGACGCAAAGATTGCCGGATAGCGGCGCGTTATTTAGCCATTATTGAACCTGCGGATGGGACACTGGCATTCAGCCTCCTCGCCCACAGGTGTTAAATGGATGAATTGACGCACATTATCGCCAAATACAGCCCGGAGCCGGAGATGTTGCTGCTGCTGATTTTCCTGTTTGCGCTGGGTAAATCCGTGATCTTCGTTTCCTCCGTCCTGCCGCCCGCCTCGGTCACGCTGCTGATGGGCATCGTTGCGGGCAAGCACGCGCTGCCTGTCGGCACCGTTTGGGCGGCCATCACCCTCGGGGCCGCGCTGGGATCGATCTTGTCGTTCCACTGCGGCGCGCTGCTATGCCGCCGCGATCTTGGCAGCCGGCTACCGGCGCGTTTTCATGCGCCGCTGCACAAAGCCCAGCGCGCCCTGCAAAAGCGCGGGTTGCCATTGCTGTTCGCCTCGCGTTTTCTGGCGGTAATGCGCTATACCGTACCGCTGATGGCCGGCATGCTGAAGCTGCCGCTGGGGCGCGTCTATGCCACCGCCGCACTCTCGGCCGCCGCCTGGGCGCTGATCTTGATGTCGGCTGCGCATTTATTCCCCGCATCTTGACCTGAAAGATTCTTGGGCAAATGACCGCCCCATGCGCCGACGTTGCGCCAGCGCACAGCCTCTCTTGCCGTATAAACTGCCGTGCAACACCGCAGTTTGCGCCAGATCACCTTTCTGAACATCAGTCGAAAAATGCGAATTTTTTTGCAGAATGCGCGCTTAAAACGGCGCAATGCGGGAAGAAACGGAGAAAAGCCTGGGCGTAACACGCTGATTTGGTTGGTGGGTCGTACAGGGTTCGAACCTGTGACCAATTGATTAAGAGTCAACTGCTCTACCGACTGAGCTAACGACCCAACGGGATAAATTGTCCTCCTCGCCAATGCCGCTGTCAAACGCTTACACTCATTACTTTTTCTCATGCGAATTTTACAACCCTTTGTTTAATCAACGAGATAAGCCGCATAAGGTCTATTAATCCCACCTTTTGAAGAGTAATCTTCCGCTCCCTGAACGTCCGATTTGCCTCCTCCGTGTAAAGATTGATCGACTTTTATCCCGCGTATAAATGTTGTAAACATGTTGCACAAAGGTGGCGTTATTGCACTACCTTACTAAAGCCGGGCCAACCGGATAAATGTATAAAAAAGAGCCACTTCAGAGCTCGCGACTTCACTAATGACAGGTAAAACAGGACATCATCAGATGGTAGATCACTCTAAAATAGCGACTGACGCGACGCCCGCTTCAGAAGATCATCTACGGCGAAACCTCACTAACCGACATATTCAACTGATCGCCATCGGCGGCGCCATCGGCACCGGTCTGTTTATGGGCTCAGGTAAAACCATCAGCCTGGCCGGCCCTTCGATCATCTTCGTGTACATGATCATCGGCTTTATGCTGTTCTTCGTGATGCGCGCCATGGGCGAGCTGCTGCTGTCCAATCTGGAATACAAATCGTTCAGCGATTTCGCTGCGGATCTGCTCGGCCCGTGGGCCGGTTTCTTCACCGGCTGGACCTACTGGTTCTGCTGGGTGGTCACCGGCATCGCCGACGTCGTAGCGATTACCGCCTACGCCCAGTTCTGGTTCCCCGGGCTGTCGCAATGGATCGCTTCGCTGCTGTGCGTACTGTTGCTGCTCGGCCTTAACCTGGCGACCGTGAAGATGTTCGGCGAAATGGAATTCTGGTTTGCGATGATCAAAATCGTCGCCATCGTCGGGCTGATCGTCGCCGGGCTGGTGATGATCGCCATGCAGTTCCAGTCGCCGACCGGCACCGTGGCCTCATTCACCCATCTGTGGAATGACGGCGGCATGTTCCCGAAAGGCATCAGCGGCTTCTTCGCCGGCTTCCAGATTGCGGTATTCGCCTTCGTCGGCATTGAGCTGGTGGGCACCACCGCCGCAGAAACCAAGGATCCGGAGAAATCGCTGCCGCGCGCCATCAACTCGATTCCGATCCGCATCATCATGTTCTACGTGTTCTCCCTGATCGTCATCATGTCGGTGACGCCGTGGAGCTCCGTGGTGCCGGACAAGAGCCCGTTCGTTGAACTGTTCGTGCTGATCGGCCTGCCTGCCGCGGCCAGCGTGATCAACTTCGTGGTGCTGACCTCCGCCGCCTCCTCCGCCAACAGCGGCGTGTTCTCCACCAGCCGCATGCTGTTCGGGCTGGCGCAGGAAGGCGACGCGCCAAAATCGTTCGCCACTCTGTCCAAGCGCGCGGTGCCGGCCAACGGCCTCACCTTCTCCTGCATCTGCCTGCTGGGCGGCGTGGTGCTGATTTACCTGATCCCGAACGTGATGACGGTCTTCACCCTGGTGACCACCGTATCGGCGATTCTGTTCATGTTCGTTTGGACCATCATCCTGTGCTCGTATCTGGTCTACCGTAAACAGCGCCCGGCGCTGCACCAGAAATCGATCTACAAGATGCCGGCCGGCAAACTGATGTGCTGGGTGTGCATGGCGTTCTTCGTGTTCGTGCTGGTGCTGCTGTCGCTGCGCGAAGACACCCGCCAGGCGTTGATCGTCACCCCGCTGTGGTTCATCGTGCTCGGCCTGTCTTACGTGTTCCTGCGCAAGAAGAAAACCGCATGATGCAAAAAGGGGCGGATATCTCCGCCCCTTTTTTCCTTCTAAGCCTCCGCGCTAATCCGCTTCCGTCGCCACCGCCGCTTTATCCTTGCGCCGCACGCGCAGCTCGCTGACCACCACCCCAATCACGATCAACGCGCCCCCCAATAACGCCACGCCCGGCAAACGCTCGCCGGCCAACCGCCCGACGATGCCGGCCCAGACCGGTTCGCCGGCGTAAATCACCGTGGCCCGAGTCGGCGAAACGCTGCGCTGTGCCCAGTTCATGGTCAACTGAATCAAGGCGCTGGCCAGCCCCAGCCCAATGGCGCTGTACAGCAGATAATCCGAATACGGCGGCGGCGACTCGCCGGTCGGCGCCATCATTAAAAATGAGGTCAGCGAGGCGGTCGCCAGCTGCACGATGGTCACCCGGCGGATATTCACCTTACCGGCGAAGGCGCCGATCAGAATGATCTCTGCCGCCATCCCCAGGGTACCGGCCAGCGTCAGAATTTCGCCGAGGCTCAGCGTCATGTCGGTGCTGCTCGGCGCCGCCAGCAGCATCAGGCCGGTAAAGGCCAACAGAATGCCGATCCACGACATGATGCCGGGGAACCGCCCCAGCACCAGCCATTGCAACAGTGGCACGATCGGCACGTACATAGCGGTGATAAACGCCGATTGGCTGCTGGTGATGGTCTGCAGGCCGACGGTTTGCATACTGTAACCAAACATAATCGCCAGCCCAATCAGCCCGCCCGCCTTCAGTTCATACAGGGTCAGGCCGCGCAACACGCGCAGCGAAAACAGGGTCAGCGCCAGCGTAGCGGTGGCGAAACGCAGGCCGACGAAAAAGAACGGCCCGCTGACCTGCATCGCGTGATGCACCGCCAAAAAGGTGCCGCCCCAGATCATGGTGATGAAAATCAACACCGCTTCCGGCAGCCTGATTTGCGGAACCATGGCGGAAATAAAGGATTTTTTTGCTGCTGACACCGGCTTGCCCTTCCTGCTGAGTGCAATATAATGCACAGATCCTGCCAGTATGAGATAAAGTCCGGCGATGAGCAATACGGCGCATAACGCAAAAACCGATCCCCCCAAGGTGCTGCAGTACCTGAGCAGCAATCTGCGCGGCTACCGCCAACAGGCGGGCCTGAGCCAAATGGCGCTGGCCGAGCTTTCCGGCGTCAGCCGTCGCATGTTGGCGGGCATCGAGGCCGGCGATCGCAACGTCAGCCTGGCGGTGCTCGACAAGATCGCCGCCGCCCTGGCGATTTCCTTTACCGACCTGATCCAGGCACCGGAGGCGCGCGGCAGCCATATGGTCGGGGAATTGGCCTGGCAAGGCGCGCAGCCGGGCAGCCAGGCGCTGTTCGCCGCCAGCGTACCGGCGCGGCAGCGGGCCGAGCTGTGGGAATGGACGCTGATGCCGGGCGAGCGCTATGACTCTGCGCCGGACGCCGAAGGCTGGAGCGAAATGATCTACGTGATTGCCGGTACCCTGACGCTGGAGCTGGAACAAGATACGCTGACGCTCACCGCCGGCGCCGCGCAAACCTTCAACAGCGATCAACGCTACGCTTACGCCAACCACGGCGACCTGCCCCTGCGTTTTATCCGCAACGTCGCCTTCTGACCGCCCGCCGGCCCGCACCGGCGGCGGATGTCGTGTCGCTGTCGTGCCGCTGTCGTGGCGCCGCCAACCCGCTCGCCCTACACTGAATGACAGTGACAGCGAACTCAGGAGTGCACCATGCAAAAGTACCGCATCAGGCCATTACGTCTGGAAAAAGGCTGGTCGCAGGAGCAGCTGGCGACGATCGCCGGCCTCAGCACCCGCACCGTCCAGCGGATAGAAAACGGTGAACAGGCCAGCCTGGAAACCTTGACCGCGATCGCTGCCGCGCTGGGCGTGCAGGTCAGCGATCTCAATGCGCAGCCGCAACAGGCAATGGAGGAGGAGACGCCTGACGAACAGCGCATTCGTCGCCAGGTCGCGGCAGAAGGCAAACTGCTGAGCATGGCGGTACGTTTCGCCGTGATTGGCGTGATGTTGTTCGCCATCAACTGGTTTACCCATCCGCAATATCTCTGGTCGCTGTGGGCGATCGGCGGCATGAGCCTCGCGCTGGTCATGCGGGCGGTGCGTACCCTGCTGCTGCGCAATGTCTTCAGCCGCTGGCAGGAACAGCGGCTGGCGCACAAGCTGCGGCGCTTGCCCTGAATCCGCCATTCGACAAAACCAAATTCGTCATTCGCTTCTATGCTTATCAAGGGTTTTTGTTAATCATCTGAGCGGGAGTACGGAACATGACGAAAGTGTTGGTGCTTTATTACTCAATGTACGGCCATGTCGAACACCTGGCGCAGGCGGTGGCCGAAGGCGCGAATCGGGTTAACGGCGTGGACGTGACGATTAAACGCGTGCCGGAAACCATGACGCCGGAGGCCTTTGCCAAAGCCGGGGGCAAACAACATCAGCAGGCGCCGGTCGCCAGCCCGCAGGAGCTGGCGGACTATGACGGCATTATCTTCGGCACGCCGACCCGCTTCGGCAATATGGCCGGGCAGATGCGCACCTTCCTCGATCAGACCGGCGGCCTGTGGGCTTCCGGCGCGTTGTACGGCAAGGTAGGCAGCGTCTTCTCTTCCACCGGCACCGGCGGCGGCCAGGAACACACCATCAGTTCCACCTGGACCACGCTGGCGCACCACGGTTTCATCATCGTGCCGATCGGCTATGCCACGCCAGAGCTGTTTGACGTTTCGCAGGTACGCGGCGGCACCCCGTATGGCGCCACCACCATCGCCGGCGCCGATGGTTCGCGGCAACCGAGCAACGAAGAATTGACCATTGCCCGCTATCAGGGCGAGCACGTGGCAAAAATCACCGCCAAGCTGAAAAGTTAAGCACCCTCCTGCGCCTGTGATTCAAAGGGCCGCGCATTCGCACGGCCCCATCTTGTTGCCGACCCGCCGCAAGGTTAGAATGCCCCTCCCCCGGCCATTCAGCGTCTGAAGGCCAGGCCCGAATTCGTTCTGCCCGTCGCTTGTCAGCCTTAGGCGCGAGGACGGGCGTTCTGTTTTTTGCGCACAGCGAAGGGAATAAGTCAGTGTCTAAAGATTTTGATGAACTAATAAGAGACATGGATCTTATTATTGAAAATGTAGACAGCTTCAAGGCTCTGGCTCCGCGCGCGCCCGAGCCGGCTCCGGCCCCGCCGCCGCCGGTTCATCACTACGATTCGTTCTGCGAGAACATCGCGCTGAAAGTGGTCTTGAAGGTGCTGCTGTCTTCGGTGGACAAGATAGTCAAAGTGCAAATCGCCAACAAAGTCGAGCAAGAGATCGCCCAGATTGAACAGCAGGTGGTGCGCGCCGGCGGCGGCCCGGTGTCGCCGGACGATCTGGCGCAAATGACGCACTATGTGCGCCGCACGGTCAACGACCTGCTGGAATAACGTCTTCCCCGGCAGGCTCACCGGCCATATTTATTCGGCGATATGAATTTTTACGCTATTTTTATATCGCCTGCTTTATGCTTGATACACTTCAATAAATTGACACATTGTCGGCAGGCATTCCGAGCAACAGCATGGTCAGAACCAAACAAATCCTGGTCGTCATTCATCTTTGCAGCTTTTTGGTCCTTCTTTACAGCCTTTCGATGATCCCGCCCCTGCTGATGGGCCTGTTGTATAAAGAAAAAAGCGCCTTCTCATTCTTCTATACCCTGGTGGTGGCCGCCACGCTCGGCGGATTGGGCTGGTTCAGCACCCGCCAGTCGAAAGTGCAGTTGCGCACTCAGGACGGCTTTCTGATCATCGTGATGTTTTGGCTGCTGTTTTCCGCGATCAGCGCCCTGCCGCTGTGGCTGGATGATACGCTGAACGTCCGGCTGGTCGACGCGATGTTTGAGGGAGTCTCCGGCATCACCACCACCGGCGCCTCGGTGCTGAATGACGTCTCGAACGTGCCCAAATCGGTCCTCTACTACCGTTCCCAGCTCAATTTTATCGGCGGCCTCGGGGTTATCGTGTTGGCGGTGGCCGTGCTGCCGCTGCTGGGCATCGGCGGCGCCAAACTTTACCAGTCGGAAATGCCCGGCCCGTTCAAGGAGGAACGCCTGACGCCACGCCTGGCCGATACCTCGAAAAACCTGTGGTTGATCTACCTTGGGCTGGGGTTGGCCTGTACCGTCGCCTTTCGTCTGGCGGGCATGCCGTGGTTCGATGCGTTATGCCACGGCATTTCCACCGTTTCGCTCGGCGGATTTTCCACCCGCAACGAAAGCCTGGGGTACTACGACAGTTCGGCAGTGGAAATGGTCGGCGGCATTTTCTCTATTCTGGCGGCGGTGAACTTCACGCTCTATTTCGTGGCCGTCGGCCGCCGCAGCCTGAAACCGCTGTACCGCAGCCCCGAGCTGCGCTTTTTCCTGTTGATTCTGGCCATCGTCGTGGCGATCGTGTGTATCGAGCTATACCGTTCAGGCATGTACGGCGCCAAAGACGCCTTCGTGCACGGCTTTTTCCTCACCAGCTCGATGATGACCGACAACGGCCTGGCGATTGCCGATTACACCCGGATCCCGTCCCATACCATCATGCTGCTGCTGGCGGCGAGTTTCTTCGGCGGCTGCGTCGGCTCCACCTGCGGCGGCATTAAAGCACTGCGTTTTCTGATCATGTACAAGCAAAGCCGGCTCGAGATCAACCAGCTGGTGCATCCCAACGCCATGTATACCATCAAGGTCGGCAATGCACCGATCCAGGATCGAACGCTGCGCTCCGTTTGGAGCTTCTTCTTTCTCTATGTACTGTTCACCTGCTTGTTTATCTGGCTGCTGAATCTGATGGGCTATGATCTGGTCACCGCCTTCGCCACCGTCGCCGCCTGCATCAACAATATGGGGCTGGGGTACGGAGAAACCGCCGCCGGTTTCGGCACGTTGAACGATGCGGCGAAATGGCTGATGTGCGCCGCCATGCTGCTCGGCCGCCTCGAGATCTATCCGATGCTGATCCTTTGTTCACGCGCATTTTGGCGTTTTTGATCGGCCAAGCGGCGTGTAAGGCGCCGTTCCGCTCTGCTAACGCTGACACATTCGCAACATGAATATGTTGCATTGTTGTATTCGTTTCACTGCGATAAGTTTAATTCACTGTAAATATATACAGTGTTTTTTAACTTATTGAGGATATGAATATGCGCTTTAACAACAAGATGTTGGCCCTGGCCGCCCTGCTGTTCGCCGCACAGGCGTCGGCCGACACGCTCGAATCCATCGACAACTGCGCGGTCGGCTGCCCGACCGGCGGCAGCAGCAACGTGTCGATCGTGCGTCATGCTTATACGTTGAACAACAACAGCACCACCAAGTTCGCCAACTGGGTGGCCTATCACATCACCAAAGACACGCCGGCCAGCGGCAAGACGCGCAACTGGAAAACCGACCCGGCGCTCAATCCGGCGGATACCCTGGCGCCCGCCGATTACACCGGTGCCAATGCGGCGTTGAAGGTCGATCGCGGCCATCAGGCGCCGCTGGCCTCGTTGGCGGGCGTTTCCGACTGGGAATCGCTGAACTACCTGTCCAACATCACGCCGCAAAAGTCCGATCTTAACCAGGGCGCCTGGGCGCGGCTGGAAGATCAGGAACGCAAGCTGATCGATCGCGCCGATATCTCCTCGGTCTATACCGTGACCGGGCCGCTGTATGAACGCGATATGGGCAAACTGCCGGGCACCCAGAAAGCGCACACCATCCCCAGCGCCTACTGGAAGGTGATTTTCATCAACAACAGCCCGGCGGTAAACCACTATGCCGCCTTTCTGTTCGATCAAAACACGCCGAAGGGCGCCGATTTCTGCCAATTCCGCGTGACGGTGGACGAGATCGAGAAGCGTACCGGCCTGATCATCTGGGCCGGTCTGCCGGACGACGTGCAGGCCTCGCTGAAGAGCAAGCCCGGCGTCCTGCCGGAGCTGATGGGCTGCAAAAACTGACGAAAAAACCCGCCTCGGCGGGTTTATTTTTCATTCGGGCGCCGGCGGTTTATTCCGTCAGCGCCTTTTGCGCGGCGGCCAACTCACGCTGCCGGGGCGACGCCACCGCGTGATCGCGCGCCAACAGTGTGTACACCGTCGGCAGCACAAACAGGGTGAACAGCGTGCCCACCAGCATGCCGGACACGATCACCAGCCCCAGACCGAAGCGGCTGGCGGCACCGGCGCCGCTGGCGAACAGCAGCGGGATCAAGCCGAACACCATCGCCCCGGTGGTCATCAGCACCGGCCGCAGGCGAATTTGCGCCGCCTGCAAAATCGCGGCGCGCCGCGTCAACCCCTGATGCATCTGCAGTTCGTTGGCGAACTCCACCATCAGAATACCGTGCTTGCTAATCAGCCCTATCAGGGTCACCAGCCCGACCTGGGTATAAATATTCATCGTGGCGTAACCCAGCGCCAGCGGCAATAAGGCGCCGCAGATCGACAGCGGCACGGTGATGAGGATGATCAGCGGATCCTTCAGGCTCTCATACTGCGCCGCCAGCACCAGGTAGATGATCACCAACGCCGCCAGGAACGCGAACGCCAGCGCGCTGCCTTCCTGGGTATATTGGCGCGAATCCCCCTGCCAGTCGTGGCTAAATTCGGCCGGCAGCGCATTGGCCTGCCGCTCGAGGAAGGCGACCGCTTCGCCCATCGAAACGCCGGGGGCGGGGATGGCCTGCAGGGTGGCGGCGTTCTGCTGGTTAAACTGGGTCAGCTTGTTCGGCTCGACCTTAACGGCCACCGACACCACGGTGGAGAGCGGCACCAGCGTATCGTCCTGCGTGCGAACGTACTGCCGCGCCAGCGCCTGCGGCGTCAGCCGCTGTTCACGCAGGCTCTGCGGGATCACGTCATAGGCGCGCCCGTCCATGCCGAAGCGGTTGAGGTAGTTCTCCCCCACCAGCACCGCCAGCGATTCGCCGATGTCGCTCATGCGTATCCCGAGGCTGTTGGCCTTGGCGCGGTCGATATGCACCTCCGCCAGCGGGTTGTTGTAGTCCAGATCGCTGTCCACCACCATAAACAGGCCGCTGTTTCTGGCATTCTGCTTCACCTCTTCCAGGGTGCGATACAGCTGCGGGTAGTCCTGCGGCGTGCGCAGCACCATCTGCACCGGCAGCCCGCCGGTGGAGCCCGGCAGCGCGGGCAGTTGGAAGGCGAAAATGCTGGTGCCTTCGACGTCGTTCACCGCCCGTTGCAGATCGGCCTGCACCGCCGACGCCGAGCGCTGGCGCGCCTGCCACAGCGTCAGGTTGATGCCGCCGATACCGGACGCCGTGCCGTCGCTGCCGTTGATGATCCAGCGGCTTTCGGTTTCCGGCATGCGGTTGTAAACCTCGTCCAGCTTGTACGCAAAGCGCTCGACATAGTTCAGGTTGGCGTGCTGCGGCGCCTTGATGGCGGTCAGTACGATGGCCTGATCCTCGGTCGGCGCCAGCTCGCGCTGCGGCATCAGGTACAGCAGCGGCAGGCTGATCATCACCAGCAGCGCCAGCGCGCCGGTCACCCAACGGTGGTGCAGCGAGAAATCCAGCGCGCGCGCATAGCGACGCGTCAGGCCGCCGAAGAACCACTCGGCGGCGCGCGCCACGCGCCCTTCGCTCTGTTTGGCCGGCAGTAGAAGAGAACTCATTACCGGCGACAGCATCAGCGCGACTACGCCGGATACCACCACCGCGCCGGCTAGCGTCAGCGCGAACTCGCGAAACAGCGCGCCGGTCAGCCCGCCCATCAGGCCGATCGGCGCGTAGACCGCCGCCAGCGTCAGGGTCATGGCGATCACCGGCCCCGCCACTTCGCGCGCGCCGATCATCGCCGCCGCCAGCGGCGTTTTCCCCTCTTCAATATGGCGATGCACGTTCTCCACCACCACGATGGCGTCGTCCACCACCAGACCGATCGCCAAAACCATCGCCAGCAGCGTCAGCAAATTGACGCTGAAGCCGAAGGCCAGCATCAGCCCGGCGGCGCCAAGGATCGACAGCGGAATGGTCACCACCGGGATCAGCACGGTGCGCAGCGACCCCAGACACAGGTAGATCACCGCCACCACGATCGCCAGCGCTTCGAGCAGGGTATGCACCACTTCATCGATCGAGGCCTGGATAAAGCGTGCGGTTTCGAACGCCAGCGCCATCTTCACGCCCGGCGGCTGCATCTTGTCAATTGCCGGCATCAGGTGACGAATGCCGTCGACGATCACCAGCGGGTTGCCGGTCGGCGTGGGGAAGACGCCGAGAAACACCGCCGGTTCGCCATCCATCAGCGCGCTGGTTTCCGTGGCTGCGGCGCCCAGCTCCACGGTGCCGACGTCTTTCAGGCGCACCAGGCCGTTGCCGTCGTTGCGCACCACCAGATTACGGAACTCCTCCACGCTGGTGAGATCGGTATTCACCCGCACGTTGGCAACCACATACTGCCCTTTCACCTTGCCCGGCGCCGCCTGGTAATTGTTGCGCCGCACCGCGTCGGCCACGTCGGCGGCGGTCAGGCCGCGGCCGGCCAGCCGATCGCTGTCCAGCCACAGGCGCATCGCCATTTTTTGCCCGCCGAACACTTCCACCTTGGCGACGCCGTCGATAGTGGTGAACATCGGCTCCACCACCCGCGTCAGGTATTCGCTCAGCGCCGGCGTGGATAGCGTTTTACTGGAAAAGCCGACATAGGCGACGGCGGTAGCTTCACCGGCGGAGCGCTCAATCACCGGATCGTAAGCCTGCTCCGGCAGCTTGTAGCGCACCTGGTTGACCTTGGCCATCACTTCAGTCAAGGCCTGGGTCGAATCGCGGTTCAGCGCCATGCGCACCGTCACCACGCTGCGCCCCTGCACCGACGAGGATGAAAGGTAGTCAACGCCCTCGACGGACGACACCGCCTGGGCGATCGGCTGCGTGACAAAGCCCTGCATCAGCTCGGACGACGCACCGGGATAGTCGGTGCTGATGGTGATGGTGGAGTTTTCCAACAGCGGGTATTGACGGATCGGCAGTTGGCTGAGCGCCAGCGCGCCGAACAGCAGGATCAGGGTGCTGACCACCAGCGCCAGCACCGGCCGGCGCACGAACAGATCGGTAAATGTCATCGGTCTCTCCTCAAGAACCAGCCTGGGCGGCGTTCAACGTATCCTGCGCCACCGGCTCGGCCGCCATGCCGTCGCTCAGCTTGAGCTGGCCCGAGGTCACCACCCGATCGCCTTCCTGCAGGCCGCTGACGATCTCGACGCGCCCGTCGTTGCGCTCACCCACGGCGACCGAAACGCGTTTGACCGTCATGCCCTTTTCACCCTGCTGTGCCAGGAACACGGTATCGCCGTAGGCCGTGTAGGTCAGCGCCGTTTCCGGCACCGTCAACACCGCCACGCGCTGCTGCTGCGTGACGCGAATGCCGGCGTACATGCCGGCCTTCAGCAACCCCTGGCGGTTGGTCAACGTCGCCTGCACCTGCACGGTGCGGGATTTGCCGATCATCGGGTCGATAGCGGTAATGGCGGCAGGGAAAGCGCGATCGGGATACGCCCCAACCTGCACCGACACCGCCTGCCCCAGCGCCAGCCCGGCGCTGCTTTGTTCGTCCAGCGAGAAGTTGACGCGCAGCGTATCGGCGTCCACCAGGTTCGCCACCGCGTCGGCGGCGTTGAGGTATTGCCCTTCATGCACGCGGCGAATGCCGATGGTGCCGGCGAACGGCGCGCGGATCGCCTTTTGCGCGATTTTGGCCTGCGTTTCCTGCACCGCACCGAGCGCCATATCCCGTTCGGCCAGCGCATCGTCCAGCTGTTGCCGCGCGGTGGCGTTGAGGTTCATCAGCTTGCGCATGCGCGCCAACAGCAGATCGGCATTGCGCAATTGCGCCTGCAGGCGCACCAGCTCAGCCTGCTCGACCGCATCGTTGAGCTGCACCAGCAGTTGCCCCTGCCGCACCGTTTGGCCGGATTCGAACAGAATGCGCGTGATGCGGCCGCTGGTCTCCGCCGCCACAGCCACCTGGCTGGCCGCCTCCAGCTCGCCCACGCCGGCGTAACTGCGCGCCGCCTGTTCACGCAGGGCGGGCGCCAGCGCCACCTTCACCGGCGGATAGGCCGGCGCGCCTTCGTTTTGCCGCGCGGTGGATCGCATCGCAACGGCGGCGACGGCGAGCGCTGCCAGCAGCGCGGCAATAATGAGGTATCGTTTCATCATGTAACGGTTTCTTCCTGATTTTACAGCCAAAGCCATCCTTCCCCCGACGCAGCGCAGGCAGGTGACGAGAGATGCCGGTTGCCAAGCCCGGCTGGCTGCACTATAAAACCTCAGGTTAACTTGAGGTCAAGCTAAGGAACGTGGAATGGCAAGAAATGAACCGATTGACACCTATCGGCTATTGACCGTGGGGGAAGTGGCGAAGCGCAGCGGCGTGGCGGTATCCGCGCTGCACTTTTACGAAAGCAAGGGGCTGATTCAGGCAACGCGCAACGCCGGTAATCAGCGTCGCTACACGCCGGTGGTGTTGCGCTACATCGCGGTGATCAAAATCGCGCAAAGCGCGGGCATTCCGCTGGAGGAGATCCGCGCCACGCTGGGCCGCTTTCCTGCCGGCAGCAAGCTGACCGCCGAACAATGGGGAATTTTGTCCTCCGCCTGGCGCAAAACGCTGGATGAGCGCATTCAGCGGCTGACGGTGCTGCGCGACCATCTCGACAGCTGCATCGGTTGCGGCTGCCTGTCGCTCACCGACTGCCCGCTGCGCAACCCAAACGATATTTTGGGCCAACAGGGCGCCGGCGCGCATATTTTCGAACGCATGACGGAACACCGGTGAGCGAAACAGGTTGCGCACCGGTTATTCCGAGCCCGAACCTCTCAGGGATAGATGATGTTCAACGTGGCCGAGGTGTTGATTTCCCCCTGCGTGACGCCATCGCGCTGATAAGGGTAATAATAAGCCCCCATGCCGATGATGAAGTGACTGTTCAGGCTGCCGCCGGCGGCGACGTGAAACAGTGAGGTGGCGCTGCCGCGATCGACGTTGGAAGGCGACAGTACCACCGGCGAACTCGGCATGTCGCGCTTGACCAGGCGCAGCCCCACCCCTTGCGCCCCGCCCGCATTGGCATTGGTCAACACGCTGGCGTCGGAGGCCAGCAGGTTATTGCTGGACAGGAACATCTCAACGGCGCGATCGGCGATGCCTTCCTGCTGCATGTTCTGGCAGCTGATGTTCAGCGAGAACGGCGTGTAGCCGGGTTGGTTGTTACTCAGCACCTGCGCCACGCCCATTTTGGGCAATCTGACCGTCAGGCCGGCGTTGTCGAAACGGCAGGTGGTGGTTTTCGGCGCGTACTTGATGTTCATCGGCTGGCCATACATATCGCGATCGTCATAAGGCCAATTGCCGGTAAGCAACCAAGTGAGCAGTTTCCCCACCTGCTCCAGCAGCCAAAACGGTAACTCCAGTATGCCGATGCCGGTCACGTCACTCACCATTAAAGCATCATCGAGCATCAGTGTATCGCCCGGTACCACCCGCCCATCCTTAGGCTTTTGCACCAGAGAATAACGAATGGTCATCGGGGAATTTAATTCTGAAGCAGAGTGTTCCCCTCTCCCCCTCAACGTTCTGTCACTTATCTTGTTGGTGATTTCTGCGCGGACCCACTGTTGGCCATCGTTAAAACCGAAAATCGCGGCCTGCGAGTCTTTCGTCGGAAGTTTGATGGTGTAGGAAAAGTTGCTTTTGGACTTGCTGCAGTTAAAGGTGCCGGTGTACTGGGTATTGTATTGCGCCTCCCATACCGGCGTATTGGCGCTCAGCTTATCGGAAAGATCGACGAAAATCGGCGACGCAAACTCCACCCCCTTGCCATAGCAGGAAGCATAGCTATAGCCGCTGAACAGCCCAGACAGCAGCAGCAAAAAAATCAGCCTGATCATAGGTTCGGTTATCCTGTATTAGCGGCAAACGCCGGGCGACGCGTCGAGCGCCAGAGTCGGTTTGGCGATGCGGCAACGGCCGTCGCGCAGTTGCACCGTCAACGCCGTCGGCGGCTGTTCGGCGCGCAGGTACAGCACGCTGGCCTGGCCGACAAAGCCTATCGATCGGCCGTTTTCATCCAGCACTTCGGCACCGAACGGCAGCGGTGCGCCATCGGCACGCTGCGCTCGCAGCTGGAATGGCCGACGTGGGTCAGTCTCGAATTTCAGGTAGCTGACCGCACCGTAGTACGGCACGTGGTTGGCAACGTTGCCGCTGATTTCCGCCCCGCTGCTGTGGCCGGTATCCGACAGCGTGACCGAATTTTGCCGGTACGGCGTAGCATAAGGCACCAGCGCCAGGCCCTGCGCGTTGGTCACAATGCTTTCGTCGCCGTTGACCATCAGCCCTTCGGCCTGCGGCGCTTCGACCACCGTCATGGTGTTGCCGATTTCGTTCGACGCCAGCACATGCCAGGGGATCGCCACCAGGCTGCCGCGCGCGCTGAGGCCGCTCTGGCGATAGTCGTTGCCTTCGCTGTAGGAGACGCCGAGCGTCGAGAGGCGGGTGCGATAGGCCGCATTGAGGCCGGCCATGTTGTCTCCGCCGCTGCGATTGCTGCCGCTCAGCGAGTAGCTCAGGCGGTTGGATTCCAGCGCGTTGCCGCTCAGGCTGACCGTGCTTTGCTGATAGTGAGAGTCCGTCGCCGACAGGCCGGTGCTGAGATAAGCGTTGTTGTCGAACACCGACAGCGGCAGGCTGAACGACAGGTAATAACGCGTTTCTTCCTCACGCTGGCTATTACGCACCCGACTGGCGGAAACGGAGTAGCTGACGCGCCCCAGATTGTTGGAGTATCCCAGCTGGTATTCGCGGCTTTTCGCGTTGGCCGTCCAGTAATCGCGCTGGGAACCGGAGAAGAACAGCGTGCCCCACCCTTCGTTAAGACGCTGGTTCAGGTTAAGCGTAAAGGTATTTTTCGGCCGGGCGGAACGCAGCGCGTCCCAGGTGTTCATATCCAGTTCGGACACGCCCTCCTCGTCGCGCCAGCGGTCAAACTGCCGTTCCAGTTGGCGGTAGCCGTCATTGGAGTAAATGGCGTCGGTAAAGCTGTAGTAACCGCGGGTGGAGTAACGGTAGGCCGCCAGCGTGAAGTTGGTCGCGGTGACGTCGAGGAATTTACTGTAGGCAATACGGAAACTTTGCCCGCTTTCACGGCGGTTTTTCAGGCGGGTATCGGCATGCGTCAGGTCGATGGACACCGCCCCTATCGGCAGGTTCCAGCCACTGCCGAGCAGCCAGGCCTGATAGTCGTCGCTCAAAATGCTGCCGGCATAACCGGTCACCAGGTTGTTGAAACCGTACTGCAGGGTACCCTGCACAAAGCCGGGATCGTAATCGGTATTGCTTTCGTTCACCTTGCCGGCCAGCACGCTGTATTGGCTGACCCCCTGTTTCAACATGTTGGGTACGGCGGAAAACGGCACGCTGAACGACTGTTCGCGCCCATCCGCCTCTTTGACCGTCACCCACAGATCGCCCGCCGAGCCAGTCGGCTGAATGCTGTCGAGGGTAAAGGCGCCCGGCGGCACGTTTTCCTGGTAGATCACGTTGCCGTTCTGCATCACTTTCACCAGGGCGTTGGTTTGCGCCACGCCCCGCACGACCGGTGAAAAGCCCTGCTGCGAGTTGGGGCGCATGCTGATGTCCGACGCCAGCGCCACCCCGCGGATGCGTACCGAGTCGAACAGATCCCCCGGCGAATAAAAATCACCGGCGGTCAGGTTGGACTTGATGTCGGCGAAGCCGCGCTGCAGGTAGCGAGTGTTGTTCTGCCAGTGGCTCCCCCGCCCGCTGCCGTGGCGAAAGCTGCTGCTGTCGCGAAATTGCCAGCCGGCCAGATTGATCCCGGATTCCAACCCGGTATAAAAATCGTCATTGTTGCTGTGATTGCCGTCGCCGCGCGCCTCGGCGTGGTAGTACGTCGCGTTGTAAGCCAGCGTCAATGCGGAGATGCCGCGATTCCAGAAGGCCGGATCCACGTATCCCGCCTCCGACCGGTTGACCCGCGCCTGCGGCACCGTCAGCCGCAGGCTCAGCGCACCGACGTCCATATCGAACCGCCCACCCTGTACCAGCGTGGCGATCGACAGCGTCGTCAACGGTGCCTGGGGCCTCGGCAACTGACTCAGATCGATGCCCAGCCGCTGCGCATCCTGGTAGTCGATTTGGATATCGTCGCGTTGTGTGCCAAACAGCAGCGCATAGCGCCCTTTCCAGTCATGGTTGACATACACATCGATCTCCTGTCGGCCGGCAGGCATGTCATTATTGAGGTAAAAACGCGAGAGATCGGAATCGCGTGATTCGCCGGCCAACAGCGAAGTGTCGAACGTCACCGCCCAGGCCGTATCCGGCAACAAGAATGAAGAGGCGGTCAGCAGCGAGAGGACTTTTTTATTCAGCTTCATTGTTGTTCTTTCAGGTTAGTGTGCGGTGATGGCTTTAGACTTGTAAGCCCCCAGATCGTCGATATACATCAGGTCATAACGGACGTTTTTACTGACCGATCGTTTGCTGGCAGCAAACTGGGAGGAAAACGGCGCGACCATCAGCGAATCAACCAGCAGATGCTTGTCCGTACCCTGGCCGATATTCGCTACCGTGATGAAATACGGGCTGTTGTTGATGACGTTGAACCCTTTGCCATTGGCTTGCAGCGTCAGTTTTTCCATCGCGTTTTCTACGCCGCGGGTTAGCGTCTGCGGGCGGTAGAACAGCTTGATGCGTGACTTGATCGCCAACTGCAGCGTATTGGTGCCCTGGAGGTTTTCTGGCGTCGGCGGGATATCCAGCACGTTGAGATAGAACACCGATTCGCGATCCGCCGCCAATGCGGCGCCGACTTTCTGAATGCGCAGCTGCTGCCCGCTGTTGCCGTTCACTTTCACCACCGGCGGCGACAGCAAAAACGGCACGTTGGCGGTTTCCGGGGTGGAATTGATATCGCCGTCGTCGATCCAGGCCTGAACCAGTGAGGGATCGGCGCCGTTATTCAGCAGTTGGACAATCACATCCTTGTTGTTTGCCGGGTAGATCACCCGCGTCCCGTTAACCACCACATTGGCCTGGGCACCAACGGAACCGAGCAACAACGCCGCTATCATCATGTATTTTTTCATCGTTCCCCCGGGTGGCCAGGCCCATCAAGGGCCTGGCTGTCAGCGCGATTACAGGTAAGAAATGGTGTAAGTCACGTTGGAGCTCAGAGCGCCCACTTTTGCCGCTTCGGCGTTGGTTTTGTAGTAGTACGCGTCCAACGTCAGGGTTTCTGAATCCGGTGCCGCTTTGTCGCCCATGATGTCGGTGACATAAGGCACGTTCAGCTGGATGGGGGTGGAAGAACCGGTTTCCGCCAGAGAGAAGCCCACGTTCTTCGCGACGGAAGCGTCGTTCTCGTTGACCGAGTTGTTCAGCAAATATTTGCCGTCGGTGGAGATGTTATCCGCCGAGGAGAAGTAGATTTTCAGCGGAGTGCCTGCGGTACCGGCCGCCGGCGAACAGCCGGAGAAGGTCAGCGAGAAGGACTTCTTGTTCTTGGTGATTGGCCCAACGGTGTTACCCGCGTCAGTCACCGAGATCGGGCTCAGCGCTACGGTGAAATCCGCGCTCTTGCCGCCGTTAATCGTACAGGTGGTGTCGGTAATGGCGCCGGTAAAGTTAATGACGCCACCGGCGGAATTGTCTTCAGCAAAAGCCACTGGCGCAGCGACCGCAGCCGCCATGATTGCAACAGAAAGCATCTTCTTCATCATGAGATAAAACTCCATAACAGTTTGGTTTGAGGGAATAAATAAAAAACGGCCGCTGCCGGCGGGATGAAATAATCCCTCCCCGTAATACAGAGGCAAAAGGGTGAACACATTCCTGTTTTTATAAAATCAAGCCATCGAGTTATTCGTCAGCCGGTAATGAAAACGGTGAACATAACGATTTCTAGATAACCTCCGAGAAACCGGATGAAATCTCCAATAAGTTGTGCACTCGATTTTTCAACCCCATTTTGCGTAACGCACTGCATTTCTGCGTGCTGACCGTTTTTACGCTTTTATCAAGAATTCGGGAAACCTGAGTCACCGTATAGCCGAAGGAAAGCAAATGGAGCGTTTCCACCTCACTTTCCGTCAGGCGGTTTTTCGTATTGCGAACCGTTCCGCCCTCAACGTCTCCATTTAATGCAGAGCACTGCGTGACCTTATCCACCAGAAAAGAAAACTCTTTACTCATACCGGGGATACTGATTTTTTTATCGAGCACAACCACATCACGCGAGACGGAACGGAATAAAAGACGGCGTTTTTCTTCCGTCGTCAAAAAAACCTTTACGCCATGAATAGCAGACAATAATGTCATCGCCATGCTAAAGCGCAGCATGCTTTTTACCGCATCATCGACGATCAGAATATCGTGGCAATTACGCCCCATAGCCAAAGGCAGATCGTCGTAGTAGGCAATAACGTGATCTTTATGAAAAATCCTTGGCATCAATATTCTTTTTATCGCCTCTCTGAAAAAGATGTTTTCAGATACGATACCGATACTGAGCATACTTCCTCCATCCATGGCTAAGGATAACGGCGATACCTTGCACTAAATACCCGCCGTCTTCTTGGAAAATTCGCATTGCCGTTCGGGAGCAAACAATAAGCGACTGGCACGTAAACCGGTGTCGTAAAACACTAAGATAATTCTGCATCAAACCATTAACAACAGGAACATTATTTTTATTAACGTAAATTTTAATTATTATAATCTATAAAACATTGCATTTTCAGAATTTAACACCAAAAAAGACCAACAAGAGGGTAATTCACCGCACATTCCTTTCGCCGGAAAAATAAAAAAAGACCTGAATTATTTATGTTTTCCGTCCGGAACCTTGACCTCTCCGAAGTTTCACTAAATACTAGCCGCGAACTGGAAGCCTATATCATTATAAAAACCTGAATACATGAAATATATTATCGACCTCTGCGTTATCTATGACGCAAACGCGTGTCGTCTCCAACTCATTGACAATGATGAGTCATCGATACGGATATCCAACCCGGCTTCACGCCTGTTAATTGAAATGCTGACTCATCCGAATATCCCATTGAAACGTGAGATGTTGATAAAAAAGGTATGGGAAGAGTATGGTTTTTCAGGCTCATCGATCAGCCTCAATGTGGCCGTCAGTGAAATAAGGAAAGCATTCAAACTGCTGGGGAGAGAAACCTCCCCCATAAAGACCCTGGCGAAAGTCGGCTTTTGCTTTACCGCCATGATTGATATTTATCCATCACCGCAGACAACCGTGAACGAAACGCCGCCCTCTTCCACATCAGAGCCGCTTTCGCCTCCCCAGCCGGTTGTCGGATCTCATATCACGTCACCGCAGAAGAAGGTAAAGATTAGCGCTATTGCCGCTATCTGCGGCGTATGTATTCCGCTGTTGTTCATCGCGGCCTTCTATCCTATTGAACCGCCCGATCAACCGAGAGAAAAGTTAGTTCCGCTAGGAAAAAAAGACCGCTGCACCTTGTATTCTCTGGATGCGGACAAGCATATTGATGACAATCTGGAAAAAAGCATGGTTAACCAAGCGTTAGAGAGCAGCGGCGTCGATTGCATCAACAGCAAGGCGGATATCTATTTCTCCTCCGTAAAGCACACGTTGACTTATAACACCTTTCTCGGTGTGTGTTATCTCAGTGCGCAAGATCAATATACCCAGTGTGTCACCTACAAAATTCTCAACGGAAAATAAATGGCCGCATTGCACAATCCCAAAATACTGATTATCGGATTTTTGGCGGTGATCCTCTTCATTGTCCTGTTTCGCGTTTTAACACCCGCCGCACCTGTGCATATGAATTGCCAGGCCGATACGATAACTAAAAAACGATTAGCTTCAGGCGATGACCTGGAATTAAAAGTGACGGGCAGTTTATTCATCTATGACGAACACCATGCCATGATCGTGCAGCGCGGGGACATTACCGTAAGAGGAAAAACCTATAGCCTGGATAGAAAAATAAACTTAGAGATAAGGAGGTTAGCTCACGGGTTTTACATGACTACCCACCGAGAAATCAGCAAAACCCCCGACGACAACGCACCGGACGAACTGACCAAAGAAATCCCCATGATCTCTCTCGGCATTAAGAACGGCGTTTTTTCGATGCGTAAAGTTCGGCAGGATGCGTACATCGTTCATGGCGTGCTTTTCCCGGTCACGCTATGCCGTTAACGTGAAAACAGAATGTAATGGAGAGGCAGAAACAGTACAAAGGGCGCGTTTATGGCAAACACGCCCCAGATACCGATTGGGGAGGGACTATTTTACCGACATATCCGTGCGGACGATGCCGTGATTCTTCATCACCTCTTCCATGGTGAGGTTCTCATCATACGGCTTATCATCCACCACGACGTCTTGCGGGCGCACATAGGGTTTGGTCGCGCGTTTGAACATCCACCACCACACGAACACCAGGAAAGCGCCGGACTTCAAAAATATCATGGTCCATAGGGCGACTTGATACCAGTTCATCTCTGTCTCCATAAGAGCATTAAGCGAAATTGATAAGGTGGCGTTGATTATCACCCCGGCGGCGCCTGGCAGCAGCAGGCATCCGGGCAGCCAACCTTGATGACCGCATAATCTCACCGATGCGTGGCCCTTATCAATAGCCGATCGCGTTTCCTGCAAAAGCGCCCCAGTTTCTGGCACGCAAAAGCAAAAAACCCCGTGCTCAGAGAGCACGGGGTCAGAATGTATGGCGGAGGAGCAGAGATTCGAACTCTGGAACGGTTTCCCGTCGACGGTTTTCAAGACCGTTGCCTTCAGCCACTCGGCCACCCCTCCGCAACGACGCGCACTATAAACAGACCTCATTCGCTTGTAAAGCCCAAGCGCGTTCAACCGCGCGAAAAATCGGCGAAGGCGCAGCAAACGGCGAACAAACGCGCACCTCCCCCCGCTGTTGCCGTAATGATAACTAAGGGTAAAGATTGGTAAACAAACTTTAATCAAGCGCTTGCGCTGCCTATTATCGGGATTATTTTGTGATGGCTTGATAAGAGAGAGCATTATGGACCGCATTGTCGTCTCATCTTCTTCGCGCGACTCGCTGCTCAGCACGCATAAAGTCCTGCGCAACACCTATTTCCTGTTATCCCTGACCCTGGCCTTCTCAGCCCTGACCGCAACCGCCAGCACGATGCTGGGTCTGCCGGCTCCGGGTCTGCTGCTGATGCTGGTCGGTTTCTATGGCCTGATGTTCCTGACCCATAAACTGGCCAACAGCCCGGCGGGCATTCTGGCGGCGTTCGCGCTGACCGGTTTCATGGGATACGCCCTTGGCCCAATCCTCAGCTCGTTCCTGAACGCCGGCGCGGGCGACCTGATCATGCTGGCGCTGGGCGGTACCGCAGCCGTCTTCTTCTGCTGCTCGGCGTATGTGCTGACCACCCGTAAAGACATGTCGTTCCTGTCCGGCATGATGATGGCCGGTTTTGTGGTGCTGCTGGTGGCGGTGATCGCCAACCTGTTCCTGCAGATCCCTGCCCTGCACCTGGCTATCAGCGCGCTGTTCATCCTGTTCTCTGCCGGCGCGATCCTGTGGGAAACCAGCAACATCATTCACGGCGGCGAGACCAACTACATTCGCGCCACCGTTAGCCTGTACGTGTCGCTCTACAACATGTTCATCAGCCTGTTGAGCATTCTGGGCTTCGCCCGCAGCAACTGATCGCACGTTACGCATGCCTTCCTGGCCCCGCTCCGGCGGGGCTTTGTTTTTTGCGGCCGAAAAAATTTGCTAAACTGGCGGCCGTTCCGAATTATCCGTTATCGAGGCAGTATGTTGGAGTTTGAAGGTCAGGTTATCGACACTGACGCGCAGGGCTATCTGAAAAACAGCGCCGACTGGCATGAAGGACTGGCGCCACTGCTGGCGGCACAGGAAGAGATCGTGCTCACCGAAGCACACTGGGAAGTGGTGCGCTTCGTGCGCAACTTCTATCAGGAATTTAACACCTCCCCGGCGATTCGCATGCTGGTCAAGGCCATGGCGCAAAAATACGGCGAAGAAAAAGGCAACAGCCGCTATCTGTATCGCCTGTTCCCGAAAGGGCCGGCTAAACAAGCCACCAAGATCGCCGGATTGCCGAAACCGGTAAAATGCATCTGACCGCTCCGCCCGCAGCGCCGCTGCAGCCCGGCATTCAATAGCGAATGCCAAACCCGGCGTAATCGACCACGCCCTGCGGCTCCACCAGCACGCGTTCGACGCGCGCGCTGCGCGGGCCGCCCTGTTTCAACCACGCCACCAGCTTGTCCACCTGCGCCTGCGTGCCGCAGGCCACCACCTGAACGCTGCCGTCATCAAGGTTGCGCGCATAGCCGGTCACCCCCAGCGCCTCGGCCTGCCGCTGTGTGGAATAGCGGAACCCGACCCCCTGCACCACGCCATACACATACGCAGCTATGCAAACTTGTGTCATAATCGCCCCCTTATTCAGTTTTCGTTATGGCATTGCCGTGCTTTTGCACCGCCGTGTCACTCTTTTTCTCCTAGCTGGCAGCATTATTAATTATGACCGTACGCCTGTTTCTCGCCAAAGGACGTGAAAAGTCCTTACTCCGTCGCCACCCTTGGGTGTTCTCCGGCGCCGTTCAACGCGTTGAGGGCAAAGCCCACTCCGGTGAAACCATCGATATTCTCGACAGCCAGGGAAAATGGCTGGCGCGCGGCGCCTATTCGCCCGAGTCGCAGATCCGCGCACGCGTCTGGACCTTCCAGTCAGATGAAGAGATTAACATCGATTTCTTCATCCGCCGCCTGCAGCAAGCGCAAAGCTGGCGCGATTGGGTCGCGCAGCGCGACGGTCTGGACGGATACCGCCTGATCGCCGGCGAGTCCGACGGCCTGCCGGGCATCACTATCGATCGTTTCCAGAATTTCCTGGTGCTGCAGCTGCTGTCCGCCGGTGCCGAATACCAGCGCCCGGCCCTGCTTTCCGCCCTGCAACATTGCTACCCGGAATGTTCGATCTACGATCGCTCCGACGTTGCAGTGCGCAAAAAAGAAGGCCTGCCGCTGGCACAGGGCCCGGTGCTGGGCGATCTGCCCCCGGAACTGCTGCCGATCACCGAACACGGCATGAAGCTGCTGGTGGACATTCAGCAGGGGCACAAGACCGGTTTCTACCTCGACCAGCGCGACAGCCGCCTGGCGGCGCGCAATTACTCCGCCGGCCGTCGGGTGCTGAACTGCTTCTCCTACACCGGCGCCTTCGCCGTTTCCGCTCTGATGGGCGGCTGCGCGCAGGTAATCAGCGTGGATACCTCGCAGGCGGCGCTGGATATCGCCCGGCAGAACGTCGAGCTCAACAAGCTGGATCTGAGCAAAGCGGAGTTCGTCCGCGATGACGTGTTCCAACTGCTGCGCAACTACCGCACCCAGGGCGAGAAATTCGATCTGATCATCATGGATCCGCCGAAGTTCGTCGAGAACAAAAACCAGCTGGCTAGCGCCTGCCGCGGCTACAAAGACATCAACATGCTGGCGCTGCAGCTGCTGAATCCGGGCGGCATTCTGCTCAGCTTCTCCTGCTCCGGCCTGATGCCGACCGACCTGTTCCAGAAAATTTTGGCCGACGCCGCTGTAGATGCCGGACGTGATGTACAATTTATAGAGCAGTTCCGGCAGGCTGCCGATCACCCGGTGATCGCCACGTATCCTGAGGGGCTGTACCTGAAAGGATTCGCTTGTCGGGTGATGTAACTTGAAATGCGCTGCCTTGCCCCCATATATGAGCAAGGCATTGTTTCTCAGGAGGTCATCATGATTGCCAGCAAATTCGGTATCGGACAACAGGTTAGGCATAAACTGCTGGGGTATTTGGGTGTCGTGATCGATATCGACCCGGAATACTCTTTGGAACAACCCAAAGCTGACGAGATAGCGGCGAACGATGAACTGCGTTCCGCCCCTTGGTACCACGTGGTGATGGAAGACGAGGAAGGCCAACCGGTACACACCTATCTGGCGGAAGCACAGCTGGATAGCGAAGCCCAGGAGGCACACCCCGAGCAACCATCGCTGGATGAACTGGCGGAATCCATCCGCCACCAGCTACAGGCGCCACGCTTGCGCAATTGACCGCGCCAAGACCTGAGAAACCCGAGAGGGCCTGGCATCGCGCCAGGCCCTTTTTATTCAGCGCTCCAGCCCCAAACGCGGAATGTCGATTTTCGGACAGCGATCCATCACCACGCGCAGCCCGGCCTGTTGCGCCAGCTCCGCCGCCTGATCGTTAATCACGCCAATCTGCAGCCACAGCGCCTTGGCGCCGATCGCTATCGCCTCTTGCGCCACGCCGTAAGCCGCCTCCGAATTGCGAAACACGTCAACCATATCCACCGGCTGCGGTATAGCGGCCAGCGTAGCGTAAACCGGCTGCCCCAGCAGCGTCTGCCCCGCCAGTTTTGGGCTGACCGGGATCACCTGGTAGCCTTGCGCCAACAGATATGCCATCACCCCATAGCTGGGCCGCGACGGGTTATCGCTGGCACCGACCAGCGCGATAGTTTTCACCTGCTGCAACAGCTCGATAATCTCTTGATCTTGCATCTTTCAACTCCCGTTTATCACACCGCCACTCTCCGCTTCGAGTGTAACCGATCGGCACCCGCTCGGCTAAACGCAACGCGAGGGAAACTTCAGCGCAATCTTATGGTCAGAGGCTGTCGCGGTTCAGCTGCTCATGGTCGTGTCTAATCGCGATAAAATATGTAAAAATGTAAACATAACGCCCGATTGAAAAATTTTGACACAACCTGTGCCGTGTTCAACACTTAGAGCTACGTCACTTTATAAGGAGATAATGATGAAATTTGGTCTGGTGGTTGCGGCGTTGCTCAGCATCAGCATGCCTGCCGCGGCTACGACCCTGAAACTCTCCCCGGACATCGACCTGCTGGTGGTCGACGGCAAGAAAATGACAGGTTCGTTGTTAAAAGGCGCCGACAGTCTTGAACTGGATGGCGGACAGCACCAGCTGCTGTTTAAAGTGACCAAAAACGTCCGCGCCGGCCAGCATACGCAGGCCTATGCTTCCCTGCCGCTGGTTGCCTCCTTCAATACGCAAAAGATCAGCCAGGTGGCGATCGAACTGCCGCGCATCGAGAACGATCGCGATGCGCAACGCTTTGACAAGACGTTGAATTATCTGGTGGTCGATAAAGACGGCAACGCCCTGCCGTTCCGGCATGACGTGCTGCATCCCGACAGCGTCACCTTCAATGCCGATTTGGAAAAGGTGATGACAGATTACAACCGCCAGAATCGCTCCGCCTCCGTCGCGGCCTTCGTTCAGGCGAACGCCGATAATCCCTCAACGCCCTCGCTGGCCGGCACGCCGCTGAACGCTCCAACGGTCACGCTGAAAGGGGAAAACGTGTCGGAACAGATGCTGCAATATTGGTTCCAGCAAGCCGACAAGGAAACACAGAAGCGTTTTCTGCGGTGGGCCAATAAACAACCGGTTCGCTGATCCTTCCCGGCGTCTTTCCCCGCAAAGGCGCCTTTTCTTCGCATTTTCAAGCGCAAACGCTAGGCAGTGAAAAACAGTTTCAGTAATCTGTCGCACATCCCCGATTAGCGAAGGACACCGAGATGGAATTGACCACCCGCACTATCGCCGCGCGCAAACACATTGCGCTGGTGGCGCACGATCACCGCAAACAGGCCCTGTTGGAGTGGGTAGAGAGCCACAAGAGCATTTTGGCGCAGCACCAGCTGTACGCCACCGGCACCACCGGTAACCTGATCCAGCGCGCCAGCGGCATTCCGGTCACCAGCATGCTGAGTGGCCCCATGGGGGGTGATCAGCAGGTTGGCGCATTGATTGCGGAAGGCAAGATAGACATGCTGATCTTCTTCTGGGATCCGCTGAACGCGGTACCGCACGATCCGGACGTGAAGGCGCTTCTGCGGCTGGCGACCGTATGGAATATCCCGGTGGCCACCAACCGCTCGACCGCGGACTTTCTGATCGACTCTCCGCTGTTCAAAAGCGAGGTGGAGATCGCCATCCCCGACTATCAGCGCTATCTGCAAGAGCGCCTGAAATAGTCCTCGCGGCCTGGCTACCGCCAGGCCTGATGCCTACGGTTTTTTCTGCACCGGTACGCCAAGATCTTGCAGCTGTTCGACGAACACCGAAGGGCGTTCACGATCCTGCAACAGCCAGACCTGGTGTTTGGCGCGAGTCAATGCGACATACAGCAGGCGGCGCTCTTCGGCATCCGGAAAATCCTCCGGCTGTGGCAGCAGCACCTCTTCCAACACCGACTCGCGCGCCACGGCCGGGAAACCGTCACGCCCGTCATGCAAACCGGCGATGATGACGTATTCCGCCTGCTGCCCCTTGCTGGCGTGGATGGTCATAAACTCCAGATCCAGCTTGGGCCAGCGGGTGGCCGCTTTCGCCAGCGCTTCCGGTTTCAGATGATGGTAGCGCGCCAGTACCAGAATACGCTCGTCCGGCTTGGCATAGCCGCTCAGTTTATCCAGCAAGGGCTCCAGCTGCTCGTGCGGCAGGATCGCCACCGACTTTTTATTGCCCTTGCTCAGGCTGTTGAGCGGTTTTTTCAACTGGTGCGGGTTCTGCTGCACGAACCGGTTGGCTACCTCACCGATACGTTCATTAAAGCGATAAGTGGTGTCCAGCGCGCACTGCGCCCCTTCACCGAAGTGAGTGGTGAACGCCGTGGTTAACGTCAACTCTGCGCCGCTGAAGCGATAAATCGCCTGCCAGTCATCCCCCACCGCAAACAGGCAGGTCTGTTTGTTTTGTCGACGCAGCGCCGCCAGCAACAGCGCACGCTGCGGCGAGATATCCTGAAACTCATCGACCAGAATATGTTTCCACGGGCTGACAAAGCGCCCCTTGTCGAGAATATTGACCGCCTGATGGATCAGACCGGAGAAGTCCACCGCCCCTTCCTCTTTCAAGGCGCTTTTCCAGGCTTTCAGCAGCGGTGCCATCAGCCGGATGCGTTTTGAAAACAGATCGCGGATTTCTTCATCCGCCTGCTCAATCATTTCCGCCTGGCTGCCACCGTGCATGCGCATCAGCCCCAGCCAGCGTTCCAAGCGGCCCGCCAGCCGATCCGCCAGGCGTTGATCCTGCCAAAAGTCGCCTTCCGGCACTTCCCATTCCAGTTCGTCGCTCAACCATTGACGCCACCCCTTGGCCTGGGCTTTTTTCTCTGCGCACTGTTGTCGCCAATGGGTAATCAGCAACGCTTTGCGCGCTTTGGCATCGGTTTCCAATCGGCTGATGGCCGGGGCTTTGCGGCTGCCCTGTTGAATGATCTGCAGCGCCAATGCATGGAATGTCTTGGCCTGAATGCCGACATCGCCCAAACGCGCTTTGATGCGATCATTCATCTCACTCGCTGCCTGACGGCCGAACGCCAACAGCAAAATTTGGCCCGGCTCCGCCTCCTGACGGCGCAGCAGCCAGCCGGCGCGCGCCACCAGCACCGACGTTTTGCCGCTGCCGGCCCCCGCCAATACCAGAACGGAATCCTCGCCGTTGACCACCGCACGGCTCTGAGAGTCATTGAGCGGTGAACTCTCGACGGTCTGGAAGAAGTCGTGATGTTGCTCCAGCATGCGCTCGGTCCACTGCCGGTTGCGTTGTTCGACGCTGCGCAGCCCCTGCTGCAGCCATTGCAGACACAGATGATAATCAGCCCGGCAGTTATCAAACTCATCCAGACGCGCCACCGGCATCGGCAACGCGGAGAAAGCCTCGTGGATTTGCTGCTGCAGCTTGCCCAGCTCAGACTTTTTAAACCATTTGTCTTGCTGCTCGATGCGCTGGATCTGCGCCACCTGCTGTTGCAACACGCCGGCGCTGACCTCGCTCATTTCTGCGCTCCACTGCTGCCAGGCCTGCTGCAGATAATGATGAAAACGCTGCGTTTCCTGCCATTCGGTGCCGTGCAGCCGCACCACTTTTTCGTCCGGCAATTCAAATTCCAGCTCGCCCCAGACGATGCCGCGCTTGCACCTGACCTGAATCAATTGATTGAAGGGGATCAGATATTCATGTTTTTCCCCGCTCACCTCAACGCCGGCGTGCAGCAACCGCACGCGGTTATAAGGGTGCTGAGCCAGGTGTTTCCCCAGCGATGTCGCTTTAAGTTCCATATCGTCGCGCCATGACTATGTTGAGATTAAATAACGGATATCTGCCAGTTTACCTGTGATAAGCAGTGGCACTCTAGCGCTAAAAAAAGGGTAGAATAGATTTTGCGTTTTTATCGTGAATACGCCCGCATCGCGGTTTGGCCATCATTAGAGCAGAATGACGTCTATGCGTACTGTACTGAATATTCTTAATTTTGTGTTGGGCGGTTTCTTCACCACGCTGGGTTGGCTCATCGCCACGGTGTTCAGCGTGCTGCTGGTCATCACGCTGCCGCTCACCCGCTCCTGCTGGGAAATCACCAAGCTGTCGCTGGTGCCTTTCGGCAATGAGGCAATTCACGTCGATGAACTCTACCCGGAAAAAAGCAATGCGCTGCTCTCCGCCGGCGGTTCGCTGCTCAACATTATCTGGTTGGTGCTGTTCGGCTGGTGGCTATGCCTGTCACACATCGCCGCCGGCATCGTGCAGTGCGTTTCGATCATCGGCATTCCGGTCGGCATCGCCAATTTCAAAATTGCCGCCATCGCGCTGTGGCCGGTGGGGCGCCGCGTCGTCTCGGTAGAAATGGCCCAGCAAGCGCGTATTGAGAATGCTCGCCGCCACTATCATCAGCGTTAATTTTTTCTCCGTTTGAGGAGTTTTTCGTGCTCTCTTTTGCACCCGCAGTTCGTCGTTATACCTACAACAGCAACCTGCTGTATCACCTGCGCATCCTTATTGCGCTGATCGGCACCACCGCCGTTCCCTGGTGGTTGGGCATTCCCAAGCTGACCATCCCGCTAACGCTGGGCGTCGTGGCGGCGGCCCTGACTGATTTGGATGACCGCCTGGCCGGCAGGTTACGCAACCTGCTGATCACGCTGGTGTGCTTCTTTGTCGCCTCTGCTTCAATCGAGCTGCTGTTCCCCTACCCCTGGTTGTTCGCCCTTGGCTTAACCACGTCGACCTGCGGTTTTATCCTGCTCGGTGCCTTGGGGCAACGTTACGCCACCATCGCCTTCGGCGCGCTGCTGATCGCGGTTTATACCATGCTCGGCACCGCCATGTACGATGCCTGGTATCAGCAGCCGCTGCTGTTGGTGATCGGCGCACTGTGGTACAACCTGCTGACGCTGGCGGGCCACCTGCTGTTCCCTATCCGGCCGCTGCAAGAGAACCTGGCACGCTGCTACGATCAGTTGGCCAACTATCTAGATGCCAAAGCCAATCTGTTCGATCCCGATGCCGAGCGCGACGCCGATCTGCCCTGGATGGATGTCGCGATGGCCAACAGCGCCCTGGTCGCGTTGCTTAACCAAACCAAAGCCTCGCTGCTGACGCGCCTGAAAGGCGATCGCGGCCAGCGTGGCACCCGCCGCACCTTGCACTACTATTTTGTCGCGCAGGATATCCACGAACGCGCCAGCTCTTCCCACGTTCAGTACCACGCACTCAGCCGGCAATTCCGCCACAGCGACATTTTGTTCCGCTTCCAGCGTTTGCTGAGCATGCAGGCGCGCGCCTGCCGCCAATTGGCGCAATCGATCCTGCTGCGGCAAAAGTACCAGCACAACCCGCGCTTTGAACCGGCTTTCAGCCGCATTCAGGAGGCATTGGCGCGCATCGCCGAAACCCAGGGCAATACCGAGCAGACCAAGGCGCTGGCGCATCTGTTGAAAAACCTGCATGCGATCGATGCGCAGCTGGCCAATATCGAATCAGAGCAGACGCTGGCCAGCGGGCAAGCGGAAGAGAACAGCCTGGCCGATGACCGCTTAACCGGCTGGAGCGATATCCGGCTGCGCATCAGCCGCCATTTGACGCCCCAGTCGGCCCTGTTTCGCCACGCGATCCGCATGTCGGTGGTGCTGTGCGTGGGTTACGCCTTCATTCAATTCACCGGTATGCAGCACGGTTACTGGATCCTGTTGACCAGCCTGTTCGTCTGCCAACCGAACTACAATGCCACCCGCCGACGCCTGGCATTGCGCATCATCGGCACCCTGGCCGGTATTCTTATCGGCCTGCCAATCCTCTATTTCGTGCCTTCACTGGAAGGACAGCTGGTGTTGATCGTCATCACCGGCGTTCTGTTCTTCGCTTTCCGCACCGTACAATATGCGCACGCGACGATGTTCATTACGCTGCTGGTGCTGTTGTGCTTTAACCTGTTGGGTGAAGGATTCGAAGTGGCAGCTCCGCGCGTTTACGATACCTTGCTGGGCTGCGCCATCGCCTGGGCGGCAGTCAGCTTTATTTGGCCGGACTGGAAGTTCCGCCAACTGCCGGCGGTGGTGGATAAAACGCTGAATGCCAACTGCCGTTATCTGGACGCCATTCTGGTGCAATACCACCAGGGTAAGGATAACGGCCTCGCCTACCGCATTGCGCGGCGAGATGCCCACAACAGCGATGCCGAGCTGGCTTCGGTCATCTCCAACATGTCCGCCGATCCCAAGGCCGACAAGGCGCTGCAGGAAGCCGCCTTCCGCCTGCTCTGCCTGAACCACACACTCCTGAGTTATATCTCGGCGTTGGGTGCGCACCGCGAGCGGCTGAATACCCCTGCCACGCTCGACCTGCTCAATGATGCCGTGTGTTACGTGGACGGCGCCCTGCATCAGGAAGAACAGAACAGCCAGCGCATTGCTCAGGCGCTGGAACAGCTGGCGGAGCGTATTCGCCAAGCCGTTCCGGAACCTGAAAGCAAAGAACAGCTGGTTTTGCAGCAGGTGGGGCTGGTGCTCGAACTTCTGCCGGAACTCACCGCGCTGCACACCCAAATCAATAAGACAGCCTAATCATTCAGGGCCCGCTCGACGGGCCCTGAATCACCGGCTCATGTCCATGGCGGCGCATCGCCATCATATGATCGAACCAGCGCACCAATTCGTTATGCAATTCAGCCGGTAATGCCGCCTGATGATAACCGGCTATCGCCCCGCCCAGCGACAACAGGACTCGCAATCCCAGATTGGTCTGTTGTTGCAGCAGGCTAAGATAGCTGCGTTTCGCGCCCTGCAACCGCAGGTCATAGGCGTTGCGGATACCCGCTCGCCACAACAGCCGCTCCATATTGACATCTATATTCGGCAGCGCCTTCAATCTGCCGTGGTCGCCGGCCTTGAGCCGCTGTTCCCGACGGGCCTCCCTGACAGCTTGCCAAGCCAGCCCCACCAATTCGTTACGTTCCCGCCACAGGGACTCGTCAACCCAGTAATAGCGCAAAGTGATGGGCACTCCGCGCTTGGAATAGACCATATTGACCATGCCCCGAGCGCGAAAGGCCGGTTCCATGCTCGCCGTAGCCCGCAAATACAGCTCGCCTTCCGCTATCACTGCAAACATCACCCCCTCAGCCAACAGCCCATAGCCGCCAAACTGTGACCGCGTGGTGATGGTGCCCAGCGCCGCGAAGCAACTTTTAGCCTGCGTGATTCTTCTCGTCGACATCCTTTTCATAGCATTCCTCCTTTTTAGGTTCCGGTCGTATTATTTCTCTCATCAATGAAAAAAGTAACGTGAACAACTAATTAGAAAAATACGCACTATCCGTCTGCATGCCAATCACAAAAAACACCGGTACAAAAAATGATCGCAATTATGCGAGCCGCTACGAAAATTTGGGTTGATCTTATCCGAAATCAGGGATACTGTATAAACATACAGTAACACGACGGGCGGGAACTTTATGCGTACTCAATCACTCTACCAACCTCATTTTAGCCATGGCTCTTTTACCGCGAACAGCGTTGCGAAGAACACAAATGTCGGCAAAGAGAATGGCTTGATCAGTGAACTTGTTTACAACGAGCGCCAGCCCGCAGTGGCTCAACTGCTGTTGCCCCTGCTCCAGCAACTGGGCAAGCAGTCTCGCTGGCTTCTGTGGCTGACGCCGCAGCAAAAGTTAAGCAAGCAATGGCTGCAGCAATCCGGCCTGCCGGTGGATAAAATGGTGCAGTTGAGCCAAATCAGCCCGGTGAATACGGTTGAGGCAATGGAAAAAGCGCTGCAAACGGGGAACTACAGCGTGGTTCTCGGCTGGTTGCCCGAGCTAACGGAGGAGGATCGTCTAAAATTAAGACGTGCGGCAGAATTGGGTAATGCCTACGGGTTTATCATGCGTCCTCAACGTGACATTGACCCGACTCACGGACACTGTTCCACCCTAAAAATTCACTCTTCTTTGTATCATTAAGTAAATTTAGGATTTTTCCCATCATTTTCGCACCCCGTAGAGGGAACCTTTGCGGGATAAGGCACAAAGCTAGTCCGGCTGCGGTTTGCCAAGCAAAAACGCCCGATGAATCGCCGTTTTTTTAGGCTAAGAATGTTAGCAAATATGTACGATTCCGCGTTTTTTTTTAGAGCCTTATCACATCACACTTGTAACTTTCGCGCCACGTTGTAGACTTTACATCGCCAAGGTTGCTCTATAACGTCAGAAAAACTGGCGAGTAACAAACGAGGGCTTAAACCTTGGCGAAGGAATTTAACCAAGGGCTTAAAACAGCTTTAAAGCTCATTGCCTATTTGGATGATAACGAGGCGCAAAATGAAAAAGACAGCTATCGCATTAGCAGTGGCACTGGCAGGTTTCGCTACCGTAGCGCAAGCCGCTCCAAAAGATAACACCTGGTACACCGGTGCTAAACTGGGCTGGTCCCAGTACCACGACACTGGTTTCTACGGTAACGGTTACCAGAACGGTATCGGCAACGGCCCAACCCACAAAGATCAGCTGGGTGCCGGCGCGTTCCTGGGCTACCAGGCAAACCAATACCTGGGCTTCGAACTGGGCTATGACTGGCTCGGCCGTATGCCTTACAAAGGCAGCGTGAACAACGGTGCTTTCAAAGCGCAGGGCGTTCAACTGGCTGCTAAACTGAGCTACCCAATTGCTGACGATCTGGATATCTACACTCGTCTGGGTGGTATGGTATGGCGTGCAGACTCCAAAGCTAACTACGGCCGCACTGGTCAGCGCCTGAGCGACCACGACACCGGCGTTTCTCCGCTGGCTGCTGTTGGTGTTGAATACGCACTGACCAAAAACTGGGCTACCCGCCTGGACTACCAGTTCGTAAGCAACATCGGTGACGCAGGTACCGTTGGCGCACGTCCAGACAACACCATGCTGAGCCTGGGCGTTTCTTACCGCTTCGGTCAGGATGACGTAGTTGCTCCAGTTGCTCCAGCCCCAGCTCCGGCTCCAGTTGTTGAAACCAAGCGTTTCACTCTGAAGTCTGACGTGCTGTTCAACTTCAACAAAGCAACTCTGAAGCCACAAGGTCAGCAGGCTCTGGATCAGCTGTACTCCCAGCTGAGCTCCATGGATCCTAAAGACGGTTCCGTAGTTGTTCTGGGTTACACCGACGCCGTTGGTTCTGCTCAGTACAACCAGAAACTGTCTGAAAAACGCGCACAAAGCGTTGTTGACTACCTGGTCTCCAAAGGCATCCCGTCAGACAAAATTTCTGCACGTGGCATGGGCAAAGCTGATCCAGTTACTGGCAACACCTGTGGCTACAAAGCTGGCCGCGCTACCAAAGCTCAGATCGACTGCCTGGCACCAGATCGTCGCGTAGAGATCGAAGTTAAAGGTATCAAAGACGTTGTAACTCAGCCTCAGGGCTAAGTTTACTCGCCTAATAAAAAACCCCGCATTGCGGGGTTTTTTTTCGTCCTGTTGTTATCAGAACATTCAAGACCCAGTGTAACTAAGGCGCTCTGCCCCGTTTACTTAGGTTCTTTACCGAGAATCGCCTTCAAATCTTCTTTCAACGACGACATCTGATTCGCATACTTCTCTTTGCGCTCAGCATCTTCGATAAGCTGCACAACCGTTTCCGACAGCGTGACGCCACGACGGCGCGCCAGGGCTGCCAAGCGTTGCCAAACCAAAAACTCCAGATCGATAGATTTTTTACGCGTATGCTGGTGTTCTGCGTTAAAATGACGTTTGCGGCGGGCGCGGATCGTTTGCTTCATCCGGTTATCCAGCTCCGGATTCATATGAGCGGCAATCCATGCAAGTACCTTTACCGGCTCATTTTCCAGCTTCAGCAGCTCGTTAACCGCCTCCTGAGCAGCGCTGTTTTCAATGTAGCGGGTAATAAGTTCCCCTTCCCGGTGCTTCTTCACCAGGTACTTCCATTTCCAACCGCTCTCCAGATTTTCCAGTTGCTGATATTTCATCTTGAGCTCTTCAGTGACCGCGTAACTTCAAATAAGCATAACAGCTTTGCGCCGAATTTCCCCGGCAATTAAGCCGTCTTTTAGACTGTTTTTTGCACAGTCATCGCGCGATGTCAAACTCCCTGACGCCAACTGGCACTCCACATGTATCAAGCCGCCGTTATTCTTGTATAATCGCCCTTTCCCTTTTTAACGATTGCATCTAACACTTTGACCAATAACCGACTTGAATGGCAATCTTTATTGCCGGACGTAACGCCTTATCAGGCGATATTTGATACCGCCGCTCAGTTGGCACCCGTGCCCTTTTCCGCCATTCAGCCTCGGCTGGAAAATGCCCTGACGCTATTTTGCCACCCTCAATCGCCACCGCGTTTCATGCTGTTGAAAGCGCAAGAAACGCGAGAATACCTAGAACTGATCGCACACGCCGTCAACCCGCTTCTGGCGAAGAATACGGCATGCCGCGGCAGCCACTATGCCATTCAGGATGGCAAGGTCAGCATAGAGCCGGCCAGCCGTGGCGATGAACCTTTCGCCGCCGGCGGTGCTTGTCTGTTCCAGGAGTGGATTGAACCGGAGCAGCTGTTTGGTTGCGTACGGATCCACAATGGCGACATTACCCTGCAACCGGGTCTGGTGCACCAGGCCAACGGCGGCGTCCTGATCCTGTCGGCTCGGGCGCTGCTGGCTCAGCCATTGCTATGGCTGCGGCTGAAGCAGATGATCGGCCAGCGCCAGTTCCATTGGGTTTCGCCAGACGAAACCCGCCCGCTGCCGGTAGCCATTCCACCGATGCCGCTGGACCTGCGGCTGATTGTGGTCGGCGACCGTCACGGCCTGGCCGATTTCCACGATATCGAGCCGGAACTGAGCGAACAAGCGGTCTACGGCGAATACGAAGACGATCTGCAGCTGACCGAAGTCGATGATATGGCGCAGTGGTGCGGCTACGTCAACGGCGTGATTGCCGATCGGCAGCTGCCGATGTTAGCGGCCGACGCCTGGCCGCCGCTGATCGTCCAGGCTGTGCGTTACACCGGCGATCAGGGCATCCTGCCACTCTCGCCGGTTTGGCTTGGCCAGCAGCTGTCCGAGGCCGCACTGTATGCCGAAGAGGAGCGCATTACCGCCAAAGCGTTTGAGGCAGCGTTGAATGCCCGCGAATGGCGCGAAAGCTATCTGGCCGAGCGTATGCAGGATGAGATTGAGCTGGGTCAGATCCTGATTGAGACCGAGGGTGAAGTGATCGGGCAGATTAACGGCCTGTCAGTCCTGGATTATCCCGGCCATCCGCGCAGCTTCGGCGAGCCCTCGCGCATCAGTTGCGTCGTGCATCTTGGCGACGGCGAGTTTACCGACGTCGAGCGCAAAGCCGAGCTGGGCGGCAACCTGCATGCTAAAGGCATGATGATCATGCAGGCGTTCCTTATCGCCGAACTGGATTTGGATCAGCAGTTGCCCTTCTCCGCTTCCATCGTCTTTGAACAATCTTACGGTGAAGTGGACGGCGACAGCGCCTCGCTCGCCGAGCTGTGCGCCTTGGTCAGCGCTCTGTCGCAGCAGCCAATCACACAGCAGATCGCCGTCACCGGCTCCGTCGACCAATTCGGCAACGTACAGCCGATAGGCGGCGTTAACGAAAAGGTCGAAGGTTTCTTCGAAGTTTGTTTACGCCGCGGCCTGACGGGCAAACAGGGCGTCGTATTGCCCGTGACCAACGTGCGCCACCTGTGCCTGCGTCAAGATGTCGTCGACGCGGTACGCGAGGGGCAATTCCATCTGTGGGCGGTAGAGAGCGCGGCGGAAGCCTTGCCTTTGCTTACAGGTTGCCTCTACTCTGATGAACAACAGCCGAATTTGTTGGCGGCCATTCAGGAACGGATTGCGCAGGTGAGCCTGCAGGAACGCCGTCGTCCATGGCCGCTGCGCTGGCTCAACTGGTTCAACCACGGCTGATCGGACTTGTTCAGCGTACACGTGTTAGCTAACCTGCGTCCTTCATTAAAATAAGGCTTACTGAGAACATGGTAGATAAACGCGATTCCTATACGAAAGAAGACCTCGAAGCATCCGGCCGTGGCGAGCTGTTCGGCGCCGGTGGCCCACCGTTGCCGGCAGGTAACATGTTGATGATGGACCGCGTGGTCAAAATGAGCGAAGACGGCGGGACTCACAACAAAGGTTATGTGGAAGCGGAGCTGGATATTAATCCGGACCTATGGTTCTTCGGTTGCCACTTTATCGGCGATCCGGTCATGCCTGGTTGCCTGGGCCTGGATGCCATGTGGCAGTTGGTCGGTTTCTACCTCGGTTGGCTGGGCGGCGAAGGCAAAGGCCGCGCGCTGGGCGTCGGTGAAGTCAAGTTCACCGGCCAGGTGCTGCCAACCGCCAAGAAGGTGACTTACCGCATTAACTTCAAGCGCGTTATCACCCGCAAGCTGATCATGGGCGTCGCCGATGGCGAAGTGCTGGTTGACGGCGAAGTGATCTATACCGCTACCGATCTGAAAGTGGGCCTGTTCAAGGATACCGCAGCGTTCTAATCACGCTGACGAGAAGACGGCCACCGCCTTCTTTTCCAACGATCGCGCATGCCGTCACGTCTCTCGTGGCGGCATTTCTTTTATCCCTCAATGCCTTGCACCGCCTCCGCCCTCCCTTCAAGAATCTCCTGTTTACCCACCGCCAGAGCGCCTAAAGCGTGCCTCGTCTATACGAATCACGCTTTCTCGCTCCTCGTCAGGCCAGCGCGAAGCAATAACCCCGCTGAGAACGCCCTGGGTGATGCCACCTCAGAGGCCACAAACAAAAACCTCCGCCAAAGGGCGGAGGTTATTCCTTTTATTTGACAGGGAGCCGCTTAAGCGGTCACAGCCCTGTCTTCCATGGCTTCTCGCCAACCTCCCAGCCATTGAGACCGGGCGTCCACTGATGATTGGTAGGGACAATGTTCCCTGGAACGCCCTAAAATACCTGCCTGATACCCTCTCGAATGCGCCCTTTCCAGACGATCGCGTTTCTGTCTCTTCATGCCTCGTTTCCCTCATTTTGGTCTGGTGGAAAGAAAACAATGGCTGCTTTTTGCGCAGCCACGAGTTATCAATAGCGCTAAAAGAAGAGAAGATCAATGCGCAAAATTCACGCCAATGTCATATTTGTGAGCTACGCCCGAGGAAAGTGCTAAGTGGCTGATCTGCCGGGAAAGGGTTTAACTTTTTGAAATGAAAAAGAAATCCCTGCCAGGGAGAAAAAAATACTTTTCACGCTGACAGGGATTAGACGATTTTAGACCAAATTATGACTAAATGCCGCCCATCTGTGCTGCGATAGCCTGGGCTTCCTGCTGCCAGCCCTGCGCCAGCGTGCGCACCAGGGCATCATAGCCGTCCTCACCCTGTTTCAACTCCAGGCTGAAAGGCCGTTTGATCAAGCGCCCCTGGCGGTTCAGCACCCACTCGCCGCGAACGATCGCCTTGCCGTCAAAGCGGCCATGGAAACCGCTGATGGTCACGTTCAGCACATCCTGATCGCTGCTCATCGGTTGCGAAGAAACCACCCAGCCTGGCAGCGCGCTGCTCAGGTTGGTGACCAGCGTTTGCTGCAGCTGCTGGTCGAGCGGGCTGGCCCACAGGTTGTTCTGGGCTATCACATACTGTACGTCGTTGGTTTGATACACCACGCCGTTCTGCGCCAGATAATCCGCCACGCTCACGTGCTCCAGCCACAGCTGGCGCGTGGAAGCGCCGCTGCTGCTGGCAGCGGCCGGCGCCCCCAGCGCCGGCAACTGATAGTAGGTCTTCTGTGGCGAACTGCTGCAGGCGCTGAGCAACAGCGCCAGGGCTACCGGGATCCATTTCATCATTTCGTGGCCTTCTTCGGCTGAGGGTCAGTGCTGCCGGCGGCTTCAAACACCAGCGCGTTGCTCTTCTCATTCAGGGTGCGCAGCACCGGTTGTAGCTCACGCAACACCTGGTCGAGGCGCTGCATATCGCCCACCATCTTGTTGTAAGCCGGTGAACCAGGCTGGAACCCTTTCATGCTGCGGTTCAGCTCCAGCAGCGTTTTCTGCATGTCCTGCGGCAGCGCCTGCATCTCTTTGCTGGCGATGATGTCGTTCAACGACTTCATGGTCTGCTGCGTCGACTTCATGGTTTTCTGACTTTCCGCCAGCGTCTTGGTCGCTTCGTTGATCATCGGATTGATCGGCATCGCGTTGATCTTGTCCAGCGTCTGCATCAGTTTCTGCTGGATCTGCGCCAGCCCGCCGCTGGTGGTCGGCATCAGCGGATAACCGAACAGCTCGCGCGGCCCTTTCCACGGTTTCTCCTGCGGATAGAAGTCGAGATCGATATACAGCGAACCGGTCAGCAGGTTGGCGGACTTCATCGAGGCGCGCATACCGCGCGATTCCGCGTCCTTCAAATGCCCTTCGATATCGAAATTACCGCCCAGCTGTTTCTGGAAGCGATCCGGCTCGATGCGGATCAGCACCGGAATGCGGTAGTCGTTATCCAGGCGTTGCGCCATGCCCTCTTTATAGAATGGCACCTGAGCCACCGTGCCCAGGCGGATGCCGCGGAACTCTACCGGGGCGCCCGGCTGCAGGCCGCGTACCGAATCGGAGAAGAACAGCAGGTAGTCCTTATGCACGGTATACAGCGAATCCTGCGTGCTGCGCTGGTTGTCGAACAGCTGGTACTCCGCCTTCTCTTTCGCCAGTTCACCGCGATCCCAGCCGTCCGGCACGTCGAAGCTGACGCCGCCGCTGAACAGGGTAGTCAGCGATCCCATCTCCACCCGCATGCCCTGCGCCGACATGTCGAACGCCACGCCGCTGTCTTTCCAGAAGCGTACGTTGGTGGTGACCAGCTGGTCGTAAGGCGCGGTGATGAACAGCTGATAGCGCATGGCGCGTTCTTTAGGATCGAAGTAGCTGGTTTCCACCGACCCGACGCGATAGCCGCGGAACAGCACCGGGTCGCCGGCGTTGAGCTGGCCCGATTTCTCGCTGTCCAGCACGATGCGCAGCCCCTTGGCGTCCGGGGAGGCCAGCGGCGGCGCGTCGAGCAGCTGATAGTTGTCTTTGCCGTCTTTGCCCTTGCTGCCCGGCTGCAGTTCGATATAGGCGCCGGACAGCAGCGTGCCCAGCCCGGAGACGCCTTCACGGCCGATCTGCGGCTTCACCACCCAGAAGGCGGAGTCCTGACGCAGCAATTTCTCCATGCCGGAATTGAGACGCGCTTGCACCATCACCTTGCTCAGATCATCGCTCAGCGTGACGGTTTCCACCACGCCGACGTCCACGCTGCGGCTTTTGATTTTGGTTTTACCCGCTTCCAGCCCTTCCGCCGTCGTGGTGACCAGCGTCACCACCGGCCCCTGATGGCTGAAGTGGTAAAACAGGATCCAGGCGCCGATCAGCGCGGTCACGATGGGAATGATCCACACCGGCGACCAGCGTTTGATCTTCTCAACGTCTGCGACGCTATGATTATTTTCCGTCACCTTGCGGCTCCTTGTTGATTGTTTCACTTGCGCGATCCCAGGTCAGCCGGGGATCAAATGTCATGGCGGCGAACATGGTGAGGATCACCACCAGCGCGAACAGCACGGCGCCCGTCGCAGGATAAATGCTCATCAACTGCCCCATTCGCACCAGCGCCGACAATACGGCGATCACAAATACGTCGATCATTGACCAGCGGCCAACGAACTCGACCACTTCATAAATCAGGTGCATGCGTTCGCTGTCGGCACGCGGCTTCTTCCTGCCGTTGGCATCCCAGCACAGCCAGCCGATCGCCAGCATTTTCAGCGACGGCACCATGATACTGGCGATGAAAATCACCATCGCCACCGGATAAGAGCCGTCCCCCCACAGCAGGATCACCCCCGCCATGATGGTGGAGTTCATCTTGTTGCCCAGCGCCTCGGTCACCATGATCGGCATCAGGTTGGCCGGGATATACAGCATGATGGAGGTCACCAGCAGCGCCAACGTCCACTGCAGGCTGTGGCGGCGGCGCACGTAGCCCTTGGTGTGGCAGCGCGGGCAGCTCACCTGATTGGCCGGCAGGATCGCCGTGCAGCAGGCGCAGGAGCGCACGCCCTGGCGCATGCCGGTGCGCCCCACCGTCAGCGGACGATCGAGACGCGGTGCCGGTTCGATGTCCTGCCACAGCCAGCGCCGATCCACGCACTGGAAGGCGCGCACCTGCAGCAGGCAGAACAGGCAATAAGGCACGAAGCTGCTGCCGATGCCGATATCGCCGTAGGCCATCAGCTTGACGAAGCTGACCAGCACCCCGGCGAGGAAAATTTCCACCATGCACCAGGTTTTGAACTGGAACAGCACCCGGGCCATCCACTCTTTGAGCCCCAGCGGCAAGCGCACTTTGGCGCACAGCAGAACGATCGCCACCATGCAAAACGCCGGGATCAGCTGCACGAACACCATAAACAAGGTGGCCATACTGGCGTAATCTTCCGCCACCATGACCTCCGGAATTTGAATCAGCCGGATTTCGTTGCCGAGGCCGGCGACGCGCATGTTGATAAACGGGAAAATGTTGGCCAGCACCAGCATGAACAAGGCACTGAGCGCGTAACCGATCGGCCGCTTGCGCGGTTCGTCCCAGCGGACGCTGAGCGTGGTTTTGCAGCGCGGGCATACCGCTTTGCTGCCATAGGCCAGCGGCGGTAGCGCCACCAGCATGTCGCACTGCGGGCACAGCATCAGGTTATCCTGGTGCTCCGCCGAAGGTACGGAATGACTATGCTGCTGATGATTGTTGTGGGAACACACCATATTCCTCCTCAATAACGTTGCTCACCGGCACGTCGATACCGCCCGCAGCAGCGCGCGGGCGGTATCGCAACGGTCAGCCGTTTTTCATCGCTTCCAGCTCTTCCCAACGGGCGAAGGCCTGCTCGAGCGCCTGCTCTGCGTTAGCCAGCGCCGTCAGCACTTCTTGCGTTTCGCTGTGCGGCCGCGTGAAGAAGTCGGCATCGCTCATCTGCGCCTGCAGCGCTTCGATTTCCGCCTCCAGCTGTTCGAGCCGCTGCGGCAGCTGTTCCAGTTCGCGCAGCAGGTTGTAACTCAGCTTGGCCGCCGCTTTCTTCGGCTGTTCGGCCTTTTTCTCCGCCGCCGGTTTGCTCGCGCTCGGCGCCGCCTGACGAATCGGTTTCGCCGTGGCGCGCTGATGATGCGCATCGTAATAGCCGCCGACGAAGGCGTTGATCACGCCGTTACCTTCAAAGATCCAGCACTCGGTCACCGAGTTGTCGACGAACTGGCGATCGTGGCTGACCAGCAGCACGGTGCCCTGATAGCCGTCGATCAGCTCTTCCAGCAGCTCCAGCGTTTCGACGTCGAGATCGTTGGTTGGTTCATCGAGGATCAGCAGATTGCTCGGTTTCAGAAACAGCTTAGCCAACAGCAGGCGGTTACGCTCACCGCCCGAAAGTGCCTTCACCGGCGTCATCGCGCGTTTCGGGTGGAACAGGAAGTCCTGCAGGTAGCCCAAGACGTGACGAGGACGGCCGTTGACCATCACTTCCTGCTTGCCTTCCGCCAGGTTGTCCATCACCGTGCGCTCCGGATCGAGATCCGCGCGGTGCTGGTCGAAGTAAGCCACTTCCAGCTTGGTGCCGCAGTGCACGCGGCCGCTGTCGGCTTTCAGCTGACCGAGCATCAGTTTCAGCAGCGTAGTTTTGCCACAGCCGTTCGGCCCCACCAGCGCAATCTTGTCGCCGCGCTGTACCTGAGCGGAGAAACCGCGCACCAGCACTTTTTCGCCGACCTGATAGTTGACGTCTTCCAGCTCGAATACGATTTTGCCGGAGCGGGTCGCCTCTTCCACCTGCATCTTGGCGGTGCCCATCACTTCACGGCGCTCTGAACGCTCGACGCGCAGCGCCTTCAGCGCGCGCACGCGCCCCTCGTTACGGGTACGGCGCGCTTTGATGCCCTGACGGATCCAGACCTCTTCCTGCGCCAGCTTGCGATCGAACTCGGCGTTTTGCAGCTCTTCCACCCGCAGCGCTTCTTCTTTGCTCTGCAGATACAGATCGTAGTTGCCCGGCCAGGAAACCAGCTTGCCGCGATCCAGATCGACGATGCGCGTCGCCATGTTGCGGATAAACGAACGATCGTGCGAGATGAAGACGATGCTGCCGTCAAACTCTTTCAGGAAGCCTTCCAGCCAGTCGATGGTTTCGATATCCAGGTGGTTGGTCGGTTCGTCGAGCAGCAGCACGCGCGGCGAGCTCACCAGCGCGCGGCCCAGCGCCGCTTTGCGCAGCCAGCCGCCGGACAGCGAGGAAAGCTCGGCGTCGCCGTTCAGCCCCAGCTGCAGCAGCACTTCGCTGATGCGGCTGTCGAGCTGCCAGAGCCCCTGATGATCGAGGATCTCCATGATTTGCGCCATGCGCGCCAGGTTTTTCTCGCTCGGATCGCTCTCGACCAGGTGGGAAATCGCATGGTACGCCTTCAGGTGTTCCGCCTGCTCCGCGACGCCTTCGGCCACGAAGTCGAACACGCTGCCGCCGATATTGCGCGGCGGATCCTGTTGCAGGCGCGCCACGATCAGATCCTGTTCGTAGATCACCCGGCCGTCGTCCAGCGGGATCTCTTTGCCGAGGATCTTCAGCAGCGTGGACTTACCGGCGCCGTTGCGCCCGACCAGACACACGCGCTCGTTGTCTTCGATATGAATTTCGGTGTTGTCTAAAAGCGGCGCATCGCTGAAAGAAAGCCAGGCGCCGGACATGCTGATTAACGACATAGTAATTATTTTCCTTCGCCGGCGTGAGTCACCAGCCAGCAGTTGTGGATCTGACGGTTACGGGCAAAGTCCTGCGACAGCGTCTTGGCGGTGATCTCTTTCGCCTCCAGGCCCAACGCGCTCAGCCCTGCCATATCCATTTGGAAACCGCGCTTGTTGTTCGAGAACATGATGGTTCCGTTACGGCGCAGCAACCGTTTCAAATCTTTCATCAGCGCCAGATGATCGCGCTGCACGTCAAAAGTGTTCTCCATCCGCTTGGAGTTGGAGAACGTCGGCGGATCGATGAAGATCACGTCGAACTGTTCGTTGGCGTTGCTCAGCCACGACAGGCAGTCGGCCTGGATCAACCGATGCTGACGGCCGGTCAGGCCGTTGGCGCGCAGGTTCTTCTCCGCCCATTCCAGATAGGTACGCGACATGTCCACCGTGGTGGTGCTGCGCGCGCCGCCCAGCCCGGCATGCACGCTGGCGGTGCCGGTATAGGCGAACAGGTTGAGGAAGTCCTTGCCGTTGCTCATCTCGCCCAGCATGCGGCGCGCGATGCGGTGATCGAGGAACAGGCCGGTATCGAGATAGTCGGTCAGGTTGACCCACAGCTTGGCGTTATACTCTTCCACCAGCAGGAATTCGCCTTTCTGCGCCAGTTTCTCGTACTGGTTCTTACCCTTCTGCCGCTCGCGGGTTTTCAGGATCAGCTGATTCGACGGCAATTCCAGCACCGCCAGCGTCGCGTTGATCACATCGAACAGGCGCTGACGCGCTTTTTGCGCATCGACGGTTTTCGGCGGCGCATACTCCTGCACCACCACCTTGCTGCCGTAGCGGTCCACCGCGACGTTGTATTCTGGCAGATCGGCATCGTACAGGCGGTAGCATTCAATGCCCTGCTGTTTCGCCCACTTGTCGAGCTTCTTCAAGTTCTTGCGCAGACGGTTGGCGAAATCTTCCGCCACCTGCACGCCGCCGGTAGTGGCACCGGCCGGGTTCGCCGCCAGCTGATAGTTTTTCTGCACGCACTCCAGCGGGCCGTTTTTCGCCTTGAACTGGCGCTCGGCGCGCAGCTGCAGGCAGCTCAACAGCTCCGGCGAGGCGCTGAACAGCGAAAGCTGCCAGCCGCCGAAGGCGCTTTTCATCACGCGGCCCAGCATGTTGTGCAGCGCGATCAGCGCCGGTTCGCTTTCCAGACGCTCACCGTACGGCGGGTTGCTGATCACGGTGCCGTGCGGGCCTTCCGGCAGCGGATTGGTCAAGCGCGCCACGTCGCCGACGTTGAAGGTGATCAGCTCGGCGACGCCGGCGCGGCGGGCGTTGCCGCGCGCCATTTCAATCACCCGACGATCGATATCGGAGCCGAAGAAGCGAGAGGCGGTTTCCTGCAGGCCGCGGCGTGCGCGCACCTGCGCTTCGGTGGTGACTTCACGCCACAGTTCGGCGTTGTGGCCGTTCCAGGCGCTGAAGCCCCAGTGTTGGCGGTGCAGGCCCGGCGCGCGATCGGCAGCGATCATTGCCGCTTCGATCAAGAGCGTGCCGGAGCCGCACATCGGATCGAGCATCGGCGTGCCCGGCTGCCAGCCGGAACGCAGCACGATGGCGGCCGCCAGGTTTTCCTTCAGCGGCGCCTGGCCGGTGAGATCGCGGTAACCGCGCTGATGCAGGCCTTCACCGCTCAGATCGAGCGCCACGCTGGCCATATCGCGCTGCAGGAAGACGTTAACGCGAATATCCGGCTGCTGCTTGGCGACCGTCGGGCGTTGGTCAAGTTTGCGGGTAAAGCTGTCGACGATGGCGTCTTTCACCTTCAGCGCGCCGTACTGGCTATTGCGGATCTCTTCGTTCACGCCGCTGAAATGCACGGCAAAGGTTTTATCCACGCCAAAAATGCTCGGCCAGTCGATCGCCTGCACCCCGAGGTACAGATCCAGATCGCTGTGCACGCGGAATTCGTTCAGCGGCAACAGAATGCGCGAAGCCAGGCGGCTCCACAGCAGGCTTTGGTACAGAAGACGATCGTCACCCTGAAAATGTACCCCACCCTGCACCACTTTGCAGTCGTGAGCGCCAAGCGCTTCCAGCTCGCTTTTTAACAGTTCTTCCAATCCACGCGCCGTGCTGGCAAACAGAGAGTTCATATCGTGCTTATCACCAAAAAGAAAATTGTTGCGCATTATAGCTAATCCGCACCGCTTGTCATAAAGTTGCTCCCTTCTATTTAATCATCGCACGGAGATAAGGGTGATCACGCTTTCCAGACTCTACGTCCATCCGGTTAAATCACTGCGCGGTCTGCAGCTTTCTTACGCCCAGGTCGGCAGCAGCGGTCTGGCCTTCGACCGCAACTTTATGATCACCGAGCCGGATGGCACCTTTATTACCGCGCGCCAATACCCGCAGATGGTGCTGTTCACGCCGGCGCTGCTGCCGGACGGGCTATTCCTGACCGCGCCGGACGGCGAAAGCGCCGCCATTCGCTTCAGCGACTTCGCCGCCGCGCCGCAGCCGACCGAGGTATGGGGCAACCATTTCACCGCGCTGATCGCGCCGGATGAGATCAACCGCTGGCTGAGCGGCTATTTCCAGCGTGACGTGCAGCTGCGCTGGCTGGGGCCGGAGTTGACCCGCCGAGTGAAAAAGCACCCCGAAATCCCGCTGACGTTTGCCGACGGCTATCCTTATCTGCTGATTAACCAGGCTTCGTTCAACGATCTGCAGCAGCGTTGCCCCGGCAGCATCAAGCTGGAGCAGTTCCGCCCCAATCTGGTGGTGAGCGGCGCAACCGCCTGGGCCGAGGACGGCTGGCAGGTGATCCGCGTCGGCGACGTCATGTTCGATCTGGTGAAACCCTGCAGCCGCTGCGTGCTCACCACCGTCAGCACCGAGCGCGGCCGCAAGCACCCGAGCGGCGAACCGCTGAGCACGCTGCAAAAATTCCGTTCCGCCGACAACGGCGACATCGATTTTGGCCAGAATATGATCGCGCGTAACAGCGGCATCATTCGCGTGGGCGATACGGTGGAAGTTCTGTCGACCAAGCCGCCGCGCCCTTATGGCGCCGGGAAAGTGGTGGAGAGCGTGCAAGCGCCGCAAGACAGCGAGCACAGCGTCACTATCGAATACGAAGGAAAGGTGTTTACCGGCAATAACCAGCAGATCTTGCTCGAGCAGCTGGAACAGCAAGGCATCCGCGTACCTTACTCCTGCCGTGCCGGGATTTGCGGCAGTTGCCGCATTACGTTGCTGAGCGGTGAAGTCGCGCCCCTGAAGAAAAGCGCGCTGGGCGACAACGGCACCATCCTGTGCTGCAGCTGCATCCCGAAAAGTGATTTGACCCTGGCGTAATCCGCCTTATACCGCCCTGTCGTAAGCCGGGGCGGCGCTTTCATCCTGCGCGCAGGGTTTCAACCGATCGTGCATCACCTTGATGGCATCGCCCAATACCATGGTGCGGCCAGCGACCGTCAGCTGATTTTGCGCCAGCAGGCACAGGCTGGCGTTATCCCCGGCCTCTACCACCAGCAGGCGCGCTTCCGCGCCGCTTTCCATCACTTTCACCGCCGCCAGCTCGCCGTTTTTCGGCTGCAACGGGTAATGCTGCTGCGAGAAATGCCAGCTCTTCGGCATCAGCGGTTTCAGGAAACGGTAGGCGACCAGCGCATTCAACACCAGCTCGGCGCGCTGCTCATGGCTGAGTTTGACCTGTTTGCACTGTTCTTCATAGGTGAAATAAAGGGCAGCGTCGTCCACGCAAAAAGCGCATTCATCGAAGGCGTCCGGCGTTAACATTTTGGCCGGGAAACGTGAACGAAAGATCATACCATTAGCTAAATCCAGCATTAGCCGATCGTGTTCGGCATCAAAATACCAACGCCAATTATCGTCAGGTTTTATCTTCATTTCGTATCCTTCTCGCTGCCTATGCCAACGCTGCACTCACCCTAAAAGGCGATTTTATCACCGATAAAATAGCTTAAACATCGGATAATTCCGCGAACGATATTTATGCTAACGAACAAAATATAGACGAGCCGGGGGCAGAAATAAACCCCCGGAATAAAATGAGAGGAAAAATATTAGATATGGGTAACGATATCTTTAATCAAACGTGGGCCATGATAGATAAATCCGGAATAAATTTGCAGCAGGCTCGCGCCGGCCTCCATTTTTTCGCGCGCCGCCGTCAGCGAATCGATGCCGCCCACGCCGATAATCGGCAGGCGCCCTTGCAGTTCGGTGGAGAGACGACGGATCACTTCGGTGCTGCGTGATTGCAACGGACGCCCACTTAACCCGCCCGCTTGTTCGCAGTAATTCAGCCCCTGGATCAATTTTCGATCCAACGTGGTATTGGTGGCGATCACGCCATCGATATTATGCCGCACCAGGCTATCGGCAATTTGGATCAATTCTTCTTCTGAAAGATCCGGCGCGATCTTTACCGCCACCGGCACATATTTGTGATGGCGCGCATGTAATTCCTGCTGCTTATTTTTAATCGCCGCCAAAAGATCGTCCAGCGCTTCGCCATACTGTAAGGATCGTAACCCCGGCGTATTCGGTGACGAGATGTTAATCGCGATATAACCGGCATACGGATAAACTTTATCCATGCAGATCAAATAATCGTCTTTGCCCTGTTCGACCGGGGTGTCTTTATTCTTGCCGATATTGATCCCAAGAATGCCGCCGAAATGGGATTTCTTAACGTTTTCAACCAGATTGTCCACGCCATGGTTATTGAACCCCATGCGGTTGATCAGGCCTTCCGCCTCGACCACGCGGAACAAGCGCGGCTTGTCGTTGCCCGGTTGCGGGCGCGGCGTCACGGTGCCGACTTCCACATGGCCGAAGCCCATCGCGCCGAACGCATCGATGCACTCGCCGTTTTTATCCAGACCGGCGGCCAATCCCAGCGGGTTTTTAAACGACAGCCCCATGCAGCTGACCGGTTTGGTCGGCACGGACTGGCGAACAAGAAACGCTAATGGGGTGCCGGTAATACGGCTGAGCTGACGAAAGGTCACTTCGTGCGCACGTTCCGGATCGAGCTGGAACAACGCTTTCCTGATGAGGGGGTAGTACATGGACTCTCCTGATTTCCCGGTTGCAAACCGGGGGCGTATTATCCGGTATCCCCCGCCCAATTGGAATTGATTAAAGGCAAAAAAAGCCGTTTTTACGCAACCGTTTTCCCGCTTCGCCGCCAAATCGGCGCCAATCCGCTTTTGCGCATATCGAAATCAAAAAATGAGATTTAAAAAACGCGCCCGATTGCTGGTAGGTTTAAAACACTTCCTGTTGATTTTCTAATTAAACCTAACTTTTAGTTATAAGGAGTGGCAATGCGCGTTATATCACTGGCCGGCAGCCCACGCATCCCATCACGTTCCGCCGCACTGCTCGCGCTGAGCCAGAACTGGCTGCGGCAGCAAGGGGTGGAAGTGACGGCTTATACCCTGCACGACTTCGATGCCGAAGACCTGCTGTATGCCAACTTCAACAGCCCGGCGATCAAGGCGTTTGCCGACCAGCTGGCGCAGGCCGACGGCCTGCTGATTTCCACGCCGGTTTATAAAGCGTCGTTTTCCGGCGCGCTGAAGACCTTGCTGGATCTGCTGCCGGAACGCGCTCTGGATCATAAGGTAGTGCTGCCGCTGGCAACCGGCGGTTCGATCGGCCACATGCTGGCGGTGGACTATGCGCTCAAACCGGTGCTGGCAGCGCTGAAAGCGCAGGAAGTGCTGCACGGCGTATTCGCCGACGACAGCCAGGTCCAACTGACCGGTGAAGGCGCCACGCTCACCGACGCCGTCGCTACCCGGCTGGAAGAGGCGTTAGCCAGTTTTTATCTGGCGCTTGGCCGCCGCAAACCGCCCGCGCTGCGCGTCGCCTCGCCGCTGGCGGCGCGTCAGACCGCCTGAAAGGCCTGGAAAAGGAGAGCCTGAATGAAAGAACGCATCGCTTTACGGCGCTGGCTGAGCGCCGCCACCCTCACCGGCCTGCTGTCGCTGGTCTGGGCCAATGCCGCCGCTGCGCAGGATCCGGCGCAGTTCCGCATCGGCTACCAAAAAGGGTCGGTCAGCCTGGTGCTGGCGAAGAGCCACCGGCTGCTGGAGGAACGTTTCCCCGCCACCCGCATCAGCTGGATCGAGTTTCCCGCCGGCCCGCAGATGCTGGAGGCCTTGAACGTCGGCAGCATCGATCTGGGCAGCACCGGCGATATTCCGCCGATTTTCGCGCAGGCTGCCGGCGCTGACCTGCTGTATGTCGGCGTTGAGCCGCCCAAACCCAAGGCGGAAGTGATCCTGGTGCCGGAAAATAGCCCGATCAAAACCGTCGCCGACCTGAAAGGCCATAAGGTCGCCTTCCAGAAAGGCTCCAGCTCGCACAACCTGCTGCTGCGATCGCTGCAAAAGGCCGGCCTGCAGTTCACCGATATCCAGCCCGCCTATCTGACGCCCGCCGATGCGCGCGCCGCCTTCCAGCAGGGCAACGTCGACGCCTGGGCCATTTGGGATCCTTACTATTCCGCCGCGCTGCTGCAGGGCGGCGTGCGAGTGCTCGGCGACGGCACCGATCTGAACCAGACCGGTTCCTTCTATCTGGCGGCGCGCCCCTATGTCGAAGCCAACGGCGCCTTTATCAGCCAGGTCTTGACGGTGCTGACCCAGGCCGATGCGCTCACCCGCAGCGACCGGGCGCAAAGCGTGACCCTGCTGGCTAACGCCATGGGGCTGCCGGAACCGGTGATCGCCAGCTATCTGGATCACCGCCCGCCGACCGCCATCACACCGCTCGATGCGCGGACGATCGCCGCGCAGCAGCAAACCGCCGACCTGTTTTACGCCAACCGGCTGGTGCCGGTGAAGGTTGACATCTCGCAACGCATCTGGCGCCCAAGCGCACAATAACTCATGGGAGAAGATTAACGATGAGCCTGAACGTTTTCTGGTTTTTACCCACCCACGGCGACGGCCACTATCTTGGCAGCGCACAGGGCGCGCGCAGCGTCGATCACGGTTATTTGCAGCAGATCGCCCAGGCGGCGGATCGGCTGGGATTCGGTGGGGTACTGATCCCCACCGGCCGCTCGTGCGAAGACTCCTGGCTGGTGGCCGCCTCGCTGATCCCGGTCACCCAGCGGCTGAAGTTTTTGGTCGCGCTGCGGCCGGGCATCATCTCCCCTACGCTGGCGGCGCGCCAGGCGGCGACGCTGGATCGCCTGTCCAATGGGCGTGCGCTGTTCAATCTGGTCACCGGCGGCGATCCGGAAGAGCTGGCGGCCGAGGGGCTGCACCTGAGCCATGAAGAGCGCTACGAAGCCTCAACCGAGTTCACCCATATCTGGCGCCGGGTGCTGGAAGGCGAAACCGTCGATTTCGACGGCAAGCATATTCAGGTGAAAGGCGCCAAACTGCTGTACCCGCCGGTGCAGCAGCCGCGCCCGCCGCTCTATTTCGGCGGATCCTCCGCCGCCGCGCAGGATCTGGCCGCCGAACAGGTAGAACTGTATCTCACCTGGGGAGAGCCGCCGGCGCAGGTTAAAGAGAAGATCGAAGAGGTGCGCGCCAAAGCAGCGGCGAAAGGCCGCCAGGTACGCTTCGGTATCCGCCTGCATGTCATCGTGCGTGAAACCACCGAAGAGGCCTGGCGCGCCGCCGACCGGCTGATCGCGCACCTCGATGAGGAAACCATCGCTAACGCGCAGCAGGCCTTTGCGCGTTTCGACTCCGTCGGCCAACGGCGCATGGCGGCGCTACACGGCGGCAAAAAGGATAACCTGGAGATCAGCCCGAACCTGTGGGCCGGCATCGGCCTGGTGCGCGGCGGCGCCGGCACCGCGCTGGTGGGAGACGGCCCGACGGTCGCGGCGCGCATGCAGGAATATGCCGATCTGGGCATCGACACCTTTATTCTCTCCGGCTATCCGCATCTGGAAGAGGCCTACCGCGTCGGCGAACTGCTGTTCCCGCACCTCGATCTGGCGCAGGAGGAAACGCCCGCGCGCCTTCAGCCGGTGCGCCCGCAGGGCGAAGTGGTGGCCAACATCTATGTTCCGCAAAAAGTGTCGCAGAGCTGAGGAGCGCCCCGATGGCAAAGAACGCGCAACGCATCCTGTATCGGCTGGCCCCCTGGGCGCTGCCGCTGGCGCTGGTGATCCTCTGGCAGATCGCTGTCGAAACCGGCTGGCTGTCCAACCGCATTTTACCGGCGCCGAGCGCAGTGCTGGCCGCCTTCTGGAGCCTGAGCCAAAGCGGCGAACTGTGGCAGCATCTGAGCATCAGCAGCCAGCGCGCGTTGATCGGCTTTGCCATCGGCGGCAGCATCGGGCTTACCCTCGGCTTTATTACCGGGCTGTCGCGCTGGGGCGAACGCCTGCTGGACAGCTCGGTGCAAATGATCCGCAACGTGCCGCACCTGGCGCTGATCCCGTTGGTGATCCTGTGGTTCGGCATCGATGAATCCGCCAAGATCTTTCTGGTGGCGCTCGGTACGCTGTTCCCGATTTATCTCAATACCTACCACGGCATCAAAAACATCGATCGCGGCCTGTTGGAGATGGCCCGCAGCTACGGCCTGAGCGGTTTCCGCCTGTTTACACAGGTGGTGCTGCCGGGCGCGCTGCCGTCGATTATGGTCGGCGTGCGTTTCGCTCTTGGCTTCATGTGGCTGACGCTGATCGTCGCCGAAACCATCTCGGCCAATTCGGGCATCGGCTATCTGGCGATGAACGCGCGTGAATTTCTGCAAACCGATGTGGTGGTGGTGGCCATCGTGCTGTACGCCCTGCTCGGCAAGCTGGCGGACGTGGGCGCGCAGCTGCTGGAGCGCGTCTGGTTGCGCTGGCATCCGGCCTATCAACTGAAACAGGGAGAAGCGCTATGACCCTTCCCGCTCGCCTTGCGCAAGGCACGCCGGTGACGCTGGAGTCCATCGGCAAAGGTTACGGCAACCGCACGGTGCTGGACACTATTCAGCTGCACATCTCCGCCGGGCAGTTCGTGGCGGTGGTCGGTCGCAGCGGCTGCGGCAAAAGCACCCTGCTGCGCCTGCTGGCCGGCCTAGAACAGGCCAGCAGCGGCGTGCTGCTCAGCGGCAACGCGCCGCTTGCCGCCGTTAAAGAGGATACCCGGCTGATGTTTCAGGATGCGCGCCTGCTGCCGTGGAAAACGGTGATCGACAACGTGGGGCTGGGGCTGCGCGGCCAGTGGCGCGATGCGGCGCTGCAGGCGCTGGACGCGGTCGGCTTGGCGGATCGCGCCCGCGACTGGCCGGCGGCGCTGTCCGGCGGGCAAAAACAACGGGTCGCCCTGGCGCGCGCGCTGATCCACCGCCCTCGCCTGCTGCTGTTGGACGAACCGCTCGGGGCGCTGGATGCCCTGACGCGCATCGAGATGCAGGGGCTGATAGAAACGCTGTGGCAACAGCACGGTTTTACCGTGCTGTTGGTCACGCACGACGTCAGCGAAGCCATCGCGCTGGCGGATCGGGTGATCCTGATCGAAGAGGGGCGCATCGGGCTGGATCTCTCCCTCGATCTGCCGCGGCCGCGCCGCAAAGGCTCGGCCCGGCTGGCGGAACTGGAAGCCGAAGTGCTGGAACGGGTATTATCGCCGCCGGCTACCGGGGCCAGCCCGCGCCAGGCGGCGAATTGAACGGATAAAAAAAGGGACGGCAAAAGCCGTCCCTTGATCTATTCAGCGTGAAAAAATCAGGCGTCGAGCGCCTTGCTGATCTTCTCGTACAGATCGCCGGACAGGTTTTCCAACCCTTTCAACTGTTCCAGCGCCTTGCGCATCAGCGCCTGGCGGCCCGCGTCGTAACGCTTCAGGCGAATCAGCGGTTCAATCAGGCGCGCGGCGATCTGCGGGTTACGCTGGTTGAGATCGCTGAGGATCTCCGCCAGGAACTGATAGCCGCTGCCATCCGCCGCATGGAACGCCGCCGGGTTACCGGAAGCGAAGCCGCCGATCAACGAGCGGGTGCGATTCGGGTTGCTCAGGCTGAACGAGCGGTGTTGCAACAGCGCACGCACCTTGCTCAGCACGTCTGCCGCCGGGCTGCTGCCCTGCAGCACGAACCATTTGTCCATCACCAGGCCATCCTGATGCCAGCGCTCGTCGAACGCCGCCAGCAGCGCATCGCGGCACGGCAGCTGGGCCGCGACCGCGGCGGACAGCGCCGCCAACGAATCGGTCATGTTATCCGCCTGGCGATACTGTTCGCTCACCAGCTGATCCGCCAGCGCCACATCTTCGCCGAACGCCAGGTAGCCCAGGCAAACATTGCGCAAGGCGCGCTTGGCGATCTCGGCGTGCTCCACGCGGTAGCCGTCGGTCTTGTTGGCGTGATACACCGCCAGCCACTCATCGGCCAACTCACGCGCCAGGCAGCGTACTATCGCTTCGTGCACCGCAGCGATCGCTTCCGGATCGATGGTGGCGAACAGCTCGGCGATTTCGTTCTCCGACGGCAGCGTCAGGATCTGCGCCGCCAGCGCCGGATCCAGTTTTTCGTCCAGCAGCACCGCGCGGAACGCATCGGCCACGTGCAGCGGCAGCGACAACGGCTGCTTCTGCTGGTGCCGCGCCACGTTCAGCTTGATATAGGTCGCCAGCAGGCTCTGCGCCGCATCCCAGCGCGCAAATTCATTGCGCGCGTGCTGCATCAGGAAGGTCAGCTGCTGGTCGCTGTACGGATAGTCCAGCTTCACCGGCGCGGAGAATTCGCGCAGCAGCGACGGCACCGGCTTGTGCGCCACGCCGTCGAACACGAAGGTCTGCTCCGCTTCGGTGACGTTCAGCACGTTGTTGACCGGCAGACCGCCCTTTTGCAGTGGAATGACGTTGCCTTCGCTGTCGTACAGTTCGATATCCAGCGGGATATGCAGCGGCAACTTCTCCGGCTGATCGGCGGTTGGCGCGGTTTTCTGGCTGACATGCAGGCGATACTGCTGGGTTTGTGCGTCGTATTCGTCGCGTACCGTCAACAGCGGCGTGCCGGACTGGCTATACCAACGGCGGAAGCGCGAGAGATCGACGTTGGACGCATCCTCCATCGCCTGCACGAAATCGTCGCAGGTGGCGGCGCTGCCGTCGTGGCGTTCGAAATAGAGCTGCATCCCTTTCTGGAAGTTCGCTTCCCCCAGCAAGGTGTGCATCATGCGGATCACTTCGGAACCCTTTTCATACACCGTCAGGGTGTAGAAGTTGTTCATCTCGATCACTTTGTCCGGGCGGATGGCGTGCGCCATCGGGCTGGCGTCTTCGGCGAACTGCGCGCCGCGCATCACGCGCACATTATCGATGCGGTTGACCGAGCGCGATCCCAGATCGGAACTGAACTCCTGATCGCGGAACACCGTCAGCCCCTCTTTCAGGCTGAGCTGGAACCAGTCGCGGCAGGTCACGCGGTTACCGGTCCAGTTGTGGAAGTATTCGTGGCCGATCACCGCTTCAATATTCAGGTAGTCCTTGTCGGTGGCGGTTTCCGCCTTCGCCAGCACATATTTGGAGTTAAAGATATTTAACCCTTTGTTCTCCATCGCGCCCATATTGAAGAAATCGACCGCCACAATCATATAAATGTCGAGATCGTATTCCAGGCCGAAGCGGGTCTCGTCCCACTTCATCGAGTTCTTCAGCGACGTCATCGCCCAGTCGGCGCGATCCAGGTTGCCGCGATCGACGAACAGCTCCAGCGCGACCTTACGGCCGGAGCGGGTGGTGAAGCTGTCGCGCAGCACGTCGAAGTCCCCCGCTACCAGCGCGAACAGGTAGCAAGGTTTCGGGAACGGATCCTGCCATTGCACCCAGTGGCGGCCTTCGGCCAATTCGCCCTGGCCGATGCGGTTGCCGTTCGACAGCAGGAACGGATAGCGCGCCTTGTCGGCCACGATACGGGTAGTAAAGCGTGCCAGCACATCCGGGCGGTCCTGATAATAGGTAATGTGGTGGAAGCCTTCGGCTTCGCATTGCGTGCACAGCGCATCGCCGGACAGGTACAGCCCTTCCAGGGCGGTGTTTTTCGCCGGGTGAATGTCGTTGACGATGGTAAGAGTGAATTGTGCCGGCAACTCTTCGATGATCAGCTGGTTATCCTGCTGACGATAGGCGCTCCACGGTTGACCGTCGACCTGAATGCTCACCAGCGTCAGATCTTCGCCATCCAGCACCAGCGGGGCGCCGGCCGTGCCCTGACGTTTGATTTTACTGACGGCGGTCACGCGCGTGGTTTCCGCGTCCAGACTGAAGTCCAAATCGATATCGGTCGTGGTGTAATCAGGCGCGCGATAATCGTGGCGATATTTTGCCTGTGGCTGTTGTGTCATAAAAACCCTTAAACGTCTCAGTGAGTTATAGGTGCAGGTCGCTCTTCTCCTCCGCGCCGCAGCCGGTGTGTTCCCCTGCGGCGCACGGCGGACCTGATTGTGAATAAACTGTATCACAGCTGGCCGAAAAGCCCAGAGCCGCCGGGCGACCACGAGAGAGAAATCAGAGGCAAATCATAAATCGCCCGCCAGACGACAGCGCGGGTGACCAATGGCTAAATAGAAATCAGCATTTAATGCTAAAAAACCGCCGTCCGGGCGCGCCGGCATAGTTGAGGCGGCACAGGTGGCATAGTGGTATAATTGCCGAATCAGGCCCAGGGATGACTCGCACTATGAAAATCAAATACGCAATCTATTTTTTTACCCTGTGCCTGATGACCTCCTTCTCGCTGTTCATCGTCGAGGAGCTGCTCGAAGCCCATACCGACTACCGCGATAACCAGCTCAACCTGTATAAGATCGATCGCGCCAAAGAAATCTCCGAGGCCTTCCAGGCTTCGCTGCAGGCTCACCGCCTCAAACGATTGAGCCTGATCGATCCGCAAATCACCCGCGCGCAATGTTTGGCCGCCGATCGGGTGGCGCGTGAGAAAATTGCCCGGATCCGCGAGCATCTGAACGATCCGGTCGCCAGGCAGCTCGGGGTGCGGCAAAAAATCGCCGCGCTGTCGATGATCGGCCTGATGGAACAGCTGTTGGATAACGACAACCTGCAGCTTTCGCAGGTCAACAACGCCAATGCCAATTTGTTCAACATCAACAGCGCCTATTACATCTCGCAAACCAGCAAGAGCTATTACCGCTACACCTACGATACCCGGATGGTGGATACCGATTCCTTTATGTTTCTCGAGGCCATTCGCCTCAACAACCGGCTGAATATGTCACTGACGGAGTTAAGCGATCAGATTATCGACGTCAACGTCAACCCGCTCGATCGCAAAGACGCCTACCTGAAGTCCATTCAGTTGACCGGCGTGCTGAACGCGCTGAGCACCCGATTGATCTTCATGAAGATCAACTACGACGACGTGCAAACCACCGAGCTCGTCAATCAGTTGCTCACCCTGGTGTCGGCCGAACGTCTCAAGCTGATCACCGATGGGTTATACACCGCCATCAATACTCAAAAACCCTATCCCGCAGCGCTTATTTCGCGCTATGTCGACGAGCTGAGCGGGCTTTCGCAGGCGCTGTATCAACGCAGCTTCGAGCTGGAAACCGTCGCTTCGCGTCACAAAATTTACGATAGCCAGACCACCATTTACGGCATGATCGCGCTCGCCGGCCTGGTGGTGTTGCTGTTCATTTTGCCGGCGCTGGTGTTCTGCACCAACATCAACCGTTGGCTGACCAAGACTCACAACAATATCGTTCGGCTGTCCCGCGGCGAGATGAATATCGATCGCAACGACGCTTTCTACAGCCGGGAACTGATCGCCATCAGCGACGCCATTCAGCAGCTCAGGCAATACCAGCTGGACAAGGTCTCGCTGGAAAGTGAGAAGCAACTGTTGATTAAAGAGCTCGAGGCCTCTTCCTTCCTCGATCCGCTCACCAATATTTATAACCGCCGTAAATTCTTCCTTGAATGCCAGCTGCTGGGTGACAGCAGCTATCCACAGGCCTTTTGCCTGATCGATATCGACAATTTCAAACAGCTCAACGACAGCTATGGCCACGACGTAGGTGACCAGGCGCTGGTGGCATTCGGCCACCTGCTGCAACGCGCGTTCCGCGCCAGCGACATTTTCTGCCGCTACGGCGGCGAAGAGTTCGCGGTGCTGCTGGGCAACTGTTCGTTGGACAACGCGCGGGACATCATGGAGCAATTGCGCACCCGTACTCATCGCCTGACGCTAAATCTGACCGACGGACGGCAAGTGCGTTTCACCACCAGCTGCGGCATTGCGCCGGTCAACGCGTTCACCGCGCTGCAGGCGGCGATCAAACAGGCGGACGAAGCGCTCTATTTTTGCAAAAAGAACGGCAAGGATCGGGTCAGCGTACACACTCAGATCGGGTTTATCTGATTCGCTGTTTAAAATAATTAACATTATAATTTTTATGACTAATTAGGCTAAGTCATTCACCTTACAGGCATATCTGGCTTTTTTTCTTCCCCGCCGCCGCTAGGCCGCCATAAAGGCACGTTTAATCCTCGACCCGCTTTGGTGATTTATGGTGTGATGCAGCTTCAATAACAGGATAATCCGGGTATACTCCACCCCCACTTTTATGATTATCCGGATTTGGACACGCGCCTGACGAGGATGCTGTAACGCGCTATGACTCAATACGCTTCCCCGATTTTGACATCACTGCTTGATACCGATGCTTATAAGCTTCATATGCAGCAAGCAGTGTTCCATCGCTATCCCGCGATCAGCGTGGCGGCGGAATTCCGCTGCCGCGGCGACGAACTGCTGGGCGAATATGCCGACGAGATCCGCGCGCAGGTGGCGCTGATGAGCCGGCTGGCACTGACCGACGCCGAATTCGCTTATCTCTCGGGCCTGCCTTTCTTCCGTCAGGATTATCTGAACTGGCTGCGGACGTTCCGCTACGATCCGCAGCAGGTGATCGTCGAGAACCGCGACGGCAAGCTGCACATCCGCATCGCCGGGCCGTGGCGCGAAGTGATCATGTGGGAAGTGCCGCTGCTGGCGGTGATCAGCGAAGTGGTGCATCGCCGCCGCTCTGCGCAGGTGACGCCGGAACAGGCGGTGGCACATCTGCAGACCAAGCTGGCGCAGTTCAAGACGCTGGCGGGCGATCTGGACCTTTCGCGCTTCAAGCTGATGGACTTCGGCACTCGTCGCCGTTTCTCTCAGGGCGTTCAGCAGGCCATCGTCAGCACCTTGCAGGCCGAATTCCCGTACCTGTCGGGCACCAGCAATTACGATCTGGCTCACCAGCTCGGCCTGGCGCCGGTCGGCACGCAGGCGCATGAATGGTTCCAGGCGCACCAGCAGATAAGCCCGGTGCTGGCCAACAGCCAGCGCGCCGCATTGCAAGCCTGGCTGGATGAATACCCGGACCAGCTTGGCATCGCGCTTACCGACTGCATCACCATGGATGCCTTCCTGCGCGACTTCGGCCCTCAGTTCGCCGAGCGTTATCAGGGGCTGCGCCACGATTCGGGCGATCCCGTCGAGTGGGGTGAAAAGGCCATTGCCCACTACGAGAAACTGGGCATCGACCCGATGAGCAAAACGCTGGTGTTCTCGGACAACCTGGATCTGGACAAAGCGCTGGCGCTCTACCGCCACTTCTATCAACGCATCAACCTCGGATTCGGCATCGGCACGCGCCTGACCTGCGATATTCCCGGCGTCAAGCCGCTGAATATCGTGATCAAACTGGTCGAGTGCAAAGGCAAACCGGTGGCCAAGCTCTCCGACAGCCCCGGCAAAACCATTTGTCAGGATCAGGCGTTCGTCAGGGCCCTGCGCAAAGCCTTCGATCTGCCGCTGGTGAAGAAAGCCAGCTGATCCTTCTTTATATAGAGAGAAAGCCGGCCCGGTTCACGCGCCGGCTTTTTTGTTTTTATCCCGAACGCCCTCTTTTCAGCCAGCCGCGATAAATGTTGCGCCAATCCGATGATTTCTGCTTGTGCTCTGCACCGCGGCAAGTAACATAGCCATTACCCCCATATTCTTGGGTTGTAAGCTATTTCTAAACCAAATTATTAAAGAGAGAAATCTATGAGCGTAGTGCCTGTAGTCGACGTACTGCAAGGTCGTGCTGCGGTTGACAGTGAAGTCACCGTACGCGGCTGGGTACGTACCCGGAGAGATTCAAAAGCTGGTATCTCCTTCCTGGCCGTCTATGACGGTTCCTGCTTTGATCCGTTACAGGCCGTCGTTAATAATTCTCTGCCGAATTATCAGGATGAAGTACTGCACCTGACCACCGGTTGCTCAGTTGAAGTGACCGGTAAGGTCGTCGCCTCACCGGGCGAAGGCCAGAGCTTCGAACTGCAGGCCACCGCGATCAAAGTGGTCGGCTGGGTCGACGATCCAGACACCTACCCGATGGCGGCCAAGCGCCACAGCATCGAATACCTGCGCGAAGTGGCTCACCTGCGCCCGCGCACCAACCTGATCGGCGCCGTGGCGCGCGTGCGTCATACCCTGGCGCAGGCGATCCACCGCTTCTTCCATGAAAACGGCTATTTCTGGGTGTCCACCCCGCTGATCACCGCTTCCGATACCGAAGGCGCCGGCGAGATGTTCCGCGTGTCCACGCTGGATCTGGAAAACCTGCCGCGCACCGACAAGGGCACCGTCGACTTCAGCGAAGACTTCTTCGGTAAAGAAGCCTTCCTTACCGTTTCCGGACAGCTGAACGGCGAAACCTACGCCTGTGCGCTGTCCAAGGTTTACACCTTCGGCCCAACCTTCCGCGCCGAAAACTCCAACACCAGCCGCCACCTGGCGGAATTCTGGATGATCGAGCCGGAAGTGGCCTTCGCGACGCTGGACGACGTTGCCGGCCTGGCCGAAAGTATGTTGAAGTATGTGTTCCAGGCGGTGCTGGATGAACGTGCCGATGACCTGAAATTCTTCGCCGAGCGCGTGGATAAAGACGCAATCTCTCGTCTGGAGCGTTTCGTTTCTTCCGATTTCGCGCAGGTGGACTACACCGACGCCATCGAGATCCTGCTGGCCTCGGGCCAAACCTTCGAAAACCCGGTTTCCTGGGGCATCGATCTCTCTTCCGAGCATGAACGTTACCTGGCTGAGAAACACTTCCAGGCGCCGGTGGTGGTGAAAAACTACCCGAAAGACATCAAAGCGTTCTATATGCGCATGAACGAAGACGGCAAAACCGTCGCGGCCATGGACGTTCTGGCACCGGGCATCGGCGAAATCATCGGCGGCTCGCAGCGTGAAGAACGCCTCGACGTGCTCGATCAGCGTCTGGAAGAGATGGGGCTGAATAAAGAAGACTACTGGTGGTATCGCGATCTGCGCCGCTACGGCACCGTGCCGCATTCCGGTTTCGGCCTGGGCTTTGAACGTTTAATCGCCTATGTCACCGGCGTGCAAAACGTGCGCGATGTGATTCCATTCCCGCGCACGCCACGTAACGCAAGCTTCTAATTTATACGATCAAACGTTTTTTAAACGATTTCGTTACAAAACAAAGGCCAGCATCGCTGGCCTTTCGCATTTTTTAATATTGACGCACGTCACAAAGTTCCCTAAAAATTACATTTAGTTACACATACTTTCTTTTTGCAACCTGATTGGGACATTGGTATCATTTTCGTCCTAGATTAACCCGCCTGTGAATGGAACACTGCGTTCAGACACAGGACGACACCAATCTATCAACAATAGTTCCCAAAGAATTATTGGCGGCAGTGGCAAAGGTGTCCGAATAACACCAATGAGGGTAATAATGATGAAGCGCAACATTCTTGCAGTGGTTATCCCGGCTCTGTTGGCTGCTGGTGCAGCAAACGCAGCTGAAATCTACAACAAAGACGGCAACAAGCTGGATCTGTACGGCAAAGTTGACGGTCTGCACTACTTCTCCAAAGACAAAGGTAATGACGGCGATCAGACCTATGTTCGTTTTGGCTTCAAAGGTGAAACTCAGATTACTGACCAACTGACCGGTTACGGCCAGTGGGAATACAACGTTCAGTCCAACCACTCCGAGTCTCAGGGCACCGAAGGCACCAAAACCCGTCTGGGCTTTGCCGGTCTGAAATTCGCTGACTACGGCTCCTTCGACTACGGCCGTAACTACGGCGTACTGTACGACGTGGAAGGCTGGACCGATATGCTGCCAGAGTTCGGTGGCGATACCTACACCTACACCGACAACTTCATGACTGGCCGTACCAACGGCGTTGCGACCTATCGTAACAACAACTTCTTCGGTCTGGTTGACGGCCTGAACTTTGCTCTGCAATACCAGGGCAAGAACCAGAACGACGGTCGTGACGTTAAGAAACAGAACGGCGACGGCTGGGGTATCTCCTCTACTTATGACATCGGCGAAGGCGTAAGCTTCGGCGCTGCATACGCTTCTTCCAACCGTACCGACGATCAGAAACTGCGTTCCAACGAGCGTGGCGACAAGGCTGACGCATGGACCGTGGGCGCGAAATACGACGCCAACAACGTTTACCTGGCGGCCATGTATGCAGAAACCCGTAACATGACTCCATTCGGCGGCGGTGACTTCACTAACACCTGTGCTGCTTCTGAAAAATGCGGCGGCTTCGCCAGCAAAACTCAGAACTTCGAAGTGACTGCTCAGTACCAGTTCGACTTCGGTCTGCGTCCAGAAGTGTCTTACCTGCAGTCTAAAGGTAAAAACCTGAACGTCCCAGGCGCGGGTTCTGACCAGGATCTGGTTAAATATGTTTCTGTTGGTACCACTTACTACTTCAACAAAAACATGTCCACCTACGTTGATTACAAAATCAACCTGCTGGATGACAACGCGTTCACCAAAGCAACCGGCACCGCTACTGACGATATCGTAGCTGTTGGTCTGGTGTACCAGTTCTAAGTTGTCTCGCTTAACGGCGGTTTACCGTCGGCTAAGTTAAAAAAACAGGGCCTCGGCCCTGTTTTTGTTTGTGTCAGCCGGTAACTTTTTATCCTGCCAATTTCTCCTTCCCCATCATTTTTTCTGCCTAATACTCCCCCTTCGCAAGATCGCGGTGTTTTTGTCGCAAACGGTTGGCAAAGCCGGTAACTGGCGTTACCCTGATGCTTCTGTCTGCTTAACTCCGAGATTTGGAAGCACCTGACATGTTTGAAAAAATCACCGCCGCACCCGCCGACCCGATCCTGGGCCTGACCGACATTTTCCGCGCCGACGCCCGCCCGAATAAAATCAATTTAGGGATTGGCGTTTATAAAGACGAAACCGGTAAAACCCCGGTGCTGACCAGCGTAAAAAAAGCTGAGCAGTATCTGCTGGAAAATGAGACCACCAAAAACTATCTCGGTATTGAAGGCATCCCGGCGTTCGCCAGCTGCACGCAAGCGCTGTTGTTCGGCAAAGAGAGCCCGATCATCGCCGATCGTCGCGCGCGCACCGCACAGACGCCAGGCGGCACCGGCGGCCTGCGCGTGGCGGCAGACTTTATCGCTAACCAGACCAGCGCCAAACGCATCTGGATCAGCAACCCAAGCTGGCCGAACCACAAGAACGTCTTTAGCGCCGTGGGCCTGGAAGTGCTGGAATACGCCTACTACGACGCCGCCAACCACGCGTTGGATTTCGACGGCCTGCTGAACAGCCTGAAACAGGCGCAGGCCGGCGATGTGGTGCTGTTCCACGGCTGTTGCCATAACCCGACCGGTATCGATCCAACGGCGGAGCAGTGGGCGCAGCTGGCCGAACTTTCCGTCGCCAACGGCTGGCTGCCGCTGTTCGACTTCGCTTATCAGGGCTTCGCCAATGGACTGGAAGAGGATGCGCAGGGCCTGCGTATTTTCGCCGCCAAACATAAAGAGCTGATCGTCGCCAGTTCCTACTCGAAAAACTTCGGTCTGTACAATGAGCGCGTCGGCGCTTGCACCATTGTGGCTGCCGATGCCGAAACCGCCGACCGCGCCTTTAGCCAGGTGAAAGCGGCGATTCGCGCCAACTACTCCAACCCGCCGTCACACGGCGCCGCCGTGGTCGCTACCATTCTGGGCAACGACGCTCTGCGCGCGATGTGGGAGCAGGAACTGACCGATATGCGCCAGCGTATTCACCGCATGCGTCAGCTGTTCGTGAATACTCTGCAGGAGAAAGGCGCGCAGCAGGACTTCAGCTTCATCATCCAGCAGAACGGCATGTTCTCGTTCAGCGGCCTGACCAAAGAACAGGTGCTGCGTCTGCGTGAAGAGTTCGGCGTCTACGCCGTGAACTCAGGCCGGGTGAACGTGGCCGGCATGACGCCGGACAACATGGCGCCGCTGTGTGAAGCCATCGTCGCCGTGCTCTAAAAGCATCGACGCAGGTCATAAAAAAAGGGGCGCTCTATGCGCCCCTTGATTTTTCCTGCCGGGAAATAATCGTTACCACACCGCCGGCTCTTCGCGCAGGAACGGGTTGGTCTGGCGCTCGTGGCCGAAGGTCGACATCGGGCCATGGCCGGGAATAAAGCGCATGTCGTCGCCCAACGGCAGCAGTTTGGTACGAATAGAGGCAATCAGCGCCTGATGGTCACCGCGCGGGAAGTCGCTGCGCCCCACGCCGCCGTTAAACAGCACGTCGCCCACCAGCGCCAAACGCGCCTGCTCATTGATAAAGACGATGTGGCCCGGCGTATGCCCAGGACAGTGCAGCACCTTGAGCGTCATCTCGCCCACCTGCATCTCATCGCCTTCCAACAGCCAGCGGGTCGGCGTCAGCGGCGCGCACTCTTCCAGTCCAAACATCCGACTCTGCGCCGGCAAACCGTCCAGCCAAAACGCGTCTTCTTTATCCGGGCCGTAGATCGGCACCTGATAATGGTCCGCCAGCTCCGCCGCCGCACCGACGTGATCCAAATGACCGTGCGTCAGCAGAATCTGAGTGATCGTCACCCCCTGCCGCGCGACTTCCGCTTTGATTTTCTCCGCTTCACCGCCGGGATCGACCAACGCCGCCTGCTGCGTGTTTTCGCACCAAATCAGGCTGCAATTCTGGCTAAAGGCGGTAACGGGAATAAGATGGTATTTCATAAGGCTCCAACGACAATAACGCCGCATCCGCAAGGGGCGGCGTTATTCACTGATGGCACAGCGATTACCAGGTCCGAACCGGGCCGGTATCGATGTGTACGAAGTTGCTACGTGGGTAATATCCTACACCACCGGCGCGCATTTTTAACGCCGCTTTACGGATATTACTCAATTGGATGCCTTCGATATGGAAATCCATCGCCTGGCCTTTGGTGTGGTAGCTGTGCTTGGCCACGCCGCGGCTATGCGCACGCAGTTCGTTGTTGGTATCTACGGAACGGTATCCGGAGATCAGCTGCACCGGCTTGCTGGTGCCCAGCAGCCCCTGCAGGCGATAGAGGTGATCAAACAAGCGGGGATCGATCGATTTAACCTTGTTGGCGCGATAATCGCGGAACAGATGATTTAGCCGCACCAACTCTTCTTTATTGTAACCTTTGCCGTCAAAGAACTCGGCTTTAATAGATTCACCGGTATTCAGGTTATTCAGCACTAAAATACGCGGCCGAGCGGTGGAAAGACTGGCAAACGCCTGCCCTGGAAGCAGCGCTATGCCCATAGCGGCGCCACCTAGCGCCAGCCATTTACGGCGGTGATGATCAATTTTGTCCATGACTCTGTTAAACCCGGCAAGAATGTCAAAATAAATGCACAAAGCAGCGCACTGTCCGAACCATAACCGCCTGCGTATGCTGAGTCAACCCGCGATACGCCTAGGTTTACAGGCCCCCGGCGACGAGGGCCTGCGGTATAGCCAAACATTCTGACCGTTATTTATTTATAATTACTGCATTTACTGCATTAATTTTTTGGCCTGAGCCAAAATTTGTGCGCCCGATCGCACCGTATTATCATAATTGTAAATATCTGTACGGAATTGCGGTTGGCCGTCATCCGAAACCCAGGCGGTCAGATAATACAGTTTTACGGGAATACGCTGGCGAATATTCACATAAGTGGTATTCCCCTCTTTCAGCGTGGAAGACACGCGGCTGTTGTTCCAGCCTGCGTCCTGCAGCAGCATATTCGCCAAATCGGAAGCCTTGTTCACCCGCACGCAGCCGGAGCTGAGCGCACGGATATCTTTCTGGAACAGGCTGTGGTTCGGGGTATCGTGCAGGTAGATGGCGTCCGAGCTCGGCATATTGAACTTGAAGCGCCCCAGCGAGTTGGTGGCACCCGGCGCCTGACGGACGCGATACGGGAAATTGCGCGCAGAAACCATGCTCCAGTCGATCATCGCCGGGTTGATCACTTCCGCATCGTTGCTCCAACCCGACAGCACCGTATAGCCGTGTTTCTGGAAGTAATTACCGTCGCGCATCGCCTTCGGCACAATGTCCTCGCGCACCAGCGTGGTCGGCACGTTCCACGGCGGGTTGACCACCACGTTGTTCAACGCGCTGCTCATCAGCGGCGTCTTACGGCTCGGCCGCCCGACGATAACGCGGGAAGACAGCACTTCATTGCCGTTCTGGTAGTAGGTCAGCGAGTAGTTGGGAATGTTCACCATAATGCCGGTGCCGACATGCCCCGGTAAAATTCGCAGGCGTTGTATATTCAGCGCCAGCAGCGCGGCGCGGGTTTTCGGTGACACGTTGAGCCACTCACGGGTGCGCACGCCGATCACGCCGTCCGCCGTCAACCCCTGCCATTTCTGGAAGCGCTTGACGCCCTCCACCAGCTCATTGGTATAAAGATTGTCGCTCACCACGCTGCCAATCTGCGGCGGCGTCTGCTCCGCAGTCAACTCCGTTACCGGCGCCGCCGATGGGCTGACCGTCACGCGGCTTTTCTCTTCGTCTACCGTCAGCCCGCCGTCGTCGGGCTCATTGCTCTTCGCCGAAACCACCGCCGGTTCCGGCTCCGCTTCCGGCGCCGAGGCGGCCAGCATGCCGGTACGCGTCAGGATCTCACGCAGCGCCGGGATATCGTTGCTCATTTGGCCTGGGCGCAGGCTCGGGCCGCTGCCCACCTGTGGCCACGGACGATTGTCCGCCAGCATGTCGCGCAGCGCCTGATGCATCTTGGCGTATTGCGGATGTTGCGGCGCGAGCGAATTCACATAGCTCAGGGTACGCGCCTGGCGCACCGCCAGCTGCCATTGGTTGATCACCGCGGTGGGCGGCAAGCCAAGCTTGTAGGGAATATTGCTGTACAGCCAGTTGTTGCCGTTGGCACCGATGGCAGAGACGAACTGCAAATAGCCCAGCATCGCATCGGACAGCACCGCATCGCGGCCCGCTTCACTGAGCGCCGGATCGGTCAACATCTTCACCCATTGGGTAAACTGCGGCTGCACGCCGGACATCGCCAGTTCGGCCAGCTGCTGCTGAAACTGCTGAACGGCTTCGCGATCCTGCCACATCGGCTGCATGTGATTCGCCGCATACAGCGGTGCCAGCGTGGAAAGGTAGTGCAAATCCATGCCGCGCGGCAACGCGGCCAGCAGCTCAGAACGGCTCTGCGCAACGGACATGCCTGCTGATGCCACCGGCAACGCCGTAACGGTAGCCGATGCGGAAAACGACGACACAAGACTACAGGCGATAGCGCCACTCAGCGCCAAACGTCGTAGAGAGTTTCCCTTTTTAAGCAACATCCCTTGCCCCCTGTATGCTCACAAAAAAAACGTCAAAAACTGCATATAGTTTCAGTATACAAACAGAAAGGCCGTTTCGCCCTGCGGGCGTCGAATAACTGTTTATGTGATTAAACTAACCGCTTTTCAACGGATAAAAAAGCAGGACTATCATCCACGCGCACAAAAAAATAGCCACCCTGCGGCGGCTATTTTCGGATTTTTAGGGCGTTTTTCTGCGTTACGGCGTTTCAACCGGCGCAGTACCCAGCGCCGGCGGCTCGCCGGCGAAACCGCGCAGCCCCACCACGTGCACATGCTCGTGGTTCTGGAACACTTTACGCACCAGTTTATAGGTGGTGCCCTTCTCCGGACTGATGTTTTCCGGCGCCGCGATGATCAGCTGCATCTCCAGACGGTCGCACAGTTCGAACAGCGTAGCGATCGACTTGGCATCCAGACGCGCCGCTTCATCGAGGAACAGCAGGCGACACGGCGAGATGTCTTTACCGCGCAGGCGGCGGGATTCTTCTTCCCAGCTCTGCACCACCATCACCAGGATTGACATCCCGGTACCGATGGCTTCACCGGTAGACAACGCGCCGCTTTCCGCACGCAGCCAGCCGTCGGAGCCACGGTATACCTCCACTTCCATCTCCAGGTAGTTGCGGTAGTCCAGCAACTCCTCGCCGATGGTCTGTGGCGTGCGCTGCCCCATGTCGATCTGCGGATTCAGGCGCTGATACAGCTTGGCCAACGCTTCGGAGAAGGTCAGACGGTTGCTGTTGAACAGATCCTGATGCTGTTCCTGCTGCTCGGAGAGCACATCCAGCAGGGTGGCATGCGCTTCGCGCACATTGACGTTCAGGCGCACGCTCTTCACCTGGCCGAAGGAAACGGCCTGCAGACCCTGGTTCAGCATGCGAATGCGGTTCTGTTCGCGCTGAATGGTTTTGCGAATGATGTTGGCCACGCTTTTCGAACTGATCGCCAGCTTCTGCTCGCGCGCGGTCAGCTCTTCGGTCAGACGGCCCAGCTCAATTTCCATCTGTTCGATGGCCTCGACCGGATCGTCGGTGCGGATGATGTCCTGACGGATGCGCTCGCGCAGGTGCTGGTACACCGCGATATAGAACTGAATCTTACGCTCCGGCCGCTTCGGATCTTCCGACAGGCGCAGCACATCGCGCAGGTGTTCGTTATCCGCCACGGCCAGACGCAGCGCACCGAGCGCCTTATCCGACATCGAGCGCAGCTCGTCGCCATCCATATACGCCAGCTCGCGGCGGTGCAGGCGGCGTTCCACGCCGTTGTCTTTCACCAGGCGCATCACCGCGCACCAGCCCGCCTTGGCGGTCACCACCTGCTCACGCAGCTGATGATAATCGCGTTCCAGCTTGCGCAGTTTCTTCTGCAGGCCGTCCATTTCGGCTTCGCAGAAGGTCAGCTGCTTCTCCAGCTGGTTGCGGCGAGCGCGGTTGTTGCTCAGCGCCGCATGCAGTTCGTCGCGACGCGCACGGGCGCGCGCTTCGGCATTGGCGTCGGCCTGCACGCCGATGTCCACCAGCTCTTGGCTCAGCTCTTTCAGCATGTCGCGCTTGGCGTCGTACGAGCTTTTCAGCGAGGCCAGCACCTGGCTGTACTGGGTGAACTGGGTTTGATACTGACGCAGTTGCTCACGGGCGCGGGCGCGTTCGGCTTCCGCCTGCTCCAGACGCTGGCGCAGCTTATCGTTCAGATCGTTGTTGGCATTCTGCATGCCGGCAGAATCGGTGTAGCTGAAGTGCGCACGACGCTGCACCACTTCAGTGAGCGCGAACGCCTGCTGTTTAGCCTGACGCTGCACGCTTTGCGCCTGCGCGTAATCCTGCTGCAGCTGTTCATGCTGCTGCGGATCGCTCTGCAGCACCGACAGCAGCGGTTCCAGCTTGGTCAGCGACACGCCGTGCTGTTGGATATGACGCGCGGCGTCCTGCGCTTCTTCCAGCTCTTCGCGGATCTCGTCGACGCGGTCCTGCAGCGTTTCATCGTTCAGCAACGACACCAGCGGCATCAGGCGGTTGAGTGCGGAAATGCCCTCTTTGGCCTGTTCGTACTGCTGACGCTGCTGCTGGTTCTGCGCTTCGTGATTGTTCAGCGCACGTTCGATCTCGCCACGACGGGCGTTCAGGCCGCGGATCTCCGCTTCCGGGTCGGCGTCGAACGCCACCGCCAGATGGGTACCGATAAAGCGGCTGAAAGCCTGGTGCGAGCGCTGGGTTTTCTGCACGTCGAACGACAGCGTGGCGTAGCGCTCCGCCAGCGTTTCACGCTCGGCATGCAGCACTTCCAGACGGTTTTCGCGCGCCGCGCGGCCGAACAACGGCACTTCCGGATAACGGGAGTAACGCCACTGGCGATCGGCGATTTTCACCACCACCGCTTTGTCCTGCTCTTCAACGGCGAACACGCTGTCATCGAACGACTGCGGATCCCCTTCGATCAGGTAAAGATCTTCCGGGCAATCTTCCAGCCCTTCAAGCATCTCACGCACCAGCGACAGATCCGGCACCACGATAGCGTGGCGCGAAGGGCCGTACAGCGCCGAGAAGTAAGGCGCGTCGTCGATGGTGACGTCATCGTAAATTTCTGACAGCAGCACGCCGCCGAAACGTTCGGCCAGCGTGACCAGGCGCTGATCTTCCGCGCCGCCCGGCTGGCTGAGACGTTCGATCTGCGCTTCCACTTCACGTTTGCGGGCCGCCACTTCGTCGCGCTCGACGGTGGTTTCACGCTCGCGCTCCAGCAGCTGCTGCATGTATTCGGTCACCTGCTGGCTGTTTTCCAGCGGCTCTCCGCTCTGATCGCTGAGCTGGCCCAGCGCGTCCTGCGCCGCCAGCCACACCGGCGCGCGCGCCGTCAGCTCACGGATGCGCTGCTGGATCTGCTCCAGCTCCTGGCGCATCTCCATGCGGCGTTCGCCGGCTTCGCTGACGTTCTGCGACAGCGCTTCCAGGCGCTCTTCCAGCTCCTGCTGCAGCATATCGAGATCGTCAGGCTGGTACTCTTGGCCATGGCGTTTGCAAAACTCTTGCAGCAGGCGCTCGGCGTCCTGCTGCGAGCGCAGACGCTGTTCCAGTTCGCTCAGGCGCAGGCGCAGCGGCTGAACGCGCTCGGCGAGGTGCTGCTGTGAAGGCCAGTCGCGCAGCAATTCGCGCGCGCACTGCCAGGCTTCGCTGCGGCTGACCTGGCCGGCGATTTTCCCCACCAGCTGATAGGCCTGTTCGAACTGGCCGTGCGCGGCGTCGGCCACGCTCAGCTTCTGTTCCAGCATCAGCAACGCTTCGGTCGCTTCCTGTTCGCGGGCCTGGAAGGTGTCTAGCCACTGTTCGGCGTTATCGGCGGTCAGATCCGGCAGTTGGCACAGGGCGCGTGCGCGCTCCAACGCCTGCAGCGCCTGCTGGTACTGAATGGCGCGGGTCTGCTGCACGTCGAGCGCCTGCTGGTAGTCGGCCAGCTGGCTCTTCAGCTCATCCACTTCCAGCTCGGCCGCTTCGGCACGCGCTTCGTTTTCGGCCTGCTGCTCGCTCGCCTCGGCCACCACTTCGTTCTGCTCTTCCAGACGGTAGGTCAGCTCTTCCAGATCGGCTTCATAGCGTTCGATCTTCTCCTGCTGACGCATCGCCGTCTGCACCAGATTCAGGTGATCGCTGGCGGCCTGGTAATCGGTTTCCAGGTCGGATTCGGCACCGCTCTGTTCGCTCAGCTCACGCGCCATTTCCACATGGCGATACTGTTCGGCGGCCAGCTGCTTGCGGCTGCCCAACAGATCGCTGCGCAGCGCCAGCGCGCCGTCCAGATGGATGCGGCGTTCGTTGGCGTGGCGCATATAGTCCGCCGCCACATAGGAAGTGGCCTCGGAAATCAGATGTTTGAACAGATCGCGGTCCGACTGGGTGACGCGAATCGCCTCCAGCGTCATGCGGTTTTCGCGCAGCGCCGCTTCCATGTCCTGGAACGCCTTGCGCACGCCGCTGTTTTCCGGCAGCAGGTAATCGCGCAGCGAGCGGGTAATGGCGCTGGAAATACCGCCGTACAGCGACGCTTCAATCAGACGGTAGAACTTGCTGCGATCGGCGGACGAACGCAGACGTTTCGGGATCACGCCCAGATCGAACATCAGCGAGTGGTAATCGGTGATGGAGTTGAACTGCTTGAACTGCACCCCCTCCATCTCTTCCACGCGATCCTTCAGCTCCTGCAGCGACAGCACGCGCGCCTGGCGCTCACCCACCGTCTGGGTCAGCAACTCGGTCGGCTGCACCGCGGTCGGCAGGCCCTGGATGGTGAACGGTTTGATGTCGACCTTGCGATCGCGCCCCGCCACCTGCTGCAGGCGCACGCCCACCACCACGCGCTGGTGGCGCGAGTTGACGACGTCGAGAGTCGAGTAACACACGCCGGCACGCAGCTTGCCGTGCAGGCCTTTATCGCGCGAGCCGCTGGTGGCGCCCGCTTCGGTGGTGTTACGGAAGTGCAGCAGCGTCAGATCGGGGATCAGTGCGGTGACGAAGGCCGCCATGGTGGTGGATTTCCCTGCCCCGTTACCGCCGGACAGCGTGGTCACCAGCTCATCCAGATCAAAGGTGCGGGCGAAGAAGCCGTTCCAGTTAACCAGCGTCAGCGAGCGAAATTTACCGCGTTCAATCATTCCTGTTCATCCTCTGCACCGTCAGGAGCGTTATCAACCTGCTGATCCTCAGCCTCATTCTCATCGTTCAGCGACAGGCTGGTTTCAACCGGCATCGCCTCGCCGTCGCGAATCATGCGCAGCTGCGCTTCACGCGGATCGTCGCCGCTGCGCACGTCGGCGCCGAAGCGGAACACCGCCTCGGTAATGCGGAACTTGCTGCTGTCATTGCCCATGAAGTAGACCATGCCGAGGCGGCGCAGGCGGTTCAGCGAGGTGCGCACCTTTTCGTGCAGCTTCTGCCGATCGAGATCCGAGCCGGTGGAGCGCTGGTTGACGAACTTCAGCAGCTTGTTCTCATCGGCCAGGCTCAGCAGCTCGTCGTACAGCTCCTGATGGCTGAAAATACCCTCATGCGCCAGGCGCTCGGGGCTGAGATACAGGTAGCACAAGATTTTACCGACCATCATATCCAGCTCGGACAGCACCGAACGCGGGATCAGCGTGGTGGAGCGCGGGCGCAAATAGAAGAAACCTTCCGGCGCCCGAATCAGCTCGACGCTGTAACGGGTGTAAAATTCTTCCAGCTCATCCTGGAAATCCATTAAAAAGGCGTGGTTGTCCAGCTCATCGATACCGATGTGACGACCCGCGCGCAGTTGGCTATCCAGCGCCGGGAACAGCGAGTTGGACAGTGCCTTGGCCAGCTTGACTGGCATTACTTGTTCAATATTTGTCGATGACATGGGCCTGGACCTTGGCTCCGTAATCATTGATTGCCTGCCATTCCGCCGGCAACCCTGAGAAATCTGCTTCAGCCACACCGAGGCGCACTGCCTGGTCGACCACTAAGCGTGCCACGTCGAAATGACGCGCACGCGGATATTGCGCCAGATAATCGCGCATCACCGCTGCAAGGTTGAGCGGCATCTGCTGTTCCTGATACACCTTCAGCGCCTCTTCGATCATCGCCGCCAGCTGTTCGCGAATTTCGCTGAACTCTTCGAACTCCAGATCCGGCGGCAGTTCCCCGGTCACTTCCTCACTGCGCAGTGCCAGTTCTTCGTCGCGCATGTCCAGCAGACGATCGGCATTGGCATGGGTCAGCGCCCACGGGTGGTCGAAATAGGTTTGCACCGACTGGCGCAGGCGTTGGGCGAACACGCGGTTTTTATCCATATCGATAGCGGTACGGATAAATTTATGTACGTGGCGATCGTAGCCGATCCACAGGTCGATCGCCTGCTGGCCCCAGCTGATGATGCGATCCAGCTTGCTCTGCAGATCGAACACCAGCTTGTCGACGAAGCCCAGCTCCACGTTGCCGAGGGTCGCGTCCTGGATGCGCAGCAGGTTGGCCTGCAGCTTATCGCCCGCCGCATCCAACGTATCTTGCAGCTCGCGCAGGGTGCCCGAGGTTTCCGACAGCAGCATCTCGCAGCTGGAGATCGCCGCCCGCCAGTCTTTGCTCAGCAGCGCCGCGATGTCGTTTTTCACGCTCTGCTGCTGCTCGTCCATCACGCGTTGGGTCATGTCTATGCTGTCGAAGATTTCCGCCACCGAATATTTCAACGGCGCGAACACGTTGCGGTGCCAATGGAAATCGTCGCCGCCCTCGTCGGCGGCGTCGGCGGCGCGCTTGAGTTCCTGCGCCACGATCGACAGCTGCATCGACAGACGCAGCGTGGAGAATTCGCGTTGGCGAATATAGTAATCGGTAATGCCGATACCCAGCGGCGTGAGGCGGTAAATCGCATTGCCGTCCGCCAGTTCGCTGGTAAAGCGGTTCAACAGGCGCTGGCGCACCATGTCGTTGATCGCATTGTTGGCGCGCATCGCCACCGTTTCATGCGTCTGTTCAAAACCCTTGCTGACATGGCGAAATGCATCAACCAGCTCACCTTCGCTCATCTCGCCGTCCAGCCGTTCGCCGTTCAGGGTGGCGATGGCGAGCAGAAATGCGAGACGCTCCGTAGGGAGCGAAATAGAGAAATCATTTTTCCGTGCCCAGGCGACCAGTTCGGGTACTGTCTGGGAAAATTCACTCATAGTTCGTCCTTCAGGTTTGGTTTATGCGCCATGACGTGAATATAGCGCCCCAAACTCACGTACGGCTCCTGCCGGCAATAGTGCTGTTCAAGCGCCAGTAACTCTTCAAATTTTTGTGTTTGCAGCTGTCTGCTCTGCAGATAGTCGTGGAACACCCGCACGCCGGTTTTACCGCCGATACGCATGCCCAGCTGTTCCAGCCAACCGTAGACCAATAGCGGATCGTGCGGATATTGCGGCGACAGCGAACGCTTGCGGCGCCGCCTGACCTCGGGATCCACCAGTTGGAAATTACCCAACACCACGTTGCGCATCAAGAGGCCGTTGGCGTTGAAGAACATCAGCGACAGCGCGCCGCCCGGCGTCAGGCAGTCATACAACGCCTGCAGCGCCGCTTCGGGCTCGGCGATCCATTCAAGCACTGCATGAAACAATATCAGATCAACCGGCTGTTCCAAATGTTGAGCGATATCCTGCGCAGAACTTTGTACGAATTGCATGTTCTGGCTCACACCTTTCTGTTCCGCCAGCTGCGCGGCGCGCTGGATCATCTCACCAGAAAGATCGCACAACAACACCTGATGTCCTAATTCTGCCAGCTGGCAGGCCATATGGCCTTCACCGCCCCCGGCGTCGAGGATGCGCAGCGGCCGCTGCGGCAACTGCGCCAGCAACCCGGTCAGATCCTGCCAAACCACCGCCTGGCGGATTTTTCCTTTCGTGGTGCCGTAAATATTACGCGCAAATTTTTCAGCAATATCGTCAAAATTGCGATCCTGCATGGACAACGGCTCCGCTGATCTCATTCTTGTCGGCGGCAAAGCGCACGCCCATTCAAACCTGCTATTTTGGCACAGACTGGCTTAGAATGTATCTTCTTGCGGCCTGTTTATGCCTGGATGCCGCTTTTTCACCCAAAAGGATCTGATTTTCGATGCTGTTCAACCTGAAAAAGTTCTTTGGCGCCATGCTGATGCCGCTGCCGCTGTTGATGCTGCTGATGGGGCTGGCGCTGCTGCTGCTGTGGTTCACCCGCTGGCAAAAAAGCGGTAAGACGATTTTTACGCTGAGCTGGCTGTTTTTACTGCTTTTCAGCCTGCAGCCGGTGGCCGACCGGCTGCTGAGGCCGATCGAAGCCCAATACCAGACTTATCGCGGCAACGATCCGGTCAGTTACATCGTGGTGTTGGGCGGGGGCTATACCTACAATCCCGATTGGGCACCCAGCTCGAATTTGCTCGGCAACAGCCTGCCGCGCGTGACGGAAGGCGTGCGGCTTTACCTTGCGCATCCCGGCGCCAGAATGGTGTTTACCGGCGCATCCGCCGGCAGCATGCAAAGCAACGCCGCCACGGCGGCGCTGGTGGCCGAAAGCCTGGGCGTGCCGCGCAGCGATATGGTGATCCTGAGGGAACCGCGCGATACCGAGGAAGAAGCCGCTCAGGTCGCCAAGTTGGTCGGCGAGCAACCGTTCATTCTGGTGACCTCCGCCAACCATCTGCCGCGCGCCATGCGCTTCTTCGAGGCGAAAGGCCTGCACCCGATCCCGGCGCCGGCCAACCAGTTGGCGATCGACTCGCCGCTGAATATCTGGGATCGCGCCACACCCTCCTCGATGTTCCTCGGCCATACCGAACGTGCCTGGTATGAAACGCTGGGCAGCCTGTGGCAATGGCTGAAAGGCGCGGATCGCGCCGGCGCCGAGTAAGGCCCGTTCAACCGGCCAGCCAGGGCAGCAGCTGTTGCGACGCATAGTCGAACGGCCGCCGCTCCAGCTTGCCGGTATGAACCAAGCGCCCTACCGCTTCCCACACCACATACAGCCAGCGCCGCGCCAGGAAAGCATCGGCGACCGGCGCGCGCTGCAGATAGCGGAACAGCAGTTGGCTGGGCATACCCGCCTCGCACAGGCGGAAAAGATCGTATTCGCGTGGCGCCCACAGCACCACGCCGGGATTGAGCATCGCCAGCAGCTGATCGCTTTTGGGATCCTTCAGCATGCTGCGCAGCGACAAGTTACCGTGCACCAGAACACAGGGATCGTCGAAGCCGACGAAGAAATGGGTCAGCGCTTCGCGCGTGCGGTACAGCAAACGCCGATCCGCCATGGTCAGCTGTGGGGTGGTGAGATTGACTACCGTCGCCCACAGCACTTCGACCCGCTGTTGATACCAGCAAAACCAGTCGTTCTCCTGCGTGCTGTCCACGCTGCCGACGCTGCCGTGACTGTCGATGCGGTGCCAGGCCAATATCCCGTCAACGATCTGTTCCATCAGCATGTTCCAGCGATCCGGCGAGCGCGTCGGCGCTTCAGCCGACACGCCGCGCAGGCGCTCGATCAGCAGGATTTCCTTATACGGCGTCTGTTGAGTACACACCACGCCGTACACCGTGGGCAGCCGAATATCCCCGTCGCGCGCCAGCATCGACAGCTTGTAAGCCTCCTGCTGGGCGATGCCTTGACAGATAAAGCTTTTCGCCATCAGCGGGATCGCGTTGCCCTGCCGATCGTACAGCGAATACATATGCGCATAAGGCTGTTCACTCACCCGCTCCAGCCGGCTGATGGACTCACCCAGCACAATGCTCAGTTCAGCGCGTAACTGCTCCATAAGGCATTCACCTCAGGCTAATAAGGGGATACGTAACATCATCGAACGGTGAGCGGAAAAATTCTTCAACGCAGATCAACAAAACGGGGAACAATCATGGGGGGTGTTGCATCGTCGGCGCGTTGCGCGGCGCGCCGACGAACTCAGGCTCAGGGTTGGATGCTGTCACGCACGCGCTGGAGATCTTCCGGCGTATCGACCCCCACGCTCGGGATCGCTTTCGCGACCGCCACGTGGATTTTTTCACCGTACCACAGCACGCGCAGCTGTTCCAACAGCTCGATCTGTTCCAGCTGGCTCGGCGCCCAGCTGACGTAGCGACGCACGAAGCCGGCGCGGTACGCGTAGATGCCGATATGGCGCAGCAGGCTGTCGCCGATGCTCTCTTTCGACGCGGCGAAACGCTCACGATCCCACGGAATGGTGGCGCGTGAAAAATAGAGCGCGTAGCCCTGCGCGTCCATCACGACCTTCACCGCATTGGGGTTGAAAGCCTCTTCGGCGCTCTCGATCGGCACCGCCAGCGTCGCCATACCGGCCTGGCTGCCCGCCAGGTTCTCCGCCACCTGACGCACGATCACCGGTGGGATCAGCGGTTCGTCGCCCTGCACGTTAACGATGATCTGGTCGTCGGCAAAGCCGTAGTGCGCGATCACTTCCGCCAGCCGTTCGGTGCCGGAATGGTGGTCCGGGCTGGTCATGCACACTTCGCCACCGGCGGCTTCCACCGCTTTGGCGACTTCAGGGTGATCGGTCGCCACGATGACGCGGCTGGCGCCGGACTCGCGGGCGCGCTCCATGACGTGTACCACCATCGGCTTGCCGTGAATATCGGCCAGCGGTTTACCCGGCAAACGGGTCGAGGCGTAGCGGGCGGGAATAATAGCGATAAAACTCATGCGTGTTTCTCATCCAGCGACAGCGCACGCGCTTCATTTTCCAACAGCACCGGAATGCCGTCGCGCAGGGGGTAAGCCAACCCGTCCGCTTTGCACACCAGTTCCTGGTTTTCTTTATTGAAATAGAGTTTGCCGTTGCATACCGGGCAGGCAACGATTTCGAGTAAACGGTGGTCCATGCATCCTCCGTAAGGGGATAGGTCATCTGGGAAAGGCTGTGAGGATAGCATAACGCCCGGCCTCAGGTTAATCACCGGTGGCGCCAACCCACCGATATTTCCTCATCGCGCGGGGGCAACCGCTTGAACTGGGGCGCATCCCAGCGTAGAATTTTGTGATACAAATCACAAAAAGGCCGTGATACGTGATCAAACGTCTGCATAAAATCATCGCTCTGTTCGCTAACTTCAGCCACTGAGCCCCTTTGTAACGAGCGGCGCTGAACTTCGTTTTACCCACCGACGGCGTCGTTCGTTATTCCACTTCCCAGCCGGCCCCCCATTCAGCGGCCAACGCCGCCGGAATGTCGCCCAGCGCGACGCGTTGCGCACCGTGCCATTTGGCCGTACGCGCGATGGCCTGCCGGATATCCTGCGCCCGCTGTTTGCCGAAGCGCACCTGCGGCTCCGCATGGAAGCTGATGATCTCGAACACCCCCTGGCGACGGTGCGCCTTGGCGTCAATGCGCCCCACCAGCTCACCGCGGTGCAGCACCGGCAGGGTGAAGTACCCATAGCGACGTTTTTCTTTCGGCGTATAACACTCCAGCCGATAGTCAAAGTTGAACAACTCCAGCGCCCGCCGCCGATCCCAAACTACCGGATCAAAGGGGGACAACAGGCTGGTGACCGTCGATTTGAGTTTGCTCTGTTCCGCCAGCGGCAGCAGTTCCGCCAGAGATTCATGCACATAGAACGGCCCTTCCAGCCCCTCTACCTGTACGGGCGTAATCTCCCCCTGCTCCTGCAGCTCTGCCAGCAAGGCTTTTGGCGCCACGCGTTTCAGCCGATAGTAATCTGCCAACCATTCAGCGCGAAAGATACCCAGATAGCGGCAGGTGCGGCGCAGCATCTGCCTGCGCGCCTGCTCCGCAGGCAGCGTATGACGCGCATCGTCCCAGGCCGGCAGCAACCTTTCGGTCAGATCGTAAACCCGGTGGAAGTTGCGGCGTTCGGCTACCATCAGCTTGCCGGCGGTAAACAGGATCTCCAGGTGTCGTTTCTCCGGTTTCCAGTCCCACCATCCGCTGTTGCCCTTTTTCTCGGCGCTGAAATCGGCGGAGCGCACCGGCCCCTGTTGTTCGATGTGCCGCAGCAGGCTGTCCATCGCCGCCTGGTGCTGCTGCACCCAGTCGGCGGAATATTTCCAGCCCATATCATGAGGCGCCAGCATGCGGTGCCGCAGCAAACCAAAATCCTCAATCGGCAGGAAACAGGCTTCGTGCGCCCAATATTCGAACAGCTTGCGGCCGGCAAGCGCCTGCTCCAGCCATTCCGACTGATAGGCGCCCAAACGGCTGAACAGCACCAGATACGGGCTGCGGGCGACGACGCTAATGGTATCGATTTGTAACAGCCCCATGCGCTGGATCGCGCTCACGACGTCATCGGGCTTAGCCTGGCGTTTAAGCGGAGAAAGCAGCCCCTGGGCGGCAAGGTGCAGCGCGCGAGCGGCGGTAAGGGAAATTATCGGGGTGGTCATCCTGATATCCGTGGCAAGTAGGCAGTGGCCTGATAATAGTGGATATCGAGGGATTTATCTTCGCCAGTGCTTGCGGGTGGCGACACCGGCACTGGCGAGGAAGGAGGGTGCGATCAGAACGCGATAACGTCTGCCGCGGACAGCCCATGCGAGCTGCGATAGATCGAGAACTCAACGTTCTGACCTTCGTTCAACGACTTATTTTTGGTGTTGGCGATAGCGTTGCGATTGACATAGATTTCGTCGCTGCCATCTACCGGTGAAATAAAACCATAGCCTTCGGCCTGATTAAACCATTTCACGCGGCCCATTTTTAACACAGTATTTTTAAACATAACTTATATCCTTTTACTTGAGCATCCTTGACAACGTCTTTTTTTATATTGTCTGGACGCTACCAGCCCATCCTAAAGTTTTTCGTAACAAACCTCTCGTGAGCAAAAAAATAAAAAACCCGCACTAAGGCGGGCTTGTTGAACTTAATATCTTCCGCATGACTCGGCGCTAAAGCGTCACCATGGTTGTATTAAGATCTCTTATACGCGTTCCCTGTATTCTTACAGAGCAACTACGTTGGCGGCAGCCGGCCCGCGCGGGCTGTCCTGGATGGTGTACTCGACGCGCTGGCCTTCAGCCAGGGTCTTGAAACCGTCGGTCATGATTGCGGAGAAGTGTACGAATACATCTTTGCCGCCGTCGTTCTGCTCAATGAAACCAAAACCTTTGCTTTCGTTGAACCACTTAACCTGACCAGTCTTCTTAGACATTACATTTACCTTTAAATATATTTACAAAACCTGCCATAAGAGGCAATTGGGGCCATTTCAGAAACATTACTTATGGGAGGTACTTAGAAGGTTCGTCTTTGAAGCGGAATCGGATGATAACGTTTTTGGAGGAACTGCTTAACTCTAAACTCGAACATAAATAGGTCTGGATTACAGGCCGACTTGCATTTACTCATAAATCTGGTGAATGCACAAGAGGTTTATTGCATTAAATTCGCCATTACGCCGAATTTATTTTTATCCTCCTGAATATACATGAATTAATTTACCGTTCTTCGCAGCCCATCCACCGCCTCTTCCCCCAGGCCGGCGCATCATTTGTCCGTCTGTGCGCTGCAAATGAGAGCTAACGCATAAAACTCTAATATGCTTGGCGCCTCTATAACAAATCCCAAATCAGATGGCTAAACTTGAGGGGAAAACAAGGCAGACGGCTTTTTCGCCAGCACTTTTGCCGCTAAAAACACGATTTTTCAGATTATGCTGAATCAAGGAGCTATGCGCATGACCGCCCAGCAGTTCGTTTCACCTAATGAAATCCGCGCCAGATTCTCCCACGCGATGTCGGACATGTACCAAAAGGAGGTACCGCTGTACGGCGATCTGCTGGAGTTGGTGGCGGAAACCAATCGACAGGTTCTGCGCGAAGACGCCGCACTGGCTCATCAGTTGCAAATCACCGGCGAGATAGAGCGCCTCGCCATGGAGCGCCACGGCGCGATCCGGGTCGGCACTGCGGATGAGCTGGCCACCCTGCGCCGCCTGTTCCGGGTGATGGGCATGGCGCCGGTCGGTTACTATGACCTGTCGGTAGCGGGCGTTCCGGTGCACTCTACCGCTTTTCGCGCCGTACATGAAGACGCGCTGCAGATCAGTCCTTTCCGCGTGTTCACCTCCCTGCTGCGCCTGGAACTGATAGAAGATCCCGCGCTGCGTGAGCTGGCCGAGCGCTTGCTGGCGCGCCGCCGCATCTTTACCGATCGCGCGTTGGAACTGATCGCGCTGCAGGAAACGCAAGGCGGATTGAATGCAGCGCAGGCGCAAGAGTTTGTCGAACAAGCGCTGGAAACCTTCCGCTGGCACAATCAGGCGACGGTCAGCGCCGAAGAATACCGGCAGTTGCACGATCAGCATCGCCTGATCGCCGACGTCGTGGCGTTTAAAGGGCCGCATATCAACCACCTGACGCCGCGCACGCTGGATATCGATCGCGTTCAACAGGCGATGCCCGGCCGCGGCATTACGCCCAAAGCGGTCATCGAGGGCCCGCCGCGCCGCCGCCGTGCAATCCTGCTGCGCCAGACCAGCTTCAAGGCGTTGGAAGAAAGCGTCGATTTCGTTGAGCACGACGGCCACGCCATCGCCGGCCACCATACCGCGCGCTTCGGCGAGATCGAACAGCGCGGCGTGGCACTGACGCCTAAAGGGCGCGCCCTCTACGACCGCCTGCTGCAGGCGACCAACGATGCACTGCAGGCACCGCCAAGCGAGAAGAACGCCGAGCGCTACTATCAACTGCTGGAGGAAAACTTCCGGGCGTTTCCGGATGATTACGCCACGCTGCGCGAGCAACAGCTGGCGTGGTTCCGCTATTTCCCGACCGAATGCGGCCTGGCGGCCAAAGAGTCGCTGGATAAGCACAGTACCCTGGAGCAACTGATCGAGAAAGAACACGTTCGCTTCCAGCCGCTGGTGTATGAAGATTTTCTGCCGGTCAGCGCAGCGGGGATTTTCCAGTCAAATCTGGGGGACAGCCGCCACGCGCAGTACAATGCCGCTTCCAGCCGGGCTACGTTTGAACAAGCGTTGGGCAGTGAGGTGATCGACGAGCTGGCGCTGTATCAGCAAACCCAGCAGCGTTCGCTGGAAGCCTGCGCGCAAGCCCTGGGGCTTGTCACGCTGGCATCCTGAGGTTACTTGGTCAGCAGAGATTCGATATCCTGCAGCAGTTGCTCAGCCTGAGCGGACGGTAGCACCGCGTCAACCGGTAAATACCACCAATTAGGCTGGGCAAAGGCGCGGCACTTCACCGCGTCCTTCTCCGTCATCAGCAGCGTTTGATCGGCTGCAACCAGCGCCGTCAGCTGCGGCTGCTGATATTCCTGATGATCGGCAAACGCCACTTCCTGCACCACCTCGACGTTCAGCTTTTCCAACGTCGCGAAGAAACGCGGCGGATGACCGATGCCCGCCATCGCCACCACGCGCGGCAGCTCGGCCGCCGGGCGACGTTCACCGCTCAGCAGGTTCACCGCGTCACGCGCCTGCAGGCGCATGGCAATCTCCCCCGCCTGCGCCACGCCGCCATTGGCGACGCGCGCATCGACGCTGCCAAGCCGCGCGGCACGCTCGCGCATCGGCCCGGCCGGTAACCACCAGCCATTGCCGAAACGGCGCACGCCGTCGATGACCACCAGCTCGAAGTCACGCTGTAAGGCATAGTGCTGCAAGCCGTCGTCGGTGATGATCGCATCCAGCGGCTGTTGTTGCAGCAAGGCCTGTACCGCCTCGGCTCGCTTGGGCGCGATCGCCACGGGCGCGCCGGTGCGCTGATAAATCAGCACCGGCTCATCCCCCGCCTCGCGGGTCGAGGTATTCTGATTGAGCACCAGGGGATAGACCGCCGACTTGCCGCCGTAGCCGCGCGAAACCACGCCAACGCGATAGCCCCGCTGCTGCAGGTGTTCCACCAGCCAGATCACCATCGGCGTTTTGCCGTTGCCGCCAGCGGTGAGGTTGCCCACCACCACCACCGGCACCGGCGCGCGCCAGCTTTTGCGCAGGCCACAGCGATAGCTGAGGCGAATCAGCCAACTGAGCAGGCCATACAGCCAGGAGAGCGGCAGCAGCGCCAGATAAAGCAGCGAACCGCCGGACCAGATGCGCTCAATCATTATTGACCAAACTGCATGCGGTGCAGCTGCGCATAGGCGCCCTGCCGTTCAAGCAATTCGGCGTGCTCGCCGCGTTCGACGATGCGGCCGTCCTCCACCACCAGGATCTCGTCCGCCTTCTCAATCGTCGACAGACGGTGCGCGATCACCAGCGAAGTACGGTCTTTCTGCAACTCGTCCAGCGCAGCCTGGATGGCACGTTCGGACTCGGTATCCAGCGCAGAAGTCGCCTCATCCAGGATCAGGATCGGGCAGTCGCGCAGTAACGCACGCGCGATGGCGATACGCTGACGTTGGCCGCCGGACAGCATTACACCGTTCTCACCGATCACCGTATCCAGGCCGTTCTCCATCTTGTTGATGAAGTCCATCGCGTACGCCATTTCGGCCGCTTTCTCAATCTGCTCACGGCTGTATTCGCTCTCGCGCGCATAGGCGATGTTGTTGGCGATGGTGTCGTTGAACAGGTGCACGTTTTGCGAGACCAGCGCCACCTGATTACGCAGTGAGGCCAGGGTATATTCACGCAGATCGTAGCCGTCCATCAGGATTTCGCCTTCCTGGATATCGTAGAAACGCGTCAACAGATTGGCGATGGTGGATTTGCCCGAACCGGAACGGCCCACCAATGCGACGGTCTTGCCTTCGGCGATTTTCAGGTTGATATCGCGCAGCGCCGGCGTTTCCTTGGACGGGTAGTAGAAGGTGACGTTGCGGAATTCGATATCGCCTTTCGCACGCTTCACTTCGCGGGTGCCGGTGTCTTTTTCCTGTTCCATATCCAAAATGGAGAACAGCGTCTGGCATGCCGCCATCCCGCGTTGGAACTGGGCATTGACGTTGGTCAGCGACTTCAGCGGGCGCATCAGCGCGATCATCGACGAGAACACCACGGTAATGGTACCGGCGGTCAGGGTTGACATCACGCTTGGGAAGCTGGCGGCAAACAGCACGAACGCCAGCGCCAGCGAAGCGATCAGCTGAATGATCGGATCGGAAATCGAAGACGCGGAGACCAGTTTCATGCCCTGTTGACGCATGCGGTTGCTGACCGAGTTAAAGCGCTCGGTTTCCACCTGCTGGCCACCGAAGATCAGCACTTCTTTATGGCCTTTCAGCATCTGCTCGGCGCTGGTGGTCACCTGTCCCATGGTGTTCTGCATGTTCTTACTGATGTTGCGGAAACGCTTGGACACCAGGCGAATGGCGATGGAGACGATCGGCGCCAGCACGATCAGGATCACCGACAGCTGCCAGCTGTAGTAGAACATCATGATGAACAGGCCAATGATCGAGGCCCCTTCACGCACCACGGTCACCAGGGCGCTGGAAGAGGAGGAAGCCACCTGCTCGGAGTCATAGGTAATGCGCGACAACAGCGTCCCGGTAGACTGCTGATCGAAGAAGGCCACCGGCATTCTCATCATGTGGCCAAACAGGCGGCGGCGCATCTGCATCACCACCATGCCGGAAACCCAGGAAATGCAGTAGCTTGAAACAAAGCTGGTCACGCCACGCATCAGCATCAGCGCAATCACCGCCAGCGGCATCCACACCAGCACGCTGCTGTCGGTTTTTCCAAACCCATCGTCCAATAGCGGTTTAAGCAGAGACAGCATCAGCGTGTCCCCCGCTGCGTTCATAATCAACGCAATGGCGGCCACAATCAGCCCGGTCTTAAAAGGAGTGATCATCGGCCAGAGTCGACGGAACGTCTGCCAGGTCGAGAGATCTTTATCATTCATCATGCAAATACCAGCATCGGAAGAAATAGCGGCCTATTTTACTCATTATCACCCTCTACGCCAAACCGCTGATGGTACCAACGGGGCATTAATTGTTCGCGAAAGCCTTTAATTTGCCAATCGTTGTCGAAAAAAAGTACCGATAACTGGCCGGAGCGCGTCGTATCACGCCATGTAATGCCATTTGCCCGGTATCTGGCGACCACTTTACGCGCCGGCAATCGCCATTTGTTGTAACGAGATGCTGACGCCAGCGCCACCTCAGGATTGACCGCGCGCAGAAACGGCGGCGTCGAAGACGTTCTGCTGCCATGGTGCCCCACCTGCAATACCGTGGCCGCCAAACGGTCGCGGCGCAATCGAATCAGCTGTGCCTCCGCCTTCTTTTCCGCGTCGCCGGTAAGCAGCAGGCTGTATTTCCCGTCGTCGATGCGAATCACACAGGAGTCGTCATTGACCGGCCTTTTGAGCGTTTTCGGCGGCCACAGCACCTCGAATTGCAACGACTGCCATCGCCAACGCTCTCCGGCGACGCAGGGCAAGTGCCCCTCCCCGCGTATCGGGCTGCGCACCGTCGCCTGTGGAAACGCACTCTGTACCGTCGACAGCCCGCCGATATGATCGAGATGAGCATGGCTGATGATGATCTGTTCCAGTTCAATACCCCGCCAGTTCAGCATCGGCAAAACATGCCGCTCGGCGGCGCTGCCTGCAGGCCAACGATCGCCGGTGTCATACAATATTCCTTTGCCGTTTTGCTCTATCACCATCGCCAGGCCGTGCCCGACATCGAGCATATCGACGCGCCAGCGGTATCCCGGCTCTTTTCCTCGCCACAGCACGCAGCATATCGCGATCGTCGCCAGGCCCGGCGCATAGCGCCACCACCAATGAAAGCGCCAACAGATAACGATAAGCCATCCCGCTATGCTGGCCAGCAGCGAGGCAGCCCCCAAATCCACCCAACCGCGCTGCAGGTAATGCAGCGGCACAAACACCCCGCTCAACGTGAAATCGGCCAACCACCAAAGCCCGTAACTTAGCGAGGGGAAGACGCCGCCAATCACCGCCAGCAAAATCAACGGCACCGTCACCAATGAGACGATGGGCACCGCCCAGAGATTGGCCGGCAACGAGGTCAGCGTCAGGCCTAAAAACAGCGCGACCTGCATCGGCACCAACAGCAGCGTCATGCCCAGCTGAATATGCAGCCAGCGTACCGGCGCCCAATACCAGGCGGAACGAAATCGCTCGCCGAGCGGCGCCCATTCGAACCAAAAAATCAAACACCCTACTGCCAACACCGACAGCCAAAAACTGTCTGACAATACCGCCAGCGGATCGCACAACAAAATCAGCCCGACGCACCACAGCCACACTTGCCAGGAAGAACAATGAACGCCGCGCAAGCGCAGCAACATCCACAGCGTCATCGCCAGCGCGGTGCGTACCGCCGGTGGCTGGGCGCCCACCAACCAGACATAGATCAGCGTCGCCACCCAGCCCGCGACCAGCGGAAAGCGATAACCAATCAGATGGGCGGGAAGAAAAAACTGCAGCGCACGCAGCACCGCCCAAAACAAAATGGCGACCATCGCCACATGTAGCCCCGAAATAGCCATCAGGTGCGCAATGCCGGTTTTCAGCATCAGCGTGCGCAAAGCCTGTTCCAGTGCGGTGCGTTCCCCAAACGCCAGCGCCAGCAACACTGCCTTGTAACGCAATTCACCGATGTTGGTTTCCGCATGGCTGATTATGCGCTGGCGCAGGCCGCAATCGCCATCCAGCAAACGAGCCTGCCTGACCTGCGCGGTCAAAGGTTGGCGCTGCGCGATTGCCCAACGCTGGCTGTCAAAGCCGCCTTCATTGAGCTTGCCGTGCACCGGCCGCAAACGCAGTTTCAACTGCCAGCGCTGCCCGGCGCACAGACGCTGCCGTTCTGGGGCCCACGTCGTGGTAAACGTCAGCGCAGGCACCAACCAATGGCCGTCGACTCGCTCGATGCGCATCAGCGTCTGCTTACTGGCGGCAGGCTCCAGTGCGACACTACTCACCTGCGCCACCGCCGTTACATCCGGCATGCGGCTTAGGTGCTCCATTTGCCCAAGCAGGCTTCCGGCGTTGAAAACCGCCCATATGAATCCCAAACCCAGACAGGCCAAATAACGACAGATCGGCCAACGGGTGCGCAGCAGTAAACCGGCGACAAACAGCATCGGCCACAGCAGCCATGGCTCTGGCAACCGCGGTAAAACCAGCAGCGGCAGGATGCCGCAGATAACGGCGAATATCGCCAGATCCAGCGAAATTTTGATCGCTCTTCTCCCATCGGCTCCACCATGAGCAAAAACGCGTCACGGCAAGCAAGCAGGATCGTTGAGGCGATATGTCGCCGCCAGCGGGCTTTAACGAAGATGCGGTGAGCATGGCAGGATAAGAGAGGCCTATGCAGCAGCCACACCGCAAATGCGGCGCAGTACGCAATTCACTTGCGTGTCATGGAGAATCGCAGGCGAAAAAAAACGGCGCCTTAAAGGCACCGTTTTATATTCTTTACAAGCAACAACGCTATGAGCAGTCAGCGACTAGCCATAGATATTGGCGCGGTCACGCAACTCTTTGCCGGGTTTGAAGTGAGGAACGTACTTGCCGTCCAGCTCAACTTTGTCACCGGTTTTCGGGTTGCGGCCTACACGCGGGGCACGGTAGTGAAGAGAAAAACTGCCGAATCCGCGGATCTCAATGCGTTCGCCCTCGGCCAGCGTTGCGGCCATGTGCTCAAGCATCTCTTTCACTGCATCCTCAACGGCCTTCGCCGGAATATGAGATTGCTGGCCAGCAAGTCTTTCAATAAGTTCAGACTTGGTCATAGTACCTCCAAGCTTTGCAGCTAAACTACCGTATCGGGGCGGTCAGAAACCGCCCCCCGTCATTACTCGCCTTTAGCCGCTTTGAAAGCTTCAGCCATTGCGTTAGAGAAGTTGCCTTCTTCCTGTTTGTTGTTAACAGTTGCGATGGCGTCTTTCTCGTCAGCTTCGTCCTTAGCACGTACGGACAGGCTTACAACGCGGTTCTTACGGTCAACGCCGGTGAATTTAGCTTCAACTTCGTCACCTACGTTCAGAACCAGAGTTGCATCTTCAATGCGGTCGCGAGAGGCTTCAGATGCACGCAGGTAACCTTCTACGCCGCCTGCCAATTCAACTGTAGCACCTTTGGCGTCAACTGCAGTGACTTTACCAGTAACAATAGCACCTTTCTTGTTCATAGACAGGTAGTTATTGAACGGGTCTTCAGCCAGCTGCTTCACGCCCAGGGAGATACGCTCGCGCTCTGCGTCAACTTGCAGAACAACCGCTGCGATTTCGTCGCCTTTCTTGTATTCACGTACTGCTTCTTCGCCTGCAACGTTCCAGGAGATGTCAGACAGGTGAACCAGGCCGTCGATGCCGCCGTCCAGGCCGATGAAGATACCGAAGTCAGTGATAGACTTGATTTTACCTTCAACACGGTCGCCCTTGTTGTGGGTTTCTGCGAACTGCTGCCATGGGTTGGATTTGCACTGCTTCAGGCCCAGGGAGATACGACGACGTTCTTCATCGATGTCCAGAACCATCACTTCCACTACGTCGCCCACGTTAACAACTTTGGACGGATGGATGTTTTTGTTGGTCCAATCCATTTCAGAAACGTGTACCAGACCTTCAACGCCTTCTTCGATTTCTACGAAGCAGCCGTAATCAGTCAGGTTGGTTACACGACCAGTCAGCTTGGTGCCTTCTGGGTAACGTTTCGCGATAGCAACCCATGGATCTTCGCCCAGCTGTTTCAGGCCCAGGGATACACGAGTACGCTCGCGGTCGAACTTCAGCACTTTAACAGTGATTTCATCGCCAACATTGACGATTTCGCTTGGGTGCTTAACGCGTTTCCAAGCCATGTCAGTGATGTGCAGCAGGCCGTCTACGCCGCCCAGATCAACGAATGCACCGTAGTCAGTGAGGTTCTTAACGATACCTTTAACTTCCATGCCTTCCTGCAGGTTTTCCAGCAGTTGATCGCGCTCAGCGCTGTTCTCGGATTCGATAACCGCACGGCGAGAAACGACAACGTTGTTGCGCTTCTGATCCAGCTTGATGACTTTGAACTCAAGCTCTTTGCCTTCCAGGTGCAGAGTGTCACGTACCGGACGCACGTCAACCAGGGAACCTGGCAGGAACGCGCGGATGCCGTTCAGCTCGACGGTGAAGCCACCCTTCACTTTGCCGTTGATAACACCGGTTACAGTCTCAGCTTCTTCGTAAGCTTTTTCCAGCGTGATCCAAGCTTCGTGACGCTTAGCTTTCTCACGGGACAGCAGGGTTTCACCGAAGCCGTCTTCAACAGCATCCAGAGCAACGTCAACTTCGTCACCAACCTGGATTTCCAGCTCGCCCTGGGCGTTTTTGAATTGCTCAGCCGGGATGGCAGACTCAGATTTCAGACCGGCGTCAACCAGTACGATATCTTTGTCGATAGCAACAACGACGCCACGAACGATGGAACCCGGGCGGGTTTCGATTTCTTTTAAGGATTCTTCAAAGAGTTGAGCGAAAGATTCAGTCATGTTGTTAATCTTCAGGGTTCTTTAGTTTAACGTCCATTTAGCGTCCCGCCGAATGGGGTTGTTTCACATACCCCGCCATTGGCTCCATGCCGACAGGGTTTAAGGTTACAGGGGTAAAATTTTACCCGATATATTGCGATACCGCTATGACAAATATGACAAAAAGCCAATAGCGCCGCCGCGCTTATTGCTGCGGCAACGCCAACACTTTCTGTGCATACGTCAACGCCTGCCGGATCACTTCTTCGATCGACATGCTGGTAGAATCCAGCACGAGGGCGTCAGAAGCGGGCACCAGAGGCGCGATAGGCCGATTACGGTCACGGTCGTCCCGTTCCTTTATCTCGGCTAAAAGACGTTCAAAGTTAACATTAAAGCCCTTCTCCTGCAACTGCAGCATGCGGCGGTGCGCGCGCTCCTCCGAGCTGGCGTCGAGGAAAATCTTGACCGGCGCGTCCGGGAACACCACCGTGCCCATGTCGCGGCCATCGGCAATCAGGCCGGGCGCCTCGCGGAATGCACGCTGGCGGCGCAGCAGCGCCTCGCGCACGCGCGGAAACGCCGCCGCTTGCGACGCGGTGTTGCCGACGGTTTCGGTGCGGATCTCATTGCTGACGTCCTCACCTTCCAAAATCACCTGCAGCTTGCCGTCCTGGGCAACGAAGCGAACATCGAGATGTGCGGCCAGCGGAACCAGCGCTTCCTCAGAAGTGATATCCACCTGATGATGCAACGCCGCCAGCGCCAGCACGCGATAGATCGCGCCGGAGTCCAGCAAACGCCAACCAAGGGACTCGGCCAACGCTTTACACAGCGTGCCTTTGCCTGCGCCACTTGGTCCATCAACGGTTATCACCGGGGCTGTAGCCGTCATTTCTCTCTCCTTCAGGTAGAAAACCTCACAGAGACACGGTGCGCTTCGGCTCAAGGCCCGCGCGCCGCACTCTCTGTCACCTGCCCAATCAGGGGCAAATACGGTGGCGTATTATACGCTGCCCTACGGCGATCTGTTACCCTGGAACTGTCCGGTTGTTGAAAATAAGCGCACAACCGCGAAAAAGTATAGAAGAAACGCCGGTCGCCAAAGGTTAAAAACGATAAAGGCCCACAAAGGGGCCTTAAAATAAACGATTTGACGGGTTACGCCGGCTGGCTGATGCGCGCCAGCTGTTCGAAATAGTCCGGGAAGGTTTTCGCGGTGCATTTCGGATCGAGAATGGTGACCGGAGTATCCGACAGCGCCACCAGCGAGAAACACATCGCCATGCGATGATCGTTGTAGGTGCCAATCTCGGCAAACTGCAGTTTGGCCGGCGGCACGACGTGAATGTAGTCTTCGCCTTCGTCCACTTCCGCCCCCACTTTACGCAGCTCGGTGGCCATCGCCGCCAGGCGGTCGGTCTCCTTCACCCGCCAGTTGTAGATATTGCGGATGGTGGTCGGCCCCTCGGCAAACAGCGCCGCGGTGGCGATGGTCATCGCCGCGTCCGGAATGTGGTTCATGTCCATGTCGATGCCGCGCAGTTCACCGCGGCTGCATTCGATGAAATCGTCGCCCCAGGTAATGCGCGCGCCCATTTTCTCCAGCACGTCGGCAAACTTGGTGTCGCCCTGCACGCTTTTGCGGCCGATGCCGGTCACGCGCACGGTGCCGCCCTTGATAGCCGCCGCCGCCAGGAAGTAAGAGGCGGAAGAAGCATCGCCCTCAACCAGGTAATCGCCCGGCGCGATATACGTCTGACGCCCCTGGATATGGAACACCCGGTAGTTGTCGTGGCTCACCGATACGCCGAAGGTGCGCATCAGATGCAGCGTGATGTCGATGTACGGCTTGGAAACCAGCTCGCCCTTGATGTGGATCTGCGTATCCTGCGGCGCCAGCGGCGCGGTCATCAGCAACGCGGTCAGGAACTGGCTGGAGACGCTGCCGTCAACGGTGACGTCGCCGCCCTGGAAGCCGCCGCGCAGGCGAATCGGCGGGTAATCGGTCTGCTCGAGGTAATCAATCTGCGCCCCGCCCTGGCGCAACGCGTCCACCAAATGGCCGATCGGGCGCTCTTTCATGCGCGGTTCGCCGGTCAACACCACGTCGCCTTCGCCGAGGCACAGCGCCGCCGCCAATGGGCGCATCGCCGTCCCGGCGTTGCCGAGGAACAGTTCCAGCGGCTGGCCGGCCACCAGCGGCCCGGCCACGCCGGTCACTTCGCACACGGTGCGATCGGCGGAAAGCTGATAGTTCACGCCCAACGCCTGCAGCGCGTTCAGCATATGACGCACGTCGTCGCTGTCCAGCAGGTTGGTCAGCCGGGTCGTGCCTTTCGCCAGCGCCGCCAGCAGCAGAGCGCGGTTAGAAACGCTCTTGGAGCCGGGTAAGTTGACGGTGCCATTGACCAGGGCGACCGGGTGTAACGTCAGGGAATCCACCATGTGAACAAAACTCTCCAATTCTGATAAACGAAACGGCTCCGGAATAATGCCGGAGCCGCTTTAATGCAAAAGGACAACAGCCTGAGCAGCCCGCGTCGGGCGGGCTGACGGAATCAACCGTGACGACGTTCGAAGTCGGCCATGAAGTCGGTCAGCGCCTGCACGCCGGCCAGCGGCATGGCATTGTAAATAGAAGCGCGCATCCCGCCAACTACCCGGTGGCCTTTCAGCGCCTGCAGGCCGATGGCTTCGGCTTCGCTGAGGAACACCTTGTCCAGCGCCGCATCGGCCAGCTGGAACGGCACGTTCATCCAGGAACGGTTGGCGATCGCCACCTGGCTGCGGTAAAAGTCGGATTTATCGATGGTCGCGTACAGCACTTCGGCCTTGGCCTGATTGCGTTTTTGCATCTCCACCAGGCCACCCTGCTCTTTCAGCCATTTGAACACCAGCCCGGACAGGTACCAGGCGAAGGTTGGCGGGGTGTTGAACATCGAGTCGTTTTCGGCCAGCACGGTGTAGTCGAGGATCGACGGCACTTCTTTGCGCGCCTTACCCAGCAGATCGTCGCGTACGATCACCAGCGTCAGGCCGGCCGGGCCGATATTTTTCTGCGCGCCGGCGTAAATCACGCCGAAACGGCTGACGTCGAGCGGGCGGGACAGGATGGTCGAGGAGTAATCGCCGATCACCACCTTGTCGCCGAAGTCCGGCGTTTCATCGATGGCCACGCCGTCGATGGTCTCATTCGGGCAATAGTGGACATAGGCCGCGTCGTCGCTGAGCTGCCACGCTTTCATCGGCTTGATGCCGCTCAGGCCGTCGATACGGGTTTTCACGTCGATGACGTTCGGGGCGCAATACTTTTCCGCTTCCTTGATGGCGCTGTGCGCCCAATAGCCGCCGTCGATATAGTCGGCGGTGGCCTTGTCGCCCAGCAGGTTCAGCGGCAGCGCGGCGAACTGCGCGCGGGCGCCGCCGTGGCAAAACAGCACTTTATAGTTGGAGGGGACTTTCAGCAGATCGCGCAGATCCTGTTCCGCCTGCTCGGCAACGGCGATGAATTCTTTGCTGCGGTGACTGATCTCCATCACTGACGTGCCCAGACCGTGCCAGTTGCACAGTTCCTGTTCCGCACGACGCAACACTTCCACCGGCAGCATCGCCGGGCCAGAGCTAAAATTATAAACCTGAGTCATTTCCCCTCACCACATTCACTGTTCGCCGCAGAAAAGCGACCTGTCGAAAAGACGCCCGAAGTTAACGCTCGCGTTAACCAACCCATCGGTTTTATCACTCACGCCCCATGGCTGCAACGCTTATTCACCCGTCGGCGGCAAACGGCCGCGCCGGGTGATGACAGGCTCTGCGGCCGTCGCGATTGTTTGGACGATAAAACCCTGCGACATGGGGAAATTCAGCGGGTTAACGCGGTGTTTTATGCTGTATTCAGCCAAGATGGCTGCGGGAGCCCCGGTCGGCCCCCGCAGAAGAGAAAACGATCAGTACTGATTAAACATCTGCTGGATTTGCTTCGCATCTTTGGTTTGCGTCAGCGCCAGCTGCAGCAGAATGCGCGCTTTTTGCGGATTCAGCGTGCCGGCGGCAACAAAGCCGTACTTGGCGTCGTCCACTTCCGCATCTTCGGTGGTGGCGCCGGTTGGCACGCGCGATGAACGCACCACCGCCACACCGTTGTGCGCCGCCGTCGCCAGGGTGTCGAACACCGTTTTATACAGGTTGCCGTTGCCGACCCCGGCACTGACGATGCCCTGATAGCCTTCGGCGATCAGCGCCTTGGCCGGCGCATCGGAGGCGTTGGCATAGTTGTAGACGATGCCGACCTTCGGCAGTTCGTTCAGCTTGCTGACGTCGAACGGCGTATCCCGGGTATGCTTACGCTGCGGCGAGCGCTGGTAATCGATCTTGCCGTTGTGGATATATCCCAGCGGGCCGTAGTTTGGCGACTGGAAGGTCTGCACGGCGGTAGTGTTGGTCTTGGTGACGTCGCGCGCATCCAGCACGGTGTCGTTCATCGCCACCAGCACCCCGCGGTTGGCCGATTGCGGATCCGCCGCCGTCACCACCGCATTATACAGGTTGAACGGACCATCGGCGCTCATCGCCGTCGCCGGCCGCATCGCCCCCACCAGCACCACCGGCTTGTCGCACTTCACCGTCAGATCGAGGAAGTAGGCCGTCTCTTCCAGCGTATCGGTGCCGTGGGTGATGACGAAGCCGTCGGTCTTGCCGCAGTCGGCGTCAATTTTCTTCGCCAACGTCAGCCAGACCCGATCGTTCATGTCCTGCGAACCGATGTTCACCACCTGCTCCCCCTGCACGTTGGCGATGTTTTTCAGCGCCGGCACCGCATCGACCAACGCCTCGACGCCCAGCTTGCCCGCCGTATAGTTGGATTTCGTCGCCGAATCGCCGCCGCCGGCAATGGTGCCGCCGGTCGCCAGCAGGGTGATGTTGGGCAGCGCCAGCGCCGAGGCGCTGAAGCCGGTCAACAGGAGGGTTAACGCGCTGAGTTTCACTGATTTCATTAGATTTCTCCGTGACAGATAACTCGCTGAATTATGGCCTTTATCCTTAAAAAAACTGTGACTTTGCCGCCGCTTTAGGAATACGTGGAGCTCCAGCGTAAAACCCCGTATCATTGCGCGTTTTTAGTACGCGCAAAAAGTGAAGACAATGACGCAAACTTTTATCCCCGGTAAAGACGCCGCCCTGGAAGACTCCATCGCCCGTTTCCAGCAGAAACTGAGCGACCTCGGTTTCAACATCGAAGAAGCCTCCTGGCTGAACCCGGTGCCGCACGTGTGGTCAGTGCACATTCGCGATCGCGATTGCCCGCTGTGCTTCACCAACGGCAAAGGCGCCAGCAAAAAAGCCGCGCTGGCCTCCGCGCTGGGTGAATATTTCGAGCGCCTGTCCACCAACTACTTCTTCGCCGATTTCTATCTGGGCAAGCAGATTGCCGAAGGCGATTTCGTGCACTACCCGAATGAGAAATGGTTCCCGATCCCTGAAGACGACGCGCTGCCGGCCGGCATCCTCGACGAACGCCTGCACGCCTTCTACGATCCGCAGCAAGAGCTGAGCGCCAGCGATCTTGTCGATCTGCAATCCGGCAATGCCGATCGCGGCGTGTGTGCGCTGCCGTTTACCCGTCAGTCCGATCAGCAAACCGTGTACATCCCGATGAATATCATCGGCAACCTGTATGTTTCCAACGGCATGTCCGCCGGCAACACCGCCAATGAAGCGCGCGTGCAGGGCCTGTCGGAAGTGTTCGAGCGCTATGTGAAAAACCGCATCATCGCCGAATCCATCAGCCTGCCGGCGATCCCGGACGAAGTGCTGAACCGCTACCCGGGCGTGGTGGAAGCCATCGCCAAGCTGGAAGAGGAAGGTTTCCCGATCCTCTCCTATGACGCCTCGCTGGGCGGCAACTACCCGGTCATTTGCGTGGTGCTGTTCAACCCGACCAACGGCACCTGCTTCGCTTCGTTCGGCGCGCACCCGGACTTCGGCGTGGCGCTGGAGCGCACGGTGACCGAACTGCTGCAGGGCCGCAGCCTGAAAGATCTCGACGTGTTCACCGCACCGACCTTCGATGACGAAGAAGTGGCGGAACACACCAACCTGGAAACGCACTTCATCGACTCCAGCGGTCTGATCTCCTGGGATCTGTTCAAACAGGACGCCGATTACCCGTTCGTTGACTGGAACTTCAGCGGCAGCACGCAGGAAGAGTTCGCCACCCTGATGAGCATCTTCGACAAAGAAGACGCGGAAGTGTACATCGCCGACTACGAGCACCTGGGCGTCTACGCTTGCCGCATCATCGTGCCGGGCATGTCCGACATTTATCCGGCGGAAGACCTGCTGCTGGCCAACAACAGCATGGGCGCGCACCTGCGCGATACGCTGCTGGCGCTGCCGGGTAGCGAGTGGGAGCCGGAAGAGTACCTGGCGCTGATCGAGCAGTTGGACGACGAAGGGCTGGACGACTTCACCCGCGTACGCGAACTGCTGGGCATTGCCAGCGGCAAAGACAACGCCTGGCATACCCTGCGCGTGGGCGAGCTGAAGTCGATGCTGGCGCTGGCGGGTGGCGATCTGGATCAGGCGCTGATCTGGACCGAATGGACGCAGGACTTCAACGCCTCGGTGCTGAGCCCGGCGCGCAGCAACTACTACCGCTGTCTGCAAACGCTGCTGCTGCTGGCGCAGGAGCCTGAACGCGAAGCGGCGCAGTACTACACCGCGTTCGTGAAGATGTACGGCCAGGAAGCGGTCGACGCCGCCTCCGCCGCCATCAGCGGTGAAGCGCGCTTCAACGGGCTGTTCGCCGTCGATGCCGATCTGAAAGCGCTGCCGGCCCATCAGGCGCTGCTGGCGGCCTACGAGAAGCTGCAGGCGGCCAAACGCCGCCACTGGGCCAAGGCCTAAGCATCATCAGGGGGTACTGCCACTTTGGGAGTACCCCTGCTGCCAAACGCCGCACTTCGCTGCGGCGTTTTCATTTTTGCGGTGTATTTCAACGCATTCGCTTTTATTTTCTCGCCGGAAAATTGGCGGTTAAACGACCATAAAAATAAATAAACCGTCAATTGTTGCCGGACGGTGAAATAATAATTAACCGATAATTAAACTTTCAGCGCTGCGCGGCGACAAAACGCCTAAAAATTTAACTTTACCCTACGCCGTCCACCCGGTGAATTCAAAAAAATTTGCAAACATTAAAAAAATGTTTTTACTTAAAAATCAATAAATTAACCATAAAAACCACACAAAAAACACGTCATTTTGCCGCTCTACTTCCCCGCCTTATGATCCAAATCAAATTTTCCCCTATACTGCTTTGCTAGTATCTCATTGCGTTGTTTTAACCCTTAAGAGCGAGAGTTAGTTTGAAAACTGACAGCCCCTTCGATCTGATTTTACCTGCGGCCACGGCGAAAATCGCTGAAGATGCCGGCGTGTATAAAGCCACCAAACATCCGCTGAAAACGTTTTATTTGGCGATCACCGCCGGTGTCTTCATTTCCATCGCCTTCGTCTTCTACATCACGGCGACCACCGGCACCGCCGGCGTGCCTTTCGGGCTGGCGAAACTGGTCGGCGGCATCTGCTTCTCTCTCGGGTTAATGCTGGTGGTGGTGTCGGGCGCCGACCTGTTCACCTCTACCGTACTTATCGTCATCGCCAAGGCCAGCGGCCGTATCAGCTGGGGCCAGCTGGGCGCCAACTGGCTGAACGTTTATCTCGGCAACCTGGTCGGCGCGCTGTTCTTCGTGGCGCTGATCTGGTTCTCCGGCGAGTATATGGTCGCCAACGGCCAGTGGGGCCTGAATGTCCTGCAAACCGCAGACCACAAGCTGCATCACACCTTTATCGAAGCCGTGTGCCTCGGCATTCTGGCTAACCTGATGGTCTGCCTGGCGGTCTGGATGAGCTACTCCGGCCGCACTCTGACCGACAAGATGCTCGCCATGGTGCTGCCGGTCGGGATGTTTGTCGCCAGCGGCTTCGAACACAGCATTGCCAACATGTTTATGATCCCTATGGGCATCGTGGTCAAACACTTCGCCACGCCGGAGTTCTGGCAAGCCGTAGGGGCGGTACCTGAGCAATTCGCTCATCTGACAGTAAGCAATTTCATCATCGACAACCTGATTCCGGTCACCATCGGCAACATTATCGGCGGCGGTCTGCTGGTTGGGTTGACTTACTGGGTAATTTATCTGCGCGGGGGCCGCGAACAGCACTAAGCTGTGAGTTACCGCGTGCAGAGTTAGAAATCCACAATCAAAGGTAGGTGTACAATGACCGAACTTAACGAGAAATTAGCCAACGCTTGGGAAGGTTTCAGCAAGGGTGACTGGCAGAATGAAGTCAACGTTCGTGACTTCATCCAGAAAAACTACACGCCTTATGAGGGTGACGAATCCTTCCTGGCTGGCGCAACTCAAGCCACCACCACCTTGTGGGACAAGGTTATGGAAGGGATCAAACTGGAAAACCGCACTCACGCGCCGGTTGATTTCGACACCAACGTTGCTTCAACCATCATTTCTCACGACGCGGGTTACATCGCCAAAGAGCTGGAAACCATCGTAGGTCTGCAGACCGACGCCCCTCTGAAACGCGCGCTGATCCCGTTCGGCGGCATCAAAATGGTCGAAGGTTCGTGCAAAGTGTACGGCCGCGAACTGGATCCGCAGCTGAAAAAAGTGTTCACCGAATACCGTAAAACCCACAACCAGGGCGTATTCGACGTTTACACCAAAGACATCCTGAACTGCCGTAAATCCGGCGTGCTGACCGGTCTGCCAGATGCCTACGGCCGTGGCCGCATCATCGGCGACTACCGCCGCGTGGCGCTGTACGGTATCGACTTCCTGATGGCCGACAAACTGAACCAGTTCAAATCGCTGCAGGAAAAACTGGAAAACGGCGAAGATCTGGAAATGACCATCCAGCTGCGCGAAGAGATCGCTGAACAGCACCGCGCTCTGGCTCAGATCAAAGAGATGGCCGCCAAATACGGTTACGACATCTCCGGCCCGGCCACCAGCGCGCAAGAAGCGGTGCAGTGGACCTACTTCGGCTACCTGGCCGCGGTAAAATCCCAGAACGGCGCCGCCATGTCCTTCGGCCGCGTGTCCACCTTCCTCGACGTGTTCATCGAGCGCGACATCAAGGCGGGCAAACTGACCGAAGAACAAGCGCAGGAACTGATCGACCACCTGGTGATGAAACTGCGTATGGTGCGCTTCCTGCGTACCCCTGAGTACGATGAGCTGTTCTCCGGCGACCCAATCTGGGCAACGGAATCCCTGGCCGGTATGGGCGTCGACGGCCGTACCCTGGTCACCAAAAACAGCTTCCGCTTCCTGAACACCCTGTACACCATGGGGCCGTCTCCGGAGCCGAACATGACCATCCTGTGGTCTGAGAAGCTGCCGCTGAACTTCAAGAAATTCGCGGCGAAAGTGTCCATCGACACCTCTTCCGTTCAGTACGAAAACGACGACCTGATGCGCCCTGACTTCAACAACGATGACTATGCCATCGCTTGCTGCGTCAGCCCGATGATCGTCGGTAAACAAATGCAGTTCTTCGGCGCCCGCGCCAACCTGGCGAAAACCATGCTGTACGCCATCAACGGCGGCGTTGACGAAAAGCTGAAAATGCAGGTCGGCCCGAAAGAAGCGCCGATGATGGACGAAGTGCTGGACTATGACAAAGTCATGGCGCGCATGGACCACTTTATGGATTGGCTGGCCAAGCAGTACGTGACCGCGCTGAACATCATTCACTACATGCACGACAAGTACAGCTACGAAGCTGCGCTGATGGCGCTGCATGACCGTGACGTTTATCGCACCATGGCTTGCGGCATCGCCGGTCTGTCCGTGGCGGCCGACTCCCTGTCTGCCATCAAGTACGCGAAAGTCACCACCATTCGCGACGAAGACGGCCTGGCCATCGACTTCAAAGTAGAAGGCGAGTATCCGCAGTTCGGTAACAACGACGCTCGCGTCGATGACATCGCCTGCGACCTGGTGGAACGTTTCATGAAGAAAATTCAGAAACTGCGCACCTACCGCAATGCGGTACCGACTCAGTCCGTACTGACCATCACCTCCAACGTGGTGTACGGTAAGAAAACCGGTAACACCCCGGATGGCCGCCGCGCAGGCGCACCGTTCGGCCCAGGTGCCAACCCGATGCACGGCCGCGACCAGAAAGGCGCAGTAGCCTCCCTGACCTCGGTAGCCAAACTGCCGTTTGCCTACGCGAAAGACGGGATCTCCTACACCTTCTCCATCGTGCCTAACGCGCTGGGTAAAGACGACGACGTGCGTAAAGCCAACCTGGCGGGCCTGATGGATGGTTACTTCCACCATGAAGCCTCCATCGAAGGCGGCCAGCACCTGAACGTCAACGTGATGAACCGCGAAATGCTGCTGGATGCGATGGAAAACCCTGAGAAATACCCTCAGCTGACCATCCGCGTTTCCGGTTACGCCGTGCGCTTCAACTCGCTGACCAAAGAGCAACAGCAGGACGTGATTACTCGTACCTTCACTCAAACGATGTAATACGCCAACCGGGCGGGAAACCGCCCGGTGCCAACGACAGGGCCGGTTCTGCCGGCCCTTTTCTCCCACCGCTCTCCCCTGACTCTGTAGAGTCTGTTTTGCCGGACATCTATACTGAATGGATAGCCGGCAAAACAGTTATCCGGCAACTGACTGGCCGACAGGCATCATTACCCCCGGTGGCGGGCTCACCCCGCCACTGCATCGCAGATACCTGGCCGGCGGCCACGCGCCTATTTTTAGACTGCGTTTGACAGTCAATATTGGAGAAAACCCCGCAATGTCAGTAACTGGTCGCATCCACTCCTTCGAATCCTGCGGCACCGTCGACGGGCCCGGGATCCGCTTTATCGTCTTTTTCCAGGGCTGCCTGATGCGCTGCCTCTATTGCCATAACCGCGACACCTGGGATACCCACGGCGGCAAAGAAGTGACCGTCGAAGAGCTGATGAAAGACGCGGTGGCCTACCGCCACTTCATGAACGCCTCCGGCGGCGGCGTGACCGCGTCCGGCGGTGAGGCGATCCTGCAGGCTGAATTCGTGCGCGACTGGTTCCGTGCCTGCCACGCCGAAGGCATCAATACCTGCCTGGACACCAATGGCTTCGTGCGCCGCTACGATCCGGTGATCGACGAGCTGCTGGACACCACCGATCTGGTGATGCTGGACCTGAAACAGATGAATGACGAGATCCACCAGAACCTGGTCGGCGTCTCCAACCACCGCACGCTGGAATTCGCCCGCTACCTGGCGAAACGCAACCAGCGCACCTGGATCCGCTACGTGGTGGTGCCGGGTTGGTCAGACGACGATAAGTCGGCGCACCTGCTGGGCGAGTTCACCAAAGACATGACCAACATCGAGAAAATCGAGCTGCTGCCCTACCACGAGCTGGGCAAGCACAAATGGGTGGCGATGGGGGAAGAATACAAGCTGGACGGCGTTCATCCGCCGAAGGCCGAGACCATGGATCGCGTCAAAGGCATCCTGGAAAGCTACGGCCACAAAGTCATTTACTGATTGGCGCAGTGCCAAAGAAAAACCGGCTCATGGCCGGTTTTTTTATGCTCAGGCGGCGGCGAACGGCGTGTGATGGTGATCCGGCTTCTGCTTCTTCAGCAGCATCAGCAGGTAAACCAGCGCCACGGCGGCGATCATCACGAACAGCACGCGATCGGAGTAGTTTTGCATCAGCAGCGCCGTCATCGACGGGCCCAGCAGGCTGCCGATGGTGTAACTCATCAGCAGCGCCTGGTTCATCGCCACCAACTCGTGCGGCAGCGCCTTCTCGCAGGCCCAGGACATCGCCACCGGGTACAGGGTAAAGCCGGCGCAGCCGAGGATGAACAGCGAAGGCGCCATGGCGTAGTTGCCGAGCATCGCTACGCTGGCGAGGATCACCACGAACACCTGAATGCGCAGCACCAGCAGACGCCCGTAACGATCGGCCAGCCGCCCGACCGGCCACTGGCCGACGATGCCTGAGCTGACCAGCAGCGCCATCCAGTAACCGACGTTGGCGTCGCTCATGCCCTGATGGGAGAGGTACAGCGGCATCAGGCCGTACAGCGAACCGAGCACGATGCCGGAAATGATGCAGCCATTGATGCCGAGGCGCGCGCTGCGGCGTCTCAGCATTGTCCACACTGCCGCCTGCTGCGGCTCGTCTTCATGGCGGTTGACCCGCGCAAACAGCATCGGCAACATCGCGCTGATCACGATGGCGGTCACCCACGGCACCACGTGCAGCAATTCCGTCGAGGTCATGCTCAACAGCAATTGGCCGGTCACCGTACCGAGGTAATAGACAATCATATAGGCCGCCAGCAGCTGACCGCGGTTGCTCAGGTTACCGCTGCGCAACAGCGCGCTCTCCACGATCACCCAAATCCAGGCGCAGCCGACGCCGGCGAAGAAGCGCCAGCCCAGCCAGCTCCAAAAATCGATCGACAGCACCATGCCGGCGGTCGCGGCGGCGAACACCAGGCAAGAAAGATGATAGCTGCGGGTAAAGCCGACGCGCTGGATCAGTTTGCCCGCCACCAGCGTGCCCAACAGGTTGCCGCTGAAATAAGAGGAGCTGACCATTCCCACCTGCCAGGTCGACAGCTGAGCATGGGTTAACCAAAGAGGCACGAGCGTATTCAAAACGGCAATGGATACCGTGAGCAGCAAGAGGCCGCAGAGCAATAAGAGCACTGGGCGGGAGTATGCGGACATAGTGAGATTGTGACCGAACGCGCAATGAGAGTGCGCGCATCATGCCACTGGCGATAAAAAAGTCAATCGCCTCTTATCATTCCACCGCACGATTTGTTTCCGGCTAACTGGCTGAAAAAGCGCTATGCTCAGCGCAGAGCGAATTTGACGACAAAGAGGCAAGATGAGTCAGGCAAATGATGCGGCGGTAGAGGCCCTGCTGGCGGACATCGGCAGTACGCAAGGTGACCTGCTGGCCATTGTGCAGCAGGTGCGGCGGATCGCTGCGGCGAGCGGCAACGGCGTCACCGAATCGGTCAAATACGGCGGCATCATGTTCTCGCATAGCCAATTTTTCTGCGGCGTTTTCGCCTATCGCCACCACGTCACGGTGGAGTTCGGCCACGGCTACCGATTGGAAGATCGTTATCTCCAGCTCGAAGGCAACGGCCAGTATCGGCGGCACATCAAGCTCCACTCGCCCGACGAGGTGAAAAGCAAGCATCTGGCGGACTACATTCAACAGGCTTATACGCTGGCGACGGGCTGAATTCTCGGCATAAAAAAAGCGCCCGCAGGCGCTTTTTTCGTGGTTTGTCGTTTAGCCGATGTATTCCAGGCCGCCCATATATGGACGCAGCACTTCAGGTACCTGAATGCGGCCGTCGGCCTGCTGGTAGTTTTCCAACACCGCCACCAGCGTACGGCCAACCGCCAGGCCGGAGCCGTTCAGGGTGTGAACCAGACGCGGCTTCTTGTCGGCTTTGCTGCGGCAGCGCGCCTGCATGCGGCGTGCCTGGAAGTCCCACATGTTGGAGCAGGACGAGATTTCGCGGTAGGTATCCTGCGCCGGCAGCCACACTTCCAGATCGTAGGTTTTGCATGCGCCGAAGCCCATGTCGCCGGTGCACAGCAGCACCTTGCGGTAAGGCAGGTTCAGCAGCTGCAGCACTTTTTCCGCGTGGCCGGTCAGCTCTTCCAGGGCATCCATCGAATCTTCCGGACGAACGATCTGCACCATTTCAACCTTGTCGAACTGGTGCATGCGGATCAAACCGCGGGTGTCACGGCCGTAAGAACCGGCTTCCGCACGGAAGCATGGCGTGTGTGCGGTCATTTTCAGCGGCAGAGATTCCTCTTCCACGATCTCGTCGCGCACCAGGTTGGTCAGCGGCACTTCCGCCGTTGGGATCAGCGCATAGTTGCTGCTGTCGGCTTCTTCTTCCAGCGGACGGGTATGGAACAGATCTTCGCCGAACTTCGGCAACTGGCCAGTACCGTACAACGTGGCGTGGTTGACCAGGTAAGGCACGTAGGCCTCCAGGTAGCCGTGCTGCTCGGTGTGCAGATCCAGCATGAACTGAGACAGCGCACGGTGCATGCGAGCGATTTGCCCTTTCATCACCACGAAGCGCGAACCGGTCAGCTTAACCGCGGCGGCAAAATCCAGCCCGCCGGCCATTTCGCCCAGATCGACGTGATCGCGCACCGTGAAGTCGTACTGGCGCGGTTCGCCCCAGCGGGTCACTTCCAGGTTTTCGCTGTCGTCTTTACCATCCGGCACGGCGTCGTCCGGCAGGTTAGGCAGCGTCAGGGCGTAATCGCGGATCTCGCTCTGCAGCGCATCCAGCGCCGCCTTGGCGGCATCCAGCTTGTCACCCAGCTCGTTCACTTCGCGACGCAGCGGCTCGATGTCTTCCCCACGCGCTTTGGCCGCGCCGATGGATTTCGATCGGGAGTTGCGTTCCGCTTGCAGCGTTTCAGTTTCTACCTGCAGAACTTTGCGACGTTCTTCCTGCGAACGCAGCAGATCCAGATCGAGTTTAAAGCCTCGGCGAGCCAGTTTGACGGCGACTGCGTCTAGCTCATTACGCAGCAGATTGGGATCGAGCATGCTAATCCTGTGCTTGTTGTTATTGAAAGAAGTGTTGTTGTTCTATGCGGCTGATTTATAGCCGCATAAAAGAAGAGTGATACCCGCTAACCTTACCGCAACGGCCTCGCTAGCGGTAGCGTTTTGTCGGGCTATTTTGATCCTGCTCAGCCAGCCATGCCAACTTTTCGCCGATTTTCCCTTCCAGCCCACGCGAGGTCGGTTGATAGTAGCGCGTATGGGCCATTTCAGGCGGGAAATAGTTCTCGCCGGCGGCGTAGGCGTTGGGTTCGTCGTGGGCGTAACGGTACTCCGCCCCCAGCCCCATCTCCTTCATCAGCTTGGTCGGCGCGTTGCGCAGGTGCTCCGGCACGTCATAATCGGCCTGCTCTTTGGCGTCGCGCATGGCGGCCTTGAACGCGGTGTAGACCGCGTTGCTCTTCGGCGCGCAGGCGAGATAAACGATCGCCTGCGCGATGGCGCGCTCGCCCTCCGCCGGCCCCACGCGGGTGAAGCAATCCCAGGCGGCGATCGCCACCTGCATGCCGCGCGGATCGGCGTTACCCACGTCTTCAGAGGCAATCGCCAGCAGACGGCGGGCCACATAGAGCGGATCGCCGCCGGCGGTAATGATGCGCGCATACCAGTACAGCGCGGCGTCCGGCGCCGAGCCGCGCACCGATTTATGCAGCGCGGAAATCAGGTCGTAATAACGGTCGCCCTTGTTGTCGAAGCGCGCGCTGCGTTCGCCCGACACCTCTTTCAGCAGCTCCGGTGTCAGCACCCGCACGCCTTTGGCGTCTAACTCCGCCATGTCCGCCATCATTTCCAAGCTGTTCAGCGCCCGGCGCGCGTCGCCGCCCACCAGCTCCGACAGCAGGCGGCGCGTTTCCGCCGGCAGCTCGATATTCTGGGCACCAAAACCGCGCGCCTTGTCGCCCATCGCCTGATCCAGCACCTGGCCGATATCTTCGGCGGTCAGCGCCTTCAGCAGATAAACGCGGGCGCGGGACAACAGCGCCGAGTTCAGCTCGAACGACGGATTTTCGGTGGTGGCACCGATAAAGGTGATGGTGCCGTCTTCGATGTGCGGCAGGAAAGCGTCCTGCTGGCTCTTATTGAAACGGTGCACTTCGTCGACGAACAGGATGGTGCGGCGGCCGGCGTCGCGATTTTGCCGCGCCCGTTCGATCGCCTCGCGGATCTCCTTAATACCGGAGGTCACGGCGGAGATCCGTTCGACATCCGCCTGACCGTAACGGCCGATCAGCTCTGCCAGCGTCGTCTTCCCGGTGCCCGGCGGCCCCCATAAAATCATCGAGTGCAGCTGCCCGGCCTCGATGGCGCGCGGCAGCGGCTTGCCGGCGGCCAGCAGATGCTGCTGGCCGATATACTGCGCCAGCGTGGTCGGCCGCATACGCGCGGCCAACGGCTGGAACTCGTTCTGGGAAAAATCGAGCGACAGATTATTACTCACTTGCACCTCACTGGCGCTGGTCGTCCAGCGTCACCCCCTTCGGTGGGGTAAATTTGAATTTGGCCGGATCGGCGGCGACGTTCTGTTGGCTTTTCAGCGTGTAGGAACTGCGCTGACCATCCTGCTCCACCGCAGCGAAGCTGCGAATGGTACCGCTGTTGGTCACGCTGATGGCGAACTGCTTCAGGTTGCCGCTGGCGGACTTCGGCGTCAGCTCGAAATCATCGCCCTTTTGCTTCACGTTGTACTGTTTCCAGTCGCTGGCATTATTGCGGGTGATCAGCATAAACGGCGTATTGCCGGTGGCGTTCTTCAGCCAGGTCGCCGTCACCTGCTCGACGAACGGGTTATAGAACCACAGGGTCTGGCCATCGGAGACCAGCACGCTCTCATCAGGCGACGTCATATGCCAGTTGAACAGGTTTGGCCGCTTCACCCACAGCTCGCCTTCCCCCTGTTGCACCGCGGCGCCGTCGGCGCTGGTCACGGTTTGTGAGAAGCTGGCGTGGAAACTGTTCACCTTCGCCAGGCGACTTTGCAGATCCTGCGCGGCATCGGCTAGCACGGAGGTAGAAGCGAATCCCGAAAGCAGACAGCAGGCAACTAACAGTTTTTTCATTATTCCAGATACCTTATGAAATGCGTTAACCGCAGGGCGACGCCGTGCGGGTCAAATCAACCCTTTACCCGGTTACTTTACCCGAAGCCGGCGATCGGCCGGTAGGCCAATGTTCCGAGAAGAAACGGGTTTACGCTTCTTTGCACAAGGGCCGCTTAAGCGGCCCTTTCTTATTGAATTGCAATGGCTAAACGACCATCAATCGTGCCGAGGCGGCGCCAGCACCTCGCGGTTGCCGTTGTGCCCCTGCTCGCTGACGATGCCCTGCGCTTCCATCTGTTCGATGATGCGCGCCGCGCGGTTATAACCGATGCGGAACTGGCGCTGCACGCCGGAGATGGAGGCGCGGCGTTTATCCACCACGAAATCCACCGCCTGGTCAAACAACGGATCCAGCTCTTCGTCACCGTCCATACCGCCGCCGGCACCGCCCTCGCCGTCTTCGCCGCCGCTGAGAATGCCCTCTTTATATTGGGGCCGCTCGCGCGCTTTCCAATCCTTGACCACCGCGTGCACTTCCTGATCGCGCACGAATGCGCCATGTACGCGCACCGGAATTGAGGAGTTCGGCGCCAGATAGAGCATGTCACCCATACCCAGCAAGGACTCAGCCCCCCCCTGATCGAGGATGGTGCGGGAGTCGATTTTGCTCGACACGGTAAAAGCGATACGCGTCGGGATGTTGGCCTTGATAAGGCCCGTGATCACATCCACCGACGGACGCTGGGTCGCCAGCACCAGGTGGATACCCGCCGCACGCGCTTTCTGCGCCAGGCGAGCGATCAACTCTTCGACCTTCTTGCCGACCGTCATGATCAGATCGGCGAATTCGTCGACCATCACTACGATGTACGGCTCTTTCTCCAATACCGGCGGCGTGATGTCCATGCTGTCGGTCGGCTTCCAGAACGGATCCGGGATCGGGCGCCCCATCGCTTCGGCCTGATCGACTCGCTCGTTGTAGCCAGCCAGGTTACGCACGCCCAGGGCAGACATCAGCTTGTAGCGGCGTTCCATTTCACCCACGCACCAACGCAGCGCATTGGCGGCGTCTTTCATGTCGGTGACCACATCGGTCAACAGGTGCGGAATGCCTTCGTAAACCGACAGCTCCAGCATTTTCGGGTCGATCATGATAAAGCGCACTTCTTTCGGCGTGGCTTTATACAGGATGCTCAGGATCATGGCGTTGACCCCGACCGACTTACCGGAACCGGTGGTACCGGCGACCAGCAAGTGCGGCATTTTACCCAGATCGGCCACCACCGGCTCGCCGGAGATGTCCTTACCCAATACGATGGACAGCGGCGACGGGTTGTCACGGAAGGCCGGGCAATCCAGCACTTCGCGCAGGTACACCGTCTGCCGCTTGGCATTCGGCAGCTCCAGACCGACGTAAGGCTTGCCGGGGATCACTTCCACCACGCGCACCGCCGAAGTCGACAGCGAGCGCGCCAGATCGCGCGACAGGTTGGAAATACGCGCCGCTTTAACGCCCGGCGCCAGATCCAGCTCGAAGCGGGTGATGACCGGCCCCGGCAGGATGTCCACCACATCGGCTTTCACGCGGTAATCGGCCAGGCTGGCCTCCACCAGGCGCGCCTTCTGTTCCAGCGCGAAGGAGTCGACCGGCTCCACCTCTTTCGGCGCTTCGGTCAGCAGATCCAGCGTCGGCAGCGGCGTGGTCGGCTTCTGCAGCGGCTGATCGTTGCGCATCAGGAACGGGTGAATCAAGCTGTCCATCGCCGGATGTTGCTCGGCCTGAGTTTGCTGAGGCGGCTGCTGCACCGGTTGCTGCGGCTGCTGATATTGCGGCTGCGACGGCTGTTGATACTGCTGTTGCTGCGGCTGTTGGTACTGTTGAGGCTGCGAGTGCGGTTGCTGAGGTTGGGCAACCGGCGCGGCAGGCTCAAACTGGCCGAACGGCACGTCGTCCTCTTGCTCGCTTTGCTGTTCAATGCGCTCTTCAAGCTGCGGGGACAGCGTGAACATCGGCTCGCTCGGGCCATCGTCCACTAAATCCGCCATCGGCGAGAAGCTGAAAGCATTGCGGGTATCGACCGGGCTGGCAGCCGGCGCCTGCGGGGCCGGTTCTTGCTGGCCGTAGCGTGCCTGCTGCTGCTCGGCGAACGCCTGGCGCAGCGCGGCCTCTTGCAGCGCCTCTTCGTCGTTCTGTTGATAACCTTCGCCATAACGTTGGCTCTGCTGTTCGGCAAACGCCTTGCTCAGCTCAGCTTCCTGCAGGGCGCTTTCGTCATCTTGCTCCGGCGCATAGGTTTCACCGTAGCGTTGGCTTTGCTGCTCGGCAAACGCCTGACGCAGCGCCGCTTCCTGCAGCGCCTCTTCTTCCTGCGGGCTCACCGCCGTCGGCTGCTGAGGCTCCACCTCGGCCTGGCGCTGTTCCTGCTCGGCCGCACGCTGCGAAGGCAGCTTGATGCCGTAAGAAGCCAGCTCGCGGCGCGTCGGAATACGTACCGGATTCGGCCGAGGCAGCTCAGGGCCGATGCCCTGTTTAACCTGCGGATTGCCGTCGCTGGTGGCCGTGAAAGCCGGCATGAAGGTCGCCGCTGCGGCGCCCGCAGCGGCAGCGGCTGCCGTATCCAGCTGTGGCTTGGCGCCGGTGGCGCTGAAACCACCCGCTCCGCTGACGTCGGCACTGTCGCGCTGCGCGGCAGTAAAATCAAAGGGAGAACGCGCCGGCGGCTGCGGCGCAGCCGGCTCTTGCCAATTGCCCAGGCGCGGCTCATCGTCGTCCCGATAAGGGTCGACGGGACGCGTCGCCTTAGGCGCAGGCGTTTCTTCCGGGATTTCGAAGGAATACAGCGGCGGCGTGGCGTCTTGCGCCGGGGCGCTCACCGGGTGCTGATTAACCGAGGTCGGCGCGGCCGGCGCCACCGTTACCGACGGCGCCTGTGTGGCGATCGGTGCGGCAACGGGCTCGTGGATCTCTGCCGTCAACGCCGGTGCAGGCGAAGCCGCCGGCGCGATTGGCGCGACGTCGGCTTCAACCTCACCATCGTCGGCTCGCAGGCCGCTGAGCAACGGATCGGCGGCGTCTTCCGCTGCCTCTTTGGCGCTTTCGGTGACCGAAGGCGCGGAGAACAGCACGTCGTCATCGGCGGCCGCGGCTCCGGCGGCGGTTGCGGCAACCGCGGCTGCGGCGCCCTTCCCTGCCTGCTCAGGCTCGTCGTCAACGTAACGTTCGTCATCCTCGAAATAGCGCTCTTCGCGGCGCGAGCGGTTGGTCATCACCGTCGCGACGCCCAGCACAGCACCGCCGATCTTCTCGGCGATCACCAGCCAGGACCAGCCGGTAAACAGCGTCAGCCCCGCCGCCCACACGCACAGCAGCGCCAGCGTGGCGCCGATGCCGTTGAACCACGGCAACATGGCGTTGCTCAGCAGGCTGCCGATCACGCCACCGGAAGCGAAGTAATAGAGATCGTCAACGTTCAGCGCCGCCAACCCACAGGAGGTAAGCACTAACGCCAGGGTGCCGATCAGGCGCAGGGAGAGCGCGAAATAGTCGATGTAGTCTCTGTTGCCGCGCTGGCGATAGGCCGCCCAGCACAGGACCAGCATGATCGGCGGTATCGCGTAGGCGAGCACCCCGAAGGTGAAGAACAGCGTGTCGGCCAACCAGGCCCCAACACCGCCGCCCAAATTGTGAATCGGCTCATGCCATGCGGTCTGTGACCAGCTTGGGTCAGACGGGTTGAAGCTGACCAGCGCAGCCATGAGGTAAACGGCAAAAATCGCTACCACGATAAGCACAGCTTCCAGCAAACGCCGGCCACTGCTGAGTCTTTTCAGGGTAACTTCTTTATCTTCTGTATATTCCTGGCTCAAGAAAGGCTCTCCAGGTTCCTGTTAGCTGACATAGCAACAGCGCCGAGAAGCTTCCCCGGCGCCGAAACTGTATGAATAAACAGGAGTGTAACCAATTTAATCAGGTTTTGCACCTGCACCTTACCGTGTTTTGATAACCAGACGGTTACTCTGTTTCACTTCTTCCATCACTACGTAGGTACGGGTGTCGTTGACCCCCGGCAAACGCAGCAAGGTTTCACCCAACAGTTTGCGGTAAGCCGACATGTCCGGTACGCGGGTTTTCAACAGGTAGTCGAAATCGCCGGAAACCAGATGACACTCCTGAATTTCTTCAAGCTTCTGCACTGCCGAGTTGAATTGCTCAAACACATCCGGCGCGCCGCGGTTCAGCGTGATCTCCACGAAAACCAGCAGGGACGCATCCAGATAATGCGGGTTGAGCAATGCGGTATAGCCATGAATGAAACCCTGGCGCTCGAGACGGCGCACGCGTTCTAAACATGGTGTCGGGGATAACCCCACGCGCTTCGAAAGCTCGACGTTCGAAATACGCCCATCCTTCTGCAGCTCATTCAGGATGTTGCGGTCGATACGGTCAAGATCTTTACCCGGGCGTTTCTTGTTGTCTGCCATTATTATTGTCTCTCTTATTTTCTTCCGTGCACTTGCCACACCCTAGCCAACGTCAATGTGTAAGGGTTCGTTCCAAGCGAAGACCCGATGCCTGTCATATGCTTCTTCACTACCATCATTCCACGCCGCGCAGCCTGTCTGTCCAACCCCGCGCGACGCCGGTAACGACGTTTAGGTCGAGAAAAAATCTGCAAACGCTTGCGCGCCCTGCTCCGCACATCCACCGCGCATTGCCGCCTCGCGGCGCAAATACGTACGATTTGCTGGTGTTACGGGGATAATTTCTTCTTCCTATGATGTTTTCGCAAATGCGCAGCGGATTGTCAAAGTAAAAGAAGCAAAATCAGAACAACGTACCGTCACGAAAAGTCTGCATCCCATTTTTGGTTATGAATCGCTGGCAGATAAACCCCGGCAGGGAGCGGCTGAAGTCGCAGAAGGCGCCGTTTTTGCGCGGTTGGCGATTCGGCAGCCGAATGCGGCTTTGATAAGGTAAATTTCTGCGTTCAGCGTACGATTTGCCGACAGCGGGTGCATTAATAGGCGACAACTATCATACAAATCGTTAACAACGTCGCCCGGCGCTTTTTTTACTGCGCCATTTTCCCTACAATCGGTTCCATTGTCCGCCATTGTGGAATAAAGAGGTTATTCATGGGCACGGCTAAACATAGCAAATTACTGATTCTGGGCTCCGGCCCGGCCGGTTACACCGCCGCCGTTTACGCGGCGCGCGCCAACCTGAGCCCGGTGCTGATCACCGGTATGGAACAAGGCGGCCAGCTGACCACCACCACCGAAGTGGAAAACTGGCCGGGCGACGCCGAAGGCCTGACCGGCCCGGCGCTGATGGAGCGCATGCGCGAGCATGCGGAGAAGTTCCAGACTGAAATCGTCTTCGATCACATCAACAGCGTCGATCTGCAGCAGCGTCCGTTCCGCCTGTTCGGCGACAGCGGTGAATACAGCTGCGACGCGCTGATCATCGCAACCGGCGCCTCCGCCCGCTACCTTGGCCTGCCTTCCGAAGACGCGTTCAAGGGCAAAGGCGTTTCCGCCTGTGCGACCTGCGACGGTTTCTTCTACCGCAACCAGAAAGTCGCCGTGGTCGGCGGCGGCAACACCGCCGTTGAAGAAGCGCTGTACCTGTCCAATATCGCCGCCGAGGTTCACCTGATCCACCGCCGCGACAGCTTCCGTTCGGAGAAGATCCTGATCGACCGGCTGATGGAAAAAGTGAAAAGCGGCAATATCGTGCTGCACACCGACCATACGCTGGACGAAGTGCTGGGCGATGAAATGGGCGTGACCGGCGTGCGTATCCGCAGCACCAAAGCGGAAAACGAAACCCGCGAACTGGAACTGGCCGGCGTGTTCATCGCCATCGGCCACAGCCCGAACACCGGCATCTTCGGCGGCCAGCTGGAGCTGGAAAACGGCTACATCAAGGTGCAGTCCGGCATTCACGGCAATGCGACCCAAACCACCATCCCCGGCGTCTTCGCCGCAGGCGACGTGATGGATCACATTTACCGCCAGGCGATCACCTCCGCCGGCACCGGTTGCATGGCGGCGCTGGACGCAGAGCGTTACCTGGACGGCATCGCCGGCGCAGAAGTCTGCTAAGGCTTTCTCGCCACCAGCAAAAAGCGGCTCTCGAGCCGCTTTTTTTGTCTTCGCTCCTCAAGAGGATGCACGCCGATGCATAATCTTCTTCACTGGCGCCTGCTGGTTGCCGTCGCCGACAACGGCACCATCACTCAGGCTGCGGCGATCTGCGGTATGACGCAGTCTGCCGCCAGCCAGGCCATCGCTCAACTGGAGACAATGCTGAGCACCCGGCTTTTGGTGCGCCAACCGCACAATGTCGTCCTGACCCAAAGCGGCCAGCAGATCGTCGCCCATGCCCGCACGATGTTGGAAGCACTGCGGGCCATTCAGCAGTGTGCGCAACAAGCCGGCAACGCACACGCGGGCAAAATACGCCTGGCCAGTTTCCCGTCGGCATTCAGCAAGCTGTTGCCGCCGCTGCTGCGTAAATTTCGCCGTCTGTACCCCGACATTGAGCTGATTACGCTCGAGGGCACCGATCACGAAGTGGAGAGCTGGTTAACATCGGCGACGGCAGACATCGGCGTGGTGCTCAATCCGGCGCCGGAGCGGCAGTGCTTCCCTTTGGGAGAGGATGCCTGGCTGGCGGTCGTGCCCAGCGCGTATCCGCTGGCGCGAGCGCGGCGGCCGGTGGCGCTGGATGCCCTGTTCCGGCTGCCTTTTATCCTGGCGACCGGCGGGTGCGATCTCAATGCGCAAAGCTTGGCGCAGCAGTCGGGCCTGGCGCTGGCCGATATCCGCGCCACCGTCAGCGATTGGCAAACGGCATTGACGCTGGTCAGGGAAGGCACGGGCGTCGCGCTGATGCCCGCGTCCGTGATCCCGCCCGACGCGCTTGGGGTTTGCGCTCTGCCGCTCGTTGCGCCGATTTATCGCCGTTTCGGCCTCGCGTGCTCATCCGAGGCGGCGGCCCGGCTCCCCGTCCAAACCCTGCTGAGTTACCTGCGAGAACAGGAGCAAACTCTGGCCAGTCGCTGAGCTAATAGCGGCTTTCTGAAATTTCCATTTTCCCGCCGGTGCCCGCGTCGGCATGCTGTGGCAAGCGTTCTCATTGACCCACAAGGAAATAGCATGAAGCTGTATTTTGCTCCCGATGCCTGCTCGCTTGCCCCACATATCGTCCTGCGCGAATTAGCGCTCCCCTTCACCCTGATCAGGGTGAACAATCGCAGCAAGCGCTGCGCCGACGGTGAGGATTTCTATCGCATCAACCCCAAAGGTTACGTCGCCGCCCTGCAACTGGACGATGGCAATGTGATCACCGAAGGCTCCGCTATCGTTCAATACCTCGCCGACCTGCGCCCAGAGCGCCGGCTGGCGCCGCCACCGACGGCCTTTGAGCGGGTACGGCTGCAGGAATGGCTTAATTTCATCACCAGCGAGATCCATGCCGGCGCCGCCCCTTTATTCAATGACGCCCTGCCCGACGGCGCCAAGGCGTTGCTGCGCGACAAGTTGAGGCGGCGATTGGGTTATATCGCGCAAGCTTTGGCACCACAAACTTATCTGCTGGGAACGCATTTCAGCGTCGCAGACGCTTATCTGTTTACCGTGTTGCGCTGGATGGCGCGCTTCGAGATTTCGCTGAGCGAGTGGCCGCCGCTCCAGCATTATGTGGCGCGGATCGCAGAGCGAGCGTCGGTGTGCGCCGCTCTGGAAGCCGAGGCCGCGAGTGAGGAAGTCAAATAGTCGGTAACGCGTCTGTTATAGCCACATTTGGCCGCTTTATTATTTTCAGTCTGCCGGGTGACGAGGTAACATGGGACCTCGCTTGTTTGCCGCCGATTGCGCCAAACACTATTATTTAACAGTACGTTAACCCAGCCCGTAACAAACGGGCGCCGGCGATGCAGACGCATATCTGATGAAAAAAACCAGACAGCAACAGTTAACCCGTTGGCTTAAAACCCAGAGTTCGTTAGCGCAGCGTTGGCTGCGCCTTTCCATGCTGTTGGGGCTGTTCAGCGGCCTGCTGATCGTGGCGCAGGCCTGGCTGCTGGCCAGCCTGCTGCACGCCCTGATCATCGAACATACCCCGCGCGAACAGCTGATCCCTTCGTTTATCTGGCTGGCCGCCGCGTTCGCGCTGCGGGCGCTGTTAAGCTGGCTGCGGGAACGGATTGGTTTCCTGTGTGGGCAGGTGATCCGCCAGCGCATGCGCCAACAGGTGCTGGATAAGCTGCAGCAGCTCGGCCCGGCCTGGATCCAGGGCAAACCGGCGGGCAGCTGGGCCAGCATCATCGTCGAACAGATCGAGGATATGCAGGACTATTACTCGCGCTATCTGCCGCAGATGTATCTGGCGGTTTTCATCCCGCTGCTGATTTTGATCGCCGTCTTCCCGATCAATTGGGCCGCGGGCATCATTCTGCTGGCAACCGCGCCGCTGATCCCGCTGTTTATGGCGCTGGTCGGCATGGGAGCCGCCGACGCCAACCGCCGCAACTTCGTGGCGCTGGCGCGCTTGAGCGGCAACTTCCTCGACCGCCTGCGCGGCCTGGACACCCTGCGGCTGTTCGACCGCGCGCAGGCCGAAACCGCGCAGATCGCCAAATCCTCCGAAGACTTCCGCAGCCGCACCATGGAAGTGCTGCGCCTGGCCTTCCTCTCTTCCGGCGTGCTGGAGTTCTTCGCCTCGATCTCCATCGCCGTGGTGGCGGTGTACTTCGGCTTTTCCTACCTCGGCGAACTCAACTTCGGCAGCTACGGCCTCGGCGTGACGCTGTTTTCCGGTTTTCTGGTGTTGATTCTGGCACCGGAGTTTTTCCAACCGCTGCGCGATCTCGGCACCTTCTACCATGCCAAAGCGCAGGCGATCGGCGCGGCGGAAGCGCTGGAAACCTTCCTCAGCGCCGAAGGCGAGCAGATGGGCAACGGCACGCGGCAACTGCCCGCCGATCAACCGCTGACGCTGCAGGCGAACGCGTTGGAAATCCTGTCGCCGAACGGCGTACTGCTGGCCGGGCCGCTGAGCTTCACCCTGCAACCGCAGCAGCGCGTGGCGCTGGTCGGGCTGAGCGGCGCCGGTAAAAGCTCGCTGCTGAATCTGCTGCTCGGCTTCCTGCCCTATCGCGGGTCGTTGACCGTCAACGGCATTGAGCTGCGTGAACTGTCCGCCGAAACCTGGCGCCAGCAGCTGAGCTGGGTCGGCCAGAACCCGCATCTGCCGGCGCAAACCCTGCGCGCCAATATTCTGCTGGGCTGCCCGCAGGCCGACGAAGCGCAGCTGCAGCAGGCGGTGGAACTCGCCTACGTCAGCGAACTGCTCCCTTATCTGCCGCAGGGGCTCGACACCGAAGTGGGCGACAACGCCGCTCGCCTGTCGGTCGGCCAGGCGCAGCGCGTGGCGGTCGCCCGGGCGCTGATCGGTCCGCGCCGCCTGCTGCTGCTGGATGAACCGGCCGCCAGCCTCGATGCCCACAGCGAACAGCGGGTGATGCAGGCGTTGAATGCCGCTTCGCATCAGCAAACCACCCTGCTGGTGACGCACCAGCTGGAAGATACCGAAGACTACGATCAGATTTGGGTGATGGATAACGGGCGCATCGTGCAACGGGGCGATTACGCCACCCTCAGCGCCCAACCGGGCCTGTTTGCCACTCTGATCGCCCATCGCCGCGGGGAGCTTTAATCATGCGCGTTTTGCTGCCGTTTTTGGCGTTGTATCGCCGCCATAGCCTGCTGATTAGCCTGGGCATCCTTTTGGCGATCGTCACTCTGCTGGCCAGCATCGGCCTGCTGGCACTCTCCGGCTGGTTCCTGGCCGCCTCGTCGCTGGCCGGATTGGCGGGCCTGTTGACCTTCAACTACATGCTGCCGGCCGCCGGCGTGCGCGGCGCGGCGATCTTCCGCACCGCCGGGCGCTATGCCGAGCGAGTCGTCAGCCACGACGCCACCTTCCGCGTACTGTCGCATCTGCGGGTGTTCACCTTCAGCAAGATCCTGCCGCTGACGCCGGGCGGCATCGCCCGCTTCCGCCAGGCCGAGCTGCTCAACCGCCTGGTGGCGGACGTGGACACGCTGGATCATCTTTATCTGCGGGTGATCTCGCCGTTGATCAGCGCGGCGGTGGTGATCCTGGTGGTCACCTACGGCCTGAGCTGGCTCGATCCTGCGCTCGCCCTGACGCTGGGCGGCATTCTGTTACTGTTGCTGCTGCTGGTGCCGCCGGTGTTTTATCGCGCCGGCAAGCCGATCGGCGGCCAGCTTACCGCCCTGCGCGGCCAATACCGAACCGACCTGACCGCCTGGCTGCAGGGGCAGGCCGAGCTGGTGGTGTTCGGTGCCGTCAACGACTTTCGCCAGACGCTGAACGCCACCGAACAGCGGTGGCAACGCCGCCAGTGGCAGCAGGCCTCGCTGAGCGGCAAGGCGCAGGCGTTGATGATCCTCGCCAGCGGGCTGACGGTGACGCTGCTGCTGTGGCTGACCGCCGCCGGCATCGGCGGCGATACCCAACCCGGCGCGCTGATCGCACTGTTCGTCTTCGCCGCGCTGGCGTCGTTCGAAGCGCTGATGCCGGTCGCCGGTGCCTTCCAGCATCTCGGCCAGGTGATCGCCTCCGCCACGCGGGTCAAACAGATCATCGATCGTCAGCCGGAGGTCACCTTCCCTGCCACCGGCCCGGCCGCCGCCGATCGCGCTCAGCTTAGCCTGCGGCAGCTGAGTTTCACCTACCCCGACCAGCCGCAACCGGTGCTGCGCGACGTCACGCTCGAGGTCGCGGCCGGCGAACACATCGCCTTGCTCGGCCGCACCGGCTGCGGCAAGTCCACCCTGCTGCAGCTGCTGACCCGCGCCTGGCGCACCGACGGCGGCAACATTCTGCTCAACGGCGAACCGCTGGAGGATTATGATGAAACCACGCTGCGTCGGATGACCACGGTCGTCAGCCAGCGGGTGCATATCTTCAGCGATACACTGCGGGAAAACCTGCGGCTGGCCGCGCCGGACGCCGACGACGCTAGCCTGAGCGAGGTACTGCAGCAGGTGGGGCTCGGCAAATTGCTGGACAGCGACGGCGGGCTGAACGCCTGGCTGGGCGAAGGCGGCCGGCAGCTGTCCGGCGGCGAACAGCGCCGTCTGGGCATCGCCCGCGCGCTGCTGCACCCAGCCCCGCTGCTGCTGCTCGACGAACCGACCGAAGGGCTGGACGCCGAAACCGAGCAGCAGATCCTGGCGCTGCTGCGCCGGCATTGTCAGGGAAAAACGCTGATCCTGGTGACGCACCGTCTGTACGGCCTGGAGCATCTCGACCGCATTTGCGTGATAGACGACGGCCGGATTGTCGAACAGGGCGATCACGCCACCCTGATGCGCCGGCAGGGCCGCTATGCCCGCTTTCGCAACCGTATCAGCAACCTGGCGCCGTAATCGGCCCGTAGAGGACGCAGAGAGCCTGTATGCGCATCGTTAAACTTTCCCCCCAGTCGCTAGCGTTTCCCTCGCCTGAGGGCGCCCTGCGCGACCCTAACGGCCTGCTGGCTATCGGCGGCGACCTGACGGCGCCGCGGCTGCTGGCGGCCTACGAGCGCGGCATTTTCCCCTGGTATTCGCCGGGGGAAGCGATTCTGTGGTGGTCGCCCGATCCGCGTGCGGTGCTGTTCCCGACAGAGTTTCATCTCAACCGCAGCCTGAAACGCTTTTTGCGCCACGATCCGTTTCGCATCACGCTCAACCACAACTTCGCCGCGGTGATCGCCGCCTGCGCCCATCGGCCGGATGAAGGCACCTGGATCGGCCCGGAGGTACAGCGCGCCTATCAGCATCTGCACCGCCTCGGCTACGCGCACTCGGTGGAGGTATGGCAGGATGATCAACTGGTCGGCGGCATGTACGGCGTGGCGCAGGGCGCGTTGTTCTGCGGCGAATCGATGTTCAGCCGCGTCACCAACGCCTCAAAATGCGCATTGATGGCCTTTTGCCGCCATTTTGCCGCTTATGGCGGGGAATTGATTGACTGCCAGGTGCTGAACGCTCACACTGCCCGCCTTGGCGCGCGTGAAATTCCGCGCCGTCAATTTTTGCAGCAGCTCAGCACCCTTCAACGGCGGCCTTTGGCGCTGGCGTGCTGGGAGCAGCAAGTCATATCCCCACAGCCGGTTGAACCGCCCTCTCCAGTAAACTAATTGGTGGAAACGGTGCAATGTTCACCGACACATCTTTACATAATGGGGGTTTTTCGGCATTATCTTGCCGGTTAAAAACTAAGGTAGTTAGACCTAGAGGATTCGATGGCCAAAGAAGACAATATTGAAATGCAGGGCACCGTTCTTGATACGCTGCCGAACACCATGTTCCGCGTTGAATTGGAAAACGGGCACGTGGTAACCGCACACATCTCCGGTAAAATGCGTAAAAACTATATCCGCATCCTGACGGGCGACAAAGTCACTGTAGAGCTGACCCCGTACGACCTGAGCAAAGGCCGCATTGTCTTCCGTAGCCGTTAATCGGCTCACCGCGCGCCACACGCTGGCGGCATCGAGGATGTAATCCCTCGGGAGCCCTTTCCGTTTACCCCCGCAGCGACGTTACACAACGGGTTGCAGGTGCGCAGGTAAACTGAGAGGGCTCACTCGTTTCTGTTGTACGGTGAATCTCACCCATAAAAAAAGCGATGCCGAAGCATCGCTTTTTCTTTGCCTGAAGGCAGCCTTAGTGTACCGCGCCCTCGTCCGCCTTGCGTTTGGCGGCGCTGAGGAAGTGGTAGGTCAGCTGTTTCTTGTCCTTGTCCAGCTCGACCTTCACGGAACCGCCGTCCACCAGCGAGCCGAACAGCAGTTCGTTGGCCAACGGTTTTTTCAGGTTCTCCTGCATGACGCGCGCCATCGGGCGAGCCCCCATCGCACGGTCGTAGCCCTTCACCGACAGCCAGTCGCGCGCTTCGTCGCTCACTTCCAGCGAGACGCCCTTCGCATCCAGCTGCGCCTGCAGTTCGACGATGAACTTGTCGACCACCTGCTGGATCACCTCGGTAGACAGATGGTTGAACCAGATGATGTTGTCCAGACGGTTGCGGAACTCCGGCGTAAACACCTTCTTGATCTCTTCCATCGCGTCGGTGCTGTTGTCCTGCTGCACCAGGCCGATCGATTTGCGTTCGGTTTCCCGTACCCCGGCGTTGGTGGTCATCACCAGGATCACGTTGCGGAAGTCCGCCTTGCGGCCGTTGTTGTCGGTCAGCGTCCCGTTGTCCATCACCTGCAGCAGCAGGTTGAACACGTCCGGATGCGCCTTCTCGATCTCATCGAGCAGCACCACCGCATGCGGATGCTTGATCACCGCATCGGTCAGCAGCCCGCCCTGATCGTAACCGACATAGCCCGGAGGCGCGCCGATCAGACGGCTGACGGTATGCCGCTCCATGTACTCGGACATGTCGAAACGCAGCAGCTCGATATCCATCGCCTTGGCCAACTGTACGGTGACCTCGGTTTTCCCGACCCCGGTCGGCCCGGCGAACAGGAAGGAACCGACCGGCTTGCGCTCGTGGCCCAGACCGGCGCGGCTCATCTTGATCGCTTCGGTCAACGCTTCGATCGCCTGATCCTGGCCGAACACCAGCATCTTCAGGCGATCGCCCAGGTTTCTCAGCACGTCGCGATCGCTGGCCGACACGGTTTTCTCCGGGATGCGAGCGATGCGCGCCACCACGGATTCGATATCGGCCACGTTGACGGTTTTCTTGCGCTTGCTGGCCGGCATCAACCGGCTGCGGGCGCCCGCCTCATCGATCACGTCGATCGCCTTGTCCGGCAGATGACGATCGTTGATGTATTTCACCGACAGCTCCACCGCGGCGCGGATCGCCTTGGCGGTATAACGCACGTCGTGGTGCGCTTCATACTTGGCCTTCAGGCCGTTGATGATCTGAACGGTCTCTTCCGCCGTCGGCTCGGTGATGTCGATCTTCTGGAAACGGCGCGCCAGGGCGCGATCCTTTTCGAAGATGTTGCTGAACTCCTGGTAGGTGGTCGAGCCGATCACCCGGATCTTGCCGCTCGACAGCAGCGGTTTGATCAGGTTGGCGGCATCCACCTGCCCACCGGAAGCCGCGCCGGCGCCGATGATGGTGTGAATTTCATCGATGAACAAAATGCTGTTCTGATCCTGTTCCAGCTGCTTGAGCAGCGCTTTGAAACGCTTCTCGAAGTCGCCGCGGTATTTGGTGCCGGCCAGCAGTGAACCGATATCCAGCGAATACAGCGTGCAGTCCGCCATCACTTCCGGCACGTCGCCCTGCACGATACGCCAGGCCAGGCCCTCGGCGATGGCGGTCTTGCCGACGCCGGATTCGCCGACCAGCAGCGGGTTGTTTTTACGACGGCGGCACAGCACCTGAATCGCGCGCTCCAGCTCACGATCGCGGCCGATCAACGGATCGATGCCGCCCACACGGGCCAACTGATTGAGGTTGGTGGTGAAGTTTTCCATACGGTCTTCCCCTCCGGACTGCTCTTCGTTCACCGGGTTTTCCGCATTCGGCGCTTGGCCCGGCTCGTCTTTACGCGTGCCATGTGAAATAAAGTTCACCACGTCGAGACGGCTGACGTCGTGTTTGCGCAGCAGATAGGCCGCCTGCGACTCCTGCTCGCTGAAGATGGCCACCAACACGTTGGCGCCGGACACTTCGCTGCGGCCGGAAGATTGCACATGGAAGACCGCGCGCTGCAGCACGCGCTGGAAGCTGAGCGTCGGCTGAGTGTCGCGCTCTTCTTCGCCGGCGGGCAGCGTCGGTGTGGTTTGTTCGATGAAGGCTTCCAGCTCCTGGCGCAACGCGGCCAGATCCACCGTACATGCCTCAAGCGCTTCTCGCGCGGCAGGGTTGCTCAGCAACGCCAGCAACAGGTGCTCCACGGTCATAAACTCGTGTCTGTGCTCACGCGCCCTGGCGAAAGCCATGTTGAGACTGAGTTCCAGTTCTTGATTGAGCATAAGCACCTCCCCAATAGATTGCCTTATTCAGGCTTTTTCCAGCGTACAAAGCAACGGATGCTCGTTCTCCCTTGCGTACCGGTTCACATGGACGACTTTGGTTTCCGCCACCTCGGCGGTAAAAACACCACAGATCGCCTTGCCTTGATAGTGGACCGTGAGCATCAGTTGCGTTGCGCGTTCAATATCATAAGAAAAGAACTTTTGCAGAACGTCAATCACAAATTCCATCGGTGTGTAATCGTCGTTGTTAAGTATAACTTTATACATAGACGGCGGTTTTACCGCATCGATTTGTTTTTCTTCGGCCAAGTGTTCAAAGTTTAGCCAGTCGTTGTTATTGCCCATCGCTGCTCATCTTCTCTGCTCTGCCCTCTTATATGGGGGCAGGTTTCGGTTATTCAAAGTGGGGGATAGTTACTATTTTATCATCTTCGGCTTCGTCCCGCCGCACTGTAACGTGCGCAAAAAAACGGGCCAATTGTGACTGAATCGTGGCAATAGCGTTACCTGCTTCAAACTTTGGTGAACTGCTCCCCGCCGACAAAAGCCGATCCCTTGACGGCCCGATCATTTGCTCTAGAGTGTAAATTCGTGGCTGGTGGTCTTTTAACCACCCTTTGTCCACGCTGCTACCCGCCCACGGCGGGTGCGAAATCAGTTATTCATCTCACTTAAAATAGCGTTGCGAGGGATGTAAAAGCATGGAGACGGGTACTGTTAAATGGTTTAACAACGCCAAAGGTTTTGGCTTCATCTGCCCAGCCGGCGGTGGCGAAGATATTTTCGCGCATTATTCCACCATCAAGATGGATGGTTACAGAACGTTGAAGGCGGGCCAGCAGGTCAGCTTCGACGTGCATCAAGGGCCAAAAGGGAACCATGCCAGCCTTATTGTGCCGGTGGAAAGCGAGGCGCTGTCCTAAACGCTTCCGGCAGCGTCGCGCTGCATTGACCGTGACTGCGATAAAAATGCCAGCCGCCGTGTGACTGGCATTTTTTATGCCTTTTACTTACTCGCGCGCCAGCGCATCGATCGGATTCAGCCGCGCGGCATTGCGCGCCGGCAGATAGCCGAACACCACCCCGATGCCGGTGGAACAAAGGAACGCGCTCAGCAACGCCGCCGGCGGGAAGCTGATCTGCCAGCCCGGCAATACCAGCTGCACCGCCAGACCGATGGCGAACGACAGCGTAATCCCCAGCGCGCCCCCCACCAGGCAGACCAATACCGCCTCGATCAGGAACTGCTGCAACACGTCGCCGGAACGGGCGCCCACCGCCATGCGGATGCCGATCTCGCGCGTGCGTTCGGTCACCGACACCAGCATGATGTTCATCACGCCGATACCGCCGACCACCAGCGAAATCACCGCCACCAGCGTCAGGAACAGCTGCAGCGTGCGGGTGGTTTTCTCGGCGGTTTGCACCAGGCTGTCCATGTTATAGGTGAAGAAGTCCTTCTTGCCGTGGCGCAGCGTCAACAGGCGCGACAGCTGCTGTTCCGCTTCCTTGCTGTCGTAACCGTCGCGGATGCGCACGGTGATCGAGTCAAAATAATTGTTGCCCATCAGCCGGTTGGCCATGGTGCTGTAAGGCACCCACACGTTCAGCGTCTTGCTGCTGCCGAACATCGACTGCTTCTCCTTGGCCACGCCGACCACCGTCGCCGGCATATTGCCTACCAGGATCACCTCGCCCACCACGTTCTTCTGGTGCGGGAACAGCCGCCGCTGGGTATTGGCGTCGATCACCACCGTCTGCGCCTGCGACTGCACCTGCAGCGGATCGATGCCGACGCCTTGGGTAAAGCTCATGCCGTACACGCGGAAGAACTGCTCGCTGACGCCGTTGACGTTGGCCGCCGCGTCGACGTTGCCCAAGCGCAGCCGCATGCTGCTGCTGATGCTCGGCGACAGCGCGCTGATGTAAGGCTGTTCGCGCAGCGCATCGAGATCGCCGTATTTCAACGATTGCCGGTAGGTCGGATCGTCATCGCCGAAGTCCTTGCCGGGGTAGATGTCGACGGTGTTGGTGCCGATGGATTTGATATCCGCCAGCACCATCTGCTTGGCGGCGTCGCCGATCACCAGGATCGACACCACCGAGGCAATGCCAATAATGATGCCAAGCATGGTCAGCGCGGTGCGCATCTTGTTGGCCGCCATCGCACGCCAGGCCATCACCAGCGCCTCGCGGAAACGGCCGCCCACCTGCCGCCAGGAAGCCGCCGCCGCGGCCAGCGCCAGCGGCTTGGCCTGCGCATTCTCCTGCGGTGCCGGACGCGAATCGGCGATAATCTCGCCGTCGCGGATCTCGATGATCCGCTCCGCCTGGCGCGCTACCGCCGGATCGTGGGTCACCAGGATCACGGTGTGGCCCTGGGCGCACAGCTGTTTGAGGATCGCCATCACTTCTTCGCCGGAGTGGCTGTCGAGCGCGCCGGTCGGTTCATCCGCCAGGATCACCTGCCCGCCATTCATCAGGGCGCGGGCGATGCTGACGCGCTGCTGCTGGCCACCGGAAAGCTGGCTCGGCCGGTAGTTGACGCGCTCCCCCAGCCCCAGACGCCGCAACAGCGCCACCGCCCGTTCGCGCCGCGCCGCTTTGCCCAGCCCCGCATACACCGCCGGCACTTCGACGTTGTGCGCCGCACTCAGGTGCGGCAGCAGATGATAGCGCTGAAAGATAAAGCCGAAATGCTCGCGCCGCAGCTGCGCCAGCGCATCGTCGCTCAGGGTGGCCACATCCTGCCCGGCCACCCGATACACGCCGGCGCTCGGCTTGTCCAGACAGCCGAGAATGTTCATCAGCGTCGATTTGCCGGAGCCGGAGGCCCCCATGATCGCCACCATTTCACCGGCTTCAATGCTCAGGCTGATCCCCTTCAGCACCTCCACCGTCTGCTCGCCGGAACGGTAGCTGCGGCGGATGCCGCTCAGCTGCAACAGCGCCGCCATCAGCCGGCCTCCACGCCGCCGCGGCTGACGATCACCTCATCGCCCGCCTCGAGGCCGCTGAGGATCTGCACGTCGATATTGTTGCGCAGGCCGATAGCCACCTCGCGCTTCTCTTCCTTGCCCTGTTTCAGCACCGAGACGTGGTAGCGATTGTCGGCGATCTGATCGCCCAGCGCCGCCAGCGGGATCACCAGCGCCTGCTCGACGCCGGCCAGCTGAATATGCACCTGCGCCGTCATTTGCAAGCGCAGCAACCTTTCCGGGTTGGGCACTTCGAAACGCGCATAATAGAAGATGGCGTTGTTGACCTTTTCCGGCGTCGGCTGAATGTCTTTCAGCACGCCGTCGAAGCGCCGGGTCGGATCGCCCAGCACCGTGAACCAGGCCTTCTGACCCGGCTTGAGGTTAATGACGTCGGCCTCCGATACCTGCGCCTTCACCAGCATGGTGCCGAGATCCGCCAGCGTCAGAATGTTCGGCGCCTGCTGCGCCGCGATCACCGTCTGGCCTTGCAGCGTGGTGATCTGCACCACGTCGCCATCCATCGGCGCCTCGATGCGGGTATAGGCCAGGTTGATCTTGGCGGTATCCAGGCTGGCCTGGTTCCGCGCGATCTGAGCATTGATGGTGCCCACCTGCGCCTTCTTCACCGCCAGCTGCGTCGCCGCCTGATCCAGATCCTGGCGCGACACCGCCTGCAGCTTGGCCAGCGCCTGGTTGCGCTGCAGCGTGACCGCCGCCAGCTGCTGTTCGGCCTGCGCCTGCAGCAGTTGCGCATGCAGTTCACGCAGCGTCGCCTCGCCTTCGCGGATGCTGTTCTGCGCCTGTTGCGGATCGATAACCCCCAGCAACTGGCCTTTCTTCACCTTGTCGCCGATCTCGACATACAGCTTTTCCAGCTGTCCGCTGACCTGCGCGCCGACGTCGACCTTGCGCACCGCGTCCAGTTGGCCGGTCGCCAACACGTTCTGCTGCAGATCGCGCTGGGTGACCTTTACCGTTTTGAAATCGGTTGGCGCCGGATGGCGAAAGTGCCAAACGGCCGCCGCGGCAAGCGCCGCAATGACCGCCAGAACGAGTATCCAGCGGCGTTTATGTCCTTTAAACCCTGTCAAAATTGACCTGCCTGTGCTTGTGAATATCAACCGCCCATTGCGGCGGCGGAGCTAAATTAGCACGCACCGTAGGGAATAACTAAACCTTAGCTCAACACAATGTGGAGACACGCCTGGTTACAGTTCAGCATTGAACTCCCGTTTAGTGAAGCCTTGATGAAATAGCGCCATTCAATACAGCCAAGGATTTCATCATGTCACAGCTCAGCTACCCACTCGCCTCCGCCCGGCCGCTTAACGGCTGGCAACTGATGACGGCGCTGATCAATGGCGAAAAGGCACCGAGCAACGCCTGGAAAAAAACCTCGTTTCGCCTGAAGTTTCTCGGCCGTTCGCTGCTCAACTGGCGCACTACCAGCGGCCTGCTCAGCACCCTGGCCAGCAACCCGCTGCTGGAAGAGATCCTGAGCGCGCAGCCGAACCTGCCGTGCAAACTGCATCGCCCGTATCTGGCGGCCAACATGAGCAAGATCGAATGCCTGTTCGCCCTGCGCGATCATTACGATCTCATCGCGCAGCGCATGCCGCTGAAGATGCGCCTCGGCCACCTCGGCCCGCAGTCTTTCGTGCTGGCCAGCGCGATGGGCAAAAACGAAGCGCCGATCGCGCTGGAACTGGCGGCGATCGACAAGCTGAATAAGGAAGGGGAAGCCACGCTGCTGCTGCGCAACGCCAACGGCGTGATGCTGGCGGAGATCACCTTTGCGCTGATGCATTATCAGCAGCAACCCACGCTGTTCATCGGCGGCCTGCAGGGCGCCAACCATGAGGTGCCGCACGCCGAGATCCAGCACACCACCAAAGAGTGTCACGGCCTGTTCCCCAAACGCCTGGTGCTGGAAGGCATCTGCACGCTGGCGCGGCACCTCGGTATCCGCCAGATCGTGGCGGTCGGCAACGCCACCCATATCTATCAAAACTGGCGTTACCAGAGTAAGAAGAAGGACAAACTGCACGCCGATTACGATCAGTTCTGGCTGTCGATGGGCGCCAAACCGCTCGACAGCGGCTATTTCCTGCTGCCCGAACGCATCGCTCGCAAGCCGATCGAAGAGATTGCCAGCAAGAAGCGCGCCGAGTATCGCCGCCGCTATCAGCTGCTGGACGAGCTGGAACAAGGATTGGCGGCGCATTTCTGCGCCCGATAACGCCCGGCTGGCCGTCAGTCCGCCCGGCCGCGCGCCAGCCAGATCACCCGTGAGAACATTTTCTTCAGCAGCGGCGGCACCGAGTCCGTGCCCCATTCGCCGGCCTGCATCGCGACCTCGATCGCCAGATCCGGCTTCGACGAGTGGTGGACCGCTTTCAGGATCACCTTGCGCACCGGCATCTGCGCGTTGAGCGGCACCGACGCCATCCGGTGATAAACCGGGCCGAACCCTTCGCGGAACATGAAGTGCTCCATGTCCGGCGCCGGCAGCGCGGTCAGCCGATCGCGCTCGTTGTCTTCATGATTGTCCAGCAGGCTGCGCACGGTATTGGCGTACTTTTTGCCCGCCTCGTCGCCGTCCACCAGCGCATGCCACTCGATGCCCATGCGGCGGGCAAAGCGCAGCAGCGGCTTCAGGCCGCACTGGGCGAATTCGATGACCCTCACCCCTTCCGCCTCGAAATGGTAGCCGCACTGGCGCGCCAGCTCGTTCAGCAGCCACACTTCGGTCTCGCCTTCCACCAGCAGCCAGCAGCGGGCGAACAGCGACGACGGCCGGTTGAAACGGATGTGAAACGCGATGCGCCGCCCGTCTTCGGCGCTCAGCCCGCGCGGCCCGAGACGGTAGGTCGCGACCCGCCCCGACTCGCGCACCAGCCGGCAGACGTGCTCCACCGGCACCAGCGACACCAGTTCGCTGGAGTTGGTGGTGGTGATGCGCTGCAGCGGCAGCTGATTGAGCAGCCCCCAGGCCACCGACAGCATGATCGGGTGCAGGCGAGTTTCCGGGTCTTCCACCAGCAGCAGCGGCCGGGCATGCGGATCCAGCTTGACGTCGCCCTTGGCCTGCAGCAGGGTGGAAAACATCCCGAGCAGGATCAGGCGCATGCTGCGGCTGTTCGGTTCGGCCACCATGCGGTTGATGCCATCCAGCGCACGCCAGGCATCCTGCTCCGGTTCGCCGCCGCGGCGGCGCGGCCGCGCCACCTGCGAACTCTGCTCGGCAAAATAGTGCTCCAGCAGCTGCTGCATGGCCGCCAGGCCCTGGCGCAGCTCACCGTTGGTCAGCTTCTGCGGATTGCGCACCAGCTCGCGCGTCAGCTGATCCAGCTGCTGCGCCAGCGCCTGGGTATCGGGTTTGCGTTCATCGCCGAGGCTGCTGGGGCGCAGGCGGCGAATAAAGCGCGCGTCGCGCAGGCGCAATACCGGGTGGATGCGGATGATGGCGTGGGCCAGCTGTTCGATATGGTGCAGTTGAAAGGCGTTGCCGTCGGCGTCGAGAAAACCGCGCCAGGTGCACACCGTGCCGTCGTCGGCCAGCTCGCCCTCGCAGCGATAATGAATGCGGCTCAGGCCATCTTCCCCCTTGACCCACAGCGGCGTCAGGTGGCGATAGCGCGGCAGGTGCGCATGGCCGATGTCTTTTTCGCAGAAGGTGAACACCACCTGCAGGTGGCGCTCTTTGGCCGACTCTTCACCGGGGGGAAAATGAAAGTCGTGCGCTTCAAACCGATACAGCTTCTGCTCCGGCGCCAGCAGCAGCGTCAGCGCATCCAGCAGGCTGGATTTACCCCAGGCGTTTTCGCCGAGCAACAGCGTGTTGTCGTCCAGCATCAGGGACAGCCGATTAATGCCGCGAAAACCTACAATTTCGATACGCTCCAAGAACATCCGCCGCCTCCCGTGCGCGCCGTCGCCTCTTCAATGAGGTGACCTTCACAGAGCATGGTCAAAAAACCCCTTGCAGGTCAAGCGGCCAACGTCAAATCTGCCGCTTTACTCCGGCCGGGCTTTTGGTTAGCGTGTGCTCCTCGCCGCCGTTCGGCGCGCTTCAAAACTCAAGGACACAAGCTGCACCATGTACTCAGGACTGTTGATTATTCTGTTACCGCTGATTGTCGGTTACCTCATTCCCTTACGCCATCGCCCGCTGCTGGTGCTGATCAACCGTCTGCTGAGCTGGATGGTGTACGTGATCCTGTTTTTCATGGGTATCAGCCTGGCGTTCATGGAAGATCTCAGCAGTAACCTGGTGCTGATCTTCCAGTACAGCGCGGTGTTCTTCTTCTGCATTCTCTGCGCCAATCTGCTGTTGCTGGCGCTGCTGGAGCGGCGCATGCCATGGCGCAGCAGCCATAAACAGGAAAAGCTGCCTTCGCGCGTGCACATGGCGCTGGAGTCGCTCAAGCTGTGCGGCGTGGTGCTCGGCGGCTTCCTGCTCGGCCTGACGCAGTGGCAATGGCTGCAGTTCGCCCATAAAGGCAGCGAATATGCGCTGATCTTCCTGCTGTTGCTGGTCGGCATTCAGCTGCGCAACAGCGGCATGACGCTGCGCCAGATTGTGCTCAACCGCCGCGGCACGCTGGTGGCGTTGGTGGTGACCGTCGCGTCGCTGGCCGGCGGCGCGCTGGCGGCGCAGCTGCTGGGGCTGCCGGTCAAGGCCGGGCTGGCGATGGCCTCCGGCTTCGGCTGGTATTCGCTGTCGGGCATTCTGATCACCGACGCCTACGGCCCGGTGATGGGCAGCGCCGCGTTCTTCAACGATCTGGCGCGCGAGCTGGTGGCGATCATGCTGATCCCGACGCTGGTGCGCCGCAGCCGCTCCACCGCCCTCGGCCTGTGCGGCGCCACCTCGATGGACTTCACCCTGCCGGTGCTGCAGCGCAGCGGCGGGCTGGACATGGTGCCCCCCGCCATCGTGCACGGCTTCCTGCTCAGCCTGCTGGCGCCGGTGCTGATCGCCCTGTTCTCCTGATCCTTTCCCCTGGGGGCCGCCCGGCCCCCAAAGCGTAATAATTCCCATCCGCACGGCAAAATTGCGCTAAATCAAACTTGCCCGCAGTAGTCGCACAAAAGCCTTTTGCAACCCCGATCGCCGATCTATGCTTTTAAACAAGCATTACAAATGCAACTTTAAAAATAAAAGGAAGCGACTATGTTCTGTGTGCAATGTGAACAAACCATCCGTACCCCGGCAGGCAACGGCTGCGCGTATGCTCAGGGCATGTGCGGCAAGACGGCGGAAACCTCCGATCTGCAGGATCTGCTGGTGGCGGCGCTGCAGGGGCTCTCCGCCTGGGCGCTGCAGGCGCGTTCGCTGGGCATCGTCGACCACGAGATCGACAGCTTCGCCCCGCGCGCCTTCTTCTCCACCCTGACCAACGTTAACTTCGACTCTCAGCGCATCATTGGCTACGCGCGCGAAACCCTGCTGCTGCGCGATTCGCTGGCCGCCCGTTGCCGGCTGCTGGACGCCGGCGTACGCGTCGATCACCCGATGGCGGCGCTGCAGCTGGCCGGTGACGATATGCCTGCGCTGCTGCAACAGGCGGCGCAGTTTGCCCTCAACAGCGACAAGGCCGAGGTAGGCGACGACGTCCACGGGTTGCGCATGCTGTGCCTGTACGGCCTGAAAGGCGCGGCGGCCTATATGGAACACGCGCACGTGCTCGGCCAGTTCGACGAGCAGCTCTATGCCGACTACCACGCCTTTATGGCCTGGCTCGGCACCCGGCCGCGCGACGTCGACACCCTGCTGAACAACGCCATGGGCATCGGCAAGATGAACTTCAACGTGATGGCGATCCTCGATCGCGGCGAAACCCAGGCCTACGGCGATCCGCAGCCCAGCGCGGTCAACGTGCGCCCGGTAGCCGGGAAAGCCATTCTGATCTCCGGCCACGATCTGAAAGATCTGCGCATGCTGCTCGAACAAACCGAAGGGCAAAACGTCAACGTCTACACCCACGGCGAAATGCTGCCGGCGCACGGCTATCCGGAACTGAAAAAATTCAAGCACCTGGTGGGCAACTACGGCAGCGGCTGGCAGAACCAGCAGACGGAATTCGCCAAATTCCCCGGCCCGATCGTGATGACCTCCAACTGCATCATCGATCCGAACGTCGGCAACTACGGCGATCGCATCTGGACCCGCAGCATCGTCGGCTGGCCGGGCGTCAATCATCTGGAAGGCGACGACTTCGGCGCCGTGATCCGCCAGGCGCAGGGCATGAACGGCTTCCCTTACACCGAGATTGAGCACCTGATCACCGTCGGCTTCGGCCGCCAGACGCTGCTGAACGCCGCCGACACGGTGATCGATCTGGTGTCGCAGAAAAAACTGCGCCACGTCTTCCTGGTCGGCGGCTGCGACGGCAGCCGCGACGAGCGCAGCTACTTCACCGACTTCGCCCGCAGCGTGCCGCAAGACTGCCTGATCATGACGCTGGCCTGCGGCAAGTACCGTTTCAACAAGCTGGACTTCGGCACCCTGGAAGGGCTGCCGCGCCTGCTGGACGTCGGCCAGTGCAACGACGCCTACTCCGCCATCATGCTGGCGGTCAAGCTGGCGGACACGCTCGGCTGCAGCGTCAACGAGCTGCCGCTCAGCCTGGTGCTGTCCTGGTTTGAACAGAAGGCGATCGTCATTCTGTTGACGCTGCTGTCGCTGGGGGTGAAAAACATCGTCACCGGCCCGACCGCGCCAGGCTTCCTGACCGACAACCTGATGGCGATCCTCAACGAGAAATTCGGCCTGCGTCCGATCACCACCGTCGAGCAGGATATCAACGCGCTGCTCGCCTGATGCCGTTACGTTATGGGGCCGCCTACGCCGGCCCCTTTGCTTTTTGAGGTGCCCCGATGACTCAACCCACTCCGCTTTGCCCGAACCGCATGCAGGTGCATTCCATCCGGCGTGAAACCGCCGACGTCTGGACGCTGAACCTGATCTGCGACGTTTTCTACCCTTATCAGGCGGGCCAGTTTGCGCTGGTCAGCATCCGCAACAGCGAGGAGACGCTGCGCGCCTATACGCTCTCCTCCTCGCCCGGCCAGAGCCGCTTTCTCAGCATCAGCGTGCGCTGCCTGCCGGACGGCGTCGGATCGCGCTGGCTGACGCAAGAGGTCAAGCCCGGCAACACGCTGTGGTTGTCCGACGCGCAGGGCGAGTTCAGCTGCGAGCGTCACCCGGCCGATCGTTATCTGATGCTGGCCGCCGGCTGCGGCGTGACGCCGATCGTCTCGATGTGCCGCTGGCTGACCGCCAACCGTCCGGCCTGCGATATCGCCGTGATCTTTAACGTACGCACCCCCGCCGACACGATTTTCGCCGATCAATGGCGCGCGCTGTGCGCCGCTCATCCGCAGCTGCGCCTGACGCTGATGGCCGAGCGGGATCTGCAACCCGGCTACCTCAGCGGCCGCATCGATGAACAGACGCTGCGGCAGGCGGCGCCGGATATCGTCGAACGCACGGTGATGACCTGCGGCCCTGCGCCCTACATGGAACAGGTGGAGCAGCTTTGCCGCCGGCTCGGCGTGCCGGCCGAGCGTTTCCATAAAGAGCAGTTCCACACGCCGACAACGCAGGCCGATGCCACCGAAGGGCTGACGCTGCGCGCCGCCCGCCCGCTGCGCGAATTCCGCGTGCCGGTCGGCAGCACGCTGCTGGCGGCGATGGAGGCCAATGCCCTGCCGGTCAACGCCGCCTGCCGCGCCGGGGTGTGCGGCTCGTGCAAAACCCGCATCCTCGAGGGCGACTACACCACCACCAGCACCATGACGCTGAGCGCGGAAGAGGTAGCTCAGGGCTATGTGCTGGCCTGCAGTTGCCAGCTGCAGGGCGACGTCACGCTGGCGTGATCCCCTGGCCCCATCGCCGCGATGGGGCATTTATCGGCAAGCTCCCTCATCCCCGCCCGGTTACACTTTCCTCCGTCCTACGCTCTTTACCCTTCCTGACCGCATCTCGTCCACAGCCGGTAAGCTATGCTTGCAGTTGTTCTGCTGCCACTCACCGGATCGAGTACACATCGTTTTTCAAACCATGTTTGGGGGAACCATGAAGCAAACCGTAGCCACACTGATCGCCAAAACGCTGGATCAAGCCGGCGTAAAACGCATTTGGGGCGTGACCGGCGATTCGCTCAACGGCCTGAGCGACAGCCTGCACCGCATGGGCACCATCGAATGGCTGGGCACCCGCCATGAAGAGGTGGCCGCCTTCGCCGCCGGCGCCGAAGCCCAGCTCACCGGCCAGCTGGCGGTGTGCGCCGGTTCCTGCGGCCCCGGCAACCTGCACCTGATCAACGGGCTGTTCGACTGCCACCGCAACCATGTGCCGGTGCTGGCGATCGCCGCACACATTCCTTCCAGCGAAATCGGCAGCGGCTACTTCCAGGAAACGCATCCGCAGGAGCTGTTCCGCGAATGCAGCCACTATTGCGAGCTGGTTTCCAACCCGGAACAGCTGCCGCGCGTGCTGGAGATCGCCATGCGCAAGGCGATCCTCAACCGCGGCGTCTCGGTGGTAGTCTTGCCGGGCGACGTGGCGCTGCGCATGGCGCCGGAGGACGCGACCCTGACCTGGCATACCCCGGCGCTGCCGCTGGTGCAGCCGCCGATGAGCGAGCTGAACAAGCTGGCGGAGACGCTGAATCAGGCGAAGAACATCACCCTGATGTGCGGCAGCGGCTGCGCCGGCGCGCACGATGAGGTCGTCAAGCTGGCCGAGCTGCTGCAGGCGCCGGTGGTGCACGCGCTGCGCGGCAAGGAGCACATCGAGTGGGATAACCCGTACAGCGTCGGCATGACCGGGCTGATCGGCTTCTCCTCCGGCTATCACGCGATGATGAACGCCGACACGCTGGTGCTGCTCGGCACCCAGTTCCCCTACCGCGCGTTCTACCCCACCAACGCCAATATCATTCAGATCGACATCAACCCCGGCAGCATCGGCGCGCACTGCCCGGTCAACATGGCGCTGGTGGGCGATATCCACACCACCCTCAGCGCCCTGCTGCCGCAGCTGGAGCCCAAGCGCGACCGGGCGTTCCTCGACAAGGCGCTGGAGCATTACCGCAACGCGCGCAAGGATCTCGACGGGCTGGCGACCGCCAACGACGACCAGCCGATCCACCCACAGTATCTGGCGCAGCAGCTCAGCCAGTTCGCCAGCGACGACGCCATCTTTACCTGCGACGTCGGCACGCCGACGGTGTGGGCCGCCCGCTACGTGAAAATGAACGGCAAGCGCCGCCTGCTCGGTTCGTTCAACCACGGTTCGATGGCCAACGCCATGCCGCAGGCGATCGGCGCCCAGGCCACCGCGCCGGATAAACAGGTGATCGCCATGTGCGGCGACGGCGGCTTCACCATGCTGATGGGGGATTTCCTGTCGCTGGCGCAGCTCAAACTGCCGGTGAAAATCGTAGTGTTCAACAACAGCGTGCTGGGGTTCGTGGCGATGGAGATGAAGGCCGGCGGCTATCTGACCGACGGCACCGACCTGCATAACCCGGACTTCGCGGCGATCGCCAACGCCGCCGGCATCAAGGGCATCCGCGTGGAAAAAGCGTCGGATCTGGACGGCGCGCTGCAGGAGATGTTGGCGCACCCCGGCCCGGCGCTGCTGGACGTGGTCACCGCCAAGCAAGAGCTGGCGATGCCGCCGCAGATCAAGTTCGAACAGGCGAAAGGCTTCAGCCTGTACATGCTGCGCGCCATCATCAACGGCCGCGGCGACGAAGTGGTCGAGCTGGCGAAGACCAACTGGCTGCGCTAAGCAAGCTGCCCCGGTGAAATAAAGGGTATATGATGCCATGTACCCTTTTCCTCTCCCTTACATTCCAGGAACCCTATGCTTATCGATCTACGCAGCGACACCGTCACCCGCCCCAGCGCCACCATGCGCCAGGCGATGGCTCAGGCAGAGGTCGGCGACGACGTCTACGGCGATGACCCGACGGTCAACGCGCTGGAGGCCGAGGCGGTACGCCTGTCGGGCAAAGAAGCGGCGCTGTTTTTGCCCAGCGGCACCCAGGCCAACCTGGTGGCGCTGCTGAGCCACTGCCAGCGCGGCGACGAGTATCTGGTCGGCCAACAGGCGCACAACTATAAATACGAGGCCGGCGGCGCGGCGGTGCTGGGCAGCATCCAGCCGCAGCCGATCGAGGCCGACGCGGACGGCACGCTGCCGCTGGACAAGCTCGCCGCCGCCATCAAACCCGACGATATCCACTTCGCCCGCACCCGGCTGCTGAGCCTGGAAAACACCATCAGCGGCCGAGTTCTGCCGCAGGCCTACCTGCAGCAGGCGTGGCAGTTTACCCGCGAGCGGCAGCTGGCGCTGCATATCGACGGCGCGCGCATCTTCAACGCCGCCGTGGCGCTGAACCTGCCGTTGAAAGAGATCGTGCAATACTGCGACACCTTCACCATTTGCCTGTCAAAAGGATTGGGCGCACCGGTCGGATCGCTGCTGTGCGGCAGCGAGGCCTTCATTCAGCGCGCGCTGCGCTGGCGCAAGATGACCGGCGGCGGGCTGCGTCAGGCCGGCATCCTGGCGGCGGCCGGTCTTTACGCTTTGGAGCATAACGTCGCGCGGCTGCGCGAAGACCATGACAACGCGGTCTGGCTGGAGCAACAGCTGCGGCAGATCGGCGTAGAGATCGCCGAACCCGGCGCACAGACCAACGTGCTGTACCTGCGCCAATCGCCTGCGCTGGCGGCCAAATTCGGCCCGTGGATGCGCGAACGCGGCGTGCTGATCAGCAGCGGCCCGCTGACGCGCATTCTGACCCACCTCGACGTCAGCCGTCAGGATCTGCAGCGGGTGGTCGAGCTGTGGCGGGAGTTCCTCCAGCAGCACGCCTGATCCCTCCTCCCCGGCGCGCCGGGGAGCCCTTCACCGCCCACCGATGGCCTCGACAAAACGGCGAGTGATCTGCTGCGGGCGCGTAATGGCGCCGCCCACCACGACCGCATGCGCCCCCAACGTCAGGCAGCGTGCGGCCATCGCCGGCGTTTCGACATTGCCCTCGGCGATGACCGGCACCGGCACCGCCGCCAACACCGCGCGCAGAAAACCGAAATCGTCCTCCGCCAGTCGGGCGCCCCGGCTTTCGGCGGTATAGCCGTGCAGCGTGGTGCCCACGCAGTCGAACCCCAACCTGGCAGCCTCTTGCGCCTCTTCCACGGTGGCGATGTCCGCCATCAGCAGCAGCCGGGGATACCTGGCGCGGATCGCGGCAACCAACGCCGCCAGCTGCAGCTCCCCTGGCCGAGGGTGGCCGGTCGCGTCCAGCGCAATCATCTGTGGCGCCGCAGCCATCAGCTCATCGATTTCACGCAGGGTCGGCGTGATATAGACATCGCTACCGGCATAATCGCGCTTGATAATGCCGATCACCGGCAGCGCCACCGTGCGCATGATGGCTTTAACGTCTTCGACGCCGTTGGCGCGAATCGCCGCCGCACCGCCTTGCTCGGCCGCCAGCGCCATGCGTGCCATGATAAAATCGCTGTGCAGCGGCTCGTCGGCCAGTGCCTGGCAAGACACCACCAGCCGGCCCTTAATCTGCTGCAAAATGGAAAGCGTCATAAATCCAACAACTCCTCGACTTCGTTTTTAATAATGGTCACGTGCGGGCCATAGATCACCTGAACGCCGTTGCCGCGAACGATCACCGCCCGCGCGCCGCTGGCCTTCAGCCCGCCCTCGTCCAGCAACCGGCTCTGTTTTACCGTCACGCGCAGCCGCGTGGCGCAACAATCCAGTTCGACGATATTCTCTTTGCCACCCAGCGCCGCCAGCACCTGCTGCGAGCGTTCGGTGCCGCTCATCACCGCTTCCGGCACGGTTTCCACCTCGCGCCCCGGCGTTTTGAAATTGAAGCGCAGGATCAGGAAACGGAACGTGAAGTAGTACAGGAAGAACCAGGGCACCCCGACCAGCGGCACATACATCCAATGGGTTTTCGCTTCGCCCTGCAGCACGCCGAACAGCATGAAATCGATAAAACCGCCGGAGAACGTCTGGCCGATGGTGATATGCAGAATGTGCGCGATCGCAAACGCCAGGCCGTCGAACAGCGCGTGCACCACGTACAGCGCCGGCGCGATGAACAGGAACGAGAATTCGATAGGCTCAGTGATGCCGGTCAGGAAAGAGGTCAGCGCCGCCGACAGCAGCAGCCCGCCGACGCGCTTGCGGTTCTCCGGGCGCGCGCTTTGGTACATCGCCAGGCAGGCGCCGACCAGGCCAAACATCATGGTGATAAAGCGGCCGGACATGAAACGCGCCGTGCCGATGTAGAACTGCTGCGTATTCGGGTCGGCCAACTGGGCGAAGAAAATGCGCTGCGTGCCTTCCACCAGCTGTCCGTTGATCACTTCGCTGCCGCCGAGCGCGGTGGTCCAGAACGGCAGGTAGAAGATGTGATGCAGGCCGAACGGCCCAAGCATGCGCAGCACGAAGCCGTAGATAAAGGTGCCGAGATAGCCGCTGGCGTCCACCAGGCCGCCCATGCCGAAGATCAGCCGTTGGAAAGGCGGCCACACCACGGTCATCAGGGCGCCGACCGCCATCGCCGCCAGTGAGCTGACGATCGGCACAAAGCGCGAGCCGCCGAAAAAGCCCAGGAACGGCGGCAGCGCTATTTTGTTGTAGCGGCCGTGCAGATACCAGGTCACCAGACCGATGACCACCCCGCCGAACACCCCGGTCTCCAGCGTCTGGATCCCGAGAATCGTTCCCTGCCCCACCGCGCCGGCGTTCTGCGTGGCCAGCGTGCCGTTGATTTTCAACAGCGCATTGATGGTGGCATTCATCACCAAATAGGCGATCAGCGAGGCCAGCCCCGCCGTGCCCTTGTCGCTTTTGGCCAACCCCACCGCCACGCCGACCGCGAACAGGACCGCCAGGTTGGCGAACACGATGGCGCCGGCGCTGGCCATCACCGTAAATACGCTTTGCAGCCAGCCGACGTCGAGCCAGGGATACGCCTCGACGGTATTGGGGTTGGACAGCGCACCGCCGATCCCCAGCAGCAGGCCGGCCGCCGGCAGCACGGCGATCGGCAGCATGAACGATTTGCCGAACAGCTGGGCTTTTTCGAACCAGCCGCCGGAGCGTGACAATTCTGGTGTTGACATAAATTTTTCCCCGCTATCATTTTTATGATGAAAATTTTTACCACATTAAAATTTATTTAATGAAAATTTTATTCATAACGATGATCGGCTTCACAATCCGTCGATTTTGCTGGCGAGCGGCGGCGTCTTTCCGCCACAATAGAAACGGGCATACTCAGAAAGGTAACGTGATGAATACAGGCAACTTGTTATTGCGGCTGCGGCAGGATTTGGCGGGGTACAGCCCCACGCTGCAAAAGCTCGGCAACTATCTTCTTGCGGAGCCCTCCCGCGCCGTTTACCTGACCATCACCGAACTGGCGCGTGAAAGCGCCACCAGCGAAGCCAGCGTCACGCGGCTGTGCCGCCATCTGGGCTGTAAAGGCTATACCGAATTTAAAATGGCGCTGGCCCTCAGCCTGCAACAAAACCAGCCGGAGGCGACGACGCGGCAAAGCGCAACGGAAAATTTGGTGGAAGAGAGCGTGCAGGCGCTGCGGGATACCGGCGCGCTGTTGGATCCTCAGGCGCTGCAACAGGCGGCGGACAGCCTGCAGCGTTGCGCTTCGGTACAGATTTACGGCGTCGCCGCCAGCGCCATCATCGGCGATTTTCTGCACTACAAACTGTTGCGCCTCGGCAAACCGGCGCAGCTGTTCAGCGACATGCACCGGGCGGCGATGAACGCCGCCTCGCTGAGTGAGCGGGATCTGCTGATCGTCATCTCCAGCTCCGGCTCCACCAAGGACGTGCTGCATGCGGTGGCGTTGGCCAAAGGGCGCGGCGCACGCGTGATCGCAATCAGCAACACCCAACGCAGCCCGCTGGCTAAAATGGCGGATACGCTGCTGGTGGCAGCCAAACCGGAAGGGCCGCTGACCGCCGGTGCCCTGCCGGCCAAGGTCGGCGCCATGCTGCTGGTGGAGTTGATGATCGCCGAACTGGCTCAGCGCGATCCCGCCTACGCTCAGGCGATGCAGGCTACCGCGAGCGCTACCCTACCGCTGCTGTTGTAATCAGAAGATCCAGCGGCCATAAACCCAGTACCACAGCCCCAGCACCGCCACCAGGTTGAGCGCCACGCTGAGGATGAACCAGGTTTTAAACGGCTGCTTCTGGGTTTTGTGGCGAAACAGCTGCTGTGCCGCCAGTGCGCCCAACCATCCGCCCAGCGCGCCGAACAGCAACAGCGTCGCCTCCGGTACCCGCCGCCACCCTTTGCGCGCCGCCAGCTTATCGCCGCCGTAGATCAGAAACGTCAGCAGGTTGGCCAACAGCAACCACATCCACACCGGATGCAGCGAGAACAGGCTGGCGACCAGCGCCAGGCCCAGCAGGGCGTAACAAATCACATTGAGCTTCATGACATCCGGTTTTTCGTTCGGTAAGGGGGCGCGTAGTGTGAACCTGCGCCAGGATGGATGCAACCGGCTTATACCCATACAAAAAGTGCATTTAAACCCTGAATTTGGCATCCTGTCGTTCTGCCAATCCTCTACCGCACAAGGCGGCCCGATGACACCCCAACGCGTACTGGTTCTTGGAGCCAGCGGCTATATAGGCCAGAACCTGATCCCGCACCTGATCGAACAGGGGCACCAGATTACCGCCGCCGCGCGGCGCATCGAGTGGCTGCAGGAGCGGAACTGGCCGCAGGTCAACTGCCTGTATGCCGATCTGTATCGCCCGGATACCCTGAGCGCGGCGCTGTGGGAGATCGATACGCTTTACTATCTGGTACACGCGATGGGCGACGGCGACGATTTTATCGAGAAGGAGCGCCAGGCGGCGGAAAACCTACGCGACGCGCTGCGCAATGCCGGCGTCAAACAGGTGATCTTTCTCGGCGCGCTGCAGCCGAACGACGACAGCTCACCGCACCTGGCGGCCCGCCGCCTGACCGGCGAGATCTTGCGCCAGAGCGGCGTGCCGGTGACCGAGCTGCGCGCCGGCATCATCGTCGGCCCCGGCTCGGCGGCGTTCGAAGTGATGCGCGACATGGTCTATAACCTGCCGGTGCTGACGCCGCCGCGCTGGGTGCGTTCGAAGTCGTCGCCGGTGGCGCTGGAGAACCTGCTGGTTTATCTGGCCGATCTGCTGGCGCACCCGGCGCAGGAGCACCGCATCTTCGACGTTGCCGGGCCGGAGTACCTCAGCTATCAGGATATGTTCAAACGCTTTATCGCCCTCAGCGGCAAGCGGCGCTGGCTGATCCCGATCCCTTTGCCGACGCGGCTGATTTCGGTGTGGTTCATCAGCCTGATCACCTCGGTGCCGCCGCCGATCGCCCGCGCGCTGATCCAGGGGCTGAAGCACGATCTGCCCGCCGACGGCCGGCCGCTGCAGGCCCTGATCCCGCAGCGGCTGCACACCTTTGATCAGGCGGTCGCCACCACGCTGCAGCGCGAACAGGAGGTGGTCGATTCCGCCGACTGGGGCTACGATCCGGCGGCGCGGGCCCGCTGGCGCCCCGGCTACGGTTACTATCCAAAACAGGCCGGTTGTTCGCTTGACACCGCCGCCACCCGCGAGGCCCTGTGGCAAACGGTGCAGCAGCTGGGGGGCGAAGAAGGCTATTTCTACGCCAATATTCTGTGGCGGATCCGCGCTCGCATGGACGACATGATCGGCAACGGGGTGGTCTACGGCCGCCCGGCGCGCGCGACCCTGGCGCTGGGCGACGAGATCGACGGCTGGAAAGTCATCACGCTGAAGCCGCTGCGGCAACTGGCGCTGCTGTTCGGCATGAAGGCACCGGGGCTGGGGCGGCTGAGCTTCAGCATCACCGATCACGGCGATCGCCGCACGCTGGACGTGCGCGCCTGGTGGCATCCGGCCGGCTTCAGCGGGCTGCTGTATTGGTTCGCCATGATGCCCGCACACCTGTTCATTTTTCGCGGCATGGCGAAGCGCATCGCCGAGCTTGCTGAGAGCCGGGATCGCCAACAGCGCTGAACGCCGTTCATTTGTCGATCAACCGCACAGTTTGCCGCTGTGCTTCGGGGCTTTCCGATTGCATAGCGCACGAAATCACGGAAGAATGGCATCTTATTTGCTGGGAGCGCCGCAAGCGCCCGCCGGTATTCCGATTTTGGGTGAGAATAGAGTCCGTTATGAAGGTATTGGTCACCGGTGCCACCAGTGGGTTAGGCCGTAACGCCGTTGAATATCTGCGCCGCCAGGGCATCAAAGTGCGCGCCACCGGCCGCAACCAGGCGATGGGCGGCCTGCTGGAAAAAATGGGCGCGGAGTTTATTCATGCCGATCTCACCAATCTGATCTCTTCGCAAGCCAAGGCGATGCTGGCGGACGTCGACGTGCTGTGGCACTGCTCCAGCTTTACCTCGCCCTGGGGTACCGAAGAGGCCTTCGAACTGGCCAACGTCCGCGCCACCCGCCGCCTCGGCGAATGGGCGGCGGCCTACGGCGTAGCGCAGTTCATTCACATCTCCTCCCCGGCGATCTATTTCGATTACCACCATCACCGCAACGTGACCGAAGACTTCCGCCCGCAGCGCTACGCCAACGAATTCGCGCGCAGCAAGGCCGCCGGCGAGCAGGTGATCCAGCAGTTGGCGCTGTCCAATCCGCAGACCCATTTCACCATTCTGCGCCCGCAGGGATTGTTCGGACCGCACGACAAGGTGATGCTGCCGCGGCTGCTACAGATGATCAAACGCTACGGCAACCTGCTGCTGCCGCGCGGCGGCGCGGCGATGGTGGACATGACCTATCTGGAGAATGCGGTGCACGCCATGTGGCTGGCGACGCTAAAAGAAGATACCCCGTCCGGCCGCGCCTACAACATCACCAACCAGCAGCCGCGCCCGCTACGCACCGTGGTGCAGCAGCTGATCGACGATCTGGGCATGAAGTGCCATATCCGCTCCGTCCCCTATCCGATGCTCGATATGATGGCGCGCGGCATGGAACGCCTCGTCAGCAAAAGCGAGAAGGAGCCGGTGCTGACCCACTACGGCGTCGCCAAACTCAACTTCGACCTCACGCTCGATACCACCCGCGCGCAGCAAGAGCTGGGCTATCAGCCGATCGTCTCGCTGGAAGAAGGCATCGCGCGCACCGCCCGCTGGCTGAAAGATCACGGCAAGCTGCACGGCCTGTAATCAACGCGCCGCGCCGTACTTCACCAGCAGCGCATCGACAATCGCTTCACTCTCTGCATCCGGCTCGCCGCGCACATCGTCGGGCCGGAAGTGCATCTGAAACGCCGCTACCACGTTGCGCTGCTGCCGCGCATCCCATGACGGGTCGATCGCATAGCCGTAACGCGCCAGCTTTTCGAGCAGCGGCGCCATCGGTACCGGCGCATGACGATCGCGCCCCGCCAGCAAACGCTGCACGTCTCGTTCGTCCGGCCAGGCGCCGATGCCGGCCTGGGCCAGCTGCCGCCAGGGGAACAGTGGGCCGGGATCCTGTTTGCGCTGCGGCGCGATATCGCTGTGCCCCACCACGTCCTGCGGCTGGATGCCATAGCGTTGGATAATGTCGCGGCTCAGCGGGATCAGCACGGCGATCTGCTCCGCCGTATAGGGTTGCCAGTGGGTGAACAGCATGCTGCGGGTGAAGCCCTTGTTGACGATTTCGATGCCGATCGAGGTGTCGTTGAGGTTGCTGCGACCGCGCCAGGCGCTGGTGCCGGCATGCCAGGCGCGCATCGCCTCCGGCACCAGCCGGTACACCGTCGGTTTGCCGTGCTCGCGCTGCGGGTGTGCCGGCAGCAGATAATGGGCGCTGACGTGCTCGTCGGTCAGCGTTTTCAGCGATGAATGGAAGTCTTCCGCCGTGTAGTGCATCACCAAAAACCGGATGCGCTGATCGGCACCCTGCGCCTGATGCAGGGTTTCGAGCTGGTAAGCGCCGCGATCGACGAGCGTGTCCTGCTGTGGATTTTGGCACCCCGCCAACAGCGCGGCGGCGATAATCCCTGGCCAAATTTTCACTTATCCTCCTGATTGTCGTCCGTGAAAATGGTAAGGCGACGCGATTAGCCTGTATCCAATCATCACGCTCATCGAGAAATGATGACAGATAGCGCCGATGTGCAAGCGAGTGTTTCTCTCGGCTGGCGCCCTGCGCCCCCCATGATAGTCTCAAAGTATCATCTGCGCTGAAAGAGCGGAGTCGAACATGTTCACACCACGCTATCTGTCCTGGTTGCTCTGTGCCGCCATGCTGCCGCTCAGCGGCTGCGATCAGCAAAAAGTCGCCGGTGCGATGGGCGGGAGCACGCCGCCCCCGGCCGCTCCCGCCGCCACTGCAAGTGCGCCGGCCTATACGCCGCTGACTGCCGATCAGCTGTACCAGTTGGTCAGCCCGGTGGCGCTGTTCCCCGATAAGTTGCTGGCGCAAGTGTTGGCCGGCGCGGGTTACCCTGACCAAATCAGCGCCGCGGATGCCTGGCTGGCGCAAAACCGCGGCCTGCAGCCGGCGGCGCTCAGCTCGGCGGCCGACGCTCAGCCCTGGGATCCCAGCGTGCGCGGCCTGGTGCAATTCCCCGACGTGCTCGATCAGATGGCGAAGAACATCCCCTGGACCACCGCCCTGGGCAGCGCCTACCTCAACGATCCCACCGACGTGATGAACGCCATTCAGGTAATGCGCCAGCGGGCGGCCAGCCAGGGTACGCTGAAAAACACCCCACAGCAGCGCATCGTCGTGGCTCCCACCACCCGTTACGTTGAGCAACAGTCTTATCGCCAGAGCGTGGTCGCAGCGCCGGGCGAAACCATCGTCATCGAGCCCAGCCAGCCGGATACGGTTTACGTCCCGCATTACGATCCCTGGGTGGCCTACGGCACGCCGATCCCCGCCTACCCCAGCTATCAGTATCAGCCTTCGGGCTATAGCGGCGGCGACATGTTGGCGGCCGGCGTGATCAGCTTCGGCGTCGGCATCGCGGTCGCCTCTTTGCTCAACCAACACAACAGCGGCTGGCACAACTGGGATATGCGCTGGGACGATCGACGCCAACCGGTGGTCTACCGCAATGCGCCCTACGTGTCGCATTCCACCACCGTGGTGAATCGCGTCACCAACATCAACCAATATAACAACGTCAACAATGTGAATCGCAGCACCACCAGCACGGTGAACAACTACAATACGCCCCCCGCCGCGCCGACGCCGCGCTTCAATCAATCGACGCCGAACGCGGCGCCGCAACAGCCGCGCGTCGCGCCTGCGGCCCATGCGCCGATGACCATGCCGAACTTTGCGCATACCCAACCGGTAGCGGCCGCGCCGCACGTGCAACAATCGGTCAACGCGCCCCATGTGCAGCAACCGATGAGCATGCCGACGTTCACGCATACCGCGCCTGCGGTGCCCCACGCGCAGCAACCGATGGCCGTGCATTCAGCGCCGGTACAGACGCATCCAATGCCGGCCGTCACGCCGGTGCATCAATCCGCCATGCGGCCACCGGTTCAGGTCGCACCTCACGTCGCTCAGCCGGCGGTGCGCGAACCGGCCGTAGCGCCGCACCCGGCGGTAGTGCGCCCGACGCCGATGCCGCAAGAACGCGTCATGCCGCATCCGGCCCCGGCGCCGCAGATCCGCCCGTCGTTCGTTCAGCCGATACAGCATCGCCAGGAGCCGGCGCCGGTAAAACCGCAGGAGCACCGCCCGATCGTCGAGCAGCACAAGGTGGGGTAAAGCAAGAGAACGTCGCCCCGGCAGAATGGCCGGGGCGCGAGAATGGCGTTAGCGGCTGACTTTCACCGCGGTGCCGCTGACGGTCACCATCAGCATGCTGCCGTCTTTACCAACGGTTTCATAATCGATATCAATGCCGACCACCGCGTTGGCGCCCAGCTCTTTCGCCTGATCTTCCAGCTCTTCGAACGCGATCAAGCGCGCCTTGCGCAGCTCTTTCTCATAAGCGCCCGAGCGGCCGCCGACGATATCGCGCACGCCGGCGAAGAAATCACGAAAAATGTTGGCGCCGAGGATCGCTTCGCCGGTCACGACGCCGCAGTATTCGGTGATGGTGAACCCTTCCAGGGTCGGGGTAGTTGAAAGCTGCATCAGAATTCCTTGTTTGATTAATTCAACGTATCTATGACCAGAGGATTGGCATTATGTTCGCTTAATCAATGGCACGCAGTACGAATGCAAGGCCAAAAAACGCATTTATACTGTAAGCTATCGGTCTTCATGGTAGAGACTTTCACATAAGGTAATAAGATGAAAACAAAAACGATTGCGGCTGTTTTACCCTTAGCGCTGTTGCTGAGTGCCTGTACCACGGTGGAACCGGCATACAAGGATATCGGCACCCGCAGCGGCAGCTGTGTGGAAGGCGGCCCGGATACGGTCGCGCAAAAGTTCTATGACCTGCGCATCCAGCAGGGCGCCGGCCTGCCGGACAGTAACCGCCTGGCGCAGCTGCAACCTTACCTGAGCAAAGTGCTGTATCAGGATCTGGTCAGCGCCGGCCAGAACCCGGGCAAGCACCGGATAACCGGCGATCTGTTCTCCGGCAATGCGCAGGGGCCAAGCAGCGCGTCCGTCGCCAGCGCCTCGACCATTCCTAACACCGATGCGAAAAACATCCCGCTGCGCGTTGACTTGAGCTACCAAAAAGACGCCAACAGCACCGTGAACTGGCAGGACGAAGTGCTGATGGTACGCGAAGGCACCTGCTGGGTGGTTGATGATATTCGCTACCTGAATGTTCCAGCGCACGCCACCAACGGCAGCGTGCGCCAGGTGCTGGAAAACCAGTAACCCGCAATACCCCGGCCGACGCGGGCTTGCCGCGTCGGTCATCCCCGCCGTCCGCCCACCGCTCGAATTTCGTCCAATAGAAAAAATTTCGCTACCGATCTCACAGCCTGCGCCACAAATCCCCTCCCTCGGCTTGAGTCGCGGTATCTTGTGCTAATCTTTTACTGTCCCGCCGCACACTCATAAATTTTAACGCACAAAGATTGCATAAGTATTCTGTGGAAGTTAACATTTGCGGCATCAATGTCTATTCAATTCTGGCGCATGAGTATTCAACTTAACGGTATCAATTGCTATTACGGCGCTCACCAGGCGCTGTTTGACATCACGCTGGATTGTCCAGCCGGGGAAACCCTGGTGCTGCTTGGCCCAAGCGGCGCCGGGAAAAGTTCATTGCTGCGGGTGCTGAACCTGCTGGAAATGCCGCGTTCGGGCCAACTGCAGATCGCCGGCAACCAATTCGACTTTAAGCAGGCGCCGGGCGAGAAAGCCATTCGCGAACTGCGCCAAAATGTCGGCATGGTCTTCCAGCAATACAACCTGTGGCCTCACCTCACCGTGGTTCAGAACCTGATCGAAGCGCCTTGCCGCGTGCTGGGTCTGACCAAGGCTCAAGCGATGGAGCGTGCCGACAAGCTGCTCAAGCGTCTGCGCCTGACCGACTTCGCCGATCGCTTCCCGCTGCACCTTTCCGGCGGCCAGCAGCAGCGCGTGGCGATCGCCCGTGCCCTGATGATGGAACCGCAGGTGCTGCTGTTCGATGAACCGACCGCGGCGCTGGATCCGGAAATCACCGCTCAGATCGTCAGCATCATTCGCGAACTGGCCGGCACCGGCATCACGCAGGTGATCGTCACCCACGAAGTGGAAGTGGCGCGCAAGACCGCCAGCCGCGTGGTGTACATGGAAAACGGCCACGTGGTGGAGCAAGGCGACAGCAGCCACTTCACGCAGCCGCGGACCACCGAGTTTGCCAACTACTTATCACACTAACAATTAACTTGCTGTAATTTGGGGAGTTTGCGATGAAAAAACTAATAATCGCCGCCATTCTGGCCGGCATCAGCGTTTCCGCCTCCGCAGCCGAAACGATCCGTTTCGCTACCGAAGCCTCCTATCCTCCATTTGAATTTATTGACGCCGGCAACAAGATTCAGGGTTTTGATGTCGATCTGGCCAACGCCCTGTGCAAAGAGATGCAGGCCGAGTGCACCTTCACCAACCAGGCGTTCGACAGCCTGATCCCGAGCCTGAAGTTCAAGCGTTTCGATGCGGTCATGGCCGGTATGGACATCACGCCGGAGCGTGAAAAGCAGGTGCTGTTCACCAAGCCGTACTACGATAACTCGGCGCTGTTCATCGCGCAGAAAGGCAAAATCGCCGACGTGGCGGCGCTGAAAGGCAAGAAAGTGGGCGTGCAAAACGGCACCACCCACCAGAAATACCTGGCCGACAAGCACCCGGAAATCACCACCGTGCCTTACGACAGCTACCAGAACGCCATTTTGGATCTGAAGAACGGCCGCGTTGATGCGGTGTTCGGCGATACCGCAGTGGTCAACGAGTGGCTGAAGCAGAATGACGCGCTGGCGGCAGTGGGCGCCAAAGTGACGGATAAAGACTACTTCGGCACCGGCCTCGGCATCGCGGTACGCCAGAAGAACACCGATCTGCAGGGCAAGTTCAACGCCGCTCTGGACAAGATCAAGCAGGATGGGACCTATGAAACCATCTACAAAAAATGGTTCCAGCAGTAATACGCCCCGATGAATGAATTACAACCTTTAGCAAGCGCCGCCGGCATGACCGTCGGCCTTGCCGTTTGCGCCCTGATCCTCGGGCTGATTCTGGCGATGCTGTTCGCCGTATGGGAATCGTCCCGCTGGAAAGCGGTCAGCTGGCTCGGCACCGCCTGGGTGACCGTGCTGCGCGGCCTGCCGGAAATCCTGGTGGTGCTGTTTATCTATTTCGGCTCGTCGCAGCTGCTGCTGATGCTCTCCGACGGCTTTACCCTCAACCTCGGTCTGTTCCAGCTGCCGATTCAGCTGGCGATCGACAATTTCGAAGTCAGCCCGTTCCTGTGCGGGGTGATCGCTCTGGCCCTGCTCTATTCCGCCTACGCTTCGCAGACGCTGCGCGGCGCGCTCAAAGCGGTGCCTCAGGGGCAGTGGGAATCCGGCCAGGCGCTGGGGCTCGGCAAGGCGGCGATCTTCTTTCGCCTGATCATGCCGCAGATGTGGCGCCACGCCCTGCCCGGCCTCGGCAACCAGTGGCTGGTGTTGCTGAAAGACACCGCGCTGGTGTCGCTGATCAGCGTGAACGATCTGATGCTGCAAACCAAGAGCATCGCCACCCGCACCCAGGAACCTTTTACCTGGTATGTGATCGCCGCGGCCATCTACCTGCTGGTGACGCTGTTCAGCCAATACGTCATCAAACGCATTGAGCTGCGCGCCACGCGCTTTGAGCGGGGGCCGGTCTGATGATTGAGTATTTACCGGAGATTCTCAAAGGGTTGCACACCAGCCTGACGCTGACCGTCGCCGCGCTGATCGTCGCGCTGGTGCTGTCGCTGCTGCTGACGGTGATACTGACGCTGAAAACGCCAATCCTGACGCCGCTGGTCAAGATCTACGTGACGCTGTTCACCGGCACACCGCTGCTGGTGCAGATCTTCCTGATCTACTACGGCCCCGGTCAGTTCCCGGCGATCCGCGACTACCCGTGGCTGTGGAACCTGCTGTCGCAGCCCTGGCTGTGCGCGATGATAGCGCTGGCGCTGAACAGCGCGGCCTACACCACGCAGTTGTTCTACGGCGCGGTGCGCGCCATTCCCGCCGGACAGTGGCAGTCGTGCGAAGCGCTGGGCATGTCGCGCCGGCAGACGCTGCGCATCCTGCTGCCGTTCGCCTTCAAGCGCGCGCTGTCGTCTTACTCCAACGAAGTGGTGCTGGTGTTCAAAAGCACCTCGCTAGCTTACACCATCACGCTGATGGAGGTGATGGGCTACAGCCAGCTGATGTACGGCCGCACCTACGACGTCATGGTATTCGGTGCCGCAGGCCTGGTGTACCTGTGCGTCAACGGCCTGCTGACGCTGCTGATGCGCTTGGTGGAGCGCCGCGCGCTGGCGTTTGAACGCCGCAACTGAGGCCGCCTCCCTCCATGAGCCCCGCCATTGCGCGGGGCTTTTTTTATCCCCACAGCAATACTTAATCATTTATATTGCATTTTAATTCACCCAGTGGCAGGGTTATCAGCAGGCGCACACGTAAAAACCTCTGGCGATTACCAGTAAAAACAAACGATAGCGAATAATCACTTTCAGGATTCAGACAGGAGCTCTACGCATGAAAAAACTGCTGCTTGCCGCGACGATGTTGGCCGGGATCACCTTTAACGCTACCGCGGCCGAGACCATCCGCTTCGCCGCTTCCGCCACCTACCCGCCGTTCGAATCGCTGGACGCCAACAACCAGATCGTCGGCTTCGATATCGATCTGGCCAACGCGCTGTGCAAGCAGATGCAGGCGCAGTGCACCTTCACCAACCAGGCGTTCGACAGCCTGATCGCCGCGCTGAAATTCAAGAAATACGATGCGGTGATTTCCGGTATGGACATCACGCCGGAGCGCAGCAAACAGGTCGCTTTCACCCAGCCTTACTACGCCAACTCGGCGATCGTGATCGCGCAAAAAGGCAAGTTCAGCTCGCTGGCGGATCTGAAAGGCAAAAAGCTCGGCATGGAAAATGGCACCACCCACCAGAAATACATGCAGGACAAGCATCCGGAGATTAACACCGTCTCTTACGACAGCTACCAGAACGCCATTCTGGAGCTGAAAAACGGCCGTATCGACGGCGTGTTCGGCGACACCGCCGTGGTGAACGAGTGGCTGAAAACCAACCCGCAGCTGGCGCCGGTGGGCGAGCACATCACCGATGCGCAATACTTTGGCACCGGCCTCGGCATCGCGGTACGCCCCGACAACCAGGCGCTGCTGGCCAAGCTGAACGCCGCGCTGGACGCCATCAAGGCCGACGGCACCTACAAGGCCATCAACGACAAGTGGTTCCCGCAGTAAGCAATAAGGCCCGGTTATCCGGGCCTTATGTTTTATAAAATCCGCACCAACAGCGTCAGCACTTCGTAGTGCGCGGTATGCGGGAACATGTCAAACAGCTGCACCCGTTCGATGCGGTACCCCGGCAACATCTCGATATCTTTCGCCATGCTCTCGGCATTGCAGCTGGAATAAAGAATATAGTCCGGCGCCATCTGGCTCAGGTAGTCGCACAGCGCCTGGCCGATGCCGCGCCGCGGCGGATTGACCAGCACCAGCTGCGGCACCTGACCTTCGGCGGTGGCGAAGCGGGTGGAATCGAGCGCCTGAAAATCTACGTGTAGCAGCCCTAACCGCTGCGCCGACTGGCGGGCGCAGGCGATCGCTTCTGCGCTGATTTCGATGCCGGTCAGCCGCGTTTGCGGTTGCGCGCAGTGCAGGCCGAAACCGCCGACGCCGCAGAACAGATCCCACATGCTGTCGATACCCAGCGCGCGCACCCAGTCGCGGGCGGTGGCATACAGATCGGCGGCCACCTGCGGGTTGGTCTGGAAGAAGCTTTGCGGGCGGATGAACAGCGGCACCTGATTGAACCGCTCCTCCAGCGCCTGCTGTTCGGTCAGCGCAATCTCGCGCTCCCCTTCCATGATCGCCATGTGCACCGGCTGAATATTGGCGGAGATCACCTTGAGCTGCGGCAGCTGCTGCTGCAGCCACGGCAGCGCGGCGCGCAGCTGCGCCAGCTTGGTTTCCGAACGCAGCACGAAGCGCAGCATCACGCCGCCGTCGAGCGTGCTTTCGGTCAGCAGCAGGTACTTCAGCTCGCCGCGTTTGCGCGCCACGTTATACGGCGTCAGGCCCGCGCGGGCGATAAAGCTTTTCAGCACCGCAAACATCGGCGCAAAGGCGGCGGGATACAGCGGGCAGCCGCTCAGATCGACCGGCGTGCCGTCGCGGTGCAGCATGCCGAGCAGCGGGCGCTCCACGCTGCCGCTGACCACCATCTTGGCTTTATTGCGAAATGCGCTCAGCTCTCCCGCCACCGGCTGCAGCCACTGCGCGACGTCGCGCCCGGCCAGCAACGATTGCAGGTGATGCTGTTTGTCGGCCAGTTGCTGCGGATAGGGCTTTTCCAGCCACTGACAGGAACGGCAGGTGCCCGCCGTATACAAAGCGCAATGCATGAAGATTACCGTGAAGTTCAGGATGACGAATTAAGGGCGCAGAGTTTACCACTCCGCGCGCCTAAAATCTCACTTGCGCGCGGCGAAGAAGCGGCGGCTGGCGGTAGGGACGAACAGCAGCGCCAGGATCACCACGTCGGGGATCTTTTGCAGGATCAGAACGTGCAGGATTTGGCCGCTGGTTTCCCCTTCCACGGTAAACACCTCGGGGAAAACGCTGCCGATGGTGGCCAACAGCAGGTAAAGCACCACGATGCACTGGCAGACCACATAGCCCCAGCGCCCCCAGTTGCGGCCGCGCATCACCGCAAAGCCGCAGCTGATTTGCAGGCACAGCAGCATCAGGCCGGCCAGAAAAATAAGGGTAGAATCCCACGCCTGCGCGCTGGTGTTGACGAACTCCTGCGCACCGTCGACGCCCAGTTCACCCAACAGCAGCACCACGCTGATACACTTGATCGCGACCATGGCGGTACCCGCCACCATCACCGGCACCGGCGCATCCGAAGTCGATCCCATTCCCTGCCCGCTTTTCAGCATGTCTGACATATCCGTGTTCCGCTACGACGCGCCACCAATACAGATGGCGCATGTAAAGTCAGGTAGTTAGTTGCAATACTTATTGATTGCAAAAATAGCAGGTTTGTTACGATTCAGCTACGGGCCGCCCGCTGTAATTCACGCGATCGTTGTTTTTCCGAGCGCGCCATAAACCACCAGGCGATCAGGCCGAGAATGCCCACCACCAGCAGGATCAGGCTGGCCAACGCGTTAATTTCCGGATTCACCCCCATGCGCACGCTGGAGAATACCAGCATCGGCAGCGTGGTGGCGCCCGGGCCGGAGACGAAGCTGGCGATCACCAGATCGTCCAGCGACAGGGTGAACGCCAGCATCCAGCCGGAGATCAGCGCCGGCGCGATCATCGGCAAGGTGATGACGAAGAACACCTTCAGCGGCGGCGCCCCCAAATCCATCGCCGCTTCTTCAATTGAGCGATCCACCTCGCGCAGGCGCGAGCTGATCACCACCGCCACGTAAGCGGTACAGAAGGTGACATGCGCCAGCCAGATGGTGAACATGCCGCGTTCCGACGGCCAGCCGAAGGCGTGCCCCATCGCCACGAACAGCAGCAGCAGCGACAGGCCGGTGATCACGTCCGGCATCACCAGCGGTGCGGTCAACATAAACGCAAAACCGGTCGAACCGCGAAAGCGGCCGAAGCGCACCATCACCACGGCGGCGATGGCGCCCAGTACCACCGCGGCGGTGGCGGAGGCGGCGGCGATGGTCAGGCTGAGCCCCACCGCGCTGATCATCGCCGAGTCGTGAAACAGTTCGGTATACCAGCGCGTGGACCAACCGGCCCACACCGTCACCAGTTTGGAGCTGTTGAAGGAGTAGATCACCAGCATCAGCATCGGCGCATACAGAAAGGTAAAGCCGACCGTCAGGATGGCGATGCGCCACGGTGAACGCACTACCGGCAAGTTGTTCATTCCTGCCCCCCCATTTCCTTGTTCTGGTGTTTGTGGAACCACAAAATTGGCACGATCAACAGCAGCAGCATGATGGTAGCGACCGCCGAGGCCACCGGCCAGTCGCGGTTATTGAAGAACTCCTGCCACAGCACGCGGCCGATCATGATGCTGTCCGGCCCACCGAGCAGTTCCGGGATCACGAACTCGCCCACCGCTGGAATGAACACCAGCATCGAACCGGCGATGATGCCGCCGCGCGTCAGCGGCACGATCACGCTGAAGAAGGTTTTCAGCGGCCGGGCCCCCAGATCCAGCGACGCCTCCACCAGCGAGTAATCCAGCCGGATCAGCGCCGTGTAAATTGGCAGCACCATAAACGGCAGATAGGAATAAACGATGCCGATATACACCGCCAGGTTGGTGTGCAGGATCACCAGCGGCTGGTCGATCACCCCTAGCCACATCAGAAAGTTATTCAGAATGCCGTTGTTTTTCAGAATGCCCATCCAGGCGTAGACACGGATCAGGAACGAGGTCCAGGAAGGCAGGATCACCAGCAGCAGCAGAATGTTGCGGGTTGACGCCTTGCTGTGGGCCACCGCCCAGGCCAGCGGATAGCCGATGATCAGGCAGCACAGCGTCGAGACCGCCGCCACGCGCAGCGACTGCAGATAGGCGTCGATATACAGCGGATCGTCGGTCAGCTGTAGGTAGTTGGCGAAGTTGAGCGCGATATTCAGCTTGCCGTCCGCCCAGCTCAGCAGTTCGGTGTAGGGCGGCACCGCCAGCGCCAGCTCCGCCAGGCTGATTTTGAACACGATCAGGAACGGCAGCATGAACAGCAGCGTCAGCCATAAATACGGCAGCGCGATCACCAGCTTGCGGCCGTGAGCCATCAGCAGGCGGTGGAACAGCGCCTTGAAGGTGCCGGGCGTTTTGGCCGGCGGTTCCGGCGTGCGTTCAGAAAGCAGGGTCATACGGGTTACTCCTCACCGGCTCCACTACACTGTCAACACTACGCAGCTGTCGGTTTCCCAGCACAGACGCACTTCATCGCCCCAGGTCGGCATCCCCTTGCGGAAACGGTGGCCGTTTTGCAGCTGGGCGCTGATAATCTGCCCGCTGTGCAGCTTCACGTGATAGATGGACAGATCGCCCAGGTAGGCAATGTGCGCCACTTCCCCCACCGCGAAGTTGCAGCCGTCTGCCGGCACCTGTTCGCACAGCAGGATCTTCTCCGGCCGCAGCGCCACCTGGATCGGCACGCCGTCCACCACCGAAGCGTCCGGATCCACCTTGATCGCATGGCGCAATCCGGGGCTTTGCAAGATCAGCGCGTCGTCGTGCCGCTCCTGCAATACGCAGTCGAAGACGTTGACCGAGCCGATAAATTCGGCGCTGAAGCGGCTGTTCGGATGCTCGTAGATCTCTTCCGGCTCGCCGATCTGCACGAACTTGCCGCGGTTCATGATGGCGATGCGCCCCGCCATGGTCATCGCCTCCTCCTGATCGTGCGTCACCATCACGCAGGTCACGCCGACGCGCTCGAGAATGTCGGTCACTTCCAGCTGCATGCGATCGCGCAGCTTCTTGTCCAGCGCGCCCATCGGCTCATCCAACAGCAGCAGCTTCGGCCGCTTGGCCAGGCTGCGCGCCAGCGCCACCCGCTGCCGCTGGCCGCCGGAAAGCTGGTGCGGCTTGCGCCTGGCGAACTCCTGCATGTGCACCAGCGCCAGCATTTCCGCCACCCGTTCGGCGATTTCTGCCCGCGGCATTTTGTCCTGCTTCAGGCCGAAGGCGATGTTCTGCTCTACCGTCATATGCGGGAACAGCGCGTAAGACTGAAACATCATGTTGATCGGCCGCTGGTACGGCGGCACATGCGACATATCCTGCCCATCGAGCACGATCTGCCCTTCCGAGGGTTGTTCGAAGCCGGCCAGCATGCGCAGCAAGGTGGATTTGCCGCAGCCGGACGGGCCGAGCAGCGCAAAGATTTCGCCCTTGTAGATGGTAAGGCTGACGTCTTCGACCGCGTTCTGCCCGTCGAAGGTTTTGGTGAGGTTACGGATTTCCAGCAGAGGGGTGAAAACCTTCTGCGACTTGGCTTGAGGACGAGGGATGGCGTCGTTCAATCGGGGTGCTCTCCGGCGTAAAGCGGCACAAAACCACGGCGAGCGCCGTGGCCCAAAACGGCAATGCAGGCGGGGGCACCCGCCTGCCGGTTTACCGACGATAGGGGGCTATCCCCCTATCATCACTTCCCGCTTTTAACTTTAGTCCATGCGCGGGTAATGACACGGTCCAGCTTCGGCGACTGCACGTTGAGCGTGAACAGCTTGGCGCGAACATCGGCCGGCGGATAGACGTTCGGGTTATCGCGCACTTCGGCATTCACCAGCGGCGTGGAATCCTTCACCGCATTGGCGTAGTAAACGTGATTGCTGATGTCCGCCATCACGTCCGGCTTCAGCAAGAAGTTCAGGAACTGGTAGGCAGCATCCTTGTTCTTGGCGTCCGCCGGCATGGCGAACATGTCGAAGTAGGTCAGCGCCCCCTCTTTCGGGATCGCATAGGCCACATTCACGCCGTTCTTCGCCTCTTTGGCGCGGTTGGCCGCCTGCATCACGTCGCCGGACCAGCCGATCGCCACGCAGATATCGCCGTTCGCCAGATCGTTGATGTACTGGGAAGAGTGGAAATAGCGGATGTTCGGCCGCAGCTTCAGCAGCAGATCGTTGGCCGCGCCGGTATAGTCCGCCGCGTTGGTACTGTTGGGATCTTTACCCAGGTAGTGCAGCACGGTGGCGTAGACTTCGCTCGGCGCATCGAGGAAGGAAACGCCGCAGCTTTTCAGCTTCTCGAGGTTTTCCGGCTTGAAGATCAGATCCCAGCTGTTGACCGGCGCGTCTTTCCCCAGCACCGCCTTCACCTTGTCGACGTTATAGCCGATGCCGGTGGTCACCATCATGTAAGGGATGCCGTATTTGTTGTCCTTGTCGTTGTGCGCCACCAGCTTCAGCATCTCGGGATCGAGATTTTTGTAGTTGGGGATTTTGCTCTTGTCGAGCGGCTCGAAAATGCCGGCCTGCGACTGACGCTCGAGGAAGTTGGACGAAGGAACCACCAAATCGTAGCCGGTGCTGCCCGCCATCAGTTTGCCTTCCAACACCTCGTTGGAGTCAAAGACGTCGTACACCACCTTGATACCGGTTTCTTTCTGGAATTTGGCCAGGGTATCCGGCGCGATATAGTCGGACCAGTTATACACGTGCAGCGTTTTCTCTTCGGCTGACGCCGTGACGGACGCGGCCATCAGCAGGCCGGCAACCACACCCGATAACCACTTTTTACGTTGGGTGACCATCCGTAACTTCCTCCAAAACAGGGTGAATCATAGAATTGAACTTGTATCTGCAGCGATACAAAACCTTTCCTGATTGAGCGCAATCGTTGCAACCGCGAACTGAATGGCTATGCATATGATTGCATGTGCCTTTTTTCACTGCCCTGCTCGCGTGGTCACAAGGGAAATCGCAAGCCCTTTGCAGAATCAGCAGCATAGCCGCTGCTACCGCAACCCGCCAGCCCCCGGGGTAAAAAACGCCTTTTATCGATTTTTTATGCAGTTTTTCTCTATGTGATACGCCATTAACGGCACAAAAGGCGAGAAAGATCGGGCGGCAAAGGCCAAAGTGCAGAATATTTTATTGCGGAGGGGAATAACGGCAGCATGCCGCCGGAGCGACGGCATGCTTAAGGTACGGCGAGGATCAGTGCAGCATCGGCTGACGCACAGCGCCAGCGGGGATCTCTTCTTCATCCCCCATAAACAGCAGATCGTTCGCCCGCGCTTCGAGGATCACCATCGAGACCTGCTCTTCACCCTGCTGCATAAAGTGGGTGAACTGCTCATAGGTGATGCCGACCGCCACGCTCAGTGACTGGCAGACGATCAGCTTCGGCAGGTTGTCGTCCTGAATGTCGACAAAGGCTTTGATGGTCAGCGAACTGGCGTTGATTTGGCTCAGATCCGCCACCAGCGGGATCAGCGCGGTCGGCTTCACCTCGGCCAGCGCGGAGAACAGAATGACGTTGTCCACCAGATCTATCTTGGCGTCGAACACGCCGTCGAAGTTCTGCATGTGCGGCAGGTGCAGCGCCTGGCAGGAATCGCACTCAAAGAAAGAAATGCCCGACTGATCCAGCCAGCGCCGCAACAGCGCCAAATCGGGGACAATGAGTGAATCCATAATAACCAGCCTCACAATATTCAATACGCGAAAAGGCGCATAGCTTACGGAATATTCACCCGATACGCCACGATCAATGCGGCTTAATTCACTAATTAAGATATTGCTCGGCGAGAAAAGCGCGCCGCCCGCCCCGTCACCCGCCGGATTTCAGGCGAAAGCCAGGCCGGCCGCGCTGCTCGATGTATTCGATCATCATACCGGCGATGTCCAGCCCGGTGGTGGTTTCCACGCCTTCGAGCCCCGGTGACGCGTTGACCTCCATCACCAGCGGGCCGCGCTCGGCGCGCAGGATATCCACCCCGGCGACGTCCAGCCCCAGCGTGCTCGCCGCTTTCACCGCGATCGCCCGTTCTCTGGCGGTGATGGTCACCTTGCGGGCGGTGCCGCCGCGGTGCAGGTTGGAGCGAAATTCGCCGGGCTTGGCCTGCCGCTCGATGGCGGCCACCACCCGGCCGCCCACCACCAGGCAGCGCACATCGCTGCCCTGCGCTTCGCGCACGTATTCTTGCACCAGGATATGCGCGTTCAGGCCGCGAAAGGCGTCGATCACGCTTTCCGCCGCCTGGCGGGTTTCCGCCAGCACCACGCCGATGCCCTGCGTGCCTTCCACCAGCTTGACCACCAGCGGCGCGCCGCCGACCAATTCGATCAGATCGCCGGTGTCGTCCGGCGAATGGGCGAAGCCGGTGATCGGCAGATCGATGCCCTGCCGCGCCAACAGCTGCAGCGAACGCAGCTTGTCGCGGGCGCGGGTAATGGCCACGGATTCGTTTAGCGGGTAGCTGCCGAGCAGCTCGAACTGGCGCAGCACCGCCGTGCCGTAAAAGGTGATGGCGGAGCCGATGCGCGGGATCACCGCATCGTAACGCTCCAGTTGGCGGCCGCGATAATGAATGGTCGGCGCTGCCGGATTGATGTTCATGTAGCAGGAAAGCGGATCGATAATATCGATGCTGTGCCCGCGATCTTCCGCCGCTTCACGCAGCCGCTTGCATGAGTAGAGCGTTCCGTCGCGAGAAAGAATGGCAATTTTCACTCGTCACCCCAAAAAGACCAACGCCTGCCCGGCAGGCGGGTTAGCGGCCGCGGCGCTCAGGCGCGCGGATCGCTGTCCTGATTATCTTTCGATTGCGGCTTGCGGCGATCGTTTTCCGGCGGCAGACCGCCGCGCATCAGCGGCCCGAAGCCCTGCACCACGCGCCACACCAGAAACGCCGCCGCCGGCACCATCAGCGCCACGCCGAGGAAAATCATGCCGACCGCCGCCTGCTGCGACGCCAGCCAGCCCGGCAGCTGCAGGTGGCCGTGAATGCTGAGGTAGGCCAACACCAGCATCACGATGCCCAGCCCTTCCAACACCAGCACCGGGCGCGGTAAGTCACCGAATGAACGCATATTTTTCTTCTCCAGAAGGTCTGCCCCCAGTGTAGTGAATTCCCGTCGGCGGCGACAGCCCCGGCCGACTAATTGGTTACATGAATCAGATTAACAGGTAATTCCTGCTTTTTTTTCACCGCCTCAACGGGCATAGTAGGCGCCATCATGACGCAGGTAATGACTTTTCGGTGACGGGATGTCGTTGCGGTAGCGAACAATTTATTGAAAATCCAATTAAGGAGCGTTGCATGTTTGCAGTAATCTTCGGGCGTCCTGGCTGTCCTTATTGTGTCCGCGCTAAAGAACTGGCGGAAAAACTGACTGAAGAACGCGACGATTTCAACTTCCGTTACGTTGACATCCACGCGGAAGGCATCACCAAGGCCGATCTGGAAAAAACCGTCGGCAAACCGGTTGAAACCGTGCCGCAGATCTTCCTGGATGAGAAGCACATCGGCGGTTGCACCGATTTCGAAGCTTACGCCAAAGAACACCTGAACCTGTTCCAGTAAGTTTTTGAACGACAAAGACAAAAAGGCGCTTAACGCGCCTTTTTTTATTGCCGCTGCCGCCGGTGCAGCTGCTGCAGCGTCTGCAACAGGCCGAGGGCGAACAGCATCAGCATCGCGCCAAACACGCACCAGAACACCGCGCTGGTGGCATAAGCCAGCTCCTGCCAGAACGAAGAGGACGGCGTCAGCCAAAAGTGGCGGATCAGCAGGCACAGCGGCAGCGCATACAGCGCGCCGAGCAGCGGGCAAAGCAGCCGCTTGCGGCTCGACAGATAGCTGGCGATCGCACCGGGGATCACAAACAGCAGCAGGCCGGTTTCACCGTGGTGCTCATGATCCGTGCTACCGAACAGGCCGGTTTGCTGGCCGAGAAACACCAGGCTGAACAACAGAAAACAGCTGAGAATGCCCAGCCAATATCTATAACTCGTCATGCGAATTCTCCCCCGCCCAATTACTGCATCAATAGAAATCGGCCTGGCCCCCGCGCGGAGACGCTGAACCGAATTTTTTCCTTGGTCAAAAGAGAGTTAAATGCGCACGGCGGCGCAGGAAATCAGCTTTCTGTGCTGGCTGTCATCGGTCATAGCGTCTAGAATGAACGCCGCCGAACGATGGTTCGCTTCGCCTTACGCTGGTGGTGATTTATGACGTCGTTTTAAGGCTGAATTTATCTCTTATAGTTATCTATATCAAGCACTTACTGGTAAACAATAAGTTATCCTCCGTGAACATAAACGTCGCTAGTTTGTTAAACGGTAACTACATTCTGTTACTGTTCGTGGTACTCGCACTGGGGCTGTGCCTCGGTAAACTCCGTCTGGGCTCCGTCCAACTCGGTAATTCCATTGGCGTTTTGGTGGTTTCGCTGCTGCTCGGCCAGCAACACTTCGCCATTAACACCGAGGCGCTGAATCTCGGCTTTATGCTGTTTATTTTCTGCGTCGGCGTGGAAGCCGGGCCCAACTTTTTCTCGATTTTCTTCCGCGACGGCAAAAACTACCTGATGCTGGCGCTGGTGATGGTCGGCTCGGCGATGGTGCTCGCCATCGGTCTCGGCAAGCTGTTCCACTGGGACATCGGCCTGACCGCCGGCATGCTGGCCGGCTCGATGACTTCGACGCCGGTGCTGGTGGGCGCCGGTGACACGCTGCGCAACACCATCGTCAACGGCCCGGCGCTGCTGGCGGCGCAGGATCATCTGAGCCTCGGCTACGCTCTCACCTACCTGATCGGTCTGGTCAGCCTGATCTTCGGCGCGCGCTACCTGCCGAAGCTGCAGCACCAGGACCTGTCCACCTCTGCCCAGCAGATCGCCCGCGAACGCGGCCTGGACACCGACAGCCAGCGCAAGGTCTACCTGCCGGTGATCCGCGCCTACCGCGTCGGCCCCGAGCTGGTGGCCTGGGCCGACGGCAAGAACCTGCGCGAACTGGGCATCTACCGCCAGACCGGCTGTTACATCGAACGCATCCGCCGCAACGGCATTCTGGCCAACCCGGACGGTGACGCGGTGCTGCAGGTGGGCGACGAGATCTCGCTGGTCGGCTACCCGGACGCCCACGCGCGGCTGGACCCGAGCTTCCGCAACGGCAAGGAAGTGTTCGATCGCGATCTGCTCGACATGCGCATCGTGACCGAAGAGATCGTGGTGAAGAACAGCAACGCGGTGAACAAGCGCCTGAGCCAGCTGAAGCTGACCGATCACGGCTGCTTCCTCAACCGCGTGATCCGCAGCCAGATCGAAATGCCGATCGACGACAGCATCGTGCTCAACAAAGGCGACGTGCTGCAGGTGAGCGGCGACGCGCGCCGGGTGAAGAGCGTAGCGGAGAAGATTGGCTTTATCTCGATCCACAGCCAGGTGACCGACCTGCTGGCGTTCTGCGCCTTCTTCATCATCGGCCTGCTGATCGGCCAGATCACCATTCAGTTCAGTAACTTCTCGTTTGGCATCGGCAACGCCGCCGGCCTGCTGATGTCCGGCATCATGCTCGGCTTCCTGCGCGCCAACCACCCGACCTTCGGCTACATTCCGCAGGGCGCGCTGAACATGGTGAAAGAATTCGGCCTGATGGTGTTTATGGCGGGCGTGGGCCTGAGCGCCGGCGCCGGCATCGGCCATAGCCTGGGCGCGGTCGGCGGCCAGATGCTGATTGCCGGGCTGATCGTCAGCCTGGTGCCGGTGGTTATCTGCTTCCTGTTCGGCGCCTACGTGCTGCGCATGAACCGCGCCCTGCTGTTCGGCGCCATTATGGGCGCCCGCACCTGCGCACCGGCGATGGAGATCATCAGCGACACCGCACGCAGCAATATCCCGGCGCTGGGCTATGCCGGCACCTACGCCATCGCTAACGTGCTGTTAACGCTGGCGGGTTCACTCATCGTGGTGCTATGGCCGGGGATACTCGGCTGATCGATTAGCGGGAGAGATGGATCAGCGATAAAAATATTTTGATTTTTTTGTTGCCGGCCAGAACTTTCGTTGGGGGCCGCAGTCTGAATTAGTGCCACTGCTTTTCTTTGATGTCCCCATTTTGTGGAGCCCGATAATCCCGCCTTTTAGGTTCAAGATTATCGGGTTTTTTGTTGCCTGAAACAGCCCGCAATACCTGCTGTCGCTGCCTCGTCGTCAGACATAAAGCATCCTGCCTCTGGGTGTCGCTTACGCCAGCATCCCCATCAATGTGCAGGTTTCAAAATAGAAACGCTGCTTGTGGGTTCGCCACTGTTCGGTGGCGCCAAAAACGGCTCTTAACAGCACCACTCTCGTCACCATCAGCTGGGTGCTCTTTGGTGGCTCATTCCCTGTATGTCATCACGTCATGGAAGTGCACTGGGGGAAGTGCCAGCATTGTCCGCCATGAGACTCGAGGCAAACTAATTCACCTGTTTTATTTTTTCTTTAATTTTAATTAGCTTTTTTATGTACGCATTACTCTTATCCCCTTTGGCTATTTCCGCAGAAATCAGAGAAAGGAAGCTGTCATTAAAATCATCTTTGGCTAAGGGGTTAGCGCCATGAGCCAAAAGAACCTCAATGTGCTCAGGGCAACTGTTATACAGCGCATTAATTAATGGAGTTCTGTTCATAGACCCTTTGATATTAACATCAGCTTTGTACGCAATCAGCACCTTTAATGTTTCGGTATTCTTCGCTTCAAAACTTTCAAAAATAATAGGTTGATTATGAACCTTATCTCTGGCGTTTGGAGAAAGGCCACCTTCCAGCATGGCCTGTATCCAGACGCCTTTGTCCGCCTTCATAACAAATTCAGCTGGGCTACTCCCCCCCTCAGCTCTTGGCTGCAGTGGGTCTGCTCCCGCCTTGATCAGAGCCGTAATGATCTTGAGCCGCTCTGGCGTGTTCTTGTCAAAGATAGCGTTATTTATCGCCCAGAATAATAACGTCATCTCCGCCTTGGCCGGCCGATTTAACGTTTCTTTGCTTACCGTCGGTAAAACCTTATCCAGCTTTTGCCTGTCACCCTCGTAGATGATCTTGGCGATGTCCAGCTGCTTACCTTCAAAGTAATCCTGTGGTTGTAGATCCCTACCTTGTTCGCATCCCTGCATCATGAGCATCGACAGCAACATGATAATGATAAGAGTGCTGTGCCTCATGCCATCTCCATTTTTAACATAACCACGGCCCAACTTTGCTTTATTACCGTATCAGTATCCCTCTACACCCTTGGGATACTGAGAACAGCTTATTTACTGACAGGAGCAGGCGGCCATTTCCCGCCACGCTTAATTAGCTCGTCTTTGATGCGCTCAAGAGACGCTTTCGCCTCACTGCCGTCCTGACTCCTATTAATCAGCCGTTGCAGTTGATTGCCCATCGTCCAACCCGAGTTGCCTCTTATATCGCTATCGGCACCTTTTTCTAAAAGAAGAATGACGTGGTCATAGGAGTGATAGTCTAAAGCATCGATGAGCAGCGTATCACCCAGTGAATTTCTTATATTTATATCAGCACCATGCTCCAACATGACCTCTAATGTTTCTGTGTTTTTTGCAAAGATGCTATTAAATATAATGGGTTGATTATGAACCTTATCCCTAGCATTTGGAGAAAGTCCGCCCTCTAACATAGCCTGTATCCAGATACCTTTATCCGCTTTCATAACAAATTCAGCTGGGCTACCTGGCGTGTTGGGTTGAGGCTGTAAAGGATCTGCGCCGGCTTTTACCAAATCAGTGATAATTTTCAGCCTTTCAGGTGTGGTTTTATCATAGATGGCATTGTTTATTGCCCAGAACAATAAGGTCATTTCTTCCTTAGCTGGACGATTTAAGATCTCTTTGTTTACTGATGATAACTGTTTATCCAACTGCGGCCTGTCACCATCATAAATGGCTTTGGCAATGTCCAATTGCTGACCGTCAAAATAATACTGCGGTTGTAAATCCATACCTTTTTCGCACCCCTGCATGATGAGCGTAGACACTACCATCGTGATAATGAGAATAAGTTTTTTCATATTCTTCCCTTGATTGTGGCAATGTCATCGTCTTTTTCATTTTCAATGCATTGTATCGCCTGGTCTATACCGTGCTTATCCAGCAGTGAGCCTGTTCCACCGGAAAGCGTGTGTTTTACTCCCACGGCGTCAGGCGCCAACATGGACAACCGTTCTTTCGCCATAACCGCCGGCGGATAAAATTTGAGGTCTTTGGCATCCTCCCACAAATCAACCTCCTGCAGCTTGGTCAACAGCTCCCCTTTCACGCGATACGCCTGAATATTATCGACACTACCTATTATAGAGCCGCCGTATTTTTCTACGGTTCCCGCATGCAATCCAGCGGCATTAAACGTCCAAGCTGGCTTGCCGCTGGCCATGGAGGCAGCAGACGCCATGCCACCGCCTAATGAGTGACCTGCAACGTCGATATTGGATACCTTTGAAATTTTATCGCCAATACCAACCGCTTTTTTGTAGTATTCAGAATTAAGCCCTATTCCCTGAGCACCGTTGTTTTTCCAGTCACTGAGATTTTTAATGCCTGATAAGTCACCCCTTATTAAGGCTTTTTGGGTTGCGCGGCTTATTCCCTCCGGGAACTCGGGTGCCCGCGATCCGCGGAATACCACCGTCGGGTTCATCGCCTTGCCAAAGACACTTTCGTCTGGCTGATAAACTCGGGCTAAAAAGTCAGGATTCATTGGTTTGTCATAAAGCATGTTACTGCTCAAACCAAGCCGGCCCAGCGCCCCATCATTGTTACTGATGTCCTTCCAGCCCTCAGGGATGTCTATCGTGTCCTTGAGCGGGTTAGTGGTCTTGTAAACATTCTCAGCCAGCTTCGCTTTTTCGACCGCGACGTTGTTCTCCGCCAATCGCTGTGCCGCCATGCGCGCATCCGGGTAAATGCTGCGGTTGCCTCGCCCTATCAGGTACTGGCGTTCTTGCCAGCGTTCTGCCTTGGTCATCGGACGAATGGCCTGTACCGTGGCGGCAACGGTTGCCACTGCGGTAGCGATGGCTTGCTGCAGAGGGGGATTCCGGGTCGTATTCTGCCTCGCCGGCAGCACCGTCGGTTTTGCCCGCCGGCCATAGCGGCTGACCATTTCTTCATAGCGGGCGATCACGCGCCCTGTAGGATAAAAGGCAGGAAGAGAGCTGCCGGGATAGCGCTGTAATCGGCCTTCCGCGTCGACGTAAAACGCGTATTTGGTCGGCGTCCAGGCGCCTATTTCCTCATCAATCGCCAGCAAACCGCCCCGGTTGAGATCATCGAACACGCTGCGCTTCACAATCGCGTCCTCACGATAACCGGTGACGCCAATACCGGATTGAGTATTACGGGTTATGGAATACCGGCTGCTTATCGATATGCCGGCTGCGCCGCCGAACAGATAATGCCGTTCCAGCTCATGGCACGCTTGTGTCGGGGTGAGTATCCGGGAGAAACTTTCCGGCGCCGTGTGTTCAGAAAAGAGAGAGAGCAGCTTCATACGGCACCAGTCCGTACGTCGCTTCCCTGGGGCGGCGTTCCGGCCCCTTTCCTTGTCACCTCGCCGAGATTTAGCGAACGATAACGCATTGGATATCCTTATCTTGCAGGTCACTGCATGTCCGTGAATGTTCGAAAAACTAGCACAATTCAGCAAAGATTGCTTTGTTGTCTTGCTGTTCACACCGTAACACTCGGTGGAGGAAATTCATGCAGTGGCGTTTTTCGGCAGCGGCGTCTGGCAAACGCCATAGGAAAATAAATCTCAGATAAAAGTCTGGCGGAGAATCAGAAGGGATATAGAGAAAAAGAAAAATGGCACACCCGACGTTGCTGGGCTGCTTTTGCTGCGCCGGCCCAGGCCGGCGCAGCAACGCCCGTTTAGAACCGCTGTTTGATAGGTTCATCACTGTTCAGATTGCCGTTGGCCTGCGCTTCCCCGCAGGTGGTGGGGCCAAAGGCCACCACTTTGCCGTCGCTGTTTCTGAAGCCGACGTAGAACGGCGTCACGGTGCCGTTCGGCAAGCGGTGGTTATAGTCGTGGCACACGCCCTGGCCGTTCAGCGTCGGCCGGGTGGCGATCGGCGCGCCGAAATCCCGGCTGACCGAGCGCTTGTCGGCGCCGACGTGAAAGGCCTCGGCGATCTTTTGATCGCGCAGCAGGCTGAAGGTATCGCAGCCGGTTAACAACAGGCTCACCGCCACAACGGCACTCCCTAACCCTTTATTCATTTTTCACTCCCTCTATATATATTGAACCTGGCGGCAATTACGCTGTTTTGCCGGGTAAACGTCGGCGAGCGCCCAAGGGCGTGCCTGCTCGCTAGAGCATTAAAAAGAGAAGCCATACAAATTAATGATTCAACGAATGAGATAACCGCCCCATCGCCGTGGAAAGAACCGAATGGAGACGCGTTACAGTTTGCGGATCACATTGCCAATCAGGCATTTCACGGCGTTGACTTGCGCCGTCAGCCCCGGCTTATCGGCGGGAAACACACCGTCCAGCGCCGCGGTACCGACGGTGAAGCCAACCGCATTGCCCGTCACCACGGCGGCGATGCGATCTTCGCGGTCGATAGAGCCGGCGATATAAACCGGTTTGTCGACCGCATCGCACACCCGCCGAATCAACGTCGGCACGTCGCCGGCAAAGCGGTAGGCCAGCAGATCCAGCCCTGTCACGCCCGGTAAAGCGGCGCGCTGGCGGGCGCTGGCGACAATATCGTCAATGTCACCTTCCAGCACGCTGGGGTGGCCGCTGATGCGGCCGGCAAACGGATAGTAGCGTAGGCCAGACTGACGAATGATCGGCAGCACGCTTTCCGGCCGCGTTCCCCCCATCAATACATCAACGCCCAACGCCAGCGCCGCGCGCGCCGAATTCATCTCGCTTTCCTCATCCAGGCTAACCACTTCCAGATAAGCGGTGGCGCCACCGGCGTGGATCGCCTGCGCCAACTGTTTGAGTTGATCCAGCGGCAGGCCGATATCCTTAAAGCCGATATGCTTCACGCCGGCAGCCAGCACCTCTGGTAGCCGCGCTTGCGCATCGGGCACCGTGCTGTCGTTGCGCGTCAGCATGAAAATAAACTCGGGTGTGTGCATGGTGTTTCCTTATTGTCTTCAGGTGATATGAGTTATTGGGCGTGCAACATTTTTTCCGCCTGCCGGAAGGCGTACAGCAGGCTGGCGTGTTCCGCCCGTCCGCTGCCCGCGATATCGAACGCCGTACCGTGGTCGACCGAGGTGCGGATAAACGGCAGGCCGACGGTGACGTTAACGCCATGATCCACCCCGAGATATTTCACCGGGATCAGGCCCTGGTCGTGATATTGGGCGACCACGATGTCGAACTCCCCGCGCCGGGCGCGCATGAAAACGGTATCGCCGGGCCAGGGGCCGCTGACGTCCAACCCCTGTTCCCGCGCCAGGGCGATGGCGGGCACGATGACGTCAAGATCTTCGCGGCCGAACAGGCCATTCTCCCCGGCGTGCGGATTCAGGCCGGCCACCGCAATGCGCGGTTTCGCTATGCCTAACGCCCGACAGGCCGTTTGCGCCAGATGAAACGCGCGCAGTTCGTTTTCCACGGTCGCCGCGTCGATGGCGTCCCGCAGCGAAACGTGAATGGAAACCAGGATCACCCGCAGCTCGTCGTTGGCCAGCATCATGGCGAAGTCCTGGGTGCCCGAGCGCGCCGCCAGGATCTCGGTGTGCCCCGGATAATCGATCCCCGCCAGGCGCATCGCCTCCTTGTTCAGCGGCGCGGTGACGATGCCGGCGATACGCCCCGCCAACGCCAGATCGATGGCGGCAACCACCCAGGCATAAGACGCCGCGCCCGCGCGCTTATCGAGCCTGCCGAGGGGCAAGTCCGCCGGCAGCGCAACGCCGGCGGAATAGACGGCGGTTTCTCCCCGCATCCAGGCTTCGTCCCATCCCGCCAGCGAGGCGGGCAGCTCGCGGATGTGCAGCGTCAGCCCCAGACTGGCCGCCGCGCGCGCCAGGGCACCGGCATCGCCAATCACTACATAAGGCGTGCTCAACCGCTCTGTGGCCGCCAGTTTGGCGATGATCTCCGGCCCGATGCCGGCGGGATCGCCCATGGTTATCGCCAGCGGCAAGGTGGAAAGGGTCATCGTTCTTCTCCTTCTCGGTCAGCGCGCAACCGGGTTACGCAGTTCAACAACGTGGCAGCCCGGCCAAAACCGCCCGCCTTGGTGGCGAACGGCAGCCTGCGGCCCGGCAGATTTAACAACCCGAAAGGCACGCCGGGTTCCACCTCACCGAACAGCGTCAATGAGCCGGCCGCCATGGCGTCGACGATGCGCCGCGCGGTATCGCCGCCGGTCGCCACCAGCCCGTCGAAGGCGGGCGTGCAACGGCTGACGACCGCGCCCAGCGCAGCGGCATGATCCGCCGTGGCCGCTCGCGACCGGGGCGACATCAGGCAAACCACATCGGCACGCGCAAACGCCGCTCGCACCTCTTGCGCTACCGCCTCGGGATCGGCCGCTTCCGGCAGCGTGACCAGCACCGCGCCCGCCTGCCGCAGGCTTGCCAGCTGGGCGTCATTCGCCGGATGCAGGCTGCCAATCGCCACCAGCACCTTGCGGGCTCGCAGCGGCGGTTGAGCGGGCGGCGCGTTCTCCTCCGAGGACAACGCACGCGACAGCGCCGCCGCCAGACCCGGCGATCCCACCCACACCACCGGTTCGGCAATGCCGATCCGCCTCACGACCTCATCCAGCTCGCCGTTGTCTGCGGCGTCGAATACCTGAAAGCGCGTCGGCTCCAGCCCCGCCATGCGCTCCATGACGTAGCCGGTGACGATCGGGTTCTTCGGATCGCGCGCAAAGGCGGTCTGCTCCAGCGCGACGCCGTCGACGTATTGCCGGCCGCCCACCGTGGTGCGGCCGGCATCCGGGAAGGCCGGCGCGACGATGGCGAGACGGCGCCCGCTGCCCGTCAGCGCCCCGCGCGTTTCCGGCCCCAGATTGCCACGCAGCGTGGAATCCACCGTTTTGTAGATGAGGCGCGCCGGTTTCACGCAGGCGGCGGCATGGCGAAAACGCCGCTCCGCCTGCTCCGGCGAAACGAAGCGGGAATCTAAATCGAAGGCGACGATCTCAGCGCCCTGCAACGCGGCATCGGGCAGGCGCAGCATGACGCAGGCATTCAGTCCGCGTGCGGCGAACGGGGCCGCGCCGTCGAGCGCGCTGGTAAGATCATCGGCGAGAATGGCAATCATCGCAGTTACCCGTAAGTGGAAAGTGATGCACACTTTGGCGGATTTGGCTGGCAATAAAAAACGATTTGCGTAGTATCAATGATTGATAAAAACTCAATCAAAAGGGGGCACAGTGCGTCAACGAAGATTGCCTAACCTGGCGGTATTGCGGGCTTTCGAAGCTACGGTGCGGTACGGCAGCGTGTCGAAAGCCGCCAAATCTCTCAACGTTACCGACGGCGCCGTCAGCCGTGCGGTGCGCGAATTCGAGCAGACCCTGGGATTCGCGCTGTTTCAACGCACCAGCCGCATGGTGCACCCGACGCCGCAGGCGCAAGAGCTGGCGAGCGAGATCGGCCGGGGGCTGGACAACCTGCAGTCGGCGATCGACCGCGCCTGCCGGCATCATCAGAATCGCCCGTTGGTGATCTCCTGCGAGCCGACCTTTCTGATCCGCTGGCTGATCCCGCGTCTGGCCGGTTTGCAGCAGGCGGTGGGGAAAGAACGCGATCTGCAGCTGGTCTCCGCCGGCGGCGCCGTCGCCTTCTCGCGTGAAGGCATCGATCTGGCGATCCGCCGCAACGATTTCCCGATCGCCGACGACGTGCTCGCCCGCCCGTTCCTCAAAGAACGGGTCGGCCCGGTATGCCGCCGGGAGCATGCCGCGGCGGGGCGTGAACTGCGCGGTACCCTGCTCCACACCGAGACGCGCCCGTACGCCTGGCGCGACTGGTGTGCCTACAGCGGCATCGAGATCCGGCCGGGCAACGAGCTGCGTTTCGAACATTTCTATCTCAGCCTGCAGGCGGCGGTCGCCGGTGCCGGTATCGGGATCGGCCCGTTGGCGCTGGTGGCGGATGATATCGTCAATGGCGCACTGGTGGCGCCATATGGCTTTGCGCCTGACGGAACGGATTACGTGCTGATGACTCAGGCCGACGGCCAGGAGGATGCGATATTCTCAACGGTGTTGGATTGGCTGATCGCCATGGGGGAAGAAACCGAACGGGCGGTGTTGGTGGGCGAAAAAAAAGCGTAACGGGGAGAAGTCTCCGCCTGCCGCGCAGGGCAAGCGGAGTGGCGTCAGGCGGCGATTACTTCTGTTCGGCCTGGCTTACGGTATCTTCGGCTTTCCAGATGCGGTATTTCACTTCCGCGTCTTTCGGCGCGTACACCACGATCGGCAGGCGGCTGTTGTAGCGCTGCATCGCGGCATCACCCAGGTTGGCGGCGATGAATTGCTTGGTCTTGGTGTTGTCCGGGCAGCCCATCAGCGTGGAGGCCGGATCGGACAGCTTCTCCAGCACCAGGTAGTCATAGCCCCAGCCGGAGAGGGTTTTGGTCTCCAGCGTGCCGCCAATCATGTGGCGGTTGCAGTCCACTTCCAGCGTCTTGCCGATCAGCAGCTCCACCTTGTAGTTCTCTTCGTGCTCTTGCTTCGGCAGGTAGATCACCTGGCGGTTCATGCCCTTCTCGGCTTTCGGGTAAGGCGCGATTTTTTCCAGCGGCTGTTTGCTGATATCCGCATCATCGCCAGAGGTCGCCGCCATGGCGCCGGCGGAAACGGCCATCAGCAGGCCAGAAAATACAACGGATGCCTTGTTCATGTTTTATCCCTACACGTTGTCAAATAATCCGCCTATAAACTAATACACTACAGCCAAGCTCGCCACAGGTTTAATCTTCTTTACAATAGGCGATCAATAGTGACAATCGCCTGATATCGCCGATTAACCGGAGTAATGACTCAGCGTTTCTTCAGGTTGGCAACATAGGCCTTCACCACCTGATAGACATAATCCTGGCATGCCAGCCCGGTTTGCGGATCGTATTTGCCCTGATTGGTGATGTTGTTGGACAACACGCGAATGCCGACGAACGGCACCTTGAACTCGGCGGCGATCTGCGCGGCGGAGGCGGTCTCCATCTCTTCGACCGACGTCCGGTAGCGGTCGTGGAAATAGCGAATGCGATCCAGCTCGCTGTTCCATACGTCGGCCGAGCCGATCACCCCTTCCACGACCTTGCCCTGTCGGTAATCGCTCTTAACGCTTTGCGCAATCGCCAGCAGGTTGGGGTCGGCGGGAAACTGACGCAGGCTGTGCGCCTTTTTGTCCTCGCCGGCGCTGCCTTTGGAAGCCAACAGATCCATCGGCTGCCACTGCCGCGAGTCGCTGCCTTCCCCCAACGCCTTGGCCGGCGTTTTGAACGCCCCGAGATTGACCGAATATTTGCCCAGCACGATGTCATATACTTTCAGTGCCGGATCATGGCCGCCGGCGGTACCCTGGTTGATGATCGCCACCGGGTGAAACTGCGTGGCGGCGATCGCCGTGGCCGCCGCGGCGTTGGACATGCCCTTCAGCGTCTCCGACACCACCACCGGGTAGCCGTCTACGGTGCCGTGCCAAAAGCGCCAGCCGCCGATCTGCTCCTCGCGCGGGTTTTCCAACCGCTGGGCAAAACGTTCCGCCTCCACCGGCATGGCGCCCTGCACCACGATCGGCCCGGCCGCCGCAGGTTGGCCAAAGCTCAGCGGAGAAAAGGCCGCACCGGCAGCCGCCAACAGTAAGACACGCGCTTTATTCTGCATCACCACATTCTCATCCCGAAAAAAAGCAAACGATTACCTTAGCCGAAGGCGGTGGCCTCGGATAGGGTTTTCTTACCGGTGGACTAAGGTTTTCTTAAGACAGAATTATTACAGTGGCGTTATTCAATCCTGCCACCGAGCCTGCGCGTGAATCCAGAATCGTCATTAAATCAATCCTCAACGGCACCGCAAATTAAGACAACCGCCCTTTACTCCCTGCCGGCATCCTTTTACCGTTGGCAGGTTTTTGGCCTGCTGATCAGCGGCCTGCTGTTCCTGTGGCTCTCCCGCAACGAACAGCTGGACTGGGCGATCAGCAATTATTGGTACGATCCCGCCAGCGGGCATTTCCCGTGGCAAAACAATTATTGGCTGGATCTGATCAACCACCGCCTGCTGAAGCAAATAGTGATCGTCGGGGCGGTACTGACGCTGTTTTGGGGCATCTATCGCCGCAGTGCGCGCCTGATCGTGACCATGCTGTTGATCGGGATCGGCCCGTTGGTGGTAGGCATTCTCAAGGCCACCAGCGCGCACTCCTGCCCGTGGGATCTGATCGAGTACGGCGGCAAAGCGATGTCCTTCCCGCTGTTCGGCGCGGTACCGGCGCTGCCGGGCCCCGGCCGCTGCTTCCCCGGCGGGCACGCCTCGAGCGGTTTCGCGGTCATGGCGTTGTTTTTCCTGTTTTATCCGCAGCGTCCGCGCCTGGCCTGGTGGTGCTGGTGCGGCGGCATTGCGCTCGGCATGCTGATGGGCTTTGGCCAGATCATGCGCGGCGCCCATTTTCTTACCCATAACCTGTGGGCGGGTTGGTGGGTTTGGTTAAGCCAGTTGGCTATTTATTGGACGGTTAGCGGCTATTGGCGCCGCAAGACGAGGTAACGGTTATGGAACAGTTGAACCATTTTCTTTTCGCCTGGATCAATGCGACCCCGGCGTCTCCCGAGTGGACGATCGATTTCGCCACCTTTTTGGCGCGCGATCTGATCATCATCGTGCCGCTGCTGATCGTCGGCCTGTGGCTGTGGGGGCCGCAAAGCCAGCTGGTTTCGCAGCGTCAGGTGGTGGCGAAAACCACTATCGCGCTGCTGTTCGCCATGCTCGCCGCCGCCACCATCGGCGCGCTGCTGCCGCATGAGCGCCCGTTCGTCGCCGGCGTTGGCTATACCTTCCTGGCACATGCGCCGGACAGCTCGTTCCCAAGCGATCACGGTACCGCCATCTTTACCTTTGCGCTGGCGTTCCTGTTCTGGCACCGGGTCTGGTCCGGCGTGCTGCTGATGATCGTCGCCGTCGGCATCGCCTGGTCACGCGTTTACCTCGGCGTGCACTGGCCGCTGGATATGGTCGGCGGTTTCCTGCTCGGCCTGGTCGGCTGTCTGTTCGCCCAGCTGGTGTGGAATCTGTTCGGCGATGTCATCGCCGACAAGCTGTCGCGCCTGTATCGTTTCCTGTTCGCCTTCGCCATTCGCCGTGGCTGGGTGAAAGAGTAACTGCACAACATGACCGGGGCGTTACCGCCCCGTTATTTCACACCACGCCGGTGGTCACGCAAAACGCCCGCGTTTTTCCCGCCCCCAGCATCATTCCCGCCTCTTCCTCCAGCGCATTCGGGCGACAGTTCGCCGGCTGGATAAAAGCCAGCAGCCGCCGGTTGCCCTGAACGGCGATGCGCCGCAGGCCATAGTTGAATTGCCCGGTAGCGAAGCGCGTCACATAGCGCCGGCCTTGCGGTGCCAGCATAAAGAACTCGGCCTGATCCACATAGCGCGACAGATCGTCGGAGCACAGCAGTTCCTGCCCGAGCGCATCCCCCAACAGCGCCGGCGCCGGCAGGTTCTGACGGAATACCGCGTCGGGAATGCAGCCGTAGTTGAGGCGACACACATAGCGCAGCGGCTGCGGCCGCTCGGCCAGGTTGGTGACCGTCATCTCAATGGCGAACTGCGCGCTCTGCGCCGCCAGACGCAGCGCCGGGCCGATGCGCCAACGCCCACCCGCCCGCTCCCCCTCGCCGTGCAACGTCAGCTCATCGCCCGCCAGTTGGAGCCACACGCGTTGCATCTGCAGCGGCTCACCGTCCTGATTCGGCCAGGCAGGACAGAACGCGGCATCGTCAGCGCGCTTTCTTCCGGCGCCCTTTACGCTGCGGCGGCCCGACTTCAGCGAATAACCGTCAAACTCGGCGTCCCAGATCGCGAGGCCCTGATACGGCAAAACCGTCAGTGCGCCACGATGATTCGCCAACGTCAGCATCGGCCCGCGTTCTGTGCAGCGATGCGTGCTCACCGCGAAATCCGCATTGCGGAACAGTTCCTGCCGATGCGCCCCGAAAGCTTCAGGAGCCAGATCGATGTTGATCTTCATCTTTTTTCCCTCGACGTTGCGCCCGCGCAGGCCGCGAGCCCTTAAATGTTATTTAAATAACAAATGAAACGCCTTTAAGTTATACCTATAACAGCCTGATAGCGACGATCGGATCGACATTTTTTAAACATCACTAGGTTTATCGGCATCTGAATGTTATTATTTTCACATTACCCATCCCGCTTACTGTCTTAACCTCACTAAGGAATCGCGATGACCACCGAAACCATCGATTACGCCAGCTATGTTGACCACACCCTGCTGGCGATGGACGCCACCGAACTGCAGATCGCCAAACTGTGCGAAGAAGCGCAGCAGCACAACTTCTATGCGGTATGCGTCAACTCCGGCTACGTGCCGCTGGCAGCCCAGCTGCTGCAAGAAAGCACCGTAAAAGTCTGCTCGGTGATCGGTTTCCCGCTGGGTGCCGGCCTGACCGTCGCCAAAGCCTTTGAAGCCAAAGCGGCAATCGCCGCCGGCGCACAAGAGATCGATATGGTGATCAACGTCGGCTGGTTGAAAAGCGGCCTGTTGGACGAAGTGAAAGCCGACATCGCCGCCGTGCGCGAGGTTTGCGCGGCGATCCCGTTGAAGGTAATATTGGAAACCTGCCTGCTCAGCGATGCGCAGATCGTCCAGGTTTGTGAAATGTGTCGCGAACTCGATGTGGCCTTCGTGAAAACCTCCACCGGCTTCAGCACCGGCGGCGCTCGGGAAGAGCACGTCAAACTGATGCGCGAGACCGTGGGCAGCGAAATGGGCGTGAAAGCTTCCGGCGCCGTGCGCGATCGCGCCACCGCCGAGAAGATGATCAACGCCGGCGCCACGCGTATCGGCACCAGCTCCGGCGTCGCCATCGTTTCCGGCGCGCAGCCGGCGGCGGGCAGCTACTGATCGTCGGCATGCCCTGACGGGCACAGCCAATACACTCCGATGCGGGACAATACGGGCGGCCAAGGCGGCCCGATATTGCCCCGCATTGTTGTGTTTAGCGCCGGACACGCCGGCACGCCCTTTTACCTCTACTACCTGTGGGAAGACGGACCTATGGAAACGCGGCGCGAAGAACGTATCAACCGGCTAGTTCAGGCGTTAAAACGCGCTGACAAGATCCACCTGAAAGAAGCCGCCGTGCTGCTGGGGGTCTCGGAGATGACCATTCGCCGCGATCTGAGCGCCGAACCGGCGGCGGTGGTGCTGCTCGGCGGCTATGTGGTGACCGATCCGCGCAGCAACGGCGTGACCAACTACTTCGTTTCCGATCAAAAAGCCAAGCAGGTGACGGAGAAACGGCGCATCGGCCTGCTGGCGGCCCCGTTGATCAATGAAAACGACACGGTGTTTTTCGACTGCGGCACCACTACCCCGGCGATCATCGACGCCATCGCCGACGAGCTGACCTTCACCGCCGTCTGTCATTCGCTGAACACCTTCCTGGCGCTGCAGGACAAACCGAACTGCAAGGTGGTCCTGTGCGGCGGTGAGTTCAAGCCGAACAACTACATCTTTTCCAGCGTCAGCGGCCGTAACGAGCTCGATCACATCTGCCCGAACATCGCCTTTATCTCCGCCGCCGGCCTCAGCCTGCAGCACGGCGCCACCTGCTTCAACTTCGACGAGCTGGAGATGAAGCATCGCGCCATGGCGATGGCGCAGCAAAAGATCCTGGTGGCAGACCACAGCAAGTTCGGCAAAACCAAACCGGCCTGCATCGGCCCCCTGACGCAGTTCGATCGGGTGATCAGCGACCGCCAGCCGGACGCCGACTTCATGGCGTTCTTCAACGACAACGCCATCGCTACCCGCTATTAGTCCGCCTTCTGCGCCGTCGAAACCGACGGCGCACCGTTGCAATCCCCTTCTTTCTCCGCCCGAAAATGAACAAATAATGCGCAATCGATTCGCGTTTTTCGCTTATCCGCACGCAACATCAGGTTAATAAAATGCAACAGGTCACCCGAGTGATTATTTTCTCGCAGGCTAAACCGGCTGTCGGCTGCGTGAATTAACGACTATTTATGGCTTTTATATGATAAATCGCGCCAAAGGCCGGGATGTTTAAATAAACGGCGGTTTAAGCGATTGCAGCAAATCTCGCCAATACCTGTTAGGTATCTGTTATTTATATGATGAATGGTTACGCATTTTTATCCGCTAACCACGTAAGTAATTTCCCTTCGTTATTAGCGGTGATTTTTAACAAAAAGCCATTAAAAACAAATAGATGAATTGAATTTCACTTAAAAATACAATGTGATCTACGTCACTAAAACTGCTTAATCCGGGTTTTTCGCTAGATCCAAAACCACGCATAAAATATATTGCTCGGCTTGCTGCTGAGCACAGCGCTTTATCCGGCTAATTATTGTACAAACCGCATAATCGCAGAAATCTTTATGAGAGCGTTCTCAGCACAAAATCTTACACAAATGTGCAACAAATGCGCGAAAAATCGATAAAAAAGCGGATAACTGCACATATTGCGCATTTGAGAGCAGGATCACGGTTGTTTCTACTGTAAATCGTTATCTTGCCGCCAACAAAAATCGACAGGCAAAGACCTGTCGGCAGCGATAACGACTTTTATCACCCGTGACGGTGAAAAGTCTTTAGTGAATTACCCGGCGCTGTGCCTTGGTAATGAACGCAATAAACAACCAGGGGGACGCCAAAACATCCCCGCAAGCAACACCTGATTCTTACCGCAAGCGTTGCCTGAATAGGACGTTTGACGGTTTAACCTTAAGTTTTGCCTTTTAATTTTAAATTCGTGTTCACTTCGGAGATATTTATGGACACTACACAGACCGGCACAATTGCCTCTGCGGCCTCGGGCTCCAGCAGTACCTGGCGTAAAACGGATACCATGTGGATGTTGGGCCTGTACGGCACCGCCATCGGCGCAGGCGTCCTGTTCTTGCCAATCAACGCCGGTATCGGCGGTTTGATTCCTCTGATCATCATGGCCATCATCGCTTTCCCGATGACCTTCTTTGCCCACCGCGGCCTGTGCCGTTTCGTTCTGTCCGGCAAAAATCCCGGTGAAGACATCACCGCCGTGGTAGAAGAGCACTTCGGCATCACCGCCGGTAAACTGATTACCCTGCTGTACTTCTTCGCCATCTACCCGATTCTGCTGGTTTACAGCGTGGCGATCACCAACACCGTCGACAGCTTCATCACCCACCAGTTGGGCATGACATCGCCACCGCGCGCCATCCTGTCGCTGATCCTGATCGTCGGCCTGATGACCATCGTGCGCTTCGGTGAGCAGGCCATCGTGAAAACCATGAGCATCCTGGTCTTCCCGTTCGTCGCGGTGCTGATGCTGCTGGCGGTGTATCTGATCCCTAACTGGACCGGCGCCATCTTCGAAAACGTGTCGCTGTCCGGCAGCGGTACCGGCATGGGCCACGGCCTGATCATGACCCTGTGGCTGGCGATCCCGGTAATGGTGTTCTCCTTCAACCACTCGCCGATCATCTCCGCCTTCGCCGTCGCCAAACGCGAAGAGTACGGCGCAGACGCCGAGAAAAAATGCTCCCGCATTCTGGCTTATGCACACATCATGATGGTGCTGACCGTGATGTTCTTCGTGTTCAGCTGCGTGCTGAGCCTGACGCCGGAAAACCTGGCGGAAGCCAAGGCGCAGAACATCTCGATTCTGTCTTACCTGGCTAACCACTTTAACAACCCGATGATCGCGTACATCGCGCCGGTTATCGCCTTCGTCGCCATCACCAAATCGTTCCTGGGCCACTACCTGGGCGCCCGTGAAGGCTTCAACGGCCTGGTTGCCAAGTCGATGAAGAGCCGCGGCAAAACCGTCAGCACCGCCAAGCTGAACCGCATGACCGCAATCTTCATGCTGGTGACCACCTGGATCGTCGCCACCCTGAACCCAAGCATCCTGGGCATGATCGAAACCCTGGGCGGCCCAATCATCGCCATGCTGCTGTTCCTGATGCCGATGTACGCCATCCGTAAAGTGCCTGCCATGCGCAAGTACAGCGGCCACATCAGCAACGTGTTCGTGGTTGTGATGGGTCTGATCGCCATCTCTGCTATCGTGTTCAGCCTGCTCGGCTAATCACGTCCGGCCGGCGCCGCTGCGCGCCGGCCCTCCCGCACTCCCCCATTTCCCGTATTCACCGCCTGAAACCTGAAGAAGGAGGCGAGACCATGGTCAGCGTTTTCGATATTTTCAAAATTGGCATCGGCCCATCCAGTTCCCACACCGTTGGCCCGATGAAAGCCGGCAAACAGTTCGTCGACGATCTGATCGCCCACCAGCAGCTGCAGGACACTACCCGCGTGGTGGTCGACGTGTACGGTTCGCTGTCGTTGACCGGTAAAGGCCACCACACCGATATCGCCATCATCATGGGCCTGGCCGGCAACCTGCCGCACGACGTGGACATCGACAGCATTCCGGGCTTTATCCGCGACGTCGAACAGCGCGGCCGCCTGCCGCTGGCCAACGGCCATCACGAGGTGGATTTCCCGCTGCACGGCGGCATGAATTTCCACAGCGACAACCTGCCGCTGCACGAAAACGGCATGCGCATCCGCGCCTTCGCCGGTGAACGCCTGCTGCACAGCAAAACCTATTACTCGATCGGTGGCGGTTTCATCGTCGACGAAGAGCACTTCGGTCAGTCCGCCGAGGGCGCCACGCCGGTGCCCTACCCGTTCAAATCGGCGCACGATCTGCAGCAGCATTGCAAAGATACCGGGCTATCGTTGTCCGGCCTGGTGATGCAGAACGAGCTGGCGCTGCGCAGCAAGGCGGATATCGACGCGCATTTTGCCGATGTCTGGCAGGTGATGAGCGCCGGCATCGAGCGCGGCATTAACACCGAAGGCTTGCTGCCCGGCCCGATGAAAGTACCGCGCCGCGCCGCCGCGCTGCGCCGCATTCTGGTGACCGGCGACAAGAACAATATCGACCCGATGAACGTGGTCGATTGGATCAACATGTTCGCACTGGCGGTCAACGAAGAGAACGCCGCCGGTGGCCGTGTGGTCACCGCGCCGACCAACGGCGCCTGCGGCATCATCCCTGCGGTGCTGGCTTACTACGACAAGTTCATCCGTCCGGTAAACGCCAATTCCTACACCCGCTACTTCCTGGCGTCCGGGGTGATTGGCGCGCTGTACAAGATGAACGCCTCGATCTCCGGCGCCGAAGTGGGTTGTCAGGGGGAAGTGGGCGTAGCCTGCTCGATGGCGGCGGCCGGGTTGACCGAGCTGCTGGGCGGCAGCCCGGCGCAGGTGTGCATCGCGGCGGAGATCGCCATGGAGCACCATTTGGGGCTGACCTGCGATCCGCTCGCCGGCCAGGTTCAGGTGCCCTGCATCGAACGCAACGCCATTTCCGCCGTCAAGGCGGTCAACGCCGCGCGCATGGCGATGCGCCGCACCAGCGAACCGCGAGTTTGTCTGGATAAGGTGATCGAAACCATGTACGAAACCGGCAAAGACATGAACGCCAAATACCGCGAAACCTCCCAGGGCGGGCTGGCGATCAAGGTCGTGGCCTGCAATTGACCGCCACGGCAAATCACTAAAGGCGCCGGCCGTTCCGATCTGGCCGGCGCCGTTTCAATGCCGCTCTTTCCCTGCCGCAACGCCCGGCTGAATGCCGGCTCGAGCCCCCACGGCGCCGGGACGGGCGCTGTGCCGCAGCCAACCGTAAAGTTCGGCATTACGCCGGAATCCCATCTTGCGCATAACGCTCATCTTGTGATTGCTGACGGTTTTCACGCTGATGTCCAGCATCCGCGCAATTTGCGTCACCCCCATCTCCCGCGTCATGCAGCGCATGATCTCCTGTTCCCGCAGCGTCAGGCCTCGGTGCTGACATACGCAGTTCATGCCACAACCCGGCCTACCCGGCCATTTGCTGCGCCGCTCCAGTTCGGCGCTCACCTGATACAATGCCGATACCAGCGGCGTATCGTGGTAAATGACGCCGGCCTCCAGCGAGCATCGGGTGCCGACGGTGCGTTTATGCCGCCCCTCCGGCGTTCGCAACGAGAAATACAGCGTTTTGCGCCCTGCGGCCTGCGCCTCAAAGAAGTGACAAAAGCAGCTTTGCACGCCAGGAGGAAAATAGCAGAACACCAGATCGGCTTCGTGAACCTGCTGCGTATCCAGTAACAGCGTGCGCTTGCCGTAAGTGCTGAAATGCAGCGCCAGGGCCTCCTGCCAACCGGCGCTGAAGTAACGGTTTTCATCAAATAGCGCGATTTTTATCATGGTGTTCATCCCTGCCCTCCCGCCGTTCCGGCTTCCCGTTTAACCGCCTGGGCCCCCTTTGTCGGAGCCTGACTGTTGTCGATGCGTAATTCATAAATCATGGTGGCGTTAGGTGGCACTTTCGGCGGGTAGCCGGTTTCGCCGTAGGCCAGCGCCGGTGGCACGACCATCGTCAGCGAACCGTGGTTATGCAGATGGCTTATCGCCTCCCTGAACAGCGGCGGATACTCGGACAGCGGTTGCGACAGCACCTTGCCGCTCAGTTCCATATCCTGGATCACCGTGCCGTCGGTCAATTTCTCCTTCACGACCACATCGACCACCGCCGTTGGCGCCAGCGCGCCCTCTCCGGCGTAATCCACCCGATACCAAAAGCCCATCGCCGATTGTTTTACGCCCTTTTGTTGACTGAACTGCGCCAGATAATCTTCATCACGCCGCCGCTGTTCGTTAACGCGTTTCTCACGCGCGGCCATGGCGGCGGCATCCGCCTGCGCCGTCAGCGTATTCAGTTCATCCGGCGGCAGCTGCAAACGCCCCGACACGCTATCGATGACGCCCGCCAACAGGCTGTCGCGGTCCACCGGTACGCCCCAGCTTTGACGCTCCGTCACTACCCCCTGAATATCCCGCCCCAGCGCACTGCCCGCCGCATAGGACAAACGCTTGCGTTCATCCTTCAACTGCTCCGGCGTCACCTCCCATTGCAGCCGCTTATGCAGCGCCAACAGCGCTTCGCGCGTCTGCTGGGTCACTTTCTGCTCATCGGCCCGTTTCTGCTCACTCGCCTCCAGCGCGGTACGCAGAGCGTGCAGTTCCTCCTGGTGCTCGCGCTGGCGTTGTGCAAGCGTCTGTGCCGATGCCTGCGCAGCGGACTCCAGCTCGGTGACGCGCCGTTCGGCCTGCATCGCCGTCGCTTTGGTTTTGGCGGTTTCCTGCGTCGCCTGCCGCAGCAACGCCTCGGCGCGCTGCGCATCGGGCGAGCCGCGCCAGGCGGCGCCCAGCCCGGCGATCCACTGCTGCAGCGTTGACGAATCGGGCAACGTCGCGACGGGTGGCGTCGCTTTCTCCGCCCGCAGCGCGGCGAGTTCCTGGCGCAACACCGCCAGTTCCATTCGCTGGCGCGCCAGCTGTTGGTCACGCGCCAATAATTCCTGGCTCAGCGTAAAAGCTTTGGCCGGGGAAGCCGGCTGGTGGGTATCCGACGGACGCTTTGCCGGCTCACGCTTTTTTTGCCCCGCCCCGCGGTCGGCGGGCGCCGCGTTTTCGCTCGCCGGCGCGGTGTTCTGCCGTTGATACTGCTCGGCAAACTGCAGCAGCGCCGGCACGCCGTCGTCCGCCTGCGCGACGCCGGTGAACAGCAGAGCCGCACAGCCCAGCAGGCGCAGCCTCATTTAACCTGCTCCCCGCGATCCGCCAAGCCGGTCAACACCGCCTGATTCACCCCGGCGCACAGATAGTTGACCTTGTAGCGATACAGCGCATCCACCGTCTCCTGCGTGTCGCCGTTTACCCGTGCGCGCAAGTTGGCGTACTGCGAAGCGCCGCTCATCAGGCTGTCGAAGGCCTGTTTATAGCGCTGATATTGTTTCTCGTCGATCGTGCGCAATGCACCCAGTTGCTCCTGGCACTGCTGCAGCTGCTCGGCCTCACGCTGCTTGCGCAAAGCCTCTTCTGACGGAGCTTGCACAGCCTGATTTTTGGTGTTCACAGCCGGCTTGCCCGACTTTTGGTTTTGACAGGCGGCGGCGCTCAACGCCAACAGGCACAGCAGGCCCATGCGCAGGGCGCGATTGAGGGGCTTTATCATCATTGCGTTTTTTGTCCTTGTAGACGCTTATTCGTATTCCAACGTAAAAGTGGCCACCGCGCTGAAGGTGCCGCGGCCGATGGACTTCGATTGGATGGCCTCCGGCTCCCCCTGCACATAGGCCTGCAGCGTGAGCGTGGTGTTACCGGCATTCAGGCGGAATTTATCGCTGGCGCGATTGAGCGGCAGCGCCTTGCCGGTGCTGTCCTCCAGCCCGATGCCGATCCCCGAGGCCAGGCTGCCGGCATCCAGCGCCAACAGGCCGGGCAGCTTAGCGTTCTCGGTGCCGGTAAACGTGATGGCCACCGTATTGCCCAGGCTGAGATCGCACTCGGTCAGGTGCAACGCGAAGCTTTGGCTATGGGTGCGGGTGTTCAGATACAGGTATTTGTCGACGATGGTGCCGAAATCCAGTTGGATATCCTCATCTCCCGGCTGAATGACGCACGGCTCGGCTACCAGCGTACCGTGAAAGCGCATGTTTTCCGCCGCAGTCGCCGGCGGCGCCATCATGCCGGCCGCCATGACCATGCCTGCCCCCAACAGCGCGCTCCGGCGCCGGTTCGTCTCTGTCGCGCGCATGTCGCCACTCCCTTTGGTTGTGCTTGCGCCGGTCCGACGCAAGCGGCGTATTAGTCGTAATAAAGGCGGAAATCGATCGCCGCACGGTAGGCGCCGGCGCTCAGCGTCGCCGGGGTTCGCACCGGCGTCACCGTATACGTCAGGGTGTTTTGCCCCGGCGTCAGCAAGATCGGTTTGTTACGCGCGCCGAGGCGCACCGGCAGGCCGCTGGCATCCGCCAACTGCAGCCCCAAGCCGGTGACGCCGGCTACCCTGACCAAACCCGGCGCGTCGTCATCCGCAGGCGCGGTAAACGCCACGGACACCGCAGGTTGACTGCCGCTCCAGGCCAGAACCCCGGTCCAGGCGTCGCGGTTGCTCGCCGGCGCCCGCAGACAGTCTTTCAGCGTCAGCTCGAACACCACCGGCGTGCCGCGATCGCCCGGGCGCTGGAAGTGCGCCGTTCCCGTCTCCCCCAGCCACACTTCCTGACGAGCGGTGGTCATTTCCAGACTGCAGGCGCTTTCCGTCAACGCGCCGTAGACGTGGAGCGTGCCGTTCGCGCCCTCCACGTCCCAGTTGTCCACCGCGCGGGCCGGCGGCATCAGCATCAGCATCGTGCCTGCCGTCAGCGGTACCATCAGCGCGGCCAATACCGTCAGGCCGATAGTGCGTCGCTGATGACGTTCATAGGCCTTTCCCAACAGCATGGGGATCTTTCGTTGCATGATTCGTTCACTCCGCTGTATTCACTCTGTCTTCCCTGCTTGCGCGCGGATCGTCATTTGGCGACCGGCACGACCTGGCAGGCATTGCCGGCGCAGCGGAAGTTCAACTGCGGCCGCCCACCGTAATCGTTGATGTATGCCAGCGACGGGCCGTTGCCGAGGCTCGCGGCGGAGACGTTCAGCGGGGCACTGGCCTTCGGCGCCACCATCAGCGGTTCAAAGCCCGCCGCCCCTTTTCCGCCCTTGCCGGCGCTCGCCTCAACGATCGTCACGTAATAAGGGGTCGGGTTATTCACCACGTACTTGTCGCCCTGCCGGGTCAGCGTCAGCTGCTCCTGCCACGGTGCGGCGTTCTTTTTCGGGGCGAGCGCCGCCGGGCGATAAAACATTTTGATGCGCGTCTGCAGCGCTATCTGCAGCGTGTTCGGCTTATTGCTGCGCGGCGGGATCTCGCGCAGGTTGAAGTAATACAGCGTCTCCCTGTCCTGCGGCAGCTGACGCGCGGCCGGCAGCGACTGGATCTTCACCTGGCTCGGTTTGCCCGGCTCCACCCGTTGCACCGGCGGCAGCACAGTGAAAGGGCTTTGGATTTTGTTGCCGCGATCGTCTTCGATCCATCCCTGCGCCAGATACGGCAACTGTTTGTTCTGGTTACTGATGTTGAGACTGACCGTTTTCAGGTCGCCGTCGAAAATCACGCGCGTGCGATCCAGCGCGATAGCCGCATGAGCGGGCAGGCTGACCGCGCCGATCGTCAACGCGGCGGCGAGCGGGCCCACAAGGAAAACGGTCTTTCTGGTCATAGTCAGATTCATCATGTCTTCACGGTTCCAGTCGGCCGTAAGCGGACGAGCCCGCCCCGGCGGTTTAGCGGCGGAGCGGGCTCCGCCGGGTGTATGTCAGTTGGCGTCAGCCGCCGGCTTGCTGCCGGTAAGAGGACGGCAAGGCAGCAGCAACGTGTTCATCAACATTTCGGCCGGCAGCGGCGACGGCAGCTGGATTTCACACTGCGCCGCGCCGTTCCAGTGCACGCTCATGCGCTCGCCGGGGTTAAGGCCGGACAGGTAAACGCTGCCGCCGTCATTGATGATGCCGGTCTCCTGTTTGCGGGCATTCAGCACCGTGGCACCAAACGGCGGCTCGCTGCCGTCCGCCAGCTTGACGATCGCCATCGCCTTCTCACCGGCAATCACTTCAAACTTGCGGTAGCCGATGGCCCCCTCGGTCAACGTGGCCTGCACCACGGAACGCGTCGCCTCGACGTTGTCGCTCAGGCTGTTGAGATCGATGCTGGCCTTGTTGCGGTAGTAGCTGTTTACATCCGCCACCACCGCCTTGCCGTAACGGTTGGTCAGCACCGTACTGCCGTAGCCGCGCACCGGCACACCGGCGACGCCTTCGGTATCGAGCAGCAAGCGCGTCCCGCCCGGCGTGTTGACGCGGTGCAGCACCGCCCCTTCCGCCGCCATCGTCAGGCCGCCCTGCGCACCGATGCCGACGGCGCTGTAGCGGCCGGCCTGGTAGCTGGCGTTGGCGTTGATCTGCGCCATGTCGCCCTGATGGCTGTAATAACCGCTGGCCGTCGCTCCGCTGCGTGCGGCGCCGGCGCTGATCTGATAGTTGTTGTGTTCATCGACCCGGTTGTAGTACCCGACCCGGTGAGCGTTCTCTTCGCGATCGAGCGTCATGTTGTAACTGAGCGTGCCTGCACTGCCCCAGGGCAGCGACAGCGACAGATACATCCCGTCGTCGTTGCGCTCGTTATAACGGTTGCGATAGGCCGACAGCGACACGCTGACGTTCTTGAAATCGCCGATGTCGAAGTAGCGCGATACCATCAGGTTGTAACGATCGTTCGGCGCCCGATCCCAGTAGGTTTGGTGGCTGTAGTTGAGATAGGTGCTCAGCCCCAGTTCGCGGAACTGCTTGTTGAAGGTGATGGTGTACATCTCCTTGCTCTTGCCGCTGCGCCCCCCTTCGTAACGCGCATCCAGGTAGTCCCCCATGCTCATGAAATCTTCCTGGGAGAAGCGGTAACCGGCAAAGGTGACCTGGCTGTCGTATTCATCGAAGTTCTTCGAATAGCTCAGCCGGTACGAACCGCCGGTCAGCGTGCCATCCTGCGGCAAACGCGCACGCGACTGCGTGGCATCGAACGACAGCGCCCCCAGCGCCATCAGATCGCGCCCGATCCCCAGCGACAGCGCGTTGTAATCGCCGCCGGCGATGCCCCCGCCGTACAGCGACCAGCCGTTGCTGATCCCCCAGGAGAACTCGCCGGTGCCGAACATCGGCCCGCGCAGATGGTGCCCCCACTCTGACGGTTTGCCCGTCGCCAGCTTGTAACGCACCGTACCCGGCCGCGTCAGATAAGGAATGTTGGCGGTGTTCATCTTGAACTCCTGCACGCTGCCGTCTTGCTCTTCGACACGCACGTCCAGCTCGCCGGAAACCGCATCGTTGATGTCCTGAATGCGGAACGGCCCCGCCGCTACCTGCGTTTCATACAGCACGCGCCCCTGCTGGCTGACCACCACCTTGGCGTTGGTTTTCGCCACGCCGGTCACTTCCGGCGCATAGCCGCGCAGGTTGGGCGGCAACATGCTGTCGTCGGATCGCAGACTGACGCCGGTAAAGCGCAGGCTGTCGAAAATGTCGGAGTTCAGGTAATCCTCACCCATCGTCAGCCGCGAACGCAGCGCCGGGATCGCCCGGTAGGCGTAATAGCGGCTCCAGTCGAACTGTTTATCGGTAGGCTGAGAAGAACCGGTCTGATGGTTGAGGTTGGCCTGCCAGTCGGCGCGCAGACGCCAGGCGCCCAGGTTGGCGCCACCGGTACCGTTGCCGCTCAGGCTGTAACTGCTGCCGCCTTTCTGATGCTTTTGCGTTTGGGCGTTGACGTTATAGTCAAACAGCAGCCCGGGAATACCGTCATCCCAGCGCGAAGGCGGGTCCCAGTTTTCCGAGCTGTATTCCAGATAGGCCTGAGGAATGTTCAGATACAGTGAGGAGCTGGCAAGATCGCCGCGGGCTTCCATCCCCGCCAGACTGGAAGCGTCAAGGCAACGGCCGCCGTGCGTCCAATTCAGCGTGCTTAACAGTTTTTCTTTCAGCCCCAGTTGGTTGACCAATTCCGGCGAAAGACAGGCTTCGCTGCCTTTTGGATCGTTCTCGGGCGCCATAAACGTTACCGGCTGTTCCGGCAGATCGTTCTTATTGACGTGCACCACCATGGTATAAACGCCCGGCATGATGTAGCCGCTGCGCGTAAATTGGCTCAGATCGATATTTTTACGATCGTTGATGTCCAATACGTCGGTATTGAATTGAATCACGTCGGCGGCATAGACCAACGCGATTGGATTTCCCAGAGAAAGGGCAACGCAAAGCCCCAAGGCCTGAAGACGAAATAACTTCCCTGCCGGTGAAAGCATAATAAAGTCCTTTCAATAACGAATTAACCGTCAGTACGAGAAAAAATCAAAAATAATCCAGCTTAAAACGCACTGTGGAAAAATACGCTCCCACCTTCAACGGCTGGTGATTCGGCATCAACGTCATGGAATAATTCAGCACTCGGTTTCCCGGTATTATTCCCTCCATCGGCAAAGGTTTCCCTGGAATAACCGCCGTGCCGCTGCTGTCTTTTATCTCCAAGGCAACGCCGCGCGCATCGCCCTGTACGCCAAACAGAGCACCTTCCGCATAACCATCAAACGTGACCTGAAAGAATTTCCAGTCAGGCTTGTTTTCCGGCCGTTCCAAAATGCAATTGACCAATTCGATACTGAAAGGTTTGGTCATCCCCTGGCCGTCACGAATGATCTGTCCGAGAGGAATAGTGTCCATATCGATCGTCTGATCGCGGCTGCCGGCAGCAATGGCGCAGGCGGTGTCGATAATGGCGCCGTGCATGTTGACTTTGCCCCACCCCTGCGCGGCGGAAATTGCATAGCCGGGCGCAAACGCCAACGACGCCAAAAGAACGGCACCCGCTCGATTCCTTGGTAAAAACATCGCGACATTCCTTTGACAGGGAGATTCACCAGGCATGCGGCGAACCCCATGCCTGGTTGATTAAGCCTTCGGACTCACTTACTGATAAGCCAGGGTGAAATCGGCTACGGCAGTGAAATCGCCCGGAACGATGGCGGCGGAAGCGCCTTCACCCTGCAGGTAGGCGGCGAAATGCAGAGTGTTGTTGCCGGTGTTCAGGGTCTGCGCGGTAGTCGCTTCACCCAGTTTGATCGGCTGACCATTGTAAGAGATGGCTACGCCGGCGCCGCTGGCGGTACCCGCGATACCCAACAGATCCTTGTCGGTGGACGACGCTACGCCGCTGAAGGTGGTTTTAACGGTTTTCAGTGTGGTGATATCACACTGCTCCAGTTTGATTTCAAACGGACGCGGGTTGGATTTGCCGCCGTTTTTCAACGCCACGTTGGAAACCTGGCCCAGATCTACGGTCTGATCGATCGACTCGGGTGCAATAGAGCATGGCGCATCAATAATAGAGCCCGTGAAGGTGACCTTACCGTGTCCCTGATCGGCTGCCTGTGCAAAAGAACTTGCGCCAAATGCAATCACTGCAGCCATCATGATTTTGTTAAGTTTCATAGAACCTATATTCCTTATAAGAAAAAATGCATATTCCAATCAAGAAAAAGAGCAACAGGAAACCCGCTCGCGCTTATATATGCGCAGCCCTGATTCTTTAGCATCTTGCTGGTTGGTTAACTGCCAAAACCCAAAGACACCGACAATAAACATGTCGATTACGGCAAGTTCGCAGCGGCCCACCCATTAATGAATTCGTCATATAAAAATAAACAAAATCACAACAAGCAGAGACCAATACTTTCTAATCCGCCCTTCTTGTTCGGCGATGAATATTCTGGCAAATGCCTCCAAGCAAAAAAAGGCTTTTTTTGATCAAGGCGAACATTCGCAATTTATTTCCTAATTGAAGTTAATTTACTGTTATTTTTAGGCTCATAGATCGTAAAAGATGCTTTTATAGAGCAATATCCTGTTTTTCTGTGATTCCCAAGTAATCAGATCGCAAAGTGGCACTTTGTGAATATAATAAACCAAAATTTTAGGTTTCAGCGTGACGCCACCCCTGCCTTGGTATAGGTAAAAACGGGGCGGGCAACGCCTTTTTTTTCAATCCTGATAAATAGATAGGATTTTTCTTTGTTCGCGTTTTACCTCGTTGTTGGTAGGCAGCGAAAGTTTGTTTTTTCTTAGGAATACGGCAATCGGAATACAGAGGAAGTGCTATGGAAGCGTTATCTCCGAAACAAAAGGAAATACGGCAATTGCAGCACGATCTGCTGCAAACATTATTTGCGCAGTCACCCCGCAAGTGCCCCGTCGCCGGTCTGCCGCCGCCGCAGCAATGGCTATCGACGCGGCAACTGGCCAATGCCGTTAACGTCGGTGTTTACCGGGCTCGGCGGCTGTTGTTGGATCTTGTCGCCCGGCAAAAAGTGATTGTGACGGACGGCTCTATCAACAACTCGTTGAGGTGGTATCCCACCGCGTTGCTGAACGGTGATAACGACGGCATCCCCAACAGAGATGCCCTCACTCCCCTTTAACGGAATAAATATGGCCAACCGGCCTGATTGGCGATATTTCATTGCGGAGTAATGCCGCACACTATTTATATATATTGGGATATTATCGTGAGAAAAACAGCCCTGCTATTTTTACGTTGCTGCCTGGCATTATCTTTCTTCATGCTGCTTGGCAATGCCAACGCATTTACCTGCCGCACGTCCGATGGCGGACTGATTCCACCCGGGGGCTCGACCACGCCGGTTGACGTCCGGGTACGCATCGGGCCACAGCTTTCTTATGGCAAAAACGAAATCGTCAACGTCAGCCAGGTCACCTGTAAAAACGACGTCGCGAGCTGGTATGACTATCTCAAAACCGACAGCCCGGCGCTGTCGATGAACAGTGCGATTTTTGGCACCATCGGCAGCGGTACCACCATCAACGGCAGCGATTACAACTCTCCGGTGCCATCAGGTATCAGCGTACTCAGCCTTACCGGGTTACAGACCCAGTCGGTCGCCATCCGGGTCTATATCGTGTTGAACCGTTTCCCAACGCCGGATATCAAGGTGAACAAGGGCGACGTCATCGGCCAAATAAACTTTATTCAGACCAACGATCAGCCGGGTTGCCCGCAGTGCGGCGTTTATCGCTGGCGCCTGATCGCCGACAACGACGCCTACTTCGTCACCACCAGTTGCACCATCAACAACGGCCAGCAAATCAATGTCGACTTTGGCCAGATCCGCCAGGACTTTCTGACTCAAAGCGCCAGCGACGCCCAAATCAAACAGGACAAGGCGCTCAGCTACCAATGCGACGACCAGAGCGCGACGCAGGATATTCTGATCCGCATGGTCAGCGACGCCAGTGGCTTCTCCAGCGATTTTATCAAAACCAGCAACCCTAACGTCGGCGTGGCCATGGTGTACAACGGCGCGGTGGTAAAGCCCAACAATGCCTTCAGAACGCGCATCGTTAACGGGCTGGGCAACGACACCGTAACCTTTGTGCCGGTGAAGAACAATGTGCCTTACACCAGCATCGCCACCGGGCCGATGTCAGGCTCGGCCACGCTGATCTTCAGCGCACCTTGAAACGGGAGCCGGAATGAACATGACGAAAAAAACGCGCTGCGCTCTGCTGTGGTCGCTGAGTCTGATCAGCGCCACCACCCAGGCCGCCGACCAGGGCACCAAGGTCAACATCACCGCCACCGTGGTGGCGCCTCCGCCTTGCGTGATCAATGACGGACGCACCATCGATATCGACTTCGGCAAGGTCGGCATCAAGCGCATCGACGGCAATCGCTATATGCAACGCATCGATTACAGCATCAAATGCGAGTTTCTGGATAACAGCCGCCAGCTGAAAATGAAGATCATGGGCGGCGCGGCGGCCTTCGACGGCAGCGTGTTAACCAGCAGCGTCAATGGATTGGGCATCAAGCTGTTGGCCAACGGTAAGGCCTTCGCCATCAATACGCCGCTGAACATCGATTACGCCAATCCGCCGACGCTTGATGCAGTGCCGGTGAAAAACAGCGCCGTCACCCTGGCGGAAGGCGATTTCACCAGCGGCGCCACCATGCTGGTGGACTACTTTTAATCACCGCGCCCCAGGAACTCGCGAAAAAAAAGCCGCAACGTCTCCGTTGCGGCTTGGTCGAGAATCTTGCGCCCGGGGCGCGCGCCTCACATCAGGGTATTTAGCCGAAGATCCCGCCGAACCACTGGCTCAGCTTCATCATCACCATATCCCAGATGCGGCTGAAGAAGTTGCCCTCTTTCACCTCTTGCATCACCACCAGCGGGTGTTGCTCGATGGTTTTGCCGTCCAGCTGGAAATCGATGGTGCCGACCACCTGGTTTTTCGCCAGCGGTGCTTCCAGCGTCGGCTGGGTCAGCTTGTAGCTGGCCTTCAGGTTTTTCATCTGCCCTTTCGGAATGGTGACCGAGGCGTCTTTCGCCACGCCGAGCGGCACTTCGCTGACGTCGCCGAACCACACTTTCTGGGTGACGAACGGCTTATCGGCCTTGATCGGCGTCGCGGTTTCATAGAAGCGGAAGCCCCAGGTCAGCAGCTTTTCGCTTTCGCTGAAGCGCACGCGATCGCTCGGCGCGCCCAGCACCACCGAGATCAGACGCATCGGGCCGTCGGTGGCCGACGCCACCAGGTTATGGCCGGCGCCGCTGGTGTAACCGGTCTTGATGCCGTCGACGTTCAGGTTGCTGCTCCACAGCAGGCGGTTACGGTTAATCTGGCGGATCTTGTTAAAGGTGAACTCTTTTTCTTTATGCAGCGCGTATTCGTCCGGCACGTCGCGGATCAGCGCCTGGCTCAGCAGCGCCATGTCGCGCGCCGTGCTGTACTGCCCTTCCGCATCCAGACCGTGCACCGTCAGGAAGTGGGTATTCTGCAGCCCCAGGGATTTGGCGTAGTTGTTCATCAGGCCGACGAACGAATCCTGGCTGCCCGCCACGTAGTCCGCCAGCGCGATGCTGGCGTCGTTGCCCGACTGGATCACGATGCCCTTATTCAGCTCCAGTACCGGCACCTGATCGCCCGGCTTGATGAACATCAGCGAAGAACCGCGCAGCGCCGGGTTACCGGGCGCCCAGGCGTCTTTGCCGACGGTGACCAGGTCTTCCGGCTTGATCTTGCCGGCCTTGATCGCCTGGCCGATCACGTAGCTGGACATGATCTTGGTTAGGCTGGCGGGATCGAGACGGGTGTCGGCATTGCCTTCGGTCAGCACCTTGCCGCTGTTGTAATCCATCAGAATGTAGGCCTTGGCGTCTACCTGCGGCGGCGCCGGCGGCTCGGCCGCGTGCACGGCCGGGGCGGCCAGCAACAGGATGCCTACGCTGAAGGTCAGTTTTTTCAGGGAAGTGGATAAGTTTTTTTTCATCATGACGTCGCCAGAGTGTCCATTCAAACCATTGAAATAGCGTTAACTTTCAAACATGTTCACGTTTTAAGCCAACCAGCGAGAGTGGCCCGGTGCGCGCGTGCCGGCCGCAACCCCCTGCGGCGCCCATAGCGGGTAACGCAACGCACCGAAAATGCCCTTGCTGTGAGTTTATGTGATTTATCTTATTTTTGCAGGGTTTAGCGTGAATTTTCAGCATTTTTACATAACTGTACGCAGGCCCCCGCTTATCGTTCAAAAAAGCATCGCGACGCGTATTTTTGCATCCACCCACGGCTACACGGCCAAGCATCTGCACCGCTAAACATCTGCGCATCTATACGTCTAAAAAAAATTAATATATTCCATAATGGCATATAGAACCGTTATTTGTTCTTTTTAAAGCGCTTATCCTCAGCGTTATCATCCATATAACGACTTTTATACCGAATAATCCTGGAGATGAGTCATGGCGATCCCCCATTCCGTCATCGAGATGATTGGCAATACCCCGATGCTGGAACTGACCCAGTTCGATACCGGCCCGTGCCGGCTGTTCGTCAAGCTGGAGAATCAAAACCCCGGTGGTTCGATCAAAGACCGCGTGGCGCTGTCAATGATCGAGCAGGCCGAGCGCGACGGCAAGCTGCAGCCGGGCGGCACCATCATCGAAGCCACCGCCGGCAATACCGGCCTGGGACTGGCACTGGTGGCGGCGCTGAAAGGCTATAAGCTGCTGCTGGTGGTACCGGACAAGATGAGCCGCGAGAAGATCTTCCACCTGCGCGCACTGGGCGTGGAAGTGCTGCTGACCCGCTCGGACGTCGGCAAGGGGCATCCGGCTTACTATCAGGATTACGCCAAACGCCTGGCCGGGGAGATCCCCGGCGCCTTTTATATCGATCAGTTCAACAACCCGGCCAACCCGGCGGCCCATACCACCACCACCGCGCCCGAACTGTGGCGGCAGATGGAGCATGACGTGGACGCTATCGTGGTTGGCGTCGGCTCCGGCGGCACGCTGGGCGGGCTGAGCCGCTATTTCGCCGACGTTTCGCCGCAGACGGAATTCGTGCTGGCCGACCCTGCCGGCTCTATCCTGGCGGACTATCTCGACAACGGCCACATCGGGGAAGCGGGCAGCTGGCTGGTGGAAGGCATCGGCGAAGACTTCGTCCCGCCGCTCAGCGACTTTGACCAGGTCCGCCACGCTTACCGCATCGGCGACGCAGAAGCCTTCACCACCGCGCGCGATCTGCTGCGCAAGGAAGGCGTGCTGGCGGGCTCGTCCACCGGCACCCTGCTGGCCGCCGCACTGCGTTACTGCCGCGCACAGACCGAACCCAAGCGAGTGGTGACCTTTGTCTGCGACAGCGGCAATAAATACCTGTCTAAAATGTATAACGACCACTGGATGCTGGAACAGGGTCTCCTGAGCAAACCGCAGCACGGCGATCTGCGCGATCTGATCGCCTACCGCCACGACGAAGGTGCGGCCGTTTCTGCCGCGCCGGACGACACGCTGGCGATCGTGCACGCCCGCATGCGGCTGTACGACATCTCGCAGCTGCCGGTGCTGGAAGGCGATCGGGTGGTCGGCCTGATCGATGAGTGGGATCTGCTGAACGCCGTCCAGGCCGACGCCGCCCACTTCAGCCTGCCGGCCAGTAGCGCGATGACCAAGCAAGTCCATACGCTGCAAAAAGAAGCCGGCTACGAAGAATTGCAGGCCACCTTCAACCATGGCCACGTCGCGGTAGTGCTCGACGGCGAGCACTTCCTCGGCCTGATTACCCGCACAGACGTGCTTAACGCCTGGCGCCAAAAATTACGTTAATAAGGACCCATTATGGCCAAGTTTGATACGTTGACCGTTCACGCCGGTTACACCCCGGACGCGACCGGAGCAGTGATGCCGGCGATTTACGCCACCTCCACCTACGCCCAACCGGCGCCGGGCGAGCATACCGGCTACGAATATTCCCGCAGCGCCAACCCGACGCGCACCGCGCTGGAAAGCGCCATCGCCGAACTGGAAGGCGGCAGCCGCGGCTACGCCTTCGCCTCCGGCCTGGCGGCCTGTTCCACGGTGCTGGAGCTGCTCGATAAAGACAGCCACCTGATCGCGGTGGACGATCTGTACGGCGGCACCTATCGCCTGCTGGAAAAGGTGCGCAGCCGCACCGCCGGCCTGCGCGTCACCTACGTGTCGCCGGCGGATCTCGCCGGGCTGGAACAGGCGATCGAGCCGGATACCAAAATGATCTGGGTGGAAACCCCGACCAACCCCTTGCTGAAACTGGCGGATCTGAGCGCCATCGCCGCGATCGCCAAAAAGCATCAGCTAATCAGCGTGGCGGACAATACCTTCGCTTCGCCGTATCTGCAGCGTCCGCTGGATCTGGGCTTTGACGTGGTGGTGCACTCCGCCACCAAATACCTCAACGGCCACTCCGACGTGGTGGCCGGCGTCGCGGCGGTGGGGGATAACCCGGCGTTGGCGGAGCAGCTCGGTTTCCTGCAAAACGCGGTCGGCGGCATTCTCGATCCGTTCAGCAGCTTCCTGACGCTGCGCGGCATCCGCACCCTGGCCCTGCGCATGCAGCGCCACAGCGACAGCGCGCTGCGCATCGCCCAGTGGCTGGAGAGCCAGCCGCAGGTGGAAAATGTCTACTATCCCGGCCTGCCGAGCCACCCGCAGCATGAGCTGGCGGCGCGCCAGATGACGCGCTTCGGCGGCATGATCTCGGTGCGGTTGAAAGGCGACGACGCCTATGCGCGCCGGGTCATTCAGCGCTCGCGCCTGTTCACCCTGGCGGAAAGCCTGGGCGGCGTGGAAAGCCTGATCAGCCAGCCGTTCAGCATGACGCACGCCTCCATTCCGCTGGAACAGCGCCTGGCAACCGGCATCACGCCGCAGCTGGTGCGCCTGTCGGTGGGGATTGAGGATGTGGAAGATCTGATCGCCGATCTGCAGCAGGCGCTGGCGGAATAATCGCCAGAATCAATCGCCATCAGCCCGGCCGACGCGCCGGGCTTTTTTGTGCCTGATGTTCAGACGCCGATGACGTCCCGATAAAAGCGCTGTGCCACATCGGGGTGGGAACGGATGCGGCCTTTCAGGTAGTTATACCCTACGTCGCGCAGCAGCGGGTTGAGCGGATCGCTGGCCGGGCCGCGCGCCTGCGCCGCCAGCGACGGCGGCAGTTGATACAACGGCACCACCGCGTCCAATCGCGCGCCGAGGAAGAAGGCGATCGACAGCCTGTCGCGCCCCGCCGGCGGCGTTTCCACCCGGTGCACCGTGGCGCGCAGGTAGCCGTTGGTCGCCAGCTCCAGCAGCTCGCCGATGTTCACCACGAAGGTGTCCTCACGCGGCTGGGCGTCAATCCACCGCCCTTCGCTCACCTCCACCTGCAGCCCTTTTTGCGCGTCCTGCAGCAGGAAGCTGAGAAAGCCGGAGTCCTTGTGCGCGCCGACGCCCTGTGCGCTGGCGGTAGCGTCCCGCCCCGGGTAGCGAATCAGTTTGATGTGTTCGTTGGGCTTCTCGCCGTACAAGCGATCGAAAGCCTGCTCCGGCAGCGACAGCGCCAAAGCGAAAGCGCGCAGCAGCCGCAGCGACATGGCGGTCATCGCCTGTTGCCACTGCAGCAGCAGCGGTTTCAGCGTCGGCAGCGCCGCCGGCCACTGGTTTGGCCCCTGCAGACGCGCCCAGCGCGGGGTGTCGTCAGACAGCGTCAGCGCCGGGCGTTCGGCGCCGATATCGAACTGCTCACGCCAGTCCGGCTGGCCACGCGTCAGCTCCGCCGCCGCCCGGTTGTAACCACGAAAGTGCGGCGAATGCACCATCTGCACCGCCAATTTGTCGGCTTCCGGCAGCGCGAAGAATTGTCGCGCGCCCTGCTGCAGCCGCGCATTCAGCGCACTGTCCACACCGTGCCCGCGCAGATAGAAAAAACCGACGTCGCGGGCCGCCGCGCGCAAATCGTCAAGAAAGGCGCGCCGCCGGCGCGCATCGCCGTCAAGCTGCGAAAGATCCAGCAGCGGCAGCGTCTTCAGCGTCGTCAGGTGCGTCATCATGCGGTTCCTCTTCTTCCCCGATCGCGATCGGGCTGCCGTACAGGCGAATAATCAACATTGTCTCTCTCCAGCGGGTGGCTGCGTTTGCCTCATAGTTATCACCGCGCTCGCCGGGGCGGCCAATATTGTTGCGTTCTAAGTTATGCAAACGTTCAACAAACTGTCGCAAAACCGTCATCAATGTTTCTTATGCTCTGCGCAATTTCGCCGACGCCGCTGGCTGGCGATGGGCGCTATCCGCTATCCTGTAAACGACCTCATACCCTGCCTGCCGGAGAAATACTGATGGATTTAGCCTTATTCGACCTGGATGAAACCCTGATTGACGATGACAGCGCCAGCCTGTGGATCCGCTGGCTGGTCGGCCAGGGCTTCGCGCCGGCGGAGCTGGAACTGCAAGAGCAGCAGCTGATGCAGCTCTATTATCAGGGCAAGCTGTCGATGGAGGACTATATGCAGGCCACGCTGGCGCCGCTGACCGGCCTGAGCGTGCAAACCGTAGCCGGCTGGGTGCAACGCTACATTCGCCGCGATATCCTGCCGCGCGTCTACCCCGCCGCCCGTGAACGCCTACAGTGGCACCGCGAGCGCGGCGACTGCATCCTGGTGATCTCCGCCACCGGCGAGCACCTGGTGGCGCCGATCGCCGAACAGCTCGGCGCCGACGATGCGCTGGCGATCGGCGTGGAAATCAGCGACGGCCGCTTCACCGGCAACACCTACGGCACCATGACCTACCAACAGGGTAAGGTGATCCGCCTGCAACACTGGCTGGCGCAGCATCCGCACCTGAAATTCGAACACAGCCACGGCTACAGCGACTCCCTCAACGATAAGGCGATGCTGCAATTCGTCGACAGCGCTACGGTGATCAACCCCGACAGCGAGTTGAGCGCGCTGGCGGCGGAACACGGCTGGGAAGTGTGCCGCTGGGAGCGCTGAGCGGCAGGCAAAAAGTGCCCTGCGGTGTGACAAAAAGCGCGTTGTGGCGTAGGTATTAAGGGTCTTTAATCCGCTAACGGAGTTATCCCATGCTGACCATTTGGGGTCGTGAGAATTCGAACAACGTCAGGAAGGTGCTGTGGTGCGCCGCCGAACTGGGGCTGAGCTATACCCACATCAACGCCGGCGGCGCGTTCGGCAAGGTGAACGAAGAAAGTTACCGCGCGCTGAACCCGAACGGCCTGGTGCCGCTGCTGCAGGACGATGACTTCGTGCTGTGGGAATCCAACACCATCGTGCGCTACCTGGCGGCGAAATTCGGCGACGCGACGTTCTATCCGCAAGATCTGCAGGCACGCGCCGCCGCCGAGAAGTGGATGGATTGGACCACCTCGACCATCGTCCCGGCCTTCACCATCGTCTTTTGGGGCCTGATCCGCACCGCGCCGGAATTGCGCGACATGGCGAAAATCGAAGCGGCGATCGCCACGCTGGAAAAACACTTCGACGTCATTGAACAGGCGCTGGCACATCAGCCTTACCTCTCCGGCGACGCGTTCGGCTTTGGCGATATTCCGCTCGGCAGCTTCGCCTACGCCTGGTTCGAGATGCCGATCGCCCGCCGTTCGCGGCCGAACATGGAGCGCTGGTATCAGCAGCTGCGCACTCGCCCCGCCTACCAGCGCGGCGTGATGAGCGAACTCACCTGATCGCTGCGGGGCGTTACGACGCCCCGACTTTCAGCAGCTTGCCGTCCTGCTCGTCCGTCAGCAGATACAGGTAGCCATCCGGCCCGCTGCGTACCTCGCGAATGCGCTCGCCGCGATCGCCCAGCAACCGCTCTTCCGCCACCACCTTGTCGCCTTCCAGCGTCAGGCGAATCAGTTCCTTTTGCGCCAGCGCGCCGATGAACAGCGAGTGCCGCCAGGCGGGGAAGCGCTGCCCGTCATAAAACGCCATGCCGCTGAGGCCGGGCGAAACCCGCCAATAGTGCAGTGGCTGTTCGGTGCCGGGCACCCGTTCCCCCCTGGCCTCCGGGATCGGCTGGCCGGAATAATTGATGCCGTAGGTGGCCAGCGGCCAGCCGTAGTTTTTACCCGGCTGCGGGAGGTTGAGCTCATCGCCGCCGCGCGGGCCGTGCTCGTGCTCCCAGATCGCGCCGCTCCACGGGTTCAGCGCCAGCCCTTGCGGATTCCGGTGGCCGTAGGACCAAACTTCCGGCCGTTTGCCGGCCTGGCCGACCCAGGGGTTGTCCGGCGGCACTGCGCCTTCGGCGGTCAGCCGCACCAGCTTGCCCTGCAGCTTGTCGGTCTCCTGCGCCGTCGGCCGCTGGTTGTTTTCGCCCAGCGCGATAAACAGGTAGCCCTGCCGGTCGAACGCCAGCTTGCCGCCGAAGTGATTGCCGACCGACAGCTTGGGCAGCTGGCGGAAGATCACCTTGAAGTTTTCCAGCCGCGCGCCGTCTTCGCTCAAACGGCCGTAGCCGACCGCCGTGCCGGCTTTGCCGCCCTCGCCCGGTTCGGCGAAGCTGAGGTACACCCGGCGGCTGGCGGCGAAGTCGGGGGCCGGCAACACCTCCAGCAGGCCGCCCTGCCCCTCGGCGTAAACCTGCGGCACGCCGGCGATCGGCGGCGACAGGCCTTTGCCCTGCTGCCACAGCCGCAACCGGCCGGGCCGCTCGGTGATAAGCAGGCCTTGTTCCGCCGGCAAAAAGGCCAGCGACCACGGGTGTTCCAGGCCGTCTTGCAGTTGGCTGACCGTCGGCGCGGCGTGCAGCAGGCCGCTGCACAGCAGCAAACCGGCCAGCAAAGTCAATCGGGGCATGGCATCCTCCTGGAGGTGAAATGACCCGTTTAGTGTAGCCCACTCAGCGGGCGCGGTCGTTTGCATTACATTTCAACAGGTTGCCTTTTGGCCGCAGTGTGCTTAAGTTAACGCATCACCCAGGAGGAATCATGGACATTACCGTTACCGACGCGATTGACGAACACACCCTCGATGCGATCAGGCAAGGCCTGCGCGCTTACAACCTGCCGCATATCGACGCCCGTCACCGCAAGCCGCTCAGCGTCTATGCGCGCGACGAGGCCGGCACGGTGATCGGCGGGCTGACCGCCGAAACCTGGGGCAACTGGCTGAGCGTCGAGTGGCTGTGGGTGGCGGACTCCCAACGCGGCAGCGGCCTCGGCGGCCGGTTGATGCGCGCCGCCGAACGCGAGGCGCAGGCGCGCGGCTGCCGCTACGCTCGCCTGGATACCTTCAGCTTCCAGGCGCGGCCGTTCTACGAAAAACTCGGCTATCAGCTGCAAATGACGCTGAAAGAGTATCCGGTGGAACATGAGTGTTATTTTCTCACCAAAACCCTGACTGATTAATGGATGGACGGATGGACAGCAAAAGCATGGTGGTGAACTGTGTGGCGTACAAAGCCGGCCAACGGCTGGGCGAAGTGACCATCGACGATATCAGCGAGGTGGTCAAACAGCCGGACACCTTCGTCTGGCTGGGGCTCCGGCAGCCGGAACCGGCGTTTATGCGCAAGGTGCAGGAGGAGTTCGGCCTGCACGATCTGGCGATCGAAGACGCGCTGTGCGCGCACCAGCGGCCGAAGCTGGAGACCTACGGCGATTCGCTGTTCATCGTGGTTAAAACCGCGCAGTGGGGCGAGCACGACGAAATCGAATACGGTGAAACCCACTTCTTCGTCGGCAAAAACTTTCTGGTGACGGTGCGCCACGGCGCCTCGCCCAGCTACGCGCCGATCCGCGCCAAGGCGGAAGAGAACCGCAAGCAGATGTGCCGCGGGCCGGGCTTCGCCCTCTATTCGGTGCTGGACTTCGTGGTGGACAACTACCGCAGCGTGGTGGCGCGCTTCGAGAGCACCATCGAGAATATCGAAGCCAACATGTTCCAGTCGGAGTTCGATCAGGCGGCGATCGAGAACGTCTATACCCTGCGCCGCCATCTGCTGGCGCTGCGCAACGCCGCACTGCCGATGGATGAAATCTGCAACCAGCTGATCCGCCTGCACGAAGAGGTGATCCCGAAAGAGCTGCGCGCCTACGTGCGCGACGTGCAGGATCACGCACATCAGGTGGTCAGCAATATCGACGACATGCGTGAAATGCTGACCAACGCCATGCACGTCAACCTGGCGCTGGTGACGGTCAAGCAGAACGAAGTGGTGAAACGGCTGGCGGGCTGGGGGGCGATTTTGGCCATTCCGACGGTGGTCTTCAGCCTGTACGGCATGAACTTCGCCGACATGCCGGAGCTGAAGTTCCCGTGGGCCTACCACGCCACGCTGGGGGTGACCGCCGTCGGCTGCATTTTCCTGTATCAGAAGCTGAAGAAATCGGGCTGGCTGTAAACGCCAAAACGGCGGCTGTTGCCGCCGGCAAAAATCCTCTGCGGGGCAGCCCGCCCCGCCGCTTCAATACAGCAGCGGCCGCCGATCGCGATGCACGTGATTGTGGCGGCCGATGCGCTTGTCATCGGCCGCGCCGATATCCATCGATGCCAGCACCATGCCTTCGCCCGCCAGGCTCTGCGTCAACGGGTAACCGTCGGCGTCGACGATCGCCGAGCCGCCGATCCACGCGACGCCGCGCTCCGTTTCGCAACGATCGCACACCGCGATGAACAGCCGATTGACGGCGGCGTTGGCCTGCGCCTTCACCATCTCCGCCGGCCGTTCGCCCTGCGGGCGCGGCGCCAGCGGCCAGTTGACCGGCGCGCACAGCAACTGAGCGCCGGCCAGCGCCGGCAGCCGCACCCACTCCGGGAATTCGAGATCGTAGCAGATCATCACCGCCAACCGGCCAAAGCGGGTCTCGATGACCGGCGGTGGCCGATCGCCGGCGGTAAAAATGGTGCTCTCTTCGTGCCACAGGTGCGCTTTGCGATAAATCGCCCTCACCCCCTGCGCATCGATCAATGCCGCACTGTTGGCCACCTCGCCATCGGGCAGGCGCTCGCAGAAACCGGCGACGATCGCCACATCCAACTCGCGCGCCAGGGCTCCCCACAGGCTGAGGCTCGGCCCGTCTTCGGCCTCGGCCAACGCGCGCGCCTCCGCCTTATCGCGCAGCACGTAGCCGCTGTTCACCAGCTCCGGCAGCACGATGACGTTGGCGCCGCACTGCGCCGCCCGGCGGATCGCCTGGGCGGACAGCGCCCGATTGTGTTCCGCTTCCCCGACCCGCAACGCTAACTGGCAGCATGCGACGCTGATTTTTTCCTTCACTCCCGTTCTCCTTCCAATAAACCCTCGCAGCACAACGCCACCCGCCGTTCGGCTTCAAGATCGAGCTTCCGGCACATCACGACATAAACGCTCCCGGCCACCAGCAGGCCGACCAGAAAAGCGATATCCGCACCGCCCAGTAAAACAGCAAAGGGGCCGGTGTAAAAGCCCAACGTCATGAACGGCACCATCGCCAGCAGGCCGATCGCGTAGGCCGTCAGGCCGGAGCGCCCCCAGCGGCCGTAGATCCCCGCCGGGTTGAAGATTTCACCGATCGCGTAATGCCCGCCGCGCACCACGTAAAAGTCCATCAGATTCACCGCCGTCCAGGGCACCAGGAAATACAGCATCAGCAGCACGAAGGTATTGAAGCTGGCGAGATAGCTCGCCGGGATAGCCAACGCCACCGCAAACACCGTCAGGGCGACGACGCCAATGCCGATCATGCGTAATCTCAACGTCGGCGTCACTTTACGGAACGCGTCAATCGCGCTGAGGCTGGTCAGCATCGCGCCATAACAATTGACCGCCATGATGCCGACCAGCGAGGGCACGGCGATCAGCACGGCCAGCGTGCCAAATCCCGGGTAAACGGCATTACCCACCGCCTGTACGCCGCCGATCGCATCGGGGGCCGGTAGGGCTGAGGCCAGAAATGCGCCCAGCGACATCAGCCAAAGCGCCGATCCGGCCGCCCCCAGATAAGTCCAAAAGATCACGTTGGTAGACGGCGTTTCCTGCGGCAGATAGCGCGAATAGTCGGAAACGTACACCGCGTAGCTGATCTGGTAGCCGGCGGCGGCCGACAGCTGAATCAAAAAGGCCGCCCACGAGAAATGCCCGGCGCCGACGGCGGCATCCATCCGCAGCGACAACACGGCGCCGATCGTCAGCACGCCGAACACCGCCATCATCACATAGGTCAGCCAGCGCTGCACCGCATGCAGCATATCGTGGCCGACGATCGCCAACAGCACGGCCACCGCGATCAGCAACGCATACCAGGGCAGACGGTGGCCCGGCAACACCGTGTTGATCGCATCGGTCGCGAGAATAACGTTGAACACGTTGAAGCCGATGTAAACAAACACCACGGCGGCAAAGGGAACGATGGCGCCACGCAGGCCGAATTGGGCCCGCGACTGGATCATCTGCGGCAGCCCCATGCGCGGCCCCTGATTGGCATGACACGCCATGAAGAACGTGCCGAACCCTACGCCGGCGGCAATGGCCAGCATCGAATAAAGCGCGCCCAACCCCAACGCAGGGCCGGTGAAACCGACCACCATCGTCGTCAAAACGAAATTACCGGTAAACCAAAACGGCGCCTGATGCCAAACCTTGCCATGCCGCTCGTGACGGGGCACATAGTCTATCGAGCGCACTTCAATTTTTGGGCGTGACGCCACATTGCGATTGTTCATGTTCCACCTCGTCGCGATCATTAGCCTCGTCTCAACGCTCGGTTTGCGGCTGCAGCTGCGCTGCCGGGCGGCTCAACAGGCTGCCCAACACGAAGGCGATGCCGCCGCCCAGCAGGCCGCCGTAGATTGGGCTGTTGGCGTCGATGCCGTGCCAGGCCATCAGCCCCACCACGCACAGGCTGCCGGTCAGCATGCTGGCAATGGCGCCGGCGCTGGTGGCGCGCGGCCAGAAGATCGCCCCCACCAGCGGGATCAGCATGCCGCCCACCAACAGGTTGTAAGCCAGCGTCAGCGCCGCCAGCACGTCGCGTACCACAAACGCCAGCCCCAGCATGACCACGCCCATGAGAAGCGTGGTGAAGCGCCCGGCGGCCAACCCGCCGGAAGGTTTGCGCCGGATGGCCGGCAATACGTCCTCCAGCGCGATGGTGGAAGAGGCCAGCAGGCAGGCGCTGGCGGTGGACATCAGCGCTGCCAACGCCGCGGCGGCCACCAGCCCGCTGACGCCGACCGGCAACACCGCCTGCGCGATGGCGGCAAAGGCGCCGTCGGTGTTGCTGAGCGACGGCAGTACGATCTTGCCGGCCATGCCGATCAGCGCGCCGGTCACGCCGTACAGCACGCAATAGACGCCCGCCCCCAGCCCGGCGAAGCGCGCCACGTTGGCGCTGCGGGCGGTAAACACCCGCTGCCAAATGTCCTGGCCGATCAGAATGCCGAAGAAGTAGATCAGGAAGAACACCAGAATGGTGTCCAACCCGATCGACGACAGTTGGTAGTAACCGGCGGGCAGCAGGCTGGTGAAGGCTTCCCAGCCGCCGGCCTTGACGATGCTCATCGGCATCAGCACCAGCATCATGCCGACGGTCATGATGATGAACTGAATGATATCGGTCAGCGTCAGCGACCACATGCCCCCCAGCGTCGAATACAGCACCACCAGCCCGCCGCCGAGCAGGATAGACGCGCTGAACGACAGGCCGAACATCACCTGCATCACGCTGCCGATGGCGATGATCGAGGTCACCGCCACCATCAGGTCATACGCCAGCATGATCGCGCCGCTGGTGACCCGCGCCGCCGGGTGATAGCGCCGCGACAACACCTGGCTGACGGTATACAGCTTCAGCTTGAGCAGCGGCTTGGCCAGCACCAGGCTCAGCACCACGATGCCCAGCCCGAGCGCGCCGCACAGCCAGACGCCGGAGATGCCGTAGGTGTAGCCGAGTTTGACGCTGCCGATGGTCGACGCGCCGCCGAGCACCACCGCCGACAGCGTGCCCAAATACAGCCCCGGCCCCAGATTGCGCCCGGCGACCAGATACGCCTCTTTGGAATTGGCGCGGCGAATGCCCATCCACCCCACCGCGCCTATCACCAGAAAGTAAAACACCACGACCAGCAGATCGAGATTCATGGGTACCTCCACTCCGTTGTTATTGTTATCAGGGGCCCCGACGCAACCGCTCCGCCGGTAGGGTCAGCGCACCGGCCTCAGCGGGCCGGCAGCACGCACAACATTTCAAACAGCAGGTTGGCGGCCAGCAGCGCCGTGTTGCCGGAGCGATCGTAAGGTGGCGACACCTCCACCACGTCGCCGCCCACCAGGTTCAGCCCGTGGCAGCCGCGCACGATCTCCAGCCCCTGCCAGACCGACAGCCCGCCGACTTCCGGCGTGCCGGTGCCCGGTGCGAAGGCCGGATCCAGTCCGTCGATATCGAAGCTGAGGTAAACCGGCGCATCGCCCATCTGTTCGCGGATCTCCGCCATCAGCGGCGTCAGCGACCGGTGCCAGCAGGCCTCGGCCGGCACCACGCGGAAGCCCTGGCGCCGTGACCAGTCGAAGTCGTCCGCCGCATAGCCGCTGCCGCGCAGGCCAATCTGCACCACCTTTTCCGGCGCCAGCAGCCCCTCCTCGAACGCGCGGCGGAAGGTGGTGCCGTGCGCCAGCTGTTCGCCGAACATCTCCTCATTGGTGTCGGAATGCGCATCAACGTGGATCAGCCCGACCGGGCCATGCCGACGGGCGACGGCGCGCAGCACCGGCAGCGTCAGCGTGTGGTCGCCGCCGAGCGTCAACGGCATGCAGCCGTGCGCCAGGATCTCGTGGTAAGCCGCCTCGATGCGCTGCACGCTGTCCGCCAGGCTGTAAGGGTTGATGGCGACATCCCCCAGATCGGCCACCTGCAGCCGTTCGAACGGGGCGGAGCCGGTGCCCATGTTGTAAGGGCGGATCATCACCGACTCCTGGCGGATCTGGCGCGGGCCATAGCGGGTGCCGCTGCGGTTGGAGGTGCCGATATCCAGCGGAATGCCGACAAAGGCGGCATCCAGACCGTGCGCCTGGTCGGCCGCGGGCAGGCGCATCATGGTGGGAATACCGGCAAAGCGCGGCATGTCGTTACCGCTTTGGGGTTGGTTCAGCATGGCGTTTCCTTGTCTTTATCTGCGATGAATTGAAACATTTGAGCAACATTCGCAGACTACCCCGTTGGCCACCCCGGCTACCATTCCCGCTTTTGCATGTAAACATCGAAAAACGCGATGCAACTAACTTATTGAAGTATTGATTTTTATTTCCAATTCATGCCATAAGGAAGGCCATATCTTCAGCGCCGCCCCTATTTCTTCGATGTTAAAAATGGGTTAACCGGCCGACGTTCTGCGGAGGGGGAATGCTCACCAACCTAAGCGATATCGATCTGAAACTGCTGCGGGTGTTCGTCGCGGTGGCAGAAGCCCAGGGCGTCAGCGCCGCGCAGGAAACGCTGCTGATGAACCAATCCACCATCAGCACCCACCTGGCCTCGCTGGAAACCCGGCTGGGTTTTCGCCTGTGCCAACGCGGCCGCTCAGGCTTCCGGCTGACGCCCAAGGGCGAACGCATGCTGATCGCCTGCCGTTCGCTGTTCAACGCCGCCCGCGACTTCACCCGGGTCAGCCAGTCGCTGAACGGCCTGCTGACCGGCGATCTGCAGATCGGTCTGGTGGATAATCTGGTTTCGCTGCCGGGCAACCCGTTCAGCCAGGCCATCAAACACTTCCAGCGCCGACATCAGGACGTGCAATTGCAGTGCCGCATCTGTTCACCGAACGAGATTGAGCAGGGGCTGCTGCACCGGCAGCTCGATCTGGGCATCGGCTACTTCGGCCAACAGTTGGAGGCGTTGCGTTATCAGTCATGGCTGGAGGAGACGCAGGCGATCTACTGCAGCGCGGATCACCCGCTGTTCGCGGTGGAAGAACCGGAGCGCGAGCAGATTGAAAACGCGCGTTGGGTCAAGCGCGGCTACCTGCTGGCGCAGCAGCTGTGCCCGATCGCGCCGCCTCACCTGGCTGCGGTGGCCCACCATATGGAAAGCGTCGCCCATCTGGTACTGAGCGGTTCCTGTCTCGGCTACCTGCCCACCCACTACGCGGCGCGCTGGGTGGAACAGGGGCTGCTGCGGCAGCTGGGCGGCGCGGCGCTCTCTTACCGCGCCACGCTCAGCCTGGTCAGCCGCCCTGTCCAGCCCGACGAGGCGTTGAACGCGCTGCTGGAGGATTTGGCGCGCGCCGCACGCCAATCACCTCATCGCTGAGAGGCCAGCGCCCGATTCATGGCAAACAGCGTGCCGGTTAAAGACAGGATGAGGAGCCCGATGATGGCCCAAGCAAAAGAGGCCGCTCCGCCCTTGTCGAGCAGCATGCCGCCGATCGCGCCACCGGCGGCCACGGCGGTATTCCAGCCCGTCGTATACATGGACTGCGCCACGTCGGCCGCGCGGCCGGAAAGGCGTGACAATGCCGTCTGCGTGAGGGTGGCGAAACCGCCGAAAGCCACGCCCCACAATGCGACCGCGAGATAAACCATCGGGGCTATCCGTCCCCCACTCCCCAGCAGCACGGCGGCGAGGGCAAAAATGACGATGCTCATCACCGTAAGAGATTGGACTCGTCGATCGACCAGCATCCCGGCGACGCCCAATCCGGCAATCGCGCCCAGCCCGAAGATAAACAGTACGATGTCGACCCGCTCGGATAACCCCGACGGCTTGAGGAAAGGCTCCAGGTAGATATACAGAATGTTGTGGGCAACGATGAAGGTGAACACCACGAACAGCACGGCGCGGATCCCGCATTGCAAGAATACGCCGCTCAGAGACGGGCGATGCGCCTTAGCCTGGCCGGGGAAATCCGGCACGATGGCGATGATCCACACCACGAGCATCACCGCCATCAACGTCATCAGGCCAAAGGCGCCCTGCCAGCCGATGGCTCGGCCAAGCAACGTGCCGAGCGGTACGCCGAGCACCAGCGCCAGGGTGGCGCCGGCGCCGGAGATCGCAATAGCGCGGCCGCCAAGATGGGCCGGTGACATGCGCACGGCGTAACCGGCCAGCAAGGACCAAACGATGCCGCCGAAAACGCCGGCGAAGAAACGCGTCGCCAATGAGACGTGGTAATCATGCGACAGCGCCGTGACGAGGTTGACGATGGCAAAGCCGCCGATCGCGCTCAAGAGCAAGGGGCGGCGCCGCATGCCCTGCGTCAATGCGGTGAGCGGAATGGCGGCGACCAACGCCCCCACCGCATAGGCGGTGATGAATTGCCCCGCCAGGCTTTCAGACACGCTCAAATCGCCCGCGATCGAAGAAAGCACGCCCGCCGGCATGATCTCGGTCAGCAGCGTGATGAAAGCGGCCATCGCCAACGCCAGCAGGCCCCCCAGCGGCAACCGCTCGCTGCTCGCGGCAGGCGCAGATATCGTCGTTTGATTCATCAATCACTCCCCATTCAAAGATGTTTCCGCCCATTGCGGATGACGTTTGCATCATGCTGCCCACTCGCCGATAAAAGAAAAACAGGCTAAAGTGAATAACACTCATGACATAAAGGTCATCAATAGAATGGAAGCCTATGGAAAGCTTGGGTTCTCTCGACGTTTTCGTGCGGGTCAGTGAAAGCCGCAGCTTCACGGCGGCCGGGCAACAGCTGGGGATCTCCGCGTCGGCGGTCAGCAAAACCATCGCCCGGCTGGAGGAACGGCTCAACGTGCGGTTGTTTCACCGCTCCACCCGCACGGTCAACCTGACGCCGGAAGGCGCCTTGTTCCTGGAGAGGTGCCGACGCATTTTGAGCGAGGTGAAAGGCGCGGAAGCCGAACTGTTGCAAACGCGAGGAACGCCCCAGGGTAAGCTGCGCATCAGTCTCCCGTCGCTGGGCACGCTTTTCATGCCAAAACTGGGGGACTTCAAGCGCCGCTATCCTGAGATCGAGCTGGATATTGATTATTCGGATCGGTTGGTTGACGTGATTGAGGAAGGTTTCGATGCCGTTATCCGCAGCGGCACCCCGAGCGATTCACGGCTGGTTGCCCGTCGGTTGGGGACCTGCCGCAAGGTTTTCGTTGGCGCGCCAAGCTATTTCAGCCAAGCGGGTATGCCGAGCAAGCCCGAGGATCTGACAAGCCATGCCCGTTTGCATTATCGCTTTCCCAGCACCGGCAAACTGGATGTCTGGCCGCTGGGGGACAAGACGGAGACGATCCCCGAACGGCCGGCCAGCATGGTGACAAATACCCTCGATCCGCAGGTGTGCTTCGCGGAGCAAGGGCTCGGCATCGCTTATTTGCCGGAGATCGCCGTGCGCAGACAGCTGGAACAGGGTAGCCTGGTGACGGTTCTGGATGAATACGACCGCGAGAACATGGTTTTTCATGTCCTCTGGCCGTCGGGCCGCCACCTGTCAGTCAAAATCAGGCTGTTCGTCGACTTTGTGACGAGCCACCTTTTCCCGCTTTAAACGACGTATGCTGCCTTAACTGACCGGCATGCGCGCCGGATCGGGATACTGGTACTCAAAACCCAGCTCGTTGCAGATGCGGTTGCCGTCCACCAGCCGCTCATCCTGCTCCGCTTCGTCGGCGAACTGCGGCGGCTCCAGGTGCAGCTGCTCGGCCAGCGCCGGATAAAATTCGCGTTTGGCCGGATGACGCGGCGCGCACAGGTTGTACACGTGACCGCCCTTCGGCAGCTTCAGCAACAGCTGGATGGCGGCGATGACGTCGTCCTGGTGCACCAGATTCACCCCCTGCGAACCGCCCTTCACATCGAGCTTGCCCGCCAGGAAGCGACCGGGGTGACGATCGGCGCCCACCAGCCCCGCCAGCCGCAGAATGTCCACCGAGGTGTTCGGCAATTCATGCAGCCAGCGCTCCAGCTCGGCCAGCACCCGGCCCGACGGCGAGACCGGCCGCAGCGGCGACTCTTCGCGCAGCGTGCCGGCGGTTTCGCCGTACACCGAGGTGGAACTGGTAAAGATCACCCGCGGCACGCCGAAGGCCATCGCGCTGTCCACCAGCATACGCACCGCATTGAAATAGTTCTCGCTGCCTTCGACGGTGCGGCGAGCGGGCAGCGTCACCACCAGCGCATCCACGCGCAGCAGCGATTCCAGATCGTCCGGATCGCACACCAGCTCCGGCGTCAGCTCCAGTTGATAGCATTCGATGCCGCTCATGCGCGCGGCCTCGACGCCGTCCGGCGTGGTTTTGCTGCCGACCACATCATACCCGCGCCCCATCAGCGACAGCGCCAACGGCATGCCCAGCCAACCCAAACCAATAATGGCTACCTTTTTCATCCTCTTCCTCTCCTGAAGATCGCAGCGCCCTACCCCTAAGGCTACGCCACTGTGCACGGCGATACAATCTGCCCGGCTTAAGGTTAGGTAAAGCCGTCTGTGGCTAATAACCTAACCTGTTTCAATAAATTAAATTTATGACGTTAAAAAAGGGTTGCGCGGTGGACAGCGGATAGTTTAGCTTAATTGGCATACGGTTTTTACCGGCTTTTGATTAGAGAAAAACACCATGACACGCGTTCAGTTCAACCACCATCATCACCATCACCCTGACTAGTCTTTCAGGCGATGAGTGCTGGAAGACGGTTTGTTAATCTTCCAGTGGCGCGCAGAACGCAAGAGAGAGCCCTCGGAAGATTTCTTCCGAGGGTTTTTTTTTGGCTCCGGACAGACAGAAAAGAATAGTTTTTACAATAAATTCATAAAATTACAGATTAAACAGAGGTTACCATGCTGGACAAGACACGTTTACGGATCGCAATGCAGAAGTCGGGCCGCCTGAGCGATGAATCCCAGGAGCTGCTGGCGCGCTGCGGCATCAAGATCAACCTGCAGCAACAGCGCCTGATCGCCTTCGCGGAAAACATGCCGATCGATATCCTGCGCGTGCGCGACGACGACATTCCGGGCCTGGTGATGGACGGCGTGGTCGATCTGGGCATCATCGGCGAAAACGTGCTGGAAGAAGAGCTGCTCAGCCGCCGCGCTCAGGGCGAAGACCCGCGCTACTTCACCCTGCGCCGCCTCGATTTCGGCGGCTGCCGCCTGTCGCTGGCCACCCCGCTCGACGCCGAATATACCGGCCCGCAAAACCTGCAGGACGCCCGCATCGCCACCTCTTACCCGCACCTGCTGAAGCAATACCTCGACAAGCAGGGCGTGCGCTTTAAATCTTGCCTGCTGAACGGCTCGGTGGAAGTGGCGCCGCGCGCCGGCCTGGCCGACGCCATCTGCGATCTGGTCTCTACCGGCGCCACGCTGGAGGCCAACGGCCTGCGCGAAGTGGAAGTGATCTACCGCTCCAAGGCCTGCCTGATTCAGCGCGACGGTGAAATGCCGGAAGCCAAGCAGCAGCTGATCGACCGCCTGATGACCCGCATTCAGGGCGTGATCCAGGCGCGCGAATCCAAATACATCATGCTGCACGCGCCGAGCGAGAAGCTGGACGAGATCGTCGCGCTGCTGCCGGGCGCCGAGCGCCCGACTATTCTGCCGCTGGCCGGCGCGCAGAACCGCGTGGCGATGCACATGGTGAGCAGCGAAACCCTGTTCTGGGAAACCATGGAAAAACTGAAAGCGCTCGGCGCCAGCTCGATTCTGGTGCTGCCGATTGAAAAGATGATGGAGTAACGCCATGTCGACCTTCAACACGCCGATCGATTGGGCAACGTGCAGCGCCGAACGCCAGGCCGAGCTGCTGATGCGCCCGGCAATCGCCGCTTCCGACAGCATCACCCGCACGGTGAGCGAGATCCTCGACAACGTGAAGGCCAACGGCGATCGGGCGCTGCGCGACTACAGCGCCCGTTTCGACAAGGCGGACGTCGCCGCGCTGCGCGTCAGCGCCGAGCAGATCGCCGCCGCCTGCGCCCGACTGGGCGATGACATCAAACAGGCGATGGCGGTGGCCGTCGCCAACGTGGACACCTTCCACAACGCGCAGCGACTGCCGCCGGTGGACGTCGAAACGCAGCCGGGCGTGCGCTGCCAGCAGGTGACCCGCCCAATCGACTCGGTGGGCCTGTATATTCCCGGCGGGTCGGCGCCGCTGTTCTCCACCGTGCTGATGTTGGCGACGCCGGCGCGCATCGCCGGTTGCCGCCGGGTGGTGCTGTGTTCGCCGCCGCCGATCGCCGATGAGATCCTGTATGCGGCGCAGCTGTGCGGCGTGCAGGAAGTGTTTCAGGTCGGGGGCGCGCAGGCGATCGCCGCCCTGGCGTTCGGCACCGAAAGCGTGCCGCGCGTGGCGAAAATCTTCGGGCCGGGCAACGCCTTCGTGACCGAAGCCAAGCGGCAGGTCAGCCAGCGTCTCGACGGCGCGGCCATCGACATGCCGGCCGGGCCTTCGGAGGTGCTGGTGATCGCCGACGCCGGCGCCACCCCGGCGTTCGTCGCTTCCGATCTGCTGTCGCAGGCCGAACACGGCCCGGATTCGCAGGTGATCCTGCTGACGCCGGACGCGGCAATGGCGCAGGCAGTGGCCGAAGCGGTGGAAAGCCAGCTGGCCGAGCTGCCGCGCGCCGAGACCGCCCGCCAGGCGCTGGCGAGCAGCCGCCTGATCGTAGCGCGCGATCTGCCTGAGTGCGTGGCCATCAGCAACCGCTACGGCCCGGAGCACCTGATCATTCAGACCCGCAATGCGCGCGAGCTGGTAGACGGCATCACCAGCGCCGGCTCGGTGTTCCTCGGCGACTGGTCGCCGGAGTCCGCCGGCGATTACGCCTCCGGCACCAACCACGTGCTGCCGACCTACGGCTACACCGACACCTGCTCCAGCCTGGGGCTGGCCGATTTTCAAAAACGCATGACGGTGCAGGAACTGACGCCGCAGGGCTTCAGCAACCTGGCCGCCACCATCGAGACGCTGGCTGCCGCCGAGCAGCTGATCGCCCACAAGAACGCCGTGACCCTGCGCGTCGCCGCCCTGAAGGAGCAAGCATGAGCATCGAAAAACTGGCGCGCGCCAACGTTCGCGAGCTGACCCCTTATCAATCGGCGCGCCGCCTCGGCGGTAAGGGCGACGTGTGGTTGAACGCCAACGAATACCCGATCGCGCCCGAGTTCCAGCTGACCGCGCAAACCTTCAACCGCTATCCGGAGTGCCAGCCGGCGTTGGTGATCGAACGCTACGCCGCCTACGCCGGGGTGAAAAAAGAGCAGGTGCTGGTCAGCCGCGGCGCCGATGAAGGCATCGAGCTGCTGATCCGCGCCTTCTGCGAGCCGGGTAAAGACGCCATCTTGTTCTGCCCGCCGACCTACGGCATGTACGCCGTCAGCGCCGAAACCTTCGGCGTGGAGCGCCGCACCGTAGCCGCCAAAGAAGACTGGCAGCTGGATCTGCCGGCCATCGCAGACAGCATGGACAACGTGAAGCTGATCTACGTCTGCAGCCCGAACAACCCGACCGGCAACCTGATCGATCCGGACTCTCTGCGCAACCTGCTGGAGCTGGCCAAAGGCAAGGCGATCGTCGCGGTGGACGAAGCCTATATCGAGTTTTGCCCGCAGGCCTCGGTGGCCGGGTGGCTGAGCGACTATCCGCACCTGGCTATCCTGCGCACGCTGTCGAAGGCCTTTGCGCTGGCCGGCCTGCGCTGCGGCTTTACGCTCGCCAACGAAGATCTGATCGCCCTGCTGCTGAAAGTGATCGCGCCTTACCCGCTTTCGACGCCGGTGGCGGATATCGCCGCGCAGGCGCTGAGCGAAGAAGGTATCCGCACCATGCGCCAGCGCGTCACCGACATTGCCGCCACCCGCAGCTGGCTGCAGCAACAGTTGGAAAAATGCGCCTGCGTCGAGCAGGTTTTCGCCAGCGACAGCAATTACCTGCTGGCCCGCTTCACCGCCTCAAGTAATGTGTTTAAAAGCTTGTGGGATCAGGGCATTATCTTACGAGACCAAAACAAACAGCCCGGGTTGTCCGGCTGCCTGCGCATCACCATAGGCACCCGCGACGAATGTCAACGCGTGGTGGACGCCTTGTCCGCCCTGCCCGGTGCCAACCAGACTCGCCAGGAGCCAATGTGAGCCAAAAAATCCTCTTTATCGATCGTGACGGCACGCTGATCGCCGAGCCACCGGAAGATTTCCAGGTTGACCGCCTGGACAAGCTGGCGCTCGAGCCGGACGTGATCCCTTCCCTGCTGGCGCTGCAACAGGCGGGGTATCAGCTGGTGATGATCACCAATCAGGATGGGCTCGGCACCGCCAGTTTCCCGCAGGAAACCTTCGATCCGCCGCACAACCTGATGATGCAGATCCTCAGCTCGCAGGGCATTCAGTTCGCCGATGTGCTGATCTGCCCGCACCTGCCGGCGGACAACTGCGACTGCCGCAAGCCGAAAACCGCGCTGGTGAAGGGTTACCTCGAACCCGGCGTGCTGAATGCCGCCCACAGCTACGTGATCGGCGATCGACCGACCGACGTGCAGCTGGCAGAAAACATGGGCATCCAGGGGCTGCGCTACCAGCGCGGCGTGCTGGGCTGGAAAGAGATCGTGCGCCAGCTGACGCTGCGCGATCGCCATGCGCGGGTTAATCGCGTGACCAAAGAGACGCAGATCGACGTCAACGTGTGGCTGGATCGCGAAGGCGGCAGCAAGATCAAAACCGGCGTCGGCTTCTTCGATCACATGCTGGATCAGATCGCCACCCACGGCGGCTTCCGCATGGAGATCGACGTCAAAGGCGATCTGTATATCGACGATCACCACACGGTGGAAGACACCGGCCTGGCGCTGGGTGAAGCGCTGAACAAGGCATTGGGCGACAAGCGCGGCATCGCCCGCTTCGGCTTCGTGTTGCCGATGGACGAATGCCTGGCGCGCTGCGCGCTGGATATCTCCGGCCGCCCGCACCTGGAGTACAAGGCCGAGTTCAACTATCAGCGCGTCGGCGATCTCAGCACCGAAATGGTCGAGCACTTCTTCCGTTCGCTCTCTTACACCATGGGCTGCACGCTGCACCTGAAGACCAAGGGCAAAAACGACCACCACCGGGTCGAGAGCCTGTTCAAAGTGTTTGGCCGCACGCTGCGCCAGGCGATCCGCGTCGAGGGCAATACCCTGCCGAGCTCGAAAGGAGTGCTGTGATGAACGTGGTGATTTTGGATACCGGCTGCGCCAACCTGGCCTCCGTCACCTACGCGGTGCGGCGCCTGGGCTATCAGCCGGAGGTGAGCCGCGATCCGGAGATCGTGCTGCGCGCCGACAAGCTGTTCCTGCCGGGCGTCGGCACCGCACAGGCGGCGATGGATCAACTGCGCGAGCGCGATCTGATCGAACTGATCAGGGCCTGCACGCAGCCGGTGCTGGGCATCTGCCTCGGCATGCAGCTGCTGGCGGCCAGCAGCGAAGAGAACGGCGGCGTGACCACGCTCGGCCTCATCGATACGCCGGTCAAGCAGATGACCGACTTCGGCCTGCCGCTGCCGCACATGGGCTGGAACCAGGTGTCCGCGCAGGCGGGCCACCATCTGTTCCGCGGCATCGATGACGGCGCCTACTTCTATTTCGTTCACAGCTATGCGATGCCGATATGCCCCAGCACCATCGCCCAGGCGAACTACGGCGAGCCCTTCACCGCCGCCGTGCAAAAAGACAACTTCTTCGGCGTGCAGTTTCATCCAGAACGTTCTGGAGCGGCCGGCGCACAACTGTTGAAAAACTTTCTGGAGATGTAGGCAGCATGATTATTCCGGCTTTGGATTTGATCGACGGCAACGTGGTGCGTTTGCATCAGGGCGATTACGGCCAACAACGCGACTACGGCAACGATCCGCTGCTGCGCCTGCAGGACTATCAACAACAGGGCGCCCAGGTGCTGCACCTGGTCGATTTGACCGGCGCCAAGGATCCGGCCGCGCGCCAGATCCCGCTGCTGCGCAAGCTGCTGGCGGGGGTTGACGTGCCGGTGCAGGTCGGCGGCGGCATCCGCAACGAGCAGGACGTCAGTGCCCTGCTGGAGGCCGGCGCCACGCGCGTGGTGATCGGCTCCACCGCGGTGAAACAGCCGCAGTTGGTGCAGAGCTGGTTCGAGCGCTACGGCGCCGACGCGCTGGTGCTGGCGCTGGACGTGCGCATCGACGCGCAGGGCGTGAAACGCGTAGCCATTAGCGGCTGGCAGGAGGATTCCGACGCCACGCTGGAACAGGTGGTGGAGCAGTTCCTGCCCTACGGGCTCAAGCACGTGCTATGCACCGACATTTCGCGCGACGGTACGCTGGCTGGGTCCAACGTGGCGCTGTATCAGGAGATCGGCCGCCGTTATCCGCAGGTGGCCTTCCAGGCCTCGGGCGGCATCGGCAATCTGGACGACATCGCCCAGCTGCGCGGCAGCGGCGTTGCCGGCGTGATCGTGGGGCGCGCCCTGCTGGAAGGTAAATTTAGCGTTGAGGAGGCGATCGCATGCTGGCAAAACGGATAATCCCGTGCCTGGATGTTAAAGACGGGCAAGTGGTGAAAGGCGTGCAGTTCCGCAACCACGAAATCATCGGCGACATTGTGCCGCTGGCGCAGCGCTATGCGCAAGAAGGTGCGGACGAGCTGGTGTTTTACGATATCACCGCCTCGAGCGACGGCCGGGTGGTGGACAAAAGCTGGGTATCGCGCGTGGCGGAGGTGATTGATATCCCGTTCTGCGTCGCCGGCGGCATTAAAAGCGCCGAGGACGCCAGCCAGATCCTGTCTTTCGGCGCCGACAAGATTTCAATCAACTCGCCGGCGCTGGCCGATCCTGAGCTGATTAGTCGCCTGGCGGAACGCTTCGGCGTGCAGTGCATCGTGGTAGGCATCGACACCTGGTTCGACAGTGAAACCGGCAAGTATCACGTCAACCAATATACCGGCGATGAGAGCCGCACCCGCATCACCCAGTGGGAAACCCTCGACTGGATACAGGAAGTGCAGCGCCGCGGCGCCGGTGAGATCGTGCTGAACATGATGAACCAGGACGGCGTGCGCAACGGTTACGATCTGCAGCAGCTGCGCCTGGTGCGCGAGGCCTGCAAGGTGCCGCTGATCGCCTCCGGCGGCGCGGGCACCATGGAGCACTTCCTGGAAGCGTTCCGCGATGCGGACGTCGACGGCGCGCTGGCGGCGTCGGTGTTCCACAAACAAATCATCAATATCGGCGAACTGAAAAGGTTCCTGGTTGAACAAGGCGTGGAGATTCGCGTGTGCTGACAGAACAACAGAGAAACCAGCTGGACTGGGAAAAAACCGACGGTCTGATGCCGGCCATCGTGCAGCACGCCGTTTCCGGCGAAGTGCTGATGCTGGGTTACATGACGCAGGAAGCGCTGGCGACCACCGAGCAGAGCGGTAACGTCACCTTCTTCTCACGCACCAAGCAGCGTCTGTGGACCAAGGGTGAAAGCTCCGGCCATTTCCTCAAGGTGGTCAGCATTACGCCGGACTGCGATAACGACACGCTGCTGGTATTGGCCAACCCGATCGGCCCGACCTGCCACCTCGGCAACAGCAGCTGCTTCCACCCGGCCGCCAGCGACTGGACGTTCCTCTATCAGTTGGAGCAGCTGTTGGCGGAGCGCAAGCACGCCAGCCCGGACAGCTCGTACACCGCCAGCCTGTATACCAGCGGCACCAAGCGCATCGCGCAGAAAGTCGGGGAGGAAGGCGTGGAAACCGCGCTGGCCGCCACGGTCAACGATCGCGAAGAGCTGACCAACGAAGCTTCGGACCTGATCTATCACCTGCTGGTGCTGCTGCAGGACCAGGATCTGGATCTGAGCGCGGTGATCGGCCGGCTGCGCGAGCGGCATCAGAAAAAAGCGTGACGTTAAATTACACGCAATAAAAAAGCCGCCGGGCGTTAACCTCGGCGGCTTTTTTTATCGCTCAACGAGCGGGCTTATTCCATCCATTCGGTATGGAACACGCCTTCCTTGTCGATGCGTTTGTAGGTGTGCGCGCCGAAGTAGTCGCGCTGCGCCTGGATCAGGTTCGCCGGCAGCACCGCGGAACGGTAGCTGTCGTAGTAGGCGATCGCAGCGGAGAAGGTTGGCGTAGGGATACCGTTCTGCACGGCATAAGCCACCACGTCACGCAGCGCCTGCTGGTATTCGTCGGCGATTTGCTTGAAGTATGGCGCCAGCAACAGGTTGGCGATATCGGCGTCCGCCGCATACGCGTCGGTGATCTTCTGCAGGAACTGGGCGCGGATGATGCAGCCGGCGCGGAAGATCTTGGCGATTTCGCCGTAGTGCAGATCCCAGTTGTTTTCTTTAGACGCGGCTTTCAGCTGAGAGAAGCCCTGTGCGTAGGACACGATCTTGCCCAGATACAGCGCGCGACGCACTTTCTCGATGAATTCGGCTTTGTCGCCGGTGAACGGCGCCACTTTCGGGCCGGTCAGCACTTTAGAGGCAGCAACGCGCTGATCTTTCAGCGAGGACAGGTAGCGTGCGAACACCGATTCGGTGATCAGAGACAGCGGTTCGCCCAGATCCAGCGAGCTCTGGCTGGTCCACTTGCCGGTGCCTTTATTGGCGGCTTCGTCCAGGATCACATCGACCAGGTATTTACCCTCTTCGTCTTTCTTGGTGAAGATGTCTTTGGTGATGTCGATCAGGTAGCTGTTCAGCTCGCCCTTGTTCCACTCGGCGAAGGTTTCGGCCAGCTGCTCGTTGCTCAGGTTCAGCGCCTGCTTCAGCAGAGAATAGGCTTCGGCAATCAGCTGCATGTCGCCGTATTCGATACCGTTGTGCACCATTTTCACATAATGGCCTGCACCGTCTGCGCCGATGTAGGTCACGCAAGGCTCGCCTTCCGCAACCGCAGCGATTTTCTTCAGGATTGGCGCCACCAGCTCGTAAGCTTCTTTCTGGCCGCCAGGCATGATGGAAGGCCCTTTCAGCGCGCCCTCTTCACCGCCGGAAACGCCGGTGCCGATGAAGTTGAAGCCCTGGTCGGACAGTTCGCGGTTACGACGGATGGTGTCCTGATAGTAGGTGTTGCCGCCGTCGATCAGAATATCGCCCTTGTCCAGGTGCGGAGTCAGCGAGGCAATGGTTTTATCCGTCGCTTCGCCCGCTTTCACCATCAGCAGGATGCGGCGCGGTTTTTCCAGCGATTCAACAAACTCTTCAACGGTGTAATACGGCGCCAGGTTTTTGCCCGGGTTCTCAGCGATCACTTCGTCAGTTTTGTCGCCAGAACGGTTGAAAATGGAAACGGTGTAACCACGGCTCTCGATGTTCAGCGCGAGGTTGCGGCCCATTACCGCCATGCCGACAACGCCGATTTGTTGCTTGGACATTTAGGAACTCCTGTCTGAGATAATTACTACATTGTAATCATATAGTTATACAACATAGTAGGGATGCATTGCTTTATTGTACATGATTATTCCTAAGCATGTACCTATCGCAGCCATAACAATCTTTACAAAATCACGCACAGTTGGCAGCTAAGTATACGTCCTGAGCTCATTGCTACATTACCGGTAACATTGCAGAAAAGAAAAGGTTCGGATGTGCGGTCTGCCGCATCATGCCAACGGCTAAAAATCAACCAGAATATGTGGACCAAGATGAGGATACCGCATCGCCTAACCTGCACCACCCCCTCGGAAGAAACCATCCAATGACGCGCCACGCTTGCATTTTGGCCTGTAATCCTACAATTCCTAGCAATTGCACATATCTCATTTGAATATGTCATCACTGGTTACTAGGAACAGACTGAAACCCTGAAAATCCAGAGGCATTACAAGTGATTTGGTGGTAGGATAATAAAGGTTTTCTAGCCTATTTTTGCTGAAAATAGTTTCAGCATATAAATGAAAACCGACACCCCCTACCCTCTATTGGTTCTCGCTTACCAAGGGCGGTAGCGTGCTTTTTTAGGCTGAAAACGCTTATGCAGAGCAATGTTCAGCCTAAAAATCAGGCAACCTGTATGCAGGGAATTCAGTGTTCACTTCTGTTTCATCGAGAAATGCGATGTTTTTTTGCCGAAGTGAACGCATCGAAAAACAAAAGAAAATCTTATATATCACTAATGTGTTCCGCGGCATTACAGTAAGATAGAAACACGCTGGACAATAGCCCGCGGTAATACCATGCAGGTTGCGCGGGGATGAAACAGATTCTGTTTACGATATGAAAATCTCCGAGAGAAAATGTTGGCGTATTTTCCATGGAGTGCTTACGGAAACCTGTGTTTAGCCCTATAGCTATTTTCACACCCTCCGTCATATCAATAACGCATCCGTTCCACATGATTATATTGCGAAGAAAGTTAAACCATGACGTCAAAAAAGTTAATCAATAGCCTAGGTGTTAAATGAATATTTTCTCTATTCTTGTTAAGACTTTTTATCGGTGTCTTCATACACTTGCCACCAATAAGAATCTTGTTATTTCACTTTCTAAACGGGAAATCGGCAGTAAATACAAAGGGTCATTTATCGGGCTTCTTTGGTCGTTTATTAACCCAGTATTGATGATGGTGATTTATACCTTCGTTTTCAGCGTTGTATTCAAAATCCGCTGGAGTGCTGGAGTCGATTCCAAAGGAGAATTTGCGTTAGCATTATTCATTGGTTTGATTTTCTTCGGGCTTTTTTCTGAATGCATTAACCGCGCTCCTTCATTGATTGTTAATAATGTCAACTATGTTAAGAAAGTTGTTTTCCCAGTTGAAACACTGCCGCTCGTATCTTTGCTGACCGCGCTGTTTCAAATGGTGATCAATTTGATCGTCTGGTTGTTATTTTATGTGGCGATTGTTGGACTCCCTAACTGGCACATTCTATGGTTACCGGTGATTATTGCGCCATTCCTTATGATGGTCCTGGGCGTATCCTGGTTCCTCTCATCACTGGGTGTTTACTTGAAAGACATCGCACAAGTCGTTGGCGTGCTCACCATGATTCTGATGTACCTTTCGCCGATATTCTATCCGATTTCCATGCTGCCTGACGCGTATCACATCTTCATGCAACTCAGCCCATTGACTTACGTGATTGAGCAAGCGAGGGATTGCATGATGCTCGGCAAGAATATCGTCTGGGGCAGTTGGGGCATTTACACCCTCACCTCGTTCGTCATCATGCTGTTAGGTTATGGTTGGTTTATGTTCACGCGTAAAGGGTTTGCCGATGTCATCTGAATTCGCAATTTCAGTCAAAAATATTTCGAAACGCTTTGAAATGTACGCAAACCCAAAGCATCGCTTATATCAGATGCTCTCGTTTGGTCGCCGTACGTTTTTCAAAGAGTTCTGGGCATTAAATGGCGTCACTTTTGACGTTAAGCGCGGAGAAACGCTTGGCATTTTAGGCCGTAATGGCGAAGGCAAAAGTACCCTGCTGCAAATTATTGCCGGCACCTTGACGGCCACTTCTGGTAGCGTCGAAGTCAATGGTAAACTGGCTGCACTTCTGGAACTCGGTGCAGGCTTTAATCCCGAGTTCACTGGTCGTGAAAACGTGTACCTGAGCGGCATTATCCTCGGTATGACGCGCGGCGAAATGGATCAGAAATTTCCCGAAATCGAAGCTTTTGCCGACATCGGCGAACATATCGATCAGCCGGTCAAAACCTACTCCAGCGGGATGTATGTACGCCTGGCTTTCGCCGTTCAGGCTTGTATAAAACCCGAAGTGCTAATCGTAGATGAAGCACTGTCGGTCGGTGATGAGAAATTCCAACGCAAATGCTTCGATTATATCGAATCGCTGCGTGCGCAAGGATGTTCAATTATCCTGGTGACGCATTCCACGTCGACCGTTGAGAAGTTTTGTCAGCGTGCCATTTTGTTGCGAAAAGGTCGGGTAGAGGCCATCGGTAGCGCCAAAGAAATCATCGACCAATACCATGCCCTGCTGTACTCAGATGAAAAAACTTACCTGCGCTATCTGAATAACATTGCTAAAAATACCAACAAATCCGCCGACACCCCCGTGAAGGACGGCCAAGACAGCGTCGCCAGCCCTGAGGACTCAATCGCGGAACAAGCCGAAGCGCAAGCAGAAGGCGAACTGACCAGCGGCGCACTCATTGAAAGTTGGATTATAAAAGATATACACGATCAGCCATGTGATCTTTTCCGCATTAGAGAAAAGGCCATCATTAGCTTCGACATTAGCGTGTTTGGGCCGATAGAAGAGCTGCAAGCCGGCTTGGTCATTAAGACCGTTGAAGGCATCACGGTATTTGGCACCAGTACCTTATACCATAAAAAAAATATCCATGATGCTAAAGGCGGCGATATTCTTAGGGCAACGTTTGAACTTGACCTGGCTCTGTGCGAGGGTAGCTATTTTGTTTCATTAGCTATTGCCAACTCCATCAGCCACGCCGATATGTCCTATCTTGATAAGAAAACCGACGTGATCGTCCTTAAGGTCATAGAGCCTCGTACAACAATGTCAGGTATTGCTGCCTTGCCTGTTTCGTTATCACTCGAAAAGTGGTCAGGAGAATATGAATAAATCGATACTTATCATAACTCAGTATTACTCTATCGGCGGGTTGGAGACCTATATCGACACCCAGGTAAAGGATCTGGTTGCCCAAGGTTATCAGGTACACCTTATGTCCGCCGCTGTCGCAGACTCGACACTGTTGCCCGAAGAGCTGAGCTCATACCACGAAAATGCCGATTTGAATATAGGCTCTATCGGTCAGCTCAGCCAGGCGATCGATTCGATACGTCGAGTAATTAAAGAGAAGAATATTGATCTCGTTCATGTTCACCCCTTTGACTGTATTTTCCCCGCAGTGATTGCTGCAGATTGTGAGAAAGTTCCTTCACTGTTGACGCTGCATGGGCCGTTGTCCCTGCAACATTTCACCAAGAACATTTATAACCAAGCGCTGGCCATTTATTTTTTAAAGACGTTGCAAACAATATTTTGCGTGTCTCAAGAAACAGCGGACCAACTGGCGGAAATTATCGACCATCCTTCGGTCATGATCATTCCTAATCTAATCAATGATAACCAAGTCCAAAACGCAAAGATAGAGAGCGCTGAGAATAAAAACTGGTTGATCGCGAGTAGATTAGACAGCGACAAATCCGATGGTATTATAAGCTTCATCGACTTCGCTAGTCGCTGCGAATCAATAGATGGCTTGGATATTTATGGGGCCGGTGATCATGAACACCTAATCAGAACTTATGTCAGCGATAACGATTACAGCGACTGGGTTAATTTTAAAGGTACCGTTAGCAACATTCCCGCCGTGATGAAAAACTATGCCGGCTTTGCAGGTATGGGACGTGGCGTACTTGAGGCGGGGTTTAGTCATATCCCTATCTGCCTCGTAGGATATGACGGCATCAAAGGAATACTTGATGATGAACTCTTCAAGCAAGCCGCCTATTGCAATTTTTCAGGCAGGAACCTGAGCAATGTCGACGAAGAGCAACTCATTGCCGAGTTTTCCAGCGCCCGCCCTATTTCTCCATCTTTGCTCAACCACCACCAAAGTAAAGGTCGATGGAGTCAGATTTTCGAAAGCTTGCCGACTCCTGATAAAGAAAGATATGACAACAGCGATTCATTAAGTCTTTATCAAAAATTAGCAGAAGCATCTACATCGCAGAACGACGAAAACTATTTATACACTAACGAATTTATTACTACCATTTTTAAAACGGTAGCAAATCGTTTATTAGAAAGCCGCGCTATTACAACTGCGCACGATGAAATTTTAACCGAGAACGTCGGAATGAAAAATAAACTCGATAAGGAAATGGGTGCTCTTCAGAGTAGTACAGACATTCCCCCTAATGCCGAGCAGTCTGTGATGGCAAAATTAAGTGCAATAGAGAAGCAAAATCAATCGTTGCAACAAGACGTTAAATCTCTGGTTCAACTCTTGACCTCTATGGCGGAACAGCAAAACCAGCATACGCAAACCCAGGCACAAGCCGTGGGAGCAAGCTCGATGCAAAAGATCAGATATTGGTTACAGCTCGCCGGCCAGGCTGCCACCAGGCCTGAAAAACGTTATGAGTTAGCTAAAACTCTTTACTGGAAACTTCCCGAGCCTCTGAGAGTAAAACTACACTCACAACGCCATCGCTACGTGCAAAAGTATTTTCAGTACCGCTGCGATGCTGCTGCAACCGAAATTACAGCCCCAGAAAACTTGCCTGCATGGCTCCTCGAGCTGAACAAAGCGGAAAAAGTCGTCTTTATTCCTTGTAGTTTTGAATTTGACGAATTAGTTAACCAACGTCCGATTAATGCGGCAAAATATTTTGCTGAAAAAGGGTATAAAGTTATTTTTATCGCCTGGCAATGGACACCACAGGAGTCTTTATCAAAAGGTTGCTCACAGGTGTGGAAAAACGTTTACCAAGTGCCTTTGTATGAATTCGTCAATCAAACCAAACAATGTAATTTAAATGGCAAAACAGCGCTATTCATCATTACTCTGCCGGCGCAGGTATTTATACCAGCCATCTACGATTTCAGAATGCAAGGCTGCCACATTGCTTACGACATCATGGATGAGTGGGAGTGCTTCAATCAAGTTGGCCAAGCACCTTGGTATCTGCGAGAAGCGGAAGAAACTATCGTTTTGCAAAGTGATTATGTATGCGGTGTTGCTCCATCATTGCGCGATAAATTCGCCACACTTCGAAGCGATATTGAGGTGATCGGCAACGGCTACTCAGAAAATGTATTGGGCGATACACGCAATATTGCACAAAGTACCTCCAATAAAGTGGGCTACTTCGGCCATCTTACGGATTCTTGGTTTGACTGGGAGATCATCTTTAAACTGGCCGAACATTACCCTCAGCATCATTTTGAAATTATTGGTTATGGTGAGCCTGAGTGGGTTATCGAAAGAGTGAAAAAATTTGCCAACATCGTGCTGATTGGTAAAGTGATGCCGAAAGATCTCCATCAATATGTTAAAGAATGGTCGATCGGGTTGATCCCATTCAAAAGCGGTGAGCTTGCCCAGGCGGTAGACCCTATAAAAATATATGAATACCTTTATTTTGGTCTGCCTACGTTGGTAACAGGCATCGAACATATCAAACGCTACCCAATGACTTATTTTTCCGATGGCAGTGATATCATTGAGATGTTCAAGAAAACACTAAGTTGCGAGCGACTTTCTTCCGAACTTGAAACATTCTTGCAAGAAACAACCTGGGCAGCCAGATTCAAAAAAATGGAATCTGATATTTTGAATAAAAATGGAATTGGGGAGCTTTATGCTTCGTAAAATAGCATTCATCTATCCTTGGGCTACGCACGGTGGTGTTGAAAAGGTCATGTTGACCCGAGCAAAGCTGCTCAATGATACAGGAGTTTATCAGATTGACGTCCTCTTTACTCACGACTCAGGTGCAGCTAAAGCTATTACCTCCGCTCTCTCTGATTGTAAAAACGTCAATGTAAAAATAGTCAATCTGAATTATCTGCAAGAGCAGAGTTACCACTATATATTCTGTATCGATTTCCCTGCAGCGCTTGAGTTTTGCCATGCAAAGCAGCTTAAATACTTTGCAGAGTGCCATACGCCTTATAAGGATAATAGAGCCTATCTGAACAACATCCCGGAAAGTTGTTTGGCGATACTATGTCCTTCAAATTTATTCATGGAACAACTTGAACCTGAATTGAAGAAAGCGCCCTGCCAGCTACTACTGCTGCGGAATTTTGTTCCGTGGGATCATATATCTCATGAGGCGGATAGTATTCCAACGTTACCACGCTGGTCGAGAAGGCCTATCCTCTTTTTGGGACGTATGGATAAGTTAAAAAATCCACTAGAACTATTAGATGCATTTGTTTCTCTGAAGGCACGTAATCCTGAAGAATATATGCTTCTTCTGTGCGGTCCGCAATCTTCTGAGATCGACATCAATGCCGAGTTAGCGAGCCGAGGCCTGATTGGCGATTCCGTCGTCTTACCGCCAGTGCCATTTTTAAAAGTTGATAAGCTTCTCATCGCGGTCTCTCAGGCAAATGGCATATTTATTTCACCTTCAACAGGGGAATCTTTTGGGCTATCCGCTTCAGAAGCCATTTGTTCCGATATACCTGTAGTCTTATCCGATATCGAAGCACACTGCTATTTAGTGGCGCCGCGAGAGAAAGACTTCACCTATCCGCTGCATGGCGCTCGTCAATTGTCAGAAAAAATAGAGTTTATTTCTGATAACTATGCACAGTCCAAAACATCACTATCCGAACTTAAAGATAAGTTTTCAGCTCATGCCTTTATGAGCGATTGGGACGAATTGCTTCGCAGACACTGATTCCGATCACCCCATGCTGATTTTATTTTCAGAATGGGGATTTTAATATTTTGAGGAAGTTATGCTAAAAAAAATTATGTGCGTTGTGGGTACTCGTCCGGAAGCGATAAAAATGGCTCCGGTGATCAAGGCACTTCAGGCCTCCGGTGAATTCGACGTTTGCGTATTGGCGACGGCCCAACACCGAGACCTGTTGGATCAGGCTTTCCAACTTTTCGAAATTGAAGCCGATTATGATCTTAATGTCATGACACCTGGGCAAACATTGCCAGAGTTGACCGCGCGCCTGATGACCAGCATCGACCGAACTCTCGAAGAGGCAGCACCGGATTTGGTTATCGCACAAGGCGATACGACGACCGTCTTCGTGACGTCACTGGCCTGTTTCTACAAGAAAGTGCCTTTCGCTCATCTTGAGGCGGGTCTGCGTACACACGACCTCTATTCACCTTTTCCTGAAGAAGCAAACCGTATTCTTGCCGGACATTTAGCACGCTTGCATTTTGCTCCGACTGAAGTATCTAAAAGCAACCTCTTGCGCGAAGGCATTCCTGAAGAGCATATTCACGTTACGGGAAACACCGTGATTGATGCCTTGCTGACGACCGCACAAAAGACGTTTGATATCGGCGTCGATATTCCCCAAGACGCCCGGGTGCTTCTTATCACTTCTCATCGCAGAGAGAACTTCGGCCAACCTATTGTCAATATCTGCAACGCGGTTATTGAACTTATTGAAAAATATAGTGATATCTATATTCTTTTCCCCGTCCACCCCAACCCAAACGTGCGCGAAGTCACGGATCGTCTGTTAAAAGACCACGAAAGAATTAAGCTGGTCAGCCCATTTGACTATGGCCCTTTCGTTGCCGCCATGAAGAATGCCTACCTGATTCTTTCCGACTCTGGCGGCGTGCAAGAAGAAGCTCCGGCCTTGGGTAAACCCGTCTTGGTCTTACGTCGCGATACCGAGCGCCCAGAAGCCGTCTCGGAAGGCGTGGTGAAATTAATCGGAACGGAACAAGCGGACATCGTAAGAGAAGCGTCTTTGCTGCTTGATAGCCCTCAGGCCTATCAAGAAATGGCAAAAGGAAGCTCTCCTTACGGTGATGGTGAGTCCAGCCAGCGTATCGTCCGTATCGTCCGCAATTTCTTTACTGAACAATGCTAATGAAAATCGTCTATCTTTCAGCTGTTCCCTGGTTGAGCATAAGTCAGCGACCTCATTTTTTCGCCAAATATGCGCTGACTCATGCCACCCAGGAACTTTTGTGGATTGAGCCTTATCCTAGTCGTTTTCCCACCCTCGCCGATCTGACCCCCGGCCGCCATGCCCCTGAACCGGCCGGGTTGAATTTGATAGGCGGTCTGCAACTGACTCGATTGGGTTTTGTAGCTCCCGTGGAGCCAATACCTGCGTTGTTTAAGCTGCTCAACCATGGAAAAATAAAGAAAATCATTGACGATATAAAGAATTTTATATCCGAAGACACCATCTTGGTAATCGGTAAACCCTGCCTGTTGGCCAACATGCTTATCAAGCAATTTAAATGGCGACAAGTGTGGTATGACGCCATGGACGATTTCCCCTCGTTTTATTCCGGTATATCAAAGAAGAACACGGCTAATCTTGAAAAAAAAATCGCCCTGCAGGTTGACCGTATATTCTGCTCAAGCCATGCCTTAATCGAGAAGTTTTCGTCTATCGCACCCCACAAAACTGTGTTGGTGCTGAATGCATGTTCGGATGACATTCAGAAAATAAATCTTCCCGAACCGTCTAATAAGCAAGTCACGTTTGGGTATATTGGTACAATCGCGAGCTGGTTTGACTGGAACTGGGTTATCGAGTTGGCAACCAAAAACCCGGAAAAAATCATAAATCTGGTGGGACCAAGAAAGACCAAAACACCGGAAAACTTACCTAAAAATATCATTCTGGAACCGGCCATTCCACACCCACGGGTTATGGAAAAGATATCAACGTTTGACTATGTGATTATTCCTTTTTTGCAGAATGACATAACCAAATATGTCGACCCAGTTAAGTTCTACGAATACAGACTGGCAGGAAAAATCATTCTGTCTACGCCATTTGGCGAGATGCTATGGCATCATAAGGATGAAACCTGCAATTCAGACACAACGTTAGACATAAACATACCTGACAACACGCTAGTTTTTCCTTCACCTAAAAAACCAAACGACATCCCAAGATGGAGTGGACGATTCTCTCATGTCTTTACCGGCTATTGAAGATGAAAAATTTCTTACAATCTCATTAGTAATTTTCAAACCGAATCTTGTAGATTTAAGAAAAACCCTTGCCGCACTTGTTGAGACAAACGTTTTTAAAGCACGCGACTGTTATTTATTGGTTGTTGATAACTCGCCAACTACTGATCCTGTAGTCACTGCGCTAATTAAAGAGTTCCTTGACGTTATTCCCGGAAATTACACATCGCGACCAGACAATCCTGGCTTTGGAGCGTCACATAATTTAAGCCTAGCTATTAAGTCAAAATACACCCTTATTTTAAACCCCGATTTAGAGATGGATAAAAATGCATTAGAGAATGCATTCTCCTTTATGGATGCTCACCCTGAATGTGGCTTAATTACGCCGTATGCAACCTGGGGAAGCGGGGAAACACAATATTTGTGTAAGCGATACCCTTCTGTATTTGTATATTTATTGCGTTTCTTTGCCTCGGTTAAAGGAAAGCGTTTTTTCAAAAGTTATCTTCGACGCTATGAGATGGCTGATACGCTAACGCCTCACGATGTTTATTTCGATCCGCCTATCGTGAGTGGCTGTTTTATGTTTTTCCGCTACAGCGTACTGAAAGAATTATCCGGATTCAATCCTAAATTCTTTCTTTACTTCGAAGATTTCGACCTCAGCATCCGTACGGCAAAAATTACCAGAATAGCCTATGTCCCTGATGTCAAAGTCGTGCATTACGGTGGCCATGCGGCGCGAAAAGGCTGGGCGCATATTAAGCTATTTTCACGCTCAATGATTACTTTCTTTAATATTCACGGCTGGAAAATTTGGTAACTCCATAGCGAAAAAGCTATGCGCCAATTACTGTCGGGTGAGCATGAAAAGAACAAAATACATCATGCTCACCCTCACGGTGCCGACATTACTCTTGTAAGTAACCCATTTTTCTCAATCGAGAAATCACGTATTCCAGGGCTGACTGCCAGTTAGAAGCAGGAATACCTATCCCATTGATTTTATTGCAACTCAAAGTTGAATATTTAGGACGCTTAGCCAAAGTCACATATTGTTCTGATGTTATTTTACTGACTTTTGGCATGCGAGAAATCGCCCCCACATCCGCGGCAACTTTAAATATGTGCTCCGCAAACTCACTCCAGCAGACCTCTTCATCCCCGCAGAAGTGATAGATCCCTCCCTGAACCTCACTAAGCAACATTTTTATCATCGCGTCTGCGATGTCCCCCGCATATGTCGGGCAACCGCGTTGATCGGCTACGATATCAAGAGATTCACGTTGCCTAGCAAGCCTCAGCATGGTTTTAACGAAATTTTCGCCATATTCACTGAAAACCCAGGAAGTGCGAAGAATTATCGCATCTTGCATTTCTGAAACGATCGCCAATTCGCCATCACGCTTGGTTTTCCCGTAAATGCACAGTGGGCGGGTTCCAGCCAACTCATTGTAGGGAAGCTTGCCCAAGCCATCAAAAACATAATCTGTAGAAATATGAAGCAGTCGGCACTCCATTGCCTTTGCAACCAAGGCCAAATTGGCTGGGCCTACAACGTTGGCTAACAACGCAGCCTCGCAATCTTGTTCCGCTTTATCAACGGCGGTATAGGCTGCAGCGTTTATGATCGCCGTCGGTTGAAACGCCTCGACGACGGCCCTGACCTGCTCTGGGTTGGTAATGTCCAGCATGTTGCGATCGGTCGCCATAATAACCCAATCGGCTGGTGCCCGATCGATAAAACAGCGTCCGACCTGCCCTTTAGCTCCGGTCAAAAGAATTCTCATCAAATCAGTTCTCTGAGAAATTTACCGTTCTTGTCCTTTTCCGACAAAACAGGGTGACTAACAGGCCACACCACACCGACATCGGGGTCATTCCACATCAAACATCTTTCATGCTCTGGAGAATAGTAATCAGTACACTTATATTCAAAATCCGCGCTCTCAGAGAGCACGACAAAGCCGTGGGCCAAACCAGGAGGGATCCAAAGCTGGGTCTTGTTCTCTTCCGATAGCACAATGCCTTCCCACTTGCCAAACGTGGGTGAGTCTGGGCGAATATCTACTGCAACATCATAGACTTCACCTCGCACCACGCGAACCAACTTACCCTGCGGCTTGATATCCTGATAGTGCAGTCCACGCAAAACCCCCCGAGAAGAGCGCGAATAATTGTCTTGGACGAAGTCCAAGTCAATATCCAACATGTCTTGAAAGCGACGCTTCTCGAACGTTTCCATAAAAAAACCGCGAGTATCACTGAATACCGTTGGTTGAATGACTTTGACTCCATCGATTTTAGTATCGATAACCTGCATTCTGCGTACCTCATAAGACGCGAGAATTTTTGCTCACAAAACCCTCGCAAATACAGTAACTTATAACACATTAGCTTTATTGTCGTGATAACGAAAAACGTGAACGAAGCCTAATCTTCCTCAAAGCTACCTGTTTGTTGGCAACGCGAAAACAGAGGAAAACAAGAGAGCCAAGCAGCATCATTTTGCGGTAAACGATTGACAAAATCCGTGACCAAGCACAGCGTCTTCCCCACAACGGTTTGATGCTCCCCCATTAGCGTAAAACTTCATTACACCTTACTGATGCAAAGCAAGAGAAATGGTGGGGTTTATCGCTTCACAAGCCTGATAGGCTAACATATCTGCTGCTCTTGTCTCTCTCAACAAACCTTCAACAAGGCATTTCCAGGAGGGAACATCTCATATTCACACACCAAACACCGCGACCAGCATTACCCTGCGATTTCATGCCATAACGGCATATCATCCCAATAAAGCCACTTCAATGGCACCAGTATAATCTGATAGCGTGGATTTTTCATAAGGAAGTGCTGATTATTATCAAATAAGGCCCATAAAAAAGCGAGGTAACAACCCTCGCTGATCGGTGGTCTTCATGTTTATTGGGCTCCGATAGCCCTGTGACTGTCGGAGCACCTCCCAGACCACCCGCAATCAATATTTTTAATCAGTGTGGTTTAATGGTAACCCCTAGGATTTTTCTTCTGCCAGTTCCAAGTATCGCGCATCATGTCATCGAGTCCCCTGCGCACTTTCCACCCCAGCTCCTGATAAGCCAGATCGGCATTCGCCCAGAAGGCAGGCAGATCGCCGTCGCGGCGTGGCAATATTTGGTAAGGGATCGCGACACCGGAGGCTTTTTCAAATGCCTGAACCATCGCCAGCACCGAGTGCCCTACACCGGCCCCCAGGTTATAGGCCTTAAATCCGTTGAGCTTCGGCAGATGATCCATCGCTTTCAGATGGCCTTCGGCTAGATCCATGACATGAATGTAATCACGCTCTCCCGTCCCATCGTTCGTCGGGTAATCCCCGCCGAAAATACCCAGCTTTTCCAGTTTGCCAATAGCAACCTGCGAGATATAAGGCAACAGGTTATTGGGAATTCCGTTAGGATCTTCGCCGATCAACCCCGACTCATGGGCACCTACCGGGTTAAAGTAACGCAAGGCAATAATCGAAAACTGCGGCTCAGCCTTGGCGAAATCCTGCAGAATCTGTTCCACCATCAGCTTGGACGTACCATAAGGGCTGGTCGTGCCGCCGATCGGCGTCGTCTCGACGTAAGGCACCGGCGAATTGGCCCCATAGACGGTGGCGGACGAGCTAAAAATGAACGCATGTACGCCGGCACGGCGCATCGCATCCAACAACACCAGCGTGCCAGTAACGTTATTCTGGTAGTATTCCAGCGGTTTACGCGTAGATTCCCCCACCGCCTTAAGACCGGCGAAATGGATCACGCTCGTAATCGAGTGCGCTTCAAAGATGCGATGCAGGCATTCGGCATCCTGAACATCTCCCTGGTAGAACACGGCGGCTTTCCCCGCCAGTTTCTCCACCCGCTGCAATGACTCCGCAGATGAGTTAGACAAATTGTCCAATACCACCACGTCTTCGCCACGTTCCAACAGAGATAAAACGGTGTGAGACCCGATGTAACCGGCACCGCCGGTGACTAGAATTGCCATATCAACCCCTTATACTTCGGTAACACCCTTTGTTTGACAAAAGCACCCCATTTAATAATGGATGCATCATACAACCTTCTGAGCGCACCATGAAGAAAGAGCGGCAAAAAGCCGCCCTCATCCTAGATCTTCAATGTACTAAGCATTAAATTTTTGCAGCGAGCAGCGCAAGAATTTCATCAGTTTTCTCTTGCATCAGCGCAACATCAGCACGTGATTCGACATTAAGACGCACTACCGGTTCCGTATTGGAGGAACGCAGATTGAAACGCCAGCCTGCAAACGCCATACTGATGCCATCGGTGTAGTCCACCTCGTCGGCTTGCGCCAAATAGTGTTGCTTAACGCTTTCAATAGACACGGCCGGCTGGGCCAGCTTGATATTGATCTCACCGGAAGACGGATAGGCAGCAATGCGATCCTGTACCAGCTGTCCCAAGGTTTTCCCTTTCACACTGACCAACTCAGCGACCAGCAGCCACGGGATCATGCCGCTGTCACAATAAGCAAAATCACGGAAATAGTGGTGGGCGCTCATCTCTCCGCCATAAATGGCGTCTTCCGTACGCATACGCTCCTTAATGAAAGCATGGCCGGTTTTTGACATCACAGGCACGCCCCCAGCATCGGTGACCACATCGACGGTGTTCCAGCTCAGACGTGGATCGTGGATGATCTTCGCGCCCGGCTGTTTCTGCAAGAAGGCCTCCGCCAGCAAGCCGACGATATAATAACCCTCAATGAAATCGCCTTTTTCATCGAACAGGAAGCAGCGATCGAAATCGCCGTCGAACGCAATGCCCATATCAGCGCCATGCTCACGCACCGCATCGGCGGTATCCGCACGACACTCAGGAAGCAATGGGTTGGGAATACCGTTAGGGAAAGTGCCGTCCGGCTGGTGATGCACCTTGATAAACTCCAATGGTACGCCCTGCGCCTTCAGTTGCGCCTCAATGGCATCGATAACATGCCCTGCCGCGCCATTGCCCGAGTTGATCACCAGCTTCAACGGTTTGAAGTTGTTCACATCGACATAGGACAGAATGTGCTTTACATAAGCCCCTAACACGTCCTGACGTACGTAGCTGCCGCGCGTTGCTGCCGGTGCCTGAAACTGATTTTTCTCCGCCAGCTCCTGGATCGCTCGTAATCCTGTATCGCCGCTAATCGGGCGAGAGCCTTCACGCACCAACTTCATGCCGTTGTAATCGATAGGGTTATGGCTGGCGGTGACTTCCACGCCACCATCAGTTTTTAAATAGGTCGTGGCAAAATAGATTTCTTCGGTCCCGGTTAAGCCGATGTCGATAACGTCGGACCCCGCATCCTGTAAGCCTTTCGCCAGCGCCTGCTTCAGGCTTTCACTGGTCAAGCGTACATCGCTGCCCAATACGATAGACTTGGGTTTCAAAAACTCGCCGTAAGCGCGTCCAATACGATACGCGATGTCCTCATTCAGCTCTTCGCCCAGCTTTCCCCGAATGTCATAAGCTTTAAAACACGTCAATTTTTGCATTACCAAACCCTATTAAACTCTGCCATAGCGATCTTGCAAACGCTCAATATCATCTTCTTCCAGATAGTGCCCCGACCTGACCTCAATCATTTCCAAATCGATTTTGCCGGGGTTTTCCAACGTATGGACACTGCCCGCAGGAATAAAGGTGGACTGATTTTCAGATAAGAAGAACTCCTTATCATCAACGTTAACTTTTGCCGTACCGCTCACGACCACCCAATGTTCAGCCCGATGGAGATGACGTTGTACTGACAAGCCTTCACCAGGCCGCACAATGATCTTTTTCACCTGGAAGTGCGGGCCGCTGTCGATGTCGCAAATTTTGCCCCAGGGGCGATAAGAGGCTGAATGCTGGCGGAAATGATGAAGGTTTCGCTTTTTAAGCTCATCGACGACTTTTTTGACATCCTGCACTTTGTCTTTATGAGCAATCAGTAGAGCATCACTGGTGTTGACCACAACCAGGTTTTCCAACCCGATGGTCGCCACCAACGCGGACTCAGAGGAAATGTAGTTGTCATTGGAATCGATCGAGATAATTTCACCCACGTTGACATTACCCAAATGATCCTTCTTTGACACTTCCCACAATGAGGACCAGGAACCGACGTCACTCCAGCCCGCATCAATAGGAATCACCACCGCGTCATGCGTCTTTTCCATCACCGCATAGTCAATGGAGTCACTCGGGCAGTGTTTGAAGATGTCTTGCTCAACCCGGATAAAATTCATGTCGCGTTGGCTGTTGCTCACAGACTGCTGGGTAGTGCTGAAAATTTCAGGACTGAATTGCCGCAGTTCCTGCAGGAACTTGGCCGTCTTGAACATAAACATACCGCTATTCCAGCTGTAATCACCGCTGGCGAGGTATTCGACCGCTTTCTCCAAACGCGGCTTCTCAACGAACGAATCAACTTTGAAACATGCATTGGAAAGGTGCTCGCCACGCTTAATATAGCCATAGCCCGTTTCAGGGTGCTCAGGGATAATGCCAAACGTGACCAGTTGGTTGTTTTCTGCAAACGAAATAGCCGTCTGAATAGCCGCGTGAAAATTATCCACTTTGGTGATCAGATGGTCCGCTGCCAGCACCAAAAGCATACTCTCTTCGTCTTCCTCAGCAGCAAGATGAGCGGCTAACGCCACTGCTGGGGCGGTATTACGCCCTACGGGCTCTAAAATAATATTGGTCGCTAATTGTCCAATTTCACGTAATTGTTCGGCAACTAAAAAACGATGTTCCTCGTTGCAGATGACCAGAGGGGCGGCAACTTCAATGCCAGCCAGGCCCGACAAACGCTGTAACGTCTGTTGCAGCAGACTTACGCCACTCTCATCAATAGACAAAAACTGTTTAGGAAACGATTCTCGCGACATCGGCCATAGACGACTCCCAGTACCGCCGGCCATAACCACAGGAATTAGTTTGGACATTATCTACCCTTTACTCAGAATCATGCTTATAACGAAGACGCCACGCCTCAGCGGCACCATCATTCTAAAACTCATACGATCGTCAACCAATCGCCGCGCTTTTACTAAAAATATAAATTCCTCTAACCTACTGCCTTTTAACAGCAATTATGTAAAGAAATAGGCTAGGTTAGCAAAAATACGAGAGCAATCACGAGCCGATAACATAACGTATTAACGCAAAAAAGAGCAGCACTGTGCTGCTCTTTCAGATTAATGCTCATAGAGAATATGCTGCTAGCTACTACGGGCGAAATACTGCGCCACGCGCAGCACATCCTTCTCGTCCAACGTGCCGGAGTCGCTCAGCAGGGTAATCCAGGACTTGATGTAGGTGTACTTGGCAGAGGCCAGATCGCGCTGGGCGCTATAGAGCTGCTGTTCGGCGTTGAGCACATCGACGTTGACGCGCTGCCCCGCCAAAACGCTCTGCCGGGTCGCCGTCACCTGCGTGGTCGCCGACTTCACCGCCAGCTCGTAGGCCGCCAGCTTGGCGCGGCTGCTGATGCACAGATTGAACTGTTTGCGCAGATCGTTCAGCGTCGAGCCAACCTGCGTGTCCATCTCGGCCATCGCCTGGCCGTAGCGTGCCGCCGCCTGCCGCGTTGAGGCCGCCACGCCGCCACCGGAGTAAATCGGCAAACTCACCTGCACCCCGATACTGTCGGTGCGATATTTCTGATTAACCGTGTTGTCGCTGCTGGAATCGTTCTCCGAATGCGAAGCATAGAGTTGCACACTCGGCATAAAGCCGGCGCGGTTTCTCTCTACCTCGTATTTTGCCGCATCGACGCCGTGGCGCGAGGCGGCCAGCAACGGGTTATTCTCCAGGGCGATCTTTTGCCACTCTTCAAACTTCGACGGGATCAGCGGAGCCACCTGGAACTTGCCCGGCCGTAAGACCTGCAGCTCATCCAGTTGATTCAACGGCACGCCGATGATCACCTCCAGCTCGCGCTGTGCGGCATCCAGCGCGTCGCGCGCCTCGATCACCTGTGCCTCGGCCAGGCTGTAGCGCGCCTGCGTTTCGGAAACGTCGGTCAACGTCCCCTCACCCGCGCTCATCAGCCGATCGTTCAACGCCAGCTGCTCTTTATAGGCTGTTTTTTGCGCCTCGGCCAAGGCGATTTGATCTTTGGAATAGGCCACTTCGACGTAGGCGCTGATCACCCTCACCGCCAGATCGAGCAGTTTGCCGCGGTAGCGTTCATCCGACATCATCGTCTGCGCCACGCCGCCTTTGTAACGCGCATAGGCCTCATAGTCGAACAGCGGCTGCGTCAACGTCACCGAGCTGGAGTAGCTGCGGTACTGCTGACGCCGCGTCGCTTCCGTAATGTTGCCAAAGAAATCGCTTTGCGGGTACTTCTGCGTTTGCCAGTTGCGCGGCGAATTCTGGTAGTTCAGCGATACCTTCGGCAGCAGCCCCGCCCTGCCGATATTTTCGTTCTCATCTCCCGCTTCTTTTTCTTTTATAGCCGCCCGGAAGGTCGGGTCCTTTTCTAATGCCAGCGAATATGCGTCTAAAATCCCTATCGAATAAACCGGCGCAGACATCGCAAACAAAAGGGTGCCGATAACCAGACCGGCAGCCTGTCGTTTTGAATGAATCAAAATTATTCCTCGGTTAATGAAGTATGAGCGCGATCCAAAATAGGTTTAAACAGATAGCTCAGCAGCGAGCGTGACCCCGTTTTCACGAACACTTCCACCGGCATCCCCGGCTTGATGTCCTCGCCACTGAGCATTTTCATGCCCTCCGGCGAGACCGTGACCTGCATCTGGTAGTAAGGTTCGCCATTGGTTTTGTCGACCAGACGATCGGCGGAAACCAGCGTGACCGTTCCCGGAATTTTCGGGGTTTTGTTTTGGTTGAAGGCGGTAAACATCAGATCCACCGGCAACCCGTTGTACACCTTATCGATCAGGTCAACTTTGAGGCGAGAATCCACCACCAATGTCGCCTGGCTGGGTACCACGTCCATCAGGTGGTCACCCGCTCCCACGACGCCCCCCTGAGTGAAGATATTCAATCCGACCACGGTGCCGTCCACCGGTGAGGTGATGGCGGTGTTGCCCAGATCGAAATCGGCCATTTGCAGCTTGTTGCGGAACTCGCTGGCGTCCATTTGGGTTTGCGCCAGCTGCGTTCTGACTTCGCGCTGATAGTCGGCGAAGCGCTGATCGATGCGTTGCTGAGATTCCTGCAGCTGCTTTTGCAGTTGGCCAATCCGCCCGACGGTTTCATCGATGCTGCTGTTCACCTCGGCGAACTGGCGCTGAATTTCCAGATAGCGGTTGCGCGGCAAGTAACCGTCCGCCGCCAGCTGTTTCATGCTGTTCATCTGCTCACGCAGGCTGGAGAGTTGGATCTGTTTGTTGGCACGTGAGTCCTGCAGGCCTTTCAATTGGAAACGGATCCCGTCCATCGACTGCTTATAACCGTCAATTTCACTTTGCAGCCCTTGGCGGCGGGAGGCGAACAGCTGCGTCTGCAGCGCAACGATCTCCGCGACACGTGGCTGCTCCTTAACCTGAGCGAAAACAGGGGAAAAAGTGACCTTGCTCAGACCGTCCCGTTCAGCCAGCAAGCGCCCTTCGGTCGCCAGCGTGGTGTAATACTGATCGCGCAGCGAATCGACCTGCGCCTGTGCCTGCACCTGGCTCAACTGAACCAGGACTTCGCCGGCTTTCACCTTGTCGCCGTCTTTCACCACGATATTTTTGATGATGCCGCTGGCCGGTGCCTGCACCGTTTTACGGTTGCCGGAAACGGTTACCGATCCCGGCGACGCGACCCCTTTGTCCAAAGGTGCAAACGCCGCCCAGGCCAAGAAACCGAACACGCCCACACCCAGCGCCAACCACCCGAGACGGGTATAACGGCGCTCATCCAGCGGGATCTGTTCTGAGTACGAGTCATTCGGCTCGCCAATATGCGTAGACATACCAACTCCTTTGACTGCCGGCGACGCAACGGCGCCGCCAGGCCAGTTCACGGCTTAATTAATTTGAGTTTTAGGAACATCGCCTTCATCCGGCTCGGAGTTCACCGCACGCACCGCCTGCGTTGGCACCTGCGCTTTTTGCGCATTCGCCAAGGCCTGCAGCACCTGCTGCGTTGGGCCAAACGCATTGACGTTCCCATTAACCAGCAGCAACAGCTTGTTGGTCATCGCCAGCAGATTGGTGCGGTGCGTAATCAGGATCACCGTCTTATTCCGCTGTTTAAGGAACGTAATGGCCTGGTTCAACGCCCGCTCGCCGGCATCGTCCAGATTGGAGTTGGGTTCATCCAGCACGATAAGAGAGGGATCGCCATACAGCGCGCGCGCCAAACCGATACGCTGTTTCTGTCCGCCGGAAAGCCCGGCGCCTCCGCTGCCAATAACCGAATCATAGCCATTGGGGAAGCGCAGAATCAGCTCATGTACCCCGGCCAACTTAGCGGCCTCGATCACTTTCTCCGAGTCCAGCTCGTTGAAGCGGGCGATGTTCTCCGCGATGCTGCCGGCGAACAGCTCAATATCCTGCGGCAGATAGCCGATGTAAGGCCCCAGCTCGTCCTTGTTCCACTGGTAGATGTCGGCGTTGTCCAGCCGCACGATGCCTTCGCTGACCGGCCAGATGCCGACCAGCAGGCGCGCCAACGTCGACTTGCCGGACGCACTCGGCCCGATAATCCCCAGCACGTCTCCCGGCTGAATGGCGAAGCTGACGTTATGCAACACCGCGCTCCCCTTCGAACCGGGCGGCGTCGCGGTCACCCCTTCAACGGAAATCACCCCTTCCGGGCGCGGCAGCGACATGGCGGTACCGCGCGGCGGATGCTGCTCCAACAAACGCACCAGGCGCTGGTAAGCCAGCTTGGCGGAGCTCCAGCTTTTCCAAACGTTGATCACCTGCTCGATAGGCGCCAACGTGCGCCCCATCAAAATGGAACCGGCGATCATCATGCCCGGCGTGATGTGCCCATCGATCGCCAGCCAGCCCCCCAGGCCCAAAACCAGCGACTGGAGCGACAGACGCACAAACTTCGTGATCGACGTGACCCGTGATGCCCGCTCGCTGGCGATGCGTTGGCTGTTCAGGAAGCGCTGATGCAAACTGAACCAGCGCCCCTTCAGGTTGGGTAACATCCCCAACGCTTCAATCACTTCGGCATTACGCAAGTTGGTGCTGGCCAGATTGCCCGACATGATTGAAAGCCGGCTGGCATCCGCCAACGGTTTCTTCGACACCACTTCGTTGATCATCGCCAGGGCGATCAACAGCAAGGAGCCCACCAGTGCGAACAACCCCAGCCAAGGGTTAAACAGGAAAATCACCAGCAGATAAATAGGGAACCACGGCGCATCGAAGAAGGCGAACAGCGCACTGCCGGTCAGGAATTGACGCACGTTGGTCAGATCGCTCAACATCTGGCCGGCATCGGAAGAGCCGTTCTTTAAATTCGCCTCGTAAGCCGCCGTATAGATACGCGTATTGAGACGCATATCCAGCTGGCTGCCGATGCGGATCACCACCATGCTGCGCACGTATTCCAGCAAGGACATCATGCCGAACATACCCAGCATGATCAGCGTCAGCATTAACAGCGTGATTTCATTACGCGAAGGAAGCACCCGGTCGTAAACCTGGAGCATGTAAATGGAAGGCACCAGCATTAACAGGTTAATAAACGCAGTGAATATACCAACGGTCCAGAAGACTTTACTGCGCGTCCGTATAACATCCGCAATTTCGTTGCGCGGGATAAATTGATTCACGTTCTGCCCTTACATCATGTGCACTGTCAGTCCAATCCGCATTGACCTCTTCCCTAAAGAAATTCCTAAAAAAGAATTATCCCGAGAAGACTCACCCCAAAGAAATGCCCGAGACTGCAGATACTTTTGTTAACTATAGGTAGAGAAAGTGAAAACCGGCAAGGTAGGGTATAAAAAAAAAACCGGCCATCACGCCTTAAAAAGGCATGATAAAACAGAATGATACGGGAAAATGAAAAAGCAACGGGAAGATAACGAAATGGAATAACTTAGAGAGGATGATGCTGCTCACAAATTTAAACATGCGGGGGAATAACCCCCCCGCATTATTTAAAACTCAATAGTTCCATAGGGAATTATTGGCTGTTGTGGTTTTACCCTTAGGCGTAGTGCAGAGTATCCACCAATTGCTGGTGGTTCTGGCCAGTCAGGTAAATGACGGTATCGTTAGCATCCAGTGTGTGGTTATTGTTATTGTCAATAATCACATAGGAGTCAGCATTGTTACCTGTACCACTGAACACCACCGAGGCCACGCCCACCTTCGCCGTCAGCGAGTTAGGATTGCTCAGGCCCAAGATGCCGCCCAACAGACCGACAACGCCGGTAGTCAGACCGCCAACCAGTGAACCTAACAGCGCATCCAACGTATCTGAAGCGCGAGTACCGTAATCCGCCACCGCGGTACCAGTGTTGGACAGGGTCAGGCCGGAAGCCGCATCCACGATTTTGTCTTTCGCAGTGCTGAAGTCGGTGATGGTGACCCCCGCCTGCGAAGTACTGGATTTCAGATCGTAGATATTCGCCCCGGTGCCCCCGGTCAACGTGGTGTTACCCAGTACGTTGAAGCTGTCGGCCGTGGACGTCCCTTCTACCGTCAGTTGGTAACCGTTCAGACCCAGCGTGTTCAGCAGCGGGGTCAGCAATGCGGTGGTAACCGCACTCAGTGGCAACGCGTTCAACAGCTGCACGATAATACCGTCACCGGTACCCGCATGGCTTGAATCCAGGTTCAAACCGCCGGTATTGGTAGAAGCGTTAACGTCACGAACGTTGCTGAAGCCGCTACCCAACGTCAAGTTCAGCGCATGGTCACCGGTCACGTTGACAGTCTGAACCTGCGCATTGGTGCCTGCCAGGGACAGAATGTTGTTGAACGAACCGGTACCGCCGGAAGCCACGTTCACCGTCGTCAGCGCGGTGCCCAACAGCGCACTGCTGCTGCTGTTCAGGCTGATGGCGCCGGCATTCACGTTCGCCGAGCTCACTGCATCAAAGTTGATGTTAAAGTGGTCGGTGGCGTTTTGGACGAAGGTGAAGTTCAGCGTACTGGCTGAGGTCGCATCGCCTTTCACTTCCAGCTGTGCGGCGTTACCGCCGGCAGCGTTGATGACGTTGACGTTAGCCAGGCCGGAGATCACGAACCCTTGCGCCCCCAGGTTGGTCGCCGCTGCGTTCTGGGTGACCGTACCGCCCGTAGTACCTTCTACCGTAGACGTGCCGTTGGTCAGGCCAAAGTCGAAGGTGTTGGTTGGCGTAGTGACGCTGGTGGTGGTCGGTGAACCAATCAGCGGTGTCGTAATCAGCGTACCGACAGACTTACCGATATAACCGGTCAGATCAATCTGCTCAAAGTTCGAGAAGTTGTTGGCGTTGCTGGTCACGGTGCTGGTGCGAACGCCCAGGGCGTTCTGGTTGGTCACGACGGTTTTGGTGATGAAGTTGGCAGAGATGGAATCCGTGCCGGTACCGCCGTCAGCCTTGACGGTATTGGCAACGGTGTTCGCACCGCCGGAGACCGCGTTACCCGCCCAGTGCAGGCTGTCGTTGCCGGCGCCGAGGTTAAACTGTGCGGTCCCGGTCGCGATGTTAGCCGTCGAAGTCACGACCACGTTGTCTGAACCGGAGCTGGCGTTCAGAATGACGTTGCCGTTGTTGACAGTCACCGCCACGCCAGGGTTGACGCCGTTATCAGACAGGTTCACCGTTGCAGCGCTGGTGCCGTTGATGGTCAGGTTAGCCAGGTGATCGGCGAACTTCAGGTTGACCAGGCTGGCGGCGTTGGCGTTCAGTTGGACATCCGTCAGTACCGCCGTTTCGGCGTTGCTAATTTGGTGAGATGCGCCGGTGTTGACGCTGCCCGTCGCGTTGCCGCCGGCGGCCGTTGCCGTCAGAGACGCAGCTGTTTTGTACAGCAAGCTGGTACCGATATCAAATTCAAAACCATGCTGTTGAGTTACGGTTGTGACGTCAGTGGCCGTCGAGTTACGAAGATCGTTGATGATAGCTAACGTGATAGCCGTTTTATCCGTGCCCAGAGCAATATACGGTGCGAGCTGTGCGGCGGTGCCGGCAACACCATGAACATCAGTATAAATAAGCTGAATATAGTCGCTTAAAGTAATGCCTTTCGGGAAATGAATACCAAATTCACGAGAAACCAAAAATTCTTTAATGATTCCGTCGTAATTTTTTGCTCCACGCTCAAGTTGCCTTGTATAGCTGCTCAACCCCAGAGCATCAATTTGGCGATCAAAAACAGATAAGTAAAGAGATGCAAGTTGCTCTTTATTGGTCATGTTTGCCGGTAAATAACCATCGTTATAGCTTGGAGAACTAAGCACAAGTTTTTGTTTGGCAGCTAGATCGGAACCTGATGTTATAGCTTTCAATGTGTCATATACATTAACAATCACTTGAGCCCGACTAGCTCCAGATGTGAGTTCATTAAGATATGTATTAAGCTCAGTGGTCGTCGGATCACGTAAATAACCCGCTTTAAAAATGCTTTTGACAAAATTGGTGGCGGTAGCAGTAACCAATCCAGGACGAAGTTGTAGTAAAGCAGTTGCAGCGTCAATTTCAGTCGCTGTGCCCCCGTTGATCCCTGTACCAATGGATTGCAAGATAGCATCAGTAGGGTAAGTCCCCATGATGTATGCAATTCCTTTAACTGTAGTTCCCCCCAAACCTGTCGCAGCACCATCTCCTGCATAGAGTGCAGTATTCAAAATTTGTTGAAAAGCTTGCTGCTGAGATAATAAAGTACTATCAAATCCGTTATAAGTAATCAGGCTAATAGTAAGTGATGCAATATTTTGTGCCAACGTGTCACCGTTAGTCAAATACCCCGACAGAACAGCAGCTGTAGGAGCAACACCATAAGCCTTAGTATATACAGCAGTTAAAATATCAGAATCCGACTTACCGGCATAAAGAGCTTGTCCATCGGTTGATGTCAGCACAGAGTTAACAAAATCACTCGTTGTTTGCAGGCCATACTGGATATTTTGGCCTTGAATGTCAAAAAAAGCCTCGCTGGGTTTCTGCCCCAGAATAGCGTAATACATCGCAACAACATTTGTTTGAACTGCTAAAGAAGCCATAAAACCCCCAATCATTCAATATGATGGACGACAAAAAACAAAAAAAGACAACCACGAGTAGCAGTTTAAGTTAAGTACAGCTTCTTTTTTCTGTCAAGAATTAAAAATAATAATTTTCCTATACAAAAACAAAAGGATAGCAATACATTTCACGGCAATTAAAAAATAGCATCATTGATTAACACCACAATACAAAAAAACCAAATAGAAAAAGCAAAACAAATAGATGCGAAAATACGAGACAAACCACGTGTCTAAATCCATTCTAAAAAAATAGCTTCAATCCATATCATTAAAAAATATATTCTGAGATTAACTACGGGTTGTAGTGGAAGAATTTATCCAAACAGAACGGAAAAATATTAACACTATTGCATTTTACCTGAAGAACGATCCTGTATGGACAGGGGCACTCAATTTTTCTTCTCTCTTACACTCGGATTGTCAGCCAAAGAAAACCTAGCCATAATTACGATTGGGAGGGGTTATAAGCGGCGAGGAAACAGAACAGCAGAGCCTATTCTAACTCGAAGGCAAAAAACCAGCCGTAGAGGGAGGAGTGCCAGATCCTGCTTTAGACGTCGTCAGATTCAAAAAAAAATCTGTCACTGGCAGATCCTGTGTGGTGTGAGGGGAATTCGCTCTACATAGCCTCTCTGTATCGCAACGGATGTCTACGTATTTACATGTATCGACGTTAGGAATGTTAGGAATTAAACCCAGGATGTAAGCACAGCATCATGGCATTGATGGGTCAGGAAAGGCCAAGACTACATAATGCAGTTCAATACTGGGGTTTGGGGTTTGGGGTTTGGGGTTTGTATAGAATAGGATGCTTATGAAAACGTATCGGACACTGAATCCAGACTGGGACTGATTATGGAAGCGAATTTATTTCGAAATAATGGGATGAATTGGTATATGAAAATGGCATGAGGCCAAGCCTCACTAAACACTGCTTATAGGTAAGAGAATCCTTATCTAGAAAGAGCCCCTCAGTATTCTAGAAGGGCTAGCTTTATCTAAACTTATTTTTCTAACAAGGTCAGACGTTAAAGAGCATTGAGTAATCAATGCTCAGAATACTATACGAAACTACTTTTTTCTTTATGATTAGTTATAATATAAAAGTAAGTAAGTATTATGAAGCTGTCAACCGTAAAGAAAGAAACTGTTGCTGTAAATATAGCCACAATCGCAACATCATAACTATCCAGTTTAAGTATCAAAAAAGCAAATATCACCCCAACAAATCCAAGTAACCCCATATCCATAATTAACCCGGACAATCCAACAGCAGGAATTAGACCTTGATCAGTAAGGTAACCGACCAGGGGCTGGTAGTCTACAATGCAATTGTACTCTGTGTTGCAGCCATAGAGAAGATTGCCAATGTTCATATGGAGCATAAGATATGATGCTGATAAGCGGTGAGCTATGGAGTCATTAACCATAAAGTAGCTCGGCGCCCCAATATTTAAAAATTGTGCCAGTGACACGAAAATGACAATAAACCCGATAAAGGTGACAATAACGGGGACCTTTCTCAATAATTTTCTCATCGGGTAAAGAATAAAGAAGAGAACTAGTGTAATCGAAGACTTCGAGAGACTGAAAAGATAACCAAGAAGAAAAAGTGATTTCTCGATAAAATTGAGTTTATTATCTCTAGTACGTATCATGAAAGAAATAATTAGCAGAGAAGCAAAAAAACCCGCCTCTCGTGATAAACCTGACATGCGAGGAAACAGGAAAAGCGTGTATTGATTGGTAAAAGTCATCGTTGCAAACTCGCCCCAGAAAAACTTCGATATGGAGCCAGGACCAATCGCAGCAGAATAAGAGGGATTAATCTGATATGCAATGAATTGTATTACGCACCATACTATCGATACTAACATGCAGCAATAAACTTTATTGGTAATAGGTGTTCCTACTTTGACTAGATAAGATACCCCCAAGATAAGAACAAAAGACTTAAGCGCCAAATCATATCTAAAGAATAAAAAACACATGCTTAACCAAATAAAGACACAGAGCAAGACAGCCTTTGAGACCGCCCTGAAAGATCTTATATATTGATAATCAAAAAACACTAGCGGAATCCACAAATAAATCGTCGTATTAGCAACAAAGGGACTTAAAGGGCTTGCAATTATAAATAGTGCTATTAACCACCGTAAGGTTTTTAGATAAAAAGACTCACTACACTTACTGTTCTCAAGAAGTACATTCTCTGACACTATTGTCATCATATTTCCTTTCTTAGAAACTTATGACAGGTTAAAATCGTTATAAAAATATGCACTTAACGGATAAACGTAAGTGCATATAAACTTAAATCACTTAATAAGCGCCATCTTTTTTAAGCACGACATTAATAGTTTTAAAAAGTATGGCGATATCGTTCCATAGTGCCCAATTCTTGACGTACCATGCATCAAAATAGACTCGGGTATCATAATCAATATCATTACGACCACTAACTTGCCATAGCCCCGTCATGCCAGGTTTCGCCATTAAATAGTAATCAACATCGCCTGCATAGCGCTCAAGCTCTGCCTCAACTATGGGGCGCGGTCCAACCAAACTCATTTCGCCAATAAAAACATTCCAAAGTTGTGGAAGTTCATCAAGACTGGTTTTACGTATGAAAGAACCTATCTTAGTAATACGCGGGTCATTTTTTAGTTTAAAATCTTTATTCCATTCTTCACGCGCCAACGGATCATTAGCAAGTAATTCAGCCAAGACTTCTTGCGAATTTACAACCATTGAACGAAACTTTAAACACTTAAATTTTCTTCCGTCACGGCCAATTCTTTCATGACCATAGATTGGCTTTCCACCATCACGTGATACCGTATAAGCTAAGAATAGCAGCACTGGCGACAAAACGAGCATTATTGCAAATGAACCGAAAATATCAAAGATACGTTTAAGAAAACGCGATGAGCGTTTTGCTAAATTATTGCTGACCCTAAGAATCATCACTTCATGACTAAAAATAAATGACATGTCAGTACCGTAAAGAGGTACTCCTCGTAAAGTAGGAATGACAGATACTGAACGACAATTGTGTTTTGCTAGATTTTTTAGCCACCAATCACGCAAGCTATGTTGCTCAAATTCGAGAGCCACAATGAATTGAGTATTTTCTATGTCTGCAATTTCCCATAATTCCTTTTCACTATTAATTACAGGAATACCATTATATTCTCTTTCACATGGTGAATCTGTGCACACAAACGCGGAAACGTTGAATCATAACACTTCTTCACTTTGTAGAGCAGCATATGCCTCAAATGCGTTACGACCAGACCCAATGATGATAGTGTTTTTTTTCCACAAATTAAGTTTATTCAGAATGTGCTTGGCTAAGCTACGACCTAGCGGAACGGCGACAAGGATCAGCGTCCAGGTAACCAACCATAGTAACCGAGAAAAGTTCCATTTTGAGAATGCAACTAATGCCAGATCTAGAACCGCGAAAATTATTAATGTTCTTATAATTTCTTTCAATTCAAACCAAAAAGGCTTCCGGTAAGAATAGTGTCTAAGTCGAGTCCAAAACCATCCTATGCAAATGACAGAAAGGAAGAAATGAGATAAAAACCTCATATTCATTTCATTCGCAGGAATAAAAACAGATACGTTATCAAACAAAAAACACATAATAAAATAAGCAAAAACAATTGCTAAATTAAAAAACAACAAATCAGCCGCAGCAAGAAATACTTTTGGGAAAGCCCCCCCCCAAAAAACATTATTTCTTTTCATCAGTTTTACCCATTCCTGAATGGCTTTAATCGCCTTATAAAAACTCGAATAAAATAAAGCGATGCATTTATCTCAGCTAATGCATTCTATTCGAGAGCCCACCATAATAAATTAGTATACTATTTTCTTGCTTTCTTCAAACTGTTCCCATTTGGATGATATATATTCACCCATTTCCTTCTGGAAACGTTCACTTGAAAATTTCATCGCATGATTTCGACAATCTTCAGCAACAAAGCTATCTTTTATTTTTTCAAAATGCTGGACAGCAGCTATCACAGATTGAGGCGTTTGCTGATCAAACAGAATACCCGTTGGGTGCATAACTCCAAACGGCCTTACCGTTTCGAGAGACCCACCTTTTCCGTAAGCAATCACAGGAGTGCCACAAGCCTGAGCTTCTACTGGAGTAATTCCGAAATCCTCTTCCGCTGCAAAAATAAATGCACGAGCCCTTTCCATATATTTTTGCATTACATCATTGGTTTGATAACCTAGAATTTCAACATTTCCGGCTGCTTTCGACTTTATTTTTTTCATCTCACTACCATCACCAATCACAACCAACTTTTTATCTGGCATGGCACTGAATGCATCAACAATAAGATCGACTCTTTTATAAGGTACGAGGCGTGATGCAGTGACATAATAATCTTCTTTCTCTGAGCAGAAGTTGAAACGCTCGACATCCACAGGCGGATAAATGACATCTGCATCACGTCCGTATACTTTTTTTATTCTGCGAGCAATAAATTGAGAGTTTGCCACAAAATGGTCAACGCCATTAGTGGTTCTGCAGTCCCAAATCCTAATTTTATGTAGCAACCATTTTGCAAGCATTCCCTTCAACCCGCGGTCTAAACCAGACTCTTTTAAATACTGGTGCTGTAAGTCCCATGCATAGCGAATTGGTGAATGAACATAACAAATATGCAATTGGTCAGGTCCGGTGAGTACCCCTTTTGATACAGCATGTGAACTAGACAGAATAACATTGTGATTAGAAACATCTAGTTGTTCTATGGCAAGAGGCATTAATGGAAGGTATTTTTGGTATGCTCTCTTCGCCCTTGGCAAAGTTTGTATAAATGTAGTTTTGGCTTTCTTGCCTTTGAAATTAATACGTGACTCATCAGATAAGAAGTCAACAACAGAATACAAGTCAGCTTCTGGATAAATTTCAAAAAACTCTTTAATAACCTTCTCTGCACCGGCGTACGTAACTAGCCAATCAGCAACAATTCCGACGTTGATTTTCTCTTGAAACATAGAAATCCCTTGAGTCATAATATTTATGCTAAGATGAACTGATGCAACATTAAACGAATCAGTTTCTAATTTAAGCTGTCAACAAGAGTATTCAATTGTTGTGCCGAATTAACCCAAGAAAATCTTTTAATATTTTCGCGACCTTTTTCAATTAACTGAACACGAAGCGTTGGGTTATCTCTTATCATATACATTGCATTAATAATTTCATATTCATCTTCAGGATTGAAGAAGATTGCACTATCCGACAAGACTTCTGGCATTGAAGCTGCGTTAGATGACAGAATGGGGCAATCGCATGCTTGCGCTTCCAAAGGAGGAATACCGAATCCCTCATATAAAGAGGGAAATATGAATGAATATGCGTTTGAATAAAGTTCAACGAGTTCTTCATCTGAAACCCGACCAAGAAATTCAATTTTATTTTTACAATTCCTGATCAAATCATCCAAATCTATGCCGCCAAGATTTTTGCTCTTCTCACCAATTATTTTTAAAGAGTAACCATCAAAGTTTTCTGCCTTTGAAAAAGCCTTTATTAAACCATGAAAATTCTTATGAAAACTAGGAGAAGAAACGGCCAAAAAATATTTATTCGGAACCTGGGAGTTAGAATTTTTTAATTTTTTTTTGAAAACATCACTCGAAGCATTATAGATGACATTTATTCTATTTCTGCCATAGTTGTAAACACTCTCAATTTCATCCTTAGAAAACTCACTAACCGTTATTAATGCACGACTATTCTTTAGCATCAAAGGAATAAAGGTGTTATAAATAGAGCGAAACTTCCATGAATAACTTTGAGGGAATTTTTTATACGTAACGTCGTGGTGTGTTACGATCTGATTTCTATAAAAAACTGGGCCAGTATTACCAAGATTGATCAGGAGCCCTCCTCCATTATTCTTAAGGTAATTAGGAAGGGTTATCTGCTCCCAAAAGTGCCCTCCTCTTTCTCCGATTTTAACTACATTAAGCTTAGATGCTATCTCGTCTCTCAAAATATCTGGAGGTGCTAGGAATACAACATCGTTTCTGATTTTCTTAAATTCAAGACTAATTTGCTCTGCAAATCGCTGTACTCCAGTCAGATTTTGCGTTAAAAATCTCGCGTTGACATATATCATAACCAGATAAATACCTTATTTTTGACTATTATCTTTTGAAATAAGCATGTAATAAATTAGGGTAAGAAAGAAATCCTACCCTAATGTTAAAAACTAAACTCTAGCTTTTATACTCATATTGATAATAATCATAATAGTTAGTAGCCCGTCGCTCAACAGCATTCAAAATAATACCTTTAACTTCAATGCCATTTTGCTCAAAACGCCTCATACTTACTTCGATCTCTTTAACGGTATTCATCGCAAATCTGGCAACCATTAAAGATGTTCCAACATGATGACCTATAATAGCTGCATCAGTAACAGCTAGAATCGGAGGTGTATCGATAAGCACGAGATCGTAATTTTTAGTAGCCCAATCAACAAGGTCTCCAAAGCGCGAGGTCATCAATAGTTCAGCAGGGTTAGGTGGAACCTGGCCACGAGAAATGAAGTCCATTCCTTCTATATCAGTTTTCTTTATCGAGCTCTCTATTCCTATTTTCCCAGCTAAAATATCTGATAAGCCATTTGTCCCTTCGAAACCCAGCAAACTATGCGAATAACCTTTTCGCATATCGGCATCTATAATAAGAACCCTTTGCCCTGTTTGAGCAATAACAGCAGCTAAGTTAATGCTAACAAAAGTTTTACCAATATTAGGACTAGCACCAGATATCATTAAAACATTGTTTTTTGCCTCAAGCATTGCAAAGTGCAAACTAGTACGAAGACTTCGAATAGCTTCAATTGCTAGATCTGCAGGGTTTTCTGTAGAAAGAAGATTACCTTTGCCTGGTTGATGACGTTTTTTATAGTGAACAAACGTCTCTCTATCTTTCTTTTGTTGCCACTCAGAAAACGGGATGCTCGCGTATACGTTTATTCCTTCCTGTTCAAGCTGCTCTGGGCTTTCGATGCCCTTATGCAACATTGTTTTTAGCAAAACAATACTTACGGATATCAGCAAGCCTAAAATTGTTGCAATGATAATAATTAACAACGTACGTGGTTGTACAGGTTTGATCTGAGTGATTGCAGGATCAACCACACGGACATTGCCAACTGTACTCGCTTTGGTGATGCTTAATTCTTGCTGTTTATTTAATAACTGCATGTAAATTTCTTTACCTGCATCAACATCACGTGTTAACCGAATTATCTCTTGCTGAGTCTTCGGCATTCCATTAATTTTCTTATTTAAGTTACCTCGCTCTGTCTCCAATGTTTTACGCTTTTCTAACAATGCTCGATAAGCAGGGTGCTCTTTAGTGTAAAGCTTGGATATCTCGGCCTCTTTGAAAGTTAACTCGTTGAGCTGCGACTCTGTGGATACGATAGTATCCAGCATGGATTTAGCTTCAAGAGAGAGGTCGACAGAAGAGTTTTGTTGCCTGAAAAGATTCAGCTTGTTTTCAGCCGTATCTAGTGACTCTCGTACGATTGGTAATTGCTCTTTTAAGAAAGCCAGACTTTTTGCGGCCTCTTCCGACTTTCTTTCGACATTTTGCAATAAATAATTATTACTAATGCTTTGAAGCACTTTTTTGCCTTGCACGGGATCAGTACTCAAATAACTGAGATTAAGAACACCGGTATCCTTTCCCTTATCCACAACAGTCAAAGCTTTTAAAACTGTATTTATCGCATTAATCTTGTGTACTTTTTCAACAAAAAAAATCGTTTCGGGAGCCGCATCTATATCTGTTACAAGTAAACTAGCATAATCCGATGTTGCTAGTGTGCCTACTTGCCCTTTAAGAATTTCCGTATCATCAGCTGACAGAATATAATTATTTTTATCGACAATCTTAAGTTCCATCTGAGAACCAATCAGATCTTCACGCACATTAAGGCGTGAGAGTGCAATTTTGGGTTCTTTCTCTGAGATTAGCTGCTCCCAGGCGCGACCAAGAATAGGGAATCTTTTGACAGAAACGATAGTATCGAGACCAAGATCATCGACAGTTTTTCCTACTACCATCCTAGATTGGATCAATTCTATTTCGGTCGATGAAGTACTGGAATCATTATTAGAGATCATTTGTGACAGATCGCTAAGTATCGCATTCCCTGCCTTATTTTCAACCTGAATTAAAGCATCTGATTGATAGACGGGAGTTGCGAATATGACATATACCATGCTCACTACAGAGAATAAAAGGGTTATACCAATAATCAACCAACGATGATCAATCAGTATTCCAAATAATCTGCCGAGATCGATGTCATCCTGACCATTGCCAGTAGTGCCAGCTCTTTTATTTTCAGTCATTGTCATCTCTATTCATCAATTTAGTGCTTTAACCCATTTCTGCGCTGACTCAGCTAACAGCTTATAGACAAACTCAAAGACTTCGTCGCTCTTACGATAGGGGTCGACGACTTCTTTTCTATCGTTCCAATGGCCATAAAGCATCGTTTTTCCACGTGCTTCCGGTGAGAATTGGCACACAGCGTCAATATGCTTACGTTCCATAACAAGAATAAGTGAGCTTTTCCTACACATTTCGGTGGTTAGTTGGCGTGCAACATGCCCATTCAGACTTAACCCATGTGCATTAGCAACATTGATGGCTTTAGCATCAGCAGAGTTGCCAACTAAGGCTGAAATGCCTGCAGAGCTAATATCTTTGTGAGGAAGCAACTCCTTTAGTAAACGTTCACCGATAGGTGAACGACATATGTTTCCGACACAAACAATTAAAATTGAATCAAACATGTCTCAATTCCTACGGCCAGTTTCGGATACGCAAGCTAGCTTCAGTTAAATTATTAAAGCTAGAGATTGTAGGAGCAAGCTGTACTATGACACGGTTCCAACGAACGACAGGTGCAGCTGTAACATAAACAACATCATAAGGCTGTAAATGGAATTCAGTACCCATTACCATAGCGGTAGCATCAGCCATATTAAGTTGATATATATCCGCAATCTTTTTCCCTTGCGTTCCACGCAGAGGTCGAATAACAAACACACCTGTTGCATCAGCAGTGTTTTGATCCAAGCCAGCAGAATTGCCTAATGCTTCTGTTAAGGTCATACCACTGCGATCCATTTTTAATGTCGCCGGGGATTTGACTTCACCCATAACAAAAACTTTCAAATCATCGTTACGTGGTACATAAATGATGTCACCTGGATAGAGCAACTGATTTTGCGTTAAATCACCATTTTGCATCAACTTTTGAAGTGATAGTATTTGCTCTTTACCATTGTGTGTCAAAACTACATTTCGCCAGTCGGCATTAGCACTGAGTCCGCCTGCCGCATTAATGGCATCCAATACTGTCAATGGAATATTGGTAATTGGCTGTTGACCTGACTTCTCAACCTCACCAGTAATATAAGCTTTCTGAGATCTAAAGGCAGCTATATTCACATCCACTTGGGGGCTTTCAATGTATTGGGTCAGACGACTAGAGATTTCACTTCTTACCTGGCTGGCTGTTTTCCCTGAAACTTTAACCTTTCCTATGTAAGGGTAGAAGATAGTCCCATCGGATTGTACCCAGTTACCGGTATCACTCGCACTACGATACTGGCCTGCAGGCGTAGTTAGTTCTGGATGATCCCACACTGTGATGTTTAAAACATCACCAACACCAATTCTGTACTCATAATTCTTCGTTGCTTGCTCTAATAATACGTTAGGCTGAGCAACCACTTTTACCGGTCTAAGTTTGGCGATAAGCGAGGGAGTCAAAGGGTAAATGTTAACTAGTTCATCAATCTGAAAGTCACTATCTTCTTGTTTAACAACATTTTTGCTATCAGTTGTTAGGTGCTGACCGGGTGCAATTGCACACCCCGTTAGCATAGCTCCATATACAATGATTGCTAAAGCTTTAACTTTTGGATTTATCATTATTGATCACTACCATCTGAATATTTAAGTTAAATTTTTGGCGTTCGCTGGCGAATGTGAGCGATTATTTTACTCCGAAGAGCCATCACAGAATCACCACTGACATCATATAGGCTGTCCGTAGGTAAGTAATCTAACATACCATCCCTAGCAGCAGCAATGATTGGCACATTTCTTTCCAAAGCTTCCAACATGACAAGCGGTACGCCTTCGAACAGCGATGGTATTACCAGAAAATCAATCTTGTTCTTTTCTGCCACATCCCAAGAGTTGGTTGCCCAGCCATGAAAAACCATCGATATGTTGTCTGGTAATTTTCCCTGCATGTTTTTTAAATTTTTTAGATCTGGACCGTCACCAACTACATGCAATGCAATTTGATATTCGCCAATCCCTGAAAGGGCTTCCACTAATACATCATGCCCTTTTTGATGAAATTGCACACGGCCAATGATGAAAATATTAACGACATCAGTGACACAAAATTCTCGCACAGTGAAAGATGCTGAGGTTTTTTCAACGAAATTATGAACAATAAGGACTTTTGCTTTTCTATTTCTATTTATTAGTTCTTTTTCAAAAACTTTCGATATCGTTATATAATTATTACATAGCCTATAAGCTAAGGTTGAAAAACTATCTTTTAGCCATGCAGCTTTTGCCGCCATTCTCTTGAAAGAATGAGCATATGGTATATAGCTAGTCACAGTTTTATCAAGCAATCTCCCTGCGACAAAGTAACCCAGTCCCTGGAGAATATCACCCTGAACAACAATTATTTTACTTCCCTTTGGGGTTGATCGTAGCAACCTGATACAGCGTGATATGTATACAGGGTTAAAGAGAGCATGTAGGAACTCGGGTTTGAATAAATTGGCTTTAAATGATTCGTACGCAATTCCATTTTCAAACAGTGTTTTTTTTATTTTTAGATTATCAATAGGAACATACGCCAGAAAATTTCTTTCTTTAAATTCTTTTTGCTGTCTCAGTAACTTGATAAGTTCTATCGCCATAATCTCATGTCCTCCCACTATTTTGGAGGGGAAAATGAAACATATTGGACAATCGTCAAGCGCTGAAGAAAAGAGTTTAATATCACTGTCTATCATATCATTCATACGCAGGTCTACCCGTACCTATACTACGATTTGGTTTTTATTTATAGGCAGTATTCATAAAAAAATAATGACTACTTTGTTGTATTAGCTAAAACTCAAAGCAGTCCTTATTTATATATTACAAAACGTCTATGTCTATAGCGACCAAGAAAAATCATCCAACGAGAATATGGTGAACACTTGCACTGATGCTTTATAAATAAAACAAAAGTTGCCATGACCATATCCATATAATGACGAGAATTTATTTTCGAGGCATTCAGTTGAATGGCATGCTACGGTGTAGCATCAAAAAATTAGCTCTGTGCAAAATCTTTGCATTTTGCTATCAATTCATTTGCATATTGAAGGTGAATGTCTTTGTTTTTGATAAGAGTTCTAAGCCCTATTTTTTCACCAGAATACTCAAAGTTTGTAGTCGACTCAGCTTTATCATCAACATCAATTCTATTGAAGAAGTCAAACAGACCATCAAATCGACAATTGTCGACCTTATTCTTAAAGCCGCCATTAACGAAGATAACAGGAGTTCCCATAGCCAAGCACGGTAATGCTGTGTGAATTCTCGACGTCACTACCAATCTTGCATTAGCCAAGCGTCGCAGGAAATCATCGGCTAACTTAAACCCTACCTTCGCATCAATATACGGTATAATTTGTGTTTCAAACTTGGCTTGCTCTAATAATTCTGCATCGAAGTACTGATTTAGTATTTTTTTACGATGGGTGAATTCAAATGCCCGCCCATTTAGAATTCGTTTACCGAATCGAAGAGGCTGACGAATTAGCTCAGGTAACGTTTTGGAGTCATACATTACGTCGATGAAGTATACATCATCAGTAACTTTATTTCGCTTGTATGACTCTCCTAAGGTCAATGTCATGCATCCTGAGTAGTACGCATCAATCCCCTTTTTTTGCAACAAATCACGAGTGTAGAAATCGCGACAACCTATGGGCGAGTATTTTTTGAAATGCTCGACTGCTGCCGGAGTCAACATCTTTTCTGCAACCGTAGAGTTAATGTGTATCGATACATATAGCGGGCAGACATTATCTGATGGAGGGAAATTTTCAGGTAAATCCATGTACCAGGCATTCATAATCATTTTGGCTTTATTGCCTGCATATGAATTCATATGGTCACGAGGGATAAAATTATCTACATGAGGGAAAAATTGTTTAGCCGCTGTACTTTGGACATAGTCACCAAGGTTAATCCAATTGCGCTTAACATATACTTCACTTTCATAAGTTAACACACCATACTCATTATTCATATTTCAACCTTAATATATTAAACCCGTTTAAATCGATTTTTAATCATATTGATAATGTTCACCCTCTCTTTTTTGCTCACGATAAACAGAGAAAACATGATCAAGACAGCAAAGAGGTTAACTAACGTTAAACTAAAGACCCCAAAGAAACCACCTACCATATAATAACTACAATAATGACTTAAAAGAATACAAACTAAAGCTACAAATACCAAGCGAGGGAAGTCATAACATAAAAAACGATTGACGTTTATCCCTATAATTTTACCCACATAAATAACTCTAAAAATCAACAAAGATAAAGTGCAAGCTATTCGTGCAGAAACTGCAATGTAGATAGAGTAGCCGGAAAAATAAAGAATTAGGGTGAGTAAGAGAGAGAGTAGCATGATTGAAGAAACTATAATTTGATAGTTCCTAAGTCTCCCAACTGCATAAATCGCAGTCACATAAGGTCCCGACATTGAATCTATCAGAACATATATGGCAACTATTTTTATAAGACCGACCAAATACTCAGGAGGGGTATTTAGCCAAATTTCGGCAATAGCTTTTGCATCAATAAAAACCGGTATTGCAGAAACCATGACAACAAACGCTGTTAATTTGCAGGATAGCGATAATAGAGACTCAACTTCATGATGGTTACCAATCGTATACTGCTTTATTATTTGAGGATTAAATGCTGTCTGCAAAGTACCGATAATTCTATTAAAGGCAATCAATATTTGTTCTGCTAGCCAGACGGCGCCGTTAGCTACGACGCCTACAAAATAGTAGGTTAGTAACGCAATTCCCTGTGACAACCCTACCACACTTAGTGACCCCAGCATCGACCAACTAGAGAAGAAGAAAATTTCCTTCAGCAAACTCGCACTATCCTTCTGGCGAAGATTTATTTTACAAATACTTAACCGCGAAGTACAAAACTTAAGATAAACCGAAAAGACAAGAAAGTAACCTATTAGCAAGAATATCGCATAACCGATAATCTTATTTTCAACCGCCGAGATCGAGAAAATAAACACCATAAACCATCGCTGGAAGGCATCGAAAATACCGATTTTGGCGAATAAATCCATTTTTTCACATGCGATCATTGATGCTATAAATGGCGTTTGCATTATTTGAAAAAGCAAAGAAAGAATTGATATTTGATATACCCAGAATATATCATCTAGCCTTGCTTCTGGTACTTTTAACTTATGCAGTAAAAACCAAAGCCCAACTGTCTCTGCAACGAAAATTATCAACGCACATATGATTAAATGGACAATTATACTGACGTTAAATACTTTATTCGTCCAGGCAAAATCCATCTTCCCCAAGCCAACAGATAAAAAACGCTGTGTAGCCAAAGCCGAAACATTCTGAATGAACGAGAACAGTATGATTATGCTACCGACCAAGCTATACAAGCCGAAATCGTAAACACCCAAGGCTTCCAGAACCATTCGTGATGTATATAGCGTCGCAAACATGATTAACAACATGCGGCCATACAGCATGAAAGTGTTTTTCGCCATTAATTTTTTATTTACCACTTAGAGTTCTCTTCTCAGTAGAATAAAACTGACGTCGAGCGCCCATAATTCACCTCCCTTTCAGCCCCCATCCTTATGATGTAAAGAACACAAGGAGTTGCGGTTCTAGATAGATCACATTGAGGCTTCATTTAACCGAATTAGATTATCATAAACAATGAACTAACTTTCTCTTGTTAACATCAAGGACTTTGACATAGCAAAAAGAAAGACGAGCAAACTCTCGATTGCTCGACTTGTTTAAATAATTTCTATACTGCTGTAGTTACTTAGCGGGAAGCAATTCAAAATCAAATTGTTTAAGCCATTCTCGAAATGCGTGACCCTGTGTTGGGTGGCGTAATCCATAAGTCACGAAGGCCCGCAGATAGCCTAGCTTTTCACCGCAGTTAAACGACTCACCAACCAATTCAGTGGCCTCGACCGTCTGATGCTTCAGTAACTCGGCTATCGCATCCGTCAACTGAATACGTCCCCAGACACCCGGCTCGGTTTTTTCCAAAATGGGCCAGATGGCGTCTGACAGTACATAGCGCCCAACAGCCGAATAGTTGGATTTCAGTTGAACACGGTTGTCCGGCTTTTCGATGATAGCGGTAATGGGTGAGGATTCGCCTGGCTGCAACGTATTGTTCTGGCACTCGACAACAGAGTAATCGCGCAAAACATGCTCATCCACAGGTTGTATCAACAGCTGGCTCAATCCCGTCGCTTCGAAACGGGAAATCAGGTGTGCCAAGTTATCTTTTTTCAGATCGGCTTTAGCATCGTCAAGCAACACATCCGGCAACAGCACCACGAAAGGAGCGTTTCCGATCAATGGTTTGGCGCAAAGTACCGCATGCCCCAGCCCTTTAGGTTGCCCTTGCCTAATATGCATCAACGTTACGCCTTTCGGCGTTATCGATTGGACTTCATCCAACAACTGGCGCTTAACACGTGCCTCGAGCATCGCTTCCAGTTCAAAGGACGTATCGAAATGGTTTTCTATTGCATTTTTAGATGAATGCGTAACCAGAATGATCTCTTTGATGCCTGCGGCTACGCACTCATTAACAATATATTGAATCAAAGGCTTATCGACGATCGGCAACATCTCTTTAGGAATCGCTTTGGTCGCCGGTAGCATATGCATGCCAAGGCCAGCGACAGGAATGACAGCTTTCAACTTCGTCATGCTCGTCCTCTTCAATCTTGTGAACGTACTCAGCCACATGTTAGTTGTTATTCAAGGCCAGCTTCAACCATCGCGAGAAATCTTCACCTTCTGTGGCATGGCGCAAACCGTATTGCACAAAGGCCTTCATATAACCCAGTTTATCGCCGCAGTCGTGTGATTTACCGCTCATATGGAAGGCTTCCACTATTTGCTCATCCATCAGCATGGCGATAGCATCGGTCAACTGGATCTCATCGCCAGCACCAGGCGGTGTTTTCTCAAGCAAAGGCCAAATGTCTGCGGAAAGCACATAACGGCCAACAACAGCTAGATTTGAAGGTGCGTCCTCACGAGCCGGTTTCTCTACCACCGCCGTCATCGGTGCACTTTCACCCGCAATGAGCGCCGCACCCGCGCAATCTACCACGCCATATTTAGATACGTCTTCTTCCGGTACCGGTTCAACCATGACTTGACTGAATCCCGTCTCATCAAAACGCTGGAGCATCTTGGCCAGATTTTCTTTGCGAAGATCTGCCTTTGCTTCATCCAGTAAGACGTCCGGCAGGAGGACTACGAAGGGGTAATCACCCACCATCGGTTTGGCGCACAATACCGCATGGCCAAGTCCTTTCGCTTGCCCTTGGCGAACCTGCATCACGGTCACATCCGATGGGCAGATGTTTTGTACTTCAGCCAACAGCTGGCGTTTTACTCGCGCTTCCAATACTGCTTCTAATTCGAAAGAGGTGTCGAAATGGTTCTCAATCGCATTTTTTGAAGAATGTGTGACCAGTACGATATCTTTGATGCCGGCGGCAACACATTCGCTGACAATGTATTGGATAAGTGGCTTATCAACCACTGGTAACATTTCTTTAGGGATCGCCTTGGTTGCAGGCAACATACGCGTCCCTAGACCCGCCACGGGGATCACAGCTTTTAGTCTTTTCTGCATGTCCACTTCCACAAGCAATTAACTGATTTATTTAGCATAAACCACACCAATCGGACAAAGCATGGCAATACAAAAATTCATTTAGGCACGCTACCGCCCTTGGCTTAAAGCTACCAAAATGCTGTTGGTTGCGAATTTACTGGCGATTACCATCACACTTCTACGAGCCACGAAGTTTGTATGCCCACATGAATGTTTTGCGACTCACAAAACGGCAAAAATTGTGTGCCTTATAACCAAACAATGCTAGTTGTTGCCACTTATGAGGCTAAGATTCTTATACTATTAACTTACTGATACAAGCCTTAGATACCTGCGGTTAGGTGTTTTCAGAATAAGACTACTAACGATCTGTATACAGACGAAGTGTAGCATAGGGATTTATTTCAACGATCTGATTTATTTAAACTTTTAGTCATGTGTTTTTTATGAACAATTGGCTTCATGTGACCGGCTCTTCGTTGTTCACCCCATCCTGACGTTAGTAATGTCTTCATAAGCAACATGATGCCCCGCATGAAGAAGTGTTTTGCCAGCGAACAACTCATCAGTATTCTCCGTGAAATCGAAGCGCGTATATCTGCCCGTGAACTTGACCGTAAGCATGCGATCTCTGAAGCTACCTTTTATACTTGGCGTAAGAAGTTTGGCTGCAGGAATTACCTGAACTAAAACGTCTTAAGTCACTTGAAGAAGAGAATGCTCACCTCTAGAGGTTGCTCGCAGAATCCATGCTTGAAAAGAAAACATTACAGGCTATGCAGCGCCGAAAGTACTGGCAACAGACCACAAGCAGGTAGCTGCTGTGCTGCTGTAATGATGTGTGAAGCGACGGGCCTGTCGCAATGTCAGATCTGCTGGCTGGTTTGTACTTGTCGACGAGCCGCGATGAAGCACAGCGTCGACGACTGATGCGAATTTATCTGAACGCATCACCGATGCTGGCACCGGAGCGCAGACACATCGGTTCCCGCCGTAATGCAGCCACTGCGTCGAGAAGGTCTGCTTGTTATCCACAACTGATATGACTAACTGGCAGTTGTATCTGATCTTAGGGAGCAGGTCACAAGATCTATATACCGTTATACCGTTGCTCGGCCATAGTGGCCTCCTCAAGCGCGTTTAGGATTATTGGTTTTTTTGTCAGCCTAAATACCCCGTTTTCATCCACTTCCTCTGATTAAAGTTGAATTTTGCCGCCTCAGCGCCCATCATTCCCCTGCGGCATAAGCCGTAGAACTTACAGGTGAAATTGGGCGTATGGAATGGATCGCTGATCCAACAATTTGGGCCGGCCTGGCCACATTGGTCGTGCTGGAAATCGTTCTGGGTATAGACAACCTTGTCTTCATCGCCATTCTGGCGGACAAACTACCAAAACAACAAAGAGATAAGGCTCGTGTCGTCGGTCTGTTGCTGGCGCTGGTCATGCGCCTGGCGCTGCTCGCTTCCATCTCGTGGCTGGCGACGCTGACCAAACCGATGTTCATCGTCGCGGAGCACCCCTTCAGCGGCCGCGATCTGATCATGCTGGTCGGCGGGATATTCCTGCTGTTCAAGGCCACCATGGAGCTGAACGAACGGCTGGAGGGCAAGGATGAAGAACAGCACGGCGCACGCAAAGGCGCGCGTTTCTGGCCGGTGGTGGCGCAGATCGTGGTGCTGGACGCCGTTTTCTCGCTCGACTCGGTGATCACCGCAGTCGGCATGGTCGACCACCTGGCGGTGATGATGATCGCGGTGTGTATCGCCATCGGCCTGATGCTGCTGGCCAGCAAGCCGCTGACGCGCTTCGTCAACGCTCACCCGACTATCGTTATCCTGTGCCTGAGCTTCCTGCTGATGATCGGCTTCAGCCTGGTGGCGGAGGGCTTCGGCTACCACATTCCGAAAGGTTACCTCTACGCGGCGATCGGCTTCTCGGTGATGATCGAAGCATTGAACCAACTGGCACAGTTCAACCGCCGGCGCTTCCTGTCGAAGGTGCGGCCACTGCGCGAGCGCACCGCCGAGGCGGTACTGCGCATGCTGAGTGGTAAACACGAAGAAGCGGAGGTCGACAGCCACTCCGCCAACCTGCTGGCGGACAGCGACAGCGAAAACGGCGAGATCTTCAATCAGCAAGAGCGGCGCATGATCGAACGCGTGCTGGGCATGGCGCAGCGCACGGTCAGCAGCATCATGACTTCGCGTCACGACGTCGAATACCTCGAGCTGAACGATCCGCAGGAGAAACTGACGCAATTGCTGGAGCGTAATCAGCACACGCGCATCGTGGTGGTGGAAAGCAGCGCCAGCGACGAACCGCTGGGCGTTATCCATACTATCGACGTCCTCAAACAGCAGTTGGCGCAGGCGCCGTTGGATCTGCGCGCGCTGATACGCCAACCGCTGATCTTCCCGGAACAGCTCACGCTGTTAAGCGCCCTGGAACAGTTCCGCCAGGCGCAGACGCACTTTGCCTTTGTGGTCGACGAGTTCGGTTCCGTCGAAGGTATCGTCACCCTGACGGACGTGATGGAAACCATCGCCGGCAATCTGCCGGAGGCCGGCGAAGAGGTGGACGCACGCCATGACATTCAGCAAAACGAAGACGGCAGCTGGATTGCCAACGGCTATATGCCGCTGGAAGATCTGGTGCTGTACCTGCCGATGCCGCTGGAAGAAAAACGCGAATACCACACGCTGGCGGGGCTGCTGATGGAACACAGCCAGCGTGTGCCGCAAGAAGGCGAGCAAATCAAGATCGGTGACTATCTGTTCGAACCGCTGGAGGTTAACAGCCACCGCATTCTGAAAGTGAAGATCACCCCGCCTCCCCCACCGGAGGACTACGAGGTTTAGCATTGAGGCCGGGCATCGCCCGGCCTTTCTTTTACTGGGGAACCAACAGCTCGGTCGCCACGATCACCACCACCAACCCGACAATTACCGGCACCGAAGTGCGTTTCACCACTTCGAACGGCGAGATTTTCGCCATGCCGGAAACCGCCACCACCACGCCGGAGACCGGCGACAGCGTGCGGCCGAGGTTAGACGCCTGCAGCATCGGGATCACCAGATAGGCCGGATTCACGCCCATCTGCGCCGCCAGTTTCGGGATCAGTTCGACAAACGCATAAAACGGCGCATTGCCGGAACCGGTAGTCATGGCCGCCAGCATGGTGATCACCACCAGCACCAACATCATGATCAAACCACCGGTGCCGAACGACTGTGCCAGCCCGATCAAGCCGCTGATAAAGCCGACGGTGCTCAGCCCCTGCGCGAATACACCCGCGGCCACCAGCAGCATCACCACGCTGGCGAAAGCGTCCGCCATGCCGCGATAGGCCACTTCCAGGCCGCTGAATACCTGTTTGGCGCTGAAGCTGCGCACAAACTCGATCACGGCCGCCAACAGTATGCACCCGACCAGTACGGTAATGATATGCAGCTCCGGCCCCCATTTTCCGTCGAAAATCAGCACGCCGAGGATCGGCGTAAACGGCAAAATCGCATAGAACCCCGGCGCGTGGGTGTTGATTTCGCTGACGTCCATGATGTGATGCTTTTCATTGTTCTTTTTGTCGAGATAGCGCTGCCAGAAAAAGTGCGCCGCGGCCATGCAGACGATGGCGGCAATCGAGATCGGCAGCGTGGTTTTGAACGCGAAGTCCACCAGCGGCATCTCCGCCGCCTTGGCCGCCAGCACCACGTCGCCAGAGGTCGGCGCCAGGATAATCGCCGCCGGCGAAGCGCAAATGGCCGCCGCCGCCCCGCGGCTGATGCCAACGTTCACCATCAACGGGAATAGCGTCGCCATCAGCAATACGCCGAGGCCAGTGGCGGAAGAGACCGCCAATGACATCAGGCAAGCGACAAAATAGGCCGCCACCATCAGCAGATAAGGCGAGTTGATCATCTGCAACGGGCGCGAGGCCAGCTTGACGACCACGTCGTTGGCGCCGATATGCGTCATGTAAGCGGCGAAACCACACAGCATCATGATCATCATGCCCAGATCGCCGCCGCGGCTCATCAGCAAGATCTTGACGTATTCGATAATATCGGTCGCGCGCCAGCCGGTAGACGCGGCGCCGGACGGCAACAACGTTTTCCCCATTAGGGCGCTGATACCGAGCAGCAGTAACCCGCCCACCATCAAGACGCCGGTGGCGGAATACCCTTTGATGATGTAACGGCCTACACAGGCAGCAACGATAATCCCGATAGCGAGCTCAGTCATAAATAACCCCAAAGAAAATAGACAAATAATAGACTAAGGAAACGCCACGACTTAATCGTGATGCAAATCAAACAAAATAGGAAATATCGCAATAAATTGATGCTCCCTTGAATGACAGAACAATCCTAATAATAAATTTTCTTCATTTTCATAGATAACAATGCCATAACATTTGGAAAAGACATTTAACAACTTAATGTTTACAAGCTTTTATCAGATGCTATTATCGCTAACAACCTTCATCTTACATTGTGTTTTATGGGTGGACATATGAACAGAAGAGATCTGGTAAAAACTATCATAGCGGGCACCTCAGGAATTTTAGTAGCGAAGTCCTATGCGGCAGAGACCGTAAAAAGCATCGAATCCAACAGTACGGAACAAGACTTATCTTCAAGTAACAATTTATCTGTCCTCTCGTCAAAATTATCCGGCTATGATGGTGCTAAATATATAGGTCGTTGCCCAGATATTGATACATTAAGAAAAATAACCCCCCAATTTCCTGGGCAAAAAATTGATGTCGTTAGCTTTTACTCCACTAATGATATCAAATCAACAGGTGGAGGAGAGTTTTACTCAGCTCGTTCAAAAGATCTAAAGGAAAAAAATGGAATTGTTATTAGAGTAGATGAAACCTGGTGCTGGATAAGAGTTGACTCCGTATCAACAAATATTTGGCCAATTGAATGGCTAGGTGTCAGGATTGGTTCACCTCAGTACGGCGAGGACAATTCAAATATACTCCAAGAATCCATGGTAAATAACTATCGAGTTGAGCTGATTTTTCCAAGTGGAGTCACTTATCTTAAACCAGGCATATTACGGATACCGGGTAATTGGGCCGGAGTACTGAGAGGGAGCAACACAAGAAACTGTATAATATCACCAAGCGAGGATCCGAAAAATCCCGATGTGATACTTTTAGAATATAATCATGAGAAGATCTTCAGTTGGGGCTTGAGGATAGAAAATATTTCTTTCGATGGAAATAACTATACGTTAAGTGCACTACGCATTAGTAACGTCGGATATATTTACACCAACAACCTACAGATCTACTCTTTTCATGGTTGCAATCTTTGGCTAGATAAAGTACAAGATTCCGTTTTTGAAGCAACCAATATACAAGACGGTGGATACTCTACCGGTGATGTTAGCGACAATTCACAAACGACGCATCCGGCATTATTACTAACAAGCACCATCAAAAATGATGCGTGTAACATGATCAGATTCAACAACTGTCAAATAGAGAACAATAAGTGCAGCCCTTATGTTCGCATTAAAAGTGGAATTGGGCTCATGTTCACCCAAACACATGCCGAGGTTAGAGATCAAAATCAATGGGCAAAGAGAGACTTTTTAGAAGTTGATAATGCAGATGTACAAATAATTGAACATGCTGGTTCTCGCTTCAGAAACGCTGTATTAATTAAAGGCTACGGCGCAACCACGATAAGCGGGGGGCGTGCATTAGGTGGTGATATTAAAACTCTGGCTGAGGGGAAAAGAGGCAATATTTCTTTATCCAATTGCCGTGTAGGGAACATAATAATTTCGGCTTACTATGGAAATCATCAGTTCTCAAACGTCTACGCAGCTGATGTCATATTAAATAAAACGGCAGGTTCTATAAGATGGTTTGGCGGCTCGATAGGTCAACTGTCTGTAAATGGCTCTGTCAATCCATCCCTAGGAGTTCATTTTGATGGAGTTATCGTATCTAAAGACGTATATTTTAATGACAAACTCAATGACAGAAAATTATCTCATTCATTTATAAATAGTACTGTACTGGGAAATGTGATTTTTAACTGCATTAATGGCGTTTATTACGCTAACAATGTTGCAGGGAAAGAGTTAATTGGGGCAGAACAGAAAATTTCAATCCCAAGTAATGTGCGAACAATTTACAGTAATGCAGTGCCAACATCAGGTAGTTACAATCAAGGAGATAGAGTCATAAATACCCTCCCCATAGCTGGTAGTTGGGACGGTTGGAGATGCGTAGAATCAGGTTCTCCGGGTGTATGGAAGGGTTACGGTAAAATATCTGATTAATTACAGTTAATTGCCCCTACAGGAATGATAGTACTTCTCCCATAGGGGCTAATATTACAGCTTGTCGAGCAGCTTCTTCAGATCCTGGCCTTCGCGCGAATCCTTGTTCTTTTCAGCCCATTTGTTCAACGCATCCTTGGCCCGATCCTGCAGCGTTTTGCGCAGCACTTGATCGACCTGCAGTTGATAATTCAGCTGTTGCCAAGGCCCATAGACCCGCAGCGGGATCGGCGTTTTTTGCAGTTGCTCAATCAGCTCGCCGCGCCCTTGCCAACCGCCGGTGACGCGCACGTTGAGCGCCATGTCGCACTGTTTGCCCGGCATATCGATGCTGCCGGCGCCGGTCAGCGCCAGCAAAGGCGAATCCGCCGTCAGGCCGCTAAGTTTGACCATGCCCTGACTCAGGCTGGCCTGCGCCGAGACGCTTTTGACTTCGGTATAGCGCTGATAGCTGTCTTGCCCACGTACGCTGTTATCATTACGCGCCACCGCCTGCTGAATCAGCTGCTGAATATTCAGGCCGTGCAGCTGCGCATCCTGCATCGCCAGCTGCGCCGTACCGCGCCAGCGGCGCTCAAATGCCTGTGAAGAGAGGCGATCGCCGGTCAGATCCCCTTTCATGCTGAACTTGCCGGTGAGCATCTGCGGCATATCGAATGCCTTGAGCACCGTGCCGAGCTCAACCTGATTCAGCACCGGTTGTACGCTTATCACCGGTTTATTGCCGCGCGCGTCGAGCGTTCCCGGCAAGGAGAAATCTCCGCCGGCCAATTGCCCGGCAAGCTTGTGCAACGTCAGCAGGCCGCGTTGGTTGTCCGCCGTAACGGCCAACTGGGCAACGTTCATACCGCGATAGGTTACCTGTGCCGCCTGCAGGTTCAATTGTGCAGTGAAATCGCGCAGCGCCTCCAGGTTTTGCTGCCGATCGTCAACCTGGCTGGCGATCACCGGCGCGGAAGTCACGGCGGGCTGCTCGGCGGTCGTGGTGCTGGATTGCCAGCCGGAAAGCGCGTCGAGATCGAGGTTTGCCGAATTGAGGTTCACCACATAGCCGGGCACTGCCCCCAGCGTGGCGCTGATATCGCCGGTCAACTGACTGTTATTGGCGCTGACGTTAAGCTGGCCGACGGCAATCTGCGCCGGCGTCTGCTGATAGACCACCTGGGCATTACCCTCTCCCTGAATACCGCCGTTCAGAATATCCGCGCCCGCCAGTTGGTAATTGAACTGGGTCACTTTGGCGCCAATCTGGCGTGGGAACTGCTGCAGATCGACATCGGCCGCCATGCTGAAGGTCAGGTCACGTTGATCGCGGTTGACCCGGCTGGAAAGTTCCAGCTGCGCCTGGCGTTTCTCCGTTTGTTGCAGGGTGAGATTGATATCCCGGACATTGATTTGTTCGTTATCGGCACGCTGCCAAATCAGCAGGCTGTCCACCACCCGAAGGTTATCGATATCGAACTTCCAGGCCGCGTCTGCCGCGTCAGTACCGCTACCGGCGGGTGCGATTGGGGCGTCCACCTGCGAGTGCTCTTCGCTGTCGGGCGTGAGGCGGATAACCGCGTTTTTCAACATCACCTGCTTCACAAACAGCTGATGCGACAGCAGCGGCAACAGTTTGACATCGAGGCGCATGTTTTCCGCACTCACCACCGGCGCTTTGGCACCCGGTGCGGTTAGCGTCATGCGGCCGGCCAAAATGCTGAGCTGCGGCCAGATGTGCCACCGCAGGTCGCCTTCGAGCGTCAGCTGGTAGCCGCTCTTCTGCTCGACTTTTTTGACCATGTAGCCGCGAAAATCATTCGGATTGACCAGCAGTACCAGCGCGGACATCCCCGCCACCACGACCACCAGTAAAATCGCCAATGTCGTCAGTAATCTTCTCATGCCACCCTCTTGTCAGCGCCACACCGACGGTGCATCCCGCGCCGTTAGTCCTTGTCGATTCGACTGGCTACTGCGCCCTGCTGATCGCGATATTTTGCGTCCTGGCGGCTGTTGTATGGCCGGGCCGCCGGGCCGGACAACGGCTCAAAGCTCAAGGCGCCAATCAGCATCCCCGGCCGCAGCGCCAGCGGCAGCTTGCCGGAGTTGTAGAACTCCAGCACGATGCGCCCATGCCAGCCCGGATCGATACGGTGCGCGGTCACGTGCACCATCAGCCCCAGGCGCGCCAAAGAAGAACGGCCGTCGAGCCAACCCACCAGATCGTCCGGCAACGTCACGGATTCGAACGTCACCGCCAGGGCCAGCTCGCCGGGATGGAGGAAGAACGCCTCGCCTTCCGGCAGGACAATCTCGTCGCTCATCACGCGATCCAGCGCGGCGCTGACTTCGTCTTTCGGCCCGCTAAGATCGATAAAAGGCGCGGTATGGCCACTGAACACGCGGAACTGATTGCCCAAACGGACATCTACTGTGGCCCCGTTGATGCGTTCGAGCGGCGGGCGCGGGGAAATCACCAGTTTCTCGCTATCCAGCCAGGCTTCTATATCGCGGTCGCACAGTCTCATGTCTTTCTTCTCCATCAAAACGCGTCACTAAACAAAAATTGCCACACAACGGGCGAAAGGTCTACGCCGGGGTGCAAATAGTTGGCCACCGGCCGGAAATGCACATTTCCGGCCATTAAGCGGCATTATTCAAAGAATTGGCTGATTTTGGCTTTCAGAATATCGATCGCGATGCGGTTCTTGCCGCCGCGCGGGACGATGATATCGGCGTATTGTTTGGAAGGTTCGATAAACTGCAGGAACATCGGGCGCACGGTCTTCTGGTATTGCGCCATCACCGAATCCATCGAGCGGCCGCGCTCGTTGACGTCGCGCTTCATGCGGCGCATCAGGCAGATATCCAGCGGCGTGTCGACGAAGATCGAGAAGTTCATCTCCTGGCGCAGGCGGATATCCGTCAGCAGCAAGATCCCTTCCAGAATAATCACTTTTTTAGGTTCGAGATGGACGGTTTCTTTCTTGCGCGTGTGTTCGGTGTAGCTGTACAGCGGCAGTTCGATCGCCTTGCCGGCCTTCAGCATCTGCAGATGCTGGAACAGCAGATTGTGATCCATGGCGCTCGGGTGGTCATAGTTGGTTTTGACCCGTTCTTCCATGGTCAGGTGAGTCTGGTCTTTATAGTAACTGTCTTCTGGAATAACGCCGATGTGCTCATCGCCGACCTGCTCGCGGAGTTCGCGGTACAACGTGCTGGCAATAAGGCTTTTTCCGGAGGCAGATGCGCCAGCTATACCAATAATGACGCACTGATGCGGATTGTCAGTCATAAAATTAAAGACCTGATTTCGTAATGTGAAGGGGGGAACTAAAACGCGACAATTATAGGGAGTCGTCGGGGTTTGCGCCACTGTATATTGCGCGACGGCGGGCGAATTCGGGCTATCGCGCCGTATCGGCAACGCGCATTTTAAGAATCTCACGGCTAGGGCAATGCCCGGCAACAGGTTAAACTCCAGCGCTGACTTCTGGACCCCGTAGTCTTTCATCGGAGATTGATGTGCTGGATTGGTATTTTTTGACTTTTTTCGGCGACAGCATGCTGCTGCTACCCTGTGCGCTGATTCTGTTTTTGTTGCTGCTCGCGTCTTCCGCCACCCGCGCGGCAGGCTGGCAGTGGGCGTTGATCTTCGGCTTCACCGGCGGGCTGGTCTGCCTGTCCAAACTGGCCTTTATGGGCTGGGGTATTGGTAACGCAAGTTATGATTTCACCGGATTCAGCGGCCATTCGGCCCTCGCAGCCAGCATCTGGCCGCCGCTGCTCTGGGCATTGACCGGCCGATTTTCCCATCCGGTGCGCAGCCTCGCGCTATTGACCGGGTGGATATTGCCTTTCACCATCGGCGTGTCGCGGCTGGAAATTCGCGTTCACTCGGTATCCGAGGTGATCAGCGGATTGATTTTAGGCTACCTGGCCAGCGCACTGTTCCTGTGGCTGCAACGCGCCAAGGCTCGCCCATGCCTTTCCTGGCCACACCTGGCCATCGCGCTGGCCTTGCCGTTGGCACTGATGGGACATCGTCAGCCGGCCCCCACCCAGGGGTTGCTGGAACATATCGCCAAAACGCTGGCGCAAATCGAACGTCCTTATACCCGCGCGGATTTGCACAACCCTGTCCGCATCCCATAAAAAAACCCGGCGTTTAAGCCGGGTTCTTGCCTTGCCATAGGCAGATTACAGCGCGCGGAACGCAATCTCTGTCGGGATCGCCTCGCCCTGCCAATACATCTGCGCGGCCACGCGGCCGGCGAGCTGACGATACATCTCGGCGAATTCGCTGTCCGGGCGGCTGATCACCGTCGGCGTACCGCGATCCAGGTCTTCGCGCAGCGAGATATGCAGCGGCATCTGCCCCAGCAGACGGCTGTGGTATTTCTGCACCAGCTTTTCAGCGCCGCCGGTGCCGAAGATCGGCTCATGGTGACCGCAGTTGCTGCAGATGTGCACGCTCATATTCTCCACGATGCCCAGCACCGGCACATGCACTTTCTCGAACATCACGATGCCCTTGGCGGCATCCAGCAAAGCGATATCCTGCGGGGTGGTAACCACCAGCGCGCCGGTCACCGGAATGTTCTGCGACAGCGTCAGCTGGATGTCGCCGGTGCCCGGCGGCATGTCCAGCACCAGGTAATCCAGATCCGGCCACAGCGTATCCTGCAGCAGCTGCATCAGCGCCTTGCTGGCCATCGGGCCGCGCCACACCATGGCGTTATCGTCGGTCACCAGGTAACCGATGGAGTTGGTCGCCAGGCCGTGCGCCACGATCGGCGCCATGTGCTGACCGTCCGGCGAGGTCGGCCGCTCATGTTCGGTACCCAGCATGTTGGGGATCGACGGGCCGTAAATGTCGGCGTCCAGAATACCGACCTTGGCCCCTTCGGCGGCCAGCGCCAGCGCCAGGTTGACGGCGGTGCTGGATTTCCCCACCCCGCCTTTGCCGGAGCTGACGGCGACGATGTTGCGCACGCCTTTGATGCCGGCCTGGCCGTTGGCGCGTTTCAGCGTCGTGATGTCGTGTTTCAGCTTCCAGTCGATAGCGGAAGCGCCGGTCACGCGCAACAGCTCGGGGCCGACGCTCGCCTGCAGCGCCTCAAAACCGCTCTGCCAGGCAAACGGCATCGTCAGTTCGATATGCAGTACATCGTCCAGCAACGCGCAGTGATGAATGGCCTTCAATGCGGTCAGGTTGTTTTTCAACGTCGGGTGTTCAAAGGCGGCCAGTACACCGGTCACCAGGGCGCGCAGAACTTCGGGGTTGGTCTGCTCAGGGGATTTTGCGTTCATCCCGGCTCCTTGATTTTGAATGAGTAGCTTCCGGCTAAGCATATCAGAACTGCGCTGCCGCTGGCGCATATAACCTGCAAGAAACCGCCCTAGCAGCGAAGGGCGCGATCGGTTAACATCGAAGGCCCTTTTATTCATTACAGAAAGCAAGTTCTCACTATGGCTCAAGTCGCGAAAAAATTATTGGTGACGTGCGCGCTACCGTACGCAAATGGTTCCATCCATCTCGGCCACATGCTCGAGCACATCCAGGCGGATATCTGGGTGCGTTACCAACGAATGCGCGGCCACGAAGTGCATTTCATCTGCGCGGACGACGCGCACGGCACGCCGATCATGCTGAAAGCGCAGCAACTGGGCGTGAAACCGGAAGAAATGATCGCGGAGATGAGCCAGGAGCACCAACAGGATTTCGCCGGCTTTGGCATCAGCTATGACAACTACCATTCGACCCATAGCGATGAAAACCGCGAGCTGTCCACCCTGATTTACAGCCGCCTGAAAGAAAACGGTTTTATCAAGAACCGTACCATTTCTCAGCTGTACGATCCGGAGAAAGGCATGTTCCTGCCGGACCGTTTCGTGAAGGGCACCTGCCCGAAATGCAAATCGCCGGATCAATACGGCGATAACTGCGAAGTGTGCGGCGCCACCTACAGCCCGACGGAACTGATCGATCCGAAGTCCGTGGTTTCCGGCGCGACGCCGGTGATGCGCGACTCCGAGCACTTCTTCTTCGACCTGCCGGCCTTCAGCGAAATGCTGCAGGCGTGGACGCGCTCCGGCGCGCTGCAAGAGCAAGTGGCGAACAAGATGCAGGAGTGGTTCGAATCCGGCCTGCAGCAGTGGGACATCTCCCGCGATGCGCCTTACTTCGGCTTCGAGATCCCGGATGCGCCGGGCAAATACTTCTACGTCTGGCTGGACGCGCCGATCGGCTACATGGGCTCCTTCAAGAACCTGTGCGACAAGCGCGGCGATCTGGACTTCGACGAGTTCTGGCGCAAAGATTCCACCACCGAGCTGTATCACTTTATCGGCAAGGACATCGTCTACTTCCACAGCCTGTTCTGGCCGGCGATGCTGGAAGGCAGCAACTTCCGCAAACCGACCAACCTGTTCGTGCACGGCTACGTGACGGTGAACGGCGCCAAAATGTCCAAATCGCGCGGCACCTTCATCAAGGCCGGCACCTACCTGCAGCATCTGGACGCCGACTGCCTGCGCTATTACTACGCCGCCAAGCTCTCTTCACGCATTGATGATATCGATCTCAATCTGGAAGACTTCGTGCAGCGCGTAAACGCCGACATCGTCAACAAGGTGGTGAACCTGGCGTCACGTAACGCCGGCTTTATCAACAAACGCTTCGGCGGCAAGCTGGCCGACAGCCTGGCCGATCCGGCGCTGTACCAGACCTTCGTCGACGCGGCGCAGAGCATCGCCGAAGCTTACGCCGGCCGCGAGTTCAGCCGCGCGATCCGCGAAATCATGGCGCTGGCCGATCTGGCCAACCGCTACGTGGATGAGCAGGCACCTTGGGTGGTGGCGAAGGAAGAAGGCCGCGACGCCGATCTGCAGGCCATCTGCTCGATGGGCATCAACCTGTTCCGCGTGCTGATGACTTACCTGAAGCCGGTGCTGCCTTCGCTGACCGAACGCGCCGAAGCGTTCCTCAACGCCGAGCTGAGCTGGGACGCAATCCCGCTGCCGCTGCTGGGCCACCAGGTGAACGCATTCAAAGCGCTGTTCAACCGCATCGATCTGGACAAGGTCAGCGAAATGGTCAACGCCTCGAAAGAAGACATGGCCGCCGCCAAGCCGGTGACCGGTCCATTGGCCGATGATCCTATTCAGGAAACCATCACCTTCGACGACTTCGCCAAGGTGGACATGCGCATCGCCCTGATCAAGAGCGCCGACTTTGTCGAAGGCTCCGACAAACTGCTGAAGCTGCAGTTGGATCTGGGCGGCGAATCGCGCCAGATCTTCTCCGGCATTCGCTCCGCTTACCCGGATCCGAAAGCGCTGGAAGGCCGCCTGACCATCATGGTCGCCAACCTGGCACCGCGCAAAATGCGCTTCGGCGTTTCGGAAGGCATGGTGATGGCGGCGGGCCCCGGCGGGAAAGAGATCTTCCTGCTGAGCCCGGACAGCGGCGCGCAGCCTGGCATGCAGGTCAAGTAACCGCGCCGGCGCGTTACATCAAGGGTCGAGCTTGCTCGGCCCTTTTTAATGCCTCAAACCCAACGTTATAAACAGTAAGAAAAAGTCATAACCGCTCTGATTCCCTCGCCCGCCGCATCTCGCTATGATGCTCCGCAACAACAAATAGACGTCCAGACAGAAAGACTGCTATAACAGACCTTCACCGGGACCGTTTACCCGCTTTTTTGGAGCCTATAATAATGAAAAATCTCAAGACTTCGCTGCTCGCCCTCAGCCTGCTGGCCGCCCTGCCGCTGCAGGCGGCGGAAAACGCCGCCGTGCCGGCCGCCATCGCTCAGCATCAGGGGCCGGTGCGCATCGCGGTGATCCGCAACCTCGGATCCGACGACAACACCACGCAATTTTTGGCGGGCACCATTCAGGAAGGACGCAAGCTGGGCTTCAAGGTGGACACCTTCCTCAGCAACGGCGACGACGCGCGTTTCCAGGACTTCGTCAACCAGGCTATCAGCCAGAAATATGACGGCATCATCCTCTCGCAGGGGCGAGCCCCCTATTCCACCGATCTGGTCAAACGCATCGCGGCGGCCGGCATCGCCGTCGCGGCTTTCGATACCGACGTCAGCGGCAGCGTTCCCGGCGTCACCGTCTCGCAGCAGGACGACGCTTCGCTGGCCAACGCCTCCTTCGGCCAGCTGGTGAAGGATTTCAACGGCCAGGCCAACATCATCAAACTCTGGGTGGCCGGCTTCCCACCGATGGAACGTCGCCAGGCCGCCTATCAGCATCTGCTGAAACAGCATCCGGGCATTCATGAGCTGGAATCGATCGGTGCGGTCTCCTCCGACGTACAGGGCGATACCGCCAACAAGGTGGGCGCGGTGTTGGCGAAATACCCGAAAGGCAAGATCGACGCCATCTGGGGCACCTGGGACGCCTTCACCCAGGGCGCTTACAAGGCATTGAAAGAGAACGGCCGCACCGAGATCAAGCTGTACAGCATCGATATCTCCAACCAGGACTTGCAACTGATGCGCGAAGCCGGCAGCCCGTGGCAGGTCAGCGTGGCGGTGGATCCGAAACTTATCGGCGCAGTCAACCTGCGCCTGGTAGCCAACAAGATCGCCGGGGAAAGCACGCCGGACAGCTATCAGTTCAAAGCGACGGTCATTCCGCAAGCGCTGTTGCTGGCGCAGCCGGGGCCGGTCAACGTCGCCGGGCTGGCGAAGATCATCCCCGGCTGGGGCAGCAGCAGCGACTTCGTGCAGCCGTGGTTCGCCACGCTGCAGGCCGAACACGGTAAATAATGCTGTTTTTGACGAGGCTGCCGACGCAGCCTCTGTTTTTAAACTAATTTTCGGCTTTCCCCTTCCGTCCTCGCCAAAATACGCTATGTTATCTGCATTGCCCAATAACTGTATGCATACACAGGCTTCGAATGAAGGGATTCCCCTCGCTGATTAACATGCTGCTGGCCAGTTCGCTGGTGTTGACCATCGGCCGCGGCGTGACGCTGCCGTTCATTACCATCTATCTCACCGAGCATTTCCATCTGCTGCCGAAGAGCGTGGGCGTGATCCTGGGCGTCAGCCTGACCCTCGGCATCCTTGCCAGCCTGTACGGCGGCTATCTGGTGGACAAATTCAGCAAGAACCGCCTGATCCTGCTGTCGATTTTATTGTTTGCGCTGAGCTTCTTCGCCCTTCCCTGGATCCCGCGCCCCGGCGGCGTGATCGTGGTGCTGGCGATCCTGCATACCTGTTATTCTGTGCTGAGCATCACCATTAAGGCCTGTTTCGCCGACTGGCTGCCGGTCGAGCAGCGCATCAAGGCTTTCTCAATCAACTACACATTGGTCAACGTCGGCTGGGCGATCGGTTCTGCGCTCGGCGTTCTGGTGGCCGGGCTTAGCCCGCTGCTGCCGTTTTACCTGTCGGGCGGGTTGGCGCTGGCGACGGTGGCGACGCTAAGCCTGCGCTTGCGCGGTCGGGAACAGCGCGCAACGCCAGCCGCCGCCCCCGCGGCGCTCCCCAACTTCCGCCAGACGGTGACTATCCTGCGCAGCGATCGGCGGCTGATCTACTTCACTCTCGGCAGTACCCTGGGTGCCGTCGTGTTCGGTCAGTTCACCGGCTATCTGTCGCAATACCTGATCACCGTCTCCAGCGCCGAGTTCGCCTACAAAATCATCGGGCTGGTGATGATCGTCAACGCCAGCATCGTCATCGCCCTGCAATACCTGCTCAGCCGCGGCATGCGTCAGGAAAACATGCTGCGCTGGCTGGCGCTGGGCACGCTGTTTTTCATCGTCGGGCTGCTCGGTTTTATGGTGGCCGGCCAGGCGGTCTGGCTGTGGCTGGCGGCGATGGCGGTGTTTACCCTCGGCGAAATCATCGTTATCCCGGTGGAATACATGTTCATCGACTTTATCGCGCCGCCGCACCTGAAAGGCAGCTACTATGGGGTACAAAATCTCAGCGCGCTGGGCGGCGCCATCAACCCGGTGCTGTGCGGGGTACTGCTCAGCTATGCCGCGCCGCCGCTGATGTTCGTGATGCTGATCGTCGCCGCGCTGCTCAGCCTGCTGTTTTTCTTCCTCGGCCACCGGCTGGCGGAACACGCGGCGGCAACCGCCGAAGATACGCGCTAAACCCACGCGTACCAGCGATTGCGGGCTGTCAACCCGCCGATCGAGCATGGCATCCATAGCGAGAATTCATGGTGCGATCTGTGGCATGGCTCACAGTTTAATTGTATGATGAATGCATCAGTTAAACGGGAAAAGACAATGGCCAACGTGCTCACACTGTGCTGGAAATACCTGAGAGCCCTGCTCCTCATCTACCTTTGTCTGTTCGTCGGCAATGCGCTGGCGGCGCTGCTGCCGTTCGCCATTCCCGGCAGCATCCTCGGCATGCTGCTGCTGTTCGCCCTGCTCTCTACCCAGATCCTGCCGGCCAAATGGGTTAAACCCGGCTGCCATTTGCTGATCCGCTACATGGTGCTGCTGTTCGTGCCGATCGGCGTCGGGGTGATGAAATACTACGACCAGATCGTCGCGCATCTGGGCCCGCTGGTTATCTCTTGCCTCATCAGCACGCTGATGGTGCTGGTGGTGGTCGGCTATACCTCACACTATTTTCACCGCGAGCGCCGCATCGCCGGTAAGCCCGATGACACGGAGGGCAACCCATGATCCATGAAATCTGGTGGTCGCTGCCGCTGACGCTGGCGGTCTATTTCGCCGCGCGCTGGCTGGCGCGCAAGCTGAACATGCCGCTGCTCAACCCGCTGCTGGTTTCCATGGCGGTGATCATCCCGCTGCTGCTGCTCACCGGCATCCCCTATGAGCGCTACTTTCAGGGCAGCAAAATCCTCAACGATCTGCTGCAGCCGGCGGTCGTCGCGCTGGCCTTCCCGCTGTATGAACAGCTGCACCAGATCCGCGCGCGCTGGAAGTCGATTATCGCGGTGTGCTTCATCGGCAGCCTGACCGCCATGATCAGCGGTGGCGCCATCGCCCTGTGGCTGGGTGCCACGCCGGAAATCGCCGCCTCTATCCTGCCGAAATCGGTCACTACGCCGATCGCCATGGCCGTCGCGGACTCGCTCGGCGGCATTCCGGCGATCAGCGCGGTCTGCGTCATTTTCGTCGGTATCCTTGGCGCCGTGTTCGGCCATACGCTGTTCAACCTGTTGAAAATCACCACCCACTCGGCGCGCGGTCTGGCGATGGGTACCGCATCCCACGCGCTGGGCACCGCACGCTGCGCGGAGATGGACTACCAGGAAGGCGCTTTCGGCTCGCTGGCGCTGGTGATCTGCGGCATCATCACCTCCCTGCTGGCACCGTTCCTGTTCCCGGTGCTGCTGCACCTGTTCGGTTGAACAGGGTGAAACTTGCGATACATCTCGCATTTATGTATCTCATTGCATTAATTTCATCAATTAAGAGACATTAATCACACTTTAATGTCTCTGGCCTGCCTAGAATGTTATCCCGTTAACCTGTAGAGAGACTTTCTATGCATCCGCGTTTTCACACCGCGTTCAGCGCACTGCCCGCGACACTGCAATCCGCCCTGCGGCCCTATCTGGACGCGCCTGACTTTCCGGCGATGTTCACGGCCGAGCAAGCGGCGGCGATCCGCACAGGCTGCGGGTTGGACGATGACGCGCTGGCATTCGCGCTGCTGCCGCTGGCGGCGGCCTGCTCGTTAACCCCGATATCGCACTTCCACGTCGGCGCCATCGCGCGCGGGCAAAGTGGCAACCTCTATTTCGGCGCCAATATGGAATTCAGCGGCGCACCGCTGCAGCAAACCGTGCATGCAGAACAATGTGCGGTTACCCATGCCTGGCTGCGCGGCGAGCCTGCGCTGGCCTCGGTCACCGTCAACTACACGCCGTGCGGCCACTGCCGTCAGTTTATGAATGAACTGAACAGCGGCGGCGAGCTGCAGATCCGTCTGCCGGGCCGCGCGCCGGCCACGCTGGCGGACTATCTGCCGGACGCCTTCGGCCCGAAAGATCTGGATATCGCTTCGCTGCTGATGGACAAGGTCGATCACGGCCATCGGTTGGCGCTGGACGATGCGCTGACGCAGGCGGCGCTGGCTGCGGCCAATCAGAGCCACGCACCGTACAGCAACGCCCACAGCGGCGTGGCGCTGGAAACGCAGGACGGTAACCTCTACGCCGGCCGCTATGCAGAAAACGCCGCCTTCAACCCGAGCCTGCCGCCGCTGCAGGCCGCGCTGATCCTGCTGAACCTCTCCGGCGGCGATTGCCTGAACATCCGCCGCGCCGTGCTGGTCGAACCGCAAGAGGCGATCCTCAGCCAGTGGGACGCCACCCGTGCCACGCTGGCGGCACTGGGCTGCCAAAACGTCAGCCGCGCCGCGTTCTAAGCGCACCACGGCGGAGCCATCCGGTTCCGCCGCTAACAGCCCCGCCCGCCAAATACAATGCCCCAACGCCGCCAGAGAGACTTTCTTTAGTTAAAAAATCATTTGATTGTCGATAATTACGCCAACCTGGTTCATCATCTGGCAACAAATGCTGTACATCTTCTCTTTATCTCTTAGGATCGTCGGCAATAAAGTTATCTGATACGTGAAGAGTAAAACTGATGGAACTAGAATACGAAAGCAAACGCCCGCTCTACATCCCTTACGCCGGCCCGATTCTGCTGGAATTTCCGCTGCTGAACAAAGGCAGCGCTTTCACCGAGGAAGAACGTAGCCACTTCAACCTGCACGGCCTGCTGCCGGAAGCGGTGGAAACCATCGAAGAACAGGTGGAACGCGCCTACCGTCAGTACCAGGATTTCAAGAACGACAACGACAAGCACATCTACCTGCGCAACATCCAGGACACCAACGAAACCCTGTTCTACCGCCTGCTGGACTCGCACCTGAGCGAGATGATGCCGATTATCTACACCCCGACCGTCGGCGAGGCCTGCGAACACTTCTCCGATATCTATCGCCGCGCGCGCGGGCTGTTCATCTCCTACCCGAACCGCGATCGCATCGATGACATGCTGCAAAACGCCACCAAGCAGAACGTCAAGGTGATCGTGGTCACCGACGGCGAGCGTATCCTTGGCCTGGGCGACCAGGGCATCGGCGGCATGGGCATCCCCATCGGCAAGCTGTCGCTGTACACCGCCTGCGGCGGCATCAGCCCGGCCTACACGCTGCCGGTGGTGCTGGACGTCGGCACCAACAACCCGCAGCGCCTCAACGATCCGCTGTACATGGGCTGGCGCCATCCGCGCATCTCCGGCGAGGAGTACCACGCCTTCGTCGAAGAGTTTATTCAGGCGGTCAAACGCCGCTGGCCGAACGTGCTGCTGCAGTTCGAAGACTTCGCGCAGAACAACGCCACCCCGCTGTTGAACCGCTATCGCGACGAGATCTGCTGCTTCAACGATGACATCCAGGGCACCGCCGCGGTCACCCTCGGCAGCCTGATCGCCGCCAGCCGCGCCGCCGGCAGCCAGCTGCGCGATCAGACCGTCACCTTCCTCGGCGCCGGTTCCGCCGGCTGCGGCATCGCCGAGCAAATCATCGCGCAGATGAAGTCCGAAGGTTTGAGCGAAGACGAAGCGCGCGCCCGCGTATTCATGGTCGACCGCTTCGGCCTGCTGACCGACAAACTGCCGAACCTGCTCGATTTCCAGAGCAAACTGGTACAGAAGAGCGACAACCTGGCCGGTTGGGAAACCGCCAGCGACGCCATCTCGCTGCTGGACGTGGTGCGCAACGCCAAGCCGACCATTCTGATCGGGGTGTCCGGCCAGCCGGGGCTGTTTACCGAAGAGCTGATCCGCGAAATGCACAAGCACTGCGAACGCCCTATCGTGATGCCGCTGTCCAACCCGACCTCGCGCGTGGAAGCCCGTCCGGAAGACATCATCAACTGGACCGACGGCGCCGCCCTGGTGGCAACCGGCAGCCCGTTCGCGCCGGTGAGCTATAAAGAGCAGCTGTACCCGATCGCCCAGTGCAACAACTCCTACATCTTCCCGGGGATTGGCCTCGGCGTGCTGGCCTCCGGCGCCACCCGCGTCACCGACGCCATGCTGATGGCCGCCAGCCGCGCGCTGGCGGACTGTTCGCCGCTGGCCACCGACGGCCACGGCGCACTGCTGCCGAATATCGACGATATTCAGGGCGTGTCGAAGTGCATCGCCATGGAAGTGGGTAAAGCGGCGCAGCTGCAGGGCGTGGCGATCGTCACCTCCGAAGACGCGCTGTCGAAAGCCATCGAGCACAACTTCTGGCGGCCGCAGTACCGCAGCTACAAGCGCACCTCGTTCTAACTGGCGCGCTAAATTGACCCAGCCCGGCTCCGCCGGGCTTTTTTGTGCGGCAAAACCGCCTAAAAATGCGGCGTTGCGCGTGCTTCAGGCGGTTCGCGTCTTGCGTCGATCGGTCAGGTAAAGTAGCCTTGATCCATCTTTTTCAGCCCGGCGCGCGTAAGGCAACAACATGTGGAAACGCCTGATCATCAGCCTGTTCATCATCATTGCGGTGTTGATGGGTTCGGCTATTGCGCTGGATCGCTGGATCAGCTGGAAAACCGCGCCTTACGTCTACGACGAACTGCAGGAATTGCCACACCGCCAGGTCGGCGTGGTGCTCGGCACCGCCAAGTATTACCGCACCGGGGTGATCAATCAGTACTACCGTTACCGCATTCAGGGGGCGATCAACGCCTATAACAGCGGCAAGGTGAAATACCTGCTGCTGAGCGGCGACAACGCCCAGCAAAGCTATAACGAGCCGATGACCATGCGTCGCGATCTGATCGCCGCCGGCGTGGCGCCGAGCGATATCGTGCTGGACTACGCCGGTTTCCGTACCCTGGACTCCATCGTGCGCACCCGCAAGGTGTTCGACACCAACGATTTCATCATCATCACCCAGCGTTTCCACTGCGAGCGCGCGCTGTTCATCGCCCTGCACATGGGCATTCAGGCGCAGTGCTACGCGGTGCCGTCGCCGAAAGACATGATGACGGTCCGCGCCCGCGAGATCTTCGCTCGCCTGGGCGCGCTGACCGATCTGTACATCCTCAAGCGCGAACCGCGCTTCCTTGGCCCGCTGATCCCGATCTCCGCCATGCACACCGTGCCGGAAGACGCCCAGGGCTATCCCGCAGTTTCACCGGAACAGTTGGTGGAGCTGGAGCACAAGCTGAAAGAAGAGAAGCAGAAAGCCAAACAGCCCTGACGCGGCAAACGCCCAAAACAAAGGCCGGCAATAGGCCGGCCTTGTTGTCTGTACTGCGGTAAACCTACTTCTTCTTGGCGTATTTCAACGAGTCCAGCGCCACGGCGAAGATGATGATGCTGCCCTTGATAATGTACTGCCAGTACGGGTTGATGCCGATATAGGTCAGGCCGTAGTTAATGACGGTGAAGATGATCACCCCGGTCACCACGCCCCACACCGTACCCACCCCGCCGGCGAAGGAGACGCCCCCCACCACGCAGGCGGCGATGGCGTCCAGCTCATACATAAAGCCGAGGTTATTGGTGGCGCTGCCGATGCGTCCCGCTTCCAGCAAGCCGCCGAAGGCGTAGAACACGCCGGACAGCGCATAGATCATGATCAGGTTCAACGGCACGTTGACCCCGGACACCTTGGCCGCTTCCGGGTTGCCGCCGATGGCGAAGATGTTCTTGCCGAAGCGGGTCTTGGTCCACAGGATCCAGACGAATATGATGGCGATCAGCGCATAGAAGGTAATGTACGACAGTTTAAAGTCACCGAAGCGCAAGAACCCCTGGGCAAAGGTGGAAAACTTCGGATCGAAGCCCGCGACCGGCGAAGCGCCGACCGAATCGTAATACAGCGAGTTGATGCCGTAGACGATGATCATGGTGCCCAGCGTAGTGATGAACGGCGTCACGTTGAGATAGGCGATAATCAGGCCGTTAACCAGGCCGATCACCGCGCCGACCGCACACACCAGCAGGATGACCAGGGGAATCGACCAGGTTTCCATATGCGGGAACACCTTGTTGACGTTATCCATCGACTGCAGCAGCGTGGCCGCCACCACCGCCGCCAGCCCCACCTGCCGCCCGGCGGACAGGTCGGTGCCCTGGGTCACGATCAGCCCCGCCACGCCCAGCGCGATGATGATGCGCACCGAAGACTGCGTCAGGATGTTACTCAGGTTCATCAGGCTGAGGAAAGTCGGATCCTGAATGATGATGATGGCCAACAGCACCAGCAACACCACGTAAATGCCGCCTTCCTTGAAATAGGTAAATAAGGTTTTTTTATTTAGCGCGTTCATAATTCCGATCCTTAAAGGTGCAGGGAGGCGAGACGTAAGATTTCATTTTGCGAGGTCTGTTTGGTGTTAACGATGCCCGCAACCTGACCATTGCTCATCACCAAAATACGGTCGGTGATCCCCAAAAGCTCCGGCATTTCGGACGAGACGATAATGATCCCCTTGCCCTTCTTCGCCAGTTCGGTCATCAGCTGATAAATCTCGAACTTGGCGCCCACGTCGATGCCGCGCGTCGGTTCATCCAGCATCAGGATCTCCGGCTGCGTCAGTAACCAACGGCCGATGATCACCTTCTGCTGATTGCCGCCGGACAGCGAGCCGATATGGGTGTGATGCCCCGGCGTTTTCACCCGCATGGCGTCGATCACCCACTGGGTGTCGCTCTTCATCCGCGCGTTATCCAGCAGGCCGAGCTTGTTTTTATAATTGCGGATATTGGAGATCAGCGAGTTGAAGCCCACGTCGAGGTAGGCATAAATCCCGGTGGATCGGCGTTCTTCGGTCACCAGCGCAAAACCGTGGTTGATGGCTTCGTTGGCGCTGTGGTTGTCAATCGCCTTGCCGTGCAGCTTGATAGTGCCCGCCACCTTTTCGCGAATGCCGAACAGCGTCTCGACGATATCGGTTCGCTTGGCACCCACCAGCCCGGCGATGCCGAGGATCTCGCCTTGGTGCAGATCGAAGGACACATCGCGAATCGAGGGCTGGCGCAGCGACGTCAGGTTCTTCACCTCGAGGATCACCTCACCTGGCGTGTTCTGCCTGTCGGGGAAGCGCTGGCTGAGCGAACGGCCGACCATCATGGCGATGATCTTGTCCATATCCAGCCCTTCCAGCGGCTGGGTGGCGATCCACTGCCCGTCACGCAGCACCGTTATCTCGTCGCACAGCTGGAAGATCTCTTCCATCTTGTGCGAGATATAGACGATGCCGCAGCCGCGCTCTTTCAGCTTGCGGATGATGGTGAACAGGTGATTGACCTCTTTTTCCGTCAGCGAGGAGGTCGGTTCATCCATGATGACGATTTTGGCGTCGTAGGAGAACGCCTTGGCGATCTCGATCATCTGCATCTGCGATACTGACAGGTTGCCCACCTTTTCGCGCGGGTTGATGTCGATATCCAGCTCGTCGAAGATCGCCTGGGTGTCTTTGAGCATTTTTTCCTGATCGACGAACAGGCCTTTGGTCGGGTAGCGCCCCAGCCACATGTTGTCCATCACGGTGCGCTGCAGCACCAGGTTCAGCTCCTGGTGCACCATGGAAACGCCGTGCTCCAGCGCTTCTTTCGAACTCTTGAAATCGATCTCCCGGCCCTGAAACACAATGCTGCCGCTGTCTTTTTTGTAAATGCCGAACAGGCATTTCAGCAACGTCGATTTCCCCGCGCCGTTCTCCCCCATCAGGGCGTGAATCGAGTGCGGGCGGACGCGTAAATTGACATTGTCCAAGGCTTTGACGCCGGGAAATGACTTACAGATATCCGTCATTTCCAGCAGAAATTCGCGTGAGCTATCGGCCATAAATACACCTGGCTTAACGATCTTGCAGTCGTAAACATCCCCGCCGGCGGTATTCCTGGTGTTGGCGCCGCCGGCGGGGTCTTAGCGGGATCTCAATTCTTATTTAACAAACTGAGACAGGTTGTCTTTATCTACGCCGACGTAAGGAATACGCACGACTTTATTTTCGATTTTATATTGGGTGCCTTCAGTGGCCGGTTTGCCCGCCGCCAGGTTCTTCGCCAGCTCGAAGGTGGCTTTCGCCTGGTTGTCGGCGTCGTTCAGCACCGTGCCCGCCATCGCGCCGGATTTCACCAGCGCCAGCGCTTCAGGCAACGCATCGACGCCAAACACCGGGATACTGGTCTTGTTGTGCGCTTTCAGCGCTTCCACCGCGCCCATTGCCATGGCGTCGTTGTTGGCGATCACCACTTCGATCTTGTTGGCGTTCGGGCCGGAGAGCCAGGCGTCCATCTTGTCCTTCGCCTGCGCGGTATCCCACATCGCGGTATCCATCTGCAGCTGCTGGGTCTTGATGCCTTTTTCGTTCAGCGTTTTCACCACGTAGGTGGTGCGCGCTTCGGCATCCGGGTGGCCCGGTTCGCCCTTCAGCAGCACATACTGGATCTGGCCGTCTTTGTTCAGATCCCAGGCCGGATTGGCTTTCCAGTGTTTGGCGATCAGCTCGCCCTGGATCACGCCGGATTCTTTGGAATCGGTGCCGACGTAATACGCCTTGTCGTAGCTGTCCAACGCCTTGCGGGAAGGTTCTTTGTTGTAGAACACCACCGGGATATCGTTTGCGCGCGCCTTATCGATAACCACCGGCGCCGCGGCCGGGTCGACCAGGTTGATCGCCAGCGCTTTCACGCCCTTGGCCAGCAGCACGTCGATCTGATCGTTCTGCTTGGACTGGTCGTTCTGCGAGTCATTCATCAGCAGGGTGACGTCCGGTGAAGCCTTGGCGTCTTTCTCAATAGCCTTGCGCACCACCGACATGAAGTTGTCGTCGTACTTGTAAATCGTGACGCCAATACGGGTGTCAGCATGGGCTGCGGCGCCAAACATCATGGCTGCGGCCATGGCGGCCAGGGTGAAAACCTTCTTATTCATTGTCAGTCTCCGGTTCTGTGTAGGGTATTACTCGTCTTTGAGCCAATGGTCACCGGCAGTGCGCACACCCCAGGCCAGGCGATTTCCACTCAACACCTGTCGTCCGTGGATCTTGTTATTTCCGAGAAATGCTGTGTCAGCGCGAGGTAAAGGTTGCAGCGGCAAGGGCCTTTGCGCCGGAAAACGCCTAGAGCATAGACGGCGCGATGTTAATATTCTGTGAATTTTCTCACAGATTGAAAACGGTTACACAAGATTAAATCGTCAGAGAGTGACCGTCGCCTCACTTTGCCAGGGGGCGACAGAATGGCGCCGTACCAGCGTCGGCATGAACAGATGAGCGGCCTGCGGCTCCGCCAGGCCTGCTGCGCCCTGCAACGCCAGCTCGGTCGCCAGCGTGGCCATCGAGACGATCGGATAGCGCACCGTGGTGAGCTTGGGGCTGGTGTAACGTGCGATGGGGATGTCGTCGAAGCCGATCAGCGAGAAATGCTGCGGCACTGTGATACCGTTTTCTTTCAGCACCGCCATGGCGCCGGCGGCCATGGCGTCGTTGTAGGCGAACACCGCGCTCAGCTGCAAGTTACGCCCCAGCAGTTCCACCATCGCCGCCTCGCCGCCCTGCAGATCCGGCGAACCGTAGGCGCGCCAGTTGTCGGGCGTGGCCAGCCCGGCGGCGGCCATCGCCTGCGCATAGCCCTGCTGGCGCAGCGGCCCGTCTTCGATCGGGTGATTGGAGCCCAGATAACCGATGCGCCGATGGCCCTGCGACAGCAAAAGACGCATCGCCATTTCCGCGCCGCAGACGTTATCCAGCCCGACGCAGCGCGGCTCATAGCCGGGGATAATCCGGTTGATCAGCACCATGCCCGGCACCTGCTCCAGAAAGCCGATCAGCTCGGCGTCGCTCAGGGCTTTGGCATGGACAATCAGGGCATTACAGCGCTGGCGGATCAGCACTTCGATCGCGTGGCGCTCTTTGTCCGCCTGATGATAGCTGTTGCCGATCAGCAGGTATTTGTGGTGTTTCTGCGCCACCGTGTCTACCGCTTTCACCAGCGCGCCGAAGAACGGGTCGGAGACGTCCATCACCACCACGCCCAGGGTATCGCTGCTTTGGGTCGCCAGCGCCTGCGCGTTGGCGTTGGGGCGATAGCCCAGCTCCGCCACCGCCTGCAGCACCTGCTCACGCGTCTCCTTGCTGGTCAGCGCACTGTGGTTCAGCACGCGGGAGACGGTCGCCACGGAGACCCCGGCGCGTTTCGCCACGTCGCGAATGGTGATCGGATGAACTGGAGGCATGCGGGATCCTGAAATCGGGGTAGTGGCCGGTGGCGCTATCCTACCCCGATTGACCCGCTGCTCGCGTGAATTACGTCACAGGAAAGAAAACGTTTACATACATTTTTTTAACCTGCCGGCTGGCGCTCACTTCTGCGTTTTGGGTTCCGCTGCGCCGGCGGCCAGCTGCGTCAGCTTGCGCCACAGCCATTCCATCGGCCCCTGAGCGAAGTAACGCAGCCACAGTGCGGAAAACGCCAGGTTGGCCAGCCAGACCAGCGGCACGAACGCCAACAGCTGCAGCCGGTCGAACTGCGCATAGAGACCGAAGCGATAAAACAGCGTGGTGCAGATCAGCGTTTGCAGCAGGTAGTTGCTCAGCGCCATGCGCCCCACCAGACTCAGCCAGTGGGCGATGCGCATGCGCGACAGCGCGGGCCAGAAACCGTAGCACAGCGCCAGATAGCCCATGGCCTGCAGCGGGGCGCCCAGCTCACGCGGCACCTGCAGCAGGAAACCGCTCCAGCGATAGTCCCAGTGGACCTGCCATTGCAGCGCCACCGCCGGCAGCTGGATCAGCACCGAAAGCGGCAGCAGCCACGCCGCCTGCCGCAGGTAATAACCGGAGGAATAACTGCCGCGCAGCCAGCCGCTGCGCATCAGCCCGGCGCCGAACAGCATCAGCCCCGCCAGCTCCCAGCCATACTGCGCGCCGATGGCCAACAGGCTGGACGAGAGCAGATCGGCGCGGCTGCGCCAGGCTTCGAAACCGCCCTGCAGCTTCCAGAACTTCTCGTACTGCAGCTCCGCCACGCCCGGCTGCCAGAAGCTGCCCGGCTCACCGTGCGAAACGAAGCCGAGCAGCAGCAGCACCGCTACGCCGATCAGATAGAGCACCACGCCGGTTTTCAGCAGCTGGAAGGTTTCTTTGGCTTCGCGGATCATGCGCCAGCACACCAGGCCGATCAGCCCATAGGCCAGCAGAATATCGCCGTCCCACAGGAAGATGGCGTGCGCGAGGCCAAACAGCACCAGCCACGACAGCCGCGCGCGGATCCAGCTTTTGCCGCGCCGCAACAGCATTTGCAGCCCGGCACCGAACAGCAGCGCGAACATCGCCAGGAACTTCGCCTGGGCGAAGAGATCGAGCAGTGCCCAGGTCCAGGCGTCGCGCGACGACGGCATGCCCAGATAGGCCGGGTTGAGATAGGCGGCCTTCGGCAAGCCGAAGGCGCTGATGTTCAGCAATAAAATGCCGAGAATGGCGATGCCGCGCACGCAGTCCAGCGTGGCGATGCGCGGCAGAGGGTGACTGTTCATTTTTTATCGCTGTCTTCCGCTCATGAAAAAGGCGCCCGCAGGCGCCTGTTGTCGTCGTGCGGGTCGCCCCGCAACGCCATCACCCCTGGTGATGACGCACCGCGCGCAGGAACTCCTGGCGGGTATTCTGGCTGGACTTGAACAGCCCCCCCAGCGAGGTGGTGGTGGTGGCGCTGGTCGCGTCGCGGATGCCGCGCGCCTTGACACAATAATGGACCGCATCGATCGATACCGCCACGTTATTGGTGCCGAGCAGCGTCTGCAGCGCCACGAGGATCTGCTGGGTCAGGCGCTCTTGCACCTGCGGACGCTGGGAGAAGAACTGCACGATGCGGTTAATCTTCGACAGGCCGATCACCGAGTCTTTCGGGATATAGGCCACGGTGGCCTTGCCGTCGATGGTCACGAAGTGGTGCTCGCAGGTGCTGGTCAGCGTAATATCGCGCACCGTCACCATCTCATCCACCTTCATCTTGTTCTCGATGACGGTGATTTTCGGGAAGTTGGCGTAGTCCAGCCCGGAGAAGATCTCGTCGACATACATTTTGGCGATGCGATGCGGCGTCTCCGCCAGGCTGTCGTCGGACAGATCGAGATTCAGCAGTTGCATGATTTCGGTCATGTGCTCTTTGATGCGGCGCTTGCGCGTTTCGCGATCCAGCACTTCCCCGCGCAGCGGCGTTTCCAGACCACGCTCTTCCAGCGCCGCATGCACCAGCGCGGCTTCTTTACTTAATGATGTCATGTACTTGTTCTCCTGCGGACGGAACCCGCCGGCGGCCTGGTAGGGCGTGCGGCCGGCGAATTGCTTGCTCTCGTGACGGCAGAGTTTTCGTGATGGATAACGTGAACCCGGTCAAGATTTTGCCCCCACTGTAGATGAGAGCGCGGCGATTATCCAGTGATAGTGCTTCATCCGCAGGTGAAATATTCGCATTTAGCACAATCAGGCCGGCTGCGGGATTCCACGCTTTTTGTATGGATTTTAATCAGCGCATCGCCGTTTTTTGCGCCAGCCGCCGCGCCGGGGTATTCACCACCAGCGCACCGGCCACCAACAGCGCCGCCACCGCCACGTACAACGCCGGCTCCAGCCGATGGGTCATGGCGGTCGACAGCGCCGACAGCATCGGCCCAACCAGCTGGCCGATCGCATAACCGGTGGTCAGCAACCCGGCCATGTAACGCGCATGGCGCGGCGCCAGTTCACGGCCGTGCTGAAGGGCGAGCTGCACCACGCAGAGAAAACCGCCGCCGGTCAGCAACGCCCCGAGTGCCAGGCCGGCCACGCCTGGCACCACTTCGGCGCTCAGCACGCCCAGCGCCTGTATCCACAGCGTGATCGCCAGCCGGGTCTGGGTGGTCAGCCTGTGGCGAGTCAAAATGCCGATAACGATCCCCAACACCGCCGCGCCACCGAACACCGGCCAGACGAACTGCGCGAACAGGCTGCCGGGAAAACGTGCCGCCGCCATCTGCGACAAGAACGTCGCCGGCAGGATATAGCCGAACCCGGCCAGGCTGTAGCTCCACACCAGGCGTTTGAGCGCCGGCGTCAGCAGCAGCGGCTCCGGGGCCACGTCCGGGCGATGCAGCTCGCCGCTGCGCGGCAGAAAGGCGCTAATTCCTCCGACCAACACCAGCGCCAGCCCGCCATACACCAGCCAGGCCTGCGCTGCCGTCAGCCCCAGCGTGTTGATGCCCACCGCCAGCATGCCGCTGAGGAAGATACCGACGCCTGGCCCGGCGAACACCGCCGCGCTCAGCGCCGGCCGGCCGTAGTGCGCCAACCGCTCGTTGGTCCAGGCCGCCACCAGCACCATCGCCCAACCGCTGGCCCAGCCGATGACGAAGCGCAGCGCACCGTGCGTCCATTCATCCTGCGCCAGCGCCGACAGCAGCGTCAGCGCCATCGCGCCCCATACGCCCAACCACAGGCGCCGCTCGACGTGGCGCGTGGCGCGCATCGCGTCGTAGGCGCCGCACAGGTAGCCCAAATAGTTGATCGCCGCCACCAGCCCGGCGCCGGTGAGGCTGAACTGGTGCTCCGCGATCATCAGCGGCACCTGGGGAGTGAAAGCGAAGCGGCCAATGCCCATCGCGACGATCAGCGCGGCAAAACCGCTCAAGGCAATACGTAAAGCCATACCGGCATCCAAAAGGTTAAAAGAAAGTTGCCAGTATCATGCCGCAGTATTAAACTCACAAAAACTGAATAATAGTTATCAAGTTCATCACGAAACGAGAATATTATGGATCTGACCCAGCTTCGCATGTTCTGCTGCGTGGCGGAAACCGGCTCGGTCGCCCGCGCCGCCGAGCAGCTGCACCGCGTGCCGTCGAATTTGACCACCCGGCTGCGCCAGCTCGAGCAGGAGCTGGGCGCCGATCTGTTTATCCGCGAAAAACAGCGCCTGCGCCTGTCGCCGATGGGCCATAACTTTCTGTGCTACGCCAACCGCATCCTGGCGCTGAGCGATGAGGCGATGAGCATCACCCACGCCGGCGAACCGGCGGGCAACTTCGCCCTCGGCTCGATGGAGAGCACCGCCGCTACCCGCCTGCCCTCGCTGCTGGCGGCTTACCACCAGCGCTTCTCGCAGGTTTCGCTGTCGCTGACCACCGGCACCTCCGGCGAAATCGCCGATCGGGTGCGCGCCGGCACGCTGGCCGCGGCGCTGGTCGACGGCCCGGTACCCTATGACGAGCTGAACGGCTGCATCGCCTATCCTGAACATATGGTGGTGATCTCCTGTCTCGATCACGCGCCGATCCACAGCGCCAAAGACGCCAATGGCGAGACGCTGTTCGCCTTTCGCGCCAGCTGCTCCTACCGCCTGCGGCTGGAGGCCTGGTTCAAGCGCGAAGGCGCGCGGCCGGGGCAAATTATGGAGATCCAGTCCTATCACGCCATGCTGGCCTGCGTCGCCAGCGGCGCCGGGCTGGCGATGATCCCGCATTCGGTGCTGAGCCTGCTGCCGGGCCATGAGCGGGTTCGGGTTCATACCCTGCCGCCGGACGTGGCCGACACCGCCACCTGGTTGCTGTGGCGCCGCGACGCGTTCGGGCCGAACGTGCGCGCGCTGAAAGAGTTGATTATTGAACAGACGGAAACCGCCGCTGTTGATGAAAGCACCCCCAACGATTTATCAGACGTTGTCGATATCGCCTGATTTAAAAAGAAAACCACTGAGGAGACTATGATGGAGATGATCAAAACCCGCGCCGCCGTTGCCTGGGGCCCGAACCAGCCGCTGAAGATCGAAGAAGTCGAGCTGATGCCACCGCAAAAAGGCGAAGTGCTGGTGCGGATCGTCGCCACCGGCGTTTGTCACACCGATGCCTACACCCTGTCCGGCAAAGATCCGGAAGGCGTGTTCCCGGCGATCCTCGGCCACGAGGGCGGCGGCGTGGTGGAAGCGGTCGGTGAAGGCGTCACCAGCGTGGCGGTCGGCGATCACGTGATCCCGCTCTACACCCCGGAGTGCGGCGAGTGCAAATTCTGTAAATCCGGCAAGACCAACCTGTGCCAGGCAATCCGCGCCACCCAGGGCAAAGGGCTGATGCCGGACGGCACCACCCGCTTCTTCAAGGACGGCAAGCCGATCTTCCACTACATGGGCACGTCCACCTTCTCCGAGTACACCGTGGTGCCGGAAATCTCACTGGCGAAAATCAACAAGGAAGCGCCGCTGGAAGAAGTGTGCCTGCTGGGCTGCGGCGTGACCACCGGCATGGGCGCGGTGATGAACACCGCCAAAGTGCAACCGGGCGACACCGTGGCGATCTTTGGCCTGGGCGGCATCGGCCTGTCGGCGATCATCGGCGCGCAGATGGCCGGCGCGGGCCGCATCATCGGCATCGACATCAACACCAGCAAGTTCGATCTGGCCCGCAAGCTGGGCGCCACCGATCTGATCAACCCGAAAGACTATGACAAGTCGATTCAGGAAGTGATCGTCGAGCTGACCGACGGCGGCGTCGATTTCTCCTTCGAGTGCATCGGCAACGTGAACGTGATGCGTTCCGCGCTGGAGTGCTGCCACAAGGGCTGGGGCGAATCGGTGATCATCGGCGTCGCAGGCGCCGGCGAAGAGATCTCGACCCGTCCGTTCCAACTGGTCACCGGCCGCGTCTGGCGCGGTTCGGCGTTCGGCGGCGTCAAGGGCCGTTCGCAGCTGCCGGGCATCGTCGAGCGCTATCTGGACGGCGAATTCGCGCTGAACGACTTTATCACCCACACCATGGGGCTGGAGCAGATCAACGAAGCGTTCGATTTGATGCACGAAGGCAAATCGATCCGTTCCGTCATCCACTTCGACCAATAAGCCAGGAGGCAGAGATGACGTTGTCATTGGAACTTCTCGAAGAGCACCGCATGTTCGGCGGCTGGCAGCAGCGCTATCGCCACGCGGCGCAGAGCCTGAATTGCAACATGACATTCAGCATCTACCTGCCGCCGCCGCGCGATGACAACCCGCCGCCGGTGCTGTACTGGCTGTCGGGGCTGACCTGCAACGACGAGAACTTCACGTTGAAAGCCGGCGCGCAGCGCATCGCCGCCGAGCTGGGCCTGGTGCTGGTGATGCCGGACACCAGCCCACGCGGCGACGAGGTGCCGAACGACGAAGGCTACGATCTGGGCCAGGGCGCCGGGTTCTACCTGAACGCCACCCAGGCGCCGTGGGATCGCCACTTCCGCATGTACGACTACATCAGCGCCGAACTGCCGGCGCTGATCGAACAGCACTTCAGCGTCAGCGATCGTCAGTCGATCTTCGGCCACTCGATGGGCGGCCACGGCGCGCTGATGATGGCGTTTCGCAATCCGCAGCGCTTCCGCTCGGTATCGGCGTTCGCACCGATCGTTAACCCGTGCCAGGTGCCGTGGGGCCGCAAGGCGTTCACCGCCTATCTGGGCAGCGACGAAAGCCAGTGGCTGCAGTACGACAGCTGCCATCTGCTGGCCAGCGGCGCGGAGAAAATGCCGGTGCTGATCGATCAGGGCGACGACGACCAGTTCCTGGCCGACCAGCTGCAGCCGGCACGGTTGGCGGAGCTGGCGCGCCAGCGCGACTGGCCGCTGACGCTGCGCATTCAGCCGGGGTACGATCACAGCTACTTCACCATCGCCACCTTCGTGGAAGATCACCTGCGCTTCCACGCCGAGCACCTGTTCCGCTGATAAAAAAATCCGGGCGGTTAAACCGCCCGGATTTCTTCAAAAGCCATCATTGCCATATCCATACCTCATCCCTGTAATATACGCGGGTCAAATTTTCATCAATTATACTCGTAAACAGGGGTATGCCAATTCAGCGATACCCTCACCCCTTCAGTTTCGGATCCAACGCGTCGCGCAATCCGTCGCCCAACAGGTTGAAGGCCAGCACGGTGATGAATATCGCCAGGCTGGGGAAGATCGCCACGTGCGGCGCGATCACCATATCGGCGCGCGCCTCGTTGAGCATCGCTCCCCACTCCGGCGTCGGCGGCTGGGCGCCCAGGCCCAGAAACGACAGGCTGGCGGCGGTGATGATTGAGGTGCCGATGCGCAGGGTGAAATAGACCACGATCGAAGACAGGGTGCCCGGCAGGATGTGCCGCAGGATGATGGTCCAGTCCGAGGCGCCGATGCTGCGCGCCGATTCGATATAGGTCAGGTGCTTCAGCACCAGCGTATTGCCGCGCACCAGGCGGGCGAAGGCCGGAATGCTGAAGATCGCCACCGCGACGATCACATTGGCCATGCCGCTGCCCATGATCGCCACCACGCCGATCGCCAGCAGAATGCCGGGAAACGCAAACAGCACGTCGCAGACGCGCATGGTGAGGCGATCCCACCAGCCCTCATAGTAGCCGGCCAGCAACCCCAGCAGGGTGCCGATCGCCCCGCCCGCCAGCACCGAGAACACCCCGGCCGCCAGCGAAATGCGCGTGCCCATCAGGATGCGGCTGAAGATATCGCGCCCGAGGGAGTCGACGCCCAGCCAGTGCATCAGCGAAGGCCCTTCGTTCAGCCGGTCGTAATCGAAATAGTTTTCCGCATCGAACGGTGCCAGATAAGGCGCCAGCAGCGCCGCCGCAATCAGCAGCAGCACCAACAGGCCGGCGACCAGCGCCGCCCGCTGGCGACGAAAACGCCGCCAAAACTCGCGCCACGGCGTGCGTACCGCGTTGGAGTCGATAAGCGGCATCGCCTTCAGTGCGGCGTTGCGCCGCCAATGCTTAATCATGCCGCGTCCTCATTGATAACGAATCGCCGGGTTGATCGCCGCGTACAGCATATCCACCAGCAGGTTGATCAGGATGAACTCCAGCGAGAACAGCAGCACCTCAGCCTGGATCACCGGGTAATCGCGCATCTCCACCGAGTCCACCAGCAACCGCCCCAACCCCGGCCAGTTGAACACCTTCTCCACCACGATCGAACCGCCGAGCAGGAAGCCGAACTGCAACCCCATCATGGTCACCACCGGGATCATCGCGTTGCGCAGGCCGTGTTTCATCACCACCACGCTTTCCCGCACGCCCTTGGCGCGCGCGGTGCGCATGTAGTCCTCCTGCAGCACCTCGACGAACGAAGCGCGGGTGAAGCGCGCCATCACCGCCGCCACCGCCGCCCCCAGGGTGATCGAAGGCAGAATGTAGTGCCGCCAGCTGTCGGCGCCCACCGTCGGCAGCCACCCCAGCTCGACCGAGAACACCTGCATCAGCAGCATGCCGAGCGCAAAGGCCGGGAACGAGATCCCCGACACCGCCAGCGTCATGCCGAGGCGATCCGGCCAGCGGTTGCGCCACACCGCCGAAACCACGCCGATCGCCAGGCCGAACGCCACCGCCCACAGCATGCTGGTGACGGTCAGCCAGAAGGTCGGCATAAAGCGCGAGGCGATCTCTTCGCTCACCGGGCGTTTGGACACCATCGAGATGCCGAAGTCGCCCCGCAGCGCGTTAACGAAGAAGTGCGCGAACTGCTGCGGCAGCGGCTTATCCAGCCCCAAATCCTTGCGCACCAGCTGCACCACCGCCTCGTCGGCCTCCGGCCCCGCCGCCAGCCGCGCCGGATCGCCCGGCAACAGGTGAACGAACAGGAACACCAGCACCGCCACGATCAGCAGCGTCGGGATCAGGCCCAGCAGTCGTTTCAGAAAATAATTGAGCATCTCATTCCTTCCCCCGCCCGCCGCCGCTTGGCCACGGGCGGGGATGGGCGCCTTATTTCAGATCGGCGTTATCAAAGTTGAACGAGGTATCCGGCATCACGTAGAAGCCGCTCAGCTGTTTGCTGTTGGCCGACAACAGACGTTCGGTCGCCAGGAAGATCCAGGGCGCGTCGGCCCAGATGCGATCCTGCGCGTCCTGATACAGTTTCTGCTTCTCGGCGCGATCGGTGGTCGCCAGCGCGTCGGTCAGATCCTTGTCCACCTGCGGGTTGCTGTAGAACGCGGTGTTGAACTGCTTCGGCGGCGCCGCCTGGGTAGAGAACAGCGGCGACAGCGCCCAGTCCGCTTCCCCGGTCGAGGCCGACCAGCCGGTGTAGAACAGCCGCACCCCGGTGTCCTTCACCCCGACGCTCTCCACCTGCGCCGCACGCTGCCCGGCATCCATCGCCGTCACCGTCACTTTCACCCCCACCTGCGCCAGCTGCTGTTGGGTGAACTGCAGCACCTTCTGCGCGGTGCTGTGGTTGTGGGAAGACCACAGCGTGGTGGTGAAGCCGTTCGGGTAGCCGGCCTCTTTCAGCAGCTCGCGCGCCTTGGCCGGATCGTACGGCCACGGCTTATAGCGGGCGGCGAAGTCAATGGCCGGCGGCACCGGGCCTTCCGCCGGCACCGCGTAACCGGCGAACGCCACCTTGATCAGCGCGTCCTTGTTGATGGCGTAGTTCAGCGCCTGGCGCACCTTCGGGTTGTCGAACGGCTTTTGGGTGACGTTCATGCTGATGTAACGCTGCAGGATAGACGGGGCTGCCACCACGTCCAACTTGGCGTTGCCCTCCAGCACCTTGGCCTGCTCGTAGGGAATCGGGAAGGCGAAGGTCGCCTCGCCGGTCTGCAGCATCGCCGCGCGGGTGTTGTTATCCACCACCGGGCGCCAGGTGATGCTGTCGAGCTTCGGCAGCCCCGGCTGCCAGTAGCCGTCGAACTTCTTCACCTTGACGAAATCGGTCTGGTTCCAGGTCACGAACTGATACGGCCCGGTACCGACCGGGTGGAAACCGATCTCTTTGCCGTATTGCTTCAGCGCCGCCGGCGAGATGATCGCCGCCGCCGGGTGCGCCAGGTTGTTGACGAACGCCGAGAACGGCGCCTTCAGCACGATCTTCACCGTATTGGCGTCCACCGCCTCGGTTTTGTCGATCATCTTGAACAGGTTGTAGCGCTTGAGGTGGCTGTCCGGGTTGCTGGCGCGATCGAGGTTTACCTTCACCGCCTCGGCGTTGAACGCGGTGCCGTCGTGGAATTTAATCCCCTGGCGCAGTTTGACCGTGTAGGTCAGGCCGTCTTTGCTGACCTCGTAGCTGTCCGCCAGCACGTTCACCAGCTTCATGTCCTTGTCGAAGCCGAACAGCCCCTGATAGAACGACTTGGCCACCGCCTGCGACAGCGTGTCGTTGGCGTCGTAAGGATCGAGGGTGGTGAAATTGGAGGCCACGGCGATCACCGCGTCCTTCGCCGCCCAGACCGGGCCGGTTCCCGCCGCCAGCAGTACGGCGGTCAACAGCGCATTGCGTTTGAATGTGTGCTTCATGTCGCTTGTCTCTCCTGAGGTCTTTAAAAAGCACCGGCGATCGGGTGGCGGGCGACAAAGTGCCCGGCGCCAACCTGCACCAGCGGTGCGGTAACGGGTTCATCGCCCAGCGCGCGCACCGGGCTCGGGATCTCATCGGCCGGCAGCGGCTGCCGTTTGTGGGCATGAGCGGGATCGGCCACCGGCACCGCCGCCATCAGCTTGCGGGTGTAGGGGTGCTGCGGATTGTCGAACACCGCCTGCCGTGGGCCGATCTCGACGATCTGCCCGAGGTACATCACCGCCACCCGGTGGCTGATGCGCTCCACCACCGCCATGTCGTGTGAAATAAACAGAAAAGCGATGCCGAACTCGCGCTGCAGATCGAGCAACAGATTGACGATCTGCGCCTGAATCGACACGTCCAGCGCCGAGACCGCCTCGTCGGCGATCACCACTTTCGGGTTCAGCGCCAGCGCACGCGCGATGCAGATACGCTGGCGCTGGCCGCCGGAAAATTCGTGCGGGTAGCGGCGCGCATGCTCCGGCAGCAGGCCGACGCGCTCCAGCAGCCAGGCCACCCGTTGCTCCGCCTCCCGGCCGCGCATCACGTTGTGTACCAGCAGCGGCTCCATGATGGAAAAACCGACCGTCAGGCGCGGATCGAGCGAGGCGTAGGGATCTTGAAAGATGAACTGAATATCGCGCCGCAGGTGCTGCAGCGCCGGCCCCTTCAATTGGTCTATCCGCCGCCCGGCGAAGGTGATGGTGCCGCTCTGGCTGTCCACCAGCTTCAGCAGAGAGCGCCCGGTGGTGGACTTGCCGCAGCCGGACTCGCCCACCAGCCCCAGCGTCTCGCCGGGGTAAAGATCGAAACTGACGTTTTCCACCGCGTGCACCCGGCGAGTGACCCGATTGAACAATCCGCCGCGCAGATCAAAGCGCGTAACCAGATGCTCCACTAGCAGGATCGGCGCGGCGCCGGGCGGTACGGTATCCTGCGGCGCCGTATCCTCCTCGCCGCCCGGCAGCGGAAACTTCGCCGGCAGCGGCCGATCGGCCATCGCCCCCAGCTTCGGCACCGCCGCCAGCAGCGCCCGGGTATAGGCCTGTTGCGGCGCGGCAAACAGCTCGCGCACCCGATTCTGTTCTACCTGTTCGCCGCGGCGCATCACCAGCACCCGATCGGCGATCTCCGCCACCACGCCCATGTCGTGAGTGATGAAGATCACCCCCATCTGCATCTCCTGTTGCAGCACGCGGATCAGCTGCAGGATCTGCGCCTGAATGGTGACGTCGAGGGCGGTGGTGGGTTCATCGGCAATCAGCAGCGCCGGTTTGCAGGAGAGCGCCATGGCGATCATCACCCGCTGGCGCATGCCGCCGGAAAGCTGGTGCGGGTAGCGCCCCAGCACCTCTTTGGCCTCCGGAATACGCACCAGATCGAGCATACGCAGCGCCTCCTGGCGCGCGCTGCGGCGATCCATGCCCTGATGCAGGCGCAGCGATTCGGCGATCTGCTCGCCGACCGGAAATACCGGGTTAAGCGAAGTCATCGGCTCCTGGAAGATCATCGCCATGTCGGCGCCGCGCACCGTGCGCAGCGTACTCTGCGAGGCGCGCGCCAGATCGAGCAGCGCGCCGTCGCGCCGGCGCAGCGTCATGGCGCCGCCGACGATGCGCCCGCCGCCCTGCTCCACCAACCGCATCAGCCCCAGCGAAGTCACCGATTTGCCGGAGCCGGATTCACCGACGATCGCCAGCGTCTCGCCGCGATCGAGATCGAACGACAGGTTACGCACCGCTGCCACGGCGCCGTCCGGTTGAGGAAAGCTGATGCTCAGATCGCGCACCGTCAGCACTCGCTGCGGCGGCAATGACAACCCGTTGCCGGCGGGCCGGAGTGAAACGTCGGTCATGCACCCTCCCGGTGAACGCTTAGCGGTAAATCCCGACGGACGGCGCATCGCCGACATAGCCAAAACCGCGATACATCCCCTCGCAGTTGAACGGCAGCGCGAGATTGCCGTGGCAATCGACGGCGATCATGCCGCCGCTGCCACCGAGCGCCGGCAGCTTCTCCATCACCACCCGATCGCTGGCGGCCTGCAGGCTCAGATCGCCATACTCGATCAGGGCGGAGACGTCATAGGCCGCCACGCCGCGCATGAAGATTTCACCGGTGCCGGTGCTGGAGACCGCCACCGTGGCGTTGTTGGCATAGCAGCCGGCGCCGATGATCGGCGTGTCGCCTACCCGCCCGGCCTGCTTGTTGGTCATGCCGCCGGTGGAGGTGGCGGCGGCGAGGTTGCCCAACGCATCCAGCGCCACCGCGCCGACGGTGCCGAATTTGCGATCGGGATCGAGCGGCTCGCCGGCCTGCGCCGCACCGTCGTGATCGAGCAATACCCGGCCCTGCTCCGCCTGGGCCCGGTGCAGCTGATCGAAACGTTCCTGGGTAAAGAAGAAATCGGGGGTGACCAGTTCCAGGCCGTGGGCCGCGGCAAACTTCTCGGCGCCTTCGGCGGCAAACAGCACGTGTTCGCTGTTTTCCAGCACCGCGCGCGCCGCCAGCACCGGGTTGCGGATGCGGCTGACGCCGGCGACGGCGCCGGCATCGCAGGTGCGGCCGTCCATCACGCAGGCGTCCAGCTCATGGGTGCCCTGATGAGTGAACACCGATCCTTTACCGGCGTTGAACAGCGGGCACTCTTCGAGCAGCCGCACCGCTTCTGTCACCGCGTCCAGCGCGCTGCCGCCCTGCGCCAGTATCGCCTGCCCGGCGGCCACGATCTCGGACAGTGCCTGGATATACAGCCGTTCTTTTTCCACACTCAGCGCCGCCCGGGTAATTGCGCCCGCGCCGCCATGAATGGCAATCACTGGTTTGCTCATTTGCCTGACACCCTGTGTTAATCCCGCCGTTGCGCAGCGAATAAGCTGAGCGCGGTATCATTATTATTCAGTCTTTTTCGACTCTATTTAGTCCTGCAGTGGAAGTACAGCATAACGTCCACGCCCCGCTTTTAGCGTAGCGCGCTTAGACCGTTTCGCACCTTGAAATAGCTTATTGGAATAAAAACAGCAGGTTATAAAAAACGGCAAACCGCCGATCCTGCGGCTGAGATTATTGGTAATTTCGCGTGCGGAAATAGCGGCATGGCGTAAGGAAATAAACGTTCGCGCTGAATAACACTTATTGCGGCGCCCGGCCTGCTGTTTTTTCCCCGGCCGGGCGCAGATGATCCAACGATTAAAAGCCTGATCCAGGTTGCTGCAAAAAGGCCTCTTCTTCCGGCGTGCTGGTGCGCCCCAATATCGCATTGCGATGCGGGTAGCGGCCGAAACGATCGATGATCGCCTTATGCCGCAGCTCGAACTCCAGCTGGTCGTCGTTGTTGAGCTCGGTATACAGCACCAGCGCCTGCTGGTGGATCAGCGGCGATTCCGAATGCATGAACGGCAGATAGAGGAAGCCACGCTGCTCGCGGCTCAGCCGTTCGCACTCGCCGCTGCGGATCGCCTCCTGCGCCAGGATCAGCGCCATGCCGTCGCAGGCGAACGACTGTGGCGTGCCGCGGAACAGGTTGCGGCTGAACTGATCGAGCACGATCACCTCCGCCAGGCGCCCTTCGATGGTGTCGCGCCAGTGCGCCAGCTCCCCCGCCGCCGCTGCCCGCCAGATTTCGCCGAAACGGCTGTGCAGCAGACGATCGAAATCGTCGTCCTTTTTAAACCACATGATCGGTTCGATCTCGTCGAACCAGAACTCGATAACCTGTTTATGCATCATGATTCTCCTCTGTTTTGCGCAGTTTATACCCGTTCGCCCCGGCGCCGCAGTACGAAAGATGGCAAGCATAACCCGTTCTCCCCCCCGGCGTTCTCTGCCATAATACCCGCACTTTGTCGCTATTTTAGCGCACCCTGATTACGGAGTTCCCTTTATGGATCATTGCCATACTTCCGATCTCATCTCCCTGGAGCAAGCGCTGGAAAAAATGCTCGGGCAGATCGCCCCGCTGCAGCAGACCGAATCCGTTGCCCTGACCGCCGCCGCCGGCCGCATCACCGCCGCGCCGGTGGTCTCGCCGCTCGACGTGCCGCCGTTCGCCAACTCGGCGATGGACGGCTATGCGCTGCGCCTCGCCGACCTGGCGGCCAATGCGCCGCTGCCGGTCGCCGGTAAGGCCTTCGCCGGTGCGCCGTTCGACGGCCAATGGCCGGCCAACAGCTGCGTGCGCATCATGACCGGCGCGCCGATCCCGGCCGGGGCGGACGCGGTGGTCATGCAGGAACAGGCCGAGGTGAGCGACCAGGGCGTGCGTTTTACCGTGCCGGTTGAAGCCGGCCAGAATATCCGTCTGGCGGGTGAAGACATTCGCCGGGGCGCGAGCGTGTTGCCGGCGGGCGTGAAGCTGGGCGCCGCGCAGCTGCCGCTGCTGGCTTCGCTTGGCGTCGCCGAGGTGCAGGTAATGCGTAAGCTGAAAGTGGCGGTGTTCTCTACCGGCGACGAACTGCAGCCGGTCGGCCAGCCGCTGCAGGCGGGCCAAATCTACGACACCAACCGTTTCGCGGTGCGCCTGATGCTGGAACAGCTGGGCTGCGAGGTGCTCGATCTCGGCATTATCCGCGACGATCGCGATGCGCTGCGCGCCGCTTTCGAACGGGCGGACAGCCAGGCCGACGTGGTCATCAGCAGCGGCGGCGTCTCGGTCGGCGAGGCCGACTACACCAAACAGATGCTCGACGAGCTGGGCCAGGTTAGCTTCTGGAAGCTGGCGATCAAACCCGGCAAACCCTTCGCCTTCGGCAAGCTGGGCCACGCCTGGTTCTGCGGCCTGCCGGGCAACCCGGTTTCCGCCGCCCTGACCTTCTACCAGCTGGTGCAACCGCTGCTGGCGAAGCTGGCCGGCCACAGCGACTGGCGCCTGCCGCCGCGCCTGCGGGCGCGCGCATTGACGCCGCTGAAGAAATCGCCGGGCCGCCTCGATTTCCAGCGCGGCGTGTTCAGCAGCAACGCCGCGGGCGAACTGGAGGTCAGCACCACCGGCCACCAGGGCTCGCACGTCTTCAGCTCCTACAGCCAGGGCAACTGTTTCATCGTGCTGGAGCGCGAACGCGGTTCGGTGGCGGTAGGCGAAACGGTGGAGATCGAGCCGTTCAACGCCCTGCTGAGGAGCTGAGCATGCTGCCGGAATTGACCGACGCCGAAGCGCTGCGCTACAACCGCCAGATCGTGCTGCGCGGCTTTGACTTCGACGGCCAGGAGAAGCTGAAGGCCGCCCGCGTGCTGATCGCCGGGCTGGGTGGGCTGGGCTGCGCCGCCGCGCCTTACCTGGCGGCGGCCGGCGTCGGCCACCTGGTACTGGTGGATTTCGACACCGTCTCGCTCTCCAACCTGCAGCGCCAAATCCTGCACCGCGACGATCGCATCGGCCAGAGCAAAGTCGCCTCCGCCAGGCAGGAACTGAGCGCCATTAATCCGCATATCCGCATCGACGCGATCAACGGCCGTTTGGAAGATGAGGCGATTGCGGCAGAAATCGCTGCCTGCGATCTGGTGCTGGACTGCACCGACAACGTGGCGGCGCGCGACGCCCTGAATCGCCTGTGCCACGCGCAGCAGAGGCCGCTGGTTTCCGGCGCGGCGATCCGTATGGAAGGCCAGCTCAGCGTGTTCACCTATCAGCCGGGCGAGCCCTGCTACCGCTGCCTGAGCCGGCTATTCGGCGACAGCGCCCTCACCTGCGTCGAAGCGGGCGTGATGGCCCCGCTGGTCGGCACCATCGGCACCCTGCAGGCGATGGAAGCCATCAAGCTGCTGGCCGACTATGGTCAGCCGCTGCGCGGCAAGCTGTTGATGTTCGATGCGATGAGCATGCAATTCCGCGAGATGAAACTGCCGAAGGATCCGCACTGCGAGGTGTGCGGCGGGGAATGACGGATAAAAAAAGGGCGGGATAATTCCCGCCCTGATGCGTTGCCGCGAGGGTTACACGATGCCCTGGCTGCGCAGATAGTCTTCGTAGTTGCCGGTAAAGTCGATCACCTTGTTCGGGGTGATTTCCAGAATGCGCGTCGCCAGCGAGCTGACGAACTCACGGTCGTGGGAGACGAAGATCAGCGTGCCTTCGTACATCTCCAGCGCCATGTTCAGCGATTCGATGGATTCCATATCCAGGTGGTTGGTCGGTTCGTCCATCACCAGAATATTCGGGCGCTGCATCATCAGCTTGCCGAACAGCATGCGGCCCTTCTCGCCGCCGGACAGCACCTTCACTTTCTTCTTGATGTCGTCCTGGCTGAACAGCAAACGGCCCAGCACGCTGCGCACCGCCTGCTCGTCGTCTTTTTCCTGCTTCCACTGGCTCATCCAGTCGAACACGGTCAGGGTATCGTCGAACTCGTATTCGTGATCCTGCGCGTAGTAACCGATGCGGGCGTTTTCCGACCACTTCACGGTGCCGCTGTCCGGCTGCGCGTCGCCCACCAGCGTTTTCAGCAGGGTGGTTTTACCGATGCCGTTGGCGCCCAGCACCGCAACCTTCTCACCCACTTCCACCATCAGGTTCAGCTTGCTGAACAGCGGGCCGTTGTCGAAGCCCTTGGTGAGCGCTTCCACTTCCAGCGCGTTACGGAACAGCTTCTTGTCCTGATCGAAACGGATGAACGGGTTCTGGCGGCTGGAGGCCTTCACTTCTTCCAGTTGGATCTTGTCGATCTGGCGGGCGCGCGAGGTGGCCTGCTTGGATTTGGAGGCGTTGGCGCTGAAGCGGCTGACGAACGATTGCAGCTCGTTGATCTGCGCCTTCTTCTTGGCGTTGTCGGCCAGCAGACGCTCACGCGCCTGGGTGGCGGCGGTCATGTATTCGTCGTAGTTGCCCGGATAAACGCGCAGTTCGCCGTAGTCCAGATCCGCCATGTGGGTGCAGACCATGTTCAGGAAGTGACGGTCGTGCGAGATGATGATCATGGTGCTGTTACGTTCGTTCAGCACCTGCTCCAGCCAGCGAATGGTATCGATGTCCAGGTTGTTCGTCGGTTCGTCGAGCAGCAGGATTTCCGGATCGGAGAACAGCGCCTGCGCCAGCAATACGCGCAGCTTCCAGCCCGGCGCGATTTCGCTCATCGGGCCGTAGTGCTGTTCCACCGGAATGCCGACGCCAAGCAGCAGTTCGCCGGCGCGCGCTTCGGCGGTGTAACCGTCCATCTCGCCGTAGGCGACTTCCAGATCGGCCACTTTATAGCCGTCTTCTTCGCTCATCTCCGCCATGGCGTAGATGCGGTCGCGCTCTTCCTTCACCGCCCACAGCTCGGTGTGGCCCATGATCACGGTGTCCAGCACGCTGTATTGTTCGAAGGCAAACTGATCCTGACGCAGTTTACCCAGGCGCTCGTTCGGATCGAGGAACACGTTGCCGCCGGTCGGCGCCAAATCGCCGCCGAGGATTTTCATAAAGGTGGACTTGCCGCAGCCGTTGGCGCCGATCAGGCCGTAACGGTTGCCGCCGCCGAATTTGACAGAGATGTTTTCAAACAACGGCTTGCTGCCGAACTGCATGGTGATGTTGTTGGTGCTTAACACAGCGCTCGCTCTTTATACATAGGGAATGTGATTTGGCGCGCATTATGCCACAACGGGGTGCAGAGATCGCGGGAAGTTTTGGTGACATTTTGAGCGGCGCCGACGGATGAATCATACCTGCGTTGGATAATACCGATGAAAGTCACGGGGAGGCTTCGCTCAGCAAACCGTACAATAGCTCGAACAAATTCACAAAACATATTAATTATCGGTATTAATTAAAATAAAAAATGAAATACATTCTCGCCAGATACCGCACCAGGTAAGAATAAATCGCACCTGAATACCTCTTGAGAATCATTGATACAGTCAACACACTTCTATTTAATTCTATTTCTTGCCGACTATCGCCACATATTCTGCTATACGCGACATTTTGTGACCCCCTTCTTAAATGCCAGGATTTTTTCGATGATTAATGCGCTACAGCTCACTAAATCGGCACTAAATCACCTCACTGCCACACGTTATAAATTCAAAAAAAACATATAAATACAAAATCTTAAAAAAATCAAACCCGCGTTATCCCGTTAACCGCCCTCATATTGCACAGGGTTGTACATACAAGTATATGTAAAGGAGACGTTGCCATTCTGTTGCCGCTTCGGGCGGCGGTTATCGCCGTCCCGGATAATGCCACCACGGCCAGAAAATAATAACAACACACCGTCCACCTATCGCGAGAGATAACGATGAACACTGCTGAAAAAACCTTGCCCAAAAGCCAAACGGCAGAGAAAGGCGCGGTAAATTACAAAGTCATTGTCGGCGCCAGCCTGGGCAACGGCCTGGAGATTTTCGACTTCACCGTATACAGCTTCTTTGCCGCCATCATCGGCAAACTCTATTTTCCCAGCGACAGCGCCTACGGCTCTTTGTTGATGTCGGTGGCGGTGTTCGGCGTCGGCTTTATCATGCGCCCGCTGGGCAGCATGGTGCTGGGCGCCTATGCCGACCGGGTCGGCCGCAAGGCCGCCATGCTGATGACCATCGTGCTGATGGGCGTCGGCACCGCCCTGATTGCCTTCGCGCCAACCCATGCGCAAATCGGCGTTCTGGCGCCGGTGCTGATCGTAGTCGGTCGCCTGATTCAGGGCTTCGCCGCCGGCGGTGAAGTGGGCTCAGCGACCACGCTACTGCTGGAGTCCGCCGGGGCCAATCAGCGCGGCTTTTTCGTCAGTTGGCAGGCGATCAGCCAGGGCGTCAGCGCCCTGCTCGGCGCCTCTTGCGGGCTGGCGCTCACCTATTTTCTGTCGGAAGAGGCGCTGTATGCCTGGGGCTGGCGCGTGCCGTTCATCATCGGCCTGCTGATCATTCCGGTCGGCGTCTATATCCGTAAGCACCTGGAAGAGACCTACAGCGGCGAACAGCCGGATCGTGCGCGGGTACCGCTGAATCCGGTATGGGATCTGGTGAGCAACCATGCTAAAGACCTATTGCTGGGTGTGCTGGTCATCATGTCCGGCACCGTGATGGTTTATGTGGTGCTGCTTTACATGCCGACCTACATGATGCAGACCTACCGCATCGCCGGCCCGACCGCCTATCTGTTCAGCTGCATCGCCTCCGTGGTGCAAATCGTGGCAGTCTATTACGCCGGGCGCTATGTCGATCGGATCCAGAATTACAAAAGGCCGCTGCTGTTCTCGATCTTTGCGGCACTGATCCTGATTTACCCAACCTTCTGGTTCCTCAGCGCCACGCAAACCCTGTGGCTGGCGATCGTCTTCCGCATCCTGCTGATCGGCGCGCTGGGCATCAACATGCTGTCCAGCACCATGCTGATCGTCTCGGCACTGCCGCGCCACGTGCGCGCCACCGGCACCTCGATGATCTACGCCTTCGGCGTGACGCTGTTCGGCGGCTCGGCGCAGCTGATCGTTACCTGGTTGCTGGATGTCAGCGACAACCCGCTGGCGCCGGCGTGGTACGTGACCGGCATGCTGACCGTCAGCCTGATAGCCACTCTGCTGTTCCGGGAGCGCCACACCGAGTAAGGCCCATGGGTGGCCGGTCAGCGCAGCTGCTTCTCCAGCCACGCGCGCATGTCCGCCACCACCCGCGCCATCTCGCTGGCGCCATTTTCACGCCGCATCACATGGTCCAATCCAGCGTAATTGACATAGGTAATGTTCGTTTTGCCGGCGGCCCGTAATTCGTCGATCATATTGTCGACCGCCCCCGGCGAAACGGCGCGATCCTGGTCGCCCTGCACGATCAGCACCGGCGTCTTGATGCTGCGCAGCGTGGCGAGCTGATCGATGTTCAGCATGCCATGCCACCAGGCATAGCCATGATCGCTGGCGTTCAGGGGGAACGGCGGCGCCGTCATCACCTGCTGCAAAAATGCGTTCAGCCTGGCCATCTCTTCCTTCGGCGCGCCGGCAGCGCTGTGGCGCACGTCGTCGATAAACCAGCGCCCGCCACCGCTGAACGCGAGGGTGGCATCAATCCGGCCCGAGGAGGCCGTCACCAGATTGGCGATCACCGCCCCTTCGCTGCCTCCCAGCACCGCGACCTTTTGATAGCCGTTGCGCGCAATCACCGCCTGCAGCACCTGGGTGACATCGCTCACCCGCCGCTGCGGCGTGTCATGCTGCACAAAAGCGTCCGGGCAATCCTGCCGCGGGACTTCTTCGCGGTACGGCAACCGGTCGTCGATGCCGTATTTCTCCACCGTCAGCAGGTCTGCGGCGGGTAACCCCTGCCGCAACGGCGCCAGCAGGCGGATATGCCGCACACTGTTGCAATCCGATCCTTGCAGGATCACCAACAGCGCCGCCGACGATTGCCCGGGCACCGCGGCGTCCAGATAGTAATGAATACTCGAACCGTCTTCCCTGGGCAGCGTCAGCGCCGCAGGTTGTGCCATCGCCAGCCCGCTCCACAGCGCCAATGCGCTCAGCATACCCGTCGCCAGTCTCATTACTTGCTCCTCTTCCCTGTTACGTTCGGTTAATTCGCCTTTTCTGGTCTACGCTTCATGCCAACCACTTTTCTGACAGGGAAGCGCTACCATGCCGCACCTCTATAACACCGCGCTGCTGATCGGCGCCGCGCTGAGCGCCATCGCCGCGCTGCTGCATATCTGGGTGATCGCCGCCGGGCCGCGCGGCTACCGGCTATGCGGCGCCGGCGATCGCTTCATTAAGGCGGCGGAAGCGGGTAAAAAGTTCCCGGCCGTCGTCACCGCCGGTATCGCGCTGGTGCTGTTTATTTGGTCGCTGTATGCGCTTTCCGGCGCGGGCCTGATCGCGCCGCTGCCGCTGCTGCGGCCCGCGCTGTTTATCATTACCTTCATCTACCTGCTGCGCGGCGTCGCCGGCCCCTTCGCCCTGCGCGATACCGGCCGCAGCCAGCGCTTTATCGTCGTCAGCTCGCTGATTTGCCTCGGCTTCGGGCTGGTGCATCTGCTGGGGATGACGCAGCGCTGGGGGGCGTTGGCGTAACGCCCTGTTCCTGCAAGACGGCAATAAACGCCTGCGCGGCGGCGCTGCGGTAAGCGCCTTTGCGCTGCAGCCACACCGCCTGCCGCACCGGCATGGCGTTGACCAATGCCACTTTTTTCAACTGCCGATTCTCGCGCGCAATGGCGGCCGGCAGCAGCGTGGCGAGCTGCCCGCGCCGCACGATCTCGACGATGGCGCCCAGCGCGTTGGCCTCCACCGCCACCTGCGGCCGAAATCCCAGCTGCGTGCAGTAGCGATCGATAAACTGCCGCGTGGCGAAGTCGCCGCTCAGCAAGGCCAGCGGCAGATGTTGCCACTCCGCCAGCGTCAGCGGCCGGCGATGAGACGCCAGGGGATGGTCGGCGCCGACCATCAGCTCCAGCGTCTCGCTGAACAACGCCGCCGCTTCCACCTCCGCCGACTGCGCCATCTCGAAGGCGATGCCCAGATCCAGCCTATCCTGCGCCAGCAGCGCCTCAATTCGCTCTTGCGCCATCTCCTCGATGCTCAGGGTAATCCCCGGGTAGCGGCGGTAGAACGCATCGATCGTCGGCCCCACCAGATAGGCGGTGAAGGTCGGCGTCATCGCCAGCCGCAAATGGCCGCGCGCCAGCGTCGCCACGTCATGGATCGCCCGCGCGCCGGCGTCCAGATCCTGCAGCGCCAGCCGCGCATAGCGCATCCACGCCTCACCGGCGTCGGTCAGGCGCACGGCTCTGCCGCTGCGATCGAACAGCGGCGCCCCCAGTGTGTCTTCCAGCTGCTTGATCTGTTGAGACAGCGTCGGTTGCGAGACGTGCAGCGCTTCGGCGGCGCGGGTGAAGTTGCCCTGTTCGGCAACGGCCAGAAAATAACGGATGTGTCGCAGCAGCATAGCGCCCCAGCTATTAGTAAAACCTATAGCTGGCATTATAAATGGGTCTTAGACCCTATAGCCAGAAGCGTTCATCATGCCGCCATCGCATAACGACACCCAATGGAGAAACGGATGAAAGAGGTCATTGAAGGCTTCCTGAAGTTCCAGCGCGAAGCCTTTGTTGAACGCACGGCGCTGTTTCAGCAGTTGGCGACCCGCCAAAACCCGCGCACCCTGTTTATCTCATGTTCCGACAGCCGCCTGGTACCGGAGCTGGTCACCCAGCGCGAGCCGGGGGATCTGTTCGTGATCCGCAACGCCGGTAACATCGTGCCTTCTTTCGGCCCCGAACCCGGCGGGGTTACCGCCTCGGTCGAGTACGCCGTCGCCGCGCTGGGCGTGGAGGATATCGTGATCTGCGGCCATTCCGACTGCGGCGCGATGACCGCCATCGCCACCTGCCAGTGTCTGGAGCACCTGCCGACGGTCGCCGGCTGGCTGCGTTACGCCGATTCCGCGAAGGCGGTCAATCAGGCTTATCCGCACGCCTCCGACGAGGCCCGGGTCGCGTCGATGGTGCGCGAAAACGTCATCGCCCAGCTCAACAACATCAAAACGCACCCTTCCGTCGCCCTGGCGCTGGATCAGGGCCGCCTGACGCTGCACGGCTGGGTCTATGACATCGCCAGCGGCGCTATCGAGGCGCTGGACGGCGAAACCCGCCGCTTCGTGCCGCTCGCCACCCATCCCGACGTGACCGCCACCCCGGCGATCGCCCGTTTTTAAGCCAACAAAAGGAGCTAACATGACACACTCTCTGCATAACGCCGCCCCGCGCGAAGCGCTCACTGACACCATTATGGCCGCCAAGATCCGCCATAACCTGACTTTCGACGCGCTGGCCGAGGGCACCGGTCTCAGCCTGGCGTTCGTCACCGCCGCGCTGCTGGGGCAGCATGCGCTGCCGGAACCGGCGGCGCGCACGGTAGCGGCCAAGCTGGGGCTGGACGAAGAGGCGGTGCTGCTGCTGCAAACCATCCCGCTGCGCGGCAGCATTCCCGGCGGCGTGCCGACCGATCCGACCATTTATCGCTTCTATGAAATGCTGCAGGTTTACGGCTCCACGCTGAAAGCGCTGGTGCACGAGCAGTTCGGCGACGGCATCATCAGCGCCATCAACTTCAAGCTGGATATCAAAAAGGTCGCCGATCCGGACGGTGGCGAACGCGCGGTGATCACCCTGGACGGCAAATACCTGCCGACCAAGCCTTTCTGATTGGCCTTGCGCCGGCGGCCCGCGCCGCCGGCAAATTGACAGCCAACCGGCCATTGGCTACATTAACTGCGCTGAAACGCCGTCCTGGCGTTTTTCACTGCCCGAGGCCTGTATGTTGGAGATTGTAACCACCCGATAGTCGCTTCCTTGCCGTATGGCGAGGGACTCTGACGTATCCGACGCGCGTTTGCGCGGGGATGCGCGTATCTGGGGTTATTACAGGATCTCCCAACATGAACATTTCCAAAGCGGAACAACGCGTGCTGCACGTGTTGGCCAAAGGCGGCTATATCGCCTTCACCCGCAACGACGCCGGTCGCGTCACCCACGTCGAATGCTACACCCGCGAAGGGCTCGGCCTGGCCGACTGCTCGCTGGCCGTCTTCACCAAACTCAAAACCAAACGCCTGATCCTCTCTCGCCAGGGGCGCCCTTATCGCGTCACCTTCGCCGGGCTCAAGGCCGTGCGTGCGCAGCTGGATAACCGTTAATCATCGATACCGGCCGGGCAGGTAGCCCGGTCGGCTCAGCCTTATTTAATCAGGATACAACCATGAACATCACTTTACGCCACGAAACGCCGGCCGACATCGCCGCCATCACCACCCTGACCGCCGCCGCGTTCCTGCATGCCGAACACAGCAGCCACACCGAGCAGTTTATCGTCAACGCGCTGCGTGCGGCAGGCGCTCTCACCCTGTCGCTGGTCGCTGAGCACAATGGCACACCGATCGGGCACGCGTCCGTCTCGCCGGTCATACTCAGCAACGGCACCGCCGGTTGGTACGGGCTGGCGCCGGTGTCGGTGCTGCCGGCCAGTCAGAACCGGGGGATCGGCAGCCGGCTGATCCGCCAGCTATTGGCCGAGCTGCAGGAACGGCACGCCGCAGGCTGCGTGGTGCTGGGCGATCCGAACTATTACGGCCGTTTCGGCTTCCAGGCGCAGACCGCGCTGACCCTGCCGGGCGTGCCGCAAGACTACTTCCGCGCCATCGCCTTCCAGGGCGCGCTGCCGTGTGCGGAAGTCGCCTTCCACAACGCGTTTAACGCCGAATCCTAACCCTGTTGCCGGCGCCGTCATGGCGCCGGTTTTCAGTTCTGTTCGCCATAACGCAAAACGGTCATCCCTTCCTCTTCCGCCGGGGGAACAAAGTACTGTGCCAGGCGCTCAAACTCCGCTTCGTTCAGTGTAAACGGGTGCTCGCCGCGCGCGTTTCTCAGCGTTATCCGGCTCAGGCACTGCGCATGGCTGACGTCGAGAAAATGCAGGCAGTGCGCGACGCCGGCCTCCTCCGCCAACGCTTTGGCCCAGCGCCGCCTGTCCGGCGTATTCATCGGGAAATCGAGCGCCACGGACCAGCCGCCGCGCAGCAGCTGAACGAGGTGCCCGCCCAGCGCCCGCCGTAACCGTTCGGAACAGCGCGCATAGTCTTGCAAGCTGGCCATCTCGTGTTCATACAGCGTCGCCAGCCACGCATCTTCGACCAGCAACAGCGTTTGCGGTTGCTGCGCCAAACGCTGCGCCAACGTCGATTTGCCTGCGCCGGCCTTGCCGCACATCAGGTGTAAAACTGCAGGGTAGGTTTTCATGCCGTTCTCCGGTCGTTGCCGGAAGGGGATAAAAAAACCCGCCTTGCCGGCGGGTTTTTTATTGGCGACACACGCGCTATCCCACCACACGAAGCATGGTGATAATAATTTGCGCGAATGGGCGATAGGATCTTTTCATAACTAAGGAATATGACAACCGTGCGCCGTTGTCAATTCGCCGTCATCAATCCCTGTTCTCGCACAAACTCGGTGAATAAACTCACTTTCTGCTGCACATGCCGGCGCGTCGGGTAAACCGCGAAGACCTGATGCGCTTCGGCAATCTGTTCAGGGAACAGCCGCACCAGCCTACCGGCGGCGATTTCGGGATCCGCCACGAACGACGGCAGCGAACCGATGCCCAGTCCCGCCACCAGCATGTCCCGCAGCATCAGGCTGTTGTTGGCGATCAATCGGGGAGTGAACGTCACGCTCAGGCTCTCCTCGCCGGCGGTGAACTGCCACTGCCCCGGCCTTTCCGCCAGGGAATAGGCCAGACAGCTGTGACGCGGCAAGTCATTCGGCGTTTGCGGCACGCCGTGCTGCGCCAAATAGCCGGGTGCGGCGCAAATTCGCTGGTGCACTTCACCCAGTGCCCGGGCGCTGAGGGAAGAATCCGGCAGCCGTCGGCGAATGCGCAAGGAAATATCGAAACCGGCCGCCACCACGTCCAATACCCTGTCGTCCAGCGTCAGTTCCACCTGCAGCTGCGGGTAGCGTTGCATAAACGACGGCAACAGCGGCGACAGCACCGTGAGGCCGAACGAAAGCGGCGCATTGACTCGCAGCGTGCCGGAGACCTGCTGCGCGCTGGCGGCAACCGTCTGCTCCAGCGCGTCGAACTCGCCGAGCAACCGACAGGCTTCCTGGTAATAGAGCTGCCCGGCTTCGGTCAGGCTCATGCTGCGGGTGGTGCGCACCAGCAACAACGTACCCAACCGGCTCTCCAACTGCTTAATCTGCTTGCTCAACGCCGCCGGCGTGATCGCCAGATCCTCCGCCGCCTTATAAAAACTGTTGCGCTCAACCACGCGGCGAAAGGCGCGCATCGTCAGTAGCACGTCCACATTATGTCCTATTGGTTAATTATAAATTCAATAAAACACAGATTATTAACCTCAACAACCTCAGTAGACTTTATTCAACCGCTTCCCTGAGTGGGAAGTGAATTTAATCTACTGATAATCATGGAGTTAATAATGAAAAAGACCCTGTTCGCTCTGATGCTCGGCCTGAGCGCCGCCGCCGCCCCCGTCGCCGCGTTGGCGCAATCCCCCGCCGCCGACAGCCGCCAGGCGGGTTATGTGCAGCCGCTGACGGCCGAGAACAGTCTGCTGCTGCTGGTCGATCTGCAGGACATGTTCGGCATGACCATTTCCTCTATCGACCAAACCAACCTGGTCAATAACGCCGCCGGCATCGCCAAGGCCGCCAAGGTGTTTAACGTGCCGACCATTCTGGCCTCGGCCAACGCCAAAAGCTTCGCCGGGCCGGTATTCCAGCAGGTGACGCAGGCACGCCCGGACCTGCAGGTGTACGATCGCACCGCCATCAACGTCTGGCAGGATCGGCGCGTGGTGGATCTGATCAAACAATCCGGCCGCAAGAAAATCATCATCGGCGGGCTGTGGACCGCCAGCTGCGTGATGCTGCCGGCGCTGTCCGCCCTGGGCGAGGGATATGAGGTTTATATTCTGTCGGACGTCACCGGCGACATTACGCCAGACAGCCAAAACAACGCCATGCAGCGCCTGATACAGGCGGGCGCCACGCCCATCAACTGGGTGGCGTTGATGCTGGAATGGCAACAGGACTGGAGCCGCAAAGCCACGGCGGGAGGCGTATTGCAGATCGCCCGCGACCACGGCGCTGCCTGGGGGATGGGCGCCAGCTACGCCGGGGCGATGAAGGTGGGCAGCGAAGCGAAATAACGGGCGAAGAAAGCCCGCCGGCGGCGGGCTTTCTTCAGGTGCGGTGATAGCCACGGCTATCCTGCGGCGCCTGGTCGCGTCTCTCCAGCCCGTAGTCCCGCACCACCTCCGCCACCCGCAGCCGATACTGCGCCAGCACCTTGCCACGGCCGCGCGCCTGCGCCGCCCGGTGCTGCTCGAGATTGCGCCACTGCTGCACCGCCGCCTCGTCGCGCCAGAAGGAGAGCGACAGCAGGCGCGCAGGATCGGCCAGGCTTTGAAAACGCTCGATGGAAATGAATCCATCGATCTGCGCCAGCAGCGGCTTCAGCTCCGCCGCCAGCGCCAGATAGGTATCACGCTGCCCGTCGGCGGCCTGCAGTTCAAAAATCACGGCGATCATTATCGTTTCCTCTCAACGGTAAAACTCAGGTACGCGCGCATTGTAGGAATGGCGCCACCGCACCGATTCCAACGCCCGCTCATCAATATTCAGCGAACACAGATGCGCCACGCCGCAGCGCGCGATAATCCTCGCCCAGCGTTCGCCCGGGCAGCGGTGTGCCCCTGCGCCGAAGGCCAGTTCGCCGTCGGTGCCGAGCAACAGCAAGACGGTCTGCCCCACGCGCAGCGTACAACCGGCAAGCTGCGTCTCGCGTAAGACGAAACGGCGCGTGTTTTGGATAGGTGGCGTCAGCGCCCGCACCCGATCCAGCGCGGTGTCCACTTCGCCGTTCTGCCGTGCCAGCAAATACGCCTGCCCGAGCCAGCCCGCCGTCGCCTCACAGGCCTGAAACAGCAGGCCGAGCGCATTGGCCGACACAAGCCGGGCGTCGCCGATCTCCCGCACCAGGGCCTGGCGCAGCACGCCATTCCCCGTCGCCAGCCGGGCACAGAGCCGCTGCGCCGCCGCAATGCCGCGTGCCAGCTGCTGCGGCGTGCCGCCGGGCGCGATACAGCGGACAAAGTCCAGGCTGTCGTCGATAAGATGTTGCCACTGCGCTTCGGGCACGCCCAACAATGCGCCGAGGGTGCAGACCGGCAACCCGTAGTTAAAGCGGGTGATCGCCGCCGCCTCGGGGGCCTTTGGCGCTAACCGCGCCGCACAGTGTGCCGCAGTTTGCTGAATCAGAGTATCGTCGCAGGAAGCTAACGCCCGCTGCAGCGCCGCCTTAAGCGTGCGATGCTCCTCGCCGTCGCGCATTCGCGCCAGCCCGGCGAACAGCGGCGCCATCGGCGTCTCCAGCAAGGCCGTCGGCACCGGCTCATCGGCCGGCCGCACGCCGAGATCGGCATTGAGCAGCGCTTCCCTCACCCACTGCGGCGTAGCGGCCACCCAACATTGCCCTGCGCTATCCCAGCTCAGGGGCGGCAAGGCGCGATAGTGCATCTGCGGCTCGGCGGCGAGCGCGGCGGCATAAGGACATACGGACATGGTTTTCTCCCTCGGTACCAGATGGCGATAACCACAGGCTAGCGCTGGACGCGCAGTCATACTTCGCCTAACCTCGAAGTATGCATAACATCGACATAGAAGATCGTTTAGCGGCGCTGAGCGCCGCCATCGCCGACCGCACCCGGGCACGCATGCTGTGCCTGTTGATGGATGGGCGCGCCTACACCGCCACCGAGCTCAGCGCGGCGGTCGAGGTCGCCCCGTCCACCGCCAGCGCGCATCTGGCGAAACTGCTGGAGCAGCGGCTGATCGCCTGCGTCAAACAGGGGCGCTATCGCTATTTCCGGCTGGCCGGTCAGCCGGTGGCCGAAGCGCTGGAAGGCCTGATGGCGCTGGCGGGCGTACCGCGCCCGTCGGTGAAAAGCAGCACGCCCACCACGCTGCAATATGCCCGCACCTGCTACGACCACATGGCGGGCGAGGTGGCGGTGAAGCTGCACGATCGGCTGCATGCGCTGAACTGGCTGAGCGGTGAGGAAGACTACCGGTTAAGCGACGTCGGTCAGGCCGCGCTGGCGCGGCTGGGCGTCGATTGCTCCCCCGCCCCCACCCGCCGCCGCTTCGCCTGCGGCTGCCTGGACTGGAGCGAACGCCGCTCTCACCTCGGTGGCGCACTGGGCGCCGCGCTGCTGGCCGCCTTTATTCAACGCGGCTGGATCGTCCGCCGGCTCGACAGCCGCGAGCTGCAGCTGACTCCCGCCGGTAAAAAAGCGCTGGCCGCACATTTTGAGCTCACGGTGTAACCCGGCGGCGGGGTAGTTTTACTGCAATACTCAAGGGGTACGCTTAAGCGACCCCGCCAACCCGAGGAGTTTCCATGCTCGATTCCACCCAATTCCCGATCGTCAAACGCTGGCCGGCTCAGCACCCGGAACGGCTGCAGCTCTATTCCCTGCCGACGCCGAACGGCGTCAAAGTGTCCATCATGCTGGAAGAGATCGGCCTGCCTTATGAAGCGCACCTGATCGACATCGGCAACAACGAAACCTGGACGCCGGAATTTCTGGCGCTGAACCCGAACGGCAAGATCCCGGCGATCATCGATCCCGATGGCCCCGGCGGCCGACCGCTGCCGCTGTTCGAATCCGGCGCCATTCTGCTCTACCTGGCGGAAAAGAGCGGCCGTTTCCTGCCGCAGGATCCGGCGCAGCGTTATGAAACCATTCAGTGGGTGTTCTTCCAGATGGCCGCCGTCGGCCCGATGTTCGGCCAGCTCGGTTTCTTCCACAAGTTTGCCGGACGCGAGTATGAAGACAAACGGCCGCTGGAGCGCTACAAGAACGAATCGAAACGCCTGCTCGGCGTGCTGGAAACGCGCCTTGAAGGCCGCGACTGGATCATGGGCGCGGACTACACCATCGCCGATATCTCGCTGCTGGGCTGGGTGCGTAACCTGATCGGCTTTTATGAGGCGCGCGAGCTGGTGGAGTTCGACAGTTTCCCGCGCGTCGCGCAGTGGCTGGAGCGAGGTCTGGCGCGGCCGGCGGTGCAGCGCGGGCTGTCTATCCCGGCGCGCGCGGCCTGACGCCAAACGGGGTGGCCGCCGGGCCATCCCGTCTTTCGCTGTCATAAAATTGTCATCCCTCTGCTCTACTCTCCTTACGTAACAATTTGATGTTATTTACATTGTTGTATTACGACAAGGAGCTTACCCCATGCAACCTGCTGTATCCCTGATCGCCGGCGCCGTGCTGTCCGCCCTGCTCTGTTCTTCCGCCATCGCGGCGGAAACCTCGGCCAATGCCGATGGCCTGACCGAGCGCGCCGCGCGCGGCACCCTCACCGAGCCGGGCGGTGCCCGTCGTCTGGCCGGCGATCAGACCGCCGCGCTGAAGGCGTCGCTGTCGGACAAAACGGTGAAAAACGTGATCCTGCTGATTGGCGATGGCATGGGGGATTCCGAGATCACCGCCGCGCGTAACTACGCCGAAGGCGCAGGCGGTTACTTCAAGGGTATCGACGCTCTGCCGCTGACCGGGCAATACACCCACTACTCGCTGGACAAGAAAACCCACAAACCGGATTACGTAACCGACTCCGCCGCCTCCGCCACCGCCTGGGCCACCGGGGTGAAAACCTATAACGGCGCGCTCGGCGTGGACGTGAACGGCAAAGACCAGCCAACGCTGCTGGAGATCGCCAAAGCGGCCGGTAAGGCCACCGGCAACGTCTCCACCGCCGAACTGCAGGACGCCACGCCGGCGGCGCTGGTGTCACACGTCACCTCGCGCAAATGCTACGGCCCGGAGGAAACCAGCGAGAAATGCGCTGCTAACGCGCTGGAAAACGGCGGCCGCGGCTCCATCACCGAGCAGTTGCTGAAAACCCGCGCCGACGTCACGCTGGGCGGCGGCGCGAAATCCTTCAACCAACTGGCGAAAAGCGGCGAATGGCAAGGAAAATCTCTGAAGGACCAGGCGGCAGCGCAGGGTTACCAGTGGGTGAGCAATGCGGATGAACTGCAGGCCGTTACCCTGGCCAATCAGCAAAAACCGCTGCTGGGCCTGTTCGCCGACGGCAACATGCCGGTGCGCTGGCTGGGGCCGAAAGCCAGCTATCACGGCAACCTCGACAAGCCGGCGGTAACCTGCGAAAACAACCCGGCGCGCACCGCGGCCACGCCAACGCTGGCGGCGATGACCGAAAAAGCGATCGCGCTGCTGAAAGACAACCCGAACGGTTTCTTCCTGCAGGTAGAGGGCGCGTCGATCGATAAGCAGGATCACGCCGCCAACCCGTGCGGGCAGATTGGTGAAACCGTCGATCTGGACGAAGCGGTGCAAAAAGCGCTGGCCTTCGCCCGCGCCGACGGCAACACGCTGGTGATCGTCACCGCCGACCACGCGCACTCCAGCCAGATCGTCGCCGCCGACGCCAAAGCGCCGGGCCTGACCCAGACACTGACCACCAAAGACGGCGCGCCGATGACCCTCAGCTACGGCAACTCGGAAGAAGAATCGCAGGGGCACACCGGCACCCAGCTGCGCGTCGCGGCCTATGGCCCGCACGCCGCCAATGTGGTGGGGTTGACCGATCAGACCGATCTGTTCTTCACCATGCGCGATGCGATGGGCATCAAGTAACCGCCTTGTGAATCCTGGCCGCCCGCAACGGCGGCCATTTATTATTGGTTAGCGATGCGTATTTGCAATTTAACCGCAATTATTGTGTGATAACGAAATAACGTTTAATTGCGCGACAATTAACCCCTGGAAATAACGCGGTTATACGGCCTTTCTCCCCTCTCTGTTTATTCCTGCGACAGCAACCGGCCGTTTTTTGCTTATATTCATTTTTTTTAGTTACAAAAGTAGTTTTTAACATTCTCGCAAACAATAATACCCCGCCAGTAACGTGAACCGATCAATTTGCATCCGGACGGCCTGCAATAGTTCACTTTTCGTTAAAAACCCTATTAACAAAAAGGCATTATCGCTGCCTATCGGCTCACGCCGGGCGGTCGGCTTCATTATTTTCCAGGGTAACTCCCGCTAAATTCTTTCACCTGCAATGAGTAGAATTTACACACAAGAGATTTAATTCAATGAGAAAATTACTCGTCCTGATTTTCAGTCTCAGCCTGTTTAGCGTTACGCAGCAGGCAGCGGCTGAAGAGAAGAATAAAACCGTCGACGTGGTGTTGATCGGCGGCGGCATCATGAGCGCGACCTTGGGTACCTATCTGCATGAGCTGGAGCCAACCTGGACCATCGACATGTACGAGCGCATGAACGGCGTGGCGGAAGAGAGCTCCAACGGCTGGAACAACGCCGGTACCGGCCACTCCGCCTTCAGCGAAATGAACTACACGCCGGAAAAAGCCGATGGCACCATCGACATCAGCAAGGCGGTGAAGGTCAACGAGTCTTTCGAAATCTCCCGCCAGTTCTGGTCTTATCAGGTGAAGAACGCTGTCCTGAAAGATCCGAAATCCTTCATTAACAGCGTGCCGCACATGAGCTTCGTGTGGGGTGACGACAACGTCAACTTCCTGCGTAAACGCTACGCGGCGCTGCAGCACAGCACCCTGTTCCGCGGCATGGAATACTCCGAAGATCCTGCGCAAATCAAACAGTGGGCGCCGCTGGTGATGAACGGCCGCGATCCGGCGCAGAAAATCGCCGCGACCCGCATGCCGCTGGGTACCGACGTTAACTTCGGCGTGATCACCCACCAGCTGGTTGACGCGCTGAGCACCAGCGACAAGTTCAAGCTGAACCTGAGCCACGAAGTGCGCGACATCAAGCGCAACGCCGACCAGACCTGGAGCGTGACCGTTGCCGATCTGAACCGCGACGGTAAAGAAACCACCGTTAACGCCAAGTTCGTGTTCATCGGCGCCGGCGGCGCGTCCCTGACCCTGCTGCAGAAATCCGGCATCCCAGAAGCCGACGGCTACGGCGGCTTCCCGGTCGGCGGCCAGTTCCTGGTCACCACCAACCCGGCGATCGCCAACCAGCACCTGGCCAAAGTGTATGGCCTGGCCAGCGTAGGTTCGCCGCCGATGTCCGTGCCGCACTTGGATACCCGCATGCTGGACGGCAAGCGCGTGCTGCTGTTCGGGCCGTTCGCCACCTTCTCCAGCAAGTTCCTGAAGAACGGTTCGCTGTTCGATCTGATGCACTCGCTGAGCACCTCGAACCTGATGCCGATGACCCACGTTGGTCTGGATAACTTCGATCTGGTGAAATACCTGGTCGGCCAGCTGATGATGAACGACGACGATCGCTTCGCCGCACTGAAAGAGTACTTCCCGGACGCCAAGCAGGAAGACTGGAAGCTGTGGACCGCAGGCCAGCGCGTACAGATCATCAAGAAAGACGCAGATAAAGGCGGCGTGCTGCAGTTCGGCACCGAAGTCGTCAGCTCTGAAGACGGCAGCATCGCCGCTCTGCTGGGCGCTTCGCCGGGCGCTTCCACCGCTGCGCCAATCATGCTGCACCTGATGGAAACCGTGTTCAAAGACAAAGTGGCGACGCCGGAATGGCAGAGCAAGCTGAAAGAGATCATCCCGTCCTACGGCCACAAGCTGAACGGCGATATCGAGATGACCAACAAGATCCGCGGCTACACCAGCAGCGTACTGGGTCTGAACTACATTGAAGTGAAGCCGGAAACTAACTGATTTTCCACTCATTTCCTGCTGAAAAGGCCGCTTTATGCGGCCTTTCTTTTATCCCCCTGCCGTTCAAAGAGCATTTTTGGCTACCTTTTTACCCCCGGTTTACCCTTGCGTAACGGCGCACTCACGCCTATTATCAAAGCATATTCTTGGATAATTAAGCTAAGTCACTGTGACCTGAATGTCGTTTTTGCGGGAGAACTAAAACCATGGATCGCGTCAATATCATTCACGATTTACTAGACTGGATTGAAACTCATCTGGACCAGCCGCTGCTGCTGGATAACGTCGCCGCCAAATCGGGCTACTCCAAATGGCACCTGCAGCGCATGTTCCGCAGCACCACCGGCCACGCGCTCGGCAGCTATATCCGCGAGCGGCGTCTTTCGCAGGCGGCGCAGGCGCTGCGTTCCAGCCCACGCCCGATCCTGGATATCGCCCTGCAATACCATTTCGACTCTCAGCCTTCGTTCTCACGCGCCTTCAAGAAACAGTTTGGCAAAACCCCGGCAGTCTATCGCCGCACCACCCGCTGGGACGTCGCGGAATGGCCGGCGCAGCCGGTAGAGGCGGAGGCCGAACCGCGCCACGATGCCCCTACGCTGCCTCGTTGGTATGCGGGCAAGCCGCCGGAAGGCGTCTGCACCAGCTGGATGGGGCTGCGTTAAGCGGCACGGCATAAGGCACAAAAAAGGGGTCAGTTCGCGAGAACTGCCCCCTTTTTTATTGAAGCGACACCGGATTATTTGAAGGTGACGTCGACGTTGGCGGTTGCGTTGAACACCCCGGTCTTCGGCGTATTGGTCAACCACTTCAGGTTCGCGATAAAGGTCTCTTTCACTTCGTTCTGCTTATCCTGCAGCACGCCGCCGAAATCCACGTTGGTTTGCAGTGGGATCGGTTTTTTATTGGTATCACGCTGCTGAGTCAGGAAGATCGCTACGCCCGGCTTGGTGGTCGGCAGGATCTGCGTGTTGTCTGACGGATCGGCGTTGGTGCTGCTGAAACTGGCCTGCAAAGACTGACCGGCACATTCGCCGCCGCTCAAGGTAGCCTTGATATCGAACGGCACCTGCTTGGCGATGGTGCCGGTTTTGGCACTGGAGCTGGTTAGCACGCCGAAATCGACGCTGGCGCCGTTGTTGGCCAACACGGTGATCTGCGGGTTGCACTGGATCACGCGGATCTTGTCCAGCCCCTTGATATAGGCGTTAAAGTTGCTGTCTTTGGTGGCGTTCAGGCCACCCACGCCGTCAATCTGGAACAGCGACGCGCGCGCCAGCGGCTGGAAGTTGCCCGCCGGCGGTTTCACCCCGGTAGCCTTGATATACACCGAATAGGTGGCCGTCACCGCCTGCGGCGCAGCCGGGCTTCTGCCGTTAGTGCGGATCGTACCCGGCCCCAGATTTGGACCGGTCGGCGTCTTGCCGCTTTGCAGCAGGTTGACCGAATCATAGTCGATGCCATTAATAGACACCCCAATAGACAACGATTTATCCAGCGCCCCGAACGAGTTTTGCGGGTTCCAGTAAATGTAGGCGTTTTCCCCCTGTGGGAATCTATCTGTATCCCAGCAGGTAAAGGTGGAGGTAAAGTTCTGCGAACGCCAAATCAGGTTGCCCGCCACAAAGTCGCTGGCGGCCAGCACGATCGGACGGCCGACGTCAATATCCTGCGTCACGCTGCCGGTTGGCTTGCTATTGCCGGTCGAGTTGCCGAAGCGGCACTGCATCGCCGACGCCTGTTGCGCCATCGCCAACCCGGCCAGCCCCACCACCGACAGAAGTGTGTTACGTGCTAATTTGCTCAAGTTCATGGTGTACCTTACAGTTTTTGGCATTGCAGGGTCAGTTCCTGATATCCCATGGCCACTTGTTTGTCGCCCACGTTCGCCGGGATCGGCAGTACGCATTGCTGGTCGGCTTTCGGGCCCCATTTGATCGTCAGTTTTTCACCCGCTTTCACCCCGGAGACATAGGTCGCGCCGTTCAGGCCCACGGTACCGCTGTTGCGGCCGGACTCGTTGAACACGCCGGCACCGATGGCCGGATAGCCGTTATCACCCAGACGAGCGTGAATCAGCAGGCTGACGCCCTTGAAGGTATCGAAGCTCACCTTCACCACCGATTTCTCGGTCGGGACCACTTGTTTACTGGCCACCGGCACATCCAGGCCCGGGCCGAAGTCTTCGGTACGCAGCGCAACATAGTTGTAGCGGTAAGCGGTAGCCGACGGCACCACTGCATAACCGAAGCGGTCGATGGTCACGCCCGGCTGGTTTTCCAGACGCACGCCTTTGGCATCTTTCGCTTCCACCAGCAAGATGGTGTTCTGCAACGGCTGCGTCAGGGTCGCGCCGCCGGAGTGCACCAGCAGGCCACCGGAGAGGCCCAGCCCTTCCTGACGGTATTTCGAGCTATAGGCATAGCTACCGTCGATGTTACCGATGCTGCTGCTGTAGCCCAGGTTCAGGTTGCTGCTCTGACCGGAGGACTGCGTATGCCCGGTGGAGACCGAGTAGTTCATGCGACGGTCGTCCAGCATGGTGCCGCTGATACCGGTCGAGTAGCTGTCGCCGCTCTGCTTGCTGTGCGCCGCACTGAAGTTGGCAGTGGTTGAGTTGTTGTTCTGTCCCCAATCCAGCGGGATCGACATCGTGAAGTTCACGCTGCGATCGGAATAACCGTACTGGCCGCGCGTATCCTGCAGATAAACGCCGTAGGAAATGCGCTTGAAGCCATCGTTGTAGCCCAGCTGAATCGTGCGATCGTTGCCGGACACGCCCCAGTAGTTCTGGTGGCTCACGTTGGCGTACAGGCTGGCGCCCGCCCACAGCTGCTGGCTGAGCGACAGCTCGACGCGTTCGCGTTTGTTGCCGTAGCGCGCAGTGTATCGGGTACGTTTCTGGTTGTTGCTCCAGGAAGGCTGGCCCGGTTGCAGATCGTTCGGATCCCAATAATCGTTGGCATAAAAGCCGTTGCGCCAGCGGTTGCGCTCCTGGACCGCATCACTGAGATCATAATAACCGGAAGTCGCATAGCGATAGCCCGCCAACTGGAAGTTGGTACCCATCTGGTTAAGCGACTTGGAGTACAGGAAACGGAAGCTCTGCCCCTGTTTGCGATCGCCGTTCGCCAGCTCGGTATCGGAGATCGAACCGTCCACGGAGATGGCACCCCACGATCCCAGGCTCTTACCGATACCCACGGCGGCGGAACGGTAGTGTTCGGCGATGATGGCGCCGCCGAACGGCGTCAGGCCATAGTTCATGCCGTATGCCGCGGTGCCCTGGATCAGCTTCGGCTGATAACCGCCATCGCCGGTGTGGTATTTACCGGCAGTCAGCTGGAAGTTCCAAATGCCTTCTCGCAGCATGTTGGCCACGGAAGAGTAGGCGACGCTGAACGTTTTATGCGAACCGTCGGCCTCGTTCACGGTGACCTGCAGGTCACCGTTGTTGGTATGCGGATAGACGTCGTGGATCTCGAAAGGACCCGGCGCGACGTTGGTGCTGTAGATGACGTAACCGTTCTGGCGAATTTCGACGCGGGCGTTGGTTGCCGCCACGCCGCGCACCACCGGCGCATAACCGCGCAGGCTGTCCGGCAGCATGTCGTCAACGCTGGAGAGTTGCACCCCGCGGAACTGGAAGCTGTTGAACACGCTGTTGTTGGTGCTCGCCTGCCCCATCACCAAACGGCTGCGCCATGGCACGATGTCGGTCTCGGCCCAGGAAGAGACGTTAGTCCAGTTGCTGCTGCTGCCGCTCTGTTTGTCCCAGGTGGAGTTGTTGCGCAGGCGCCATCTGCCCAGGTTAAGGCCGCTGTTCAACGCGAGGAACATGTACTCGCTGTCGTCGGCGTCATCTCGGCGATAGCTGTTCTTGTTGTAGTTGAAGTTATAGTTGGCGAACAGCGCGTTGATGCCTTCATCGTACATGCTTGGCGGGATCGCGCCGATAGCGCTCAGATCCATCATGGTCTGAGGCACGGAAATGTTGATCTGCTGCACCGCCGCGTCATAGCTGACGGTGGCGTCTTTAATCAACGCAGGCAGATCAACGCAGCTGCCGGCCTGCAGCGTTTCCGGCAGTTTGATGCCGTAGTTGCGCAGGTCTTCAACTTTCAAGCAGGGTTGAGACGCGGCCTGGCCTTTAGCCTGACGAAAAGTAACATCCTTATGATCGACCTGAGTCAGGTTGACGTAGATGTCGAATGGGTAAACGCCCGGTTGCAAAGCATCGCCCTGGGCGACCGCTTCCGCGTTGCTCAGGTTTTCATCGCCGTGAATAAACGACATGTTAAACTCTGCCAGCGCCGCTTCACTCCATAACATCGGCGCACTGGCGGCAATGATTGCAATTCGGATCAGCTGTGTCAGCCGCGTCGTTCCGCCTGCTACTTTTCGTTGATTTGCCATTCCCTGTCTCTCTTATTGTACTGGAACGTCCTTGACTTCCGTTCTACCGCCAAAATCGTTGATATAACTGAAAGCAATCTTGTTGCCGACGCTGACGCCCGCCGGGATGTTGATCGATAAGCGATCTTTCGGGTTCACCATATTGGCGTCCACATCCACGGTCTTGCCCGCGCTGTTTTTCAAATGCAGCGCCCCAAAGGTGATATGCAGCGGGCCATCGTTAATCACTTGCAGACGTGAACCTTCACGCTGCCAACGCAAGTTTTGTACTTGCTCGTCCAGCGTCGTTTTCAACGCCACCGGCCGGTAAAAAAGTTTGATTCGGGTACGCACCGCAACCTGAAGCACGTTTTCCTGCTTCGGTGCCGGTGGAATTTCCTGCACGTTAATCCACAGCAGAGTTTCTTTATCCTGAGGTAAACCCGTACCGGAATAGATAAAGCGCAGAACTGCAGTTTTAGCGGCGTCCAATTTCAGAATCGGTGGAACGACAACGACAGGCAGATTTTTCGGCACTTGGTTTCTGTCACCGGTGTCCAGCCAGGTCTGCACCATATAAGCTTCTGAAGCATCGTTATGGATTGGCAGCGAGGCGGATTTGTCATCGCCTTTATAAATCACGCGAGTGGCATCTACCTGGATACCGGCGTAGCTGTTAAAGGCGCCCAGCATCAGCAGAGCAGCAAAGAACTTTTTCATCGGTTTCCTCTACGGGCCATCCTTGGCCGTGTGTGTCCTGAAAGACGATTATTTGTATTCGATGGTGAACGGGCTGGTGGCGTTAGCCAGACCCGCGGTCACTGCAGCGAATGAACGGTAACGAGCCTGCAGGTTGAAGGTCGCTTTACCGTCAGCAGCGATGGTGACTTTCGCTACGTCGTCTTTGATGTTGGAACCGTCGCCGATAGCGAATGGCTTGCCGTTGTTGTCAGTGATTTCGATACCCACGCCGGTAGCTGCAGTGCCAGTGCCACCCACGTTGCTTACGGACAGCAGGTCTGGGTTGCCGGCAACGGTGTTACCGTCGAAGCGCAGGCTGTAATCGCCGGCATCACATTTTTCCAGAGAGATCTGGAAAGCTTTAGATGCAGATTTGTCACCCACGTTTTGGAAAGCAGAAGTTGGGTAAGTACCCAGGTAAACTTCTTTATTCTGAGTATCGCTAGTTACCTGGCAGGTAGACTGTTTGATTTCACCGGTGAATTTAACAGTGCCGCTTGCTGCCATTGCGTTGGAAGCAGTTGCAGACAATACCAGGGCAGCCAAAGGCAATAATACTTTTTTCATTTCCAGCTCCATAGAACAATAAAATAATCGATTCAGTGGCGGGCTTATATATATATTGCCGCCACTGAGCATACACTCAGCGATAGCACTCCCTTGCTGAAAAGGAGCGTTGCCTCGATGAACTCATTGCCGGACGAAATATAGACTAAGCATATTCTTAATGTTAAATCGTTTAAAACATTCATAAGGCCCCTCTTGATAGGAATAAACTATCGGCGGATACCTATCGATCGATGTTGACGATTCATATGAATAGGAATAATCTGTGTTTGGGAAAGCTGCAGAGTTCAAGATTTTGCATTAAGGCCTGAAAATCAGAATATTATCCCGAATATTTACATTTAGTAACAGATTGCGACGTTTGGACTTTGGCACGAATTACGCGTTAAATGGTCTGTCGACACGCTTCGGCCATCCTGACGTTTTAAATAAGAAATTTACCAATAAACCCGGAGTAACTTTCTTTTTAATCATTTAAAATCAACAAGTTAAATATCAATCCAAGGATTGGGAAATGAGCGGTTCTTTCAGAGAGAAAAATAACGGCATTAATTATGTTTTTCAGCCAATGTTCGCGAAATCGGGACAATTGCTGGCCGTTGAATGTCTGTCTCGCTTTACGTTTAATAGCGAATATGCCCATTTTTCTCCTGAACAGTTCTTTCGCCACGCCGACAGTGCCACTCGGATTGAGATTTTGATGGATCAGATCAATCTGATCGATAAATACAAACACTGGTTTCATGAAAACCAAGTGATAGCCACTTTGAATGTTGACGATTATTCCCTGCAATCGCTGGCGAATACTCACTTTGCCGAAAGAATTAACGCTATGCGCTGTATTCATTTCGAGATCAGCGAGAATTCAACCCGGCTGGTGAAAGATCGCGTGCACGGCGATCCGTCATTGAATAGTTATTCATTTTGGCTTGATGATTTTGGTTCTGGCTATGCGGGTTTTTCCGCGTTGTACAACAGCCATTTCCGCTTCGTTAAGCTCGACCGTTTTCTGCTTTGGGACTTCATGAAAAAGTCCGGCGGCGAGGGCTTGATGCGCGCGTTACTGCGCTTCTTTTACCTTAATCATTACAAGGTAATTATCGAAGGAGTTGAAACTCCCGAACACAAGAAATGGCTGGATGAAATGCCATATTACGCACTGCAGGGAAAGCTGTGGAAGGAATCCAGCATCAAGGATTTGAACTCGCTTCTTACAGCTGAATACTTTTAACTCGGTATTGGTGTTTGCCCTATGTCTAAAAACAACGTTCTTGTGATTAGTGAGTGTAAGTACAGCTATGTTGGCCTGTCGGTGCTGCTGAAGAAACACTACGGCGCGTACGATATCCGCCTGTTTTCCGATTTCATGCACGGCGGCGCCAAAGCAGAGAAGATCACCAAGCACGATATCGCGCTGATTTTCACCTCGCAAAACCTCGAACAGAGCGTCAACGTGATCGAAAGCCTGGTGTCCCTGCACCAGCAGTACAACAGCAAAACGCGCCTGTTGGTGTTCTATGACGACGAGCGAGTGGTGAAACTGTTGTCGATCCTGGGGATTTCCGTCGAGTTGGTCTCCACCCGCATTCCGCTTTATTCGCTGCAGGAAAAAATCCAGCGGCTGCTGGAAAGCAAAGAACCGGGCGGCATCAGAGTGCAGAAAACCCGCGAGCTCAGCCCGGCGGAAAGCGACGTGATCTTCAATCTGCTGCGCGGCGACAGCCTGCTGCACATTGCGGAAAAGCGCGGTACGCACCCAAAAACCATCTTCTCGCAGAAATACAGCGCGATGAAAAAGCTGCGGCTGCGCAGCATGAGCACCATCTTCGTCGCCGGCAAATAACCGGCCCTGGCTTGTTGCGCGGTACGCCGCGCGGCAACCGGCCCTCCCCCGCCAAGTTAAATTAATGTAACAACCGGCGACAAAGCAGCAACAGACACACAACATCCTTTCCTGTTGGCTACGATTTGCACACGGATTATCCGTGAGTCATGTCGTGTGGATTAAAATAAACATCAGGAGATGTTATGAAGTCGTCCTTATTCAGCCGCTACACCTGCTTTGTGCTGAGCATCTTGCTCACCCTGGTTTTCTTAATCATGATGCGCAACCATCCGTGGTTCTGGCTGCCGGCCCTGGCCTGCGGTGGCTTGATGGTGCTGGGTATCTACGATCTCACGCAACAGCGCCACGCCATCTGCCGCAACTACCCGATCATCGGCCGCCTGCGCTTCTTCTTCGAATTCATCCGTCCGGAACTGCGCCAGTATTTCCTCGAGCAGGATAATGAAGAGATCCCGTTTTCGCGCACCCAGCGCACGCTGGTGTATCGCCGGGCGAAAAACGAGATGGGCGACAAGCCGTTTGGCACCCTGCTGGACGTCTATCAAACCGGCTATGAGTGCATCGGCCACTCCATGCGGCCGGTGGAAGCCGCCGACCCGACCAGTTTCCGCATCACCATCGGCGGCGCCGACTGCCGCCAGCCCTACTCCGCGTCGATCTTCAACATTTCGGCCATGAGCTTCGGCGCGCTCTCCGCCAATGCCATCCGCGCGCTCAACCTCGGCGCGGCCAAGGGCAATTTCTACCACGACACCGGCGAGGGCAGCATCAGCCGCTATCACCGGGAAAACAACGGCGATCTGGTGTGGGAGCTGGGCAGCGGCTATTTCGGCTGCCGCACCGCCGACGGCCATTTCGATCCGCAGCGCTTTGCCGAACAGGCGCAAAGCCCGCAGGTGAAAATGATTGAAATCAAGCTCAGCCAGGGCGCCAAACCCGGCCACGGCGGCATTCTGCCGGCGAAGAAGGTGGATGCGGAAATCGCCGCCACCCGCGGCGTGCCGGAAGGGGTCGATTGCATCTCGCCGGCGTCGCACAGCGCCTTCACCACCCCGCTGGAAATGATGCATTTCATCCAGCAGCTGCGCGAGCTGTCAGGTGGCAAGCCGGTCGGTTTCAAGTTGTGCATCGGCCATCCGTGGGAGTTTGTCGCCATCGTCAAGGCGATGCTGCACACCCGCATCCTGCCGGATTTCATCGTGGTAGACGGCAAGGAAGGCGGCACCGGCGCCGCGCCGCTCGAGCTTTCCAACTATATGGGCATGCCGCTGCGCGAAGGGCTGCTGTTCGTGCATAACACGCTGGTAGGCTGCGGCCTGCGTGACCAGATCAAGGTAGGCGCCAGCGGCAAGATCATCAGCGCCTTCGACATCGCCAGCGTGCTGGTGCTCGGCGCCGACTGGGTGAACTCGGCGCGCGGCTTTATGTTCGCCGTCGGCTGCATCCAGTCGCAAAGCTGCCACACCAACCACTGCCCGACCGGCGTGGCGACGCAAGATCCGCTGCGGCAAAAGGCGCTGGTGGTGCCGAACAAGGCGGAACGCGTCTACCACTTCCATCAAAATACGGTGAAAGCGCTGGCGGACATGCTGGCGGCGGCCGGCGTCAGCCGCCCGGAGCAGCTGACCTCGCACCATATGCTGCGCCGCATCACGCCGACCGAGATCAAGGTGTACGCCGATATCTATTACTACCTGGAGCCGGGCGCGCTGCTGCAGCCGGAGATCAAAAGCGAGTTCTATGCCCGCATGTGGCGTATGGCGACGCCCACCAGTTTCGATCAGGCGATCTCGCTGCCGGCGGCATGATGGGATAAGGTATAAAAGGGAGTTGCCCCCTCGCCTTGGGGAAGAGCATATGGAGAGGGGTTGCTTGCTACGGCGGCCCTCCCCCTCAACGGCGAGAGGGCGTGTCGGTTACTGCTTGCGCACCGGCGCATCGCCGGCGACGTAATAGTCGGCGGTGCTGCGCGGCAGCGGCGCGCGCTGGCGAATGCGATCGGCTAACTTCTCGGCGATCATGATGGTGGTGGCGTTCAGGTTACCGGTGATGATCAGCGGCATGATCGACGCATCCACCACCCGCAATCCTTCCATGCCGTGCACCCGGCCCTGCCCATCGACCACCGCCATCTCATCCTCACCCATCTTGCACGAGCAGGACGGGTGGAAGGCGGTTTCGGCGTGCTCGCGCACGAAAGCGTCCAGCTGCTCGTCGGTCTGCACCTCCGGCCCCGGGCTTATCTCGCGGCCGCGGTATTCGTCCAGCGCCGGCTGCGCCATGATCTCGCGCGTGATGCGAATAGCGTCGCGGAACTCCTGCCAGTCCTGCTCTGTCGCCATGTAGTTGAACAGAATGCTCGGGTGCTGGCGCGGATCTTTTGATTTCACCTGCACCCGGCCGCGGCTCGGCGAACGCATCGAGCCGACGTGCGCCTGGAAGCCGTGCTCTTTCACCGCGTTGCTGCCGTTGTAGTTAATCGCCACCGGCAGGAAGTGATACTGAATATTCGGCCAGGCGAACTCTGCGCGGCTGCGGATGAAACCGCCGGCCTCGAACTGGTTGCTGGCGCCGATGCCGGTGCCGTTGAACAGCCATTCCGCGCCGATCTTCGGCTGGTTGAACCATTGCAGCGCCGGGTACAGCGACACCGGTTTCTTACAGGCGTACTGCAGGTACATCTCCAGGTGATCCTGCAGGTTTTCCCCGACGCCCGGCAGATCGTGCACCACGTTGATATCCAGACTTTTCAGCAGCGCCGCCGGGCCGACGCCCGAACGCTGCAGGATCTGCGGCGAGGCGATGGCGCCGGCGCACAGCAACACTTCGCGCCGCGCTTTGGCGTGGGTCAGCTGATTGCTGTCGCCCTGCAAATAGTTGACGCCCACCGCACGCTTGCCGTCGAACACGATGTGGTCGGTCAGCGCATGGGTGACGATTTTCAGGTTCGGCCGCGAACGCGCCTGATCCAGATAACCGCGGGCGGTGCTGGCGCGGCGCCCTTTCGGCGTCACGGTGCGATCCATCGGGCCGAAGCCTTCTTGTTGGTAACCGTTCAGATCGTCGGTGCGCGGGTAGCCCGCCTGCACGCCGGCTTCCACCATGGCGTGAAACAGTTCGTTGTTGCCGGCTTTCGGCGTGGTGACACTCACCGGGCCCTCGCCGCCGTGGTAATCGTTCGGGCCGATATCGCGGGTTTCCGCCTTGCGGAAATACGGCAGGCAGTCCAGATAGGTCCAGTCTTCCAGACCCGGCGCCTTGGCCCAGTTATCGAAGTCCATCGCGTTGCCGCGAATGTAACACATGCCGTTGATCAGGGACGAACCGCCCAGCCCTTTGCCGCGGCCGCATTCCATCCGGCGATTGTTCATGTGCGGCTCAGGATCGGTCTCATACGCCCAGTTATAGCGGCGGCCCTGCAGCGGAAACGCCAGCGCGGCCGGCATCTGGGTACGGAAATCCATCCGGTAATCCGGGCCGCCGGCTTCCAGCAGCAGGACGCTGACGTCGGCGTCCTCGGTCAATCGGGTGGCTAACACGTTGCCGGCGGAACCGGCACCGATAATGATGTAGTCAAATTCCATTCATTATCTCCTAAATATTCGTATGCCTGAATGATGCGAATGGCTTGAATTCCGCATGCTGAATATAACAAGGCAGTTTTGGATGCGAAAAAGATATATCCCCTATGGATTTCGAGTTACAGCTAGGCGGCAAGGGCGCAGAGCCCCAGGAGCTTACTCAAGTAAGTGACTGGGGTCTGCGCTCGCAGCCAACAACGCTGTAGCTTGAAAGACGACGGGGATAGTTAAAATACCGAGGCGTATTCGCCCAGCTCAACCTGCACCGATTTGATCTGGGTGTAGTGTTCCAGCGTCGTCAGGCCGTTCTCGCGGCCAACGCCGGACTGCTTGTAGCCGCCGACCGGCATTTCCGCCGCCGACTCGCCCCAGGTGTTGATCCAGCAAATACCGGCTTCCAGCTGGTGGATCACGCGGTGTGCGCGAGCCAGATCGTTGGTCACCACGCCCGCAGCCAGGCCGAAGGTGGTGTCATTGGCGCGGCGCACCACTTCCTCTTCGCTCTGGTAGCTGAGAATGCTCATCACCGGCCCGAAGATCTCCTCGCGCACGATTTCCATGTCGTCGCGGCAGTCGCTGAATACCGTCGGCGCCACGTAAGCGCCCTTGCCGAATTCGCCGTGGGTGACGCGTTCGCCGCCGCACAGCAGGCGCGCGCCGCTGTTCTTGCCGCTCTCGATAAAGCGCAGCACCGACTCCATATGCGCGAAGCTGACCAGCGGCCCGAAGTTGGTCTGCGGGTCGGTCGGATCGCCGAGGCGAATGCGCTTCACGCGCTCGAGGATTTTCGCCTCAAACTGCGCCTGCAGCGCCGCCGGCACGAAGACGCGGGTGCCGTTGGTGCACACCTGGCCGGAGCTGTAGAAGTTGGCCATCATGGCGATATCGGCGGCGCGATCCAGATCGGCGTCGTCGAAAATAATCAGCGGCGACTTGCCGCCCAGTTCCATGGTGACTTCCTTCAGCGTCGACCCCGACGCGTTGGCCATCACCTTCTTGCCGGTTTTCACCCCGCCGGTGAAAGAGACTTTGGCTATGCCCGGATGGTCGGTCAGGTACTGCCCCACCTCCGCGCCGCTGCCGGTCACCACGTTGAACACGCCGTCCGGCAAGCCGGCTTCGGTGTAAATTTCCGCCAGCTTCAGCGCCGTCAGCGACGTGACTTCGCTCGGTTTGAAGATCATCGCGTTGCCCGCCGCCAGCGCCGGCGCGGACTTCCACAGCGCGATTTGAATCGGGTAGTTCCAGGCGCCGATGCCGGCCACCACGCCCAGCGGTTCGCGGCGGGTGTAAACGAATGAGGTTTCGCGCAGCGGGATCTGTTCGCCTTCAATGGCCGGGATCAGGCCGGCGTAATACTCCAGCACGTCGGCGCCGGTGACGATGTCCACCGCGGTGGTTTCCGACATCGCTTTGCCGGTATCCAGCGTTTCCAGCGCCGCCAGCTCATCGTTACGCTCGCGCAGAATATCCACCGCGCGACGCAGGATGCGCGAACGCGCCATCGCCGTCATCGCCGCCCACACCTTCTGCCCGCTGGCCGCGCTGGCCACCGCACGATCGACGTCTTCAGCGCCGGCGGCCTGGACTTCAGCCAGAACTTCGCCGTTCGCCGGGTTAATGGCGTTGAAGGTTTTTCCAGCGGTGCTGTCTACATAGGCGCCATGAATATAGAGCTTCTGCAAGCCAAAACGGGACATAGGATCTCCTTGGGTTATCCTCCGGGCGGCGTCTGCCCCCGGAGTTGGAACGTGATGTATTCGGTCGTGAGCGCCAGCGCCTGCGACTGATTGAACGCCGAGCCGCGCAGCGCGCTGCGCAGCCACAGTCCGTCGATCAGCGCCGCCAGCCCCTTGGCCGCCAACCGCGCCTGCGGCTGCGGCATGACGCGGCGAAACTCGGCGCACAGGTTGGAATAGAGCCGGCGGCCGTTCACCTGCTGCAGCCGGTTGAGCTGCGGTTGGTGCAGACTGCTGGCCCAAAAGGCCAGCCAGGTCTTCATCGCCGCGCTGTTGATCTGGCTGTCGTCGAAGTTGCCGGCGACGATCGCCTGCAGCCGCGCCGCCGGGCTGTTATCGGTCAGCGCCTGCAAGCGCAGCTTCACCGCCTCGCCCAGATGGCTGATCAGATAGCGCATCGTGGCTTCCAGCAGGCCGTTCTTGTCCTTGAAATAATGGCTGATGATGCCGTTGGAAACGCCGGCCCGCCGCGCGATCTGCGCGATGGTGGCGTCATGCATTCCCACTTCGTTTACCGCGGCGAGCGTGGCATCAATCAACTGCTGCCTTCTGATTGGCTGCATTCCTACCTTTGGCATATTTCGACTCTCACAAAACCGACTTCGGCCTTATCTCAGCGGGCAAATTTCACTGCCGTTTCGCCCGTGATTCAGGTCATCATGAGGACTATTAAACTTTTTTTTGATTGAACGTTCAATAAAAATTGCATATATTTTATTGCCGCCTGGTTAAAAATTTGTACTATCTGGTTGTGGAACTGGCTGATTTTTGTGAGGTAATTAACGAATCTGACCAAAATCAGTGGCTGTAAGCGGTTCCCGCCGCGAAGCGCGCCGGCGCTTCATTAACAGGCGAAAGCGGCATCATTCAGGCCCTCCTCTACGGAGACGGCCGCCGCCTTCATTCGCCCGTTTTCCAGAGGCCAACGCGCCCCGGAATGCGGAGCGGCACGATTTTCTCAGTTCAGAGGATGACGATGACAACCCACGAAACCGCCTCCAAACCGCAGCAGGACCGCCTCAACCCTGTGGTTTTCTTCACCTCGGCGGGGCTGATCCTGGCCTTCTCGCTGATGACCATCTTTTTCACCGACTTCTCCGGGCAGTGGATCACCCGCACGCTGAATTGGGTGTCAGCCACCTTCGGTTGGTACTACCTGCTGGCGGCGACGCTGTACATCGTGTTCGTGGTGTTTATCGCCGCTTCGCGCTTCGGTTCGATCAAGCTCGGGCCGGAGCAGTCCAAGCCGGAATTCAGCCTGATGAGCTGGGCGGCGATGCTGTTCGCCGCCGGCATCGGCATCGACCTGATGTTCTTCTCGGTCGCCGAGCCGGTAACCCAGTACATGATGCCGCCGGAAGGTGACGCGCAAACGCTGGAAGCCGCGCGCCAGGCGATGGTCTGGACGCTGTTCCACTACGGCCTGACCGGCTGGTCGATGTATGCGCTGATGGGCATCGCCCTCGGCTACTTCAGCTATCGCTACAATCTGCCGTTGACCATCCGCTCGGCGCTGTACCCGATCTTCGGTAAGCGCATCAACGGCCCGATCGGCCACAGCGTGGACATCGCCGCGGTGCTCGGCACCATCTTCGGCATCGCCACCACGCTGGGCATCGGCGTGGTGCAGCTCAACTACGGCCTCAAGGTGCTGTTCGAGATCCCGGAAAACCTGACGGTGCAGGGCTCGCTGATCCTGCTGTCGGTGATCATGGCCACCATCTCGGTCACCTCGGGCGTCAACAAGGGCATCCGCATCCTGTCCGAGCTGAACGTGCTGCTGGCGCTGGGCCTGATCCTGTTCGTGCTGTTCTTCGGTGACACCGAGTTCCTGCTCAACGCGCTGGTGCTCAACGTCGGCGATTACGTCAATCGCTTTATGGGCATGACGCTCAACAGCTTCGCCTTCGATCGGCCGGTGGAATGGATGAACAACTGGACGCTGTTCTTCTGGGCCTGGTGGGTGGCGTGGTCGCCGTTCGTCGGTCTGTTCCTGGCGCGAATCTCGCGCGGGCGCACCATTCGCCAGTTCGTGGTCGGCACGCTGATCATACCGTTCGTGTTCACCCTGCTGTGGCTGTCTATCTTCGGCAACAGCGCGCTGTACCAGATCATTCACGGTAACGCCGAGTTTGCGCAGGAAGTGATGCAGTTCCCGGAGCGCGGCTTCTACAGTCTGCTGGCGCAATACCCCGGCTTCACCTTCAGCGCCTCGGTGGCCACCATCACCGGCCTGCTGTTCTACGTCACCTCGGCGGACTCCGGCTCGCTGGTGCTGGGCAACTTCACCTCGCGCCTGGCCGACATCAATAATGATGCGCCGAACTGGCTGCGGATTTTCTGGTCGGTGGCCATCGGCCTGCTGACCATCGGCATGCTGATGACCGACGGCGTGCCGGCGCTGCAGAAAACCACGGTGATCATGGGCCTGCCGTTCAGCTTCGTGATCTTCTTCGTGATGGCCGGGCTGTACAAATCGCTGCGGGTGGAAGACTACCGCAAGGCCAGCGCGCTCAGCACCCTGGCGCCGGTGCCGGTCTCCAGCCACGACGTGCTCAACTGGAAACAGCGCCTGTCGCGGGTGATGAACTATCCGGGCACCCAGTACACGCAGAAAATGTTGGATAAAGTCTGCCGTCCGGCGATGCAGGACGTGGCGCGCGAGCTGGAGTTGCGCGGCGCGAAAGTGGAGTTCAGCGAAGTGCCGCCGACCGAAGACGAGCGTCTGAACCACCTGGAGCTGCTGGTGCGCCTGGGCGAGGAACAGAACTTTATCTATCAGATCTGGCCGATGCGCTACTCGGTGCCGGGCTTCACCTACCGCGCCCGCTCCGGCAAGTCGCACTACTACCGGCTGGAAACCTTCCTGATGGAAGGCACCCAGGGCAACGACCTGATGGACTACAGCAAGGAACAGGTGATTGGCGATATCCTCGACCAGTACGAGAAGCACCTGAACTTCCTGCACATTCATCGCGAAGCGCCGGGGGGCACCCTGACCTTCCCGGATATGTGACGATCGATAAATCACGAGAGGGCGTAGCCAGGCTACGCCCTTTTTTATGCCTGCTCGGCCGGCAAGTCGGCTTTCAGCAGCACCAGGGAACCGGCCAGCAACACCAGATCCTTGATTAAAAAGCTGGTGGCGCCGGCCATGGCCGGAAAACCGCCGGCGGAAGGCTCCCAGGCCCCCGGCGTGGAAAAGATCAGCGTCAGCGTAGTTAGGTAGGTTACCGTCGAACCGATCGCCCCCAGCAACCCCAGCCGCCGCGACCAGAATCCCGCCAGCAGCAGCAAGCCGAAGCTCCACTCGGCGACGCCCAGCGCATAGCTGGCGCCGCGGATGCCGAACGCCTGATGCATCCAGCTCAGCAGCGGGCTGTTGCCGATCAGCGGTACCAGCCCCTGCGCCTCGTAATCAAACCACTTGGCGTAACCGAAGGCGGCGAAGATCACCACCAGCGCCGCGCGCATAAAGATAACGTCCCCGTTCGAGCGCTGAAAGCGCCGCAGCCATGTCGCCAGCATCATCCTCTCTCCTTATGTTGCCCACGGCCGCCGCGGATCGCCCGCTTGCGGCCGCGGGGTGCGGCGGCTTAGTGCCCCATCGCGTCCTTCTTCATTTCGTCTTTCTTCATGCCGTCTTTGGCCATACCGTCTTTCGCCATGCCATCCTTTTTCATCGCGTCTTTGCCCATCTTGTCTTTCTTCATGCAGTCCTTGCCCATGCACGCTTTCTTCATGCCGTCGTGCGACATCTGGCTCATGCCGTCCTTTTTCATCGCGTCTTTGCTCATGCCATCGGCGGCGTTGGCACCGGCCACGCCCAGCATCAGCGCGCTGCACATCATCATTGCGAATAACTTTTTCATGGTATTTCCTTCCGTCATGTCAAAGGCACCGGGGTGCCGGAGAATGGCAGGCGGCCGCCTCAGCTGCCGCCAAACCAGTTGTAACCCTGGTCTTCCCAGTAACCGCCCGGGAAGCGGTTGGTGACCTCGATCACCTGAATGTGTTTCGGGTTCTTGTAACCCAGCTTGGTCGGCATGCGCAGTTTCATCGGGTAGCCGTACTTGCGCGGCAAGATCTGGCCGTCATAGGTCAGCGCAATAATCGTCTGCGGGTGCAGCGCGGTGGCCATGTCGATGCTGGTGTAGTAATCGTCGGCGCATTTGAAGCTGACGTAGCGGGCGCTCAGATCCGCGCCGATCGCCTTGAGAAAGGTCGCGAACGGCACGCCGCCCCACTTGCCGATGGCGCTCCAGCCCTCGACGCAAATATGGCGCGTCACCTGGCTGACCTGCGCCATGCGGTGCAGCTGCGGCAGGCTCCAGGCGCGTTTGTCCTGCACCAGTCCCGCCACCTCCAGCCGGTAATCGTCGCCGTTGATGTCCGGCGCGTCCTCCTCGGCGTAGAAAGCGTTGAACGGGAACGGCCGGGTGATCATCGATTCCGGGTAGACCGGCGCCAGGCGATCGCCATTGAACAGCCAGCCCTGTACCCGATCGTTGAAGCGCGAGATGCGGTTCAGCGCCTGTTCGACGTTGGCGTTATCGCTGAGATCGCAGCCGGTGAGCATGGCGATGCCGCCCAGCGTCAGGCCGTTGCGCAGAAAGCGGCGGCGCGAAGGCGCGCTCAACAGCCGCTGCGCTTCTTTGACGATCGCCTGCCCTTCAATGATCGTCATGATCTGTTTATCCTTTTCCATCATTCACTCCTTAGCGTCCGCGCAGCATGGCCAGCAGCGTCCGGGGCACCAGCGCCACCATCACCAGGTGAATCGCGACGAAGACCACCAGCGCCGACATGGCAAAAAAGTGGATATAGCGCGCCGCCTCATAACCGCCGAGCAGCGTGCGCAGCAGCGGAAACTGCACCGATTTCCACAGCACCAGCCCGGACAGCGCGCTCATCACGCCGAGGATCATCACCGACAGATAGGCCACGCGTTGCACCATGTTGTAGTGGCGCAGGTCGGCGTGTTGCAGCCTGCCGCGCAGCGCGGCACCTATATCGGCGAGAAACTGCCGTGGGCTGAGCGGCCAATACTTGCGTTTGAAACGCCCGCTGGCCAGGTTGATCAGCAGGTAGCACAGCCCGTTGACGCCGAACAGCCACATGCCGGCGAAGTGCCACTGCAGCGCGCCGCCCAGCCAACCGCCGAGCGTCAGCTCATTGAGAAAGCTGAAGTTGAACAGCGGCGAGGCGTTGTAGATGCGCCAGCCGCTGGTCACCATGATCAGCATCGCCAGCGCATTCAGCCAGTGCGTCAACCGCAGCCACAGCGGATGCACCGTCTGGCGTTGTTCCGGGGTGAGAGTGAGGCTCATGCGAACTCCTGGCGACCAATGAGGCGATGAGCCGAGTATTCCCCGGATTTGTTCCCCAAGACCTCACGCAAAGTTAAATAAAATGTGATAACTCCGCCGGTGGGGGTTGTGTAGACTTCAGAGAGAAACGGGCAATCAGCGGTAATGAGAATGGACAAGCCAAAACGAATTTTGATCGTCGAGGACGACGGCGACATCGCCGAACTGCTGCAGCTGCATCTGCGCGACGAGGGTTACGCCATCAGCCACGCCGCCGACGGCAACCGGGGCATGGCGATGCTGGAACAGGGCGGCTGGGACGCCCTCATCCTCGATCTGATGCTGCCGGGCGTGGACGGATTGGAGATTTGCCGCCGGGCGCGCACCATGACGCGCTACACGCCGATCATCATCACCAGCGCGCGCTCCAGCGAGGTGCACCGCGTGCTGGGGCTGGAGCTGGGCGCCGACGACTATCTGGCCAAGCCCTTCTCCATGCTGGAGCTGGTGGCGCGGGTCAAGGCGCTGTTTCGCCGCCAGGAAGCGATGAGCCGCAACCTGCGCATGGACGCCGGCGTACTCAGCTTCAACGATCTGACCATCGACCCCATCGCCCGCGAAGTGCACCTGCACCAGCAGCCGGTCGAGCTGACGCCGCGCGAATTCGACCTGCTGTACTTTTTCGCCCGCCACCCGGGCCAGGTATTCTCGCGCCTGAGCCTGTTGAATCAGGTTTGGGGCTATCAGCACGAGGGGTATGAGCACACCGTCAACACCCATATCAACCGGCTGCGCATCAAGATCGAGCGCAACCCGGCGGAACCCGAGCGCATCCTCACGGTGTGGGGCATGGGCTATAAATTCGCGGCCGCGCCGCAAGAGTGAGCCATGAAAAACCTTACGTTAGCGCAGCGCCTCACGCTGATCTTCGCGCTGCTGATCGTCATCGGCTGCGCCTTTTCCGGCTGGATGCAGGTGCGCAGCAGCACCCAGTACAGCCAGGCGGTGATCCAGCGCCTGTCCGGCAACCTGGCGCAGCATATCGCCGACAGCAACCCGCTGCTGGGGGTGAACGGGCCGGATCCGCAGGCGGTGCATACCCTGTTCGATCAACTGATGGCGGTGAACCCCAGCGTTGAGGTTTACCTGCTCGACAAGCAGGGCGCGATTATCGGCAACGCCGCGCCGGCCGGGCATCTGAAGCGGCAGCGGGTCGCGTTGCCGCCGCTGCAGGCGCTGCTCGGCGGCGCGCCGATGCCGGTGTATGGCGACGATCCGCGCAGCGTGGACGGGCGTAAGGTGTTCAGCGTCGCGCCGCTTAAGGTCGATGGCCGGATCGAAGGCTATCTGTACGTGGTGCTGCTCGGCGAAGAGTACACGGCGCTGGCCAGCAACGCCCAGTTCAACTCGGCGGTCAGGATGGCGCTGTGGACCTCCGGGCTGATGGTGCTGTTCAGCCTGCTGGCCGGCGGCTTCGCGTTTTATTGGGTAACGCGCCCTATCCGTCGCCTGACCCGGCAGGTCAGCGCGCTGGACAGCGGCGGCATCGAGGCGGTGCAGGCCTACGCGGCGCTGCCGGCGGTACGGGCCGGGCGCGACGAAGTCAGCCAGCTGCAGCAGGCCTTCCACCGCATGGCGCAGCGCCTTGCCGAACAGTGGCAAACGCTGGCGCAGCAGGATCGGCTGCGGCGTGAGTTCATCGCCAACGTCTCGCACGATCTGCGCACCCCGCTCACCTCGCTGCACGGCTATCTGGAGACGCTGTCGGTCAAGTCCGCCACCCTGAGCGAAGCCGATCGGCGGCGCTATCTGGAGATCGCGCTGGCGCAGAGCCGCAAAGTGGGCAAGCTGGCACAGGAGCTGTTCGAGCTGGCGCGGCTGGAGTACGGCGTAGTGAAACCGCAGAAAGAGCCTTTTTCCCTCAGCGAGCTGTTGCAGGACGTGTTCCAAAAGTTCGAGCTGGCGGCGGAGGCGCGCAACCAGCGGCTGCATGCCGACATTCCCCCCGGCATTCCGCCGGTGTTCGCCGATCTCAGCATGATTGAGCGGGTGCTGACCAACCTGTTGGACAACGCCATTCGCCATACGCCGCCCGGCGGCGACATCGGCGTGCGGCTGTGGCGGCAGGACGATCGAGTGATGGTGCAGGTCAGCGACAGCGGCCCCGGCATTCCGCAGACGCTGCGCGCCGATCTGTTCGTGCGCCCGTCTGTCCTGAGCGGCGCCCGGCGCCCTTCCGGCGGACTGGGCCTGATGATCGTGCGGCGCATTCTGCAGCTGCACGACAGCGATATTCAGCTGATCGAACAAGCGCAAAGCGGCGCCTGCTTCCGCTTTGCCATTCCGCCGCGTTAATCGAGGCAGCTGCGATCGACGCTGATAAATTTGTCGTTATAGATAATGAATTTCTGCCCCTTCAGCCGAATACCGGCATGGGTCAGCGTATCGCCGGGGCGCAGGTATTCGGTGACGCCCTCTTCATCCGTGCTGTTGCAGCCCGGCTTGAGCAGGAACTTGAAGTAGGTGTTGCCGGTGTTGGTGAGCGTACCGCGCTGGGTATCGAGCCGATAGGCAAAGTTTACCTGACGCGGGCGCACCACCAGAATGGTGTCCATCACCACGATCGGCTCCAGGTTGACGCCGGCGCCCCGACGCGGCCCCGGCTCGAACAGTCGGGTCGGCACTTCGCGAAATGATACCCGGTAATAACGCTCGCGATTATCCTGCGGCCCGCGATAGAAAAACTTATAGTACTCCGCCTGCCCGGCCTGCAGCGTCAGCTGGCGCGGTGCGAACAGCAGCTCGCCGTCCGCCGGCCGGCTGCGCACCTCGCGCTCTCCCGGCCGATCGATGGCGCGAATGCTCACCTGATACAGGCGCGCACTGCGGTTGTTATTCAACACCCGCTTGGCGGTGAATGAGCGATCCTGATCCATGGCAAACGTCAGGGTACCGACATTGATCGCGGCGGCGGTAAAGGGGAAGGACAAACACAGCAACCCTATCAGCACAAGTTTCACGCCCTGCCCTTAATTGATGTTGCGCCAGGTGGCTTCGACATGAATTTCACCGGCGGCGCTGACGTCGCCATACCAACCGTTGCCGTCGACGGTTCTCAGTGAGATCGGATTGTTCATCGGAATGCTAAAGGTCACGTGGGTCTTGTTCAGCACCCCCACTTCACCGGAGATATCATTCCACGGCGTGCTGCTCCAGAGCGCATTGGTCATGTCGTGCCACTGGCCATCGCAGCCGGCGGCGAAGCTCTGCTGACCGTTGGTGCTGGTGGTGATGCCGAGTGTGGCGGGGAACGGCACCTGGGTAGTGTTATCCGCAGAAGAAAAGAGGCAATAGTTCACCCCATTGATCGCCTGAGTCGGCCCGGTCGCCATCACCCTCACCTGATCGGCGGCGGTTTTGCCGCTGGTGGTCACGAAGTAGCCGAACTCCAGCGCCGGCTCCGCCGGGCCGACATAGCCTTCACGGTGTGGGCTGTTGTCGTAATCATCGGAAATAATGCTGATGCTGAAATCGCGCGGCTTGATAATCAGCTGGTTTGAAGTGGAAAACTCATACCATCCCGACTCCGGCGAGGTGGTGTTCTGAAAACGGAAATTGATCAGATCGCGAGTGCCGCTGTCGGAAATCCCCAGCGCGACCATCTGTTTGAAGAAGTTACTGGAGAAGAACACATAGACGGCGTTGCTGCTCTTCAGCTCGTTAAACGTATAGTAGCTGCCGGTGCCCGACGTGTTTTTCCAGGTGTTGCCGTTCAGACTGAACTGCAGATCGGCGGCGTTCACCGCTGAGGACAGCGCCGCATGGTTAATCGCCGGGAAAATATGAATCGAGGTATTGCTCACGCTGCCGTCGGTCTGCAAATCGTAGCTGACCATCTTGCACATGATGCCTGAGCGAGCGCCGATGGTCTGGTTCTTGCAATCGGCATTGCCCTCGCCGATGATCGGCACCCCATCGCTATTGACGAACACCTCCGATACGGCGTTGGTATTGATAAAGCGCAGGTGGGCCGCCTTGCTGTGCGTGACGGTCCGCTTGTACCAGCTGCCGCTGGCCTGATCCCGACAGCGGCCGCCGGCCGCGGCGTCATAAGCCACCGACGTTTGGCAGCCGTTGATCTGCATGCTGAAAGCTTCGCCCGCCGCCATCTGCTTCAGATACTGATAGAAGCTCGGCGACATCATGCCGTGCATCCATTTTGCGCCGCCGGGCGTAACCACGGCGCCGTAAAATCCCTTTTCGTCGGTGGTCTGCGGCAGAATCAAGCTGGTATCCATATTGCAACCGGCATACCAGTTGATGCAGCGCAGGCCGAGGAACGGATTCTTTATCGGCGCATTTTCCAGCCACATGTCATAGCGCCAGTTGGCATTCAGCCCCGTGTTATAACCATTATCCACGTACCCCAGGCTCTGCTGATAGACAGTGCCGGAACCGCCGTATTTCAGCCCGGTCCACTTATTGGCGCCGGTCATGCGCGGATCCAGCCCGCCGGCCGGCGTGACGAAAAAGTTGTCGTCGGCGTTGTTCTCCACGAAGACAAATTTCATGACCGCCGCATCCGGCCAGTTGGTCTGGCTGACCGCCGCCTGCAGCGCGGGGGCGACCAGCGCCAACAACAACAGCGCAACGTTAGCTCTCATGGTCAGACTCCCCGGATGACATATTGCCTGCATAGGTTTTCAGCCCGGTGCAGATCACGTCGCCGACCCACACGGCGCCTTGCGCCTTGCTGAGATCCAAATCCACTTCGCATGTCTGATTGCCGCCGTGGGTAAAATCGATAACCGGGAATTTCTTGTCGACGTCCATGATAAATTCGCCTTTCTCATCGGTGCGGGTGCGGCCGATATGGTTCTTGATATAGGCGTTGGCCAGCAGCGTGCCGTCCTCCGCTTTGATGCGGCCAAACACCGTCACCATCTGTTTTATCTCCGGCGAGATCACCGCCACGTTGCCCGGATACAGGGTGAGCTTGCTCTTGCGCTTGGTGACGATGTCGAAGCTCTCCGCCGAGTTTTTGTTGTTCATCAGCTCAACGTCGTACTGACCGTAAGGCGACAAAGGCAGGTAATTCTTATTGCCGCTCAGCTTCACCATCCGGCCGTCAACCCGTGCGGTCAGCAGGCCGTCGTTTTCAATGCCGGTATTGAAGATAATCCCGGCGTTGCCTTCGTTGCGGCCGCTGATGGCAATATCACGCCCTTGCCAACCCATGCTGCCGCTCGCGGTCAGGCTGCTGTTAACGTAGCCGTCGGCGGAGCTGCTGACGTTGAGCGTGCCGGCCGAATACTTGGTGTCGAAGCGCGCATAGCCACCACCGTTGAAGCGATTGTCGCCGCGGGTATCACCGGAAATCGCCCGCGACAGGTTGGCGCCCAGGGTGCGGATCGGCCCGTCCTTGATGTCCTTGCGCGCCGCCAGGTTGGCGGTGGTGTAACCGTTTTGATTGGAAACGCCGGCGCTGAGCCAGTTGCCCATCGGCAGTGAAAAATCGAGCGCGATGTACTTGCCGGTATTGGCGTTGCTGCTGCCGTTGTTGTAGCGTTGCACGCCCGCCCGGACGCCCAGCGTGCCGAAGCGGCCGGTAAAGATGTTCTGGTAATAGTCGGCGTTGTAATAGTGACTGTCGTTCTTCTTATCGTCGTTGTAGCTGGCGCTCAGGGTGCCCAGCGGAGACCACAGCGCCCCCAGATTAAGGCTGCCGCCAACGGCGCGGTTATAGGCGTCATTTTGCAACAGACGATCGCCAATCTGCGTTTTCTCCTGATTGATCCATACGCTGCTGAAGCCGCCGGGCAACGCGGCGCTGACGCTGTTGACCAGGCTCCAGGAGCGATCGGAGGCCGCCATGTTTTGCAGGTTGATCTGAATCGACTCGGTCACCGGCAGGCTGACGCGGCTCTCGCCGACGGCGTTGCCGTCAAACGAATACCCCGACAGCGCCCAATTAAGCGTTTGCAGATTGCCGCTAGCCGAAGCGCCAAGCAAATAAGAGTCCTTTGCCGGGCGGTGGCGTTCCCTTTCGCCGCGCCAGTCGTCCATGCGCAGCATCCCACCCCAGAATTGCCAGGCCAGCGGCGCATTCGCACCGCGATTGGGGCTGAACAATTTATTCACTCGCTGCATGCGTTTATCGACCACTTTGCCGTTGACCACGACCTCCACCTCTACGTCATAGATACCGTAGGGCAAACTGCCGGTGTCCACTTCATGGTTGCCCATCGTGAAGTTTTGTACGCTGAGCAGCCGCCCGTCGCGCGACAGATGCACCTCGCCGGCCGAGGGGAAAAAAACCACGATCGGCGTCAGCGATTGGGAATTATCGAATACCGTCGAGTTGGCGCGGTTGCCGTAGGACAGGCCATAAATCTTGCTCGAGTTGATGGTCGTGACCGGCCCCAGCGACTGCAGGTTCCAGCTGTCCAGCATGCCGGCGGCGAAACGGCGGCCGGCGAAATCACGCTCGTACATTGCTTTGTACAGCGTGGCGTTTTCATCGCCGCTGCCGATACCGTAGATGGAACCGTTCAACTCCACGTGGTGTTCGCGCAACGCCGTGACGCTGTTGAGCGATAAATAACTGGAGGTATTGCCTTCGCTGGCGCGGGCCCGGTTATCGTAGACCCCGAGGTTATAATCCAGCGTGCTGCTTACGGCATCCACGCTGGACGCGCCGATGTCGCTGGAGCGGGCGCGCAGCACCGTCCCCAACGCGGATTCCTTCACCACCAGCTGCAGGTTGAGCTGCCGGAAATCCAGCGCCAGCCAGGCGTCGTCCGCGATCCGAATATGCTGCTGCCGATCGAATGGCGCATCCTGCAAAGCCTGCAGCTGGCCGGCAATCGCCGCCGTCAGCCGGGCGCCGTCGTCGTTATCCTCCAGCGTCACCCGACGAATCTTTAGCCGGTCCTGATCCAGGTAGAGAAAGGCATGGCCGATGCGGCTGTCGTCTTTGACGCCATCGCTCTTTTCATAATGCAACAACAGCGGAATACTCATCCCCTCGCGCAACGCCAGGCTGAAAGTGTGCGGGATCAGCACGCCGTTAATCTGCGTCAAACCGGCCGCCATCGCCATCCGGCCAGGCAACAGCGTCGGGAGCGCCAGCGCACCGGCAGCCAAAAGCGTTCTCAACAGCACAGCGTTCACATGCCACTCCTTGCGTGATTGTTTTGCATCCATCGTGGATAACGCGCGCATTACTTCACCGGGATAAACTGTTCGCCGTGCCACAGCGCGACGCGTCCTTTTTTATCGTTGACGTCAACCTTGCTGAAGGCGCGATCCTTCCCCGGCATCACAAAATAGTTTTCCTTGCAGTCGCTGCCGTCTTGCTTGTTCCTGCAATTGCCGTAGGCCACCACTTTGAACGTGGCGTTGCCGGTGTTTTTGATCCGTCCGTTGGCGAACTGATAGGCGAAGCGATCCTGCCGAGGCGCCACCACCAAAATGGTGCCGATGCGCGCCGACGTGGTGGCCACGGCATTACGCCGAGCCGAGTTTTGCCCCGCCTCGCTCAGCGCCTGATCGAACCAAACGATGCGGTAGTAACGCTCTTGGGCATCATTCGGCCCCTTGTAGTAAAAGCGGATCACATCGCTGGCGTTGGCCGGCAAGATCAGGCTGGCGGGCGACAGCAGCATTTCATCCCGACTGCTCATCGGGATCACCGTGCCGGAGGCCAGGGGACTGGAAATGCGTTCGATCTTGATGGTCACCAGCCGGCCGCTGTCGGTGGTGTTTTTGATTTCCTTGCTCAGGCGCGCGCTGTCGCCAGGCATGAAGGCGCTGATCTCACCCACATCGAGCGCCAAAGCCGGCCGCAGCAGCATTAACATCAGGGTGACGGCGAGAGAAAAGCGTGTCATTGCGGTATTCCACTGGCGTTGATGAGCGATAAATAGCAGGAGGTCTCCCCCCTGCCAGATGCAGATCGTTCGGGGGATTAGGAAGTCCAGGTCGCGTTGAACTCGACGCTGACGTCGCCGCTCCAGATACCTTCCGGCAGCGTGCTGAAATCCGTGACGGCGGTGGTGCCGTTTGACGTCGCGCCGATGATGCTGAAGGTGAACTGATCCTGCGCGCTGGTGCGGCCGGCCTGGTTGTAGGCGTTGGACAGGGCGCTCAGATTGCCGCCCAAAATGCCGGCGGTGGTGTCGATCATGGTGGTTTCAGCCGTTTTCCCGACCACCGCACCGTTATAGTTCACCCCGACTTCCAGCGTAGAACCGGAAGTATCCAGCTGAGTCAGCGTATTGGAGACCAGTTTTGAGGTCAGTTTGAAAGCGGTGGCCGTGGTATCGCCTTCCACGGTGACGTCAAACAGGCCTTTCTGGCTGTTGAAACCCTTAATGCCTTCTGCATAGTTGAAGGCCAGGCTGCCAATCGGCGTCACAACCAGTTTGCTGGTGGTGTCTTTCTTGGCGGTCGCAGACCAGGTTGCCAGCGCCTGAGCGGTAACGTCGGCGGCTTGAGCAGTGCTGACCGCTGCAAAGGCGGAAACGATCGCCAGAGCCAGTGTCATTTTCTTCATGGTATAACTCCCTTCAATGTTGAATATGTTTTCTTTCTTTCGTCCATTCTCAGCCAGCCGTTTGCATCACTGCGTTTAGCCAGTCTGCTTGACGCCACAAGAATATCCCCGGCCGATCAAAAAAGAATCATTAACTATTAAAGTTCAAATATTTAGATTTAAATCCCGCCGTTAATGTTTTAACCCCCATCAATCACATTAAAAAGCGGGTTAAGCCTTTGATGAAAGCACAATCACATTGTGGTTTAACCCCGGCAAGGCGGGTATTGTTTAACCACAAGTACGCTCTGTTCGCCCTTCCCATGGCCGTGCAAAATTTCAGCGTCGGCGTTGTTCGCTGAGGGAAAAGATTGATTGGATTTACGCAGGGGGCAGCAGCCAATCCAGATCGGCCGCTGTAGAGAAAAAGGGGGGGCTTCTCGCCCTGTGTCAGGAAGGGTATCGGGTTCTCAGGGAAAGAATAAGCCGCATAAAGCCGGCCTGATTGAGGCCCAGTTTTCGCATAATATTCAGTTTATGGGAGCTTATGGTTTTGTAACTTCGCCGGGTCACGTTGGCGATGCTGCCTGGAGATGCACCGGCAACCATCATGGCCAAAACTCGCCATTCACTGTCAGATAATGCGGCTGCCGAATGCACCAGCCGGGCGCGAATATGCGGGGAACGATAGCCGGAGAACTCACCCGCAGCCGCAATGGCGTCATTCAGGCAATGCAATGGCTCCTCCTTTGCCACTATCGCTATGCGCGCATCCGCCGCCAACAACGCTAATATACCGGGGTGTTCTACCGCGGTGAAAATCACCAAGGGAATTTCCGGCCAAACATTTTTTGCCGTCAGAACGAACCGTAATACATCATACAAATATTCTCTCTGATGATATAACTCCATAATAAGCGCGCGAGGCTTTCCCTCTTTCAATACCCCCTCCAGCTCCCTCAAGGTGTCGATAAAATAGCTGTCACTTGATTGGGTAACGAGAAATGCTTCCATTCCTCTTCTCACTAAATAGCTGGGTTCAAAAAATAGCAGCGCATCACCGAAATCGGCTTTAACCATACATAATCACCATAATGAGGTAGAAAGCGGTAGAGAAAGGGAAATACCTCTCGTAAGCGCCACACGGCAACCCGCCAAATGAAAGTCGAACGTTCTATTTCAACACTGTAATATTTTTGTCATATCCACCGCCCTTCAATCGCGTTGGGCAGCGGCTATCAATGGTCAATTAATAAACTCGGCATTGTCGCTTTCCAATCCTGAACAGATCTCCATTTTATGTTCGCGCAAGATCTTGCAGCGCAGCAGGAATAAGCGGGAAATGCCGGAAATGTAAGCCCTGACCTGATTGCTGCGCACCACCAGCAAAAACTCATCGCCGCTGCATTCTCCCGTTTGGTGCGCGGCGTAAGCCAGAATGTCCCGATTCAGGCTGGCGTTGACCGTCGCCGAGGCATCAGGCAACGACATGAAAACCTTACAGTTGCCCGACTTTCCCAGGTAGCTCTCCTGCCGGGCCCCCGAGCCGCTGAAATAGGCCGTGACAGCAATAGCCATGAGGATCCCCCCCAGAACCATCGCGCTGAACATCAGCCACCCACGGCGGGAATAACCAAGATGAGAAGAGGCCCCGTCGATGACGGTGTCGGACGCCAGATTGACCGTCGCTGCGGCCGCAGATCCCGGCACAGCCGCGGCAGGCTCCGCGTCGTGAATATCTTCCGCGTCCTCATAAGACTCGATGGTAATCTCATCACGCAACATAAAGCCCACTTTAGGAACCGTAACAATGACCTCATCCTCGACGCCAAGGTTTTTAATCACCCGACGCAATTTGCTGACGCACTGATTAAGATTATTATTGCTGGACACCATGCCGTAATCGTCCCAGACCTTCTTGAATATCAGTTCACGCCCTACGGCCTCGCCATGGTGGGCAATCAACAGCAACAACAACCGTTTGGAAGGACTGGATATGGATATGGGATCGTCAGAAAAATCTGTTGGGCTAAGGGTTCTGGTGTCTGCGTCAAAGAGAATATGGTCATTAAATCTATATTTCATTTTATTCACATGTTTTCACTATAGCGATCATTTATAGTTTGGCGTCAAATGTTAATGAAATATTAAATAAATATTTAATCAGGTAATTCGCGAAAATACCCAAGCACAGGCAAGAAAAACCACTCAATTAACGCCACGAAATACGCTTTGTCACCTCACCATCGTTTATATAGGATTTTTCTTGCAAACCATAACCAAAGGTTAACCAATCACCTCATTCATTGATATATTGACGCGACAAAAACCACAAAGTTAGTTTTTTGTGTCGCAAATTATCAATTTTAAGGAAAATCATCTCAAAAAAAGACCGCAGAACTAAATTTTAATAAAAAAATAATAACACGTGAATGTTGAGCGTAATCACAGACCGCAGTCCATCCGCATTAGCCCGATGAATTAACGCGTTTGCCGCGTCGCAAATGTTAAATTTTGGGTTCAGCCAAGGCGGTGGGAAACAATAATGAAAGGAAAAACTTACGAATGGCGCCTGTCGCGTTTTCCGCAACAGGCGAAAACATTCGCGGTAGCTCATTGAACTGATGAGGGGAATATCAGGCTAAAGGTCAAGCAAGCAGAACCCCGGCCATCGGAACACTGCGCGCGAACTTCACCGCCGTGCAGCGTCATGATGGCGCGCACGATAGACAGCCCCAGCCCACTGGCATGATTGCCGGCGCTGCGCGCGGGATCGGCGCGATAGAAGCGATCGAACAACTTTTCCAGCTGTGCCGGCGCGATCGGCGGCCCCTGATTGATAACCTGTACCCACCAGGCATCGGCGCGCCGTTCAGCCCGCAGGACGATCCGGCTGTTCTCGTCGGCATAACGTACCGCGTTAGCCACCAGGTTGCTCAACGCGCGCTGGAACAGCATCGCGTCCGCCTTCAGCGTTCCCTCACCTGCGCAGCTCAGCGCGATGCCGCGTTCTTCCGCCAGCACCTCGAAATAATCCGCCACCCGCCGCAGCTCCAGCGCCACATCCAGCCGACTGTAGTTCAGCGCAGACTGCGCCTCGCCGGCGCGCGCCAGGAACAGGATATTTTCCACCATGCGGGAAATGCGCTCCAGCTCATCCATATTGTTCGACAGCAGGGTTTCGTACTCCTCCACGCTGCGGGGCTGGTAAAGCGCCACCTGGCACTGGCCCATCAACGCCCCTACCGGGGTGCGGATCTCATGGGCCAGATCGGCGGAAAACTGCGTCAGCCGCTGATAGCCTTCATTCAACCGATCGAGCATCGCATTGAACGAACGGGTCAGCTGCTGCAACTCCTTCGGCGCCCCCTGCTCGCTCAGGCGTGTCGACAGCGTATTGGGTGCAATCTGCGCCGCCTGCGCCGCCATGCGCCATAACGGCTTCAATCCTCGGCGCATGACCCCATACCCCAGGAGCGCAATCAGCAGGAAAGCCACCGCCACCGCCGCGACGATGCGCCACAGGTAGCGCGCCAGCATCTTCTGTTCGTTGACCATCACGTGCGCGGCGGAGATCTGCAACAGGCTGCCGTCTTCCAGGCGCACCATCGCGGAAGCCGCGCGCAGCGGCACCCCCTGCGCCGTTTCCCCGCCGCGCACGGCGGCCAACGTCTGCGCCTGACCGGCCGGCGTCGGCACGATCGGCGGCAATGCCACCCCGGCCGGGTTCACGTTGATGAGCGGTTTTTGTCCCGGGATTTGGAAAATCAGCACGTCCTGTTCATTGCCCAGCATGTTTTCAAACAGGCCGTTATTGGCGGTCAGGCGAGCCAAAGGAAAGCGCTGTCCCAGCAGATGGCGGAAATACTCTACGCGCCCGGTCACCTGCAGATCGCTGCGCAGCGTCATTTCCTGGCGCATGGCGCTATACAGATACCCGCCCGTCCCGCTCACCACCAACGCGGCCACCAGCGCGAACAGCGTGGCGGTGCGCAGCGTCAGCGATACCGGCCGACGTGACGTGCGCCCGCTCACGAGCGTGGCTCGCAAACATAGCCGATACCGCGCACGCTGTGGATCAGCTTGACGTCGAACGGCCGGTCTATTTTGGCGCGCAGGCGTTTGATGGCCACGTCAACCACATTGGTGTCGCTGTCAAAATTCATGTCCCACACCTGAGAGGCTATTTGCGTGCGCGACAGCACTTCGCCCTCGCGCCGCACCAGCAGATGCAGCAGCATGAACTCCTTGTTGGTCAACGGGATCACCTGATCCTGGCGCACCGCCCGGCGACGCAACACGTCCAGCTGCAGATCGGCGATGGCGTAATGATCGGCTTCGCGCGCCGGCCCGCGGCGCAGCAAGGTGCGTAAACGCAGCACCAGTTCGGTAAACGAAAACGGTTTAATCAGATAATCGTCCGCGCCCAGCTCCAGGCCGTGGATGCGATCCTGCACGCCGTCGCGGGCGGTGAGAAACAGAATTGGCACGTCGCTTTTCTTGCGCAGCACCTCGATAATCTGCCAGCCATCCAGCCCCGGCAGCATCACATCGAGCACGATCGCATCGTAATCCTGCTCCAACGCGCGAAACAGCCCGTCGGTGCCGTTGCGCGCCAAATCGACGCCGTACCCCGCTTCCCCCAGCCCTTTCTTCAGGTAATCCCCTGTGCCGATATCGTCTTCAACTACCAGTATTCGCATGCTCGCCACCTCGTTACGTCTGCAAAAATACTAGCAGCTTCGGCGGACAAACTTGATGACATTAATGTCATCAAACGGCCATGGCGCTGACCCAATGGCTCAACCATGCTTAACCGGCAAACTTATTTCAGGAGAACGTTATGATTACTCGTCATCGTATAGCCGGTTTACTGTTATCCACCTTGCTGCTGTCCAGCGGCCTGGCCGCCGCCGCCCAAACGCCGGGCAAAGTCATCGCGCCGCTGCGCGGCACCATCAGCCAGGTGGCCGACGGCAATCTGCAGCTGACCGATCGCAAAGGCGAGACACTCAGCGTCAAGCTGAACGATCAGACCAAAGTGCTCAGCGTGTCCAAAGCCACGCTGGACGACATCAAACCGGACAGCTTTATCGGCACCGCCGCCGTGCCGCAGCCGGACGGCACGCTCAAAGCGCTGGAGGTGCACGTATTCGCCGCCAGCCTGCGCGGCACCGGCGAAGGGCACTCGGCCTGGGAATCCGCCGACGGCAAAGTGGACACCATGACCAACGGCACCGTCGGCAAACTGGTGAAATCCAACGGTCGCACCCTGACCGTCACCTACGGCAACCAGCAGAAAACCGTCATCGTGCCGGAAGACGTGCCGATCGTGACGCTGGATCCGGGCGATTTGAGCCTGCTGAAGCCTGGCGTACACATCGTGCTGTTCTCCGCCGTCAACGATAAGGGCGAGCGCATCGCCACCCGCATCTCCGCCGGCAAAGACGGCACCGTGCCGCCGATGTAACCGGAGAAAGCCATGAAAACCAACGCGTCGCGGCCGGTGCATCGCTGGCCGGTTCGAATCACTCATTGGATCAACCTGTTCGCCATGGTGTGCATGTTTATGAGCGGTTGGGAGATCTATAACGCCTCGCCGCTGTTCGATTTCCGCTTTCCGCCGCAGATGACGCTGGGCGGTTGGCTGGGCGGCGCGATTGGTTGGCATTTGGCGGTGATGTGGCTATTGGCGCTCAACGCCGTCTGCTATCTGCTGTGGAGCCTGTTCAGCGGCCATTTTCGCCGCGATCTGTTGCCGCTGCGCGTTGGCGCGCTGCGGCAGGATATCTGGCTGGCGTTGACGCTGCGCCTGCGCCACCGGCATGGCCACTACAACGCCATTCAGAAGCTGATGTACCTCGGCGTACTGGCGCTGGGCCTGTTGCTGGTGCTGTCCGGCCTGGCGATCTGGAAGCCGGTTCAGCTGCAGGGATTGGTCGCCCTGTTTGGCGGCTTCGATTTCGCGCGCTACGTGCATTTCTTCGCCATGGCCGGCATCGGCCTGTTCGTGGCGATCCACGTCTTTATGGTGATCATCGTGCCCAAAACGCTGTGGGCGATGATAACGGGTGGCAAACATGAATGAGAAAAAGCCGCGGGCAACCGCGCCAAAACTGGAACCGGACCAAAAAAAGCAGTTGGTCAATCTGCAGCGCCGCCTGATGCTGCGTTCCGGCCTGACGCTGGGTGGTATCGCCATGCTCACCGGTTGCAACCTGCAAGACGGCGATCGGGTGGATAAGGTGCTGTGGGCCATGTCGCGCTGGAACGACCGCGTGCAGGCCTGGCTGTTCAGCGGCCAGCGGCTGGCGCAAACTTACCGGCCCGATCAGATTACCCACCCTTTCCCCTTCAACGCGTTTTACCCGGAATACAACGTCCCCGAGATCGATCTCGCCGGCTACCGGCTTGAGGTCGCCGGGAAAGTGGAGAAAAAAGCCCCCTGGACGCTGGAACAGCTGCAGCGGCTGCCGCAGCAAAGCCAGATCACGCGTCTGATCTGCATTGAGGGCTGGAGCGCGATCGGCCAATGGGGCGGCGTGCCGCTACGCACCTTTCTGCAGCACGTCGGCGCGGATCTCAATGCCGGTTACGTCGGCTTCAAATGCGCCGATCGCTACTACTCCAGCCTCGACATGGCCACCGCGCTGCACCCGCAGACCATCCTGGCGCTGGATTTCGGCGGCAAGGCGCTGCCGGCGGACTATGGCTACCCGCTGCGGCTGCGGGTGCCAACCAAACTGGGGTTCAAAAACGCCAAACATATCGCCGCGATCTTCGTCAGCGACGTCAATCCGGGCGGGTATTGGGAAGATCAGGGCTACAACTGGTTCAGCGGCATTTAGTTTTGCGCGGCGCTGCGCATAAGCCTCATCGGCGGCTGGAGGATCTTCTCCGCCGCGGTTAATAATCTGTTCGTCACAACGGGGATAACTATAGGAAAAATAATAGTAAAAAAGGATTTTATCATGGAGATTGATGTGAGGGAGATCAATGCACGACCTGTCACGGAATATAGGTACCGAATAACGGTTTTTAAAAAAGCCAGCAGCGTTGCTGCATATTACCTTGATTTTAAAAAAGCGACGTTAAGGATGCGTCAATGGCTTACTGGGGCTTACCCTGCCTCGGAAGTATTGGACAATGCTTACGGCATGGAACTGTACGATGTAAGGGCGTTGGAAACCCGCGCCGAAGTAACCAAATCCTTATTTGATACCTATACCAGGATGGCATACACCCGAGATGAACGAGAACAGCTATTCATTAATGGCATCGGCCAGGCGATCGTCACTTTTGTGGCGCAATACCAAGCGAGATTGCTTTTCAGCGTACCGCTCAGGCCAGCGTTAGCCAGAATTTATGACTCGCTCTTGAAAAAACATGCGCATCGCGTACATTATTTGTACAACCAAGGGCTTATTGAGGACAGATTATATGTCATCGAAATACCGCCTGTTAACGGCAGAATCCCACCCAACTCCTATGAGCATAAAGGAACGGCACCAAAGAGAAATGCAAACCTTCCACGAAGAATGGGCTGAACAAAGGCGCCGCGAATGGCGTGAACGCGGCGGTGCTGAAGCCAGTGAAGCGCCCGCCAGTGGCATCGATAGCGAACTTTCATCCTGATTCCGGTTCGTATTTCCTCTTCCCCTGCCGTCAGCAACCCAAGCCCCGCCTGCTCGATGGCCTCTTGTGCGGCGGCGGCTGGCCCCAAGACCTGGACGAAGCTGACCACCCTGCTCGGTCTTGAGCGGCTTTCTGTTCACCCGGCCGTTGTGGCTGGCGATGTGATTTCTCTGGCATACTGAACGCCGTTGTTTTTCATCGCCTTTCACCCTGTGCAGGAGCAGCAACATGACCGTAATCAACACCGCGCCAACGCTTATCACCGAACGTCTGCGGCTGGACGCGCACACGCTGGACGACTTCGAGTCGCTGGCCGCATTGTGGGCCGATCCGCAGGTGGTGCGCTACATCGGCGGCACGCCGCGCGACCGGGAGGACTCCTGGGGGCGCCTGATGCGCTACGTCGGCCACTGGGCGCTGTTGGGATACGGGTATTGGGCGGTGCGTGACAAACTGAGCGGCGATTACCTCGGCAGCATCGGCTTTTCCAACTTCCTGCGCGACATTACCCCGGCGCTCGATGCGCCGGAAATGGGCTGGACGCTGGTGAGCTCGGCGCAGGGCAAAGGCTACGCCACCGAGGCACTGCGGGCGGCGCTGGCCTGGGGTAAAACGCACCTGCCGGGCGAGAAAACCGTCTGCATCATCTCGCCGGAAAACCAGGCTTCGCTGGCGCTGGCGAAAAAGGTCGGTTTCTGCGAAAGCCACCGCAGCGAGTATCACCAGAGCCCGATCGTCGTGATGCACTGCCCGCTTTGAATGCCTAAGCGCGTTGCACCGCCAACGCCGTCTGAATGAAGTTGTCCCGCAGCGCGTCCGCGCGCTGCGGATCCCAGGCGATACCGACCTGCCACTCCGTCTCTTCGCCGCTCAGCGGCAGAATGTCGATGCCAACCGGTGCGATGTGCGTGATGCTGTGCGGCAGCAGCGCGACGCCAACGCCGGCGGCGACCAGCGCCAGCAGCGTCTGGATATCGCCGGCCTGCTGCACCACGTTCGGCGTCAACCGGTGAGCAGCGATAAACCGCAGCGACTGATCGCTCAGCCCGCGCCCGCGTTTCGGCGTCAGCTGCAACAGCGGCAGCTGATTGAAACGCGCCATCAGGTCGTCGGCCCGCAGCGCCAGCGCGCCCGGCGCGGCCAGCACCAGCCGGTCGCTCAGCAATGCCACGCCGCACAGCGGCGTAGTGACCGGTAAGCGCACGAACCCCGCCTGCAACTCGCCCTGCAGCAACAGCTGATACTGCCGCTCCGACGGCATGTCCTCCAGCCCAATGATCACCTCGGGAAAACGCTGGCGAAAGGCGGCCACCAGCTGCGGCGCCAGATGAAAACTGGAGAGGCCAAATCCCAGCGCCAGCCGCCCCGCTTCCCCGAGCGCTACCCGCCGGGCGCGCCGCTGAAACTGCTGGTACTGTTCCACCAGCGCCTGCGCCTCCGGGTAGAGCCGCTGCCCACCGGCGGTGAGCACCGCCCCCTGTCGGCCACGCTCGAACAGCCGAACGCCGAGCTGGGTTTCCAGCGCTTGAATCTGCTTGCTCAGCGCCGGTTGGCTGATGCACAGCAGGCTCGCCGCCTGCCGATAGTTGCCCTGTTCGGCCAGCGCCACCAGGGCGCGCAGTTGTTTTATATCCATTCCATCAGGTTATCGAATAAGGAATTTAATTGATTATACAGTAATCAATCCACCTGCTGTAATCAACGCAGACCCCAACCGGAGAGACACCATGACCCCTTCACTTCGCGCCGCCACGGTGCAATTCCAGCATCGCGCCAACGATAAGAATTACAACCTGTCGACCATGGAACGCTTTATCACGGAGGCGGCCGAGCAGCAGATACAGCTGCTGGCCTTCCCGGAAATGTGCATCACCGGCTATTGGCACGTGCGCCATCTGTCCGACGCCGAGGTGCGCGCGCTGGCGGAGCCGATCGCGAGCAGCCCTTCTCTGGCGCGTATTCGCCCGCTGGCGGAGCGTTACAACATGGCGATCGGCGTCGGGCTGATCGAGCTGGGCGACGACGGCCGTTGCTACAACGCCTATGCCGTTTGTCTGCCGGACGGCGAGCTGCATGTGCACCGTAAACTGCACGCCTTCGAACACCCGGCTATCGCCAGCGGCGACCGCTACACGGTGTTCGATACCCCCTGGGGCGTGCGCGTGGGCGTCTTGATCTGCTGGGACAACAATCTGGTGGAGAATGTGCGCGCCACGGCGCTGCTGGGCGCGGAGGTGTTGATCGCCCCGCATCAGACCGGCGGCACCCATTCGCGCAGCCCGCACGGCATGAAGCCGATCCGGCAGACGCTGTGGCAACGGCGTGTGGAAGATCCGCAGGCGATAGAAGCCGCCTTTCGCGGCGAACACGGCCGCGGCTGGCTGATGCGCTGGCTGCCGTCGCGCGCTCACGACAACGGGCTGTTCTTGCTGTTCAGCAACGGCGTAGGTCGCGATGACGATGAGATACGCACCGGCAACGCGATGATCCTCGATCCTTACGGCCGCATCGTGGCAGAGACCTGGGCGGCGGAAGACCGGATGGTCAGCGCCGAACTCGATCTGACGCTGATCCCGCTCAGCACTGGCCGTCGCTGGATTTACGGACGCCGCCCCGAGCTGTACGGGCTATTGACCGAACCACAAGGCTATGAGCGCGATGCCCGCAGCGCACGCTTTTCAACGCAGCCGACGGGGCGCGGCGGCCGATAACAGATAAAAAAAATCCGCCCGGAGGCGGATTTTTTATCGGTGCGGCAAAATCTGCCGCAGGTTCATGCCCGCAGGCACGAACACACTTAGAAGCGGTAGCCTACGCCAACGTTCCAGGTGCCAACGTCAACGCTACGAATGCGGTTCTGCTCGTAACCGACATCCAGGGCAACGTTCTCGATTGGGTTGAACTGCAGACCGGCACCGTAGGTGAAGCCGTAGTCAGCGGTGTCGTGACGAGAAGTACCGTTCTGAGCGTTGGTAGTGAATTTACCGTAACCCAGGCCAACCAGACCGTAGATGCTCGCCCAGTCATTGATGCGGTATGCTGGACCGGCAGAGATAGAGTTGTACTGAGCTTTGTTGTAGAAACCGTCCTGAGAACCGTCCTTTTCCAGGTGGGTAAAGGAACCGATTACGCCCAGTGGGTTGTTGTCGAACTCGTAACGGTATTTCAGGTTGAAACCGTCGGCCTTGTTAGCAACGCCTTGGAAATCACCCTGCGCATAGCCAGCGGATACGGTGCTCTGACCAGCGAATGCGGTACCTGCGCTAACTGCTAATACGCAAGCTGCTACTGCGGAAAGACATGCAATTTTTTTCATAACCACCTCAAACGCGTTTTATTATTAAGTACATCCATTTGTTCATGCTTTGAAAATATAACAAAAATTAGCGTGAAACTCTGCCTTGAAATGAGTGTCTAATGCTTTATATCGTGTAACAGAAGATTTCAAGAACAGTGTATCTTCTTCTTTTCGCTCTATTTTCGGCCGTATTCTACGGCTTTCTGTGACAAAAATCACCTATTTAATATCCAGATAATTCTTAAGAAAAAGCGCACTTTTTGACCAAATCCGCCACATCTCATCCGAGGATCGGCGGATTTCACCGCGATGCGCGCTTTTCTCAGACAGATTTTCGCATTTCATTTACACTGCTCGCATCCCCGTTTCGACCGTTTTCTCAAGGCTGAGGAACGGCGCATAAAAGGCCCGTTAAGGATGTCGTTACCTACTTCCGGCAGAGCGCCCTCCGCGCTGCTGCCTATCTGTCTGTTAATCATCGCCATGGTGTCTATCCAGAGCGGTGCCTCGTTGGCCAAAAGTCTGTTCCCGATCGTGGGCGCGGAAGGCATCACCACGCTGCGCCTTTTCATCGGCACCCTGATTTTGTTCATCATCTTCCGCCCGTGGCGCATGCGCCTCGCCGCCGGCAGCCGCTTGCCGCTGCTGATTTACGGCCTGTCGCTCGGCGCGATGAACTACCTGTTTTACCTGTCGCTGCGCACCGTGCCGCTCGGCATCGCCGTGGCGCTGGAGTTTACCGGCCCGCTGGCGGTGGCCATGTTCTCCTCGCGGCGGCCGATCGACTTCCTCTGGGTGGCATTGGCGATCGCCGGGCTGTGGTTCCTGCTGCCGCTCGGCCACGGCGTGGGGGGGATCGATCCGTTCGGTGCCGCCTGCGCGCTCGGCGCCGGCGCCTGCTGGGCGGTCTATATCATCTTCGGCCAGAAGGCCGGCGGCGATCACGGCCCCGGCACGGTGGCGCTCGGTTCGCTGATCGCCGCGCTGGTGTTCTGCCCGATCGGCGCCTGGCAAACCGGCAGCGTGCTGTTCAACCTCGATATTCTGCCGGTGGCGCTGGCGGTGGCGATCCTCTCCACCGCGCTGCCTTATTCACTGGAGATCATCGCGCTGCCCAAAATCCCGGCGCGCACCTTCGGCACCTTAATGAGCCTGGAACCGGCAATGGCGGCGCTATCCGGCATGCTGTTCCTCGGCGAACACCTGAGCGGCGTGCAATGGCTGGCGCTGGCGGCCATCATCGCCGCCTCCATGGGCTCCGCCCTGACCATCCGCCCTAAACCGCGCCTCGAAAGCCTTTCCTAATCGCTAACCCGCCTGCCGACCGCAACGCCGGAATGCAGGCGGGTTAACTGTTTTCCTCGTGACAAGTCGGCATACTTCCCCTTAGCCTGTACCGCAGGCACTTTGGACTTTCGCTCACATGGAGAATAACAGTGATTCACAACAGCCTGTTCAACCCACGCTTCGGCCGCGGACTCGCGCCGGCGCTGGTTTCAACCCTGACCGAGTTGCGTCGATGCGACCTGCCCGAACTGGCCCCGGGCCATCACCCGATCGACGGCGATAACATCTTTATGGATGTCATGACGCTGACCACTACGCCGGCGGCGCAGAAGCGCGCCGAGATGCATCAGGAGTACATCGCGCTCCATCTGCTGATCAGCGGTGAAGAGCGCATCGAATACGGTCTGGCGGGCGACGGGCATCGCGAACAGCCCCACGCAGAAAATAGCGACCTTCTGCTGCTGGACATCAAACGCCATCCGCAAACGCTGCACATGACGCACGGCATGTTCGCGATCTTTTTCCAAATGGAGCCGCACAAAACCGGCTGCCTGTGGCAGCGGCCGCAGCACATCAAGAAAGCAGTGGTGAGGATCCATCACCGCCTGCTGCTGTGACCCTGCGGCAACGCCCGTAAAAAATCGGCGGCCTGGCGGGGAGAGCGCAAGCGTATGAAGCAGCGCCCGGCGCCGGCCATTTCCGCCAAGTATTTTCGCCGATTTTTGGCGTAGGTGCGGATCGTCCAAAGTACGATCGACTCGCGGCTGAAGAAAGAACGGCGAAAACTTTCCCGGTTGCCGGTGCCCGGCCACAGCTCACGTTTGCTGGCCGCGCGTCGGCACGCGCGGCGCACGGCTTGCCACAGCGTGCGCCCAAAACCGTAGTCCAGCCACAGGATATAGTCGACCTCGCGCCACTTGATCGGCTGCGTGCGGCTGTAGTTGCCGTCCAGCACCCAGCCTTCGCCCGCTTCGGCCAGCGTCTGCTCAAGCCGCGCCAGGAATGCATCATCGGGCGTTCCCTGCCACTCGGGCCGCCAATAGAGCCTGTCCATCTCGATATAGGGCACGTCAAGCCGTTCTGCCAGTTGACGCGCCAGGGTGCTTTTACCGCTGCCGCTGGTGCCGACGACGTTAATTTTCATCACTCGCCACTCATAGAGAGGGGATAATCTCCCTACTGTAACTGCATCAATTACGGCTATCAATCTGAATAGGCTTAAAATTAACACCGCGATAACAAAGTGGATATTCTTCTGAGGCCGGCATGCTCAATGAAAATAAAATAACAGGGATAAACCGTCACTGCGGTAAATAATAAATCTGCAACAAAAAATAAAAAAACCAATAAAAATCAATTTCATTAATCAAAAACAAAAGCCACATTAAAATATTGCCATTAGGCTAATCCTATTTGTGCAATAGCCATTTTCGTACGGCAAAAATAAATACCCCTGCTATAATTGATCCCGTAACGAAATAGGACAACGACTAATCAAGAGGATATCTGATATGAGTACCGCTAAACTGGTGAAAACGAAATCTTCTGATCTGCTGTATACCCGTAACGATCTGGACGAAAAAGTCAAACTAGCCGCCATCAAGGCGCTGAACCATCAGGTCGTGCAATTTATCGATCTTTCGCTGATCACCAAACAGGCGCACTGGAACATGCGCGGCGCGAACTTCATCGCGGTCCATGAAATGCTGGACGGCTTCCGCACCGCCATCATCGAGCATCAGGACACCTTCGCCGAGCGCGTGGTGCAGTTGGGCGGCGTCGCACTGGGCACCGTACAGGTGGTCAACGATCGCACACCGCTGAAAAGCTATCCGACCAATATCCACAGCGTGCAGGAGCACCTGAAGGCGCTGGCCGATCGCTACGGCGCGGTAGCGAATGACATCCGCAAGGCGATTACCGAAGTGGAAGACGAAGACACCGCCGACATGTTCACCGCCGCCTCGCGCGATCTGGACAAGTTCCTGTGGTTTATCGAATCCAATATCGAATAACGCGAAAGCGTTGCAGAGCGCCCGTCGTTCCGGGCAGAACAGGCTGGGCTTTGCCCGGCCTGTTTTCTTTTGCGCGACCGTTGCATTGTACAAAAAACGGCCCATATTAAACGGTAAGGTTCCCTTGTCAGGAGGTAATGATGGCCAGCGGCTGGGCGGCGGACGGCGCCGTACAAGATCAGATTGATTCCACCGTCGACGATGCGGTGCAGCGCGCGCGTGAAGCGCTCGGGCACGGCGAGAGCGAACGCTATTGCCAGGAATGCGGAGAGGCGATCCCCGAGGCGCGACGCAAGGCGTTAACGGGCGTGCGTTTTTGCCTCGCCTGCCAGACCGAACAAGACAAAAAACACGCGGCCGCCAGCCTGTACAATCGGCGCGGCAGCAAAGACAGCCAGTTGCGCTAGCATTATCTGCTCCCCCTTTTGCACCCTCGCGGCCCCGCTTGCACCGTCAGTGCATCATGAAAGTTAGAGTTAGTTATCAATATTGAAGCAAAAACGTTAAAGAACGGTTGTTTCACAGCCAAAATTTGGTTAATGATAGCCCCGTGCACCAAGATAATTCTTACGCACCATTTTGGTGCCTCACCTTGGTGCACAACCATAACAATTCGCCTTTCCGGCACAACATCACGCACTAACTCTTTGTTTTTATAGTAGTTGAAAACATGGCACGATTTTTTCATGGCACCAACTGCAATATAAAAAATGGGTAATCCGCAACCTGTACAGGAATTCCTCTCATGAAGTCGATTTTTAAAGTCTCCCTGGCCGCACTCTCTCTGGCCTTTGCCGTAAGTTCCCACGCAGCAGACAAACTGGTGGTCGCCACCGACACCGCTTTCGTTCCTTTTGAGTTCAAACAAGGCGACAAATACGTCGGCTTCGACATCGACCTGTGGGCCGCCGTCGCCAAAGAGCTGAAGCTGGACTACACCCTGAAACCGATGGACTTCGGCGGCATCATTCCGGCGCTGCAGACCAAAAACGTCGACCTGGCGCTGGCCGGCATCACCATCACCGATGAGCGCAAAAAAGCCATCGACTTCTCCGACGGCTACTACAAGAGCGGCCTGCTGGTGATGGTCAACGCCGACAACAACAGCGTGAAAAGCATCGACGATCTGAACGGCAAAGTGGTGGCGGTGAAGAGCGGCACCGGCTCGGTGGATTACGCCAAGCAGCACATCAAAACCAAGGATCTGCGCCAGTTCCCTAACATCGACAACGCCTACATGGAACTGGGCACCAAGCGCGCCGATGCGGTGCTGCACGACACGCCAAACATCCTATACTTCATTAAGACGGCCGGCGCCGGCAAGTTCAAAACCGTAGGCGATTCGCTGGAAGCACAGCAGTATGGCATCGCCTTCCCTAAAGGCAGCGACGAGCTGCGCGAGAAGGTGAACGGTGCGCTGAAAACCCTGCGCGCGAACGGCACCTATAACGAGATCTACAAGAAGTGGTTCGGCACCGAACCTAAGTAAGCTGTGAATTTGGCAAGCTATTAACTTAAGCACAGGGGGTCGCTTAACCCCCTGCGCTTCGTTGTATCTGATACCCACGTTTGGGATCACCGGGAGAAATATCATGCAGTTCGACTGGAGCGCCATCTGGCCCGCCATTCCTATCTTGTTAGAGGGCGCCAAAATGACCCTGTGGATTTCGGTCCTCGGTCTGATTGGCGGCCTGATCATCGGCCTCGTCGCCGGCTTTGCCCGCACCTACGGCGGTTGGATCGCCAACCACATCGCGTTGGTGTTTATCGAAGTAATTCGCGGCACGCCGATCGTGGTACAGGTGATGTTCATCTACTTCGCCCTGCCGATGGCATTTAGCGACTTGCGCATCGATCCGTTCACCGCGGCGGTGGTGACCATCATGATCAACTCCGGCGCCTACATCGCGGAAATCACCCGCGGCGCGGTGCTGTCGATTCATAACGGTTTCCGCGAGGCCGGCCTGGCGCTCGGCCTGTCGCGCCGCGAAACCATCCGCTACGTCATTATGCCGCTGGCGCTGCGCCGCATGCTGCCGCCGCTGGGCAACCAGTGGATCATCAGCATCAAAGACACCTCGCTGTTCATCGTGATCGGCGTGGCGGAGCTGACCCGTCAGGGTCAGGAAATTATTGCCGGTAACTTCCGCGCGCTGGAAATCTGGAGCGCCGTGGCGGTTATCTATCTGATTATTACCCTGGTGCTGAGCTTCGTGCTGCGTCGTCTGGAAAGAAGGATGAAAATCCTGTGATTGAATTTAAAAACGTCTCCAAGCATTTTGGCCAAACCCAGGTGCTGCACAACATCGATTTGAAGATCGACAAAGGCGAAGTGGTGGTGATCATCGGGCCGTCGGGCTCCGGTAAATCCACCCTGCTGCGCTGCATCAACAAGTTGGAAGAAGTCACCAGCGGCGATCTGATCGTCGACGGCCTGAAAGCCAACGATCCGAAAGTTGACGATCGGTTGATCCGCCAGGAAGCCGGCATGGTGTTCCAGCAGTTCTACCTGTTCCCGCACCTGACGGCGCTGGAAAACGTCGCCTTCGGCCCGATCCGCGTGCGCGGCGCGAAGAAGTCCGATGCGGAAAAGCTGGCGCGCGAGCTGCTGGCCAAGGTCGGTCTGGCGGAGCGTGCCCACCACTACCCGTCCGAACTGTCGGGCGGCCAGCAGCAACGCGTGGCCATTGCGCGCGCGCTGGCGGTGAAGCCGAAAATGATGCTGTTCGACGAGCCGACCTCCGCGCTCGATCCGGAGCTGCGCCATGAAGTGCTGAAGGTAATGCAGGATCTGGCCGAGGAAGGCATGACGATGGTCATCGTCACCCACGAAGTCGGCTTTGCCGAAAAAGTGGCGTCGCGCCTGATCTTTATCGATAAGGGCCGGATTGCCGAAGACGGCAACCCGCACGATCTGATCAACCATCCGCCAAGCCCGCGTCTGCAGGAGTTCCTGCAGCACGTGTCCTGATCCCGGCGGTTTAACGGCGGGCGCGCCACGCGCCCGCCGCTTTCATTCCGCACGCTCTCCCACGCCCCAGCGCGCCATCTTTCCTACTATATTGATTGTTTTTCATCGTATTGCTTTTACATCCGCCGATCACAGAACGCCAAAGAGAGGAACAATGCCGCCAAACGCAGACTCCCGACGAGGTTCTCATCTGCGAGAACACCTGCTTTTCCTGCTGCTGTTGCTGACCCTGAACGTCTTCGCACCACCGGCCCTGGCGCAAAACGCACCGCCCGCGCCCACCGACAAAAGCGATCAGCAGAAAGCCGCCTACGCCGCGCTGGCCGATCTGCTGCAGGACGACAAAGCGCGCGCGGAACTCATCAACCACCTGAAACAGGCCGCCGGCGACGCCCCCGCCACCGCCCCGGCAACGCCGGTGGAATCAACGCCGGCGACGCTGAGCGACAGCCTGAACTCGCTGGCGCAGGAAGGCATCGGCACCTTTAACCAGAAGCTCGGCGCGCTGCAAAAGCTGATCGATTCCGGCCCGAAGCGCGTTTTCAATCCCGCCGGCTTTTTCCGCGCGCTGGGCTACTTTCTGCTGACGGTGGCGGTCACCTTTGCGCTGTTCCACCTGATCCGGCGGCTGATCGCGCCGCTGTACAAGCGCATGGGCAGTTGGGGGCACAACGCCCGGCTGCAGCGTGGCCCGTGGTATAAACGCCCCGCCGCCATTCTCGGCGCTTTCGCCGTCGATCTGCTGGTGCTGCTGCTGGCGCTGGCGGCGGGCAACCTGTTCGCCCGCCACGTCCACGCCGACAGCGCCACCATTCTGCGGTTGCAGACCCTGTTTCTCAGCGCCTTCGCGGTGATTGAGTTCTTCAAGGCGGTGCTGCGGCTGATTTTCGCCCCCAACTTCGACTACCTGCGCCCCTTCCCCTTCAGCGACCCGAGCGCGCGCTACTGGAACACGCGTCTCGCCTGGCTCAGCGGGCTGATCGGCTACGGCCTGATGGTGGTGGTGCCGGTGGTGGCGGTGCAGATCAGCTACCCGGCAGCCGCCGCCGTCAACCTGGTGGTCATGCTGGCGCTGACGCTGTATGCCATCTGGCTGATCCTGCACAACCGCAAACCGATACAGCAACAGATCAACCTGCTGGCCGAACGGTCGATGGCGTTTTTCAGCGTGATCCTGCGCGGCCTGGGGCATATCTGGCACCTGCTGGCGATCGCCTATTTTCTGGTGTTGTTCGTGCTGTCCCAGTTCGACATCGGCAACAGCCTGCGCTTTATGATGAGCGCCACGGTGAAAAGCCTGCTGGTAGTCGGCGTCGGCGCTCTGCTGTCCGGCATGCTGACCCGCTGGATTTTCCGCCGCATTTCGCTGCCGACCGACGTCAATCTGCGCTATCCGATGCTTGAGCGGCGCATCAACTCCTATATTCCCAACGGGTTGAAGATACTGCGGGTGATGGTGGTGCTGGCGGTGACGCTGTTCCTGCTTGACGCCTGGCACCTGATTAATCTGTACCAGTGGGCAGGCAGCGAAAATGGCCAGCGGACGCTCGGCGGGCTGGTGCATATCCTGCTGATCCTGCTGATCGCCGTCTTCAGCTGGACGCTGATGGCCAGCATCATCGAGCACCGCCTGGCGTTGGAGCTCAGCAACGGCGTGCGGCCGAGCGCGCGCGAACGCACGCTGCTGACGCTGTTTCGCAACGTGCTGGCTATCGTTATCAGCACCATTACCGTGATGATCGTGCTGTCGCAGGTGGGGCTGAACATCGCGCCGCTGCTGGCGGGCGCCGGCGCGCTGGGGCTGGCTATCAGCTTCGGCGCCCAGACGCTGGTGAAAGACGTGATTACCGGCGTATTCATCCAGTTCGAAAACGGCATGAACACCGGCGAATACGTCACCGTCAGCGGCATCACCGGCACCGTGGAGCGCATGACCATTCGCTCGATTGGCCTGCGCGACGACTACGGCGTCTACCACATCGTGCCGTACTCCTCGATCACTACGCTGGCCAACTATGCGCGTGAGTTCGGGGTGTATCGCGCCAACTACACCGTCAGCCGCGACGAGGATATCGATCGGGTCAATGAGGTGCTGCATCAGGCCGTCGCGGCGCTGAAGCAGGATGAGCAGGTGAAGCATTTCCTGATTGGCGAGCCGGCCTTCAACGGCGTGGTGGCGCTGGGCGACCGCTCGTTCACCACCCGCGTGACGGTGCGTACGCAGGCGCTGAAACAGTGGGTGGTGCAATACGCCCTCGATCGGCTGGTGAAAATCCATTTCGATCGGGCCGGCATCAGCATGCCTCAGCAGGCGATGCAGATCTCCCGCGCGCCGCAGCCGCACGAAGAACAGGCACCGCCCGCGGCTCCCGGCAGTTAGCGCCCGCGCCCGCAGGGCTGAGCGGCCAGGAAGGCCGCCACGTCCTGTCGGTAGGCGTCGTATTGCACCGAGCGCGGCGCAAACAGGCCCACCACGTTGATCAGCCACGGATGGCGGGCGAACAGCGGTTTGATCATCACGTGGTCGGCTTCGTCGATGCGCGTTACCGTCAGCAGCGAGGCCGGGATCGTTTGCCGATACACGCGCTCGGTTTCGTCCGCGTCCACGTTGACGTCGCGCCCGCCCAGGATCAGGTGCACCGGCGTGTTGAAATTCCGCAATCCCGCCGTCGCGTCGCTGGCCATGTTGGCGCGGATAAAGCGCCAGCGGTCGGCGCTCAATGCGGCGGAGCCATACTCGCGGCGGTACTGCGCGTAGCCGTCCGGTTGCTCGAGCAGCGTCTGGATATGGCGCCAGTGCGCTTCGCGCGCCTGGATTTTCGCTTCATCTTCCCCCGCCGCCGCCATCGCCGCGCGGGTGTTGTAACGCCCCTGCCGCAGCCAGTTGATCGCCGGCGCCAGCGCCAGCGTGAAGGCGATATCGGGGCGTAAACGCGCCACCTCCGGCATCACCCACCCCGCCTGGCTGGTGCCCCATAGCCCCACGCAGCGCGCATCGAAGCGCCCGTCTCGCCGGGCCCAGTCGATGATATCGGCGGTTTCCCGCGCACGATCCGCCATGGTCTGATGCAGCCAGTTGCCGCCCGAGCCGCCAACGCCCGGCTTATCGAAGGATAAAACCGCGTAGCCCTGCTGCGCCATCGCCTCCCAAATGCCGAAATAGCCTTCGTCGCGGCTGGCGTTAGCCGGCCCATCGCCGTGCACGAACACCACCACGCCGGGCTTGACCGGCGCATGCTGCGGCAACACCAGCGTGCCGGTCAGCCGGTTGCCGCCGGCGATCACCGTGATCGGTTCGGTGACGAAGCGAAAGTCGTTGACGAAAATGACCCACCCGAGCGCCAGCAGAAACAGCACCACACTGCACAGTCCTATTTTGCGCACGTCGCCTCCCCGCAGAGTCTCTCCATCAACACCCAGTCGGCCTGACCGAACAGCCATCCCAACGCAGCGTAATGCTCTTCTCGCCGCACCTGAAAACCACAGCGCCGATACAGGCGCAGCGCATCCACGTTGCGCCGGCTGACGTGCAGGCTCAGGCGCCGCCCCGAACCCTGCCCGGCAGCGTAGTCGTTCATCCACTGCAGCAGCCGCTTGCCCACCCCTTTGCCGCGCTGATTCTCGGCCACCGCCAGGTAAGAGAGATACAGTTCATCGGCCGCCGGGGTGTGCCGCAACACCGCCATTTGCAGATACATGCGCCAAACGTTCAGCCAACCATAGCGGCGGCACAGCCGCCAAATCGGCAAGGCATGCGGACGCCGCCCGGCGTTGTTCTCGCCAGCGGCCGCATTGAGGGCAAAGGCCGCCACCACCTGTTCATCCTGCTTCACCACGAAGCTGCGCTCCCGGCTGCCGCCTTGCTTCCAACGCCACAGCCGATAGAACAGACGCCACTGAAGGCGGGGGCTCAGACGGCGCGCGCGCTGGAACTTGTCGCAGAACGCAGCGTAGATCAGCGCCGCCGTTTGCAGGCGGTCAGCATCGTGGTACGGCTCAATGTGCAGCATATCCACCTCGACTAGGGATGCCGGTAGAGCAGCTGTTCCAACAGCCGCACCGGCGTGGTCTCCTCCGGCGCGGACGACGCAAAGATCGCCTGCCGCCAGGCCTGACTTTCGATCACGTCCAACACCAGCTGCGCAAGCGGTAACGGCGCTATCGCCGGTGCAATCTCACCGGTTTGCTGAGCCTCGGCGATAACCGTCGCCAGCGCCTCAATCAGCTGCCGCTGGTTAGCGCCGAACGGCTCGGCCAACGCCGGGTTGCGCGCCACCTCCGCCACGATCTCCGCCGACAGCTGCACATTGGCCGGCTCAGCGACAAAAGCGTGATAGGCGGTAAAAAAGGCCGACAGCGCCTGCTTCGGCCGCTTTCTCTCGGCCCGCAATCCGGCGGCAAACTCGGTGAATACGCCGTTTTCCAGCAGCGCAATCTCGCCGATCAACGCCTCCTTGCCGGTAAAGTGGTTATAGAGGTTGCCGACGCTGACGCCCGCCGCCTGCGCGATATCCCGCATGCTGGTCTGGTGAAATCCCTTATGGGTAAAGCTGTGCAGCGCGGCCTTGACAATCTTTTCTCGATTTCCCATCGACAACTCCCGAAACGGTGAAGGGGGGCGCCTGGCGCCATCGAATAAATATTAATGAACGAACGTTCGTTCACATTTAAGGATAGCATAGGCCGGTAAAATTGAACCGCGGCTCAACGGCGTGTGAATCGGCGGGAAGATAAAAATGCCGCCCCCGTTTTCGGCGGGCGGCGTGGTGAAAACTCAGTGCAGCGCGTCGCCCTGCTTCACCGACGTAAACGCCTGCATCAGTTTCACGACGTCGTGCATGCCGATGTTGACCTGGTTGATCACTTCCCCGGCATCGTGGGTCAGCGCCACGCCGCCGCCGGCCTGCTCTACGCAGGTTGCCATGCCGGCAATCGCCGCCGCCACGCCTTGCTGAATGGACTTGGTCATGCGTTCGATCTCGGTCGCCGCCTTGCGCGACTGTTCCGCCAGCGTGCGCACTTCGTTGGCGACCACCGCAAAACCGCGCCCGTGCTCACCGGCATGGGCGGCTTCGATCGAGGCGTTAATCGCCAGCAGGTTGGTTTGGGAGGCGATTTTACGAATGGCTTCGACGATGGTGCCGATCTGCTGAGAACACTTACCAAGCTCGGTGACCACGTCCGAGGTTTCGCGCGCCGCCGCTTCGACCTGCTGCATGCCTTTCACCGCCTGCTGCACGATGATCGCGCCCTGCGCCGCCTGCCGATCGGTATCGAGCGACAGATGATGCGCGTTGCGCACCATCTCTTCTTCATGCTGCTGCTGTTGCATCAGCCGGGTGATGTCCTGGGCAATCTTCACCACTTTCACCACCTGGCCTTCGTTGTCGAGGATCGGATTATAACTGGCCTCCAGCCATACCCGTTCGCCGCGCCGGTTGAGGCGCTCAAAACGCCCGGTGATGAACTCGCCGCGCGCCAGGCGCTGCCAATGCCGCCGATAATCGTCGGAAGCGGCGAACGCCGGCGGGCACAGCACCGCATGCGACTGCCCGCACGCCTCTTCCAGCCGATAGCCCATCAGCGCCAGCATATTGTCGTTGGCGCTGACAATGGTGCCCTGCGGCGTGAAAGCGATCATCGCCATCGATCGATTCAGCGCCGCCAGCAGGCTGCGGTGTTCCTGCGCCTGGGTCACTCGCTCGGTCACTTCGCTGGCGATCTTGACGATTTCCACCACCTTACCCTGTTTATTCAGCACCGGCGCGTAGGTGCCCTGCAGCCATACCGCCTCGCCGTTTTTCGCGATGCGCTTTATGGTGTCCGTGATGGGTTGCCCCTTATTCAGCGTCTCCCAATGCTTGCGATATAACGGGCTGGCGACATAGTTCGGATCGCAGAAAATACGGTGATGCCGGCCAATCACATCATCGCGTTGAAATCCCAGCGTGCTGAGGAAAAGATCGTTGGCGCGCAATACCGTGCCGTCGGGCGAGAAGACGATCATCGGAACGGCGTGTTCTATCGCGCTCAGCTCGGCGCCTTTGTGGGTAGTTAACTGACTGAATCGTAACAGCATAAGGTGTAGTCCTTGTGGCAGATGATGGCGCTTTTCTTATTTTTGCCTGGCCACATGCCGCGCCCACACGCAGACGTGCCATCGCGGAAGGAACGGGCAGCGCCGTTCCTTCTGGTTATTGCTATTAACCGGATTAAATTTATTTATTCAGTAAAGTAATTATTAGAATTTAAATAAACCAACAGCCTAAGATTTTTATTACCAAACCCGTATTGAGAATAACGTAAGTGATGAAAATTGAAAGGTAAAATGCGGATTTTTGTCGGCGCCGGCAGGATAACCGGCGCCGGAAGGGTTAGCGCCAGCGTTCGGCTGCCCAGGCGGCCTGTTGCTCGGCGTCGTGGAAGGTCCAGGCGACGAAGCGGCTGATCTTCTGCCCTTGCGCCATCTCGATGGTGCGCACCTCGGCCGCGCCCGCCACCTTCAGCGCATGGTAGATGGCCGGCAGCGTGGTGTTTTTCGAGATGAGCGAAGTGAACCACAGGCAGTTATTGGCCTTGCCGACGCTCTCTTCCACCATCTTGCGCACAAAGGCTTCTTCGCCGCCTTCACACCACAGCTCGTTGTTCTTGCCGCCGAAGTTTTGCACCGGCTTGGCGGCCACTTCCCCTTTGCCCAATTTGTGCAGCTTGCGGCGGGTGCTGGCGCGCGCTTCCTGCTCGGACGCATGGAACGGCGGGTTGCACAGGGTGGCGTCGAATTTCTCGGCCGCGCCGATGATGCCGCTAAAAATCAGCTCAGGCTGTTTTTGCAGCCGCAGGCGCACGCTGTTACGCAGCGTCGGGTTCATCTCGACGATCATCTTGGCCGAGTTGAGCGACACCGGATCGATTTCAGACCCGGTGAAACGCCAGCCGTATTCGCGCAGGCCGACGATCGGGTAGATGCAGTTGGCGCCGACGCCGACGTCGAGGATCGCCACACCCTTGCCGCGCGGGATCTCACCGCCGTTGCTGGTCGCCAGCAGATCCGCCAGGTGGTGCAGATAATCGGCGCGGCCGGGGATCGGCGGGCACAGGTAGTCCGCCGGAATATCCCAGTGTTCAATGCCGTAAAAGTGTTGCAACAACGCACGGTTGAGCATTTTCACCGCCGCCGGATCGGCGAAGTCCACCGAGACATCGCCCCAGGCGTTCGGCTTCACGAACGGCGCCAGCGCCGGGCAGCTGGCGATCAGCGCCGGGAAGTCGTAGCGCGAACGATGACGGTTGCGCGGATGCAGGCCGCTTTTCTGCTGCGGGAAGGTTTTCTTTTTTTCCACCGTGACGGGCTCTCTTGAAGGTATTTCCGACGCGTAAGATAACACATCCGGCCCGCAATGGCGCAGCGGCGGGAAACCCGGCACAATGAAAGCTTCATCGATTGCCACAGGGTCCCCCATGAGCCGTGAATCTCGTTATTATTATGAACCCGCCGCCGGCCACGGCCTGCCGCACGATCCGCTGAACGCCATCGTCGGCCCGCGCCCCATCGGCTGGATCTCCTCCCGCAGCGCCGCCGGCTTGCGCAATCTGGCGCCCTACAGCTTTTTCAACTGCTTCAACTATCGCCCGCCCATCATCGGTTTCGCCAGCACCGGCTGGAAAGACAGCGTGGCGAATATCGTGGAAACCGGCGAGTTCGTTTGGAATCTGGCGACGCGCCCGCTGGCGGAAGCGATGAACAACAGCGCCATCAACCTGCCGCGCGGCGAGGATGAATTCGCCTTCGCCGGCGTCACGCCGCTGCCCGGGCGCCGGGTCAAAGCCGAGCGCGTGGCCGAAAGCCCGGTGAACTTCGAATGCCGCCTGACCCAGTGCATTCAGCTGCAAACCGCCGCCGGTGAACAGGTGGAAACCTGGCTGGTATTGGGCGAGGTGGTGGCGGTGCACCTCGATCCGGCGCTGCTGGACGAACACGGCGTCTACCAGACCGCCGCCGCCGAACCTATCCTGCGTGCCGGCGGCCCGACCGCCTACTATGGCATTTCCGAACAGCACCGTTTCGATCTGGCGCGCCCGACGCGCTGATCGTCTCCCCCCGTTTAGGCAGAAGATGAACGGGGGAGTAAACAATCAAAAAATCTGAACAAAACCATCAACACTCTCCGATTTCATCCCGCCTGTCACTGCGCAATAATCTTCCCATCGAAAGGCAACCCCCTTTCTCCCTAATTCACTTTGACAGGAATGACGAACATGAAAACCATCAAAACTTTTGCTACTGCTATCGCCCTGGCCACCGTTTCTTTCACCACTTTCGCCGCTGAGCACGTCAGCGCCCAGGATGCCGCCCAATTCGAAAAAGCCGGCGTGATCGTCGCCAGCGGCGCGACCGACCTGAGCAGCCTGAAGTCGCAGCTGGCCGCCAAAGCCGATGCGGCAGGCGCCAAGGCCTTCACCATCACCTCCACCAGCGGTAACAACCTGATGCACGCCACCGCAGTTATCTACAAATAATCACCGCCCCAGACGTCAAAAAGCCCGCCGGCTATCACCCCGGCGGGCTTTTTTATGTTCAAGTGCATTAGCGCTGAATGGGTACGACAGCGGGTTTTTTACCGTCCGCTTTGTCAGCAACCAATGTAAATTCAGTCCAATATTTGCGCGGCACCTCATTTGACGCATTGCCGACCGTCGCAATCTCAACCGAATAGCTATGCCCAATCTGGAACCCGTCGAAAACCACCGCCAAGCATTCGCCTGGCATCACCGCTATCGGTTGCTGACCTGGCGCAACAGAAGTGGACCATTCCGCCTTCCCGCCGCCCCCCGGTTGATAAATTCCGATGCCCACCAGCTCGCGTTTTCCGGCAATATCGTCCGGCACGCTAATGCATACGCGATTGTTTTTAACGCTGACATTTGCCGGATAGAACCAGGGACGCTCCTGCACACAGCCGCTCAGTAATACCAACGCCACTAAAAAAGTCAGTTTTTTCATTTCATTGCCTTAGGGTTACGCGGCTCTTGGATGAACAACCGTAACACGGTTTCATAGCGAGTTTTAAGATCTGGCCCTTCCAAGCCAGCCATCCGTTTGTTACGACGCCACTCTTCTCGACTAAAACGAATAAGTAAAAAGTAGTCGGCAAGGATGGAGGCCTGCTGCTCCATTCCGTAATCAGCGAGAGTGTTATAGTTGGGAAGAGAGTATTCATAAGTTGCCGCCCAGCTCATGGTGCCTCTGAGCAACACATTCATCTTCATTTGATACTGCCAAACATGCGCCATTTCATGGATAAACCAATGTTGAAAACCCGCGCTCTCTCTTGAATAATCTTCACGAAAATTCTTTGGAGTGAAATAAATTTCGCCGTTCGGTGTAACGGCCGTATTGTCATTTTGCAAACCAAAAGGGAAATAACCCGCGTTATGCACACTCACCCTCGAGTAATCGATAGCATTCTTAAAAATGATCTGGGCAATTCCTATCTCACCCACGGTGAGCTTTCGCGCCATTCCTTTAGCCGTAATCATATCGCCAGCTCCATTGACAAGTGAAAGCATACCCTAGCATAAATAGCCACCTTGTACGGGAATGCCCTGATAGTTTGGGATAATTCTCCCGGAAAAATTGATGGTCTCCCCTCGTTATTGCGGAACAAATTTTTATTTATGATGGACTAAATAAAATATATTTATTCTTTGAATAAGTAAGGTAACTGGTTTCTTACCGTCTGCTTCTTCAGCACTCCACGCGTAAACGAACCGGACAATGCTGCCGAAAACGGGTAGAAACCCCGTATTTAATGGGGTTTACAGGGGGGATGAGCACACATTTTTTTACCACCCCATTGCTGGACTAACGGGAGAGGATGATTATCATGTTACGCAGACTACAGATGCAGAGAGCGTTGTATGCAACATATTATTGAAGGTTTCCTCAGTTTCCAGAAAGAGATTTTCCCGCAGCGTAAGGAACTCTTTCGCAGCCTGGCCTCCAGCCAAAATCCTAAAGCGCTGTTTATCTCCTGTTCTGACAGCCGCCTGGTGCCCGAGCTGGTGACGCAGCAAGAGCCTGGGCAACTGTTCGTTATCCGCAACGCCGGTAACATCGTCCCTTCCTTTGGCCCGGAGCCGGGTGGGGTTTCTGCGACTATCGAATACGCGGTGGTGGCGCTGGGCGTGACTGATATCGTGATTTGTGGCCACTCGAACTGTGGCGCCATGAAGGCTATCGCGTCCTGCCAATGCCTCGACCCTATGCCTGCCGTTGCCCACTGGCTGCACTACGCGGATGCGGCCAAAGCGGTGGTCGAGAAGAAAACCTGGAATAGCGAAACAGACAAAGTTAACGCTATGGTGGAAGAGAACGTTATCGCCCAGCTAAATAATATCAAAACCCACCCTTCTGTTGCGGTGGGTCTGCGCAACAGCGGGCTGCGCCTGCACGGCTGGGTGTACGACATCGAAAGCGGCGAAATTCGTACGCTGGACAGAAACACCAAGAGCTTCGTGTCCCTCGCCGATAATCCCGACGTCTATTTCGAATAAAATAACGCCCGGTTTTAATCATTAAATAAAATCCACGCTGCCGCGTGGATTTTATTGTCAGCCTTAAACCAAACGCGCCTCTATCGCCGCGGCGAAGTCGCGGCACATCCGTTCGTCACCGTCGGCGTTATCCGCCAATACCGTCTCGCCGTCCACCACCCGAATGTGCGCCTCCAAATCGAAATCCGCCGGCGGCTGCGGGCGCGCGGCGGCGGCGGCCATCGTCTGCTGCGCCTCGCGCCACGCCTGCGCCACCGTCTGGTTACAGGCCTGCGCCAGAGAGCCCGGGTTGAACCCTTCGCCGGTCAGGCTGCGCAGCGTGTCGTCATGGCTGACGCTGTTGCCCGGCAACCAGTAGTGTTGCGCCAGATCCGGGCCGATGGCCGGGTTGTCCGTCAGGTAACCATCGCGCTGCAGGAAGAACTGGCGGGTTTGTTCCACCGCCATCATCGCCAGCAGATAGCCCTGGTAAGAGCAGGCAGACTCCAGCGACAGCAGATGCGGGATCGCCAGCGTCGGGCGCGGGCTGCCGCTGATGCCGAGGATCTTTTGCTCGACCTCGCGCGCCAGCGCGGTGATGGCTTCCGGCGTTCGCTGCGCGTCATCCCACTGGTACAGCGCCCACTCGAAGTACGGCACCAGCAGGATATGGCGTTCGTTAAACGCGCGCATCGGCTGGCGCGCCGCGATGCCGGCTTCGATCAGCGCATCGGGTACCGCTTCGCCGGCGGCGTTTTTCGCATAGCGTTTCAACCAGTCGGCGTCGTCCAGCAGGCTGTCGCAGAACATCGACTGGGTTTCGGCATAGGCCATCGAGGTCGGCGGGAACTCCTGCGAGAAGCACGGCGCATTCTGGCGAATGTTGGCGAAATGCGCCGCGTGGCCGCCCTCGTGGAACAGCGTGTTGAGCCCGTAAGCCCCGCTGCCCACCTGCCCCGGCTGCGCCAGGCTGGTGAAGTTGATGCGCGCCGGCACCCATTCCCCTTGGCGCACAAACGGCGGCACCGGGCCGTGCATAAAGCCGTTCTCATACTTGCCTTTGCGCACCAGCAGATCGAGGTTCATCTCGGCGCCGCCAAAGCCGATGTGCAGGCGTTTGAAGCTGTCGACCCAGCGTTCCAGCGAACGCGAAAACGGGAAGTAAGGATCCAGTTGGCGGGTGACGTCGCCGGCGCTGGCGAAGCGCACGTTCCACGGCTCCAGCGCCTGGCTGCCCTTGTCGGCCGCCAGCTGCTGCAGGCTGCGCGCGTTGGCCTCGCGGGTTTCCCGCTCGAAACGATCCAGAATGGCGAACAGCTGCTCCGGCGTCATGCGCTCGGTTTTGTTCACCTTGTAGTCGAAATAGTTGCGATAGCCCATCTGGCGCGCAAAGCGGTTGCGCAGGCCAATCAGCTCCGGCAGGCCGTTATGCAGCAGCCATTGCTCCAGGTCGCGCAGCGCCTGCTGCGAGCTGAGGCGGTAGTCTTCGTTCGGGTTGGTCGCCTGGTTGGTCAGCAGCTCGCCGAGCGAGGCAGCCACCCGCTGGCCCTCGGCGTTCAGGTGCGTGACCTGGTAGCCCTTGCGGCGCGAGTAGAGATCGGATTCGGCGTGGATGATCTGATCCAACAGCGCCTGCGCCTGCGGATCTTCAATGGCGTTACAGTCGAAGAAACGCAGCCAGCCTTGCAGGCCGTGGATCAGCGCATCGCGCTGCGCCTCCTGCGACAGCGTTTCCAATCCGGCCAGCAGATTGCGGATCTCCGCCAGCCGGCGCGGTTCGGCGATAAAGCGCTTATAGGCGCTTTCCGCGGCGGAAAAGCGCGCCGACACGTCGTCACCGCCGGTGCCCATGTAGTTTTGCCAGAACAGCTCTTCTTTGGCGCGGTGTACGTCGAGGTAATCCTGGTTCAATTGATTGAAGTAATCGAGAGCCTGTTGCATAACCGTCCTTCTCAGCCGATGAGGAAATATCCCAGTATAGTCGCGCTCAGGCCTGATGCAGGCGCTGCAGCCCCTGTTCCAGCGTCTCGCTCTCGCCGGCGGCCACCAGGCAACAGGCGATCTGCTGCTGAATGGCCTGCGGGATCACCACCTCGCCCGCCAGGCAGCGCTCGGTCCAGCGCGCGGTGGTTTCCGCGTCTTTCGCCGCCGGCAACGTCGGCGTTTCATCCTGCAAGGTGCGCTCCAGCAACACGCGCTGTTCGCCGCCGGCAATATAATGAATCTGCGGGCAGCGCAGCGGGTTGGCGTAGGCCTCGCCTTCGGTGCCGTGCATCAACAGCCCGCGGGCGCCGATCTGGCGGAAAAACGACGCCACCCGGCCGACATACTCCGGGTGTGAGACGCTGGCGAGGCGCAGCGCATCCTGTTCGCCAAACGGCGTCGCCAGCTTGGCCAGCGTATGGGCGCTGTTGCGCACCCCCATGCGCCAACGCAACCCGAGCTGCCGCGCCAGCGGCGCCGACAGCGTGGAAACCGGCATGAATACCGCCTCGCCGTTATCGAGACGCTGCTGGGCGTGAGCGGCCTGTTCCGACCACGGCAGCCCCAGGGCGCGAAAAATCTCGGCGCTGGTCACGCGGGTACTGTCGTCCAGCACGCCGTGCACCACCACCGGCAGGCCCACTTTCGCGAGCAGCAGCGCCAGCAGCGGCGTCAGGTTGGCCTGCTTGCGCGCGCCGTTGTAGCTCGGCAGCACCACCGGCAGTGGCCGCCCCTGCGGCGCCTGCAGCGGCAACACCTGCTGCTGCATCGCCTGGTAGAAGCCCAGCATCTCCTCTTCGGCCTCACCCTTGATGCGCAGCGCGATCAGAATGCCGCCCAGCTCCAGCTCGGGGACCGCCCCGGCCAGCATCGCCTGATACAGCTCAAAAGCGGTCTGCCGGTCCAGGTCGCGCGCATGATTTTTGCCGCGGCCTATTTCTTTGATAATTTTGGTGTAATCCATCCGAAGGTTCCCCTTGCTCACTCTTCGGTTAGCATACCCTATCCGCGCCGCCGCTCAACCTCCGCCGCCAGCCGCCGCTGCGTTTCATCCCCTTCGCGCAGCCCGGCGATCACCCCATCGGCATCGTCGGCGCTGCGGTTTTGGCTCATCTTCCATTTGCCTTCGCGCCGGGTGACGGCGATCTCGATACCGACAATGCCTTTTAGCTGCGCGGCGATGTAGTTGGCCGGCGCGTCGTCGAGCTGCCAGGGCGCCGGGCGGCGCCCTTCCTGTTGCGCCGTCAGGTCGATCAGCTGGCGGCGCAGCCAGGCTGGGTCGTCCATCACCGTCGGCACGCCATACAGTTGCACCACGCTGTAATTCCAGGTCGGCACCACTTTGCCGGTCTGGCGCTTGCTCGGGTACCAGCCGGGCGACACATAACCTTCCAAACCCTGAAAAATCACCAGGCATTCCGCCGCCTGCTGCAGCCGCCGCCAGTGCGCGTTGGCGCGCGACAGATGCGCCCGCAGCCGGATCTGCCCCTGTTCGACATCGGCCAGAAACGGCAGCGGATCGGCCGTCAATCCCTGCTCACCGTGGCTGACCAATAGCCCCAACGGGTGGGCGCGCACCAGCGCCAGTTGGGCATCCAGATCGTCTTCGCAAAATGCGGCGGGTTGAAACATCAGTGTGGCTCCTTACGCTCTCTCATGATGACCACAGTAAAGCACCCGCCGGCGGCCTACTTAAGATCCGCTTTCTGACTATTTCGAGTGATCCGGTTTAACAAGATCAGGGCAATGCCCATCGCCAACAGATTAAATACCATGGCGCCGGCAAAGGCCTGCGCATAGCGTTCCGCCGCGCCGCCGTTTGCCAGCAGCGGCACGAAGCCGACGCCGCTGACCACGATGCCCAGCGCACCTCCCACCTGCTGCACGGTGGCAACCAGGCCCGCCGCCATGCCCGCCTGCCGCTCCTGCGCCAAACCGAGCACCAGATTCAGCAGCGGCGTCATGCTCAGCGCCTGGCCGAATCCCAGCACCACCAACCCCGGCAGCAGCCGCAGCGGATGCGCCAGTGCCGCGCCCCACAGCGCCTGGGCCATTAACAGCGCCAACCCGGCGGCGTAAATCGCTACGCCCACGCTCAGTACGCCATTGCCCCAACGCAGCGCCAGCCGGGGCGCCAGCATCGACGCCAGCATAAAGGCCGCGCTGGCCGGGGCGAACAGGCTGCCCGCCTGAAAAGGCGTAAGCCCCGCCCCCGCCTGCAGCAGCAGCGCGAAGCACAAGAAAAACGAGGAGGCGGTGGCATAAATCGCCAGCACCACCGCCATGCCCGGCGCGAAGCCTGCCTGGCGTAACAGCGCCGGATCGAGCACCGCATCACCGCCGCGCCGCGCCAGACGGCGCTCCCACCGCAGGAAGCCCCACAGCGTCACCATCGCCAACGCCAGCATCGGCGCTATCCACCACGGCCAGCCGCGCGCCGGCCCTTCCAGCAGCGGCAGCAGCAACAGCGACAGGCCGATCGCCGCCAGCCACAGGCCTACGCCGTCCAGCCGCTGCGCCTGCGCCACCCGCGATTCGGGAATGCGCCGCGCCGCCCACAGCGCCAGCGCGCCGATCGGCAAATTGATCAAAAAGATCATGCGCCAGCCGCTGCCGAACAGGTTGGCCTCGATGATAAACCCGCCGAGGATCTGGCCGAAGATCGCCGCCAATCCCAGCATCATGCCCAGCCAGGCAAAGGCGCGCCGCCGCTGTTGCGGCGCGTACAGCACCCGCATCAAGGCGTAGATCTGCGGGAACAGCAGCGCCGCCGCCGCCCCCTGCAGGATACGCGCCGCGATCAGCAGGTTGAGCGATCCCGCCAGCCCGCACAGCAGAGAGCTCAGCGCAAATCCCAACATGCCGAGGCTGAACAGACGCCGGCGCCCGAAACGATCGCCCAGACGCCCGCCGGCGATCAGCAGCACCCCAAACGCCAGTTCATAACCGGCGACGATCAAACCGACACCGGCGAAATCGGCGGCGAACTGCCGCTGGATCACCGGCGCCGCCACGTTGACCACAAACAGATCGAACACAGTGACAAAACCGCCCAACAACAGCACCGGCAGGCCGGGCAATGCCCGCCGTTCACGAGACAATGAATGTTCCATACCACCTCCAGCGATTATGATGGCCGCAGTATGGAACAGGGTTTAAACTGTTACTATATAGCCATTTATACTATTACTAACAGCAACAGGACGGCCGCCATGCCCCCACGTACCCTCGAGCGCACCCGCCACGAACTGGCGGATTTTCTACGTCAAAAGCGAGAACAGCTGTCGCCGGAGGCGGTCGGTTTGCCGAGCGGCAGCCGCCGCCGCACGCCGGGATTGCGGCGCGAGGAGGTCGCGGCGCTGGCCGGCGTCGGCCTCACCTGGTACACCTGGCTGGAACAAGGCAGGGAAATCAATGCGTCGGTGGCATTTTTGGAGAACCTGGCGCGGGTGCTGCAGCTCGACGCCGCCGGCCGCTACCACCTGTTTTTATTGGCGCATCAGCGGCCGCCGGTGCCGGTCGGCCATCAGTGGTGCCAGGTCTCACTGCTGGTGCAGCGGCTGCTGGACGACCTTGTGCTGCGGCCGGCCTACGTCATGAACCTGAGTTGGGACATCATCGCCTGGAACCCGGCGGCGCAGCGGCTGTTCGCCATCGGTGAACGCCCGGCGGAAGAGCGCAACATGTTGTGGATGCTGTTTGCCGATCCGCAGCTCAATGAACGCCTGTTGGAGTGGGAGGCGCAGGCGCCGCAAATCCTGGCCAGCTTCCGCCGCGACTATGCCCGCGCGCCGGAGGATGAGGTAATGCGCCAACGGGTACAGGCGCTGGAGCGGGTATCGCCGCCGTTCCGCCGGCTCTGGCGGCAGCACGATATCCACGGGCGCTGCCAGGGGCGGCGCAGCTTCATCGTCCCGGAGATCGGCCCGGTCACCTTTGACCACGCCTCTTTCATCGTCGACGAAGAGAATCACCTGCGGCTGGTGATGTACAGCGCGCTGCCGGACGAACCGGCCAGCGCGGCATTTGAAGCGCTGCTGCGCGAGGGTTAGCGGCGGCTGTCGAAAATGAGCTTGCAGGCCAGCCCAGCGAATACCCCGCTCAGCAGGTAGTTCGGCCAGCGGGCGCTGAAGCGGCGGCCGGCGAAGCGGCTTTTCATGCCGCTGACCGCCAGGATCACCCCGCCGTTAATCAGCAACCCCACCAGATTCAGCACCGTCGCCAGCGCCAGCATCTGCACCACCACCGAGCCTGAACGCGGATCGATAAACTGCGGGAACAGCGCCAGCACGAACAGCGCCATTTTCGGGTTGAGGATGTTGGTGAACAGCCCCTGGCGGAAGATGCGCGCCGTCGGCACCGCCTGCAACCCGGCGGAAGCCTGCAAACTGCTGCCGGATCGCAGCGTTTTCCACGCCAGGTAGAGCAGATAGGCGGCGCCGAGCATTCTTACCGCGTCGTAGGCCAGCGGCACGGCGACGAACAGTTGCGACAACCCCAGCGCCGCCGCCAACGCGTGGCAATACGTGCCGAGCTGAATGCCCGCCAGCGAAGCGAAACCGGCGCGCCGCCCCTGGCTGACGCTGCGCGAAGCGATCAACAGCATATCCGGGCCGGGGGTCAGCGCCAGCGCCACGCAGGCACCGGAAAACAACAACAGCGTTGCGGCATCAATCATGAATCACCTGATAAGAAGATGGAGGGGAATGAAGCATCCATCATAGCGACGCCGACGTGGCTTGTCAGCGCCGCCTCGCGTCAGATCACCCACAGATCGAGATACTCGTTGACCGGCATCTGCGCCAGCCGCTGCCGGTCCAGCGACACCTCGAGAATACGCTGCTGCTGCAGGGCCGGGAACTGGCGCGCCAGGTTGGTTTTGAACTTCTCGATCAGCAGTGGGATGCCCTCTTCGCGCCGCCGCGCATGGCCGATAGGGTACTCCACCGCCACCTCATCCAGGCGGCTGCCGTCGGCGAACTCCACCGTCAGCGCATTGGCGATCGAGCGTTTTTCCGGATCGTGATAATCGCGGGTGAAGACGGGATCTTCATGGCAGTGGATCTTGCCGCGCAACGCGTCGATGCGCGGATCCTCGGCCACCCGATCCTCGTAGTCCGCCGCCGTCAGCCGGCCGAACAGCAGCGGGATCGCCACCATATACTGAATGCAGTGATCGCGATCCGCCGGGTTATCCAATGGCCCCTGCTTGTCGATAATACGCAGGCAAGCCTCGTGAGTGCGGATGCTCACCCTGGCGATGTCGGCGGCGGTTTTACCGGCGGCCTGCATCAAGCGGTGCAGCGTCATGGCCGCCTCCACGGCGGTCTGGGCATGGAACTCCGCCGGGAACGAAATTTTAAACAGCACGTTCTCCATCACGTACGCGCCGTACGGCCGCTGGAAGCGGAAAGGCTTGCCGTTGAAAGAGACGTCGTAGAACCCCCAGGTCGGCGCCGTCAGCGCCGAGGGGTAGCCCATCTCGCCGGTGGCGGCCATCAGCGCCAGCCGCACCGCGCGGGCGGTCGCATCCCCCGCCGCCCAGGATTTGCGGGTGCCGGCGTTCGGCGCGTGGCGATAGGTACGCAGCGACTGCCCGTCCACCCACGCCAGCGACACCGCATTCAGGATCTCCGCCCGGCTCAGGCCGAGCAGCTGCGCCACCACCGCGGTAGACGCCACCTTCACCAGCAGCACGTGATCCAACCCCACCCGGTTGAAGGCGTTTTCCAGCGCCAGACAACCCTGGATCTCATGCGCCTTGATCATGGCGATCAACACCTGCCGCATGGTCAGCGGCACCTTGCCCGCCGCCACCGCCTGGCGCGAGAGCCAGTCGGCCACCGCCAGGATCCCGCCCAGGTTGTCCGACGGGTGGCCCCACTCCGCCGCCAGCCAGGTGTCGTTGAAGTCGAGCCAGCGGATCATGGCGCCGATATTGAACGCCGCCTGCACCGGATCCAGCTGGAAGCGGGTGCCCGGCACCCGGCTGCCGTTCAGCACCTCGGCGCCCGGCACCACCGGCCCCATCAGTTTCTTGCAGGCCGGATAGCTCAGCGCCTCCAGCCCGCAGCCGAGGGTATCGAGCAGGCAATAGTGGGCGGTGCGGTACGCCGCCGGGGTATCGACGGCCTCTTTCATCACATAATCGACGATATCGACCATTTCGCGATCGAACGGCGGACGGCGGGTATTGGCAGACTCAAGCATCATGATTCCCAAAGGCTCCATAGTGAATAACGACCGGCGCTCAGCGCTGATCCAGCGGTACGAACGCCCGCGCTTCCGGCCCGGTATAGTTGGCGGACGGGCGAATGATTTTGTTGTCCTGCCGTTGCTCGATGATGTGCGCCGACCAGCCGCTCACCCGCGCCATGACAAACAGCGGCGTGAACATTTCGGTGGGCACCCCCAGCTGGTGATAAGACACCGCCGAGAACCAGTCGAGGTTGGGGAACATCTTTTTGGTGTCGCGCATCACGCTTTCCAGCCGATCGGCGATGTCATACAGCTTCATCGCCCCCGCTTCCTGCGACAGGCGCAGCGCGATCTCTTTGATCACCTGATGGCGCGGATCGGAAACGGTGTACACCGGGTGCCCGAAGCCGATCACCACCTCTTTGTTGTCGATGCGGCGGCGAATGTCGGCTTCCGCTTCGTCCGGCGTTTCATAACGTTGCTGGATCTCCAGCGACACCTCGTTGGCGCCGCCGTGTTTCGGCCCGCGCAGCGCGCCAATGGCGCCGACGATCGCCGAATAGACGTCGGATCCGGTGCCGGCGATCACCCGGCCGGCGAAGGTCGAGGCGTTGAATTCATGCTCGGCGTACAGGATCAAGGAAGCGTGCATCGCCTGTTCCCAACTGGCGGAAGGCGCTTCGCCGTGCAGCAGGTGCAGGAAGTGGCCGCCGATGGAATCGTCGTCGGTCTCCGGCTGAATGCGCTCGCCGTTGTGGCTGTAGTGATACCAATACAGCAGCATCGATCCCAGCGAGGCCAGCAGCCGGTCGGCAATGTCGCGCGCGCCGGCCGCGCCGTGCTGCTCTTTTTCCGGCAGCGTGCAGCCTAGGGCCGAGACGCCGGTGCGCATCACGTCCATCGGGTGAGACGCCGCAGGCAATGCCTCAAGCACCGTGCGCACGCTGGCGGGCAGGCCGCGCAGCGCTTTGAGACGGTGTTTGTAGGCCTGCAGCTCATCGCGGTTGGGCAATTTGCCGTGGATCAGCAGGTGGGCAACCTCTTCAAACTCGCAGTGGCGCGCGAGATCGAGAATGTCGTAACCGCGATAGTGCAGATCGTTGCCGCTGCGCCCTACGGAGCACAGCGCGGTATTCCCGGCGGGCACGCCGGATAACGCCACGGATTTTTTCGGCTTATCGCCAGTCGGGCTTTGCGGGGGGATCGCTTGGCTCATACTGTCCTCGTTTGGCTTCTGCGTGAATGGCGCTTATTCGTCGCGCTGGCGAGCGAACAGAGCGTCGAGTTTCTCTTCGAACAAATAGTAGTTGATGCTTTCGTACAGCTCGTTGCGGGTCTGCATGGTGTCGATGACGCTTTTCTGCGTGCCCTCCTCGCGCAGGGCGCGGTATACCCGCTCCGCCGCGCGGTTCATCGCCCGGAAGGCCGACAGCGGATACAGCGCCATATCCACCTGAGCGCTGCGCAACTCGTCGGTGGTAAACAGCGGCGTCGCGCCGAACTCGGTGATATTGGCCAGGATCGGCACCTGCGTCGCTTCAGCGAAGCGGCGGTACATGCTCAGTTCGGTGATCGCTTCCGGGAACAGCATGTCGGCCCCGGCCGCCACGTAAGCCTGAGCGCGCTCGATGGCCGCCTCCAGCCCCTCCACTGCCAGCGCGTCGGTGCGCGCCATGATCACGAAGTCCGGATCGCTGCGCGCATCCACCGCCGCCTTGATGCGATCCACCATCTCTTCGGTGGAGACGATGGCCTTATTGGGCCGATGGCCGCAGCGCTTGGCGCCGACCTGATCTTCGATATGCAGCGCCGCCGCCCCGGCCTTGCTCACCGATCGCACCGTGCGGGCGACGTTGAACGCCGAAGCGCCGAAACCGCTGTCCACATCCACCAGCAGCGGCAGCGGGCAAACGTCGGTGATGCGGCGAATGTCGGTCAGCACATCGTCCAGGGTCGAAATGCCCAGATCCGGCAGCCCCAGCGAACCGGCCGCCACGCCGCCGCCGGAAAGGTAGATGGCCTGGAATCCGGCCCGCTGGGCCAGCAGCGCATGGTTGGCGTTGATCGCGCCGGCGATTTGCAGGGGTTTTTCTTTACTCAGGGCCTGACGAAAGGCGAGCCCGGGTGAGCGCAGCGTCATGACGTTTTCTCCGATTAGCCAGATGAAACAGACAGAGCAAGGGGCGGGCCAGGTTGTACTTCGGTAAGGGGAAAAATTAAACGCGATAAAAATAAGTGAGTTACAACACCTTCAGCGCCATTAGCCTGGCAAAGGGGTAAAAAACGTTTCAGTTAACGTTTCAATCGTTGTTTCACACAGTAAATTTGAAACATCACTGAAACCGGGCTACACCTAATGCAGCCACTTCCATTCGGTAACCCACCATGAGCGATCACGTCACGCCGGACAAACCGGTGATCTGGACCGTCTCCATCACCCGCCTGTTCGATCTGTTCCGGGACATCAGCCTCGAGTTCGACCATCTGGCAACCATCATCCCGATCCGCCTCGGCTTTGAGGAGGCGGTGCAGCACATCCGCGCCCGACTGGCGACCGAGCCTTGCGACGCCATCATCGCCGCCGGCTCCAACGGCGCCTACCTGAAAAGCCGCCTGTCGGTGCCGGTCATCCTGGTCAAGCCCGGCGGTTTCGATCTGCTGCAGGCGCTGAGCAAGGCGCGCAGAACCGCCGATCGGATCGGCGTCATCACCTATAAGACCCCTCTGCCCGCGCTAATGGAGTTCCAGCAAACCTTCGATCTGCCGCTGGAGCAGCGCAGCTACGTCACCGAAGAGGATGCGCGCGGCCAGATCGCCGAGCTGAAAGCCGCCGGCATTCAGGCCGTGGTCGGCGCCGGCCTCATCAGCGATCTGGCGGAAGAGGCCGGGCTCACCGCCATTTTTCTCTATTCCGCCGCCACCCTGCGCGCCGCCTTCAGCGATGCGCTGGACGTGACGCGCCTGATGCGGGGCGGCGGCAAACGCGGCGGCGATTACGCCACGCGCAATACCCTGCAACCGCGCTACGGGCTGGGCGATTTGCAGGGCAAGTCCCCGCAGATGGAGCAGATGCGGCGCACCATCATGCTGTACGCCCGCTCGCCGGCGGCGGTATTAATTGAAGGAGAAACCGGCACCGGCAAGGAGCTGGCGGCGCAGGCGATCCACCGGGAATACTTTTCCCGGCGCGGCGCACCGGCCAGGGGCGCGACACCGCCGTTCGTCGCCATCAACTGCGGCGCCATCGCCGAATCGCTGCTGGAGGCGGAGCTGTTCGGCTATGAGGAAGGCGCCTTTACCGGCTCACGGCGCGGCGGCCGACGCGGGCTGCTGGAAACCGCCAACGGTGGCACCCTGTTTCTGGATGAGATCGGCGAAATGCCGCTGCACCTGCAAACCCGGCTGCTGCGTGCGCTGGAAGAGAAGGCCGTCACCCGGGTCGGCGGGCAGCAGCCGGTGGCGGTCGACTTTCGCGTCATCAGCGCCACCCACAACCACCTGGAGCAGGCGATTCAACGGGGCGACTTTCGCGCCGATCTGTTCTACCGCCTGAGCGCCCTGCGGCTGCAGCTGCCGCCGCTGCGGGCGCGCGGCGACGATATCGCGATGCTGGCGGAACACTTTCTGAAACGGTCACTGGCGGCGCTCGACGTGCCGCTGACGGAGCCGCTGCGCGCCGCCATGGCCGGCTGTTACGCCGCGCTGAGTCATTACGCCTGGCCCGGCAACCTGCGCGAACTGCGCAACATGATGGAGCGGGTGGCGCTGATGCTGAGCACCGGCGCCGCACCGAGCGGCGAGACGCTACGCTGGCTGCTGCCGGAGCTGGCGACGGGCACTCAGCCCGAGACGCCGGTAGCGCCCCTCTCCGCTCATGAAGCGCTGGCGCGGTGCGGGGGCGACCACGCCGCCGCCGCCCGGTTGCTCGGGATCAGCCGCACCACGTTATGGCGCCGGCTGAAAAAAACGAACTGAGCATCAGCCGGCGCGCCGGCCGTCCGAGGCCGGCAGCAGCCGCGCTCGCCGCTCGCCCAGCAGGTTCATGCCCGCCGCCGCCAGCAGAATGATCGCCGCGCCCAGCAGCTGCCACGCCGACAGGCGGTGGCCAAACGCCAGGCGATCCACCAGCATGGCGGCGACCGGGTAGATGAACGACAGTGAGCCGATCAGGTTGGTCGGCAGCTTCTGCAGGGCGCCGTACATCAACACATACATCAGGCCGGTGTGCAGCACGCCGAGCGTCGCCAGCATTCCCCACTGCCCAACGCTGGCCGAAACGTGGAAATCCACCAGCGGCAACAGCATCACCGCCCCCACCGCCACCTGGATCAGAGCAATAAGATGCGGCGGCGTGCCCTTCAGCCGCTTGGCCGCCAGCGCCATCAGGGCGTAGAAAAACGCCGCCCCGAGCGCCAGCGCGATGCCCGCCAAATAATGACTCTGTTCCCCCGCCTGCCGCGGCTGCGCCAGCACCACCAGCATCATGCCGCCGAACGCCAGCCCCAGCCACAGCAGCTTGCGGGCGGTCAGCCGCTCCCCCAGAAACAGCGCCCCCAGCCCCACCAGTATAAACGGCTGGGTGTTGTACACCGCCGTGGCGATGGAGATAGAGGCATAGGAATAGGCGGCAAACAGCAGCAGCCAGTTGATCACCAGCGCGACGCCGCCGGCGATCGCCAGCAGCAGCGTGGCGCGCGTCAGCGCATCGCGCCGCAGCTGCCCCAGCGCGCCGCACACCGCCAGCAGCACCAGCGCCCCCACCGCGCAGCGCCAAAACACCACGTTGACCACCGGCTGGCCGGACATCAGCACAAACCAGCCGATGGAGCCGGAAATCAGCATCGCCGCCGTCATCTCCAGCGAGCCGCGTTTTATCTCTGCATTCATCCTGCGTTCCTCCAAACTTGCCCAGAGGCATAGCTTGCGGCTTCGTGGGACGGCTTTCCATAGCATAAAAAAGGCAGATATGCTTAACTGCCTTTTTCTCGTAGCTATAATAAAGAAAATACCTAACGGAGGCGTTATGGATGATATCGATCGCCAGATCCTGACTCTTTTGGCGCAGGACGCACGCGCGTCGTTGAAGACGCTGAGCGCGCAGGTGGGGCTGTCATCGCCGAGCACGTCGGAAAGGCTGCGGCGGCTGGAGGAAAGCGGCGTGATCCAGGGCTATACCCTGAACGTCAATCTGCAGGCGGTGGGCTACGCCTTCGAGTCACTGGTGCGTATCAAGCCGCTGCCGAGCATGCTGAAGAAGGTTGAACAGCTGATTCAGGCGATCCCGGAAGTGGTCGAGTGCGATAAGGTGACCGGCGAAGACTGCTTTATCGTGCGGCTGGTGGCGCACTCGATGGAACAGCTCGACCACACCCTCGATCGGCTGGCCGAGCATGCGCAGAGCAACACCTCGATCGTGAAAACCACGCCGGTCAAACGCCGCCTGCCGCCGCTGCTCTGATTAACGCCGCCGCTTGCGGGCAAACGGGTTGCCGCGCTTCTTCTCTTTTTTGGCCGCGTCGGCGGCGGATTTCAGCGCCGCCAGATGCGCCTTGTCGGCCTCCGGCACCGCGCGCTGTTCGATCGGGAACACCGGCAGCGACGCCAACAGCCGCGAACCGTAGTTTTTGGTCAACAGCCGACGATCGTAGATCACGATCTCGCCGTAGCATTGGTTGCTGCGGATCAGGCGGCCGACCTGCTGGATCAGGTTGAACGAAGCGCTCGGCAGGCTCTGCACTTCGAAAGGATAGCGCTTCAGCGATTTCAGCCACTCGCCTTCGGTAATGATCACCGGGCTGTCGATCGGCGGGAACGCAATTTTGTGAATGTGTACCTGGGTCAGCAGCTCGCCTTTCAGATCCAACCCTTCGGCGAACGATTGCAGCCCCACCAGCACGCTGGCGACGCCCTTCTCCACCCGCTTGCGGTGTTCTTCCACCAGCCGGTAGCGCGGCTGGTCGCCCTGCACCAGCAGCATCAGCCGCAGATCGGTCACGTAGCTGAGGAAAGTCTGCATCGCCCGGTGGCTGCTGAACAGGATCAGCATGCCTTTGTGTTTGCCGCTCGCCTGCTCGGCGCGGAAACATCGCGCCATCTCCTCGAGGTGCTCCGCCTCGTTGGCGAGCGCCGGTTCATAGCGCATTTGCGGAATGACAATCTTGCCCTGTTCGACATGATTGAACGGCGAAGAGAGCGTTTCGAAGCGATCGCCGGCCTTCTCGCTCAACCCGCTCATCTCCTGCAAACGCGCGAAGCTGTTCAGCGAACGCAGCGTGGCCGAGGTGACCACCACGTGCGGCACCTTGCGCCACAGCAGCTTCTCCAGCTGGTCGCTGACGCGGATGCCGACGCAGTGCAGGTAGAGATGGGTAACGTTATCGCGCAGCTCGCGCGTGACCCATTTGGAGATCGGCGCGTTGGACGACTTGTCGAGCGCCGCCAGCCGCCACAGCTTGCTCATCGCTTCCAGATAGCCCAGCGTGCGGCTCATCTGAATGATCGACCGGTGCAGGCGCACGATGTCGTGCTTGCCGGTCTGCTCGGTGAGATCGTTAAGCACGAACTCCGCCAGCCCGCGCAGCGCATCGGTCAGTTTGAACAGCCGCGCGCAGCTCTCCACCATCTCCGCCGGCAGCTCGCCCATCTCGAAACGGTGCTCGGCCGCCACGCTGTCGCCGGGCAGGTAAGCGCTGACCTGATGCTCGAAGATCTGCACCAGCTCGCGCAGCTCCTCGCAATGGTTCTTCAGCCGCTCGCTGTTGGCCAGCCCCGGCGGATTCTTCGGCCGGTACTGCGTCATGCACTGCTCAACCTGGCGCACGATCATGTCCAGCTGCAGGTTGGTCGAGAGCGCGGTGATTTCCCCGTCGATCTCCAGCGCATCGCGCGCCACCTCCGGCAAATGGTGGCCTTCGTCCAGCACCAGCAGCAACTCTTTCGGGTTCGGCAGCACCGATTCCGTCTCCAGCGCTGCCATCACCAGGGCGTGGTTGGCCACCACCACGTCGGCGCTCTCGATCTCTTTGCGGGCGATATAGAACGGACATTCGCGAATATAGTGGCAGTTGCGACCCAGGCAGTTGGCCTTGTCGGTGCTCAGCTTGGCCCACAGCGGATCGTCGATGCTCTGTTGATAGTGATCGCGCAGCCCGTCCCACTCGAAGCGGGCCAGCGCCTTGGTCAGCTTCTGGCACAGCGCCTGCTCTTCGCCGCTGGACGGCGCCAGCTCGTCGTCGAGGAACAGCGTCAGATCGCCCTGTTGGCTGACGTCGGTGCTCATCGCCGCCAGGTTGCGCGGGCACACGTAGCGCCCGCGGCCAAAGGCGCCGGTAAATTTCAGATCGGGGATAATCTTCTTCAGCAGCGGCAAATCCTTGCTGTAGATCTGATCCTGCAGCGCCACGTTGGCGGTGCTGACCACCAGCGGTTTGCTCTCCGCCCGCCCGACGGCGATACCCGGGATCAGGTAAGACAGCGTTTTACCGACGCCGGTCGGCGCCTCGATCGCCAGATGGCGCGGGTAGTCACCGGCCAGCGTCTTCGCCACCTCGGCGATCATCTGGCGCTGGGGCGCGCGGGAAATAAAATCCGGTATTTGCTGCTGCAGGGCTTTGTACCACTGGCCAATCTGATCTTTAACTGCGGAGGAGAGCGCCATTCAACTCTTATCTAAACGAAATGATGGCGCTATTGTCCCACAGACCGCCCGCGGCGTCAGCCCGAGTTACGTCTGCGGATCGATCATCGAGGCGCGCCCGGCGCTGAACGACCACTCGTCCAACTGGGTGGTGGTGATCACCACCATCACATCCTCGGGGCGCAGCCGCAGGTTTTCCGCCAGCAGCGCCGCCAGCCGCCCGTAGAAACGCCGCTTGGTGTCGGTGTCGCGCGGCCGCCCGGCGGTGATATAAAACAGCACGAAATCCGCGCTGCGCGGCCCGCCGAGATAGTCGCGATCGTAGATAAGCTCACCGGGGCGGTATTGATCGATCACCTGAAATTTATCCGTCGGCGGCACCTCAAAGGCCTCCACCAGCGCCTGATGCAGGCTGTCGGACAGGGTTTGCAGATAGTCGGCGGACTTGCCCTGAAGCAGGGCGATACGGCTAAACGGCATGATTGGCCTCCTGTTCCAGCTCGCGCAGGCGCGCCACGGCCGACGCCGCCGCGGGCCAGCCGGCGTAGAACGCCAGATGGGTGATGAGCTCGGCCAGCTGCTGACGCGTCACGCCGTTGCGCTGCGCCAGCTGCAGGTGAAACGGCAGCTGTTCCACGCGGTTGAGCGCCACCAGCGCGGCGACGGTAATCAGGCTGCGCTCGCGCGGGCTCAGCGCCGGCCGCTGCCAAATATCGTCAAACAACACTCGGTCGCTGAGCTGCGCCAGCTTGGGGGCAATATCGCCGAACGCCTGTTGCCCGGCCTGGGATTCTGATGGCATCACACTCTCCTGTCAGTTGCGGATAGCCTTACGCTACCCGCCGCCGCAGCGAGTGAAAATCGGGATTTTCGGCAGTCTCGGTTCAGAAAAACGGGAAGGTTCCCCGCCGGGCGGCGGGGAGGATTCAGGATTCCAGCGGGGCAACGCCGTCGAACTGCGCGCTCAGCAGCGCATTCAGCTCCGGCCGCTGTTCCACCCGCTCAGCGATGGCGTACAGCCGCGGACAGTGTTGCCGGAACCACGCGCGGCCCGGCCGCCAGTGGCACATCACCGCCACGTACAGATCCAACGCGCTGAAGCTCTTGCCGAGAAACCACGGGCCCGCTGCGCCGGCGGCGGCGTTCAGCTGCTGCAATAAACGCTCGCGATAAGCCATTACCGCGTTTTTCAGCTGTTCCGCCCCCGCCGCCTGCGGCTGCCAGCGCTGCGGATGGTCGGCATAGGTGAAGGTGGGGTAAATCTCCGCGTTGATGAACAGCAGCCAGCGCAGAAAACGCGGCAACAGCGGCGAACCGCCGGGCGGCGCCAGCTCGGCATGCGGTGCGCGATCGTGCAGCAGCAGAATAATCGCCGCACTCTCCGTCATCACTTCGTCATTGGGCAACACCAAGGTAGGCACCTGACCCAGCGGGTTCAGCGCCAGCAGGCGATCGCGCTCCGGGCCGTCCTGCGTGTAGTCCACTTCCTCATAGCCCCAGGGGAAAGCGGTCAACGCCAACGCGGCGGCCACGATCGTCGAGCCGCAGCCCTGCGTACCGAACAAAGTATAAGTATCGTGCATGATTCCTCCCGCAGCGGAACAAGGTATCGGTAACTGTAGACCAGCCGCCGACCATCGGCTGAAGAAAAAATTCACCCTTTGCGCGACTTTTTTAATCGTTCGACATGAAAATGAATTTTTTGTCATAAATAGATCACATTACTACGGTAAAAATTCTCCGCCGCAAACAATCAGGCGGCAAAGTAAAACAGCAATGCAACTGATGATAAGCGTCTTTCAATCGAATAAAGCAGGGTAACTCATGAAACGTAATCTTCTGGCCGTTATTATTCCGGCACTTTTACTTGCGCAAGCGGCACAGGCAGCAGAAATCTACAATAAAGACGGCAACAAACTCGATTTTTACGGTCGTGTGAAAGCCCTGCATTATTTCTCCGATGATGCCGGCAACGACGGTGATAAAACTTACGTCCGTATCGGCTTTAAAGGCGCGACCCAGATTAATGACATGCTGACCGGTTACGGCCAGTGGGAATATCAGATCGCCGCCAACCATTCTGAATCCGACGGCACTAAAGACACTAAAACGCGTCTGGGCTTCGCCGGTCTGAAATATAAAGACTTCGGCTCTTTCGATTACGGTCGCAACTACGGCATTATTTACGACGTCGGCGCCTGGACGGATATGCTGCCTGAATTCGGCGACGATGCTTACGTCAAGACCGACAACTTCATGAACGGCCGCACCAACGGCGTTGCCACCTACCGTAATAACAACTTCTTCGGTCTGGTTGACGGCCTGAAATTCGCCGTGCAGTACCAGGGCAAGAACGAAAACGACGGCCGCTCCGCCAGCAAGGCGAACGGCGACGGTTGGGGCCTTTCCTCCAGCTATGAAATTATCGACGGCCTGAGCGTGGGCGCCGCCTATGCCTCTTCCAACCGTACCGCCAGCCAGAAAGCGGGCACCTTCGGCAAAGGCGACAAGGCCGATATCTGGGCCGCCGGTATGAAATACGACAACAACGATGTCTACCTGGCTGCCACCTACTCGGAAAGCCGCAACATCGCGCCTATTTCCGGCACCGCCACCATCAATAACCGTTCCACCTCCGTCAGCGGCTTCGCCAATAAAGCGGAAGGCCTGGAATTGGTTGCGCAATATCAGTTCGATTTCGGTCTGCGCCCATCGCTGGGTTACGTTCAGCAGAAAGGCAAAGATATTGAAGGCATCGGCGATGCCGACCTGGTGAAATATATCGATGTCGGCGCGTACTACTATTTCAACAAGAACATGTCGACCTATGTCGATTATAAAATCAACCAGCTCGACAGCAATAACAAGCTGGGTCTGAAAGACGACAACGTGATTGCCGTCGCCCTGACCTACCAGTTCTGATGTGATGAATGAATAACCACCACTGCAAACTTTAGCGTCACTTGATACCCAGAGTTTTATTTCGCCGGGCGGCTGCGTCCGGCTTTTTTGTTTTTATTTTCCCGCCAACGAATGCCCCCGCTTGCCTTGCAAAACAAACGGGTCTACATGTATAGCTTTCCCCCCGAGCGGAATCAGCCATGCATAACGACGGACGCTTCGACTACCACAACGCCCTGCGCTACAGCAGCAACGAACTGGCAAACATCCTCAACCACTGTTTTGAAAACTACATCGTGCGCTTCGTGCTCGACGGACCGACCTTCGCCGCCCGCTTCGGCGCTGAGGATCTCAGCCTGAACGACAGCCTGATCGTCACCCACCGCCATGAACCGGTGGCGGTGGCGCTGATCGCCCGCCGCGGCCGGCACAGCCGGATTGCGGCCTTTTCCGTGCGCCCGGAGATGCGCGGCCAGGGGCTGGGCAAGGCGCTGATGCAGCGGCTGGTGGCGGATGCCCGCCAGCGCGGCGACCGACGGCTGTCGCTGGAAGTGATCGAAGGCAACGAAGCCGCGCTGGCGCTGTATCATCGCGCCGGGCTGCGCATCGTGCGCACCCTGACCGGCCATCAGGCGCCGGCGGAAGCGCCGCCAGGCACGGCGGCGCTGCAGGCGGTCGATCCGCTGACCGTCAGCCATCGCCTGACGGCGGAAGGCGCCACCGACCTGCCCTGGCTGATCGCCCCCGAATCGCTGTTCAAGCTGCCGGGCAAACCGCAAGCCTATACGCTCAATCGCCAAGCCTACGCCGTGGTGATGCCCGGCGCCGAGCACTGCTGGCTGCGCCTGATCTATGTGCCGCCGCGGCACCGCGGCCAAGGGCATGCGCGCGCCTTGCTGGCCGCCCTGCAAGCGCAGTTCGCCCCTTTGCCGCTGACCGCCAACGTCTTTGTGCCCGAGGTGGCGGCCCCCTTCTTTACGCATCTTGGCTGGCGGCAGGATCCCCTGCGCCAGTTCGAGATGGATATGCTGCTGGACAGCCCACAATAAAAAAGAGAGAGATAACGATGGCAGGAAAACAGGTACGCACACTCACCCTCGGCGCGGCGGTCGGCGTCGCGCTGCTGACGTTGGCCGGTTGCGCGCAGCCGCCGCACACCGACGCCCAGGCCCAGCAACGGCTGGCGGATCAGTCGGTGCTGGCGGTGAACTGGTTCCAACAGTCCGGCGAATACCAGGCGCTGGCGCATCAGGCGTTCAACAGCGCGCAGCGCGCCTTCGATCAGGCCAAGGCCGCGCCGGGCCGTAAAAAGGCGGTGGTGGTCGATCTGGATGAAACCATGCTGGACAACAGCGCCTACTCCGGCTGGCAGGCGCAGCAGGGCCAGCCGTACGACGGCGCCACCTGGGCCCAATGGACGCAGGCCGAACAGGCCGGCGCGGTGCCGGGCGCGGTGTCGTTTGCCCGTTACGTTAACACCCATCAGGGGACGATGTTCTACGTATCGAACCGCAAGCAGAGCGAGTACGCCGCCACGGTGGCCAACATGCAGAAGCTCGGTTTCACCGGCATGTCGGAAAAGACCGTGCTGCTCAGCACCGACACCTCCAATAAACAGGCGCGATTCGACGCCATCAAACAAGCCGGCTATGACATCGTGGTGTACGCGGGCGACAACCTGAACGACTTCGGCGCCGCGACTTACCACAAGGACAATGCGCAGCGCCGGGCGTTCGTCAGCGAGAACCTGGGCAAGTTCGGCACCGAATTCATCGTGCTGCCCAACCCGATGTACGGCGATTGGGAAAGCGGGCTGGCCCGCGATTACAACAAGCTGACGCCGCAGCAGAAGCTGCAGGTGCGCCAACAGGCGATCAAAGCCTGGCGCGGGCGCTAAGCCTCACAGCAGTTTGTACATATAGCAGGTGGCTTCCAACGCCCCGCCGTCGCTGGCGCGGGCGTATTGTGGGATGTCACCTGCCGCTTCGAACCCCAATTGGCAGTACAACCCCTGCGCCGCGCTGCCGCTCAGGGTATCCAGCACCAACAGGCTGCGGCGATGACGCGCCGCCAGCGCCTGCACTTCCTGCATCAACAGCCGCGCGACGCCCTGCCGCCGCGCCTGCGGGTGTACCATCAGCTTGACCACTTCCGCCCGGTGGCGGCCATTGTCCGGCATCGCCAACAGCAGCTGCACGGTGCCGACCGGCCGCCCGTTCGCGAGCGCCACCAGCATCGCGCGCTCGCCCCGCGCCAGGGCCGGCAGCAACCCCTGCCAAAACGCCCGCGCCTGTTCCAGCGTAAAAGGCATGACAAAACCGATGCTGGCGCCGTGCGCCACGCTGGCGTGCAGCATTTCGGCCAGGTCGGCTATGGCGTTGTGCGCTGCGTCGGCGTCCCACTGTTGTAATTCAATCATGGCTATGGCCTGCAGATAACGAGCGTGTAATGGGCCGGCTCATCGCCGGGGACATGGAAACGGGAAGCGCCGAACAGGCGGTAGCGCAGACAATCGCCGGGCGACAGCCGGAAAACGCGCCCTTCCAGCGTCAGCTCCAGCTGCCCGGACAGCAGCCAGAGGTGATGCTCCAGCGCCGGAATCGACGGCAGGTCGTAATCGATCTGCGCGCCGGCATCGAGCCGGGCTTCGATAAATTCGGCCTTATACAGCGCGGCAGGCGGGGAAACGGAGCGACGGTGAAAACCGCTGGCGCGATCGACCCATACCGGCTGTTGCGGCGGCCGCAGCAGCTCCGGCGGTTCGTCTTCGATTTCGCTCAGCAGGCGCGACATGGTCAACCCGTAGGCGGCGCACAGCCGGTTCAGCAGCGACGCCGTCGGGCTGGTTTCGGTGCGCTCCACCCGCGAGAGCGTCGCCCGGCTAAGGCCGGTGCGTTGCGCCAGCTCCTCCAGCGACCACCCCTGCTGCTGGCGCAAATCCGCCAACCGCTGCGCCAACTTCAGGTCGGCCGTCTCCAAACCGTTATCCATCGCTCACACTCCGCCGCAAAATCCCATATAAGAGAAATAATCTCAAATTAGAGATATGGCAAGCGAATTTTAAAAAATGCCGCGCAGCGCGATAAATATCAGCAGGCTCAGCAACACCACCGCCAGCATGTTGCGCAGAAAGAACGCCAATATCACCGCAAACACCGCCCCCCACAGGTAAGGGTTATCCGGCGCGGCGCGCAGCTGGTCGCCGCTGAAGGCGATAATCGGCCCGCAAATGGCCGTCAGCACCGCCGGCACGGAAAAGCTCAGCAGGGTTTTGACGCGCGGCGATAACCGCAGCGGCAATCCCGGCGCCAAAAAGCAGTAACGGTTGAAGAACACCACCAGCCCCATCAAGACTATCGTCAGCCAGATCATCGGCGCCCCCCGCTGCACAGCAGCCCGACCAGCATCGCCGCCACGGTGGCGATAACCAATGCGCCCGGCGTCTGGAAATGGTGCAACACGATGGAAAGCAGCAGCGCGGTCAGCACGCAGGCCAACACCGGCAGGCTGCGCACCAGCGGCACCACGATGGCGATAAAGGTGGCGGCGATGGAAAAATCCAGCCCATAACCGTCCAGATCCCCGGCGCTGCCGGCGGCTACGATGCCGAGCAGCGTGGAGAGAAACCAGCACAGGTAAAAGGTCAGCCCGGCGCCCAGCGCATACCAGCGGTCGAAACGCGCCGGCGCCTGTTCGCCGGTCAGCGCAAACAGTTCATCGGTGAGCAAGAATCCCAGGGCCAGCCGCCAGCGTAACGGCAGCGGCGCAATGCGCTCCCGCAGCCGCAGCGCATAGAGAAAATGCTGGGCGGTGACGAAAAAGGTCGACAGCAGGATCGCCAGCAGCCCGGCGCCGCCCTTGATCATGCCCATCGCCACCAGCTGCGCCGCCCCGGCGAACACGATGGCCGACATGCCCAGCCCCTGCGCCGGCGTCAGGCCGTTTTGCAGGGCCATCGAGCCCGCCAGTATGCCCCACGGCACCACCGCCAGGCACAGCGGCAAGATCGCCACCCCACCCTGCAGCGCAGGGCGCAGGCGAGCAGACGGCGGCGTGATGAGGGGGATTGAATCAGTCATGGGCTTCTCCTTCGGTTGAAGAAGCCAGCTTACGGCGCAGGCGCACACGGGTATTGCACCCGATTGCCCGACTATTTCAGCGATTTGACGTAGTCGCCCGGCGTGATGCCCATCGACTTGCGAAAATGGCGGTGGAAATGGCTTTGATCGTGAAAACCGCAGCTCAGCGCGCTGTCCAGCACGCTGCTGCCGGCCTTCAGCATGCCGCGCGCTTTACGCAGCCGCGCCTGAATTTGATAGGCGTGCGGCGGCAGACCGGTGGCCTGCTGAAACTGCCGCAGCAGGTAATAAGGGCTGAGCGCCACTCGCTCCGCCAGCTCCAGCAGCGAAATGTCCGCCTCGGGGAAATCGTCGAGAAAGGCTTTCACCCGCGCCACCTGGCTTTGCGCCCGGCTCTGCGGCGTGGGATCGATGCGGCTTTTACCGTGCCGCAGCATCAGCCAGGTCAGCGCCGAGAACACCATGGTCTCTTTCATCAGCCGGTTCTCATCGCTGCGCAGCAGGCTGAACGCCATCCGCAGCTGGCCGGCCAGGCCGACGTCGTGCACCACCGGGTTGGGGAAATAAGGCGTCGCGCCAGCGCCGGTTTTCAGATCGCGCGACAAAAACGCCAGCAGCTCCGGCGTCGGGTACATCGCCTGATACGACCATCCCTCTTCGGTGGCGGAGCTGCCGGTGTGGATGTCGTCGGCGTTGACCAGAATGATGCTGCCCAGCGGCGCCACGTGTTCGCCACCGGTGCGGTAGAAACGCTGGGCGCCGTCGTCGATGACGCCCACGCAGAAGCCTTCATGGCTGTGGCGCGAGAAGGTTTGGCGGCGGTAGGTGGCCTGCAGCACTTCCAGCCCGCCGAGATCGTCGACGTGCATGAAATGGGCCTGTTCCCGGGATGCTTTGCGCGCTGCGCCTTCCACCTTCATCTTGCCTACCTCCGCTGAATGAGCGCCATTCTAGCACTCACGCGAGGGCGGGGTTTGTACAAAATTGCCCGTCTCGGCGCCCGGCGGCGCGATCGCCGCGCAGCGCCAGGCGCTGAACACCGCCAGCAGCGGCGCCAGCGCGAACGCCAGGAACAGCCAACGCGCCGCCGACGCCGCGCCCACCGCCCCGCCCGGATCGTTCAGCCCCGCCAGATTGGCCGTCATCCCGGCCAGCGCCGCCCCGAACGCGGTGGCGAACAGCTGCACCGTGGTAATGGAAGCGCCGGCGATGTCTTTGTCCGCCTCAGGCGCCACCTGCAAAATGCGCGTCAGCAGGTGCGGCCAGCCGAAACCGATGCCGAATCCCACCAGCAACAGCGCAATGACGATCGGCGCCAGCGCCTGCCAGTGGCCACCGGACGGCACCGGCATCAGGATCGCCAGCGCCAGCAGCCCCACCAGCACAAACAGCGGCCCGCTGACGATCGCCCGGCGAATACCCGCCCCGCGCCAGCCGGAGCTGAGGATCTCGGACAGCGTCCAGCCGGCGGCCATGGCAGCGGCGATATAGCCGGAGATCAGCGGCGACTGGCCGTGCAGCAGCTGCAGGAAATACGGCACGAAGATCTCGCTGGTCATGCCGATCACCAGCAACGCGGTCGTGATGTAGAGCGCCGCTAACGATGAACCGCGCCGCAGTGCGCCGTGCGGTAACAGACGGGCCCTCGAGTGCGCTTCACGCTTCAGCAGCCAAGCCATCAGCAGCAGCGAGAGCGCGATGCCCGCCAGGTTGATCCAGGCGCTGTGTGCCAGGCTGCCGGCGGACACCACCAGCACCGCCACGGTCAGCAGCAGCATCTGGGCGGCCGGCAACGGCGCGGCCGCCTGCTGCGCTTTGCCCTTGGGCAGGATCAGGAAGGTAAACGCGGCGTACAGCGCCATGATCGGCAGCAGAATGCCGAAGGCCCAACGCCAGGCGTGCAGCTCGGCGAAAATGCCGCCCACCGCCGGCCCCACCAGGGTGGCGATGCCCCACATCGCCGAGATGAGCGCCATGGCGCGCGGCCACAATCGCTGCTCGAACACCAGGTTGATCATCGCGTAGGAGAGCGCAAAGATCAGCCCGCCGCCGAAGCCCTGCACCGTGCGGCCGATCAGCATCACCGGCATGCTCGGCGCCAGCGCACACAGCGCCGCCCCGGCGATGAAGAACAGCGAAGCCACCAGATAGGCGCTGCGCGCGCCGTAGCCGCTGAGCAAGCGGGCCGACAGCGCGGAGCCGAGGATCGACGCCACCACGAACAGCGTGGTGTTCCAGGCGTAGAGATCCAGCCCGCCGATATCCTGCACTACCGAGGGCAGAATGGTGGTGGCGACCAGAATATTGATGGCATGCAGCGCTACGCCGAGCGAAAGCGCGATCGCACTGGCCGCATTTTTGCCGGAGAAGAGGTCGCTCCAGCGGCTATCGTCATGGGTTATCACGGTTGTCGTCCTGTTTTCAGAGGAATGGCATTGAGTTGGTCATGAGATTGCGTTAAATTTAACAAGAGTTATCTTGGAATAAGTTAGGGCGAGGCGGAGAAATATGTCAAGAATAAACTTGGAAAATAGCGGCAGCACCGCACAATCGGTCAGTGACCGCTTGCTGACGCTATTGAAAACCCGCGGCCCGCAGCAAGCTTCTGACGCAGGAAAGGTGCTCGGCACCACCGGTGAGGCGGCCCGCCAGCAGTTCGTCAAGCTGGCGAAAGAGGGGCTGGTCGAAGCGGTGGCGGAAACGCGCGGCGTGGGCCGCCCGGTGCAGCTGTGGCATTTGACCTCGGCCGGCAACGCACGCTTTCCCGACACCCATGCGGATCTGACGGTGCAGCTGCTGCGCACCGTGCGCGACAAGCTGGGCGAACAGGCGCTCGACGTGCTGATCGAGACCCGCGAGCAGGAAAACCGCATCAACTACAAGCAGGCGATGATCGGCGCCGCCGATCTGCAGGAGCGCGTGGCGCGCCTGACCGAGATCCGCTGCCGCGAAGGCTATATGGCCGAATGGCGCCAGGAAGAGGACGGTACCTATCTGCTGGTGGAAAATCACTGCCCGATCTGCGCCGCCGCCACCGTCTGCCAGGGCTTCTGCCGGGCGGAGTTGAGTATCTTCACCGAAGTGCTGCAGGCGCAGGTAGAGCGCGCCGAACACATTCTGGCCGGCTCGCGGCGCTGCGCCTACCGCATTTCGCTCCTGTAACACCGGTTTTTGCCCACGTTTTCAACCGGTACAGATTATTCTGCTTGTGCACCCCGCACCTTCCCTTCTAAGGTTGAATTAACGAACATTCAGGCAAACAGCGGGCTTCACGCCCGCCCTGAGAAATCCGTCGGCGCCTGGCGCGCTAGCGGCAGAGTAACCCCACGGGAGTTGAACGATGAAGAAGCCGCATGCCGGATTCTGGCTGGCGACGCTGGGACTGGGCGTCTGCTGGCTGCTGGCGCTGCTGACTCGCGATCGGCTCAACGGCATACTGCTGGCCGGCGCGGCGCTGGCGCTGATTTTTACCCCCGCCGCCCGCCGTAAAGGCGCGGCCCTGGCCGCCTTGGGCGGTATCGGCATGGATGGGCTTTGGAGCTACAGCGGCGTGCTGCACTACAGCGGGCAACACGGCCTGCCGCTCTGGGCCATCGCTCTTTGGATCGGTTTCGGCTGCTGGTGGTATTGGCTGCTGGACGTGGTCAGAGCGGCCCCCTGGCCGCTGGCGGTGCTGGGCGCCGCCGTCGGCCCCTTCGCCTACGCCGTATCCTGGAAGCTGGATGCCTTGCTGCCCGGCGTGCCGCCGGAGTTCATGCTGCTGCTGCTGGCCGTCGGCTGGTCGATTTATCTGCCGGCCGTCAGCTGGCTGCAGTGGAAACGACGGGACAGCTGAACGGCGGGCAGCGGCCGGGAAAAATAATGCCGAAGGCCATTGCTTATCGGTTGCCCGATCGGGTTTACTGAGCGTTCTAATAATAATCATCCCTGCAAAATACAATCCTATGCTTAGCCAACCAAGCCGTAGCGTCCTGCCGTTGATCGGGGCGTTGTTCACGTTATATATCGTTTGGGGTTCCACCTATTTCGTCATTCGCCTCGGCGTCGCGCAGTGGCCGCCGCTGATGATGGCCGGCATTCGCTTTCTGACCGCCGGCATCGTGCTGTTCAGCTTCCTGGCCTGGCGCGGCCACGCGCTGCCGACGCCGAAGCAGTGGCTGGCCGCCGGCGTCATCGGCATTCTGCTGCTGGCGGTGGGCAACGGCCTGGTGACGGTAGCGGAGCACCAACACGTACCGTCCGGCATCGCCGCGGTGATGGTGGCGACGGTGCCGCTGTTCACCCTCTGCTTCAGCCTGCTGTGGGGCATGCGCAACACCAAACTGGAATGGGCCGGCATCGCGCTCGGGCTGGTGGGCATCGTGCTGCTCAACACCGGCAACAACCTGGTGGGCAACCCGACCGGCGCGCTGCTCATTTTGCTGGCGTCGGCCAGCTGGGCCTTCGGCTCGGTATTGGGATCGCGCATCTCGCTGCCGGCCGGGCCGATGGCCGGCGCGGCGGAGATGCTGGTCGCCGGCGTGGTGTTATTGGTCGCCAGCCAGCTGAGCGGCGAACACCTGACTCAGATGCCGAGCACCAGCGGCTTTCTGGCGCTGGGGTACCTGATCGTCTTCGGTTCGATGCTGGCGATCAGCGCCTATATGTTTTTGTTGAAGAACGTGCGCCCGGCGGTCGCCACCAGCTACGCCTACGTCAACCCGGTGGTGGCGGTGCTGCTCGGCATCGGCTTTGCCGGCGAATCGCTGGCGCCGCGCGAGTGGCTGGCGCTGGCGATCATCGTGGCGGCGGTGGTGCTGGTGACGCTGGGGAAATACCTGTTCGCCCGCCCGGCCCGCGTGCAGGCCATCGACAGCGAACGGTAGCGATCGCAAAAGGCGGTCTGTGGGCCGCCGTTAAAAACGATTCTTGTTTCACCCGGTGAAGGGGCTATAATTCCCGCTGTTCCAAGCAACCTGCGAAATTATTCCTATGCTGAAAAAAGCGTTCGTCATCGTCATCGCCCTGTGCGCCTTCGGTTCTTTGGGCGGCGTATTTCTCGCCGGGCTGAACATCTACACCCGTTCTACTACCCCGCACGAAGAAAGCGCGCCTGCCGGGGATGCCGCCGCCACGCCGGCGCAAACCGAAACCCTTCAGGCCAAGTGATCGTCCATCCAACGCTGGCAGCGCTGCTGTAAAAAGCGCTGCAGCTGCCTGACGCGTTCCGACACCTGCGAGCGATGCGGGCAGACCAGATTGATCGGCACCGCGTCGCTGCGCCATTCCGGCAGCAGTTGCACCAGCCGCCCGGCGCGAATATCCGCCGCCACGTCGATCGCCGACTTGCGCACCACCCCGTGGCCGGCCAGCGCCCAGCGCCGCGCTACCTCGCCGTCATCGGTAAAATAGCTGCCGTTCAGCGGCACTTCGACCAGCTCCTCACCGCGCCATAGCCGCCATTCCACCTGCCGTTTGCCGCTGGGCTGATACACCAGAATGCTGTGCCGGGCCAGATCGGCCGGCGTTTGCGGCACGCCATGCCGCCGCAGATAATCCGGGCTGGCGCAAATCAGCCGCCGGTGCTGCGGCAAAATAGGCAGCGCCACCAGCGAAGAGTCGGCCAGCGCCCCGAAACGCAACGCCACGTCCACCGGTTCGCGGAACAGATCGGCCTGCCGATCGTTGATCAGGAGCTGCAGCTGAATATGCGGATGCTGTTGCCGGAACTCGTCCAGCCAGCCTAACAGCAGATTACGGCCGAAATCCGACGGCGCTGAAATCTGCAGCACCCCAGACAGCCCCTGATGCTTTTCGCGGATCGCCTGCTCCCCTTCAGCCAACGCGCCCAGCGCCAGGCGCGCGCTGTCGAGATAGCGGGCGCCCTCCTCCGTCAACCGCAGGCTGCGGGTGGAACGCACCAGCAGCCGCGCGCCCAGCTGCTGCTCCAGCCTTTTCACCGCGATGCTGGCCGCCGCCGGCGTTATATCCAGCGCGCGCGCCGCGGCGGAAAAACTGCCGCCGTCCACCGTGCGGACAAACACCTCGAGATCGACAAATGAGGTCATGCGTTTCCCTTCTTGGAGAGCCGGTTTCACGGCGTAACGGGTTGACGATAAAACGCTCAATTGTTATGATTAGATCATAATAAATGGAGCTTTGATCAATGGATGAACACAATGGACTGGACTACATCCTTAGCCTGCACGGCACGCGGGTCAATCGTGAGGATGGCTATTGGTGGAAAATCGAGGCTTGGACGGTGACCCAAACGGCCTTTATCCCTCACGGCATCCATTACAATTTGACCTTGCATGATAATCACAATACCCGGGTTTTTGGCATAGATAACGCGCATGCCATTAAAACCCCTCGCAAAGGTAAATTTTCAGGCCGCGTCGTTTACGATCACCAACATGACATCCCCGACGGACAAAGGCTCACCCTACGAGTTTCATTCCGCCTATCAGTTGGTGGAAGATTTTTTTACCCGGATAGACGAAGTCATACGCAAGAGAGAAAACCGAGGTTGATGATGAAAGCACTGATTGGCGTGATGCCCGAAGAACTGATTCGCAAGCGCATACTGGCGATCGCGAAAGGGGAATACCAGCCGCAGGAACGTGAACCCAAAGTCTGGTTCACGTCGATGATCGCGCTGGCCCAGGTGCTCAGCAACGAGAATATCGCCCTGCTGCGTCTTATCGACACCGCCCGCCCCGAGACCATCAGCCAGCTGGCCGAATTGTCCGGTCGGCAGGTCAGCAACCTGTCAACCACGCTGAAAACGCTGAGCGGGCACGGCCTGGTGGCACTGGAAAAACAGGGGCGCTCGGTAAAGCCCCGAGCGCTGTTTACCGATTTCGAAATTATCGTGGATCAGAAGTTAAATGCCCGCTTTAGCGCTGCGTGATCTTTAAAAGATATTAATAAGTGTTTGTCAGCAAGGCCAATTGTTAGGTCATTTTCAATCAGGAAAGATAGATCCCGTTGAAACTTACCCTAAAAGAGGCCTTAACATGACGATTCCCGATTCCCCACTGAAACGACAAAAACTGGTGATCCTGGGCGGCACCAGCGGCATTGGCGCCGCGGTGGCCTACGCGGCGGCGGCGCGCGGCGCTGAAGTGGTGCTGGCTTCGCGCCGCCTGCCCCACGCCAGGGAGAAGAACGACGCGCTGCGCCTGATGCAGGCCGATCTGACCGATGAAGCGTCGCTGCACGCGCTGTTTGCCGCCGTCGGCGCTTTCGACCATTTGGTGATCACCGCCGGGCCGCTGGTGGAGGCCAAGCCGCTGGCGGAGACCACCCTGGAACGGGCGCAGGCCGACTTCAACGTCAAATTTTGGGGCAGTTTGCGCGCGGTGCAGGCGGCGCTGCCGACGCTGGCGCCACAGGGCTCCATCACCCTGACTTCCGGCCAGCTGTCGCGTAAATACCTCGGCGGTCAGCTGATCAAAACCGCCATCAACGCCGCGCTGGAAGCGGCCGGCAAGCAGCTGGCGAAGGAGCTGGCGCCGCGGCGGGTGAACGTGGTCAGCCCCGGCATCACCGCCACCGAAGCCTACGACGGCATGAGCGCCGCGCAGCGTCAGGCGCTGTTCGAACGGGTTGGCGGCAGCCTGCCGGTCGGCAGGGTCGGCCAGGCGGCCGACGTCGCGGCGGGTTACCTGCTGGCGATGGAGAACGGCTTCGTGACCGGCAGCGTGATCGACATCGACGGCGGCGGCCTGTTGTAACGGCGGCTAGAGCGCCGTCACGCCCTGCGCGGCGGCCTGCTGTTCCAGCACGGTGATAATCTGGTAGGCCGAACGCGGCACCAGGCTGAAATCGCCGATCAGCAGGCGGTCGCTGACCGCCTCATCCAGCATCGCCCGGGCGCCGGCACGCAGGGTTTCCACCTGTTCCGGCGGCGTACCCGCCGCGGTGATCAGCGGCAGGCCGGGCACCGCCGCCGTGCGGCCGATGATTTTCAGCCCCTCCAACGCCTGCGGCTGCGCGCGACGCAGCAGTTCCATGCTGATCGAATCGATGGCGGCGATATCCGCCTGCCCGCTGCGGATCAGCTTCAGCGACTGATAATGCGCGCCGGAGGCCATCGCCGCACCGAAGAATTTCCCATCCTGCGCCAACGGCGCGATCAGCGCGCGCAGGCCGTTGTAGCCGGACTGGGAATCGGTGCTGTTATAAGCCACCGTCCGGCCGCGAAAATCCGCCAGCCGTTCGCCGGGATCGCCCGCACGCACCACCAGCCAACTGCGGTAATTCGGCCCGTCGCACCCTTCAACCCGGTAATGGTAGGTGCCGATCAGCTGCACCTGCGACAGGGTGCTGACCAACGGATAACCGCAGGTTTGGCTGAGCAGCAGATCGTCGCGCCGCCAGTGCTGCGCCAGATCGTCCGGCCAGCTGAGCCGCTCCGGCGCCGCCGGCAGCCCCAGCCGCAGCAGCTTGTCGCGCAATACCTGCCAGAAAGATTCGGCCTGCTCCCGGCCAACGCCGTACATCGGTAGAGACACCTGCATCATTTCCCCCTTACCCCGCCGGAGTGGACGCCAGCGTCTGCTGACGCCAGGCGGTGAGATAACGCACCCAACGTTCGAACAGCATATCGGTGATAATAGCCAACAACGCCACCACCGCCGCGCCCTGGATCACATAGGCGGTGTTAAACCCGCTCAGACCGATGATGATCGGCGAGCCGAGGGTTTTGGTGCCGACGGTGGAAGCGATGGCCGCCGTGCCGATGTTGATGATCACCGACGTGCGGATCCCGGCGACGATCACCGGCGCCGCCAGCGGCAATTCGACCCGCCACAGAATTTGCCAGGCGCTCATCCCCACGCCGCGGGCAATCTCGCGCGTGGCGGGCGGCACCGATTCGATGCCCGCCAGCGTGCCCTGCAGGATCGGCAGCAGGCCGTACAGCACCAGCGCAATGATCGCCGGCTGTTCGCTGAAGCCCATCACCGGCACCGCTACCGCCAGCACCGCCACCGGCGGGAAGGTCTGCCCCACCGCCACCACCGTTTCCACCAGCGAACGAAACTCCCGACCGCTGCGCCGGGTGACGGCCACGCCGGCCACCACGCCGAGAGCCACCGCGATCAGACTGGAGATCGCCACCAGCGACAGGTGCGCCCCCACCAGCGCGATAAAGCTGTCCTGCTGATAAATGGGCCGCTCCAGATCGGGGAACCAGGCGGCGAACAGGCCGCGCAGATGATCCATGCCGAACACCAGCGCCAACAGCAGCGCCAGCGTCCAGGGCAGCGGATCGCGCAACAGGCGCCAGACGCGCCCGCTCATGACAGCGCCTGCCCGGCGATCAGATCGTTAAAGTGCAACACCCCCAACGCTTCGCCCCGTTCATCCACCACCGGCAGGCAGTCGCTGCCGCGCGCCACAAACACCGACAGCGCCTCGCGCAGGCTCATGGCGGCGGCGATCGGTTCGCCCTCGGCGGCGCCGGGCCGCACCCGCTCCGCCACCGTTCCCAGCGACAGCAGCTTGATGCCGCGATCGCTGCGCCCGAAGAAATCCCGCACGAAGTCGTTGGCCGGCGCGGTCAGCAGCGCCAGCGGCGTGCCCTGTTGCACCACCCGCCCCTGATCGAGCAGCACCAGGCGATCCGCCAAGCCCAGCGCTTCATCGATGTCGTGCGTCACCAGCACGATGGTGCGGCCGGAGAGCTGATGGATGCGCGCGATCTCCGCCTGCAGCGCCGCACGGGTGACCGGATCCAGCGCGCCGAACGGTTCGTCCATCAGCAACACCTCGGGATCGGCGGCCAGCGCGCGCGCTACCCCCACCCGCTGCTGCTGCCCGCCGGACAGCTGATGCGGGTAGCGGCGGCGAAACAGATCCGGCTCCAGATGCAACAGCTCCAGCAGTTCGGTCACCCGATCGCGAATGCGCGCGCGCGGCCATTTCAGCAGCTGCGGCACGGTGGCGATGTTCTCCTCCACCGTCCAGTGCGGGAACAGGCCGATCGACTGGATCGCATAGCCCATGCGCCGCCGCAGATCCTGCGGTTTGAACGACTGGATCTCTTCGCCGGCAAAGAGAATCTTGCCCCGATCGTGTTCGATCAGGCGATTGATCATTTTTAACGTCGTGGACTTGCCGGAACCCGAGGTGCCGATCAACACGGTGAATTCGCCCTCGGCGATGTGCAGCGTGAGATCGTCCACCGCCGGCTTGCCCTGAAAAATTTTGCTGACTTGCTCAAAGTGAATCATCGGCGCGATACGTCCAGGATTGAAACCCAAAATTTAAACAGCGAATCGACGATGACCGCCATCATGACCACCGGGATCACCCCCAGCAAAACCAGATCCAGCGCGCTGCTGAGCAGCCCCTGGAACACGATGGCGCCAAAGCCGCCGGCACCGATCAACGCCGCCACCACCGCCATGCCGACGGTTTGCACCGCCAGGATGCGCACGCCGGTCAGGAACAGCGGCAGCGCCAACGGCAGCTGCACGCGCAGGAAGATCTGCCCGCGCGTCAGCCCCATGCCGGTGGCGGATTCGATCACCCCGGCCGGCACGCTTTGCAGCCCCGCCACCACGCTGCGCACCAGCGGCAACAGCGCGTACAGCACCAGCGCCACGATCGCCGGCGCCATGCCGATGCCGCTGACGCCGTGCTCCGCCAGCCAGGGCACCGCCGTCGCCAGCCCCGCCAATGGCGCGATCAGCAGGCCGAACAGCGCGATGGACGGCACGGTCTGGATAATGTTCAGCGCGGAGAAAATCGGCCGCTGCCAGCGTTCGGAGCGAAAACACAGCACCCCGAGCGGCACGCCGATCGCCAGCGCCGGCGCCATCGTCGCCAGCAGAATCGTCAGGTGCTGCAGCAGCGCGGCGTCAAACACCTCCTGGCGATTGTGGTACTCCTTCAGCAGCGACAGCTGATCGAGCTGATGCCCGAACAGCAGCAGCGCCGGCGGCACCAGCACCAGCGCGTTGCCCAGCATGCGCCACAGGTGCGACGCGGTGAGGCGCGCCAGGGCGTCGGCGGCGATCAGCAGGCTCAGCGCCATCGTCAGCCAGCATCCGCTGCCCCAGGAGGTGCGCGCCAGGCGCGATCCCTCCTGCGCCAGGCGTTCGGCGGCCTGTCCGCTGATCCAGAAGGCCAGCGTCAGCACCCCGCAGGCGGCCAGCGCCGCCAGCAGCACCCGCCCCCGCGTCGGCGGCAACAGGCTGAGGATCGCCAATGCCGCCAGCGGCAACAGCAGCCACAGCGCCGGGCCGTGCAGCAGGGAGAACAAGGAGAGGCTTTTGCCCGACAACAGACGATTGGGGGCATAACTGAGGAACGGCAGACCGAAAGCGGCCAGCAGCAACAGCATGAACAGCGTCAACAAGACGCGATGTTTTACGGCAATAGTCAAAGAAACGCTCCGGCTCCCTCGGTTTACCCCCTCTCCCGACGGCAGAGGGGGCACCTCGGCATTATCCCTTAACAAACCCTTTCTCTTTCAGGTAAGCGGCCGCCACCTGTTTGGCGTCTTGGCCTTCCACGGCGATCTGCGCGTTGAGTTTTTGCAGCGTCGGCCCGTCCAGAGAGGCGAACACCGGCTTGAGCAGCTCAGGCAGATTGGCGTGCGCCTTCAGCGCCGCTTCGCGCACGATCGGCGCCGGTGCGTAGATCGGCTGTACGCCTTTCGGGTCCGCCAGCGTCTGCAGCCCCAGCGCCGCCACCGGGCCATCGGTGCCGTAGGCCATCGCCGCGTTGACGCCGGAGGTCTGCTCCGCCGCCGCCTTGATGGTCACCGCCGTGTCACCGCCGGCCAGGGACAGCAGCTGATCCTGATTCAGTTTGAAACCGTAGGCGTTCTGGAACGCCGGCAGCGCATCCGGCCGCTCGATAAATTCCGCCGAGGCCGCCAGCTTGAACTTGCCGCCGCCGTTGATCCACTTGCCGAGATCCGACAGCGTCTTCAGATGGTTGGCCTCCGCCACGTCCTGACGAATGGCGATGGTCCAGGTGTTGTTGGCCGGCGCCGCGTCCAGCCAGACGATTTTGTTTTTGTCGTAGTCGAGCTGCTTCACCTTCTCGAAGCCGGCCTGGGCGTTCTTCCACGCCGGATCTTTCTCATCGGAGAAGAAAAACGCGCCGTTGCCGGTGTATTCCGGATAGATGTCGATCTCGCCGGAGGTGATGGCGCCGCGCAGCACCTTGGTGGTGCCGAGCTGCAGCTTGTTGGTGGTCTTGATGCCGTTGGCTTCCAGCACCTGCACGATGAGGTTGCCGAGCAGCGAACCTTCGGTATCGATCTTGGAGCCGACGCGCACCGAGTCGGCCGCCTGCGCCAGACCGCCGGTGGCCAGCAGGGCCAGCGCGACGGCAAAGGAACGTCCGCGTGATAAGGTGATTGCCATACTTTTCCTCTGGTTATATGTTTTCCGGCTCATGGGCCGGTTAGGTTGGAAAATCCTGAGAAACACGCTTCCAGCGCGCAATAAATTTTTCCGTCGGCAGGGCATCGCCTTCTCCCTGCGGTTCATCGGCGCGCAACGGATGCACGCCAACGTCGATCGGCGTCAGGGCGTAATCGCGCAGCCACTCGCCGTAGCCTTGCGCGACAAATCCCTGGCTGCGCCGCTGATACGCCTCACGCTCCGCCAGATAGACTTCGCGCAAACCGTACCAGGGCAGGCCGGGCAGATCGTGATGCACTAAATGGTAGTTCAGATTGAGAAACAGCAGCCGCCACGGCCAGCCCGCCTCATTAATAATAGAACGTGCCTGCGGTGCGTCCACGGCGCGATGCTCAAAAAACGATCTTACCTTGGTCAGCGCCAGCGCCGGGTAGCTGATGGCCAGCAGGTAAAACGCCGCACCGATACCCTGCGCCTGCAGCCAGTTCAGCAATATCACCAACAGCGACAGGTGCACTCCCCACATCATCCAGGTACGCCACTCCCCAGAGGCAAGCGCTTTCACCGCCCCGGCCAGGGTCGCGGCGATATCCAACGCCGGGCCGAGGAGCACCCGGCCGATCAGCGTATTGCGCACGGCGGTCAGCAGCGGCAACAGGCGGGGATAGCGCCGCCACTGCGCGGCGCTGAAGTAATAGCTTTCGGGATCTTCGTGCGGATCGGTCAGGTGGTCGTTGCGGTGGTGGCGCAGATGCGAATCGCGATACAGCCCATAGGGATACCACACCGCCAGCGGCAACAGGCCGAACAGCTGATTGACGCGCGGCCAGCGCGTCGGATGGCCGTGGATCAGCTCGTGTTGCAACGACAGGTACCAGGTGGTCAGGAGAATCAACAGCGGCGCGCCAAGCCACGGGCCCAGCGTTTGCCATCCCAGCGCCACGCCGAACCAGCCGCCGTACACCGCCGCCATGATCCCCCAGGTGGGCAATTCCATTCGCCAATAGCGGCGCCGATAAAGCTGCCTGATTCGTTCGCGCTGTTCGGGGTGCAAATAGTGGGCATGGGACATGCTGCGGCTCGCGGTGAGAGATTTTCTCCCAGTATCCGCGAGCCGTAGCGGCGTTCAAAATAACGAAAATGGCAAAGCTAAGTGAAAATTCAGCGGGTTGCGTACGCGGCCTGCGGTTCGCAGGCCACCGGGAAATTCACCGAGTTGGCGATAAAGCACAGGTGATGCGCCTTCTCGTGCAGCTGTTGCGCCAGTTGCAGATCGTCGCCGTCGCGCACCGTGACCTGCGGCCGCAGCGTCACCGAGGTGAAAAAGCCGCCGCGCGCCGCGTCTTCACGCATCACCCCGACGGCGTTGTCCTGATAGGCCAGTACGGAAATGTCCGAGGTGGCGCACAGATGCAGATACCATAATTTGTGACAGGCGCTGAGCGAAGCCACCAGCAAATCTTCCGGGTTCCAGCGCGTTGCGTCGCCGCGGAAGGCCGGATCGGCGGAGCCGGCGATGTCTGCCTTGCCCGCGGCGCCGATCAGGTGATCGCGCCCGTAGGCGCGGTAATCCTCGGTACCTGCGCCCAAATTCCCCTGCCAGGTGACCGCCACCTGATAATGATGTTCGCCTTTCATGCCTTTTTCTCCCGTTGGCCAGCCAATGCAACCTCGTCTTGAGACGTGCCCGGAAAACACTATTGGTGGAAAAGCGTGAATACGCAAACGGCGAAACGAGAAAAAACGGGCCGCGCAGGCGGCCCGTCGGTCACATCCCTTCAGGGAACGAAATCGAGCACCACGGCGTTGAACAGCGCGTACTCGGTGGCGGTGGCCATCGGCGGAAACTGCGCGTGCTGCACCGCCGCACTCGCCGCTGAGCACAGAGGCGCGTCGCCTCTTACGATCTTGCTGCTCGCCAGCTTGCCGTCCGGCCGCAGCCGAATGCTGATGGTGCAGCGTTGGCCGCGCGCGCGTTCAGGCAAACGCAGCTCGCGGCTCACCGCGTTATGCACCCGCACCGGATAGCTGAGCGGCACCGTGGCCTGCGCCTCGGCCTGCGGCTCCGGCAACGGGATGCCGGCCTGACGCCCGGCGCCGCAGCCGCTCAGCAGCAACAGCGCCAACAGGCTTAGTGTCTTTTTCATTCCCTATGTCCTTATTGGGGGGATTTATCCTTATCGCGTGGCCCTCACTGCGCCGCCGGGTAAGCCTCGCCGTCATCCGCGTAACGCTGCAGCCGTTCGCGCCACCACTTGGCCGCCAGACCGCTGGCGCTTTCCCGCCAGCCGAAATAGGCAACGTCGCTGCAGCGCTCAGATTCTACGCGTTTCGCCACCAGTTCGCCGCTGTTCAGGTAAGGTTCCGCCAGAGAACGCGGCAGATAGCCGCAGCCCAACCCGGCCAACTGCGCCTGCAGCTTGGCGTCGAAGCCGAAGACCGTCAGCGTATCCTGCTCTTCGAGCAGGTTCAGGCTCTGCGGCGCATTGACCCGCGAGGTATCGCGCACCACCACCGCCCGGTGCTGACGGATTTCGTCCTTCGGCAACGGTTCCGGCAGCGTCGCCAGCGGATGCTGCGGCGCGACGGCGAACACGTAATCCAGCTGCCCCAGCCGGCTGAACGCATAGCCCACCCGCGACGGCGGCTCGCAGATGGCGCCGATGATAATGTCGGCGCAGCCATAAACCAGCGATTCCCAGGAGCCGGCCAGCACCTCGTGGCTGAAACGCAGCCGGGTATGATGATGTTGCCGATAGAACTCGTCGATCAGTGGCAACAGGCGGGCGAACGGGAATGAGGCGTCGATCCCGAGCGTGATCTCGCTTTCCCAGCCGTTCTCCACGTAGCGCGCCTGCTGCTCCAGATCCTGCGCCGCCCGCAGCAACACCCGGCCTTTTTCCAGCATCAGCTTGCCGGTATCGGTGAACTTCGCCCGATGGCCGGAGCGGTCCAGCAGGGTGATGTCGAGATCGTTCTCCAGCTTTTGCACCATATAGCTAAGTGCCGAAGGGGTTTTAAACAGTGCGGCGGCCGCGGCGGCGAAAGATCCGTGCCGGTCCAGCGCGTCCAAAATCAGCAGCGCTTCCAGGTTTAATCTCATGCTTTCTCCCGTGTATAAAAAAACTCAACAAGTCGGCAAAAATTCTGCGGTATCTTTGAAATCGCCCTCTGCCTACCATGCGTTTTATCGGCGTTACACTCATCAGATGTTCAACCGAAATATCACTGGGAAGGTAAATTATGTCCAAGTTTCAACTGCTTGATAAAGACAACTCCGCACTGATTTTTATCGATCATCAACCGCAAATGGCCTTCGGCGTGGCTAATATTGATCGTCAGCAACTGAAAAACAACGTTGTTGGCTTGGCGAAGGCGGGCAAGATTTTCAACGTGCCAACCCTTTTCACCTCGGTAGAAACCGAAAGCTTCAGCGGCTATATCTGGCCGGAACTGCTGGCGGTACACCCTGAAATCACCCCGATTGAACGCACCTCGATGAACTCCTGGGAAGACGCGGCCTTCGTTAAAGCCGTGGAAGCCACCGGCCGCAAAAAGCTGGTGATCTCCGCGCTGTGGACCGAAGTGTGTCTGACCTTCCCGGCACTGATGGCGCTGGAAGCCGGCTATGAAGTGTATGTGGTGACCGACACCTCCGGCGGCACCTCCGTCGATGCGCACGAGCGTTCGATCGACCGCATGGTGCAGGCCGGCGCCGTGCCGGTGACCTGGCAGCAGGTGCTGCTGGAGTACCAGCGCGACTGGGCGCGCAAAGATACCTACGACGCGGTGATGGCGCTGGTGCGCGAACACAGCGGCGCGTACGGCATGGGCGTCGACTACGCTTACACCATGGTGCACCACGCACCGGCTCGCACGGTGAAATAATCCCCTTGCCCCGGCCCTGCGCCGGGGTATTTTCAGGAGTCGGTTTTATGGCCCATCCGCAGCATGTCACGCTGGTGATCACCCACCGTTTGGCGCCGGGGAACGAGCAGGCCTATGAGGCCTGGCTGAACCGCATCATGCCCGACGCCGCGGGCTTCCCCGGCCATTTGGGCGTCAACGTGATTCGCCCTTCCGGCGACGAACAGGCCTATACGGTGTTGGTCCGCTTCGACAACCTCGACAACCTGTACCGCTGGATCCACTCGCCGCTGCGCAAGCAATACATCGAAGAAGTCACCCCGCTGCTGCTGGAGAGCGACCATATCGAGATCCGCCCCGGCGCGGAGTTCTGGTTTACCCCGCCCAACCCCGGCGTGCGCCAGCCGCCCCAGTGGAAGCAGTTCATCATCACCCTGCTGGTGATTTTCCCTTCCACCAATCTGGTGCCCTGGTTTTGGGGGTTGGTGCTGCCGCAGCTGGACGGCTCGCTGCTCGGCCATTTTCTCAATGACGCCACCGTGGTCGCCCTGGTGGTGTACCTGTGGATGCCTATCGTGACTCGCGTTTTTCATCAATGGCTGACCCGCCGCTAGGCGGTTCGCCGGGAGAATGTTATGAACCACCACGCTTCATTGATCATCACCAACGGCAAGTTTCACACCGTCGATCGCCAAAATCCCACCGCACAGGCGGTCGCCATCCGCGACGGCAAGTTTCTGGCGGTCGGTAGCGAAAGCGAAGTCATGCAGCACGCCGGGCCGGAAACCCAGGTGATCGACCTGCATGGCCATACCGCTATTCCAGGCCTGAACGACTCGCACCTGCACCTGATCCGCGGCGGCCTGAACTATAACCTGGAGCTGCGCTGGGAAGGCGTGCCTTCGCTGGCCGACGCCCTGCGCATGTTGAAAGAACAGGCGCTGCGCACGCCGAACCCGCAGTGGGTACGGGTGGTCGGCGGCTGGACCGAATTCCAGTTCGCCGAGCGCCGCATGCCGACGCTGGACGAGATCAACCAGGCGGCGCCGGACACGCCGGTGTTCATACTGCACCTCTACGATCGCGCGCTGCTCAACCGCGCGGCGCTGAAGGTGGTCGGCTACACCAAAGACACGCCGAACCCGCCGGGCGGCGAGATCCAGCGCGACGCCAACGGCAACCCGACCGGCATGCTGATCGCCAAGCCCAACGCCATGATCCTGTACGCCACGCTGGCGAAAGGGCCGAAGCTGCCACTGGAACAGCAGGTTAATTCCACCCGCCAGTTTATGCGCGAGCTGAACCGTCTGGGCCTCACCAGCGCCATCGACGCCGGCGGCGGCTTCCAGAACTACCCGGAGGATTATCAGGTGATCGCCGAGCTGCACGAGAAAAAGCAGCTGACCATCCGCATCGCCTATAACCTGTTCACCCAGCGGCCGAAGCAGGAGCTGGAAGACTTCGAGCTGTGGACCGACATGCTCAAGCCGGGTCAGGGTACCGACTTCTATCGCCACAACGGCGCCGGCGAGATGCTGGTGTTCTCCGCCGCCGACTTCGAAGACTTCCTGCAGCCGCGCCCGGATCTGCCGCCGGGCACCGAAGACGAGCTGGAGCGGGTGGTGCGTCATCTGGTCGAGCACCGCTGGCCGTTCCGCCTGCACGCCACCTATGACGAGTCCATCAGCCGCATGCTGGACGTGTTCGAGAAGGTGAACCGCGACATTCCGTTCAACGGGCTGCACTGGCTGTTCGACCACGCCGAAACCATTACCGAGCGCAATATCGAGCGGGTCAAGGCATTGGGCGGCGGCATTGCGGTGCAGCACCGCATGGCGTTCCAGGGCGAGTATTTCGCTGACCGCTACGGCATCGAAGCCACCAAACATACGCCGCCGGTGGCGAAAATGCTGACGGCCGAGCTGCCGGTCGGACTGGGCACCGACGCCACCCGCGTCGCCAGCTACAACCCGTGGACGGCGCTGTACTGGCTGGTTTCCGGCCGCACCGTCGGCGGCATGGCGATGTACGACGACAGCGCCCGGCTGGATCGCGAAACGGCGCTGATGCTGTGGACGCAAGGCAGCGCCTGGTTCTCCACCGAACAGGGCAAGAAAGGCCAGATCAAGGTCGGCCAGCTGGCGGATGTGGCGGTGCTGTCGCAGGACTATTTCAGCGTGCCGGAAGAGCAGATCAAAGGCATAGAGTCGGTGATGACGGTGGTGGATGGCAAGGTGGTCTACGCCGCCGGCAGCTTCTCGCCGCTGGCGCCGCCGCCGCTGCCGGTGCTGCCGGAGTGGTCGCCGGTTACCCAGGTGCCGGGTCATTACCGCTCCGCGCCGCCGTCGGCGGTAGCCAAAGTCGGCGTGCTGAGCCAGGCGCACCAATGCTGTGGCCCGTGCGGCGTACACGCACATCAGCATGACATTGCGCGCCGCTCCAGCATCCCGGTGTCGGATGAAAATGCCTTCTGGGGCGCGTTCGGCTGTTCGTGCTTCTCGTTCTAAGTTGCCAGGTCAGCAACTTATTATGTAACTAGCTTAATAAGATATTAAGTTAGCAACATAACAAATTAATGGCGCTGTCCACGAGAGAGCGCCATTTCATTTTCAATCGCGGTTGATCTCCAGCCAGCGCCGCTGCTCGGCGGAGGCGGCTATCGCATCCAGCACGCAAGACACCTTCCAGCCTTCTTCAAAGTCCGGCCACATGCGATCGCCCGCGGCGATGCCGTTGACCAGATCGCGGATCTCCACCGTCTTCTGATCGTTAAAGCCGATGCCGTGCCCGGCGCTGATGCAGAACGCCGCGTAGTCCGGGTGCTTCGGCCCTACCAACAGCGTTTTGAACCCCTGCCGCTCCGCCGGCTCATCGTGCCGATACAGTTTCAGCTCCGCCATCCGTTCCTGGGTATAGCTCAGCGTGCCTTTAGTGCCGGTGACCACATAGGTCAGCCCCATCTTGCGCCCGCAGGCGATGCGCGAGGTTTCGAGAGTGCCCATCGCCCCGCCGGCGAAGCGCAGCAGCGCGCTGGCCTGATCTTCGTTTTCCACCGGCAGCAGGCGCGCCGGGTCTTGCGGATCCGGGCGCTGTTTGATCACGGTCTGCATATCGCCGGAGACCGCCACGATATCGCCCACCAGGTAGTGCGCCATGTTGACGATATGCGCCGCCAGATCCCCCAACGCACCCAGCCCAGCGCTGGCGCGGCGGCAGTGCCAGTCAATCGGCGTGCGCGGGTCGGCCAGATAATCCTCATTGTGGGTGCCGTAAAAATGCACCACCTCACCGATTTCGCCGTTGGCGATGATCTCGCGCGCCAGCTGGCTGGTCGGGTTCTTCATGTAGTTGAAACCGACCAGCGTTTTCACGCCTTTGGCGCGGGCGGCCTGCACCATCTCCGCCGCGTCGGCGGCGTCCAGCGCCAGCGGCTTTTCCGAATACACGTGCTTGCCGTGGCGGATCGCCTCCAGCGCCATCTCTTTGTGCAAGAAGTTGGGCGCGCAGATGTCCACCACGTCGATCGCCGGATCGGCCACCAGCTGCCGCCAATCGCCGGTCGAACGCGCAAAACCGAACTCGCCGGCACGCTGCGCCGCCAGCTCGGGCGTCACTTCCGCCAGCATCTCCAGCACCAGCTCCCCTTTCAGAGGAAAGACCGTGGGGGCCTGCGCATAAGCGATAGCGTGACAACGCCCGATATAACCGGTGCCGATTAACCCAACGCGTACCTGTTTCATCATTTTCTCCCGTGATCGAAATCCTGCGTAGAACCAGGCGCCGTTCAATGAAACGCGCCGTCTGATAACGGGTTTATATGGAATATAAATTTCAATAACAAGCGCGCGGGAAAATAAAGTTCATATTCGTGATGCCGTTCATGAAACGTTGACGGGATGATGCAACGCAGAAAGCCCAGACACGGCTTGCCGTATCCGGGTGAGATAAAATGAACCGTTTATTTCATATCACGGTAAACCGTTGGCGCCGTGCTGCACGTAGCCGGGGCGTTGCAGCAGGCGCTGCTGATAGGCCGCCAGCGCCGCATAATCCGGCCGCTCGAACGGCGTCATCAGCCAGCGATTCAGCGACAGCCCCAGCACCACGTCCGCCAGCGTGAAGGCGGCGCCGGCGGCATAAGGGCCGTGCTGCGCCAAATGCCTGTCCAGCAGCCCCATCAGCCGGTTCCACTCACGCTCGGCGGCGGCCAGGCTGGCGGCATCCTGATAATCTGCATGCCCTCGCACCCGCGACATGAACACATAGCGCCAGGCGCTGTTCAGATCGGTGGCCTGCCAGTCCATCCACATCTCCACCGCCGCGCGCGCACCGGGTTCCTGCGGCAGCAGATCGCGGCGCCCTTCCCGCCCCGCCAGATAGCGGCAAATGGTGTTCGACTCCCACAGCACCCGCTCGCCGTCGATCAGCACCGGCACCAGGCCGTTCGGGTTCAGCGCCTGAAACGCCGGCTCCTGCGTGGAGCGGAAGCCGCTGCCCCAGTCCTCCCGCGCCAGCGGCAGCCCCAGCTCCTGGCAGGTCCACAGCACCTTGCGCACGTTGATCGATGAAGCCTTGCCCAAGACTCTCAGCATCGGTTTTCCTTATTCTTTCCAGAACGGTTTATAGCCTTCACGCCGGGCTTCCACCTGCGTCAGGCCGATGTCCGCCAGCTGCCTGTCGTTCAACAGTAACAGCTCCTTTCTCGTTCTGTGCCGCAGCAGATACAGATGCCAGCGTGACCAACCGACCGAGCGCCGCAGCGGCGTACCAGAAAACAGAGCCATGTTGTTATTCTCCCTGATGTTTTCACGTTGCAGTCATCATGCTCGCCGGGAGAAAAACAATACAGATTCACACTGGCGCTATTTTTTTCATACAGCTGTGCCAAAAAAACCGCTGAATGGTTTACTTTGAAAGCATCTGTACCGGTTTTTTAATTCTTCATCCCGATAAGAGGCCTCTGTATGACACGCTACGCCACCCTGGCCGCCATTCTCAGCCAACGTATTCAGCAAGGGCTGTATCCGGCCGGCCACCGCCTGCCTTCGGTGCGCACGCTGAGCCAGGAGCACGGCGTCAGCATCAGTACGGTACAGCAAGCCTACCGACTGCTCGAGGAACAGCGCCTGGTGGAAGCGCGGCCGAAGTCGGGCTACTTCGTGCATACGCAGCGCGCGCAGGCCGAGCTGCCCGCCATGACGGCGCCGGTGCAGCGGCCGGTAGACATTTCGCAATGGGAGCAGGTGCTGGAGCTGGTGCGCAGCCGGCCGCGCGAGGGCCTGATCCAGCTGGGGCGCGGCATGCCGGATATCGCCGAACCGACGATGAAACCGCTGATTGTCGCCCTGCGCAACGCCGCCCGCCACGGCGACCTGCGCAGCCTGTACTACGACAGCATTCAGGGCGTGGCCGCGCTGCGCGAGCAGGTTGCCCGCCTGCTGCTGGATTCCGGCTGCCAAATCGGCCCCGATCAGTTGCTGATCACCACCGGCTGCCAGGAAGCGATCTCCGCCGGGCTGCGCGCCGTTTGCCAACCCGGCGACATCGTGGCGGTCGACTCGCCCTGCTTCCACGGCACCATGCAGACGCTGAAGGGCCTGGGTATCAAGGCGCTGGAAATCCCCACCGATCCGCTCACCGGCGTCAGCCTGGCGGCGCTGGAGATGGCGCTGGAACAGTGGCCGGTCAAGGCCATCCTGCTGACGCCCAACTGCAATAACCCGCTGGGCTACATCATGCCCGACGCCCACAAACAGCGGCTGCTGACGCTGGCGCAGCGCCACGACGCGGCGATCATCGAGGACGACGTCTACGGCGACATCGCCTATCACTACCCGCGGCCGCGCACCATCAAGTCGTTCGACGAAGACGGCCGCGTGCTGCTGTGCAGCTCGTTTTCCAAAACGCTGGCGCCGGGGCTGCGGGTGGGCTGGATCGCGCCCGGCCGCTACCTGGAGCGGGTGCTGCACATGAAGTTCATCGGCTCCGGCGCCACCGCCACCCAGCCGCAGCTGGCGATCGCCGAATTTATCCGCGGCGGGCACTATCTGCAGCACCTGCGGCGCATGCGTGCCCGCTACCAGCAGAACCGCGACCGCATGACCGACCTTATCCTGAAGCACTTCCCGGCCGGCACCCGCGTCAGCCGGCCGCGCGGCGGCTTTATGCTGTGGATCGAACTGGACGAGGCGTTCGACACCCTGCGGCTGAACCGCCATCTCGAGCCGCAGGGCGTGCAGATCGCCGTCGGCAGCATCTTTTCCGCCGCCGGCAAATACCGCAACTGCCTGCGCATCAACTATGCACCTAAGCTGACGGCGGAGATCGAACAAGCGGTGCAGCGGGTCGGCGCCACCATCCACCAGCTGATGCCGAGCGGCGTGCTGCAACCTCAGACGGACTGAAGCAAAAACTCCGCCACCCGGCGGCGCAGATGTTCGATGCCCTGCGGATGGTGAATAAACTGCGCCACCGGCATCATCTGCCAGCGCTGGCCTTCATCGCCGAAGCGAATGGCGGCGATCTGCGCCGGGGCGATGTCGCCGGCCATAAACCAGGTCGGCGGGGAGCCGGGCAGGATGCCGTCGTAGCGCCGCCGCCAGGTCACCTGGCATTCGGCGATCGCCACGCCGAATTCTTCCTGCGTCTCCCGCTGCACGCACTGCAGCGGCGTTTCGCCGTTTTCCCGCCCGCCGCCGGGCAGATCCCACTGGCCGGGCCACGGAATGCCCGGTTTGTCGTCCCGCTGGTAAACCAGCAAGCGATCGTCGCACAGCAGCGCGATCTTGGCCCCGCCAAACGCCTGATCCGTCATGTTTTCTCCGCTCCCCGCCCATCCTCTTTGACTGAACATCATACTTCATCCCCGCGCGGCCTGGTGTATAGTGAAAATCCGTTTTCACAACAGGCGAACAATGACGATGAACTCTCCGTTTCTGGTGACTCCCCAATGGCTTGCGCAGCATATCAACGATGAAAATCTGGTGGTGATCGACGTCCGGATGTCGCCGGTCGGGCTGACGCCGAAGAAAGACATGCTTGCCGAGTTCGAACGCGGCCATATCCCTGGCGCGGTCTATTTCGATATCGACGAGGTGGCGGACAAAAACACCGCGCTGCCGCACATGCTGCCGACGGCGGCGGAGTTTGGCGCGGCGGTGGGCAAGCTGGGCATCAGCGAGCGCGATACCCTGGTGATTTACGATGAGGGCAACCAGTTCTCCGCGCCGCGCGGCTGGTGGACCTTCCGCAATTTCGGCGCCCGGCATGTTTACGTGCTGGACGAAGGGCTGAACGGCTGGACCGCGCTGGGCCAAGCGCTGGAGACCGGCCCGGCGCAGCCTGAGCCGCAGACGTTCAACGCCCGGTTCAACGCCGACGCGGTGGTGGATATGCGGCAAGTGGAACAGGCGTTAGGCACGCCGGTGCAAATTCTCGACGCGCGCGCCGCGCCGCGCTTTTATGCCGAAGCGCCGGAGCCGCGCCCCGGCCTGCACCGCGGCCATATTCCCGGCAGCATCAACATTCCGTACGGCGAGCTGCTGGAGAACGGCCGCTTCAAATCGCTGGAGGCGCTGCGCCAAACCTTCAGCGACAAGGGCGTGGACATCAACGGGCCGATCATCACCAGCTGCGGCTCCGGCGTGACGGCAGCCGTGCTGGCGTTCGGCCTGCTGTCGCTCGGCGCGCCGCAGGTCAAGCTGTATGACGGCGCCTGGAGCGAATGGGGCCAGCTGAGCGGCAAGCAGCCCATCGCTAAAGATTAAGTGCCGATCCGCTCGACCACGATCTGCGCCAGCCGCTGCACGGCGGCGGAAGGCTGATCCTCGGCGCGGTGCAGCACCACGCCGAGCTGACCGAGAGCGGGCAGCAGTTCGGGCGCCAGCGGCGCCAGGCCAGGCGGCAAACCCGCCGCGGCCCGCACCGTAACGCCCAACCCGGCATTCACCGCCGCCCAAATGCCGTTCAGGCTGCGGCTGGTAAAGGCAATGCGCCAGGGAATGCCGGCGCGATCCAGCGCCTGCGTCGCCGCGCTGCGCATCAGGCAAGGCGCGTCGAACATCACCAGCGAAAGCGGCTCATCCCCTTCCCGCCAGGGCGCCAGCGCGAAGCCGGGCGAGGCGATCCAGTGCAGCTGCCGCTGCCCCAGCGCCTGATGAAACGGCGTGCTCAAACCGCCATCCCACGCCAGCGACAGATCCAGCTGGCCTTTCAGCACCCAGTCGATCAGCTCGGCATTGCGGGCGATGCGCGCCTCGATGCGCACCTTCGGATTGGCGCGCGCGAAGCTGCCCAATACCTGCGGCAGAAACGTTTCGCCGAAATCCTCCTGCAGCCCCAGCCGCACCGTGCCCTGCAGATCCAACCCGCGCACCGCGGCGGCGGCTTCGTCATTGAGCTCCAGCAGACGGCGCGCGTAGCCGAGCAGGGTTTCCCCCGCCTCGGTCATCACCATGCCGCGCCCGGACTTGCGCAGGATCGGCGCGCCGACCTGTTGTTCCAGCTTTTTCAGGTGGGCGCTGACCGCTGAAGTCGAGCGCCCTAACCGTTCAGCGGCCTTGGCAAAGCTGCCCAGTTCGACGCCGGTAACGAAGCTGCGCAAATCCTCGAGATCGAACGTTATTCGCCCCATGCTGACCATCCTGATTTTCTGAATCATCAATCAAAATAATACCGATTTTACTGATAAAGATGGCGTGTCACGCTCTCCCGGTCAATGTCTTTCCGGAGAATCCTTATGCTCGCGATGCAATACCGTTTCACCCTGCCCGCCGATTACGACATGGCGATCGTCCGCCGCCGCATCGCCGATTTCGGCCACCGGCTCGACGCCTGCCCGCAGCTGATCGTCAAAGCCTATCTGTACGCGCAGCGCAGCGAAGGCAGCGCCGAGAACCTCTACGCCCCCTTCTACCTGTGGAACAGCAGCGCCGGCATGAGCGACTTCCTGACCGGCGAAGGTTTCAGGGGGCTCAGCCAGGCATTCGGCTGGCCACGCGTCAATCATTGGCTGCCGTGGCTGGCGCATTTCGATCGTCCTCATCTGACCGAGGCCGCCTGGGCGACCTGTCAGGAGCAGATTATCGCCCCCTACAGCGATCTGCCTGCGCTGCGTCAGCAACAGCAGGCGGCCCCCGGCGCGCTGGCCTCCATCGTGGCATTCGACCCCGCCGACTGGCGATTAGTGCGGCTGGATTTATGGCGTGAACCGCCGCAGTCCCCTGTGCAAAACGGCCAGCTGTTCCGCGTCGGCCATCTGTCCGCCCCCTTTGACCACACTGCGCCGCGGGTTGACAGCTAAACTTGATATTGATAATCATTATCAACACTAAACATTCATTTGCGGTTCGCGGGATGCGGGCCGCTCTCCGGGGTCAACCGCCATGCCGTCATCACCGATCACACCTTACGCCACCACCTGCTGCATCGTGGGGGGCGGCCCCGCCGGGCTGATGCTCGGCTATCTGCTGGCGCGGGCGGGGATCGACGTGACGGTGCTGGAGAAGCACGCCGACTTCCTGCGCGATTTTCGCGGTGACACCATTCACCCGTCGACGCTGGAAGTCATGCACCAGCTGGGCCTGCTCGACGAACTGCTGACGCTGCCACACCAGCGCGCCGAATCCCTGCACGCCGAAGTCGCCGGGCGCGACATTAAGCTGGCGGATTTCACTCGCCTGCCGACGCGCTGCAAATTTATCGCCTTTATGCCGCAGTGGGAGTTCCTCAGCTTTTTGGCACAGCAGGCCGCCGCATTCCCCCATTTCAGGCTGCTCACCTCGACGCAGGTTCATCAGCTGCTCTACGACCGCGGCCAGGTATGCGGCGTGCTGGCCAACACGCCGGAAGGCCCGATCCGCGTGCGCAGCCAGCTGGTGATCGGCACCGACGGCCGCAACTCGGTGGTGCGCGAACAGGCGGCGCTCAGCAGCCGCTCCTTCGGCGCCCCGCGCGACGTATTGTGGATGAAGCTCAGCAAGCAGCCGGGCGATCCGGCCTGGTCGATGGGCCATACCGGGCCGAAGCAGAACTTCATCATGATCGACCGCGGCGACTACTGGCAGTGCGGCTACTCGATCGATAAAGGCAGCTTCGACGCGATCCGCCGCAGCGGCCTGGAGAAATTTTTGCTGCACCTCGCCGAGGTGGCGCCATTCCAGGACGATCGCCTGCAGGAGATCGTCGAGTGGGATCAGGTGAAGCTGCTGAGCATCCGCATCGATCGTCTGGATCGCTGGGCCAAACCGGGGGTGCTGTGCATCGGCGACGCCGCGCACGCCATGTCGCCGATCGGCGGCGTGGGCGTCAACCTGGCGATTCAGGACGCGGTGGCCGCCGCCAACGCCCTGATCCCGCCGCTGCGCCAGCATCGGCTGCAGCTGAAGCATCTGCTGAGCGTGCAGCGCCGGCGCGAATTCCCCACCCGTGCCATCCAGTTTTTGCAGATCAAAATGAGCCAGCGCAAGCCGGGCGAACGCCGCGCGGCGGGCGGTTCGCGCCTGATCGCCCGCGTCGGCAACAGCCGCTGGCTGCCGCGCCTGTTCGGCCGCATCATCGGCCTGGGTTTTCGCCGTGAAACGCCGCGACATCTGTCCAACGAAACCTGCCCGCCGGAATAATATTGGTTGTTTTTCCATCGCACCGTATAATGGTTAAATCGAATGATTTAATTAACTGGAGCGATTAAATGTACGCACTCAGCGCGAACGAGGCCAAAACCCAATTCGGCGATTTGCTGCTCAAGGCGCAGCGTGAGCCGGTGCAAATCAATCGCAACGGCAAACCGGTCGCCGTCGTCATGTCGGTAGAAGACTACCAGGCGCTGGAAGATCTCAAATTACGCGCGCTGCAGCAAAAAATCGCGCAGGCTACCGCCGAGGAAGACGCCGGTAAGGCGGTAGACGGCGATGCCTTCTTCAACCGTCTGCTCACCGACGAAACCGACTGATATGCCCGCGTTTCGCCTCACCCCGCAAGCCCAACAAGATCTGTTGGCTATTCGTCATTTCACCGTCGAGCACTGGGGCAAAGCGCAATCTCACCGCTATCTTGAGCAGTTGAGAGAGGTCATGCATCATCTGGCGGATATGCCGGAAGCGGGTAAGGCACACTTTCACGATCTGGGCGAAGAGATACGCAGTTTTCCTTACGCCAGCCATAGGATCTACTACCGCAGCCGCCCTGCCGGCATCACCGTTCTTGCCATTCTGCACCAGGCGATGGTGCCCCACCGGCATCTGGAACAACGGCTGTAATTTTTCTTACTCAAAGGGGCACAGATGTTCACCGTCCGTCAGGCATTGCTGGAAGATTTAACGCAGGTGCGCGATATCGGCATCCGCACCTATCGCGCGCACTTCGGTGAGCTGTGGCGCTACCCGCACGAGCTGGAGGCCTTTCTGGCCGAGGATTTTTCCATTTCCGCGCTGGAGCGGACACTGCGCAATCCCGACGTGTGCTGGCTGTTGGCCTATGAGGATGACGCCCTGGTCGGCTATGCGCGCGTGAACTTCGACAGCCTGTTGGCCGCCACCCAACGGCGCGGCGCCGAACTGCAAAAGATCTACTTCCTGCCGGATTACGCCGGGCGCGGTTTCGGCCGACAATTTTTCGAACAGGTGCAGCGGCAGGCCGTCGAACGCCGGCAGCCCCTGCTGTGGCTGGAAGTGCTGAAACAGAACGCCGACGCCCAGCGCTTTTATCAGCGGCAGGGCCTGGCCGTATGTGGCGAGGCCCAATACACCAGCGAACAGGGTGCCATCGAACTTTGGACGATGAGCAAGGCGCTGTAACCGCGCCCCGCTCCGCCGTCGTTTAGCGCGGCTCCCGCTGCAGCATCAGGAACAGCAAGGCAAACGCATTGGGCGCCAGGTAGATCAGCGCCCCCAGCTGCACCGCCAGCGGATCCTTCTTGGCCTGCCAGGCCATAAACCAGTCGCCGGCGACCACCATAAAGCCGACGCCCCACACCGCAATTGCGCAAATCGCCCCCAGCATCGCCCAGGCTTTACCCTTGGCGAAGGCGGCGTAAGAGCCTTTCAATCGCCCGATCATCAGCACCACGCCTGCGGCCGCGAATAGGCCGGCCAGCGTTTCCAGCGTGGTGATGACAGCCAACCCCAACATGCAGGCCCAGTCGGCGCTGATCGCGCGCCACATCAACCCCGGCGTCTGATAGGTATCCTGCATGGCGAGCAGCGGGCCCACCGCATTGCGCGCGGTGCCGGCGAAATCCGCCGTATTGTTCAACAGGCTGAACAGCCCCCACAGGGCCGGAAACAGGGACAGGACGATGCAACCGAGGCGTGACACAGTGATTTCGTTCATGGTTATCCTTAATGAATAAACGGGTGACTCCCGCCCTCATGACGGGACCGCTATTGAGATCCTGAGAGTTTGACGTGCACAATGTAAGAACTAATCTTACAATGACGCAGCATAGCCGAAAGTGAGGAGGAACAATGGGCAGAACATTAACGGTAGATCTGGGTGACGAACTGCGTAGCTTCGTCGAAGACCTGGTGGCCAGCGGCGATTACCGCACGCCCAGTGAAGTCATCCGCGAATCGGTGCGCACCTTGCGCGAACGTACCGCCACCTCAAAACTGGAAGAGCTTAGGCGCTTGATCGCCGAAGGAGAAAACAGCGGTGAGGCCGTCGAATGGGATCGTGATGTGTTCATGGAAAGAATACGGAGCAAAGCAAAAGGATGCGCAGAAAAGTAACCATTCGTCCAAAAGCGTTGGACGATATGGAAGAGATCTATTTTTACGGGTTGGCGCGCTTTGGCTTACAGGTGGCCGAAGATTATCTGCGCCGCCTGCATCAGGCTTTCGATAACCTTAGCCACCACCAACTCGGCAGAAACCTCGATGAAATCGGCCCCGGCCTATGGGTATTGCCCGTCGCCAACCACCTGATTTATTTTCGACAGCACAGGTGGGAGGTGAATATCATCAGAGTGCTGCATCATTCCCGCGATCCGCTCAGCCGATCCTTTTTCAGCTGATCCAACGTCAAATCGCCACCAGCCCGCGTACGCCGTCCTGTTCCATATTGCTGCCGGCGCCGCGCTGCACGATGCTGCCGCGCGACATCACCAGATAGCTGTCCGCCAGATCGGCGGCAAAGTCATAGAACTGTTCCACCAGCAGGATCGCCATATCGCCCTTCGCCGCCAGCTGCTTGATCACCGCGCCGATCTCCTTGATCACCGAAGGCTGGATCCCTTCCGTCGGCTCGTCGAGGATCAGCAGCTGCGGCCGGCAGGCCAGCGCCCGGCCGATCGCCAGCTGCTGCTGCTGCCCACCGGAGAGATCGCCGCCGCGCCGATCCTTCATTTGCCGCAGCACCGGAAACAAGTCATAGATCGGATCCGGCACCGTGCGTGCGGCGGCGCCGGAAAAACGCGCCAGCCCCATCAGCAGATTTTCCTCCACCGTCAGACGCGGGAAAATCTCCCGCCCCTGCGGCACATAGGCGATGCCCGCCTGCACCCGCTGATGCGGTTTTTTACCGGTGATGGTTTCGCCCTGCCAGCGGACGCTGCCGCTGCGCGCCGGGACCAGCCCCATCAGGCATTTCAGCAGCGTGGTCTTGCCCACGCCGTTGCGCCCCAGCAGGCAGGTCACCTCGCCGATGCGCGCCTCGAACGACAGGCCGCGCAGAATGTGGCTGCCGCCGTAATACTGATTCAATTCCTCTACCTGCAGCATCGTTACGCCTCCTCAGCGCCCCAGATATACCTCAATCACCCGTTCATCGGCCTGCACCTGGGCCAGCGATCCTTCCGCCAGCACCTGCCCCTGGTGCAGCACCGTCACGCGATCGGCGATGGTTTCCACAAACCCCATATCGTGTTCCACCACCATCAGCGAATGCTTGCCCGCCAGCTCGCGGAACAGTTCGGCGGTGTAGTCGGTTTCGGCGTCGGTCATGCCGGCCGCCGGTTCGTCGAGCAGCAGCAGGTGCGGTTCTTGCACCAGCAACATGCCGATCTCGAGAAACTGTTTCTGCCCGTGGGACAGCAGCCCGGCGGGCCGGTGGCGTTCATGCCCCAGCCGCAGGGTCTTCAACATCTCGTCGATGCGGTCGCGCTGTTCGCTGCTCAGGCGAGCGCGCAGGCAGGCCCACACCGATTTGCGGGTTTTCTGCGCGATCTCCAGATTTTCGAACACCGTCAGCGCCTCGAACACCGTCGGTTTTTGAAACTTGCGGCCGATGCCGGCGTGGGCGATCTGCATCGGCGCCAGCCGGGTCAGATCGACGGTCTGATCGTAAAACACCCTGCCGCTGTCCGGCCGGGTCTTGCCGGTGATCACATCCATCAGCGTGGTCTTACCGGCACCGTTGGGGCCGATCACGCAGCGCAGTTCGCCGACGCCAATGCGCAGCGACAGATCGGTCAGCGCGCGAAAACCGTCGAAGCTGACGTTGACGTTGTCGAGCTGCAGCACCGGATCGGTTTGCTGCCGGTATTTATCCGCCGGCAGCGGGTGGGTAAACAGCTCGTCGGTCACTTGCATCGCTTTCATGAGGTTTTCCTCCGGCGCAGCAGGCCGATCACCCCTTTGGGCAGAAACAGCGTGACGACGATAAACATCAGGCCGAGGAAGAACTGCCAGTATTCGGGAATGGCCATGGTGAACCAGCTCTTGGCGCCGTTGACGATGCCGGCGCCGAGCAGCGGCCCCACCAGCGTGCCGCGCCCGCCGAGCGCCACCCAGATGGCGGCCTCGATCGAGTTGGTCGGCGACATTTCGCCGGGGTTGATGATGCCGACCTGCGGCACATAGAGCGCGCCGGCCAGCCCGCACAGCACCGCCGACAGCGTCCAGACGAACAGCTTGAAGCCCTTCGGATCGTAGCCGCAGAAGGTCAGCCGGTTTTCCGCATCGCGCACCGCGGTCAGCACCCGGCCGAACTTGCTGCGCGCCAGCGCAAAGCCGATGGCCAGGCTGGCGGCCAGCAGCAGCACCGTCGCCAGAAACAGCGCCACCCGCGTGCCGGCGGCGGTGATGGGAAAGCCGAGCAGCGTGGTGAAACCGGTAAAGCCGTTATTGCCGCCGAAACCGGTTTCGTTGCGAAAGAACAGCAGCATGCCGGCATAGGTCAGCGCCTGGGTCATGATCGAGAAATACACCCCTTTGATTTTCGAGCGGAAGGCGAAGTAGCCGAACAGGAAGGCCAGCAGGCCCGGCACCAGCACGATCAGGCACAGCGCCCAGGCGAAATGCTGGGTGCCGCTCCAGAACCACGGCAGCTCATTCCAGGAGAGGAACGCCATAAACGCCGGCAGCCCGTCGCCCGCCGCCTGCCGCATCAGGTACATGCCCATGGCGTAGCCGCCGAGCGCGAAGAACAGCCCGTGGCCGAGCGACAGCAGCCCGGCATAGCCCCATACCAGATCGAGCGCCACCGCCACCACCGCGTAGCACAGGATCTTGCCCGCCAGCGTCAGGGTATAGGTGGACACCGCCAGCGGATGATCCGCCGGCAACAGCGTCATGAACGGCATCACCAGCAGCGCCAACAACGCCAGCCCGCCGATGCTCAACGCCAGCCGGGGCGCTTTCTGCACGCCGGTTACGGTCAATGGTTGGCTCATCAGTCAATCACCCTGCCCTTGAGGGCGAACAGCCCCTGCGGACGCTTTTGAATAAACAGAACGATCAGCACCAGGATCAGGATCTTGCCCAACACGGCGCCGATCTGCGGCTCGAGGATCTTGTTGACGATGCCGAGGCCGAAAGCCGCCGCCACCGTCCCCGCCAGCTGGCCGACGCCGCCGAGCACCACCACCAGGAACGAATCGATGATGTAGCCTTGCCCCAGCTCCGGCCCGACGTTGCCCAACTGCGACAGCGCCACCCCGCCGAGCCCGGCGATGCCGGATCCCAACCCGAAGGCCAGCATGTCCACCCGCCCGGTGGGCACGCCGCAGCAGGCCGCCATCGCGCGGTTTTGCGTCACCGCGCGCACGTTCATGCCGAGCCGGGTCTTGTTCAGCAGCAGCCAGGTCATCGCCAGCACCAAGAGCACGAACGCGATCACCGCGATGCGGTTCCACGGCAGCACCAGGTTCGGCAGCAGCTGCACGCCGCCCGACAGCCACGCCGGGTTGGCGACCTCCACGTTCTGCGCCCCGAACAGCACCCGCACCAGCTGGATCAACACCAGGCTGATGCCCCAGGTGGCCAGCAGGGTCTCCAGCGGCCGGCCGTACAGGTGGCGGATCACCGTGCGCTCAAGCAGCATGCCGATCCCGGCGGTGATGGCGAACGCCACCGGCAGCGCCACCAGCGGGTAGAGCGCCAGCCACTGCGGCGCAAACTGCTGAAACAGCCCCTGCACCAGGTAGGCGGAATAGGCGCCGAGCATCAGCATTTCGCCGTGCGCCATATTGATGACGCCGAGCAGGCCGTAGGTGATCGCCAGCCCGAGCGCCGCCAGCAGCAGGATCGAACCGAGCGACAGGCCGCTGAACGCCTGGCCGAGCAGATCGCCGATCATCAGGCGATGCTGCACCTGCTGCAGGCTGCGTTGCGCCTCGGCGCGCACCGCGGCGTCCGGCTCGTGGGCGGCGTCGGTCAACGCTTGCAGCCGCGCGCGGGTTTCCGGCTTGCCCGATTCGCCCAACAGCCGCACCGCATTGAAACGCACCTGCGGATTGCCGTCGGCCAGCTGCAGGTTAGCCAGCGCCAGGCTCAGCGCCTGATGCACCTGCGGGTCTGTTTCCCGCGCCAGCTGCCGGGCCAACAGCGGCAGCTGCTCGCCATTCGCTTCGCGCTGCAGTGCGCTCGCCGCCTGCAGCCGCACCGCCGCGTCCGCGCTAACCAGCCGCTGCGCCGACAATGCGTTAGCGATCAGAATGCGCAGCCGGTTGTTCAGCCACACCTTCTTCGGTTCGCCAACCGGGGCCGCCTCGCCCTCGAGCGGCAGATAGCGATCGCCCTGGCGGATAAAGGCGCGCTTCGCCCCGTCGATCGCCACGGTTTCCTGCTGCAGCCCCTGCAGCAGCGGCAGGCGCGCGGCGTCCGGCTCGGCCGCCCAGGCCTGCAGCAGTTTGGCCTGCTGCGCACGGTTGGCCGCCGCAAACTCATCGGCCGGCCCGGCCTGCGCCAGCAGGGGCCAGGCGCACAGCAGCCACAGCCCGACGCGCAGAGAAGATAAAAACGGAGATTGCATCAGCTGCCTCTTCTGTTGGGCCGGCGGGCGTTGGGCCGCGCCGGCGCTGAGTGACGTTACTTGCCGCCCTTCACCGGGTAATCCGGCTTCTTGTCGTTGCCGGCGATATACGGGCTCCACGGCTGTGCGCGCACCGGCGCTTCGGTCTGCCACACCACGTTGAACTGGCCGTTGCCCTCGATCTCGCCGATCATCACCGGCTTGTGCAGATGGTGGTTGGTCTGGTCCATGGTCAACGTGAAGCCCGACGGCGCGGCGAAGGTTTGCCCGGCCATCGCCGCGCGCACCTTATCGACGTCGGTGGTGCCGGCCTTTTCCACCGCCTGCGCCCACATGTGCAGGCCGACGTAGGTGGCCTCCATCGGATCGTTGGTGACCGCGGTGGCGTAATTCGGCAGGTTGTGCGCCTTGGCGTAGGCTTTCCACTGGCTGACAAACTGCTTGTTGGTCGGGTTATCCAGCGATTCGAAGTAGTTCCAGGCCGCCAGGTTGCCCACCAGCGGTTGGGTATCGATGCCGCGCAGCTCTTCCTCGCCGACCGAGAAGGCGATCACCGGCACGTCGGTGGCCTTGACGCCCTGGTTGGCCAGCTCTTTGTAGAACGGTACGTTGGAGTCGCCGTTGATGGTGGAGATCACCGCCGTGTTGCCGCCGGCGGCAAACTTCTTGATGTTGGCGACGATGGTCTGGTAATCGCTGTAACCGAACGGCGTGTAGACCTCTTCAATATCCTTGTCCTGCACGCCTTTGCTGTGCAGGAAGGCGCGCAGGATCTTGTTGGTGGTGCGCGGATAGACGTAATCGGTGCCCAGCAGGAAGAAGCGCTTGGCGCCGCCGCCGTCCTCGCTCAGCAGGTATTCCACCGCCGGGATCGCCTGCTGGTTCGGCGCCGCGCCGGTATAGAACACGTTCGGCGACATCTCTTCGCCTTCGTATTGCACCGGGTAGAACAGCAGCCCGTTCAGCTCCTCAAACACCGGCAGCACCGACTTGCGCGACACCGAGGTCCAGCAGCCGAACACCGCCGCCACCTTGTCCTGGCTCAGCAGCTGGCGCGCCTTCTCGGCGAACAGCGGCCAGTTGGAGGCCGGATCCACCACCACCGGCTCCAGCTTTTTACCGAGCACCCCGCCTTTGGCGTTGATCTCGTCAATGGTCATCAGCGCCACATCCTTCAGCGGCGTCTCGGAAATCGCCATGGTGCCGGAGAGCGAACTCAGAATGCCGACCTTGATGGTGTCGGCGGCCTGCGCGCTCCAGGCCAGGCCCAGGCCGATCGCGGCGGCGGACAGCGAAAAAGCTTTGATAAAACGACGACGTTGCATAGTTCAAACTCCTGATGTGTGTGAAATCAAAATCGTTGCGCCGAGCGCGCGGGCTGCTGGGCCCGCGCCTGATGCAACATGTGCAGCGTTATTTTTCGTACCTCTGCCTTGCTGACGGCGATATGCTCGCCGAGCAGCGCTTGCGCCGCCTCGCTTTGCCGCTGCAGGATCGCCTGCAAAATGGCGGCGTGTTCGCGGTAGGTGGCGTCCACCCGCGCCTGCTGGGTGAAATCCAGCCGGCGAATGATGCGGATCTTTTCGGTCAGCTCGCGGTGAATGCGCGCCATCTCGCCGTTGCCCGCCGCGGCCACCAACGCCTGATGAAACTGCTCATCGTGCTGCGACACCGCCTGGCCGTCCGCCAGACGCGGCGCTTCGGTCCAAAAACGGTTCAGCGCCGCCAGCGCGGCCGGCGTTTCCCCGGCCGGCCATTCGCACAGCCGTTTCACCGCCTCTTGTTCCAGCACGATGCGCAGGTCGTACAGCTCTTCGAAGTAGGCGAAGTCGAACGGCCGCACCTGCCAGCCGCTGCGAAACAGCACCTCGACATAGCCTTCGCGCTCGAGCCGAAACAGCGCCTGACGCACCGGCGTGCGGCTGGCCGCCATGCGCTGCGCCACGTCGCTTTCGCTGAAGCGATCGCCCGGCAGCAGGCGAAACTCGAAGATGTCGGCCTTGAGCTGCAGATAAATGCGCTCCGCCAGCCCCTCCGGCCGCGCCTTGTGCTCCCCGTTGGTGATTTGCATCATCGCCCCTCCGTTCAGACCGCTTTTTCCAGCCACAGCAGGGCGTCGCCCGGCCCGACCGGCCGCCCCTGCCGGCAGCTGATGCGTTTGACGATCCCGGCGCGCGGCGCGGTGACCGCCAGCTCCATCTTCATCGCCTCGACCACGATCAGCGGCTGACCGGCCGCCACCGCCTGCCCCGGCTCCACCAGGATCTTCCACACGCTGCCGTTCAGATCGGCGCTGACCAGATCGCCGTCGATGGCGTCTTCTTCCTCCGGCGGCAACAGCTGCGCCTCGGCCTCGTCGTCATCGCTGCGCCAGCGCGCCACTTCGGCGCTGAACGCCTGCTGCTGGCGATGCTGGAAGTCGGCGATCGCCTCGGCGTTGTCGGCCAGGAAATCGGTGTAGGCGGCGAAGTCGAATTCGCTCTCTTCGATGCGCACCTGCATGCGCCCTTCGCGGAACGCTTCGCGCTGCTCGTCCAGTTCTTGCTCGCTGACCGGGTAGAAGCGCACCTGATCGAAGAAGCGCAGCAGCCAGGGCTCACCGGCGGTGAACTGCGGGTTTTTGAGGAATTTGTTCCAGATCGGCAGCGTGCGCCCCACCAGCTGGTAGCCGCCCGGCGAATCCATGCCGTAGATGCACATGTACATGCCGCCGATGCCGACCGTCCCTTCGGCGGTGTGGGTGCGCGCCGGGTTATATTTGGAGCTCAGCAGGCGATGGCGCGGATCGAGCGGCACCGCGCAGGGCGCGCCGAGGTAAACGTCTCCCAGACCGAGGATCAGGTAGCTGGCGTCGAACAGAATGTCGCGCACCTGCTCGCGTTGGCTCAGGCCGTTGATGCGCTGGATAAAATCGACGTTGTTCGGCAGCCAGGGCGCCGAAGCGCGCACCGTCTGCTGATAGCGATCCACCGCGCCCAGCGTGGCCGAATCCTCGAACGCCATCGGCAGCCAGACGGTGCGCGTCGGCACCTTCAGGCGGCTGACGTCCCCCAGCGCCCGTTCGCGCGCCAGCAGGCGCTGCAGCAGGTCGACCTGGCTAATCTGTCGGCTGTCGTAGCGGATCTGCAGCGAACGCACGCCCGGCGCCAGCTCTGCCACGCCCGGTATCGCCTCCTCTCGCAGCGACTGCATCAGCAGATGGATGCGCAGCCGCAGCGCCAGATCGAGCACGTTGTCGCCGTACTCCATCAGAATGTAACCGTCCCCCGCCTGGCGATACGCCACCGCCGGGCGCCCTTCCGCCGCCGGCAGCGCCGCCAGCACCGCGGCGGAAACGGTCTCCGCCGGGGCCAGATCCGGCGGCGGCAGGGTGATGGCCTTCACCGCCGCCAGCGCTTCGATGCTGCCAAGCTGCGCCTGCTCCAGCGACTGCGCCTGGCGAAAGCCGATCGGATGGAACCGGATGCGGTCGCCCGGCTTCACCTGCCCCACTTTCCACAGCTCGGCCTTGGCGATGGTCACCGGGCAGACGAAGCCGCCGAGGCTGGGCCCGTCGCGGGTCAGGATCACCGGGAAATCGCCGGTGAAGTTGATTGCACCGATGGCGTACTCGCAGTCGTGCACGTTGGAAGGATGCAAACCGGCTTCGCCGCCGTCCTCCCGCGCCCATTCGGGCTTCGGCCCCGCCAGGCGCACGCCGAGGCGGTTGGAGTTGTAATGCACCTGCCAGTCGGTGGCGAAGAAGGCCTCTATTGATTCGGCAGTGAAAAAGTCCGGCGCGCCGTGCGGACCGTACAGCACGCCGATGTGCCACTGGTCGCCGTAGTACGGGATCAGGCTGTCGTCCATCGCCTGCGGCGCGGCGATCGGCGCCGGCGTGGTGCTGGCAGCCAGCGCCGGTTGAGCGATCGCCAGCATGTCCGCCACGCGCAGGGTGCGCCCGGCATGCCCGCCGAACTGGCCCAGCGCAAAGGTGGAACGGCTGCCGAGATACACCGGCACGTCAAAGCCGTTGCGTACCGCCAGATAGGTGCGGCAGCCGTGCGTGGCGCGCCCCAGCGTCAGCACCTGCCCGGCCCGCACCGCGATCGGCCGCCAGTAAGCGACCGCTTCGCCGTCCAAATCGGCCGGGCAGCTGGCACCCGTCAGCGCGATGGTGGCGTCGCAGTGAAAGCGCAACGTCGGCCCCTGCAGGGTAAACTCGAGCCCGGCGGCCGCCGGGTGGTTGCCGACGATGCGGTTGGCCAGCCGGAACGCGAAGTCGTCCATCGGGCCGGACGGCGGCACGCCGATGTCCCAATAGCCGAGGCGGCCGGGATAATCCTGCACGCTGCTGTAGGTGCCGGGTTGCAGCACTTCGAGGCAGTGCGGCTGGAAACGCACATCGTCCAGCAGACGCGTCCAAACGTCGCCGCGCTGAAATTGCGGCGTGGCGATCACCTGCCGCAGATAATCGAGGTTGGTGGCGATGCCGTGCAAACGGGTCGCCGCCAGCGCCACGCGCAGTTTTTCCAGCGCCTGCGCCCGATCCGCGCCGTGCACGATCAGCTTGGCGATCATCGGGTCGTAAAACGCCGAGACTTCGCTGCCGGTCGCCACCCAACCGTCGAGGCGCACGTCGGTGGGGAAATGCACCTCGGTCAGCACACCGGGGCTGGGCTGGAAGTTTTTCAGCGGATCTTCGGCGTAGAGGCGCACTTCGATCGCCACGCCCTGCGGCGCGCGTTGCAGCGCCGCCCAATCCAGCGCGTCGCCCGCCGCCACCTGCAGCATGCCTTCGATCAGATCCAGGCCGGTGACCATCTCGGTGATCGGGTGCTCGACCTGTAAGCGGGTGTTCACTTCCAGGAAGTAAAACTCGTCGCGCGCGGCGTCGTAAATGAATTCCACGGTGCCGGCGCTGCGGTAATTCACCGACTCGCCCAGCGCCACCGCCGCCCGATGCAGCGCCTGGCGGGTCGCCGCCGGCAAGTGTGGCGCCGGGGTTTCTTCCACCACCTTTTGGTTGCGGCGCTGCAGCGAGCAATCGCGCTCGCCGAGCGCTACCACCCGCCCCTGGCCGTCGCCGAAAATCTGTACCTCGACGTGGCGCGCGCGATCGACGAAGCGTTCGATAAAGGCGCCGGCGTCGCGGAAGAACTGTTCTCCCAGCCGTTTGACGCTGTCGTACGCGTCGCGCAGCGCCGCCTCGTCGTCACAGCGCGTCAGGCCGATGCCGCCACCGCCGGCGGTGCTTTTCAGCATCACCGGGTAGCCGATGCGCGCGGCGGCGGTAACCGCCTGCTCAACGCTCTCCAGCAAGCCGGTGCCCGGCGTCATCGGCACCCCGGCCAACGCCGCCAGCTCGCGCGCCCGGTGCTTGAGGCCGAACTCGCGGATCTGCGCCGCCGTCGGGCCGATAAAGGCGATGCCCGCCGCCTCGCAGGCTTCGGCAAACTCGGCGCTCTCGGACAAAAAGCCGTAACCGGGGTAGATCGCCTGCGCGCCGGTGGCGGTGGCGGCCACAAGGATCTTGTCGATGCGCAGGTAGCTGTCGGCGGCCTTGTCGCCGCCGAGCGCCACTGCCTTGTCGGCTTCGGTGACGTGCGGCGCATTGCGGTCGGCGTCGGAATAAACCGCCACGCTGGTGACGCCCAGGCGTTTCAGGGTGCGAATGGCGCGGCAGGCGATTTCGCCGCGGTTAGCGATCAGTACGGTATTAAACATGTTCGTGCCCCTTAAGGCTGGCGAGATAGTCGCGCCAGCCGCCAAACTCAGTGATATCCGTGGCGCCTTCCAGCGCCCAGGCTTCGCAGATAAACCCCTTCACCCGCCGGCCGTCCGCCAGCAGCAGCGTGCCGATGCCCAAGGGCGCCGGGATTTCCGCCACAAACTCGCCGAAACGGGCCAGCGGGATGTCCCACAGCTCAAGACGGATCGCCGCTCCCTGCGCCACGCGCGCCAGCCCCGGCTTCGGCGGCTCGGTATCGGCCAGCGCGTAGAGGCGGTAACAGGGGGCGGTGACGGTTTGCTCCACCCGCACCGCGTCGCGCTGCGTCAGCTGGACGTTGAGCGGCATACCGCTGAGGTGAGCGCCCACTACCGCCAGACGCACATGTCCCGCAGACGGGGCCGGCACGGGCTGCGGCGGCAATGCCCGGCCGGTAGCCCCGAGCGGTAAGGCGCTTTGCCGTTGCCAGCGCAGGCCAAACGCCGCCAGCGCCCGGTCATGCCAGGCGGGCGCAATCAGGGTGATGCCCGCCGGCAGCCCGTCTTCGCGCAGCGGCCCCGGCAGCGCCAGCGCGCTCAGATCGGCCAGGTTGGTGAAATTGGTGTAAGTGCCGAACTGCGAATTGAACAGCACCGGCTCCTGCGCCATCTCCGCCAGGGTGCGGATAGTGGGCGCGGTCGGCACCACCAGCGCGTCGAACGGCGCCAGCCGCTGGGCAATTTGCCGCGCCAGCTCGGCGCGCAGGTATTCCGCCTTGTAGGCGTCGCAGGCGCTGTAGCTCAGGCCGTTGCCGACGATGCCGCGCACCACCGGGTCGATAGCCTGTGGGCTCGCTTCCAGCACCTGCTCAATCGCCACCGTGCGCTCCGCCACCCAGGGGCCGTAATACAGCTGTTCCGCCAGGGTGCGAAACGGCGCGAAATCGAGGGGTTCCAGCGTGGCGCCGCCCGCCTGCAGCTGCGCCAGCGCGCGGTGAAACGCCCGCTCGGCCTGAACGTCACCGAAAAACTCCAGTTGGGCGGGGATGGCGAAACGCGGCGCGGCGGGAATATCCGCCGGCGCGGTATGCGGATCGGGGCGGGAATACGGATCTGCCGCGTCAAAGCCGCTCGCCAGTTCCGCCACCTGCGCCGCATCGGCCACCGTCAGCGCGAAGACCGACACCGTATCGTTCAACCGGCAGGCCGGCACCACGCCGCGGTTGGACAACCGGCCCTTGGTCGGCTTCAGCCCGACGATGTTGTTGAACCCGGCGGGCACGCGCCCCGAACCGGCGGTGTCGGTGCCCAGCGCGAACGGCACCAGGCCGCGCGCCACCACCGAGGCGGAGCCGGAACTGGAACCGCCGCTGACGTAGCGGCTGTCGAAGCTGTTGACCACCGCGCCATAAGGTGAGCGGGTGCCCACCAACCCGGTAGCGAACTGGTCGAGGTTGGTTTTACCGAGGGCGATCGCCCCGGCGGCGCGCAGGTTGGCGACCGCGGTAGCGTCCGCCGCAGCCTGATAGGTGAACGCCGGGCAGGCGGCGCTGGTTGGCCAGCCGCCGACGTCGATATTGTCTTTGATGGCGAAGGGCACGCCGAACAGCGGCAGGCGGCTGAGATCGCCGTCGACCGCCGCCAGCAACTGCGCCAGCTGCCGATACTGCTGCTCGCGCTGCGCCGGCGTGGCGAGATACAGCCAGGCGTTATCGTCCGGGTTCAACCCGGCGATCAGCGTTTCGATCGTCGCGCTGACGCAGGCGAGGCGCTCACCCGCCGGACGGGTTTGATAATGGTGCTGCCATTCACTGAGGGTAAAACCGCACGTTTCAACAGGGTCGCTCATCGGCTGAATTCCATCTGGTACACAAGATGGGATTCAACAGAGCAACCGGCGTGCCAATTTTTAATCTCATGATTTCAATGAATTATAATTAAAACTTATGACGGTGAGGGTGAACGGCCTGCACCAGCGGCGCGCAGCGGGAGAACAAAAAGAGTGCAATAAGGGGATGATGCAGAGGAAAATCGGGGCGACGACACTCGCCGCCCCGGGAGGCCTATGGGGATAGCTCAGCTATCGTCCGCAAGCCCAGTGCCTACCATGTGGTTAGCGCCACCCTTCTCCAGGTATTGGCCGCCGTGCAAACATAAAAGAACGCGGAGTCCGCCGACCACTGGCCTATTTTGCCGGGCGCAACGGCCGATGCGGGGACGGCAACTCTGACACCTACGGGATCTCCGTTCACGTTCGCTGAATCATAAATATTCAACACTTTTATGTGGCCAGAGGAGAATTGGTTATTCGGTCCACCAATAGGGTAAGCGCCGTTACCGGCCGGATAGATGCCATTATCCGCAACCGTTAACTGCTTAGTGTACAACCCGTTCCATTTGAATGAGGGTTGTCCTAAGGCGGTCGCGATATCCTTCTGCGGCGAAAAATCCGCAGGGGAGATGGATACGCCGCTGCTGGTCGTATTGTTATTAGCGCCCAGCGTAAACTTAGGTGCAAAACTAACTAAAGAAGCCCCGTCCTGAGCCAACCTGACGCCCGGTTCAAACCCCTGAAGGTTATTGCCAGGGGAAATGCCGCCAAAGTAATGGTAGTTGGTATTCCCCCCTCTGGCGGCATAGAACAGGTTATCGGATTCACCCTTGATGCCATGAAAAATGGCTGGATAAGCGCCATTGTTGGCCCTGTCCGCCAAGGACCACGGAAGCTGCCTCGGAGCCATATCGGCGATTGCCGCGTTGGCGAATCTTGTCGTATTGCTCATCATGTTATCAAATACAAATGCCGCCGCGATGCCGTTTACCGGCTCTGCCGCCACATTGTAAGTGGTATTATTCACATTATAGAAACCGCCTCGGCATTCAAAAGTGCTTCCATCACTCTGAAGAATAGTTTCACCTTCGCAAGTAAACTGCCCCAAGATGTTATCGGTGTCGGTTCGGGTGAGTTTAATAGCCGTAGCGCCGACGCCGCCGAACAGGTGGATATAGCAGAAACCGTTGTACCACCGCACCCTGTTGGCGTCTCCTCTCAGCTCCAGCCCTACGCCGGCATCCGTATTTGTGCCACCATCACCCGGATTGCCGGAGACTTTTATCTGACATTGAATTTCGTGGAACCCCACGCCGTGGAAGGAGCTATCCCCGCTATTACTCTCCATCAATATATTGGACAGGCCGCGGTGGAACCGGCAAGAGTGAAAACTGACGAACTCGGTAAACGCACCGGTATAGCCGTTCAACAGATGTAGGTTCACAAAAAACTTCATAATCAGCAGTCTTTCATGCCGCATGAAGCAGGAACCATTTATCCGATAGCCGGTGCCCGTATATAACGCGCCCTTGGCCGGCGTAATCGTCACGTCGCTGATATATCTGTTGGTATGGATCCCGGAACCACCTTTCGACTCAAAACACGCATGATCATTAGACGTCGGCTTAAAGAAGAATTTCGTGCTAATCCAATTTTCACCCTCTATCGCAATGCCTTTATCTCCGGTGTAGTTTTCCCCCCCTAAATTTAACGTATCCGTAATGTAATAGTTGCCGGCAGGAACATAGAGCTTCTTGTAGCCTTGATTAATCGCATAGGCGATAGCCTGTTTAAACGCCTGCGTATCATCCGTCCCAATGCCAGTTGTATCATTCCAATCGCCTTTCGCGCCGAACATCTGAGGGGTGATGTGGGCCACGCCTTCATTCGGGAAGGAATATTGAATAAGTCGATTGCCCGTTACTCCAGCAATCGTAGAGAGAATCGGTTTAAAAGCGCAATCCCAGACGTTCTTGCCAATGAGGGTCGTTTCGTCAAATGCCCCGCCTAACTCCAGTGCCCGAGCAGGCGCAGCAAGCTTAATCACATTCCCTTCGATAATAGCGTTTTTCCCATTCAAAAAGCGGATATAACCAAAATCAGAGTCCGTTACCCGATTGCCGGAAAACACCGTGCGGTCGCCATAGAGCTTGATCCACACCTGGCTACTGGTCCATCCGGAGTTGGTTATTTTGTTACCGGTCATCACGCAGCTATTGGCGAACAGGGCGACCTTACAGTTATTGATAATATTGCCTGAAAGGGTCGCCTCCGTTGCGGCAATGCCATTGAAGGCCGACGCTGTGGAGGTGCCACAGAAATTTAAAAAGTTATCTGCGATAACAGACTCCGCGACAGAAATATCGTTATTGCCGTGATAGTCGATGCCATTTTCAACGGTATCTTCAACGTGATTCCCAATGATTCGTGAATTATTCGTAGGAATTTTGGTGGGGTTATTTACTAAGGAATAGTCTATCTGAATGCCGAACCTTTCGATCCTTTTGATGTAATTATTAGAGATATTAATGTCACTGATTCCACCCAGTGCGATACCATAGCTGGTATTAACAATATGGTTATTGGCAACGGTCAGGTTAGTGAATGAATGAGGCGTGCCGGTCACCTCGTTATTGAGCGTCACCCCGCCCCCTCTTTGCGTGTGCCCTGCCCCTGCCGGTTTCGCAGGCTTGTGCCCATCGTGAATATGATTGTTCACGATTAAGATATCATAAGCCTCTCTGTTCACGCCCGTTTTCAGCAGGATCCCGTCGCCCTGGTGATTCGTCAGCTCGTTATTCTGGATCGTAATATGGCGGCCGCCACGAACCGCGATAGGTTCCTCTCCCAGATCTTTAAGTAAATTGTTCTCAAGGGTAACGGACGTACAGTCAGAAAGGCCCAAAGCATCAGTATGCATACTGATGACGCAATTTCTCACGGTGAAGTTTTCACAACGGGTGAAAGCCATGCCGGTACACGCGCGAGTGGCGTACCACCAAATAGGATCTGCATCTTTCTGAGTCGCCTTTCTCGTGATCCTCAGATCTTCTACGATAAAATTCGACTGCTCAATGGTATTAAAAATGTTGATTTGAGGCGTATCGTCATCCAGGTGAATTTCACCACCGCCATAAACATGGCAGTTGCTGGGGATCTGCAAAGGCTGCCAAGCCGTACCCAGCGTCAATCTATAAACATTCGCCATTCTGACCTGGCGTTTTTTTATCGATTTAGCAGCGTCAATAGCCACTTTAGCGAACATAGCGCTGACAGCCTCTCGATCATCAGCCAGGCCATCGCCTACGGCGCCAAACTGTTCAGGGGTATATTCAACCAATTCACCGCCATCATTGACCTCATCGGCGGCTTTTCCTGCGTTGAACTGCAGATCTTCTTTTAACATTTGAGCCATTGAATTACTCCTCTGGATTTACGTTTCAATCAACATTGAACGAACCCTAAAAAAGTAACCGGAGGGGCGGCCCGCCCTCCATCGATGGCGGATGGCTGAGGGCCTGTACAACAACGGCGGGCGGGAGAGCGGCAATAAAAAAGGCGCAACCTTGCGATTGCGCCTGAGGCTCGGTGAACGCTGCGCGTTACTCGCCGCGAACGCGCTGCGCCAACCCTTTGAGGAAGTAGCGCAGCATCTGATCGCCACATGGGCGGTAGTTCTTGGTGCCTTCTTTGCGGAACAGCGCGCTCAGCTCCGGCTTGGAGATGCGGAAGTCCACCGCGGTGAAGATCTGGTGCATGTCGGTGTCTTTCAGCTCGAACGCCACGCGCAGCTTTTTCAGCACCAGGTTATTGGTGATCGGCAGTTCAACCGCCGGCGCCGGGAACTTGTCATCCTTGCCGCGCTTGAAGAACACCAGGCCGTTGAGGAAGTGCGCCATCACTTCGTCCGGGCACTTCTCGTAGCCCGGCTCGCCTTCTTTGATCACGTAAGCGTCCATCGCCGACACCGCCACCTCGAAATCGTCCAGTTTGATAATCTCGACCATTTTGGCGTTGTTAATGCTCAGCATATAGCGCACGCTGCGCAGCACGTCGTTGTTCATCATGGGATTGCATTGCCTTTACTTGTCTAACGGGGACGTGCGCACATTGCGAAACGAAATGACTGCCACACACCTTGAATGTGCGGCAGTATAGGGATCGGCAAGGGGTTTCTCAATCGATTTGGCTTTTTTGCTGATACAGCGGGATGTCTTCGCCGATGATGTACTTGTTGCGCAGCATCGACGAGACCTTATCCATGATCATCACCACCACCACCAGGATCAGGGTGATGAACATCACCACGTCCCAGTTCCACAGCCGCATGTTTTCCGCGTACACCAGGCCGATGCCGCCGGCGCCGACGAAGCCCAGCACCGCCGCAGAGCGAGTGTTGGACTCGATCTGGTACAGGCTGAGCGCCAGGAAGGTGGGGAACGATTGGGTGAAGATGCCGTAGCGGTGCTTCTGCAACCCGTTGGCGCCCACCGCCGTCAGGCCGCGGCTGGGGGACTTGTCCACCGCCTCGTGTCCTTCGGCGTACAGTTTGCCCAGCAGCCCGACGTCCTGCATCACGATCGCCAACACCCCGGCCAGCGGCCCCATGCCGACAGCGCGCACGAAGATCAGCCCCCAGATCGCCATGTCGATACCGCGCAGCACGTCCAGCAAGCGGCGCACCAGCACGGAGATCGGCCGCAGCAGCGGCGTCGACATCACGTTGCGCGCGGCGAAGAACGACAGCGGCAGCGCGATCAGCGATGCGGTGATGGTGCCGGCGAACACGATGGCGATGGTGATGCCGATCTGCTGGAAGTAGTACATGAACGGCCAGTTGACGAAGTCGTGCCAGACGAACATGCGCAGGAAATAGCGCCCCAGCTGCTGGCAGCCGTTGATAAACTGCGGCCAGGTAATGCCGAAGACCAGGAAGAAGAACACATAGTACAGCACGATCGCCAGCGCGATCAGGCCGACGGTGCGCAGGTAGCGCCCCTGCTGCGCGAAGATCGCCGGATGCTGTTGTTTCAACTGGCGCAGCGTTTCCGCCGACGCCGGAGTGCCCGCTATCATTTTGCCCCCTCCACCACGCGCTTACGCAGCTCGCCCGACACGTAGTCGAGCACGGAAACCACCACGATGATCAACAGCAGCGTCATGCTGACCTGATCGTAGCGGTCGAGTTTAATGTTGGTCATCAGCTCCTGGCCGATGCCGCCCGCGCCCACCAGCCCCAAAATGGTCGACTGACGGAAGTTGATCTCCAGCCGCATGAAGCTGTAGGAGAGAAACACCGGCTTCACCTGCGGCCACAGGCCGAAGCGCATGCGCTGCAGCGGCGTGGCGCCGCAGGCCGCCAGCCCGCGCACCGGTTTGTTGGAGGCGGTTTCTATCGATTCGTAGAACAGCTTGGTCAGGCTGCCGATGGTGTGCAGCGCCAGCGCCAGGAAGCCGGGAATGGCGCCGATGCCGAACGCCATCACGAACATCACCGCCCACGCCAGCTCCGGCATGGTGCGCAAAAACGCCACCAGCGTGCGGATCGCCAGCCGCACCGAGGCCGGGGTATAGGTGTTGCCGGCCGCCAGAAACGCCAGCACGGTCGCCACCAGCACCGAGAAAATGGTCGCCGCCAGCGCCAACTGCAGGGTCTCCCAGATCAGCGGCAGCTGGATATTCAGGCGGTAACCCCAGTAGGCCAGCGAGCCCTCGGTGCGCCCGTCGGCGAACAGTAAATGCCAATGCAGCGTCGGAATGGTTTCGGCCAGGTAGTCGAAGAAGTGCGGAATAGACACCCAGACTGTGTGCAGGTTGAACTCGGCGAGGTTGCCGGCGCCCAGGTACAGCACCACCAGCCCGAGCGACCACAGCAGCGCTTCGCGCTTTTGCTTGCTGCGGATCCGTTGGTAATAGTGTGCGAAATCGGTATTCAAAAGAGGTCTTCCATCTTTATGGAACAAGGGGTTCAGCACGCTGAACCCCTTCATTCGGACGGCCGAGGCAGCCGGGAATTAACGGTCGCCTTTGGTCAGCTCGCGCTTCATATCGATGATGTTCTGGTATTCCGCCAGGGTGGTGTCGCCGATGTGCTGTTTGCCGCCCATCGCTTTGATAAAGCACTGGTGATCGTCTTTATCCAGCTTCTTGATCGCGGTGACCACTTTGGCCTTGAAGTCGGCCGGCAGCGAGTTGCTCACCAGGATCGGGCCGTTCGGGATCAGCGGCGACTGCCAGATGATGCGGATCTGTTTCATCAGGTCCGGGTGATCCATGCGGATCATGCGGGTGAACGCGCCGCTGGTGTAGCCGGTGTTGTAGTCGCCGATCATCGACGCCCAGGTCACCGCGCCTTCGAACTGGCCGTTCAACACGCCGAGAATGTCCTGCTCGTGGCCGCCGGAGAAGGTGACGCTGGAGAAGGTGTTGTTGTATTTGTTGTCGACCGTGCCGCCGAACAGCTTTTTAAACGCCTGGTTCGGGATCAGGAAGCCGGAGGTGGAATCCGGATCGGCGAAGCCGATGGCCTTGCCTTTCAGGTCTTCCAGTTTCTGGTACGGGCTGCCGGCCTTCACCACCACCACCGAGTGGTAGCCGCGCGACTGGTCGACGTCGTCGACCGCGATGCCGACGATGTCCACCGCTTTCGGATCCTTGATGTAGACCGAAGCGAACGACGACGGCGACATGCTCAGCACCAGGTCAATCTTGCCGCCCAGCAGGCCCTGGATCACGCCGGAATAGTCGGACGAGTTGCGCAGCTTGGTATCGACGTTCAGCTCTTTATCCAGAAACTGCTTCACGCACTGGTTATCGCCGATCTGCTGGGTGGCGTTCTGGCCGCCGAGAATGCCCAGGTTCAGCTCTTTCGGCGCATCCGCTGCGGCAGCATTAAATACCATCATCGCGCCGGCCATCAGGGTGGTCAGACTCAATACTTTTTTCATTAGGTGTGCCTTGTGTGTAAAGGGTAAAGGTCAAAAGTGCTTCAATGGATCTGATTGGCTTCTTCGCCATACAGCTGGTGCAGGATCCGTTCGTTCAGTTGCGAAGGATGCCCGTCAAACACGATCTTCCCGTGGGCGATGCCGATCACCCGCGAGCAATACTCTTTCACCAGTTCGACCGAGTGCAGGTTCACCATCACCGCGATGCCGTCTTCGCTGATTTTCTGCAGCGCGTCCATGATGCGGCGGGTGTTTTTCGGATCGAGCGACGCGACCGGCTCATCGGCCAGCAGGATTTGCGGGTTTTGCATCAGCGCGCGGCAGATGGCGACGCGCTGCATTTGGCCGCCGGAGAGGTTCTCGGCGCGCTGCAGCGCGTGCGGCAGCATGTTGAGCCACTGCAACAGCTCGATGGCGCGAGCGCGGTCGGCGTCATCGAACAGTTTGAAGAAGGATTTCAATGTGGACGTATGGCTCAGACGGCCCAGCAGCACGTTGGTCATCACGTCCAGCCGCGGCACCAGGCAGAAGTCCTGGAAGATCATGCCGCAGCGCGCGCGCCACTGGCGCATCTGGCGGCCGGCCAGCTGAGCGATATCCTGCGCCGCACCATCGTCTTCGAAGTGCAGCATCTCGCCGCAGCTGGAAGGAATGGTGCCGTTCAGGGTGTGCAGCAGCGTGGACTTGCCCGCGCCGGAACGGCCGATCACTGCCACGAATTCGCCGGCGTGCAGATCGAAATTGATGTCATCCAGCACGCGCTGCTGCGCTTTGTAGGCCTTGCCGAGTCCCTTTACCGATAAAACTTTGCGGGATGCGGCGGCGTGCTGCCCTGGAAAGTCGTGCTGTGCCAATTTTAACAGTGCCTGAGCCATATGATTTCTCTGGTTTCAGTGGCTAATCATTATGGGCACCTATTAACGGATAAGTTTATGACAGTGGGATGATCGTTTTATGGCCGGGGCGTGACGCGTGCCGCCCCGGCGTTCGCCTCACGCCAGGGTGAAGAAGTCCAGCCCCAGCGCCGTCTTGACCTGCTGCAGCGTCTGCTGGCTGACCTGATGCGCGCGGCGGGTGCCGTGCTGCAGGATGCGCGTCAGCTCGCCTTTATCGGCGATGAACTCGGCGCGGCGGGTGCGGATCGGCTCAAGCAGGCTCTGCAGGCAATCCTCCAGCAGCCGTTTGATTTTCACGTCCCCCAACCCGCCGCGCCGATAGTGCGCCTTCAGATCCGCCACCAGCGCGGCGTCTTCGCAGAAGGCGTCCAGGTAGGTGAACACCATGTTGCCTTCCACCCGGCCGGGATCGCTGACGTTGAGGTGGCCGGGATCGGTGAACATACTCATCACCGCCTTATGCACCTCGTCGGCGCCGGCGCCAAGCTGGATGGCGTTGCCGCGCGATTTCGACATCTTGCCCTGCCCGTCCAGCCCCGGCAGACGCCCGACGTTGCTCAACAACGGCTGGCACTCCGTTAATATCGGTTGGCCGACGATGTGGTTGAAACGCCGCACGATCTCATTGGTTTGCTCCAGCATCGGCAGCTGATCCTCGCCGACCGGCACGTGGGTGGCGCCAAAGGCGGTGATGTCCGCCGCCTGGCTGACCGGATAAATCAAAAAACCGGCCGGCAGGCTGCGGGCGAAATCCTTCTCGGCGATTTCGTTTTTCACCGTCGGGTTGCGCTCCAGCCGCGCCACGCTGACCAGATTGAGGTAGTACATCGTCAGCTCGGCCAACGCCGGCAGCGCCGACTGCAGGCAGATCGTGGTCTTGTGCGGATCAATGCCCACCGCCAGATAGTCGGCCACGACGTTGAGCACGTTGGCGCTGATTTTTTGCGGGTTGTTGCCGTTGTCGGTCAGGCCCTGCAGATCCGCCACCATCACCGTTTGGTTATGCTGGTGCTGCAGTTCGACGCGCTGGCGCAGCGAGCCGACGAAGTGGCCTAAATGCAGTGGGCCGGTGGCGCGATCGCCGGTAAGAATGGTGTAGCTCATGACAGTGCTCCTGAAGGTCTGTAGACCGCCGGATCAACGCCACAAAAAATAATGCCGCCAAACCGGCGGCATTAAAAAGAGATGTGAATACTCGTGCCGCCTCAGAAGAGGCGCCACCATGACTGATTGTGGGTGGAGTGCATCGATATATTCATGCCATCAAGGTATACCCGCAGCGGCAGCGCGTCAATAGCCCGCCGCCGGCGCGTAAGACGGCGTTACACTCCGGCATTTGCGTTCCTGGCCTGGCGCGCTAGGGTAAAACCTTCAACCTGAAAAAGGAGCGCATGATGAAGATCGGATTTGCCGGACTGGGTGGGATGGGCAGCGCCATGGCGGCCAACCTGTTGCAGGCGGGCTTCGCCTTAACGGTATGGAACCGCTCGCCGCAGGCGGCACAGCCGCTGGTGAGCGCCGGCGCGCAGCAGGCCGAACGGCCGGAGCAGCTGGCCGATGCCGACGTGCTGATCACCATGCTGGCCGACGATGCCGCCACGCAACAGGTGGTGGTCGACAGCGGGTTGCTGCAACGGATGAAACCGGGCGCGCTGCATATCAACATGGCGACCATCTCGGTCGAACTCGCCCAGCGTTTGACGGCGCTGCATGCGGAACACGGCATCGGCTATCTCGCCGCGCCGGTGCTGGGACGGGTCGACGTGGCCGCTGCCGGCAAGCTGAATATTCTGGCGGCCGGCGATAGCGAGCTACTGAAGCAAGCGCAGCCGCTGTTCGATGCCCTCGGCCAGAAAACCTGGCACTTCGGCGCCGATCCGGCGCAGGCCAACGTCGTCAAGATCGCCACCAACTTTACGCTGGCCAGCGCCATTGAAGCGATGGCGGAAGGCAGCGCGCTGGTGCGCAACTGCGGCGTGTCCGGCGCCGACTACCTGCAGATGCTGAGTAGCACCGTCTTCGCCGCCCCGGCCTATCAGGGCTATGGCGCGCTGATCGCCGCCGAGAAGTATTCCCCCGCCGGATTCCGGCTGGCGCTGGGGCTGAAGGACGTCGGGCTGGCGCTGGCCGCCGGGGCCGACAGCCATACGCCGATGCCGTTCGCCGGGGTGCTGAAAGACAACTTCCTCGACGCGATGGCGCAGGGGGATGCGGATCTGGACTGGGCCGCGCTGGCCAAGGTAGCGGCGCGGCGGGCGGGCCTGAAATAACGAACGGGGGCCTCGGCCCCCGTTTTTCCGTTCTCAGAACACGATGTCCGCCGCGGGAACGGCGCGGATCGGCACGCCGAAGCTTTCGATATTCGACAGCGTCTCGTTATGGTGGGTGCGGATCAGCAAACCGTCGGCATAGGGTTTGTCGTGGCAGGTGTGGGCATCCGCCGCCAGCGTCACCGGATAACCGTGCGCCGCCGCGCTGCGCACCGTGGTGTCGATGCAAAACGGCGTGGAGTAGCCACAAACCACCAGCTGCGATACACCGTTGGCGATCAGTAACGCGCCCAGTGAGGTGCGCAGGAACGAGTCCGGCGTGGTTTTATCCACCCGGTGATCGCCCGGCGCCACCTTCAGCGCCGCGAGCACTTGCCAGGCGGCGCTGCCGTGCCGCAACTCGTCGTCCGGCGTGTGGTGCTGAATGACGACAACCGGCACGCCCACCCGGCGGGCGCGCTCGCTCAGCTGATTGATGCGCGCAACGGTGCCCGCGGCATCCGCCGGCGGCGGCGTAAACAATCCTTCCTGCACATCGATAATCAACAGCGCGGTGGTCATGGCGGCTCCCGAAGAGAAGATAAGTGGCGTCAGCACACCGGCTGGCGCGGGCGGAAAATATGGTCGACGCCCTGCTCCCGTAGCCGATTCACCAGATCGTGCCCGCCGTTCGGCGTGGCGTGCGCCAGCTGCCGCTCGGCGGTAAACACCGGGCTGGCCCAGAACAGGTTCACCGGATCGCCGTACTGCTGCGGCAGAGCCAGGTGCGCACTATGCGGATAGAAGGACGACGATAAAATATAACCCTCGTAGCCCAGCGGCGCCACGTCCGACTCCAGCGTATGCCCTTCGCCGATCCAGGTCAGCCGCGCCCACGGCGCGTGCGCGAAACCGGCCAGCGCACTGGCCATCTGCACCGCGTTGTCTTCGGTCATGTATTGACTGTCGATGGCGATCGCCATCTCCATGCGGCGATAGCGCGAAGCCTCGTCGTTGAACAGGATCTCCACCCACGGCATCGGCCGGATGCTCACCCCCATGGTGAGGAAGTAATAGATGCCGTCGCGCTCGTGCTGGGTGATGGCCATCGGTGGCCACTTGCCCTGATCGATGGCGTAGTACTTCACCGAAGGGCCAAAATGCGGCTCATAGCGCGCCTGAAAATCGCGCTGCATCTTCGGCCACGGATTGCCCTCTTCACGCTGCCAGCTGCGCCAGAACTGGCGGGTGCTCTCCGCCTGCGCATACTGGGTGTTGGTCGAGGCCGAGCCGAGCGGATAAGCCAACGGGCTCTCCTTGATGCAGCTGGCGGAATAGCACACCGAATGGTCGATATACAGACTCCAGCCGGGGATCACCGCCAGCAGTTGGCCGTAATACCACAGGGCCGCACCGTCGTCGCTTTCGCTCCACACCACCATCAGCCCTTCCGGGTTCAGCGGCGCTTCGCCTTCCAGGTTGCGGCAATACTCCGCCGCCAGCATCGGCGGCTGCCCTTGTTCCAGCGCGGCGCGATCTTCCTGCAGCGGCGCGGCGGCCAGGTTGCGCAGCCAGCAGGCGCGCACCTGATAGCGATCGCTGTAGGCTTCGGCGGGATAGATATAAAAATAGGCTGCCCGGTGATCTTGCTGAACCACCGCAACCAGCGTCTGGTTCTCATTGCTGACTTCAGCAAGTACGTATGACTCGTTCATATCACCTCAATAGGGTCAGGGCGCGGCAGAATCGGCTGCGCGCAAAAAATGGAATGTGGCTTTGCCCCCAAGTGTAAAACGCATTACTGGCCGGATCACCCGTAAAAGTCTCAAAAGCGGCCGTAAACGAAGATAAACAAAGGTTAATTATAGCGGCTGTGGCTCATGACGGCTGAGTGATGCGCCGCACCGCGCGCTGATAGGAGCCGTTGCGCATCGACGCGCCCAGCACCTTGCCGAGGCCTGCGGCGCCCGTTCGCACCAGCCGCCGCCGCAGCGCGCCCGGATGAAAACCGAACTGCCGCTGCGCCCAATCGGGTAACAGATCGATGCCCGCCTGCATCACCACCCCGCCGAGCGGGCGCGCCAATGCGCTCGGCGCCGGCGCCTTCAGCAGAATGCGCGCCACCTCTTGCGTGCGTTCATCGCAGACCAGCTGCGGCCGCATCGCCTGCAGGTACTCTTCGACCTCCGCGCAGGACTGAGGAATTGCGGTCGCCCCCAGCGCGGCGGCCACGCGCGCCGCTTCGCGGTAGTATTGATCCTGCAAATCGCGGGAAAGATGGGGGTTGCGGTAGCGCAGGTGGCTGGCCAGAAAACGGCTGCTCTCCGCGACGTGCACCCAGGTGAGCAGCGCCGGATCGCTGGCGGCATAAGGCGTGCCGTCGCGGCCGACGCCGGTCACCCGCAGATGGATGGCTTTGACTTTGGCGATCAGCCGCTCCGCCTCGGCGGTCGGGCCGAAGGTGGTGACCGACACGAACTGGCTGGTGCGGCGCAGGCGGCCAATCATATCTTCGCGGAAGTTGGAGTGATCCCACACCCCGGCCAGCGCCAGCGGGTGCAGCATCTGCAGCAGCAAGGCGCTGACGCCGCCGCACAGCATCGGGGTGAAATCGCGGTGAACCTGCCAGATGACCGACTGCGGGCCGAACAAGCCCGGATCGCCCGGTGGGTTCTCAAAATCGACGCCGCCGAGCGCCAGCCCAGTCAGGCTGAGCACCTGTTTTTCTATTGCTGCGCGTACCGCTTCCATCCTGCTGCCCTCTCGCTCATTCAGAGGCCAGTGTATCACGCGGCGGGCGCCCCATTGCGCCCTGCGGCGGTTGAAAGCATTAACTTACTGAATTACAGTTGTTATACCGCTGGCAGAAAGGCGGGCCTATTCGATCCACTGCAGAGGCGCTTTGCAGGGCGTTAACCCACGTTAATTCGGCACTAACCCCACAAAACCTCTATCTAGTTTTTTTCCTTCAACTTAGATAGCAGAGAGTTCGATGATTACCATCAGAGCACGCGCGGCGGAAGACAACGCGCAATTGGCAGATATCTGGCTGCGTTCGGTGCGCGCCACTCACCATTTTTTAACCGAAGACAACATCGCGCAGCTGTTCCCACTGGTGCTGAACGACTACCTGCCGGCGGTTAACGTCTGGGTGGCCGAAGAGCGGCCGGGGCACCCCTGCGGCTTTATCGGCCTGAACGGCAACAAGGTAGAGATGCTGTTTATCGACGCCGATCAGCGCGGCAAAGGGGTGGGCAAAGCGCTGCTGACCCACGCGGAAACGCTGCACGATGAACTGCAGCTGGACGTGAATGAGCAAAACCCGCAGGCCAGCGGCTTCTATCGCCACTACGGGTTTGTCATCACCGGCCGCTCGCCGCTCGACGGCCAGGGCAACCCGTTCCCGCTGCTGCACATGAGGCTGGACAAACGCTAGCCCTCCCGCCGGCCGCCCTGCGGCCGGTTTTCTCCCCCCTGTTTCACCCGCCGATTTATATATCAAATAAGAATAAGTAATAGAATTTACATTCTTCCTGTCACTATAAACCCTCGGTAGGATTGCCCGGTATTCACCCGCAACAGAGGTTCCGTCCGCCACTCCCCGCCGGGTTGTGCCCCGCAGAAAAGCCGAACGATCCCTGTCCGGCGCACCGCGCTCTGGACGGAATGCTGTGAAGTATCGATAAGGATCCGCTTCGCTATGATCGTTCTTTCGAACGTTTGCAAAACTTTTGACAGCACACAGGGCCGCGTCGTGGCGGTAGACAACGTCAGCCTGGCGGTAGAGGCCGGGCAAATTTACGGCATCATCGGCTACAGCGGCGCCGGCAAAAGCACGCTCATCCGCCTGCTTAACGGCCTGGAAACGCCCACCAGCGGCCGCATTGACGTAGGCGGCTTCGATATCGCCCGCGCCAAAGGCAGCCACCTGCGCCAAGCGCGCCTGAAAATCAGCATGGTGTTTCAGCACTTCAACCTGCTGTGGTCGCGCACCGTCAGCCAAAACATCGCTTTTTCCATGCAGATCGCCGGCGTGCCCAAGGCGCAGATTGCGCCGCGCGTGGCGGAACTGATCGCGCTGGTCGGCCTGCAGGGGCGCGAAGACGCCTACCCGTCGCAGCTCAGCGGCGGCCAGAAACAGCGTGTCGGCATCGCCCGCGCGCTGGCCAATAACCCGAGCGTGCTGCTGTGCGACGAGGCCACCTCGGCGCTCGACCCGCAGACCACCGACGCCATTCTCGACCTGCTGCTGGACATCAACCGCCAGCTGAAATTGACCATCGTGCTGATCACCCACGAGATGCACGTGGTGCGCAAAATCTGCCACCGCGTGGCGGTGATGGAAAACGGCCGCATCGTCGAAGAAGGCCCGGTGCTCGACGTGTTCACCCGACCACAGCAACCGATCACCCGGCAGTTCGTCAAACAGGTGTCGCAGTATGCGGATACCGAAGAGAGCTTCAACCCGCTGCTCACCGCCCATCTGCCGGGGGCGATTTTCAAGCTGACCTTCGTGGGCGTGCAAACCCATCAGGCGGTGATCTCTGAAGTGATCCGGCGCTACGCCCTGACCATCAACATTCTGCACGGCAAGATCAGCCACACCCTCAACGGTTCGTTCGGCGAACTGTACATCCACGCCGAAGGCAACGAACAACAAGTCGCCGACATGCTCAGCCTGCTGCACGAAAGAGACATCGCCGTCGAGGTTATCCAACATGATTGAATCCCTGTTCCCCCACCTGCGTCTGGATCAACTGTGGGACGCCACTTGGGAAACGCTGTACATGACCGGCATCGCCGGTTTGGCCACGTTGGTGCTGGGCATCGTGCTCGGCGTGCTGCTGTTTTTAACTTCGAAGGGCCAGCTGTGGCAGAACCGGGCGGTCTACTCTCTGATCTCCGTGTTGGTCAACGTCTTCCGCTCCATTCCGTTCATCATTTTGATCGTGCTGCTGATCCCGTTCACCAAATCGCTGATCGGCACCATTCTCGGCGCGGACGCGGCCCTGCCGGCGCTGATCGTCGGCGCGGCGCCGTTCTACGCCCGGCTGGTGGAGATCGCGCTGCGCGAGGTCGACAAAGGGGTGATCGAGGCGGCGCGCTCGATGGGCGCCAAAAACCGCACCCTGATTTTCCGCGTATTGCTGCCGGAGAGCTCGCCGGCGCTGGTTTCCGGCATCACCGTCACCCTGATCGCGCTGGTGAGCTACACCGCGATGGCCGGGGTGATCGGCGCCGGTGGCCTGGGCAACCTGGCCTATCTGGAAGGGTTCCAACGCAACCACAGTGACGTGACGCTGGTAGCGACGCTGACGATTCTGCTGATCGTTTTCGTCATTCAGTTCATCGGCGACACCCTGACAAGAACGCTCGATAAACGTTAATTAACCAAGGAAAACGATGATGAAAAAGCACCTACTGATGTTGGCTTTCGCCTCCGTCGCCACCCTCGCCTCTTTTGGCGCCACGGCAGCGACCAAGCTGGTGGTCGGCGCCTCCAACGTGCCGCACGCCGAGATCCTCGAACAGGCCAAGCCGATACTGGCGAAGGAAGGCATCGATCTGCAGATCAAGCGCTTCCAGGACTACATCCTGCCGAACACCGCGCTGGCCAGCCACGACATCGACGCCAACTACTTCCAGCACGTGCCTTACCTGAACTCGGTGCTGAAAGACCACGCCGACGACAAGAGCTACGACTTCGTCAGCGCCGGCGCGATCCATATTGAGCCTATCGGCATCTACTCGAAGAAGTACAAGAGCCTGAAAGATCTGCCGGAAAATGGCAAAATCATCATGCGCGACGCGGTGGCGGAAGAAGGCCGCATCCTGTCTATTTTTGAACGGGAAGGCGTGATCAAGCTGAAGCCGGGGGTGAGCAAAGTGGACGCGCGCATCAGCGACGTGGTGGAAAACCCGAAACACCTGAAGTTCCAGGCCAACGTTGAGGGCGCGCTGCTGCCGCAAATGTACAACAACGACGAAGGCGACGCGGTGGTGATCAACGCCAACTACGCCATCGACGCCGGGCTGAATCCGACCAAAGATCCGATCGCGGTCGAAAGCGGCGAAAACAACCCGTACGCCAACATCATCACCGTGCACAAGGCCGACGTGAACAAACCGGAGATCGTGGCGCTGGTCAAGGTACTGCACTCCAAACCGATTCAGGACTTTATCCGCGAGAAATACCAGGGCGCGGTGATCCCGGTCAATCAGTAATGGGTTACACGGCCCGGTAAAAGCCGTAATGCTGGTCAGTTAGCGTTTTATGCAGGCGTTCGTGAAATTTTCGGTCGATAAAAGTGAGATGCTCTATGTGGCTCACGCACCTCGACCGAGCCAGGGGCCGAAGGCGCGGCCCCTGGCAACCCTCGCCTTTGCCCTGTCAGACGGTTGGCTTTGCCAACTCCCCTCCCTCCGCCATACCGCATTGAGGCCGGTTGCGACAGGCGTCCCTGCCTGTCTCACCTGAAACCGCCGTCCATGGCGGTTTCGCCTAATGCGCTATGCCTGCGTTCGGCGTCTTCAAGGGCGTCCAATACGGTGCTCATCTCCGATTCCTCGCTCTGCCATAACCTCATAAAGGACGGGTTGCCCGGTAGCTGCCAGCACGGGGGTTGACCTTTGGTGCGCATCACCGGCTGCCGAGCAAGACGGCGTTGTCAGGGGCAACCGGTCAGGGAAGGCCGGTTGAGGCGAGACTAACAGGGACGTTTGTCGCAGCCGACCCGCCCGACAATGCAGACGCGGCGAGGACAAATCTGCCGGGAGCAGATTTGAACGCTGCTTGCAGCGGCCCCGAAGGGGCGAGGCCCAGGATGGGCCGAGTAATTTCCGCAAAGCGGACAGACGGTGTTAAGCAAGAGCGCGGGTGGAGGGGCCGCGCCTTCGGCCCCTCCAATTGCCGTTCATGTTGGCCACAGAGAAATGCAGGACATTTACGGCAATTCCCCTGCACAGAACGCCCAGAGGCTGGATAAAAAATGCCACTCAGGATTAACTGAGCGGCATTGCGGTAAAAACCGGGCCGGTTGTTACACCTTATTGCCAATCTGGCTGAGCCGCGGCCACACCAGCATCAACGCCTCCAGCAACCGCAGCAGATCGCTCCGGCTTGCCCCTTCACGCGCCTGCACCGACATGCCTTCAATGGTGCAAATCACGTATTTCGCCAGCAGCGCGGTGTCGGTTTTCGCCAGCAGTTCGCCCTGCTGCACCTTGCGATCGAAGCAGGCCTTCAGCGCCGCTTCCTGCGCATGATGCTTCCTGCGCAGCATCTGGGCGACATCATCGGACGCCGACGACAGCGCGGCGGAGGCGCACACCATAAAGCAGCCTGACGGCGTGTCAGGGTCGGTAAACACCTCGGCGGAAGAACGCACGTAGGCTTCGACGATCTCGGCCACCGGTAGATCCTGCTCCAGCATTTGGTTGGCGCAAACCGTATATTTCTGCAGATAGCGCTCCACCGCCGCGCGGAACATCCCTTCTTTGTTGCCGAATTCCGCATACAGCGTTGGCGCCTTGGCGCCGGTCACTTCCACCAGATCGGCCAGCGAGGTAGCTTCATAACCGTGCCGCCAGAACAGATCGAGCGCGCTTTCCAGCGCCCGGTCGCGATCAAATTGTTTCGGTCTGCCACGGCTTTTTTTGCCGCAGACCGTTTCATTGATGCTCATCGTTCCTCTCCTATCCCGCTCCACAGCAGGGTTAGCACAAATAACTTAACGATCATTATAAAAAAATATTGCGCCCTCGTCGAGAACCTATTAGCATTTAGTTATCGATCGTTAAGATAAGTTAGCGAAGCGGATTAAAACCCTCTATTCACCGTTATCGGAAAGGAAATAACATTATGAAAAACTTAAAATTAACCCTAGCAGCTCTCACTCTGGCCAGCGTTTCCTTCGGCAGCTTCGCCGCCGATTTAGTCCAGAGCCAACCGGCTGACCAGCAGAAAGTGGGCGTCATCACCGTCAGCGGCGCATCCGATCTGACCTCGCTGGAAAGCAGCCTGGCAGCCAAAGCCGATCAGGCCGGTGCAAAATCCTTCCGCATCATCGGCGCCGGCGGTAACAACCAGCTGCACGGCACTGCAGAAATCTATCAATAACAACGCATTAATCCAACGGATTGCCTGTTCTTTTGCTCACAACGCCAGGGCGTAAAAAAAAATTAATTAACGAGCATTAAAAAATACTTGCAATCTGTCAAACCGGCATCTAACATTAAATTATCGATCGTTAATTAATTTAACGACCTTACCAAACAAACATTGTAAAGAACACAGATAGGAAATAAGACCATGAAAAACCTGAAAATGACCATCGCCGCCATCGCACTGGCTTCCGTCTCCTTCGGCAGTTTCGCCGCCGAACTGGTCAACGCTCAACCGGCCGATCTGCAAAAAGCCGGCGTCGTCACCGTCAGCGGTGCGTCCGACCTGAGCAGCCTGGAAAACAAACTGGCGGCCAAAGCCGACGCAGCCGGCGCCAAATCCTTCCAGATCATCGCAACCACCGGCGACAACAAACTGCACGGTACCGCGATCATCTACAATTAATTGCCACACCGGCAATCGCGCAAAAGGGCGGCTCAGGCCGCCTTTTGTTTTATCTGCCCACCAACGCGCCGGTCGGTTTACGGGATCCACCCCAGCAGCCTGAACCACAGATAATCCAGCGGCACCAGCAGCGCAAAGCTGAGCGCGGCCAACAGCAGGCACAGCTTCAACCCTTCACGCGCCGGCACTTTGCCCATCCCCATCGCCACCACGATCGGCGAAGCCTGATACGGCAGCAGCGGCGTGGCGTAACCAATCACCTGGGTCATCAGCACCGTCAGCAGCGGCAAGCCGCTGCCCGCAGACAACGCCTGCGCCAGCGGGGTAAACAGCGCCGGCACGCCGTTGGCGGTCACCACAAAATTCAGCAATGCGGTGATACCCACCAGCGAACCGAATGCGGTGAACGGTTTGCCGTGCAGATCCGGCATCATCGCCAGCAGCGCACCGCCCAGCCGATCGCCAAGCCCCGAGTGGCTGACCAGCGCGGTCAGTCCCAGGATCCCCGCCACGTAGATGCAGGTGCGCACGTTAACCCCGGCGGCGAACTGCTCGCCGTTGAGAAATCCGATGCGCGGCAACAGGCAAACGCAGGCCGCCGCCAACCCGATCCAGGCGGGAGCGATGCCATGCCAGCTGTCGGTCATCCACAGCAACACCGTGACGCCCAACAGCGCGATCAGCCGCCATTCGGCGGCGCTGAGCGGGGTTTGCGCCGCCTCGGCCGCCACCGGCTGCGGCCGCGCACGGAACAGGCCACAGATGCACAGCGTCAGCAGCGCGCCTTTGGCGATCCCGAGCACCGGGGCGTGCAACAGCAGGTAAGAAAGATAGGCGAAGTGGCTGCCGTAGGCGCTTTCCGCCGCGCCGCTCATCACCAGATTGGGCACGTTGGCCGGCAGGATGCTGGCGGAGAGCTGGAAGGTGCCGAACCCCACCGCCAGCGCCAAACCGATGCGGCCGCGCGAGCCCTCCCCCAAACCGGCGCGATCGGCCAACGCCATGACGATCGGCATCAGCAGCGTAATGCGCCCCATGTTGGAGGGCATGACAAACGCCAACGCGTAGCTTATCGCCACCACCCCGCCCACCAGGCGGGGCCAGGAGCCGGCCAGGTGCGGCAAGAGCCGGTTGGCTAGGCGATCCGCCAAACCGGTGCTACGGATGGCGGTGCCCAGCACGAAACCGCTAAGCACCAGCCAGAATGCGGAAGACGCGAAACCGGAAAAGGTCACCGCGGCGGGCGCCAGCTGCAACACCATCACCGCCGCGAAGAACAGCAGCGCGACCAAATACTCCGGCAAGCGGGCGCTGGCCCACAGCGCGATGACCACCAGCGTGACCAGCGCGGACAGCGCCATCGGATCCCCCAACATAGTTTCCTCCCTGATAAAACGTTGTGATTGTTATCAAACGGTTAACAGGGTGGCACAAGGCGCGGGCGCTAACCTTGAAACCGCTCACATATCGTCGTTCTTCAGATTTTTCAGCATGCACACGTTGCAACCGTGATGGCCGGTGTTGCCGCGCCGTTCCGTCAGCAGCGTGAATCCCAGCGCGTAGTACAACCCGATCGCCTCTTTCAACTGTTCGGTGGTTTCCAGGTAACAGTAGCGATACCCCGCCGCCCGCGCCGCCTTCAGCGCCTGTACCACCATATAGCGCGCCATGCCCAGCCCACGCGCGCCGGGTTTGAAGAACAGCTTTTGCAGCTCGCAATAGCCGGGCTCTTCGCCCGCCAGCGGCGCCATGCCAACGCCCCCCACCACCTGCCCGTCCCGCTCCAGCACCCAGTAGTGGCCGCCGTTGTCGCGATACAGACCGGTCAGACGATCGAGATCCGGATCGTGCAGGCTGACGCCTTCCATCTTGTCCATGCCGTACTCGCGAAACACATCGCGAATGATCGCCGCCATCGCCGCATCGTCGCGCGCGGCAATCGGCCGCACCCGCAGGTTGGCGTCGCGCTGTTTGCGCGCGCTGCGCAGCGCCGCGGTCATCTTTTTCATCGCCGCGGTGGTACTCGCCAGCTCATCGTCGTCCAACTGCGCCAGCGCCGCCTGCATAAAACCGTCGGCGTCGCTCTCGATACCGGCCAGCGCCTTGCCGCCCTTTTTACTCAGCCGGTGCAGGTTGTGCCGCTTGTCATCCGGATGATCCACCGTTTCTATCACACCGGCGGCAACCAGGCTGCGCAGCGCCCGGCTGGCGCTGGCTTTGTCGATGCAAAGCCGGGCCGCCAGCTCGGTGACGCCCAGCGGCTGCTCGCTGACTTCAATCATCAGATGGATCTGCAGCGGCGAAAAGCGCGAGCCGTTGCTCTGCTTGTTCAACATGCCGAATTCTCTGACCAAACTGCGCGCCAATGCTCTGAAATCCCTGATGTTCACAATTGATATCCCCGATTAGCTACCGATAAAAAATGACACTTGGTTGATAGTGTTACCTAATTTTCACTACCTTAACGGATCATCAAGCCGTCATGAACCCCGGCATAACACAGGAGCTGATGCAAAACGTAACATTAATCAATACAACAAACTGGTTAGTTAAAATATTTCAGGATTAATGGCCATGTATTTAAGATTAAAAAGACAATAACCCAGACAAAAAATACACAATCGTGAAAAACACTGTAATGAAGAGAGAAAATCGAGACTAATCCATTGCATTCCAATGGGTTACAACAATGTTAATAGCGGCATTAATGCCGATATATTGTTGTAATTTGTTACATATTCATGGCAGGATCGCGGCGTTTCTATAACGGCGACAACGCTCGTTATATCAACGTCGGGCGCGGGTTGCTCCCGCGCTGTTTTATGCTCATGGAGAGATTGCACGCCAATGAAAAAATCACTCGCCGTCTGTTCCGTCGCCCTTTCCGTCACCTTGCTGGCGGGCTGCGCGACCGAATCTTCTCGCACTTTGGAAGTGCCGAAAGTCGCTTCCTACAACACCACTTATCAGGGCCCACGCAGCCCTATCGCCGTCGGTAAATTCGACAACCGCTCCAGCTACATGAACGGCATCTTCTCCGATGGCGTCGATCGACTGGGCAATCAGTCCAAGACTATCCTGATCACGCATTTGCAACAGACTGGCCGTTTCAACGTGCTGGATCGCGCCAACATGGAAGAGCTGAAAACTGAAGCCGGCATTAAAGGGAAGGCACAAACGCTGAAAGGCGCCAATTATGTGATTACCGGCGATGTCACCGAATTCGGCCGTAAAGAAGTCGGCGATCATCAGCTGTGGGGGATCTTGGGCCGGGGTAAATCACAAGTCGCTTACGCCAAAGTCAATCTGAACGTCGTAAACGTACAGACCTCAGAAGTCGTCTTTTCCTCTCAGGGCGCCGGTGAATACGAACTGTCCAATCGCGAAATCATCGGTTTCGGGGGCACCGCCAGCTACGACTCCACCCTTAACGGCAAGGTGCTGGACCTGGCCGTGCGTGAAGCCGTCAATAACCTGGTCACCGGTATCGAAAATGGCGCATGGCGCCCTGCTAACTAACGGAATAGAAGCAGAAAGATGATAACTAAAAAAATGGGCGGGGCGCTGTTTGCAGCGACCCTGCTGGCCGGCTGCGCCGCGCCGAAAACGCTTTACAATTGGGATGGCTACCAAACTTCTCTCTATCAATACTACCAGCAGGAGGGGCAAAGCCCTGAGCAGCAGATCGCCACGCTGAAAGAGATCGTCGAGAAATCCCGCGCCAAGGATAAAGCCGTACCACCAGGTCTGCATGCGCAACTGGGGCTGCTGTACAGCAAAACCGGCAACGACGGACAAGCAATGAGTGAATTCAACACGGAAAAAACGCTGTTCCCGGAATCGGCGCCGTTTATGAATTTCCTGATGGCCAGGGATAAGGGGAGTTTTAAATGAAGCGTGTACTCACTTTACTCGGCGTTGCCGCCACCCTGTTGCTAAGCGGCTGCGCCAAGCAGACGCCTTATGATTATGCGGCGTTCCATGAGAGCAAGCCGAAGTCGATTCTGGTCTTGCCGCCGGTTAACCAGTCGCCGGATATCAAAGCCAGCCACAGCGTACTCGCCAGCGCCACCCTGCCGTTGGCCGAGGCCGGTTACTATGTGCTGCCGGTCGCTGTAGTGGAGGAAACCTTCCTGCAAAACGGTCTAACCAACGCCAACGACATTCGCGCCGTCAGTCCGAAAAAACTGCACCAGATTTTCGGCGCCGACACCGTGCTGTATCTGGATGTCACGCAATACGGCACCAGCTACATGGTGATCAGCAGCGAAACCCGCGTTACCGTAGCCGCTCGCCTGGTCGATTTGCGCAACGGCAAACAGCTGTGGGCCGGCACCGCCACCGCATCTAGCAACGAAGGCAACAACAACTCCGGAGGCCTGCTGGGCATGGTGATCAGCGCCGCGATTTCACAAATCGCCGATACCATCAGCGACAAAGGATTTGATGTTGGCGCCATCGCCAACACCCGTCTGTTATCGGCGACAGGTCAGAACGGCGCCATTCTTTATGGCCCACGCTCACCTCATTACGCCAGCCAGCGTTAAGCCATCTCTCGGGCGGCCTTCTCGGGCCGCCTATACCAAACTTGTCCCTTTTGCCAAAAGTAGCCCATGCTTTAACTGCTCCTCTCCTTCTGGCTAACCGGGACGCTGGCTCATGACGAAAAAAACCACCCTGCTGCAATTCTTCCACTGGTACTACCCCGACGGCGGCAAACTGTGGCAGGAGGCCGCCGAGCGCGCCCCGCACCTGGCCGAACTGGGCATTACCGACCTGTGGCTGCCACCTGCCTACAAGGGCGCTTCCGGCGGCTACTCCGTCGGCTACGATACTTACGATCTGTTCGATCTCGGCGAATTTGACCAGAAAGGCAGCGTGGCCACCAAATACGGCGACAAGGCGGCGCTCGAACACGCCGCCACTACGCTGCGCGAACACGGCGTGGGGGTACTCTACGACGTGGTGTTCAACCACAAGCTTGGCGCGGACGAGAAAGAACAGGTACACGTGTTCAAAGTGGACGCCAACAACCGTAATGACATCGACGACCAGGGCTTCGACGCGCTGGCCTACACCCGCTTCACCTTTCCCGGCCGCCAGGGCGTGCATTCCGAGTTTATCTGGGATTACACATGCTTCAGCGGCGTCGATTACGTTGAGCAGCCGGACGACAAAGGGGTGTTCAAAATCGCCAACGACTATGCCGACGACGGCTGGAACGATCAGGTCGACGACGAAAAAGGCAACTACGACTATCTGATGGGGGCCGACGTGGAGTTCCGCAATGCCGCCGTGACGGAGGAGCTCAAATACTGGGCGCGCTGGCTGTTGGAAAGCCTGCCGTGCGACGGCTTCCGCCTGGACGCCGCCAAACACATTCCCGCCTGGTTCTTCAAAGAGTGGGCGGATCACGTGCGCGGCAGCGCACAGCGCGACCTGTTTATCGTCGCCGAATACTGGTCGCACGATCTGAGTGCGCTGCAACAATACATCGAGCTGGTGGACGGCAAGGTGATGCTGTTCGACGTGGCGCTGCACCTGAAGTTTCATCAGGCGTCGAAACAGGGCGACGGCTTCGACATGGCGCAGATCTTCACCGATACCCTGACCGCCGCCGATCCGGCCCACGCGGTAACGCTGGTCGCCAACCACGACACCCAGCCGTTGCAATCGCTGGAAGCGCCGGTGGAACCCTGGTTCAAACCGCTGGCCTACGCGCTGATCCTGCTGCGCGAACAGGGCGTGCCCTGCGTGTTTTACCCCGACCTGTATGGCGCCAGCTACCGCGACAAGGGGCGCGACGGCGGCGAGTACCAGATTGACATGCCGGCGATCCCGGAGCTGGAGAAGCTGATCGCCGCCCGCCAGCGTTTCGCCAACGGCCCGCAAGCCGACTACTTCGACGACAGTCACTGCGTGGCCTTCAGCCGCGCCGGCACCGCCGAGGCCCCCGGCTGCGTGGTGGTGCTGACCAACGGCGGCGAGAGCGGCAAGACCGTCGCGCTGGGCGCCGATTTGGCGCACACCGCCTGGCGCGATTTCCTCGGCAACCGTCAGGAGGAGATCACCACCGACGACCAGGGCAGCGCCCATTTCCCGGTCAACGCCGGCAGCGTCAGCGTCTGGGTGCCGGCCGCCAGCCTGTGAGCGCCCGCCGCCGCGTAATGATGACGCGGCGGCAAAACTAATGTTTGCCTTTCGGGTCTAACTTACGCTATCAACTGCGCAAGCCATTCACACCGGAGCCTAAATAGGGTACAAGGCTGCATGAAAATTCCAAAACGACTCCAGCCGCTGGTTGATGACGGGTTAATCGACGACGTCATCCGCCGGTTGAAAAGCGGCAAAGAAGCCGACGTGTTTATCGTGCGCTGCGGCGATGAGATCCGCTGCGCCAAAGTGTACAAAGAGGCCGAGAAGCGCAACTTCAAGCAGGCCGTTCACTATCAGGAAGGACGCAAGGTGCGCAACAGCCGCGACGCGCGCGCCATGAGCAAAGGCTCCAAATTTGGCCGCCAGCAGCAGGAAGAAGCCTGGCAAAACACCGAAGTGGACGCGCTGTATCTGCTGGCCAAGGCCGGGGTGCGGGTGCCGCAGCCGGACATCTGCTTGGACGGCGTGCTGCTGATGGAGCTGATCACCGACGAAGAAGGCCTGGTGGCGCCACGCCTGAGCGATGTCATCCTGACGCCGGAACAGGCGCGCGCCGATCACGCCCTGATGATGAACTACGCGGTGCGCATGCTGTGCGCCGGGCTGGTGCACGGTGACCTGTCGGAATTCAACGTACTGATGGATAAAGACGGGCCAGTGATCATCGATCTGCCACAGGTGGTGGACGCCGCCGCCAACAACCACGCCAAAAGCATGTTCGAGCGCGATATCGGCAATCTGGCCGAGTATTACGGCCAGTTCGCGCCGGAGCTGCGCGACAGCCAATACGCCAAAGAGATTTGGGCGCTGTATCAGGAAGGCAACCTGACGCCGGACAGCGTCCTCAGCGGCCGGTTCAGCGAAATCCTGAAACGTGCCGACGTCGGCTCGGTGCTGGAAGAGATCCAGGCCGCCGGCGAGGAACATCAACGCCGCATGATGGCGCGCAACGCGGAAGAGTGACGCGCCGCGCTATTCGACGCGAAACACGTCCGGCCGCTGTGGCGTCGCCGCCTCGTGATAGATATCCCCCAGATAGCCGGCGATCTCCTCTTCGCGCAGGTCGGCCGGCAGCACGATATCGTAGCTGGGGGCATATTTGCGCTCCGGCAGCGTCACGCGGAACAGCCGCCATTCGTCCCCGATGCGCTTCACGCCCAGCAGACGGCCGAACACGTTAAAAATCATCATCCGCCATTCCCCCCCTTGACGCTTTCAGGCTATAACACTGTGATGCCGCCGCAGTGAAAAGGAAAGCGTATGAGTGAAAAAACGCCGCAGTTCTGGCGCGATCCGCAGTTGCCGTTCGTCGAAGCCCGCGCCATCAAGGATGGCCGCCAGGTGTGCTACAGCCTGCACAGCCACGAATTCTTTTCCATCGGCGCCATCACCGGCGGCGTCAGCACCTATGTCAACGGCGAGCGGCGCATGCAGGTCAGCGCCGGCGATCTGGTTGTCATCAACCCGCAGCAGGCGCATGCCTGCAATCCCATTGCCGATCGCCGTTGGTCGTACATCATGTTCTATCTCGATCTCGCCTGGCTCGGCACGCTGCAGCAGGAGCTGCTCGGCGGCGACGGTGACCGTTTTGTTCCGTTCAGCCAGCCGCTCAGCCGCGATCCGGCGCTGTTCCACGGCCTGAACCGGCTTTATGCGCTGCTGACGGATCCGCTGTGCTGCGCGCTGGAAAAACAGATCGCCATGGTGGAGTATTTCAGCGCCCTGCAGCTCGGGCTGGGCGCTGTCCGCCAGCCGGAGACACCGGCGCATACCCGACTGGAAGCGGCGGCGGCGTTTATCGACGCGCACTGCACCCGGCCGCTGACGCTGGACGACATTTGCCGCGCCGCCGCGCTGTCCCCTTCTTACCTGATCCGCGCCTTCCGCCAGCGCTACGGCATGACGCCGCACGCCTATCTGGTCAACCGCCGCGTGCAGCACGGCCATCGGCTATTGAAGAGCGGCCTGCCGATCGCTGCGGCCGCCAGCGAAAGCGGCTTTGCCGATCAGGCGCACTTCCAGCGCACCTTCAAGCAGCTGCTGGCCGCCACGCCGGGGCAGTATCAAAAACCCTCCGCCAGCAGATAGCAGGCGCTGGCCGCCAACAGCAGCGCCATCGCGCGGTTGAAACGCCGCACGTTGCGCGCCTGCCTGAGCAGGCCGCGCAGCATCGCGCCGACATAGGCCCAGCAGGCCACCGAGACATAGCAAATCACGAAGTAGAGCCCGGCGAACTGCCACAGCAGCCGGATGTCGCCGTCGCCGACAAAAGCGCCAAGGCTGGCCACCGACGCCAGCCACGCCTTGGGATTCAGCCATTGCATCAGTGCGCCGTACCAACAGGAAGGCGCCCGCGCCGCGCCGTTGCCCAATCTGCCGTCGTCAAACGCCAGCCGGTAGGCCATAAACAGCAGGAAGGCCACGCCGGCCCACTGAATCAAGCGGGTCAGCGCCGGCCACAGGGTCAGCAGCTGGTGCATGCCCAATCCCAGCAGCACCAGCAACAGGGTAAACCCCAGCGTGGCGCCGAACACGTGACGCTGGGTCGCGCCAAAGCCGAATTGCGCCCCGGCGCTCAATGCGACGATGTTGACCGGGCCGGGGGTGATGGAGGCCGCCAGCGCAAACGCGGCCATGGAAAGGTAGATATTCATGATGGGCACCTGAGAAAGAATTCACAGGCGCCAGAATGCCGACCGCCGCCGACAACGTATTGAACAGAATTGCCCTGTTCGGTTTAACGCGCGATCGCCGGCCGGCGGCGCGGCAGCCCGAAGGTGTTGACCGCCATGCCGGCCAGCACCAGCAATGCGCCGCCGAACTGCGCCGGCGACAGCGCTTCGTCCAGCAGCAGCCAGGCGGCGAACAGCCCGACCAGCGGCACCAGCAGCGTCAGCGGCGCAACCCGCCAGGTTTCATAGCGCCCCAGCAGGCTGCCCCACACCGAATAACCGAACAGCGTGGCGGCGAACGCCAGGTAGGCAACCGCCAGCCAGGTGCCGACCTGCACATGGCTCAGGCTGCTCAGCACCGCCTCAGAGCCGTCGAACAGCCAGCTGCAGGCCAGGAACGGCACGACCGGGATCGGCGCGCTCCACACCACCAGCGATAAAATATTACGCTGCGGGAAACCGGCCAGGATCTTCTTGTTGGTCAGGTTGCCCAGCGCCCAGGAAAACGCCGCCGCCAGCGTCAGCAGCAGGCCCGCCAGGGGGACCGCGCCGCTGCCCGGCTTATGCAGGCTGGCCTGCGCCAGCACCAGCATGCCGCCGCTGGCGATAGCGATGCCGACAAAATGGTTAACGCGCAGCTTTTCGCCCATCAGCACGACACCCAACAGCAGGGTGAAGAACACCTGCGCCTGCAGCACCAGCGAAGCCAGCCCCGCCGGCATCCCCACCTTGATGGCGACGAACAGAAACGCAAACTGCGCGAAGCTCATGGTCATGCCGTACAGCAGCAGCCATTTCCACGGGATCGTCGGGCGCGGGATAAAGAAGATCGCCGGCAACGCCACCAGCAAGAAACGCATTCCGGCCAGCAGAAACGGCGGCATGCCCTGTAAACCGAACTTGATCACGACGAAATTCACGCCCCAGATCACCACCACCAACAGCGCCAACAGCCGATCGCGCAATATCATCCTCGCCCCGCTTATCCCATTGAAAATTCGCTTTAGCTTGCAGGTTACAACCAAACCGGGCGCATGGACACCGGCAAACGCCGGCGATTATTCAGGCATCAGGCCGATAAAGGTGGTCTTCTTGCGCGGGCCGGTCATCAGCGCTTCCAGCTTCTCCACGCACTGCAGGTAGTGCGGGGTCTGCTTGTGCGCCGCCACCGCCTGCTCGTCGCGATAGGCTTCGTAGATGTAAAACCGCGTCGGAATCTGTTCGTCCTGCAGCACGTCGAAGCGCAGGTTGCCCGGCTCTTCGATTGCCCCCCGATGATTGGCGCGGAAAACATCGATAAATTCGTCGATTTTGTCTTGTTTAACGTTGATCTCAACCAATGTGACGTGCATGGCAACTCCTTGTTTAAACGGCGTACCGCAAAATGACTCTTTCCAACCATAGGTTTATTCCCGTCGATTGCCCGCCGCAACGGCAATTTTGCCGCCTGGCTCACAAATCGCAGCGGCGACGCCCACTCCTCCCCCTGCGGGGTAAGGCGGCGGCATCTATAGTTAACACTCCTCCCCCTGAGAGCATAGGCTATGGACAACTACTTGATGGCGCTGGACGCAGGAACGGGCAGCATTCGCGCGGTAATCTTCGATGTGGCGGGCAACCAGATCGCGCATGGCCAGGCGGAGTGGCAACATCTGGCGGTGCCGGGCGTGCCCGGCTCGATGGAGTTCGACCTCAGCCGCAACTGGCAGCTGGCCTGCCAGTGCATTCGCCAGGCCTTGCAGCGCGCCGGGCTGACGGCGCAGGCGATACGCGCGGTGGCCTGCTGCTCGATGCGTGAAGGCATCGTGCTGTACGACCGCAACGGCGTGCCGATCTGGGCCTGCGCCAACGTCGATGCGCGCGCCAGCCGCGAAGTCAGCGAGCTGAAAGAGCTGCACAACCACGGCTTCGAACGCGAAGTGTATCAATACTCCGGCCAGACGCTGGCGCTGAGCGCCATGCCGCGCCTGCTGTGGCTGGCGCACCATCGGCCGGACATCTACCGCCAAGCGGCGACGCTGACCATGATCAGCGACTGGCTGGCCAACATGCTGAGCGGCGAGCTGGCGGTCGATCCTTCCAACGCCGGCACCACCGGCATGCTGGATCTGACCAGCCGCGACTGGCGCCCGGCGCTGCTCGACATGGCCGGGCTGCGCGCCGATATTCTGTCGCCGGTGAAAGAGACCGGCAGCGTGCTGGGGCGCGTCACCGAACAGGCGGCGCAGGAGAGCGGGCTGCTGCGCGGCACCCCGGTGGTGATGGGCGGCGGCGACGTGCAACTCGGCAGCCTGGGGCTCGGCATCGTGCGCGCCGGGCAGACGGCGGTGCTCGGCGGCACCTTCTGGCAGCAGATCGTCAACCTGCCGGAGCCGGCTATCGATCCGGAGATGAACATCCGCATCAACCCCCACGTCATTCCCGGCATGGCGCAGGCGGAATCCATCAGCTTCTTTACCGGCCTGACCATGCGCTGGTTCCGCGACGCCTTCTGCGCGGAGGAAAAATTGCTGGCGGAGCGGCTGGGGGTCGATGCCTACAGCCTGCTGGAAGAGATGGCGGCCAGGGTGCCGCCGGGCGCCTACGGCGTGATGCCGATCTTTTCCGACGCCATGCATTTCAAAACCTGGTACCACGCGGCACCGTCGTTCATCAATATGTCGATCGACCCGGAGCGCTGCAACAAACAGACGCTGTTCCGCGCGCTGGAGGAGAACGCCGCCATCGTCTCCGCCTGCAACCTGGAGCAGATCGCCGCCTTCTCCGGCGTGCAGGCGCGCTCGCTGGTGTTCGCCGGCGGCGGGGCCAAGGGCAAGCTGTGGAGCCAGATCCTCAGCGACGTCACCGGGTTGACGGTGCGGGTGCCGGTGGTGAAAGAGGCCACCGCGCTGGGCTGCGCGATCGCCGCCGGCGTTGGCGCCGGGCTGTACGAGTCGCTGGCCGAAACCGGCGAGCGCCTGGTGCGTTGGGAACGCGAACACCAGCCGGACATGGCCCACCACGCGCTGTATCAGGAACAGAAAGAAACCTGGCGGCAGGTTTACGCCGATCAGCTGACGCTGGTGGATAACGGCCTGACCACTTCGCTGTGGAAAGCGCCGGGGCTGTGAACGCCACGCGGCATTCGGTCATAACCTTATGCCGTTTTATTCCTTTCCCCTCAGCGCGGCGCAAGCCGCGTTTTCACTCGCCGCCGGCGATTGTTTCCCCTCAGAAACAGTGTAACCACCGCAAACGGATTTATCCGCGGCTTCGGCCTGCCGTAGATTGTGACTTCGGTCACACCGCGCCCCGAGCGCGGCCTGCGCATTCACCCAAGACGAGCGGCATTATGCTGAATAATAAAGATAAACCTGCATCATCCCCGTGGCCGGCGATCTTCTCGCTGACGGTCGCCTGTTTTGTCATGGTCACCACCGAGTTTCTGCCAATCGGCCTGCTGACCAACATCGCCCCTTCGCTCGGCGTCAGCACCGGCACCGCCGGGCTGATGGTCACCATGCCCGGCATCGTGGCGGCGGTGGCCGCCCCCGCATTAAGCCTGATTTCAGGCCGCCTGGACCGGCGTTTACTGATGCTGGGGCTGTCGCTGCTGCTGATCGTCTCCAACCTGGTGGCGGCGCTGGCCGTCAACTTCCCGATGATGCTGCTGGGCCGCGTGCTGCTGGGCATCTGCGTCGGCGGCTTCTGGTCGTTCGCCGCCAACTACGGCCGCCATCTGGTGCCGGAAGCCAGCCAGGGCCGCGCCACCGCGCTGATCCTCAGCGGCATCTCGGTCGGTGCGGTGTGCGGCGTGCCGGCGGGGGCGCTGATCGGCGATCTGTTCGGCTGGCGCGCCGCCTTCTTCGGCGGTGCGGCATTGGCGGTCGGCGTACTGCTGGCGCAGCTGCGTTTGCTGACCTCGGTGCCGCCTTCCCGGCCGGTCACGCCGCGCGATCTGGTGCTGCCGCTGCGCCTGCCGATGGCGCGCATCGGCCTGATCGCCATCGTGCTGCTGTTCATCGGCCACTTCGCCGCCTACACCTATCTGCGGCCCCTGCTGCAACAGGTGTTCGTCCTCAGCCCGTCGGCAATCTCGCTGCAGCTGTTGGCCTATGGCGCCATCGGCCTGCTGGGCACCTTCCTCGGCGAGCGTCTGGGGGAATACAGCCTGCGCGCCACCTTCATCCTGATCGCCGCCATGCTGGCAGCCATCCTCATCGTCTCGCCGCTGCTCAGCGGCCTTGGCGGCGCCACGCTGATGGTGATGGTCTGGGGACTGGCCTTCGGCGCGGTGCCGGTATGCGCCACCAACTGGATGTTCGCCGCGGTGCCGCAGGCGCCGGAAGCCGGCCAGGCGCTGCTGGTATGCGTGGTGCAGATCGCGCTGGCCTCCGGCGCACTGCTGGGCGGCGAGGTGGTGGACTGGCAGGGCGTCAGCAGCGCCATGCTGTTCGGCGGCGCACTGATCCTCTCCGCCGCGTTGGTGTTCGGCCTCAGCTTGCGCTCCGGCGTGATTGGCGCTAAACAGTGTTAATCCTTATTTATCCACAGAAACGCGCCCCGGCCGCCGCCGGGGCGTTGCGCTGAGAGCCTATGGACCATCATCTACTCGCCATCCGGGTGTTTAACCGCGTGGTGGAAACCGGCGGCTTTACCCGCGCCGCCGATTCGCTGGGCATGCCGAAAGCCACGGTGACCAAGCTGATCCAGAGCCTGGAAGATCACCTGCAGACCAAGCTGTTTCAGCGCACCACCCGCAGCGTGTCGGTCACCCGCGAAGGCGAATGCTATTACCAGAATACGGTGAAATGGCTGGCGGATTTGGAGCAGATGGAAGGCTGCCTGACCGAATCGCAAAGCTCTCCGCAAGGCGTGCTGCGCATCGACACCGGCGGCGGCACCGCGCGCCGGCTGCTGTTGCCCGCGCTGCCAGATTTTCTGGCGCGCTACCCGCAAATACAGATCGATCTGAGCGTCGGCGACCGCGTTATCGATCTCATTAGCGACAGCACCGACTGCGTGATCCGCAGCGGCCCGCTGGCCGATTCCAGCCTGATCGCCCGCCGCCTGTTCGATCTGGACTGGGTGAGCTGCGCCACCCCGGCCTACCTGGCGCGCCACGGCACGCCGCGCCACCCGTGCGATCTGGAGCAGGGTTTCCCGATGGTGCACTATCGCCATCCGGTCAACGACCGCATCCATCCGCAACGCTATGTCGAGCGCGGCAAAGAGATCGCCATCCAACAACGCTATCCGGTCAGCATCAACGAAGGCAACGCGCTGCTGGCGGCGAGCCTGGCCGGGTTGGGCATCATCCAGACCTATCGCTTTATGGCGCAGCCGCACCTCGACAGCAGTGAGCTGGTCAGCCTGCTGCACGACTGGCAGCCGCCGCCGGAGCAGATGTACGTGGTCTACCCGTCCAACCGCCACCTCAGCGGCAAGCTGCGGGCGTTTATCGACTGGGCGGTGGAGACGTTTCATTAACCGCTCTCGCCGGCTATAGTGGCTTATCTTCCGAGCAACGAAATGGTCGCACCATGCGTATCGAACCTCTGCCGGCACATCGCCGGCGTATTGACGAACTGGCCGAGTTACTGCATCAGGAATGGGGCGCCTTTGAGCAATGGAGCAGCCGTGACACCATCAGCCAGCGTCTGGCCGAACGTTGCGCGCCCGGGCAGCGGGGCGTCGTGCTGTTGGCGCTGTCGCCGCAACAACAGATTCTCGGTACCGCCAGCCTGACGTTGTATGAACTGGCGGATAAACCGGAGCGCCAATACTGGCTGAGCGAAGTCTTCACTCACCCGCAGCACCGCGGCCAAGGCATTGCCCGTCGCCTGATTGCACGCTGCGTCGAACACGGCCGGACCCAGGGCATAGACGAACTCTATTTGTACACGCCCGATCAGCAGGCGCTGTATCAGAAACTCGGCTGGCGCTCGCTGGAGCAACGCCAGATCGCCGGCGAAGCCGTCACGGTGATGAGCCGCACGTTGTAGCCGCACGCAGTGTGGTATTATTTGTCGCATAGTGATTCACGACGGACGACCACCATGGCCTATATCCCCAAAAACTATGCGAAGCTGGAAACCGGCTACCGCGAAAAAGCGCTGAAACTGTTCCCCTGGGTATGCGGGCGCTGCTCGCGCGAGTTCGTTTATTCCAACCTGCGCGAACTGACGGTGCACCACATCGATCACGATCACAGCAACAACCCCGAAGACGGCAGCAACTGGGAAATGCTGTGCCTGTATTGCCACGACCACGAGCACTCGAAATACACCGAAGCCGATCAATACGGTTCGACGGTGGTGGCCGGTGAAGACGCGCAGAAAGATGTCGGCGTCGCCACCCACAACCCGTTCGCCAACCTGAAGGCGATGATGAAGAAATAATGTCGACAACAGCTTAATGGGTCACTAACTTATTAAGCTGTTAAATTAACAAAACCCGCCTCCGCATCGCCACTTCCCAGAGAATTCCTACTTACCCATCCTGCCGATTCACCGCAAAATAAGCTGCGCAGTTAACAACATACTGGCTTGGCAAGCCGCCGCAGTTGGTGCATATTGTTCGCGAGTTGTTCTTGTTAACCTGTTTGATTATCAACCTAATAAGCACATTAACTTAATAAGTTATCAGCTTAATAACTTGAGAGATGGCAGCATGATTGTCCTGATTGGCTCGCAAAAAGGCGGCGTCGGCAAGTCGACGAAAGCGGTGAATATCGCCGGGTATCTGATTCTTAAGCAAGGCAAGACGGCGATCATCGTCGATGCCGACGACCAGAAATCGATCATGACCTGGTACAACGACCGTCAGAACGTTGAGGGATTGCCGCACATTCCGGTGGTGGCCGCGTCGGGCAAAATCAAGGAAACGCTGCTGGAGCTGGATCGCCATTACGACTACGTGATCGTCGACACCGCCGGCCGCGACAGCGCCGAGCTGCGTTCCGGGCTGCTGGCCGCCGATCTGTTCCTCTCGCCGCTGCGCCCTTCGCAGATGGATCTCGACACCGTCGGCTATCTGTCGGAGATGTTCTCCACCGCGCAGGAATACAACGAGAAGGTCAAAGGCTACATCGTGCTGAACATGTGCCCGACCAACATCTTCATCAATGAAGCCAACGAAGCGGCGCAGGTGCTGAGCGAATACCCGGAGTTCACGCTGGTGAGCCACCGCCTGTGCGACCGCAAGATTTACCGCGACGCCTGGGGCGAAGCCATCACCGTGCATGAGGCGAACAACGAAAAGGCGCAGAGCGAAATTGAATGCCTGGTGAAAGAGGTGATCCTGTGAAGAAGCGCACCCCCACCCACCGCATGTCGGAAGACGAATTCATCAACAGCGCCACCTCGCACACGCTGCCGGTCGCGGCGCCCGCGCCGGAAGCCAAACCGGCCGGCCGCAAGCGCACCTACAAGGCGATCTCCGTCAGCCTGACGGACAACCACATTGAAGCCATCGATGAGGTGATCGTCCAGGCGGCGCGCAGCGGCATCGTGCGTATCACCCGCTCCGACATCATCAAGCTGGCCATCGACGGGCTGGCGGAGAAAAGCGAAGCGCAGCTGCTGGAACTGCTGAAGAAGCTTTGAACGCACTACAGCCGCCGGCGAGCCACAGCCGGCGGGTTGTCATCACCTTCAGTTCCCCGCCACCGCGCATTGGTAGTCCTGAATTTCGCCGGCTGAGCCCAGGTTCAGGTCGGTCAACTTCAAACGGTTCGCCAACAGCAGCATCTCGCCCTGTGGGCTGACCGCCAGCGCCAGGCCATAATTGCCGATGCTGTCGCCCTGCTCGACCACATAGTTCTGCAGTAACCGGAAAGGATCTTCCTGGGTTAAATCGGTGCCCGCCAATTTTCTGGCCAGATATTGGTGGCCGACCAATTTCACCGCCAGCGGGCGCCACTGTTGATCTAATTGTTCCGCCTGCTGCCCCAGCGCGTTATAGACATCCTGACGCAGGCAGGCAACGTGAATATGCAGCTGATTCTGAGAGCGGCCATATTTCGAATTGACCGCCAGAGAAAGCCACGCATCTTTTAACGGTTTACCCAGCTCGCCGGATATATGTTCCCGGTTATTCCAGGCCTGGGCGAAATAAGGCGGCGCGTGCTCCGTCTGCAATGCCGGGCTCTCGATGCCGCTGACTTTTTCGGTTGGCATCACCAGATCGTGATAGGGGCCTTTGCTGTCCTTAAACAGCACATAACCCTCGGTTAAATCAACCTTTAAGCAGGGCGCCGGATCGTTGTTCTGCTGCTGATTAGGCACGCACTGTTGGCTGACGATTTGCCACAGCGCATTCGGATTACCACGCCCGAAGAACCACCACAGCACCGCCGCCAGCAGCAAAATGACAAGCAAAATAATTAATAGTCTGAAAAGTCTTTTCATCGTGACTCCCTGTTTACCTATTCCATCTTGAAAGGAGCGCCAGCATAAACCAAGGCTCTTATCGTCACCAGAATATTATCCTTAGCGTCACCTTTCATTGACGTCTTGTTATCAAGAGAAATTAAAAATAAGGGTTTACCTAAGTAATTTAAGGTAAATTAATACCGCAGGTTGAATATGAGTGTGATATAAGCAGCCGGACTCTCTTTATATAAGGAACCGATAAGATGCCAACGATGGGCAAATCCCTGCATTATCTCGACGTGGGCTCAGGCTTTCCGCTGCTGCTGGGCCACAGCTATCTGTTCGATCTGAACATGTGGGCACCGCAGTTCGAAGCGCTGGCGAAACGCTACCGCCTGATCGTGCCGGATCTCTGGGGCCACGGCGACTCACCGGCGCTGCCGGCCGGGCGAAACAGCCTGTCGGATATCGCCGCCGATCATTTGGCGCTGATGGATCATTTGGATATTGAAGAGTTCGGCATCGTCGGCCTGTCCGTCGGCGGCATGTGGGGCGCCGAACTGGCGGCGCTGGCGCCGGAGCGGGTCAAGGTGCTGGCGCTGATGGACAGCTATCTGGGCGACGAAACGCCGGAGGCGCGGCAGCGCTATATGGGCATGCTGGCAGCCGTTGAACAGGCCGGCGCCATCACTTCACCGCTGCTGGAATACATCGCCGCGCAGTTTTATTCCGACGAAGTACCCGATGCGTTGTCGCAGCCATTGCTGGCCCATCTGCAGAGCCTGCCCGCCGATCGCCTGCGCGAGAGCATCGTCCCGCTGGGCCGGATGATCTTCGGTCGCCCCGACAAGCTGCCGCTGCTGAAAAACATCACCGCCGCCAGCATCGTCATCACCGGCGCGCAGGATAAACCGCGCCCCCCGGCGGAAGGCCAGCGCATGGCCGATCTTCTCGGCTGTCGGCACGTGCTGATCCCCAACGCCGGGCATATCAGCAACAAGGAAAACCCGGCGGCGGTCAACGAAACCCTGCTGGCGTTTCTGGCTGAAAACACCACCCCGCTGTTCTGGTAAGATTCCCCGGGCCGCCTGGCCCGGCGAGTCATTCCGCGCGCTGCATAAACCCGTGTCGGCTCAGGATTTCCTGCCCCTGTTCGCTCAAGATAAATGCGGCCAACCGCTGTGCGCCGTCATCCAACAGGCATAAACCGTAATCCGCCTCAATGTCCAGCGGCGACGCCAACGGCCGCACCGCCAACGTCGGGTAGGCGGCTAAAGCCGGAGCATAGCTGGCGTAGCCGAGAAAAATATCCGCCTGCCCGCCGCCTATCAGATATTCCGCCGCCAGCCGGCCCGCCGGCACCGGGGCGGAATCCATACCGCCAACCAACGGCAGCGCCCGGCGGCGCAACGCTTCCCCTTGCCCCGGCCAGTATTGCTCACAGCGTTCGAAAAGCCGCTGCGCATAATCGCCGGAAGGATCTGCCCCCGGTGTCGAGGTGGCAAGGCGCCAGTGCGGGTCGAACAGCACCTCCGGCAGCGGACGTTCGGTTAATGCCGGCACGTTGCGAACCGTCACGCAGAGCCGATTGCGCGCAAAAATCTGCACCGCCCCCGCAATACCGAGATCCGCCAGCCTTTGCGGGTGCGCCAGGTTGGCCGAAGCGAACAGCTGTGGCCGCTCACCATTCTCTATCCGTTGGCGCAACAACCCCGCCGGGCCGAATTCCGCCGTGACTTTTTGCCCGGCGTGCCGCTGAAATGCCGACAGCAGCGGCGCAAACGCCAGCCGCAGGCTGCCGGCGGCAAACAGCAGGATATCACTCATCATGTCGCTCCAGTTGGCTGCGATACAGCGGCACCAGCGTCGCGTAACGGCGGCCCGCCACCGTCAGCGGCACCCGTTCGATCGCCAGCTCGAACAGGGGTGACAAGGATTGCGCCGTTAACACCTCGCGGCAGGCCCCGAGCCGGCTGCGCCCTTCCTTGTCCAGCAGCAAAGCCCGATCGGCCACCGCGTGAGCCTGGTTGGGCTGATGCGTGGAGAACACCACCGCCAACCGCTGCTCCCGCGCCAGGCGGGCCATCAGGCTCAATACCCGATCCTGGTAATGCAGATCCAGCGCCGAAGTCGGTTCATCCAGAATCAACACCTCGCAGCGCATCGCCAACGCGCGAGCGATCATCACTAATTGACGTTGGCCGCCGGATAGGCTGCCAAACTCACGCTCTGCCAGGTGCTGCAAATCCAACGACTGCAACGCTTCTCTCGCCAGCCGATGGTCCTCGGCTGACGGTGAACGGAACAGGCCGACATGGCGCGCCCGCCCCATCAATACGATATCCAGCACCCGATAGGCGAACGGCGGCGCAAAGTGCTGCGGGACAAAGCCCATCTCACCGTGGCGCTCAATCTCGCCGGATTGCGGCGTCAGGCTGCCTAACAACAGCTGCAGCAGCGTGCTCTTGCCACGCCCATTCGGGCCCAATACCGCCAGCACTTCGCCGCGCCGCAGCTGAATGTCCAGATGCTGGAACAGCGGTGCCCCGCCCGGCCAGGCGAAACTCACGCCGCTGGCGGCCAATAAGGTGTCAGTCATGCCAGCCTCTCACTTGCGCGCGGCGCAGCAGCAGCGCGAACAGCGGCGCGCCAATCAGCGCGGTCAGAATGCCCAGCGGGATTTCGCTGCTGCTCAGCGTGCGCGCCAAATCGTCAATCAACAGCATGTACAGAGCCCCCAGGCAAAGCGAAGCCGGCAGCAGGCGCCGGTGATCCGGCCCCACCAGCCGCCTCGCCACGTGCGGGATCACCAAGCCGACCCAGCCGATGCTGCCGCTGACCGCCACCTGGGCGGCCACGATGGCGGCGCACAGCGTCAAAATCAGCCAGCGGGTACGCTCAACGTTGATGCCTAATGCACCGGCATCCTCATCGCCCAACGACAGCAGATTGATGCGCCAGCGCAGCGCCAACAGCAAGCCGCCGGCCAACAGCAAAGGCACAAACAGCATCAGCAGCTTTTGCCGATCGGCGGTGGCAAAGCTGCCGAGCAGCCAAAACACGATGCTCGGCAGTTTCTCTTCGGTATCCGCCAGATATTGCATCAGGCTGACGCAGGCGGAGAAAAAGCCGCTGAGGATCACCCCCGCCAGTACCAAAGAGAGAATATTGCGCCGTGCAATGGCGCTGGTGAGAGTGAAAATCAGCAGCAGCGCCGCCATGCCGAAAACAAAAGCCGACAGCAGCAGCGCCGCCAACGGCAGGCTGAGCAGGATAGCCAGCGTGCCGCCAAACGCCGCGCCGGAAGACACGCCGATAATATGCGGATCGACCAGCGGGTTGCGAAAGACGCCTTGCAAAGCCGCGCCACACAGGGCCAGCGCCGCGCCGGCGCCCATCGCCAACAGCACTCGCGGCACGCGCACACCCAGGATCACCTGGCGTTGGATAGCATCGATGCCGGCATAATGTTGCCCGGTGAACGGCTCCAGCAAAATCATCAGGCTGTGCGTCATCGGCACCTGAAAGCGGCCAACGCCGAGCGAAAACAGCGCGCAGCACAGCGTCAACAACGCCAGCCAGCCCAGCCTCATTGCCCGCTCTGGCAGCAGGTGGCGCGGTAATAACGTTGATAGTAAGCGTCGACCCGCTGCTGCAGATTGATATCGGCAAAGCGCTGCGGGTAAAGTTTTTTCGCCATCCACAACTCACCCAGCGCCATCGCCTCCGGCATCGGATATCCCCAGGCCTTGGCGTACTCCGGCATCAGGTAGACCCGCTTATTCTTCACCGCGTCGATCGGCTGCCACTGCGGTGACGTCAGGATCTGTTTCACCACGTCCGGGTAGCGCTCCTGCACGAAAATCACCGCCGGATCCCACTTCAGGACATCCTCGATAGAAACCTGTTTAAACCCCTGAATGTCCTTCGCCGCCACGTTGAGCGCCCCGGCGTGCCGCATCATCAACCCGGTATACTTGCCGGCGCCGTAGGTGGTGAGATCGGGGTTGGCCATATACACCCGCACCCGCCGATCTTCCGGCAGATCGCGCAGCCGTTCGGCGACCAGCGTGCGCTGCTGAATGACGTCCTTAATCAGGGCTTCGGCCTGAGGCTGACGCGACATCACTTCGCCGATCAGGCGAATGCCGTCCTGCAGCCCCAGCGTATAGGCCCGATCTTCATCGCTCAGCTGGGGGTTCATTTTGCCCGCCTGATCGGCTGCCTCGCGGCGCAGCGAGACCGCCACCACCGGAATGCCCGCCCGTTCGATCTGCGCAATCATCTCCGGCGGCGCGTAATTGGCCACGAACACCACCTGCGGATGCAGGCCGAGCAGGCTCTCGATGTTCACCGAAGTCAGATCGCCCGGCATCGGCAGGGTTGCCAACGTCGGCGCCAGCCGCAGGTAGTTTGGCCCCAGCTGCTTTTTCCAACTGCTGAGCACGCCGACCACCTGCGGCATCGCATCAAGCTGCACCAACAGGTTCAGCGTCTGGTGTTGCAGCACCACCGCGCGGGTGATGCGATCGGGCAACGTCACCTGGCGGTTGAGTTGATCGGTGACCTGGCGATCCGCCTGGGCGGCGGTGGAAAACAAAACAAGCGCCAACAGCAGGCGCGGGAGAAAGTTAAACATGGCAGTGACCGGTTGATTATCGTTGTATAGCAAATAATATAGCGATGAGCATGGCGAAACAATCAGCGGGATCAAACCGGATGCGGGTACTCGGGAGGTAAAACGAGGCGTGAATGCGATCCTGGAAGCGGATCCGCCGGTGCGGTGACGGATCCCATCGGCCTTATAAGGGCGCGTGAAGAAGACTTATTGACCGATAGACGTCAGACCCTGGCGGATCCCTTCGTCAGCCTGCTGGCACCATGTCTGCAGCCCCTGCGGCGCTTCTTTTTCCAACGCAACCACTTTGCCGTCGTCGTTCAGCACATTGCCTTCACGGCCCATCGCTTCGCGCTTGTCGCCATCGCGGGTGTCGACGCCGCCGGGAATAGCCGCCACGTAGGCCACCATTTTCTTGGCGTTGTCGATGCTGTCGGCTTTCAGGAAGCCTTTATCGACGCAGTAAGACATCAGCCCGGCGGTATTGCGCGTGATGTCATAAACGTTTTTCAATGCGGCAGGATCCATCCCTTCAGCGTTAGCGGTGTTGAACAGGCCCAGAGTCGCGGCAATCATGCCGGTCAGAATGCTTTTTTTCATTGTTAACTCGTTTTAATAATGAAATAGTTAAGTTTTAATTATTCACAAAAAGAATGCGAACACCGCTACGGTATAACGGCGGCCTAGATTAGCACAACCCTAACGCGTTAATAACTGTGATTAAGTTAACCCCCAATAAAATAAAAACGCACGATAGGGTAATGACCCCCGCCCGGTATCATTTTTTCATGCTCGATATTGGCCACGCTCAATTCATATTAAAAATAATCTCACCCAGGAATTATTTGCAACGGAAGTGTTGGCCTGCGGTCAATCGTGCTCCCGCCCTTTGCTAAAATCACAGGCGTGACATAGCCTGTTAAGACGCGCCATGCCTAGTGGGAGGGGATTCACATGAACTATTCCGTCCGGCCGCCGCAATGCGACGACAAAACCATTCTCGATATCACGATGAATTTATATCTCTATCCGGCGGTGCTTATCGCGCATCGCCTGGGCATCTTTGAATTTATTGCTTTGCACCCCCGCAACCTGACCGATATATGCGCTCAGGCCAATGTGGAAAGACGCCCGGCGGAAACGTTGGTCATGGCGTTATTGGCATTGAAATTGATAGACAGAGACGGTGAAACATTCTCTCTCACGCCGGAAGCGGAAACCTTTTTGTTAAAAAACAACCCGCATTATTTCGGCTACTTCTGGGATTTGATGGTTGAAAATAGCGAAATTTTCTCGCTGAAAAACCTGGAAAGCGCCATCAGAAAAAATACCTCGCAGGTGTACGGCGAGCAGGAGCTGTTTGAAACCCATACGCTCGACGCCGACAGAATGCGGCGGTTTACCCACGCCATGCACAGCCTGAGCATGGGCTCGGCCAGCGTTTGGCCGGCGCTGTTGCCCCTCGGTGCCTGCCGCGCGGCGCTGGATATCGGCGGCGCCTCCGGCGCCCATGCCATCAGCCTGGCGGCCCACTGGCCGACGTTGACCTGCACCGTGTTCGATCTGCCGGAGGTGTGCCCGCTCGCCACCGACTACGCGCGCCATTACGGTCTCAGCCAGCGCATCGGCACCCACAGCGGCGATATGTGGCGCGATCCCTACCCGGCGGCGGATCTGCACCTGTACTCCAATATTTTCCACGACTGGCCGATGGACAAGAACCGCTTCCTGGCGCAAAAGAGCTATGCGGCCCTCCCGCCCGGGGGGAGGATCGTGATCCACGAAGTGCTGTACAACGATGACGGCGACGGGCCGCCTGCCGCCGCGGGGTACAGCCTGATGATGATGGGATGGACGCAGGGCCGCCAATACTCCGGCAGGGAAATCGGCGACCTGCTGCACGACGTCGGCTTCGGGCCTGCTCAGGTGCTGCCGTCGCTCGGCTATTTCAGCATCGTGACGGCGCAAAAGCCCCAGGCTTAGCGGTTCACCGAGCGCGCCATGCGGCTGTAGGTGTGGCGCACACCGCGAATCGCCACGCTGTAAGCGAAGATGTTTTCCGGCAACGCCAGCCCCAGATAGCCGGTATCGCCGATATGGTGCAGGTCCGCCCCGGCCATTTTGCTCATCAGCGCAATCTGCCGCACGGTCTGCACGTCGGCGCCCTCTTGCGAGGTGCCGATCGCCGTCATCGCCAGCGCGCCCTGCCGCTGGGCAAAGGCGATCAGCGCCGCCACTTTCTCCTGCGACATGCCGGGAATGGTGCCCGGCGCCGGCAACAGCACGATGTCCGCACCGTTCTCCACGAACAGCGCAATGTCCTGCTCGCCGATCAGCTGGCTGCCGCTTTCGCGCACGATACCGGCCCCGTGCATCTTGCCGGTCACCAGCACCATCTCGTCGCCCACTTCATCGCGAATCGCTTTCAGCGCGGCGGCGATCGCCTGATTGCTGACGCCGTTGTTCGGGTTGCCGGTCAGCACCAGCATGCGCGCGCCGAGCTGATACAGCTTGCGGGCATTCTCGGCGGTGGCGGCACGCCCCGCCGTCATCTGCCAGAAATCGTTATGTTCGGTGGCGAAGGCCGGATCGACGGCCTCCAGGTTCACCCCGATCACCCGCCCGGTCAGGCGCTGCAGCGTGCGCAGCGCCTCCTGCGGCGGCACGTCGGCGGGCAGGCCCGCGATGTGCGGACGGTCGACGTCGAACAGGTTCAGCAGCAGCAGGTCGGCGCCCTGACTGGCCGCCAGCTCGGCGTTGGTGACGTTATTGAGCAGCGGCTGAGTGACCGCGATGGTTTCGCTGACCAAAATGCGCCCTTCGCTGGCGCGGATGGCATAGAGCAGGTCGGCTTTGCCGATATCGGCCAGATCGCTGGCGCTGCAGTCCAGATAGCGTTTCATGAGGCAAGCTCCGATGACGTTAGCGGGAATGGATGCCCCCTCGCTCAGCGCGGCGAACGAGGGGGACAGGGTTACTTCAGCGTAAAACTTTGCGCCTGCACGTTGTCGGAGTCCAGGCCGACGAACACGTTGAATTTGCCCGGCTCCGCCCCCCATTTCAGGCTGGCGTTGTAGAACTTCAGATCGTCTTCGCTAATCGGCAGCTCAACCTGCTGCGACTGACCGGCCTTCAGCGTCACTTTCTTGAAGTTGCGCAGCTCTTTTACCGGCCGGCTGACCGAGGCGGTCACGTCCTGCAGATACAGCTGCACCACCGTGGCACCGTCGTACTTGCCGGTATTTTTCAGCGTGACGCTGGCGGTTAGCTTGCCGTTGCGCGCCATCGTCGGGCTGGACAGTTTCAGATCCGACAGGCTGAAGGTGGTGTAGCTCAGGCCGTAACCGAACGGATACAGCGGGCCGTTCGGCGAATCGAAGTAGCGCGAGGTGTACTTGCCCGGATTCTCCTTGCCGAACGGGCGGCCGGTGTTCAGGTGGTTGTAGTACATCGGGATCTGGCCGACCGAGCGCGGGAAGGTCATCGGCAGCTTGCCCGACGGGTTGTAGTCGCCGAACAGCACGTCCGCCACCGCGTTGCCGCCCTCGGTGCCGCTGTACCAGGTTTCCAGCATCGCGTCCGCCTGCTCGCTCTCCCAGCTCAGCGCCAGCGGCCGGCCGTTCATCAGCACCAGCACCAGCGGCTTGCCGGTGGCTTTCAGCGCGGCGATCAGATCGCGCTGGCTCTGCGGGATGGTGATATCGGCGCGGCTGGAGGCCTCATGCGCCATGCCCTGCGATTCTCCCACCACCGCCACGACCACGTCGGCCTTGTTCGCCGCCTGTACCGCTTCGTCGATCATCTGCTGCGGCGAACGGGTATCGAACGCCACCGCCGGCTCATACTCGTTCAGGTAGTCGATGATGCCCTTATCCTGCGTGACGTTGGCGCCCTTGGCGTAAAGAATGCGCGCCTTGTCGCCCACCGCCTGCTCCAGCCCTTCACGCAGGGTCACCGACTGCTTGACCACTCCGGCGGCCGACCAGCTGCCCATCACGTCGCGCTGGCTGTCGGCCATCGGCCCGACCAGCGCGATGGTCGCCTGCTTGCTCAGCGGCAGCGTCTGCTTATTGTTCTTCAGCAACACCATCGTTTTGCGTGCCACCACCCGCGCCTCGGCGCGGTGCAGACGGCTTTCGGCGTTGGTGTCCTGCGGGTCGGAACCCGCCGGGCCCAGATGCACATACGGATCGGTGAACAGCCCCATGTCGTACTTGGTGTTCAGCACGTCGCGGCAGGCGCGATCGATATCGCTTTCAGGCACCAGCCCGTCTTTCACCAGACCCGGCAGGTATTTGTCGTAAAACTCGTCGCTCATGCTCATGTCGACGCCGGAGGTGATTGCCAGGCGTACCGCGTCGCGCGCGTCGGCGGCCACGCCGTGTTTAATCAGCTCTTTAATTGCGCCATGGTCGCTGATTGTGATGCCTTTAAAGCCCCACTGGTCGCGCAGCAGGTCTTTCAGCAGCCACGGGTTGGCGGTGGCCGGCACGCCGTTCACCGAGTTAAGCGACACCATCACCCCGCCGCTGCCGGCATCCACCGCCGCTTTGTAAGGCGGCAGATAGTCCTGATACATGCGCAGCGGGCTCATGTCGACGGTGTTGTAATCGCGGCCGCCTTCGACGGCGCCGTACAACGCAAAGTGCTTAACGCTGGCCATCACCGAACCGGGCTTGGCCGGGTCGCCGTTTTGATAACCGTCGACCATCACTTTGGCGATTTTCGACACCAGCCAGGTGTCTTCGCCGAAGCCTTCGGAGACCCGGCCCCAGCGCGGATCGCGGGTGATATCGACCATCGGCGCGAAGGTCATGTTCAGACCGTCATCGCTGGCCTCCTGCGCCGCCACGCGGGCGCTGAGCGCAATGGCTTCCAGATCGAAGCTGGCCGCCAGCCCCAGGCTGATCGGGAACACGGTGCGCTGGCCGTGCACCACGTCATAGGCGAAGAACAACGGAATTTTGAGGCGACTGAGCTGCATCGCCTGATCCTGCATCACCCGAATGTCCGGGCGGGTGACGGTATTGAAGATGGCGCCGATCTGCCCTTTGCGGATGCCCTCGCGGATCGCTTCTTTCGGGTTATCCGGCCCGACGCTGATCAGCCGCAGCTGGCCGATCTTCTCTTCCAGCGTCATCTGCTTCATCAAATGGGACACGAAGGCGTCGCGCTGCTGGGCGTGAATGCCCTGCGTTATCGGCGTTTCCTGCGCAAAAGCCGGGCTGAGGGCCAGACCGGACAACATACTCACCACACAAAGCCATTTCATCTTGTTTTATCTCAGGCGTGTTTCCGCAGCCAAAGCCGCGAGGTTTAATCGGAGTGAAGAAACAGTTTGCCACACTCTGTTTCATCGCCAAGGGAATTCGCATCGGTAATGTTTACAAAGCATTACAGGTTATCGGCAGGTAATTCTGCAGCCGGGCGCGGCTGTCGGCGGCCTCCGCCGTCAGAAAATCGATCAGCGGCGCCAACGCCGGCGGCGGCGCCCCGCGTTCAGGATAGACCAGATAATAGGCCGCGCCGCTGCTGACGCAGAGCGGGAACGGCGTCACGACACGCCGCGCCTGAATATCCTCCTCCAGCAGGCACAGATCGCCGATGGCGATGCCGAACCCCTGCAGCGCGGCGCTCATCGCCAGATCGAGAGTATCGAAATGCTGAGCCTTGCCGGACGGCAGCGCATCGGCGCCCGCCGCCTTCAGCCAGCGCAGCCAGTCGCGGCGATCGCGCGTCGGGTGCAGCAGGGTTTTGTCCGTCAAATCCACCAACCGGGGCGCCGGCGGCAGAAACGTCGGCGTGCAGACCGGCGTGAGGATTTCGTCGAACAGCAGGTGCGCGGTCAGTTTTTTACCCGGCGGCCGGCCGAATACCACCGCGGCGTCAAACTGCTCGGTACTGAAATCCAGACCGTGCGACACCGAGGCGGTCAGCTCGATATGCATGTCCGGCCGTTCATTCTGCAGGCGAATCACGCGCGGCAGCACCCAGCGCATCGCGCAGGTCGGGCATTTGATGCGCAGCGCCCCCGGCGGGGCGGCGGCCCGCGTCAGCGCCTCGTCCAGCTGCCCCAGCGCCTGCTGCACCGGCGCCAGCAGTTGCGCGCCCTGCGGCGTCAGCGCCAAACCGCGCGCCTGGCGGCTGAACAGCGGATAACCCAGGCGCTGCTCCAGCCCGAGAATTTGCCGGCTGACCGCCCCCTGCGTCAGGTGCAGCTCCCGGGCGGCATGGGTAAAGTTGAGGCGTTGCGCCACCACCACGAAGGTTTTCAACACGTCGAGCGACGGCAGGGATATCGGCATAGCGGGCCTCGATTAGGTATGATCGTAGTGCATGGCAAGTATGACAAACTTTCCCTTGTCCGCCTACGCCGGCTAATGCTTAATCGCTCAACACTTCCCTGTTTGCCTGGAGCCCATCATGCAGAGTGCCTGTTCATCCCGCTCGAAGCTGCCGGACGTCGGCACCACCATTTTCACCGTCATAGGCCAACTCAGCGCCGAACATCAGGCCCTCAATCTGTCGCAGGGCGCGCCCAACTTCGCCGGCGACCCGCAGCTGATCGAGGCTACGGCACAAGCCATGCGCGCAGGTCATAACCAATACGCGCCGATGAGCGGCGTGGCGGCGTTACGTGCTGCTCTGGCGGAAAAAGCTGAACGATTGTATGGCGCACGCTATGACGCCGACGAAGAAATCACGGTGATCGCCAGCGCCAGCGAAGGGCTGTACTCGGCGATCAGCGCACTGGTGCATCCCGGCGACGAGGTGATCTATTTCGAACCGGCGTTCGACAGCTATGCGCCGATCGTGCGCCTGCAGGGCGCCACGCCGGTAGCGATCAAACTGTCGCTGCAGGATTTTCGCGTCGACTGGGACGAAGTGGCCGCCGCCATCAACGGCAAAACGCGCATGATCATCGTCAACACGCCGCACAACCCGACCGGCGCGGTGTTTGACGAGCACGACATCGAACGCCTGACCGCCCTGACCCGCGACACCGACATCGTGATCCTGTCCGACGAGGTCTACGAACACGTGGTGTTCGACGGCGAAATTCACCACAGCATGGCGCGCTACCCGCAGCTGGCGGAACGCAGCGTGATCGTGTCGTCGTTCGGTAAAACCTACCACGTCACCGGCTGGCGCGTCGGCTACTGTCTGGCGCCGGCGGCGCTGATGGACGAGATCCGCAAGGTGCACCAGTTTATGGTGTTCTCCGCCGATACGCCGATGCAACACGCCTTCGCCGCCGCGCTCGCCAACCCGCAGAGCTACCTGGGGCTGGCGGCGTTTTACCAGCAAAAGCGCGATCTGCTGGCCAGCGCCTTGCAGGATTCGCGCTTTGAGCTGCTGCCCAGCCGCGGCAGCTTCTTCATGCTGGCCCGTTTTAGCGGCTTCAGTCACGAAAGCGACAATGATTTCGCCGTACGCTTGATCCGCGAAGCGAAGGTGGCGACGATCCCGCTGTCGGCGTTCTACAGCGACGGCACCAATACCGGCCTAATCCGGCTGAGTTTTTCCAAAGATAACGAGACCCTGCTGGAAGGCGCGCGCCGCCTGAGCCAGGCGTAATTTTTTGTCCGACCATGGGAAAGGGGCACTGCCTATGAAAGCACTGAAAACGCTGTTCGCCGCCGGATGCCTGTTGGCCGCCGGCTCTTCGCTGGCGGCGGAAAACAGCCTGCGCTTCGGCCTGGAAGCGCTGTATCCGCCGTTCGAATCCAAATCCGCCAGCGGCAAACTGGAAGGGTTCGACATCGAACTGGGCGACGCGGTATGCGCCGCCGCGCAGTTGAAATGCAGCTGGGTGGAAACCTCGTTCGACAGCCTGATCCCGGCATTGCAGGCGCGCAAGTTCGACGCCATCAACTCGGCGATGAACGTGACCGAACAGCGGCGTCAGGCGATCGCCTTTACCGACGCCATCTATCAGGTGCCGAACCGCCTGATCGCCAAGGCCGACAGCGGCCTGCTGCCGGACGCCAAATCGCTGGCGGACAAACACGTGGGCGTGCTGCAAGGATCGATTCAGGAGATTTACGCCAAAACCCATTGGGCGCCTGAAGGCGTGGACGTGGTGTCTTATCAGGATCAGAATCAGGTTTACCTCGATCTGGCGGCCGGTCGGCTCGACGCCACGCTGGTGATGGCGCCGTCGGGGCAAAGCGGCTTCCTGTCGCAGCCGGACGGCAAAGGCTTCGCCTTCGTCGGCGAGGCGGTGCGCGACGACAAAATCCTCGGTGAAGGTATCGCCTTCGGCCTGCGTAAAGGGGATGAGGCGCTGAAGAAAAAACTGGATGCCGCCATCGCCAAAGTGAAACAGCAAGGCACGGTGGCGGCGCTGTCGAAGAAGTATTTCGGCGACATCGACGTGACGGTGAAATGATAGACGGGGGCGGCACCGCCGCCCCCTGCCGCGTTTAGCGATCGAACACCGAACTGTTCAGCGCACGATCCTGCTGGTGGCGTTCCAGCGCCAATTCGATCAGGCGCGTGATCAGCGCCTGATAGCTGACACCGCTGGCGGCCCACAGCTTGGGATACATGCTGATGTTGGTGAAGCCCGGCAGCGTGTTGATTTCGTTGATCACCACCTGGTTGTCCGGCGTCAGGAACACATCCACCCGCGCCAGTCCGAAGCACTCCAGCGTGCGGAACGCCTTCAGCGCCACCTCGCGGATGTGGTCGCTCACTTCCGGCGCGATTGCCGCCGGCACCACCACCTGAGCGCCCTGCTCATTGATGTATTTGGTGTCGTAAGAATAGAAGGCGTCGCTCAGCACGATCTCGCCGCACACGCTGGCCTGCGGATCGTCGTTGCCCAGCACCGCGCACTCGATCTCGCGGCCGACGATCGCCGACTCCACCAGCACTTTGTGATCGAAGCTGAAGGCCAGCGATACCGCCGCGTCGAACTCGGCGCGGTTTTCCACCTTGCTGACCCCGACCGAGGAGCCCTGGTTGGCCGGCTTGACGAACAGCGGCAGGCCGAGGTGCTCGCTCAGTTGCTCAAACGTGAATCCGGCGCGGTTGGCGCGCGTCAGGGTGACGAACGGCGCCACCGCCAGCCCGGCGTCGCGCAGCAGGCGCTTGGTCACGTCTTTGTCCATGCTGACCGCCGAACCGAGCACGCCGGCGCCGACGAACGGCATATTGGCCATGCGCAGCAGCCCCTGCAGCGAACCGTCCTCCCCCAGCGTGCCGTGCACGATCGGGAAGATGACGTCGAGCTGGCCCAGCGCGCCGGCGCTGCCCGCTTCGATCAGCTGCTGTTTTTCCTGGCCCGGGATCAGCGCCACGTTCTTGTTCGAGCGGTTCAGCGCGATCAGCGCCGGGTTCTCGGCGTTGAGCAGGTAGTTGGAGGCGTCGTTGATGTGCCACTGCCCCTGTTTGTCGATCCCCAGCAGCGTGACGTCAAACTTCTCTTTGTCGATTGCATCCACAATGTTTTTGGCCGACTGCAGCGACACCTCATGCTCCGCCGATTTACCGCCAAAAATCACCCCAACACGTAGTTTAGTCACGCCTTAAATCCTTCTGAAAAATCATGGCAAAAAAGTCGTTCATCACAATAAACGCATTGTCTGGCGGCGGCAATCGTTGTTGCCAGAATCTTCTTACGCCACAGAATGCCACATCGCCACCATCCTAAACGTATACACTTCGTATATCGTTCACTTAGGGAGACGCCGATGGGCATCGTAAAAATTTCAGACGCGCTGCATGACGATCTGCGCCTCGCCAGCCTGACCATGACGCGTTCGATCAACGCGCAGGCTGAATACTGGATCAAAATCGGCATGCTGGCGGAGTTCCATCCGGAACTGACCTACCCGCAGCTGGTAAAAAAGATGATGAAAGATAACGCGCTGACGCTGAAGGAGATTGTCGGGTGAAACAGATTGTGATTAAAACGCCGGAAGAGATTGCCAAAATGCGCCATTCCGGCGCCCTGCTGGCGAAAGTGTTTGCTATGCTCGATGAGGTCATCGTCGAAGGCATCTCCACCATGGAGATCAACGACCGCGCCGAGGCGTTTATCGTCGAAGAGCTGAAGTCGCGCCCGGCCAGCAAAGGGCAGTATGATTTCCCCTATGTGCTCAACACCTCAATCGACGATGTGGTGTGCCACGGGGTGCCGTCGGCCAGCAAAATCCTGCGTTCCGGCATGATTATCAACGTAGACATCACGCTGGAAAACGGCGGTTATATCGCCGACTCCAGCAAGATGTACTGCGTCGGCCAGGTGACGCCGCTGGCCAAACGGCTGGTGAACAACGTCTATGAATCGATGTGGCAGGGCATTCGCGCGGTAAAACCGGGCGCCACCCTGGGCGATATCGGCCATGCCGTCCAGCGGCACGCCGAGCAGGCCGGCTACAGCATCGTGCGGGAGTATTGCGGCCACGGCATCGGCCGCGATATGCATGAAGAGCCGGCGGTGTTGCACTACGGTCAACCCGGCAGCGGTATGGTGCTGCAGGAAGGCATGGTGTTCACCATCGAGCCGATGATCAATCAGGGCGACCGCCGCATCAAGCAGAAGAAAGACGGCTGGACGGTGGTGACGCGCGACAAAAAACTGTCGGCGCAGTGGGAGCACACCGTGGCGGTCACCGCCGACGGCGTGGAGATCCTGACGCTGCGCGACGAAGAGCGCCGGGCCGGCTACGCCGAACGCTACTAAACCCGCAAGCCATTAGCCTGGCAAGCTGATAGCTTAATAAGTTATTTAATTGATAGCCTCTTAGCTTATATGCGGCACTCCGGCGCCGCGGTTAAAGCGACGGGGATGACAGGGAGACAGGCAGCATGCAGTCAGGCAATCAGGCATTTATCAACCAGCTTAAAGACATCGTCGGCGGCCCGCAGCTGTTGACCGGCGATCGCAACACCGAGCGGTATCGCAAGGGGTTCCGCTCCGGCGAAGGCCAGGCGCTGGCGGTGGTGTTTCCCACCAGCCTGCTGCAGCTGTGGCGCATTTTGCAGGCCTGCGTGGCCGCCGACAAAATCGTCATCATGCAGGCCGCCAATACCGGCCTGACCGAAGGATCGACCCCCAGCGGCAACGACTATGACCGCGACATCGTCATCGTCAGCACCCTGCGCCTCGACCATATTCAGGTGCTGGATAACGGCAAGCAGGTGGTCGGCTTCCCCGGCAGCACCCTGCACCACCTCGAGAAATTGCTCAAACCCTACGGCCGTGAACCGCATTCGGTGATCGGTTCCTCCTGCATCGGCGCCTCGGTGATCGGCGGCGTGTGCAACAATTCCGGCGGCTCGCTGGTGAAACGCGGCCCGGCCTATACCGAAATGGCGCTGTACGCCCAGCTCGGGGAAGACGGCCAGCTGCGCCTGGTGAACCATTTAGGCATCCGCCTCGGCGACACGCCGGAAGAGATCCTCACCCGGCTGGAAAAAGGCGACTATCGCCCGACAGACGTCGAGTACGGCGAGCTGCGCGCCTCGGATAACGAGTACGCCAGCCGGGTGCGTGACGTCGATGCCGACACCCCTTCCCGCTTCAACGCCGACAAACGCCGCCTGTACGAGGCCTCCGGCTGCGCCGGCAAGCTGGCGGTGTTCGCGGTGCGACTCGACACCTTCGAGAAAGAAGGCAAAGAGCAGGTGTTTTATATCGGCACCAACGACACCGCGGTGCTGACCGAACTGCGCCGCCACATGCTGAGCCAGTTCGAAAACCTGCCGGTGGCCGGTGAGTACATGCACCGCGATATCTTCGACATCGCCGAGGTGTACGGCAAAGACACCTTCATGATGATCGACAAGCTCGGCACCGATCAGATGCCGCGCTTCTTCACCCTGAAAGGCCGTATGGACGCCAGCCTCAACAAGCTGCCGCTGCTGCCGCACAACCTGACCGATCGGCTGATGCAGGGCCTGAGCCATCTGGCGCCGAGCCACCTGCCGAAGCGCATGAAGGAATACCGCGAACGTTTCGAACATCACCTGCTGCTGAAGATGGCCGGCCCCGGCGTAGACGAAGCGCAGCGCTACCTGACCGAGTACTTCGCCCAGGCCGAAGGCGCTTTCTTCACCTGCACGCCTGACGAAGGCAAAAAGGCCTTCCTGCACCGCTTCGCCGCCGCCGGCGCCGCCGTGCGCTACCATGCGGTGCACGCCGACAAGGTGGAGGATATTCTGGCGCTGGATATCGCCCTGCGCCGCAACGACACCGACTGGTTCGAAACCCTGCCGCCGGAGATCGACAGCCAGCTGGTGCATAAGCTGTATTACGGCCACTTTATGTGCCACGTCTTCCATCAGGACTACGTGGTGAAAAAGGGCGTCGACAGCCACGCGCTGAAGGAAAAAATGCTCGAGATCCTCAACCGGCGCGGCGCCGAGTACCCAGCGGAACATAACGTCGGCCACCTGTACCACGCCAAGGCAGATCTGCAGGCGTTCTACCGCACCGCCGATCCGACCAACAGCTTCAACCCCGGCATCGGCAAAACCAGCAAACGTAAAGGCTGGGCCGAAGACCCCCACTAAGACCGCCCGATTGGCCCGCCGCCACACCCGGCGCGGGCTTCCTCTCCCCCTGCCTGCCTCGTCGTGACCTTTCTGCGCCCTTAAAGATGTATTTTTATTGCAACTTATAAATTTCCCGATTACCATTCACCGCACAATCGCAAATGAGAATCAATTACAAAGCTGTCATGACGGATACATGGCATCCGCCGTGGCAATCACCGCGAAGTTGTTAATGAGAAGGAACCTACCATGAGTCAGACCCTCGCTTCCGCCCAGCTGTTGTCCGCGCTCGATAAAGTGATGGTGATCTCCACCACCGATCTGCAGGGCACCATCACCTACGTCAACGATCTGTTTTGCCAACTGACCGGCTTTTCCCGGGAAGAGCTGGTGGGCCAGCCCCACAGCATCGTGCGCCACCCTTCCGTGCCGAAAGCCGTTTACAAAGCGATGTGGGACACCATCAAGGCAGGCGGCATCTGGACCGGCATCATTCCGAACGTCGGCAAAGGCGGCGTGCTGTACGTGGTCGACACCACGGTGCAGCCGCTGTATGACGCCCAGGGCAATATCGCGGCCTATATCAGCATCCGCCGCGTGATCAACGATCTGATGACCGACTTCGAATCGGTGGAATTCGCCAAAGAACAGTTCGACAACCACTACGACAAGTAACCGCCATGGCCGACCTTATCGAACGCATCCTGATTGGTTACGGTTCGGAGTCGGGCAACGCCCGGGCGCTGGCGATGCGCCTGGGTGAACAAAGCAGCCTGCAACCCTACCGCCCCGTCGTGAAAGAACTCAACGCCATCCAGCCCGCCGATGTGGGCGAACGTGACGCCCTGCTGATCGTCTCCAGCTCATTTGGCGACGGCGAACCGCCCGCCAACGCCGAGCGTTTTTCCGACGCGCTGGCGCAATGGCCGGATCGCCACCGGTTGCGCTACGCCATCTTCGGTCTCGGCGACACCGCGTACCCGCATTTCTGCGGCTTCACGCAGGCGCTGGATGCACGTCTGACGCAATACGGCGCCCGCGCCATCATCAATCGCGTCGACGCCGACGTTAACTTCGAACCGTTCTTCGCAACCTGGCTGACGACGCTGGAGAAGGTGCTGGCCGGTGATGCCCAGGCCGGCCGCGATTTGCATCTGCGCGTGACCGCCTACGGCGAAGACCATGCGTTCAGCGCCGCCCTCCTTGAACGGCGGCCGCTCAGCGCACGCACGCCGCAGGCCTGGCACCTGCGGTTGAATATCGCCGGCAGCGGCATCGTTTACCGGGCTGGGGATACCGTCTATCTGTTGCCGGAGAACGACGAAGGATTATTGACCCGGCTGGCTGACTGGCTCGGCAGGCCGGAGGCCGCTGACGCGCTGCGCCGCCGGGAACTGCGCCAGCTCAGCAAAACGACGCTGCGCGAACTGGCGCAGTTGGCCGACAGCGAAGAGCTCAAAGGCTTGCTCAAGATCCGCCAGCGCAAAGCCATGGAGAGCTATCTGTACGGCGCCGATCTGCTGGACGTACTGCACGATTTTTGCCCGCCGCAGACGGTCACGCTGGAGAACCTGTTGGCGCTGCTGCCCGTTTGCCTGCCGCGCGCCTACTCCATCGCTTCGGCAACGCGGGCAGAGAGCCTCGACCTGTGCGTGCGCGACGTACGATATGAACGCGACGGCCGCACCCGGCGCGGCACGGCGACCGGCTGGCTGCTCAGCCAACCTGGCCCTTTCCGCCTCTTCTGCCGCGCCAACCCCGGCTTTTACCTGCCGCGCGATACCACCGTGCCGGTGCTGCTTATCGGTACCGGTACCGGCATCGCGCCCTTGATAGGCTTGCTGCGCGAAATGGCCGCCCAGGGTGAACGGCGCGAAACCGTGCTGATCTTCGGCGAAAAACGGCGCGATGAAGACTTCCTGTATCACGAAGCGTTAGAAGCACTGAACGTGGCGGGCGTACTCACGCGCCTCATCACCGCCTTCTCGCGCGACGCCGCCGCCAAATATTATGTGCAGCATGCGATCGGCGAGCATGCCGATGCCATCAGCGGCCTGCTGCGGCGGGGAGCGCATGTCTACCTGTGCGGCAATCGCCAGTATCTGGAACATGCCGTGGCGACGGCGCTGGAGCAAGCCTGCGGGGCGGAAAACCTGTGGCAGACGCTGATTGAGCAGCAGCGCCTGCATCTGGAACTCTATTGAGACAGGGTGGCGTTCATCGTTCCGCACGCAGCAGCAAGGACACGATGAACGCGCCCCCCAGCCCGGCCGTAATGATGCCGATAGGCAGCTCCTGATGGGGGATCAGACTGCGGCTGAGCATGTCGCCGCCGGTCAGCAGCGTCGCCCCCAGCAGGCCGCACATCGGCACGGCCAAACGGTGGCGCACACCCACCAGGCGCCGAGCCAGGTAGGGCACCATCAGCCCGACAAAGCCGATCACGCCCGTCAGCGAAACGAGAAACGCCGTGGACAGTGCGCAGCACAGAAAGGTCTCGGTGCGCAGGCGCGCCACGTTGACCCCCATCGAATGGGCGGTTTGCTCGCCCGCCAGCAGCGCGTCCAGCGCCCGCCAACGCAGCGCCGTAAACCCGGCCAGCAGCACGAAACTCGCCAGCGGAATGAACAGATTATCCCAGCGCGCCAGCCCCAACCCGCCGAGCGACCAGAACAACACCGAACCGGCCGCCCGCTGATCGCCGGAAAACACCAGGTAGCTGGTGAGCGCGCTGAACAAAAACGAGACCGCCAGGCCGCAGACGATCAGCTGCTCGGCGCGCCTGACCCGGCCGACGCGAAACAGGATCATCACCGCCAAGGCGGACAAAACGCCGCCGGCGAAGGCGGACAGCGGCAACGTCAGCGCGCCCAGCGCATCGCCGAAGCGCGTGATGACCAGCACCGCGCCGACGGAGGCGCCGGAGGAGAGCCCAAACAAAAAAGGATCGGCCAGCTCATTGCGGGTGGTGGTCTGCAGCAGCGCGCCGGTCATCGCCAGCCCGGCGCCGGTCAAGGCCGCCAGCAACGCTCTGGGCACCCGCAGTTGCACGACGATAGTGTCCAGCATGCCGGAGAGGGGCGCCGATGAAAGCCCCAATGCCGCCATCGTCTGCCGCCATGACAGTGCGACGCTGCCCAGCTGCAGGCTCCAGATCATTAACCCGCACAATACCGACAGCGCCAACGGCGCGAGCAGCATAAACCGCCGGGTCGGCGAGTTCATTCAGCCTCCGGCGCGTACAGCGCCCGCGCCAGCTTTTCCACTGCGCCGATGTTGGCCGGCCCCGGCGTCAGCTCCGCATACTGCAGTTTCAGATAGCGATGGTGCCGTACGGCAGGCGTTAATTTCATCAACGGGTGGGACTCGAGGAAGCGCCGCAGCGCATCGGCGCCCGATCCGGTCTGGTAATCCAGCAGAATAATGAAGTCGGGCTCGGCCGCCGCTACCGCCTCCCAGGACGCCGTCGTCCAGCTCGCCGGCAAGCCGTCCATCACGTTGCGGCCGCCGGCCGCTTCGACGATCGCCGTCGGCATCGCGTATTTGCCGCTGGTGAAAGGCTTCTCCTCCCCCGAGTCATAGACGAATACCTTGAGCGGCGCCTGGCCCGCCGGCCTGGCGGGCAGCGCAGCCAACCGGCGCTGCCAGCCCTCAACCAGCGCGGTGGCCTCTTGCCGCTTGCCGAAAATCTTGCCGAGCTTCAGCTCATCGTCATACAGCAGATTCATATCGGCCTTCTGCGGCCGCCCGCCGGCCTGTACGCAGCTCTCGCTCAGCACCAGCGTTTTGATGCCGAACGGGGCAAGCTTCTCCGGCGTGACGTCGCCGCCGATCTTCATGCCGTAATTCCAGCCGGCGAAAAAGAAATCCGGCTGTGCCGCCAGCAGCGTTTCCAAAGCGGGATATTTCGGCGCCAGTTCGGGAATGGCGCCCATCGCGGCCTTGAAGTCGGGCGTCAGTTTGTACCAGCCGGTGATGCCGGTCAGCCCGACAATGCGATCCTGCAGATGCAGTGCAAAGGCCATCTCGGCCATGTTGATGTCGTTGATGACGGCGCGCTGCGGCGCCTGGTTGAAGGTGACCGGCACACCGCAGCTTTCTACGGTGACGGGAAAATGTTCGGCCGCCGCCGACCTGGCGGCCAGCAGCAGAAGCAGGATGAATACGCGTGCGTTCATGTTTCTCTCTGGTTGATCAAGCACAATGGGGAACGTCAAAAATGCGCAGCGTTTTCCCGCTGACGGGATGCGCCACCTTGAAACTGTTCATGCCGAACACCGGCAAAATCACCGGAGTTTGCAACACCGCCTCGGGCGTACCACAGGCTACCTGGCGGCTTTCGTTCAGCACCAGGATCCGATCGGCAAACGCCTCTGCCACGGGCAAATCGTGCAGCACCGCAATCACGGCAATCTCTTTATTTTTCACTAACGACAGCAGCGCCGAGCGCCCGGGCGGATCGAGGTGATTGGTCGGTTCATCCAGCAACAACAGATCGGGAGACTGTGCCAACGCCCGGGCCAGCGCGGCGCGCTGACGCTGGCCGCCCGAGAGCCGCCCCAGCGGATGGTGCCTGAGCGGCGCCAGCCCGGTTTCCCCGATGGCTTCGTCAACGATGCGTTTTCCCGCCGCAGAGCGTTCGCCATGCGGTAAACGGCCCAACGCCACGTAGTCCTCAACCGACAGCCGCAAATCCGGCGAATCGTTTTGCGCCAGAAAGGCGATGCTTTTGGCGCGTTCCGCCGCCGGCCACTCGGACAAGGCCCGCCCTCGCCAGTGAATGCCGCCGCTGTCCGGCCGCGTTTCGCCGATCAGGGCACGCAGCAGGCTGGACTTGCCGCTGCCGTTAGGGCCGATCACCGCCAGCTTCTCACCGGCGCGCAGCGCGAAATGGATGTTGTCGAGTATCAATGCCCCGCCGTGGCCGGTCAGGCTAACTCCATCAACGTGGAGGATGTCGTGAACTGGATTCATCATGCATTAATTGTTATATTATAACATACCAATATTTTTATCACGATTGCCCGCCTTCTGCAAAAGCGAATCGCAACGTCTTTTGCCGTGCCCCCTGCGTCAACACTGCGCGGCCAAAGCAACATAGCACAGCCTTTTATTAATGATAATGATTTTCATTATCAATTAAGTAATGATGATTTCCGATTGCGCATCCCGGCGAACTTGGTTATGTTTGAAGCGATTAGTTTCATTGCCGATTTTCAGGAACTCACATGACCTACCTGGCGCACAGCACAGATCCGACAGACGCGACCGTTCCGGCCGTCGTTTTGCTGTGTGCTTCCTCCGCTCCACCCGCCGTTTCCTCTGTCGTTTCAGCGGTTGCCGCTTACCCGCCACGCATTGTGGTTGTGCGCTAAGCCAAACCGACTTTTTACCTCCGGCTTATTGATCTGTTGCGTTCAGGCGTAGACCGCCGCGCGCGCCGGAGCCTGTAATTTTCACGACAGGTGAAATTGACATGCGATTACCTTCTCTCTGGGCCAATGCCGGCCTGGCTACGCTGTTCGTCCTGCTTTGGAGCAGCGGCGCGATCTTCTCCCGTTGGGGGTTGGAGCACGCCTCCGCCTTCGCTTTCCTGTTCTTCCGCTGCGCCATCGCGCTGGCGGTGCTGTTGGCCATCGGCCTGTGGCAGCGCCAGTGCCTGCCCGCTCCCGGCACCCGCCGGCGCGTCGCGCTGATTGGCGTGTTGATGATCGGCAGCTATCAAATCTGCTATCTGCTGGCGCTGGAACAGGGTATTACGCCCGGCGTGCTGGCGACGTTGCTCGGCGTACAGCCGATCCTCACCCAGTTCATCACCGAACGGCGCTGCACCGGGCTGCGGGCGCTCGGCCTGGCGCTGGCAATGGTCGGGCTGACGCTGGTGGTGTACCAAAGCCTGATGGTGGCCCACTTCTCGCTGAGCGGCATGCTGTTCGCCTTTATCGCGCTGGGCTGCATGACCGCCGGCACCCTGCTGCAAAAAGGCATGACGCAGCCGCCGCTGGCGGTCTTGCCGCTGCAGTATGCCGTCGGGTTGCTGATGTGTACGCTGGCGCTGCCGTTTGAGCCGCTGCAGGTCGAATGGCGGCCGGCGTTCGTGCTGCCGCTGCTGTGGATGGCGGTGGTGATCTCGGTGCTGGCGACCTTCTTGCTGTATCGCCTGATCCAGCGCGGCAACCTGGTGCAGGTCACCAGCCTGTTCTATCTGATCCCGGCGGTGACCGCCCTGCTGGACTACCTGCTGCTCGGCCACGCGCTGGCGGCGCTGAGCCTGCTGGGCATGGCGGGCATCGTGCTCGGCGTGGTGCTGGTTTTCCGCCGCGTATAAAAGCAAAAGCCCCCGCGCCGTTCCACCGGCGCGGGGGCGATAACAACAGCCGTTAACTCAGAACAACCAGGAACCGTACCCCCACAGCAGCACCGTCACCCCAAGCAACAGCTCGAGCAACAGGATACCGATAGCGAAGGTCGAGCTGGAGAAGATGAACCCTTCCTTACTGTCGATATTCAGGAAGTGCGGGATCCCCAGATTCAGCAGATAGCCCGAATAGCACAGGCCGATAATGCCGACAAACAGACACAGCCAGACGACCGGATAGAGCGCCACAATCCCGCTGAGGAACATCGGGGTCGCCACGTAGCCGGCGAACACCATGCAGCGGTGCAGGCTGGGGCGCGATTCATAGCGCCGCGCCATCCAGTGAATGACTTTCCCCATGGCCGCTACGCCCGCCAGCATCAGCAGGTAAAACGCCACGGCGGTATAAAGCGCGGTAAACATGTCGAGCCTGATGGCATGTCCCTCGCCGGAGAGCCAGCCCAACTGGGTGGTGCCGATAAAGGCGCAGACCACCGGGATTGCTGCCAAGAGCAACACGTGATGGGTGTATAGGTGCGAGACGCTTTCATTCTCGCTTTTGATCTGTTCGAACTCGGCGCTGGGATGCGCCAGAAGTCCCCAAACATGACTGACCATGAGACACCTCCTATCTCGCCGTAGGCCGCGATCGGCGAACGAATTTCACACCTCCGACGGACAGCTACCCGTGCGAGGATTGCGGCCACGGGGCTCTCTCCCCTGTACTAATTATAGTCTTTCGGTGAAAAAACGTGCGGAAAGCGCAACGCCGCAACGCTTTGTCTTATACTCCCACCATAAAAACCAGGCTGCGAGGAAGGTCATGTCATCCGTTATCACCACCCGCCAGGCGGGGATCGTCGACGTCGACGCCGGGCGCAACGTCACCGTTGTCGAGCCCTGCAATCTGTACGGCTGCCGGCTCGGCGACGATGTCTTCGTCGGCCCGTTCGTGGAGATCCAGCGCCACGTCAGCATCGGCGCGCGCAGTAAAATTCAGTCGCACAGCTTTATCTGCGAATACGTCACCCTCGGCGAAGCGTGCTTTGTCGGCCACGGCGTCACCTTCGCCAACGATCTGTTCAAAGACGGCGCGCCCAATGCCGATCCGGCCAGCTGGGGGCACACGCGCGTCGGCGATCGGGTGTCCATCGGCTCCGGCGCCACGATCCTGGCGGTGGAGATCTGCAGCGACGCGGTGATCGGCGCCGGGGCGGTCGTGACCCGCGACATTACCCGCAAGGGAATTTATGCCGGCAACCCGGCGCGCCTGCTGCGGGAGCTGCCATAATGACCCCGGCCATCCGCATCGCGGCCATTGAGGCGCTGCCCGATGATTACCTGACGCGCGGCGATTTCAGCTTTACCATCCGCTGTTACGCCCTGCCGCAGTTCGACTGCCCGGTCGACAGCTGGCCAACCCGGCCGGTGGCGCCGTTTCGTAAACAGTATCCCCTGGCGCCGTTCGCCAACGAAGACAGCGTGACCTTCCTGGCGTATCGCCAGGACGAAGCCGTTGGCCACATCACGCTGAGCAAAAACTGGAACGGTTACACCTTGATCGACGAGATCGCGGTCAGCGCTCACGCGCGCCGTCAGGGCATCGCCGGGGCGCTGCTGGACTGCGCCAAACAGTGGGCGCGGCAGCAGGAAACCTCGGGTATGATGCTCGAAACGCAGAACAACAATCTGGCCGCCTGTCGCTGCTACCAGCATTACGGGTTTATTCTCGGCGGCATCGACCGTTTGCTGTACCGCGCCGAGCCGGAGATCGCCGATCACGAAATCGCGCTGTTCTGGTATTTGCCGTTCAATAGCGAAATCGGTTACTGATTTATCGGCCGCCATTGAGGCTATGTTTACTTTTTAACCCCTACCATCGGATGAGAACTGTTATCACTTACTCTGATAAACCAGCGACACCCAGGGAGGGCCGTATGAACCAGAACAAGGTTGTTTTACTGATGTTAGCTATCGCCATGAGCGGATGCGCCGATCGCCCCGCCGCCGTCACCCCCGCAACGCCGCCGACCGACGTCACCGTTTCGCCGCCGGGCGTGCAGCCGGAGATGGACGCCAGCACCCGCAGCAAGCTGCGTGAGATCCTCGCGCTGCGCGCCGGTTGGCCCGCCGCACAGCCGCATGGCCGCACCGTCGATTTGATTTCGCGCGAGTTTCTCGGCACGCCCTATCTCGCCAACCGCCTGATCGGCTCGCAGAGCACGCCCGAGCAGTTGGTGATCGACTTCCGCGGGCTGGATTGCTTCACCTACATCGATTATGTGGAAGCGCTCAGCACCGCCCGCAGCGAGGGCGAGTTCGTACAGCGTCTGGTAGACATTCGCTACGTCGACGGTAAAATCGCCTTCCCGCAGCGCAAACACTTCTTCACCGACTGGGCACAGCGGCCGCACCAGGTGGCCGAAGACATCACCGCGCAGCTCAGCCCACACGCCGTCACCCTCGTGAAAACCCTCAACCGCAAGGCGGACGGCAGCAGCTACCTGCCCGGTTTGCCCAACGAGCAACGTAGCGTGACCTATATCCCCAGCGACAACGTCGACGACAAGGTGCTGGCCCAGCTGCGCACCGGCGATTACATCGGTATTTACACCAACCTGGACGGGCTGGACGTGACCCACACCGGCATCTTCGTGATGACCGACAGCGGCCCGGTGCTGCGCAACGCCTCTTCGCGCAAGGCCAACATGCGGGTGGTCGATTCGCCCTTTATGGATTACGTGATGGCTACGCCGGGCATCGTGGTGCTGCGTTCGCTCAGCCGATAATCCCCCGCCGCATAACGGCTATAAGCTATAGCCGTTTATGCTGAACGAGCGTTTGACTTCATCGGCGGTTCAGGCTTAGCTGTAAGGACAAAAAACAACTGATTTTATTGTTCTTTTCAGGGAGACTTCGATGACCTTACGCTGGCGTATCACCCCTCTGGCGGCGGCCTTCGCCGCCGTATTGGCGCTTCAGGGCTGCGATCAAAAAACCGATCAGAATCATATCAAGGTCGGCGTCATCAACGGCGCGGAACAGGACGTGGCGGAAGTCGCCAGACAGGTGGCGAAAGAGAAATACGGGCTGGACGTCGAGCTGGTCGGCTTTAGCGGTTCACTGCTGCCGAACGACGCTACCGACAAGGGCGAACTGGACGCCAACGTGTTCCAGCACCGCCCGTTCCTCGAACAGCAAAACAAAGATCACGGCTATAAGCTGGTGGCAGTCGGCAATACCTTTGTCTTCCCGATGGCCGGCTACTCCAAAAAGATAAAATCGCTCAAAGAGCTGCCGGACGGCGCGGTGATCGCCATCCCGCTCGATCCGACCAACCTGGGGCGCGCCCTGCTGCTGCTGGAAAAAACCGGGTTGATTACGCTGAAACAAGGTAAGGGGTTGTTGCCCACCGCCCTGGACATCAGCGCCAACCCGCACCATTACCAAATCATGGAGCTGGAAGGCGCGCAGCTGCCGCACGTGCTGGACGATCCAAAGGTCACCGTTGCCGTCATCAGCACCACCTACATCAACCAGACCGGTCTGACGCCGACCAAAGACGGCATCTTCATCGAGGATAAGGACTCGCCGTACACCAACATCATCGTCACCCGCGAAGACAACAAGGACGCGCCGAACGTGCAGAACTTCATCAAGGCCTACGAGTCAGACGAAGTGGCCAAGGCCGCCGAGAAAATCTTCAACGGCGGCGCGGTGAAAGGCTGGTAATTCCGGGCACAGCGCCACAGGGGCTCTCCCCAAAGAGCCCCTTCCCGCTCACCATCGCCTTTTCTTATCTCACCATAAGAAAACCCGATTTACCCCGGCGGTGAGCGGCGCGCATAATGGCGTTTATCCGCTGATTTCCAAGGTAAACAGGCATTACCATGACGCTCTCCGCTCCCGTACTCAGCCTCCTCGATGCCACGCCGGACGATATGGCCGCCGTGCTGCGCATTTACACCCACCACGTGCTGTACGGTGCCGCCTCGTTTGAAGAACAGCCGCCGACCCTGGCGGAAATGCAGCTGCGGCTGAGCAAGGTGCAAGAAGCCGGGCTGCCCTGGCTGGTGGCGAAGAGCGAAGGCCGTATTGTGGGCTACTGCTATGCCACGCCGTATCGCCCCAGGCCGGCCTATCGCTTTACCGTGGAGGACTCGGTGTATATCGCCGAGGGGCAACAGGGCAAAGGCGTCGGCAAGGCGCTGCTGAGCGCGCTGATCGCCCGCTGTGAGCAAGGCCCCTGGCGCCAGATGCTGGCGATCGTCGGCGATTCCGCCGCCAACCGCGGTTCGCTGGCGCTGCACCAGTCGCTCGGTTTTACCAGCGTCGGGACGTTAAAGGCCGTGGGGTTCAAACTGGGGGAATGGCGCGACACCCACATCATGCAGCGCGCGCTGGGCGCGGGCGACAATCGGCACCCCTGAATGCATGGCGACGCACGACCGGAAGTTAGCGTCTATAGTGAAGAGTGATTTCATTGAGTTAGCGCCAGTTGCGCGCCACATTTAACGGGTAAGGGAGAATCAAATGAAAATTATTCTGTGGATTGTCGCCATCATCTTTATCGTGGGTTTGTTGACGATTACCGGCGTTCTCAAACTGATATTTTAAAGCGTCTGCACCGTCCCGCCCCTCTCGGGGCGAGACTTTTCATCATGCCTTGAAACGCGCGCGCACCGCGCCCAGCGCCGACACCACCGCCAGCACCACGCCGCCGGCCACCAGCCCGAACGCCACGTTCAGCAGAGCCGGAACCACCCCCTGCAAGATATGGCCAAACGTCGGTACCACCGTGGTGTACGAGGCCCAGTCTTCGAAAAGGTGATGCACCGGCGGCAGACCGTGGGTCAGGATGCCACCGCCGACCATAAACATGGCGACCGTGCCGACGATCGACAGCGTTTTCATCAAATAAGGCGCGGCGCGCACGATGCCGCCGCCGAGGGAGCGCGCTAACGCGCTGCCTTTGCGGCTCAGATACAGCCCCAGATCGTCCAGCCTGACGATGCCGGCGACGATGCCATACACGCCGAGCGTCATCACGACGGCGATGCCGCACAAAACGATTACCTGCTGGCTGAAGGTGGCGCCGGCAACGGTGCCCAGCGTGATGGCGATAATCTCGGCAGAGAGCACGAAATCGGTGCGTATTGCGCCTTTCACCTTGCGCTTCTCATAGGCCGCAGCGTCCTCATTGGCGCCGGGCCCGTCCGATTTTTCCTCCTGCGCCGCCTTGCCGTGGCTCAGGCTGTGAAACACCTTTTCGAACCCTTCGTAGCACAGGTAGGCGCCGCCCACCATCAGCAGCGGCGTAATCGCCCAGGGTGCAAAAGCGCTGATCAGCAGCGCCAGCGGCACCAGGATCGCCTTGTTGATCAACGAACCTTTGGCGACGCTCCACACCACCGGCAGTTCGCGATCGGCTTTAACGCCGGTGACCTGCTGCGCGTTGAGCGCCAGATCGTCCCCCAGCACCCCGGCGGTTTTTTTTGCCGCCATTTTGCTCATTAACGAGACGTCGTCCAACAACGAGGCGATGTCGTCGATGAGGGTAAGTAAGCTACTTCCTGCCAAAATGATTCATCCTTTTCATATTCACGGGCCATTCTATTTTTAGCATAGCGGTAAAGCGTCATGAAAGGATATGAGAGGATTGCGGAAAACGCCGGGCGGGCGAATGCCGCCCGGCGCCGGCGTTAGAGCGCTACGCTGCCCAGGATGAACGTCACGGTGATAACCGACAGCAGCGTCGTCCAGGTGATGATGGAGGCCATCGCTTCATGATCGCCCCCCATTTGCCGCGCCAGAATATAGGCGTTGCCGGCGCAAGGCACGGCGGAGTAGAGAATGGCGATGCTGGCCGGCACGCCGGTAGCACCGAAATAGTGCACCAGCGCAATGGTAATCAGCGGCATGGCCACCAGCTTCAGCACGGTCGCATAAGAGATGGAAACCAGCTTGCGGATATGCATGCTGACGATCAACCCTGCGCCGACCGACATCAGGCTCAGCGGCGTGGCGGCGTTGGAGAGATAAACGAACAGCTGTTTAAGCGCGCCGGTAATGTGCAGGTTGCACAGGTTCATCAGCACCCCGAACAACGCGCCGATGATCAGCGGGTTTTTCGTCAGCGCCAGCAGCGCGCCGCTCAGGCTTTTCTTGCTGCCGGTGCCGTAGTGGTTCATCACCAACACGCTCATGATGTTGGTCAGAATGATCATGTATGCCACGAAGAAACCGGACAGTGCCACCCCTTCGCTACCGAACAGCGATTGCGACAGCGCGATGAATACATAAGAGTTGTATCTGACTCCGCCCTGAAAAATGGAGGTAAACAGATCGGCCGACGTATTGAAGAACAGTTTGCCAACGAAAATAATCAACGCGATAGCCAGCGTGGAAACAATGGTCGCCACAACGGGATAAAAGCTGTCCGCGCCGCTAAAATCCGCCTCACTGATATCCAATATCAACAGCGCCGGAAAAAACAGGTAATAAACAAATTTGTCTGAGAAGCCCCAAAATACGGCGACGTCTTTAACATAGAGTTTTGACAAATAGCCCAGCACGATTAACAAAAAAATCGGCAATATAGAAAGAAAAACGTTCAGCATGAATAATAACCTTAAATCGAGAAAATGCGCTCTTCAACCTGATTGAGGTTGCGGTGATTCCACAAGCTTGCCGAAATGAAGACACGTTGCACCCAGCGCAACGGCGTATCTCTTTCATCGAAAGAAGGCGTGAATTTATCGCGCGAATGCAGCGCAAAGCGGTTATCGATATACACCAAATCGCCTGGGCAAATATCGATGCCGATGGCGTTTTCTTTCACCAGCCCGTAGAAACGCTCCAGCGCGGCTTCCGCTCGCGGCGTGCTGGCCGCAATCATGCCGGGATAGAAGACGGCGCTCACATCCGGCAATACGTGATTTTGCGAAATCAGCGGCACAAGCGCGGTTTCTTCCCGTCCGGCCTGCGTGGATTGGCGCCAGCGGTAAGGCAGTTTGATGCTGTACAGCGGGCTGGCCAGCATTTCGACGTCCTCGCGGCTCAGTTGAGCGATCGCCAGACGCGAATCGGAGATGCGCGTCATCGGGCTGTGCGGATCGCGGCGCACACCGGCCAGCAGCAGGCCCATCGGCGAGACGTTGAACTGTTCCAGGTGTTTCAGCGCCGCATTTTCAATATGGAAGTCCAGTTCAACATCGAACCCCAGACCGGTATACTCTTTTTTGGCTTCGCGTTTGGGGATCAGATTATTAATCAGCTCCTTCCCCTCGAAATACATCGAATAGGGCTCACCGATTAGCGAAGAAATACCCACCAACAGGTTTTCGCTGATATTCCCGGATTTGGCCGAAGGCGTGTATTGGTTCGGACAAGGGGAAAAGAAAACTTCTTTATCCACCGGCACATTTTTTAAAATAAGGTAAGGCCGTGGTTTGATTGACGCCTTTTGCTGGCTTAATGCGGCGCTTAATCTGTGGGGCAAATGGGTAATCATCGCCGTTCGTATAGCGTGAATATACGCATCACCGCCGGCGGGATCGTAAGCAATTTTATCTAATGCCGAAAATAACTCGTTTCGTTCCTGATCCGTCAATTGAAAGACGTTTTGGTAATCCATCCTGAGCATTCCTTGACAATAAGAATATCATTAGCAAGCCTAATGAAAGCGGCAGGATGTTAACACTTTGCAATCAAATTCATAAAGATTTATTAACTAATTTCGTGATCTTAATCACCACTCCTCCGTCCAGTTAATGGCGGAGAAGAAGTGATTAAGAAACAAACAGCTACGCGGATGCATCTTCATCAGACGCGCCAGCGAATACGCGCGAGAGGTAGCGCAGAACATGATCGTGGGCCTCAAAGACGCACGATAAATGCGTACTGCCCTCAAGCAAGCCAAAGGCAACATGCACGCTGCCATGCTGTTCGACGAAACGCTGCAAGGATTGCGCGCTGAACAACTCATCCTGCACCGCCGCCAGCAGCAAGGTCGGTAATCGCAGCGCCGCCAGTTGCTTTGCCGGGGTGCGTGGCGTCAACGCGTTAGCCATATTAACGCTGTATTGGCAGACAAAATCGGGGGCGGCGGCCAGCACGGCCGGGGGAAAATTCAGGCTGACCGCCCGAGACTGCCCAAACCACCGTCCACCGCTGAGTGCATTGGCCACAAAGGGCCATTGGCGCACCTGGGCAAAACGGGCCGCCACCGGCAAATCGCGGGCCATCCCGGAAAATGGCCCCAGCTCGGGCGCCAGCAGGGTCAGGCTGTCCGCCTGCTGTTCACAAGGATAGCGGGTCAGGTAGTTGAGCAACATCCCGGCGCCGCTGGAATGGCCAAGCAGGTGCCTGCGCGCTAACGGAAAACGCAGGCGCATTTCCGCCAGGATGACATCGACATCGCGCCAAATACGCTCAGGCCGCTCAACCGTCCCCCGCTCTCCCGTGGAATCGCCATGCCCGCGAATATCGACCAGGCACACCGCGAGCGTTGGCTCGGCAGCCAGCTGGCGCGCAAGAATGTCATACCCGGCGGCGCTGTTAACCCCGCCGCCGTGATAAACCACGATCACGTCTTCGCTCTCGGCAGTTTGCCGATACAGGCGGTAGCTCAATCCCTCAACGCTGCCGGACGACGTGCCCACCTGTGCCCCCGGCCACTCGCCGTAAGACTTCGCTTGCTCAACATAACGGTCAAAATCAATCAATTCGCACCTTTCCATGATGTTGTCGGTATTCCCCACGGCAGAGCCGCTGCCCCGGCGATAAGCATATGAAACAACAGCAGGAACTGCCATGCCTTTTGCACGCTCCCCTTAGCCTCAGGGCAAATCCCCCGCCGGGACATTGAGCTGCCAGGAGAGCCCAAAGCGATCGTTGAGCCAGCCGAAGCGGGCGCTGAAGCCGTAGTCGTCGAGCGGCATCAGCACCTTGCCGCCCTCCGCCAGGCGGTGGAAAGCCTGCTCCAGCGCCTCTTCGTTAGGCAGGTTGATGAACAGCGACACCGCCGGGGTGAAACTGAAATCATGGCTGATCGGGCTGTCGATAAACACCAGGTTCTGCCGGTCGAAATCGATGGCGGCATGCTTGATCAATCGCCGGCCGTCCGGCGTCGGGTCGTAATGCTGTACCTGCATGAGCCGAAAACGCGCAAACACCTGGCTGTAGAGGTCGATCGCCTGCTGCGCCTCCCCCTGGAACATGACAAAGGTCGAAACCTGACTCATAACATCCTCTCCGGCAATCGTTGTGGTATTAATGGAGGATAGCGGATTACCGTTGAAGCGGCGGAAAGGAGCAACCATGAGCATCATTCATCGCCTGGCGCAGCCGGACGATCTCAACGGCCTGTTGGCTCTGTATCGCGAGCTGCGCCCACAGGATGCGCCGCTGCGTACCGACGACGCACGCCGCACCCTGCAACGCCTGCTGGACGATCCGGCGATCCGTCTGGTGGTGGCGGCAGACGAGGAACAGCCGATCGCCACCTGCATGCTGGCACTGATCCCGGGGCTGGCGCACCAGGCGCAGCCGTTCGGCGTCATCGAGCACGTGGTGACGGCAGAGCCCTATCGCGGCCACGGCGTGGCGCTCGCGATGATCGAATACGCGCTGCAGCTGGCCTGGCGCAAGGGCTGTTACAAGGTGATGCTGCTGTCGGGGCAGCAACGCACCGGCGCGCACCAGCTTTATCTCAAAGCGGGTTTCGACGGCGATCGCGAGCGGGGATTTGTCATCAGGCGGCCCGAGGGCCGATAGCGGCCTGCTGCAAACGAGCAGGCCGCCAGGCGGGTCATTCGGTGGCGTTTCTCGCCAGACTGGCGTCTTTTTGCCGACGATAGTCGCGGGCGGCGGCCGGGATCGGCGTCACCTTGCCGGTTTCAATCCAGCTGCGCAGCCGGTTGGCGTCGGCGAAGTGGGTATATTTGCCGAAGGCGTCCAGCACCACCAGCGACACCGAGCGGTTACCGATTACCGTACGCATCGCCAGGCAGTGGCCCGCCTGGTTGGTGAAACCGGTCTTGGTCAGCTGGATGTTCCATTTCGGGTTATACACCAGATGGTTAGTGTTGCGGAACGGCAGCGTATAGTTCGGATCTTTGAAGCTGGCCATGCGCTCGGTGGTGGTGCTGAGCTGGCCAATCAACGGGTATTGCTTGGTGGCGATCAGCAGCTTGGTCAGATCGCGCGCCGTCGACACGTTATGGATAGAGAGCCCGGTCGGTTCCACATAATGGGTATTGGTCATGCCCAGCGCCCTGGCCTTGGCGTTCATCGCTTTGATGAAGGCGTTGTAGCCCCCCGGATAGTGGTGCGCCAGGCTGGCGGCGGCGCGGTTTTCCGACGACATCAGCGCCAGCAGCAGCATATCCTTACGGCTGATTTCGCTGTTCAGCCGCACCCGCGAATATACCCCTTTCATCTCCGGCGTCTGGTGGATATCCACCGCCAGCATCTCGTCGAGCGGCAGGTGCGCGTCCAGCGTGACCATGGCGGTCATCAGCTTGGTGATCGAGGCGATCGGCACCACCTCATCCGGGTTGCGCGCGTACATCACCTTATGGGTTTGCATATCGACGACCATCGCACTGCCGGAGGCCAGCTCTGGCTGGGTGGCGTGCAGGGCGGCGGCGTTGTCGCTGGCCAGCGCGCGCGGCGCAAAGCCTGCGCCCGCCTGCAAAGCGAGCAGGGTCAGAACCAAAACACGTATTTTCACAGGCATTACTCTGAAATGGGGGCTTGAACTCAGCGAATTATATGTGAGGGTTCAGCGCTTGGCACTGGGATTATAGGGCGGATTTGTGACAAATTCTGTCGGCCGAAAAACGACGCAGCCCGCGGGCGCTCTGGGATGAACGCCCGCGTAGAAAAAGTTACAGCGCCGGCTGCCAGGCCGACTGCGGCAGTAGGTACAGCCCCGGCGTTTGCCGCGCCCCCGCGCCGACGATATGGCCGATGCCGGCCGCCATCACCGCCAGCGTCACGTCGAAGGCGTTGAGGCTGTCGCCGTAGCCGGCGGTCAGGTTGAACATCGAACCGTTGGCCAGCAAATAGACCGTCTTCTCATTGAGTTGGTAAGCGTTCACATAAGGCATCGGCTCGTGGTGCGGCAGGCCCTTGAGGAAGCCGACGTCGATCTCTTCCGCCACGTGGCCGACGTTGAGGATAAACACGCCGTCCTGCGCCTGTTGCAAATGCTGCGCCGAGAGCACGTTTTTCGCGCCGGTCGCGGTGGCGATCACGTCCGCCTGCGCGACGGCGCTCGCCAGATCCACCACCTGCCAGCCGTCATAACGCGCCTGCAGCGCGCGCGCCGGATCGATTTCCGCCACCATCACCTGGCCGCCGTAAGCCCTGGCCGCCGCCGCCGTCCCCTGCCCGACCAGGCCGTAGCCGATCACCAGCACGCGCTTTTCGTGCAGCGTCAAATGGGTGGTCTGGAAGAAGGTGTGCCAGGCGGTCAGCCCAACCATATGCCGATTGTGCAGCCCCTCTTTCACCGGCAGATCGTCCCAGTTGAAGATCGGATAGCGCGGCGCCACGCCGTTCAAACGATTGATGCCCGATCCGGTGGCTTCCAGCCCGGCGACGATCTGCGGGCCGTTCGGCGATTGGTGCAAACGGGTGGTCAAGTCCGCCCCCATTTCGCACAGGTGAGTCGGCTGCCAGGCCAACGCGCGGTCGAAAGATTCCGACCACTCGCCGGCGCTCATGTCACGCCAGGCATAGGCCTGCGCGCCCCGTCGTTCGAGCCAGGCCACCACGTCGTTCTGCACCGTGGTGGGATTGCAGGTGGTCAGAAAGATCGCCGCGCCCTTGTCCAGCAGGCCGGCCACCAGCGGCGCCATTTTCAGATCCAGGTGCATATTGCACGCCAGCCGCACCCCGTGCAGGTCCGGCAACGCCGCCACCGCCGCCCGGGTGCGCGGCATATGGCGCATCGCCCAGTTCAATTCGCTCTCGAAATCCTGATACATCCGTTGCTCCTCTGGTGCGCCCCGCCGCCAGGCGTGGCAAAAAAGTTATCCCGCGCGGCCGAGCCGGCGGATCGCCTGCGGCGACAGGCCAAATACCCGGATAAACGCCCGCCTCATGCGCTCCGGATCGCTGAATCCCACCGAACGGGCGATCGCCTCCAGCGGCTCGGCGCTCTCTTCGATGCGCACCCTGGCCGCCTCCACCCGCAGCTGTTCGATCACCTTGGCCGGCGTCTGCCCGGTTTCGGCGCGGAACAGCCGACCGAACTGGCGCTCGCTCAGGCAGGCGGCGTCGGCCAGATCCGCCACCGACAGCGGCAGGTGCAAGTGCTCGCGCGCGAACGACAGCGCGGCGCGCATGCGATCCGACGACGGGTTCAACGCCAGCAACAGCGAGTACTGCGACTGCCCGCCGGGGCGCCGGTGGTAGACCACCAGCTGCCGCGCCACGCCCGCCGCCATCGTGGCGCCAAGGTCGTCTTCTATCAACGCCAGCGCCAGATCGATGCCGGCGCTGATGCCGGCCGAGGTCCAGATATCGCCGTCGCGAATGAAGATACGGTTGCTGTCGACGCGGATGCGCGGATAACTCTGCTGCAGCCGCGCCGCATGATACCAGTGGGTGGTGGCGCGCTTGCCGTCCAGCAAACCGCAGGCCGCCAGAATAAACGCGCCGGTACACACGCTGGCGATGCGCCGTGCCCGCCGGCTGTGGGTCGTCAGAAACGCCACCAGCGCCGGCGACTGCGCCGCCATCACGTTGCCGCTGCCGCCGGCCACCACCAGCGTATCGAAACGCTCGTCGCCGCATGGCTGCGTGGCGATCTCCACCCCGGCCGAGCTGGCGACCATCCCGCCCTGCGGCGAGATCGCCACGCAGCGGTAGGCCGGCGGATCGGTAAACTGGCTGACGTTATCAAACGCCGCCAGCGGGCCGGCAAAGTCCAGCAGGTTGAAACCGGGAAAAACCACAAAACCGATCGTTTTCATGATGGCGCTTTTTGAGGGTTATCTGTCATAACAGCCAAAAACAGGGCGGCTATTATGGCCCAGGTCCAACGATAAAAATGAGGCGAATGTCATGTCTGAACCACTCGTGATTGTATTTCCCATCTATCAAGGCGTCACCCAGCTCGATTTCACCGGCCCACTGCAGTTTCTGCGCCACATGCCGGGCGCGGAAATCGTCGTCGCTTCGGTAGACGGCGCGGATGTCGAATCGGAAGGCTTGCACTTCACCCAACTGCGCCCGCTGCCGGAGATCGCGCGCTGCGACGTGCTGTGCGTGCCGGGCGGCAGCGGCTGCACCCAGGCGCTGCAGGATGAAGCGTTCATGCGGCAAATCCGGCGGCTGGGCGCCGATGCCCGCTACCTGACCTCGGTGTGCACCGGTTCGCTGATCCTGGCGGCCGCCGGCTTGCTGCCGGGCAAACGCGCCGCCTGCCACTGGTCGATGCGCGACAGCCTGGCGCTATTCGGCGCCATACCCAGCGCTGCACGCGTTGAGCGCGACGGCAACGTGATCAGCGGCGGCGGCGTCACCGCCGGCATCGACTTTGCGCTGGCGCTGATCGCCGAACTGCACGGCGAAGACACTGCCCAGACGATCCAACTCTATCTGGAATACGCCCCGGCTCCGCCGTTCACGGGCGGCACGCCGGAACTGGCCCCGCCGCACATTTACGCCAAGGTACAGGCACAAATGGCGGAAAGCCTGGCGCAGCGCAGAGCGTTGGTGGCCCAGATCGCCCAAGGCTAGCGATCGGGCGTATACTTGCCCTTATGCGTCAGTCACATAAGGAGTAAGGAATGACCGATTTGGCCCACTACATTACGGACTACGGCTACTGGGCGTTGTTTATCGGCTGCCTGGCTGAGGGAGAAACCATCACGCTGCTGGGCGGCATCGCCGCCCACGAAGGGCTGCTGCACTGGCCGTGGGTGATAGCGGTGGTGGCGCTCGGCGGCACGTTGGGGGATCAGCTGCTGTACTTCACCGGCCGCCGGTTCGAAGGCCGGGTCATCTCGCGGCTCAAAGGGCAGGAAAAGCGCATCGCGCGCGCCAGAAGGCTGATCGCTCGCCACCCGATGCTGTTCGTTATCGGAGTGCGCTTTATGTACGGCTTCCGCATCATCGGCCCGGTGCTGATCGGCGCCAGCCGCCTGCCGCCGTCGCGCTTTGTGCCGCTCAACATCCTCGGCGCCATTCTGTGGGCGACGATCTTCGTCATGCTCGGCTATTTTGGCGGCCAGGCGATCGAAAGCTTCTTTACCGGCTTCAATAAAAAACTCTCCAGCCTGCTGTTTGTCGCGCTGGCGATTGCCGCCATCCTGCTGGTGCGCTTCTGGTGGCGCAAACGCCACGCGGAATAAGCCAGCGCGCCTGGCGTCAGCTCTCCTGCGGCGCCGCGCGCATCAGCTCGACCAGCTCGCGCGCCGCCTTGTCCAGCGGGCGGCTCTTCAGCCAGATCAGATGCATCGGCAAGCGCAGCTCGTTCTTGGTATTTTTGAATTTCAGCCGCACCAGCCGCCCCTGCGCCAGCAGCGGCTCGGCCAGCGACAGCGGGAAATTGCCCCACCCCAGGCCCGCTTCCACCATGTTCAGCGCCATCGGCAGGCTGTCGGTGCGCCAGTAGGCCTCCGCCACCTGCGGGCGCAGATCGCCGATCGGCAGATCGCGGCTGGCCACCATGATCTGCCGCACGTTGATCAGATCCTCGAGAAACAGCTCGCCCGCCGCGCCCTCCAGCGCCGGATGCTGCGGCGATACCATCGCCACCAGCGACTCCGCGCCGACGGAGTGGAACTGCTCCGCGCTGTTGATGTTGAGCCCGCCGAACGCGAGGCAGACGCCAATGCGCCCCTGATGCAGCATATGCAGCACGTCGTCCTGCGGCGCGCTGAGCACTTCGATGTTCAGCAGCGGATAACGTTGCGACAGCGTTTTCACCGCCGCCAGCAGGCCGGCGCCGTTGATGTCCGACGCCACGCCGATCGAAAGCGTGCTTTCCAGCCCTTGGGAAAGTTCGATGGCGTGCACCTGCAGCTGCTTGAGCTGCCCGGCGATCAGGCGGGCGTGCGGCGCCAGGGCCAACGCCAGCGCAGTCGGCGTCGGTTCGCGGTGCGAGCGATCGAACAGTACGAAACCGAGCTCCGCCTCCATGTTGGCGATGCCCATGCTGACGGCGGAGGGTACGCGCCGCAGCGCGCGGGCGGCGGCGGAAAACGAACCGCGATCGAGCACCGCCAGAAACAGTTCGATATTGTCGCTGGAAAAGTTCATCGTTTAACCTGTCAGTAAAACTGACAGCTCCTGACTTTTTCTATCAATGTGATTGACGCTATCTTAGCCGCCGTCGCCACAGAGGCAACTAAAAACAGATCGGGAGAAAACAATGCAAGGCGTCAAACGCAAACTGGTGTATGTCACCGCTTATGAACTTATCGGCATGACGATCTCGGCGCTGGGGCTGGCGCTGCTGTCGGGCCACGCGCCGAGCAGCACCGGGCCGCTGGCGGTGGTGATCACCACCCTCGCGGTCAGCTGGAACTTCATTTACAACTACCTGTTCGAGTGGTGGGAAAGCCGCCAGGCGTCGCGCACCCGTACCCTCAAGCGCCGCATTTTGCACGCAGTGGGCTTTCAGCTGACGCTGGTGGTGTATCTGATCCCGCTGATCGCCTGGTGGATGGGCATCACGCTGTGGCAGGCGCTGCTGCTGGACATGGCGCTGATCGTCATCATTCCTTGCTACACCTTCCTGTTTAACTGGGCGTTCGACAAGCTGTTCGGCCTGCCGGCTTCGGCTCTGCCGGCCGGTGAATCCGCCTAAAAAACCCCCTCGCCCCATTCGCCTGCGCACGCCCATCGCCGCGCAGGCGCCACCGCTTTATTTTCCGCCCGCCTTTGCCCCCACGCGAAATAACCTTCAAATCCCTTTAGTTTGCACGGTAATTATTATTCTGTGATTTCAATCACTTTTATCGTTCGATATTTCCGTGTTGATAATGAGACTCATCTTACTGAATAATATGCGCTTTTGTTTTCAGTTTAAAAAATACACACAATTGCTCACGCTTTGCGCACAGGTTTTTTTGCCACATTTATCGGGAAACGGTAGCATGCCACGCCGTTATTTAACGGCAGCTGTATACACAATAAACAGCGGAATGATGCTACGACCTCATTCTCATTACGATTGCTGATGGCAATCGTTTGCCCTGCAGCTCAGGGCGGAGTTCATCATAGACAGGTAAACAGGACGGATAATGCACTCACAAAAAAAGTCGGCGGACGATAAACACGCCGCCAGACGACGCTGGCTAGACTCCCATGAATCCGGTTATCACAAAAGCATGGGTAACCGGCAGATCCAAATGATCGCCATTGGCGGTTCGATCGGCACCGGCTTGTTCCTCGGTACCGGCGGCCGTCTCGAACTGGCCGGGCCGGCGCTGGCGCTGGTCTATCTGGTGTGCGGGATCTTCTCTTTCTTCATCCTGCGCGCGCTGGGCGAACTGGTGCTGCATCGCCCTTCCAGCGGCAGCTTCGTTTCTTACGCCCGCGAATTTCTCGGTGAGAAAGCCTCTTACGTCGCCGGCTGGATGTATTTCCTCAACTGGGCGATGACCGGCATCGTCGACATCACCGCGGTAGCGCTGTACATGCACTACTGGGGCACCTTCGCCGACGTGCCGCAATGGCTGTTCGCCCTCGGCGCGCTCGGCATCGTCGCCACCATGAACATGATCGGCGTGAAATGGTTCGCCGAAATGGAATTCTGGTTCGCGCTGATCAAGGTCGCCGCCATCGCGCTGTTCCTGATTGTCGGCGTGGTATTCCTCGGCACCGGCACCCCGGTCGCCGGCCACACCACCGGCATGCACCTGATCACCGAAAACGGCGGCATGTTCCCGCACGGCCTGCTGCCGGCACTGGTGCTGGTGCAAGGGGTGATCTTCGCCTTCGCCGGCATTGAGCTTATCGGCACCGCCGCCGGCGAGTGTAAAGATCCGGCCAAAATGATGCCCAAAGCGATCAACAGCGTGATCTGGCGTATCGGTCTGTTCTACGTCGGCTCCGTGGTGCTGTTGGTGCTGCTGCTGCCGTGGAACGCCTATCAGGCCGGCCAAAGCCCGTTCGTCACCTTCTTCAGCAAGCTGGGTGTGCCTTATATCGGCACCATCATGAACATCGTGGTGTTGACCGCCGCGCTGTCCAGCCTCAACTCCGGCCTCTACTCTACCGGCCGCATCCTGCGCTCGCTGGCGATGGGCGGCTCCGCGCCGAAGCTGATGGCCAAAATGAGCAGCCAGCAGGTGCCTTACGCCGGCATCCTGGTCACCTGCGGCATCTACGTGATCGGCGTGGTGCTCAACTATCTGGTGCCGTCGCAGGTGTTCGAGATCGTGTTGAACATCGCTTCGCTGGGCATCATCGCCTCCTGGGCATTTATCATCGTTTGCCAGATGCGTCTGCGCAAAGCCGTGCGCGAAGGCCGCGCGCAGCCGGTCTCGTTCAGAATGCCGGGCGCGCCGTTCACCTCCTGGCTGACGCTGGCGTTCCTGCTGATCGTGGTGGTGATGATGGCGTTCGACTACCCGAACGGCACCTGGACCATCGCCACCATTCCGGTGCTAGCGGTGCTGCTGACGCTGGGCTGGTTCGGCCTGCGCAAGCGCGCGCAGGAAGTGAAGCTGGAACAGCAGGCTCACGAAGAACAAAACCCGCACTGATTCGACAAACCGCCCTCCGGGGCGGTTTTTTTTATCCGCTATAATCGGCCGTAGAACGTCATTCTGGCGCTTTCCGACAGCATCACGTCCGGCTGCGCATTGTAGGCTAGCACCACCAGCATGCGCGTGATGTCGCCTTCGGTCGGCGTCACCCGGTGCATGGCGTTGCGCCCGCGAAACAGCACCAAATCCCCCTCCTCCATCGCCAGCCGTTTGGCCGCCCGCTCCCCGTCCAGCACCTGCGTGACCCCGGCATAGTTCATCTCGCCGCGATCGGCATCGCGCAGGTTCTCCACGTACTCGAAACGCCCGCCCGCCGCCGGTTTCTGGATCAGCAGCGTGATGGCGAACGACGAGTTGTCGAAGTGCCAGCCCAGCTCCTGGCCGGTGTGGGCGTAATGCAGGTTGATCGACGACAGCCGATCGGCGTAGGGATACAGCTGCGCCTCATCCAGCACCGCACAGAGGAACGCGCGAAACGCCGGAGCGTCGTACAGCGCACGCAGCGGCGACTGCGGCGGAATATCTTCGTCGGTAATGCAGCCCTTGGACGACACCACCAGCCGGTTGCGCGCGTGATCGGCCGGCAGCGCGTCGTCCTGCGGCCGCAGATACACGTTGTGTTTGCTGGTGGCGTAAAACGCCGCGTGGTGCTGTTCGGCGCCTTCCAGCCGCACCGTCGCCAGCGCGGCGGCGCGCAAAAATCCCGGCAGTACTAACGCACCGCTGCGTTCCAGCGTTTGCCGGCAACGGGCGCGGAACTCGGCGTCGTCGATGGGATGGGCGGACAGATCGATAATATCGGCAAGTTGCGGCATGACGTTCCCCTCGTGTGCGATAGCCGGATGCCTCTCACTGTAGCGAATGGCGCATTGCCGCCATAACAAAAATACGTTATGGATAAGCTAACCAATTCTTAGCGATAGCCCTGCCCATGCACTCACCGTCCCGCGCGCGCTTGCCCAAGCTGAGCGCCATTCTGGCGTTCGAAACCGCCGCCCGCACCGGCAGCCTGGCCCGCGCGGCGGATACGCTGGCGCTGACCGCCGCCGCCGTCAGCCAGCAGATCCGCCAGCTGGAGCAACATCTGGGGATCACGCTGTTCATCCGCGCCAAAAGCGGCGTCACGCTGACCGAACAGGGCGCGGACTACCTGGCCTACGTGCAGGAGGCGTTCGAAACGCTGCGCGTGGCGCAGCAGCACGTCGAGCGCCAGCGCGGCAAACAGGCGCTGACGGTATTCGCCCTGCCGGCGTTGGCCTCCAAGTGGCTGAACCCGGCGCTGGGCGACTGGCTGGCGCAGTGCCCCGACGGCGATCTGCGGCTGCACGCGACCCATGCGGCGGTCGATTTCGCCCATTCGGCGGCGGACTTCGCCCTGTGCTTCGGCGATCAGGACTATCCGCTGCTGGAAAAGGTGCGGCTGTTTCAGGATCGGGTGCAGCCGGTGTGCAGCCCGGCGCTGCGCGATCGCGGCGACTGGACGCAGCTACCGCTGATCCACGTCGACTGGGGCAAGGAGAGCCAGTTTCTGCCGGGCTGGCACGAGTGGTTCACCGCCGCCGATCGAATGCCGCCAGCGCGGCGCGGACTGACCTATAACCTGACTTCGCTGGCTATCGACGCCGCCGTGCAAGGGCGGGGGGTGCTGCTCGGCCAGCGGCGGCTGATCGCCCGTGAACTGGCGGAAGGCCAGCTGGTCACCCTGGCCGAACCGGCGCTGCCGCTCAGCAAACCCTACTACGTGGTTTACCCACCGCGCACGCTGGAAAAACCCGGCGCAGCGGCGTTTCTGGCCTGGTTGCAAACCCTCACATCTACAGACCAAACCTGAACCCCGGCGGCGATGTTTGCTGGCGTCAGGCACAACCCTGAACGCTTAAACCTCTCACCTCAGCCTGTTAATTTATCTCTGCCGACCGGGATCGCGAACCGATTCGCCCTTCGGCCACAATGCCACTTCCCTATGCCACCGCCCCTGCAATCGCCATATTGCATCGGCCTCTTATTGTCCAAAACGAGGGCTATTCCATGATTTCATTAAATGATTACGCCAACCTGCGCAGCTATGCCGGTAGCGAAACCGCGGTGATGCTCGAAAACCGCTACCACCACGGCGTATTTACCCGAGACGATGCGGATACCGCCAGCCAGGACAACGGCGTTACCCTGCTCGTCGATGCGCAAAACCGCCGCTGGAAGCGCATCATCAATGATGGCGATTACAGCATCGATTGGTGGCACCTGCCGGGCGATGAGCTGGATTACTCGCTGACCATTACCCGCGCGTGCAACTTCTTGCAGGTCAAAGGCGAAGAGTGGTGGCAGTTGCCTATCCCAACTACCCCGGCGGGGATTACCCTGGTGGGCCCCGGCGGCATTCGCCCTTGTAAAACCACCGCCAACCTGAAGCTATGGAAAAATTCCGTCGATTTTAAGGGCACCATTCTGGACTTCAGCGGCGCCACCAACATCGAGTGCGTACGCGTGCAATATTCGCTGGGAGCGCCGGCGATTTACAACCTGCGCATCGTGGGGGCCCCTGGCGCGGCGGCCAACCTGCGCGGCCTGTGCGTCTACAGCGATGCCTCTAACATGCACGGCTTGCCGGCCTGTCAGCTGCTGGTGCAAAACGTCTGGCTAACCAACCTGTACAAAGGCATCGTCTTCGGCAATAACGCCTATATCCAGAGCTGGCACAGCATCATGGTGCGCGGCTGTTTCTGGCCGATCTGGTCTGAAACCACCGCCAACGCCGGCGAAAAAATCGTCTTCTACAAATGCCTGTTCGGCGACAGCAGAAACTATTATCAGGGGGTGCATGCCCTGGCCTTCCGCGATTGTTCGTTCGACTACAGCGGCTTTAGCAATGAAACCGAACAGTTGGCCAATACCGACTATGGTTTGTTCGACCTTAAAGGCGGCACGCTGGACTTTAAAAATTGCCACTTCGAATGGGGCAACGCCAACTGCCGCAACTACCGGCCGGTCTTTACCAGCAACAACGGCGGTACGGTAAAAATCAAAGACAGCCAATGGCACAGCGTGATGACCAACAACACCGATGCCGGCAGCAGCGTGCCCTATCAATACGTCGAGTATTTCTTCTTCGATAAGTCCAGCGATCTGAGCGGAAAATGTTATATCGACGGTTTCGATCTGGTGAACGCCGACATTAAAAAAGGCTGGTCCAACAACCACATCGAGATGAAAAAGATCGTCGCACCCGGCTACGTCAACATGTGGCGCCTGCTCTATCTGGGTGATGGCGTCAACCATCTGCCGGAGCCGAGCTGGAAAGAAAGCGGCGCGCTGGCGTTGAATAACGTCTACGCCTTCGGCGGCGCACGTCTCTCACAAACGGCGACCGCCGATCTGGCGGTAACGCTGCAAAACGGCGTGCTGACCGCCACTACCAAAACGGCAACGACGGCGGACAAACGCGTCGAGATCTACTTCCCGATCGCGAAAAACGATCTGGTGCTGTGGCGCGCCACGCTGGCCAACCTGAAAGGTCAGAACAGCCTTGATGTCATCATCGGCACCTACCAAGGCAAGTATGTCCTGAACGGCGATGCCGGCGTCACCACCGTGCTGGAAAAAGCCTGCCAGTGGGGCCGCACCGGTACGGTAACGCCGACCACTTCGGCAACGATGACCTCGGATCGCATTACCGCACTCGACGTCGCCGAGTATTTGCCGCTGCCTGAGGGCTACGTCAATTACGCCCGTATCGCCATCGTGCTGAAAAACTTTGTCGGCAGCGCCGCTCAGCCCACCTCGGTGGATCTGACCCAACTGCTGTGTCAAAAGATCGACATCGTCTCACGCAACCCACATAAATCCTGGTAACCGCACAGGCCCCGCAAGGGGCCTGTTTTCCATTAACGCGCGGTATAACCGCCGTCGATGCTGTAAAACGCGCCGGTGGTGAAACTGCTGTCGTCCGAGAGCAGGAAAGCCACCATTTTCGCCACCTCTTCCCGCGTCGCCATTCTCCCCATCGGGTGCGAAGCGGCCATCTGCGCCCGCGCTGACGCCGGCAGCGCCCCCATCGCCGGCGTATCCACATAGCCCGGCCCGACGACGTTGATGCGCACGCCGCGCGTGGCGAACTCCAGCGCCGCCGAACGCGTCAGCCCCAGCACGCCATGCTTGGCGGCGGTATAAGGCGCAATCCCGGCAATGCCCACCACGCCGTTGGCGGAAGAGAGGTTCACTACCGCCCCGCCGCCGCCAGCGACGATCGCCGGCAGGCCGTACTTCATGCCGAAAAACGTGCCGCTCAGGCAGGTGGCGATCACCTCATGCCAGTCTTCGACCGCGTATCGATCGATGTCCACCTCGTGCGGGCCGGTGATCCCGGCGTTGTTGACCAGCAGATGCAGCGCGCCGCAGCGCCGCACCGTCTCTTCAATGCCCTGCTGCACCGACAGCGCATCGCGCACGTCCATCCGCAACGTCATCACCCGTCGACCCTCGGGATCCAGCCGCGCGGCGGCTGCGGCGAGAGGCGCAGCGTGGCGGCCGGTCATTACCACCGTGGCGCCGCGCCGAAACAGCTCGGCGGCGATCGCTTCGCCGATGCCGGTGGAAGCGCCGGTCACCAGCGCCACCCGATGTTTGAAATCTTGCATAGCCGTTCTCCTGCAACGTTGAACTCAGGGGAACAGGCTAGCGCCGACCGGTGACAGTTTGCGGCAGCAGCGACAGCGCAGCACGTAATGCGCTCACAAAAGCTGCAAAGCCCGCTATTTTATGCCTACTTTTTCTCATGCGAGACACCCTGTGGATACCCAACGCTACCTGCAGCATATCGGCTTTACCGGCGCCGCCCGCCCTGACCTCCCCACGTTGCAACAGCTGCACCATCGCCACATGCTGAGCGTCCCGTTCGAGAATCTGAGCATTATTTATCATCAGGGCATCCGGCTGACGCCGGAGGCGCTGTTCAGCAAGGTGGTCGAGCGCAACCGCGGCGGTTTCTGTTATGAGCTGAACACGCTGTTTGCTCTGCTGCTGCGCGAGATCGGTTTCAAGGTGAGCTTCATCTCCGGCGAGATCCGCGCGCGCGACGGCCATTTCGGCCCGCCCTACGACCACCTGGCGCTGCGGGTGGATCTGGAAGATCAAGCATGGCTGGTAGACGTCGGTTTCGGCGATTCCTTCCTGACGCCGCTGAAGATCGTCGTCGCCGAGCCGCAACCGCAGGCCAGCGGCACCTTCCACCTGGAACGGGAAGGCGAGTATTACCTGCTGGAGCGCCGCAACGGCGACCAACGTTCGCATGCCAAAACCCTGTATCGCTTTACCGTTCAGCCGCGCGAGCTGCATGAGTTCGACGAGATGTGCCGCTTCCACAGCACCTCGCCGCAGTCGCATTTCACCCAGCGCCTGGTGTGTTCACGGCCGACGGACCACGGCCGGGTGACCCTCAGCGACATGAAGCTGATCGTGACCGAAGATCACCAGCGCCACGAAACGACGTTGCATTCGGAAGAGGAACGTCGCGCCGCGCTGTGGCAGCATTTCGCCATCGATTTGGATCGTTGAGGGCGCCGGCGGCGTAATGCTGGTCAGTTAGCGTTTTTCTGAACGTATTTGTGCAGTTTTCGGTCGATAAAGGTGAGATGCGCCATGAGGCTCATACGCCTCGACCGAGCCAGGGGCCGAAGGCGCGGCCCCTGGCAACCCGCGCCTTTTCCCTATCAGACGGTTGGCTTTGCCAACTCCCCTCCCTCCGCCATACCGCATTGAGGCCGGTTGCGACAGGCGTCCCTGCCTGTCTCACCTGAAACCGCCGTCCATGGCGGTTTCTCCTAATGCGCTATGCCTGCGTTCGGCGTCTTCAAGGGCGCCTTACACTGTGCTCATCTCCGACTTCTCTTCTCTGCCATAACCTCATAAAGGACGGGTTGCCCGGTAGCCGCCAGCTCGGGTGTTGACCTTTGGCGCGCATCACTGGCTGCCGAGCAAGACAGCGTTGTCAGGGGCAACCGGCCAGGGAAGGCCGGTTGAGGCGAGACTAACAGGGACGTTTGTCGCAGCCGACCCGCCCGACAATGCAGACGCGGCGAGGACAAATCTGCCGGAAGCAGATTTGAACGCTGCTTGCAGCGGCCCCGAAGGGGCGAGGCCCAGGATGGGCCGAGTAATTTCCGCACAGCGGACAGACGGTGTTAAGCAAGAGCGCGGGTGGAGGGGCCGCGCCTTCGGCCCCTCCAATTGCCGTTCATTGTAGTAACAGAGAAATTCTGGGCATTTACGGCAATTCATCCTGCACGCCACGTACAGAGACTGGATAAAAAATGCCAGTCAGGCTTAAGTGACCAGCATTACGCACAGCGGCGCCCTTTTATTACGATTCTGTTACACCGATTGCATAACCGCGCTTGGCTGATTGCCAGCACCGCGGCGGCAGGCATCATAGGGCCATGATTCGGCAACAGAGTGCGAAAAATGATCCGTGTGATACTGGTGGATGACCATGTGGTGGTGCGCTCCGGCTTTGCGCAGTTGCTCAACCTCGAGGACGATCTCGACGTGGTGGGGCAATACAGCAGCGCGGCGGCGGCCTGGCCGGCATTGCTGCGCGACGACGTCAGCGTCGCGGTGATGGACATCGCCATGCCGGATGAAAACGGCCTGAGCCTGTTGAAACGCCTGCGGGTGCAGAAGCCGCAGTTCCGCGCGATCATCCTCAGCATCTATGACTCCCCCACCTTCGTGCAGAGCGCGCTGGACGCCGGCGCCAGCGGCTATCTGACCAAACGCTGCGGGCCGGAAGAGCTGGTGCAGGCGGTGCGTTCCGTCGATATGGGCGGCCATTACCTGTGTGCCGACGCGCTACGGGCGCTGCGCGGCGGCGAGCGGCCGGCCACCGCGCTGGAAGTGCTGACCCCGCGCGAGCGTGAAATCTTCGATCTGCTGGTCAAAGGCGACAGCGTAAAGGAGATCGCTTTCAAGCTCGATCTCAGCCATAAAACGGTGCACGTGCATCGCGCCAACGTCTTGGGCAAGCTGCAGTGCAACAGCACCATCGAGCTGGTGCATTTCGCTCTCGACCATCAGCTGCTGGCGGGGCATTGATGTCGCCCCGCTTCCGGCCCTGGGTTATCTCGCTGTTTATCCTGTTGGCCTGGGGCAGCGGCTGGCTGATGCTGTGGACGCTCGGTTTCTATCTGACCCGCAACGGCAACCAGGCGGCGCTGTTTCTGCCGCACGGCGTCTATCTCGCGCTACTGATCCTGCTGGCGCGTCGCTATTGGCCCGCCTTGATCGTGCCGCCGATCCTGCTGCTGTTTTGGCTGCACGGCGAACGCCTGCTGAGCGGCTACGGCCTGCTGGCCGCGCCGTTTATCACCCTGTTTCCGGCTGCGGTCGCGCAACGACTTTGGCACCGTTTTCCGCTCTACTGGCAGCGGCTGACGCTGCTGCTGGCTGCGGTGACCGCCGCCTCGCTGCTCAACACCGCCCTGCTTTCGCCGTTTGTGCCAAGCCCGGCGATGCTGCTTGGCCTGGCGTCGTTTACCGGCGGCGTCTTGCTGACCCCGTTCGTCTATCTGATCTTTGAATTTCTGCGCCAGCAGCACCGTTACCACCTGCTGGGGCTGGACACCCCCAACCCGCCGCTGCGCGCGTCCTTAATCATCTGGTGCAGCCTGTTTTTCGTTATCGGCATCGGTACGCAGATGGTGCTGTCGCCGGAAATCGAGCGCCTGCTGCTGATCGTGGTGTTTCTGCCGAACGTGGTGATGGCGTGGAAGTTCGGCTGGCAGGGCGGTGTGCTGTCCGGCCTGCTCGGCAGCATGATGATCACCCTCGCCCGGCAGGTCGGCGTGGGGTTCGGCAACTTGGTCGAGCTGGAAATCTTTCTGGCGACGCAGGCGCTGCTCGGCATCGGCCTGGGCATCGCCATCAGCCGCCAGCAGCACCTGGCGCAAAACCTGCACCACTATCAGCGTCGCCTGGAAGAAGAGCTGGCGGCGCGGCGGGCGCTGACCGAAAAACTGATCCACACCGAAGAAGACACGCGGAAAAACCTGGCGCGCGAGCTGCACGATGAAATCGGCCAGAACATCACCGCGATTCAAATCCAGTCGCAGCTGGTCAAACGGGCGCACGATCCGGCGCAAACCCAGGCCGCCGCGCACCAGATAGGCGAGCTCGCCCGGCGCATTCATCACTCCACGCGCCAGCTGCTGCGCCAGCTTCGGCCGCCCGCGCTGGACGAGCTGGCGTTCAAAGAGGCGCTTCACCACCTGCTAAGCGAATTCGCCTTTGCCGAACGGGGCATCCACTGCCGTTTCGATTACCGGCTGAGCGACACGCCCGCCGGCGAAACGGTGCGCTTCACCCTCTACCGCCTGCTGCAAGAGCTGCTCAACAACGTGTGCAAACACGCCGAGGCCAGCGAAGTCGCCATCGTTTTGTATCAACAGGGGCCGCTTTTGCACCTCGAGGTACGGGACAACGGCATCGGCATCCGTGCGGACAAGGTGCCCGGCCTCGGCATTCAGGGGATGCGCGAGCGGGTCAGCGCGCTGGGCGGCGAGCTGACGCTGGAAACGCAGTGCGGCACGCGGGTAATTGTTAACCTGCCCACAAATTTGCAACAAACCGCCGGCTAACTAGGAAAAAGTCTTAGCCACTCCGGACTTTATCTCATCCCCTTTCCCTTTCACCTTCTTATAGTCACCACCAGGGAGGCGGCTATGCAGGCACGCTCGGCATCTGAAATCGATCATCGTTACCGCGCGCTGCGCCCGCGACTGCTGCTGTACATGGTCATCGGGTACGCCGCCTTTTACCTGACGCGCAAAAGCGTGAATTACGTGCTGCCGGCGTTGCAAACGGATTTGGGCCTGGATAAAGGGGACATCGGCCTGCTCGGCTCGCTGTTTTACCTGAGCTACGGCCTGTCGAAATTCGCCGCCGGGCTGTGGCACGACGGCCACGGGCAGCGCAGGTTTATGGGGATCGGCCTGCTCGCCACCGGCTTGCTGAACGTGGCGTTTGCCTTCGGCGAATCGCTGACGCTGCTGCTGGCGGTCTGGGCGCTGAACGGCTTCTTTCAGGGCTGGGGCTGGCCGCCCTGCGCGCGGCTGCTGACCCACTGGTATTCGCGCAACGAGCGCGGCTTCTGGTGGGGCTGCTGGAACATGTCGATCAACCTCGGCGGCGCGATCGTGCCGCTGATCAGCGCCTTCGCTGCCCAGCGCTGGGGCTGGCAGGCGGCGATGCTGATCCCGGGCACCGTCAGCATGGTGTTGGGCCTCTGGCTCACGCAGCAGCTGACAGGCACGCCGCAGGAAGAAGGCCTGCCGTCGGTCGGCCAGTGGCGCCACGATCCGCTGGAGCTGCGCCAGGAACAGCAAAGCCCGCCGATGGGGCTGTGGCAGATGTTGCGCACCACGATGCTGAAGAACCCGATGATCTGGCTGCTCGGCGTCTCTTACGTGCTGGTCTACCTGATCCGCATCGCGTTGAACGACTGGGGCAATCTCTGGCTGACCGAAAGCCACGGCGTCAACCTGCTCAGCGCCAACGCCACGGTGATGCTGTTCGAGATAGGCGGCCTGCTCGGCGCGCTGTTCGCCGGCTGGGGTTCGGATGTGCTGTTCGGCGGGCAGCGCGCGCCGATGATTTTGCTGTTCACGCTCGGGCTGATGGTTTCCGTCGCCGCGCTGTGGCTGGCGCCGGTGCATCACTACGCGCTGCTGGCGGGCTGTTTCTTTACGGTGGGCTTTTTTGTCTTCGGCCCGCAGATGCTGATTGGCCTCGCCGCCGTGGAATGCGGGCACAAAGGCGCAGCGGGCTCCATCACCGGTTTTCTCGGCCTGTTCGCCTACCTGGGGGCAGCGCTGGCGGGCTGGCCGCTGTCGCAGGTCATCGAAGGCTACGGCTGGTCAGGCATGTTCAGTTTGCTGTCGATCGCCGCCGTTCTTATGGGTTTATTGCTGATGCCGCTGCTGATGGCGAGCGTCGCCACCTCTACCGAGAGAAGGATAAAACAATGAAAAAAATGTGGGTCACGACTCTGATAGCTTCCGGCATCGCGCTGGCCACGCTGAGCGGCGCCGCGCACGCCAAGGGCCGCCTGGTGGTTTACTGCAGCGCCACCAATGAAATGTGCGAAGCGGAGACCAAAGCCTTCGGCGAGAAATATGACGTGAAAACCTCGTTCATCCGCAACGGCTCCGGCAGCACGCTGGCGAAAGTGGACGCCGAGAAGAAAAACCCGCAGGCGGACGTCTGGTACGGCGGCACGCTCGATCCGCAATCCCAGGCCGGTGAAATGGGGCTGCTGCAGCCCTACAAATCGCCGAACCTCGAACAGGTGATGCAACAATTCCGCGACCCGGCGAAGCTGAAAGGCAACTACTCCTCGGCGGTCTACGTCGGCATTCTCGGCTTCGGCGTCAATACCCAGCGCCTGAAAGAGAAAAACCTGCCGGTGCCCAAGTGCTGGAAAGACCTGACCAAACCGGAATACAAAGGCGAGATTCAAATCGCCGATCCGCAGAGCTCCGGCACCGCCTATACCGCGCTGGCGACCTTTGCCCAGCTGTGGGGAGACGATCAGGCCTTCGATTACCTCAAGCAGCTGAACGCCAACGTCTCGCAGTACACCAAGTCCGGCATTGCCCCGGCGCGCAACGCCGCCCGCGGTGAAACGGCGATCGGCATCGGTTTCCTGCATGACTACTCACTCGAAAAAGAACAGGGCGCGCCGCTTGAGCTGATCTCGCCTTGTGAAGGCACCGGCTACGAAATCGGCGGCGTCAGCATCCTCAAAGGCGCACGTAACCTCGACAACGCCAAGCTGTTTGTGGATTGGGTGCTGTCGAAAGAGGCGCAGGAATTGGCATGGCAGAAAGGCAAGTCCTATCAGATCCTGACCAACACCACCGCCGCTACCTCGCCGAACTCGCTGAAGCTCGACGACCTGAAGCTGATCAACTACGACATGGACAAGTACGGCTCGACCGAGGTCCGCAAGGCACTGATCAATAAATGGGTCAGCGAAGTCAAGATGGGTAAATAAGCCCACATTCTGCGCCTGTTGCCGGGTAAGCCTCACGCCTTACCCGGCCTGAACATCCGGGAAACTTATGTCACATACACATGCACTCCATCTCGTGAAAAAACGAGATGCGATATTCCTTTGGGTCTTGCTTGGCTGGCTGGCGTTCGCCCTGCTGCCGAGCTGGAGCCTGGATTACGGCCTGCTGGAGTCCACCGGCGATGAAATCCTCGCGGCCTACGGCTGGTCACACCGCAATGTCAGTTGGCTATGGTGCCTGTTGCCGAGCCTGCTGCTGCTTCGCCCTTACGCCCCGGCGGGCGGTGAACGGCGGCGGCGCCACGCGTTCGATGCCGGCTGGGCGCTGCTGTGCATGGCCTTTATCGTCGTCAGCGCCACGGTGGCGGGGCGCGGTCTAGGCTACGCCACTCTGGTGCAATTGACCGCGCTGGGCGCCATCATGACGCTGGCGCTGACCCGCCTCGAATGGCTGGGCGGCGACCGTTTCGTTATCGGTGCGCTGGTCACCATCGTGGCGCTGATCGGCGTCTTCATCGTCTGGCCGAGCATCGCGATTTTCATTCCGATGTTCACCGACCAGGCGGGGGCATTCGCGCCGCTGGCGTTTATGAACGTGCTGTCGCAGGCGCATATCGTTCAGGTGATCCTCAACTCCATCGCCCTGTCGATCGCGGTCGGCGCCGGCTGCACCTTCTTCGGCCTGGTGCTGGCGATTTACACCACCCGCATCGCCAAGCGCAGCGCCATTATCGGCCGCATCTTCTCCATCCTGCCCATCGTCACGCCGCCGTTCGTCGTCGGCCTGGGCGTCACGCTGATGATGGGGCGCTCCGGCTACGTCACCGAGTGGATGGTGGCCTGGTTCGGCCTGACCAACACCAACTGGCTGTACGGCTTTACCGGCATCTGGCTGGCGCAGGTGCTGGCGTTCACGCCGATGGCGTTCATGATCCTCGACGGCGCGATCAAGACCATTCATCCTTCGCTGGAAGAAGCCTCCTACACCCTGCGCGCCAGCCGTTGGCAAACCTTTAACGGCGTGTTCGTGCCGCTGCTGAAACCGGCGCTGGCCAACGCGTTTCTGATCGTGGTGGTGCAATCGCTGGCCGACTTCAGCAACCCGCTGGTGCTCGGCGGCAACTTCGACGTGCTGGCAACGCAAATCTATTTCTACATCACCGGCTCGCAGCTCGACTATCAGGCCGCCAGCACCCTCGGCGCCTTCCTGCTGCTGTTCTCGCTGCTGGTGTTCTGCATCCAGTACCTGTGGATCGGCAAGCGTTCCTACGTCACCGTGTCCGGCAAATCCTATCGCGGCGACGTACAGCCGCTGCCGGTCACGCTGGTGTGGGGCGTGATCGCGTTGCTGGCGGTGTGGATAGCCTTTAACGCCCTGCTCTACGGCAGCATTTTCTACGGCAGCTTCACCGTCAACTGGGGGGTGGATTACACGCTGACGCTGGATAACTTCATCAAGCTGTTCGGCCAGGGCATGAGCGACGGCGCGTGGCCTTCGCTGCTCGACACGCTGCTGTACGCCGGGATCGCTGCGCCGATCACCGCCGCCTTCGGCCTGCTGATCGCCTGGATCGTGGTGCGCCAGCAGTTCAGGGGCAAAAAGACCATCGAGTTCACCACCATGCTGTGCTTTGCGGTGCCGGGCACCGTGGCGGGCGTCTCTTACATTCTCGCCTTCAACAGCGCGCCGGTGTACCTCACCGGGACGGCCGCCATCGTGATTATCTCGATGGTGATGCGCAACGTGCCGGTGGGCATTCGCGCCGGGATCGCCGGGCTGGGCCAGATAGACAAATCGCTGGACGAAGCCTCGCTCAGCCTGCGCGCCGGCTCGCTGCGCACCATTACGCACATTCTGCTGCCGCTGCTGCGCCCGGCGATCCTGTCGGCGCTGATCTACAGCTTCGTGCGCGCCATCACCACCGTCAGCGCCATCGTTTTCCTGGTGACGCCCGATACCCGCGTGGCCACCGCCTACATCCTCAACCGCGTGGAAGACGGCGAATACGGCGTGGCGATCGCCTACGGTTCAATTCTGATCGTGGTGATGCTGGCGATTATTTTCCTCTTTGACTGGCTGATCGGCGAGGCACGCATCTCCCGTTCAAAAGCCAAAAACCAGGCGTAATGGAGCCCATGATGAGCCAGAAAAATTTCGTTGAACTGCGCAACGTCTCCAAACGGTTCGGCAGCAACACGGTGATCGATAACATCACGCTCACCATCCCTCGGGGGCAGATGGTGACGCTGCTCGGCCCTTCCGGCTGCGGCAAGACCACCATTTTGCGCCTGGTCGCCGGGCTGGAGAAACCGAGCGACGGGCAAATATTCATTGATGGCGAAGACGTTACCCATCGTTCCATCCAACAGCGTGACATCTGCATGGTGTTTCAGTCTTATGCCCTGTTCCCGCACATGTCGCTGGGAGAAAACGTCGGCTATGGGCTGAAGATGCTCGGCATTCCGCGCGCCGAAGTGAAAGCGCGCGTGCAGGAAGCGCTGGCGATGGTGGATCTGGCGGGGTTCGACGATCGCTATGTCGATCAGATCTCCGGCGGCCAACAGCAGCGCGTGGCGCTGGCGCGCGCGCTGATCCTCAAGCCGAAAGTGCTGTTGTTCGACGAACCGTTGAGCAACCTCGACGCCAACCTGCGCCGCAGCATGCGCGAAAAGATCCGCGAGCTGCAAAAGCAGTTTGATATCACGTCGCTGTACGTCACTCACGATCAGAGCGAGGCTTTCGCGGTCTCAGACACCGTGCTGGTGATGAACAAGGGGCATATCATGCAGATAGGCTCGCCGCAGGATCTCTATCGGCAGCCGGCGTCGCGCTTTATGGCGAGCTTTATGGGGGACGCCAACCTGTTCCCGGCCGGCTTCAGCGCGGACTATGTCGATATCAGCGGCTATCGCCTGCCGCGCCCCGCGCACTTTGCCACCGAAGGCGCCGGTACGGTGGGCGTGCGGCCGGAAGCGATCACGCTGAGCGAGCACGGCGAGGAAAGCCAGCGCTGCGTGATCCAGCATGTCGCCTACATGGGGCCGCAGTATGAAGTCACGGTGGCGTGGCATGGGCAGCAGATTTTGCTGCAGGTCAACGCCACCCGCCTGCAGCCCAACGTCGGCGAACAGTATTATCTGGAAATTCACCCCTACGGCATGTTTATGCTGGCGGACGCGGCATAATAAGCATCACTCTTAAGCGTTAGAATAACGGTCATTCCGCATGGAATGACCGTAAATAACCGCCCAAAAAACCGTATTTATCTATTTTTACAATTCCTTCCAAGTCCTTGTTCAGCCGAGAAATAAATATATCTGTATTCATTAAAAAATAACCACCTGGGCCACCAAGGATGATATTTTTATTTAGATGGGGTAAGCTTAATCCCGCAGTCGAAATTATTTAACGGCCAACTCAAGGAGAAATTCATGAGCAACAATGCAAACGCACAGGCGCAGCTGGATAATTTACGCAACGTCGCTTCCCAGCTGAAGGAAATGCGCCACTATGCGCAGTCGAACACCGAAACGCTCTCCGCACACTGGCTGGCCTTCGATCAGGGGGAATGCAAAAATAAGGCATTCGCCGAAGCCATTAACGACCTGTTGAATAAACAGGGTGCCTGCCTGGAAGGGCTGGAAAAAACCATTCAGGATATCGAGATAGAATTGAACCGTCTCGACAAAGCCGCCTGATAATACCGATTTAAATAAACCCGCCGCGTGCGGGTTTATTTTTAGCTACGGCAGATGACGCGCGCAATATCCCCCGATGTCGTCAGCGCGCGTATTTCGCTGAACAGTTCGGTGGCTTCGTCATATTCTTTGCGCAAATAGCCCAGCCACTGTTTGATGCGCGCCACGTGATACAGGCCGGTGTCGCCCTGCTTTTCCAGATGGACGTATTTTTGCAGCAGCTCAACCACCTGCGGCCAGGGCATGCGCGGTTCGTTGTACTTCACCACCCGGCTCAGGTTTGGCACGTTGAGCGCGCCGCGCCCCAGCATGATGGCGTCGCAGCCGGTCGCCTGCAGGCAATCCTGCGCGCTCTGGTAATCCCAGATCTCGCCGTTGGCGATCACCGGGATGCTCAGCCGCTGACGGATCTCGCCGATCGCCGCCCAGTTGATGCGATCCGCCTTGTAACCGTCCTCTTTGGTGCGGCCATGCACCGTCAGCTCGCTGGCGCCCGCCTGTTGCACCGCATCGGCGATTTCAAAACTGCGGCTGGAGGAGTCCCAGCCCAGGCGCACCTTCACCGTGACCGGCAGATGGGCCGGCACCGCCGCGCGCATCGCTTTGGCGCCCTGGTAGATCAACTCCGGATCTTTGAGCAGCGTCGCCCCGCCGCCGCTGCCGTTCACCAGCTTGGACGGGCAGCCGCAGTTGAGATCGACGCCGTAAGAACCCAATTCCACCGCGCGCGCGGCGTTCTCCGCCAGCCACTGCGGGTACTGCCCCAGCAGCTGTACGCGCACCAGCGTGCCCGACGGCGTGCGGCTGGCGTAGCGCAGTTCCGGGCACAGCCGGTAGAACGATTTGGCCGGCAGCAGCTGATCGACCACGCGCAAAAATTCGGTGATGCACAGATCGTAGTCGTTCACGTCGGTGAGCAACTCACGCACCAAAGAATCGAGAACGCCCTCCATCGGAGCCAATAATACGCGCATGACCAATCCCAGCTAAAAAAAGACCCGCAATGATACGGGTGAATGCCCGCGCCAGACAAGCCTCTGCGGGCATTAAAAGCGCCGTCAGCCCAGCCGGCGGATCGGTTGGCCGGCGAGGAACGCCGCAATGTCCTCGACCGCCTCGGTGAAATAGGCGCGGTAGTTGTCGTCCGCCACGTAGCCCACGTGCGGCGTCGCCAGCACGTTGGGCAGCTGACGAAACGCATCGTCGGCCGGCAGCGGCTCCGTCTCGAACACGTCCAGCCCGGCGCCGGCGATCTTCCGCTGTTGCAGCACGTCCACCAATGCCGCCCGATCGACGATCGCCGCACGCGAGGTGTTGATCAGATAAGCAGTGGGCTTCATCGCCGTCAATTCGTCGCGCCCCACCAGCCCGCGGCTGCGATCGCTCAGCACCAGGTGGATAGAGACAAAATCGCTCTGCTCGAACAGCGCCCGTTTGGACGGCGCCAACAGGGTCCCCTCCTGCGCCGCCCGTTCCGCCGTCAGGTTCTGGCTCCAGGCCAGCACCCGCATGCCGAACGCCTGCGCCACCTTGGCCATCTGGCCGCCGATCTTGCCCAGCCCCAGCAGCCCCAGCGTTTTCCCCTGCAGGGTAACGCCGAGATCCCGCTGCCATGGGCCGTTGTTTTTCAGCCCGACGCTTTCCGGCACGATATGCTTCGCCAACCCGAGCAGCAGCGCCCAGGTCAGCTCCATCGGCGCCGCCGACCCACTGCTGGTGCCGCATACCACTACGCCGCGCTCGGCGGCGGCAGCCAAATCGATAGAAGCGTTGCGCATGCCGGAGGTGATCAGCAGCTTCAGCTTCGGCAGCCGCGCCAACAGCGAGGCGGTCATCGGCGTGCGCTCGCGCATGATGACCAGAATGTCGCACTCCTGCAGATGCACCGCCAGCTCCGTCTCATCGGTAAAGTGCGCGCTGATGGCGGACACCTCCACCCGATCGGCCAGCGCCGACCAGTCCGCCATCTTGAGCGCCACCTGCTGGTAATCATCGAGAATTGCGCACTTCAATTTCATCTCCGTCTCCTGGAATGTAGGGTTAGCCACCGTCCAGCCTAGTACGAAAATGCCGTTCCGCCAGGCAAAAAAAAAGCCGCCCGTATCGGCGGCTTACTCTTTGAGCAATCAGGCTTATTCAGCCGGTTTGCGGTTGCGTGGGCGACGCGAAGCCGGTGCGCCGGAACGGCGCTGGCCATCACCCTGCGGGCGGGCGTTACCGTTGCCGTTGCCGCGGTTTTCACGCTGGCCGCCGTTCGCGTTGCCGCTGCGCTGACCGCCGCCGTTACCGGAACGCTGGCCACCGCCGTTGCCGCGCGGGGCGCCGCGTCCGCCACCCTGGCGGCCGTTGATGATCGGCTCGGCCTTGATGGTCGGATCCGGATCGTAACCCGGCAGCGCGATGCGTGGAATTTCACGCTTCAGCAGCCGCTCGATGTCGCGCAGCAGCTTGTGCTCATCCACGCACACCAGCGAGATAGCTTCGCCGGTGCGCTCCGCGCGGCCGGTACGGCCGATGCGGTGCACGTAGTCTTCCGGCACGTTAGGCAGCTCATAGTTCACCACGTGCGGCAGCTGGTCGATATCCAGGCCGCGCGCCGCGATGTCGGTCGCCACCAGCACGCGGATGCGGCCGTCTTTGAAGTCGGCCAGCGCACGGGTACGGGCGCCCTGGCTCTTGTTGCCGTGGATCGCCGCTGCGGTGATACCGTCTTTGTTCAGCTGCTCCGCCAGGTGGTTGGCGCCGTGCTTGGTGCGGGTAAACACCAGCACCTGCTTCCAATCGCCTTCGCCGATCATCTGCGACAGCAGTTCCCGCTTACGCTTCTTGTCGACGAAGTGCACGCTCTGCTCGATCTGCTCAGACGCGGTGTTGCGGCGCGCCACTTCTACCGAAGCCGGGTTGTGCAGCAGCTTGTTGGCCAGCGCCTTGATGTCGTCGGAGAAGGTCGCGGAGAACAGCAGGTTCTGACGCTTGGTCGGCAGCTTGGCCAGCACGCGGCGGATGTCGTGGATAAAGCCCATGTCCAGCATGCGGTCCGCTTCGTCCAGCACCAGAATTTCGATTTTGGACAGGTCAACCGCGTTCTGATGTTCCAGATCCAGCAGACGGCCCGGCGTTGCCACCAGGATATCGACGCCGCCGCGCAGCTTCATCATCTGCGGGTTGATGCTCACGCCGCCAAACACCACCAGCGAACGCAGGCGCAGGTGTTTGCTGTAGGCATCGACGTTTTCGCCGATCTGCGCCGCCAGCTCACGGGTTGGCGTCAGGATCAGCGCGCGCACCGGGCGACGGCCCTTGACCGGATGGTCATGCTTGCTCAGCAGCTGCAACAGCGGCAGGGTAAAACCGGCGGTTTTACCGGTGCCGGTCTGGGCGCTGGCCATCAGGTCACGACCTTCCAGCACGACAGGGATAGCCTGACGCTGAATTGGCGTCGGTTCGCGATAGCCCTGTTCTTCAACAGCGCGCACAATTTCAGCACTTAAGCCGAGGGTTTCAAATGACATAAAGAGAAAAACTCCAGATCCCCCCTAACCTAACGGTGTTCGGTGCAGTTTCCTGGGAGGATGATCAGACGGGGCATTAAGCATGACCACGAGGGATTGGCACAAACTGCAGTGCACCAGGCGGCGATTGTAACAGAAGTCGCGCAATAAAAAGCACTTTTACGCACCCAGAGCACAATCTGCCGTAAATTCAGCATTGTCTGAAGCCGATCACATAACTCATTGTGATTAGCGGTTGCGTTTTAAACAATCTGGCATAAAGTTAATCATATGATTGATTAACTTTGAGCGTGCCCCATGCCAGCTTCCGTCCCTCATCAGGCCGCCGGCCGAGCGCGCGGCGAGCAAACGCGCCGGCAGCTGCTCGCCGCGGCGACCGAACTGTTCGGCGAATGCGGCCTGCAGGGCGCCACCACCCGCGACATCGCCCAACGCGCCGGCCAGAATATCGCCGCCATCACCTATTACTTCAACTCCAAAGAGGGGCTGTACCTGGCCGTGGCGCAGTCGCTCGCCGATTTCATCCAGCAGGCGTTCGCCCCGCTGGCCGAGGAGGTCGATCGCTTCTGGCAACAGTCCGCCGCGCAGCGCTCACCCGACGCGGCGCTGCGTTTGCTGCAGCGTGGCCTGCTGGCCTTCAGCGAACTGATGACCCAGCCGCACACGCTGAACCTGAGCAAAATCATGTCGCGCGAACAGCTCGCCCCGACCGAGGCCTACCCGCTGATCCACAGCCAGGTGATCGCGCCGATGCACGCGCGGCTATGCCGCCTGCTGGCAGCCGCGACCGGCATCGACGACCAGGCGACCCGCCTCGTGCTGCATACCCACGCGCTGATCGGCGAGGTGCTGTCGTTTCGCGTGGCGCGCGAAACCATCCGCCGCCAGGCCGGCTGGCAAGCCATTGGCGAGGACGAAGCGGCGCAGATCGGCGCCGTGCTGAGCGAACATATTGAGATTCTGGTTACCGGGCTGCGCCAACGTCACGGCGCGTAAATTCAGGCAGGGAGTGTTATGAACAAAAAACGCAGTGCCTTGATCGTGTTGTTAATTCTGCTGATCGCGGCCGCCGCTTACGGGGTATGGCATTACCAACAACAGCAGGATAAGCCGCTGACGCTGTACGGCAACGTCGACATCCGCACGGTGAACCTCGGCTTTCGCGTCGATGGCCGCCTGGCGTCGCTGACGGTGGATGAAGGCGATGCCGTTCAGCCGGGCCAGCTGCTCGGCAAACTGGACGACGCGCCCTACCGCAACGCGCTGCAGCAAGCCGAAGCCAACGTCGGCAGCGCGCGCGCCAAGCTGTCGCTGCTGCAGGCCGGCTACCGCAGCGAAGAGATCGCCCAGGTACGGTCGGAAATGGCGCAGCGCCAGTCCGCCTTCGCCTACGCCGACAGCTTCCTGAAACGCCAGCAGGGGCTGTGGGCGAAAAACGCCACCTCCGCCGACGCGCTGGAGGATGCGCGCACCGCCCGCAATCAGGCGCAGGCCAACCTGCAGGCGGCGAAAGACAAGCTGTCGCAATACCTCAGCGGCAACCGCCCGCAAGAAATCGAACAGGCCAAGGCCGACGTGGCGCAGAGCGAGGCGGCGCTGGCACAGGCGCAGTTGAACCTGCAAGACGCCACGCTGGTCTCCCCTTCCGCCGGTACGGTGCTGACCCGCGCGGTGGAGCCGGGCACCATGCTCGGCGCCGGCGGCACGGTCTTCACCCTGTCGCTGACCCGGCCGGTGTGGGTGCGCGCCTACGTCAACGAAACCAGCCTGAACCAGGCGGTCCCCGGCACCGAACTGGAGATCTACACCGACGGCCGCCCCGACAAGCCTTACCACGGCAAGATCGGTTTCGTCTCGCCGACCGCGGAATTCACGCCGAAAAGCGTTGAAACGCCGGATCTGCGCACCGATCTGGTGTACCGCCTGCGGGTGATCGTCACCGACGCCGACGACGCGCTGCGCCAGGGCATGCCGGTCACCCTGCGCTTCGCCAAACCCTGAGGCCGGCCATGGAACAGGCGCACACCATTGAGCTGGAAGGGCTGGAGAAGCGCTTCCCGTCGCTTGAGAAACCGGCGGTCGCCAGCCTGACCACCACCCTGCGCAGCGGCGCGGTGATCGGGCTGGTCGGCCCGGATGGCGCCGGCAAAACCACCCTGCTGCGCATGCTGGCCGGGCTGCTGCAGCCCAGCAGCGGCAAACTGCGGGTCGCCGGGCTGGATCCGATCGCGCAGGATCGTCAACTGCACGCGATCCTCGGCTACATGCCGCAGAAGTTCGGGCTGTATGAGGATCTGACGGTGATGGAGAACCTGACGCTGTACGCCGATCTGCGCGGCGTCACCGGCGATCTTCGCCGCCAGACCTTCGAGCGGCTGTTGAAATTCACCGATCTGACCCGCTTCACCGAGCGCCTGGCGGGCAAGCTGTCCGGCGGTATGAAGCAGAAACTCGGCCTGGCCTGCACGCTGGTGGGCGAACCTCAGGTGCTGTTGCTGGATGAGCCGGGCGTCGGCGTCGACCCGATCTCGCGCCGCGAGCTGTGGCGCATGGTGCACGAACTGGCCAACGACGGCATGTTGATCCTGTGGAGCACCTCTTATCTCGATGAGGCCGAACAGTGCCGCGAAGTGCTGCTGCTCAACGAGGGCGAGCTGCTATTCAGCGGCGCGCCGCAGGAGCTGACCCGCCGTATGGCCGGGCGCACGGTGTTGATCGCCGCGCCCCCCGGCAGCCATCGATCGCTGCTGCAGCGGGCGATCTGCCTGCCGGCGGTCACCGATGGGGTGATCCAGGGCAAGTATCTGCGCCTGATTCTGAAGGAAGGCGAAGATCACCGGCAGCTGTTGCAGGCGCTGGATCTGCCGGAGGCCGAACTGGACGAAGCGGATCCGCGCTTCGAGGATGCGTTTATCGATCTGCTCGGCGGCGGCCCCAACCACCGCTCGGCGCTGGCGGAGATCATGCCGACCGTCAACGGCGAAAGCGGTGAAACGGTGATCGAAGCGGTGCAGCTGACCAAAAAATTCGGCGACTTCGCCGCTACCGATCACGTTGATTTCCAGGTGCGGCGCGGCGAAATTTTCGGCCTGCTCGGGCCGAACGGCGCCGGCAAGTCCACCACCTTTAAAATGATGTGCGGCCTGCTGATCCCCTCCAGCGGTAAGGCGCTGGTGCTGGGGATGGATCTCAAGACCAGCTCCGGCCAGGCGCGCCAGCGCCTCGGCTACATGGCGCAAAAATTCTCGCTGTACGGCAACCTGACGGTGGCGCAGAACCTGAAGTTCTTCTCCGGCGTCTACGGCCTGAGCGGCAAGGCGCAGCGCGACAAAATCGACGAGATGTCGCGCGCCTTCAACTTCGCGCCGATCCTCAATCAGACGCCGGACGCGCTGCCGCTCGGCTTCAAACAGCGCCTGGCGCTGGCCTGCGCGCTGATGCACGAACCGGATATCCTGTTCCTCGACGAACCGACTTCCGGCGTCGATCCACTGACGCGGCGCGAGTTCTGGTTGCACATCAACGGCATGGTCGACAAGGGCGTCACGGTGATGGTGACCACCCACTTTATGGACGAAGCGGAGTACTGCGACCGCATCGGCCTGGTGTACCGCGGCAAAATCATCGCCGCCGGCACGCCGGACGATCTCAAACAGCAGGTGGCGCGCGACGACAATCCCAACCCCTCGATGGAGCAGGCATTTATCGAGCTGGTGCAGGGTTACGATGAGGAGGAATCACGGTGAGCGATAACCGCACCCCAATCGACGACGGCGGCTTCTCCTGGCGCCGGCTGCGCGCGCTGTGCCTGAAGGAAACGCGGCAGATACTGCGCGATCCCAGCAGCGGCCTGATCGCCTTCGTCATCCCGCTGATGTTGCTGTTTATCTTCGGCTACGGCATCAACCTGGACTCCAGCAAGCTGCATCTGGGCATTCTGATGGAGCAGCAGAGCGAAGACGCGCGCGATCTGGCCCAGGCGTTCGCCGGCTCGCCCTATATCGAACCGACCATCAGCGACAACCGCCAACAGCTGATCCAGCAGATGCAGGCCGGCACGATCCGCGGCCTGGTGGTGATCCCGGTGGATTTCGACCAGCGCATGGCGCGCCCGCACGACAGCGCCCCTATCCAGATCATCACCGACGGCAGCGAGCCGAACACCGCCAACTTCGTGCAGGGCTATGCCCAGGGCGTATGGCAAATTTGGCAGCAGCAGCGCGCCATCGATCGGGGGAACAGCGACAAACCGCTGATTGACGTACAGATGCGCTACTGGTTCAACCCGGCGGCCATCAGCCGGCACTACATCATTCCCGGCGCCATCACCATCATCATGACGGTGATCGGCGCCATTCTCACCTCGCTGGTGATCGCCCGCGAATGGGAGCGCGGCACCATGGAGGCCCTGCTGTCCACCCAGGTGACGCGCAGCGAGCTGTTGCTCTCCAAGCTGATCCCTTATTACTTCCTCGGCATGGCCGCGATGGCGCTGTGCATGGCGGTGGCGGTATGGGTGCTCGGCGTGCCCTATCGCGGCTCCCTGCCGATCCTGCTGCTGATCAGCAGCCTGTTTCTCGCCAGCACCCTCGGCATGGGTCTGCTGATCTCCACCCTCACCCGCAATCAGTTCAATGCGGCGATGGTGGCGCTGAACGCCGCCTTCCTGCCTTCGATCATGCTGTCCGGCTTCATCTTCCAGATCGACAGCATGCCGGCCATCGTGCGTGCGGTGACCTATATCATTCCGGCGCGCTACTTCGTCAGCACGCTGCAAACGCTGTTCCTGGCGGGCAACGTCGGCACCGTGCTGCTGATCAATCTGCTGTTCCTGATCGCTTCCGCCGTGGTGTTCATCGGCCTGACGGCCTGGAAAACCCAGCGCCGGCTGGATTGAGGAGAAAGAGCGATGTTTCATCGTCTGTTGACGCTCATCATCAAGGAAATGCAGGCGCTGCTGCGCGATCCGCAAACCCGCGCCATTTTAATCATGCCGGTGATCCTGCAGGTGCTGCTGTTCCCGTTCGCCGCGACGCTGGAAGTCACCAACGCCACCATCGCGGTCTACAGCGAGGACAGCGGCCAGGCCTCGGTGGAGCTGACCCAGCGCTTCGCCAAGGCCAAGGCCTTTCAACACGTGCTGCTGCTGCGCAGCCCGCAGGAAATAAAGACCACCATCGACAACCAGCGGGCGCTGCTGCTGATCCGCTTCCCGGCGCAGTTCTCGCGCGATATCGCCACCGGCAACACCGCGCCGCTGCAGCTGCTGCTCGATGGGCGCAACTCCAACAGCGCGCAGATCGCCGCCAACTACGTGCAGCAGATCGTGCAGCAATATCAGAACGAGCTGCTCGGCAACCGCGCCAAACCCAACAACAGCGAGCTGGTGGTGCGCAATTGGTATAACCCGAATCTGGACTATAAATGGTTCGTGGTGCCGTCGCTGATCGCCATGATCACCACCATTGGCGTGCTGATCGTCACCTCGCTGTCGGTGGCGCGCGAACGCGAACAGGGCACGCTGGAACAGCTGCTGGTCTCGCCGCTCACCACCTGGCAGATCTTTATCGGCAAGGCGGTGCCGGCGCTGATCGTCGCCAGCTTCCAGGCCAGCATCGTGCTGCTGATCGGCATCTTCCTGTACCAGATCCCGTTCGCCGGATCGCTGCTGCTGTTCTATGCCACCATGCTGATCTACGGGCTGTCGCTGGTCGGTTTCGGCCTGCTGATCTCGTCGCTGTGCGCCACTCAGCAGCAGGCGTTTATCGGCGTGTTCGTGTTCATGATGCCGGCGATCCTGCTCTCGGGTTACGTCTCGCCGGTGGAGAATATGCCGGTGTGGCTGCAGGATCTTACCTGGGTCAACCCGATACGCCACTTCACCGACATCACCAAGCAGATCTACCTGAAGGACGCCAGCTTCGACATCATCTGGCACAGCCTGTGGCCGCTGCTGGTGATCACCGCCACCACCGGCAGCGCCGCCTACGCGCTGTTCCGCCGCAAAATCGCATAAAAAAAGCTCTGCATGTCACATGCAGAGCCCGGTAAGTCCTGTGGATTTCAAGCTACTGCTTGAAAGGCCACGGGTTTAGCGACGGTTGCCGAAGATACGCAGCAACATCAGGAACAGGTTGATGAAGTCGAGATACAGCGTCAGCGCGCCGACGATGGCGTACTTGCGGAAGCTGTCTTTATCATCGGCGTTCAGCTGCTCGCCCATCGCCTTGAGTTTTTGCGTGTCGTACGCGGTCAGGCCGACGAACACCACCACCCCGATGTAGGTAATCGCCCACATCAGCGCGGTGCTTTTCAGCCAGATGTTCACCAGCGAGGCCAGCACGATGCCGATCAGCGCCATGAACAGCATGCTGCCGAAGCCGCTCAGATCGCGCTTGGTGGTGTAACCGTACAGGCTCATGGCGCCGAACATGCCGGCGGTGACCACGAAGGTGCTGGCGATCGAGCTGTAGGTGTAGGCGATGAAGATGCTCGACAGCGTCAGCCCGGTCAGCGCCGAGTACAGCATGAACAGCGAAGTGGCCACCGCGCCGCTCAGGCGGTTGACCATGCCGGAGATCACGAACACCAGCGCCAGTTGGGCGATGATCAGACCGAAGAAGGTGATCTGGCTGGAGAAGATGAAGTTGAGGATCGCGGGCGTGTTGGCCGCATACCAGGAAACGAACGCCGTCAGCAGCAGACCGCAGGTCATCCAGCCGTAAACCTGCGCCATGTAGGCCTGAATGCCGCTGTTGGCACGTTCGACGATTGAACCATTAGAGCGTGGATATCGGTCCATGACGGTTACCTTTTGCGTAGTAAACAAGATTCCGAAGCCCCGCGAACGGGGCTTCGCCTGCTATAAGCGTACCACAGAATATGCCGGGCGAAAGCGGCAAAGGTCTTGATTTGTTTCCGCTGTTGACGCGTTATTTAGCCGCGTCGTGCCAGCGCTGCGCGGCCTCGCGATCGCTGTCGCGGGCATCGACCCAACGATCGCCCTGGCCGGTGGCTTCGCGCTTCCAGAACGGCGCGCGGGTCTTCAGGTAGTCCATGATGAACTCGCTGGCGGCGAACGCCATGCTGCGGTGCGCGCCGGTCACGCCGACGAACACGATCTCGTCGCCGGGATACAGCGCGCCGACGCGGTGGATCACCGTCACCCGCTGCAGCGGCCAACGGCTGCGCGCCTCGGCCACGATCTCCGCCAGCGCCTTCTCGGTCATGCCGGGGTAGTGTTCCAGCGTCAGCGCGCTGACGTCGTCACCCAGATTATGGTTGCGCACCTTGCCGGTGAAGGTCACCACCGCGCCATCGGCGTCGCACTGCGCCAGCCACTGGTACTCGTCGCCGACGTTGAACGGCGCCTCGCCCACGCGAATGCGGGTATTTTCCATGCTTACCCCCCGGTGACCGGCGGGAAGAAGGCCACTTCATCGCCGGCGCGCAGCGGATGGTCCGCCGCCACCAGCGACTGATTGACCGCCGCCAACAGCTTGCCGGACTCCAGCGCCAGCGCCCAGCGATCGCCGCGCGCGCACAGCGCCTGGCGCAGCGCCTCGACGGTCGGGTAATCCGCCGGCATCGACAGGCCGCCGGTGCCCACCAGTTCGCGCACCTGCGCGAAGAAAAGAATATCGATCATACGTTCACCTTAAAATCGCCGGATTTGCCGCCGCTTTTCGCCAGCAGGCGCACCGGGCCGATCACCATGTCTTTCTGTACCGCTTTGCACATGTCGTAGATGGTCAATGCCGCCACCGAGGCGGCGGTCAGCGCCTCCATCTCGACGCCGGTTTTGCCGGTCAACCGGCAGCAGGTTTCGATGCGCACCCGGTTGTGCTGCGTTTGCGCCTCCAGCTGCACTTCGACCTTGCTCAGCATCAGCGGGTGGCACAGCGGGATCAGCTCCCAGGTGCGTTTGGCCGCCTGAATGCCGGCGATGCGCGCCGTGGCGAACACGTCGCCCTTGTGATGGCTGCCGTCGACGATCATCGCCAGCGTGGCGGGCAGCATCTCGACGAAGGCTTCGGCGCGCGCCTCGCGCACCGTTTCGGCCTTGGCGGAAACGTCAACCATATGGGCTTCGCCGGCGGCGTTAATGTGGGTTAGCTGTGTCATGACTCAGGGCTTCTTCAAATGGGGCTGGAAGTTGCACGGGCGATGACGCGCGTCCAACTGCTCTTCGATAATCCGCACCCAGGCGGTGCGGCAGGCGCGGGTGGAGCCCGGCATGGCGAAGATCACCGTGCGGTTGGCCAGGCCGGCCAGCGCGCGCGACTGGATCGTCGCGGTGCCGATCTCTTCGTACGACACCATGCGGAACAGTTCGCCGAACCCTTCCACCTCTCTGTCGAACAGCGGCAGCAGCGCTTCCGGCGTATTGTCGCGGGCGGTAAAACCGGTGCCGCCGGTGATCAGCACCGCCTGCACGTTGTCATCGGCGATCCAGGCGGAAACCCGCGCGCGGATCTGGTAAATGTCATCTTTGACGATGGCGCGATCCACCACCTGATGGCCGGCTTCCTGCGCCGCTTCCTGCAGATATTGGCCGGAGGTGTCTTCCGCCGCGCCGCGGCTGTCGGACACGGTCAGGATGGCGATATGCGCCGGAATAAACTCGCTGCTCGCATGGCTCATGGTTCAATAGGCTCCTATTGGCTGTCAGCCGCCGATAAACGACAGGTTCTGGGTGATCCCGCTGTTGCCCTGATGCAGGAAATGGGTCTGCTTCTTGCTCAGCAGCCCGCTCTGGATGCGCGCCTTCAGCGCGTCGAGCTGGCCGTCCTCTGCCAGCAGATCGCGCAGGGGCAGCCCCTGCTCACCGAACAGGCACAGGTGCAGATTGCCGATGGAAGAAACGCGCAGCCGGTTGCAGCTGGCGCAGAAGTCTTTCTCATACGGCATGATAAGACCCACCTCACCCTGGTAGTCCGGGTGGCTGAACACCTGCGCCGGGCCGTCGCTGCGGCCGCGCGCCTGGCGCTGCCAGCCCTGCTGCTCCAGCTGCCGGCGAATCACTTCGCCGGAAACGTGGTGTTTGCGAAACAGCTCGCCGCCCTCGCCGGTTTCCATCAGTTCGATAAAACGCAGCTGGATAGGCCGGTCTTTGATCCAGGCGAGAAAGGCGCCGAGCTGCTGGTGGTTAACGTCGCGCATCAGCACCGCGTTGACCTTAACCTTGCTGAAACCGGCGCTGAAGGCGGCGTCGATGCCGTCCATCACCTGGCGGAACTTGTCCTGACCGGTGATGGCGTGAAACTGGCGGGGATCCAGGCTGTCGACGCTGACGTTAATCGCCGTCAGACCGGCGTCACGCCAGGCGGCGACGTCGCGCGCCAGACGGTAGCCGTTGGTGGTGACAGCCAGGGTACGGATGGCCGGGTTTTCCCGCACGGCGGCGATGATCTCGGTAAAATCGCGGCGCAGCGAAGGCTCGCCGCCGGTCAGGCGCACCTTTTCGGTGCCCAGTTCGGCGAACGCGCGGCTGACGCGGCGGATTTCATCCAGCGACAGGAAGCTTTTCGGGCTGCCGCTCGGCTTGTAGCCGTCGGGCAGACAATAGGTGCAACGAAAGTTGCACACGTCGGTGATCGACAAGCGCAGGTAATAGAACTTGCGCTCATAAGCATCAATGAGTTGCGGCACCATAACACCTTTCCAAAGTCGGGAGATGCGAGCGTTTCCCCTCTGCACCCTGGTGGCTGACTTCGCCACGGCCCAGGCGCCATATCGTTCCGGATGAACAACGTAGGCGCAGGGGCTAGGAGTTTGATTTCTCTTCCCGCTACCTTGAGTAGCCGGAACGAAACCGTGGTTTTCAGCAGAATTCTAGCGCTAATCGGCAACGATAGCCAACGCGTAAATTCGCTATATAATTGTCTATACAGCGTTTTTAGACGCCGCGTATTCTGGTAAACCATGATAAACATCACTTGCGCGGACGAATTGACCGGAATCACGCAAATGACACTCTTATCGCGTTTTTATGCCGGATCCGCTACCTTATGCGGGCAGTTCAGCCCCTTTGTAAGGAAATTTATGCGTAATCGTACCCTGGCCGATCTCGACCGCGTGGTGGCGTTAGGCGGCGGACACGGCCTGGGCCGTGTGATGTCGGCCCTGTCGTCCTTAGGCTCCCGCCTGACCGGCATCGTCACCACCACCGACAACGGCGGTTCCACCGGCCGTATCCGCCGTTCGGAAGGCGGCATTGCCTGGGGCGATACCCGTAACTGTCTCAACCAGCTGATCACCGAACCAAGCGTCGCCTCGGCGATGTTCGAATACCGCTTCAGCGGCAACGGTGAGCTGGCCGGCCACAACCTCGGCAACCTGATGCTGAAAGCGCTGGATCACCTGAGCGTGCGCCCGCTGGAAGCGATCAACCTGGTGCGCAGCCTGCTGAAGGTGGACGCGGCGCTGATCCCGATGTCGGAGCAGCCGGTGGATTTGATGGCGCACGATCACGAAGGCAACCATGTTTACGGTGAAGTGAATGTCGACCAGCTGACCCATATGCCGCAGGAGCTGATGCTGTCGCCGCCGGTCAACGCCACGCGCGAAGCGCTGGACGCCATCGCACAGGCCGACGTGATCCTGATCGGGCCGGGCAGTTTCCTCACCAGCCTGATGCCGCTCCTGCTGCTGGACGATCTCACCCAGGCGCTGCGCCGCAGCAGCGCCAGCATGATCTATATCGGTAACCTCGGCCGCGAGCTGAGCGTGGCCGCCGCGGCGCTGTCATTAAAGGATAAGCTGACGCTGATGGAAGAGAAGATAGGGCGCCGGATGATCGATGCGCTGATCGTCGGCCCGTCGGTGGACGCCAGTGAAGTGCAGGATCGGGTGGTGATTAAGGAACCGCTGGAAGCGAGCGACATTCCCTACCGCCACGATCGTCAGCTGCTGCGCCAGGCGCTGGATCACGCACTGGTGGAGCTGGCCGCGCGCCGCTGACCGAATTTAACCGTCCCGCCCACGCAGCCAGGGATTATCGCTGGCTGGGGCGGGATGGCTGACCATATCGATATACAGATCTTCCACTTCTTTGCGCGCCCAGGGCGTACGACGCAAAAACTTCAGGCTGGACTTGATGCTCGGATCGCTGCGGAAGCAGTTGATGCGAATGCGCGCGCCCAGCTCGGACCAACCGTAGTGATCCACCAGTTTAGTCAGCAGTTGCTCCAGCGTCACGCCGTGCAGCGGGTCTTTGGACTGGTGTTGGCTCATGTTCGGTACTCTTCGTGGTCAAATCGGGCCGCACACCATAACAGCTTTGGCGCAGCCGACAAGGAATTTTGACGCCCGCGGCGCGGGCGCCATCCAACGGTCAGGAAATCGCGATGAACTGCTCGCGCAGCTGGTGGATCTCGTCGCGCAGCGCAGCGGCCTGTTCGAACTCCAGGTTTTGCGCGTGGGTGTACATTTGCGCCTCCAGATCGCGAATTTTCTGATCCAGCGCTTTCGGCGTGAGGTTCTGAAGCGGCGCGGCGCCGTCCAGCGCCTTGCCTTTGCCTTTGTTTTTGCCGCGGTTGACCGGCTGGCCGATCTGCAGAATATCGCCGATCTTCTTGTTCAGCCCCTGCGGCACGATGCCGTTGGCTTCGTTGTAGGCCTGCTGCTTGGCGCGGCGCCGCTCGGTTTCGCCGATCGCCTTGGCCATCGAATCGGTGATGCGATCGCCATACAGGATCGCCTTGCCGTTCAGGTTACGCGCCGCGCGGCCGATGGTCTGGATCAGCGAACGCTCGGAACGCAGGAAGCCTTCCTTGTCGGCGTCCAGAATCGCCACCAGCGACACCTCAGGCATGTCGAGCCCCTCACGCAACAGGTTGATGCCCACCAGCACGTCGAACTCGCCCAGACGCAGGTCACGGATGATTTCGACCCGTTCCACGGTATCGATGTCCGAGTGCAGGTAGCGCACGCGCTCGCCATGCTCTTCCAGATATTCGGTCAGGTCTTCCGCCATGCGTTTGGTCAGGGTGGTCACCAGCACGCGCTCGTTGATCGCCGCGCGCTTGCGGATCTCGGAGAGCAGATCGTCCACCTGGGTGGCGACCGGCCGCACCTCCACGATCGGATCCAGCAGCCCGGTCGGCCGCACCACCTGATCGATCAGATCGCCGCCGGATTTCTCCAGCTCATATTTGCCCGGCGTCGCGGAGACATAGATGGTCTGCGGCGCCAGCGCCTCGAACTCCTCGAAGCGCAAGGGGCGGTTGTCCAGCGCCGACGGCAGGCGGAAGCCGTACTCCACCAGCGTTTCTTTACGCGCGCGGTCGCCCTTGAACATCGCGCCGATCTGCGGAATGGTGACGTGGGATTCGTCGACCACCAGCAGGCCGTCCGCCGGCAGGTAGTCGAACAGCGTCGGCGGCGGCTCGCCCTCGGCGCGCCCGGACAGGTAGCGCGAGTAGTTTTCGATGCCCGAGCAGTAACCCAGCTCGTTCATCATTTCCAGATCGAACTGGGTGCGCTGCGTCAGGCGCTGCTCTTCCAGCAGCTTGTTGTTGGCCAGCAGCACCTTGCGGCGGTCCGCCAGATCGACCTTGATCTCTTCCATCGCCTGCATGATCCGCTCACGCGGCGTCACGTAGTGCGATTTCGGGTAGATGGTAAAACGCGGCACCACCTGCTCGATCTGCCCGGTCAGCGGATCGAACAGCGACAGCCGTTCCACTTCATCGTCGAACAGCTCGACGCGCAGCGCCAGCTCGTCCGACTCCGCCGGGTAAATGTCAATCACCTCGCCGCGCACGCGGAAGGTAGCGCGCTGGAAGGCCTGATCGTTGCGGGAGTACTGCAGCTCCGCCAGCCGGCGCAAAATGGATCGTTGATCGATGATCATACCCTGGGTCAGGTGCAGCATCATCTTCAGGTAAAGATCCGGATCGCCCAGGCCGTAGATCGCCGACACCGACGCCACCACCACCACGTCGCGCCGTTCCAGCAGCGCCTTGGTGGCGGAAAGACGCATCTGCTCGATGTGCTCGTTCACCGAAGCGTCTTTTTCAATGAAGGTGTCGGAGCTGGGCACATAGGCTTCCGGCTGGTAGTAGTCGTAGTAGGAGACGAAGTATTCCACCGCATTCTCCGGGAAAAACTCTTTCATTTCACCGTACAGCTGCGCCGCCAGCGTCTTGTTCGGCGCCAGCACCATGGTCGGCCGATTCAGATCGGCTATCACGTTGGCGATGGTGAATGTCTTGCCCGAACCGGTGACCCCCAGCAGCGTCTGGTGCGCCAGGCCGTCTTCCAGCCCCTCTTCCAGCTTGCGGATGGCTTCCGGCTGATCGCCGGCCGGTTTGAACTCTGAATGCAGTTTGAAAAGTTTACTCATTGCTCGGCTACCCTGTGGAGATGCGCGCGCTCAGGCGGCCAGCCGGCTCTGCGCCGGGCATGGCCCCTAATTATGGAAAGTGTCGGCGATTTGCGCCAGTGCCCATGATACTGGATATAAAACCAGCTTCAAGCGGATTCGTCGCTGGGATCGACGCCGCAGCAACGCCGCTGCACCGTGGCGTTACAGCCCGGTGACATTTTTATTGTCAATAACAGATTTATCCCCAGAACTTGCCGCGAATTAACTTATTGATAGCACCGCGTCGAAAAATCATACATAGAGGCCTGATCAATACCCCTGCGTCTTGATTTTAATTAAATTATTGATATTTAATAATATTAATAAAAAGACGAGAATGCGGACAAAGCGAACAGAACCCGCGTCGGCTCTCGCTTTACAGCGTTTTTCTAAATCTAATACACAAGGTTATCCACAGGAATAGTGGATAACTCTCACCGCCCCGCCCGGGGCGGGAGTTACAGAAAGAAAGCTTTTCGCCCTTTACACTCGCCAAAATGCCTTTTTTAGTTATTTTTTCATAAAAATATCGCTTTGTTTATGCCGATTAATACTAAAAATCCCCATTGCCAAAATCGCATTGGCCCCTTTCACGCGGATCGCTCTTGACGGCAGGGCAACGCCTTGCACCATGCCCTGACCAAAGAGCACCACAAGAGTGCAAAAAACGTCCGGGTTAACTTCCCCGCGTATTTTCGGGCCGCCACGGCAGCGCCTGTCAGGCCTGACGCGTGGTTAACAAGGCGATAACAATCCCCGTTTTCACCCGGCGGCAAAACTGGCCTGAGAGTTGCTTTATCTTCCTGCGTATAAACGCGGTGCGACAGCATGATGCGCTGCCTGCCGCGACGCGTAATCTCCGCGGCGCTATCGCCCGTAAAAGCGCAAGAACGACACCAAGTCGTCACAAGCGTCGTTTTTAACGACATATTGACTGTCATTCCGTCTACCGCAGACCTTGCTCTGGCTCATTAGACGGACGGCATTTTGTTCCAGACATTGCCACACTCGGGAAATTCGCCGCGCATGCGGCCTTTGCAGTCCCCGCCAACGAGTGAAACGGGCGTCTATGAGGAGAATGCCAAATGCTGAGCCTGAGATCGGTCAATCAATTTTACGGGCAGAACCACACCCTGTGGGACATCAACCTGGAGCTGCCACGCGGCCAGTGCACCGTGCTGCTCGGCCGCAACGGCGTGGGCAAGACCACGCTGGTCAACTGCATTATGGGGCATGTGCCGGTGGTGAGCGGCAGCATGACCTGGCAGCCGGCGGATCAGCCGCCGCAAAACCTGTTGCTGCAGCCGATGGAGCGCCGCGCCGCGCTGGGCATCAGCCACGTGCCCCAGGGGCGGCAGCTCTTCTCGCAGCTGAGCGTGGAGGAGAATCTGCAGGTGGCGCAAATGGCCGGGCGCGGCGCCCCTCGCCGCATTCCGCCGCTGATCTACAGCCTGTTTCCCCATTTGCGCCAGATGCGTGCGCACCGCGCCGGCGATCTTTGCGTGGGCGCCCAACGCCAGCTGGCGATTGGCCGGGCGCTGGCCCAGGAGCCGGCGCTGCTGATCCTCGACGAACCGACGGCGGGCGTCCCCCCCTCGATAGCTGCCGACATCGGCAACGTGATCCGCCGACTCAACCGCGAATGGGGCATGACCATTTTACTGGTGGAACATCAGCTGCCGTTCGTGCGCCGGGTGGCGGACCGTTTTTGCCTGTTGGACAGCGGGCGCACGGTGGCGCACGGCGCGCTGGCGCAGCTGGATGAGGCGTTGATCGGCGCAGGGCTGGCAGAGTGAGCGCTCAGGTTAGCGATTAGGTTGCTGTTGTATCAGTCACGGCCGGTCTGCGCCCAATAGGCATGGGCCCGCCGTCTTTTCATACTCGATAGGGGTCACACCGACACCACAATATCGAGGGATGTAAGCATGACAGACAACAACGCGGCATTTATTCAATACGCGGATTTGCGCAACAAAAACTGGAGCCTGCAGGAACGACTCAATGTCGAAGGTATTTATGTCAGCTCACGTGATGAACTGGTCAGTGCGCAGGATTTCATCATCAACACGTTAAAACGCCCGACGATCGTCAGATTCGCCGCGCCTTTTGCCACCTGGACCGCGCCGAAAACCGATATCAATGTCGGCTTCGTTTATCTTGACGGCAACGGCGTCAGCATCAACGCCATCATCCCCAACGGCACGGAAAGCGACCATAACTATTTCCTGCGTTGCTATACCAGCAGCGGCGCACTGGATAACAACGTTCCTATTCGACCGGCGCCGATCTTAAAAGATTTCACCGTCAAAGGCATTGGCGCCAAAATTAACAAAGGCAAGGATGAAACCCCGACCGAATACAACTACACCGATGGTATCCGTTTCCATTCGCCTGAAGGGCCGCTGGGCAACTTCTCGGTCAATAACGTCTATGTTTCCGGCTTCTACTACGGCCTGTACTATGGCACCAATGCCTATATCGCCCACCACTATGCTTGTGAAGTCATCCGCTGTTTTGAAAGTCTGCATATGCCCTCAACGAGCAGCGGAGCCCAAAACTTCGGTGAAGGTATCAACTTCTTCGGTGGCACCCTCGGCAATTCCCAGGGGTTGGCCGTTCGCAACGCCAACCCCAACGGCGCCTTCCGCCTGTTCGGCACCTCGATCGACTATGCCGGTTCGATAGCCTACGTCGAAGCCGGTAGCATTGAGCTACATGGCTGCCATATGGAATTCAACAACGGCAATAGCCCGCTCACAGATATCCCCTTCCGCTGCAGCGCCAATCAAAACGCATCGCTGTTGATTCACGGCGGCGAAATCATCGTCGCCGGCGGCCGACTGGCGCAAGCGTCGCTGTTTTATGCCGAGACCGGCAGTAGCGGGATTATCGTCGACAGCGTGAAGTTCTATGGCGTAAGAACCGCCAGCGGTCGCTATTTCAGCGGTACCGGTGACTTTGTCATCGCCAATAGCCGACTGGATGGCGGTGGGGGTGGCGCCGGGATCCAGACGCTGGTCGGCGCCGTGAATAACAAACTCAAAGACGGCGATTTCGCCTTTTCCGCCAAACCGTTCGGCTGGGAAGTGACCGGCGGCACGATCGACGATCCCTTTACCTCAGACGCGGTGACTATCGGTATCGAAGCCGGCGCGGGCATCGGCGGCGGCAACGCCCTAAAAGTGAGCAAATTGGGCAACGCCAATACCAACGCCGGGGTGAGAGTGAGCGTGCCCGTCGCGCAATATGAACAGCTGGGCGCCTGTTTTATCCTGAAAACGGTCAACGGCGGCACCGGCAATCTGTTTGCGACGCTACAGTACGCCTGTATTCAGGAGCATGCGGACAACGGCATCTCGATCGTCGCCAAAGCCGCGCCGGCAGCCTGGGATGCCGTCATGAAAGCCGATGCTTACACCGAGTACACAGAATATCGTTTCAACGCCAATCGGCGAAAAGTCCCGGTCTGGGCGACCCATGTCATCCTGACGTTCAACCTGTTTGCCCTGGCGAAAAATGGCGTGCTTTATCTCGATAACGTCTGCATTACCGCCATGTAAAAGCCAACGCCGGATCATAAGACCCGGCGTTGTTACCAATCAGTCAAAACCTCTCACTGTGCCAGCAGGCTGATATCCAGATACTGCCCCAGCGGCGCCCGCTCGGCCTGCGGCAGGTGCGGGATTTCGCCCAGCAGCGGCGCCGGCAGCATGCGGCGCAGCGTGGCCAGGTATTCCTGATGCCGCCGCCCCGGCGGCGTCACGTCGTTGGCGATCCAACCGGCCAGCGTCAGCCCCGCCTGTTGCACCGCCTGCGCCGTCAGCACCGCGTGGTTGATGCAGCCCAGTTTAATACCCACCACCAGGATCACCGGCAGTTGCTCCTGCTGCACCCAATCGGCGAAGGTGTACTGCGCCGACAGCGGGGTAAACCACCCGCCCGCGCCCTCGACCAGCACCCAGTCGGCGCGCTGCTCCAACCGGCGCAGGCCGTCGGACAGCTGCGCCGCCTCGATCGGCCGGCCTTCATCGGCGCTGACGATATGCGGCGAGGTCGGTTCGGCAAAAACGTAAGGGTTCACTTCGTCGTAGCGGAGCGCCACGCCGCTGTTGGCCTGCAGCGCCAGCGCATCGCCGTTGCGCAGCCCCTCGGCGGTCATTTCGCTGCCGGAAGCCACCGGCTTATAACCGGCGCTGCGGTAGCCCGCCCGGTTGGCGGCCTGCAGCAAGGCGCTGCTGGCGACGGTTTTACCGACTTCGGTGTCGGTGCCGGTCACGAACCAACGTTTAATCACGATAAATCACTCCATAAACCAGATGATAGCTGAGTGGGAACTGCCCCTGCCGGCACGGGTAAGCCGCCTGCAGCGCGGCGAGACGGCCACGCGACATCAGGCCGCCCTCGCGCCCCTGATGCAGGTGCGTGGCCCCGATGCCCTTGAGCGAACGCATCAGCGTCATCACGTCCGGGTAGTTCAGGGTGCGCAGCTCCGTGATCAGTTCGTGCCGATAGTCAGCACAGGCGGCGCGGATCTGCGCCAGCGGCAGAAAGGCGTTCACGTGGCGCTCGCCGTCCACCTGTTGCCAGGCGTCCCCCAGTTCCTGCAGCGATCCCGCCGCCAGCGTGGAAAACAAAATTACTCCGCCGGGGCGGGTCACGCGATACAGCTCCGCCAGCGCGGCGGGCAGATCGCTGCACCACTGCACTACCAGGCTGCTGAAACAGATGTCCATCGCCGCATCGGGCAGCGGCACCTGTTCGATATCGCCCAGCAGATAATGGTGCGCCGCCTGCCGTTGACGGGCAACGTCCAGCATGCCCGGCGCCAGATCGAGCGCGGTCACCTGCTTGCCGCGCTCGCGCCACAGGCGGCTGAAATAGCCGGTGCCGCAGCCGGCATCCAGCAGCCGTTCGCCCGGATGGGCACTCCCCATCCCCAGTAAGCGCTCGCCAACGTCTCGCTGCAGCGCGGCGGCGGCGTCGTAGCTGCCGGCGGCGCGGCTGAAGGCCGAAGCGACCGCCTGTTTGTTCACCGCGTCATTGGCTGACGTCATGCAATACCTCCAGCAGGCGATCGATGTCCTGCGGCTGATGCGCCGCCGTCAGGGTGATGCGCAGCCGCGCGCCGCCCGGCGGCACCGTCGGCGGGCGGATGGCGCTCACCCACAGCCCGCGCTCGCGCAGGCGGGTCGCCAGATCGAGCGCGCGTTGATTGTCCCCCACCAGCAGCGGCTGGATGGCGGTGTCGGAATCCGTCAGGGTTAGCGCCAGCGGCGCCGCGCCCTGGCGGAAACGCCGAATGTTGTCCTGCAGCCGGGCGCGCAGTTCATCGCCCTCTCGAATGCAGGCCAGCGCCGCCTGCAGCGCACAGGCCTGCGCCGGCGGCATCGCGGTGCTGTAGATCAGATGGCGGGCGAACTGCAGCAGATACTCGGCGGTCGCCTCATCGCACAGCACCGCTGCGCCGCTGACGCCGAACGCCTTGCCGAAGGTCGCCACCAGCAGTTCAGGGCGCACGCCCTGTTGCCAGCAGCTGCCGCGGCCTTGCTCGCCGCGCACGCCGACGCCGTGGGCATCGTCCACCATCAGCCAGGCGCCCGCCGCGCGGGTTAAGCGATGCAGTTCCGCCAACGGTGCGCCGTCGCCGTCCATGCTGAACACCCCTTCGGTCACCGCCAGCCGCTGCCCTTCACAGGGTTTGGCCAGCAGATCCGCCAGCGCCTGCGGCTGATTGTGCTGGAAGCGGCGCAGCTCGGCCGGCGACTGCGCCGCCGCCTCCAGCAGCGAGGCGTGGCTGAGGCGATCGGCTAAAATGCGATCGCCTTTCTGCATCAACGCCGCCAGCACCGCCTGGTTGGCGGCGTAACCGGAGATGAACAGCAGCGCGCGCGGATAGCCGAGCCACGCCGCCAGTTGCTCCTCCAGCGCCTGATGCGCCGCGCTAAAGCCGGTGACGTGGCCCGACCCGCCGCTGCCGACGCCGTAACGCTGCGCGCCCTGCTGCCAGGCGGCGATCACCCGCGCATCCTGGCTCAGCCCCAGGTAGTCGTTGCCGGAGAAGTTCAGGTAGAGACGATCGCCCAGCCGGATCTGGCGGCCGTTGCCGCCCTCGGTGGTCTGTCGCCGACGGTAGGCGGCGTTGAGGTGCCGTTCTGCCAGCGCCTGCTCGATGCGTTGTTGCCAGCTCATCACGGCGCCGCGTTGTAAAACTCGGCGGTATCGGCGTTCAGCAGCTGCTTAGCCAGCACCTGCTGTTGCTGGTTGTCGCCGTGTTCGGTGGCGGTCTGCTGCGGGTTCAGCCCCAGCTTGCGGAACAGTTGCAGATCCTTGTCTTCTTCCGGGTTCGGCGTGGTCAGCAGCTTGCAACCGTAGAAGATCGAGTTGGCGCCGGCCATAAAGCACATCGCCTGCGTCTGTTCGTTCATCTGTTCACGGCCGGCGGAGAGGCGGACATAAGAAGACGGCATCATGATGCGCGCCACCGCGATGGTCCGGATAAAGTCGAACGGATCGACGTCATCATTATCCGCCAGCGGCGTGCCTTTTACCTTCACCAACATGTTGATCGGCACGCTCTCCGGCGGCTTCGGCAGGTTGGCCAGCTGCACCAGCAGCCCGGCGCGGTCGCGCACCGTTTCACCCAGCCCGACGATGCCACCGGAGCATACTTTGATGCCGGCGTCGCGCACTTTGTCGAGCGTATCCAGGCGTTCCTGGTAGCTGCGGGTGGTGATGATGCTGCCGTAGAACTCCGGCGAGGTATCGAGGTTATGGTTGTAATAATCCAACCCGGCTTCCGCCAGCCGCTCGGCCTGAGTGCCGTCAAGCGTGCCCAGCGTCATGCAGGTTTCCATGCCCATCGCTTTCACGCCCTGCACCATCTGCTGCAGATAAGGCATATCGCGCTCGTGCGGGTTCTTCCACGCCGCGCCCATGCAAAAACGGGTCGAGCCGTTCGCCTTGGCCTTGCGCGCCGATTCCAGTACCTGTTCGACCTGCATCAACCGCTCCGACTCCAGGCCGGTCTTGTAGCGCGAGCTTTGCGGGCAGTATTTGCAGTCTTCCGGGCAAGCGCCGGTCTTGATCGACAGCAGCGTGCTGACCTGCACCTGACGCGGGTCAAAGTGCTGGCGGTGTACGGTTTGCGCTTCGAACAGCAGTTCAAGCAGAGGTTTATCAAACAGGGCCTGGGCTTGCCCTACTGTCCAGTGAATGCGATCGGCCATCATGGCGTCTCCAAAACGAAAAAGTGTCGCCAGTTTAAATATTGTGGATATACTGTCAACCAATCTTAACTCAATTTGGTTTACAAGTATGTCTGTGACCGCTTCCGACCTGGCGTTTGACCAACGTCATATCTGGCACCCCTACACCTCCATGAGCCGCCCGTTACCCTGTTACCCGATCGAGTCGGCCAGCGGCGTCGAGCTGCAGCTGGCGGACGGCCGGCGTCTGGTGGACGGTATGTCCTCCTGGTGGGCGGCGATCCACGGTTACAACCATCCGCACCTGAATCAGGCCGCCAGCCGGCAGCTGGAGAAGATGTCGCACGTGATGTTCGGCGGTATTACCCATCCGGCCGCCATCTCGCTGTGCCGCCGGTTAGTGGCGATGACGCCGGAAGCGCTGCAGTGCGTGTTCCTGGCGGATTCCGGTTCGGTGGCGGTGGAAGTGTCGCTGAAGATGGCGCTGCAGTACTGGCAGGCGCGCGGTGAGCGGCGGCAGCGCATCCTGACGCTGCGCCACGGCTATCACGGCGATACCTTCGGCGCGATGTCGGTCTGCGATCCTGACAACTCGATGCACAGCCTCTATCAGGGTTACCTGGCGCCGCACCTGTTCGCCACCGCGCCGCAGTGCCGCTTCGACGAGGAATGGCGCGAAGAGGACATCGCGCCGTTCGCCGCGCTGCTGGAGCAGCACGCCGGTGAAGTGGCGGCGGTGATCCTGGAACCGGTGGTGCAAGGCGCCGGCGGCATGCGTATCTACCACCCGACCTACCTCAAGCGGGTGCGCGAGCTGTGCGATCGCCATCAGGTGCTGCTGATCGCCGACGAGATCGCCACCGGCTTCGGCCGCACCGGCAAGCTGTTCGCCTGCGAGCACGCGCAGGTGGTGCCGGACATTCTCTGCCTGGGCAAGGCGCTGACCGGCGGCTACATGACGCTTTCCGCCACCCTGACCACCCGCCACGTGGCGGAGACCATCAGCAACGGCGCGGCCGGCTGCTTTATGCACGGCCCAACCTTTATGGGCAACCCGCTGGCCTGCGCGGTGGCGGACGCCAGCCTGGCGCTGCTGGCGGAAAATCGCTGGCAGGCGCAGGTGAGCGCCATCGAAGCCCAGCTGAAACAGGAACTGCTGCCGCTCGCGGCGCTGCCGAAGGTGGCGGACGTGCGGGTGCTGGGCGCGATTGGGGTGGTGGAGATGCGTGAACCGGTGGACGTCGCCGAGCTGCAGCGCGGATTCGTCGAGCGCGGGGTGTGGATCCGGCCGTTCGGCAAGCTGATTTACCTGATGCCGCCTTACATCATCGAAGCGGAACAGCTCAGCCGCCTGACCGCCGCCGTCGCCGCCGCCGCGCGTTAATGGCTTACCAATGCTGGTCCAGATAGCGGGCCAGCAATCCCAGACACAGCAGCCAAAGTAAAATGATCATCGCTGCCGCCATGCGGCCGGTGGGGTTATCGACGCGCTTTTGCGCCTTCTCGCGCAGCTCGGCCATCAGCGGCTTGGGGATCAGGCGCACCGCCAGCATGATGCCCAACGGCACGATGATGACGTCATCCAGATAGCCCAGCACCGGAATGAAGTCCGGGATCAGATCGATCGGCGAGATCGCATAGCCGGCCACCAGCAGCGCGATCAGTTTGGCGTACCACGGGGTGCGCTTATCACGGGCGGCCAGCCACAGCGCGTAAATATCGCGCTTGATGCTTTTGGCCCAACGGCGCAGCCAGCCGAACCACGGCGTGCGTTTTTTCAGTGAGATCATGGTGGCGTTATTTGGCTATCCGGCGGTCTGTAGGAAGGAAGATGCGGCCATGGTAACCGATCCGCGCCGCCGTTGGCGAATGGCAATCCCACTTGTATTGTCACGGCGAAACGATCTAGCTTAAGGGTCCGCGTTTACCGACAACTGGGAGTCACTATGGCTTTTCGTTTGTACAGCAACGATCTGCAGGACGGCGGCAAGCTGCCGCAGGCGCAGGTCTTCAACGGCATGGGCTACCACGGCGATAACCTGTCGCCCCACCTGGCCTGGGACGGCGTGCCGGCCGGCACCAAGAGCTTCGTAATCGCCGTTTACGATCCCGATGCCCCGACCGGCTCCGGCTGGTGGCACTGGATCGTGGCCAACATTCCCGCCGACGTGCGCGAGCTGCCCCAGGGCGCGGGCTCCGGCAAAGCGCCGCTGCCCGCCGGCGCACTGCAGACCCGCACCGACTTCGGCTCGGCTGGCTACGGCGGCGCGGCGCCGCCAGAGGGCGAGAGCCACCGCTACCAGTTCACCGTGCATGCGCTGGACGTGGAGCGTATCGAAGTGGATGAGGGATCCAGCGGCGCGCTGGTGGGCTTTAACGTCCATTTCCACAGCCTCGGCAGCGCCACGCTGACGGTGACGTTCAACTGATCCCCCGCCAATAAAAAAGCGCGATTCAACCGAACCGCGCTTTTTCCATACTCATCTGACCGCCGAATTACTTCGCCAGCACGCTCACCCACATCGGGCCTTTGCCCACCGGATAACGCGCCAGCGTGGTCAGCTCACCGCTGCGCTGATCAATCTCATGCACCGCGATGTGATCGGACTTCTGGCCGGACGAAATCACGAAGCGGCCGCTGTGATCGATATTGAAACCGCGCGGCTGCGCTTCGGTCGGGTGATAGCCGACCACGCTCAGCGTGCCGCCGTCTTCGGAAACGCTGAAGATGGTCAGAATGCTGGCGGTGCGATCGCTGGTGTACAGGAAGCGGCCGTTCGGCGTGATATGAATGTCCGCCGCCCAGCGGGTGCCGTCGAAGTCGGCCGGCATGATGTCCAGCGTCTGCGTCACGGTGTAGTGGCCGCCGTTTTCCGAGATGGCCAGCACGTCCACCGTACCGTCCAGCTCATTGACGCAGTAAGCGAACTTGTCGTTGTGGTGGAACGCCATATGACGCGGCCCGGCGCCGGCGGCGGTCGCCACCGCTTCCTGCGCGTGTGGCGTCAGCTGGCCCGCCAGGCTCAGGTTGAACAGGCGGATGCGGTCTTCTTTCAGGCAAGGCACCAGCACCAGCTGGTTGGTCGGATCGATGTTCGCCGAGTGCGGCGCGGTCAGGCCGTCGATCTGCTGAATAGGCGCCGTCACCACGCCGTCGTGGCCGATCGGGCTGATGCTGGCGCAGTTGCCGCTGTAGGAGGCGGAGAACAGGTAACGCCCCTGCAAATCGGTGGAGATATGGGTCGGGCTGCCCGGCAGCGGCGCCATGCCGGCCTGCTGCAGCGTGCCGTCCGCCTCGATGCGATAGCTGACGATGCCGAACGCCGGACGTACGCCGACGTACAGGTGGGTCTTGTCCGGATGAAGGGTCATCGGCTGCACCTGGCCCGGCACATCAACGGTTTGCAGCAGCGCCAGCGCGCCGGCATCGTCCAACTGCCAAACGTGGATCTGCTGGCTCTCCGGGCTGGCGACATAAACGATTTGCTTCATGTGTTCTCCTTGCAAAGGGTAAAAGAGGAACCGGTTTCAGGCCGTTCGATTGCCCCTAGCTTACCGCACATCCGTCGCATGGCAACCCCGCTTAGCACCGGAAGCTCACGCGGTTTTCTCCGTTGGCTATCCGGTGTACCATCGGATTAATTTTATGGCTAACGATAACGAGAACCCTATGAGCTACCGCGTCATCGCCCTCGATCTTGACGGCACCCTGCTGGACAACCAAAAACGCATCTTACCGCAGTCGCTGGAAGCGCTGGCGCAGGCGCGCGCCGCCGGCATCCAGGTGGTGGTGGTCACCGGCCGCCACCACGTCGCTATCCATCCGTTCTACCAGGCGCTGCAGATAGACACCCCGGCCATCTGCTGCAACGGCACCTACCTGTATGATTTTCAGCAGAAGAAGGTGCTGGCGGCCGATCCTCTGGCGAAAGATCAGGCCAAGCAGGTGCTGCAGATGCTCAAACAGACCGACATTCACGGGCTGATGTATGTTGACGACGCCATGCTCTACCAGGAGCCGAGCGGCCACGTGACCCGCTCGCTGGCCTGGGCCGAAACCCTGCCGGTAGCGCAGCGCCCAACGCTGCTGCAGGTCGGCAGCCTGGCGCAGGCGGCCGACGACGCGCAGGCGATCTGGAAATTCGCCACCTCGCACGCCGATACCCTGGCGCTGCGCGAGTTTGCCGACACGGTGGAGAAAGAGCTGGGGCTGGCATGCGAATGGTCCTGGCACGATCAGGTGGATATCGCCAAAGGCGGCAACAGCAAAGGCAAGCGCCTGCGCCAATGGGTGGAGTCGCAGGGGCTGAGCATGGATCAGGTGGTGGCATTCGGCGACAACTACAACGACATCAGCATGCTGGAAGCGGTCGGGTTGGGCGTGGCGATGGGCAACGCCGATGACACGATCAAGGAACGCGCCGATCTGGTGATCGCCGATAACCTGCAGCCGGGCATCGCCGAGGTGATCCGCACCCGCGTGCTGTAATCTTTTCGCCCTCCCGCCGGGAGGGCCTGTCTTAGCGGCTCTCGCGGCTGATCGACACGCTCTTCACCTGCGCGTACAGCCACTGCCCAGGGCGGATCGCCAGTTCGTCTCGCGCCCACGGCGTGATCCGCGCCCACAGCACGTGCTCCCCGACCGCCAGCTTCACTTCCACCTGCCCGTCCACGTCCAGACACTCGCTTACCTTGGCCGGCAACACGTTGCGAATGCTGCTGTTGACCGGCGGCTGCAGCACCAGCGAGACGTCGGCGGCGTTGATGCGAATGCGCAACTGGGTGCCCAGTTCGGCGTCGATACCGCTGACCCACAGCCTTTGATCGCCGAGCGCCAGCGCGGTCATGGCATAGCGCTGATGATGCTCAATCACGCTGACGCGCAGCACGCTGCTCTGATCTTCACGCTGCAGCCACGGCCGCAGCGCGCTGCTGGCCCAGACGGCTTCCAGCCCGCCGAACGCACGCACCTCGCCGCGATCCAGCACCATCACCTGCTCGGCCAGGCGCAGGATCTCGTCCAGGCTATGGCTGACGTAGAGGATGGGGATGTTGACGTCCTGCGCCAACCGCTCCAGATACGGCAGCAGCTCGCGTTTGCGCGGCAGATCGAGCGAGGCCAGCGGCTCGTCCATCAGCAGCAGTTCCGGCGCGGTCAGCAGCGCGCGGCCGATCGCCACCCGCTGTTTTTCACCGCCGGAGAGCGTCAGCGGCAGCCGATTGAGCAACGGCCCGATGCCCAGCAGCTCGACGATAGTGTTGAACTGTGCGCGCATGCCGGCCGCCATGCCGTACTGCAGGTTGCCGCGCACCCGATAGTGCGGGAACAGCCGTGCATCCTGAAACACGTAGCCGATACGACGCTTTTCCGGCGGCAGGCAAAGGCCCGCGGCGGTATCCACCAGCGTGCGGCCATTGAGCGCGATGCGCCCCTGCTGCAAACGGGTCAGGCCGCCAATGGCGTTGATCAGGGAAGTTTTGCCCGCGCCGGACAGGCCAAAAATCGCGGTGATGCCCTGCGCCGGCAAATCGGCGCGGACGTTGAGATTAAGGTCGCCCAGCTGCTGCGAGAAATCCAGCTCCAGCATTTACACCCCCATCCGTTTGCGGCCCCAGCGGGCCAGCCATTCGGACACCATCAGCGAAGCCAGCGACAGCACGATGGCGATCGCGCACAGCCGCGCGGCGGCGGCTTCCGCCCCCGGCGTTTCGATCAGCGTATACATCGCCAGCGGAATGGTGCGGGTTTCACCGGGAATGTTGGAGACGAAGGTGATGGTGGCGCCGAACTCCCCCAGCGAGCGGGCGAAGGCCAGCACCACGCCGACAATGACGCCGGGCAGCGACAGCGGCAGCGTGATGGTGAAAAACACCCGCCACGGGTTGGCGCCCAGCGTGCTCGCCGCCTGCTCCAGCCGGGTATCCACCGCCTCCAGCGCCAGCCGGATGGCGCGCACCATCAGCGGAAACGCCACCACCGCCGATGCCAGCGCGGCGCCGCGCCAGCTAAAGCTGAAGCTGAAGCCGAACCAGTCGTACAGCCACTCGCCGATGACGCCGCGCCGCCCCATGGCGATCAGCAGCAAATAGCCGACCACCACCGGCGGCAGCACCAGGGGCAGGTGAATGACGCCGTCCAGCAGCGCCTTGCCGGGAAAGCGGCAACGCACCAGCACCCAGGCCATCAGAATGCCGAACGGCAGGCTGCAGACCACCGCCAAACCGGAGACTTTCAGGCTCAGCTCAACCGCCTGCCACTCGTACTCACTCAGAATCATTTACGCGGGGTGAATCCATAATGTTCAAAAATAGCGGCCGCTTCCGGGCCCTTCAGATAGGTATAGAAAGCGCTGACCGTCGGATTTTGACGATCTTTCACAATCGCCATCGGATATTCAACCGGTTTGTGGCTGTCTTCCGGGAATACGCCCACCACTTTCACCTTGTCGCTGGCGACCGCGTCGGAGCCGTAGACGATGCCGAGCGGCGCTTCACCGCGCTCCACCAGCGCCATCGCGCTGCGCACGTTGTTGGCGCGCGCCAGTTTCGGCTCCAGCGCGCTCCAGGCGCCCAGGTGTTCCAGCGCCTCTTTGGCGTAGATGCCGGCCGGCACGTGATCCGGATCGCCCACCGCCAGACGGCCGCCGTTGAGCAGCTTGGTCCAGTCGGTCTGCTTGTCGATGGCGATCTTATCTTGCTTATCGCTCTTGGCGGCGATCAGCACCAGTTCGTTGCCCAGCAGCGTATAGCGGGTGTCTTTCACCATCTGCTGCTTGTCGATGGCGTAATCCATCCACTGTTGATCGGCGGAGATGAACAGATCGGCCGGGGCGCCCTGCTCAATTTGGCGCGCCAGCGTCGAAGAGGACGCAAAGGAGGAAACCACCTGCACATCCTTGCCTTTTTGATACTGGGTGGCGATGTCCTGCAGCGCGTTGGTCAGCGACGCGGCGGCGAACACGGTGATCTTTTCCGCCGCCGAAGCCTGTGCCACCAGGCCCGATGCCAACACGATCCCGCCAACCCATTTGGTCCATTGCTGTTTCATTGTTTTTCTCCGCAAGTTAACGTGCATTATCACTCTTCGTTATATAAAAAATAATATAACGTTGCGCGAAAGCTTGTCATGCGGTTTATCGGCAAAGCGTGAGATAACTTGAGGAATGCCCGCCGGGCGATGCCGGCGGGTATCGGGATGGGGAACGGTCAGTGCTGGGTGCGATTTTCTTTCGAACGGCCCACTTTGGAGAAGACGTTGAATACTTCGCCAAAACCGTAGATCAGGCCGAGGATCAGCGCCATGACCACCGGCACCATGACCACGGCAAACAACAGACTTTTCAATAATTCCAACATGATAGCCTCGCTTAACTGCCCATTGAGCGGCAAATGCCTTTCACCGCATATCGGGTTATTCTAACCCAAAAAATCGGTAAAACCGGAGTTATTTTAGCCAGCGGGGCGAAATTGTGATCGGCTAAACGTGCCCTTTCCACCGGGCTCATGCCGGTGCGGGGTAATAGATCAGCGGCGGCGCATAGCCGGCGGGCGCCGCCAGCCGGGCCTCCACCCCGTACACCGCGCGAATGTTCTCCGGCGTCAGCGCCTGCCGCGGCGCACCCGCCGCACAGACCCTGCCCCGCTGCAGCAGCGCCACCCGATCGCAATAGCAGGCGGCCAGATTCAGATCGTGCAGCGTCACCACCACGCTGAGCTTCAGCCGCCGCAGCAAGGCCATAAATTGCTGCTGATGGGCGATATCCAGATGGTTGGCGGGCTCATCCAGCAGCAGCCACGGCGTTTGCTGCGCCAACGCGCGTGCCAGGTGCACCCGCTGCCGTTCGCCGCCGGACAGCCGCTGCCAATCGCGATCGGCCAGGTGGCTGATGCCCACTTGCTCCATCGCCTGCCCGGCGAGACGGCGATCTTCGGGGCCGAAACCGCGCCAGCGGCCGATATGGGCCAAGCGCCCCAGCAGCACCGCCTCCTTCACCGGCAGCGCGAAGGCACCGGGGGCGGATTGCTCGAGAAAGGCGATGCGCCTGGCGCGCTCCCGCCCGGAAAACGCAGTAATTTCGCGCCCTTCCAGCCAAACGTGGCCCCCGGCGGCAGGCTGCAACCCGGCCAGCAGCTTGAGCAACGTGGATTTACCGCTGCCGTTGACGCCGAGCACGCCGGTGACCTCACCGGGCAAGGCGCAGAAATCCAGATTTTCCAGCACCGTGCGTTCGCCCGCTCGCCAGCTCACCGCTTCGGCGCGCAGGCCGGATCGCGCTTTTTCAATCGTCATGCATTGACCTTCCGATACAGCAACAGCAGGAATACCGGCACCCCCAACAGCGCCGTCAGCACGCCGACCGGCAGCTCGCGCGGGGCAAACAGCGTTCTGGCCAGCGTGTCCGCCGCCACGGCGAACAGCGCGCCGCACAGCGCGCTGGCCGGCAACAGCAGCCGATGCCGCGAGCCGACCAGCCGCCGGGCGACATGCGGCACCGTCAGCCCGATAAATCCCACCGCGCCGCTGAACGCGACGATCGCCGCCGTCAGCGCGGTGGTCACCACATACAGCAGCAGCTTCAGCGGAGCCACCGCCACCCCCAGCGAAGCGGCGGTCACGCCGCCGAACGCCAGCGCGTCCAGCTCACCCGCCCGCAGCCAACAAAGCAGCAGCGCCGCCGCCAGCGCCAGCCCGCACAGCCCGACCTGCGGCCAGCGCGCGTCGCTGAACGATCCCAGCAGCCAGAACATCACGCCGCGCGTGGCGTTGGCGTCCGCCTGCCAGAGGGTGATCAGCGAAGTCAACGCAGAAAGCAGCTGCGTCACCGCCACCCCGGCCAGAATAAACAGCGTGGACTCCCCCTGCAGCGAACGCCCGGCCAGCAGCATCACCAACGCAAATGCTCCCAGCGCGCCGATAAACGCGCCGCCGGACACCGACAGCAGGCCGCCCCCCAGCCCCAATACCAATACCGTTACCGCCCCCACGCCGGCGCCGGAGGAGATGCCCAGCACCCAGGGATCGGCCAGCGGGTTGCGGGTCAGCGACTGCAGCACGGTGCCCGCCAACGCCAGCCCGGCGCCGGCCAGCGCCGCCAACAGCGCGCGCGGCATCCGCAGCGACCAGATGATGCGCTGATACACCTCGGCGTCGGTCGCCGCGCTGCCGCTGACGCCGAATACGATGCGCCAGGCATCGTGCCACGCGATCGGCGCAGGCCCCGACAAGGTGGCGCCCAGCAGGACCAGCGGCAACGCCGCCGCCAGCAACAGCAGCCAGCCGGCCTCACGGCCGGGCAGTAACCGCCGGATCATGCTATTTCCAGCCTGCGATCACATAGTCGTCCAACAGCTGCCACACCGTCCCCGCCTCGCTGAAACCGGCTTGTCTAAGCGCCGCGAGCTGGAAATCCACCGGCGTCGGCGGCGGCACCGGGCGGCCGGCGAACAGCGCTTCACGCTCGGCCTGATAAGCGGCCAGCGTCGGCGATTGCAGCGCGCCCGCAAACCAGCGATCCCAATCCTCGACGCCGTTGTCCCAGGCGCGCTGTTGGGTCTGCTCGTCGTGCCGCTCCGCCAACGCTTTCAGCCGCGGCTGACGCTGGTCATAGCGCTGATGATCGGCGTTCAGGAACACGCCGCCGTCGGCCAGCAGCCCGGCAACGTTGCGGTACAGCGCCAGCTGCTGCTCGGGCATCAGCCAGTGCAGCGCCGTGCTGGATACCGCCGCCTGTGGCGCGGGGCCGGACAGCGCGGCAAAACAGGCCGGATCCGCCAGATCGGCCTGCAGAATGCGGATCCGATCGCCGTACTCCGCCAGCGCACCGCGTGCCACCGCCAGCAACAGCGGATCGAGATCGATGGCGGTCACCCTGGCCTGCGGAAAGCGCTGCAAAATGCGCAGGCTCAGCGATCCCGGGCCGCAGGCCAGATCCACCACGTGAAAATCCTGGCCGGCGGCCAGCGCCAGCACCTCCAGCTGGGCGTTAAAACGCGCTTCCCGTTCGGCGATGTAGGCCGCCTGCTGGCGATCCCAGGAGTCCAGCAGCGAAGAGAATGAAACGGCAGTCATATCAAGGTTCCTTGTTGGAAAAAGTCGGCGCCTGCGGCGGCAAGGCCGCCAGGCCCCGAATCAAACGGCCCAGCGCCGCCACGGTGCGGGCGGAAGGGTCCATGTCGTAACCGGGGAGGATCACGTAGCGCCGCTGACGCACGGCGCGCAGCGTCGCGGTCAGCGGGTGATGTTCCAGAAAGGCGATTTTGTCGGCCGCGCTGTCGCCGAGGCCGCCGCGCGGCAGATCGCCAAGCACGATCGCATCCGGATCGCGGGCGGCGATAACCTCCCAGGACACCGTCGGCCACAGCTCGGGCCGATCGCCGAACAGGTTCTCGCTGCCGACGCTGCGGCTCAGCAAACCTGGCGCGCCGCAGCAGCCCGCCACGTAGGGCGTTTGCGCGCCGGCATACCACCACAGCAGACGTAAATGCGGCAGCGGCGCGCGCTGCGCCTCAAACGCCCTCAGCTGCCCGCGCAGCCGCGCGATCAGCGCTTCACCGGCGCGGCTGACGTTGAAAATGCGCGCCAGCTCCCGCAGCTCGGTGAAAATGTCTTCGAACGTCAGCGCGGCGGCGATCGCGCTTTGCTGGCCGCTGCAGGCGCCGGGAGAGAGATAAGTGCCGATGCCCCATTCTGCCAGCCGCGCCCGATCGGGCGTTTCCGGGCTGTGCAGCCAGTAATAGCTAGCCGAATAGACAAAATCCGGCCGCATCAGCAGCAATGCTTCCGCCGTGGGCGGCGCCGGGCTGGTGGGCGCCTGCAATGTCTCGGCCGGCGCCGTCGGCGCGGGATCGCGCGCGCGGTCATACCCGACCACGCCGATCGCACGGCCAGCCAGCTCTAGCGCCAGCAGGTTTTCCAACGCCGGGTTGGCGTAAACCAGCACCCGCTGCGGCGGCTGCGGGTAATCGCGCGTTACCCCGCAATTTTGCAGGCTGACGGCATCGGCACGCAGCGGCGCGCTGCCGCCCAATCCCAGGGCGCACAACAGCAGGGCAAGCCAGCCTTTCACGCCGTCAGAACCTGACCGACACGAAGGTTTCATAGCTGCGCGGCGGCGCGATCAGCGCCTGGTCCGGGTAAGTACGCTGATAGGCGTACAGCTGGTTGGTGGCGTTGCGAATGCGGAAACCAACATCGACGATCGGCGTCAGCTGATAATCCGCCGCCAGATCGAGCGTGGTGTACGCGCGCATTTTGCGCCGGTTGGCGTCGTCGTTGTAGCTGCTGCCGACGTAGCGCAGCGAAGAAGCCAGCCCCAGGCGCGCCGTCGCCTGATAATGCACGCTGAGGTTGGCGGTCCAGTCCGGGATATAGGCCGGGCGATTGCCGTTATAGCTGCGCAGCGGGCTGCCGCCGCGATAGTCGTCATAGCGGGCATGCGTGTAGGCGGCGTTGCCGGCCAGCTCCCAGCGCTCGTCGGGACGCAGCACCACGCCAAGCTCGATGCCGCGCGACGTCTGTCTGCCTACCGCGTTCAACGCATCCGGCCGCTGCGCGTCGGGCACAAACAGGTTGTCCTTGCGCAGTTCGTACAGCGCCAGCGTCGCCTCGCCCTTGTTCCCCCAGAACTGCCCTTTGGCGCCGGCCTCCCACTGGCGCGCTCGCGTCAGCGGCAGATCGGTCTGCGTTGGGCTGAGGAAGAACAGATCGTTGCCCGGCTCCTGGCCGGTGGTGTAGTTGGCGTAGAGCGTGAGGTTGTCGGTCAATGCATAGCTGGGGCCCAGGCTCCAGGTGCTGAAAACGTAGGTGTGCGCGCGGCTCTCTTCCTGCGGCCCCTGGAAGCGCCAGTCCATGTTCATATGGTTGTAGCGCAACTGGCCCAGCAACGCTAAACGCTCGGTCAGGCTGAAGCGATCCTCGAGAAAGGCGGCGTACTGGTTCTGGGTGACGTGGCGCACCGGCGCGCGTTGGCGGTCGGTACCCTGGGCGAACGGCTCTCGGGGCGGCGCGCCAAGCGGTACATCTTCCGAACCGGGGAAACCGTTGGAGTAATACTGAAAATGCCGCTTGCTCAGATCGAGGCCGACCAGCAACCGGTTATCGAAACCGGCGATGGCGCGGTCAAATACCAGCGAACTGCGGTTGCCGATCAGATCGTCGTCGTGCGCCAGGGCACCGAAAGAGTCGCGGTTGACGTCGCCGGGCCGGGCCGCCGCCGCGACGCGGAAGCGCTCGACGTTACGCCATTCGCGAAAGCCGCTGTAGTAATAGAATTGGTTATGCCATTCCACTTCGGGCGTCATAAACCAGTCCAGGCTGGCCTGAAATGCGGTGGCGTTGCTCTGGATGCGGCTGTCGGTCAGGTTGTTGTAATTGATGTCGCGCAGCTCGCCGGCAATGCGCCCGTCCAGCAGCGGCGTGCCGTAGTAAGGGTTGTTGGTGCGATTGAGCATGCGGTCCAGGCTTAGCGTCAACAGCGCATCGTCCGTCAGCTTAAACAGCAGCGAGCCGGAAACCCGCTTCTGCCGATCGCGTTCATACTGCACGTTGCTGCCGCTGTCGTTGCCGCTGACGTCCAACCGGTACGCCACCGCATCGTCCACCAGCGCGCCGCCGGCCCCCAGATGCAGACGCTGGCTGCGGTAGCTGCCGAAGCCATAATCGAGCTCGAGCGGCTGGCGGCTGAAGGTCGGCCGCCGCGAGATCAGGTTGACGCTGCCGCCCGCGGCGCTCAGGCCGTTCAAGGCCGATCCCGGCCCGCGCAGTACCTCGATGCTGTCGTAATGCGCCGGATCGCTCAGCTGCAGCGTGCTGCCGGGCATCTCCACGCCGTTATACAACCAGGCGATAGGCCGGAAACCGCGCGCGGAAAAGTTATTGGACAACGTTGGCGAAGCGACGCCGGACAGACCGGTGGCATGCTCGACGGCGGCGGCCAGCGAGCGGTCGCCCCGCTGTTGGATCGCTCTTGCGCTGATGATATCGACGCTGCGCGGCGTTTCCCGAGCGGTCAGCCCGAGCTGCGAAGCGCTGCGGCTCACGGCGCTCAACGCATCGTAGCGCCCGGCGGGGGCCGCCGCCTCCACGGTGAGCTGTTCTTCGCACCCCGTGGCATTGCGGGCTTTATCGCAGTCGGCAGCGAAAGCCAGCGGCGCCGTCAGTGCGCCGCCGACCCAAGCGGCAAGGCATAAAGATTTTCTGGGCGTGACAAGACGCCGGCGTGTCGTACTCATGTGGAGCATCCCTGTGGTGAAATAAAAACCGGCCGTAAGCCGGCGTAAAGCCTTATCGTTTTTCTGTTATGTTATATTATAACAACAAGGCAATGCCAGTCTTTATTGCCCCGCGCTCCACCGCACTGCGTTTGGCGCTTTGCCGCCAAATCGGCGACAATAAGATTTTTGCCGCCGACAGGATGCGCTATGCAGGCCGAAATTCTTCTGACTCTCAAACTCCAGCAAAAGCTGTTCGCCGATCCGCGCCGCATCGCGCTGCTGAAACAGGTGCAGCACACCGGCTCCATCAGCCAGGGCGCCAAACTGGCGGGCATCAGCTATAAAAGCGCCTGGGACGCCATCAATGAAATGAACCAGCTGGCGGAACAAACGGTGGTGGAACGCGCCACCGGCGGTAAAGGCGGCGGCGGCGCGCAGCTGACGCACTATGGCCAGCGGTTGATCCAGCTGTATGACCTGCTGGGCCAGGTGCAGCAAAAAGCTTTCGACGTGTTGCAGCAGGACGATCTGCCGCTCGACAGCCTGCTGGCGGCCATCTCGCGCTTCTCGCTGCAAACCAGCGCGCGCAATCAGTTCTTCGGCACCGTCATCGAACGCGATCATCAGCAGGTGCAGCAGCACCTGGCGATTTTGTTGAACGACGGCACCACTCGCCTGATGGCGGCCGTCACCCAACAAAGCGCCGACCGGCTGCAGCTGACGCCGGGTAAAGAGGTGCTGGCGCTGATCAAGGCGCCCTGGGTGCGGTTAAGCGTCGATACGGCGGAGCATACCGGCGCAGATAACGCGCTGGCGGGCGTGGTGGCCGGCATTCAGCCAGGCGCTGAACACAGCGAGGTGCTGGTGACGCTGGCGGGCGGCGAAACCCTGTGCGCCACCCTGGCGACGGCGGAGTTGCAGCGTCTGCAGCTGAGCGTCGGTGCCGCCGTACACGCCCTGTTCAACGCCGATCGCGTGATTGTCGCCACGTTGTGTTAAGCGCAACGTGACGTTGCGTTTTTGTTGATTGACATCCCCCTGCAATGCGCCTATTTCTAAGGCAAATAATTGCAAAAAAAGGAACAGGTGATGTCGTCGTTGCACATTTCGCAAGGTTCATTCCGCTTAAGCGATACCCGCACCCTGACGCTGGACGCGCTGGAAATCCAGGCCGGCGACAGCTGGGCCTTCGTCGGCGCCAACGGCAGCGGCAAATCTGCCCTGGCGCGCGCGCTGGCGGACGAACTGGTTCTGCTGAGCGGTGAACGCCGCAGCGATTTTCAGCACGCGGTGCGCATCTCCTTCGAACAGCTGCAAAAAATGGTCAGCGACGAGTGGCAACGCAACAACACCGATCTGCTCAGCGCGGACGAGGACGACACCGGCCGCACCGCAGCGGAAATCATTCAGGAAGAGGTGAAAGACGCCGCGCGCTGTGAGCGGCTGGCCGCGCAGTTCGGCATCACCGCCCTGCTGACGCGCCGCTTCAAATACCTCTCCACCGGCGAAACGCGTAAAACCCTGCTGTGCCGGGCGCTGATGCCCGAGCCTGACCTGCTGATCCTCGACGAGCCCTTCGACGGGCTGGACGTTCACTCGCGCGCGCAGCTCGCCGCATTGCTGAGCGAGCTTTCCGCCCAGGGCCAAACCGTGGTGCTGGTGCTCAACCGGTTCGACGAAATACCGGATTTTGTCCGGCAGGTGGGCGTGCTGGCGGACTGCACCCTGACCAGCCGCGGGCCGCGCCGCCAGGTGATGGCGGACGCGCTGGTGGCGCAGCTGGCGCACAGCGAAAACCTCAGCGGGCTGGCGCTGCCGGAGACCGAGGATCCGACGCAAAAGGTGACGCTGCCGGCGGATCGGCCGCTGATCGTCCTGCGCGACGGCGTGGTCAGCTATAACGATCGGCCGATCCTCAATCATCTCGACTGGCAGGTTAACCCCGGCGAACATTGGCAGATCGTCGGCCCGAACGGCGCCGGCAAATCCACGCTGCTCAGTTTGATCACCGGCGATCATCCGCAGGGCTACAGCAACGATCTGACGCTGTTCGGCCGCCGCCGCGGTAGCGGGGAAACCATCTGGGAGATCAAGCGCCATATCGGCTACGTCAGCAGCAGCCTGCATCTGGACTATCGCGTCAACACCAGCGTGCGCAACGTGGTGCTGTCGGGGTTCTTCGATTCGATCGGCATTTATCAGGCGGTCTCGGATCGTCAGCGGCAGCTGACCGAACAATGGCTGGCGCTGCTCGGACTCGACGGCGCGCGCGGCGATGCCCCGTTCCACAGCCTTTCCTGGGGCCAACAGCGGCTGGCGCTGATCGCCCGCGCGCTGGTGAAACATCCGGCGCTGCTGATCCTCGACGAGCCGCTGCAAGGGCTGGATCCGCTCAATCGCCAGCTGGTGCGTCGCTTCATCGACGTGCTGATCGGCCAGGGCGCCACCCAGCTGCTGTTCGTCTCGCACCATGCCGAAGACGCGCCGCAGTGCATCACTCACCGCCTCAGCTTCATGCCCGACGGCGAGGGCGGCTACGGCTACCAACAGCAACGGCTGGAGGCGGCCTCCGCCTGAAGCGCGGCGTAAACATATCCGGCAACACTTCACCGCAGCACATCACATTTGGCCTTTTATCATAGAAAGAAAGAAGGCCATTTTCTGGAGACGCCATGTCCGCTGCGTTGATTATTATCGACCTGATCGAGGATCTGATCGGGCCCAAAGGGCGCGCCAACCACTGCCGCGAACAGGTGGTGGCGACCCACCTGCTCGCCAACGTCAATGCCGCCGCGGCCTACGCCCGGGTGCGAAAAATCCCGGTGATTTGGGTGCGGGTGGGATTCGCCGACGATTATCATGATATTCCCCCCCACTCGCCGCTGTTCAACCATTTGAAACAGATAGGCGCGCTGCGGCTTAACAGCCCGGGCTGCCGCTGGATGCCCGAACTGCATCAGGAAGAGACCGATCTGCTGTTTGAAAAAACGGCGGTAAGCGCCTTCTCCGGTAACAATTTGTTAGCCTGGCTACGGCAGCATCGGTGCCATCATCTGCTGCTGGCGGGCGTCAGCACGCCGCTCGCCATCGAGAGCACCGCGCGTCAGGCGCACGACGCCGGCTTTCAGGTGACCGTGCTGCACGACCTGTGCGCGGCCCCCACGCAGGAGATCCACCAGCAGAGCCTGGACACCCTGCAAAACCTGGCCGAAATCACCCGCTCGCAGGCCTGGATGAAAGGCTGACCCGCGTTGTCGCCGGTCGTATGGGCCGGCATCATGCACAAATCCGTCACTGCCCCGACCTTTAGCGTCATTTGGGTGTGCTACTATCCGCTTTAGCGCTCAATTTCGCCATCATCGCACGCCGCAAAGGCGCTGAGCGCCGTGTACATATTTTAAAGGGACATATTATGTGGGGCGTACTGGCTGCTTCGTTATTTTTCTTGCCGTTTAATCGGCTGATAGCCTGGGTGATCCTGGCCGCCTCGGCGGGCATGGGGCTTTATCATGGGGTACTGACGCCGCTCAGCCTGAGTTATCTGCTGGCGATCGTAGCGTTGGCGGGGCTGCGTCACCATTTTCGCGAGCAGCGTAATCTGGCGATCGCGTTCGAAGGCTTGGTGGTCGCCGGCTGCATCGCGCTGTTCTTGCATCTGGTGCCGGGCATCCACAACCAGCTGATGATCGACGGCGACAAAGCCGGCCCGCTCAGCGCGCCGTTCACCATGTATTACAACTTCGACAAGGCGATGGTGCCCTTCCTGCTGTTCGCCTGCTTGCCCACGCTGTTCAGAACCGATAAAGCGGAAAAAAGCGTCGCCTCGAGTTCCTGGATTGCATTGATCATCAGCGTACCGGCGCTGTTGCTGCTGGCCGTGGCGCTGGGCGGTTTAAAAATCGAACTGCATGCGCCCGCCTGGATCCTGCCGTTCGTGATGGCGAACCTGTTCTTCGTCTGCATGGCCGAAGAAGCGCTGTTTCGCGGCTACCTGCAACAGCGCCTCAGCCAATGGCTGGGGGCCTGGCCGGCGCTGATCGTCGCCGCCCTGATGTTCGGCGCCGCGCATTTGGCCGGCGGCATGCTGATGGTGATCTTCGCGACGCTGGCCGGCGTGATCTACGGCCTGGCATGGATGTGGAGCGGCCGCCTGTGGGTGCCGATTCTGTTCCATTTCGGGCTTAACCTGACCCATCTGCTGTTCTTCACCTACCCGCTGTATCAGCACCCCTGACGGCTGACGCCGGCAGAGAGCCTCTCTCTGCCGGTTGACCAGGTGAAAACGCTATCACCGGCAGCTCACCGCAATCCCCTCAAGCACGTAGCCACCGGCTCATCTCCGCGCATCCGGCGCTTTTCAATGAAGTGTAAACGATTCCATTTTTCGCGTTAGATCACCTTTTTATCGCCGCGAGCATGCTATCTTTTTGCGCAATGTACTCTCCCTTTTCAGCAACGGGCGTATCAAGACGGCGGCTGAAAGCGATTACACCTCGTCGACGCCAAGAAAGGAACCGTATGACGGCATTTAACCCTATCGATCATCCACACCGCCGCTATAACCCGCTGAGCGGCCAATGGGTGCTGGTCTCACCGCACCGCGCCAAGCGCCCCTGGCAGGGCCAACAAGAGGCCGTCCCCACGGAAACGCTGCCGGCGCACGATCCCGACTGTTTCCTGTGCCCGGGCAACGCGCGCGTCACCGGCGATCGCAATCCGGATTATCGCGGCACCTACGTCTTCACCAACGATTTCGCCGCGCTGATGAGCGATACGCCGCCGGCGCCCGACAGCCAGGATCCTTTGATGCGCAGCCAGAGCGCGCGCGGCGTCAGCCGGGTGATCTGCTTCTCTCCCGATCACAGCAAGACCCTGCCCGAATTGACGCTGCCGGCGCTGGAGCAGGTGGTCGCCGCCTGGCAGGCGCAAACCGATGAGCTGGGCAGGCAGTACCCCTGGGTACAGCTGTTCGAAAACAAAGGCGCGGCGATGGGCTGCTCCAACCCGCACCCGCACGGGCAGGTCTGGGCCAACAGTTTTCTGCCGAACGAGGCCGAGCGCGAAGATCGCCTGCAGCACGAGTATTTTCAGGAACATGCCTCCCCGCTGCTGCTGGACTACGCGCAGCGCGAGCTGGCCACCGGCGAACGCATCGTGGTGAACACCGAACACTGGCTGGCGGTGGTGCCCTACTGGGCCGCCTGGCCGTTTGAAACGCTGCTGCTGCCGAAAGCGGCGGTGCAGCGCATTACCGATCTCGGCGCGGCGCAAAGCCAAGATCTGGCGCTGGCGCTGAAGAAGCTGACCAGCCGCTACGACAACCTGTTCCAGTGCTCCTTCCCCTATTCGATGGGATGGCACGGTGCGCCGTTCAACGGTGCCGACAACCGACACTGGCAGCTGCACGCCCATTTCTACCCGCCGCTGCTGCGTTCAGCCAGCGTGCGCAAATTTATGGTCGGTTACGAGATGCTGGCGGAAACCCAGCGCGACCTGACCGCCGAACAGGCCGCAGCGCGTCTGCGCGCCGTCAGCGATATTCATTACCGTGAAGCCGGAGCCCAAGCATGAGCCTGAAACCGCTTACCCATTCCCTGTTTACCGAACACTTCGGCTACGCGCCGGCGTTGACCATCCAGGCGCCGGGGCGGGTGAACCTGATCGGCGAGCATACCGATTACAACGACGGCTTCGTACTGCCCTGCGCCATCGATTATCAAACCGTCATCGCCTGCGCCAAGCGCGACGACCGCCAGATCCGCGTCCTCGCCGCCGATTATCAGAATCAGCAGGATCAATTCTCGCTCGACGATCCGATCGTCAGCCACCCCGATCAGCGCTGGTCCGACTATGTGCGCGGCGTGGTGAAGCACCTTCAGCGTCGCAGCGCCGACTTCGGCGGTGCGGATCTGGTGATCGCCGGGAATGTGCCGCAAGGGGCGGGGCTCAGCTCCTCCGCCGCACTGGAAGTGGCGGTGGGCCAGGCGCTGCAGGCGCTCTATCAGCTGCCGCTGGACGGCGTAGCGCTGGCGCTGAACGGCCAGGAGGCGGAGAACCAATTCGTCGGCTGCAACTGCGGTATCATGGACCAGCTGATCTCCGCGCTCGGCCGGCGCGACAGCGCTCTGCTGATCGACTGCCGCTCGCTGGAAACCCGTGCGGTACCGATGCCGGACAACGTCGCGGTGGTGATCGTCAACTCCAATGTGCAACGCGGACTGGTGGACAGCGAATACAACACCCGCCGCAAACAGTGCGAGGAAGCGGCGCGGTTCTTCGGCGTCAAGGCGCTGCGCGACGTCAGCCCCGAACAGTTTGAGGCGCGTCAACACCAGCTCGATCCGTTAGTAGCCAAACGCGCGCGCCATGTGATCAGCGAGAACGCCCGCACGCTGGCAGCGGCCGAGGCGCTGGCGGCCGGCGATCTGCAGCGCATGGGCCGGCTGATGGCGGAGTCGCACGCCTCGATGCGCGACGACTTTGAAATCACCGTGCCGCCGATCGATAAGCTGGTCGAGATCGTCAAAGCGACGATCGGCCCACGCGGCGGCGTGCGCATGACCGGCGGCGGCTTTGGTGGCTGCATCGTCGCGCTGATACCGCAGGATCTCGTGGAGACGGTGCGTGCCGCCGTGGCGCACGAGTATCCGCGGCAAACCGGCGGATTGCGGGAAACCTTCTATGTCTGCCAGGCTTCGCAAGGCGCCGGCCTATGCTGACGGCAACGGCGGCACTCGCCCCCGATGGGCAACCTTATCAGCTGACGCAGCTGCAAAACGCCGGCGGCATGACGGTCACGCTGATGGACTGGGGCGCCACCTGGCTGTCCGCCGTCTTGCCGCTCAAATCCGGTGAAAGCCGCGAGCTGCTTCTCGGCTGCCGCAGCCCGGCGGACTACCAACGTCAGGGCGCCTATCTGGGCGCCACCGTCGGCCGTTACGCCAACCGCATCGCCAACGCCAGTCTGCCCATCGACGGGAAACCCCATGCGCTGGCCGCCAATCAGGGCGCCCACCAGCTGCACGGCGGCCCCGACGGCTTCCATGCCCGCCGCTGGCGCCGGGTACAGCACGATGCGCAGCAGGTCTGCTATGCGCTGCACTCGGCGGAGGGCGATCAGGGTTTCCCGGGCAATCTCGACGTGCAGGTCTGCTACCGCCTGACCGCCGACAATCGCGTGGAAATCAGCTATCTGGCGCAGGTCGATCGCCCCTGCCCGGTCAACCTGACCAACCACGCCTATTTCAATCTGGACGGTGCCGGCACCGACGCCCGCGCCCAGCGGCTGCAGCTGTTCGCCGATCGCTATCTGCCCGTCGACGCCGAGGGCATTCCCTGTGCCGGGCTGACGCCGGTGGACGGCAGCGGCATGGATTTCCGCCAGCCGAAAACGCTGCTGCAGGATTTTCTGCGCGACCGCGACCAGCAGCGGGTAAAAGGCTACGATCATGCTTTTCTGCTGCACCGCACCTGCGGCGCGCTGGAGTGCCCGGCGGCCCATTTATGGTCCGCCGACGGGCAAGTGCAGATGAGCGTGTTCACCGACGCGCCCGCACTGCAACTCTACAGCGGCAATTATCTGGCCGGCACGCCGGCGCGCGACGGCGGCAGCTATGCCAACCACGCCGGCGTGGCGCTGGAAAGCGAGTTTTTGCCGGACAGCCCGCACCATCCCGAATGGCCACAGCCGGACTGTTGGCTGCAGCCGGGGAGCCGCTACCGCAGCGCCACGCATTATCAGTTTTATCCTATCTGACCCGCCACGCCCCTCGCCGCGCGGCCGGGGGCGATTTGTTATAAATGCTTACCTTTTAGCGCTATTCCCCCGCCGGCGCCCACCTTTCCTTATTCCAAAGCGCGCACTACACTCAGGCTACCGTGATAAGCACAACGCCTTGTGCAACGTCACAATTTTCGGCCGATGGCGGCCAATCAATAGCTGAAGGAACACCTATGCGTCTGATTACTGCACTTCCATTGCTGGCGGGCTTAATGCTGAGCACCAATCTGATGGCGGCCGACGCGACGACGGCGACAAAAACGCCTTCGCCGGCGCAGGCGGCCCAACAGAAACGCATGACCGATTGCAACCAACAGGCATCCACCAAGTCGCTGAAAGGCGCGGATCGCTCCACCTTTATGAGCACCTGCCTGAAATCTGAAGGCGCCGCCGCGACGGGCAAAACCCTGACGCCGCAGCAGCAGAAAATGAAAACCTGCAACGCCGACGCCAAGACCAAGAATCTGAAGGGCGACGCGCGTAAAACCTTCATGAGCAGCTGCCTGAAAAAATCGGCCTGATTTGCCCCACGCCACGGCGCGCGCGAAGCGATTTCGGCGCGCCGTTTCCCCCTCGCAGCGCCAGCCTGAACGATTCAGCTTTTTCCTTTCGCCAGCCCTTACTTTGCGGCAAGAAATTGGCTATGGTTAGACACTATCGATTGCCGAGCCCCGGCCCGCGGCAATATAATGATTTTCGTTATCATTGAAATGTCAGATTATTAAGGAGTTAAGCTATGGCTGTAACTAAGCTGGTTCTGGTGCGTCACGGCGAAAGCCAGTGGAACCAAGAAAACCGCTTCACCGGTTGGTATGATGTCGATCTGTCCGACAAGGGCCGTACCGAAGCGAAAGCAGCAGGCAAGCTGTTGAAAGAAGAAGGGTTCACTTTCGACTTCGCTTACACCTCCGTACTGAAGCGCGCGATCCACACCCTGTGGAACATCCTCGACGAGCTGGATCAGGCCTGGTTGCCGACCGAAAAATCCTGGAAGCTGAACGAACGTCATTACGGCGCGCTGCAGGGTCTGAACAAAGCGGAAACCGCTGAAAAATACGGCGACGAGCAGGTGAAACAATGGCGTCGCGGCTTCGCGGTGACCCCACCTGAGCTGACCAAAGAAGACGAACGCTACCCTGGCCACGATCCGCGCTACGCCTCGCTGACCGAGCAAGAGCTGCCGCTGACCGAAAGCCTGGCGCTGACCATCGATCGCGTGATTCCTTACTGGGACGAAGAGATCCTGCCACGCATCAAGAGCGGCGAGCGCGTGATCGTTGCGGCGCACGGCAACTCGCTGCGCGCGCTGGTGAAATACCTGGATAACCTGAGCGAAGACGAAATCCTCGAGCTGAACATCCCAACCGGCGTGCCGTTGGTGTATGAGTTCGACGAGAACTTCAAGCCAACCAAACGTTACTACCTGGGTAACGCCGACGAGATCGCTGCAAAAGCGGCCGCCGTGGCAAACCAGGGTAAAGCGAAGTAATTTCGCCCGTTAACGAAAAAGCCCCCGGTGAAAACCGGGGGCTTTTTTATTACTGATTACTGTGGCGGCTGCTGCGCCATCGCCTCGTTCACCGCGTCCAGCCGTTCCTGCATCGCCGGGTGGGTGCTGAGCCAGGCCGGCAGCGCCCAGTCATCGGCCTGTTCTCGTTCAGGCGCCTGCGCCAACGCGCGATAGATCGCTGCCATTTGCGCCAGCGAACGCCCCTGTCGCTGCATTTGCGCTATCGCGAACGCATCCGCCTCGCGCTCCATCCCGCGGGAAAACTGCATCTCATTCACGAAGGACGCAGACTGCAGCAGCGTATCGCCGATGCCGCTGACGTCACCGGTCATCCACATCAGCGTCAACGCCACCAGCGACGAACGCACCAGCATGCGCATTGGGTGGCGATGAGCGTGGTGCCCCATCTCATGCAACATGACTGCCGCCAGCCCATCGTCGTTTTTCGCCAGGGCGACCAGACTATCGCTGAGCACCAGCGTGCCGTCCGGCAACATAAAGGCGTTCGGCGCACCGGGCACCGCCATCAGCTTCAACGACAGCGGCGTACGCGCCTCACGCATTTCGGCCGGCATCACCTGCCGGAACAGCTGCTGCAACGCCCGCTGCCGCTCGGCCGGGAGTGCAGAAGGCTTGAAGCCGCTCTGGCTTAAAAACGTCTGCGTGTGTTCGCCCAGCGTCTGTTCCACCGAGGTGGGGATGCGCATGGCGATCTCGCTGCTCGCCCACGGCAGCACGACGTAAACGTAGGCCACGACCGCCAGCAGCGTCATCAGCAGCGCCAGAGCGACGCCGCGTTTGTGGCGTTCCAGGCGATGCACCCAGCCCGGCGAACGGCGCTGATAGAACCAGCGGCGAAACGCCGCGTCGTCGTCCGGCACAAAGCGCGCGCCGTCCTTAAAGGTCAGCGTCAGCGGAATATTGCCCAGCGCCGCAGAGACGGTGATGTCCGCCAAGGGGATGTAACGTTGCTCATCCTGCCGTTGCAGCATCACGCCCTCGCCGCTTTCGTTCACCAGCAGGCGAGCCGCCTCACGTGCGGCCCGCCCCGGCAACTGATAGGCACCCTCGAGGATCATTGGCGCCTCAGAAGCTGCCGCCCAGATCCAGCGCCTGCACTGCTTCTTCGGCCACCGCGCTGTTGGCAGTTTCCTGATGTGCCGCAATGTCCAGCAATGCCAGATCGCCTTCAACCGCCGTGCACTCCGCCAGATAACGGGCGTGACGCACTTCCGCCACCGGCGCAGCAAAGCCGAGCGAGAACAGCGTGATCAGGGTATTGGTGATCAACAGCCCCATATACGGCAGTGTCTGCATGGAAGAACGCAGTTTAACGTTGCCGTTCAGCGTCGCCTGGTTATACAGATAGTTGCGTTGGGCGACAATCTGGTAGCTGCCGGCAATCAAGGCGCCAACCAGCAATACCACCATCATCAGCAGCAGGCTGCCAATATTCTCCAACACCAGCAAGTCGGCGGTTTCATCCGTCAGTATGCCCATCAATACCATTTGGTACAGCGACAGCATGAACGACCCCATACACACCAGCGCCGCCAACATAAACGGCAGGAAAATGAGCAGGCCGATCAAGGCAAATTTGATAAAGGCCGACTTTTTCAGCTCGGCAATAAACGGCGTGCGGCCGAAGAACAGATTATTAACGTACAGATCGTGCTGCAGCGCGCTAATAATACCGTTGACGGCGGCGAATGCCGGCACGGCCAACAGCAGCGTCAACACCAGCATCAGGCCGATGGCGTTAATGCTGTCAAAGCTGCTGCCAATACTGAGCAAAATGATTAAGCCGACATAAAGCCCGATAATCAGTAATAGCGGGCAGAACAGTAGCGCCCAATAAGCGCGCCCGGTGCGGCAAACATAATTAAAACGCACGCCGCGATAGCTCGACATAATCGCATTGTAGCGCCAGCTGCGAATCACCACCCATGGCAGCAGGGCAAGCAACACCAATAAGGCCAGCAGCCCCAGCAGCGGCGCCACCGCCAGCAGGATATAAAACACGATGATACCGCCGATCACCAACAGCCGCCCTTTCAGAATTTGCAGCGGCTGCGCATGGTAATCGAAACGATCGCCGTCCAATTCCGTGTTGCCGTAAAAATAGCGGCGACGACGCACCGTCGCCCAGGCGGAATAGATGCCCAGGGTCACGATGGTCAATAATGCATTGACTAACCAAATAGCGAAGTACTCGCCGCCTTTCCCATGGAATTTAATCCGGTGCAGCCCCAGCGGCTGCGAGATATTGCTTGTCATAATTCTTTCGTCCTGAAAGGAATAGGTCATACCACTCCCCGCTTATTTGTCATGCGGGGTTTGTGGAATAAAAAAGCGTCTTATATAAGCACAATGCCATGAGCAGTGACAATTATTCTTTTATTAAATAGGAATAATGCGAAGGAGGTCGCTTAATGATTTCATTGGCCTATTAATTGTAAGCCTTAAATGAGTGGGATATATAGAGGTGCAATGACAAGGATAAAACAAGGGCCCGGCTGCCAGGCCCTTGTCATTTTAGCGATTATCCGCGGCGCGCTTTCACCGCCGCCGCCAGATCGCGCAGCACGGTTTCGGTGTCCTGCCAGCCGATGCAGCCGTCGGTCACGCTCTTGCCGTAAACCAGCGGTTCGCCGCTTTCAAGGTTCTGGTTGCCTTCCACCAGGTGGCTTTCGATCATCACGCCGATGATCGCTTTTTCACCGCCGCTAATCTGCCCGCAAACGTCAGCGCTCACGTCCATCTGCTTTTTGAACTGTTTGCTGCTGTTGGCATGGCTGAAATCGATCATCACCTGCGCCGGCAGCCCGGCTTTGCTCAGGCCGGCTTTGACGTCCTTCACGTGCGCCGCGCTGTAGTTCGGCTCTTTGCCGCCGCGCAGAATAATGTGACAGTCGCCGTTGCCGCTGGTGTTAACGATAGCCGAGTGGCCCCACTTGGTTACCGACAGGAAACAGTGCGGCGCGCCGGCGGCGTTGATGGCGTCGATCGCCACCTTGATGGTGCCGTCGGTGCCGTTCTTGAAGCCGACCGGGCATGAGAGGCCGGAGGCCAGCTCGCGGTGCACCTGCGATTCCGTGGTGCGCGCGCCGATGGCGCCCCAGCTCATCAGATCCGCCAGGTACTGCGGCGTGATCATGTCGAGGAATTCGCCCGCGGCCGGCAGGCCGCTGTCGTTGATCTCCACCAGCAGCTTGCGCGCCAGGCGCAGGCCGTCGTTGATGTTGAAGCTGTTGTCCATCTGCGGATCGTTGATCAGGCCTTTCCAGCCCACGGTGGTGCGCGGTTTTTCGAAGTATACGCGCATGACCACTTCCAGCTCGCCCTTCAGTTCTTCACGCAGCGCCAGCAGGCGCCCCGCGTACTCTTTGGCGGCTTGGGTATCGTGGATAGAGCAAGGGCCAATCACCACCAGCAGGCGATCGTCGCTGCCGCGGAGGATATTGTGAATTGCGCTGCGGGCCTGGGACACCGTCTTTGCTGCGCGTTCAGTGGCCGGGAATTTCTCCAGCAAAGCCACCGGCGGCAGGAGTTCCTTAATATCATTAATGCGTAAATCGTCGTTTTGGTAATTCATAGCTTTTCCATTCGGTATCGAGGGGTATTTCGCAGTGCGTAACGGTGTAGATCCCAACAATCTAGCCTGTGGGAATGGCGCTGTAAATCACCTTTGCCCCCCTCCGCTGGAACCGCCAAATTAACAGCAGATTGTGCTGTTTCATCAGGGGAGCGCAGAGCCTCCTTTTTCGCTATGCTAGCGATCGGAATATAAAGCGACCCGAGTTGAACATGCCCTCTCTGTTATTAGTTGATGACCACCCGGTGGTTCATGTCGCACTGGAAGCGGCGCTAATGAAATCATCCCGCTCCTACCGCCTGCAGGCGGCGCAGGACGACGTCCAGGCGCTGGCCCTGCTGGCCGAGGCCGCTTTCGGCCTGGTGATCCTGGATATCGGCCTGCCGCAGGTCGACGGGCTGCAGCTGTTGAAAAAAATCCGCCGCCGCTACCCGCAGCAGCCGATCCTGATCTATACCGCGCAGGAGGCCGAGGTCTATGCGCGCATGGCCCATGCCGCCGGAGCCAACGGTTTCGTCAATAAAGGCAGCTCGTTGGCAGAGTTGGTACAGGCGATTGAGCAGGTGCTGGACGGTGAAACCCACTTCCCCGCCGCCGCGCTGGCCGAAGAAGCGCCGACGGCGGACGGTGGGCTGCTCACTCCCAAAGAGCTCGAAGTGCTGGGCTTGCTGAGCCAGGGGCTGTCCAACCTGCAGATCGCCGATCGGCTGCACATCAGCAACAAGACCGTCAGCACGCACAAGAAGAACATCCAGCGCAAAACCGGCGCCGGCAACCTGCTGGAGCTGGTGGCGGTGTTTAAAGAGCTGGCGCCATGATGCGCCGCGCGCTGCTGCTGCTGATCCTGTGGTGCGGTCTGGCGCAGGCGGCGGAGCCGGTGCGCTATCAGCTGGTCAGCAATCTGAATACCCCCGAGAACATGCTGATCGTCGGCGAGAAAAATCCCTGGCGCGACCGAACGCTGCGCATCGGCATCATCAGTGAGAACACCAGCCCGTACAACATCATCGTGGACGACGATCTGTACGGGCTGAACGCCGACTACCTCGGCTATATCCAGCAGGTAACCGGTATTCGCTTCGCCATTTACGGCTTTGCCGATCTGACCCAGCTGGAGCAGGCGCTGCACGATGGCAAGGTCGACCTGCTGTACGGCATCCCGCAGAGTGAGGCGCTGCACGGCCTGGCGATCTCTCAGCCCTATTACGTCAGCAACCTGCGCGTATTGCGCGATCGCAGCAACGATCGACCGGTGATGCTCAACTCCGCCAACGCCCGCGTCGCGATCGGCGCGCTGACCGACATGCAGTCCGGCGGCGCTCTGCAGGCCGTGGCGTCGCAGATCCAGCGCTACGACAACAATCTGCAGGCGGTCTACTCGTTGCTCAACGGCAGCAGCGACTACTTTATCGCCGACGAGGCCAGCGCCAGCTTTATCATCGACCAGCTGCAGCTCGGCCAGCTCTATCAGATTGAAAGCAACGAGAACCTGGGCAACCTGTCCTTCGTGTTCGCCGCCGCCGACTCACGGCTGATAGACACGCTGGACACCGCCATCGCCGACGCGCCGATGGAGCTGATGAACGCTCTGCAGAGCCGCTGGAGCAAAAAGATCCCCAGCTACCTCGACACCGGCAATGCCGACCTGACGACGATGGAGAAGAATTGGGTGGCGAGCCACCGCGTGGTGTACTACGCCGCCATCGAGAACAACTTCCCGTTCGCCTACCGCGGCTCTGACGGCCAGCCGCGCGGCTACGCCATCGACATTCTCAACATCATCGCGCAAAACACCGGGCTGCGTTTCGCACCGCTGTGGGCGCACAACGCCGAGCAGGCCGATCAGCTGGTGCAGTCCGGCCAGGCCAGCTTCCGCGCCGCCCTGCCGCTGGCGCGCGGCGTCAAGGCGCGCTACGGCGCCAGCATGCCGATCCACCGTTCGCTGTGGGGCGTTTACGTTGGCCAGCACGCCGACGGCATTTCCACCTGGAGCGATTTGGCCGGCAAGCGCATCGGCGTGCTGCAGGGCGATTTGGCGCGGGGGCTGGTACCGGAACAGGAGCAGACCGTCAGCTTCGCCGACAGCAAGTCGATGTACGACGCGCTGGCCAACGGCCAGTTGGATGCGCTGGTGGATAACGTCATCTCCGCCAACTTTTTGGCGCTGTCGCGCTATTCCGGCGCCATCAAGCTGGCCTTTGCCGCCAACAACATCCCCTACCCGGTGGCCTTCGGCGTGCGCCGCGATCAACCTCTTCTGTTGGCGATCCTCGATAAGAATCTGATGCAGATCCCGGCGGACACCCTGCAATCGCTGCGCGACGAGTGGATCGTCGACCGCAGCAATCTTATCGACGCGGTGAATGACAACCGTATGCCGCCGCAGACCACCTGGTTGCTGGCACTGCTGGCCGCCGCCACCGTGCTGCTGCTGGCGCTAACGCTGCGCCGTTTCATGCTGCAGCGCCGTGAAAAACGCGAACGCGAAGAACTCGAGCACGCGCGCCGCCGCGCCGAGGCGGAAAACCGCATGAAGAGCAAATTCCTCGCCACCGTCAGCCACGAGCTGCGCACGCCGATGCACGCCATCCTCGGCCTGCTGGAGCTGGAGCTCAAACGCCAACCCGCGCCGGAAGGCCTGCCGGTGATATACAGCTCGGCCTCTTCGCTGCTCAACCTACTCAACGACCTGCAGGATCACGCCCGGCTGGAAACCGGTTCGCTGACGCTGGCGCCGAAACCGGTGGCGCTGCGCCCCTGGGTAGCGCGCATCGACGCCCTTTACCGGCCGCTGATCGGCGAACGCCCGTTGACGCTGAGCGTGCTGGCGGATCCGGCGCTGCCTGAGGCGGTGATTATTGATGGTGAGCGTTTACTTCAAGTGGCTAACAACCTGATAAACAACGCGATAAAGTTTACACCGCGCGGCACTATTCAGGTCGAGATCGGCTGGCGCGCGCAAGATGAGCGGCAGGGGGAATTGCGATTAACGGTGAACGACAGCGGCTGCGGCATCGCCGCCGATGAGATAGGCAAGCTGTTCCAACCGTTTTACCGCGCGCGCGGCGCGCAACGCATCTCGGTGCAGGGCACCGGTTTGGGACTGTCTATCTGCAAAGAGATCGTCGAACAGATGGGCGGCCGCATCGGGCTGCACTCGCAGCCGGGCGTCGGCACCCGCGTCGAGGTCGCGATACCGGTCGAGCTGAGCGGCGCGGCGCCGGCTGTCGCCCAGGAGGAGCACACCTATGCTCTGCCGTCTTCCGCCTTGCGTACCGCGCTGATCGACGATCACCCCACCAATTTGTTGCTGCTGGAACGCCAGCTGCGCCACTTCGGGCTGCAACCCGCCCGCTTTGAACAAGGCTATGCGCTGTTGAAGGCCCAGCGCCGGCAACCGTTCGATCTGCTGTTTATCGACTATAACATGCCGCGCCCGGACGGGCTGACGCTGGCCAGACTGATCCGCCGCGACGAACAGCGGCTGCAACGCCCGCCTTGCCGCATCGTGCTTTGCTCGGCAGACGTGCAGGAGTTTACCCGCATCCCGCCGGGGCTGGTGGCGATCGACCACTTCCTGACCAAACCGATTTCACTGGCGGCGATCGGCCAGGTATTGGCTCAGCAACCGCAGGCTCAGGAAGAAAAGTCAGTCCTTACTGACCTGCGACAAACGCTGGCCGAAATGGCAGGTGGCGATCGCGCCATGCTGCAGCGGCTGGCGCAGACGCTCGGCGATACGCTGCGCCAAGACCGGCAGCGGCTCGCGGACGCCGTCGCCGCGAGCGACTGGCCGCGCCTGGAGCAGGCGGCGCACCGCATCAAGGGCAGCCTGCTGATGCTGCAGCTGCCGGAAGCCGCGCAGCTGTGCCAGCAGCTGGTGGATACCGCACGTCGGGGCGAGCTTGCCGCCGCCGCTTATACTAAATTAAAGGCGTTAGTGGCGCAGATAGAACCGGAGCTGGACGCTCTGCTCGCCGCTGCCCCCTCTTTCGCTATGCATAAGGATGAATAATGTCGGACACTCCACACGTACACCTGCCGAAAGACAGTAATAGTAAACGCCTACTGACCGCTTTTTTAGTCACCGCCGTCTTTATGGTGGCCGAGGTGGTCGGTGGCCTGTTGTCCGGCTCGCTGGCGCTGTTGGCCGACGCCGGCCATATGTTGACCGATGCCGCCGCGCTGCTGGTGGCGCTGATGGCGGTGCACTTCTCCCAGCGCAAGCCCAACGCGCGCCACACCTTCGGCTATCTGCGCCTCACCACCCTGGCGGCCTTCCTCAACGCTGCAGCGCTGCTGGTGATCGTGGTATTCATCCTGTGGGAGGCGATACGGCGTTTCTTCGAACCGCAGCCGGTGATGGGTACCCCGATGCTGATCATCGCCGTAGCGGGGCTGCTGGCGAACCTGTTCGCCTTCTGGTTGCTGCATCGCGGCAGCGAAGAGAAAAATATCAACGTGCGCGCCGCCGCGCTGCATGTGTTGGGCGACCTGCTCGGTTCGGTGGGCGCCATCGTCGCCGCCATCGTCATTCTTGCCACCGGCTGGACGCCGATTGACCCGATCCTGTCGGTGCTGGTCTCCTGTCTGGTGCTACGCAGCGCCTGGCGGCTGCTGAAGGAGAGTTTCCACGAGCTGTTGGAAGGCACGCCGCAGGAGGTCGATATCGCCAAGCTGCAAAAAGACCTGTGCCTGAATATCCCGGAAGTGCGCAACATCCATCACGTGCATGTCTGGCAGATCGGCGAACAAAAGCTGATGACGCTACATGCGCAGGTGATCCCGCCGCATGACCACGATGGGCTGTTGCAACGCATTCAGGCTTATCTGTTGGAACACTACAAGATTGGCCACGTGACCATTCAGATGGAGTACCGGCACTGTGAGACACCGGACTGCGGTATCAACCGGGCGCCGGAGCCGAGTGAACACTCACATGCCGAAGCGCACTCCCATCTGGGACATCGTCACTAAGCCAAGAGGGCGCCACCACGGCGCCCTCTGCTGTTGCTACGGTGCGGACGAGAGCGGGTTGGAACGGTTACGCCCGGCGCTCTTGATCCACAGCCAGGAGCCGTTCAGGGCGATCAGCGTCAGAATGACATACTCCAGCGCCATCGCGTACACCCCCTGGTAAGCGAAGATCGCCACGCTGATGACGTCGATAACCACCCACAGCAGCCAGTTTTCCACGTACTTGCGCGTCATCAGGATCATCGCCACGATGGAGAGCACCATCATCGCCGAATCCCAGAACGGGAACGCGTCCGGCTGCAGTTCAGGCATCTGCACGTCCAGCCCCAGCCCTTGCATCACCGCTACCGCGATCTGCGTCAGCCAGGCGAACACGCGGTCGATGTTAAAGGTCATCAGGCCAATGCCGATGACGCAAACCGCCGCCCAGGCCAACGCTTTCGGCAACGGCAGCCAGCGGATCTGCAGCTCAGCCTGATTATCCTGGGTTTGGCGGCTCCAGGCATACCAACCGTAAATGTTGGCGCCGAAAAAGAACAGCTGCAACAGCAGGCTGGCGTACAGCTGGATCTGGAAGAAAATTACCGCGAACAGCGTGACGTTGATCAGGCCGAACAGGTAGTTGATGATTTTTTCCTTGCTGGCGTACCAGATGCACAGCAACCCGAACAGCGTGCCGATGGCTTCGATCCACGACAGATCGTAACCGCCCGCGCCAAGCGGAATGTGCACCAGAATATTGCTGGTACTGAAGAAGCTCATGAAGTCATCCTTTTAAACGGTTAAGCGTTGCCTTTAACCTGCATCTTAAGCTGAGCGGCGAAATCCAGCATGCGGTTCAGCGGCACCAGCGCCTTCTCACGCAGCGCGGCGTCCACGTGGATCTCATGCTGCGCGCCCCCCTGCTCCAGCCCTTCGGCAATCGCCTTCAGGCCATTCATCGCCATCCACGGGCAATGCGCGCAGCTGCGACAGGTCGCCCCTTCTCCGGCGGTCGGCGCTTCGAACAGCTCCTTGTCCGGGCAGGCCTGCTGCATCTTGTAAAAGATACCGCGATCCGTGGCGACGATCAGCTGTTGATGCGGCAATGTTTTCGCCGCCTGAATCAGTTGGCTGGTCGATCCCACCGCATCCGCCAACTCAACCACCGCCTGTGGCGATTCGGGATGCACCAGGATGGCCGCCTGCGGATAAAGCGCCTTCATGCGCCGCAGCGCCTGAGTCTTGAACTCGTCATGGACAATGCAGGCGCCTTGCCAGCACAGCACGTCGGCGCCGGTCTGCTTCTGCACGTAGCTGCCGAGATGGCGATCCGGCGCCCAGATGATCTTCTCGCCCAGGCTGTCCAGGTGCTCGATCAGCTCAACGGCGATGCTGGAAGTGACCACCCAGTCGGCGCGCGCTTTGACCGCCGCCGAGGTGTTCGCATAGACCACCACGGTACGATCGGGGTGGCTGTCGCAAAACGCATGAAACTCCTCTTCCGGGCAGCCCAGATCCAGCGAACATTCGGCAAACAGCGTCGGCATCAGCACCTGCTTTTCCGGGCTGAGGATCTTGGCGGTTTCCCCCATGAAGCGCACGCCGGCCACCAACAGCGTGGAGGCCGGATGGGCGCTGCCGAAGCGCGCCATTTCCAGCGAATCCGCCACGCAGCCGCCGGTTTCTTCCGCCAGCGCCTGGATTTCCGGATCGGTATAATAGTGGGCGACCATCACCGCATTGCGCTGCTTGAGCAGGGCTTTGATCTTTTCGCGATAAAAGGCTTTTTCGGCTACGTCCAGCGGAACCGGTTTAGGCGGGAAGGGATACACCGCCGCATTGACATCAAACATTTCACTCATCGCTGCAATCTCATGCTAGGCTGGGCGCCTGCCGCGTGAATATCGCCTGCCGCAACGCCCTTCGTTTTATATACTAAACAAAATACCTAAAACTGCGCGAAAAGTCCGCTGATATTTTCATATTTGCGCACCTATTGTTTAATGGATTAAAAAACACAGATATTGGTTACACAGCTCACAGCGGGAAATGGCCTGACGAGACCGTATAGCCGTTCAGAGAACAGCGTGATGATCGGTGCAGTGTTGAAACGAGAAAGCACGAATGTAGCTGACGGTGCTGCAGATGCGAAAAAAGCGCCAAAAGGCGCTTTTCTCTGAATGGGTGGGTCGTGCAGGATTGATTCGCCCTGTGGCCTCACCCTACGGGCAACGCTGCGCGTTGTCGTATCGCTACGCGATGCTCGAACCTGAACGCAGGATCTCACCCGCACGACTCGGTGAACTATGTTGGCAAAAGGATAAAGTCAGGTTTGGGTGTTACAGAAACGAAAAAAGCGCCAAAAGGCGCTTTTTTCTGAATGGGTGGGTCGTGCAGGATTGATTCGCCCTGTGGCCTCACCCTGCGGGCAACGCTGCGCGTTGTCGTATCGCTGCGCGATGCTCGAACCTGAACGCAGGATCTCACCCGCACGACTCGGTGACCATGTTGGCAAGAAGATGAGGTCAGGTTTAGATGTTACAGAAACGAAAAAAGCGCCAAAAGGCGCTTTTCTCTGAATTGGTGGGTCGTGCAGGATTCGAACCTGCGACCAATTGATTAAAAGTCAACTGCTCTACCAACTGAGCTAACGACCCGCAGTGTGGTGGGTGATGACGGGCTCGAACCGCCGACCCCCTCCGTGTAAAGGAGATGCTCTACCAACTGAGCTAATCACCCACTGCTGTGGTACTGCTATTTTTCACACCTTGCTCTATTAAAGAGTGGTGGGTCGTGCAGGATTCGAACCTGCGACCAATTGATTAAAAGTCAACTGCTCTACCAACTGAGCTAACGACCCACTGATGTGGTTTACTGCTGATGGCGAATAGGCTCTATTGGAACCGACTCGCGGAAAACAAGGATGGGGATGTTCAGGACAACTCGACGGGTACTCGACTCGGACCTTTACTTTGCCACATCAAACCGATTCTGAAGCTGCCATTCTTAAAGAATGGTGGGTCGTGCAGGATAACTCGGCCTTTGGCCTCGCCCTTGCGGGCCATCACCGGAGTGATGTTGTCTCGCTTCGCGAGACTCGAACCTTTACGGTTCTCATCCTTTACGATTCTCTATCGCAGCCATTCTTAAAGAATGGTGGGTCGTGCAGGATTCGAACCTGCGACCAATTGATTAAAAGTCAACTGCTCTACCAACTGAGCTAACGACCCATAACAGTGGTGGGTGATGACGGGCTCGAACCGCCGACCCCCTCCGTGTAAAGGAGATGCTCTACCAACTGAGCTAATCACCCACTGTTGTGGTTACTGCTACTTCAGAAATTGGTGGGTCGTGCAGGATTCGAACCTGCGACCAATTGATTAAAAGTCAACTGCTCTACCAACTGAGCTAACGACCCAATTTCCCAGCCGCTTTAACATCTTGCAAGATGTCTTGGCAACGGCGGCATATATTACTAATTTATCTTGGCAGCGCAACCTAAATTTTTTACTGATGCGTTCAACTGCTTGTTCTTCACGCGAATGAGCCCAGAAATCGGTCAAATCGACTAACTTCTGGGCTCATTTTTCTGACTGTTAACCGCCTACGCGGCTTTTCGCCTGTTTGGCCGCCGCACTGGTTGGGTACTGTTTAATCACCTGCTGGAACACGGCTTTGGCTTTATCGGCCTGCCCTTTCTCCTGCATGATGATACCCACCTTGTACATGGCGTCCGGCGCCTTCGGTGATTTCGCGTAATTCTTCACCACCACCGCAAAATAGTAGGCCGCGTCGTCTTTTTTACCCTTGTTGTAGAACAACTGCCCCAGCCAATAGTTGGCGTTGGGCTGGTAGGTAGACTTCGGGTACTGTTTTACGAAGGACTGAAAGGCGGAAATCGCCTGATCATACTGTTTTTTTTCCAGCGCCAGAGAAACAGCGGCGTTGTAGTCGCTGTTCTCATCACCGCCGCTCGGCGTTGCAGAAGCGGCTGCAGGCGCGCTGCCGCCCGCATCGGAAGATGCTGCGGCTGCCCCACCGGCAGCACCCACGGCCGCAGAGGCGCTCTGAGCGCCGCCCTGGCTGAGGCTATCCATCTGCTGATAGATTTGCTTCTGGCGTTCAACCACCTGATTCAACTGATACTGACTTTCCTGGATTTGCCCACGGAGAGAATCAATGTCGCGTTGGTTATCAGAGAGTTGTTGCTGGAGTTGGTTTAAAAGCTGGCCTTGAGCATTGCTGATGCGCTCAAGCGAGGTGACACGGTCTTCGACCGAGCCGGAGCCGACATTACTGATTGGCGCTTGGGCAGTAGCGGCCCAAGGGGCCGCTACGCCAACCAGTAACGACAGACTCAACAGGTGACGTCTGAAGTTACTGTTCATGCGATTCTCTTAGTAAACCAGAACGGCACGACGGTTTTTAGCATAAGCCGCTTCGTCGTGGCCCAGTACTGCTGGTTTTTCTTTACCGTAAGAAACGATAGAGATCTGGTCAGCGGAAACGCCTTTACCCTGCAGGTACATTTTAACGGCGTTAGCACGGCGCTCACCCAGAGCAATGTTGTATTCCGGCGTGCCGCGTTCGTCAGCGTGGCCTTCAACGGTCACTTTGTAAGACGGGTTGTTACGCAGGAATGCAGCGTGCGCGTCCAGCATCTGAGCGAATTCGGAGCTTACGTCATACTTGTCCAGACCGAAGTAAACGATGTTGTTCTTCTGCAGTTCTTGCATCTGCAGACGAGCTTGTTCTTCGGAAGACAGGTTGCTGCTGCCGTTTTCCATACCAGTGCCAGCGCCCATACCAGATTGGTCGTTGTTTGCGCTTTTGTTAGAACTACAAGCTGCTACAGCCAGAACTGGCAGTGCCAGCAGAAGCCCTTTCAGCACTTTGTTCAGTTGCATTTCTTTGATCCTTTTATAGTTTGCCATACATATTTACACATGCATCACAGATACGGCGACCAGGCAGGGAATTTGACCTGTCCATCAGTTGCCGGAAGACGCGCTTTGAAACGCCCATCAGTTGACACCAACTGCAACACGGAGCCCATACCTTGCGTGGAGCTATAGATCACCATGGTGCCGTTTGGCGCAATACTAGGCGTTTCATCCAGGAAGGTGCCGGTCAAAACCTGAACGGCGCCCGATCCAAGATCTTGTTTGGCGATGTGTTGTGCACCACTGTTGGTGCTTACCATCACCAGGAATTTACCGTCGGAGCTGACTTCAGAATCCTGGTTCTGAGATCCTTCCCACGTCAGACGCTGTGCGGCACCGCCGCTGGCGCTGATTTTATAAATCTGCGGACGCCCGCCCTGGTCGGAGGTAAACGCCAGCGACTGGCCATCCGGGAACCAGGTCGGTTCGGTGTTGTTGTTGCGCCCATCGGTCAGCTGCGTGATCTGGCCGGAGCCGAGGTTCATCACGTACAGGTTCAGGCTGCCGCTCTTGGACAGCGCGAAGGCCAGCTTGCTGCCGTCCGGCGAGAACGCCGGCGCACCGTTGTGGCGCGGGAACGAGGCGATCTGGCGGATAGCGCCGTTAGCCAGGGTCTGTACCACCAGCGCGGAACGGCCGCTCTCGAAGGTCACGTAAGCCAGTTTACTGCCGTCCGGCGACCAGGCCGGCGACATCAGCGGCTCAGGCGAACGGTGCACCGTGAACTGGTTGTAACCGTCGTAATCCGCTACGCGCAGCTCATACGGGAATTTCCCGCCGTTGGTCTGCACGACGTAGGCGATACGGGTACGGAACGCGCCCTTGATGCCGGTCAGCTTCTCGAACACTTCGTCGCTGGCGGTATGGGCAGAATAACGCAACCATTGTTTGGTCACTTTATACTGGTTCTGCGCCAATACGGTGCCCGGCGAACCCGAGGTGTCCACCAGCTGGTAGGAGATCAGGTAGCTGCCGTCGGCGCCAGGTTGAACCTGGCCGACAACCACGGCGTCGATGCCCAATGCAGTCCAGGCCGCCGGCGTCACTTCAGACGCGGAGGTAGGTTGCTGCGGCATGCGCGCCACGTCGATCGGGTTGAATTTGCCGCTGTTGCGCAGATCCGCGCCGACAATCTTGCCGATATCTTCCGGCGGCGTGCCTGGGCCCGCCCACTTAAACGGCACCACGCCAATCGGGCGAGCGGAGTCGACCCCTTGGGTGATTTCAATGCGAACTTCCGCGTGCAGCACGGACGCCCACAGAATTAAAAAACCTAGCGCTACTCGAAATGCCTGCTTCATCTCATCTCCCTTATCCAGGCGGGATGCCTGCGATAAATTAGCAGAATTTTAACAAACCAACTTACGTAAAACTACATAATCCCTGTTGGTTACCTTAGTACATCCCTGTGATATCACTCACTCAATCAACCGTTATTGCGGCTTGAATTCAAGTATAGAATTCTTAAAGTGCTGATAAACGGCATCGCTCGGCGGCTTCGGTATATGCGCCAACTTGGCGGCAGACACTGCTGCTTGACACAGAGCAGGATCTCCCCCCGCCGCTTGTACGCTTATCAGCAGGCCGTCCGGTGCCAGCTTGATACGCAGGTCGCAGGTTTTGCCGGCGAACGAACTGGCGTCATAGAACTTGCTCTGAATCGCCCCTTGAATCTGCCCCATATAACCGCTGATATCCGCCCCGCTGGCCCCAGCCGCTTTGGCATTGCCCTGCCCGGCCGGTTTACCGTCGCCTTTCGATTTAGCACCGCCGCCTTTCGGCGCGTTCTTGCCGTCCGCCAGGCCGCCAAACAGATCGCTAACTTCATCCGATTGTTTCGCAGCCTCAGCGGCAGCCTTCTTCTTGGCATCCGCAGCGGCTTTTTTGGCGGCAGCCGCTTTCTCGGCCGCAGCTTTCTTCTCTGCCTCGGCGGCAGCCTTCTTCTCGGCTTCCGCTGCGGCTTTTTTCTCAGCTTCAGCGGCCGCTTTCTTCTCCGCGGCCTCTGCGGCTTTTTGCTCTGCGGCAGCCGCCGCGGCTTTCTTCGCCTCTTCCGCCTGTTTCTTGGCGGCGGCAGCGGCGGCCGCTTCTTTCTTGGCTTCCGCTTCGGCTTTCTTCTGCGCGTCCGCCTGTGCCTTGGCGACCTTTTCCGCTTCGGCCTTCGCCTTGGCGGCGGCGGCTTCGGCGACCTTCTGTTGCTCTTTGGCCTTGGCTGCGGCGGCTTCCGCCGCTTTTTGCTGCTCGGCGGCCTGTTTCTGCTGCTCCGCTGCCTTCTGCTGTTGCTCAGCCTGCGCCTTGGCGTCCTGCGCAGCTTTCTCCTGCGCCGCCAAACGCTCTTTCTCCAGCTCCTTCAGGCGCTGCTGTTGCTCCGCCTGCTTCTGCTGAAGCTCTTCGGCCTGTTGCTCCGCCTTTTTCTGGCGCTGCTTCTCGGCACGCTGCGCATCGTTGCTCTGCTGCTGCTGGCGGTTGTATTGCTCCACCACCGCGCCAGGATCGACCATCACTGCGCCCACCACGGTGCCATCACCGCCACCGCCGGCGCCCATGTCGACCTTTTCCTGCAGCGATCCCCAAATCAGCAGGGCAATCAATATGAAGTGCAGAACGACCGAAACAATAACGGCGCGGTTCAGCTTATCGTTTTGCTCAGTTGCCTTTACCAAAATAGATTCCCAAAAACTGGTGTTGCTTATACGGGGTTCCTGGGCCGCAGCGCAGGAACCGGGTTGCCGTTCGCCTTACGGTCAGATCGGCTGGGTCATCAGCCCCACGGAAGCCACGCCCGCCTGATGGAGAATATTCAATGCCTTGATAATCTCATCGTAAGGGACTTCCTTCGCACCGCCGATCAAAAAGACCGTTTTCGGGTTAGCCGCCAAACGCGACTTGGCTTCGGCCGCGACTTGCTCAGGCGGCAGCAGCTCCATACGGTTGTGATCCACCACCAGGGTGTATTGACCTACGCCGGAAACCTCGAGGATCACCGGCGGATTGTCATCGCTGGACACCGTTTTGGAATCGGTGGCGTCCGGCAGGTCAACCTCCACGCTCTGCGTGATGATTGGCGCGGTTGCCATAAAGATCAGCAGCAGCACCAGCAACACGTCGAGCAGCGGAACGATGTTAATTTCGGACTTCAGCTCGCGCCGACTACGTCCACGTACTCTCGCCATGCTACCTCCTACTTATTTACTGTCGCTGGAGAAGGCCTGACGATGCAGAATAGCGGTGAACTCTTCCATAAAGTTGTCGTAATTCTGCTCAAGCTTGTTGACGCGCTGGTTGAGACGGTTATAGGCCATTACCGCCGGGATGGCGGCGAACAGACCGATCGCGGTGGCGATCAGCGCTTCGGCGATACCCGGCGCCACCATCTGCAGCGTGGCTTGCTTCACCGCGCCCAGCGCGATAAAGGCGTGCATGATCCCCCACACGGTGCCGAACAGGCCGATATACGGGCTGATCGAACCGACGGTGCCGAGGAACGGAATATGGGTTTCCAGCGTTTCCAGCTCGCGGTTCATCGAAATACGCATCGCGCGCGACGCCCCTTCGATCACCGACTCCGGCGCATGGTTGTTGGCGCGGTGCAGGCGGGCGAACTCTTTGAACCCGGAATGGAAGATCTGCTCGGAACCGGTCAGGCTATCGCGACGCGCCTGACTTTCCTGGTACAGACGGGAAAGCTCGATACCGGACCAGAATTTGTCTTCAAAGGCTTCGGCGTCACGCGTCGCCGCATTGAGGATGCGGGTGCGCTGAATGATGATCGCCCAAGAGGCTACCGAGAAGCATATCAAAATCAACATGATAAGCTTAACCAGCAGGCTCGCCTTCAAGAATAAATCTAGGATGTTCATGTCAGTCACTGCTTAAACTCCGCGACAATAGACTTAGGAAGCGCTCTTGGCTTCATTTGGTGTGGATCAATACAGGCAATCAGGACATCTGCCTGGCTCAGTAGGGCCCCGTCAGAATTGACAATGCGTTGAGCAAACGTGAGAGAAGCCCCGCGCAGACAGGTGATTTCGCTCTGGACCTCCAGTTGCTCGTCGAGACGAGCCGGAGCCAGATAATCCACCGTCATGCGCCGGACGACAAAAGCGACTTGTTCACTGAGCAGCTGCTGTTGATGAAAGTTGTGCTGACGCAGCATCTCTGTGCGCGCTCTTTCAAAAAAGGCGACGTAGCGGGCGTGATAGACCACACCACTGGCATCGGTATCCTCGTAGTAAACGCGAACCGGCCATCGAAACAACGTATTACTCACTCTACTTCCCAGCAATGCAATTTAACGCTGCTACTATACGCAAGACGGATCGGGTTGGGAATGGGTTACAAGATGGGAATGAAAATAATTATGGGCCGTGAGGGCCCATAACGTGGGGACATCAGGGAGATTATAAAGAAACGTAAAGTAATCCTGCGCACAGGATCACAATTGCGGGAAGCGGCGCGAAAAAAGCGCGCCAGATGCTACGCTGCGGGCGGAATCCGAAACCGTGGATCACCCCGGCGCACACCGCCCAAATCAGCAGCAGCCCTTCCCAAATCTCCAGCGAGCTGGTTTTGGCGGCGAAACGCGTCGGATCCCAGAACACGCACCCCGCCAAAATCAACGCCAACACCAGGGAAAGGGCCCGGATCGGGCCCTTGTCGGTGACAGCGTACAGCTTGTCAATCACGGACGAGCTCATCACTTACCGTCTTGCTGAGCTTTGGTCGCTTCGCTCTGCTCAAGCGCCAGCGCCGTGATGATGCCGAAGGCGCAGGCAAGAAGCGTTCCGAGAATCCAGGCAAAATACCACATGGTTTAGCTCCTTATCCTTAGTACAGCGAATGCTTGTTGTTTTCGATGTAGTTCTTGTCGAGGCGACCGAACATTTTGTAGTACGACCAGCTGGTGTACGCCAAAACGATAGGCACGAAGATCGCCGCCACGACGGTCATCACTTTCAGCGTCAACAGGCTCGACGTCGCGTCCCACATGGTCAGGCTGACGTTAGGCACGGTGCTGGACGGCATCACGAACGGGAACATGGTGACCCCGGCGGTGAGGATGACGCAGGCGATGGTCAGCGACGAGGTGACGAACGCCAGTGCGCCTTTCTCCAGACGCGAGAACAGGATGGTGAACAACGGCAGCACCACGCCCAGCGCAGGCAACGCCCACAGCAGCGGATACTTGTTGAAGTTGATCAACCAGGCACCGGCCTGATGCGCCACTTCTTTACGCATCGGGTTGGATTCCGCCAGGGTGTCCAGCGCCGACGTCACGACGAAGCCGTCGATGCCTTTCACCAGCCATACGCCCGCCAGCAGGAAGCATACCGCCATGATCAGCGTCGCGATCTGCGCCGCAGCGCGTGAACGCAGGTGGATCTCGCCGGTGGTGCGCATTTGCAGGTAGGTCGCCCCCTGGGTAACCAGCATGGTCAGGCTGACCACGCCCGCCAACAGACCGAACGGATTCAGCAGTTGGAAGAAGTTGCCGGTATAGAACAGGCGCATGTACTCGTCCATGTGGAACGGCACGCCCTGCAGCAGGTTGCCGAACGCCACGCCGAATACCACGGCAGGCACGAAGGAGCCGATGAAGATGCCCCAGTCCCACATGTTGCGCCAGCGGCTGCTCTCCAGCTTGGAGCGGTAGTCGAAACCGACCGGGCGGAAGAACAAGGCGGCCAGCACCAGGATCATGGCAACGTAGAAGCCGGAGAAGGCCGCTGCGTAGACCATCGGCCAGGCGGCGAACAGCGCGCCGCCGGCGGTGATCAGCCACACCTGGTTACCGTCCCAGTGCGGGGCGATGGAGTTGATCATCACCCGGCGCTCGGTATCGGTTTTCCCGATGATGCGCACCAGAATGCCGACGCCCATGTCGAAACCGTCGGTGACGGCGAAGCCGATCAGCAGTACGCCAACCAGGACCCACCAAATAAATCGCAGTACTTCATAGTCAAACATACGTGGACTCCTGTTTAGCGCGCTTCCTGCACGGCGGCAGTCGGTTGTTCAAAGTGATAGCGGCCGGTTTTCAGGCTGCTTGGACCCAGACGCGCAAACTTGAACATCAGGTACAATTCAGCCACCAGGAACAGGGTGTACAAGCCGCAGATCAGCCCCATCGAGAACAGAATGTCGCCCGCGGTCAGCGAAGAGTTGGCGACCGCCGTCGGCAGCACCTCACCAATCGCCCACGGTTGACGGCCGTATTCCGCCACGAACCAGCCGGACTCGATCGCGATCCAAGGCAGCGGCAAACCGTACAGTGCCGCGCGGTGCAGCCATTTTTTCTGGCCGATGCGGCCGCGGATCACGTTCCAGAACGACAGGCCGATGATCAACAGCATGATCACGCCACAGGCCACCATGATGCGGAAGGCGAAGTACAGCGGCGCCACGCGCGGAATGGAGTCCTTGGTCGCCAGCTGGATCTGCGCTTCCGTCGCGTCGGTGACGTTCGGGGTATAGCGCTTCAGCAGCATGCCGTAGCCCAGGTCTTGCTTGGTTTTGTTGAATTCGGCGCGCACCGCAGGATCGGTGTTGCCGCCGCGCAGCTCTTCCAGCAGCTGGTAGGCTTTCATCCCGTTGCGGATACGCACTTCATGCTGCGCCATCAGATCTTTCAGGCCGGTGACCTGAGTGTCCGTGGAGCGGGTGGCGATCAGGCCAAGCGCATACGGGATCTGAATAGAGAAGGAGTTTTCCATCTTGTCCTGATCGGGAATGCCGAACAGGGTGAAGGACGCCGGCGCCGGTTGGGTGTCCCATTCCGCTTCGATAGCGGCCAGTTTGGTTTTCTGCACGTCGCCCATTTCGTAGCCGGATTCATCACCCAGAACGATAACGGACAGAATGGCAGCCATACCGAAGCTGGCAGCGATGGCGAAGGAGCGCTTGGCGAAGGCGATGTCGCGGCCTTTCAGCAGGTAGTAGGAGCTGATGCCCAGAACGAACATCGCGCCACAGGTGTAGCCGGAAGCCACGGTGTGAACGAATTTCACCTGCGCAACCGGGTTAAGCACCAGTTCGGAGAAGCTGACCATCTCCATGCGCATGGTTTCGAAGTTGAAATCCGAAGCGATCGGGTTCTGCATCCAGCCGTTGGCGACCAGGATCCACAGCGCGGACAGGTTGGAGCCGAGGGCCACGAACCAGGTTACCGCCATGTGCTGCACCTTGCTCAGACGATCCCAGCCGAAGAAGAACAGGCCGACCAGCGTCGATTCAAGGAAGAACGCCATCAGACCTTCGATAGCCAGAGGGGCCCCGAAGATATCGCCGACGTAGTGAGAGAAATACGACCAGTTAGTCCCGAACTGGAACTCCATGGTCAAACCGGTGGCCACACCCAGAGCAAAGTTAATCGCAAATAACTTTCCCCAGAATTTGGTCATGTCTTTATAGATTTGTTTGCCAGACAGGACATATACCGTTTCCATAATTGCCAGCAAGAACGCCATACCGAGCGTTAATGGGACAAATAAGAAATGGTACATCGCCGTTAAAGCAAACTGTAAGCGCGACAGTTCGACAATATCAAACATCTTGACTCCTTGCTCCTCGCAGGAAGACTCCGACACGCGGTTATCGGCACGCCTCTTTCAAAGCCGCCAGTAACGCCCCGCAGTGAATGCCCTTAAACACAACAAATTTGATCCAGCTTCTCCGCTTTCAACCGCACACTCGGCCAATAGCCCCTCGGGCCGCCGACAAGCACGCCACTGAAAACCGACAACGGGTAACAAATGCAACAAGATCAACCATCCATAATCACAACATGGATGATACTCGCCCAATCCCACACAATAAATAGGTTTTTACGTGACGTGGGTTAGACTTTTGGTTACAGGTCAAATCTTAGCCGAAAGAGGTACTTCGGGCTAATTTGATCTGAGACAATTTAAGCCTATCCGCATCTTATTTCCATATTCATCAGCACATTTCGCATAATTTTCTTAGGGTCATGTTGCGCAATGGTTTAATTGTTTTTTAATGATATTTTTGTGTTAAATAAATGTAATTTAAAAGGGCCGCCATTGTATTATTACGCGCTTATTATGCGACATAATTAACCTTTTATTTCCAATAAGCCGTGACAGTGATAGCAGTCACAAAACAACAAATCTCTCTCCAATATTAGTCTATTTCTCGCGATGGGATCGTAAAGGTTGCGATTTTGTAGCAAAATGACCACTTATGTTAAAATTGCATTGAGTGACAATAACTTATGAAAAAAATCATCTTTGCCTCTGTCTTGGGACTCTCGGGAAACGCCATGGCCGCCGAAACGGTAAATATCACCCTGCTGGGCACCTCCGATCTGCACGGCACCTTCGTGCCCTGGGACTACGCCAGCGACACGGAAAATCTGGCGGGCAGCCTGAGCCAGATAGCCACCCAGATCAAAAAAGTGCGGGCCGAGCAGCCCAACCTGATCCTGGTGGACGCCGGCGACACCATTCAGGGCAACTTCGTCGAAACCTTCAAGCATGAGGCCGTCAGCCCGATGATGCTGGGCCTCAACGCGCTCAATTACGATGTCTGGGTGATGGGCAACCACGAGTTCGACTTCGGCCTGCCGGTGCTGGCCACCCCGCTCAAGCAGTTCAAGGGCGCGGCGCTGGCGGGCAATATCGTCTGGGACAACGGCAAGCCCTATCTGCCCGCCTACACCATCGTCGAACGCCAGGGCGTGAAGATCGGCATTATCGGCATGGACACGCCGATGACCGCGGAATTCGCCAAGGGCACCGATCGCATCAAAGGGCTGAACTTCACCGATCCGGTGCAGGCGGTGAAACAGGTCATCAGGCAAATCGACGGCCAGGTCGACGCCATCGTGCTGGTGGCGCATATGGGCATCGACAACGAAAATCAGCGTCCCGGCACCGGCGTAGCCGACATAGCCAACGCCAACCCGGAGCTCGCGGCGATCGTCGCCGGCCATATGCATGTGAAGATCGACAAAGCGGTGGTTAACGGCGTCATCATCACCGAGCCGGATAAATACGGCCGCGCGCTGTCGCGCATCGATCTGCAGTTTGAGCGCCGCGACGGCAAGTTCACGCTGATCGACAAAAACAGCTACACCTACTCCATCAAGGGGATGACGCCGGACAGCGCCATGCAAGCGCTCTACCAGCCGTACCATGACATTCTGCGCGCCAACGCCAACCGGGTCGTGGCGAAACTGAGCGGCAGCGATCTGGTGCCCACCGACGAATTCCGCGGCATTCCCCAGGTGCACGTGCAGGATACCGGCATCAGCGCGCTGTTCCAGCAGGCCGCCCGCCACTATGCGCCGCTGGCGCAGGTGATCGCCCTACAGATCGACAACGATCGCGCCAAGCTGGACGTCGGCGACATCAAGGCCAAGGACATCGCCTTTAACTACCAATACGCCGGCGGCGAGATCACCGTGTATCAGCTCAACGGCAAAGCGCTTAAACGCTACATGGAGTGGTCCGCCGGCTACTTCAATCAGCTGCAGCCGGGCGATGTCACCTACAGCTTTAACCCGGCGCGGCGATCGTCCAAATATTCCACCAATGATTTCTTCGACGGCGTCACTTACACCATCGACCTGCGCCAACCTGCCGGCTCGCGCATCGTCGACCTGCGCCTGGCGGACGGCACGCCGGTCACCGACGATATGCCGATCCGCCTGGGCATGAACAGTTACCGTATGGGCCACCTGACGCAAAAGGGTGGTGCGCTGGAGGGGCAATCCTTCCCGGTGCTGTTCGACAGCAAAGCGCAATACGGTGAAGAAGAAGGCACTATTCGCCACCTGACTCTGCGCTACCTGACGGAGGTGAAACACGGCCACTATCAGGGCGTGCCGCCGCAGCGCTGGAAGCTGATCGGCATGGAGGGGTACGAACCGCAGCGGGCGATCGTCAAACGGCTGCTCAATGAAGGCGTTATCCAGGTACCGACCACCGACGACGGCCGCTACACCAACGTCGCGTCGATCAACGTCAAAGACGCGCTGTTCAGCAACGCCGATGATTACCGCGCCACCCTCACCTCGCTGGAGCAACAGCGCCAAGCCGCTACGGATCCGGTGCAACAGCGCCGCCTGCAGGATCGGATCGCGCTGATCAAGGCACTCAACGATTTCTGATCTTCACCCATAAAAAAGGCCACCCAATGGGTGGCCAAACATGTCGAGATATTGTTATTTCGTACTAAATTCTTAGCGCTTCAGCACCGCTTTTACCGCGTCGCCGATGTCCGCCAGGCTGCGAACGGTTTTCACGCCCGCCGCTTCCAGCGCAGCAAACTTCTCGTCCGCCGTGCCTTTGCCACCTGCGATGATGGCGCCCGCGTGGCCCATACGCTTGCCTTTCGGCGCGGTCACGCCGGCGATGTAGCCGACAACCGGTTTGGTGACGTGTTCTTTGATGTAAGCTGCCGCTTCTTCTTCAGCGCTGCCGCCGATCTCACCGATCATCACGATCGCTTCGGTCTGCGGATCCTGCTGGAACATCTTCAGGATATCGATGAAGTTGGAGCCCGGGATCGGGTCGCCGCCGATGCCCACGCAGGTAGACTGGCCCAGACCGGCATCGGTGGTTTGTTTCACCGCTTCATAGGTCAGGGTACCGGAGCGGGAAACGATGCCCACTTTGCCCGGCAGGTGGATGTGGCCAGGCATGATGCCGATTTTGCACTCGCCTGGGGTGATCACGCCAGGGCAGTTCGGCCCGATCATGCGCACGCCGGCTTCGTCCAGCTTCACTTTCACGGTCAGCATGTCCAGGGTCGGGATGCCTTCGGTGATGGTGATGATCAGTTTGATGCCGGCATCGATCGCTTCCAGGATGGAGTCTTTGCAGAACGGCGCTGGAACGTAGATGACCGAGGCCGTCGCACCGGTCGCTTCAACCGCTTCGCGCACGGTGTTGAACACCGGCAGGCCCAGGTGCTGAGTGCCGCCTTTGCCCGGGGTTACGCCGCCAACCATTTTGGTGCCGTAAGCGATAGCTTGTTCGGAGTGGAAAGTCCCCTGGCTACCGGTGAAGCCCTGGCAAATTACTTTGGTGTTCTTATCGATTAAAATGGACATTATTTACCCTCCACTGCTGCAACAACTTGCTGAGCCGCATCAGTCAGGCTGGTCGCAGCAATGATATTCAGGCCGCTGTCCGCCAGTTTCTTGGCGCCCAGTTCGGCGTTGTTCCCTTCCAAGCGCACTACGACCGGGACGTTAACGCCCACTTCGGCCACTGCGCCGATGATGCCGTCGGCGATCAGATCGCAACGTACGATACCACCGAAGATGTTAACCAGAACCGCTTTCACCTTGTCGTCGGACAGGATGATTTTGAACGCTTCGGTCACGCGCTCTTTAGTCGCGCCGCCGCCAACGTCCAGGAAGTTGGCCGGTTCGCCGCCGTGCAGTTTAACGATGTCCATGGTGCCCATCGCCAGACCGGCGCCGTTAACCATGCAGCCGATGTTGCCGTCGAGGGCAACGTAGTTCAGCTCCCACTGAGCCGCACGGGATTCGCGCTCGTCTTCCTGGGAAGGGTCACGCATTTCACGCAGTTCCGGCTGGCGGAACAGGGCGTTGCCGTCGGCGCCCAGTTTGCCGTCCAGGCACACCAGATCGCCCTGCTTGGTGATCACCAGCGGGTTGATCTCAACCATCGCCAGGTCGCGCTCCAGGAACAGCGTCGCCAGACCCATGAAGATCTTGGCGAACTGGCTGACTTGCTTACCGGTCAGGCCCAGTTTGAAAGCCAGCTCACGGCCCTGATAAGGCTGTGGACCCGCCAGCGGATCGATGGTCATTTTGTGGATCAGTTCAGGGGTTTCTTCCGCCACCTTCTCAATTTCCACGCCGCCTTCGGTAGACGCCATGAACACCACGCGACGGGTAGAACGATCCACTACCGCGCCCAGGTACAGCTCTTTATCGATGTCGGTCGCCGCTTCTACCAGGATCTGGTGAACCGGCTGGCCCAGCGCGTCAGTCTGGTAAGTCACCAGACGCTTGCCCAACCAGGCTTCCGCGAAAGCACGGATATCTTCTTTGCTGTTGACGACTTTAACGCCGCCCGCTTTACCGCGGCCGCCAGCATGAACCTGACATTTCACCACCCACGGGCCGGAGCCGATTTTGGATGCGGCTTCTTCTGCTTCACGCGGAGTGGTACAGGCGTAACCGGTTGGTGCCGGCATGCCATACCGAGCAAACAGCTGTTTTGCCTGATATTCGTGTAAATTCATGATGTTCTATCCATTCAGTTCTGAAGGTTTTTAGCCGGACCATTATTACGCGGTAAACCGCATGGTTTTCCGGCCACATAGCACAGAGTGCGGGCGCGGCATGCCGCGCCCGGCAAGGGTTACTAGACGTCCAGCAGCAGACGAGCCGGATCTTCCAGCATCTCTTTGACCGTCACCAGATAACCGACGGATTCTTTACCGTCGATCAGGCGGTGGTCATAAGACAGCGCCAGATACATCATCGGCTGGATCACCACCTGACCATTGACCGCCATTGGGCGATCTTTGATGGCGTGCATGCCCAGGATGGCGCTCTGCGGCGGGTTAATGATCGGGGTGGACATCAGGGAGCCGAATACGCCGCCGTTGGTAATGGTGAAGTTACCGCCGGTCAGCTCTTCCACGGTCAGTTTGCCGTCGCGGCCCTTAACGGCCAGCTCTTTGATTTTCTTCTCGATGTCAGCCATGCTCATGGCGTCTACATCGCGCAGTACCGGCGTCACCAGGCCGCGCGGGGTCGAAACCGCGATGCTGATGTCGAAGTAGTTGTGGTAAACCACGTCGGAACCGTCGATCGACGCGTTCACTTCCGGGAAACGCTTCAGCGCTTCAACCACCGCCTTGATGTAGAAGGACATGAAGCCCAGACGCACGCCGTGGCGCTTCTCGAAGGCTTCGCCGTACTGCTTGCGCAGGTCCATGATCGGCTGCATGTTGATTTCGTTGAAGGTGGTCAGCATCGCGGTGCTGTTCTTCGCTTCCAGCAGACGCTCGGCGACGCGTTTGCGCAGGCGGGTCATCGGCACGCGTTTTTCGCTGCGGCCGGCCAGAGCAGGCTGCGGTGCGGCTTCAGCGGCGGCGGCCGGTTTGGCAGCGGCGCCGCCTTTGGCCAGGTGCGCTTCCACGTCTTCACGCGTGATGCGGCCACCCACGCCGGTGCCCTTGATGGCGCCGGCATCGAGATCGTGTTCGGCGATCAGGCGACGAATCGCCGGGCTGAGCGCGTCATTGCTTTCTTCTTCCAGGCTCGCGGTAGCGCGCTGGGCAGGCGTGGCTTCTTTCTCTTGGCTCTTCTCAGCGGTCGGCTTGCCGGAGCTGTCGCCCGGACGGATGCGGCCGAGCAGCTGGCGAGACAGCACGGTCGCGCCCTCTTCTTCCACGATAGCATCGAGAATGCCCGCTTCACTGGCCGGCACTTCCAACACGACTTTGTCGGTTTCGATTTCAACCAGGACTTCATCACGCTGCACGCTGTCGCCCGGTTTTTTGTGCCAGGTGGCTACGGTCGCATCGGCAACCGATTCAGGAAGGTCAGGAACCAGAATATCTACGCTACTCATTTAGCTTTCCCTTAAGTTTTTTATCATCTGCTTGCCGGCCCCTCGGCCGGCAAGCGAGCGAACATTAGTCAATATTCAGCGCGTCGTTCACCAGAGCCTGCTGCTGCTTCTGGTGTACGGACATATAGCCCACCGCCGGAGAAGCGGAGGCCGGACGTCCTGCGTAACGTAAAGAAGCCCCGAACGGTACCACTTCACGGAAGTTGTGTTGGCTGCAGTACCAGGCGCCCTGGTTCAGCGGCTCTTCCTGACACCAGACGAAATCATGCACGTGCGAGTATTGTTCCAGCACGGCCTGCACGGCCTGATGCGGGAACGGATACAGCTGCTCGATACGCACGATGGCCACGTCTTTCTGCTCGTTCTTGCGACGCTGTTCCAGCAGGTCGTAGTAGACCTTACCGGAGCACAGCACGACGCGCTTGACCGCTTTCGGATCCAAGTCGTCGATCTCGCCGATCGCCGGCAGGAAGGTGCCGTTGGCCAGTTCGTCCAGCGAAGAAATCGCCAGCGGGTGACGCAGCAGCGACTTCGGCGACATCACCACCAGCGGACGGCGCATACCGCGCAGCGCCTGACGACGCAGCATATGGTAAACCTGCGCCGGCGTGGACGGGACGCACACCTGCATGTTCTGCTCTGCGCACAGCTGCAGATAGCGTTCCAGACGCGCGGAAGAGTGCTCTGGGCCCTGGCCTTCATAGCCGTGCGGCAGCAGCATCACCAGGCCGCACATACGGCCCCATTTTTGCTCGCCGGAGCTGATGAACTGGTCGATAACGACCTGCGCGCCGTTGGCGAAGTCGCCGAACTGCGCTTCCCAGATGGTCAGCGTGCGCGGTTCCGCCGTCGCGTAGCCGTATTCGAACGCCAGCACCGCTTCTTCGGACAGCACGGAGTCCCAGACCTTGAATTCGCCCTGGCCGCTGTGGATGTTCGCCAGCGGAACGTAGACGGAACCGTTTTTCTGGTTGTGCACCACCGCGTGGCGGTGGAAGAAGGTACCGCGGCCGGCGTCTTCGCCGGAGATGCGGATTGGAATGCCTTCATCCGCCATGGTCGCGTAGGCCAGCGTTTCGGCGGCGCCCCAGTCGAACGGCTTGTTGCCCGCCGCCATCTCGGCGCGGTCCGCGTAGATTTTCGCCACGCGCGACTGCATTTCGATCGCTTCCGGCACGGTGCTGATGCGGCGGCCCAGCTCCTGCAGGCGCTTCATCTCAACCTTGCTCGGGTACTCTTCGTCCCACTCGTGGTTCAGGTACGGAGACCAGGTGAAAGAGTGCAGGTTCATCGGACGCCACTCTTCAACCACGCAATCGCCGCGGTCGAGCGCGTCGCGGTACAGGTTGACCATTTCCGTGGCATCTTCCAGGCTGGCCACTTTCTGCTCGGTCAGAACGTCAGCGTAGATTTTGCGCGGCGTAGGGTGTTTCTTGATCTTCTGATACATCACCGGCTGGGTGGCGCTCGGCTCGTCGGCCTCGTTGTGCCCATGGCGACGGTAGCAGACCAGATCGATCATCACGTCACGCTTAAAGGTGTTACGGAAATCCAACGCCAGGCGGGTGACAAAGGCCACGGCCTCCGGATCGTCCGCGTTAACGTGGAAGATCGGCGACTGAACCATTTTGGCGATGTCGGTGCAGTATTCGGTAGAGCGCGCATCCAGCGGGTTGGAGGTGGTGAAACCAACCTGGTTGTTGATGACGATACGCACGGTGCCGCCCACTTCGTAGCCGCGAGCCTGAGACATGTTCAGGGTTTCCTGAACCACGCCCTGGCCGGTGATGGCGGCATCGCCGTGGATGGTGATCGGCAGCACCATGTTGCTGCGCGCTTCATCCAGACGATCGCGACGGGCGCGAACCGAGCCCATGACCACCGGGCTGACGATCTCCAGGTGCGACGGGTTGAACGCCAGCGCCAGGTGAACCATGCCGCCTTCGGTTTCCACGTCGGAGGAGAAGCCCTGGTGATATTTCACGTCACCGGTACCGAGGTGTTCTTTATGCTTGCCGGCGAATTCGTCGAACAGATCGGCCGGCTTTTTGCCCAGTACGTTGATCAGCACGTTCAGACGGCCGCGGTGGGCCATGCCCAACACCACTTCGCGCGTGCCGTTCTTACCGGCGTGGCGCACCATCTCTTTCAGCATCGGCACCAGCGCGTCGCCGCCTTCCAGCGAGAAGCGTTTAGCGCCCGGGAATTTGGCGCCCAGGTAACGTTCCAGGCCTTCCGCCGCGGTCAGCTCGTTCAGGAAACGGCGTTTTTCGTCGGCGGTAAAGCTGGCGCGCCCCACCACCGACTCGATGCGCTGTTGGATCCAGCGTTTCTCTTCGGTGTTGGTGATGTGCATGTACTCAGCACCGATCGACCCGCAATAGGTCTGCTTCAGCGCGGCGTACAGATCGCCCAGCTTCATGGTTTCTTTGCCGATGGCGAAAGAGCCCACGTTGAAGGTTTCCTGGAAATCGGCTTCGGTCAGGTTGTGGTAAGCGGGATCAAGGTCAGGAACTTGCTCGCGCTGCCACAGGCCGAGCGGATCGAGGTTGGCATGCTGATGCCCGCGGAAGCGGAAGGCGTTGATCAGCTGCAGTACCTTGACCTGTTTGGCGTCGGTTTCCGGATCGGTGATGGTGGTGTTATAGCGCGCGGAGTCTTTCGCCAGGCGGCGGAAGTAATCGCGCGTTTGAGAGTGAAGCTGATCGGGTTTGACACCCGCGGTTGGTAGCTGTTGAAAAATGGAACGCCAGCTATCTTCAACGGAACCCGGATCGGTTAAGAAGTCTTCATAGAGCTGCTCTATGTAAGACTGGTTCGCGCCCGCCAGATAGGAGGAATCCAGCCAGGCCTTCATTGCGCCGTTCTGCATCATGATCCCTTAAGCTTTGAAGCTTTAGTTTTCGCCGTGGTTAACATAATTACCGTGATGAATACGGTTTGCCGTAAAACGGTTCACTCGACGTACTTGCGGCCATGACGGCCCGATACGTTCTGTTATGGACCTTGCGGTCCCTTACAAGGAACCTCTAAAAACCGGCGGAAGAACCAGGCTGCATAGCGCCGCAGCCGCGGGTCAGTTTTTAGAGGTTCCCTCCCCTATGGGATGTGCGCCGGAAAAGAGCCCGGCGCAGCATCTCATTCCGTTTATGCGCCGCGTTGCAGCAGCATGGACTTGATATGCCCGATAGCACGCGTCGGGTTCAAGCCTTTAGGACATACACTGACACAATTCATAATGCTATGGCAGCGGAAAACACTAAAAGCGTCGTCCAGATCATCTAAACGTTCTTGCGTTTCCGTGTCACGGCTGTCGATCAGGAAGCGATACGCCGCCAACAGACCGGCAGGCCCGATGAACTTGTCCGGGTTCCACCAGAACGATGGGCAAGAGGTCGAGCAGCAGGCGCACAGAATGCACTCGTACAGACCGTCCAGCTTGGCGCGCTGCTCCGGCGACTGCAGGTGCTCGCGCGCCGGCGGGTTCTTGCCGTCGTTCAGCAGGTATGGCTTGATCTTTTCATACTGGGTGTAGAACTGGCCCATATCCACCACCAGATCGCGCACCACCGGCAGGCCCGGCAGCGGACGGATCACGATCTTGCCGTTGCCTTTGCGCAGCGACGAAATCGGGGTGATGCACGCCAGGCCGTTTTTACCGTTCATGTTCAGGCCATCGGAACCGCACACGCCTTCGCGGCATGAGCGACGGAACGACAGGGTCGGGTCTTTTTCTTTCAGCTGGATCAACGCATCCAGCAGCATCATGTCGCGACCTTCTTCCGCTTCCAGGGTGTAGTCCTGCATGTGCGGCGCGTCATCGACATCCGGGTTGTAGCGATAAATGGAAAATTCGAGTTTCATCTGTCGATCTCCGCAATTAGTAAGAACGCACTTTCGGCGGGAATGCCGGGCGCAGCTTCGGTTGCATGTTCACTTCACGACGCGTCATGCTTTCCGATTGCGGCAGATACAGCGAATGGCACAGCCAGTTGGCGTCATCGCGTTCCGGGTAGTCGAAGCGGCTGTGTGCGCCACGGCTCTCGGTACGGAAGTTGGCCGACACGGCGGTGGAATACGCGGTCTCCATCAGGTTATCCAACTCCAGGCACTCGATGCGCTGGGTGTTGAACTCGCTGGAGGTATCGTCCAGGCGTGCGTTCTTCAGACGTTCACGGATCACTTTCAGTTCTTCCAGACCCTTGGCCATCGCATCGCCTTCGCGGAATACCGAGAAGTTGTGCTGCATACAAGACTGCAGCGCTTTGCGAATTTCGACCGGGTCTTCGCCGGAGCGGGTGTTGTTCCAACGGTTCAGACGATCCAGCGAGGCTTCCACGTCGGAGTCGCTGGCGTCACGGCTCACGCCCTGCTCTTCCAGCGATTCCTGCAGGTGCATGCCGGCGGAACGGCCGAACACCACCAGGTCGAGCAGCGAATTGCCGCCCAAGCGGTTGGCGCCGTGCACCGATACGCAGGCGATTTCGCCCACGGCGAACAGCCCCGGGATCACCACGTCTTCACCTTTCTCGTTCACGGTCAATGCCTGGCCGGTCACTTTGGTCGGAATGCCGCCCATCATATAGTGGCAGGTTGGGATAACCGGGATCGGCTCTTTCACCGGATCGACGTGCGCAAAGGTGCGGGACAGTTCCAGAATGCCCGGCAGACGGGATTCCAGCACGTCTTTACCCAGATGATCCAGCTTCAGCTTGGCGTGCGGGCCCCAAGGGCCGTCGCAGCCGCGGCCTTCGCGGATTTCGATCATGATCGAACGGGCAACCACGTCGCGGCCCGCCAGATCTTTGGCGTTCGGCGCATAACGCTCCATGAAGCGCTCGCCGTGTTTGTTCAGCAGGTAACCGCCTTCGCCGCGGCAGCCTTCGGTCACCAGCACGCCCGCGCCGGCGATGCCGGTCGGGTGGAACTGCCACATTTCCATGTCCTGCACCGGCACGCCGGCGCGCAGCGCCATGCCGACACCGTCGCCGGTGTTGATGTGGGCGTTGGTGGTGGACTGATAAATACGGCCTGCGCCGCCGGTCGCCAGCACGGTGGCCTTGGCTTTGAAGTAAACCACTTCACCGGTTTCGATGCAGATAGCCGTGGTGCCGACCACCGCGCCGTCCTGGTTTTTCACCAGATCAAGCGCATACCACTCGGAGAAGATGGTGGTGTGGTTTTTCAGGTTCTGTTGGTACAGGGTGTGCAGCAGCGCGTGGCCGGTACGGTCGGCTGCGGCTGCGGTACGCGCCGCCTGCTCGCCGCCGAAGTTCAGCGACTGGCCGCCGAACGGGCGCTGGTAGATGCGGCCGTCGTCCAGACGAGAGAACGGCAGGCCCATATGTTCCAGTTCCAGAATCGCTTCCGGGCCGGTTTTACACATATATTCGATGGCGTCCTGGTCACCGATATAGTCGGAACCTTTCACCGTGTCGTACATATGCCATTCCCAGTTGTCCTCGTGGCTGTTGCCCAGCGCGACGGTGATGCCGCCCTGTGCGGACACGGTATGGGAACGGGTCGGGAAAACTTTGGACAGCAGGGCACAGGTCGAGCCCGCTTGGGAAATTTGCAGCGCGGCACGCATGCCCGCACCGCCGGCGCCGATTACGACGGCATCAAACTCTCTGACTGGCAGTTTCATTTAAGCACCCCACACTACGATTGTTCCGTACAGTAAATAGACCAGCAACGCGACCACGACAGCCAGCTGCAACACCAGGCGAACCGCCAGCGGCTTGACGTAGTCCGTCAGCACCTGCCACAGCCCGATCCAGGCGTGCACCAGAATCGACAGCAAGGTCAGCAGAGTGAACACTTTCGTAATGGAAGTGGCGAAGAAACCGCGCCAGATGTCATAAGTCAGTTCCGGAGCCGTGACGAAGAAGCCCAGGATATACAGGACGTACAGGGTGATGATGATAGCGGAAGCGCGCAGCAGCAGCCAATCGTGCACGCCGTTGCGCCCTAATGCAGAAACGTTGTTTACCATACGAGGACTCCAGCCAGAACTGACAGCACGACGGTCAGACCGATCGCCACCTGGGCGGAACGGGTACCGGCGGCCAAACTCTCTTCGATGTAGCCAAAATCCATTAACAAGTGACGGATGCCACCGCAAATGTGATAGGCCAGCGCCGTGAGGATGCCCCAGAATATGAATTTGACGATGAAGCTATTCATGATGGCGGCCGCCTGCAGGAACCCCTCTTGGGAAGAGAGTGACAGGCCCAGCAGCCAGAGGAGGATACCCACGGCAACGAAGGTAATTACGCCAGAGACTCGGTGTAAGATAGACGCTATCGCAGTTACGGGGAACCGGATCGTTTGCAGATCCAAGTTGACAGGTCGTTGTTTTTTCACGTATTTGCCCACACAGCTCTTATTATTTTCCTTCCTCCGGGCCTGGGCGGGGATCAGACAGCGTTAAGAGCCTAAAACCCTTACACGTCACGCGCTCAAACATCAACATCCTCTGTGCTCAAACGGCGCGCATTTATAACGCTGGGTGCTCCTACTTCAGGGTAATCCGGAGACCTGGCGGCAGTATAGGAGGATCACATTCTGATTACAATTCTCATACAACCGCTTTGATAACATTTCCCCCGAACAGTGATTCAGATCACGGATTTCACAATTAGTGCAAAATTAATTATCTGATTTGACAAGAGATCAACATTTCCATTACATATAGGGGCACAAACGGTCCTATGATGCGCTATGGGTCAGCAGATACACTTCCCCCCGGGTTCGAGTTATGCAACAGTGTATTTGACGAACCTATCCCAATAGCCGTTGTTTCCCGCTCGATTTTGCCGGCGTCAAAAAGCAAATAAAGCAAATAAAAACAGATTATTGGGATAGGTTCACATCTCTTCGAACAGCTCATAGGTAAGATTAACAGACTATAACGAATTACTATGAATCGTTAACAACTGGTCACCCGTCTCGTTCGCCTGGTCAGCACTCTGTACCCTACCCGCGCACAGTTGCGCAGTCGCTCACAGAGTTAGCGTCCGCACCATTTTTTTGCGGGCAACCTGCAGAGATTTAAGGTATTTCAGTTGTTAGTGGTTTTTAAAATAAGGCGCTAAGGAGACAGTAAATGACTGATAAGAAAGCGACGCTAACCATTAACGACAGCGAAGCTCCGATCGAACTGGGCGTATTGACACCGACACTGGGCCCTGATGTCCTCGATGTCCGCGCTCTGGGTTCCAAAGGTTATTTCACATTTGATCCCGGCTTTACCTCCACCGCTTCTTGCGAATCCAAGATTACCTTCATCGACGGCGACAAAGGCGTACTGCTGCACCGCGGCTTCCCTATTGAGCAGCTGGCGAAAGAATCTTCCTACCTGGAAGTGTGCTACATCCTGCTGTACGGCGAGACCCCAACGCCGGAAGAGTTCGAGACCTTCAAGACCACCGTCACCCGCCACACCATGATCCACGACCAGATCACCCATCTGTTCCGTGGTTTCCGTCGCGACTCGCACCCGATGGCGGTGCTGTGCGGCGTGACCGGCGCGCTGGCGGCGTTCTACCACGATGCGCTGGACGTCAACAACGAGCGTCACCGTGAAATCACCGCGTTCCGCCTGCTGTCCAAAATGCCGACCGTGGCCGCGATGTGCTACAAATATTCCCTGGGCCAGCCGTTCGTTTACCCGCGCAACGATCTGTCCTATGCCGGCAACTTCCTGCACATGATGTTCGCCACCCCGTGCGAAGAGTACGTGGTGAACCCGGTGCTGGAACGCGCCATGGATCGCATTCTGATCCTGCACGCCGACCATGAGCAGAACGCCTCTACCTCTACCGTGCGCACCGCCGGCTCTTCCGGCGCCAACCCGTTCGCCTGCATCGCGGCCGGTATCGCCTCCCTGTGGGGACCGGCGCACGGCGGCGCCAACGAAGCGGCGCTGAAAATGCTGGAAGAGATCAAGACTGTCGAGCACATTCCAGAATTCATCAAGCGCGCCAAGGACAAGAACGACTCCTTCCGCCTGATGGGCTTCGGCCACCGCGTGTACAAGAACTACGATCCGCGCGCTACCGTGATGCGCGAAACCTGTCACGAAGTGCTGAAAGAGCTGAACAAGAAGGACGACAACCTGCTGCAGGTCGCGATGGAGCTGGAACACATCGCGCTGAACGACCCGTACTTCATCGAGAAGAAACTGTACCCGAACGTCGACTTCTACTCCGGCATCATCCTGAAAGCGATGGGCATTCCTTCTTCCATGTTCACCGTGATCTTCGCCATCGCGCGCACCATCGGCTGGATCGCCCACTGGAACGAAATGCACGACGAAGGCATCAAAATTGCCCGTCCGCGTCAGCTGTACACCGGCTATGCCGAACGCGATTTCAAATCCCAGCTGAAAAACAAGTAAGCCGCTTTCCCGGCTGAAACCGCACAGCGCCGCCCCTTCGGGCGGCGTTTTTTTTGGTTATTTCTGGCAGCCCGGGCACCAATAAAACGGCCGCGACGACAGCTCGGTACGCACGATCATCCCACCGCAGCGTTCGCAGGGCTCGCCGCTGCGATGAAATACCTTGAAGCGAAACAGCGCGCCGTGATGCCGGTTGTCATCCGCCTGCCCGCGCGTCTGGTAGGAAAGGCGCGGCACTGCCAGCAGTGCCTCCGCCAGGTGGCGCAGCGCCTCTGGCGTCAGATCCTGCGGTTTGTGCTGCGGCGCCAGTTCGGCCTGCCACAGGATTTCGGCGCGCAGATAATTGCCCAATCCGGCGAGAAACGCCTGGTCGAGCAGCATGCCCCCCAGCTGCCTGCGGCGAAAACGCGGCGTCAGCAACCGCTCCGCCACATCGTCTACCGTCAGCGACATGTCCAACACGTCGGGGCCGATGCGTTGCAAAAACGGGTGTTGCTCTATTTCCTCGCGCGGCCCGACGGTAATGTCGGAAGCGCTGTAAAGCAATATCGCGCTGTGGGCGGTTTCCAGCCGCACCCGCAGATCGCGCTTGGTCTCCGGCGTCTCCCCTGCCGCCGCCACTTTCCACACGCCATACAGCTGGTTGTGGCTGTACATCGTCAGCCCATTGGAGAAATGGGTCAGCAGCGCCTTGCCACGCGGCTCGATGGCGACGATGCGCTCGCCGAGCAGACGCTGGCGATAGTGTTTCAGCTGGGGAAAAGCGAAATCGACGGCGGTCAGCGGCTGATCGATCACCGCCGCCGCCAGTTTGTCCGCCGCCCGGCGAATCTCCGGTCCTTCCGGCATAGACCACTCCTTGCGTAGACCCGGCGCAGCCCGATGCGCCGGGGATGACATGATTAATGCGTCGCGCCGCCCACCACTTTCAGATCGTGCTCCACCTGCAAAGCGATGGAAACGGCCAGCTCCAATGCAAACAGCACCGTCGAGGCCGCCATGCTCGGCGCACCGGGGTGCGCCGCCGCCTGTTCCGGCAGGTACGGGATATGGATAAACCCGCCCTTGACCTCGCGCTGGCCGCTCAAACGGTGCAGCAGGCCATACATGACATGGTTGCACACGTAGGTGCCGGCGGTCTGCGAAACGGAGGCCGGAATACCGGCCTCGCGCATCGAACTGACCATCGCTTTAATCGGCAAGGTGCTGAAATAGGCCGCCGGACCGCCGGCGACGATCGGCTCGTCCACCGGTTGCTGCCCCTGATTGTCGGGGATACGCGCGTCGTCGACGTTGATCGCCACCCGTTCGATCGTGATGTCGGTGCGGCCGCCGGCCTGGCCGATAGCCAGCACCATCACCGGCTGCACCTCGTCGATCGCCGCATTGAGCGCGTCCAGCGCCGCGCCGAACACGCACGGCAGCTGGCGCGCCACGATGCGTGTGCCGACCAGCTCCATATCATTGAGCTGCTTCACAACTTCCCAGGAGGGGTTAAGGCGCTCGCCGCCAAACGGCTCAAAGCCGGTAATCAATACTTTTTGCATCCTTACTCCTACAGGAACATCAGGAAATACAGCAGGAACACGTTAACCAACAGCAGCAGCACGCCGGTCGGCACCTGCGCCTTGATCACCGCATTCTTGTCCGGCAGCTCCAGCAGCGCCGCCGGCACGATGTTGAAGTTCGCCGCCATCGGCGTCATCAGGGTGCCGCAATAGCCGGAGAACATGCCGATCGCCGCCATCACCGCCGGGTTGCCGCCGTGCTGCAACACCAGGATCGGAATGCCGATGCCGGCGGTAACGATCGGGAAGGCGGCGAAGGCGTTGCCCATCACCATGGTCAGCACCGCCATACCGATAGCGTAGACTGCCACGGCGATAAAGCGGTTATCGACCGCCAGATACTCCTGGGTCAAATGCGAGATTGCGGTGCCAACGCCGGCGACGGTAAACAGCAGCCCCAGCGTGGCAAGGATCTGCGGCAGAATGAACGCCCAGCCGATCGAATCCAGCAGGCGCCGCGCTTCCTGTATCGGCTGCAGGGCCTTCTCATGGGTCATTTTCACCGCGATCGCCAGGCCAATCAGGCAGCCGACGGTCATCGAGAACAGGGTGATCAGCGTCGCGTGGTTACCGCTGCCGAACACCGCGGTTTGCAACGCCGGCACGTTGTTGAACAGCAGCACGCCGATCACCGTCACCACCGGGATCGCCAGAGCGGGGATAAACAGCTTATTGCCCAGGCGCTTGGCGCTGGCCTCGCGCTCCTGCGGCGTCCGCTGATGATAGCTGCCGAGGCGCACGCCGCCGAAGCCGGCAATCAGGGCCATCACCACCACCACCCCGCCAACGATGATGTGCAGCATGCGTTTCTCGTTGCTGCCTTCGCCCAGCACGTCGCCCAGCAGGCGGTAAGTCCAGTCGCCGACCAGGAACACCAGGCCGTACAGCCCCCAAAACAGCCCGGTGGTGATGCGGCGCGGGTTGGCGCGATCGCGGAAGGACATCACCGCCACAATCAGCAGCACCGCGCCGGCCAGCCAGTAGAGATATTGTTGCTGGAAGTTCATCGTGCCTCCCCCTTCGCCTGCAGCGCCGCCTGATTCAGCTGCGCCAGCTCGGCGCTCAGCTGCTTATCCATCCGATACAGCCGGAACGCGTGGATCAGGAAAGCGAAAATCGCGGTCGGAATGCCCCACAGCGCGATATGCAACGGCTCGGTCTGAATGCCGCCGGACTCCAGCATAAAGTTGTGCATGAAGATGATCGCGCCGAAGGCCACGAAGATATCTTCGCCGAAGAACAGCCCGACGTTGTCGGTCGCGGCCGACATGGCGCGCAGACGGTGGCGGGTGCGCTCCGGCAGCTCGCCGTAGCGGTTTTCCGTTGCCCCTTCCGCCATCGGCGCCAGCAGCGGCCGCACCATTTGCGGATGCCCGCCCAGGCTGGTCAGCCCCATCGCCGCGGTAATCTCGCGCACGAACAGGTATACGATCAGCAAACGGCCGGCGGTGGCGCTTTTGATCTTGGCGATCCACGCCTGCGCACGCTCTTTCAGCCCGTGGCGCTCCAGCAGGCCGATCACCGCCAGCGGCAGCAGCAGGATCAGCGGCAGGTTACGGGTGTTGAGAAAGCCCTCGCCGAGCTTTTCCAGAATGACGTCCAGCGGCATCAGCGCCGCCAAACCGGTGATGATGCCGGCGGCGATCACCACCAGCACCGGGTTGAAACGCAATACAAACCCGACCACGATGGCGGCGATGCCAATCAGTGGCCAGAGATTCACGGCCTGTTCCATAGTCTTCCCTCGATATTTTCTAATAGTTTTTTGCTTGTGATGTTGTGTCTTGCTTTATTGCTTTACTGCTCCGCGCTGACGCGGATGCCCTGCTGAACAAAACTGTCCCGCAGCTTGCGCGCATACGCCAGCGCATGCTCGCCGTCCCCATGCAGGCAGACGGTTTCCGCCTGAACGGCGGTCCAGACGCCATCCACGCTGCGCACCCGGTGATGGCGCACCATCTCCAGGGTTTGCGCCAGCGCCTGTTCGTCATCGTCGATCAACGCCCCCGGCAAACCGCGCGGCACCAGCGTGCCGTCGGCCTGATAGCCGCGATCGGCGAATACCTCCTGCCGGGTGGTCAGACCGAGTTGTTCCCCGGCGCGGATCAGCTCGCTGCCGGCCAGCCCCACCAGCCGCAGCGCCGGATCGACCGCCTGCACCGCCCGGGCGATCGCTTCCGCCAGCGCCGGCTCAACCGCCGCCTGGTTGTACAGCATGCCGTGCGGCTTAACGTGCACCATCACCCCACCCTCGGCGCGGGCGATGGCCGCCAGCGCCCCGAGCTGATACACCACCTGCGCGTAGACCGTTTCCGGCGGCAGCTGCATGCGGGTGCGGCCGAAGTTATCCCGATCGGGAAAACTCGGGTGAGCGCCGATCGCCACGCCGTACTGCAATGCCCAGCGCACCGACTGACGCATGGTCTGCGCATCGCCGGCGTGGAAGCCGCAGGCGATGTTGGCCGAACTCACCAATTGCAACAGCGCCTGGTCGTTGGCGCAGCCTTCGCCGAGATCGGCGTTCAAATCAACGATCATGTAACCCCCAGGCAATCTGTCGAAGGAAGAGATCCTGCTCAGCCTTGGCGCGCTGCGCCTCCGTCAGAGAGCAGAGAACGAAGTGGATCGGTTCGCCGAGACGGATCTGCGCCAAGTGGTAAAGATCGGCCTCGATCACGCAGGCGATACGCGGGTAACCGCCGGTGGTTTGCGCATCGGCCATCAGCACGATCGGCTGGCCGTTGTGCGGCACCTGCACCACGCCGGGCAGCAGGCCGTGCGAAAGCATCTCGCGGTCGGTGGTGCGCTCCAGCGGCGTGCCGCCGTGCAGGCGGTAGCCCATGCGGTTGCTCTGCGGGCTGAGCTGCCAGGCGGTGCGCCAGAACGTGTCCTGCGCCTCTTCGCTGAATTCAGCGTACTCCGGCCCCGGCAGCGCGCGGATGCGGTTGGTGAACAGCAGCTGCTTCACGCCGCAGCGGTGTTGCGGCAGCGCGGTGGATTTGCCCAGCGGCAGCCGATCGCCGTCCTTCAGGTTACGGCCTTCGTGGCCGCCAAAGGCGGCTTTCATGTCGGTGCTGCACGAGCCCAGCATTTCCGGCACGGCGATGCCGCCCGAGATCGCCAGGTAGCTGCGCATGCCGCGTTTCGGCGTGCCCAGCGCCAGCCGCTGCCCCTTTTTCACCGGGTAGCGCCAGCCGGTCCACAGCGGCTTGCCGTCCAGCTGCGCGTCGCAGCCGGCGCCGGTCAGGGCGATCCAGCCAGGGCGGGTAAACTCGGCGCTGAACTGGCCGAGGGTGATCTCCAGCCCGGCGGCCTCAGGCGCATTGCCCACCAGCAGGTTGGCGATCTTCAACGCCGGTTGATCTAGCGCCCCGCCGGTGCTGATGCCCAGGCGGCGGAATCCCTCGCGGCCCAAATCCTGCACCGTGGTATAGATGCCGGCACGCAGAATAATCAGCATACGCCCTCCTTCTGCGGCACGAAGCGCACGTTATCGCCCGGGCGCAGCAGCGTCGGCGGCATTTCATGCGGATTGAACAGCGCCAGCGGCGTGCGGCCGATCAGCTGCCAGCCGCCGGGTGTCACCAGCGGATAGATGCCGGTCTGGCCGCCGCCGATGCCGACGGAGCCGGCCGCCACCGCCAGACGCGGCTCAGCGCGGCGCGGCGTCGCCAGTTGTTCCGGCATGCCGCCCAAATAGGAGAAACCCGGCTGAAAGCCGAGGAAATAGACCACGTAGGCCGCCGCCGCGTGGCATTCCACCACCTGCCGCGGCGTCATGCCGGTATGGCGCGCCACTTCATCCAGATCGGGGCCTTGCTCCCCGCCGTAGACCACCGGAATATCCACCTGGCGCGATTCCGGCGTCAGGCTCTCTTTGCTTTCCCAACCTTGCTGCAGCAATGCGAGTATCGCTTCGGCGTCGGCCTGCGGCGTATGCAGCAACAGCGTCAGGTTATTCATCCCCGGCACCACTTCCCGCACGTCGGGGTGGTGATTCAGCTTTTCCGCCAGCGCCCAGATGCGCTGCTGGCTCGGTAAGGTCACCGGCGGCGACAGTTCAAGCACTACCGCTCTCTCACCCAACAGGTAATAACGTGCTTGTTGCACCCTTATTCTCCTTATTATTATCGCGATGAAAAACACACCAGTTATGCGTGACGCGGCCCCGGCTGTCAATAGAACGCAACCATAAGGAAAATAAGGAAATAGCGCGGTAAAAGGATTCAGCCGGCGCACAGGCCGGGCTGGATCCGGGGAAGAAAAAAATCAGGCGGGATTCGGGATATCGATAAAGGTCACATCAAAGCCGTGGTGCTGCGCCAGCCAGTCGCCCAACGCCTTCACGCCGCCGCGCTCGGTGGCGTGGTGGCCGGCGGCGAAGAAATGCACGCCCATTTCGCGCGCGCTGTGAATGGTCTGCTCAGACACTTCACCGCTGATGAACGCATCGACGCCGAAGCGCGCCGCGCTGTCGATAAAGCCCTGGCCGCCGCCTGTGCACCAGGCCACCCGGCGAATGTGCTCAGGCGCGTTATCGCCGCAGTGCAGCACCGCGCGCCCCAGCCGGCTTTCGATACGCTGCTGCAGCGCTTCGCCGGTCAGCGGCTGTTCAAATTCGCCGTGCGGCACCAGCGGCTCGACGTCGCCAATCACCCGAATGCCCAGCGCCTGCGCCAGCTGCGCGTTGTTGCCCAGCACCGGATGCGCGTCCAGCGGCAGATGGTAGCCGTACAGGTTGATGTCGTGGGTCAGCAGCGTTTTCAGGCGGTTGCGCTTCATGCCGCGCACCGCCGGCGCCTCGTTTTTCCAGAAATAGCCGTGGTGCACGATAATCGCGTCGGCCTGATGCGCCACCGCGGCGTCCAGCAGCGCCTGACAGGCGGTGACGCCGGTCACGATGCGCTGCACGTGCGGGCGGCCTTCTACCTGCAATCCGTTGGGGGCGTAGTCCTGAAACGCCGCGGCGTTCAGTTCCGTGTTGATCAGTTGTTCCAGATCGAGGTTACGCATTCTCTTCTCTCTTCATAGTCAAAATGTCTGCCGGTCGCCCTGCGCCATCAGGATAAATTTCACGCCCAGATCGTTGCCCTGCGCCAGCTGCTGCGCAATGGCGGCGCGCGTGTCTTCGCCCTGTTTCAGGCTGGGCTTGATGTGGCTGATCACCACCGGCAAACCGTTCAGCGAGCCATCGCCGCCGCTGTACTGCGTCAGGTTCTTCAGCTCCTTCAGCAGCCAGGCCGGCGTCAAATGGCCGTACAGATGTTTATCCTCCACCCCGTTAGGGTAAGAGGTTTCGATAATCATGCCCTTGAGCTTCTTCTGCTCGACAAGCGGCCCCAGCGCGCGCCAGACGGTATCGAGATCGCGCGACTGCTCCACCTTATCCGGCCCGGTATCGCCGAAGTAGGCGAAGAACTCGTTGCCGTTGGAAATCAGCAGCATCGACGACGGATAGCGATCGTGGCTGAGCGGGTACATCACGCCGGTCAATCCGGTCAGGCCGAGAGTAAACCGCTGCTGCGGCCGCACCGTTTGCAGCCGGTAAGTGCCCAGCCGCGAGCCGTTGCCGGCGTCGGTGAAGTTCGGCCACGCCTTCCAGTTGAAGTAGTGATTACGCAGGGTCAGTACGGTGTCCGCCTGGGCGTAAACGGTTTTTTTATTGTCCTCGGGTGAGCCGACGATCAGCCCCGCCACGTGGTCCAGGTGGCCGTGGCTGATAAAGTAGCTGCCGATCAACTGCCGGAACACATAGCCCTGCGGCGTGTAAGGCGCGGCCAGCTCGGGCGTCACCTGCGGGAAGCTGCCCTTCTCCAGCCCTTTGGCGATGCCCGGCAGCAGCGAACCGGCGTCCAGCGCCACATACCGCGGCTGATTGTCGCTGCGGATCAGGTAGGAGGTCAGATTGCCGTCGCTGACGCCGCCGTCGACGCCGAGCGCCACCACGTCAAAGCCGGCGATCGCCAGCGCCGAATAGCCGCTCAGGCACAGGGCCAGCACCTTTTTCATCATTGCGTCGCTCCTTGCAGTTGCCTCAAGACTCTCCCCGTTTTGCCGCCTCGAACGCCGCCAGCGTCTCCAGCCGGGCTTGCTTATGGTCGACGATCGGCAGCGGGTAGTTCAGCGTGCATCGCTGCTTTTCCGCCCAGCGATGGGGATGATGGATGTCATTGTCGGGCACATCCGCCAGTTCCGGCAACCATTTACGGATAAAAGTGCCTTGTGGATCAAAACGTTCACCCTGAGTCGTCGGATTGAAGATGCGGAAATACGGCGCGGCGTCGGTGCCGGTGGAGGCCGCCCACTGCCAGCCACCGTTGTTGGCCGCCAGATCCCCATCCAGCAGTTGCGACATGAAATAGCGCTCCCCGGCGCGCCAGTCGATCAGCAGATCCTTCACCAGAAAACTGGCGCTGATCATGCGCAGCCGGTTGTGCATCCAGCCGGTGGCGTTAAGCTGTCGCATGGCGGCATCGACGATCGGGTAGCCGGTCTCGCCCCGCTGCCAAGCCTGCAGCTTCGCCTTGTCATCGCACCAGCGCACCTTGTCCGTCCAGGCAATAAACGGCCGATGGCGGCACAGATCGGGATAGGCCACCAGCAGATGGCGATAGAACTCGCGCCAAATCAGCTCGTTGAGCCAGGCGAAGGCACCGCTTTCGCGATCTTCCAGCAGCTGCGGGCATTCGGCGCGCAGGCGGTTGAAGCACTGGCGCGGCGACAGCACGCCGATCGCCAGATAGGGCGACAGGCTACTGGTGCCGGCGAGGGCCGGCAGATCGCGCTGCCGGAGGTAATCCTGCACCTGCTCGCGGCAAAAGGCGCGCAACCGCTGCAACGCGGCCTCCTCGCCGGCGGGATAGCCATCCCCAGTCTCCGCCGTGGGGTAATCGAACGCCGCCGGCGCCTCAGGCGCAGGCAACGCGCCACCGGCGCGGGTCTTCGGTGCCGGCAGGCAACTCACGTCGGACTCGGTCAGGCGCTGAAGAAAGGCGTTGCGAAACGGCGTATAGACCTTGTACATCTCTCCGCCGCCGGTGAGCACGCTGCCCGGCGGCAACAGCAGGCTGTCATCGAAACCGTGGCACCTCACCCGGCCACTCAACCGCTGTTCCAGCCGCGCATCGCGCCGCCGTTCGTTCAGTTCGTACTGGCGATTGTAAAACAGCGCATCCACCTGCTCCCGCTCGCAATAGTCCGCCAGCCAGTCGATCGACGCGGCAAAGTCAGCACAGGAATGGCAATGCAGCGCAATGCCCTTGTGCGCCAGCGCCTGCTGCACCGCCTGCAGGCTGGCGTGGATCAGCGCCGCCTGCCGCGGCGCCATCTCATGTTGCCGCCACTGCTGCGGCGTGGCGATAAACACCGCCAGCACCCGGGCTTCGGGATCGCTGCAGGCGGCGTGCAGCGCGTTGTTGTCGGTGATACGCAGATCGTTACGCAACCAGACCAGATGCGTGGTCATAAAACTCCTTGTCAATCAATGGCCGTAACGCAAACGCAGCGCCTCCGGATAAGGTTCGAAATAGCGTTGTTCCGCCAGATAGCGATCGGGGTATTCCGCCATGTAATGTTTGAGCAGCGCGATCGGTGCCAACAGCGGCTGCATGCCCTGCCGGTAGCGATCGATCAGATGCGCCAGCTCCTGGCGCTGCGCCGTACTAAGCTGACGGCTGAAATAGCCCTGCACGTGCATCAACACATTGGTGTGGTTGCGGCGCGTTGCCTTGTGCGCCAACAGCGCCATCAGGCGGCTGCGGTATTCCACGGCGAAGGCCTCCAGCGAGTCCCAGCGGTGAATATCGGCGACGAAGCGCCCCAGCTCCCGATACGCCGGCTGCGAATGCGCCAGCAGCGACAGCTTATAGCGGCTGTGAAACGCGATCAGCCCGCCGCGGGTCAGCCCCTGACGCCACAGCATGTTCAGCTCGTACAGCGCATACACCCGTTCAATGAAGTTTTCCCGCAGTGCCGCGTCCTGCAATCGTCCATCCTCTTCCACCGGCAGCCACGGCATCTGGCGCAGCAGTTCGGCGGTAAACAGACCGACGCCGTTTTTACGCGAGTCCTTGCCGTTTTCGCTGTAGACCCGCACCCGCTCCAGGCCGCAGCTCGGTGACTTGGCGCAGACGATGTACCCGCAAAGATGTTGCAAGGCCGCCACGCGCTGCGCGGAGAAGCCGCGCATCTCCTCGGTCAGATCCACGCCGGCGTCGTTGCTGTAGCGCATCGCCGGCCACGGCTGCGCCTGTTTCACCAGGCGCAGCGCCGGGCGCGGCGTAGGCAGCCCGATCGCCATTTCCGGGCAAACGGGCTCAAAGCGCACATAGGGCGCCAACTGTTCCACCGCAAAGGCCAGCCGCTTGTGGCCGCCGTCGAAACGCACCGTCTCGCCCAGTAAACAGGCGCTGATGCCGATAGGGATTTTGTCACTCATACCGCTCTCCCGTGTTGTTGGCCGATGAGGAAAGTGTAGAAGAATGGCTTGCCGAATACGACCTTGCGCTTGATAGGGGCGGCCAGAGGCATAAAAAAACCCCCGCCGCAGGGCGAGGGTTTTTCGTGAATCAGCAGTGGCTCAGTAGAAATCGCAGGACGCCAATTCCGCCTGCTGCAGCCAGACCGGCTTATCGCTGGTTTTTGACCAGACGCGGTGCAGGTAGCTGTAAAAACGCCCGCGGTCGCTGCGGAACAGCATCACCGGCAGGGCCAAAATGCCCGCGATAACCACTGCGCTGCGGCGCAGGAGAATCCGATGCAATGAATAAGCGTGATAGGTAGTAGACATGCGAACCTCCTTAAAAACGCCTGCCGTTGATTTGTCAGGGAAAACGGCGTCGGCGTATCAAATGAACAATCGGTAATTTGGTAACTGAGCAAAATTTTAGCGCACTTGATGAAAGTTTACTACTCATCCGACCACTAAATCGCACAAAAAATCGCTAATCGCCGCAGCGATCCGTAATTTTGTTACAGCCAGGTTAATTTTTAACTTACCCCGGGTTACATTGTGGTTATTATTTCCCGCTTACGCCCGTTCTCCCTCCCCCATCAGGGGCAATCTCGCCACCGGCCTGATGGTTGAAATGCTGAATTTCCGCTGCAATTTCAGCCATTTTTATACTTTTTTTACACCCACCCGCGCGATTTTTTCATCTTCTTTCTACCCCTCTCCCTACACTGCCTCTATCAAAAACAACACCTCTGGAGGTGTCCCGTGAGTTTCAGCGTTATTGGTGGTGCGCTGTTGGTTCTGCTGCTGTTGGCCTATTTGGTCTACGCCCTGTTTAACGCGGAGGATTTCTGATGGCGGCTTCAGCCTTTTTACTGATCGCCAGCTTCCTGCTGGTGCTTCTGCTGCTAGCCCGGCCGCTGGGCGGCTTTATGGCGCGCCTGATCGAAGGTGAGCCGTTGCCTGCGCTGCGCGGGGTAGAAGCCGGCGTCTGGCGCGCCTGCGGCATCCGCGCCACCGAGATGAACTGGTGGCAGTACGCGCTGGCGATCCTGGCGTTCAACCTGCTCGGCCTGGCGCTGTTGTTCGCCCTGCTGATGACGCAGGGCTCGCTGCCGCTCAACCCGCAAGGCTTCCCGGGCCTCTCCTGGGATCTGGCGCTCAACACCGCCGTCAGCTTCGTCACCAACACCAACTGGCAGGCCTACAGCGGCGAAAGCGCCCTCAGCTATTTCAGCCAGATGGCCGGGCTGGCGGTGCAGAACTTCGTCTCCGCCTCCACCGGCATCGCCGTGGCCTTTGCGCTGATCCGCGCCTTTACCCGCCGCGCCGGCAAGACCGTCGGCAACGCCTGGGCCGATCTGTTCCGCATCACGCTGTATGTGCTGCTGCCAATCGCGCTGCTGATCGCCCTGTTCTTCGTCAGCCAGGGCACGCTGCAAAACTTCCTGCCTTACCTGCACGTCACCACGCTCGAAGGCGCGCAGCAGACGCTGCCGATGGGGCCGGTGGCCTCGCAGGAAGCGATCAAGATGCTTGGCACCAACGGCGGCGGCTTCTTCGGCGCCAACTCGGCGCACCCGTTCGAGAACCCAACCGTGCTGACCAACTTCGTGCAGATGCTGGCCATCTTCCTGATCCCCTGCGCGCTGTGCTTCTCCTTCGGCCAGTTGGCCGGTGAAAACCGCCAGGGCCATGCGCTGATCTGGGCGATGGCGCTGATCTTCGTGGTGGCGGTGGTCGTGGTGATGTACGCCGAACTGGCGGGCAACCCGCACCTGAGCGCACTGGGCGCCGACAGCAACATCAATATGGAAGGCAAAGAGTCGCGCTTCGGCATTCTTGCCACCAGCCTGTTCTCGGTGGTGACCACCGCCGCGTCCTGCGGGGCGGTTAACGCCATGCACGACTCTTTCACCGCGCTGGGTGGCCTGGTGCCGATGTGGCTGATGCAGATCGGTGAGGTGGTGTTCGGCGGCGTCGGCTCCGGCCTGTACGGCATGCTGCTGTTCGTGCTGCTGACGGTGTTTATCGCCGGTCTGATGATCGGCCGCACCCCGGAATATCTGGGCAAGAAAATCGACGTTTACGACATGAAGATGACCGCGCTGGCGATCCTGGTCACGCCGACGCTGGTGTTGCTGGGCAGCGCGCTGGCCATCGGCACCGACGCGGGCCGCGCCGGCATCCTCAACCCGGGCGCCCACGGCTTCAGCGAAGTGCTGTACGCCCTGTCCTCCGCCGCCAACAACAACGGCAGCGCCTTCGCCGGGTTGAGCGTCAATACGCCGTTCTACAACCTGCTGTTGGCCTTCGCCATGTTTGTCGGCCGCTTCGGGGTGATCCTGCCGGTGCTGGCGATCGCCGGTTCGCTGAGCGCCAAACAACGCCAACCGGCGGGCAACGGCACCCTGCCGACCTATGGGCCGCTGTTTATCGGCCTGCTGATCGGCACCGTGCTGCTGGTGGGCGCGCTGACCTTCGTGCCGGCGCTGGCGCTGGGCCCGGTGGCCGAGCATTTGCAGCTTTGGTTGGCAAACTAACAGACGTCACAGAGAGAGAATAAGAGATGACTCGCAAACAACGCGCGCTGTTTGAACCGGCCCTGGTGCGCACCGCGCTGATCGATGCGGTGAAAAAACTGGACCCTCGCGTTCAATGGCGCAACCCGGTGATGTTCGTGGTGTATATCGGCAGCATTCTGACCACCGCCATCTGGCTGGCGATCCTCACCGGCCAAACCGACGGCGCCGCCGCCTTTACCGGCAGCGTCTCCCTGTGGCTGTGGTTCACCGTGCTGTTCGCCAACTTCGCGGAAGCGCTGGCCGAAGGGCGTAGCAAGGCCCAGGCGGAAAGCCTGAAGGGCACCAAGAAAACCAGCTGGGCGAAAAAACTGGCCGGCCCGCGCCGCGACGGCGCCACGGAGAAAGTGGCCGCCGACAGCCTGCGCAAGGGCGATATCGTGCTGGTGGAAGCCGGCGACACCATCCCGTGCGACGGCGAAGTGCTGGAAGGCGGCGCCTCGGTAGATGAAAGCGCCATCACCGGTGAATCCGCGCCGGTGATCCGCGAGTCCGGCGGCGACTTCTCCTCGGTCACCGGCGGCACCCGCGTGCTGTCCGACTGGCTGGTGGTGCAGTGCAGCGTCAACCCGGGGGAAACCTTCCTCGATCGCATGATCGCCATGGTGGAAGGCGCCAAACGCCGCAAAACGCCGAACGAGATCGCACTGACTATCCTGCTGGTGGCGCTGACCATCGTGTTCGTCCTGGCCACCGCCACCCTGTTCCCGTTCTCGCAATACAGCGTGGAAGCGGCCGGCAGCGGCAGCGTGGTCACCATCACCGTGCTGGTCGCGCTGCTGGTCTGTCTGATCCCCACCACCATCGGTGGCCTGCTGTCCGCCATCGGCGTGGCCGGGATGAGCCGCATGCTCGGCGCCAACGTGATCGCCACCAGCGGCCGCGCGGTGGAAGCCGCCGGCGACGTGGACGTGCTGCTGCTGGATAAAACCGGCACCATCACGCTGGGCAACCGCCAGGCTTCGGAGTTCCTGCCGGCACCGGGCGTGAAAGAGCAAGAGCTGGCGGATGCCGCGCAACTGGCCTCACTGGCGGACGAAACGCCGGAAGGCCGCAGCATCGTGGTGTTGGCCAAACAGCGATTCAACCTGCGCGAACGCGATCTGCAGGCGCTGAACGCCACCTTCGTGCCCTTCTCCGCCCAGACCCGCATGAGCGGCGTCAACGTGCAGGAGCGCATGATCCGCAAAGGCGCAGTGGATGCCATTCGCCGTCACGTCGAATCCAATCAGGGGCACTTCCCGCGGGCGGTGGACGATCTGGTGGAAAGCGTGGCGCGCACCGGCGGTACACCGCTGGTGGTGGCGGAAGGCGCCCGGGTGCTGGGCGTGGTGGCGCTGAAGGATATCGTCAAGGGCGGCATCAAGGAACGCTTCAATGAGCTGCGCAAGATGGGCATCAAAACGGTGATGATCACCGGCGATAACCCGCTGACCGCGGCGGCGATCGCCGCCGAAGCCGGGGTGGACGACTTCCTGTCGGAAGCCACGCCGGAAGCCAAGCTGGCGCTGATCCGCCAGTACCAGGCGGAAGGCCGCCTGGTGGCGATGACCGGCGACGGCACCAACGACGCCCCGGCGCTGGCGCAGGCCGATGTGGCGGTGGCGATGAACTCCGGCACCCAGGCCGCCAAAGAGGCGGGCAACATGGTCGATCTGGATTCCAACCCGACCAAGCTGATCGAAGTGGTGCACATCGGCAAACAGATGCTGATGACGCGCGGCTCGCTGACCACCTTCAGCATCGCCAACGACGTGGCCAAATACTTCGCCATCATTCCGGCGGCCTTCGCGGCCACCTATCCACAGCTGAACGCACTGAACGTGATGCATCTGCATTCCCCGGCCTCCGCCATCATGTCGGCGGTGATCTTCAACGCCCTGGTGATCGTGTTCCTGATCCCGCTGGCGCTGAAAGGGGTGAGCTACAAACCGATGAGCGCCGCGGCCCTGCTGCGCCGCAACCTGTGGCTGTACGGGGTCGGCGGCCTGCTGGTGCCGTTCGTCGGCATCAAACTGATCGACCTGATCCTGGTCGCGCTGCACGTCGCCGGTTAACCATTGAGGGAAATGAACATGACTTATTTACGACCTGCGCTGGTGATGCTGATCCTGCTGACGCTGATCACCGGCATCGCCTATCCGCTGCTGACCACCGGGCTGGCGCAGCTGCTGTTTCCGGGTGCGGCCAACGGTTCGCTGCTGTACCGGGGCGACAAGGCGGTCGGCTCCGCGCTGATCGGCCAGAACTTCACGCGCCCCGACTATTTCTGGGGCCGCCCATCGGCCACCGGCGATTCGGCCTATAATCCACTGGCCTCTGCCGGCAGCAACCTGGCGGCCACCAACCCGACGTTGGATAAGGCTATCGCCGAGCGCGCAGCGCAGCTGCGCCAGGCCAACCCTGCGATGAGCGGCCCGATCCCGGTCGATCTGCTGACCGCCTCCGGCAGCGGGTTGGATCCGCAGATCTCGATCGCCGCCGCACAGTATCAGCTGGCACGAGTCGCGGCGGCGCGGCATCTGCCGCCGGAACAGATCGCCAAACTGATCGAAGACAACACCGATCGGGCCACGCCCAACTTCATGGGGGAATCGGTGGTGAACGTACTGAAGCTGAACCTCGCGCTGGATGCGTTGAAGTAACGCGCCGTATTCAGCATAGTGATAGGGTTCGGCATGCCGAACCCCTTTTTGCTTGGTAACACAAGGAATTGTCATGGTCGAAGAAGAGCAGCAGCGCCCCGATCCCGATAGCCTGCTGGCGATGGCCAATGAAAAACCGCGCGGCCGATTGAAAGTATTCTTCGGCGCCTGCGCCGGCGTCGGCAAAACCTACGCCATGCTGCAGGAGGCCCAGCGTTTGCGCGCTCAGGGGCTGGACGTGCTGGTCGGCGTGGTGGAAACCCACGGCCGCAGCGAGACCGCCGCCCTGCTCGACGGCCTGACGCTGCTGCCGCAAAAACGCATCCAGCATCGCGGCCGGCTGGTGCATGAATTCGATCTCGACGCCGCGCTGGCGCGCCACCCGGCGCTGGTGCTGATGGATGAACTGGCGCACAGCAACGCTCACGGTTCGCGCCACCCCAAACGCTGGCAGGATGTGGAAGAGCTGCTGGATGCCGGCATCGACGTGCTGACAACCGTCAACGTACAGCATCTGGAAAGCCTGAACGACGTAGTGGGCGGCGTGACCGGCGTGCGGGTGCGTGAAACGGTGCCCGACCACGTGTTTGACGAGGCCAGCGAAGTGGTGCTGGTCGATCTGCCACCGGACGATCTGCGCCGGCGGCTGCACGAAGGCAAAGTGTATATTCCCGGCCAGGCCGAGCGCGCCATCGAGCACTTCTTCCGCAAAGGCAACCTGATCGCCCTGCGCGAGCTGGCGCTGCGCCGCACCGCCGATCGGGTCGATGACCAGATGCGCGAGTTTCGCGACACCCAGGGGCGCGAGAAAGTGTGGCACACCCGCGACAGCATTCTGCTGTGCGTCGGCCACAACAGCGGCAACGAAAAGCTGGTGCGCATCGCCGCCCGGCTGGCGGCGCGGCTCGGCTGCCACTGGCATGCGGTCTATGTGGAAACCCCCAAGCTGCACCGGCTGCCGGAAAACCAGCGCCGCGCCATTCTGCGCGCGCTGCGGCTGGCGCAGGAACTGGGGGCAGAAACCGCCACGCTGGCCGATCCGTCCGAAGAGCGCGCGGTGCTGCGCTATGCCCGCGAGCATAACCTCGGCAAAATCATCATCGGCCGCCGCAGCGAGCAGCGCTGGAAGCTGCGCGGCAGCTTCGCCGATCGCCTCGGCCGGCTGGGCCCGGATCTCGATCTGGTGATCGTGGCGCTGGAGAGCGACACCGCACAACCGCCGCCGGGCAAGGAGCACGACGGCCGCAGCTTCAATGATAAATGGCGCATGCAGCTGCGCGGTTGCGTGGTCGCGGTGGCGCTGTGTGCGCTGATTACCCTGCTCTCGCAGTGGCTGCTGCCGGGCTTCGATCAGGCCAACCTGGTGATGGTCTATCTGCTCGGCGTGGCGATCGTCGCGCTGTTCTTCGGCCGCTGGCCGTCGGTGCTGGCGGCGGTGATCAACGTCGCCAGTTTCGATCTGTTCTTCGTCCAGCCCGAATGGTCGTTCGCCGTCAGCGACATGCAGTATCTGCTGACCTTCGGCGTGATGCTCGCCGTCGGCATCATCATCGGCAACCTGACCGCCGGGGTGCGTTATCAGGCCCGGGTGGCGCGCTACCGCGAGCAGCGGGCGCGCCACCTGTACGAAATGTCGCGCGGGCTGAGCCGCGCGCTGACCGTGGCCGACATCGCCAACACCAGCCGCCACTTCCTCTCCAGCAGTTTCCAGGCGAAAACCGTGCTGCTGCTGCCGCAGGAAGACGGCCGCCTGCAACAGATGGTCGGCGAGGAAGGTGGGCTGCTGTCGGTAGACGAGGCCATCGCACGCTGGAGCTTCGACAAAGGCCTGCCGGCCGGCGCCGGCACCGACACCCTGCCCGGCGTGCCTTACCAGCTGCTGCCGCTCAATACCCCCAAGCAGACCTTCGGCCTGCTGGCGATCGAACCCAACAACCTGCGCCAGCTGATGGTGCCGGAACAGCAGCGGCTGCTGCAGACCTTCGCGGTGCTGATCGCCAGCGCGCTGGAGCGGCTGCACCTGGCGCGCAGCGCCGAAGAAGCCAAGCTGGACGCCGAGCGCGAACAGCTGCGCAACTCGTTGCTGGCGGCGCTGTCGCACGATCTGCGCACGCCGCTGACCGTGCTGTTCGGCCAGGCGGAAATTCTCACGCTGGATCTGGCGGCCGAAGGCTCCAATCACGCCACCCAGGCCAGCCAGATCCGCCAGCAGGTGCTGAGCACCACCCGGCTGGTGAACAACCTGCTGGATATGGCGCGCATCCAGTCCGGCGGTTTCAGCCTGCGCAAAGAGTGGCAGTCGCTGGAAGAAATCGTCGGCGCCTCGCTGCACATGCTGGAGCCGCTGCTCAGCCAGCATCCTATCGTGGTCGAACTGCCGCCGGAACAGATCCTGGTCAACTGCGACGGCAGCCTGCTGGAGCGGGTGTTCACCAACCTGTTGGAAAACGCCAATAAATACGCCGGCGCCGAGGCCACCATCGGCATTCGCGCCCGCACGCTGCCCGAGTGGCTGGAAGTCGAGGTCTGGGATAACGGCCCCGGCATCCCCGCCGATCAGCGGCAGCTGATTTTCGACAAGTTTTCACGCGGCAATAAAGAGTCGGCAATCCCCGGCGTCGGCTTGGGGTTAGCGATTTGCCGTGCCATTATTGAAGTGCATGATGGCCGCATCTGGGCGGAAAACGGCGCCAACGGCGGCGCCAGCTTCCGCTTCGTGCTGCCGCTGGAAAAACCGCCCGAGATCGACGGCGACGCCTTCGATCTGTAATCAACGCAGGGGAAACGTGAGCATAACGCCAACCAACATTCTGATTGTTGAAGATGAAAAAGAGATCCGCCGCTTCGTGCGCACCGCACTGGAGAGCGAAGGCCTGCGGGTATTTGAAAGTGAAACGCTGCAGCGTGGGTTGATTGAAGCCGGCACGCGCAAACCGGATCTGATCATTCTTGATTTGGGCTTGCCGGACGGCGACGGGCTGAGCTACATCCGCGATCTGCGGCAGTGGAGCGCCATTCCGGTGATCGTGCTGTCGGCGCGCAACGCCGAAGAGGACAAAATCGCCGCGCTGGACGCCGGCGCCGACGACTACCTCAGCAAACCGTTCGGCATCGGCGAGCTGCTGGCGCGGGTACGGGTCGCACTGCGTCGCCACTCCGCCAGCCAACAGGAAAGCCCGCTGATAAGCTTTTCGGAAATCACCGTCGATCTGGTGAATCGCCGGGTACTGCGCAACGACGAAGATCTGCATCTGACGCCGATCGAGTTTCGCCTGTTGGCGGAGCTGCTGGCCAACGCCGGCAAAGTGATCACCCAACGCCAACTGTTGAGCCACGTCTGGGGGCCGAACTACGTGGAGCACAGCCACTATCTGCGCATCTACATGGGCCACCTGCGGCAGAAGCTCGAAGCCGATCCGGCCCGGCCCAAACACCTGCTGACCGAAACCGGCGTCGGCTATCGCTTCATGCCTTAACCCCGGAGGGCGCGGTTTGCCGCGCCTTTACGCCGCCGGCCCCTTCTTCAATCCGACCATAAATTCTTTAAACGCATCGCGCAGCGGAGCGAACACCGGGTGTTTGCGGTTTTCGATCATCACTTCGGAGAACAGCTTCAAGCCTACGGCGAAGGCCGCGCTCTGCTCGGGGCCGAAGTTCAGATCGTCACGCGCCCGGATGCGTTCGACGATATCGAGAATATCGTCGTGGTTGGTCACTTCAAAACTCAGCGGCGCTTTCTCGACGGGATTGCCCTGGCGATCGCTCAGGGCTTCAACGGTAATAGTAAAACGGTGGCCGGGCATCAGTTCTTCTCCTGCTGCGTGGGTTGAATATGCATTTCGCTTTCGATCGCCGCCACGGCGGTCAGCAACGCGGCGTTGATGCGCTCCACCTGCTGCGGCGTGAGATCGGCGCGCATCACGTTGCCGCGCAGCAGGCTGCGCAGGCGGTTCATGGCGTCGTAGATGCCTTCCGCCAGATTGCCGTGCCGATGATGCTCGCGGCCGGCGCCCGCCAGACGCGCCAGAATGACGTCAACCACCTGTTGATGCTTTTGCAGCTCGCCCTCGCCCGCGGCGGTGATGCGGTAGCTTTTGCGGCCGTTGCCGGTGGTGAGCGGCTCAAGGAAATCCTGCTCTTCCAGCAGCGTCAGCGTGGGGTAAATCACCCCCGGGCTCGGCACGTACAGGCCGGATGACGCCTCCTCAATCGCCTTGATCAGCTCATAGCCGTGGCTGGGCTTGCGCGCCACCAGCGCCAGCAGTACCAGACGCAGATCGCCGTGCTCGAACAGACGGTGACGCCCGCCCCGGCCGCCGCGCCCACCCCGGCCGTGCTCTTCGCCTTCGCCGCCGAAGTGATGGCGCCCACCGCGATGACGGCGGCCCTCTTCGCATTCATGATGGTGGTGATGCCGGTGTAAACCTAATCGATGAAACATAGGGTGATACCTCGCTTTAACAGTGAACATCAATACAAGGTTGTTTAGATATATCTAAACAGCGTCGATAACGCTAATCTAGATCGATATATCTAAATGCGCAAGCGTGCGCCGATAAAAAGATATATCTAAATTGCAGGCATAAAAAAAGCGCTGTAAAAACAGCGCTTTTTATCAATCAAGAAAAGCGATTACTTGGCGGAAGCCAGCACTTCGCTAACGATCTCGACCGCTTCGTGCTCGATTTTCTCGCGGTGTTCCGCCCCAAGGAAGCTCTCGCAGTAGATCTTGTATGCGTCTTCGGTACCGGAAGGACGGGCCGCGAACCAGCCGTTGTCGGTCATCACTTTCAGGCCGCCAATCGACGCGCCGTTGCCCGGTGCCGCAGTCAGACGGGCGGTGATCGGGTCGCCCGCCAGGGTATTGGCCTTGACCATCTCCGGCGACAGCTTGGACAGCGCCGCTTTTTGCGCCGCAGTCGCTGGCGCCTGGATGCGGTTGTAGCTTGGTGCACCAAAGCGTTTGGCCAGATCGTCATAGTGATGCTGCGGGTTTTCACCGGTTACCGCGGTGATTTCAGCCGCCAGCAGGCACATGATGATACCGTCTTTGTCCGTCGACCACGGTTTGCCGTTGAAGCGCAGGAACGAGGCCCCGGCGCTCTCTTCGCCGCCGAAGCCCAGGCTACCGTCGAACAGGCCGTCCACGAACCACTTGAAGCCGACCGGCACTTCCACCAGCTTGCGGCCCAGGTCGGCCACCACGCGGTCGATCATCGCGCTGGACACCAGCGTTTTACCGACTGCGACATCAGCGCCCCACTGCGGGCGATGCTGGAACAGGTAGTTGATGGCTACCGCCAGATAATGGTTCGGGTTCATCAGGCCCTTCGGCGTGACGATGCCGTGGCGGTCGTAATCCGGATCGTTGGCGAACGCCAGATCGAATTTGTCGCGCAGCGCCAGCAGGCCGGCCATCGCCGACTCGGACGAACAGTCCATGCGGATGATGCCGTCGTGGTCCAGGTGCATAAAGCGGAAGGTCTGATCGATGGAATCGTTCACCAGCGTCAGATCCAGCTTGTAGTGCTCCGCCACGCGCTGCCAATAGGCGATGCCGGAACCGCCAAGCGGATCCACGCCCAGTTTCAGGCCGGCGCGTTGGATGGCCGGCATGTCGACCACCTCAACCAGGCCTTCGACATAAGGCTGCACCAGGTCTTTGGCGTGCAGGTGGCCGCTGTTCCAGGCCTTGTCCAGCGACTGGCGCTGAACGCCTTTCAACTGTTGCGCCAGCAGTTCGTTGGCGCGCTTTTCGATCACCGACGTCAGGTTGGTGTCGGCCGGGCCGCCGTTCGGCGGGTTGTACTTGATGCCGCCGTCTTCCGGTGGGTTATGGGACGGCGTAATGACGATGCCGTCAGCCTGCGCGCCGCCACGGCGGTTGTGGCACAGAATGGCGTGCGATACCGCCGGCGTTGGCGTGAAGCCGTTGTTTTCCTGCACGATCACATCGACGCCGTTGGCGGTCAGCACTTCCAGCACGGAAATGAAGGCTGGCTCGGACAGCGCATGGGTGTCTTTGCCCACGTAGCACGGGCCGGTGGTGCCCTGCTGATGACGAACTTCGGCGATCGCCTGAGCGATGGCGAGGATGTGCGCTTCGTTGAAGCTGTGGCGCTGCGCGCTGCCGCGGTGGCCGGAGGTGCCAAACTTCACTGCATGTGCGGGATTGCCGGCTTCCGGTTGCAGCACATAGTACTGCGACGTCAGCTGGGCTACGTTGATCAGATCGCTTTGGCGGGCGGGCTGCCCGGCACGTGGATTATTCGCCATCGACATATCTCCCTCATCCCTGTCGGTGACCGGGCAAATACGTCGCGCACGGCCATCATGACGGGCTGTTCGCTAAATTAGACGGTACCGCAAACTTTCTCGATCAGTTCCGCCGGGAACTGCATGGCCTGCATGATGTGTTCAATCATGCTGCGTTTGCGGCCGGTATTGGTATTGGTGATCACCCAGTAAGGGGTGCCCGGTACATGCTTCGGCTTGGTATGCGTGCCGTTGGCCAGCAAGGTCTGCTGATCGCCGGCGAAATAGGTGCGGGTACGGCCGGTCAACGCCTCGGTGGCGGCGGCGAAACCGGCGGCATCGAGGGTATACAGGGTGGACAGCACCAGCATGAAACGGTTGACCGCTTTGTTCTGCTCGGCATATTCATCCGACAACAGCAGCTCGCGCATGGCGCGCACGCGATCGCGCGGACGCTGCGCCGGCGCCGTTTTTTCCAGCTCGACGGACTGCGGCGCACTGGCGGCAGGCAACGCGCGCACCGGTTGCCCGGCGGTGAATTTCAACATGCGGCGTAAAATATCGGACGCGCTTTCACCGATGTGTTGCGTGTGGCTGGCAATATAACGGTAAAGCTCTTCGTCGACTTCAATAGTTTTCATCTTTATCCAATACTGTTTTTTCTACTTAGAACCTGAAGCCAGATCCTGCATTCAAGCCATGGGATTATAAGGTTAAAAGCGCTGGGGCGAACACAACAATGTGCCTCCGGACGGAAAATGCAGACTAATACCTATAGCCGGCACTGCCAAGCCCGCGCCGCGAAAATTCCGCATGATTCATCGTGCGATTCAATCATGATACCCTAATCTGAATCTCTCTCAGTATGAACTTCGCCATGAAATTACATTATCAACTGCTGGCCGCCGAGTCAGACGCGCTGCCGGTGCTGCTGATCCACGGGCTGTTCGGCAATCTGGACAACCTGGGCGTGCTGGCGCGCGATCTGCATAAACAGCACACGGTGATCAAGGTCGATCTGCGCAACCACGGCCTCTCCCCGCGCGCCGACGACATGAACTACCCCGCCATGGCGCAGGATCTGCTGGCGCTGCTCGACGAACTGCAGCTGGAAAAAGCGATCGTCATCGGCCATTCGATGGGCGGCAAAGCGGCGATGGCGCTGACCGCCATCGCGCCCGAGCGCGTCGCCAGGCTGATCGTCATCGACGTCGCGCCGGTGAATTACCAGACCCGCCGCCACGACGAGATCTTCGCCGCGCTGAAGGCCGTCAGCGCCGCCGGCATCACCCAGCGCCAGGCGGCTGCCCAGCTGATGCGCGACTACCTGCAGGAAGAAGGCGTGATCCAGTTCCTGCTGAAGTCCTTCCACAACGGCGAATGGCGCTTCAACCTGCCGGTGCTGATCGAACGCTACGAAGACATCACCGGCTGGCAGGAAGTCCCGGCCTGGCCGCATCCGACCCTGTTCATTCGCGGCGGCCTGTCGCCGTACGTGCAGGACAGCTACCGTGCGGACATCGCCCGCCAGTTCCCGCAGGCCCGCGCGCACGTCGTCGCCGGCACCGGCCATTGGGTGCACGCCGAAAAACCGGAAGCGGTGCTGCGCGCCATTCACCGTTTCCTCGACGAAGCCTGAAAAACGCACTCACCTGGCGAAAAAACGCGCTAAAGATAACGGCTTAGCGCGTTTAGCCCGCAGTTAGGCATTGTCGTCGCTCCATCTGCTGGGGTAATATGGCGCGCTATAATTTTGCCACCGCGCCAGCGCGTTCGCGAACGCCGGTTCGGGGGTGAATTTGGGTTAGGGTTTATTGGCCCGAAGTGTGTTAACCGATGCCTCCGGAAGCGTGCGAGCGCTTTTTGATGCAAACTCCCTTGCAGTACCGCTACCTATGGCAAAAGAACAAACGGATCGCACGACGCTGGATCTGTTCGCAGATGAACGCCGTCCGGGGCGCCCGAAAACCAACCCGCTTTCCCGCGATGAACAGCTTAGAATCAATAAGCGCAATCAGTTACGGCGCGATAAAGTGCGTGGATTGCGGCGCGTAGAGCTGAAAATCAACGCGGATGCGGTGGACGCCCTGAACAAACTGGCGGAACAGCGCAACATCAGCCGCAGCGAACTCATCGAGCAGATGCTGTTGGCACAACTGGCGGAAGAACAGCCGGAACATTGATCTCTTCGGCCGCACGCGCGGCGCGGCGTTAAGGACAACGCCGGATCGACCACGCTTTTCTTCATTCTCCGGCATCGCATAAATGCGATAAAACCCCGGCGCCACTTTCTGGCATGATACGCATTTACCGGTAAGAGACTGCGCCTGTCGGCGCCCGCCCCGGAGGCGAAAGGCTCTTGCCATGGCATCATTTTAATCGGCGTCAGCGGCGGCAGTGCCGGCGTCGAGTAATGCAATTACTTGAATTTAAAGGTTATACGCGATATGGCTACTGTAGGCATTTTCTTTGGCAGCGACACTGGCAATACCGAAAACATTGCCAAAATGATCCAGAAAATTCTCCAGAAACAGTTTGGCGACGACGTCTCTGAAGTGCATGACATCGCTAAAAGCAGCAAAGAAGACCTGGAAGGGTTCGATATCCTGCTGCTGGGTATCCCGACCTGGTACTACGGTGAAGCGCAGTGTGACTGGGATGATTTCTTCCCGACGCTGGAAGAAGTCGACTTCAACGGCAAACTGGTGGCGCTGTTCGGCTGCGGCGACCAGGAAGACTACGCGGAATACTTCTGTGACGCGATGGGCACCATCCGCGACATCATCGAACCGCGTGGCGCGGCCATCGTGGGCCACTGGCCGACCAAAGGCTACCACTTCGAGGCCTCCAAAGGCCTGGCGGACGACAACCACTTCATCGGTCTGGCGATCGACGAAGACCGTCAGCCTGAGCTGACCAACGAGCGCGTGGACGCCTGGGTCAAACAAATCGTCGAAGAGCTGAGCCTGGCCGATATCGTCGGCTAAGCCCCGGCACTGGCGAAAGGTTGAACAAAGGCCCTGTAAAGTGCATAGTGTGCCCACAGGGCCGTCATCGGCAGCAGGGATTGCTGCGATAGAAGCTACAGATTTGTAACTTCCCACCCCGTCACGGTAGACTGAGATATCGGTTTATCCCATCCATCAAGGCGTTGCATGCAAAACATGCAATAGTGCAATTATATCTTTGTTAACAACCGGCGGTTTCCATTTAGTACAACCGGTTCTATAATGAGACGCATTAACTCTTTGTGCCGACCGATGCCACAGGCGAGTACGCCTCAACTTGATTAGCATAGTAACAGGACTGAATTCGCATGACCGACAACAACATCGCATTGAAGAAGGCCGGCTTAAAAGTCACGCTTCCGCGACTCAAAATCCTGGAAGTACTGCAAAATCCGGAATGCCATCACGTCAGTGCGGAAGATTTGTACAAAAAACTGATTGATATGGGCGAAGAGATCGGGCTGGCAACGGTTTATCGCGTACTGAACCAGTTTGACGATGCGGGCATTGTGACACGTCACAATTTCGAAGGCGGCAAGTCCGTGTTCGAGCTGACCCAACAGCATCACCACGATCACCTGATTTGCCTGGACTGCGGCAAAGTGATCGAATTCAGCGACGAATCCATCGAAGTGCGCCAGCGTGACATCGCCAAGCAGCACGGCATCAAGCTCACCAACCACAGCCTGTACCTGTACGGCCACTGTGAAACCGGTGACTGTCGCGAAGACGAAACGCTGCACGACAAGAAATAAGCCTGACCGGCTATGAAAAACCGCCTCACGCAGAGGCGGTTTTTTTATGCCTGCCGTGCAAAGGGCAAAAAAATCCCCGGACAAGCCGGGGGAAAATCATGTCATGAAATATCACAATTGCAGCGGCACTGCTACTCCACGTACTACTCTCACTACAACGTCCGCCCTACGCCGACACGCGCGGGCGAACGCATTCCCCCTTCGTTATACGGCCGCCGCCAGGGCAGCAGGCCGTTGCACCGGGCTTAGACCTTCTCGGCGCGGCTGTAGCGCTTGCCGTCCGGGCTAACCGAACGCACCTGCACCTCACCGGACACCGCAGGCTTGGCCTTGGCGTCATAGCGCTGCCACTGCTTGCCGCCGTCGGTGGAGTACTCGATGCCCAATCCCGGCAGCGCGATATTCGCCTCCAGCTTGCCGCCCGCTACGCGTGCGCCCGGCACCGGCAGACGGTAAGCGACGCCACCTTTGTCCAGCTTGGCCAGTTCACGCTGCCCCAGGATATTGGCGAAGCGCAGCCAGTCTTTCTCCAGCGTCTTGGTATCGACAAAGTGGGTTTCCCCGCCTTTGTATTCGCGGCCGGCGCGGTAGTCCTGCTCCCAACCGGCGCGGTGCCAGGCGCGTTCAGCCACCGACAGCGCGCGTGGGAAAATCATGTATTCCATCTGCGGATCGGTGCGCTGGGTTTCGCTCCACAGCTGAGCGGACAGCCCGTAGGCGCCCGGCCACGGCTTGTCGCTCTTGGCGTTGAAGTGGTTGCCGTCGCGGTCGACCGAAGTTTCCGCGTTCTGCGGCATGTTATCCGGCGCGAAGCTGAACACCTTGCGCTCGTCGCTGAAGCGGGTACCCCAGTAGTAACCGCGCTCGTCCGGGTTCACCTCGTAAGGGAAGTCCATGTAGACGTAGTCCGGGTTGGAAACCACCACTTCATACCCTTTGTTGGCCCAGTCGTTGACGCTATCGAAACCGCCCCAGTACAGGGTATCCCAGAAGTTGACGCCCACGCGCGAGGTGGCGAACGCCTTCGCGTTCTCGGCGTCTTTCAAGCCATCCTGCCAAGCCTGCATTCTGTCGATGCCGTGCGCCTTCACCAGCTTGCTGACCTCTTGGCCGAAGTAGCTCGGCAGATGCTCCATGTCGGCCACCTTGCCTTCTTTGATCATCGTCTGGCACACCTGCGACTTGGCCCACGGCTTGTCTTCGTTGCTCTGATCGATGATGCCTTTGCCCGGCTCCGGTTTCGCCTTGTCGGTGTAGCCGGCGCCCAGGCGAATGTTTTTCGCTTCGTCGCCGCCGAAGTGCCAGGTCTTGATCGGCTGGCCGGCCTCTTTATGCATCTGGGCGATCTCGCCGATCACCTTGTCGACAAAACGCTGGGAAGAATCCAGGCACGGGTTCAGGTAGCTCTGGCGGTTAAAGAACTGCACGGAGGTGGTGTTGGAGGTATCGGTCGGATCCACCAGGCGGAATTCGTTGGCCTCTTGCTCTTTCCCGGCGGCATGCAGCTTTTTATAGCGCGCTTCCATCGAGACCACCGCGGCGCGGGCGTGTGCCGGCATGTCGATCTCCGGGATCACTTCAATCTGGCGTGCCTGGGCGTATTTGATGATGTCGATATAGTCCTGACGGCTGAAGAAGCCGCCGTAGACGTCCGGCCCCTGGCCGTACTGCGGCAGCAGACAGGTGGTTTCGCTCAGATCGTGGCAGCGCTGGCCGCCGACCTCCGTCAGCTCAGGCAAACCGGGGATCTCGATGCGCCAGCCTTCGTCATCGCTCAGGTGGAAGTGGAATTTGTTGAGCTTGTAGGCCGCCATTTGATCCAACAGGCGCAGCACCGCGTCCTTCTTATGGAAGTTGCGCGCTACGTCGAGGAAAATGCCGCGATACTGGAAGCGCGGCGCATCGCTGGCGTCCAGCGTGGCGATCTTGCCGCTGCCGTCGCTCGGCACTAACGACAGGATCGACTGCAGCCCGTAGAACACCCCGGCCTGATCGAAGCCGATCACCCGCGCCTCTTTCTTGCCGATTTTCAGCTCATAGGCGCCCGGCACCGCCATCGCGCCTTTAAACTTGCCCGGCTGGATGTCGGTCTTGATCGGATAGCCGTTGGCCTGAACCGGCACGCCCAGCAGCGCGAAGCGCTGGTTGACGACGTCCGCCGCCGGCTTGACCAGCGTGCTTAGATCCGGCGATACCCCTTTGCGCAAATCGACGTCCTGCGCGTGAACCTTCACCTGCATCGGCGTCGGCACGATCTGGCCGCGCAGCGCGCCGGCAGGCAGCGTCTGCAGATCGGCATTGCTGACAAAGCGCGAAGCCGGCGTCATCAGAATGTTTTTGTCGTCCTTGGTGCGCTTCCACTGGTCGCCGGTGAACGGCGCCACAAACTGGTCCAGGTTTTCGGTGTCGGTATTCGCCAGCATTTTCGGCTTGGCGTCGCCGGACGTGGCATACCAGCGCGGCAGGAAGTCGTTTCTGAACAGCTGCCAATATTCGGCGACCACCGGGATTTCCACCGCCTTACCGGCCGGGAAGCCGCTGAATTTGGCGGTCGGCTCCAGCTTGTACAGATCGCCGGTGAGGTGAGCAATCTTGAACTGGTCGTTGTCTACCCGCAGGGTCTGGCGCGGGCTGTGGAAATAGATGACCCAGTCTTTACCGTCGATCGCCTGGCCGTCGTTGCTGAGGGTGAACAACACCCGGTTGCATGAGGCCCAGTCGGCGCCCAGCGCCGCGCAATCCACGCCGTTTTCGCCGGCGCGGTTATCCAGCATTTTTACGTTCAGCTTCAGCTGGCTCAGCTGATCCACCAGCTGTTGATCGGCCATGGCGTTTCCCATGCCGCCCAGAAATCCCATCGTTGCCGTCAACGCGGCTAATGCGCTCAGTTTGAATGCGTTCATGTTCTTGTCCTTCTTAATTATTGTTATCGCGAATTTCTTGCCACAGCTTGCCGCACTTGGCGTCGTAAGCCTGACCGTTACCGCTGTGCACCGCCATAATGCAGTTCTGATAATCCATCACCCGCACCGTTTCCTGCGCGGCGAACTGCTGGTGCTGCTTCTCTTGTTTCAGCACGTTCAGCACCGCCTTACAGGGTTGCAGACGCTCCGGCGAACCTTCGGCGGTGTTGATGCAGGCGCTGTAAGCCTGCTTCAATTTGGCATCTTCCGGCGGTGCGGCGGGTTGCGCACAGGCGCTCAAGGCCGCGGCGGCCGCCAACATCAGCATGATTTTTTTCATCGTTGAATTCCCTTAACTGCCCCCGGCGGCGAGGCCGGGGAACGCATCAGAAGATGGTGAATGGCGCGATGACCATGAACTTGACGTCTTTCTCGTCCTGGAAGATGTTGCCGTAACCGCCGCCCCAGCTCGGGATGTTGGTGTGGTTGTCATACTGGGTGTAGTGCAGCTTGATCAGGGTGCCCTTGGCGCGCCCTTCCTGGATGGTGTACATCGCGTCCAGGCTCCAGGCGCTTTCCTTCAGGCGCTGGCTCTGATCGTAGATCGGGTTGGTGCTCGGCTTGGCGTCCCAGGCGTAAACGTAGGAGCCGCCGACCGCCATGCCCGGCAGGTTCCAGTTGCTGAGGTCATACATCACGCCGGCGTACACCGCTTTCTCACCGTTGGCGTTAAAGTCGGAGCGGTTATCCCACCACACGTCCAGACGACCGTTGGACGAGGCGTAGGTCGGGGTCATGCGCTGCAGGAAGAAGCCCTGGTTGCCTTCCGCCTTGACCATGGTGCCTTCCAGACGCCAGTTGAACTGCCCGGTGGTGTAACCGAAGGTCAGCGCCTGCAGCCAGGCCAGGCCGTCGTAGATGCTGTTCGGATCGTTCTTGTCGCTGATGCGGTCTTCCGCACCGTAGAACTGGTAACTGGTGGTCAGCGGGTTGCCGAGCACATCGAATTTGTAAGACGCCTTGGTGAAGTATTGATTCACATAACCCTGCGCCTGGCCGAAGGCGGCTTCCAGCACCAGATCGTTTTTGAAATCGTACTTGGCGCCCAGCGAGTGCAGGTAGGAGACGCGCGTTTTCTTATCGTTCTGGCGGAAGTCGTCCATCTCGATATGCCACGGCGCCTTGTATTTATCGGTCCACATGTAGGAGAAGCTCAACGCACCGGCGTCGCCGTAGTCGAACTTGGCGCCGGCTTCGGCCCCCTGATAGGTGCCCGGCATAAAGCTCCAGTGCGGCGCCAGCAGGGTTTGGCCGCTCGGCTGAATATAGCCGGCGCGCGCCCAGACCGGGCCGTATTTGAATTTGGCGGCGGCTTTGTACAGGCTGACGCCGCCTTTGTCACCGGAATAGTCTTCGTCGTAGGTACGGTTTTTCGAGGAGAACGCGATCTCGTTCGGGTGGCCGCTGGCGCTGGATTCCGCCAGCTCGATGGCGGTAAAGGCACCGACGTCCAGACCGAACATGTCCCAGGCGTAGCCCGAAGCGAAATCCAGGCTCAGGTTGGCGGTGGAGTGCGACAGGTTGGTGGTGTATTGGTTGTAATCCTTGCTGTCCGGATTAAGATCTTTACGGTCGCGCTCACGTTGCCAGTAATAAATGCCGCCGGTCAGCGTGGAATCATCGATAAACCCTGCGGCTTTCGCCTCAGGCGCCATGGCAAACCCTGTTCCCAACAGCGCGCCCGCGACTGCGAGCGCCAGCGTTTTACGCTGAGCACCGTGCGTACCCATATTGAAATTCCTCTTTGACTTAACTTAAAAGTTGCAGCCGCCTGTGTTCACCACTGCCCTGCACGACTGCCAATAAAAAACCCGAACGGGTAAAAAATATTGCCGACGAGATGTTATTCCCACAGCACTAATTGCTACAGACAGACTATTTTTCGCGACGCGAATTATCAAATGAAAAATGAGGGAGATTTGTCAAAGTATGACAAGGAGCACATATCAGTGAGAATTTGTTACGCTGGTGATCATAGAGGGTGTCGAATAAAAAATTCAATTAAATCAAAATAAATTGAGATACAAGGTCAACCAGAGACGATTAATGGTTTCAGCCTGGCTAAATTCGTCAGTCAGACGATAAAAATTGAGAGCGCTCTCCAAATGAAATTAATTCGCATCACGAATATATAAGAAAAAATGAAGACTAATAGGACCAATATAAGAGAACTAATGGGTTAATGCGTCGCCATTAATTAAACGCACCCCGGATAAAATGAGAGAGGAATAGATCGCGAGCTGAGCGCAGGCATAAAAAAGCGCGGCTTAAAGCCGCGCTGATTCATTAATTTTCGAGGCGAATAAGATTAGCCTTCGATTTTCGCCCAGGTGTCACGCAGGCCGACGGTGCGGTTAAACACCAGATGCTCGGCCGACGAGTGACGGTTGTCGGCGCAGAAGTAACCTTCACGCTCGAACTGATAGGCTTTCTCCGGCTGTGCAGCTGCCAGGCTCGGCTCGACGAAGCCGTGCTTGATGACCAGCGATTCCGGGTTGATGGTGGAGAGGAAATCCTCCGCCGCGCCCGGATTAGGCACGCTGAACAGGCGATCGTACAGGCGAATTTCCGCCGGCAGCGCGTGCGCCGCTGACACCCAGTGGATCACGCCCTTCACCTTGCGGCCGTCGGCAGGATCTTTGCTCAGCGTTTCCGCATCGTAGCTGCAGAAGAGGGTGGTGATCTCGCCCGCTTCGTCCTTCTCGACGCGCTCGGCCTTGATCACGTACGCATTGCGCAGACGCACTTCCTTGCCCAGCACCAGACGCTTGTACTGCTTGTTGGCTTCTTCGCGGAAGTCGGCGCGATCGATATAGATCTCGCGGCTGAACGGCACATCTCGGCTGCCCATTTCCGGTTTGTTCGGGTGGTTAGGCATGGTGACCATTTCCACCGCATCGCCCATGTTCTCGATGACGATTTTCACCGGATCCAGCACCGCCATGGCGCGCGGGGCGTTCTCGTTCAGATCGTCGCGGATGCAGGATTCCAGCGCCACCATCTCGACGTTGTTGTCTTGCTTGGTCACGCCGATGCGCAGGCAGAACTCACGAATCGAGGCGGCGGTATAACCGCGACGGCGCAGACCGGAGACGGTCGGCATACGCGGATCGTCCCAGCCTTCGACGATCTTCTCGGCCACCAGCTGGTGCAGCTTGCGCTTCGACATGATGGCGTATTCGAGGTTGAGACGCGAAAACTCGTACTGACGCGGGTGGCAAGGAATGGTGATGTTATCCAGCACCCAGTCATACAGACGGCGGTTATCCTGGAATTCCAGGGTGCACAGCGAATGGGTGATCCCTTCCAGCGCATCGGAAATGCAGTGGGTGAAATCGTACATCGGATAGATGCACCATTTATTGCCGGTCTGGTGGTGTTCGGCGAACTTGATGCGGTACAGCACCGGATCGCGCATCACGATAAACGGCGAAGCCATATCGATCTTGGCGCGCAGGCAGGCGGCGCCTTCGGCGAACTCGCCGTTGCGCATCTTCTCGAACAGCGCCAGGTTCTCTTCCACGCTGCGGCCGCGGTACGGGCTGTCTTTGCCCGGCGCGGTCAGGGTGCCGCGATATTCACGGATCTGCTCCGGCGACAGCTCATCGACGTAGGCCAGGCCCTTGGTGATCAGCTCAACCGCATACTGGTGCAGCTGATCGAAATAGTCTGAGGAGTAACGAACGTTGCCGCTCCACTCAAAGCCCAGCCACTCCACGTCGTGCTTGATTGACTCCACGAACTCGATGTCTTCTTTCACCGGGTTGGTGTCATCGAAACGCAGGTTGCACTGGCCCTGATAGTCCTTGGCGATGCCGAAGTTCAGGCAGATGGACTTGGCGTGGCCGATATGCAGATAGCCGTTAGGCTCCGGCGGGAAGCGGGTATGTACCGACGTGTGTTTCCCCGACGCCAGATCTTCATCGACGATCTGACGGATAAAATTGGTTGGGCGGGCTTCAGCCTCACTCATTTCACTGTTCCTCAATGCAAAGCGCTACACATAACCGCCTATGATCCAACAAGCCACGTCTGGAAACAACCGTTTGTTTCACGAAAAATGCGGCGCGTTGCACCGTCGGCGCGCAGCGCACCGCCGTGGGGCGAAACGAAATAAAAAAAGCGGGAAGAGATCGCTCTCTTCCCGCCAAGTCGGGGCAAACTCCGCCATGATGCGTGGCCGGCCCCCGGTACTACTCAGGTAAAAACGGCCTTACTTTTGGATCTCGTACAGCTTGGTCTGACCGGCGACGACAGAGCCGCTGGCCAGCGCCGCCAGGCCGGCGTAGTCGTCAGAGTTGCTGACCACCACCGGGCTTATCATCGAACGCGCGTTGGCGTTCAGATAATCCAGATCCAGTTCCAGAATCGGTTGACCGGCTTTCACTTCCGCGCCCTCTTCCACCAGGCGTTTGAAGCCCTGGCCTTCCAGCGCGACGGTGTCGATCCCCATGTGCACCACGATCTCGGCGCCCTTGTCGGTTTCCAGGCAGAACGCGTGGTTGGTATTGAAGATTTTCACCACGGTGCCGTCCGCCGGCGCCACGACGATGTTGTCGGTCGGGCGAATCGCCAGGCCGTCACCTACCGCCTTGCTGGCGAAAGCTTCGTCCGGCACCTGATCGAGCGCCACGACTTCACCGGTCACCGGCGCCACCAGCGTTTCAAACGCGACTTTCGGTGCGTTCGGTACCGCCTGCGGTTTGGCTTCCGCAGCAGGAGCCGCCGCCGGGGCCGCCGCTGCCGCTACCGGGCCGGCTGCAATCACGTTGCGCATTGCGCTGGCGATAAGTTCAGCACGGGTGCCGACGATCACTTGCACGCTCTGCTTGTTCAGACGGATAACACCGGATGCGCCGAGGCGTTTCGCCAATGCGTCGTTCACCAGCGCGGAGTCTTTCACGTTCAAACGCAGGCGAGTGATGCAGGCATCGATGCCGGTCAGGTTGTCGGAACCACCGATCGCGCCGACGTAGCGACGGGCCAGCGTGGTAGTTTCGTTCTCGTCTTTACCGGCGTTGCTGTTGACGTTGACGTCATAACCGTCGGTTTCGTCACCGGCAACCGCCAGCTCGCGGCCCGGGGTCATCAGGTTGAACTTGTTGATGGTGAAGCGGAACACCACATAGTAGATAACGAAGAACACCAGACCTTGCGGGATCAGCATGTACCAGTGGGTCGCCAACGGGTTGCGCGACGACAGCACCATATCCACCAAACCGGCGCTGAAGCCGAAACCGGCAATCCAGTGCATGCTGGCGGCGATGAAGACGGAAATCCCGGTCAAGATCGCGTGAAGCACATACAGCACCGGCGCCACAAACATGAAGGAGAATTCCAGCGGTTCGGTGATGCCGGTAAAGAAGGCAGCGAATGCCCCCGCCATCATGATCCCCAGCACTTTCGCCTTATTCTCAGGGCGCGCGCAGTGATAGATAGCCAGCGCTGCGCCCGGCAGACCAAACATCATGATCGGGAAGAAGCCCGCCTGATAACGGCCGGTGATGCCGACGACCGCTTTACCGGCTTCGATCGACTGCTGGCCGCCAAGGAAGTTAGGGATATCGTTGATGCCGGCCACGTCGAACCAGAACACCGAGTTCAGCGCGTGGTGCAGGCCGACCGGGATCAGCAGACGGTTGAAGAAGGCATAGATGCCCGCGCCGACGGAGCCCAATTTCTGGATGTGTTCGCCGAAGCTCACCAGAGCGCCGAACACCACTGGCCAGACATACATCAGGATGTAAGCGACCAGGATCATCAGGAAGGAAATGAGGATCGGCACCAGACGGCGGCCGCTGAAGAACGACAGCGCCTTAGGCAGCTCGACGCCGCTGAAGCGGTTGTACACTTCGGCGGAGATGATACCCACCAGAATACCGACGAACTGGTTTTCAATTTTGCCGAACGCGGCAGGCACCTGGTCGAGGGGGATCTTCTGAATCATCGACACGGCGGCCGGTGAACAGAGGGTGGTCAGCACCAGGAAACCGACGAAGCCGGTCAGTGCGGCAGAGCCGTCCTTGTCTTTGGACATGCCGTAGGCCACACCGATGGCGAACAGCACGGCCATATGATCGATAATGGCTGAACCGGATTTGATAAATAATGCGGCAAGCGCGTTGTCGCCGCCCCAACCAACAGGGTCAATCCAGTACCCGACGCCCATCAAGATGGCGGCGGCAGGCAGCGTGGCGACCGGCACCATCAGCGCCCGTCCCACCTTTTGCAAATAACTAAGAATGTTCACCTTTTCCCCCTATGTTGTCCGCGGACGGACCCTATTAGTAGTTTATTTGGATCTCTCACTACCTTTTTAGAAACAATGCTTGGCACGTATCACTCATGCCGAGTGTAAAAAATTTATTTTGTATCGCAAATTAAAACCTCCCTTTTTGTGATAAATATCACCAAAAAGTAGTCTTTCCCTCCCAGATTGCTGGCCATCACACAAAACTTATTTTATCATTCAAAAAATCAACCGAACGGACGATTCACGCGAGAATCATAAAGCTGGGTTACGCTTAGGACTCCCGCAGGCCCGTACAGTATAGCTTTAGTTTACTTATCCCAAGAGGTGTTAGATGAGACTTATCCCACTGAAAGATACCGCACAAGTCGGCAAATGGGCCGCGCGTCATATCGTTCAACGCATCAACGCATTCAAGCCAACCGCAGAGCGCCCGTTTGTCCTCGGCCTGCCCACCGGCGGCACGCCGCTGGAAGCCTACAAACATCTGATTGCGATGCACAAAGCAGGTGAAGTAAGCTTTAAGCATGTTGTGACTTTCAACATGGACGAGTACGTTGGCCTGCCGCAGGAACACCCGGAAAGCTACCACACCTTCATGTACCGCAACTTCTTTGACCACGTTGATATCCCTCGCGAAAATATCAACCTGCTGAACGGCAACGCCGCGGATGTCGACGCCGAGTGCCGCCAGTACGAAGAGAAGATCAAGTCTTACGGCAAAATTAACCTGTTCATGGGCGGCGTGGGCATCGACGGCCATATCGCGTTCAACGAGCCGGCTTCGTCCCTGGCTTCACGCACCCGCATCAAAACGCTGACCGAAGACACCCGCATCGCCAACTCGCGCTTCTTCGGCGGCGACGTCAGCCTGGTGCCGAAATATGCGCTGACCGTCGGCGTGGGCACGCTGCTGGACGCGGAAGAAGTGATGATCCTGGTGACCGGCCACGCCAAGGCGCAGGCGCTGGAAGCCGCGGTGGAAGGCAACATCAACCACATGTGGACCATCAGCTGCCTGCAGCTGCACGCCAAAGCGGTGGTGGTGTGCGACGAGCCGGCCACCATGGAGCTGAAAGTCAAAACCGTTAAATATTTCCGCGAGTTAGAAGCGGAAAGCGTGAAAAGTCTTTAATCTTTGCAGGGGGCTACGATGTTCGCTTTAACCCACGGCCGAATCTATACCGGCCACGACGTACTTGATGACCATGCAGTCATTATCGCTGATGGGCTGATCGAGAGAGTCTGCCCGGCGGCTGAATTGCCCGCCGGCATCGAAACGCGCGACCTGGGTGGCGCCATCCTGGCCCCCGGGCTGATCGACGTGCAGCTGAACGGCTGCGGCGGCGTCCAGTTCAACGATTCGCTGGAAGCGATTTCGGAAGAAACGCTGGAGATTATGCAGCGCGCCAACGAGAAATCCGGCTGCACCAGCTATCTGCCGACGCTGATCACCAGCAGCGACGAATTCATGAAGCACAGCGTCGACGTGATGCGCGCTTATCTGAAAAAGCACCAAAACCAGGCGCTGGGCCTGCACCTGGAAGGGCCGTACCTCAGCCCGGTGAAAAAAGGCACCCATAACCCGGCGTTCATTCGCAAGCCAACTCAGGACATGATCGATTACCTGTGCGCCAACGCCGACGTGATCACCAAGGTGACGCTGGCGCCGGAAATGGTTGAGCCGCACGTTATCGAGCAGCTGACCAAGGCCGGCATCGTGGTCTCCGCCGGCCACTCGAACGCCACCTACGATCAGGCGCGCACCGGCTTCGCCGCCGGCATCAGCTTCGCCACCCACCTGTACAACGCCATGCCGTATATCACCGGCCGCGAACCTGGGCTGATGGGGGCGATCTTCGATACGCCGGAGGTCTATACCGGCATCATCGCCGACGGCCATCACGTGGCCTGGGCGAGTATCCGTAACGCCAAACGCCTGAAAGGTGATAAATTGGTATTGGTCACCGACGCGACCGCACCGGCAGGTGCAGATATTGACCAATTTATTTTCGCCGGTAAAACAATATACTATCGGGATGGGCTGTGCGTGGATGAGAACGGTACCCTGAGCGGTTCCGCACTGACCATGATCGAAGCGGTGCAAAACAGCGTCGAGCATATCGGCATCGCGCTGGACGAAGCGCTGCGCATGGCAACGCTGTATCCGGCGCGCGCCATCGGCGTCGAGCAGCGTCTGGGCACCATCGAAGCCGGCAAGGTGGCTAACCTGACCGCCTTCACCCGTGATTTCAAGATCACCAAAACGCTCGTTAACGGTAACGAGGTTTAATTCAATGAACAGCGAGTAACATTATTGATGAGCACTGGCGGACAAGCACAAATAGGGAACGTTGACTTAGTCAAACAGCTTAACGGCGCGGCAGTTTACCGCCTGATCGACCAGCAGGGCCCGATCTCGCGCATTCAAATTGCCGAACTCAGCCAGCTTGCTCCCGCCAGCGTCACCAAAATTACTCGCCAGCTGCTGGAGCGCGGGCTGATCAAAGAAGTCGATCAGCAAGCCTCCACCGGCGGTCGCCGCGCGATCTCCATCGTGTCGGAAACCCGTCATTTCCATACCGTCGCGGTACGTCTCGGCCGCCACGACGCCACCATCACCCTGTATGACATGAGCGGTAAATCGCTCAGCGAAGAACACTATCCGCTGCCGGAACGCACCCAGGAAACGCTGGAAAATGCGCTGTTCGCCGCCATCGCCCAATTCATCGAAGCAAACCAGCGCCGCCTGCGCGAGCTGATCGCCATCGCGGTGATCCTGCCCGGCCTGGTGGATCCGGCGCTGGGCGTGGTGCGCTACATGCCGCACATCAGCGTCAGCAACTGGGCGCTGGTCGACAACCTGCAGCAGCGCTTCAACGTCACCAGCTTCGTCGGCCACGACATCCGCAGCCTGGCGCTGGCGGAGCACTACTTCGGCGCTACCCGCGACTGCGAAGACTCTATTCTGGTGCGCCTGCACCGCGGCACCGGCGCCGGCATCATCGTCAACGGGCAGATTTTTCTCGGCAATAACGGCAACGTCGGCGAAATCGGCCATATCCAGATCGATCCGCTGGGTGAACGCTGCCACTGCGGCAACTTCGGCTGCCTGGAAACCGTAGCCGCCAACGCGGCGATCGAACAGCGCGTGCGCCAGCTGCTGAGCCAGGGCTACCCGAGCAAACTGACGCTGGAAGACTGCGGCATCAACGCCATCTGCAAGGCCGCCAACCGCGGCGATCTGCTGGCCAGCGAAGTGATCGAACACGTCGGTCGCTATCTGGGCAAGGCGGTGGCCATCGCCATCAACCTGTTCAACCCGCAGAAGGTGGTGATCGCCGGTGAGATCACCGAAGCGGACAAGGTGCTGCTGCCGGCGATCCAGAGCTGCATCAATACCCAGGTGCTGAAGGACTTCCGCAAAAATCTGCCGGTGGTGACCTCCGAACTCAATCATCGCTCGGCGATCGGCGCTTTCGCCCTGGCCAAACGCGCGATGCTCAACGGCGTGCTCTTGCAGCGATTGCTGGAAAGCTGATCCGCCGCTTCTGGCAGGTGTGTTATCGTCACCCCTTGCCTGCCGTAATCATGAGAAACAGCGACAAATGAAAATCAAAAACGTTATATGCGATATCGACGGCGTGCTGCTGCATGACAATACGCCGGTGCCCGGCGCCGATCTGTTCCTGGCGCGCATCCAGGAACAAGGCATGCCGCTGGTGGTGCTGACCAACTACCCGTCACAGACCGCGCAGGATCTGGCGAACCGCTTCGCCGCCGCCGGGCTGGAAGTGCCGGAGAGCGCGTTCTATACCTCGGCGATGGCCACCGCCGATTTCCTGCGCCGCCAGGAAGGCAAAAAAGCCTACGTGGTCGGCGAAGGCGCTCTGATCCATGAGCTGTACAAAGCCGGTTTCACCATCACCGACATCAACCCGGATTTCGTGATCGTCGGTGAAACCCGCTCTTACAACTGGGACATGATGCACAAGGCCGCCTACTTCGTCAGTAACGGCGCACGCTTTATCGCCACCAACCCGGATAGCCACGGCCACGGCTTCTCGCCGGCCTGCGGCGCGCTGTGCGCCCCCATCGAGAAGATCACCGGCCGCAAGCCGTTTTACGTCGGCAAGCCCAGCCCGTGGATCATTCGCGCCGCATTGAACAAAATGCAGGCGCACTCGGAAGAGACGGTGATCGTCGGCGACAACCTGCGCACCGACATTCTGGCGGGCTTCCAGGCCGGTCTGGAAACCGTGCTGGTGCTGTCCGGCGTCTCCACGCTGAGCGACATTGAAACCATGCCGTTCCGCCCGAGCTACGTCTACCCTTCCGTTGCCGATATCACCATCTTCTGATGCATTTATGGCGGCTGCCCGGCCGCCATTATTTTCTCTTCCTGACCGCAGTTTGAATTTAATTCGTTCATGGCCGCAAAAGGTTTCAGCCTGCCTGCGCTAAAAATCCTCATTATAACCTTACGCCCCGCCAATAGCTGATATTGCCGGCCAGCGGAAAACCTTTCCCCCTAATTAATGAGGCTACCATGAGCACAAATAACATGATTAATGCCGCCGCCGATGACGCAGCCATTATGCCGACTATCGCCAATAAAAAAATCCTGATGGGTTTTTGGCACAACTGGGCCGCCGGTGCCAGTGACGGCTATCAGCAAGGCCAGTTCGCCAATATGAACCTGACCGACATTCCCGCCGAATACAACGTGGTGGCCGTCGCCTTTATGAAAGGCCAGGGCATCCCAACCTTCAAACCGTACAACCTGTCCGACGCCGAGTTCCGCCGCCAGGTGGGCGTGCTGAACAGCCAGGGCCGCGCGGTGCTGATCTCCCTCGGCGGCGCAGACGCGCATATCGAGCTGAAAACCGGCGACGAAGATAAGCTGAAAGACGAGATTATTCGTCTGGTGGAAGTCTATGGCTTCGACGGCCTGGATATCGATTTGGAACAGGCGGCAATCGGTGCGGCCAATAATAAAACCGTCTTGCCTGCGGCATTGAAAAAAGTAAAAGACTATTACGCCGCGCAGGGGAAAAACTTTATTATCAGCATGGCGCCGGAATTCCCGTATTTACGCACCAACGGCACCTACCTGGATTATATCAACGCCCTCGAAGGCTATTATGACTTTATCGCGCCGCAATATTATAACCAGGGTGGCGACGGTATTTGGGTGGACGAACTCAACGCCTGGATCACGCAGAATAACGACGCCATGAAAGAGGACTTCCTCTACTACCTGACGGAAAGCCTGGTCACCGGCACCCGCGGCTATGCAAAGATCCCGGCCGCAAAATTCGTCATCGGCCTGCCGAGCAACAACGACGCCGCCGCCACCGGCTACGTGATCGATAAACAGGCGGTATATAACGCTTTCTCGCGTCTCGACGCCAAGAACCTGTCGATCAAGGGCCTGATGACCTGGTCAATCAACTGGGACAACGGTAAGAGCAAAGCCGGCGTGGCCTACAACTGGGAATTCAAAACCCGCTACGCGCCGCTGATTCAGGGCGGCGTTACCCCACCGCCGGGAAAACCTAATGCACCGACTGCGCTGACGGTCGCCGAGCTGGGCGCCACCTCGCTGAAGCTGAGCTGGGCCGCCGCCACCGGCGCCTTACCGATCGCCAGTTACACCGTCTACCGCAACGGCACCCCGATCGGCCAGACCGCCGGCCTGTCGCTGGCCGACAGCGGCCTGACCCCGGCCACCCAGTACAGCTACTTCGTTACCGCCACCGACAGCCAGGGCAATACCTCGCTGCCGAGCAGCGCGCTGGCGGTTAAAACCGCCAACGACGGCACGCCACCCGATCCGGGGGCGCCCGAGTGGCAGAACAACCACAGCTACAAAGCCGGCGACGTGGTGAGTTATAAAGGCAAGAAATACACCTGTATCCAGGCGCACACCTCCAACGCCGGCTGGACGCCGGACGCCGCCTTCACCCTGTGGCAGCTTATCGCCTAATCGCTAATCGATTGCCGGCCAAACCGGCCGGCAATCCCGTCATCACGCTAAAAATTGCATAATCGTTAAATTTTCCCGCCAATAACTGAAAATCCGTTAAAAATCGCAGCCACGCAAACAACTATTTCTCAGCGTATGGCTAAAACGCTTGCATTACCTGCAGCTTTAGGCGCATTTTCATAACCACAGCGCAGCAAAACCGCGTTATCGCTGATGAATCGGCAATGCTGCCCATAACAGTAAAAAACAACATCACAGTCATGAAAGCCCGTTAGGAGAGTTGTATGTGTTCTATTTTCGGTGTGCTCGATCTGAAGTCCGATCCCGTTGAACTGCGTAAGAAAGCGCTGGAGCTGTCGCGTCTGATGCGCCACCGCGGCCCGGATTGGTCCGGCGTTTACGCCAGCGACAAAGCCATTTTGGCCCACGAACGCCTGTCGATCGTCGACGTCAACAACGGCGCTCAACCGCTGTACAACGCCGCGCACACCCACGTTCTGGCGGTCAACGGCGAAATTTACAACCACCAGGCGCTGCGCCAACAGCTGAGCGACCGCTACGCGTTCCAGACCGGGTCCGACTGTGAAGTGATCCTGGCGCTGTACCAGGAGAAAGGCCCGGATTTCCTCGACGATCTGCAAGGCATGTTCGCCTTCGCCCTGTATGACACCGAAAAAGACGCTTACCTGATCGGCCGCGATCACCTGGGCATCATCCCGCTGTACATGGGCCACGATGAGCACGGCAACCTGTACGTCGCCTCGGAAATGAAGGCGCTGGTGCCGGTGTGCCGCACCATCAAGGAATTCCCGGCCGGCAGCTACCTGTGGAGCCAGGACGGTGAGATCCGCGAATACTATCGCCGCGACTGGTTCGATTACGACAGCGTCAAAGACAACGTGACCGACGCCGCCGCCTTGCGCACCGCGCTGGAAGAGTCGGTGAAAAGCCACCTGATGTCCGACGTGCCTTACGGCGTGCTGCTGTCGGGCGGGTTGGATTCCTCGGTCATCTCGGCGATCACCAAGAAGTACGCCGCGCGCCGCGTGGAAGATCAGGAGCGCAGCGAAGCCTGGTGGCCGCAGCTGCACTCCTTCGCCGTCGGTCTGGAAGGCTCGCCGGATCTGCGCGCCGCGCAGGAGGTCGCCAACCATCTGGGCACCGTGCACCATGAGATCCACTTCACCGTGCAGGAAGGCCTGGACGCCATCCGCGACGTGATTTACCACATCGAAACCTATGACGTCACCACCATTCGCGCCTCGACGCCAATGTACCTGATGTCGCGCAAAATCAAGGCGATGGGTATCAAGATGGTGCTCTCCGGCGAAGGCGCGGACGAAGTGTTCGGCGGCTACCTTTACTTCCATAAGGCGCCGGACGCCCGCGAATTCCACGAAGAGACCGTGCGCAAGCTGCTGGCGCTGCATATGTTCGACTGCGCGCGCGCCAACAAGGCGATGTCCGCCTGGGGCGTTGAGGCCCGCGTGCCGTTCCTGGACAAGAAATTCCTCGACGTGGCGATGCGCATCAACCCGAAAGATAAAATGTGCGGCAACGGCAAAATGGAAAAACACATCGTCCGCGAATGTTTCGAGTCCTATTTGCCGGCCAGCGTGGCCTGGCGCCAAAAAGAGCAGTTCTCCGACGGCGTCGGCTACAGCTGGATCGACACGCTAAAAGAGGTCGCTGCGCAGCAAATCAGCGATCAACAGCTCGAAACCGCGCGTTTCCGCTTCCCGTACAACACGCCGACCTCGAAAGAAGGCTACCTGTACCGCGAGATCTTCGAGGAGCTGTTCCCGCTGCCGAGCGCCGCCGAATGCGTGCCGGGCGGCCCGTCCGTCGCCTGTTCGTCCGCCAAGGCCATCGAATGGGACGAATCGTTCAAGAAGATGGACGATCCTTCCGGCCGCGCCGTCGGCGTGCACCAAGCCGCCTATAAATAATCGCGCGGCGTTTTCCCCAAGGCGGGCCTTTTGGCCCGCCTTTTTGTTGCCTTTTCCCCCCGCCAACTGCCTGAATTGCCGATTTTATCGCCATAATGTTCACAACCCAGACAAACGGCGCTTCCCGGCACTTTTTCGGGAAAAAACTTGTTGACGCAAATCGGTCATATACGCATAATGCGCCCCGCAACGCCGATGAAGGCAAAGCAAAAAAAGAGGGCTACGTAGCTCAGCTGGTTAGAGCACATCACTCATAATGATGGGGTCACAGGTTCGAATCCCGTCGTAGCCACCATCTCTTTTTTGCATTGCGGGAGTGGCGAAATTGGTAGACGCACCAGATTTAGGTTCTGGCGCCGCAAGGTGTGCGAGTTCAAGTCTCGCCTCCCGCACCATTTCTCTTCATCGTCGGCGCAGTATGTTGATGGGGTATCGCCAAGCGGTAAGGCACCGGTTTTTGATACCGGCATTCCCTGGTTCGAATCCAGGTACCCCAGCCATATTCTTTCGGGAATGGGTTTCAACATAAGATTTGTTTGCAGGTGGGGTATCGCCAAGCGGTAAGGCACCGGTTTTTGATACCGGCATTCCCTGGTTCGAATCCAGGTACCCCAGCCATAACAAACTGCTTGCAAATCAAAGAAGTAAAAAGTAACATCGGCTACGTAGCTCAGCTGGTTAGAGCACATCACTCATAATGATGGGGTCACAGGTTCAAATCCCGTCGTAGCCACCATAATTGGGGTGTCGCCAAGCGGTAAGGCTCTGGTTTCTGATACCAGCATACCCAGGTTCGAATCCTGGCACCCCAGCCATATTTAGAAAAGCCCGCTTCGGCGGGCTTTTTGCTGTCTGGCGTTCAGCCAATCCTAACGGGCCCAGCCGCAGCTGAGCCCTGTCGGTTACAATCCCAACGCGTACTTCAACGCATGCTCTTTCAGCTTGCCCGCCCGCTGCGCGGCCATCAGCGCCAGATTGCGCGCCACGTTCAGCGGCGCCAGGTTATTGCTGAAAGCGGTATAGAACAGATCCATCCCGCTCTGCATCAGCAGATTGTCGGTACGGCGGCGGCGCTGATAACGCAGCAGTACCGCCTCGCTGCTCCAGTCCTCTCCCTGCTCCCGCGCGTCGCTCAATACGTTCAGCAAGGCATCCACGTCGCGATACCCCAGATTGACGCCCTGCCCCGCCAGCGGGTTGATGGTATGCGCCGCATCCCCCAGCAGTGCCAGCCCCGGCAGCACGTAGCGCTGCGCATGACGCCGCGTCAGCGGGAACGAACCGGCGGCGTGCACCTTGACCGGGCCCAGTCGCGCCGGGAAAGCGGCGGCGATCTCACGCTCCAGCTGCGCCGGCGGCATCGCCTGCAGCTGGCGAATGCGCTGCGGGCTGTCATACCACACCAGCGACGCCCAGCTGTCGTACAGCGGCAGGAAGGCGCGCGGCCCGGACGGGAAGAAACGCTGCCAGGTCACATCCTGCTGCGGCGCGCCGGTATCGACGGTGATCAACATGCACGCCTGACGATACTGCCAGCCGTTGGTGCCGATCGCCGCCAGCTTGCGCACCTGCGAGTTGGCGCCGTCGGCGCCGACAACCAGACGCGCCTGCAGCGTCTCGCCGCCGTCCAGCGTCAGCTGCCAGGCATTGTCCGCCCGCTGCAGCGATTGCAGCCTGGCGGGGCACAGCAGCGTCAGGTTGGCGCACTGCGCGAACTGCTGCCACAGCGCCAGCTGCAGAATGCGGTTTTCCACCATAAAGCCCAGCTCGGGCAGCCCCAGGGACACCGCGTCGAACGCCACGCGCGACGACGCCCATTCCCAGGTCTCCAGCCGGCGATACGGCGCCGTGCGCATCGCCGTCACGGCCTGCCAGGCGCCGAGCTGTTTCAGCAGCCCCACCGAGGTGCAGCCGATAGCGGAAATGCGCAGATCCGGCGGGCTTTGCGCCTCGAACGCCTGCGGCGCCTGATGTTCCAGCAACGCCACCGACCAGCCCGCCTGCGCCAGCCCCAGGGCCGCCGCCGCGCCGACCATGCCGCCGCCCACCACCACCGCGTCATACCGATTTTGAGATGTCTTCATATTGGCTATGTTTTCTGTGTGAATGCTCACCATCCCACCCGGCATGGCGTTTTGCGCAGTGTACCGGATTTTCGCTCCGGCTTCAGGTCGCGCGCCATTTTCCCCCGCGCTGGTCACAACGGCGGCAAATGATTACAATACGCGCCCTGCATGTCGCGTAACGCAACTTTCGCTCCGCACTGAGTAATGGCAAGTCAATGACGAAAAAACTACATATCAAAACCTGGGGCTGCCAGATGAATGAGTATGATTCATCGAAAATGGCCGACCTGTTGAACAGCACGCACGGCTTCGAGTGGACCGAAAACGCCGAAGAGGCGGACGTGCTGCTGCTGAACACCTGCTCGATCCGTGAAAAAGCGCAGGAGAAAGTTTTCGCCATGCTGGGGCGCTGGCGCTTGCTGAAAGAAAAAAATCCGTCGGTGATCATCGGCGTCGGCGGTTGCGTGGCCTCGCAAGAAGGCGAACTGATCCGCAGCCGCGCGCCCTGCGTCGACGTGGTCTTCGGCCCGCAGACCCTGCACCGCCTGCCGGAAATGATCAATCACGTTCAGGGCACCCGCAGCCCGGTGGTCGACATCAGCTTCCCCGAGATCGAAAAATTCGACCGTCTGCCGGAACCGCGCGCCGAAGGCCCGACCGCATTCGTGTCGATCATGGAAGGCTGCAACAAATACTGCACCTTCTGCGTGGTGCCTTACACCCGCGGCGAAGAGGTGAGCCGCCCGAGCGACGACGTGCTGTTCGAAATCGCCCAACTGGCGGCGCAGGGCGTGCGCGAGGTCAACCTGCTCGGCCAAAACGTCAACGCTTACCGCGGCGCCACGCATGACGGCGAGATCTGTTCGTTCGCCGAACTGCTGCGCCTGGTGGCGGCCATCGACGGCATCGATCGCATTCGCTTCACCACCAGCCACCCTATCGAGTTCACCGATGACATCATCGCGGTGTACGAAGACACGCCGGAGCTGGTCAGCTTCCTGCATCTGCCGGTGCAGAGCGGTTCGGATCGCATCCTGACCATGATGAAACGCGCGCACACCGCGCTGGAGTACAAGGCGATTATCCGCAAGCTGCGCAAGGCGCGGCCGGCCATTCAGCTCAGCTCCGATTTCATCGTCGGTTTCCCGGGCGAAAGCCAGGCCGACTTCGAACAGACCATGAACCTGATCGCCGATGTCAATTTCGACGTCAGCTTCAGCTTCATCTATTCGTCGCGCCCGGGCACCCCGGCGGCGGACATGGTCGACGACGTCAGCGAAGAAGAGAAAAAACAGCGGCTGTATATTCTGCAGGATCGCATCAACCAGCAAGCGCTGCAGTTCAGCCGCCGCATGCTCGGCACCGTCCAGCGCATCCTGGTGGAGGGCACCTCGCGCAAAAGCGTGATGGAGCTGGCCGGGCGCACGGAGTGCAACCGTGTGGTAAACTTCGAGGGCACGCCCGACATGATCGGCCAGTTCGTCGACGTGGAAATTACCGAGGTGCTGACCAACACCCTGCGTGGCGCAGTGGTGCGCACCGAACAGCAGATGGATCTGCGCGTACATGAATCCCCGCAGTCGGTGATCGCCCGTACCCGCAAAGAAAACGCGCTGGGCGTCGGCATTTACCAGCCCTGACGCCGCGGCGGCCGCCTTATCGCCGCCCATTCGCGCTACTCCTTACCGTTTCTCCGCCGGGCGCCCGCGCCCGGTGATTTTCTTTTTTATTTTTTTATTGTTGAAGAGGCGACATAACATGCAACTCCCACACTGCCCGAAGTGCAACTCCGAATACACCTACCAGGACAATGCCCTGTTCATCTGCCCTGAGTGCGCCCACGAGTGGAGCGACAGCGCCCCGGCGGAAGATCAGGACGCGCTGATCGTCAAAGACGCCAACGGCAATCTGCTGGCGGACGGCGATGCGGTCACCGTGATCAAAGACCTGAAGGTCAAAGGCAGCTCCTCGATGCTGAAGATCGGCACCAAGGTGAAAAACATTCGCCTGGTCGAAGGCGATCACAACATCGACTGCAAAATCGACGGCTTCGGCCCGATGAAGCTGAAATCCGAGTTCGTGAAAAAGAACTGATTCACGGCGGCCTTGTTCTGTGATGACGCGGCGGGCTTTGCGCCCCGCCGCGTTTTTTCCTTATCTTCCCTTGAATTCCGCCGATGGCGCACAGATAGATCAGCGGTAAACTTGCGCCGTTGCGGCGCACCATGAATAATTCAAGAAAGAGAGTATTCAGGCTCGTCCTGAACGCGCGCGTCCCGAACGCGCTATGTGACATCAACCAGGCCCGATGTGACCTAGAGGAATAGTTTGAACGTCGCAACACAAGAAATTTTGTTAGAGCCCGCAGACAATAAGCGTTTGCTCAGCCTGTGCGGCCCGTTTGATGACAACATCAAGCAACTCGAGCGCCGATTGGGCATTGAAATCAATCGCCGCGACAACCGTTTCAAGCTGGTCGGCAAAAACCTGTGCGTGGTTGCCGCCGCCGATATCCTGCGCCATCTGTACGTGGATACCGCGCCGATTCGCGGCGTGATCCCGGATATCGACCCAGAGCAAATCCACCTGGCTATCAAAGAGAGCCGGGTGTTGGAACAGGTGGCCGACAGCGTGCCGGATTATGGCAAGGCGGTCACCATTAAAACCAAGCGCGGCATGGTGAAACCGCGTACGCCTAACCAGGCGCAGTACATCGCCAACATTCTCGATCACGACATCACCTTCGGCATCGGCCCGGCGGGCACCGGCAAAACCTACCTGGCGGTCGCCGCCGCGGTGGATGCGCTGGAGCGCCAGGAAATTCGCCGCATTTTGCTGACACGCCCTGCGGTCGAAGCCGGCGAAAAACTGGGCTTCCTGCCCGGCGATCTGAGCCAGAAGGTCGATCCTTACCTGCGCCCGCTGTACGACGCCCTGTTCGAGATGCTGGGCTTCGAGCGCGTGGAGAAGCTCATCGAGCGCAACGTGATCGAAGTCGCGCCGCTGGCCTATATGCGCGGCCGTACGCTGAACGACGCCTTTATCATTCTGGATGAGAGCCAGAACACCACCATCGAACAGATGAAGATGTTCCTGACGCGCATCGGCTTCAACTCGAAGGCGGTCATCACCGGCGACGTCACCCAGATCGACCTGCCGCGCAACCAGAAATCCGGCCTGCGCCACGCGGTGGAAGTGCTGTCGGACGTGGAAGAACTGAGCTTCAACTTCTTCCACAGCGAAGACGTGGTGCGCCATCCGGTGGTGGCCCGCGTAGTCATCGCCTATGAGGCCTGGGAAGCGGCCGAACAGAAACGCAAAGACGCGATTGCCGAACAACGTAAGCGCGAGGCGCTCGCCGCCTCCGAGCAGGAGACACCATGAGTCAGGTGATTTTGGATCTGCAGATTGCCTGTGAAAGCGGCGACGGCCTGCCGGATGAGGCCACCTTCCAGCGCTGGCTGGAAGGCGTGCTGCCGCAATTTCAGGAAGAGGCCGAGGTGACCGTGCGTCTGGTGGACGAAGCGGAAAGCCACGAGCTGAACCTGACCTACCGCGGCAAAGACAAGCCGACCAACGTGCTCTCTTTCCCGTTCGAGGCCCCGCCGGGCATCGAGCTGCCGCTGCTCGGCGACCTGATTATCTGCCGCCAGGTGGTTGAACAGGAAGCGATTGAGCAAGGCAAGGCGCTGGAGGCCCACTGGGCGCATATGGTTGTCCATGGCAGTCTTCATCTGCTAGGGTATGACCACATCGAAGACGATGAAGCCGAAGAAATGGAGTCTTTGGAAACCGAAATCATGCACGGACTGGGTTATCCTGATCCGTACCTGGCGGAAAAAGACCCCGTCTGACGTCAGCCGTTTACCCTACAGCCCCCATGCGGGGCTGTCGCTGACGCCCCTTAACTCTGACATGAGTGACAGTAACGAAAACGCCATGAGCGACGACCATTCACAAAGCAATGACAGCCCCAGTCCCAAGAAGGGGTTCTTTACTCTTATCCTTAACCAGCTGTTCCACGGCGAACCCAAAAACCGTGGCGATCTGGTCGAGCTGATCCGTGATTCCGAACAAAACGACCTGATCGATCCCGATACCCGCGACATGCTGGAAGGCGTGATGGATATCGCCGAACAGCGCGTGCGCGACATCATGATCCCCCGCTCCCAGATGGTGACGCTCAAGCGCAACCAGACGCTGGAAGAGTGCCTGGACGTGATTATCGACTCCGCCCACTCGCGCTTCCCGGTGATCAGCGAAGACAAAGATCACATCGAAGGCATCCTGATGGCCAAGGATCTGCTGCCGTTCATGCGCGCAGACTCCGAGCCGTTCAGCATCGACAAGGTGCTGCGCACCGCGGTGGTGGTGCCGGAAAGCAAGCGCGTCGACCGGATGTTGAAAGAGTTCCGCTCCCAGCGCTATCACATGGCGATTGTCATTGACGAATTCGGCGGCGTATCCGGCCTGGTCACCATCGAAGACATTCTGGAACTGATCGTCGGCGAGATCGAAGACGAATACGACGACGAAGACGATCTGGATATCCGCCAGCTCAGCCGCCACATGTACACCGTGCGCGCTCTGGCCCCGATCGAAGACTTCAACGAAGCCTTCGGCACCCATTTCAGCGACGACGAGGTCGATACCATCGGCGGTCTGGTGATGCAGGCCTTCGGTCACCTGCCGGCGCGCGGGGAAACCATTGAAATCGAAGGTTACCTATTTAAAGTTGCCATGGCCGACAGTCGACGTATTATCCAGGTTCATGTAAAAATTCCGGACGATTCTCCACCACCGAAACTGGAAGATTAAATCCAACATGGCTAAAGCCTCATTACTTGAACGCCAGCGGGTTCGCGCCCTGCTGGCGCTGTTGTCAGGTGCCGGCGGGACGCTGGCGTTCTCGCCCTACGACTTCTGGCCCGCGGCCATCGTCTCCCTGTTCGGCCTGCTGGCCGTTACCCTCAATCGCACCACCAAACAGTCTGCCCTGCTCGGCTTTGTCTGGGGCTTCGGGCTGTTCGGCAGCGGCATCAACTGGGTGTATGTCAGCATCGCCGATTTCGGCGGCATGCCTTTCGCCGTCAACGTCTTCCTGGTGGTGCTGCTCGCCGCTTACCTGTCGCTGTATACCGGGCTGTTCGCCGGGCTGCTGACGCGCCTGTGGCCGGCCACCCGCTGGTGGCGGCTGGCCATCGCCGCGCCGGCGCTGTGGCAGGTGACCGAATTCCTGCGCGGCTGGGTGCTGACCGGCTTCCCGTGGCTGCAGTTCGGCTATAGCCAGATCAACGGCCCGCTGAAGGGCATCGCGCCGCTGCTGGGCGTCGACGCCATCACCTTTGTGCTGATGGCCATCGCCGGCCTGCTGGTGTACGCCGTCAATCAGCGCCGCCTGTCGGCTGCGATCATCGCCGCCGCGCTGCTGCTGTTGCCGTGGCCGCTGCGCCAGCTGCAGTGGTTTACTCCGCAGCCGGAGAAAGCGGTGAACGTCGCCATGGTGCAAGGCAACATCGCCCAGTCGATGAAATGGGATCCGAAGGCGCTGGTCAGCACGCTGCAAACCTATCTGGACGAAACCCGTCCGTACGTGGGCAAGGCGCCGATCGTCATCTGGCCGGAGTCCGCCATCCCGGATTATGAAGCCAACCAGAACGGCTTCCTGACCATGATGGACGACCTGATGCGGGCGAAGAACAGCAGCCTGATCACCGGCATCGTCGACGTGCGCGCCACGCCACAGGGCCAGCAGATCTACAACAGCGCCATCGTGCTCGGCGAACCGACGCCGTACAGCTACCCGGCCAAGGATCGCTACAACAAGCACCACCTGGTGCCGTTCGGCGAGTTCGTGCCGCTGGAAACCCTGCTGCGGCCGCTGGCGCCGTTCTTCGATCTGCCGATGTCCTCCTTCAGCCGCGGCGACTACGTGCAGCCGCAGCTCAGCGTACGCGGGTACAACCTGACGGCGGCCATCTGCTACGAAATCGTCCTGGGCCAGCAGGTACGCGATAACTTCCGCCCGGACACCAATTTCCTGCTGACCATCTCCAACGATGCCTGGTTCGGCCACTCTATCGGCCCGTGGCAGCACTTCCAGATGGCGCGCATGCGGGCGCTGGAGCTCGGCCGGCCGCTTCTGCGCAGCACCAACAACGGCGTTACCGCCGCGGTGGATGCGAACGGCGAGGTGATCGCCGAGATCCCGCAGTTTACCCGTCAGGTGCTCGAAGTGAAGGTCACGCCGACCACCGGCGTCACGCCTTACGCACGCTTCGGCGCCACGCCGCTGTGGGTGATAACCCTGCTGCTGGGCGGCTGGGCGCTGATGTTGGGCCTGCGCCGCAAATAGTCCTTCTCGCCGGGGCGCGCCCGCCGCGCCCCGCGTTCTCGTCACTGTCCCCTCCTTGGTCAGAAAACGCCGTTAAATCAACGCGGCTGGCACACTCCTTGCTTTAACTATGGTGACATCGCGCGCCGATTTACTTTTGCTGACGTTTTGTCGCACCTGTGCACATTTTGGGTGCATTGAGCGCACCACGCGGGGGCGTCAGGGTTTCGTTGCATTGATTTGGTGCGCGCGGCGTCTCAAAAAATGAAACATTTTAGTTTCAAGGTATTCACAATCGGTTATTTTTTAACGGCTATCCGTTCTAAGACTATCTTTATAACTTGAGCAATAAATAGTCGATTTAACCTGACGCTCTTTAGTCAGAGCCACCACAACAGCAAAGGAGTTGGACCATGCAAATGCGTAAATTGGCGTTATCGTTACTGCTGCTCGGTATGGCAGGTAGCGTGGCGCATGCGGAAGACCTGTCCGGTACGCTGAAGAAAATCAAAGACAACGGCGTGATCGTTGTCGGCCACCGCGAATCGTCAGTGCCCTTTTCCTACTACGACAACCAACAAAAAGTTGTGGGCTACTCTCAGGACTACTCCAACCAAATCGTTGAAGCTGTTAAGAAAAAACTTAATGCACCGAATCTGCAGGTGAAAATGCTGCCGATTACCTCGCAGAACCGCATCCCGCTGCTGCAAAACGGCACCTATGACTTCGAGTGCGGCTCCACCACCAATAACCTCGAGCGCCAAAAACAGGCCGCCTTCTCCGACACCATTTTCGTGGTCGGCACCCGTCTGCTGGTGAAAAAAGGCTCCGACATCAAAGACTTTAAAGACCTGGCCGGTAAACCGGTGGTGGTCACCTCCGGCACCACCTCCGAAGTGCTGCTGAACAAGCTGAACGACAGCGACAAAATGAACATGCGCATCATCAGCGCCAAAGACCACGGTGACTCCTTCCGCACCCTGGAAAGCGGCCGCGCGGTGGCCTTCATGATGGACGATGCCCTGCTGGCGGGCGAGCGCGCCAAGGCCAAGAAGCCGGATCAGTGGGAAATCATCGGCACGCCGCAGTCGAAAGAAGCCTACGGCTGCATGCTGCGCAAAGACGATCCTGAGTTCAAAAAGCTGGTCGATGACACCATCGCCCAGGCGCAAACCTCCGGTGAAGCGGCCAAGTGGTTTGACAAATGGTTCAAGCAGCCTATTCCACCGAAAAACCTCAACATGAACTTCGAACTCTCGGACGACATGAAGCAGCTGTTCAAAGAGCCTAACGACAAAGCGTTGAACTAAATAGAACAAGAGCCGGGGCGGCCGCAGGCCAAACCGGCCCAGTTGATGACTGGGACAGACAGGTATGAGGGGGGCCGTTCCCCTCCCTCATTTTCCCCAACGCGCATCACCGATCTCCGCACACAACAAGCCAGCCAGACTGGCCGCACGGCGATCGGCGCTCATCAAGTCATCAATCTTCGGCGCCCTGCGCCCGTTTACCGGAGTTTGTTATGTCAATAGATTGGAACTGGGGTATCTTCCTGCAGCAGGCCCCGTTTGGGAACACCACTTACCTCGGCTGGATTTGGTCCGGCTTTCAGGTCACGGTGGCCCTCTCCGTCTGTGCATGGATTATCGCTTTCTTCGTCGGTTCGCTGTTCGGTATCTTGCGTACCGTGCCCAACCGCTTTCTTTCCGCCCTCGGCACCTGTTACGTCGAACTGTTCCGCAACGTGCCGCTGATCGTGCAATTCTTTACCTGGTATCTGGTGATCCCCGAGCTGTTGCCGGCCAATATCGGCACCTGGTTTAAAAGCGAGCTGGATCCCAACGTGCAGTTCTTCGTCTCCTCCATGCTCTGCCTGGGGCTGTTTACCGCCGCCCGCGTATGCGAGCAGGTGCGCGCCGCCATTCAGTCCCTGCCGCGCGGCCAGAAAGCCGCCGGGCTGGCGATGGGCCTGACGCTGCCGCAAACCTACCGCTACGTGCTGCTGCCGAACGCCTACCGGGTGATCGTGCCGCCGATGACCTCGGAAATGCTCAACCTGGTCAAAAACTCCGCCATCGCCTCCACCATCGGGCTGGTGGACATGGCCGCGCAGGCCGGCAAGCTGTTGGATTACTCCGCACACGCCTATGAATCCTTTACCGCCATCACGCTGGCTTATATCGGCATCAACGCCGTTATCATGCTGTTTATGCGTCTGGTCGAAAAGAAAGTGCAGTTGCCTGGCAACCTGGGGAGTAAATAATGTACGAATTTGACTGGGCGTCGATCGTCCCAAGCTTCCCTTATTTGCTGCAGGGCATGGTGATCACGCTGAAGATCACCGTGACCGCCATCGTGGTCGGTATTCTGTGGGGTACCGTGCTGGCGGTGATGCGTCTGTCGCCGTTCAAACCGATCAGCTGGTTCGCCACCCTGTACGTCAACCTGTTCCGCTCGGTGCCGCTGGTGATGGTGCTGCTGTGGTTCTATCTGGTGGTTCCTAGCTTATTACAACAGGTTCTAGGGTTATCGCCGAAAACCGATATTCGCCTGATCTCGGCTATGGTAGCCTTTTCCCTGTTTGAAGCGGCCTATTATTCGGAAATCATCCGCGCCGGCATTATCAGCATCTCGCGCGGCCAATCCTCCGCCGCGCTGGCGCTGGGCATGACCCATTGGCAATCCATGCGGCTGGTGATCCTGCCGCAGGCGTTTCGCGCCATGGTGCCGCTGCTGCTGACCCAGGGCATCGTACTGTTCCAGGATACCTCGCTGGTTTACGTACTGAGCCTGGCCGACTTCTTCCGCACCGCGTCGACCATCGGCGAACGCGACGGCACCCAGGTTGAAATGATCCTGTTCGCCGGCTTTGTCTATTTTGTTATCAGCCTCGCCGCCTCGGCACTGGTAAGCTATTTGAAGAAAAGGACTGTTTGATGATATCCCTGAAAAATGTTTCTAAGTGGTACGGTCACTTTCAGGTGTTGACCGATTGCACCACCGAAGTGAAAAAAGGCGAAGTGGTCGTCGTCTGCGGTCCTTCAGGTTCCGGCAAGTCCACCCTGATCAAAACCGTCAACGGCCTCGAGCCGATCCAGCAGGGCGACATCCTGGTGAACGGCACGCCGGTCAACGACAAGAAAACCAACCTGGCGCAGCTGCGTGCCAAGGTCGGCATGGTGTTCCAACACTTCGAGCTGTTCCCGCACCTGTCTATCATCGACAACCTGACGCTGGCGCAGGTGAAAGTGCTCAAGCGCGACAAGACCGCCTCGCGCGAGAAGGGCCTGAAGCTGCTGGAGCGCGTCGGCCTCTCCGCCCATGCCAACAAGTTCCCCGGTCAGCTGTCCGGCGGCCAGCAGCAGCGCGTCGCCATCGCCCGCGCGCTGTGCATGGATCCTATCGCCATGCTGTTCGATGAACCGACCTCGGCGCTCGATCCGGAAATGATCAACGAAGTGCTGGACGTCATGGTCGAACTGGCGAACGAAGGCATGACCATGATGGTGGTGACCCACGAAATGGGCTTCGCCCGTAAGGTGGCGAATCGGGTGATCTTTATGGACGAAGGCAAAATCGTCGAAGACCGCAACAAAGACGATTTCTTCAACAACCCCGAGTCCGAGCGCGCCAAGGACTTCCTGGCCAAGATCCTGCACTGATCGCGCAGTGCCCTAAACCCAAGCGCCCCAAGGGGCGCTTGTTTTTCGGCACCCATGCGCCTGAATGCCTCTCATTGCCGTCTCAACAAAGTTAGGATTTATCTTAAACTCCCCGTCGCGATGACCGTAAATAACGCGCGATCCTGCAGGCTGTCCTACCTTTGATGATTAACTCACCCACCAGAGAGGCTGGCATGATTCAACTGGTACAAGCGGAGTACAGCATCAAATCCGGTTATCCGATTGTTCGACGCACGTTGGAAGACAAGAAGAAACTGATTGAAAAACCGGGTTTCGGGCCTGAGTCCTGTTGCGCCACCATCGAATACCAGCTGCGCGGCAGCACTCGCTATGCCTTTGGCAATAGCCAGATGAAAATGGAGATGCCGCCGGATATCTACACCCATAACTGGGTCAAGCTACATGCCGAAATGGCCGCGCTGGTTGCGGCGATAAGGCGCATCGAACGCTTTGACGCCGATAAGGAGCAGGTGCCGATCACCAACGTGTATATCGAGCTGCGCCCCTGCGAGGCCAACTGCATGCAGGCACTGCAAAATATCTTGCCCGACGGCACTACCGTCTATTACTCCTTCTTGCACCCAACCGAGGTGGAAGAATGGAAACGCAGCGCTCATGAACTCTGCGGTGTCTGAACGCCTTATCCCGTCGCGCAAACGCCCGGCACTAAAAGCGCTTGTTTCTCCCCGGTTTTGATCCGATGCTCGCTGGATAACAAACAGAGGAGAAAGAACATGCCCCGCCCTATTATCATCGATTGCGATCCCGGCCTCGACGACGCCATCGCGCTGGCTATGGCGCTGCGTTCGCCGGAGCTGGACGTCAAAGCCATCACCACCTCCGCCGGCAACCAGACGCCGGAGAAAACCCTGCATAACGCGCTGGGTCTGTTGACCCTGATGCAGCGCGAGGACATACCGGTCGCCGCCGGTGCCGGCGGCCCGCTAATGCGCGAACTGGTGATCGCCGACTATGTCCACGGCAAAACCGGCATGGGCAACACCCACCTGCCGACGCCGACAATCAAGCCCGATCCCCGCGGCGCCGTCGAGCTGATCGCCGACCTGCTGCGCGCCAGCCCGCAGCCGATAACCCTGGTGGTGACCGGCCCAATGACCAACATCGCTCTGCTGTTGGCCCAGCATGCCGAGCTGAAAAACCGCATCGAGCGCATCGTATTTATGGGCGGCGGCATGAACGCCGGCAATACCACGCCGGTCGCGGAGTTCAACATCTTCGTCGATCCCGAAGCCGCCGAAATGGTGCTGAAATCCGGCGTGCCGCTGACCATGGCCGGGCTGAACGTCACCCATCAGGCGCTGGTGTTGCCGCAGGATATTGAGCGCATTCGCCAGATAGACAATCCGGTCGCGCAGGCGGTCGCGGAGATGCTCGATTTTTACCTGCCGCTGTACCTCAGCCATCCGCGTGGCCTGCCCGGCGCGGCGATGCACGATCCCTGCACCATCGCCTGGCTGTTGGCGCCGCAGCTGTTTACCGGCGTAGAGCGCTGGGTAGGGGTGGAAACCAAAGGGGAATACACCGTCGGCATGACGGTGGTGGACTATTTCCAGCAAACCGGCAACGCGGCCAACGTGGAAGTGCTGACCGGCATCAACCGCGAAGGCTTTATCGATCTGCTGGCCGAGCGCGTAGCGCGTTATTGATCCCATCGGGGCGCGCTCGCGCCCCTCATTCAAGTTTTTTGATTTAACTCAGCGAATTTTTGCGCTATCACTGTTCCTGGCTTGCCTCTACCATGCGTTTACACCGACTGACATCGTTACCGATTAGACTTCGCCTGGAGATAAGCCAATGAGCCGCGTACTGGTCCTGAAATCAAGCATTCTGGGTGAATATTCCCAGTCTGGAAAATTAGTCGATTTTTTTGTTGAACAATGGCGTGAAACTCACCCTGAAGACACATTCACCGTGCGCGATTTGGCCAACCCGACCCTGCCGGAGCTGGATGGCGAAGTGATGGCCGGTTTTACCGCCGGCGACAAGCCGCTGACGCCGCACCAGCAAAGCACCCTGGCGCTGTCCGATGAGCTGATTGCCGAACTGAAGTCGCACGACACGCTGATCATCAGCGCCCCAATGTACAACTTCAACATCCCGACGCAGCTGAAGATCTACTTCGATCTGATCGCCCGCGCCGGCCAGACGTTCCGCTATACCTCCGCCGGCGCCGAAGGGCTGGTGACGGGCAAGAAAGCGATCGTCATCTCCAGCCGCGGCGGCATCCACGCCGACACGCCGACGGATCTGATCACGCCGTACGTGAAGCTGTTCCTGGGCTTTATCGGCATCACCGACGTTGAGTTCGTGCTGGCGGAAGGCTTCGCCTACGGCCCGGAAGCGGCAGAGAAAGCCGCCCAGGACAGCCGCATCGCGGTCGCGCAGAAAATCCCGGCCGGCATCGCCGTAGCGGCCAGCGCACCGGCGCAGGCGCAAGCCGCCCCGGCAGCCGTCAGCGGCGGTTTCCTGAGCAACCTGCTGAAGAAACTGTTCCGTTAAACGCCGGCCTTAACGTTCCCCGCCGCAGCGGGGAACGTCATCAAGGTTCAAACGGCCGGCGCTGGAACTGGTCGTGACCGCATTTCGGGCAGAGCGGCAACACCTCCGGCGTATAGAACGCCAGGTGGTAGTGGCACTGCTCGCACACCAGATTGCCCAGCCCCACCACTTCACCGCTGTGGTAAACGCCGTGGTGGCTGACATCCTTGAACACTTCGCGCCACTCCAGCTGGGTTTTGTCGGTGATATCCGCCAGTTCCTGCCACAGACTCTCTTTGATCACCCGCATAAACACGCTGTCGGTAAACTCATCCCGGCTTTCCTGATAGCTGCGGGCGAACTCTTCCAGATCGCGCCGCACCGCCTGCGTCACCTGCCGTACTTCGTCGCGGGTCAGATCTTCGGCCTCGTTCAACCGCCGCTCCGCGCTGGCCACCAGTTCGTCGATATCGCGTTCACCGTTTTTCAGGCGTTCGGTCAGCGATGCCACCAATTCGCGGTAATACTGAGCAACCTTGTTCATAGACTCTCCTCGATAAACGCTGCGCCGGACTTGGCTGTAGGGATACCCCTAAGCTACTTGTTCTTATTTTAGCCGTAAATGACTGATGTCACTTGGCAAGACGCGGGATCCGCAGGTTGTGAGCCGCGTCATGGCGGCGTTTTTTTTAAATGCGCCGAGTCAGGCGCTTGGAGTTGTTGCCGGGAGGTCTTATCAGCTATGCTATGCGGATCTACGAATACTAAATGTTCATTGCGTTGCCTCTGACCGGGGCAACGGTTTACACCTACAGGACCACCGGCCGCCATGCAAGAGCAATACCGTCCAGAAGACATAGAATCGAACGTACAGCTTCACTGGCAAGAGAAGCAGACTTTCAAAGTTACCGAAGACGACAGCAAGGAAAAGTACTACTGCCTATCCATGCTGCCTTACCCGTCCGGCCGACTGCACATGGGCCACGTTCGTAACTACACTATCGGCGACGTGATCTCGCGCTATCAGCGCATGCTGGGCAAAAACGTACTGCAGCCGATCGGCTGGGATGCGTTCGGCCTGCCGGCGGAAGGCGCGGCGGTGAAAAACAACACCGCGCCGGCCCCGTGGACCTACGACAACATCGAATACATGAAGAACCAGCTGAAACTGCTGGGCTTCGGCTACGACTGGGATCGCGAAATCGCCACCTGCCAGCCGGAATACTACCGCTGGGAACAGTGGTTCTTCACCAAGCTGTATGAAAAAGGCCTGGTCTACAAGAAGACCTCGGCGGTGAACTGGTGCCCGCACGATCTGACCGTGCTGGCCAACGAACAGGTTATCGACGGCTGCTGCTGGCGCTGCGACACCAAGGTCGAGCGTAAAGAGATCCCGCAGTGGTTCATCAAAATCACCGCCTACGCCGATCAGCTGTTGAACGATCTGGACACGCTTGAAAGCTGGCCAGAGCAGGTGAAAACCATGCAGCGCAACTGGATTGGCCGCTCCGAAGGCGTGGAAATCACCTTCGACGTGGCGGACAGCGAAGAGAAGCTGACGGTTTACACTACCCGTCCCGACACCTTCATGGGCGCCACCTACGTGGCGGTCGCCGCGGGCCACCCGCTGGCGCAACAGGGCGCTCGCAATAACCCGGCGCTGACCGACTTCATCGACGAATGCCGCAACACCAAAGTTGCCGAAGCCGAAATGGCGACGATGGAGAAGAAAGGCATGCCGACCGGCCTGTTCGTTGTCCACCCGCTGAGCGGCGAGAAGCTGCCGGTGTGGGTCGCCAACTTCGTGCTGATGGAATACGGCACCGGCGCCGTGATGGCGGTACCAGCGCACGACCAACGCGACTGGGAATTCGCCACCAAATACGATTTGCCGATCAAACCGGTGATCCTGAACCTCGACGGCAGCCGACCTGACGTGAGCGCCGAAGCGATGACCGACAAAGGCGCGCTGTTCAACTCCGGCGAATTCGACGGCCTGGACAACGAAGCGGGCTTCAACGCCATCGCCGACAAACTGGTCGCCAAGGGCGTGGGCCAGCGCAAGGTCAACTACCGTCTGCGCGATTGGGGCGTCTCCCGTCAGCGTTACTGGGGCGCGCCAATCCCGATGGTGACGCTGGAAGACGGCACCGTGATGCCGACGCCGGAAGATCAGCTGCCGGTGATCCTGCCGGAAGACGTGGTCATGGACGGCATCACCAGCCCGATCAAGGCCGATCCTGAGTGGGCGAAGACCACCGTCGACGGCCAGCCGGCGCTGCGTGAAACCGACACCTTCGACACCTTTATGGAGTCTTCCTGGTACTACGCGCGCTACACCTGCCCGCAGTATGACCAGGGCATGCTGGATCCGGCCGCCGCCAACTACTGGCTGCCGGTCGATCAATATATCGGCGGTATCGAACACGCCATCATGCACCTGATGTACTTCCGCTTCTTCCACAAGCTGATGCGCGATGCAGGCCTGGTGGACTCCGACGAGCCGGCCAAGCGTCTGCTGTGTCAGGGCATGGTGCTGGCCGACGCCTTCTACTACACCGGCAACAGCGGCGAGCGCGTCTGGGTATCTCCGGTTGACGCCACCGTCGAGCGCGACGACAAGGGCCGCATCATCAAGGCCACCGATCCGCAAGGCCGTGAACTGGTCTATGCTGGCATGAGCAAAATGTCGAAGTCGAAGAACAACGGCATCGACCCGCAGGAAATGGTGGAAAAATACGGCGCGGACACCGTGCGTCTGTTCATGATGTTCGCTTCACCGGCAGAAATGACGCTGGAGTGGCAGGAATCCGGCGTGGAAGGGGCTAACCGCTTCCTGAAACGCGTGTGGAAACTGGCCTACGATCACGTGGAAAAAGGCGCGGTACAGCCGCTCGACGTAGCGGCGCTGAACGAAGCTCAGAAAGCGCTGCGCCGCGATCTGCACAAAACCATCGCCAAGGTAACCGACGATATCGGCCGCCGTCAGACCTTCAACACCGCGATCGCCGCCGTGATGGAGCTGATGAACAAACTGGCCCGCGCGCCGCAGGAGAGCGAGCAGGATCGCGCGCTGCTGCAGGAAGCGCTGCTGGCCGTGGTTCGCATGCTGTACCCGTTCACCCCGCACGTGTGCTTCACCCTGTGGCAGGCACTGGGCGGCGTAGGCGACGTGGACACCGCGCCATGGCCGGTTGCCGACGAACAGGCGATGGTCGAAGACTCCAAGCTGGTGGTGGTGCAGGTGAACGGCAAGGTTCGCGCTAAAATCACCGTATCTGCCGATGCGACCGAAGAGCAGGTGCGCGCGCGCGCTGCCGAAGAGCATCTGGTGGCTAAATATCTGGACGGCGTCACGATTCGCAAAGTGATCTACGTTCCGGGCAAACTGCTTAACCTGGTTGTGGGTTAACACAAGGAGGAGTTGTGCGACAACGTATTCTGACGCTGTTGCTGGGGTTGGCGGTGCTGGTCACCGCCGGCTGCGGTTTTCACCTGCGTGGCACCACGCAGGTGCCGAATGAAATGAAAACGCTGATCCTGGACAGTTCGGATCCTTACGGCCCGTTGACGCGCGCGGTGCGTGAGCAGCTGCGTCTTAACGAAGTGACTATCGTCAGCGATCCGAAACGTAAAGACGTGCCTTCCCTGCGCATCGTCGGCGCAACGGAAAGCCAGGATACCGCTTCTATCTTCCAGGACGGTAAAACCGCCGAGTACCAGCTGGTGCTGACCGTGCAGGCGCAAGTGCTGATCCCGGGCCATGACCTGTATCCGCTGTCGGTGAAAGTGTTCCGTTCCTTCTTCGACAACCCGCTGACCGCGCTGGCCAAGGACTCCGAACAGGATATCATTCGCCAGGAAATGCGTGAGCAGGCGGCGCAACAGCTGGTGCGCAAACTGCTGACCGTGCATGCGGCGGAAGAAGAGAACCGGCAGAAAGCCGCTGCCGCCGGCGAACGAGCGGCAAGCCAAACCGCACAATGATCCGCATTTATCCGGAACAACTTGCCGCGCAGCTCCGAGAGGGGCTGCGCGCTTGTTATTTATTGAGCGGCAATGAACCGCTGTTGCTGCAGGAAAGCCAGGATTTGCTCCGGCAGGCCGCGCAACAGCAGCAGTTCAGTGAGCACTACAGCATTTCCCTCGACGCCCATACCGACTGGGACGCCATCTTCGGCATCTGCCAGGCGATGAGCCTGTTCGCCAGCCGCCAGACGCTGCTGCTGATCTTCCCGGAAAACGGCCCGACGGCGCCGATCGGCGAACAGCTGACCAAGCTCGCCACGCTGCTGCACGAGGATATTCTGCTGATCCTGCGCGGCCCGCGCCTCACCAAAGCGCAGGAAAACAGCGCCTGGTTCAAGGCGCTCAGCCCGCACGGTGCCCTCGTCAGTTGCCAGACGCCGGAACAGGCACAGCTGCCGCGCTGGGTCGCCACGCGCGCCAAGGCGATGAAGCTGGAGCTGGACGACGCCGCCAATCAGCTGCTGTGCTACTGCTACGAAGGCAACCTGCTGGCGCTGTCGCAGGCGCTGGAGCGGCTGTCGCTGCTGCACCCGGACGGCAAGCTCACGCTGCCGCGCGTCGAACAGGCGGTGAACGACGCCGCCCACTTCACGCCGTTCCACTGGCTGGATGCCCTGCTGGCCGGCAAAAGCAAGCGCGCCTGGCATATCTTGCAGCAGCTGCAGCAAGAGGACGTGGAGCCGGTGATCCTGCTGCGCACTCTGCAGCGCGAACTGCTGCTGCTGCTAACGCTGCAGCGCCGCATGGCTTCCGCGCCGCTGCGCACGCTGTTCGATCAGCACAAGGTCTGGCAGAATCGCCGCCCGCTGGTGACCCAGGCGTTGCAACGCCTGTCCGGCCCCCAGCTGCAGCAGGCGGTACAGCTGCTGACGCAAATCGAGCTGACCCTCAAGCAGGACTATGGCCAGTCGGTCTGGCCGGAACTGGAAACCCTGTCGATGCTGCTGTGCGGCAAACCCCTGGCCACGAGTTTTAGCGATGCCCACTAATCCGGAACACCCCACCGTTTTGCACGCGCTGTTCGGCGGCACCTTTGACCCGATCCACTACGGCCACCTGCGGCCGGTGGAAGCGTTGGCCGCCGAAGTGGGCCTGAATCGCGTCACGCTGCTGCCTAACCACGTGCCGCCGCACCGCCCGCAGCCGGAGGCCAATGCGCAGCAGCGCCTGAAGATGGTGGAGCTGGCGATCGCCGGCAACCCGCTGTTTGCGGTCGACGATCGCGAACTGCACCGCACCACCCCCTCCTACACCATCGAGACGTTGGAAACGATTCGTAAAGAGCGTGGCGCCGCCCAGCCGCTGGCGTTTATTATTGGCCAGGACTCGCTGCTAACGCTGCATAAATGGCACCGCTGGCAGGCGCTGTTGGACGTCTGCCATCTGCTGGTGCTGGCGCGCCCGGGCTATAACGATCGCATGGACACGCCGGAGCTGCAGCAGTGGCTGGAACGCCATCGCACCGCCGACCCGGCGCTGCTCAGCCGTCGCCCACACGGCCATATCTATTTGGCCGATACGCCGGAGCTGGAAATTTCCGCCACCGAGATCCGCCAGCGCCGCCATCAGGGCCTTAACTGCGACGACCTGCTGCCACGCCCGGTGCAGCGCTACATCGAGTTGCAGGGTTTATATCGCTAGCGAAAGGTGCGTGATATACTGCGCCGCTATTTTTCAGGTATCCGCTGAAAACCCCGGAAACCTTAGCTGGCCGGGCAGTCACCAGTTAGCTGGCTTTCAGCGGCAGCCTGCCGAAACCATTATCCGGTTACGCCGCGGCGCGCGCATTTTGCCCGCCGCAGCCGACTGAACAGAACACACCCGAGGGGGAACCTTTGCAAGGTAAAGCGCTCCAAGATTTCGTCATCGATAAAATCGATGACCTGAAAGGCCAAGACATTATCGCTCTGGACGTCCAGGGCAAATCCAGCATCACCGATTGCATGATCATCTGCACCGGCACCTCGACTCGCCACGTGATGTCGATCGCCAGCCACGTGGTGCAGGAATCCCGTGCCGCAGGCATGGAGCTGTACGGTATGAAAGGCCAGGAAGCCTCCGACTGGATCGTGGTCGATCTGGGCGAAGTGATCGTGCACGTGATGCAGGAAGAGAGCCGTCGCCTGTACGAGCTGGAAAAACTCTGGAGCTAAGCGGTGAAACTGCAATTGGTGGCGGTCGGCACCAAAATGCCAGACTGGGTGCAAACCGGCTTTATGGATTACCTGCACCGCTTTCCCAAAGATATGCCGTTTGAGCTGACCGAGATCCCGGCGGGCAAACGCGGCAAAAACGCCGACATCAAGCGCATTCTGGACAAAGAAGGCGAACAGATGCTGGCGGCGGTGGGCAAAGGCAACCGCATCGTTACGCTGGATATCCCAGGCACGCCGTGGGAAACGCCGCAGCTGGCGCAGCAGCTTGAGCGCTGGAAGCAGGATGGCCGTAACGTCAGCTTGCTGATCGGCGGCCCGGAAGGGTTGGCGCCCGCCTGCAAAGCCGCTGCCGAGCAGAGCTGGTCACTTTCTCCGTTGACATTGCCGCATCCTTTGGTGCGCGTCCTGGTGGCCGAAAGCCTCTACCGCGCCTGGAGTATTACTACAAATCATCCTTACCACCGGGAATAGCCGGTGGTGACCGTGACAGAGTGAAATAAAGCAGCGGGATGAAAATAGAACGTAACCCTTTTCGCGACTATACGGCTGAATCCGCCCTGTTTGTACGCCGCGCCCTGGTGGCGTTCTTGGTCATCCTGGTGCTGTCCGGCATCCTGATCGCCAACCTGTATAATCTGCAAGTGGTCCGCGTCGAGGATTACCGCACCCGCTCCAACGAAAACCGCATCAAGCTGGTGCCTATCGCGCCCAGCCGCGGCATTATCTACGATCGCAACGGCACCCCGCTGGCACTCAACCGCACCATTTATCAGCTGGAGCTGATGCCGGAGAAGGTTGACGATCTCAAAGCCACGCTGCAGGCGCTGCGCACGGTGGTCGACCTGACCGACGACGACATCACCAATTTCGAAAAAGAGCGCAAGCGTTCGCGCCGTTTCGTCTCCATTCCGGTGAAAACCGCGCTGACCGAAGTGCAGGTCGCCCGCTTTGCGGTTAATCAGTTCCGCTTCCCCGGCGTGGAAGTGAAAGGCTACCAGCGCCGCTACTACCCTTACGGCTCCGCCCTCACCCACGTCACCGGCTACGTGTCGAAGATCAACGACCGCGACGTCGAACGCCTGGACAAAGACGGCAAGCTGGCCAACTACGCCGCGACCCACGACATTGGCAAGCTGGGCATCGAACGCTATTACGAAGACACGCTGCACGGCAAAACCGGCTACGAAGAGGTCGAGGTCAACAACCGCGGCCGGGTGATCCGCCAATTGCACGAGCAGCCGCCTTCCGCCGGTCAGGACGTCTACCTGACGCTCGATCTCAACCTGCAGCGCTATATCGAGCAGCTGCTGGTAGGCAGCCGCGCCGCGGTGGTGGTGAGCGATCCGCGCACCGGCGCCATTCTGGCGATGGTGTCCAACCCGAGTTACGATCCGAACCTGTTCGTGGACGGCATTTCCAGCAAGGACTATCAGGGGCTGCTGAACGATCCGAATCGCCCACTGATCAACCGCGCCACGCAGGGGGTTTACCCGCCCGCGTCGACGGTGAAGCCTTACATCGCGGTGTCGGCGCTCAGCGCCGGGGTGATCACCAAAAACACCGTGGTGTTCGATCCCGGCTGGTGGCAGCTGCCCGGCTCGGAAAAACGCTTCCGCGACTGGAAAAAATGGGGCCACGGCCGGCTGAACGTCACCAAGGCGCTGGAAGAGTCCGCAGATACCTATTTCTATCAGGTCGCCTATGACATGGGGATCGATCGGCTGTCGACCTGGCTGACCAAATTCGGTTACGGCCAGTACACCGGCATCGATCTGTCCGAAGAGCGCTCCGGCCTGATGCCGACGCGCGAATGGAAGCTGAAGCGCTATAAAAAGCCGTGGTATCAGGGCGACACCATTCCGGTGGGCATCGGCCAGGGTTACTGGACCGCCACGCCGATCCAGATGGCCAAGGCGCTGAACACCCTGATCAACGACGGCACCGTCAAAACGCCGCACCTGCTGCAGAGCACCCGCGTCAACGGCGCGCTGGTGCCGTTCAAACAGGAAGAAGACACGCAGATCGGCGATATTCACTCCGGCTTCTGGGAAATCGCCAAAGACGGCATGTACGGGGTGGCCAACCGTCCGAACGGGACGGCGCGCAAATACTTTGCGGACGCCCCTTACAAAGCCGCGGCGAAATCGGGTACCGCACAGGTATTCGGCTACGAAACTTACAACGCCCATAAACTGGCGGAGCACCTGCGCGATCACAAGCTGATGACCGCCTTCGCGCCGTTCAACAATCCGACGGTGTCGGTCGCCATCATTCTGGAAAACGGCGGCGCCGGTCCGGCGGTGGGCACCATCACCCGCCAGATCCTCGACCATATTCTGCTGGGCGACAACAATACGCAATTGCCAAGCGAGGCCCCACTGCCGCCTGGCGTAGAAGGTGACTAAGGTAGAACATGACTGAAAGCCAACAAAAAGGCTCGATCTGGACCAAAATCCACATCGACCCGACGTTCCTGCTGCTGATCCTGGCCCTGCTGGTCTACAGCGCCTTCGTGATGTGGAGCGCCAGCGGCCAGGACATCGGCATGATGGAGCGCAAGATCGGGCAGATCGTCATGGGGCTGATCGTGATGGCCGTCATGGCGCAAATCCCGCCGCGCGTATACGAAAGCTGGGCGCCCTATCTGTATATCTTCTGCGTGATTTTGCTGATCCTGGTGGACGCCTTCGGGCAGATCAGTAAAGGCGCGCAGCGCTGGCTGGATCTCGGCGTGGTGCGCTTCCAGCCGTCGGAAATCGCCAAGATCGCCGTGCCGCTGATGGTAGCGCGCTTTATGAACCGCGACGTCTGCCCGCCTTCGCTGAAAAACACCGCCATCGCCCTGGTGCTGATCTTCCTGCCGACGCTGCTGGTGGCCGCGCAGCCGGATCTGGGCACCTCGATCCTGATCGCCGCCTCCGGCCTGTTCGTGCTGTTCCTGTCGGGCATGAGCTGGAAACTGATCGCCGTCGCCGCCGTCGCGCTGGCGGCCTTTATCCCGGTGCTGTGGTTCTTCCTGATGCACGGTTATCAACGCGACCGCGTGATGATGCTGCTCGATCCGGAAAGCGACCCGCTCGGCGCCGGCTACCATATCATTCAATCCAAGATTGCCATCGGCTCCGGCGGCCTGTCCGGCAAGGGCTGGCTGCACGGCACCCAGTCGCAGCTGGAGTTCCTGCCGGAACGCCATACCGACTTTATCTTCGCCGTGTTGGCCGAAGAGCTGGGGCTGATCGGGGTGTTGGTGCTGCTGGCGCTTTACCTGCTGGTGATCATTCGCGGGCTGATGATCGCCGCCAAGGCGCAAACCACCTTCGGCCGCGTGATGGTCGGCGGCTTGATGCTGATTTTGTTCGTTTATGTCTTTGTTAACATCGGTATGGTCAGTGGCATTTTGCCGGTAGTTGGCGTACCTTTGCCTCTGGTCAGTTACGGGGGTTCGGCGCTGATAGTGTTGATGGCCGGTTTCGGCATCATCATGTCGATCCACACGCATCGGAAAATGCTGTCTAAAAGTTTATAAGAGGTGAGTAATGCGTAAGGAATGGCTTTGGATCGGCGTCGCGGCGGTATTGCTCTCCGCCTGTACCGCCCCGACCACGGAACAGCAGGCGCCACAGCAGCCGTACAACGGCCCGGTGGTGGAAATCGGTGGCGTCGAGCCTCAATATGAACCCTATAACCCTAATAACATGCAGGATTATAAGGTTAATGGCGATACTTACCGCATCGTAAAAGATCCGCAGAACTTCTCGCAGACCGGCCTGGCGGCCTGGTATGGCGAAGAAGCCAACGGCAACACCACCGCGCTGGGCGAGCAGTTCGATCCGAACGGCCTGACCGCGGCGCACCCGACCTTGCCGATCCCTAGCTATGTACGTGTCACCAACCTGGCCAACGGCCGTCAGTTGGTGGTGCGCGTCAACGATCGCGGGCCTTACACCAAGGGCCGCATCATCGATCTGTCGAAAGCCGCCGCCGATCGCCTCAACCTGTCCAACAACACCAAGGTCAAAGTCGATTTCATCAACGTGGCGCCGGACGGCACGCTGAGCGGCCCGGGCACCATCGGCACCATCGTGGCGAAACAGAGCTACGCCCTGCCGGCACGCCCGGATCTCGGCTCCAGCGGCATGGGCACCCCGATCCAACAGGACGTGCCGGTCGCCAGCGGCGCGGCGGTGCGCCCGATCGATAACAGCACCCTGCGCACCGACGACAACAACGCGCCAGCCGCCGGCGGCAACGCAACCGGCGGCCGCAGCGGTTTCCTCGGCGCGCCAAGCGCTGTACCGGCCGGCGTGCTGGAAGGATCAGAACCTGAAGCCGTGGCCGCACCGGTCGCGGCCGGCGCCGCGGCTGCCGGCATGGCTGCCGCGTCTTCCTCCGGCGGCTATGTGGTGCAGGTCGGTGCGCTGAGCAGCGCCGAGCGCGCCCAAAGCTGGCAGCAAAGCCTGAGCCAGCAGTTTGGCGTGCCGGGCAAAGTGGCGGCTAACGGCAACGTTTATCGCGTCCAGCTCGGCCCGTTCAGCAGCCGTCAGCAGGCGGCCCAGCTGCAGCAACGCCTGGCCAGCGAAGCGCAACAACAGTCTTTCGTTACTGCTGCACCCTAAGCGTTAAGCCCGGCGGGCATTCGCGGCTGATAAGCGGTTATTTAGCTGAAACATTTTCTTGCAGCTAAAAGTTCTCTAACCGCAATTAGTCAGATGAATGGGTAATGCCTGCCGGGATCGCATCTGCTATAGTGTGGCTCGTTTTTTAACTTTACTTTCACGGATGTTGTAGTCCCGATCATGAAACAAGTAACTTCTTTTCGCTTAATCAAAAGCATCGCACTCGGCACCGTTATCGCAATGAGCGCAGCCTCCGTTGCACATGCCGATGACGTTAACATCAAAACCATGATCCCAGGTGTCCCGCAGATCGATGCGGAAGCGTACATCCTGATTGATTACAACTCCGGCAAGGTGCTGGCCGAGATGAACGCCGACGCGCGTCGCGATCCGGCCAGTCTGACCAAAATGATGACCAGCTACGTCATCGGCCAGGCGCTGAAAGCGGGCAAAATCGGCCAGGACGATCTGGTGACCGTCGGTCAGGACGCTTGGGCGACCGGCAACCCGGTGTTCAAAGGCTCCTCGCTGATGTTCCTGAAGCCAGGCGATCGCGTGCCGGTCTCCAAACTGACCCGCGGCATCAACCTGCAATCCGGTAACGACGCCTGCGTGGCGATGGCCGACTACGTCGCCGGCAGCCAGGACGCGTTCGTTAACCTGATGAACACCTACGTCAGCAAGCTGGGCCTGCAGAACACCCACTTCCAGACGGTACACGGCCTGGATGCCCAGGGCCAGTACAGCTCGGCGCGCGACATGGCGCTGATCGGCCAGGCGCTGATCCGCGACGTGCCGGAAGAGTACGCGATTTACAAAGAAAAAGAGTTCACCTTCAACAACATCCGCCAGATGAACCGCAACGGTCTGCTGTGGGATAACAGCCTGAACGTCGACGGCATCAAAACCGGCCACACCGATGCGGCGGGTTACAACCTGGTGGCTTCGGCGACCGAAGGCCAGATGCGTCTGATCTCCGCCGTGATGGGCGGCCGCACTTACAAAGGCCGCGAAGCCGAGAGCAAGAAACTGCTGACCTGGGGCTTCCGCTTCTTCGAAACCGTAGCGCCGCTGAAGGTCGGTAAAGAGTTCGCCTCCGAGCCGGTCTGGTTCGGCGATGCCGACCGCGTTGAGCTGGGCGTGGACAAAGACGTCTACCTGACCATCCCGCGCGGCCGCATGAAAGATCTGAAGGCCAGTTACGTGCTGAACACCCCTGAAATTCACGCGCCGCTGGCGAAAAACCAGGTGGTCGGCAGCATCAACTTCCAGCTGGACGGCAAAACCATCGACCAGCGTCCGCTGGTGGTGATGAACGAAGTGAAAGAAGGCGGTTTCTTCAGCCGCATCGTGGACTACATCAAACTGATGTTCCACCACTGGTTCGGTTAACGGTTGAATCGGGCGAAATTGCCCCCATATACTGAATAACATTAACTCCCGCCCCGGCGGGAGTTATAATTTATAGATTAGCTAGCACTCTGGAGCGCACGCACATGCAAAAAACTAAACTGAACGAACTGCTCGAATTCCCTTGCTCGTTTACCTACAAGGTGATGGGCCTGGCGCAGCCTGAGCTGGTTGACCAGGTAGTTGAAGTGGTGCAGCGCCATGCACCGGGCGATTACAACCCGCAGGTTAAGCCAAGCAGCAAAGGCAACTACCACTCCGTTTCCATCACCATTAACGCCACTCACATTGAGCAGGTCGAAACCCTGTACGAAGAGTTGGGCAACATTGAAATTGTTCGCATGGTGCTGTAATTCCAGCATAAACCCCTGCTTATCAACCCGGGATGGCGCAGCGTCTTCCCGGGTTGCGCATTTTTGGTCAGCGAAAGGCTGGTCGCAGGCCGGAGCGCCCGGTATAATGGCTTTACCACTTCTGTAACCTGACGATGACTCTTTTGCAACCAGACAAGATCATTTTGCGTCAGCTGGGGTTGCAGCCCTACGCGCCTGTATCCCAAGCCATGCATAACTTCACCGACAGTCGTACCGAGACTACGCCGGACGAGCTGTGGCTGGTGCAGCATCACCCGGTCTTCACCCAGGGCCAGGCCGGCAAAGCCGAGCACGTGCTGATGCCCGGCGATATCCCGGTGGTCCAGAGCGATCGCGGCGGCCAGGTGACCTACCACGGGCCGGGCCAGCAGGTGATGTACGTGATGGTCGATCTGAAACGCAGCAAGGTCGGCGTACGCCAATTGGTTACGGCGATAGAAGATACGGTTATCAACACCCTCGCCCACTTCCGCCTCGAATCGCGCGCCCGTCCCGATGCGCCTGGCGTGTACGTGGGGGAGCAGAAAATCTGTTCGTTGGGTTTGCGGATCCGCAAAGGCAGCTCATTCCACGGCCTGGCCCTGAATGTGGCGATGGATCTCAGCCCCTTCCAACGCATCAACCCTTGCGGTTACGCCGGCATGCAAATGACGCAGGTCAGCGCGCTGGCGCCCGGCGTTGGCATTGAAGACATACACCCAATCCTGGTACAGGAATTTGTTCATTTACTCGGCTACCAGACGGTCGAGCTTCGTAACTGGAACCTGCACGATTATGAGTAAACCAATTCAGATGGAACGCGGCGTCAAATACCGCGATGCTGACAAAATGGCGCTGATCCCGGTCAAAACGGTGGTCACCGAACGGCAGGAGCTGTTGCGTAAACCCGAGTGGATGAAGATCAAACTGCCTGCCGACTCAACGCGCATTCAAGGCATCAAAGCCGCCATGCGTAAAAACGGCCTGCACTCCGTCTGTGAGGAAGCCTCGTGCCCTAACCTGTCCGAGTGTTTCAACCACGGTACCGCTACCTTTATGATCCTCGGCGCCATCTGCACCCGTCGCTGCCCGTTCTGCGACGTGGCCCACGGCCGCCCGATCGCGCCGGACGCCAACGAGCCGGAAAAGCTGGCGCAAACCATCGCCGACATGGCGCTGCGTTACGTGGTGATCACCTCGGTTGACCGCGACGATCTGCGCGACGGCGGAGCTCAACACTTTGCCGACTGCATTTCGGCCATCCGCGCCAAGAGCCCGAACATCAAGATTGAAACGCTGGTGCCGGACTTCCGCGGCCGTATGGACCGCGCGCTGGAGATCCTCACCGCCACGCCGCCGGACGTGTTCAACCACAACCTGGAAAACGTGCCGCGCGTTTATCGCCAGGTGCGCCCGGGCGCCAACTACGAGTGGTCGCTGAAGCTGCTGGAGCGCTTTAAAGAAGCACACCCGGATATCCCGACCAAATCCGGCCTGATGGTCGGCCTGGGCGAAACCAACGCGGAAATCGTCGAAGTGATGCGCGATCTGCGCCGCCACGGCGTGACCATGCTGACGCTGGGCCAGTACCTGCAGCCGAGCCGCCACCACCTGCCGGTGCAGCGCTACGTCAGCCCGGCCGAGTTCGACGAGATGAAAGAAGAAGCGATGGCGATGGGCTTCACCCACGCCGCCTGCGGCCCGTTCGTGCGTTCGTCTTATCACGCCGATCTGCAGGCCAAAGGGATGGAAGTGAAATAACGCGTAATAGTTTGTTACGCTAAAGACGGCGGAAACGCCAAAAAACGGATGTCCGCCAGGCATCCGTTTTTTATTGCTCGCCCTCAGACGGGATTAAACGTCTTTCTTCTCGACGCTCTGCTGAGCGGACTGGCTCTCGGCGGTGTTGCTGCCAGCGGCCGGCGGCGTGCTGTCGTCACCCACGGCTTTTTTAAAGCCTTTCAGCGCCGCGCCAAGATCGGCACCGAGCGTGCGCAGCTTGCTGGTGCCGAACAGTAAAATCACCAATACCGCAATCACCAGAAGTTTGGTAATACTGATACCTTCCATACTCACCTTCTTATCATAGAGCGCTGCGTGAACAGCGAGAAAAACTGACCTTGCCTGCGAATATTTAGCGACTTTCCCCCCGCTCGCACAACCGCAACATGTAACAGAGTGAGATCCGTCGCAGGAATGCCACGCCGCCTCACGACGTGAATCCCAGACTATTCTTAGTTTATCACCCGCATGATACGCTGCCGTGATACTTATCAGGGAGATGCCGGATGTATATTGCCCCACCCATTTTCGATGCCCGAAAATCCGGCCTCAGCTTCGCCAAACGCACCTATCTGCCCCGCGTCGCCGGTCTGGGGCTCGGCTTTATCTGCGTTTGCGCCGCACTCTATCCCTTGGCTCCGCCCACGGCGGTCTGGCTATTGCTGGCCTTTCACGGTTTTCTCTGGCCGCATCTCGCCTACCGCCTGGCCTGCCGCGCCAAAGATCCGTTCAAAGCCGAGATCCGCAACCTGCTGATCGACTCCGCCTTCGGCGGTTTCTGGGCGGCGATGATGGCGTTCAACGCGCTGCCGGCGATCGTCATCCTGTCGATGATGAGCATGAACAACATCGCTTCGGCCGGTAAGGCACTGTTTGTCAAAGGGTTGGCGATTCAATTGGCCGCGGCGGCGCTGACCGGCGCGCTGCTCGGTTTCCCGTTCCACCCGCACAGCACGCCGCTGCAAATCTATCTGTGCCTGCCGATGATCTACCTTTACCCGACGCTGCTCGGCCTGGTGACCTACCGCACCGCCAAACGGCTGGCGGAAAAAAAACAGGAGCTGCAACGCATCAGCACCCGCGATGGGCTGACCGGCTTGTACAACCGCCGCCATTGGGAGCATCTGCTGCATCGTCAGTTCGACAGTTGCCGCCGCTACCAGGACAACGCCACGCTGATCCTGATGGATATCGATCGTTTCAAAACCATCAACGATACTTTCGGCCATGCGCTGGGGGATGAGGCCCTGGCGGCGCTGGCGGAAGAGCTGCTGATTGGCTTGCGCAACGTGGATATCGTCGGGCGCTACGGCGGCGACGAGTTTGGCGCGGTGCTGCCGAACACCAGCGCCGAACAGGCGGAAACCGTCCTGCGGCGCATCCAGCAGCGGTTGGATGCCGTTATCTTCAAAGAGGCGCCACAGCTGCGGCTGCAGATCAGCGCCGGCATCGCCAACTACCACCCCGCGCTGGGCGGTTATCTGGACTGGCTGAAAGCGGCCGACGGCGCGCTTTACCGGGCGAAGCAAAATGGCCGCAACCGGCTGGAAACGGCGGTGCAGACGGGCGACTAACTTACTGGTTTAATAACTTGGCAAAATACTTCGGCGCTTCGACAAAACCTTCACGCCGGTAAAACGCATGCGCCCGCTCGCGGCGGCTGTGGCAATGGACTTCAAGCCGATCGCAGCCGCGACGGTGCGCCAGCGCCTCGCCCTCCGTCAACAGCCGCCGCCCTACGCCCGCGCCGCGCGCTCGGTCGTCGACGCAAAAATAGCTGATGCGGCCAATGTCGCCGGCCAACGCCAGCTGCGGCAGAAAATGCAGCGACAGCACGCCCAGCACCCGCTCGCCCTCCACGGCCACCAGCAGCGCCTCGTCCGGATGCGCCAGCAGCTGGCGCATTCGCTGCGGCAGAAACGCCTCGGTGCCGGGATAATCCAACGCCGTCATTAATTCGGCGATAGCCTGGCGATCGCTCAGGCGCGCCGTTCTGATTTCCATGGGGTGACCTCGCAGATTGTCGATACTACAAAATAGGCGGCGTTAGGTGTAACATCCACCGGGTACGGCAAAAAAGGCCGTGCGGCACGCTGGAGATGACATTCCTCCCTAACCGCCTTCACAGGCTGATGATGTCTACGTAACCTCTCGGAGAGAGGCGCGTAGCGTTACGCCTGTCTCTTTCCGAGCCCCGTGAATTTCTCTGATTGAAAGGTAGTTGCCCCATGTTGAGCTCTTTACTGGCCGTATTTATCGGCGGCGGCGTCGGCAGCGTTTTGCGCTGGGCGGTAAGCATGAAAATGAATCCGCTGAACGCCCACATTCCGCTCGGTACGCTGATGGTCAATCTGATCGGCGGTTTTATCATCGGCCTGGCGATGGCGATTTTCACCCGCATGACGCATCTGGACCCCACCTGGAAATTACTGATCACCACCGGGTTCTGCGGCGGCCTGACCACCTTCTCCACCTTTTCGCTGGAGGTGGTGTACCTGATGCAGGATGGCCGCTTCGGCTGGGCGCTGGCCAACATGCTGCTCAACCTGGCCGGCTCGCTGGCGATGACGCTGCTGGCTTTCATGCTGGTGATGTGGGTCAACGGGCGCTAAGCCCTTAATGTTTCCTTAATCTTGCATGCGCATAATCTCATCCAGTACTCCTGACTGGATGAGAAACCGCTATGTTTAGCCTGCCGAAAACCGCCACCGAAGCGATTGCCGTTGCGCTGTGCGTGCTGATCGTCGCCGCCTTTATCAAATCCTACCTGTTCGCTTAAGCGCCTTTTCCCCACAGCACGCGTTCATCTTGCGCCTTTCCGGCCGATTGCACTACAATTGAGAATGAACGTTCACACCCAAAAATGTGAACCCGGCTCACGCGTAGCAAAGGATCGGGCAAATGCTCCCCCCCAACGACAGTAAACAGGCCAAGGTGCAGGCCCGCCGCGATCAGATCGTCGAAGCGGCGAAAACCAGCTTCCGCCGCCACGGCTTCCACGCCGCCAGCATGGCGGAAATCGCCCAGGGCTCGCAGCTCAGCGTCGGGCAAATCTATCGCTATTTCGCCAATAAAGACGCGATTATCGAGGAAATCGTCAACCGCATCATCGCCAGCAAGATGCAGCGGCTGGAAAATCTTGGCGATCACATCAACCTGATCGCCGGCACGCTGGCGGCGCGCACGCTGTTTCAGCAGCCGGGCGAGAGCGAAACCGATCACATGCTGATGCTTGAAGTGACCGCCGAGGCCACGCGCAACCCGGTGGTGGCCAAAATGCTCAGCGATGCGGAAGCGCGGCTGTTTCGCCACGTGTGCCACAACCTGCAGCGGCTGTATCCCCATTTCAGCGCGGAAGAGATCGCCGCGCGGGTGGAGTTTATCGCCGTCATGAGCGAAGGCACCGGTTACCGCATCCTTACCACGCAAAAAGCCGATGCGTCCCTGCTGCGCGATCTGTATCAGCAGGCCATTTCTCACCTGTTCAGGAAACTCTAATCTCCCATGACCAAACACTTAGCCAGACAACGTCTGGTGTACGCCGTCGTGCTTGGCCTGTTGGCCGCGCTGGGGCCGCTGTGCACCGATCTCTATCTGCCCGCCCTGCCGGAAATGGCGGGCGAACTGAATACCTCTACCGCCGCCGCGCAGCTCAGCCTGACCGCCGGGCTGCTCGGCCTGGGCGTCGGCCAGCTGATTTTCGGTCCTTACAGCGACAAACTGGGCCGCATGCGTCCGCTGTTGCTGTCGCTGATCCTGCTGCTGGGCGCTTCGCTGTGGTGCGCGCTGGCGCCCACCATCGACCAGTTGCTGATCGCCCGCCTGCTGCAGGGCATCGCCGGCGCCGGTGGCGCGGTGATTTCCCGCGCCATTGCCCGCGATCTGTATGCCGGTCATGAGCTGACCCGCTTCTTCGCCCTGCTGATGCTGGTCAACGGTCTGGCGCCGATCGTCGCGCCGGTGCTGGGCGGCGTTATGCTGCAGGTGATGAACTGGCGCGGCATCTTCGGCGTGCTGGCGGCCATCGCCGTGCTGCTGTTCAGCCTGTCGGCGCTGAAGCTGCGCGAGTCCCTGCCGGCCGAGCGCCGCAGCCAGGGCGGCATTCTGGCGATGCTGATGTCGCTGGGCAGTCTGTTGACCCAACGCTATTTCATGGGCCTGTGTCTGACGCAGGGCTTCGTGATGGCCGGCATGTTCGCCTATATCGGCGCCTCGCCTTTCGTCTTGCAGCAGATCTACGGCCTCAGCCCGCAGATGTTCAGCCTGTGTTTCGCCATTAACGGCGTCGGGCTGATCATTGCGGCGCAGCTGGCCAGCCGCCTCAGTTCGCGTTGGGGGGAGCGCCGGGTGTTGAGGAGTGGGTTAACGCTGGCGGCCGTCGCATCGCTGTTGCTGCTGTTGGCCGCCGCGCTGCATGCGCCGCTGGTGTTGTTGCTGGTGCCGCTGTTCTTTTCGGTGGCGGTGATCGGCATCGTCGGCCCAACCGCCTCTTCGCTGGCCATGCAAAGCCAGGGTGACAAAGCGGGCAGCGCGTCGGCCTTGATCGGCGTGTGCATGTTCGCGCTCGGTGCCTGCGCCGTGCCGCTCACCGGGCTGGGCGGCACGTCCAGCTTGTCGATGGCGCTGACCATCGTCGGCTGCTACGCCGTCGCCATCCTGCTGTTCAGCCTGTTAGGCCGCCGCAGCGAGGCATAACGCGCCCAATAAAAAACCCGCTCAATGAGCGGGTTTTAAGAAATTCAGCTACGCAGCTTAGATAGCAGTAACGTTAGCGGCAGATGGGCCTTTGGCACCGTTCGTGATTTCAAATTCTACACGCTGGCCTTCAGCAAGCGTTTTGAAACCGTTGCTAACGATGGCAGAGAAGTGAACGAAAACGTCCTTGCTACCATCTTCCGGAGTAATGAAACCGAAGCCTTTGGATTCATTAAACCACTTAACGCTACCTTTAATCTTAGACATCAAACTTACCTTTAACGTGAATGAAAGACACAAAACCTGTGTCTATTACAGTACAGCAAGCAGGCAGGATTTTGTCCACCACCGCGATCACAGAAATCCGATAAAGAGTGAAAAAATCCGTGTTGTCCGGTGTAAATTGATTGCACCGGTTGCGATAAGTTACCGTGCCAGGTCAATCCTCTCCACGCGCCGGCGAACAACGAGCGAACGCCCAAACTCGCCCGCTTCCCCCAGAGTTGACGCTCCCGCGCAGACGCAATCGCTATGAAATATAACCAGATGGTCTTTTTGCTTCGGCGGCCGCTGCACTAGGGTTAGGGTTTATTTCCCACTGTGAGCCAAGCCTATGACCAGCCAGTTGGCAGACAAAATCATCGCCTATCGGCGTGAGCTGCACCAAAACCCGGAGCTTTCCAATCACGAATTCGCCACCACCGCCCGGCTGACGCGCTGGCTGCAAGAAGCGGGCATTCGCCTGCTGCCGCTGGCGCTGAAAACCGGCGTCGTGGCGGAGATCGGCAGCGGCAAGGGGCCGATCATCGCGCTGCGCGGCGACATTGACGCTCTCCCGATCGACGAAATCGCCGACGTGCCCTTCAGCTCGCAAAACCGCGGCGTGATGCACGCCTGCGGCCACGACTTTCATACCTCGGTGATGCTCGGCGCCGCACACCTGTTGAAAGCGCGTGAGGCCGACCTGCCCGGCACGGTACGCCTCTTCTTCCAGCCGGCGGAAGAGACCTTCAACGGCGCCCGACACCTGATCGACGCCGGCGCGCTGGATAACGTCGCCGCGGTGTTTGGCCTGCATAATGCGCCGGAGCTGCCCACCGGCACCTTCGCCACCCGCGCCGGGCCGTTCTACGCCAACGTCGATCGCTTCCAGATCCTCATCACCGGCAAGGGCGCGCACGCCGCCAAACCGGAACAGGGCGTCGACACCATCGTCACCGCCAGCCAGCTCGTCGGCGCGCTGCAGACGCTGCCCAGCCGCAGCTTCAGCTCGCTGGAATCGCTGGTGGTAAGCGTAACGCGCATCGAAGGCGGCAATACCTGGAACGTGCTGCCGCAAACCGTGGAGCTGGAAGGCACGGTGCGCACCCACAGCGACGCGGTGCGCCGCCAGGTGCCGGACAAGATTCGCCAGGTGATCGACGGCATAGCCGCCGCGCTGGGTGCGCAGGCCGAACTGCGCTGGCAGCCGGGGCCGCCGGCGGTGATCAATGACCCGCATTGGGCGGCGTTCAGCAAAACCGTCGCCGCCGAGGCCGGCTACCGGGTCGAAGAAGCGGAGTTGCAGATGGGCGGTGAAGATTTCGCGCTGTATCTGCATCACGTACCGGGCGTATTTGTCAGCATCGGATCCGCCAGCGAGTTCGGCCTGCATCATCCGCGTTTCAATCCCGATGAACGGGCCCTGTTCCCGGCGGCGCAATATTTCACGCTGCTGGCGGAACGCACGCTGCAACAATTAACCACCGCGCCAGAAAAAGCCCTCAGCAACGCCTGAATAACGGAACATATTATTTCCCCGACGCCGCACATGCCGCGTCGGGCCCTATTATTTTTACCCGCCGTGATATTTGCAGTTTTCAACATTTGAATATGCTGTTTTGTTGTTTTACATCCCGCCGCCGCTCATCAATAGTGAACCCATCAGACACCGCGCGCCTCTGCAGCGCATGACAGGATAATCACGATGAGCGACAACGCGAATAATCAACGGCAATTGCGCCTGGGCGCCATTCTGCATGGCGCATCGGGAAATATGTCCGCCTGGCGCCACCCGGACGCCACCGCCGACGCCAGCATTAACCTCGAATTTAATATCGCCTCGGCGAAAAAAGCCGAACAGGGAAAATTCGATTTCGTCTTCGTCGCCGATGGGTTATATATCAACGAAAAATCCATTCCGCATTTTCTTAATCGTTTCGAACCGCTCACCCTGCTGGCCGCGCTGTCCGCCGCCACCGACAAAATCGGCCTGGTGGGCACCCTCTCCACCTCCTACAGCGATCCGTTCACCGTCGCCCGCCAGTTCGCCAGCCTCGATCACCTGAGCAACGGCCGTGCCGGCTGGAACGTGGTGACGTCGCCGCTGGAAGGCTCGGCCAAAAACTTCTCGCGCACAGAACACCCGGAACACAGCCTGCGTTACCGCATCGCCGGCGAGTTTCTCGACGTCGCCAAAGGGCTGTGGGACTCCTGGGAAGACGATGCCTTCGTGCGTAATAAAGCCAGCGGCGAATTCTTCCGCACCGGCAAACTGCACACTCTCAATCACCAGGGGGAGTTCTTCTCGGTACAGGGGCCGCTGAACATCGGCCGCACGCCGCAGGGGCGCCCGATCCTGTTCCAGGCCGGCGCCTCTGAAGACGGCAAACGGCTGGCGGCCCAACACGCCGATGCGATCTTCACCCATCACGACACGCTGGAACAGGCGCAGGATTTCTATCAGGACGTGAAGCGGCAGCTGGTGGAACAGGGGCGCGAACCGGACGATCTGCGCATCTTCCAGGGCGTCAGCGTGATCGTCGGCGACGACGACGCGGACGTCGAGCGCCAGTACCAGGAAACCGCCCGCCTGGTCAGCATCGAGAACGCCCTCAACTACCTCGGCCGCTACTTCGAGCATTACGACTTCGCCCGCCATCCGCTGGACGCGCCCTTCCCGGACATCGGCGATCTGGGGCAAAACAGCTTCCGCAGCACCACCGACGCCATCAAGCGCAGCGCCCGCGAGCGCAACCTCACGCTGCGCCAGGTGGCGCTGGAAGCCGCCTCGCCGCGCCCGGTGTTCAGCGGCACGCCGGAAGCGGTGGCGGACGGTCTGCAGCGCTGGTTCGACGGCGAAGCCGCCGACGGTTTCATCATCAGCGGCGGTACGCCCAACGCCTTCGGCCACTTCGTCGATCGGGTGGTGCCCGTCCTGCAACAACGTGGCCTGTTCCGCCAGGCGTACCACGGCGACACGCTGCGCGAGCACCTGGGCCTGAAGCGCCCGTTGAACAGATTCACCCAATAATAAGATCGCTTTCAGGGATACCCGCTATGCAGAAAACCGTTACCGCCGCCCTCGTGGCGGCCTTGCTGAGCCTGACCGGCGCCGCACTGGCGGGCACCGGCATCGATTTGCAGGCCAATGAAACCCCGATCCACGCGCCGAAAAACCCGCAGGCGATCGCCAAACTGCCGGCCGATTTCCACTTCGTGAAGCCGGGCCAATTCACCGTCGCGATCGCCGCACTCAACACGCCGCCGCTGGCGCTGTTCGCCGCCGACAACCGGCGACTGATCGGCAGCGAAGTGGATATCGCACAGCTGGTGGCCGACAGCCTGGGCCTAACGCTTAACGTGGTGCAAACCTCGTGGGAAGACTGGCCGCTGGGGGTGGTTTCCGGCAAGTATGACGCGGCCATCACTAACGTCACCGTGACCAAAGAGCGCAAAACCCGCTTCGACTTCGCCACCTACCGCATCGACTCGCTCGGCTTTTATGTCAAAACCGGCGGCAAGATCGCGACGATCAAACAGCCTGCCGATATCGCCGGATTAAAAATTATCGTCGGCTCCGGCACCAATCAGGAAGCCATCTTGCTGGCATGGGACAAGCAGAATCGGCAGCAGGGGCTTAAACCCTTCCAGCCGATCTACGTGACCGACGATGCGGCCGCCACGCTGGCGATCCAATCCGGCCGGGCCGACGCCTACTTCGGGCCGAACGTGCTGGGCGCCTATAAAGCGGCGCTGAACGGCCGCACCCGGCTGGCGGGCACGGTGGAAGGCGGTTGGCCCAAGGCGGCGCACATCGCCGTCACCACCCGTAAAGGCAACGGCCTGGTGCAGGCGGTGAACGAAGCGCTGAACGGCGCGATCCGCGGCGGGCAGTACGATCGGGTGCTCAACCGCTGGGGCGAGAGCGTCGAACGCCTTGCGCAGTCGGAAATCAACCCGCCCGGCCTGGGCGACTAGGAGCGCGCGATGACGCAAGACACCTTCATTCAGACGCTGCCGACCGACCCGCTGATCGCCCCGGTAATCGAGGGGCTGTTCGGCGAATATCGCCAGCGTTACGGCGACTATTTTGGTGACCAGGAACCGGAACCGCTGGATCTGTACGCGCCGCCGCAGGGGGCCTTCATCGTGCTGCTGCGCGCCGGTGCACCGATCGCCATGGGCGCCTTCAAACGCTATGACGCACAAACCGCCGAGCTGAAGCGCATCTGGACGCGGGGCGATCTGCGGCGCCAGGGCCTGGCGCAGCGGGTGTTGCAGCAGCTCGAAACGCTGGCGCTGGCGCAGGGATATCGCCGGCTCTATCTGACCACCGGTTTTCGCCAGCCCGAAGCGGTGGGCCTGTATCTGAGCAACGGGTATCAGCCGCAGTTCGATCCCACCGTCGACAGCGAGGTTTACAGCCGCCCACCCTACGATGGCCGCCTGCCGTTCCGCAAAAGCCTGATTGCAGAGGACGCATGTTGTTGCGCGTCGGAAAGGAAAATCGCCTAAGGCCCCTTTATCTGTATCAGGAGACATGACATGTCCAAACAAGACGTCTTGAAAGTGGTGCCCGCCCGCTATCCGCTGCGGCTGATCGGCGCGCTGTTTTCGCTGTTTATTCTGGCCGCCATCGTGCAATCGGTGGCGGGCAACGCGCGCTGGGAATGGGGCGTGTTCGCCGAGTGGTTCTTCGCGCCTGCGGTGCTGGCGGGGCTGGGGCAAACCCTGCTGCTGACGCTGCTCGGCACGCTGTTCAGCATCCTGTTCGGTACCCTGCTGGCGCTGGCGCGACTGTCGCGCTCTTACCTGTTGGCGTCGCTCGCCTGGGGTTATATCTGGCTGTTTCGCTCGCTGCCGCTGATTCTGGTGCTGATCATCCTGTACAACTTTTCCTACCTGTACGACGCCATCTCGCTGGGCATTCCCTTCACCTCCGTGGTGTTCGCCAGCTATCCGACCATCGACATTCTCGGCCAATTCGCCGTGGCGGTGCTGGGCCTGACGCTGGTGCAGTCCGCCTACACCGCCGAGATCATCCGCGGCGGCATTTTGGGCGTGGATTACGGCCAGCACGAAGCGGCGGCGGCGCTGGGCCTGCCGGGCTATCGCCGCACCTTCCGCATCATTCTGCCGCAGGCGCTGCGCTCCATCATTCCGACCGGCTTCAACGAGATCATCAGCCTGGCGAAAGGCACCTCGATCGTTTACGTGCTGGCGCTGCCGGAGCTGTTTTATACCATTCAGGTTATCTATAACCGCACCCAGCAGGTGATACCGCTGCTGATGGTCGCCACCGTCTGGTATCTGTTCATCACCACCGCGCTGTCGGTGATCCAATACTACATCGAGCGCTATTTCGCCCGAGGCGCGGTGCGCGAACTGCCGCCGACGCCCTGGCAGAAACTGGCCGGCTGGCTAAAACGTTAGGAGACCCGCATGTCTGAAGCCATTGATTATTACGCCTTGCCCGAGCAGCCGGCGCGCAACCTCACCCCAGTGCCGGCGCGCGGCCTAATCGAAATCAGCAACGTCAGCAAGTTCTTCGGCAAACACAAGGCGCTGGACGACGTCAGCCTGACGCTGCAGCCGGGCACCGTCACCGTGATCCTCGGCCCTTCCGGCTCCGGAAAGTCGACGCTGCTGCGGGCGATCAACCACCTGGAACGCGTGGACGAAGGCTTTATCCGCATCGACGGCGACTACGTCGGATATCGCCGCAAGGGCAACCGGCTGTATGAGCTGAAGGAAAAGGCCATCCTTCGGCAACGCATCAACGTCGGCTATGTGTTCCAGAATTTCAACCTGTTCCCGCACCTGACGGTGCTGGAAAACATCATCGAAGCGCCGGTGGTGCACAAGATCCACTCCCGCGAACGGGCGAAAGCGGTAGCCTATGAGCTGCTGGATACCGTCGGGCTGCGCCATAAGGCGGACGCCTACCCGCGCCACCTCTCCGGCGGCCAACAGCAGCGCATCGCCATCGCGCGTGCGCTGGCGCTGAACCCTAAGGTGATCCTATTCGATGAACCGACCTCCGCGCTCGATCCCGAGCTGGTCGGCGAAGTGCTAGACGTGATAAAGGGGTTGGCGGATCTGGGCGTCACGCTGGTGGTGGTCACCCATGAAATCGGCTTTGCGCGCGAAGCGGCGGATCGGGTGGTATTTATGGTCGACGGGCAGATCGTCGAGCAGGGCGACGCCAGGCAAGTGCTGGCTCAGCCGCAGCATCCGCGCACCGTCAACTTTCTCAACAAAGTGCTGTGATCGTCGGGGCGCCGCGGCGCCCCGTACCCGAGCCGCTTACCGGCCGGCGAAACGCCGTTTCTCGGCGGCGAAATCCAGCGGGCGGATCCCCTGCTGGTTTTTGTCCTCTTCGGTCAGCAACGCCGGCGGAATAAACCAGGTCACCTCGAACAGCAGCCCGTCCGGATCGTGGCCATAAATGCTTTTGTGCACGCCGTGATCTTCTTCCAGCCCGAGAATGCCGCGTTCAGCCAGCTGGTGACGAATGCGCTCCAGCTCCTCCAGGCTGTCCACTTCCCAGGCCAGATGGTACAGCCCGGCCGGTGGCTCATGCTCCGCCGGCGGCTCGTTGTTGGCGCGAAATACCCCGGCACGCTGCTGGCCCAGGTTCTTGCTGAACAGCGCCAAATCGTGATCGTTGTCCGAATCGGCGGCCTGGGTAAACACCGCCCGATCGGGGCTGTCGGACGGCTTGAGCTTGAACCCCAACACCTGATGATAAAAGTCGGCGCTCTGCCGCACGTCGCTGACATACAGCACGGCGTGATTGAGACGTTTGATGCCCATCGCTATTCCTTTTTCGCATTGAATGAAGTCAGCATGAACATAGCATGTGGGGAGAAAGCCGCTAAATGCCGTTATCGCATGACTAAATGCCGCCCGCGCAATCTGTCGCTGCAAGGCATTCCGCGCTATCATAAGCGCTGTATAGAACCCTTTTGTGAGAATAGCGATGAACGGCAAGATAACGACTTTTTTTGAAGACAAAGGCTTCGGCTTTATTACCGACGAGAACGGAGAAAATCGTTATTTTCACGTGATTAAAGTGCAGAACCCGGAGCTGATTAAGAAAAATGCGGCGGTGACCTTCGAACCGACCAATAACACCAAAGGCCCGTCGGCTTATGCGGTCAAAGTGTTGGCGCCCAGCAAATACATCATCATCGCCAACGAAAGAATCAAGATCGCCAGCATCAAGTCTTTCAACACTTTCACCAAGGAAGTGCCGGTCAAAGCCGACGTGGATAAAGAGAACACCGTGCTGTCGGTCGGCCTGCTGATGAACCGCATTCGCCCGCAGTCCGAAGACCAGGCGCAGACCATGCAAACGCTGCGCATGCTGACCATTACCACTTTCCAGAACACCACCCATACCTTCTCCGAGCACGAGATCGATATGGATGAGACCATCAAGGCGCTGAAAAGCCTGTAAGCGCCGGTTGCCCAGCGTCGAGCCCTAGCGGAACAGGATATGCTCGACGCTGTTGCCGTTCACCACGTTGAACGACTCCACCCGATTACGCCCCTGCGATTTGGCGCGATACAGCGCGATATCCGCCATATTCATCAGCTGCTCCAGCGATTTCACTTCGTTCATCGCCAGGCTGGCTACGCCGACGCTGATGGTAATTTTCAACGTTTGTTTGCCTTCCGCCTGCAGTTCCGCCTGCTCCACCAGCCGGCGCAGATGTTCCCCCAGCGCCACGCCCTGTGCCGCCAGCGCGCGCGGCAACATGATGGCGAACTCTTCCCCGCCCAAGCGGCCGAACAGCTGATCGTGGCGCAGCTCGCGCCGCACGATGTGCGCGAACGACGCCAAAACCTGATCGCCGGCGCTGTGGCCATGCGTATCGTTGATCTGCTTGAAATGGTCGATGTCGATCAGCAGGAGCGACACCGCCTCTTTGGAGCGGTGCTTGTGCTCCAGCAGCTCGCCCGCTTTGCGCGTCATCGCGCTGCGCGCCAGCACCCCGGTCAGAAAATCGTGGTTGGCGCTGTGCTCCAGACGCCGCATCAGCTTGCGGTTGGCGGCGATAGAGCTGGCGAGGATCAGCGGCCCCATCACCAGCATGGCGATGCCCAAGCGGGCGGACATCAGCGTGTCGAGGAAGGCGTTGTGGTTGTTCGGCGTTTCGTACAGCACCAGGTTGGCGGAAATGCTGCTGATCTCGGTCATGCCGGTCAACAACGTCAGCAACGTCACGGGGAACAGCTGATAACGCACCGCGCACCACAGCAGCGCCGGGATCGGGAAGGCGATAGCGCCCGGCCCGCCGATATAGACGCTGAATATCAGCGACAGCAGCAGCGCCAGCAGCGGCAGACAGCCTTTCAAACGCCAACGCACCTGTATGCGCAACAGCTGCTTCAGCCGCGGTGCCGCCATCAGCACCGGCAACAGCAGCAAGGTCGTCGAGAACTGCTCGCTGAACCAGGCCAGCCACGCGACCACCACCGTGTTGTTGTACAGGCTGTCGTTGCGCAGCACCGACAGCGTCGACGCCACCGCCGCACCGGCCAGACTGGCGCTGAACATATAGAGTATCGCCTGGGGTTTGCCCATGCGCCGTTGCGACTGGGGCAGCATCAGCATGATGCCGTAACCGACGGCGATCAGCGACATGTTGCAGGCGTTCAGCCACAGCGCCAGGGACCAGCCTTCGCCGGTGCTGAGATCGGCGGCAACCATGCCCAGATAGGTGGTAAGCCAGCCGAGCGGCGTGGCGTAAACGGGTTTGCGCAGCAGCAGGCCGAGCAGAATCGCATTCACCGGCCAAAATAAAGAAAGCGAACCAATTGGCCGGCTAAGAATACCCACCAGAGAAAGTAAAAAGGCCAGCATGAAAAGATTGATCAGCTGAACCGTCAGAGGCAGGCCATGCCTGGCGTTTATTCTGACGTTCATCGCCTCGCCCATATTTCGCTAATAACCAGAATAATAATGTGCATACTCTCTCGCCCGGCCAGTGAGGGATAGTCAACTCGGATTTCAACCAAAAAAGCCAGACAAATCAATAATAAAAAACGTTAACATTTAATTAACAGACTTTTCTTAGCCTGATGCGACCGCGGCGGGCTCACCCGCATAGCGTCAGCAAATAATGCCGACTCTGCTGTCAGCATAGCGCATAGCGTAATAGGCCGCCGACGGCGTTAATTACATTAATAAGTTTGTGGTTATTGGTCGTTGAATGATGTTTGAATAACTACGCGATTATTTTCCTGCAACTGGGCCGCCCGTGCAATAACAACCCAAAAAAAGCCCGCATAGCGCGGGCTTGCTTGAACAACAGCAAATCGACAGTTACGACACAGCCATACGTTGCATGCCTGTGCTGCCGCGCAGTATAGCGGTGAAAGCTTAAGCAGACCTTAGCAACAAAAAACCCGGCCTAGGAACCGGGAATATTTGTACGAAATGCAGTGTTAGCCCAAGCAGGCTAATAACATTTCGCAGCTTACACGCCAATTGTGCAGAGAAAATGAACGCGGCGTCCGTTCAGTCGCGTCACTGCCCTCTCCGCACGGAAGACCTTACGCCAGTTTGGCGGCAAAACCCGCTACGCGCTGGCCATAGAGCTTGGCGGTCGCCAGATCGCCCGACAGCATCTCATCCACGCCGGCATCCGCCGGGGTCTGCACCAGCAGCCCCACCGAACCGCCCAGGTTATTGACGTCGGTGCGCTGCGCCGATTTGGTGTTGGCCGGCAGCAGCCCCAGGCTGACCCACAGGCCGCCATGTTGCGAAGCCAGCGTCTGCAGCGCGATCAACGTGACCTGCTTGTCGCCGTTCAGGCTGGCGCTGTTGGTAAAGCCGCCAAACACTTTGTCCTGCCACTTGCGGCCGAACCAGGCCTTGGAGCTGGCGTCGGCGAATTTCTTGAACTGCCAGGATGGGCCGCCCATATAGGTCGGCGAACCAAAGATGATGGCGTCCGCCTCATCCAGCGTCTGCCAGGCTTCGTCGCTGATATCACCGTTCTGGTCGATGGCGATCAGTGCCGCCCCGGCGCCTTCCGCCACCACTTTCGCCAAACGCTCGGTATGGCCGTAGCCGGAATGAAACACCACTACTGTCTTCGCCATAGAAATTCTCCACTCATTGCACAAAGGCGCCGACGGCGCCCCTCTCGCGTTCAATCTAATCAAGCGCGCAGCGGCTGAATACCGAATAAAACTGACGGTGTTATTCAAAAAAATCGCGTTATGCGCCCTGCTCTGCCTGTTGACGGGCGAAGTCGATAAAAGCACGCAGCGGGCGCGGCATTTGGCGGTTTGCCGGATAGTACAGATAGAAACCGGGGAACGGCGGCGTCCAGGCATCGAGCAGCGGCAACAACCGGCCATCGGCCAAACCGGCGGCAATTTGTTGCTCAAACAGGTAGGCAATGCCAGCCCCATCCATCGCAGCCCGCACCAAGACTTCCGGCTCATCGACTATCACCGGCCCTTCCACGGCGATCTCCTGCTTTTCACCGTCGCACTCAAACTCCCAGCGATACAAACTGCCGTTGGTCGGCCAGCGGTAATTCAAACAGCGATGTCGATGCAGATCGCCCGGTGTTGACGGCCGGCCGTGACGCGCCAAATACGCCGGTGAAGCAACGACGCGCATCCGCACCTCCCCGCCCAGCTTGACCGCCACCATATCTTTCGCCAGTTTCTCGTGCAGCCGCACGCCGGCGTCAAAACCGCCGGCAACGATATCCACCAACCGCTCCTCAACATTGAGATCGAGCGTAATATCAGGATATTGATGATGAAACGGCGCGATCAAAGGCGCCAGAAAATGTAACGCCGCCACGCGGGTTACATTAAGCCGCAAAAGACCCGAGGGGTTCTGGCGTTGCTCGACCGCCTGTGCCACCGCCGCGTCAATCTCGGCCATCGCGGGCGTCAGGCGCGCCAACATCTGTCTTCCGGCTTCAGTCAGCGCCACACTGCGAGTGGTGCGATTCAGTAAACGCACACCCAAACGCGCCTCCAGGTTGCGCAGCGTTTGGCTGAGCGCCGAAGCGGACATGCCCAAATGTGCAGCGGCGCGAGCGAAACCGCCGTGCTCAACAATCGCGGCAAAGGCGCGCAACTCGGCGAAATCACTGCCCCTCATTATGCTCTCCTTCCTTAATAATTCATGAAGATTATAGCGCATTCCTTAAACAACCTGCGGGCGCTACTGTAGACGCTACCTACACGGGAGAATGCCTATGAACACGTCACTATCGCTGGATCACTATCGTTTATTGGGCCGTTCCGGCCTGCGCGTTTCACCGCTGGCGCTGGGCACCATGACCTTCGGTGCCGACTGGGGCTGGGGCGCCGAACTGGCCGAAGCCCGCCGTCTGTTTGACGTTTATGTCGAACGCGGCGGCAACTTTATCGATACCGCCAACCGCTATACCGAGGGCAGCGCCGAACGTTTCGTGGGGGAATTCGCCGCCGGGCGCCGCGATCGGTTGGTGATCGCCACCAAATACACCCTGCCGATGCAGCCGGACGATCCCAATTCCGGCGGCAATCACCGCAAAAGCATGCTGCGATCGGTGGAGGGAAGCCTGCAACGGCTCAATACCGATTACATCGACCTGCTCTATCTGCATGCCTGGGATTTCACCACGTCGGTGGAAGAGATCATGCGCGCCATGGACGATTTGGTACGCGCCGGAAAAGTGCTGTATGTGGCAGTATCGGACCTTCCCGCCTGGCAGGCGTCGAGAATGCAAATGCTGGCGGACCTGCGTGGCTGGTCGCCGCTGATCGCTCTGCAAATCGAGTACAGTCTGCTGGAGCGCACCGTCGAACGCGAGCTGATGCCGATGGCGCAAGAATTGGGGATGGGCGTGATCCCTTGGTCGCCGCTGGCCGGCGGCGTATTAAGCGGCAAATACCGGCGGCAGGATCTGCAACCGTCGCCCGATGAAGCGGGCTCTCGGCGTGAAGCCGTGCGCGCCAAGGGGACATTGAACGCACACAATCTTGATATCGCCGACGCCGTCAACCAGATAGCTGATGAGACTGGATATTCCCCATCACAAATCGCGCTGGCCTGGACACTGCGTCACCCGATGGTCACCGCGCCGATCGTCGGCGCCCGAACCCTGGCGCAATTGGAAGATAACCTCGGCGCATTGAAGGTGGCGCTGGCGGAAGATCATTGGCGACGATTGGACGATCTCAGCGCCATCGAGCTGGGATTCCCGCACGATTTTCTCGCCCTGCCAGCCACCCGCAACATCATGACCGGCGGCGTGCATCTCGCCCGGCGCAGATAAAAAAAATCCCGCGCAAGGCGGGATAAACTTAACAGGGATGGGGTAATACACTACAGGGAATGGATAACACACAACATCATCGGGTAGAGCTACAGTACCAATCCCAATGTATAGAACTGTCATCCCCGCGTAAGTTTGCTCGGCCAGATGTAACGCCGAATGGGGAGATGAAACAACCGATAAACTCATCCACGGCCATATAGCCGAGAGTGACGCGCCCCCTTAAACCCGTTTGAATGTGAAGATGTCACTAAGCCCTCGTCATACCATGCAAACATTTACTGAATTCGTTGTTCAATCATTCATCCTTGCGCAAACAATAGCATTAAACATCAGCACAAATAATTAACAATCATAATAATCACAAAAAGTATTAATCACCCAATTCGTGAACCAGAGTCCGCCCTATCAGACCGCCATTTTTTCTTTCGCCCCCGGAAACATGGACGACAGGAAGGGCTCGGGAGAGAAACCCCATTATCGCAGTCGATTAAAATCGCCAAATAGCAACAACAAGGCAGTTTTTAAAACCAACACTATGCGAATTTAACAATACAAAAAACCAAAACATCAATTTTTTCTATTTTCATAAGCTATAAAAATAGCTCTTTTTTTCATCCTTTTTATTCTGTGACCGCCCACTCATTATTAAAAAATCAAGGAATACTCAACGACAGCCTGATTGCAGACTTATCAAGGCCTGCAGCGACACTCACCTTAAATCAGCAGAAAAAACATTAAAATAAATTAACCTTACTGATTGACTTGGATATAGCTTATAGATAAATAATATTTGCATATATTTACCTTTGATTAACAAAAGAGGACTTAACCTTACATAACATCACAATCCCTACCAGCAGCAGCGTGATGATAAAAGTCTTTTAAAAACAACAAAAAAAACCTAATCACTTCGCCAAACACAGGCACAAATGGTTAGCAAGGTAATTAAATAGATTCTAATAATTTGTTTTTGGCAGTGAATGCCCATTGCGGTATGTCGCGGGTATTTAGCTGTCTCTCACATTCAATACAGGAAGAAGCAATGAACGGAAGACAGATGTCCTCTGATAACGCCAGCGAGCAAACGCACGTCAATCACGCCCTATTGCAATTCATTCTCATCCTATTGTCAGGTTTGGGGCCAACCTCATTCCAAATTTTCCTGCCTTCAGTGCCTAGCCTGGTTAAATACTTTGAAACAACACCTGCGACCGCCAACCTGACAGTCTCTCTATCGATGATCAGTTTTGCCCTTGCTTGTCTGGTATATGGAAGATTGGCTGATCGACTGGGACGCAGAACAATATTACTGTTAGGCATGGCGATCCTGATTATTGGTAGCTTCATTTGTTTATCGGCGCAGTCCATTGAAGCCGTAATTTTGGGCCGTATTATTCAACCGGCGGGCGGGGCGGCCGGCGTTATTGCGGCGCGAATTATCGTCATGGATATCTATCACAGCGAAAAAGCGGCAAATGTCATGTCGAAACTGGTCGCTTCTATGATGATATCGCCTCTACTGGGCGTGCCATTGGGTGGTTTATTAACGGATAACTTTGGTTGGCGTTCCAATTTCATTCTGATCGGCGCTATTGCAGTCATCGTGTTTATTATCATCTTGTTCAGTCTCCCCGAAACCCGCAAAGCGCAAACTGGCGTAGAAGCAGGCAAAAGCAATCTGTTCCATGACTATGGGCAGTTGGCGAAAAACGCCACCTTTCTCGGCAATGCCTTTCAATTTGGTTTCGCTCAGTCGGCCTTTATGGCCTTTATGGCTGCCGCACCCATCGTGCTGACGCAGACCTTCCAACTTTCCGCCTCTGGCGCCAGTTTACTGCTATTGATGGTGTCTGGCAGCGCCATTATCGGTAACTTGTCGGCCAGCCGTTTACCGCAAAGTCTGTCGCTACGGCGCCGTTTGCTGTTGGGCAGCATCATCGGCTTTATTTTCAGCTTGCTCGCTCTGACGCTAAGCCTGATAAACATCTGGTCGATTCCCGCACTGGTCATCCCAACGATGGTATTCAGTATTTTCTACGGCATCACCAGCCCGGCAGCGCAGGCCGGTGCCATTGGTGCGATCAAGCCTCTGGCGGGCACCGCGGCAGGATTGAGCATGTTCATCAGTATGCTTCTCGCAAGCGTTGCCACGCAGTTTATTGCCGAGTTTAATAGCGGAACTCCCCTGGTTATTACTTTTAGCCTGGCCTTATTGGCGTTGCTCTCGTTAATTGCCGCAATTGTCACGCTAAAAAAATCTGAATAAAAATAGGAAAAATGGCATCACGGCGGGAATACAGCCCGCCAGCTATTTCCCCTTTTCACATAAAATAATTAAGGACTTAGCATGGGTAATCATTTTATCCGTGAGCTGTCTGCATCACGGCCGTCGGCCATAAATTTAATTTGCTTTGCTCATGCCGGTGGGGGTACCAGCCGATATCGTACCTGGCATGCCGAATTACAGGAATATGCCAATATTCTTATTCCCGTTATTCCCGGCAGAGAAGAACGTTTTATTGAACCTGCCTTTTCCACGCTGGAGCAAGTGGTCGATGACGTATTCGCTCGTATTAAACCCTATCTCGATGCGCCGCTGGTGTTGGCTGGCATCAGCTACGGCGGCCTGCTGGCCTATGAGATGGCAACGCGGCTGGAACAGCATGGTGCCTGCGTTCACGCGCTATTGATCGCCAGCCAGAGGTCTCCCCACTATCACAAAACTCGACAAAACTGGCATCAGATGTCGGCGGAAAAGCTGATCGATTGCCTGGTCAAACTGGGTGGCATCAACGCACAGGATGCCGCGACACCGGAATTTTATGAGCTTTTTCTGTCAACCATCCGCGCAGATTTGGAGGCGAGTGACGGCTATGCACCAACGGGTAAAGCCCCGTTGACATGTCCAATACACGTTTGCCACGGCTTGCACGACCAGGTGATCGATCGCCAGGCAACTCGCGGCTGGCTAGACGTTACCGCCAATACCGTCGAATGGCGCGAATTTAATGCTGGCCATTTCTTATTTGACGAACAAAAAGATATTTGGTTGCAAGACGTGAAAAACGTACTCGCCAGATTATCTCGGCACATGCCGCCGACATCCCAGGGGAATCATGCTCATGCCTGAATTAGAAAAAACTCTCGACAATGAATTTACCGGCATCGAACTGGCCGTCATAGGAATGGCCGGGCGTTTTCCCGGGGCAGGAGACATCGACGCTTACTGGAATAATCTCTGTCAGGAGATCGATTCCGTTACTTGGCACGCTGATTTTGCGCCGCAAGCCTCCACGGACGGTTCCTGGCACGTCCCCGCAGGCTACCTGCTAACCGATGTCGATCAATTCGACGCAAAATTTTTCGCTATGTCGCCAAAAGAGGCGGCGATCACTGACCCACAGCAACGCCTGCTACTTGAGTGCGCGTGGGAAGCGTTGGAAAACGCCGGCTATGCCGCCACATGTCACCAACAAAACGTCGGTGTCTATGTCAGCAGCGGTCCCAGCGGGTATTGGTTGCATAATCTCGCGAACAATAGGCAGCTTTGCGCCACCACCAGCAAAATGCAATTGCTGATTGGCAATGACAAGGATTACGCGGCCAACCGCATCTCCTACAAACTCGATTTGAAAGGCCCGAGCATCGTCGTTCAATCTGCCTGTTCCAGTTCATTGCTGGCCGTACACACTGCAGGCCAGTCCCTGCTGGCAGGAGAGTGTGATATCGCCCTGGCCGGTGGTATCTCACTGGAATACCCGGCTGAAGAAGGCTATCGGTATGAACCGGGCAGCATTCTCTCACAGGACGGGCATTGCAAACCGTTCAGCGAACATGCCAGCGGCACAGTGCGCGGGAATGGCGGAGGGATCGTGGTATTAAAACGCCTGGATGATGCGATCAACGATCGGGATCATATTTATGCCATCGTCCGCGGCTCTGCAACCAACAATGACGGCGCACAAAAAGTGGGATATGCCGCCCCCAGCGTCGAAGGCCAAACCCGTGTTATCCAAATGGCGCACGCTGTTGCTAACGTGACGCCCGACGCTATCGGATACGTTGAAACCCATGGCACGGCCACCAGCTTGGGCGATCCGATAGAAATCGCCGCGCTGGCGGCCGCTTTTGGCGACGACTGTCCAGCCGCAAGCTGTAAGATCGGTTCGGTCAAATCCAATATAGGCCATCTTGACGCCGGTGCCGGTATTGCCGGATTTATCAAGACCGCGCTAAGCCTTTATCACGATTATATTCCCGCTACGCTGCATTACCGGACGCCCAACCCCGCCATCCATTTCGCCGGTACCCCGTTTACCGTGACGAGTAAAGGAACTTCCTGGGAAGGAAGCTCGCCACGCAGGGCGGGAGTCAGCGCCTTCGGCATCGGCGGCTCTAATGTCCATGTCGTCATGGAGCAACCCCCGGTTTCCACCGTCTCCCCTGCCGCAGAACCCGCCACCTGCGCATTACGCTTCTCGGCCAAAAACCAGGTCGCCTTGCGCGCGACAATGCAGCAACTAGCCCATTATTTACGCAACCATACCGAGGCATCTCTCGCCGATGTCGCCTATTCGTTGGCGACAGGTCGAAAAGCGTTTCCCGTGCGCGCCGCCATAACGGCCGACAGTGTGGAAGAGGCCATCGCGCAGCTGGAAACCGAGCGAGCCAAAACCATGTGCTTCGGAGAAGCCTGCGACGCGCCGATGAAAATAGCGTTTATGTTTCCTGGCCAGGGAACACAATATCAGGGTATGGGAGCCAACCTGTATCACACCGGCGACATCTTCACCCAAGAGTTCGATCGGCTGGCGCAGCTGTTCCAACCGTTTATCGACCACGACTTACGCTCACTGTTGTTCAACAAGGCGCAGGACAATGACGAATTGCTGGCGCAAACCCGGCTTTCGCAACCGGCGATTTTCGCCGTCGAATATGCGCTGGCGAAACATTGGCTGGCTTCCGGCCTGATCCCCGAAGGCATGATAGGACACAGCATCGGCGAATATGTCGCAGCCTGCCTCGCCGGCGTTTTTACGCTTGAAGATGCCGTCAAGGTCGTTTCGGCACGCGGCCGCTTGATGCAAAGCATGGATCACGGCGAGATGTTGGCCGTCATGTCTGACGAGGCAAGCCTGCACTCTCGGCTACCCTCCGCCCTATCCATCGCGGCCGTCAATCGGCCGGCGTTGACCGTCATCTCTGGCCCCGCCCATGTTATGGACACGTTTCGCCGGTCATTGGAGCGCGAGGGCATCAGTTGCCGAGCCCTTGAAACCTCTCATGCTTTCCATTCGGCCATGATGGAACCTTGCTTGCAGGCTTTTGGTGACGTGCTGGCTCAGGTCACCCTGACACCGCCGCGTCAGCGCTTTATCTCCAATCTCAGCGGAACATGGATCACTGATGAAGAGGCGACGGCCCCTGATTATTGGGTGCGTCATCTGCGTGGCACCGTGCGTTTTGCCGATGGGTTGGCAACGCTTATCGATCAACACGCCTTCCTGTTGTTCGAGTGCGGGCCAGGCACCTCATTGAGCCAAGCTGCGCGCGCCATTGGCGCCGGCCGCAAAGATGTCAACGCCATCCCGTTGCTATCGCCCGAGCACACGGGATTAAGTGGCCCGGCGTCACTTCTGCGCATCCAGGAGCAGCGCTGGTGTTACGGCCAGACGATACCCCACTCATCGCGGGGCAACAAAATTCCGCTGCCGACTTACCGCTTTGATCGCGCCCGTCACTGGGTCGACCCTGAACCGCAAACCACTAACGCGGTGCCGGCCATCAGCGCCGTCGACAACGAAAATGCGCCTGAACAGGCGAAACCGGCGAACACCCTGGCGGAAAAACTGACGCAGCTGTGGAGCGAAGCGCTGGGAGTCGCGCATATTGAGCCGAAAGAAAACTTCTTCGACCTCGGTGGCGATTCCATTCTCAGCATCCAGATTGCTAACCGCGCGCGTACGCTGGGGTTGCATTTTGGCCCCGGAGACATCCTCGAATTTCCGACGGTGGAAAGCTTGCTCGCCGCTTTGGAGAGCCGTGCAGGGCAACGCGACGCAGCGGCGCAACCGGAAGAAGATCTGGCCAGCATTTATGCAAGCGCCTTGGAAATCCGTCCGGACGAGGCGTTCTTGCCGTTCCCACTTACCGATATTCAACACGCATATTGGGTTGGACGTAACGCGGGCAATAACTCGGGCAATGTTGCAGCACATGCCTATGAAGAGTTTGAATGCGCCGATCTGGATCTTGCACGTCTAGAACAGGCACTCAACGCCTTGATCGCTCAACACGATATGCTTAGAGCCGTCATGACGCACGACGGCATGCAGCGCGTTCTCCCCCACGTCCCCCGATATATCATTGACACTAACGATTTTAGTCAGTTGAAACCTAAGGACGCCGTGGCTCAGTTAACGGCGCTCAGGGAGCAGAAATCTCATCAGCTGATGCCCTGTGATCAATGGCCGCTGTTTGATATTTCCGCCTCGCGATTGCCCGATGGCACCGTACGGCTGCACGTCAGCTTCGATCTGCTGATTATGGACGCCTGGAGCATTACGTTATTCTGGCGCGAACTGGAGGAGCGTTATTACCACGCCGATTACCAGCCCGAATCGGTGGCCATCACATTCAGAGATTACGTGCTGGCCGAACAGCGCCTGGAGCAGAGCGCCGCCTATCAGCGCGCTCGCGACTATTGGCTTAAACGCGTCGACACTTTCCCTTCTGCCCCGTCCCTGCCGCAGCGAATCGCTCCGCAAAGCCTGGAGCATCGCCGCTTCATTCGCCGGGAAACGACGATACCTAACGCCGTCTGGCGCAAACTGAAAGACGCCGCCGCACGCCAGGGCCTCACGCCGTCCACCATATTGCTCACCGCCTATACGGAGATATTGGCTAACTGGAGCGAAACACCACATTTTTGCCTGAATCTGCCGGCTTTCAATCGTCTGGAGGTGCATCCACAGGTCGATCAGGTGATGGGGGATTTCACCTCGGTTCTGCTGTTCGAAGCCGATCTGCGGCAGGAGGAGACCTTTACTCAACGCGCAAAAAAAACGCAAAAACGCCTCTGGGACGATCTTTCTGCCTTGCAGTACAGCGGCGTAAAAATGTTGCGAGACATTGCGGAAAAAAGCGCCGAACGGCCAACCATGCCCTATGTCTTTACCAGCCTGATCTTCCCGTCCGCCGATGATAAACCGATTGTGAGCCGGCTCGGTAAATTGGTGGAAGGGATATCGCAAACGCCACACGTATGGCTCGACTGCCAGGTTTACGAAGAAAAAGGCAATCTCCTCATCAACTGGGATGCGGTCGACGGCCTTTTCGATCCTGACATGCTTGACACCATGTTTATGGACTATCGCGCATTGCTGATGCGTTTGCCCAAAGAAGAAGCCATCTGGCATGAAAACAATTGGCGCGATGCTCTGGCTCAACGCGTCAACAGCGGCGCCATCGCCGAAGCCAATCGTACGGCCGTCGCCTTTGACGAAAGTTGCTTGCATCAGGGTTTCTTGGCCTATGCAAACAAGAAGCCGTCGGCGCCCGCTATCCTGGGGGAAACCGTCCTCACCTATGCGGATTTGGCGAATATCTCCGCCCATGTGGCGCTGTCGCTGACCAAGCAGGCGCTCCAGCCCGGTGCACGCGTAGCCGTAGTCGCAGAAAAAGGCTGGCAGCAAGTCGCCGCTGTGTTAGGTATTTTGCGCGCCGGTTGCGTCTATGTTCCACTTGATCCAACCCTACCGAAGGGGCGTATGCAGGCGCTTTTGAGCGAGGCCGACATTCGAGTCGCACTAACGACGCCCGCCAGCGACGGGCGCGTTGAGTGGCCGGCAACCGTCGCGCATCTGCCCATCACTGAAGCGATGAATGCATTCACGGACGAATGGCGCGATGGCGAGATCGACGCGGCATCGCCGGCTTACATTATCTTTACTTCAGGCACGACCGGTAAGCCCAAAGGGGTCATTGTCACCCATGCCGCCGCCGCTAACACCGTTATCGATATCAATTCGCGTTTCGCTATCGGCGAGGACGATCGCGTGTTGGCACTTTCCTCACTCTCTTTCGATCTGTCGGTTTACGACATTTTCGGGCCACTGACGCGCGGCGCGGCCATCGTGATGCCGAAAGATGAGCTTGCCAAAGATCCTGCGCACTGGGAAACCTGCGTGCAGAAATACCGGGTCACCGTCTGGAACTCGGTGCCGGCCTTGGTTGAACTCTTGGTCAATCATCTGTCCGCCAATCAAAGCGAAACGCTGAGGAGCATCAGGCTGGTCATGATGAGCGGCGATTGGATCAACGTTGCTTTACCGGAGAAAATTCACCGCGCAATGCCAAACGCCCTGCGCGTCAGCCTTGGCGGCGCCACCGAAGCCGCCATTTGGTCCATTTTCCACCTCATCCAGGATATCGATCCGACGATGACCAGCATTCCTTATGGCAAGGCTTTGGCAAACCAACGTTTCTATGTTTTGGACACCCATCTTCGCCACCGGCCCGAAGGCGTTGCGGGCGAGCTTTATATCGCCGGCAAAGGGCTGGCCGCCGGCTACCTGAACAATCCCGCAGAAACGGCAGCGCGCTTTATCACCCATCCGCAAAGCGACGAGCGATTATACAAAACCGGCGATCTGGGACGCTGGTTGCCTGACGGCACCATCGAATTTTTGGGGCGCAGAGACAATCAACTAAAGATCAATGGATTCCGTATTGAAACCGGTGAAATAGAGCGCGCCGCCGGTAAACACCCGGGAGTCGATCGCTGTGTGGTTCGTCTTCACCGCCAGGACGGCTCAGCGCTGCTACTCGCCTATCTTTGCCCGAGGCAAGATGCCACGCTCGACGAAATGCAGCTTCATCGTCATTTTGCCGAACAACTGCCGGACTACATGGTGCCAAGCGTCATTATAATCCTGCCGACGTTGCCGCTGTCAGCCAATGGCAAAGTCGATATTTCACAGCTGCCGACGCCGCAACTGTCACGCCATAGCGGTGAATTTATCGCTCCGGCGGACGATATCGAGCGTCGTCTCTGCCGGCTTGGCCAGAATATTTTGGGTGGCGAGGCGTTGAGCGTTACCCAAGATCTGTTTAAATCCGGGATTGACTCACGCCGTCTCACCGATTTGGTGACCCAAATTCGCCGAGAATTTACCCCGGCATTCCCGCTTCGCGCCGCCTTTGAAACGCCCAACATGCGGGGCATTGCTGAAGCCGTCAGGAATGCGCTGGATGTGGAGCGCACCGAGGACGAACTGCCGCCTATCGTCAAGGTACCGGCCATGTCCCGCTGGCCGCTTTCCTCCGCCCAACAGCGGCTGTGGTTCCATGATCAGCTTCATCCGGGAAACTGCACCTACAACCTGGTGGAACCTTTCGAACTGAACGGCTTGCTTAATGTGGATGCCTTGTCCCAGGCCCTGCGAATCTTTGTCGCCAGACATTCGGTGCTGACATGCCGCATTCTCGACGATAGGGCTGACGCCTATATGTCCCCGTCGCTGGAGACCTCATTTCAGCTGCAGTTGGAAGAGGCGTTCGACATCCCCTCTCACGAGCGAGAGGGCTACATGCAGCGCGCACTTGCGGCCGCGGCGACACGCCCGTTCGATACCCGTTGCGGCGATATGTTCAGAGCCAGCCTCATCGCATTCTCCGCACAGTGTCACCTCCTGATCATCGCCGTGCATCACATCGTATGGGATGGCTGGTCCACTGCCATTATGGCGGGTGAGATCAGCGAGATATATAACGCTCTCGTCGCAGGGAGGACACCTGCCGAATCGTCCGACAGGCTCAATTTCCTTGACGTCGCGCAATGGGAGCAAACGCAATGCGCATCCCGGACCTTTAACACCCAATTGGATTACTGGGTCAATCAGCTCGGCGATAATCTGCCGGTGCTGGCTTTGCCGACAACGCCTGTCGATACCGGCCGTCTGACCGCTACCGGCGCGCGTCATCCTTTCCATTTAAGCGCGACGCTCACCGCACGCTTCGATGCACTCTGCGCCAAACTGGGTGTCACGCCTTTCATGGGGTATATGACCGCCTGGCAGTTGCTGCTGCATTGGTGGTGTCAACAAGACGACATCGTGGTGGGAACGGCGGCAGGCCATCGTTCCCGTCCCGAACTCGCCGGCGTCATCGGATTTATGGTGAACAGCCTCGCCATCCGCACTCGCTTCCAACGCCATGACGTCTTTGCAGATCTGTGCCTGCGCGTCAAACAAACCTGTCTGGATGCCTACCGGCATCAGGATCTGCCGTTCGATCAAATCGTCAACGCGCTGCGACCGAAGCGAAAAATGTCGCAGTCGGCGCCGATTTACCGCTCGTGGTTCGTCTTGCATGACGTAGCGACCCCGCCATGGACGTTATCAGGCATTAAGGCCACCTTGCTCGATGCGGAATTTCTGCTGGACGTGCACGACATAAAACTGTCGCTGGTTACCATACAGGGTGCAATGGAAGGCGGGCTGGATTACCGCACAGCCTTGTTTACACCCGACGTAATCGCAAATCTTGCCGTCGCCTTTACTCAGTTAATCGAGAAGGTTTCTGAGGACATGACGATCGCCTTGCCGGAAATAAAAGGCTATCTCGATGCACAACAACCAAAAGTCGATAACGCATCAGCCTGTTCAGACGAACTGCCCTCTTGGGACTTTTCGGTTAATCGCCGCAAATAAATAAGGGTTAACAATGCAAAGCATGAAAGGTATTGGACCGGAAAACCAGACGCAATCCCATACGCTGCACGCAGCCGTCTTCACTCAGGCGATGGCAACGCCACTACGCCCGGCCGTGATCGACGAAAGCGGCATAATGGACTATCAATGCTTACGGCATGCTGCGTTGAGTATCGCACAGCAATTGTCCGCGCTTAATCTGGCGAAAGAAACGGCCGTCGGCGTCTATCTTCCGCGCGATCGCTATATCCCCGCCAGCTTATTGGGCATCATGGCGGCGGATTGCGCTTATCTGCCGCTCGATCCCAAGCATCCCCAGGCACGCACCGAACTGTTGCTGGAGATCGCCCAGGCCAAATACGTCATTACAACAGCGGCGCTAGCGAGCAGGCTGCCCGACGCCATTACGCCCGTTTTCATCGACGAAAGCGTGCGCCCCGAGGCAGCCATACTGCAGCGAAACGCCTGCGCCACCCAACTGGCTTACTTTATCTTTACTTCCGGTTCCACCGGCGTTCCCAAAGGGGTGATGATCGAACACGGCAACGCCCTGTCGCTTATCGATTGGGCCCACCAAACCTATACTGACGAACAACTGTCGCAGGTCGCTTGTGGCACGTCGATCACCTTCGATCTCTCCGTCTTTGAAATCTTTGCTCCGCTTACTCAGGGCGGGTGCGTGCATATGCTGGCAGATCCCCTAGCGTTATTACAGTGGCACAAGCGTGACGATATTACGCTGTTCAATACCGTACCTTCGGTCATCAACGAGATAGTTAAAATCGGCGAGTTGCCATCCCATTTGCCGATTATCAACTTAGCCGGGGAACCGCTGCCGATGCACCTGGTGCATACGCTCAGGCGGCAATGCCCGACGGCAAAAATCTTTAATCTCTATGGTCCCTCGGAAGATACGACCTACTCCACCGGCGGTGAAGTTTTGGCCTCAGACCCGCATCCCACCATCGGCACGCCACTGACGGGCCGACGCTGTTACCTGCTTGACGCGGAAGGCAACGCCGTAGCGCCAGGAGAAACGGGGGAAATCTACGTGGCCGGCCCTGGCGTCGCTCGCGGTTACTACCATCGCCCAGAACTCAACGACGCCTTCCTGCCCGACCCCGCCGGCCCCAAAGGGGCGCGAATGTACCGTACAGGCGATTATGGCAAGCAGCTTGAAGATGGGCGCCTGCTCTACCTCGGCCGTCGCGACGACCAGGTCAAGATCCGCGGCCATCGTATCGAAATCGGTGAGATTGACGCCCTGCTCCGTCGGCATCCCGGTGTGCGAGAAGTGGCGGTGGTGGTGGTCGAATCAGCGAACAAGGGCAAATCTTTACGCTGCGCGCTGGAACTGCACTCTCCGGCGGATCGTCATGCCATTATCGCCTGGACTGCAACCCAACTGCCGGTCTACATGCTACCGGCGGAGTGGATGACCTTCGATGAACTTCCCCGTTTGCCTAACGGAAAAATTGACAGAGGCGCCTTAAGACACTGCCGAATGCAACATGAAAATCGTGCGGGCCAAGCGCCTGAAGGCGCCACAGAGCTATCGTTGGCTGGACTTTGGTGCCAGCTGCTGGACTGTGCTGACGTCTATCGCGCCGATACGTTCTTCGGTCTCGGCGGGCATTCTTTACTGCTCGCCCGACTGGCTCATGAGATCAAAAAGCAGTTTTCTGCTGACCTTGCGATAGAACAGCTCCTGGCTGCCGATACGCTCTCACATCAGGCACGGCTTATTGAACAATGGACGAAAAACGCCGATGCGCCGCCGTGCGTCGGCCATACGCGACAAATCACTCTCGAAGCACCCTGTTCGCCCTCGCAATCGAGAATGTGGATGCTGGAAAAACTGTTGCCCGGCTCGCCTCGCTACAACATTCCCACCGCTTTTCAAATCGTGGGGCCACTGGATCTGAGCCGTCTTTCCAACGCGGCGGAACAAGTCGTGATGCAACATGCCATCTTGCGTACGCGCTATGCAGAAGGCGCGCAGGGCCTGCGGCAATGCATCGCCCAAACCTACCCGCCGGTGGTCCATCATGAAAACCTGTGTGAGTGGGATGAAAAAGCAGCCTGGGAACAGGCCTGGAACCGCGCGAATGCCTTCGCTCGCACGGCGTTCGATCTGACCGGAGAAATCCCGTTCAAGGTGCTGGCCCTCAAGATCAAGCAAGACCTGCATCTGGTGGTGGTGCTGACGCACCACATCGCCGTTGACGGCTCCATGGACATCTTGCTGGCCGAACTCTCCGCGGCCTATGAGAATACGACCTCGGATACCTCTCCTGCGCCCCTCAGTTACCAAGACTATTGCCACTGGCTGACACACTGTGAAAGCCGGCAAACCGAGGCTCTGGCTTATTGGCAACAACAGCTGGCCGAACCACCGGCCGCCCCGCAACTTCCCTGCGATCGACCGCTGCCGCGCCAGGAGCGGGGGCAAGGTCGCCAGTTAAGCGTCTCCATTCCAGAAGATAAATTCATCGCGATCTCTCAGCTTTGCCGCCGACACGAAGTCTCTCTGTTCCACGGGTTACTGGCGCTGACCTGGGCTTATTTGGGGCGCCTGGCGGATACCGACGATGTCCTGTTGACCGCACCGCTACATACGCGAAACAACCACGATTTTGCCGCAACTATCGGCAATTTCGTCAATACGGTTATTTTGCGCGGCGATATGCGGCACCAGCCGCGCGTCGGTGAATTATTGCGTCAGGCCAGGCAATGTACCCAGGAAGCCATGCAGTTCGGCCAGGTTCCTTATGAAACGGTGATCGATAACGTCAAAGGACTACGCACCGCCAATGGCGCGCCGGCGCTCAACGTCATGCTATCACTGCAGCAAGAACAGCCACTGTGGACGATGAGGGATACCGGCTCCAGCCACCTGCCCATCGACTTGTTGACCAGCCGTTTCAGCCTGGGCTTCTTTTTCCGTCTCAGCAACGGCGGCCTTGAGCTGAATCTCGAATACGACACGGAACGCTTTACCGATGCCGCGGTTCAGCGCCTGATCGGCCATTGGTTCACGCTGATGAGTGCAGCGCTCGCAAACGATGAGGCCGTCGTCAATACCCTGCCTTTGCTCTCTGACGATGAGCGCCGCAACATGCTCGACGGCTGGAATGCCACGCAATGCGATTATGCCGGCGATCGGCTGGTTCATCAGCTGTTCGAAGCGCAAGTCAGTCAGGTACCTCACCACATCGCGCTATGCAATGCGCGGAACCAGATGAGTTACGCTGAGTTGGATGCGCGTGCCAATCGTTTGGCCCATTATTTGCTGGCCCAGGGATTCGACGCCGGCGCACGCATCGCTATCCTGTGCGATCGCAGCCCGGCGATGGTCATCACCATGTTGGCTATTCTGAAAGCGGGCTGTGTTTATGTGCCTTTCGATCCCGCCAGCCCTCCCGCTCGTTTTCAAGCGATGATCCGTATCGCCGGCATCACCGGTATCGCAACTGACGCGCTGTTTGCCGATACCGCCGCCGCCTTGATTGCACAAGCGCCTACCTCGTTGGCGCACGTGCACGTCGCAATAAGCGAGGACCTCTCCTGGCCTTCGATTCCCGTGGAGAGCCGCATCACATCGGATGCGCTGGCTTACATCATCTTTACATCAGGAACGACCGGCGATCCCAAGGCGGTCGCCGTCAGGCATAAACCGGTAATCAATCTGATCGAGTGGGTAAACAAGACCTTCACCGTGAACGCCAGCGACAAGTCGCTGTTCGTCACGTCACTGGCCTTCGACCTGTCCGTCTACGATCTGCTGGGCATGCTTGCCGCAGGCGGAACGATTCGCCTCGCCGACCGAGATGAAACCAGAGATCCGAGTACACTGGCCAACATCGTCTGTGCAGAGGGCATCACCTTCTGGAACTCAGCGCCCATCGCGCTCGATCAATGCGAGTCCTATTTCCCGTCGTACCCGATTCCCACATTACGCCTGGCCTTCTTGTCCGGTGACTGGATCCCCGTATCGCTGCCGGACAAGCTGCGTAAAACGTTCCCCAACCTGCAGCTGGTCGGCTTGGGCGGCGCCACTGAAGCCGTCATTTGGTCCAACTTCTTTATCATCGAGCGGGTAGCGCCGGAGCAGAGCAGCATCCCTTACGGCAAACCGATTCAAAATGCTCGCTACTACATACTGGATAAGCAACTGCAGCCCGTTCCTATCGCGGTCGAGGGCGACCTGTTTATCGGCGGCGAGGTATTGGCCGAAGGTTACTTCGGCGATCAAGAGAAAACGGTGCGCAGTTATCTGCCCGATCCATATGGCCTGACGCCAACCGCCAGAATGTATCGAACCGGCGATAGAGCCCGATTCTCTCCGGATGGCACCATCGAATTCCTGGGACGGCAAGATACGCAGATAAAAATCAATGGATACCGCATTGAAACGGGCGAAATCGAAGCTGCGCTACTCACACAACCCGGCGTAAACGGCGCTTGCGTCGTGATTAAAGGTGAGCGTCATCGCCTCTGGCTGTGCGCCTATATCGTCAGCGAGGAACACAATCAGGAGGCGATTGCACGGCTACGCGCCAATCTGCGCACCAAATTACCCGAATACATGATCCCCGCCGTATTCACCTGTCTGTCAGCATTTCCTTTAACTGCCAATGGCAAATTGGATAAACAGCGGCTCCCGGAGCCAACAACGATGAACGGTGCCGGCGATCGGCACGCCCCCCCGTCAGGACGCTATGAGATGACGATTGCCGATATCTGGAAGGACGAACTTAACTGCGAGGCACTGAACGCTACGGATAACTTTTTTGATCTCGGCGGCAACTCCGCCAGCTTGATAAGGACACACAAAACGCTGGAGAACGCGCTGAATCGCACGATCCCCATCGTCACGCTCTTTCAGTACACCACTTTGCGCAGCCTCGCCGAGTGGCTGGCCGGTCACATAGAGAACGATGCAGCGGGCGCGTCTCAGGCAACCGCACAGCGGCTCTCCGGCCGACAACGTCTAATGCAACAAAGAAAACAACGAATCACCGCCAACGACTGATCTTATTCACAGGAAAAAATGATGGATGCAGATGCCAAGCTTATCGCGCAATACCAGCCGCAGTTGGTGAAGTTGGGCGCACATAAAGTGGCTCATTTAGATGAGCCACTAATGAATCATTTAATACGAACACACCATCTTCTCAGGGAAATGGAATGTGACGAGACGATATGCTTATCCGGATTATTTCACGGCGCATACGGCACACAGGGATTACATACTGATGAGATTGGTGACATTCCGTCATCTCAAAGGGAAATTGTCAGAGCCAGTATCGGCGAAAGCGCCGAACAGCTGGTTTATCACTTCTCTGTCATGAGTTACGAATCATTGAGTAAAAGCTTCCGTAATATCCTCAAACCGGAAGGACAACCTTGTCTGAAGGATCGTAGGAACGGCCGAACACTCAACGTTTCATTAGGTCATTTCCAAGCATTGTTAGCCTTAAAACTGGCGGACGTGCTGGCACACACCCCTACGCAGAAATATCACACCTGCCTAAATCTGCCGGCGGAATACGGCATGTTTTGGGAGTTAGTCGCGGAATATCTAGGTGAAAAACCCTTGTCCATTTGGAACAAAACCATTAACGGGTAATAAAAAATGAAAACTGCAGAAAACATGGTATTACCAGAGAATAACTGGGAAGGGTTTCCCCTGTCTTTTCAACAGCAACAGCTGATTAAGCAAAATACTCGAAATAGCCCGAAATATTTCACCGCAACGTATTCTCTGTCAGGATCTTTGGACCCTAACCGTTTAATCACGGCCTTGTCCACGCTGATTACTGAACATGAGATTTTGCGAACGTCCTTCAGAAACGTGTTGGGAGAACACAGCGATGTGCTGATGGTCATCAATGAACCCTATCAGCCCGAGCTGATTATGGCGGACGGTGAGCCTTCTGACGTTAACCCGTTCAACGAGGGAGAAGCGGCATCGGCATGCGTAAGCCCCGTAGCTACAGCACGGCCACTCAAAGCCGCGCTTTACCGCATGACAGCCGACCGACATACGCTGGTGATTTCACTGCCCGCCGCCAGCCTGGACTATGTTTCCGCCGACGCGATGATGGCGGTGCTGAGCCGCCTCTATGCCGGTGAGGCTGGCGCGTCGTCCCCCATCGTACAATACGTCGATTTTGCCCAATGGCAGCGTGAGGATTTCATCCCGCAAACCGCCGTTGCTCATGTCGAGCCCAACTCTTCTTTGCGCCTGCCGCTCGAGTTCAAGTCCGACAGCCAGGATAGGCAATGCCGCCCCATAACGCTGGCGAGGGAAACACGATCTCAGCTACAAGCGCTGGCAACAGGTAACGCATTGTCCCTTCGCGCTCTGCTTTACGCTTGTTGGAGCGCTGCGTTATGGCGCATAGCGGAATATCCCGACCGTGTTGCGCTCAGCACAAACCTTGCCGGCCGCCCTTTTGCGGAACTTCAGCAGGCTTTGGGTCGCTTCGAATATGCAGTGCATACGATCGTGCAGCCCAACGCTGACATGACGTTGCTGCAGTTCGCTGAACATTGTCAGCAAGCGCTGCGACTGAGCGAGCAACAAGACGGCCGCCAGCCGGGTGATGCGCATTCAGCCGGCGAGATCGGCTATCAATTCTTCAATGCGGCGTCGGCAATCGAAACGCCCCTGCTACATTGGGAAAACCGTACCGCCATCCCTGTACCGGAACACTGCAAATTATCTCTGCAGGTGAATGCCGGTGAACGCCTCCACCTTGAGTTGCAGATACAGCAAGGCGTCTTCGATGCGGCAGGGATCGCAACGATTGAACAAGCGTTCCGCGCCACGCTGCAGGCGCTGCTCAAGACACCGCAGGCCATGCTCGATCGCTTTCCGCTTATGACTGACGATGAAACACGTATTCTGATTGAAAGCACTCATAACGCGCTGTCGTCATCGCCAGCCCTCGGTTGTTGGTACCATACTTTCAGCCGCCAGGCGGCGCAGACTCCCGATGCGCCGGCGTTAAAGTACAACTCGCGAATTTGGCGCTACGCCGAGCTGGATGCCTTCACCAATCAGTTGGCTCGCCATTTGCTGAACAATGGGGTGGAACAGGGCGCAGCGGTCGGCCTGATGCTTGAACGCAGCGATCTGGCGCTGGCAGCTATCATCGCCATCCACAAAGCCGGAGCCTGCTATGTCCCTTTCGACCCTCAACTGCCCCAGCAGCGGGTGGAGACCATTCTGAAGCAAACCAGGCCGGCACTGATGCTTGTCGCTCAAACGCAACATCGCCAGGCAAAGCTCACCCTCCCCGTGATGGCGCTGGATGCACAGTGGAATGACATTGGCGTGCTGGATGACTCCGCGCTGCCATTCACCGCGTCTGCCGACAGCCTCGCTTATGTGCTCTACACCTCCGGCTCTACCGGAGAGCCAAAAGGCGTCAAGATCGCTCATCATCAATTGCAGAACTATGTGTCCGGCATTATTGAGCGTGCGGAACTGGGTGCAGCGCTCACCTATCTCTCCATTGGCCCCATCACCACCGACTTGGGCAATACCACCCTGTTCCCCGCACTGGTCACCGGTGGCTGCATCGACATCTCACCGTTCACACACGCCGAGGATATTCAGGAGCAAATTCGCTATATGGAGCAAAGCGAGTATGACGTCCTCAAATTGACCCCTTCTCATATGGCATCTCTATTCGCGCTGGCGGACGCGCCAGCGCGCCTGATGCCTAGCAAGGCCTTATTGCTGGGGGGCGAAGTGTTGAGCTGGGGGATGTGGCGCCTGTTCAACGATTTTGCGAACGGTTGTCGCATCTACAACCATTATGGGCCAACCGAAACCTGCGTGGGCGCCATTGCGCAGCAGGTAGCGTCGGATAAATACGCCAGGCTGGCTTCCACCGTTCCCCTCGGTACCCCCTTGCCGCATGCCCGCTGCTATGTCGTCGACCCGCATGGCGCATTGCTTCCCATCGGCGTCGCGGGTGAGTTATATATTGGCGGCGAAACGGTCGCTTGTGGCTACGTGCAGAGCGCTGAAGATCAGCGTCCCCGTTTTATCGCCGATCCCTGGAGCCCGCGATCCAATGCCCGGCTTTACCGTTCAGGGGATAAAGTTCGCCGGCTTCCCGATGGCAGCCTGGAGTTCCTTGGCCGTATCGACCGTCAGTTGAAAATCCGCGGATTCCGGGTAGAACCGGCCGAAATAGAAAGAACGCTGCGCAAACATGCGGAAGTTTTGGACAGCTGCGTCGTTGAACAAGGCGAATCCGGCAGCGCGCATCTGTTGGCTTACGTGGTCCTACAAAGCGGCGACAACGGCAATGCCGATTGGTTGCGTGAGCATCTCGCCGCTTACCTGCCGGATTTCATGATCCCCTCACAAATCGTGTCGCTCTCCCGCTTCCCGTTAAACCACAACGGCAAAGTCGATCACCGCATGCTACCGGCACCGGATACACTTATCGCCGCCAACGCCGATGACTATGTCGCGCCGCAAAGCGAAACGGAAAAAAGTGTCGCGGCCATTTTCCAGGAGTTGCTGCTGGCCAACCGTGTAGGCATACACGACGACTTCTTCGACATCGGTGGGCATTCGCTTATCGCCACAAAGTTGGTCGCTCAAATCCGTTCCACCTTCGATATTCCGTTCAATCTGCGCAGCGTGTTTATGGATGCGACCGTAGCCGGCCTCAGCCGCAACATTGATAAGCAACGTCACTCTCAGGAACTGGCAATATGAACGAAACAACAAGCGGTTTATTCGTCCGACGGCGCCAGAGCCAAGGCGTATCCATCACCAGTCTGGTCACCGCGTCACCACTGACCCATGCCGGCGCTAAAGGTGTCATGTTGCGCCCGGTGCTAGCCAACCTATCCGCCCCCGAGTGGGGACAAAACAGCTGGGATTATATCGCCAGTCTGTTAGCCGAATCTGGCGCCGTTTTGCTTCGTGGCTTCAAGGTCGCGGATGTCGCGGCTTTTCGCGCTTTTGTGCAAACGTCGGCAGGCGCATTGTTGGGATACACCCACCGCTCCACGCCGCGGAGCAATATCAGCGAAGGGATATACACTTCGACCGAGTATCCGGCCGACCAACATATTCCCCAACACAATGAGATGTCCTACACCCGCAGTTGGCCCAAGCGGCTGTTCTTCCACTGCGCCGTCAAACCAGGCGCTCAGGGGCAGACTCCGCTTGCCGACAGTCAGGGTGTCTATGCGCGCCTGCCGGAAGACCTGCGCGCGCGTTTTGAAGCCCATGGCGTGATGTACGTGCGCAATTTTGGACAGGGTTTGGATCTCAGCTGGCAGCAGGTATTCCAAACGGAAAATCAGGCGGAGGTTGAGGCTTATTGCCAAGCGAACGACATCCAATGCCAATGGTTGGGGGAAGGACGCCTGCGCACACGCCAAATTTGTCAGGCGACCCTTGCCCACCCGCGAACGGGGGCGGGGATCTGGTTTAATCAGGCGCATCTGTTCCATATCAGCAATCTGCCGGCGGAAGCAGAACGTGAGTTAAGACGCGAATTCGCCGAGCATGAGCTGCCGCGCAATGCTCTGTTTGGCGACGGCAGTCCCATCCCGTCAACCGACCTGACGCTGATTCGACAAGCCTATCAACAAGAAGAAATCCTGTTCGACTGGGAACAGGGCGACATTCTAATTTTGGATAACGAAACCATTTCCCACGGCCGGCGACCATTTACGCCGCCGCGTAACATCATGGTGGCAATGACATGAGCGAATCAGGTTCATTTAAAGATGTACGTCGTGAAGTGGCGTACGCTTATGAAAAGGTGAAGTTTTTTAAAACTCACATGGAAATGTCGGGCCTACGGCCCGACGACATTAAAACCCTGGCGGACTTTAAACGCATCCCCGTCACACGCAAACTGCACTATCGGCGCAACTATCCGTCAGGGGTGTTAGCTGCCGGATTTACGCTGACCGGGCCGCATGTGATGCGCTTTCAAAGTTCGGGGACCTCAGGAGAGCGCTTGAACAGCGCGATCCTTTCCTATGACCTGGCGCGGCGACAGGCAACCAGCATGGGCGTTAATGCAAACTTCAACGCGCTGTGGCGCCCTGGTGCCCGGCCGCGCATTTGCCGCTATGCCCCGCCTAACTGCTCCGACGTAGAGTGCGGCATCGGTCTGACGACCATGGAGGAACGCACGCTGGCCGACGGCACGCTGGTCTTGCCTGTCGCTCACGACTTATTGGCGACCCCAGCCAGGATGATCAAGCAAGCGCTGGACGAAATCGCCGCCTACGATCCGGAAATTTTGGTGGTGGACCCGACGCATTTAGCCTTTTTAACTCGAGAGGCCGCCAAATTGGGACGCACTATCGTCACCACTAACAAGCTGCATATCGTTTGTGGCTATACCCATTTGACGCAGGTTGCACGACGTCAAATTCGGCACTTCTTCGGTGACGGAACACCAATCGGCAACATGCTGGGCATGTCGGAACTGGGTTACCTCGGTTTCGAATGCCACCACGGCTGTTTGCACATCAACAACCAAGACTTTTTCCTGGAGTTTTTAAGCGGGGAGCTGGAATCGGCCTTGGATGAAGTCGGTGAGTTGGTCATTTCCACCATTGATGACAGCTTGCTACCGCGCATTCGTTACGCCACCGGCGACCTGTACCGCCTGTCGTCAGAACCCTGCACCTGTGGCGCCACTTTGCCGGTAGTCAACATCGAAGGGCGCGCCACCCACAACGTCATCGGTAAAAACGGGGCGATAGTGACGCCTGCCGAGGTCGATCTGGCGGTGACCGATTGCCCAAGAATAGATTTATATAAGTTGGAACAAGACGAGCTCGGGAATCTTCGTTTTCGCTATATCCTCAATCAAGCATCATCGTCTGAGCTATTCGCATTGCAACAACGCATCAGCGCACTTTGCCAAACCCGCGACATCATTTTCGAAGCCGTGGATTACATCGCCTGCGAACGCAGCGGAAAATTCCAATCCTGCATTTCCAGATATAACGGGGCATCTCATCCATGACGAATCATTTTATTGACCGCAGTCAGTTCCCTGCGCTGATGCAGGAAATAGACGGACGGCCTCTCAACTATCTCGACAGCGCCGCGACGACCCTAAAGCCGCGCGTCATGATTGATGCCGTAACGGAGTATTACAGCCAGAACGGCGCCAATATCCATCGCGGCAAACACCGTCTCTCCGACGAAGCCTCCAATGCCTATGAAGCCGCGCGCCTCTCAGTAGCGGACTACATCAGCGCACAGGCCAACGAAGTCGTGTTTACCCACAATACGACCCATGCGCTGAACATCGTGGCGCAAGGATTGGCGCTGAGAAAATCGGATCTGGTTATCGCTGGCATCGATTCACATCATTCCCAACTATTGCCCTGGCGGCAAGTAGCCACCCTGAGGTTCATCCAAACCGATGATCAGGGCAGGATCGATTTGGATCATTTCCAGACGCTGCTCGCGCAACGACCGAAAGTGGTCGCCCTGACGCACTGCTCCAATGTCACCGGCGTTGTGCATCCCATTGAGCAGATGATCGCGATGATCCGCACACAAAGCGATGCCGTTATTGTGCTGGACGCCGCACAGTCTCTCCCGCACGGCCGTCTCAACCTCCATACGCTGGGCGCCGACTTTGTCGCCTTCTCCGCACACAAAATGCTGGGCCCAACCGGGTTGGGCTTTTTGTACGCGAACCAGCATCGCCTCGATGCACTTAAACCACTGCAATTCGGTGGCGGTACGGTTGACTGGGTGGATGCCGATAGCCAGGTCAATCGTCGGGCGCCCTATCATCTCGAGGCCGGCACGCCGGCGATTGCCTCCGTCATCGGCGCCGGCGCGACTTTTCGTCTGTTAGCCGGCTTCGATGAGACGACACGGCGTGAACACGACAAAGGTTTGGTCAACGCGCTGCTTTCCGGGGCGGCCTCTCGCCCTTATCTCAAACTTGTCGGCCCCGCTGACGGTGAAAACCGCCATGCCATAGGCGCTTTCAAGTTCTCGAGCTGCGTTTCGGTCGGAGAAATCGCCCGCTTGCTCAGCGACGCCTACGGCATTATGTGCCGCAGCGGTTACCTGTGCGCGCAACCTTTCGTCGGCACTCTGGCCGGTGGAGAGATCCTGCGCGCATCCGCCTATTTATACAACACGACGGCTGATATCGATGCCCTGTATCAGGCCCTTGATGACCTGGCGGAGTGCATGGGGCTGCCCACGGTAAACTGATGAAAAACGGCCCGGCGTTTGCAGGGCGTTTTATCGCTATAACGCGACGAGGAAAAAAAGATGCGATTGATGAACTATGCCATTTTTCCGAACCTGACGTTCTCTGACCCCTTCTGGGTACAGCTCCGGCAAGAGGCAAAAGCCTTGGCCGAAAGAGAAGGGGTGATGAGCAAACTCCTGCAGCAAGGAGTATTGCAGCATGCCACCTTCAACGAGGCGCTCGCAAACCGCCTGGCCTTGAAACTGGCCAATGACGATATCGATGCAACGAGCCTGAGAAACGTTGTTGAACAAACGCTGCAACGCGCGCCCGACATTGTCGACGCCGCATTGGCGGATATGCGCGCGGTTTACGAACGCGATCCCGCCTGCCACAGTACGATACAGATATTTTTTTTCTTCAAGGGATTCATCGCATTGCAAGCCTATCGTGTCTCACATGCGCTGTATCAGCACCAGCACCGTGAAATGGCCTATCACATCCAAAGCCGGGTATCAGAACTCTTCTGTATCGATATCCATCCGGCCGCCAAGCTGGGCAAAGGCATCATGCTCGACCATGCTCACGCGATTGTCATCGGTGAAACGGCGACGGTGGGCGACAACGTCTCCCTGCTGCATTCGGTGACGCTGGGAGGAACAGGAAAAGCCGGCGGCGATCGCCATCCCAAGGTGGGTAATGGCGCCGTTATCGGCGCCGGAGCCAAAATATTGGGTAATGTGCGGATCGGCGACAGTTGCTGTGTTGCCGCCGGCGCCGTTGTGCTCAAGGACATTCCGCCATCGGCCACGGCAGTGGGCATTCCCGCCCGGATTGTCGGCCTCTAAGCGCCTCCCACACTCCGGTAGCGGCGAAAAACTATCGGTGTGTGGGGGCTTCCGAGACATTAGGCATTTATCCGGCTATCTGAGGTCGCGCACCACGAACAGACGCGATTCGAAGCCGCCGCTCTTGAAGGTGCCGGTATTGACCCACCCCGGCGGCGAACGGCCGAAGTCCTGATTGAAATCCCCGCCGCTCACCAGCCAGACCCGGCGATGGCCTTTCGATAAAACGCTGAGCTTATCGACATAGGTCTGCGCCGCCCGATCGTGGAAAAAGGTGCCGAAGCCATAGGCATTGGGCTTGCCCGAAATGCCGTTGGGCCTGGCCGGGGTATACAGCAGGGCGCGATAGCCCTTCTTGTTGTAATACACATAGCTCAGGTAGTTGAACATGTTGCTGACCACTACCGCATCGTTAGGCTGATAGTGGCTGTTGATATAGTGCACCATCACCTTGAACTCATCTTTCTCGACCGGGTAGTCGTTACGCACGCCGCAGCCGAACAGCAAGCTGAAAAACAACAGCAAAGAGATCCCGCGCACCCGGCTTTTCGTTCCGGCGATCAGCACGCCCAACACCAGCGGAATGCCGAGCGCGGCGGAATAGAGGTAGCGATCGACAAACAGCGGCGTGCGCCAGGAAATGGCGAATACCAGCGTCACCGGGATCAGAATGCCACCAAGCAGCAACAGCGAGAATGTCCTTGGCATCACGCGCCGTTTCAGCAGCAGCGCGCACAACGCGATAAACATCGCCGGCAGCAGCCAGAGAATCGCCGTGGGATAGTTGCTGCCGTCATGGCCGGTGAGAAAACGCCAATACATTGCCGGCAGATCGCCCCAGGAAACCTGAGGGATCCAACCGACGTCGCCGCCGACCCGCAGTTCGGCGATATGCGCCAGCAGATTGAACAGCACCAGCAGCCAGGGAATGTAGGCCCCCCCAATCGCCACATTGGCCAGCCACCACGCCGGCTGCTTGATGTAACGTACGCCTTCTCGGCGGCATGACAGCGCCAACACCACCAGCCAGTGGGCGATCAGCGTGAAAATGGTGAAGTAATGGGTATAAAAGCTCAGCGTCATCAACAACGCATACAGCGCCAGATAGCGGCGGTTATCCGGCGTTTTCAGCCACTTAGCCAGCACCATGGCGGCGGCGATCGCCAGCATCCCCATCAGCGCGTACATGCGCGCCTCCTGGCTGTAACGCACCGCCATCGGCATGATTGCCATCAGCCATCCCGCTATCAGCGCCGCCCGCTCGCTGGCCAACCAACGGGTAAAGCGCATCGCCAGCGCTACCGTCGCCACGCCGAACACCAGGCTCAGCGAACGGGCGGCCATGATGCCGTCGCCAAACAGTACCATCCAGGCATGCAGCAACAGATAATAAAGCGGCGGGTGAACGTCGAAGGAAGCGTGGTACAGCAAAGCGCCCACATCATAGCGGCTGGTCAGCACGCTGGAGGCTTCATCACACCAAAAGTACCGATCCGTTAAGGAAATAAACCGCACGATCGCCGAAAACGCCACGATCGCCAACGCGTAATGTTTGTAACTGATGCCCTTTAAGCCGTTGTTGCTCAAAGAGACATTCGAAACCTGTTGCAGTGACATAACCGCATTCCGCCCAAGAGAACCACACAGTGTGGAGACGCAGCGTCATCATTGCCGACGGCGGGTAAATGGCGGGTAAATCAGTACGAAAAAATCGGCACAGTCACCGCGGCGCCGCACGACTCTCAGCGGATTTCAACGCTGATATCCGGGTAGGCCTTCTCGCCGTCGCTGAGATAATGCCCCAGCGCTCGGTAAGCCATCACGTACAGCACGGCGGCCGCGCACAGGCACAGCAAGGTCACGAGCAGGAATCTGGATTTGCGCACGATAGGCTCCATGGGGAAATTTTCGCCTATTGTAGCGCGGCAAAATAAACGAAAGTTCAATTGCCGGCGGGTCGAGCGCCTCGCACTCATTCGGCGAGGCGGCTCGTATCATTTCTTCAACATGTAGATAAACGAATCGACGGTTTCGCCGCCGGCGGTGGTGACGCTGACCGCTACCCGTTCATACCCCTCGCCTTCGAACGCATCGAGAGTCGGCCAGTGGTTGACGAGATTCGCTGAACGGAACAGAAAACCTTTCACCCGATTGCCGCTGTTATCCAACACGATGCCTGGGTAGCCCATCTCGGCGCCCCAGCCTTCGTTAAGCAGCGATCCGCCAACGCTGCCTTCTTCCCAGCTGCCGCCGATGGCTTCCATGATGTGCGCGTTGGGTCTGCCCGGCCCCAGGGTGCCGTATACGAATAAGCTTTGCATTTTTCACTCTGCCACTGACTGAAAGTTAGCGCATGAACATAGCACGACGCTCAGCGGCGAGCCAACGGGAGTACGGGTTACGCAGTCGAGTTTTCAAGGGAACGAGTAGGGGGAAGAAAATCAAGGGAGTAATGGCACGCCCTATAGGATTCGAACCTATGACCTACGGCTTAGAAGGCCGTTGCTCTATCCAACTGAGCTAAGGGCGCATTGAGATGCGGCAACCTGCGGCTGCGGGTTGGGATTATACGGTCAGAGGTTAGCGAGTCAATGCCTTTTCATGACGTTACGGCGGCGGCCGTGCTTTATGGCGCTTTTTCCGCCAGCGCCCGCGCGGCGAGGGTTCCCGTCAACCGAGCGCCGCCATGCTGAACCAGGCCGACACCTACGTAAATCGGCGCGCGTTCAGACCACCGCCGCCCATCCTCCCTCCACCGGCAAAGGCGAGCGGACTGCACGACTGCGGCGATGTCGCCCCAATCGGCATGCTCAACCACCCCCGCGTTGCAGGTCGCCGCCACCCTTTCCCCCAGTGTGGCGTCTGGGCGTGCGCTGTTTAAAGAAGCCTGGCTCCCCGATGCCCAAACCAGTAACAGCGTGCAGCCTGCCCAGAAGCAGCCCTTCATGCACATAACTTCCGCCACAGCGCATTCAGGCGTGCCCGCCACGACGGCGCCGCCTCATGCTTGCTGAGCTGATGCAACGCGGTGAGTTGCGCGCTGTCCGCCGGATGCAGTGAAGAATCGAACACCGTTTCCCCCACATGTTTAGGCTCCGTCGGTTGCTCGTCAGGCTGATGATGCAACGGGTAAAGCCGGGTTATCGCTCTCATGATCCTGCCCTCTTTCGCCCTGTGAACAGCCCCAGCGTATCCAAATACAGGTAAAAATGACGTAGAGGATCCTGAGGCCGGCATAAAAAAAGCGTAAATCGGCGTCGGCAACGGCCACGAGGGTGATTCTGCGCCTGACAGCGCGCTCAGCTTCTGCCAGAATAGCGGCATCCCCCGCTTTTCTTAATTGATGGATTTCCACACTGATGTCAGCAAAGATTATTGATGGTAAAACGATTGCGCAGCAGGTTAGAAACGAAGTGGCTGAGCAAGTGAAACAACGTCTGGCGGCCGGCAAACGCGCCCCAGGGCTGGCGGTTGTGCTGGTCGGCGAGAACCCGGCTTCGCAAATTTACGTCGCCAGCAAGCGCCGCGCCTGCGATGAAGTCGGCTTCCTTTCCCGCTCCTACGATCTGCCCGCTGCCACCAGTGAAGCCGAACTGCTGGCGTTGATCGACCAGCTGAACGCCGATGAGGAAATCGACGGTATTCTGGTGCAGCTGCCGCTGCCGGCCGGCATCGATAACGTCAAGGTGCTGGAACGCATCCACCCGGACAAAGACGTCGACGGCTTCCACCCGTACAACGTCGGCCGCCTGTGCCAACGCGCGCCTAAACTGCGCCCGTGCACGCCGCGCGGCATCGTCACCCTGCTGGAGCGTTATAACATCGATACCTACGGCCTGAACGCCGTGGTGGTCGGCGCTTCCAACATCGTCGGCCGCCCGATGAGCATGGAGCTGCTGCTGGCCGGCTGCACCACCACCGTCACCCACCGCTTCACCAAGAATCTGCGTCATCACGTCGAGAACGCCGATCTGCTGGTGGTGGCGGTCGGCAAGCCGGGCTTCATTCCGGGCGACTGGATCAAACCGGGCGCCATCGTGGTGGACGTCGGCATCAACCGTCTGGAAAGCGGTAAAGTGGTGGGCGATGTCGATTTCGACGCCGCCAGCGAGCGCGCCGCCTACATCACCCCAGTGCCGGGTGGCGTCGGCCCGATGACCGTTGCTACACTGATCCAAAATACCTTGCAGGCCTGCGAGGAATATCACGACGTTCAACCTAAATAAGTAAGGCAGTATGGAAATTTTCAATCTGGACAATCATCCCCACGTCGAACTGTGCGATCTGCTAAAGTTCCAGGGCTGGTGTGAAAGCGGCGGCGCCGCCAAAGAAGTCATCGCCGAAGGGCAGGTGAAAGTCGACGGCAAGGTCGAAACCCGCAAGCGCTGCAAGATCGTCGCCGATCAGGTGGTGGAATTCAACGGCGGCAAGGTCACGGTTAAACCCTAACCCGCAGCCATAGAAAAAGGCGCTGAATTCAGCGCCTTTTTTGTTTTTCCCTGCGGCCGGATTACTTGCGGCGCCAGGTCGTGCCCTGCGGGCCGTCTTCCAGCACGATGTTCATCTCGTTCAACCGATCGCGGGCAGCATCCGCCAGCGCCCAGTCCTTGGCGGCGCGCGCTTCGTTACGCTGTTTGATCAGCGCTTCGATCTCCGCCACTTCGCCGTCGTCAACCTGAGCGCCCCCTTGCAGGAACTGCTCCGGCTCCTGCTGCAGCAGGCCGAGCACGTTCGCCAGCTTACGCAGTTCCGCCGCCATACCGTTGGCCGCCGCCATGTCTTCACCCTTGAGGCGGTTAACCTCGCGCGCCAGATCGAACAGCGCCGAGTAGGCTTCCGGGGTGTTGAAGTCGTCGTCCATCGCTTCGCGGAAGCGGGCTTCGAACGCTTCGCCGCCGGCCGGCGCGGCGTCGGCATCGGTGCAGCGCAGCGCGGTATAGAGGCGCTCCAGCGCGGTGCGCGCCTGTTTGAGGTTCTCTTCGCTGTAGTTCAGCTGGCTGCGATAGTGGCCGGACATCAGGAAGTAACGCACCGTCTCCGCATCGTAATGGCCGAGCACGTCGCGAATGGTGAAGAAGTTATCCAGCGATTTGGACATTTTCTCTTTGTCGATCATCACCATGCCGGAGTGCATCCAGTAATTGACGTACGGGCCGTCGTGGGCGCAGCTCGACTGTGCGATCTCGTTCTCGTGATGCGGGAACATCAGATCGGAACCGCCGCCGTGGATATCGAAGTGGGTGCCCAGCTGCTTGCAGTTCATGGCGGAGCATTCGATGTGCCAGCCCGGACGGCCCGGCCCCCACGGCGACTGCCAGCTTGGCTCGCCCGGCTTGGACATCTTCCACAGCACGAAGTCCATCGGGTTGCGCTTCACATCGTCGATCTCTACGCGCGCGCCGGCCTGAAGCTGATCCAGATCCTGACGCGACAGCAGCCCGTATTGCGGATCGCTGTCGATGGAGAACATCACGTCACCGTTGCTGGCCACATAGGCGTGATCGCGATCGATCAGGCGCTGGGTGATCTCGATGATCTCGGCGATGTGCTGGGTCGCGCGCGGCTCTTGATCCGGGCGGTCGATCAGCAGCGCGTCGAAGTCGGCGTGCATTTCCGCCAGCATGCGTTCGGTCAGCTGGTCGCAGGTTTCATGATTTTCCGCCGCGCGGCGGATGATTTTGTCGTCCACGTCGGTGACGTTGCGCACGTAGTTCAGCGAATAGCCGAGATAGCGCAGGTAACGCGCCACCACGTCGAAAGCGACAAAGGTACGACCGTGGCCGATGTGACACAGGTCATAGATGGTTACCCCGCACACGTACATGCCCACTTTCCCGGCATGAATGGGTTTGAATTCCTCTTTTTGACGACTCAGGGTATTAAAAATCTTTAGCATCGGGAGATTCCGTGGTGTGCGTGATAACAAAAAAGATAACCGGGCTTCAGGTTTTCCGCCCGGTAGCGTATTGAAACCTGAAGCCTGATCTATTGCAAGGTTAAGGCCATGCTTTGCTGATTTCACGCGAATAAAATGCGCGAAATTCGGCGGCTGGCGCAATTGTTATAATATAACATAAATGCAATTACCACAGACAGTGCACGGTTGAGCCGCTGCTGACTCGCTGGGGCGGATATGTTATAAGGGCGGTCTGAATGTTCACTCGCTTTACGTGACGTCTCACTTCACCTTGTTAGGATTAAAACTATGGTTACTTTCCACACCAATCACGGCGATATCGTTATCAAGACCTTTGCTGACAAAGCGCCGGTTACCGTTGAAAACTTCCTGAACTACTGCCGCGCCGGTTTCTACGACAACACCATCTTCCACCGTGTGATCAACGGCTTCATGATCCAGGGCGGCGGTTTCGAGCCGGGCATGAACCAGAAAGCGACCAACGCGACCATCAAGAACGAAGCCAACAACGGTCTGAAAAACACCATCGGCACCCTGGCAATGGCGCGCACCAACGATCCGCACTCCGCCACCGCACAGTTCTTCATCAACGTGGCTGACAACGACTTCCTGAACTTCCGCGGCGAAAACGTGCAGGGCTGGGGCTACTGCGTGTTTGCTGAAGTGGTTGAAGGCATGGACGTGGTCAACAAAATCAAAGGCGTGAAAACCGGCCGCAGCGGCATGCACCAGGACGTACCGGTAGAAGACGTCGTGATCAACAGCGTGACCGTCAGCGAGTAATCGCGGCTGCATGAGTACGCTGTTCATCGCAGATCTGCACTTGTGCGCACAGGAACCGGCAATCACTGCCGGTTTTCTGCGTTTTTTACGGCGCGAAGCAGTTCACGCCGACGCGCTGTACATCCTCGGCGACCTGTTTGAAGCCTGGATCGGCGACGACGATCCCGAGCCGCTGCACGCGGAGATCGCCGCGGCGCTGAAAGCGCTGCAACAGGCCGGCGTGCCCTGCTACTTCATCCACGGCAACCGCGATTTTCTGCTCGGCAAGCGCTTCGCCCGCGCCAGCGGCATGCAGCTGCTGCCGGAAGAGAAAGTGCTGGAGCTGTACGGCCGCAGGATCCTGATCCTGCACGGCGACACCCTGTGCACCGACGATCAGGCCTATCAGCAATTCCGCCGTAAAGTGCACAACCCGCTGATTCAAAAATTGTTCCTGGCGCTGCCGCTGCGCTGGCGACTGAAGATCGCCGCCAACATGCGCGCCCGCAGCCAGCAATCCAACCAGTACAAGTCGGAAGCCATCATGGACGTCAACCCGCAGGCAGTCGAACAGACGATGCTGCGCCACGACGTGCACTGGATGATCCACGGCCATACCCATCGCCCGGCGGTGCACCGGCTGGCGTTGAGCAACGGCGAAGCCCATCGCGCGGTGCTGGGCGCCTGGCACGTCGAAGGATCGATGGTCAAAGTCAGCGCCGACGCCGTCGAGCTGATCCAATTCCCATTCTGAGCCCCGGACTGGCGCGCGAGTGAAAATTCGCGCTTTCGGCGGTGAAAACCGGCGACGCAACCGTTTTCCTCGCCGTGCGCTCATGGTATGCTCTACGCCCTCATTCGGCCCTCAGCCGACGCCAGACAAATCACAGGAGCCTTACACCCATGGGAGCCAACGCCGCTTCAGCCGCCACTACCGGGGCGAAAATCGCAATTGTAATGGGATCGAAAAGTGACTGGGCCACCATGCAGTTCGCCGCCGAAGTCCTGACCCAGCTCGAAGTCCCCTTCCATGTCGAAGTCGTTTCCGCCCACCGTACGCCGGACAAGCTGTTCAGCTTCGCCGAGCAGGCTACCGCCAACGGCTTTGACGTGATCATCGCCGGCGCCGGCGGTGCGGCACACCTGCCGGGCATGCTGGCGGCGAAAACCCTGGTGCCGGTGCTGGGTGTGCCGGTGCAAAGCGCCGCGCTGAGCGGCGTAGACAGCCTCTACTCCATCGTACAGATGCCGCGCGGCATTCCGGTGGGCACGCTGGCGATCGGCAAAGCCGGCGCCGCCAACGCCGGGCTGCTGGCGATGCAGATCCTGGCGCTGCACGACGCCGCGCTGGCGCAGCGTTTGGCGGACTGGCGTCGGGCGCAGACCGAAGAGGTGTTGAACCACCCCGATCCGCGGGAGGACGCATGAAGCCGGTTTGCGTACTGGGCAACGGCCAGCTGGGGCGCATGCTGCGCCAGGCCGGCGAACCGCTGGGCATCGCCGTTTACCCCATCGGCATCGATGCCGAGCCCGAGGCGGTGCCGTATCAGAACAGCGTCATTACCGCCGAGATCGAACGCTGGCCGGAAACCGCGCTAACGCGTGAACTGGCGACCCACAGCGCCTTCGTCAACCGCGACATCTTCCCGCGCCTGGCCGATCGCCTGACGCAAAAACAGCTGCTCGACCAGCTCGGCCTGGCGACCGCGCCGTGGCAGCTGCTGGCGAGCGCCGCCGAATGGCCGCAGGTATTCGCTTCGCTGGGCGAGCTGGCGATCGTCAAACGCCGGGTCGGCGGCTATGACGGCCGCGGCCAATGGCGCTTGCGCCCGGGCCAGGAAGCCGAACTGCCGGCCGACGCCTATGGCGAGTGCATCGTCGAGCAAGGCATCAATTTCTCCGGCGAAGTGTCGCTGGTGGGCGCGCGCGGCCACGACGGCCGTTCGGTATTCTACCCGCTGACCCACAACCTGCATGAAGACGGCATCCTGCGCACTAGCGTGGCGCTGCCGCAGCCCAACCCGGCGCTGCAGCAACAGGCCGAGCAGATGCTGGCGGCGATCCTGAACGAGCTGAACTACGTCGGCGTGATGGCGATGGAGTGCTTTATCGTCGGCGATCGGCTGCTGATCAACGAACTGGCACCGCGCGTGCACAACAGCGGCCACTGGACGCAAAACGGCGCGTCCATCAGCCAGTTCGAGTTGCATCTGCGCGCCATCCTTGGCCTGACGTTGCCGCAGCCGGTGGTGAGCACGCCGTCGGTGATGGTCAACCTGATCGGCACCGCCGTCAACGAACAGTGGCTGTCGCTGCCGCTGGTGCATCTGCACTGGTATGAGAAAGAGGTGCGCCCGGGCCGCAAGGTCGGCCACCTCAATCTGAACGACCCGAGCGCCGCCGATCTGCGCCAGGCGCTGCAGGCGCTGGCGCCGCTGCTGCCGGGCGAATACCAAAGCGGGCTGGCCTGGGCACAGCAGAAGCTGGCCTAAAGCACCGCCGCCGAAAGTAAAAGGGGCTAGCCTTAGGCTAACCCCTTTTTTCATCCCGCTAAGTCAACATCACCCCTCATAACTGCGGAACAGCGCCCGGCCGCGCAGCAGGCGCACGCCCAGCCAGCCGCCGCACAGCGACAGCAGCAGCGCGCTGGCCATCGGCAACGCCCACCACAGCACCGGCGTCGGCGTCCACGGGAAGTCGAATACCCGGCTCTGCAGCAGCCACAGCGCCGCCTCGGCGCCCACCGCCGCCGCGATGCCCGCCACCAGCCCCAGCAGGGCGAACTCACACCACAGCGTGCGGCGCAGCAGCCGTTTGCCGGCCCCCAGCGTGCGGTACACCACCAGCTCCTGGCGGCGCTGACGCATGCCGACCTGCACCTGCGCCAGCAGCAGCAGGCCACCGCACAACACCACCAGCACCACCATCACCTCCAGCGCGCGGCTGACCTGCTGCAGCACGCCGCCGACCTGTTTCAGGATCGCGCCGATGTCCAGCAGGCTGAGCGTCGGAAATTGGCGGTTGAGCTGGGTCAGCATCTGGCCGTCGCCGTCGTAGCGGAAGCTGGTAAGCCAGGTCTGCGGCTGGCCGTCCAGCGCGCCCGGCGGGAAGATAAAGTAAAAGTTCGGCTTCAGGCTTTCCCAATCCACCTGGCGCAGACTGGTGACCTTGGCGCTGAACGCCTGGGTATCGCCGCTGAAGGTCAGCGTGTCGCCCAGCTTGATCTTCAGCCGCCCGGCAATGCCTTCATCCATCGAGACTTCGCCGCTTTTCGGCGGCCAGCTGCCCGCCACCAGCGGATTATGATCCGGCAGATCGGCCAGCCAGGTCAGGTTCAGCTCGCGGTTCACCGCCTCGCCGCCCGGATCGTCTTCATGCACCCGCTCGGTCGCCAGCTGCTGGTTTATCTCGGTCAGGCGCACCCGGACGATCGGATAATAGGTTTCCGGCTTGATCTGGTGCTGCTGCAGGAAGGTTTTCACCTGCGGCACCTGCGCCTCGGTCATGTTGAGCAGGAAATAGTTCGGGCTGTCCGGCGGCAGCTGTTGCTGCCAGCGTTCGAGCAGATCGCCGCGCAGCACCAACAGCAGCGCCAGCAGCATGAACGACAGCGAAAATGCCGCCAGCTGGCTGATGGTCACCCACGGCTGATGCAGCAGGCGGTTAACCGCCAGCCGCAGCGCCAGGCTCTTGAGCGTGATGCGGCGCAGCAACAGCAGGCTGCCCCAGCCGATGCCGCCCAGCAGCAGCGCCAGCACCGCCATACCGGCCAGGATCGCCCACAGCAGCGTGCTGGCCCCCATCAGCGTCACCAGCAGCGCCACCACGACCGCCGCCGTCACCGGCAGGAAGTAGCGCAGCGGCCAGACGTTGGCCACCACGTCGCGGCGCAGCACCCGCAGCGGTTGGGTAGCCAGCAGCTGACGGTACGGCCGCAGCCCGACCAGCAGTGAAATCAGCACCAGCGCGCCGAGCGCCCACAGCCACGGCCAGGCGCCGGCGGCAGGCAATGCGGCCGGTAACACCGGTTTCAGCAGGCGAATCAACAGCGCTTCGAACGCCAGCCCGATCGCCCCGCCGCACACCGCCGCCAGCGCCATCACCGCCAGCCACTGGCCGACGATCAGCTTACGCAGCGCGCCGTGCCCGGCGCCGAGGGTTTTCAGCACCGCGATCAGATCGTAGCGGCTGCGGCAATAGTGGCTCATCGCCACCGCCACGGCGGCGATCGACAACAGCAGCGTCAGCAGGGCCGACAACAGCAGGAACTGTTGGGATCGCTGCAGCGACTTGCCGAGCGCGCTGCCGGACTCCTGCAGCCCGAACCAGCGCTGATCCGGCGTCAACTGCGGCGTCAGCCGTTCTTCGTAACGTTGAATATCCGGCTCGGCGCCGGCGAACATATAGCGGTAGGTCAGGCGGCTGCCCGGCTGCACCGCGCCGGTCTTATCGACGTCCGCCAGGTTGATCATGATGCGCGGCGCGGTCTGGAACGGGTTGAAGCCGGCGTCCGGCTCCTGAATGATTTCACCGGCGATGCGCAGCGTGGTGTCGCCCACCTCGAGCGAATCCCCGACTTTCACGTTCAGCAGCGCCAGCAGACGCGGTGCCACCAGCACGCTGCCCGGTTCGGGCTTGATGTTGGCCGGGCGCGTTTCCAGCTTGCCGTACAGCGGATAGGCCAGATCGGTGGCTTTCACGTCCGCCAGCTGCGGCCGATCGCCGGCATAGGTCATGGTGGTGAACGACAGCTGACGGCTCAGCTTCAGCCCCTGCTGCTGCGCGTCCAGCAGCCAGCCTTCCGGCACCGGATGCGCGCTGCGCAGCACCCGATCGCCGGCGATAAAGTCGCGGCTCTGTTGACTGAGCCCTTTGTCCATACGATCGCTGATGCTGCCCAGCGCCAGCACGCAAGCCACGGAGAGCGTCAGCGCCAGCCAAACGATCAGCAGCGACGGCGAGCGCCATTCGCGCCAGAACCAGCGCCAGATCATGCTTCCTCCCACAGCTTGCCTTCGCGCAGCCGCAGCCGCCGCTGGCAGCGCGCCGCCAGGGTTTCGTCATGGGTCACCAGGATCAGGGTGGTGTCAAAATCGCGATTGAGGGAAAACAGCAGGTCGGCGATGCGATCGCCGGTCTGACGATCGAGGTTGCCGGTCGGTTCATCGGCGAACAGCACCCGCGGCCGGCCGCTGAAGGCGCGCGCCAGCGCCACGCGCTGCTGCTCGCCGCCGGACAGCTGCGCCGGCAGGTGATCGAGCCGTTTGCCCAATCCCAGCTGTTCCAGCAGCTGCACCGCCTGCTCGCGGCTTTGCCTGTCGCTCTCGCCGCGCAGCAGCGCCGGCAGCTGCACGTTTTCCAGCGCGTTCAGCGTCGGCACCAGCATGAACGACTGAAACACGAAGCCGACGTTCCTGGCGCGCAGCGCGGCGCGGCCCTCTTCGTCCAACGCGGTCAACGACTCGCCAAGCAGGCGCACCTCGCCCTCGCTGCCGTCATCCAGCCCGGCCAAAATGCCCAGCAGGGTCGATTTCCCCGATCCGGATTCGCCGATCAGGGCGATCGTCTGCGCGGGTTTGACAAGCAGCTCGACTCCGGTAAGGATGGTGAGCTGATGCTCACCCTGACCAACGTGTTTACTAAGATGATGAACTTCAAGAACGTTTTCCGCTGGCATCTTCCCTTCCTTTTGCTGTTGGGATTATTCAGTTTACGCGCTGTCGCCGCCGATACCTTGTTGATTTTGGGCGACAGTTTAAGCGCCGGCTACCGCCTGCCGATCGAGCGGGCCTGGCCGACGCTGTTGGCCGAACAGTGGCAGAAAAAACCGGGCGCGCCGCAGCTGGTCAACGCCAGCATCAGCGGCGACACCGCCGCACAGGGGCTGGCGCGTCTGCCCGCGCTGCTGAAACAGCATCAGCCGCGCTGGGTGCTGATCGAGCTGGGCGCCAACGACGGCCTGCGCGGTTTCCCGGCGCAGGACGTACAGCGCGATCTCGGCCAGATCATCACACAGGTGCAGCAGGCCGGCGCACAGCCGCTGCTGATGCAGATCCGCATCCCGCCGAACTACGGCCGCCGCTATACCGAAGCGTTCAGCGCCGTTTACCCGGCGCTGGCCAAGCAGTTCAACATTCCGCTGCTGCCGTTCTATATGGAACAGGTGGTGGTGAAGCCGGAATGGATGCAGGATGACGGATTGCACCCCAATGGGGACGCCCAGCCGTTTATCGCCACCTGGATGGCGGAGCGCCTGGAACCGCTAGTAAAACATGAGTCTAACTAAATTAGGGTCGTACACTAGGTAAAGTTATGCAAAAAGCAGTATTGATAACCGGCTGCTCCAGCGGGATTGGACTGATTGCGGCGCAGGATCTGCGCAACCGCGGCTATCGGGTGCTGGCCGCCTGCCGCAAACCGCAGGACGTGGAAAACATGCGCCAGCTCGGGCTGGAAGGCATCGAGCTGGATCTGGACGACAGCGCCAGCGTCGAGCGCGCCGCCGCCGAGGTGATCGCGCTGACCGGTGGCCGCCTGTACGGCCTGTTCAACAACGGCGGCTTCGGCGTTTACGGCCCGCTCAGCCGCATTTCGCGCAGCCAGCTGGAGCGGCAGTTCGCCACCAACCTGTTCGGCACCCACCAGCTGACCCAGCTGCTGTTGCCGGCAATGCTGCCGCACGGCGAAGGGCGCATTATCCAGACCAGCTCGGTGATGGGGCTGGTCTCCAGCGCCGGGCGCGGCGCCTACGCCGCCAGCAAGTTCGCGTTGGAGGCCTGGTCGGACGCGCTGCGCATGGAGCTGCACGGCAGCGGCATTCAGGTCAGCCTGATCGAACCGGGGCCGATTTCTACCCACTTTAGCCAGAACGTCAACCAGGCACAGAGCGACAAGCCGGTGCACAACCCCGGCATCGCCAAGCGCCTGACGCTGCCGCCGGAGGCCATTCTGCCCAAGCTGCGCCACGCGCTGGAAAGCCCGCGCGCCAAACTGCGCTACCCGGTGACCCTGCTGGCGCACGCCATGAGCGTGCTGCGCCGCATTCTGCCGGGCCGCTGTCTGGATTGGCTGCTGCGCGGCAACGCTTAATTCGCCCGCCGGGGTTGAAGAATGGCGGCGCGCCCCCATCTACACCCCATGGCTCCGCACGATCAGAGAGAAAAAAGATGCTAGCTCAAGCTGTTGTTGATATTAACGAAACTAACCTGCACCAGACGCTGGAACAATCGATGTGCATTCCGGTGCTGTTTTACTTCTGGTCCGAGCGCAGCCAACACTGCCTGCAGCTCACGCCGGTGCTGGACAAGCTGGCGGCGGAATACGCCGGTCAGTTTATTCTGGCCAAGGTGGACTGCGACGCCGAACAGATGATCGCCTCCCAATTCGGGCTGCGCTCCATTCCGACGGTCTACCTGTTCAAAGACGGCCAGCCGGTCGACGGCTTCCAGGGCCCGCAGCCCGAAGAAGCGATCCGCGACTTGCTGCAGCGTTTCCTGCCGAAGGAAGAAGACCTGAAACTGGCGCAGGCGCAGGAACTGCTGGCCGCCGGCAACGCCGCCGAAGCGTTGCCGCTGCTGAAAGACGCCTGGCAGAGTAGCCAACAGCGCAGCGACATCGGCCTGACCCTGGCCGAAACCCAGATCGCGCTCAGCCGCAGCGAAGACGCCGAAGCGGTGCTGGCAACCATCCCGCTGCAGGATCGCGATACCCGCTATCAGGGCCTGGTGGCGCAGATTGAACTGTTGAAGCAGGCGGCGGACACGCCGGAAATCCAACAGCTGCAACAGCAGGTGCAGCAGCAGCCGGACAACGTCGAGCTGGCAGTGCAGCTAGCGCTGCAGCTGCATCAGGTCGGGCGTAACGAAGAAGCGCTGGAGCTGCTGATGGGGCATCTGAAGAAAGATCTGGCCGCCGCCAACGGCAACGCGCGCAAGACCCTGATGGACATTCTGGCCGCGCTCGGCACCGGCGACGCGCTGGCCGCTAAGTATCGCCGCCAGCTGTACTCCCTGCTGTACTGATATACCCTTCTTCTTTCCAACCGCATCGTTATCGGCTGCATGTTCGAACCCCAGTCACTTAGTTATCTAAGCTCCTGGGGTTTGTCACGTTTGCCGCCTGGACGCAACTGGAAATCCATTGGGTATATCTGTTGTCCCAAAGTAAATATTGAAGGGTATCCCCTAAATAGTTCGAGTTGCATCAAGGCGGCAAGTTTGTAAGTCCCCGGGAGCTTACTCAAGTAAGCGAGCGGGGCGCGCAAACGCAGCCAACACAGATGCAGCTTGAAATATGACGGGGATATCAGCGATAGACCCGCACCCCACCTTCCACGCCCGCCGGGCTGAACAACACCTGCCACAGCTGAATGTTGCGCGAACGGAACGCGCCGGCGCAGGCGTTCAGGTAATAAGTGAACATGCGTTCGAAGCGCTCGGAATAGCCGCCGGCCAACTCTGGCCACGCCCGTTTGAAGTTCTCCAGCCAGGCCATCAGCGTGCGATCGTAATCGGCGCCAAAGTTGTGCCAATCCTCCATCACAAAACGCCCTTCGCTGGCCTCGGCGATATGCCGCACCGAAGGCAGGCAGCCGTTGGGGAAGATGTATTTGTCTATCCAGGCGTCGACGTTGAGATCGGTCTGATTGGAACCGATGGTGTGCAGCAGGAACAGGCCATCCGGCTTCAGGTTGCGCGCCGCGACGCTGAAATAGGTCTCATAGTTTTTCGGCCCGACGTGCTCGAACATGCCGACCGATACGATGCGATCGAACTGGCGATCCAGATCGCGGTAGTCCTGCAGCAAGATCTCGACGTCCAGCCCGGCGCAGCGTGCCTGCGCCAGCTTCTGCTGCTCGGCGGAAATGGTCACGCCGTGCACCGAGACGCCGTAGTTTTGCGCCGCAAACTGCGCCAACCCGCCCCAGCCGCAGCCGATATCCAGCAGCGTCATGCCCGGTTTCAGCTGCAGTTTTTCGCAGATCATCCGCAGCTTGGCCTGCTGCGCCTGCTCGAGCGTCTGCGCCTCTTTCCAGTAGCCGCAAGAGTATTGCATGTAAGGATCGAGCATCGCCCGGAACAGGTCGTTGCCGATGTCGTAGTGCTCTTTGCCCACCTGCCAGGCGCGCTTGCGCGATTGGCGGTTGAACAGCCGGGCATAGGCAACGCGCGCGATGTCGCTCAGGCTTTTCGGCAGCCGCTCATCGACGCCGGCCTGCAGAATGCGGGTGAACAGCATGTCCAGCCGTTCGCACTCCCACCAGCCGTCCATATAGCCTTCGCCAAAACCGAGCGAGCCTTCCTGCAAAATGCGTTTGAACAGCGCCGGGTTGTGCACCCGGATATCCCAGGCGCGCGGGCCGTTGATGGCGACGCCGGCTTCCGCCAACATCTCCTCCACAATGCGATACCAGCGATCCTTCTTCTGGGCGAGTTCATCAACACTGAGCGAATCCATAACAATCCTTGGCCGAAATGTCATTTCAAAAAGCATAGTCGCAAATAAAAATGACAAATTTTTGACGGTAAATACGGGGGTGTTTTTACTCTAGCCAAGGCGAGCAACATCATGAAATGAATAAAAATTATTGAAATCATGCCATTTAGGCATACTTATCCGCGCCAGCGCGGGCGCGGATAAACCGACGGCGGCTAAGGCAAAATAGAGGTGCCGGCCTGGCCCGCCAGCACCGCGTCGATATCCTGCAGGCCACCGATATGGGCCGTCCGCCCGGTGCGATCGACGAAGCGGCTGACCGCCATGATCTTCGGCCCCATGGCGCCGTCCGCCACCGCCATCGGCGCCAGTTCCTGCGTGGTGGCGCGCCGGATAGCGCGCTGGCGCGGCGTGCCCCACTCCTGGTACACCGCGTCGGCATCGGTGAGGATCACCAGATGATCGGCCCCCACCTGCTCCGCCAACAGCGCCGCAGCCAGATCTTTGTCGATCACCGCTTCGCTGCCCGTCAGCCCATGCTCGCCGGCGATCATCGGGATACCGCCGCCGCCGTTGCAGATCACGATGTGCCGCTGCGACAGCAGCAGCGTGATCGCCTCGATGTCGAGGATCTTTTGCGGCGCCGGCGAAGGCACCACCCGGCGGATGTAGTTGCCGTCCGCCTTCAGCGTCCAGCCGTATTTGGCCTCCAGCGCCTGCCGCTGTTCCGGCGCATACACCGGCCCGATGAACTTGCTCGGCGCCTGATAATCCGCATCCTGCGCATCCACCAGCACCCGCGTCAGCAGCGTGGACACCGGCTGCTGCGGATGGCTGGCGCTCAGCTGCTGCGCCAGCATATAGCCGATCATGCCCTGGCTTTCGGCCACCAGAATATCCAGCGGATAAGGCGGCACATCGCGGTACGCCAGGTTCTGCAACGCCAGCAGCCCCACCTGCGGCCCGTTGCCGTGTACGATGGCAATGCGGTATTTCTGCGCCAGCTTGCCGATGGCGTCGGCGATAAGGGCGATGCTCTTATACTGATTTTCCGCAGAGAGCACGGCTCCGCGCTGCAATAGGGCGTTGCCGCCCAACGCAATGACCAAGGTTTTCATGGTTTGCACCCGTAGTTGAAATCATACCGTCCCGGCCGGATCCGCGATCCGGCCCTCGTGTTCACACCGCGCGCCGCACAGTGCGTTAATCGTCGTCACCCCCAGCCACACGCCCAGCAGCGTGTCCGCTCCCGAGAAGTGCCCCAGGCTCAGCACCGCCGCCACCGCCGCCGATACGCCTTCAGGCGCCCGCAGCCCCTGCGCCAACGCATGCAGCGGCGTGGCGAACAGGCCCTGCTCGGCGTAACGCAGGTAGTGCGCGCTCACCAGCGTGGTCAGCGCGTCCAGCGGTGGCGTCTGGGCGAAAAACGGCGCCAGCCCGCTAACCGGGATGCGGCTGTCGAGGTGGGCGCTCAGCAGCAGGCCGAGCAAGGTGTCGTCGTTGCTCGGCGTCAGCCCCGGCCCCTTGCCCAGCGCCTGGTGCCAGTCGACCGTGTCGCCCCGCAGCCAACGGGAAAAATCCCGCACCAGCGCGGCCGGCTCCGGCGTTAACGGCTGCCTCACCAATCGGCCCAGCTCGCCGTGCAACCCGCACTGCGCCGTGCAGCGCTGCAATACCGCCGTCAGCGGCCGATCGGCAATGGCCGCACGCGGCGCCAGCGCCAGATCCCGCGCCGCCGTGGCGGGCCGCACCAGGAGCGCATCCAACGTGATGCCTGTGGCGGAGAAAGCGCAGCGTCGTACGGACGGCACCACACGCCGCACGCGATCGAAATCCCGCGCGCCGAGCTGCCACCCCATCGGACTCAGGCCGCTGCCGGCGCGGTGCAGCGTCAGCAGCCGTGCGTTTTCCGTCAGGAAATTGATCGCGTTGTTGAAGCTGCCGACGCAGCGCAGCGCGCCGTAATCCTGCGTCGCATGGCGGCTGCCGGCCAACGCGATAATGTCCATATGCGCCTCCGTTCGCTTACGCCGTAATGCCGAGCTTGTCGGCCAGCGCTTCGATCGCTTTCTCGAAGCAGCCGAGCGGTGCACGCACCGTACCGGCGCCAATTTGCCCGACCCCGGCTTCGCGGTGGGCGATGCCGGTGTTGATCAGCGGCGTGATGCCGGTTTCCACCACCCGCCGGGCATCCAGCCCCAGGCAGGCGCCCTGGAAGTCCCAGGTCGGGATCTGCAGCATCATGTTGCGCTCGAGGTAGATTTCCGCCATTTCCTCGGAGATGTCGGTGGCGGCGCTCATGCCGCCGGAAGCCCCGACGAAGCGCGTCACGCCCGGTGCCGCCACCATCGCCGCGCCGCCAATGCCGAAGGTTTCGGTGATCGCGCTGTCGCCGATGTCCGGGTTGGCGTCTGCCTGGCTGAAGCCGGAGAAGAACAGCCCTTCCGGCGTGTTCACCGGCGCGGTGAACCAACGATCGCCCATCCCGCTGATCTTGATGCCGAAATTCTTGCCGTTGCGGGTCATTACCGTGACGATGGTGCCCTGCTCAATCTCCGCCCCGGCGTCCATCGCCGCCTTGCAGTAGGCCATCGCCAGATTGAGGAAGAACTGATCGGTGATGCTGAGGAACTGCATCACCTGCGCCAGCTCCGCCTTATCGCGCGGCAGCAGGCTGATCTCCGGCGCCAGCCTGCGCATCAGCAGCGCCGAGGCCGCGATATTGCGCTGGTGGAATTCGTCCCCCATGCTGATCGCCTGCGCCATCAGCGCGGTCAGATCGATCCCTTCCTCCAGCGTCGCCAGCACCGCTTTCAGCACCGGGGCCAGCGAGTCGCGCATCCAGCGCAGGCGCTGCTGCACGTCCTCGCCGTAGGCGCCGAAGCGCATCACTTTGCCGATGCCTTCGTTCATGTTGCAGTAGGCGTAATTGCCGTGAACGGTGTTCCTGACCACCACCATCGGCATGTGGGCCGAGGTGATGCCGCCCATCGGCCCCACCGCGCTCACGCTGTGGCACGGGATAAACTCGATTTCCCCCTGCGCCAGCAGCGCCAGCGCCTGCTGCTCATCCTGCGCCCAGCCTTCGAACAGGCAGGCACCGATGCAGGCGCCGCGCACCGGGCCGCTCATCTCTTGCCAGGTGACCGGCGGGCCGGCATGCAGCAGCTTGCGCCCTTCGGCCAGTTGCGGGATCAAGCGGTGCGCCAGATCCACATCCTGCCAGTGCGGGCGCGCCTCGCGGATACGGGCGATAACGGCGGCGTTTGCTTGCTCAATCGTTGCGTACATAGCGGTTCCTTACTTTAATTTTTTCAAGATGTTGGCTAATCGTTGATCGCCACCGGCTACCGGCGCCCACTGGTAATGCACCACCGGAATGTCGCTGGTTTGCAGGTCATCGGCGAAGCTGCGCAGCCCGGCGTTGATCACCGCGACGCCGTCCAGCAAGGCCGGCCGTTCGCGTTCGAGTGCGGGTAAGACGGGGGTAATCAGCTGATGCGCCAGCGCGACCGCCGCCGGCAGCGACGGCATCACCGCGATGCCGGCTTCCTGCAGGGTGGCGATTTGCCGCGAGCGCTGCTGCGGATCCTGTTCGGTGCCGGTGACGGTGGCGATTGCCGCCAGCGGGTGGGCCGCGCCGCGCGCCGCGCGCACGTTGGCCACCTCAGCCGCCAGCGACGCCGCCGGATCGTCCTGAGCGCCGAAGCCGATCACCACGTCCAGCAGCAACACGCCAGTCTGCGGCTGCTGCGCCAGGCGGGCGATTTCTTGATTGCGGGCGGTCGGGTCAATCATCGGGTGCGGGCGCCCCTGGGTATAAAAGTCATCGCCCATGTCGATAATGCGATGGCCGTCGGCCACCAGCATGGCGCCGCGCGGGTGTTCGCTATCCACCGGCAGGGACAGTTTTTCCGCCAGCAGCATCGCGCATTCGGCCGCCAGCGTGCCGCCGGCGTACAGCCCGGCGATTTTGCCGCCGGGGACCGCTGGCTGCTGCGCCGCCTGTTGCTGCACGCAGCCCAGCATCGCCGCCAGCCGCGCCGCTTCATCCAGCGTGGCGGCGAACGTGATGTTGCCCTCCTGGCGCACGGCGGACTGCGCGCCGAGGAACAGCGCCACCACCGGCTTGCCGAGCGCTTTCATCTCGTCGATCACCCGTTGGCGCACCTCGGGTGCCGGCGGTTTGGACACGAACGCCAGCACAAGACTCTGCGGATCCGCTGCCAGCATGCGCAGCGCGCTGATGGCGCTGATGCCGCCGATCTCCGCCGTCAAATCCCGCCCGCCGAGGCCAATGGCGTGCGAGATGCCCTGGCCTGCCAGGGTAATTTGCGAAATAAGCTCCTGAATGCCGGTGCCGGAGGCGCCCACTACGCCGATAGAGCCGGCGGGCGCCACGTTGGCGAACGCCAGCGGCGCGCCGGCGATGCAGGCGGTGCCGCAGTCCGGCCCCATCACGATCAGCCCGCGCTCGCGCGCCTTGGTTTTCAGCGCCACTTCCTGCGCCACGCTGACGTTGTCGGAGAACATCATCACGTTGCAGCCGTCTTCCAGCGCGCTATCCGCCAGCTCCGCCGCGTATTCGCCGGCGATCGAGATCAGCGCCAGATTGGCGGCGGGCAGCTTCTGCCTGGCGGTGCGCCAGCTACGTGCCCGCAGCAGTTTTTTGCCGCCCTGGCCCCCCTGCGCAATCGCCTTGAGCGCCGTCTCCAGCGCCGCGCCGATCTCCTCGGCGATCGTCTCGTCGGCGGACTCCGCTTTGATCGCCACGCAAATATCGTTCGGCGTCGCTTCGCTAAACTGCGGGTGCCAGAAACCGGTCACCTCCAATAAGGACTTATTGGCCGGTGTCCCCATCATGACGGATATTTCCTCGACCTTGGGAGATTCACTGAGTTTGCGGGAGATCAACATCAGGCTGACGGAATCCTGAAAGCTCCCCTTTTTAATAAAAGCATGGATCATGGTGATATCCTTAAGACAGCATTTAATAATATCGGCAATATTTCCCGCACCGGCGGTGCGGCGATGCATTGAATCCAGCGAAAAGGTTAATGATCAAGCTACAAATTAAAACCACGCCCAGAGGTGAGTACGGTCACACTTTATCTATTGTTAGAAAAAATAACTTAATCGCCTGAATATTAGTTAATCCAGACGGGAATAATCATTTATAAAAAAACTTCTAACAATGGCGATTTAATTCAACGAATTTTTAATCCAATCGGATAAAACGCATCTGGATCACATTATTCCCCCCCGGTATTTATACATTACAACGCAGAGGCGAATTAAATAAACCGTAGTGATAAAAGGACTGTATATGAAGGTCTCTAAACAACAATTACATCAGCTTATCCAGCAAAAAATTCACGCCGCCGGCCTGAGCCAGGAACACGCCGGCATCGTCGCCGACGTGCTGGTTCATGCCGATGCGCGCGGCATTCATTCTCACGGCGCGGTCAGGGTCGAATACTATTCCGAACGCATCAGCAAAGGCGGCACCAACAATCACCCGCATTTCACCTTTGAAAAAACCGGCCCCTGCAGCGCCATTTTCGACGGCGACAACGGCGCCGGGCACGTGGCGGCCAAGCTGAGCATGGATCGCGCCATCGAGATGGCGAAAGAGAACGGCGTGGCGGTGGTGGGCGTACGCCGCATCGGCCACAGCGGGGCACTGTCGTACTTCGTGCAACAGGCGGCGCGCGCCGGCATGATCGGCATTTCGCTGTGCCAGTCCGATCCGATGGTGGTGCCGTACGGCGGCGCCGAAGTCTACTACGGCACCAACCCCATCGCCTTCTCCGCGCCGGGCGAAGGCGACGAGCTGATCACCTTCGATATGGCCACCACCGTACAGGCCTGGGGCAAAGTGCTGGACGCCCGCTCGCGCAACGCCGCCATCCCGGATACCTGGGCGGTGGACGCCGAGGGCAAGCACACCACCGATCCGTTCGCCGTCAGCGGGCTGCTGCCGATCGCCGGGCCGAAAGGCTACGGCCTGATGATGATGGTCGACGTGCTGTCGGGCATTTTGCTCGGCCTGCCGTTCGGCAAACACGTCAGCTCGATGTATCACGATCTCAGCGCCGGCCGGGAATTGGGCCAATTGCATATCGTTCTGAACCCGGGTTATTTCACCAACGAATCCGCATTCCGTAAAAATATCAGCCAGGTCATGAAAGAATTGAATGCCGTTAAGCCGGCGCCGGGCGTCAGCAAAGTGCTTTATCCAGGGCAGAACAGCCATGCGCGTGAAATGGAAAGCGAGAAAAACGGTATCGAAATCGTCGACGATATTTATCAATACTTAATTTCAAATGCTATTTACCAGCGTTCTTACGACCATAAAGATCCCTTCGCCAGTTAACGCACTCTTATTATCGTGGGCTTTTTACGCCGCGGCTCGCGGTTGATATGTCAGAGCCGGGGAGAAAAAAGAAAACCTTCATCAGCGCGCTCAGCGCAATAGGCCGGCCGGCGGCGAATAGCATCAGCCCTGGCCGCATCGCCGCTGAGACACAACATGCGGGCAGGTAAAAATGAAAGACTTCCAACAAGAAATCCGTGATATTTCCGGCTGGTTATCGAAAATCGGCGCCGATCCCAGCGGCGGCATGACGCGTCTGCTTTATACTCCGGAATGGATCGAAGCGCAGCACGCGTTGAAAAATACCTTCGAGGCCGCTGGGCTGAGCACCCATTTTGATGCGGTCGGCAACCTGTTCGGCCGACTGGAGGGCAGCAAATACCCCGACCAGGTGATTCTCTCCGGTTCGCACATCGACACGGTGGTCAACGGCGGCAACCTCGACGGCCAGTTCGGTATCGAAGCCGCCTTCATGGCGATCAAACACCTCAAAGACACCTACGGCCCGCCGCTGCGCAGCCTGGAAGTCATCGCGCTGGCGGAAGAAGAAGGCAGCCGCTTCCCTTATGTGTTCTGGGGCAGCAAGAACATCGTCGGCCTGGCCCGGCGGGAAGACGTGCAGCACATTACGGACGCCAAGGGCGTCGGCTTCGTCAACGCCATGCGCGACGCCGGTTTCGATTTCCCTCCGCCGCATCAGCCGCTGCGCAGCGACATCGCGGCCTTCGTCGAGATCCACATCGAGCAGGGCAAGGTGCTGGAAACCGAAGGCAAAACCATCGGCGTGGTGACCAGCATCGTCGGCCAACGGCGCTATGACGTGCGTCTGCAGGGCGAAGCCAACCACGCCGGCACCACCCCGATGAGTTACCGCCGGGATACCGTGCACGCCTTCAGCCGCATCTGCTGCGAATCGATCGCCAAGGCGCGCGCCGAGGGCGATCCGCTGGTGCTGACCTTCGGCAAGGTGGAGCCGAAGCCGAACACCGTCAACGTGGTGCCGGGCTTCACCCACTTCACCCTCGACTGCCGCCACACCGATCAGGCCGCGCTGCTGCGCTTCACGCAGGAGATCGAGCAGGATATCCAGCGCATCTGCGCCGAGATGGGCATCGAGGCCGAGATCGATCTGTGGATGGACGAAGCGCCGATCCCGATGAACGAACAGCTGGTGGCCTGCGTCAGCCGCCTGTGCGAAACGCAGCGGCTGAATTACCGCATGATGCACAGCGGCGCCGGACACGACTCGCAAATCTTCGCCCCGCGCGTGCCGACGGTGATGATGTTCGTGCCGAGCATCGCCGGTATCAGCCATAACCCGGCGGAAAAAACCGCCGTCGCCGATCTGAACGAAGGGGTGAAAATCCTGGCGCAGACGCTGTATCAGCTGGCCTACACCGAACAGGGGGCCGAGGCATGAGCAACGACATCGACCCGCGCTACTGGAAAAAGATCGTCGTCGTGCTCTGTCTGGGCTGGGCGGTGATCTGGATCTATCGCACCGTCCTGACGCCGATCTTCCCCGAGATCCAACAAACCATCGGCGCGCACTCCAATGCGGAAATGGGGCTGATCGCCAGCTTCTACTTCTTCGCCTACACCGGGATGCAGATCCCGGCGGGCATCCTGGTGGACAAATTCGGCAAGAAGGTGGTGCTGATCCCGGGCTTCTGCCTGTTCATCATCGCCACGCTGCTGATCGGCAACGCCACCAGCCTGACCATGGTCTATGCCGGCAGCCTGCTGGCGGGCATGGGCTGCGGCTCTTATTACGGCTCGGCCTACTCCCTGTCGTCGGAGAATATCCCGCTGGAACGCCGTGGCCTGGCGACCGCGGTGATCAACAGCGGCTCGGCGCTCGGCATGGCCATCGGCCTGATCGCCTCCAGCCTGCTGGTGAAAAGCTTCAACATGAACTGGCAGATCATGCTGTTCATCATCACCGGCCTGCTGGTGGTGATGACGCTGGTGTTCGCCGTGGTCATCAAAGGCTCGCAGCCTCAAGCCCCGGCGGCCGTCAGCCAGACCGCTGCGCCGACGGCTGCCGAGCCCGAAGAGGACGGCCAGGCCAGCGGCCTGTTCAGCCTGCGCATGATCTCCGCCTACGCAATGTACTTCGCCACCTGCTACGGCTACTACATGATAGTCACCTGGCTGCCCTCGTTCCTGCAGCAAGAGCGCGGCTTTGAAGGGGTGGCCATCGGCTTCTCCTCCGCCCTAGTGGCGTTCGCGTCGGTGCCGGGCGCGCTGTTCTTCAGCCGCATGTCCGACCGTTTCCGCAACAAGAAGGTGCAGCTGATCATTTTCCTCGAGCTGTGCGCGGCGGTGATGCTGGTTTGCACCGTCATTTCGCCGGACTCCACCATGCTGCTGATCAGCCTGATCCTGTACGGGTTGCTGGGTAAGCTGGCGGTCGATCCGATCATGATCTCCTTCGTCGCCGACAACGCGCCGAAGAAAGGCTATGGCACCAGCTTCGGCGTGTTCAACTTCTTCGGCATGTCCTCGTCGGTGATCGCCCCCTTCCTCACCGGCGTGATCTCCGACAGCACCGGCTCCAAGGTGATGGGCTTTTACATCTCCGCCGCCATCCTGCTGGTGGGCACCGCCATTTTCTTCACCGTCAACGTCTTGATGAAACGCACTACGGCAGCCCGAACGGCCACCGAGGCCTGACGGCGCTTTTTTACCGGGCGCCGCCGCGGCGCCCTTTCAACGATCAGGAGAATCAACGTGGGTTACTTCAACAATCAAACCGGTTATCCAACCGACATTCTGTCAACGCGCGCCATCATCAAACGCGGCAACTATGCGCTGATCCCGCCGAACGGCCTGGTGCGCAACGTCATTCCCGGTTTTGAAAACTGCGACGTCACCATCTTGTCGACGCCGAAACTGGGTGCCACCTTCGTCGATTATCTGGTGACGCTGCACGACTGCGGCCGCAACACCAAAGGCTTTGGCGGCGAAGAGCTCGAAACCTTCGTGTACGTCATCGACGGCGCCATCACCGCTTCCGCCGACGCCACCGACTACCCGCTGACCGCCGGCGGCTACCTTTACTGCCCGGCGGGCGTCACGATGCGGTTGGAAAACGCCAACGGCGGCCAATCCAGCCGCCTGTTCCTCTACAAGCGCCGCTATCAGCGCATCAAGGGTTACGAGGCGCACGTGGTCAGCAACAACGTCGCCAACCTGGAGCAGATCCACTACGAGGGCATGAGCGAGGTGATCCTGCAGGATCTGCTGCCGAAAGATCTGGGCTTCGACATGAACATGCACATCCTCTCCTTCGCCCCCGGCGCCAGCCACGGCTACATCGAGACCCACGTGCAGGAGCATGGCGCCTACATTCTCAGCGGTGCCGGCGTGTACAACCTGGACAATGAATGGATGCCGGTGAAGCAAGGCGACTACATCTTCATGGGCGCCTATGTGCAACAGGCGGGCTATGCGGTGGGCCAGGAAACCTTCAGCTACATCTACTCCAAGGACTGCAACCGCGACGTCGAGCCGTAAGCGCTTCGCCGCCAAAACCAAGGCCACCTGCTCGCGCAGCGTGGCCTTCTTTTTTATTTATCCCAATCGCCGGCCGATGCGCATCGCGCGGGCGACGTTGGCGGCGCTGCGCTGCAGGTTGAGTTCCCCTTGCGACAGCGCGACCGCCAGCGTACTCAGGCGCGGCAGAATACTGAACATCGCGTCGATCCCCTGCGCGTGCAGCGCCTCCGCCCCGTCCTCCACCACGCCGGCCAGCGCGATGACCGGCAGGCCGCGCGCGCGCGCCAGACGAGCGACGCCGGACAGCGCCTTGCCGCCCAGCGTTTGGCTGTCGATGCGCCCTTCGCCGGTGACCAGCAGATCGGCCTCCGCCAGCGCCTGCTCCAGGCCCAGCGCCGCCATCACGATCTCGATGCCCGGCTTCAGCGTTGCGCCGAGAAACACCTGGCAGGCGATCCCCATGCCGCCCGCCGCCCCGCCGCCGGCGACGTGCCGCACGTCGCGGCCGGTACTCTGGCGGATCACCTCGGCATACTGCGTCAGGCCCTGTTCCAACTGCGCCACCATCGCTGCCGTCGCGCCCTTCTGCGGCCCGAACACCACCGCCGCGCCACGCGGCCCCACCAGCGGATTGTCTACGTCGCAGGCGACCTCAATCCGGCACTGCCGCAGGCGCGCATCCAGCGTACTGAGATCGATTCCGCTCAGCGTCGCCAGCTCGCCGCCGCCCCACGGCAGCGCCTTGCCGTCCGGGCGGTAGAAGCGCCCGCCCAGCGCCTGCACCATGCCGACGCCGCCATCCACCGTGGCGCTGCCGCCGATGCCGAGGATCAGGTGGCGAATGCCCTGATCCAGCGCATGCAGGATCAGTTCGCCGGTGCCGTAGCTGGTCGCCAGCAGCGGGTTACGGCGCTCGGCCGGCGTCAGCATTAACCCGCTGGCCGCCGCCATTTCGATCACCGCCGTCTTGCCGTCGCCGCTGACGCCGTAAAACGCCGCCACCCCTTCCCCCAGCGGCCCCGTGGCGGTCACGCTCACTTTGCGCCCGCCAGTGGCGGCCACCAGCGCGTCCACCGTGCCTTCGCCGCCGTCGGCGATCGGCAGGCACACGCACTCGGCATCGGGATAAACCTCGTGAAAGCCGCGCGCGATCGCCCGCGCCGCCCGCTCCGCGCTGACGCTTTCTTTAAATGAATCCGGTGCAATAACAATTTTCATGATGCCTCCTTTATTCGAGACGAAATAAAAAATGGCCATGCCTTCCCCCGCTGAAATAATCAGATGAGAAATGCACGGCGAAATAAAATAAAACTGTTGCCGACTATTTAATGAAGATAATGGGAAGTGTTATTTATTGACCCATTTCGCCGGCACGCTGTAGGTTAATATCGCCCCCAGTATCATCATTGTCGATAAGACGCACATCGCCGCCAAATTGCTGTGGGTCAGCTGTTTGAAATAACCGATGATATAAGGCGAAATAAAACCGCCGATATTGGCGATGGAATTGATGAGCGCAATGCCCGCCGCGGCGCAGGTGCCGGTAAAAATGGCGTTCGGCAGGCTCCAGAACAGCGGCGACGGCACCAGGCTCGACGCCACCGCCACGCACAGCGCCGCCATCACCACGTGCTTGTTGTCCGGGAACAGGCCGATAAAGATCAGCGACACCGCGGCGATGCAGAACGGCACGATGATGTGCCAGCGCCGCTCGCGATGCTTGTCCGAACTGCGCGCGGCCACCAGCATCGCCACCACCGCCAGCATGTACGGCAGCATGGTCAGCAACCCGATATCCATCACCGAGGTCACGCCGGTGTCGCGAATGATGGTCGGAACCCAAAACGCCAGCCCGCCCTGGCCCATCACGGTGCAGAAGCAAATCAGCCACATTTTGGTGAACGCGGACGATCTCAGCATGCTTTTCATCGTCCATTCCTGCCCGCCGGCACCGCCCTGGCGCGGCGCGCTCTGCGCCATATCCTCTTTGATCAGCGCCTTCTCCTGCGGGCTGAGCCACTTGGCGCTCTGATAGGTATTATCCAGGAAACAGAAGATGACGACGGCGATCAGCAGCGCGCGCGGGCCGCTGATAAAGAACAGCCACTGCCAGCCGGAGAGGTTCATCAGGCCGTTCATGTGCTCGATGATCCACCCGCACAGCGGGCCGCCGATGATGTTGCTGACCGGGATGCCACACACGAACAGCGCGGTCATCTTGGCGCGCTGGCTGGACGGGAACCACAGCGTCAGATAGAGGATCACGCCGGGGTAGAAGCCGGCCTCCGCCAGCCCCAGCAGGAAACGCGCCAGGTAGAATTGCCAGGGATTGGTGATAAAGATGCTCAGCATCGAAATCGCCCCCCACACCACCATCAGCAGCGCGATGATCTTTCTGGCGCCGTAGCGGCTCAGCAGAATGTTACTGGGTACCCCGGCGATGATATAGCCGATGAAAAACACCCCGGCGCCCAGCCCGTAAACGGCTTCGGCCATCGAGACATTGCCGTTCAGAATATCGGGCATCATTTGAAATTTCGAAAACGAGATCCCAACCCGATCGAGATAACCGACGATATAGCTCACTAATAAAATGGGCATAATGCGCCAGGCGATTTTTCGATATAAACGGTTTTTGTCAGGGGCGGTAAGAATATCTTTATTAATAACAGCATTATCGGTTGCCATATTCAGTGTCTCCTCGGTTGGCATCCTGCTTTTTACTTTTTATTGTGCTGAATCATTTTTTATTGGATTGGCGGGGACCCTCTTTATTTATCATAAAGAGGGCGTTATTAATGTCGAACATCTCTGATTCTAACGATAAGCCGGCAAATCAAATGCCGGGGGTGCTCTTAGCCGGCCACCCGGTGGTTGCCCATGATTTCCAGCGCCCGCACCAGCGCGGAGTGATCCAGCTCGCCGTCGCCATTGGCGGCGCAGACGTTGAACAGCTCCTGGCAGGTGGCGGTATTCGGCAGGCTGAGCGCCAGCGCCTTCGCGCCCTGCAGCGCCAGGTTGAGATCCTTCTGGTGCAGCGAGATGCGGAACCCCGGCGCGAACGCCCGCTTGATCATCCGCTCACCGTGCACCTCCAGAATGCGCGACGAGGCGAAACCGCCCATCAGGGCTTCGCGCACCCGGGCCGGATCGGCGCCGGCGCGCGAGGCGAAGACCAGCGCCTCGGAGACCGCTTCGATGGTCAACGCCACGATGATCTGGTTGGCGACCTTGCAGGTTTGCCCGTCGCCGTTGCCGCCGATCAGCGTGATGTTCTTGCCCATCAGCGCCAGCAGTGGCTGCACCCGTTCGAAGGTCGCTTCCTCGCCGCCCACCATGATGGTCAGCGTGCCCTGTTTGGCACCCACTTCGCCGCCGGAAACCGGCGCGTCCAGATACTGGGCGCCCAGCTGGTTGATACGCTGCGCGAATCGCTTGGTCTCCAGCGGTGAAATGGAGCTCATGTCCACCACCACTTTGCCGTTCAGCTTGCCGGCGGCGCAGCCGCGTTCACCGAACAGCACCTCTTCCACCTGCGGCGTATCCGGCACCATGATAAAGATCACGTCCGCCTCATCCGCCACCTGCTGCGGATCGCGGCAGGCGATGGCCCCTTGCTGCAACAGTGCCGCCGGCACCTCATGCCGGGTGTGGGCGTAAAGCGTGTGCCCACCCGCCAGCAGTTTTTCCGCCATCGGCGCGCCCATGATGCCCAGACCGATAAATCCCACTTTCATTTTCATCTCCTCAAGACAGGTATTTTTTAATCCATGACAGGCCGCTTTCCGTGGTGGTGAGCGGTTTGTATTCACAGCCGATCCAGCCGCGATAACCCATGCGATCCAGCTGCGCGAAGATAAACTCGCAGTTGATTTCACCGGTGCCCGGCTCGTGCCGCCCCGGATTGTCGGCGACCTGAATGTGGTCGATCTTCGCCAGCAGGCGCTCAAGGGTCTGCGTCAGCTCTCCCTCCATGCGCTGCATGTGGTAAAGGTCGTACTGCAGATACAGGTTGGGGCTGCCGATCGCCTCGATCAGTTCGATCGCCTGCCGGGAGGTTTGCAGGTAGAACTGCGGCATGTCGTAACGGTTGATCGGTTCGATCAGCAGACGGATATTCTGCCGCGCCAGAGCGTCGGCGGCGTAGCTCAGATTCTCTTTCACCCGTTCGTCGGTGGCGTGGCGGCCGACGGCGGGATCCGGATTGCCGATCAGACAGTTGATGCGATCGCAGCCCAGCGCCTGCGCATACTCGATCGCGCGCCCAACGCCGTCGCGGAACTCCGCTTCGCGCCCCGGCAAGCAGGCGATGCCCCGTTCGCCCGCTGCCCAGTCGCCGGCCGGCAGGTTGAACAGCACCTGGCTCAGGCGATGCGCCTCCAGTTCGCTGCGCAGCGCGGCGATCGGGTAGTCATAGGGAAACATGTATTCCACCGCGCTGAAGCCCTGCTCCTTCGCCCGGCGGAAGCGCTGCATGAAATCGACTTCGGTGAACAGCATGGACAGGTTGGCTGAAAATTTCGGCATGGTAAGGTTCCTCAACGGTAATCAAAGAAGTTGACCGAGGTCGGCGCGTCTTCCGGCGTTGCCGCCACCGGTTCGAACTCGTTGACGTTATCCAGCTCGGTGCCCATGGAAATATTGGTGACGCGCTCCAGGATGATTTCCACCACCACCGGCACCCGGTGCTGCTGCATCAGCTCCTGGGCCTGACGAAACGCCGGCGCAATCTCTTCCGGTTTGAACACCCGCAGCGCCTTGCAGCCCAGCCCTTCCGCCACCTTGACGTGATCGACGCCGTACTCGCCAATCTCCGCATTGTTAATGTTTTCAAACGACAGCTGCACGCAGTAATCCATGTCGAACCCACGCTGCGCCTGGCGGATCAGCCCCAGATAGGCGTTGTTCACCAGCACGTGGATATAGGGCAGTTTGAACTGTGCGCCGACCGCCAGCTCTTCAATCATAAATTGGAAATCATAGTCGCCCGACAGCGCGACCACCTTGCGCTGCGGATCGGCGGCGCATACGCCCAGCGCCGCAGGCAGCGTCCAGCCCAGCGGGCCGGCCTGGCCGGCGTTGATCCAGTGACGCGGTTCGAAAACGTGCAGCATTTGCGCGGCGGCGATCTGCGACAGACCGATGGTGGTGACGTAGCAGGCATCGCGGCCAAAGGCGCGGTTCATCTCTTCATACACCCGCTGCGGCTTGACCGGCACGTTGTCGAAGTGGGTTTTGCGCAGCAGCGTTTGCTTGCGCTGCAGACAGGCGGCGCACCAAGCGTCGCGATTCGGCAACTCGCCGCGCTCGAAGCGGCGCTTTGCCGTATCCACCAGCATTTGCAGCGCGATGCGCGCGTCGGAGACGATGCCCAGATCCGGGCAGATCACCCGGCCAATCTGCGTCGGCTCAATATCGATGTGCACCACCTTGCGCCCGGCGGTGTACTTGTCCACCGAGCCGGTGTGGCGGTTGGCCCAGCGGTTGCCGATGCCGAACACCAGATCCGAATCCAGCAGGTTGGCGTTGCCGTAGCGGTGCGAGGTTTGCAGGCCCGCCATGCCCGCCATCAGCGGGTGATCGTCCGGAATGGCGCCCCAGCCCATCAAGGTCGGGATCACCGGCACGTTGCAGATCTCCGCCAACTGCTGCAGCAAATCCGCCGCGTCGGCGTTGTGAATGCCGCCGCCGGCGATGATCAGCGGTTTTTTCGCCGCGCACAGCAGATCCAGCGCTTTGTCGATCTGCGCCTGGGTGGCCGCCGGCTTATAGGCGGGCAGTGAAGAGTAGGTGTCCGGATCGAACTCGATCTCCGCCATCTGCACGTCGAAAGGCAGGTCGATCAGCACCGGGCCCGGCCGGCCGGAGCGCATCAGGTGGAACGCCTGCTGCAGCACGCGCGGCACCAGCGCCGGTTCCTGCACGGTGACCGCCATCTTGGTCACCGGCTTGGCGATCGATTCGATGTCTACCGCCTGAAAATCTTCTTTGTGCAAACGCGCACGCGGCGCCTGGCCGGTGATGCACAGGATCGGGATCGAATCGGCGGAGGCGGAGTAAAGGCCGGTGATCATGTCGGTGCCCGCCGGGCCGGAGGTGCCGATGCACAAGCCGATGTTGCCGGCGGCGGCGCGGGTGTAACCTTCCGCCATGTGCGAGGCCCCTTCCACGTGCCGCGCCAGGTAGTGTTTGATGCCGCCGTGCCGCCGCATCGCATCGTAGAACGGGTTGATCGCCGCGCCGGGCACGCCGAACGCGGTGGTGATCCCTTCTTTTTCCAGCACGTGCATTGCCGCGTCTACCGCTCGCATAATTGCCATGTGATGCTCTCCTTAATTTATTGGAAAATTTTTCCAACTTAAAATTGCGGTCAAAAAAACCCGTTTGCTCATCAAACGGGGAGTCTTGCTCCGCGCCGGTTCAGCCCGGCGCGCGACGTTTACGCCTTGCTGCGCGATTCGCCCAGCGCGGCGCTGATGTCTCTGGCCACTTCACCCACCAGTTCGCCCAGCTCCTTGAACCGCTCCTTGCCGACCCGCGAACTCGGCCCGGAGATGGAAATGGCGGCGATCACGTTGTTGTTGCGATCGAAAATCGCCGAAGCCAGGCAGTTCAGGCCAAGCGCGTGCTCTTCATCGTCGATGGTGTAGCCCTGCGCCAGCGACTGATGCAGATCCTTGCGCAGCAGGTTCACGCTGGTCAGCGTCTTGGGCGTGTAGGATTGCAGCCCCGAACGCACGATCAGATCCAGCATCTCCTCTTCCGCCAGCGGGTACAGCAGCGCTTTGCCGGCGCCCGAGGCGTGCAGCGGCAAGCGGCTGCCCAGCGGCGCGCACATGCGCACCATCGCCTGGCACTCGCATTGGCGAATCAGCACCGCGTCGAAATTGTTGCGGATCGCCAGGTTGGCGGTCTCGCCGGACAGCAACATCAGCCGGCGCATGAACGGCCCGGCCACCGATACCACGTCGCGATCGTTCATGTAAGCGGAACCGACGGTGAACGACTGAATGCCGATATGCCACCAGCCCAGCTGTGGATCCTGAAAGACGAATTCCGATTTCTCCAGCACTTTCAACAATCTGAAGGTGGTGGACAGCGGCAGCTCCAGCTTTTCGGACAGCACGGAAACCGACGAACTCCCCCCGGCGTTGGCCAGGTACTGGAGGATCTCCAGCCCGCGATCCAACGCCTGCGCCCCTTTGGTGGCGCCGGCTTCGGTGGCGGGTCGTCCTTTCCTGCGTAATTCGGTCATTCAAGCTTCCTTTGTCAGTAACGGCATGGGTGACGCTATGATAAACGCCCTGCGCGGCGTGCGGCCAGCGCTATGCCAAAACTATGCGATACGGCTCCGGCAAGCGGCTGACCACGCAGTTGTCGGCACCTGCGCGATCGATGGTGAAAAAGTCGGTAACCTTCGCATAGGCAAACAGCGGATGGTGCCAGACATTGCGGTGATAGTTAATTCCCTGCTTGCCGTTGGTGATAAAGGCGCGCAGCGTGCCGATGGGGATGGTTTCGCCCGGTTCGGCGACGATCACCACGAAGCGTTCGCCGTTCATCGGCACAAAGGCCTGCGACGAGAGCGGATGCTTTTCCAACAGGGAAAAGGTCATCGGCAGATCGCAGGGTTCCGCCCGGTTGATGCTGGCCAGCACCCGGTTGCCGTCGGACACCTCTATCTTGGCGAGATCGTGATAACGCTCGGTTTTTCCGTCATTGATATGAAAGAAACGCGAGCCCTCTATCTGCAATACATCGCCGTAAGGCGCAAAGGCCGCCGGCGTTAATTCTTCGATGACTAAATCCATGTGATTCTCCCAAGCGCATGACCCAGACGGCGATTGAACGGCGATATTTCACCCAACGCCTTCACTCTAGACAGCGCGTGGTGAATTTGACAGCATTTTTTTGGAAAATTTTTCCACAACAAGATCACCCGCACACTTTACGATCGAAGAGCCATATTAATTGCTTTAAATCAATGAATTAAAAAACCGCTCAATTCATCATCGGGCAAAATGGGGCGGCGCGCGTTCATCGCTATCGGGTGATTCTGTGACCGGGATCGTGGGGTTGGGCTTTGCCGCTGCCTATCGCGCCGCAACATCAGTAGATTCTTCTCACCGATAACCGAAAAGGCGGTGTCAGCCAAGGACCCCTCATGCTGGATCACGAAACCATTCGTTCGTTTATCAAAGTTGCCGAGTGCCAAAGTTTCTCCCGCGCGGCGGAGCTGCTGCACAAAACCACCGCCACCATCAGCTACCGCATCAAAACGCTGGAAGAGAGCATCGGCACGCAGCTGTTTATCCGCACCACCCGCACCGTCAACCTGACGCCGGCCGGAGAGTATTTGCTGGAACGCTGCCGCCAGTGGCACACCTGGCTGGACGCCATGCCGGGCGAACTGCGGCAAATCAACGACGGCGTAGAGCACCAGGTGAATATCGTTGTCAACAACCTGCTGTATGACGCCGCCGCCGTGGCCGGGCTGTTGACCCACCTGCACGCCAAATACCCGTTCACCCAATTTCATATTTCCCGCCAGGTGTACATGGGCGTGTGGGACGCGCTGCTGAATGAGGATTGCCATCTGGCGATCGGGGCGGCGGGCAATGAATCGCTGGAAAACAGCATCAAGGTGCTGCCCCTGGGCAAGATCGATTGGGTGTTCGCCATCGCGCCGACGCACCCGCTGGCCGACGCCGCCGATCCGCTGAACGAAACGCAGCTGCGCCCTTACGCGGCGATCAACGTCGAAGATACCGCGCGCCATTTGGCCAAGCGCACCGCCTGGCTGCTGTCGGGCCAGCAGGAGATCAAAGTGCCGGACCTGCGCACCAAGCTGGAGTGCCATCTGCGCGGTCTCGGGATCGGTTTCCTTCCGCGCCAGCTGTGCCAAACTTACCTTGATAGCGGCGAGCTGGTGGCTAAGCAGCTCAAATATCCGCGCCAGCCCTCTCCCCTGTCGCTGGCCTGGTCCGATGCTCGCGGCGGTGAGGCGGTGCGTACCCTGATCGGCCTGTTCCAGACGCGGGATCCGCTGATCGCGGGTTTGGTCAGCGCCCTGGATTAAGTCGCGGTAACGGTAGGCATTTTTCCGGCGCTGACGTAATATCTGTTTACATATGTCTGACAGGAGGTTTGCATGCTTACTTTTATTCCCATCGTGATCGTCGTCGCACTGATTGTGGTGTTCGCCGGCGTCAAAATTGTGCCGCAGGGGTTCCAATGGACGGTAGAACGCTTCGGCCGCTACACCAAAACGCTGATGCCGGGCCTGAACCTGGTGGTGCCGTTCATGGACCGCATTGGCCGCAAAATCAACATGATGGAGCAGGTGCTGGACATTCCCTCGCAGGAGGTGATTTCCCGCGATAACGCCAACGTCGCCATCGACGCGGTGTGCTTTATCCAGGTGGTCGATCCGGCGCGCGCCGCCTACGAGGTCAGCAACCTCGAACAGGCGATCGTCAACCTGACCATGACCAACTTCCGTACCGTGCTCGGCTCGATGGAGCTGGACGAAATGCTGTCGCAACGCGACAGCATCAACAGCCGCCTGCTGCACATCGTCGATGAAGCGACCAATCCGTGGGGGGTGAAAATCACCCGTATCGAGATCCGCGACGTGCGGCCACCGGCGGAACTGATCGCCTCGATGAACGCCCAGATGAAGGCCGAACGTACCAAGCGCGCCGACATCCTCGAGGCGGAAGGGGTGCGCCAGGCGGCCATTCTGCGCGCCGAGGGGGAGAAACAATCGCAGATCCTGAAGGCCGAGGGCGAACGCCAGTCGGCGTTCCTGCAGGCGGAAGCGCGTGAACGCGCCGCCGAGGCCGAGGCGCGCGCTACCCAGCTGGTGTCCGACGCCATCGCCAGCGGTAACATTCAGGCGGTGAACTACTTCGTGGCGCAGAAATACACCGACGCGCTGCAGAAGATCGGTTCCTCCAACAACAGCAAAGTGGTGATGATGCCGCTGGACGCCAGCAGCCTGCTCGGCTCGATCGGCGGCATTACCGAACTGCTGAAAGAAAGCAAAGGCAAATAATCATGCTCGAACTGATCGCGGCGAATCCGCTGTGGTTTTGGCTCTCCCTCGGGGGCGTGTTGCTGGCGGCGGAAATGCTCGGCGCCGGCGGCTACCTGCTGTGGAGCGGCGTGGCGGCGCTGTTGGTCGGCGCTCTGATCTGGCTGCTGCCGCCGCTCTCCTGGGCGTGGCAGGGCATGATCTTCGCCGTCCTGACCGTCGTCGTCGCCTACCTGTGGTGGTACTGGCTGCGCCGGCGCCCGGCGGCCGCATCCGGCGGTTCGCCGGTGCTCAACCAGCGCAACCGCCAGCTGATCGGCACCCGCGCTACGCTGACGGAGCCGATGCACAACGGTATGGGGCGCATCAATATCGGCGACAGCAGCTGGCGCGCGCAGGCGGCAGAAGATCTGCCCGCCGGCACCGAAGTAGAAGTGGTGGCGGTGGAAGGCGTCACGCTGGTGATCCGCGCCATCAGCCGTTAATTCGAACGACAACACCCCGCCAGGTTGTTGATGATGGGGCACTCCGCCCCCTCGTCGCCCGGGCATTGGTCGGCCAGCGCCAGCAGGCGCTGGCGCATGTCGCCCAGTTCGCTGATGTGCCTTTCGATCTCCGCCACCTTCTGCAGCGTGCGCGCCTTCACGTCGGCGCTGTGGCGGGCCGGATCGTTGAACAACGCCACCAGCTCGCGGCACTCGTCCAGGTTGAAGCCCACCTGCCGCGCCTGGCGCAGCAGCGTCAGCTCTTCAACGTGCCTGGCGGAATAGTGGCGATAACCGTTATCGCTGCGGATCGGGGCGGTAATCAGCGCTTTCTCTTCGTAAAAACGAATCGTCTTGCTGGTTAGCCCGGTTTTTTTCGCGACGTCGCTAATATTCATTTTCCCTCCTTGACCTTACCCTTGCTGGAAGGTTTAAGCTCCATTCTTAGTGAAAACAGGTCAGGCGGTCAACCTTTAAACACCGCCCTTTAAGCAAGGAGTTCAATCATGTCACACACCACTATGCTGGCATTGCAGGGGCTGTCCTGCATGAACTGCGCGCAGCGGGTGAAAAAAGCCCTGGAAAGCCGCAGCGATGTCGAACAGGCGGACGTTAACGTGCATTACGCCAAAGTGACCGGCGACGCGCCGGACAGCGCGCTGATCGACAGCGTGATCGCCGCCGGCTATCAGGCCGAAGTCGCGCCGCACGCCGATACCGAACTGCAGCTGAGCGGCCTGAGCTGCATGCACTGCGTCGGCACCACCCGCAAGGCGCTGGAAGCGGTGCCGGGCGTGTTCGCCGCCGATGTCGCTATCGACGGCGCGAAAGTATACGGCGATGCCGATCCGCAGGCGCTGATCGCCGCGGTGGAAGATGCCGGCTATCACGCCAGCGTAGCGGGCGCCGTCGCCCCAAAAACTGAGCCGTTGACTGACGCAACACCTTCGTTGCCGGACGTTCAGCCAGCGGCGCAATCTCCCCTTCCGGCAACCGACGGCGCGGACGACAGCGTACAGCTGCTGCTCAGCGGCATGACCTGCGCCAGCTGCGTCAATAAAGTGCAGCAGGCGCTGCAAAGCGTTCCCGGCGTAGAGCATGCGCGCGTCAACCTGGCGGAACGCAGCGCGCTGGTGACCGGCGCCGCCGATGCGCAGGCGCTGGTGGCGGCGGTGGAAAAAGCCGGCTACGGCGCCGAAATGATTCAGGATGAAACCGAACGCCGCGAGCGCCAGCAGCAGACCGCACGCGCCAACATGAAGCGCTTTAGCTGGCAGGCGGCGCTGGGTCTGGCGTTGGGTATCCCACTGATGGCCTGGGGGCTGTTCGGCGGCAGCATGACGCTGACGCCGGAGACCCAGCGACCCTGGCTGCTGGTCGGCGTCATCACCCTGGCAGTGATGGTGTTCGCCGGTGGGCACTTCTACCGAAACGCCTGGCGCGCGCTGATGAACGGCAGCGCCACCATGGACACCCTGGTGGCGCTCGGCACCGGTGCTGCCTGGCTTTACTCGATCGCCGTCAACATTTGGCCCGATTTCTTCCCGATGGAGGCGCGCCACCTCTATTACGAGGCCAGCGCGATGATCATCGGTTTGATCAACCTCGGCCATGCGCTGGAGCAGCGCGCCCGTCAGCGTTCTTCGCAGGCGCTGGAGCGGTTGCTGGATCTGACGCCGCCTACCGCGCGGTTGGTAACCGACGACGGCGAGCGCGATATTCCGCTGGCGGAGGTGCAGCTCGGCATGACGCTGCGGCTGACCACCGGCGATCGCGTGCCGGTCGACGGTGAAATCGTGCAGGGTGAAGTCTGGCTCGATGAAGCGATGCTGACCGGCGAAGCGGTGCCGCAGCAGAAAGGTGCCGGTGACACGGTGCATGCCGGGACGGTGGTCGATGACGGCAGCGTGCTGTTCCGCGCCGCCGCCATCGGCAGCCAAACCACGCTGGCGCGCATCATCAAACTGGTGCGCCAGGCGCAGAGCAGTAAACCGGCGATCGGCCAACTGGCCGACCGCGTCTCGGCGGTGTTCGTGCCGGCGGTGGTGGCGATCGCCCTGTTCAGCGCGGCGATGTGGTACTTCTTCGGCCCGCAGCCGCAGCTGGTCTACACGCTGGTGATCGCCACCACGGTGCTGATCATCGCCTGTCCGTGCGCCTTGGGATTGGCGACGCCGATGTCGATCATCTCCGGCGTCGGCCGCGCGGCGGAGTTCGGCGTGCTGGTACGCGACGCCGACGCCCTGCAGCAGGCCAGCCAGCTGGACACCCTGGTGTTCGACAAAACCGGCACCCTGACCGAAGGGAAACCGCAGGTGGTGGAGGTCCTGACCTTCAATCAGGTCAGCGAGCAGCAGGCGATCGGCTGGGCCGCCGCGCTGGAGCAAGGCTCCAACCACCCGCTGGCGCGCGCCATCATGGAACGCGCCGCCGGGCAAACGCTGCCGCAGGTCGCGCAGTTCCGCACCCTGCGCGGCGCCGGCGTCAGCGGGGAGATCGACGGCATGCCGGTGCTGCTGGGCAACGCCGCGATGCTGGAGCAGCATCAGGTTGCGACCGCCGAACTGGAAGCGCCGATGCGCGCCCAGGCCGAACGCGGCGTGACGCCGGTGCTGCTGGCCGTTAACGGTAAACCGGCCGCACTGTTCGCCATTCGCGATCCGCTGCGCGAGGACAGCGTCGCGGCGCTGCAGCGCCTGCACCAGCAGGGCTATCAGCTGGTGATGCTGACCGGCGACAACCCGGTGACCGCCAACGCCATCGCCAAAGAGGCCGGCATCGATCGGGTGATTGCCGGGGTGCTGCCGGACGGCAAAGCGGCGGCGATCAAGCAGTTGCAGGCGCAAGGCCAGCGCGTGGCGATGGTCGGCGACGGCATCAACGACGCCCCGGCGCTGGCGCAGGCCGACGTGGGCATCGCGATGGGCGGCGGCAGCGACATCGCCATCGAGACCGCCGCCATCACCCTGATGCGCCACAGCCTGCACGGCGTGGCGGATGCGGTAGCGCTGTCGAAGGCCACGCTGCGCAACATGAAGCAGAACCTGTTCGGCGCCTTTATCTACAATACGCTGGGTATCCCGATCGCCGCCGGCGTGCTCTATCCGCTGACCGGCACGCTGCTCAGCCCGGTAGTGGCGGGCGCGGCGATGGCGCTGTCGTCGATTACCGTAGTCAGCAACGCCAACCGGCTGCTGCGTTTTAAACCCAGGAAGTGATCGCCGGGGCGCCGTCATGGCGCCCCGCTGTTTTCCGGGCTTTCCTGCGCGGCGGATAGCGTTTAGCATGAATGACGATTTTCCCTCGCCTTTCATGCTGAAACGCGCACCCGTTATTCAGGAGCCACGCCGTATGGGTCAACTGTTACGCCGCCTCGCCGCCTTTCTCGGCCTGATCTCGCCCAAACGTTACGCTTATCCGGCGTTGGACATCACTCTGCCGGGCGATCGTCGGCTGCATCTGGTGGGCAGCATCCATATGGGCACCGTCGATATGTCGCCGTTGCCGCCCCGGCTGGCCGCCCGGCTGCAACAGGCCGACGCGCTGATCGTCGAAGCCGATATCACCGATTCCGCCTCGCCTTTCGACCACGCCGAGCTGCAGCCGGCGCTGGAACAGCGCCTGTCCGCCGAAGAATATCAACGGCTGCTGGCGCTGTGCCATGAGCTTGGCGCCGATCCAGACGCCTTCGCCACCCTGCCCGGCTGGCAGGTCGCGCTGATGATGCAGGCGCGCCAGGCTCAGCGTCTGGGGCTGCGGGCAGAGTACGGCGTGGACTATCAGCTGCTGCAGGCCGCCCGGGCGCAGGACAAACCGGTGATCGAGCTGGAAGGGGCGCAGCAGCAGCTGGCGATGCTGGAACAGCTGCCGGAAGGTGGCATTGCGCTGCTGCGCGATACGCTGGAGCACTGGCACACCAACGCGCGGCTGCTGCAAACCATGGTGAGCTGGTGGCTGGACGCCAAACCGCGCGGCACGCTGGACACCCTGCCCGCCACCTTCAGCGCCGGGCTGTACGACGTGCTGATGCATCAGCGCAATCGCGACTGGCGGCGTCAGTTGGAGGCGCTGCCGGCCGGGGACTATGTGGTGGCGGTTGGCGCATTGCACCTGTACGGCGAGGATAACCTGCCGGCGATGCTGCAGCCGCAGGGCTAAAAAAGAGGCCAATATCGCTATTGGCCAGTCAAAGAGGAATTTCTTGTATTCTAGTTATACGCATAGCAACCGTGTTAACGGTTACAGTAAACAGGGTAGCAACCCGGTGAATATCTTGGCAACCCGCTTTATGTAACAGCCGCTCAGGTTGCCGGGCAGGTCGGATTTTTGTATTTTTAAAGCTGGTTATCACCCTTCCCCCGCAGGGGGCATTCTGGACAACACATCATGACGCCCGCAGTCGTTCTGCTCGAAAAACAAAAGGTCACCTTTACCCTTCATCCGTATCACCACGACAGCGACGAAACTAATTTCGGCGACGAAGCGGTGAGAAAGCTGGGGCTGGATGCCGATCGGGTTTACAAAACCTTGCTGGTGGCGCTGAACGGCGACGCCAAACACCTGGCGGTGGCGGTCACGCCGGTCGCCACCCAGCTGGATCTGAAAAAGGTCGCCCGCGCCCTCGGCGCCAAAAAGGCCGAGATGGCCGATCCGCAGCTGGCGCAGCGCGTCACCGGGTATCTGGTGGGCGGCATTAGCCCGCTGGGGCAGAAAAAACGGCTGCCGACGGTGATCGACAGCCCGGCGCAAGCGTTCGCCACCATCTACGTTTCCGGCGGCAAACGCGGGCTGGACATCGAGCTGGCCGCCGCCGATCTGTGCCGCCTGCTGGCCGGCAGCTTCGCCGACATCGCCAAGCGCGACTGACGCCGCGCGCTCAGCGGCACACCACCGTAGCGTCACAGGCCGCCAGCGTCTCGACCAGGCGGTCCTCCAGCGCCTTCACCTCCGCGCCGGGCACCAGATAGTTGTTGCTGATGATGGCGAACGCCAGCGGCCGTCCGGTCGCCGAGTCGACATAGCCGCTGAGCGACGAGACCCCGGTCATGGAACCGCTCTTGGCGTGGGCGCGGCCCGCCGCCGCCGTCTTCACCATGCGGCTCTGCAGCGTACCGCCCACCAGCAACCCCGGCTGGCCCGCGATGGGCAAGGCATTATACCAGGCGGCAAACCACGGCTGTTTCCTGGCTGCCAGCAGCAGCGTCGTCAGCTGCTGCGCCGTGATCTGGTTCATGCGTGACAGCCCGGAACCGTCTACCTGACGGTACGCGCCGGCCGCGATGCCCTGGCTTTGCACAAACTGGCCGATCGCCTGCAGGCCGGCGGCCCAATCCCCCTTGCCCTGCGTCTTGCGGCCCATCGCCTTGGTCAGTACCTCGCCGTAACCGTTGTTGGACACCTTCAGGAAGGTGACGGCCAGGCGAGAGAGCGGCGGCGAGGTTTTTTCGGCCAGCAACCGGGCATCGGCAGGGGTCACGCCCTCTTCCGCGTTACCGCGCAGCGTGATGCCGTGCGCGCGCAGCGTATGTTGCAATAAGGCGCCGATCACGCGGGCCGGTTGATCGACGGTGATCAATCGCGAGCGGGTCTCCGCCTGCGCGGCGATGGTGCCGCTGACCACGATTCGGTTGCTGCCCGGCTGGCGATCGAACGTCAGTGCGGTGTCGCCGCCGGTGGTGGTGCGGTTGACCAGCGTCACCGCGTCATTGGCGGGATAGAAACCCACCCGCCCTGGCGCACCGGCGCGGGCCCCCGGCTGCACGTCCACCCGCACCACGTTGATATCGCCACCGGGGGTAAAGGCGTAGTTCAGCGCCGAGATCGGCGCGCCGAAAGCGAAGGGTTCGTCGTCCCAGCTCCAGCCGGCGCCGAAGGGCGTTTGATCGAACGCGCTGGCGTCCAGGATCAGCCGCCCATGAATATGGCGAATGCCGCGCTGCGCCAGCGTGGCGGCGAAGGTGTCGAGATCGTCAGGGTGCAACGTCGGATCGCCGCTGCCCTGCAGATAGAGATCCCCCTGCAAGATGTCGCCGCGCTGCTCGCCGGTGGTCAGCAGCCGGGTTTCAAACCGGTAATCCGCCCCCAGCACGCCGAACGCCGCCAGAGAAGTGAACATCTTCATGTTGGAAGCCGGCGCCAGGCGCTGCTGCGCGTGCGCCTGATACAGCACGGTGCCGCTGTCGGCATCACGCACCATCACGCCGCTCGACGCGCCAACCAGCGCCTTGTCTTGGCCGATGGCCGCCAGCGCCTGGCTGAGCGTTTGCTCATGGCGTTGGCCGGATGACGAACACCCCGCCAGAGCCAGGATGGCGGGCAGCAGCCAGCCTGCGGTTTTCAACATGTCATCTCCCTGCTTGCGTTATCAAAACCAAATTGTTGCTCAGGCTATCATTGGAAGGCGGCGGCGGCGACTTTTGCGTGCGTTTGAAGGAGGATTTCGGCGGGAAAACAGGCGGCCCGCCCATGGGGAGCAGGCCGCTGCGGTGGCGATTAGCGATAAACGATTTCGCCCTTCGGTTCATAAGCCGCCGCATCCAGCGGCGAGTGTTTCTCGATGTACTGCTTGAGCACCTCGGCATCGATAAAGCCGGTGTTGACGTAGCTCGGCAGCCCGTCCAGCTTCGGATAGCCGTCGCCGCCCAGCGCGTTGAAGTTCAGCGTCGCCATGCGGTAGGTTTTATCCGCCTGCAGCGGCTGGCCGTTGATCTTCACCTCGCTGACGCCCTTGCCGTCCGCCACCAGGCTGACGTTGGCGAACTGGGCGTAGGCACCGGAATCCGGCTTCATGTTGGCCACTACCGCCAGGTACTGCTCAACCTCACGGCCTTTCATATCGACATGCACCAGGGTGTTGCCGAACGGCTGTACCTTGAGCACGTTTTTGTAGGTGATATCGCCGCTTTCAATGGAATCACGCACCCCACCGCCGCTCATCACCGCGAAGTCAGCATCGGCGCGCTCCCTCTGCGCGGCCAACATCACCCGCGCCAGGTTGGTTTGCACGAAGCGCACCTTGCTGCGATCGCCCTCCAGCTTGCCGTTAACGCTGCCGATCTTCACGCTCAGCTGCTCTTTGCCCTTCTCCTGGAACGGCGTCAGCAGCTTCATCATGGTCGGATCTTCCGCGATCTGCTGGGTGTAATACACGCGCTCGCTGGTGCCGTCCGCCTTCTCCACCTTCTTCTTCAGGTTCACCGGGATCAGCTGATAATGCACCAGCTTCAGCTCACCGTTGCGGAATTCGAAGTCGGCGCGGCCCACGTATTTGCCCCACTCATGCGCCTGCACGATCCAGGTGCCGTTCTGGCGATCCGGCGAGCACGGCGTGCCCGGCACATAATCCACCTGCTTACGGTTGTCGCCGGCCATGCACACCGGATCCTGCGAGTGGCCGCCGACGATCATGTCAAGATACCCGGCCGGCAGGCTGCGCGCCATCTCCACGTCGCCCGGCGCGTTGGAGCCGTGCTCGCCGTTGTCATAGTGCCCCATGTGGGTAGCGGCGATGATCACGTCCGGCTTCTCGTCCTTGCGCAATTGCTCCACCACCTGCTTCGCTTCCTGCGCCGGCACGCGGAACTCCATGTCGGTGAAGTATTCCGGATTGCCAATCTTGGCTGTGTCGTCGGTCGTCAGGCCGATCACCGCGATCTTGATGCCCTGCTTGTCGAACAAGGCGTAAGGCTTGAACAGCCGCTGGCCGGTGCTTTTCTGATAGATGTTAGCGGACAGCAGCGGGAAGGTCGCCCATTTTTCCTGCTGGCGCAGTACGCTCAGCGGGTTGTCGAATTCGTGGTTGCCGATCGCCATCGCGTCGTAACCCACCAGGTTCATGCCGCGGAAGTCCGGCTCGGCGTCCTGCAGGTCCGATTCCGGCACGCCGGTGTTGATATCGCCGCCCGACAGCAGCAGCAGGCTGCCGCCCTGCGCCGCCACTTCCTGACGAATGCCGTCCACCAGCGTTTTCTGCGCGCCCAGGCCGTATTCGCCGTGATCGTTCTGCCAGAAGTGACCGTGATGATCGTTGGTGTGCAGAATGGTGATGGCGTAGGTCTTATCCTTTTCCCAGGCACTGGCAGCCCCCGACAGCAACGTCAGGGAAACGGCCAACGCGCATGCGGTGGTTTTCAGCGAAAAGCGCATGGCGGATCTCCGTGTATTAAATGGCTTTTATGATGAGGGCGAAATTGTAGCGCGAATTAATGACAGCTGATTTCAAATTTTTGCGATGTGAGTCTGATTATTTCAGATATGGTAAAAATTGAGCGTCCTGCCTAAGATGTCATCTCTGTGCTCAACAACTTATCAGGCTAATAATAATATGACCGACAGTAGCCAAAGCGCGATGCCGCCCGCCAAGGGCAGCGCGGTGAAGGGAACCGCCTTCTCCATCCTTGGCGCCATCAGCGTGTCTCACCTGCTCAACGATATGATCCAGTCGCTGATCCTGGCGATTTACCCGATCCTGCAAGCCGATTTTCACCTCAGCTTCGTACAGATCGGCATGATTACCCTGACCTATCAGCTGACGGCCTCGCTGCTGCAGCCGCTGATTGGCTATTACACCGATAAACACCCGCAGCCTTACTCGCTGCCGATCGGCATGGGCTTTACCCTGTCCGGCCTGCTGCTGCTGTCGGTAGCGAGCACCTTCCCGCTGGTGCTGCTGGCGGCGGCGCTGGTGGGCACCGGCTCATCGGTCTTCCACCCGGAATCCTCGCGCGTGGCGCGCATGGCCTCCGGCGGTCGGCACGGCCTGGCGCAGTCGCTGTTCCAGGTCGGCGGCAACTTCGGCAGCTCGCTCGGCCCGCTGCTGGCGGCGCTGATCATCGCGCCTTACGGCAAGGGCAACGTCGCCTGGTTCTCGCTGGCGGCGCTGCTGGCGATCGTGGTGTTGCTGCAGGTCAGCAAGTGGTATCAACATCAGCACCGGGCAACTAAAGGGCAGCCGAAAAGCCCGTCGCTGCTGAAACCGCTGCCAAAACGTACCGTTGCCTACTCGCTGGGCATCCTGCTGGTGCTGATTTTCTCCAAATACTTCTATCTTGCCAGCATCAGCAGCTATTACACCTTTTATCTGATACATAAGTTCGGCGTTTCGGTGCAGAATGCACAGATTCACCTGTTCGCCTTCCTGTTCGCAGTGGCGGCCGGCACCATTATCGGCGGGCCTCTCGGTGACAAGATAGGGCGCAAATATGTTATTTGGGGCTCCATTCTCGGTGCGGCACCGTTTACCCTTGTTTTACCCTATGCATCCCTGTATTGGACCGGCATTTTGACGGTGATCATCGGGGTTATTCTCGCCTCGGCGTTCTCCGCCATCCTGGTCTATGCGCAGGAGCTGATCCCCGGTAAAGTCGGCATGGTTTCCGGCTTATTCTTCGGTTTTGCTTTCGGTATGGGTGGGTTAGGTGCGGCAGTTCTTGGTTATGTCGCCGATTTGACCAGTATCGAGCTGGTCTACCAAATCTGTGCTTTCCTGCCGCTGATCGGCATTATCACGGCGCTACTGCCCAATATGGAGCATAAAGCGCAATAACCCCGCTGAATGCCCGGATGAAATTATTTATTCATCCGGGTTATCCCACGGATAAACCAATGTTATTTGGCTTATCTGACACAAAATCTCCTCATTGCCGCGCCTTAAGTGAAATCCTCTGCTTTTTTACAAAAAAGGCCAAATTAGCCAAGCAAGCCGCGAACAAATGCAATAAACTAAATGTATCTTTTCGTAACTTTGTTGCGTTTCTCCCGTGCCGCGATGCATAGCCAGAAGGAGTATGGATGCATAATTCAACACCGCTCATCACCACCATCGTCGGAGGGTTAGTACTCGCCTTCCTCCTCGGCATGCTGGCGAACCGCCTGCGCATCTCCCCTCTGGTGGGGTATCTGGCCGCAGGGGTGCTCGCCGGCCCGTTCACCCCCGGTTTCGTCGCCGATACCTCACTGGCGCCGGAACTGGCGGAAATCGGCGTTATCCTGTTGATGTTCGGTGTTGGCCTGCACTTCTCTTTGAAAGACCTCCTCGCAGTAAAATCTATCGCCATTCCCGGCGCCGTGGCGCAGATAGCCGTCGCTACCCTGCTCGGTATGGGGCTGTCCAAGCTGCTCGGCTGGGATCTGATCTCCGGTCTGGTGTTCGGCCTCTGCCTCTCCACCGCCAGCACCGTGGTGCTGCTGCGTGCCCTGGAGGAACGGCAGCTGATCGACAGCCAGCGCGGGCAAATCGCCATCGGCTGGCTGATCGTCGAAGATTTGGCGATGGTGCTGACGCTGGTCTTGCTGCCCGCCTTCGGCAATATGCTGGGCAACGACAACGCCAGCAGCAGCCAGCTGCTGATGGAGCTGGCGCTGACCATCGGTAAGGTCATCGCCTTCATTGCGTTGATGATCGTGGTCGGCCGCCGCCTGGTGCCGTGGATCCTGTCGAAAACCGCCAGCACCGGCTCGCGCGAGCTGTTCACCCTGGCGGTATTGGCGCTGGCGCTCGGCATCGCCTACGGCGCGGTGAAGCTGTTCGACGTCTCCTTCGCGCTGGGCGCCTTCTTCGCCGGCATGGTGCTGAACGAGTCCGAACTGAGCCACCGTGCGGCGCACGACACCCTGCCGCTGCGCGACGCGTTCGCGGTGCTGTTCTTCGTCTCGGTCGGCATGCTGTTCGATCCGATGATCGTGATTAACGAACCGCTGGCGGTGCTGGCGACGCTGGCAATCATCGTGTTCGGCAAATCTGCCGCCGCGTTCCTGTTGGTGAAAATGTTCGGTCACTCCAAGCGCACCGCGCTGACCATTTCCGCCAGCCTGGCGCAGATCGGCGAGTTCGCCTTTATTCTGGCGGGCCTCGGCATCGCGCTCGGCATGATGTCGGAACACGGGCGCAATCTGGTGCTGGCCGGCGCCATTTTGTCCATCATGCTCAACCCGCTGCTGTTCACCCTGCTGGAGCGCTATCTGGCCAAAACCGAAACCATCGAAGAGCAAATTCTCGAAGAGGCGGTGGAAGAAGAGAAGCAGATCCCGGTGGACATGTGCAACCACGCGCTGGTGGTCGGCTATGGCCGTGTCGGCAGCCTGCTGGGCGGCAAACTGGCCGAGGCGGGTATTCCGCTGGTGGTGATCGAGAACTCCCGCCCACGGGTGGAAGCGCTGCGCGAACAGGGCATCAAGACGGTGCTGGGCAACGCCGCCAATCCGGAAGTGATGGATCTGGCGCGGCTCGACTGCGCGCGCTGGCTGCTGCTGACCATCCCCAACGGCTATGAGGCCGGCGAGATCGTCGCCTCGGCGCGCGCCAAGCGGCCGAACATCGAGATCATCGCCCGCGCCCACTACGACGACGAAGTGGCCTACATCACCGATCGCGGCGCTAATCAGGTAGTGATGGGCGAACGGGAGATCGCCAACAGCATGCTGAACATCCTGCAGCTGGACACCCTGAGCGAAGAAGAAAAAATGGGCGGCTGTCCGATCTGAAGCGCCACGGCGCACAAAAAAGGTCCGGCATTGCCGGACCTTTTCTTTTTCAGCGGGTTAACGCTCCCAGTAGGACTCTTCCAGGCTGTCTTCCCGCTCCGGCAGGCCACGGGTGAGGCGCGGCGAATGCTGGTTCAACACCTGGTAGCTGACGCGGTTGGCGTATTTGCACACCTGCGCCAGGGAGGAATAAGTCAGGTAGCTGCGCACGTGCTTGCTGGAATTCGGCACGTTATGGCGGTGATAGCCGTTGGCGGCAATATCGTGCAGCAACGCCGACAGCGCGCCGTCGCCGGCGCCGTTGGTGTTCATGATCCTCTCCGGCCCGCCCATATACGGCGCGATGTGCGAATAAACGCGCAGCGGATTTTCACAGTGTTCACGGCGCATGGCGCGGCTGAATTCGTAGCGGTTGAACTCGGCGATATGCCCCGGCAGCAGCGGGTGCTGGGTCTGGCGCTTGTTGGCCTCTTCGGTGTAGCCCGCCATATACAGGCCGTTCGGCCCGGCGGTGCACAGCACCAGATCCACCCACTCCAGCGCCATGTCCGAGGCGGTCAACGGATCGCTCAGCCCGGTCAGCTCCAGCGCTTCGTCTTCGTTCATCGCCAGAATCGTCACGTTTTCCTTCAGGAAGTCGCGCCACCACTGCGGGTTGTCGGCGATCACGTACTTGGTGCCCAGCGTCAATACCACCGGCACGTCGTGTTTTTTGGCGTATTCGATCGCCTGCAGGGTGGCGACCTTCATCGGCTCCCCTTCCTTGCAGCGCACCAGATAAGAGCTCAGCACCAGCGCCGACGCGCCAGCGATCACCTCTTCAGGAATGCTTTCCGGGCGCAGCTGGTTCATCTGGCCCGGGTTGATGGCGAAGGTGCGCTCGCCGCTTTCGCCAATCAGCGTGAAACAGCGGCCGATGGCGCCATCAACGCCCTGCAGATAGTTAAGATCGGTACGGCTGGAGGTATTGCACAGGTAACGGTAGGCATAGCTGCCGATTTTCACGTTGCTGCACATCACGCCGAGCAGCACCGAGCGATCGTCCGCCAGCACTGAATAGTTGTGCATGGTATTGCCGATGGTGCCGCCGGCGAACTGATGGGTAACCAGGTTGTTGTCATTCAGTTCCTGATACAACGCCTCGGCGACGTCGTCTTCGATCACCAGAGAGTGGCCCAGGCTCAGGCCGTAGCGCTGGACAAAAGCGTCGTCCACTTTCGCCTCGATATCCACCAGCGTCTGATCGATGCCGACGATATACGAGGTGCTGATTTCACTTTCGGGCTGGGCCTGCTGCAGAAGCGGATCGCGGGCGCTCACCGGGAAATAGTGTTTGGACTTGCGTTTACCAGGAAATTTCATGTGATTGGCGGTGGTGACGGTTTAACAAGCGGAGAATGTTAACACATCCCCGCCCGATCACGATGCATCTAATATACAGATTATGGATGATTACAGGCGCTGCGCCACCAGCTGCTGCATCATATCGATATGCGCCGGCTCGTCGTTCAACGCCGAGATATATTCAAACTTCTCGCCGCCGGCCTTGAGGAAGATCTCGCGGTTCTGTTCTTTGATCTCTTCCAGCGTTTCCAGGCAGTCCGCCGAGAAACCGGGGCAAATCAGCTGAATGTGCTTCACGCCCTGCGCCGGCAACCCCTTCAGGGTCTCATCGGTGTACGGCGTCAGCCACGGCTCGCGGCCGAAGCGCGATTGGTACGTCATCATCACGCGTTCCGGCGCCAGCGGCAGCGTGGCGCTCAGCGCACGCAGGGTGTCCTCGCAGCGCTGCGGGTAGTCGTCGCCCAGGCGCGCATAACGTTTGGGAATACCGTGGAACGACAGCACCAGCCGATCCGGCTGGCCGTGCTCGGCGAACGAGCGCTCCACGCTTTGCTGCAGCGCGGCGATGTAGGCCGGATGTTCGGCGTAATCGCGGATGAAGGCCACAGAAGGCAAACGGCGATAGCCTTTCAGCACCCGCGCCACGCCATCCCATACCGCCGCGCTGGTGGAACAGGAATATTGCGGATAGAGCGGCAGCACCACCAGGTTGGTCACGCCCTGCGCCAGCAGCTTGTCGATGGCTTCCGCCAGGCTCGGCGAGCCGTAGCTCATGCCCAGCTCCACCGGCGTATTCGGCATGCGCGCCGCCAGCGCCCGCTGTTGGCGGCGGCTGTACACCAGCAGCGGCGAGCCCTCTTCCATCCACACCGACTGATACAGCTTCGCCACGCGCGGCGAACGGATCGGCAAGATCGCGCCGTTGAGGATCGGCCACCAGATCAGCGGCGCCGTATCGACCACGCGATCGTCACTGAGGAATTCCTTCAGATAGCGTTTGACCGCCGACGAGGTCGGCGCATCTGGTGTGCCCAGGTTCACCAGCAATACGCCGTGTTTCTCTTGCTTCATCTCAGTTCCCCTCATTTCCTTTCCGGCCGGCATTCCGTTCTGGGTCGGGATGTCAGCAGCCATTAATGCCGGCTATTGTAACGGAAAAGTCCTGCGTCGAAACCGATAACAGCAACAGGCTATGCCTGTGGGCCTTCCCTTTGCGCCAGTTGCCACACCGCCGCCACGTTGCGCGCCGTCACCTGCAGATTGCGATCGGCGTCCGCCAGCGCTTCTTCCAGCGTCACGATGCGGTCGAGCACCGAAAACGCCGCGTCGATGCCGTGTTGATGCACCACCTGGTAATCCGGCGTCAGGCTGCCGGCGATGGCGATCACCGGCACCCCGTGGCGCTTGGCCACCCGCGCCACGCCGATCGGCGTTTTGCCGTGGATCGACTGGCTGTCCAGCCGCCCTTCGCCGGTGATCACCAAATCGGCATCGCGCACCGCCTCATCCAGACGCAGGGTTTCGGTGACGATCTCGATGCCCGGCCGCAAGCGCGCGCTGAGCATGCCGAGCAGCGCCGCCCCCATGCCGCCCGCCGCTCCCGCGCCCGGCTGGGTGAGCACGGCGCGGCCGGTTTCTCGTTCCAGCAGTTCGCCATAGTGATGCAGTGCCGCATCGAGCTGCGCCACCATCTCCGGCGTCGCCCCCTTCTGCGGCCCAAACACCGCCGAGGCGCCCTTTTCGCCGCACAGCGGGTTATCGACGTCGCAGGCGGCGGTTACGCTCACCCGTTGCCAACGCGCATCCAGCCCGGCGAGATCGAGGTGCGCCAGCTGCGCCAGGGCCGCCCCGCCCACCGGCAGCGGCCGGCGATCCTTATCCAACAATTTAACGCCCAGCGCCTGCATCATCCCGGCGCCGCCGTCGTTAGTGGCGCTGCCGCCGATGCCGAGAATGATCGCCTTCACGCCGCGCTCCAGCGCCGCCAGCATCAGTTCGCCGGTGCCGTAACTGGTGGTGATCCGCGGATCGCGCCGGCCAGGCGGTGCCAGATGCAGCCCGGAAGCCGCGGCCATTTCAATCACTGCGGTTGCGCCATCGCCCAGCAGGCCATAGAACCCCTGCACCGGCTCCCCCAGCGGCCCAGTGACCGTCACCTGGACGATTTCGCCGCCGGTGGCCGCCACCATCGACTCCACCGTGCCTTCGCCGCCGTCCGCCATCGGCAGCTTCACGTAGTGCACCTGCGGATAAATTTGGCGGAATCCCCGCTCGATGGCGTCGGCAACGCCGAGCGCGCTCAGGCTCTCTTTAAAAGAATCCGGGGCAATAACCACTTTTTTCAGCGTTTTCATCACTGTTCCTTATCCCGCCAGGTTAAATACGCCAAACATCAGCGCCGAGATCGTCGCGATGGTGAATCCCACCAGCGTTTCATACGGCAACAGCTTCAGCCGCTCGTGCACCGCCATATTGACGCTGCCGCCGGTAGCGTGGAAGAAGCTGCCGTGCGGCAGGTGATCCAGCACCGTGGCGCCCGCATGGATCATCGCCGCACCGGCCAGCCCGCTCACGCCCAGCTCGAGCAGCGTAGAGCTGAACACCCCGGAAGCCACGGCGGTGCCGGCGGTGGTCGATGCGGTCGCCATCGACATCAGCGCGCCGGACAGCGGCGCCAGCAGCCAGGCCGGCAGCCCGGTGTGCGTTAAGCCGTTAATCAAGACATCCTTCAGCGCCGAGTTGGCGATAATGCCCGCCAGCGTGCCGGTGCCGAGCAGCATGATCGCCACCGGCGCCATGCGCGACAGGCCGGAGACCATAAAATGATTGCACTGGCGGATACGCCCCATCAGCAGCGCGCCCGCCAACCCGCCGGCCGGCAGCGCGATCAGCGGATCGACGGCGATACCGGCGAGCGGCCGCAGCGACAGCAGCAGGATCGCCACCAGCGGCGCGCTGATCGCCGCAGCGAAGCCCGGCCGAGCCCCTTCGGCATGCTGAGTCAGCTCTTCGGCCATCACTTTGCTGCCTTTATCGCTCAGGCGACGCGCCAGCAGATAGGCCACCACCAGGCCGCACAGCCCCGGCACGATGCCGGCCATCATCACCGAAGTGAGCGGCACGTGGAAGTTGTCCGCCGCCGCAATGGTGTTCGGATTAGGTGACATCACGTTGCCGGCCTTGCCACCGCCGATCATCGCCAGCAGGATCGCCGCGCGCGAAATGCCGGCCTTCTGGGCGATCGACAGCGCGATCGGTGCGACGGTGATCACCGCCACGTCGATAAATACCCCCACCGCCGTCAGGATCAGTGTAGCCACCGCCAGCGCCAGCAGCGCGCGGGTTTCACCCACCTTGCGCACGATGGTTTCGGCGATGGTGTGCGCCGCGCCGGATTCGATCAGCACTCCGGCCAGCACCCCCGCCGCCAGAATGCGCATCACGGCGTTGGTGATGCCCTGCGCCCCGCCGATCATCAGCGTTACGGTCTGCACCAGGTCGGCGCCGCCGCACAGCCCGCCCGCCAGCGCGCCGGCGATCATGCCGTAAGCCGGTGGCACCTTGCGTAGAATCAGGACGATGGCGACGGCTAACGCCACCAGTGCCCCCAGCGTGGATACGGTTGTCATTGTTGTTTTCTCCGTGGTTGATGTGCAGGCCAACATATCCCGCGCGCCCGGCGTTGGCCTGAGGGGAAACAACAAAAAATCGCCGGGTGAACGGCGTGGAATTTGTGGGTTGGCACAACTCAGTCGTGCATCAGCATGCCGATATACAACCGCAGAGCGTCGGTTAATTGATTGATTTTCATGCCGGTTATCGCTTCGATGCGCTGCAGGCGATAGCGCAGGGTATTGACGTGGATATGCAGCTGCGCGGCGGTCTGCGTCTGATCACAATTCTGCGAAAAATAGTGGCGCAGCGTGCCGCGCAGCACGCCTTTTTCGTCCTGTTCGCCCAGCGTTCGCCAGGGGCGCCCCAGCTCCTGCGCGCGCCAGTCCTCCCCCAAATCGCACAACAGCGACGGCAGCGGGTAGTCGTGGTAGAACAGCGTGGCGTGACGCAGTTTCAGGCGCTGCGCCATCGCCTGGGTGGCGCGTGCCGTCAGGCTGGAACGGTAGGCGCTTTGCGGATCGTCATAAAAACCGCCGACGATCAAGCGCACCCGAAAGCGGTGTTTGAGTTGGTTTTGCAAACGCTGCGCCTGCTGGCGTTCCAGCTTCAGGCTCCATTCACCCTGCGCCATGCAGGCCGGGCGCAGCAGGGTCATTTCATTGAAGCCGGTAATGGCGATCAACGCATCGCGCTGGGTGGCCTCCAGCTCCGCCAGCAGCTCGCGCAGCAGGTGCGGCTGCGCCTCTTGCAGCTCGACGATCCACACGATGCGCGCCTGGCGCAGATCCAATCCCAGATACGCCGCCATCGCTTGCAGCGACGCGGTGTTCGGCTGCGGCTGCAGCAGCTGATTCGCCAGCTCTTCCCGGTAGCGCTTTTCCCACTGGTGCTGATCCAGCAGCGCCGCCTGCTCCACCATCAACTCCGCCGCCATCTTCACCAGCTCGGCGTAGGCGCGCACCTCGGCCGGTTCGCCGGAGATGCCGATCACCCCCACCCGCTGGTTGCGAAAGCTGAACGGCAGGTTGATGCCGGGCCGCACACCCTTCAGATGCTCGGCGGTGGCGCGGTCGATTTCCACCACCCGATTCTCGGCCAGCGCCAGCACCGCGCCTTCATGGCGCTGGAACAGGCGCTGCGGGTTGCCGGAGGCGATGATCACACCGTTGCTGTCCATCACGTTGACGGAATGGCTGATGATGCCCATCGCCCGCTGGACGATCTGGCGCGCGGTGGCTTCCGCCAGAAGATTGGTTTGTCTGAGCATGCCCGGCTCCCTGCTGAGGGTGAAAACGCAGGCTTGTTATACGCCATTTGGCGCGGGCGATTAATGGGCACGGCCGCAACAAGCCGCCGCGATCACAATTTGGCAGGAAAACGGCAAAAAAAAACGCCGGGCCACAGGCCCGGCGTCATGCACAATCCGCTTGCGATCAACCGAGGATGGTCGCCAGCTCTGCGCTCACTTCGGCGACCTTGCGGGTGCCGTCGATTTTGCGGTATTGGGTGTTACCCGCTGCCGCTTCTTTGCTGTAGTAAGAGATCAGCGGCGCGGTCATCTGATGGTATTCCACCAGGCGCTTGCGCACGGTCTCTTCCTGATCGTCCTTGCGCGTGGTCAGCTCTTCGCCGGTCACGTCGTCTTTGCCTTCCACCTGCGGCGGATTGAACTTCACGTGGTATACGCGGCCGGACGGCGCGTGCACGCGGCGGCCAACGATGCGGTCAACGATCAGCTCGTCCGGCACGTCGAACTCCAGCACGAAGTCCACGTTGATGCCGGCTTCTTTCATCGCGTCAGCCTGCGGAATGGTGCGTGGGAAACCGTCCAGCAGGAAGCCCTTGCGGCAATCTTCCTGAGCGATGCGCTCTTTGACCAGCGCGATCACCAGCTCATCGGTCACCAGCTTGCCGGCGTCCATGATCTCTTTCGCCTGCTTGCCCAGTTCACTGCCGGCCTTCACGGCTGCGCGCAACATATCACCGGTGGAGATTTGCGGAATGCCGTATTTCTCCATGATGAATTGAGCCTGAGTACCTTTACCAGCGCCCGGAGCGCCCAGCAGAATGATACGCATTGCGTAAATCCCCTTGCTATGTAGTTTTTATAAAATTGCGAAAACGCTCAACGATACCATTTCAGGGGGGGCAGGCTCAAGGCGCGCGAAGGAAATCGATTGCGGAATGTGCAAAAAAGCGGGCAAGCAAAAGGCGAGAAAAAGCGGGGAAAAATCGACAATGCGCCCCTAACGGTGCCGTTAAGGGCGCATATCTTCAGCTTTAGGCGGACAGTAACTTATTCATGCGGCGGATGAACAGGTTCGGATCCTCCAGCGTGCCGCGTTCAGCCAGCAGCGCCTGATCCAATAACAGGTCGATCCATTCGGCGAAATGTTCGTTATCGCCCACATCGGATGCTCGTTTGACCAACGCATGCTCCGGGTTAAGTTCGAAAATGTACTTCACCTCCGGCGCCTGCTGGCCGGCGGCGGCGAACAGCTTGGCCATCTGGGTGCTCATTTCGTCGGCGTCGGTTACCACGATCGCCGGCGTATCGGTCAGGCGGTGCGTCAGGCGCACATCCTTCACGCGCTCGCCCAGCAGGGTTTTCACGCGCTCGATGAAGGGTTCCAGCTGCTTCTCGGCGGCCTTCTGCTCTTCGGTTTCATCCGCCAGTTTATCCAGCGTTTCATCCGCTTTGCTGACCGACTGGAACGGCTTGCCGTCGAACTCGGTCAGGTAGCTCATCATCCACTCGTCGATGCGATCGGACAGCAGCAACACTTCGATGCCTTTCTTGCGGAACAGCTCCAGGTGCGGGCTGCTCTTGGCGGCGGCGTAGCTGTCGGCGGTGATGTAGTAAATCTTCTCCTGCCCTTCCGCCATGCGGCCGACATACTCTTCCAGCGACACGGTCTGCGCCGAGCTGTCGCCGTGGGTGGAGGCAAAGCGCAGCAGCTTGGCGATCGCTTCCTGGTTGCCGTTGTCTTCCGCCGGGCCCTCTTTCAGCACCAGACCGAACTGCTGCCAGAATTTCTGGTAGCCTTCGGCGTCGTCTTTGGCCAGCTTATCCAGCATCTGCAGCACGCGCTTGGTCAGCGCGCCGCGCAGGTTTTGCGTCACGCGGCTGTCTTGCAGGATCTCGCGCGACACGTTCAGCGGCAGATCGTTGGAATCGACCAGGCCACGCACGAAGCGCAGGTAGTTCGGCATGAACTGCTCGGCGTCGTCCATGATGAACACGCGCTGCACGTACAGCTTCAGGCCGTGCTTGTGATCGCGGTTCCACATGTCCCACGGCGCCTGCGCCGGGATATACAGCAGGCTGGTGTACTCCTGCTTGCCTTCCACCCGGTTGTGGCTCCAGCTCAGCGGATCGGTGAAGTCGTGAGCGATGTGCTTGTAGAACTCTTTGTACTCTTCGTCGGTCACGTCCGCCTTGCTTCGGGTCCACAGGGCCTGCGCCTTGTTGATCTTCTCCCAGGTGACGGTATCGTCTTCTTCGTTTTTGCTTTCGATCTCTACCGGCAAGGCGATGTGATCGGAATATTTGCCGATCACCGAGCGCAGGCGCCAGGCGTCGAGGTACTCATCTTCGCCTTCGCGCAGATGCAGGGTGATTTCGGTGCCGCGGGTCTCTTTGGTGATATCGGCGATGGTGTAGTCGCCTTCGCCGGCGGACTCCCAGAACACGCCTTCGTCATCGGCGGCGCCGGCGGCGCGGGTGCGCACGGTCACTTTGTCCGCCACGATGAACGCCGAGTAGAAACCGACGCCGAACTGGCCGATCAGCTGGCTGTCTTTCGCCTGGTCGGAACCGATGGATTCCAGGAACGCTTTGGTGCCGGACTTGGCGATGGTGCCGAGGTTTTCGATCACTTCTTCGCGGCACATGCCGATGCCGTTGTCGGCGATGGTGAGGGTGCGCTGCTCTTTATCGAAGGACAAGCGTACGCGCAGCTCGCCGTCGCCGGCGTACAGCTCTGGCGCGGACAGGGCGCGAAAGCGCAGCTTGTCGGCGGCGTCAGAGGCGTTGGAAATCAGCTCGCGCAGGAAAATTTCTTTGTTGGAGTACAGCGAATGGATCATCAAATGAAGCAGCTGTTTTACTTCAGACTGGAACCCGCGGGTTTCTTGACCTTTCATACTCATTGATTACCTCAAAAGACAATGGCTACCAAAATCGAACAATGAGGATCAGATGAGGGTCAGGGTCTTGTTTTTCAAGCGGACGGCGGGAGATTTTTGGCAAAAAAAAGACGGGGCCGAATGGCCCCGTCCGGGAAAACATCAGAACTTGATGGCGTGACGCCCGGCCAGCGAATGCGACAGTGTGGTGCCGTCGACCATTTCCAGCTCGCCGCCCACCGGCACGCCATGGGCGATACGGCTGGCGAGCACGCCATACTGGCCGCACATCTCGGCGATGTAGTTGGCGGTCGCTTCCCCTTCCACCGTCGGGTTGGTGGCGAGGATCACTTCGGTGATGCTTTCCTTTTCCAGCCGTTGCTCCAGGCGATCCAGACCGATATCGCCCGGCCCGATGCCGTCCAGCGGCGACAGATGGCCCATCAGCACAAAGTAGCGCCCGGCGAACTGGCCGGTCTGCTCGATGGCGTGGATATCCGCCGGGCTTTCCACCACGCAAATCTGGCCGTTTTGCTGACGACGCGGATTGGCGCAGATGGTGCAGATGTCCTGCTCGGTGAAGGTGCGGCAATCGGCGCAGTGGCCGATCTCCGACATCGCGCGCGTCAACGCCTGCGCCAGGCGCATGCCGCCGCTGCGATCGCGCTGCAGCAGCTGAAACGCCATGCGCTGCGCCGATTTCGGGCCGACGCCCGGCAGGCAGCGCAGCGCCTCCATCAGGGATTCAAGGAGCGGGCTGGTTTGCATCAGAACGGCATCTTGAAGCCAGGCGGCAACTGCATGCCGCTGGAGACGGAAGCCATTTTCTCTTTCTGGGTTTCTTCGATGCGGCGCGCGGCGTCGTTAAACGCGGCGGCGATCAGATCTTCCAGCATGTCTTTGTCGTCTTCCATCAGGCTAGGATCGATCTCCACGCGGCGGCAGTTGTGCGCGCCGTTGATGGTGACTTTCACCAGGCCCGCGCCAGATTCGCCGGTCACTTCCAATTTGGCGACTTCTTCCTGCATCTGCTGCATTTTTTCTTGCATTTGCTGGGCTTGCTTCATCAGGTTGCCCAGACCGCCTTTACCAAACATAGTCGTCTCTCGTCGCTAGGGCCGCGCACCTCGCGCGGCGTTTAAAGGGGGCGGATACTCTCTTCATCCAGATCCGCGTCGAAGAACCGGCACAGCGTCTGAATATGGGTATCCGCAACGATGGACTGGCGCGCCTGCGCCAGCTTTTCTTCATAGATGGCTTGTCGCCACTCCAGCGGGGTGCGCTCCGCCGGATTATCGTCCTCTATCACGGTCAGCTCGATCGGGCTGCCGTACAGCTCACCGAGCGCTTCGGCCAACGTCTTCTGCGCCGAAGGCGAATTCAGATGACGCTGCGAAGACCGCAGATGGAGGCAAATCTTGCCCGCTTCCGGCTGCTGCTTGAAGGCGTTCAACGCCAGCTGCTGCACCAGTTTCGGGATCTTCAGCCTGTCGATTTCCGCCGCCCAGGCGTCGCGCTCCAGCGACTCCACCACCAGCTTGGCGGCCAGCTCCGGCGTTTTCTCGTGCTCCAACGCCGTGCGCAGCGCTTTCGGCGTCGCCAGCGGTTCCGGCGCCGCTTCCGGCTCGGTCTGCGCGCGCCAGCGATAGGCTTCCGGCTTGGCCGGTTTTTCCGGCACCTTCTTCTCTGCCAGACGCTGCTGGCTACGCTCGGTCACGGAAGCCAAACGCCCCAGCGCCGAGTTTGCCGGCCGCGCTATTCCTGGCGCCGCCGGCTCATTCTTTTTTGGTGTGGATGCTCCCTGCTGCCGCTGCAGCTGGGACCGCGCTTTCAACAGCTGGGCGGTGGCATCCGGTAATGGGGTCGATGATTGTCGCGGTGGCGCGGCCGGCTGCCCTAGCGGCGGCGGCGCGTCCTGAAACTGCGGCGGCTGTTGCGCTGCGGCGGCCTGCGGCTGCGCCATCGGTGCCGGCGCGGTCTGCACCAACGCCACCGGCTCCGGGATCACCGCTTTCGGGTGAAACGCCAGCGCACGCAGCAGGGTCATCTCAACCCCCATGCGGCGATCCGGCGCATAGGCCAGCTCTTTGCGGCCCACCAGCAGCGTCTGGTAGTAAAGTTGCACATCGGCCGGCGGCAAAGTGCGTGCCAGCTCGCGCAGCCGTTGTTCCACGGCGGCGTAGTGGTTGTCGAGCATCGAAGGCAGCAGCTGCACCATCGCAATGCGGTGCAGCAGCGCCAGTGTCTCCACCAACAGGTTTTCCCAGTCCACGCCGCGCGAAGCGGCCTGCGCGACCTGCGCCATCACCTTTTCGCCGTCGGCGCTGACCAGCGCTTCGAGGATCGCCAGCGGCTGCTCGTCATCGAGCGTGCCGAGCATCTGGCTGACGGTGGCGGCGGTCACCTGCCCCTGCCCCATGGCGATCGCCTGATCGGTCAGGCTCAGCGCATCGCGCATGCTGCCGTCGGCGGCGCGCGCCAGCAGCTGCAGCGCACGGGCGTCGCTGGTGATCTGCTCCGCCGTCAGCACCGTTTCCAGCTGCTGGCGGATCTGATCGACGTCCAGCGCCTTGAGGTGGAACTGCAGGCAGCGCGAGAGAATGGTCACCGGCAGCTTTTGCGGATCGGTGGTGGCCAACAGGAATTTGACGTGCGGCGGCGGCTCTTCCAGCGTCTTCAGCAACGCGTTGAAGCTGTGGCGCGAGAGCATGTGCACTTCGTCGATCAGGTAGACCTTGAAGCGGCCGCGCGCCGGCGCGTACTGGGCGTTGTCCAGCAGATCGCGGGTATCTTCCACCTTGGTTCGGGAAGCGGCGTCGATCTCGATCAGATCGACGAAGCGCCCCTGCTCGATCTCGCGGCAGTTGTCGCATTGGCCGCACGGCGTGGCGGTGATGCCGGTTTCACAGTTCAGGCCTTTGGCCAGCAGGCGCGCGATGGTGGTTTTCCCCACGCCGCGGGTGCCCGAGAACAGATAGGCGTGATGGATCCGCCCCAGCGAGAGGCCGTTGGCCAGCGCGGTCAGGACATGTTCCTGGCCGACCACGTCTGCGAACGTTTGAGGGCGCCACTTACGGGCGAGAACCTGATAGCTCATTAATACCGGAGAAGTCGAGGAATCTGGAGGGTCATGCTAACACAGCCCCGCGGCGATCCGCGAGGCCGTTGTGCCCAAGGGGCGATGCCGCCTCAATGGCCGGCGAAGTCCACCAGGCAGTAGCAGTCGATGCCCAGCTTGTTCAGACGCGCTTCCCCGCCCAGATCCGGCAGGTTGATGATGAACGCGGCGTCTTTCACTTCACCGCCCAGGCGGCGGATCAGTTTGGTGGTCGCTTCGATGGTGCCGCCGGTCGCCAGCAGATCGTCCACCACTAGCACTTTGTCACCCGTGGTGATGGCGTCGGTGTGGATCTCCAGCTTGTCGGTGCCGTACTCCAGCTCATAGCTTTCGCTGAGCGTGGCGCGCGGCAGTTTGCCCGGTTTGCGTACCGGCACGAAACCGACGCCCAATGCCAGCGCGACGGGCGCGCCGAACAGGAAACCACGCGCTTCGGTACCCACCACCTTGGTCACGCCCGCTTCGCGATAGCGCTCAACCAGCAGCTCGATGCTGGCGGCGTAGGCCAACGGGTTTTCCAGCAGGCTGGTCACGTCGCGGAACAGGATGCCCGGCTTCGGATAATCCGGGATGGTTTTGATACTGTCTTTAATAAACTGAAGCTGCTGCGCAGTAGCGGTCATAATTGTTGCCTGATAAAACTGCCTGAAAACCGGCGCGCCGCTCACCCACCGCCCCCGGGTGAAACACACCGGAGAAGAAATGGCAGGCGATCCGCGCACGAAAACGCCCAAATCTATGCAAACTGGCGGACAAATGCAACTCTCCCCTGCATCTTTCAACCCGCAGCGTTGTTGACTGCGCGCATTCCCCCCGGTCACTTACCTAAGTAAGCTCCCGGGGATGCCTGCGTTTGTCGCCTGGCTGCGGCTTGAAAGCTATTGGGGAGTTTAAGGCACAATCAGCGCTGTTTTTGTTGCGACAGGTCAATAACCGGCAGGCGCAGCATAAAGGTCAGCAAAATGGCCAGCATCAGCAGCAACAGCCCGCGCACCCACCAGATTTTCACCAGCCACAGCGAACAGGCGAAGGTGAGCACGATCACCAGCACCGCCTTCCATTTCGCCCCCGGCGGCAGCGCGCGATGCTGCTGCCAGTGGCGCAGGTAGGGACCGAACCAGGAGCGGTGCAGCAGCCAGTGATGAAAGCGCGGCGAAGAGCGGGCGAAGCACCAGGCGGCCAACAGCAGGAACGGCGTGGTCGGCAGCAGCGGCAGCACCACGCCCAACGTTGCCAGCACCACCGCCAGCCAGCCTAAAATGATCAATAACCCACGCGTCATACGGCTCTTCGCTCCTCAATCGGTTGCCGCCTACTGTAGCATCGGCGCCGCGCCGGCGGAATATGCGTGCGGCGCTTGTTTCACGGCAGGATCGCGGGCAAGCTTACGCCTGTTGAAATCAAGAGGGAGCTTATGTGAGCACTCAGCGTCTATTACAGGTGTTGGCACAGCAGATCGCGGCGCTGGCGGCCGAAGTGACCCCGCGCGGCGATGTGCCAATCCCGCAGGCGCGCTTCGACGCCGCCCTGTTCGCCAATCGCGGCACGCGGCTGCGCGACTACCTGGCCGAGGTGGAGAAGAATTTCGCCCAGCTGCAAAGCGCCGCTAATGACAGCCGCACCAGCCAGGTGGCTTTTCTGGCCGAAAAACTGGTGGCTCAGATCGCCGCCCTGCAGCGCGAGCTGGCAACCCAGGCGCTGCGGCGCAAGAACCAGCCGAAAGAAGCCCCCGAGGCCGATCTGTACCACAAGCTGGCAGAGCATCAGGACTACGAACGCCGGCTGATCGGCATGATTCAGGATCGGGAAAGCCTGCTGGGGCGCCAGACCACGCTGGCGGCGCAGCAAAAGCTGCAGCACGAGCTGGCGGCGCTGGAGGGGAGACTGATGCGCTGCCGCCAGGCGCTGGCGCGCATCGAACGCAATATCGAGCGCAAAGAAAACGGTTTTTGAAGATTTATCACAATATTTTAATGATTATTCCCGGTTGCGCGCCGGGTTCACTATACTCTGCCGGTACGCGAGTTATTCATCCCATTAATTAATATAAGCGCAGGTGCTATGTCTCTGGAAAACGCGTCACCCGAACTGCAGCTGGCGGTAGACTTGATTTACCTGCTGGAGTGCAACGAGATCGATCCGGCCACCGCGCTGGCGGCGCTGGATATCGTCAAACGGGACTATCAGGAAAAGCTGCAGCGCGCCGGCGTCACCTCTCCCTATCTGCCTGCCGGACAGTAACCCGGGACAGCACCGCTGTCCCTATCGTTTTTCAACGCTTATCAGCCCGCCGTCTGGCCGCCGTCATCCGGCGACAGCGTTCTTTTCACTTCCTGCACTTCGTTGCCCTGCTGGTTATGCAGATACACCTCCAGCTGGTTGAAAGCGATGTCGATGTCGTTTTCCCGACACAAACGATCGATTGAGCGGTTCAGCTCGTCCACGGTGTAGCTGCGATCGCGCAGTTCGCGCACATACAGCCGCAGCTCGTGATCCAGCGTGCTGGCGCCGAAGTTGAGGAAGAACACCTGCGGTTCGGGATCGGTCATCACCCGCGGGTTGTCATGCGCCGCCTGCAGCAGCACCTTTTTCACCTTGTCGAGATCGGAACCGTAGGCCACGCCCACCTTGATCAGCACGCGGGTGATGGTGTCGGACAGTGACCAGTTGATCAACCGCTCGGTGACGAACGCCTTGTTCGGAATGATCACCTCTTTGCGATCGAAGTCGGTAATGGTGGTGGCGCGAATGCGGATCTTGCTGACCGAACCGGAGAAGGTGCCGATGGTGATAGTATCGCCGATGCGGATCGGGCGTTCGAACAGAATGATCAGGCCGGAGACGAAGTTGGCGAAGATTTCCTGCAGGCCGAAGCCCAGCCCGACCGTCAGACCGGCGGCCAGCCATTGCAGTTTGTCCCAGGAGACGCCCAGCGATCCCAGCGCAACCACGGCGCCCACGGCGGTGATCAGGTAAGTGAGCACGGTGGTGATGGCATAGGATGCCCCTTGCCGCAGCTGCAGCCGCGACAGCACCACCACCTCCAGCAAACCGGGCAGGTTGCGGGTGAGCACGTAGGCGACGATCACCGCGGCGACCGCCACCATCATGTTGCCCAGCGTCACCGCCTGCGACACGCTGCTGCCCGCCACGGTGCTGGTGTAATGCCACAGCGTGATGCTGTCCAGGTAAGCGATGACCGTCACCAGATCCGACCAAATGGCGTAGAAGGCGCTGGCGAAGATAGCAAACAGCACTAGGGTGGTCAGACGCAGCGACTGCTGGTTGATCTGATCGAGCGCCAGCGGCGGCTCTTCCACCACGGCTTCACCGCCTTCGGCCCCCTCCTTCGCCACGTTTTGCCGCCGCGCCAGCGCGCGCCGGTAGGCCAGACGCCGCGCCGCCACGCTCAGGCCGCGCAGCGCGGTCAGGTACACGATATTCCACAGGAAGAACAGATACAGGCTGTCTATCCAACGGCTGGCCAGCCGCAGCGTGGTATAGAAGTAGCCGGCGAACATCAGCCCCAGCAGGATCAGCGGCGTGGCGGCGAGCGCGGTGACCACCACCAGCCGCACGGCGTGCGAGCCCTTTTCACGCCAGCTGTCGCGGCACAGCGGGAACACCAGCACCGTGAGCAGCGCCAGCGTCAACATCACCACGATCTGGCCGATGACGTCCTCCACCAGGCGCAGCGGCGCTTTTTCGCCCAAGACCGACCAGAAGATCAGCGGCTGCAGCGCCAGCCCCAGCCGCAGCGTCTGGCGGCGGTAATGTGCGCACAGGTTGGCGCCGAAGTTAAAATGCCGCTCGGCGATGCCGCCCGGTTTCAGCATGCGGTAGCTGAAACCGAATACCAGCCATGACAGCGCCAGCTGCTGCGACAGCGCCCAGATAAAGTCGCTGATGCCGAAGTCCGCGCGATACATCCAGAAACCGACGCCGAGCAGCAGCGCGGCGCCGGGCAACACCTTCAGCAAGGTCAGCGCGATGGCCTTCGGCGTATGCAGTTGGCCATCGCGTTTAAGCTGCCCCACGTCGTTGGCCAGCTTTTGCAGATGGCCGTCGATCAGCCGGTAGCGCCAGCGCAATAGCCCGATCGCCAGCAGCATCGGGATCAGGAACACCAGCGCATTCAAACCGCCCTGCAATAACTTGCCGCCATCGAATTTGATATCGAGCCCGGCGAGCTGATCGCGCACCGCCTCAGGCATCGCCTTCAGCCACGCCAGATCGACCGGCTTGTTGCTGTTGACCCAGAAAATCTGCTGGGTCAGCGTATCCTGCAACGAACCGTAGACGCTGGTCAGCTGCTGCTGGTTGATCTGCAGGTTGATCGATAATGACAGCTGGTTGCTGAGCTGCTTGTTCAGCTGATCCAGCAGCTCGCGGCGCATGTCGACAATTTCGTTCAGCGCATCGATCACTTCCGGGCCGGCCTTTTCCTTGCTTTCGGCCACCAGCTGATTGATGTAATCCTCCCCCTTGAACAGATCGTCGCGTTGCTGATTGATATCGAACTGCTCCAGCCGCAGATCGGCGATGCGCGTGTCTATATCCGCCAGCAGCGTGCCCTGCGGCAGGCTCTGCTGCTGCTGATACAGAATGCGCGACAGCACCAGGCTGCCCTTCAGAACCTGAATCTGCTCTTTCAGGTTACGTTCCGCCTGCAGACCGCGATCGAGCCAGTTTTTGACCCGAATATTCTGCTGGAACAGGGTGTTGCTCTCTTCGGTGGCGGCGATCAGCTGCTGGCTCAGCTGGCGGTTGACGTCCAGCTGCTTGCTGACCAACTGATCGTGCTGGATATCGGTGGCGTCTTCCGGGTTCTGCGCCTCTTTGGCGGTTTTTTCAGACAGCGTCAGGCGCTTGCTGTTGACGAGCTCCTGCAGCAGCTGCACCGACCGATCCAGCGCGTCGATATGCGCCGTGGTGTAATCGCGCTGTTTTTGCAGCAGATCTTGTAGCGTGGTATTGGCTTCCAGGCTCTTGCGCTGCAGCTCCAGCTGCGCGTTGAGCAGCGCCTGTTCGGTGTTCAGCATCACCTGCTGGCTGTTGCGCAGCGAATCTTGCCCCGGCGTCTGGCCGCTGAGCTGGCTGCGGATCTCCTGCAGACGCTGCGAAGCGGCGTACATGGTGCTCTGCACCCGTTCAGGCTGGGTTTGCAGCGACACCAGTTGGCTGTTGTAGGTGGAGAGGCTCTCCTGCGCGCTTTGCAGCTCGTCGAGCGTTTGATACAGCCGGCTTTCCAGCTGGCGCAGCGACAGCGGCAGCAGCGCGGCGCGCGCGGCCGCGTTGTCCGTCGGCCGCTTCAGCGCATCCAGTTCGGCGGTGACCTGATTGAGCTTCGCCGGCGCCTGCTGCACCTGCTGTTTAAGCTGTGCGGCGTCCTGCCGGTTGCGCTCGATGGCGTCCAGCAGCTCCAGCGTACGGGTTAAATCCTGTTGGGAGAGCTTTTCGACCGGCGTCAGGGCTTTTTGCTTGTTCAGCGTTTCCAGCTGGCTTTGCACTTCGCTGCGCTGCGGCAGATCGCCGTTCAGCGCCGCCTGTGCCGGCAAGCAGCACGCAAAAATCAGGAAAAGGAGTGTCGCGGCGGCGATGCGCCGCCGGCATGCGCCGACAAACGTGAGCGGCGCCAGAGAAGGCAGAGTCAACCAGCGATGCATGATTTGGCTTCGGATCGGTAAAGAAGCCTGAAGATTATCACGATCGCCGGCGGGCAACGAACAACAAAAGCGTTGCCGGTGATGTCCCGTTGTCGCGAAATCAGAAAGTCAGCACTTTCTCCGCCGCCAGCGTCCACTGCGCCAGCTCGACCAGCGTGCCGATCGCTACGCCGTCCGCCAGCGGCAAGCGGCTGACGCCGCGCGCGTCGGCGCAGGTCTTGCACAGCTTGACCGGCACCTGCTGCGCGGTGAGGATCTCCAGCATCTGCTGCAGGTGATACCCTTCGTGCGGCTGCTGCCCGGCCAGCCCGGCCACCACCGCGTCGGACATCAGAAACAGCCGCAGGTCGAGGCTACTCTGCTGCTCTTTCATGGCAATGGCCAACCGCAGCGCATTGAACAAGGATTCATGGCCATAGGCGGCGCCATTGGCGATGAGAACGATGGATGACATGAAATCTCTCCTTATAAAGGAAGGCGGTCGGCGTCAGGCGTCGCCGCATCGGGTTTGAGGCGCAAGGTGGGGCAAAACTGCAGCATCTCCAGAAACGCATCCACCAGCGCTTCGGCTTCGGCCCGCAGATCGAAACTTTCCGGCATAAACAGCCAGTTTTCCATCAGGCCGGTGATATAACCGCGCAGGATGATCGCCGCACGGCGGGTATGTAAATCGGCGGGCAATTGCTCGTGGTGAATGCAGTTATACAGCACCGCTTCAATGCGTTCGTAGCCGGCGAGGTACAGCACCTTGCGCGAATCCAGCAGCGGCATCATTTCACCGACAAACTCGCATTTGTGGAATATAATTTCCATCAACGCCCGTCTACGGCCGTCTTCAACCGTAGACGTCAGAATGTAAATCAGAATTTCTCGGATAACCCGCAGTGGATTATCGGGAAACTTTGCCTGATACTCTGTTTCGAGCTGGTCAATTTTCGGCTCGGTAGATTCCCAAACTTCATTAAACAGGTCTACCTTATTCTTGAAGTGCCAGTAGATGGCTCCACGCGTAACCCCGGCAGCGGTGGCAATATCTGTCAGTGACGTTGCAGCAACGCCACGTTCAGAGAACTCTCTCACCGCAGCATCAAGGATTTGCTGTCGGGTTTCTTGCGCCTGCTGTTTGGTTTTTCGTGCCATGGCATTGTTATTTAGGGGGAGTGTGATTTACATACATTCGCGAATGTATGTACCATAGCACGCACATATAATTAACGCAGCAATGGGTTTTAAAGCTTGTGATCCATTGATCATTTTGAAATCGGACACTTGAGGTTTTTCTATGAACAAAAACAGAGGGTTAACGCCTCTGGCGGCCGTTCTGATGCTTTCAGGCAGCTTAGTGCTAACAGGATGTAACGATAAAGAAACCCAACAGCAAGGCGCCCACCAGCAGGCTCCTGAAGTGGGCGTGGTGACCTTGAAGGCCGAGCCTCTCAACATCACTACCGATCTTCCTGGCCGTACCGCTGCGTATCGTATCGCCGAAGTTCGCCCTCAGGTCAGCGGCATCATCCTGAAGCGCAATTTCGTTGAAGGCAGCGATATCAAGGCCGGGACGTCCCTGTACCAAATCGATCCCGCCACCTATCAGGCCAGCTACGACAGCGCAAAAGGCGATTTGGCCAAAGCACAGGCCAGCGCTTCCATCGCGCGCGTGACGGTAAACCGCTACAAGCCATTGCTGGGTACCAGCTACATCAGTAAGCAGGACTACGACAACGCCGTCTCCACGCTGCAGCAGGCGGATGCCGCCGTGGTGGCCGCCAAGGCCGCCGTGGAAACCGCGCGCATCAACCTGGCGTACACCAAGGTGACCTCCCCGATCTCCGGCCGCATCGGCAAATCCGCCGTGACCGAAGGCGCGCTGGTCAGCAACGGCCAGGCGACCGCCCTGTCTACCGTGCAACAGTTGGATCCGATGTATGTCGACGTCACCCAGTCGAGCACCGACTTCCTGCGCCTGAAGCAAGAACTGGCCAGCGGCGCGCTGAAGCAGGAAAACGGCAAGGCCAAGGTGAAACTGATGCTGGAAAACGGCGCTGAATACGCGCAGGAAGGCACGCTGGAATTCTCTGACGTCACCGTCGATGAGACCACCGGCTCCATCACCATTCGCGCCCTGTTCCCTAACCCGAACGATACGCTGTTGCCGGGCATGTTCGTGCGCGCCCGTCTGGACGAAGGCGTGCGCAGCGATGCGCTGCTGGTGCCTCAGCAAGGCGTTACCCGCAACCCGCGCGGCGACGCGACGGCGTTGGTGGTCGGGGCAGACGACAAAGTTGAGCTGCGTACGCTGAAGGCAGACCAGGCGATTGGCGACAAATGGCTGGTTACCGATGGCCTGAAAGCCGGCGATCGCGTGATCGTCTCCGGCCTGATGAAAGTGCATCCGGGCGCGCAGGTAAAAGTGCAGGAAGTTGACACTCAGGCGCAAAAACAGCCGCAGTCTGAAGCGCAGAAGTCATAAAAAGGAGCCTGTAATACATGGCTAAGTTCTTTATAGATCGCCCAATTTTCGCCTGGGTAATCGCCATCATCGTCATGTTGGCGGGGGTGCTTGCAATAATGAAACTGCCTATCGCGCAGTATCCCACTATTGCACCGCCGGCGGTGAGCATTTCCGCCAACTACCCGGGCGCAGATGCCAAAACGGTGCAGGATACCGTCACGCAGATTATCGAACAGAACATGAACGGTATCGATAACCTGATGTACATGTCCTCCACCAGTGATTCCTCTGGTAGCGTCACCATTACCCTGACGTTTGATTCCGGCACCGATCCTGACATCGCGCAGGTTCAGGTCCAGAACAAACTGTCGTTGGCCACCCCGTTGCTGCCGCAGGAAGTTCAGCAACAGGGCCTGAAAGTAGAAAAATCCAGCAGCAGCTTCCTGATGGTGGCCGGCTTCGTTTCCGACGATCCGAACATGACTCAGGACGATATTGCGGACTATGTGGCGTCCAATATCAAGGACCCGATCAGCCGTTCGTCCGGCGTGGGTGAAGTGCAGCTGTTCGGTGCCCAGTACGCGATGCGTATCTGGCTGGATCCGAACAAGCTGAACAACTACCAGCTGACGACCACGGACGTGACCTCCGCCATCACCGAGCAGAACAACCAGATCGCCGCAGGCCAGCTGGGCGGCCTGCCGCCGGTGCCGGGGCAGCAGTTGAACGCCTCGATCATCGCGCAGACCCGTCTGACTTCGCCGGAAGAGTTCGGCAAGATCCTGCTGAAGGTGAATACCGACGGTTCCCAGGTGCGCCTGCGCGACGTCGCTCACATCGAGCGCGGCGCGGAAAGCTACGCGGTTACCGCTCGCTATAACGGCAAGCCTGCCGCCGGTCTGGGTATCAAACTGGCTACCGGTGCCAACGCCCTGAACACCGCCAAAGGTGTGAAAGACGAGTTGGCCAAGATGGCGCCATTCTTCCCGCAAGGGATGAAAGTGGTTTATCCGTACGACACCACCCCGTTCGTTAAAATCTCCATCAACGAAGTGGTGAAAACGCTGATCGAAGCCATCATCCTGGTATTCCTGGTGATGTATCTGTTCCTGCAGAACTTCCGCGCGACGCTGATCCCAACCATCGCGGTGCCGGTGGTACTGCTGGGGACCTTTGCGATCCTTGCGGCGTTCGGCTTCTCGATAAACACCCTGACGATGTTCGGCATGGTGTTGGCGATCGGCCTGCTGGTGGATGACGCCATCGTGGTGGTGGAAAACGTCGAGCGCGTCATGTCCGAAGAGGGGCTGCCGCCGAAAGAAGCGACCCGTAAATCGATGGGCCAGATCCAGGGCGCGCTGGTGGGTATCGCCATGGTGCTGTCGGCAGTATTCGTGCCGATGGCGTTCTTCGGCGGTTCAACCGGCGCCATCTATCGCCAGTTCTCGATCACCATCGTGTCCGCGATGGCGCTGTCGGTGCTGGTGGCCTTGATCCTGACGCCGGCGCTGTGCGCCACCATGCTCAAACCGATCCCGAAAGGCGATCACGGAGTTAAAACAGGCTTCTTCGGCTGGTTTAACCGCATGTTCGAGAAGAGCACGCATCACTATACCGACAGCGTGGGCAACATCCTGCGCAGCACCGGCCGCTATCTGATCATCTACCTGCTGATCGTGGTTGGCATGGGCCTGCTGTTCCTGCGCCTGCCTTCCTCGTTCCTGCCGGACGAAGATCAGGGCATCCTGTTGACCATGGTGCAGCTGCCTGCCGGCGCCACCGAGTCCCGCACCAACAAAGTGCTGGAAGAAGTCTCCGACTACTTCCTGAACAAGGAAAAGGACAACGTGGTTTCGGTGTTTACCGTCGCGGGCTTCGGCTTCAACGGTAACGGCCAGAACAACGGCCTGGCATTCGTCAGCCTGAAAGACTGGGGCGAGCGTCCAGGGGCCGGGAACAAGGTCGAAGCGATCGCAGGCCGTGCCATGGGCGCGTTCTCGCAGATTAAAGAAGGCCTGGTGTTCCCGTTCAACCTGCCGGCGATTATCGAACTCGGTACCGCAACCGGCTTCGACTTCGAGCTGATTGACCAGGGCGGCCTGGGGCACGAGAAACTGACCGAAGCACGTAACCAGCTGTTGGGCATGGTTGCTCAACATCCGGACGTGCTGGTTGGCGTGCGCCCGAACGGCCTGGAAGATACGCCGCAGTTCAAACTGATCGTCGATCAGGAGAAAGCCAAGGCGCTGGGCGTCAGCATCACCACCATCAACAGCACGCTGAGCACCGCCCTGGGTGGTTCGTACGTCAACGACTTCATCGACCGCGGTCGTGTGAAGAAAGTGTACGTACAGGCCGAGGCGCCGTTCCGTATGCTGCCGGAAGACATCAACAAATGGTACGTGCGCGGTACGAGCGGCCAGATGGTGCCATTCTCCGCCTTCTCTTCGGCGAAATGGGAATACGGCTCACCGCGTCTGGAACGCTATAACGGCTTGCCGTCGATGGAAATTCTGGGCCAGGCCGCACCGGGCAAGAGTACCGGTGAAGCGATGAACCTGATGGAACAGCTGGCGTCCAAACTGCCAAGCGGCATCGGTTACGACTGGACCGGCATGTCCTATCAGGAACGTCTGTCGGGCAACCAGGCGCCGGCGCTGTACGCCATCTCGATTCTGGTGGTGTTCCTGTGTCTGGCGGCGCTGTATGAAAGCTGGTCCGTGCCGTTCTCGGTCATGCTGGTATTGCCGCTGGGGGTTATCGGTGCGTTGCTGGCCGCGACGATGCGCGGCATGAACAACGACGTGTACTTCCAGGTGGGGCTGCTGACCACCATAGGCCTGTCGGCGAAGAACGCCATCCTGATCGTGGAATTCGCCAAAGACCTGATGGAGAAAGAAGGCAAAGGCCTGATCGAAGCGACGTTGGAAGCGGTGCGTATGCGTCTGCGTCCAATCCTGATGACGTCTCTGGCCTTCATCCTCGGGGTTCTGCCGCTGGTTATCAGCAGCGGTGCAGGCTCCGGCGCACAGAACGCGGTAGGTACCGGCGTAATGGGCGGGATGATCACCGCCACCGTCTTGGCGATCTTCTTCGTACCGGTGTTCTTCGTGGTGGTTCGCCGCCGCTTCAGCAAGAAGAACGAGGACCTGGAACACAGCCATCCGGTAGAGCACCACTGATCGCTCAGTGATGTGAGCTCCACCCGATAATCGAAAAGGCCGCGCATGCGGCCTTTTTCTTTTGCTTCAGTTGCTTAATGCAAACCGTTCTCATTAATTCACTCTTGTGTGCAATTTGCGCTTGATCGTGATGCCAGGTCGGCGCATAATTATTGTTATAGTATAACATTACACGAGAGAGCCATTATGAAACCCGGCATCCACCCCGATTACCGCACCGTGGTCTTCCACGACGTCAGCGCCAATGCCTACTTCAAAGTGGGATCGACCATCAAAACCGATCGCACCATCGAACTGGACGGCGAAAGCTGGCCGTATGTCACCCTCGACGTCTCTTCCGCTTCGCACCCGTATTACACCGGCAAGCAGAAAGACTATTCCAAAGAAGGCAGCACGGCGCGCTTCCAGCAGCGCTTTGGCCGCTTTATCGGCAATAAGTAACAAGGAACCCCCATGCAGGTATTGAGTTCATTGCGTTCGGCGAAAAATCGCCACCCGGATTGCAAAGTCGTGCGTCGTCGTGGCCGCATCTATGTGATCTGTAAAAGCAATCCGCGATTCAAAGCGGTACAGGGACGTAAGAAAAAGCGTTAACTCCAAAGTGTCATCTGTCGCAAAGCCCCGTTGCTGCTCAACGGGGCTTTTTTTATGGCGAGAAAGTGCCTGTAGGCCGTCCCCCGCCGGCAGGCGGGGGCGGAGATTACTTCATGCTGTTCAGCAGCGCGTCGACATTGTGCTTGAACGCCTGCTCATAGGTGGCCGCCGGGCCGCCCGCGCGGGAGAGCGCTTCAGGGTACAGCTCGCCGCCCGCCTTGGCGCCGGTGGCGGCGGCAATCTGTTTCACCAGCCGCGGATCGGTCTGATTTTCGATAAAGTAAGCGTTAACCTTTTCCTGCTTGATCTGCTTGATCAGGCTCGCCACGTCGCTGGCGCTGGCTTCTGCCTCGGTGGAAAATCCGACCGGGGCAAGGAAGGTGACGCCATACTCTTGCCCAAAGTAGCCAAAAGCATCATGACTGGTCAGCACCTTACGTTTCTGTGGCGGTACTGCCGCGAACTGGGTTTTGGCCCACAGATCCAGCTTTTGCAGCTGCTGAATATAGTCGGCTCCGCGCTGACGAAAATAGTTGGCATCCTCGGGATCGGCGGCAATCAGGGCATTCATCACGTTGGTAGCGTACTGTACGCCGTTTTTCATGCTGTTCCAGGCGTGAGGATCGGTAATCGGTTTGCCGTCCTCTTCCATCTGACGAGTACTGATCCCCTGTGAAGCGGTGATCACCTGCCCTTTATAACCCGAGGCGCTGACCAGGCGATCAATCCACCCTTCCAGCCCCAGGCCGCTGACGAACACCACATCAGCCTGAGCCAGCTTCTTGCCGTCCTGCGGCGAGGGCTCGAAGCTGTGCGGATCACCATCCGGCCCCACCAGCGTGCTGACCTTGACGTGATCGCCGCCCACCTGTTTGACGATATCGCCCAGAATGGAAAAGCTGGCGACGGCGTCAACGGTCTTCGCCATCGCCCATGGGCTGGCCAGCAGAGCAGCGACCGCCAGCGATATAGGTAAACGTTTCATACTTTCTCCTTGCAAATGGCACTTCTCAACGGCGCACGAAGGCGCAAATGCCTCCGCGCGTTCCAAACAGGATCGAGACGAAAAAGATGACGCTGGCGCTGAGCACGATCGCCGGGCCGGCAGGCAGCGAAGCGTAATAGGACCACACCAGCCCAATCACGCTGGAAAGCGCGCCGATGCCCATCGCCGTCGCCAGCGTCTGCGGCAGATTGCGCGCCCAGAAGCGCGCGCTGGCGGCGGGCAACATCATCAGCCCCACCGACATTAAGGTGCCAAGGATCTGGAATCCCGCCACCAGATTGACCACCACCAGCGCCAGAAACAGGCCGTGGATCAGCGCCAAGCGGCGCGGCGCGTTGACGCGCAGAAAAGTCACGTCGAAGGATTCGATCACCAACGCACGATACAGCGCCGCCAGCGCCAGCAGCGAAACCGAGGCGATCGCACCGACCATCACCATGGCCTGTGCATCCACCGCCAGAATCGAACCGAACAGCACGTGCAGCAGATCCACGCTGGAACCGCGCAGCGAGACCAGCGTGACCCCCAGCGCCAACGACCCCAGATAGAACCCGGCGAAGCTGGCATCCTCTTTCAGCGGCGTGCGGCGGCTCACCAGGCCGGACAGCATCGCTACCGCCAGCCCGGCAATAAAGCCGCCCACGCCCATCGCCACCAGCGACATGCCGGAGATCAGATAGCCGATCGCCGCGCCCGGCAACACCGCGTGTGACAAGGCATCCCCTACCAGGCTCATGCGGCGCAGCAGCAGAAACACGCCCAGCGGGGCGGCGCTGAGCGACAACGCCAGGCACGCCATGAGCGCGCGGCGCATAAAACCGAAAGAGAGGAAAGGATCGATAAGCGCATGCCACAGCATCATGGCGACACCGCCCGCAGATCCGGCTGCCGTTCAGTGGCGTGATACCTCGGCACCTGCTCCAGCACTCGCTCGGCCGCGCCCCAGTGGCAAGCCTGCGGCGTCAGCAACAGCGCCTGCGGAAAATGCTCGGCAACCATCGACATATCGTGCAGCACGGCGATCACCGTTCTCCCCTGCCGGTGCAGCTGCGCAATCACCTGCAGCAAAATTTGCGTGGTGGCGCTGTCGATGCCGGTAAAAGGCTCATCCAGCAGGATCAGCGGCGCCTGTTGGACCAGCAGGCGTGCAAACAGCACTCGCTGCAGCTGGCCGCCAGACAGCTCGCCCACCGGGCTGTGCGCCAGCGCACTCATGCCAACGTTCGCCAGCGCCTCATTGACCTGGCTCGCCGCACGCTTGTTCATGCCGCCGAACATGCCGCTTTGCGGCCAACAGCCCATCGCCACCAGATCGCTCACCGCGATGGGGAACTGCCGGTCCAGCTCCGCCTGCTGCGGTAAATACGCTCTGCGCGGTGGCTTTCCGCCGCTAAAACTCAGGCTGCCTCCCAACGGCGGCAACAATCCGGCGAAGGTTTTCAGCAGCGTCGACTTACCTGCCCCGTTGACGCCCACCACCGCAGTGAGCGATCCGGCGGTAAACTGCCCGCTCAGCGGCGGGAAAAGCGGCGTGGCCCCATAGCCAATCGCCAGCTGACGCAAGGTAATCATGGCAGCGACACCGCCCAGAAAATGCCGAGCCACAGCAGGGCTAGCAGCGCAACGGCCCCCGCACAGCGCACGGCAGCGGAGGTGGTAAACAGCGAATTCAGTGACGACGCGGCGTCATGTTGTGAAGAGGGAGTCAATGTCGTGATCAACGCGATGAATTAATGGTTATAATATAACATCACACTCACTGCGACGTCTCAAGCTCTGCCGTGCCAATTAATGCAACGGAACGTAACAGCCCCGCGCAGCGCGCTCTCCCCCCCGCCACGTTCCCCCTTATCAACCTCAGGGATATTCCCGTTCGACAGAAATGTTGGCATAGGGTAAAGAACGGCGGTAAATCGAAAAATTTACCGACGAGGCCGGAAAAGGAGTAAGATAAGCAGATAACATTGCTGTTGGCCGAGATTAATGCTTGTTACCCTTGCCTGTAGCCTGGAAGTGAACGCACTTTCTGTTAAAAAATTAAAGAAAGTGATTAATGACAATATAGCGGAGTTAGTGCCGGCGCTGACCAGCGGACTCAGTTTTTATTCTGAAAGCGCACGCTATGCCGAGGATTCATTAGAAATACTTGATATAGTGCCACAAGGTGACGGCGGTTATTCAATGAGTTATCGCTATAAGTGGGGCATTTTTAATGCCTGTCTGGATATCAACAGCGAGGATATCATCAACGACAGCGTCCGGTTTCGAGTGACGGCGCGGGGTTTAATCTTCGACATCATTGATAACTCACGTCCATCAACTGCGGATGAATTGTAAGTTTACGTAATAACTGCAGGCCAAACGCGAAAAAATGATTTATATTCATTTTACGGAAAGTTTATTTAACCACCGTTAAGCTGCCTCCGTTCATGATGTAAATCAGCTTACTCACATAGTGTTATCACACCGCAATTAAGACTTACGGAGGGGATGATATGGATGAGTATTCGCCTAAGCGACACGACATTGCTCAGCTCAAATTCTTGTGCGAAAATTTGTATGATGAAGGCATCGCGACCCTGGGAGACAGCCACCACGGGTGGGTCAACGATCCGACATCCTCCGTCAACCTGCAGCTTAATGAGTTGATCGAACATATCGCTTCGTTTGTGATGAGTTATAAAATTAAATACATGGACGAATCAGACCTGTCGGAGTTAGTCGAAGAATATCTCGACGATACTTATACGCTGTTCAGCAGCTACGGTATCAATGATTCCGACCTGCGCCGCTGGCAAAAGACCAAGGCGAGATTATTCAGAATGTTCTCAGGAGAGGACATCTGTACGACAATGAAAACTTAGGGGATAATTATTCCCGAGCTATTTTACGGTTATTAAACTAAAAGGCCACCATGACTAAAACCGACTATCTGATGCGTTTACGTAAATGCACCACGATTGATACTCTCGAACGTGTTATTGAGAAAAATAAGTACGAGCTTTCCGATGATGAACTGGAGCTGTTTTACTCAGCGGCCGATCACCGTCTGGCGGAGCTCACCATGAACAAACTGTATGACAAAATCCCCACCTCCGTTTGGAAATATGTCAGGTAATCAGACCCCAACGCGTTGAGCCGATGCTTTTATCGGCTTCAATGTCCACGTTGAATACGTATTTTTCCTATTGACAATGAAATGTTAATTACGTTCATCTTTATCGTTAATAATAAATAGACACACTTCTCTGTTCCTGTTCGGGGTATAACGCGATTAACGCGTGATGACTCTCGCCCCTGCTTTACGGCCACCAGCGTAACGGCCATGCCGCCAACTCCCCTATGCTCCTCGCGGCCACGCCGCCGCACTGCCTCCGGGCGGCGTGATCGCCCCGTAAAATCAGAGCATGCGGCGCAAAATCGCCTGCCGGGCAAAACAGTGGTGTTTAATCACCGCCGCGACGTGCAGCACGATCATGGCCGACAGCGCGATACACGCATAACGGTGCACGGCGAAAAAGAAGCGGTTAACGTCGAGATTTGCAATCGGGCGTGGGAAGTCAATCGCGCCGAAAACGGCAAAGCCGTGCTCCAGCATGAGGAATCCGCTGAGCAGCACCACGAAAATCAGCAGGTAGAATATTTCGTGCAGCAAATGCACCAATCCCTTCTGGTGCCCTTGCAACATATCGCCATAGGGCACCTTCGGCCGGAAAAAGCGCCAGATAAAGCGCGCCGCCATCAGCGGTGTCAGCACCAAGGCCAACGACATATTGGTCACGGAGAAAAAAGCGAAGATGCGCGCATCCGTCATAAAATGCAGCGAATAACCAACGATCATTACGTAGATCATGACCGCGGCAATGCCCCAATGCAGTAACCGACTAAAAAGATCGTAACGGGCAGGTTCGTGTGACATAAAACTCCTTGAAAAGCGGCCATCGCTGGCCGCTTGGCTATCCGATTTACGCTTACTTTTTCAGGATCCAGGCATCCTGCCAGTTGGATCCCACGCCCGGCTCATAATGAGTCGCGCCGCTGTTCCACTGCATGCAGTAACCGCTGTAAGGGAAAGGTTTGCACTGATACACCTTACCGTTCTTCGGCTGCAGCACCGTGGTGCCGGCGGTGTATTTACTCAGCTCGTTCGGGAAGACGAAGTTGTAGTCGCCGTTGCCGCCACCGCCGGTGGAGTCTGCTTCCAGGTTGAAGTTTTCGATATCAGGCTGAATGCTCTGCCCGTTGTCGTTGCTGGCGATCACTTTCAGCATGTGGTGGCCTTCGCTGACGTTGGTCAGCGCGATGGTCAGCGGCTGGCTGGCGTCTTCCAGCGTCTCTTTCACATAGCCTTTCTCCGTCTGGCCGTGATCGTAAACGCGCGCTTCAACCGTCAGCTTGCCTTTGACCTCGGCATTGAAGGTCAGCTGGGCTTTACCGTCCTTGATCTTGGTGCTGGACAGATTGCCGATGCGGATCTCCTCGGTAATGGCCGGCGTTTCTTCCTCATAGGAGATCACTACGCTCTTCATCGGGCTACCCTGCTTGGCGAAGACCGCGTTATTGCCGAATACCGGGTTGACGTTGCCTTTGCCGTCTTTCACTCCGGCGCGCACCGTTTTCTGCTCGACGTTGATCTTGGTTGCCAGTGCGTGGCTCCAGCGGTTTTTGTCGGTCAGCGCCTCGCTGTCGATCGCCAGCTCGGTTTTCATCGCCAGCACTTCGCCGCTCGCGTCGAAGAAGCGAGCGATCACTTTATCGCCAACCTGCAGGTTTTTACCGGTGAGGGATCCCTGCAGCTGCTTGCGCCATTCGGATACGACGCCGTCGTCCTCGAAGTTGACGTCAACCACCTGATAGAAACTGTTCACCGTGTCATTGATTTCCCACACGCCGTAAATCACCTGATAGCCGGTTCTCTCCGGCACCACGCACTGGTGCACTTCGCGATCTTTTGGCGCCTGAGCATGGCCATCAACCTCGCAGAACGGCTCTTTTTCGAAAGCCTCGCGCGACAGCGGCTTGTTCACGTCCCAGTCTTGTTTGGTGATGTAGTAACGCCAGTTATTGGTTTTGTGCTTGGCGGTGTGGTACCAGGTGAACGTCTGCGGCCCCGGCTTCATGGTGTTCAACGCCCAGACGTTGACGCCCTGGCGATCCAGCGGTTCGAAGCCATTAACCCCGCCGCTGGCCAGCTGGCCGTCGAGCGGCGTAGCGCCGCCAGGGAAGCCGGAAATCTGCTCAACGCTCTGCGGTTCCCACTGCGCCCGGCCGCAGTCGGTGTTGCTGCCCAGCTTGCACTTGTAGGCGCGGCTTTCGGGAACTTCGATATACCCATGCGACCAGGCGGCCGACGAGGCAGCAAGCGTTGCCATCATCAGGGCGATTTTGGATAATTTCATTACGACTCCAGTTAAATTTATTGGATTCCAACTGAGTGAGAAGAAACTCAAAGAGATGCGGCGATACCGCGAGAGGAATAATAAGTAGAAGCCCTGAACGCCCGGCACTTAGAATGCATTAAAATAATAAAACCTAATACGGCCAAGATATTAAATGGCATGACAAACGTTTAAAATAATCCGGAAATCGCGAAGCGCCGCCTTGCGGCGAAAGAAATAAGCGCACCGTTCCTATTCCACAGAGAGAATAACGTGACATTGAAAAATATCGCCGCAGCGGTCTTGGCCTCCCTGCTGCTCTCCGGCTGCCAGCACGCCGCCAAATCGGCCCCTGACGCCGCCGCCCAACGCGACCAGCTGTCGTCGCTGGTCGGCGCCGGCTTGTTTTTGAGAGAGCGTTGCAATCGCGCCGACATCCCGGCCGACGATAAGCTCACGGCGGCGGCGCTGCAGGAAGCAGAGAAAAAAGGGTGGTCGCCGGCGCTCAATCGCGCCCAGTTGCTTGCTGCAGGTCAACGCGTCGCCGCACAGCTGGCGGCCGACGCCACGCCGCTGCAGGAGAAGTGCAGCGAATTCAATCGGTCACTGGCGCCCTTTCTAGCCCAGCTCCGTTAGCCCCCCAGCGGCAGCGCAAACCATTGGCAGGCCACCGCGCCTGCGCCCGCCGTCGCCAGCCCCGGCCCGAAAGGCAGGGGCTGAGTTCCATCACCGCCGCGCCATACGCGCAGCAACAGCCACAGCAGGCTGCCGGCGGAGGCAAACAGCAGGATCGACGGCAAAGCGGCATACCCGCCCCAGGCGCCAAGCGCCGCCAACAGTTTAAAATCGCCGTATCCCAGCCCCTCGCGGCCGGTCGCCAGACGAAATGCCCAATACAGCAGCCACAGCGTCAGATAGCCCGCCATCGCGCCGACCACCGCCGCCGGCAAAAAGGCCGGGTGCGCCAGGCAATGCCACAGCAACCCGCCCCACAACAGCGACAGCGTCAGGCAATCCGGCAGGAGTTGGCGCTCGCTGTCAATCGCCGCCAGCGCCAGCAACAACGCAACAAACGCCAGCATGAAAAACCAATCAACCCCGATGCCGAGACGCCAGGCCAGCATGATTCCCATCAGCATCAGAAATAACTCCACCAGTGGATAACGCACGGGAATAGGGCTGCAGCAATAACGACAGCGGCCACGTAACAGCAGCCAACTTAATAATGGAATATTATCGAACGCCGATAATTGTTTTATGCATGACGGGCAAAATGAACGCGGCCAAACGAGATCAAATCGCTCGGCCTGCGTTGTTTCTATTTCACGCTCAAGCATGATAGGCAGCCGATAAACGACCACGTTAATAAAACTGCCGACGCACAGACTCAACACGGCGCTAAATAACAGCCAGTGTTCATCCGCCGCCGCGTTTAGGGCGAATAGCATGATTTTTTCTGATTCCTGATGATTCGTTAGCGTGGGTTACATCGACGGCGGCGTCGTCACCTGCAGCCGGCTGACCTGCACTACGCCCGGCGCCTGCCCCGCGCGCTCCACGGTGAGCGCGAGCACGCGGATACCGTGCTCGCGCTGCAGGGCCGCCAGCCACGACAGCAGGCTTTCGAACGGCACAGGCGGCAGCCTCACCAGCATCTCCGCGTCACTCTCCGTCAGGTCGGCGATGGGAATGCGGTACGCTTGCGCGCTCTGCCGCAGCCGCTCCGGCAGTTGCTCGCGCGCAGCGGCGCCCGGCGGCAAGCGAGCCTGCAGTTGCTGGATGACACGTGCCTGCCCCTGCAGCGCCGCCAGCTGTTGTGCGCTTTTCTGCGCCTGTGAAAACTGATACAGGCAATAGCCGCAGGCTACCAACAACAACAGGCTTAACAACACCGCCCGCCGCAACGCCTTATCGTGCCATCCGATATTCATCGCTCACCTCTCACCGTCAGGACCGCCTGGTTGGGTGCGCCGCCTTCGCTGAACGTCATGCTGACCTCGCCATCGTTAACCGGTGCTGGCAGCGGCACGTCGTTTCTGTTCACCGTCACCACCAGACGATCGTCGGCAGCGTCGAAAGCCAGCGCCTGCAGCTGCGGGGGCGCCCATAAAGCGAGTGCCCCGGCCGCGTAGGGCAGCAGCCTGAACAGCTGCGGCGCATTCAGGGCGTCTTGCATACGCCGCACCTGCGCTTTCGCCGCCTGTTCCGCAAACGCCGGCGCGGTCTGGCCAGGCAGCAGGCGCTGAGACAGTACCGCTATCCGGCTCTCGTTCTGCCGGGCCATCTGTTGGTGATGCAAACCGCCCACCAGCAGCGAGCCACTGAGCAACAGCAGCGCGCAGACGGTCTTATCGGGCAGGCGACGCGGCCAGCGTACGCTCGGTTTGAAACGCCCCTGCAGCAGCGTGGCGGGGCTGCTCCAGGCCTCTTGCGCCAGTTGCCAGAGCGGATCCTCGTCAATGCGCGCCGCTTCCCAGCCCGCCGGAATCTCCCCGCCGCAGTGCAGACACCAATCCGGCGTCGGCAGCGGAGTGCAATCCCGCCAGGCATCGGGCAGCGACAAGCTCTGCCCATTCCCCGTTCGGATCAGCCAGCGATCGCGCCAGCGCAGCGCGCTGCATTGGCCCGGCAGCGGCAATGCCAGCACGTCGGGCAGCATTTTATCGGCGCGAATGCCGCAGGCGCTCAGGCGCTCGACCCAGCCCTGCATCTGCGCCAGCGCGACGCCGGCGAGGGTGAAATCACGCTGCGCCTTGCCCAGCACCGCCCAGTGCATCTGCTCGGTATCGGTCAACAGCCCGGCCTCGTGGGCGTAGGCCAGCGCCAGCGGCGTCGCCTGCCGGGCCTTGCCCTGGAATGTCGTTTGTCTCAGCACCACATGACGGGCAGGCACCAGTACCACGACTCGGCTGCCCTGCGCCATGGCTGCCAACTCGCCGCCGCCGTCGGTCAGCTCGAGGCGGGCGCCAAAGCGGCAGCGCGTCTCGCCGACGTGGCCCCAGCGCACATCGGCCATCGAGTCCTCGCTCAGCGCGATAAGCAGGATTGTGTTCGCCACCCTTTACTCCTCCCCTCTGTCGAACTGGCGTCCGCTGACCGTGATGCCTGACTGGCCCGGTTGCCACGCGCTGACGAGCCGATAGCGCCCGTCATTCAGCGTCAGCTGCAGCTGCGCAATCCAGCGGCTGTCGTCGAACTTCAATCGCTCGTCGAGAGCGTCGTCATCCAAGGCTTGCAGCGCTTTTTCCTGCGACAAAAACGTCAGCGTCTGCCACCCCTGCGGCGGGCGGGCCGCCAGCAACGTCCGCAGCCGTTCTCCGCCCAGGGCGTTCATCAGCATCGCCCGCAGCAGCGGCAACCGGGCCTCATCCACGGCGTCCGGGTTGATCTGCAATTCAGCATCCGGCGCCGCACAAAGCTGCGGCGCGAGGCGCAGGTATAGCTCACGATCGATACCGGCCAGCTCCCGCAGTTCGCTGATATCCCCCATCAGGTACCCTTCGCCATAAGCCCGGGCGACGATCGCATCGGCAATCGCGCCTGCCTGCGCGTCGGCGATGCCCAGGTTGTTCAGTAACAGCATGAATATCCGCCTCTCTTTATTGGGGGGAACCCCCTCGCTATCTCCGACCTCCGTTGGGCCGGCGGCGCGGATCAGGGCGTTTACGTTGAAACAGGCATCGACCCGGCGCAGGCGTATCGCCACTTCCCCCTCTTCGGTACGCATACTGAACGCCGCCCCAGAGGCTCCCCAGGCCTTGCGCTGCTCTCCTGCCTGCCGCCACCGCTGTTGGGCGTAGATCTCCCCGCCCAACAGCAGCCATTTCGCCCTCAGCCGATCCTGCTGAGACTGGGTGCGCGCCAGCGAACGCTGCCAGTGGTCATTGATATTGACCGCCACGATCGCCATCAGCGACATCATCAGCAGCACCATCAACAGCGCCATACCGCGTTGTTTTTTCATCATGGCCTCGCCGAGGGCAGCGCGATGATGCGCCGTATTTCCCCCAACGCGGGGGTCTCGACGGTGATCTCCACCGCCTGCGGCAGCAGCCCGCCGGCGCGCCAGGCCGTCAACCATTCGCCTTGCCGGTAAAAACGCAGGCGGAACCGCGTCACCTCCGGCAGCAACAGCACGCTGCGCGCCGTCGCCTGCGGGCTGCTCAAATTCGGGTAGCTGAGGCGCTCCAGCCGCCCCTGCCGGTGGCGATAGGCCACCCGCTCCTGCGTGGCACGCGGCAGCCGGGCCTGCGGATTCGACCAGCCGCTTCGGATCAGCAACAGCTGAAAATCCACGTCTTCCCCCTCCGCCGTCTGCAGCACCGCGAATTCCGGCGCCGCCGGCCTGCGTTTATCACCGATCGGCGCACGCGCCTGCGCATGAGCAAAATCGCGCTCGACGATCGCCAGCGCCCGTTGCAGCTGGGTCAGCTGCGTCGATTTGCGCTGGGTAATTTCGTCGTTTTTCAGCACGCCCCTGAAGACCGCCAGGGCGGTGAGCGACAGCATGGCGAACAGGGCGATGGCCAGCAGCATTTCCACCAGCGTAAAACCGCGTTGCAAAGCGCGCTTCATGGCAACCCCCGGTAAGCCTGTAACTCCGCCAGCACGTTGCGATCCTGCGGATCGCGCCTGACTTCGATCGCGATCGCCCGCATTCCGGCGTCGCTGGTCTCCTGCCCACGATAACGCCAGTGCCAGGTCTCACCGGCCATCACCGTGGTGCCCGAATGCCAGGCCAGCGTCGGCGGCTGCGGATCGAGCTGCAGCAGCGTCAGCTGGTTGTCCGCTACCCACAGCGCAACGGTCTTGGCTTCGATCTCGCTCAGGCTACGCACCTGGCCGCCGGTGCTGTTGATCAGCGCCAGGCAACCGATGGCGAAGATCATCAAGGCCACCATCACTTCCAGCAGTGTCATGCCCTGCTGGCGTCTCATTTTCCGCGTCATCGCAACGAATGTCCGTCGTTTCAAATACGAAGTAACCGGGCGCCTGCAATCGCCACAGGCACCGCCCCTGCGACAGCGCTACGCTGAACGCCGTGGTTTCGCCCCCCGGATGCAGCCACACCTGCGGCGGCCGCGCCGCCGCGTCATCGAGCGCGACGGTTTGCCCTTCAACGCTCAGCCACAGCGCGATGCCGTCCGGCAGGGCGTATGCCTCCCGGCTCGCCTGCCCCGCAGCGGCAACGCTGCGCCAACCGCCGCTGCCGAACGCCACGCCATAACTCACCCCTTCGCGCTCGGCCCGCTCGGCGAGGGCATTCAACCAATGGTTCAGCCGCTCCCCCTGCCGTGCCAACGCTTTCTCATCCGCCGGAAAACTCAGCATCACCAGGCCGCTGGTCACCCCCAGCAGCAGCAATACCAGCATGATCTCCAGCAGCGTAAAGCCGCGTATGCGCCTCATGGCGCGTCGGCGTCGGCCACCCAGTTGCCGATATCGTCATCGGTGTCGGCGATGCCGTCCGGCCCCAGAGAAAACACGTCCAGCTTGCCGTGACGCCCCGGATTACGCAGACGATACTCCTGCCCCCAGGGATCTTGCGGCAACCGGCGGATATAACCGTCTTCGGGATAATTTCTCGGGATCGGCGCCAGCGCCGGCCGGGTCACCAGCGCCGCCAGCCCCTGTTCCGCGCTGGGATAACGCCCGTTGTCCAGCTTGTACATATCCAACGCGTTCTCCAACGCGACGATATCGCTGGCGGCCTTTTGCCGATCGGCCTTCTCCTTGTTTCCCATCAGGCTTGGAATAGTCAGGCTGGCCAACAGCCCCAGAATGACGATCACCACCATGATTTCCAGCAGCGTAAACCCTCGCTGCCGCGACCTGCGCATCTTGCTGATATGACTCACTTTACTCTCCATTAACGGCATGATTAGCCGACCATATTATTGAGCTGCAATATCGGCTGCAGGATGGCCAAAATGATAAACAGCACCGAACCGGCCATCGCGATCACCAATAAAGGCTCAAACAGCCCCAGCGCCAGCGTGACTTGCCGGCCGAAGGCCTCCTGCTGCATCGTCGCCGCCCGTTCGAGCATCATGTCCAGCTCACCGCTGCGCTCGCCGGACATGATCATGTGCCGCATCATCGGTGAGAACAGCGCGGTGCCCTCAAGCGACGGCGACAATCCTTCGCCCTCCCGCACCCGCTCCATCGCCGCCAGCAGCCGTTCGCGGGCGGCATCGTTGCCCAACACGCCGGCGCTGATGCGCATCGCCTCCAGCAACGGCACCGCGCTGGCGTTCAAAATGCTCAGCGTTTTGGCGTAGCGCGCCGTGTTCACCGCCAGCGACAGCTTGCCGACCACCGGCAACCGCAGGATGAACGCATGCCAGCGCACGCGCCGCGCCGGATCCCGCAGGCGATAGCGGAACGCGCCAAGGCCCGTCAGCACCGATATCAGCGCCAACGCCCCCCATCGACGCAGCCCGTCGCTAGCGCCGAGCAGCATCCGGGTCGACAGCGGCAAGGTCTGCTTCATATGCACAAACTGTTCGATCACCTTCGGCACCACCGCCGTCAACAGGATCGCCACCACGCCGATTGCCACCGTCGTCAGCACCATCGGGTACACCAGCGCCTGCACGATTTTGTTCTTCATTTGCTGGCGCTGTTCGACGTAGTCGGCCAGCCGTTCCAGCACCGGCGCCAGATGGCCGGAAATCTCACCGGCGGCCACCATGGCGCAATAGAGGCGGTCAAAAATCTGCGGATGCTGACCCAGCGCCTGCGCCAGCGGAAAGCCCTCCAGAATGCGCTGCCGCACCTGAGACAACGCCGCCTGCAGACCTTTTTTCTCCGTTTGCCGCGCCACCGCCATCAGCGCTTCCTCCAGCGGCAGCGCAGCGGACAGCAGCGTCGCCAGCTGCCGGGTCAACAGCGCCACATCGCCGCTGCTCACGCCGCTCATCCAGCGGCCGGCAAACATGCCGGCGAAAGCGGGCCGCCTGCGTGCTTGCACCGCCAGCACCTGCCACCCCTTTTCACGCAGGCGATCGCGGGCGTGGCGCAGAGAATCCGCCTCCAACACGCCGCGCTGGGCGCGCCCCTCACGATCGCAGGCGCGATAATCAAACTTCATCGCCGTCCCCTTCGCGCGTCACTCGCAGCACTTCCTCCAGGCTGGTCTCCCCGGCGCGCATTTTGGCGATCCCATCCTGGCGCAGCGGCAGATAGCGTTCGGCGGCCAGTTTCGCGATGTCCAGCTCGCCGTCACCGCGATGGATCGCCATGCGCATCGGTTCATCCAGCACCAACAGTTCGTGCAAGCCGATTCGGCCGTGATATCCCTGCCCGCCGCAGGCCTCGCACCCCAACGGGCGCCAGCAGGTCACCGCCGGCGTCGGGGGCAGCCCCAGCAGGTGCCGCTGCGCGTCAGGCAACGCATAAGGCTCACGGCACTGCGGGCACAGCCGGCGCACCAGGCGCTGCGCCAACACGCCGCTGAGCGAACTCGAAAGCAGAAACGGTTCGACCCCCATGTCCCGCAGCCGGGTCACGGCGCCGATCGCCGTGTTGGTATGCAGGGTCGACAGCACCAAATGCCCGGTCAATGAGGCCTGCACCGCGATCTGCGCCGTTTCGCCGTCGCGGATCTCACCGATCAGCACCACGTCGGGATCCTGACGCAGCAGCGCGCGCAGCCCGCGCGCGAAGGTCATGTCCACCTTGGGATTCACCTGCGTCTGCGCAATGCCGGCCAACTCATACTCGACGGGATCTTCGATCGTCATGATGTTGCGCTGTTCATCGTTGATCTGGCTGAGCAAGGTATAGAGCGTGGTGCTCTTGCCGGAGCCGGTCGGCCCGGTGACCAAAATGATGCCGTGCGGCTGGCGGATCAGGCGCAGCAACGCCTGCTGGTGCGCCGGCGCCATGCCCAGGCTGGGCAGTTCGAGCCGCACGCCCTGTTTGTCCAACAGGCGCATGACCACGCGTTCGCCGTGGCTAGCCGGCATCACCGACACCCGCACGTCAATCGCTCGCCCGCCGACCTTCAGCGCCATGCGCCCATCCTGCGGCACGCGCTTCTCGGCGATATCCAGCTTCGACATCACCTTGATGCGCGACACCAGCAGCGCCGCCAGCTTGCGCTGCGGCGCCAAAATCCGCCGCAGCGCGCCGTCGATGCGAAAGCGGATCACCAGCTCGCTCTCGTAGGTTTCGATGTGGATATCGGAGGCGCGCTCTTTGATCGCCTCGCTCAGCAAGGCGTTGATCAGGCGGATAATCGGCGCATCGTCCTGTTCGTCCAACAGGTCTTGCTGCTGCGGCAGCTCCTCGGCCAGCGCGTAAAAATCCAGTTCGCCGCCCAGGTCGTCGATCATTTTCTGCGCCTGGCCGCTTTCCTGCTGGTAGTGCGCCACCAGCCGTTGATCAAAAGCCTCCGCCTCCAGCCGGGCCAGCGCCGGCTCGCCGGGCAGGCAGCGGTAGGCCTCCATCAATGCGGCGTGGCTTGTGTCAGGGTGACAATAAATCTGGATACCGTGCTGCCCGTCAACGGCCAGCACGCCATGCTGGCGCGCCCAGGAAAAAGGCAGCAGCGGCCCCGCAGAACGGGGCTTCACGGGCGCACTCCCCGCGAATAAAACGCGTCGATACTTGCAACGGTGGCGAGAAACGCCCGATTGTCGAGCGCCTTCTTATCGCCGGCGATCTCGCCGCGCAGTGCGTCATTCAGCTCACGATCGTCCTGCTGTTCGGCGTCGAACTTGCCTAACTTGCGTTGGCTCTGCCGGGCATATCCCTCGGTGCTGCGAATGATGGTCGGGCGGATAAACAGCATCAAATTACGCTTGCTCGCTTTGGTGGCGGTCGAGCGAAACAGCGCCCCCACCAGCGGGATCTTGCCCAGGATCGGCACGCTGCTCTCCAGCTCCGAGTTGGACTTGTCCAACAGGCCGCCCACCACTACGGTTTCGCCGCTGTCCACCAGCACCGTGTTGTTAACCGTGCGGATATTGAAGGTCGCCCCCAGCGAATCCGGCGTAGCGCCGGCGCTGTCGGCAACGCTGGAGACCTCCTGTTCGATCTGCATCAGCACGGACTGGCCCTGGTTGATCTGCGGTTTGACCTTGAGTTTGATCCCCACCGTCTTGCGCGACACGGTATTGAAGACGTTATCGCTATTGGTGGTTTGCGAACCGGTCAGGATCGGCACATCCTGCCCGACGCTGAATTCCGCCTCGGCGTTATCCAGCGTGACGATGCTCGGCGTGGCCAGGATATTATTTTGGTTGTTGCTGGCGATGGCGGTCAGCAATACGCCCCAGTTACCGCTGTAGAAACCGGTCATCAGGCCGTTGGCCTTGCCGAACACGTCGCTCATGCCGTTTTCGAACCCCGCCGACACCCCGGGCATCTGGCCGGCGAACTGCGTGCCACCACCGTATTTGTTGGCCCACTGCACGCCGATGTTCAGCCCCTGCCCATCCTGCACTTCGACGATCACCGCTTCGACCAGCACCTGCGCGCGGCGCACATCGAGCTTGGCGACCACCGCCTCCAGATCGCGCATCACATCCGGCGCGGCGGTGATGATCAGCGCATTGGTCTGCTCATCAGCCTTGATCACCACATTTTTCAGCAGCGCCACGTTGGCGGCGGCGCTCTCCTTCTCATTTTGCAGGCCCGCACTCACGCCGGTCAGCACCTCGACCAGGCTCTGCGCCTTGGCGTATTTGAGAGGGATAACCTGGGTATTGCCCTGGGTGACGCTCTTGTTATCCAGCTGGTCAATCAGTTCTTTGGCGTGTTCGCGGCTCCGATCATCCCCGGCGATCATCACGCTGTTGGTCCGCTCATCCGCCACCAGCCGCAGCGAGCTCGCGCCGGCCGTGCGCCGTTTGCCCTCTTCGCGAAACAGTTCGTTCACCATGCGCGCGATCTCCGGCGCCGCCGCATGCTTCAGCGCGAGAGTTTCGACCCGATTGCCATCGTCCTGATCCATCTCCCTGACGAGCTCGAGCAGGCCATTGACCACGCTGGCCCGGCCGGTGATCAACAACGCGTTTCCCTGCTCGTAATGCGCCACGCTGCCCACGCCGATGCTGTCGTTGAGCTGGCGCAATATCGGCGAAACGTCTTTGGCCGCGATATTGCGCAGCGGTACCACGCGCATCACCACTTCATCCCCTTCGGCGATCGCCTCGCCGCCGTTTTGTGCCAGCGCGGCTCTTTTTCCCTCTTTGGCGGCGATCACCTTCAAGACGTTATTGGGCATGCCGATGACCGTATAGCCATAGACATCCAGCACGTTGAGAAAGAACTGGTAATACTGCTTCTCGTCGAGCTGTTCATAGCTGCGCACCGTGACCTTACCTTTCACCGCCGGATCGATAATGATGGTTTTGCCCAGGTTTTTACTGACCGTATTGATAAATTCCTGAATGTCCGTGCCTTTGAAATTGGCGGAGAATTGCTCCGCGCGCGCCGCGCCAGCCAGCACAATCATGACGGCCACCGCCGCTAACGCGCGCCATAAGCCGGCGCTCCAGCCTGGGCCGGAACGATAAATAAAATGCGTAATCACAATGTCGCCTTATGCTATAAAACACCCCGCGCCGAAACGGCGCGCCGGCTACTCTTTAAACGTCAGCGTGGCGTAATAGCCGTTTTCATCGAGCAGTATTTTATTTTTCACTATCCGCACGATGACGGCATTGCTGCCGGCCAGACGGTCGCCAACGCCATAACCGGTTTGCTTGCCGCCATGCTCGACGATGACCAGGCTTTTTTTGGCGTTATCGCTGAACAGCAAACCCGCTATCTTGCCAAGCGCAGCGGCTTCCGGTGCGTTAGCCAGCAGCTCGGCACCGATCGCCCATTCGCCGACTTTATACCCGTGCGCCTTTTCGCCGTCTTTCGCCGCTTGATAGCGGCCAAACCAGTGCGCGTCATTAATTTTTCCGATGTCCTCTTCCTGAGGAAAGACAATATGGCGCCCCGGCCCGGGCGCGTTTTCACGGCTCGGCTCAACGGGCGCGCCATCCCCGGCCATCATTCGCCATCCCAGCTGAAGCATGAACGCCAGATTCGTCAGAAAAAAAAGAAGCATAAAAAAATCTATCAACCGTTTGCTCACGGCACCCCCGGTTATTCAACGGCGCCAACGCTAAGCGGAAATACCGACCACCATCGCGACGGAAAACAGCAGCGTGATGACCAGAGCCACTTTATAATTCACGGCGTCCAGCCACGTTCGCCGGCGATTATTAACCGATGACGACGGGCATTCCCCCTGCAAATTAGCGGCCGCACGCTCGCAGGCTTGAAAGCTCAACATCACGCCAAATCGGGGAATGGTCTTGATCACCTCGCCAGGAATACCGTGGCGGGAGAGCAAAGAGCGGCATTGGAATATCATCTGATAATAGTTATTGTCGCTGATGGTCTCATGGTTGCAAAACCAGACAGCGCGAATAATGTCGTTCTTCTTATAAATACCGCTCAACAGGCACAGCATGAAGCGCCGCTGTAATTCGGTCATTTCAATGAGCACATTCTCTTTTTTAAACAACAGCGTTTTTTCATTGTTGTTTAATATTACCAACTCATTTTCCAACAGAGTCTCGTTCAGGGCAATGTTATGTATGTCCATCTCTCGCCTATCAGTTTAATGAAGTTCAAAGGCCCTCTGTGCCATCACCTTTGCACGCATGCGGCGAGATGCATTTTCAATGAAAATTAATGGTTCGCCGTTTCAAGAGCGGCCTCAATTAATCATGCGAAAAACATTCATGCAACTTATTTCTTTAAAATAAACAATATAAAATTAATATGGTCACATCACATTACCTTAGATTCATTAAATCATTTAAAAACATGACGATAGCAGGTTTTATAAAATAGCTAAACCACCATTAAATTTGATTAATGATAAAGAAAATAGACATTCACGCATAATAACCCATGTTATTAGTTGCGTGCTAAAAAGGCAGGAGGCGAGGATGTAAAGGGTAACAGAAATACACCTTAAGCTCACATAAAAAACGAGATAAAAATCAGGATTCGATATTACATAAAAACATCGGCGAGTAGGCATTGCTGAACATCAACGTATTCTTGTCTACGCTGCGAATATGATAAAACGTCGATTCATTGCTGAAAAAGTAAGTATACACCTCTTCCGGCAAGGTATCGCGCGGTGAATAATTCACCTCACCATAGTGGAAACGATAGAAACTGCCTTGCGAGACATAGCTGAAATTAACCCGTCGGTTGACGAAATACTTCTCTTCACCGTCGTTGGCCAGGCCCGACAAGATCATCACGCCCTTATCGCCCGACAAAAAGATGTAGTTTATTTTTAGCGACAGCTGGATGTCATCGTGTGCCGCCTGCGCGTCCAGCGAATTGAAATAATTGAACGTGGCGTTCGCTTCGCAGGAAAAATCACCGAACTCATGATGGCTGCGAACCAGGGAATACACCACGCTGCCAGTCAACACGCACAGGCCGACCAGCGTGGCTGACAAAATATTTAACTTTTTTTCCATGCCCGGATGTACTCGCTCTCACAATTATGCAAAACGGCCGCACTGTCCTTCGTGCATTTGGCGATAAACTGGCGTCCGCTGTCTTCATTGGCATTATGAGAACGGTTAACCTTGGTAATGACAATCTCACCGGGGCGGCAACGCTGGCCATAAAGATCCTTCCTGACCAAGAACTGCAAATAGTCGTCCTGATGATTCTCCAAAAAATGGCCGGCATAGTAGATCGGGCAGCCGTTTACCGTCCCCACGTAAGACAATACCTGCTTCTTTTCACTGTCGCGATGATGTTTGTAATAGATAAAGCACAGCGCCAGAAAAGATAATGGCACGACGATCGATAAGCTGCGCAGCAGAATAAAAAAATAGTGGTGGGTGTTTTTTGACGTTGCGGTCGGCGCAGCCAAGGGAACCGGGGCATCGGCAAGCGGCGGGGGATCGGGTAAATCAATCCGCAGTCGGTCGATCGGTATTATTCTATTGAGTCTATACCCCTTTTTAGAGAGGGTAACGATCAGGCGTTCATTGAAACCGACAGACGTCAATGCCCGCCGCGTCAGGCTGATATATTGATTCAACGTCGCCGAAGAGGCGCTCAGGCCGTGATCGGTCCACACCTGCTGCAACAGCGTATCCCGGCTCACCGCCTCGTGGCCATGCTCAAGCAAACATTTGAATACTCTAGAATTAACGCTGGATAAGAAAACTTCCCGTCCCTTCTTTATACTCTTCAATGAACCGTTTTCAGTGTTAAATGTAATATCTTTATCAATGATATAAATCATGTTCAGCCTGACAGCGCACACGGGTTATTATTTAAACTTATTCAGCGAGTTCGACGACCGCCGCGAAGCGCGGATAGTTTTTTCGCACAGAGAATAAACAATACTAACGCCATCCCAACAGGCGTGCAACTTTAAGAATTTTCCCTATGCCTGCGCCATTATTTGCCCCACAAATAACGATATAAACGCTATTTTTTTCACCGTCATCGGATCTGTTGGCAACCCTATAGGGGGAGAAGGGCAAAAACGGCGCAGAGGAAAAGACGCTCGCTCGCGGCGTACGAAATGACGCTTGTGCAGCTGTCGACAGGAAGAATAACGGGGAAAAACGTTTTTGCGGGCCGCAAATGGGTGGGGACCCTGCCATCAGCCGTTAGTACTAAATTGTGTCGGTTAATCAATTGGTTATCATGGTAGTACTACAACAGTACTGTACCACTCTCGATAGTACCGTCCAGCACAAAATCTTGCAAGTTAACGTGTTTGTAAGATTGGGTACATAACGTCAACTTCTGGGGATTTGTAGTGTCGTTAGTGCTCACCAAGTGCACACAAAAAAGGGGCGACAAGCCCCTATCCGGTTACTTCTTGTCTTTTGGCGGACAAGGATCGTTACCATGCGAATCTTTTTTCGCAATCTTGCCATCCTTGTTATGGATGACAAGCTCACTCTTTTGGTTTGTAGCAATCCCTCTTGCAGCATCCACCGCAGATTGCTTTGTTGGATGCACAGAAGTCGCTTTACTGTTTCCAGCTCCCTTAACTGCCCAACCATCATCATGAGGAACAACATGCTGATCTTTACCCATTATCAGACCCTCTATTTCAATGGAAATATCAGCATATAGTTATTTTATCAATCACTCAATACTACATATTGTGTTTCTCTTTGACTTTTATCACAAAAACAAGGATGGATATCGAAAGGATTTGAACCGTTCCCCCTTACACAAACCCTTTCCTTTACCCCTTCTGCTATATCAGTCCTAAGTACGGGTAGTACTGGCAAGCATTTCCTTTTTGACACGGAACACCGTCGCCCTTCCGCAGTCGCACAACTTAGCGATCTCGTCCGGTGTGTTCTTACCTACCTGAAGCATTTCAATGATTTTGTTATGAAGCTCTTTGTTCTTCTGCTTGCCCTTGTATCTTTTGGCCTCTTTAGCAAGGGCAATCCCTTCATTTCGTCGTGATGCAATCATTCCCCTTTCAAATTCAGCTACAGCTCCCATCATGGTTAAAATCAAACGGGATTGTGGGGAGTTATCGAAACTCATAGAGTTTGCAAGAAAGCGAACAATGATCCCCCGCTCTACAAGACCATCAATCATTTCAAGTAAATCACGGGTATTACGAGCAAGACGGTCGATTGAATGAGTAATCAAGGTATCACCGTCGCGGAGGTGTGAAAGCAGGTTCAACAGTTCAGGTCTGTCACTGGTAGACTTCCCTGATTCCTTCTCTGTAATGATTTTATCGCAGATAGGTTCCAGTACTGCTAACTGACGTTCCAGATTTTGATCCTTCGTAGACACTCTCGCGTAACCAAAAATCATTTTCCTACCCTCGAACTTTATTTCGTATCATTTAAGTTAACCTAACGATACAGTATCATTTAGATCCTTTCAACCTATAAATGAGACTAAACGAGACGATAAAGTAGAGTATCGTTGGGGAGTACTCAAAAGAGACCCGTTCTATGTATTCTAATGTACTAGAGTACTTTGCCTCTCCATGTCTATAAGCGAATACAAACTGCTCACTCAGTCATCCTGCATTGTTGAACTTTTAGGCACCATACTATTGAGGCCCTTCTAGGGTAGCGTTATAGTGTCCAGATACTTTTAAGTACTGGCATAGAGGATTGCTACTTGGAACCTGATTTTAATATCTCACTAGAAGGGTTTAATACTGCTGAAGAAGCAAATGAGATAGGTAATTTAGTGCTTACCGCTACTAAAGCCCTAGCAGAACAGCATAATATGAACATTTCCAAGCTAAAAGCGATTGTCATTTCCTATGATTTTGGAACTGCCCTACAACGGGTAACCTCTAGCTACAACCATAAATCATCTAGCTCATTCACTGATAGTAAACAGGGTACGGCTGTAGGGCAACTAGTGTCGAAAATAGGGTCAAATGGGCTGTGCAATGAATATACATTAGTTTTGTCTGCTAACTTTTTTGTTGAATTGTTTAATGATGAGGGAAAGGTTTCTGTTAAAGAGGAGGGTATAAGAGCTGTCATTCATCGCATTCACCACGAGCTAGTACATGTTCATGAAAAGAATACACTTACCTGTTTAGATCAAAGCCTTAGTGTTAATGACTATGGCGAAGCACTTCTTATTTCAGCGACAAAAGCATGGTCTGAGTATCTTGCTAACTTTATGTCCTCGCGATCTGCTCCACAGGAAATTGTCGATGATTTCCTGGATAATCTTAAAACAGTCATAATTGAAGTTCCCAATGAAATTGATACATTCATCTGGAACTATAAGAATCACATAACTCCATTAGATATAATGTTTTTTGAGGTAAAAAAAAGAATAAAACTAATAATAAATTCATATGGATATGCTATTGGTTATGTTCATGCACTCAATATCAACCTCGAAATATACTTCCCGGAACTAGCTGCCATACTTTCCGATTCAAAATTAAAAAATTCCTTAGCTGACCTCAGTAATGCCTTTGAAAACTTAATGGAAAAGTATAAAAGTAACAATATTGAAGGTTACAGTGATTTTCGTGATATCACAGTAGCCGTAGACTCTATTTTCAAGGTGTTTGGCCTTATTCTAGAATGCCCTGATTGGTCTAACGAATCTAGTCTCTATGTACATGTAATATAAAAACCATTGTAATTCATAAGAATAACAAGAAGCATTATTTTCTCAATAAGTTTGGAGATGCCAGTTGGTATCTCTATTACTTATTAACTCATCTCAATTCTATACTTCATTTTCTGTTAATTATACTTACAATAGTTAAATGGAGTTTGTAACGTTGTTAGTCTTACATGGCAGTAAAGTACTTACATTTTGTAGCGGTACTGGCTCATACAACTCTCCTTGTACACCCCATACACCCCAATCTCGCAAGTACCGCAATAATTCACTATCAAAAACACCTGATACGATAACCCTCGGGCAATACTTTATTATATCCTTTAGTAGTACTGGAAAGCTGTTTCTGTAGAATTGAGTACTGAAATAGCTTTCATCTATCTTAACTGCCTCATAAAATTTACTTATATCAGATTTCAGATTATCAATACCATGACAATGGAGAAAAAGAGTATTACTACCGTGGGAAAGCGATTTCAGTACCGAATTACTCATCCCCTCAGAGATCAGTAGCTTTAGATATGGCATTGATTTTATAAGTATCTGAATGTATGCGTCATGCTTCAAAATCAATGCAGTACTTGCGTCAATACTTAGAGAGCAAAAAAGTTTGCTATCAATGAAAAATTCTTCATTGTTGGTAATAAAGTGTATTATATCAATAAGAAAAGCTCGTTTTTCTTGGATAGTCCAGCCCTGTATTATATCAATAGACAAAGGACTGAGTACGTTAAAACCGTTTTCTCGGAATGTAGTAACTACTTCTACCCCTAACAACTTCTGATCTGTGCTCATTACAGGTTGTGCAAAGTATTGGGTAATCATCGCCGAGTATCCTGACTTTTAATGTACTGATATTTTATTGTACCAGGTACGTCAGCTACAAACTAATACGACTAAAAAACACCCTATTTTTACTTTGCGTAGGAATCCCACCAACTTTATTGTTCGGAGCTGACTGGTCTGGGCAGTGAACTTATGGCAACCTTAAGAGTAGTAACTTAGCGTAGGTAGCAATAACAGAATAACAGGCTGCTATCCTCGACCTCGATGAATCCGATTTCATTGAACTTAGGCAGTGCCTATGTAAATTATTTGATTTAAAATCAATACATTTAGCAGATATTTTTATCAAAAGGATTTTTATGAGTAAGATTTCTGAGCGTTTGAAACATGCAAGAATTAGTGAAGGGTACTGTGTCATTTGTGGTTCTTTTGGACATTTGAGCAAAGATCACGTGCCGCCACGCTGTGCGACAACGATCCAACCTATGTTCCAAAAAACAGTCTCTGAACATTATTCTTCTGAGGAAATCAAGCCAATAAATGCTCATGCTGGAGCAACCTTTAAAACAATATGCAAACATTGTAATAATAACTTACTTGGAACATTAGATGCCGATATCAAAAAACCAATAGAAAAGTTTCTTTTAGAAATAAACAAATATATAACTGGCACTCATTATTATGGGAATACTATCTCAGTACCTTTCAATGCAATTCCATTTCTAAGAGCAATGATCGGCCATCTCCTAGCAGCTACTTCGGTAGAAGTCTGTAAAAAAGGACCGATTGATAGTGATTTTTATACACCACTAAGAGAATTTGTATTAGGTCGTAATATACAAATAGAAGATACTCACGATTTTTATTATTGGTTTTATCCAAACAAAACTCAAATAACAGCCCAGTTAATATCATTCTTTAACAATGGACATATATGCCATTGTAGTTGTATGCATTTTTTCCCTATGGCATTTTTAATTACTTTTAAGGGCGAAGGAACATATCCTGCACATTCAACAAAATTAAATGTTGATGATAGGAATTTATACTTTAATATGACTCAAGGAAATTTAGATTATGTCGCATTCCCATTTGTTCCCCTCAGAGGAAATCAAATGACTGTGATGACGTCTAGTTTCACTTCTGCCAGTTACCCACAAAAGTAGAAATGTCCACCAATCACATCCATCAAAAGCTGTGAGAGGTGGAAAGACTTAAATTTTTTATTTCGTATGGTTTAGGCTTGAACGGATTTATACTTCTCGATGAAAGCACTTCGTTCTAAACCAGAAGCCGACACCAGATCTTTCAGTTCTTGGTTCATGTTTCCAGTAACAGGTATCTTGTACTGTTTACCATCGACAGTTATATCAACACGTTCTCTTTTCGTTGTAACGTTAGACTTAGTTTTTGTTTTACTGCCTTTGCTTAGCGAAATGCCCAAAGATTCAATTAAGCTATTTCTTGCGTCTTCATTTAACCCGTTGATTAGTGCAGCTAGATCAGCGACTTTAGACTTATCAATTTCTTTCTTGTACTCGTCAGCCACCATAACGAGATTCTGAGAGAGACGACGTAGCTGTTCAATGAAGCGATCAGCGTCCTCTTTGAACAACTTATCAATATCAGATTTACTATCTGACAGTTTGAAATTTTTACCACTGGCACGCGAAATTAAAGTTTTGTATCCATTTACATCAAGATCGTGAACAATACCGTTATCACTCTGATTGTTAGTACTTGCCATGTATGATTTCCTTTCTAAATTGGGATATGTAGTACGATACTTATAGAAAGATAGTAATATGTCAAGCACTTAGATTATGGTGATAATATCATGAGTAAAACTAAGGCCGCTTTCGCGACCTTGTTGAACACCGAATTCATTGAGAACGTTCAAGTACCATGTATATTGGCTCACACATGCTGCCACGTTCCTGTAACCAGTAGTAATCAAGATCTGCAACCCTGTCATTCAGCCCTGAATCCACGCGGTTGATCTGTAACCGTAGACCTACTGTATCTTTGTACGATAAACCAGATTTAACATTGTACTTGTACAGAACACCGTTTTCCTCTTCAAAAACCTTGAGGAATGGAGTCATGCGTTGCTGGATCTCTTTTAAACAAATCACTTCATTATCAATCACAAATGGCTTTTCTGTTTTCCCATCTGGTGAGGTTGCTGCAACTGTAGTTAATGATGTTACAGTTAACAGTACTGCGTATAGTATTCTTCTCATTTTCCTACATCCTAAAACAAATAAAAGTAAACTGACTATTACTTTGAACATATTTGTGTGATTGTTCCGTTATGGTTAAAGTCAATGATAATTATCTTTATAGTATTATCATTCAGCACTGATACGAAATAATTATTTGATGCGTTGCCATATTTCCGAGATCCATCATCTGCAATCTTATTGAATTTTGCAGTATCAGTACTGTCATCAAACCCCGGTGTTGTCATCTTAGTACTTAATGTATTTTCAGTAATTTTGTACGTAATATTAGTCCTTTGATCTGAATAAAATCCAGAATTTTTTTTCGTTCCCTGCCGTGTCTGAGTGATTGCCTCAAATTTATTACAGGTGTAAATGTCATTCCTAGCTGTATTAGTATTACTGTTCGCTACTACTTTATCAGAGGTATTATCTTTATTATCCGACGATACAATTACAGCACCAACCCCCATAGATATAACGAAGACAAAAAAACTTAATAACAAAGATGTAAAAAACGTTCTTGGCTTCCCTAATCCCTTTGTTCTCGAACGGTTAGAGACTTTCTTAAAAGTAAGTACAGCAAGAATGATACAAATAATGAAAATAACAAACCCTGCCATAAAATCCTCTCAAAGTATACGTATTGAAAGAGATCAGAATATCATGTGAAACCACAATGATCGACAAAATCGATCGATTATCGATTTTTGATCGCTAAAATCTATCAAAATCTATTAATCATCAACAAATCAATAGGTAAAAACGATCAGAGAGCATGGGAAGTACTGAACACGCATTTCACTGCCCAAAGCAAACCATTTAACCCTTTTTAAACGCAGCCTACATAGTTCTGAGGCGTTTTTAGGGTTCATAAGTATTTGGGGTTTGATTTTGAGTTAAATCGCTTGTAGGGGCTTTCTGTACGTTTTGTCTGAAACACCATCATAGAAGGGGATTGATCGGATCAATTTTCGCTCCGCTCTGTGCAGTACTGATAGTGCTTTTGTGGTAACCGGAATTGCAGATAATTAGGTAATGCTTGTCTCAAGCACCTACTGAACCGATCAGGTTGTCTTACAGTAAGGGCTTGAACAACCCGATAACTCCGACAAGGAGCCACGCGACGCGTAGTTACTCACGGAGACTTTAGGCCAGAGGCCGACCCAAATCATTTTGATAAAGTCGGTTTGTCAGTACTGTTATCTGTTTGAGCGAGAGCGAGTAAGGGCTTTGGCGTTCTTTCGAGTACTGGCGAGAAAAACGCAAAGTTACGATCTAATATTTGTTTTTATAGAGACTAACGAGCGAAAGCGAAGTTAGGCTCTCTAGAGACGGAATATCAGTAAGACCTTTATACTTCAAAGTTATGGGTATTGGTTAATATTAATATAAGGTCGCAAGATGCCACGCATCTCAATATATAGTAGTAAAATCAATGAATAACACATCATACACAGCCACACATTCGGCCATCTTGCGAAGTAAACACTCATGTTGCAACGCGTTTATTTCGCAGAATCATCAATCATTTTCTGTAATGCGGTGATCATTTCCTGTGCAGAAAGGCCGCTATCGTACATCTTATCGATTTCATACTTCTGTACGGGTGTTATGTAGTACATGCCATCTTGTGCGGTTTTGAATAACTTTACCCCATTGTTGTGTGCCTCTACCATCGCAACGGACAATTGCTTAGTGATAGTGAGAAACTTACGTATCGTGTAATCAGAAGATGGTGAATCATCCCTATGTAATCCATTGTAGTACTGTAGCCAGTACTTAATGCTATCCCTATTCACTTTCAAACAATTGAATAGTACATAATATACTTTCTCTTTCGGATAACCTTTCTTACCTGCACATTTTGTAATAATGTCGATTACTATCCTTTTTCCTTCAATTGTTAGATCACTATACCTTTTGAAGTTGCCCGCTAATGATATAAATTCGCTGTTATCGAAATTTTGTTTTTTTCCTGCCATATTTCTCCCTATGATAGGATTCAATTAGTATTAATTTGTAGAGTTCGAATGCTAAGACTATTGTTATGATGTTTCTTAGTTGCTGGTACAATACTGATTTAAACAGTGTCAATATATCAATTGTCAACAGCGTTAATAATCTCACCTATCATTTATTTTAGAAATATATTATACCATATCTTTATTTTTCGTTTCATTTATTGCCAATGACAATATAATGCATTGTACTTACTATTAAATTATACCATTTAAACAAAAGTCATCTCATGGCAAACGTCTTACGGCTGCTGTGTTTTTTAGAATGGCTATATGTTAACGAGCAAAATTGACTCAATCAAGGAATAGTTGCAACTTTTTCTTGACAATCTCATCACTATTCAGATTTGAAAATCATATATCATTTTTGCACTATCTCTGTACTTTCTAACAGATACACCCTTCGATTAATTCGTGAGTATCTTTGTACTTCTTAACTGATACATTCATTAATGTATTTCAAATGTACTCTTGTACATTCCAAGTGGTACAGAATTCCATGCAACCGTACGATCCAATGGGATACTGGACTATAAAATATAAAAAATTAGCTGTAAATCAATACAAACACGTTAACTTGCAAGATTTTGTGCTGGACGGTACTATCGAGAGTGGTACAGTACTGTTGTAGTACTACCATGATAACCAATTGATTAACCGACACAATTTAGTACTAACGGCTGATGGCAGGGCCTCCACCAATTTGTATCTAAGTACTTAATAAGTAATGATTAAAGTACTGAAATCCCGCCTCCATAGCCTTAGTGGTACAAAAACTGTGTATCACCAGTAGGGCTTCACGATGTCTCTTATGCTCTCCCGTCAATAAGCGGGCTCTTAGTAAAGAGGCTGCTTAGAACGAGATCAAATATGCTCCAATAGATCATATAATCGCGACACAGCCACTGATTTGCCATATCTCCTGTATGTGATTGAGTTATCTGCATGTCCCAAGAATGCAGCAGCGTAATGCTCCACTACACCAGCATTTTTAAACTTAGTTGCAACGTAATGTCTCAGTGAATGAAACTCAGGAACGCCTAATCTTTTACGATAACCGCTAAACCAACGGGTGAAGTAGTGGCTATATGATCCCTTATAGAGAGTTAGCTGGGGAAATAATCTGCCTTTTTGCTTTTGTACATAGTGCAAAAAACCAATATCTATCAATTTTTTATGAATTGGTATGGTACGTTTACTGTTCTCTGTTTTAACCACTTGTCCTTCATAACGATCATCTATCCTGATGCACCACCTCCCATCATTTTTGAATATATCGTTATGATATAGTTGGCAAATTTCGTTTGCCCTCATCCCTGTAAAACGACCAAGTAAAACAATCCACCTCTTCCATTCAGGCAAAGTAGTGCTCCCATTCTCAAGATGTTTAATCTGAAAATCTGTATATGCCTCTCGCTTTTGGGATACTGGCTCACGATCCTTCTGGAGCAATCCTTCAAAAGGGTTTTGGAAATCATAGTCAGTATGATGTTTCAGCCATCGGAAAAATCCGCTGATTTTCTTAACATATTTGTTCTTCGTAGGAATGGCGACATCTAGCCCGCTAATGAATTCAGAAGCCCTACTACGCTTAAATACCTGATCAGTAAAGTTAAAGTACTTGCCAATACAGCGTTTGATAGAAGCGACTTCCCTCTCGCAAACTTCAAGGCTTTTAAACTCAACATACTGTACAGCCTGTAGTTTTAGCTCTTGGAATGACAATTCTGATTGAGGGGTTTGGCTCATACCGATTGTAGGACTGACAGTTTCAGTAATCAGCCAAGGGCGATCTGCAAAGCGTAAAGATCGCTTTGTCGCTTCAGTCTTTGAACGAGTACCTAACGAACGACGAAACTCACGACGTTTACCACAGGGTAAAACGTTAACTTTACGGTAATACCAGATCCCATGACGGGAGAGCATAAGAGACATCGTGAAGCCCTACTGGTGATACACAGTTTTTGTACCACTAAGGCTATGGAGGCGGGATTTCAGTACTTTAATCATTACTTATTAAGTACTTAGATACAAATTGGTGGAGGCCCTGCCAGCTACATCCCGGCACACACGTCACCTGCTGCGGCTGCTTCCTTCCGGACCTGACCGAGTTCACAAGTTAGTGTTGCGGGAGAACCAACAGGGCCCCCATTGACGGCTTCTGTACTCCGAAGCGGTGGGCATTATCGGCGATGCCCTATCAAATAGCAAGCCAACCGGGACCAACCGCTGTTTTCTTACCCACCTGCGCTGTGGCACACTCTCCGCCTGGGTTTTGACTCGCGCAGGAACAGCAACATGCAACCAGAAGACGCCTCTTTCAGCCAGCGGGTATTCCACATCGTGGCCGCCATTCCTTACGGCAAAGTCACCACCTACGGCGAAGTTGCCCGGCTGGCCGGTTCACCGCGCGCCGCACGTCAGGTCGGCGGCGTGCTGCGGCGTTTGCCGGAAGGCAGCACGCTGCCCTGGCACCGGGTGATCAACCGCCACGGGCAGATATCGCAGCAGGGGGAGGATTTTCAACGGCAGCGGCAGGCATTGCTGGCGGAGGGGATTATTTTCGGCCCGCACAGCACGGTCGATTTCGATCGCTACGGCTGGCGCTGGTAAAACAAAACAGCCTTTGGCCGAAGCGCAAAGGCTGTTGATTTCATCTTGCTGTACCGCAGTAAGATTACTGCATGGCGGTTGGCGCAGCCTGAATCGGCACACCCTGAACCGGAACCAGCAGCAGATCGGCACGGGTGCCGTTGCGGTTGACCACTTCCTGGATGGTGTCGGTAATAAACATCAGTCGCCCGTTGACCGTCACCGCCGCGCTCAGAATGATACGCGCATTCGGTTGGATGTCGGACGGGTTATACGGCAGCGTAAAGCTGAACGGCGCCTGTTGCCCTTCAGTGCGTACCGCGCGCTGTGCAATCACTTTAGACGGCGCATCCGCCAGCGAGGCGTCAGAGAGGGTGACCGTCAGTACGGCGTCCGGCGGCAGCGCAATGCGCTGACGTATATTAACCGAACCTGTCACCGCCGGGCCCTGAATCTGCGTTTGCGCAGCCGCCGGGTTACCGGCCGCCTGTGTAGGCACATCAGCACTCTTTTGCGCGCATCCTGCCAGCGTGATCGTCAGTGCCGCGGCACCGCCTACGATTTGCCAGAGTTTCATGGATCGGTCTCCTTTTTTATTATCAACATGTTGGTGGCTTTCACCACCGCACCTATTAAACTTAGCACAAAACACTGACAAATCCACTTTGCTCCACCTATTAATCACTTAGCCTGTCCAAAGCGCCCACTATTAAGAGCATTCTCATCGGCCCTATAACGCAAGATGTTGACGCCGCGCCGTGATATTCCGCACACTGCGCAAAATGATTATTAGAAAGGTAACAACTTTATGAGCCAGGCATTGCAAAACCTCCTCGATCTGCTGGATCTGGAGAAAATCGAAGAAGGGCTGTTCCGCGGCCAGAGTGAAGATTTGGGGCTGCGCCAGGTGTTCGGCGGGCAGGTGGTCGGCCAGGCGCTGTACGCCGCCAAGCAGACGGTGCCGGATGAACGCAGCGTGCATTCTTTCCACAGCTACTTCCTGCGCCCGGGCGACAGCAGCAAGCCTATCGTTTACGACGTGGAAACCCTGCGCGACGGCAACAGCTTCAGCGCGCGCCGCGTCAGCGCCATCCAGCACGGTAAACCTATCTTCTATATGACCGCCTCCTTCCAGAGCCCGGAGGCGGGTTTCGAGCACCAGAACCTGATGCCGGACGTGCCGCCGCCGGAAGGGCTGCTGTCCGAATCAGAGATCGCCCAGAAGCTGGCGCATATGCTGCCGGAAAAAGTGCGCGAAAAATTTATCGGCCAAAAGCCGATCGAAATGCGCCCGGTGAAATTCCACAACCCGCTGAAAGGCAGTGTGGAAGAACCGCATCGCTACGTCTGGTTCCGCGCCAACGGCAGCATGCCGGACGATCAACGCATCCACCAATACCTGCTGGGCTACGCGTCGGACTTTAACTTCCTGCCGACCGCGCTGCAGCCGCACGGCGTCGGCTTCCTCGAGCCGGGCATGCAGGTGGCCACCATTGACCACTCCATGTGGTTCCATCGCCCGTTCCGCATGGATGACTGGCTGCTGTACGCGGTGGAGAGCTCCTCCGCCTCCGGCGCACGGGGCTTTGTTCGCGGCCAAATCTACACCCGCGACGGCGTCCTGGTCGCCACCACCGTGCAGGAAGGGGTGATTCGCCAGCGCGACGCCTGATCCGCAGCATAAAGAAAGGGGCGATGTTTCCATCGCCCCTGTCGGCTTCATCATTATTTTAGTCTTTAGCGCACTGCCCTGCTTCGAGTCTTATTGGTTGTAGGCGCTCTCGCCGTGGCTGTTGACGTCCAGCCCCTCGCGTTCCTGCTCTTCCGGCACTCTCAGGCCCACCATCGCGCCCGCGATCTTGAAGGCGATAAAGGCGGCGATGCTCGACCACACCAGCGTGATCAGCACGCTCACCAGCTGGATCCAGACCTGATGGCCCATCGTCACCCCTTCGGCGTAGCCGGTGCCGCCCAGTGAAGAGGCGGTGAACACGCCGGTCAGCAGGCAGCCGACGATGCCGCACACCCCGTGCACGCCGAACACGTCGCAGGTGTCGTCCACCTTCAGCCATTTTTTCAGCGTCACGACACCCCACAGGCCGGCGACGCCGCCCACCAGGCCGATGATCAACGCCCCGCCCACGCCCACGGTGCCCGCCGCCGGCGTCACCGCAACCAGTCCGGCGATCATGCCGGAGCAGGCGCCCAGCAGCGAAGGCTTGCCGCGCAGCACCCATTCGGCGAAGGTCCAGGAGAGAATGGCGCCCGCGGTGGCGACCACGGTATTGAGGAATGCCAGGGCCGCAATGCCGTTGGCCGCGCTGGCGGAGCCGGCGTTAAAGCCGAACCAGCCGATATACAGGATGGACGCCCCGGTAAACACCATCGGCAGGTTGTGCGGTTTGAAGGCCTCTTTACCGAAGCCGGCGCGCTTGCCGATCAGGTAGGCGCCGACCAACCCGGCGCTGGCGGCGTTGATGTGCACTACGGTGCCGCCGGCGAAGTCCAATGCGCCGTCGGTGGCCAGGTAGCCGCCGCCCCACACCATGTGCGCGATCGGCAGATAAGACAGCGTGAACCACACAATCGCGAAGATCAGCACCGCCGAGAAGCGAATGCGTTCGGCGAAGCCGCCCACCACTAGTGCGACGGTGATACAGGCGAAGGACGCCTGGAAGGCGACGTGGATCATCTGGCTGATGCTGCCGGTGACGCTATCGATGCCGATGCCTTTCAGCATCGCCGTTTCGAACCCGCCAAATACCGCATTGCCCTCGCTGAACGCCAGGCTGTAGCCATACAGCACCCACAGCACGCAGACCAGCGCGAAGGTGACGGTGACCTGCGTCAGCATCGACAGCACGTTTTTGCCGCGCAGCAGGCCGCCGTAAAACAGCGCGATGCCCGGCAGCGTCATGAACAGCACCAACGCAGTGCAGATCATCATAAAGGCGTTGTCTGCCTTATCAGCGACCGCCGGGGCGGCCAGGGCCAAAGAAGGAACCAGGGTTACCGAACTCAGGCCCAACATGGATAACAGTCTTTTCATTATCAATCCATCCCCATCACTTAGCTGAGTTCGCGGTTACAGTGCCGATTCGTCGGTTTCGCCGGTGCGAATGCGGATCACGCGTTGCAACTCGGCAACGAAAATTTTGCCGTCGCCGATTTTGCCGGTGTAGGCGGCTTTGCTAATCACATCAACCACTTCATCCAACTGATCGTCAGCGATGGCGATGTCGATTTTGACCTTGGGCAGGAAGTTGACGTTATATTCGGCGCCGCGATACAGCTCGGCGTGCCCCTTCTGGCGGCCAAAGCCCTTCACTTCGGTTACGGTCAACCCCTGAATGCCCACGGAGGACAGAGCCTCGCGCACGTCCTCCAGCTTGAACGGTTTGATTACCACGGTCACCAGCTTCATATTGCCCCTCCACGAATTAAACCCAAACTCACCCCTGGTACGCGTCATATGTAGCAAGGCCTGTGCCAGATTTGATTTTGCATGACGATTCAGCGGATTAGCGGGAACGCGGGCACCATCAGACCGCGGCGCCATACCGATACCCTGAATTGATTAAATATCGCGCACTGATTTGGTGCGCATCGCGTCGAAAAAGTGCAGAAAGGGGGCATGGCGCAGGCGGGTTGCCTGCTTGTGGTGCGTGGGAAAAAAAGAAGGGCCGCGATCGCGGCCCATGCTCAGGCGGGTTGGCTCTCTTCGCGCACCGCTTCCGCCAGCTGCTCGCCCGCCAGCTGCAGCTGGTACATCTGGTAGTAGCGCCCCTGCTGCGCCAGCAGCTGCTGATGGTTGCCCTGCTCTACCGCCTGGCCGCGATGCAGCACCAGGATGGAATCGGCATCGACGATGGTCGACAGCCGGTGGGCGATCACCACCAGCGTGGTGTGCTCGCGGATCGCACGCAGCGCGCGCTGGATCGCCTGTTCGGTGCCCGAGTCGATATTGGCGGTCGCCTCGTCGAGGATCAGGATCTGCGGCGCCTGCACCAAGACCCGCGCCATCGCCAGCAGCTGTTTCTGCCCGACGGACAGGTTATTGCCCTGCTCTCCCAGCCGGGTGTGAATACCCTGCGGGAAGCCGCGCACCAGACTCGCCAGCTGCACCGTTTCCAGCGCCTGCCACACGGCGTCTTCCTCGATGTTGCGCCCCAACGTAACGTTGGCCAGCACCGAATCGGCGATCACCACCGGATCCTGCTGCACCATCGCCACGCCCTGGCGCAGCGTGCGGTGCGACAGGCTGGAGATCGGGCGGCCATCGAGACGCACTTCCCCCTCGCTGACCGGGTAATAGCCCATCAGCAGGTTGGCCAAGGTGCTCTTGCCGCTGCCGGTATGCCCAACCAGCGCCACGAAACCGCGCGAAGGCACCGCCAGCGAAATGTGCTGCAGCACCTTTTTGTCCGCGCGGTAAGCGAAGCTCAGATCGGTGATGTCGATGCGGCCACCGGCCAGCGGACGATCGTCGGCGCCGTAACTCTGCTGGCTGCGATCCATCAGCTCGAAAATGCGTTCACCGGCCACCACCGCCTGCTGCAGGATCGACTGCTGCGACGTGAGCTCGATCAGCGGTTCGTTCAGGCGCCCCAGGTAGTTGATGAAGGCATAGAGCACGCCGACGCCAATCACCCCCTCGCCGCTGAAGCCGAACAGCATCAGCAGCCCGCACAGCACCAGCGCCGAAAACAGGCTGAGCAGCGGTCGCAGCAGGAAACCGTCGAGCCGCAGGGTCTGCATGCGCGCCAGATAGTGCGACTGACTGGCGGCGCTCATGCGTTCACCGAAGCGCACCTGCTGGCGGAACTGCTGAATCACGCCCATGCCGTTGATCACTTCGTTGAAACCGTCGTTGATGTCCGCCAGATAGCTGCGCACCCGGCGCACGATCGGCGTGCTGTAGTATTGATAGATGCCCATCACCACAAACACCGCCGGGAAGATGCAGACCGCCACCAGCGCCATGCGCCAGTCGAGGCTGAACATCGCCACCAGCATGGCGCCGATCAGCGCGGCGCTTTTCAGCACCGTGGAGACCACCATCACGTACAGATCCTTGATCACCTCAGTGTCGTTGGTGACGCGCGAGATCAATTGCCCGACCGGCTGCGTGTCGAAGGCGCTGAGCGGCTGGCGCAGCGCGGCGTCCATCACGTCGGTGCGCAGCCGCTGGACCACCCCCACCGCCGCCTGGTTGAACAGCAGCGCCTGGAAGTAGTGCAGCGCCGCCGCCAGCAGCTCCAGCAGAATGTAAGCCGCCGCCAGCCCACCGACGATCGTCAGCGGCAGTTGCCCTTTGGCGACGTAATTATCGATAAAATAGCTCACCAGGATCGGCCCGGCGACTTCCGCCGCCGCCGCGATCCACAGCATCAGCACCGCCAGCCCCAGCGGTTTGCGGTACGGCGAGCCATAGGCCAGCAGCCGCTTCAGCGTCGGCCACAGCTTTTGCACTTTATTCATCGGCCAACGCCTCCTCGCCGTTTTCCGGCGCTTCATCCAGCGCCGCTTCCAGCTGCTGATAACGGTACATATCGCGATACCAGCCCGGCTGCGCCGCCAGCGCCACCGGATCGCCGCGCTGCGCAACGCCGCCGTGCTGCATCACCAGGATCTCGCTGGCTTCTGTCAAGGCCGACAGCCGGTGCGCGCTGATGATCACCGTGCGATCTTGCCCCCAGCTGCGCAGGTTGTGCAGGATCTGGTGTTCGGTACGGCCGTCCACCGCCGACAGCGCGTCGTCGAGGATCAGGATCTCCGCATCCAGCAGCAGCGCACGCGCAATGGAGATACGCTGTTTCTGCCCGCCCGACAGCATCACGCCGCGTTCGCCCACTTCGGTGTCATAGCCCTGTGGCAGCCGCAGAATGTCCTCATGGACGCTGGCCAACCGCGCCGCCTGTTCGATCTGCGCCTGCGTCGCCCCCGGATGGCCCAGCGCAATGTTGTTCGCCACGGTATCGGAGAACAGGAACGGCGTCTGGCTCACCACCGACAGCCGCGAACGCCAGTCGTCGAGTTTGACCTGCGGCAACGGCAGGCCGTGATAGCGGATCTGCCCTTGGTCGACGTCGAACTGGCGCTGGATCAGCGACAACAGCGTCGACTTGCCGGCACCGGTCGGCCCGCACAGCCCCAGCATCTGCCCCGGCTTCAGCGTCAGCGCCACGTCATGCAGCGCCGGATGCGGGTTTTCCGGGTAGTGGAACGCGCGGATATCCACGTCCAGCACGCCGCGGCCGGCCGGCAACGCCTGCGGGCCGTCCTGCACCGCCGGCGCCTCGTCGAGCAGGCTGCGGATGCGGCTGTAGGCCGCGCTGCCGCGTTCGACGATGTTGAACATCCAGGCCAGCGCCAGCATCGGCCAGATCATCAAGCCGAGATACATCACAAAGCTGGTCAGCTGCCCGAGCGTCAGCGACCCGTTCACCACCATCCAGCTGCCGCCGCCGATGGCCAGCAGGTTAGAGGCGCCGATGGCGATATAAATGGTCGGATCGAAGCGCGCATCCACCCGCGCCACGTGCATGTTCTTGGCGCCGGTCTGCGCCGCCACCTCGGCGAAGCGGTTGGATTGGTGATCTTCCAGCCCAAAGGCCTTGATCATGCGGATGCTGGTCATGCTTTCCTGCGCCTGATCGTTCAGGCTGGAAAACGCCGCCTGCGCCGATTTAAAGCGCTGGTGCAGCTGGTCGCCGTAATATTTGATGGCGATCGCCATCAGCGGCATCGGGATCAACGCCAGCACCGTCAGCTGCCAGCTGATTTGGGTGCTCATCACCACCAGCACCACCAGCCCCATCACCAGCGAGTCCACCAGCGTCAGCACGCCTTCGCCGGCGGCGAACACCACGCGGTCCACGTCGTTGGTGGCGCGCGCCATCAGATCGCCGGTGCGGTGGCGCAGGTAGAACGCCGGGTTTTGCCGGCTGAGTTGGCGGTAAAAGTTTTCGCGCAGCTCGACCGCCAGCTGGTAGGAGGCGCCGAACAGCAACACCCGCCACACATAGCGCAGCAGGTAAACGACAATCGCGGTGCCGATCATCAGCCCGAGCCAGGCCATCAGCACGCCGGTAGACATTTGTTTTTCGGTGACGCCGTCCACGATGATGCCGACCAGCTTAGGCGGCAGCAGTTGCAGGATGGCGATGACGATCAGCAGCACCACCGCCCCGAGGTAGCGGCGCCACTCCCGGCGGAAGTACCAGCCGATTTGAGCAAATAATCTCACGCAGTTTGATTCCAGGGTTTTATGGGATTTGTCTCTTTTTCTGCTTCAGCAGAGCAGGATACCACCGTTGAGCCGCCCGTCCGGTGAACTTTTCACTCCGGCACCGGCAGCGCGGTGGTGTATTTGATTTTTTCCATGGCAAAGCTTGAGGTGACATCGATGAGGCCCGGTACGCCGTTCACCAGGCGCTTATAAAAGCCGTCGTAGCTTTTCATGTCCGCCACTTCGACCTGCATCAGATAGTCGTACTCCCCCGCCATGCGGTAGAACGCCAGCACCTCGGGCATCTGGCTGGTCAGTTGCACAAACGCCTGATACCACTCGCTGCTGTGCTGCTGGGTCTTGATCAGCACGAACGCCGTCAGCCCCAGGCCGAGCTTTTCGTTATCCAGCAGCGCCACCCGGCCGCGGATATAGCCCTCGTCTTCCAGGCGCTTCAGCCGTTTCCAGCACGGCGTCGAGGTCAAATTGACCGCATCGGCCAGCGCCTGCAGCGACTGGGTGCAATCTTGCTGCAGCATGCATAGCAGCTTACGGTCTGTTTTATCTAACATAGCGGCCACCAGGAGAAAAATTTTCTCTAATTAGGCGATTAAACAGGAAAAATGGCAATCCTTTTTTCCTGCCGACAGGCTATGCTACGCCATAAACCAGCCCCCTATTTTGAGGCCAAATCATGACAAACTCTTGGGTAAAATATGCTATTGGTGAAATAGAAGCGGATTTTCAGCGCTCCGCCGATACGCACCTGATTCGCCTGAACCTGCCGGCGTTTCCAGGCATCTGCCTGTATTTGAAGGACGAGAGCACCCACCCGACCGGCAGCCTGAAACACCGCCTGGCGCGCTCGCTGTTCCTTTATGGCCTGTGCAACGGCTGGATCACCGAGAACACCACCATCATCGAGGCCTCTTCCGGCAGCACCGCGGTGTCCGAAGCCTACTTCGCTCGTCTGATCGGCCTGCCGTTCATCGCGGTGATGCCATCCTGCACCGCGCGCCGCAAGGTGGAGCAGATCGCCTTTTACGGCGGCCGCTGTCACTTCGTCGATCACGCCGCCCAGATCTACGCCGCCTCCGAACAGCTGGCGAAAGAGCTGAACGGCCACTATATGGATCAGTTCACCTATGCCGAACGCGCCACCGACTGGCGCGGCAACAACAACATCGCCGACAGCATCTTCCGCCAGATGGCACGCGAACCTTTCCCGGTGCCGAAACACATCGTGATGAGCGCCGGCACCGGCGGCACCTCCGCTACGCTGGGGCGCTACATCCGCTATCAGGGGCACGACACCCAATTGACGGTGGTCGATCCGGAAAATTCGGTGTTCTATGACTGCTTCCACCACGGCGATCGCACCCTGATCGGCAGCTGCGGCAGCCGTATCGAAGGCATCGGCCGCCCGCGCGCCGAGCCGTCGTTCATCCCGTCGGTGGTCGACAACATGCTGCGGGTGCCGGATGCCGCCAGCGTCGCCACCATTCACTGGCTGGAAGGCGTGTTAGGCCGCAAGGTTGGCGCCTCCACCGGCACCAACGTCTGGGGTGCGCTGCAGCTGGCGAAACAGATGCGGGAAAACGGCGAGCAAGGGTCGATCGTCACCCTGCTGTGCGACAGCGGCGAGCGTTATCTGGATACCTATTACAACCCGGAATGGGTCAGCAACAACATCGGCGATCTGCAGCCGTATCTGGCGCAGCTGGCGGATTTGTAACGCCAGGCTCCGGATAAAAAAAAGCCGGGTAGTCATACCCGGCCGGCTGTAAGGAGAACCTCATTCTTCGGGGGAATAGGTGAGGCAAGGTGAACGCAGCCAATGTTGTAAATAGTGGGCCACCGCCTGTTGCTGGCAATGGCCGATAACCGGTAGCTGCGGCAGCAGGGATTTCAGCTGCGGCAGGGCGTTGCCCATCACCACGCCGTGCCCCACCGCCCCCAGCATCTCTTTGTCGTTCATCGCGTCGCCGAACGCCATGCAGTCGGCCATCGTCAGCCCCAGATGGCGGCTCAGCCGGTCCAGCGCCGTGCCTTTGTTGCAACCGAGCGGCAGCACTTCCAGACAGTCGTAAGCGGAAAAGCACAGGTCTGCCTCGTCGCCCAGCTGTGCCCGCAGCTGCACCTGCAACGCCAGCAGCTCCTCGTGCGGCGCGACAAAGCACACCTTGCTGTTGCCGAACGCCGGCAGGCGGCGCACGTCAGCCAGCTGAAAACGAAAGCCGCTCAGGTGGTGCGCCCGCAGCATCTCTTCCGGCACGGGAAACTCGGTCAGCCAACCTTCATCGCGGAACACATGCATGCTGGCGCGGGTGCGCCAATGATGATGCAGCACCTCTTCGGCGACCGCCGCCGGCAAATCGGTGGCGTGCAGCTGTTGGCCGCGGTTGTCATACACTCGCGTGCCGTTGCCGGTGATCAGGTAACCCTGCAGCCCCAGCTGCGCCATGATCGGCTGCGCGTCGAGGTAGTGCCGCCCGGTGGCGAACGTCACCACCATTTCCCGCTCTACCAGCTGGTTCAGCACCGCCAGCGTTTCCGGGCCAACCCGGTGATCCGGCATCAACAGCGTGCCGTCCATATCGAAAGCAGCCAGGCGATACATAAAGACCTCTTGAATGTGAACGCGATTGCAATCCGTGCAGTATGGGATGGTATTTGCGGAAGTAATAGTGAACAATTTGAGAAAACTGTTCCGGATTTCTGCCCATGCGCCTGGTTCACCGTCTCAGCCAATATCAACGCCTGTACCAACAGCTCGGCAGCGCGCCGGTCGCCGTGACCATCGGCGAGCTGGCGGCGATGTTCTACTGCAGCGAACGGCACGCCCGCACGCTGGTGCAACAGCTGCAGGATCAGGGCTGGCTGAGCTGGTATTCGCAGCCCGGCCGCGGCAAACGCGCCCGCCTGCATTGCCTGAAAACCCCGGATGAACTGCGCGCGCAGCTGCTGCAACAGCTGCTGCAACAGGGCAACCATCAGGGGGCGCTGGAAATGGCGCAGCTCGATCCGCAGCACCTGCAGGATCTGCTCAGCCCGCACCTCGGCGGGCAATGGCAGGCCGGCAGCCCGACGCTGCGCATTCCCTATTACCGCACGCTGGAAGCGCTCGACCCACTCACGCTGACCGGCCGCGCCGAGCAACATCTGGTATCGACCCTGCACGCCGGGCTGACGCGCCTGATGACCGGTAACCCGGAACCGCAGCCCGATCTGGCGCACCACTGGCAGATTGGCGAGCACGGCCTGCGCTGGCGCTTCTTTCTGCGCAGTCAGCTGCGCTGGCACAACGGTGAACCGCTGACCGGCCAACAGCTGCTGCAAACGCTGGAAAAGCTGCAGCGCCACCCGCGCAGCCAACCCAGCCTGGCCAACGTCGCACACATCAGCCTGCCGCATCCGCTGTGCATCCAGTTCGATCTGCACCTGGCGGACTATTGGCTGGCTCACCGGCTGGCGGAGCTGCCTTGCCTGATGACCCACCCGGAGCTGCCGACCATCGGCGCCGGCCCGTTCAAACTGGCGCTGAATGAACCGCAGCTAGTGCGGCTGGAACAGCACGCCGGTTACCATCTGCAGCACCCGTATCTGGACACCATCGAGTACTGGATCACCCCCGACCTGCCCACCGCCGGCGCCGACACCAGTTGCCAGCATCCGGTGCGCATCACCATCGGTCAGCAAGACGATTTGGCGCAGGCCAGGCCGGTGCAGCGCAGCATGAGCCTGGGCTGGTGTTATCTGGCGCTGAACCTGCGCCACGGCGTGCTGAGCGAAGCCCAAGGGCAAAAGCTGCTGATGCTGATCCAGCAGTCCGGCCTGCTGAGCCGTCTACCTATTCCCAACAGCGTGATCACCCCCAGCCATGAAATGCTGCCCGGCTGGCGTATTCCCAGCCAACGGATTGAGGAAGATGTCACCCTGCCCGCCCGGCTGACGCTGCTGTATCGGCCGCCGGTCGAGCTGGAAACGGTGACGGTCGCGCTGCAGCGGCTGCTGGCGCAGCACGGCTGCGAGCTGGAAGTGCGTTACTACGCCGGTAAACGCTGGCAAAGCGAGGCGCAGATCGCCCAGGCCGACCTGCTGCTGGCAGACAACCTGATCGGTGAAGCGCCGGAGGCGACGCTGGAGAGCTGGCTGCGGCAGGATACGCTGTGGCGCGGCATCCTGACGGAAAGCCGCTGGCAGCAGCAGCAGGACACGCTGCAGCAGATCCAGCAGCTGCAGGCGCAGCAACCGCGCTTCGCACAGTTGCAGGCTTATTATCAACGGCTGATGGCCGCCGCCATCATCACGCCGCTGTTTCACTACCAGTATCAGATCAGCGCGCCGCCGCGCATGCATGGCGTTACGCTAACCGCCCACGGCTGGTTCGATTTTTGCCAGGCGTGGCTGCCGCCGCCGGTGGACGACGCACCGGCCTGAGCCGAACCGCCCTGCGCCTGGTGGCCCTTTCTGCTACTATTGTCGCCGCAACGCAATTTTTATCCTGCCGCCCGAATGTGTATCGGGAGAGGCCAAAGCCCAAAAAGGTGATTTTATGAAGCGCGCGGTTGTCGTTTTCAGCGGTGGACAAGACTCCACGACCTGCTTGATCCAGGCATTGCAACAGTATGATGAAGTTCACTGCGTCACGTTCGATTACGGCCAGCGCCATCGCGCCGAGATTGAAGTGGCTCAAGAGCTGTCGGTAGCCCTCGGCGCCAAGGCACACAAGGTGCTGGACGTAACGCTGCTCAATGAGCTGGCCGTCAGCAGCCTGACGCGCGACAATATTCCGGTTCCCACCTACGATCCCAATCAGAAAAATGCGCTGCCGAGCACCTTCGTGCCGGGCCGCAACATCCTGTTCCTGACGCTGGCGGCGATCTACGCCTACCAGGTGGAAGCGGAAGCGGTGATCACCGGCGTGTGTGAAACCGATTTCTCCGGCTATCCGGATTGCCGCGACGAGTTTGTTAAAGCGTTGAACAAGGCGGTGACGCTGGGCATCGCCCGCGATATCCGCTTCGAAACGCCGCTGATGTGGCTAAACAAGGCCGAGACCTGGGCGCTGGCGGATTATTACCACCAGCTGGATCGCGTGCGCCAGGATACGCTGACCTGCTACAACGGCATCAAGGGTGACGGCTGCGGCGAATGTGCCGCCTGCAACCTGCGCGCCAATGGCCTGATGCAGTACCGGGCCAACCAGGCGGAAGTGATGGCGGCGTTGAAACAGAAGGCCGCTCTGGCCTGAGGCAGTGACGGCGGCAGCCTCTGCCGCCCGTGAGCTTACTGCAGATTATCCTTCGGCGTGAGCGCCTCCAGGCGCTCGCGCAATTCTCCTTCGATCGGCAGCGCACGCTGCGTTTTCAGATCGACGCACACGAAAGTCAGCAGCGCGTCAGCCACCGGCGTCCCCGCCGGATCCTGCGTCACCTTTTGGCTCAGCACCCCGCTCTTGCCGTTGAGCTGCACCATCTGGCTGTCGATACGCAGCTTATCCCCCAATACCGCCGGGCTGCGGTAATTGATATTGATGTTCACCACGATGAAAGCGATGTTGTTTTCCGTCATCCAGCGGAACCCGGCCTCGTTCTCCAGCCACTCCCAGCGCGCCTCTTCCAGAAACTCCAGATAGCGGGCGTTGTTAACGTGCTGGTAAACATCAAGGTGATAACCGCGAACTTTGATAAAGGTTTGCATAGGGAACGATCGCTCCTGCCTGGTGATTACAGAAAGAGGGAGCCGCAGCGGCTCCCTCGCCCGTTTGGTCAACGCGCCAAACTGGTAAGACCTGTAAAATGTAGCAGAGGAGTGACGGCCTCAGCGGCATTTTGCCACGCAGCCGCGACCGTGATCACATTTTCAGCCGGGTGCGGTTCTTCTCAAACAGCGCCGGCCCGATGCCCGGCACCTCCTGCAACTGCTCAACCTGGGTGAACGGCCCGTTCTGCTCGCGGTAGCGCACGATGCCTTCCGCCTTCTTCAAACCGACGCCGCTCAAGGCGGCGGCCAGCTGTTCGGCGGTGGCCTGATTGATGCTGACCGCCGCCTCCTCGGCTGTCTTGGTCATCACCGATTGCCCGCCATTGCTCGCCGGTGCTGAGAGCATGGGTGCCGGCGCCTCGGCTTTATCCACCGCGGCGGCCGGCCCCGTCAGGCACAAAAGCAGCGCGGTGAGCGCAGCTTTGACGTGATGACGGTAACCTGATAACGCTTTTTTCTCTGTATGTTGCATGCTGTATCCTCCTTGTGTGTGACAGCACGGCTACCTTGCCGCGGCGGCGAATATTCAGCAATCGGCGGATATCAGATGTGGAAAAGGCCGCGAAAGCGGCCTTTGTTTGTTGCACTGCGTTGCAGAAAAATGCGGCGATTACTGAGGCTGTTGCTCAGCGGCGCCCATTTTGATCTTGGCTTCTTTACGCAAGCTCGCCAGCAGCGAATCGAAGGAAACGCCGGTCGCGCCCTCTTCCATCTTGCCGACGAAGGTTTTCATTTCGTCTTCCGGCAGCGTGCCTGGCTTCACCGCATCGAGCGCGATCAGCACCACGTTGTCCTGGCGATCCTGCGACATGCCGTACACCGGTTTGCCGTCCTGCGGGTGCGGCAGCGCGAACACGCTCTCCACCAGCTGGCTGTCTTCCGGCGCGCGCGCCATCTTCTGCACGGCGCCAAAGCTCAGGCCGGCGGCTTTCATCGCCTCATCGCCCTTGCCCTGCTTCAGCTCAACCAGCAGCTTCTCGCCCTGCAGTTTCGCTTCCTGCACCGCTTTGTTGCGCTTCACCAGCTCGGCCACGCGGTCTTTCACCTGGTCGAATGGTTCGATACCTTCCGGCTTATGGCCGCTCACGCGCACCACGAAGGCGCGGTCGCCATCTACGGTGATCACGTCGGAGTTGCTGCCCGGCGCGCCGTTCTCGCCGATCAGCGAGCCGTCGAAGATCGCCTGCACGACCGGCTTGAAGTTCAGCGCGGCAGGAATGTTGTCACGGGTAAACCAGTCGCTTTGCGCCGCTTTCACGCCGGCCGCTTCTTCAGCCGAGGCCAGAGATTCGTTGTCGCTGGTCGCCGCTTCGCTCACCTTCTGCTGCAGCGCGTAATACGCGTCTACCGCTTTCTCCTGCTGCACCTGCTTGGCGATGGCGTCATGCACTTCGCTCAGCGGCTTCACTTTCTCAGGTTCGATATCGTTCAAACGCACGATCAGGAAGCCGACGGAAGATTTCACCACGCCGGACAGCTGCCCTTTCTCGGTCAGGTTAGCCTGCTTCAGCTCGTCGGCGGTGGTTTCCGGCTCCAGCCAGCCCAGCTCGCCGCCGGTGCGGCGTGAGATGATATCGGTGGATTTCTCTTTCGCCAGGGTGGCGAAATCGGCGCCCTTCTTCAGCTCGTCCAGCACGGCGTTGGCTTCCGCCTCGGTTTTCAGCTGGATCACGCTGTAGTTCTTACGCTCCGGCTGGCCGTAGCTGCTCTTGTGCTGGTCGTAGTAAGCGCTGATGTCTTCTTCGCTCACTTTCACCTTGTCCTGCATGGACGCGGCGTCCAGCGGGATATAGCTCACCTTCACCTGCTCTGGTGCGATGAAGCTGTTTTTGTTCTGATCGTAATACGCCTTCAGTTCGTCGTCACCAGCGCTCTGTTTCGCCTGCAGCGCCTTCAGATCGATGGTCGCCAGGCGCACGTCGCGCTCCTGCAGCACCAGCGCCGCCATGGCTTGCGATTCGGACGGCAGCACGAAGCCGGACTCGCCGAAGGCCTGAATCAGCTGCTGATTGACCAGCTGCTGGCGCATCGACTGCGCGAAGTTGTCGGCGGTGTAGCCCATGCGGCCGATCAGGTCGAGGTATTTGGCGTTATCGAACTGGCCGTTGGTCTGGAAGTAAGGCGCCTTGCGGATGGCGTCCTTGATCTGATCGTCGCTGACCGCCAGGCCCAGCTTCTTGGCGTACTGGTCGAGCAGCATGTTGTCGATCAACTGGGACAACACCTGACGGCGCATCTGCTGCATGTAGCCTTCGTTGCCGGCCAGCGCGGAGAACTGGTCACCCAGCTGCTGCTGCATGCGGCTACGCTCGCTTTGGAAAGCCTGTTCCAGCTGAGCGCGTTCGATCGTCTGACCATTTACTTTCGCAGCATAATCGCCGGAGCCGCCGATCAGGTAGTTACCCACCCCGGTCAGAACGAATGACAGGATGATCAGGGCCAGGATGATTTTGAGCACGACGTGATTAGCAGCCGCGCGTAAATTGTCCATCATAGTGTGACAACACTCCGCTGTGATGTGGATTAACAACCCTTGTGCAGGCGCGTTCCCTGCGACAAAAATAAAAAAAGCGCATCAGTCCGATGCGCCTTGTATCTTACCTTACCAGCACCGCTGCGTCAGGTGATTGTTTATTACAAAACCCTGTTACGCTAAACGGTTAGACGCTAAATCAGTTTACAGCGTCTTTCAGCGCTTTCCCTGCACGGAAGGCCGGTACTTTGGCTGCCGCGATTTTGATCTCTTTACCGGTCTGCGGGTTGCGGCCGGTACGAGCCGAACGTTCACGCACGGTGAAGGAACCGAAACCTACCAGAGCCACGTCATCCCCTGCTTTCAGAGAGTCGGTAACGGAAGCGATTACTGCGTCTAAAGCACGTCCCGCTGCCGCTTTGGAAATATCAGCACCTGCGGCAATCTTGTCGATCAGTTGTGACTTATTCACTCTATCATCCCCTCTAGAATTCTATCGTCGCACCGAAAAATCCCTACGGTTGCGACAGCGCAGCTGTTATATCAATCCCATCGAACCTTAGCAAGCCACCGACTGGGTGGCAAAACGCGGGCCGACAGAGATCTAACTTAGCGGTACAAAAAAATACTGGCAAGTCCGAAATGGCTTGCCAGTATAAGTTTTATCAATGGTTTTTGCGATTCGTCACTATTTTGCCGCTACCGGCAGTGCGCCGAAGGCCGGGTTTTGCAACGCAATGTTCAAAACTTCATCGATTCGCTGCACCGGATGAATCTCCAGATCGGCGATAACATTGTCCGGGATCTCTTCCAGATCGCGCTTGTTCTCGTAAGGGATCAGCACGGTTTTGATGCCGCCGCGATGCGCCGCCAACAGCTTCTCTTTCAGGCCGCCGATCGGCAACACCTGACCGCGCAGCGTGATCTCGCCGGTCATCGCCACATCGGCGCGTACCGGGTTGCCGGTCAGACAGGAGACCAGCGCGGTGCACATCGCGATACCGGCGCTCGGGCCGTCTTTCGGCGTCGCCCCTTCCGGCACGTGCACGTGGATGTCGCGTTTCTCGTAGAAATCGGCGTTGATGCCCAATTTCTCCGCGCGCGCGCGCACCACGGTCAGCGCCGCCTGAATCGATTCCTGCATCACTTCACCCAGAGAACCGGTGTAGGTCAGCTTGCCTTTGCCCGGCACGCAGGCGGTTTCGATGGTCAGCAGATCGCCGCCCACTTCCGTCCACGCCAGCCCGGTGACTTCGCCCACGCGGTTTTCGGTATCCGCACGGCCGTAATCGACGCGCTGCACGCCCAGGTAATCCTTCAGGTTGTCGCCGTTGATCTCGATATGCTTGCGCTTCTTGTCCATCAGCAGCGTTTTCACCGCTTTACGGCACAGCTTGGAGATTTCACGCTCCAGGCTACGCACCCCGGCTTCGCGGGTGTAGAAGCGAATGATACCGATGATGGCGCTGTCGTCGACCGTCAGCTCGCCTTTTTTCAGCGCGTTGCGCTCAAGCTGCTTCGGCAGCAGGTGCTGCTTGGCAATGTTGAGCTTCTCGTCCTCGGTGTAACCCGACAGGCGGATCACTTCCATACGGTCCAGCAGCGGCGCAGGAATGTTCATCGAGTTCGAGGTGGCGACGAACATCACGTCGGACAGATCGTAATCCACTTCCAGGTAGTGGTCGTTGAACGCCACGTTCTGTTCCGGATCCAGCACCTCCAGCAGAGCGGAGGCCGGATCGCCACGCATGTCGGAAGACATCTTGTCGATCTCATCCAGCAGGAACAGCGGGTTCTTCACCCCAACCTTGGCCATCTTCTGGATCAGTTTGCCCGGCATCGAACCGATGTAGGTACGGCGGTGACCGCGGATTTCCGCTTCGTCACGCACGCCGCCCAGCGCCATGCGCACGTACTGGCGGCCGGTCGCTTTGGCGATCGACTGCCCCAGTGAGGTTTTACCCACGCCCGGCGGCCCTACCAGACACAGGATCGGCCCCTTGATTTTGCTGACGCGGCTCTGTACCGCGAGGTACTCGAGGATGCGATCCTTGACGCGCTCCAGGCCGTAGTGATCGGTATCGAGCACTTCCTGCGCCTTGACCAGGTCTTTTTTCACCTTGCTGCGCGCATTCCACGGCACCTGCAGCATCCAGTCGATGTAGCCGCGCACCACGGTCGCTTCCGCTGACATCGGCGACATCATCTTCAGCTTCTGCAGTTCCGCTTCGGTTTTCTCGCGCGCCTCTTTCGGCATCTTCGCCGCATCGATCTTGCGCTTCAGCGCTTCGTGCTCGTCCGGCGCGTCGTCCATCTCGCCCAGCTCTTTCTGAATCGCCTTCATCTGCTCATTCAGATAGTACTCGCGCTGGCTCTTCTCCATCTGCTTCTTGACGCGGTTGCGGATGCGTTTCTCGACCTGCAGCAGGTCGATCTCCGACTCCATCATCGCCATCAGGTATTCCAGACGCTCGGTGATGTCGGACATCTCGAGCACCGACTGCTTGTCGCTGAGTTTCAGCGGCATGTGGGCAGCGATGGTGTCCGCCAGGCGCGCGGCGTCGTCGATGCTGTTCAGTGAAGTCAGCACCTCCGGCGGGATTTTTTTGTTCAGCTTGATATAGCCTTCAAACTGATTGATCGCGGTGCGCACCAGCACTTCCTGCTCGCGCTCGTCGATCGCTGGCGACTCAAGGTATTCCGCCTGCGCGGCAAAATGCTCACCGCTGTCGGACAGCGTAGTGATGCGTGCGCGCTGCAGCCCCTCGACCAGCACTTTTACCGTGCCGTCCGGCAGCTTCAACATCTGCAGGATCGACGCTACGGTGCCAACCGAGAACAAGTCGTTAATGCCAGGTTCATCCGTTGAGGCCTCTTTCTGTGCCACCAGCATGATCTTCTTATCGTGATCCATTGCGGCTTCGAGGCACCGAATCGATTTTTCCCGGCCAACAAATAACGGGATCACCATGTGCGGATAAACCACCACGTCGCGCAATGGCAGGACGGGGATTTCAATGCGTTCGGAACGCTCAGGGTTCATAGAGCTCTCTCTTAGTTTAATTTCCGCCAGGTTGAGGGGGAATCTCATGAGACGCAAGCATCTAACGTTTCATAAAATCTGGTTAATGAGTATATGGGGATGAATCTCTTACATTCAACGGCAAGAATGCAGGAAAAAGAAATGGGGGATGAAATCCCCCATTTTGCTGATAACGCTCTGGTTTAACTGGCTAATTATTCGCCAGATGCCTGGGCTTCCGGCTTGCCGTAGATCAACAGCGGCTTGGATTGGCCGGCGATGACCGACTCGTCGATCACCACTTTGTCTACGCTGTCCATCGACGGCAGATCGTACATGGTGTCGAGCAGCGCGCCTTCCACGATGGAACGCAGGCCGCGGGCGCCGGTTTTGCGCGCCATGGCTTTCTTGGCGATGGCGTTCAGCGCTTCGTCGCGGAACTCCAGCTCCACGCCTTCCAGATTGAACAGCGCCTGATACTGCTTGGTCAGGGCGTTCTTCGGCTCTTTCAGGATCTGAATCAGCGCATCTTCGCTCAGCTCGCTCAGGGTCGCCACCACCGGCAGACGGCCGATGAACTCTGGGATCAGACCGAACTTGATCAAATCTTCCGGTTCGGCCTGCAGCAGCAGTTCGCCCTCGGTCGCCTTCTCGGACTCGCCCTTGACGGTCGCGCCGAAGCCGATGCCGGAGCCGGTGTTGACGCGCTGACCGATCACCTTATCCAGGCCGGCGAAAGCGCCGCCGCAGATAAACAGGATCTTGGAGGTATCAACCTGCAGGAACTCCTGTTGCGGATGCTTGCGCCCACCCTGCGGCGGAACCGCGGCGATGGTGCCTTCAATCAGCTTCAGCAGCGCCTGCTGCACGCCTTCACCCGAGACGTCACGCGTGATCGACGGGTTGTCGGACTTGCGGGAAATCTTATCGATTTCATCGATATAAACGATGCCGCGCTGCGCTTTCTGCACGTCATAGTCACATTTTTGCAACAGCTTCTGGATAATATTTTCCACGTCCTCACCCACGTAACCGGCTTCGGTCAGCGTGGTGGCGTCGGCCATGGTGAACGGCACGTCCAGGAAGCGCGCCAGCGTTTCCGCCAGCAGGGTTTTACCGCTGCCGGTCGGGCCGATCAGCAAGATGTTGCTCTTGCCCAACTCGATACCGTTGCTGGTATCGCCGTTGCGCAGGCGTTTGTAGTGGTTGTACACCGCAACCGCCAGCACTTTCTTCGCCTGCTCCTGGCCGATGACGTAGTCATCCAGGTGGTGGCGGATCTCGTGCGGCGTCGGCAGCGCACTGCGCTCACGATGCGGGGCAACTTCTTTAATCTCTTCGCGAATAATGTCGTTACACAGATCGACACATTCATCGCAGATATACACTGACGGCCCGGCAATCAGCTTACGCACTTCATGCTGGCTTTTGCCGCAAAAAGAGCAGTACAGCAGCTTTCCTGAACCGTCTTTGCGCTTATCTGTCATCAGTCAAACCTCTTCTTTAGTCTTGTCCCGCAGGAAAATCACGGCGGCAGTGCGCCCAAACTCATATCGGGAACGCCGAGGGGCCACAACAGAGCGAGCCCCTGCCCACTCTGATTACTATAGTCCATCGGCGCCGCGTGGTTCTAGCTGCGGTGTGTCAGAATGCCGTCAACCAGGCCGTATTCCACGGCTTCTTCCGCGGTCATAAAGCGATCGCGCTCGGTGTCGCGCTCGATCTGCTCCAGCGGCTGGCCGGTATGCTCGGCCATCAGTTCGTTCATGCGCGCTTTCACCTTAAGGATTTCACGCGCATGGATTTCGATGTCCGTCGCCTGGCCCTGGTAGCCGCCCAGCGGCTGGTGAATCATCACGCGCGAGTTAGGCAGGCAGAAACGTTTGCCTTTGGCACCCGCGGTCAGCAGGAAGGAGCCCATCGAGCACGCCTGGCCCATACAGATGGTGCTGACGTCCGGCTTGATGAACTTCATGGTGTCGTAAATCGACATGCCCGCGGTAATTACCCCACCCGGCGAGTTGATGTAGAGGTAAATGTCTTTTTCCGGGCTTTCCGCTTCGAGGAACAGCATTTGCGCCACGATCAGGTTGGCCATGTGATCTTCCACCTGGCCGGTCAGGAAAATGATGCGCTCTTTCAGCAGGCGGGAATAAATGTCGTAAGAACGCTCCCCGCGTGAAGTCTGCTCTACCACCATCGGCACCAGCGCCATGTTCGGTGCAAATTGATCTCGTTCGCCACTGTATGACATTACCGTCTCCTAATAGAAATTGCCTTGGCGGCCAGGGTGTCACCCTAATACGCCGATTCTACTTGAGAACGGCCATGATGACTATGCTCAAGCATTCGACCCGCGCCACACGTACCCGACGGTTATTTCATCCCGCGCACTTTGGCAAACAGCCCCAGAATTATTCTTAACAGATTGGGGGATCCCGGCGCGATTTCAAGCCCAGAGGCCGATTTTCTCCGCGCGCCGAAAACGATGCCGTTATTCTGACCGTTATCATGCCAGCCAGTTCCCCAGGCAACAGGGTAAATATAGTGCATATTGCCCCGCTTAACCTGAGATTAATCAGCAACGTGGCAAAAAGAAAAGCCCGCAACCTGAGGTTGCGGGCTTTTTCATCGTGCGCCGGTTCGCCAGGCGAAACCGGGGGCGCCGTTCATCGCGCCCGGCACGCCGGCATTACGCCTGTTGAGTCTGGTTCATCAGCTCGCTGAAGGTAGTGGCTTTTTCAGTCACTTTCGCTTTTGCCAGCAGGGCTTCAACCGCTTGCTCTTCCAGAGCCACGTTGCGCATGTTGTTCATCAGCTCTTTGTTTTTGCTGTAGAACTCGATGACTTCGCTCGGATCTTCGTAGGCAGAAGCCATTTCTTCGATCAGCGTCTTCACGCGGTCTTCGTCAGCTTTCAGATCGTTGGTGCTGATCACTTCGCCCAGCAGCAGGCCAACCACTACGCGGCGTTTCGCTTGCTCTTCGAACAGCTCGCGTGGCAGTTCCAGCGCTTGCTTCTCGTTGCCGCCGAAACGCTGTGCAGCCTGACGACGCAGTACGTCGATTTCGCCGTCGATCAGGGCAGCAGGCACGTCGATTTCGTTCGCGCTCACCAGACCGTCGATCGCCTGAGACTTGATGCGGTTACGCACGGCGCCTTTCAGCTCGCGCTCCATGTTCTTGCGAACTTCGGTGCGCAGGCCGGCAACGGAACCGTCCGCCACGCCGAAACGCTTGATGAACTCTTCGGTCAGTTCCGGCAGCTCGCGCTCTTCAACTTTCTTCAGCACGATAGCGAATTTGGCCGCTTTGCCCTTCAGGTTTTCCGCGTGGTAATCTTCTGGGAAGTTCACGTCGATGGAGAACTCTTCGCCCGCTTTGTGACCGACCAGGCCTTCTTCGAAGCCTGGGATCATGCGGCCCTGGCCCATTGCCAGTACGAAGTCGGACGCTTTGCCGCCTTCGAACTCTTCACCGTCGATAGAACCGGTGAAGTCAACGGTCACGCGATCTTCAGCTTCCGCTGCGCGATCGGTTTCTTTCCAGGTCGCCTGCTGCTTGCGCAGAGTGTCCAGCATCGCGTCGACGTCTTCGTCGTTCACTTCAACCACTGGTTTTTCAACTTCGATGTTTTCCAGGCCTTTCAGCTCAACTTCTGGATACACTTCGAATTCAACGGCGAAAGTGAAGTCTTCACCTTCTTTGTACTCGCCCGGCACGTAGTTTGGTGCGCCGGCCGGATTAATCTTTTCTTTGATGATCGCGTCAACGAAGCTGCGCTGCATCGCTTCGCCCAGCACGTCCTGACGAACAGAGGCGCCGTAACGCTGTTCCACGATGTTCATCGGCACTTTGCCTTTGCGGAAGCCGTCGATACGCACGCTTTTCGCTGCGTTGATCAGCTCTTTCTTCACCGCCTGCTTGATAGTATCAGCCGGTACAGTAATAGAGAGACGGCGCCCAAGGCCTTGAGTGGTTTCTACTGAAACTTGCATCTTGTTACCTCAAAAAAATCACAGTGCTCGGTCAACTCCGTTCCAAGAACCAGGACGGCTACAAATAAGAACCGAGTTCCCTGATGACAGAAGCGTCCCGAAACCATTCCGGAAAAATAAGACGCGACATTATAGCGGCGCATGCATGGCGAGTCGAGGAAAGCTAGGCGGCGCAGGCGCGCTAAAACTCACACTTTTGCCGATTCAATCGCCAAAAGGCCGCCAAAACAGACCGAACGTTGGCCATATTGCGCGTCGGCCGTGTCGTCGTCAAAAACAGAAACGGCCCGCAGGCCGTTTCAAAATTCGTCAGTAGTAATACCCTAATTCGAGGGCAAAGTTCCACTGATACCTGAAAATTTCCCCCTCAGGCCAGCGTCCCGGCGCCGCGGCACGGCGGCGAGGCCGGCACGGTATCCTGCAATCCCTCCCACTCTTTGAGCGTATAGGTGTGCAGCGCCAGCGCGTGTACGCCATCGGCCAGTTCTTCCGACAGTACGCCGTAGATAGAGCGGTGACGCGTCAAAAACCGTTCGCCGACGAAGCGATCGCTGACCAATACCACTTTGAAATGACTTTCTGAACCCGCCGGAACGTTATGACGATAGCTTTCATCAACGACTTCCAGATACGCGGGCTCAAACGCCGCCCTTAACTTTGCTTCTATTTGCTCGCGAATCATAGGATCTCCTTACAACACCGGCAGAGGACCGTGCCCATCTAGTTCAATATTAGCCGGTTTTCCCCCGTTTAGACCATCACCGGGACAAATTTCTCTTTTCTGCGGTCAGATGATGAGCGTCATCCCCGCCGCTTGGGGGATTATCCGATTGAGCGGGCCAAAAAAGCGTGTTTTTATCAACGGCAGGTAAAAATTTGTCACTCAGGCGCCTTCCGCGCTTCCACCGCACGGCGGCGATGCTATGATGTCGGCAATTTGTTGTCGGCTATCCCGCTCTGATTATTGCTAAATCCATCGAGAATGAGACAGAAAACATGTTAAAGAAACTTTGTCTTCCTTTGCTGGCCGCCCTGCTGCTGGCCGGTTGCGCGACCAGCAGCAACACCCTGAACGTCACGCCGAAAATCGTTCTGCCGCAGCAGGATCCTACCCTGCAGGGCATCACCATCAGCATCAACGGCGCGGATCAGCGCACCGATCAGGCGCTGGCCAAGGTGAATCGCGACGGCCAACTGGTCACGCTGACGCCATCGCGCGATCTGCGTTTCCTGCTGCAGGAAGTGCTGGAGAAACAGATGGGCGCTCGCGGCTACATGATCGGCGCCGACGGCCCGGTGGCGCTGCAGATCGTCGTCAATAACCTGTACGCGGACGTTTCCGAAGGGAACCTGCGCTACAACATCACCACCAAAGCCGACATCTCGATCATCGCCCAGGCGAAGAACGGCAACAAGCAGGTGAAAAATTACCGCTCGACGTATAACGTGCAGGGCGCCTTCACGGCCACCAACGAGAAGATCACCGACGCCGTCAACTCCGTGCTGGGCGACGTGATCGCCGACATGGCGCAGGACACCAGCGTCAACGACTTTATCAAGCAAAACGCGCGCTAATCGACGCGCCTTGCGCCGCCCGGCGGATCGGGCGGCGCAGACAGGGAACTCATGTCGAAACACTATCTGAACATCTTCACCCAGCGTAACTCCGCCATTCTGCTGCTGCTGGGCTTCGCGTCGGGTCTGCCGCTGGCATTGACCTCCGGCACGCTGCAAGCCTGGATGACCGTCGAAAACATCGATCTGAAAACCATCGGCATTTTCTCGCTGGTGGGCCAGGCCTACGTATTCAAATTCCTCTGGTCGCCGTTCATGGACCGCTATACCCCGCCGTTTCTCGGGCGGCGGCGCGGTTGGCTGCTGATCAGCCAGCTGCTGCTGGTGGCGGCGATCGTGGCGATGGGCTTCATGCAGCCCGCGCAGCACCTGTGGTGGCTGGCGGCGTTGGCGGTGCTGGTGGCGTTCTGCTCCGCCTCGCAAGATATCGTGTTCGACGCTTATAAAACCGACCTGCTGAAAGCCGAAGAGCGCGGGGCGGGTGCGGCGATCTCGGTGCTGGGCTACCGGCTGGCGATGCTGGTTTCCGGCGGCCTGGCGCTGTGGCTGGCGGATCGCTATTTCGGCTGGCAGGCCACCTACTGGCTGATGGCCGGATTGATGCTGATCGGCGTGGCCGCCACGCTGATGGCGCCGGAGCCGGATGAAAGCATCCCGGCGCCGCGCACCATGGAACAGGCGGTCGTCGCGCCGCTGCGTGATTTCTTCGGCCGCAACAACGCCTGGCTGATCCTGCTGCTGATCGTGATGTACAAAATGGGCGACGCCTTCGCCGGCAGCCTGAGCACCACGTTCCTGATCCGCGGCGTGGGGTTCGACGCCGGTGAAGTCGGGCTGGTCAACAAAACGCTCGGCCTGTTCGCCACCATCGTCGGCGCCCTGTTCGGCGGCGTGCTGATGCAGCGTCTCACCCTGTTCCGCGCACTGATGCTGTTCGGCGTCCTGCAGGCGGTCTCCAACCTCGGGTATTGGATCCTGGCGGTGACCGACAAGAGCCTGCTCACCATGGGCAGCGCCATCTTCCTCGAAAACCTGTGCGGCGGCATGGGCACCGCGGCCTTCGTAGCGCTGCTGATGACGCTGTGCAACCGTTCGTTCTCCGCCACCCAGTTCGCGCTGCTGTCGGCGCTGTCCGCCGTGGGGCGCGTCTATGTCGGCCCGATCGCCGGCTGGTTCGTCGAAGCCCACGGCTGGCCGTTGTTCTACCTGTTCTCTATCGCAGCAGCCCTGCCCGGCTTGCTGCTGCTCGGCATCTGCCGCCAGACGCTGGAACACACCCAGCAACATGGCGACTTTATGCCGCGCACCGAGTTTTCCGGATCTTACCGCTGGGCGCTGCGCCTGCTGACGCTGGGCTGTTCGCTGTTGGGCCTGTGGTTGCTGTTGCTGATCGCCAATGCGCTGGACTGGACGCAGGCACCGCTGTTGGCCGATCGGCTGCTGCAGGTCGGCGCCGCGCTGAGCCTGCTCGGCGTCGCGATGGGCAGCGCGCTGGATTACCTGGCCCTGCGCCGCACCCGTTTGGCATAATCTGACCGGCCGGCGATTTCGCCGGCCGAAAAAAAAGCGATCCGCGGGTATATTTATTTTGGTAAAAAAAGATAATCGACGCGGAAATTATTTTTTTATCCGACTGCCGCACTCGGAAATAAAATTAAATTCACCTTTAAGACACAATTATTTTACATTAAATAAACCTTTTCTGCGTATTTCCCCGCCGCGCATTTCTTCGCCAAATTCATCATACCTTTAGTTTTCCTTAACATACGGGCTGCTCGTCACGATTCAGCGTGCCAACGCGTTGTTGTCATTGGTAAATTGTCACGCAGGGTTACATCTGTGACCCCCTTAACAGAAAGTGTCAACAAGCCGCTGACACTCCCTTAAGCATGTTTACAGTACTGCAACCTTCCCGTAAAATGCCCGCACACATGAAACGACAATTGAGCCTTTGTTATTGAGGTCGTTAGATGAGACTTAAGAAATACAATAAAAGTATTGGGATGCTGTCATTAATCGCAGGCACTGTATTGCTCAGTGGCTGCGATATGGTTTTGATGAATCCCAAAGGAGCAATTGGTGTTGAGCAACGGACACTGATTATCACTGCAATCGCGTTGATGTTGATCGTGGTGGTGCCAGTTATCTTCATGGCGTTCGCCTTTGCCTGGAAGTATCGTTCTTCCAACAAAGACGCCAAGTACAGTCCGAACTGGGCCCACTCCAACAAGATCGAAGCGGTCGTCTGGACCATTCCTATCATTATCATCGCCATCCTTGGCACCATTACCTGGAAGACTACCCACGAGCTCGACCCGTTCAAGCCGATTGTCACCGACAAGAAGCCGATGACGATCGAAGTGGTGTCGCTCGACTGGAAATGGCTGTTCATCTACCCGGAACAAGGCATTGCGACCGTTAATGAGCTGGCTTTCCCGAAAGATGTTCCAGTCGAATTCAAGATCACCTCTAACTCGGTAATGAACTCGTTCTTTATCCCGCAGTTGGGTGGACAGATTTATGCGATGGCCGGCATGCAGACCAAACTGCACCTGATCGGCAACGAAGCCGGTGCCTACAAGGGCATCTCCAGCAGCTACAGCGGCGCAGGCTTCTCCGGTATGAAATTCACCGCGATCGTTACCCCGACCGAAGGCGACTTCGATCAGTGGGTGGCCAAGGTGAAGGCATCGCCTAAAAACCTGAACACCACCGACGACTTTAACAAACTGGCAGAGCCGAGTGAAAACAACCCGGTTGAGTACTTTGCCGCTGTCAAACCGAATTTGTTCAAAGAAACAATTGCCAAATTCATGGGCGACATGGATATGCACAAGGGCGCTGGCGCGCACGAAGGCATGGACATGAGCCAAGGTATGGACATGGGTGAACATGCTGCTCACGCCGGAGCCGAGGAATAACTGATGTTGGGAAAATTAACACTTGATGCGGTTCCGTACCACGAACCGATCATCATGGTCACCGTAGCCGCAATTATTGTCGGGGGCCTGGCAGTGCTGGCGCTGCTGACATATTTCGGCAAATGGAAGTGGCTGTGGAGCGAATGGCTGACTTCGGTCGACCATAAAAAAATTGGTATCATGTACATCATCGTGGCGATGGTCATGCTGCTGCGCGGCTTCGCTGACGCCATCATGATGCGTAGCCAGCAGGCGTTGGCGTCCGCCGGCGAAGCCGGGTTCCTGCCGCCGCACCACTACGACCAGATCTTCACCGCGCACGGCGTTATCATGATCTTCTTCATGGCGATGCCTTTCGTGGTCGGCCTGATGAACGTCGTGGTGCCGCTGCAAATCGGTGCGCGCGACGTCGCCTTCCCGTTCCTGAACTCCCTGAGCTTCTGGTTCTTCGTGGTGGGCGTTGTGCTGATCAACATCTCCCTGGGGGTCGGTGAGTTCGCTCAGACCGGTTGGCTGGCGTATCCGCCGCTGTCCGGTAAAGAGTACAGTCCTGGCGTCGGGGTCGATTACTGGATCTGGAGTCTGCAGATTTCCGGTCTGGGTACCCTGCTGACCGGCGTGAACTTCTTCGCCACCATTCTGAAAATGCGTGCCCCTGGCATGCCTATGATGAAGATGCCGGTGTTCACCTGGGCGGCCCTGTGTACTAACGTCCTGATCATCGTTTCTTTCCCAATTCTGACCGTCACCATCGCGCTGCTGACCCTGGATCGCTATCTGGGCACCCATTTCTTCACCAATGATATGGGCGGCAACATGATGATGTACATCAACCTGATTTGGGCCTGGGGTCACCCAGAGGTGTATATCCTGGTTCTGCCGGTGTTCGGCGTGTTCTCCGAAGTCACCGCGACCTTCTCCAGAAAACGCCTGTTCGGCTATACCTCACTGGTATGGGCAACCATCGCGATCACCGTTCTGTCGTTCATCGTCTGGCTGCACCACTTCTTCACCATGGGGTCCGGCGCGAACGTTAACGCCTTCTTCGGTATCGCCACCATGATCATTTCCATCCCTACCGGGGTGAAAATCTTCAACTGGCTGTTCACCATGTATCAGGGCCGTATCAAGCTCAACTCCGCGATGCTGTGGACCGTTGGCTTCATCATCACCTTCTCCGTAGGTGGTATGACCGGCGTTCTGCTGGCCGTGCCGGGCGCGAACTTCGTGCTGCACAACAGCCTGTTCCTGATCGCTCACTTCCACAACGTCATCATCGGCGGCGTGGTGTTCGGTTGCTTCGCGGGCCTGACTTACTGGTTCCCGAAATCCTTCGGCTTCACGCTGAACGAAAAATGGGGCATCCGCGCGTTCTGGTTCTGGATCATCGGCTTCTTCACCGCCTTCATGCCGCTGTACGCATTGGGCTTTATGGGCATGACCCGTCGTATCAGCCAGAACATCAACCCTGAGTTCCACCCTCTGCTGCTGGTTGCAGCCGGCGGTGCGGCGCTGATCGCCTGCGGCATCCTGTGCCAGCTGATCCAGATCTTCGTCAGTATCCGTGACCGCGAACAGAACCGCGATCTGACCGGTGATCCATGGGGCGCTCGTACTCTGGAGTGGTCAACTTCGTCTCCACCGCCGTTCTATAACTTTGCCGTAGTGCCACAGATTCATGACCGTGATGAATTCTGGGACATGAAAGAAAAAGGCGAAGCGTATAAGAAACCGGCTAAATACGAACCGATTCATATGCCTAAGAACACCGGCGCCGGCGTGATCATCGCCTTCTTCAGCCTGGTCTTCGGTTTCGCAATGATTTGGGAAATCTGGTGGATGGCTCTGGCCGGCTTCATCGGTATGATCGTTGTCTGGATCGGCAAGAGCTTCGATCACGATGTTGACTACTATGTGCAGGTTGATGAAATCGAGCGCATTGAGAACCAACACTACGAACAAATCCGTAAAGCAGGCGTGAACCATGTCAACTGAAACTCTGACCAATCATAACGCAGCCCATGCAGAGCATGGGCACCACGATGCGGGTGAGACCAAAGTCTTCGGATTCTGGATCTACCTGATGAGCGACTGTATTTTGTTTGCGAGCTTGTTCGCAACTTATGCAGTCCTGGTGAACGGGACCGCGGGCGGTCCCTCAGGCAAAGACATCTTCGACCTGAAGTTTGTCCTGGTCGAAACTTTCCTGCTGTTGTTCAGCTCCATCACCTACGGCATGGCGATGATCGCCATGAACAAGGGTAAAGTTGGCGGTGTAAACACCTGGCTGTTCCTGACCTTCCTGTTTGGTCTGGGCTTTGTGGCGATGGAAATCTATGAATTCCATCACCTGATCGCCGAAGGCTTCGGTCCGGATCGCAGCGCGTTCCTGTCCAGCTTCTTCGCGCTGGTCGGCACCCACGGTCTGCACGTAACTTCCGGCCTGATTTGGATCATCGTGATGATGATTCAGGTGAGCAAGTTCGGCCTGACCGCGACCAACAAAACCCGCCTGATGTGCCTGAGCCTGTTCTGGCACTTCCTGGACGTGGTCTGGATCTGCGTATTTACCGTTGTCTACCTGCTGGGGGTTATGTAATGAGCCATTCATCCCATGAAACCTCTCACGGCGGCGCAAGCCACGGCAGCGTGAAGTCATACCTGGTCGGCTTTATCCTGTCGATCATCCTGACGGTAATTCCATTTGTGATGGTAATGAACGGCACTGCCTCTCATTCCACCATCCTGGCGGTTGTTGTCGGTATGGCGGTTATCCAGGTGGTTGTTCACCTGGTTTACTTCCTGCACATGAACACCTCATCGGAAGAGCGCTGGAACCTGGTGGCATTGCTGTTCACCGCTATGATCATCGGTATCGTTGTTGTAGGTTCACTCTGGATTATGTACAACCTCAACATCAATATGATGGTCGATTAAGAGCTGAGCTGCACGTGATGATTAAGCAATACCTGCAAGTCACTAAACCAGGAATTATTTTCGGCAATTTAATTTCTGTCGTTGGGGGATTCCTGCTCGCTTCCAAAGGGAGCATCGACTATCCCCTGTTTCTCGCCACCCTGGTGGGTGTCTCGTTGGTGGTCGCGTCGGGCTGTGTGTTTAACAACTACATCGACCGCGACATCGACAAGAAAATGGAGAGAACGAAGAATCGGGTGCTGGTAAAAGGCCTGATCGCGCCGAGTGTCACCCTGGTTTATGCGACCGTGTTGGGTATTGCGGGCTTCGCGTTGCTGTATATCGCGGCCAACCCGCTGGCCATGTGGCTGGCGGTGATGGGCTTTGTGGTTTATGTCGGCGTTTACAGCCTGTACATGAAACGCCACTCGGTCTACGGCACGCTGATCGGCAGCCTGTCGGGCGCCGCGCCGCCGGTTATCGGCTATTGCGCGGTGACCAACGAGTTCGACGCCGGCGCGTTGATCCTGCTGGCTATCTTTAGCCTGTGGCAGATGCCGCATTCTTATGCGATCGCTATCTTCCGCTTTAAAGATTACCAGGCGGCCAACATTCCGGTCCTGCCGGTGGTGAAAGGCATTTCCGTCGCCAAGAACCACATCACGGTCTACATCCTGGCGTTTATGATCGCCACGCTGATGCTGACCTTGGTAGGTTATGCCGGCTACAAGTACCTGATCGTCGCTGCGGCGGTGAGCGTATGGTGGCTCGGCATGGCGCTGCGCGGTTACAAGACCGAAAACGACAGCGTCTGGGCGCGTAAACTGTTCGTGTTCTCCATCGTCGCCATCACCTCGCTGAGCGTGATGATGTCGATCGACTTCAGCGCCACGGCGGCGCCTGAAGCGCTGGTGACCTACGTTTGGTAAGCCAAATCATCTGTGAATGGGCCGCTTTTGCGGCCCATTTTATTTGTCACGCCGAAAAGCGGCCGAACTGTAATATCTGTTAAACAACATTCGATTTACCCCCCCTGCCCTGCACACTAAAATGACGCAGCTTTACAGAAGTCATGCCATCAGGCGCTGTTTCAACGTCTGATGGCATGGTTTTTACCGAGGTTTGATGTGAACGATAATTCAATGACCCCGCAGGAGCGCCGCGCCACCTGGGGATTGGGCACCGTATTCTCCCTGCGCATGCTCGGCATGTTTATGGTACTGCCGGTGCTGACCACCTACGGCATGGCGCTCAACGGCGCCAGCGAAGCGCTGATCGGCATCGCCATCGGCATCTACGGCCTGGCGCAGGCGGTGTTTCAAATCCCGTTCGGCCTGGTGTCCGATCGCATCGGCCGCAAGCCGCTGATCGTCGGCGGCCTGCTGATCTTTGCCCTCGGCAGCGTGATCGCCGCCGCGACCGATTCGATCTGGGGCGTGATCCTCGGCCGCGCGCTGCAAGGCTCCGGCGCGATCGCCGCCGCGGTCATGGCGCTGCTCTCCGATCTGACCCGCGAGCAGAACCGCACCAAGGCGATGGCGTTTATCGGCGTCAGCTTCGGCATCACCTTTGCCATCGCCATGGTATTGGGCCCTATCATCACCCACGCCTTCGGCCTGCATGCGCTGTTCTGGATGATCGCCGTACTGGCGCTGGCCGGCATTGTCATCACCCTGGCGGTAGTGCCTTCCGCCGACACTCACCTGCTGAACCGCGAGTCCAGCATCGTGCGCGGCAGCTTCCGCAAAGTGCTGAGCAACTCGCGCCTGCTGAAGCTCAACTTCGGCATCATGTGCCTGCATATCCTGCTGATGTCGAGCTTCGTGGCGCTGCCGCTGGCGATGGAAAAAGCCGGGCTGGCGGCCAGCGAGCACTGGATCGTCTACCTGGTCACCATGCTGGTATCGTTCGCCGCCGTGGTGCCTTTCATCATCTATGCCGAAAAATATCGCCGCATGAAGCAGGTCTTTATGGGCTGCGTGGCAGTGCTGTTCTGCGCCGAAGTGCTGCTGTGGCTCTCCGGCGCGCACCTGTGGGGCATCATCGCCGGCGTGCAGCTGTTCTTCATGGCCTTCAACGTGATGGAAGCCATTCTGCCTTCGCTGATCAGCAAAGAGTCACCGGCCGGCTACAAGGGCACCGCGATGGGGGTCTACTCCACCAGCCAGTTTATCGGCGTGGCGATCGGCGGCAGCCTCGGCGGCTGGCTGTACGGTTTGCAGGGGGCGGGCTTGGTGTTTATCGCCGGCGCCGTGCTGGCCGCGCTCTGGTTCCTGGTCAGCAGCACCATGAAAGAACCGCCGTATGTCAGCAGCCTGCGCATTACGCTGTCGGAACTGGCGGTGAAAGATTCGGCGCTGGAAAGCCGCCTGAAGGCGCAGCCCGGCGTGGCCGAGGCGATCGTAGTGCCGGAAGAGCGCAGCGCCTACGTCAAGGTGGATACCAAGCAGACCAATCGCGGTCAGTTGGAAGCGCTGGTCAATTCGCTGTAAAGAATCAGGGCCGGCAATGCCGGCCCCGTAGAGATTAATCGCGGAAGTTCTTGAACTGGAACGGCTGCCCCAGATCGCCGCCGCGCACCAGCGCCATCACGCTCTGCAAATCGTCGCGTGACTTACCGGTCACCCGCACTTCTTCGCCCTGGATCTGCGCCTGCACCTTCAGCTTGCTGTCTTTGATCAGCTTGACGATTTTCTTCGCCACAGAGGTTTCAATCCCCTGCTTCAGCTTGGCTTCCACGCTGTAGGTTTTACCGCTGTGGGTAAACTCTTCCGGGATCTCCAGCGCGGCGCCGTCGATGCTGCGCTTGCTCAGCTTTTCGCGCAGAATATCGAGCAGCTGCTGCACCTGGAAATCAGACTCGGTGGCAACCTTGATGCTTTGATCTTTCTCGTTTAGCTCAAAGCTGGCCGGCACGTTGCGAAAATCCCAGCGGGTGCCGAGATCGCGGGTGGCGTTCTCAACGGCGTTACGCACTTCCTGCATATCAATTTCGGAAACGATGTCGAAAGATGGCATACTTCTTCCTCCTGAATGAGTGCCTAATAGCTTAGGCGATTTTGATGCCGAGCATGATAACCGCTTTGCCGCCTCAGACAAAATCTGCTGAACGCACGCAGGGATAGCGCTTCGGGCTGCCATAAAGCCTATAGTTAATTCACGGTAATTGAGCGGTATTCCCGTGTTTCCAAGGAGACTGAATGAAAATAACCATTCTTGGTTGCGGCGCGCTCGGACAACTGTGGCTCTCCCGGCTGTATCAGCAGGGCCACGATGTACAGGGATGGCTAAGAGTGCCGCAGCCTTTTTGCGCGGTGAACGTGATAGAGCCGGAAGGCGTCTCGTTTAATCGCAACTTGCCCACTAACGATCCGCAGCACCTTGCGCAAAGCGAGCTGCTGCTGGTGACGCTGAAAGCCTGGCAGGTGTCCAGCGCGGTCAGCGCGCTGCTGCCGAAGCTGAACCCCCAGTGCGCCATTTTGCTGCTGCACAACGGCATGGGCACCCAAGAGGAGCTGCCGCCGAACGGCCAGCCGATCCTGCAGGGCACCACCACCCACGCCGCGCGCCACGAAGGCAGCACCATTATCCACGTCGCCACCGGCATCACCCACATCGGCCCGACCTCGCCGGCCGCCCAGCACCTCAGCCACCTGGCGGAAGTGCTGCATCAGGCGCTGCCCGACGTTGCCTGGCACAACAACATCGCCTCGGCCAACTGGCGCAAGCTGGCGGTCAACTGCGTGATCAACCCGCTGACGGCGCTGTACGGCTGCCGTAACGGCGATCTGCAGCGTTACCCGGAACAGATCGAAACGCTGTGCCGTGAAGTCGCCAGCGTGATGGCGATGGAGGGCTACCACACCTCCTGCGAAGGCCTGATGCAATACGTGATGGACGTGATCCACAGCACCGCCGACAACGTTTCGTCGATGCTGCAGGACATCCGCAACCAGCGGCACACCGAGATCGACTACATCACCGGCTATCTGCTGCGCCGCGCGCGCAGCCACGGCCTCACGCTGCCGGAGAATGCGCGGCTGTTTGAACTGATTAAACGAAAGGAAAATGAATATGAGCGTATCGGCGCTGGTCTGCCTGGCACCTGGTAGCGAAGAAACCGAAGCCGTCACTGCCATCGATCTGCTGGTGCGGGCGGGCGTAAAAGTCACTACCGCCAGCGTTGCCGGCGACGGCGAGCTGACTATCGTCTGTTCGCGCGGCGTCAAACTGCTGGCCGACGCGCCGCTGGTGGCGATCGTCGATGAGCCGTTCGACGCCATCGTGCTGCCCGGCGGCCTGAAAGGCGCAGAATGCTTCCGCGACAGCCCGCTGCTGGTGGAAAAGGTGCGGCAGATGCATCTGCAGGGCAACATCGTCGCCGCCATCTGCGCGGCACCGGCGCTGGTGCTGCAGCACCACGATCTGTTCCCGGTCGGCAACATGACCGGCTTCCCTGGCCTGAAAGACCAGATCCCGGCGGATAAATGGATGGAGCGCCGCGTGGTGTACGACGCCCGCGTCAACCTGCTCACCAGCCAGGGGCCGGGCACCGCGATGGAGTTCGCGCTGAAGCTGATAGACCTGCTGCTCGGCAAGGCCAAAGCGGCGGAGATCGCCGCGCAGCTGGTGCTGATCCCGGGGATGTACGATTTTCGCGACTGAGCGGCTTGCCGATAAAAAAAGGGCTGAACACCGGTTCAGCCCTTGTCGTTTATGCCGCTCCGTGCGTTACGGGCGATAAACCTTCACGTTGCTGAAGCCTTGCTCCAGCAGGTACAGCGCCTGCAGGCGGCTCATCACGCCGCGCTCGCAATACAGCAGATAGGTTTTGCTCTGATCCAGATCGCCGAACTGGGTGCTCAGCTTGTAGAACGGCAGCGCTTTCACTTCAACCTGTTCCAGCTGCAGCGGCTTCTCTTCCTGCTCGTCGTTGGAGCGGATATCCAGGATCACCTCGTCGGCGCCGAAGGCCGCGACGGTTTCCACCTCGGTTACCTGCTCCTGCGCCTGCTCGGCGATAGAGCGAATATCGACGTTCTTCGCTTCGCTCACCACCCGGTCGAGAATGCTGAAATCGAAGTGGCTCTCTTCCTCTTCGATCTTGGCCTTGATCGCTTTCACCGTCGGGCTCTTCGAAATCACACCGCAGTATTCCGGCATGGTTTTGGCGAAGTCTTCGGTGCCGATTTCGCGCGCCAGTTTGATGATGTGCTCTTTATCGTGCGAGATCAGCGGACGCAGGATCAGGGTATCGGACGCATTGTCGATCAAACGCAGGTTGGTCAGCGTCTGGCTGGAGACCTGCCCCAGCGCCTCGCCGGTCACCAGCGCCTGCACGCCGTAGCGTTCGGCCACTTGCGAAGCGGCTCGCACCATCATGCGCTTGAGCACCACGCCCATCTGGCCGTCGTCGACCTTCTCCAGGATCTCACCCACCACCGGCTCGAAGTCGATGGCGACGAAGCGCACCTTGTGCGAGCTGGCGAAGCGATTCCACAGGTAGTGCGCCACCTGCTTCACGCCGATCTCGTGCGCGGCGCCGCCCAGGTTGAAGAAGCAGAAGTGCACGCGGCAGCCGCGGCGCATCAGCATGTAGCTGGACACGCCCGAGTCGAAACCGCCGGAAATCAGCGACATTACGTCTTCCTGAGTGCCGACCGGGTAACCGCCGATGCCTTCGAGGCGGCGTTTGACCAGCATCAGCTTGTCGTCTTCGATCTCCAGGTTTACCGTGACCTGCGGGCGGGTCAGGTTAACGCGCGCGCTTTCGATGTGTTGGTTCAGGCCGCCGCCGACGTAGCGCTCCACGTCCTGCGAGTTGAACGCCTGCTTGCCGCGGCGCTTGACGCGCACGCAGAAGGTTTTGCCTTCCAACTGGGCGCGGTAGGCTTCCAGCGTCTGCTCAAAGATGTGGTGGATATCGGTATAAGCGCGATCTTCCACTTCCAGAATATGGTGGATACCGGGAATGCGCGTCAGGGCGTCGGCAATGATCGGCCGCTGGTTTTCATCTTTGGCGCGAACTTCGATATGATCCCAGTGACGGACGACCGCCAGCGTTTCATCATACTGCTTCAGGACGTTGCGAATATTGGTCGAGAGAATCTTGATAAAGCGCAAGCGCACAGATTGGCTCTTGATGGTGATTTCCGGGAACAATTTAATGATAAACTTCATGGCGGTCTTTGTTGTCAGATAAGAATTACGGCGCGGAGTATATCACCATATCGCCGTGCTCTGCGCACAAAACCACACATGAGCGCCATGATTTGCTAATCAAGATCCGCTAGGATAGGCTCTGGCGCCACGGTTCACATGATGACGTAAAAAGAAAATTATGCCGAAAAAACCAGCACAATCAGCCAGTACAGAGCAAACTGCCAGCTTTGAAAGCGCCCTCGGCGAGCTGGAAAGCATCGTGACGCGTCTGGAGTCGGGCGAACTGCCGCTGGAAGACGCGCTGAACGAGTTCGAACGCGGCGTACAGCTGGCGCGTCAGGGCCAGCAGAAACTGCAACAGGCGGAACAGCGTGTGCAGATACTTCTTAACGACAGCGCTGACGATGCGGCGCTGGCGCCTTTCACACCGGATGCCGAGTAACCGACATGTCTGAGATCGCCCCATCGGCCGCTTTTGCCGATCAACTGCAGATTTTCCGCCAGCGCGCCGATCGCGCGCTGCTGGACTTCATCGCCCCGCTGCCGTTCAACGACGGCAACATGGTGGCGGCGATGCGTCACGGCGCCTTACTGGGCGGCAAGCGCCTGCGCCCATTCCTGGTGTACACCACCGGCCAGATGTTCGGCGTGTCGCTGGCTAACCTGGACGCGCCGGCGGCGGCGGTGGAATGTATTCACGCCTACTCGCTGATCCACGACGATCTGCCGGCGATGGACGACGACGATCTGCGCCGCGGCCAGCCGACCTGCCACATTAAATTCGGCGAAGCCAACGCGATACTGGCCGGCGATGCGCTGCAAACGCTGGCGTTTTCGATCCTGGCCGATGCCGAAATGCCTGACGTAGCCCTGCGCGATCGGCTGGCGATGGTCTCTGAACTGGCGACCGCCAGCGGCGTAGCCGGCATGTGCGGCGGCCAATCGCTGGATCTGGAAGCCGAAGGCAAGCGCGTTGATCTGCAGGCGCTGGAGCAGATCCACCGCCATAAAACCGGCGCGCTGATCCGCGCGGCGGTGCGCCTGGGCGCGCTGAGCGCCGGCGAAGCCGGGCGCGCGGCGCTGCCGCAGCTGGATCGTTACGCCGCTGCGGTTGGCCTGGCGTTCCAGGTACAGGATGACATTTTGGACGTTGTCGGCGAGACTGAAAAAATCGGCAAGCGCCAGGGAGCGGACCAACAACACGGAAAGAGTACCTACCCGGCGTTACTCGGGCTTGACAGCGCGAAAGCAAAAGCGTGGGATCTCTATCAGGAAGCATTAGCTGCATTGGACACTTTGGCAGCGCAATCTTATAACACAGCGCCATTGCGAGCGTTAGCCAGCTTCATTATTGAACGCGACAATTAACGTATGACGTTAACTCCTCTGATATGAGTATCGAATGAGTCTTGATATAGCCAAATACCCAACCCTGGCGCTAGCGGAAAACCCCGAGGAACTCCGCTCACTGCCCAAAGAGAGCTTGCCGAAGCTGTGCGATGAGCTGCGGCAATACCTGCTGAACAGCGTCAGTCGCTCCAGCGGCCACTTTGCCTCCGGGCTGGGTACCGTCGAACTGACGGTGGCGTTGCATTTCGTCTACAACACGCCGTTCGATCACCTGGTGTGGGACGTCGGCCACCAGGCCTACCCGCACAAAATTCTGACCGGCCGCCGCGACCGTATCGCCACCATTCGGCAAAAAAACGGCCTGCATCCGTTCCCGTGGCGCGCCGAAAGCGAATACGACGTGCTGTCGGTCGGCCACTCGTCGACCTCGATCAGCGCCGGCCTCGGCATGGCGGTGGCGGCGGAGCGTGAAGGCAAAGGCCGCCGCACGGTGTGCGTGATCGGCGACGGCGCCATCACCGCCGGCATGGCGTTCGAAGCGATGAACCACGCCGGCGACATCAACCCGGACATGCTGGTAGTGCTGAACGACAATGAGATGTCGATCTCGGAAAACGTCGGCGCGCTGAACAATCACCTGGCGCAGCTGCTGTCCGGCAAGCTTTACTCCACCCTGCGCGAAGGCGGCAAGAAAGTGCTGGCCGGCGTGCCGCCGATCAAGGAGCTGGTGAAACGCACCGAAGAGCACCTGAAAGGCATGGTGGTGCCGGGCACGCTGTTCGAAGAGCTGGGTTTCAACTACATCGGCCCGGTAGACGGGCACGACGTGCAGGGGCTGGTTGCCACGTTGAAAAACATGCGCGATCTGAAAGGCCCGCAGCTGTTGCACATCATGACCAAGAAAGGCCGCGGTTACGCACCGGCGGAGAAGGATCCGATCAGCTTCCACGCCGTACCGAAGTTCGATCCTGCCAGCGGTACGCTGCCGAAAAGCGCCGGCGGTCTGCCGACCTATTCGAAAATCTTCGGCGACTGGCTGTGTGAAACCGCCGCCAAAGACAGCTCGCTGATGGCAATCACGCCGGCCATGCGCGAAGGTTCCGGCATGGTGCAGTTCTCCCGCGACTACCCGCAGCAATATTTCGACGTGGCGATCGCCGAGCAGCACGCGGTCACCTTCGCCGCCGGGCTGGCGATCGGCGGCTACAAGCCGGTGGTGGCGATCTATTCCACCTTCCTGCAGCGCGCCTACGACCAGCTGATCCATGACGTGGCAATCCAGAACCTGCCGGTGATGTTCGCCATCGATCGCGGCGGCATCGTCGGCGCCGACGGCCAGACTCACCAGGGGGCGTTCGATCTGTCGTTCATGCGCTGCATCCCGACCATGGTGATCATGACGCCGAGCGACGAGAACGAATGCCGCCAGATGCTGTATACCGGCTATCACTACAATGCCGGCCCGAGCGCCGTGCGCTATCCGCGCGGCACCGGCACCGGCGCGGCGCTGGAGCCGCTCAGCCTGCTGCCGATCGGCAAAGGCGTGGTACGCCGCCAGGGGGAGAAGATCGCCATTCTCAACTTCGGCACCCTGCTGCCGGAGGCCGCGCAAGCGGCGGAAGCGCTCAACGCCACGCTGGTCGACATGCGCTTCGTCAAACCGCTGGACGAGCAGCTGGTGCTCGAACTGGCCGCCAGCCATGAAACGCTGGTCACGCTGGAAGAGAACGCGATCATGGGCGGCGCCGGCAGCGGCGTTAACGAACTGCTAATGGCCAAACGCCGTCCGGTGCCGGTGCTGAACCTCGGCCTGCCGGACAGCTTCGTCTCGCAGGGCACCCAGGAAGAACTGCGCGCCGATCTGGGGTTGGATGCCGCCGGCATCCAGCGGCAAATCGAAACCTGGCTGGCGCAGTAATCGCCACTCGCGCCTGACAAAACGCCTCCGCCTTCGGGGGCGTTTTCATTTCCGCCCTCCGGGATCCGCGCTACAGTTACTGTCTGAGCTGTGAATGGGAGGCAAGCATGAAGTACCTGAAACTGGGCAACACCGATCTGAACGTCTCGCGTATCTGCCTGGGTTGCATGACCTACGGCGAACCGAACCGCGGCAATCACGCCTGGACGCTGCCGGAAGAGAGCAGCCGCCCGCTGCTGAAACAGGCGCTGGAAGCCGGCATCAACTTTTTCGACACCGCCAACAGCTATTCCGACGGCAGCAGCGAGGAAATCCTCGGCCGGGCGCTGCGCGACTATGCACGCCGCGAAGACGTGGTGGTCGCCACCAAGGTGTATTTCCCGCTGAGTAACCTGAAGCGCGGTTTATCGCGCGCCAACATCATGCAGTCCATCGACGACAGCCTGCAGCGCCTGGGCACCGACTATGTCGATTTGCTGCAGATCCACCGCTGGGATTACGAAACGCCGCTGGAAGAGACGCTGGAAGCGCTGCACGACGTGGTGAAAGCCGGTAAGGCGCGTTACATCGGCGCCTCCTCGATGTACGCCTGGCAGTTCGCCAAGGCGCTGTATACCGCCGATCTGCACGGCTGGACGCGCTTCGTCAGCATGCAGGATCAATACAACCTGATTCAGCGCGAAGAAGAGCGCGAAATGCATCCGCTGTGCGCCGCCGAAGGCATCGCCGTGCTGCCGTGGAGCCCGCTGGCACGCGGCCGCCTGACCCGCCCCTGGGGCGAAACCACCGCGCGGCTGGTTTCCGACCAGTTCGGCAAGAGCCTGTATGAGGAAACTGAAGGCATCGACGCCATTATCGCCGAGCGCGTCGCCAGCCTCGCCGAGGAACGCGGCGTTTCACGCGCACAGATCGCGCTGGCCTGGCTGCTGAACAAACCGGCGGTCAGCACGCCGATCGTCGGCGCTTCGCGCAGCGAACAGCTGGACGACGCCATCGCCGCGGTCGATTTGAGTTTGTCGCCGCAAGAGGTCGCGGAGCTGGAGACGGCTTACGTGCCGCATCGGGTGACGGGATTTGAATAAGAGAGACGGGCGCGAAACAGCGCGCCCGTCTGTCAGAACAGCCCGATCGGCCAGTGGTGCCCAATCAGGTAGATGATGCCGGCGGACAGCACGCCGGCGATGATATCGTCGACCATGATGCCCATGCCGCCATGCACGTTGCGGTCGAACCAGCGGATCGGCCACGGTTTCCACATATCCAGAATGCGGAAGATGACGAAACCGGCGGCAACCCAGCGCCAGTCGTTGACCGGCAGCGCCATCAGCGTGATCCACATGCCGACGAACTCGTCCCAAACGATGCTGCCGTGATCGTGCACCTTCATGTCTTTTGCCGTGCGGTGGCAAATATAGACGCCGATGCAGATGCTGAACATCACCGCCAGCGAGTAAAGCTGCCACGGTAGCTGGATCAGCAGCAGCCAGAACGGGATCGCCGCCAGCGATCCCATGGTGCCCGGCATCACCGGCGACAAACCGCTGCCAAACCCGGTGGCCAGCAGGTGCCACGGATTGCTCATCCGCAGCCGACGCTTGGCTTCATCCATGGGTGCCCGGCTCCGCGTTGAAATGATCGAACCCAATCCAATCCAGCTCTACCGCTTCGTCGTTGCGATAATAGCGGATGCCTTCAGACAGCGGGCCAATTTGGCCGATGCAGGTGTAGTCGGCCCCGAGGTGGCTCAGCGCCACTTCCAGCGCGCCGCGGTTGATCTCCGGCACGGTGAAGCACAGTTCGTAATCTTCACCGCCCGCCAGCGCCCAGCGCAGCGCCTGCTCGGCATCGGCGTGGCTGCTCAGCGCCTGCGACATCGGCAGCTCGTCCAGCACGATGCGCGCGCCACAGTCGCTGGCCTTCAGGATATGCTTCAGATCGGAAATCAGGCCGTCGGAGATGTCGATCGCCGAGCTGGCCAGATCCCGCAGCGCCTGCCCCTGCAGCACCCGCGGCTGCGGCCGCAGATGGCGGGCGACCAGATAATCGCGCGCCGCCGCATCCTTCACCGCCAGGCGATCCTGCAGGATCGCCAGACCGGCGGCGCTGTCGCCCAGCGTGCCGGTCACATAGATCCAGTCGCCGATGCGCGCACCGCTGCGGGTCAGCGCCCGGCCGGCCGGGATCAGCCCCTGAATGGTCAACGTCATGCTCAGCGGGCCGCGCGTGGTATCGCCGCCGATCAGTTGCATGCCGTAATAGTTGAGCTGGTCGAACAGGCTGTCGCTGAAGGCCTTCAGCCAGGGCTCGTCCACCTCCGGCAGGGTCAGCGCCAGCGAAAGCCAGGCCGGATCGGCGCCCATCGCCGCCAGATCGCTCAGATTGACCGCCAGCGCCTTATAGCCGAGATCGGCCGGATCGATGTCCGGCAGGAAGTGAATGCCCGCGACCAACGTATCGGTACTGACGGCCACCAGCTGTTTTTCCGGCACTGCCAGCAGTGCGCAGTCATCTCCAATGCCCAACTGTACATCCCGGCGCACGCGCTTAAACCGGTCAAAATAGCGGGCAATGAGGTCAAATTCGCCGCATGCCATATCGATATTCCACTAGAAGAAATTAAGGCCGGGAATGCCGGCCTTAAAGTTTTACTTTTTCTTGCGAAGGGTTGGCGCCACTTTATCCAGCACGCCGTTCACAAACTTGTGGCTGTCTTCCGCGCCGAAGGTTTTCGCCAGTTCGATCGCTTCGTTGATTGCCACCTTGTAAGGGACATCCTCGCGCATTTTCAGTTCAAACAGCGCGACGCGCAGCACCGCGCGCTCCACCTGGCCCAGCTCTTCGAGCTGACGCGACAGGTAAGGCGCCATCAGTTCGTCCAGCATACCTGCATTCACTGCCGCGCCGGACAGCAACTCGCGAAAATAGGCGACGTCAACATCTTTGACATCCTGCTCCGTCAGGAACTGGTGTTCAACATCGGCAAGGTCGTTTTTAGACAACTGCCAAGAGTAAAGCGCTTGAACAGCGCACTCACGAGCGCGGCGACGAGCAGCAGGTTTCACGGAATTCCCCTTAACTAAATTCAGGCTTTAATAGCTTTGATAACATTAATCATTTCAAGTGCGGTCAGCGCGGCTTCAGCGCCCTTGTTGCCCGCTTTGGTGCCGGCGCGTTCGATCGCCTGCTCGATGCTTTCGGTGGTCAGCACGCCAAAAGCAACCGGGATTTCGGCATTCATCGCAACGTTGCCGATGCCGGAGCTGGCTTCGCCCGCCACATATTCGAAGTGCGCGGTGCCCCCACGGATAACGGTGCCCAGCGCGATAACCGCGTCGTATTTGCCGGTTTTGGCCAATACGCTCGCCGTCAGCGGCAGCTCGTAAGCGCCCGGGACCCAGACAACGGTGATGTTGTCGTCAGCAACCTGACCAATGCGTTTCAGCGCGTCGATGGCGCCTTCCAGCAGGCTGTCGTTGATGAAATTGTTAAAACGTGCAATTGCGATCGCCACACGGGCATTTGGAGTAGCAACAACACCTTCGATAACTTTCATGGGCTTTCCTTAAAAATGGGTTCAATACCCCGCAGGGGGGCGGATTCTATCATATTCTTTCATCGCCTGCGCGGCGCTTTTGTAAAACCGGCGCGCGGGCGCGAGATTCAGTGTTTCGCCCGCAGGCGCAAACGCAGATCGGGGCCGACCTGACGCACGTCGCTAAAGACGAATTCCGGCGCGTCGGCCAATCGCTCCAGGCCCGGCAGGTGGCACAGGCCACGGCCATTATCGCCCAACAGTTTCGGCGCGATGTACAAAATGAGCTCATCCACCAGGCCGGCCTGCAGCAGCGCGCCGGCCAGCGATGCGCCCGCCTCCACCCAGATTGAATTCACCTGGCGCTTGGCCAACAGCATCATCATCACCACCAGATCGACGCCGCCGCCGTGCGCCGGGCAGATAAACTGCTCAACGTCTTGCGGCCAGGCCTGTTCATCCGCCTGCAGGCGTGCCAGCCAGGTGGCGCCAGGCTGCTGCACCACGCGGTGCTGCGGGGTAATGCGGTTTTGGCTGTCGAGCAGGATGCGCAGCGGCTGGCGTAGATTGTCGCGCGGATAGAGGCGCTGCGTCTCGGCGTCCAATTCATCCCAACGCACCGTCAGCGACGGATCGTCCGCCAGCACGGTGGCGCTGGTGCTGAGAATGGCGGCGCTCTGCGCGCGCAGGCGCTGCACGTCCTGACGCGCTTCGGGTGAGGTGATCCACTGGCTCTCGCCGGAGGCCATCGCCGTGCGGCCGTCCAGCGACGCGCCCAGCTTCAGCTGCACGTAAGGGAAGCCGGTGCGCATGCGCTTGAGGAAGCCCAGATTGACCGATTCGGCCTCGGCCAGCATCAGGCCGTGCCGCACCTCGAGGCCGGCCTGCTGCAGCTTGTACAGCCCGCGCCCCGCCACCTGCGGGTTAGGATCTTGCATCGCCGCGACCACCCGCGTCACGCCGGCGGCCACCAGCGCATCGGCGCAGGGCGGCGTGCGGCCGTGATGGCTGCACGGCTCGAGCGTAACATAGGCGGTGGCGCCGCGCGCCTTGTCGCCCGCCATGCGCAGCGCGTGCACTTCCGCGTGCGGCTCGCCGGCGCGCAGATGGTAGCCTTCACCGACAATTTCGCCGTCGCGCACGATAACGCAGCCGACGTTCGGATTGGGCGCGGTGGTAAAACGCCCCAACCGCGCCAGTTCGAAGGCGCGCGCCATGTAAAATTCGTCGTGATGCATGAAAGATCCTTTAGTCTTGCAGGCGGGCAATCTCTTCGCCGAACTCGCGCACGTCTTCGAAGCTGCGGTACACCGACGCGAAGCGAATATAGGCGACCTTATCCAGCTTTTTCAGCGCGTCCATCACCAGATTGCCCACCAACTTGGTCGGCACTTCGCGTTCGCCGGTGGCGCGCAGTTGGGATTTGATATGGTTAAGGGCGTTTTCCACGTCGTCCGAGCTGACCGGGCGCTTTTCCAGCGCTTTCAGCATGCCGCGGCGCAGTTTGTCTTCGTTGAACGGCTCGCGCACCTCATCGCTTTTAATCACTCGCGGCATCACCAGCTCGGCCACCTCAAAGGTGGTGAAGCGTTCATTGCACACCAGACACTGGCGGCGACGGCGCACTTGCGAACCGTCCCCCACCAGGCGGGAATCAATGACTTTGGTATCAACGGCGGCGCAGAAAGGGCAATGCATAACACGTCCTGATAAACGTTTTTTATAGATAAAAGCAGTTTACCCCGAAGTGCAGCCACAACAAAGGGCGGCGGCCATTTGTTGCGACACGCGGCCAGGAAGCGGCACCGATATGACTTTCCCCTCCGGGCGGACTAAGCTGATAGCAGGAGATTCAGCATAGGAAATCGCCGACATGACAACCTGTTACCCCAAAATCGCCCTGCTCGCCGCCGCCGTGTTGTTGACGGGCTGCGCGCACAACGCCGCCGTGCCTCAGCTGCGCCATCAGGTCGCCGCGCTGAACCAGAAAGTGAGCGTGCTGACCGATCAAACCACCGCGCTGGAGCGGCAGAATCAGCTCAATCAGCACTCCGACAACGGCGTCTACCTGCTGCCAGCAGCCCGGAGCGCCGCCCGTTTGCAGAGCAGCCTCGGCGAACTGAGCGTTTCGCTGAGCCACATCAAGAGCGAAGCCAACGGCACGCAGGCGCAGCTGCATGTGCGCATCCTCTCGCAGGCCACGCTGCCGCCGTTCAACGCGGTGGTGGAATGGGGCCCACTGGATGAAGCCACCGGCCGGCCGTTGACCGCCGAGGCGCTGTCGCAACCGATCGCCAGCGCCGATTCACTGCTGCCAAAACCCGGCCAGGACTTCGAACTGCGCTTCAGCGGCCTGACGCCGGAACAGCTGGGCTATATCCGCCTGCACAGTCTGGTTTCGACCGCCCAACCGGCGGTGGTGCAGCCGTACTGAAACCCGAAGCAAAAAAAAGGAGCGCCATCGGCGCTCCTTCTCATTTCGCTGAATACTGCGGCGGTTAAGGCAGAATCGAAGGCTGATCTGCGCCCTCTTTTTCCACTTTTTGCTGCAGCATGTGTTCGCGTTTCATCCCCAGCTTCAACGCCAGCGCGGACGCGACGTAGATGGAGGAAACGGTACCGATCGACACGCCGATCAGCATCGCCAGCGAGAAGCCTTGCAGCATCGCGCCACCGAAGATGTACAGCATCAGCACCACCATCAGGGTGGTCCCGGAAGTCATCAGCGTACGGCTCAGCGTCTGGGTCAACGACACGTTCATGATTTCGTAAGGCGTGCCGCGGCGGATCTTGCGGAAGTTCTCACGAATACGGTCGGAAACCACGATGCTGTCGTTCAGCGAGTAACCGATAACCGACATCAGGGACGCGACGATGGTCAGGTCAATCTCGATGTGGAACAGCGACAGCACGCCCAGCGTGATGATCACGTCGTGCGCCAGCGCGATAACCGCCCCCAGCGCCAGGCGCCATTCGAAGCGGAAACCGACGTAGATCAGGATACAGATCAACGCCACCAGCAGCGCCATGCCGCCGGTTTGCGCCAGCTCGCTGCCCACGCTCGGGCCGACGAACTCAATGCGCTTCACGGTGGCGTTTTTATCCACCGAGTCGTTGATCACGCCGATCACCTTGTTGCCCAGTTCCTGGCCTGCGGTGCCGGTCGCCGGTGGCATGCGCACCATCACGTCGCGGCTGCTGCCGAAGTTCTGGATGATCGGATCCTGGAACCCGGCCTTCTCCAGCGTATCGCGCATCAGGTCGAGATTGGCCGGCTTCTCCAGGTTGATTTCAATCACCGTACCGCCGGTGAAATCCAGACCCCAGTTAAACCCGCGCACCGACATGGTGACGATCGACGCGACCAACAGCAGCAACGAGATGCCGAAGGCCACGTAGTCCCAGCGCATAAAGTCGTAGACTTTACGGCCGTAGTTGAGTTGCTCAACAGTATAATCCTGTGCCACAACGCACTCCTCAGATAGACAGCTTGTTAATGCGTTTGCCGCCGTAAAGCAGGTTGACGATGGCACGGGTACCGACAATCGCGGTGAACATGGACGTCGCCACACCGATAGCGGTGGTGATCGCAAAGCCTTTGATCGAACCGGTGCCCACTGCGTACAGGATGACCGCGGTGATCAGCGTGGTGATGTTGGCGTCGACGATACTGGAGAACGCGCCTTTATAGCCTTCATGGATCGCCTGCTGAACGGACCTGCCGTTCTTCAGCTCTTCCTTGATACGTTCGTTAATCAGTACGTTGGCGTCAACCGCCACCGCCAGCGTCAACACGATCCCGGCAATGCCCGGCATGGTCAGCGTCGCCCCTGGCAACAGGGACATCACGCCGACGATCAGCACCAGGTTGGCGACCAGCGCCGTGGTGGCGATCACGCCGAACTTACGGTACCAGACCACCATGAAGACGATGGACGCCACCAGGCCCCACAGACAGGCTTCCAGACCTTGGGTAATGTTCTGCTGACCCAGGGTTGGACCGATGGTGCGCTCTTCGACGATCTGAATCGGCGCGATCAGCGCGCCCGCACGCAGCAGCAGCGAAAGCTGACGCGCTTCGTTCGGGTTGCCGATACCGGTGATGCGGAAGCTGTTGCCCAGACGCGACTGAATGTTCGCCACGTTGATCACTTCTTCCTGTTTCACCAGCACCGCGCGGCCATTGGCGTCTTTCTTGCCGCTGTCCTTATACTCCACGAACAGGGTCGCCATCGGCTTGCCGATGTTGTCCTTGGTGAAGTTGGACATGGACGTGCCGCCGGCGCTGTCCAGCGAGATGTTAACCTGCGGCTGGTTGTATTCGTCGGTGCTCGAGGTAGAGTCGGTGATGTGATCACCGGTCAGGATCACGCGCTTGTACAGCACGATCGGCTGGCCGTCACGGGTGTATTTCACCTCGGAATCGCCAGGCACGCGGCCGTTGGCCGCCGCAGTGGCGTCCGCATTGGTGTTCACCAGACGGAACTCCAGGGTCGCGGTGGCGCCCAGAATTTCTTTGGCGCGCGCGGTGTCCTGAATGCCCGGCAGCTCGACCACGATGCGGTCGGCGCCCTGGCGCTGCACCAGCGGTTCGGCGACGCCGAGCTGGTTGACGCGGTTACGCAGGATAGTGATGTTCTGCTGGACGGCGTATTCGCGCGCTTCGCTCAGACGGGCATCCGTCAGGCTGGCTTTCATGGTGTTGGCGCCGTTGGCGGACAGCACCAGATCGCGCTGACGCGGGCCGATGTAGCTGATGGCCTGATCGCGGGCCGCATCGTCACGGAAGCGAACTTCCACGCCGTTGTTGTCCAGCTTGCGGATAGACGCATAAGGAATGCCCTTCTCGCGCAGCTCGCTGCGCAGGGTATCCATGGTCTGTTCCTGCAGCTTGCTCAGCGCGGTGTCCATGTCCACTTCCATCAGGAAGTGCACGCCGCCGCGCAGGTCCAGGCCGAGTTTCATCGGCTCTGCGCCCAGCATGGCCAGCCAGGTCGGCGTGGCCGGCGCCAGGTTCAGCGCCACGACGAATTTGTCACCCAGCTCGGTCACCAGCGCTTCGCGGGCGCGCAGCTGAACGTCAGGATCTTTAAAGCGAGCCAGGATGGCGCCATTTTCCAGCGCAATCGACTTGCTCGCGATGTTGTCTTTTTCTAATACGGTACGGACCTGGTCCAGCGTAGTTTCACTGGCGGCGACGCCGCGCGCGCCAGTGATTTGTACGGCCGGATCCTCACCGTAGATGTTGGGAAGCGCATAAAGCAGACCGACGAGGATCACGACGATCAACATCAGATACTTCCACAAAGGATAACGGTTTAGCACGGCAATTCCCTTCGGGAAAAAAGATTACAGGGCCTTCATGGTACCTTTCGGCAGAACGGCCGCCACGAAGTCACGCTTGATCATCACTTCCGTGGTGTCGTTCAGCGCGATGGCGATGATGCCGGTGTCGGCCACTTTGGTCACACGACCGATCAGGCCGCCGGTGGTCAGCACTTCGTCGCCTTTACCGATGGAGTCCATCAGCTTCTTGTGATCTTTAGCGCGCTTCTGCTGTGGGCGCAGGATCATGAAGTAGAAGATCAGGCCGAACACCACCAGCATAATGATCAGAGAGTACGGGCTTCCCTGAGCCGGAGCCCCTGCGGATGCGACGGCGTCAGAAATGAAAAAGCTCATTGAAATTCCCTCATTAAGTTATCAATTATTAGATCAAGCGTTTAAAGGCGGAATCGGCTTGCCGATCCGACCATAGAAATCCGCAACAAACTGCTCTAATTTACCCTCTTCGATAGCCTGGCGTAAACCCGCCATGAGGCGCTGGTAGTGACGCAGGTTATGAATCGTGTTCAGTCGAGCACCCAATATTTCGTTGCAACGGTCGAGATGGTGCAAGTAGGCGCGGCTGTAATGGCGACACGTGTAGCAATCACAGTCCTTATCCAGCGGAGAAGTATCATCCTTGTGCTTGGCATTACGGATTTTTACCACACCGTCAGTCACGAACAGATGGCCGTTGCGGGCGTTGCGGGTCGGCATGACGCAGTCGAACATGTCGATGCCGCGACGCACGCCTTCCACCAAATCTTCCGGCTTGCCGACGCCCATCAAATAGCGTGGCTTATCTTCCGGAATTTGCGGGCAAACGTGTTCAAGAATGCGATGCATATCCTCTTTCGGCTCGCCTACAGCCAAGCCGCCCACAGCGTACCCGTCAAAGCCGATATCCACCAGCCCTTTGACGGAAACATCACGTAAATCTTCGTAAACACCGCCCTGAATGATGCCGAACAGCGCATTTTTATTTTCCAGCTCGTCGAAACGCTTGCGGCTGCGCTCCGCCCAGCGCAGCGACATTTCCATCGAACGCTTGGCGTAGTCCCAGTCGGCCGGATACGGTGTACATTCGTCGAAGATCATTACGATGTCGGAACCCAGGTCATACTGGATTTCCATCGATTTTTCCGGGCTCAGGAACACCTTGTCGCCGTTGATCGGGTTGCGGAAGTACACGCCTTCCTCTTTGATCTTGCGCATCGCCCCCAGGCTGAATACCTGGAAACCGCCGGAATCGGTAAGGATCGGCCCATGCCACTGCATGAAGTCGTGCAGATCGCCGTGCAGTTTCATGATCTCCTGGCCCGGGCGCAGCCACAGGTGGAAGGTGTTGCCCAGCAGGATCTGTGCGCCGGTCTCTTTCACTTCTTCCGGCGTCATGCCCTTGACCGTGCCGTAGGTACCGACCGGCATAAAGGCCGGGGTTTCCACCACGCCGCGGTCGAAGATCAGGCGGCCGCGACGCGCGCGGCCATCGGTAGTTTGTAGTTCGTACTTCACAAAGCCTCCAGCATCAGAGAAACAGTCTGATGTCGTTGAAACGGGGCCGCGCCGTGGGCGCAGCCCGGGAAATTAACCGCCGACGGACTCGTTTTCCGCCTGCGGGTTACGGCTGATGAACATCGCATCACCGTAGCTGAAAAAGCGATACTGCTCGGCCACCGCCTGCTGATAGGCGTTCATGGTATTTTTATAGCCGGCGAAGGCCGACACCAGCATGATCAGGGTCGATTCCGGCAGGTGGAAATTGGTCACCAGCGCGTCGATCACCTGATAGTGATAGCCCGGATAGATAAAGATGCTGGTATCGCCGAAGAACGGCGCAATCAGCGCCTCTTTGCTGGCCGCCGCGGCGCTTTCCAGCGAACGCACCGAGGTGGTGCCCACCGCCACGACGCGTTTGCCGCGCGCCTTGCAGGCCAGCACCGCATCGACCACGTCCTGCGGCACTTCGGCGTATTCGGCGTGCATCACGTGATCTTCGATGGTTTCCACGCGCACCGGCTGGAAGGTGCCGGCGCCGACGTGCAGCGTCACGAACGCCATTTCCACGCCCTTGGCGCGCAGCGCCGCCAGCAGCGGTTCGTCGAAGTGCAGGCCGGCGGTCGGCGCGGCGACCGCGCCGGGTTTCTCGCTGTAGACCGTCTGATACAGCTCGCGGTCCGCGTCTTCATCCGGGCGGGCAATATAAGGCGGCAGCGGCATATGGCCGGCGGCGTTGAGGATAGTGAACACGTCGCGCTCGTCGTTGAAGCGCAGCTCGAACAGCGTCTCGTGGCGCGCTACCATGGTGGCGGCGATGCTCTCGTCATCCCCCAACAGCAGCTCGGCGCCCGGCTTCGGCGCTTTCGACGCGCGCACGTGCGCCAGCACGCGATGGTCGTCCAGCACGCGCTCCACCAGCACTTCAATCTTGCCGCCGCTGACCTTGCGGCCGAACATGCGCGCCGGGATCACGCGGGTATTGTTGAACACCAGCAGGTCGCCGGCTTCCAGCTTATCCAGCAGATCGGTGAATACGCCGTGCGTCAGCGCCCCGCTCGGCCCGTCCAGCTGCAGCAGGCGGCATGCGCTGCGTTCGGCCTGGGGATAGTGGGCAATCAGGGATTCGGGAAGTTCAAACGAAAAATCAGCGACGCGCATGGGTATTCACTTCTTCAATTTAGGGCTGGTTGGTAAAAAACAGGCGGCCTAGTCTAAAGCCGGGGGCGGTCAGCGGCAAGAAATAAGGAGGATTTGCCTGACTTCGGGTATAGTTGAGGGATGAATTTTCTCGCTCATCTTCACCTGGCCATGCTGGCGGACAGCTCGCTGCTGGGCAACCTGCTGGCCGATTTCGTGCGCGGCAACCCCGCCGCCGACTACCAGCCCGACGTGGTGGCCGGCATCATGATGCACCGCCGCGTCGACGTGCTGACCGACAGCCTGCCGCAGGTCAAAGCCAGCCGCGACTATTTCAGCGCCCCCTACCGCCGCGTGGCGCCGATCACCCTCGACGTGGTGTGGGACCATTTTCTGGCGCGCCACTGGCAGCAGCTGGAGCCTTCGCGCGACCTGCACCAGTTTACCCAGGAAGCCCGCAGCCAGATCGAACCTTTTCTGCCGCTCACGCCGCCGCGCTTTCAAAACCTGAACGGCTACCTGTGGCCGGAACGCTGGCTGGAGCGCTACGCCGAATTGCCGTTCATCGCCCGGGTGCTGCAGGGCATGGCCAGCCGCCGCCCGCGCCTCGATGCGCTGGCCGGCTCGTTCGCCGACGTCGAGCAACATTATCATCAGCTTGAAACACAGTTCTGGCAGTTTTACCCGCAAATGATGCGGCAGGCGAAGGACAAAGCGCTCTGAGGTCAAGCCCAAGCCATTGAAATTGCAACGCCTTGCAAGAATTTACGTTTTGCCGCTTGCCCTTTTGTGGGAAAAGGTTATTTTTAAAGCTCGCTAAATTATATCAACGACTTTGATAGGTGAAAGCTATCTCATCGATTGGTCTTTTACCCTTTATTCACCAAGTCGCGGCCCCTATACTGGCCCTTGTTTTTACATCCACCCTTTAACACCTATTACAGGAGTAATTATGGTCCTGGTAACTCGTCAAGCCCCTGACTTCACTGCAGCTGCCGTACTGGGTAGCGGCGAAATCGTTGAAAACTTCAACCTGAAGAAGCACCTGAACGGCAAACCGGCCGTGCTGTTCTTCTGGCCAATGGACTTCACCTTCGTATGCCCTTCCGAGCTGATCGCTTTCGATCACCGCTATGAAGAGTTCCAGAAGCGTGGCGTTGAAGTGGTTGGCGTTTCCTTCGACTCAGAGTTCGTCCACAACGCATGGCGTAAAACCCCTGTCGACAAAGGCGGCATCGGTGAAGTGAAATACGCAATGGTTGCTGACATCAAGCGTGAAATCCAGAAAGCTTACGGCATCGAACACCCGGAAGCCGGCGTTGCGCTGCGCGGCTCCTTCCTGATCGACAAAGACGGCATCGTGCGTGCTCAGGTTGTTAACGACCTGCCAATCGGCCGTAACATCGACGAAATGATCCGTACCGTTGACGCGCTGCAATTCCACGAAGAGCACGGTGAAGTGTGCCCGGCTCAGTGGGAAAAAGGCAAAGCAGGTATGGGCGCTTCCCCAGACGGCGTTGCAAAATACCTGTCTGAAAACGCTGCCAAGCTGTAATTTCAGCCTGATAGTGAATCAACCGGCCCACGCGGCCGGTTTTTTTATGCCCCTTTATGGGGCAGACCGCCCACCTTCAGTGCTTTATTTCCCTGTTTCCGCTCACATTTCCCACCCTGCTCGCCGCGCGCACGCCCATCTGCGGCTACTATCAATAACGCTGGCTCGCGCTTTGCAAGTGAACAGCGGCAAGCAAACACAACACAATAAAAAACTGACAGGGTAGGAATAACTATGTTTTTACAGAAATGGAGCAAACCCCTGACCATGGCGGCGCTGCTGGTCAGCGGCAGCCTGTATGCGGCATCCAACCCGGCGGTGGAAGCCAAAAACGGCATGGTGGTCACCTCGCAACACCTGGCCTCGCAGGTCGGCGTGGATATCCTGAAGATGGGCGGCAACGCCATCGACGCCGCCGTGGCGGTGGGCTATGCGCAGGCGGTGGTTAACCCCTGCTGCGGCAACATCGGCGGCGGCGGCTTTATGACCGTCCACCTGGCGGACGGCACCGACACCTTCATCAACTTCCGTGAAACCGCGCCGGCGGCGGCCAGCGCCAACATGTATCTGGATGCCGACGGCAAGGTAAAGAAAGACGCCAGCCTGTACGGCTATCTGGCGGCGGGCGTGCCGGGCACCGTGCTGGGGATGGAAACCGCGCGTGAGAAGTACGGCAAGCTGAGCCGCGAACAGGTGCTGGCGCCGGCTATCAGGCTGGCGCGCGAAGGCTTTGTGCTGACCCGCGCCGATACCGATATCCTCGACACCACCGTCGCACGCTTCAAACAGGATCCCGAGTCGGCCAAAATCTTCCTGCGCCCGGACGGCAGCCCGCTGCAGCCGGGGGACAAGCTGGTGCAAACCGATCTGGCCAATACGCTGGAAGCCATCGCCAAAGGGGGAACCGACGCCTTCTATAAAGGCAAGATCCCGCAGGCGGTGGAGGCGGCGGCCAAACAGAGCGGCGGCATATTGACCGCCGCCGACTTCGCCAATTACAAGGTCACCGAAACGCCGCCGATTACCTGCAGCTATCGCGGCTACAAGTTCGTGTCGGCGCCGCCTCCCAGCTCCGGCGGCGTGACGCTGTGCGAAATCCTCAACGTGGTGGAAGGCTACGACCTGAAAAGCATGGGCTTCAACTCGGCGGCGGCCATTCACACCATGACCGAAGCGATGCGTCATGCCTACATGGACCGCAACACCTACCTCGGCGACCCGGAATTCATCAAGAACCCGATCGACCGGCTGGTGAGCAAGAGCTACGCCGAGCAGATCCGCAAGAAAATCGTCGCAGACAAGGCCACGCCGTCGGAAAACGTGCAGCCCGGCATGGAACCGCATGAAAAACCGGAAACCACCCACTATTCGATCGTCGATCACGATGGCAACGCCGTCTCCACCACCTATACCGTCAACGGCCGCTTCGGCGCCGTGGTGATCGCACCGGGCACCGGCTTCTTCCTCAACGACGAGATGGACGACTTTACGGTCAAAGTGGGCGAGAAAAACCTGTACGGACTGGTGCAGGGCACAGCCAACAGCATTGCCCCCGGTAAGCGCCCACTATCGTCGATGAGCCCGACTCTGGTGACCAAGGACAACAAGATCTTTATGGTACTGGGCTCACCGGGCGGTTCGCGCATCATCACCATCACCCTGCAGACCGCGTTGAACGTGATCGACCACGCCATGGCGCCGCAGGAAGCGGTGGACGCACCGCGCATCCATCACCAATGGTTGCCGGATGAGGTGTACTACGAACAGCGCGGCGTTTCCGCCGATACGCTGAAGCTGCTGAGCGGCATGGGCTATAAGATGGTCGAGCAAACGCCGTGGGGCGCCGCCGAACTGATTCTGGTCGGTTTGCCGGGCGCGGCGGGCGTCAGCCCGGCCAACTCCGGCAACGACTCGGCGGTTTCCGGCAAGGTGCGCGAAGGCTATCTGTACGGCGCCAACGACGTGCGTCGCCCGGCAGGTTCTGCGGTCGGTTACTGATGTAAACGCCTACTCACTTTTATCGCGGGGGCCCTTTGGCCCCCGCAGTTGCTTTAGCCTTCGCAGCGCCACACGGTGGCCGACTCTTCCGCCAGCTGCAGGCGCAGCCCGCCTGCCGTTTCGCTCAACTCTCCCCGCCCTTCCACACGCCGCCACGGACCGCGCGCCAACAGCGGGTTGTGCGGCAGCTGCGCCTGGCCGCTGCCGTCGCGCTGCAGCGCCACCAGCACCTGCTCCTGCTGATACAGGCGCACGAACACCAGCGTTTCTCCGCTGGCATACAGCACCTGACAGCCGCCGCGACGCAATGCCACGCTCTGTTTACGCAGCGCCGCCATGCGCTGGAACAGCGCCAACAGCGGCCGGTCCCAGTCGCCGACGTCCCACGGGAACGGCTTGCGGCAGAACGGATCGTTGCCGCCGTCCAGACCAATCTCATCGCCGTAGTAGAGACAAGGCACGCCAATCCAGCTCAGCAACCACACCGCTGCCATTTGCATGCGCGCCGCGTTCCCCTGCAACAGCGTGAGAAAACGCGCGGTATCGTGGCTGTCCAACTGGTTGAACTGGATCAGCTGGCGGCCGTGCGGCAGCCCGGCGCGGTAACCGTCCATCCACTGCGCGCACCCGGCGGCGTCCAGCCGCACCGGGTGATAGGCCACGTCCAGCCCCGCCAAAAATGCCCGCACCGGCAGCGCGAACCCCATGTAGTTCATCGCCGCATCCTCCACGCCGGCGTGCAGCCAGCGGCGCGCATCGCCGAAGTGCTCGCCCAAGACGTAGGCCTGCGGGTTCTCCTGCTTCACCGCCTGATAGATGCCAGCCAGGTGGTGCAGGTTGCCGGTGGCGCCGCCGTTCTCCCCCAGCATATGCACCACGTCCAGCCGCCAACCGTCGATGCTGTACGGCGGGCGCAGCCAGTGGCGCACCACGCTGCCTTCCCCGCGATAGATCGCTTCCGCCACCTGCGGCTCGGCGAAGTTGAGCTTCGGCAGGCTGGCGTTGCCCTTCCAGTCGAGCGCGCGGCCGTCCGGGTAAAAGTTGAACCAGCCGCGATACGGTGAATCAGGGTGGTGACAGGCGCCGTTTTCGCCCTGGCGATGGCGGTCGAACCACGGATGCGAGTCTCCGGTGTGGTTGAATACCCCGTCCAGCACCAGTTTCATGCCCACCTTGTGAGTGCTCACTCGCAAACGCTGCAGCGCCGCGTTGCCGCCAAAGTGCGGATCGACCTGGTAATAGTCCTCGGTATCGTACTTATGCACGCTCGGCGCGGTAAAAATCGGGTTCAGATACAGCGCCGTCACGCCCAGCTGCTGCAAATACGGCAGTTTGGCGCTGATGCCGTCCAGATCGCCGCCGTAAAAGGTCGAGGCGGCGTGGCGATCCTCCAACGGGTGCTGCCAGTCACGCCGAATCACCTCGGCGCCGGCCGCGTGATGGCGGTAGCTGCCGCTTTGGATGCCGTGCTCGCCGCCGCTGCTGGCGAAGCGATCGGGGAAAATCTGGTAGAACAGCTGATCCGCCACCCACTCGGGGCCATGGTCGGGCTCGTCGACGGCGAACTGCGCCAGCTGGCCCGGCGGCGTTGGCGACCAGCCCTGCGGGCCGAACCACTGCTGGCGATCGGCCCACAGCAGCTTGAAGCAGTAACGCCGCGTCGGCTCGCCCTCATTCAGCGTCAGGCTGGCCTGGTAGCGCCGCATTCCCTCGTGGCGCTGCGCTTTCATCACCAGCAGCCACTCTTCGTTGTCCGGTTCGGCGCGCAAAAACACCCGTTCCGGCAGTTCATCCCCCTGTAACCACAGCGTGATATCCAAACGTTGCCCTTGCTTCACCACAAAAGGCGGGACCGGTTGATGCCAGGCGTTAAGCATACTGTTTCTCCTGCTGTACCAAACGAAATCGACGGCGTTCTTCAAGAAGCGAACAATGCCACGTTAAGTGCAACTCCCCCTCCTCTCTGGCCGCAAAACCCGGGGATGAGCCGGGGGGCGGAGACCGAAAAATAACGCTAACCCGATGTAAAAAAAGGTAAACAGGCACAAATCCTGCACGTTACCCCTTAGGCTAACGCGTTTTAAGTTTACAGGATATTTTTTGCGCATTTTTTAAGGAGCGGTAATGCAACAACAGATAACGCGCTGGCTGGAACAGTTTGGTTTGGAATTCGGCGGAGTGATGTCGCTGTTGATGGTATTGGGGTTGATTGTCCTGATCTCGGTCGCGATCCACCTGGTGCTGCACCGGGTGGTGCTGGCCGCCCTTCAGCGCCGTGGCCAGCAATCGCAGCGCGTCTGGCAACAGGCCATCACCCAATACAAACTGTTCCAGCGCGTGGCGCTGCTGCTGCAAGGGGTGATCATCAGCATCCAGGCGACGCTGTGGTTGCAGAGCGGCAGCCAGACCCAGGCGGTGATCGTCACCGCCGCGCAGGTGTGGATCCTCGCCTTCACCCTGCTGTCGCTGTTCTCGCTGCTGGATACGCTGCTGGCGCTGCTGCGCCAAAGTCCGATCTCCAATCAGCTGCCGCTGCGCGGCATTTTCCAGGGCCTGAAACTGGTGGCGGCGATCCTGATCGGCATCATGATCGTTTCGTTGCTGATGGGCAAATCGCCGCTGCTGCTGCTCAGCGGCCTGGGTGCCATGACCGCGGTCTTGATGTTGGTGTTCAAGGATCCGATCCTCGGGCTGGTGGCCGGCATTCAGCTCTCCGCCAACGATATGCTGAAGATCGGCGACTGGCTGGAAATGCCGAAATACGGCGCTGACGGTGCGGTCACCGACATCGGCCTGACCACGGTCAAAGTGCGTAACTGGGACAACACCGTCACCACCATTCCCACCTACGCGCTGATCTCCGACTCGTTCAAAAACTGGCGGTCGATGTCGGAATCCGGCGGGCGTCGCATCAAACGCAGCCTGAATATCGACACCGGCAGCGTGCACTTCCTGTCGGAAGAGGAACAGCGCCGCCTGCAGCGCAACCCGCTGCTGCACAGCTACCTGAACGTCAAGACCCAGGAGCTGAGCCAGCATAACCAGGAGATCGCCGTCGATCTGGCCTCGCCGCTCAACGGCCGCCGCCTGACCAACCTCGGCACGCTGCGCGCCTATCTGGAAGCCTATCTGCGCGCTCACCCGCGCATTCACCAGAACATGACGCTGATGGTGCGCCAGCTGGCGCCGACGCCGGAAGGCCTGCCGCTGGAAATCTACGCCTTCACCAACACCACGGTCTGGGCGGAGTATGAAAGCATTCAGGCGGATATTTTCGACCATATTCTGGCGGTGATCGACGAGTTCGGCCTGCGCGTGCATCAAACGCCAACCGGCAATGACCTGCGCGGTATGCTTCTACAAAACGCGAACGCTTCCTGACGTCGGCTGACGTAACTGTGTCTGCTGGTAATGATGTTCTTTCAATTGCCAGCAGATATCTCCATCCCCTTCTTTTCCCCGGCGAAAACGGCGTTAATGCGCCATCACCTTCACCACCGAGAGGGAAAGCCCTTGCTGAAACGGTTACGTCATCGGCTGTTTGCCCTGATGGCCACCCTGCTGTTTATCGGCTGCCTGCACAGCGCTTCGCTGGACGAAAGCCGCATGCCCCGCAATCTGCAACCTTCGCTGAGCGCCCTCAGCAGCAACATGCAGGACATTCGCGAAGTGCTGGCGCGCTGCGCCGGCGAGGAAGAGGAAGAACGCCTTAACGGCGGCGACATGCGTATCGAAGCGCGCGCCGCCGGGGAGGATGAAGTGGAAGACAAACGCTAAAAAAACACCGGCCTCAGCCGGTGTTTTTCCATTTAGTCTTGCTGCGTCGCCAGCGGCGCGCGTTTTTTCTGATGGTTGACCTTAAACCAGTATCCCGCCAGCAGCAATACCACCCAGACCAGGCCGGCGTACAGCGAGACGCGCGTGGTCGGGAAGTAGCCGATCAGGCCGATGATGAACACCAGGAACACGATCGCCACCACCGAGGTGAACACCCCACCGCGCAGCGGGAACGCCAGCTGCTTCACCTGCTCTTTGCTCAGGCTGCGGCGGAAGGCGATTTGGGAGAACAGGATCATGATCCACACCCACACGGTGGCGAAGGTCGCCAGGGACGCGATCACCAGGAACACGCTCTCCGGCATGATGTAGTTGAGGTATACCGCCAGCAGCAGCGCCAGCATCATCACCACCACCGTCACCCAGGGAATGCCGCGTTTCGACACCTTGCTGAACATCTTCGGCGCGTGGCCCTGCTCGGCCATGCCGTGCAGCATGCGACCGACGCCGAACACGTCGCTGTTGATCGCCGACAGCGAAGCGGTGATCACCACGAAGTTGAGAATGCCCGCCGCCACGGTGATGCCCATATGCTGGAAGGTCAGCACGAACGGGCTGCCGTTGGTGCCCACCTGGTTCCATGGGTAGATAGACATAATGACGAACAGCGTGCCGACGTAAAACACCAGAATGCGCCACGGCACCGAGTTGATGGCTTTAGGAATCGATTTTTTCGGATCTTTGGCTTCGCCGGCGGTGATGCCGATGATTTCAATGCCGCCGTAAGCGAACATCACCAGCTGCAGCGACAGGATCATGCCGATAAAGCCGTTGCTGAAGAAGCCGCCGTTCGACCACAGGTTATGAATGCCGGTCGGTTGCCCGCCGTTGCCGATGCCCCAGATGATGATGCCGATGCCGGCCGCGATCATGATGATGATGGTGGCGACCTTGAAGAACGAGAACCAGAACTCCAGCTCGCCGAATACCTTGACGCTCATCAGGTTGATGGCGCCGATGATCAGCACCACGCTCAGCACCCAGATCCAGTGCGGCACTTCCGGGAACCAGACCCCCATATAGATGCCGAAGGCGGTCACGTCGGCGATGGCGACGATCAGAATTTCAAAGCAGTAGGTCCAGCCGGTGATGTAACCCGCCATCGGGCCGAGGTAGTCCTGCGCGTAGCGGGAAAACGAGCTGGCCTGCGGGTTGTTGACCGACATCTCCCCCAGTGCGCGCATGATGATAAAGGCCACGATGCCGCCGATCAGGTAAGCCAGCAGCACGCTCGGGCCGGCCATTTTGATGGCGTCCGCCGAGCCGTAGAACAACCCGGTGCCGATGGCCGATCCCAGCGCCATAAAGCGGATATGACGCGTACTGAGGCCGCGTTTCAGCTTATTGTCGGGGGCCGTGGTGGGTGACTGTTGTTGCATGAAGATGACCCATAGTTTTAAACGTAAAAAAGCCACGGACATGTCCGTGGCCCTGGATTAAGCCGGGGAATTATCAGTGCGCGGTCACTCGGGAACGCGTGCACACCCGATCATAAATCGCGACCAGCACCAGCATCAGCAGCGAAGGCGGCAACCATGCCAACCCCTGCTCTGCCAGCGGCAGGTGAGTGGTCCAGGCCGGCAGCAGCTGCTGGAAACTGGAGGCTTTCACCGCGTCAAGGATACCAAACAACAGGCTGACAAGCATCACCGGCGCGATGATGCGTGGCGCGCTGTGCCACCAACGCAGGGTGAAGCTCAGCACCACCAGCACGATGCACGGCGGATAAATCGCGGTCAGCACCGGAATGGAGATCTGGATCAGGTGGCTCAGGCCGAGGTTGGACACCACCATCGAGAACAGGCCCAGGATAAATACCAGCGTCTTGTACGAGAACGGCAGGTATTGCGCGAAGAACTCGGCGCAGGCGCAGGTCAGGCCGACTGCGGTCACCATACAGGCGATGAAGATCAGCGCCGCCAGGAAGAAGCTGCCCAGGCCGCCGAAGGTGTTCTGAACGTAAGCGTGCAGGATCACCGCACCGTTGGTGGCGTCAGGCACCAGCGCGCCGCTGCCGGAGCCCAGCTTGAACAGGCTCAGGTAAACCAGCGTCAGGCCCACGCCGGCGATCAAACCGGCCAGAATGGTGTAACGGGTCAACAGACCGGCGTCTTTCACGCCGCGCGAGCGCGCCGCGTTGACGATAACGATGCCGAATACCAGCGCACCCAGCGTATCCATGGTCAGATAGCCGTTAACGAAGCCGGAGGAGAAAGGCACGCTCTGGTAAGCCGCCGTCGCCGGGATCGGCGCGCCGGCAGGCCACAGCAACGCGGCGATGCCCAATACGGCCAGCGCCACAATCTTCAGCGGTGCTAGCACGTGGCCGACGGTGTCGAGCAAGCGGCCCGGATACAGGGAGATGCCGATCACCAGCGCGAAGTACACCAGGCTGTAGATGAACAGCGGCATGGCGCCGTCGCCGGTCAGCGGGGCGATACCCACTTCAAAGGACACGGTGGCGGTACGCGGCGTGGCGAACAGCGGGCCGACGGCCAGGTAGCAGACGGTCGCCAGCAGCAGGCCGGCGCCACGGCCGATCGGTGAGCTGAGGGCGTCGATGCCGCCGCCGACGCGCGCCAGCGCGATGACGGTGATGACCGGCAGACCGACGGCGGTGATCAGGAAGCCCAGCGCCGCGGTCCAGACGTGTTCACCGGACTGCAAGCCGACCATCGGCGGGAAGATGATGTTCCCAGCCCCAACGAATAAGGCAAAGGTCATGAAGCCCAGTGCCAGGATATCTTTTGACGTTAAACGATGACTCATACGATGTCGTGTTGCCTGTTCAAATGAAAAAAATTGTCCGATAGCGTGGTGGCGTAACGCCCCACCCGGTTGCCGGCATGCCCGATCGTTGCAGCGCCAAATAAGCACCCTAAACGCAGTCGATCCGGCGTTTATGTCCCTATTCGAAAGTGGCCGCTCATGAAGATGGGCAAAATTTTAGGAGTTATAAAAATGGAGGTTTAATCCGACAACGAGGGCTAAGGTAAACGTTTATAGCGCTTCAAGGCAAGCCACACGGCGAAAAGCAGAGCTATCGACCATATAAACTTTAGCCACCAGTCGATCATATTGGCTATCAATAAATATACACTACATGATTTGTATCATTTTTGAACAACGAATTCACGAAACGTGAAGCATATACCACTTTACCGCGCGAAAACGCCAGTAAATGCCCGGTTTTCGCGTGGTATAAGCTCCATTTGGCCGTGAAAAAAGGCGAAAATTACGCCGCTTTTTGTCGCTTATTGCACCGTGGCCGACGCGAGCGGCTGCAGCCCGAGGGCCTGACGGGTCTTCTGCAAGGCGCCCGGCGGCAGCGGCAAATAGCCGTCGTGATTGACCAGGCTCTGCCCTGCGGTCGACAGCACGCGATCGAGGAACGCGGCGGTCAGCGGCTCCAGCGGTTGATTGGGGGCTTTGTTGATGTAGATATACAGATAGCGCGACAGCGGGTAGCGATCGTTGCGCACGTTGGCGGCGGTAGGCGCGACATAGTCCTCTCCCGACTCCGCCAACGGTAGCAGCCGCACGCCGCTGGCGCGAAAACCGATGCTGGCGTAGCCGATGCCGTTGAGCGAACCGGCCACCGCCTGCACCACCGAGGCCGAACCGGGCAGCTCATTGACGCGCGGCATAAAATCGCCGCCGCACAGCGCGCGCAGTTTGAAATAGCCGTAGGTGCCGGATGCCGAGTTGCGGCCGAAACGCTGCAGCGAGCGCGTCGCCCAGTCGCCGCTGAGCCCCAGCTCGCCCCAGCGCGTCAGCGGTTTGCTTTCGCCACAGCGCCGGGTGGCGGAGAAAATGCGATCGAGCTGCTGCAGATTGAGGCCGCGCAGCGGGTTGTCCTGATGCACCAACACCACCAGCGCATCCACCGCCACCGGCACCGCCACCGGCGCATAGCCGTAACGGTGTTCGAACGCCGAAACCTCGGCGGCCTTCATCGGCCGGCTCATCGGCCCCAGCTGCGCGGCGCCCGCCGCCAACGCGGTCGGCGCGGTCGACGAGCCGGCGGCCTGGATCTGCAGGTTAACGTTGGGGTAATGCCGGCTGAAATCCTGCGCCCACAGCGCCATCAGATTCGCCAGGGTGTCGGAGCCGACGCTGGACAGGTTGCCCGCCAACATGCCATCGGGCTGCGCCAGCGCGCCGCGTCCGGCCAGCAGCGCCAGGCAAAGCAACAGCCCTCGGGTTATTCGGGTCATACCGGTGTCTCGCGTTAATTTTTCACCGCATTCTCTGATAAAGCGGCGGGAACAATCAACCGGTTGGGTAAGGTAAAGATAAAGCGTGTGCCGATCCCCGGCTCGCTGAGGATCTCCAGCCGCGCGTCGTGATGGCTGAGCGCGTGTTTGACGATCGCCAGCCCCAGCCCGCTGCCGCCGGTTTGGCGCGAACGGGCCTTGTCGACGCGGTAAAAACGCTCGGTCAGGCGCGGAAGGTGTTCGGCGGCGATGCCCGGCCCGTTGTCGCTGACCTGGAACTGCGCGCCGTGCGCCGTCTGCTGCCAGCTCACTTCGATATGGGTGCCCTTCGGCGTGTGGTTGACCGCGTTGTACACCAGGTTAGACACCGCGCTGCGCAACTGGTCTTCATTACCGAACACGTTGAGCTGTTCGTTAACCCGGAAGGTGATCTCGTGATTGCCACCACTCAGCGACTGCGCCTCGCGCTGCAACACCCGCAGCATCAGCGGGATATCCACCCGTTCGTTCATGTCGACATTGGGCGCCGCCTCAATGCGCGACAGCGTCAGCAGCTGCTTGACCAACCCGTCCATCCGACGGGTCTGCTCTTGCATGGTGCTGAGTGCCTTGCTGCGCAGCGAGCCGTCCTGCTCTTCATCGCCCATCATCTCCAGGTAGCCCTGCAGCACCGTCAGCGGCGTGCGCAGCTCATGGCTGACGTTGGCGAAGAAGTTGCGCCGCGCGCCCTCCAGCTGGCGCATCTGGGTGACGTCGCGCGCCACCATCAGCAGCTGCCCTTCGGAGTAAGGCATTACGCGGAATTCGACGTAGTGTTCGTTGTTCAGCTGCAGCGTCAGCGGGCGCGAGAACTCCTGCTGCTGCAGGTAGTGGCTGAATTCCGGATAGCGCAGCAGGTTGAGGATGTGCTGGCCGTTGTCTTCCGGCCAGCGGAAGCCGAGCAGATGCTGCGCCAGCCCATTACACCAGAAGATATTGCCTTCGACGGTGGTCATCACCACCGCATCAGGCAGCGATTCGGCCCCGCTGCGAAAGCGCTTGATCAGCAGCGCCAGCTCGCGCCGGCGGCGGCGATTGCGCTGCTGCATCTGATACAGGCCATAGAACAGCGGCTCCCAGCTCCAGCGGCCGGGCGGCGGCGTCATGCTGCGGTCGATCCACAGCCAATGGGAGAGTTTGAGCTGGTTGTAGAAATTCCACACCAGCGCAGCCAGCGCGGAGGCCAGCAGGAACCAGGGCAGATAACCGAAAATCAGCCCCAGCAGTAAGGCGGGCAGACAAAAAAGAGCCAGCTCCAGAGCCAGCCTCTTCCACGACAGACGTTCTAACACGGCATATTCTCCAGCGCGGCGCGATCAGTAGCGCGTTGAGAACCGGTAGCCGGTGCCCCGAACGGTTTGAACCATTTTATCATGCCCACTGGTTTCTAACGCCTTGCGGAGCCGACGGATATGCACGTCAACGGTACGGTCTTCCACATAAACGTTAGTGCCCCAGACGTGATTAAGCAACTGCTCACGGCTATAAACCCGCTCTGGGTGGGTCATAAAGAAGTGCAGCAGCTTGAACTCGGTCGGCCCCATGTCCAACGCCTGATCGTTAGCCATCACGCGGTGGGAGGACGGATCCAGGCTCAGCCCTTGCATTTCAATCACTTCTTCCACCGCCATCGGTGAAATGCGGCGCATGACCGCCTTGATGCGCGCCACCAGCTCCTTGGGCGAGAACGGCTTGGTGATATAATCATCCGCCCCCACTTCCAGGCCGCGCACGCGGTCTTCCTCTTCGCCGCGCGCGGTCAGCATCATGACCGGAATATCGCGGGTCAGCGCTTCGCGCTTCATATGTTTGATAAACTGAATGCCGGAACCGCCGGGCAACATCCAGTCGAGCAACACCAAATCAGGGAACGGCTCAGACAGGCGCGTCACGGCGCTGTCATAATCCTCGGCTTCCAACGGTTGGTAACCATTCTGTTCCAACACAAAGCACACCATCTCACGGATCGGCGCTTCGTCTTCCACCACCAGTATGCGTCTTGCCATCGTCAATCCTGCCAATGTGTTAGCGACTTTGCGGGCGCCATTATGCGTCAGTTTTGTGACACTTTTATGAAAAAAAGCGGCTGTTATAGGCAGTAAGCATAGCGATTATTTCCCGGTGCAAAGAAAAATCATTCCGTAGTCGTCGCTATTGCGCCGGGACAGGCGCCGCCGCGGCCTTTATAATCATCGCCATTACCTTTGCATCCGGGAGTGTCATGCGCCTGATCCACACCTCTGACTGGCATCTTGGCCAGTACTTTTTCACCAAAAGCCGCGCCGCCGAGCACCAGGCTTTTCTGAACTGGCTGATCGAACAGATCGAGCAGCAGCAGGTGGATGCGCTGATCGTCGCCGGGGACCTGTTCGATACCGGCTCGCCGCCCAGCTACGCCCGCGAGCTGTACAACCGCTTCGTGGTGGAACTGCAGCGCACCGGCTGCCAACTGGTGGTGTTGGGCGGCAACCACGACTCGGTAGCGACGCTGAACGAATCGCGGGAACTGCTCTCTTGCCTGAACACCACGGTGATCGCGAGTGCGCAGGGCTCCCTTGAGCAGCAGATCGTGGTGCTTAACCGGCGCGACGGCCAGCCGGGCGCCGTGCTGTGCGCCATTCCTTTTCTGCGGCCGCGCGATCTGCTCACCAGCCGCGCCGGCGAATCCGGCGCGCAGAAACAGCAGGCGCTGCAGGAAGCCATTGCCGAACATTACCAGGCGCTGTATCTGGCGGCCTGCGAACGCCGCGAGCAGCTGGGCCTGCCGCTGCCGATCGTCGCCACCGGCCACCTGACCACCGTCGGCGTCACCACCTCCGACTCGGTGCGCGACATCTATATCGGCACCCTCGATGCCTTCCCGGCGCAGGCCTTCCCCCCTGCCGATTACATCGCGCTGGGCCACATTCACCGCGCGCAGAACGTCGCCAAGTCGGAACATATTCGCTATAGCGGCTCACCGATTCCGCTCAGCTTCGATGAACTGGGCAAAGCCAAAAGCGTCTTCCTGGTGGATTTCGCCGACGGTGCCCTGCAGCAGGTAGAAGCGTTAACGATCCCGCAGTTCCAGCCCATGCAGCTGATCAAAGGCGATCTGGCCGAGATCGAACGGCAGCTGCAGCAATTTGCCGACTATGCCGGCGAGCTGCCGGTGTGGCTGGATATCGAAGTGGCGACGCAGGACTACCTCAGCGATATCCAGCGCCGTATCCAGCTGATGGCGGATGAGCTGCCGGTGGAAGTGGTGCTGCTGCGGCGCAGCAAAGAGCAACGCCGCCAGGCGATCGCGCAGCAGGACAAGGAAACGCTGAACGAGCTGAGCGTCAACGAGGTGTTCGAACGGCGCCTGGCACAGGAGGCCGACATGCCCGAAGCGCGCCAAAGGCGGATGCATCAACTGTTCCGCCAGGTGGTCGATGCGGTGCAGCACAATCCTGAAGAGACTCACCCATGAAGATCCTCAGCCTGCGGTTAAAAAACCTCAACTCGCTGCAGGGCGAGTGGAAAATTGACTTCACCGCCGAGCCGTTCGCCAGCAACGGCCTGTTCGCCATTACCGGCCCGACCGGCGCGGGCAAAACCACCCTGCTGGACGCCATCTGCCTGGCGCTGTACCACCAGACGCCGCGTCTCAACGTCACGCCGAGCCAGAATGAACTGATGACCCGCCACACCGCCGAATCGCTGGCGGAGGTCGAATTCGAGGTCAAGGGCGTCGGCTATCGCGCCTTCTGGAGCCAGCGCCGCGCCAAAAACGCGCCGGACGGCAATCTGCAGGCGCCGAAGGTCGAACTGGCGCGCCGCGAGGACGGCAAGATCCTGGCAGATAAAGTGCGCGATAAGCTGGAGATCACCGCCGCCATCACCGGGCTGGACTTCGGCCGCTTCACCAAATCGATGATGCTGTCTCAGGGGCAGTTCGCCGCGTTCCTCAACGCCGACGCCAACGATCGCGCCGAGCTGTTGGAAGAGCTGACCGGCACCGAAATCTACGGGCGGCTGTCCGAACAGGTGTTCGAATCCCACAAGCAGGCCAAAACCGACCTGGATGCGTTGCACCAGCGCGCCAGCGGCATCGAGCTGCTGAACGATGAACAGCGCCACTCCCTGACTGAACGGCTGACGGCGCTGAGCGCGCAGGAAAGCGCTCTCGGCAAGCAAACCCAGCAACAGCAACAGGCGCTGAGCTGGCTACAGCAATGGCAGCGCCTCCAGCAACAGCAAAACGAGGGGCAACGGCGGCTGGAAACCGCCCAGCGCGAGCAGGCCGAGGCCGCCCCGCAGCTGCAGCGGCTGGCGCTGAGCGAACCGGCCGAGAAATTGCGGCCGCTGCGCGGCGAACGCGATCGCTGCCGCGCCGAGCTGCAGACGATACAACAGCAGGCAGCCCAGCTGACGCAGCAACAGGAGCAACACTCGGCGCAGCTGGCGCCGCTGCAGCAGGCGGTGGAAAAGGCCCGTCTGGCGCAGCAAGCCCATGCCGAGCATATGCGGCAGCAGCAACAGCTGATCGATGACCAGGTCGCCCCGCTCGACCATCAGATCGCCCAACTGCAGTCGACGCAGGCCGAGCGGCGACAGGCCGGCGATGCCGCCACGCAGCAGTGCGCCCAGCAGCAGACCGCACTGGAGCAGCTCACCGCCCAGCGCAGCCAGCTGACGGCGCAGGCCGCACAGCATCAGCAGCAGCTGAACGCGCTGACCGAAGCGCTGGCCGCTCAACGGCAACGGCAGCAGGCGCTGGAGGCGCAAACCCCGCTGGCCCCGCTGCGCCAGCGCCTGAGCGTCCTGACGGATCTGCGCCCGACGCGCCAGCAGTTATTCACGCTCGCTTCCCTTTACCGTCAGACCCGCGAGCGTCTGGCCCGGCAACAGGCGGAGCACGCCGAGCGGCAAACGCAGCTCGCCGGGCTGCAACACCAGCTGGAGAACGCGCGTCAGCAATTCAAACAGCACAAGGCGCAGCTGCAGGAAGTGGAGCGGATCCACGAGTTGGAAAAACGCATCGTCAGCCTGGAAGCGGAGCGCGCCCTGTTGCAGAGCGGCGCACCCTGCCCGCTGTGCGGCTCCACCAGCCATCCGGCGGTGGAGCAATATCAGGCGGTGCAGCCTTCGGCGACGGAACAACGCTTGGTTGAGATGCGCACCCTCGCCGAGAAACTGCAAACCCAGGGCACCGAGCTGCGCACCCGCTGTGAAGGCCTGCAAGAGCAGCAGCAACGCCAGCAGCAGGCTATCGCGCAGGATGAGCAGCAGCTGGCTGCCCAACAGCAGCAATGGCAGCAGCTCAGCGCGCCGCTGGCATTCGACTTTACCCTGGCGGAGGGCGAGCAACTCAGCGCCTGGCTGAGCGGCTGCGACGACGAAGAGCGGCGCGGGCAGCACGCGCTGCAGCAGCATGAACAGGCGGCGCAGGCGGTACAACAGGCAAAAGACGCGCTCGCCGCTCTGCAAACGCAGCAGCAGCAGGCGCAGCAACAGCTGGCGCTGCTCGAAGAGCGCTTTACGCTGCTGCAGAAAACCCACGCCGACAGCCTGCAACAGCAGCAAGACCTGCTTCAACGCTGGCAGGAAGGCGAGAAGACCCTCGCCGAGCGGCGCGCGCAGCGGCTGGCGCTGTTCGGCGAACAGCGAGTCGCCGAGGTGCGGGAACAGCTGCGCGCCAAACAAACCGCCTGTGAACAGGCCAGCTTGCAGGCCGCCGAGCAGTGGCAAAAGGCGCAGGAACTACGCGAGCGCCTGGCCGGCCAGCAGGCCGGGTTGCAACAACAGCACACCCAAATGCAGGAACGGCTGCAGCAGGCGGAGCAGCAATGGCAGCAGGCGCTGGCCGACAGCGAATTCGCCGATGAAACTGCCTTCGCCGCCGCGCTGCTGGACGACGCCCTGCGCCGCGAATTGCAGCAGCGCAAAGAGCAGCTGCAGCAGCGGCAGGTAGAGGCTGCGGCCCTGCTGGCTCAGGCAACGCAAACGCTGGAGCAGCATCGGCAGAACCGCCCGGAAGGGACGGATGAGGCCAACGCGGATCTCGACGCACTCACCCAATCGCTGGCCGAGCTGGCACAGCAGTTGAAGGCACTGCAGCTGAGCCAGGGCGAGCTGCGCAACCAGCTGGAAAGCGACGCCGCCCGCCGTCTCAATCAACAGGCGCTGTTCGAGCAAATCGCCCGCAGCCAGCAAGACTACGACGACTGGAGCTACCTCAACCAGCTGATCGGCTCGAAAGAAGGCGACAAGTTCCGCCGCTTCGCGCAGGGGCTGACGCTCGATCATCTGGTTTATCTGGCCAACCTTCAGCTCGGCCGGCTGCACGGGCGCTACCTGCTGCAGCGCAAAACCAGCGACGCGCTGGAGCTGCAGGTGGTGGACACCTGGCAGGCCGACGCGCTGCGCGATACCCGTACCCTGTCCGGCGGCGAGAGCTTCTTGGTCAGCCTGGCGCTGGCGCTGGCGTTGTCCGATCTGGTCAGCCACAAAACCAGCATCGACTCGCTGTTCCTCGACGAAGGCTTCGGCACGCTGGACGCCGAAACCCTCGATACCGCGCTGGACGCGCTGGACAGCCTGAATGCTTCCGGTAAAACCATTGGCGTGATCAGCCACGTCGAGGCGATGAAAGAGCGCATTCCGGTGCAGATCAAAGTGAAAAAGGTCAACGGGCTCGGCGTCAGCCGGCTGGAGGCGCACTTCAGGCTGGAATGATCCCGCCGTGCGCGGCACAGAAGTGTGACCGCGGCGGCACTCCGCGGTGAAAAGCGTTGAGCCGCGGCGAGCACGGGTTATTATGCAGGCATAACAGGATTGTTACTGTATCCCCTCCGCCGCTCAGGCCACAGGACAGAAACATAAAATACAGGCAAAACCTGACGCCCGGGATCGCTTCCGGGCGTCAGGTTTTTTCGTTTTCAGGATGCTGAAACACCGGGAAAGACCATGAAAATCGCTAAAATACTCAATAATAACGTGGTGATTACGCTGGACGACCGTCAGGAAGAGACGGTGGTAATGGGAAAAGGAATCGGCTTTAAAAAGAAGCCCGGCGACACGCTGGACGAAAGCCTGATCGAAAAGGTGTTCACCCATAACGGCGGCGAAATCGCCGAGCGCTATAAAGAGCTGCTCTCCGAGATCCCGCTGGCCTGCGTCACCACCGCCGACAAGATTATTACCCTCGCCCGCGAACGGCTGCCGGGCAAGTTGCATAACATCGTCTACATCACGCTGACCGACCACATCCATTTCGCTCTGCAGCGCCATGCGGAAGGGTTGGATATCAAAAATGCGTTGCTGTGGGAGATTAAAAAGCTCTATCCGGCCGAGTTCGCCGTCGGCCTGGAGGCGCTGGCCCTGATCGCCCAACGGCTGGATACCGCGTTGCCGGAAGACGAAGCCGGATTTATCGCCCTGCACCTGGTCAACGCCCAGCTTAACGACGAGATGCACAATACGCTGCACATCACCCGCGTGATGCAAGAGATCCTCAACCTGGTCAAATACCACTTCCGCTTTGATTACAACGAGGAAGCCCTGAGCTACCACCGTTTCGTCACCCATTTGAAATTCTTCGCCCAGCGCCTGCTGGGGAAAAACTACGTCGACAGCGACGACGACTCGCTGTATCAGGTGGTGAAAGAGAAATACCGTGAGTCATTCGCCTGCGCCGGCAAGATCAACCGCCACATCGAAAAGCACTATCAGCATCAGCTCACCACGGAAGAGATGATGTTCCTGACCATTCATATCGAACGGGTGCGCAGCGAAAGCGAGGAAAAATCGGCTTAACGGCGGGCGTCCGCCACCCGCACGCCGTACTGCGGAAACACCGCGTCGGCGGAGATCAGCGTCAGCCCTTCGGCCTGCGCCTGTGCGATCAGCATGCGATCGAAAGGATCCTGATGATAGGGCGGCAACTGCCCGGCCTGTTGGCAGTGAAAGGCGTCCATCGGCAGCGCCAGAAAATCTTCGGCCTCGATGATCGCAAAGATGTCTTCCGGCAGCGCCAGCTTGCCCAGCGCCTGTTTGATCGAGATCTCCCAAATGCTGGCCGCGCTGACGTACACCGCATTGCCCGGATCGGCGATCTGCCTTTTGGCATTCGCGCCCAGGCAGGCGTCATCAATCAGCCACCACAGCAATGTGTGGGTATCCAGCAGCAGACGCTTCATTCATCGCCCTCAAACAGCGCCGCAATGGCCGCATCCCCCGCGTTGAAATCCGCCGGCACGGTGAACTTGCCTTTGGCGACGCCGGGGCGGCGCGCTTCGCCCTGGATGGCGACCAGCTGTACGTACGGCTTCCCTGCTTTTGCAATAATCACGGTTTCTCCCTCCGCGGCTCTGTCCGCCAGCTGGCTCAGATTGGATTTGGCTTCGTGCATATTGGCCTGAATTGCCATACGCGTCCTCCTTAGCTAAGTTAGCTAAAGCATAAAGTGCCGTCCAGTTTTTGTACAGGGAGTCGTTTAAAGCGCGAGCAGTCTCGCGCTTTGTTGCAACGCTTAGCGCTGCTGTTGCGGCCACAGCCAGGCCGCACCGCGTACGCCGCTGGAGTCGCCGTGCACCGCCTTGCGGATCGGCGTTTCACACTCGCCGCCAAATACCCAACCTTTCACCCTTTCAGGCACCGTGCGGTACAGGCGATCCACGTTGCTCATGCCGCCGCCGAGCACCACCACGTCCGGATCCAGAATGTTGATCACGTGCGCCAACGCTTTCGCCAGCCGCATTTCGTAGCGAACGATCGCCTGCTCCGCCAGCGCATCGCCCCGCTCGCTCAGCGCCATGATCTCGTACCCTTGCAGCGCGTTGCCGCTCAGGCGCGCATAGTCGGTGGCGAAACCGGTGCCGGAAATAAAGGTTTCGATGCAGCCCGGCTTGCCGCAGTAGCACGGCACTTCGCGGGCGTAACGCAGCTCATCGTCATCCTGCCACGGCAGCGGATTGTGGCCCCATTCGCCGGCGATGCCGTTGCCGCCGGAATGCGCCTGGCCGTTCAGCGCCACGCCGGCGCCGCAGCCGGTGCCGATAATGACCGCAAACACGGTTTGCGCGCCGGCGCCTGCGCCGTCGGTAGCTTCCGACACCGCCAGGCAGTTGGCGTCGTTGGCGATACGCACCTCGCGCGCCAACAGCACCGACAGATCCTTGTCCAACGGTTGGCCGTTGAGCCATACCGAGTTGGCGTTTTTCACCCGCCCGGTAAACGGCGACAGCGTGCCGGGAATGCCGATCCCGACCGATCCCTGTTCGCCGGTATGATCTTCCGCCAGTTTCACCAGCCCGGCGATCGCCGCCAGGGTTTGCCCGTAGTCATGGCGCGGCGTGGCGATACGATGGCGAAACAGCTCCCGCCCGTCGTCCGCCAACGCAATCACTTCAATTTTTGTCCCGCCCAAATCGATGCCAATGCGCACGTTTTTTTCTCCTCGATGCAGCGCAGCGTTGCCACAGCCTAATGTAAGCGCGCGGATGAATCACCTGTTTCCCTCTCCCCGGCCAGGCCTTTTCCGCTGCGTACGGCGACGCAATTCGGAGAGAATGGGGCGATTTTTCAGCGTCAATTCGTTATCATGCCGCCCTGCTTTTGACGAATCAGCGTGCCGAACGCACGCCCAGCCAGGGATAACATTATGCTGTGGTTTAAGAATTTGATGGTTTACCGTTTGAGCCGCGAAGTGGCGTTAAACGCGGATGAAATGGAAAAACAACTCAGCGCGTTCGCCTTCACGCCGTGCGGCAGCCAGGACATGGCGAAGACCGGCTGGGTCTCCCCGATGGGCTCGCACAGCGATGCGCTGACGCACGCGGTCAACGGCCAGATCGTCATCTGCGCGCGCAAGGAAGAGAAAATCCTGCCGTCGCCGGTCATCAAGCAAGAGCTGCAGGCCAAGATTGAGCGCCTGGAGGCGGAACAACACCGCAAACTGAAGAAAACCGAGAAAGACGCGCTGAAGGACGAAGTGCTGCACAGCCTGCTGCCGCGCGCGTTCAGCCGCTTCAACCAGACCTTCATGTGGATAGACACCGTCAACGATCTGATCATGGTCGATGCCGCCAGCGCCAAACGCGCCGAAGATACGCTGGCGCTGCTGCGCAAAAGCCTCGGCTCGCTGCCGGTGGTGCCGCTGACCATGGAAAGCCCGATCGAACTGACGCTGACCGAATGGGTGCGTTCCGGCGAGATGCCGGCCGGCTTCGCCATTCAGGATGAAGCGGAACTGAAAGCGATTCTGGAAGAAGGCGGCGTGATCCGCTGCAAGAAACAGAATCTGATCAGCGACGAAATCGCGGTGCATATCGAAGCCGGCAAGCTGGTGACCAAACTGGCGGTGGACTGGCAGGAGCGCATTCAGCTGATGCTGTCGGACGACGGCTCGCTCAAGCGCCTGAAGTTCGCCGACACGCTGCGCGAGCAGAACGACGATATCGATCGCGACGACTTCGCCCAGCGCTTTGACGCCGACTTTATCCTGATGACCAGCGAGCTGGCGGCGTTGATCAAAAACACCATCGAAGCGCTCGGCGGCGAAGCCCAGCGTTAATCCCGCCGCAGAAACGACCAGGGCCCAGCATCCGCTGAGCCCTGCGTCCCCCTAACGAACAAAATTTATTTGCTCAGGTAGCGGCACAGATAGGCGGTCGCGTCGGCCACCTGCAGGTTGAACTCGCTGTGCCCCGGCACGAAGAACTTCTCGCCCGGCGTAAACACCTGCCAGTCCGGCGCCCCCGGCAGCAGCACTTTCAGCGCCCCGGTGATCACCGTCATTTCTTCCGGTTGCGCGGTGGAGAAGGTGTATTCCCCCTCTTCCATCACGCCCACGCTGGTAAGACCGATGCTGCTACTGTCAAAACCGATAGACTTCACTTTTCCGGCAAAATACTCATTCACTTTCAGCATAGACTGGCACCCGCGTAATCATCTTGATGGAAAATCCATATTGGGGGATTGCGGTTGATCTGTCACTGGTTTTTCGCGCGAAATGCGATCGCGGCGCAGAGGAAAACGCTGCAGGGCCTCTCACCGGCAGCCAGGGCTGCTGAAGCCCTGGGCGATCCCTGGGCGCAAAGCGCCTGAGGCCGCGTCGAGCGGTGACTTATCGCTATTTGAATCAGTCGATTAACTCTGCGGCCAGCTTGGCGACCAGTACGTTCGACAGCAGCACCGGCACCGACAGACGCGCCTGCAAAAAGGCGCGATGGCGCTGGTGATAACCGATGCAGTCGAGCACCACCACCTCCGCCCCCTGCCGCAGCAGTGCGCAAGCCGCCTGCTCCAGCGCGGCCTCATCTGCCAGATAGGGGCTGGCGACGGCATAGCTCGGCGGCGTCGCCAGCTGCCGCCATTTACCCGCCTGCTGCCCAACCTGTTCCGCCATCGGCACCACGATGCCGACGCGGTGTGCGCCGACGATCGCGGAGATCAACGGCGGAATAATGCGATCCGGCTCCAGCAACAGCGCCTGTTCCGCCTGCAAGCGGCCGAATTCGCCGGTGCACAGCAACAGGATCACCTGGCACCCCGCCGCCTCCAACTCGCGGATCTTCTGCTGCAACCCGCTTTCGACGCGAGCGGCACCGAGCGTCACCTGCGTGCCGTCCAACAGGCGCGACACCAGCAGCTTATCGCCCTGTTGCGGCGCATAACGCTCGGCGATCTGCCCGGCATCCAGGCCGTCCAGCAAACCGACGTGCCTCACCCGCTCCGCCGGCAGATAAGCAGACAGCAGCGGCATGATATCGCTGCGCGGCGCCTGACCGAGGGTCAGCGTGGCGAATGAAGCCGTCATGGGTCTATCTCCTTTTTTGCAGGTGGCTCAGGCTGCCATACAGCGCCAGCAGCTGGCCGTATTCGGCGGCATCGTAGAACCGGCAGGTGCCGCGGCCGAATTCTTTGGCAACTTCCACCGAGAATTTGGCCGCCAGCGCGATGTCCGTTTCGTGGCTGGCGCCGGTGCCGCAGCCCGGCACCACCGATTCGCTGCAAATCGCCACGCCGACCACCGGCGCCGCAGTAGCGGTCGAGGGCTGCAGGATGCTGTTGAGGTGATGCACGCCGTTGCCGTAAGGGGTGATGTCCTGCGTGGTGATCGGGAAGGTCACCGCTGGGCGGCCGCTGGTCATCTCCATGATGCGCAGCAGATCTTCCGCCACCCGCAGGATGTAGCCCTCTTTCACCGTCGGCGACAGCGCATAGCCTTTGTGATTGATGATGCGGTTGCCTTTGGTGGTATCGATCGACAAGATGGCGTCCGCCTCCGGCACCACTTCATTATCGTTCATCGTCACGTCATCGATCGGCGAATCCATAAAATCGACCGGATCGTGCGGGCGGGTCGGCGCGTTCGGGCAAATATGGGTGGTGACGATCACATCGCCTGGCAGCGTGTCGCCCTTACGCTGCATCTCCGCCAGCTTCAGCGCGGCGGCAATGGCAGCGATCGCGCCGTCGCCGTCGGACACCAGCCCGATACGCGTCGGCCGCGCGCCGATGCCGCCCAGGCGGCCGATAATGCCCAGCGTCGGCGCCGCACCGCCAGCGAATTTGCCTGCGCTACCGAGGATCTCGATGCGCACGAAATCGGTGCCACCCTTCGGCCCGTCGGCGCGCAAGGTGCTGGCCCGGATCGCCGGGTAAGGCGCAAACAGATCGACGACGTCCTGGCCGCTGACGAATGCGCTATCCATCAATTCAAAAACCTGCAGCGTTTGTTGCAAACTCATGGTCGTTTTACCTCACCAATGTCATCGGCAGGGGCTATTTGCCCTTGCTGGAAAAAATCGAGCTGAAGAAGTTGTAGAGCGCGTCGCCGGCGATAAACCCGGCCGCCATGATCTCCATCGGCGTGCGGCCGCGATCGCCCCAACGGCGCAGGATCGCTACGCGCAGCGCGATGCCCACCAGCACCGCCCACCCGGCCAAGGCGTTGTTGATCAGCAGGCCGGTCGCCAGCAGCACGCCGAGCTGGCGCTTAGGGCCGCCGATCAGCTGTACCACGGCGCCGGGGATCGCCCAGACCAAAAGGCTCCAGGCGATGCCCGGCTGCGCACCAGCCTCGATGGTCTTCGCGTAAACGCGCGCGACCGGCGGGATCAGGTCCTGCAGGAAATAGCTGTGATAAGAGAGGTAAACCACCGGAATGGCGATGAGGAAGGCGATCAGCGCCGCAAACAGCTGAATGCGGCGCCCCAGCAGCTCCTGCCGCAGATCCTCGCCGTAGCCGCGCAGGATGAAGCCGGCTTTCAAATCAAAGCCCATGTCGGCGAAAGCCGGCCCGGTGGCGGCGGTAAAACCGGTCAGGATGCACAGCGCCAGCGGTGGGAAACCGATCAGGATACCGACGATCAGGGTGATCAACGCCACCGCGAACGCCGGAAACCAGCCGGAGTGCATGGCGGCGATACCGACGATCAGCTCATGAACGAAAGCGGCGAACGCCGCGTAAATCACGAACAGCGCCAACATCGGCAGCGACATCTCGCTAAACAGCCCGCCGACCAGAGCCAAAAACGCGGCGATGGCGATGTAGCCGACTGCGCCCAGGCCGAGCGCTTTGCTTACCGCACTGTCCGGCTGGGTATAACCGGCGCTATCGGCGCGGCGGCTACGGATCACCTGCGCAACCTGGATCAGCGCCACCAGGCCGGCGCCGACCATCACGCCGTGCGGAATAAAATGGGCGTTGATATCAAAATCGGCTACCGGCTCGGCGTAGGCCCGCAGCAATAGCCCGACGCCGAACATGCTCAGCGCCCAGATATTGCCAATAAAAGCGGTGCCGAAGGCCGCCATGGGGATCTTGAGCATTGATCCGGCGATGCCCACCCCTACGCCCACCACCAAAAGCCAGGCCTGCTTGCCGCCGCGATCGCCGGCTTTAATCGCCTCCGCGGCGGCGACGCCGGGCGGCCAGGCATTGGCGGCGGGGAACACTTTGGTATCGAACAGGCGATAAAGCAGATAGGCGTCGAGCAGCATCGCCGCCGCCACGCCGCAGAACATCGGTAAAATAAGCTGCGGTTGCCCCATCACGTAAGGCACCGCAATCGGCATCAGCAGGCAATTGGCCGCGCCGAAGGTGGCGGAGGAGATCACCGTCTGCGCCAGGTTCTGGGTGTGCACCGAGCGGTAGCGTTGGAACATTTGCAGCGGAATACGTGCCAACAGCATGGCGATCAGCGCACCGATGATCGAGGTGTTGGGCGTCACGCCCAGCGTGGTAATCAGCTGAACGCCGATGATCGCTCCCACCACCGAAAGCAGCGCCATGACCAACAGCGTGCCGGCCTCTTTTAGCGGATTATTTGATTTCATGCTTGGTTTCCCTGAATATTCCCTGCCGCGTGGCGGAAATAACGCCAGGCGATAGCTCGCCGCGGCAGTTCCATTATTTGGAACTGCCGGCGTCATAACGTGATTATTTTCTTATTTACCCTATCTATTTATCACCAATAAAATACGGTGAAATATAATTAATGAGTTCCCTGGTGTCGGCGCTCGTTAATTATGATGCAACACGATAGCTCAGGCGCGTTATTTGATCTGCTGCCAATAATCATCGCCATATTTTTCCGCCAGTTGGCGGCTGACTGCGATTAATTCAGCCAGGACTTCCGGTACAAACGGCTGCTCCTCGCCCTGCGAGGGGAAGGACAGGCACAACCCCACCGTCTCGCTGCCGTGCTTGTTCACCAGCGCGGTCGCCAGCGAACTGATGCTGTTCAGGGTTTCATTGCACGCCAGCGACCATCCCTCACGCCTCACCTGCTGCAACTTCTGCAACAGCGCATCCAACGTTTGCGGCGCATTGGGCGAAGTCGCCCGGTAACCGCCGGCGTAACGCGCCCGAACCTGCTCGTCGCTTTCACGCGCCAATATCGCCCGGCCGACCGAGGTTTCCGCCGCCGGTGAACGGTAACCCGCCGGAGTCACCACCTGCAAAAAGTGGCGGCCGGGGAACATGCGCATCACCATGATTTCCTGCCCTTCCAATATCGAAAGGTAGCCGGTACAGGCCGTCTGGCGGCACAGCTGCGCCATACTGGCCGCCAGGCTGTCCACCAGCGGCATCGACAGGTAGTGGCTGGATGCCGCCAGCAACAGCGCGCCGATGCGGTAACGCCGGCTATCGGGATCGCGCTCCAGCATGCCCTGATTTTCCATGGTCTGCAGCAGGCGCGATACCGTGCTTTTCGGCAACGCCAGTTGGCCCACCACGTCGCTGAATGCAATGCCCGGCTGGCCATGCATCACGCGTTGTTGAGAAAAGAGTTTTAATACCGCAGCGGCATTTTCCAGCGTTGTCATGATCCGCCTTGTTCCATTATATGGAACTCAGTTCCTGTTTTATAATTAAAAACTAGAACCCGAACTCCTCAGCGTCAAGCTGTTTATTTTTTGTCAGCCGCGAAATAAAAGGCATTCGTGCTTTTTAAATGAAAATATCGCGCAGAACGCCAACTTATCCGCGCCAAATAAAATAACGATACGCTTCAAAAATAATGAATGACAGGACAAGCTGCTGAAAAATGAGTTTATCAGGAGGAGATATTGTCGCGGCTCAAAAACCCGCGCCGCGCAAACTGAAATCGATCGGCAACGTCAATTCCACCGTGCCGTTGACGTAAGCATCCGCCGGCGGCGTAGGCAACGGCGAAGCGCGCTTGACCAGCGCCTGGATTTCGCGATCCAGCGACGGCAGCCCGGCGCTGCTGACCAGCGTCACCGCCAGCACATGGCCCTGCCTGTCCAACGTGAAACGCACCTGCCCAACGCCCTGGCGCTTCAGCCGCAATGCGTCTTTGGGGTAACGCTTAAAGCGATTAAGGCGGCTGTTGATACGGCTGCGCCAGCTATCCTCCCCCGCCTGCGCATAGGGCGTCAGGCGGGTTTGCGGCGCGGCCGTTTTATCCGCCCGGCCTGGCGGCGGCGCGCCGACGCTTTGCTCCTGAACCTTCGGCGGCGCGATCGTTTTCTCCTGCGGCGGCGTGCGTGGCGGGAGGGTTTTCTTCACCGGCTTGGGCGGTTTTTTCTGCTTCGGCGCTACGGCGATGTTCGGCCGTACGGCTTCAGGCACCTTCACCGTCGGCAAGGGTTCCGGCGGCGCCGGCGGTTCAACCTGAGGCGGCAGCGTCCTTTCTCCCGGCGGTTGTTTTACCTCGGCCGGGGCCTGCGGTGCGGCGGCCATCACCACCATGACCGCCGGCGGCGGCACCCACGGCGGCGCGGCCTTGTCTCGCCAGGGCCAGAGCAGCGCCGCGGCCAGCAGGTGCAGCGCCAGCACCAGCACCAGGCAACGGCGCCAGGGCATGGCGGCGCCGGGCGCGGCGAAAGGCAGTGGAGAAACCGACATGCTCACTCTTCCGTCAGCGCCAGGTGAAGGCGATCGGTCAGCGGTTTGAACAGGTAGTTCATCATCGAACGCTCGCCGGTGCGGATGAACCCTTCGACCGGCATCCCCGGGCGGATCTCCAACCCGTTCAAGCGCTGCAGGCCCGCTTCGCTGACCTTGGCGCGCACGCTGTAATAGGGCGCACCGCTTTTCTCGTCGGTCAGGCGATCGGCCCCGACCAGCGTCACTTCGCCCTCAACGCGCGGCGTGGTGCTTTGGTTAAACGCCGAGAACAACAGCTCGACCGGCAAGCCCACCTGCACCTTGTCGATCAGCTCGACCGGGATACGCGCCTCTACCTGCAGCCCCCGATCGCTGGGCACGATCTCCATCAGCTGCTGACCGGCACCGATCACGCCGCCTTCGGTGAACACGCTCAGCCCCACCACGGTGCCTGCCACCGGCGCTTTCACCTGCGTATGGCCCAGATCGGCCTCCGCCTTGGCCAGGCGGTTATCCAGTTCGTCCAGCTTCATCCGCACCTCGGCCAGCTGGCTGCTGACCTCTTTCTGATACTCTTCCCGCCGCTGGATCGCCCGCAGCTTCAGCTCCAGGATCTGGCGCCCCAGGCGGCCGATATTGCCCGTGTCCTCGGACGCCTGGCCGTCGATCTGCGCATACTGCCCTTCCAGATCCAGCAGCCGGTTGCGCGCCACATACCCCTGTGCCGCCAGCTTGCGCATGCCTCCCAGCTGCTCCTGCAACATGGCCTTTTGCCGCTGTTTGCTGGCGTAAGACTGCCGGATCCCCTCCAGCATCGCCTGCGATCCGGCGATGCTCTCCGCGATCGCCGCCAGCTCGCTCTGCAACGCCGCACGGCGGCTGGTGAACAGCTGCTGTTGCAACAGCATCAACGACATCACCTCCGGCTCCTCCCGCCGCGCTTGCAACAACGCGGGGAAAACGATCGCCTGCAGGCCGTCGCGCTCGGCCTGCAGCCGCGCCCGCTGCGCGGCGTTGCTCAACTGCTGGCTGCGCAGCGCATCGCGCTGGGTGCGGCTGTCGACGGTATCCATCAGCAACAGCACCTGCCCGGCGCGGACCCGATCCCCCTCATGCACCTGAATTTGCGACACCACGCCGCCGCTCGGGTGCTGTACCGCCTTGCGGTTACCGGCCACCACCACGCTGCCGGAAACCGGCACGCCCTTATCCAACGGCGCCAACAGCCCCCACAGCAGGAAGCCGCCAAATCCCAGCAGCACCAGCCAGCCGCCGAGCCGCAGATGACGCCCTTCGTCGAACTGTCGGGAAAGGGCGTCGATATCGCCGGGGATCACACTCTGATTGCTCATACTTTTCGTTCACCGCTGGCCGTTTTGGCAAAGTTGGCGTAGTTGACGTTGAAGCCGCCGCTGCTGCGCCCGACGTTGGCCGGTACGGCAGCGGGCGCAAAACCAGGCAGTTTCTTCAGGATGGCGTCGCTGGGGCCGAAGTGCTGCACCTGGCCGGCGGCCAGCACCAGCAGTTTGTCGGTCGTCGCCAGGATCGCCGGTTTGTGGGTCACCAACACGATGGTGGTGCCGCGCGCCTTCAGCGCTTCGATCGCCCGTTGCAGCGCCTCTTCCCCTTCACGATCGAGGTTGGCATTCGGTTCATCCAGCACCACCAACGCCGGAGAGCCATACAGCGCGCGCGCCAGCGCCACCCGCTGACGCTGGCCGCCGGACAGGCCGCTGCCGCCCTCGCCCAGCTCGGTTTCATACCCTTTGGGCAAATGCAGGATCAATTGGTGCACGCCGGCCAGCGCGGCGGCGGCCACCACCTTCTCGGCGTCAACCTGGCCAAAGCGGGCGATGTTTTCCGTCAGCGTACCGGCGAACAGCTGGATATCCTGCGGCAGATAGCCGATATGCGGCCCCAGCTGCTGTTTGTCCCACTGCCGGAGATCCGCGCCGTCCAGCCGCACGTCGCCGCTGAGCGGCGTCAGCGCGCCGACCAGTTGGCGCATCAGCAGCGTTTTGCCGGAGCCGGATGCGCCAATGACGCCCAGCACCTCGCCGGCCTCCAGACGAAAACTGACGCCGTGCAACACCGGTACGCTCTCCCCGGGCGCAGCGGCGGTCAGCTGATTCACGGCCAATGCGCCGCTGGGCGCCGGCAGCGGCAGGCTCGCCGCCTGCGGCGGGTTGGCGGCCAGCATCACCTCCAGCCGCTGCAGGGACTGGCGCGCCGACGACCACTGCTTCCAGGCGCCGATCAGCTGATCGATCGGCCCCAGCACCCTACCAATCAGGATCGATCCGGCGATCATCATGCCCGGCGTAATGTCGCCGCTGACCGCCAGCAGCGCGCCGCAGCCCAACATCAGCGACTGCAGCGCCAGCCGCACGGTTTTCGACCAGGCGGTGACGGCGGCGATTTTCTCGCTGGCGCGGTTCTGCAACAGCAGGAACTGCTGATGCTGCCGCAGCCAGCGCAGGCGCAAGTCGGTCAGCATCCCCATGGCGGCGATGGCCTCCGCATTGCGCAGGTTACCGTTGGCCTGCTGCGTGGCGCTCAGCGCGACCCGGCCGGCCTCCGCGAGCGGCACCTGCGACACCCGCTGGTTGAGCCAGGCCAGCAGCACCAGCACGATCACTCCGGCGCTGGCCAACGCGCCAAGCCAGGGGTGGAGCAGAAAAACCACCAGCAGATAAACCGGGAACCAGGGGGCATCGAAAAAGGCGAACAGCGCATTGCCGGTGGCGAACTGGCGCAGGTTGGTCAGATCGTTCAGCGCCTGCCCCGCCAGCGGGTTGCCGGTTTTCAGGTTGGTTTCGAAGGCGGCGTCGTAGACCCGCTGATTCAGGCGCATATCCATCTGGGCGCCGAGGCGGATCACCACCTGGCTGCGCACCCACTCCAGCAGCCCCATAAACAGGTAAAGGCCGACCACCATCAGGGTCAGCATCGCCAGCGTCATGCGGTTGCCCGACGGCAACACGCGATCGTAGACCTGCAGCATGTACAGCGCCGGGGCCAGCATCAGCAGGTTGATCACCGCGGTAAACAGCGCGATGCCCCAAAATCCGCGCCGGTATGCGGCCAGCACGTTCATCACTTCTCCGCGCCTGACGGCGTTTTTCATGGCGTTTTCCATCGGCTAAAAACGAGAAAATGCCCGCCGGGGCGCGCGGCACCGGCGGGCAAACGGCCGCGATCAGGCCGCCAGCAGTTCCGGGCTGTCGGCATGCTGCACGCCCACCGCCGTCGCCGCCGCCACCTGATCGAAGGTGGAATTGACGCTCAGGCCGTAGTCGTCGAGGATGCCGTTCAGCGCGGTTTCCAGCGCGCCGGTATCGCCGGACATCAGGCCGTACACCACCTGGTGCACCACGCCATCGTGGCCCTGCGCCTGCAGGCTGCTGAGGTTCAGGCCACCGAAGCTGACGTCAGGCACCTGGATGTTGTACGGCGTGGAGCCGCCGCCGTTCAGGCCATCGCCGAACGACAGCGAATCCAGCTGGCCGTACAGGGTGTGCGCCGGGGCATTGAACAAGGTGTAGGTCAGGTTGCCGCCCGCCACGAACGAGGTAACGTTGTTGGCGGTGCTGGTCACGGCGTATTGGCTGCCGGACAGGCTGCCGCCATAGAAGCCGCCGCTGTTGGAGTCGGTGACGTTACCGTTGGTGTGGTTGATATCGCCAAATGACGACGCCCACTCGTTCAGATAGTTATGGATGCTGTAGCTGCCGAAGCTGCTGTCATAGTTGACTGAAAATGCCATTTCTCTATCTCCATTGATGAATGGCGCCCCTTGCGAGGCCGCCCTTGTGCTCAAGAATGAGCAACGCCCTTTTACTGCTTAAAAACGGTATTCCACCCCGCCCTGCACGGTGCGGCCGCGCCCCAGCGTGTTGGCCAGCGTCTCGCCGTAGCTGACGACGTAGGCGCGGTTGGTCAGGTTCTCCACCGAGCCGCGCAGCGTCAGGCTGTCGGTCAGCTTGTAGCTGGCGTACAGATCGAACAGGGTATACTTCGGCCAGTCGGCCAGGTACGGGTAGTTGGACGGCACCGAGCTGTCCTGATAGCCCGGCGCGAAGCGCACGGTCACCCCGGCGTCCAGCTTGCGATCGAAAGCGCGGCCGCCCAGCGTCACCGAGCCGCGATCGCCCGGCAGATAGGCGGCCGTGCCGAACTGCGAGCCGCCGTCGCACGTGACGGCATCATTGGACGCGGCATCCGGTTCAACATAGAAGTTGCCGCGGCGCGAACCGTCGCCGTAGCGCAGACGCCCTCCCAGCCAGGCTTTGTTCGAGCAGAACTCGTTTTTGCCGATCATGTGGGTGTAGGTCAGGTCGGCGTAGAACACCCCGGCGTCATAGTTGAGCTGGTACTCCAGCCCGCGGAAGCGGGTTTTCGACAGGTTGTTGACGTAAGCGGCATTGCCGATGCTCGGCTGCACCAGCCCCGGTTTATTGCGGTCTATCGCCAGGTTGATGTAGTTATCCACTTTGGTGTCGAAGTAGGCCACCTTGGCCACCAGCCGATCGCCCTCAAACCACAGATCCGGCTGCTGCACGTTGAACCCGACTTCCCAGGCGCGCGAGCGCTCGGCCTGCAGGAACGGGTTGGGGTATTGCGTGGAGGTACTGTGCGCGCTGCCGTTGGTCAGCGTTTCGGTGATCGCCGGCGGCCGCCAGGATTTGCCGTAGGTGGAATACAGCTCCAGCCACTCCACGCCGGGGCGCACCGCCACCGCCAGCGTCGGCGACAGTTTGCCCTGATCGCGGTCAACCGCCCAATCCTCGCGGGTGGTGGTTGAACAACCAGTCAGACGCAGCGCTTTGCAAGGATTGTCAATCGTGTAGCGTTGCCCATCCTTAGCCAAATCCGGATAGCTCAGGCCGGTCTGGCCGCGCAGGCGATAGCGGTCGTAACGTAGCCCGCCCTCCAGCGTCAGCCAGCCGTCGTAGTCGTAGGTCAGGTTGGCGAACAGGCTGGCTACCGAACGGTTGCCGGCCGGCGTCACCCCTTCCATGCCCTGGCGGGAAGAGTCGCTGGTCGCTTTGTCGTAATAGAACTCCAGCCCGTAGTTGGCGCGGAAGTCGTGCCCCGGCGCCAGGCTGAAGCGCGAGGTGTTTTGCGCCTGCGCGCCATAGGTACGCAGACGAGTGCGCGTCGCGTAGCCGTTGTCCAGCAGCGAGCTGGTGCTGTAGGTGTCGCTGTCGTCCTGAGTATCGACGTAATACAGCTTGGCCTGAAAATCGAGCCAGTTGACGCCTTCCGGCGCCAGGCTGTAGTCGAATGCCGCATTGCGCGCCATCACGTCGCTGTAACCGGTGCGCTTCCAGCCCAGTTCATAGGGCGGGCGGGTGCCCAGGTTGGTCAAGGTGCCGGCGATCGGCGACGCGGTCTGGGTCTGCAGATAGCTCAGCTGCAGGCGCTGATTGGCGGGCAGGTTCCAGCCCACCTTGGCCAGCCGCGAGTGCATGCGGTAATTTGTGTCGGGGATTTTGTTGTTCTTGATGCTCTCGGCGTAGCGATCGTAATTGCCAGTGTCGTTATTGATGCGAATGTTGCCGATGTCGCCCTTGTTGCCGGGCCAATAGTCGCCGAGGTGGCGTTCGCTGGCGGCCAGCAGGATATCGCCGGTTTCGTTGCCCAATGCCAGTATGCCGCTGCCGATGAAGTGGGTGCCGTTATCGCCGGTGCTGGCGTGCAGCTTGCCGCCCAGCTCTTTGCCCGGCGCCAGGAAATCGCTCGCGCTGACGGTATTGAAGGTGGCGATACCGCCGAGCGTACCGGCGCTGCCCATGCCGCCGGAGGTGCCCTTGTCGATGGTCACGCCGGACAGCAGCTCGGAATCGATGTACATGGTACCGTTACGCTGGCCATGGCCGCTCTTTTGAAAATTCTGCCGCATGCCGTCGATGTTCATGTTCACCCGGCCATAGTCTTGTATGCCGCGGATGTTGACCGACAGCGCCGGATCTTGCTGGCTGACGCTGGAATAGGCCCCCGTCGTCTGCTCCAGAATATCGGCCGCGTGTCGCGCCGGGCGGTTGTCCATCTGTTCGCGGCTGATGACGCTGACCGAGCGCGGTTCGTCGTAAACCCAATCGTTGGCGTTGATGCCGCCGGCGCCCAACACCGTCAGGCTATCCAGCGCCAGCGCGCCGCCGTCGCCGTTTGCCGTCGGCAACCGGCTCAATACGATCTGCCCCTGCGGCTGCAGGCGGAAAGCCACCGGATTGTCGCCAATCAAGTGCCGCAGGCCCTGTTCAACGCTCATGCTGCCGTTCAGCGCCGCCGCCTGCATGCCGTCGAGCTTCACCTCGTCGAAAAATACCTGCATATCGGCCTGCTCGGCGAAGCGCAACATGGCGCTCTGCAGCGGCTGCGCCGCAATGTTGAAATGCTTTTGCTGTGCGGCCTGCGCGCTGCTCGCGTCAGCCTGGGCGGCGAGCGCCACCGCCGGCTGAGTCAGCATCATCGCCGCCAGCGCGGCGCGTACCGCCGTGGCCAATCGGCCGGCCGGCGTGGTTCCCTTGTGAATAAACATGCGTGTGTGTTCCACCCGAAAGAATGTCAAACCAAGTGATAATGGAAATCAATCTCGTTTAAACATAAGGACGTTCCGGGAGGCAAAAACCCGTAAAGATTTTTTACAGAAAGTGAAAATAGCGGCGAAACGGGCATCCCGGCCCGCCTTTGCCGCTCAGTACAGCAGCGTGATGCCGGGGAGATTCAGCTGACGGGCGGAGAGTTCCTGACGAATGGCGCCGACGCCGTCATCGAGTTTATTGAGCGCGAACACGCCGCTCACCGTGCGTGCTCTTAGCGCGGGGTTGACCGCCACGATGCGGGTTTCGCGATAGCGATTGAGCTGCGCGAGCGCCTGCGCCAGCGGTTGGCGGTCGATCACCAGCCAGCCGCGCCGCCAGGCGTCATCACCGGCCGCTTGCCGCGTCAGCCACAGCAGGCCGCTGCGGTAATGCGCCGCCTGACGTTGCGCGACCACCAGCGAGCGCTCGCCGCGCTCGAGCGTCACCCGCACACTGTGCTGATGCACGCTGACATCCACGCCCTGCTCGGTGCGCGCTACGCTGAACTCGGTGCCCAGCGCCTGCGTGACGCCATTTTCCGCCTCCACCCTGAACGGGCGACGTTCCGCCCCGCCCAGCGGCGCGACGATAAAATAGGCGGTGCCGCGCAGCAATCGCACCTTGCGCTCGTCTGCAGAATACGCCAGCGCGATCGCGCTGCCGCTGTCCAGCGCCACCCGGCTGCCGTCCGGCAACGCAACTTCGCGCACCTCGCCGCGAACGGTTTGATAATCCGCCTGCATGCCGATCCACAGATCCGGCCCGCGATAAACGCCGAAGGAAACGGCGATCGCCACAGCCGCCGCCACCGCCCAGCGTGGCCATCGATGGCGAGAGGGCGTTTTCAGCGCCGCCACCTGCGGCTGTAAGGCCTGCCGCTGCTCTGGCGGCAACTGCCCCAGCGTCGTCCAAAGCTGGCGCGCCTGACGCAGCGCCGCCGGATGCTGCGGATCATCGGCCAGCCAGGCGTCCAGCGCTTGCCGCCGTTCGGCGGGCAGCGCCCCTTCGGCCAGGCGTACGGCCCAGGCGGCCGCCTGCTGTCGCGCCTGCGCGGTTAGCGGTTTCATGATGACGTAGCCCCCTGTTTTTTCTGGTTATAGGTTAAGACGTCTGAGGGCGGATAAACCCGTAAAAAAATTGCCATTATTGTTCTTCCATACGCGCCATCAGCCGCTCGAGCGCGCTGGCCAGGTGTTTTTCCACCGTGCTGAGCGACACGCCCAGCTGCGCCGCCACCTGCGCCTGGGTCAGGCCATCGAGCCGGTTAAGGCGGAAAATCTGCTGCGTGCGCGACGGCATGCCCGCCAACGCCTGTTGCAACAGCTGCAGCAGTTGGCTATCGATCGCCAGTTGTTCAAGCGCCGGTTCGCCGGAGGGATACTGCGCCAGAATGTCGTCTTCTACCGCTTCGGTCTGCCGCCGCTGCTGCTGGCGCAGATGGTCGAGCATCAGGTTTTTGGCGGTTTTATACAGGTAGGCCTCAATATCGAGAATGTTACCCTGCGGGTATTGCTCGGTAAGGCGGGTAAAACTTTCCTGCGCCAAATCCGCGGCCAGCTGAGGGTCGCGCAGTTTGGCGTTCAAATAAGTTTGCAGCGGCCGCATGTGGCGCAGAAACAGCGCCTGCAACTCGGAATTGGACATCTCTTTTCCCAGAAGTGAAACACCCAATAGGGGCGATAAAAATCACATAAATGATTATCATTATCAATATTGTTCTGGGAAATATGTGCTAAGGCGGGGATAAACAGGAAACCGGCCTGACGCCGGTTTCCGCTGGGCTGCAGGTCAGAGCTCTAACGCCTCGTCCTCATAGCGATGCTTGGCGTCGAGCGCTTCCTGCTCGGTTTCATGTTCACTGAGCAGCGTATTCGGCTCAATGTCGTCGGTGCGCACTTCAAAACGGCGCAGATGCAGGCTCGGGTCGCCCCGAAACACCTCTACGACGCGGGCGCTCCGTGGATAAGCAGGTTGATCATTTTCGCGCATGCCGTTCTCCCGTGTGTTTCACACAGTAGCAAGTATAGCAGCCGCCCTCATTCCGACACGCGCGAGCCAAGATCGCGATCGCCGGGGGAGCCCGCCAACAGCTCGGTCAGTTCGTCACAGGCGCAAATGCGGCCCTCACGCACGGTGAAGTGCGCCAGCACCCGCACGCGGCTGCAGGAACCATCGCACTTTTCCAGCTCGACCAGATGGTGGGTCAGCACCGCCTCGCCCTGCTCCGCCGCCGCGATCACGCTCAGCGTCATGCGGCGGGTTTGCCGCTTCAGCAGCGCCATGTGTTGCTCAAACTGCTCGAAGTTCAGCGCCTTGCCATCCACCTGCTGGCGGTAGCCCGCGCTGAAGCGGGCGGCGATCTGCGCCGGGCGATGTTCCGGGCTGGCGACGACCTGCTGCAGCGTATCGAGTACCAGATCCAGTGGGGTAAGTTGAGTCATCACGTTTCTCCGAAATAGGGTGAACGACGATCCTATCCCGCTCAGGCGATGGCATAATAACCACATCAAGACTTTTAGTAACGTTAAACGGCCAACATGACGCAGATCCGCAGCCAACGCCTTCAGCATGAAAAAAAACACCTGACGCCCTGGCACCGGCACGAAGGCGGCCAGATCTATCTCTTGACGCACGGCATGCTGGCCATGGAACTCCCGGGCCGGCAATGGGCGATCGCCGGCGGTACGCTGGGCTGGCTGCCGCCGGGATGCGCCCATCAGGCGCTGGCCTGCGGCGACGTGGCGGGCTGGAGTCTGTATCTGCCGGTGGAAAGCCTGCCGGAGATGCCGCCGCAGCCGCAGCTGTTCACGGCCTCTGCGCTGTTGCAAGCCCTGGTGGAGCGCATCGCGCAGTTTCCCGCCGGCCCGCTGAGTGCGCCGCAACAGCGGCTGCTGCAGGTGCTGCTGGACGAAATGCACGCGGCAAGCCGCGCCCCTTTGCAATTGCCGCTGCCGCAGGACGCACGGTTGCTGAACATCGCCCGGGCGCTGCTGAACGATCCCGCCAGCCTGCGCAGCCAGCGCGACTGGGCCGCCTGGGCCGGGCTCAGCCCGCGCACCCTGAGCCGCCGTTTTCTGCAGGAAACCGGCATCAGCTTCGCGCTGTGGCGCCAGCAGGCGCGGGTATTGCGTTCACTGGAGGGATTATCACGCGGCGAAGCGGTCAGCGAGGTGGCCGACGCCTGTGGCTATGACAACGTCAGCGCCTATATCGCCGCCTTTCGCCGCCGCTTCGGCGTCACGCCCGGGGCGTACTTTGCGCCGGCTCGGCAAACGGAATAAGAAAACGGGCGCCCAGCGCCCGAAGAGAAGAAAGGGTTACTTCACCGTCTCACGCGGCAGCACCGCGAGGATTTGTTCCACCACCCGCTGCGGATCGGCGGCGCCGTCTATCACGTAATGCGCGGCGTCCTGATACAGCGCTTCGCGCGCCGCCAGCACCTCGAGCATCTCCTCGGCGATCGGCCTGCCGGTGAGCGTCGGGCGCTGCGCATCTTCCGGGAACTCTTCCAACCGCCGCGCCAACACGCTGGCCGGCGCGCGCAGGTAGATAACGGTGCCATGTTGACGCATAAACTGACGGTTCTCCTCCGCCAGGATCGCCCCGCCGCCGGTGGCAACTATAGTTGACGGCTTGGTCACGGTTTGCAACGCGATGGTCTCGCGGCGGCGGAACCCCAGCCAGCCCTCGCACTCAACCATTTCCGCCACGCTCATCTGCGCCGCCTGCTGCATAAACAGATCGGTATCGACGAACTGATAGCCCAACGCCAGCGCCAATGCGCTGCCTACCGTCGTCTTGCCGGCTCCGCGAGCGCCTATCATGAACAGGGTTTGTGTCATTACGGGTTGTCCCTTATGCGGTGACTTGAGTGCATTGCATACCAAAATACCGAGCGGGTGCGATGGCGTGGTGGCAGCATCATACCCTGCCCGCTCTGTATTTCAATATTTACGATAGTGTAAATTCCATGGCACAGCGACTGCCGACGGCAAAGCCGTGCGCCAGATCCTCATCCAGATGCCGCCGCAGGGCAGCCGTGAGCCGCGCGTCGTCGAGCGGCCGGAATCCCAGCCGCCGGTAGTAAGGCGCATTCCACGGCACCTCAATGAAGGTAGTGAGCGTCAGGCGGCCAGCGCCCTGCCGTTTGGCCTCTTCCGCCACCGCGCCGATCAGGCGACGGCCGACGCCCTGCCGCTGCCAGGTGCCGGCGACCGACAATTCGGCGATGTGCCAATCGCCCCCCTGAACCTGCACGGCGATAAAACCGGCGCACTCGCCGTTGTCGCTTTCCGCCAGCCATTCACGGCGTTCGGCAATAAACGCGGCATGCTGCTGCGGGGCCATCACCTCGCCTTCGGCGATAAAGCGCCATTCCGGCTGCTGGCGAAACAGCTGCGCCGCCGAACGTTCAACCGCCATCAGATGCACGATATCCCGCTGCTGCGCCAAACGAATCTGCAGGCTCATGGGTTCTCCTTAACGTTGGGGCGGTTATTTAAGCAAATTTCACCGCCCGTAGCTTAGAAATCGATACTGCCGCGCAGCACCACCTCACGCGGTTCCCCCACCGCCACGCGCAAATTACCGCCGCTGGACGGGTAGTAGGTTTTATCGAACAGGTTCTTCACGTTCAGCTGCCATTTCACCCGATAGCCGTTGATCGGCATGGTGTAAGCGGCGAACGCATCGGCAACGGTGTAATTATCCAGGGAGAAGCTGTTGGCAGCGTCACCCGGGCGGCGTCCTACGTAGCGCGCACCGGCGCCAATGCGCACCTCATCGCCGCTGTACAGGCCCGGGCTGCCCAGGTTCTGGGTCAGGAACAGCGAGGCGGTGTGGCGCGCCACGTTGGTCATCTCTTTCCCCTTGTTGTCCGGATCGTCCACCACCCGCGCGTCGGTATACGCATAGGAGCCGATCAGGCTCAGCGAATCGGTGAGGTTACCGGCTACGTCCAGCTCCACGCCCTGCGAACGCACACGCCCGGCGGTGCGCGTCACGGTTTCGCCCTCCACCAGCTCATTGACCATCACGTTGCGCTTGGTGATGTCGAACAGCGCCAGCGTGCCGGTGACGCCGTTCGGCAACGCCAGCTTGCCGCCGACTTCCCACGACTTGCCCTGCTCCGGCGGCAGCGAACCAATTTGGGTGGCGATGGAAGAGTTCGGCTTGAACGACTCGGTATAGCTGCTGTACAGCGACACATAAGGCGTCAGCTTGTACACCACCCCGGCGCGCGGCACCAGCTTGCTGTCCGAGCTGTCGGTATTGGCCTGGAACGGCCGCCCCTTGCCGGCATAGACGTCGAAAGCATCGTAACGCAGCCCGCCCATCACCAGCCATTTATCGGTTAGCTGGATGGAATCCTGCATAAACCAACCGTAGCTGGTGAGGTTTTCCCGCTGGTCGCTGTCTTTGGCGCTGACCGCCGTCGACGGCGGCATCAGGCCGTATACCGGATGATAGATATTGAAATCGCTGTTCTTTTTGCCGCGGATCATGTCGCCGCGGTAGGTGCGGTTATCTTCAAAATCGAAGCCGAACAGCATCTGGTGGTTGATGCTGCCCCAGTCCACGTCGCCATTGAGCGTCAGCTGCACCGCGTTGGCGTGGCTGACGGCGTTGGCGGTCGAGTCGGCCTGGCGGCTCAACACGCCGGTCACCGGGTTCAGCGCCGTGGCGCGCGCCTGGTTGTCGCTGTAGCTGTTGCGGCTGTAGGCGTAGGTCAGCGAGCTTTTCCAGCGCTCGTTGAGCGTTTGATCGATCTGCAGGGTAATGCTGTCCTGATCGCCGCGGGTGGCGTTATAGGCCTCGTCAAAACGGCGATCGCGCGGCGTATTCACCGGTTTGCCGGTGCGCGAATCGATAATGGTGCCGCGATCGAACGGCACCAGATATTCCATATGTTCATAGGCCAAGCGCACGGTGGTGTTCTCGCCGTACCACATCAACGACGGCGCGATCACTGTCTGGCGATTGCGGCCAAAGTTGCGCCAGTAATCGGTTTCATCGTGATCGACGATCATGCGATAGGCAAACCCCGACGTGCCGAGCGGCCCGGTAACGTCGAGCTGGCCGCCGCCGCCGTTGAAGCTGCTGCCCCAGCCTTCCACGTGGGTGTGCTGCTGCAGCTGGGGTTTTTTGGTGATCATATTGATCATCCCGCCCGGCTCGCCCATGCCGTACAGCATCGAGGCCGGCCCCTTGAGCACCTCCACCCGCTCGGTGGTCGGCGTAAAGTTGCGCGCCTGCACCGAGCGCACGCCGTCGCGCAGAATGGAGCCGTCGCGGTTGTCGCCGAAGCCGCGTTTCATGACCGCGTCCTGGGTGCCGCCCAGCGTGTTGGCCTGGGTAATGCCGCTGACGTTGTACAGCGCTTCGTCCAGGCTGCTGACCGCCTGATCGGTAATCACCTGCTGCGGCACCACGTCGATCGCCTGCGGCACGTTCAGCAGGTTGGTTTCGCTGCGGGTGCCGGTGACGCTGGTCAACGGCTGATAGCTCTGCACGCCGTCGGCATCTTTGCGGCCGACCACAACCAGGCTCTCTTCCTGCGGCGCGGCTTTCTCCGCCGCCCACGTCGGCGATGTCGCGCAGGCCGCCAAAGGCAATGCGCACCACCAGCCGCGCTTGTTGTTATTCATTATCTAACTGACTCCAATAGGTCCCTGAAAAAGGTAACGGCAAAAACTGCTGATACAGCTGTTGGAAGGTCTGCTGCGGGTTAATGTCGGCGAACAGATCCGGGTAAAACGCTTTGGCGAACATCTCGACCAGCACCACGTGGTACGGGCTGAGGTAAAAGTTGTGCCAGACGCTCCAGGCGCGGTGATGCTTCACCGCCTGCAGGCTGGCCAGCATCGGCTGTGTGGCGATCAGCCGGCGGAAGCTGTCGGCGGCGTCCTGTTGGCTGACCTGCGGCCCGAGGCGCAGATCGGACAGCCGCTTGCCCTGCGGCCCGGCCATGCCGGTGGCGAGGTAAACGTCGGGATTGGCGCTCAGGATGGTTTCCGGGTTCAGCTCACCGTACACCCCTTTGACGCTGGCGTTGGCGATGTTGTCGCCGCCGGCGAAGGTCAGCAGATCGCCAAGGTTGCCATGCGCGGCGGTGGTGCAGCAGGTGTCGCGCCGCCCCAGATGCAGGTGCAGCATCACTTTGGGCTTCGGCCCCTGATAGCCCGCCAGCCGCTGCTGAATCACAGCCATATGCTGCTGATAAAACGCGATGAACTGCTCAGCGCGCTGCTGGCGATTGAGCACTTCGCCCAGCAGCCGTACGCTCGGCACGGTGTTGTTCAGCAGATCGATGCGCAGATCGACGTAGATTACCGCCACGCCGGCCTTGTTCAGCGCGGAAACCAGCAGATCGTTATCGCCGTCTTCACGCGCGTAGCGCGCCAGGATCACCAGATCCGGCTTCAGCTGCAGCAGGCTTTCAATATTGACCTGGCGGAAATTATTGCCGCTGATAATGGGGATCGCGGCGATCTGCGGGAACTTCTGCGTATAGAGCTGCCAGCTTTGCGCATCGAACCGCGCCAGATCCGCCGGCCAGCCGACGATGCGCTGCGCCGGGTTGCCCGGCTCCAGCAGCGCCAGCGTATACAGCATGCGGCTTTCCCCCACCACGATGCGCTGCGGGTTGTCCGGCACCACGACCTGGCGGCCGGTGATATCGGTCACCGTCTTCGCCTGAGCGGAGAACACGCCGAAGCACAGGGAAAGCAGCAGTAAAATGAGGGAATTGCGCATGATTAAGCCGACACGGGGGAAATAGTGTGCGCATGATAATCACTCTCATTAGCACTTGCAATCCTGCACGGCGATTGCCAAAAGAAATCCGGGAAACGGCGCCGGGCGCGCGGCGAAACATGGCGAAACCGCTAAAAGAGCGGCTTTAAAAAGTTAAAAAAATGGCGGGGAAATCGGTTAAATAGAGCGGAAACCACCAAAATAGGGAGACATCCATGGATCAACGCATTATTCCGCTGTCGGAGTGCCCGCAGTTTGCCGATGTGTGCGCCGCCTGGGCCTTCGGCCAGTGGGGTTCACAACGCGGCGGCACGCTGGAGCGCACCCAGCTGCGCTTCGCCCAATGCAGCCGGCCAAGCGGCGATCACCTGACGCTGATGATGATCGACGGCGATCGCCCGGTGGGCATGGCCAGCCTGTGGCCCAGCGACGATCATCAGCGCCAGGATCTCACCCCGTGGCTGGCCGGCGTCTTCGTGCATCCCGATCACCGCCGCAAGGGCATTGCCCACCGCCTGGAGATGGCGATCGTCGAAGCGGCGCGGCAGCGCCATCATTCGATTTTGCATCTCATCACCGACAAATCGGAAGCGCTGTACGCCGGCTGGGGTTGGCAACCTCTGGAGCGCCGGCGGCAGTATGACGAAGACGTGGTTGTGATGGTGAAAACGCTGTAGTTAACGCGGCGTACAGACATACACCAGCGCCGGCGGGAAATTGCGCACCACCCGCAGGCGCTTCCAGTGAAAATAGCGGGACAGCAATTTTTCCGACAGGTGGCTGTATTGGAACAGCACCAGCGTGCCGTTGCGCGCCAGCAGCCGCTGCCGGGCCTGCTGAAGGATGCGCACGCTGATCCTGACCGGGATCGACAGCAGCGGCAGGCAGGAAAACACCACGTCATAATCCGTGGCCATTTGTGTCGCCGAATGGGCCATCACCTGCAGCCGCCGATCGTCTATCCCCCGCAGCCGATGCACGAAATGCGGTTGGATCTCGAAAGCCTCCAGCGCCGCATCGGCGCGCATCCGCCCCAGAATGCGTTTGGTCAATACGCCGTCCGCCGCCCCCAGCTCCGCGATCGACAGCGCCCGGGTCCATTCAACCTGGTTCAGCATCGCCTGGCACAGCCACGGGGAAGAAGGCGCCAGCGTACCGACGGTGCGCGGTGAAGCCATAAATTGCTGCAGGTAAGCGAAGTGATTCATCAGTTGCAGCCGGGTCGCATTTAACATTGAGGCCTCCTTGGGTTAAGTCCTCAATGTGAGCCGAATTTCTTAAGTATTCATTAACATGATTCCGAAAGCGGCGGACACAGTTGTAATAAAATGCAACCTCAGCCGCAGCGGAAAAATGAAAAACGGTCGTAATAATGACCTGAAAATAAGCCGCCCACGCGCGCCCTATCAGATAATTATTACGACCGTTTATTTTATTGGCCACGTTGCCGTGGCCAGAGGGTAAAAAACCAACGCTTAGCGATAAATTTCCGCATTGCCGCGCCAGTTGCTGGAATCCCCGGGGGTGTCCAGACCGATAATGCGGTAATGGCCGGCGCCGTCCGCCGCGGCTTTTTCTTTCAGGGCGTGAATGGCGTCATGCGGTGAGCCGCTAATGCCGGAAACCGACACCACGCCGAGGCTTTGCAGATTGGCGGCCTGTTCGCTGTTGACCTGTTTCACCGACGACAGCGGCGCGGCGAAAGTGGAGAAGGAAGCGGCGGCGATCAATACTGCTGCGATGCTTGGGATAAGTTTCATGATTGACTCCAGGTGTTCTTGTTTATTAGCTCGTTGTCAGTGATGTTAATTATCCGCTAGCCAATGAAAACGGACGTCATGCAACGTAAAGAACATCAATCATTGTGAGGAGAATAAGGAGGAAGTGAGAGCGAGTGTGTATTTTAAGGCGGAAATGACTTTATAGGGTTCACCTTACCCTTATTTGATGAACAATTAAAGACGGGGAGAAAGAAAGAACGCGCGCCGCCGCTATTTAAGATTTTTTACCCGCCGGGGCGCGCTGAGCTACGCTGATTTTGTGGCTTACCCTTTTAAGGAAGAACGCTTATGTCGCAAAACCTGCTGCGCGTGCGTGACGGTCAGGGCGCTTCAGTCTCGTTTTCCGAGCTGCTGTTCGATCTGATCTACGTTTTCGCCGTGACCCAACTTTCCCACTATCTGTTGCATCACCTGACGCTGACTGGCGCGCTGGAAACCCTGTTGCTGTGGTTCGCCGTCTGGCTGGCCTGGCAATACACCGCCTGGGTCACCAACTGGTTCAATCCGGATACCCGTCAGATCCGCCTGCTGCTGTTCGCTATCATGCTGCTGGGGCTGTTCGCCGCCGCCGCGCTGCCGCAGGCGTTTGGCGAGCGCGGCCTGATCTTCGCGCTGTTCTATGTCGCCATTCAGGTCGGGCGCTCCGTCACGGTACTGCGCCTGCTGGCGCCCGGTCATCCGTTAAAACGAAACTTTCACCGCATCCTCGGCTGGCTGTGCATCTCCGCCGTCTTCTGGATCGCCGGTGGGCTGGCGGAAGGCAACGCCCGCCTGGCGCTGTGGGCGGTCGCGGTCTTGTGCGAATACGTCTCGCCGATGTTCGGCTTCCGGCTGCCGGTGCTGGGGCGCTCGGACAGCAGCAGCGAATGGACCATCGAGGGTCACCATCTGGCGGAACGCTGCCAGCTGTTCGTGATCGTGGCGCTGGGGGAAACCATTCTGATCACCGGCGCCACCCTGAGCGAGATGGAAAGCTGGAGCCTGCCGGTGCTCATCGCCTCGCTGGTGGCCTTTCTCGGCAGCCTGGCGATGTGGTGGGTCTACTTCGACACCAGCAGCAAAGCCGGCAGCCATGCCATCAGCCAGGCGGAAAACCCCGGCCAGCTGGGCGCTTACTTCCATTACGTGCACGTCGCGCTGGTGGGGGCGATCATCGTCTGCGCCGTGGCCAACGAGCTGGTGATCGCCCATCCCGACGGCCGCATCCAAAACGCCACGGCGGCGGTGTTGCTGCTCGGCCCGGCACTCTACCTGTTCGCCAACGCGCTGTATAAACGGCTGGTGTATCATCGCTTTCCGCTGTCGCACCTGGTGGGGCTGCTGGCGCTGGCGGTATTGGCCCCCGTCGCCTATTTCACCGATCTGCTGATGGTCAATGGCCTGACGACGCTGATCATGGTGGTGGTGGCGGTGTGGGAGAGCATCTCGCGCGGCAGAGCGCCGCAGCGGCACGCGGAAGCCTGAAGCAAACGGGGGCGTCACCGCCCCCGCTGTGAGATTGATGACAAACCTCATGCCATTGCCGGGTTTGCAGAGAGCAGCGGATAAAAAATAAGGAAAATCAATTTATTGATTTTCGGTTGATGGCCACAAAGGAGGAAAAACCACGTTTTTTCCTCCTTTGTCAACGGTCTGACGGGGGCGCTATCGCCCCCGCTGTCTCACTTCAAGGGATGCGGCAAGGTGAGCACCCAGAGCTCGCTCAGCGACTCCGGCTGCTCCAGCGGGCGCAATTCGATACGGGCGTCGGTCTTGTCACCGTCGAGGCTCAGCCGCCCTTCTTTCTCCAGCTGATAATCGCCGATTTTCTTGCTCTTTGGCGATGCGTCCACCAGCTTGGCCTGCAGGCCGAAATCGTTGTCATTAATCACCGCCAGCGTGCGATCGTCGATCAGCGCCAACCCTTCCGCTTTCTCCTGGCGCCAGCCCAACTGGCGCAGGTCCGCCACTTCCTGTTTCTGCGCCAGCTTCACGCCGCGTTTGGCGAGATCTTTCGCATCGTCGAACTCCAGCGCTTTCCCCTGGCCGTCAAACGCGCTCAGATCGCTGGCCTGCGCGAGATCCACCAGATAGATCTTGTTGATCATCGTCTTATCTTTACCGGTTCCTTGTTCAATCAACAGGATGCGCTGGTTGTCCAACGCCACCACATCGCCAATCTTGGCGTCTTTGGCTTTTTTATAGCTGTCGATATCGATGGGATAGCCGTACATGGCGGTTTTGCCATTGCGCGGATCGAAGCTCACCAGCCGGGTAAACTGCGCCTTGTTCTTGCTTTTGCCATCGACATCCAGCGTGCTCTGCACCGCCGCCAGAATGCGCCCATCCGGCATCCGGGTCAGCCCCTCAAAACCGCGGTTGGGCTGGCGCCACTTCAGGATGTTCGGCAAACCACTCGCCACCGCCTGCTCGCCGGCCTGCGGCATTGGGCCGTATTTGGCGAGAATTTTACCGTTGCCGTCGACATGGATCAGAAACGGACCGTACTCATCGCACAGCCAATAGCCGCCGTTGCCGTCACCGATGATGCCTTCGGTATCCAACCCGCGGCGATCGCCGGGCAGCGGCTGCAACGCGTCGTTCAACGCCACTTCGTTCGTGGAACCAATCAGCTCGCTCGGCAGCGGCAGCCCGCTAATCGGCCCTTTTTCGTCATGCAAGGGCCGTGCATTCTCGGCCACGGCCTTGCCGCCGCCGATACGAATGTCCATCAACAGGGGCACGAATTGCGGGTTGGCGAAAATCTTGGCTTCTTGCTTGCCCACCGCCGGGGCATCGGCATTCGGGCCGCGATCGGTCAGCGTCGTCAGCACCAGATCGTCGCCCTGCTTGCGATTGAACGTCAGCCCGGAGCCGATCCCCACCGGCAGCCCCTGCGGGAAATTCTTGGCGAACGCCCCCTGATAGGCGACGCGTTCCCCGCCGGGGAAGCCGACCAGATAACGCGCCACCTCAATATCTGCAGCGTAGGTGAATACAGGAAACAGTGAAGCCAACAGCAGGGAGAGCGATTTTATTTTCATGGTTTTTACCCGAGGTTGAATGAAGCGTTATCAGGCAGACGAAGATATTAATTTAGCATGACACCTAGATGACAACAGGCAATTCGTCAAATGTGCAATAGGCAATAGGTTGGCTGGCAAATAGAAATTAGCAATTAACCTGGGGATATTGAATGGAGAAAACCGCTGGAAAAAATCGCCCGAAAATAGCCCGTCATTTCGCTTAGGGTAAATTCTTATGGCAAAGATAAAAAAATCGGCAAACGCACGCCAGCACGGCAAAAAACGGTGTTTTTCTCATAGACAAAATAAAATACCGGGGATTTAATACCGCCGTTATTCAAGGTGCATTAAGAAAATTCTATAGAATATCTGCATGAACTGAAAAAGCTGTTCTATAGTTTTTAGTGCTAACGCCCGTTAGTCTATTCCGCAGGATGGAATCTATGTCAAAGCGACTTTTTGCTGAATTTTTTGGCACATTTTGGTTGGTGTTTGGTGGTTGTGGTAGCGCAGTATTAGCCGCAGCATTCCCACAGCTGGGTATTGGTTTCCTCGGCGTCGCGCTCGCTTTCGGTCTGACCGTGGTGACGATGGCCTATGCCGTCGGCCATATTTCCGGCGGGCACTTTAACCCGGCGATCACCGTCGGCTTATTCGCCGGCGGCCGTTTCGCGGCGAAAGACGTGATCCCTTACGTGATCGCACAGGTGATCGGCGGTATCGCCGCAGCGGCGGTGCTGTATTTGATCGCCAGCGGCAAAGCCGGTTTCGACGCCACCGCGGGCGGTTTCGCCTCCAACGGTTACGGCGAACACTCACCGGGCGGTTATTCCCTGCAATCAGCCATCGTGATTGAGCTGGTGCTGACCGCCTTCTTCCTGATCGTTATTCATGGCGTGACCGACAAACGCGCGCCGGCAGGCTTTGCCCCGCTGGCGATCGGCCTGACGCTGACCCTGATCCACCTGATCAGCATCCCGGTGACCAACACCTCCGTCAACCCGGCGCGCAGCACCGGTGTAGCGATCTTCCAGGGCACCTGGGCGCTGCAGCAGCTGTGGGTCTTCTGGCTGGTGCCGCTGGTCGGCGGCATTATCGGCGGCCTGATCTACCGCTGCCTGCTGGAAGATAAAAAATAAGCGCATCGCAGCCGATAGCGTTTCACGGGGCAGCCTTCATCGGCTGCCCCGTTGCTTTCAGCCCTTCGTCACGTCAAACATCATGATATCGCTGGTAAAGGAGCCGTCCGGCTGAATGGCGAAGTGCGCCGCGACCTCCTGCGACACGCTTTGCTGCAGCGCGCGGATCGCGGTAACGAAATGCGCCGGCGTGCGCATGCGCGCCACCCAGCTGCCGAACTCCAGCATCAACCGATCCGACGTCACCTCGCGCACCACCAGCCCGGCTTCGGTCAATAACGCCAGCCACTCGCCCGGCGCATAGTTGCGCACGTGCGAGGTGTCGCGCAGCACTTCCACGGTTTGCAGGTAGATATCCAGCAGCGGATGCCCCGGCGAGACCACGTCCATGAAGATCGCTCTGCCGCCCGGCTTGAGTACCCGCTTGACCTCACGCAGCGCCTGGCCAACGTCGTGCCAGTGGTGCGCCGAATAGCGGCTGATGACCAGATCGAAGCTGGCGTCCTCAAACGGTAAAGACTCCGCCACGCCCTGCTGCAGCTGAATGTTACTCAAGCCTTTTTCCGCTGCCGCCTGCTCCACCACCGCCAACATTTGCGCCGACAGATCGTAGGCCACCACCTGCGCCACCCTGGCCGCCGCCGTGAAGCTGGCGTGCCCGGCGCCGCAGCCCAGATCGAGCAAACGCGCGCCGGCATGCGGTTCCAGTAACTGTGCAAGGCGTTGTAAATCCTTGCCCTGCGCGTGCACCGCGCTGGTTAAGTAAGCGTTGGCCTGCTCGCCGAACTGCCGGTCTACCGCGTTTTTATGGCTGTTGCTGATGCTCATGTTTGCTCCCGTTATTATCCGGCTTGCGCCTGTGCCTGAAGGCTTTCGGCTACTATAATCAGGCTACTATACGGGTACAATATGAGCAGTTATCCTGGTATAAATAGGTACCACGCTATGTCATCAGAAGCCTTATCCGGGCCAAAGGCCCTCGGCGCATTCCTGCGCGCGCACCGCGAGCGCATCACGCCGGAAATGCTCGGCCTGCCCAGCTCCTCGCGCCGCCGCACCAGCGGCCTACGGCGCGAAGAGCTGGCGCAAATCAGCGGCATCAGCGCCACCTGGTATACCTGGATCGAACAGGGGCGCGAGGTGTCCATTTCCCCCTATACGCTGGCACGCATCGCCAAGGCGCTGCGGCTCGGCCCCGCCGAACGCCACTACCTGTTTACCCTGGCCCGCGTCGCCGATCCCGAGCAGGAAACGCACCGCGAAACCGCCAACGACGCGGTGCTGCAAAGCGTGCACCAAATGACGGTGCCCTGCTACCTGCTGGACGTGACCTGGAACGTCGTCGCCTGGAACCCGCAGGCGGCGGCGCTGTTCAGCGGCTGGCTGGATGTGGCCAACAGCCCCAACCTGCTGCACTTCATGTTCTTCCACCCATTGGCGAAAACGCTGGTCAGCGATTGGGAAGAACGTGCCCGCCGCGTGGTGGCTGAGTTTCGCGCCGAGACCAGCCATCACCAAAACACCGAAGAGATGCGCGCCTTCGTGCGCAACATGACGCACAACAGCGCGGACTTTAATCACTGGTGGAAACAGCATGACGTGATGGCGCGCGAAGGCGGCGAGCGCGCGTTCGAGCACCCTCAGCAAGGTGCGCTGCGCTATCGCCAGCTCACCTTCCATCCGGCGGAGCACGGCGGTCTGAAGCTGGTAATGCTGATCCCGCTGCCGTAATTGGTAACAAATTCATAGACAGGTTTACCCGCCATTTATTTATTGGTTCATGCAAACGCGCTAGGGTGATTGTTACCGATGACAACGATCATCCAGCACCGTTATTTATCTCCCGAGGTACGCCTATGCAATCCGAAGAACAACGCCTTATCGATGGTCTGTTTGGCCGCCTGAAAGAAGCCGAGACCAAGACGGGCCCACGGGATCTCCAGGCAGAACAGCAAATTAATCAGCATATTCGCGAGCAGCCTTCCGCCCCTTATTACATGGCGCAGGCAATGATCATTCAGGAAGCGGCGCTCAAACAGATGGACCAGCGGGTCAAAGAGCTGGAAGCCCAGGTCGCGCAGCTGCAGCAAACCGCCAGCGGCCAACAGAGCAGCGGCGGCTTCCTGGCCGGCCTGTTCGGCGGCGGCAGCCGCAGTACGCCAAGCCCGCGTGAACAGTATCAGGCGCAGCAGCAAAATACGGCGGCCTGGAACAACGCGCAGCAAGGGGGCTACTCACAGCCGCAGCAGCCAGCCTATGCCCAACCGCAGCAGGCGGCGCCTTCGCGCGCCGGCGGCTTCCTGGGTGGGGCTTTGCAAACCGCGGCGGGCGTCGCCGGCGGCGTGGTATTGGCCGACATGCTGACCGGCATGTTCCGCCATTCGCAGCCGCAGGAAATCGTGAATATTATCGAAGAAAACCCGGCACCGCTGGACGACAGCGCGATGCGCAATTTCGACGCCTCCAACAACCTTGATACCTTCAACAACGGCGACGGCGGCAGCTTCCTGAATAAGGACAACGGCTTCCAGAACGCCAACTATCAGGATGACACGGACTACGCCGACGACGATTACAACGACGACGACGATTCCTTCCTGTAATGCTCCTCTCCCCCTCTCACCCGCAGAGGGGGATTTCCCGTTTCGCCGATCTGGACTACAGTGAACGCTGTTCATTGATCCGGCCGGGAGAAACGATGCCGAGCTTTAATCCTTCAGCCCCGTACTTCAGCGAGCGCCTGCAGATGCGGCCGCCGGTGATGGCGGACCTCGAACGTTTCTACGCCATCTTTGGCGATCCGCAAACCCAACGCTTCAACCCCGCCGGCCCGCTCACCAGCGAAGCGCAGGCCGCTTTGGCGCTGCAGGAGCGGCTCGCCGTCTGGCGGCAACACGGCTACGGCTCCTGGGCGCTCGCCCTGCGCGAACGGTCGGATTGGGTTATCGGCTTTGGCGGCTTGTCCTGGAAACCGCTCGGCGCGCAGCGCACCGTTAACCTCGGCTATCGCTTCGACACCCGGGTGTGGGGCATGGGGCTGGCCACCGAGATGGCGCGGGCTTCACTGCAATACGGGTTTGTCGGTCTGGAGGTGGGTGAGATTTCTGCCATTGTGCGCGCGGAGAATCAGGCTTCGTGGCGGGTGCTGGAAAAGATTGGCATGCAGCGGGTGGATACGCTGGATGACGTGCCCGGCGCAGCGCCGAGCCTGGTGTATACGCTAAAGCGCGGCGACTATCAGGGCTGATCGTCGCTGATTTTGGCCAACGCCATGCGGTAAGATTTGACCTTCTGACGCTTTTTCAGCCAGGTGGCGGTAGAAACGATGAACACCGCGCCCGACATCGCCAATACGCCGGTCGGGTGGCCGTAAAACACCATCAAGGCAAAGTACACGGCGGAAACGATCGCCACCCATTTCGCCGTATTGCCCATGTCGTTCTTCTCCTGGGTCAAACGGCGGATGTGCTCTTCTTCACTGATTCCCATACGCGCTCCTTGTTGGCTGAACGTTCCATTATATGGAGCCGGAGTGTTGATATTTCAAGCGGTTGGATGGTAAAGAAGCGTAAAGCTCAGGCCGGCGGTTCCCGCCGCCGGGGCAGATAGCGCCCGGGCTGGTCGGCGCCCGGCAAACCGGTGCCGTCGTTGCGGCCAAATAGCCGGTAGCGATTGCCGGCAACCGCATCGTAGACCTTGTCCGCCAGCCGCGGCGGCAGGTAACGCGCCAGCGCCAGCGCGCGATGCGGCCACCCCAATTGGCGCAACGCCTGGAACAGCGCCGCCGAACGCAGCCAACAGCGCCCCTGCTCAACATAGACCACGGAATCGAAACGATCGGTCGGCAATCCCAGCGCCTGCAGGATCGCCTGCCCTTCGACGGATTGCACCGTCGCCAACAGAATGCGCCGCTGCCGATCGGCGCGAATAAGATACCTCACCAGCCCGTGACACAGATTGCATTCGCCGTCGAACAACAGCGCGCACTCGCCGGGCTGGAGACAGGGCAGTTGTGCTAAAAGGGTCATCCCGCCTCCCGATAAACGCTCGCCTTAGCCTAACGCGCCTTGAGCGTGCGAACCAGAGCGGGATGACAGGGCCCGTTAAGGCGCAGGCGGGGCGTCAGGCACGGCCACCACCGCGACGCGCACCTCGTAATGCTTGGCGCTGCCCGCCGGGATCACCGCCGTCAGTTTGTTGATGGTTTCCACCGGATTGTCGCTGGCCGAGGTGGCGCAGAACAGTTCGCCGCCGTGGCAGAACCCCGGCTTGGGCGGGTGCCCGCCCGGGAAAGGCGGCATGCGCATCGGTTCATCCGCCACAGGCGGCAACGCTTTGGCCGCAGGCGCCTCAGGGGCCGACATCGCGCTCGCGCTGAACAACAGCGCCATGCCCATGCAGGGCAGCGCCAGGATCTTGATTGCTTGTTTCATTGAATTAGCCTCATTTGCCGGGTTCGGGATTACGCTACCCCGCCCCCGACCCATGAGAAAGCCGCTTTTCGCTACCTTTTCGCCCCGCTACGTTTTGCTTACATCCCGCGTCTAACGTGATGAAAACAGAAGATTTGGTAAGCATTCCGACTTTTCCATCCTTCCACACAGCGCATGCCACCCTACGTGGAAACTCTTCATGTTATTTTTCTAATCCCCCCTTAACGGGGTATGAGCTAGCTTTCCTGCTTATCTTTTCTCTTCTGCCTAAAGTTTTCGTCATTAATACAATATTGGTAAGAATCAACGATCAAACCCGTTAGCCGCAAAATATTTTCCGGGCGGTCGATAATGATATGCCCCCCTGCAGCCAACTCCAGCCCGGCACGAGTTATCTCAGCCAGCCTGGCATCGTCTATCTCAAGCGGAAGCAAAATGGTTGGGCGTTGCTTATTGTCGAAATAACGCAGAACCCATCGCGTCGTCTTCCCTTGAAAGAGGATGCTGTAATAGCTTTCCGTGTCTTTCGCAATCAGCTCTGCCTCAGCGCCCAAGATCATCGCCACATTGTCAAACAAGCACCTTTCTGCAAAGGTCGTCACTATTTTACTATTTTCGGGATCAACGATCGGGGCGAGCGGATCGGGTCTGTTTTGCGTTTCACCTTCATCTGAGGATTCAGACGCTACAACATTTTCCGACGTCACTGACAGGCCAGAAACGACCATCGCACTCACCGCTTTTTCAACAGCCAAACGAACCAATGGCGTTATTGTGTCCAAAAAACGTTGGTTTAGCTGACGCTGAACGTTAGAACGACTTGCCACATAACGAACAAAATCTGAATCAACGTCTCGAAGGCTGGCGCTGATAGTTTTTGTAAATGAAGTCAGATAGATACTTTCTTCAGCTAACGTCCGCAATGCTTCAGGCTGAAATTGGTCGTGCCTAAATCTATATAGCTGATCAATATCAGAATCATTTAGATTATTAAAATCTATTTTCAGGAATGGCGTATCATCCATGATGTTCTTATCTTTCAGATCGGTGAAAAATCGCCATTCTTTTCCATTGGTTATTGCAGAAACCGTGACCTCTGGTGTCGCATTAAAATAACGAGATAGCTGGGGGCTATGGTTTGACAGATTTTGACTGAAAGACTTCGCCTCGATGAACATGACGGGAACTGCATGGCAAAAAAGGGCGTAATCAACGCGTTCACCCACCTTAACACCTGGAAAATCAGCACCATACTCTGCCTTCACTTTAGTGGGATCATACGGGTGAAAGCCTAAGGTTTCTAATAACGGCAAAATTAATGCCTGCTTAGTCGTTTCCTCAGTATTGCAATGCTGGCCAACAGAGGCCACATGAAGAACATGGGCCTTAAGCTTATCTCTGAATGCATTCATCAACCGTCCCTCTGCTGTGTTAAGTCGCTGTAGTCTTAAATCACACGTTCAAAAGTGCTTTTCTTGCAAAAAAGCGGGGTTCTTAAATAGAACTCCGTCAATATTTAATAGAATTAACATTAATTATTAGTTATATAGCAGAACAAATGGCCTTAATCAAAATAGGAACACAAAGACCTACAGCCGATCACAATAAAAAGAGATAAGTATTAACAGATGGAAATTTATAGCGAGTGAACCATTATTGGTACTTATACAGAATCTAGATACAAATGATGGGCAGGGAATACTGCCCATCTATCGCATTATTTACCGTTCGTCAGCGTGTTATAGCTGGTCATCAGATTGCGGTAGTCCGGGATATGGTTGGAGAACAGCGTGCCCAGGCCTTCGATGTCGTTGCGCCAGTCGCGGTGCAGCTCGCAGGCGACGCCGAACCAGGTCATCAGCTGCGCGCCGGCGGCTTCCATGCGGCTCCAGGCCGACTGACGCGTCAGCTCATTGAAGGTGCCGGAGGCGTCGGTCACCACAAAGACCTCAAAGCCTTCATTGAGCGCCGACAGCGCCGGGAATGCCACGCACACTTCGGTCACTACACCGGCGATGATCAGCTGTTTACGGCCGGTGGCTTTTACCGCCTTGACGAAGTCGTCGTTGTCCCAGGCGTTGATTTGGCCGGGGCGAGGAATAAAAGGGGCATCGGGGAATTGGGCCTTCAGCTCCGGCACCAGCGGGCCGTTGGGGCCGTTTTCGAAACTGGTGGTCAGAATGGTCGGCAGATTGAAGTACTTCGCTAAATCACCCAGCGCCAGCACGTTGTTTTTAAACCGATCGGGATCGATATCGCGCACCAGCGAAAGCAGCCCTGCCTGATGATCCACCAGCAATACGGCGGCCTGGTCCTTGTCGAGGCGCTTGTAATTTGCAGTCATGGTTTTACTCCTGTGGGGGTTGATGTTGCGGATGAAACGCCCCGCCGCTGGGACGGGGCGTTGAGGTTTAAGTGTAGCGCCTGGGCCGGGGAACACGTCCCGCCCCAGGCACCAAGGTCAGCCGGCGCTCGCTTCGGCGTTCATGCTACCGAACTTGCCGCTGTTGAAGTCGCGGAACGCCTGCTGGATTTCCGCGTCGCTGTTCATGACGAACGGGCCGTAGCCGACGATAGGCTCATCGATCGGTTCGCCGCTCAGCACCAGCAGCGCGACGTCGTTGTTGGCTTCAATCGTGATCGAATCCCCCGCCCGGTCGAAACGCACCATTTGGGTTTCGCGCACCACCTCTTCGCCGTTGACCAGGATCGCGCCATGCAGCATCACCAGCGCCAGCGTATGGCCTTCTTTCACCGTCAGCGTGGTGGTGTGGCCGGCATTCAGCTTCATATCCCACACGTTGAGCGGGCTGAAAGTGCGTGCCGGGCCGGCGTGGCCGCCAAAGTCACCGGCGATCACCCGCACCTGCCCTGCGCCGTCCGCCAGCGGAACCACCGGAATATCGGCGTTTAGCAGCGTCTGGTAACCGGGCTCGGCCATTTTGTCCTTGGCCGGCAGGTTGACCCACAGCTGCACCATTTCCATGGTGCCGCCCTTGCGCGAGAAGTCCCGCGAATGGAACTCTTCGTGCAGAATGCCGGAGGCGGCGGTCATCCACTGGACGTCGCCGGGGCCAATCACCCCGCCGCTGCCGGTCGAGTCGCGGTGTTCCACTTCGCCCTGATAGACGATGGTCACCGTTTCAAACCCGCGATGCGGATGCTGACCCACGCCGCGGGTGCCGGAGGCAGAGCGGAATTTGGTGGGCGCCGCATGATCCAGCAGCAGGAACGGGCTCATTTCCGCCCCCAAATCGTTATAAGAGAACAGCGAATTCACCAGGAAACCGTTACCGACCCAATGTGCTTCCGGGCTGTTGTGAATACCGAGGATTTTTTTCATCTTGAACTCCCGTTTCAGACCTCACGGCCTTAAGTTGATGGCAGAAGTTTAATCTGTCGGGGTTTGCTGCAGTAGTAGGCAAGATGTACACTCAGCGTTCTACTGGTAGAACGATAAGGGATACGATGCTGACCGATCTGAACGATCTGTTTTTCTTCGCCAGCGTGGTCGATCACCAGGGATTTGCTCCCGCCGGCCGGGCGCTGGGCATTCCCAAATCCAAGCTCAGCCGCCGCGTGGCGCTGCTGGAAGAGCGGCTGGGCGTGCGCCTGATCCAGCGCTCGACGCGGCGTTTCTCGGTGACCGAGGTCGGCCAAAACTATTACGCACACTGCAAGGCGATGCTGGTGGAAGCGGAAGCGGCGCAGCAGGCGATCGAACAGACGCGCGCCGAGCCCTGCGGCACGGTGCGCATGTCGTGCCCGGTGGCGATCCTGCACACCCGCGTCGGCAGCATGGTGGCGGCCTTTATGGCCGACTATCCGAAGGTGACGGTGCATCTGGAGGCCACCAACCGCCGGGTGGACGTGGTGGGGGAAGGGTTGGATCTGGCGATCCGCGTGCGGCCGCCGCCGCTGGAAGACAGCGATCTGGTGCTGAAGATCCTGGCGCAGCGCACCTGGTGCGTCGCCGCCAGCCCGGCGCTGGTGCGCACCCTCGGGCCGGCGCACACGCCGGAAGACCTGCGTAAATACCCGACGCTCGATCTCGGCCCGGCGCGCGCTCAGCACCAATGGCGGCTGACCGGCCCGCAGGGTGAACGGGTCGAGTGGGAACACACGCCGCGGCTGGTCACCGACGACATGCTGATGCTGCGCACCGCCGCCATCGCCGGCGCCGGCATCGTTCAGCTGCCGGCGATGATGATGCGTGACGACATGCTGCGCGGCGAACTGGTCCAGCTGCTGCCCGGCTGGCAGCCGCAGGGCGGCGTGGTGCATGCGGTCTACCCGTCGCGCCGCGGTTTATTGCCGGCGGTGCGGCTGCTGCTCGATTATCTGGGCGAGCAGTTCGCCAGCATCGAAGAGGAGTGATTAGGCGGTAATTTCGATCGCGTTGCCGTCCGGATCGCGGATGACGGCCTCATAGAAGCCGTCGCCGGTCCAGCGCGGAGCGGACTGCAGGATACCCTCCTGCTGCGCGCGCTGCGCCAATCGATCGACCTGCCGTTCATCCCCCAGCGACAGCGCGATGTGCGCCCAGCCCACCCGTTCTTCCAGGGCCTGCGCCGGCAACAGCGTCGGCACGCGCATGATCTCCAGCGTCGGCCCGGCCGCCAGGCTGACGAAACGGGAAACAAACCCCGGCCGGTTGCGGCTGACGTACTCCTCACCCGCCTCACCGTTGAAATAGCGCTGCCAAAACGCCAGCTGCGCGTCGATATCACGGGTCCACAGGGCAACATGGGTTATTTTCATCATCATTCTCCGGTCGGTAAATCGCTGTGCCAAACCTGGCCGCCGCCCTGCGCCACCTGCAGCTCGAGCTGCGGGTGCGCGCCGCGCGCCGTCACCAGATGATCCACCCGCCCGGCGGGCAGGAAGGGGTAAGGCGCGTAGGTATTGAGCTTGTCGCGGGTACACAGCACCGCCACGCTGCCGGCGCGCGTCAGCAGCCGCTTTTTGAAGGTGGCGTCCTGGTAGCTCAGCGCGGAGAAGCCGCCGTCCGGGTCGTAGGCGCAGATGCCGGTGAACACCAGATCGAAATGGAAACCATCTATCTCTTCCGCCGCCTTGGCGTCCACGCAGCCGCCAACCTGCGCATCCAGCTCACCGCCGATCAGGATGGTGCGGATCCCCGGCCGTTCCAGCATTTTGCCGGCGATGCTCAATGCATTGGTCACCACCGTCAAACGCCGATCGCGCGGCAACATATCCGCCAGATACAGGTGGGTGCTGCCGGCATCGAGGAAGATCAGCTGCTCTTCACCGATCAACCCCAGCGCGGTCTGCGCCAGCGTCAGCTTCTCATCGCCGCTGAGCGCCATGCGCGCCGCAACGGGGCCTTCGGCCGGCGTCGGCGCCAGCGCGCCGCCATAGATACGTTTACACAGGTTCTGCGCCGCCAGCTGGCGCAGATCGCGGCGGATGGTGGCTTCGGTGGTATTCAACCGCTGCGCCATCTCCAGGGCCAACACCCGCCCCTGTTGGCGAAGCGCGTCGAGAATGGCCTGGTGGCGTTCATTCGGTAACAGTTTGGACATCGCGTAAATCCGGTGACGCTAAAGTGATCACGAATGTACATAAACGTACACAATCGAACAATCATTTTTTTCGCCACGCTGAAGCGGCGGCGCTCGTCTAGACTGAGAGTGACATCACCGATAAGGGATTATGACGCGATGACCTCCGCCGTGCTTTATACGCTGTTTCCCGCCGCAGCCACCGTCATCGGCGCTGCGGTGGCACTCTATCGCCGCCCCGGTGCCGCCACGATGCGCGTCATCCATCACTTTACCGCCGGCATCGTTTTTGCCGCCGCCGCCACCGAAATCCTGCCCGATCTCAAGCAGCAGTCGCCTTTGGCCGTGTTGCTGGGCGGCGCTGCGGGGGTGCTGTTAATGCTGTTGGTTAGGCAACTAGGTGAAAAAGCGCAGGGGCCGGTCGGTTTTATCGCCGCGGTCGGCGTCGATATCTTTATCGATGGGCTGGTGCTGGGTATTGCCTTCGCGGCCGGTGCCAAGGCCGGTCTGCTGTTGACGCTGGCGTTGACGCTGGAAGTGCTGTTCCTGGGGTTGTCGATCGTCGGCGATTTGAAAGACTTTCTCGGCAGGCGGCTGCGGGCCATGGCGGCGATAGTCGGCCTGGCGCTGCTGCTGCCCATCGGTGGCCTGCTGGGGGCGCCGGTGGCCATGCTGGGCGCATTTTGGCTGACCGCCTTTTTGGCCTTTGGCCTGATCGCCCTGCTCTACCTGGTCACCGAGGAGCTGCTGGTCGAAGCGCATGAAGGCGGAAAAGAGACACCGTTCGCCACCGCGATGTTCTTTGCCGGCTTCCTGCTGCTGTTGCTGTTAGAGGAAGGTTTGGGGTAAAAAAACAGGAATTTCATGGCGCATGCCGCCCGGAGGCAACGCTTTGGCTATACTGAGGCAGGCGAAGTTACCGTAGACGTAACGGCTTGGGCGTAAAGGGAAAACGATGTTATTGACGATCGCAAGGTGGCTGTTTCAACTCCCCGGGAAGCTGTTCGGGCTGATTTTTAAAAATCGCCTGAGGATATTTTTGTTCTTTATGCTGGTCGCCATCGCGGTGCTCGGCGCCAAGCGCTATCTGCGCGCTCATCAATATGACGACGAGTTCAGCCTCGCCGCCCCCACCGATTACAACCGCGCGATAAAGCGCGAAATGCCGCTGCGCGAGGCGCGTGAACAGTGCGGGGGGCCGCTGCACGACAATGCCGGGCAGCCGTGGCCCGCCTCAGCCGGTTATCTGCACCAGCCGACGCGGCTGCCCGCGACCGGTCTGCATCGGCTGACGCTGGATAATCAGGGCAACGATTTCGCGGTGCTGGTCAAGCTGGAAACGCCGACGGCACCGCAGCAGCTGGCGGAAGTCTTTATTCCGCCCGCCGGCAGCTTCGAGGTGAAAATCAATGCGGACGCGGAACACGTCATGAAAATCAAGAACATCAAGACCGGCTGCATGTTCCGCTCCCGGCCGTTCAACCTGGATAAACAGAGCGATTGGCGCATGCCGCTGACGCTACAAAAAGACGGCAGCCTGCAGCTGCAGTCGATAGGGGATCGCCAATTCTGATCGGGCGCCGGGCGGAAGCGCCGGCGCCGCGAGGGTTACTTTTTCACCGGGTGATCGCGGCGGAACAGTTCCCAGCTTTCAATTTCCTGCCCACTCGGCAAGGTGCAGGTGGAATACTGGCCTGCCGCGTTCTCTTTGGCATTCAGCTTGCCGCCGATTTGGGTGCAATACACGTCGGCCGGGTTCGCCATGCCGATCGGTTTCACCTGCGGCGGTGGCGGCGCATCGTTGGATTTCACGGAACACCCCTGCAACATCGTCATCCCCGCCAACAGGGAAAGCATCAACGTTTTTTTCATTTTTCCAGCTTATGCAAAAAAGAACGGCGGAGCGCTCCGCCGTTCGTTCATCATGAAATAAAGGATTTGCCCTGTTTCAGCACCAGATCGCAGGCTTTTTGCTTCACCTTCTCGGTGATCTGCGAGGTGCCCAGGCTGTTCAGATCCAGGCTCTTGCCTTCGCCGGTCTGCAGCAAGCCGCCCAGGCCCTGCTGATAATCCTGGCTCTTGGCGTTTTCGGTGCTGGTGATGCCCAGCTTGCTGAGCAGCTGATCTTTCACCCCTTCGGCACCGTTAGCCGACAGCACGTTGTTTTTCACACAGTACTGCAGGATACCGGCGGCATTGGTCATGCTGCTGGAGCTCAACGCCTTGTCGCCACCGTTCAACAGGCCGGTCAGCGAGGAGAGCGACATGCCGCCGCTGCTGTCGCCGCCCGACTTGCTCAGTTCGCCCGCCGCGCTGCTGAGGGAATCCATCAGCCCGGCAGCCTGAGTGGCGCCGCTAGCCAGGGTAGCGGACAGCGCCAAGGCCAGCAGTAAACGATGTTTGGTGATCATAGTGGTAAAACTCCTGTAATAACGGCATGCGATCGGCGCAGCGCGCCGGGATACCCTTCCGACGCCGCCGGCGGCGACAAGTTCCTTTTATCTCGCCGCCGCGCCGTTTTTCGGAATTCAGGAAATTTAGAACTGCCAGCGCAGCCAGGCGAAGAACACGTTGCCGTTGTTATAGGTGCCGGGAATGTAGGTCGCCTGGAACGTCAGCCGCTGATAGCCGATAGAGGCCAGCGGCAGCGGTGCCGGGATAGGAATGTATTTCCAGTTGTCACGCGCGGTGACGCTGGCGGTGAAGCCCAGCCCCAGGCGGAAATCCTTGTCATCCAGCGGGCGCCAGATCTTCTCGTAGGCGTAGCCGCCGATCGGCTCCCACTTGTTGAAGGAATCCTTGAACGCCATGATGTAGATGCCGTGCCAGTCACCGTCGCTGTCGTAGCGGGAGATACCGTAACCGGCCCCCCACGGGCGCTCGTTGTACTTATCGATATGTTCATCATCGTAAGTCCAACGGTTGTGCCAGGTGATGGCCGGAATATAGAGATCGTGGTTAGGCGAGTTGTTCCAGGTCTCCGCCACGTTATCGGTAAAACGCTGCCATAGACCCGGTTTTTCAGCCTGCGCGGTATTGCCACTTTCTGTACCAACCTCAGCGTAAGAAGGCAGTGCAGGAAATATCAACGCCAGAGAACATGCCAAAAGAGTCCGTTTGAGAAACATCGTAAAGCTCCTGTAAAAATACGGCCGAAGATTCTTACCGATAGCCCAGGCAAGATCAAGCTGTATCTAATTTATCCAACGCCCGTTGTGCTTTGGTTAAGTTTAGCACCGGAAAATTCCCGATAACTTTTAACAGGTTGTGCCGGCCTGCGTATGCTATCGCCTTTCGGGCGGCAAAGCCGTGGGAAAAGTCCGCTTTGTCGCACACGACTCGCGGGCAAGGTGCTTGACCAACACATCGACATCGAGACGGTTCACAAACTCCAGGGAATAAGAAGAATAGAGACCGAACAGGCGATTCTGGTGCCCGACCACCACCAGATCGATACCGGCCTGATGAATGAAATCGTTGACGTCCTTAAAGCGCCGGATAGTGACGATTTCCTTGACCGCAACCGGCGCCTCGACGGCGCTCACCAGCCGGCTCAGCATCGCCTTGGCGGCGATCACCTCCTGCGCCTGGCGATCTTTGACCAGCGCATCGCTGCCGTACTCCAGCTCCGCATAGTCGGCGTTGAGGTGGCCGACGGTGATGGCGATCGGCAGCCCGCCCGCCATCGCTAGCGTTTGACGCAGTAACGGCAGCCCATCGCGCTCATCGTGAATCAGTACCAGAATGTGTCGATAGCTTTTCATCGCTCTTTCCCCCGTCAGTCAGTGCCACTGGGGCACCGCCCTCTTTGGTAGGTATACGCCATCTGCGCGCACGTAGAGAAAAGTTTACGTATCACTTCCCACGGAATGTGATGGCCACCACGTTATCTTAGCGACCGTGGCGGCGCATTTTAACGCCGGCCCGACGTGGCGCGCACCGCCGCCCCCGTAAAGCAAAGCTGACGGAAACCGACGAATAAAAAACGATCGCTGTTAATTTTTTGTTTTTAATTGGTTACAGAATGGTTTCTTGAAATAAGCGTGCGGCGGATCACCAAAATCCCCCTTTACGTCAGCGTCGGCTTTTCTTTTCCAGGCTAACTGCCGGGTACCGCCAGACAGGATTTAACGCGGCATCAAAAGTACCGGTAAACTCCCCCTGCGTCATGATAAATGCCAACGCGGCGCCGTTTCTCTGCTGATATTCCATCAAGGAAAAATACCGCCGCACGCCAACACGCAATATCCCTACTTTTTATGTATTACTCAATCGCGTAAAGCGCCGAATACAAACCGCCCATTTTTCGGCTGCCAACCCTATCTTGAACAAGTCGACGCTTTAAATAACTGTTAAAGCTAACGACACAACATCGCCAGCAATTTATTTTTGCTGATTTTCGCCTGACAAAATAAAGATAAATAATCCGGAGCAATCAATGAAAATAACTATCGGGTCATTCATTCTGCAACAGCTTCACGCCCTGAACGTCGATCGTATTTACGGCGTGCCCGGCGACTATAACCTCAGCCTGCTGGAGCTGCTGGAAAGCGACGACCGATTGGCGTTTATCGGCAACTGCAATGAATTGAACGCCTCCTACGCCGCCGACGGCTACGCCCGAATGAAAGGCGCCGGCGCGCTGATCGTCACCTACGGCGTTGGCGATCTGGCCGCGCTGTCCGGCATCGCCGGTGCCTATGCCGAATCTTCGCCGGTGATCTGCATTGCCGGCACGCCGCCGCTGCACGCGATGAAGAATCATCAGCTATTGCACCATACCCTGGGCGACGGCAATTTCGACAACGTCATGAACTGTTTTAAACAATTCACCGTTGCTCAAGCCTTGATTACGCCGGAAAATGCCGCGCAGGAAATTCCGCGCGTTATTTCCCGCGCCTGGATAGAGAAGAAACCGGTCTATTTACAGCTGCCTTCCGATATTTGCGACGTCGAAATTGAAATCACCGCAGCCGCAGCGGCGCCGCAGTTGCCGGCCAGCGATAAATACAATGTGCAATTAGCGGCGATGGCGCTGTTAACCAAAATAAAACGCGCACAGCGCCCGATCATGTTGATCGACCAAATGGTGGATCGCTATCAGCTGCAGCAGCGGGTTATCGAGGTCGCTCATCGCTTTGCCATTCCGCTGACCAATATGCCGACCGCCAAATGCATTATTCCGGAAGATACCGCCGGTTGGATGGGCGGCTACAGCGGCAACCTGTCGCGCCCCGAACTGTATGAACGCATGGCCCACTCGGACTGCGTGCTGAGCTTCGGCGTGCGTCTGGTGGACTCCACCACCGGCTATTTCTCGCAGCAAATTCCCGCCGCCGCTCAGGTGGATATCCAGCCGTTCTCGCTGAAGCTGGACAACACCTCCTACCCGGCGGTGGCGGCGGCGGATCTGCTGCAGGCGCTGCTGGATCTGAGTGAAGACGCGCCGGTACAGCCCCTGGCGCCGCTGCCCGATCCACGAGAGAAGCTGGCGACGCCGAGCGATACCCCCATCGACCAGGCCTATCTGTGGCAACGGATCCAGCGATTTATCCGGGCAGATGACGTGGTGGTGGTGGAAAACGGCACCTCGGGCGCCGCCATCGGCGGCATGCGCATGCCCGGCGGCGTCAAGGTGGTCAACCAACCGATCTGGGGTTCGATCGGCTATACCCTGCCGGCGCTGCTCGGCACCCTGATGGCGGCGCCGGAGCGCCGGCATCTGCTGTTCATCGGTGACGGCTCCTTCCAGCTCACCGCGCAGGAAGTGTCTACCCTGCTGCGCTGCGAGCAAAAGCCGATCATCTTCCTGATCAACAACGACGGCTACACCATCGAGCGTTATATCCTCGGCGAAAACTCGTCCTACAACGACATCGGCCCGTGGGACTACGCCAAACTGCCGGCGGTGCTGAATACTCAGGCGCAGCCGTTCAGCGTGGCGGTGGAGACCACGCAGCAGCTGGAAATGGCCCTGGAACGCGCCTCGCGGCAGGATCGGCTGGCGTTTATCGAGGTGAAAGTGCCGATGATGGACACGCCGCCGGTGATGAAAGAGTTCTGCAACCGCTGCAACAGCTTTAACTTCGGCCTGACCAACCCACGCCGCAGCGCCTGAGGCGCTACCGCGCCGCCGGTGGTTCAGGCCACCGGCGGCATTTTTTTATGTCGTTACCCGCCGGCGCGCGCCATGCAACGCTGGCGGCGTTCGTCCACCCGCTTGGCGAACCAGGCGGTGGTCAGCTTGCGGGTGATTTTCGGGCTCTCCAGCTGGATACCCGGCAGCATCTCACGCGGCAGCTTGCCGCCCGCCAGCGCGTAGACCTTCTTATACAGGTCGGTGTCGGCAAAGCCGGCCGTGTCGCCTTTCTCGAGCGCCCGGCGAATGGCGCTGTCGCTCATGTTCAGGCGCTTGCCGAGCGTGCGCACCGCCAGCTCGGTCGAGCCGGGCTTGTCGCTGCCGAAATCGATCAGGTCGCCGTCCAGCGCCAGCGGAATCGCGCTCGCCCGGCTGACCGCGTTTTGGAACGCCGCGTTGCGGCTGGCGTACCAGCCGGCGTTGAAGTCGGCAAAGCGATAAATCGGCCGGCTGTAATCGACCGGATACCCCAGCAAATGCATAATGCCGAAGTACATGCCACCGCGCCGGCTGAAGACTTCGCGGCGAATCGAGCCGTCGATCGGATAAGGGTACCCTGTGGCGTGCGCCTCGGCGAAGGCGACGCTCACCTGCATCGGGCCGCCGGTATGTACCGGGTTTAAATGCCCGAACAGCTTCTGCCCCATCGGCACGCGGTCGATCATGTCATCGAAGATATCGCTCAGATCCTTCTCGGTACGCACCTTATCCAACCGCTCGCTGTAGCTCTTCCCGTTCGACGACGAGATCTTCAACGCGGTGTGCACCAAAAAGTTCGGGATGTGCATCTGATCGGCACGGCGATCGATCTCCTTCCAGGCGATCTTCGGCAGCCCCGGCACCTGCGGGTTGGCCTGGAACGTCGACTCCTGTTCGGTCACCGCCAGCACCGAACACAGGTTCTCATCGCTCGGCTCGATGCCCTGCGCGGCGAAGGCGGCGGTAATATCGGTAGCCCAGCCCTGACGATCGCCGGCGTTGGCCGGGATCAGCGTCATCAGTCGGGCTTTGACGTCGGCGGGGCGCGCCGCCGGCGCCGTGGTGGGGGTTTTACTGGTACAGCCCGCCAGCGCCAGCAGCGCGGCCAGGCTCAGCCAACGGAAGGGCGTCGGGTGAAATAAACGAGGTATCGGCATCTTTTCCCTGAACGTGATGACATGAACAGCACTGAAATTAGCCCAGCCGCCGCGCACAATCCAGTATAAAGATATCGCCGCGCCTTCCCGTCAGGCCGCTATGTTCAAACGCCTCATAAAAATGTATTTTATATACATCATATAAATCACTTTGCTTGCCCAGCCAGAGGAGCCCCTTATGGAGCAGCAGCTGCTTTGCTACAAAACCCTGCCGGAATGGAACAGCGACACGCTGCCGGAGGCCTTCCGCCAGCGCCACAACACCCAGAGCGGCACCTGGGCGAAGCTCACCGTCCTGAGCGGCAGCCTGACGTTCGCCATGATGACCGAAGACGGCGCCACCACCGAGACCTGGCAGTTCAGCCCCGAAAGCCAGCCGCCGTTTATCGCGCCGCAGCAGTGGCATCGCATCGTTTCCTTCTCGGACGACATGACCTGCCGGCTGGCGTTTTACTGCACGCCGGAAGATTACTACCACAAGAAATACGAACTGACGCGCACCCACTCTGAAGTGATCGAGGCGGCGGCGCGCATCGCGCCGGGCAAGGCGCTGGATCTGGGCTGCGGCGGCGGCCGCAATTCGCTCTATCTCAATCTGAAAGGTTTCGACGTCACCGCCTGGGACAAGCACGCGCCGTCGATAGACCGCCTCAATCAGATCATCGACGCCGAGCAGCTGACCCGCCTGAGCGCCAGCGTGCAGGATCTCAATACCCACCGCTTCAGCGGCGAATACGACTTCATCCTGTCCACCGTGGTGATGATGTTCCTCGAACGCCAGCAAATTCCGTCTATCGTGCAAAACATGCAGGACAGCACCGTGCGCGGCGGCCATAACCTGATCGTGGCGGCGATGGATACCGAGGATTATCCCTGCCCGCTGCCGTTCCCGTTCACCTTCAGCCCGGGTGAGCTGAAGCATTATTATCGCAACTGGGAGATCCTCAAATACAACGAAGACGTCGGCCAACTGCACAAGACCGACGCCGCCGGCAACCGCATCTCGCTGCGCTTCGCCACCCTGCTGGCGCGCAAGCTATAGCGCGTCGTGAAAGATAACCCCCAGCGTGTGGCGTTGGCCGGCGTGTATCCGGCTGACGCCGTGGCGCAGATTGACCCGATAGTAGCCTTTCACTCCCGCCACCGGCCGGTGATGCACGGCGAACACTACCGCGTCGCCCTGCTGCAGCGGCACCACCTCAGGCCGACTCTGCATCCGCGGCCGCTGTTCGGTCAGCACGAATTCGCCGCCGGTGAAGTCCCGTTCAGGGGCGGAAAGTAAAAACGCCACCTGCAGCGGAAACACCCGCTCGCCGTACAGATCCTGATGCAGGCAGTTGTAATCCCCCGCTTCGTAACGCAACAGCAGCGGCGTCGGCCGCCGTTGGCCGGCCCGGTGGCATTCGGCCAGGTAGGCCTCGTGTTCGGCGGGATAGCGCGCCGTCAAACCCAATAAGGTATTCCAGCGGTTGGCCACCGGCGCCAGCCGTGCATACATCAGGCTGCGCACCTCGGCCACCGGAAGCGGCAGCGGATAGGCGAAATACCGGTACTCGCCGCGGCCAAAACCGTGCCGCGCCATCACGACGCGGCTGCGGAAGTGCGCATCGTGCGGGTAGAGCGCCGCCAGCTCGCTGCACAGGTCTTGGCTGAGCACGCCAGGCAGCCGCGCGCAGCCCTGCGCATCGAGTTCGCGTTCGATTGCCGCCCAGTCCAATTCGGCCAGCCGCGCCGCCAGCGGGCCGCTCATCGCTGCGCCTCTTTTTCCAACAAGGCTTGCTTGCGCTCGACGCCCCAGCGATAGCCGGACAAGGCGCCGTCGTTACGCACCACCCGGTGACAGGGGATCGCCACCGCCAGCACGTTGGCGGCGCAGGCGCCGGCCACCGCGCGCACCGCTTTGGGCGCGCCGATGCGCCGGGCGATATCGGCATAGCTGACGGTCTCGCCGACCGGTATCGCCCGCAGCGCCTGCCAAACCCGCTGTTGAAACGCGGTGCCGCGAATATCCAGCGGCAGCGCCAGCCCGTTTTCCGGCGCTTCAATCAACCCCACCACCTGCGCCATCAGCGCTTCATACTGCGCATCGCCGCCGATCAGCTCGGCATTAGGGAACTTATCCTGCAGATCCTGCACCAACCGCTGCGCATCGTCCCCCAGCAAAATGGCGCAGATGCCCACCTCGCTCTGCGCCGCCAGGATCTCGCCCAGCGAACAGCGCCCGACGGCGAAATGGATGCGCATGCCTTTGCCACCCGCCCGGTAGGCCTTCGGCGTCATGCCCAGTGCGGCGTTGGCTTGCTGATAGAAGCGGCCGTTGGCGCCATAGCCGGCGTCGAAGATCGCGTCGGTCACCGTCTCCTGCTGCGTAAGACCGGTGCGCAGCCGTTGGCTGCGCTGCGCGTCGGCATAGCCTTTCGGCGTCAGGCCGGTGATCGCTTTGAACAGCCGGTGGAAATGGTATTGGCTCAACCCGACGTGGCGCGCCAGCGTCTGCAGCGACGGCGCTTTCTCCGCCCGTTCGATATAGCGGCAGGCCTCAGCTATCTGCCGCGCATGCTGCTCCGTCAACGGCGTCAGCCCCTGGCGGCAGCGTTTGCAGGGCCGATAACCCGCTGCCTCCGCCTGCTCGGCGTCGTCGAACAGCTCCACGTTTTGCCGGTTCGGCTGGCGTGACGGGCAAGAAGGTGAGCAATACACGCCGGTGGTTTTCACCGCGTAGATAAAGCGGCCGTCGGCGTGCTTGTCGCGGCTGACGATCGCCAGCCAGCGCGGATCGGCGCTGTCGATTACGTTTTTCATCATCCGTTCCTCACTGCGGTTTCGATGTTAACCAGCATAGTGACGGGCCGTTGGCGAAACACGCCGACTCTTGCTTTTTAATTCGGCGCCGACGTTTTCGACAATGTTTCGACAATTTTTAACCAACAACATGAAGTTTATTACGTTGCCAACCCGGTTGCACAGCGTTAGGATCGCGGCCGGCCACGGGCGTGGCCAGTGTTTTTGCCTGTTAGTTGCGCGCATGGAGAGGTTATTGTGTTAGAGAGTTTTGGCGTCCTGAATTTATGGACCTATTTGGCCGGGGTGGTCTTTATTATCATTCTGCCGGGGCCGAATACGCTGTACGTGCTGAAAACCGGCGTATCGCGCGGCGTGCGCGCTGGCTACACCGCAGCGCTCGGCGTGTTCATCGGCGATGCGATCCTGATCTTCTGCGCCTATATCGGCGTGGCTTCGCTGATCCGCACCACGCCGTTCCTGTTTACCCTGGTGCGTTTTCTCGGCGCGATTTACCTGCTGTTCCTCGGCGCAAAAATCCTCTACGCCACCTTCGTGCAGAAGGCGCAGGCGCAACAACAGCAGATTGAAGGCGGCCACAGCATTCTGCGCAAGTCGCTGACGCTGAGCCTGACCAACCCGAAAGCTATCCTGTTTTACGTGTCGTTCTTCGTGCAGTTCATCGACTTCAACTACGCGCACACCGGGCTGTCGTTCACCATTCTGGCGCTGATCCTCGAAGCCGTCAGCTTTATCTACATGAGCACGCTGATCTTCTCCGGCGCGATGCTGGCGCATTTCTTCAATCACAAGAAAGGCCTGGCGAAGCTCGGCAACGGCCTGATCGGCCTGCTGTTCCTCGGCTTCGCTACCCGTCTGGCGACCCTGAGCTCGTGATCCCTCCCGGCCGGCGCCCGCCGGCCGCGGTTTACTCGTTCGTCACGGCAAAGTGACACGCAGGGCAAACCGAATGTCAGGCAGACCAAAGCCGCCGCTTTCCCGCTGATCTAGACTTGCAGGGTTAACGATAACCTGATGAGCCTGATTGGAGGATGTATGTCTGACAATACCGTAGCCGTGCTGGATAGCGTGTCGCGTTTTCTCGATCGTCAGCATGGGCTGTATATCGACGGCCAGTGGCGTGCGTCCGCCGCGGAAGGCCGCCTGGCGGTGTATAACCCCGCCAATGGGCAGCAGATCGCCACCACCGCCGACGCCAACGAACACGACGTCGCGCTGGCGGTGCAGTCCGCCCACAAAGCCTTCAGCGAAGGCGTCTGGGCGCAGCGTCTGCCGGTAGAGCGCGAACGCATCCTGCTGCGCTACGCCGATTTGGTGGAGCAACACGCCGAGGAGCTGGCGCAGTTGGAAACCCTGGAGCAGGGCAAGTCCATCAACATCGCCCGCGCCTTCGAAGTCGGCAGCACCCTGAACTGGATGCGCTACACCGCCGGTCTGGCGACCAAAATCACCGGCCAGACGCTGGACGTCTCCATTCCGATGCCGCCGGGCGCCAAATATCAGGTTTATACCCGTAAAGAGCCGATTGGCGTGGTCGCCGGCATCGTGCCCTGGAACTTCCCGCTGATGATCGGCATGTGGAAAGTGATGCCGGCGCTGGCGGCAGGCTGCTCCATCGTCATCAAGCCGTCGGAAACCACCCCGCTCACCCTGCTGCGCATGGCCGAACTGGCGAGCGAAGCCGGCGTGCCGCCGGGCGTGTTCAACGTGGTCACTGGCCGCGGCACCCTGTGCGGCAAGGCGCTGACCGAACATCCGCTGATCGCCAAAGTCAGCTTTACCGGCTCCACGCCGGTGGGCAAAAGCATCGCGCGCGCGGCGGCGGATCGCCTGACCCGGGTGACGCTGGAGCTGGGCGGCAAAAACCCGGCCATCGTGCTGAAAGACGCCGATCCGCAGCAGGTGATCGAAGGCCTGATGCTCGGCAGCTTCCTCAACCAGGGGCAGGTGTGCGCCGCCAGTTCGCGGATTTATATCGAAGCGCCGATTTATGACCAACTGGTGGCCGGTTTCGAACAGGCGGTGAAATCGCTGTCGGTCGGGCCTGGCATGGACACCGGCGCGCAAATCAACCCGCTGGTGTCGCTCGCGCACCGCAACAAGGTGGCGGCCTACCTGGACGATGCCCGGGCGAAAAACGCCGAGCTTATCGGCGGCGCGGCCGGGCCGGATGCCAATGGCTTCTACATCCCGCCAACGCTGGTGATCAACCCGGACGACAGGCTGAACCTGACGCGCGAGGAAGTGTTCGGCCCGGTGGTTAACCTGATTCGGGTAGCGAGCGCCGAAGAGGCATTGAGCAAGGCCAACGACACCGACTTCGGGCTGACCGCCAGCCTGTGGACCACCAGCCTGCAGAAAGCGATGGCGCTGACGCCGCGCATCCAGGCCGGCACCGTGTGGGTCAACACCCATACGCTGATCGACCCGAACATGCCGTTCGGCGGGTTCAAACAGTCGGGCAGCGGCCGTGACTTCGGCCCGGATTGGCTGGATGCCTACACCGAAACCAAATCGGTCTGCATCCGCTATTGAGTGAGGCGGCGCGGGCCTGGCCCGCGCCCTGACTTATTGATATTGCCGGCGGTACTCGCTCGGCGACATGCCGAAACGCTGCTTGAAAGCGGTCGAGAAATGGCTGTGATCGGCGAAACCCCAGTCGAGGCCGACTCCGGCCAGCTTTTCCTGCCCGGCGGCACTGCGCAGCGCCTGCGCGCACAGATCCAGCCGGCGATTTCTGATGTACTGCGCCACCACCAGCCCCTGGCGGGCGAACAGCCGATACAGGCTGCGCAGCGACACCCCCAACTCGGCCGCCACCCATTCCGGGCGCAGCTGCGCCGACTGAATATGCCTGTCAATCAACGCCAGCGCCTTGTCGAAAACCGGCTGTTGCCCCTCCGGGCGCGCCTGTTCGAGCGCCAGCGCCGGGCGCAGCAGCGCCGCCAGCGCATTCAGCACCGCCTCGCTTTCCGCCGCGGCGAGCTGAGGATCCTGCATGCTGCTCAGCACCAGTTGGCGGCTGAGGCGCACCGCGCTGAGCTCTGCTCCGAGACGCTGGGCACAAGGCGGCGGCACCGGCAGACAACCGCGCGGCAACAGCAGTGAGATTTGGCGCGAATCGCGCTGGAAGGTGAAGCTGCTGGGCCGTGAGGCGTCGATCAGCGTGATGTCGCCGGGAGAGAGCACCGTCTGGCTCTCGCCCTGTTCCATCAACGCGCTGCCGCGCAGCTGGAAGACGGTAAAAAAGTGCGCGCCGTCGCTGCGGGCGATCTCGCGCGGCGTGCGGTACAGCCGGGCCTGAGACACGTCGACCACGCTCAGGCGCAGCGCATGGGCGCGGAATTCCTGCATCGCCCCGCTGAAGCCCGGCCCCAGCGTTTTCGCGCAGAATCGGCCGCAGGCGGTGTTGATTTTCCCCAGCCACTCTTCGAAGCCGACGTCCCGGAGCGTTGCCAATGCCGTCATGATCTCTCCCTTCAAACAGCAGCGGTGCTGCGCCGTTGAACAGAAAAACACCATAACAATCCGTTAACACACAATCAATGGCGAGCGGGGGATTTGGCGCCGCGATCACAGTTCGCCCGGCGCCCGTCATCAATCCGCCACGAAACCGTCATCTCATCGTCACAGGCCTCGCCAAAGATACAGACTGCTCCCCTTTCACTTTGACACCCTGGACATGACCCGATGAAATCGTTGCAGAAATCCGTTTTAGCGCTGTGTTTGTTTACCACCAGCGCCCTGACCGCGTTCCACGCGCAGGCGGCAGAGGAAGCCCAACCGTTCACCACCGCGCAGCAGGTGGATCTGACCCACATCCTGCCGCCACCGCCGGTCAACGACTCGGCGCAGACCCAGCGCGAACTGCGGGAAGTGCTCGACATGCAGCAGAAACGCACGCCGGAAATGGCCAGCCAGGCCAAGGCGGATGCGGAAGAGAACGTCTGGGTGTACAGCAACGTGATGGGGCCGAAGTTCAACGCCAAAGCGTTGCCGGCCGTGAGCGCCTTCTTCGATCGCATCGTCGCCACCGAAGCGGCGGTGGTCGATCCGGCGAAAGATTTCTGGAAGCGCCCGCGCCCGCATATGCTCGACAGCCGCATCGAGCCGATCGTCAAGCGCTCCAGCTCCGGCTCCTGGCCTTCCGGCCACACCACGCTGGGCACGCTGATGGGCATCACCCTGGCCAACATGGTGCCGGAAAAGCGCGCCGCCATCATGACGCGTGCCTGGCAATACGGTGACAACCGAGTGGTGGCGGGGATCCACTACCCTTCCGATATCGAGATGGGCCGCATCGCCGGCAGCGTGATCAGCCAGCAGCTTTCACAGCAGCAGGATTTCCAGCAGCAGTACCGGCAAGCGCGCGACGAGCTGCGCCTGGCGCTGGATTTGCCTGCGGAAAAATAGACCCGGCGGCTAACACCGGGCCCTGACGGCCCGGTTTACGGCTGTTTGTCCAACAGGTAACGCACCACCGCCGCGTACTCTTTGGCGTAGCCTTCAACGCTGGTGCTGGCCATGCCGGCATTGTCTATCTTGTATTTGCCTGCCACGTAGAACGACGGGGTGCCGCGCACCTCGAACGCTTTCACCGCTTCGTTCTGCTTGGCGATCAATCCTTTGACCAGCAGGCTGTGACGCGCGTTTTCATAGGTAGCGGCATCGATGCCGGCCGCCGTGAACACCCGCTGAATATCTTCGGCGCCGTTGACGGCGCGCTGTTTCTGCACCGCGTCGAACATCGCCCCTTCAATCTTGTCTTCCACGCCCAGCACCGTCGCCACCGCCCAGGCTTCGGTCAGCTCATTGCCCAGTTTACCCATCAGGCTGACGTGATATTTGGTGACTTTCTCACCGGCGGGCAACGCCTGAGCAACGGTACTGCCTACGCGGTAGGTATCGGCAAACTGATAGCAAGGGCCGCAGTAGAAGGAGAAGAACTCCACCACCGCCGGCGCGGCGGCCACCGGCTTATCCAGCCGGGTGTATTGCTCGCCCGCACGGTAATCCGCGGCCTGAACCGCGGGCAACGCCAACATCAATACGACGGCGGCGGCGAACGAACGCTTAACTTTTGCCAACATAAACACTCCTGATTTCGATTATGAACATCGTCCTTAGCGGCGGTTTTTATAATCAAATAACCGGCAGAAGGCCAGTTTTTATTACCTTCTGTTTATGTGGGATTCAGTCAGCGCCCTTCGTAGCCGTCCCAATAGGCGCCCACCGCTTCCTGCGACAGCACCTGGCGACGCTTAGGATTGTCGGAGCCGCTGTAGGCGCGATTGATGAAAATGGTTTTGTGTTCCATGTTCTGCTGGAATTCCGGGCTGGCCAGATAGTCGGCCTTTTTCTGCGCCTCGCTGCGCGCCACGCCCGCCGCGCGATCCTTTTTCCCCTGCTGGTAGAACTGTTCGAACATCGGCACGGCGTTTTTAATGCTGCCGTTCACATCGGTGCGGAATTGCGGATCGAAGTCGTCGCGGGTTTGATAAACGTAGTGTTTGGCATGCTGCTCGGCGCTGCTGAGGTGATGAGTGCAGGCGCTGAGCGCCAACAGCGGCAACAACAGCGCCGCGCTTTTCAGTCTTTTCATGTCGTCTGTCCCTGTCAGTGAGGAAGGTTCCTTTAGCGCCACGAGCATAGCGCCGGCCCCCGGTGAACGTCAAACGACAAATCGCGCATCACTTTGTTTTATATTAATATTATATACATTGATTGGTATTCATTGCCTGAAACACTATGCTTTAACAGACAGGGTAAACACTCACCGACAGCGAGGCGGCCAATGAAACCGATCGACAAAAACGTGGGGGAGTACGACCTCACAGCGGAAAAAAAAGCGGGCATGATCACCGGCACTATCCGCGGTGAACTGCCGGACAGCGACGCCAACCTGCCGCTGGTGCCCTTCTCCGGCACCTTCGCCGGCCCGAGCGTGGCCGACGCCATCGCCGATATCCAGCAACAGTTCCCCGACATCGAACCGGCGATTATCGACGACTTGCGCGAGGAACTGCTGAAGGCCGGGTTCTAAATCGGATCGCGGTGCCGCACGAACGGGCTGTAGACCGGCGCGCCGGGCTTCAGCGCCAGATCGGCGTCAAAATCGTCATTGCGGTTGAACGGTACCGCCGGCCAAGCGGCAAGATCGCTTAAGCCTTCCCGATACGCCTGCGTCACCTGCGCCAAAGCGGCGTTCTGCGCCCGCAGCTCCTCGCCCGCCAATCCGCCGCGCACGCCATAGACCAGGAACGGCTCCAGCACGCTAAAGCCGATATAGTGCAGCGCATGCATGATCGGCCACAGCATCAGCCGCATATCGCCGTCGCGCCCGTCCGGCGCGCAGGCCTGAGCGGAAGCGCCGGCGGTGACGGTCAGCAGCGCCCGTTTGCCGCGCATCACGCCGTTCTCATGGCGGTGGCGGCTGTCGTACACCCCGCCGTAAACGAACACCCGATCCATCCAGCCTTTGAGGATGGCCGGCGCGCCGAACCACCAGAAAGGGAACTGCAGCACCAGCGTATCCGCCCAGCGCAGCAGCTCGATATGCCGCCGGATCTCCGCCGGCAGCGCCTGGATCGTCCAGTGATGGCGCTGCTCCTGCATCGCATCGAACCTGTCCGCCTGCTTTCTGCTGGGGTAATGGCCGGCGCCTTCGCGCGGATCAACCCCCTCCTGATACAGATCGACCGTCTTCACCTGGTGCCCCTGCGCCAGCCAGGCCTGCCGCGCCTGTTCGGCCAAATGGGCATTGAAAGAATGTGGCTCGGGGTGAGCCAGCACAATCAGCACGTTCATCCTGTTTCTCCCGCGGTAAGGTGGTGCTGCTATGCTGTGGCTTTATCGCATCCTTGGCAATTACGCACCTGAAGGTAACCCCCCATGGCCTATCCCGGCGACGTCTATTCGAGTAAATGCTCCGCGCGCGATGCGCTGGCGCTGATTTCCGGCAAGTGGGTGATGCTGATCCTGCCCGCGCTGGCGCAGCGGCCGATGCGCAACGGCGAGCTGCTGCGCCGCATCGACGGCATTTCACAGAAGGTGCTGACGCAAACGCTGCGCCAGCTGGAACGCAACGGGCTGCTCGAACGGCTGGATTTAAGTGAAAAGAATCAGGCGCATGTGGAATACCGGCTCAGCGCCGTCGCCTGCTCGCTGGTCGAGACGCTGACGGCGCTGGACCGATGGGCGGAATACCATTTCCCCGAGTTGGACGCCGCCCGCGAGCGCTATGATGCCGACCGCAAGCGCGCGGCCGATTAAAGCGGTTTGGCCCGCAGCGTCTCGCCGCTGCGCACGAAGTTGCCCGCCCCCAGATGATGAATCGTATGCAGATCCGCATTGGCGGCGGTGAAGTTCCAGCGCCCTTGCTGGAACACCCGCTCGTCCGCCGCCGCGCTCAGCACCTCGCCGAAGCAGGTGTCGTATTTTTCCTGCGCGCCGCTTTCCGGCAATAAGCGGCACTCCAGCCACGCCACGCAGCCCTGTTCGATCAGCGGCACCTGCAGGGTGGCGCTCGGCGCGGCAGCGATGTGGAAGCGGGCGAACTTGTCGTCATCCAGCCCGGACACGCTGCCGACCGCGTAGGTGGCGTCGATGAACATGGCCGCCGGCACGCAAATGCCGAATACGCCGCTTTCCTCGATCATTTGCCGGCTGTGCGCCCCTTTGTCCACCACGATGGCAATGCGCGGCGGGCTGAACTCCACCGGCATCGACCAGGCGGCAGCCATCACGTTGCGTTTGGCGCCGTCGCGGCTGCGGCTGGTGATCAATACCGTCGGGCCGTGGTTCAGCAGGCGGCTGGCGTGTTCGAGGGCGACAGGGCGAAAGTGGCTCATCGGGAAATCCTTGCGAGTGACTGATTGTCACGCAGTGTAGATCTGCGCTGCGGCGGCAGGCAACGCGGGGCGCACAGAATGCGCAGCTGAGGCGCTTGTTCCCCGTCGCGCCATCCGTTATCTATAGTTAAATCAATTCGCCGCTAACGGCTCCCCCCACCTGAGGATCTTGCCTTGACGTTTTCAAAACACCCTATCGCCGCGCTGGCGCTGGCAAGCGCCGGCCTGCTGTCGGCGGGCAGCGCGCTGGCCGCTTCCGATGCGCTGGTGTACTGCACCGTCGCCTCGCCGGAATCGTTCAACCCGCAGCTCTCCAGCTCCGGGCCGACCTTTATCGCCACCTCGCAGGTGCTGTACAACCGGCTGGTAACTCTGCGCGAAAGCGATAAAACCCCTGCCCCTTCGCTGGCCACCGAGTGGAGCGTCAGCCCGGACGGCAAGACCTACACCTTTACCCTGCGCCAGGGCGTGAAATTCAACAGCAACAAATATTTCACCCCAACGCGCGACTTCAACGCCGAAGACGTGGTGTTCACCGTGATGCGGCAGAAGGATCCCGCTAACCCGTATCACAAGGTCTCCGGCGGCAACTATGAATACTTCACCGACATGGGCCTGGATAAACTGATCGCCAAGGTGGAAGCGGTGGACGAGCATCACGTGCGCTTCACGCTGAGCCAGCCCAACGCCGCCTTCGTCGCCGACTGGGCGATGGATTTCGCCTCAATCCTGTCCGCCGAATACGCCGACGCCATGCTGAAAAAGGGCACGCCGGAATACGTCGACAACTGGCCGATCGGCACCGGGCCGTTCGCGCTGCAGCAGTACAAGCAGGATTCGCTGATCCGCTACATCGCCAACCCGCACTACTGGCAGGGCGAAGTGGCCAGCAAGCATCTGATCTTCTCGATTACGCCGGATCCGCAAACCCGGCTGGCCAAGCTGAAGACCAACGAATGCCAGATCATCCCCGCGCCGCTGCCGGAACAGTTCGCCGCCATCAAGGCCGACGGCAACCTGCAGCTGCACGACATCACCGGGCTGAACGTCGGCTATCTGGCGTTCAACACCCAGAAAAAACCGTTCGACAACCTGCTGGTGCGCCAGGCGCTGAGCTATGCAGTGGACAAGAAAGCGATCGTCGCCGCAGTGTTCAAAGACAGCGGCACGCCGGCCAACTCGCTGCTGCCGCCGGGCATGCTGGGCTACAACGATAAACTGCCGGAGTACGCCTACGATCCGCAGAAGGCGCGCGAGCTGCTGAAGCAGGCCGGGCTGGAGCAGGGCTTTGAGACCGACATCTGGTCGATGCCGGTACAGCGCCCCTACAACCCGAACTCGAAGCGCATCGCCGAGATGATCCAGAGCGACTGGGCGAAGGTAGGCGTGAAAGCCAAGATCGTCACCTGGGAGTGGGGCCAGTATCTGGCCGGGCTGCGCAAAGGCGAACAGCAGAGCGCGCTGTACGGTTGGGTGTCGGACAACGGCGATCCGGACAACTTCGCCACCCTGCTCGGCTGCGCCGGGGTGCAGAGCGGCGCCAACGTGGCGCGCTGGTGCGATAAGGATTACGACAGCCTGATCCAGCAGGCGATTCAGGAGAATCAGCCGCAGGCGCGCGCCAAGCTGTATCAACAGGCGCAGGTGATCTTCGCCAAACAGGCGCCGTGGCTGCCGCTGGCCACCGGCAAAGTGTTCTACGCCACCCGCAGCAACCTGAGCGGCTACGTGGTGGACGTGAACGGCAGCGACTTCGCCAAGGCCAAATTGAACTGATCCCAGGCGCCGCGGCGAGAGCTGCGGCGCTACCCGCCTCATCGCTTAATAAGCTGCCAGCCTCTGAACCTACCGCGCATTAACTTCACAACTTACGATGCTAGCGCCCTCCCCTGCCGCCAGGCATTTAATCCACTAAGTTCATAGCTTAATAAGCGGCGTAATCCCTGGCATTTTGCTTAAACTGCACGCAGGCGCTTTCCTCGCCTGTAACATTTCGTTACCATCGGCACACAGACCCTTTAACATCAAAAGGTAACCCGGTGCAGAACACCTACATGCCGTGGCAAATTCGCCTGCACTGGCTGGTGGCGATCCTGCTGGTCATCACCTGCGTCACCATCGAGCTGCGCGGCTTTGCCGAACCGGGCAGCGCCCCCTGGTACGTGCTGGTTGTCACCCACTTCAGCTGCGGCGTAACGGTGTTTGCGCTGATGATCGCCCGCCTGTTCCTGCGCTGGCGCCACCCTTCGCCCGCTATCGTGCCCAAACCGCCGAAGTGGCAAACCGGCCTGGCGCACCTGACGCACACCCTGATTTACCTGCTGCTGCTAACGCTGCCGGTACTGGGGGTGTACTCGCGCTATCTGGGCGGCAAGGAGTGGTATCTGTTCGGCCTGCCGATGCCGTTCGCCGACGTGGCGGATCGGCCGCAGGCGCGGATGATTATCGGCTGGCACAAAACGCTGGCGTCGTTCGGCTACTGGCTGATCGGCCTGCATGCTGCCGCCGCGCTGTTCCACCACTATATCGTCAAGGACAATGCGCTGGTGCGCATGCTGCCACTGATGAAAAAGCGCTGACTACCCGGCGCCAGGGATGAATTTTCGGGCCACGCCCGCTGACAGGGAATGACATGCAAACCCAATTTTTTCATGTGACCGTCGAGCAATGCGCTAGCCAACAGACGGCGCCCGACAACCTGGTGAGGATCATCGCTTCCGGCCAGACGTTCTTTTTTTACCGTGACGACTTCAGCGACAGCGAAAATCTGCTGGCCAGGCTCGCCGCCGGCGATCGGGTGAAGATTGGCGCCCACCGCCTGCAAGACGGCAGCTATTGGCTGCACTGGCTGCTACACGGCACTAAAGGCCGGCTGGAGCCCGACAGAACGCTGAAATACAAGCTGAAATACTTCGCCCTGCTGGTGCTGGGCGCGGCGCTCACCGGCGGTTTCCCGGCGGCCTTTTTCATCATGGACCGAGAAGATTCCTGGCTGACCATCGTCCTGTTCTTTATCGCCATCATTGCCGGCCTTATCGGCATCGGCATGGTGCTGTTCGTCGGTTCAGAGCTCTTGCTGATCGGGCATCGCGGCCGCAGGCGCCTGCTCAGGGCACTGGATCGCGTGCTGCTGGGGCAAGACGTCACGCCGCCCGGCTCGCTCAGCCTGAAAATCCCCGGCATCAGATACCGGGCCGTCCGTGCAGACGCCGTGCCGGCGACCGCACCGCTGCAGACCGCGCCTCCCCTCCCGAACGGCGTCGAGGCCTCCGGCATCGAGACGGTAAACGCCCTGAGCTACGAACTCCGCGACTATAAGCTCCCGCGGCAGGTGCAGTATTTGGACACTTATGCGTGGCGCCAGAAGGAGACGCACTTCGCGTTGACGACCCGCGCGCTCAACGTTCCCAATACCAAACTGCATCCGGTATTTCGTCGGCAACATCCGCTTTTCATCGCCAAAGGCGATCCGCTGCAGGTGCTGTATTGCGAGAACGACACCGTCCCCGAGTTGCCGACGGTGCGTGGGATCATCAACCATCGCGATCGCCAGACCTATCTCATCGGCGGCAGCCGCTACTTCACCGAAGCCGGCCTAAACCTGAGCGCGCGCGTCGTCTTCATCCTCGGCGCGATCATTATGTGCTTGATGCTCGGCATGATCGTGTGGGATAACGCCGATACCCCAGCAGGCTTTTACCTGGATGCCTGGACCCTGGAGCGCCTCGGCAGTGAATTGCCGCCGATTCTGCTGCTGATGATGCTGATGATCAGCGGCCTGGCGCTGCTGATCGAGGGCTTCGCCCAGATCTGCCGCCTCTACGCGTTTGACCAGCACCGCACGTTTAAAACGTTCAAATACCTGCGCCATCTGCGCCACAGGCTATGGCGGCAGGAACAGGTGACGGAGCTGAAATGATGACGTTAGCGCTTTATAAAAGACCCCTTATTATCCTGATGCTATTTTTGGCCAGCGCGCTGGGCGTCTATTTCCTCGCCCCTGAACAACGCTATGCACAGTGGCAATGGACCCAGAGCGACGAAGCCTTGCCGACGATAGCCCGTTACGATCTCATCCACAGCTACCCGGCGCAGGACGGTGCTCTGCTGCTCATCAGCAAAAGGAGTGAACGCGGGGCCTACAATAGCTTTTACGGCTGGGCGGCCAGCTACCTCAGCCAGGTGTTATTCACCGGCCCGAAGGGGTTGCAGATGCTGGGGCAACTCGACGAATCGATCTACGATGCGGTTTGCGTCGAGCAGGAGTGCGCGCTTTTTCTGTCCAAGGGGCGCCGGCTGGTCGATGTGCAACGGGGCACCATCGGGGCGCTGATCCCCTGGCCGGAGGGCGACGACAACCAGCCTTCCTTTATCGGCGGCAAACTGGTGGCGCTGCCGGGGCAACGCGCGCTGTATTTCATCAGCACCGAAGGCGTATTCTACAGCCCGGACTTTGGCGCCCATTGGCGGCAGACGCTGGATCTGCCGGCGCAGCTGGACGCGCGGCAGCTGCTGGGCTTTGAGCGCGGCGAGGAGGACTCACCGACGGCTAACGCCGCCGGAAAGCGCAAATCCATGCCCGAGATCTTTACCGCCGTTGATGGCGAACGCGTGCTGTTCTGGATGAACCCGGTGCTCGGTTCCGGCGCCTTGCACATTGCCGTTAACGGCAAAACCGGCGAGGTGGCCGAACTGCATTGGCTACCGGTACGCGTGAAGGAAAGCGCGCAGGCTCCGGATGGCGGCATCTACCTGATCGCGCAAACGCTGGACAGAGGGCTGTATCAGCTCCTGCGTTATAAATCCGACGGGCAGTTGGCGGTGCTGTTGGAAAACGGCGATAAATCGCTGTATCAGCTGTGGGCGGGCAACGACAAGCTGGTCGCTCAAACGGATAACGGCGATGCGCGCCTTTCGCTGATTTTCGATCTGCGCTCATCCGACGTGCGCTACCGACAGCCGTTGGAATACCGCTACAACGGGCGCGACGACGCACGCCAAACCGTGATCGAACCGGAAAGCCACTATGGCGATGACGGGGAGACCCCGCCACTGCCCTACTTCGTCCGCTATCGTTCCACCACGCCGTGAACATAAGGAACTTGCCATGCTGTTAGGTTATGGCGCCGGCGCCGCGGGGCTGCTGGCGCTGTTGTTGGCCCTGCTGCTCACCGGCATCCTGATCGCCTGGTGGGGCCGGCGCTACATCGCCGCCCGCTGCGGCCGACCGCGACCGCCGCTCTCCTGGGGCGGCTATCTGCTGGCCTCGGCGCTGGCGGTCTACCCGGTGGCGTGCGCGCTAATGCTGATCGGCATGGCCATCCAGGACATCAAGAGCCAGCGGGCGGAAGATCGTTGGAATCAACGCAGCTACCTGACGCTCGACGAAGCAAAGCCGTTTGGTGAAATCACGCTGCCGAAGGGAAGCTGGGTAAATCGGCAGGAGCCACGCCTGCCCGGCACCGAAGACAGCCCTATCACGATGGACGGCGTGACCGCCGTGCGTTTTCCTCAGCTACAGAGCGTGGCCGGCGTGCCGATCATCGCCTTTGAGGTTTTACCGCCGGTGATGGAGCTGGCGAGCGCGCACACCTTTACCCGCCCGAGCGGCCAAAGGGTGCGCTGCGAAGCCGGTTGGCTGGTCACCTTCTTGTTGCCGCCGGATCGGCCGGCTCCGCAATGGGAGGAGTGGCAGGCCGGGCTGCCTGCGGCAGCGTTTCGGCCCAGCAGTTGGGCCTTTAGGGAGTGCTTCTCCGGCAGCCCGATCGCCGTACTGACCTTGCACAACGGCGAAGTCAGGGTGCTGCCTTAAGCCTTACGCCGTGGCGTTGGGCAAGCGCACGGTCACGCGGTTATTGGCCGTGGGCAGCTGCAGCGGCGCTTCCTGCCAGCTCACCGCGATAACCAAGACCGGCGGCGCCGCTACGCGCGGCGCACGCCCGTCGGGCCCCACGCCGTAGGCATCCCATTCAATCACGAACACGCCGCCGTCTTGCGGCTCGACCCGCTCGACGAAAAAAGTGGTGTCCGAACCGCGCCCGCCCGCCGGTTTGTGCGCGTGAGAGAGCAGGCTGAACCACTCGCCGGCGAAGTACAGATGGTACAGACCATCGACAATATGCTCGCCGTGGAACTGGCAGCCGCCGACGCTCAAGCCGTCACCCGCCGGGGATTCCGCCACGCGTTCGAGATCGCGCACAAAACGATCCGTCGGCCGGTTATCCAGCAACAGCTCATAAGGGGGCGCGTGCAGCAACGCGGCCGGATCGTCCGCCTGGCGCAGATCCGCCGGCAACATCGAGCGCGCCGCCAGCGCCCGCCCACTGGGCAAGGCGATCTCCAGACGATCGGCCGGATCCTCTGTCCACGGTGGCACCCACAGACCGCGCACCGGATGCAACGGCGTGGCCTCCGCCTGCCGACACCTCGCCCGCAGCCGCGCCAGCGCCTCGGCGGTACCGGCGGCCAACGCGTCCTGCTCGCGATCGGTCAATGCCGGCAGCGCGTACATCATCCGGGCGGCAGGCTCGTACACCGTCAGCCCCTCACCCTCGCGGCTGCGGGTCGGGATCAGGCGCAGCTTGCCGCCGTCCACGTCCTGCGGCGCCGCACAGGCGCTATGCACAATCGCCCCGTCACGCAGCAGCAGCGTCCAAAAATTGGGGCCGCCCATACCCAGCTCCCCCACGCCGCCAATCTGCCGATCGCTGTCGCCGGCGTGCGCCATCTCAATCGGCTGCGAGCGCCAGTCGGTCTTGCGCCATTCTGCCGCCTCTGCGGGGTCTTGCGCGCTTTTAGCGGCGTACTTCGCCCATTGCAGCACGGCAAACAGCGCGATGCACAGCACGCCGAAAACCGGGTGATCCTGCCAAATCAACAACCAACCGACGATCAAAAGGGCCCAGGCGGCCATGGCGATATCCTTTTCCACGAGAAAACCGCCTGATTCTAGCTCAGGCGGTTAGCGGGGTTGAAAAATATCGCCATCAAGCCAGGCGCTATTTGCCCTTGGCCTGGAACAGCTGGTTCACCAAGGTCGTCGCCGGCATATCCAGCGCCCCGTACAGCTCGCCGGCTTTGGCATCGCCATTATCCCCCAGCCACTCTACTCCCACCGTACCGTAATCCGTCGGGATCACTCCGGCCTGAATCAGCCGAGCCATCCCCGCTTCATGCTTGGACTGGTTGAAAGTGCCGGAGGCATCGATCACCACATAGGTGTCGTACCCCGCCGCTTTGGCGGTGATCGCCGGGAACCCGGCACACACTTCCAGCGATACGCCGGCGATCACGATCTTTTTGCGGCCGGTGGCCTCGACCGCTTTGCGCACGTTTGCATCGTCCCAGGCGTTGACGCTGTGGCGATCGATGATTTTCACACCCGGCAACGCAGCCTTGAGCTCCGGAATGATCGGCCCGAACGGACCGTTGGCACCGGTCGATGTCACGACCACCGGGATCCCCATCACCTGGGCCGCTTTGGCGAGCGCCACGACGTTATGTTTCAGCGTCGCGCCGTCCATATCACGCACGCCGGTGATCAGGCCGATCTGATGGTCAACCAACAACAGTACCGAGTTGTTGCGATCCAACAGCTGCAAAGGGCCAGACGCCTGCTGCGTCTGAGTATGTGGCTGCGACGCAGTCGGCGCGGCGAAGGCCGGCTGCGCCGCCCCGGCCATCGCAATGGCCAAGGCCAACGTGCGGTAAAGGGTTTTCATGATGTTTATCCTCATTTCAACAATGGTGTGCCTGCAGGATAAAACCGCATCAATGAGGGTTAAATAGGCGACAATAGAAGCTATCATTGCAAAAATGATCACAATGAGGTGCGCGATGTCTGTTTTTCCGCTCGATCTCAACGCCATGTATTTTTTCACCCAGGTCGTTGAGCACAAAGGATTTACCGCTGCCGGCAAAGCGCTGGGCATCCCCACCTCTCGCCTGAGTCGCCAGGTGGCGCAATTGGAACGCCAACTCAACCTGCGGTTGCTGCAAAGAACCTCGCGGCGTCTCCAACTCACCGACGTCGGCCACGAGGTCTATCAGCACTGCGTCGCAATGATGCAGCAAGCGCATCAGGCCCAGCAGGCGGCCTTGCGCACGCTGGCGGAACCGAACGGTACCGTACGCTTCAGCGTGTCACCGCTGCTGGCAGACGAAGTGATCGCATCTATTTTGCCGACGTTCATGGCGCGCTTCCCCCGAGTGAACGTGGAAACGCACGTCACTGCCCGACGGGTAGATCTGTTGGAAGAAGGGCTGGACTTCACCCTCCGCGGACTTGGCATCGCCAACGAGGCCGCAGGGCTCATTCAACGGCGGCTCGGCACCGCCAAATGGCTGCTGGCCGCCAGCCCGGCATGGCTGGCGCGACACGGCGCCCCCGCAACGCCACAGCAGCTGAGCGATATGCCCTGCCTGCTTTACCCGCCACAGCAAGGCGCGCCGGGCTGGCGGCTCTACGGGCCGGAAAACGCCGTGATTAACGTGCCCTTCTCGCCCCGGTTAAGCAGCGATAATTTGCAGGTCATCCTGCATGCCGCCCTTGATGGACAAGGCATTTGCGGTATCCCCTACTACGCCTGCCGCCAGGCGCTCGCGCGCGGGGATTTACAAGAGGTGCTCAGCGGGTGGCATCCACAAAATGGCGAGCTGGTGCTGCTTTACCCATCACGGCGTGGTGTGCCACCGGCGGTAAAAGCGCTGATCGAATTTTTTTGCCGGGAAATACCGCCGCTGCTAGACAACCGCTAACCGCAGGTAAAGGTGATTATTCCAAACGAAGTGAATAATAAGCCTGGCAATATATCCACATGACCCTTGACGTTATTTATGTAACTGCACGAATCACATAAATAACGCTTCACAGAGTGATTCCAACGTAAAGAAACAACTCTCTTAATATCAATCAAATACTTATGACCAGATTAAAAAACGAAAGATAAATGCAGAAAAAAACCGCAATAATTTGTGTATATTCTAAACATTGACTATGTTTAGACATACTATTTATATGCAGATAAAAACGCCAAATAAAAAGGAGAAAGGCGTTTATCGAAGTTAAACCAACCCCGTCAACCACGAGGGTAAAAACTATTTTATAGCAATATTCCGATGGGATTTTATTTCCACGGAACGGGTAACCTTGCGTTTTATCAAGCCAATAGGCTACACACCGCAATTAATATCATTATTAGTATTCCGGAGAGCGACAATGAAAATCGTTACAGGCATCATCCTTACCTCTGTAGCCGCCTTCAGCGGCGCGGCTTACGCGGCCGATGCGCAGCCTACCACCGGCAGCGCGGCAGTGACGCTGGAACACGTGCACGCCGTGATGGAAAACGGCAGCCCAGCGCCACAGCACGACGCCGCCTGCAAAAAAGAACTTTCCATGTCGGAATCGAAATATATGGGCATGAAGGTTAAAACCGATTACACCATCAACAGCAGCACCATGATGATGTCGGCCAAATCGATGTTCCCATCACCGGATTCCATGAAGCCCATGGAGCTGACGGTCGATCTCTCCGCGTTGGGCCTGGCGGATGTGTATGCCTTCGGCGCCTTTAAACCGGCCGCACTGCCGCAGGCCTATATTTATTTCACCATCGACAAGGATTTTAAAAATCCGGTCAGCACCTTTATGATCATCAACCAAGGCAAGCAATATAACTGCGTCATCTCCAGCTCGAATAAAATGATGAGCAAAGAGATGCGCGGCAAGATGATGATGAAAAAACAGTAGCGGAATGAAAAGCGGCGCTCCCCTTAACAGGAAGCGCCGCCAGAAAACGCGTTAAATCAGACCAGGGTTGTATTTCTGGTTGAATTTCTCTTCCGACTGGAACAGATAAATAATGCCTTCGATAAAGCCGACAATCGCCGGGATCCCCGTCCAGCAGAACAGCAGGTAGAACAGCCCCCACCACTTCATCCCTAAGTAAAACTTGTGAATGCCCAACCCACCCAGGAATATGGCCAGCAGGGCCGCCGCGAGCTTGTCTTTTCTGCTCATAGTGCACTTCTCCTAACTTCTCACCGAACCACCGGCATGTCCAAAAAACGGATGCCGCTCCACAGAGCGCCACATCACAATGCTTGAGGAGAAAAACATTCATCCATCAAGACTCAACAGGGGTAATTATAACAGCGGATGATTAAACGGTTGTTTAACCGGCGAAAAGGTAAGCAAAGGGAATCTGAAGGAGAGGTGGTGCCGATAATAGGAGTCGAACCTACGACCTTCGCATTACGAATGCGCTGCTCTACCAACTGAGCTATATCGGCATCGAGCCGGGCCTGCGGGGCAAGCCGGAAGTGCGTTGAACAAGGTAGACCTGTGCACGAAATGAGTCAATAGCCGCCGGGGCGTTTGGTTGTTTTGCAAGCAGCCACACTGCCGCGCGTTGGCCCTTCCAAAAAAATTAGGGCGCAGCCCGCTGCACCCTGACGTCTTTACTGTCGCAATCCGGCCTTAGCTGCGCACCAGATCGTCGCCGTAGCCGATCCACTTGTAGGTGGTCAGCGCGTCCAGGCCCATCGGGCCGCGGGCGTGCAGTTTTTGGGTGCTCACCGCCACTTCCGCGCCCAGGCCGAACTGGCCGCCGTCGGTGAAGCGGGTGCTGGCGTTGACATACACCGCCGAGGAGTCCACCGCGCGCACGAAGTGCTCGGCGCTGCTCAGCGAGCGGGTGAGGATCGCGTCGGAGTGGTTGGTGCCGTGGGTGCGGATGTGGTCGATGGCCTGATCGATATCGTCCACCAGCAACACGTTCAGATCCAGCGACAACCATTCATCGTCGTAATCTTCCGCGTTCACTGGCACCACCGTCGCCGGGCCGCCCTGCAGCAGCGGCAGCGCGTTTTCCGCCGCGTGCAGCGTCACGCCCGCCGCCGCCATTTTGGCGCTCAGCGCCGGCAGGAACTCGGTGGCGATGCTGCGGTTCACCAGCAGCGTCTCCAGCGAGTTACAGGCGCTCGGGCGCTGGATCTTGGCGTTTTCAATCACCGTCAGCGCCTTGTCGAAATCGACGTCGGCATCCACGTAGGTATGGCACACGCCGATGCCGCCGGTGATTACCGGGATGGTCGATTGCTCGCGGCACAGCTTGTGCAGGCCGGCGCCGCCGCGCGGGATCAGCATGTCGACATAGCGATCCAGGCGCAGCAGTTCGTTCACCAGCGCACGATCCGGACTGTCGATCGCCTGCACCGCCGCCGCCGGCAGGCCGCACTGTTCCAGCGCCTGCTGGATCACTTTCACCGTTGCCTGGTTGGTATTGTGCGTCTCTTTACCGCCGCGCAGGATCACCGCGTTGCCGGTTTTCAGGCACAGGCTGGCGACGTCGATGGTGACGTTCGGCCGCGCCTCGTAAATCACGCCGATCACGCCGAGCGGCACCCGGCGGCGCTCCAGCTTCAGCCCGCTGTCCAGCAGGTTGCCGTCCAGCACGTGGCCGACCGGATCGTTCAGGCGGCACACCTGGCGCACGTCGTTGGCGATCGCCGCCAGCCGCGCCGGGGTCAACAGCAGGCGATCGAGCAGCGCTTCGCTCATGCCGGTGGCGCGCGCCTGTGCCATGTCTTGTTCGTTCGCCAGCAGGATCGCTTCGCTGCTGGCTTCCAGCCTGTCGGCCATCACCGACAGCACCTGATTCTTCTTCGCCGTGCTCAGCACCGCCAGCTGCCAGGAGGCCTGCTTGGCGGCCTTCCCCATCTGCTCCAGCATGCTCACTCCTTAACTGACAATCATATCGTCGCGGTGCACTGCCACCGGACCGTATTCATAACCGAGGATCTCGCTGATTTCCTGCGAGTGGTGCCCGGCGATCATGCGCATCGCGTCGCTGTTGTAGCGGCTGACGCCGTGCGCCAGATCGCGCCCCGCCAGGTTGCGGATGCGGATCACTTCGCCGCGCGAGAAGTCGCCCTTCACTTCGCGAATGCCCTTCGGCAACAGCGAGCTGCCGCGCGCCATCATTGCTTCCACCGCGCCATCGTCGACGGTGATCTCACCGGCCGGCGGCGCGCCGAAGATCCAGCGTTTGCGGTTTTCCAGCGGGGTTTCCAGCGCGTGGAAACGGGTGCCCACCGGTTTGCCTTCGATCACGTCCGCCACCACGCCCGGCTTGCTGCCCGCGGCGATCACCACGTCGATGCCGGCGCGGCAGGCCACGTCGGCCGCCTGCAGCTTGGTGCCCATGCCGCCGGTGCCCAGGCCGGAGACGCTGTCGCCGGCGATGGCGCGCAGCGCGTCGTCGATGCCGTGCACTTCACGGATCAGTTCAGCCTGTGGGTTGTTACGCGGATCGGCGGTGTAGAGGCCCTGCTGATCGGTCAGCAGCAGCAGTTTGTCGGCCCCGGCCAGAATGGCCGCCAGCGCCGACAGGTTATCGTTGTCGCCCACCTTGATTTCGGCGGTGGCGACGGCGTCGTTCTCATTGATTACCGGCACGATGCGGTTGTCCAGCAGCGCCGTCATGGTGTCGCGCGCGTTGAGGAAGCGCTCGCGGTCTTCCAGATCGGCGCGCGTCAGCAGCATCTGCCCGACGTGGATGCCGTAAATGGAGAACAGCTGTTCCCACAGCTGGATCAGCCGGCTCTGCCCCACCGCTGCCAGCAGTTGCTTGGAAGCGATAGTGGCGGGCAGCTCGGGGTAGCCCAGGTGTTCGCGCCCGGCGGCGATGGCGCCGGAGGTGACGATGACAATGCGGTGGCCCGCGGCGTGTTGCTGCGCGCACTGGCGCACCAATTCGACGATGTGGGCGCGGTTCAGACGCAGCGATCCGCCGGTCAACACGCTGGTGCCCAATTTCACAACCAATGTCTGGCTGCCGTTCATAGTATTTCTGCCGTGTGTAATGATGAGAAGAAGAGTGCAAAGGTCTTTGTAACAGGAGAGACGCGTTATGCCAACAGGCACAACGCGAAATCAGCACAATACGTGGTCAAACGGGGTCAGGCGGAGAGTTTGATCAGTTTTTCTTTGAAATCGTCGGCGGGTTCCAGCCCCAGTTCCATGGTCGCCAGCAGCTCGCCCAGGCGGCGATGGAAGTCGCGCAGGGTGTCTTCCAGCTTGGCACTCACTTCATCATCCTTAATGTTTTGCGCCGTCCAGTCGCCTTCCTTGTCGAACAGGCCGAATTGGTACGAATAGGTGAAGCGCGCCTCTTCCGCCTGCAGCTCCATCCACCAGCCCCAGAACTCGCGCTTCTCCGGAGCGGGCTTTACATTGACGCAGACGGCCAAACAATCAAAGAAAAAACGGTCGTTTTCACATTGCCCTTCACGCAGGTACGGCCCCAAGCTGGCAAAACGTTTCATTAGTCGGCTTTTAGGGTGACCACTCGGTAACGTCATTCTCTAACCTCCTCAATGTAGACCACTCTTTTTAACAAACTGTTAAAATTTAGCAACTAATTAACGCATTTTGTCCCTCAGCCAACCGGACATCTGCAGCAACGCCCGGTGGAAGCTGTCGTAAACCGGGGTGCGCGGGATGGCGACCAGCTTGCCGCTCACCGAGGAGGTGACGATCAGCTGCGACTCTTCTTTTGGGCTGAGCGTATCGCGCTCCCAGTAGCCGGAGATCATCGGCGTCGGGCAGCGGCGCCCCAGCAGCCCCTGCATTTTCAGCGAGTAGCTGTTCAGCTCCACCTTCAGCACGTTGTCCGAGGCGTTAGCCATGCCCATGCGGCTGGCCAGCACGTCCATATACATGTCCGGCACGTTCAGCTGGGTGCTGCTGTCACACAGCAGGCGATGCACCACCGGCCCCAGGCAGGCCACGCCGCGCAGCCGCTGCGGCTCCAGGTAGGCCAATCGCACCGCCACGTTGGCGCCGAAGCGGAAGCCAAAGGCGCTCACCCGCTGATGGTCCACCCACGGCACCGAGGCCAGCTGGATCAGCACCTGTTGGTGCAGGTAGCTGGAGTCCTGCGTCAACTTCCATTTGCAGGAGGAACCGATCGACGGCATGTCGAGCGTCAGCATGGCGATGCCGTGCGGCGCCAGGTAATCGCGGAACAGGCGGTGGTAGTCGGTCTGCAGCGTGTCGAGGCTGCCGCACATCAGCACCGTCGGGAACGGCGCTTCGCCCTTCTCCGGCATGTGCAGGAAACCGGTGACGCTGCCGCCGCCCTCGATGCGGAACTCCAGCTCTTTCAGCTGATACGGCAGCAGCAGCGCCGCCTCTTCGTAAGCGCGGTTGGCGAGCATCTCCGCCTGTTCGGCCAGCTCGTCGCCCTTCAGGTGCGGGTAACCGGCGATGCTGTACAGGCTCGCGGCCTTCAGCCAGTATTCGCCGCCGAGCAGCGGATCCTGCTGCTCCGTCGCCCGCTGCTGCCACTGCATGCCCTGATGGATCCACTCGTAGATCCAGTTGCCGTTGCGGTAGCCCACCACGGTATCCAGCCGCTGCGGATTGCTGCGCTCGGCGTCCGAGGCGGCGATGCGCGCCAGCACTTCGTGGATTTCGATCGGGCTGACGCCGCGCCAGGCCCACAGCAGCGGATTCAGCATGCGGTACCAGCTGCCGGTGGTGTCGCCTTCCAACGCGGAATGCATGGCGGCGCTCACTTTGTTGCGCGCGCGCAGCACCAGCGTCGAGGTTTCAGGGTGTTTGAATTTAGGCTTGAAAAGAATTTCAGAAAGGTTGGCCTGTGCCATGGTAACAACAGCCTCCGTAAATCTGGCGATAGGCCGCAAAAGGCCTACTTAACTGGAGGTAGTGTACCTAACTCTGGCGGGATAAACCAAGATAACGCAAACGCCCGGCATAACCGGGCGTTGACTTAGAACTGGCTGGGCTTAGCGGCCGCCGATAGGGGGAACGAAGCTGACGCCCATGTCCCACGGCTGTTCGATCCAGGTATCCTGCGGGATGTCGACCTCGTAGTCGTCCACCAGCGGACGGCCCGCCGGTTTGGCGAAGATGGTGACGAAATGCGCTTTCGGGTACATGTCGCGGATCGCTTTCGCGGTGCCGCCGGTATCCACCAGATCATCCACCACGATGAAGCCTTCACCGTCGCCTTCGGCGCGCTTGAGCACTTTCATTTCGCGTTGGTTGTCATGGTCATAGCTGGAAATGCAGACGGTATCCACATAGCGGATGCCCAGTTCGCGCGCCAGCAGGCCCGCCGGTACCAGACCGCCGCGGCTTACGGCAATGATGCCTGTCCATTTGTCGGCAGGCAGCAGGCGGTGCGCCAGCTTGCGTGCGTGCATTTGCAGCATATCCCAGGTAACAACGTATTTTTCGCTCATAGAATCGTGTCCCAGCCGGCGGTGAAGCGGCTTATTTTATAGTTCAGGGGAAAAAAGGTTGCGCGAGATTATAGAGACTGGCCGCATTGAATTCCAGCTGTACCGAGGAAAACCTCGCGATTTCCGCCGCGCGGCTTTCCGGTGATTGATGCTGAAAAAACGAACGTTACCGCAGCGAAGCCGTGTGATCAAGCGCTTAAACCGCACAATACGGGGCGCGCACCGCCGGAAATAAAGTGATATTCTCTGATGATCGTGCCACGACGCACAGATGCCCACTCACCTTAACCGCGCGGCACGCCCGTCCTGTCGGAGCCTGCCGTCACAGGAGACTTATAGTGTCTGAATTGTCTCAGCTTTCGCCACAGCCGCTGTGGGATATTTTCGCCAAGATCTGTTCTATCCCACACCCTTCTTATCATGAAGAAGCGCTGGCGCAGCACATCCTCACCTGGGCCAAAGAAAAGAACCTGCACGCAGAGCGCGATCGGGTCGGCAATATCCTGCTGCGCAAGCCGGCCACCAAAGGCATGGAAAACCGCAAGCCGGTCGCGCTGCAGGCGCACCTGGACATGGTGCCGCAAAAGAATAACGACACCGTACACGACTTCGCCAAGGATCCGATCCAGCCTTATATCGCCGGCGAGTGGGTGAAAGCGCGCGGCACCACGCTGGGCGCCGACAACGGCATCGGCATGGCCTCCGCCCTGGCGGTGCTGGCCGACGACAGCGTTGAGCACGGCCCGCTGGAAGTGCTGCTGACCATGACCGAAGAAGCGGGCATGGACGGCGCCTTCGGGCTGCAGCCGAACTGGCTGCAGGCGGACATACTGATCAATACCGACTCCGAAGAAGAAGGCGAAATCTACATGGGTTGCGCCGGCGGTATCGACTTCATCACCACCCTGCCGCTGCAGCGCGAAGCGGTGCCGGCCGGTTACCAAACCCTGAAGCTGACCCTCAAGGGCCTGAAAGGCGGCCACTCCGGCGCCGAGATCCACGTCGGGCTGGGCAACGCCAACAAGCTGCTGGCGCGCTTCCTGTTCGCCCATGCGGCGGCGCTGAACCTGCGCGTGCTGGATCTGAACGGCGGCACCCTGCGCAACGCCATCCCGCGTGAAGCCTCCGCGGTGGTTGCGGTGCCGGCGGACAAGGCCGACGCGCTGAAAGCCCTGAGCCAGGAGTTCCTGGCGGTGCTGCAGAACGAACTCTCCGCCAAAGAGAAGAACATCACCGTGCTGCTGGAGCCGACCACCAGCGCTTCGCAGGCGCTGAGCGCCGACAGCCAGCAGCGTTTCCTGGCGCTGCTGAACGGCACGCCGAACGGCGTGATCCGCATGAGCGACGCGGTAAAAGGCGTGGTGGAAACCTCGCTGAACGTCGGGGTGGTCACCACCAGCGAAAACGAAGCGGAAATCATCTGCCTGATCCGCTCCCTGATCGACAGCGGCAAAGACTACGTGGTCGAGATGCTGACCGCGCTGGGCCAGCTGGCCGGCGCCAAGGTGGCACCGAAGGGCGGCTACCCGGGCTGGCAGCCGGACGCCGACTCGCCGGTGATGCACCTGGTGCGCGAGCTGTATCAGGAGCTGTTCGACAAGACGCCGAACATCATGGTGATCCACGCCGGTCTGGAATGCGGTCTGTTCAAAAAGCCGTATCCAGACATGGACATGGTATCGATCGGGCCAACCATCACCGGCCCGCACTCGCCGGATGAGCAGGTGCATATCGAAAGCGTCGGTCTGTACTGGAAGCTGCTGACCTCGCTGCTGAAAGCGATCCCTGAGCGCGCGTAAGCTGCGCGCTTAACGCAAAAAGCCGGCGACCGCCGGCTTTTTTATTCCCAAGGCAGTGCCAGCTGCCGCTCCAGCTGCGGATCGAGCAGCGTCACATGCAGCCCCACCAGCCGCACGCCGCGCCCTTCGCGCCGCTCGCGCCACGCCTGCCGCGCCACCTCCAGCAAATCCTGCCGGTTCAGCACCGGGAACACGTGCTCCTGGGTGGTTTGCTGAAAATCCTGAAACTTCAGCTTCACGCCCTGCCGGGCGATGTGCAGATCCGGCTTCACCTTGCGCAGTCGCATCTCCAGCTCGGGATAGAGTTTGTCGATAATCAGCGTTTCGCAGTCTTCCCAGTCGTGAATGTCTTCCGCCAGCGTGCGCTCCACCCCCACCGATTTGCGCAGCCGCTCCGCCGAGATTTCGCGCCGATCGATGCCTTGACAGCGCTCCCACAGCACCCGGCCGAATTTGCCGAAGCGCTTGAGCAGCTGTGCCAAATCGTATTGCTGCACGTCGGCGCAGGTGATAAGCCCCACCTCTTCCAGCCGCTTGGCGGTCACCTTGCCGACGCCGGGGATCTTGCTGAGCGGCAGCTGTTGCAAAAACGCCGGCACCTGCGCCGGCGTGATCACGTATTGCCCGTTCGGCTTGTTTATCTCGGAGGCGATTTTGGCGAGAAACTTGATCGGCGCAACGCCGGCCGAGGCGGTGAGGTTCAGTTCGTCGGCGATCGCCTGGCGGATCTCCTGGGCGATCAGCGTTGCCGAGCCATTGCATTGCGGGCTGTCGGTCACGTCGAGGTAGGCTTCATCGAGCGACAGCGGCTCGATCAGCGGAGTATACCGGGCGAAGATTTCGCGGATATGCAGCGAGGCCTCTTTGTAGGCCGCCATGCGCCCCGGCAACAGGGTGAGGTGCGGGCACAGCTTGAGCGCCATTGCCGTGGACATGGCGCTGTGTACGCCGTAGCGCCGCGCCGGGTAGTTGGCGGTGCTGATCACCCCGCGGCGATCGGCGCTGCCGCCAATCGCCAGCGGGATATCGCGCAGGCTGGGATCGTCGCGCATTTCCACCGCCGCGAAGAAGCAGTCCATATCGACATGAATGATTTTACGCATCGCACCCTCCAGTAACACTGTATAAGTATACAGTCAGATACCGAAAGCTCAAGGCCGCAGGATTCGACGAAAGCACCGTTTCCGCCAGATATTTCCGCGTTGTTAAAAAAGCTTAATTTTTCAATAGTATGATTTCCGCCATCCCGTGCGGCTCACCACAACGATAACGACAGGGTACCCTACATGATCAGATTTTCTTATTTGCTGCTGGCTTCCGCGCTGTCGCTGAGCGCGCTGGCGGCCAGCGCTGCCGGTCACGCGCCGGCGATCGTCGCCCACCGCGGCGGCACCGCCGATGCGCCGGAGAACACCCGCATCGCCATCGAAACCGCGCTGAAAAACGGCGCCGACGCCATCTGGATCACCCTGCAAGAATCCAAAGACGGCGTCATCGTGCTGTATCGCCCTTCGGATCTGAAAGCGTTGACCAACCGGCAGGGCCCGGTCTCTGCCTATACCGCCGCGCAGCTGGCCGAGACCGACGCTGGCTGGGCCTTCGCCAGGGGGGATACGCACCCGTTCCGCGGCCAGGGCATCGGCATTCCGCGGCTGGACGACGTGCTTAAAGCGTTTCCGCACGTCACCTTCTATCTGGACATCAAATCCCCGGACGCCGATCCGGCGCAGTTTGGCCAGGCGCTGCTGGCGACGCTGGAAAGCACCGACAGCCTGAACCGCATCCGCGTCTACTCCACCGACGCCAAATACCTGCAGGTGCTGCCGCCGGCCATCCCGCGCTTCGAAAGCCGCGACGAGACCCGCACGCTGCTGGCCAACGTCACCATGGCGCACCAGTGCGACGTCAAACCGGATAACCGGCAGCCGCGCTGGTACGGGCTGGAGCTGAAGCGCGAGGTGGAAGTGGTGGAGAAATATACCCTCGGCGAAGGGCGTTCGAAGGCGTTTCTGACCTGGGATAAAGAGTCGATGGACTGCTTCCGCTCGCAGGGCCCGGCGCACATCATCCTGTTCGGCGTCAACTCGCCGCAGGAGTATCAGCAGGCGCTGGCGCTGGGCGCCGACGGCGTGATGGTCAACTCACCGGCCGAGGCGAAAAGCTTCCGCAAGGCGAAATAAATCATCGGCCAAGGGCATAAGGCGGTTCGACAAACCCACCTTATGCCCCCCGGCTTTCAACATCCGTTAGTGAGCAGGAACCACCTGGATGATGCCATTTTCATTGCGTACGCTAAACCCTGCCCCAAATAGCCGGGCAGCAGGCTCAATACCTTTACTTCGTTTATCCCGCGACAACAGCGTTACCGAAACCCCGTAAGACCTCCCGCCCTCGAATTTATAGTTATCGTCAGAAATGCACGTAGCCGCGGTGACCGCAGGCATCTCGTTATCCGCGAAGTTCTTGCCGAAGATAGCGTTGGCGTTGCCGATTTCTTCGATAATGACGCCGGCCAACCGCTCGTCCCCTTCCGGTTGAACCCGCACGCAAACGTGGTTATCAACGACAGCGACGCTGGCCGCGTAGTTCTTTGGCCTCGGATCGTTCATGTGCATACAGCCGGCGAGCAGCAAAGTCAGCGTTCCAGCCAAAATAATGCGGTTCATCCTGTTACCTCTGCTTAAAAAACTGAGAAAGCGCATATTCGTATTTTCTGGCGATCGTTTTATCCGTTACACCCTGAAAATTCACGCCATTGTTAATCGCGCCTAGCCAGACTTTCATACGCCTTTCGACAAGGCCCAAATAAAAAACCCGGCCAAGGCCGGGTTTTCGCTACAGCTACAGAATGCGGTGCTTGTCCAGCTGCTCGCGCCGCTGCGCCGCTTTGGCTTCGCGCTTTTTGCGCGCATCGCAAGGTTCCGGGCAGTCGCAGACTTTCTCCATCCCCAATGCGGTGATGCCGCCGCAGCTGCCCTGCAGGCTTTTGCGTTTGAACACGTAGCCCAGCGACATCCCGCCGACGATCAGCAGGAACAACACGAAGGTGGCGGCGAATACCGTCAGCATAGCAACCTCACGAACTCTTTTTCAGGTAGGGTTTGAACGCGTCCGAATAACGCTCCTCAAACCCGTCGGCGGTTTTCACGATCATGAACACCGGGATACCGAGCAGATTGGCCAGCGCCAGGCCGCGCTCCGGCCCCATCACGTTCAGGCCGGTGGACAGGCCGTCAGCGGTCATACAGGTCGGGCTCAGTACGGTGATCGACACCAGGCGGTGGTTGATCGGCCGGCCGGTGATAGGATCGATGGTGTGCGAATAGCGCACCCCGTCCTGCTCGAAGTAGTTGCGATAGTCACCCGAGGTGGCGATCGACATCTCCCCTGGCTGGATCACCAACTGCGCCTGCTGCTGCGCACCGGCGGTCGGGCGCTCGATGGCGATGCGCCACGGCTTTTGCTCGCCGTTGCGCCCGCGCGTGCGCACCTCACCGCCGATATCCACCATGTAATTTTGCACGTGTTGCGATTGCAGATACTCCGCCACCACGTCCACGCCGTATCCTTTGGCGATCGACGACAGGTCGACATACAGCTCGGGGATGCTTTTCACCAGCGCGCTGCCCTGCACCGTCAGTTTATCGGCACCGGTCCAGGCGCGGCGGTGCGCCAGCTCCGCCTCGCTCGGCACTTTATCCGGCCGCCCTTCCGGGCCGAAGCCCCACAGATTGACCAGCGGCCCGACGGTCACGTCCAGCGCGCCATCGGTCACGCGGTTGATGCGCAGCGCTTCGCGCACCACCTCGGCGGTCGCCGGCGAAACCGGGAATGGCCGGTCAATGTCGCGGCTGGCGTTGAAGCGGCTCAGCTCGGAGTCCGGCCGGTAGGTGGACATCTGGTCGTTCACCTGCTCCAGCCGTTTATCGATCTCCGCCTGCATCTCGCGCGCCGACGGCGTATCGTCGCCGGTCACATAACGGATCGAATACGAGGTGCCCATGGTTTTACCCGTCAGGTCCACCTGTTCCGGCCCGCAGCCGGTCAGCAGCAGGGTGGCGCTCAGCGCCACGCCCGTCAGCCAGTTCTTCATCGCCAATGCGCGCATTTAGCCACCAAAGTCATCCAGCATGATGTTTTCGTCTTCGACGCCCAGATCTTTCAGCATCTTGATCACCGCAGCGTTCATCATCGGCGGCCCGCACATGTAAAACTCGCAGTCCTCCGGCGCCGGGTGATTCCTCAGGTAGTTCTCCAGCAGGACATTATGGATAAAGCCGGTGTAGCCGGTCCAGTTATCTTCCGGCTGCGGATCCGACAGCGCCACGTGCCAGGTGAAGTTGTCGTTCTCCGCCTGCAGCTGGTTGAAGTCGTCTTCATAGAACATCTCGCGCAGCGAACGCGCGCCGTACCAGAAGGTGATCTTGCGCTTCGAGTTCAGGCGCTTGAGCTGATCGAAGATGTGCGAACGCATCGGCGCCATGCCCGCGCCGCCGCCGATGAAGATCATTTCGGCGTCGGTTTCCTTGGCGAAGAACTCGCCGAATGGCCCGGAGATGGTCACCTTGTCACCCGCCTTCAGCGACCAGATATAGGAAGACATGATGCCCGGCGGCACGTCCGGGTTGTTTGGCGGCGGCGTGGCGATACGCACGTTGAGCATGATGATGCCCTTCTCTTCCGGGTAGTTGGCCATCGAGTAGGCGCGCACCGTGGTGTCGTTCACCGTCGAGCGGTAGCGGAACAGGTTGAACTTGTCCCAGTCGCCGCGATACTCCTGCGGCACGTCGAAGTCGGCGTAGCTGATGTCGTGCGCCGGGGCTTCGATCTGGATGAAACCGCCCGCGCGGAACGGCACGTCTTCGCCATCGGGGATCTTCAGCTTCAGCTCTTTGATAAAGGTGGCTTTGTTATCGTTGGAGATAACCTCGCACTCCCATTTCTTCACGCCGAAGATCTCTTCCGGCAGCTCGATCTTCAGGTTCTGCTTCACGTTCACCTGGCACGCCAGGCGGCAACCCTCTTTTGCTTCGCGCTTGTTGATGTGCGAGAGCTCGGTCGGCAGGATATCGCCGCCGCCCTCTTTGATCACCACCCGGCACTGGCCGCAGGAACCGCCGCCGCCGCAAGCCGAGGAGACGAAAATTCCCTGGCTGGAGAGCACGTTGAGCAGCTTGTCGCCCGCCGGCGCATGGAAGCTCTTATCCAAATCGCCGTTGATCTCCACCGCGATGTCGCCGGTGTTCACCAGCTTCGATTTGGCGAACAGGATCAGCAATACCAGCACCATCACGATGGTGGTGAACATTGCTACGCCTAAAATAATTTCCATAAATTCTTCCCGCCTTTACAACTGAACACCGGAGAAGGACATGAAGCCCAGCGCCATCAGTCCGGTGGTGATAAAGGTAATGCCCAGGCCGCGCAGTCCCGCCGGCACGTTGGCATACTTGAGTTTTTCGCGGATCCCCGCCATGGCGACGATCGCCAGCATCCAGCCGGTGCCGGAGCCGATGCCGTACACCACCGATTCGGCGAAGTTGTAGTCGCGCTGCACCATGAAGGACACGCCGCCGAAGATGGCGCAGTTCACGGTGATGAGCGGCAGGAAGATGCCGAGCGCGTTATACAGCGACGGGAAGAAGCGATCGAGGATCATCTCCAAAATCTGCACCAGCGCCGCGATCACGCCGATGAAGGTGATGAAGTTGAGGAAGCTCAGATCGACGCCTTCCACCAGCGCGCCGTCGCGCAGGATCAGGTTGTAGACCAGGTTGTTCACCGGCACCGAAATGCCGAGCACGATGGTCACCGCGATGCCCAGGCCAAAGGCGGTCGAGACCTTCTTCGACACCGCCAGGAAGGTACACATCCCGAGGAAGAACGCCAGCGCCATGTTCTCAACGAACACCGCGCGCACAAACAGGCTGATATAGTGTTCCATCGGCCTTTACTCCTTTTCGATCTGCGCCGGCTTCAGGGTGCGCAGCACCCAGATCAGCAGGCCGATGATGAAGAACGCGCTCGGCGCCAGCAGGAACAGGCCGTTCGGCTGATACCAACCGCCGTTCTGCACCGTTTCCAGCACCGGGACGCCGAACAGCTTGCCGGAGCCAATAAGCTCGCGCAGGAAACCGACCAGCACCAGGATCACCCCGTAGCCCAGCCCGTTGCCGATGCCGTCCATAAAGCTCTCGATCGGCGGCGACTTCATGGCGTAAGCCTCGGCGCGCCCCATCACGATACAGTTGGTGATGATAAGGCCGACGAACACCGACAGCTGCTTGGAGATCTCGAACGCGTAGGCGCGCAACAGCTGATCGACCACGATCACCAGCGAGGCGATGATCGCCATCTGCACGATGATGCGCACGCTGTTGGGAATATGGTGACGGATCAGCGAGATGAAGAAGCTGGAGAACGCCGTGACCAGCGTCACCGCAATGGTCATCACCACCGCCGTCTCCAGCTTGGTGGTCACCGCCAACGCAGAACAAACGCCCAGCACCTGCAGGGCGATCGGGTTATTGTCGAACAGCGGCCCCAGCAGGACCCGCTTTATCTCTTTGGAATCAGCCATTTTTCAGCGCTCCTTCACGAACTTTTTTCAGGAACGGGCCGAAGCCGTGCTCGCCCAACCAGAAATCAAACGTATGCTGCACGCCGTTGGAGGTCAGCGTGGCGCCGGACAGGCCGTCCACCCCGTGCACATCCCCCTGACGCGCGCCGCCTTTCACCACGCGGATCGCCGGCTGGCCGTTGTCGTCGAACAGCTGTTTGCCGACCCACTGCTGGCGCCAGGACGGGTTCTCGACCTCGCCACCCAGCCCCGGGGTTTCCCCCTGGTCGTAGTAAGTGATGCCCTTGACCGTGTTGCCGTCGTTATCCAGCGCCACGAAGGCGTACATCATCGACCACAGGCCGGTGCCGTATACCGGCAGCACAATCTTGTTCACCTGGCCGCTTTCATCGCGCACCAGGTAGATTTCCGCCTGATTGCTGCGGCGCTTGATGCCGGCCGGATCGTCGCCCGCCGCCAGCGCCACGCTTTTGGCGTCGTCGCGCAGCGCGGCGCCCAGATCGAACGCCGCCGCCTTGCCGGCGACAAACTCGCCGCTGTTCAGATCCACCAGGCGCGGCTCGATGCGCTCGCTGTACAGGCGCTTGACCTGCTCGCTCTCCATTTTCGGCTGCAACAGGCCGGCTACGTCGAGAATATTGCGCTGCTTATCGAGCAGCTTTTGCTCCTGCTGTTTGGACTTCAGGCCGACGGCGGAGCCCGCCACCACCACTGAACACACCAGACACAGCAGCAGCACTACCAGCAGCGTTTTACCGATGCCGTCGTTTTTCGCTTCATTCGCCACGGGCTTTTCTCCGCTTGATGTTGGCCTGCACCACCAGATAATCGAACAGCGGTGCGAACAGGTTGGCGAACAGGATCGCCAGCATCATGCCTTCCGGATAGGCGGGGTTGACCACCCGGATCAGCACGCACATCACGCCGATCAGAATGCCGTACCACCATTTCCCCTTGTTGGTGAAGGAGGCGGAAACCGGGTCGGTCGCCATAAAGATCATGCCGAAGGCGAAACCGCCCAGCACCAGATGCCAGTACCACGGCATGGCGAACATCGGGTTGGTATCGGAACCGATGGCGTTGAACAACAGGGCGGAAGCCACCATGCCGAGCATTACGCCGGCGACGATGCGCCAGGAGGCCACGCGGCCGAACAGGATAATCGCCCCGCCGATCAGGATCATCAGCGTGGAGACTTCACCGATGGAGCCGGGAATGTTGCCGAGGAAGGCGTCCATCCAGCTGATGGACTGGCCGGTGGCCACGTTGCTCAAGCTGTGCGCCCCGCCTGCGCTCCACTGCGCCAGCGGCGTCGCGCCGGAGAAACCGTCCGCAGAGGTCCACACCAGATCGCCGGAGATCTGCGCCGGATAGGCGAAGAACAGGAAGGCGCGGCCGGCCAACGCCGGGTTGAGGAAGTTGCGCCCGGTGCCGCCGAATATCTCTTTGGCCACCACCACGCCGAAGGTGATGCCCAGCGCGGCCTGCCACAGCGGCAGGGTCGGCGGCACGATCAGCGCGAACAGGATAGAGGTGACGAAGAAGCCTTCGTTGACCTCATGCTTGCGGATAATGGCAAACAGCACTTCCCAGAAGCCGCCGACGACAAACACCACGGCGTAGATCGGCAGGAAGTAACAGGCGCCCAGCACCATCTTGCTGACCCAGCCGGCGTCGGCCGCCAGCGAGGCGCCGAGCCACTGCGCCAGGCGATAATGCCAGTCGCCCGCCAGCACCTGTTGCAGCTCGTCGCCGCTGTACAGATGGTGCAGCGCCGGGATTGCCTGCTGGCCGACGTTGTACATGCCCCAGAACATCGCCGGGAATACCGCCAGCCACACCAGGATCATCATACGTTTCAAATCGATGGCGTCGCGCACGTGCGAAGCGCCGCGCGTCACCGTGCCGGGGGTATAAAACACCGTGGTGGTCGCTTCATACAGCGGGTACCACTTTTCCAGTTTGCCGCCCGGCGTGAAGTGGTGCTCTATCTTCTCAAAATAATTCTTCAGGCCCATCGGTTATCCTTCCTGCTCAATCTTGGTCAGCACCTCGCGCAGCACCGGCGCGTACTCATACTTGCCGGGGCAAACGAAGGTGCACAGCGCCAGATCTTCCTCGTCCAGCTCCAGGCAGCCCAGCGCCTGCGCGCTGTCGCTGTCGCCCGCCAGCAGATCGCGCAGCAGCAGCGTCGGCAGAATATCCAGCGGCATCACCCGCTCGTAGTTGCCGATCGGCACCATGGCGCGCTCGCCGCCGTTAGTGGTAGTCGAGAAGGCGAACAGTTTGTTCTTCAGGAAGTGGCCCAGCGTGGTGCGGGTAATGGAGAACTTGTTCGGCGAAGGCACGATCCAACCGAACAGCTCTTTGTCGCGCCCTTCTTCCAGCACCGACACCTGCGAGTGGAAACGGCCAAGCCAGGCGTTCGGGCCGGCGGCGTGCATGCCGTTCAGCACCGAACCGGAGATCACCCGGTTCTCGCCGTCTTTCAGGCGGCCGGCGGTCAGCTCCTCGAGGCTGGCCCCCAGGCGGGTGCGCAGCAGCGCCGGCTGCGCCACCTGCGGCCCGGCCAGCGCCACGACCCGGCGGGTATCGAGCTTACCGGTGGTGAACAGCGTGCCGATGGCGATGACGTCCTGGTAGCCGATGTGCCAAACGGTTTTCTTCAGGCTGACCGGTTCCAGGAAGTGAATGTGCGTACCCACCAGCCCGGCGGGGTGCGGGCCGGCAAATTCGCTGTAGGCGATCTGCGGGCTGCTCTGCTGGCCAACGGAGGCACCGGCGGCGTGGCATACGTGTACCTTGCCCGTCGTCAGGCGCGCCAACACCAGCAGCCCGGCGTTGAACGCCGCCTGCTGTTCGGCGATGATCACCTGCGGATCGGCGGCCAGCGGCTGGGTATCCATCGCGGTGACGAAAATAGCGCGCGCTTCGCTGCCGGGGCTCGGCGTTTTGCTGAACGGACGGGTGCGCAGCGCGGTCCACAGGCCGCTGGCTATCAGTTCACTCTCGACCTGTTCGCGCGGCAGCTGGGCCAGCTCACCCAGCGGGTAATGCGCAAACTCGAGCTGATCGTCACCGCCGTTTTCCAGCGCAATCACCACCGATTGCAATACGCGCCGTTCGCCGCGGTTAATCGCGGCGATGCGGCCGCTGGCGGGAGCCGTGAAGAAAACCCCGGGGTTTTTCTTATCTTCGAACAACGCCTGGCCTTTCTTAACGGTATCGCCTTCCTGCACCAGCATGGAGGGACGCATTCCGACATACTCTTCCCCAAGCAGGGCGACATGCTGAATGTTCGGGCCGTCTTGGATCGCCTGAACCGGAGCCCCGGCTATCGGCAGATCTAACCCTTTTCTGATCTTAATCATAGGATTTATACGATGTAGTTTGGTTTACACGTCTGCCCGGCCCCAGAGGCGGGTGCTGACGATGCCAGGATTGCCGGGCAGTGCGCATGGCGGCACGCCCAACATGAACTTTCTCGCAGTGAAAAATCGGGGTAACGCGCATTCCCTTGATTCCCCCTTTCCGTTGTTTGCTCGACAGTCGATGTGTTAACGGCCTGTAGCCAAATAACCATCAAAACGGCCGGGTTATATGCCATAACCCCTGCCGCTTCAATCGCCACAGCGCGTTAAATTGAAGAGGGAATATTAACATTGTTCGCAACATTGTTCTGCGTTCCGTCGTGACTTGGGTCAAGCAAACGCAATTAAATTTCGCCTGTTTTTCACTACTTATCGTTAAAATCTGCCGGTCATTTCACTTTTATCGAGCTTTGTCGTTTTTTTATACATATCACGTATTGCTAAAAATAAACGCGCTGGTAATCTGGCGGTGTTTTGCAGCAGTAAAAACAATAATCAGTGGCATGCCGACCAACGTCATTGCGCCGGCAGATAAATATAAGCAGGAATAATAATGAGCAAAATCGCGCTGTTGTTTGCGATGCTTGTTTCTATGCCGATGATCACGGCCTGCAGCGCCAGCGAGCAGGTACCGGAAACGCCGGTAGTTAAACAGCAATTATTGGGTTCGCCGGTCTATATTCAGATCTTCAAAGAGGAACGCAAGCTGGAATTGTATGCCAAAATGGGCAATGAATTCCGCCTGGTCAACACGTTCCCGATCTGTAATTTCTCCGGTGGGCTGGGTCCTAAACGTCGTGAAGGCGACTTTAAAAGTCCGGAAGGCTTTTATAGCGTTGACGCGCGCCATCTGAAACCCGACAGCAAGTATTATCGGGCGATCAATATCGGTTTCCCTAATGATTACGATAAATCGCAGGGCTATTCCGGCGCTTATCTGATGATCCACGGCGAATGTAAATCGATCGGCTGTTACGCGATGACCAACACCTATATGGATGAAATCTATCGCTACGTCGAAGCCGCCTTCGCCTATGGCCAAAGCCGCGTCGACATCAGCATCTACCCGTTCCGCATGACCGAGCAAAACCTCAAGCGCCATGCGTCATCCAGCTATATCGCCTTCTGGCGCCAGCTGAAGCCGGGCTACGATTACTTCGCGAAGAACCACCAGCCGCCGATGATGACCGTGGACAACGGCCAGTACGTGCTGGGTCAACCGTTGATGAGCAGCGGCCAGATGACGCAGTACGCGTCAGCCAGCCCGACGCCCAACACCAACCCCTTCGCTCAGAACAAGCCGCTCACCGAAGTGAAATAACGCGAACTCGCCTGGCTCAATCTTGTGCCAGGTTTCGTTGGCGGTCAGCGGTTGGGTGGCGATCACCGTGACCACATCGTTCGGTGTGGTCTGCTGCTGAAAATCGATTTCCACATCCTGATCGAGCAGCGTCGCCTTGCCGAACGGCGCGCGGCGCGTGATCCAATACAGGTTGGTAGAGCAATAGGCCATCACGAAGCGCCCGTCCGACAACAGCATGTTGAATACCCCTTTCTTGCGCAGCTGGTTCGCCAACAGGCCGATGTAGCGGAAAACCGCCGGCCACTGGCTCGGGGTGCGCGGGTATTTCAGCGCCAGCTGATGCAACAGCCAGCAGAACGCGTATTCGCTGTCGGTCTGGCCGACCGGGCGAAACGTGCCGGTATCCAGCTGACGGTAGCCTTTCAATTGGCCGTTGTGCGCGTAGGTCCAGTTGCGGCCCCACAGTTCGCGGGTGAACGGGTGGGTGTTTTCCAGCGCCACTTCGCCGCGGTTGGCCTGGCGAATATGGGACACCACCGCACAGGACTTGATCGGGTAGTCCTGCACCAGGCGGGCGATCGGCGAGTTGAAGCTCGGCTGCGGATCCTTGAATGTGCGGCAGCCGTTCCCTTCATAGAAGGTAATGCCCCAGCCATCCTTATGCGGCCCGGTGCGGCCGCCGCGCTGTACCAGGCCGGTAAAGCTGAAGCAGATATCGGTCGGTACGTTTGCGCTCATCCCGAGCAGTTCACACATCGCCAGCACTCCTTAACCACACTGACACAGGCCGTGCGGGCGCAGCATGCGGCGCCCGCAGTCTTATTCTTGGGGAGCCGCAGCTCCCCGCAGGCTATCAAGCCTTAACCATCTCTTTTTCGATCAGCTGAATCAAGATGTGAATCGCTTTGATGTGGATTTCCTGAATGCGGTCGGCGTAGCCGAAGTGCGGCACGCGAATTTCCACATCGGCGGAACCCGCCATCTTGCCGCCGTCCTTGCCGGTCAGGGTGATCACTTTCATCCCCTTGGCGCGCGCCGCGTCGATGGCCTTGATGATGTTGCCGGAGTTGCCGGAGGTGGAAATGCCCAGCAGCACGTCGCCTTCGCGGCCTACCGCTTCCACATAGCGAGAGAAGACGTACTCATAGCCGAAGTCGTTGCTGACGCAGGACAGGTGGCTCACGTCCGAGATGGCAATCGCCGGGTAGCCCGGGCGGTTTTCACGGTAGCGGCCGGTCAGCTCTTCGGCGAAGTGCATCGCGTCGCAATGGGAACCGCCGTTGCCGCAGGAAATCACTTTACCGCCGGCTTTGAAGGAGTCCGCCAGCAGCACCGCCGCACGTTGGATGGCGTCGATGTTGGCGTCGTCATTGATAAATTTCGCCAGGGTATCAGCCGCTTCGTTCAGTTCACTGCGAATAAGGTCGTGGTACATGAGGAACCTCTTGTTATCGTCAAATCTTCCGCTCCGCAGTGTACCGGATCGCGGAAACAGCGAGAAGCATTCTCAGCCAAACAGCGCGCCGGTTAAGGAAGCGGAGAGGTTTTTGATGATTGGTGCTGTCAGTTTGTGACCTGAGTTGTAATTAAACTGTAAACGCATTGATAAAAATTCTGCCTTGTACTAAAACCTATTACATACACACAACAGGTCAGACCTCTTACTACTTCGGAGCTTCTTATGATGGTTCTTAGTATTGTCGTTTTACTGGCTCTCCTCGGCGTGGTGTTCTACCACCGAGTGAACCTTACCCTCAGCAGCCTGATCCTGGTGGCGTACACCGCCGCCATGGGCGCGATTGGCCTGTGGAGCTTCTGGCTGTTGCTGCCGCTGGCGATCGTGCTGCTGCCGCTGAACCTTTCCTCCCTGCGCCGTTCCCTGCTCTCCGCACCGGCGTTGCGCGCCTTCCGCAAGGTGATGCCGCCGATGTCCACCACCGAGAAGGAGGCGATCGACGCCGGCACCACCTGGTGGGAAGGCGATCTGTTCCGCGGCGCGCCGGACTGGAACAAGCTGCACAGCTACCCGAAACCGCGCCTGACGGAAGAAGAGCAGGCGTTTATCGACGGCCCGGTGGAAGAAGCCTGCCGCATGGCCAACGACTTCCAGATCACCCACGAACTGGCCGATCTGCCGCCTGAACTCTGGGCGTACCTGAAAGAACACCGTTTCTTCGCGATGATCATCAAGAAAGAGTACGGCGGTCTGGAATTCTCTCCTTATGCTCAGGCGATGGTGCTGCAAAAACTGGCCGGCGTTTCCGGTATCCTGGCGATCACCGTCGGCGTGCCGAACTCCCTCGGCCCGGGCGAACTGCTGCAGCACTACGGCACCGAAGAACAGAAAAACCACTATCTGCCGGGCCTGGCGCGCGGCGACGAGATCCCTTGCTTCGCGCTGACCAGCCCGGAAGCGGGCTCCGATGCCGGCGCCATTCCGGACGTCGGCACCGTGTGCATGGGCGACTGGCAGGGCAAACAGGTGCTGGGCATGCGCCTGACCTGGAACAAGCGCTACATCACGCTGGCGCCGGTCGCCACCGTACTGGGCCTGGCGTTCAAATTGCATGACCCGAACCGCCTGCTGAGCGACAACGAATCCCCGGGCATCACCTGTGCGCTGATCCCGACCAGCACGCCGGGCGTGGAAATCGGCAACCGCCACTTCCCGCTGAACGTGCCGTTCCAAAACGGCCCGACCCGCGGCACCGACGTGTTCGTCCCGATCGATTACATCATCGGCGGCCCGAAAATGGCCGGCCAGGGCTGGCGCATGCTGGTTGAGTGTCTGTCGGTCGGTCGCGGCATCACCCTGCCGTCCAACTCTACCGGCAGCCTGAAATCCATCGCCCTGGCGACCGGTGCCTACGCGCACATTCGCCGTCAGTTCAAGATCTCCATCGGCAAGATGGAAGGGATCGAAGAGCCGTTGGCGCGCATCGCCGGCAACACCTATGTGATGGACGCCGCCGCTTCGCTGATCACCTATGCGCTGGTGCAGGGCGAGAAGCCGGCCGTGCTGTCGGCCATCGTCAAATACCACTGTACGCACCGCGGCCAGCAGTCGATCGTTGACGCCATGGACATCGCCGGCGGTAAAGGCATCATGCTCGGCGAATCCAACTTCCTGGCTCGCGCCTATCAGGGCGCACCGATCGCCATCACGGTGGAAGGCGCGAACATCCTGACCCGCACCATGATGATCTTCGGTCAAGGCGCGATCCGCTGCCATCCTTATGTGCTGGATGAAATGGCGGCGGCGCAGAGCAACGATCTGAACGCCTTCGATAAATCGCTGTTCGGCCATCTGGGCCACGTTGGCAGCAACAAGGTACGCAGCTTCTGGCTGGGCCTGACCAACGGCCGCACCAGCGCCACGCCGACCAAGGACGCGACCCGTCGTTACTATCAGCAATTGAACCGCCTGAGCGCCAACCTGGCGTTGCTGTCGGACGTTTCCATGGGCGTGCTGGGCGGTAGCCTGAAGCGCCGCGAGCGTATCTCCGCTCGCCTGGGGGACATCCTCAGCCAGATGTATTTGGCTTCCGCCGTGCTGAAACGCTTTGACGACGAAGGCCGTCAGAAAGAAGATCTTCCGCTGGTGCATTGGGGCGTGCAAGACAGCCTGCATAAAGCCGAACAGGCGCTGGATGACCTGCTGCGTAACTTCCCGAACCGCTTTATCGCCGGCGCGATGCGCTTCGTGGTCTTCCCGCTCGGCCGTGTGCATACCGCACCGTCCGATCGTCTGGATCACCAGTTGGCCAAGATCCTGCAGGTACCTTCCGCCACCCGCAGCCGTCTGGGGCGCGGCCAGTACCTGACGCCGAGCGAACATAACCCAATCGGCCTGCTGGAAGCGGCGCTGGCCGACGTGATGGCCGCCGAGCCGATTCACGAACGTCTGTGCAAGGCGGCCGGCAAAAACCTGCCGTTCACCCGTCTGGATCGTTTGGCGGAACGCGCGCTGGAAGAAGGCAAGATCAGCGCCGACGAAGCGAAAATTCTGGTGAAAGCCGAAGAGAGCCGTCTGCGCTCCATCAACGTGGACGACTTTGCGCCGGATGCGCTGGCGGCCGCCAAGCCGGAAAAGCCGGCGGCGCAGTCTAAGCGCCAACAGCAGACCGAAGCGGCTTAACGCCAATTCAAGCTTCACGCATCCAAGGGGCGATCATCATCGCCCCTTTTTCTTTTCTTGCATCACGAACTGCGCATCGCGCCACAGGTTGGCGCAACGGCGGATTTCACGGGAAGGAAGTTCGAGTAGACTGCGCGGCGGGTGCTCTGGATCTTTCTGTCCGGAGCCTTGGCAAAGGAGAGAAAGAGAAAGGCCCCGAGTCGATATTATCAACCCGAGGCCACTCTGATGCCAAGCAACATCAGGTTAGCCTCTTACCCGCCGCAAGGCAAGGATAGGGAGGTCAAAAATGCAGCAAAAACGGGTCGTACTTAAACTGGTGATCGTCTGTATGACGCTGATCGCGTTCATCTGGCTAACCCGCGGTTCGCTGTGCGAACTGCGCATCAGGCTGGGAGACTCGGAGGTTGCGGCCACTTTGGCTTACGAATCCGAACGGTAAGGCAACCCAACGGCGGGGTTCGCCCCGCCCGTTGGCCGATGGTGTCAGGCAGGATCCACGAGCACCCGCCTTTTCAACCGCTGACCGTCAGTTTGTCGTAGCCGCGCAGGCGGTAATTCACCACCGACACCAACCAGCAGAAGATGAACACGGCGATCACCCAATAGCCCATCTCCCCCAGATGATCGTTGAGCCGCGCGACGGCGTCCCACAGCGGGCCGGACAGCGCCAGCTTGTCGGCGATAAGCCCGAGCGCTTCGATGCCGCCGATAAACACCGCGATGATCACCGACGCCGCCGTGATGGTCATGTTGTAGTACAGCTTGCGGATCGGTTTGGAGAACGCCCAACCGTAAGCGCCAATCATCACGAAGTTGTCGATGGAGTCGATCAGCGCCATCCCGGCGGCGAACAGCGCCGGGAACAGCATGATGCTCCACAGATTCATGCCATGGCCCGCACCGGCGGCCGAAATCCCCAGCAGCCCGACCTCGGTGGCGGTGTCGAAGCCCAGGCCAAACAAGAAACCCACCAGGTACATGTGCCAGCTCTGGTTCACCAGCCTGAACAGCGGGCGGAAACAGCGCGCCAGCACACCGCCGCCGCTCATCAGCAGATCCAGCGATTGATGCGCAGGCAGTTCGCCCGCCTTCACCTGCCGGAACGCTCGCCACACGGAGATCAGCACCAGCAGATTGATAAAGGCCACCGTCAGCAAAAACAACGAGGACACCAGCGTGCCGATCAGGCCGCCGGTTTCGTGAAACCAGCCCATCTGACGGCTGAACATCATCGCCGTCGCGGCAATCGCGGCCGAGGCCAGCACCACGATGGTCGAGTGGCCGAGCGAGAAGAAGGTACCGACCGCCACCGGCGTTTTGCCCTGCTGCATCAGCTTGCGGGTCACGTTGTCGATCGCGGCGATGTGATCGGCATCCACCGCATGGCGCAGACCAAAACTGTAGGCCAGTAAGGCGGTGCCCATCAGCGCGGCATTGTCTTTGAACACCGACAGCGCCAGCAGCCAGACGATGACGTTGACCGCCACCAGCCCCAACAACAGGGATACCGCCCGTCGCCGGGCCGCGCCATGCAATCCTTCGGAAACTACCGCCATACCCACACTCCTGTTTTATCGTTATGTTCAAATCAATGGATTAGCGCCGCGCCGCGATCACCGCCGGATTGGCGCTCAAAAACAGCCAGGACGCGATCACGAACGGCATGGTCAACGACGGCATGCCCAGCGGGGCCAGCAGGGTATTGAACGCGCCCTGCACCAGCACCGTAAAAATCACGCCGAGCAGCGTATAGATCAGCACTCGCCGGCCGGGTGGGTTGAAGACGGATCCCAGCGCCACCGCCGTCAGCACTGCGCTGAAGGCGTACAGCCCGGCGAAAACCGCCTGCGGATCGGCGCCGATCGCCAGCGATGTGGCCACCGCCAGCAACGCGCCGAAAAAACCCAGCAGCATCGCGCGCGGCGACGACACCGCCAGCCCGAGCAACAGCAGTACGCCACCGCTCACGCTGCTGCACAAAAAGACCTGAGAAACGCCATGCAGCGCGCCGCTCAGCATCTCTGCGACGCCGGGATGCGCGTAGAACACCGCCCCGTCGGCCGGGATGGCCGCCGCCGGCAACCGTACATGCCGCAGATGGCTGAACGGGTAGCTGGCCAACAGCACCGTCCAGGTGGTCAGCACGAAAGGCGCCGTCAGCGCCGCGATCTTCCAGGTGCGCAACAGCCGATTGAGGCCAACGGTGACGATCACCGAGATCGTGCTGCTGAACATCACGCCGATCCACAGCCAGGCCGAGGGCAGTAAAAAGGTCGGCAGCGCGGCGCCGACCAGGCAGCCGTTGTAGCCATACAGCCCAGAGCGCAACGCCGTGCGATCGTCCACCAGCCACGCCGCGCTCAGCGTCGCCGACGCGGTGCCCAGCAGACAGCCGAAGGCCACCTGCGGCAACCCTTCCTCATAGGCGCCCACGAAAATGGCGATAAAAAACAGTAATCCGGTCAACGGGTTATTTTGAAACATCACCTGCGAACAGCCGCGCAGCACCGCATCCGCCGCCGCCGCTATCCGGCTGTGGGCACACAGACCGCCCCAACTCCACCTTGTCGTCATGACCGCTTCCCGCTGCAGATTAGCGCCAGATAAAGGGCTCCGGCAGCGTCACGCCCAGGATCTCTTCCCGGGCGACGCGCCAGAAAACGCGAATGGCCGCCTTCACCTGGCGCGCCTCTTTGCCCAGGGCCTTAAAGATCAGCCCACACTCGTTGGGCAACCGGCTGACGCCGCTGGCGATCCCCTCAACCTCGTCATAATGGGGCGCGATGCGATCGAGGATCCGCTGATGGTGCTCGGGCGGCGTCAGCAGGATCACATTGCCGAACACGTCGAACGGCCCCATCACGCCGACCCCGTTCAGCGGGTGTTTATGCGGCTCCAGCACATAGCGTTCGACAAACAGCGTCTTGCCCTCGGGGCGGCAGGCACTGATGCGCGAGGAGTACACGTCGAATCTGAACCCGCGATCCGCCTGATGGTGTTTGCGCCCCGACATCAGGATCTCGCCGTAGAGCAGCGTCGCCGTCGGGTGTAGCGTAATGCGGGTATCGGTAATGAAGCGCGAACCGCAGTGGGGGATCACCGGATCGGGCATCATCTCCAGATAGCTGCCCTCTTCGAGCGTCAGCGTCTGCATCTGCGCCGCGTAATTATTTTCCATGGCGTGGATCTTGGTCGCCGACTGGGTGGTGACATGCCCGCAGGCCTGGGGAGCGACCTGCACCTCGAGCGTCAGGCGATCGCCCTGCAAGATGCATCCCGAGGTGGAGATGACGAACACGCACGGCATCTGCGGCAGCGCTTCATCCCAATACAGCGCCCGCTGCACCAGAAACGGTACGCGCCGCTCCATCTGCCGCAGCACGCTGCGATGCCCGCTTAGCGCAAACCCCAGCCGCAGATAGCCGGTTTTGCCCACGCCGCCGCTGGCCATTTGCGGCGGCTCATCCTGATAATCGGCCAGCTCCGGCGCATCGGCGCCAAGCTGCGCGACGCGCCTCGCGGCTTCGCTGACCGCCGTCATACCGCCGCCGACGGCGCATGGGTGAACAGGAAATCACGCATGATCATGTCCACCAGCTCGTCGATGCCTTCGCCGGTTTTGCAGTTGGTGAGAATATAAGGCCGCTCGCCGCGCACCACGCGGGTGTCGTGTTCCATCACCGCCAGGCTGGCGCCGACATAGGGGGCCAGATCGATTTTGTTGATCACCAGGATGTCGGCCTGCACCAGGCCCGGCCCGTTTTTACGCGGGATCTTTTCCCCTTCGGCGACGTCGATGACATAGATGTAAAAGTCCGCCAGCGCCGGGCTGAAGGTCAGCGTCAGATTATCGCCGCCGCTCTCGATCATCACCACGTCGCTTTCCGGAAAGCGGGCCTCCATCTCCTCTACCGCCGCGATATTCATGCTCGGATCCTCCCGCACGGCGGTATGCGGGCAAGCGCCGGTTTCCACGCCCAGAATTTTCTCCTCGTCCAGGATCCCCTTGAGCGTGCGCTTGACCTGTTTGGCGTCTTCGGTGGTGACGATGTCGTTGGTGATGATCAGCGGGCTGATGCCCCGCTCGATCAAGCGCGGCGTGATGACTTCAATGATCGCGGTCTTGCCCGAGCCTACCGGGCCGCCGATACCGATGCGGGTAATTTTTTTCACTCTGCTCGTTCCTTATTATCAGTTGCTGAACAGTCGGGTAAATGCGCCGACGTGCAGTGCGGCCAGGACATCGGTCACCGGCGCGTAAGAGGCCATTTGTTCAACGCCGCCGCGTTCGGCTTCGTCACAAAAAACGTCGATGTCCCGGTTGAGTTGAAACAGGATGCGTTGGGTGTCGATATGGGTGACGCGCATCAGGCGCATGGCGGCGCTGAGAATGGTCATCGCCACGCCGTACTGATGCATCACCGCCACCTCGCGCGGGCCGGCGCCCAGCGCCGTCATCACCACCGCCTGCGTCACCGGATAGGTGCCGGCGGCGCGGCCGGTTTTGATCTGCTCAAGCCACCAGACCACCTGAGGTTCGTCGCAGATGGCCGCCGCCATTTCCGCCAGCTTTTTTCCCATCCGCACCACCATGTTGCGGCCCTCTTCGTTCAGCTTGCGGTTGAACAGTGCCCAGTCGTGGCCCATCGCCGCCTCGCGATCGCCGGCCTGCAGCGCCCGGCAGGCCGCCGTCACCGCTCGGCCGTCGCCGCCCGCCGCCTGTTGCAAGGCGGTGCGGGTGAACGACTGCAGCGTGTCGGCATCGCGCACGATGCCGGCCTGGATCGCCGACTCGACGCCGTTGGAAAAGGCGAACGCCCCCACCGGCAGCACCGAGTCGGCAAACTGCAGAATGCGAATCAACTGGACGGCGTTCATTTCAGTTTGATCACATGCTGGCCGAGGAAGGGGCTGTCGACATGCACATGGGTGGCGGAATCCTCCGCGCCACCGAACAGCAAGCGCGCTTCGGGCTGGGTCAAATGCGGCAAAATGCTTTCGCCCTTCACGAACGAATAAGGCAACGCGTGGAAACCGTGGGTTTTCATCACCGAATCCATCACCTTGGTCGCCACCGTCAGCGGAATAAAGATGCGATTCCCTTTGATGACCGATTTCCAGTGCTGATTGCCCAGCGCATGCCCCAGTTCGAACGCAGTCTTCAGCACCGTCGCCATATCGGTCGCCAGCAACGACTCAAGATGGATGACCATCACGTCGCGCAGGTTCATCTGCACCACCACCGCGCTGCGGTTCGCTTCGTCCCAAAGCAACACGTCGCCGTCGGCCAGCACCTGATGACGATCGAGGGAGATGCCAAGATCCTGGCCGTCGCGAGTCGTCTTGCGGCAGCGGCTTTTCTGCGCCTCCCACTGCGAAAGCGCCAGCACGTCCAGCGAGGCGTGTTGCAAGCGTTCGCGCCAGTCGGCATCCCGTTTGATATTGCCGAGTATCTTTTCAATCACGATCATGGGCGGCGGTTCCTAGCTGAAGAAGTAGCGTTGATTAAGCACGGCGGTGGAGATGGGCTTCACCGTGGCGTGTTCGCCGTTGACCTTGACCGCGAAGGTTTCGGGATCCACCTCGATGTTCGGCGTTTCCGCATTGCGCACCATGTCCTGCTTGGAGATCGCCCGGCAGTTATGCACTGCCATCACCTGCCGCTCCAGCCCCAGTTTCTCTTTGATGCCGTCGTGCAACGCGGCGCCGGAGACGAAGGTGACGCAGGTTTCCTGCAGCGATTTGCCCATGGCGCCGAACATCGGGCGGTAGAACGTGGGCTGCGGCGTCGGCAACGACGCGTTGGGATCGCCCATCACCGCCCAGTTGATCATCCCCCCCTTGATCACCAGCTTCGGCTTGGCGCCGAAGAAGCGCGGCTCCCACAGCACCAGATCGGCCATCTTGCCGACCTCGACCGAACCCAGCACGTGGCTGATGCCCTGCGCAATCGCCGGATTGATGGTGATCTTCGCCACGTAGCGCAACACGCGGAAGTTGTCGTGCTCCGCCGCGTCTTCCGGCAGCTTGCCGCGCGCGACTTTCATCGCATGTGCCGTCTGCATCACCCGCAACCAGTTTTCGCCGACCCGCCCCATCGCCTGGGAATCGCTGGAAAACATCGACAGCACGCCCATGTCGTGCAGCACGTTTTCCGCCGCGATGGTTTCCGGCCGCACCCGGCTTTCAGAGAACGCCACGTCGGCCGGCACATTGGGATTGAGGTTGTGGCACACCATGATCATGTCGAACAATTCGGCCTGGCTGTTGATGCCGAACGGCAGCGTGGGGTTGGTGGAGCTCGGCAACACGTTCATCTGCGCGGCAACCTTGATGATATCCGGCGAGTGCCCGCCGCCGGCGCCTTCGGTGTGGAAGGTGTGGATGGTGCGCCCTTCAAAGGCGTCGATGGTGTCCTCGACGTAGCCGCCTTCATTCAGGCTGTCGGTGTGCACCGCCACCTGAATATCCATGTCGTCGGCCACGCGCAACGCGTGGCGCAGCGCGGAGTTGGTGGCGCCCCAGTCCTCATGCACTTTCAGCCCCGCCACGCCGGCGGCGATTTGTTCGACCAGCGGCGCAGCGTGCGAAGCGTGCCCCTTGCCGAGCATCCCCACGTTGACCGGCATAGTCTCGAAGGCGCGCAGCATGCGGTGGATATGCCAGGGCCCGGCGGTCACGGTGGTGCCGTTGGAGCCGTCGGTCGGCCCGACGCCACCGCCGAAGAACGTCGTCACGCCGTTGGAAAGCGCATGCGCCGCCTGCTGCGGCGAAATGAAGTGGATATGCGTATCGATGCCGGCGGCGGTCAGGATCAGGTGCTCGCCCGAGATAGCGTCGGTGCTGACGCCCACCACCATCCCGGGCGTGACGCCGTTCATCATCGCCGGGTTGCCGCTTTTGCCGATGCCGGCGATCAGGCCGTTTTTGATGCCGACGTCCGCCTTGATCACCCCTTGCCGGGCGTCCAAAATCGTTACGTTGGTAATCACCAGATCCAGCACGTTATCGCTGGTTAATCGGTTGTCGGCGCCCATGCCGTCACGCAGCGACTTGCCGCCGCCGTAGACCGATTCCTCGCCGTAGCCGCGCAGGTCTTTCTCTATTTCAATAAACAGTTGCGTATCGCCCAAACGAATTTTATCGCCGGTGGTTGGGCCGAACAGCCCGGCATATTCTTGCCTGGAGAGAGTTGGCATGCGTTATTCCTCGCTCGTTTTCGTCGGCGCCTGATCGAGGTTTTTATAACCCAGCTCAATAGCTCGCTTTACATCTATCGTTTTCTTTACTCTTTCACCGGCCGCAACCGGGCTGTCCCCCGCCCAACCGTCCACCAGATTATTAAATCCGTAGACCGTTTGTTTGCCGCCGATGGCAATAATCGCCACCTCAATCTCGTCACCGGGTTCAAAACGGATCGCCGTCGTGGCAGTGATATTCAAACGCTTGCCAAAGGCGGCAGCGCGATCGAATTGCAAGGCTTTGTTGGCCTCAAAGAAATGAAAATGCGAACCGACCTGAATAGGTCTGTCGCCGGTGTTACGCACCGTTAAAATAAGGCTTTCGCGATCTTCATTGAAGGTAATGGGGGTTTCGGACAGGATATAGCCGCCGGGCGGCACGTGCTTTTCTGGGTCATGCTTTTTCATCGAAATACCTGTGCTGATAAGGTTTATCCGTGGCAATCAGGAACGCAAACCGCACTTACTGAATCGGATCGTGCACCGTCACCAGGCGGCTGCCGTCGCTGAATATCGCTTCGACCTGCACGTGCGGGATCAGCTCCGCCACGCCGTCCATCACGTCATCGCGGCTCAATACCTGCCGCGTGTCGTTCATGACTTCTTCCAGCGTTTTTCCCTCGCGGGCGCCTTCCAGCGCTGCGGTGGTAATAATCGCCACCGCCTCGGGGTAATTCAGCTTTATCCCTCTGGACTTTCGCTTTAATGCGACGTCGGCCAGGGTATAGACCATCAACTTTTCAATTTCTCTTGGCGTTAATTGCATGGGGCACTCCGATCTCGATAGGAATAATCAGACAAAACGAGGCCAAAGGTGATTAATAGTTAATAACCTTGCGTTATTTATTTGCGTTTATCTGACCCTCGAACAATCTAGGAGGTAATATTGAGATGATCAACCCACAACTTTATTCACGTTAGAGCATGAATTATCCCACGCCATAAAAAAGTAACGGTGACATGATAGTTTTTATCGATAAAATTTCTTTTTTTCTCTTTCTGTTTCCACAATAAAACGATCAAAAAAAGCACAGCCCACCCTGCTTTGTTTTCACCACCTCAATAAAACCCAGAAAAATACCCTCCTCAGGCACCAAACCACCAATATTAAAGACATGTAACCAACGGTCAGAAAATATAATTAAATTTACAAATAGGGCACGAACAAAAATACATTTTTAGTTAAAAACAATTTATCTATTCTATTGCTGATACCAATAAGTTCTTAAAAATAAAAAACCCGGCCGCAGCCGGGTTTGCCTCATTGCCGAGTTATTCAGCCTTGTTGACGAATGCGCGCCAACAGCGCGTCAATATGCTCGATCTGCGGCGCATTGACGATCAGCGTGCGCCCCAGTCCCAGCGCATGACGCTGGCAGTCGAGGCGCATGTCGGCGTCGGCGATGCTGTCCAGATCGGCGACGTGCGCCAGGCCGATGGTGCGCCGAATCAGTTCGGTACCGCAGTACCCGACCGCATCGGCCCAGACCTGTTGCAGGAACTGCTCGGCGTAACCCGGCGTCGCCAGTGCCGCATCCCGGCTTTGCTGATGGCACAGCGCCAGGAAGCGATCGGCAAAGATCAGCCACAGCTCGCGCACATCCTGCAAGCGCTGCTCGCGCCCGGCGGCGGCGTCGCGCGGCCCGAACAGCCCCGGCAGCCCGCAATAGTTGAGCAGCAGATTGCCCAATGCGGTGCCGATATCGAAACCGATCGGGCCGTAGAAACCGAATTCGGCGTCGATCGCTTTCAACCGTCCTTCCGCCACGAAGATCGAACCGCTGTGAATATCGCCGTGCAGCAGCGCCTCCGCCTTGCTGAGAAAGCGATGTTTCAGACCGGCGACGGCCAGCTTCAGCGGCGTATCCTCACGCAGCGCCTGCACCTGCGGCAACAGCGCCGCCTCGAAGCGATTGCGCTCATGATCGATATAAGGATCGGTAAAGAACAGATCTTCGGTGATCTGGCACAGCTCGGGGTTGGTGAAACGGCTGACTTCCGCCTTCTTCTGCTGCGCCGACTGATAAAAATCGGAGGTGTGGAACAGCGTCTGCGCCAGGTATTCCGCCAGTTGCCCGGCCGCCAGCGGGTGATAGTTGCCCTGCACCAGCTCGCTGCGCCAGATGCGATGGTCGGAAAGGTCTTCCTGCACCATCACCGCCAATTCGGGATCGTGATGCAAGACTTTTACCGTATGCCGCGGGCAGAAGCCGCCGTGGACCAGCAGCGTTTCCGCTTCGATGCGCGCCCGATCCAGCGTCAACGGCCAGGATTCGCCCACGCAACGTACGTAAGGCAGCGCCTGTTTGACGATCACCCGGCTCACCCCTTCGCGATCGCGGATCTTGAACACCAGATTCAGGTTGCCGTCACCGATCTCGTCAGCGCTGACCAGTGCCTGCGGTTCAGACACCCGACCGTATTGGCGGGCGTATTCAACGGCGTCGGTAGCCGTAAACGTACGATAAAGCGACATTCCCCAACCCCTCTGTTCTCTCTCACCGATCCCAGCGATTCTGTTTATTTAGACGTAAAAGCATTTGGACGTCTATACATCTGGAAGTCATGTTGGCAGAATAGCGTTTCAGATGCAATAACCACGCAACAAGGAATTAACCGCCGATGCAAGCGCTTAACACCACCAGTTTGACCCTGCAGGACAACCGCCTTTGGATCCTCGATCAGCAAGCCCTGCCGCAGGAAAAGCGGTGGCGCGCCTGCGACAGCGTGGAGGAATTGGTCGGGCACATTCACAGCCTGCGGGTGCGCGGCGCGCCACTGATCGGGCTGTCTGCCAGCCTGCTGTTGGCGCTGCTCGCGGAACGCGGTCTGCCGCGCGCCGAGCTGGAGCAGGCGCTGCACACGCTGCGCGCCGCCCGCCCGACGGCGGTCAACCTGATGAATAATCTGGATCGCATGAAGCTGGCGCTGGCGGAGCCTGATTGGGTGCCGGCGATGGTGAACGAAGCGCTGCGGTTGGTGGAAGAAGATCGCCGATTGTGCGATCGCATTGCCGATCACGGCGCTGGGCTGGTCAAGCCCGGCAGCCGCCTGCTGACCCACTGCAATACCGGCGGGTTGGCCACCGCCGGCGTCGGCACCGCCATCGGCGTGCTGCTGCACGCTCACCGGCAAGGCAAGGTGCAACAGGTGTGGGTCGATGAAACCCGGCCGCTGCTGCAGGGCGGCCGCCTGACCGCCTGGGAACTGGGCGAGCTGGGCATTCCCTATCGCCTGATCTGCGATTCGATGGCCGCCAGCCTGATGGCACAGGGCCAGGTCGATGCGGTGTGGGTCGGCGCGGATCGCATCGCCGCCAACGGCGACGTCGCCAACAAAATCGGCACCTACAGCCTGGCGGTGCTGGCGCACTACCACGGCATCCCGTTCTACGTGGCCGCCCCGCATACCACCCACGATCCGCACTGCCCGGACGGCGCTGCCATTCCGATCGAGCAGCGCGCGGCGGCCGAAGTCACCGGCGTTTCAGGCAGCTTCGGCGCCTGTCAGTGGGCGCCAAACGAGGCACCGGTCTACAATCCGGCGTTCGACGTTACGCCGGCCAAGCTCATCAGCGGCTGGGTATTCGACAGCGGCGTGATTACGCCGCAGCAGGTTGAAGCGGGGATTTTCCGGCGGGCGCTGGGGTAACGCCCGCGGATTGACGCTCAGTCCAGACGCGGATAGACATCGGCGATCTTGTCGCCGGTAAAATGCGCCACCCAGCCCTCCGGGTTGTCGAACACCCGGATCGCGGTAAAGTGCGGCGCCGATCCCATATCGAACCAGTGGCGAGTGTTGGCCGGCACCGAGATCAGATCGTTCTTTTCGCACAGGATCTGGAAGATCTTGCCGTCCAGATGCAGGCAAAACAGCCCTGCGCCTTCGACGAAAAAGCGCACTTCATCTTCGCCGTGCGTATGTTCGGACAGGAATTTTTCACGCAGCGCCTGCCGCTGCTCATGGTCCGGCCGCATGCTGATCACGTCCCAGCTCTGGTAGCCCTTTTCCGCCACCAGCCGGTCTATCTCATGCTGGTAGGCGGCGATCACCGCCTCCGGCTGCGGGTTGTCGCCCAGCTCGCGATCCGCTTGCCAGCGCTCAAAGCGCACGCCGATCTGCGCCAACTGGCGCTGGATCTCCTGCGCGTCGCGGCTCTGCCACAGCGGCTGCTGCGGCGCTTTATCGCTGAAAATGGTCAATCCACTCATGAAACGAACTCCCCTAAATCGATACGATCAAAACGGTTAACCTGCGGATGCCGGCTCTGCTCGTCCGCCTCATCGCGGATCAGCTGGCAGGTATGCCAGCCGGCGGCCTGCGCCGCATCCAACTCCTGGTGGATGTCGGACAAAAACAGCAGCTCGTCGGGCGCGATGCCGATAGCCTGCGCGATGTTGCGGTACGACGCGGTTTCACGCTTGGCGCCGACGTGCGTATCGAAATAACCACTGAACAGCGGCTGCAGATCGCCCGCATCGCTGTGGCCGAACAGCAGTTTCTGCGCTTCCACCGAACCGGAGGAATAGACGTAAAGCTTCACCCCCTGCCGCTGCCAGGCGGCCAACTGCCCCGCGACTTCCGGATACAGATGCCCGCGAAAGTCCCCTTCGCGGTAACCGCTGCGCCAAATGATGCCCTGCAACGCCTTGAGCGCGGTAGATTTACGGTCTTCATCCATAAAGCGGTACAGCGCGGCGATCAGCGCGTCAAGATCTGCCTGCGGCTGGTCAATTTCAGCGCGCAGCGCCGCCAGCGGCGCGGCGACTTCGCTCTCAGCGGCATGGCGGCGCACAAAATCCGCCAGCCGTTCGCGGGCGTAAGGAAACAGTACCTGATGCACAAAGCGAATATCGCTGGTGGTGCCTTCAATATCGGTCACGATAGCGCGGATCATTTCGCCTCCAGTAAGCGGCGTTGCAGTTCACACTGGAACAGGAATTCCAGCCCTTCGAGATGGCGGCGGGCTTCCGCCACCTGGCTCCCCCAGCAATACAGGCCGTGGCCGCGTACCAGAAAGCCGTATTGCAGCGGCGTGGCCTCGGCATAGGCCGCCACGCGCGCCGCCAGCCGGGGGATGTCCTGATCGTTATCGAAAATGGGGATCGCCACGCTGTCCAGATGGCTGCGCTGGCCGGCCAGCGACTTCTGCATTTCGTACCCCTGCAGCACCAGCGCATCGCCGCGCTCCACCCGCGACAGGACGGTAGCGTTGACGGAATGGGTATGCAGCACCGCGCCGATGTGCGCGGACAGGCGGTAGAGCAGCGTATGCAGCCCAGTCTCCGCCGATGGCGTGCGGCCGCTCGGCACATGATTGTCGGCGATATCCACCCGCAGAAAATCGGTAGCGCTGAGGCTACCCTTGTCTTTGCCGGACTCGGTGACCAGGCACTGACGTTCGTCCAGGCGCAGCGACATGTTGCCGCCGGTCGCCGGGCACCAGCCTTTGTCGCCAATCCAGTGGCAGGCCGCCAGCAATGCGGTAAGTTGCGGATTCTCCGTCATTATTATCGTTTCCCGTTCGGTAAGGCGGTCGGCAGATGAAACGTTGCCTGCCGCGTGGCGGGCTAAGCACTTTTTCGCATTTAGCCATCTAAGCGTCTTGATTGCCAAATACTAGCATCGTGTTATATTGACGGCAATATAAGCGCCTGGAGTATTCACCTGCTATGAGCACTTCCGCATTGATTCCCGAAAGTAAACTGCCTGCCCTGGGCACCACCATCTTTACCCAGATGAGCGCGCTGGCGCAGCAGCATCAGGCGATCAACCTGTCGCAGGGCTTCCCCGATTTCGACGGCCCGGACTACCTGAAAGAACGTCTGGCCTGGCACGTCGCCCAGGGCGCCAACCAGTATGCGCCAATGACCGGCGTGGCGCCGCTGCGCGAAGCCATCGCCGACAAAACCGCCGAGCTGTATGGCTGGCAACCGGACGCCACCGCCGAAGTGACCGTCACCGCCGGTGCCACCGAAGCGCTGTTCGCCGCCATCAGCGCGCTGGTGCGCCCCGGCGACGAAGTGGTCTGCTTCGATCCCAGCTATGACAGCTATGCGCCGGCGGTCACGTTGGCCGGCGGCATACTCAAACGCATCGCCCTGCAGCCGCCCGCGTTTGCCGTGGATTGGCCAGGGTTCGCCGCCGCGCTGTCGCCGCGCACCCGCCTGGTGATCGTCAACACGCCGCACAACCCGTCCGCCACCGCCTGGCAGGCGGAAGACATGCAGCAGCTGTGGCACGCTATCGCCGAACGCGAAATCTACGTGCTCAGCGACGAGGTTTACGAACACATCTGCTTCGCCAAAGGCGGGCACGCCAGCGTGCTGGCCCACCCGCAGCTGCGCCAACGCGCGATCGCGGTGTCCTCTTTCGGCAAAACCTTCCACATGACCGGCTGGAAAGTGGGCTATTGCGTGGCACCCGCCGCGCTGAGCGCCGAGGTGCGCAAAGTGCATCAATACCTGACCTTTTCGGTCAATACCCCGGCCCAGCTGGCGCTGGCGGATAGCCTGCGCGCCGAGCCGGAGCACTGGCGACAGCTGCCGGCGTTCTATCGCGCCAAACGCGACCGCTTTGTGCAGGCGCTGACGAGCAGCCGACTGGAAATTTTACCCTGCGCAGGTACATACTTCTTGCTGGCGGACTACAGCGCCATCTCCGATCTGGACGATGTGGCATTCTGCCATTGGTTAACCGAGCACGTGGGCGTGGCGGCCATTCCGCTGTCGGTCTTCTGTGCCGATCCTTTCCCCCATAAATTGATCCGGCTGTGCTTCGCTAAACAGGACGCCACGCTGGATGCAGCTGCGGAGCGGTTATGTCGACTTTAAAAATTACCCTGTTGCAGCAACCGCTGGTCTGGCGCGACGGCCCCGCCAACCTGGCGGCTTTCGATGCGTTGCTGGCGCCGATCGTTGGCCGAGATCTCATCGTCTTGCCGGAGATGTTCACCACCGGTTTCGCCATGGATGCCGGCGAGAGCGCCCTGCCCGAACAGCAGGTGATCGACTGGCTGCACGGTTGGGCGGTGAAAAGCCACGCGTTAATCGGCGGCAGCGTGGCGCTGAAAACTGACGAAGGTGCGGTCAACCGCTTCCTGCTGGTCGAGCCGGGCGGCCAGGTGCACGCCTATGACAAACGCCACCTGTTCCGCATGGCCGGCGAACATCTGCACTACCAAGCCGGCAACCGGCGTGAAATCTTCGAATGGCGCGGCTGGCGCATCCTGCCGCAGATCTGCTACGACCTGCGTTTCCCCGTCTGGGCGCGCTATCAGCAGGATTACGATCTGGCGCTGTACGTCGCCAACTGGCCGGCGCCGCGCAGCAGCCATTGGCAAACGCTGCTGGCGGCGCGGGCGATTGAAAACCAGGTGTACGTGGCGGGCTGCAACCGGGTGGGCGAAGATCCCAACGGCCTGAGCTACAGCGGAGACAGCCTGATCATCAGCCCACAGGGCGAGATCCTGGCGAATGCGGAGCCCGGCACGGCCACGCGGCTGGACGCCGAGCTGTCGCTGGAAACCCTGCAGAGTTACCGCAGCGCCTTCCCGGCCTGGCGCGATGCCGACAGCTTTCTGCGTTTAGACTGAATGCCCGGCTCCCCTGGTCGATAACGCAAGGAGAAGTGATATGGATATGACGACGCTCTTGCTCTATACCGTGGCCGTCGCGGCGGTCACCATCATACCGGGCCCCACCATGCTGTTGGCGCTCAATAACGGCGCCACCAAAGGCAAACGCGTCGCCGCCTTCGGCATTGCGGGCGCGGCGCTGTCCGACCTGCTGTTGATCGGCGCCGTCGGCTGCGGCCTGGGGGCGATATTGCAAGCTTCCGAACAGCTTTTCACGCTGGTCAAATGGGCCGGCGCCGCTTATTTGTTCTATCTCGCCTACCAACTGTGGCGCGCGCCGCTTGGTGCCCCGCAGGCGGCGCAGGACACCATGCCCGGCGCCCGCAACGGCCGCGCTGCGTTTATGCGCTCGCTGCTGGTCGCACTCTCCAATCCCAAGGGGCTGCTGTTCTTTTCCGCCTTTCTGCCACAGTTCATTCGGCCAGAGGGCGACGTGGCGCTGCAATACGTCATTCTCGCTCTGGTGACGGCCCTGATCGATATCGCCCTGATGAGCCTCTACGCGCTTGGCGGCCACCATGCCATGCGTATCTTGTCCGGCCGCGCTCTGCGCTGGCTGAACCGTACCTGCGCCGGGCTGCTGGCCGGATTGGCCGTCGCTCTGAGCCTCTATCGCCGCAACGCCTCGTCTTAGGGATGCCGTCCTGCCAGCAGGCTACTCCCAGCCGGCGATCATCTGGCAATAGGCCCGGATCGCCAGCGCCACGTCCGCCTGCCGCACCGCTTCGTCCGGATGATGGCTGACGCCGCCGGCGCAACGCACGAACAGCATGCCGACCGGCCATTGCGCCGCCACGGCGATGGCGTCGTGCCCGGCGCCGCTCGGCAACGCCAGGCTACGGCCCTGCACTTGTGCGACAGTCGCCTGCCAGCGGCGCTGCAGGTCCGCGTCGCAGGCGGTGGCATCGATGCGATAAAACGCCTCGCTGGCGAAGCGCACTCCGCGCCGCGCGCAGATCGCCTGCGCCTGCGCCAGCAACGCCGTCAATAGCGCCGCCAGCGGCGCATCCTGCGGGCCGCGCACATCGAGCGTCAATTTCACCTCGCCGGGGATCACATTGACCGCGCCAGGCAGACTCTCGATGCAGCCGACGGTGGCCACCAGTGGCGAATCAGCGGCGCAGGTCAGCGTTTCTACCGCCGTGATCCATTCTGCCGCGGCCACCAGCGCATCTTTGCGCTGCCCCATCGGCACCGTGCCGGCGTGGCCCGCCTCGCCGCTGAAAGTGCAGTTAAGCCGGCGCGCGCCATTGATCGCCGTCACCACGCCCAGCGCCAAATCGGCCGCCTCCAGACATGGGCCCTGTTCGATATGTAATTCGAGATAGGCGCGAATTTCGTTTGGTGCGCGACGCGCCTGCGCAATCGCCGCCGGATCCAGCCCAAAGTCGCGCATCGCCTGCGCTATGCTCACGCCGTCGGCGTCAGTGCGCGCCAGCCACTCTGCGGGCCACTGGCCGGTCAGGCCGCGGCTGCCGAGCAGCGTGACGCCAAAGCGCGCGCCCTCCTCGTCGGCAAAACCGATCACCTCCAGCGCCAGCGGTAATCGATGCCCCTGACGGTGATAGTGCGCCACCGTTTCCAGCGCCGTGAGCACGCCGAGCATGCCGTCATAGCGCCCGGCGTTACGCACCGTGTCCAAATGCGAACCGAGCAGCAGCGCGGGGGCACCGGGCGTGTGCCCTTCATAACGGCCGCAGATATTGCCGACGCTGTCCTGCCAAACCTGCATGCCGCTCTCACGCATCCACTCCCCAACCCGGTGATTGGCGCGCCGATGTTCGGCGGAGAGATAAAGACGCGTCAGCCGATCGGGCTCTGCGCTGATTGCCGCCAGCTCGTCACAGCGCGCCATCACCCGTGCGGCGGCCTGCTGTGCCTCCAGCGGCGTCATCCACGCTTGCCTGCGTCATAAACGTTCCAGGCAGCCTGCAACGCCTCGCCCTGCTTGCTGGCGAAACCGAGGCGGTTCAGCACCGCCTCCAGCGCCGCCAGGGTTTGCAGCACGCAATCTTTGCGCGCGTTGTAGCCCATGGTGCCAATGCGCCAGATCTTGCCCTGCAGCGGGCCGAACGAGGTGCCGATTTCAATGCCAAAGTCGTTCAGCATCATCTGCCGCACCTGTTCACCCTGTACCTGCGGCGGGATCATCACGCCAAGCACGTTGTTCATGCGGTGCTCGAGATCGCCGAACACCGCCAGCCCCATGCCCCGGATGCCCGCCAGCATCGCCGCGCCGTGCAGCCGGTGGCGGGCGATGGCGTGATCCAGCCCTTCTTCGAGGATCACCCGCGCACACTCTCGCGCCGCGAACAGCATGCTGGTGGCTTCGGTATGGTGATTGAGACGCTCCGGCCCCCAATAATCCATGATCATGCCGATGTCGAAATAGTTGGAGTAGATCATCTCGTCGTCGCCGTCGGCGTGCTCGGCGGTGCGGATCCCCTCCTCCACGCATTTACGGCGGCGCACAATCTCTTCAAACTGCGGGCTGAGAGTGACCGGCGAGCTGCCGGAGGGGCCGCCCAGGCACTTCTGCAGCCCGGCGGAGACCGCATCCAGCCCCCAGGCATCGGTCTCCAGCGGATTACCGCCGAAGGAAGCCGTCGCGTCGGTATAGAACAGCACGCCGTGGCGGCGGCAGATATCGCCCAGCTCATGCAGCGGCTGCAGCATGGTGGTGGACGTGTCGCCCTGCACCGTCAGCAGCAGGCGCGGGCGCACTCGCTTAATCGCGTCTTCGATGCGATCGGCGCTGAACACTTCGCCCCACGGTACCTCGATCGTGTGGACCTCGGCACGGCAGCGGCGGGCAATCTCGCACAGCAGATGCCCGAAACGGCCGAAGACCGGCACCAGCACCTTATCGCCCGGCCGAATGGCGGAAACCAGCAGCGCTTCGATGCCGGCGCGTGAGGTGCCGTCCACCAGCATCGTCCAGCGGTTTTCGGTGCGGAACAGCGCGCGGTACAGCGACATGACCTGATTCATGTAACCGGTCATCGCCGGATCGTACTGGCCGATCAGCTGACTCGACATGGCGCGCAGCACGCGCGGATCGGCGTTGATCGGCCCCGGCCCCATCAGCAGGCGCGCCGGCGGGTTAATCTGATCGAATTGCGAAATATCCAACATGTTCATTCCCTGTCAGCTTAGTAAGTTATTGAGTTATGCCGTCAGCGTCGACATGACGTTTGTTTGCTGCCCAACAGCCTACTCCCGATAGGGATTCAATTGAAACAAAAGATTCTTATGGTCAATTAATGAAACCAAAGTAACAAAATGAGGTGACCGATCCGCCTTAAACGGCGGAAGGTGAAAGAAGGGAAATGAACTGCCGTGCTTAACGCAGCTCCAGTTCGTCCAGCGCCTGGAACAGTTCGGCGACGTGATGAATGCGCTGCCGCCCCTGCGCCAGCCTCTCATGCAGCAACGCATTGCTGAGCAGGCTGGCCAGGCTCATGGCGGCAGCATAGCTGTCAAAGGCCGACACGCTGTCGAGCGGCACGGTCAAATGCCAGTTGGCCAACGGGAACAACGCCTGCGCCTGCGGTTCACAGATCAACAGCGTCGGCACCCCGCGGCTTTGCAACAGCGCCAGCACTGCCTTTATCTGGCGCGGCCGGCGACGGAACGCCACCACCACCGCCACGTCCTGCGGCGTCAGCCCCGCCAGATCTTCTGCCAGCGTCTGCCCCGGCTGCGGCGCCAACAGCACCTGTTCACGCACCTGCATCAGCTGCTGGCGCAGGTGCATCGCCACCGGATAGCTGTTGCGCAGCCCCAGCAGCATTACGCCTCGCGCCTGCGCCAGTGCGGCGATCGCCGCGCTGAACTGCACCGCATCGATCTGCTTTACCCAGCGGGTGAGATTGGCCATTTCCTGCTTACAGTGCCGCGCCAGCAGCGTATCGCCCTGCACCGCATCGCGGCTGTCTGTCAGCGGCATGCCACTTTGGCGCAGGGTGCGCAGCTCATCGCGCATGGCGCGGTAGTTGGGGTAGCCCAGCCGTTTGAACAAGCGGCTGACCGTGGCTTTGGAAACGCCGCTCAGGCGCGCCAGCTCGGCGCTGTTGTAACCGATCAAATCGTCATAGTGATCGAAAATGAAGTCGGCCACCCGCTGCTCCTGTGGCGTCAGCTGTGGGTAGTCGCGGCGCAGGCGTTCGTCGAACCGTTGCATTATCGTTCTCGCTGTAACCTTCGTTTCAGCGGAACATAGCACGGTCGAACTACCCGCTGGCAAGCAATTATTCGTGGGTGGGGAATGGCAGCGGCATGCCCTTCTCCCGCGTCAATGCCGGAAAAGGGCCGCGCGTTCAGCACCAATAGGCCATGAAGTTGACGGTAGCGCGATCCAGATCGCGTTCGCCGATCAGATAACGCCGCAGCGTTTTCACCGTGGAAGACTCGGCCGCCACCCAGGCATAAAAAGCGTTACCGCCGGCCGCACGCTCCCACAACACCTCATCGCTCAGGCTGCTTTCCGCCAGGGACTGCGCCTGCGCACACGCCGACGCGGGGATAACGACCCGCTGGCGCACCGCCTCCGCCAGCAGCGTGCCATGCGCCATTTGGTGGCCCACGTCACGCGGCAGCCAGTAAACCTCGGCGAACGGGAAACGGGCCAAATCCAGGCAATCCCCCGCCACCGGCACCTCAAAAAATGCCTGCACTCGCGGCGGATTGGCCTGCTGCGCCAGCTGCTCCAGAATACCCATCGCCGCCGGCACCGCCGTCTCATCGGCGATCAACAGCGCCTGCTGCAACTGCGCCGGCGGCACCCATTCGTAGCCGCCGCTGTCGCCGTCGAAGTCAGCGTTGGGAGCGACCGTCTGAAGGGCGTCACCCGGCTCGGCGTGGGTCGCCCAAGCGGAGGCCGGGCCGTTCACGCCATGCAGCACGAATTCGACGTCCATCTGATTCTGCTCACAGCGCAGCGCACGCAGCGTATAGGTGCGCATCACCGGACGCTGTTCTTTGGGGATCGCCATGTAATCGCCGTACCAGTCCGGGCCGTTGACCAACTGCGGGATCTTGCCGTCCTCCGCCGGGAACAACAGTTTGATGCGCTGATCCGGCGCTTCCAGCTTCATCCGATGAATATCCGCACCTTCAAACACGCAGCGCACCAGCGAAGGTGAAATCAGCGTTTTGCTTTTCAAGGTGATATCAAAAATTCTGTAGCTGGCGGACATGTTCTCGATTCTCCGGCAACGGCTGTCGCTTATACGTATGGCCGATCGGCTACCGTTTGACGGCGTGGAGTGCGCGATCGTGCAGCGGATAAAATGTTAATAAAACTAATTAATTACGTTAATGTATCGCAAAAAATCATATCATGATTTTATTGATAACAAGAAACGTTATTGATAAAAGAATCATTCTCAAAAATAGAGTAATAACAATATCACCTGGGAAATAACGATGAAACGCAAACACCTTTGGGTATTGAACCCTTGTCTGCTGGCAATGCTTGCGCCGGCGGCTTGGGCAGAGGATCAGAAAGCCGGCAACGAAGAGCAGTTGGTGGTCTCCGCCAGCCGTTCGCACCGTAGCGCGGCGGAAATGGCGCAGACCACTTGGGTCATCGAAAGCCAAGAGATCGAACAGCAGGTTCAGGGCGGTAAAGAGATCAAAGACATGTTGGCGCAGCTGATCCCCGGTATGGACGTCAGCGGCCAGGGCCGCACCAACTATGGCATGAATATGCGCGGCCGTTCGATGATGGTGATGATCGACGGCGTACGCCTGAATTCATCGCGCAGCGACAGCCGCCAGTTGGATTCGATCGATCCGTTCAATATCGATCATATTGAGGTGATTTCCGGCGCGACCTCGCTGTACGGCGGCGGCAGCACCGGCGGCCTGATCAACATCGTCACCAAAAAAGGGCAACAGGAACAGCAGGTCGAGTTGCAGATCGGCGGTAAAACCGGCTTTGGCAGCCATAACGATCACGACGAGAACGTGGCGGCGGCGGTCAGCGGCGGCAACGACAACGCCTCGGGACGCCTGTCCGTTTCTTACCAACGCTACGGTGGCTGGTACGACGGCAAAGGCAACGAGGTGCTGATCGACAATACCCAAACCGGCCTGCAGTATTCCGATCGCCTCGACGTCATGGGCACCGGCACCCTCAACATCGACGAACACCAACAGCTGCAACTGACCACTCAATACTATAAAAGCCAATCCGACGGCGATCACGGCCTGTTCCTGGGAGAGAACTTTGCGGCGGTGACCGGCAACGCCAAGGCATACAACAGCGGCAACTTAAATTCCGACCGTATCCCCGGCACCGAACGCCATCTGATCAACCTGCAGTATTCCAACACCGATTTCCTCGGCCAGGATTTGGTGGCACAGGTCTACTACCGCGACGAAACCCTGACCTTCTACCCGTTCCCGACGCTGGCGGGCAAAGCGCCGAACTATTACGTCAGCAGCATTGGCGCTTCGCAGCAAAAAACCGATTTCTACGGCGGCAAGCTGACGTTAAACAGCAAGCCTGTCGATGCACTGACGCTGACTTACGGTCTCGACGCCGAGCATGAGAGCTTCAACGCCAACCAACAGTTCTTCAACCTGGCGAAGGCGCAACAGTCCGGCGGCATGACGCTGGAGAACGCCTACAATACCGGCCGCTACCCGAGCTATACCACCAGCAACCTGGCGTCGTTCCTGCAGGCCAGCTACGACATCAACCCGATCTTCACCCTGAGCGGTGGCGTGCGTTACCAGTACACCGAAAACAAGATTGACGACTTCGTCGGCTATAACCAACAGCAGGCGATCGCCACCGGCGCCGCGACGTCCGCCGACGCGATACCGGGAGGGAAAACCGACTACAACAACGCGCTGTTCAACGCCGGCCTGTTGGCGCACCTGACCGATCGCCAGCAAACCTGGTTCAACTTCTCTCAGGGCTTCGAGATCCCGGACCCGGGCAAGTATTACGGCAACGGCACCTACGCGTTGAACGGCGGCCATTACCGGCTGCTGAAGAGCGTTAACGTCGGCGATTCCAAGCTGGAAGGCATCAAGGTCAATGCCTTCGAGCTGGGTTGGCGCTATACCGGCGATAACCTGCGCACGCAAATCGCCGCCTACTATTCGCTGTCCGACAAGAGCATCGCCATCAACAAAACCGACATGACCATCAACGTCAATGCGGACAAGCGCCGCATCTACGGGATGGAAGGCGCGGTGGATTATTTCTTTGAAAACAGCGACTGGAGCGCCGGCACCAACTTCAACGTTATCCGTTCCGAAACCAAGGTCAACGGCGAATGGAAGAAGCTGGTGGTGGATACCGCCAGCCCATCGAAAGTCACCGCTTATGTCGGCTGGGCGCCGGGCGACTGGAATCTGCGCTTACAGTCGCAGCAAACCTTCGACGTGTCGGACGACGGCGATTACACCAAGGCCAACTCCACCCAGGGCCGCAAAATCGATGGCTACAACACTCTCGATTTCCTCGGCAGCTATACCCTGCCGGTAGGGAAAGTCAGCTTCAGCGTGGAAAACCTGCTGGACAAGGAGTACACCACCGTTTGGGGCCAACGCGCGCCGATCCTGTACAGCCCGACCTACGGCTCGCCTGAGCTGTACAGTTATAAAGGCCGCGGACGTACCTTCGGCTTGAACTACTCGGTGTTGTTCTGAGGAATAATGGGCCGGTCTGCCGGCCCCGTTTATTGGGCCGCACCGTTTTGCAGAGAGCAGAAACGACGAAGCCCTGAGTTATCGCTAACTCAGGGCTTCTGAATAGTGGCGGAACGGACGGGGCTCGAACCCGCGACCCCCTGCGTGACAGGCAGGTATTCTAACCAACTGAACTACCGCTCCGCGCCATTCCCTCTTGCGGGGGAACGAGGCGCATATTACGGACGCCTCTCGGTTCCGTCAACGCCTTTTTCTCACCAAATGAACCGTTTGCACAGTTTTTCAACGAAGGTTCATCCGGTGCGTTTTTTTCGTGCAACAATGCCGTTACTCGGCCGGCGCACCGCGCCACAGGCAGCTGCCGCCCTTTTTCGCCACCAGATCCAGACGCGCCTCGTGCGCCTTCACTTCTTCGTCGCTGGCGTAGACCACTTTCATCGCGGTCGCCGGGCGGACAATGCGCTGAATTTCTTGCGCGGCGTCGTTTTGCTGGGTATCACCCTCCATCTGGAACGCTATCGAGGTCTGACCGCCGGTCATCGCCAGATAGACTTCCGCCAGGATCTCGGCATCGAGCAATGCGCCGTGCAGCGTACGCTTGCTGTTGTCTATCTCATAACGGCTGCACAAGGCATCGAGGTTGTTGCGCTTGCCCGGGAACAGGCGACGCGCCATCAGCAGGCTGTCGGTGATGGTGCAGAAGGTCTCGGTCTTCGGGATGCCCTGCTGCAACATGCGGAATTCGTGATCCATAAAGCCGATATCGAACGCCGCGTTATGGATCACCAACTCGCCGCCGCGGATAAAGTCGAGGAATTCGTCGGCAACCTGATCGAAGGTCGGCTTGTCGGCCAGGAAATCGTCGCTGATGCCGTGTACGCCGTAAGCTTCCGGATCCACCAGCCGATCCGGCTTGATGTAAACGTGGAAATTGCGCCCGGTCAGGCGGCGGTTAATCACCTCCACCGCACCGATTTCGATGATGCGGTGCCCTTCGTAGTGCACCCCAAGCTTGTTCATACCGGTGGTTTCGGTATCGAGGACAATCTGTCTGGTGGTTGTAGAGATCATATTGCAGTGCTCACAGCGCTCGTTTATGTCAGACTTGGCTTTTATAAAACTGATAGGAAGAGTCTACCAGAGATGCTCAAACAGGTAGAAATTTTCACCGATGGCTCCTGCCTTGGCAATCCCGGCCCTGGGGGTTACGGTGCGATATTACGCTATAAGCAGACGGAAAAAACCTTCAGCGAGGGTTTTCGTCTGACCACCAATAACCGCATGGAAATGATGGCGGCGATCGTGGCGCTGGAAGCGCTGACCGTACCCTGCGCCGTGACGCTCAGCACCGACAGCCAGTATGTGCGCCAGGGCATCACCAGCTGGATCCATAACTGGAAGAAGCGCGGCTGGAAAACCGCCGACAAAAAGCCGGTCAAGAATGTCGATCTGTGGCAGCGGTTGGATCTGGCCATTCAGCGCCACGAGGTAAAATGGGAATGGGTCAAGGGCCACGCCGGCCACCCGGAGAACGAACGTTGTGACGTGCTGGCGCGCGAAGCGGCCGGCAAGCCGACGCAGGAAGACGTCGGTTATCAACCGGAAGCCTAAGGCAGTTTGCGGTAGCTCTTGGTCGCGCCCACCGCGCGGCTGAGAGACGGTTTTCTCGCCCCCAGTTTCATCGGCGTGGGCGTCAGCGGCAAGGTGCGTTTGCGCGCCACAATCACGCTCATGCAGCCCAGCGCCGGCAAATGGGTGCATAAAAATTTTCCACCCTGGCGATGCCACGGCAGCACGTGAAAACGCGCCTGGTGCAGCACCTCATAATTCAGCAGGCTAAGCCAATCCAGCAGCCGCATCTGGGTAAACATGCGGCTGACATAGGGCTGGCGATGACGCAATCCGGGCACCAGCTTGCCCAATCCCAACAGGCTGAACGGATTGAAGCTGCTGATAACCAACCAGCCGTCGTCGATCAATACCCTGTCCACCTCGCGCAACATGCGGTGCGGATCGTCCGCGTAGGACAGCGTATGCGCCAACAGGCAGGCATCCACCGACTTGGCGGCAAACGGCAGTTGATAAGCATCGGCGATCACCTGCAGCCCTTCGCCCTCCAGCCCTACGTTGACCTGATGGGAAATCGCGCATTTGTCCGTGGCCAGCTCGGCGCTGAGCATGCCCATCTTCAGCAGATGGAAGCCGAACAGCTTCGGCCACCAGGGTTGCAACTGCCGCTCGAGCGCTTCACGATAGTACTCCCCCCACGGCAGCGCCGCCCAGGACTGCGGGCCGGTGAGCTTTTGTAGAGTATGGGCTGGTTTCATGATTTATTATCTTCTTTCAAGCCGTTGCCAACGAGAGGTACACCATGAATCTTATCAGCATTCCCGCCTTCCAGGACAATTACATTTGGTTATTGGATGACCGGCAGGGACGCTGCATTATCGTCGATCCGGGTGAGGCGCAGCCGGTGCTCGAAGCGCTGCAGCGCCTGCAGCTGGTGCCGGCGGCGATCCTGCTGACCCACCACCATCACGATCACGTCGGCGGCGTGGCGCAGATCGTGGCCCAGTATCCCGGCCTGGCCGTCTATGGGCCGCAAGAAACCGCAGACAAAGGCGCCAATCACATCGTCCGCGACGGCGACACCTTTGACATCGATGGCCGCCATTACAGGACGTTCGCCGTCCCCGGCCATACGTTAGGCCATGTGGCATTCTATAGTGCCCCTTATCTGTTCTGCGGCGACACAATGTTCTCTGCCGGCTGCGGCAGGCTGTTTGAAGGCACCGCCAAACAAATGTACGACTCATTTCAACAACTCGCGCAACTTCCCGATAACACCTTAATTTGCTGCGCGCATGAATATACTCTTTCAAATCTTAAGTTTGCGCGGGCTATTTTGCCGGAAGATCGAGAGATTGAAACATATCAACAACATGTTGAAGCGTTAAGGGCAAAAGGCCAAGCCAGCGTGCCGACCACATTGCAATTAGAGCGCAAAATTAACCTGTTTTTACGTTGCCATGACGCTGATTTACAAAAGAAATTAGGCTTTAATTCACCACCAGAAAGCCTTCATTCAGTTTTTTCCGAATTACGCCTGCGGAAAGATAACTTCTAAGCTTTTAGTTGTGTTATTTGGCGAAGCAAAGTATTATTGCTCGTCTTTTAAGCAACTACATTGACACACACATGAAGGCTAAAGCGATATTCCTCGCCTCAGTCTTGCTAGTGGGTTGCCAGTCGTCCAGGCAGGACGCACCGGCGCCAGAACAGCATGCACAGAGTTTGTCTTCGGCTGGTCAAGATGGTGAAGCAGGAGAGTACACAGCAAATGGCCGAGCGAGCTCGGCGCGGTGGTTGGATAACAACAGTCCCGCCGCGCAACAGGACCTGTGGAACTTCATTAGCGACGAGCTGAAGATGGAGGTTCCGGAAAATTCCCGGATCCGTGATCAGAAAAGAAAGTACTTAAAAAGTAAGAGCTATCTCCACGATGTAACATTACGGGCAGAGCCGTACATGTACTGGATAGTCGGGCAGATTAAGAAACGTAATATGCCGATGGAACTGGTACTGCTACCCATAGTGGAGAGCGCTTTTGACCCACACGCCACGTCAAGTGCCAACGCCGCAGGGCTATGGCAAATCGTGCCGCAAACGGGTCGCAATTATGGTTTGAAAAACAATCAGTGGTATGACGGTCGACGCGATGTCGTCGCCTCGACAACCGCTGCGCTTAACATGATGCAACGCTTGAACCGCATGTTTAACGGCGACTGGTTATTGACCGTAGCCGCCTATAACAGTGGTGAAGGCCGCGTGATGCAAGCGGTGAAGGCAAACAAACGCCAGGGTAAGCCAACCAATTTCTGGGCGCTGTCGCTTCCGCGTGAAACGTCAATCTATGTCCCGAAAATGCTGGCGCTGAGCGACATCATCAAGAACAGCAAGAAGTACGGCGTGAAACTCCCGAAAACGGATGAAACCCGTGCGCTGGCGCGTATCGATGTCGGACAGCAGATCCAGCTGACTCAGGCGGCTGAGATGGCAGGGCTTTCGGTCACCAAGATGAAAGCGTATAACCCAGGTTACAAAAAAGGCGTTACGGCACCTAACGGGCCCCATTACATCATGGTTCCCAAAGGGCACGCCGATCAGCTGAAAGACTCGCTGGCCGATGGCCAGATCGCCGTGACTCAGCCAACGACGCAGTTGGCGAAGAACAGCGGTTTGTCCGGTGGCAGTTCGTATAAAGTACGCTCCGGCGACACTTTATCGGGTATTGCCAAGCGGCTGAACGTTAAGACCAGCGATTTGCAGAGTTGGAACAACTTGCGCGCCAAGAGCGCCTTAAAAGTTGGGCAAACCCTGCAAGTGGCCAGCAATACGGGCAGTAACAGCAGTATCACCTATCAGGTTCGCAAAGGTGATTCGCTCGCCAGCATTGCACGTCGTCACGGCGTCGATATTAACGACGTGATGCGTTGGAATTCAACGCTCGGTAAAGGCAGTCTGCAACCCGGTCTGAAGTTGACCCTGTTTGTCGGCAACAAGCTAACGCCGGATACCTAAGTTTCCGGCACAAAAAAAGCACCCCTTGGGGTGCTTTTTTATTACCTGCGATTCACCAGACGGGGGAGTCTTTTTCCGGGTGGAACTCCACCAACAACGGATTGTGATCCGACGCGCTGGTCACCAGCACCGAGGCCTCAACAACACCCAGGTTACGGTAAAACACGAAGTCCAGCGGGCGACCAAAGGCCTTGCGACGATGATCGTCGGTGAAGCTAACCTCGCGCAGCGCCATTTCGCCGGCAAAGTCATACAGCGCGTTGATACGTTTACGGCTCCAGGCGTTGAAGTCCCCCGCCATGATCACCGGCCCCCGATGGCTGGCGATCTGCTCGCCAATCGGCCCCAGCTGCTTGCTGTAGACGTCGACTCCCAGGCTGAAGTTCACCGCATGGATATTCACCACCATCAACAGCTCGCCATTGTACAGCGGGTAAACGGTGATCAAGGCCGATTTGGACAGCCGCAGCAGCGGCTCACGCTCACGCAGCGGGCAGCAGTAAACCGGATGAGCGGCTGCCAGCGTCATCACGCCGGAAGGATGTTGCGGCAACACAAAGGCCGGCACCTGATCGGCCGCCAGATAGTTGGCGGTAGCGTAGCTCACCAGTTCCGGCGTGGTTTGCGCCTCTTGCAACAACACCAGCTGCGCATCTTTGCCATGATTTTTCAGCACCGAAAGCCAGTCGGCTCGTTGCTGTTTGAAAATGTTCCATACCATGACGCGCAGAGCGCCGGTCGTCGGCAGCGCAGCCCCTGGCGGCAACGGCTGGTTAACGGCGCCAGGAAAAATTCGTTCGACTGGCTGGCCTGCAACATACCTCATTGCATAAGTTCGTTTCGGCACGCGATTCGCCTATTACCCATTAGCATGAAACTGGCGATGAAGACTTCGCCAACGGTGAATTGATTATACGCCTGCCCCGCACAGAGGGCATGGCTTTTACAGGCATAACCTTTTCAGTTATAGGGGCCGTCTGCGGTGATTTCAATATTCTGAGGGTATAGCTGTGTAAAGGTGACGCATCAGAGGTGAAAAATGCGAAAAGGCCAGCAAAATGCGCACGGGATATCGGAATGTACAGGTTCGCGCTCAAGTGGGTGACGGCGATGCTCCGACGTGATTAAATGACGAAATCGCTCAAAATTTCAAACGATGTTTGCCCGTGGAGCAAAAATGAAAGCGAATTCGGACGAGCTTATCACCTTTGTCACCGTAGTGGAGAGCGGCAGCTTCAGCCGGGCGGCAGAGCGCCTGCAGCAGGCCAACTCCGTGGTTAGCCGTACGGTAAAAAAACTGGAGAGCAAGCTGGGCGTGACCCTGCTCAACCGTACGACACGCCAAATCAGCCTGACACAGGAAGGCGAAAACTACTTTCGGCAGGTGCAAAAGGTGTTGAGCGATATGGCCGCAGCGGAAAATGCGTTGCTGGAAAGCCGCCAACGCCCGCAGGGGCTGCTGCGCGTCGATGCCGCAACGCCGGTCGTCTTGCATCTGTTGACGCCGCTGGTCGCCGAGTTTCGTGAACGCTATCCGGAAATGTCGCTATCGTTAGTCTCTTCGGAAAACTTCATCAATTTGATCGAACGGAAAGTGGATATCGCAATCCGCGTCGGCGAGCTGACGGACTCTACGCTGAAAGCGCGCAAGCTAATGGCCAGCTATCGGCGCATCCTGGCCTCCCCCGCCTACCTGGCGCAGTATGGCGCGCCAAAGACGGTGGCCGATCTGGAACACCATTGCTGCATCGGCTTTAACGACCTGCCTAACCTAAACCGCTGGCCGCTGGCCTGTGCCGATGGTCGCCAACTGGAGATCGTTCCGGGGCTGACCACCAACAGCGGCGAAACCCAGCGCCACCTGTGCCTGCACGGCAACGGCATCGCCTGCCTGTCGGACTTTATGAGTGATGAAGACGTCAAACGCGGGGATCTGGTCCCCCTTCTGGTGGGGGACACGCTGCCACTCGAAATGCCGATCAACGCGGTGTACTACAGCGATAGCGCCGTCAGTAACCGCCTGCGCAGCTTTATCGATTTTATCAGCGAGCGGTTAAAGTGATAAAAAAGGCGCTCTCTCGAGCGCCTGAGGTCATCATATCTGAAGATTAGTCCCAGTCGGGTGCCAGACCTTCCGGGCTGACCAACCGGCCGTTGCTTTCCAGCGCGGCAATCTGTGCCATATCTTCATCACTCAGCTGCAGCTGCTGCGCTAGCAGGTTGCTTTCCAGGTTTTCACGCTTGGTCGAGGAAGGGATCACCGCGTAGCCGAGCTTCAGCGCCCAGGCCAGGACCACCTGTGCCGGCGTCGCCTTGTGCCGCGCCGCGATACGCTTGATCGTCTCCTCCTGCAACGCTTTGCCATACGCCAGCGTCATATAAGAGGTGATGGCAATGCCATGCTGCCGTGCGAACGCCACCACTTTCTCATTCTGCAAGAACGGCGACAGTTCGATCTGGTTGGTTGCGATCTGATCGGCACCGACCGCGTCAATCGCCTGCTGCATCAGATCGACCGTGAAATTGGATACCCCTATCTGACGGGTTAGCCCCAATCGCTTGGCTTCCAGCAATTCAGCCATAAACTCGGCGACCGACACTTCATCATTTGGCGATGGCCAGTGAATCAATGTCAGATCGACATACGAGGTCTGCAGTTTGACCAAGCTGTCTCGCAGGCTGGGAATTAATGACCCCTTGGCCAGATTCGCGATCCAAATTTTGGTCGTGATGAACAGCTCGTCACGCGGCACACCGCTGGCTGCGATAGCCTGGCCGACGGCCGCTTCGTTTTCATAGATCTGTGCGGTATCGATAGCCCGATAGCCCAGTTCCAGCGCCGTACTCACCGAGTCGATAACGACCTGATCCTGAAGGCGGAAAGTACCTAAACCAAATGCAGGAATGCTCACAATTTTTACTCTCTCATTAGTGGATAAATAGCAATGCGAGAGAGTATGGCAATATTTTTAGTGAGCAAAAACGCCAGGTTCGGCATAAGACTTTTGATCAACAGGCAACAATATTGAGGAAAAGCGGCAGGAGCGGTGGCAATTTCGACGATATTCCGTGAATTTTGCATATGAAAAAGCCCTGAGTCAGAGACTCAGGGCTTATCAATTAAGTGGCGGAACGGACGGGGCTCGAACCCGCGACCCCCTGCGTGACAGGCAGGTATTCTAACCAACTGAACTACCGCTCCACCGATTCTTTTACGTTGCATCTCTCGATGCCGGCAAAATCGCGCTCTGCGATTTGCGCATTACCAGTCGTCACACTGATAACGTTTATTTGATGCCTGGCAGTGTCCTACTCTCGCATGGGGAGACCCCACACTACCATCGGCGCTACGGCGTTTCACTTCTGAGTTCGGCATGGGGTCAGGTGGGACCACCGCGCTATTGCCGCCAGGCAAATTCTGTTTCATTCCAACCGCGCCACTCTCGTGTCGCCATCAGAACCAATCTGTAAACAAGCTGAATATTGTCTTGGTCTCACCAAAACACCTTCGGTGTTGTAAGGTTAAGCCTCACGGATCATTAGTACTGGTTAGCTCAATGCATCGCTGCACTTACACACCCAGCCTATCAACGTCTTAGTCTTAAACGTTCCTTCAGGGGCCTTGAAGGCCCAGGGAAGACTCATCTTGAGGCAAGTTTCGCGCTTAGATGCTTTCAGCGCTTATCTTTTCCGCACTTAGCTACCGGGCAATGCCATTGGCATGACAACCCGAACACCAGTGGTGCGTTCACTCCGGTCCTCTCGTACTAGGAGCAACCCCTCTCAATCTTCCAACGCCCACGGCAGATAGGGACCGAACTGTCTCACGACGTTCTAAACCCAGCTCGCGTACCACTTTAAATGGCGAACAGCCATACCCTTGGGACCTACTTCAGCCCCAGGATGTGATGAGCCGACATCGAGGTGCCAAACACCGCCGTCGATATGAACTCTTGGGCGGTATCAGCCTGTTATCCCCGGAGTACCTTTTATCCGTTGAGCGATGGCCCTTCCATTCAGAACCACCGGATCACTAAGACCTACTTTCGTACCTGCTCGAGCCGTCACTCTCGCAGTCAAGCTAGCTTATGCCTTTGCACTAACCTCACGATGTCCGACCGTGATTAGCTAACCTTCGTGCTCCTCCGTTACTCTTTGGGAGGAGACCGCCCCAGTCAAACTACCCACCAGACACTGTCCTCACCCCAGATTATGGGGCCGAGTTAGAACATCAAACATTAAAGGGTGGTATTTCAAGGATGGCTCCACGCAGACTGGCGTCCACGCTTCAAAGCCTCCCACCTATCCTACACATCAAGGCTCAATGTTCAGTGTCAAGCTATAGTAAAGGTTCACGGGGTCTTTCCGTCTTGCCGCGGGTACACTGCATCTTCACAGCGAGTTCAATTTCACTGAGTCTCGGGTGGAGACAGCCTGGCCATCATTACGCCATTCGTGCAGGTCGGAACTTACCCGACAAGGAATTTCGCTACCTTAGGACCGTTATAGTTACGGCCGCCGTTTACTGGGGCTTCGATCAAGAGCTTCGCCTTGCGGCTGACCCCATCAATTAACCTTCCAGCACCGGGCAGGCGTCACACCGTATACGTCCACTTTCGTGTTTGCACAGTGCTGTGTTTTTATTAAACAGTTGCAGCCAGCTGGTATCTTCGACTGGCTTCAGCTCCATCCGCGAAGGACTTCACCTACATGCCAGCGTGCCTTCTCCCGAAGTTACGGCACCATTTTGCCTAGTTCCTTCACCCGAGTTCTCTCAAGCGCCTTGGTATTCTCTACCTGACCACCTGTGTCGGTTTGGGGTACGATTTAATGTTACCTAGAGCTTAGAGGCTTTTCCTGGAAGCAGGGCATCAACTACTTCTGCACCGTAGTGCATCGTCATCACGCCTCAGGGTTAGTATGCAACCGGATTTACCAGGTCACACCCCCTACACGCTTAAACCGGGACAACCGTCGCCCGGCTAGCCTAGCCTTCTCCGTCCCCCCTTCGCAGTAACACCAAGTACAGGAATATTAACCTGTTTCCCATCGACTACGCTTTTCAGCCTCGCCTTAGGGGTCGACTCACCCTGCCCCGATTAACGTTGGACAGGAACCCTTGGTCTTCCGGCGAGCGGGCTTTTCACCCGCTTTATCGTTACTTATGTCAGCATTCGCACTTCTGATACCTCCAGCAACCCTCACAGGCCACCTTCAACGGCTTACAGAACGCTCCCCTACCCAACAACGCTAAGCGTCGCTGCCGCAGCTTCGGTGCATGGTTTAGCCCCGTTACATCTTCCGCGCAGGCCGACTCGACCAGTGAGCTATTACGCTTTCTTTAAATGATGGCTGCTTCTAAGCCAACATCCTGGCTGTCTATGCCTTCCCACATCGTTTCCCACTTAACCATGACTTTGGGACCTTAGCTGGCGGTCTGGGTTGTTTCCCTCTTCACGACGGACGTTAGCACCCGCCGTGTGTCTCCCGTGATAACATTCTTCGGTATTCGGAGTTTGCATCGGTTTGGTAAGCCGGGATGGCCCCCTAGCCGAAACAGTGCTCTACCCCCGAAGATGAGTTCACGAGGCGCTACCTAAATAGCTTTCGGGGAGAACCAGCTATCTCCCGGTTTGATTGGCCTTTCACCCCCAGCCACAAGTCATCCGCTAATTTTTCAACATTAGTCGGTTCGGTCCTCCAGTTAGTGTTACCCAACCTTCAACCTGCCCATGGCTAGATCACCGGGTTTCGGGTCTATACCTTGCAACTAATCGCCCAGTTAAGACTCGGTTTCCCTACGGCTCCCCTATACGGTTAACCTTGCTACAAAATATAAGTCGCTGACCCATTATACAAAAGGTACGCAGTCACACCACGAAGGTGCTCCCACTGCTTGTACGTACACGGTTTCAGGTTCTATTTCACTCCCCTCGCCGGGGTTCTTTTCGCCTTTCCCTCACGGTACTGGTTCACTATCGGTCAGTCAGGAGTATTTAGCCTTGGAGGATGGTCCCCCCATATTCAGACAGGATGTCACGTGTCCCGCCCTACTCATCGAACTCACGACCTGTGCATTTTAGTGTACGGGGCTATCACCCTTTGCTGCGCGACTTTCCAGACGCTTCCACTAACACACAAGCCGATTCAGGTTCTGGGCTCCTCCCCGTTCGCTCGCCGCTACTGGGGGAATCTCGGTTGATTTCTTTTCCTCGGGGTACTTAGATGTTTCAGTTCCCCCGGTTCGCCTCATGCCACTATGTATTCATGACATGATAGTGTGTCGAAACACACTGGGTTTCCCCATTCGGGTATCGCCGGTTGTAACGGTTCATATCACCTTACCGACGCTTTTCGCAGATTAGCACGCCCTTCATCGCCTCTGACTGCCTAGGCATCCACCGTGTACGCTTAGTCACTTAACCTCACAACCCGAAGATGTTTCCATCGTTCGCGCTGCAAACATTTGAGAGACTCTATGACAGGTTACTCTTTATCCCAGTACATCTACGGAGGGATAAATTTCAGCCGTCATGTTTCAATTTTCAGCTTGTTCCAGATTGTTAAAGAGCAATATCTTAAACATGACTCGCAAGTCATCTTTAAGATTTTTTCGGTTATCGCTAACCGGTGATAATGTCTTTCACTCATTATCGGAATGGCGTCCCCAAGGGGATTCGAACCCCTGTTACAGCCGTGAAAGGGCAGTGTCCTAGGCCTCTAGACGATGGGGACACGAAAATCCGATTAAACTGAATAACTTAATCGGTTCGTATCAGCATGAATAACTCATGGCATCAACAGGTAGCGCTTTGCTCGTTACTTTTTCATCAGACAATCTGTGTGAGCACGCCACTCGAATCAATATCTTTAGGTAAGGAGGTGATCCAACCGCAGGTTCCCCTACGGTTACCTTGTTACGACTTCACCCCAGTCATGAATCACAAAGTGGTAAGCGCCCTCCCGAAGGTTAAGCTACCTACTTCTTTTGCAACCCACTCCCATGGTGTGACGGGCGGTGTGTACAAGGCCCGGGAACGTATTCACCGTAGCATTCTGATCTACGATTACTAGCGATTCCGACTTCATGGAGTCGAGTTGCAGACTCCAATCCGGACTACGACATACTTTATGAGGTCCGCTTGCTCTCGCGAGGTCGCTTCTCTTTGTATATGCCATTGTAGCACGTGTGTAGCCCTACTCGTAAGGGCCATGATGACTTGACGTCATCCCCACCTTCCTCCAGTTTATCACTGGCAGTCTCCTTTGAGTTCCCGGCCGAACCGCTGGCAACAAAGGATAAGGGTTGCGCTCGTTGCGGGACTTAACCCAACATTTCACAACACGAGCTGACGACAGCCATGCAGCACCTGTCTCAGAGTTCCCGAAGGCACCAATCCATCTCTGGAAAGTTCTCTGGATGTCAAGAGTAGGTAAGGTTCTTCGCGTTGCATCGAATTAAACCACATGCTCCACCGCTTGTGCGGGCCCCCGTCAATTCATTTGAGTTTTAACCTTGCGGCCGTACTCCCCAGGCGGTCGATTTAACGCGTTAGCTCCGGAAGCCACGCCTCAAGGGCACAACCTCCAAATCGACATCGTTTACAGCGTGGACTACCAGGGTATCTAATCCTGTTTGCTCCCCACGCTTTCGCACCTGAGCGTCAGTCTTCGTCCAGGGGGCCGCCTTCGCCACCGGTATTCCTCCAGATCTCTACGCATTTCACCGCTACACCTGGAATTCTACCCCCCTCTACGAGACTCTAGCTTGCCAGTTTCAAATGCAGTTCCCAGGTTGAGCCCGGGGATTTCACATCTGACTTAACAAACCGCCTGCGTGCGCTTTACGCCCAGTAATTCCGATTAACGCTTGCACCCTCCGTATTACCGCGGCTGCTGGCACGGAGTTAGCCGGTGCTTCTTCTGCGAGTAACGTCAATTGATGAACGTATTAAGCTCACCACCTTCCTCCTCGCTGAAAGTGCTTTACAACCCGAAGGCCTTCTTCACACACGCGGCATGGCTGCATCAGGCTTGCGCCCATTGTGCAATATTCCCCACTGCTGCCTCCCGTAGGAGTCTGGACCGTGTCTCAGTTCCAGTGTGGCTGGTCATCCTCTCAGACCAGCTAGGGATCGTCGCCTAGGTGAGCCATTACCCCACCTACTAGCTAATCCCATCTGGGCACATCTGATGGCAAGAGGCCCGAAGGTCCCCCTCTTTGGTCTTGCGACGTTATGCGGTATTAGCTACCGTTTCCAGTAGTTATCCCCCTCCATCAGGCAGTTTCCCAGACATTACTCACCCGTCCGCCGCTCGTCACCCAGGGAGCAAGCTCCCTTGTGCTACCGCTCGACTTGCATGTGTTAAGCCTGCCGCCAGCGTTCAATCTGAGCCATGATCAAACTCTTCAATTAAAAGCTTGATTTGCTTCCACTCGAGAAGCGATGCTCAAAGATTTACTGCATGAATTTTACTTCAGTTAGTCACTCTTCAAGACTTGATATTTTTTTGCATCCGAAGATGCTGGATATCGTCTTGTGGAGTGCCCACACAGATTGTCTGATAAATTGTTAAAGAGCAGTGCCGAGAAACTCATCGGCGCGGGCTGCGTATATTACGCTTTTCGCCCGGAGAGTCAAGCGTTTATTTCGCTTTCTTCTCGCTGACCCGGCGGCTTGTCAGTCGTTGTTCCCGGTCAGTGGAGGCGCATTATAGGGAGTTCTCGGCGGGCCGCAACCCCTAAATGCAAAAAACTTTTCAAGCGTTCAAATAATCACCAAAAATGCCTTTTTAGGATGTTTATTAGTCAAAAAATACCGGTTTTAGCACAGTAATAGCGGCAAACCCTGTAAATAGGGACAAACGAAGATAAAGAAAAGGGAGCGGTCACCCGCTCCCTTTCATCTTTATTACGCTCGATTGCCGTTATTGACGTGCAACAATATGGTCGTTTTCCACATCCAGCGTGACCAGCTTGCCGGGGATCAGCTTACCGGACAGGATTTGCTGCGCCAGCGGATTCTCGATCTCCTGCTGAATAGCGCGTTTCAACGGACGCGCACCATACACAGGGTCGTAACCGGTTTTGCTCAACAGCGCCAGGGCCGGTTCGGTCATGGTCACTTCGTAACCGCGCTCTTCCAAACGCTTGTACAGACGCGACAGCTGAATCTTGGCAATTGCAGCAATGTGTTTCTCGCCCAGCGGATGGAACACCACCACTTCGTCGATACGGTTGATGAACTCCGGGCGGAAGTGGTGACTCACCATCTCCATCACCGACTCTTTCATCTGTGCATAGTTCATCTGACCGAAATGCTCCTGGATCAGATCGGAGCCCAGGTTGGACGTCATGATCACCACGGTATTGCGGAAATCGACGGTACGACCTTGACCATCGGTCAGTCGGCCGTCATCCAACACCTGCAACAGAATATTGAATACGTCCGGGTGCGCTTTCTCGACTTCATCCAGCAGAATCACCGAATAAGGCCGGCGGCGCACGGCCTCCGTGAGGTAACCGCCCTCTTCATAGCCGACATAACCCGGAGGCGCGCCGACCAGACGAGAAACGGAGTGTTTCTCCATAAACTCGGACATGTCGATACGCACCATGGCGTCGTCGCTGTCGAACAGGAACGAAGCCAGCGCTTTGCAGAGCTCGGTTTTCCCCACCCCGGTCGGGCCCAGGAACAGGAACGAACCGATCGGCCGGTTAGGATCGGACAACCCGGCACGGCTGCGGCGAATAGCATTCGAGACCGCGCTGACCGCTTCGTCCTGGCCGATAACCCGCGAATGCAGCTCTTGCTCCAGGCGCAGCAGTTTGTCACGCTCCCCTTCCAGCATTCTGGCAACCGGGATCCCGGTCGCACGCGCCAGCACTTCAGCAATCTCCGCATCGGTCACCCGGTTGCGCAGCAGCTTCATGCTCTTGCCTTCGGCCTGCGTGGCGGCGGCGAGCTGTTTCTCCAGCTCAGGAATTTTGCCGTACTGCAGTTCCGACATCCGCCCCAGATCGCCGACGCGGCGCGCCTGCTCCAGAGTGATTTTGGCCTGCTCGAGTTCGGCCTTGATGTTCTGAGTACCGGAGAGCGAGGCTTTTTCCGCTTTCCACTCTTCTTCCAGCTCCGAATATTCGCGCTCTTTCTGCCCCAGCTCGTCGCTGAGCATGTCCAGGCGTTTCTTGCTGGCGTCGTCAGACTCTTTATTTAACGCCTGTTGTTCCAGCTTCAACTGAATGATGCGGCGTTCAAGCCTGTCGAGCGATTCCGGCTTGGAATCCATCTGCATACGAATGCTGGACGCCGCTTCGTCGATCAGGTCGATAGCCTTGTCCGGCAATTGACGATCGGCGATATAACGGTGTGAAAGCGTTGCCGCCGCCACGATGGCCGGGTCGGTGATCTGCACGTGGTGGTGCAGTTCGTAACGTTCTTTCAAGCCGCGCAGGATAGCGATGGTGTCTTCCACGCTCGGCTCCGCCACATACACTTTCTGGAAACGACGTTCGAGCGCCGCATCCTTCTCTATATATTGACGATACTCGTCGAGCGTAGTCGCGCCGACGCAGTGCAGCTCGCCGCGCGCCAGCGCCGGTTTGAGCATGTTGCCCGCATCCATGGCGCCATCCGCCTTACCGGCGCCAACCATGGTGTGCAGTTCGTCGATAAACAGGATAACGCTGCCTTCCTGCTTGGCCAGATCGTTGAGCACGCCTTTCAGACGCTCTTCAAACTCGCCGCGATACTTGGCGCCGGCGATCAAGGCGCCCATATCGAGGGACAATACGCGCTTGTGCTTCAGCCCTTCAGGCACTTCGCCGTTGATGATGCGCTGCGCCAGGCCTTCGACGATGGCGGTTTTACCCACGCCAGGCTCGCCGATCAGCACCGGGTTGTTTTTGGTACGGCGCTGTAGCACCTGGATGGTGCGGCGTATCTCTTCGTCACGGCCGATTACCGGGTCAAGTTTGCCCTGCTCGGCGCGTTCGGTCAGATCGATGGTGTATTTCTTCAATGCTTGCCGTTGGTCTTCGGCGCCTTGGTCTTCCACGCTGTCACCGCCTCTCATTTGTTCAATGGCTTTGCTGATTTTGTCGGCCGTTGCGCCGGCCGCTTTCAACAAGTCGGTCAACGAGCCGCGGTCTTCCAGCACCGCAAGCACAAACAGCTCGGAAGAAATGAATTTGTCCGCGCGCTTCTGCGCCAGCTTGTCGCACAGGTTCAAGACGCGCACCAGCTCGTGGGACGGTTGAACGTCGCCACCGGTGCCTTCTACCTGCGGTAAACGGGACAGCGCCTGTTCGATTTCGGTGCGCACGCGCCCGGCATCGATACCTGCGGAAGTTAATAGTGGACGAACCGTGCCCCCTTCCTGATTGAGCAGGGCGCTCATCAGATGTAGCGGTTCAATAAACTGGTTGTCGTGCCCAAGGGCTAGTGACTGGGCATCGGCGAGGGCAAGCTGGAATTTGTTGGTAAGACGATCCAGACGCATAACACCTCCAAGATGGGTCGAAATTGCTACTGGAGATTAAATGAGGTCATCCCTCAAATTTTCAAGGTTATCTCGACGCTAAATTTTCGGTACAACGCCATGCGTCGTTGGATCGTCCTAATTCAATAGGTTATATCAGCCAGATTAAACTTGCCAGACGTCCGGTTATTCCATCGCGTCGATAGGAGAAAAAATGACTCTTTTCGTTAACCGTGCAGCGGTCGCCGCCATAGATGGCCTGCACGCCTGCCCGCAACAAACGTTGGCGCGCCAGTAAGTAGATATTAGCCAAAAACTTATCGCCGTGCGGCATAAACGCCGCCGCGGCTTCGGCGTCTTCCGCGATAAAGGCGGCACGCACCTCCGGCCCGACTTCAAACTGCTGCGGGCCAATCGCCGGCCCCAGCCAGGCGCGGATCTGGCCCGGTGCGGCGCTGAACGCCGCCACGGTTTGTTCCAGCACGCCGTGGCACAACCCACGCCAGCCGGCATGGGCGGCGGCCACTTCATCGCCGTTCTGCGAGCAGAACAGCACCGGCAGACAATCCGCCGTCATCACGGCACACACCTGCCCCGGCACGTTGCTGTACACCGCATCCGCCCGCAGATCGGCGGGCGCTTGCCCCGTCAACGTCACCACGCGGGTGCCATGTACTTGCTCGAGCCATACCGGCATCTGCGGCAAGCCGGCGGCGGTAACCAACCGTTCCCGATTGCGCTTCACCGCTTGCTCCTCGTCACCGACGTGGGCGCCGAGGTTCAGCGAGTCATAAGGCGGCAGGCTGGTGCCGCCGCCGCGCGTGGTGCTGCAGGCCTTAACGCCGGAAGGCAACGGCCAGTCGGGCAGAATGAGTGAATTCATTACCAGTCCATCTGATCTTTGAATTCTTCGGTGTCCGCCTTCAGCGCGTTGATCAGATCGACCATGTCTTGCGGCAGCGGCGCATGCCACTCCATCTGGATACCGCTGATCGGATGATACAAACGCAGCATGGTGGCGTGCAGCGCCTGGCGGTCAAAGCCGCGCAGCGTGTTGATGAAGGCTTCCGAAGCGCCTTTCGGCGGACGTGGACGGCCGCCGTACAGCGGATCGCCCACCAGCGGATGGCTGATGTAAGCCATGTGTACGCGGATCTGGTGAGTACGGCCGGTTTCCAGGCGCAGACGCAGGCGGGTGTGCGCACGGAAGTGTTCCATAATGCGGTAGTGCGTCACCGCCGGTTTACCCATCGGGTGCACCGCCATGTGGGTGCGCTTGGTAGAGTGACGCGCGATAGGCTCTTCTACCGTGCCACCGGCGGTCATGGTGCCGATCGCCACCGCTTCGTATTCACGGGTAATTTCACGCGCCTGCAGCGCTTCCACCAGCCGGGTTTGCGCCGGCACGGTTTTCGCCACCACCATCAGACCGGTAGTGTCTTTATCCAGACGGTGCACGATGCCGGCGCGCGGCACGTCGGCGATTTCCGGATAATGATGCAGCAATGCATTGAGCACCGTGCCGTCCGGGTTACCGGCGCCAGGATGCACCACCAAATCGCGCGGTTTGTTGATCACCAGGATGTCGCTGTCTTCATAGACGATATCCAACGCGATATCCTGCGGCTCCCAACGCGCCTCTTCTTCAATCTGTGCATCGATGGCGACGGTCTCTCCGCCCAGCACCTTCTCTTTCGGTTTGTTTGACGTTTTGCCATTGACCTTCACCCGATCGCCCAGGATCCACTCTTTTATGCGAGATCGTGAATAATCAGGGAACAATTCGGCCAAAGCCTGATCTAAACGTTGTCCGAGTTGAGATTCGGCCACCGTTGCGGTGAGTTGTACTTGTTGTGCCATATGCAGCTTCTTCGTTAACGTTGGGTTTTCACGGCGATGCCGTTTAATATAATGTGCTATTGTACCTGGTCTTTGTCGGGAGCTTAACGGACAGTCTCCCGGAATAACACCCTGAGGATAATCAAAACGTCATGACGCGTATGAAATATCTGGTGGCGGCAGCCACGTTGAGCCTGGCGCTGGCAGGTTGCTCCACATCCAAGGATGCGGTTCCCGACAACCCACCTTCGGAAATCTATGCTACCGCGCAGCAAAAACTGCAGGACGGTAACTTCAAGGGCGCGATTACGCAACTCGAAGCGTTAGATAACCGCTATCCTTTCGGGCCGTATTCCCAGCAGGTCCAGCTGGATTTGATTTACGCCTACTATAAGGCTGCCGACTTGCCGATGGCTCAGGCATCCATCGATCGCTTCATGCGTCTGAACCCGACGCACCCGAACATCGATTACGTGATGTACATGCGCGGCCTGACCGACATGGCGCTCGATGACAGCGCACTGCAGGGCTTCTTCGGGGTTGACCGTTCTGACCGCGATCCTCAGCACGCTCGCGCTGCGTTCCGCGACTTCAGCCAGTTGATTCAGCAATACCCGAACAGCCAATACGCGACCGACGCCAACAAGCGTTTGGTGTATTTGAAAGACCGTTTGGCCAAGTATGAGCTTTCGGTGGCGGAATACTACACTAAACGCGGTGCTTACGTCGCGGTCGTTAATCGCGCCGAGCAGATGTTGCGTGAATTCCCGGATACCAAAGCAACGCACGACGTGTTGCCGCTGATGGAAAATGCCTACAAGCAGCTGCAGCTGAACGGCCAGGCTGACAAAGTGGCCAAAGTGATCGCCGCCAACCCGCAATAACCGCGCGTCGGCAACGACAGAAAAACAAAACGGCAGCCTCGGCTGCCGTTTTCATTGGCGTGGACCGGTTTTTTACTGGAGAAATACACAAGTAAAAACACGGTGTTAGCTAACGTTCCTCACCGGTCAACTCATCGATAATGCGCCATCCGGCGGCAACTCTCAAGCATTAGATAGCCAATTCAGATGCTGAATCACAGATTGAACTAACTTTGCAAAAAGTGACAAAAAATCGTGATTTACATCACGCATTTAAACAAAAAGCGGGGTATGCTGGATTCACCAAGACGGAAAGACAGAGAGGTAAGTTATATGACATTGAACATTACCAGCAAACAAATGGATATCACTCCCGCAATCCGCAATCACGTCGAAGACCGTCTCACCAAACTGGAAAAATGGCAGACCCAGCTGATAAACCCACATATCGTCTTATCTAAAGAACCGCAGGGGTTTGTCGCCGACGCTACCATTACCACGCCTAACGGCCCGCTGGTCGCCAGCGCCAAACATGATGACATGTACACCGCCGTTAATGAGCTGATCGCCAAGCTGGAGCGCCAGCTGAACAAGGTGCAGCACAAAGGCGAAGCGCGCCGCTGCAATGCCAGCGTGAAAGACATCGTGCCGGAAGTCACGCAAGAGCAAGAATAACCGTCCGACAGCGATTGCCGCATCAAACGCGCCCGAGGGCGCGTTTTTTGTCGGGTATTTTTGTTGACGGGGTAAAGGCCAGCGGTTACTTTAAAACCTGATCACATTAACCTTAGGTAGACCATGCCACGCACACCGTTTTTCTTCGCATTCTTTTTTACCTTCCCCTGACTGGGAGGCGTTTCGTCGTGTGAGAAAGAATGCGAAGACGAACAACAAGGCCTCCTGGAAACAGGGGGCTTTTTTTATGGCTATTTTACAACGAATAAGAACTGAAGGCGGAAGCTGATTATGACTGACAACCCGTTATTGGTGCTGCGCGAGCGCATCAGCGCACTGGACTTGAAACTGTTGGCCCTGCTGGCGGAACGCCGTGAGCTGGCGATCGAAGTCGGCAAGACCAAGCTGCACTCTCACCGCCCGATCCGCGATAAAGAACGCGAGCGCGACCTGCTGGACGCGCTGATCGCCGCCGCCAAACCTTACGATCTGGACGGCTTCTACGTCACCCGCCTGTTCCAACTGATCATTGAAGACTCCGTTCTGACCCAACAGGCGCTGCTGCAGCACCAGCTCAACCCCGTCAGCCAGCACTCCGCCCGCATCGCCTTCCTCGGCCCGAAAGGCTCTTATTCACATCTGGCGGCGCGTCAATACGCCGCCCGCCATTTCGATCAGCTGATCGAATGCGGCTGCCAGAAGTTTCAGGATATCTTCACCCAGGTGGAAACCGGCCAGGCGGACTACGCGATACTGCCGATCGAGAACACCAGCTCCGGCTCGATTAACGAGGTGTACGATCTGCTGCAACACACCAGTCTGTCGATCGTCGGCGAGCTGACTAACCCGATCAACCACTGCGTTCTGATTGCCGGCGACAGTGATTTGAGCCAGATTGAAACCGTCTACAGTCACCCGCAGCCGTTCCAGCAGTGCAGCCAGTTCCTGAACCGCTTCCCGCACTGGAAAATCGAATACACCGAAAGCACCGCCGCCGCGATGGAGAAAGTCGCCAAGCTGAGTTCACCGAAGGTAGCGGCGCTGGGCAGCGAAGCCGGCGGCGCACTGTACGGGCTGCAGGTGCTGGAACACAACCTTGCCAACCAGCAGCAGAACATCACCCGCTTTATCGTCCTAGCGCGTAAAGCGATTGACGTCTCCGAACAGGTGCCGGCCAAAACCACGCTGATCATGGCGACCGGCCAGCAATCCGGCGCACTGGTCGAAGCGCTGCTGGTTCTGCGCGACAACGGCATCATCATGACCAAGCTGGAGTCACGCCCGATCAACGGCAATCCGTGGGAAGAGATGTTTTATATCGATGTGCAGGCCAATCTGCGTGCCGACGCGATGCAAAAAGCGCTGCGCGATCTGGCACCAATCACCCGCTCGCTGAAGGTACTGGGCTGTTACCCGAGCGACACCGTGGTGCCGGTCAACCCATCCTGAAACCATAAAAAAAGGGTTCGGCCAAGCCGAACCCCTTACCTTTACGTTTACCACCCGCGTTTACTGCCGGCTGTCGTTAGCCTGCCGCAACAGCGTGCGGCTCTCCACCAGGAAGCGCTGGGCGTAATCGCCGAACCAGTGCTCCACCTTGCGGAAACTGTCGATAAACGCCTGTTTGTCGCCATGCTCCAACAACTTTATCGCCTCGCCGAAGCGCTGGTAGTAACGCTTAATCAGCGCCACATTTTCCTCCGACGACATGATGATGTCGGCGTACAGCTGCGGATCCTGCGCAAACAGGCGGCCAACCATCGCCAGCTCCAGCCGGTAGATCGGCGAGGAGAGCGCCAGCAGCTGCTCCAGTTGCACGTTCTCTTCCGCCAGGTGCAACCCGTAGGCGAAGGTGGCGAAGTGCCGCAGCGCCTGAATAAACGCCATGTTTTGATCGTGTTCGACCGCGCTGATGCGATGCAGCCGCGCCCCCCACACCTGCAGTTGTTCAAGCAACCACTGGTAAGCCTCCGGCTGGCGGCCATCGCAGTAGACCACTACCTGCTTCGCCACGCTGCCCACGTCCGGACCGAACATCGGGTGCAGCCCCACCACCGGGCCGTTGTGCACCGCCAGCATCGCATGCAGCGGACGGTTCTTCACCGACGCCAAATCCACCAGAATACAGTCGTCGGGCAACGTTGGCAGGCGGCTTATCACCTGCTCTGTCACATGGATCGGCACGCTGACGATCACCATGCCGGCGTCGGCCAACAGCTGTTCCGCCTGTGGCCAATCTTCCTGATCCAATACCCTGACCTGATAACCCGACAACGTCAGCAGACGGTTGAACAGCCGGCCCATCTGGCCGTTGCCGCCGATGATGACGATCGGCCTCAGCTGCGGGCACAGGGTTTTAAAGCCTTTATCGTTCTCGCTGACGTATGATTCGCGCATCACGCGGCGCAAGACGTCCTCAATCAAATCCGGCGGCACCCCGAGGTTTTCCGCCTCCTGACGGCGCGAGGCCAGCATCGCCGCCTCGCGCTCCGGCACATAAACCGGTAAACCGTGGCGGCTTTTCACCTCCCCCACTTCCGCTACCAGATGCAGGCGTTTTGCCAGCAGATCCAGCAACGCTTTGTCCACCTCGTCGATTTGATCGCGCAGCGCGGTCAGTTCTGCCACCATAACTTACTTTTCTCCCGTGCGTGCCGTCAGCGCAGCGCCGAGTTCCTGATGCATATGACGCAGCAGCGTTTCCGTGCTCTCCCAGTCGATGCAGGCGTCGGTGACGGACACACCGTAACGCATGTCTGCACGCGGCTGTTCGGAAGACTGATTGCCCTCATGCAGATGGCTCTCCAGCATAATGCCGGTGATCGAACGGTTGCCCGCTTTGATCTGCTCCACCACGGACTCGGCCACCGCCGGCTGACGGCGATAGTCTTTATTCGAGTTGCCATGGCTGCAATCTATCATCAAGGACGGATGGAGTCCCGCCTCGAGCATCTGTTTTTCACAGGCCGCAACGTGCTCGGCGCTGTAGTTCGGGGTTTTGCCGCCGCGCAGGATCACGTGCCCGTCCGGGTTGCCCTGCGTCTGCAGCAGGCAAACCTGGCCCGCCTGGTTGATGCCGACGAAGCGGTGCGGCATAGCGGCGGCGCGCATGGCGTTGATGGCGGTGCCCAGACTGCCGTCGGTGCCGTTTTTGAACCCGACCGGCATCGACAGGCCGGAAGCCATTTCGCGGTGGGTCTGCGATTCGGTGGTGCGCGCGCCGATCGCCGACCAGCTGAACAAGTCCCCCAGGTACTGCGGGCTGTTCGGATCCAACGCTTCGGTAGCCAACGGCAAGCCCATGCCCACCAGATCCAGCAACAGGCGACGCGCGATATGCAAGCCTGCTTCAACGTCAAACGAACCGTCCATGTACGGATCGTTGATCAAACCTTTCCAGCCGACAGTGGTTCTGGGTTTTTCAAAATAGACGCGCATAACGATATACAGCTGATCGCTCAAGTCAGCCGCCAGGGTTTTCAAACGACGGGCGTAGTCCAGCGCCGCATCCGGATCGTGGATCGAACAAGGCCCGCACACCACCAACAGGCGATGATCGCGCCCCTGCAAAATGTTGGCGATGGTGTTGCGCGCGGTGGCGATTTCATTTTCGTCGTCGGCGCTAAGCGGGAACTGGTTCTTCAGCTCCTCCGGCGTGATGAGAACCTGTTCTGCACTGATATGTACGTTATTGAGCGCGTCTTTTTGCATGATGCTATTCCTGTCGTTTGGCGTTATGCGTTGAAATGGAACATTGAGCGTTTCAGGGCTCTACCTTATCACGCGATGTAAAGATTTCAATCCAATTTTCGTAAATAAAAAATTACCGTGCTTTTGCTTATAAAAAAACATGTATAAAAACATCAATAAAATACAATTAAATTCATTTAAATCAATAATATAATAAAATTACAGGATCATCAAAACGCGCCTAGGCACCCTGCGAACCAAAACACCCAATCGTAAACATATTTGTACAATTAGTTTTACAGGGAAGATACACCGCCCGTCTCGGCGCCCACGAACGGACAGTAGCGGATACCGTCAGGCTCAGCACGAAATGCCGCCGAAAGCGATGAATTTAAGTAGAAGAAAAGCGAATAAATGAGGAATAAAAATTAAAAACTTAAGCTAATGGCGGCTATTTTTGTCGCCGAAGTGAACCGATATAATGTGACCGTCATCAACAATAACCACCCTTAACAACTGGATCCAAGATGCTCTCTTCTCGCGCTCGTCGCGCTTTTCCGCTGTATATTTGCTGCTTAACGACTTTCACCAGTGTTTCAGCCCTTGCCGACAATACGCTTTTCACCGCGATGGACGATCCGGCCACCGCCAAGAAACCGTTCGAAGGCAACGTGCAGGCGGGCTACAACGCCCAGTCCGGCAACTCGCAAAGCTCCACCCTGTTGGCCAACACCAATATGACCTGGTTCAATACCGACGCGGCATATAGCCTGTGGGGGGCGGCCAACAACACCACCTCCTCCAACGTGCGCTCGTCCGAAAAGTACCAGGCCGGTGGCCGTACGCGCTATAACCTGACCGATCGCAACTACCTGTTCGGCCAGGCCAGCTGGCTGAGCGACCGTTTCAACGGTTATGACTCGCGCTCCACGCTGACCGGCGGTTACGGCCGCCAACTCCTCAACGGGCCGCTCAGCGATCTGCGGGTGGAATTTGGTCCCGGCGTACGCCATGACGAATACCACGGCGGCGGCCGCTCGACCAAAGGGCTGGCCTACGGTGCGGCCAACTATTCCTATCAGCTGACCGACAACACCAAGTTCATTCAGGGCGTTTCCGCGCTGGCGAACGAGGAAACCACGCTGAACTCGGAAAGCGCGTTGAACGTGGCGATCAACGATCGCTTCTCACTGCGCGTGGCCTACACCGTGACCTACAACAGCAAACCGCCGGCCTCCGCACCGAAAAACACCGATACCACCACCTCGGTCACGCTGGTCTACGGCCTGTAACCTCCCCCCGCCCAGAATCTCTCGAAGCCCATCATCGATGGGCTTTTTTTTTATGCCTGCGGCGTCAACGTTAACCAGACCATGCCAAGCGCTTTCAACGCATCCGGGGAACATTGGAAGTCGACGTTGCTGCCGCTGACCCGCACCTGGTTGCCCGGTAAACGCGCTATATCGTAAACGTCCAGGTTACCGTCGATGTCCACCAGCCAGCGGCCATTGGCGATATGCGTAACGGCCAGATCCACCAGCCAGGATACGCGCCCGCCATCAACGTAAGCCGGTTGAGCCACACCATCAGGAATCAAAGAGCAGTCTGCCGACCACTGCCCCACCTCTTTCAACTGCCCGGCGAGCAGGCGATATTTCGGTATCGTGCGAGCCCCTGACACCGGTGTCGCCGGTGCGGCATCGCCCCACATTTCACCCTGTCCCGTCGCCAGCCACAGCAGCGAGACGCCTGTATCCAAAGCACAGGTCACCACGATATCGCCAGGGAAATAGTTGCGGCGTACCCAGGTGCTCATCGTGCCTGAAGAGATACCCAGCAGGTCGCCCAACTCTTTTTGCAGATTGAAACCATAAGCGTCCAAAATGCGGCGCAATACCCCTTTTCCGCCAGAAGCCAAAACGCGATCGTAAAGCACTTTACCTTGCGCAGATGACGCAGGCTTGCGATTATTTTTTGATTTTGCAAACTCACCAGTCATCAGCCAGGCCAAGTCTGCCCCCGTGGCCAACGCGCAGTTGATGATGACGTATCCGGGAACGCTACCCCGCTGTTGCCAACTACTGATGTTATTCGGCGCTATCCCAAGGATTTCACTCAATTCCTTCTGCGTGCCAACGCCATAAGATGAAAGAACTCTTTCAATCACCGCTCCCACGGAGGTGTTGTTGTTTGTCGCTTCTTCACGCATATCATCACCGATTAAAATAAAATTTGCATTTACAAGTCGCATTTTGCGATTTAAAGTAACATCAATTCGCCGTCGCTCGGCATGTCGATCGCTTTAGTTAAGATGATGCGACATGACTGATTAAAATGCAAATACTGTAAAGCGGCAACAATCTTGCACAACGACTTTGTTTACAGTGTATTGACTCAAAATTGCGCCAGAGAAAGACGGTTAATCCATCTTGTTTTTGCAAGCAACCATCAAACATCAGATAAGGAGAGTGCCATGCTGCTGGCCAGCGAGGAGCAACGGGCTATCGGCCTGCGGCGTATTGCTGAAATCCGCCGCACACTGTTTACCCGGCAAACCAATCATGCCGAAGCGATCTACAACACGGCTCCGCTGCACGTGCGTCATACGTTTTGCTTTCACGCCGGGCTGACCGAGCGCCATGTATGGTTAAAATTTCATGAAATGGGTTATGCCGAACGGCGGCAAATCGTCGCGGCACTCAATGAGCTCATCTCGCTCAGTCAATCGTTACCGCGCTATATCAGCGAAGCAGACTGTCTGTTAACCCAGAAAAAATAACCTTGCGAAAAAAACTGGCCTGTAACCCGCCGGGCACCGCTCGGCCCAAATTCACCCGATTCAATCCCAGGAAAATGTTATGGCAGATACTATTGATATGGCCCAGGAGCGCCAGGCATTGATGCTCGAGAAACAAATCGCGTACGCCAGGCCGGTGGTCGCAACGCCCTCGGCGTTCTCTTGCAGCGATTGTGAGGCGGCGATCCCTGCAGCGAGGCGTATCGCGGTTCCTGGCGTTAGCCGCTGCGTGACCTGCCAGGAGATCACAGAAGCCAAACAACGCCATGTCGCCCACCGTTAAAAACATGCCGGCGGCATTTCCACCGGCAAATCCCCCTGCGACACGACACACGGCGTCTGATGATTACGCCTATCCGTGGAACGCGCCACGTCGTGCGATAGGGCGCGAAACGGCGCTCAATCGCGACCAACTGCGCCAATGGCAAGCGATACTGCAGTGTATTCATAACCTACCTTATTATCTGCGCACGCCGTTCCTTGAGCGCCACCGCCAGCTGCTCAGCCAAAAGGGGGCTCATGCTGCCTGGCATTATCTGGTGCGAGTTTTCCATCGGCGGATATGGCCACGCATTCAGCAGGTAAATAATAATTTCGGTTTGGATCAACGAAAATCACTGCACTTTGGCAGTGAAGCAGACAGCTATAGCGCACTGCCCACACTGGGCGATAAAGCGCTGGAGCAGTTGGCGCGGCGTATCGGGGGCCAACTTTCTGCGCTCTACCAGAGTGAATGTGACGCCTTGCTGGTGAAACACAGCAATAATGTAGAAATCCTGTTACACGCGGATATACAGCGTCGCCTCTATCGCCAAATTGCCACGATGGCACGCGCCTTCAATATCCAGCCCATGCACTGGCGCTGTTATCGTAAAGGCAAGTTGGACAGCGAGCGGGCGATTGCGGCGCTGTCGCGTCTGACCGACGATCGCTGGTGGATCCGTCGTCTCAAAATGCAGCGCATGCAGTGGCGCGAGGCGCTGCAAATCGCGATAGGCAACGTCCGCAGCAACGCGTCACCCTATGCCAGCCGGCAGGCCATACACGATGTCAACGCACGGCGCCAATCGAACCTCGATTACCTTAATCGTTGTGAGCTGGAAAACGTCGCCACGGGTGAACGCATCGATCTTATGGAAAAAGTGCTTGGCAGCATCGCCAATCCCGCCATTCGGCGGATGGAATTGATGAACACCCTCGCCGGTATAGAAACCTACGCCGTCCGCAACGGTCACTGTGGGCTGTTTGTCACGCTGACGGCACCGGCCTGCTTTCACCCTGTCCAGCAGGCCGGCGAACGAGGCAAAACGCGTTTCAATTCGTGCTGGCAACGGCAAGCTTTCACACCAAAGGACGGCCAGCGCTATCTGGTGGCCCAGTGGGGGAAAATGCGTACCGCTTTCAAGGATCGTCGCCTGCAGGTCTACGGTATGCGGGTAGTTGAGCCTCATCATGACGGCACGCCCCACTGGCATCTGATGATGTTCACTCTGCAGGCGCAACGTCAGGCGGTGATCGACATCATGCAACGTTATGCCCTGCAGCAGGATGCGGAAGAACCCGGCGCCCAACAACATCGTTTCCAGTGCAAACACCTCAACCGCGGCGGCGCCACCGCCTATCTGGCTAAATATGTCGCCAAAAATCTCGATGGATATGCGCAGGAGGAAGAAATCGATCGCGAAACCGGTGCCCCGCTGAGCGATACCGCCCGCGCGGTCAGCGCCTGGGCCACCACCTGGCGCATCCCGCAGTTTCATCCCTTCGGCCTGCCCAGTATTGGCGTCTACCGCGAATGTCGGCGCATCCGCGGCCAAGACCTGTCGCCGCAGTTTGACGCCGGCACCGAAGCCGTACGCGCCGCTGCCGATGCCGGTGACTTTGCCGGTTACATACAGGCGCAAGGCGGCACCAATGTGCCACGCAGCCACCAATGGGTGCGTGTTGCGCGTGAAGCCTCAGAAACACGAAACGCTTATGATGAACCCATAGCAAAAGTTGTCGGCATCTATGCACCACATTTGGGTGCTGAACGGGTATACCGAACGCGCACCGTGCAATGGCGGATCGTCGCTAAAAACCTTGCCGCCGCAACGCCTTGGAGTTCTGGCAATAACTGTGGAACACGCCACCTTCAACTGCCGGCCCCGGCGGCACCTTCAGCTCGGCTGACACCGCCACAACGGCAACAGTGTCTGAATATTGCCCGCACGCTTCGGGATAGGGGCATCGAACCGCAACGCTGGCAGTTGGAGGTGCTTGCCCGCGGCGGCAAAATCCGTTTCGACGGCCATCTTGTACAATTTCCGCTAATCAATGATTGGCCGTATTTTTACTGCACAAATGATAAGTCTAACCATTGACGCCTTTAGCGTTTTGCTTAATACTGTATAAATACACAGTATATTCAAGAGAGGGCAAAACAGTGGAAATTATGGATAAACAACAAGTAACACTGTCCCGCATCCAGTTCATCGCCGATGTTTCACAGGCTGCACAATGCAGCGCCTCCGAGTTTCTGATTGCCATGTCGCTGATCTCCGATCTGGCCGGCCAGGTACTGCCGAACAACGATTATCAAGAAATATTTTACCCCGCTGACGAATAGCCTCCCGCTAACCCCACCAGCCACACGTTTTCAACCCTCGCCTACGGCGGGGGTTTTTGTTTTTGCCAACCTCACTTTCGCTGGCCGGTTGTGCCATCGCAACCACAACCCACTCGCGTTGCCCCTCCCCGCTCGCGCGCGGGAAACTGAAGGCATCCGGGGCCAACGCCCTCTCCCCCTAACGCTATCGCAGGATGGTAATGATGAAAATTTACGCACAACAAGGTGACACCATTGACGCGATCTGCTGGCGCTATTACGGCAGCACGCTGCACCAGGTGGAACAAGTCTATCAGGCCAATCGCGGCTTGGCCGAGCTGGGCCCCTTGCTACCACACGGCCAACCGGTTGAATTGCCGGATCTGCCTGTGGCAGCCCAACGAGAAACCGTCAAATTGTGGGATTGAGCAATGGAGAAACTCACTTCAACCCTTGCGTATCTCGTGGCGGCTTGCCTGGCCTGGTTAGGGAGCCATTCTGCGCAGGACATCGCCATCCTGGTCGGAGCCGCGGTTGGCGTTGGTACCTTCGCCGTGAATTGGTATTACCGACGTAAAAGCTACCAGCTGTTGAAATCGCTAAAAAAAAACGGCCTGAAACGCGGAGTCTACGATGAACTCACTCGCTAAACGCTGCAGCGTGGCGGCTATTTTAGCGCTCGCCACCCTGCTGCCTCAGTTCAATACGCTGAAAACCTCCGAACAAGGTTTGCGCCTGATCGCAGATTTCGAAGGCTGCCGGCTATCATCCTACCAATGCAGTGCCGGCATTTGGACCAACGGCATAGGCCACACTGCCGGCGTGAAGCCGGACACCGTCATCGACGAACGCAAGGCGGCCGCCAATTTGATCGAGGACGTGCGCACCGTAGAGCGCGGCATCGCGCGTTGTATGGACGTCGACATGCCACAGCAGGTTTACGACGCCGTCAGCGCTTTCGCTTTCAACGTCGGCGTCAGTGCCGCCTGCCATTCAACGCTGGCCACCTTTATCAAACGCCGCCAGTGGCGGGCGGCCTGCGATCAACTGCCACGCTGGATTTATGTCAACGGCGTCAAAAGCAAAGGCCTGGAACGCCGTCGAACGGCTGAGCGTGCGCTATGCCTGAGCGCCGTCCCACACTGATCGCTTCTCAACGGACTCCCATTCAAACCGCTTCCCTTTCAGGAGATTCATCATGTTAAAACCCGAACAGCTGCGTGCCAAATTGCTCAATACGGTCCCCATTTTGCAACAAAACCCCGAACGGCTGCGTCTTGGCATTGCTAACGGCCGAGTGGTCTCAACGCTCGCCACCTCGCTGTCCTTCGAATACCGCTATCAGCTTAATCTGGCACTGGATGGGCCGTCAGCCGACGACGATCTGATCATCGTCACCGTGCTGGCCTGGTTACGCAGCCACCAACCCGACCTCTTCGCCAATCCAGAAAAACGAAAAAATGATTTTTCGTTTCAAAGAGATATCGAGACTCCGAACCAGCTGACAGTGCGGCTTCAACTCACCGAAAGAATCCTGGTGGAGATGCGCGATAGCGCACTGCATATCATTCCGCAGGCTGAACCCCCCGAACCGGAGAACGTCATTCGCTTCACCCAGGTTTATTTGCACGGCGAGCTACTCAGCGAATTTCGGCAACCGTAACGCCATACAGGCGGCTTCAGTTGTGCTGGCGGCAGCCAAACGCCGCCGCGTTGTTCCCCTTTTCATCCAGCGGCATTCTTGAAACATGAACACAGACAATTTCGATATTCAGCGCCTGGTGCGCAATCTGATACGTATCGGTACCGTCAGCGAGCTCGACCTCGAACGCGGGCGCTGCCGCGTCGCCACCGGCGGCAATCTTACCGACTGGCTCAACTGGCTGACCGGGCGCGCCGGCGATGCGCGCAGCTGGTGGGCGCCCAGCATTGGCGAACAGGTCTTGGTGTTGTCACTTGGCGGCGAACTTGAAACCGCTTTCGTGCTGCCCGGCGTATTTTCCGATGCTCACCCCGCACCGTCAGCCTCGGCACAGGCAGCACATATCGCTTTTCCTGACGGCGCAGCGATCGAATACGAGCCGGCGACCGGTGCGCTGAAGGCCGTCGGCATAAAAAGCGCCGCAATCGAAGCCGCCGAGCGGATCACACTGACGGCGCCAAACATCACCTGTATCGCCAGCGGGAAAATCACGCTGGATGCCCCCGAAGTGGAGTGCACCCAGTTGCTCACTACCGGCACCATCGCTATCCGTCAGGGCGGTTCGATGACCGGCGATCTCAATCACACCGGTGGCAGCATCAGCTCTAACGGCATTGTGGTGCATACCCACACCCATGGGGGCGTGCAAAACGGCGGAGGCCAAACGGACAAACCAGCATGAACAACGCGAAATATCTTGGTATGAACCGCGGCAACGGCCGCGCAATCGCCGATCTCGAGCACATTCGTCAGTCGGTGAGCGACATCCTGATTACGCCTATCGGCTCACGCGTCATGCGCCGCAGCTACGGCTCGTTGCTGTCCGAGTTGCTGGACCAGCCGCAAAACGACGTGCTGCGATTGCAAATGATGGCGGCCTGTTACAGCGCCCTGCTGCAGTGGGAGCCGCGTATTCGGCTGACGGGCATCAGCTGCAACACCACCTTTGACGGAAAAATGGTGGTCGACATCACCGGCAACCGCACGGATACGCCGGATTCCTTTTCTCTTTCTGTTTCAGTGAGCTAACACCATGGCAACCATTGACCTGAGTTTATTACCCGCCCCGACGGTGGTGGACCCTCTCGATTACGAGTCACTGTTGGCCGATCGCAAGGCCACGCTGATTTCCCTTTACCCGGAAGAGCAGCGTCAAGCCGTCGCACGCACATTGGCGCTGGAGTCGGAGCCAATCGTCAAGCTGCTGCAAGAAAATGCTTACCGCGAGCTGCTGTTGCGCCAGCGCGTCAATGAAGCCGCACAGGCCGTGATGCTCGGCTATGCCAACGGCAGCGATCTCGACCAACTAGGCGCAAACTTCCAGGTTCAACGCCTGGTGGTACAGCAGCCAGATAACAGCGTCATCCCACCGCTGCCGGCGATCATGGAATCAGATAGCGATTTCCGCGTGCGGATCCAGCAGGCATTCGAAGGCTTGAGCGTAGCAGGCTCCAGCGGCTCTTACGAGTATCACGGCCGCTCTGCCGACGGCCGGGTCGCCGACGTTTCCGCGACCAGCCCCAGCCCGGCTAACGTGCTGATCTCTGTACTGTCACGCGAAGGAGACGGCACCGCCAGCGCGGAACTGGTGGCGATCGTCGATAAAGCGTTAAACGATGAAGACGTGCGCCCGGTGGCGGATCGCGTCACCGTCCGTTCGGCCAACATCATCAGCTACACCATCGATGCCGTGCTGTATCTCTACCCTGGCCCCGAGGCCGAGCCGGTGCGCCGCGCCGCCGAAGCCAAGCTGAAAAATTACATCAGCGCCCAGCACCGTTTAGGCCGCGATATTCGCTTGTCGGCAATCTATGCCGCGTTGCATGCCGAAGGGGTACAACGCGTTGAGCTGAAAGCCCCACAGGCCGACATTGTGCTGGACAAAACCCAGGCGTCGCATTGCGCCTCCTATCGTCTGACGGTGGGAGGTTCCGATGAGTAACCGTCTGCTGCCAGTCGGCTCTTCCCCACTGGAGGTCGCGGCCGCTGCCGCCTGTGCCGAGCTGGCCGCGATGCCGGTGCCGCTGCGCGACTTGTGGGATCCGGCCACCTGTCCGGTCAACCTGTTGCCGTACCTGGCCTGGGCCTTCTCGGTCGATCATTGGGATGAAACCTGGACGGAAGACGCCAAACGCAGCGTCGTAGCCGCCGCTTTCTTCGTCCACCGCCATAAGGGCACCATTGGCGCCATTCGCCGCGTGGTAGAGCCGTTGGGTTATCTGATCAAGCTGCGTGAGTGGTGGGAAACCAACGGTGAACCCGGTACCTTCTCGTTGGATATCGGCGTGCTGGAGAATGGCATCACCGAAGAGATGTATCTGGAAATGGAACGGATGATCGCCGACGCCAAACCGGTCAGCCGCCATCTGACGGGCCTGGCGCTGAATCTTGAAGCCGCCGGCACGATGAACATCGCCGGCGGCCATTACGACGGTGAGCTCACCACCGTGTACCCCGACTATACCGATCTCGCCCGGCAAATGCTGGCGGGGCATTACCAATTCTTGCAGCGTAACACCGGCACCACGCAGGACTCGACGCAGCAACACTTCGTGCTCAACAGCGAACATGTCTTGGCCGACTCGCGCCATGAACGCGAGCTATCACGCATGGCGGGGTTGCCGAATGACGCCACCACCGAAGGCCAGTCTTTGCAGATCCTCGGCTATGCCCATGCGTATCTGGCGACTGGAGAACAGAAGTATTTGGATCAGGCCATCGCCTGTTTTGACGCCTATGTGGCCTACTTTTACGACGGTGCGCCGATCCCTGACAGCCCCCAGCGCTGGATCGCCAACTGGATCGTCAATGCCAAAGAGCCGGTGCCCGCCAATTGGCCCGTCGATACGCAGGATCCGACGCACAGCGGCTTCAAAGGCATTCCACTGACCTTCAACCAGGGCCGTACGCTGATCCCTCACGGCGCACCCTACTGGGGTGAATATCTCGACATCGCCACTTTCGCCTTTGACGGTGCGCTGGCATGGGATGCCGTCAACGCCCAGATACGCGCAGTTAACGCCGCCGGCGAAATCGACTGGAACAGCGACGGCAAACGCCATGATGTAGCCTGGATCATCAATTGGCAGGGTTACCAGATCGACGCCGACGGCGAGATCCTGGCTAAAGGACTGCCCGCAGAACAATTCGGTACGGTGCAGTTAAAAGACATCACCCTCAGCGGCACTCACAAACTGAACTTTGCCAATCGGCAACCGGCCGAACACGGCGGCGTGATGATTGAACGCAATCAGATCCAGCATAACCGCCCGCTGCATGTGCCGGTACCCCACAACGCCATGGGCAACGCGGCCGATGCCGAGCTGTGGTTTGCTGACGCCTGCTATCTGCTGCACAAGATCACCGGCGAGCAGCGCTATTTCAATGCCTGGAAAAGCGTTGAATTCACCGCGATGGAATATACCGATATTGATGCGCAGGATAAGTTCTTCCGTCAAAGCCGCAGCGCCAATACGCCGTTCACCGACGGCATCGCCTACGATTGGTCATACCCTTCCGGGGCGCCGGTAAGCTACGGCCGCAACGCGGAAGGCATGATCACCATTCGCAAGGAGATAGCGTCGCAACAATCGCTGGAACAGCAGGCCATTTGGTTCCGCGCCAATCGCCAGTCAAAAATCCGCACCTGTTTCGGCGGCGTTGACGACCAGAACCAGCCGATCTCATGCAAAGTACAGCTGTCTATCGCGCTGGAAAAGAACGCAGCGAACACCACAGAATGGGGCATCGGTCTACCGCAGTCGCACCAGCCCCAGGTCAAAATCTACGATATCGCGCTCAGCAGCCTGGCGGCGCTGACGAAAGAAGACGGCAGCGACTATCTGCTGGCCGATCTTCGTGCTGTGACCGACTACGGCGGTTGCGCGATCGTCAGCCAGTTTGAGGAGCGGGTATACGACAGCCGCAGCGCGACGGTGATCCAAGCCCGTTTCCCTAATGATGACGCCGGCATGGTGATCGGCGCTTGGTTGACTGCAGAGGAAAATTTCCCCGTCACGCAGTTGGTCTATCGCGCGGACGCCAACTTCAACCTGCGGCTCGAAGATGATGATAAATGGCGCTGGTATTGGAGGCTACCCGCCACCGGCGGCAAATGGCAAATCGCGACTTTCGCTCCGCAGTCGGCCGCGCTGAGCGGCTATCAGCCGGACCATCAGGATGCCGAGCCCAGACCGGCCGCACCTCGCTTCAGCCGCGTCAAGCAAGTCACCATTCTGCAAGACGGCAACGTACCGGATGCCACGTTCAGCTACTACGTACTGAACGACATTCCGCCGACGTTCAACGCCGATGACGGCTACACGATCCGCTATCGCATAACGCTCCAGGCGGAGCATCCGTTCAGCGCGCTGTTGGGCGACTGCACCCTCCTGAATCACCGCCACGACAGCCTGTTCTGTACGCCGGGCGTGATCCCGTTCTCCAACATCTATCAGGTAGACAGCCAACAGTTCGATGGCTGGCACGGCATGCCTTATCCAGGTTACCAGTACCCATTCATTTTCGTGCACGCCGCCGCCGATCCCGACGGGGTGATGCTCAACAACATGGTCGAGTTTCTGTGGCAGTCACAGCAGTGGTACCAACAGCAGTTCGGCGTGCTGGGCCCGGGCGCATCGGCCTATATCTGGAACCGCTGGGACAATCTGAGTTACGGCCCGGCGGATAGCTGGACCATGTACCACTGGGGTAACGGCACCGCCTGGTCTGGCTATCAACCACGTGCCTTCTTCGGCGCGGCGCGAGCCTGGTTCGAATTACGGCAAGCGAACAAAACGCCACCGCTCAAGCTGGTGGAATATGTCGAGAACTGGTTGCGCTGGCTGATTGATTTCACCAATAACGCCGGCGGTGTCACACCGACCGATTTCCCGATGACCGGTCTGCCGCAACCCGATGCGCAGGACTTTACCGGCCACATGTGCGGCCTGTGGCTGGCCGGCGCAGTGATGGCAAAAATGGCCGGCAGCGAAATAGAGGGCCTCGAACACTTTATCGAACAATGCGTTACGGAATTACAGAGGCACTACCTCAGCACCGGGGACGTGATGGACGGCGGCTGGTCGCCCGCGCCGCGCCCCGGCACCGATAACGGCATGTTTTTCGGCTTTTGGTCAGGCGAAATCCTGCGCGGATTGAGTCTGTATGTGATGTACAAAAACGGCCTTACCTACCCGGCCGGCAAACAGAAGAGAACCACACCATGACAGCAAAATACCGCGTCCTGCTCACCGATCAGGGCAAAGCGCTGCTGGCTAACGCCACAGCAACCGGCCAAAAGCTGGAAATCACGCATATGGCGATCGGCGACGGCGGCGGCTCGCCAACGCAGCCCGGTGAAAATCAGACTAAGCTGGTGAACGAAAAACGCCGCGCTACGCTGAATTCACTGCAGGTAGACGCCGGCAACAGCAACCAGGTGATCGCCGAACAGGTCATTCCGGAGGACGTCGGCGGCTGGTGGATCCGCGAGCTTGGGCTGTATGACAAAAACGGCGTGCTGGTGGCGATCGCCAATACGCCCGATACTTACAAGCCCCTGCTGACCGAAGGCGCCGGCCGCACCCAGGTCGTACGCATGGTGCTGCTGGTCAAAGGCGACGCCAACGCGACCATCGTCGCGGACAAGACCGCCCTGCTGGTATCGCGCGATACGCTGAATGCGGCCATCGCCGAACATGCCCGTTCGCGCAACCACCCGGACGCTACCTTACTGGCCAAGGGCTTCACGCAGTTGAGCAACGACAGCAACAGCGCCAGTGAAACGCTCGCCGCCACCCCCAAAGCGGTGAAAGCGGTCAACGACACCTCGCTGAAAATCGCCGCGAACCTGAAAGACGTACCGAACAAGTCCGCTGCGCGCGACAACCTGGAACTGGGCACCGCCGCCACCCGTAACGTCGGCACGCAAAAAACTAATCTGATGGAGGTGGGTGCGTTCGGTTTAGGAGATGGTCCCAAACATCGCGAAGACGCCTTGAGCAACCTTGGCGAAATCTATCGAGTCAACGGCACATCGAAAAACGCCCCTGGTGGCGGTGTCTATGGCGTCTTGAACCTGCCGTGCGACGGTGGCCCCTCCAGCGGCTATCTGGCGATACAAACCAACGGATGGTGTTACATCGGCACATCCACAACTGCTGATAAGCCGTTGAATTGGTATCGGATTTACACGACAGGTTTTAAACCAACGGCGGCGGATGTCGGCGCTTACAGCAAGGCGGAAGCCGACGGCAAGTTCGTCAAACAGAGCGGCGATACCATTACAGGCAGCTTGACGGTCAACGGCTCAATTGAAACGAAATCGGGATTGACCACGCCTTACGCCACAGTGATAGGATCGTTAACCACCAAAGGCGGCGTCGAATTATTCGGAACCTCGCCCTATATAGATTTCCATTATGGCAATACGAACACGGATTATGATGTTCGCATCATTAATGATAGCCAGGGTCAATTAAGTCTGGGTGCAAAAAACGTTCGGGCCAATGAAAACCTTACCGTTGGTTTAGACGCCCACGTTGATAGAACTCTGTATATCAATGGCCAAGATTTTATTACTAAAAAAGGGGTAATAACCGAAACCAGTGGTAATCGCAATACTCAAGGGCTGCGCATACAAGGTGCAGGTAATCAGTATGTTGATCATTACTTTTATGAGGAGATAGGTAAGCGCGCATTTGGCGCAATGCATGTTTCCTCTGGCGGCTCTGATGGCTGGTTCCAATTTGGTCATCAAGGCGATATTCGCAGCAATGGCCCTTGGCCACGCCTGATGTTAGGTGAAGCAACCTACTTTAATGACGGTAATATCAACGGCAGCATTTGGGGTGGCTATTTAAGCAACTATCTCAACCAAAACTTTGTGCGCGATGTTCGTCTGGGTAATGTGGAAAGCATCGCTACCTGGCGAGGCCCCGGTTACTCGGACAGTGCGGGTTATGTCCTGACCGGTGCAGCAAACAACAATGTGGATGAATACATCGACGTGATTTTCCGTCGGCCGCTGCAAAAGCACATTAATGGTAATTGGGTTACCGTCTGGAGCGTTTAATGATGAATAACATGAAGAACTTTACCCTCGCCGAACCGGAAACGGTAGAGCAGAAACAGCTGGCCGCCTCGCACGGTGTTTTGTTTTTGAAATCTGACACCGGAGAAGACTGGTATGAATGTCAAAAAAGCTTCCGACCTGAGACGGTAAAACTGATGTATGACAAGGACGGGATCATTCGTTCAATCACCGCAAAACCGAATACCGAAGGTCATTATGACGTTTCCGGATTTTTCCCGGAAAATATGAGCGTGGCGGAAATAAAGAGTCTACCTGAAGGGGCAGATATAAACGGACGCTGGCTATTTGACGGAGAAAAAATCACGCTCAGGGAATATTCAGAGGAAGAGTTGCAACAGCAAGCCGCCAATAAAAAAAAGGAGCTGATTAAGCAGAGTTCATTGCAAATAGAAACGCTCAACGACGCCGCCGATCTGGGCATGGCCAGCGAAGAAGAAAAGCGGCTGCTGGCCCGCTGGAAAACCTATCGCGTGCTGCTTAATCGGATCGATTCCGAAGCGGCCCCTGATATCGACTGGCCGCAACCGCCGCAATAACACCGCTCAACGCCCCGCCTGGGGCGTTTTTTTTCTTTATTTTTCCTGCTGTTGTACCAGTTATCCCACACCCCGAATGAGATGCGACACCGCCTCCCAACAGGCATTCTGTCATCACCAACCACAAACGGAGTAATGCTATGGGTGACTATCACCACGGCGTGCGTGTCCTCGAAATCAACGAAGGCACCCGCGTAATTTCCACCGTCTCTACGGCCATTGTCGGCATGGTTTGTACCGCAGAAGATGCCGATACAACCCTGTTTCCTCTCAACACCCCAGTGCTGATTGCCGACGTGCTGGCCGCCAGCGGCAAAGCAGGTAAAAAAGGCACGCTGGCGCCTTCGCTGCTGGCGATCGCCGAGCAGGCTAAGCCAGTGACCGTCGTGGTACGCGTGGCGGAAGGGAAAGACGAAGCCGAAACCACGTCAAATATCATCGGCGGCGCCGATGAAAATGGTAAGTACACCGGCATGAAAGCGCTGCTGGCCGCCCAGGCCGAGCTGGGTGTGAAACCGCGCATTCTGGGTGTACCGGGCCATGATAATCAGGAAGTGGCGACCGCGTTGGCCAGCATCTGCCAACAGCTGCGCGCTTTCGGCTATATCAGCGCTTACGGCTGCAAAACCGTGTCCGACGCCATCAAATACCGAGCCAACTTCAGCCAGCGCGAACTGATGCTGATTTGGCCGGACTTCATCAACTGGAACACCGCCACCAACAGCAGCGACATCGCCTTCGCCACGGCGCGCGCACTGGGGTTGCGTGCCAAGATCGACCAGGAAACCGGCTGGCACAAAACCTTGTCCAACGTCGGCGTCAACGGCGTGAGCGGCATCTCGGCCAGCGTATTTTGGGATCTGCAAACCGCCGGCACCGACGCCGATTTGCTGAATGAAGGCAGTGTCACCACGCTGATCCGCAAAGATGGCTTCAAGTTCTGGGGTTCCCGCACCTGCTCCGACGAGCCGCTGTTCCAGTTTGAAAACTACACCCGCACCGCGCAGGTATTGGCCGATACGATGGCTGAAGCCCACCTGTGGGCTGTTGATCGTCCGCTCACCCCGACGCTGATCCGCGACATGATCGACGGCATCAAGGCCAAGTTCCGCGAACTGAAATCCGCCGGCCTGATCATCGACGGCGACTGCTGGTATGACGAAAGCGCCAACGATAAAGAGACCCTGAAGGCCGGCAAGCTGTTTATCGACTATGACTACACCCCGGTGCCTCCACTGGAAGATCTCACGCTGCGTCAGTGCATTACCGATCGTTACCTGGCGAATTTCGCCACATCCGTGAACAGCTAAGGAGACTGCATCATGGCACTGCCAAAAAAACTGAAATACCTGAACCTGTTTAACGATGGCTTCAACTACATGGGGGTAGTTTCCTCTATGACGCTGCCGAAACTGACCCGCAAACTGGAAAAATTCCGCGGCGGCGGCATGAGCGGCGCAGCCTCGGTGGACTTCGGCTTGGACGATGATGCGCTGGTGGTGGAGTGGACCATGGGCGGCATTGACGAACTGGTGCTCAAGCAATGGGGCCGTATCGATGCAGTGCCGCTGCGCTTTACCGGCTCTTTCCAACGCGATGACACCGGCGACGTCTCCGCACTCGAGGTGGTGATGCGTGGTCGTCATAAAGAGATCGACAGCGGCGACTTCAAGCAGGGTGAAGATACCGAAACCAAGGTTTCCACCGACTGCACCTACTTCAAGCTGAGCATCGACGGCAAAGAGCTGATCGAGATCGATACCGTCAACATGATCGAAAAAGTCGACGGCGTAGACCTGCTGGCGGCGCACCGCCGCGCCATCGGCCTGTAATTTTTCACCTCAACGGCCAGCCTCTGCGCTGGCCCCTTTTCCCAAATTAAAAACTGGATACCCCCATGGAACTGAATGCATCCCCGGAAAATACCATCATCCTGAACACCCCGATCAAACGCGGAGAGAGCGAGATTACCAGCGTACAAGTAACCAAGCCGAATGCCGGCAGCCTGCGCGGCATCGGCCTGGCGGCGCTGGCCAACGCCGATGTCGACGCATTGATCACCATTCTGCCCCGCGTCACTTACCCGAACCTGACCAAGGAAGAGTGTGCTCGCCTTGAACTGCCGGATCTGATCGCGCTGGCCGGCCAGGTGATCGGTTTTTTGTCGCCGACATCGGCCGAGTAACGGTCGATCCCTGTCTGACGGTAGATGACCTGATGGCGGATATTGCAGTGATTTTTCACTGGCCGCCGTCGGAAATGAACGGCATGACGCTGGCGGAGCTGATCGGCTGGCGTCACAGAGCGCTGCAACGCAGCGGAGTAAATACAGATGAGTGATACCGGCAGCAAAGCAGCGTTAAAAGACGCGGACAACACCGTCCGCAAATATCGTCAGCAGCTCAAAATCGAGCGGAAAAACCAATCCCAGCTCGCCGAATTGTTGAAGGTCAAAACGGCGCAAACGGACGCGCTACGCGAACTGGATGATATCCGCAATATCCGCGCAAGCTTGCCCGCGTTCTTATCTTCTCCAGAGGATATTGCGACGGCGCAACAGGCAAACTTAAATTACGTCGTGCAAAGCGCGCGGAAAGCCCTCGCATCTCGCAGTCAACAGCGTCTGGAACAGCAATTGCAGTCGAGAGAGGTGGATATCACCGACTTACCCCTTGCCCAACGCACATTCCAAAAGAAGTCAGACGTGACGCAAAGCCTCCTTACTCATCAACGCGACCAACGCCAGGGCCTGCGCCAAAAGAGACGTGAGGAGGTGCTTAGCGATTACCAACGTCGCCAAGAAAAAATTGGCAAGTTTCGCGACTTCAGCGCACAAAGCGCAGACACGGCCGGTGAAATTTTCGGTGCAGGAAAGACGTTGTTTACACCGGGCATGAAATTCGAGCAACAGATGTCGGGCGTACAGGCACAGTTGGGGTTGAATAACGGCGATCCATATCTGGCCGGTTTGCGCCGGCAAGCAACCGGCATGACTACCGAAGGACAATCGCCGCAAGAGGTCGTTCAAGCACAAACCGCGCTGGCAAGCTCCGGTTACAATGCGCAGGAGGTGCTGGCCGCCGCACCGGCGGCGTTGAGCCTGGCCACAGCCAGCGGCAGCAGCATTGAGGATGCGGTAAAAGCGCTGACGGGGATCCAAAGCACCTTTCAGCTGCCAGTCGCTCAAGCAGGCAATATCGCTGATGTATTGGCCAAAGCCGGCGCCAGTTATCAACTGAGCCTGAGCGAGCTCGAAACCCAGCTGCGTTCGGCCGCGCCCGCAGCGAAACGCGATGGCCTAAGCCTGGAGCAAGCCGCAGCACAACTGGCGCCGTCGGGACGCAGCCTGGGCAAGGTTGACGGCGCGGCCCAGCTATTGGTCACCGTTAAAGGCGACAATCTGGATGGCGATGTCAAAAAGCTGTTCACCTCATGGGACAGTCTGCGCATCGGCCTGTTCGATGGACAGACTGCCGCTTTGCGCCAGCTGACGCAAACCGCTACCGGCTGGTTGACCGCGCTCGACCAGTGGACGCAGGCCAACCCGGCGCTGGCCAATACCTTGATGACCGTCGGCACTGCCATTACCGCATTGGTCGGCGGCCTGTCATCCATCGGTGTTTTCATCGCTCCGGCATTGAGCGCCGTCAATATGCTGATGGCTGGCGCCGGCCTGTTGGGCACGGTATTCACCTCCGTTGGCGGCATGATCGCCGGCGCATTCGCCGCGCTCAGTCTACCGATCGCAGCTGTCGTCGCAGCGATCATCGGCGGCGCCGCCTTAGTGTATAAGTACTGGGAGCCGATCAGCGCCTTTATGGGTGGCGTCGCCAGCGGTTTCGTCGCCGCCATCGCCCCTATCGTCGAAAGTTTCACTCCTATGCTGTCGCTGTTCGAAGGGGTCATCGGCCTGGTCAAAGCCGGCTTTAATGCGCTGCTGGAGCTGCTGACGCCGATCGAGATGACGCAAGAAGGGTTAAACAGCGCCGCTGGCTACGGCAAAGCGTTCGGTGAGATCCTGACGACCGTCTTGACGGCGCCGATCGCGATGTTTGCCAAGCTCAGCGGTAGCGTGATACGGCTGTTGAAAGCCTTCGGCCTGTTGAGCGCCAACCCACCGGACCTGGATGATGAGCAAATCAAAACCGTGCAGAACGATTTGGCAGCCGGCGCGCTGAAAGAGGGGGCGGCGGTACAGAACTATCAACCGGCCATGGCCCCGGGAGCTATCTCAACGGCCAACAACCGTAACATCACCAATCATATGACCATCAATACCACCCCGGGTATGGATCGTCAGGAAGTCGAACAAATCATCAACCATGTGAATCGCCAGAACCAGCTGGATAGCGACAACGCGGTTTATTCAAACTATCGCTTTGCATAAGGAACTTTCATCATGATGCTAACGCTTGGGCTGTTCGTATTTATGTTACGCACAGTCCCTTATCAAACCATGAATCGTCAGATGGACTACCGTTGGCCTGAAAACAACAGGGTTGGACAACGTGCCACCTCACAGTTTCTTGGCGTCGATACGGAGACGATCACGCTCAGCGGTCAACTGCTGCCGGAACTGACCGGCGGACGTCTTTCGTTGCTCACGCTGCAGACCATGGCGGAGCAAGGCCGCGCCTGGCCGCTGATTGAAGGCAGCGGCACCATTTACGGTATGTTCGTGATCCAGAAAATTTCTCAAACCAGCACCCACTTCTTTCCGGATGGGCAGCCGCGACAGATTAATTTCGATATCACGCTGAAACGCGTCGATGAGTCGTTGCATGCCATGTTTGGCGATCTGCGGCAGCAAGCGACCGACTTGCTCGATAAAGCGCAAAAAGCGACGGGGATAAGCTTATGATCACTGAAACCTATCAACCCGTGGGGGCGAAACTCGCCCCCGACTTTATTCTGACACTGAGCGAAAAAGACGTCACGGAGAATATCCGCGATCGGTTGATCTCACTGAAGATGGAGGATTTCAGCGGGTTCAAAGCGGACACCCTCAGCCTCACATTGGATGACGGCGACGGCCAGCTGCGTATGCCCGAGCGGGGGGCGATTCTTGAGCTGTTCCTCGGCTGGCAGGGTTCCGCCTTAATCGGCCAGGGAAAATTCGTCGTCGATACCGTTATCCACAGCGGCACGCCGGATACCCTGCAAATCACCGCCCGCAGCGCGGATTTTCGCAGCTCGATGACACAATTGCGCAGCCTGTCTTATCACGAGAAAACGGTTGGCGATATCGTGCAACAGATCGCCGATCGCAATAACTTGCCGGCTCCCTCGCTGGCGGCGGAGATTGCAGCCATCAGCATTCCTCACATCGACCAAACCAACGAGTCAGACCTGCAGTTTCTCACCCGCCTTGCCATCCTTAACGGTGCTCAGGCCAGCATCAAGTATCAGCGGATTTTGTTTCTGACGCCGGGTATGGGGCGCACAGCGAACGGTGATCCGATCCCTATGATGACGTTGACGCGCAACGACGGCGATCGCCATACCTTTCAATTGGCGGATGCCAAAGCCTACAGCGGCGTCTCCGCCGTTTGGCTCAACACGGATAAGCCCGAAGAGGCGCAGAAAAAGGTCAGCCTTCACCGCCAGCCTTTGGCGCCCAGGAGCGGCGAAGCGCGGCATCCCGCCGCCAAGCCCGGCACGCCCGTCGCCAAGCAGGAGAACGCGTCAAGTTATATGGCGGGCCAACCCGACCAGGTCTACCACATACCGAAAGTATTCCGCGACAAGGTTTCCGCCATGCGCGCGGCCGAAGCAGTATTTAAGCGCATCCAAAAAGGCGTAGCCAGGTTTACGATCAATCTGGCGGTAGGACGTCCAGACCTGTTTCCTGAACGCCCTATTCAGGTGCGCGGCTTTAAAAACGTCATCGATGACCAGCGGTGGGTCATCGATAAAGTCACCCATAACCTGAGCGCCGCAGGCTATACCTGCAGCCTGGATCTGGAGATCTCGTTGGTCGACCTGGCGTACCAAAGCACCGAGTCGTGATATTTCATTTGCATCTTAATCTTGCTTTTGCGAGTTTATGGGCTATTATAAGTCATATAACTTGACGTAGCAGAACGAGGGATTCAACTATGATGCACTGTCCACTATGCGGTCACGTGGCTCACACTCGCTCCAGTCGCTATCTGAGCGAGTCGACCAAAGAGCGTTACCATCAATGCCGCAACATCAACTGCAGCTGTACATTCGCCACTCACGAATCCGTTGCACGGGTGATCGTCAAGCCCGGCGATGACATTGTCCCGGCGCAGCCGCACCCGCCGGAGAATCAGCATAAACAAAGCGCTGCCGCGCTGTAATGCAAAAAGCCTGCTGATGCAGGCTTTTTAATGTCGCTACAACGTGGCCAAATCTCGCAAATGCAACCAAGCCGGATTTTCAGATAAAAAAAGGGGTTGGCATAGGCCAACCCCTGATAACTATTAACTTTTGGATGCAGCGTTAGTTAACGCGGTTCAGACGCTCTTTGATACGAGCAGCCTTACCAGTACGTTCACGCAGGTAGTACAGTTTAGCTTTACGAACGGCACCACGACGTTTAACAGTAATGCTGTCGATTACTGGGGAGTGAGTCTGGAATACGCGCTCAACACCTTCGCCGTTGGAAATCTTACGAACAGTGAATGCAGAGTGCAGACCGCGGTTACGGATAGCGATAACCACGCCCTCGAATGCCTGCAGACGTTTTTTGCTACCTTCAACGACCCATACCTTCACTTCCACGGAATCACCCGGACGGAATGCAGGTACGTCTTGTTTCATCTGCTCTTGTTCAAGTTGCTTAATAATGTTGCTCATAATATGTCTCTTACCCTAGGTAAACTGATATATCGGTCCCGTCTGATGTCAGACGTTTCCTTCATAGTCCTGTTGCCTGGCCTGATGTTCCCGTTGGAACTCAGCCAGCAACACCGCTTGCTCGTCAGTCAGAGCTAGGCTTTCTAGAAGTTCAGGTCTTCTAAGCCAGGTTCGGCCCAGCGACTGCTTTAAGCGCCAGCGACGTATCTCGGCATGGTTGCCCGACAGTAGAACCGGCGGTACTTCCATCCCTTCCAACACCTCTGGGCGGGTATAGTGCGGGCAGTCCAGCAATCCGTCGGCGAAGGAGTCTTCCTCCGCTGAGGCCTGATGGCCCAGCACACCCGGTATGAAACGGGCGACTGAATCAATCAGGGTCATCGCCGGCAGTTCCCCGCCGCTGAGAACGTAATCGCCGATTGACCACTCTTCGTCAATTTCGGTTTGGATTACGCGCTCATCTATCCCTTCGTAACGGCCGCACACCAGAATCATCTTCTGATTGGCCGCCAGTTCGCACACGCCGGTTTGATCCAGCTTGCGCCCCTGAGGTGACAGATAAATCACCTTTGCTCCCTCGCCTGCCGCTTCTTTCGCCGCATGAATGGCTTCCCGTAAAGGTTGCACCATCATCAGCATTCCCGGGCCGCCGCCATAAGGGCGATCGTCCACGGTGCGATGCCGGTCGTAGGTGAAGTCGCGAGGACTCCAACACTGCACGCTCAGCAGGCCATTTTTTACTGCCCGGCCAGTCACCCCGTAATCGGTGATAGCGCGGAACATCTCAGGAAACAGGCTTACAATACCGATGAACACAAGCCAATCCCCTTACCGTTATTCCACTTGCTTCGACCGTTTGATCCGGGGGTCAAAAACCAGGATCCCAATCTGCCTCAATCACGCGGGCAGTGAGATCGACTTTCTTGATAACCTGCCCATGAAGAAACGGAATCAACCGCTCCTTCATGCCGAACGCATCTTTCAGGTTCGCTTTCACAACCATCACATCGTTCGAGCCGGTTTCCATCATATCGATGACTTTACCCAGCTCGTAGCCGGCGGTGGTGACTACCTGGCAGCCCATCAGGTCTTTCCAGTAGTAATCGTCACCCTCCAGCGGAGGAAGTTGCTCAGAATCCACCATAATCTCGCGATTAGTCAGCAGATTCGCCGCGTCCCGATCGTCAATGCCTTTGACCTTGATGATCAGATCCTGACTGTGGCGCTTCCAGTCTTCCAACTCGATATGCTGCCACTGACCCGCCTGCTGGATAAACCACGGCTGATAGTCAAAAATGCTTTCGGCGTTCTCGGTGGATGAAAACACTCTGAGCCAACCACGAATGCCGTAAGCGGACCCCATTTTACCGAGTACAATCGGCTGCTTAGGCGCTACCGGTTTGAGTTGCTTGCTCATTGCCACCACCGCGACAGATTAAGCTGCTTTCTTAGCGTCTTTGATCAGCGCGTGAACGCGATCAGAAACGGTTGCACCCAGACCAACCCAGTGCTCGATGCGGTCCAGGTCCAGACGCAGTGCTTCAGCCTGACCGGAAGCGATCGGGTTGAAGAAGCCTACGCGCTCGATGAAACGACCATCACGAGCGTTGCGGCTGTCGGTCACTACTACTTGATAGAACGGACGCTTTTTAGCGCCGCCACGTGCCAAACGAATTGTTACCATAACATCCTCTTTAGTTAATAAAACAGCCGGGCCCCATTGAGGGACGGGGCCCGGTTGCAATATAAAAAGCCCGAAAATTTTACTCATTTTGGCGCAAAAAGCAATCTAAAGCGTCGATCGCAGGGGACAACTTTTGCAACTTGTCAAATTTCGGGCGGTTTTCACCGCGAACGGCGAATGCTGAAAGCGCCCGCACTCGGCGTGCGGAGGCCCATCAGCGGCCCGGGAAGCCCGGCGGCATCATACCTTTCATGCCGCGCATCATCTTCGCCATACCGCCTTTCTTCATCTTCTTCATCATACGTTGCATTTCGTCGAACTGCTTCAGCAAGCGGTTGACGTCCTGCACCTGCATGCCGGCCCCCATCGCGATGCGGCGCTTGCGCGAGCCCTTGATGATTTCCGGTTTGGCGCGCTCTTTCAGCGTCATCGAGTTGATGATCGCCTCCATGCGCACCAGCACTTTATCGTCCATCTGCGACTTGACGTTGTCCGGCAGCTGGCCGGCGCCCGGCAGCTTGCTCAGCATGTTGGCCATGCCGCCCATGTTGCGCATCTGCTTGAGCTGCTCCAGGAAGTCGGTCAGATCGAAACCGTCACCCTTCTTCAGCTTGTTGGCCAACTTCTCCGCCTGCTCGCGGTCGACCTTGCTTTCGATATCTTCGATCAGCGACAGCACGTCGCCCATGCCCAGGATGCGCGATGCCACGCGATCCGGGTAGAACGGCTCCAGCGCTTCGGTCTTCTCGCCCACGCCGAGGAATTTGATCGGCTTGCCGGTGATATGACGGATGGACAGCGCGGCACCGCCGCGCGCGTCGCCGTCGACCTTGGTCAGCACCACGCCGGTCAGCGGCAGCGCTTCGTTAAACGCCTTGGCGGTATTGGCGGCGTCCTGGCCGGTCATGGCGTCGACCACGAACAGGGTTTCCACCGGCTTGATCGCCGCGTGCACCTGTTTGATCTCGTCCATCATCGCTTCGTCAACGTGCAAACGGCCGGCGGTATCGACGATCAGTACGTCGTAGAACTTCAGCTTGGCCTGTTGCAGCGCGCGATTGACGATGTCGATCGGTTTTTCTTTGACGTCAGACGGGAAGAAATCGATGCCGACGCCTTCCGCCAGCGTTTCCAGCTGTTTGATCGCCGCCGGGCGATAAACGTCCGCGGAAACCACCAACACTTTCTTCTTCTGTTTTTCTTTCAGGAATTTGCCGAGTTTACCGACGCTGGTGGTTTTACCGGCACCCTGCAAGCCCGCCATCAGCACCACCGCCGGCGGCTGGGCCGCCAGATTCAGCTCGGTGTTGACTTCGCCCATCGCGGCGATCAGCTCGCCTTTGACGATCTTGACGAACTCCTGCCCCGGCGTCAGGCTCTTGTTGACTTCATGGCCGACCGCGCTCTCTTTGACGCGGTTGATGAAGTCGCGCACCACCGGCAGCGCAACGTCCGCTTCCAGCAATGCCATGCGCACTTCACGCAGGGTTTCCTTGATATTCTCTTCGGTCAGCCGCCCGCGGCCGCTGATATTGCGCAACGTGCGCGACAATCGATCGGTTAAATTTTCAAACATCGTCTCATGCTCAACGTGTAATGACAGGCCGCTCCGGCGACACAATTGCGCCGATGATAACACGAAGCGCGGCGGATCTCTGCCTCAGCGTTGGAGATAGGTTGGAGTGAAACGCGCGCAACGTTATACTGACACTCCAATTAACCACGCCGAAGCAAAATTAAACGCTATGCCAGTTTTCTCCATTGTGGCTTTGATGGCCTACCTGCTCAGCCTTGGACTGATCATTCCCAGCTTGTTGCGGAAGAACAGCGCATACCGTCGGCTTGCCCTCGTCTCGGCGGTGGTGGCGCTGATTTGCCATGCCATCGCGCTGCAGCAGCGCATCTTTGACGTCAGCGCCGGGCAGAATCTCAGCCTGCTGAACATTGGCTCCATCGTCAGCCTGATCATCTGCTCGGTGATGACCTTCGTCGCCTCGCGCGACCGCGGCTGGTTCCTGCTGCCGATCGTCTACAGCTTCGCGATGATCAACCTGGCCTTCGCCAGCTTCATGCCCGGCGAGTTCATCACTCACCTGGAAGCCAGCCCGGAACTGATGGTGCATATCGGCCTGGCGCTGTTCTCTTACGCTACCCTGATCATCGCCGCGCTCTACGCCTTGCAGCTCGCCTGGCTCGACTACCTTCTGAAAAACAAGAAGTTGACCTTTAGTGCCGACATGCCGCCGCTGATGAGCATCGAGCGCAAGATGTTCCATATCACCCAGATCGGCGTGGTGCTGCTGACGCTCACCCTGTGCACCGGCTTGCTGTACATGGATAATCTGTTCAGCAAAGAGAACGTGCATAAAGCCGTGCTGTCGATCATGGCCTGGTTCGTGTATATCGTGCTGTTGTGGGGCCATTATCATGAAGGCTGGCGCGGCCGCCGCGTCGTCTGGTTCAGCTTCGCCGGCGCCTTCCTGCTGACGCTCGCCTACTTCGGCAGCCGTCTGATTCAGCAGGTGATGGTGCGCTAAGCCAGCCCGGTTCAATTCTCCCTATCTATAAGGAATACTGCATTGGAGCATGTGTCGACGGGGACCCTCATCATTATCCTGGTGATCATGATCGTGGTCTCCGCTTACTTCTCCGCTTCCGAAACCGGCATGATGACGCTCAACCGTTATCGCCTGCGTCACCTGTCCAAACAGGGCAACCGCTCGGCGCGTCGGGTGGAGAAGCTGCTGCAAAAACCGGATCGACTGATCGGCCTGGTGCTGATCGGCAACAACCTGGTCAACATCCTCGCCTCGGCGCTAGCGACCATCGTCGGCATGCGGCTGTATGGCGATCTCGGCGTGGCGATCGCGACCGGCATACTGACCTTCGCCGTGCTGCTGTTCGCCGAAGTGCTGCCAAAGACCTTCGCCGCCCTCTATCCGGAACGTATTGCCTTCCCCAGCAGCGTCCTGCTGGCCCCATTGCAAAAGGTGATGTTCCCGCTGGTCTGGCTGCTCAACGGCATCACCAGCCTGACCTTGCGCCTGTTCGGCATCCGCACCAACGTGCGCATCAGCGACGCCGTCAGCAAGGATGAGCTGCGCACTATCGTGCGCGAATCCCAGTCGCAAATCTCCCGACGCAACCAGGACATGCTGATCTCGGTGCTGGACCTGGAAAAGGTGACGGTTAACGACATCATGGTGCCGCGCACCGAGATCGTCGGCATCGACGTCAACGACGACTGGAAATCGATCATGCGCCAGCTGACCCACTCGCCGCACGGCCGCATCGTGCTGTATCGCAGCTCGCTGGACGACGCGATCGGCATGCTGCGCGTGCGCGAAGCCTACCGCCTGATGACCGAGAAAAAAGAGTTCAACAAAGAGAACCTGCTGCGCGCCGCCGATGAAATCTACTTCGTGCCGGAAGGCACGCCGCTCAACGTGCAGCTGGTGAAGTTCCAGCGCAACAAAGAGAAGGTCGGCATCGTGGTCGACGAGTACGGCGACATTCAGGGCCTGGTCACGGTAGAAGACATTCTCGAAGAGATCGTCGGCGACTTCACCACCTCAATGTCACCAACGCTGGCGGAAGAGGTCACGCCGCAGAGCGATGGCTCGGTCTTGATCGACGGTACCGCCAACGTGCGCGAACTGAACAAGGCCTTCAACTGGACCCTGCCGGCCAGCGAGGCCCGCACCGTCAACGGCATGCTGCTCGAAGAGCTGGAAGAGATCCCTGAAACCGGCACCCGGGTGCGTATCGGCCATTACGATATCGACATTCTCGACGTGCAGGGCAACATGATCAAACAGGTGCGAGTCACGCCGATCACCTCGCTGCAATCCAGCGTCGGCCACCACTGACCGCCAGTCTGAAAGTAAAAAAGACGCGAAATCGCGTCTTTTTTTATCTCTGCGGGAAACTCGCGGCTAGATATGCAGTTCCTGCAGCTTCTCTTTCGGCAGCGCCAGCTCGTCGTTGTGGTTAACCACCACGTCGTTATCCAGGATGTGCTTGGCGATCTCCTGCGCTTCTTCCAGCGAGTGCATATGGTAAGTGCCGCACTGGTATTCGTTCAGCTCAGGGATTTTGCGCTGGTCGGTCACTTTCAGCACGTCGGCCATCGCCGCTTTCCACGCATCGGCTACGCGCTGCTCTTCCGGCACGCCGATCAGGCTCATGTAGAAACCGGTACGACAGCCCATCGGGGAGATGTCGATAATCTCCACGCCCTGGCCGTTCAGGTGGTCACGCATAAAGCCGGCGAACAGGTGCTCCAGCGTGTGAATGCCGCGCTCGGGCATCACTTCCAGGTTCGGGCGGCAAAAGCGCAGATCAAACACCGTGATGGTATCGCCATGAGGCGTTTTCATGGTTTTCGCAACGCGGACAGCCGGAGCTGCCATACGGGTATGATCGACGGTAAAGCTATCCAGCAATGGCATTTCGCTACCTCCTCGTAAAAGAGCATTTATTTCGAAACTTTTTTTCCTAACCGGGAAACCTTTTCTAACCCTGCGAGTCTGAGTATGTGAAAGACGCGCATTTGTTATCATCATCCCTGTCATCAGAGATGCATATTTGGCCACATTGATGTGGCCTTTTTCTTTTTCAGCTTCCGCCGTTTTGCTTCAGGAACGCTTCAAAGCTTAGCGTATCATTGGCTTCTATGTCGCGTTGGCGCTGCCACGAGGCTTCCCGCTCTTTATCCAGCTCGGCTTCGTTCAGGATTTCCAACGGCTCTTCCAGCAACGTCTGACGATACTGCTCCGCCAGCTGCAACCCGACGCGCCCGGTGCCTTCCGCCTTCATCGCCTTCAGAATGCGCGCAGAGAAGGTCAACTCAGGATCGTCGAACGCGGCAACCAGCTCATCACACACCTGCTGGTATTGACGGTTGCCGGCTTCGCCGTCCAACACTTCCGCCACCCGACGCAGATCGGCGAACAGCGCCTTACCCACTTTTTCGAGCGGTTCATGGCTGGCGCCACAGCCGATGCCGATGGTCTGGCCCGGCTTACGCCCTTCCAGAATCACCCGGTTCCAGTTCTTGCGCGTGCACAGCAGTTCATCGCTGCTCATCTCCGGCGCATCGGCCAGCGCGCACCACACCAGGAACAGATCCAGGAAACGCGCCTGCACCGAGTCCACGCCGATTGGCGAGAACGGGTTGATATCCAGCGAACGCACTTCGATGTATTCGATGCCGCCGCGCAGCAGCGCGTCCGACGGCGTCTCGCCGCTTTGGGTCACGCGCTTCGGCCGGATCGGCGCATACAGCTCGTTCTCGATTTGCAGCACGTTGCTGTTCAGCTGCAGGTAGCGATCGCCCTCTTTCACGCCCAGCTTGGCGAACTCTTCAGAAGGCGTCGCAATTGCCCGCTTCAGACCGGCCACATAGCTGTGCAGATCGTTGAAGGTGATACCCAAATTGCTCTGCGACTTGTTGGTGTAACCCAGGTCGCTCAGACGCAGCGAGGTGGCGTACGGCAGGTAGCACATCCCCTGCTCGGTGCGCTCGAACGGCAGATTGGTCTCACGCCCTTTGAGGAACGAAGAACAAATGGCCGGCGATGCGCCGAACAGATACGGGATCACCCAACCGAAACGGTAATAGTTGCGGATCAGGCGGAAATACCCCGCCGAGATCTGCTCTTTACCGCTTTCTGCGTCCTGCACCCCGGCCCAGGCCTGCCAAAACTCCAGCGGCAGCGAGAAGTTGTAGTGCACGCCGGAAATGGTCTGCATCAGCGCGCCGTAGCGATTCTTCAGCCCTTCGCGGTACAGCGTCTTCATGCGGCCGATGTTCGACGAACCAAACTGCGCCAGCTCGATATCCTGCTCGGCTTCGATAAAGCACGGCATGCTGAGCGGCCACATACGCTCATCGCCGATATTGCGCGCCACGTAACGATGAATATCGCGCAGGAACGTCAGCAGGTGATCGATGTTGTCATCAACCGGCGTAATGAACTCTAACAGCGCTTCGGCGAAATCCGTGGTGATCCAGTGGTGCGTCAATGCCGCGCCCAGCTTTTCCGGATGCCCGGTGGTCGCCAAGGTGCCGTTCGGCGTGACCCGCAGCGTTTCACGCTCGATGCCACGACGAATACCTTTTAATGCCTGGGGATGGGCTTCCAACCAAGAAAGCGCCTGTGATACGTCCGGGATCAAATTGACCTCCCGCTTCTAAAAACAATAACTCGTAAGCATACTGAATCCGCACCCGAGAGAATATTGAGTTATATTCACTTGGTTACTGCCACCAGGCGATGCCCTGTACCGTTATCATAGCCAAAACGATGTAACGCAGCGCCTTTCCGATACACAGAAACAGCGCGACAGAGCCCCAGGGCATGCGCAGCCAACCTGCCAACACGCACAACAAATCGCCCACCACCGGCACCCAGCTGAGCAGCAGCGCAGCCGGGCCGAAGCGTTGCAGCCACCCGAGCGCCGTTGCCAGCCCCCGCTGTGGTTTCAACGCCGGTAACAGGCGCCCGATAATGACATTGGTCAAGCCACCCAGCGTGTTGCCCAGAGTCGCGGCCAGCACCAGCAACTCCGGCGAGACGCGACTCTGGGTCAGCAAGGCGACCAGAACGATTTCTGAATTTCCCGGCAGCAGCGTCGCACTGAGGAAGCTACTGCCAAATAACGATATTACGACTAGCGTACTACTCACAGCGTACGGACGTCTACCACAGCCATACCGGCACTTTTCGCCGCCTGAATGCCGAAATCGGCGTCTTCAAACACCACGCATTTTTCCGGCGGCACGCCGATCAGTTCGGCACAGCGCAAGAAGGTGTCCGGCTCCGGTTTGTGGCGCTGCACGTCGTCCGCACCGACGATCGCGTCGAAGCAGTTGAACAGGCCGAGATGACGCAGCAGCATTTCCGCCATGCGGTGCTCGCTGCCGGTACCGACCGCCATCGGACGGCGGCCGTGATAGGACTTCACCACCTCGATCAGCGGCAATGGACGCACGCTGTCCAACAGCATCGCTTCCACCGCGCGGGTTTTCTCCGCGGCCAGGTGATGGGGATCGAGATCGGCCTGATGGCTGGCGATAATCGCCTGGGCGATGCGCCAGGTCGGTGAACCGCTCAGCGCCACCATGGCCGCTTCATCAAACGTCATGCCATAACGGGACAGCACTTCACGCCACGCTTTGCGGTGCGTTGGCTCGGTGTCCAGAATCGTGCCGTCCATGTCGAAAATAAGACCCTGATAGCGGTCGTACATCGTTACTCCATGATCGTTGAGGAAAGAAAACTACTTTAGCGTAAAGCCGTTGGGTTGTCGCTGACTGCGTCATAACGGAATGTGCTGTGCCCGATCGGGCGCAAAGGAGGACGGGGGAGAGAGAATGGCTAAATGCTGAAAAGCGAAAAACCCGCCGAAGCGGGTTTCTCTTAGATGGTGCATCCGGGAGGATTCGAACCTCCGACCGCTCGGTTCGTAGCCGAGTACTCTATCCAGCTGAGCTACGGATGCATTACTATTTTTACTGCTTGCCTGCTTCGCTAATGAAGCCAGACTTAAAGAATGGTGCATCCGGGAGGATTCGAACCTCCGACCGCTCGGTTCGTAGCCGAGTACTCTATCCAGCTGAGCTACGGATGCACAGTAATTCTTTGATACCCTATGGTACTTTGTTCCCAACTCTACCATACGGCTAATATGGTGCATCCGGGAGGATTCGAACCTCCGACCGCTCGGTTCGTAGCCGAGTACTCTATCCAGCTGAGCTACGGATGCAAATGGCGGTGAGGCGGGGATTCGAACCCCGGATGCAGCTTTTGACCGCATACTCCCTTAGCAGGGGAGCGCCTTCAGCCTCTCGGCCACCTCACCAAACGCTTCTTTCGAATTGCGCCTAACTTGCTTTAGAGAAGCTCATCGGCACTGCGTGGCGCACATATTACTTTCTCCGACTTTTAAGTCAAACAATTTTTCCCAACTCATGCGCGTTTGCACAATTCGCACCCAACATGGGCGATTTCACGGCAAAAAGGGCGTTTTATCAACAGGCAACCGCAGCATCTGTAGCAACAAAGCAGGGAACTAACCGGGAAAATAATCACGAAAAAGAGAGGGGAGAACGAAAGAAGTGGGTAAAACGATGCAGTAGCGTCTCGTCTGGCAACGAGACGCTGCTTCGGAATCAGTAAGTCGTCTGCTGAGACTTCTCTGCCTGAATGCGCTGATAGATTTCTTCACGGTGAACCGAAACCTCTTTGGGGGCGTTCACACCAATACGCACCTGGTTGCCTTTTACCCCTAGCACAGTGACCGTAACCTCATCGCCAATCATGAGGGTTTCACCAACTCGACGAGTCAGAATTAACATTCTTTGCTCCTTGAAAGATTAAAAGAGTCGGGTCTCTCAGTTTCCCCGTCATTATCCATCATATGTGGTGAAAACGTAAGCCGCGCAACCCACAATAAGTGTAAGCAGACTTGGTCCCACCTCAGATAATGGTAAGTTTAGCCGACCTGAAAAACTTTGTTCCCGCAATTGTAACTAAATTGTGTTAGCACAGTATGAAAACGCCATAATCAACAAAGTATTATGGCGTTTGTGCGTGCTATTTATTTATGTTCACAGCTTCGAGGCCACCCAGGCTTCTACGCTGTTTAACGCCGCTGGCAGGGCGTTGATATCCGTCCCCCCCGCCATCGCCATATCAGGGCGACCACCGCCCTTGCCGCCTACCTGCTGCGCCACGTTGCCAATCAACTCGCCGGCTTTCACGCGGTCAGTCAGATCCTTGGTCACGCCTGCAACCAGGCTGACTTTGTCATCAGCCGTCGTTGCCAACACGATGATGGCTGAACCCAATTGATTTTTCAGGTCATCCACCATGGTGCGCAGCATTTTGGCTTCGACATTGTCCAACTGGCTGACCAACAGCTTCACGCCGTTAACCACTTTTGCCTGGCTGGACAGCGACGCGCTTTCCTGCGCCGCCTGCTGATCTTTCAACTGCTGCAGTTCTTTTTCCAGCGCGCGGGTGCGATCGAGCACCGAGCGCACTTTATCGGTCAGGGTGTTGCTGTCGCCCTTAACCAGCTGCGCAACGTCTTGCAACAAATCGCTTTGCTGGTGCAGCGTGGCGATAGCGCCTGCGCCGGTCACCGCTTCAATACGACGGATGCCCGCCGCGGTGCCCGACTCGCTCAGAATACGGAACAGGCCAATATCGCCGGTGCGGCTGGCATGAGTACCGCCACACAGCTCGGTGGAGAAGTCGCCCATGGTCAGTACGCGCACGTTGTCATCGTACTTCTCGCCAAACAGCGCCATCGCGCCCTTCTCTTTGGCATCTTCCAACGCCATCAGCTCGGTCTGTACCGGCAGGTTACGACGCACCTGCTGGTTCACCAGATCTTCCACCGCGCGGATTTGCTCCGGCTTCATCGCTTCGAAGTGCGAGAAGTCGAAACGCAGATATTTGTCGTTAACCAGCGAGCCTTTCTGCGCGACGTGGTCGCCCAGCGTTTGGCGCAGCGCGGCGTGCAGCAAGTGAGTCGCGGAGTGGTTCAGACGGATGCTGTTGCGGCGCTCAGCGTCGATCTGCGCATCCACGCGATCGTTCAGCTTCAGCGAGCCCTGCGCCAGTTTGCCCTGGTGGCCGATAGCCTGGCCGTATTTCTGGGTGTCGTTGACCACAAACTCTACGCCGGCGGCTTTCAGCACGCCTTTATCGCCGACCTGGCCGCCGGATTCACCGTAGAACGGCGTCTCATCCAGCACCACCACCGCCTCTTCGCCGGCGTTGATCCGATCGACCGGCTGGCCGTCGCGGAACAGCGCGATGACAGTTGCCTGCTGCTCGTCGTGATCGTAACCGCTGAACTGGCTGCTGCCGTCCACGCGGATCAGGCTGTTGTAATCGGCGCCGAAACCGCTGGATTCGCGCGCACGGCGGCGCTGCGCTTCCATCGCTTCTTCAAAGCCCGCTTCATCGACTTTCAGACCGCGCTCGCGGCAGACGTCAGCGGTCAGATCGACCGGGAAACCGTAGGTATCGTACAAACGGAAAGCGGTTTCGCCGTCCAGGGTATCGCCCTGCAGCTTGGCCAGCTCTTCGTCCAACAGCGCCAGGCCACGCTCCAGCGTGCGGGCAAACTGCTCCTCTTCGGTTTTCAGCACCTGCTCCACCAACGATTGCTGGCGTTTCAGTTCGTCGGCCGCCGGGCCCATCACTTCGATCAGTGGCGCCACCAGCTTGTAGAAGAAGGTGTCTTTCGCGCCCAGCATGTTGCCATGGCGGATCGCGCGACGAATGATGCGGCGCAGCACGTAGCCGCGGTTTTCGTTAGACGGGATCACGCCATCCGACACCAGGAAGGCGCAGGAACGGATGTGGTCGGCGATAACGCGCAGGGATTTGTTGTCCAGATCGGTTGCACCGGTCACTTTTGCCACGGCGGCGATCAGGGTACGGAACAGATCGATTTCGTAGTTGGAGTTCACATGCTGCAACACCGCCGCGATGCGCTCCAGGCCCATACCGGTATCCACCGAAGGTTTCGGCAGCGGCAGCATGGTGCCGTCGGACTGGCGGTTGAACTGCATGAAAACGATGTTCCAGATCTCGATGTAGCGGTCGCCGTCTTCTTCCGGGCTGCCAGGAGGGCCGCCCCAGATGTGATCGCCGTGATCGTAGAAAATCTCGGTGCACGGGCCGCATGGGCCGGTGTCGCCCATCTGCCAGAAGTTGTCGGAAGCGAAAGGCGCGCCCTTGTTGTCGCCGATGCGGATAATGCGCTCGGCCGGTACGCCGATTTGCTTCTGCCAGATGTCGAACGCTTCGTCATCGGTTTCATACACGGTGACCCACAGTCGCTCTTTCGGCAGGTTGAACCAGTTTTCACCGGTCAGCAGTTCCCACGCGTAGCTGATCGCGTCATGCTTGAAGTAATCGCCGAAGCTGAAGTTGCCCAGCATTTCAAAGAAGGTGTGGTGACGGGCGGTATAGCCGACGTTTTCCAGGTCATTGTGCTTGCCGCCTGCGCGCACGCAGCGCTGCGAGGTGGTGGCACGGGAATAGGCGCGTTTGTCCAGCCCCAGGAAAACATCCTTAAATTGGTTCATGCCGGCATTGGTAAACAGCAATGTCGGATCATTGTTAGGCACCAGGGAGCTGCTCGCTACAACCTGGTGACCCTTACTATGAAAGAAATCGAGAAACGCTTGACGGATCTCAGCGGTGCTCTTGCTCATAATTTTCCTGGAAAGGCTAGAATAACGACACGTGAGCCGGTGACGCGTCATCCCGACGATGACAACCAGCTCACGAACAAAAAGTGGGGATAAGATAAATTTTCTTCAGAGGGAAGTAAAACCCCGTGTGCGCTCATTGCGCAAAATCACGGTAAATTGACTGAATTTCTTCCTGGAAGAAGCCGCGATAGAGCAGATAGCGCTGCACTTTGGCTTTCTCTTTCCAGTCGGTTGGCAACGCATCGCCAAATTTTCGCTGCGCCACCTGTTTCGCCTGTTCGCACCAGTCGATGTCGCATTCTGCCAGCGCGTCCTGCACCAGCGCTTTGTCGACGCCCTTTTGCATCAGTTCACTGCGGATACGCTGCGCACCGTAACCTTTGCGGCTGCGGCTGCCGATGTAGCTGTGAGCGAAACGCTTATCGTCTAGCCAATTATGCTGGTAACAGTAGGCAATAACCTGCTCGATCAGCGCAGGATCCACCGGCTCTTCAGCCCCCGGCGGTGATGCCGGCGCATGTGGCCCCCTGCCGCCAAAACGGGCTTTCGCCACAAACGGCTGCGCCGCAAGTTTGCGGCGCAGTTCAGCTTCACTATGATCGCGTTGCGACAGCAGGCGCATGGCGCGGCTTAGCAAGTCATTCATCATTCAAGCCTGAATTTATGGGATATGCGCCACACGAACGGCGGCGCATATCTTCAGCGATTAGAACTGCTCGCTGGTTTCCGCTTCGTCGTCTTCGAAGTCGTCACCGGAAGCGGCCACCAGTTCACCGCCGCTGTGCAGCAGCAGGTCACGCAGCTTCTTATCCAGCTCAGCGGCGATAGCCGGGTTTTCTTTCAGGAAGTTACAGGCATTCGCCTTGCCCTGACCGATCTTCTCGCCGTTATAGCTGTACCAGGCGCCGGCTTTTTCGATCATCTTGTGCTTCACGCCCAGATCGACCAGCTCGCCACGGCTGTTGATGCCTTCGCCGTACATGATTTGGAACTCAGCCTGCTTGAACGGCGCAGCGATTTTGTTCTTCACCACTTTCACGCGGGTTTCGCTGCCCACCACTTCGTCGCCCTCTTTGATGGCGCCGATGCGGCGGATATCCAGACGCACCGAAGCGTAGAACTTCAGGGCGTTACCGCCGGTCGTGGTTTCCGGGTTGCCGAACATCACACCAATTTTCATACGGATCTGGTTGATGAAGATCAGCAGGGTATTGGCGTTTTTCAGGTTGCCGGCCAGCTTACGCATCGCCTGGCTCATCATGCGTGCCGCCAGGCCCATGTGTGAATCGCCGATTTCACCTTCGATTTCCGCCTTCGGCGTCAGCGCCGCCACGGAGTCGACGATGATGACGTCAACCGCGCCGGAGCGGGTCAGCGCATCACAGATTTCCAGCGCCTGCTCGCCGGTGTCCGGCTGGGAGCACAGCAGGTTGTCGATATCGACGCCCAGCTTTTTCGCATAAATAGGATCCAGCGCGTGCTCGGCATCGATGAACGCACAGGTTTTGCCTTCGCGCTGCGCAGCGGCGATGACCTGCAGCGTCAGGGTGGTTTTACCGGAGGATTCCGGGCCGTAGATTTCAACGATGCGGCCCATCGGCAGGCCGCCGGCGCCCAGAGCGATATCGAGTGACAGTGAGCCGGTGGAGATCGTTTCCACGTCCATGGAACGGTCTTCACCCAGGCGCATGATGGAGCCTTTGCCGAACTGTTTCTCAATCTGGCCCAGTGCCGCAGCTAACGCCTTTTGCTTGTTCTCATCAATAGCCATTTTTGCTCCTTCGTTTCGCAATGCCGGTGTTACCCCACACTGCCACTGAATGTATGTTGTGCAGGAAATGTCACTAATTATACTGTATGGTCATACAGTATCAAGCCTAATTTACAAAAATTCGTCGATGGCGGTTTGCAGCGCGAAAATCGTCGCCTGCAGCCGCACCGCGTCGCGGTCGCCCTCGAATTGCATCTTACGCGACAGCCCCCGGCCATCGCTGCCGGCGAAGCCGAACCACACGGTACCGACCGGCTTTTCCGCGCTGCCGCCGTCCGGGCCGGCGATGCCGCTCACCGACAGCGCCAGATCGGCCTGCGCCGCCCGCAGCGCCCCTATCGCCATCTCGCGCACCACCTCTTCGCTGACCGCGCCGTGCACCGCCAACGTGGCTTCGCGCACCCCTAGCAGGTCATGCTTCGCCGCATTGCTGTAGGTGACGAAACCGCGATCGAAATAGGCGGAGCTGCCGGCGATATCGGTAATGGCCTTGGCAATACCGCCGCCGGTGCAGGATTCCGCACAGGTGATCCAGCGGCCCTGTGCCTTCAGTTTTTCCCCCACCAGCACGCTGAGCCGACGCAGTTGGTTTTCACTCATAACCTCTCCCTCGCGAATTCAGGTATATGCGCCCGATAGTAGCATTTATCAAGGCGATGCGGCGGCCGACGCGTGGAAATGCGCAGCGCCTCGCAGGAGGTGCGGTTTTAAGCGCCCAGCCAAGCTGCTAGTATCAAAAGAAGCGCCCCAGCGAGCGGCGGCGCACCAGCACAAGGAACATCACGGAGGCGGCACGCTGCGGCGGCGGCCTCAGGGCGCACCAGAAGAGATTAGGATGATAGCGTGAAAAAAACGTTGGGCGTATTCTTGCCGTTGTACACCACCACCCTGCTGCTGCTGTTGGGCTCGGGCCTGCTCACCACCTACGTCTCGCTGCGGCTGGCCTCCATCCACGTCAGCAGCGCGCTGATCGGCGCCATCATCGCCGCCAACTACATCGGGTTGGTGATCGGTGGCAAGGTCGGCCACTTTCTCATCGCCCGCGTCGGGCATATCCGCGCCTACGTGGCCTGCGCCGGCATCATTACCGCTGCGGTGCTGGGGCACGGCCTAACGGAGTTCATTCCCGCCTGGGTCGCCCTGCGCCTGGTGATCGGGCTGTGCATGATGTGTCAGTACATGGTGCTGGAAAGCTGGCTGAACGACCAGGCGGAATCCAACCAGCGCGGCATGGTGTTCGGCTTCTATATGGCAGCGACCTATCTCGGCATGTCGCTGGGCCAGATCGTGCTGATGCTGCAAAGCAACCTGGGCATCACCACGCTGCTGGTGATCGCGCTGTGCTTCGCGCTCTGTCTGGTGCCCATCGCCCTCACCACCCGCACCAATGCGCGCCACATGTCGCCGGCGCCGATGGAGCTGCGCTACTTTGTCGGCGCCATTCCCAAGGTGCTGGCCACCACGTTGGTGATCGGCATGGTGGTGGGCTCGTTTTACGGCCTGGCGCCGGTCTATGCCAGCCTGCAGTCCTTAACCACTCAACAAACCGGCCTGTTCATGGCACTGGCCATCTTCGCCGGGCTGGTGGCGCAGTTCCCACTCAGCTGGCTGTCGGATCGCTATAGCCGCCCGTTGCTGATGCGACTCAACGCTATTTTCCTGATCGTGGCGGCGCTGCCGCTGGCGCTGCTGCCGCACATCGATTTCCCGCTGCTGCTGGCGGTGGGATTCGTCGTCAGCATGCTGCAGTTTACGCTCTACCCGTTGGTAGTGGCGCTGGCCAACGATCTGATTGAGCCGGAGCGCCGCGTCTCACTGGCCGCCTGCCTGCTGATGGCGTTCGGCGTCGGCGCCAGCATCGGGCCCTTGGCGGTCGGCGCGCTGATCGAGCCGCTTGGCGGTAATATCCTGTACGCCTTCTTCGCCCTGTGCGGCGTGCTGCTGGCGGCCCTCAGCCGCACGGCGAAAGCGGAGGAACCTCAGCTGGCGCAGGACGCACCGGTGCCGCATATTCCGCTGCCGGACAGCCTCGCCAGTTCGCCGCTGTCGCCGGCGCTCAATCCGACCTTCGATGAGCAGATCATTCACGACACCATGCCGCCGCCGGAAGCGGCGCCCGATGTCGACGAGCCGCAGCCCGAGGAACAGGAGGCGGAGCCCCTGCCTCAGGGGGCCGATCCGCAAGAGGATACCGGCCTGAAAAAGGCGCACGCCATGCTGTAAACGGCAGCGCTACAGATCCAGGAAGGAGCCCAACATGAAACCGCGTTCGGCGATCGCCGCTTTCAGCGTCGGCGCGGTCAACACCTCCAGCTCGACGAGGCGCGGGTGACAATATTTGCTCTGCAGGATCGTCGCGTCGAGGAACGCCGGGTGGCACATCATTTCCAATGACTCGGCGCCCTGCTCGTCGGCGCGCGTCAACCGCTGCAGGAACAAGGCTTCGGAAATCATTTCACCGTAGAATCCCGCGTCAAACGCGTCGGTGCTGCAGGGCGTCTGCAACGTAATATCGCGCCGTTTCGCCTCTTCGCGATCGAGACGCAGCGGCAGACCCTGTGCCTGCGCAAACGCCTCCACCAGCGGGTAAATCTGCGGCTGCATATGCACATGGTGGTGGCTGTCGATGTGCGTCGGCGGCCTGCCGAACAGCGTCACAAACCGCGCGAACTGGCGCTGCAGTTCCTCCTGAATCTCGTCCAGCTGCAGCTCGCCGGCCTCGGCGCGGCACCACAGCCATTTACCCAGTTCGCCATGCTCGTTGACCAGCGAAGGCATGGCGCCCAGCGGCCTACCATGGGTCAAAACGAAATGCAGCCCGATCGGCAGCCCGGGATATTGCCGGCTGAGCGCCGCCGCGTGCTGGGCGCCGCCGCCGTTCACCATCGCCGTGGTAGAGGAAACCACGCCATGCTGATACGCCTCGATGACGCCGTAGTTTTGCCCCTTGCTCAGGCCGAAGTCGTCGGCATTCACGATCAGTAGTTTTTCCATAATGGCTCCCGCGAGATGGATTTTTGGCAAGGGAAGCCCGACCGACCGACGCGGCATTCCCCTTCTCTAAGGTAAAAATCGAATGATTAACCGGCCGGCGGCCTGAAGCTCATCGGCATATCGGCGTTGATACTGATCGGGAGCGGCCCTAAAGAGGGCCGTAGCACTTTTTTCGGTAGTTGCCTGGGGTCACGTCGGTGAGCCGCTTGAAGTTCTTAATGAACAGGCTGACATCGCCATAGCCGGAATCAAAGGCGATATCGGAAACCGAAGAGTTGGTGACCTCCAGCTGAGTCTTGGCGAAATTGATGCGGATCTCATTGATCACCTGCATCGGCGTCTTATGGTAGTAACGCCGCATCGCCCGGGTCAGATACTCCTGAGTCTTCCCCGACAGCGCCACCATGTTCGCCAACGCCCTTTCGCCGAACATCGCCTTGTCATGCATGCCGGCCAGGGTGTTCTTCAGCCACTGCGGGATATCATCGCCGCCGTCGTTTTCTTCCTTATAGTGACGAATGCGGCTGATCACATAAAAGGTCAGCGTTTCGAGAAATTCGGCGAAATCATCCTCGCGAAACTGCGGCGAACTCACCACCGATTCGATATAGGCCAAAAACTCGCTCCTCAGGCTGTAGGCCTGCGAGGCGACGAAACAGCGCGGCAGCTGCTGCAAATAGTGCTCTTCAAAGAACGCTTTGCTGACCGCCACGTTGAAGATTTTCGTCGCGCCGAACTCGTAAAAGCTCTGGTGGTAGGAGCCGATAGGGATAAAGACGAAATCCCCGCGTTCCAGCAGCACCCGCTTGCCGTTGATCTCCTGGTAGCACTTGCCGCTCAGTACGATGGTGAACTCGTAATAGTCGTGCTGATGCAGCCCGGTGGCGCTTTCCACCTTGTTGTAGATAAACAGGTGAAAATCTTTGCAGTTAAAAAAATCCTGCTCGCGAATCAGCTTCACGTCGTTCGCACTCAGCGAAATTCGGTTGTCGGACACGGCGCCGGCCTCCCGTTAGTCAAATCCGTTGCGTCTGGCCGCCTCGGCAAACCAGTAGCCGCTTTTCTTGATGGTGCGGCGCTGATCCGCCCGATCCAGCCGCACCAGCCCATAACGATTCTTGTAGGCGTTCAGCCAGGACCAGCAGTCGATAAAGGTCCACAGATGATAGCCTTTGCACTGCGAGCCTTCCGCCAGCGCGCGGTGCAGCCATTTCAGGTGCTCGCGAATAAAGTCGATGCGGTAATCGTCCTCCACCCGCCCATCGACGCCGATAAACGCCTCTTCGCCTTCAACGCCCATGCCGTTTTCCGAAATATAACAAGGCAGATTGCCGTAGTTCTCTTTCAGATCCATCAGGATGTCGTACAGCCCCTTTTCGTAGATCTCCCAGCCGCGGTGCGGATTGATTTTGCGGCCCGGCATTGCATAGTAACTGAACAAATCCTCCGGCGATGCGATCGGCCCCTCGGCACGGCGCCCCTCTTTCGCCTGCACCCTGCGCGGTTGGTAATAGTTGACGCCGAGGATGTCCACCACGCCGTCTTCAATCAGCTGCGCATCTTGCGGCTCGCAGTGGGGCATCAGCCCATGCCGCTCCAGCAGCTGCAGCAACGCCGCCGGATAACGCCCTTTGGCGACCGGATCGAGGAAACTGCGGTTGAGCAGCAGATCGGCGTCGTGTGCGGCCTGCCGATCCTCCAGCGCATCGGAACGCGGATAGGTCGGGCTCAGGTTCAAAATAATGCCGATATTCCCCGGCAGCTCCCGCGCTCTGAAACGCTGCACCGCCATGGCATGCGCCAGTACGCTGTGATACGCCACGGTGACCGCCCGTTTGAAGTCCACTACACAAGGGTAGTGCAGGTCATTCAGGTAGCCGGCCTCCACCGGCACGATCGGCTCGTTGAAGGTGAACCAGTGGGTGACCCGATCGCCAAACAGACCGAAACAGGTATCGGCGTAACGCGCATAGGCTTCGACCACCGCCCGGCTTTCCCAGCCGCCGCGCTGCTGCATGCACAGCGGCATATCGAAGTGGTAGAGATTGATAAACGGGGTGATGCCCTGCACCAGCAGTTCGTCGATCATCGCGTTATAGAAAGCCACCGCCTGCGGGTTCACCTCGCCGTCGCCGTCCGGGATCAGCCGCGACCACGAGATCGACGTTCTAAAGGTGTTGTGGCCCAACGTTTTGAGCAGCCCGATATCGGTACGGAAATGGTCGTAAAAGGTTGAGGCCTCGCCCGGCCCCACCCGATCGTGAAAGCGCTCGGGCGCGATCTCGTACCAATAGTCGAAGATGTTGCGGCTCTTGCCGTCCCGTGCGGCCGCCCCTTCAGACTGCGGCGCGGAGGTGGCGCTGCCCCACCAGAACCCGTCGGCAAATTGATATTCCATACTCGCGTCCCTCGCGGGGCGGCCACGCCGCCCCGTTCCACTGTTAGAATTTCAGCGCCTTGGCGATGTCTTCTTCGCTTTCCGTCGCCGCGTCGATCTGGCTCTGCGCCTTGTTGGAGATCGCCACGAACGGCAGATAAATCACGGTGGCGACCGCCAGGTTGAACAGGCTCAGCAACAGGGCCATGATGCTGCCGTTGGTGTTGAAGAACGCCCCCAGGCCGACCGGCATGGTCCAGGGCGCGATGTTGGTGATAGGCGGGATCAGCCCGGAGTAATAAGCCAGCGAGGTGATGATGGTCAGCACCGGCTGCACCAGGATGAACGGAATGAACATCACCGGGTTCATGATAACCGGCAGGCCGAACAGAATCGGTTCGTTGATCTGGAAGATGCCGGACGGCGTCGCCAGCTTGGCGACCTGGCGGTAATCTTCGCGGCGCGAGGCGATGAAGATGGCGATGATCAGGCCCAGCGTCGAGCCGGTGCCGCCGAGGTAAATGTAGGAGTCGACAAACGGCTTCGCCCACATATGGAACTCTTTCCCGGCGGCCACCGCCGCTTCGACCGAACCGTATTTGTTGTACAGCTCCACGTTTTCCAGCGCGAACGGCGTCATGATGCCGCTGTCCAGCGCCGCCAGCGCCATGGAGCCGTGCACCCCAAAGAACCACAGCAGCGAAGAGAACAGCACGTACACCCAGCCCACCACGCTGCCCATCTTGGCCAGCGGCGCCGAAATGCCGTCCATGATGATCTGGTGGAAGTTGGTGCCCCAGTGCGCCAGCGCGAACGCCACCAGCCCCATGATGGAGAGGATGATGAAACCGGGGATCAGCGCCGAGAAGGAGCGCGACACCGAAGCCGGCACGCTGTCCGGCAGGCTGATCACCCAGTTGCGCCGCACGATGAAAGCGAACATCTCGGCCACCACCAGCCCAATCACCATACCGGAAATGATGTTGGCGCCGCCCAGCCAGTTGGCGCCCACCGCATAGGCCTCGCCGACGTTAAACGGCGTGACGGTCATAAAGGCCGCCACCGCCAGCAATGCCGAAGCCAACGGATCGACCTTGCGCTCTTCGGCCAACGCCATGCTGATAAAGAACGGCGTCATCAGGGACATGATCCCCAGCGTGCCGTTGTAAACGCTGCCGCCGATGCTCTTCAGCCCGTTCAGCGTCTCGATGGTGGAGGCATCCAGGCGCACGCCCAGCGAATAGAAGAACGATCCTTCGCCGAAGCTCAGGAACACGTTGTTGATCAACACGAACATCGCCCCGGTCAAGGTCAGCGGCATCAGGCGGATAAAGCCGTTCTTGATGGCGTTGACGTGGGGCTGCTTACCGATTTTTACGGCGAAAGGCAGGATAACCTTCTCGAGCGAGGCAATGAGGGTATTCACGGCGGCCTCCTGTTATTGATTGGCTTTCTTGATGGCGGCCACCGCGGCCTTCAGCACCCCCAGCCCATCGACCTTGCCGTACAGCAGCGGATCGATGACTTCAACAGGTTTGTTGGGCAGCTGTTTTTGCACTTCCGGCAAGGTGTAGGCGATCTGTGGCCCCAGCAGGATCAGATCCGCTTCAATGCCTTTCTCCGCGGCCAGCGCCTCCGGATAGGCGGCGATGATCACCGGTACTTCGTATTTCTCGGCCTGCGCCTTCATTTTTGATACCAACAGGGAAGTGGACATACCGGCAGAACAAAACAGATAGATTTTTTTCTTTTCCATACCAAGCACCTCAGATAATCAAAAAAACCCCGTGTTATTTGTATGCCAGATGCAATCACGATTGCTTCACGCACATTCCTTATGAAAATTTCCGTCACGTTGCCCTGGTTGCAGACAGTATACGGAGCATGAAAAACGGATCGGTAAGCCAGCTAGGATAATAACCGTCTCTCCTTGACCTACTGGCTTGACCCCCTTCACATTTCACATAAAAAAATAGTGTGACCGGGCTCTCAAATAACCGATAAAAACTCGGAATATTCGCAATAAGTACTCAAATAGCAATTATAAACAGCCAGTTATAAACTCGCCGGGAATTTAAGGGATTATTTGCGCCCGAACAAACGAAGGGGGAATAAAAATAGTTCAAGCTTGATTCGCTTACTTGCCATCCGAACGCGATGGCCGGTAAAGAAGATTAGGTGGGCAGACGCAGCAACTCGATCACCGTGGTCAGCGCCACGGAATGATTCCTGCGGTTGGGATAATAGAGGTAAAAACCGGGAAACGGCGCGCACCAGTCGGCCAACACCCGCCGCAGCCGCCCGCTCGCGAGGTGTTCTTCCACCTCCTGTTCGATGGCGAAAGCGATGCCAACGTGCGCCAACGCCGCCTGCAGCAACAGCCTGGCGTCATCCACGATAAGCGGGCTGTTGACCGCCACGGAAAATCGCTGCTCGCCCTGCTGAAATGCCCATTTGTAGCGCTCGCCCGAAGAGGCCTTGCGCCAACCGATGCAGCGGTGCTGCAGCAAATCCTGTGGATGCGTCGGTTCGCCGTGCCGTTGAAAATAGTCCGGCGTGGCGACGATGGCAAAACGCAGATCCGGCGTCAGGCGCACCGCACGCATATCGTTGTGCAGATCCTCGCCGAGCCGAATACCGGCGTCAAAGCCTTGCTCGACGATGTTGGCAAACCCTTCGTCCGCCACTACCTCCAGCGTAATGCCGGGGTACTCGCTGGCCAACCGCCCCAGATGCGGTACGATGGCGAGATCGATCGCCGAACGCGGCGCGTTGATGCGCACCAGGCCGCGTGGCCCTTCGCGAAACGCATTCAGGCTCTCCAGCGCGGCGTCGATGTCGGTAAAGGCCGGCACCAGCTGTGCCAACAGATGCTCACCGGCCTCCGTCGGCGAGACGTTGCGGGTGGTGCGGTTCAGCAGGCGAATGCCCACCTGCGCTTCCAGTTCGCGCAGGGTGTGGGTCAGCGTCGGCGGCGTCACGCCCAGTCGGGCGGCGGCGCGGCGGAAGCTGCGTTCACTGGCGATAGCCACGAAGGCTGCCAGGCCGGACAATTCGGGTTTCTTCATGCTATTAATATAAATTATCTAATAGTGAGATGAATTTTTAGCGGATAGTTATCCGTCATCTAACAACATAGCATTGCGATCGAACCCATTACCAGGTATCGATGCGATGATTAATACTACAGCCCCAACTCATGAAACGCCGCGCCGTCTGGCTGACAAAGTCGTGCTGGTAAGCGGCGGCGGCACCGGTATCGGCCGCGCAGCCGCGCTGGCCTATGCCCGCGAAGGCGCAAAAGTGGCGCTGGCCGGCCGGCGTGCGGCGGAAATCGAAGCCACGGCGCGCGACATCGCGCTCGCCGGCGGCGACGCCCTGCCCATCGTGGCCGACGTCTCCCAGGAAAACGACATCCGCAGGCTGCTCGCCACGGTGACCGCCCACTACGGCCGGCTCGACGTCGCCTTCAACAACGCCGGCATCATCGGCAACTTCGCCCCCATCACCGAACAGAGCAGCGAGGATTTTGACCGCGTGATCGCCATTAACCTCCGTGGCGTCTGGCTGGCGATGAAATACGAGATTGAAACCTTCCTGGCGCAACATTCAGGCGGCGTGATCGTTAACACCTCCTCCTGGCTGACCCACGGCGCGCTCGCCGGCTCATCCAGCTATTCCGCCAGCAAAGGCGCGCTCGATGCGATGATCCGCGCGGTGGCGCTCGAATACAGCGGCCAGGGCATCCGCGTCAACAACATCAACCCCGGCATCATCGACACGCCGATGGCGCGCGGCAGCGTGGCTGACAGCGCGGCGTTCGCGCCCTTTATCGCCCACACGCCCGCCGGCCGCCTGGGCGAATCGGAAGACATCGGCGATGTGGCGCTGTGGCTGGCGACGGACGAAGCCCGCTTCATCACCGGCCAAAGCCTGCTGGTGGACGGCGGTTACACCATCGCCGGCATGCGTTGAGGGGGCGACGCCATGAACTACGTTCGGCTTGGCGACAGCGGCCTGCAGGTGTCCCGCCTTTGTCTGGGCGGCATGACCTACGGCGATCCGGCCTGGCGGCCCTGGGTGCTGAAAGAAGAGCAAGCGCGCCCCTTTATCCGTGAGGCGCTGGAGGCGGGCATCAATTTTTTCGATACCGCCAACATTTACTCCGGCGGAGAAAGCGAGCGCATTCTCGGCCGCGCGCTGAAGGCGTTCGCCCGTCGTGAAGACGTGGTGATCGCCACCAAAGCCTACTTTCCGATGGACGCGCAGCCGAACAGCCGCGGGCTGTCGCGCAAGCACCTGCTGCACAGCGTCGACGCCTCCTTGCAGCGGCTAGGAACGGATTACCTCGATTTGTTCGTCCTGCACCGCTTCGACACCGAAACGCCGATCGAAGAAACTGCCGACACCCTCGACGGCCTGGTGCGGGCGGGCAAGATCCGCTATCTCGGCGCGTCTTCACTGCACGCCTGGCGCCTGATGAAAATGCTGGCCTTTCAACGTCAGCACCGCCTGGCGCCGTTTATTTCGTTGCAAAGCCAATACAACCTGGTGACGCGTGAAGACGAAGAAGAATTGATCCCGCTGTGCCTGGAGGAAGGTCTTGGCCTGACGCCCTGGTCGCCGCTGGCCCGCGGCGTGTTGGCCGGCTCCGCCAGTGGCGGCACGCTGCGCGCCGCCACCGACGAACAGGCGCCCCGTTGGTACGGCGGCAGAAACGAGGTGGAATGCACCGTCGCTGCCGTAGCGGAGGTGGCGGCCGTGCACAGCGTTCCACCGGCGCAGATCGCGCTGGCCTGGCTGTTGGCCAAACCCGGCGTAGCGTCGCCGCTGGTGGGCATGTCCAAGCCACACCATCTGCAGGATGCGCTGGCGGCGCTCGACCTCAGGCTATCGCCGGAAGACGTGGCCGCGCTGGAGGCGCCAATGGCACACGCTGCCCGCCCCGAGCGCTGGTAGCCCCCTTTCCCTCATTCCCGGAGAGAAACATGTCATACGCTGTTACCGCGCGAGCGGCGTTGTTCACCCTCGCTGCCGCATTCACCCTTAGCGCGCCGGCGCAGGCCGCCGTCAGCGCAGACTGCACAGAAAGCAGCATAACGCTGCCGCCCGGCGCACTTTACCCCAACGGCATCGCCCGCGCGGCGGACGGTACGCTGTATGTCGGGCTGATCACCAGCGGCAACGTGCTGCGCAAACGGCCGGGTCAGGCGTGGGAAACCTTCTTCCCCGGCGCTGACACGGTGTTCGCCTCAAACGCGCTGCGGCTGGACGAACGGCGCGGGCTGCTGTGGGGGAACTCGCCGGACTTTCTCTCCGGCGGCAAAACGCGCGCCAACCGCATCTATGCGCTGAACGTCGTGGATGGCACCCTCAACCGCAGCCTGGCGCTGCCGGCGGGGGAAATGGGCAACGATATCGTGCTTGGCGCAGACGGCACGGTGTACGTGACGGAAACCCGCGGCGGCGGCATCCTGCGCCTGCGGCCGGGCGAAACGGCATTCAGTACGCTGTATCGGGATCCGCAATTGGCGGCTCCCAGCGGGTTGGGGGCCGCCGGGATCGTGCTGCTCGACGACCGGCTGATGGCAGTCGCCAATTTCGGCACCGGTAAGCTCTACACCCTCAGCTATAACGATCCAAAGCCGCAGCTGACGGAAATGCAGCTGCCGCGCCTCATCGAAAACCCGGACGGGATGGGGTTGGCACCGGACGGCGCGCTGATCGTGCTGGAAAACGGGATCCAGAGCGGCCAGGGGCGGATCCTGCGGATCCCTTCCCCCAAGGCGGCAGGCATGCACCGGATTGAGATCTTGCGCGAAGGCATGGAATCGCCGGTCAACCTGACTATCACGCCACAAGGCTGCGCCTTCGTCAGCGAATCGCGCATCCGCCACCGCCTGCTGCCCGGCCATGAAACCGAAGTGCCCGACAGCTTCCGCCTCTATCAACTGCCTTTGCCTCTCACCGCCGCGCAATAACCTTTCCACCACCACTGCGGGCGGCGACTTGCGTTGTTGCCCGCAGGCGAACAACAATCTCGCTGCGTTACAAACCGGCCTTGCGCAGCGCTTCCCATTTTTACCTGTGACAGCCGATTGCCCGCTGGGCTAGTATAAGCGTCTGTGCAAACCTCGGGTTTGAGCGCGCCGTCTGGCGTTTTGATGATTTGATTTGCGCCGCCCGGCAAGCGCTAAAGGGGGCGGCGCCTGCTGAAACAATGTGATAGCGAATGATGACAATGAAAATCACAGTGACCTTTACATTCAATGGATTGGAAAAATAATCGCATGAATAGCACCGATAAACTCGATTCGCACACGCCAATGATGCAGCAGTACCTGCGCCTCAAGGCCCAGCATCCTGAAATCCTGCTGTTCTACCGCATGGGCGACTTCTACGAGCTGTTTTACGACGACGCCAAGCGCGCTTCCCAACTGCTGGATATCTCGCTGACCAAACGCGGCGCCTCGGCGGGTGAACCGATCCCGATGGCCGGCGTGCCGCACCACGCGGTGGAGAACTACCTGGCCAAGCTGGTGCAGCTCGGCGAGTCCGTCGCCATCTGCGAGCAGATCGGCGATCCGGCCACCAGCAAAGGGCCGGTCGAACGCAAAGTGGTGCGTATCGTCACCCCCGGCACCATCACCGACGAAGCGCTGCTGCAAGAGCGTCAGGACAACCTGCTGGCGGCGATCTGGCAGGACGCGCGCGGTTTCGGCTACGCCACGCTGGACGTCAGCTCCGGCCGCTTCCGCGTCGCCGAGCCGCAGGATCAGGAAACCATGGCCGCCGAGCTGCAGCGCACCAATCCGGCCGAGCTGCTCTACCCGGAAACCTTCGAACAAATGGCGCTCATAGAACAGCGCCACGGCCTGCGCCGCCGCCCACTGTGGGAATTCGAGCTTGAGACCGCGCGTCAGCAGCTCAACCTGCAGTTCGGCACCCGCGATCTGACCGGCTTTGGCGTCGAGCAGGCGCACCAGGCGCTGCGCGCCGCCGGCTGCCTGCTGCAGTACGTCAAAGATACCCAGCGCACTTCACTGCCGCACATTCGCGGCCTCACCATGGAGCGCCAGCAGGACGGCATCATCATGGACGCCGCGACCCGCCGCAATCTGGAGCTGACGCAAAGCCTGTCCGGCGGCAGCGACAACACGCTGGCGGCGATCCTCGATCGCACGGTCACGCCGATGGGCAGCCGCATGCTGAAACGCTGGCTGCACATGCCGACCCGCGATATCAAGGTTCTCACCGCCCGCCAACAGGCGATCGGCGCATTGCAGGACCTGTTCACCGATCTGCAGCCTTCTCTGCGTCAGGTGGGCGATCAGGAGCGAATTTTGGCGCGTCTGGCGCTGCGCACCGCGCGGCCGCGCGATCTGGCGCGCATGCGCCATGCTTTCCAGCAACTGCCGGACATCCGCGCGCTGCTGCAAGACGTGGACACCCCGCACGTGCAGCAGCTGCTGTCACAGGTGGGCCAGTTCGACGAGCTGCGTGAGCTGCTGGAACGCGCGGTCATTGAATCGCCGCCGGTGCTGGTGCGCGACGGCGGCGTGATCGCCCCCGGGTACAACAGCGAACTGGACGAGTGGCGCGCACTGGCCGACGGCGCCAGCGACTACCTCGATCGGCTGGAGATCCGCGAGCGTGAAAAGCTGGGGCTGGATACGCTCAAGGTCGGTTTTAACGGCGTACACGGCTACTACATTCAGGTCAGCCGCGGCCAAAGCCACCTGGTGCCGATCCACTATGTGCGCCGTCAGACGCTGAAAAACGCCGAGCGCTACATCATCCCGGAATTGAAAGAGTACGAAGACAAAGTGCTCACCTCCAAGGGTAAGGCGCTGGCGATCGAGAAAAGCCTGTACGACGAGCTGTTTGATCTGCTGCTGCCGCACCTGGCGGAACTGCAGCAAAGCGCCGCCGCACTGGCCGAGCTGGACGTGCTGGCCAACCTGGCCGAGCGCGCCGATACCCTGAACTACGCTTGCCCAACCATGAGTGAACAGCCGGGGATCCGCATTACCGAAGGCCGCCACCCGGTGGTAGAGCAGGTGCTGAGTGAGCCGTTTATCTCCAACCCGCTCACCCTGTCGCCACAGCGCCGCATGCTGATCATCACCGGCCCGAACATGGGCGGTAAAAGCACTTATATGCGGCAAACGGCGCTGATCGTGCTGATGGCGCACATCGGCAGTTACGTGCCGGCCACCAAGGCCACCATCGGCCCGGTGGATCGCATCTTCACCCGCGTCGGCGCGGCGGACGATCTGGCTTCCGGCCGCTCTACCTTCATGGTGGAGATGACCGAAACCGCCAACATTCTGCACAACGCCACCGAGCACAGCCTGGTGTTGATGGATGAAATCGGCCGCGGCACCTCCACTTACGACGGCCTGTCGCTGGCCTGGGCCTGCGCCGAGAACCTGGCCAACCGCATCAAGGCGATGACGCTGTTCGCCACCCACTACTTCGAGCTGACGACGCTACCGGAGAAAATGGAAGGCGTGGTCAACGTGCATCTGGACGCGCTCGAACATGGCGATACCATCGCCTTCATGCACAGCGTGCAGGACGGGGCTGCCAGCAAAAGCTATGGCCTGGCGGTCGCCGCGCTGGCCGGCGTGCCGCGCGACGTCATCAAGCGCGCCCGTCAGAAGCTGCGCGAGCTGGAGTCTATCTCCAGCCACACCGCCTCGGGCAGCGTCGATGCCACCCAGATGACGCTGCTGCAGGAAGAGACCTCGCCGGCGGTAGAAGCCCTGGAGGCGCTGGATCCGGATTCCCTGTCGCCACGCCAGGCGCTGGAATGGATCTACCGGCTGAAAAATATGGTGTAGTCTGGTGCCAAACGCGGGCATAAAAAAACGGTGAGCATCATGCTCACCGTTTTTATTTGATGCGGTTCAACAACCGGCGTTATTCGCGGAACAGCGCCTCAATGCTCAGGCCCTGCATCTGCAGAATCTCACGCAGGCGGCGCAGGCCTTCAACCTGAATCTGACGAACGCGCTCACGCGTCAGGCCAATCTCCCGGCCTACGTCTTCCAGCGTCGCCGCTTCATAGCCCAGCAGGCCGAAACGACGCGCCAACACTTCACGCTGTTTGGCGTTCAGTTCGAACAACCATTTGACGATGCTTTGCTTCATATCGTCGTCTTGCGTGGTGTCTTCAGGCCCGTTGTCCTTCTCGTCGGCCAGAATGTCCAGCAGCGCTTTCTCCGAATCCCCGCCCAGCGGCGTATCCACCGAGGTGATGCGTTCATTCAGACGCAGCATGCGGCTGACGTCATCCACCGGCTTGTCGAGTTGCTCGGCAATCTCTTCAGCGCTCGGTTCATGATCCAGCTTGTGGGAAAGCTCGCGCGCGGTGCGCAGATAGACATTCAGTTCTTTGACGATATGGATAGGCAAACGAATGGTACGGGTTTGGTTCATGATCGCCCGTTCAATCGTCTGACGGATCCACCAGGTTGCGTAAGTGGAGAAGCGGAAACCGCGTTCCGGGTCGAATTTTTCCACTGCGCGAATCAGACCGAGGTTACCCTCTTCGATCAGATCCAGCAGCGCCAGACCGCGGTTGCTGTAGCGGCGGGCGATTTTCACCACCAGCCGCAGGTTGCTTTCAATCATGCGGCGGCGGGACGGCACGTCACCGCGCAGAGCACGCCGCGCAAAATAGACTTCTTCCTCTGCGGTCAGCAGAGGTGAATAACCGATCTCACCCAGATAGAGCTGCGTCGCATCCAATACGCGTTGCGTAACGCCTTGAGACAACAGCTCTTCTTCCGCTAAATCGTTCTCGCTGGTCTCTTCTTCTACCAGCGCTTTTTCATCAAACGACTCAGCCTCAGCTCCATTCTCGTCGAAATCCGCATCATCATGTAACTCGTTAACTTTCAGCGTATTTTGGCTCATATGCTGCTCCTACCCGTGATACCGCGAGCAGAATCTCAGCGTATTCTGCCCAATCTATCGCTGCGGAAGATAACGCAGCGGGTTTACGGATTTCCCCTTGTAACGAATTTCAAAATGCAAACGTACTGAACTGGTACCGGTGCTACCCATGGTGGCTATTTTTTGACCCGCCTTCACTTCTTGTTGTTCCCGGACCAGCATTGTGTCGTTATGAGCGTAGGCGCTCAGGTAATCATCATTGTGTTTGATGATGATTAGATTACCGTAACCCCGTAAAGCGTTGCCGGCATACACTACGCGGCCATCGGCGGTAGCGAAGATAGGCTGCCCACGGGAACCGGCGATATCGACGCCCTTATTCCCACCTTCTGATGAGGAAAAGTTATCAATAATCTTACCGTCAGTCGGCCATCTCCAGGTACTGACCGGAGAACTGTTGCTGACGGTGCTGCTCACGGGTGGAGCGGCTTCCGGTGCGGTAACAGGCGCAGTCGCGGTCCCAACCGCTGCGGCACCTGCTGCAGGTAACATCTTACCTACATTCTGTTTACCCGAGTTTTCAGAATACGCGTTAGTTGATTGAGAATCAACCGTTGCCGTCTGGATCTGGGAGCTGGAAGGTGGCTTCGGAACGCCGCCTTTGGTCGCGTCTGTCGTCGCCAGCATGCCGCCGCCGCCGTTGGCAGAACCATTACCAAGCTGAATGGTTTGGCCAACATTCAGGCTGTATGGCTCAGGAATATTGTTGCGCTGCGCCAGGTCGCGGAAATCGTTGCCGGTGATCCAGGCGATATAAAACAGCGTGTCGCCGCGCTTGACCGTATAGGTTTCACCGCCGCTGTAGCTCCCTTTAGGGATAGCGTTATAACTGCGGTTATAGACAATGCGGCCCTCGGGGCTGACCTGCTGCGCCCCGCCATTATTATTGCCGGATGGAACGGCACCGCCGCCACCCACGCTGCTGATAGGGGCCGACGTCGAGGCATTGTTCGTACAACCCGCCAACCACAAACTTACCATCGTACACACCGCTACCCGGCGTAACGTAATCATTGGGCTTCCCGTGCTCATGCTTCCCCCATGACAGCAATATCAGTGATATATCCAAAATACCCTTTACATCGTAGCCGAGCTTTTGCCACTTCCCAGTCCCTGCGATGTAAAGGCGCCGCCGGCCGATCCCTGAACGCCAGGTCATCTCCCGCCGGAGCATCAAAACGCGCGCCAATGCTAACCACATTGGCGTTGCCGCACCATAAGACAACTACGTAGAAAGGCCAATTCTAGTGAAAATTAGCCTGATTGGAACGAGAAAACCTTATCCGGACGTGATGAAAGTGCAACAGATTTTGCAGACGGTCGAAAAATCAGACAATCGCTAGGCCAATTCGCCTTTCACCAGCGGGACAAAGCGCACCGCTTCCACCGCATCGACAACGAACTCGTTGCCATGGCGTTGAATGCGTTTGAGGGTTTGGGCCTGCTCGCCCACCGGCAGCACCAAAATGCCGCCGTCGTCCAATTGTTCCACCAGCGCCTGCGGGATCTCCGGCGGTGCGGCGGTGACGATGATCGCATCGAACGGACCGCGCGATGCCCAGCCCTGCCAGCCGTCGCCGTGGCGGGTGGAAACATTATGAAGATCGAGCTGCTTCAGGCGGCGCTTGGCCTGCCACTGCAGCCCCTTGATGCGCTCGACGGAACAAACGTGTTGCACCAGATGTGCCAGGATAGCGGTCTGATAACCGGAACCGGTGCCGATCTCCAGCACCCGTGAAGTGGGCTTCAAATTCAGCAGCTCGGTCATCCGCGCCACCATATAAGGCTGGGAAATGGTCTGGCCGGAGCCGATCGGCAGCGCGGTGTTTTCGTAGGCCTTATGATCCAGCGCTTCGTCGACAAAACGCTCGCGCGGCACCGCTTCGATCGCCCGTAGCAGCTTTTCGTCCCGGATCCCCTGCTGCCGCAGCTGCGTCAGCAATGTTTGCATACGCTTGTTCACCATTCCCCGCTAACCTCTGCCTTGGTTAACCATGTTTTCACGACTTCCTGCGCCGCGTAGGCGGTCAAATCCACCTGCAGCGGCGTGATCGCCACATAGCCTTGTTCCACCGCCGCAAAGTCGGTATCCGGCCCGACATCAAATTTATCACCAGGCGGCCCGATCCAGTAGAGATTTTGTCCGCGCGGATCCTGCTGGCAGAACACCTTGTCGGCGGGATGGCGGCTGCCGCAGCGGGTAACGCGCAGGCCTCTAATCTCCGCCAGGGGCAGATCCGGTACGTTGATATTCAGGATTTTTCCGGTACGCAACGGCTCACGCCGCAACGCGCGCAGGATACGGCAGGTAATGACGGCGGCAGTCGCATAGTGCTGGTGGCCGTTCAACGACACCGCCAATGCGGGCAGCCCCAAATGCCGGCCCTCCATCGCCGCTGCGACGGTGCCGGAATAGATGACGTCGTCGCCCAAATTCGGCCCGGCGTTGATGCCAGAGACCACGATATCCGGTGCCGGATGCATCAGTGCGTTGACGCCAAGATAGACACAGTCGGTCGGCGTCCCCTGCAGCACCGCAATATCGCCGTTGGCCAGCGTCTGCGTGCGCAGCGGCGATTCCAGCGTCAGCGCATTGGAAGAGCCGCTGCGGTTACGATCCGGCGCCACGACCTGCACCTCGGCGAATTCCCGCAGCGCCGCCGCCAGCACCTGAATGCCCGGAGCGCTGACGCCGTCATCGTTACTCAGCAATATCCGCATCACTGTCATCCTGCTGCATGATCTCGCGAACTACGCTGGTGGCGAAGCTGCCTGCCGGCAGCCAGAAGCGCAGTTCCACGGTAACGTCATCCCACCAGTTCCACAGCATATTTTGCGGCTGCAACAGCAGGGCCCGACGAGCGGGTTCGACACGCTCGCGCTTTAAAAGCGTAAGCAATTCCGGCTGCTCCGCCAAGCATTGTTGTTCAAATGCCAACGCATCGCCGGCAGTACCCGGCTCGCCGTCGCCCGGCAACGTCGCGGTGACAACCAGCTCGCCAGCATCCAGGCGCTGTTGCAGCGTCTCCAGCTCATCGGCTTTGGCGACAAACCAGCTGCCGCGGCCGCTCAGCTGCAGGGCGTCACCTTCCAGCACGGTGCGCTGCAGGCCGTCGGCCAGGCGCCTGCTCGTGACCTGATTAAACAGCGCGCTGCGGCTGGCGGACAGGTAGAAACTACGCTTGCTGCGCTCTTTGACGCGAATTTCGTCATTCGCCCAGCGGCGCGCCATCACCAGGTTGTTGCCGCCGCGGCCGAAACGCTGGCTGCCGAAGTAGTTCGGCACGCCCTGCGCGGCGATGGCCTGCAGGCGGCGTTCCACGTCCTGCCGGTCGGAAATCTGGCGCAGCACCAACGTAAAGTGGTTGCCCTTCAGGTTGCCGATGCGCATTTTACGCAGGTGGCGGGCGTACGAGAGCACCTCGCAGCCTTCCAGCGTAAACCGGGAGAAATCCGGCGTGTCCTTACCCGGCATATGCAGGCAGAACCACTGCTCGGTCACCGCGTGGCGATCCTTCAAGCCGGCATAGCTGACGGCACGGGCGTGAATACCGGCGAAGCGCGCCAGGTAATCGGCCACGAACTGGGTATTGCAGCCGTTTTTACGGATGTTCACCAGTACGTGCTCGCCTTCACCGTCCGGCGCAAAGCCCAGGTCTTCCACCACCACGAAATCTTCCGGATTGGCTTTCAACACCCCGGTGCTCTGCGGCCGGCCATGCAGCCAGGTCAGATTCGCCATATCCATGCGGTTATTCCTTGATCAGCAAGGCGACCGCTTCGCAGGCGATGCCCTCGCCGCGCCCGGTGAAACCGAGCTGCTCGGTGGTGGTGGCCTTCACGTTGACGTCATCCATATGGCACTGCAGATCTTCCGCCAGGAAGACGCGCATCTGCGGGATGTGCGGCGCCATTTTCGGCGCCTGGGCGATGATGGTGATATCGAGGTTGCCGAGGCGGTACCCTTTGGCGCGGATGCGTTTCCAGGCTTCGCGCAGCAGTTCGCGGCTGTCGGCGCCTTTGAACGCCGGATCGGTATCGGGGAACAGCTTGCCGATATCGCCCAGCGCCGCCGCGCCCAGCAGGGCGTCGGTCGCGGCATGCAGCGCGACGTCGCCGTCGGAGTGGGCCAGCAAACCTTTGTCGTAAGGGATGCGAACGCCACCGATCACCAGCGGGCCTTCGCCGCCGAATTTATGTACGTCAAAACCGTGACCGATACGCATGATGCGCTCCTTAATTGTCCAACTGAGTCAAATAAAACGCCGCCAGCGCCAAATCCTCCGGCCGCGTTACTTTAATGTTGTCCGCCCGGCCGGCGATCAGCTGCGGATGATAACCGCAATGCTCCAGCGCCGAGGCTTCGTCGGTGACGTTCGCACCTTCATCCAGCGCGCGCTGCAGGCACTGCTTGAGCAGCGGCAGCGGAAACAGCTGCGGCGTCAGCGCGTGCCACAGATCCTGGCGTTCGACGGTGTGGGCGATGGTTTCGCGGCCGGGTTCGGCGCGTTTCATGGTGTCGCGCACCGGGGCGGCGAGAATGCCGCCGACCTTGCTGTGTGCGGTGATCGCCAGCAGGCGCTCGAGATCGTCGGCGTGCAGGCAGGGACGTGCAGCGTCGTGCACCAGCACCCAGTCCGCATCGCCCGCCAGTTTAAGCCCGGCCATCACCGAATCGGCGCGCTGTTTGCCCCCCTCAGTGACGATCACCCGCGGATCCTGGGCGATCGGCAACTGTTCGAACTGGCGATCTTCGGGGCCGATCGCCACGATCACCCGCTCAATGCGCGGATGACACAACAGGGCATGGATAGCGTGCTCGACGATGCTGTGCCGACCGATGGTTAAATATTGCTTCGGGCATTCCGCCTGCATGCGGCTGCCGATACCGGCAGCGGGCAGGACGGCAATCACCGAGGGAAAGGTGCCTGCGGAGTGATTCATGCGTTATTTTTGTGCGTTATTTTGCGAGGAAGACGCCGCGTTGCGTCTGGATTGGTCAGGAACCAGACGATAGAAAGTCTCACCGGGCTTGATCATGCCCAGCTCATTACGCGCTCGCTCTTCGATCGCTTCCTGACCGCCGTTCAAATCATCGATTTCGGCAAACAGCTGATCGTTACGCGCTTTCAACTTGGCGTTGTTGCCCTGTTGGACCGCAACGTCTTCATTGACTCGCACGTAATCGTGAATACCATTTTTGCCCAGCCACAGTGAATACTGTAACCAACCGAGCAATGCCAGCAATAGCAGCGTAAGTTTTCCCATCTCCGCCCCCTGAAAAACCGACCAATCATCCCACAACTTTTCGTTGGACTCCACACTGAGAGCGGCATTTCAACGCCAAATTCAGAATACGGATGAAGGGTTCCCGAGTTTATCGCCCAATTCCGCGGCGAAAGCGGCAAAAAAAGCCCCTTACACCCGATGCGCACGACGCGTTTTCCAATGAGGCACACACTGCCCTTCACCCATTATGCAGCAAGAACCACTGCACCGCCGCTTTCTGCCCCATCGCTTACTCCGCCACAATGCAAAAAGTGAATATTTACCACCATAGAAAGAATAATCCTTATGCAGGGGTTGTGCTTTCATTCATTGAAGCTTATTTTTATGCACTACCAGTGCATAAATAATTCCAATATATAACCTTTCATTATCGGGGATCGCGATGTTAAAACGTTTAGTTCTGATCGGCGCCTGCCTGGCCGCCACCTTCTCCACCGCCGCGTTGGCGGCTGAACCTACCTACGTCGTCGGTTCCGGCGGCACCTATCGGCCGTTCGAGTTTGAAAACAGCCAAAAACAGCTGGAAGGTTTCGACATCGACATCATCAAAGCGGTGGCCAAGGCCGAAGGCTTCCAGATCAAACTGATCAATACGCCGTGGGAGGGGATCTTCGCCACGTTGAATTCCGGCGATCGCGACATCATCATTTCCGGCATCACCATCACCGACAAGCGCAAACAAATGGTTGATTTCTCGGCGCCTTACTTCCCGGCCGAGCAGGCTATCGTGGTGCCGCAGGACTCGACGGTAGACTCCATCGCCGCGCTGAAAGCGCTGAAGGTCGGCGTGGTGAACTCCAGCACCGGCGACATCGTGGTGTCCGACGTGCTGGGCAAAAACAGCACCGCCATCAAGCGCTTCGACAATACCCCGCTGATGCTGCAGGAGCTGTATGAAGACGGCATCGGCGCGGCGGTCGGCGACGTCGGCGTGGCCAAGTTCTATATCAAAACCCATCCTGAGAAAGCCTTCAAGCTGGTGCCCGACGCCAAGTTCGAGCGCCAGTATTTCGGCATCGCCGTCGCCAAAGGCAACGACGAACTGCGCAACAAGATCAACGCCGGCCTGAAGAAAATCGTCGCCGACGGCACCTACGCCAAGATTTACCAAACCTGGTTCGACAGCAACGTACCGACGCTGCCGGCGGAATAATGCCCTGTCGCCGGCGCCCGCCAGGCCGTCGGCGCACCACCGTTTCAGCCTACCAAGAAGGAATACCTTTTGAACTTCCGCTGGGAGATCATCCAGGAATACGCGCCGCTGTTTATGGAAGGTGCCTGGATGACCATCAAATGCACCATTATCTGCGTACTGCTCGGCACCACCTGGGGATTGATCCTCGGGCTGGGCCGTTTGGCGCAAGCGCCGCACGGCATCTGGAAACCTATCCTGCATTACGGCGTTCAGTGGCCGGTGCGCATTTACATCAGCGCCTTTCGCGGCACGCCGCTGTTCGTGCAGATCATGGTGGTGCACTTCGCACTGGTGCCGCTGTTCATCAACCCGCGCGACGGCCTGCTGGTCACCAGCGGCCTGATGAGCGTCGATTTTGCCCGCGCGCTGCGCGCCGACTACGGTGCCTTTCTCTCCTGCGTAGTGGCGATCACGCTCAACGCCGGCGCCTATGTGTCGGAGATCTTCCGCGCCGGGATCCAGTCGATTGACCGCGGCCAGATGGAGGCCTCGCGCTCGCTGGGCATGAGCTACGGCAAGACCATGCGCCAGGTGATCCTGCCGCAGGCCTTCCGCCGCATGCTGCCGCCGCTGGGCAACAACGCCATCGCCATCGTCAAGGATTCGTCGCTGGCCTCCGCCATCGGCCTGGCGGATCTGGCCTATGCCGCCCGCACCGTCTCCGGCGCCTACGCCACCTATTGGGAGCCCTACCTGACCATTTCGCTGGTCTATTGGGTCATCACCTTCCTGCTCTCGCTGCTGGTGCAACACATGGAAAAGAGGTTCGGTAAAAGTGATTCGCGTACATAACCTGCAAAAACAGTTCGGCGAGAGCCACGTGCTGCGCGGCATTTCCTGCCGGATCGCCGCCAACGAAGTGGTGTGCGTCATCGGCCCTTCCGGCTCCGGGAAGAGCACCTTCCTGCGCTGCATCAACGCGCTGGAAACGCTCTCCGGCGGCGAGATCGAGGTCAACGGCTTCGCCGTTCACGATCAAAAAACCGACCTAAACAAGATGCGTGAAAGCGTAGGTATGGTGTTCCAGCGCTTCAACCTGTTCCCGCACATGACGGTGTTGGAAAACATCATCATGGCACCGGTGAGCGTGAAGAAACGGCCGCGCGCCGAAGCCATCGCGCAAGCCGAGCAGCTGCTGCACAAGGTCGGGCTGCTCGACAAGATAGACGCCTACCCCAACAGCCTCTCCGGCGGCCAGCAGCAGCGGGTAGCGATCGCCCGCGCGCTGGCGATGGAGCCGAAGATCATGCTGTTTGACGAACCCACCTCCGCGCTCGATCCGGAGCTGGTGGGCGAAGTGTTGGCGGTGATGAAATCGCTGGCGCACGAGGGCATGACCATGGTGGTGGTCACGCATGAGATGGGCTTTGCCCGCGAGGTGGCCGATCGAGTGCTGTTTATCGATCAGGGGATCATTCAGGAGGAAGGTGCGCCGCAGCAGATCTTCAGCCATCCGGCCAATCCGCGCACACAGGCGTTTCTGAGCAAAGTTTTGTAACCTTCGGCACCGCTTTGCAATCCTTCGGGCGCCGGCATCGGCGCCCGCTCTCTCACCACCCGGTCAAGAAGCTGAACACCAGCCAGAACAGGCACAGCACGATGGCGCCGGTCAGCAGCAGCGTCAGGATCAGACGGCCGCGCAACAGCATGCTGAGGGTGATGCCGATCAGCACCGACAGCGGCATCAGCGCCAGGAAGAACGGCCAGGTATAGAGCAGGAAAAACAGCGTGTTGGAACCGTAAACCAGGAACGGCAACGCGAACGCCAGCCAGTAGAAAACAAAGCCGCTGACGCCGCCCAGGAAAGAATAAGAAGGCTCCTCTCTCTCCTGTTTTGACTGCTTGGAGTCGATCAAGATAGGCGTGACATTTTGCATAGTGATCCCTGGTTATTCGGCTCGCTCTGCGGCGGCTTAGAGTAAAAAGCGCATGGCGAAAAACGCCACACGCTTTTTTTGAATTCAGGGTTTGATAATAGCCTGGCCACGCAACACGTCTAACAATTGCGCAATCAAATTTGTTACCAATTGTTGGCCATCAAGGTGGATTTCCGGCTGCTGCGGCGCCTCGTAAACCGCGTCGATACCGGTGAAGTTGCGCAGTTCGCCGGCGCGCGCTTTTTTATACAATCCCTTCGGATCGCGCGCCTCGCAGATCGCCAACGGCGTGTCGACGAACACTTCGATAAAGCGATCGTCGCCGAGCATTTCGCGCACCATCTGCCGCTCGGCGCGGTGCGGCGAAATAAACGCGGTCAGCACCACCAGCCCGGCATCCACCATCAGTTTGGCCACTTCCCCCACCCGGCGGATGTTCTCGCGCCGATCCTCGTCAGAGAAGCCGAGATCGCGGCACAGGCCGTGGCGCACGTTATCGCCGTCCAGCAGATAGGTGCTGACGCCGAGCTCGTGCAGCGCCTGCTCCAGCGCGCCGGCGACGGTGGATTTGCCCGAGCCGGACAGCCCGGTAAACCACAGCACCACGCCGCGATGGCCGCTGCGCGCTTCGCGATCCGCGCGCGTCACCGCATGCGGATGCCAAACCACGTTCTCATCGTCCGGCCCGGTCGCCCTCAGTTCAGCGGCCACCTTATCGACCACCGAGCAGATCACGTGCGCCCCAGTGCGGGAAGTGCTTACGCACCAGCGCATTCAGCTCCAGCTCGAAGGCACTGAACTCGCCGTGCGCCGCCGGGGTGGCCTGCAGCGTTTCGCGCACCAGACCGGCGCCTACCGTGACGTTGCTCATGCGATCGATGAAGATCAGCCCGCCGGTGTCGTGATTGCTCTGATAGCTGTCCAGCACCAGCGGCTCGTCGAAGGTCAGCTCCACCAGACCGATGCCGTTAAGCGGCAACGTGTCTGCCGGGTGCTGCGCCAGCGTATTGATCTCCACCTGATGGCGGATACTCTCCACGCGGGCGCGGGTCTTTTTACCGGCGATCTTGATGTCGTAGCTCTGGCCCGGCACCAGCGGCTGCTCGGCCATCCATACCACGTCCACCAGCGCGCTCTGCGCCGCCTGCAGGCTTTCGCCGGCGTCGACCAGCAGATCGCCGCGGCTGATGTCCACCTCATCCTTCAGCACCAGCGTAATCGCCTCGCCCGGCACCGCCTCTTGCAGATCGCCGTCGAAGGTCACGATGCGCGCCACGCTGGACTCCACGCCGGAAGGCAGCACTTTGACCCGTTGCCCCACCCGCACCACGCCGGCGGACAGCGTGCCGGCATAGCCGCGAAAATCGAGGTTCGGGCGGTTGACGTACTGCACCGGGAAGCGCAGCGGCTGGTTTTCTCGCTCGCTGACCACGTCAACGCTCTCCAGCACTTCCAGCAGCGTCGGGCCGCTGTACCACGGCATATGGGCGCTTTCGCTCGCCACGTTGTCGCCGTCCAGCGCCGACAGCGGCACGAATTTGATGTCCAGATCGCCTGGCAGCTGCTGGGCAAAGGTCAGGTAATCCTGTTTGAACTGCTCGAACACCGTTTCCTGGTAGTCCACCAGATCCATTTTGTTCACCGCCACCACCAGATGGCGAATGCCCAGCAGGGTTGCGATAAAACTGTGGCGACGAGTCTGGTCCAGTACCCCTTTGCGCGCGTCGATCAACAGGATCGCCAGATCGCAGGTGGAGGCGCCGGTGGCCATGTTGCGGGTGTACTGCTCATGCCCTGGGGTATCGGCGATGATAAATTTGCGTTTTTCGGTCGAGAAATAGCGATAGGCCACGTCGATGGTGATGCCCTGCTCGCGCTCGGCCTGCAGGCCGTCCACCAACAGCGCCAGATCGAGCTTCTCGCCCTGGGTGCCGATGCGTTTGCTGTCGCTGTGCAGCGTCGACAGCTGATCCTCGTAGATCTGGCGGGTATCGTGCAGCAGGCGACCTATCAGGGTGCTTTTGCCGTCGTCGACGCTGCCGCAGGTCAGAAAGCGCAGCAGGCTCTTGTGTTGCTGCGCGTGCAGGTAGGATTCGACGCCGCCCTGGTCAGCGATTTGTTGTGCAATTGCGTTGTTCATCCGGCGGCTCCTTAGAAATACCCTTGACGCTTTTTCAGCTCCATCGAGCCGGACTGATCGCGGTCGATCATCCGCCCCTGGCGTTCACTGGTGGTGGAGACCAGCATCTCTTCGATGATCTCCGGCAGGGTTTGCGCCTGCGAATCCACTGCGCCGGTCAGCGGCCAACACCCCAGGGTGCGGAAACGCACCATGCGCTGGCTGATCACTTCGCCCGGCTGCAGATCGATGCGATCGTCGTCCACCATCATCAGCATGCCGTCGCGTTCCACCACCGGGCGCGGTTTCGCCAGGTACAGCGGCACGATGTCGATCTTTTCCAGGAAGATGTACTGCCAGATGTCCAGCTCGGTCCAGTTCGACAGCGGGAAGACGCGGATGCTCTCCCCTTTGTTGATCTGGCCGTTGTAGTTGTGCCACAGCTCCGGCCGCTGGTTTTTCGGATCCCAGCGGTGGAAGCGATCGCGGAACGAATAGATGCGCTCTTTGGCGCGCGATTTCTCCTCGTCGCGCCGCGCACCGCCGAAGGCGGCGTCGAAACCGTACTTGTTCAACGCCTGCTTCAGGCCCTCGGTCTTCATGATGTCGGTATGCTTGGCGCTGCCGTGCACGAACGGGTTGATGCCCATCGCCACCCCTTCCGGATTTTTATGCACCAGCAGCTCGAAGCCGTACTCTTTCGCGGTGCGATCGCGGAACTCGTACATTTCGCGGAACTTCCAGCCGGTATCGACGTGCAGCAGCGGGAACGGCAGCGTGCCGGGGAAGAACGCCTTGCGCGCCAAATGCAGCATCACGGAAGAGTCTTTGCCGATGGAATACAGCATCACCGGGTTGGCGAATTCAGCGGCGACTTCACGGATGATATGGATACTCTCCGCCTCCAATTGCCGCAAATGAGTGAGTCGTTTTTCGTCCATAACAGGTCCTTAAAAGCCTTGCCTATGCCAAATTCACGACGGCCGGGCGCGCGGCCCCTTCCGTCTGCGATTGATGCCCGAACCAGGCGATTTGATGGTGCAGTTCCACCACTTCGCCAATCACCAGCAGCGCCGGCAGCGGCGCCCGTTGGGCCAGATGTTCCAGTTGATCCAGCGTGCCGATCTGCACCTGCTGATCGGCGCGCGTGCCGCGACTGATCACCGCCACCGGCGTATCGGCAGCGCGGCCGTGGGCGATCAGGCGTTGGCTGATGTCCGCCGCCTTCATGGTGCCCATGTAGATAGCCAGCGTCTGCCGCGCCCGGGCCAGATCGGCCCAGTCCAGGCCATCGCCGTCGGGGCGGCAGTGGCCGGTGATAAAGGTCACGCTCTGCGCGTGGTCGCGGTGCGTCAGCGGAATGCCGGCGTAGGCGGTCGCCCCCGCGGCGGCCGTGACGCCCGGCACCACCTGGAACGGAATGCCGGCGGCGGCGGCTACCTGCAGCTCTTCGCCGCCCCGGCCAAAAATGAACGGGTCGCCGCCCTTGAGGCGCACCACGCGTTTGCCCTGCTGCGCCAGCTCCACCAACAGCCGGTTGGTCTCTTCCTGGATCACCGAGTGCGCGCCGGCGCGCTTGCCCACGCAGATGCGCTCGGCGTCGCGGCGCACCAGATCGAGGATCTCGCCGCTGACCAGATGGTCATACAGCACCACGTCCGCCTGCTGCATCACCTGCAGCCCGCGCAGGGTCAACAGCCCCACGTCGCCCGGCCCGGCGCCCACCAAGGCTATCTCACCCTGCACGCCTTCATCGCCTGCGGCGAAGCTTTGCAAATCCTGCTCAAGCTGCCGCTCCGCCTGCGCCGTCTGGCCGTTGGCCACCAGCGTGGCGAAACGGCCGCCGAAGGTTTTCTCCCAGAAACGGCGACGCTCGCCGATCGAGGCCAGCCGCTGTTTGACCTGGCCGCGCCAGCGGCCCGCCACCTGCGCCATCTGCCCCAAACTGGCGGGCAGCAGCGCCTCCAGCTTTTCGCGCAGCAACCGCGCCAGCACCGGCGCCTGGCCGCTGGACGATACGGCCACCACCAGCGGCGAGCGATCGATGATCGACGGGAAGATGAACGAGCAGCGCGGCTGGTCGTCCACCACGTTGGCTAACACCCGGCGTTTATCCGCTTCGGCAAACACCGCGGCGTTCAGCGCGTTGTCGTCCGTGGCGGCGATCGCCAGAAACACGTCGTCCAGCTGCGGCGGGTCAAAGGTTTTCCCCAGCCAGAGCAGTTGCCCTCGCTGACGTTGTTGTTCCAGTTCCGGTGAGAGCGACTGCGCAACTATCCGTATTTCAGCCCCGGCGCGCTGAAGCAGATCGACTTTGCGCGCAGCCACGTCACCGCCGCCAACGACCAGCACCGGACGTTGTTTCAGATCGGCGAATATTGGTAGATAGTCCACAACAGCCTTTTCATATAACAGAAAGATAGTGTGACTATACGGGCTGAGATTTAGCCTCTGAAATGACGAAAAGGAATGATTAGTTCCTTTATGGAATATAGGCCGCAACGCCAGAGGCAAACGGTGATAATCGCACGGCGGTTTGCGCATTCGCGCGAAAATTAAGAGACGGGGAAATTGTGTAATGCCGCCCGGCGTCTCATACTGGGTGCCGCAGAAAAATGATCGGCAGCGCCGATAGCAAAGAAGGATTTTTCGGTATGTTTTCCCGTTTTTACCTGAAGACCAGCCTGCTGGCCCTCGCACTCGGCGGCGTCTTCAGCGTTTGTGCCGCACAGCCCGCAAAAGACGCGCCAATGGGCCGTTTCGCCGCCGAACAGACCCGCCACATCGCCACTTACTTCCCCGGCCGCATGGCGGGCAGCCCGGCCGAATTGCTCACCGCCGACTACCTGAAGCAGCAGTTCGCCAAGATGGGTTACCAAAGCGACATTCGCAGCGTCAACACGCGCTACCTCTACACCAGCAAAGACGGCAAGAAGAACTGGAACAACGTCACCGCCAGCTCGGTGATCGCCGCCCGCAACGGCGACAACCCGAAACAGATAGTGATCGTCGCCCACTTCGACACCTACACGCCGCAGAGCGACGAAGATCTGGATAACAACCTCGGCGGCCTGACGCTGCAGGGCGTCGACGACAACGCCTCCGGCATCGGCGTGATGCTGGAACTGGCGGAGCGCCTGAAAAGCATCCCCACTGCCTACGGCCTGCGCTTCGTCGCCACCAGCGCCGAAGAGCTCGGCTCGTTGGGCGCACAGAACTACCTGCAGCGCATGAGCGCGGAAGAGAAAAGCAACACCGTGCTGGTGATCAACCTCGACAGCCTGATCACCGGCGATCGCCTGTACTTCAACGCCGGGCGCAACACGCCGCCGCAGATGGCGAAACGCTCCCGCGATCGCGCGCTGGATATCGCCCATCGCTACGGCATCGCCGCCGCCAGCAATCCGGGTAGCGCACAGCATCCGAAGGGCACCGGCTGCTGCTCCGATCAAGAGGTATTCGACGCCGCAGGCATCCCGGTGCTGTCGGTGGAGGCCACCAACTGGTCGCTGGGCGACAAGGACGGCTACCAGCAGCGCGCCGTCAGCCCGCACTTCCCGCAGGGCATCACCTGGCACCGCCCGCAGTATGACAACCTGCAGTACCTGGATCGCTACCTGCCGGGACGGATCGACAAACGCAGCCGCGACAGCGTGCAGATCCTGCTGCCGCTGATCAAAGAGCTGGCGCAGGCGCACCCGCCGAAAGCACAGAAGAAAAAGTAGCCCGCAAAAAAACAGGGCCCAGCATTGCTGAGCCCTGTCGTGTGATTCGCCTCGTTTAGCCTTCGTGCAGGCCGCACTCGCGCTTCAGCCCGAAGAAACGCGTCTCTTCCTCGCTCATGCCCGGCTCCCACTTCTGGGTGGTATGGGTATCGCCTACCGACAGGTAACCCTGCTCCCACAGCGGGTGATAGTTCAGCCCGTGCTCGGTCAGATACTGGTAAATCTTGCGGTTGTCCCAGTCGATGATCGGCAGGATCTTGAACACCCCGCGCTGCACCGCCAGCACCGGCAGATTGGCGCGGCTGCCGGACTGCTCGCGCCGCAGGCCGGCGAACCAGCTCTGTGCCCCCAGCGTCTCCAGCGCGCGGTTCATCGGCTCAACCTTGTTGATCTGGTTGTACTTTTCAATCCCTTCCACGCCCTGTTCCCACAGCTTGCCGTAGCGCGCCTCTTGCCAGGCGGGAGACTGTTCGGCGCGGAACACCTGCAGATTCAGCTTCAGCTGGTCGGTCAGTTGATCGATAAAGCGGTAGGTTTCCGGGAACAGGTAACCGGTGTCGGTCAGGATCACCGGGATATCCGGCCGGATGCGCGTCACCAGGTGCAGACACACCGCCGCCTGAATGCCGAAACTGGACGAGAGTACGAACTCGCCGGGCAGATGCTCCAGCGCCCATGCAACGCGCTGTTCGGCGCTGAGGGTCTCCAGTTGGCCGTTGACCACCGCCAATGCCAGCGCCTGCCCGGATTTGGGCAACGCGTTCAGCGCCGCCAGATCGAATTCAGCCATGTTGTCTCTCCTGCTACTTGAAATTACCTGTGCGGCCCCTCTGCCCAGGGACCGCCCGGCCTCACTCCCAGAAATCTCGCGCCGGATCCAGCACCGGTTTGACGATGCCCGCGCGAACGGTGAAGTCGCCGAAGCCTTCGCCGGCGTTGCGCTCCTTCGCCCAGCGCCCCACCAACAGGTCGATCTCGCCCAGGATCTCGTCTTCGTTGATGTTCTCGCGGTACATGCGCGGAATGCGCGTGCCTTCGCGGTTGCCACCCAAATGCAGGTTATAGCGGCCGACCGCCTTGCCCACCAGCCCCAGCTCCGCCAGCAGCGCGCGGCCGCAGCCGTTCGGGCAACCGGTGATGCGCAGCACGATATGCTCGTCGCCCACCCCGTGCCGATGCATGATCCCTTCCACCTTGGTGACGAACTGCGGCAGGAAGCGCTCAGCCTCCGCCATCGCCAACGGGCAGGTCGGGAACGATACGCAGGCCATCGAGTTCTTGCGTTGCTCGCTGATCTCGTCGTCGATCAGGCCATGATCGCGCGCCAGGGCTTCGATCTTTGCCTTCTCGCTTTCCGGCACGCCGGCGATGATCACGTTTTGGTTCGCCGTCAGACGGAAGTCGCCTTTATGGATCTTGGCGATCTCCGCCATGCCGGTCTTCAGCGGGCGCCCCGGATAGTCCAGCAGGCGGCCGTTCTCGATAAACAGCGTCAGGTGCCACTGATCGTCGATGCCCTTCACCCAACCGATGCGATCGCCGCGGCCGGTGAATTCATACGGCCGGATCGGCGCGAAGGTGATGCCGGCGCGCTTTTCCACTTCGGCGCGGAAAACGTCCACCCCGACACGTTCCAGCGTGTATTTGGTTTTGGCGTTCTTGCGATCGGTGCGGTTGCCCCAGTCGCGCTGCGTGGTCACCACGGCCTCCGCGACCGCCAGCGTATGTTCGAGTGGAATGTAGCCGAACTCGCTGGCCTGGCGCGCGTAGGTTTTCTTGTTGCCGTGCTCGATGGACAACCCGCCGCCCACCAGCAGGTTGAAGCCTACCAGCTTGCCGTTTTCGGCGATCGCCACGAAGTTCATGTCGTTGGCGTGCAGATCGACGTCGTTCTGCGGCGGGATCACCACCGTGGTTTTGAACTTACGCGGCAGGTAGGTCGGCCCCAGAATCGGCTCTTCGTCGGTAGTGGCCACCTTCTCCTGATCCAGCCACACCTCGGCGTAGGCGCGGGTGCGCGGCAGCAGGTGTTCGGAGATCTTCTTCGCCCACTCGTAGGCTTCCTGATGCAGCTCGGACTCCACCGGGTTGGAGGTGCACAGCACGTTGCGGTTCACGTCGTTGGCGGTCGCCAGCGCGTCCAGCCCCAGGCGGTTCAGCAGCTGGTGCACCGGTTTGACGTTGCCTTTCAGAATGCCGTGAAACTGGAACGTCTGGCGGTTAGTGATGCGAATGCTGCCGTACAGCGTGCTCTCCTGCGCGAACTTGTCGATGCCCAGCCACTGCTGCGGGCTGATGATGCCGCCCGGCAGGCGGCAGCGCAGCATCATGGCGTGGCGCGGCTCCAGCTTCTGCTCGGCGCGTTCGGCGCGAATATCGCGGTCATCCTGCTGATACATGCCGTGAAAACGGATCAGCAGGAAGTTGTCGCCGTTGAAGCCGCCGGTCAGGCCGTCATTCAAATCTTCGGCGATGGTGCCGCGCAGGAAGTGGCTCTCCTTCTTCATGCGCTCCGCATCGGCCAGTTTGCCTTCGACTACCAAAGGCCCGGGGTGTTTATCACTCATCAGTAAACATCTCGCTGATAACGGCGCTCAAGGCGCAGCTCACTTAAAAATTCATCCGCCTGCTCGGTATCCATGCCACCGTGCTCGGCCACCAGTTCCAGTAATGTGTTTTCCACGTCTTTCGCCATGCGATTGGCATCGCCGCAGACGTAAATGTGCGCGCCTTCCTGAATCCAGCGCCACACTTCCGCGCCCTGTTCGCGCAGTTTGTCTTGTACGTATATTTTATGTTGTTGGTCGCGGGACCAGGCCAGATCGATGCGGGTCAGCAGGCCGTCTTTCACATAGCGCTGCCATTCGACCTGATACAGGAAATCTTCGGTAAAGTGCGGGTTGCCGAAGAACAGCCAGTTCTTGCCGCCGGCGCCGTCGGCGTCGCGCTGCTGCATAAAGGCGCGGAACGGCGCGATGCCGGTGCCCGGGCCGATCATGATCACCGGCGCTTCCGGATTGGCCGGCAGGCGGAAGTTGTCGTTGTGTTCGATAAACACCCGCACGTCGCCGTCCTCCTCCAGGCGATCCGCCAAGAAGCCGGAGGCGCCGCCGCTGCGGGCGCGCCCGTCGATGTCGTAACGCACCACGCCTACGGTGATGTGCACTTCGCTTTCGTTCTCCGCCTGCGAAGAGGCGATGGAGTACAGGCGCGGCGTCAGCGGGCGCAGCAGACCGACCAGCTGTTCGGCGCTCAGGTCCGCCGGCGCCTGACGCACCATGTCAACGATCGGCGTGTTGTGCGCATAGTGCTGCAGCGCGGCTTTATCCGCCAACAGGCCGATCAGCGTTTCGTCGCGCGACAGCGCGGCGTATTTATCGACGATCGGCGTGGTGTTCTGCGTCAGTTCGAAATGGCTGCGCAGCGCCTGCGCCAGCGGCAGGGTTTGCCCTTCCACCTCGACCGGCTCGTCGCCTTTCAGCCACAACAGCTGCACCAGTTCGTCCACCAGCGCCGGATCGTTGTCGAACCATACGCCGAGCGCATCGCCCGGCTGATAGCGCAGGCCGGAGTCGCCCAGATCGATCTCGATATGGCGCACGTCTTTATCCGACGCGCGGCCGGTAATTTTCTGATTGACCGCCAGTTGGGCGGTGAGCGGCTGTTCCTTGCTGTACGGGCTGCTGTCGATCAGATCGACCGCGCCGCTGGCCAACACGCCCGGCGCGGCGCTTTCCGCCGGCGCGCGCGCCTTCAGCACCGATACCACCTGTTTGCGCCAGGCGGCGGCCAGTTCCTGGTACTCCACGTCGGCGTCCACGCGCTCCACCAGGCGCTCGGCGCCCAGCTCGGCCAGCTTGCCGTCGAAATCCTTACCAGACTGGCAGAAATTCTCATAAGAGGTGTCGCCCAGCCCGAACACCGCAAAAGCGGTATCATTCAGCTTCGGCGCCTTCTTCGAGAACAGGAATTTATGCAGCGCCACCGCTTCTTCCGCCGGTTCGCCCTCCCCCTGCGTCGAGGCGACGATCACCAGCAGGCGCTCTTGAGCTATCTGCTTGAACTTGTAGTCGCCGGCGCTGATCAGCGTGGCGCTCAGATTGGCGGCCAGCAGATCGTCGCGCAGCTGCTCCGCCAGGCGGCGCGCATTGCCGGTCTGCGAAGCGGAAATGATGGTGATGCTGGCGGCAGCCGCAGGGGCGACAGGCGCAATGGCCACGGCTCCGGGCTGTTGATTGACCATGCCCCAAAAATAGCCGGACAGCCACGCCAGCTGCGTCGGCGAATAGTCGCCGATCGTCGCCTGCAGGCGCGCCAGCTGTTCGGGCGTCAGCGGGAGCAAAGATGTTGGAGGAGCCTGAGTCGTCATTGCTGTACTTATTTCCTATACTTAGCGCCTTTCCTGCCAGGCGCGCGCCAGTGTCAGTCGCTGTCTCTTCGCTGCGTCGGGTGTGCGGAAAAGATCAGGAGAGTTTGTAAGGTTACCGAGCAGAATAGCAACGATTAAATAAGGGATAGCAATAAATCATAACCAAAATGACTAAGCTGTTTTTCTGGTAAGGGATAACGCTTAAACCGTTAAACAAAGTTTTTTATCCAGATGAAATTAAAGCGCTTTTTTTCATCGTTTTTTCACCGTTCAACATTTCGGCTCATTACCCCAGCCGATAGGTGCCGCAAACACCAAACAAAAAAAGTGTTAACCGGGCGCAGTTATCGCGGCGCTAGACCATAACGGTATAAATGGCAAGCAGACGCGCTTTCCGGTACTATGCGGCGGTTTTTGAGTCAATGAGGCCGTAATAATGGCAACCACGCTGTTTAAAGATTTTCAGTTTGAAGCCGCACACCGTTTGCCGCACGTGCCGGAGGGCCATAAATGCGGCCGCCTGCATGGGCATTCGTTTATGGTGCGTCTGGAAGTGACCGGTGAAGTGGACCCCCACACCGGTTGGGTGATGGATTTCGCCGAGCTCAAGGCTGTGTTTTCCCCGATCTGGGAGCGGTTGGATCACCATTATCTGAACGATATTCCAGGATTGGAAAATCCCACCAGCGAAGTGCTCGCCGCCTGGATTTGGCAGCAGCTCAAGCCCCAGTTGCCGGAACTGACTGCGGTGATGGTGAAAGAGACCTGTACTGCGGGATGCGTATATAAAGGTTAAAAGAAAGGGCGCCGCAAAGGCGCCCTGGTTTTAGGCGATGTTCAGATACTTGTGGGTCTGCATCGACAACCGCCAGTTGCGCGCGATACAGGTTTCGATGCACAGGCGGGTCGCCTCTTCTTTCTGGCTGATCGGCTGCAGCGCAATAATCCGTGCCTTGTCGTCCTGCAGCGTCGCCAGCAGCGCGTCCAGCGCCTCGATGTCGCGCTCGCGCGCCACCGGATGCTTCACCTCGTCGGCGCGCCGCAGCGCCTGATCCAACACCTTCATGCCGCCGCGCATATTCACCTTCGGCGAAACCGTCACCCAGGTTTTGGCGGAACAGCGAATGTCGTGGGTGCCGCTGGTCTCAATCTGGCAGCCGTAGCCATGCTGTTCGAACAGCTCGGTCAGCGGCGTCAGATCGTAGATGCAGGGTTCGCCGCCGGTGATCACCACATGGCGCGCGGTGTAACCTTGTTGGCGCATCACCGCCAGCAGCTGCTCGGCGCCGGCATTGCCCCAGGCGTCGCTTTCCTCTGTTTTGACCAGGATCCGTTGCAGGTCGACTTCCCGATTGGCTTCCTTTTCCCAGGTATGTTTGGTATCGCACCAACTGCACCCTACCGGGCAGCCCTGCAGGCGGATAAAAATGGCCGGCACGCCGGTGAAAAAGCCTTCGCCCTGCAAGGTTTGGAACATCTCATTGATCGGGTACTGCATCGGTTTCTCAATCTGGAAAAGTAAAAAGCGATTATCGCAGATTCCGGCCCGCCGACCAAACGGCCAAAATTGTATTAAATTTTATTCTCCGCGCCGCCGCCAGCATATCCCACCGCCAATGGCGCTCATTTAATTTGTGAGTCGTGCTTTGGCCTTTCATCCGCGGTGCAACCTGCTCCACAGAAAACAACACGCAGTTAACAAATAAGATAATTATATTTGACATAAAGCGCCGACGCGCAGATGTATATACAAGCAAACACAAGCCGAGCGCCAGTTTCGGCCACGTTCCATCCATCACGACTACATCTGCGTTTAGAGGGTGCCATGACTCATTCCACCAGCGAGTTGAACATTCAGCAGGCCATCGACGACAGCAAGTTTTCGCTGTTTCACTGGACCCTGATCATTCTCGGATTCCTGATCCTCGCCATCGACGGTTTTGATACCGCCGCCATGGGCTATATCGCCCCCTCGGTCGCCAAAGACTGGGGCATCGTCAAACAGGATCTGGGGCCGGTGCTGAGCGCCGCGCTGCTGGGGCTGTCGCTCGGCGCGCTGATCGCCGGGCCAATCTCCGACCGCATCGGCCGCAAGCGCGTGCTGGTGTTTTCCTGCCTGTTCTTCGGCCTGTCGAGCCTGGCCACCGCCTACGCCGGCTCGCTCAATAGCCTGACGCTGTGGCGTTTCCTCACCGGCCTCGGGCTGGGAGCGGCGATGCCCAACGCCATCACGCTGATCTCCGAATACGCGCCGCAGCGCTGCCGTTCGCTGGCGATCAATACCATGTACTGCGGCTTTCCGCTGGGCGCGGCCGGCGGCGGTGCCATTTCATCGTGGCTGATCCCGAGCTACGGCTGGCACAGCGTGCTGTTGCTCGGCGCCATTGCGCCGCTGGCGTTGACGGTCTTGCTGATCCTGCTGCTGCCGGAATCGGTCAAATATATGGTCAACCGCGGGCAGGATGCGGCGAAGATCAAGCGCATCGCGCAACGCTTCGTCAGCCAGAGCCTTGACGGCGTGACGCGTTTTTATCTGTACGAAGAGAAGCTGACGCAGGCCAAGACCAGCGTCGGCCTGCTGTTCAGCCGCCCTTACCTGCTCGGCACGCTGATGCTGTGGGTGACCTACTTCATGGGGCTGGTGATCTACTACGTGTTGCTGAGCTGGATGCCAATCCTGATGCAGGGGCTGGGCTATCAGCTGGAACAGTCGGCGATGCTCACCTCACTGTTCACCTTCGGCGGCACGCTCGGCATCCTGGTAGCCGGCTGGCTGATGGATCGCTGGAATGCGCACAAGGTCGTCTCGAGCGGCTTTGTCGTCACCGCCCTGCTGATCGTGGCGATGGCGACCGAAGACAAGCAGATCGTATTGCTGGGCGCCTTCATCTTCCTGATGGGCGTCACCATGAACGGTGCGCAGTCCGGGCTGCAAACGCTGGCGGCCACCTTCTACCCCACCCACAGCCGCGCCACCGGCATCGCCTGGATGCAGGGCATCGGCCGCTTCGGCGGCGTCGCCGGCACCATGATGGGCGCCCAACTGCTGGCGATGCAGTGGGAAGTGCAGAGCATCCTGATGTTCCTGTGCGTTCCGGCGCTGATCGCCGCCATCGCCACGGTGTGCAAGATGAGCCGCAAGCCGATGTTGCAACCGGCCGCCTGAGCCTGGCAAGCCCGCCCACGGCGGGCTTTCTTCCCGCGGTGATAGGGCTTGTTTATCCTCCGCCGCCAACTGTAATCAGTCTGTAAAAATATTGTGACTAGCCGCCCAAAAATGAGTCATTTTTAATTCATTTTTGCCGAACAGCTCACTTTTCTCCGGCTTTTCGTACATGAAGCCGGCGATGAAAAATCGCATATCAACCTGATATAAAGAGAAAATAACTTTTTCTTATGCCACTTTTCAGCGGCAACTGGTCAGTGTTGCATATGCTTGTACATACAAGTATATGTTAATAAGCCCTACGCATTGTTATGCCGTGGTACTCATCCCCACCGCGGCATGGAATCTGCACCGATACTGTTTGAGGAAACTGCTGTGACTACAAATAACAAAGTTCGCAATGTCGATGTACGCGCGCCACGCGGCACACAATTAAACGCAAAAAGCTGGCTGACCGAAGCGCCGTTACGCATGCTGATGAACAACCTCGATCCTGAAGTTGCGGAGAACCCACACGAGCTGGTGGTGTACGGCGGCATCGGCCGCGCCGCACGCGACTGGGATTGCTACGACAAGATCGTCGAAACCCTGAAAACGCTGGAAGAAGACGAAACCCTGCTGGTGCAATCCGGCAAGCCGGTCGGTGTCTTCAAAACCCACAACAACGCCCCGCGTGTGCTGATCGCCAACTCCAACCTGGTGCCGCACTGGGCGACCTGGGAACACTTCAACGAACTGGACGCCAAAGGCCTGGCCATGTATGGCCAGATGACCGCCGGCAGCTGGATCTACATCGGCAGCCAGGGCATCGTTCAGGGCACCTATGAGACCTTCGTCGAAGCGGGCCGCCAGCATTACGACGGCAGCCTGCAGGGCCGCTGGGTACTGACCGCCGGCCTGGGCGGCATGGGCGGCGCGCAGCCGCTGGCCGCGACGCTGGCGGGCGCCTGCTCGCTGAACATCGAATGTCAGCAGAGCCGCATCGATTTCCGCCTGAAAACCCGCTACGTCGATGAGCAGGCCAAAGATCTGGATGACGCGCTGGCCCGCATCAAAAAATACACCTCAGAAGGCAAAGCCATCTCCATCGCCCTGTGCGGCAACGCGGCGGAAATTCTACCGGAGCTGGTTCGCCGCGGCGTGCGCCCGGACATGGTCACCGATCAGACCAGCGCCCACGATCCACTGAACGGCTACCTGCCGAAGGGTTGGAGCTGGGAAGAGTATCGCCAGCGCGCCCAGACCGAGCCGGCTAAAGTGGTCGCCGCCGCCAAACAGTCGATGGCCGATCACGTCAAAGCCATGCTGGCGTTCCAGCAGATGGGCGTGCCGACCTTCGACTACGGCAACAACATTCGCCAGATGGCGAAAGAAACCGGCGTCGACAACGCCTTCGACTTCCCGGGCTTCGTGCCGGCCTACATCCGTCCGCTGTTCTGCCGCGGTATCGGGCCGTTCCGCTGGGCGGCGCTGTCCGGCGATCCGCAGGACATCTACAAAACCGACGCCATGGTGAAAGAGCTGATCCCGGATGACGAACACCTGCACCGCTGGCTGGACATGGCGCGCGAGCGCATCAGCTTCCAGGGTCTGCCGGCGCGCATCTGCTGGGTTGGCCTTGGCCAGCGCGCCAAGCTGGGCCTGGCGTTCAACGAGATGGTGCGCCGCGGCGAACTGTCCGCCCCGATCGTCATCGGCCGCGACCACCTGGATTCCGGCTCCGTTTCCAGCCCGAACCGTGAAACCGAAGCGATGAAAGACGGTTCCGATGCGGTTTCCGACTGGCCGTTGCTGAACGCCCTGCTGAACACCGCCAGCGGCGCCACCTGGGTTTCCCTGCACCACGGCGGCGGCGTCGGTATGGGCTTCTCCCAACACTCCGGCATGGTGATCGTCTGCGACGGCACCGACGAGGCCGCCGAGCGCATCGCCCGCGTCCTGCACAATGACCCGGCTACCGGGGTCATGCGTCACGCCGACGCCGGTTACGATATCGCTATCGACTGCGCCCGTGAGCAAGGCCTGAACCTGCCGATGGTTGCCGCGACCCAAGGAGAAAAAGCATGAAAGCGCTGACTATTCGCCCTGGCAAACTGACGCTGGCCCAGCTACGCGACGTCTATCAACACCCGGTGACGCTGACACTGGACGACAACGCCTACGCGCCAATCCAGCAGAGCGTGGCCTGCGTGGAACGCATCGTTGAAGAAAACCGCACCACTTACGGCATCAACACCGGATTTGGCCTGCTGGCTTCGACGCGCATCGCCCGCGACGATCTGGAAAACCTGCAGCGTTCGATCGTGCTGTCACACGCCGCCGGCGTGGGCGAGCCGACCGACGACAACCTGGTGCGCCTGATCATGGTGCTGAAGATCAACAGCCTGTCGCGCGGCTTCTCCGGCATTCGTCTGGAAGTCATTCAGGCGCTGATCGCACTGGTCAACGCCGAAGTCTATCCACATATTCCGCTCAAAGGCTCCGTCGGCGCCTCCGGCGACCTGGCGCCGCTGGCGCACATGAGCCTGGTGCTGCTGGGCGAAGGCCAGGCGCGCCATCAGGGCCAATGGCTGCCGGCGACCGAAGCGCTGGCCAAAGCCGGCCTGAAACCGCTGACGCTGGCGGCGAAAGAGGGCCTGGCGCTGCTGAACGGCACCCAGGTCTCCGCCGCCTTCGCGCTGCGCGGCCTGTTCGATGCCGAAGATCTGTTCGCCGCCGCGACCGTGGCGGGCAGCCTGACGGTGGAAGCGGCGCTGGGCTCTCGCAGCCCGTTCGATGCGCGTATCCACGAGGTGCGCGGCCAGCGCGGCCAGATCGACGCCGCCCTCGCCTATCGCCACCTGCTCGGCGCGCGCAGCGAAGTCTCCGACTCGCACCGCAACTGTGAAAAAGTGCAGGATCCTTACTCCCTGCGCTGCCAGCCACAGGTAATGGGTGCCTGCCTGACGCAGATCCGCCAGGCCGCCGAGGTGCTGGAAATTGAAGCCAACGCCGTCTCCGATAACCCGCTGGTGTTCGCCGAACAGGGCGACGTGCTGTCCGGCGGCAACTTCCACGCCGAACCGGTAGCGATGGCCGCCGATAACCTGGCGCTGGCGTTTGCCGAAATCGGTTCGCTGTCCGAGCGCCGCATCTCGCTGATGATGGACAAGCACATGTCGCAGCTGCCACCGTTCCTGGTGGAGAACGGCGGCGTGAACTCCGGCTTCATGATCGCCCAGGTGACCGCCGCGGCGCTGGCCAGCGAAAACAAAGCGCTGGCGCACCCGTCGAGCGTCGACAGCATTCCGACCTCCGCCAACCAGGAAGACCACGTTTCCATGGCGCCGGCCGCCGGTCGCCGCCTGTGGAGCATGGCGGACAACGTGCGCGGCATTCTGGCGGTCGAATGGCTGGCCGCCTGCCAGGGCCTGGATTTCCGCAACGGCCTGAAGACCTCGGAAGGTCTGGAGCAGGCGCGCCATCTGCTGCGCGAGCATGTCAGTTTCTACGACAAGGATCGTTTCTTCGCCCCCGACATTGAAGCCGCCAGCCAACTCTTGGCGGCCGGTCACCTGACATCGCTGCTGCCTGCGGCGCTGCTGCCTAGTCAGGCATAATCATCACTCTCTGAATCACGCAGTTTGTTCTGCCCCGCCGGGTGCGTTCCACCCGGCGCGGGCAGCGCGTGCCTGTTCGGCAAACACTTAACGGGAAGCAACATGCGTAACGAAACGACACAACTCAGACGCGGACTAAACGCGCGGCACATCCGTTTCATGGCTCTCGGCTCGGCGATCGGCACCGGCCTGTTCTACGGCTCTGCCGGCGCCATCCAGCTGGCCGGCCCGGCCGTGCTGCTGGCCTACCTGGTGGGCGGCGCGGCGGTGTTCATGGTAATGCGCGCGCTGGGTGAAATGGCGGTACATCAGCCGGTTTCCGGCTCGTTCGGCCACTACGCCAGCCACTATCTCGGCCCGCTGGCCGGGTTCCTCACCGGTTGGACCTACACCTTCGAAATGGTGATCGTCGCCCTGGCGGACGTCACCGCCTTCGGCATTTATATGGGGCTGTGGTTCCCGGAGGTCGCCCAGTGGGTCTGGGTGCTCAGCATCATTCTGTTTATCGGCGCGCTCAACCTGTGCAGCGTCAAGGTATTCGGCGAGCTGGAATTCTGGCTGTCGCTGGTCAAGGTCGCCGCCATCGTGGCGATGATCGTCGGCGGCGCAGCGGTGATGCTGTTCGGCTTCGGCCAAACCCAGCACGCCACCGGTATCAGCAACCTGTGGCAGCACGGCGGCTTTATGCCTAACGGCATCGGCGGCGTGGTCGCGTCATTGGCGGTGGTGATGTTCGCCTTCGGCGGCATCGAGATCATCGGCATTACCGCCAGCGAGGCGAAAGACCCCGCCAAAGTGCTGCCGAAAGCGATCAACGCCGTGCCGGTGCGCATCCTGCTGTTCTACGTGCTGACGCTGACGGTGCTGATGGCGATCTATCCGTGGAACAGCATCGGCCAGAACGGCAGCCCGTTCGTGGAGATCTTCAGCAACCTCGGCATCAGCTCCGCCGCCAACGTGCTGAACGTGGTGGTGATCACCGCCGCCATCTCGGCCATTAACAGCGACATCTTCGGCGCCGGCCGCATGATGTACGGCATGGCGCAGGACGGCCAGGCGCCGCGCAGCTTCACCAAACTGACCGCCAGCGGCGTGCCGTGGATGACGGTGCTGGTGATGTCGATCGCTCTGCTGCTGGCGGTGGTGCTCAACTACCTGATCCCGGAGAAGGTCTTCATGATCATCGCCTCGATCGCCACCTTCGCCACCGTCTGGGTGTGGCTGATGATCCTGCTTTCGCAGATCGTCATGCGCCGCACGCTGTCGCCGGAGGAAACCCGTCAGTTGAGCTTCCCGGTGCCGTGGTGGCCAGTGGCGCCGGCATTGGCGACCGCCTTTATGGCATTTGTCATCGGCCTGCTCGGCTACTTCGAAGAGAGCCGCATCGCGCTGTACGTCGGGCTGGTGTGGATCGCTTTACTCACCGTGGCTTACTGGCTGTGGGTGCGCAAGAAAGGCGGCGGCTCGCCGGTGAGCGCGGCAACGCAGCAGATGTAACGCTCGCTTCTGATAAAACCCGCTGCGGCGGGTTTTTTATTGCGCTTTTGGCCAAACGCCGGCCATAAAAAAACCCGCCGCAGCGGGTTTTTATTTAACAACCGAATCGGTCGAACTTACTGGCCTTTAACTTCTTTCAGGCCGTTGAACGGCGCACGGTCACCCAGCGCTTCTTCGATACGGATCAGTTGGTTGTATTTGGCAACGCGGTCAGAACGGCTCATGGAACCGGTTTTGATCTGGCCAGCCGCAGTCCCTACCGCCAGGTCGGCGATGGTCGCGTCTTCGGTTTCACCGGAACGGTGAGAGATCACCGCGGTGTAGCCAGCGTCTTTCGCCATCTTGATAGCAGCCAGCGTTTCGGTCAGAGAACCGATCTGGTTGAATTTGATCAGGATGGAGTTAGCGATGCCTTTCTCGATGCCTTCTTTCAGGATCTTGGTGTTGGTCACGAACAGATCGTCGCCCACCAGCTGGATTTTGTCGCCCAGAACTTTGGTCTGGTAAGCGAAGCCCGCCCAGTCGGATTCATCCAGGCCGTCTTCGATAGACACGATTGGGTACTGTTTGGTCAGATCTTCCAGGAAGTGAGTGAACTCTTCGGAAGTGAAGGCTTTATTGCCTTCGCCGGCCAGCACGTATTTACCGTCTTTGTAGAATTCGGAAGCCGCACAGTCCATCGCCAGGGTCACGTCTTTGCCCAGCTCGTAGCCCGCCGCTTTTACCGCTTCAGCGATAACCGCCAGCGCTTCGGCGTTGGAACCCAGGTTTGGTGCATAGCCACCTTCGTCGCCCACGGCGGTGTTCATGCCTTTGGCTTTCAGAACTTTCGCCAGGTGGTGGAACACTTCAGAACCGATGCGCACCGCTTCTTTCAGGGTTTTCGCGCCAACCGGCTGAATCATGAATTCCTGAATGTCGACGTTGTTGTCAGCGTGCTCGCCGCCGTTGATGATGTTCATCATCGGCAGTGGCATGGAGAATTTGCCTGGGGTGCCGTTCAGTTCAGCGATGTGCTCGTACAGCGGCATGCCTTTAGAGGCTGCGGCCGCTTTCGCTGCTGCCAGGGAAACCGCCAGAATGGCGTTGGCGCCGAAGTTGGATTTGTTCTCGGTGCCGTCCAGATCGATCATGATCTTGTCGATGTTCGCCTGGTCTTTGGCATCTTTACCCAGTACTGCCTGAGCAATCGGACCGTTTACTGCAGCAACGGCTTTCAGTACGCCTTTACCCAGGAAACGAGACTTGTCACCGTCACGCAGTTCCAGCGCTTCGCGGGAACCGGTAGAAGCACCTGACGGCGCAGCAGCCAGGCCTACGAAACCGCCTTCCAGATGAACTTCGGCTTCAACAGTCGGGTTACCGCGGGAGTCGATGATTTCACGACCGATGACTTTAACGATTTTGGACATTAGGTTTTCCTCAGTACAAGTTAAACTAAAACTCCAGACAAACAGCGCGCGGTTCTCACCGCGCGCCGCCTACCAAATATTTTATTTCACCTGGCGCTTCTGATGCTCGCCTGCGGCTTTCACGAAGCCGGCGAACAGCGGATGCCCATCACGCGGCGTAGACGTAAATTCCGGGTGGAACTGACAGGCTACAAACCACGGGTGATTCGGCAGTTCAATGATCTCAACCAGCTTGTTGTCGGCGGAACGACCGGCGACACGCAGCCCTGCGGCTTCGATCTGCTTCAACAGCATGTTGTTAACTTCGTAACGGTGACGGTGACGCTCGACAATGGTCGGTTCGCCGTACAGCTGACGCACCAGGCTGTTGTCGATCAGGTTGCACTGTTGGCCACCTACGCGCATCGTGCCGCCCAAATCGCTTTCTTCGCTGCGCACTTCGACGTTGCCGTCTTCGTCGCGCCATTCGGTGATCAACGCCACCACCGGGTACTTACAGTCTGGCATAAACTCGGTGGAGTTGGCGTTTTCCATGCCCGCCACGTTGCGAGCGAACTCCATCAACGCCACCTGCATGCCCAGGCAAATGCCCAGATAAGGAATGTTGTTCTCGCGCGCATAGCGTGCGGTCATCACTTTGCCTTCCACGCCGCGGTAGCCGAAGCCGCCTGGGATCAGGATCGCATCCAGCCCTTTCAGCACTTCCACGCCGCGGGTTTCCACGTCCTGCGAATCGATCAGCTTGATGTTCACGGTCAGACGGTTTTTCAGCCCGCCGTGCTTCAGCGCTTCGATCACCGACTTGTAGGCGTCCGGCAGCTCAACGTATTTACCGACCATACCGATGGTCACTTCGCCGCCCGGATTGGCTTCTTCGTAGATCACCTGTTCCCATTCGGCCAGGTTGGCTTCCGGTGCGTTCAAGCTGAATCGTTTACAAATATAATCGTCCAGCCCCTGAGATTTCAATAGGCCTGGGATTTTATAAATAGAATCAACGTCTTTCAGAGAGATAACCGCTTTTTCCGGCACGTTGCAGAAAAGCGCGATTTTAGCGCGTTCGTTAGCAGGAACCGCGCGATCGGAACGGCAAATCAGCACATCCGGCTGAATACCGATGGAAAGCAGCTCTTTTACGGAATGCTGGGTCGGCTTGGTTTTCACTTCACCAGCTGCCGCCATGTACGGCACCAGCGTCAGGTGCATGTACAGAGTGTGCTCGCGGCCCACTTCCACCGCCATCTGACGGATGGCTTCGAGGAACGGCAGCGATTCGATATCGCCGACGGTGCCGCCGATTTCCACCAGCACCACATCGTGGCCTTCGCCACCTTCGATGATGCGCTCTTTGATCGCGTTGGTGATGTGCGGAATGACCTGCACGGTCGCACCCAAATAGTCGCCGCGGCGTTCTTTACGCAGCACGTCGGAGTAGATGCGGCCGGTGGTGAAGTTGTTGCGACGCGACATTTTGGTGCGGATGAAGCGCTCGTAGTGACCCAAATCCAGATCGGTTTCTGCGCCGTCTTCGGTGACGAAAACTTCCCCATGCTGAATCGGGCTCATGGTGCCCGGATCCACGTTGATGTACGGGTCCAGTTTCATGATGGTAACGTTGAGGCCACGGGCTTCAAGAATAGCCGCCAGAGAGGCTGCGGCAATGCCTTTACCCAGAGAGGATACGACCCCGCCGGTCACAAAAATATAATTAGTTGTCATGCTGAACCTGAGAGTTTAGGTTTAAAGACGATGGAAGAACCAGGACGGGAAAGTAGTATACCCGAACCTCTCCTGACCTACAAACGATCGTTTTGCTGTCCATCATCTCGGCCGCCCTCCCGTGTTCATCAGGGTTTACTCCGCCGGCGCCGCCTAAACCCTCCAGGTAAAACAAAGAGTTAGCAGAGAAAATTTCTTTTTACCGCCCCTCAGGAGCGATAAAACGCCTTAGATTTCAGTTTGTTGCCCTTTTGCTGCCGCCGGCAGCCATGCGCCTCTAACCTGACCGAAAGCTTAACCGTTTCAGCTTGAGCGAACCTTGTCGGCGATCAACATTGTCGCGGCGATTCAACTTTCCTGACGTTTCACCTGCTGCCAGGCCTCTTCCATCTGCTCCAGCGTGGCGTCTTCAAGCCGCAGCCCGCTTTGCTGGACAATCTCTTCCACCTGGCGGAAGCGGCGCTCGAACTTGCGGTTCGCCGCCTGCAGCGCGTTCTCCGCCTTGTGGCCTAAATGGCGCGACAGGTTCACCGTGGCGAACAGCAGATCGCCGATCTCCTCTTCCAGCTTGCTCTCGTCGACCACCGCCTGGCGGGCTTCGTGCATCACTTCGTCGATCTCTTCGTACACTTTGTCCAGCACCGGGCCCAGGGTATTCCAGTCGAAGCCGACCGAGGCGCAGCGTTTCTGGATCTTGTGCGCTTTCATCAACGCCGGCAGCGCCTGCGGAATATCGTCCAGCACCGAGTGCAGCGCTTTCTCGGCGCGCTCACCGGCCTTCAGCTGCTCCCAGCGCGCCGCCACGGCTTCGCTGTCTCCGCCCTCGGCGTCGCCGAAGATGTGCGGGTGACGGCGCTCCAGCTTGTCGCTGATGGCGGTACACACCTCATCGAAATCGAACAGCCCCTGCTCCTGCCCCATTTGCGCGTAGAACACCACCTGAAACAGCAAATCACCCAGCTCGTCGCGCAGATCGGCGTAGTCCTGCCGCTCGATGGCGTCCAGCACTTCGTAAGTCTCTTCCAACGTATAAGGCGCAATGGTGGCGAAGGTTTGCTTGCGGTCCCACGAGCAACCGATCTGCGGGTCGCGCAGCGTTTTCATGATGTTCAGCAGACGCTGCAGCGGAGTGGATTGGGTCATAAAAAATCTCTGAGAAAGCATGGGGGCGCAGGGGAGCGCCCGCCGAATTCATGGATTTCGGGCCGCATCCGCTATCGATACGGCCCGAAAGGCGATGTGGGCTTAGTTGCCGTGCAGACGCTTGGCGTCTATCACGTCCGGCAGCTGGTTCAGCTTCGCCAGCACCCGGCTCAGCACCTGCTGGTTGTAGATTTCGATATCCATGTCGATGGTGGCCAACTGCTTCTTGGTGTCGCTGCGGCTGGCGACGCCCAGTACGTTGACCTTTTCGTTGGCCAGAATGGTGGTAATGTCGCGCAGCAGCCCGCTGCGATCGTTGGCCATCACGCGCACCACCAGCGAATAACCGCTGGAGTAGCTTTCACCCCATACCGCGTCGACGATGCGCTCCGGCGCGTGCGATTGCAGATCGACCAGCTGATCGCAGTCCGCACGGTGGATCGAAATACCGCGCCCCTGGGTGATAAAGCCGACGATGTCGTCGCCCGGGATCGGCTGGCAGCAGCGGGCGATGTGGTGCATCAGGTTGCCCACGCCCTCCACCACCACCCGGCCATTGTCCTTGTTGCGGGTCGGCGGCGGCGCTTTCTGCTGCACCAGCTGGCGCAGCGCCTCGCGATCCTGCTCTTCGGCGCTCGGCTTGTTGAACTTGCCCTGCAGGTAATTCACCATCTGGTTCAGGCGAATGTCCCCACCGCCGATCGCCGCCAACACCTCGTCCAGCGAGTTCATGTTGTAGCGCGGGATCAACAGCTTCTCGGCCTCTTTCAGGCTGATGCCGAGATGCTCCAGTTCGTTGTCCAGCATCTGACGACCGGCGAGGATGTTCTTGTCGCGATCCTGCTTGCGGAACCAGTTATGGATCTTCGAGCGCCCGCGGCTGGTGGTGACATAGCCCAGGTTCGGGTTCAGCCAGTCGCGGCTCGGGTTCGGCTGCTTCTGGGTGATGATCTCAATCTGATCGCCCATCTTCAGCTGATAGGTAAACGGCACGATGCGGCCGCCGATCTTGGCGCCGATACAGCGGTGACCGACGTCGCTGTGAATGTGGTAAGCGAAATCGAGCGGCGTGGAGCCGGCCGGCAGATCCACCACGTCGCCTTTCGGCGTAAACACATAGACCCGATCGTCGAACACTTGGCTGCGCACTTCGTCGAGCATCTCGCCGGAGTCCGCCATCTCTTCCTGCCAGGCGATGAGCTTACGCAGCCAGGCGATGCGTTCTTCGTAGCCGGAGCGCACGGTCACGCCCGCGCCCTCTTTGTACTTCCAGTGCGCGGCCACGCCCAGCTCGGCGTCTTCATGCATTTGCCGGGTGCGGATCTGAATCTCGACGGTTTTGCCGCGCGGCCCCAGCACCACGGTGTGGATCGACTGGTAGCCGTTGGGTTTCGGGTTGGCGACGTAGTCGTCGAACTCGTCCGGCAGATGGCGGAAATGAGTATGCACGATGCCCAACGCCGCATAGCAATCCTGCAGGCGCTCCGCCACGATGCGCACCGCGCGCACGTCGAACAGTTCGTCGAACGCCAGGTGCTTTTTCTGCATCTTGCGCCAGATGCTGTAGATGTGTTTCGGCCGGCCGTAGATCTCCACCCGAATGCCTTCGCTGGCCATCTCGGTGCGCAGCCCGGCGACGAAATCGTCGATGAACTGTTCGCGATCGATGCGGCGCTCATGCAACAGCTTGGCGATGCGCTTGTATTCTTCCGGATGCAGGTAGCGGAAGCAGAAATCCTCCAGCTCCCACTTCAGCTGGCCGATGCCGAGCCGGTTGGCCAGCGGGGCGTAGATGTTGGAACATTCCTTCGCCGCCAGCACGCGTTCGTCTTCCGGCGCGTCTTTCACCTCGCGCAGATGGGCGATGCGCTCCGCCAGCTTGATGACCACGCAGCGGAAATCCTCCACCATCGCCAACAGCATGCGGCGCACGTTGTCGACCTGCTCGGAGGCCATCGAATCGTTTTGGGTGGCTTTCAGTTGGCGAATGGCGTCCATGTCGCGCACGCCGTGCACCAGCGCGACGATGCCCTTGCCGAACGCTTCGGTCAGGGTCTCTTCCTGCACGATGCCGGCGTCCACCAGCGGGAACAGCAGCGCGGCGCGCATGCTGTCGTTGTCCATGCTCAGCGTCGAGAGGATTTCCACCATCTCCAGACCGCGCCACAGCAGCAGCGAGGCGTCGGGATGGTTCTGGGTCTGCTGCTCACAATAACGCCAGGTTGCGGCCAATCGCTCACATGACTGCGGGTTAGGTAGCCCCAAGCCAGCGATCCACTCATCGAGAGCGAATTCACCCGCCGTATTCAGATGTGCACTTCTTACCGCAACCATAACTTCTCCCTACTTTGCAGCGACCTCTGGCGCGCGCTCGTTGATAAACAGCGCCATTGATTCAAGATGCCCCGTGTGCGGAAACATATCCAACATCCGCACGCGCGCAAGACGATAACCGGCGCTCAACAGCACTTTGCTGTCGCGAGCCAGCGTGGTGGGGTTACAGGAAACATACACCACCCGCGCCGGCGCCAGTTTTACAATGTGTGACATCACCCCGGCCGCACCGGCACGGGCGGGATCCAGCATCACCTTATCAAACCCTTGTGCTGCCCAAGGTTGCCGCGCAACGTCGTCCTCCAGATTCTCGTGGAAGAACGATGCATTATTCAGCTTATTCTTATGTGCATTATATTGCCCATTCGCTACCAGCGTGGCAACACCTTCGATGCCCACCACCGCAGCGGCGCGGCGCGCCAACGGCAGGGTGAAGTTACCCATGCCGCAGAACAGGTCCAGCACCCGATCATTGGGTTGAATATCGAGCCATTCAAGGGCCTGCGCCACCATTTGTTGGTTTACGACGTCATTGACCTGAATAAAGTCGCGCGGACTGAAGTCTAAGCGTAGCCCGTCAACCTGATAATACGGCGTGTCACCGCACAGTTTCTCCACGCGATCGCTGTCCGGCGCCAGATAGACGGCGACGTTTTCCCGCTCGCCAAACGCCAACAGCGCCTGCCGATCCGCCTCTTTCAGCGCGTCGAGATGGCGCAGCACCAGCAGCGGGCCGTTGTCCGCCAGCACCAGCTCCACATGCCCCAGCCGCCGTACCGCCTGCAGCCCGCTCAGGCAGGCGCGCACCGGCGCCAGCAGCTGTTCCAGCTCCGGCCGCAGCACCGGGCAGTGCTCCACCGCCACCAGCTCGTTGGAGGCCGCCTGTCGAAAACCCATCATCAGGCGCTGCAACTTCGGCTGCCATGCCAGGCTCAGGCGAGCGCGGCGGCGATAGCCGTATTCCGGGCCGGCGATCACCGGTTCCTGCTGCGGGGTCACCCCGGTTTCGCGGGCGATCATGCGCACCAGCGCCGCCGCCTTGCTCTGCTGCTGCAGCGCTTCATCCGCATGCTGCTGCTGGCAGCCGCCGCAGACGCCGAAATGCGGGCAGCGCGGCGTCACCCGCTGCGGGCTACGGCTCAGCAAGCGTTTGAGCTTGCCTTTGGCGAACTGGCGCTTGTCTTCGGTCAGCTGGATTTCCGCCTGCTCGCCAGGCAATACGCCCGGCACGAACACCGCTTTGCCGTCGTGGCGCGCCACGCCCTGGCCGAAAGGATCGAGATCGCTCACCGTCACGGTGAAGATTTGTGAGCTCTGCCGGGTCGTCACGCGGCGTTTGGGAGAGTAGAATTGCGCCATATTTGTCGATTGTGTGCTGGTTCATTAAGCTAGTGTCAGCTGTCAATTCTCCCACATTGGAATCCCATGACCAAATACAGCCTGCGTGCGCGCATGATGATCCTGATTCTGGCCCCGACCTTGCTGATTGGTTTGCTGCTCAGCACCTTCTTCGTGGTGCACCGCTATAACGAGCTGCAGGAGCAATTGGTCGACGCCGGCGCCAGCATCATCGAGCCGCTGGCGGTGGCCAGCGAGTACGGCATGACGTTCCGCAGCCGCGAATCGGTCAGGCAGTTGGTCAGCCTGTTGCACCGCCGCCATTCGGACATCGTGCGTTCGATCACCGTGTTCGATGCGCAGAACAATTTGTTCGTCACCTCCAATTATCATCACAACTTCGCTCAGCTACAGCTGCCGAAAGGCGTGCCGTTGCCCACCGAGCTGATGCTCACCCGACGCGGCGATTCGCTGATCCTGCGCACGCCGATCCTGTCGGAAAGCCAGTATCCGGATGAAACCGCCGACGGCGGCAGCCACCCCGACAACAACCTGGGCTATGTGGCGATCGAGCTGGATCTGCAGTCAGTGCGGCTGCAGCAATATAAAGAGGTCTTCGTCTCCACCCTGCTGCTGTTGCTGTGCATGTGCATCGCCATCCTGTTCGCTTACCGGCTGATGCGCGACGTGACCGGCCCGATCCGCAACATGGTGAACACCGTCGACCGTATCCGCCGCGGCCAGCTCGACAGCCGCGTGGAGGGCTACATGCTCGGCGAGCTGCACATGCTGAAGAACGGCATCAACTCGATGGCGATGTCGCTCACCGCCTATCACGAAGAGATGCAGCAGAACATCGATCAGGCCACCTCCGACCTGCGTGAAACCCTGGAGCAGATGGAGATCCAGAACGTCGAGCTGGATCTGGCGAAAAAACGCGCACAGGAGGCGGCGCGCATCAAGTCCGAATTCCTGGCCAACATGTCGCACGAGCTGCGTACACCGCTCAACGGCGTGATCGGCTTCACCCGCCAGATGCTGAAAACCGATCTGAGCGCGACCCAGACCGATTATTTGCAGACCATCGAACGCTCGGCCAACAACCTGCTGACCATCATCAACGACGTGCTGGACTTTTCCAAGCTGGAAGCCGGCAAGCTGGTGCTGGAGCATATTCCTTTCGCCCTGCGTGAAACGCTGGACGAAGTGGTGGTGTTGCTGGCACCCAGCGCCCACGACAAGGGGCTGGAGCTGACGCTGGATGTGCACAACGACGTGCCGGAGCAGGTGATCGGCGACTCGCTGCGCCTACAGCAAATCATCACCAACCTGCTGGGCAACGCCATCAAGTTCACCGAAACCGGCAATATCGACATTCGCGTCGAGCTGCGCAAACAGCTGGATCGCCGGGTGGAGGTGGAAGTGCAGATCCACGACACCGGCATCGGCATCTCCGAACGCCAGCAGTCGCAGCTGTTCCAGGCGTTCCGTCAGGCGGACGCCAGTATCTCCCGCCGCCACGGCGGTACCGGGCTGGGGCTGGTGATCACGCAAAAACTGGTGAAAGAAATGGGGGGCGATATCTGCTTCCACAGCCAGTTGAACCGCGGCTCGACCTTCTGGTTCCACATCACGCTGGATCTGAACGAGGGCATGCTGTCGCTGGCGCCGAGCCTGCCGGATCTGAGCGGCAAAACGCTCGCCTATATCGAGTCCAACCCGACGGCGGCGCAGGCGACGCTCAACATGCTCAGCATCACGCAGCTGGTGATCACCCACTCGCCGACGCTGGGCCAGTTGCCGCCAGGCCACTATGACTTCCTGCTGGCCGGCGTGCCCATCCCGTTCCGCGACAACATGGCGCAGCACGAGGACAAATTGCTGGCCTCGCTGAAGCTGGCCGATCGGGTGATTCTGGCGCTGCCGTGCCAGGCGCAGATCGACGCCGAACTGCTTAAACAACAAGGCGCGCTCGGCTGTCTGATCAAGCCGATCACCAGCACCCGACTGTTCCCTCTGCTCCGGATGGAAGCGCCGGCACGCCTCACCGCGCAGCCTGAGCGTAAACGCCTGCCGCTGACGGTGATGGCGGTTGACGACAACCCGGCCAACCTGAAGCTGATCGGCACGCTGCTGGGGGAACAGGTAGAAAAAACCCTGCTGTGCGAGAGCGGTGAGGAAGCGCTGGCGCTGGCGCGCGACAACGTGCTGGATTTGATCCTGATGGACATTCAGATGCCGAAGATGGACGGCATTCACGCCAGCGAGCTGATCCGCCAGCTGCCGCATCACAACTCCACGCCGATCGTCGCCGTTACCGCCCATGCCGCCAGCGGCGAGCGCGAGCACCTGCTGCAGGCCGGGATGGACGACTATCTGGCCAAACCGATCGACGAGAAAATGCTGACCCGCGTGCTGTCGCGCTACCACAGCGGCGACGTGGAAAACGCCATCGCCGACGACGCACCGCTGTCGCTCGACTGGCCGCTGGCGCTGCGTCAGGCGGCCAACAAACCGGACCTGGCGCGCGATCTGCTGCAAATGCTGCTCGATTTCCTGCCGCAGGTGCGCGAACGGGTACAGGCGCTGCTCGACGGCCAGCATGACGACGAGATCCTCGATCTGGTCCATAAGCTGCACGGCAGCTGCAGCTACAGCGGCGTGCCGCGCCTCAAGCAGCTGTGTTTCTACCTCGAGCGGCAGCTGCGTCAGGGCATCACCAACGACGAACTGGAGCCGGAGTGGCTGGAGCTGTTGGATGAGATTGAACTGGTGATCCACGCGGCGCGCGCGCATCTGGCGCAACCCGCCTGAATCCTCAGGCCATAACGCAAAAAGGCACGCCGCAGCGTGCCTTTGTTTTTAACGCCTGACGCCTATCACTGCGCCAGCAGGTACAGCTGGCTCTCGCCGCGCTGAATATTCAACGCCAGCACCGACGGCTTGCTGTCGAGGATTTTACGCAGCTCACCCAGGTTCTGGATCGGCTGTTGGTTCACGCCCAGGATCACGTCGCCCTTTTTCAGGCCGATGCGCGCCGCGGCGCTGCCGGCTTTCACGCTGTCGACCTTGACACCCTTCACGTTGCCGACCTGGGTATTGCTCAGCTCGGCGCCTTCGATGCCGGTGTAGATATTGCCCGAGGCCACCTGGGTCTGCGCGCTTTGCTCCAGCGTGACGTCAATCGTCACCGGCTTGCCGTCGCGAATAATGCCCAGCGACATCTTGCTGCCGACCGGCAGCGTGCCGATCTCCGCCCGGAACGAGGCGAAGCTGGAGATGGCCTTGCCGTTCATGGTGACGATCACGTCGCCGGCCTTGATGCCCGCCTTCGCCGCGGAAGACTTCGGCATCACCTGGCTGACGAAGGCCCCGCGCTGCGCGTCGACCTTCATCGCCTTGGCCAGCTCAGAGTTCAGCTCGGTACCCATGATGCCCAGCTCGCCGCGTTTCACCTGGCCATATTCGACCATTTGCGCCGTCAGGTTTTTCACCATGTTGCTCGGAATGGCGAAGCCGATACCGATGTTACCGCCGTCCGGCGCCAGGATCGCGGTGTTGATGCCGATCAGCTCACCGTTGAGATTAACCAGCGCACCGCCGGAGTTACCGCGGTTGATCGCCGCATCGGTCTGGATAAAGTTTTCGTAGTTTTCGATGTTCAGGCCGCTGCGCCCCAGGGCGGATACGATACCCGAGGTGGCGGTTTCACCCAGCCCGTACGGGTTGCCGATCGCCACGGTGTAATCGCCGACGCGCAGCTGATCGGAATCCGCCATCTTGATCGCCGTCAGATTCTTGAAGTCTTTCAGCTGGATCAGCGCAATATCGGAACGCGGATCCTTGCCGATCACCTTGGCGTCGAAACGGCGGCCGTCGCTCAGTTGCACCTGGATCTTGTTGGCGTTGTCCACCACGTGGTTATTGGTCACCACGTAGCCCTTGGCGGCATCGATGACCACCCCGGCGCCCAGCGCCTGGAATTTCTGCTGCGTGCCCTGCGGCTGGCCATCCGGCCCAGGCTGTTCGCCGCCCTGACACATCGGCGAGCCCTGGAACGGCGAGCCGTCCTGGCAGAACGGCGAATCTTCGCCGAAGAACTGTTGGAACTGCTGCGGCATGCGCGGCGTATTGACCGTGGTGCTGCCCTCCACGTTAATGCTCACCACGGAAGGCATTACCTTTTCCAGCATCGGCGCCAGGCTCGGCAGCTGTTGGGTGCTGGAAGAGGCGGTTTCAGCGGCGCTGGCCGTGACCGGGCCCATCGCCATACCGATACTGAATGCCAGTGCGCTCAGAACTAATGCGGTTTTTTTCATCTGTGTGTCTCTTATAAAGTCGTTCAAAAAGAATGGCTGTCTTGCGTGCTTATTCAGAGTTAATTAATAGCCCGAAGTTCCGGCACAGATGATTGGCAATAGTAAACAAATATTGTCCGTCTTTACAAAACTCGAGACAGCCAACCGATTGGAATTGCTAAAATTATTCTTCAGCGTAATTATTCCGCCGCCATCAATCGACGATATTCGTCATAGGCGTAAAGGTCGGTCATTCCGCTGATATAGTCCTGCAATAAACGCGCGCGGAAATAATATTCCCGAATGGCTTGCTGCTCCGGCGATAAATGCTGCAGCCCCTCTACCGCCTCCGCATACGCCAGCCGATGCTTGGTGGACAGCTTGTGGAACAGGCGCGTTTCGATCGGGTAAGCGCGATGGCTGTCCTCGCGCACCAGCTGGCTGAAGTCCGCCAGCGACATCGCCAACAGCGGGCTGTAAATGTCCAGCAGGCCGCTGATCACCCGGTAGCCTTGCAGCTCGAGTTGCTCGACCTCCGGGTGGTTGAACACGTGCTTGAACGCCACATTTTTAAATATTTTCAGCAGCCGGTACGCCGGGCTGGAGTCCTCCAGCAGCGCCTGATTGAAACTGCCCTGATAGACCGCATCCAGATTGTCGATAAAGCGCTGCGCCGCGTGCGGCACCAGCCGCGCCACGGTAAACACCCGCAGATACATGAAGAACTGATCTTCCGCGCTGCGCCGCGCGCCGCCGCGATCGATCTTGCGAAACGCGCTGGCGACGGTCTTGTCGAACAGATCGCCCGGCGCCACCTCGCCCCACTCCTGAATCAGGTGCTGATACAGCTGCTCGACGGTGAAAATGCTCTTCTCCACCGCGTCTTCCAGATCGGCCACGCAGTACGAGATATCGTCGGCGGCCTCCATGATATAGGTCAGCGGGAAACGATCGAACTCGCCCATGTGCAGCTCGCGCCGCAGCCGATCGACGAAGGCCTCTTCCGCCAGATAGTAGCCGGGCTTTTTCATCAGGTAACTGTGGCTGGCGGGGATGTCGCTCGCCCAGTAGGCCGGGCGGGTGTATTTCAAAATGCAGCCGACCTGCGCGTAGGTCAGGTTGAGCTTGAGCAGGCTGTACACCATGCGGATCGCTTGGGCATTGCCCTCGAAGTGGCTGAGATCCTGACGGATCCGGCTGCGCAGCCGGTTCAGATCGCTCTCCCCCTCATGCAGGCGCAGCGTCGCCACCTGGCAGCGATCGTGGCTGCCCGGCTCGCTGCCGCAGCTGGCGGGATCGAGCCGTTGGGCAAACCAGTCGTTGATCGCCGACTCGCCGAAGTGACCGAACGGCGGATTGCCGATGTCGTGCATCAGGCAGGCCATTTCCACGATGCTTTCAAACGGATCGAGCAGCCGGGTCAGGCCGAGCTCATCAATTCTCCCCGCCTGTTTGAAGCGGTTGAGGATCTCTTTGGCGATGTGGCGCCCAACCTGCTGCACCTCCATCGAGTGCGTCAGGCGGCTGCGCACCGCCGCGTTGCGCTCCAGCGGAAACACCTGGGTTTTTTGCTGCAGACGGCGAATGGCGGCCGAGTTGACGATGCGCCCGCGATCGCTCTCGAATTGCCGCACGATGTCGTACTCTTCCTCGGCCTCGATCGGTTTGCTGAAAGGCCGTTGGAAGCTGATTTTTTGCTTGAAGTCGATCCCGGACATCTGTTTCTCCGCCGTTGCGCCCTGCCCCCGTGATAACAATTCCCGGCAGCGGATGCAACGCATTATCTCTCATACACAGCCATGATAGACTATGCCGCAATTCTCACGGCCAATCAGCGAGTGTTATTTATGAAAGTAGGCATCATCGGCGCAATGGAGCAGGAAGTCACCCTGCTGCGCGATCAAATCGAAAACCGTCAAACCATCCAGCGTGCGGGCTGCGAAATCTACACCGGCCAGATCGGCGGCGTTGACGTGGCTCTGCTGAAATCCGGCATCGGTAAAGTCTCGGCGGCCATGGGCACCACCCTGCTGCTGGAACACTGCAGCCCGGATCTGGTGATCAACACCGGTTCCGCCGGCGGCCTGGCCAGCACCCTGCGCGTGGGCGATATCGTGGTGTCGGAAGAAGTGCGCTACCACGACGCCGACGTCACCGCCTTCGGCTACGAGCCGGGCCAGATGGCCGGCTGCCCGGCGGCGTTCGTCGCCGACGACGCGCTGATCGCGCTGGCGGAAAGCTGCATCAAACAGCTGGATCTGCACGCGGTGCGCGGCCTGATCTGCAGCGGTGACGCCTTCATCAACGGCGCCGAGCCGCTGGCGCGCATTCGCGCCACCTTCCCGCGCGTCGCCGCCGTGGAAATGGAAGCCGCAGCGATCGCCCACGTCTGCCATCTGTTCGGCACGCCGTTCGTGGTGGTGCGCGCCATTTCCGACGTCGCCGACAGCGAATCGCACATGAGCTTTGACGAGTTCCTGGTGGTAGCGGCCAAGCAGTCTACGCTGATGGTCAACGCCATGCTGCAAACCCTGGCCAAGCGCGGTTGATGTGAGGCTGCGCTTCACCTCGATGCTCTGTCTGTTGGCGCTCTGGCTGGCCATGCCGGCCGGCGCCGCTCAGCGGGTGATCAGCCTGGCGCCCAACGCGACCGAACTCGCCTATGCCGCCGGCATGGGCGATGTGCTGGTGGCGGCGAGCGCCTATTCCGATTATCCGCCGCAGGCCGCCAAGCTGGAACAAGTGGCCTCCTGGCAGGGCATCAATCTGGAGCGGGTGCTGGCGCTCAAGCCGGACCTGATCCTCGCCTGGCGCGGCGGCAATCCGCAGCGCGTGCTGGATCAGCTCGCTGCGTTCGGCATCCCGATTTTCTATGCGGACGCCGACACCCTCGAAGGGATCGCCGGTTTGCTGGACCAGCTGGCGCAATACAGCCCGCACCCGGAGCAGGCGCATCAGGCGGCGGAGGGCCTTCGCCGCCAGTTCGCCGCTCTCAAACAACAGTATGCCGCTAACCCATCACGGCGCGTGCTGCTGCAGTTCGGCACCCAGCCGCTGTTCACCAGCGCCGGCGCCACATTGCAAAGCCAGGTGCTGGCGCTGTGCGGCGGGCAGAACGTCTTTGCCGACAGCCGCACCCCTTGGCCGCAGATCAGCCGCGAGCAGGTGTTGGCGCGCCAGCCGCAGGCCATCGTCATCACCGGGGGCGCGAAAGCAGCCGCCAGTGTGAAAGCCTTCTGGGCCCCGCAGCTGCAGGTGCCGGTGATCGCGCTGAACGAAGACTGGTTCAACCGCGGCGGGCCGCGCATTGCGTTGGCGGCGCAGCAGCTGTGCCGCCAGCTGGCGGAGATCCGCTGATGCTGGTGTTCTGGTTGGATATTCTCGGCACCGCAGTGTTCGCCGTCTCCGGCGTGCTGTTGGCCGGCAAGCTGCGCATGGATCCGTTCGGCGTGCTGGTATTGGGCGTGGTCACCGCGGTCGGCGGCGGCACCATCCGCGACATGGCGCTGGCCAACGGCCCGGTGTTCTGGGTCAAGGATCCCACCGATTTGGTGGTGGCGATGATCACCTGCGTCTTGACGCTGCTGCTGGTGCGCCAGCCGCGCCGGCTGCCGAAGTGGGTGCTGCCGGTGCTGGACGCCGTCGGGCTGGCGGTGTTCGTCGGCATCGGCGTCAACAAGGCCTTCGCGGCCGGCACCGGCCCGCTGGTGGCAATCTGCATGGGAGTGATCACCGGCGTCGGCGGCGGCATTATCCGCGACGTGCTGGCGCGCGAGATCCCGATGATCCTGCGCACCGAAATTTACGCCACCGCCTGCATCATCGGCGGCATCGTGCACGCCACGGCGTTTTACACCTTCCACATGCCGCTGCAACAGGCCATGATGCTGGGCATGATCATCACCCTGGCCATTCGCCTGGCGGCCATCCGCTGGCACCTCAAACTGCCCGCCTTTATTCTCAAACGCTGAGCCGTCGCCCTGCGGGGCGACGCTTTGCAACGCCGCACCTGGTGATTTATTAGACTATTAACGGGTTTAATGGTATTATTTTCGACCGAAAAATAGCGTAGTGACGATGTAAAATTCTGTTATCCGCAGGTTAATTCCTTTCCCACGCTGTTAAAACTTTTTAACTTTTTGCCGATAAGTCATCACAAGATGGCTTACGGATGACTATTCCCGCAATGATGAAAAAAATTCTGCTTGCCTGCTGTGGCACCCTGCTGAGTGGCGCCGCGTATGCCGATGCCGTCAGCGGCCAGATCGGCGTTACCCTGACCATTGAACCGCAATGCGCCGTGCGCCTCGAGGCCGCCGCCCCACAGGCCGAATGCAGCCACGCAACGGCGCAGCCGAACATCATCCACAGCCCACCGGCACAGGAGAGCGGTGCAGAAGTGATCCTCGTGGAATGGTAGGCATAAAAAAACCCGCCGGCCGTAAGGCGAGCGGGTTGATATTCTGACAGGCAAACTCAGATGCTAAACGACGAACCGCAACCGCAGGTGGTTTTGGCATTCGGGTTGGTCACCACGAAGCGCGACCCTTCCAGCCCTTCGGTGTAGTCCACCGAGCCGCCGACCAGATACTGCAGGCTCATCGGATCGACCACCAGCGCCACGCCCTGCTTCTCGATGGTCATGTCGCCATCGTTGACCTTGTCGTCAAAAGTGAAGCCGTACTGGAATCCGCTGCAGCCGCCGCCGGTAATGTAAACCCGCAACTTCAGGTTCGGATTTTCTTCGTCAGCAATCAGGAACTTAACCTTGCTTGCTGCTGCCTCGGTAAATTGCAGGGGCAGTGCCGTTTGATCACTCATACTCTTTACTCCCAACATTGTTCAGCATCAGATCGCGACTATGGCTGCCTGATTAATATTAACGATTATCCGATACCTGAGTGTTGCGTTCAAGTATTCACCGCATTTGTTGTATTTTCCTTACCTGTTTTCTCCGCCGCTTCCCGCGCCAGCTGCGCCTCCTGCCTTTGCAGCGTGCGGGCCAGGATCGACGAATACAGCGGCTTGCCGCCGAGCAGCTGCGCCACCACCGTGGCGCCGAGGCAGGTGATGATCATCGGTAAGATGAGTTGGTAGTTGTCGGTCATTTCCAGTACCAGCACGATGCCGGTCAGCGGGGCGCGCACCGTAGCGGCGAACAGCGCCCCCATGCCGGCGATGGCGAAGGTGCCCGCCTCGATGCCGTACTGCGGGAACAGATGCGCCCCCGCCAGCCCAAAGGCGGTGCCGAACAGCGTGCCCAGCGCCAGCATCGGCGCAAAGATGCCGCCCGGCGCGCCGGAACCGAAGCACAGCAGCGTAGTGAAGATGCGGGTGATAAAGATAAACATCAACATGCCGACGCTGTAATTGCCCGCCGCGGCGATCGGGATCAACCCAAAGCCGCCGCCCGCCGCCTCCGGCTGGATCAGCCCCAGAATGCCGCACACGCCGCCGAGCAGCCCGCCCATCAGCAAAATATTGCGCATTCTGCCGCCGTGCAGGCGCGCAAACATGTCTTGAGTGCGGAAAATCAGCGCGTTGAACCCCACACCCACCGCACCGAATATCGCCCCCAGCACCAGATAGAGCCACAGGGTATTGATGGGCGCCGAAGAAAGTTTGTCGACCGCGATCACCGATCCCTGGCCGTTAAACAGCTGGAATACCACACTCGACATGATCACGCCGATAAACACCGCTTTAATCGAGATCAGGTTGTAGCGGAACTGCGGCCGCATCTCTTCGATGATGAACAAGATGCCGGCCAGCGGCGCGTTGAACGCGGCGGACAACCCGGCGGCGGCCCCGGTCGCCAGCAGCGTATGACGCGCCTCGGCGCCGCGAATGCGCAGCACGTCCAATACCATGCGCCCGACGTTGCCGCCCATTTGCACCGTGGGGCCTTCGCGGCCCAGCACCATGCCCGCCCCCAGCGTGCCCATGCCGCCGATGAATTTCACCGGGATCACGCGCCACCAGCGCACCGGCCGCAGCTCCTCCAGCGCGCCTTCGATCTCCGGAATGCCCGAGCCGCCCGCCTCAGGCGCAAAGCGCCGCACCAGGTAATAGCCCAGCGCCGCCAGCGCGGCGGACAGGATAAACGCCAGCGGCCACACCAGGATCCAGGAGTCGGCGACCTGCGCCAGCGAAGCCAGCCGCTGCTGCTGCACCCACTCCACCGCCTTATCGAAGGCCACGCCGAGCAAACCGGCCAGCGTCCCCACCAGCGCGGCCATCACCAGGATCGCCACCGGGGTCTTATCGCGGCGAATAAACTGACGCACCGCATCGCTGCGGCTAAGACGCGGGCTCAACGTCCCGACTGGCTGTGATTGTGATTCCGTCATCGCGAGTAATTCGTCAGGTAATTTGTAATACAAATAGGCAAGGCGGTTATTCTACCCCAACCCGGTGGCGGGCGCTGCCGTTAATGGTATCTGACTGTGATCGTTTCATAACGCGGCGCTCTCCTCTAGAATAGCGCGGTCAAATCATTCAAAAGAGAATCCAGGAGCCGATTTATGAGCCTACACAGCAAGTCCGAAAGTCTGTACGCCCAGGCGCAACAGTTGATCCCCGGTGGGGTGAACTCTCCGGTGCGTGCATTCACCGGCGTAGGCGGTGTGCCGCTGTTTATCGAGCGGGCTGACGGGGCTTACCTGTTCGATGCCGACGGCAAGGCCTATATCGACTATGTCGGTTCCTGGGGGCCGATGGTGCTGGGGCACAACCACCCGGCGATCCGCGACGCGGTGATCGAAGCGGCGCAGCGCGGCCTGAGCTTCGGCGCGCCGACCGAGATGGAAGTCAAAATGGCGCAGCTGGTCACCGAACTGGTGCCTACCATGGATATGGTGCGTATGGTGAACTCGGGCACCGAAGCCACCATGAGCGCCATCCGCCTGGCGCGCGGCTACACCAACCGCGACAAAATCATCAAGTTCGAAGGCTGCTACCACGGCCACGCCGACTGCCTGCTGGTGAAAGCCGGTTCCGGTGCGCTGACCCTCGGCCAGCCGAACTCACCGGGCGTGCCGGCCGACTTCGCCAAGCACACCCTGACCTGCACCTATAACGACCTGGATTCGGTGCGGGCCGCCTTCGAGCAGTACCCGTCCGAGATCGCCTGTATCATCGTCGAGCCGGTTGCCGGCAACATGAACTGCGTGCCGCCGCTGCCGGAATTCCTGCCGGGCCTGCGCGCCCTGTGCGACAAGTACGGCGCGCTCTTGATCATCGATGAAGTGATGACCGGTTTCCGCGTGGCGCTGGCCGGCGCACAGTCCTATTACGGCGTCGAGCCGGATCTGACCTGCCTCGGCAAAATCATCGGCGGCGGCATGCCGGTGGGCGCCTTCGGCGGCCGCCGCGACGTGATGGACGCGCTGGCGCCGACCGGCCCGGTCTACCAGGCGGGCACCCTGTCCGGCAACCCGATCGCCATGGCGGCGGGCTATGCCTGCCTGACCGAAGTATCACAGGTAGGCGTGCACCAGACGCTGACCGAGCTGACTGAAATGCTAGCCGCAGGCCTGCTGCATGCGGCGCAGGAAGAGAATATCCCGCTGGTAGTCAACAACGTCGGCGGCATGTTCGGCCTGTTCTTCACCGACGCGCCGACAGTGACCTGCTATCAGGACGTGATGCAGTGCGATGTGGAACGCTTCAAACGCTTCTTCCACCTGATGCTGGAGGAAGGGGTGTATCTGGCGCCGTCCGCCTTCGAAGCGGGCTTCATGTCCGTGGCGCACAGCAAGGAAGACATTCAGCGCACCATCGACGCCGCGCGTCGCTGCTTCGCCAAGCTGTAATCCCGGCCGAATGGCCAAAAAAACGGGCGCCTCGGCGCCCGTTTTGTTTTTCGCTGCCGCTTAAAGCAGCGTGCCGTAAATGGTCAACAGCGCCACTACCACCACGATGATCATCGTCACCTTGCGAGCCAGCGTCACCGCCGCCCGCGGCGTTTGCACCGGATCCATATGCGGATCGCGCGCCAGCGAGAACTGCGCCAGCCGCGTCAACACCTGATACGACGACGAATGCCGATCCCCCAGCGAGGCGAACCAGGCCGGCAGCGCACGCTCGCCGTGGCCGAACAGCGCGTAGGCCACCCCGGCCAAACGCACCGGGATCCAGTCCAGCCAGTTCAGCAGATGATCGATACCCGACTGCGAACGCTCCAGCGGCGTATTGTGACGCGCCAGCCAGGTTTGATAGGCGCGCAGGAAGGCATACCCCGCCAACGCGATCGGCCCGTAAGGCCCAAAGACCACGAACCAGAACAGCGGCGCCAGGTAATAGCGGAAATTGATCCACAGCAGCGCGTTTTGCAGCTCGCGCAGGCGCAGCTCTTCGCTGCAGTCCACCGGCAAACCGTGGATCAACGCCAGCTCTTCCGCCATCTGATCGCTGGCGTGGGTATCGCCCTGCCGCGCCGCTTTCAGGTAGGCGCGGTAGTGTTTGCGCTTGATGCCGGCGCCGACGCACAGCAGATCGATGACGATCCACAGCAGCAGCGTCACCACGCCGAAGAACAATCCGTGAGACAGCCACAGAACGCCCCAGACGATCACCATCCAGGCGGCAGTCATCGCCAGCGTCTGCGCCAGCGAAACCCGATGCAGCCGCTGAAACACCACTTCGAGACGGTGATCCAACTGCCAGTGTTCTCCCAGCTTAAACAGGCGCTCCCAGGCCAAAACCAGCAACAGCGTAAACAGCGTCATTAGCGATTCCTCTCCCTTTTTCTTGCCTCAAGCATAGCGTCGACGGACGCGTCGCGTTGTTCCAGAGATGCCAGATAGCGATCCCAATCGAACGCCGGCCCGGGATCGGTCTTGCGGCCGGGGGCGATATCGCAATGCCCGGCGATATTGGCCACCAGCGGCGGATAATGTTCGGCCAGCAGCGCGGTGACAACCTGCAGCGTGCGGTATTGCGCCTCGGTGTAAGGCAACAGATCGGTGCCTTCCAGCTCGATGCCGATGGAGAAATCGTTGCACCGATCGCGCCCCTGATACAGGGAAACGCCCGCGTGCCAGGCGCGTTGGTCGAAGGGCACATACTGCACGATCTCCCCGTCGCGGCGGATCAGACAGTGCGCCGACACCCGCAGCTGATGGATCTCGGCGAAATAGGGGTGCTGCGCGGGATCGAGCGTACCGGTAAACAGCTGGTCGATATAGGGGCCGCCGAATTCGCCGGGCGGCAGGCTGATGTTGTGGATGACCAGCAGCGAGGGGGGCTCGTCATCCGGACGCCGATCGCAGTGCGGCGAGACCACTCGCGTCACCCCGACAATCCAGCCATTTTCCAACTGCATCAGACACCTCTCTGCGGTGGTACTTATTCCTGCAACAGAGTAGCATGTTCCCCTACGATCTAACCGTCCATTTCGGAGTTTTCCATGCCGACACGCCGCTACAGTGCCGACCGTCGCCGCACCGAGCTTCTTGAACGAATTGAAAGTGATATTCCCTATGCCGTCGCCCAGGCGCTGCGCGAAGACCTGGGGGGTGAAGTCGACGCCGGGCGCGATATTACCGCGCAATTGTTACCGGCGGACAAGCAGGCCGAAGCCACCGTCATCACCCGCGAAGCCGGCGTATTCTGTGGCCGCCGCTGGCTGAATGAGGTCTTTATTCAATTGGGCAACCAGGTGCAGGTGGAGTGGCTGGTGGCGGACGGCGACCGTCTGACGCCGAACCAACCGCTTTGCCGGCTGCGCGGCCCCGCGCGGGTGATGCTGACCGGCGAGCGCACCGCGCTGAACTTCGTGCAGACGCTCTCCGGCGTGGCGACCGAAGTCAGCCGCTACGTGGCCCTGCTGGAAGGCACCCGGACTCGCCTGCTCGATACCCGCAAGACCCTGCCCGGCCTGCGCACCGCGCTGAAATACGCCGTACTGTGCGGGGGCGGCAGCAACCATCGGCTGGGGCTGTCCGACGCCTTCCTGATCAAGGAAAACCACATCATCGCCTCCGGCTCTATCAAGAACGCGGTGGAAAAAGCCTTCTGGCTGCACGCCGACGTGCCGGTGGAAGTGGAAGTCGAATCGCTCGATGAGCTGCAGCAGGCGCTGGATGCCGGTGCCGATATCATCATGCTGGACAACTTCAGCGTCGAGATGATGCGTCAGGCGGTCGCTCAAACCCAGGGCCGCGCCCAGCTGGAGGTGTCCGGCAACGTCACCAGCGAGACGCTGCGCACCTTTGCCGAGACCGGCGTGGATTACATTTCGGTCGGTGCGCTGACTAAGCACATCACTGCACTCGATCTGTCGATGCGCTTCAAATGATCCCCCTCGCCCCCGGCCGCTGTCGGGGGCGTTACCGTAAAATTGCGAACCTCCTCTCACCGTTTTTTTCACCGCTGCAAACGACATCATTACTGATGGAAGCGCGCCGAGAAACGCGCAAAAGCCCCTCGCCGAGCCCCCGAGCAAGCCGCTACCGTTGTCTTCCACACCCCAATGGAGAAAACAACGTATGGAAACGCAACGCGGCTTTACCCTGATAGAACTGATGGTGGTGATTGCCATCATCGCCATCCTCAGCGCCATCGGCATCCCTGCCTACCAACGCTACATCCAGAAAGCGGCAATGACCGACATGCTGCAAACCATGGCGCCGTATAAACTGGCGGTCGAGCTGTGCGTGCTGGACGAAGGCGCCCCCACCGGTTGTGAGGCCGGCAGCAAAGGCATTCCCACCAGCGGCACGTCGCGTTACGTCAGTGGGGTGAAAGTCGCCAAAGGCGTGATCACGCTGACCGGCACCCAAACGCTGCAGGGGCTGGCGGTGGCATTAACCCCCAAAGCGAACGCCGATGGGCTGACCCGCTGGAGCCGGCTGTGCAGCAGCGAAAACGCAACGCTGGTTGAGGTGTGCCAGGAAGTCTTCCGCTTCGACAACGCGGCGGAGTAACGGCAATGAACGCGCAAATCAGCGAAGAGGTTCACGCCCTGTGCCGGCGCTATCAGGCGCTGGCGCTGAACGAAGACCCGACCACTCTCACGATCGCGCTCAACGAAGAAGCGCCGCAGGGGCTGCTGGCGGCGCTGCGTTTCGCCACCGGCAAGCGCATCCATCTGGAACACTGGCCGGCGGCCAGGCTGGAGCAGGCGCTGAACCAACGCCACGAATCGCTGCCGGCGCCGCTGGCAGCCGAAGAAGACACCGCCGACATCGCCTACCCCGACGACGGCGATGCACCGGTGGTGCAGTTCATCAACCAGACGCTGCGTCTGGCCATCCAGCGCCGCGCCTCGGATATCCACTTCGAGCCCTTTCGGCAGCATTTTCGCATTCGCCTGCGCATCGACGGCGTGCTGCAAACCCTCGCCTCACCGCCGCCGCAGCTGGCCGCGCGCCTCATCGCCCGGCTGAAGATCCTCGGCCAGTTGGATATCGCCGAGCGCCGTCAGCCTCAGGACGGGCAACTCAGCCTGACGCTGGACAGCGCGCGCTATGCCATGCGTATCGCCACCCTGCCGACGCTGCACGGCGAAAAGGTGGTGCTGCGCGTTCAACAAGGTGAGCAGCAGGAGCTGCCGCTGGATCAACTGGGCATGGGCCGGGCGGATCTGGCGCGCTACGCGACGGCGCTGGCCTGCCCGCAAGGTTTGATCCTGGTGACCGGCCCAACCGGCAGCGGCAAGACGGTCACGCTGTACAGCGGTCTGCGTCAGTTGAACGATGCGCAAAGCAACCTGTGCAGCGTCGAGGATCCGATCGAGATACCGCTGTTCGGCGTCAATCAAACCCAGATCAACGCCAAAACCGAGCTGAGTTTCGCCCGGGTGCTGCGCGCCCTGCTGCGCCAGGATCCGGATGTCATCATGATCGGCGAGATCCGCGATGCGGAAACCGCCGAGATCGCAGTCAAGGCCGCGCAAACCGGCCACCTGGTGCTGTCGACACTGCATACCAACTCCACCGGCGAAACCCTGACGCGGCTAATGCACATGGGTATCCCCGGCTACCTGCTCGCCGGCTGCCTGAAGCTGGTCATCGCACAGCGGCTGGTGCGCAGGCTGTGTCGCCACTGCCGCTACCCGCACAGCCAGCCGACGCATTTTCCTACCTCGGTCTGGCCGGAGCCGCTGACCGCCTGGCGCGCCGACGGCTGCGAGCATTGCTTCGGCGGCTACTATGGGCGCATCGGCGTGTATGAGCTGTTGGCCATTACGCCGGAAATACAGGCGGCGTTGCTGGCGAACGCCGCGCCTAGCCTGCTGGCGGATGTCGCCCGCGAGCAGGGGCAGCTTTCGTTGCTGCAGGCCGGGCTGGCGCTGGCCAGCGAAGGCACGACCTCGCTGGAAGAACTGTACCGCGTGATCGACGTCGTCCAGCTCGGCGTAACCGCGCCATGAAAGCGCGCCGGCTGTTCCTTTGGCAGGCTTTCGACGCCCAGGGCGCCTTGCGCCGCGGCGAACTGATGAGCGATGAAAAGCGGCAGGTGAGTCGGTTGCTGATCGAACAAGGCCTGCAACCTTGGCGGATTGGGCACGGCAAACGCATCACGCCCGGCCAGTGGCGCGGAGAACCCTTAATCCACTTCACCCGCCAACTCGCCACCCTGTTGCAGGCCGGGTTGCCGCTGGTCAATACGTTGCAGCTGCTGGCGGCAGAGCACCCTTCGGCAGCCTGGCGTTGCCTGTTGCGCCAGTTGGCAGAACAGGTGCGCGAAGGGCAGCCGCTCTCCGAAACCCTTGCCGCGCAGCCAGGCGTTTTTCCACTTATCTATCGCCAACTGATCGCCATCGGCGAACTGACCGGCAACCTCGATCGCTGCTGCCTGCAGCTGGCACAACAACAGGAAGCCCAGCTGATGCTGCGCCGCAAAGTGACCAAAGCGCTGCGGTATCCCCTCTTCATCTGTGCGGTGGCGCTGCTGGTCAGCGTGCTGATGCTGGTGATGGTGCTGCCGGAATTCGCCAAGGTTTATCAGTCGTTCGATGCGCCGCTGCCCTGGTTTACCCAAGGGTTATTGGGGGTGTCCGCGCTGCTGATCGCCGTTGGCCCCTATTTGGCGCTGCTGCTCGGCGCATTGCTGCTCGGCTATTGCCGCTGGCTGCATCCACGCCCGCCATGGCGCCGACGTGAACAGGCCGCCTTGCTGCGCCTGCCGCTGATCGCCCGGCTGGTGAGCGGCGGCGCGCTGAGCCAAACCTTTCGTATTCTGACCATGACCCAACGCGCGGGGCTGACGCTGGTGGAAGGGTTGAACGCGGCGGCACTGGCGGCGGATCATCTGCTGTACCGACAGGCGCTGGAGCAGGTGCAGCGGCAGATCGCCGAAGGCGAGGCGTTTCATCATGCCCTGGGCCTGCAACCGCTGTTTCCGCCGCTGTGCCGGCAGCTGGCGCGGGTGGGCGAAGAATCCGGTTCGCTGGACGCCTTGCTGGATAAATTGGCGCAGTGGTACGAACGGCAGACGCACGAGCTGGCCGATACGCTGGCGCAAACGCTGGAGCCGCTGCTGATGCTGGTGGTGGGCGGGATTGTCGGCGCTTTGGTGATCGCCATGTACCTGCCTATCTTTCAACTGGGCAGCGTACTGGGATAAAGAGAGGATAGCGGGCGCCGCTGTGCGCTGCGCCCGATGCAAGGTACGGCTTATTTGCTGCCGAAGACGCGGTTTTCCTGCTCCGCCACGCGGATAAAGGTGGTGCGCTTGGTCAACTCTTTCAGGCGCTCGGCACCGACGTAGGTGCAGGCGGAGCGCAGGCCGCCGAGGATATCGCGCACGGTAAACTCCACCTCGCCACGCAGCGGCAGCTTGACGGTTTTGCCTTCGGCCGCACGATACTCCGCCACGCCGCCGACGTGGCGTTTCATCGCCGACTCGGAGCTCATACCGTAGAACAGCATGAACTTCTCGCCGTTCTCTTCCACCACGGTGCCTTCGCACTCGTCGTGGCCGGCCAGCATGCCGCCCAGCATCACGAAGTCAGCACCGCCGCCGAAGGCTTTGGCAACGTCGCCCGGCACCGAGCAGCCGCCGTCGCTGACGATTTGGCCGCCCAGCCCGTGGGCCGCATCGGCGCATTCGATCACCGCCGACAGCTGCGGGTAGCCCACGCCGGTCTTCACGCGGGTGGTACAGACTGAACCCGGGCCGATGCCGACCTTAACGATGTCGGCGCCGGATAGGATAAGCTCCTCCACCATCTCGCCGGTCACTACGTTGCCGGCGCAGATCACGTGATTCGGGCAGGCTTCGCGCGCTTTCTGCAGGAAGGCGACGAAATGTTCAGAGTAGCCGTTGGCCACGTCGATGCAGATGAATTTCAGCGCCGGAGACAGGGCCAGGATCTGCTGCATTTTGGCGAAGTCGGCTTCGGAAGTACCGGTGGACACCATGACGTGGCGCAGCACCGATTCCGGCATGCGCTGCACGAAGTCAGCCCATTGCTCGACGCTGTAATGTTTGTGTACGGCGGTGAGAACGTCGAAAGAAGCCAGGGCCTCGGCCATGCGGAAGGTGCCCACCGTGTCCATGTTAGCGGCGATAATCGGCACGCCGGACCAGCTGCAACCTGAATGCTTGAAGGTAAACTGACGTTCCAGTTCAACCTCGGAGCGGCTTTTCAGCGTGGAGCGCTTAGGGCGGATCAACACGTCTTTAAAGCCCAACTTCAAATCTTCTTCAATACGCATGACTTATGATTTCCTGGTTAATGGCGACGGATCGCAAGGAGGATATTCGAACCTCTGCCCGACGGCTTTCCAGTGGCGCAAAAAGACGGCGGCGAGATTAATGCCAGTTCCAGTGACGTTATAATACGCGCTAATAATCGCCGAACAAGACTGCGAATTCGCCTTTATTTACGCTACAATCCGACAAATTTACCTGCATAACCGCAGTGTGATTGCCCGCTCATTTTTGCCGTGCCGCTGCGCTTTTTCTCGCCGTCCGATCGGTGCCGATGCGCAAGCGCCGCCTGCCGACTTGCACTTCTGCGCGATCGCTTTATGATTCGACTATTATTTTTTTATGAACATCGGATGCACCTAACACCATGGCCTACATTGTTGCGTTGACCGGGGGCATAGGCAGCGGCAAGACGACCGTCGCGAACGCCTTTGCGCGCCACGGCGCAACCCTCGTCGATGCCGACGTGATCGCCCGTCAGGTCGTCGAGCCGGGCACCCCTGCTTTGGCCGCGATCGCCGAGCGATTTGGTAATGAAATGTTGCTGCCGGACGGCGCATTGAACCGCGCTGCGCTGCGTCAGCGCATCTTTAGCCATCCCGATGACAAAACCTGGCTGAACCAGCTGCTGCATCCGCTGATACACCGTGAAACCCAGCGCCAACTGGCGCAGGCCACCAGCCCGTACGCGCTGTGGGTGGTGCCGCTGCTGGTGGAAAACGGTCTGCAGGATCGCGCCGATCGGGTGCTGGTGATCGACGTCGACGCCGAAACCCAGCTGGTTCGCACCATCGCGCGCGACGGCGTCAGCCGTGAGCAAGCGCAGAGCATTCTCGCCGCCCAGGCCACGCGCCGGCAGCGCCTCGCCGTGGCGGATGACATTATTGACAACAGCGGCGCCGCTCAAGGGATAGAGCCACAGGTCGCCGCACTGCATCGTCGCTACCTTGAACTGGCGGCAACAGCGCCCCAACAGGATTAAACTGCATGAGTGATGTTTCCCCAACCGTTCTCTTTGAACACCCGCTGAACGAAAAAATGCGTACCTGGCTACGCATCGAATTTCTGCTGCAACAGCTGCACGGCCAACGCGCCCTGAGTGAAACCGCCATCGCCCTCACCTTCTTTCGCACCGTCTCCGACTTGCTGGACGTGCTGGAGCGCGGCGAAGTGCGCACCGAACTCCTCAAAGAGCTGGAGCGCCAGCAGCAGAAACTGTTGGCCTGGGCCGATGTGCCGGGCGTGGATATGGCGCTGATCGACCAGCTGCGCGGCCAGTTGAAATCGCGCTCATCGGCGCTGATGGCGGCGCCACGCCTCGGCCAGGCGCTGCGCGAAGATCGGCTGATCGGCCTGGTGCGCCAGCGGCTGAACATTCCCGGCGGCTGCTGCAGCTTCGATCTGCCGACCCTGCACATGTGGATGCACGCGCCGCAGCAGGATCGCGATGCCGACGTCGCCACCTGGCTGCAGTCGCTGGATCCGCTGAACCAGGCGCTGATCATGGTGCTGGATCTGATCCGCCAATCCGGGCCGTTCCGCAATCAAATCAGCCTGAACGGCTTTTTCCAGGACAACGCCGAAGGGGCGGATCTGCTGCGCCTGCGCCTCCATCTGGCGCCGCAGCTTTATCCGCAGATTTCCGGCCACAAGACCCGCTATGCCATTCGTTTCCTACCGCTGGATAGCGAAAATGGCGTGGTGCCTGAACGCCTGACGTTCGAACTGGCCTGTTGTTGAACTTGTGAAAGAAAGCCTTCCCAGCACTGACAGAAGGCGTAAGGAACCGTTATGACGACCGTAGTAAAATGCCCAACCTGTGGCACCGGCGTGGTTTGGGGTGAAGTTAGCCCGTTCCGGCCGTTTTGCAGCAAGCGCTGCCAGCTGATCGATCTCGGCGAGTGGGCCGATGAAGAGAAGCGTATTCCGAGCAACAGCGATCTGTCGGAAAGCGAAGACTGGAGTGAAATGGACGATCGTTGATCGTCCACGATTGGCCTGGCGCCCGCCAGGCCAACCTTGTTATTGCGCAGCGTTCGCCTGCGCCACCAGCAGCTGAATAATGCCGGCGTTGGCTTCCGGGAACTCGTCTTCACGCAGCTCCGCCTGTTTAACCCAGCGCATCGGTTGCCCCTCGCGGCCGAACGGCTCGCCCGCCCAGGCTTCCACCAGATAAAAATTCAGCGTCACGATGCGATCGCTGAAGCGGTGCTCCACCACCTCCAACAGTTCGGCACGTTCGGCTTCGATACCGGTCTCTTCCCGCAGTTCGCGACTTAGCGCCTGCTTCGGCGTTTCGCCCTGTTCGATCTTGCCGCCGGGGAACTCCCAGAATCCGGCCATGTGCGCGTCGGCGGCGCGGCGGGTAATAAAGATCTCCCGTTGCGCATTACGGATGATGCCCACGGCGATATTTAGATGTTTCATCTCACCCTCCTGATGGGTGTCAAAAAACAGGGGCTCAGCAAGCTGAACCCCTGGGTATTATCGATTAATCGCAGCCGGCATTACTGCAGGCGGCCGTGGCACTGCTTGTATTTCTTGCCGGAACCGCATGGGCACGGATCGTTGCGGCCCACTTTACGCTCGGCGGTCGCCGGCGCGTTCGGATCTTCGGTCACCAGCGCGTTCTCGTCGTGGTGGCTCAGCTGTTGGTGCTGCGCCAGGCGCTCGGCCTCTTCACGGCGCTGCTGTTCCAGCGCTTCCACCTCTTCCGGCATCCGCACCTGAACCTTGCTCAGCACGCTGATCACTTCATATTTCAGCGATTCCAGCATAGTGGCGAACATGTTGAAGGATTCACGCTTGTACTCCTGCTTAGGATCCTTCTGCGCATAGCCGCGCAGGTGAATACCCTGACGCAGGTAGTCCATCGCCGCCAGGTGCTCTTTCCACAGGGAATCCAGCGTCTGCAGCATCACGCCCTTCTCGAAGTTGCGCATCATTTCGCTGCCGACCACTTCTTCCTTACGCTGGTACTGCTCTTTGGCGTTCTCCAGAATGCGTTCGCGCAGCGTCTCTTCGTGCAGCTCCGGCTCTTTGTCCAGCCATTGTGCGATCGGCATCTCCAGATCGAAGTCGTTCTTCAGGCGCTCTTCCAACCCCTGAATGTCCCACTCTTCTTCCAGCGACTGCGGCGTAATGTAGTTGTCGATGGTGCTCTTGAACACGTCCTCGCGGATGCTGGCGATGGTTTCGCTCACGTCGGACACGTCCAGCAATTCGTTACGCTGGCTGTAGATGGCGCGGCGCTGATCGTTAGCGACGTCGTCGTATTCCAGCAGCTGCTTACGGATGTCGAAGTTGCGGCTCTCTACCTTGCGCTGGGCGTTGGCGATCGCCTTGGTCACCCACGGGTGCTCAATCGCTTCGCCTTCTTTCATACCCAGTTTGCGCATCATGCCGGACACGCGATCCGACGCGAAGATACGCATCAGGGCATCTTCCATCGACAGGTAGAAGCGGGATGAACCGGCATCGCCCTGACGACCGGAACGGCCGCGCAGCTGATTATCGATACGGCGCGATTCATGGCGCTCGGTGCCGATGATATGCAGGCCGCCCGCCGCCAGCACCGCGTCATGGCGCACTTTCCAGGCCGCTTTGATGGCCTCGATCTGCTCTTCGGTCGGCTCTTCCAACAACGCCACTTCGGCCTGCCAGCTGCCACCCAGCACGATATCGGTACCACGGCCCGCCATGTTGGTGGCGATGGTTACCGCACCGCTCTGGCCGGCCTGGGCGACGATGTCCGCCTCCATGGCGTGGAATTTGGCGTTCAGCACCTTGTGCTCGATGCCCGCTTTGGTCAGCTCATGGGAAACCACTTCGGATTTCTCGATTGAGATGGTACCCACCAGCACCGGCTGGCCTTTGGCGGTACGCTCGCGGATGTCTTCGATGATGGCGCCGATCTTCTCTTTCTCGGTCATGTACACCAGATCCGGCATGTCCTTACGGATCATCGGACGGTTGGTTGGCACCACGATGGTGTCCAGCTTGTAGATCGAGCTGAATTCGAAGGCTTCGGTATCGGCGGTACCGGTCATCCCGGCCAGCTTCTCGTACAGACGGAAGTAGTTCTGGAAGGTGATCGAAGCCAGCGTCTGGTTCTCGTTCTGGATCTCCACGCCTTCTTTGGCTTCCACCGCCTGGTGCAGGCCGTCGGACCAGCGGCGGCCCTGCATGGTACGCCCGGTGTGCTCGTCGACGATGATCACTTCGCCGTCTTTCACGATGTAGTCAACGTCGCGGGTGAACAGCACGTGGGCGCGCAGCGCGGCGGTAACGTGGTGCATCAGCATGATGTTGGTCGGCGAGTACAGCGATTCGCCCTCATCCATGATGCCGGCTTCCACCAGCATCTCTTCGATCAGGATCAGGCCGCGTTCGGTCAGGTGGACCTGACGCGCCTTCTCATCCACCGAGAAGTGCCCTTCACCCTTGAAGGTGTCGGAGTCTTCTTTCTCCTGGCGGATCAGTTTAGGGATCAGCTTGTTGACCTTGATGTACATCTCGGAGCTGTCTTCGGCCGGGCCGGAGATGATCAGTGGCGTACGCGCTTCATCGATCAGGATGGAGTCCACCTCATCCACCAACGCATAGTGCAGTTTGCGCTGCACACGCTCTTCCGGGCTGAACGCCATGTTGTCGCGCAGGTAGTCGAAGCCGTATTCGTTGTTGGTGCCGTAGGTGATGTCAGCGGCGTAAGCTTCACGCTTGGCCGGCGCCGGCATGCCCGGCAGGTTGATGCCGATGCTCAGGCCGAGGAACTCGAACAGCGGACGGTTGTTTTCGGCGTCACGCTGCGCCAGATAGTCGTTGACGGTCACGACGTGCACGCCGCGGCCGCTCAGGGCGTTCAGGTAGGCCGGCAGCGTCGCGGTCAGGGTTTTACCTTCACCGGTACGCATCTCGGCGATGCAGCGGTCGTTCAGCACCATGCCGCCCAGCAGTTGCACGTCGAAGTGACGCATGCCAAACACGCGCTTGCTCGCCTCACGCACTACGGCGAAGGCTTCCGGGATCAGGCTTTCCAGCGACTCACCTTTCTCCAGGCGCGCACGGAACTCGTTGGTTTTCGCTTTCAGTTCGTCATCGGACAGTTTTTCCATGTCCGGTTCCATGCGGTTGATCTGCTCAACCACTTTGCGCATGCGGCGCAGGGTACGATCGTTACGGCTGCCAAAAACTTTGGTTAATAATTTCACTAACATGATGTTTGATATCTCTGTCATGACGGCCGAATACGGCAGTCAACTTGCTATTATTTATGGTTTTTGTGCCCTGAGGGCGGAGTCAGACGAGCGCGGCAGGCCCGGCGCGAATGCCCTGTACCTGCGCCACCCACAGGCCGGTCTGGTGCCGTGCCAGCGTTGGCAGCACCTCAAGGTGGGTATGGCGAATGATGGTCGGCGGCTTCGGCTCGTGCGTCAGCAGCGCGTTGAGGGTAGAAAGCAGCGCCAGTTGCGCTACCTGCAAAGGCGGTTCGGCTTCGGCTTCGCTCTCCTGCACCCGCGCATAAACCGCCTGCGGCGCCAGCGCGAAAGAGAGGTGACGAATGACGGTGCGCAGCGCATGTTGCTGCCAGTAATCTACGCTGAAGGTAGGACGACGGTGCGCGTCCTGCAGCAGGGCCAGGCTGTTGAAGGTGCCGTTGGCCGAATTTTGCCGGTTAAGGCTGGACGACGTATTCGGCAGTGCGGCCTGATCGGGGGCGCCGGGCAAATTGGAAGACGCGCCAAGCGTGGCCGCAACCATCCCTAACAGGAGATGGGGCCAGAAATAACGTCTGCCAAATTGTCGCCAACGATTTAGAATACCGATCACGAGTTTATAATCCGCCGGAGCCCATTATGCGCGATAGCCGTCCACAATTATTAGATGTCCTGTTCGACGACGCGTCTGCCGGCAGCAAAGGGCCGCTGCATAACGTCCAGCAACGCGCGGTGGCGCTGCTCAAGCTTAACCGTGCAGTGAAGGGCCTGTTGCCTGCTCCCCTGCATCCCTGGTGCCGCGTCGCGAATTTCCGACAGGGTATTTTAGTGCTCGAAACGGCAAATGCCAGTTGGATGATGCGCTTGCGCTACGAACAACCCGCTTTGCTGTCTGCACTACGAGCGCAAATTCTACCATCATTGTCGTCGATCGACATCAGGATTAATCCGGCCTTGATGGCGAAAGGCAGCCACCAGGTGCAAAACGCAGAGAAAGCGCCGGAAAAACCCGTGCCGATGCGGCATTTGAGTCTGGAAAGTGCGGAAGAACTGAGAGGATTGGCGAGCCGTAGCCCGGAGAAACTGCGCAAGATATTGGAACGGCTGGCTGCATTGGCCGGAGAGGGTACCAACACAACCAGTCGTGATAAGTAATCAGCGACACAGCTGCAAAACATCAGACGGCATCACGAGCCTGAATTCTCAGGCTCTCAGAGGATGCGCCTGCCGTTATTCGCAGCAGGCGAGGAATTCAGACCTTACGCCAATACGGTGGACGGTGCCTTGAATGCCAGCGGCATTTCGGCTTCGTCCTGGAAGGTCACGTATTCCCACGCTTCCTGCTTGGCCAGCACGGCCTGCAGCAGTTTGTTGTTCAGCGCGTGGCCAGACTTGAACGCGGTGAACGCGCCAATGATGTTGTGGCCGCACATGAACAGGTCGCCGATGGCGTCCAGCATTTTGTGACGTACGAACTCGTCTTCGAAACGCAGGCCGTCTTCGTTCAGCACGCGGTAGTCATCCACCACGATAGCGCAATCGAAGCTGCCGCCCAAGGCCAGGCCGCGGGACTGCAGGTATTCGATGTCGCGCATAAATCCAAAGGTGCGCGCGCGGCTGATTTGACGAACGAACGACTCAGCCGAGAAATCGAGACGATAGCGCTGAGAGCTGGCGTCGATAGCCGGGTGGTTGAAGTCGATGGTGAAGTCCAGGCGGAACCCGTTATGCGGGGACAGCTCGGCCCATTTGTCGCCATCTTCAACACGCACGGTCTCTTTCAGACGCAGGAATTTCTTCGCCGAGTTCAGTTCTTCGATGCCGGCATCCAGCAGCAAGAACACGAACGGACTGGCGCTGCCGTCCATGATTGGGATTTCAGCGGCGTCGACTTCGATAACGATGTTGTCGATGCCCAACCCAGCCAGCGCGGCGTTGAGGTGCTCAACGGTCGAAATACGCACGTCATGCTCATTCACCAGGCAAGTACAGAGCATGGTATCACGCACGGATTTTGCATCAGCCGGAAAATCAACCGGTGGATTCAAGTCAGTGCGACGATAGATGACCCCGGTATTAGCCGGCGCTGGGCGCATTGTCAGCGTGACTTTCTTGCCGGTATGCAAACCGACGCCAGTCGCCTGAACAATACGTTTTAATGTCCTTTGTTTGATCATCGTTTTATCTCGCAATGTTATCCATCCTACCAGCCAAGCATACAGCATGGCCGGCGGGACAGTTTAGCACAAAGAGCGGAGATTCCAAATTCTCAGGATATTCTTAGTCTGCCTGTTTACGCAGGAAGGCTGGAATATCAAGATAGTCGGGCTCTTTATTCGGCTGCGCAGCTTGGTCGTTGACCACCTTGGCGGCAGGTTTCACTTCCTGCGGCAGAGGCGACATGCCGTGCTGCTGATAACGGTGATCCATCACCGGCTGGCTGGCCTGCTTATTGGTCACCAGGGTGATTTCAGGACGTTTGTCCATACCGATACCGGTTGCAACCACGGTTACGCGCAGTTCGTCGTTCATTTCCGGATCCAGCGAGGTACCGATAACCACGGTAGCGTTGTCGGACGCGAACGCACGGATGGTGTTACCCACGGTTTCGAACTCATCCAGACGCAGGTCGAAGCCGGCGGTGATGTTGACCAGCACGCCGCGCGCGCCGGACAGGTCGATGTCTTCCAGCAGTGGGCTGGAGATCGCCATTTCGGCCGCTTCTTCGGCACGGTCTTCACCGCAAGCCACGCCGGAACCCATCATCGCGTAGCCCATTTCGGACATCACGGTGCGCACGTCGGCGAAGTCGACGTTCATCAGGCCCGGACGGGTGATCAGCTCGGCGATACCCTGCACCGCGCCTTTCAGCACGTCGTTGGCCGCGCCGAACGCGTCCAGCAGAGAGATGCCGCGACCCAGAACTTTCAGCAATTTATCGTTCGGGATGGTGATCAGCGAGTCCACGTGTTTGGACAGCTCAGCGATACCCTGCTCCGCGAATGCCATGCGCTTCTTGCCTTCGAAGTTAAAAGGCTTGGTCACCACGGCCACGGTCAGAATACCCAAATCTTTAGCCACTTCAGCCACCACTGGTGCCGCACCGGTACCGGTACCGCCGCCCATGCCGGCCGCGATGAAGACCATGTCTGCGCCGTCCAGCGCTGCGCGCAGGGCTTCGCGGTCTTCTTCCGCTGAATTGCGACCCACTTCCGGGTTCGCGCCCGCACCCAGACCTTTGGTAATACCGCTACCGATCTGGATGGTTTGGCCAACCGCCGTTTTGCGGAGCGCCTGGGCGTCCGTGTTCACAGCGAAGAATTCAACACCTTCGATGCGCTCGCGCACCATGTGTTCAACGGCATTGCCACCGCCGCCGCCGACGCCGATGACTTTAATCACCGCGTCATTGGTTAGTTCCATTGGTTCAAACATAGTTTCTCTCCGTTTTGTGCCTGTCGCTGCGAGATCATAAAAAGATTACTCAGCATGATCTCTTTGTTGAAACATTAAAACTCTTTTCTCAGCCAGCTATTGATGCGTTTAAACCAATTGCCCACCGAGGCGCGTTTTTCTACTTCCGTCTCACCGCTCAGGTGAGACTCTTTTCCATAGTGCAGCAGACCTACCGCTGTCGAGTAGTAAGGCTCCTGCGCATAATCCGTCAGACCCGTGATGTTCAAGGGTTGGCCGATGCGTACCTGGGTGTGGAACACCCGTTGCGCACAGGCTGCCAGGCCATCAATCTGGGCGGCGCCACCGGTCAGCACGATACCGGCTGCCAGATGATGCTTCACCCCTTGCTGACGCAGTTGCTCCTGCAATTGCAAAATTTCATCGTTAACCAGATTCAACAGTTCGGTGTAGCGTGGCTCAATGACTTCAGCCAGCGTCTGTCTTTGCAGACTGCGCGGAGGACGTCCCCCGACGCTAGGCACCTCTACATTCTCATCCTTGCTAACAATCGACCCAAGCGCACAGCCGTGTCGAACTTTAATCGCTTCCGCGTCGGTCGGCGGCGTGCCGAAGGCGTAGGCGATATCGCTGGTGACCACGTTCCCGGCATAAGGGATCACTTTGGTGTGGCGCAGCGCACCGCCGGTGTACACCGCCATATCCATGGTGCCGCCGCCGATATCCACCACGCAAACGCCGAGTTCGCGTTCATCTTCAGTCAGCACCGCGTAGCTCGCGGCCAGACCGGCGAAAATAAGTTGGTCAACTTTCAGGCCGCAACGTTCCACGGCCTTGACGATGTTCTTCGCCATATCGTTATGGCAGGTAATCAGATGCACCTTGGCCTGCATACGCACGCCGGACAGCCCAACCGGGTTTTTGATGCCTTCCTGATAATCGATGGCGTATTCCTGAGGAATCACGTGCAGAATGCGGTGTTCGTCGCGCACGCGCACCGATTTGGCGGTGTGCACCACGTTCTCCACGTCGTCCTGCGTCACTTCCTCTTCCGAGATCGGCACCATGCCGATTTCGTTCTGGCAGCTGATGTGTTTGCCCGACAGCGCCAGGTACACCGAGGAGATCTGGCAGTCCGCCATCAGCTCGGCCTGATCGATGGCGCGCTGTACGCACTTCACCACCGACTCCAGGTCGTTTACGCCACCCTTATCCATGCCGCGAGACGGGCAGCTGCCCACCCCGATAATGTTGACCATGCCATCGGGCAGAACTTCCCCTACCAACGCGGAGACTTTTGCAGTACCGATCTCCAGTCCAACTACCAGTTTTCTGTCCGTCGACTTGATCATTGTTGTTTTGCCTGTGCCTGATTCTGTTGCTGATTACTGTTTTGCTGACCGCCAAGCGCCTGCGGATCGACCAACACCGGAGCCCACCCTACCGAAGCGCCGGACTCGTAGCGCAGATCGACATAGCTGACACGCTTGCTCTCCGCCTGGCCCTGCTGCTGCAATACCGGGTAAAGCTCGATAAACCGCTGCAAACGCCCGTTGCGGTCATCTCGCCCCAGCTCAAGCCGGACATCGTTGTCCAGCGCCAGCTGCCAGGAATGGCGCGCGGTCATCGCCGCCATTTTCAGCGTATATTTGCTGGCCGCCAACGTGGCGCTCATCGCCCGATAGCCTTCCAGCACATCCTGCTCGCTCCCTTCCGGCCCGTAGAGCAGCGGCAACTTCTGTTTGCCCGCCCGCTCCGCCGGCACGCTGAACGCTTTGCCTTCGGCGTCCACCATGTGCAAATCGTTCCAGCGCGCCACCGGGACGTACTCCACCAGATGGATCTTCAGCTCATCCGGCCATTGTTTGCGCACGCTGGCCTGCTTGATCCACGGCAGACGTTCGATCTGCTGCTGGATGACGTCCACATCCTGCGTCATAAAGGTGCCGGGCGCGCCCAGCGCCAGGATCGCCTGACGAATATCATCGTTGGTGGTGTAGTGGCGTTCGCCGGTCACCACCAGCCTTGAGAGCGGCAGGCGACTGGCGTCTTTCATCCAGCCAAGCACCGCCCAACCGCTCCACACGACCGTTCCCAACACCATCAGCAGGAAAATCATTCCCGCCAACTGGGTTCCATTGCTGCGGCGCGGGCCGTTATCCACCTCGCGATCGCGCGCATTCAGGGCAGCTTGCGACATATCAGTCGGCCAACTCCAAAATTCTCGCCACCAACTGCGAGAAGCTTAATCCAAACTGGCGCGCCGCCATCGGCACCAGGCTATGACTGGTCATGCCCGGAGAGGTGTTCACCTCAAGCAGATAGAAGCTGCCATCGCTGTCTTGCATCACGTCGACGCGGCCCCAGCCGCTGCAGTCCAGGCCGCGATAGGCGCGCAGCGCCAACGCCGCCATCTCGGCTTCCTGCTCGGCGCTCAAACCGCTCGGGCAGAAGTACTGCGTGTCGTCCGAAATGTACTTGGCCTGGTAGTCGTAAAACACGCCGGCCGGCTGGATGCGGATCGACGGCAGAACCTGGTCGCCCAGCATCGCCACGGTATATTCCGGGCCGCTCAGCCACTTCTCCACCAATACGTCGTCATCATGGCGGAAGGCCTCTTCCAACGCGGCTTCCAACGCGGCGCTTTCGGTGACCTTGCTCATGCCGACGCTGGAACCTTCACGGCTCGGCTTGACGATCAGCGGCAGGCCGAGCTCCGCCACGCGCGCCAGCAGCGCCGCTTTTTCGCCGCTGAGGTACAGCTGGCGATTCAGCGCCACGTAAGGCGCCACCGGCAAACCCATCGACTGCCACACCATTTTGGTGCGCCATTTGTCCATGGTCAGCGCCGAGGCCATCACACCGCTGCCGGTATAAGGCAGTTCGAGGAACTCCAGCAGCCCCTGCAGGGTGCCGTCCTCGCCGCCGCGGCCATGCAGCGCGATAAACACTTTGGTGAACCCCTGCTCTTTCAGCTGGGTCACCGGGAAATCGCGGGTATCGACGCCGTGCGCATCGATACCGGCTTCGCGCAACCCGGCCAGCACCGCGGCACCGGATTGCAGAGAGACTTCACGTTCAGCGGAGGTGCCGCCCAGCAGAACTGCAACTTTATCAGCCATGGTGCTCCTCCTCTTTCTTCGGCGGCTGCAGCTTCAGCTCGGCCAGTTTACGGGCGATTTTGCCCACGTTGCCGGCGCCTTGCACCAGCACCAAGTCTTCATCCTGCAGCAGCTGCGCCAGGGTTTCCGGCACGGTATCGGCATCGGAAACCAGTATCGGATCCAGCTTGCCGCGGCTGCGGATGGTGCGGCACAGCGAACGGCTGTCCGCGCCCGGGATCGGCGCTTCGCCAGCGGCGTACACGTCGAGCATCAGCAGCACATCCACCTGCGACAGCACGTTGGCGAAATCGTCGTACAGATCGCGGGTGCGCGTATAACGGTGCGGCTGGAAGATCATCACCAAACGCTTGTCTGGCCAGCCGGCGCGCGCCGCTTTCAGCGTGGCGTCCACCTCGGTCGGATGGTGGCCGTAGTCGTCCACCAGCATCGCGCTGCCCGCTTTGCCGTTGACCGGCTCCAGCGGGAACTCGCCGAGGAAATCGAAGCGACGCCCGGTGCCCTGGAAGCCCGCCAGCGCGCGCAGGATATCTTCGTCGTCGATGCCTTCTTCGGTTGCCACCGCCACCGCCGCCGCCGCGTTCAACGCATTGTGGCGGCCCGGCGCGTTCAGCGTCACCGTCAGCAACGGTTTGTCCTGACGGCTCAGGGTAAAGTGCCCCTGCGGCCCAATCTGCCGGTAGTCTTCGATGCGCACATCGGCATCTTCACTGAAGCCATAGGTGGTGATGTGGCGACCCACGCGCGGCAACAGCTCGCGCACGACCGGATCGTCGATGCACATCACCGCACGGCCGTAGAACGGCAGGTTGTGCAAGAAATTGATAAACGTCTGCTTCAGGTTCTCGAAGTCGCCCTGGTAAGTGTCCATATGGTCGGCTTCGATGTTGGTGACCACGGCCACCATCGGCTGCAGATGCAGGAACGACGCATCGCTCTCATCCGCTTCCGCGATCAGATAACGGCTGGACCCCAGTCGCGCGTGGGTGCCCGCCGCCTTCACCAGCCCGCCGTTGACGAAGGTCGGGTCCAGGCGGGCTTCGGCGTAAATGCTCGAAACCATCGCCGTGGTGGTGGTTTTGCCGTGCGTGCCGGCGATAGCGATGCCGTGGCGAAAACGCATCAGCTCCGCCAGCATTTCTGCGCGGCGGATCACCGGGATGCGCGCTTCACGGGCGGCGACGATCTCCGGGTTGTCGGCGGAGATGGCGGTAGACACCACCACTACGCTCGCATCCAGCACGTTTTCCGGACGGTGATTGAAATAAATCGTCGCCCCGAGCGCGCTCAACTGTTGGGTGACCGGATTCGGCGCCAGGTCGGAGCCGCTGATCTGATACCCTTCGTTTGCCAACACTTCGGCGATACCACCCATGCCGGCGCCACCGATGCCGACAAAGTGAATGTGCCGGACGCGACGCATCTCGGGCACGATAGTACGTAGTTTCGCCAGTTGTTGTGTATTCATCACTCTCTCTAATCCGGATCCGGTACCCCGGCCCTACATCACATTGCTTTTATTCAGGTTCGGCGCACCGAACCCCTGCACTCGTTACTTGGCGAGCCGCACCAGCTCCGCCGCCACGCGCTCGGTGGCGTCCGGAATGGCGACCGCGCGCGCTTTCTCGGCCATGGCCAGCAGCGTCTTGCGATCCCAGCTCGCCAGCAGTTCAGCCACCACATCGGCGTTGAACTGCGGCTGTTCGATAATCTTCGCCGCGCCGGCTTCTTCCAGCGGACGCGCGTTCCAGTACTGCTGACGGTCCTTGTGCATGAACGGCACGAAGATCGCCGGCAGCCCCGCTGCCGCGATTTCGCTGACGGTCAACGCGCCGGAGCGGCAGACCACCACGTCGGCCCAGGCGTAGGCGGCGGCCATGTCGTCGATGAACTCGGTCACCTTGTGCTGCGTCTGCCCTACCCTTTCGTAGTCGCTCAGCACCGTTTCCAGCGCGCCCTTGCCAACCTGATGCCAGAGCGTAATTCTATCGCCCAAACGCGCCGCGACTTCAGGAACTGTCTGATTCAGCACGCGCGCGCCCTGACTTCCGCCAATCACCAGCACGCGGATCGGGCCTTCGCGCCCCTGCAACCGCTCCGCCGGCAACGGCAGCGCCAACACGTCGGTACGTACCGGGTTGCCCACCACCTCGGCGTTCGGGAATGCGCCGGGGAAGGCCTGCATCACTTTGGCGGCGATGCGCGCCAGCCAGCGGTTGGTCAAGCCGGCGATGCCGTTCTGCTCGTGCAGCACCACCGGGATGCCGCACTGCCAGGCTGCCAGGCCGCCGGGGCCGGAAACGTAACCGCCCATCCCCAGCACCACGTCCGGCTGATAGCTGCGCATGATGGCTTTCGCCTGACGCACCGCCTGCCAGATCCGCAGCGGCGCAGTCAGCTGGGCCTTCAGGCCTTTGCCGCGCAGGCCGGAGATGCGGATAAAATCAATCTCGATCCCGTGCTTCGGCACCAGATCGGCTTCCATTCGGTCTGCGGTTCCGAGCCAGCGCACCTGCCAGCCCTGCGCCATCAGATGATGCGCGACCGCCAGCCCCGGGAACACGTGCCCGCCGGTACCGCCTGCCATCACCATTAAACGCTTAGGTTTCCCGCTCATCCCTTACCTCTTCACAAACGCCTGAGCCTTGGTCAGGCGCGTTTCATAATCAATTCGCAGCAACAGCACGATGGCCGTCGACATAATCAGCAAGCTCGAGCCGCCGTAACTGATCAGCGGCAGCGTCAGACCTTTGGTCGGCAGCATGCCCGCGGCGGCGCCGACGTTAACCAGCGCCTGGAAGCTGAACCATACGCCGATCGCGCAGGCCAGGAAGCCGGAGAAGCGTTGGTCGATCTCCAGCGCGCGGCGCCCGATGGACATCGCGCGAAAAGCGACGAAGAATACCATTAACAGGGCTAAAACCACACCGATATAGCCCAGTTCTTCACCCAAAATGGAGAAGATGAAGTCGGTGTGTGCTTCCGGCAAATACTCCAGTTTCTGCACCGAGTTGCCGAGCCCCTGTCCCCAGAACTCGCCGCGGCCGAACGCCATCAGCGACTGGGTCAGCTGGTAGCCGCTGCCGAACGGATCGGCCCACGGGTTCCAGAACGACGTCACGCGGCGCATACGGTACGGTTCCGCGATGATCAGCAGCACCACGGCGAACACGCCGGAGCCGATGATCGCCAGGAACTGCCACATTTTCGCGCCGGCCAGGAACAGCATCGCCAGCGTGGTGATGAACAGCACTACCACGGTACCGAGGTCCGGCTGCGCCAGCAGCAGCACTGCCAGCACCACCATCACGCCCATCGGCTTGCAGAAGCCCCAGAAGTTGCTGCGTACCTCTTCCACCTTGCGCACCAGATAGCTCGCCAGGTAGCAGAACAGCGACAGCTTGGACAGCTCCGCCGGCTGAATACGCAGCGGGCCGAGCGCGATCCAGCGCGAGGCCCCGTTCACCGAACTCCCCACCACCAGCACGATCAGCAGCATCACGATCGACATCAGCAGCATCACGTTGCTGTAGCGCTGCCAAATCTCCATCGGGACGCGCAGCGTCACCAGCGACAGGCCGAACGCCAGGCCGAGGTACAGCGCGTCGCGTTTGGCGAACAGGAACGGATCGTCCGCCAGGCGTTGGCCGATCGGCATCGACGCCGAGGTCACCATCACGAAGCCGATGATCGCCAACCCGAAGGTCAGCCACAGCAGGGTGCGATCGTACAGCACCATGTTGACCGCGTCGTTGTCGCGCGCGCCGGTCACCCAGTCTTTCAGTCGTTCTGTCAGCCCGAAGTTCGGCAAGCGTAGTTTCATCCGCCAAGCTCCTGCGCCAGGCGGGCGAACTCATCGCCGCGCACTTCAAAATTACGGAACTGATCGAGGCTGGCGCAGGCCGGCGACAGCAATACCATGTCGCCAGGCTGTACGCGGCCGGCGATGGTGCGCATCGCCTGCTCCATGGTCTCGGTCAGCGTCGCCACCTCCGGCCGCAGCTGTGCCAGCTGGGCGCCGTCGCGGCCAAAGCAGTACAGACGCACGTTGTCGCCCTGCAGATAGCGCGCCAGCGGCGAGAAATCGGCGGACTTGCCGTCGCCGCCCAGCAGCAAATGCAACGTGCCGTCTACCTGCAGGCCGTTCAGCGCCGCTTCGGTGCTGCCGACGTTGGTGGCTTTGGAGTCGTTGATCCAACGCACGCCGTTGTGCTCCCAGGCCAGCTGGAAGCGGTGCGCCAGGCCGGTGAAGGTGGTCAGCGCCTTCAGGCTGGACGCGCGCGGGATATTGACCGCATCCGCCAACGCCAACGCTGCCAGGGCGTTGGTGTAGTTGTGGCGGCCGGTCAGTTTCATCTCGCGCGTATTCAGCACTTTCTCACCGCGCACCCGCAGCCAGGTTTCCCCCTGCTGACGGTTCAGGTGATAGTCGCCCACGTCGGCGCCGAAGCTGACGCAGCGCTCGTCGGCGCCGCGCACCGGCATGGTCAGTGCATCGTCTGCGTTCACCACGCACACGGCGGCGTTTTCATACACGCGCAGCTTGGCGCCGCGATACTGCTGCAGGCCGAACGGATAGCGATCCATATGATCTTCGGTCACGTTCAGGATGGTCGCCGCCGCCGCCCGCAGGCTATACGTCGTTTCCAGCTGGAAGCTGGACAGCTCCAGCACGTAAAGCTGGCATTCCTGACGCAGCAGGCTCAGCGCCGGCAGGCCGATATTGCCGCCCACGCCCACCGCCCAACCGGCGGCTTTCGCCATCTCGCCCACCAGGGTGGTGACGGTGCTTTTGCCGTTGGAGCCGGTGATCGCCACGATCGGCGCCTGCGCTTCACGGCAGAACAGTTCGACGTCGCCGACGATTTCCACGCCGGCATCCGCCGCGGCGCTCAATGCCGGGGTCGCCAGCGCGACGCCCGGGCTGGCAACGATCAGATCCGCCGCCAGCAGCCAGTCCTGATTCAGATCGCCCAGATGACGCTCCACGCTCTCAGGCAGTTTGTCCAAGCCTGGCGGCGCGATACGGGTATCCATCACGCGCGGCGTCACACCGCGCGCCATGAAGAAATCGACGCAGGACAGGCCGGTGAGGCCCAACCCGATGATGACGACTTTTCTACCCTGATAGTCTGCCATGATTAACGCACCTTCAGCGTTGCCAGGCCAATCAGCACCAGCATCAGCGAAATGATCCAGAAGCGCACGATAACGCGCGGCTCAGGCCAGCCTTTCAATTCATAGTGGTGGTGAATCGGCGCCATGCGGAAAATGCGTTGCCCGCGCAGCTTGAACGATCCCACCTGCAGGATCACCGACAGCGTCTCTACCACGAATACGCCGCCCATGATCACCAACAAGAACTCCTGACGCAGCAGCACCGCGATGGTGCCCAGCGCGCCGCCCAGCGCCAACGAACCGACGTCGCCCATAAACACCTGGGCCGGGTAAGTGTTGAACCACAGGAACCCGAGGCCGGCGCCGACGATGGCGGTACACACGATCACCAACTCACCGGCATGACGCAGATACGGAATATGCAGGTAGTTGGCGAAGTTCATGTTACCGGTCGCCCAGGCCACCAGCGCGAAGCCGGCCGCCACGAATACCGTCGGCATGATAGCCAGGCCGTCCAGGCCGTCGGTCAGGTTGACCGCGTTGCTGGTGCCGACGATCACGAAATAGGCCAGCAGGATGTACAGCAGGCCCAGCTGCGGCATCACGTCCTTAAAGAACGGCACAACCAGCTCGGTGGCTGGCGTGTCTTTTCCTACGGCGTACATGGCGAATGCGACAATCAGCGCAATCACCGACTGCCAGAAATACTTCCAGCGGGCGATCAGCCCTTTGGTGTCCTTACGCACCACCTTGCGGTAGTCGTCGACGAAGCCGACGATGCCGTAACCCACCAGCACGAACAGCACGCACCAGACATACGGGTTGGACGGGTAAGCCCACATCAGCACCGAAATGGTGATGGAGGTCAGGATCATGATGCCGCCCATGGTCGGCGTGCCGCGCTTGCTGAAGTGCGACTCGGGGCCGTCGTTACGCACCACCTGGCCGAAGGACATTTCTTGCAGGCGCTTGATCACCCGAGGGCCCATCCACAGCGACAGGAACAGTGCGGTCAGCAGGCTGACAATGGCTCGGAACGTCAGATAAGAAAAGACGTTGAAGCCTGAGTAATACTTGACCAAATGCTCGGCCAGCCAAACTAACATGGTGCTTTCTCCTGTAACGCGCGTACTACCTGCTCCATTGCGGCACTACGTGAACCTTTGATTAACACGGTAATGACCGCATGTTCCGACAGTAATTCCGCCACGCGCGCGATCACTGCTGTCTTGTCTTGATAATGTTCGCCGTTGCCGGACGCTTCGCTCAGCACGCGGCTCAAACCGCCGACGCTGATCACCTTGTCGACGCCGGCCAGACGGGCGGCTTCGCCCACCTGACGGTGGCACTCTTCCGCTTCCGCGCCCAGCTCGGCCATATCGCCGACCACCATCACGCGGTAGCCCGGCATCTCTGCCAGCACCTGCGCCGCCGCGGTCATCGACCCGACGTTGGCGTTATAGCTGTCGTCCAGCAGCAGCTTGCCTTCGGCCAGCGCCACCGGGAACAGACGCCCCGGCACCGCCTGCAGTTGTTTCAACCCCTGACGCACCGCTTCGAGGGTGGCGCCTACCGACGTCGCCAGCGCGGTCGCCGCCAGCGCATTGGCCACGTTGTGGCGCCCCGGCAGCGGCAGCGCGATCTCGGCGGTGCCGAACGGGCTGTGCAGCGTGAACTGCGTGCCTGCACCGTTCACCCGCACGTTATCCGCGAAGAAGTCCACGCCTTCGGCAGCCTGCGGCGAGAAGCGCCAGACGGTTTTGTCGCCCAGCATGCTCTGCCAGTGCGGCCAGTCGTTGTTATCGGCGTTGATGATCGCCACGCCGTCGGCCGGCAGGCCGGTAAAGATTTCACCTTTCGCCTGGGCGACGCCGGCCAGCGAGCCGAAGCCTTCCAGGTGCGCCGCCGCCAGGTTGTTCACCAAAGCGGTCTGCGGACGCGTCAGTGCGGTGGTGTAAGCGATTTCGCCAATATGGTTAGCGCCCAGCTCTATCACGGCAAAATCATGCTGCGGCTCCAGACGCAACAGCGTCAGCGGCACGCCGATGTCGTTATTGAAGTTGCCGGCGGTATACAGCACTTCGCCGCATTCGCGCAGAATGGCGGCGGTCATTTCTTTCACCGAGGTCTTGCCCGAGGAACCGGTCAGCGCCACCACGCGCGCCGGCACCTGCTGACGCACCCAGGCGCCAAGCTGCCCCAGCGCCAGACGGGTGTCTTGCACCACCAGCTGCGGCGCGTCCACCAATAAGCGCTTACTGACCAGCAGCGCCCCGGCACCTGCGGCTACGGCATCCGCCGCAAAGTCGTGAGCGTCGAAACGCTCGCCTTTCAGCGCCACAAACAGGCAACCGGCGGTCACCTTGCGGGTGTCTGTCGTCACCTCGACAATTTGGCAATCGGCGCCGATCAGTTCAGCGCTCAATACCTCAGCCAGTGTCTGAAGAGAGACAGGGATCATGCCAGCACCCCCAGCAGTCGGGCGACCGTCGTGCGGTCGGAGTAATCCAGGCGGCGGTTGCCCACCAACTGATAATCTTCGTGGCCTTTGCCTGCCACCAACACCACATCCTGTTCCTGCGCCTGCATGATGGCGCTGGTCACCGCTTCGGCGCGGCCGTGGATCACCAGCGCCTGCCCGGCGTCCAGCAATCCGGTCAGGATATCGTTGATAATCGCGCGCGGCTCTTCGGTACGCGGGTTGTCATCGGTGATCACCACGCGATCGGCGAACTGCTCGGCGATGCCGCCCATCAGCGGACGCTTGCCCTTGTCGCGATCGCCGCCGCAGCCGAACACGCACCACAGCTGCCCCTGGCAGTGCAGGCGCGCGGCTTCCAACGCTTTCTCCAGCGCATCCGGCGTGTGGGCGTAATCCACCACTACCGTCGGTTTGCCCGGCGCGTTAAACACTTCCATGCGGCCACAGACCGGCTGCAGGCGGCTGCCGGTTTCCACCAGCGCCTCCAGCGGATAGCCCAGCGACAGCAGCGTCGCCAAGGCCAGCAGCAGGTTGCTGACGTTGAAAGCGCCCATCAGGCGGCTTTCGATCTCGCCATCGCCCCAGCTGGAGCTGAAACGAACGGTGGCCCCGTTGTCGTGATAATCGACCGCCGTGGTTTTCAGCCAGCGGCCGTGGCCGCCCGGCTGCAGGTTACCCTGCATCGTCACCGCCACCGCATCCGGCAGCTTGCTCAGCCAGCGCAGACCGACTTCATCGTCGGCGTTGATGATCGCCTGCCCCACGCTGTGGGCGGCGAACAGCGACCATTTGGCCGCCTCGTAATTGGCCATGTCACCGTGGTAATCCAGGTGATCGCGGCTCAGGTTGGTGAAGACCGCCGCGGCGAACGGCAGCGCCGCCACCCGGTGTTGCACCAGACCGTGGGAAGAGACTTCCATGGCGGCGAAGGTCGCGCCCTGTTCCGCCAAATCGTTTAATACGTGTTGAACATCCACCGCAGAACCGGTGGTATTCTCGGTCGGGCACACCTGGCCCAGCAGGCCGTTGCCGACGGTGCCCATCACCGCGCTGGTTTCGCCCAGCAGTTGGCTCCACTGCGCCAGCAGTTGGGTGGTGGTGGTTTTGCCGTTGGTACCGGTCACGCCGACCAGACGCAGACGCTCGCCCGGCTGGTGGTAAAAACGCCCGGCCAGCGCGGAAAGGCGCTGGTTCAGTTGGCTCAGGTAGATCACCGGCACGCCATGCATTTCAATGATGGCGCCGTCTTCGGCCTGACCGTCAGCTTCGGCGATCACGGCGGAGACGCCCTGCGCGATGGCCTGCGGAATATAGCGGCGTCCATCCGTTTGATGGCCGACAACGGCGACAAACAGATCCCCGGCAGCCGCCACACGGCTGTCTAATGTCATTTCCCGCAGCGCGCGCCCGGGTGCCGTCGGCACCCACGGGGCGAGTAAGTCGCGCAAATTACGATCTGCCACCTGAACCCTCTTTCTTGTTAATCACTAATTCGCTTTTGTCACCGGTAGGCAACGCGTCAGGCTCGACGTTCATGGTGCGCAATACGCCGCCCATGATGGCACCGAACACCGGCGCGGAGATTGCGCCACCATAGTATTTCCCCCCCTGAGGGTCGTTGATGACGACCACCAGGGCAAAACGGGGGTTACTTGCCGGCGCGACGCCGGCGGTATAAGCGATGTATCGGTTGACGTATTTGCCGTCCGGGCCCACTTTTTTCGCGGTACCGGTTTTGATGGCAATACGGTATCCCTTGATGGCGGCTTTCACGCCGCCGCCGCCCGGCAAGGCCACGCTTTCCATCATGTGCACCACGGTGCGCACCAGAGGTTCAGGGAAAACGCGTTCGCCGGCGACCGGAGGGTCAACCTTGGTGATCGACAATGGGCGATATACGCCCAGGCTGCCGATCGTTGCATAGACTCGCGCCAACTGTAACGGAGTTACCATCAGCCCGTAGCCGAAAGAGAAGGTGGCCCTCTCTATGTCAGACCACCGTTGTTTTTTTGGGTATATGCCACTGCTTTCTCCGACCAGCCCCAAATTGGTCGCTTTTCCCAGCCCAAAACGAGAGTAAGTATCTACTAACGCTGAGGACGGCATCGCTAACGCCAGCTTTGAAACACCGACGTTACTCGACTTCTGCAAGATCCCGGTCAATGACAGCTCCGAGTACCGCGCCACGTCTTTGATCTCGTGGCCCTGAATGCGGTACGGGATGGTGTTCAACACACTGTTTTCTCTCACCACGCCGTTTTGCAGCGCGGTCATCACCACCATCGGCTTCACGGTTGAACCGGGTTCAAAAATATCGGTGATAGCACGGTTACGCATGGTCTCTTTCGGCGTACCGGCCATGTTGTTCGGGTTGTAAGACGGGCTGTTGGCCATCGCCAGCACTTCGCCGGTGTTCACGTCGATCAGCACCGCAGTGCCCGACTCGGCCTTGTTGAACGCCACCGCGTTGTTCAGCTCGCGATACACCAGCGCCTGCAGGCGTTCATCGACGCTCAGCACCAGGTTGTGCGCCGCCTGGCTGTCTACGGAGGAAATATCTTCGATGACCCGGCCGAAGCGGTCCTTACGCACCGTTCTCTCGCCCGGTTGCCCGGTCAGCCAGCGGTCGAAGCTCTTCTCGACGCCTTCAATGCCTTGTCCGTCGATGTTGGTCACGCCGATGATGTGCGACGTCACCTGCCCCGCCGGGTAGTACCGGCGCGACTCCTGCCGCAGGTAGATCCCCGGCAGCTTGAGCTTGTGGATGTAGTCGCCGATCGCCGGGTTCACCTGGCGCGCCAGATAAACGAAGCGCCCTTTCGGGTTGGCGTTGATGCGGTTGGAGAGTTGGTCCAGCGGGATGTTCAGCGCATCAGAAAGCGCTTTCCAACGGCTGTCCAGCGTGATACCGCCGCGCTCGTTCAGCTCTTTCGGATCCGCCCACACCGCATTGACCGGCACGCTGACCGCCAACGGACGGCCGGCGCGATCGCTGATCATGCCGCGCGCGGTCGGCACTTCCTGCACGCGCAGCGAACGCATGTCGCCTTCTTTCACCAGACGATCGGGGTTGATGACCTGCAGGTACGCGACGCGCAGCATCAGGCCAACCATCGCCAGCAAAATGCAGCCGCACAGCAACGCAAAACGCCAGCTGACAAAGCTGGCCTGATCTTCCTGGCGTCTCAACTTACCGGGGCGCGCTGCTTTCATGCGTTTCCTTTCTACTCCGTGTCATTATTCCGGTTAAACCATTCATTGTTTAACGATGATATTTTCCTGCGATGGATCAACGTGTTGCATCTGCAGTTTTTCTGTCGCGATACGTTCAACCCGGCTGTGATCGCCGAGGGCGTTCTCTTCTAAAATCAGGTTGCGCCACTCGATATCCAGCGCATCGCGCTCCAGAACCAGCTGTTCGCGCTCGGCGGTCAGCAGGCGGGTGCGGTGCGCGGTGGTCACCACGAAAATCGCGGAGACCAGTGACGCAATCAGTAAAATCAGGGGGATCTTGGCGTTGCGCAGCAGGTCGCCGCCAATAACCCCGACCAAACCGTGGCGTTCGTTGCCGATCACGCGGGCATCCTCTCAGCAATACGCAGCACCGAGCTGCGCGCACGCGGGTTGTCCGCCACTTCCGCTTCCGAAGGCATCATTTTGCCCAGCGCTTTCAGCGTTCGCCCGCCCATGCTGCGCAGTTGCTCTTCGGTCAACGGAATGCCCGCCGGCACCTGGGCGCCGCGGCTATGGTGACGCATAAAGCGTTTGACGATGCGGTCTTCCAGCGAGTGGAAGCTGATGATCGACAAACGGCCCTGTGGGGCCAGCACTTCCAGCGCGCCGTCGAGCGCACGCTCGATCTCTTCCAGCTCGCTGTTGATATAGATACGAATCGCCTGGAAGCTGCGCGTCGCCGGATGCTTGTGCTTTTCACGGAACGGACTGGCATCGGCAATCAGATCCGCCAACTCTTTGGTGCGCGTCATCGGCTCCACGCGGTTTCTTTCCACGATGGCGCGTGCGATGCGCTTGGCGAAACGCTCTTCGCCAAAGGTTTTCAGCACCCAAGCGATGTCGTCCGCTTCGGCCTTCATCAGCCACTCTGCGGCGGACAGGCCGGTGGACGGATCCATGCGCATGTCCAGCGGACCGTCGCGCATAAAGGAGAATCCGCGCTCTGCGTCGTCAAGCTGCGGCGAAGAAACGCCCAGATCGAGCAGAACGCCGTCGATCTTGCCCACCAATTCACGTTCCCGCACGTAGTGCGACAACTCGGAGAATGGGCCGTGTACGATGGTAAAACGAGGATCTTCAATAGATTTGGCGGCTGCAATCGCCTGAGGGTCACGGTCAATCGCCAGCAAGCGCCCTTCCGGCCCCAGCTGGGACAGAATCAGACGAGAATGGCCACCGCGACCAAAAGTACCGTCGATATATATGCCGTTGCTGCGGATGTTGAGGCCGTTGACGGCTTCGTCCAGCAGGACGGTGGTGTGTTTATAGTTTTCCAACATGCTTATAGCGACAAGTCCTGTAGCCGCTCAGACAACGGTTCCTGAGTCGACTGTTCAGCGTCAATATCATCCTTGACTTGTTGATACCAGGTCTGTTCATCCCACAGTTCAAACTTGTTGAACTGACCGACCAGCATCACTTCTTTCGTGAGCCCGGCGTGTTGCCGCAGCGTATTGGCTAACAGCAAACGACCGGCACTATCCATCTGACACTCACTGGCATGCCCCAGCAGCAGGCGCTGAACGCGGCGCTCGGCGGGATTCATGCTCGACAGACGTGATAATTTTTGTTCAATAATTTCCCATTCGGGCAAAGGATAAAGCAGCAGGCAGGGCTGATGGAGGTCAATGGTACAGACCATTTGGCCTTGCGATTCCTCGTTGAGCAATTCCCGATATCGGGTAGGTACGGCAAGCCGCCCTTTGCTGTCGAGGTTGACCATCGTCGCTCCACGGAACATTCCTGAGCTACCCCTTAGAGACCGTTTTCACCACTTTACCCCACAAATTCCCACACAATGGAGTTTACGGAGGGTATGAAAACCTTGTCAAGCCAGAGCGCCAGCGCTTTGGCAATATTTCTCTGGTCATTTTGGGAGCTGACTCGCGAAAGAAACTCTGATTATTCGACGATTAAAAATTAACACCATGATAAACGGAGAGAATTTTCTAAGCGGAAAGAATCTGATTAAAAACCTGACGAACTGGCGATTAATTAACTCATTACTTCCTTCTGCAAGCCATGTCTCATTTTTCAGCTCGGCAATCTCAGTGCGGTAACCGCTGGCGAGCCGCGCCCGCCAAGGCTCGGCGTTGGGCGAACCGATCGCGGAATAAGGCCATAACTCCTTGAGTTAATAACGCTCAATCGTTATTCACCGTAAAACCGGGCGCTATTTTACTTCAATTTGCACGGCCGTGATGCGGCCGCGATAAAAATAAATGGTTCGGATATTACGAGCAGAAGTAATTTCGATTTAAATCAATTTGGTAAGATTATTCCCAAAATACCTGTTTACAATTATGGTTTCATTTTCTTACACCTTTATTTCCACAATTTTTGCCGGAAAAAATCCCCATTCGACGCCCAAAATCGCAACCGTATGTTTTTAATGAATTTATTTTAAATTGCCGATTTTAATCTCTCTACCCTCTCCTATCGCCCGGTTCTGCGGGACAAAAACCGAACAAATGTTAAAAATAAAAATATAAATCTAGTTAAAAAACACAATGCAGATTAGTACACTATATAAAAAGCAAAAAAGCAGCTTTAACAGCCAACAATTAATAAATTAACAGAATTTTAACCAAATGGAGATAACACATGCTTTCGCCCGCTGCTCACTGGCGTAGCGCCGCTGCCGATACGTTCGCACTGGTGGTGTACTGCTTTATCGCCGGCATGGCGATAGAAGTGTTGATCTCCGGCATGAGCTTCCAGCAATCCCTCTCTTCGCGCCTGCTGTCGATCCCGGTCAACATCCTGATCGCCTGGCCTTACGGTCGCTATCGCGATCTGTTTATCCGCACGGCGCGCCGCTGTCCACGCGGCCAGCTCGTGCTGCGCAACCTCGCCGACCTGCTGGCCTACGTCAGCTTCCAATCGCCGGTTTATGCCGCCATTCTGTGGAGCGTAGGCGCCGACGGTCAACAAATGCTGGCGGCGGTCACCAGCAATGCGCTAGTCTCCATGGCGATGGGCGTGGTGTATGGCTATTTCCTGGAATATTGCCGGCGGCTGTTCCGGGTGGTGGGCTACGTCTAAACCAGGAGCCCGACATAGCGGGCTCCTGTAGAGCGGACTATTTGCGGCTCAGGCTGCCGCGGCGGAACAGATTGCGGCGGATACGCGTCAAACCCGGTTTGGGTTTACGCGGTTCATCCAGGCTGGCCAACACCAGCTCCAGCACGCGTTCGGCTACGTCACGATGGCGCTGCGCCACCGCGAGCACCGGGCACTCGAGGAAATCCAACAGTTCATGGTCGCCGAAGGTGGCAATCGCCAGATCGGTCGGCAAACGGCCACGTTGCTTCAGCGTCACGTCCATCACGCCCTGCAACAACGAGAACGAGGTGGTGAACAGCGCCTGCGGCATCGGGTGCGTTTTCAGCCATTCGGCAAACAGCGCGCCGGCGGCTTCACGTTCATAGCTGTTGGCGTACAGATAATCGACGTGGCGGGGATCTTCTTGCCAGGCCTGACGGAAGCCCTGCTCACGCAGGAAGCTCACCGAAAGCTCCGGCAAGGCGCCCAGATACAGCACCGATTCAGCCGGGAAGGTGCGCAGCTCCTGCGCCAGCGCAAAGGCGTCTTCCTGATCGGCCCCGACGACGCTGATGAAATGCTCGCGATCCAGCGCGCGGTCCAGCGCGATGATCGGCAGCGGATCGTTGGCCCAGCGTTGATAGAAAGGATGCTCCGGCGGCAAGGCGGTGGAGACGATGATGGCGTCCACCTGGCGCTGCAGCAGGTGCTCGATACAGCGCATTTCGTTGTCCGGCTGATCTTCGGAACAGGCGATCAGCAATTGGTAACCACGCTGGCGCGCCTGGCGTTCCAGGTAGTTGGCGATGCGGGTATAGCTGGTATTTTCCAGATCCGGGATCACCAGACCGATAGAACGGGTACGCCCGGCGCGCAGCCCCGCCGCGACGGCATTCGGGTGATAGTTATGCTCCCTGACCACGGCCATCACTTTCTCGACGGTTTTATCGCTGACACGATACTGCTTCGCCTTGCCGTTGATGACGTAACTGGCCGTCGTGCGCGAAACGCCCGCGAGACGCGCGATTTCATCCAGTTTCACATTAACCCCTTAATGACGCTGAAAATAGAAGTGAAGGCTGTGCTCGGATTAACCATGACATCCCGTACGGTTATTCAATCCAGCCTCTGCGATCTAACAGCAGAAAACACTGCCTAGCAACCGCTTTTGCCGAAAGGTGCCAGCAATCGGGCAAAAAATACCGAAAAACAAAGGGCGCAGCCACGCCGCGCCCCCGATTATTCGCCGCCAGACCGCGCTCAGCGCATGATTTTGTCGCCGCGCGACACGCCAACCACGCCGGAACGGGCCACTTCCACGATCTCCGCCACTTCACGCACTGCGCTCAGGAAGGCGTCGAGCTTGTCGCTGGTGCCGGCCAGCTGTACCGTGTACAGCGTCGCCGTCACATCGACGATCTGGCCGCGGAAAATGTCGGCGCAGCGCTTCACCTCTTCACGGCCGTAGCCGCTGGCCTGCAGCTTCACCAGCATGATCTCGCGCTCGACGTGGGCGCCCTGCACCAGCTCGCTGACGCGCAGCACATCCACCAGCTTGTGCAGCTGTTTCTCAATCTGCTCCAGCACTTTCTCGTCGCCGACGGTCTGGATAGTCATGCGCGACAGCGTCGGATCGTCGGTCGGTGCCACCGTCAGGCTCTCGATGTTATAACCGCGCTGGGAAAACAGCCCGACCACGCGCGACAAAGCGCCGGATTCGTTTTCCAGCAAGACAGATAAAATACGGCGCATGATCAGGTCCTCTCCGTTTTGCTAAGCCACATTTCGTCCATGCTTCCACCGCGGATCTGCATCGGGTAAACATGTTCGGTTTCATCGACGGTCACGTCGACGAACACCAGCCGCTCTTTTTCCGCCAGCGCCTGCGCCAGCTTGCTTTCCAGCTCATCCGGCGTGCGGATGGCGATACCGACATGGCCGTAAGCCTCGGCCAACTTGACGAAGTCCGGCAGAGAATCCATGTAGGACTGCGAGTGACGGCCGGAATAAATCATGTCCTGCCACTGCTTCACCATGCCCAGATAGCGGTTGTTGAGGTTCACCACCACCACCGGCAGGTTATATTGCAGCGCGGTGGACAGCTCCTGAATGTTCATCTGAATGCTGCCGTCGCCGGTCACGCACACCACGGTTTCCTCCGGCAGCGCCAGCTTGACGCCCAATGCCGCCGGCAAACCGAAGCCCATGGTGCCGAGGCCGCCGGAGTTGATCCAGCGGCGCGGTTTGTCGAATGGATAATAGAGCGCGGCGAACATCTGGTGCTGGCCCACGTCCGAGGTGACATAGGCGTCGCCTTTGGTCAGGCGGTGCAGGGTTTCGATCACCGCCTGCGGCTTGATGGTGCCGCTGTGCTTGTCGTAACCCAGACAGTCGCGGGCACGCCACTGCTCGATAGACTGCCACCAATCGCGCAGCGCATCGTGATCCTGCGCTTTCTCGTCCTGCGCCAGCAGCTCCAGCATCTGCACCAGCACCTGTTTGGCATCGCCGACGATCGGTATATCGGCATCCACCGTTTTGGAAATCGAGGTCGGATCGATATCGATGTGCAGCACGGTGGCATCCGGGCAGTATTTAGCGAGGTTATTGGTGGTGCGATCGTCGAAACGCACGCCGACGGCGAAGATCACGTCGGCATGGTGCATGGTTTTGTTGGCTTCATAGGTGCCGTGCATGCCGAGCATGCCGACGCTCTGGCGATGGGTGCCTGGGAAAGCGCCCAATCCCATCAGGCTGCTGGTCACCGGCAGGTTCAGCTGCTCCGCCAACGCCAACAGTTCGGCTTCGCAGCCGGCGTTGATCGCGCCGCCGCCGACGTACATCACCGGCTTTTTGGCCGCCAGAATGGTTTGCAACGCGCGTTTGATCTGCCCGCGGTGGCCCTGCACCGTCGGGTTATAAGAACGCATGCTCACGTCCTGCGGGTAGGCATAAGGCATCCGCACCGCCGGGCCGACGATATCTTTCGGCAGATCGATCACCACCGGGCCGGGGCGGCCGCTGGAAGCCAGGTAGAACGCCTTCTTCAACACCGCCGGGATGTCTTCGGTGCGTTTTACCAGGAAGCTGTGCTTCACCACCGGGCGAGAAATCCCCACCATATCGCACTCCTGGAAGGCGTCGTAGCCGATCAGCGAGCTGGGCACCTGCCCCGACAGCACCACCATCGGGATCGAGTCCATGTAGGCGGTGGCGATGCCGGTAATGGCGTTGGTAGCGCCGGGGCCGGAGGTCACCAGCACCACGCCCACTTCACCGGTGGCGCGCGCGTAGCCGTCGGCCATGTGCACCGCCCCCTGCTCGTGGCGCACCAGAATATGATCGATCCCTCCTACCGTATGCAGGGCGTCGTAGATATCGAGCACCGCCCCGCCGGGGTAGCCGAATACATGCTTAACGCCCTGATCGATCAACGATCGGACGACCATCTCGGCTCCTGACAACATCTCCATGGGTTTGCCTCCAGGCTTGCTTATTCTTCTCTGGCGCCGGAACGTAGCGCCTGCTGCGGGGCAATGCCCCAAAGTTTTTATGGGTTGTCGCTATCGAATTAACATAACGTCAGAATATGGGGCAGGCAAACGGCAAAATGGCTTAACGGTAGCGGGGTTATTGCCAAGCGGCTGGAGATCGCGGCTTTATAAAAACAATGCGCTAGCCTCGGGGTTGTCAGGCTAGGCATTGTTTCGAACAGGCGGGAAATTACAGAACTAAATCAGGTGAAGGATATGCCGCTTTTTTGGCCGGGCACATGGCCCGGCGGCGTCAGGCCTGTTCCTGGTACATCGAGTCGATTTCACGCTGATAGCGCTGCAGGATCACTTTACGGCGCAGCTTCAGCGTTGGCGTCAACTCCCCCAGCTCCATCGAAAAGGCCGCCGGCAGCAGCGTGAACTTCTTCACCTGTTCGAAGCGCGCCAGCTCCTTTTGCATCTCGCGCAGGCGCTTTTCGAACATCTCGAGGATTTCGCCGTTGCGCAGCAGTTCCAGGCGATCCTGGTATTTCAGGTTCACTGACTTCGCGTACTCTTCCAAAGACTCAAAGCACGGCACGATCAGCGCGGAAACGAATTTACGCGCATCGGCGATGATCGCCACCTGCTCGATAAAGCGATCCTGCGCCAGCGTGCCTTCCAGCATCTGCGGCGCGATATATTTGCCGCCGGAGGTTTTCATCAAATCCTTCAGGCGTTCGGTGATGAACAGGTTGCCCTCTTCATCGATCGCCCCGGCGTCGCCGGTTTTCAGCCAGCCGTCCTCGGTAAAGGTCGCGGCGGTTTCCAAAGGTTTGTTGAAATAGCCGCGCATCACAATCGGCCCGCGCACCTGGATTTCATTTTCCTCGCCAATGCGCACCTCGACCTCCGGCAGCGGTTTACCGATGGAGCCGAAGCGGAAATGCCCCTCTTCCCAGCAGGAGACGGTCGCACAGGTTTCGGTCATGCCGTAACCGTACTTGATGTTGACGCCCATCGCCTGGAAAAACAGGATCACATTGTCGTCCAGCTTGGCGCCCGCCGCCGGCAAAAAGCGCACCCGGCCGCCGAGGATACCGCGCAGCTTGCTCAACACCAGCTTATCGGCCCAGCGGTGGGTGAAGTCGAACACTTTGCCCAACGGTTTGCCGGCGCGCTCCTGCAGGAATTTGCGCTCGCCGCAGACGATCGCCCAGTGGAACAACGCACGGCGCAGCCAAGGGGCGCGCGCCACTTTTTCGTGCACCGCGCTGAAAATCTTCTCGTAGAAACGCGGCACCGCACACATCAGCGTCGGGCGGACCTGCCCCATCGCTTCCCGCACCCAGTCGGTGTTCGGCAGGAAAACGTTCTGCGCGCCGGAATGCATCACAAAGAAGCTCCAGGCCCGCTCAAAAACGTGCGACAGCGGCAGGAAGCTGAGCGACACATCTTCTTCGCCGACCGTCAGCCTTTCATCATGAAGGTAGAGCTGCGCCGCCAGGTTGCGGTAGTCCAGCATCACTCCTTTCGGCTCGCCGGTAGTGCCCGAGGTATAGATCAGGGTGAAGAGATCCTGCAGGTCGCACTCTTCAATACGCTGCTGGCGTTGAGCGGCAAAAGTCGCCGGATCGGCAGCGCGCTCGAAGGTGCTCAGATGCTGTGCGATCTCGCAGCCGCGCAGATCGGCCCCCTCGTCGAAGACGACAATATGACGCAGCTGCGGGCAGACGCCGCGCAGCGCGATGGCGGCGTCAAGCTGCGCCTGCTCGCCGACGAACAGTATACGGATGTCGGCGTCGTTGGTGATGAACGCCGCCTGTGCCGGCGTATTGGTGGAATAGAGCGGAACGCTGATGCCGCGCAGGTGAAGGATAGCGAGATCGGTCAACGCCCAGGCCATCGTGTTATTGGCGAAAATACCGATGCGTTCTTGCACTTCGACGCCCAGCCCCAGCAACCCGGCGGCAATGCAATCAATACGAGTGGCGGCCTCTCCCCAGGTCAGCTGCAACTCGCCGTTGGGCGACCATTGGCGAAAAGCTGTGCGATCGGCGCGGTGGATGATTTGATGCTGTATACGATGGATCAAATGGTATTGCAGCAGATTAGTGATCATAGTGCTCTAAGCCTGAAATGAATCAAACAGTTAAGCCGGAACGACGCCTTACGGCCCTCATCTCAGCTTACACGTGTTTACTTTTTTCTGCGCAGTCTACCTAGTCTCAGGCAGGGGGAAAAGCGATTTCAGCGTAGAAGTGTGAGCCAAAACTCAGTCCGGCTTCCGCACTTTCATTGGTTGGACAAAACGGGGAGGAAAAGGTTTGCTGATGGCAATAAAACGCGGCCCATCCGGGCCGCCGCATCGAGTTAGTTTAAAATACCAGCCGGAAAGTAAAAATCAGAATATTAATTTATATTAATTATTTTTGCTGAACGAACAAACTCACTCTGAAAATAAGTTATTTTATCGCCGTAAAACCAAGAAACATCTTAATAAAAACACAGATAGTTCTTAGTTTTTATCATGAGAAAAAAACGCTCAGTTGAATATTATCTTTATGTGGCTCCCATTCTTTATCGCTTTACTTTGGGTTACCCGCCTCAATCAGGACGGATTTCATCCACTGGTGGCCTTTATCCCGCTCGGAGGATTCATGCCAGGAGAGATAGCAGGTGGCTTTATTCTCGTTGCCACATAAAGGAACCGCCTTTATTTTCAACGCTTCCGTCTGCTGTCGCACCAACCAAGCGGGCGCAATCGCCACCATTTCCGTTTGCGACACCATATTCAACACGCTGTAGAGATCAGTGCACTGTTGCGTCACAGCGCGCAGCATCGGCTCCTCTAAATAAAAAGGTTTACTGAACGATCCAAAACTCTCCAGGGAAACCGCAGCGTGCTGCTCGGCCAGCATGTGCTCCGGCGTCACTTCCTCGCCTATTCTCGGATGCGCCTGCGCAACCGCCAGCACTAATTCGTCGTCGAACATCGCCAGGCTGCGAAACTCCGCCGATTCGAAACGGCTGTAGCCGATGACAAACTCGACGTCCTGATAACGCAATTGATGCTCAATATTATTGTTGATGTACGACTTTATTTGCAGGTTAAGCTGCGGCGCGATCTGTTTGACGTGATTGATTATCCCGGCGCCCAGACGCAAATCGAGCGGGCTGCACAGCGACAGGGAGAACGCTCGCGTGCTGGTCAGCGGTTCGAACTCGGCGCCCGGCAACTCATTTTGCACCAGCTGCAGCGCTTGCCGCACCGGCCCAAAAAGCTGCCTGGCCCGCATGGTGGGCTGGATCCCGCGCCCGCAACGCACGAAAAGCTCATCGTTGAACATCACCTTCAGGCGCGCCACCGCGTTGCTCACCGCCGGCTGCGACATCCCTAACGAATTAGCGGCTCGCGTAATATTTTGCATTTGCATCACGGCGTCAAACACCGTCAGCAAATTAAGATCGACGCTGCGCAAATGAATCTCCGCCGGCTCTTTGACCATGGCGATTTCTGAATCATATTCAGCCATATTTCACTCCACTAAATCCTGTGTAGATAATCTAATCCTTGTGCTCGACAAACAATGAAACGCCGCATTGTCTTATCTTTGCACGACAAATCCTGCCATTACCGCCATCAGCCGATAAAAAACCTCGTGTTATCGTCACGATATAAGTCGTATGTGGAATACATGTCAGCAGCTTCTCCCGTCAGCGGGAAGAATGCCACCTGGGTGGTACTAATAATTAGGTATCAACAATGATTAAGACAATTAAACAACCTAACCGCACAGTATGAGACAAACTATAGAAACACATCATAAGCAATCAAACCATCTAAAAACACCGCTCACTTTGTGTAAAAACGCATTATTTTGTTATATTATGACTAAAACAATCGATTAATCATATGAATTCAATTTAAATCATTTGTATTAAAAATGTTATTTTATTGCCCCCCGTGATTAATTCCTCTTATTTTTTCATCACAAATCTTAACGCAACGAAATCCAGAAGCAATTAGCGCAGTATATATTCGATTCGTTTATGCTAAGCAGCACGCAAACTGGCCCCGTTTTTTCTCTAGGGCGTCGCTTTTTTGCCGCATGATCCTCTGTTCGGCCGATTCGCCGATGCATTGTCCCCGCATTCAATCAGGTGTTGACATCGCCAGGGCAATCACGTATCAAATTAGGCAGACACCCCATTTAAGAGAAGCTGAACCCTTATGATCCGTACTCACCGTCTACTAGGCCTACTACTTAACGCATCTTGTTTGCGCGGTATGCCTGTGGACGAAGTTCGGAGCTGACTCAGCCGATCACCCATAAGAAACCCGCGCTACTGCGCGGGTTTTTTTTTGCCCGCTTAGCGTGAAATCAACACGATAAGGAATGCACCGATGAGCCAACAAGTCATTATTTTCGATACCACGCTGCGTGATGGCGAACAGGCATTGCAGGCCAGCCTGAGCGTAAAAGAGAAGATTCAGATTGCGCTGGCGCTGGAGAGAATGGGCGTCGACGTGATGGAGGTCGGCTTCCCGGTCTCCTCGCCGGGCGACTTCGAATCGGTGCAAACCATCGCGCGCCAGATCAAGAACAGCCGCGTCTGCGGCCTGGCCCGCTGCGTAGACAAAGACATCGACGTGGCCGCAGAAGCGTTGCGCGTCGCCGAAGCGTTCCGCATCCACGTGTTCCTGGCCACCTCGACCCTGCACATTGAATCGAAGCTGAAACGCTCGTTCGACGAAGTGTTGGAGATGGCGGTGCGCTCGGTCAAACGTGCCCGCAACTACACCGACGACGTAGAGTTCTCCTGTGAAGACGCCGGCCGCACGCCGATCGACAATCTGTGCCGCGTGGTCGAAGCCGCCATCAACGCTGGCGCCACCACCATCAATATCCCGGACACCGTCGGCTATACCACGCCGAACCAGTTCGGCGGCATCATCACCACCTTGTATGACCGCGTGCCGAACATCGACAAAGCCATCATCTCCGTGCACTGCCACGACGATTTGGGCATGGCGGTCGGCAACTCCATCGCCGCGGTACAGGCCGGCGCCCGGCAGGTGGAAGGCACCCTGAACGGCATCGGTGAGCGCGCCGGCAACTGTTCGCTGGAAGAGGTGATCATGGCGATTAAAGTGCGCCAGGACATCATGAACGTGCACACCAACATCAATCATCAGGAAATTTTCCGCACCAGCCAGATCGTCAGCCAGCTGTGCAACATGCCGATCCCGGCCAACAAGGCGATCGTCGGCTCCAACGCCTTCGCCCACTCCTCCGGCATTCACCAGGACGGCGTGCTGAAGAACCGCGAAAACTACGAAATCATGACCCCGCAGTCGATCGGCCTGAAGGATGTGCAGTTGAACCTGACCTCCCGCTCCGGCCGCGCAGCGGTGAAACACCGCATGGAAGAGATGGGCTACCAGGAGCAGGACTACAACCTGGATACCCTGTACGCCGCCTTCCTGAAGCTGGCCGACAAAAAGGGCCAGGTGTTCGACTATGACCTGGAGGCGCTGGCCTTCATCAATAAACAGCAGGAAGAGCCGGAGCACTTCAGCCTGGGCTACTTCAGCGTGCAGTCCGGCAGCAGCATCATGGCCACCGCCTCGGTGAAACTGATCTGCGGCGGCGAAGAGAAAGCCGAGGCCGCCACCGGCAATGGCCCGGTCGATGCGGTTTATCAGGCAATCAACCGCATCACCGACTACCCGATCGAGCTGGTGAAATACCAGCTGACCGCCAAGGGCCATGGCCGCGACGCGCTGGGCCAGGTGGATATCGTGGTCTCATACAACGGCCGCCGCTTCCACGGCGTAGGTCTGGCGACCGACATCGTCGAATCCTCCGCCAAGGCGATGGTGCACGTGTTGAACAATATTTGGCGCTCACAGCAGGTAGAAAAAGAAAAGCAGCGCCTGCAGCAAAACAAACATCAAAATAATCAGGAAACGGTGTGAACATGACGAAGACTTATCACATTGCCGTCTTGCCCGGAGACGGCATCGGCCCGGAAGTAATGGCTCAGGCGCGCAAAGTGTTGGACGCGGTGCGTCAACGCTTTGACATTCGCATCACCACTGCCGAATACGACGTCGGCGGCATCGCCATCGATCGCCACGGCAGCCCGCTGCCGCCGGCGACCGTCGCCGGCTGCGAGCAGGCCGACGCCATCCTGTTCGGATCGGTAGGCGGCCCGAAATGGGAACACCTGCCGCCGGCCGAGCAGCCGGAACGCGGCGCGCTGTTGCCGCTGCGCAAGCACTTCAAGCTGTTCAGCAACCTGCGCCCGGCACGCCTGTATCAAGGGCTGGAGGCATTCTGCCCGCTGCGCGCCGACATCGCCGCCCGCGGCTTCGACATTCTGTGCGTGCGCGAACTGACCGGCGGCATCTACTTCGGCCAGCCGAAGGGCCGCGAAGGCCAGGGCATGCAGGAGCGCGCTTTCGATACCGAGGTGTATCACCGTTTCGAGATTGAACGCATAGCACGCATCGCCTTCGAATCCGCCCGCAAGCGCCGCCACAAGGTGACGTCGATCGACAAGGCCAACGTGCTGCAGAGTTCTATCCTGTGGCGTGAGGTGGTCAATCAGGTCGCCAAGGATTACCCGGACGTGTCGCTGTCGCACATGTATATCGACAACGCCACCATGCAGCTGATCAAGGATCCGTCCCAGTTCGACGTGCTGCTGTGCTCCAATCTGTTCGGCGACATCCTGTCCGACGAATGCGCGATGATCACCGGCTCGATGGGTATGTTGCCGTCCGCCAGCCTGAACGAGCAAGGCTTCGGCCTGTACGAACCGGCGGGCGGTTCCGCGCCGGATATCGCCGGCAAAGGCATCGCCAACCCGATTGCGCAGATCCTGTCCGCCACCCTGCTGCTGCGTTACAGCCTGGGCGCCGATGAAGCGGCCGACGCCGTGGAGCGCGCCATCAACCAGGCGTTGGAACAGGGCTACCGCACCGCCGATCTGGCCGGTGACGGCAAAGCCGTCAGCACCGATGAAATGGGCGACATCATCGCTCGCTTTGTAGCTCAGGGGGCATAACATGGCCAAGACCTTATACCAGAAGCTGTACGACGCCCACGTGGTGCACGAAGCGCCGAACGAAACGCCGTTGCTGTATATCGACCGTCATCTGGTGCACGAAGTCACTTCGCCGCAGGCGTTCGACGGCCTGCGCGCCATGGGCCGCAAGGTGCGCCAACCCGGCAAAACCTTCGCCACCATGGATCACAACGTGTCGACCCAGACCAAAGACATCAACGCCAGCGGCGAAATGGCGCGCATCCAGATGCAGGAGCTGATCAAGAACTGCGCGGAATTCGGCGTTTCGCTGTATGACCTGAACCACCCGTTCCAGGGCATCGTACACGTGATCGGGCCTGAGCAAGGCATGACGCTGCCGGGCATGACCATCGTCTGCGGCGACTCGCACACCGCCACCCACGGCGCTTTCGGCTCGCTGGCGTTCGGCATCGGCACCTCCGAGGTGGAACACGTGCTGGCGACCCAGACCCTGAAGCAGGGCCGCGCCAAGACCATGAAGATTGAAGTCACCGGCGACGCCGCCGTGGGCATCACCGCCAAAGACATCGTGCTGGCGGTGATCGGCAAAACCGGCAGCGCCGGGGGCACCGGCCACGTGGTGGAGTTCTGCGGCAAGGCAATCGAAGCGTTGAGCATGGAAGGCCGCATGACCCTGTGCAACATGGCGATCGAAATGGGCGCCAAGGCCGGGTTGGTCGCGCCGGACGACACCACCTTCGCCTACCTGAAAGGGCGCCAGTTCGCACCAACCGGCGAAAACTGGGAGCAGGCGGTCGCCTATTGGCGCACGCTGAAGTCCGATGCCGACGCCCAATTCGATACCGTGGTGACGCTGCACGCCGAAGAGATCGCGCCGCAGGTCACCTGGGGCACCAACCCCGGCCAGGTGATCGCCGTCAATCAGGCGATCCCGGCGCCGGAATCGTTCAGCGATCCGGTCGAGCGCGCCTCTGCGGAAAAAGCCTTGGCTTACATGGATTTGAAACCGGGCATCAAATTGACCGACGTGCCGATCGATAAAGTGTTCATCGGCTCCTGCACCAACTCACGCATCGAAGATCTGCGCGCGGCGGCGGCGATTGCCAAGGGGCGCAAGGTCGCCAGCGGCGTGCAGGCCATCGTGGTGCCGGGATCCGGCCCGGTGAAGGCCCAGGCGGAAGCCGAAGGGTTGGACAAAATCTTTATCGAAGCCGGTTTCGAATGGCGTTTACCGGGTTGTTCGATGTGCCTGGCGATGAACAACGACCGCCTGAATCCGGGCGAGCGCTGCGCATCCACCAGCAACCGTAACTTCGAAGGGCGTCAGGGCCGCGGTGGGCGTACCCACCTGGTCAGCCCGGCGATGGCCGCCGCGGCCGCCGTCGCCGGTCACTTCGCCGACATCCGTGATATTCACTAAGGGGCTAACGTGGCTAAATTTACTCAACATACCGGCTTAGTGGTGCCTTTGGATGCGGCCAACGTCGACACCGACGCCATTATTCCCAAGCAGTTTTTGCAGAAGGTGACCCGTACCGGCTTCGGCCAGCACCTGTTCAACGATTGGCGCTTCCTCGACGACGCCGGCCAACAGCCGAACCCGGAGTTCGTGCTGAATAAACCGCGCTATAAAGGCGCGAGCATCCTGCTGGCGCGCGAGAACTTCGGCTGCGGTTCCTCGCGCGAACACGCGCCCTGGGCGCTGACCGATTACGGGTTCAAAGTGGTGATCGCGCCGAGCTTCGCCGATATTTTCTACGGCAACTCGTTCAATAACCAGCTGTTGCCGGTGACGCTGAGCGAGCAGCAGGTGGATGAGCTGTTCAACCTGGTCGGCGCCAACGAAGGGACGGAGTTCGTGGTGGATCTGGAGAACCAGACGGTCAACGCCGGCGGAAAAAGCTATCCGTTCGAAATCGACAGCTTCCGCCGCCACTGCATGATCAACGGGCTGGACAGCATCGGCCTGACGCTGCAGCACGAAGCGGACATCTCCCGCTACGAAGCGCAGCAGCCGGCGTTTCTGAATTAATCCCCTTCACCCGCCGCCCGGCGGGTGAATATTTTCCTCACCAGTAGCCCAACAGCTTCCACCACGCCCCGCCGATCAGCATCCAAATCAGCAGGTTAACCACGCTCATCACCAGCCCCGCTTTCCACCATTCCCCCAGCGTCACGTAGCCGGAGCCGAAGATGATCGGCGCGGTGCCGGTGCCGTAATGCGTCAGCGACATCATCAGCGAGGAAGAGAACGCCAGGATCAGGCCCAGCAGCGCCGGCGGCGCGCCGAGCGCGATGCCGGCGGCGAAGAAGGCGGCGAACATCGCCGTCACGTGCGCGGTGGTACTGGCGAAGAAATAGTGAGAATACAAATAGATGAGGGTCAGCAAGATCGTGCCGCCCACCCAGCTCATGCCCATATGGTCGATGCCGTTGCCCACGGTTTGCGACAGCCAGCCGATCAGCCCCAGCTTGCCGAGGAAGCTGGCCATCATCACCAGCGCCGAGAACCACACCACGGTGTCCCAGGCACCTTTATGCTTGAGCACATCCTCCCAGCTCAGCACGCCGGTGGCCAACAGCACCGCCAGGCCGATCAGCGCCGCGGTGGTGGGATTGACCGCCAGCGCCGGGCCGAAGATCATCGCCGGAATGCCGGCCCACAGCACCAGCAACAGCGAGAACACCCCGAGGGTGATTTTCTCCGGCAGCGTCACTGGCCCCAGCGCCTGCAGTTTTTCGCGCGCGAAGCGCGGCGCGTCCGGGGTCCTCTTCACCTCCGGCGGATACAGCAGATAGATAACCAACGGCATCACGATCAGCGAGCACAGCCCCGGCACCAGCGCGGCGACTGCCCACATCGACCAGGACAGTTCGAAGCTGCCGTGGGTGCCTTTGGCAATCAGGCTGACGATCAGCGGGTTAGGCGCGGTGGCGGTGATAAACATCGCCGAAGTGACCGGGTTGATGTTGTAGTTCACCAGCGACAGATAGCGACCGATTTTACCGGAGGTATTGAGCTCGGGTTTGGAACCGAAGCTGTCAGCGATCGACTTCATGATCGGGTGAATGATACCCCCGCCGCGTGCGGTGTTGCTCGGCGTCACCGGCGCCAGCGTGGTTTCCGCCAGCGTCAGCGCATAGGCGATACCCAGCGTTTTTTTGCCAAACAGCGAAATGAAGTAGTAGCCAATGCGCGCGCCCAGCCCGGTTTTGTTCAGGCTGAGGGAGATCATGATCGAAAAACCGATCAGCCAGATCAGCTGGTTGGAAAAGCCGCTGAGCGCGTCGTCCAGCGCGGCGCCCGGCTTGCCGGGGTTGGTGACGCCGGTCACCGCCACCAGGGCGATGGCGATCACCGAGACCGCGCCGATCGGCATCGCCTTGCCGATGATGGCGATGATGGTGCCGATAAACAGCGCCAGCAACTGCCAGGCGTTGGGTGCAACGCCCTCCGGCACGGGAATGAGGAACCAGATAATCAGCGTGGCGGCGAGGGCGCACAGGGAAGGAAGCGGTTTGAGCGGTGTGAGTTTATCCATAACGTTCCCACTGTTCTAAACAACAAGGCGGCGTCTCAATAGCGAGACGGGCGTGGGCGCAACGATCGCGCTCCATATGCCTTCAGCTTGGGCGTCCGTTTCAGCCTTCTCAATGACTTGCATCAAGAATGCCGCCGTTTGACCTCACACTTCACGCACTTTGGCGCTCATCCAGAGCGCTGCCAGCGCCAACAGCGCCGCCATCCAATACACCGAACCATGACCGAAGTTCTCCACCAGCGCCCCCTGCAGCACCCCGGCCAGGATCACCCCGGTCGAAATACTGTTGGTGAACAGCGTGGTGGCGGCGCCCGGTCGGCCCGGCATCAAATCTTGAAAATAGAGCATGCCGATACCGGCGACGATGCCGATAAACACCGCGTTGAGCAGCTGCAGCGCGATCAGGGCCGGCTTGGCCGCCAGCACTATCAGCCCGAGATAAAACAGCACGCCCGCCGCCACCGCCAGCAGCATCATGTTGCGCTTGCCGAAGCGTTTGACGTAATAACCGGCCAGCAGCATTGCCGGTATCTCCAGCCCGGCGGCGGTGCCCATCAGCCCCCCGGCCAGCCCTTCCGGCAGGCCGAGATCGGCGGTGATATACAGCGGCATGTCGATAATGTACAGGGTGTTGCAGGTCCACATCAGCATTGAGGCAATGAATAGCCAGCGCACGTCGCGATTGCGCCAGGCACTGGCGGGCGCAATCGGCGCGGAAGCGCCTTCCCGCAACCCTTCGCCATCCGCCGCGCGCGGCACCGAAGGCAGCATGAATCCGACCAGCAGCACGCAAACCGCGAAGGTGGCGGCGGCGATCAGGAACATCACGGTAAAGCCGTAGTTCAGCGCCAACGCAAACGACAGCGGCGGGCCGATCACCCAGGCCAGCGAAAGCTGGGCGCGCATCACCGAGCTGAACATCACCACTTCACGCGCCTCGCTGTCGGCGTATTCCCGCGCCAGGGCGAAGATCTGCGGCATGGCGGTGTTGGCGATCGCCGCCATCAACACCCCGGCGGTGATCAGCGTCAGGTAATCGCGGTTAAAGGCGAACAGCAGGCAGTTGCCGACCGCCATCAGGCAGCACAGCAGGATCAGCCTGCGCCGGTCGCCGCGGGTGTCAGAACGTTTGGCCAGCAGGAAGCTGACCACGATGCCGGCCACGGCGTTAGCGGTGTAAAACAGGCCGACCCACAGCGGCCGCACCTTGACCTCGGAGGTCAAAAACAGGCTGAGCGTCGGCGTCAGCAACGCGCCGGCGATGCCGGAGAGAAAAGCGATCAGCAGGAATGCGGCAAAGATGGGGTTGATGCGCAGTGACAACCGGCTCAGGCGTTGCATATCGTCTTCCCTGACCTTAAAGCAGAAGAATGAACCTTAGGTCACGGCGAGAAAAATGCAAGCATATCGCCATGACCACGCATAAAAAAACCAGTGGGTCGCCCCACTGGCTGGTGAAACAGCACCATTACTCAGAAATTGGTTGCCGCCGCCCTTACAGGTGCTCGCGATACTGCTTATCGGTCATCTCTTTGATATCCCACTGGGTCAGGTGCGCCAGCATCGCCAGCCGCGCCTGTTCGGGCACCACGCTCAGCCAGTCGGCACGCTGGCGGCGCACCGCGCTGAAATAGCGTTGATAGAACTGTCTGGATAAGAAAGCTTTCATGATTACGCCCTCCCCTTTCATTGATGAAAATTATCGGCGTAATATAGGGAAAGAAAAATTGACGAGTTGAGGCAGGAGCGTTCCTCTTTTATGTCTACGTCCCGATTGCAGCAGCAGTTCATCCGCCTGTGGCAGCGTTGCCACGGTGAAACCACTGACACCACGCTGCAGGCGCTGGCGGAGGTGCTGAGCTGTTCGCGGCGCCACGTGCGCTCCCTGCTGAGCGCCATGCAGCGGGAGGGTTGGCTCACCTGGCAGGCGGAGTCGGGGCGCGGCAAGCGTTCGCGGTTAACCTTCCACTACACCGGCCTAGCGCTGCAGCAACAGCGGGCCGAGGAGCTGCTGGAACAGGACCGCATCGATCAGTTGGTGCAGCTGGTGGGCGACAAAAACGTGGTGCGCCAGATGCTGCTGTCGCAGCTGGGGCGCAGCTTCCGCCAGGGTAAACACATCCTGCGGGTGCTCTACTACCGGCAGCTGTACAACCTGCTGCCCGGCTCGGCGCTGCGGCGTTCGGAGACCCATTTGGCGCGCCAGATCTTCAACGGCCTGACGCGCATAAATGAGGAAAACGGGGAACTGGAGTCCGATCTGTCTCACCATTGGCAGGCGCTGACGCCTCTGCACTGGCGGTTTTACCTGCGCCCGGCGATCCATTTTCATCACGGCCGCGAGCTGGAGATGGCAGACGTCATCACTTCCCTTTCGCGACTGACCTCGCAACCGCTGTTCTCGCATATCGAGAGCGTCACCTCGCCGACGCCGTTCGTTATCGACGTGCAGCTGCGCAGCCCCGACCACTGGCTGCCCTGGCTGCTGGGCAGCGTGCAGGCCATGATCCTGCCGCGCGAATGGCGCGAACTGCCGGATTTCGCCCGCCATCCGGTCGGCACCGGCCCCTACCGCATGGTGCGCAACCATCCCAGCCAGATGAAGATCCACGCCTTCGACGACTATTTTGGCTACCGGGCGCTGATCGACGAGGTGAACATCTGGGTGCTGCCGGAGTTTTCCGAAGAGCTGGTGCACTCCGGCGTGCAGCTGCAGGGCGATGAAACCGGCAACAGCGAGCTGGAAAGCCGGCTGGAAGAGGGTTGCTATTTCCTGCTGTTCGATCAGCGTTCTCCGCTGGCCGCCGACCCCGCCATTCGCAGTTGGCTGTGCGAATTGATCAACCCCATTTCGCTGCTGAGCCACGCCGGGCCGCTCTACCAGCGCTATTGGTCGCCGGCGTACGGCCTGCTGCCGCGCTGGCACCACAACCGCACGCTGGCGCAGCAGCCCAAGCCCGCGGGCCTGACCGAACTGACGATGACCCACTTCAATGAACATTCGGAGTTTCACGCCATTCGCCAGGCGATCGAACCGCTGCTGGCGCAGCACGGCATCCGCCTGATCGTGCAAAGCGTGGATTACGCCACCTGGCACCAGGGCGACGCGCGCAGCGATCTGTGGCTCGGCAGCGCCAACTTCTATCTGCCGCTGGAGTTTTCGCTGTTCGCCACGCTGTACGAACTGCCGCTGATGCAGCATTGCATGAACGAAGATCTGGCGCAGGACGCAGCGCTGTGGCGCGCCAACCGTTTGCCGTTGGCCGAGTTCTGCCAGCGTCTGGTCAGCAACCACCAGCTGCACCCGCTGTTCCACCACTGGCTGCAGCTGCACGGCCAGCGCAGCATGCGCGGCGTGCGGATGAACACCCTCGGCTGGTTCGACTTCAAGTCCGCCTGGTTTGCCCCGCCGGAGGCATAAGCGCCTTTCGCCCGGGTCGGTTAATCTTTACAATAGCGCCGTCTCAACGGGGTGCGGTAAGTCGGGCCGCGTGATAAGCCCGATTTTCCGCTGAGAGCACACCCGTCGAACCTGATCCGGTCAATACCGGCGGAGGGATTTGAGCCCAGCGAACCGGCGACGCCGCCTCGCCCCCTCAGATGCCCTTGCCCCCTTATTTTTCAGGAGTGCAACGTGGTCAAAACATATCTGCCCTGCTTATTGCTACTGTGTGCCGCGCCGGTGTTCGCCAAGCCGACGCTGACGGTTTACACCTACGATTCCTTCGCCGCCGACTGGGGCCCAGGCCCGGCGGTAAAAAAAGCCTTCGAAGCCGAGTGCGACTGTGAACTGAAGTTCGTCGCGCTGGAAGACGGCGTCTCGCTGCTGAACCGCCTGCGCATGGAAGGCAAGAACAGCGCCGCCGACGTGGTGCTGGGGTTGGACAACAACCTGTTGCAGGCGGCGCAGCAAACCGGCCTGTTCGCGCCGAGCGGCGTCGACACCGCCAAACTGACGGTGCCGGGCGGCTGGCAGGACGCGACCTTCGTGCCATACGACTACGGGTATTTCGCCTTCGTCTACAACAAAGAAAAACTGAAGAACCCGCCAAAAAGCCTGCAGGAGCTGGTCAGCAGCGATCGCAACTGGAAAGTGATCTACGAAGATCCGCGCACCAGCACGCCGGGCCTCGGCCTGCTGCTGTGGATGCAAAAAGTGTATGGCGACAAGGCGCCGGCCGCCTGGCAGCAGTTGGCGAATAAGACCGTCACCGTCACCAAAGGCTGGAGCGAAGCCTACGGCCTGTTCCTGAAAGGCGAAGGCGATCTGGTGCTCAGCTACACCACCTCTCCCGCCTATCACCTGATCGAAGAGAAAAAAGATCTCTACGCCGCCGCCACGTTCAGCGAAGGGCACTACCTGCAGGTGGAAGTGGCGGGCAAGCTGAAGGCCGCCAAACAGCCTGAGCTGGCGGAGCGCTTCATGCAGTTCATGGTGACGCCGGCCTTCCAGAACACCATCCCGACCGGCAACTGGATGTACCCGGTGATCAACACCCCACTGCCCGTCGGCTTTGAGCAGATGAACGTGCCGCATACCGCGTTGCAATACAGCGCCGAAGAGGTGGCCAAACAACGCGGCGGTTGGATCCGGGCATGGCAAACCGCCGTCAGCCGCTGATCCCCCGCTGGCTCTGGCCGGGGCTGCTGGCCGCCGGCGTGATCCTGCTGGTCGCCGCGCTGGCGATGGGCTCGCTGTGGCGTCACGCGCCGGACAGCGACTGGCGCGGCCTGTGGCAGGACAGCTACCTGTGGCACGTGGTGCGCTTCACCTTTTGGCAGGCGCTGCTGTCGGCGCTGATTTCGGTGCTGCCCGCCGTTCTGCTGGCGCGCGCGCTCTATCGCCGCCGCTTCCCCGGCCGGCAGCTGCTGCTGCGGCTGTGCGCCATGACGCTGGTGCTGCCGGTGCTGGTGGCGGTGTTCGGCCTGCTCAGCGTCTATGGGCGCCAGGGCTGGCTGGCGACGCTGTGCGGCTGGCTGGGCGTCGAGTATGGCTTCTCGCCCTACGGCCTGCAGGGCATTCTGCTGGCGCACCTGTTCTTTAACCTGCCGCTGGCCACCCGCCTGTTGCTGCAGGCGCTGGAGAATATCCCAGTGGAGCAGCGCCAGTTGGCCGCCCAGCTGGGCATGAATGGCTGGCAGCAGTTCCGCTTCGTCGAATGGCCGGCGCTGCGCCGCCAGATCCTGCCGAGCGGCGCGTTGATCTTCATGCTGTGCTTCGCCAGCTTCGCCACCGTGCTGTCGCTGGGCGGCGGGCCGCAGGCCACCACCATCGAACTGGCGATCTATCAGGCGCTGAGTTACGACTACGATCTGGGCCGCGCCGCCATGCTGGCACTGATCCAGTTAAGCTGTTGTCTGGGGCTGGTGTTGATCAGCCAGCGGCTGAGCCAGGCGCTGCCGGTGGGCCATACCCACGCCCAGCGCTGGCGCAACCCGGAAGACAGCCGGTGGCGGCGCGTCGGCGATTTTCTGCTGATCGCCGCCGCGCTGCTGCTGCTGCTGCCGCCTCTGCTGGCGGTGATCGCCGACGGCGCCAATCAGGCCGTCGTCAGCGTGCTGCGCCAGCCGGTGCTGTGGCAGGCGCTGTTCACGTCGCTGCGCATCGCCCTCGGCGCCGGGCTGTTGTGCGTGGCGCTCACGATGATGCTGCTGTGGAGCAGCCGCGAGCTGAAGCTGCGGCAGCACCTGCGCGGCGGCCAGGCGCTGGAGCTGAGCGGCATGGTGATCCTGGCGATGCCGGGCATCGTGCTGGCCACCGGCTTCTTCCTGCTGCTGAGCGATACGATCGGGCTGCCGCAGTCGCCCTATGCGCTGGTGATCCTCACCAATGCGCTGATGGCGGTGCCCTATGCGCTGAAGGTGTTGGAGAACCCGATGCGCGACCTCGCCGAACGTTACAACCCGCTGTGCCTGTCGCTGGATATCCACGGCTGGCAACGGCTGCGGCTGATCGAACTGCGCGCGCTGCGCCGCCCGCTGGCGCAGGCGCTGGCCTTCGCCTGCGTGCTGTCGATCGGCGATTTCGGCGTGGTCGCCTTGTTTGGCAACGAGCATTTCCGTACCCTGCCTTTTTACCTGTATCAGCAGATTGGCGCCTACCGCAGCAACGACGGGGCGGTGACCGCGCTGCTGTTGCTGCTGTTGTGTTTCCTGCTGTTTACCCTGATCGAACGCTTACCGGGGCGCCATGCTGACGCTTGAAAAACTGACCTATCTGTACGAACACCTGCCGATGCGCTTTGATCTGCGCATCCAGCCGGGCGAGCGCGTCGCGGTGCTCGGCCCCAGCGGCGCCGGTAAAAGCACCCTGCTGAGTTTAATCGCCGGTTTTCTGCCGGCGGCCAGCGGCCGGCTGCTGCTGAACGACGAAGACCACACCGCCACGCCGCCGGCCAAACGGCCGGTGTCGATGCTGTTTCAGGAGAACAACCTGTTCGCGCACCTGACGGTGGCGCAGAACATCGGGCTGGGGTTGGATCCCGGTCTGCGCCTGACTGAACAGCAGCGCCAACAGCGGGCGCATATCGCCCGTCAGGTCGGTCTGGAGGAGCACCTGGAGCGCCTGCCGTCGCAGCTTTCCGGCGGTCAGCGTCAGCGCGCCGCGCTGGCGCGCTGTTTGATTCGCCAACGGCCGATCCTGTTGCTCGACGAGCCCTTCTCGGCGCTCGATCCGGCGCTGCGCAACGAGATGCTGCAACTGCTGCAGACGGTGTGCGAACAGCGCAACCTGACGCTGCTGATGGTGTCGCACAACCTCGACGACGCCGCGCGCATCGCGCCGCGCACGCTGCTGGTGGTCGACGGGCGCATCTACTACGACGGCCCGACGCAGGCCCTACTGGACGGCAGCGCGCCCGAAGCGCGCGTGCTGGGCATTTCGGGTAAAGCGTGATCTGACGCGCGTTTTTTATGCTGCGGCAATAAACCTGTTGTGCGAATTTTGCGCCTGTGCTTTTATAAAAACCTGACTTTTTTTACTGATGATAAGGTTCCCTGTGATCGCATCCTCGCTGACTTCGACCCTACTAGTTACCGCGCTACCAGCCGCGGTGGTCGTCGTGCGTGTGGTGGTGGTCGTCGGCAATGCGCCGTAGGGTCCGAATCAACGCATCGATTCCCAAACCCCGCCGGCGCAAACCGGGCGGGGTTTCTTGTTTTAGCACCCTGCCCAGAAAAGCTCACCGGCCTTGAGAAAGGACAGGAACATGGCAACTTCGGGCACGCCTCAGCCGGGCACCAGCTTCACCGGCGCACAATTGATCGTTCATCTGCTGGAGCGGCAGGGCATCACCACCGTCGCCGGCATCCCCGGCGGCGCGGCGCTGCCGCTGTATGACGCGCTGAGCCAAAGCACCCACATACACCACGTGCTGGCGCGCCACGAACAGGGCGCGGGCTTTATGGCGCAGGGCATGGCGCGCGCCAACGGCAAAGCGGCGGTATGCATCGCCTCCAGCGGGCCGGGCGCCACCAACCTGGTCACCGCCATCGCCGACGCCAAGCTCGACTCCATTCCGCTGGTATGCATCACCGGTCAGGTGCCCTCCTCGATGATCGGCACCGACGCCTTCCAGGAGGTGGACACCTACGGCATTTCCATTCCGATCACCAAGCACAACCATCTGGTACGCGATATCCGCGAACTGCCACAGGTGATCGGCGACGCGTTCCGCATCGCCGAGTCCGGCCGCCCCGGCCCGGTCTGGATCGATGTGCCGAAAGACGTGCAGACCGCCACCATCACCCTGGAGGAGCTGCCGCCGATCGCCGTGCCGGACGCCGCACCGAGCTTCGATCCGGCGCTGGTTTCGCAGGCCGCCGCGATGATCAACCAGGCAAAACGCCCGATCCTCTACCTGGGCGGCGGCATCATCTGCGCCGACGCTCATCGGCAGGCGCTGGAACTGGCCGAACGCGCCGGTCTGCCTACCACCATGACGCTGATGGCGCTGGGGGCGATGCCGGTGGAACACCCGCTGTCGCTGGGCATGCTGGGCATGCACGCGGCGCGCAGCACCAACTTCATTCTGCAGGAGGCCGATCTGCTGATCGTGCTGGGCGCGCGCTTCGACGATCGGGCAATCGGCAAAACCGAGCAGTTCTGCCCTAACGCCGCCATCATTCACGTGGATATCGACCGCGCCGAGCTGGGCAAGGTCAAACAGGCCAACGTGGCGATCCATGCCGACGTCGGCCAGGTACTGCAACAGCTGCTGCCGCAGATCGACACGCAACCGCGCAGCGCGTGGCTGAGCACCGTCAACGACCTGAAACGCGAGTTCCCGTTCAACATGCCGAACGCCGACGATCCGCTGAGCCATTACGGCCTGGTGCTGGCCGCCGCGCGCTGCGTGGACGACAGCGCCATTATCACCACCGACGTGGGCCAGCATCAGATGTGGGTGGCGCAGGCCTATCCGCTGAGCCGGCCGCGCCAGTGGCTGACGTCGGGCGGCCTGGGCACCATGGGCTTCGGTCTGCCGGCGGCGATCGGCGCGGCGCTGGCGGAGCCTGAGCGTAAAGTGCTGTGCTTCTCCGGCGACGGCAGCCTGATGATGAACATTCAGGAAATGGCCACCGCGGTCGAACACGATCTGGACGTGAAAATCATTTTGATGAACAACCAGGCGCTGGGGCTGGTGCACCAGCAGCAAACCCTGTTCTACCAGCAGCGCATCTTCGCCGCCGCCTATCCGAAGCGCACCGATTTCCTGAAGATCGCCGCCGGATTCGGGCTGGATACCTGCGATTTGAACGCCGCGGAAGATCCGCAGGCCGCACTGGCCGAAGCGATCCAACGCCCGGGCCCCTGCCTGATCCACGCGCTGATCGACATCAACGAAAAAGTGTTCCCGATGGTGCCGCCGGGCGCCGCCAACATCGACATGATTGGAGAATAAGCCATGCTGCAACCACAAGATAAACCCCAGGTGATCCTGGAGCTGGCCGTGCGCAACCATCCCGGCGTCATGTCGCACGTTTGCGGGCTGTTCGCTCGCCGCGCGTTCAACGTCGAAGGCATTCTGTGCCTGCCGCTGAAGGACGGCCAGCAGAGCCGCATTTGGCTACTGGTGGCCGACGACCAACGGCTGGAGCAGATGATAAGCCAGGTGGAAAAGCTGGAGGACGTGCTGCAGGTGAAGCGCCACAGCGAAGACGTGCGGGTATTTGAACAGCTGGAAGCGTTCTTCCAGTAAGGCGAACGGGGGCTGACGCCCCCTATCCATTATGATGATTGCCCGGACAGCACCTGCCACAACAGGTGCCGATACACCGGCATCAGCGGCTGCTGGCTCAGCAGATAACCGACCGCCAGCGCCGCCAGCCAACTCACGGCGCACACCACGCGCAGCCGCAGCGGCGTCAGCCAACGGCTCAGCCGATCGGCGTTGCGCTTGCCCTCACGCCACCAGCGCCAGCTCAGCCACACCGCCAGCCAGAGGGTGAGCGCCGCGGCGAGCAGCAGCCACTTGAACATCGCGCTGTTGGCGCCGGCGGGAATGTCGATCGCCACGCCCGCCAGGATGCCGGGGAAAAAATAGACCGGCGGCCAGGTCAGGCAGCCGATGATGTTCGGCAAGGCAAACTTGTACGGCGGCAGATCGAGCATGCCGGCCACCATCGGCACCAGCGGGCGCGTCGGGCCAACGAAGCGGCCGATCAGAACGGTCGCCATGCTGTGCTGGTGCAAGGCGTGTTCGGTTTTGTCGAGCAGCGCTTTGTTCTTCTTCAGGAACGACCAGCGGTGCAAGGGCCCTTTGAAGGCGCGGCCGACGAAATAGGAGATCCAGTCGCCGAGCAGGCAGCCGACGATCCCCGCCGCCCAGGCGTAGTAGAAGTCCACCTTGCCGCTGCCGATCAGGGCGCCGATGCTGGCCATCATCACCGTGCCGGGCAGCAGCAGCCCTACCAGCGCCAGCGACTCGAGAAAAGCGACCAGCAGGACGACCATCAGGGTGAAAGCCAGTGACTGGGTGATCAAATCTTGTAAATAGGCTTCCATTACACCTCTGCGGATTATTCGGCCAAACGGGCGAAGGATTTTCCAGTGCAGCCGCAGACGAGTCAATCGATGAATTGTATGCGTATTTGGCAACGCCGCACGGCAATGGACAATCACTGTATAAAAACCCATACTATAATTTATCTATATTAGCGCCAAAACCGACATCTCGCTGAATGTCGCGCACGCCGCCCGGCGGAAGACGAAGGGGTTATGACAGCACTGCAACAGGGTTTCCTGCTCACTCGCCACTGGCGCGATACGCCCGCCGGCACCGAGGTCGAATTTTGGCTGGCGACCGACGCGGGCCCGCGTCAGTTGCGTCTACCGCCGCAAACCTCGGTGGCGTTTATCCCCGCCGAACAAAAGCCGCGCGCGGAACAGCTGCTGCGCGAAGAACGGCAAGTCGAACTGAAACCGCTGGCGCTGACGGATTTTCATCACCGCCCGATGCTGGGGCTGTACTGCCGCCAGCACCGTCAGCTCATCAAGCTGGAAAAGCTGCTGCGGGAAGGCGGCGTTACGGTCTACGAGGCCGACATTCGCCCGCCCGAGCGCTACCTGATGGAACGCTTCATCACCGCGCCGGTATGGTTCAACGGCCAGGGCAACGGCGATGGGCCGTTGCTCAATGGCCAGATGAAGCCGGCGCCGGACTACCGCCCGACGCTCAGACTGGTGTCGCTGGATATCGAAACCACCGCCCACGGCGAACTTTACTCCATAGCGCTGGAAGGCTGCGGCCAGCGCCAGGTCTACATGCTGGGGCCGGCCAACGGCGGCGATGCGCCGCTGGATTTCGATCTGGAATACTGCGCCAGCCGCCCCCAGCTGCTGGAACGGTTGAACGCGTGGCTGGAGCGCCACGATCCTGACGCCATCATCGGCTGGAACCTGGTGCAGTTCGATCTGCGGGTGCTGCAAAAGCACGCCGAACGCTACCAGATCCCGCTGCGGCTGGGGCGCGGCGGCAACCTGCTGGAGTGGCGCGAGCACGGCTTCAAACAGAACCACTTTTTCGCCGCCGCCGCCGGCCGCCTGATCATCGACGGCATCGAAGCGCTGAAATCCGCCACCTGGAACTTCCCCTCCTTCAGCCTGGAATACGTTTCGCAGGCGCTGTTGGGTGAAGGCAAGGCGATCGACAACCCTTATCAGCGCATGGCGGAGATCGACCGACGCTTCGCCGAAGACAAGCCGGCGCTGGCCCGCTACAACCTGAAGGACTGCGAGCTGGTGACGCGCATCTTCGCCAAGGCCGATCTGCTCAACTTCCTGCTGGAACGCGCCACCGTCACCGGGCTGGCGGCCGATCGCAGCGGCGGATCGGTCGCGGCCTTCAGCCACCTCTATATGCCGCGCATGCACCGACTGGGCTTTGTCGCCCCCAACCTCGGCGAACAGCCGGAGGAACACAGCCCCGGCGGATTCGTGATGGACTCCCAGCCCGGTCTGTACGATTCGGTGCTGGTGCTGGACTATAAAAGCCTGTATCCGTCGATCATCCGCACCTTCCTGATCGATCCGGTCGGGTTGGTGGAAGGCATGCGCCACCCAAGCGACGCCGATTCGGTGCCCGGCTTTCGCAACGCCCGCTTCTCGCGCAGCAAACACTGCCTGCCGGCGATCGTCGAGCAGATCTGGCAGGGGCGCGAAGCCGCCAAGCGCCAGCACAACAAGCCCCTGTCGCAGGCGCTAAAGATCATCATGAACGCGCTGTACGGCGTGCTGGGATCGAGCGGCTGCCGCTTCTTCGATCCGCGGCTGGCGTCGTCTATCACCCTGCGCGGCCACGAGATCATGCGCCAAACCCGCGAGCTGATCGAAGCCGAAGGCTATCAGGTGATTTACGGCGATACCGACTCCACCTTCGTGTGGCTGAAACAGCCGCATGACGAGCAGCAGGCGGCGCAGATCGGCCGGGCGCTGGTGCAGCGGGTCAACGCCTGGTGGCAGCAGCATCTGCAGCAGCAGTTCGGGCTGGAGAACGCGCTGGAGTTGGAGTTCGAAACCCACTATTCCCGCTTCCTGATGCCGACCATTCGCGGCGCCGAACAGGGCAGCAAGAAGCGCTACGCCGGCCTGATCGCACGCGCCGGCGGCGAGGAAGAGATGGTGTACAAAGGCCTGGAAACGGTGCGCACCGACTGGACGCCGCTGGCGCAGCAGTTCCAGCAGCAGCTCTATCAGCGCATCTTCAAACGGCAGCCCTACCAGGACTATGTGCGCGACTACGTCGGCAAAACCCTGAACGGCGACTTCGACGATCAGCTGGTGTACCGCAAGCGCCTGCGCAGAAAGCTCGACGACTATCAGCGCAACGTGCCGCCGCACGCCCGCGCCGCGCGCATCGCCGACGACTACAACCGCAGCCAGGGGCGGCCGCTGCAGTATCAGAACGGCGGCTGGATCAGCTATGTGATGACCGTCGCCGGGCCGGAGCCGCTGGAAACGCGCCATTCGCCCATCGACTATCAGCATTACCTCGAACGCCAGCTGCAACCGGTGGCAGACGCTATACTCCCTTTCTTGCACGACGATTTCACCACGCTGGTCACCGGGCAGATGGGGCTGTTTTGAGATTGCGCCAGGTTAAGAAAAATCATCCGGTTTTGCAGGTGACGAACGCGCCGCCTTCCATTACCATAGCGCCCTTCCCAAAACTGAACCACGCTTAGCCCTGCCGTCTCGCGACGTCTGCATGGCGTGAACGGCTATTGCCCGTCAAATTTAAAACAAACCGGGATTAGCAGACGTTCAGTACAGGTGCCGTGGCCCTTCCCGCCCGGTAACAAGACTTACTTACAAAGAATCGAGCCGACAATATATGCCTTTTACTCTTGGTCAACGCTGGATCAGCGACACGGAAAGCGAATTAGGACTGGGCACCGTCGTGGCGCTGGACGCGCGCATGATTACCCTGCTTTTCCCCGCCACCGGTGAAAACCGCCTCTATGCCAGAAACGATTCGCCGATCACCCGCGTGATGTTCAACCCGGGCGATACCGTCAGCAGCCACGAGGGATGGCAGCTGCAGGTGGAAGAGGTGAAAGAGGAAAACGGTCTGTTGACCTATATCGGCACCCGCCAGGACACCCAGGAAAACGGCGTAGCGATGCGCGAAGTCCTGCTGGACAGCAAGCTGACCTTCAGCAAACCGCAGGATCGTCTGTTCGCCGGCCAGATCGACCGCATGGACCGTTTCGCGCTGCGTTTCCGCGCGCGCAAATACCAGAGCGAGCAGTATCGCCTGCCGTTCGCCGGCCTGCGCGGCATGCGCGCCAGCCTGATCCCGCACCAGTTGCACATCGCCCATGAAGTCGGCCAGCGCCATGCGCCGCGCGTCCTGCTGGCGGACGAAGTCGGCCTCGGCAAAACCATCGAAGCCGGCATGATCATCCACCAGCAGCTGCTGGCGGGCCGCGCCGAGCGCGTGCTGATCGTGGTGCCGGAAACGCTGCAGCACCAGTGGCTGGTGGAGATGATGCGCCGCTTCAACCTCTACTTCTCGCTGTTCGACGACAGCCGCTACGCCGAAGCCAAGCTCGACAGCAGCAACCCGTTCGAAACCGAACAGCTGGTGATCTGCTCGCTGGACTTCGTGCGCCGCAACAAGCAGCGCCTGGAAGAGCTGGCAGACGCCCAGTGGGATCTGCTGGTGGTCGACGAAGCGCACCACCTGGCCTGGAGCGAAGAAGCGCCTAGCCGCGAATATCAGGTGATCGAACAGCTGGCCGAGCATATCCCCGGCGTGCTGCTGCTGACCGCCACCCCGGAGCAGCTGGGCCAACAGAGCCACTTCGCGCGCCTGCGCCTGCTCGATCCGAACCGTTTCCACGACTACGGCGAGTTCGTTGCCGAGCAGCAGAAATACCGTCCGGTGGCCGACGCCGTCACCCTGCTGCTGAGCGGTGAGCGCCTGGCCGATGACAAGCTGAACCTGCTGGGCGAGCTGATCGACGAGCAGGACATCGAACCGTTGCTCAAAGCCGCCAACAGCGAAGGTGACAACGCCGAGCAGGCGCGTCAGGAGCTGGTTTCCATGCTGATGGATCGCCACGGCACCAGCCGCGTGCTGTTCCGCAACACCCGTAACGGCGTGAAGGGCTTCCCGCACCGCAACCTGCACCAGATCAAGCTGCCGCTGCCGACCCAGTATCAGACCGCGATCAAAGTCTCCGGCATCATGGGCGCCAAGAAGTCCGTCGAAGCGCGCGCGCGTGACATGCTGTACCCGGAGCAGATCTACCAGGAATTCGAAGGCGAAAACGCCACCTGGTGGAACTTCGACCCGCGCGTCGAGTGGCTGCTGGACTACCTGCTGGCCAACCGCAACGAAAAAGTGCTGGTGATCTGCGCCAAGGCCGACACCGCGCTGCAGCTGGAGCAGGTGCTGCGCGAGCGTGAAGCGATCCGCGCCGCGGTGTTCCACGAAGGGCTGTCGATCATCGAGCGCGACCGCGCCGCCGCCTACTTCGCCTCCGAAGAGGAAGGCGCGCAGGTGCTGCTGTGTTCCGAGATCGGCTCCGAAGGCCGCAACTTCCAGTTCGCCAGCCAGCTGGTGATGTTCGATCTGCCGTTCAACCCGGATCTGCTGGAACAGCGTATCGGCCGTCTGGACCGTATCGGCCAGATGCACGATATCCAAATCATGGTGCCTTACCTGGAGCACACCGCGCAGGCGGTGCTGGGCCGCTGGTTCCACGAGGGGCTGGATGCCTTCGAACACACCTGCCCGACCGGCCGCACCATCTACGACAGCTGCTACGAGCAGTTGATCGGCTATCTGGCCGCGCCGACCGAACAGGAAGGCTTCGACGAATTCATCCACGCCTGCCGCCAGCAGCACGATCAGTTGAAAGCACAGCTGGAACAGGGCCGCGACCGCCTGCTGGAGATGCACTCCAACGGCGGCGACAAAGCCCAGGCGCTGGCCGCCGCCATCGCCGAGCAGGATAACGACGTCAATCTGGTGGGCTTCGCGCTCAACCTGTTCGACATCGTCGGCATCAATCAGGAAGACCGCAGCGACAACCTGATCGTGCTGACGCCGTCCGATCATATGCTGGTGCCGGACTTCCCGGGCCTGCCGCAGGACGGCTGCACCGTCACCTTCGACCGCGATCGGGCGCTGTCGCGCGAAGACGCGCAGTTCGTCAGCTGGGAGCATCCGATCATCCGCAACGGCCTGGATCTGATCCTGTCCGGCGACACCGGCAGCTGCGCAGTGTCCCTGTTGAAAAACAAAGCGTTGCCGGTCGGCACCCTGCTGGTTGAGCTGGTTTACGTGGTAGAAGCCCAGGCGCCGAAGCACCTGCAGCTGACCCGCTTCCTGCCGCCGACGCCGATCCGCATGCTGATGGACCGCAAGGGCACCAACCTGGCGGCGCAGGTCGAGTTTGAAAGCTTCAACCGCCAGCTGAACGCGGTCAACCGCCACACCTCCAGCAAGCTGGTCAACGCCGTGCAGCAAGACGTGCACGCCATGCTGCAGCAGGCGGAAAGCCTGGTGGAAGCGCAGGCGCGCACGCTTATCGAACAGGCGAAGCAAGAGGCGGACGACAAGCTGAGCACCGAGCTGGCGCGTCTGGAAGCGCTGAAGGCGGTCAACCCGAACATCCGCGACGACGAAGTCGAAGCGCTGGAGTTCAACCGCCGTCAGGTGCTGGCCAACCTCAATGAAGCCGGCTGGCGCCTGGACGCCATTCGTCTGGTGGTGGTCACCCACCAGTAACCGGCGCGACGCGGGGAGGCAAGTGCCTCCCCGTTCGGCCCTTATCGCGGAGCCAAGATGGAACCCTACAATCCCCCGCAGGACCCGCTGCACATCCTGTATCAGGATGAACATATCATGGTGGTCAACAAGCCCAGCGGCTTGCTGTCGGTGCCCGGCCGCGCGCCGGAAAACAAAGACAGCCTGATGACCCGCATTCAGGCCGATCATCCGGCCGCCGAATCGGTGCACCGGCTGGACATGGCCACCAGCGGGGTGATCGTGGTGGCGCTCAACAAGGCCGCCGAGCGTGAGCTGAAGCGTCAGTTTCGCGAACGCGAACCGAAGAAATCCTATATCGCCCGCGTTTGGGGGCATATGGAGCATGACGAGGGGTTGGTGGATTTGCCGCTGATCTGCGATTGGCCGAACCGGCCGCTGCAAAAGGTGTGTTTTGACACTGGCAAAGCGGCGCAAACGGAGTATCGGGTGCTGTCGCGCGACGCCGACGGCAGCACCCGCGTGAAGCTAACGCCGATCACCGGCCGCTCGCACCAGCTGCGGGTGCACATGCTGGCGCTCGGGCATCCGATCCTCGGCGACGGTTTCTATGCCCCGCCGGAGGCCAAGGCGATGGCGCCGCGGCTGCAGCTGCATGCACAAGAGCTGCGCATCACCCACCCCGCTTTCCAGACGCCGATGCACTTTCGCGCCGAGCCGGATTTCTAAGGCTAAAACCCAACGGGCCCGGCATAGCGGGCCCGCTTACATCGCTTATTTAAAGCCTTTCTCGCGTTTGATCAGGTCGTACGCCGCCTGAATCTCCTGCGCTTTCTGCTTGGCCATTTCCATCATCTGCGGCGGCAAGCCTTTCGCCACCAGCTTATCCGGATGGTGTTCGCTCATCAGTTTGCGGTAGGCGCGTTTGATGGTGGCGGCATCGTCGCTGCTGCGCACGCCGAGCACCTTGCACGCGTCGTCGAGCGTCGGGCCGCGCTGAGCCTGCTGATAGCCGCCCTGCGAATATCCGCCCTGCTGACCGCCGCCGAACTGGCGCCCACCTTCCATCATGCTGAGGAACTGGTCGAACTGCGCGCGTGAAATGCCCAGCTCCTCGGCGATGACGTACAGCACCTGGCGTTCGTTCGGGTGCAGCGAGCCGTCGGCAAACGCCGCCTGAATCTGAATTTCCAGAAACATCCGAATCAAATCGAAGCGGCCAAAACAGATGCTGCGGAACTGCTGCAGCGTCTCACGCAGCGGGAACTGGCTCTGTTTGCCCTCGCGGAACGCCTGCTGCGCCGCGGTGCGCGCTTCGCCGTGCAGCTGCAGGCGATCCATGAACAGGCTGGCGATCTGGATATCCGCCTCGGTAACGCGTCCTTTGGATTTGGTCAGGTGGCCCATCACCTGAAAAGTGGTGCGGAAAAACAGCGTTTGCCGCGTTTGCTGGTCGGTGAAGAACCCCCGGCTGCGCTTGTTGCTGCGCGCCGTATCGATCATATGACCGATAATCAGCCCCAGAACTACACCCCAGAATCCCGCGCCAGACCAGATGGCGACGATGACGCCGAGCAGTTTTCCCCAATACTGCATATACTCCTCAATTATCATGCCGAAAGCCGCCCACTCCCCTTCGCTTCAGGAAAGGGTGCAGGCGATTTTTCCTAGAATTTGGATTATCATACCTGTCATTTATCTTTGCGCCTAACGACGACGCAAGTAAACGGCTGGATTTAGCACTAGCGCAACGCAGATGAGTAATATAGTCTCTGACCGTTTGCCGGACATGACGCCTCTGATGACGGAACACCAAAACCGCGTATGAAAAAAAGTTTCCCAACACTGCTGGCCACGATGATTTGGACGGCACTCTACAGTCAGCATGCGCTGGCTGATCTGGCCGAGCAATGCATGCTTGGCGTTCCCGTTTACGACAAGCCTTTGGTCAGCGGCGATCCGAACAGCCAACCGGTGACGATCAATGCCGATGACTCGCGCGCTGACTACCCGAAAAGCGCCCTGTTCAGCGGCAACGTGCGCGTCGAGCAGGGCAACAGCACCCTGACCGCCAAAGAAGTTGAGCTGAACCAGACGGAAAAACCCGGCCAGACGGAGCCGGTGCGTACCGTCACCGCAACCGGCGACGTGCACTACAGCGACAATCAGATCAAACTGAAAGGCCCGAAGGCCTGGTCGAACCTGAACACCAAAGATACCGACGTCTATGAAGGCGACTACCAGATGGTAGGCCGTCAGGGGCGCGGCGACGCCGACAAGATGAAGATGCGCGGCGCCAACCGTTACACCATTCTGGAAAACGGCACCTTTACCTCCTGTCTGCCGGGCGACGACAGCTGGAGCGTGGTCGGCTCCGAAGTGATCCACGATCGCGAAGAGCAGGTGGCGGAAGTGTGGAACGCCCGTTTCCGCATCGGCGGCGTGCCGGTGTTCTACAGCCCATACCTGCAGCTGCCGGTCGGCGACAAGCGCCGTTCCGGCTTCCTGATCCCGAACGCCAAGTACGGCAGCAACAACGGCTTCGAGTTCATGTTGCCGTACTACTGGAACATCGCGCCGAACTACGACGCCACCATCACACCGCACTATATGTCCAAGCGCGGCCTGCAGTGGCAGACCGAGTTCCGTTATCTGGTGCAGCCGGGCCTCGGCCTGATGGAGTTCGACTGGCTGCCGGACGACAAGGAATACGGCAAAGATCATGACGACAACAAACGCTGGCTGTTCTACTGGAACCACAACGGCGTCATGGATCAGGTGTGGCGCTTCAACGTCGACTATACCAAGGTCAGCGACTCTAAATACTTCACCGACCTGGACTCCAAGTACGGCTCCACCACTGACGGCTACGCCACGCAGAAATTCAGCCTCGGCTATGCCAACGAGAACTGGAACGCCACGCTGAGCTCCAAACAGTTCCAGATTTACGACGACACCGATCGTTCACAGTCGGACTCGTATAAAGTCCAGCCACAGCTGGATCTGAACTACTACAAGAACGACCTCGGCCCGTTCGACTTCCATATCTACGGTCAGGCGGCCAAGTTCACCAGCGTCAACCCATACAGCCCGGACGCCACCCGTCTGCACATGGAGCCGACGCTCAACCTGCCGTTGACCAACGGCTGGGCCAGCCTGAACACCGAAGCCAAGGTGATGGCGACCCATTACCAGCAGGATATTCCTGACGGTTTCGCCGCCAACTACCAGAGCCGCAAAGGCGTCGCTGCACCGGAACTTGATGACTCGGCCAACCGCGTATTGCCGCAGTTCAAGGTCGACGGCAAGCTGGTGTTCGAACGGCCGATGATCTGGGCCGAAGGCGCCACCCAGACGCTGGAGCCGCGCGTGCAGTACCTGTACGTGCCGTACCGCGACCAGAGCAACATCTACACCTACGACACCACGCTGCTGCAGACCGACTACTCCGGCCTGTTCCGCGACCGCACCTACAGCGGCCTGGATCGCATCGCTTCGCAGAACCGCGTCTCCACCGGTTTGACCACCCGCATTTATGATGACGCGCTGGTTGAACGTTTTAACGCTTCCGTGGGTCAAATCTACTACTTCAGCCGTTCGCGCACCGGCGACCAGGTAACCGGGTACGACAACAACGACGATACCGGCAGCGTGGCCTGGGCCGGCGATACCTACTGGAAAATCGACGATCGTTGGGGCCTGCGCGGCGGCCTGCAGTACGACACCCGCCTGAACAGCGTCTCGCTGGGCAACGGCGTGGTGGAATACCGCCAGGATGCCGAGCGCGTGGTGCAGCTGAACTACCGTTACGCCACGCCGGAATATATCCAGACGGCGTTGAACACCAAAACGGTTCCGGCCTTCCAGGACGGCATCTCGCAGGTGGGCATCACCGGCAGCTGGCCGATCGCCGATCGTTGGGCGGTGGTCGGGGCGTATTATTACGACACCCGCGCCAAACAATCCGCCGATCAGCTGGTGGGGCTGAAGTACAACACCTGCTGCTGGGCAGTGACCCTGGGCTATGAGCGCAAGATCACCGACTGGAACAACAGCAACAATACCAGCGTTTACGACAACAGAGTTTCGTTCAACGTCGAACTGCGCGGCCTGAGCAGCGATCATAGTCTCGGCTCCGCAGAAATGCTGCGCTCCGGCATTCTGCCGTATCAGCGCGCATTCTGACGCTTTGCAACACTTTGAAAACGAGAACTTTCACCCGCATTTGCGGATTACATAATGGGAAATGTATGAAGAACTGGAGAACGCTTATTCTCGGATTGGTGGTTTGCGCCAATGCCGCGTTCGCAGCACCCCAAGAAGTGGATAAAGTCGCCGCCGTCGTGGATAACGGCGTGGTACTCGAAAGCGACGTCAACGGTCTGTTGCAGTCAGTGAAGCTCAACGCCCAGCAGGCCGGCCAACAGCTGCCGGACGACAAGACGCTGCGCCATCAGATCATCGAACGCCTGATCATGGATAACATCCAGCTGCAGATGGCCAAGAAAATGGGCATCACCGTGTCCGACGCCGATCTGGATAAAGCGATCGCCAATATCGCCGCACAAAACAAGATGAGCGTCGATCAGCTGCGCAGCCGCCTGTCGTACGAAGGGTTGAACTACAACACCTACCGTTCGCAGATCCGCAAAGAGATGCTGATCTCCGAAGTGCGTAACAACGAAGTGCGCCGCCGCGTCACCATCCTGCCGCAGGAAGTGGACTCGCTGGCCAAACAGGTGGGCGCGCAGAACGGCAGCGACACCGAAATGAACATCAGCCACATCCTGATCCCGCTGCCGGAGAACCCGTCTCAGCAGCAGGTCGACAAAGCCGAAGAGCTGGCCAAACGCCTGGTGGGTGAGATCAACAGCGGCGCCGACTTCGGCAAGCTGGCGATCACTTACTCCGCCGACTCTCAGGCGCTGAAAGGCGGCAACATGGGCTGGGGCAAGCTGCAAGAGATCCCGACCCTGTTCGCGGAACGTCTGGTGAGCGCCAAGAAAGGCGACGTCGTCGGCCCAATCCGCTCCGGCGTCGGCTTCCACATCCTGAAAGTGAACGACATCCGCGGCGCGAGCCAGTCGGTGTCGGTTACCGAAGTGCACGCCCGTCACATCCTGCTGAAACCTTCGGTGGTGCTGACCGACGATCAGGCGCGCGCCAAGCTGCAATCCGTTGCGGAAGCGATCAAGAGCGGCCGCGCCAAGTTTGCCGACGAAGCCAAACAGCTGTCGCAGGATCCGGGTTCCGCCATGCAGGGCGGCGATCTGGGCTGGGCTTCCCCGGACATCTACGATCCGGCCTTCCGCGATGCATTGCTGAAGCTGAGCAAGGGTGAAATCAGCGCGCCGGTCCACTCTTCCTTCGGTTGGCACCTGATCCAGCTGCTGGATACCCGCCAGGTGGATAAGACCGACGCCGCGCAAAAAGATCGCGCTTACCGCATGTTGTTCAACCGTAAGTTCGCCGAAGAAGCACAGACCTGGATGCAGGAACAGCGCGCCCAGGCTTACGTGAAGATCCTCGATGGCAGCGATGCACAGCAATAAACGCGTCGTCATTACCCCCGGCGAACCCGCCGGGGTAGGGCCGGATTTGGTGGCAGCGCTGGCGCAACAGGATTGGCCTGTTGAGCTGGTGGTGTGCGCCGATCCGGCCCTGCTGCTTGAACGCGCCAAGCGTTTGGGCCTGCCGCTGACGCTGCGCGACTACCAGCCGCAGCCGCCGGCCGAAGCGCAACGCGCCGGCACGCTGACCGTGCTGCCGGTCTCGCTCGCTCACCCGGTCACCGCCGGGGAGTTGAACGTCGGCAACAGCGCCTACGTGGTGGAAACCCTGGCGCGCGCCTGCGACGGCTGCCTGAACGGCGAATTCGCTGCGCTGATCACCGGCCCGGTGAACAAGGGCGTGATCAACGACGCCGGCGTGCCGTTTATCGGCCATACCGAATTCTTTGCCGATCGCAGCCGCTGCGATCGCGTGGTGATGATGCTCGCGACCGAAGAGCTGCGCGTGGCGCTGGCGACCACCCACCTGCCGCTGCTGGCGGTGCCGGGCGCTATCACGCAACAGAGCCTGTTCGAAGTCATCCGCATCCTCGACCACGATCTGAAAACCAAATTTGGCATCGCCCGGCCGCACATTTACGTTTGCGGTCTGAATCCCCACGCCGGGGAAGGCGGCCATATGGGGCACGAAGAGATAGACACCATCATCCCGGCGCTCGACGCGCTGCGCGCTGAGGGCATCCATCTTGTCGGCCCGCTGCCGGCGGACACCCTGTTCCAGCCCAAATATCTGCAAGATGCCGATGCGGTGCTGGCGATGTATCACGATCAGGGGCTGCCGGTGCTAAAATACCAAGGGTTCGGCCGCGCGGTGAATATCACCCTCGGTTTGCCTTTCATACGCACCTCGGTCGACCACGGTACCGCTCTGGAACTGGCCGGCACCGGCACCGCCGATGTCGGCAGTTTCCAAACGGCCCTGAATCTCGCCATTAAAATGATAATTAATTGTAATGAATAACAGAGTCCACCAAGGGCACTTTGCCCGCAAACGCTTTGGACAAAACTTTTTAACCGATCAGTTTGTCATCGATAGCATTGTCTCCGCCATTCACCCGCAGCCGGGCGAAGCGGTGGTCGAGATCGGCCCCGGCCTCGGCGCCCTGACCGAGCCGGTCGGCGCACGCATGGACCGCATGACGGTGATCGAACTGGACCGCGATCTGGCCACCCGGCTGGAGAACCACCCGCGGCTGAAAGACAAGCTGACCATCCACCAGCAGGACGCCATGACGGTGAATTTCGCCGAACTGGCCGAGGAAGCTGGCCAACCGCTGCGCGTATTTGGTAACCTGCCGTACAATATTTCGACGCCGCTGATGTTCCACCTTTTCAGCTATACTCAGGCAATCCGCGACATGCACTTTATGTTGCAAAAAGAGGTGGTCAACCGTCTGGTGGCCGGCCCGAACAGCAAGGCCTACGGGCGTTTGACCGTGATGGCGCAGTACTACTGCAACGTCATTCCGGTGCTGGAAGTGCCGCCGACCGCGTTCGCGCCGCCGCCGAAGGTCGATTCCGCCGTGGTGCGCCTGGTGCCGCACAGCGTGCTGCCGAACCCGGTGGGCGACGTGCGCATGCTGAGCCGCATCACCACGCAGGCGTTCAACCAGCGGCGGAAAACCATCCGCAATAGCCTGGGCGACCTGTTCACGCCGGAGCAGCTGACGGAGCTGGGCGTCGATCCTTCGCTCAGAGCAGAAAATATTTCTGTGGCGCAGTACTGCAAGCTGGCGAACTGGCTGTCAGCCAATCCGACGCCGCAGCAATAAGGAGTTGTTGTCATGATTGATTCGCCCCGCGTGTGTATTCAGGTTCAGAGCATCTATGTGGAATCACAGTCGATCCCTGAAGAAGAGCGTTACGTCTTCGCCTATACCATCACTATCCGCAATCTGGGGCGGACCGACGTGCAACTGCTGGGCCGTTACTGGCTGATCACCAACAGCAACGGCCGCCAAACCGAAGTTCAGGGCGAAGGCGTGATCGGCGAACAGCCTGTCATTCCGCCCGGCGGAGAGTTTCAGTACACCAGCGGCGCCATTCTGGAAACGCCGCTGGGCACCATGGAAGGCCATTACGAAATGGTGGACCATCAGGGTCAACCGTTCCGCACCGCTATTCCCGTGTTTCGCTTAGCCATTCCAACGCTGATCCATTAATTATGTCGACATACCTTATCGGCGACGTTCACGGCTGTTACGATGAACTGAAGTCGCTGCTGGCTCAGGCTGCTTTCGATCCCGAGCGCGATCGGCTGTGGCTGACCGGCGATCTGGTGGCGCGCGGCCCCGCCTCGCTGGACGTGCTGCGCTTCGTGCGCTCGCTCGGCCCGGCGGTGCGCATGGTGCTGGGCAACCACGATCTGCACCTGCTGGCGGTCTACGCCGGCATCAGCCGCAACAAACCCAAAGATCGCATCACCCCGCTGCTGGAAGCGCCGGACGCCGACGAGCTGATCAACTGGCTGCGCCGCCAACCGGTGCTGCAGGTGGACGATGAGCAAAAGCTGGTGATGGCGCACGCCGGCATCACCCCACAGTGGGATATCGACACCGCGAAAATGTGCGCGCGCGAAGTGGAAGCGGTATTGAGCAGCGACAGCTACCCGCTGTTTCTCGACGCCATGTACGGCGACATGCCGAACAACTGGGCGCCGGAACTGAGCGGCCTGGCGCGCCTGCGTTTCAGCACCAATGCGTTCACACGCATGCGCTACTGCTTCCCCAACGGCCAGCTCGACATGATCTGCAAAGATGCGCCGGGCACCGCGCCGGCGCCGCTGAAGCCGTGGTTCGAGCTGCCGCGCCTGGTGGATCCGGAATACACCATCGTCTTCGGTCACTGGGCCTCGCTGGAAGGCAAGGGCACGCCGGAAGGCGTGATCGGGCTGGACACCGGCTGCTGCTGGGGCGGCGATCTGACGATGCTGCGCTGGGAAGACCGCCGTTACTTCACACAGCCCGCCAACCGTGGCGAAGCGCCTGACCACGCCGGCAGACTGGCCGCGTCCTGAAAACATAAAGGCGGCTCCAGGCCGCCTTGTTTCTCTTTACCGCTTACGCCCCAATCACCCCGCCATCTTCACGCGTGATCATCAATACCGATGAACGCGGGCGCGGGCTGTTGTTCGGGAAGTGCGAATCGCCCTCTTCTCCCGGATGCTGCACGTTGACGAACATCGTCTTGTAGTCCGGAGTGAAGGTGATGCCGGTCAGTTCGCAGGACTTCGGCCCCACCATGAAACGGCGAATTTCGCCGCTGACCGGATCGCCCACCAGCATCTGGTTGTTGCCCTGCCCGACGTAATCCCCCTTGTTGCTGTACTTGCCGTCGGTGAGGATCCACAGGCGGCCGGCGCGATCGAAGCCCAGCCCGTCCGGGCTGTTGAACGTGTTGTCCGCCGTGATGTTCGGCGTGCCGCGGTTGATGCCTTCCGGGTGGGCAATCGGGTTGCCACACAGCGCATACATGTCCCAGGCAAAGGTGCCGGCGGTGGCGTCACCGCCTTCGTCCCAGCGAATGATCTGGCCATAGATATTGTTCGGCCGCGGGTTGGCGGCGTTCAGCGGCATCCCTTCCTCACCGCGCTTACTGTTGTTGGTCAGCGTGCAATAAGCGCGGCCGTCATGCGGGTTCACCGCGATCCACTCCGGGCGATCCATCTTGGTGGCGCCGACCTGCTGTGCCGCCTTGCGGGCGAAGATCAGCACTTCGGCCTCATCGCGGAAGCCGTTCTCCGGCGTCAGGCCATTCTTGCCGAACTCGAGCGCAATCCAGCGCCCTTTGCCCTTCAGCGGCGTGCCGGCGTCGTCACCGTCGAACTGCGCCACGTACAGCGTTCCCTCATCCAGCAGCGTGCGATTGTTGGCCGGATTGGCGGCGTCGACCACGCCTTTGGAAACGTACTTATAGATATGTTCGCCGCGCTCGTCGTCCCCCATGTACACCACCAGGCGGCCATCTTTGGCCACGGTCACCGCCGCATTTTCATGCTTGAAGCGGCCCAGCGCGGTGTGCTTGATGGGCGTCGAAGTCGGATTCAGCGGATCGATCTCCACGATCCAGCCGTGGCGGTTGAATTCGTTGGGGTTCTTCGCCACGTCGAAGCGCTCGTCATAGTCCGGCCAGTTACGCTCCGGCTCGCTGACCTTCAGCGTATAGCGCTTCTGTTCCGGCGTGGTTGGGTAATCGGCCTGACGGGTGCCGAAGTAGGTATCGAAGTTTTCTTCGCAGGTCAGGTAAGTGCCCCACGGCGTCTTGCCGTTGGCGCAGTTGCCGAAGGTGCCCAGCACCTTGCGTCCGCTCGGATCGGCGGCGGTCTGCAGCAGCGGATGCCCGGCGGCCGGGCCGCTGAACTGCATGTCGGTGTTGGCGGTGATGCGGCGGTTATAGCGCGACGGGCGCTCCACTTCCCAACGCTGGCCGTCGCCGACGCGCTTTACCGCTACGATGGAAACACCGTGCGCCGCCTGGGATTTACGCACCTCTTCCAGGCTGGTGGCCTTGGTGCCGCCGTGGGCGAACAGGTATTGCTCGTTGACGTATTCGTTATTGATGGCCATCACGCCGTGGCGATCGTCGATCGGGAAGAAACTCATGCCGTCGTTATTGTCGCCGAACTGTTTTTCCTGATCGGCGGCGCTGTTGTTGCCCTGCGGATCGAAGGCCGGTGCGCCATCCACCAGCGGCTCCCCCCAGGAGATCAGCACCTCCGCACGGTAGCCCGGTGCGATGGTCACCTCGTCGGCGGTAGAGGCGGCGATGCCCTGAAAGCCCAGCAGTTTGTTCGGCGGCAGATCCTCGGCCAACGCCTCGGCGGAGACCGACCAGATGCCGCCGCCGAGAAAGCCGGCCAGGCCGACGGCGCCGGCGCTGCCGAGCAGCAGTTTGCGGCGAGTGGGATCGATCAGGCGGTCGGCGTCTAATTGCTCAATTTGCTTGGTCATAGCGTGGTTACCTTTTTAGTTATGGCGCCGCGGTCAAGATTCACCAGAGTTGCCGGGGCGCTCGGAGTTGGGCTTCATACTAATCAGGTAATGTGACGGAAAGGTTACGGACGACTGGCGCAAAAAGGCCGGGGGCGCAATTGCTTGCGCCCCCGGGGAGAGTTGGCTAACGCGCTGAAATCAGCGGCGCTGCAGGATCTCGAAGCAGTAGCTGTGCGAGTTCAGATCGTCAGCGTCGTGGAACTCGCTGAACGTGGTTTCCCACTCGTCCGGCTCGTAATCCGGGAAGTGGGTATCGCCGCCGACCTCGGCGTCGATGTGCGTCAGGTACAGGCGATCGGCACGCGGCAGCAGCTGGGTATAGATGCGCCCACCGCCGATCACCATCACTTCTTCCACGTCGCCGGCGGCGGCCAGCGCTTCATCCATCGAGGTCACCCAGGTCACCCCGGCTTCGCTACCCGGACGGCTGCTCAAAACGATATTGTGGCGGCCCGGCAGCGGGCGGCCGATGGACTCGAAGGTCTTGCGGCCCATAATAACCGGCTTATTCAACGTGTTGCGTTTAAACCACGCAAGGTCCGCCGGCAGGTGCCACGGCATGGCGTTTTCCATGCCAATAACGCGATCCGCCGCCAAGGCAGCGATCAGGCTGATAATCATTGTTTAACCCTGTGTAGGCAGCAAAATTGGTGACACTATACGTAAAGGCCTGAGTGCCGTCGATAGGCTAATCAAGCAAGATGAATATATAAGATAGCTCTTATCAGCATATCTAATAACCAACGATCTCCCGCCGGGAAATTTCACACGCCGGGGCGTTTGCGGTACAGCCACAGGCCCGGCAGCGACAGGCCGATCGACAACGCGCCGACGATGAAACTGGCCTTGAGGAAGTTGGTGATCATGGTCTCCATCAAGGCTTCGCTGTAGCCCAAATGTGAGATCTCTACCACAGTTATCATCGCGGTATAGGCGGAAATGCCGGGGAACATCGGGATCACCGCCGCCACGGTGAACACCTTCGGGTGCGCCAGCAGCCAGCGCGACCAGTAGATACCGATGATACCGATCAGGATCGCCGCCAGCAGCGAGGCCCACTCGATGTTCATGCCGCCGTGCATCATCAGCATGCGCGAACCACGCCCGATGGCCCCAAGCAACGCGCAATAACGCAGCGCGCGCAGCGGCACGTTGAACACCATGGCGAAGCCCAGCGCCGGCACCGCCGCCAACAACATCTCCTGCAACAAGGCCCACAGCAGACTCATGACCACCCCCGCAGATCCCACAGCGACATCGCCATCACCACCCCGATGCAGGTCGCCAGCGTCAGCAGGCTGGCCATCGCCCAGCGCGCCAGCCCGGTATTGACGTGCCCCTTGAACATATCGGCCACCGCGTTGATCAGCGGGAAGCCCGGCACCAGCAACAGCACGCTGGCGGCCATCGCCACGCTCGAGGTGTCCTTAAACGCCGGCAGGCGCAGCAGCAGCCCGGAGATCGACGTCGCGACAAACGCCGTCAGGCAAAAATTGATCAGCGGATTCATATGGCGGGCGGTGAGAATTTGGCGCACCAGCATCGCCGTGCCGCTGGCGATAAAGGTCACCAGGAAGGCGTCAGCGCCGCCACCGTTGAGCATGCTGAAGCACCCGCAGGACAACCCCACCATCAGCACCACCAGCCAGCGCGGGTAGCGCAACGGCCGGATCCGGTCAAAACGGCGCGCCACGTCGTGCGCATCCGCCAGGTGGTGCTCGGCGAGGATCACGATATGCTGCACTTCGGTCACCACCTGCATATTGATGCCGCGATCGACGTTCTTGCGGGTGGTGGTCAGACAGGCGCCGTGGCTGAGGGTGGTCAACACCACCGCATTGGCGGAGATCGAGCTTTCCACGCTGTCCATCCCCAGCGCCAGCCCCAGGCGGGTCGACAGCTGTTCCACCACCGTGCTCTCAGCGCCGTGCTGCAACAGCAGCAGCGCGCATTGAATGCACAGGCGGGTTATTTCACGCTGTTGCCGGTGCGGTTCCGGCATGTCTGTGGCGTTAGTCTGCTGCATAGGGCTCCGTCGCTGGCGGTAGATGAATAATTATCATAGAGCCTAACAATACCTCATTGGGTTGATGCGCATCAGAGGAAGCGGCGTTATTATCGCCAGAACTCTGTCTTTTGCGCGAGACGCTCCCATGCTTGAAACTTCGCTGTTCGTCGCCGGCATTGCCGCCCTCGGCATGCTCTCCCCCGGCCCGGATTTTTTCCTGGTGATCAAAAACGCCGCCCGCTATCCGCGGCTGGCCGCCATGATGACCGCCTTTGGCGTGATCTGCGGCGTCGCTACCCACATGTCCTACTGCGTCGCCGGGCTGGCGGTGGTGATCACCACCACGCCGTGGTTGTTCAACCTGCTGAAATACGCCGGGGCGGTGTATCTGGTGTGGATCGGCATCCAGGCGCTGCTGTCGCGCGGCGGCGGTAAGATGAACGTCAGCAATCTGCCGCAGCAGCAGGTCAGCCTGAAGAGCGCCTTTGCGCAAGGCTACCTGTGCAACCTGCTGAACCCGAAAGCCACCCTGTTCTTCCTGGCGGTATTCACCCAGGTGCTGCAGATCGATTCCGGCCTGGGCGACAAGCTGTGGTACGCGGGGATTATTCTCGGCCTGTCGGTCATCTGGTGGCCGCTGCTGGTGTTCCTGATCCAGAGCGGGCCGGTGCGCCGCGGGTTGGAAAAGACCCAGAAGATCGTCGACAAGCTGCTGGGCGGTATGCTGATCGCCTTGGGCATCAAGGTCGCACTGAGCTAAGCAAAAAAAGGGGCGCCGATCTGGCGCCCCTACTCTTATCCTTTAGCTTCCACCACTTCATCCTCCGGCGCCTTGCCGTCGATACTGCCGCGCCAGCCGGTCTGCTGCACCCGCGCCAGCCGATTCTGATCCTGCTCGATGGCCGCGCTGAGCATCTCCTTGGCCCGCTGCAGGCTGGCGATGCGGAACTCGGTGTCCTGATAATTCTCCAGCGTGTCTTCCAGCATCTTCAGGTTATAGCGGCGGAACGTATCCGCCTTCTCGCGCGCCTCATAGGCGTCCAGCCCCAGCAGCTCAAGCGTTTCACGGCCGATGCGCAGTGAGCTTTCAAAGGTTTCGCGCTCCGGTTTTTCCACCCCCAGCTGCCGCAGCTGATACCAGTGATCGACGTCGCGCGCTCGCGCCACCACCTTCAGATGCGGGAAGTGCTGCCTGGCCAGCTCGGTTAACGCCAGGCTGTCTTCCACGTCGTCGATGGCGTTGATCAGCACCTTGGCGTGGGCGGCGCCGGCGGCCTCCAGCAAATCGGCGCGCGTGGCGTCGCCGTAGAACACCTTGGTGTCGAATTTGCGCAGCGTCTCGATATGGTCCGGATCGTGATCCAGTACCACGGTGTGTACGCCGTTGGCCAACAGCAAACGGCCGGCGATCTGACCGAAACGGCCGAAGCCGGCGATGATCACGCTGGCATTCTCGTCGTCGATAACGTCAGCCGGGCGCTCCTCTTTCGGCGCATTTTTCTCCAGCTGCGCGGCGATCACCAGCAGCAGCGGCGTGGCCGCCATCGACAGCGCCACCGCCAGCGTCAGCGACTTGGCCCATTCGACCGGCAGGACGCCGGCCAGCTGCGCGGCGCTGAAGATCACGAAGGCGAATTCACTGCCCTGCCCCAGCAGAATGGCGAACAGGCCGCGCTGGCGCTTCGGCACGCCGAGCAGCGGCCCAATCAGCCACAGCAGCGCCGCCTTGATCAGCATAAAGCCCAGCAGCAGCGAGGCGATCAGCAGCGGGTGATGGAACAGCGTGCCGAAGTCGATCGACATGCCGACGCCGATAAAGAACAGCCCCAGCAGCAGCCCCTTGAACGGCTGAATATCGCTCTCCAGCGCGTGGCGGTATTCCGAGCTCGCCAGCAGCACCCCGGCGAGGAACGCCCCCATCGCCATCGACAGCCCGGCCATCTCCAGCAGGATGCCGAAACCGAACACCAGGAACAGCGCCACGGCGCTGAACACCTCGCGCATGCCCGAACGGGCGACGAAGTGCAGCAGCGGGCGGGTGACGTAGCGGCCGAGCAGTACCACTATCGTCAACGCGCCCACCACCTTGGCCGCCGACAGCACGAAAGCGCCCAGCGTGGTGGTGGCGCCGCTGCTGGCCAGCAGCGGGATCATCGCCACCAGCGGGATCGCCGCAATATCCTGGAACAGCAGCACCGCAAATGCGCTGCGGCCGATCGGCGACGGCGTCAGGTTGCGTTCGCTCATCGCCTGCATGGCGATGGCGGTGGATGAGAGCGCCAGCGTCAGGCCAATCAACAGCGCCACCTTCCAGTTGAGGCCCAGGAAGTAACAGAAGGCGCTCAGCGCCAGGCCGCAGCCCACCATCTGAATGCTGCCGCCGCCGAACACCGAGGCGCGCAGCGTCCACAGCCGCTTGGGATCCAGCTCCAGGCCGATGATAAACAGCATCAGCACCACGCCGATCTCGGCGAAGGTCAGGATCGACTCGGCATCCGACACTAGCTTCAGCCCCCAGGGGCCAATGATGCAGCCGGCAATCAGGTAGCCGAGCACCGAGCCCAGCCCCAGTCGCACCGCGATCGGCACAAACAGCGCGGCGGAGCCGAGGTAGATCAGCCCCTCGATCATCATGTGGTGGTTATCCATGGCTGGCCTCCCGTGTTTCCGCTTCGGCATGTTCCATCAGGTAGTCCACCAACCGCTGCCGATAGGCTTCGCCGGCGGCGAGCAGCGCCGGTTCGTTGCAGGTAAAGGTGTTATGCAGGGCGAAATAAGGCTGCCAGTTCATGCCGCAGTAAATCGCCGTGGCCTGCAGCGGCTGCGCCAGCGCGGCGAAGTTGGGAAAGTCGCCCAGCTCGAAGTGGTGCTCGTCGCCGCCGCTGGTCACCGCCCACAGGCAGTCTTTACCCACCAGCGCGTTGCCGTCGTGGCCGTAGGCCCAGCCGTGCTCCAGCACTTTGTCGATCCACAGCTTCAACAGCGGCGGGAAGCTGTACCACTGCATCGGATGCTGCAGCACCACCAGGTCGGCGCGCTCCAGCGCCCGCTGCTCGGCGTTGATGTCGATATTGAAATCGGGGTACAGCTCATACAGCGAGCGCACCTCTACCTCGGGGAGATCCCTCACCGCCTGCAGCAGGCGCTGGTTGGCATGCGAATGCCGGGGATACGGGTGAGCATAAATTATCAGAATCATTGTTATCGTCGTTCCTTCGTTCCTTGCCAATACACCAAGCATATACCAATCACACAGGGTGACAGTTTGCCCACTGATTGATAGCGGAAATTTTTAACGCCAGCCGACAAATTCGCTGAATAAAAAAGGGCGCTGCATCTGCAGCGCCCCTGGCGTAGCGTTATCGCGCGGTTATTTGCCGATGCGCGCGTGCATTTCCTGCACCGACGTGACCTGTTCGGTCGGATCCGCTTTCAGCGCCATCGCGGTGGCGAAGCCGCCGTTCAGCGTGGTGTCGTAGTGCACCTTGTACTGCAGGGCGCTGCGGCGAATCAGCTTGGAGTCTTCAATCGCCTGACGGCCGGCCGTGGTGTTGACAATGTAGGTGTACTCGCCGTTCTTGATACGGTCCTGAATGTGCGGACGCCCTTCGTGCACCTTGTTGACCAGGCGCGGGTTGATGCCCGCTTCGCCCAGCACCACCGCGGTGCCGTGAGTGGCGTCCAGCTCGAAGCCCTGCTTCAGCAGGCTGGCGGCCAAATCGACCACGCGAGCCTTGTCGCCTTCACGCACCGACAGCAGCGCGCGGCCCTGCTTTTTCATGCCCGAGTTACTGCCCAGCATCGCTTTGGAGAAGGCTTCCGCGAAGGTGCGGCCCACGCCCATCACTTCCCCGGTAGAGCGCATTTCCGGCCCCAGAATCGGGTCGACGCCCGGGAATTTGTTGAACGGCAGCACCACTTCTTTCACCGAGTAGTACGGCGGGATAATTTCTTCGGTCACGCCCTGCTCAACCAGCGTTTTGCCCGCCATCACGCGCGCGGCCACTTTGGCCAGCGGCACGCCGGTCGCTTTGGACACGAACGGCACGGTACGCGCGGCGCGCGGGTTCACTTCAATCAGGTAGACTTCGTTGTCTTTCACCGCGAACTGCACGTTCATCAGGCCGCGTACCTGCAGCTCGAACGCCAGCTTTTCCACCTGGCGACGCATCACGTCCTGAATTTCCTGGCTCAGGGTGTATGCCGGCAGCGAACACGCGGAGTCACCGGAGTGCACGCCCGCCTGCTCGATGTGCTCCATGATGCCGCCAATCAGCACGCGCTCGCCGTCGCAGATGGCGTCGACGTCCACTTCCACCGCGTCGTCCAGGAAGCGGTCCAGCAGCACCGGCGCATCGTTGGACACGCTGACCGCGGTCTGGAAGTAGCGGCGCAAGTCGGTTTCGTCATAGACGATTTCCATCGCCCGGCCGCCCAGCACGTAGGAAGGGCGCACCACCAGCGGATAGCCGATGCCCGCCGCCTTCTCCACCGCCTGCTCGATGGCGGTGACGGTGGCGTTGGCCGGCTGCTTCAGGCCCAGACGGTTAACCGCCTGCTGGAAGCGCTCGCGGTCTTCGGCGCGGTCGATGGCGTCCGGGCTGGTGCCGATGATCGGCACGCCCGCGGCTTCCAGCTCGCGCGCCAGCTTCAGCGGGGTCTGGCCGCCGTACTGCACGATCACGCCCTTCGGCTTCTCGATGCGCACGATTTCCAGCACGTCTTCCAACGTCACCGGCTCGAAGTACAGGCGGTCGGAGGTGTCGTAGTCGGTGGAGACGGTTTCCGGGTTACAGTTGACCATGATGGTCTCGTATCCGTCTTCGCGCAGCGCCAGCGAGGCGTGCACGCAGCAGTAGTCGAACTCGATGCCCTGGCCGATACGGTTCGGCCCGCCGCCCAGCACCATCACTTTCGGCCGGTCGTTGGTCGGGTTGGACTCGCACTCTTCTTCATAGGTGGAGTACATGTAGGCGGTGTCGGTGGCGAATTCCGCCGCGCAGGTATCCACGCGCTTGTACACCGGATGCAGGCCGTGGCTGTGGCGCAGCTTGCGAATTTCGCTCTCGGCGACGCCGGCCAGCTTGGCCAGACGCGCATCGGCGAAGCCCTTGCGTTTCAGGGTGCGCAGGAACGCTTTGTTCAGGCCGTTGATGCCCGCTTCGGCCACCTGCTCTTCCAGGCGCACCAGCTCTTCAATCTGCACCAGGAACCAGCGGTCGACGTTGGTCAGGTTGAAGACGCCGTCAACCGACAGACCGGCGCGGAAGGCGTCGGCGATGTACCAGATGCGGTCAGAGCCGGCGTCTTTCAGCTCGCGGCGGATCTTGGTCAGCGCTTCCGGATCGTCCAGGCTTACTTTCGGGTCGAAGCCGGTAGCGCCCACTTCCAGGCCGCGCAGCGCTTTTTGCAGCGACTCCTGCTGGGTGCGGCCGATGGCCATCACTTCGCCGACCGACTTCATCTGGGTGGTCAGGCGATCGTTGGCGCCGGCGAACTTCTCGAAGTTGAAGCGCGGGATCTTGGTCACGACGTAGTCGATGGACGGTTCGAACGATGCCGGGGTGCGGCCGCCGGTGATGTCGTTCATCAGCTCATCGAGGGTGTAGCCCACCGCCAGCTTGGCGGCGATCTTGGCGATAGGGAAGCCGGTGGCTTTCGACGCCAGCGCCGAAGAGCGCGACACGCGCGGGTTCATTTCGATAACGATCAGGCGGCCGGTTTTCGGGTTGACCGAGAACTGCACGTTGGAGCCACCGGTTTCGACGCCGATCTCACGCAGCACCGCCATCGAGGCGTTGCGCATGATTTGGTATTCCTTGTCGGTCAGGGTCTGGGCCGGTGCGACGGTGATAGAGTCGCCGGTGTGGATGCCCATGGCGTCGAAGTTTTCGATGGAGCAGACGATGATGCAGTTGTCGTTCTTATCACGCACCACCTCCATCTCGTATTCTTTCCAACCGATCAGCGATTCATCGATCAGCAGCTCGTTGGTCGGCGACAGGTCCAGACCGCGTTCGCAGATCTCTTCGAACTCTTCGCGGTTGTAGGCGATGCCGCCGCCGGTGCCACCCATGGTAAAGGAAGGGCGGATGATGCACGGGAAGCCGACGTCAGCGGCTACCGCCAGCGCTTCTTCCATGGTGTGCGCAATGCCGGAACGCGCGGTGTCCAGACCGATTTTCTTCATCGCCACGTCGAAACGGCGACGGTCTTCGGCCTTGTCGATCGCATCGGCGGTCGCGCCGATCATGGTAACGCCGAACTCGGCCAGCACGCCCTGACGCTCCAGCTCCAGCGCGCAGTTCAGCGCCGTCTGGCCGCCCATGGTCGGCAGCACCGCATCCGGGCGCTCTTTTTCGATGATCTTGCGCACCACTTCCCAGTGGATCGGCTCGATATAGGTCGCATCGGCCATTTCCGGGTCGGTCATGATGGTCGCCGGGTTGGAGTTGACCAGAATGACGCGGTAACCCTCTTCGCGCAGCGCTTTACACGCCTGGGCACCCGAGTAGTCGAACTCACACGCCTGGCCGATAACGATCGGGCCAGCGCCGAGGATCAGGATGCTTTTTATGTCTGTACGTTTTGGCATTTTTTACTGCTCCTGATTATTTGGCGTTAGAACGGTAAGTCTCAATCAGTTCGATGAAGTGATCGAACAGCGGCGCGGCATCGTGCGGGCCTGGGCTGGCTTCCGGGTGACCCTGGAAGCTGAACGCCGCTTTGTCGGTGCGGTGAATGCCCTGCACCGTGTGGTCGAACAGCGATTTGTGCGTGACGCGCAGGTTCGCCGGCAGGTTGTTTTCATCGACGGCGAAGCCGTGGTTCTGCGCGGTGATCATCACGGTGTTGTTATCCAGATCCTTCACCGGGTGGTTGCCGCCGTGGTGGCCGAGCTTCATCTTCATGGTTTTCGCCCCGCTGGCCAGCGCCAGCAGCTGGTGGCCCAGGCAGATGCCGAACACCGGAATGTCGGTTTCCAGGAACTGTTTGATGGCGGCGATGGCGTAGTCGCACGGCTCCGGATCGCCCGGGCCGTTGGACAGGAAGATGCCGTCCGGATTCATTTTCAGCACCTCGTCGGCCGGGGTCTGCGCCGGCACCACGGTCAGGCGGCAGCCGCGATCCACCAGCATGCGCAGGATGTTGCGCTTGGCGCCGTAGTCGTAAGCCACCACGTGGAACGGCAGTTCCGCGGCGGTTTTGGCTTCAGGCAGGTCGCCTTCAAGCGTCCAGCTGCCTTGCTGCCAGCTGTAGGCTTCTTGGGTGGTGACCTCTTTCGCCAGATCCATGCCTTTCAACCCCGGGAAACCTTGCGCCTTGGCCAGGGCCAGCGCGGCGTCCGGCGAGTCGGCGGCGATGATGCAGCCGTTCTGGGCGCCCTTCTCGCGCAGCAGGCGGGTTAATTTACGGGTATCGATATCGGCGATTGCCACGATGTTGTGACGCTTGAGGTAGTCGGACAGGCTTTCTTCGTTGCGGTAGTTGCTGGCGATCAGCGGGAGGTCACGAATGACGAGGCCTTGGGCGTGTACTGCGGAGGATTCTTCGTCGGAAGCATTGGTGCCGACATTGCCGATATGAGGATAAGTAAGAGTAACGATCTGGCGGGAATAGGAAGGATCAGTGAGGATTTCTTGATAACCGGTCATCGACGTATTGAAGACCACTTCCCCCACTGCCGTTCCCTCTGCCCCGATGGCCCGACCGTGGAATTGGGTTCCGTCTTCCAGAACCAATAGCGCTGACTTTATCAAAACATCCTCCGAGGAATAATCAATCACAATATTTGCATATTAATTCAGATATCGCGATCTAAATCAATGCAAAAACCGTCCGCGAGGCCAATTTTTGGCAAATTGGGCGCATTTTAATGATGAGTGCCAGGCTTGTCTACCCAAACTGCCGTTTTTTGTTTTATTTTTGCAGTTCTCACCGCTCATGCGGCTTGAGCGGCGATAAAAACACAGAAAACCGGGGCTGGAAAACGGTTGCGAGGCTGAATGACGAAAAATGGTGCCAGAATGGGCTCCAAAAGACGCTGAAATAAGATCTGGTGGATAAAAACGGGATGATTAGCAAGGTAAACATCAATAAATAACAATCAATGAAATAAAAACACACCAACGCTTCTTTTTTCATGTTAAAAAAAAGGACAATAAAATTATTGTCCGATTATCATAGCATTATGATCAATACAACCACATCACGATGGTATGCAAATTAATTATAATTGGTCCAGATTCAGCACATCACGCATATCAAACAGACCTTTATCCCGGTTATGCAACCAGGCAGCCGCACGCACCGCGCCGCTGGCAAAAGTCATCCGGCTGGAGGCCTTATGGGTAATTTCCACCCGTTCACCGATGTCGGCGAACATCGCGGTGTGCTCGCCGACGATATCGCCGGCGCGAATGGTGGCAAAGCCGATGCTTTTCGGATCGCGTTCGCCGGTATGGCCTTCGCGCGCATAGACCGCGCAGCTTTTCAGGTCGCGCCCCAGCGCGCCGGCGATCGCTTCGCCCATGGCCAGCGCCGTGCCCGACGGCGCATCCACTTTGTGGCGGTGGTGCGCCTCAACGATTTCGATATCGGTATAGTCGCCCATCACCTGCGCGGCCTTCTCCAGCAGTTTCAACACCAGGTTGACGCCGACGCTGAAGTTGGCGGCGAACACGATGCCGATATGCTGCGCCGCATCGCGGATCGCCTGTTTGCCGGCGTCATCGAAGCCGGTAGTGCCAATCACCATCGCCTTGTGGTGCGCCACGCAAAAATCCAGGTAACCCCGGGTGCTTTCCGGGCGGGTGAAGTCGATCAAAATATCGAACTCGTTCACCACCTTCTCCAGACTGTCGCTCACCTTGACGCCCAGCGCGCCGATGCCCGCCAGTTCGCCGGCGTCGACGCCGACCAGGCTGGAACCCGGGCGCGACAGCGCCGCCCCCAACACCACGCCTTCCGCCTGCTGCACCGCCTGGATCAATTGACGGCCCATCCGGCCGCCGGCGCCCGCAATCGCAATGCGGATTTGTGAATCACTCATGCTTGCTCTCTTCTTGATTTGACGCCTATCCCATTAGGCTATCGATTCAGGGTAACCGCCCCGCTTCAGCGTCGCCAGAGGATTCATTTCATAATTAGAAAATTATGATATTCCTCCGTTCTCATCAGCGGCGCTGTCGTGAGATTAACATTCAACCGATTTGGCGGCCTGCGACGATTGTACATAATCATGCAGTTTCCATGGCAAAAAAATGCAGAAAAAAGGCGCCGAAAACGGCGCCAGAGGAAGGAAGAACGGCGAGGTCAGGCGGTAATGGCGGCCACTTCGTTGGCGATCGCCGTCAGCGCGTCGTGGCGGGCATAGTCCTCACGCACCAGCGCCGCGCGTTGCCGATAGATCGGCTGTTGCAGAATGCGCGTCGCCGCCGCCAGGATCTGTTCGGCGGTCGGCGTGCTGGTGTGCAGGCTGATGCCGCAGCCGGCGGCCACCACGCGCGCGGCCGCCTCCAGCTTGTCCTCGCCGGTGCCGGCGACGATCAGCGGCACGCCGCTGTCCAGCGCATAGTTGATCGAGCCGTAACCGCCGTTGGTGATCAGCAGCGCCGTCTCCGGCAGCCAGCGTTCGAAGGAGATAAACTCCCGCACTCTGGCATTGCCCGGCAGTGCCTCCATCAGCCCTTCCGTCGCCCGTCCGCCGGTCGTGGCCAGCACGCGCACCGGCAGATGCGCCAGCGTTTGCAGCGTCGGTACGATCAGCTGATGCAAATCGACATTGGCCAGCGTGCCCTGAGACACGATCACCAGCGGCCGATCATCGTCCTTCTCCCACAGCGTCTCTTCCGCCGCCGGCTGGCCGCCGCTGCGCAGCGGGCCGACGAAGCGCACGCCGCTCGGCAGATCGTCACGCTCATATTCCAGCGCCGTGGTAGCCAGCTGCAGGAAACGCTCGCAGCCGCCGATCAGCGCGTCGGTGAATGGGCGATCCAGCGCCCGCCCGCCCGCCTGCACCAGCGCGGTATCGAAGCTCTGCTGTACTTCATCAAGCAGCACGCGCGTTTCTTCATCCACCAGCTGCTCACGGGTCAACGCCTGTGGCAGCAGCGCCGGCGGGATACGCGGGCCATAAAAAATAGCATCGCGCGAAGAATACGACAGCGGCGTAACGCCGATACCGAAGACCGGCGGCCGCTCGGCGGACTGCAGCAGCGGCAGCACGCCGTAGAAGCAGTTCTCCACCATCAGCAGATCGGTCTTTTCGGCGGCGATGGCCGCCCGCAGCTGTCGATCCAGCAGCGGGATCGGTGCGGCGAAGAAATCCTTCAGCGCCAGCGCCATCTGCGCATTGCCCGGCGGCAGCGCGGCGCGCGCCGGAAAGTGCTCTTCCAGGTGGCGATAGTCGAAATCTACCTGCGCGTCGAACGGCACGAAGTTCGCGCCCGCCGCCTCGGCGCGTTCGCGAAACAGCGCGCCGGTCATCACCCGCACCTGATGCCCTTGGGCAATCAGGTGGCGAGCGATGGCTAACATCGGGTAAACGTGCCCCGGAGTGGCGACCGCCGCCATCAGTATCCTTGCCATAATGCTCCTTTACGCTTCTGCGTTGGCCGGCTTCAGCGCCAGATTGGCGCACACCGGGTTGCTCTGAATATGCACGCGCTGCAAATGACGCGCGGAACGGGCGGTAAAGCCCTCACGGCCGTGCAGCAGCGAGAAGTTGTCCGCCACCACCACGTCACCCTGTTGCCATTGGTGGGCATAATAGTGACGCGGATCGTACAGGTGCTGCTGCAACGTGTGATGGAACTGTTCCTGCTGCTGTTCCGGCACGCCGTGATATTCCAGCGCATGCTGGTTGAGGAATTTTTTCCCCTCCGTCGGCGGTTCATTGTAGCGCATGATTAACCCCCTGCCGTTCGGGTGCTGCACCACCAGCGGCGAACAGACCTCACCACCGTAATGCACCACCTGCTTGATGCGGTAGGTGATCGAGACCGACAGCCACTGATCCAGCAGCGCTTCGTCCGCATTGGCCAGCAGCCGCGTGGTATCGACGAAGGTGGTGCATCCGCCTTCGTCCTGAGAAGGTGCCGCTACGCAGTGGAACAGCTGGAACTCGGGGATGGTCGGTTTATACATGCCATCCCAATGCAGCGGGACGTAGCTGCTGTCGAAGATATGATCCTTGGCGTCCGGATGTTCCTTCACGTCCAGCACCGCACCGAACGGCCACATCATGATTTCGCCCCACTGTTCGGCATAGCGAGTCAGGACTTCCGCCTCGCTGAAACCGGAGTCGAATCCGCGCAGCACCAGCAAGTGGTGTTCCTGCGCCAGCGCTCGCAGCGCCGCCACCGGCAGCTCGCCGATCTTTTGCCCCGGATGCTGCGGCGTCAGGATCGCGCCGAACGGGGTATTCGGTTGGATATGGCAATTAAGCGGTTGGTTGTTCATCGGTGATTCTCCTTGCATCGAATGTGCTGCTCACACGGCAACGTGCCGTCAAAAACGCGCCCGCCAGGATTTCGGGCGCAAAAGCCTGCGGCGGCCTCAGGCCATCTGTGGCTGCTCGATCAGGTAATGGCTCGGCGTGCCGCGGATCTCCACCAGTTCGCCGTCCAGGCTCTGCGCGTCTTTACGCTTCATCAGCACGAACTGGCCGTTCACGTTCGCCGCCACGCCGTGCCACGGCGTCAGCCAGTCGTCTTTGGTCGGCATCATGTGGATGCCCATTTTCAGGCTGTCGACCGGCTGCGGGTGAATCGACAGGCGGATCGCAGCCGGGAAATGTTGCGCCAGCAGGTTGCCCCAGGCCCAGCTGCGTTGGATCACGCCGCAGGCGCGCTGCTTGGCGTCCTTCTGCAGCGCGGCGTTGGAACCGCTGTAGCCCGGCAGCTGGCTGTCTTCATACAGGAAACGCGTGATGGCGCGGTACAGCAAGAGGCCCTGTTCGTCCTGCATCAGCTGTTGCTTGATCGCCTCTTCCGACTCGGCGTAGCCGTCCACCAACAGCCGGCGCAGCAGATCGTAATCGTCGGTATGCTCCGCCAGGCCTTTGACGTCGCCGAGGTTGAACACGCTCAGGTGCGTCGCACCCACTTCATGCAGCAGGCCTTCAATCTCGCGCTGATAGTGGTTGATCGCTTCGTCGCTGACGCGGATCAGATCGCCGAACACGTGGCCGTCGGAGCAGATAACGATATGCGCACCCGGCGGGTAATAGAGTTGAATACGCTGGCACAGCGAGTTGAGGAAGATCAGCGACAGCCGCTCCGCCATGTCCGGCACCGCGCCGATCACCTTGTTGGTGTTGGGCGACTTGGTCGGAAAGGCCGGCAGCACGAATTCGATGCGCTGCTCGTTTTCAATGAATGCCCGAATGCGTGGCAATTGCACCTGAGTGACCCGTTGTTCTTCTTCGGCAATTGAGGTGTCGCCACCGGGGAAACGGCGGCGGTATTGCAATAATTCACGTAGGATTTTTAACGCTATTTCATCTTTCTGAACGCTGTCCACAATGTGCTCCTGTTGCGATGCGGCGCGGGTGTATTATTGAAAAGCGCAATAAGATTTATCAAAAAGAGAAAAAACCTCTGCGAGATAATAATTAGCCCGGCGTTTATATGCTTCAGGCAATATAGAAGAGATGGTGCTATATTATTAGCCCGTATAATTCACAATCTTGGTTAAGTTGTGCTTAACAAACTATGAGCAATATTTTAAAACGCATGGCCATTTTCTCAAAAGTGGTCGATTGCGGCGCATTCAGCATGGCGGCAAAAGAATTGGGCATGACGACCTCGGCCGTCAGCCAACATATTCGCCAGTTGGAGGAACATCTGGGCATTCAATTACTGTTGCGGTCGACGCGTTCATTGAGTCTGACCGAAGCCGGATTGTGCTTTTATGAAGATTGCCTGCTGATGATCCACGCCGCCGAACGCGGCCAACAACGGATCGCCGCGCTGCGTGGCGAACTGGTGGGTGAACTACGCGTCGCCACCTCGACCGAATTCGCCACCCACTATCTGGTGCCGGCGCTGCAGAGCTTCCTCGACGAGCACCCGCGGCTCACGCTGCGGCTGGAAATCCACGATGAGAAGATAGACCTCATCACGCAACGCATCGATCTGGCGATACGCGGCGGCGTGCTGGCCGACTCCAGCTACGTTTCCACCCGGCTGGCGCGCTGCCGCGAAGTGCTGTGCGCCTCGCCGGCCTACCTGGCGCACCACGGCGTGCCGGATTCGCCGCAGGCGCTGACGCATCACCACTGGGTGACCTTTACACCGCTCGGAAACCCGCAATTTGTTCGTCTGATCCATCGCGACGGCGGTGAACACCGCATGCGCATGACCGGGCGCTTGTTCACCAACAGCGGTATGGCGATGAAGGAGTTGGCGCTGACCGGCAAGGGTATCATTCGCAATTTCTTCGCCAACGTTGAGCGTGAGTTGCTCAGCGGCGAGCTGATTGAAATATTGCCCGACTGGCGATTACCGGAAATAAATTGCTATGCCATTATGCCGCGTCGGGAGATTCAGCCATTAAAAGTCCGACGATTGCTGGAGCATATGAAGCTCTATTTAAAGGAGAAAGGATTAAACGCCTTAGAACATATTCGGCAGGAATAAAATAAGAAACATCTGCAACACCCATTATTGTAATTATTGTAATCACCTTGCCAACGCCAGGCCTTATTTAGATTGCAGACTAATGATACCTTGATTAATGACTTTTCGTCAGCTTATATAATTAATGACACCGACGCTATTTCAAATACTCAGAATAAATTTGACTTTAGTTAGCAGAAAATTTGAATATGCGCAGCGTTTTATTTTCAATGCCATGCGAATGCCCAAAAAAAACGGGAAGCCTGAGCTCCCCGTTGTCATCCGCCGGCGCCTGTCAGTCTATCTGACGAACGTCCACGCGCAGCTCTTTCGGCACTTCGAACACGATGTTCTCTTCACGCCCGCTGATTTCATGCACGTCCATACCGCCCAGCGCTTTCAGGCGAGAGATCACCTCCTGCACCAGCACGTCCGGCGCTGAGGCTCCGGCGGTAACGCCGATATGGCGCGCCCCGCTCAGCCAGCTCTCCTGAATATCCGCCGCCGAATCGATAAGATAAGCCGGTTTGCCGACGCGCTGCGCCAGTTCCGCCAGTCGGTTGGAGTTGGAGGAGTTTTTTGACCCCACCACCAGCACCACGTCCGCATCGCCGGCCAGGTTACGCACCGCCTCCTGACGGTTGGTGGTGGCGTAGCAAATGTCATCCTTGCGCGGGCCGATAATGCTCGGGAAACGCTGGCGCAGGGCGTCGATCACGTCCGAGGTATCATCTACCGACAGCGTGGTCTGCGTCATGAAGCACAGGTTGCTTTCATCTTTCACCTGCAGCTTCCACACGTCTTCCGGCGACTCGACCAGGTACATGCCGCCCTGCGGGTTGCTGTACTGGCCCATGGTGCCTTCCACTTCCGGGTGCCCGGCGTGGCCAATCAGAATCGCTTCGGTGCCGCGGCGGCTGGCGCGCGCCACTTCCATATGCACCTTGGTCACCAGCGGGCAAGTGGCGTCGAACAGCATGGTCAGATCGCGCGCCTTGGCTTCGGCGCGCACCGCCTGAGAAACGCCGTGCGCCGAGAAGATCAGGATAGAGCCGTCCGGCACTTCCGCGATCTCTTCGATAAACACCGCGCCGCGCTCACGCAGGCTGTCGACCACGTAGCGGTTGTGCACCACTTCATGCCGCACGTAGATCGGTGCGCCATACAGTTCCAGCGCGCGTTCCACGATGCTGATCGCACGATCAACCCCGGCGCAGAAGCCGCGCGGGTTAGCCAGCAATATTTGCATGCATCTCCTCCTGCTGCGGATCGATCTCCAGCACTTCGATATCGAAGGTCACCGGATGGCCCGCCAGCGGATGGTTGAAATCGACGGTGATCGAATCTTCCGCCACCGCGCGCACCACGCCCGGCATTTCACTGCCGTCGATGGCGGTAAACAGCATGATGGTGCCCACGTCCGGCACGCCGGTTTCCGCGAAGTCGCGGCGCGAGAAGAACTGGACCAGATCCGGGTTCTCCGCGCCGAACGCCGCTTCCGGCTGCAGGGTAAAGGCGCATTTGTCGCCCGCGCGCAGGCCAAGCAGCTGCGCTTCCAGCGGTGCCGACAGGCTGCCGTCACCCAGGCGGAACAGCGCCGGCTTGCCGCTGCTGCGGGTGGATTCGGCGGTCGAACCGTCTTCCAGTTTCAGCGTAAAGTGAACCAGCACCGCGCTGTCACTGATAACCTGAGCCGTCATATTACTCACCTTTACTCTTTGCGTCTTTGTTCGCCGGCGACAGGAAACCTTCCAGCACGATCATCGCCGCGCCCACGCAGATGAAGCTGTCCGCCAGATTGAAGGTCGGGTAGTGCCAGTCACCGACGTAGAAGTCGATGAAATCGACCACGAAACCGTGCCACAGGCGATCGAACAGATTGCCCAACGCCCCGCCGATAATAAAGGCGTAGGCGATGTTGTTCAGCTTCTGCTGCGCGGTGCTGCGGTACATCATCACCAGCAGCACCGCAACGATGGCGATGGCGATGGCGGCGAAGAACCAGCGCTGCCAGCCGCCATGGTCGGCCAGGAAGCTGAACGCAGCGCCGTAGTTGCGCGCGTAAAACAGGTTGAACGACGGGATCAACGGCTGGGACTGGCCCAGCGTAAAGTTAGCGAGGATCCACTGCTTGCTGCCAAAATCCAGCGCCAGCACCGCCACCACAACCCACAGCCAACGCAGGCCGGTCGAACAAATTGATTTACTCATCAGGCGCGAGTTCTCAGGCAAAGTTACGCTTCTCGCCGTCACCGGCGACGTTGCTCACACAGCGGCCGCAGATGTCTGCGTGTTCCGCCACCAGGCCGATATCGGTGGTGTAATGCCAGCAGCGCGGGCACTTCTCACCCGGTGCCGTGCTGAAGGCGATCTTCAGCCCTTTCAGCAGCTCGGAAGCCTGCGCGTCGGCCGGCGCATCCGCCAATGGCGCAACGCTTGCCGCAGAGGTCAGCAGCACGAAGCGCAGCTCATCCTGCAGGCTGTTCAGGCGCGCCGCCAGCTCGCTGTCGGCATACAGCGTTACCGCCGCTTCCAGCGAACCGCCGAGGCGTTTGTCGGCACGCGCCTGCTCCAGCACCTTGTTCACTTCGCCGCGCACTTTCAGCAGCTCGGCCCAGAAAGCGTCGTTCATCGGCTCGCCTTCCGCCAGCCCGAACAGGCCGTCGTACCACTCTTCGGTGAACACGTACTGCGCACGCTTGCCCGGCATGAAGCCCCAGATCTCGTCCGCAGTGAACGACATGATCGGCGCCATCCAGCGCACCAGCGCTTCCACGATGTGATACAGCGCGGTCTGGCAGCTGCGACGGGCGACGCTGTCGCTCTTCGCGGTGTACTGACGATCCTTGATGATATCCAGATAGAAGGAGCCCATCTCGACCGAACAGAACTGCATCAGACGCTGCACCACTTCGTGGAAATCATAGTTGGCGTAAGCCTGCTCGATATCCTGCTGTGCCGCCAGCGCACGGCCGACCGCCCAGCGATCCAGCACCACCATGTCTTCCGGCGCCACGCAATCGGTGCTCGGCTCGAACCCGTTCAGGTTGGCCAGCAGGAAGCGCGCGGTGTTGCGGATGCGGCGGTAAGAATCGGCGGAGCGCTTGAGGATCTCGTCGGAGACCGCGATTTCGCCGGTGTAATCGGTCGATGCCACCCACAGACGCAGAATGTCGCCGCCCAGCTTGTTCATCACGTCCTGCGGGCTGACGGTGTTACCGATCGACTTGGACATCTTGCGGCCCTGGCCGTCGACGGTGAAGCCGTGGGTCAGCACTTCTTTATAAGGCGCCTTGCCTTTCATCGCGGTGGAGATCATCAGCGATGACATGAACCAGCCGCGGTGTTGGTCGGAGCCTTCCAGATACATGTCGGCGCTGTGGCCCTGGAACTCAGGGCGCACGTCGACCACCGAAGCGTGGGTGGAACCGGAGTCGAACCACACGTCCAGTGTATCCGGCACTTTCACGTAGTCGGCAGCTTCCGCGCCGAGGATATCGGCCGCGTCCAGATCCCACCAGGCCTGAATGCCGTCTTGCTCGACGCGCTTGGCCACTTCTTCCATCAGCTCAACGGTGCGCGGGTGCAGCTGCTCGGTTTCTTTGTGCACGAACAGCGACATCGGCACGCCCCAGGTGCGCTGACGCGAGATGCACCAGTCCGGGCGGTTGGCCACCATCATTTCGATGCGCGCCTGGCCCCAATCCGGGATCCACTGCACGCCTTTGATCTCTTCCAGCGACTGCTGACGCAGGCCTTTCTGATCCATGCTGACGAACCATTGCGGCGTGGCGCGGAAGATGATCGGCGTCTTGTGGCGCCAGCAGCACGGGTAGCTGTGCAGGAACTTCTCGACGTGCAGCAGCGCGCCTTTCTCACGCAGCAGGTCGACGATCAGATCGTTGGCCTTGAAGACGAACTTGCCGTCCAGCAGCGGGTGAGTGCCGGTCAGGTAGCAGCCGTTCGGCCCTACCGGGTTGGCGATCTCCAGACCGTATTTTTGGCTGATGACGAAGTCATCCGGGCCATGACCGCCTGCGGTGTGCACCGCACCGGTACCGGCGTCCAGCGTCACGTGCTCGCCGAGGATCGCCGGCACGTCGAAGCCCATGAACGGGTGATTGAAGCGCAGCAGCTCCAGATCGGCGCCTTTGCAGCTGCCCAGCACCGTCCACTCGGTGATGCCGGCGCGTTTCATCACGCTTTCCACCAGCTCGGCCGCCAGGATCAGGCACTGGCCGTCAACCTGCACCAGTTGATAGGTGAAGTCCGGGTGCAGCGAGATCGCGCGGTTGGCCGGCAGGGTCCACGGGGTGGTGGTCCAGATAACCAGGGAGATAGTCCCGTTGAAGTGGCTCACGCCGAACTTGGCCGCCACGGCAGCCGCGTCGGCCGCATGGAAGCTCACGTCGATCGACGGCGAAGTCTTGTCGTAGTACTCCACTTCCGCTTCCGCCAGCGACGATCCGCAGTCGGTGCACCAGTGAACCGGCTTGGCGCCTTTCAGCAGGTGGCCGTTGCTGATGATCTTGCCCAGCGCGCGGATGATGTTGGCTTCGGTTTTGAAGTCCATGGTCAGGTATGGGCGATCCCAGTCGCCCAGCACGCCCAGGCGAATGAAGTCCTTCTTCTGGCCTTCAACCTGCTCGGCCGCGTACTCGCGGCACTTCTGACGGAATTCGGCCGCCGTCAGCTTCTCGCCCGGTTTGCCGTACAGCTGTTCAACCTTCAGTTCGATAGGCAGGCCGTGGCAGTCCCAACCCGGCACATAAGGCGAGTCGAAGCCGGCCATCCCTTTCGACTTGATGATAATGTCTTTGAGAATCTTGTTAACCGAGTGACCAATGTGAATGCTGCCGTTCGCATACGGAGGGCCGTCATGCAAAATGAAGGTTTTTTTGCCCTTTTTGGCAGTACGAATAATCCCGTACAGATCCTGTTCATACCAACGTTGCAGCATGCCAGGTTCGCGCTTGGCGAGATCGCCGCGCATCGGGAACCCTGTTTCCGGCAAGTTCAGGGTATTCTTGTAGTCACTCATTAGATTCTCGGTTCCGTTTTCGGCTATAGAGATTAAACCGGTGTCTGTAGCCCGAAGAACTTCCGGGCCGTCACCACATCATTGGCGATTTGCTGCTTCAGGGCATCGAGCGAAGCAAACCGTTGTTCATTGCGCAATTTTGCGCGGAGCACCACCTCAATATGGCGCCCGTAAAGATCCATTGTGACATCCAGCAGATGCACTTCCAGCTGCTGGCGCACGCCGGCGACGGTCGGGCGCGTACCGATATTGGCCACGCCCGGCAGCGGCTGCGGCCCCAGGCCGTACACTTCTACCGCATACACCCCTTTCACCGGCGCCACCAGGCGCTTGAGCGGCAGGTTGGCGGTCGGGAAGCCGATGGTGCGGCCCAGCTCGTCGCCGTGCACCACGCGCCCGGAAATGCTGTACGGGTGGCCCAGCAGGGTCTCCGCCAGCGGCAGATCGTCCTCGCTCAGCGCGGTGCGGATCGCGGTGCTGCTGATGCGCCGCTCGCCTTCGCGGAAGGTCGGGGTGCTGACCACCTCGAAGCCGTACTCTTTTCCGGCCTGCTGCAATAGCGGAAAATCGCCCTGACGCCCGGCGCCAAAGCGAAAATCATCCCCCACCATCAGGAATTTGACGCCCAGTTTTTCCACCAGCAGCTCGGCGACGAACGCCTGCGCGGTGTTGGCGGCAAAACGCGGATCGAACTTGACGCACAGCAGGTAGTCGACGCCCGCCTGCGCCAGGTAGTTGGCCTTGTCGCGCAGGCGCGTCAAACGGGCCGGCGCTTTGTCTGCGGCGAACATCTCCAGCGGCTGCGGCTCAAAGATCATGACCATCACCGGCAGCCCGAGGCGTTGCCCTTGTTGCTTCAACTGCTCCAGCAGCGCCTGATGACCGCGATGCACGCCGTCAAAGTTGCCGATGGTGAGCACGCAACCATGGTGGCGCGCCCGGATATTGTGAATGCCGCGAATTAGCTCCATAGCTGGCTCAAAACAGTGGAAATCGGCGGATTATACCTTGTACAGCCGGTAAGGTTAACCCGCGATTGGTGCCTTTATGTAATAGACATACCATACCGGAGATAATCTGCGCGTGAAACGGCTTCGCCGCAGTTTATCCGGCACTGCCGGGCCGATTCTCGACCACGGCCAACGGCTTGCGTCCGCCGCGGCAAAACATTGGCGAATTTTCTCGCGAAACACTGTATTCCCAAGAGCGAAGCTGGTAAAATCCTGCGCCATCACAACGTAGCGAGTGCCGCCTGTACAAACGGCGCTTATTTGCACAAATCCATTGACAAACGAAGGCTAAAAGGGCATATTCCTCGGCCTTTGAATTGTCCTCAATAGAATATATTTGGGAGTTGGACCTTGGCTAATATCAAATCAGCTAAGAAACGCGCCGTACAGTCTGAGAAACGCCGCAAGCATAACGCTAGCCGTCGCTCAATGGTGCGTACCTTCATCAAGAAGGTAGACGCAGCTATCGCAGCTGGCGACAAAGAAGCAGCACAAACTGCATTCCTGGTAATGCAGCCACTGGTGGACCGTCAGGCAGCTAAAGGCCTGATCCACAAAAACAAAGCAGCGCGTCATAAGTCAAACCTGACTGCACGCATCAACGCAATGCAATAAGCATTTCGTTATCTGCTTGATAAAAAAACCGGCTCAGGCCGGTTTTTTTACGCCCTGCGTTCAGTGAACCACTAGCAGGAAAACAGCGCCGAGAAGTCTTTGTTGCACACGCGCTGCACCGCCGGATGCTGGATCATGCGCTCAGCGAAGATGATGTAATACTCCTCCTGCACGCTGTCGATGCGCCCAATCTCCACCACGTTGTCATCGTTATAGGTATCCTGCGCATACAGCGTCGGCGCCACGAAAATCGCATTGTGATACATGCCGAAGGCCTTCATCAGCGCCGCATCGTCGAACTCGCCCAGGATCTCCACCTGAATGCCCTGCGTATTAAACCAGTTGAGCAGCTTGCGCCCCAGCATCGAGCGGCGGCCGGGGATCAGCAGCTTGCGCTGCTCCAGGCAGGCCGGGAACGGCAGCTCCGGCGCCGGCTGGCGGCAGAAGAAGCTGATGCCGCACTCGCCCAGCTTCAGCGAGAACAGCCCTTCCTGCTGGCTGGAGTCTACCGGGCAATCCGACAGGATCATATCCAGCTTGTGCTGGCTGAGCTGCTCCAACAGCATCTCGTGCGTCGATTCAAAACAGCGCAGGTGGATCTGTTCGTTATCCACCACTACCGCCGTTTCCAACACCTGGCTGACCAGGCGCTTCGACAGCGCGTCCGCCACGCCAACGTCGAACAGCAGGTTCGACTCTTTGCGGTAGTTGACGATATCCAGCATTTCCTGGCTGAGCATAAACATCTTGTCGGCATAGCGGAACACCAGCTGCCCCAGCTCCGAAGGCACCAACCCGCGCCCCTGGCGTTTGAACAGCTTGCCGTCCAACCGCTCTTCCAGCGCTTTGATCTGGCCGGTGATGGTCTGTGGCGTCAAAAACAACGCTTCGGCGGCACCGACCACGGAACCGGCCTTGCAGACCTGCCAGAAATAGTAAAGGTGATTAAAGTTGATATGCGACATCCTCACGAGCGGCTCTCCTTAACAACGTTTCGCAGCGGCAAACGGTGTGCCGTGACGAGCGACAAACTTCCTTTCCCTGCTTCAGACAACGTATAGCCCCATTAGTCCCAACGAAGAACGGCCGAAGCTGCACATATTTTATACCGCGCAGCTCCGACCAGCCATTTTATTGTGTGCCCTTATCGGGCACACGCAGGATTAACGCACCCGCGGCAACGCCAGACGCAGCAACCCATACCCTGCCACCGCCGCCGCAGTGGAGCCCAGCAGGATCCCCAGGCGGGAATAGGTGCTGAGCGCCGCATCCGCATCGCCGAACGCCAGCGAGGCGATGAAAATCGACATGGTGAAACCAATACCACAGAGCACCGAAACGGCAAACACCTGTTTGAAACCGATCCCCTCAGGCAAGCGGGCGATGCCCATTTTCACCGCCAGCAGGCTGAAGAGGAAAATCCCCAGCGGCTTGCCGATAAACAGCCCGGCCGCAATCCCGACCGGCAACAGCGACGTCAACCCTTCCAGCGATACGCCCTGCAAAGAAACCCCGGCGTTGGCGAATGCGAACAGCGGCAGGATCATAAACGCGACCCAAGGGTGCAGCTCATGTTCCAGCGTCTCCGACGGCGACGGCCCCTTCTTGACGTTCAGCGGGATCATAAAGCCGACGATCACCCCGGCCAGCGTCGCGTGCACCCCGGACTTGAGGATCGCGACCCACAACACCAGGCCGACCATCATGTACAGCGAGGTTTTACCCACGCCGCGCCAGTTCATCACCGCCAGCAGCACCGTCGCCGCCGCCGCCACGCCCAGCGCCACCATCGACACTTCATGGGTGTAGAACAGCGCGATGATGATAATCACGCCCAGGTCATCGATGATCGCCAACGCCAGCAGGAACACTTTCAGGCTGGTCGGCACGCGGTTACCCAGCAGCGCCATTACGCCCAGCGCGAAGGCGATATCGGTCGCGGCCGGGATCGCCCAGCCCTGGCGGGTGACTTCATCTGCGCCGTTGAACAGCAAATAAATCAGCGCCGGCGCCAGCATGCCGCCCAGCGCGGCGATCGCCGGAAACACAGCCTTGTCACGCCCGGACAGCGAGCCCTGCATCAGCTCGCGCTTGACCTCGAGCCCCACCACCAGGAAGAAGATGGCCATCAGGCCGTCGTTGATCCACAACAGCAGCGGCTTGGCGATCTCCAGCGAAGCAATCTTCACCATCACCGGCAGGTTAAGGAATGCCTGATAGATCCCCTGCGCCGGGGTGTTGGCCATGATCAGGGCGACGATCGCCGCCGCGATCAGAATGATGCCGCCCGCGGCTTCCTGACGTAAAAATTGACGAATGATGTTGGTCACAATACGTCTCTCCAAATCCGTGCAGGGCGTAGCGCCCTGCGAACCACAGTCATGAAGTGAGTATAGAGGGCGTTTTAGTTCGAAAAAATAAGTTTATAAATGCTAAATAACTCGATAAAACCGATCAAAAGCACGAATAAGTCACATTATTTATAGGGGATTAGGGGTGCGACATGCAAATAAAAACCCCGGGACAGACGCCCGGGGTTCTAATATAAACCAGCAGAAACAGCAGGTTAGCGAGTCAGGTCGTCAAAGAACTTTTTCACCCCGTCGAAGAAGCTCTTCGAACGCGGGCTGTTCTTGTCACCGGACGGGCCGCCCAGGCTCTCTTCCAGCTCGCGCAGCAATTGCTTCTGCTTGTCGTTCAGATTGACCGGGGTTTCCACCACTACGCGGCACAACAGGTCGCCCTGGCTGCCGCCACGCACCGATTTCACGCCCTTGCCGCGCATGCGGAACAGTTTGCCGGTTTGGGTCTCCGAAGGCACCTTCAGTTTCACCCGGCCGTCCAGCGTCGGCACTTCAATCTCGCCGCCCAGCGCCGCCATGGCGAAGTTGATCGGCACTTCACAGTACAGGTTGTTGCCTTCGCGCTCGAAGATCGGGTGCGCCTTCACCTGCACCTGAACGTACAGATCGCCCGCCGGTGCGCCGTGCTCGCCGGCTTCGCCTTCACCCGCCAGGCGGATGCGGTCACCGGTATCGACGCCGGCCGGAATTTTCACCGACAGCGTTTTGGATTTTTCTACCCGGCCGTGGCCGTGGCACTTGTTGCACGGATCTTTGATGATCTGACCGCGGCCATGGCAGTGCGGACACGCCTGCTGCACGGTGAAGAAGCCCTGACGCATCTGCACCTGGCCCTGGCCGTGACAGGTTGGACAGGTCACCGGCGAGCTGCCCGGCTTGGCGCCGCTGCCGTGGCAGACGTCGCACTCTTCCAGCGTCGGGATGCGGATCTCTTTGGTGACGCCACGTACCGCTTCCTCGAGGGTCAGCTCCATGTTATAGCGCAGATCGGAACCGCGGCTGGCGCGCTGACGGCGGCCTCCGCCGAAGATGTCGCCAAACACGTCGCCAAAGATATCGCTGAAGTCAGCACCGCCGCCAAAGCCGCCGCCGCCCATGCCGCCCTGTTCAAAGGCCGCGTGCCCGTACTGATCGTAGGCCGCGCGTTTCTGGTCGTCGGTCAGGACTTCGTAAGCTTCTTTAACTTCTTTAAACTTGGTTTCGGCGTCTTGTTCCTGGTTGCGGTCAGGATGGTATTTCATCGCCAGGCGTTTGTACGCCTTTTTGATCTCACGTTCATCCGCCGTCTTGCTGACGCCGAGAATCTCGTAATAGTCTTTCTTCGCCATTCTTTCGCTTACCCTTAACATGCGTGCACGGGCGCAGAGTTGCCTCGACGCCCGTGCTGGTTTCCGGGAGCGGCATCTCGGCCGCCCCGTGCCCGCTTAAGGGCGATTATTTTTTGTCTTTAACTTCTTCGAACTCAGCGTCAACCACGTCGTCGTCTTTCTGCGCCGCGTTGTCCGCGCCGGCGTCAGCACCCTGCTGAGCCTGCTGCGCCTGGGCCATTTCCAGCAGTTTGCCGGAAACCTGCACCAGAGCCTGAGTCTTCGCTTCGATCTCGGCTTTATCTTCGCCTTTCACTGCCGCTTCCAGATCTTTCAGCGCCGCTTCGATCGCCGTTTTGTCTTCCGCCGGCAGTTTGTCGCCCGCTTCTTCCAGCTGCTTGCGAGTGCCGTGGATCAGGTGATCGGCCTGGTTACGTGTCTGTACCAGCTCTTCGAACTTGCGGTCGGCTTCAGCGTTCAGCTCGGCGTCGCGCACCATTTTCTGGATTTCGTCTTCGTTCAGGCCAGAAGATGCCTTGATGGTGATCTTCTGCTCACGACCGGTGTTCTTGTCTTTGGCAGACACGTGCAGGATGCCGTCGGCATCGATATCGAAGGTGACTTCGATCTGCGCCATGCCGCGCGGTGCCGCCTGAATGCCGTCCAGGTTGAACTGGCCCAGAGATTTGTTATCGCTGGCGCGCTTACGCTCACCCTGCAGCACGTGGATGGTTACCGCAGACTGGTTGTCTTCAGCGGTAGAGAACACCTGGCTGTGCTTGGTCGGGATCGTGGTGTTTTTGGTGATCAGCGGCGTCATCACGCTGCCCATGGTTTCGATACCCAGCGACAGCGGGGTCACGTCCAGCAGCAGAACGTCCTTCACATCACCGGCCAACACGCCGCCCTGTACCGCAGCGCCCACGGCAACCGCTTCGTCCGGGTTCACGTCTTTACGCGGCTCTTTGCCGAAGAAGTCTGCGACTTTCTTCTGCACCATTGGCATACGGGTCTGGCCGCCCACCAGGATCACGTCCTGGATGTCGGAAACCGACAGGCCTGCGTCTTTCAGCGCCACTTTCAGCGGCTCGATAGAACGTGCAACCAGATCTTCAACCAGCGACTCGAGTTTGGCGCGAGTCACTTTGATGTTCATGTGTTTTGGACCGGTCGCGTCTGCCGTGATGTACGGCAGGTTAACGTCGGTCTGCTGAGCGGAAGACAGTTCGATCTTCGCTTTCTCAGCGGCTTCTTTCAGACGCTGCATCGCCAGCGGATCGTTGCGCAGATCGATACCCTGATCTTTCTTGAACTCTTCCACCAGGTAGTTGATCAGACGGCTGTCGAAGTCTTCGCCACCCAGGTGGGTGTCACCGTTGGTCGCCAGCACTTCGAAGGTTTTTTCGCCGTCAACGTCGTCGATTTCGATGATGGAGATATCGAAAGTACCGCCGCCCAGGTCATAAACCGCGATGGTGCGGTTGCCGACTTCTTTGTCCAGACCGTAGGCCAGGGCCGCAGCGGTTGGTTCGTTGATGATGCGCTTGACTTCCAGACCCGCGATGCGGCCGGCGTCTTTGGTCGCCTGACGCTGGGCGTCGTTGAAGTAAGCCGGTACGGTGATAACCGCTTCAGTTACCGGTTCGCCCAGGTAATCTTCCGCCGTTTTCTTCATTTTCTTCAGCACTTCCGCAGAGATCTGCGGCGGAGCCATTTTCTGGCCTTTCACTTCCAGCCAAGCGTCGCCGTTGTCGGCTTCGACGATTTTGTACGGCATGATCGCTTTGTCGCGCTGCGCTTCTTCATCCTGGAAGCGGCGACCGATCAGGCGCTTGATGGCGAACAGGGTGTTTTCAGGGTTGGTCACTGCCTGACGCTTAGCCGGCTGGCCAACCAGAGTTTCACCGTCCTGGGTATATGCGATAATAGAAGGAGTGGTGCGGTCGCCCTCGGCGTTTTCCAGCACGCGTGCCTTGGCACCATCCATAATTGCTACGCAAGAGTTGGTAGTACCCAGGTCGATACCAATAATTTTACCCATCTAAACGTCTCCACTAAAAAATTCATAATCAGTCAGGTTGCTAACCTATATGCGGGCGATTTTTTGCTTTTCAACTGCCCGATATCTCAGTGCGACCCGCGGTTAGCAACTGCGGTTGCAAATAAGATGGGGCCATCCAATCCGGCATCAAGGGGCAAGGCGAAAAAAATTTCTTTTTTTTATCGTCATTCAGATCATTGTTTCCGGCTGCGGGGATCATTATGATGCGCGCGCTCTGGTGGAAAACTTCGATTTTTTGGCCATTCAGACCATTTATTATTTTACTTCGCTGTTTCCGTTAATTTTCTGTTATCGCAGAGGACTTATGCACACCAACAAGTTGGCGAATCCCGGCCCTCTCGGCCTGATGGGCTTCGGGATGACCACCGTCTTGCTGAACCTGCACAACGCGGGCTTTTTCCCACTGAACTCCGCCATCATCAGCATGGGGATTTTCTTCGGTGGCCTGGCCCAGATCCTGGCCGGTCTGCTGGAATACAAGAAGGGCAACACCTTCGGCATGACCGCTTTCACCGCCTACGGCAGCTTCTGGCTGAGCCTGGTCGGTCTGCTGCTGCTGCCGCGTCTGGGCCTGGCTGAGGCCACCGAGGCGCACGTGCTGGGCATCTACCTGGCGCTGTGGGGCGTCTTCACCCTGTTCATGTTCTTCGGCACCCTGGCCGCCAACCGCGTGCTGCAGTTCGTGTTCGCCAGCCTCACGCTGCTGTTCGCCCTGCTGGCCGTCGGCAACATCACCGGCAATCACGCGCTGCTGACCTTCGCCGGCTATGAAGGCATCATCTGCGGTGCCAGCGCCATTTACCTGGCGATGGCCGAAGTGCTCAACGAGCAATACGGCCGCAAGGTGTTGCCGATTGGCGAACCGGCTCCGGCCCGCGTCGCGGCCTCACCGGTGGCGGCGTAATCGCCCTTCCCTGATGAAAAAGCCCTGCAGTGCAGGGCTTTTTTTTAGCTGTAGGAATCGGCTCGCCGCTCCCCGGCTTCGCTGTTCAGATCGCGATGCAGGTAGAAGCCGAGCAGCAGCCCGATGAGCGACAGCGCCAACACGTAGTAAGCGGGTGCTAACGGGGTCAATTTCATGATCAGCGTCACAAAAATAGGGGTTAAACCGCCAAAAATAGCGTACGAGACATTATATGAGAACGAGATGCCGGTAAACCGCACTTCCGCTGGGAACGCCCGCACCATCACGTACGGCACGGCCCCCACCACGCCTACGCTGAACCCCACCAGCGCATAGCAGGCGAATAGCATTTCCGGGTGCACGCCCACCGTCTGATAGAACAGCCAGCTGCAGCCGGCCAGCAGCACACTGCCAACCACCAGCGTTTTGCTGGCGCCAAAGCGATCGGCCGATAAACCGGCGACGATGCAGCCGGCGATCAGCATGATGGTGGCGATGCTGTTGGCCTGCAGCGTCAAGGCCGGCGCAATGCCGAACTGCTTTTGCAGATAGGTCGGGGTCATCAGGATCACCACCACGATGCCGGCGGAGAGCAGCCAGGTCAGCAGCATCGATACCACCACTTCCCGCTTGTGGTTGAGCACCACCGACTTCAGCGGCAGCTCCTCGGCCAGCGCTTTACGCGCCTGCATCTCGATGAAGATCGGCGTTTCCTGCAGCCAGCGGCGCAGGTACATCGCCACCAGGCCGAACATGCCGCCCAAGAGGAAAGGAATGCGCCAGCCGCCGCCGGCGATGCTCTGCGGGCTGAGCGTAGTGTTGATCACCGTCGCCACCACCGAGCCCAGCAGGATGCCCACCGTCAGCCCGGCGGTCAGCGTGCCGCAGGCGAAGCCGATGCGCCGGCGCGGCACGTGTTCGGCAACGAAGACCCAGGCGCCCGGCACCTCACCGCCGATCGCCGCCCCCTGCAGCACGCGCATCAACAGCAGCAGCAGCGGCGCAGCAATGCCGATGCTGGCGTAGGTCGGCAGCAGGCCCATCGCCAACGTCGGCAACGCCATCAGCAGAATGCTCAGGGTAAACATCTTCTTGCGGCCGACCAGATCGCCGAAGTGCGCCATCACGATGCCGCCCAGCGGGCGGGCCAGATAGCCGGCGGCGAAGATGCCGAAGGTTTGCACCAGACGTAGCCACTCCGGCATGTCCGCCGGGAAGAACAGATCGCCGACCACGGCGGCGAAGAACACGAAGATGATGAAGTCGTAAAACTCCAGCGCGCCGCCCAACGCGGCCAACGTCAGCGTTTTGTAGTCTTGCCGGTTCAGCCGGCGATTAGTGTCGTGAGGCATAGGGCACCGTCGGTAAAGGCTGTAAAAATAAAAGCCGCAGGCTTTCTGTAAAAGAATCCTTACTATAGCGGCAAATTATTTTCACACCAGACGGGCTGAAGCCGATCTCGCAGAATGCTGAAATTTAGAGGTTTATCTCGCGACGCGCGCTCTTTGGCCGAAATGCTGCTACCACCGCGGCGTGCGTTTCGACGTAAGGCCCGTCGAGCAGTTGAATGCAATAAGGCACGCTGGCGAAGATGCCGTGTACCACCGCATTGCCCTGCTCATCCTTTACCCCTTCCAGCGTTTCCTTGATCGACTTCGGTTGGCCGGGCAGGTTGATGATCAGCGCCTGTTTGCGGATCGCCCCCACCTGGCGAGAAAGAATTGCCGTTGGCACATAGTGTAGGCTGATCTGACGCATTTGCTCGCCGAAGCCGGGCATCACGCGATCGGCGATCGCCAGCGTGGCGTCGGGGGTGACGTCGCGGCGCGCCGGCCCGGTGCCGCCGGTGGTCAACACCAAATGGCAGCCCATTTCGTCCACCAATTCGCACAGCGTCTGTTCAATTTGCGTCTGCTCATCGGGGATCAGCCGGGTTTCCAGCTTGAAGGGCGTCGCCAGCGCGCCGCTCAGCCACTCTTCCAGCGCCGGGATGCCTTTATCCTGATAAACGCCGCCGGAAGCGCGATCGGAAACGGAAACCAAACCAATACGTAAAATATCCATGCGTAACCTCTACAGCCTGATGGGGTCCGAACGGGTTCGTCTCCCGTTCTGTTGTCATTGCCGAGAGTATAAGGGCTTCCCCCGCCGGCGGGAGCGTCGGGCATAAAAAAAGGTGGCCTGAGCCACCTTTTTACTGCGCGATCTGCGGGAATTACAGCAGGTCGGCGATCATTTTTTCCAGTTTGCCCTGGTCTACGGCAAACTTGCGGATACCGTCGGTCAGTTTCTCAACCGCCATCGGATCCTGGTTGTGCTGCCAGTAGAACTCAGGTTCGGTCAGTGCGGCAGGACGCGCCTTCACTTCACCGGTGTAAGACAGTTTGCGCTCCAGCGCGCCTTCGCTCTCCGCCAGCTCTTTCAGCAGCGCAGGGGCGATGGTCAGGCGGTCACAGCCGGCCAGTTCGATGATTTCGCCGACGTTACGGAAGCTGGCGCCCATCACCACGGTGTTGTAACCGTGCTGTTTGTAGTACTGGTAAATTTCGGTCACGGAGATCACGCCCGGATCTTCGTGCGGGGCGAACTCTTTCTTGTCGCCGTTGGCTTTGTACCAGTCGAGGATACGGCCGACGAACGGCGAGATCAGGTAAACGCCGGCTTCGGCACAGGCGCGAGCCTGAGCGAAGGAGAACAGCAGCGTCAGGTTACAGTTGATGCCTTCTTTCTCCAGCTGCTCCGCCGCGCGGATGCCCTGCCAGGTCGAGGCCAGTTTGATCAGGATGCGATCGTTGCTAATGCCGGCTTCGTTGTACAGTTTGATCAGGCGTTTGGCCTTGGCCACGCTGGCGACGGTGTCGTAAGACAGACGCGCATCCACTTCGGTGGAGATACGGCCCGGAACCAGTTTGAGGATTTCCAGACCGATGTTGACCGCCAGCTTGTCGGCGGCGTCGGCGATCTGCTGCTCGCGATCGCTGCTCTGGCCGCGCGCCCAGGCGATGGCTTCGTCAATCAGTTTGCGGTATTCAGGAATTTGGGCTGCATTGAGGATCAGCGAAGGGTTGGTTGTAGCATCCTGCGGTTGATACAGCTTCATTGCCGCGATATCACCCGTGTCTGCAACCACCGTGGTCAGCTGGCGCAGGGAAGTTAATTTGTCGGTCATGTTGGCATTATCTCATCGTTTGTGCATGAACTTTTGGCATTGTTCAACCATGCCCTACCCTGATAATAACATGCGCCAAGCCCGGTGCAAGGCTGGAAAACCGCGGCGCGCAAGCATCTGTTTTATCCTTGGGCGAGCAACCGTTTACGCCGATATCTTTCGCCATAACCGAGCGGATGGAAAGGCAATAACGTGCTATTGTCCGAATAAATTATGTTAAATTCGAAAAAATTGATGCAATTCGTCCGCTAATCTGCGAAAAATCTTAATCGACTGACGCCGGACCAATTCCAGCTAAGCTCTTGTAAAAAATAGGCCAATGTTTTTCACCTGCGGTGGATGCTGCAAGGTGCGCATTAAATTTCGATAAGAGGAGGGATCCCTTGACGGACCTGATGAACTTTATAAACAATATTTTGTGGGGGTCGGTGCTGATTTATCTGCTGCTCGGCACCGGCATCTACTTCACGTTGCGCACCCGCTTTATCCAGCTCCGCCACTTCAGCCACATGTTCTCGGTGTTGAAAAACAGCAATAAAAGCGACAGCGCCGGCATCTCCTCTTTCCAGGCGCTGTGTACCACGCTGGCGGCGCGCGTCGGCACCGGCAACCTGACCGGCGTCGCCATCGCCCTGACCGCCGGCGGCCCCGGTGCCATCTTCTGGATGTGGGTGGTGGCGTTTATCGGCATGGCCACCTCCTTTGTGGAAAGCTCGCTGGCGCAGCTCTACAAAACCAAAGACGATAACGGCAACTACCGCGGCGGCCCGGCCTACTACATGGAAAAGGGCCTCGGCATGCGCTGGATGGGCGTGCTGTTCTCCATCTTCCTGATCATCGCGTTCGGCCTGGTATTCAACGCTGTGCAGGCCAACTCCATCGCCCAGGCCTCTGCCGTCGCCTTCCATTTGCAGCCGCTGCACGTCGGCATCGGCCTGGTGGTGTTGAGCGGCGTGGTAATCTTCGGCGGCATTCGCTCCATTGCCAAAGTGGCCGAACTGGTGGTGCCGCTGATGGCGGGCGCCTACCTGCTGTTGGCCCTCTGGGTGATTGGCCATAACATCGAACACATGCCGGCGATCCTGGCGCTGATCTTCAAAAGCGCCTTCGGCCTGCAGGAAGCCGCGGCCGGCGCCGTCGGTTACGGCATCTCCCAGGCGATGACCCAGGGCGTGCAGCGCGGCCTGTTCTCCAACGAAGCCGGCATGGGTTCGGCGCCCAATGCGGCAGCGTCCGCCTCGCCTTATCCGCCGCATCCGGCTTCGCAAGGCTACGTGCAAATGCTCGGGGTATTTATCGATACCATCGTCATCTGCAGCGCCACCGCGGCGATCATCCTCTCCTCCGGCATTCTCGATCAGCCGACCGACAGCATCAGCGGCATCGATCTGACCCAGCGCGCGCTGTCGACCGCCGTCGGCAGTTGGGGGGCGCCGTTCGTCGCCATCGCCATCTTCTTCTTCGCCTTTACCTCGATCATCGCCAACTACGCCTATGCCGAGAGCAACCTGGTATTCCTCGAGCACAACCACCCGGGCGGCCTGATCATTTTCCGCTGCGTGGCGTTGGGCATGGTGATGTTCGGCGCACTGGCGGAGCTGCCGCTGGTGTGGAAAATGGCGGATACTTCCATGGCGCTGATGGCCATCACCAATCTGACGGCCATCCTGCTGCTGTCGCGGGTGGCGCTGAAGCTGGCCGACGACTACCATCGCCAACGCCGCCTGGGCAAGCTGCCGACCTTCGACGCCAACCGTTATCCGGAGCTGAAGTCGCAGCTGGAGCCGGGCGTGTGGGACGGTCATCAACCACCGCGCTGAGTTTTCCGGGGCGCGTGCGGTGCGCGCCTCGGCCTATTGGACCGATTGCCCCTTTTTCCCGCGCTTTTTGCTACAGTATCCGCACTTGGATAAACAGGATCTGGCCATGCTCGTTATTATTTCCCCTGCAAAAACTCTCGATTACGACAGCCCGCTGGCGACAGAACGTTTCACGCAGCCCGAACTGCTGGACAAGTCTCAGCGGCTTATCAAAATTTGCCGCGAGCTGACGCCGGCGCAAATCGCCAGCCTGATGAGCATCAGCGACAAGCTGGCCGGGCTGAACGCCGCGCGCTTTAGCGAGTGGCAGCCCAAATTTACCCCAGACAATGCCCGTCAGGCGCTGCTGGCGTTCAAGGGCGACGTTTACACCGGCCTGCAGGCGCAGGATTTCAACGAGGCCGATTTCGACTTTGCCCAGCAGCATCTGCGTATGCTGTCCGGCCTGTATGGCGTGCTGCGCCCGCTCGATCTGATGATGCCGTACCGGCTGGAGATGGGCATCAAGCTGGAAAACCCGAAAGGCAAAGATCTGTACAGCTTCTGGGGCGATCAAATCACCCAGAAACTCAATGAAGCGCTGGAGCAGCAGGGCGACGACGTGGTGGTCAACCTGGCGTCCGACGAGTATTTCAAGGCGGTGAAGCCGGCCAAACTGCACGGCGCGCTGATCAAACCGGTGTTCCTCGACGAGAAGAACGGCAAGTTCAAGGTCATCAGCTTCTACGCCAAGAAAGCGCGCGGGTTGATGAGCCGCTTTATCATCAAGAACCGCCTGACGCGCAGCGAGCAGCTGGTGGACTTCAACCTGGAAGGCTACGCCTTCGACGAAGCCGCCTCGCAGGGCAATGAACTGGTGTTCAAACGCCCGGAGCAGGCATAAAAAAAGCCGTCGCAAGACGGCTTTTCGTATTCTAGCCTGCCGAACTTCAGGCCGGCAGCGCCATCAGGAATTTGCGCAGTTCGGCAAAGCCGGCCGGCAGCGTGTGCGACAGCAGCGGCAGATCGGCCCGCAGCGCCAGCGCTTTCGGCAACGGCAGTTCCTGGCCGAGGATCGCTTCTACGCTCTCTTTAAACTTGGCCGGATGCGCCGTGCCGAGGAACAGACCGAACTCCCCTTCCTGCAGCTGATCGCGCAGCGCGCGATAGGCAATGGCTGCGTGCGGTTCTGAGATATAACCCAGCTCGGCCAGTTCACGCATCGTTTCCCTGGTGGTCTCATCGCTGACCGCCGCGTGGCCCAGCTCTTTCAGCTGCCAGACCTTACGACGGAACAGCTCTTCCACGCGCGGCCAGTTGTTTGGCTGGCTGACGTCCATGGCGTTGGACAGCGTCGCGACCGTGGCGTGCGGCTGCCACTGGCCGCTGGTCAGGAAGCGCGGCACGGTGTCGTTGGCGTTGGTGGCGGCAATAAAGCGCTTCACCGGCAGGCCCAGCGACTTGGCCAGCAGCCCGGCGGTCAGATCGCCGAAGTTGCCGCTCGGCACCGAGATGACCAGCTGATTGCGCGCTTCCTGCGGCAGCTGCGCCACCGCTTCGAAGTAGTAGCAGATCTGCGCCAGCAAGCGGCTGATGTTGATCGAGTTAGCCGAGTTCAGGTGCAACGCGTCTTTCAATTCTTGATCGTCGAACGCCTGCTTCACCAGCGCCTGGCAAGCATCGAAGTCGCCGTCGATCGCTACGGTGTGAATGTTGCCGCCCAGGGTACAGAACAGCTTCTCCTGCAGCGGACTGATTTTGCCCTGCGGATAAAGGATCACCACCCGGACGTTTTTCAGGCCGTAGAAGGCGTGCGCCACGGCGGCGCCGGTGTCGCCGGAGGTGGCGGTCAAAATGGTCACCGGCTGATCGCCGGCCACTTCCGCCAGCATCTGCGCCATAAAGCGGCCGCCGAAGTCTTTGAACGCCAGCGTCGGGCCGTGGAACAGCTCCAGGCAAGAGACGTCTTCGGTCACTTTCGCCACCGGAGCCGGGAACTCAAAGGCGGCCTGCACGCGTTTCTTCAGCGCCGCTTCCGGTACCTCTTCGCCGATAAAGGCCGACAGAATGCGGCTGCTGCGGGTGACAAAGTCCTGCTCCAGCAGCTGGTCGATCTCGGTCAGTTCGAACTCCGGCAGCTCCAGCGGGAAGAACAGCCCCTGCTGCTTGCCCAGGCCTTGTTTGATCGCCTGCGCGAAGCTGACCTGCTCGTTGTGATCCTTAAGGTTGTACAGTTTCATGCGTTATCCCAGTAGTCGAGCGCCTGCGGTATCCAGACGGCAAATATGAACAAAACCTTCGTCGTTTTGCAGATAGTGTTGTTGCAGCCAGGCGGCCATGCGTTGCGCGGTGGCGCCGTCGTTGCAGACGGCGAACAGCGTCGGGCCGGAACCGGAGATGCCGCAGGCCAGCGCGCCGATCTCCTGCGCCGCCTTGCGCGCTTCGGCGAAGCCCGGCAGCAGCCGGGTGCGGTACGGTTCGGCGATCACGTCCTGCATCAATTTGGCGGCCAGCTGCGGCTGACGGGTGTGGCAGGCATGGATAAAACCGGCCAGATAGCGACCATGGCTGATGCAATCCTGACGACGGTATTGCGCGGGTAAAATGGCGCGCGCTTCGGCGGTGGAGACCTTGATGCCCGGATAGGCCATGACCCACAGCCAATCGTCGAAGCACGGCACCTCCTGGCTGATGATGCCTTCTTCTTCCAGCATCAGCTGCAGACCGCCCAGATAGCAAGGCGCCACGTTGTCGTAATGCACGCTGCCGGAAATGCGGCCTTCCAGCTCGCCCATCAGGCCGAGCAGCGTCGTCTTATCCAGCGGCCGATCGCAGAACTCGTTCATCGCCATCAGCCCGGCGACCACCGAACAGGCGCTGGAGCCCAGCCCCGAACCGATCGGCATGTTCTTTTCCAACCGCATCGCCACCGGCACTTCGCGGCCGATCTCCTGGCAGAAACGCTCCCAGCATTGATAAACGATGTTCTCTTTCGGCTCGGCCGGCAGCTTGCTGACGAAGCGCCCGGCATTTTGCAGACTGAACGTCTCGGCGGCTTCGACGCTGACGCAGTCGCCCAGCAGCGTGCCGTCGATCGGCGAAACCGCCGCGCCCAGCACATCGAAACCGACGCTGACGTTACCGATCGAGGCCGGTGCATACACCTTAACCATATTAAACTCCCAACTTCCATGACAGTGTGCGCAGCAGATCGGCGAACACGCCCGCTGCGGTCACATCGTTACCGGCGCCGTAGCCGCGCAGCACCAGCGGCAGCGGCTGATAGTAGCGGCTGTAGAAGGCCAGCGCGTTCTCGCCGTTCTTCACTTTATACAACGGATCGTTGCCGTCCACCGCCTCGATGCGCACCTTGCAGCGCCCTTCGTCGATCAGGCCGACATAGCGCAGCACCTTGCCTTGCTCGGCGGCGTTGGCCACGTTGCGCGCGAACTCTTTATCCAGCTCCGGCAGCCGCGCCAGGAACTGATCCACGTCGCCCGATGCGTCGAAGGACGGCGGCAGCACCGGCTCGACCTCGATATCGCTCAGCTCCAGCTTGTAACCGGCCTCGCGCGCCAGGATCAGCAGCTTGCGCGCCACGTCCATACCGGACAGATCGTCGCGCGGATCCGGCTCGGTGTAGCCGTTGGCCCGGGCCTGCAGGGTCGCCGCCGACAACGACAGCCCTTCGTCCAGCTTGCCGAAGATAAAGGACAGCGAACCGGACAGGATGCCGGAGAAGCGCACCAGCTCATCGCCGGCGTTCAGCAGGTTTTGCAGGTTCTCAATCACCGGTAAACCGGCGCCGACGTTGGTGTCATAGAGGAACTTGCGGTGCGAACCGGCGGCGGCTGCACGCAGTTGCTGATAATAGTTCATCGACGAGGTGTTGGCCTTTTTGTTCGGCGTCACCACGTGGAAACCGTCCGCCAGGAAGTCCACATACTGATCGGCCACCGCCTGGCTGGAGGTACAGTCGACGATCACCGGGTTCAGCAGGTGATACTCCTTCACCAGCCGGATCAGACGGCCGAGATTGAACGGCTCCTGCGCGCCGGCCAGCTCGTCGCGCCAGCTGTCCAGCGCGATACCGTGCACGTTGGTCAGCATCACGCGCGAGTTGGCGATGCCGCACACCCGCAGGTCGATATGTTTTTGCTTCAGCCACGGCTGCTGGCGGTAGATCTGCTCAATCAGCGCCCCGCCGACGCCGCCGACGCCGATGACGAACACTTCGATCACCTGATCGGTGTTGAACAGCATCTGGTGGCTGACGCGCACGCCGGTGGTGGCGGAATCATTGCTGACCACGACCGAAATTGAACGCTCGGAAGAGCCCTGGGCGATGGCGACGATATTGATGTTGGCGCGCGCCAGCGCGGAGAAGAAGCGCGCGGAAATGCCACGCAGGGTGCGCATGCCGTCGCCGACCACCGAGATGATCGCCAGGCGTTCCATGACGTCCAGCGGATCCAGCACGCCGTCTTTCAACTCCAGATAGAACTCCTCCTCCAGCGCGCGGCGGGCGCGCTGCAGTTCGCCCTGCGGCACGCAGAAGCTGATGCTGTATTCGGAAGAGGATTGGGTGATCAGCACCACCGAAATGCCGGCGCGCGACATCACGGCGAACACCCGCGCGGCCATGCCGACCATGCCTTTCATGCCCGGGCCGGAGACGTTGATCATCGCCATGTTGTTCAGGTTGGTGATGCCTTTCACCGGCATCGCGTCATCGGTGCTGTCTTTGCCGATCAGCGTGCCGGGGGCCTGCGGGTTGGAAGTGTTTTTAATCAGGCAAGGGATTTGGAACTGGGCAATCGGCGTGATGGTGCGAGGGTGCAGCACTTTGGCGCCGAAGTAGGAGAGCTCCATCGCCTCCTGGTACGACATCGATTTCAGCAGCCTGGCGTCCGGCACGGTGCGCGGATCGCAGGTATACACGCCGTCGACGTCGGTCCAGATTTCGCAACAGTCGGCGCGCAGGCAGGCGGCCAGCACGGCGGCGGAATAGTCGGAGCCGTTGCGGCCCAGCACCACCAGCTCGCCCTTGTCGTTACCGGCGGTGAAACCGGCCATCAGCACGATGTGGTCGGCCGGGATCGCCGCCGCGGCGATGCGCAACGTGGACTCGGCGATGTCCACGGTGGACTCCAGGTAGTGGCCCTGCGCCAGCAGTTTCTCCACCGGGTTGATCACCGTGACCGGGTAGCCCTTGGCGCGGAATACCCCTTCCATGATGGCGATGGAGAGCTTTTCACCGCGGCAGATAATAGCCGCGTTCACGCTGTCCGGGCACTGCCCCAGCAGTGAAACGCCGTGCAGCACCTGCTTGAGCTGCGCGAACTCTTGATCGACCACGCCCTTCAGCCTGTCGTATTCAAAGCCCGGCAGCGCCTGCGCCAGGCCGCTCAGTAGATCGACAAAGATCCGCTCGGCGTCGCTGATATTCGGCAGAATGTCCTGGCCTGCCACCGTTTTGTCGATCATCGCCACCAGATGGTTGGTGATCTTTGCGGGGGCGGACAAGACCGTGGCTACCTGTCCCTGACGCGCGTTACTCTCCATGATATCGGCGACGCGCAGAAAACGTTCTGCATTCGCCACCGAGGTTCCGCCAAATTTCAGCACTCGCATGTGTGATCTCTCCGAATTTAAGCCGAAAAAAAAGCCCGCACTGATTAGGTGCGGGCTTTTTTCTGTGTTTCCTGTGCGCGTCAGCCCGCCCCGTTACCTGTGGTATCGGTGGTGGTAATAATTGTGGTATTCAGGCTGATATTGCGCATGTTGTCTGTCTGTCTCATGAAATACTCTGTCCCCTCTATTGGTTAAAGCAATCGCTATCCCAAGTCAAACGATTTCTTTTTTTTGCTTATTTTCCGTTCAGCGGCGACATTGCGCGATACCGGAGGTAAAAAGCAAAATGACAGAACAAAAAAACAACTTAAAGCCGATTTAATAGTGGATCACTCTGGGTAACCGCTTGATGAAGCCGCTATCACTTGGCGAGTTTTTTTTCGATGTCGTGCAGCAACGTATGCAACATCGCCGTATCTCGCTGTTGCAGCACGCCGAGCCTCTGGTGCAGCCAGTCGCGCAATTTTTGGTCATCGCCGACCTCCAATGCGTTCAACAAGGCATCGGCACGGCGGCGCAGCGCCTTGAGCTGCCCTTCCGACGCCGCCGTTTCCTGCGGCGTGCTGACGCCCATCAAGCTCGCCAACTGGTAGCAGTACACCATCACCGCTTGCCCCAGATTAAGCGACGGATAGTCCGCCTGCATCGGCACGCCGGTCAGCAAATCTGCCAGCGCCAGCTCTTCGTTGGTCAGGCCGGAATCTTCACGGCCGAACACCAGCGCGGCCTGGCCGACCCACTGCTTACGCTCGCTCAACTGTTCCAGCAGCTCAGGCGGCGTGCAGTAGTAGTGAAAACGCGCGCGGCTGCGGGCGGTAGTGGCGACGGTGAAATCCACGTCCGCCAGCGCCTGCTCCAGCGTGGCGAACGTTTGCACGCCGTCGAGGATCTCGCCGGCCCCGTGTGCCACCCAGCGCGCCGCCGGCTGCAGGTGCGCCTCGCTGTCGACGATGCGCAACGACGTGAAGCCCATGGTTTTCATCGCGCGCGCCGCCGCGCCAACGTTTTCCGGCCGCGCCGGAGCCACTAAAACAATATGAAGCTGCATCACTCTTCCACCGAAGGCGGGCCTGCGTTTTTGACGGTGGCGCAGCGCCCGCTTATATTTACAATTGCGTAACAATAAACGCGTTAATAGCAACAAACAAGATTAAACGGCTCGTTGAGCTAATAAACCCGTCGTAATAGTCATTATTCGTGCTTATGTTTTACTGCATTTATTTATCAATGAGTTAAAACAAGACGATGATCAATAAGCGAATAATTGTATCCTATCGGGCCGGATAATGCTGAATCGTTCACAGAATTTGAGGTTCTGTGACTTAAACTGGCATTTCTGTAAGTGTTTTTCACAAATCTGTTAACGTGCTACAATTGAATTTGATATATGTCAACAAAGCGTAGTTTTGTTGGGTGATGAATTCGGCACGCGCTGTTATATTGCTGTTAATGGGGTTAGGATATGCGCCGATTTGGCACCCCAAGGGGTTGTAGGGAACAGCATCCCCACCAGGCTAGCGATCTTGTTGACATGAGATGGAAAGTGCATCAAGAACGAGTTTACGTACTTTAGTCATTTGCTGAGAGGGAACGTGGCGCTATCTCTGCCCTCCTCTAAGAAAACAGAGACTTCTGTACTTCCGATTTTCTATTTTGTTGGCAATTTTAGGTAGCAAATATGCAGACCCCGCACATTCTGATTGTCGAAGACGAGTTAGTCACTCGTAACACCCTGAAGAGCATTTTCGAGGCGGAAGGCTACATTGTTCATGAAGCCAATGATGGTGCAGAGATGCACAATATCCTGTCTGAAAATGATATCAATCTGGTCATCATGGACATCAACCTGCCAGGCAAAAACGGCCTGCTGTTGGCGCGCGAACTGCGCGAACAGGCCAGCGTCGCCTTGATGTTCCTGACCGGTCGCGATAACGAAGTGGATAAAATCCTCGGCCTGGAAATCGGCGCCGACGATTACATCACCAAACCGTTCAACCCGCGTGAGCTGACCATCCGCGCACGCAACCTGCTGTCGCGTACCATGAACCTGGGCAGCCTGGGCGAAGAGCGCCGCCTGGTCGAGAGCTACAAGTTCAACGGTTGGGAGCTGGACATCAACAGCCGCTCGCTGATCAGCCCGGCCGGCGAACAGTACAAGCTGCCGCGCAGCGAATTCCGCGCCATGCTGCACTTCTGCGAAAACCCGGGCAAGATCCAGTCCCGTGGCGAACTGCTGAAGAAAATGACCGGCCGCGAGCTGAAGCCGCATGACCGTACCGTGGACGTCACCATCCGTCGCATTCGCAAACACTTCGAATCGACGCCGGACACGCCGGAAATCATCGCCACCATTCACGGCGAAGGCTACCGCTTCTGCGGCGATCTGGAAGAGTAATTCCGGCCTGCCGTCATGAAAACGGGGTTCAGCATGCTGAACCCCGTTTTTTTTATTTCGTCTCGGCCCACGGCATGATCGGCACCGCGCTCAGCGCGTTCTTCGGCGAGCCGTCGATCACCTTGTCGGAGTAGCTGAGGTAAATCAGCGAATTGCGCTTGGCGTCGTAGAAGCGCACCACCTGCAGCTTCTTGAACACCAGCGAGGTGCGTTTCTGGAACACCACATCGCCTTCCGCCTTGCCGTTTTTGATCTTGTCGCTCAGCTCGATAGGCCCCACCTGCTGGCAGGAAATGGCCGCGTCGGCGGTGTCTTCCGCCAGCCCCAGGCCGCCTTTGATGCCGCCGGTTTTGGCGCGGCTGATATAACAAGTTACATTTTTAACATCCGGATCGTCGAACGCTTCCACCACGATTTTGTGGTCTGGCCCCAACAATTTAAACACCGTATCAACGGAACCTACCTGCTCCGCCTGCGCGCTGCCAACGGTTGCGCAAACCAAACCGAATAAAAATATCCAGCCTTTTTTCATTTACTTAACTCCGATATAACCTTGCCGCAAAAATAGGTTCGGCGATCGCCATTATTTATGTCTAAGCTCACGGAATCGGTTTTTTACGGCTCCGCACCGTCCGTTTTAGCACAGAGCGTGACAAAAATCTTTGAGAGTCGCGGAGTAAAAAAATTGCTATGATGCGGCGTCGTTATTTCTTTGCGCCCACTACGGTGTACCCCAATCCAACTCTGGCGCGGCATGCGCAGCAGAGGCAAAGAGTGCAACGCATAATGGCTCATGGATCGGTCTGATAGCGCAGCACCAGCGTGACGAATCAACAGTTCGGGTTCCTACCCCCAAGCTTTACGAGGAAGATCTATGGATCAAGCCGGTATCATTCGTGATCTGCTTAGCTGGCTGGAAAGCCATTTGGACCAACCCTTGTCGCTGGATAACGTGGCGGCCAAGGCCGGCTACTCCAAATGGCATCTGCAACGGATGTTCAAAGATATTACCGGTAACGCCATCGGTGCTTACATCCGGGCAAGGAGGCTGTCCAAAGCCGCCGTCGCGCTGCGTCTGACCGGCCGGCCGATTTTGGATATCGCCCTGCAATACCGTTTCGACTCGCAGCAGACCTTCACCCGCGCCTTCAAAAAACAGTTTGCGCAAACGCCAGCGCTGTACCGCCGTGCCGAAGACTGGAACGCGTTCGGCATCTGTCCGCCGATCCGTCTGGGGGCCTTCACCCTGCCGCAGCCGGAATTCGTTTCGTTGCCGGATAAGCATCTGGTTGGCCTGACCCAAAGCTACTCCTGTACGCTGGAACAGATCACCACCGTGCGCACCGAACTGCGCTCGCAGTTCTGGCGCCAGTTCCTCGGTGACGTCGATACCCTGCCGCCGGTGTTGTACGGGCTGCACCACTCGCGCCCGAGCCAGGAGAAGGACGACGAACAGGAAGTGCTGTACACCACGGCGCTGGAGCCGGATCAGGTGCCTGACAAAGTACAGGAAGGCCAGCCGCTGGTGTTGCCGGGCGGTGAATTCGCGATGTTCAGCTATGAAGGGCCCACCGAGGGGCTGCAAGACTTCATCCTGACGGTGTACGGCACCTGCCTGCCGGCGCTCCAGCTGACGCGCCGCAAGGGGCACGACATCGAGCGTTTCTATCCGAAAGGCGAGCGCCGTCCGCATCAGGCGCCTATCGAGATCAAGTGCGATTACCTGATCCCGATTCGACGTTAACGCTGCAGTTCGTCCAACGCGGGCATGTCCAGATGCGTGACATCGCCCGCCGTTTCCACTATCCAGCCGGAAGCCAGCCACGGGCTCTGCTGGTGATCGACGCGCGACAGTGAGCAGTTGCGCAAGCGCAGGCGACGTTCCGCATAGGCCGGCAGCCCGAGCACCGTACTGATCAAACACCCCAACGCGATGCCATGGCTGACGAGCAGCGGCTTGCTGCCTTCCGGCAGCATCAAGCAGCTCTCCAGCGCGGCACGCATGCGCTCGCCCAGCTCCTCCATGGATTCGCCTTGAGGGATACGGCCGTCAGGAGTACCATCGACCATCTGTTTGCGCCACTGCTCTTCCTGCGGCGTCAAACTGTCGATCAGGCGTTCTTCCAGAACCCCCATGTGCAGCTCACGCAAACGCGGATCGCAAATCACTTCGCAGCCACAGGCTTCGGCGATGATCTGCGCGGTGCGGCGCGTGCGCCCCAGATCGCTGGTAATGATATGCGTAATGCCTTCTTTGCTGACGCGCCTGGCGACCAGACGGGCCTGGTGTTCACCCATGGCGGTTAACGGGCTGTCGGACTGACCCTGGATGCGGCGAGCCGCGTTCCATTCCGTTTCGCCATGGCGAACGAGGTATACCTGTAACATTTTTGTTTTCCGTTATACTGCGTGAAATTTGCGTTTATCCCCGGCCCGGCGGCGCTTTTGCCGCTGCCCGGCGTATCGGCCAGAAGGATATCAAACCCGTTATGTACCATGTTGTCGCTGCAACTACCAACCCGGCAAAGATCAAGGCTATTCAACTGGCCTTCGACGACGTCTTCGGCGCGGGCCACTATCGCATTGAAGCCGTCGACGTCGCCAGCGGCGTCTCGCTGCAGCCGATAGGCAATCACGAAACGCGCACCGGCTCGCGCCAACGCGTCATGGAAGCGCGCCAGGTCAGGCCCGAGGCCGATTTTTGGGTCGGCGTAGAAGCCGGGATTGAAGAGAATATGACCTTCGCCTGGATGACCATCGAGAACCCGCACATCCGCGGCGAATCCCGCTCGGCGAGCCTGATGCTGCCGGAAGTCATCTTACAAGGTATTCGCGCCGGTCGCGAATTGGGCAGCGAAATGGCGGCAATCACCGGCAACCCCGAGGTGAAGCGTCAGGGCGGCGCCATCGGCGTCTTCACCGACGGCCGGCTGAGCCGCACCAGCGTTTATCATCAGGCGCTGCTGCTGGCGCTGGTGCCGTTCCACAACGCCATCTATCAGCAATAACCCCGAGCCTGTTAGGGCGCGTCGTGCAGCAACTGCTGCTCAAGCCACTGTTTCAGCGCCGGTGAAGCCGCTTTCAGGCTGTTCGATCCGCGGGTGATGGTGGCAATCCCCGCGCCCAGTTCATTTTTCAGCTCACGCTGGCTCATTTCGCCGCGCATCAGTTCCTGAATGATCCGTACCCGAGTGCCCAGCGCGGTGCGCTCGTCCGGCGTCAGCATCAGCTGCAGCAGCGGTTGATGCAGTTCTTGCGCAAACGAATTCTGCAGCAGCGCGACGAAGCGCAGCCAATCCTCATTGCCTTGTTCTGAAAGAGCGGGGTCGTTTAACGATAATTGCGTCATGGCAGCCACCATACTATTTAACTAGTACAGCAGCATACCATAGGGCCGTCAAAATCAATAACGTCTCTGCCACTCGGCGTCGGTCAGCACCTTGGCCGGCCGGTGCGTCAGATAGCGGTAAAACGCGTCATAGGCCAGCACGTTCTTGACGTAGCCACGGGTTTCCGAGAACGGAATGCTTTCGATGAACGCCACCGGATCGATCCGCCCTGCGCTGTTGCCCAGCCAGGTGTTCACCCGCGACGGGCCGGCGTTATAGGCGGCGGTCGACAGGATGCGGTTGCGGCCGAACTGCTGATAGACCGACTCCAGATAGCTGGTGCCGATGGTGATGTTGGTCTGCGGATCGAACAGCTGGCTCGGGCCGACGTAACCGGGGATGTTGAACATCTGCACCGTATGCTGCGCGGTGCGCGGCATCACCTGCATCAGGCCGGAAGCGCCAACCGGCGACTGTGCCTTCGGATTCCAGGCGCTCTCCTGACGCGCTATCGCCATCGCATAGCTGGTGGTGATCCCCTTGTCATCGGTGGCGCGGCGGAACTCCTGCGGCCAGGCGACCGGGAAGCGTTCCTCCAGGTGATCCCACAGCTTGCCGACGATGGTCGCCTGCACGCTCAGATCGGCCCATTTTTGCTCAAAGGCGTAACGCGCCAGCGCCTCTTGTTCCGGCCGGCTGCGGCTGGCGACGTAGGAACCCCACTCGCTGCGGGCCAGGTTGTCCATATTCCAGTACATCAGCTCGCGCACCCGGGCGACTTCCGGCCCGTCGGTCAGCGACGCGCGCGGCTTGGCCGCCACCGCCACCATCACCGGATAAGTGGCGTTCAGCTTCTGCGCCGCCACCATCGGATAGAAGCCGCGTTCGGTCATCAGGTTACGCAATATCTCCTCGCCTTCGGCGCGTTTCCCTTCGTCCATCAGTTGACTGGCGCGCCAGTAGCGCCACTCATCCTTGTTGCGCGACTCTTCCGGCAGGCGCGCCAGCCAGGTCGCCACGCCCTGCCGATCGCCGTTACCCAGCGCCATGCGCACCCGGCGCTCCAGCAGCGAAGGCGAACGGCTGCGCAGGATCACCTGATCGCGCCACTGCGCCTGTTCAAAGGTGGCATCGCTGCCCATCAGGCGCCAGGCCACCGCCTCTTCCAGCCCCAGCCGCTCGTCGTCGCTCATTTTCTGCAGCCGCGCAAGCGTCGGGATCATCGCCCGCGCGTTTTCCACATCCTGCCGCGCCAGGCGCTCAAAGGCGATGCCGGTGGCGGCGCGGGTAAAGTCGGTCGGCCCCACGCTGCGGGCGAAGGCTTCCACGGTGGTCGGATCGTTTTGCAAGCGCACCAGGGCGTTGCCCATGGTCTGGTAGTCGGCCGGCAGTTGGCTGTAGAGGTTGCTGACCAGTGAACTGTTACCCTCTTTCAGCGCCAGCTTCATGCGCGCCAGAATATCGAGCGGCGTCTGCTTGCCCGCGCCGCGCCAGACGCTGAACAGCCGATCGCAAGCGCTCGGCAGCGTTTTGCCGTTCAGCCACAGTTCGTCGGCGCCGCTCCAGGCCGCCTGCTGATCGCCGGTGGCCCACTTGGCGTAGTAATAGTTGCAGCGCGCCGCCACCGGTTTGGGCGGCTGCGGGCTGAAGGCCAACAGGGTGCGCCAGTCTTCGCGACGCGCCAGCTCATTGACGAAGCGCGGCGCCAGTGATTTCGCCGGCGGCAGCGTCGGGTTGCGTTTGATAAAGTCGTTCACCTCGGAGAACCCCGCCTGACTCAGATCCTGCGTCAGCTCGCGGTATTCCAGGTAAGGATAAAGCGGGTAATCGCGCAGCGTCGGCATCAGCTGCGCCACCACGTCCATCTGATTGCCGTCCCACGCCTGTTTGATCTGCTGGTAGCGCTGACGTTGCGCATCCAGAGAATCCGCCAGCGCCGCGCCGGAAAACGCCGTCAGGCACAGCCCCATCGCCAACAGCCGTCGCTTGTCCACCTTGACCATCCTCGCTCTTTCCTCACTGGTTATACCGCAGGAGCCGCCCAGCTCCCCGGTGACCGCCGCGCCACGGCGCCGCGGGACAAAATAAAGCCGGGCGCACGGCCCGGACGCAGATATCTACCATAGACAGCGCAATCGCTTATCCATTCAATACTGTAGAAGAAGAAGTGTATCGCCATGACGGGAGCCAGGTAAAAAACGTTTACTTTGGCTGACAAATCAGGCCGGCGGGATATTTCCAGCCACCGGATTTTTATTAGCCGCCCCGGTGCTTATTGGAGAAGTAAAATACTTTTTAATTATTAGCTATCACATTATTACATTTTCGAAATGACGCAGTCGTTGCGCAAATCGCCTGACAGCTGGCCAAACGCGCCAACTTTGCAGAAAAGCGGTGGCAAACCCGGGTAGGCATTTTTATACTATCAAAAATAAGTAGGATAATTCCGAGAAAACAGCACATAAAGCGCCCAACGAAGACATCTTATAATACAATCCGCGCCAATTATGGGTTAGATAGTGTTCATTAGGCAGTGCGACTGACAGCTTTCAGCAAAACGATTGTCCCTTCAAGCGGGCCGGATTTTTCCTTGTCAGGCCACGGCCTGCGGGCGGTGGATCAGGCCGGAATGGCGGGTGAAAATGGCAAGTAAGACCGCGATAGCGATGCGTTGCGCAAAAAGCCCCGTGCCGGGCTTCCATGCCGCACGCCTGAATATCGGTCGCCTGTTGCTGATCGTTTTGTTGGTGCTGCTGACGTTGCCCGGGCCTGCGCGCGCCGCCGATGATCCCTATCAAAAGCGCACGCACGCCGTAACGACCGTGGTGGTCGGCATCATCAGCTACGCCCGCTGGTCGCGTGAACCCAATCCGATCCGGTTGTGCGTGACCGCACCCACCCAGTATGCCGAAGGGTTGTTCGATCCGATCCTGCTCAGCGCCCCGCGTCCGATTAAAGCCGAGCGCGTGCCGTTCGACAGCCCAACGCTGAGTACCGGCTGCGATGTTATCTACTTAGGGAACATCACCGCCGCGCAGAGACAAAATTTCATGCAGCGCATTTCCGGCAACTCCATTCTCAGCATCAGCGAGAACGATAGCGAATGCTCCGCCGGCAGCGCATTTTGCCTGCAGATCGATGGGGATCAGGCCAGCTTCAAGGTCAACCTGGACGCCCTGGCGCGCAGCGGCGTGCGCGTCCACCCCAACGTGCTGCAGCTGGCACGCAAACAGGCGCCGCCGCTATGAGGCTGTTGCGTAAAAACCGTTCCGGCAATGCGCGCCCGACGCTGGGCCGAGTGCTGCAGCGGGTGCATCTTGGGCTGGCGCTGATCGCCGTCGGCACCGCCGGCATCTTTTTGACGCTGGTGGCGCTGTTTGCACTGCGCGCCTATGCCAACCACAACCTGCACCTGATCGCGCGCTCCATCAGTTATACCGTCGAGGCCGCCGTGGTGTTTGAAGACCGCACCGCCGCGCGCGAGGCGCTGATGCTGATCGCCTCCAACGAAGAAGTATCGGACGCGCGGATCCTCGACAACAACGGCAAGATGCTGGCCAACTGGCGCCATCCCACCGATGGGCCGCTGCACGGCCTGGAGCAGATCGTCGCACACTGGGCGCTGCCCGAACCGGTCATCCTGCCCATCACCCACGAGGGTAAGCAGGTCGGCCAGGTCTGGCTGAGCGGCAACGGCGGCAGCCTGCTGCGTTTCCTGTTGCGCGGCATGGTCGGCATGATCGCCTGCCTGGTGCTCAGTACCTTGTGCGCCCTGGTGTTGTCGCGCCGTATGCTGGTCGGCATCGTCAGTTCGCTGGACGACATCGCCAACGTGGCGCACGCGGTGCGCCGCGATCGCACCTTCGGCCTGCGGGTGCCGTCGGCGCCGATCGCCGAGCTGCATGAGCTCAGCAACGATTTCAACGGCTTGCTCGACGAGCTGGAGGCCTGGCAGGCCCACCTGAAGCAGGAGAACGACTCGCTGGCCCACCGGGCGACGCACGACAGCCTGACCGGCTTGCCGAATCGCGCCTTCTTCGAAGGGCGGCTGAGCCGCGCCCTGGGCGATATCGAGCCGCCGGCAAAATTGGCGGTGCTGTTTATCGACGGCGATCGCTTCAAGGAAGTGAACGACAGTTACGGCCACGCCGCAGGCGATGCGGTGCTGACCACCATTGCCGGACGCATTCGCGCGCAGCTGCGCGAGACCGATCTGGTCGCGCGTCTGGGCGGGGATGAATTCGCCGTGCTGCTGGCGCCGGTACACGGCACGGAAGATGTCCTGCAGATCGCTGACAACATCATCGACTGCATGACGCAACCGGTCATTTTGCCGAACGACGAGGCGGTCATTACCTCTCTGAGTATCGGTATTGCGCTGTACCCTGATCACGCCTCGACGCCTCAGGGTCTTTTGCACGAAGCTGACGATGCGATGTATCAGGCAAAGCATCGTTATAACGGAGGCTGGCGGCTGGCTATACATAAATAAGAGCCCCGGCTATAACACTTGAACTAGGGATTTTGACTATGATACAGCAACTGTTTAAAGGTCGTTTTTCACTGCTGACGATGGTGTTCGTCGCCCTGCTGGCGCTCGCCGGCTGCCAGAGCAAGCCGCAGGGCCTGACGCCCGAGCAGATCGCGCTGCTGCAATCGCAGGGCTTCAAGCTGACCGATAACGGCTGGGAGTTTGGCCTGTCGGATAAGGTGCTGTTCGGCAACAACATCGGCAAGCTGAACCCGGAAAGCACCGAGACGGTGCAGAAGATGGGCCGTGCGCTGCTGAGCGTCGGCATCACCAAGTTCCGCCTGGACGGCCATACCGACAACTACGGTGAAGACAGCTATAACGATCAGCTCTCCCTGCGCCGCGCCGATGCGGTGGCCGATCTGCTGGCCAGCGTCGGCATTCCGCGCGCCAATATCGAAACCCGCGGCATGGGCAAGCGCGATCCCGTTGCCGATAACCGCACCTCCAGCGGCCGCGCGGAAAACCGCCGCGTCGCGATCGTCGTCACGCCATAAGCCACCAATATGCGCCTTTATCGGCGCATAAACGGTTATACTTAGCGATCGCTGAGCGATGTCTGGGATCCGAGATCGAAACGGGCTACACTCATGCCGCCAGACATCCTATAAATACTGATATAGAGAGGCTTAGAGCAACGTGGCTCAATACGTCTATACCATGCACCGCGTCGGCAAGGTCGTACCGCCGAAGCGTCATATTTTGAAAAACATCTCCCTGAGCTTCTTCCCTGGGGCCAAAATCGGCGTACTGGGCCTGAACGGCGCCGGTAAGTCCACCCTGCTGCGCATCATGGCCGGCATCGATACCGACATCGAAGGGGAAGCGCGCCCACAGCCGGGCATCAAGATCGGTTACCTGCCGCAGGAGCCGCAGCTTAACCTCGAACACACCGTGCGTGAATCGGTGGAAGAAGCGCTGGCAGAAGTGGTCGGCGCGCTGAAACGCCTGGACGAAGTGTACGCGCTGTACGCGGAAGAAGGCGCAGACTTCGACAAGCTGGCCGCCGAACAGGGCCGCTTGGAAGAGATCATTCAGGCGCACGACGGTCACAACCTCAACGCCCAACTGGAACGCGCCGCCGATGCGCTGCGCCTGCCGGACTGGGACGCCAAAATCGCCCACCTGTCCGGGGGTGAGCGTCGCCGCGTAGCGCTGTGCCGCCTGCTGCTCGAAAAACCGGACATGCTGCTGCTGGACGAACCGACCAACCACCTGGACGCCGAGTCCGTGGCCTGGCTGGAACGCTTCCTGCACGATTTCGAAGGCACCGTGGTGGCGATCACCCACGACCGTTACTTCCTGGATAACGTGGCCGGCTGGATCCTCGAACTGGACCGCGGCGAGGGCATTCCATGGGAAGGCAACTACTCTTCCTGGCTGGAGCAGAAAGACGCGCGTCTGGCGCAGGAAGCCTCCGCCGAAGCCGCTCGTCGCAAGTCGATCGAGAAAGAGCTGGAGTGGGTGCGTCAGGGTGCCAAAGGCCGTCAGTCCAAAGGCAAGGCCCGTTTGGCCCGCTTCGAAGAGCTGAACAACACCGAATACCAGAAACGCAACGAAACCAACGAACTGTTCATTCCACCTGGCGCACGCCTGGGCGATAAAGTGGTCGAAGTCAGCAACCTGCGCAAGTCCTACGGCGACCGCCTGCTGATCGACGACCTGTCGTTCTCAGTGCCGAAAGGGGCAATCGTCGGCATCATCGGTCCGAACGGCGCGGGTAAATCCACGCTGTTCCGCATGATGTCCGGTCAGGAACAGCCTGACTCCGGCAGCATCGTGCTGGGCGATACCGTCAAGCTGGCGTCCGTCGATCAGTTCCGCGACAGCATGGACGGCTCGAAAACCGTGTGGGAAGAAGTTTCCGGCGGGCAGGACATCATGCGCATCGGCAACACCGAGATGCCGAGCCGCGCCTATGTCGGCCGCTTCAACTTCAAGGGCGTCGATCAGGGCAAACGCGTGGGCGAGCTGTCCGGCGGTGAGCGTGGCCGTCTGCACCTGGCCAAGCTGCTGCAGGTTGGCGGCAACGTGCTGCTGCTCGATGAACCGACCAACGACCTGGATATCGAAACCCTGCGCGCGCTGGAAAACGCCCTGCTGGAATTCCCTGGCTGCGCCATGGTGATCTCGCACGACCGTTGGTTCCTCGACCGTATCGCCACCCACATCCTGGACTACCAGGACGAGGGCAAGGTGGAATTCTTCGAAGGCAACTTCACCGAGTACGAAGAGTACAAGAAGCGTACGCTGGGCGCCGACGCGCTCGAGCCGCACCGCATCAAGTACAAGAAGATCGCCAAGTAATCCCCCAGGCGCCGCATGCGGCGCCTTTTTTTATTCCCGCGCCAGCTCGCGCGCGTAGTCATCAAACGCCGGGTGCTGCAGCACCACATCGATAAAACAGGCCAGCGCCGGGGAATTCAGCTTGCGGCTCGGGTAGACCAGATACAGCTCATTACCCTCCGCGCGCCACGCCGGCAAGACTTCCACCAACAGCTTCTGCGCCACCACCTCGCGGCTGAGAAACGCCGGCAACAACGTGATCCCCGCACCGGCGATAGCGCATTCACGCGCATACAGCAGGTTGTCGGTGGTGTGCGCCAGCGGCAGCTGCCAACGGTAATAGTCGTCGCCGCAGCGCAGATTCCAGGCCGTCCAGGCGCGGTGGGCGATGCAGCGATGCTGTTGCAGCTGCTGCGGGTGTTCGATCGGCGGATGCTGCGCCAGATAGGACGGCGCCGCCAACAGATAGCGCGGCGCATACCCGAGACGGCGACCGATCAGCGAAGAATCCTGCGGCTTGCCGGTGCGCAACGCGGCATCGAAGCCTTCCTGTACCAGATCCACCATGGCATCGGACACCGACACCTCCAGCGAAACGTCCGGGTACTGGCGCTGAAAATCCGCCGCCAGCCGCGCCACCAGGGTCGCCCCCAGCCCGGCGGGCGTCGAGATGCGCAGGCGGCCGCTCGGGTTATCGCGCAGCCGCTGCAGCGCCAGATCGGCGCGTTCGGCGGCGGACATCATCGCCTGACAATGTTCCAGATAACGCTCACCGGCGAAGGTCAGGTTCAGCTGGCGCGTGGTGCGGTTGAGCAAGCGCAGCCCCAGCGTCTGTTCGAGCTGGCTGATGCGCTGGCTGACGCTGGATTTCGGCAATCCCACGCGCTGTGCGGCGGCGGTGAAGCTGCCGCACTCCGCCACCAGCGCGAACAGCGCCATGTCCTGCAGCTGTTTGAATTCCATTGTTCACCTTAAACGAACACTCAGTTAGATATTGTCCATCTTATCACCCCACTGCCGCGGGTCTACACTGGGGGCATCATTTGAAAGGAGTACAATCATGTCGATAAAAGCCATTGCCGTAGACCCGCAGAACCCCGCCGGTTTCATCGAAATTTCACCGGATATGCCGGTTCCCGGCCAGTACGATCTGCTGGTGGAGGTGAAAGCCGTGTCGGTCAACCCGGTGGACACCAAAGTGCACGCCGGTCTGCAGAAAAGCGGCCTGCAGCAGCCGCGCATTCTCGGCTGGGACGCCAGCGGCATCGTGGTGGGCGTGGGCAGCGGCGTCAGCGGCTTCAAGCCCGGCGATGAAGTCTGGTACGCCGGCGACATCACCCGTCCCGGCAGCAACAGCAGCCACCAGCTGATCGACTCACGCATCGCCGCGCACAAGCCGCGCAGCCTGAACTGGGCCGAGTCCGCCGCCCTGCCGCTCACCGCCCTCACCGCCTGGGAGGCGCTGTTCGAACACCTGAACATTCAGAATGCGCCGGAGCACAAGACGCTGTTGATCATCGGCGGCGCCGGCGGAGTCGGCTCGCTGGCCATTCCGCTGGCCGCATTGCGCAGCAAGGTGAAAGTGATCGCCACCGCCTCAAGGCCGGAATCCGCCGCCTGGTGCCGTGAACGCGGCGCCGATCTGGTGGTGGACTACCGCGATCTGAAAGGCAACCTGGCTCAGCACGGCATCGAGCAGGTGGATTACATCCTGTGCCTGAACGATACCGACGGCCACTGGCCGGTGATGGCCGAGCTGGTCGCGCCGCTGGGCCATATCTGCACCATCGTCGAGAACGCGCAGCCGTTGGATCAAAACGCGCTGAAGCTGAAAAGCGCCGCGCTGCACTGGGAATTCATGTTCACCCGCAGCATGTTCACCACCCCGGACATCGCGCAGCAAGGCAAGATCCTGCAGCAGATGGCGCAGTTGCTGGACGAAGGCAAGCTGAGCACCACGCTGAGCGAAACCCTGCACGGGCTGTCGGTAGACACGCTGACCGCCGCGCATCGACAGTTGCTCGGCGGCCATATGCAAGGCAAGCTGGTTATCGCTTACTAAGTCTGAATCGCGGCGGCGCCCTGCGCCGCCGTTACTGCGGGCGGACGAAGCCGACGCACAGCGTCTGCTCGTCGGCATGCGGATCGGCGCGGAACGTCAGCGTCTGCTGCCAATCGAGGCGCATCTTCGGCCAGTGGGCCAACTCACCGCCGAAGTCGCTGTGCGCGCAGTCTTCGCCCAACCGGCCGAACAGGGCGACGCCGTGCTGCGCAATCTGCGGATAGCTGATGTTGACGTTGTAGATATTCGGGCGCGTATGATTGGACCAACGCGTAATGGTCTGCGGCCGGGAACCGGCGTACACCGTCATCCACTGCGACAGGTATTCGCCGCCAACGTAGCGTAGATCGACGCCATACCGCTCCTGCCACTGCCGCTCCACCCCGGCGCTGAACGCCTTGATACCCACCATTTTCTGGCCGGCGTTGCGCACGTTGCCCACCATCACTGCGGCATACCCCAGATAGACCGCCAGCGCTGCGCACATCAGCCCGAGGGTCGCCGCGCGCAGTGAACGCACCGGCGGCTGACGCACGCAGCCGACCAGCAGCGCGGGCGCCAGCATGAAGAACGGCTGCAGCCACTCGGTCAACCGGCCGCCGACGTTGAAGGAGAACCAGAAAGTGATAATGCCGAGCGGCAACAGATAGATCCACAACAGCACCCGCATCGGCAACGCCGATGGCCAGGCCAGCACCGCCCCGCTGCGCCGCAGGATCGCCCACAGCACCAGCGACGGATAGAACACCAGCAGCAGCGACTGCAGCATGTCGAGGTTGAGCTGCATCTTGATCTGCGAATCCACCCATTTGAAGGCGGCAAAGTCGTGGTTCCAGAGCCAGAACACGTTCGGCAACACCAACGCCAGCCAGATCGCCACCGCCAGATAGAACTGCGGCTGCCGATAGCAGCGGCGGACCTGCGGTACGAACAGCGTCGACAGCGCCACGAAATAGACGAAGGCGAAGGTCGAGTATTTCGCCATCATCGCCAGACCGGCCACCAACGCGAAGGCCGGCCACCAGTTGGCCGAACGCGAGATCGCCATGTGGAAGAACAGCGCCATCCACGGCCACAGCATCACCAACAGGTAGTTGTCGTTGTAGGGAATAATGTCGAAATTGATGATGCCGGACAGGTTGAGCGTCAGCAGCGCCATCCAGGCCAGCGAGGTGCTGCCGCTCAGGCGCCGCGCCAACAGCCAGACGCCCAACATGCCGATGGCGATGGCGATGAAGTGCCCGCCATACCAGTAAACGTTCAGCGGCAGCCACGACAGCCAGATCGCCGGATGCATCGCCGCACCGACCAGCCACGGATTTTTCGGTGAGCCCCACTCGCCGTTGAGGCCCCAGTTGAGCGCCTCGACGGCGTCGTAAGGCAGGGTAGGATCGAGATGAACAGTCAGCAGCGTCCAGGCTGCGGCATAGCAGACCAACCAGAGAGCGAGTAAGCGATAAGACATGTCTTCTTCTAAGCGTTATTGTAAAGAAAATCTTAACTTAGTCGCTGTCGAATGAACCATGTTTAAACAAGCCGTTAAATGTGCGCCTGGGTGGCGTTTCTGCCGCATCGATCGCACATTACGCTAATTTTACTCAGCCTGCCGCGTGACGATGGGCGGGCGCGCTCAACCGGCCGGCGTCCGCCGCCAGCAGCTGTTGCACCAGCTCGACGCAGCGCAGGAAACGCTCTTCGTAATCGCTGGACTCAACGTGCACGTACTCGATGTTGTTGGCGCGCAGCATCTCCTCCAGCAGGCGCTGGAACGCCAGGCGATCGGCGGTGCTGCCGAGGCTGCGCAGGCCGTCCGCCACCCACGGCGTGTTGTTTTCCAGCAGGATCACCAGATCGAAACGGTATTCGTCGATCAGCGCCTGCACGAAGGGGTGTTCACGCCCTTCGTACTTTTTGCAAAATGCCTGCGTAGTCACGAAATCGGTATCGATAAACGCCACCTTGTTGGCGTACTTGACCGCGAAATCCACGTATTGCGCCTGCCCGAGGGCAATTTTGTCGTAGTCGGAATACTGCAGCGCCATCTCGTCGCCGCCCAGGTGCGAAAACACGTAATCGCGGCCATATTCCCAGGCACTGGTGGTGTTGAAGATGTTGGCCAACTTGTTGACCAACGTCGACTTGCCGCTCGATTCGCCGCCGAGGATCGCTACGGTGCGCACGAAGAACGGCTTCACCTCGGTCGGGATGTAGTCCCAATAGCGGAACGGATCTTGGCGGATCTGATTGCCGCTGATGTTCATGAACGAACGCTCGGGGTCGACCAAAATGGTTTCGATGCCCAGATGCTCGCGGTAGCGCGGCGCATCCTGCGCTTCGCTGGAATAGATGAAGCTCGGCACGATGCCCTTCTGTTCCATAAAGGCCTTCATGCCGTCGCTCCACACGTTCCAGCCGTGCGGATAGGGTTCGATGCCCTGTTCGTCGAACGAGTGGATATGGATGTTTTTCTGGTACTTGAAGGTCTGCAGCAGCCAGCGCAGGCGATCGCTGACCGTCGGCTGTTGCGACATCGAACTGTTCTCGAACAGCTCGCGATCGCGCGGCTCGTCATGGCACAAGATAACGTGCAGCTCGTCCACCTGGCTGCAGGCGCGCTGGATCAGGTAGATGTGGCCGGTGTGCAGCGGGTAAAATTTACCAAACACCACGCCGACTTTAACCTCTTTACGCGGGAACTCCAGCCCGAGAAAACGGTGCAGCGCCTCGAGCTTTTGCGCGCTCGGGCTTTTGATCTTGTCGTTCAACAGCTGGCTGAGATAGCCTTTGGTCATGCCGCTGGCATCCGCCACCTGCTGCAAAGTACAGCCCTTTTGCTTAATGGACGTCTTCAGGTAATCAAATTGCGGCATGGCCACCTCCGTTTAGTATGCTAAACAAAATAGCATATCTTTCTCGCCGTCGGCGACATTAATAAAACTCTTCCAGCACGTCCAGCGCGTCCGCCAGCTTCTTGACCCCGAACACCTGCATGTTGGCCGGCGGCTTCTTCGGCATGTTGCCGTGCGGCACGATGGCGCGCTTGAAGCCGTGCTTGGCCGCTTCGGAGATGCGCTCCTGGCCGCTCGGCACCGGGCGGATCTCCCCCGCCAACCCCACTTCGCCGAACACCACCAGATCGTTCGGCAGCGGCCGATCGCGCAGGCTCGAAACCAGCGACATCAGCAGCGCCAGATCGGCGCTGGTCTCGCTGACCTTTACCCCGCCGACCACGTTGACGAACACGTCCTGATCCGACATCTGCAGCCCGCCGTGCCGGTGCAGCACCGCCAGCAGGATCGCCAACCGGTTCTGCTCCAGGCCCACCGCCACGCGGCGCGGGTTGGACATCATCGAGTGATCCACCAGCGCCTGGATCTCCACCAGCAGCGGCCGGGTACCTTCCCACACCACCATCACCGAGCTACCGGAGGTGACTTCGTCGCCGCGGCTGAGGAAGATCGCCGAAGGGTTGCTGACTTCGCGCAGCCCCTGTTCGGTCATGGCAAACACGCCCAGCTCGTTGACCGCGCCGAAGCGGTTCTTGTGGCTGCGCAGAGTGCGGAAGCGGGAATCGGCGTCGCCATCCAGCAGCACCGAACAGTCGATACAGTGTTCCAGCACTTTCGGCCCGGCCAGCGAGCCGTCTTTGGTGACGTGGCCGACCATGACGATCGCCACGCCGCGCGTCTTGGCGAAGCGCGTCAGATAGGCGGCGGTTTCCCGCACCTGCGCCACGCTGCCCGGCGAAGACTGAATGTCCGCCATGTGCATCACCTGGATCGAGTCGATCACCATCAGCTTCGGCTGCTCCTGCTCGGCGATCAGGCAGATCTGCTCGATGCTGGTTTCCGACAGCATGTTCAGGCCGCCGGTCGGCAGCCCCAGACGGTGAGCGCGCATCGCCACCTGCTGCAGCGACTCCTCGCCGGTGACGTACAGGGTTTTCATCTGTTCGGACAGTTTGCACAGCACCTGCAGCAACAGGGTGCTCTTGCCGGCGCCGGGGTTGCCGCCGATCAGAATGGCGCTGCCGGGCACCACGCCGCCGCCCAGCACGCGGTCGAACTCGAGAAAGCCGGTGGTGAAGCGCGGCAGAGCCTCAAGGCTGATTTCCGACAGCTTCTGTACCTTGCTGACGCCGGCGTCGCCGGCATAACCGCTGAGGCGATCGTTGCGCGCCGCTGCGGGCGACGCGGCCAAACGCACTTCCGTGATGGTGTTCCAGGCATGACAGGCGCTGCACTGCCCCTGCCAACGCGGATAGTCCGCCCCGCACTCATTGCACACAAATGCCCGTTTTGCCGCTTTTGCCACGTCTTACCTCAATCTTTCGTTATCGCACTTCGTGTTTCAGGCTGCCGGTGAGAATACACAGCACGCCCATCAGATCCGCATGCCGGATCGCCACCTGCGCTTTTTCATACACTTTCGGTTTGGCGTGGTAGGCGATGCCCAACCCCGCCGCCTGCATCATTTTCAAATCGTTGGCGCCGTCGCCGATGGCCACGGTCTGCGCCAGCGGGATCTCAAGCTTCTCCGCCAGCCGCAGCAGCGTGTCGGCTTTGAACTGTGCGTCCACCACCGGCCCCAGCACTTCGCCGGTCAGCTTGCCGTCGCGGATCTCCAGCTCATTGGCCGCTGCCGCCACCAGCCGCAGCCGGTTGCGCAGGTATTCGGCATAGTAGGTGAAGCCGCCGGAGGCGATCGCCACATGCCAGCCCATCGCCTGCAGCTTGCCCACCAGGCTGGTCAGCCCCGGCATCAGCGGCAGCTCGTCGCGCACCTGCTTGAGGATGTTGGCGTCGGCCCCTTTCAGCGTGCCGACGCGCTGGCGCAGGCTGGCGGTAAAGTCCAGCTCGCCGCGCATCGCGCGCTCGGTGACTTCCGCCACCTGCTCGCCGACGCCCGCCAGCTTGGCGATCTCGTCGATGCACTCGATCTCGATCGCCGTCGAATCCATGTCCATCACCAGCAGCCCCGGCGTGCGCAGGTGTGGGATCTTGCCGAGCGGCGCCACGTCCAGCCCGCTCTCCGCCGCCAACAGCTTGGCGCGCGGCGTCAACGTGCCCGCCAACCGCACCACCTGATAGTCGTCCACGCCCCAGGCGGTGACGATCACCATCGCCGCGCCGAGCTTACGTTGGAATTGCGTAATGCGCGCCTTGTCCAGCTTTCTGCCGTATAACAGCCACCCGGTATTGCCCGCCCGGTAGTCCAGCGGCATCACTTCGTCGCCGCTGAGCGAAAGGGGAAGACCCGGCCATTGAGAGATCTCCGCCGGAAGATCGCAATAGGTCAGACTGTTTGACATCATTGACTCCTGAATGGACAAAAACGCTGCATGATAAAACGACGCATCAAGCTATCCTATCGCCAGCGGTTCTGGCAACATAAAGTGTCCCCGATGCCCAAGGAACCTGCATGGCTCGCGCTAAACTGAAATTTCGCCTGCACCGCACCGCTATTATCCTGATTTGCCTGGCTTTGCTGGTGCTGCTGATGCAGGGCGCCTCTTATTTTAGCCTGAGTCACCAAATGGCGCGATCCGAGCAGGTTGAAGAACTGGCGCAGACGCTGACCAAACAGGTCGCCTACAGCCTGGCGCCGCTGCTGGACGACGACGGCAACACCCCGCGCATCGACGCCATCCTCAAGCAGCTCACCGATCACAGCCGCATTCTCGACGTCAGCGTGTATCAGCTGGACGGCACGCTGGTCTCCCACGCCGGGGAACAGATAAGTATACGCGATCGCCTGTCGCTCGACGGCAAACGCGCCGGCAGCTACTTCAACCACCAGTTGGTCGAATCCATTCAGGGCAAAGACGGCCCGATCGGCTTTATCCGCATCACCCTCGACACCCACGTGTTGGCGACCGAATCCAAGCAGGTGGACAACACCACCAACCTGCTGCGCCTGATGATCCTGCTGGCGCTGGCGATCGGCATCATTCTGGCGCGCACCCTGCTGCAACACCGCCGCAGCCGCTGGCAGCAGTCGCCGTACCTGTTGACCGCCAACACGCCGTTGGCAGAAGGCAATACGGTGGAAGACGACGAAGAGGATGCGCCGGAGAAAAAACAGGAAGCGCCGAAGCAGGGGTAACTCAGGCTGGGCGCTGAATGCGCTCGTGCCGTTTTCTTGTCCTTTCGGTGAATAGATTGTCCGTAACAACGGGATCCACAACCAATTGAAAGGTAAAGCGTTAGCCAAAACTGGCCAAGCGGAATGAATAGATTGACGGGCGGGCGCCATGATGACGCCCGCCGGGGTATTACGCTTTGTCGCCCAGCAGCACGGATTCCAGCGCGATAACGATCATTTCGTTAAAGGTGGTCTGGCGTTCCGCCGCCGTGGTCGCTTCGTGACGCAGGATGTGGTCGGACACGGTGCAGATGGTCAGCGCCTTGCAGCCGAACTCTTCGTACAGCTCCGCCGCCACGCCGTAGATGCCGGCCGCTTCCATTTCCACGCCCAGGATGCCGTACTTCTTCATCACCTGGAACATGTCCGGATCCGGCGTGTAGAACAGATCGGCGGAGAAGATGTTGCCCACGCGCGCCGGGATGCCCTGCGCCGCCGCCGCGTCGACCGCGTTGCGCACCATGTCGAAGTCGGCGATCGCCGCGTAGTCGTTGTCCTTGAAGCGCAGACGGTTCACCTTGGAGTCGGTGCACGCGCCCATGCCGATCACCACGTCACGCAGTTTGATATCGTCACGCACCGCGCCGCAGGAGCCCACGCGAATGATCTTCTTCACGCCGAATTCGGCGATCAGCTCACGCGCATAGATGGAGCAGGACGGGATGCCCATGCCGTGGCCCATTACGGAGATGCGGCGGCCTTTGTAGGTGCCGGTGAAGCCCAACATGCCGCGCACGTTGTTCACTTCCACTGCGCCTTCCAGGAAGGTTTCGGCGATGTATTTTGCACGCAGCGGATCGCCCGGCATCAGTACTACGTCAGCGAAATCACCCATCTCAGCATTAATGTGCGGCGTAGCCATAATTTTCTTCCTTTAGAAATCTTATTTAATAAAAACGTCAAACATCTAAGCCTTGAATGTCGAGTTGCAGCCAGGCAGCTAGCGGGTGAATCCCCAGGAGCTTACTTGAGTAAGTGACTGGGGTTCACGCGTGAAGCTAACAACGCTGCGGCTTGAAAGACAGGGCTTAGAACATGCTCTTACCGTAATCCATCGGCGACAGGCCAAAATAATTGGCGACGGTCTGGCCGATGTCGGCAAAGGTCTCGCGGTGGCCCAGCGAGCCCGGCTTCACTTTCGGGCCGTAAACCAGCACCGGGATGTGTTCGCGGGTGTGGTCGGTGCCCGGCCAGGTCGGGTCGCAGCCGTGGTCGGCGGTGAAGATGATGATGTCTTCGTCTTTCACCAGCTTCAGCAGCTCCGGCAGGCGGCGGTCGAACAGCTCCAGCGCGGCAGCGTAGCCCGCCACGTCGCGGCGGTGGCCATAGGAGGAGTCAAAGTCCACGAAGTTGGTGAACACGATGGTGTTGTCGCCGGCCTTTTCCATTTCGATCAGGGTCGCGTCGAACAGCGCGTCGATGCCGGTCGCCTTCACCTTCTTGGTGATGCCGACGTTGGCGTAGATGTCGGCGATTTTACCGATCGACACCACTTCACCACCTTTCTCGTCCACCAGCTTTTTCAGCACGGTCGGCGCCGGCGGCTCTACCGCCAGATCGTGGCGGTTGCCGGTGCGCTGGAAGTGGCCCGGCTTATCGCCGACGAACGGACGCGCGATCACGCGGCCGATGTTGTAGCCGCCTTCGGTCAACTCTTCACGCGCGATTTCGCACAGCTCATACAGGCGATCCAGGCCGAAGGTTTCTTCATGGCAGGCGATCTGGAACACCGAGTCGGCGGAGGTGTAGAAAATCGGCTTGCCGGTTTTCATGTGCTCTTCGCCCAGCTGATCGAGGATCACGGTGCCGGACGAGTGACAGTTGCCCAGGTAACCCGGCAGCTTGGCGCGCTCGACCAGCTTGTCCAGCAGTGCCTGCGGGAAGCTGTTGTGCTCGTCCGTGAAGTAGCCCCAGTCGAACAGCACCGGCACACCGGCGATTTCCCAGTGGCCCGACGGCGTGTCTTTACCGGAAGAGAGCTCGCTGGCGTAAGCGTAAGCGCCGATGATGTCGGCGTTGCGGTCCAGCCCCTGCGGGAAGTTGCCGGTGGACTCTTCCGCCGCTTTACCGAGGCCCAGACGGCTCAGGTTAGGCAGCGTCAGCGGCCCCTGGCGGCCCACGTTGGCCTCACCGCGCGCGCAAACCTCGGCGATGTGGCCCAGGGTGTCGGAACCCTGGTCGCCAAAACGTTCGGCGTCTTCGCTGGCGCCGATGCCGAAGGAGTCCAATACCATAATAAATGTGCGTTTCATCTGTGCTCTCCTGCGTGTTCTCACGCTTTGGACGGCCGCGAAAAAGCCGCGGCCGTTCCTGATTCTTGGGTTATTCCGTGATGCGCTTATACACCACCGGCGTCGCTTCCGGCGCCTTGTCGCTCAGCGTCATTGCGCTGCGCACCGCATCGGCCGCCTGCTGCCAGCTCTCTTCATCGTTGGCGTGGATCATCGCCAACGGCTGCTGGGCATCCACTTTATCACCCAGGCGCGCCACTTCGGTCAGCCCAACGCTGTAGTCGATGGCGTCGCTCGCCCGGCGACGGCCGCCGCCCAGCGAAACCACCGCCATGCCCAGCGCGCGGGTATCCATGGCGCTGATGATGCCCGGCTTTTCAGCATACACCGGCTTGCTCAGCGTTGCCGCCGGCAGATAGCTATCGTAGCGTTCGACGAAGTCTATCGGCCCCTGCTGCGCCGCCACCATGCGGCCAAACACCTCCGCCGCCTTGCCGTTGTCCAGCACCGCCTGCAGTTTGGCGCGCGCGTCGGCCTCGTCTTGCGCCAGGCCGCCGGACAGCAGCATTTCCACGCACAGCGCCAGCGTCACTTCCAGCAGGCGCGGGTTGCGGTATTCGCCGGTCAGGAAGCGCACCGCTTCGCGCACTTCCACCGCGTTGCCGGCGCTGGAGGCCAGCACCTGGTTCATGTCGGTCAGCAGCGCGGTGGTCTTGCAGCCCGCGCCGTTGGCCACGCCGACGATCGCCTGCGCCAAATCTTGCGACAGCGCATAGGTCGGCATAAAGGCACCGGAGCCGACCTTCACGTCCATCACCAGCGCATCCAGCCCTTCCGCCAGCTTCTTGGCCAGAATGGAGGCGGTGATCAGCGGAATCGAATCCACGGTAGCGGTAATGTCGCGGGTGGCATAGAAACGTTTGTCCGCCGGCGCCAGCGAGCTGGTCTGGCCGATGATCGCCACGCCGACGTCCTGAATGATTTTGCGGAAGGCGTTATCGTCCGGGAAAATATTGAAGCCCGGAATGGCTTCCAGCTTGTCCAGCGTGCCGCCGGTATGCCCCAGGCCGCGGCCGGAGATCATCGGCACATAGCCGCCGCAGGCCGCCACCATCGGGCCGAGCATCAGCGAGGTCACGTCGCCCACGCCGCCGGTCGAATGCTTGTCGACGATCGGGCCGTTCAGCGCCAGACTCTTCCAATCCAGCACGGTACCGGAATCGCGCATCGCCATGGTAAGCGCCACGCGCTCCGGCATGCTCATGTCATGGAAATAAATGGTCATCGCCAGCGCGGCGATCTGCCCTTCCGACACCACGTTGTCGCGAATGCCGTTGATGAAAAAGCGGATTTCCGCTTCGCTTAACGGCTGGCCGTCGCGTTTTTTACGAATAATTTCTTGAGCCAGGAACAAAGCATCCCCCTGTGTCGCCGAGAGTCGGTGCAGACGGGCGCGCCTGGCGCCCGCCAACGAAATCGATCAGTAGCCGCCGCCGGCGGTCTGGGTCTGGTGGCCCAGCGCGGTCAGCAAGCTGGCCAGCAGGCTGGAAGCGCCAAAGCGGAAATGCCGCGCATCGGCCCAGCCTTCGCCCAGAATACGATCGGCAAGTTGCAGATAATGCAGCGCATCCTCTGCGGTGCGCACGCCGCCGGCCGGCTTGAAGCCCACCGTCTTCGCCACGCCCAGATCGCGGATCACCGACATCATCAGCTCGGCGCTTTCCAGCGTGGCGTTGACCGGCACCTTGCCGGTGGAGGTCTTGATAAAGTCCGCCCCGGCCTTGATGGCGATTTCGGACGCCTTGCGGATCAGGTCGGCCTGCTTCAGCTCACCGGTTTCGATGATCACTTTCAGCAGCACGTTGGCCGCCTGACAAGCCTGCTTGCACTGTTTCACCAGCTCGAAGCCGACCTGTTCGTTGCCGGCGATCAGCGCGCGGTAAGGGAACACCACGTCCACTTCATCCGCGCCATAGGCGATGGCCGCGCGGGTTTCCGCCAGCGCGATGTCGATATCGTCGTTGCCATGCGGGAAGTTGGTCACGGTGGCGATACGGATATCCGGCGTGCCTTGCTCACGCAGCGCCTTGCGCGCTACCGGGATAAAACGCGGGTAGATGCAGATGGCCGCCGTGTGGCCGGCCGGGCTGTTGGCCTGACGACAGAGGGCGATTACTTTCTCGTCGGTGTCATCATCATTCAGCGTGGTTAAATCCATCAGGTTCAGCGCACGTTGCGCTGCTGCGGTTAATTCGGTCATAAAACTCTCCAACTGAGTACCTGGGTGTTGGCGAGCGGACTTGGTTCCATGAAGATAGCGCAGGGGAACGGCGTTCCCTCGGCGGCAACTGAGATCCTTCTCACCGCACATGGCCACCCGCCTTGCGGCCGGCCAGTAATAGCTATTTGAACACGAATGCCAAGGGCGATTCGCGTTCATCGTCACACTATATGAAATAGCACTGTAACAGACCGGAATTATATGTGAAGAGCATCACAAAATAACGCGATATCGTTCACAAATTCGCTAAAGAAGCGGCTGAAGATCGCGGGTGCGGCAAGCACCCGCGTTGCTTAGAGTATAGGCGGAGTCCCGCGATCGGTCGCGCCGTCGCGGGCTCCGGGATGGCTTACAGCGCCAGGAAGAAACCGGCGATGGTGGCGCTCATCAGGTTGGACAGCGTGCCCGCCGCCACGGCCTTCAGACCGAAACGCGCGATGTCGTGGCGACGGTTGGGCGCCATGCTGCCCAGACCGCCCAGCAGGATCGCCACCGAGGAGAGGTTGGCGAAGCCGCACAGCGCGAAGGAGATGATCGCCTTGGTATGGGCCGACAGCACCTGCAGGCCTTCCGCAGCCACCACGTCGTCCGGACGCAGATAGGCGCCGAAGTTCATGTAGGCGACGAACTCGTTGACGATGATCTTCTGGCCGATAAACGAACCGGCGGTCATCGCCTCGCTCCACGGCACGCCGATCAGGAAGGCGATCGGCGAGAACACCCAGCCGAGGATCAGTTCAAGCGACAGCTGCGGATAATCGAACCAGCCGCCGATACCGCCGAGAATGCCGTTAAGCAAGGCGATCAGCGCGATAAACGCCAGCAGCATCGCACCGACGTTCAGCGCCAGCTGCATGCCGGAAGCCGCGCCGGAAGCCGCCGCGTCGATCACGTTGGCCGGACGATCTTCTTCGGCGATCAGCTTCATCGCATCGTCTTTATCGTGGGTCTGCTCGGTTTCCGGCACCATCAGCTTGGCGAACAGCAGCCCGCCCGGCGCGGCCATGAAGGACGCGGCAATCAGGTATTCCAGCGGCACGCCCATCTGCGCGTACCCTGCCAGCACCGAACCGGCTACCGAGGCCAGGCCGCCGCACATCACGGCGAACAGCTCTGACTGGCTCATGGTGGCGATATACGGGCGCACCACCAGCGGCGCTTCGGTCTGGCCAACGAAAATGTTGGCGGTCGCCGACAGCGATTCGGTGCGCGAGGTGCCCAGCAGCTTGTGCAGGCCGCCGCCCAGCACGCGGATCACCAACTGCATGATGCCGAGGTAGTACAGCACCGCAATCAGCGAGGAGAAGAACACGATCACCGGCAGAACGCGCAGCGCGAACACGAAGCCGCCGCCGCCGAACACCTCGAACATCTTGTCGGACACCAGCCCGCCGAAGATGAACGAAATGCCCTGATTGCCGTAGGCGATAACGTTTGCCACGCCGTTAGACATACTGCCGAGGATGCTGCGGCCCAGCGGCACATACAGCACCAGCGCGCCGATGCCGATCTGGATGATGAACGCCCACACGACGGTGCGCAGTTTAATGGCCCGGCGGTTGCTGGAGAGCAGCACCGCAATGGCGATCAGCACCGCCATACCGACCAGACTCATGATGAGTTGCATGCAAAGTTTCCCTGTTGCAAAAAATAAAGTACATCCCTGCTCATGAAGAGAGGTCTGCTATTGGAGTGTTTCGGGGGGGATTATACTGAGCGAGGTCACCCTCGCACCGATTTATGTCACAAATGTATACAACGAGACGCAAATGAAAATCTTATAACGTGACGCAAGTCACGTTATAAACCCATCAATCCGGCATGGCGAACAGTGCCTGAGTATTGCGTTGCAGGTGGGCGGCGATCTCGTCGGCCGGTTCCGGCCGCAGCTCGCACAGCGTTTGAAACACCTCGGCGGCGCGTTCGGGGCGATTCGGCTGCCCCTGATAGCCGGCCAGCGGCATGTCCGGCGCATCGGTCTCCAGCAGCAGCGCCTCGAGCGGCAGCTGCGCCATCACGCCGCGCGTTTTTTGCGCCCGCTCATAGGTGATGGTGCCGCCCACGCCGATGTAATAGCCAAGGCGGATAAAGGCCTGCGCCTGCGACAGGCTGCCGGCGAAGCCGTGCACCACGCCGCGACGCGGCAACTGCATGCGCCGCAGCGCCGCGGCCAGCTGATCGTGGGTGCGACGCGAATGGAGGATCACCGGCAGGTCATGCTGTTTCGCCAGCCTCAGCTGGGCCAGCAGCACGCTTTGCTGGCGCTCGAACTGCGGGTTGTCCATATACAGATCGAGCCCGATCTCCCCCACTGCCACCAGCTTGCGCGGCCGTTCGGCCAGCAGCGTTGCCAGCTGCTCCAACTGCGGCTCATGATGCTGCGCGATATACAGCGGGTGCAGCCCCAGCGCGGCGAACAGCGGCGCGTGATCTTGCGCCAGTCGCAGCACCCGGGCAAAGCGATCGGCGGTGACCGTCGGGACGATGATGCGCTGCACGCCGGCGCTTGCCGCCCGCGTCAGGCTCTCGGCCTCATGCCCGGTAAAGGGCGGAAAATCGAAATGGCAGTGAGTATCGGTAAAGGCGTAACTCACAGCGCCCCCCCTTCACCCGGCGGCAAATCACCCGGCAGAATGATCTTCGGCGCCGCTACCGCGGCCTCCGGCTGCGCGCCCAGCTCGGACGGCATGACGATATCGGTCACGATCGGCGAAGGCATTCTGACGTTCTCCGGCTGGATCAGGCGGCGCGACAGCGCTTTTTTCACCTTCATGCCGTCCGGCTCCGGCTGCGCCATCCACTGGCCGACGGTGGCCAGGAAGTATCGGCCGCAGCGGCGCCCCAGGTGATAATCCTGATTGAGCGACCCCAGTCGGCTGCCCAGCGCATTGCTGGCCAGCGGCTTCGGCGGAAAGATTTCGAAGATCCGCAGCTTGCCCGGCGGCTTCTCGATAAAGCGCTGGATGCGGTGATAGCTTTGCTCGTGATGCTGCAGGATACGCACCATCTGCTGCAGGCTGCTGTCGCTCAGCCAGTGCTCCATGCGCTTCATCCACTGCGGGGTGTAGTACATCTGCGAGGGCACGGTGCGGATCACCACGATGGTGTCAGCGCCGCGACGATAGGCCTCTTCCACCGGGATCGCATCGCTGATGCCGCCGTCCTGATAGCTGACGCCGTCCAGCTCCACGCCCTGGCGATAAAAACCGGGAATGGCGCTGGAGGCCTTAATGGCCGGCAGCCAGCGTTCGCGCTGCGCCGGCAGGTAGGTCGGCTCAAAGTCATCGCTGCGGCAGGCGCACAGCAGGAACTCGCGCCCGTCGGTAAAGTGCTGTTCCGCCACGTCCATCGCCAACGGCATCTGCGCCGCCGCCGTATCGACCAGCCAATCGAGATCGATGAGATGCCCGCCGCGCACGAAGCGCAGCGGATTGAAGAACTGGGCAGAAGTGGTGTAACGGGTGATCACTCGACGTGCGTAACCCACCTGCCCGCAGATATAGGCGGAGAGATTCTGGGCACCGGCCGACGTGCCGATCAGCAGATCGAAAGGGTTAAAGCCCGCACGCTGAAACTCGTCCAGCACGCCGGCGGTGAAAATGCCGCGCTGGCCGCCGCCTTCGCAGACCAGCGCCATCTTGCCTGGCCGAAAGGGTTTAGACGCCAGCGGTTCTATATTGCCGAGCGTGATGGGTATTCTGTATCCCAACTTGGCATCCTCAGTGAGACGTTTTCTCCGAGGATACCGCGTCTCGCTCTCTTCCGTAATCCTCTTGCAGTACGCCGGCGAGGAAATCGTTGCTGCCGGTCAGCCAGGCATAATCGCTGCCTGACCATTCTGCCCACGCCTGCCATACCTGGCCTTTCAGCTGTTTCCAGCGCCCGACGATGATGTCGCTGTTCATGGCCGGCCCTCCCCGACGTGAGAAAAGGAGTTAAGCTTTGTTACAGTTTACGGGAAAATGCCCGCCGGCTAAGGGCGACGGCGGCCGGTGAACAGGCTGACCAGGAACAGGATGATGCCGACAACGAACACGATTTTAGCCGCCCAGGCAGCGGTGCCCGCCAACGAACCGAACCCCAGCGCCGCAGCGATAAGCGCGATGACTAAAAAGATAATGCCCCAACGAAACATAAGCTTCTCCTTACCATTGTGAAAAAATTCGCTGCCATCTACCACCCCGACAACGGGACGTCGACGGCAAATCAGTTTCTTTTTTTGGTGTTACATGCCGGGCCGCCTTCACGGCCCGACAGATGCGGCTTGTTGTTGCTTGTTACGGGTGCCTAGCGGAATTACTGCTTGACCACCAGGTCGTTTTTCACGCTTTTCACGCCGTCGATGGCCTTGGCGATGCTTTCCGCACGCTCAGACTGCGCCTGCGTTTTCACCTCACCGGAAAGCTGCACCACACCATCGGTGGTTTCCACTTTCACATTGCGCGACGGCACGATGTCATCGGCCAGCAGCTTGGCTTTCAGCTCGCTGGTAGTGGCGGTGTCGCCGGCATACGATTTGATCGACTGGTTGGCTTCATCTTTCACGTGCAGCTTGTCGCTGACGGTCTTGACGCCTTCCACCTTACCGGCGACCGCGACCGCATGCTCCGCCTGCGCCTGGCTGCCGACGAACCCACTCAGGATCACGGTGCCTTTTTCGGTTTTCACCGAAATGTCAGAACTTTTGATGGTCTTATCTTCCACCAACGCACTTTTAACTTTAGCCGTTATCGCGCTGTCATCCATGTAACCGTCAACTTTTTTCATGGAGCTATCGATTTTGGCACCGGCACTATCCGCGGCGTTAGACGCCTTGTTGAGCAGACTGTCTTCGGCCAGCGCACTGCCGCTTACCAAAGCAGAACCCAATACGACAGCCATCAGCGAGTGTGCAAATTTGGTCTTTTTCATCGATCTCTTCCTTTTGTTGGGGGCTCTCGACGCCAAAGCGCCGGAACCCTGCGGCCACCTTCACGCGGCCTTCTCGGTAAATACTTCATCATCGCTATACGATTAAGCGTTCACGACAGGAGTGTTGCAACGGCCGTGCCAACTCAAAAAATACCTTAATTATCAAAGATAAAAATCTTTCAGTCGGATTTTTAATCAAAAAACTGTCGTCTATTGACGACAGGCTAAGTTACACAAAACTGAAATATGGCTATCTCATTGATATTTAAAGACACTGACTGTCTCCTATCGGCAACACATCAGAATAACTCACCAAACAAATAGCGTATTACAGTGATTTACTCTCAAGCAATGTGCGGACATCTCGTTAAAGATAGACCATCAGACGGAAAACGCAGGCCGAACGAACATCGCCTGGCGATAGCGGTTCGCAGGATAAAATATGAGGAAGATTTATTAATTAGCGCAGTGAGGATAGGAGAAGCGTGCAGGGCGCACTGGGCGCCCTGCCGAGCGATCAGTGTTCGCGGGTTTTGCGGAAGGTCACGTCAGGATAGCGTTCCTGCGTCAGGTTGAGGTTCACCATGGTCGGCGCGATGTAGGACAGGTTGTCCCCGCCGTCCAGCGCCAGGTTGATCTCGTTCTTGCGCTTGAACTCTTCGAACTTCTTCACGTCGTCGCACTCGACCCAGCGCGCGGTCGACACGTTGACCGATTCGTACAGCGCTTCCACGTTGTACTCGCTCTTCAAACGCGCCACCACCACGTCGAACTGCAGCACACCGACCGCGCCGACGATCAGATCGTTGTTGGCGATCGGACGGAACACCTGTACCGCGCCCTCTTCGGACAGCTGCACCAGCCCCTTCAGCAGCTGTTTCTGCTTCAGCGGATCGCGCAGGCGAATGCGGCGGAACAGCTCCGGCGCGAAGTTCGGAATACCGGTGAACTTCATGTCTTCACCCTGGGTGAAGGTATCGCCGATCTGAATGGTGCCGTGGTTGTGCAGGCCGATGATGTCGCCCGGGTAGGCTTCTTCCACGTGCGAACGGTCGCCGGCCATAAAGGTCAGCGCGTCGGAGATCACCACGTCTTTGCCGGTGCGCACCTGGCGCAGCTTCATGCCCTTCTCGTAGCGGCCGGACACCACGCGCATAAAGGCCACGCGGTCGCGGTGTTTCGGATCCATGTTAGCCTGGATCTTGAAGACGAAACCGGTGAATTTCTCTTCCGCCGCCGTCACTTCGCGGGTGTCGGTTTTGCGCGGCATCGGCGCCGGCGCCCAGGCCACCAGGCCGTCCAGCATGTGATCCACGCCGAAGTTACCGAGTGCGGTACCGAAGAACACCGGGGTCAGCTCGCCGCTCAGGAAGGCCTCCTGATCGAACTCGTGGGAAGCGCCCTGCACCAGCTCCAGCTCATCGCGCAGCTGCGCCGCCAGATCTTCGCCCACCGCCGCATCCAGCTCCGGGTTGCCCAGGCCTTTGACGATGCGCACTTCCTGGATGGTGTGGCCTTTACCGGTCTGATACAGGTAGGTTTCATCCTTGTACAGGTGGTAAACGCCCTTGAACAGCTTGCCGCAGCCGATCGGCCAGGTGATAGGCGAGCAGGCGATCTTCAGTTCGCGCTCGACTTCATCCATCACTTCCATCGGATCGCGGATGTCGCGGTCCAGTTTGTTCATGAAGGTCAGGATCGGCGTGTCGCGCAGACGGGTGACTTCCATCAGCTTACGGGTACGATCCTCAACGCCCTTGGCGGCGTCGATCACCATCAGACAGCAGTCGACGGCGGTCAGGGTACGGTAAGTATCTTCGGAGAAGTCTTCGTGCCCCGGGGTATCCAGCAGGTTAACCAGGCTGTCGCGGTACGGGAACTGCATCACGGAGGTGGTGATCGAGATCCCACGCTGCTTTTCCATTTCCATCCAGTCGGATTTGGCGTGCTGGCTGGAGCCACGGCCTTTTACCGTACCGGCGGTCTGGATCGCCTGTCCGAACAGCAGCACTTTTTCGGTAATGGTGGTTTTACCGGCATCGGGGTGCGAGATGATGGCGAAAGTTCTTCTTTTGGAGACTTCGCGGGCAAATTCACTAGGAGACATGGTTTTCAGGTTCTACGGTTAGTCCGCCCTGCGACATCATCAGAACGCGCCGATCGCGGCGCCGGGCAAAGCGGTGAATAAAAGATAACAGCCGGGCATTTTCGCCGATTTGCCAACCGGTGACAATCAATGCTTTTACCGGCCGGGCGGATTACGCCAGCGGCAGCGCCATCACGATCGCGTCTTCGCGGCCGTGGATGCTCGGGTAATAATTGCGGCGCACGGTGACCTCGTTGAAACCGAGATCTTCATACAGTGCGATCGCCGCCTGGTTGGAGGCGCGCACCTCCAGCCACAGCGTCACCACGCCACGGCTCTCCAGCTGTTCGATCACCGCGTTGAGCAGCAGGCGGCCAAAGCCCCGGCGCTGCCACCGCGGATGAATGGCGATGTTGAACAGCGTGGCTTCGTCCAGCACGATCTGCGTGATGGCGAATCCCGCCATTTCCCCATCGGCGTTCAGCTTCAGGTTAAGGTAGCGATCGCCCTGATTGCTGGCGAAGGTGGTTTCCGTCCAGGGGAAAGCGTGGCTGGCTTGCTCAATGGTGAAGGCCGTGGCCAGGTCGGCCGCCGTCAGGGTAGAAATCGTGTTCATGATGACAAATCTGCTGCCAGAGGGCGCGTTTGGCCCCCGCGTCTTGGGAAAGCTCGGCCAGCGCCGGGCTGTATAGCTGCGCGCCGGCGACCGCAAGCGGTTCCGCCACGCCCAGCCGCCAACTGTTGCATGCGGTCTCTTCAGGCAGCATCGCCGCCTGTTCCGGCGTCAGGCTGTAGGTTTGCGCCGGCGTCAGCCCCAGGCTGAGCAGCACGTCGCAAAACAGCGGATCGTCGGACGCGGGCAGCGTCTGCGCCACCACCAGCAGGCGCGCCTCGGGCGGCAGACTGACCGCCACTTCGCCCTGCAACACGCTCGGGCGGCGCAATGTCCACTGCGTAATACCCAGTTGTTGTAACAGCCAGTCGCGTTTTGATGCCATGCCGATTCCTACCCGTTGTGGTGCGCCATGCCTGCCATGCGCCGCGCTATGCTAACAAACCCGCGCAGCCCGCGCCAACAAACCCGTCGAACATATCGCCACAAAGCTCTATAATCCCCGGTCTCATTTCCAGGAGCCAATATCTGATGTCTGCATTAACCCCCGCCAGTGAAGTCATGCTGCGCCACAGTGATGAATTTATCGAACGCCGCGTGCTGTTTGCCGGCGACCTGCAGGACAGCCTGCCGGCCCAATTCGAGGCCGCGGACGTGCGCGTCCACACTCAGCAATACCATCACTGGCAGTTACTGAACCGGACGATGGGCGATAACGTGCAGTTCGGTTTGACCATCGATCCCGCTTTCGTCGCCAACTGCGATACGCTGGTTTACTACTGGCCGAAGAGCAAGCAGGAAGCGCAATTCCAGCTGTGCAACATCCTGGCGCTGCTGCCGGTGGGCGTAGACGTGTTCGTGGTCGGTGAAAACCGCAGCGGCGTGCGCAGCGCCGAGCCAACGCTGGAAGGCCACGTTGCGCTGGTGAAAATCGACAGCGCGCGCCGCTGCGGCCTGTATCACGGCCGTCTGGACGCACAGACCGAATTCGACCTGAACGACTGGTGGGACAGCTATCAGCTGCACGATCTGGAAGTGAAAACGCTGCCGGGCGTGTTCAGCCGCGACGGCCTGGACGTCGGCAGCTCGCTGCTGCTGTCGACGCTGGAAAAACACATGAAAGGCAAGGTGCTGGACATCGGCTGCGGCGCCGGCGTGATGGCCTCGGTGATGGCCAAGCTGTCGCCGAAGGTGAAACTGACCCTCAGCGACGTCAACGCCGCCGCGGTGGAATCCAGCCGCGCGACGCTGGCCGCCAACGGCATCGAAGGCGAAGTGATCGTCAGCAACGTTTACTCCGACATCACCGGCCGTTTCGACATGATCATCTCCAACCCGCCGTTCCACGACGGGCTGCAAACCAGCCTGACCGCCGCTGAAACCCTGATCCGCGGCGCGGTGAAACACCTGCCGATCGGCGGCCAGCTGCGCATCGTCGCCAACGCCTTCCTGCCATACCCGGACATTCTGGACGCCACCTTCGGCAGCCACGAAGTGCTGGCGCAGAACGGCCGCTTCAAGGTGTATCAGGCCACCGTCGGCCGCCCACCGCGCGCGCCGAAGAAGAAATAATTCGCCGTTGGCGGAAAACGACAGAGCGCGGCCTGAGGCCGCGCTTTTTTTTAGCCGTTGATATAGGCCATCGACTCGGCGCCGTAGCGATCGCCGGCCGCTGCACTCAGCGGAAACACCGCTTCGATCGCCGCCAGTTCGGCCGCGCTCAGCGTTATCTCCGCCGCCGCGACGTTCTCTTCCAGATAGCGACGGCGTTTGGTGCCGGGGATCGGCACGATGTGCTCGCCCTGCGCCAACACCCAGGCCAGCGCCAGCTGTGAAGGCTTGACGTCCTTCTGCGCCGCCAGCTCACCCACCTTCTCCACCAGCGCCAGGTTGCGGGCGAAGTTTTCGCCCTGGAAGCGCGGATTGCCGCGGCGGAAATCGTCCTCGGCCAGATCCTCCGGCCGCCGGATAGCGCCGGTAAGGAAACCGCGCCCTAACGGGCTGTAAGGCACAAAGCCGATCCCCAGTCGCTCACAGGCGGCCAGCACGCCCTGTTCAGCATCGCGCGTCCACAGCGAATACTCGGTCTGCAACGCCGTGATCGGATGCACCTTGTGCGCCCGCTCCAGCGTGGCGACCGACGCCTCGCTCAGGCCGATATGGCGGATCTTGCCTTCGCGGATCAGATCCGCCATCGTGCCGACGACGTCTTCGATCGGCACCTGCGGATCGACCCGATGCTGATAATAAAGATCGATCTCCTCTACGCCCAAGCGCCGCAGGCTGCCTTCCACCGAGCGCCGGATATACTCGGGCCGGCTGCTGACGCCGCGCGCCGAAGGATCCGCCGGATCGCGCAGGATGCCGAACTTGGTAGCCAGGAACACCTGTTGCCGTTTGCCCTTGATCGCTTCCCCCACCAACTCTTCGTTGGTGTGCGGACCATACATGTCGGCGGTGTCGAGCAGCGTGACGCCCAGCTCCAGCGCCCGGTGCAGCGTGGCGATGGCCTCCTGCCGATCGGCGCCGGTAGAGTAGAAGTCGCTCATGCCCATGCATCCCAGCCCCAGGGCGGAGACGACGGGACCGTGGGAACCCAGTTTACGTTGTTGCATTGTGCAGCCCTCATGCGATGAACGGATAACGCAGCAAAGTCTGGTTGTTTACGCTACAAAGATAAATAATGCAGATCGCACATCACTGTTCAAAAATCACCAATAATCCGGAGTGGACATGGATCAGGTTCAAGCCATGCGCATTTTTACCCGCATCGTCGAACTGGGTAGCTTCAGTCGGGCGGCCGAGCGCCTGCAGCTGCCGCGCGCCACGGTCAGCAACGCGCTGAAACGGCTGGAGCAGCGGCTGGGCGTGCGCCTGCTGATCCGCACCACCCGCCAGGTACAGGTGACCAGCGAAGGCAGCCTTTACTATCAACGCTGCGTACAGCTGCTGGGGGCGCTTGAGGAAGCTGACACGCTGTTCAGCCACCATAAGCTGCAGCCGTCCGGCAAAGTGCGCATCGATATGCCCCATTCGCTGGCGCGCCAGATCGTCATTCCGGCGCTGGACGACTTTTACCGGCGCTATCCCGACATCACGCTGGCGCTGGGTGCCAACGACACCCACGTCGATCTGTTACGCGAAGGCGTAGACTGCGTGCTGCGCGCCTGGGAAACCGAAGACGACAGCCTGGTGGCGCGGCGCATCGCCCAGCTGCCGCAGATCACCTGCGCTTCCCCCGCTTACCTGCAGGCCAGCGGCACGCCGCTCGACATCGATAGCCTGGCGCCGCACCGCGCGGTAGGGTATTTTTCCCTGGCCAGCAACCGCGATTATCCGCTGGAATTCTGCCGTGGCGGCAAGGTGGAACTGCGCGAACTCCCTGCCCGGCTGAGCGTCAGCGGCGCCGACGCTTACATCGCCGGCGCGCGTGCCGGCATGGGGTTGATTCAGGCGGCGCGCTATTCACTTGCTCCCTGGCTGGAACGGGGCGAACTGGTGGAAGTGTTGGCGGACACGCCACCTCCGCCGATGCCGATTTACATCATGTATCCACCCGGCCGTTTCCTGGCGCCACGGGTCAGGGTGTTGATTGATTGGCTGATTTGGCTGTTTGACCAGCAGAAAAGCGGCGATATGGCTGTTTTTCCAGCAAACGCCCGCAAAGCGGGGAAATAACTGTTGACGTGCCCGCCAAAATCTCTAGAATTCGCCTCCGTGGTAACGTTACTCCGGTAATGTTTCTGGTACGCGAAGGTGGCGGAATTGGTAGACGCGCTAGCTTCAGGTGTTAGTGTCCTTACGGACGTGAGGGTTCAAGTCCCTCTCTTCGCACCAAATAACCACATGATTTATATTGCACTCAGCATCGATGCGAAGGTGGCGGAATTGGTAGACGCGCTAGCTTCAGGTGTTAGTGTTCTTACGGACGTGAGGGTTCAAGTCCCTCTCTTCGCACCAAGCTGGCGACGTAATATAAATCAAAGCAACGACATCGACTGTGCGAAGGTGGCGGAATTGGTAGACGCGCTAGCTTCAGGTGTTAGTGTCCTTACGGACGTGAGGGTTCAAGTCCCTCTCTTCGCACCAATTGATGATCTCTCCGGTAGTTCCTTCGAAAAAATCCCAACGCATTGATGATAAACACGCCTAAGCGTGGTTTTGCCGTTTCCGGCGTTTACGCGAAGCTGAAGTTGAGGCTGATTGCCGCCAGGCCGCCCGCCAGCGCCATGCAGGAAGGCAGCAGCAGATAGTGACGCAGCCGGCTGTTGAACAGCATCACCAGCGTCGCCAGCATCGCTATCACAATCAGGGTGCGCAGCTGCATCATATTCAGATCGATCAAGGCCAGCAGCGGCATCAGCGCGCACGGCAGCAAAACGCCCCAGGCGCTGGCCAGGCGATCGCCGAGGCACCAGCTGACGCCCCACAGTCCACACGCGGCAATCATGGCGGTGAGCATGATAACCCCCCTTTAAGTGATAATGATAACCAATATCATATAACACTTTTTTGGCCGCCGCATCATTTTCACTGCGGTGACCAAACCCAGATGACACCAGCATGAAAAAATGATAATTTGACATAAGAAAATTCCTAGTCCTGTTTGCATGATAATAATCACAATCATCAACCATGCAACTTCCGTGGATATTTCGCGCCGAGGGAATGCTTCTCAACCTTAATTATTCGACAGAACGACTTTGCAAAGAGTGACCTCCGTATGAACGCCCGTTCTTATCAGGAATTACTGAACAGCAAGCAGCGCCTGGCATTATTTCTTTTTCTGGTGATGAATGCCGCCTCTTCCGTATTTACGTTATTGTTCCCTTTTAGGGATACGCCCTCATTTACCCTACCTTTATTATGTATACCGCTATTTTGTCTGGCGGCGGCGCTATTCTCCCTGCAAACGCCGCGGAAATACCTCTGCAAACTCAACCTGTTCGCCAGCGTGCTCGGCCTGCTGTGGGCCGCCCATATTTACGTTAAAAGTCAATATTGCCTACCGAATAACCAAGATTTTTTATTAATTAGTTTGTTCAGCATCTTTTTTATCAGCGCTATTTCTCTGACGGATAACTTTACCGCCTTTTGTTTACACGCCGTGCCTTCCGCAATGGTGATCCTGGCTTTAGACGGTATGCATAATACCCTGCGGATATTATTCACCACGCTATTACCTATTATCGCTTTCTCCATCCACCACCTGATGTTGAAACGCAGTGAAATCTTTACCCACGCGCTGGTGGCCAACCTGTATAACGAACGGGACAAATTCAATAATTTAAGCATGCTCGATCCCCTGACCGGTCTTTATAACCGCCGCGGGCTGGAGAATAAGATCAACATGCTGCTGGAACCGCAAACCGGCCGCCACTACGTGCTGCTGCTGGATATCGACCACTTCAAGGTCTACAACGACAGCTACGGCCACGCGATGGGCGACCGGGCGCTGGTGCAGGTGGCGATCGCCATCCGCGATGCGGTACGTTCACGCGACATCGTGGTGCGCTACGGCGGGGAAGAGTTTTTGGTGCTGCTAACCAACGTGCACGAAGGCTACGCGGCGCAGCTGGCCGAACGGGTGCGCCAACGGGTGGCGGAACTGAACATCCCACACGGCGCCAGCCCGCAGCACAGCGGCACGCTGACGCTCAGCGCCGGCATCTCCGCGCTGGAAAAGCTGGACGTCGAATCGGCGATCGGCGCGGCCGACGCCGCGCTCTATCTGGCGAAGCACAGCGGCCGCAACAATATCCAGCTGGCGCAAAACGTCCAGCCCGCCCTGCTGCAGCCGCAGGAGTAACAGGTTCGCTAATCGACTTCCCAAATCGCCCTGCCCTGCCAGCGCCGTTCGATCGCCGCCAGGAACAGCTTCACCTTGGGGGAGAGATGGCGTCGGCTGGGGTAGACGGCGCAGATCGGCGGCCCCGGGCGACAATGGCGCTCCAGCACCGGCACCAGCGTGCCGGCCGCAATCTGCTCGCCGACCAGAAACGCCCCCACCTGGCACAGGCCGGCTCCGGCGACGGCCGCATCCCGCAAGGCTTCGACGTTGTTGAAACGCATCCGGCCACGCACCGGCTGTTCGTGCAGTTGGCCGTTGACCAAATAGCGCCAGGGCGCCGGCAGCCCCTGATGGCTGAAGACCAGCGTCTCGTGCTCGCCCAACGCTTCCGGTTTTGCAGGCGTACCGTGCCGCGCCAGATAATCCGGCGCCGCGCAGGTGATCAGGCGATGCGGCGCGAGCACCCGCCGCACCAGCCGGCTATCGTCGCTGCCGCCGACGCGGACAGCCACGTCGATGCCGTCGCGCACCAGATCGCTGTACTCATCGGAGAAGCTGACGTCGGCGTCCACCTCCGGCCACTGCGCCAAAAACTCCCGCAGAATCGGCAGGATATGCAATCGCCCCAACGAGACCGGCAGATCCAGCCGCAGCCGCCCGCGCGGCGTTTGCCGCCGCGTATTCAGCGCCGTTTCCGCCTCTTCGGCCTGCGACAGGATACGCTGCGCATACTCGTAAAACACCGCGCCGTCTTCGGTCAGGCTGACGCTGCGCGTGGTGCGCTGCAGCAGCCGAGTGGCCAATCGCTCCTCCAACCGGTTCACGCATTTGCCCGCCGCCGAGCGGGAGATGCCCAGCCTCTCGGCCGCCAGCGTGAAGCTGCAGGCGTCGGCGACGCGAATGAATACCAGCAGGTCGGTCAGGTTATCCAACGGCATAGACGGTAAATTAGCCACGATTTGTCCCCAATGTTGCGCATTAAGGCCAGTTTATCAGCCATTTTGGCGCGGATACACTGAGGCTCTTCATCTGTTGGGAGAGTCATTATGAGTGCCTTACACGCCGGCGGCGGCGCAAAACCCTGGCTGGCAACCTTCGCGATCGCCCTGTCCACCTTTACCGTCGTCACGGCAGAAATGCTGCCCGTCGGGCTGCTGACTCCGATCGTCAGCACCTTGAACGCATCGATAGGCCGCGCCGGGCTGCTGATTTCCCTGCCCGCCCTGTTTGCCGCGCTGTTCGCCCCGCTGGTGGTGCTGGGTGCCCGGCGCACGGATCGCCGCAGCCTGCTGATCGCCTTTCTGCTGCTGCTGATCGCCGCCAACCTGCTGGCCGCCGCCGCCACCTCCATGGCGCTGCTGTTTGCTGCGCGCATCCTGCTGGGCTTTTGCATCGGCGGCATCTGGGCCATCGCGGGTGGGTTGGCGGAACGTCTGGTGCCGCCGACTTCCGTCGGATTGGCGCTGTCCGTCATCTTCGGCGGCGTAGCGGCGGCCTCGGTGTTCGGCGTGCCGCTCGGCGTATTCCTCGGCGAAGCGCTGGGCTGGCGCATGGCGTTTCTGGCCGTCGCCGTCCTGGCGGCGCTGACCCTGCTCCTGCTGCTGTGCGTGCTGCCGCCGCTACCGGTCACGCAGGCGATAAGCTGGCGGTCGTTCACCGTGCAGCGCGCGAATCGTCGGCTGATGACCGGGCTGCTGCTGACGTTTCTGCTGGTCGCCGGCCACTTTATGGCTTACACCTTTGTCCGCCCGCTGCTGCAGATGGTCGCCGGCATCGAGGGCCGCTGGGTGGGTCCGCTACTGTTCGCCTACGGCGCCGCCGGTATCATCGGGAATTTCATCGCCGGCCAGGCCGCCGCCAAACGGCTGCGCCGCACCCTGGCGCTGATCGCCCTCGGGCTGGCGCTCGCCGTCCTGCTGCTGCCGCTGCTGGGCCACGCGCCGCTGAACGGCGGCGCCTTCCTCCTGCTGTGGGGCATCGCCTACGGCGGCGTTTCCGTTTCGCTGATGGCATGGATGCTCAAGGCGGCCCCCGACGCGGTCGAGGTCGCCTCTTCGCTGTATATCGCGCTGTTTAATCTGGCGATTTCCTGCGGTTCACTGGCGGGCGGGCTGGTGGTGGATGCAGGGGGATTGACGCTAAACGGCGTGCTGTCCGGCATCGTGCTGCTGCTGGCGTTGGCGATCCTGATGCGAACCCGCCCACAGGCGCTGACAACGGCGGCGAAAGCCGATTCGCCGCCGGGTTGAATCAGGCGCGGCGCTGCCGCAGGCCGTAAACCAGCACCACCGCGAAGCACAACAGCGGCAGCAGATAAGAGAGCGCGGTGCTGTAACGGTCAGCCAGCGCCCCCATAAAGTACGGCATGATGGCGCCGCCGACGATCGCCATGATCATAAAGGAGCTGGCGCGCTTGGTGTGTTTACCCAGGTTTTTCACCCCCAGGGCGAAAATGGTCGGGAACATGATCGACATAAAGAAGAATACCGCGATCAGCGCCACCACCGACACGCCGTCAACGCTCAGCATCACCACGCCGCACAGCGCGATGTTGATCAGCGCATAGGCCGCCAGCAGCGTCGCCGGTTTGACTCGCCCCATCAACCAGGTGCTGAAGAAGCGCCCAACCATAAAGCAGATCATGGCGATTGACAGCAGGTAAGAGGCGCTCTGGTTAGACACCTCGCGCCAGTGTTCGGTGGCGTAGTTGATGAAGAACGCCCCTACGCCCACCTGCGCCGCCACGTAGAAGAACTGCGTGATAACCCCGCCGACGAAATGCGGATGCTGCCACAATCCCTGCGCTATCACGCCGTGCACCGGTTTTTCCTCTTCGCGGATCGCCGGCAGCCGGGTGCGGCTGAACAACAGCGCGATCAGCAGCACCAGCACGGCGATCGCCACATAGGTCATCTTCACCGCGCTCTGATCGCCGCCGCCGGCGGACTGGCTGGCGGAGAAGAACAGCGTGCCGCCGATCAACGGGCCGATAAACTGCCCGAGGCCGTTGAACGACTGGGCCAGGTTGAGCCGCCGTTCGGCGCCCTGCGCGTCGCCCAGCACCGTGGCGTACGGGTTGGCGGCCGTTTCCAGGCAGCCCAAACCGCTGGCGATAACGAACAGCGCGAACAGGAACACGCCGAAGCTGTTGGCCGACGCCGCCGGCACGAACAGCAGCGCCCCCAGCGCATACAAACACAGCCCGACCAGAATGCCCGCCTTATAGCCCTTGCGGTCCATAAAGTATCCGGCGGGCAGCGCCACCAGGAAATAGGCGCCGAAATAGGCCGCCTGCAACAGCCCCGACTGCGCCTTGGTAACGTGCAACGTCTCCTGAAAATGTTTGTTTAATACGTCCAGCAGGCCATAGGACAGCCCCCACATGAAGAACAGGCTGGTGACCAGGATAAAGGCCCAGCGCAGATTGGCGGTCACGGCGACGCCCGGCTGCGCGGAGGCCGCACTTTTTTCAGCAAGCATGGTGATACCCTCGTATCGTCTGGCGATGATGATGTTGGCGTTATTGCTGTTGCAGAGAAAATATCCGCGCCATTTCCACCCATTTTTCGCCCTGCGGCGTCCAGGGGGTGGCGGCCTGGTAGTGCCACATCAGCGCTTCCCATCGCTGTACTTCGGGGTTGTTCAGGCTGGCGGCGTCAAAACGCGCGGCATCGAAATCGGCGCTGACCTCCACGATCATGAACAGCCGGGTGCCCAACCGGTAAATCTCCATGTCCAGAATGCCGTGCTCGCGCAAATGCGCGGCGATGCCCGGCCAGATGCGCTGATGATGCTGCTGGTACTCCGCAATCAGCGCCGGTGAGTCAATCAGATCGAGCGCCTGGCAGAAACGGCGCCGCCCTGCCGCCGCGCCGCTCACGTCAGCGCCCGATCGAGATGCAGGTAGCCACCGTCCACCGACAGCCATTGCCCGGTGGTATGCGACGACCGCGACGACAGCAGGAACGCCACGGTGTTGGCGATCTCTTGCGGCGTGGTCATGCGCTGCCCGAGCGGAATGCGCGCGGTGATTTTCGCCATCTGCCGCTGCGGCTCGGCGAAGGTGTTGAGCCAGCGCTGGTACTGTGGGGTGATCACCTCCGCCGGCACCACCGCGTTCACCCGCACGCCGTCATGGCGCAGCGACACCGCCCATTCGCGCGTCAGCGCCAACACCGCGCCCTTGGCGGCGGTGTAGCCGCTGGTGCCACCCTGGCCGCTGAGCGCGGTCTTGGAGGCGATATTGACGATGGCGCCCCGGCTCTCCTGCAGCGCCGCCTGGCACAGGTGCGCCATCAGGTAGTAGTGCACCAGGTTCTTTTCCAGCGAACCGACGAACGCTTCGCGCCCTGCCTCCAGCCCGACGCCGTCGTTGACCCCGGCGTTATTCACCAGCCCGTCGATACGGCCGAAGGCCGCCAGCGTCTGGCTGACCGCGCGGCGGCAGGCCGCCTCGTCGCACAGTTCGGTGAGGATCACCTCGGTGCGCGGCTGCAGCCGCTGCAAATCGGCCAGCAGCGCCGCCTCCGGCGCGGCGTTGGTGACCAGCACCGGGATCGCCCCTTCTTCGGCCAGCACATGAGCAATCGCCGCGCCGATGCCGGCACCGCCGCCGGTGACCAGCACCACCTTATCTTGCAGATACAGATCCATAACCAGACTCCGTTAAACCGTAAATTCGCCAGGCGGTGTCGCCCCAAATCGCCGCCTGCTCGGCGGCCCCCAGCGTCGACAGCGCCCGTTCGCACAGTTGCACCACCTGGCGGTAGTCGCCGGCCAGCAGGCACACCGGCCAGTCGGAGCCGAACATCAGCCGCTGCGGGCCGAACGCCTCCAGCGCGGCGTCGAAGAACGGCAGCAGTTCTTCCGCCTGCCACCGGCCACCCGGCGCCTCGGTGATCAGCCCCGACAGCTTGCAGGCCACGTGCGGCAGCGCCGCCAGCGGCCGGATTTGCTGCGCCCAGTGCCGCGCGCCGCGCGCGATGTCCGGCTTGCCGAGATGATCCAACACCAGCCAGTGCTCATCGTGGCGGGTGGCGAACGCCGCCGCGGCCGCCAGATGCCGGTGCGTCACCAGGATCTCGTACACATACCCGGCGCGCTGCAGCGTTTGCATGCCGCGTTCCACCTCCGGCCGCGCCAGCCAGGCCGCCGGATCCGCTTCGTCCTGCACCTGATGGCGCACCCCGCGCAGCGCGCTGTAAGGCCGCAAGGCCTCCAGACGCTGCGCCAGCTGCGGCGCGGCGATGTCCAGCCAGCCCACCACGCCGCATATGCCCTCGCCCTGCTCAGCCAGCGCCAGCAGGGCCAGCGTCTCTTCCTCGCTGGGGCGCGCCTGCACCGCCAGCGCGCCGTCGAAACCCTGTTCCTGCAACAGCGGCCGCAGCCGGGGCGGATCGAAATCCTGCCGCAGCATGCTCATTCGCTCGTCGATCCACGGGTAGTGCTGGGGGTGATAGCGCCAGTAGTGCTGGTGAGCGTCGATGCGCGGCATGCGATCCTCCCGCCTCACCCGCGGAACCGATACTGCGCGATCGACGACGGATGCATCTCGATCGAATAGCCGGGACGGCTCGGCGGCATGTAGGCCGCGCCTTTGATCACGCAGGGATCGATAAAGTGTTCATGCAAATGATCGACATACTCGATCACCCGGCCTTCATGGGTGCCGGCAATGCACAGGTAGTCGATCATCGACAGGTGCTGCACGTACTCGCACAGCCCGACGCCGCCGGCGTGCGGGCAGACCGGCAGCTGGTATTTGGCCGCCATCAGCATCACCGCCAGCACTTCGTTGACGCCGCCAAGGCGGCAGGCGTCGATCTGCACCACGTCTACCGCGCCGCGCATGATGAATTGCTTGAACATGATGCGGTTCTGGCACATCTCACCGGTGGCCACCTTGACCGGCGCCACCCCTTCGCGGATGCGGCGGTGGCCTTCCACGTCGTCCGGGCTGGTCGGCTCTTCGATAAACCAGGGTTTGGCGAACGCCAGATGCTTCACCCACGGAATGGCTTCGTCCACCTCCCACACCTGGTTGGCGTCGATCATCAGCCGGCGATCCGGGCCGATCACCTCGCGGGCGATGCGCACCCGGCGGATGTCGTCTTCCAGATCGCGCCCGACCTTCAGCTTCAGGTAGGAGAAACCGGCGTCGACCGCTTCCTGGCACAGGCGGCGCAGCTTGTCGTCCGGATACCCCAGCCAGCCGGCGGAGGTGGTGTAGCAGGGATACCCCTCCTGCAGCAGCCGCGCCAGGCGCTGCTCTTTGCCCTCGGCACGCTGCTTGAGCAGCGCCAGCGCCTCCTGCGGCGTGATGCAGTCGGTGATGTAACGGAAGTCGATGCAGCGCACCAGCTCCTCCGGCGTCATCTCCGCCACCAGCCGCCACACCGGCTTGCCGACCGATTTGGCCCACAGATCCCACACCGCGTTGACCACCGCGCCGGTCGCCAGGTGAATGGCCCCCTTGTCCGGCCCGATCCAGCGCAGCTGGCTGTCGCTGGTGAAGCGCCGCCAGAAGGCGCCCATGTCGGCGGCGATATCCTCCAGCCGCTCACCAACGATCTGATGCTCCAGCGCGCGGATCGCCGCGCAGCAGATCTCGTTGCCGCGGCCGATGGTGAACGTCAGCCCGTGGCCGCTGAGATCCGCACGATCGGTCTCCAGGATCACGTAGGCGGCGGAATAGTCGGGATCCGGATTCATGGCGTCGGATCCGTCCAGCCCCAGCGACGTGGGGAAACGAATGTCTTCAACCCGCAGTGCGGTAATGGTGGTCATGGCGGCGCTCCCGGTTAGGCCTGTACGGTTTGCTGGCGCTGTTCGCCCAGCCCTTCGATGCCCAGACGCATCGTCTGGCCCGCCCGCAGATAGATAGGCTGCGGTTTCTGCCCCATGCCGACGCCCGGCGGCGTGCCGGTGGAAATCACATCGCCCGGCTGCAGGCTCATGAAACGGCTGAGGTAGCTGACGATCTGCGGAATGCGGAAGATCATGGTGCTGGTGTTGCCATCCTGATAGCGCTTACCGTCCACCTCCAACCACAGGTTCAGGCTGTGCGGATCGGCGATCTCGTCGGCGGTCACCAGCCAGGGGCCGATCGGCCCGAAGGTGTCGCAGCCTTTGCCCTTGTCCCAGGTGCCGCCGCGCTCAATTTGATATTCGCGTTCTGAGACGTCGTTGATCACGCAGTAGCCAGCGACGTGACGCATCGCGTCTGCTTCGCTGATGTAGCGCCCGCCCTGGCCGATCACCACGCCCAGCTCCACTTCCCAGTCGGTTTTCTGCGAGCCGCGCGGGATCTCCACCCGATCGTGGGGGCCGACCACCGCGCTGGTCCATTTGTTGAACACCACCGGTTCCTCAGGAATGGCGGCACCGGTCTCCGCCGCGTGATCGGCGTAGTTCAGGCCAATGCAGATAAACTTGCCGATGCCACCGACGCAAGCGCCGAGGCGCGGCTGCCCTTCGACCAGCGGCAGCGTGGTGCTGTCCAGCGCACGCAGTTTGGCGAGCGACGCCGGCAATAACGCGGCGCCCCCCACGTCGGCGATATGCTGCGACAAATCACGCAGGCGGCCTTGCGCATCCAACATACCGGGGCGCTCTTGCCCAGGTTGCCCATAACGTAAAAGTTTCATGCCTTCCTCTCTCAAAAATGGCGGCTCAGTTGCTCCAGCCGCCGTCGATGATCTGCACCGTGCCGGTGGTGTATGAACTGGCGTCAGAGGCCAGATACAGCGCCAATTGGGCGATTTCCTCGGTGGTGCCGATGCGCCCGATCGGCTGACGGGCGACGAACGCCTGATACACCTCTTGCTCGCTGCGCCCCTGCTCGCGCGCCTGCTCGGCAATGCGCTGGCGCAGCGACGGCGACTCCACCGTGCCGGGGCAGATGGCGTTGCAGCGGATGCCCTGCGTGACGTAGTCCGCCGCCACCGAGCGCGTCAGGCCGATCACCGCCGCCTTGCTGGCGCTGTAAGCGAAGCGGTTCGGCACCCCTTTCACGCTCGAGGCCACCGAGGACATGTTGATGATCGAGCCTTTGCCGCGCGCCAACATGCCCGGCAGGAAAGCGCGGATCATGCGGAACATCGCGGTGACGTTGAGATCGAGCGCGAACGCCCACTGATCTTCGGTGCAATCGAGGATCGATCCGCTGTGCACCACGCCGGCGCAGTTGAACAGCACGTCGATCGGGCCGATCGCTTCCGCCGCCGCCGCGATGGCGGCCGGATCGGTGACGTTTAGCGTCAGCGCGCGGATCCCGGCAGAGCCCTGCAGGCGCTCGAGGTTGATGTCGCTGGCGATCACTTCAGCGCCGGCGGCGGCGAACAGCCTGGCGGTGGTAAAACCGATCCCTTGCCCGGCGGCGGTGATCAGTACGCGTTTCCCGGTTAAATCCATCTTGACTCCTCGGCCTAAAGGTCTAATGGTCAGGCCACTAAAGGCGGTTAAAGGTCAGGCCTCTAACATGACAAAAGACGCTTTACGCGTTATCGTTGGGTGAAGAAGTTAATAAAACAGCCTTGAAACCGCATTTCAATTAACCATTTTTTTACACTTGAATAACGATTACTCAAGCGCCTTGTCGCATAATTGTGCGCCAAATCACTGAACGCCGAATCGTCAAAGGTCAAAAATGCCGATTACCCGACTGGAAAACCCAAGGATTTACAGACAGATAGCTGACCAGCTCAAACGTCTTATCGAAAATAACGAATTTCCGCCGGGCAGCCGCCTGCCCTCGGAGCGCGATCTCGCCCAGCAGTTGCAGGTCAGCCGCGCGTCGGTGCGCGAGGCGCTTATCGCGCTGGAAGTGATCGGCCTGGTGGACGTCAAGGTCGGTAACGGGGTGATCGTGCGCTCGCCAACGCCGCTGGCGCCGTCGCAGGAGCCGGTGATGACCCAGGCCGGCCGCAACCAGTGGGCGGAGATCGACGACGAACTGAACATCGAGCTGGATTTCAACGCCGAGCTGCCGCCGTTTTCTCTGCTGCAAACCCGTCTGCTGATCGAACCGGAGACCGCCGCGCTGGCCGCGCGCCACGCCACCGACGAAGAGCTGGCGGGCATCCGCGCCGCCTACGAGCAGAACTGCCGCGATAACCGCGCCGGTTCCGCCACCCACCCCGGCGATCGGCTGTTCCACATCCGCATCGCCCAGGCCAGCGGCAACCCGGCCTATGCGTTCATCATCGGCCACCTGCTCGGCCACCGTTACGGCAGCATGTTCCGCGTGCTGCAACGCCACTATACGCCGGACGACATGCCGCACCGTTCCGAACTGGAACACCGGGCGATCCTGGCGGCGATCGAAGCGCGCGACGTGCGCGGCGCCCGCAAGGCGATGAAGGCGCACCTCGATGAAGTGATCGCCATTTTCGCCCGCGCGCAGTAGCTCGCCGGCGGTGAAAAAATTTTATCGCCACCGCTCTTTTTTCTACATGCAGCCGGGGCCCGGGCGCATTACACTGGGCGACGGATAAGCCCTTTCCCCGCTGCATTGTTAAATGGATAACGACCGTTGAAAAACTCTGTCTCCGCTTTATTGCTGGCGCTGGGCCTGTGCGCCGCGCCGCTGGCCGTGCAGGCCGCGCCTCCGCAGCTGGCTTCGCAAATCGTCGACCAGTATGCCGAACATATTTTCTACAACAGCGGCGCCACCGGCATGGCGCTGGTGGTGATCGACGGCAATCAGGTGGTTAACCGCAGCTTTGGCGATACCAAACCCGGCAACAACCTGCGCCCGCGCCCGGATTCGCTGATCCGCATCGCTTCGATCACCAAGCTGATGACCAGCGAAGTGATGGTGAAAATGGCGGCGGCAGGCCAGGTCAAACTGACCGACCCGCTGCGCAAGTACGCCCCCAAAGGCGCCTATGTGCCGGCTTACAACGCCGGGCAGCCGATCACCCTGCTGAACCTGGCGACGCACACCAGCTCGCTGCCGCGCGAGCAGCCGGGCAAGAAGCCGCCGAAAACGCCGGTGTTCACCTGGCCGACCAAGGCCCAGCGCTGGCAGTGGCTGGCGCATGCCAACGTCACGGTGCCGCCGGGCGTACACGCCGCCTACTCCAACCTGGCATATGACCTGCTGGCCGACGCGCTGTCGCGCGCCGCGGGCAAGCCTTACAACGCGCTGCTGAAAGAGAAAATCACCGCGCCGCTCGGCATGGTCGACACCACGCTGACGCCGAGCCCCGAGCAGTGCTCGCGCCTGATGGTGGCGGCGGCCGGCCCGAGCGCCTGCCGCGACACCACCGCCGCGGCCGGCAGCGGCGGCGTCTACTCCACCCCGCGCGACATGCAGCGCTGGATGCAACAATTCCTCTCCTCCAGCGCCAGCGGTCCGCGCAAAGCCACCGCCGCCAGCGAGCAAACCATGTACTTCCAGCGTCACGATCTGGTGTCGCTGAAGGGTATGGACGTGCCGGGGCAAGCGGATGCGCTGGGGTTGGGTTGGGTGTATATGGCGCCGAAGGACGGGCTGCCGGGCATCATTCAGAAGACCGGCGGCGGCGGCGGGTTCATTACTTACATGGCGATGATCCCGGCGAAAAACGTCGGGGTGTTCGTGGTGGTGACCCGCTCGGAGCTGAGCAAATTCACCAACATGAGCGATCCGGTCAACCGCCTGGTGAGCGATCTGGCGACTAACAAGAGTTGAAACGCGGGGCGCAGCAGGCTGCGCCCCAACGCCTCAGGCCGGCACCGCCATCGGGTGGATCACCGAATGGAAATTGCGCTTGAAGTAGATCAGCCCGTTGCCGGCTTCGCTCAGCGCGATCTGCTTGATCTGCACCAGGTACATCTGGTGGGTGCCGATGCTCTGGATCTGCTCGATCTCCCCTTCCAGGCTGGCCAGGGTATTGCGCAGCACCGGCTGCCCCAGCGCACCGAGCTGCCACTCTTCCAGCCGGAAGCGATCTTCCATGCTGACGCCGGTCATGCCGGCGAAGTGGCGCGCCATCAGCTCCTGCTCGTGGTTGAGCACGTTGACGCACAGCCTGCGGTTTTCCTGAAACACCGGGTTCATCGCGCTGTTGCGGTTGATGCACACCAGCAGCGTCGGCGGCGTATCGGTTACCGAGCATACCGCCGTGGCGGTGATGCCGCAGCGCCCCGCCGGGCCGTCGGTGGTGACGATATTCACCGCCGCCGACAGGCTGGCCATGGCGTCGCGAAAGCGCAGGCGCTGTTCATTTTCCTGAGACATACCACCTCCTCCTGAATTACTTCAGCAGATTATCCAACTGATTAATATCGTCATTGTTCCGCAGGTGCGGCACCTTCCAGCCGTGCTGATCGTAATCGGCCAGGCACTTGTCGACCATCTGCATCATGCGATCCATGTTGCCGGATCCCTGCGCGTGACGCAGGCACTGCAGGCGGATTTCATCCTGGCTGCCGGCGTAGTTGATCTCATACAGCTCGTGGCGGCCGCCGAATTCGCTGCCGATCGCATCCCACATCAGCTTGAGGATCTTGATGCGTTCGACGTGATCCATACCGTCCGATCCGCGCACGTAGCGCGCCAGGTACTTGTCGATCTCCGGGTTGTTCATGTCGCGCACGCTGGACGGCAGGTAGATCAGGCCGCTGGTGACGTTCTTCTCGATGATGTGTTTCACCTTGGTGTAGGCCATCGGCGCCATCACGCGGTAGGTCTGCAGCGCGGCGGAATCCGGCAGGTAGGCGCCGTTTTCCCATTTTGTGGCTTCGGCACACATCGCGTCGCTCAGCGACCAGAACAGGTTGCGCCAGGCCACCACTTCGCCCAGATCGGCCTGCACGCCGCGGAACTCCAGCACGCCGGTGCACGAGAGGCTCTTTTGCAGCAGCGCGGTGATAAAGTCCATCTTCACCGCCAGGCGCACGCAGGCCTGCAGCGGGAACAGCCGGGCGAAACCGCCCTGGGTGCTCCAGCGGCGGCAGCGGTCGAAATCGCGGTAGATCAGCACGTTTTCCCACGGGATCAGTACATGATCCATGATCAAGATCGCGTCGTTCTCGTCGAAGCGGCTGGTGAGCGGGTAGTCGAACGGCGATCCGGTGGCGCCGGCCACCAGCTCGTAGGAGGCGCGCGAAATCAGCTTCACCCCTTCGGCGTCCATCGGCGCCACGAACATCAGCGCGAAGTCCGGGTTATCGCCCATCACCTGCGCCGAACCGAAGCCGATGAAGTTGTAGTGGGTCAACGCCGAGTTGGTGGCCACCACTTTGGCACCGCTGACGATGATGCCGGCGTCGGTCTCTTTCTCCACCTGAATGTAGACGTCCTTCACCTCGTTGACCGGCTTGTGGCGGTCGATCGGCGGGTTGACGATGGCGTGGTTGAAATAGAGCCCGGTTTCCTGAATGCGTTTGTACCAGTGGCGCGCGTTGTCGGCAAACTGGCCGTAGAACTCCGGATAAGCGCCCAGCGCGCAGCCGAAGGCCGCCTTGTAGTCCGGCGTACGCCCCATCCAGCCGTAGCTTTGGCGCGACCAGTCGGCGATGGCATCGCGCTGCTGGCGCATCTCTTCCGGGCTGCGGGCGTAGCGGAAGAATTTGTGGGTATAGCCGCCGTTGCCGGTGTCGGTATTCCAGCACAGGCGATCCTGGCTGGCCGGATCGTGCAGCGCGTCGTACAGTTGGCCGACTGACGCCGCCGCGTTGCGGAACGCCGGGTGCGTGGTGACGTCTTTCACGCGCTCGCCGTAAATGTAGATTTCGCGGCTGTCCTGCAAACTTTTCAGGTATTCGGCGCCGGTGAACGGGCGTTTGCTGTCGGCACGAAAGTCTTCTGGTTTCATCGGGTCTTCCTCGTCATCGGCATTTTTCAGGCCGTGGATCCGGCCATTTGTTAAAATAATGTTTTCTTTTGGTTGCTTAATTGAAGCTGCCAAAGCCGGTTTCGAGAAGAGACTTTTGCGGCAATCGCCGGTACTTTTCAGGTCAGTTTGCCGCTTTCGCGGCAAACTGTGATCGCGGTTACGAAAGGGCGTGTTGCGCCGCGCGGTAGGTCGAGGGGGAACAGCCTTCCAGCCGATTGAAAAAACGGGCGAAATAGGCCGGATCCTTGAAACCGAGGCTGTAGGCGGTTTCATGCACCGTACAGGCGCTGAACAGCAGCATGCGTTTGGCCTCGCGCAGCAGCCGATCGAAGATCAGCCGCTTGGGCGGCCGGTTGGCGAAGCGCCGGCACAGGTCGTTGAGCCGCGATTCGGTCACCCCCAGCGCCTGCGCATACTCCGGCACCGGCAGGTGCTCGCGAAAACGCTCGTCCACCATCTTGTTGAACCGCTGAAACAGCTGCAATTCGCCGCGCACGCCGCTGTTGGCGCTGTCTTCCAGCGCGGTGTTGCGCAGCAGCAGCGTGAACACCGCCTGCGCCAGCAGCGCCAGCGTCTGTTCGCGCCCGGCCAAATTCTGGCCGAACTCGCGGCGGATCAGCGCCCAGTAGTGGCTGAGCGCCGTCAGCTCCTGCGGCGCGTCGGCCAGCGACAGGCAGATGCCCGGCATGTCCAGCGCCAGGTTGCTGCCGGGATACAGGCGCTCCAGCAGCGGCCAAATCAGCTCCTGGCGCACCGTCAGCACGTGGCCGTCGCTGTCCGGTTCGGTGAAGAACGCATGCGGCACCGACGGCGGCGTGAGGATGAACAGCGGCGCCTGCACCGAATAGTGCTGATCGTCGAGCTGCAGCTCTATCTTGCCGGTCTCCAGGAAATGCACCTGGAAGAAGCAGTCGTGCCAATGCACCTGCATGTCGCGGCCGAAGAACGCCGCCAGCCCGGCGAAGGTTTCGTAGTGCACCTCATCGGCGGCGTAGCGCGCGTCATACTCTTTGCAAATATCGATGTTGGCGATAAAGCCGGTACTTTTCCGCACCTCATGACCTCCTGCAATCATGCCCACTTGCGCATCAAGGCGTCGCTCTCGGGCGCGAATCCTTCATCGGAATGCGCCACACCAGCACGGCGCCGACGATCAACAGCGCCGAGACGAAATACAGCCCGGAGTTAAAGCTGCCGGTCAGATCCTTGAACCAGCCGATCAACAGCGGGCTGAGCGCCGATCCGATGTTGCCGGTGGCGTTGATCACCGCGATCCCCACCGCGCGCGCTTCCAGACTGATCGACTGATCCGGCGTGGTCCAGAAGATCGCCATGGCGGTAAAGGAGCCGACCGAGGCCATCACGATCCCGAGCAACTGGATCAGGCTGTGATCGGTGGCGGACGCCAGCAGCCAGCCGGCGGCGGCGAACAGGTACGGCAGCGCGGTGTGGTGCTTGCGCTCCTGCAGCCTGTCGGATCGTTTGCTCCACCACACCATGCCGGCGATGGTGCAGATCTGCGGGATCGCCGCCAAAATGCCGATCGTCACGTTGCTGCTGCCCTGGTTAAAGCTTTGCAGGATCTGCGGCGTCCAGATGTTGATCGCGCTCAGGGTGTTGGTCAGGCAGAAATAGGCCAGCGTATACATCAGCACGATCGGCGTGCAGATCTCGCGCCACAGGCTGCGCTGTTGCAGCGCGCGGTGGCTGCTCGGCCCGTTGGGCTGCACCAGCTGCAGCTTGTCGGCCTCCATCATCGCCTGCAGGCTGGCTTTCTCCTCGTCGGTCAGCCACTTGGCCTTGGCCGGCGTATCGTCGAGGTAGAACCACACCACCACGCCCAACAGCACCGACGGAATGCCTTCCAGCAGGAACAGCCACTGCCAGCCCTTCAGGTTCATGACCCCGTCCAGCCCCAGGATATAGCCGGAGACCAACGAGCCGATCGCCATGGTCACCGGCATGGCGATCATGAACAGCGCGTTGGCGCGGGCGCGGTAGAACGCCGGGAACCAGTAGGTGAGGTACACCAGAATGCCCGGCAGGAAACCGGCCTCGGTGATGCCGACGATCATGCGCAGCACATACAGGCTGGTCGGCCCGGTGGCGAACATGGTGCAGGTGGAGGCGATGCCCCACAGCACCATGATGGTGGCGATCCAGCGCCGCGCACCGACCCGGCTCAGCATCATGTTGCTCGGAATGCCGAAGATCACGTAGGTGACATAGAACAACGTCGCCGCCAGCCCGAACATGGTCGAGCTGAGGCCGAGATCTTTGCCCATCGTCAGCCCGGCGAAGCCGATGTTGATACGATCGAGGAAAGAGAAAACAAACAACACGAACAGGAAAATGATCAGGCGCCGAAACAACTTTTTAATCACCGATTGCTCGGCGGCGGTTAACGCTTTATGTTGCTGCGCCGGGTTGGCCGGCTGCAGCGAATCGACGTGGTTCATGGTTCAGTAGACTCCCGATGAAGGCGCTTGCGCCCCGCCCCGTTTGAATTCGTCCGCCAGGGCTTCCGCCGCCCGTGCCAGCAGGGTGGTGTCCACCCCCACCGCAACGAACAGCGCGCCGGCCTCCAGATAGCGCTGCGCCAGTGCCTTGTTGGCCATCAAAATGCCCGGCGCCTTGCCGGCGGCGCGGATGCGCGCGATGGCGTCGTCGATGGTGCGCTGCACCTCCGGGTGCTGCGGGTTGCCAGCGAAGCCCATGTCGGCGCTGAGATCCGCCGGGCCGATAAACACGCCGTCCACCCCATCCACCTGCAAAATGGCGTCGAGGTTTTTCACCGCTTCGCGGGTTTCAATCTGCACCAGCACGCACATCTGCTCATCGGCCTGCTGCAGGTAATCGGGCACCCGGTTCCAGCGCGAAGCGCGCGCCAGGGCGCTGCCGACGCCGCGCACGCCGTGCGGCGGATAGCGCGTGGCGCGCACCGCGTCGCGCGCCTGTTCGGCGTTTTGAATCATCGGGATAAGCAGGGTTTGCGCGCCGACGTCCAGCAGCTGCTTGATGATCACCGCGTCGTTCCACGGCGGCCGCACCACCGGCTGGCTCGGGTAAGGCGCGACCGCCTGCAGCTGCCCCAGCACCGTTTGCACGTTGTTGGGCGCATGTTCGCCGTCGATCAGCAGCCAGTCGAAACCGGCGCCGGCCAGCAGCTCGGCGCTGTAGCTGCTGCACAGCCCGAGCCACAGCCCGATCTGCGGGCGTTTTTCCTGCAGCGCACGCTTGAAGTGGTTGGTTAACATCGCATTCTCCCTGACAAGCGGGCGTAGCGCATGGCCCCGCCCGGTTTATTGCGGCCCGGTTCGCCGAGCCTGCTTTTTAGACGAAGCGGCAGCTGATGCAGCCCATCGGGCCGTAGTCGACGTGGAAGGTATCACCGCGCCGCGCCGGCACCGGCCGGGTGAAGGAGCCCCCGAGGATCACCTGCCCCGCTTCCAGCTCCACCTCATACGGCGCCAGCTTGTTGGCCAGCCAGGCCACGCCGTTGGCCGGGTGGTTGAGCACCGCCGCCGCCACGCCGGATTCTTCAATCACGCCGTTGCGGTACAGCAGCGCGGAGATCCAGCGCAGATCCAGCGCATCCGGCTTGATCGGCCGCCCGCCCATCACCACCCCGGCGTTGGCGGCGTTGTCGGAGATGGTGTCGAACACCTTGCGCGGCCGCTGAGTCTCGGGATCGACGTTGTGGCTGCGCGCGTCGATGATCTCCAGCGCCGGAATGACGTAGTCGGTGGCGTTGTAGACGTCGAACAGCGTGCAGTTCGGCCCGCGCAGCGGCTTGGCCAGCACGAACGCCAGCTCCACCTCCACCCGCGGCACGATAAAGCGATCGATCGGAATGTCGCTGCCGTCGTTGAAGAACATGTCGTCCAGCAGCGCGCCGTAGTCCGGCTCGGTGATCTGCGAGCTCACCTGCATGGCGCGCGAGGTCAGACCGATCTTGTGGCCTTTGAGCGTGCGCCCCTCGGCGATCTTCAGCTCCACCCACTGCCGTTGAATGGCATAGGCGTCTTCGATGGTGATCTCGGGATGATCGAGCGACAGCGCGCGGATCTGTTCACGACTCTTTTCCGCCTGATGCAGGCGCTGTACGGCGCGGTTAACCTGCTCTTTATCCAGCATTTACGACCCCTTATTCACGCCTTGTTGAACAGCGCGTGGACATTGTTCTGTTTGTAATTCAGCACCGGATCCAGCTCTTCCATGGTGAAAGAGAGCGCCAGGTAACGCTGCGCCATCAGCGCGGCGAAGTGTTCCTTGATCAGCGCAAACAGCATCTCGCCCACCTGCTGCTGGCTTTCCAGACTGCGGCCGTGGCCGATCTTCAGCGTCATGTGCACGAAGGCGTAGTCCTGCTTGCCGTCGGCCATCTGCCAGGTGTCGAGCCAGATGGCGCGGCTGCGCACGCCGGCCAGCGGGAAGATGCCGGTCGCCGCCAGCGCCTCGTTGACCTTGGCGAACAGGGTGGGCAAATCCGCCTCGCGGCGGATGTTGTCGGTACATTCAGCGTAAAAATGGGGCATAGCGTTCTCCAGACGGCAAATATGCGCGGGCGCCGCCCGCGCAGCGGCATTTACAGCGTATTGCCAAGCTTGAAACCTTTTTCCGTATCGCCCTCACGGGTATAGGAAAAACCGTCTGCGCCGATGGTGACGGCCATTTCGCTGGGCGCACTGCGCTCGATGACCGGCTGTGGCTGCCCATCGAGATCCAGCACCAGCGATCCTTCGGTATACCAGCTCGGCACCACCGGATTGCCCCACCAGTCGCGGCGCTGGTTGTCATGCACGTCCCAGGTCACGGTCGGGTTGTCCGGATCGCCGGTGTAGTAATCCTGCGTGTAGATTTCCACGCGGTGGCCATCGGGATCGCGCAGGTAGAGGTAGAACGCGTTGGAGACGCCGTGCCGGCCGGGGCCGCGTTCGATCAAATCGGATTTGCGCAGCGCGCCGAGCTTGTCGCAGATGGCCAAAATATTGTGCTTTTCATGGGTGGCGAAGGCGATGTGGTGCATGCGCGGCCCGGCGCCGCCGGTCATCGCGGTATCGTGCACCGTCGCCTTGCGGCGCATCCAGGCGGCGTAAACCACGCCGTCTTCATCGCGGATGTCTTCCGTCACGCGGAATCCCAGCCCCTGGATGTATTCCACGGCGCGCGGCACGTCAGGGGTGATTTGGTTAAAGTGGTCGAGGCGCACCAGCGCGCCCGGCGTATACAGATCGTAGCGCCAGGCCAGGCGCTCGACGTGCTGCACGTCGTAGAAAAACTCATACGGGAAACCGAGCGGATCCTCTACCCGCACCGCATCGCCGATGCCTTTGGCGAACCCGTTCACCCGCCGCTCGGTACGGCAGCCAAGCGCCTTGAAATACGCTTCGGCGCGATCGACGTCTTCCGGCGTGCGCACGCGGAAAGCAAACGCCGCCACGGCGGCGACCGGGCCTTCGCGCAGCACCAGGTTATGGTGAATAAACTCTTCCATCGAACGCAGGTAGAGGGTTTTGTCATCTTCGGCGGTCACGACCAGGCCGAGGATATCGACGTAAAATTCGCGTGCGGCTTTAAGGTTCGTGACCTGAATTTCCATGTAGGCACAGCGCACGACGTCGGGAGCAGGGACAGCATCAGTGGTCAGTTTTGTCGTCATTGTTCTCATCTCTTTCGTTATTATTGTGGCCTGAGGCTCAAACGCCCCATTTCGGGATCGGGTGGTCGCCCATGGAAATGCACACGTTCTTCATTTCGGCGAACACTTCGAAGCTGTATTCGCCGCCTTCGCGGCCGGTGCCGGAGGCTTTCACGCCGCCGAACGGTTGGCGCAGATCGCGTACGTTTTGGGTGTTGACGAAAACCATGCCCGCTTCAATGCCGCGGGCCAGGCGCAGAACCTTGCTCACATCCTGCGTCCAGATGTACGACGCCAGGCCGTACTCCACGTCGTTGGCCATGCGCAGGCCATCTTCTTCTGATTTGAACGGCAACAGGCAGGCCACCGGCCCGAAGATCTCCTCCTGCGCCACGCGCATCCGGTTGTCGACATCCGCCAGCACCGTGGGGCGCAGGAAGTTGCCGTGGCTCAAGCCGGCCGGTTTGTCCGGGCCGCCGGCCAGCAGGGTCGCCCCTTCTTCCACCCCGAGGCGGATATAGCCGGAGACTTTTTCCCAGTGCTGCGGGCTGATCAGCGCCCCCACCTGGGTATTGGGATCTTGCGGATCGCCCACGCGCAGACGGTTGGCGCGCTCGGCGAAACGTTTGACGAATTCCGGGTAGATGCTCTCCTGAATGAAGATGCGCGAACCGGCGGTGCAGCGTTCGCCGTTGATCGAGAAGATGGTGAACAGCGCGGCGTCGAGCGCCCGCTCGATGTCGGCGTCTTCAAAGATCAGCACCGGCGACTTGCCGCCCAGTTCCATGGAGAATTTTTTCAGCCCGGCGCTTTCGATGATGCGGCGGCCGGTAGCGGTGCCGCCGGTGAAGGAGACCGCGCGCACGTCTTTATGGCGCACCAGCGCGTCGCCGGCGGTGGCGCCGTAGCCCTGCACCACGTTCAGCACCCCGGCCGGAATGCCGGCTTCCAGCGCCAACTCGCCCAGGCGATCGGCGGTCAGCGGCGACAGTTCGGACATCTTCAGCACCGCGGTGTTGCCCAGCGCCAGGCAAGGCGCGGTCTTCCAGGTGGCGGTCATGAACGGCACGTTCCACGGCGACACCAGCGCACACACCCCCACCGGCTGCACCAGCGTGTAGTTGAGCATCTTGTCGTCCACCGGGTAGGTCTTGCCGTTCATCTGCTGGCACACCTCGGCGAAGAACTCGAAGTTGTGCGAAGCGCGCGGGATCAGCACGTTTTTGGTCTGGTGGATCGGCAGGCCGGTGTCGGCGGTTTCCAGTTCGGCGATCTGCGGCACGTTCTGGTCGATCAGCTCACCCAGGCGGCGCATCAGGCGCGCGCGCTCTTTCATCGGCGTGTTGGCCCACTTGGGGAACGCCTCTTTCGCCGCCGCCACCGCCTGGTCTATCTCCAGCTGGCCGCCAGAGGCCACCTCCGCCAGCACCTCGCCGTTCGCCGGGTTGGTGGTGGTGAAGTACTCTTTGCTGGCGACGTTCTTGCCGTTGATCCAGTGGTTGATGGTTTTCATCGCAGGCTCTCCTCGTAATCTTTTTCACTGATAATGTGGTTAACCAGACGGCCGATGCCCTCGATCTCCACCACCACTTCGTCGCCCGGCTGCACGTCGGCCAGCCCTTTCGGCGTGCCGGTGGCGATCATGTCGCCCGGCTGCAGCGTCATGAATTCGCTCAGGTAGGCGACCAGGAACGGAATGTCGAAAATCATGTCGGCGGTGCTGCCGCGCTGGCGCAGCTCGCCGTTGACGTAAGTGCTGAGCGCCAGCCGGTGCGGATCGGCGACGTCGTCGCGATCGACGATGTAAGGCCCGATCGGCGTCAGGGTGTCGCGGCTCTTCACCCGCAGATTCGGCCGGTAGTAGTTTTCCAGGTAATCGCGGATGGCGTAGTCGTTGCACAGGGTGTAGCCCGCCACATACTCCATGGCGTGCTCGCGGCTGACGTTACGCGCGGTCTTGCCGATCACCGCCACCAGCTCGGCTTCGTAATGCATGTACTCCACGCCGGCCGGGCGCACCGACACCTGGCGGTGACCGGTCAGGGTGTTCGGTGCCTTGAGGAACACCAGCGGCTCTTCCGGCGCCTTGAATTCCAACTCGCTGGCGTGGTCGGCATAGTTCAGCCCCAGGGCGAACACCGTGCCCTGCGCCGGCGGCAGCCATTCCACTTCGCGCTCCTGCAGCACCTCGCCGTTCGGCAGCGTGACGCGCAGCTGCTCGTCCACCTGCACGTTGAAGACCTGGCCATGATGGCGAATACGGGCATGTTTCATGATGCGGCTCCTGCCTGGGTGACGCGGTTGGTCAGCGTGGGCAGGCCGGCGGCGCGCACCGTCACCTCATCCCCCGGTTTGATCTCCACCCGCTGGTGCGGGGTGCCGATCAGCACCGCATCGCCCGGCTGCAGGGTGATAAAGTCGCTGATGGCGGCGATCAGCTCCGGCACCGAGCGCACTAGATCGGCGGTGGACCAACGATCCTGCTCCACGCCGTTGATCTCGGTGACGATCTCCAGCCGATCGGCATTCGCCAGCTGGCCGATTTCCCCCAACGGGCAGAACCCGTCGCGGCATTTAGCCTTGATCGCCGGGCGGTAGAAGCTGCTCTCCGGCAGGCTGACGTCGTTGGCCAACGCGTAGCCGGCCAGATAACGGCTCACCTGCGCCACCGGCACCTTGCGCGCGGTATCGCCGATGATCACCGCCAGCGTGCCGCCGCTGTGCACGGTTTCACCGGCCGGAAACGGGATCGCCCCGCCGTTGGCGAGGTGGGTGTTGCGCGGTTTGATAAACCAGACCGGGGTTTTGGGCGGGGTCTGATACGGCGGCTGGTGAAACGCCTGATCCCAGGCGTCCAGTTGGCTGCGGTGATTCAGCGCAACGGAAAATACGGTGCCTTTCATGCGAACTCCTCCAATGGCAAAACATGACAACCGGCATTCATTAATATATTAATGATTACTTTTATACGCTGTGCAGCTTTTACGCAACGCGCTTGGAGTGATTTGTGATCGTGATAACAAAATATTCACAAATAACGAACATTAGCGTGATTATTCAATGCATTAATCATTTTTCGCGCCATTTTTCGCTGCACCCTGCATTTTTGCTTTATCCCTACGGGTAACTTTGGCTACTATTAAGTTATTAACAAAATCGGGCTTTGCGGGGCAGGCGCCCCCATAACGAGCGCCGTAACAACGAACACCTTGATAGCTAAGGCCAAACTTATGCATGAATCGTTAACCATCGCCCTGCTGCAGGCGCGTGAAACCGCCATGGGGTTCTTCCGCCCGATCCTGAAAAGCCACAATCTGACCGAACAGCAGTGGCGCATCATCCGCGTGCTGGCCAACAGCCGCTCGATCGAATTCCACGAGCTGGCGGCGGAAACCTGCATTCTGCGCCCCAGCCTGACCGGCATTCTGTCGCGCATGGAGCGTGACAAGCTGATCTTCCGCCTGAAGCCGGTCAACGATCAGCGCAAGCTGTACGTGTCGCTGACCCAGCAGGGCCAGGATCTGTATGAAGTGGCGCGCCACCAGGTGGAACAGGGCTACGCCGAGATTGAAGCCGCTTTCTCGCGGCAGAAAATGGACCAGTTGATGACGCTGCTGGACGAGCTGATCACCCTGGGCGACAGCCTGCCCGCCAACGTCACCGCGCATCCTGCCAAGCAGTGATTTAACCAACCGGAATTCTCAAATTAATTGACGTTGCAGCCAACAACGCTGCAGCGTCAGGTAAGCAGAGAATTCGTTTCCGGCAGCAGCGCGCCGCCGTCCACCACCAGCGTCTGGCCGGTGATGTAGGCCGCCGCCGGCGAAGCGAGAAACACCATCGCCGCGGCGATGTCTTCCGGTTCCCCCAGCCGCCCGAGCGGCACCGAGGCGGCGATCGCCTGATTCACCTGCGCGTCGCCCAGGTTGGCCATCGCCGGCGTGCGGATCATCCCCGGTTCTACGCCGTTGACGCGAATTTTCTCCGCCGCCAGCTCCAGCGCCGCCGCGCGAATAAACCCGTTCACCCCGGCCTTGGAGGCCGCGTAGTGCGCCAGCCCCGGGTAGGCCACCCGCGGACCGGTCACCGACGAGGTCACCAGAAGGCAGCCGCCGCCCCGGCGGCGCATCCACGGCAGCGCCGCCTGCGCCAGAAAGAACGGCGCCATCAGATTGACGCTCAGCGTGCGTTGCAGCAGGGCCGCGTCGATGGCGGCGAACGGCGTCAGCGGAAAGTAAGCGGCGTTGTGGATCACCACGTCCAGCCGTTGATGCCGCTCACCTACCGCCGTCACCAGCTCGGCGATCTGCCCCGGTTCGGCCAGATCGCAAGCCAGCGCCTGCACGCCCAGCCCTTCGTCCCGCAGCGCCTGCGCCGCCGCCTGCGCCTGCGGCAGCTGCACGTCCGCGATCGTCACCTCGGCGCCCAGGCGGGCAAAGGCGCTGACGATCGCCAGCCCAATGCCCTGAGCACCGCCGGTCACCAGCACCGCCTGCCCCGCAAAGGCGTCGGCCGCATAGGTTGCGCTCATCACCCTATCCTCGCGGGTGGCGCGTGGTGTTCAGCACCTGCGCATGGGCGCCGACCGCAAAGTTGCTCAGCGCGCTGAAATCGCTGCCCTGATAACCGAGGAGCTTGCCGTCGGTGCGCATGCCCTGCAGATCGATCATCACCACGCCCAGCGTCGGGATGATCTTCTCGCGCCAGACGAACAGATAAAGCTGCTCTGCCACCTTCACGTAGTGGCAGCGATCGACGTCCGCCAGCCCTTTCTCCACCCCGTCCAGACACTGCCAGGCGTAGAAGTTGTCGTTCAGGTAGATGTGCTCGTACCGTTCGGTCGGGCTGTAGGTGTACATGTTGCGCATGCCGATCAGCTCATCGGTAAAGCCCGGTGGCGCCACGTCGGCGTCATCCAGCGTGCCGAAGCGGAATTCGGCCTCGACCGCGGTCAGCGGCAGCCCCTGCTCCACCCGGCTGAAGGCGTCGAGCCGCGCCTGCGCTTCGTCCGGCAGCTGGCCGTATACCGCAGTGAAGTTGCCCTGATTGCGGTCGCATACCAGCGTAATGCTGGCGTTGGCGCGGGCAGGATCGAGAAAATCGATGAACAGCACGCCGGGGCGAATGCTGGTGGCGCGATAGGCGACGCTGCGCCGTTCGCCCCACTCCAGCGTCTGCTCGTCGGTAAACCGGCAACGCTGCGTCGCGCCGTCGCTAAAGCGCAGCGTCAGCGTGGTGCCCGCCAGCCCGTGCTGCCGTTCCAGCGTATTGCTGTGCGGCGCAAAGCCTTCCGCCAGCGCGCCAACCTGAATGAATACCGCTTCTGAACTCATGGAAATGCTCCTTACAGGGAAGTGAAAGCCAGGGTCGGCACATCGACGATGGTGGAGCCGCCGTCGGCCACCAGCGCCGCGCCGGTAATGATTGAAGCCTCGCTGGAACACAGGAAACGGCACACGCGGGCGATCTCCTCGGCGCTGGCCGGGCGGCGCAGCGGCACGTCGCGGCAGACCATCTGGTAAGCCTGCTCCAGCGAAATCTGATGGGCGTCCATCAGCAGTTGCATCTCTTCGTCCGCCATCGGCGTGGTCACCCAGCCCGGGCACACCGCGTTGGCACGCACGCCCAGCGGGCCATAGTCGCGGGCGATGGAGCGCATCAGCCCGATCAGCGCGTGCTTGGCGGTGACGTAGCCGCAGACCTCCGGCCCGGCGGCCAGCGAGGCGATCGAGGCCACGAACAGCAGGTTGCCGCCGCTTTTAATCAGCTCCGGCAGGCAGGCGCGCGCGCTGGCGAAAGCGCTGTTGAGGTTGCTGTCCATCGCCCCTTGCCACTGCGCGTCGGTCATCTCGGTGATGCGCTTGAAGCCCATGCCGCCGGCGCTGCCGATCAGGCAGTCGATGCGCCCGGCTTCGCGCAGAATGGCCGGCAGCAGCGCGTGGTTCCAGCTCTCGCCGCTGGCGGCATCGCCCACCAGCGCCTGTGCGCCGATCTCTTGCGCCAGCGCCGCCAGCGGTTCCGGGCGGCGGCCGATGATGAACACCCGATCGCCCTGCGCCGCCAGCAGACGGGCGCAGGCGGCGCCGACGCCGGTGCCGCCGCCGGTAATCACAACCACTCTATTCATGATTCAGCTTCTCCATCAGTTGGCCGATCATCAGCAGGCTGCTCAACAGCAGCCGCCGCTGTTCGGCATCCAGCCGCAGATAGCGGCGGCCGGCCGGCAAACGGCTGACCACCTCCGACGCGGCGAAATGCTCAATCTCCACCTGCCAGCGCCCGTCGTTCACCGTCAGCCGCACGCGGCGAAAATCCAGCTGCGCCAGCGTCTCGCCGATCTGCGGGTAGCGCTGCAGGCCGTCCAGCACCCGCTGCGCGGCCGCATGGCGCTGGCGCAGCAGATAACGCACCCCACGCCGCCGCAGCCAGCCGCCGGTCACCACGTCCAGCGTCAGCGGAAGCTGCATCGCGCACGTGCCCTGCAAGCGAAAGCGGTGGCTGACGATATGCGCCATAAACAGCCCCTGCACCTGTTCGCCGATCTCGATCTGCGGCCCCTGCGGCAGCGTCAGCCGCAGCAGGCCCGGCGCCAGGCGTTCGCACGCGTAGGGCTCCAGGTTGCGCGCCAGACGATCCAGCGCGGCGCCCGGCCGATAGCCCGACGGCGCTCGCCGCCAGGCGCGATTAAGTGAGGGAAGTAAGCCGATCAAACTGCGCCTCCTCGTTTTCACCCTTGGCGAACGCGTTCTCCAGCACCTGCTCGACCGGCACCGGCTTGAACGGATTCACTTTTTGCACGCACAGCGTCCAGAACAGCGCATAGGCGGCGGTCAGACCGATCATCCAGCCGAAGGGAATGTAGATATCGCTCGGGTTCATTCCCGGCGGCGTGATGTAAACGATGGCCAGCACGATGCCAACGCTGGAAACGATCTGCGGCAGCGGGAACCACGGCGATTTATAGGCGCGCGGCAGATCGGGGCGGCGTACGCGCAGGATCACCACCGAGCAGGTCACCAGCAGGTAGGCCACGCCCCAGGCGCACACCGCCGCCAGCACCAGCGGAATGATCCTGTCGAGGTTGCCCTGAATGGCGAAGGCGTGTACGCAGGGGATCAATACCGCCACCAGAATGCCGACCACCGGCGTTTTAAAGCGCGGGTGCAGATAAGCGAACATGCGTGGCAGCGCGCCGTCCAGCGCCATGCCGTACAGAATGCGCGGCACCGCCGCCATCAGCGTATTGATGGTCGCGGCGCCCGCCAGCAGCAGGCCGACGCCGAGCCAATATTTGCCGAACTGGCCCATCACCTGGCCGGCGAACGCCGGGATGGCCATCGGCGTTTCCAGCAGGCGTGTGCCGCTGGCGGCGTCGATCACCACGTTTTCCACCTGGTGGCTGAGCGCCGCGCCATACAGCGCCATGCACACCGCCACGCCGCACAGCCCCAGCGCCATCGCGCGCGGGATCACCCGATCGCAGCGTTTGATCTCCGGCGCCATCGGCGTCACCAGCTCACAGCCGACGAACATAAACATCGCCATGCCGATCAGGCTGAACACCGCGAAGGGATCGTTCAGGCTCAGCGTGCTGCCGAACCAGCCCTCGAGCGGCACCGCATGCGGCGACAGCAGCCCGACGATGCCGAAAATCACCAGCGTGCTCCACATGGCGAAGGTCAGCACGATCTCCGCCTTGCCGAAGGCCTCGATGCCGAACGCGTTGAGCAGGCCGAACACGATTACCAGCCCGACGCCGACCATCCAGGAGGCGTTGTGGCTTTCCATCAGGGTGTTGAGGTGCTCGAAGTTCACCAGCGCCATGATGCCGGAGAGAATGGTCTCGGCGGTGCCGGCGAATATGTGCACGATCAGGTAGGCCGACAGCGCGCCGGTGATGGCGAAAAAGCGCCCCATTCCGCAGGAGATGTAGTCGTAAACCGAACCGGAGGTCGGCAGCAGCGCCGCCGCTTCGGAGAAGGTGGTGAGCTGCGCCTGCATCATGATGAAGGCGATCAGCATCGCCAGCGCGAAGGTGTCGCCGCCGATGCCGAAGCCGCTGGTGACCGTCAGGATCACCGGGCTGGCCATGATCACCCCGACCGAACTGGCCAGGGTGGTGGGAAAGCCGACCTTGCCTCGAGCCAGGTGGGCGTGCAACCGCGACGACAGGTTCATGGTTATTTCCTCTTATAGTTTTGGCCTGATGCATGCAGGTGCTTGCAGGTTTTTCGCCGCCAGCGGCGGTAATCTCACTATAGAGAGGAAAGGAAAATGCTGACTATCGTCCTTAAGGACGAGACGCTTTCAACCTGCGGCCGCGCTCACGGCGGCGCGCCACTGCATCGCCCCCTGCGGGCTGCGCGGGTAGGCGCGCAGCGGTGCCAGCAGCGCGGAAAAAAAGGCGTAATAGCCGGCGCACAGCCGGTTGTAGCGATCTTCGCCCACATGCGCCGGGCAGCCGCCCTGGCAGACGCTTTTCACGCTGCAGCGTTGGCACTCGCGGCGCAGGCTCTTGTTTTTACCGAACGGCATCTCCGCCGCCCTTGCCGCCAGGGTGGCGAGCGGCGTGTGGCGATCGGCATGGCCGAGCAGGTGCTGCGCGTTGATCAGATGATCGCAGGCGTAAAGCCGCCCGTCCGGCTCCATCACCAGATTGCCGCCGCAGCGTTCGGCGTGTACGCAGCTGGGGCTAACGTGGGTGAAATACTGCGCGTAGACCTGCTCAATGTTCATCACGAAGACCTGGCCGACGTGCCCGCGGCTGCGCCAGCGGCGGTATACCGCCAGCATGAAGCGCCCCCAGTTGGCGGCGCTCAACCCATAGCCGGCGGTGGGCGCGTCCCCTTCCAGCATCAGCGGCTGGAACTGCAGATAGCGCGCCCCGATCGCCACCGCATGATCGTAGATCGCCTCGGCGCGATCCGCGACACCGTCGTGCACCACCATCAGCAGGTTGAAGTCGATCTGATAGCGCTGCAACAGCGCAATGCCGCGCAGCGCCGCGTCATAGCTGGCGCCGCCGCGCTTGTCCGGCCGGTGGGCGTCCTGCACCTCGCGGTCGCCGTCCAGGCTGACGCCGAGGATAAAGTGATGCTGCCGGAACAGCCGGCACCAGGCGTCGTTCAGCAGGGTACCGTTGGTCTGCAGGCTGTTGCTGATCCGCACGCCCGGCGGCGCGTAGCGGCGTTGCAACGCCAGCGCCCGCTTGTAAAAACCGATCCCCGCCAGCAGCGGCTCACCGCCCTGCCAGACGAAGTTGATCTCGCGGCTGTAACGCGGCTGGGCGGCGATATAGCCCCGGATAAATTCCGCCAGCAGGTCGTCGTCCATCTTGCGCGTCCGTTCTTCCTGGCGCTGCGGGTAGTAGCAGTAGCGGCAGCCCAGGTTGCAGCCGGCGCCGATCGGTTTCACCAGCAAATGAAAAGGCGCCGCCGCGCGCGGTTCGCTCTCTACCGGGATCTGCTGCGCGCGCAGCTGGGCCAGGTTCATGGCGCCGCCTGCGGCAACGGTTTGTGGGTCAGCGGATCCAGGCCGATGTAGTCGCCAGTGCTGGCGTCGACGCCGAGGTAGTCGATCGCTGCGCCTTTGGCTTCAATGACCATGCCCTGCTGCGCAAAGCGGCGATACGCCTCGCTCAGCCGTTTGACCCGCTCCGGGTCGGCGGCGGCCAGATCGCGCGTCTCCAGCGGATCGTCATGCAGGTTGAACAGCCCCCACGGCGCCATCTGCGCCGTCGGCCCGGCCTTCACCAACCGCCGCAGCTTCCAGATACCGTCCACATAGGCGGCCTGGTTATGCAGCTCCACGCCGTAGGTCGCGCGCGGCACGCCGTCGGCCTCGCCGCTGAAATAGCGCTTGAAGCTGACGCCGACCATCGGCAGCGTCGGTTTGGCCTTCAGCGGTTTATTGGCGTCGATGCCGGCATAGTCATACAGCGTCGGGGCGATGTCATACACCGCCATCGGCGTGCGGTCGATGCCGCCGCGCCCCTTCAGCCGCGGCGCGGAGATGATGAAATCGGTATTGATGCCGCCCTGCGCGCTGGTGGTTTTGTGGTAGTTGGCGTACGGCGCATTGCTGACGTTGGCCCAGTGCGGCCCGTAGGAAATGAACGATCCCTTGCGGCCGAGGTTGGCGTAGCTGTTGTCGAACTGCCGCCAATACTCCGGCTTCGAGCCGTAGTAGAAGCCGCTGGCCGGGTTGGCGCCGTTGTCGGTGGCGAACACAATCACCGTATTTTGGTCGCGGCCGGTCTGCTTGAGGGTATTCAGCACCGCGCCGACCTGATCGTCCATGTAAGCGATCATCGCCGCGTACACCTGCATGGTCTTGGCTTCATATTTTTGCTGCTCGGGCGTCAGCGCATTCCAGGCCTTATCCAGCGTCAGCGTCGGCATCGGCGTGCGGTCGGAAATCAACCCCAGCGCCTTCAGGCGCTGAATGCGCTGCTGATAGGCCTGCTGGTAACCGGCGTCGTATTTGCCGTCGAATTTGGCGATCCAGTCATCCGGCGCCTGCAGCGGATCGTGCGGCGCGGTAAACGCCAGATAGGCGAAGACGGGTTTGCTCTGCGGCGTATCGCGGATCCACTGTTCCAGCTGATCGGCATAGGCCTTGCTGGAATAGAAATCTTTGGGCAACGACACGCGTTTGCCGTTCAGGGTGTAGAAGGTATGGAACGCCTCCACGGTGCCCAGCGGTTTCGCGTCGTCGAAATGGCTGGTGCCGCCCCCCATAAAGGCGAAGGCGCGCTCGAAGCCGCGATCGGTCGGTTTGGCGCCGTCGACGTAGCCCAGGTGCCATTTGCCCGCCATCATGGTGGCGTAACCCGCGTCGCGAAAACGCTCCGGCAATGTGGTCACGCGGTCGGTCAGCCGCATTTCATAGCCCGGCTGCGCGGCGGTGCTCTCATACCACCACATGCCGCCCATGCCGGCCTGCTGGTTGGTGTTGCCGGTCATCAGCATCGACCGCGCCGGTGCCGACATCGGCGAGGTGTAGTACTGGCTCATACGCACGCCCCGTTCGGCCAGCTCCTGCAGGTTGGGCGTCGGTATCTCGCCGCCGAACGGGCTGATGTCGGAGTAGCCCATGTCGTCCACCAGAATGATCAGCACATTGGGGCGATCGGCGTCCGCCCCCTGCGCCAGGCCCGATAAGGCGCCGCTCAACGCCACCGCCAACGTTTTTTTCTGCATCGTTCGTTCCCCGTATGGTCATGCGGACTGAACAACCCGACGCCTCAGCCCGAGAAAGGTCATCATTTTTTCGTCTTATACGTTTGGCGCCGCCTGGCGCTATCTTCAATTCGCAGTGTAGGAAGCGGCGGAAAAGCCTGGCTATCGTTCTTAAGAACGAGGAACGGCTCCAGTCGTGCCGGTTGTAGCACGCGCAGGGCGGCGAAGGCTGCACCCGGGCAAACATTGAAAAGCGCTGTAAATTCAGCGGGAAAAGCGGTGAATTATTTCATTAACCTATTAATGAAAATCGCGATAAATCCGAACTGAAAAGCCCTGATTAACGCAGTGTCATCTTGTTATTTATGTGTTTTATTGCAATCGGCCTCACGTTGTTAATATGTTTTTATTGTGTTGCCAAATTGCTACAACTATGCTTGTATCGTTCATATATTGACCGCCAACCTTCTCCAGATTGAATGATAAAGGGAGGAACACGAATCATGCACAGCACCGCATCCGATGCCTTTATCAACAGTTGTTTGGCGACCATCACGCACCTGATCCCGGTGTCCGCCGGGGTGTTTTATCTGGTCGATCGCGACCTGCGGCCGGATCACTACATCCTGCACGGCATGCCCGATAAAACGCATCAGCAGTATCTGAACCACTTCCAGCAGATAGATCCGCTGCAGCCGGCCAATTTCCATCGCCAGGACATCACCATGGTCGGCATGAGCCCGGCGGCGATCGCCGGCAACCGCCGCTATTACCACGACTTTATGCTGCCGAACGACATGCGCGACATGACGGAGATCTTCATCCGCCAGCGCAAGCGCATCGTCGCCGGGGTATCGCTGATCCGCGATACGCCGTTTACCGAAGTGGAGCGCGGCCGCCTGCGCGCGGTGCTGCCGCTGATCGAGCTGGCGACGCGCGATCTGTTGCCCGACGGCGAGGCGCAGCTGCTGACCGCCAAAGAGCAAGAGATCGTCAACATGGTGCGCGAAGGCGCCAGCAATAAGCGCATCGCCCTGAAGCTGGGCATTTCGCTGTCCACGGTGAAAACCCATATGCGCAATATTTTCGCCAAAACCGACGTGGTGAACCGCACCGAACTGGTCGCCGGCGGCTTTCTCGCCCACGGTTAACGCCCGATAACGGCCGCCGCTGCCGACGGCCGGAAAATAACGCCAAAACGTATTCGCCATTTATGGCGCGGCCTCCCCCTGCCCGCAATCGGGCCGGGCGGGATATTTCATCGTCACTCAACGCTTGGGGAAAAGGTTTATGTCCAGTGATTCGGTTTCCGCGCCCGCCGTCGGCGCGGCGCTCCCCTGCCCGCCGCGGCTGCTGACCGCCATTATCGTCTTCGCCGCCATCGCGCCGGGCATTCTGATGACCGCCCCCGCCGTGGCCGCCCAGCTCGCCGCACAATGGCAGCTCGGCCCGGCGCAGATCGGCCACCTGTTCTCCACCGAACTCGGCGCCATGAGCCTGGCCACGCTGCCGGCGTGGTGGTGGATCGGGCGCATCAACTGGCGGCGGGTCGCTACGCTGTCGGCGCTGGTGTTTATCGTCGGCAACCTGGCTTCGGCGCTGGTGCAGGACTTTACCCTGCTGCTGCCGCTGCGCTTTATCGCCTCGCTGGCGGGCGGCACCCTGATGATCCTGTGCATCACCTGCGCCGCCGGCACCGCCAATCCCAGCCGAGTCTATGCCTTCTGGGTGCTCGGCCAACTGGTGCTGGGCGCGGTCGGGCTGCTGGTGCTACCGCCGCTGTTCGCGCACTTCGGCCTGATGGCGGTCTACCTGATTCTGGCGGCCATCATGCTGTGCTGCCTGCCGCTCATCCCGGCATTCCCCAACGGTTTCACCGCCGCCCGCGCCGCCCGCAGCGGCCCCGCCGCCTCGCTGGCGCGCAAGCTGTGCGCCGTGCTGGCGGTGCTGACCTTTTACATCAGCCTGAGCGCGGTCTGGACCTTTATCGGCGGCATCGCCGCCGGCACCGGGCTGTCGCCGGCCCACAGCGGCCAGGTGCTGGCCGTCGCCACCTTGCTCGGCATCGTCGGCGCGGGGGCCGCAGCGCTGATCGGCGCGCGCTTCGGCGGCGGACGCCTAATCGTGCTGGGGTACGCCCTGCTGCTGGCCAGCGTGGCGCTGCTGACGGGCCAGCCCCTGCTGCTGCGCTTCGCCCTGGCGGCCCTGCTGTTCAAGTTCACCTGGACCTTCGTGCTGCCGTTCATTCTGGCGCGGGTCGCCGGGCTGGATAACGACGGCAAGCTGATGAACGGCATCAACCTGGTGATCGGCGGCGGCATGGCCATCGGCCCCACGCTGGCCGGCTCTCTGATCGAATCTTTCGGCGGTTTCAACGCTTTGCTGTTCGGCGCGCTGGGCTGCGCGCTGCTGTCGCTGCTGTTGATTTCGCTGGCTTCACCGCGCGCACCGCGCCGTATAACAGGAGGAGAAAGGTGAAAAGAACAACCGGTTTCTTGTTTGATGAACGCTGTTTCTGGCACAGCACCGGCCTGCACGCCACCACCCTGCCGGTCGGCGGCTGGGTGCAACCGCCTTCGGGCGCCGGCCATGCCGAGTCGCCGGAAACCAAACGGCGCATGAAGAACCTGATGGACGTGTCCGGCCTGCCACGCCAGCTCACCCTGCTGAGCGCCGAACCGGCGACGGAAGAAGACCTGCTGCGCATTCACCCCGCCCACTACCTGCAGCGTTTCAAACAGGTGAGCGACAGCGGCGGCGGCCTGCTGGGAGAGGAAGCGCCGCTGGGGCCGGGCAGCTATGAAATCGCCAAGCTCTCCGCCGGGCTGGCCTGCGCGGCGGTGGAGGCGGTGCTGCAGGGCGAGCTGGATAACGCCTATGCGCTGTCGCGCCCACCGGGCCACCACTGCCTGCCGGATCAATCGATGGGCTTCTGCTTCCTGGCCAATATTCCCATCGCCATCGAGCGCGCCAAGGCCCGCCATGGCCTCGGCAAGGTGGCGGTGCTCGACTGGGACGTGCACCACGGCAACGGCACCCAGCACATCTATTGGCAGCGCGGCGACGTGCTGACGCTGTCGCTGCATCAGGACGGCTGCTTCCCGGCGGGCTATTCCGGCGAACGGGATCGCGGTGAAGGCGCCGGGGCGGGCTGCAACGTTAACGTGCCGATGCTGGCCGGCGCCGGCGACGACGGCTACCTGCACGCCATGCGGCGCATCATTATCCCGGCGCTGGAAAAATTCGAGCCGGAGCTGATCATCGTCGCCTGCGGCTACGACGCCAACGCCCTCGATCCGCTGGCGCGCATGCAGCTGCACAGCGACAGCTTCCGCGCCATGACCGCGCTGGTGCAGGACGCAGCCGACCGGCTGTGCGGCGGCAAGCTGGTGATGGTGCACGAAGGCGGCTATGCCGAATCCTACGTGCCGTTCTGCGGGCTGGCGGTGATGGAACAGCTGAGCGGCGTGCGCACTGAAGTGCAGGATCCGCTGCTGGCGTTTATCCAGCAACAGCAGCCGCGCGACGCCTTCAACCGCTTCCAGCGCGAAGCGCTCGACGAGCTGGCGCGCCAGTTCGGCCTGTAACCCCCTCTTTGCGGGCGCCGCACCCGGCGCCCCTGACAACCTCGCCACCAGCCGCTACGCTGAAGGGCAACCCTACCACCATGAGAACAATAAGATGCCCGAACAAACCGTCAGCTTTATCAAAGGCCGTCACGGCGACATCGCCGTGCACGACTGGGGAAACGACCAGCCGCGCTATCTGGCGCTGCTGATACACGGCTACGGCGAGCACCTCGGCCGTTATCAATACGTGGCGCGCACGCTGCAGGCACAGGGCGCACGGGTGTTCGGCCCCGACCACCTCGGCCACGGCCTGTCGCAGGGCGAACGCGTGCTGATCGAAGATTATGACGCCGTGGTCGACGACGTGCAGCGCGTGGTCAGCCATTTCCGGCAGCGATACCCCACCTTGCCGCTGGTGGTGATCGGCCACTCGATGGGCGGCATGATCGCCACCCGCTACGTGCAGCGCTACGGCGAGGAGGTGCGTGCGCTGGTGCTGTCCGGCCCGCTGCTTGGCGACAGAACGGCGATCTCCGATCTGGCCGAACTGCCGACGCTCCCCGACGCGCCGCTGGATACCGCCACCCTGGCGCGCGATCCGGCGGTCGGCGCGGCCTATCAGGAAGATCCGCTGGTGTGGCACGGGCCGTTCAAGCGCCCCACCCTGCGCGCCATGCAGCGGATCCTCGCCGCCATCAACGCCGGGCCGGGCTTCGGCGCGCTGCCCACGCTGTGGATCCACGGCGACGACGATCGGCTGGTGCTGATGAGCGAAACGCAAACCGCGCTCGATCATCTGCGCGGCGACGATTTCGAACGGATGATCAATGCGGGCGGGCGGCACGAGAGCTTTAACGAAACCAATAAGGATCAGATCCTCAAGCGGATGACCGATTTTATTGCGCGGGCGTTAGGCTAAGGCGCTCCCCCTCAGCGGGCCGAGGGGGGCATGACGGCGTCAGCCTTCGACGATGGCGAGGTAGTGTTTGACGAAGCGATCCGAGGTGATGTCCCAGCGCACCGGGGTGCCCTTCTCGACGAACCAGGAATCGCCGGCCTGATACTGCACCGATTCGCCGGTGCGTTCGTTGGTCAGGGTCGCGCTGCCTTCCCACACCGTGGCGTGCTCGGCGAACGGATACTCCATCACGAAGCTGCCGCGGGTGCAGCTGAACACGCCGCAGTTCAGGTTGTCGGTCGGTTCGCCGAAAATGCTGGCCACGCCGACGTTTGGCGTGCCGGCGATCACCGTGGCGCCCAGGTTGCTGACGCTGCCGATCTCCAGCAGTTCCGGCAGCGGTTGTTTAAGCAGTAACGGTTTCATGAGATTCTCCTCTGAGGGTTAACGGCGGCCTTTCCAGTAGCCGGATGTCTGGTGCCAAACCTTACCGGCGGTGGTCATCACCCGCCGCAGCTTGTCCTTGCCGAAGATGTTGACGTGCGGGATCGAGCTCATCAGATCGTAACGATCGGATCCTTCGCTCATGCCCTCCGCCAGCACCTTGCACACGATGTGGCTCGGCGTCACGCCGAAGCCGGAGTAGCCCTGTACGTAAAACACATTGTCGCGATCCGGCAGCGTGCCAATCTGCGGGAACAGGTTGGCGCTGCAGCACAGCGGGCCGCCCCAGGCCAGATCGATCTTCACGTCTTTCAGGTACGGGAACACCTTCAGCATCAGGTTGCGGTTCCAGGCCTTGAGATCCGACGGGAAATATTCGATCAGGCGGGTGGCGCTGCCGAACAGCAGCCGGTTTTCGTTGGTCACCCGGTAATAGTCGATCACCGGGCGGATGTCGCTGTAGGCGCCGCGGATCGGGCTGATCTGGCGGATCAGATCGTCAGACAGCGGCTCGGTGGCCAGCTGGAAGGCGTAGGTATTGATGGTCTTGCGGTAGATCTGCGGCTCCATACCGTTGAGGAAGCCGTTGCAGGCCCACAGCATCTTGTTGGCGCGCACCGAGCCCATGGCGGTGCGCACCGTGATGCGCGGCCCGTACTCCACGTTGAGCACGCTGCTGTTCTCGAAGATTTTCACCCCGTAGCCGCTCAGCGCCTTGGCCTCGCCCAGCAGCAGGTTGAGCGAATGCACGTGGCCACCGCCCATGTGTTTCAGCGCGCAGGTGTAAGCGTCGGAGCCCACCACTTGCTTCACCTCCGCGCCGGTGTAGAGCTCAATCTCCTCCTGCGGCGCTACCGCCTTGAACTCCTTCAGCCAGCCGCGCAGGGTCTTCTCCTGGCGCGCGTTGCTGCCGAGATAGCCGTAGCCGAAGCAGAAGTCGGCGTCGATGTCATATTTCTTGATGCGCTCGCGGATAATGCCGGCGCCGAGATTGCTGATTTTGAAGATGGTTTCCAGCCCGGCCGGGCCAACGTGGCGCTTGATCTTCTCCAGATCGTGGCCGATGCCGGCCATCACCTGGCCGCCGTTGCGCCCGGTGCCGCCGTAGCCCAGATAGCGGCCTTCGAGAATGGCGATGTTGGTGATGCCCTTCTCCGCCAGCTCCAGCGCGGTGTTGATGCCGGAGAAGCCGCCGCCGATGATCACCACGTCGACGTCCAGATCCTCTTCCAGCGTCGGGAAGCGCAGATCGTATTTTTTGGTCGCCGCGTAGTAGGTTAAGGACTCGATTTCGTTGTTCACTGCCGCACTCCCGATTGCCTATGCCATGACATCGGATTATCGGGAGCAGTGGATTAGTCCGCTATGTCCCCTTAGGGACATTCGCTACAAAAAATTAACATTCACGCGCTGCGGCGCTGAGGGGCGGTCAGCAACAGGCTGAACAGTTCGGCCTGCGAGCCGATGTTTAGCTTGCCGTAGATGTTCTTGCGGTGATTTTTTACCGTGCCGAGGCTGATGAACAGCCGGTCGGCAATCTGCTGCGAACCGCAGCCGGCGAGGATCAGATCGACGATCTCGCGCTCGCGCGGCGTCAGCAGATAACGCGCCTGCGCGCCATCGTCGTTCCCCGTGTCGGCCTCGGCCGGTGCCGCCACCACTTCGCCATGCAGCCGCGCCACGCTTTTCACCAGCGTCAGCGCGCTGCGCAGATCCGCCCGCTGCGGGTAGCGCACCGCCACCGTGCGGCGCGCCGAACCGAAGAACACCCCCAGCCCGCGCTCCGGCGTCAGCTGCAGCAGCACGCCGGCCTCATCGTGCCAGCCGGTCTTGCGATAAAAATTACGGTAATAGTCGCTGTGATAGAACCCGCAGGGCGCCAGCTGGCGCAGCGTGAGCACCTCGCCTTCGCCGCCGTCGTTCAGCGCGCGGTAAAACGGATCCTGCAGATAGGCGCCCTGTTGGTAGATCTGGTTAACCGCATCGCTGTTTTCCCGCTCGGTTTTGATCAGGCAGCGCGGCGGCCGGCCGCGTTCGAAGGCATAGACGATGGCGTTGTCGAAGGCGAAAAACCCTTCCAGCCAATTCAACAGGCTGGGATAAAAGCGCGGGCTGGCCACCGCATCGATCACCGCAGACAAGCGTTCAACCTGAATATCCATACCCGCCTCGCCATTATTAATACATTAACAACCTACCGATTTCGGATGGGGTTAGCCGCATGGCGGCCAGTACTGTTAAAAAAAGCATCCGGCGCGCCGAAATGCAAGAACACGATCGTTTACATGTTAAACAACTCACAAGTTGCCGCAGCGGGGAAAGCGGTGGCCGCTCCGCGCCCGCTGGCTTATGCTGTGGCATCGCGCCCTGCAACGCCGTCAAGGAGACCTCATGTCCGTCAGCCACATCATCGCCAACCGCCAGACCTGGTTCGGCCACGGCAGCATCCAGCAACTGCCGCCGCTGCTGCTTGCCGATCCGCAGCCGACGCTGCTGTTCAGCTGCCGATCTTTTCTCAACGGCCCGGTGTACGCCGGCCTGCGCGAATCGCTGACGCCGCTGCTCATCGGCACCGAGATCGTCAGCCACGAGGCGTCGCCGCAGGAAATAGACGCCTGGGTGGCGCGCTGGCGCGGCCAGGCACTGCGCGTGGTGGCCATCGGCGGCGGCAGCGTGCTGGATGCCGCCAAGGCGTTCTCCGCACTGGTGGAGCATCCGCTGCCGACGCTGCGCTATATGGAAAAAGTGGGCGACAGCAAAATCAGCGGCGCCACCCTGCCGCTGATCGCCATTCCTACCACCGCCGGCACCGGCAGCGAGGTGACGCAGAACGCGGTGATCACCGACACCCAGGTCAGCAAAGTGAAGGCCTCGCTGCGCCACAATAACTTCGTGCCGCACACCGCCATTCTCGATCCCCAGCTGCTGGCCGACGCGCCGGACAAGGTGCTGGCCTACTGCGCCATCGACGCCTTCACCCACCTGTTCGAGGCCTATCTGTCGAAAACCGCCGGCACCATGACGCGCGACATGTCGCTGAGCGGCATCCGCCACTTCCTTGCGGCCTGGCCGGCGCTCAACCGCAGCGACGCGGCGCGCGAAGCGATTATGCAAGCTTCGTACCTTGGGGGGCTGACGCTGAGCGCCGCCGGGCTGGGGGTGATCCACGGCATCGCCGGCGAGATCGGCGCGCTGCGCGACTACCACCACGGCCAGGTCTGCGGCCGCCTGCTGCTGCCGTTCCTTGCCCTGTTGGAAAGCAGCGAACAGCCGCAGCAACGCGCGCTGATGGCCGAGCTGGCCGCGCGCCTGTACCCGCACTGGCAGGGCAGCCCGGAGAGCTACCTGACCGATTTCATCACCCGCCACGCCATCGCGCCGTTCTGGCAGGACGATTTGCCGATTTCCGGCCAGGAACTGGCGGTGGCGCTGGAGAAATCCAACAGCAAGAATTCCTGGATCGACTATGCGCCGGCACAGCGGCAACGGATGATCGAAGAGGCGTTTCGCGTCGAATGATGATATCTACCCTAACTAAATAGTTGGAGCGGCATCCCGGCGGCAAGAGGTGGCTCGCCAGGAGCTTACTCAAGTCAGTGACTGGCGTACGCACTCGCAGCCAACACAGATGCAGTTTCAAGTATGACGGGTATAATCAGATCAACGCACTAGCAGGAGTTAAGGAAATGGGCATCATCGGCTGGATCTTCGCCGGCATCGCGGTCGGCATCCTGGTCGGCGCGCTGATCAAAATCTTCGGCAAGAAGAAAGAGCAGTAAGCGACTTTAAGCAGCATCAAATGCCTGCTCGACAATACCGTCTTTTCTCAACAAATAGCGGCGGTGTGTTCCCAGTTCGAGCAGGCAAAGCGCCCCACGGTTGGCGATATCAAACGCGCCATAATCCAGGTTGCACATATTGCCCAATTGGCGCGCACCTTCACCTGGCGTATGCCCGCACAGTACATAACCGACATTCATTATTGGCCCATCGTACTTGGCACGGTTACGCCGGCGCCCAAAAAGACAGCTATGCGTACTCACCGGGTCTCCAGATTGCAACCCTGTAAGGAACGTTTCGAGGCAATCTATTTCAGGAGGCACCTCAGCATGAATCACGCAATAATCGACTTGAGCGACGGTGAGTTTAATCACCCAAGGGAGCATCATGGCTAGCTGCTGGCAGCGGTACCGCATCGCATCGTCCAGTTCAAAAAACCAATCCCCGCCCATCATCTTCCATCTCTGAGCGATCTCACTTTGCCGCTGGCTCTCGGTCGCTTGCCTATAATCAAGCAGCACTTTCTCATGATTGCCCAACACAGAAAAAAACCAGGGCTGCTCAAGTAATGTCAGACACCCCAAACTGTTCGTGCCACGATCGATTAAGTCACCCACGGCGACCAGACGATCACGGCGTGTGTCGAACCCGACATGCTCAAGCAGCACACGTAACTCATCCAGGCAGCCGTGCAGATCGCCAACGGCAAAATCTCGTCCCTGTTCATTCTTGGCCAATTCGGTAATCATCCTTCCTCACCTGTCGAGTAATCACTTGCAGCACACCACTTTTGTTCATAGTATTAATTTGTTCACGACTCATGAACAAAAGGAGAGTATGAACAAATGTCTAAACCAGAAACCGAAGATGCGCTTTTGACCGCAGTAAGCGAAAATTTGCCGACCAACCTGCACCTGACGGTGAAACGCTCTTCGAACAATGAGGACTACGACGGTCTGGCAATCCTGACTGTCGGACGCGATCAAACCTTTGACTTCAAGATAGAGATAAAATCGATCCACCGGAAAGAAAATCTCTTTTTGCTGAAAAAAGCATGGCACGACGATGCAACAGACCAACGTCTGCTTATCTGCCCTCACCTGACCGCCGCTCAAGCCGAGATTTGTGAAGAACTGCGTCTCAATTTCATTGATGCCGCCGGTAATGCCAGCATCGTTACTAAAGGGCTGTTTCTGCGTATTTCCGGCAAAAAGCCGGTTAAATCCCTCACTAATAGTGATAATAGTGTAGCCAGGATCAGTGAAGGAACACTAAAACTACTGCTGGTGTTGTTAAACGACGAACAGGCGATCAATGCAACCTATCGCGAGCTCTCCGCCGCTGCGGGCATCTCACTGGGGATGGTCAGTAAGGCGTTCGAGTATCTGGAAAGTCAGCGCTATTACCGCAAATCGAAAAGCGGACGCAGATTATTGTCACCTGAATCGCTGACAGCACTTTGGCTGCGTGAATATGCAGTCATGATCCGACCAAAGTTAAAAAGGCTCAATCTGGTCGCGCCAACAAACTGGCAAGACCTGACGTTGAAGCCAAACGAGATTTGGGGAGGAGAAGCGGCCGCGGCGCTGCTAACCGAAGGTTATCTTTACCCCGAGACCTTGATGCTGTTTACCCACACCCCATTGCAGCAACGTAGAAAAGAGCTGGGTATGCTTCCTCAGCAACATGGCGGGCTGCAAATGACCGGTGCATTCTGGGGTGAGACGCTGAAACTCACCCTACGTTCTCAGGCCATGCTCAGCATCGCTGAATTACTCGCCAGCCGAGATAGCCGTAATCTCGAAGTCGCCAGGATGATAAATGACAAATACCTTGGTCTTACAGATAGCGCTCTCTTCAGAGACTGAAAAGCTGCTCACGCAAATTGTCACCGTTTGCGCGCAGCAAAATGTGGCTTTCTTCGTTGCGGGCGCAACGGCACGCGAAGTGCTAATACACCATATCCATGGCCGAAGGCCCGGGCGCAGAACCAGCGACATTGATATCGCCATCTTTGTCGATGATTGGTCGTCGTTTACGGAACTGCAGGCGGCTTTCATCGCCGAAGGCGCAACAACCACAAAAGGCAACCCGCACCATTTGATCTGGGCGGAAAACCACTTGGATATCATTCCGTTCGGCGGCGTAGCGGAAGAGAATAAAATCGCCTGGCCTCCCGACCGAGCGATAGTCATGAATGTCGACGGCTTCCGGGAAGCCTTTGAGCATACGGTCGTCGTGCGCTTGTTTAACGGTGCTGAACTGCCGTTTTGCTCTTTACCGGGATTAGCCATGCTAAAAATTTTCGCCTGGCAAGCCCGCGGACATGGGAACGGGAAGGACGCCATCGACCTTTTCACCATCATTAGCGAATATGGCAACATTGAAGAAGAACGCATTTGGGACGCCCCGCTTGAAGAGGATGACCTGGACGCGGATCTGGAGAGAATGGGTGCATTTCTGCTTGGTCTCGATATTGCCGCACTTCTGCAACAAAGTTCACACGGCATTACTGCCGCTCAATTATTGTCGCTGCAAAGCCATAAAATTGTCGATGCGATTGTCTCCTCAAATACCCGGGAAACCCCAGATCGCATTGAACAACTGGTCGAGGATTTTTGGCGCGGCATCGCGTTCAGAGAATAATCCTCATTCCATTCCGTGGGCCGCCAGCAGGCACTCATGGAACAGCTTCACCACCCGCTGCGGCACCGGCGAGCGGCGCAGCACGCTGGAGTATTCGCAGTGATAGCGGAACAGCGCCGGTTTGATCGCCCGCATCATATTCTGCGCCACGAAAAACGCCGCGTAGTGATCCGGCAAAAAGCCGACGTATTTGCCGGACAGGATCAGCGTGGCGATCGACTCCTGCGCGAACCCCGTCGCTTTGCGATGCAAATGTTGCTGCAGGCTCAGTTCCATATTCGGCGAATGGTAGCCTAATCCGGCGAAGGCATAATTGTGCAGCAGATCCCAATTTAATGTTTCATGGGGGGCGGAAAATAATTCATGCTGCGCGCCGCAATATAAGAACATCCTCTCACTGAATAACGAATGATAAGATAAACTTTCCGCGCTGCGGTGCATGGGAATAACGCCAACCTGAAATTGCCCGTCAATGACGCCGCGTTCAATGGTATTAATCGGCTCCACGTACATTTGCAAAGAAACCTCCGGCGCACGCTCGCTGAATAACGCGATGGCCCGGCCGATCTGCGCCTGCGGATTGCTGACCGTATGATCGAATATTGCCACGTGCAGCTGCCCGCCCATGCGCTGGTGCACCTCGTCCACCCCGCGCCGGAACGCCTCGGTGGCCGCCAGCAGGTTGACCGTTTCCTGGTAGATAAGCAGCCCCTCGTCGGTGACCGCAAAGCCCTCGCGCCCGCGCTGGCACAGCGTCAGGCCCAGCCGCTGCTCCAGATCCTTGATGTGCTTGCTGATGGTCGACAGGCTGATGTTCAGCTCCAGTTCGGCGGCGCTCATGCCGCCGCAGTCGACCACGGCCTTGAATACCCGCAGCAAACGCAGATCCATATCCGACAATTGCCCTAACAGCGCGCGCTTTTTTACTTGCATAAAACCTTAAGTAAGTTTCGACATATGATTATTCACAGTAGAGAACAAGCGGTACATAGTCAATTTCGCACAACAATCCGTTAACAACTCGGTTTATTTCATTAATCGCTCTTATTTTCCTGTTCGGAGGAAAACATGGCCGCTGAAAATCACCCGCTAAATAGTCTCGATGCCGAAGGGTTAGAGGCCCATTGGATGCCTTTTACCGGTAACCGTAATTTTAAAGCGCAGCCGCGCATCATTACTCAAGCCGCGGGGGCGTATTACACCAGCCATGACGGCAGAAAGATTTTCGACGGCCTGTCCGGATTATGGTGTTGCGGATTGGGGCACGGCCGGCAGGAAATCACCGACGCCGCCCAGCGCCAGCTGGCGACGCTGGATTACTCGCCGGCGTTTCAGTTCGGCCACCCGCTGTCGTTCGAACTGGCCAACAAGATCAAGGCACTGACGCCGGCGGGGCTGGATTACGTGTTCTTCACCGGCTCCGGATCGGAAGCGGCGGACACCTCGCTGAAAATGGCGCGCGCTTACTGGCGCGCCAAAGGCCAGGCGGGCAAAACCTGCTTTATCGGCCGGGAAAAGGGCTATCACGGCGTTAACTTCGGCGGTATCTCGGTCGGCGGCATTGCCGGCAACCGCAAGACGTTCGGCGCCGGCGCCGAAGCGGACCACCTGCCGCACACCCTGCTGGCCGGCAACGCCTTTTCGCGCGGCATGCCGCAACAGGGGGCAGAGCTGGCGGAAGAGCTCAACCGCATCATCGCGCTGCGCGACGCCTCAACGATCGCCGCGGTGATCGTCGAACCCTTCTCCGGCTCCGCCGGGGTGATCGTGCCGCCGGTCGGCTACCTGCAGCGCCTGCGCGAAATCTGCACCCAGCATGACATCCTGCTGATCTTCGACGAAGTGATCACCGCCTTCGGCCGCTGCGGCGCGATGACCGGCGCCGAGGCGTTCGGCGTCACGCCGGACATCATGAACATCGCCAAACAGGTGACCAACGGCGCGCAGCCGATGGGCGCGGTGGTGGTGCGGCCGGAGATCTACCACACCTTCATGAACGGCGGCGAGCCGGACTACCAGCTCGAATTCCCGCACGGCTACACCTACTCCGCCCACCCGGTCAGCTGCGCGGTCGCGCTGGCGACGCTGGACATCCTGCAGCGCGAACAGATGGTGGAGCGCGTACAGGCGCTGGCGCCCTACTTCGAGCGCGCGGTACACAGCCTGCAAGGAGCCAAACACGTCGCCGACATTCGCAACATCGGCCTGGCGGCCGGCATTACGCTGGCGGCACGGCCGGGCGAACCGGCGCGGCGCCCCTTCGAGGCGGCGATGCGCTGCTGGGAAAGCGGATTTTACGTGCGCTACGGCGGCGACACCCTGCAGCTGGCGCCGCCGTTCATCAGCAGCGAAGCGCAGATCGATGCGCTGATCAACGCCGTGGGCGACGCCCTCAACGCCACCGAATAAGGAGAGAACCATGACCATTACCCATTGGATCAACGGCGAGCCCGCCGCCGGCGGCGAACGCAGCCAGCCGGTTTACGACCCGGCCACCGGCCAATCGGCGCAGGAGGTGCAGCTGGCCGACCGCGCCACGGTGGAGCGCGCCATCGCCGCCGCCGAACAGGCCTATCCCGCCTGGCGCGACACCCCGCCGCTGAAGCGCGCGCGCATCATGATGAAGCTCAAGGATCTGCTGGAGCAGCACGCCGACGCCATCTGCCAACTGATCACCGCCGAGCACGGCAAGGTGCTCAGCGACGCCCTGGGCGAACTGCAGCGCGGCATCGAGAATATCGAATATGCCGGCTATGTGCCGGAACTGCTGAAGGGCGAACACAGCAAAGAGGCCGGCCCGGGCATCGACAGCTGGAGCGAGTTTCAGCCGCTGGGGGTGGTGGCGGGCATCACGCCGTTCAACTTCCCGGCGATGGTGCCGCTGTGGATGTGGCCGATGGCGGTGGCGTGCGGCAACACTTTCGTGCTGAAGCCTTCCGAGCGCGTGCCTTCCGCCGCGCTGTATATCGCGCGGCTGGCGGCGGAAGCCGGGCTGCCGCCGGGGGTGCTCAACGTGGTCAACGGCGATCGCGAAGCGGTGGAGACGCTGCTGCATGACGGGCGCGTCAAAGCGATCAGCTTCGTCGGTTCGACGCCGGTGGCAGAACACATCTATCACACCGGCTGTGGGCAGAACAAACGGGTGCAGGCGTTGGGCGGCGCCAAGAACCACGCGGTGGTGCTGCCGGACGCCGATATCCCCGGCGCGGTCGGCGCGCTGATGGGCGCCGCCTTCGGCTCCTGCGGCCAGCGTTGCATGGCCATCCCGCTGGTGGTGGCGGTGGGCAACGGCACCGCCGAAGCGCTGATCGCCGGGTTGCGGCAACAGATGGCCGCCATGCGCGTCGGCCCCGGCAGCGACAACCGCAACGACATGGGGCCGCTGGTGACCCAACAGCATTATCAGAAGGTAAAAGGCTATATCGATCAGGGCGTAGCCGAAGGCGCCGAGCTGCTGGTGGACGGCCGCGAGCTGAGCGTGATCGGCGCAGACGGCCGCCCCAGCCAAGGGTATTTCCTCGGCCCGACGCTGTTCGATCGCGTGACGCCCGGCATGCGCATCTATCAGGAAGAGATCTTCGGCCCGGTGCTCGGCGTGGTGCGCGCGGCTTCGCTGCCGGAGGCGATGGCCTTGATCGACGCCCACGAATACGGCAACGGCACCTGTCTGTTCACCCGCGACGGAGAAGCGGCGCGCTACTTCTCCAGCCGCATTCAGGTCGGCATGGTGGGGATCAACGTGGCGCTGCCGGTACCGGTGGCCTACCACTCGTTCGGCGGCTGGAAGCGCTCGCTGTTCGGCGATCTGCACGCCTACGGCCCGGATGCCGTCAGGTTCTACACCAAACGCAAGACCGTGACCCAGCGCTGGCCGGCCTCCGGCGATGCCCGGCGCACCAGCTTCAGCTTCCCGTCGGGACAGGGGTAACACATAAGAACAATAAACTTCCGGGGAGCAACGCTCCCCGGCATTTCCGCGCGCTCCATTTGATTCCTGCGTACAGCCTGTGCAGCAAAACAATAATTCACTCACACGTTAATGGAGTCGTTATCCCATGAAAGAGTCCGCCCCTGAACACACCTTCAAAGGCAATCTCAGCGTCCTCGACGTGGTGATGATCACCGCGTCCGGCGTGACGCCGGCCAGTTCGATTTTCGTCATCGCCCCGCTGGCGATCGCCAGCGCCGGCAGCGGCGCCTTTCTGTCGTTTCTGATCGCCGCCTGCGTCGCCGCCGCCATCGCGCTGTGCTATGCCGAGCTCGGCGCCGCACACCCCAGCGCCGGCGGTGAGTACAGCATCATCAAGCGCCTGTTCGGCACCCTGTGCGGGTTGCAGACCTACCTGTTTATCCTCAGCGCCTCACTGTTCGTGCCGGCGGTGCTGGCCACCGGCGCGGTGCCCTACCTGAACACCGCGCTGGGCACCCAGTTCGACGCCTCGACCGCCGGCATGCTCACCGTGCTGGTCGGCGGCATCTGCGCCATTTTCAACATCAAGGCCAACGCCCTGCTGACCGGCGCCTTTCTGGTGGTGGAAGTGGCGGTGCTGGCGCTGATCGCCTGGCTCGGCTTCAGCCACCCGCATCAGAGCACGGAGATCCTCACCGCGCCGGTGATGCTGGACGCGCAGGGCAGCCTGGCCCCGGTGTCGCTGCCGCTGATCGTCGCCATGGTCGGGGTCGCGCTGTTCTCCTACAACGGCTACGGTGCGGCGGTGTACATGGCGGAAGACATGCGCGAACAGGGCAGGCCGATGGCGATCGCGATCATGCTGACGCTGGTCATCGTGGTGCTGGTGGAACTGGTGCCGTTCACCGCCCTGCTGATCGGTTCGCCGTCGCTGACCGAGATGGCCAAACAGGCCGATCCGGTCGGCTATGTGGTCACCCAGCTCGGCGGCCCGACGCTGGCTCGGGTGGTAAGCGGCGCGATTTATCTGTCGGTGTTCAACGCCATCATCGCCATCGTGGCGCAGTTCAGCCGCATGATGTTCGCCAGCGGGCGCGACGGCTTCTGGCTGCCGACGTTTAACCGGGCGCTGAAAATCATCCACCCGCGCTTCGGCACCCCCTGGATCGCCACCCTGCTGTTCGGCGTGCCGTCGGCGCTGCTGGCGTTTTGCTCCGATCTCGAATCGCTGACCTCGTTCACCGTGATCCTGCTGCTGCTGGTGTACATCATCATGGCGGTGGCGGCGCTGATCAGCCGCCGTCGCCGCCACTTCCACCACCCGTACCTGATGCCGCTGTGGCCGCTGCCGGTGGTGGTGGCGCTGCTGTGCTGCCTGTACGTGCTGTGGACGATTTTGATCGCCAGCAGCCTGAAAGACTTTATTATCATTGCCGGCATTATCGGCTTCGGGCTGGCGCTGAACCATCTGCGCGGCCGCCAGACGGCGCCCCTCGCCGCCCCCTCAATAGAAGGAGAATAACCATGACGCAGCGCGCTCAGGATCTGGGCATTATCATCGGACAGGGCACGCCCGGCCCGCTGAACGCCATCACCGACGTGCCCGGCGTGCGCGTTGGCCATGCCAGCATTCATGCCGATTTGGCGGACGGGCGCAGCGTGCGCACCGGCGTGACGGTGATCGAACCGCGCCCCGGCTCCGCCCGCCACGCCCCCTGCTTTGCCGGCGTGCACGTGCTGAACGGCAACGGCGACGCCACCGGCCTGGAATGGGTGCGCGAAGCGGGCCTGCTGACCAGCCCGATCGCCTTCACCAACACCCACAGCGTGGGCGTGGTGCGCGATGCGTTGATCGCGCTGGAGCGTGAAACGCTGCCCACGGGCGACAACGCGGTGTATTGGAATATGCCGGTGGTGATGGAAACCTTCGACGGCCTGCTCAACGACATCAACGGCTTTCACGTCAAGGCCGAGCACGTGCGCCAGGCGCAGCAGGCGGCCCGGGGCGGCTTGCCGCAGGAAGGCGCGATCGGCGGCGGCAGCGGCATGATCTGCCATGAATTCAAAGGCGGCAGCGGCACCGCGTCGCGCCGCTTGCCCGCCGTTCAGGGCGGCTGGACGGTGGGCGCCATCGTGCAGGCCAACCACGGCAAGCGCGAATCATTGCTGGTCGGCGGTTACCCGGTAGGCCGGCATCTGGGGCATCTCCCCTCGCCGTTCACGCCGCAGTTGCCGCATCCCGGCATGGGCTCCATCGTGGTGGCGCTGGCGACCGACGCGCCGCTGCTGCCGCACCAGTGTGCGCGGCTGGCGCAGCGCGCCAGCATCGGCATCGCCCGCACCGGCGGCGGCACCGAGGACTCGAGCGGCGACATTTTCATCGCCTTCGCCACCGGCAATGACGGCCTGCCGCCCGCCGACTACGCCAATAAAGGCGCCTTCACCACGCCGCTACGCATGGTGAACAACGACTACATTTCGGCGCTGTTCGCCGCAGCAGCGGAAGCGGTGGAGGAAGCGATCGTGAATGCGCTGCTGGCGGCCAATACCGTCAGCGGCAACGGCCACCGGGCGGAAGGGTTGAGCGCCAAGCAGCTGGTGACGGCGCTGGAGAAGGCTGGCTGGCGACGGTAAAAACACAGGGCGCGGGGATTAACCGCGCCCTGCTTATCAGGATTCGCCGCCCGGCTTGGGCGGCGGGTAGTCGTAATCCAGCCGCAGCGGTTCGGCGTAGACGCTATTCCACAGCTGTTGGTACAGCTGGTCCAACCGCCCGCTCATCGCCGCACTGTGCATCACCAGCTCCAGATTGCGCGAGTTGTCCAGATAGCCGCCGGTCCAGTTGCTGGTGCCCACCCAGGCAATCTCATCGTCGATGGTCATCAGCTTGCTGTGGATCACGCGGGCAAACGGAATGAAGCCGCTGCTGGCCGGTGGTATGGTCACCACTTTGATCTGCACGTTCGGCACCAGCGCCAGGCTCTTCAGCCAGGCGATATCCGGCTTTTTGGTGTTCCAGTTGGCCACCATCAGCTCGATCTGCACCCCGCGCGCCGCCGCGCTGCGCAGCGCGTTGTCGATCACCGCGTAGAAGGGGCGGCTGCGTTCGGGGCCGAACGACAGCGGCGCGTAATCCATCACCTGCACCCGCACCCGCCGCTTGGCGCCGGCCAGCAAGCGCGGCAGCTCGGCCTGCGAATCAATCACCCCCGCCGGGTTGTAGGCGCGCGGGCTGGCCACCAGATAGTTGCCCTGCGTCGGCGCCGTCATCGGCGAATCGGGCAGCGGCGGCACCGGTTTATCCTGCGCCAGCAGCGCCTGCGCCTGCCAATCTTGCTCGAAGATCGCCTGGATCTGCCCCACCACCTTGGCGTCGCTGATGCGCAGCCCGGTTTCGTGAATATGCTCCAGCGCGCGCCAGTCGAAGTTCTGGCTGCCGACGAACGCCTGCTCGCCGTCCACCAGCAGATACTTGGCGTGCAGGATGCCGCCGCTCAGCTTCTGGTAAGGAATAATGCGCAGCTCCAGATTGGGGATCGCCTTCAGCTGTTCCAGCGTCTCGGCGGTAGAAATGCGAATGCCCTTATCTTCCACCAAAAAGCGGATTTTCACCCCGCGTTCGCCGGCCGCCTTCAGGTGCTGCAGCACGCCATCCAGCAGCGAACCGTCCTGATTCGCCACGTAGAACTGCCCCAAATCGATGCGGGTTTTCGCCGCGTCGAACATCTCGCGCCACACCTCGGCGGTGTTGCGCAGGTCGTCGGCCTGCAGCGCGGTTTCCACCGGTGCGGTGTACACCAGCTCATAGCCGGGAATCGCAAAACGCGCCGCAGCGCTCTGGCTCAACATCAACAAACAACCGCCCCACAATGCCGTATAAAGGCGGCCGAGCGGCCGCCGTACTGGATAGCCATTAGGCATAGCGCGGCGCTCCGCTGTCAACCCATTGTTCGCCGCTGCCGCTCTCCGGGCGGCTGGCCGGTTGGCCGGCGCGGATCAACAGCACCTTCAGCAGTTCGTTGATGCGCTCCATGCGGCTCTGCAGGAAGTTGTTGGCCACCAGGCACAGCAGCGCGATGGCGATGCCGAGGCCGGTGGCGTACAGCGCGGTGCCCATCCCGGCCGACACCAGGCTCGGCTCGGACACCCCCGAGGCGGCCAGCGCCTTGAAGGTTTCGATGATCCCCATCACCGTGCCCAGCAGCCCCAGCAGCGGCGCGGCGGTGACCACGGTTTCCAGCAGCCACAGGCCGCGCGCCATCGGTGGCTTGCTCAGCAGGTACTGGGCGTCGATCAGATCGCCGATCGCCTCGCGGTCGCCGGCGCGGTGCTTCTGCGCCAATACCGGCGCGATCACCGCCATCGGCAGGCTGTTACGCTGGGTCAGCTCGTCCGGCAGATCGGCGGCGCGGCGTACGTCCGGCGTCAGCGCCTGCTCCAGCCGGCGCGCCTGGCGCTGGGTATAGGCGAAGTACAGCGTGCGTTCGATGATGATCACCAGCGCGATCGCCAGCGCGGCGTACATCACGTAGAAAATAATGTCGTGCAACAGATTGGCGTCCATACAGGGCTCCTCTTTCCCGCCGCCCGGCAGGCGGCGGGGTATTCAGTTAAAAGGTGGCTTCCAGCGAGACGCTGAAGGTGCGTTCTTCGCCGACGTTGTAATACGGCGTGCTGGCTTTCACGCCGCCGTAAGGTGCCGCGTTGAAGGTGGTGGTGCGCACCGAGGTCAGGTATTCCTTGTCAAACAGGTTGCTGATGCCAAAGCGCAGCGCAGCGCTTTTGACGATTTTCTTGTCCACCGGCAGATGCACCCCCGCCGCCAGATCGAACACCGTGCGGCCGCCGATCTTCTCGTCGTTGGTCAGATCGCCGTAGAACGAACTGACGTACTTGCCGCTGACGCTGCCGTAATACAGCCCGTCGTCATAACCCAGCGTCATGTTCAGCAGATTTTTCGGCACGTTCGGCACCTCTTTGCCGGAGGTCGGCAGCGGCAGCCCGCCGTTGCTGACAATGTCGCTCTTCTGCTTCGACTCGGTGTAGGTATAAGAGGTGTAGTAGTTGAAGTTATGCGGCAGTTGGCCGCTCCACTCCAGCTCCAGCCCTTTGTTCTCCACGTTGCCGATGTTCATCATCTCGTAGTCGCCGGCCGAGTTGGTGGTGGAGATTTGGCGATCGCTGTAACGCATGTAGAACAGCGTGGCGCTCAGCAGCATGTCTTCCTGCTGGAAACGCCAGCCCAGTTCGTGGTTCCAGCTCAGTTCCGGCTTGGTGCTGAGCGAGTCGCCGACGTTGTACAGCACGTAGTTTGGCGGCGTGCGCATGTTGCGCGTCAGGTTGTAGAACACCTGGTTTTCCTGGTTCACCTTGTAACTGGCGCTGAAGTTCGGCAGGAATTCATGATAGGTGGCTTTGCGCTTCTCCGGCACGTTGTACAGGCTGCCGCGGTTGTCCCCTTTGCGCTCCACGTACTGATAGGCCAGGCCGCCGACGAAGGTCCAGTCCGGCGTGGCGAACCAGGTGTCCTGCAGCCACACCTTCTGCGCCGGGGTGATGGTGTACTGGTTGCGCCCCTGAACGGTGTTGCCGTTGGCGTCCTTCACCTGATCGGATCCGCCCGGCTGGCCCCAAATCTGCGACGGGTTGCCGTCGCCCTTGATGCTGATGAACGGCTGAGTCTGCAGCTGGCGCGCGCGCTCATACCAGTAGCCGACGTCCAGGCTGTGCTGCTCGTTGATGTCCCACTTCAGCTTGGTGGTGATGCCCGGCCGCCAGGTTTGGGTCCACGACGGGCGGTAGTAGGTGTTGGATTTCAGGTTGCTGAGATCGTACTGCCCGGCCTTGCTGGAGGTGTTGGACAACACCGACGCCGTCTGGCCGTTGAAGCTGCCGCCGTTGCCCCAGTAGTAATACGGCTGCAGGGTCAGCGACAGGTTATCGCGCAGCTGCAGCTTCTGGGTGAACGACAGCGTGAAGTTTTCGAACGGGTTGCGTTCAATCTTGTAATACTTGTTCAACTGCCCTTTGTTGTTGTACTCCGGCGTGGTGACGTAGTCGGTGTCACGGCCGTCGTTTTGGAACTGCGCCTTGCTCAGAGTGTTGTAGTTGGTGTTGTTCTGGCGGTTGTACTTCATCACCAGATTGCTGCTGTTGCCGTTGCCGTCTTCATACAGCGAGTTCATCTCGAACTTGTCGGAGTACAGTCGCCCTTCGCCGCGCCACTTCTTCGCTTCGGTGTGCGAATAGGAGAGCCAGTTACTGAAGCCGTTGTACTCGCCGGTGTCCAGGCGGGCGAAGGTTTTGCTCAGGCTGTTGCTGCCCAGCGTCTGCTTGACGAAACCGCCGAAGTCTTTCGCCGGGCGGCGCGTCACCAGGCCGATGTTGCCGCCGCTGGAGCCGATGTGCGGGCCGTCCGCTTCGGAAGACCCCTGGGTGACGAACACCTCCTCCAGGTTTTCCGCATCGCCCAGCAGGTTCGGGTATACCGCGTAGTTGCCGGAGTCGTTGATCGGAATGCCGTCCATCGACAGGCCGATCTGATCCGAGTTCATGCCGCGCATGGTGTAGTCCACGCCGCTCAGGCCGCTGGCGTCGTTGCTGTTGACGTTCAGGCCCGGCGTGTATTTCAGCTTGTCGATGGCGTTGGCCGCCGACGGCATTTTGTCCATCGCCTCTTTGGTGACGGTGGAGCGCGCCTTGGCGCTGTCATCCTGCACCATCATGCCGCCGCCGAGCGACTGCCCCTTGACGCTGATGGTGCCAACATCGGTGGCGTCGGCCGCCAGCGCGGCACCCGGCAGCATCGCCGACATCACCGCCAGATAGATCCCAGAACGATTAAACGATTTCATTGTGTGCATCCCATAAAAATCAAACGATTAACCCTTGCGCTAAGGCGCCTGATAATTGAACGTTGCGGTAAATCTTTTGGTTGTTTGCCCGGCGAACGCCTCGCTCGGGAACGGCTTCACTGAACTGATGCTTTGCAGGCTGCTCATCGCCGCGCGGTTCAGCAGCATGCTGGCGGCTTTGTTGGCGATGCCGGAAGAGAGCACCCGCCCGCTGCGATCGACCTCCAGCCACACTTCGACGTTGCCCTGCGGGCGCTCGAGCGAGGCCTGGCGCCCGCTCGGGTAGCGCTTGCGCTGTTCCAGCTCGCGGCGCAAGGCCAGCAGATAGCCGTTTTCAATCGCCTGCGCGTTCACCTTCGGCGCCGCCGGGGCGGCCGGTGCGGGCTGCGCCGCCGGTTTGCTCACCAGCGCGCGCGGGGCGGCAGGCGCCGGCGTCGCTTTAGGCTTCTCTACCGGTTTGGCTTTCTCCTTCACCGGTTTGGGTTTGGGCTTCGGCTGCGGTTTCGGCACCGGCTTGGCTTCCACGATCGGTTCCGGCGCCGGCACGACCGGTTCGGGGATCGGCTCCGGCTCGGGCGGCGGCGGTTCGGGCTGGGGTTCCGGCGGCGTTTCCGGTTGGGGTTCCGGCGCCGGTTCAGGCTCCACCAGCGCCAGTTCGATGGCGGTTTCGTCGTAGCGCGGCTGGATCTTCAGCGCCGCCTGCTGGCTGGCGAACAGCAGGCAACCGGCGACAATCAGCGCCGGCAGCCAGCTGAAAAGATGACGTGAGCGATAGAGCAGATACATGTCACAGCTTCCGTGTCGCGATGGAGACGGAGAGGAAACCGCCCTGGCGCAGGTTGTCCATGACCGCCACCAGCCGCTCGACCGCCACGCCCTTGTCGCTGTTGACGATGATGGTGGTGGTCTGGTTGGCCTGCTGCTGTTGCTTCAGCGTGTTGACCAACGCGTCGAGCGCAATCGGCTGGCCATCCAGCTGCAGCTGCTCGTCAGCCCCCAGCGTGACGATCGCTTTTTTCTGCGGTTTCAGCTGCTGCGCGCTGCCGGCAGACGGCAGCTGCGTTTTCAGCCCGAGCGCCGGAATGACGTTCAGGCTGATCAAGACGAAAAACACCAATAAAAACATCATCACGTCGATCATCGGGATCAGCTCGATGTGCGCTTTATTCTTTTTCGGTTCGTTCCAGTTACGCATGACACTCCCTCCCAAAAGCGAAGCAGCCAATATAGGAGGGGTTTGTTTACCTTTTGTTACGCTTGTGTGATCTTATTTTCACAGTGTGGATTTTTTGCGAGAATTCTTTCAATGACGGGAGGCGAGCGCGGAGATATAACCCATTAATTAGCTATAGTTTTTAATGGAATAATCACAGGGCGGACGTACTCTCCTCACCGGTGACAGGGCCTGAAATGTGAAAATAGTGACAGCCACGGCGGGCCCACGGCAACGACAAGAAGAAATCGCCGCAGCCCGTCCGCAATAAGGGCATGATGGGGTTTCCAGTGATATCGCCTTTTTTAACCAAGAACATTCTCAACCCCTGTCATAAAAATATCGACAGAAAATAAATAGTCGCATATATAACCAAACAATATTCCTCATTGGATATATTATTGCCAACAGATTATCAGCTGTTATATTTTTAAAGTGGAATAGCGCCACAGCGTTATTCTCGGTATTAATTAACCCCACTAAGTCACCCTTTTATTTATAAGGATTGTATATGAAAGTACTTAGTCAATATGAAGAGCAGTACGTTAGCGGTGGCGATCTGAACGCGGCCTGGGATGGGTTGCTGGACGGCGCCATGACCGGCGCGCTGATTGCAGGCAAATCCGCAGGGGCCGGCGGCTTTATTGCCGGCGCCGTCGGCCAACTGGTCGGTACCATCATCGGCGGCGTCGCAGGCGGTGTGGGGCTGGGGCTATATGGCCTGACCCATACGCAGCAGGAAGTGGCGGACTACGCAAAACATTTCCGCGAAACTATCGGCTCCACCTCGACCTCGGTCGGCGGCAGCCTGTAAGCACGAATAGATAGTCACCCCCGCGGTGGCTATTTATTTTATTGCCGCCCTCCCCCTACGCCGCCCGCTGAACGCTGAACGCTTGACCATTATCGCATCCCGGTATTCTTTCAAACCTGCGGCTATCGCGTCGGTATTTAATTGCGAAACCATCCACGGGCTGAAACCAAAAGGCGTTAATTTTACCGCCGCCATTAAATGATTGAGCTCGACCCAGGCATAATCCGCGACCTCATCCGGATTGCGATGGAGCGCGCCTTTTATTTGCGCGGCAAATACCGGGCAAACTTCATTTTCCATTACACCGGACGCATCGGTAGCCTGATAGCTGAAAGCTTCGCTCAGCAACATTATCTGCTCCACCTCCGTGCCCAGTTCAACCTGGGCACGGCGCATCACCGCCTGTGCCAGCGCCTCTTGCGGCAGGGGATGGCCGCAAAAGGAATTGGTCCAAACCCCCGGCCAGGCGGTTTTACTCAACGCACGTCTTGTGGCCAGCACGTTGCCCTCTGGGGTAAAGAGGTAGCATGAAAAGGCCAAATGCAGCGGCGTATGATGCGTGTGCACCTGATTTTTCGGCATCGTTCCGCAAGGCTGCCAGGCGGCATCGAGCAAAACGACGTCTTCGTTATTCATCATAGCGATTTCCATCAAAAGACGGGCTCTTGCCCGTCTTTGGGTTCATTTCGTCAAAAGAGGAGGAATGGCCGGCACTTCCGGCGCATTATCGATATCCTGCTGAGTCATGCGAAACTCAGGCGGATAATGCTCCCGTTCCGTTCTGCGGGCGGGTTCGGTATTCCGCCAGGTATAAAGACAGTGCTGGCACTGGTATACCGTCCATACGCCCTTGACCGGTGAATGCGCCATGACGTCTATCTGTTTATCGGCACAACGAGGACAAATCATAGGAGCTCCTTAAGGACGGTTAGCCAACATGGCGGTTAATTTATCCACCCACAGGGCGGTCTCAGGTAAATCCTTGACCGGCTGACTGTAGTGGCCACGCGCATCCGGAGCCACCGGCGTTGTCGCGTCGATGATCAACTTGTCGGTAATCCCCGCGGGGCTGGAGCCGGGATCCAGTTCCAGCACGGACATGTTCGGCAATTGCACCAGATCGCCGGCCGGATTGACCTTGGCGGACAGCGCCCACATGACCTGCGGCAGATTGAAGGGATCGACATCCTCATCGACCATGATCACCATTTTCACATAGCCCAATCCGTGCGGCGTGGTCATTGCCCGCATCCCCACCGCGCGCGCGAAGCCGCCGTAACGCTTTTTGGTGGAAATGATGACGAGCAGCCCGTGGGTATACATCGCATTGACCGCCTGCACTTCCGGAAACTCGGCTTTCAGCTGCTGATACAACGGCACGCAGGTGGCCGGCCCCATCAGATAGTCGATTTCTGTCCAGGGCATGCCCAGATACAGGGATTCAAAAATCGGCCGTGTTCGGTAAGAAACCTTATCGATACGCACCACCGTCATGTTGCGGCCACCGGAATAATGGCCCGTAAATTCGCCGAACGGGCCTTCAATCTCGCGCTTGCGGCCTTCAATCACCCCTTCGATGATCACTTCAGACCCCCACGGCACATCGAAGCCGGTCAAAGGGGCCGTCGCTATCGGATAGGGGCTTTCGCGCAGGGCGCCGGCCATCTCATACTCCGACTGATCGTATTTCAACGGCGTCGCCCCCATCAGCGTAATGATGGGATCGTTGCCCAGCGTAATGGCAATCGGCAGATCCTCTCCGCGCTCTTCGGCTTTATGCAGATGCAGCGCGATGTCGTGCATCGGCACCGGTTGCAAACCCAGCTTGCGTTTGCCCTTCACCTCCATACGGTAAATGCCGACGTTTTGCTTGCCGAAATGAGCGGGATCTTCAGGATCACGGGAAACGATGCAGGCCTTATCCAGATAAAAACCGCCGTCGCCGTCGTTTAGGCGAAACAACGGCAGGATTTCAAACAGATTAATCTCCTCGCCGTTGACCTCATTTTGCGCCCAGGGAGGATTATCGCGGCGCTCTGCAGAGACAGGGAAATGATCCCAGCGGCGAATATACTCATCGATTTGCTGTTTCACCGGCGTGGTCGGCGGCAGGCCCAGCGCGATGGCGTGATTCTGCCATGAGCCGAGGGTGTTCATCACCACATGCGCATGTTCAAAGCCTTTAATGTTCCTGAATGCAATGGCGGGGGCGCCCTCACCGATTCTTCCGGTGGCGTTGGCCGCCGCGGCGATATCCGGTTCCGCCTGCACCTCCTCGGCAATGTCGAGTAATTGCCCGGCCTTATCCAATGCCGCCAAATAACTTCGAAGATCGTCATAAGCCATATTTAACCCTCCTGACTGTAAACCTCTTTTTTTAATCCAGCCCAGCGTTTTGCCCGGCTGTAATCAAGGCCAAACTGGTCCAGAACCCGTGCGACAATATGATCGGTGACGTCATCAATATGAGTGGGATGGTTATAATAAGCGGGCATCGGGGGGACCAATGAAACGCCCAGCTTCGAGAGCGCCAGCATATTTTCCAGGTGGATGGCGCTCAGCGGCGTTTCCCTTGGAACCAACACCAGCTTCCGCCCTTCTTTAATCATGACATCCGCCGCTCGGCCAATAAGCCCCTCGGCATAACCCGCGCGAATTCCCGCCAACGTTTTCATGCTGCAGGGAATAATGATCATGCCATCCATGCGAAATGAACCCGAGGAGATCGTGGCGGCCTGGTCGGCCGCACTGTGTGTGACATCAGCCATCGCCATCACGTCACGTAGGCTGTGCTTTGTTTCAAGTTCAATGGTCTTTTTGGCCCACCGGCTCAAGATCAAATGCGTCTCTATACCTTCGATATCTTTCAGGGCCTGGAGAAGCGCCGTACCGAGCGGTGCCCCGGTAGCACCCGTCATCGCGATCGTTAATCTCATGCCTACCTCGACAAAGTTCGTATACGAACAATATGTCAAATCTAGCCCTGGGATCGGGATAAAACAAGCGGGCAAGATGTAACCGTTCGTAAACGAACGACCTGCCAGGGCAAGTATCTCTTAGCGGTCAGTTTTGTTATATTGATATTATTGCTCGCTTTTTTCCTCTTAAGGAATAAACGTATGAACAGAACGCTGGCCAATACTTTTTTCCATCTCATCCGCGAGTTGCTTCAGGATCATAGTTCTCAATGGCAGAAATCGCTCCCTGAACTCAGTAAACAGCAATATTCCATTCTGGCCACCGTTTCAGAAACTCCGGGTATTGAGCAAGTCGAGTTAATGGAGGCGGCAATCAGCAGTAAAGCCGCGCTGGCTGAATTACTCAGCCGAATGGAAGGGAAAGGTCTGTTAAAGCGTGAAGCAGGCGAGCAGGACAAGCGCCGCCGATTTATTTACCTGACGCCTGCGGGACAGGCGCTGTTCGAAGCCAGCCGCCCAATCGCCGACGCGATTGATAACAGGTACCTTGAACGGGTCAATAAAGAGCAATATGAGTCGGCGCTTTTCGCTTTACAGACGATGGTGGGAAAAAAATAAATTAACCCTCTCGGCAGAGATAAAGATTCAACAGCCATAAAAAAAGACGCCCGCAGGCGTCTTTTTATCGCGTTCACTGAAGCCCGAGGCAATCAGTTCACTTTCACCGGCATACCGGAACGGGCCTTGATCGCCGCGTCCACTTCGCTCTGGTTGACGCCGGCGTCCATCAGCACTTTGCCGACCGGCGCGGAAATGGTCAGCGGCACCGGATCTTTCGATTGCAGCTGCTCTTCGTTGGCCGACAGCGGGTTGTGCACTTCCACGTAGCGCGAGCCGTCCGGCTCGACGGTGGCTTTCATCGGTTCGTTGATGAACTGCACGCGGGTGCCGACCGGCACTTTCTCGAACAGGTACTTGATGTCGTCGGCGCGCAGACGCACGCAGCCGTGGCTCACGCGCAGGCCGATGCCGAAGTTGGCGTTGGTGCCGTGAATGGCATACAGGCGGCCAACATACAGCGCATACAGCCCCATCGGGTTATCCGGGCCGGCCGGGAACACCGCAGGCAGGATTTCACCGTCGGCCGCATATTCGGCGCGCATCTTGGCGGTCGGCGTCCAGGTCGGGCCGTCTTTCTTGCGCTGTACGGTAGTGGTCCAGTTCAGCGGGGTGTCTTTACCCAGCTGGCCGATACCGATCGGCAGCACCACCACGGTGTTAGATCCTTTCGGGTAGTAGTACAGACGCATCTCGGCGCTGTTGATGATGATGCCTTCACGCGGCGCGTCCGGCAGGATCAGCTGCTGCGGGATGGTCAGGGTGCTGCCGGCCTTCGGCAGGAACGGATCCACGCCCGGGTTGGCCTCCAGCATGTTGCTCAGCCCCATCTGATACTGGGCGGCGAAGCTTTCCAGCGGCAGTTTGCTGTCTTCCGGTACGGTGATTTGGATATTCTCGCCCACCAAACGGCTGTCTTTTGGCGGCAGCGGGTAGACGACGGCGAAGGCAGCCTGGCTGAATGCAACCAGTGCCGTAAACAGGGTTAATAACGCGCGAATGCTCATTTTCATCTTCGTGTTGGTCAAGGCCACTGGCGATTATGGGTATCGGTTTCTACGGCCACTTTACCCCATTGCATTTCAGCCGGCAGCCAACGGCGCTGCGGCCTGAAAAACCAGGGGGGATTTGACCGGATGCGCATTATATGTGCACATCAATCAAAGTGTGAACCATTACCGATGTAATATCGCAATTTTTTGTAACCTGACGCGCCACGAAGGCGATTTTTTGCGAGAACCGCCGCCTAACCGGCGGCGGCCAACGCTTCCACCCGCCGAATAGGGATCAGATATTCGCAGCGGATCGCCGCGCCGCCGAGCGGGCAGCTGCCCTCCTGCGCCGGGTAGAAACGCTCAATATCCTGCCCCGGCCGGCGGACGGCGTTCATCTGCGGCATCGCGGTGTCGTACAGCCGCACGATAAAGTTTTGTAACCCTTCCGCCTGCCCTTGATAGGTGAAACGGGCATACTCCCCCTGTTCGATAATCACCCGCTCCCCCATCGCCCCTTCGTCCGGCAGAGCGGCGGTATAGGCCATGCGCGGATTACCCCGGCGTTGCCTGTCGACCTCCAGACTGGTGAGGCCGTATACCACCTCCGGCAGCGCCTGCGGCTGCAGCAGTTGCCGCCAGGCGTGGCGGCGCAGCTCGCACTTGGAGGCCGCCAGCTGCCCCAGCGTAAAGCTGCGGCGCTGGGTGTTGCCCACCAGCTGCATGGCGGGCAGCGTCACGATGTCGGCCTGCGGCAACGGCGTTTCGGTCAGCCGCAGCGGCGGCTGCAGGCCGTAGCTCGACCAATCCTGGCTGCGGCGATAGCTGGCCGGCGGCAGACCGAACTGTTTGCGGAAGCAACGGGTGAAGGTCTGCTGCGAATCAAACTGGTAAGTATCAGCGATGCAGGCCACGCTGGTGCCGGTCAGGCGCAGTTCGCGCGCGGCGGCGGTCAGCCTTCTGCGGCGGGCGTAAGTGCCGAGAATATGGCCGGTATGTTGCTTGAACATCCGCTGCAAATGCCACTTGGAGTAGCCGGACTTGGCGGCAATGTCGTCCAGCGTCAGCGGCTGATCCAGGCTCTGCTCGATCCAGGCCAGCAGCTGTTCAATCACCTGTTGCTGGTGCATGGTATTCCCCTTATTTTAACAATAATGTCTGCGCCAATACCCGCCCTGCGGCTTCATCGGCGGCCACCAGCACCGGATAGCCCCAGAACTTGGCGCCGTATTCGGCGAATTCTTCCGCCGCCGCGCGTTTGGCGTCGTCCGGTTCCAGCATGATCATGCCTTTCACCCACAGCTTCAGCGCCTCACGGTTATCGCGCTTCCACAGCGCGACCTGGGTGCGGGCATCGCGGTCATGTTCTTGTTCTTCATCGCCGACGCTGCGGTCGGTCATCAGGACAAAGGGTTCGGCGCGCGCCAGCAGCGCGCTGAATTCGGCCAGTTCGGCCTGGGTATCGCGCCCGTTTTGGCGCATCCATACCAGCGGAAAATCGGCGGTATCCAATGACATAATCAGTTTCCTCAGGAAATGGTTTAGGACTGGCGCTTACTTTATCGGCACCGGCGCTAGACCACATTGCGCAATCAGGACATAATACTTTTCAATTCCGCCAAATTGAGAATTGTTCTCATGAAAGTACAGATCCCCCGCCACTGTCTGGATATCGATCAGGTGCCGCGCCCGCTGTTTGCCCTGCAAGGTTCGACCCTCGAGCAGGACTGGGAAGTCGAGCCGCACCGCCATCAGAAGGCGCAGCTGATCTACACGGTACGCGGCATGATCCGCTGCGAAGTGGAAAACGGGCTGTGGCTGGTGCCGCCGCAGTGCGCGCTGTGGATGCCGGGCAACGTGTTGCACAACGCTCAGGGCGCCGGCTCCACCGAGGCCTACTGCCTGTTCGTCGATCAACATGCCGCCGCCGGTCTGCCGCAGAACTGCTGCACGCTGTCGGTCTCGCCGCTGCTGCGCGAGCTGCTGCTGCAGGCCAGCACCTTCGAGCCGCTCTACGACGAACAGGGCGCCGAGGGGCGCCTGACGGCGGTATTGCTGGACCAGCTGGCGGCCGCGCCGATCGAGAACCTGCATCTGCCGGTGTCCGACGACGCACGCATTCGGCAGTTGACCGAAGGCATGCTGAGCAGCCCGGCGGACAAATCCACCCTCGGGCAGTGGGCGCAGCGCATCGGCATGAGCGAGCGCTCCCTCAGCCGCACCTTGCAACAGCAGATGGGCATGAGTTTCGGCCACTGGCGGCGCCAGCTGCACGTGATGCTGGCGCTGCAGCGCCTGACGCAGGGCGAGAGCGTACAGACGGTGGCGCTGGATCTGGGCTACGAGAGCGCCAGCGGCTTCGTCACCATGTTCAGAAAGGCGGTAGGCAAACCGCCGGCGCGCTACCTGGCGGAGCGAAACGCCTCTGGAGAGACCCTGGGCGGCGCAATTACCATGTGAAAAAGCCGGCGCAGGCGCCGGCTTGAAGCAGGTGAGAATCAGAAGTCGTAGAACACCGTAATCCAGGTGGAGTCCGGCTCGTTGTCGCTGCTGTTGGCCAGCGTGCGCTCCACATACACCGACAGTCCGTAACCGATGGTGGTGCCCGCGCCGAGGTAAACGTGGTTGGCGTGATACGCCTCGTCACCTTTCAGCCGCAGCGAGTCCGCCGCCACGTAAGGCTGGATCGATTTGAGGAATGGCTTGTCGATATTGAAGGTGTAACCGACGAAGCCTTCCAGCCCGTAGCCGTCACCGGCGAAGAAGTGCGACAGCGTGCGCTGGCGGGTGCTTGGCACATAGTCTTTGTAGTAGCTGGCGGTGCCGACGATGTACCAGTTGTTCGGCTGCCAGGTCAACGCGGTGCCGGACAGCTGCTGGTGATAATCCTTTTCGCTGTACAGATTGTCTTTGATCTTCGCATCGGTATAACTGTAGGCCGCGCTGAAGGTGAAATCTTTCGTCACCTTGTAATCGAAGCCCAACCCGCCCCCGCCCTTGCGGCGATAAATCAGGTTATCCGCGGTGTGCAGATCGTCTTCCGGCAATAAATAGTTGGCATACAGCGTTACCGGCCCAAAATCATTGGTGTACTTGATGCTGTTTTTCGGTTTATTGCCGCCGTCATAATCGCCGGAAATACCGATGCCGGTGCCGCCCGCATGGCCATCGTTATCCCAGACGTCGCTTTTGATGCCGACCACCGAATAATAGATGCCGTATTGATGGCCGTAGGTCAGGGTGCCGTAACGATCGTCTTTGAAACCGGCGTACAGCTGGCGCTGATAGTCGCGCTTGCCGTCTTCGTTATAGTGCCCGTCCCAGCTGAGCGCGTGCGCCAGATCGACGCCCCACTCGTAATAGCCGATGATCGAAGTGTCCTGCGTCAGCGCATAGTCGCCGCTGAAGCGAAAACGCGTGCCGCCGTCGTGGCCGTTTTTGTCATAGCCCGGCTCCGGGCCGTTATTGAAGATCCACTCGGGGCGAATGCTGCCGCCCACTTTTATACTGAGCGGCGCCAGCAACACATTGCTCTGCGGGTTTTTATCCAGAATGGTGATCTCGGCCTGTGCGCCGGCGGATAACGCCGACAGCAAGACGCCGCCAATGAATATTGGCGTTGTATTTTTTCTCATTATTACCCCTGCCCGAAAAAATTATTGTTATAAACACGGTGGTCTTAAGCCACGCAGAAATAATTAACCGATGTGAACAGCGCACGCAAGATATAAAAATTCACGCCATAACCTGTCATTATTTCAGGTTGGATTTAATTTCAGCAAAAACGTGTTCATCTGTAACGCGAAGAAAAATAATGTAATAACCGCAGCACGAAATAAACCAATCCGCACGTTTCACCCAAAATAAACCGGCGTGATTATCCGGGAATAAAAATAGCAAATAACAAATAAATATTATTGCCGCAGGTAAACCGTCACGCAGGGGAATTAACTGATGGCGGGAAATAACGACGGAGCGCGTTGCGCGCTCCGAGAGAGAGAATTCACTACTGTGCCAGCCAACCGCCGTCCATGTTCCAGGCGGCGCCGCGCACCTGCGCCGCCGCATCGCTGCACAGGAACAGCGCCAGCTCGCCGAGCTGCTCTGGCGTGACGAACGCTTGCGAAGGCTGCTTCTCCGCCAACAGCTCATCGCGCGCCCGCTGCGGGTCGGTCCCGGCGGCAATACGTTTGTCGATCTGCTGCTGCACCAGCGGCGTCAGCACCCAGCCGGGGCAAATGGCGTTGCAGGTGACGGGCGTGCGCGCGGTCTCCAGCGCCAGCGTCTTGGTCAGCCCCACCACGCCGTGCTTGGCCGCCACATAGGCCGACTTGTCTTTCGACGCCACCAGCCCGTGCACCGACGCCACGTTGATGATACGCCCCCAGTTGCGTTCGCGCATCCCCGGCAGCGCCAATCGGCAGGTGTGGAACACCGCCGACAGGTTGATGGCGAGGATGGCGTTCCATTTCTCCACCGGGAACTGATCCAGCGGCGCCACGTGCTGAATGCCGGCGTTGTTCACCAAAATGTCCACGCCGCCGAACTCGCGTTCGGCATACTGCATCATGTCCGCTATCTGGCCCGCATCGCCGAGATCGGCGCCGTGATACCCCGGCGCGGCACCCAGCCGCGCGACCTGCGCTTGCGCCTGCTCCACGTCGCCGAAGCCGTTGAGGATCACGCGCGCGCCGGCTGCGGCCAACACAGACGCTATCCCGAGGCCGATGCCGCTGGTCGAGCCGGTCACCAGCGCGGTTTTGCCTTGTACACTCATGGTATCGCTCCTTTAAACAATGCCGGTCAGGTAGAACACGCCGATCACGAACAGCACCGCGGCGCTCTTGATCAGGGTGATGGCGAAGATGCCGCCATAGGCCTGCCGGTGGCTGAGGCCGGTGATCGCCAGCAGGGTGATCACCGCGCCGTTGTGCGGCAAGGTGTCCATGCCGCCGCTGGCCATCGAGGCCACCCGGTGCAGCACCTCCAGCGGAATCTGTGCCGCATGGGCGGCGGCGATAAAGCTGTCGGACATCGCCGCCAGCGCGATGCTCATGCCGCCGGAAGCCGATCCGGTGATGCCGGCCAACAGGGTGACGCTGATCGCTTCGTTCAGCAGCGGGTTGGGGATCGCCGACAGCGCCTGCGACAGTACCAAAAAGCCCGGCAGCGCGGCGATCACCGCGCCGAAGCCGTATTCGGAGGCGGTGTTCATCGCCGCCAGGATCGCGCCGCCGACCGCCGTCTTGCTGCCTTCCGCCAGCCGGCCGCGAATATTGCGAAAGCCGAACACCACCACCAGCAGAATACCCGACACCAGCGCCGCTTCCACCGCCCAGATGGCGGTGATCTTCGCCACGTCGGTGGTGATCGGCTTGGCCAGCCCCGGCAGCGTCAGCTCGTGGTTGGCGCCGTACCACTGCGGGATCCAATGGGTGAAGCCAAGGTTGAATACCCCGACCAAAATCAACGGCAGGATAGCGATCAGCGGGTTCGGCAGGTTGATGTCGTCCGGGGTTTCCGGCTCGTTCAGCAGATCGGTACCGTACCCTTCTCCCTTCAGCTGCGCCTTGCGCCGCTGGCGTTCAAGATACAGCAGACCGACCGCGATGATGAACAGCGAGCCGATCAGCCCCAGCCAGGGCGCGGCCCAGGCATTGGTGCCGAAGAAGCTGGTCGGGATGATGTTTTGGATCTGCGGCGTGCCGGGCAAGGCGTCCATGGTGAAGGAGAAGGCGCCGAGCGCCACGGTGGCCGGGATCAGCCGCTTGGGGATACCGCTCTGGCGGAACAGCTCGGCGGCAAACGGATAGACCGCGAACGCCACCACGAACAGCGACACCCCGCCGTAGGTCAGCAGCGCGCACACCAGCACGATCACCGGAATGGCGTGACGCCGGCCGAGAATGCGGATCGCCGCCGCGACGATCGAACGGGAAAAGCCGGACAGCTCGATCAGCTTGCCGAACACCGCCCCCAGCAGGAACACCGGGAAGTAGAGCTTCACGAAGCCGACCATCTTCTCCATAAACAGCCCGGTGAAAGTCGGCGCCACCGCGCCGGGATCGGTCAACAGCACCGCGCCCAGCGCGGCGATCGGGGCGAACAAAATCACGCTGTAGCCGCGATAGGCGGCCAGCATCAGTAATCCCAGTGCTGCCAGGGCAATCAAAACGCTCATCGGTCACCTCAGTATCGTTGTTATTGTCAGGTACGGAGTGCGAAATTACGGTTTCAGCGCAAAGCGCAGCTGATGCGCCCGTCGCCGTTGAATGCGTTCCCTGCGTGCGTCATCCCAAAGATAAAATCCCCGGCCGCTGCGCTGGCCGGTATCGCCGCGCTGCAGCCGCTGTTCCACCAACGCCATCATCTCGTCGCCGGTCGCCAGTTCAGGGAACAGGTGGCGAGCGATGTCCGCCACCGTCGGCAGCCCGGTCATGTCAGCGGCCTCCAGCGGGCCGACCATGGCGTAGCGCCGCCCCAGCGAGGCGCGCATCACCTGATCCACCACCTCGGCGCTGGCGATGCCGCTGTGGACGATGTGCAGCGCCTCGCGCAGCACCGCAAACTGCAGCCGGTTGCCGACAAACCCCGGCGCGGCGCGCTCCAGCAGCACCGCCTCCAGCGCCATCCCGCCGAGCAGCGCCTGCACCGCCGCCAGATGGCGCGGATCGGTGGCGCGGCCGGGCACGATCTCCACCAGCGGGATCAGGTGCGGCGGGTGCCAGAAGTGGGCGATCAGCAGGCGCTGCGGGTGGGTCATGCGCGCCGCCAGCTCGTCCGGCGGCAGGCCGCTGGTGTTGCTGGCAATCACCGCGTCGTCGGCGATCAGCCCTTCCAACTGCTCATACAGCGCGTGCTTCAGCTCGAGCCGTTCCGGGATCGCCTCAATAAGCAGCCGGGCGCGCGCCACGTCGTTCAGCTCGCCGGTCACGCGCAGGCGCGCCAGCGCCGCGTCGCGCTCAGCGTTATCAAACTGCCCGACGTCGCTCAGCTCGGCCAGAATGCCGCTCGCCACCGCCGGCGCCTCCACCCGCCGCTGCGGATCCGGGTCATACAGCAGCACCTCATGGCCGTGGCGAATAAAGTGGGTGGCGATGCCCACCCCCATCAATCCGGCGCCCAGTACCGCATAATCAGATGACTGCATCGTGCCCTCCTCGGTTGTTTACGGGCGCTCTACCGCCAGCGCCACGCCCTGCCCGCCGCCGATGCACAGCATCGCCAGCCCCTTGTTCACCCCGCGGCGCTGCATTTCGTACAGCAGCGACACCAAAATGCGACAGCCGGACGCGCCGATCGGATGCCCCAGCGCGATCGCCCCGCCGTTGACGTTGACCCGCTCCGCCTCCCAGCCCAGTTCTTTGCCCACCGCCAGCGCCTGCGCGGCGAAGGCTTCATTGGCTTCGATCAGATCGACCTCCTCCAGCCGCCAGCCGGCTTTCTCCAGGCAGCGCCGCGCGGCCGGCGCCGGGCCGATGCCCATGATCGCCGGATCGACGCCCGACGAAGCGTAACCGGCGATGCGCGCCAGCACCGGCAAGCGCAGCGTGGCGGCTTTTTCCGCGCTCATCAGCAGCACCACGGCGGCGCCGTCGTTGAGCGACGAAGCGTTGCCGGCAGTCACCGTGCCTTCCTTGCGAAACGCCGGGCGCAGCCGCGCCAGCGCCTCCAGGCTGGTGTCGCGCGGCTGTTCGTCGTGCCCCACACTCAGCGCCTCACCCTTCGGCTTCGGCACCGTCACCGACGTGATCTCCTGCGCGAAACGCCCGGCCTGCTGCGCCGCCTGCGCCTTCTGCTGCGAGCGCAGCGCGAACCTGTCTTGTTCTTCTCTACTGATGGCGTATTTCTCCGCCAGGTTCTCGGCGGTGATGCCCATGTGATAGTCGTTGAAGGCGTCCCACAGGCCATCGTGGATCACGCTGTCCACCATCTGCGCGTGACCGAGGCGCAGGCCGGCGCGCGCGCCGGCCATCAGGTAAGGCGACTGGCTCATGCTCTCCTGGCCGCCGGCAATCACCGCCTCGGCGTCGCCGCTGCGGATCGCCTGCACCGCCAGATGCACCGCCTTCAAACCGGAGCCGCACACCTTGTTGATGGTCAGCGCCGGCGTCGTAACGGGCAGCCCGGCATTCAGCGCGGTCTGGCGCGCCGGGTTCTGCCCGCAGCCGGCGGTCAGCACCTGGCCGAGGATCACTTCATCAATCTGCTGCGGCGCCACCCCGCTTTGCGCCAGCAGCCCCTGCACCGCCGCCGTGCCCAGTTCCACCGCCGTCAACGGCGCCAGCGCGCCGTGAAAACTGCCGACCGGCGTGCGCGTTGCCGCCACGATCACCACTTCACGTTGTTGCACATTCACCTCCCGATTCAGAAACGCATTTCCGGCACTTGCTCCGGCACGATCAGCCGGCCGGCGGTTTTGGCGACAATCTCCGCCACGCTGACGCCCGGCGCGCGCTCGCGCAGCACGAAGGCGCCGTCTTCAATTTCCAGATAGGCCAGATCGGTCAATACTTTGCGGATGCAGTTGGCGCCGGTCAGCGGCAGCGTGCAGCGCGGCAGCAGCTTGGACTCGCCGCCCTTCGCGGCGTGGGTCATCACCACGATGATGTTCTCCGCCCCCGCCACCAGATCCATCGCACCGCCCATGCCCTTGACCATCTTGCCGGGGATCATCCACGAAGCGATGTTGCCCTCGACGTCCACTTCAAACGCCCCCAGCACGGTCAGATCGACGTGGCCACCGCGGATCATGGCGAACGACTGCGCCGAATCGAAGATCGACGCGCCGAGGCGCGCGGTGACCGTCTGCTTGCCGGCATTGATCATGTCGGCGTCCAGCTGCTGCTCGGTCGGGAACTCGCCCATCCCCAGCAGGCCGTTTTCCGACTGCAGCATCACGTCCATGCCCGCCGGCACATAGTTGGCCACCAGCGTCGGGATGCCGATGCCCAGGTTGACGTAGTAACCGTCCCGCAGCTCTTGCGCCACGCGCTGCGCCATTTGTTCACGGGTAAGCATGCAAATTCTCCTTATGCCCGCAGGGTGCGTTGTTCGATACGCTTCTCGAAGGTGCCCTGGATCAGCCGATCGACGTAGATGCCGGGGGTGTGGATCGCCGCCGGATCCAGCTCGCCCGGCGCGACGATCTCTTCCACTTCCACCACCGTGATGCGCCCGGCGGTCGCCATCAGCGGATTGAAGTTCTGTGCGGTGTGGCGGTAGATGACGTTGCCGAAGTGATCGGCCTTCCAGCCTTTAACGATGGCGAAATCGCCGGTGATGGCGGTTTCCATGATGTAAGGGCGGCCGTTGAACTCGCGCACCTCTTTGCCTTCGGCGATCGGCGTGCCGTAACCGGTGGCGGTGAAGAACGCCGGGATACCGGCGCCGCCGGCGCGGATCTTCTCCGCCAACGTGCCCTGCGGCGTGAGATCCACCTCCAGCTCGCCGCTGAGCGCCTGCTGCTCGAACAGCGCGTTTTCGCCGACGTAAGATCCCACCACCTTGCGGATCTGCTGGGTTTCCAGCAGCCGCCCGAGGCCGAACCCGTCGACGCCGCAGTTGTTGGAGACCACCGTCAACCCGCGCACGCCGCGCCGGCGGATCTCTTCGATCAGGTTTTCCGGGATGCCGCACAGGCCAAAGCCGCCCGCCAGCACCGTCATGTTGTCCGTCAGGCCTGCCAGCGCTTCCTGGTAGCTGCCGACGCGTTTGTCGAGCCCTGCCATATCGTTGCCCCTGCATGTTGCGGCGCAGGGCGAAATGCCCTGGCTTGCGTGAGGGCATCTTCAGGTCACAAAAATGATTTGTTAATTTTGTTTTTATGCCGCATTCATTTAGAATTTTTATTAATTATTCGTTAACCGACAATTAACAAAGAGTTAACGCCAGCCAAAATGAAAATGAGCATCAAACAGTTACGCGCGTTTTTAGCGGTAGCTCACACTCTGAACTTCGCCCAGGCCAGCGAGCGGCTGAATATTTCTCAGCCGGCGCTCAGCCTGGCGATCCGTGGGCTGGAAGACGCGCTGGGCGGGCCGCTGCTGCTGCGCACCACCCGCCGGGTGACGCTGACGCCGGAGGGGGAAACCTTCTTCCCGATGGCGCGCCAGCTGCTGGCGGATTGGGATAACGCGGAAGAGGCAATGCGCCAGCGCTTCACCCTGCAGATGGGCAAGGTGGCGATCGCCGCCATGCCATCGTTCGCCGGCAACCCGCTGCCGCCGATCCTCAAGGCGTTTCGCGATCGTTACGCCGGCATCAACGTGGCGGTGCACGACGTCATCAACGAGCAGGTATTTGAAATGATCCGCGAAGGGCGGGTGGAGATGGGCATCGCCTTCGAGCCGGAGCCGAGCGACACCCTGCACTTCACCCCGCTGTGCCGCGATCGCTTTCTGGCGGTGGTGCCGAAGGATTCGGCGCTGGCGCGCAAGGCGCAGGTGAGCTGGAAGGAGCTGCTGACGCTGGATTTCATCACCCTGCAGCGGCCATCGGCGGTGCGGCTGCTGCTGGAGCAGGAGCTGGCCCGCAGCGGGCGAACGCTGGAGGTGGCGTTTGAAAGCCACCAACTGGTGACGGTCGGCCGCATGGTGGCCAACGGCCTCGGCGCCAGCGCGGTACCGGCGCTGTGCGAGAAACAGATGGATGAGCTGGGGGCAGTCTGCGTGCCGCTGATCGGCCCGATTATCGAACGGCGCGTGGGCCTGATCCGCCTGGCGCAGCACCAACTCTCTTCCGCCGCGCAGGCGCTGGCGACGGTGATCGAACGGGAAATGGCGGGGAGTGGCGGGCAGCCTGCGCTTAAACCGTAAACCCGACGTGCTTGCCGCCCGGCAGCTCAACGTCCAGGCGCAGCGTGCCGCCCATCGCTTCCACGTAGCGTTTCAGGGTCGAAATCTTCAGCTCATTGCCGCGCCCTTCGATGGCCGCGACAGAAGGCTGGGAAATGCCCAGCGTTTTCGCCAGCTCCTGTTGGGAAATATTCAGCGCTTCCCGCAGCTGGTGCAGGTGCGCTTCAAACAGCATCTCTTCGGCCATTTCCTCGATGCGCCGGCGGCTCTCCGGGGTGCGGGAGGCCAGCAGTTGCTTTAAGGTGCTCATGGGTTACTCCTTGAAATAACACATCAAATATTGGGTGAACTGCGCATCCGCGATGGGCAGCATCACTTTATAAAACCGCTTCTCATTACCCGTTTTGTCGCCCGCACACAGCACAATCGCCTGCCGCGCCGGATCAAAGGCGAAAAAAGCGCGAATCGGCCGCCCTTTGTGCTGAATACGCAGCTCTTTCATGTTGGAATGCAGCGAGCCTTTCAGCACGTCGACAAAAGGCCGCCGAAGAGAAGGCCCTGCACGCTCGAGCATCACCAGCGCGGCCAACACCTTTTCCTGCGTCGATTCATCCTGTTCACAGAGCCACCGATCAAACTCTTCCGTTGTCATTACCATCCACATGGCATCTCCTGATTATATAGTACAATCTATGACAAGACGATAGACCAGAATATATAATTTTCTCCAGACCGCCATTGGCGTTTTGCCTGGCAGCTCGAAAAAACAGTGGTGATTGTCTTGCGGCTTGAGCATGGAATGCGACGAGATACGGGAACAGCGAGATCAGTATCGGCCAGAGAAGAAAACATGCGGATTTGGCGAGGCAATAAAGCACGCAACCCGGCGTTTTTATTTTTGAATATATATAAAAGAAATAAAATCATTTTTCATATCAATCAATAGATTGCACCCAACACGCCTTTGCCTTTCCGTCTTGTGAGCGAACGCAAAAGATTGCGACAAAGTGGGTTAATCATGTCTGAACTTTCGCTATGGTGTTTTTTCATGTTTTAACGGATTAAAACCATGGCCACAACTCACGGAAACGCCAGAAAACTTACGGCCGGTGAACACCGATTTTATCTCTCTTTGCTATGCGCACTGCTACTGAATGGCTGTCAATCCACTCCCCCCTGGTACCATCCGTTGGATGTCTCGCTAAAAGACAACCAACCTTGCTTTGCCGTGCCCATCAACAGTGTTCGCAGCGGCGACAGCCTGCAAAACCGGGGAATGATCGTCTCACGACAGGAACAACGGCAATGGCATATCGTCTGGACCTCACCAGAAGTCACTCCGTTGCCTGAACTGAAACCAGGGCAATGCGTCACTTATCCGCAAGTAAACTGGGCTGCGGGAGAATACTCGGTCTTGCTCGGCGTCTCGATGAATAACGATACGGAAAGGCGTAAATACATGAGAACCTTTACTTTGAGCATCGAGCATAATGGAAAGACACTATTACGTAGCGATCATTAAGCTACCCATCATTGTATTTTCAGATGATACTTCGGCCGCGAACAGGAGGGCGCCAAGATCGCGGTGAAGGGATACAGTCATTTTGCGGCAAGTACTGCGGCGGGGATTTGGGCAGGGAATGCAGGTGCAGGTCTTGCGATTGCAGCCTGTTCAATTGTGTTGGGTGCAGCAACAGCAGGAACAGGTGTGATCGTTTGTGGTATCGCTGGAGCCGCTATAGGAGGCGCAGCAGGATCCACACTCGGTGGCATGGGTTCCGATTATTTGACGACGTTAGTGGTAGGTGAATGATGAAATTTATCGTCATATCGTGTTTGATATTGCTGGTTTTAAGCGCCTTCATCCAGTTCATTGGTTACCGTCGCCATAAAAAAGAGTTTGACGCTTTCTATCAACGTTACGCCGGCAGCGGACATTTTATTCCGCCCTACGTCGCCTTTGCCGATAGCCTCGGCATGCTTGGAACCTCATTGAAAGCACAGTGGTTTCTTTGGATTCTGAAAAGGAAAAAAATAAAAATAAAGGATCAAGTTTTGCTCGATGCGAAAACCTACGATTTCGTGCAAAAAACTGCCTCTCCTGAGCTACAGAAGTGGCTGGCGATGGATTTTATACTTTTGCTCGTAGAGGCCATTATTACCACCGTGGGCTGTATTTTTATTTATTTCATCAAAATCAACGTATAAAAATGATCAATTATATTGAGTCTTACATAAAAGAGATAAAACTCTTAGTGGTATTACTATTCTTTCTTTGCCTTCTTATCGCTATTATCCAATTTATTTACTATCGACTTCATAAAAAAGAGTTTGATCTCTTTTATCAACACTATGTGGTGAGTAAACACCCTGTTCCACTTTTTGTCGTGATAGCGGACAACCTTAACTTCATCGGTGTTTCACTAAAAGCCCAGTGGTTTCGTTGGATTTTGAACAACCGGAAATTAAAACTGACTCGCAACGTTTGGCTAAGCCCCAAAACCTACGACTTCGTTCGAACTGCTTCATCACCAAGGCTACAAAGTTGGATCCGTAATGATTTCAGACTATTAATGCTACAAGGAGCACTCTTAATCATCATGTGTCTCCTGAGCTATCTCCTGAAGTCGGTCTAATCCCCCTCCACCGCCTGCACCGCCGCCTTCTGCGTGGCGCGCTGATATAAGCACAGCTCCCTGCCCGGCTTGTTTTTCATAAACGGCTGCGGGTAGCGCCCGCCGATAAACAGCGCCGAATAGCCGACGTCATCGCCGTAGTGAACGATCGCCCCTTCCACCCTGGCGTTTTTTAGCCCGCTGGCTTTCAGGCAGGCGGCGCGCATCGCCCTTTCGCTCTCGGCCCACGCCTGTGGGGAAGACGCGGTGGCGTTGAACGCGGCCAGCGCGGCGATAAGCAGCCCTATTCTCTTCATCGTTATCTCTCCTTCAACGGCCCGTTTCGCCAGTATAGACCGTGCCGGCGCGGCCAACCCGCCAACGCCGCCGTACTCTTTACGGCATTTTTATTCCGCGCCCCGTTAACGTTACGGCGTTTTTACAGACAGTTTTTGCCGCCGCAGATACCCTTTTCACATCGCCGCTATGGCCTTACAAGAGAGTTGTCCCATGCGTTTATCCCTGCCTCTGGCCGTGACCGGCCGTCGTTCTGGAGCGCGCCATGCATTCTAATATCATCGGCTTCAATCCGCTGCTGGCGGAGCTGCCCGCTTCGCCAACGCGCGCCTTCCACAAAGAGCTGGAACACTACCTGCAGCGCTATCCGCAGACCGAACAGCTGGATATTTATCTGCACGATCTGAACGGCCAGCTGCGCGGCAAGCGGCTGCCGATCGCCGAAGCCTTTGGGCTGGAGAAAGGCTGCTACTTTCCGCTGTCGATCTACGCCCTGGATCTGCACGGCCGGGTGATTGAAGAAAGCGGGCTGGGGCAACGGGCGGGCGAGCCGGACCGTCTGTGCCTGCCGGTGCCCGGCACGCTGCGCCCCTGCGCGCGCGATCCCGAACGCCACGCCCAACTGCTGCTGACGATGCAAAACGCCGACGGCGGCGCCTGCGAGCTGGAGCCGCGCGTGGTGCTGCAACGGGTGCTGAAGCACCTGCACGAGCGCAACTGCTTCCCGGTGGTGGCGGCCGAACTGGAGTTCTACCTGCAGGATCCGCAGCACCCCGCCGAGGCGGAAACCTGCCCAACGCAGAGCTTCGCGGTGGATGCGCCGGAACGTCACCATGCGCTGCTGAGCGACATCGAACGGCACGCCCGCCTGCAAAACCTGCCGTTGACCGGCGTGGTGGCCGAAGCCGCCTCTGGCCAATACGAGCTGAATCTGCATCACAGCCGGCGTGTGCTGGAAGCCTGCGACCAGATCATGGCGCTGAAACGCCTGACGCGGCAGATTGCCGAGCAACATCACCAGCATGCCTGCTTTATGGCCAAGCCCTGCGCCCACGCCGCCGGCAGCGGGCTGCATTTCCACATCAGTTTGCAGGACGAGCACGGCGAGAACCTGCTGACCGGCGCGCCGGGCGAACTGAGCGACAACATGCAGCAGGCGATGGCAGGCATGCTAGCGCTGATGCCGGCGTCGATGGCGATCCTGGCGCCCAACATCAACGCGTTCCGCCGCTTCCGCCCTGGCATGCACGTGCCGCTGCGCGCCTCCTGGGGCCACAACAACCGCACGGTGGCGCTGCGCCTGCCCTGCGCCGACAGCGCCAACCAGCGCATCGAATATCGCCTGGCCGGCGCCGACGCCAACCCCTACCTGGCGCTGGCGGTGATGCTCGGCGGCCTGCTGCACGGGCTGGCAAACCCGCTGCCACTGCCGCCCGCAGCCAACGGCTGCGAGAGCGACAACGCCGCGCCCTTGCCGCTCGGCCAACAGGAGGCGCTGGCGCTGTTCCGCCACAGCGATCCGCTGCGTGAGCTGCTCGGCCCGGCGTTTTGCACCCTGTGGCACACCTGCAAAAGCGCCGAACTGCGCCGCTTCGAGGAACAGGTCACCGCCGCCGAACTCGGCTGGATGCTGTAACCACCCGGTTCATTAACCTAAGGATAATCATGAATATGCAACCGCAACGGACGCCCGTGCAGCCGCTGCTCTGCTGGCGCAAAGGCGTTTTTCATATCAGCACCGATCGGCAGCTGTTGGATATCGAGGCGATCCAACGTTTCCTCAGCCTGCCGGATCGGGCGGCGGCCGAGCGCCTGGTGCACCACGGCCTGTGCTTCGGGCTGTACCGCAAGCGCCACCTGCTCGGCTTCGCCCGCATGGTGACCGATTACGCCACCTTCGCGTCGGTGAGCGAACTGTTCGTCAGCGCCGAATACCGCGGCGTCGGGCTGGGAAGCTGGCTGACGCGCTGCTGCCTGGCGCATCCGGCCTTGCGCGGCCTGCGCGTCACGCTGCCCGCGCTGCAGGCGCCCTGGCGCGCCGATGGTTCGGCGCACGCCCTGCGCGCCCTTCACTGATAAGGAGGCCCCCATGTCTCGTTTGGTGCTGATTTCCAACAAGCAGTGCGACGGTAAGGATCTGGCCTGCGCCGGCCAGACGCTGGCGGCCGACGCCGAGCCGGGGCTGTGGCTCGGCTGGAACGGCGACGTGCAGAATTTCGCGCAGCGCCCGATCAGCTGCCGGCAGCGCGCCGGTTACGATCAGGTGACCTTTCCGCTGTCGATCGAGGAGTTCCGCCGCCACTATCAGGGCTATTACCACGACGGCCTGTGGCCGGTGTTCCACAACCAGCCGGAGAAGGCGCATTTCACGCCGGAAAACTACCGCGCCTACCGGCAGCTGAACCGCCGTTTTGCCGATATCGCCTGCGAGCACCTGTGCCCCGGCGACATCGTCTGCATCGACGACTATCAGCTGCTGCCCTGCGCCCAGGCGCTGAAGGAGCAAGGGCTGCTGAACGCCTGCGCGTTCTTCTTCCACCTGCCGTTCCCGTCGGCGGCGCTGCTGCGGCGCATCCCGGAACATCGCCAGCTGATCGCTTCGCTGCTGTTCTACGATCTGATCGGCTTTACCACCACGGACGATCGCAACGCCTTTCTCAGCTGCCTGGCGGCCGAGTTCCCGCTGGAGATGCTGCCCGACGATCAGATCCAGGCCAACGGGCATCTGTTCGCCACCGGCATTTTCCCCGCCGGCATCAACGGCAGGCAGGTTTATTGATTTACGGCGGCGCGCCCCCTTCAGGCGCGCCGTTTTATTTCGCCGCGATTTATTTTTACCGCCTTTATTGCCATCACCATGCGTTATTTCATTTTCCGGATATAGCGATTAAAAAATGAATATTCATCCTGTTACATATCAACCGTAAAAACCCTATTCCACCAATTGCTTTTTATTAGTGAAACACATTACCCTCTCCCTGCCATATTTAAACCGAGGAGGGCCCCATGGGCGATGAAAGTTTTAGTTTTACGCTAATGCTATTGGGCGTCTTTCAGTAATGCCATCCAGGTTGCATTCTGAAAGACACGGAATGCGGCAACCGCTCCCCTTCTGACGGCCTTTCCCGCTCTGCCGGCCCACCCATCGCCCCGCTGCGAAAACAACGTCTGTCTCAACCGCTACGGCGGTATTTATCTGGTGTCGCCGGGCATATTCCCCGAGCGCCGACGGATTTCTTATGGGAAAAATAAGGTATTGCGTTATGCAAAATAACCGGGGTACATCTATTTTCAGAAAGTCTTATTTAAACGACTTTATCGTTATCGCCATCGGTGTTTTTTTCATTGCCTTTTTTATTCGTGCCTGGGGTGACATGCACGGTGACTTCAATGAACAAAACGTCTCTGCCATCAGTCTTGATGCCTGGAACCTGCTTTATTATTCGCTCAGAACCAGCATGCGCTTTCTCCTCGGCATGGCCTGGTCGCTGCTGTTTTCTGTGGTATTCGCCGTGCTGGCCGCGCGCTATACGCCGCTGCGCCGGGTGATCCTGCCCTTCGTCAACTTTATGGAGTCGGTGCCGCTGGTGGGGTTCCTGACCTTCACGACCGTGTATTTTCTCAACCTCTACCCGCACAGCGTGATGGGGCTGGAGTGCACCGCCATCTTCGCGGTGTTTACCGGCCAAGCCTGGAACATGATGCTGACGCTGTATCAGACGCTGCGCATCGTGCCCAAGGAGCTGGATGAAGCCGCCCGCAGCTTCAATTACAACCCGTGGCAACGCTTCTGGCGGCTGGAGTTCATCTATTCGGTGCCGGGCCTGCTGTGGAACGCCATGGTGTCGCAATCCGCCGCCTGGTTCGCCCTGGTGGCCTCTGAAGCCATTCCGGTCGGCGATCGCTCGGTCGAACTGCCCGGCGTTGGCTCCTACATCGCCGAAGCGCTGGCGCAGCAGAACGTGCCGGCGATCCTGTATGCGATCGTCGCGCTGGCCGCCAACATCGTGCTGCTCGATCAGCTGGTTTTCCGCCCGCTGGTGCGCTATACCGCGCGCTTCAAATACGAAGACGTCACCGCCAGCCGGCCGCTCGGCAATCCGTGGTTCTACAACAGCCTGGCCTTCTCGCACGTCGGCACGGCGCTCGGCCGCACGCTGCGCGCGCTGGCTGACCTGTGGCTGTTCAAGCTGCCGCGGCTGTGGTACGCCCTCGGCCTGCACCGCCTGTTCAGACTCGCCGCCAAGGGAAACTGGCTGTGGCGCAGCCTGTGGTATCTCGGCGTGGTGCTGGCCTGCGTCTGGTTCGGTTACCGGCTGTGGGAATACTTCCCCAAACAGTACTTCGCCATGCTGCCGGAATGGATGCTGCTCACCACCGCGCGCGTGGCCGCGGCCATGCTGCTCAGCGTGGCGATCTTCACGCCGTTGGGGGTGTGGATCGGCATGAATCCGCGGCTGGTGAAGATCTTCCAGCCGATCATCCAGATCCTGGCGGCCATTCCGCCCAACATTTTCTACCCGCTGATCGCCGCCTTCATCGCCATTTATCATCAGGATCTCGGCTGGTGGGCCATCCCGATGATCATGCTGGGTACCCAGTGGTACGTGTTGTTTAACGTGATCGCCGGCGTTTCCGCCATTCCGACGCAGATCACCGAAGTCAGCGAAACCTTCGGCCTGCGCCGCTTCCGCTGGTGGCGCTACTACATGCTGCCGGCGATCTTCCCCTACATCGTGACGGGCATCATCTCCGCCGCCGGCGGCGCCTGGAACAGCGCCATCGCCGCCGAGGTGATCCAGTGGGGCAGCACCACCCTCAGCGCCACCGGGCTGGGCGCGTTCATTTCCGTCGTCACCGACGCCGGCAAGAACCCGGAGTCCGCGCTGGGCTGCGCCGCCATGTGCGCGCTGGTGGCGCTGTGCATCATCTTCGTCTGGCAACCGCTGTATCGCATCGCGGAAACCAAATTCAAATATGACTGATCAAGGGGGAACCACATGGTGACTCAAGACGTGATTATCAGCGCCCGCCGGCTGAACAAGACGTTTATCGGCGAAAACAAGCGCCCCAAACCCGTGCTGCGCGACGTGACGCTGACCGTGCACGCCGGCGAGTTCGTCACCATTCTGGGGCAATCCGGCTCGGGCAAGTCCACGCTGCTGCGCATGCTGGCCGGGCTGATCCCAGCGGACAGCGGCACGCTCACGCTGGCGGGCAAACCGGTCGACGGCCCGAGCACCAACGTCGGCATGGTGTTTCAGTCCTACGCGCTCTATCCCTGGCTAACGGTGTACGACAACATCGCCTTCGGGCTGCTGGCGCAACGGCTGCCGCCGCAGACGATCGCCGAGCGGCTGGGAGCGCTGCTGCGCCTGGTGGGCCTGACCGGCTATGAGCACGCCTGGCCGCGCGAGCTCTCGGGCGGCATGCGTCAACGGGTGGGCTTCGCCCGGGCGCTGGCGGTAGAGCCCGACCTCTTGCTGCTGGACGAACCCTTCTCCGCCCTCGATATCTTTACCGCGCAAAAACTGCGGGGCGACCTGCTGGCGCTGTGGGGAGACAACCGGCTGCGCACGCGCGCCATGGTGATGGTGACGCACGACGTCGAAGAAGCGGTGCTGATGTCCGATCGGGTGCTGATCCTGGACGCAACCAGCAAACGGATCGACGACGAATTCAGCGTCAACCTCCCGCGTGCGGCGCGCAACCGGGAAAGCCTGCGGCACCTCACCGATCGGATCCGCAGCTGTCTGTACAAAAAAATCGCGCAAGCGCAATCGGCCGGTTAACGGCCCTGTTTTCATCCACTTGGGGAACTGAAATGAACCATAAAAGCGTGCTGATGACGCTGCTCATCCTGCTGCCGGCCGCCGCCAGCGGCGCGGAAATCGTCAATAAAGACGGCAATAAACTGGATCTGTACGGCCAGCTGAACGGCGTGCATTACTTCAGCAGCGACGCCGACAATAACGGCGACCGCTCCTATACCCGCTTCGGTTTCAAAGGCGAGACGCAGATCGGCGACGCGCTGACGGGATATGGGCAGTGGGAATATCAGGCAGGGCTCGATCAGCCGGAAAGCGCCGGGCCGGGCGACAGCTATACCCGCCTGGGCTTCGCCGGATTGACGTTCGGCCACTGGGGCAGCCTGGATTACGGCCGCAACTATGGCCTGCTGTATGACGTGGCCGGCTGGACGGACGTGCTGCCTGAATTCGGCAACGACAGCTACGAAGCGGCCGACAACTTTATGACCGGCCGCGCCAACGGCCTGCTGACCTACCACAACCGCAGCCTGGGCGGCCTGGTCGACGGCCTGGATCTCGGCCTGCAATATCAGGGGAAGAATCGGGGGGACGACGCTCAACGGGCGAAGGATATCCAGACGCAAAACGGCGATGGCTACGCCTTTTCCGCCACCTACGACACCGGCGTGGGGCTCAACGTTGGCGCCGCCTACGCCAACTCTGCGCGCACGCTGGCGCAACAGCGCTTCGGCCTGGCTGACGGCGATCGCGCCCGGGCCTGGACGCTGGGGCTGAAATACGACCAGGACAACCTCTACCTGGCGGCAAGCTACGCGCGCACCGAGAACATGACCTACGTCGACGGCGATCGCTACGCCGGCTTCGCCCCCCGCGCGGACGCTATTGAGGCGGTCGCGCAGTATCACTTCGATTCCGGCGTCACGCCCTCGCTGGCCTACCTGCAAACGCGCGGTCGCAACCTGCCCGGCATTGGCGACGCCGATCTGGTCAAATACCTGGATCTGGCACTGAATTACTGCTTCAACGCCAACATGTCGACCTACGTAGAGTACAAACTCAACCTGCTGCAACGGCAGAACGCCGTCGGCGCCGGCGCCGACGACATCGTCGAAACCGGCATCATGTATCAGTTCTGATCCCCATCCCGGCCGGAGGGCGCTCTCCGGCCGGTTCATGATTTAACTTTCGTCCGCCCCCTTATTCTCTCGTTTAACTCAGGTTTATATTTCCATAAAATGATGCCTATATTCATTCTGGCACTTTCTGTTTACGCCCCGTTTAATGAATAAAGAAAATCTTTCCCGCATTCATATTAAATTACATTTTGCCGCCATAATTCGGCGTAACCACATTGAATAACAGGCTATGGCACGCGTATTATGGCCACACGAAAAATAACGGGAGAATGATATGGACGGCGACAGTTGGTTGTTTATTTTATTGTTGGAATCGCTGAGGTCACAGGAGCAATAGTCATCCCATTGCATCCTGAAAGTGTCAGGATATGAGTCAGTTATAGCATCCCTTCGCTTTACCCTTCAGCCTCTGGCCTGCGCGCATGCCGCACCGGCACGCCCGATGGGCTAACCCCTCCAGCATAAACGTATTAACAGTCCGATAACGGTCAGGCTTATTTGCACCCGCATTTATTTTACGCCTGCCCGGCGATAAATATCGGCCCTTTTTCCATGCTCATATTTTAATTGGGTGGATACGGATCATGATGGTAAAAAAAACCACGCTGCTGACGGTGAATAACGTCAGCAAAAGCGTTCAGCCTACCGGTAAAGAAAAACGTCTGGTGCTGAATGAAATCAATTTGCGCCTTTACGACAACGAGGTCGTCAGCATTTTGGGGCAGTCCGGCTCGGGCAAATCCACCCTGCTGCGCATGCTTTCCGGCCTGATCGCGCCGGATCTGGGCAGCGTGATGCTGGGGGATAAAAAAGTCTCGGGGCCGAATCCACAGATCAACATGGTGTTCCAGACCTTCGCCATTTTCCCGTGGCTGAACGTTTACCAAAATATCGCCTTCGGGCTGCAGGCGCAGGATCTGCCGCCTCAGGTGGTCGAAGCCCAGACGCTGAAAATGCTCGATCTGGTCGGGCTCACGCCCTACCGCGACGCTTACCCGCGCGAGCTTTCCGGCGGCATGCGCCAGCGGGTCGGCTTCGCGCGCGCGCTGGCGGTAGAACCGATGCTGCTGTTGCTGGACGAGCCGTTTTCCGCGCTGGACGTCTATACCGGCGAACACCTGCGCAGCGACCTGCTGCGTATCTGGAGCACGCGCCAGATCAAAACCCGCTCCATCGTGCTGGTGACCCACAGCGTAGAGGAGGCGGTGATGATGTCTGACCGCATCCTCCTGCTGGGCGCCGGTACCCTCGACGGCTGCTATCACATCACGCAGCGCCGCGAGGCGCGCACCCGCGAGGGGATGCAGCCGCTGACGGACAAAATCAGCGAGACGCTCAGCCGGCAGATCGCCGCCGCGCACTGAGCGCCGCCCTGGACTGGCGGGACGGAACCCCGCCAACTTAACTACCTGTTTATCAAGAGTTACCCCACCACGGGTGGCTCATGATAAGCGGATAATACATCGAGTTATTATCATGCATTTCATTCATACACTGCTGACGCTGCTGACCGCGTCCATCCTGGGCGCGGCCATCGGCTACGAAAGACAGTTCCGCCAGCGCACCGCCGTGCTGCGCACCAACACGCTGGTGGCCACCAGCGCGGCGATCTTCGTCCATCTGGCCATGACCATCGACGGCAGCGGCGGCGCGGTGCGCGTCATTTCCTACGTGGTCTCCGGCGTCGGCTTTCTCGGTGCCGGGGCCATCATGAAGGAAGGGATGAACATCCGCGGCCTGAACACCGCCGCCACGCTCTGGGGCTCCGCGGCGGTCGGCGCCTGCGCCGGCTGCGGCCTGTACGGTGACGCGCTGGCCGCCACGCTGTTCGTGCTCGCCGCCAACACCCTGTTGCGCCCGCTGGTCAATATGGTCAACAAACAGCCCTTCAATGACGTTAACGGCGAGTCTACCTACCAGATTTGCGTCATTGCCTTCGAGCATGAGCAGCGTGAGGCGCTGGCCAAATTCAAACAGGTGCTGCAAGGGGAAAACTGCTTTATCTCGCATCTGGATATCGAACCCTTTGGCGACGACGACGTGGAGATCACCGCCACGCTGATGCCGGCCTCCGTCACCACGCCGGTGCTCGACCAGACCATCAATAAATTGCTGAACGACAGCATGATGAAACAGGCCTATTACAGCCGCATCGCCGGCTCCGGCTGATGCCTTTCACTTCCAGGGAGATCAACCATGAAAACTATGCCAAAGCTGGCGCATCTGACGATGTTCAAAGACATTGTCCACTGTGGAAGCTTGCACGAGGCCGCGAAAAAGCTGGCCATCTCGCAGCCGACGCTCAGCCGGGTGCTGAAAGAGCTGGAAATGACCATCGGCGCGCGGCTGCTGGAGCGCAGCAACCGCGGCGTGCGCCTGACGGCGGTCGGCGAGCTGTTTTACCGGCGGATAGACGCCGCCACCAATCAGTTGCTCAACGCGTTTGACGAGCTGCGCGGCCTGAGCGCTGACGGCGAGAAGCGCCTGCGGGTGGGGATGAGCGTCGATCCGCTGCTGTGCTACCTGCCTCAGGTGCTCGAAGGCTTCAACCGCCGCTACCCGCATACCCGGGTGACGGTGGTGGAAGACGGCCCGGAAGGCCTGCTGGCCCGGCTGCGAAACTGCGAGCTGGATTTGGCGGTCAGCAGCCTGAACGGCGCGGCGGGCGGCGCCGATCTGGCCATGCAGGCGCTGAAGAGCGAGCGCTTCTCGCTCTATCAGGGAGGCGATCTTACCGCAGCCGGGCAGCCGCCGGCCGAGGCCAAATGGGTGGTGCCGCGCTCCTGCTCGGTGGGGCATGCCGCCATCCGCGAGATCGCCGAACGCTATACGCCGCACGGCCAGATCGTCGAGACCGACTCCTTTCTGGCGACCTGGTGCCTGGTCAGGCAGCAAGGCTATATCGCACTGCTGAGCGATCGGGTGGTCGCACACTACGCCCCGCAGCTGCACCTGCAGAAAATCCCGACGCACGAGATCGACATCAGCGCGCGCTTTTACGTCTTTACCCGCCATGAGCCGGCCACGCCGCCGCTCAGCGCCGCGTTTATCCACCTGCTGCAGGCCATGCAAACGGTTTGAGGAGACAGGCTGCCGCCCGCCGGCGGCCGATTCTCTGGTTCAGGCCGCCAACCGCTCACCCCGCCAATCCAACCGTTCACCCGGCGAATCTGACCGCTGACCGAAATACGCCTGTCTTCCCCCCTTACCCCCGGCGATGATGAGCTGTTCCTAAACCCGCCTTACCTCGGGAAAGACGCTACGGCTCACCGCGCCACTCTGACATCTCTTACAAGCGGATGAGTTCATTCATATTTTGCAGACTGGAATTAAGGATACCTCATGAAACGAGAGGGGATTTTAAAGCACATTCCGTGGATGCTGCTGGGGATACTCGGCGCAGCCTGCCTCGGCGTGGTGGCGCTGCGCCGCGGCGAACACATCAGCGCGCTGTGGATCGTCGTCGCTTCGGTGGCGGTGTATCTGGTGGCCTACCGCTACTACAGCCTGTACATCGCCACCAAGGTGATGAAGCTGGACGCCGGCCGCGCCACCCCGGCGGTGGTCAACAACGACGGCCTGAACTACGTGCCGACCAACAAGAACGTGCTGTTCGGCCACCACTTCGCCGCCATCGCCGGCGCCGGGCCGCTGGTGGGGCCGGTGCTGGCCGCGCAGGTCGGCTACCTGCCCGGCACGCTGTGGCTGCTGGGCGGCGTGGTGCTGGCGGGGGCGGTGCAGGACTTTATGGTGCTGTTCATCTCCTCGCGCCGCAACGGCGCCTCGCTCGGTGAGATCATCAAAAAAGAGATGGGGCCGATACCGGGCACCATCGCGCTGTTTGGCTGCTTCCTGATCATGATCATCATCCTGGCGGTGCTGGCGCTGATCGTGGTGAAAGCGCTGGCGGAAAGCCCGTGGGGGGTGTTCACCGTCTGCTCCACCGTACCGATCGCGCTGTTTATGGGCATCTACATGCGCTATCTGCGCCCCGGCCGCGTGGGTGAAGTGTCAATCATCGGCATCGTGCTGCTGGTGGCCGCCATCTGGTTCGGCGGCGTGGTGGCGCACGACCCGTACTGGGGCCCGGCGCTGACCTTTAAAGACACCACCATCACCTTCACGCTGATCGGCTACGCGTTCGTCTCCGCCCTGCTGCCGGTGTGGCTGATCCTGGCGCCGCGCGACTACCTGGCGACCTTCCTGAAAATCGGCGTGATCGTCGGGCTGGCGATCGGCATCGTGATCCTCAACCCTGAGCTGAAAATGCCGGCGGTCACCCAGTTCGTCGACGGCACCGGCCCGGTGTGGAAAGGTACCCTGTTCCCGTTCCTGTTCATCACCATCGCCTGCGGCGCGGTCTCCGGCTTCCATGCGCTGATCGCCTCCGGCACCACGCCGAAGCTGCTGGCCAATGAGACCGACGCGCGCTTTATCGGCTACGGCGCGATGCTGATGGAGTCCTTCGTCGCCATCATGGCGCTGGTGGCGGCGTCCATCATCGAGCCGGGCCTGTACTTCGCCATGAACACCCCGCCGGCGGCGCTGGGCATCACCATGCCGGATCTGCACCGCCTGGGCACCGAAGACGCGCCGATGATCATGGCTTCGCTGAAGGACGTCACCGTGCACGCGGCAGCGGCGGTCAGCTCCTGGGGCTTCGTCATCAGCCCGGAACAGATCCTGCAGACCGCCACCGACATCGGCGAACCTTCGGTGCTGAACCGCGCCGGCGGCGCGCCAACGCTGGCGGTGGGCATCGCCCACGTGTTCCACCAGATCATTCCGGGCGCCAACATGGGCTTCTGGTACCACTTCGGCATTCTGTTCGAGGCGCTGTTCATCCTGACCGCGCTGGACGCCGGCACCCGCTCCGGCCGCTTTATGCTGCAGGATCTGCTGGGCAACTTCGTGCCGTTCCTGAAGAAAACCGACTCGCTGGTGGCCGGCATCGTCGGCACCGCCGGCTGCGTCGGGCTGTGGGGCTACCTGCTGTATCAGGGCGTGGTGGATCCGCTCGGCGGCGTGAAGAGCCTGTGGCCGCTGTTCGGCATCTCCAACCAGATGCTGGCCGCCGTGGCGCTGGTGCTGGGCACCGTGGTACTGATTAAGATGAAGCGCACCCAATACATCTGGGTGACCGTACTGCCGGCGGTGTGGCTGCTGATCTGCACCACCTACGCGCTGGGGCTGAAGCTGTTCAGCGACAACCCGCAGCTGGAAGGCTTCTTCTTCCTGGCCGGCGAGTACAAGCGCAAGATCGCCGAAGGCGGCGCCGAGCTGAGCGCCCAGCAGATCGCCAACATGAACCACATCGTGGTGAACAACTACACCAACGCCGGGCTGAGCATTCTGTTCCTGCTGGTGGTGTACAGCATCATCTTCTATGGGGTGAAAACCGCGATGGCGGCGCACAAAAACCCGAAACGCACCGACCAGGAAACGCCTTACGTGCCGGTGCCGCAGGCCGCGCCCGCCGACGGCGTAACTGAGGGGGAGGTCAAAGTTTCGACCCAGCATTGATGTGATTTAACGGATACCCTGCATAATAAACGTTAAGTAGTACCCAAAGCCGCACGGCCTGCGTATCGCAAGATGCTAGGCGTGCGGCGCGATGCAATCGAGATACCCGGGGCGACCCGGAGGTGGGGCATCCCTGCGGGAACCCCATCCCCCGGCTTCCCCTAATATCAGGCTTAAACAAGCGCTGTAGTGATGCAGGGTAAAGTTGGAGAAGGCTTATGTTCGGAAATCTCGGCCAGGCGGGGAAGTATCTCGGGCAGGCGGCGCGCATGTTGGTGGGCGTGCCTGACTATGATACCTACGTCCAGCACATGAAAGACAACCACCCGGACAAGCCGGTGATGACCTATAAAGAATTTTTCCGCGAGCGCCAGCAAGCGCGCTACGGCGGCGACGGCAAAGGCGGCATGCGCTGCTGTTAACCCGCAGTCACAAGGACCTGTATGAAACCCATCGCAGTCACCATCCTGACCGGCTTTTTGGGCGCCGGCAAAACCACCCTGCTGCGCCATATCCTGAACGCCGAACACGGCTATAAAATCGCGGTCATCGAGAACGAGTTCGGCGAAGTGCCGATCGACGACGCGCTGATCGGCGATCGCGCCAGCCGCATCACCACGTTGAGCAACGGCTGCATCTGCTGTAGCAAATCCAACGAACTGGCAGACGCGCTGCTGGATCTGCTGGACGGCGTCGACAGCGGCCAGCTGGCGTTCGACCGGCTGATCATCGAATGCACCGGCATGGCCGATCCCGGCCCGATTACCCAGACCTTTTTCTCGCACGAGATCCTGTGCGAGCGCTTCCTGCTGGACGGCATCATCACCCTGGTGGACGCGGCGCACGCCGAGCAGCAACTGAGCCAGTTCAGCATCGCCCAGGCGCAGGTGGGCTACGCCGACCGCATCCTGCTGACCAAAACCGACGTGGCGCCGGACTGCGAAGCGCTGATGCAGCGGCTGCAGCGGATGAACGCCCGCGCGCCGGTCTACAAGGTGACGCACGGCGACATCGATCTGAGCGTGCTGTTCGACATCGAAGGCTTTACGCTGAACGACAAGCTCAACCTGACGCCGCCCGCCCCGCTGTTCCGCCGCATCCCGCAGCCGCAGAGCGACATCCGCTCAATTGTCGTGACGCTGGAGCGCCCGCAGCCGCTGATGCAAATATCGGAAGTGATGGAAGGCCTGCTGCTGGAATACGCCGACAACCTGCTGCGCTACAAAGGCATTCTGTCTATCGAAGACGAGCCGCGCCGCCTGCTGTTCCAGGGCGTACAGCGGCTGTATAACGCCGACTGGGATCGGGAATGGCTGCCTGATGAGGAACGCCGGAGCACCTTGGTATTTATTGGTGTGAACCTGCCGGAGGAGGAGATTCGGGGCAGGATTGGAGGGTTGGGGTAAGCGGGGTTGGGATATGGGGGCCTGTGAGGGCTCCAACTCCTAAGTTCGTTTGAGCTGTTCCAGCTTGTGTTCTGTTTTCCATTGCAGCATGGTAAAGAACGCTACCGCTGTAGTGCCCCAGCTCTCCGGAACAAACTCATCTGTAAAATGCTCCGCCATGCCCTCGTTTATACGCCCCGCATAGGTGGCCTGAAACTCTTTAGTCTCCTCGAGGATATCGCGGATGACTTGGCTGCCGTTTTGCTCAAGGAAGCCGTCAATCACATCCTCGGCCGTTTCGGCATCAGTAAACAGATCATAATCCTGACCGAAGTAAATACTGAATAAGCTACTGAGCTCGCTAAAGTGATTGCGAATCATGATGGTGCTCAAAGCGCTTTCACCGCAGCACTTCTGGCCTGTTGCAGGAATGCGAAAACCGTGGTTCCCCATAGCTCCGGGCTGAAGGTAAAACCGAAACGTTGGTTGAATAAGGACTCCACATTATCCTGCGCCAGTAGCTCATCGAGCTCATTGACCAAAGCCTCGCGCTGCTGATGAGTCGCCAGACGAATGTACTCTGCGATCAGCGCAGTAATATCGCCCTCTGCATTTATCAGGTCATAATCTTGACCAAAATAAACGACGATCAGGTTATCGAGTTCACTGGTTTTCATCGGCTTATCTCGCAGGGAAAGCGCTAAGGATAAAGTAAGGTTTGCCATTATAGCGGGTAAACTCAATCACGACGCCAACCCGATGACATTGATAGACGTCAGTGCTGCCGCGTAACACGCCATAACCTACTGATTCTGTGAAATTGTGATACACACTCAAACGGCTGCCGGGAGACGCGTACTTCATCCAATTCACAATATCTGCACGGTTCGCCTTTACCGTGACAGATACATACTTTTCGGCCTCCTTTACCGATCTGAAGGTACTTGCCGCGATCAGTTTCGGGCGCCTGGCTAGCCTGGCAATAAGCGCTTCCGGAGCTATGCTTATATGCCGAGCCAATGTGTGCCCGCCCGGATATTTACCGCTAACGGACTCGTGCTCAATCAGCTTAACCCGCCCCATGCGCACGGATGCGACTCTGGCAGCGCCAACCACTCCGGCAAAGACAAAAGGCACGGCAATATCGACCGTTAAACCGACGTTATAGGCCGTTTCCCTATCGGCACCCAATGTTTGCGCCAATAAAACGGCAGACTGATAAGTATCGGTCGTTGTTGGATGCCCGGTAATCATCTGATTGGAAGCGGCTTTGATGCTGTCCAGGCTATGCGTTCCCACCACCACACACCCAACTTTGGTGATAAACGTCGGATCCGGCGCATAGCACAACACCCCCGCTCCCATCAGCTCAACGACACCACCGGCAAGCCCCAAACCGCCAAGCAGACGGTTACTGAGCGTTTCACCTTCAGTGACGCTTTCATCAGACAGCACCGCCGCAAGTTGCACCGGCGACAGGGCAATGCGCAACTCATCTTCATTCGCCATGTTCGTTCATCCGTGAATTAGCAAGGCCGTATGATTAACATAAGCTCTAGAAAGGATAAATACTGGAACGGTTAACGCCGAATTAACCGGCACCTTATCTGCAAGGTTCAGTCAATACTGAAGCACTGTTATTTCAATAGAGCGCCTCGTTATTGGATGTTTTCGATAGCAAAGTGATTATTGACTCTTTTCACTTTGAAGTGAGCGATAAAGGCCCTGCCGGAGACATCCTGCAGATTTCTGCGCTTCTCAATCGGTACGAAATTTAGCCTCATGCTGTAGATATGATTTTCCTGAAACGGGTAATCGTTCTGCGTAACGCAAATGCCCTTTTTCAGATCCTGATTCACCACCTCAATCAATTTATCATCCGTATCACCACTGAGATAGAGCGTACCTTGCCTTTCGTTTTCCTTTGGTGACGGATAGATGCAGATGTCGCCATTCGCTTTAGCATGGGCGGCGATAGGGATGTCCGGTGCATAGCGCTGATCGAGACAATCGCCGGTGCAGGCACTTAACAATATCGATCCTGCAATGGCCAGCAAGAAATTAGCTTTCATCATATTCCATTATTTATAAATCTTAATGAGGAAATATTATCCATGAATGGATAACTGATAGTTCAACGCAAAGATGATATGCCGAATTGCGAGGTACATTCCAATCCTAAAAGTAAATAAACTGTAATTCCATACAGCTTATTTTTTCCTTTTACTGATAACGTTATAGTTTTTCCGCTGCGGCAAAATCCACAGCCGGAGTTAGCGTTCCGAATCCCCCAACCCTGTTCGAATATGGTATAAATTCGAGCATGCCGATGCGCACCCAAACAATGGTGGCTCGGACGGTGCTTCCTCCGGGAAGGCCGGTATCCGTTGGGGCCGGTACGCTAACGCCGTTCGAGCTACCACCCGAGTTTAGCGTCTCTTCTGGTAGCGGTATTTCTCTCCCAATGGAAATAGCCGATATGGAAAACACAAACTTACCCAACGCTTCTGAAACCATCCCCAACACCCTCACCTTTTATCGCCAACTGTTTAACCACCTCGATCTCAGCGCTTTTAACCCTTCAGAACTTTTAGACCTGGCCGCACTCTCTGCCGAGCAGGCGGAAGGGCTTTGCCACGGCCTGATGCTGTTTGGCCATTTACTGCAAAAGACCCCACAGCTAGATGCCGAAGGCTGGGAACAGTTGAATCGTTATCTCAACGCCACGGCACATCTGGTTCCTGCGTTGTGTAATCTTTATGGGCGGGCACTGCGAGAGATGGAAACCTGCGGCTAACGTAAATGGCAATCAGGGCGATGCTCATCGCCCTTCCCAACCACGTTTTTCCAATAGATCTGACTGACATATCACAACAAAAGCATTCATCAAGGTAGGCATTTCTTCCCCTACCTGGCATAGTTAACGCATTCGGTAAATCGATGAGTTAACTGCTGGGTATTGATGCATACTGCTCTCGTCAGCAAGCACATTGCCCAGAGCCTACTCGGTAATATGAGGGAGTGGTTTTGGCAACTGCAATAGAGGCGTTATCTTCAAAAGAATCCGTTTTAAAAGCCATCGAAGAATATAAAAAAATTGGCCGAGATGAATTCTTAAAACAACATGAAATAAAACGATTTAAAAAATACACCCTTCATTATAATGGCGAGAAGTACGACATCCGAGGCATTGCCGCTAGAGCATACAGTGAGCAGCATTGCTATCCGTTTAAAGGAATCAATGCCGATAGCGGAACGGAAAAAGCCATTCAGTTTCTCAAAGACCTCGATTTTGAGATCGTCGAAACGCCGCATCCTTTTGACTATTTAACCGAAGGCAAGCTGTACACACGCAAAGCGCTTATCGAGCTTTACGGCGGGCAGCTGCAAGGCGGTATCTGGACCCCGCGGGAATTCCCGGTGATCTTTATCTTCACCGGAGAAAGCGGCGAAACCTACGGCTACAAAGATGGATGGACAGCCGAAGGCAGCTTCTCTTATACGGGTGAAGGCCAAAAAGGCCCTATGGAATTTATTCGGGGTAATAAATCCATCCGCGACCATAAAAAAGACGGTAAAGACATCTTCCTATTCGAAGACAACAAGAAAGAAAAAGGCGTCCGCTATCTTGGCATGTTTGAGTGCGACTCTTGGGATCACATTCAGTGCTTAGACTTCGAAAATAACATGCGCCAAGGCATTACCTTTAACCTGTTCAAAGTCTCATCACTGCATGCGGTTGAAGAAGAACCAGAAACCGATGAAGCCGATACGCAGACAGAGACGCTCGAACAGTTACGCAAGAAGGCATTGCAGTCCTCACAGCAATCTGGCCAGCGCCAACAGAGCGACAGCAAAAAATCCTGGTTCAAACGCAGCGAAGACGTAAAAAAATACGTGCTCAAGCGCGCCAATGGCATCTGCGAAGCCTGCGACCAGCCGGCACCGTTCAAGAAAAGGAACGGCGAGCCCTACCTCGAACCTCACCACACCAAGCGCCTAGCCGACGAAGGCCCCGATCACCCGCAGTGGGTGGGCGCCATCTGCCCAACTTGCCATCGCCGGATTCATAGTGGGGTGGATGGTAAAGAGGTGAACAAGAAGCTGATGGTGAAGTTGGAGTTGAAAGAGGCAGCTATCGGTTAAAAGTTGCCTGCAACAGCGTGCTACCTGTCAACTTCAAAACCAGGTTTGTGCAGTATCATAGGAATAATAAAGAATAACAGGGAACCTCAGCATGTCAGTACCAACCTACGACCAATTCATCGAGCCAGTGCTTCGCTTTTTGGCAACCAAGCCCGAAGGCGCACTTGCTCGAGATGTGCAAGATGCAGCAGCAGACATACTCAGCCTAAACGAAGAACAACGGGCAGAGACCATTGCCAGCGGCCAACTGGTTTATAAGAACCGTACCGGCTGGGCTCACGATCGTTTGAAACGTGCAGGGCTCTCGCACAGCTTATCCAGAGGAAAATGGTGCTTAACCGCCAAAGGCATCGACTGGTTAAAGCAGCATCCAAACCCGCTCACTGCAGCAGAAGTAGAGCATCTCGCTTTGGCTTATACCAACGTCAAACTTCAACAAAATAGTGATGCGGTGGATTTGGACCCGGTTACAGAACCTCTTCTCACCGAAGCGATGTTAACAAACAGCCCAGACGATCGCCTGGAACAATCAATCAAAGAGATCCGCGAGGCTGTTGCAACAGAACTCCTGGAGAACCTGAGCCAGGTATCCCCAGGTCGCTTCGAAGTTATCGTGTTGGATGTGCTGCACCGTTTAGGCTACGGCGGCCACCGCGATGATTTAAAACGAGTCGGAGGCAGCGGTGATGCGGGGATTGATGGCGTAATTTCTTTAGACAAGCTCGGCTTAGAAAAAGTGTATGTGCAAGCCAAACGCTGGCAAAACACCGTAGGCCGCCCTGAGTTGCATGCCTTCTACGGTGCACTTGTGGGACAAAAGGCCAAACGAGGGGTATTTATCACGACGTCTGGCTTTACCAAACATGCCGTTGCCTACGCGCAATCGGTAGAGGGCATGGTACTTATCGACGGTAACCGATTGGTGCACCTGATGATGGATAACGAGGTGGGTGTCAGTTCGACGTTGCTTAAAGTGCCAAAGTTGGATAGTGATTATTTTGATCAGTAATAAGTGCGTCCAATCTCAAATAAAGAATTGCTTTGGAGACTAATAAAATGATCAGCAGTCATCGATTTGTCTTAGGATGAATCAGCTATGACTCCCTCTCGCTTTGCTGCCAAAAGTAATGTGATATCCTTTCCAGAAATGCTGTTGTATCCACGATATAAGGCGATGATTGATGGAGCAGTCTCTCAATTTTGAAATGTTGCGCAGCCAGTGGCCGGAACTGGCGGAACTCGCGTGTATGGCAGAACGTTACGTTCACACCGACCCGGAAAGCAGTCTGGTGAAGCTGCGCAACTACACCGAATTGATGGTGCGTTGGTTATATCGTCAGGAACGGCTGCCTGAAGGCATCAAAGCAAATCTGTATGATTTAATGAACGCCGATGTCTTTACCAGCATGATGCCGGAAGCCATCATCATGAAAATGGATGCGCTACGTATACACGGCAACCGCGCCGCGCACGGTGGACGTATCAAGGCCAAAGATACCTACTGGCTGCTTAAGGAAGCGTATTTATTAGGTGTCTGGCTATATGTTCGTTACGCCCACGGTAATGTTGATAACTGCCCCAAATTTTCTCTCCCTCCGTTAACGCAATCTTCAGGTCGTGCAGATGAAAAACGTCTGGAAGATGCAATCAGGGCTCAAGATGAAAGCCGTGAGCGCGAATTGGCATTACAACGCGCATTACAACAGGAGCAGGAAAAGGCCGAACACCTCACTCAGCGCCTGAATGAAGCCAGGGCGCGTAACCAGCATGTTGCCGATATCCTCTCTATTGATGAAGCGGAAACCCGCCGCCGCCTGATTGATTCTCGTCTGCTTGCTGCTGACTGGAATGTAGGTGAAGAACTTAAGAATACCGATCAGGTTACGCAGGAACACCCGGTTAAAGAACAACCTACTGCAACCGGCGACGGTTATGCGGATTATGTCTTGTGGGATGAGGCGCATAAACCGCTGGCAGTGGTGGAAGCAAAAAAAACCAGCGTCAATGCCGAACAAGGACGAATTCAGGCCCGACTGTATGCAGACTGGCTGGAAAAAGAATACGGTCAGCGTCCGGTCATTTTCTACACCAACGGCTACGATGTCTGGCTATGGGACGATCATAAAACTCATGGCTATCCTCCGCGCCGGGTATTTGGCTTCTATTGTAAGGAAAGCCTGCAATATCTTATTCAGCAGCGTGAAACCCGTCTGCCGCTGAATAGTGTGCCGCATGTCAAAGACAACGAAGGTAAGGCCGTTGCCGGACGTTTGTATCAGCTTGAAACTATTGCCCGCGTCAGCGAACGGTTTACCAACAAGTACCGACAATCGTTAATTGTACAGGCCACTGGTACAGGCAAAACCCGCGTGGCAATTGCACTAAGTAAACTGATGATTGATGCTCGCTGGGTAAAACGCGTCCTGTTTCTTTGCGACCGTAAAGAGCTGCGTAAACAGGCGGCGAATGCCTTCAATCAGTTCACCAATGAGCCGCTGTATGTGGTCGGGAAATCAAAGAAAGCAGACAGACAGAATGCCAGAATCTACATCGCTACCTATCCGGGCATGATGAAAATCATGGACCATTTCGATGTCGGTTATTTCGATCTGATCATCGCCGATGAATCCCACCGCTCTATCTACAACGTCTACGGCGATCTGTTTAAGTATTTTGATGCCCTCCAGATTGGCCTGACGGCCACGCCGATCGACATGGTGAGTAAAACTACTTTCGGCCTGTTTGGTTGTGAAGGACGTATCCCTACCGCCAACTACAGCCTGGAAGATGCCATCGCCGATAACAATCTGGTTCCCTATGAGGTTGTCACGCATACCACAGAATTCCTGCGCGAAGGCATAAAACGGGAGAGATTAAGTGACGCTCAAATCCGCGAGCTGGAAGAACAGGGTATCGATCCCAATACGCTGGAATTTGACGGCAAGGCGCTTGATGAAGCAATTTATAACAAAGACACCAACCGCTATATTCTGCGTAACCTGATGGAAAATGGCCTGAAAGATCAGGACGGCCAGTTGCCCGGTAAAACCATCATTTTCGCCCGTAACCACAAACACGCGCTGCTGTTGAATGAATTGTTCGACGATATGTACCCGCAGTTTGCTGGACGCTTCTGCCAGGTTATCGACAACTACGATCCTCGTGCCGAGCAACTGATTGACGATTTTAAAGGGCTGGATGAAAGCACCAACAAAGAGCTGACCATTGCTATCTCTGTTGACATGCTCGATACCGGTATTGATGTCCCGGAGATTGTGAATCTGGTCTTTGCCAAACCAGTCAAATCGAAAGTGAAGTTCTGGCAGATGATTGGCCGTGGTACGCGTCTTTGTTCAGGGTTGTACGGCTATGATGACAACGGCAAACCGCTGGATAAACAAAAATTCCGTATCTTCGATCACTGGGGCAATTTTGAGTATCACGAGCTGCATACCGAAGAGGCCGAAGTCACAGCAACAAAATCGCTGGCGCAAAAACGTTTCGAGGCATGGATCACTCTAGGGGCCGCAGCGCAGCGTAAGTTCGATAAACAGGCGGTGGATTTAGTCGCTCACCAGCTTCGTGAGCAGATCAACGCACTGGATGAAAAGTCGATTGCCGTGCAGGAGAAGTGGCAGCAAAAAGCGCAGTACAGCGATGAAAAAGTGCTGCGCCAGCTTTCCCCGAAGACACAGCAGGATCTGCTATCTGTCCTGGCCCCACTGATGCAGTGGCTGGACGTGCGCGGGCAAAGTGATGCCATGCGCTTTGATATGGATATTCTGGCGGCGCAAACTGCACGCTATACCAACCCGGAAGAACTGGATGTGCTCTGGCCGGTCATCGTGGAGAAAGTGGAGCGCCTGCCGCCACATCTGGCACAGGTTCAGCAGCAAGGGGAGCGAATTAATCAGCTTCGTGATTTAGGCTGGTGGAAGCAAGCTAGCCTGGAAGAGCTGGAGGATATCCGCATTCATTTGCGCGGCATTATGCACCTGATGGAAAAAGATGCGACGCCGCAATTTGGTTCGATACAGGTGGATATTACCGAAGATGCGAACCTGATCCAGACGGAGACCCGCAAAACCAACATCCGCTCAATTGATTTCAAACTCTATCGTCAGCAGGTTCAAGGAGCGCTGGAGCCGCTGTTCCAGCAAAACCCGGTGCTGAAGAAAATCCGCAACGGCGAGCCGGTGACGCAAAGCGAGCTGGATGAGCTGGCAAAGCTGGTGCTGATCCAGAACCCCAACGTTGATATTCGTGCGTTGAAAGAGTTCTATCCGCAGGCAACCGCCAGCCTGGATAAACTGTTGCGTACCATCATCGGGATGGACAGCGACGCGGTGGAAGTGCGCTTTGCCCAGTTCGCCGCTGACAACAGTTTGACCAGCCAACAACTGCGCTTCCTGTCATTGCTGAAAAACCACATTCGCGATTACGGCACCATTGAAATGCGACAGCTCTTTGAACAGCCGTTTACGCATATCCACAACGAAGGCGTTACTGGCGTGTTCCCGGATATAGAGCAGATCGCCCGGCTGCAAAAGATAGTCGAAGAGCTGGGTGTTGTGACCGACGCAGCGACGGTATAATACGCACATGACAAGCCCCGGCAGCGGGGCTTTTGTATTTATAACAAGGTATAGACGTTAACAATGATCACCGGTGACTTAAAAAGTAAAATCGACGGCCTGTGGGAAGATTTCTGGGTAGGCGGCATAACTAACCCGCTGACCGTTATCGAACAGATCACCTACCTGATGTACTCCCGGATGCTGGATACCCAGGAACAACGCGACGAGAAGCGTAAACAAATCGCGGGCGTTGATTTTAAACCACGCTTTGCGCCTGAGCAGCAGGAGTTCCGCTTCAGCCACTACAGCAACCTTGGCTCAGACGAAATGATGGAAGTAGTGCGCGACGGCGTATTCCAGCATTTCCGTCAGCTTGGGCAAGCTGAAGATACGAAAGTGACGCTGCTGGGCAACTTTATGAAAGATGCTCGCCTGGAGATTGTTAAACCGTCACTGCTGACCAAAGCCGTGGAGGTGATCAAAAACCTGCCGCTGGATCGTGGCGACACCAAAGGCGATCTCTACGAATACCTATTAAGCAAGCTAACCACCGCCGGGATCAACGGTCAGTTCCGTACGCCGCGCCACATTATCCGCACAATGGTTGAAATGATGGAGCCGAATCCAGCACGTGGTGAGACGATTTGCGATCCGGCCTGTGGCACTGGTGGTTTTCTGGCGACCAGCTATGAGTACCTGTTGGAAAAATACAGCTCGCTGGAGTCCATTCATACCGAGATTGGCAGCAACGAACGCGGTGAGCTGGAAGAGCAAAAAATCTTTACTGGTGATCTGCTGACGCCGTGGCGTGACCATGTGGATAACAACATGTTCCACGGCTACGACTTTGATACTACTATGCTGCGTATCGCCGCTATGAACCTGATTATGCACGGCGTGGAAGAGCCGGATATCCACTATCAGGACACCATGAGCCAGAGTTTCAGCACCAACTTCCCACAGGCCAGCAAAAATGCTTTCAACCTGATATTGGCGAACCCACCCTTTACCGGTTCACTAGATGAGGAAGATATCGACGCCACGCTGTCGGCGATGGTGAAAACCAAGAAAACTGAGCTGCTGTTCCTGGCGCGAATTCTGCAAATGCTGAAAGTAGGTGGACGCAGCGCCACTATCGTGCCGCAGGGCGTGCTGTTTGGCTCCAGTAAGGCGCACCAATCACTGCGTAAAACGCTGGTAGAAGATAACCAGTTAGAAGCGGTGATCAATCTGCCTTCCGGCGTATTTAAACCTTACGCTGGTGTGGCGACGGCGATCCTGATCTTTACCAAAGGCGGTCAGACGGACGAGGTCTGGTTCTACGATCTGCAAAATGATGGCTACAGCCTGGATGACAAGCGTAACCCGATAAAAGACAACGATCTGCCGCATCTGCTGGCAAGCTGGAAGCACTACCGTGCTCTGCGTGGTTTGCCAGTAGATAACTTTATGGGCGAGAAATTTGCCTCGTTGCTGAAACAGCAGTACCCGGAAGGGATTGCTGCTGGTGTTGATTTTAAAGATCGAACGCAGGCGGCATTTGTGGTGTCGAAAGAGGATATTGCAGCGCAGAAATACGACCTCTCTATTAATCGTTATAAAGAAGTGGTGTATCAGGCTGAAGAGTATGAAGATCCAAAGGTGATACTGAAGCGGCTGAAGGACTTGGAGAAAGAAATTCTCGCGGATTTAGATGAGCTGGAGGGGATGCTATGAGTTGGCCGATGGTGAAACTTCATGATATTTGTAGACCAAAACAGTGGAAAACTATAGCTGCCAGTAGTTTAATTGCATCTGGTTACCCAGTTTATGGTGCAAATGGGAAAATAGGGTTTTATTCTAAATTCACGCATGAATTCCCAACGTTGATGATTACTTGCCGTGGAGCTACTTGCGGTAATGTGCACATTTCTGAGCCCATGGCATATATTAATGGGAATGCCATGGCATTGGACGATATAGACCGAAGTAAGGTTGACATCAAGTATTTGTACTATTTTTTTCTAAAACGGGGATTTGACGATGTGATTTCTGGCTCAGCACAACCACAAATTACTGGCCAGGGTTTAACTAAAGTAGAGATTCCTCTCCCTCCGTTATTAGAACAAAAACGAATTGCAGCTATTCTTGATAAAGCCAATGATATACGCCAAAAACGTGAGCAAGCTGTCAAACTCGCTGATGATTTTTTGCGTGCCACGTTTTTGGAGATGTTTGGTGATCCTGTTGCAAATCCGAAGAAATGGGATGTGGCTTCTTTGTTAGAATATGGTTCATTTAAAAATGGAATGAATTTTACGAAAGGTGAGTCAGGCTCGGTACTGAAGTGCCTGGGAGTTGGCAATTTCAAATCACTAGCAACTATTACCTGTATGGACAATATCGATGAAATTGAATTAAATACTCTTCCTTCCGATGATTATCTTTTGAAAGATGGTGATATCGTCTTTGTCCGCTCTAATGGTAATAAAGCCTTGGTCGGAAGATGTCTTACTATTTATCCAAATAAAGAGAAAGTCACATTTAGTGGATTTTGCATTCGATACAGAATAGAAAAATCTGCAATAACGGCAGAGTATCTTAACTTTCTCTTCCGTACACCTTCAATGAAACAGCAAATGTTGAGCGGGGGCCAGGGAGCTAATATTCAGAATATTAGCCAAGGTACCTTATCTGCACTCAGGATACCTGTACCTCCATTGGATAAACAACTTGCTTTTGCCAAATTGGTTGATTTCCGTGCATCTATTTTGAAAAAACAATATGATAAAATGTCTGAATCTGAAAAACTCTTCGATGCTTTGACTGGCGATTTTTTCATATTTAATGAGTGATGGTTTATAGAATAACTCATTCATTACAAGAGATTATTAAACACATAGAGGGGCAAATGGGTACATATATCTCAGATAAAACAGAAACATGTTTTGATGAATATTCTTTAATCGAAAAAGTCGAGGATGGCTATGAGATTAGTGTGTACTCATTTAAGCTTCATGCAGGAAATCCTTACCAACCACATATATCAGAAAGTTATAGTGGTGATATTTTTATTAGCTATTTGTACTATGGAAATGATTCTTACTACGAGCGTAGGCGTCAGGAGTACAGAAAATATTTATCATTAAAAGAAATCCATCTTGCTATTCTAACGATATTTCCAGATGAGCGAAGAATCGCGATAGGTATAAAAAAAGAAAGCTATAGCATCGTTAAAATATCTTATGTGGCAGCGGATGAAGTATATCTTCTTGATATTGCAAATAAAGAAATGTTATTGCTAGATAATATATTTTGCCTTCATAATATTATTTCCAAGCATGAAAGCAATATTAATAAGTTGGAAGGTGAATTAGCAAGTGGTAAAAAAGAATTCCAAAGCATGAAGTTAGATGTAAAAGAAAAATGTAAATCTATTCTTGATATTGTTGATCAGTAAAAATAACCCCAGTGGCTATAATTTATTGATGTGGAACTCTTCTAATGGCTGAAATACTTTCTTTGCGTTATGATGCTTTGCTTCTACAACCTTGTGATTTCACGTCAGGAAAGTAACCATGCCTTTAGATTTAAGTAACACTTTAGTTATTGGCATCAGCGCAACTGCGCTTTTCGACATGAGCGAATCCGACCGCATGTTTCGCGAAACGTATGCAACCGATCCTGACAGTGCTATTGAAAAGTATCGAGCCTACATGCTGGAACACGAAAACCAGCCTTTACAGCCCGGAACAGGTTATCCCTTAGTCAAAGCGCTTCTGGGTCTGAACCGGTACCGCCAGCCGGATGATAAATCGCCGCTGGTTGAGGTTGTTGTGATGTCGCGTAACAGCCCTGATACAGGTATCCGCGTTCTGAATACAATTCGTCATGACAAACTCGATATCACTCGCTCTGCTTTTACAGCAGGCGAAACCGTTGCCGATTATCTTGATGCCTTTGATGTCGATTTGTTTTTAACGACCAACGTCGAGGACGCGCAAAAGGTTATTGATTCTCGATTCTGCGCCGCTGCAATCCTCAAAGATCCTCCCTCCGACGCCTCCGATATCCCGGAAGGGCAGGTACGTATCGCGTTTGATGGTGATGCCGTGCTTTTCTCTGATGAAAGTGAGTTAGTTTATAAAACTCAAGGGATGGCCGCTTTTCACGCCTTGGAGGATGCGCAGCAAGATATCCCGATGGCTGAAGGGCCCTATGCAACTTTGCTAAAAAAAATAGCCAAGCTTCAGGAGCGACTACCGACAAGGGTTGAGTATTCACCTGTCCGTATTGCACTGGTGACAGCCAGAAACAGCCCTTCGGAAATGCGCGTCATTAAAACACTGAGAAGCTGGGGGGTGTATGTCGATGAAGCTTTTTTTCTTGGCGGTGTAGAGAAAACAAAAGTTCTGAAGGCGTTTAAACCACACATTTTCTTTGACGATCAGGATGTGCATTTGATCGCGGCGGCAAAGGTTGTACCTTCTGGAAAAGTCCCTTATGCCAGCAACTCCGAACTTGCAGAACGTGAAGCATCGTAATTATCGCTGACAAACCATTTAGTCATCAAGGCTGAATGGTTTGTATGCCACAGCCAAAATAACACCCCTACCCCAGATCAATACTCTCCTCTGAACACCTCTTTCCTGTGCCATTCCACAAACTGCTCGCCCGGATAATTTTCTTTAACCGGTGGCAACGCAATCGCCTTTCCCGCAAAATCCCAGAACAGCCGCTGTACCACCCCACCACCATTTACCGCGCCGGAAACCATCACACGCATATTTTCATCCAAACCAATCGAACCACGATCAAACGCTTTATGATGGATTGCGCACAATGCCAGGCCATTAGGTACTTCACAAGGCCCATGGTGCTGCTTCCATCTGATATGGGCAGCTTCCAGAGCAATCGGCGCATTATCGTGGCGCATGTTAAAGCCGCAGATAGTGCACTGATAATTGTAAGCACGTAGCACCATCTGGCGGAACTTCGGGTCGCGTTGACGGAGAGAGGTGCGAATATCAAAACCCATTTCGTCAGCGATGTCTTCCTGAATACTCGCCGGGAAATGCGCCTCCAGAAGCTGCTGCGCCAGTGTATCAATTAACCTATGGTTTTTTGCCACCAACGCAAAATTATCGGCATCAAATCCACCCGCGACATTATATTCGATGAGTTCACGTCGGGGAGGCTGGCGGCTACCATTGGTTGAGCACAGTTCCGCGTTTTGTAGTTCCCAGAAGCCATCGCCCTTCAGACGCCAGAACGGCATGTCCGGGCGCTGGTCACGACGCTGCGGTCCATAACGTTCCAGGAGATCCAACAGGGGCTCGTAGATTTCAGAGCCATAGTTAAACAGGCGCTCATGATCCTGCCGATAGTGTGAGAGGACGTGCAGCAGCAATAAAGGCTTATGTGGCGCACGCTGTTCGCCTTTGCGCCAAATAGTAATATTTGATATCGCTTGCTTTAGGGTTTTGTCAGAGGTCATTGCATTGAAGAATCCATGAGCACATGTTTGCGATGATGCTCGCAACTATATGTACATTCAAGGCATTATGAAAGCGGCACCAGATGAGGTGTACGAATTTTTGATCCCGGTGAGAATGTCTCACGCCAGATATAGGCTCTCGTTCAGAAGGGGTCATCCACATTGACGTTTCAAAATCTATCCCTGACCAGCGAGCCAAACGCAGCTCACTGGAACGAATAAAGATAAGTAGAGTGAGTTACGCAGCCCAGCGGTAAGTGGTCTACCAGTATAACCATTTATTTTCTTTAATAACTCAGGGATGTACTTTAGCTCCAAAGCCGAACGACATTGTCTATTTCCAGAAGCAACTGCCCCTATCCTCTTCTGCGCAGGATTATAATCAACCAGTCCGCTCTGCACTATATAACGCATAATAGCTGTGGCACGCTGTTGAAGCCAGGCTGCAACTTCAAGACGTTCAGACATTTCTATGGCCTTATACAGACTTTGATCTCTGTTAACGCCATGCTTATGTCCCCCGTTGGTACAAACATTATAGAACCGGGATATGCCTCCAGTTGTACCCGCACCAGTAAGTTGATGCAGATTGAGTCAGAATTGAGTTAGGTTGAGTGAAAAGGCGAAGAAAGCCTTGCAGATACTGGATTCCAGGCACAAAAAAACCACCTCTCGGTGGCTTCTTGTTCGCGCGGTACTTAATGGTGCCGAAGGCCGGACTCGAACCGGCACGTATCTCTACGGTTGATTTTGAATCAACTGCGTCTACCGATTTCGCCACTTCGGCACTGAAGTAGTATGCGGAAAACGGGTGAATTATACCTTCCCGCGACCAGCACGCAACACTTATCCGTTGTTCAATGAGTTAAGTGTCGAAAAAACCGCCGCAACGTGCGTTTGCCCGCCCCGCCTTCTCTCTGCGCGCCCTTCACAACCCCGTTGATGATGAGCAGGCTGTTGCAACGAGCATCTGGGGATGAGGTACACCACACTCACACGATACCGTCCGATTCCATATTCCAGCATCGTTGCACAGAGCAATGATGACTCCTGTGCCGAACGTCACTCCCTCCCACTAGCCAGAACCGCTCGCCCAGCTAGCGAAACAGGTTCAGGAACCCGTCAAACTGAAGGACGCACCAGCCTCCCCCATCACCGCTGTCTAACCCAGCGCCTATCAAAAACAAAATAATCCCCAGCCGCAATGACAACGCTGCAAATAATTACACATTCATGTGTCAGCCAATAAAGAATGAGGTTGCGCAACATTTCGAGAACACTATTTTTTCATTGCTGAATGTCAGGTGAAAAATAAAAAATAGAAATCTAGGCTATCAAACGGTAGAGGTTATTCACGTTGGATGGGCTTTATCTGAAATCACCAGAAAATAACGTGTATACATAACAAAATGGCTAGTTAATGCCTAAAAACCAGCTGAGATCGCTTGCCTCTGCGGAGTTAATAGCTTTAAGATGGTGCAAGAAAATTTTCCCTGGTGTTGGCCAATATTGGCAACCTGGCCCTACGCGGTCAGGTTTTTTTTTGTATTTTTATCAAAAAATTACCGGGGAAGTGTATCGCCTTAAGGGGCGAGAAACTAGTTAGACTAAAGTACAGTCCCTTACTAGACCTTTATCAGTTCAACCTGGTGATTATTTCAAATTGCAGAGTTCGGAGCCGCCGATACGCTATTGCGGCCTTCACGTTAATCGCCACGGCGCCAAATCAATACCGGTTAACGCTCGCTATTTCCCGAATCGAAAGACGCTGCTCGCCAGCCGATATTTTCTCCCTTTAGACGTATCCCGCTGATGAGTTCTGCGCAGCCGTTGCCTCAGTATTCCACGGGCTAACTAGCCCGTCACTCCACCGGCTTAATCAGCCGCAGCTCCATCCCCAAGCGCACAGCATGTCGGGCATTCGTGACCCCCAGCTTTTTGACAATGTTGGACATATGAAACTTGATGGTGCCGGTCTTTATGCCCAGGATCATCGCCGTTTCCTGGTAGGTTTTACCCACGCTGGCCCAATAGAGGATTTCGTTTTCCCTGTCGGTAAAGCGGGCGTTACGCTCCAGGGATGCGGCGTTTTTTGCTGACAGTGGGGACAGCGCCAGGTACGACTCATGGATTGAGGCCAGCAATACCGAAATGTCGCCTTTACGCTCGGTGAGCGCCTGGATGGCTGCCATTTTCTGTTCCGCGCTGAAGGCAAAAGAAAGCGTGACGAGGTTGTCGTTGTAATCGTGCAGCACGAAGGTATAGCCGTGCGTCACGCCAAACTCGCGGGCCTGCTCGAACAGTTCGGGAAAGTGCAGCCCTGCGTCAGCCATAATTTGCTCGTCCCAGGCGAACGGGGTCAGGCGGTTGCGGGCGGTAAGCACCACCGGATCAATGTACTGCAACCCCTGCTCTTGATACTTTTTTACCCATTCACTCGGGTAGTTGGTGACGCCAAAGATGCAGGCAATGTCTTTTTTGGATAGCACCACATACGCCCACAAGAGATCGCCCAACTCCCCGAGTGCCGCTTCCAGGCGCTTGCCGATAATGTTGCTGAGATTATATTCGTCTTCCATTGGCTGCCAGCTCCCTCTCCCTGCATTGCCACTGAAGTGACTATAACACGACAAAAACCGCAGGCGGGGGCATGCCGCACCAACAAAAAAGGCGCGGCCCCACGGCCACGCCTTTCTTCACTACCGATCGCCCCGCTACTTGCGTTTGAGCAGCATATACACGCTGATCAGCAGGAACAGCATGCTCGGCAGCAGCGCGCCCAGCACCGGCGGCATGCTGTAGACCATGCTCAGCGGGCCGAAGATCTGATCCAGCACGTAGAACAGGAAGCCGAAGCTGATGCCGGTCACCACGCGGATACCCATCGGCACGCTGCGCAGCGGGCCGAAGATGAACGACAGCGCCATCAGCATCATCACCGCCACCGACAGCGGCGAGAAGATTTTGCTCCACATGTTGAGCTGGTAACGGTTGGATTCCTGGCCGCTCTGCTTCAGGTACTTCACGTAGTTATGCAGCCCGCTGATGGAGAGCGAATCCGGATCCAGCGCCACCACGCCCAGCTTGTCCGGGGTCAGGTTGGTTTTCCATTCGCCGGTCAGCGTCTGGGTGCCGGTCACCTGTTTCGGGTTGGTCAGATCCGAGGTGTCCACCTGCGAAAGCTGCCACAGGCCGTTCTCGAAGCTGGCGGTGGCGGCATAGCGCACCGTCTCGAGGCGACGCTGATCGTTGAAGTGGTAGATGTTCACGCCGGAGAGTTCTTTATCGCCGGAGACGCGCTCGATGTAGATGAAGTCGTTGCCGTCCTTCGCCCACAGCCCGCTCTTGGTGGAGAGCAGTGAGCCGCCGTACATCTGCTGGGCGCGGTAGTTGCGCGCCATCTGCTCGCCCTGCGGCGCCACCCACTCGCCGATCGCCATGGTCAGCAGCACCAGCGGAATGGCGGTTTTCATCACCGAGCCGGCGATCTGCAGGCGGGTGAAGCCGGAAGCCTGCATCACTACCAGTTCACTGCGCGTCGCCAGTTGGCCCAGGCCGAGCAGCGCGCCGAGCAGCGCCGCCATCGGGAAGAAGATCTCGATGTCTTTCGGCACGCTCAGCAGGGTGTACATGCCGGCGCTCAGGGCGGTGTATTCGCCCTGGCCGACCTTGCGTAGCTGATCGACGAACTTGATGATGCCGGACAGCGACACCAGCATGAACAGCGTCATGATGATGGTGTTGAAAATCGTTTTACCGATATACCGGTCTAATACGCCAAACATCAGGCCGCTCCTCTCAGGCGTGCGCGCAGCTTGCGCATCGGCACGGTATCCCACAGGTTCAGCGCCAGCGCGATCGCGAAGTAAACGCCGTTAACCAACCACAGCCACAGCATCGGATCCAGCTTGCCCTTGCCGGCGTTGGAGCGCAGCGAGGTCTGCAGCAGGAAGAAGATCAGATACAGCAGGATGGCCGGCAGCATGCTCAGCACGCGGCCCTGGCGTGGGTTCACCACGCTGAGCGGCACCACCAGCAGCGCCATCAGCGCCACCGAGACCACCAGCGTCAGGCGCCAGTGCAGCTCGGCGCGCGCGTCCGGATCGTCGGATTCCCACAGCGTCTGCATCGACATCTGTTCGGATTCGGTGTTGTCCGCCGCCACGGTGCGGTGGCCAATCACCGCCTTGTAGTCGGTGAAGTCGGTAATGCGGAAGTCGCGCAGCAGCGCGGTGCCTTCAAAGCGGGTGCCCTTGTCGAGCGTCACCACCTGCGAGCCGTCTTTCTGCTGCACGATGTTGCCGTGCTCGGCCACCACCACCGACGGGCGTTGGTTGCCGTTCGGCCGCAGCTGCGCCAGGAACACGTCGTTGAAGGTGCTGCCCTTCACGTTGCCGATAAACAGCACCGCGTTGCCGTCCTGCGAGGGTTTGAACTGCCCTTCCGCCAGCCCGGCGATGCTCGGGTTGGCCTTGGCTTCGTTCACCACCACGTCCTGATAGCGCGAGGCCCAGGGGCCGGCCCAAAACACGTTCACCGCTGCGACCGCAGAGGTGAGCAGCGCCAGGATCATGGCGGCGATAATCAGGGTGCGTTTGCCCAGCCCGCAGGCGTGCATAACGGTGATTTCGCTCTCGGTATACAACCGCCCAAGCGTCATCAGCAAGCCGAGAAACAGGCTCAAAGGCAGGATGAGCTGCGCCATTTTCGGCACGCCCAACGCGAGCAGGGAGAGTACTAAGTTTGTCGGGATATTGCCGTCCACCGCGTCGCCCAACACCCTGACCAGGTTCTGACAAAAGAAGATCAGAAGCAGGATGAACAGGATGGCGATTTGGCTCTTGAGCGTTTCCCGTACCAGATATCTTATGATGATCACGCTTATTACGCCTGTGAAAACTTGTCTTTTTGCAGGAAAATCGATAATTTCATCGTTAATCCGCCATTTATTCTCATCATATGGCAACCTTCACAGCTAAAATAGTATTACAACATCAAGCCGTTTGGGTGTCCTATAGGAACTTGCTTATAGTCGCCAAAACAGAGCAATTTATGCCGTTCAGGTTAACATAATCCGTTAACTCAAATGGCAGGAGATCGTTACGGAGTCGGTTATTCTAGCCGTAGCGTCCGCCTTTGTCTTTAAGATTCAGGAGAGTGCATGGAGTTCAGTGTAAAAAGCGGTAGCCCGGAAAAACAGCGCAGTGCCTGTATTGTAGTCGGCGTTTTCGAACCGCGCCGCCTGTCCCCTATCGCAGAACAACTCGACAAAATCAGTGATGGTTATATCAGCGCATTGCTGCGCCGTGGCGAACTGGAAGGCAAGGTCGGGCAGACGCTGCTACTGCACCATGTGCCCAACATTCTCTCCGAGCGCATCCTGCTGATCGGCTGCGGCAAAGAGCGCGAGCTCGATGAGCGCCAATACAAGCAGGTGATCCAGAAAACCATCAATACCCTTAACGACACCGGCTCGATGGAAGCGGTCTGCTTCCTGACCGAACTGCACGTGAAAGGCCGCAATACCTACTGGAAAGTGCGTCAGGCGGTAGAAACCGCCAAAGAGACGCTCTACACCTTCGATCAGCTGAAAAGCAACAAGGTGGAGCCGCGTCGTCCGCTGCGCAAAATGGTGTTCAACGTACCGACCCGCCGTGAGCTCACCAGCGGCGAGCGCGCTATCCAGCACGGCCTGGCGGTGGCTTCCGGCATCAAGGCGGCCAAAGATCTCGGCAACATGCCGCCGAACATCTGTAACGCCGGCTACCTGGCCTCGCAGGCCCGCCAGCTGGCGGACGCCTTCAGCACCCACATCACCACCCGCGTCATCGGCGAACAGCAGATGAAAGAGCTGGGCATGAACGCCTATCTGGCGGTCGGTGCCGGTTCGCAGAACGAATCATTGATGTCGGTGATGGAATATAAGGGCAACCCAAATCCGGACGCTAAGCCGATCGTGCTGGTAGGCAAAGGGCTGACCTTCGACTCCGGCGGCATCTCGATCAAACCGGCTGACGGCATGGACGAGATGAAATACGACATGTGCGGCGCGGCGACCGTGTACGGCGTGATGCGCGTGGTGGCGGAGCTGAACCTGCCGCTGAACGTGATCGGCGTGCTGGCCGGCTGTGAAAACATGCCGGGCGGCCGGGCGTACCGTCCGGGCGACGTGCTGACCACCATGTCCGGCCAGACCGTCGAGGTGCTCAACACCGACGCCGAAGGCCGCCTGGTGCTGTGCGACACCCTGACCTACGTCGAGCGCTTCGAGCCGGAGCTGGTGATCGACATCGCCACCCTGACCGGCGCCTGCGTGATCGCCTTGGGCCACCACATCACCGGCCTGATGTCGAACCACAATCCGCTGGCGCACGAGCTGCTGGGCGCTTCCGAGCAGGCCGGCGACCGCGCCTGGCGCCTGCCGATGGCCGACGAGTACTACGAGCAGCTGGACTCCAACTTCGCCGACATGGCAAACATCGGTGGCCGCCCTGGCGGCGCCATCACCGCTGCCTGCTTCCTGTCGCGCTTCACCCGCAAGTACACCTGGGCGCACCTGGATATCGCCGGCACCGCCTGGCGTTCCGGTAAAGCCAAGGGCGCGACCGGCCGCCCGGTGGCGCTGCTGTCGCAGTTCTTGCTCAACCGCGCGGGCCTGAACGGCGACGATTAAATACCCTTCATCTTTCAAGCTGCAGCGTTGTTGGCCGCATTCGTTCACCCCAGTCACTGACTTGATGTCAGCTCCTGGGGATGAACGAACTTGCCGCCTAGCTGCAACTTGAAATCTATTGGGTATATAATCCTCTCAGCAGCGAAGGGGTAGAGTTATCTGCTCCGTTCCCTAAAAGGGCGCAACCTACATGTTGTGCCCTGTTTTTTTTATCGGCAGCGGTGGATCCTTAATGAAACAGGCGACGTTTTATTTGCTCGACAACGCGGAACCGTCTGGCGCGCTCAGCGCCCATGAGGCCGTGGCCTGCGCCGTTGCCGCCGAACGCTGGCGCGCCGGCAAGCGGGTGCTGATCGCCTGCGAGAGCCAGGAGCAGGCCCAGCGGCTGGACGAAGCGCTGTGGCAGCGCGAGCCGCATGAATTCGTGCCGCACAACCTGGCCGGCGAAGGGCCGCACTACGGCGCGCCGGTGGAACTGTGCTGGCCCGGCAAGCGCGGCAACGCCCCGCGCGATCTGCTGATCGCCCTGCTGCCGCAGTTTGCCGATTTTGCTACCGCTTTCCATGAAGTGGTAGACTTCGTTCCTTACGAAGACACTCTGAAACAGTTGGCGCGCGACCGTTACAAGGCCTATCGCAGCGTCGGCTTCCATTTGACCACGGCTACGCCGCCAACTCACTGAATACGATAAAGAATGGAAAAGACAAACAGTCAGCTCGACACCGCATACGACCCAAAACAGATCGAACAGAAGCTGTACGATCATTGGGAGAATCAGGGTTACTTCAAGCCGAACGGCGACACCAGCCAGGAAAGCTTCTGCATCATGATCCCGCCGCCGAACGTCACCGGCAGCCTGCACATGGGCCACGCGTTCCAGCAGACCATCATGGACACCATGATTCGCTATCAGCGCATGCAGGGTAAAAACACCCTGTGGCAGGCGGGCACCGACCACGCCGGCATCGCCACCCAGATGGTGGTGGAGCGCAAGATCGCCGCGGAAGAAGGCAAAACCCGCCACGACTACGGCCGTGACGCGTTCATCGACAAAATCTGGCAGTGGAAGGCGGAATCCGGCGGCACCATCACCCGCCAGATGCGCCGTCTGGGCAACTCCGTGGACTGGGAGCGCGAGCGCTTCACCATGGACGAAGGCCTGTCGAACGCGGTGCGCGAAGTGTTTGTCCGTCTGCACAAAGAAGACCTGATCTACCGCGGCAAGCGCCTGGTGAACTGGGATCCGAAGCTGCGCACCGCCATCTCCGATCTGGAAGTGGAAAACCGCGAGTCCAAAGGCTCCATGTGGCACCTGCGCTACCCGCTGGCCGACGGCGCGAAAACCGCCGAGGGCAAAGACTATCTGGTGGTCGCCACCACCCGTCCGGAAACCGTGCTGGGCGATACCGGCGTGGCGGTCAACCCGGAAGATCCGCGCTATAAAGATCTGATCGGCAAAGAGATCATTCTGCCGCTGGTCGGCCGCCGCATCCGCATCGTCGGCGACGAACACGCCGATATGGAAAAAGGCACCGGCTGCGTGAAGATCACCCCGGCGCACGATTTCAACGACTACGAAGTCGGCAAACGCCATGGCCTGCCGATGATCAACATTCTGACCTTCGACGGCGACATCCGCCAGGAAGCGGAAGTGTTCAACACCCTGGGCGAAGTCTGCACCGACTACTGCAACGAGATCCCGGCCGAGTTCCGTGGCCTGGAGCGCTTCGCGGCGCGTAAAGCGGTGGTTGCCGCCTTCGATAATCTGGGCCTGCTGGACGAGATCAAACCGCACGACCTGACGGTGCCTTACGGCGACCGCGGCGGCGTGGTGATCGAGCCGATGCTGACCGACCAATGGTACGTGCGCACCGCGCCGCTGGCCAAAGTGGCGGTGGAAGCGGTCGAACAGGGCCAAATCGAGTTCGTGCCGAAGCAGTACGAAAACATGTACTTCAGCTGGATGCGTGACATTCAGGACTGGTGCATCTCGCGTCAGCTGTGGTGGGGCCACCGCATCCCGGCCTGGTATGACGTGAACGGCAAAGTCTACGTGGGCCGCAGCGAAGAAGAAGTGCGCATCGAGAACAACCTGGGCGCCAACGTGGTGCTGACCCAGGACGAAGACGTGCTGGACACCTGGTTCTCGTCCGGCCTGTGGACCTTCTCTACCCTGGGCTGGCCAGAGCAGACCGACGCGCTGAAAACCTTCCACCCGACCAGCGTGATGGTCAGCGGCTTCGACATCATCTTCTTCTGGATCGCGCGCATGATCATGCTGACCATGCACTTCATCAAGGATGAAAACGGCAAGCCGCAGGTGCCGTTCAAGACCGTCTACATGACCGGTCTGATCCGCGACGACGAAGGCCAGAAGATGTCCAAGTCGAAAGGCAACGTGATCGATCCGCTGGACATGGTCGACGGCATCTCGCTGGAAGATCTGCTGGAAAAACGCACCGGCAACATGATGCAGCCGCAGCTGGCGGAGAAAATCCGCAAGCGCACCGAGAAGCAGTTCCCGAACGGCATCGAGCCGCACGGCACCGACGCCCTGCGCTTCACCCTGGCGGCGCTGGCCTCGACCGGCCGCGACATCAACTGGGACATGAAGCGCCTGGAAGGCTACCGCAACTTCTGTAACAAGCTGTGGAACGCCAGCCGCTTCGTGCTGATGAACACCGAAGCGCACGACTGCGGCTTCAACGGCGGCGAGAAAGTGCTGTCGCTGGCGGATCGCTGGATCCTGGCCGAATTCAACCGCACGGTGAAAGCCTACCGCGAAGCGCTGGACACCTACCGCTTCGATCTGGCGGCCAACATCCTGTACGAATTCACCTGGAACCAGTTCTGCGACTGGTATCTGGAGCTGACCAAGCCGGTGGTGAGCAACGGCAGCGAAGCGGAACAGCGCGGCACCCGCCACACGCTGATCACCGTGCTGGAAGCGCTGCTGCGCCTGGCGCACCCGATCATTCCGTTCATCACCGAAACCATCTGGCAGCGCGTGAAGCCGCTGACCGGCACGACCGCAGACACCATCATGCTGCAGCCGTTCCCGGCCTACGACGCCGCGCTGGAAGACGAGCAGGCGCTGAACGATCTGGAGTGGATCAAACAAACCATCATCGCCGTGCGCAACATCCGCGCCGAGATGAACATCGCGCCAAGCAAAGCGCTCGACGTGCTGCTGCGCAACTGCAGCGCCGACGCCCAGCGCCGCGTGCAGGAGAACCAAAGCTTTATCGCCCGTCTGGCGCGCCTGGAATCTATCGCGCTGCTGCCGGCCGGTGATAAAGGCCCGGTCTCCGTCACCAAGCTGGTGGACGGCGCCGAGCTGCTGATCCCGATGGCCGGTTTCATCGACAAGGACGCCGAGATCGCGCGTCTGGCGAAAGAGATGGGCAAGCTGGATGCGGAAATCGCCGCGATCGAAGGCAAGCTGGCGAACGAAGGCTTCGTGGCGCGCGCGCCGGAAGCGGTAGTCGCCAAAGAGCGCGATCGTCTGGCGGCCTGCAAAGAAGGCAAAGTGAAGCTGCAGGAACAGCAGGCGACCATCGCCGCGCTGTAATCCACCGGCTCACGCCAACGCCTGAAAAACAGCGGGGTCTTCCCCGCTGTTTTTTTATCGCCGTTGCATCCGGGCCGGGTTAGATGTTATTACAAGATATTACTGCTGCAGGGACGCCGCCGGGAAATAACCCCCGGCGCGTTTCGTGCTGCGATAAAAACGAAAATGAACGTGGTCTCTTTCAATGGCGAGTGTAAACATGACAACAGCAACCCCGGCGCGCCTGCTGGTGCGCCCCATCACGGCGGAAGACAATCCCGCCATTGCTCACGTCATTCGCGAAGTCTCCGCCGAGCACGGCCTGACGGCGGATAAAGGCTATACCGTCTCCGATCCCAATCTGGACGCCCTGTATCAGCTCTACAGCCTGCCGCGCAGCGCTTACTGGGTGATCGAGGTGGACGGTCAGGTCGCCGGCGGCGGCGGCATCGCGCCGCTGCAGGGCGGCGCAGACGATATTTGCGAATTGCAGAAGATGTATTTCCTGCCGGTGTTGCGCGGCAAGGGATTGGCGAAGCGCCTGGCGCTGCAGGCGCTGGATTTCGCCCGCCAGCACGGCTTCCGCTGTTGTTACCTTGAGACCACCGCCAGCCTGACGCAGGCCGTTGCGCTGTACGAACACCTGGGCTTCGAACACATCGACCATGCGATGGGCGCCACCGGCCACGTCGATTGCGAAGTTACCATGCTGAAAACGCTGTAATCGCCCCCCGCCGTCTCTATCATGGCGCAGCTTTCTGCGCCATTTTATTAATATCGCAATCAATCAGTAAAACTCGCTATAACGCCGTTTTTCAAGCAGATAAACTGACGTTAAAAACCACGATGTAAATTTAATGTGAAGTTCGTTAATAAATTAACGATCGCAAATTGACCGTTTTTCCCCCCGCGTTACTCTGCCAGTATCCCAATCGCGCACGGAGAGCTGTCATGTCGGAAAACACCTTTGATTACATCATCGTCGGCGCCGGTTCTGCCGGCTGCGTGCTGGCGGCGCAGCTGATCCGCCGCACCCAGGCGCGGGTGCTGCTGCTGGAAGCCGGCGGCGACGACAATAACCTGTTCATCAAGATGCCGGCCGGGGTGGCCAAGATCATCGCCAAAAAGAGCTGGCCCTACGAGACGGAACCGGAACCGCACGCCAACAACCGCCGCATGCAGATCGCACAGGGCAAGGTGCTGGGCGGCAGCAGCTCGGTCAACGGCATGATCTACCTGCGCGGCCAGCCGCAGGACTACGATGACTGGGCCGAACGCTACGGCTGCACCGGCTGGAGCTACCGGGAGGTGCTGCCCTATTTCAAACGCGCCGAGGCCAACGAAAGCCTGTCAGACGACTACCACGGCGCCGACGGGCTGCTGCCGGTCAGCGAAAACCGCTACCGCCACCCGCTCAGCATGGCGTTTATCCGCGCCGGCCAGGAGCTGAACCTGCCCTACCGCAACGACTTCAACGGCGACAGCCAGCACGGCGTCGGTTTCTACCAAACCACCACCCACAATGGCGAACGCGCCAGCACTGCCCGCACCTACCTGAAGGCGGTGCGCGACGAACGGCGGCTGGTGGTGAAACTGAACGCCCTGGCGCACCGGCTGACCTTCGAGGGCAACGTCGCCACCGGCGTGGTCTACAGCCAAAACGGCGGTGCGGAAGTGACCGCGCGCGCCACCAAAGAGGTGATCGTCAGCGCCGGCGCGGTCGGTTCGCCGAAGCTGCTGATGCTGTCCGGCATCGGCCCGCGCGACCACCTGCAACAGCTGGGCATTGAGGTGCGGGCGGATCTGCCGGTGGGCAAAAACTTCCACGACCACCTGCACATGTCGATCAACGTCAGCACCCGCGAGCCGATCAGCCTATTCGGCGCCGATCGCGGCCTGCAGGCGCTGAGCCACGGCGCGCAATGGCTGGCGTTTCGCAGCGGCGTGCTCTCGTCCAACGTGCTGGAAGGCGCCGCCTTCACCGACAGCCAGGGCGACGGCCGGCCGGACGTGCAAATCCACTTCCTGCCGCTGCTGGACAGCTGGGACGACGTGCCCGGCGAGCCGCTGCCGAACATTCACGGCTTCACGCTCAAGGTCGGCTACCTGCAGCCGAAGGCGCGCGGCGAAGTGCAGCTGCGCAGCAGCAACCCGCGCGATCCGGTCAAGCTGCACGCCAACTACCTCGGCCACCCGGACGATCTGGCCGGCAGCGTGCGCGCGGTGAAGTTCGGCCTGGATTTCCTGCAAACCGCGGCGCTGAAGCCGCTGATCAAAGATCTGCTGATGCCGCAGCCGGAATGGACGCGCGACGAAGCGCAGCTGGAAGAGTTCGTACGCAACTTCTGCAAGACGGTGTATCACCCGGTGGGCAGCTGCCGCATGGGGCCGTCGCCGCAGGACGCGGTGACCGATCCGCAGCTGCGGGTGCACGGTTTTGAACGGCTGCGGGTGATCGACTGCTCGGTGATGCCGCAGCTCACCAGCGGCAACACCAATGCGCCGACCATCATGCTGGCGGAAAAGGCGGTGGATCTGTTGCTGGGCGCGCCGCAGTAGGGGCGCGCCTCAACCTCAGGCGGCGGCGGGCACGCCGCTGTGGAAGCGCAGTTCGCTGTCCGGCGACAGGATCAGCTCAGCTTCGAGACGGCCGAAATGCACCACCCGTTCGCTGATGTCGCCGCCGGCGATCTGTTCCGCCAGCGTCAGGTAGTCCTGATAGTGACGCGCTTCGGATCGCAGCAGCGAGACGTAAAAGCGGTTCAGCTCGTCGTCCAGGTGCGGCGCCAGTTTGGCGAAGCGTTCGCAGGATCGCGCTTCGATGTAGGCGCCGCAGATCAGTTTGTCGATCAACGTCGCCGGATCGTGGGTGCGGATCTCGCGGATCATGCCCTTGGCGTAGCGGCTGGCGGTGATCTTGCGATACGGGATCCCGCGCGCCTGCATGATCTCCAGCACCTGCGAGAAGTGATGCAGCTCTTCCTTGATTAACAGCACCATGCGATCCGCCAGATCCTGGCCGTAGGCCGAGCCGTTTTTCGGCAAGATCTTGCGGGTGAACTGGCCCTGGCGGAACAACGTGTCCGGCGCGCCCTGCGCCTCGTGCAGAAACGCCTCGTAAGGGCGCAGCAGCGCCAACAGCGCGTCGCCGCTCTCTTTGTCCGCCACGTAGCGGCGGATCAGCCACATGCCGGTCTGCGCGGCTTTCAGCTCGCACACCAGGTGGTCGGTCAGCAACAGCTGCAGGTTTTCCGGACGGCGCGCGGCGTCGATCCAGGCGTCGGGCGTTTCACAGTGCAGGAAGCTTAAAATCGGGGCTAACAGGGATTGGTATGTCATGGCGTTTATCAGGGGCCGGCGAGAACCGGCCCATGTGAATAAGCGGGGTTAATCAGTGGCGTTTGCCGTCGTCGTCTTCGTCGATGTAGTCGCCGTCTTCGTCATCCTCACCGTCTTCACCGTTCGGATCTTCGAAGTAGGTGCCCCAGCCGTCGTAGTTGACGCCGCAGCGCTCCGCCAGCGCCACCAGCTGCTCGACCTGAGCGTCGATCAGCTCGGCGTTCAGGCCGACTTCGCTGATCACGTCGCAGCACATCACCATCGAACCGTCTTCCACTTCCAGCTCTTCGGCGTCGGTCACTTCGTAGCCCAGCTTGAAGGCTTCAACGGCGGCCTGCTCCAGAACCTCAAATTTCTCGGCGGACAGATGGTGCTCGATGGTGTAGAGCGCGTCCGGATCGCTGCCGTCTTCCAGCAGTTCTTCGATGATCAGGCGGGTCTCTTCACGTTGTTCTTCCAGCAATTCGCGGTTTGCCATGCCTATATCCTCAAGTCAAATGGCCTTCATTCCTTCTATTTTCACACACCGCCGACATTGCTTCCACGATAAACGTGAAAGATTTCCTCGCTGGGGTTGAAATTGAATATTCATACATATAAAGTGAATTTTAATTCAATTACACAATCAGGGAATCGGACTATGAGCACCGGCAATGCGTTCTACCAACGTCACTTTCTGAGGTTAATGGATTTCACCCCCGCCGAGCTGCAGGCGCTGCTGCGGCTTTCGGCCGATCTGAAGCAGGCCAAGAAGCAAGGGCAGGAACAGCGCCGGCTGCAGGGCAAAAACATTGCGCTCATCTTCGAAAAAGACTCGACCCGCACGCGATGCTCTTTCGAAGTTGCCGCATTCGATCAGGGCGCCCAGGTCACTTACCTCGGCCCGAGCGGCAGCCAGATCGGCCATAAGGAATCGATGAAAGACACCGCCCGGGTGCTGGGCCGCCTGTACGACGGTATTCAGTATCGCGGCTACGGCCAGGCGCTGGTGGAAACCCTGGCGGAATACGCCGGCGTGCCGGTATGGAACGGCCTGACCGACGAGTTCCACCCCACCCAACTGCTGGCGGATCTGCTCACCGTGCAGGAGCACTTGCCGGGCAAGGCGCTGAGTGAAGTGAAACTGGCGTACATCGGCGACGCGCGCAACAACATGGGCAACACGCTGCAGGAAGCCGCCGCGCTGGCGGGCATGGATCTGCGGCTAGTGGCGCCGAAGGCCTGCTGGCCGCAGCCGGAGCTGGTGGCCGAATGCCAGGCGCTGGCGCAGCAAACCGGCGCGAAACTCACCCTGACCGAAGACATCGCCGAAGGGGTACAAGACGCCGACTTCCTCTACACCGACGTGTGGGTGTCGATGGGCGAACCGAAAGAGACCTGGCAGGAGCGTATCGCGCTGCTGCGGCCGTATCAGGTCAACATGGCGATGCTGAAGCTGACCGGCAACCCGAACGTGAAGTTCCTGCACTGCCTGCCGGCGTTCCACGACGATCAAACCACGCTCGGCAAGCAGATGGCGCAGCAGTACGATCTGCACGGCGGCATGGAAGTGACCGACGAAGTGTTCGAATCGGCGCACAGCGTGGTGTTCGATCAGGCGGAAAACCGGCTGCACACCATCAAAGCGGTGCTGGTCGCCACGCTGAGCGAAACCCTCTGACAGTCCTCCCCTCCGCCCTGGCGCCCTCGGCCAGGGCGGCTAATATATTCCTGGAATATCAAATAGCGTATTGGCCTTTGCCCGCCGCGGGCAAAGGTTCTACCGTGACAGGCCGACGGCGCTCGCGCCGTAAAAACCAACGATAACAAACCGTTCTCAGCGCCGCCTGGCGGCGCCTTCAGGGGATACACACCGATGAAAGCCAAACTCTTGCCGCTGTTCCTGCTCGCCGCCCTGCCCGCCGCCGCGTTAGCCGCCACGCCGCCGAATACGCTGGTGGTGGTGCAATCGCTGGATGACATCGTCAGCCTCGATCCGGCGGAAGCCAACGAACTCTCCAGCATCCAGACGGTGCCCAGCCTGTATCAACGATTGGTGCAGGCGGATCGCGACGATCCGGCCAAGGTGGCACCGGTGCTGGCGGAAAGCTGGCAGAGCGATGCGGCGGCCAAAACGCTGACGGTGAAACTGCGGCCGCAGGCGGCGTTCGCCTCCGGCAACCCGCTGACCGCCGACGACGTGATCTTCTCCTACAGCCGCGCGGTCAAGATGAACAAGTCGCCGGCGTTCATCCTCAACGTGCTCGGCTGGCAGCCGGACAACATCGACGCGCAGCTGAAGAAGATTGACGAACATACCGTGCAGCTGCGCTGGACGGCGGACGTCAGCCCGGCGGTGGCGCTGAATATTCTCTCGACGCCGATCGCTTCGATCGTCGACAGCAAGGCGGCGCTGGCCAACGTTAAAGACGGCGACTTCGGCAACGCCTGGCTGAAAATGCACTCCGCCGGCAGCGGCCCGTTCAAGATGCGCGTCTATCAGCCGCACCAGGCGATCGTACTGGACGCCAACCCCTCGACGCCGGGCGACAAGCCGCAGCTGAAAAACATCATCATTAAAAACGTGCCGGACCCGGCCACCCGCCGCCTGCTGATCCAGCAGGGCGACGCCGATATCGCCCGCGAACTGGGCGCCGATCAGACCGACACGCTGAAAAACCAGCCGGGCGTCAAGGTGCTGGAGATCCCGTCCGCCGAGCAAAACTACCTGGTATTCAACACCGGCAACGGCACCAATCCGCTGCTGAACAACCCGGCGTTCTGGGAAGCGGCGCGCTACCTGGTGGATTATCAAGGCATCACGAAGGATCTGCTGAAGGGCCAATACTTCGTGCACCAGAGCTTCCTGCCGGTCGGGCTGCCGGGCGCGCTGGAGACCAACCCGTTCAGCTACGATCCGGCCAAGGCGAAAGCCATCCTGGCCAAGGCGGGCATCACCCACGCCGCCTTTACGCTGGACGTGGAGAACAAGCCGCCGTTCATCACCATCGCGCAGGCGCTGCAGGGCAGCTTCGCCGCCGCCGGCGTGAAAGTAGAGCTGCTGCCGGCGGCGGGCAGCCAGGTTTACTCCCGCGTGCGCGCCAGGCAGCATCAGGCGGCGATCCGCCTGTGGATCCCGGATTACTTCGACGCCCACTCCAACGCCAGCGCCTTCGCCTACAACGACGGCAAAAGCAGCACGGTAGCCGGACTGAACGGCTGGCAGATCCCGCAGTTGAACCAGCAGACGCTGGCGGCGCTGGCCGAAGCCGATCCGGCCAAGCGCCGCGCGCTGTACACCGCCATGCAGCAGGAGCTGCAGCGCAGTTCGCCTTACGTGTTTATCGATCAGGCCAAAACCGAAGTGGTGCTGCGCGACAACGTCAAAGGCTACCAGCAGGGGCTGAACGCCGACATGGTCTACTACGATCGCGTCAGCAAATAGCCGGCGGGCGGCCATCGCCGGCCAATCGATTGCGGGGCGGCAAAAAACGGCGTTTTAGCGCTTGCAGTAGAGAAAAGCGCGAGTATAATGCGCCACAATTTGCCAGGAGAAAGCATGAAAAACGACGTTTGTTTTGTTAGCCACAATCGACAAAACCGACTGCCTATCGGCGGCCAGCTGCCGTTGTTTCTCCTGTTGCTAAACCGATCGTTTCAAGCCCCTCATTGAGGGGCTTTTTTTTGCCTTGAGAATATCCCAAAGTCCCGCGCCACGGGCACGCGTCGAGGAGGAGTGAAAAATGGCCAACCCGCTGTATCACAAACACATCATCTCTATTAACGATCTCAGCCGCGAGGATCTGGAGCTGGTGCTGCGCACCGCCGCCGGTCTGAAAGCCAACCCGCAGCCGGAACTGTTGAAACACAAGGTGATCGCCAGCTGCTTCTTCGAAGCCTCGACCCGTACCCGCCTGTCGTTCGAAACCTCGATGCACCGCCTCGGCGCCTCGGTGGTGGGCTTCGCCGACGGCAGCAACACCTCGCTCGGCAAGAAAGGCGAAACCCTGGCCGACACCATCTCGGTGATCAGCACCTACGTGGACGCCATCGTGATGCGCCACCCGCAGGAAGGCGCGGCGCGCATGGCCGCTGAATTCTCCGGCAACGTACCGGTGCTCAACGCCGGCGACGGCGCCAACCAGCACCCGACCCAGACCCTGCTGGATCTGTTCACCATCCAGGAAACCCAGGGCCGCCTGAGCAACCTCAGCATCGCCATGGTCGGCGACCTGAAGTACGGCCGCACCGTGCACTCGCTCACCCAGGCGCTGGCCAAGTTCGAAGGCAACCGCTTCTACTTCATCGCCCCGGACGCGCTGGCGATGCCGGCCTACATCCTGAAAATGCTGGAAGAGAAAGGCATCGAGTACAGCCTGCACAGCAGCATTGAAGAAGTGGTGCCGGAGCTGGATATTCTCTACATGACCCGGGTACAGAAAGAGCGCCTCGATCCTTCCGAGTACGCCAACGTGAAGGCGCAGTTCGTCCTGCGCGCTGCGGATCTGGCCGGCGCGCGCGCCAACCTCAAGGTGCTGCACCCGCTGCCGCGCATCGACGAGATCGCCACCGACGTGGATAAAACGCCGTACGCTTACTACTTCCAGCAGGCGGGCAACGGCATCTTCGCCCGCCAGGCGCTGCTGGCGCTGGTGCTTAACGCAGATTTGGCTCTTTAAGGGGGAACCGCCATGACTCACGACAACAAACTGCAGGTCGAAGCGATCAAATGCGGCACGGTGATCGACCACATTCCGGCGCAGATCGGGTTCAAACTGCTGACGCTGTTCAAGCTGACCGCCACCGACCAGCGCATCACCATCGGCCTGAACCTGCCCTCCAACGAGCTGGGCCGCAAGGATCTGATCAAGATCGAAAACACCTTCCTGACCGAGCAGCAGGCCAACCAGCTGGCGATGTACGCGCCGAAGGCCACGGTAAACCGCATCGATAACTATGAAGTGGTGCGCAAACTGACCCTCAGCCTGCCGGATCACATCGACGGCGTGCTGACCTGCCCGAACAGCAACTGCATCAGCCGCAGCGAGCCGGTGGCGTCGAGCTTCAGCGTGAAACCGCGCGACGGCGAAGTGCACCTGAAGTGCCGCTATTGCGAGAAAGAGTTCGAGCATCAGGTGGTGTTGCAGGCCGACTGATTTCTGCCCTTTTAGCGGGAGCGGCGCTGTTAATCTGCGCGTCACTCCCTATAATGGATGCCTGAAAATAACTCTACCCACGTTGCTACCCATCGAATTTCAAGCTGCGGCCGACCGCGCGGCGGCGTGAAAGACAACGGGTCTATCAGGAGAAAACATGTCACGTAACATCAGCACTGAACTCGCCCCGGCAGCCATTGGTCCTTACGTGCAGGGCGTTGATCTGGGCAGCATGATCATCACTTCCGGCCAGATCCCGGTCGATCCGAAAACCGGCGCCGTTGCCGACGACGTGGCCGCTCAGGCGCGCCAGTCGCTGGAAAACGTCAAAGCGATCGTCGAAGCCGCCGGCCTGATCGTTGCCGACATCGTGAAAACCACCGTGTTCGTGAAAGACCTGAACGACTTCGCCACCGTCAACGCCGCGTACGAAGCCTTCTTCACCGAGCACAGCGCGCCGTTCCCGGCCCGCTCCTGCGTGGAAGTGGCGCGTCTGCCAAAAGACGTGAAGATCGAAATCGAAGCCATCGCCGTGCGTCGTTAATCGACGCTCACGCGAATCACGGCCAGTGCAGACTGGCCGTTTTTATTGATAAGAATTTTATTAATTCAATTAATTTATAGCGATAGCGTAATATCACTCACATTTACAATCCCACAATAAAAATACGCCTATAATTGTTTTTCACCCGGCCGGGTCATTGCTGTTTCATTTCGTTCACCCCGTGAATAATGACAGGAGATAACCATGGCACCTAGCGTATTGGATTATTTTATCCAACAAGTTTCCCGTTATCCGGAAAAACTTGCCGTCGTCGGCAATAATAAACACCTGACCTACCGTCAATTGGATGAAGCCAGCAGCGCACTGTGCGCGCTGTTGCTACGACGGGGCGTGGCGCCCGGCAGCTATGTGCCGCTCGTCACGCTGCGCACGCCGGAAATGCTGATCGGTATGTTGGCGATCGTCAAAGCCGGCGCAGGCTATATTCCCATCGACGCGCGTTACCCGGAAAAAAGAATACAGGATATCGTTACGCAAAGCGGTTCCCCTTTAATACTCGCCAGCAACGCGACAATTGCGTTATCGGAAGATAATTTCAGCGAAGACGTTATTTATATTGATAATATATCAATTTCGCCACAGGAAAATATAACGTTAATCTCTCCGCCTCCCGATGCCATCGTTTATCTCATTTTCACTTCAGGCACCACCGGCAAACCGAAAGGTGTGCTGATCGAACATCAGTCGCTGCTGAATTTAATTCTCTGGCATAACAAGCAATTCGCTATGGATGCCGAAAGTCGTTCTACGCTGATCGCCGGCTTGAGTTTCGACGTCGCGCAATGGGAGATCTGGTCGCCTCTGACCAGCGGCGGCACATTGTATCTGCCGCCGGAAGACGCTCGCCTGCAGCCGGAAGTGCTGCTGGTCTATTTTGCCGAACAGGGTATCACTCACGCCAGCCTGCCCGCAGTGCTGGTCGCCGACGTGGTCGGCGCGCCGCAGCCGGCCAATCTGGCGCTGCGGTATCTGTTCAGCTCGGGGGAAAAACTTCATCCGGTTGATCTGCGCGGCATCGATTATCCCTTGATCGATTACTACGGCCCGACAGAAGCCACCATATTCGTCACCTGTAACCGGGTGGCTTGCGCCACGCAAAATCCGCCCGCCAGCATTGGGCGGCCCATCGGCGATACCGAAATATTCATCCTCGATGACCGACTGCAGCCCGTGATCGGCGATCGCCCCGGCGAGCTGTATATCAGCGGTCGTTGCCTGGCACGCGGCTACCTGAACAATCCGGCATTGACGGCCGAACGCTTCATCACCCCGCCTCACTTCGCCGGGTTACGTCTGTATCGCAGCGGCGATCGGGCTCGTTGGCTGGCGGATGGCCGCATTCAATATCTGGGCCGTATCGACGATCAGGTTAAAATCCGCGGCAATCGCATTGAACTGGGCGAAATCGAAAACGCCATGTTGCAGGTTGCGGGCGTTCGTAAAGCGGTGGCCGCCGTGGCGATGGCAGATGATCCGCTGGGCAAGAAAATCGTGGCGTTTCTGATCGCGGAGAGTGACGGCGAAAGCGTGATCGCACGCGTCCGACAGAAACTGAAAGAAACGCTGCCCAGCGCATTTCTGCCCGCCGATTATCGTTTACTGCAACACATGCCGCTGAACAACAACGGCAAGATAGACAAAGCGGCCCTGTTGGCGCATTACCAACCGGTCAGCGCCGGCGTTGCGCAGCCGCTGACCGCCGACCAGCGCGTCGTCGCCGATCTATGGCGCTCATTGCTGAAGGTGGAACAGCCCGCAACCGACGATGATTTTTTCTCGCTGGGCGGCCATTCGCTGTTGGCGGCCAAGCTGATGGCGGCATTGGCCAAGGCATTTGCCGTCGAGACCTCGGTGCACGACATCTATGAATATCCCACTCTGGGTGCCCTGGCGCAGGCGCTGGCACAACGCAAAGACCGGCAACCGACACAGCGGCAAGGCGAAGCGCGCACCTTGCAGGATGATGTGTATTTGCCGCCGGATCTCGTCATCGATCCGACGTTCGATACGCGGCAAATCAGCGCACCGCGCGCCATTTTGCTGACCGGCGCCACCGGCTTCGTCGGCGCACATCTGTTGGCCGATCTGCTGCGCACCACCGATGCCGAGCTGTACTGTCTGGTGCGCGACGGCGCCAAACTGCCGCCGAGACAGCGGCTGGAGGCGGTGCTGCAGCGCTACCGGATCGCGCTGAACGCCAGCCAGCACGCGCGCATCCATATGGTGCCTGGCAACGTCGCGGAACACGACTTTTCGCTGACGCCTGCGGCCTACAGGGCGTTAAGCCGAGATATCGACCTGGTTTACCATTCGGCCAGCGCGGTGAATTTTATCCAGCCTTACGCCTATATGAAGCGCGACAACGTGCAGGGCCTGCGGGAAATCATTCGCTTCGCGGCGCATAGCCGCACCAAGCCGCTGATGCTGCTGTCGACCATCTCCGTTTACAGCTGGGGGCATCTGCACACCGGCAAACGGGTGATGCGGGAAAACGACGATATCGACCAAAACCTGCCGGCGGTCAGCCGCGATATCGGCTACGTGCGCAGCAAATGGGTGATGGAGAAAATCGCCGATCTGGCGGCGAAACAGGGCCTGCCGCTGATGACCTTCCGCCTGGGCTACGCCACCTGCCACAGCCTCACCGGCGTCAACGCCGATTACCAATGGTGGGGGCGGCTGGTGAAAACCTGCATCAGCAGCGGCACGGTGCCGGATTTACAGGAGATGCGCGAAGGGTTAACCACGGTGGATTACATGACCCAGGCCATCGCCCACGTCTCTCGCAACCCGCAGGCGCTGGGGCAGAAATTCAACCTGATCCATCAAGGTGACAATAATCTGACGCTGCGTGAATTTTTCAGCCTGCTGGAGCGCGAGTTCGGTTATCGCTTTCGCCCTCTGCCCTTCGCACAGTGGCGGGCCCAATGGGAAAACGACAGCGACGCGCCGCTGTACCCGCTGCTCAGCCTGTTCAAGGATCCTATGGTGGACGAGCTATCGACGGTGGAGCTCTATCAAGACACCTATCGGTGGGACTGCAGCAACCTGCAACGCTTCCTGCAGGGCAGCGGTATCGATGAGCCGCGCTTCACCCGCCAGCTGCTGCTGAATTACCTGCAGCACGCCATCGGGTATGCGCCGCTGTCGCTACGGGCGTAACAAGACCGGGGCTCAGCTCGTCGAGCCCCGTCACCCTCACTCCGTTTTAAGGCCGCGCAGCAGCGCCTCCAGCGGGTAAACCGCCGCAATCACCACTTCGTCGCGCGTCTGCGCCGCCGCATCCAGCTGGCGCTGCGCTTGCTCGGCCTCGGCCCGGCTCAGCGGTTTGCCCTGCTGATGGCAATCCAGCAGCGTTAAGCCCAGCGCGGCCAAAGCATCGACGTCCTGCGCCACCGGCGCCAGATCGCGCAGCGTACGGTTGCCCGCGATCGCCGTCTGCAGTGCCGCGCCGTTCGCCTGCCAGCGCTGCAGCCGTTCGCGCAGCGCCTGCGCCGCCGCCTTATCGCGCTTATCCTGCAACAAGGCCGCGACCTGGGCATGCATGTCGCGCACCGCGCCGCTCTCCGGCGGCAGCGCATCGGCAAAGCGGTTCAGCGGTTCGAACTGGTGATAGTTGCCGGCCTGGAACTTCAGGTGCTGACGGGTGTAATACTGCGCCGGCTCCACCGCCTCGGCCAGGATCTGCAGCGGCAGGATCTGCACGCTGTTGCTCAGCCGGGTGAATTCGCGCGCCGTTTCCGCGTGCTGCTGCAGGCCGACCGACACCACCGACCAGGCGTCGATCGCCGCCAGCCGCCGGTACATGTTGCTTTCGTCGGTAACGTCCTGCGCCGACCACAGCCGCTCCGCCACCGCGAAGGCGCGCGGCCACAGCTTGAGATCGAGAAGCGGCGCGCGCACGTTTTCCGCCCACAGCGCCGCTTCGCCGCCGAGAATGTTGGCCTGCCCTTTCTCGTCCGGCACCACCGGCATCTTGCCCGCCGGCACCGCCGCCAGCTTGTCGCCGCGGGTGGGGTAACGCACGTTGCCGACCAGCGTATAGCCGCTGAGCTTGTCCTGCTGCAGCGTGAACACCGGCCGCGTGTCGCCCATCCAGGTATCGACGCGGAACGTCACCTGCTGCGGCGTGCGCCAGACGATGTCGTGCACCGCGCGGCGCGACTTGCCGTTGAAATCGATAAAGCCGCGCCAGCCCTGCTTGCCCTCGATCAGCGTGAAGCTGCCCTCCACCGCGCTGCCCTTCAGGCGCGGCATGCTGAAGCCCCAGCTTTGCGCCTGCTCGCCGGGCTGCACCGCCGTCTCGATCCCCAGCGGCTGCGGCAGAATTTCATTGCGGTAGTGATAGGCGGTGCTTTGCGGCTGATCGAGGTAGAAACCGGTGGAGAGAATGCCCTGATAGCCGTCCTGGGCGCTGGCGCCCAGCGAGTCTTGCCCCTGCCAGGATTGAATGACGATCGAACGCGGCAGCGACGGGTGGTAGATCTCGTCCCAGCCGACCATCTGCCGCTGGTGCTTCTCGAGGATCTTTTCCAGCTTCTGGTTGAAGTAGGCCTGCAGCGCATGGGTATCCGCCAGCCCGTTCTGCTGCATAAACGCCTGAATCGACGGCGACGCCCGCCACTGGCTGGCGTCCACCTCGTCGCCGCCGATGTGCAGATAAGGATCGGGGAAGATCGCCGCCAGCTCGCCGACGATCGTGTCGACAAACTGATACACCTCGTCGCGGGTCGGATCGAGCGTCGGCTTATGCACGCCCCACTCGCGCTCCATGCGATACGGCCCCGGCGCGCTCATCAGGTCGGGATAGGCCACCGCGATGCTGGAGGCGTGCCCCGGCATGTCGATCTCCGGCACCACGCGAATGCCGCGCGCCGTGGCGTAAGCCACTACCTGCCGCATCTGCTCGCGGGTATAGAACTGGCCGTCGCTAGCCTGCTGTTGCAGTTTGGGGTAATGCTCGGAGGCGAAGCGCCAGCCCTGATCGTCGGTCAGGTGCCAGTGGAACACGTTAAGCTTGGCCGCCGCCATCCCGTCGAGCTGGCGGAGAATGTCCGGCAGCGGCAGGAAATGGCGCGCCGAATCCAACAAGACGCCGCGCCACGGGAAGCGCGGCACATCGCGGATATCCACCAGCGGCAGGAAGGTGTTTTGCCCGTCGGTCTGCAGCAGCTGCAGCAGGGTCTCCATGCCGCGCAGCGCGCCGAAGCGGGTGTTGGCGGTCAGCGTGGCACCCTGCGGCGTGACCGCCAGCCGGTAACTTTCGTCGCTGCCCGGCAGCGGCTGCGCCGCCACCCGGTCCTTGATCACCACCTTGATCGCCGCGCCGTTCGCTTCTTCCATCGGCGCCAGCGTCCAGCCGGTCTGCAGTTCGATGCGCTGGCGCCAGCGCGGCAGCGCGTCGCCCAAGTCGTCACCCTGGACGCTTAACGACAACTGGTGATCCAAAACCAGCTTGCCCGCCGGTTGCGTCACTTCCACCTGCTGCGGCCAGGGCATCAGCGGCAGATCGCCGGCCGGCTGCGCCAGCGCGCCGCAAGAAAACCATAACGATGAAGCCAGTAGCGTATAACGGAAAGGTCTGTGCATCGGAAATTCCTCAGAGGAAAAAAACAAAATATCCCCAATGAATTTCAAACCACCGCTAGGCGATAAACAACAACGCGGTGGCTTGAAAGGCGCAGGGGAAAACAGCCAACGCTGTAGATAAAGACTTAGCACAGAACAGATGTCCAACCGTTGCGGTGAAAAAGCGGACGGGATCACAGTTGCCCCCTCCCGGCCGGAGGGGGCGAACGGGTTATTGCCAGCCGTAGCGGCGCACGAACCAGCCTTTCACGCACTGGGTCAGCACCATGTAACCGGCGAGGATCAGCACCAGCCACGGGAAGTAGGCGAGCGGCAGCGCCTGCAGCTGCAGGAAGCCGGCCAGCGGCGAGAACACCAGGCCGATGCCGGTGGCGATCACCGCCAGCGTCATGATGCACAGCGGCCAGGATGGGCGGCTCTGGATAAACGGAATTTTGCGCGTGCGGATCATGTGCACGATCAGCGTTTGCGACAACAGCCCTTCCACGAACCAGCCGGACTGGAACAGCGTCTGCATTTCCGGCGTATTGGCCTTGAACACCCACCACATCAGGCAGAAGGTCAGCACGTCGAAGATCGAGCTGATCGGCCCAAAGAACACCATAAACCGCCCCAGATCGGCGGAGTTCCAGCGCTGCGGCTGGGTGATCTGATCGTCGTCGACGTTATCGAACGGGATGGCGATCTGCGAGATGTCGTACATCAGGTTCTGAATCAACAGGTGCAGCGGCAACATCGGCAGGAACGGCAGGAAGGCGCTGGCGATCAGCACGCTGAACACGTTACCGAAGTTGGAGCTGGCGGTCATCTTGATGTATTTCAGCATGTTGGCGAAGGTACGGCGCCCTTCGATCACCCCCTGCTCCAGCACCATCAGGCTTTTTTCCAGCAGGATGATGTCCGCCGCTTCCTTGGCGATGTCCACAGCCGAATCGACGGAGATGCCGATATCGGCCGCGCGCAGCGCCGGCGCGTCGTTGATGCCGTCGCCCATAAAGCCCACCACGTGCCCCTGGCGGCGCAGCAGTTTGACGATGCGCTCTTTGTGCAGCGGCGTCAGCTTGGCGAACACCGTGGTGCGCGCCGCCGCCTGGGCCAGCTGCTCGTCGTCCATCTGCTCGATCTCGCTGCCGCACAGCAGGTGCTCGGCCGCCAGCCCGACGTCCCGGCACACTTTGGCGGCCACCAGCTCGTTGTCGCCGGTGAGGATCTTCACCGTGACGCCGTTCTGTTTCAGCGCCGCCAGCGCCGGCGCGGTGCTCTCCTTCGGCGGATCGAGGAAGGCGACGTAGCCTTCGAGGATCAGATCCGACTCGTCCGCCACGCCGTATTCATGGGTTTGCGCCGGCAGGATCTTGTTGGCCACTGCCACCACCCGCAGCCCCTGCTGGTTGAGATCGTCGGTGATGCGGCGAATGCGCGCCAGCAGCGCCTCGCTGAGCGGGATCACCTCGTCTTCGTGGCGCACGTGGCTGCAAATCGCCAGCATCTCTTCCAGCGCGCCCTTGCACACCAGCTCGTGATACTCGTTGTCTTTCGCCACCACCACCGACATGCGGCGGCGCACAAAGTCGAACGGGATCTCATCCACCTTGCGGTAGTGCTGCAGCGCTTCCGGCTGCTGATTTTGCTCCGCGCAGCTCAGCACCGCCACGTCGAGCAGGTTTTTCAACCCGGTCTGGTAGAAGCTGTTCAGCCAGGCGTAGCGCAGCACCCGCTCGCTGCTGGCGCCGAACACGTCGGTATGGCGCTCCAGTACGATCTTGTCTTGGGTCAGGGTGCCGGTCTTGTCGGTGCACAAAATGTCCATGGCGCCGAAGTTCTGGATGGCGTCCAGGCGTTTGACGATCACCTTCTGGCGCGACAGTTTCACCGCCCCTTTGGCCAGCGTCGAGGTGACGATCATCGGCAGCATTTCCGGCGTCAGCCCGACCGCCACCGACAGCGCGAACAGCGCCGCTTCCCACCAGTCGCCCTTGGTGTAGCCGTTGATCAGCAGCACGATCGGCGTCATCACCAGCATAAAGCGGATCAGCAGCCAGCTGACCTTGCTGATGCCGCTCTGGAAGGCGTTCGGCTGCTCATCCTGGCTGGTGACGCGCTGCGCCAGCTGGCCGAAATAGGTGTTGCCGCCGGTGCCGATCACCATCGCCAGCGCGGTGCCGCTGACCACATTGGTGCCCATGAAGCACAGGTTCTGGCAGTCGAGCGGATCGGCCGCCAACGCCTGCGGCGCCGCGGATTTTTCCACCGGCAGCGATTCGCCGGTCAGCGCCGCCTGGCTGATGAACAGATCCTTGGCCGACAGCACGCGCAGATCCGCCGGGATCATGTCGCCGGCCGCCAGCTTGATGATATCGCCAGGCACCAGCTGCGCGATCGGCAGCTCCACGTGTTCGCTCTTGCCGGTGAGCGCATCGCTGCGGATCACCGTGGCGGTGTTGCTCACCATGGCCTTCAGCGCGTCGGCCGCCCGGTTGGAGCGCGCCTCCTGGATGAAGTTCAGCAGCGTGGAGATCAGCACCATCAGTGCGATCACCAACGCGCCGGTGAGATCCTCGGTGGCATAAGAAATCATGCCGAGCGCGGTCAGCAGCAGGTTGAACGGGTTGCGGTAACAGTGCCAGAGGTGCTGCCACCAGGCCTCTTTCTGCTGATCGTCGATGACGTTCTCGCCGCAGCGCTGGCGCACCTGTTCCGCCTCATGGGCGGTGATGCCTTCCGGGTGGCTGTGGAAACGCTCAAACAGCTGCATCGTCTCTGCGGCGGCGCATTCCAGCCGCTGCTGCGCCAGGCCGGCCGGCATATCGCGCGCAGCGCCGCCGACGCTGTCCAGCAGGCTGTCGCGGCGCACCAAACGGCGCGGGAGGCCGCGGGCGAACAGGCCCAGCAGCTGACGGGGGAGTTTTTTCAGTTTCATGGTCGCACCTCGTCGCCCGGTGCCTCACGGCAGCGGGTAAACGGGGATCGTCATCGGCTGGGCGGATGGCGGGCACGCCAAAAAGCCTCTGCCAATGCAGATCCTTATTCTTTTTTTCAGCAGCAGGAGCGAACGACGAAGCGCGCGCCACCGGTTACCGTGATGTACTTCACCGGTAAAACAGCAGCGCCAGGCGGAGAGGTTTTACCGGAGAACCGAGTGAGTGTCTAAAGCAGTCGGGTCGGGGTCCATATGGGGTATAACCTCCGGTAAAGGGAAAAACAGAGCGGCAGGAGCGGCAGGAGCGGCCGTTCATCGCAATGTCACAATCCCGTTTTGCATCAAGATCCGCGTCGGAAAATGAGCTATGCTGACGGGCATTCATTATTGGCCGTCAATTTACGCCTTACAACCTAAACGACAAGTAAACCATGCAAAACCGGCTGACCATCAAGGACATCGCACGCCTGAGCGGCGTAGGCAAATCCACCGTCTCACGCGTGCTGAACAATGAAGGCAGCGTGAGCCCGCAAACCCGCGAACGGGTGGAAGCGGTGATCCGTCAGCAGGGGTTTACCCCCTCCAAGTCGGCGCGCGCCATGCGCGGCCAGAGCGACAAGGTGGTGGGCATCATCGTTTCCCGTCTCGATTCGCCGTCGGAAAACCAGGCGGTGCGCACCATGCTGCCGCTGCTGTATCAGCAAGGCTTCGACCCGATCGTGATGGAGAGCCAGTTCGAAACCCGCCTGGTGCAGGAGCACCTGCACGTGCTGCGCCAGCGCAACGTCGACGGGGTGATCCTGTTCGGCTTCACCGGCCTGACCGCGGCGATGCTCAAACCGTGGCAGGAAAAAATGGTGGTGATGGTGCGTGAATACGACGGCTTCTCGTCCGTCTGCTACGACGACGCCGGCGCGGTGAACCTGCTGATGGATCGCCTGCACCGGCAAGGGCACCGGCATATCGGCTATCTGGGGGTGCAGCTCAGCGATGCCACCACCGGCCAGCGCCGCTATCAGGCCTACCTCGACGCCTGTGAACGCCTCAAGCTCACGCCGCGCGCCACGCTGGGCGAGCTGAGCTACCAGAGCGGTTTCCAGCACGCCGCCGAAGTGATCGACTCGCACACCAGCGCGCTGATCTGCGCCTCCGACAGCATCGCCCTGGGGGCGATCAAATACCTGCAGCAACAGCCGGCGCACGCCATTCAGGTGTGCGCCATCGGCAACACCCCGCTGCTCAGCTTCCTGTTCCCCGATACTCTGTCGGTCGAGTTCGGCTACGGCAGCGCCGGCCTGCTGGCGGCGCAGCAGCTGCTGGCGCAGCTCAGCGGCGAACAGGGGATCCGCCGCCTGGTGGTGCCCAGCAAACTTTCCTGACGACCTGCTCAGAAGTTGACCATTTTTTGTCATTTTGTGATCCTCGCCCCAAACCGGGAACGTTCCCATTTCATTCAAAAAGCCGAGTGGCTAAGCTTTGATCATTACTCAGTCAACACCTCTGCAGGTATCCCATAATGAGCAAAGTAAAACAGCAGGATATTGATCGCCTGATTGTTTTGGTCGGCGGCCGCGAGAACATCGCCACCGTCAGCCATTGCATTACCCGGCTGCGTTTCGTTCTCAATGACCCCAGCAAGGCCAGCCCCAAAGAAATCGAAGAGCTGCCGATGGTCAAAGGTTGCTTCACCAACGCCGGGCAGTTCCAGGTGGTGATCGGCACCGACGTCGGCGACTACTATCAGGCGCTGATCGCCAGCACCGGCGTCAACGAGGCCGACAAGGAACAGGCCAAGGTCGCCGCGCGCCAGAACATGACCTGGACCGAGCGCACCATCTCTCACTTCGCCGAGATCTTCTTCCCGCTGCTGCCGGCGCTGATCAGCGGCGGTCTGATCCTCGGCTTCCGCAACGTGATCGGCGACATCCCGATGTCCGGCGGCCAAACGCTGGCGCAGATGCACCCGGCGTGGAAAACCGTTTACGACTTCCTGTGGCTGCTCGGTGAAGCGATCTTCATGTTCCTGCCGGTGGCCATCTGCTGGTCGACGGTGAAAAAGATGGGCGGCACGCCGGTACTCGGCATCGTGCTGGGCGTCACCCTGGTGTCGCCGCAGCTGATGAACTCCTACCTGCTCGGCCAGCAAACGCCGGAAGTGTGGAACTTCGGCTGGTTCGTGATCCAGAAAGTCGGCTATCAGGCGCAGGTGATCCCGTCAATCCTGGCGGGCATGGCGCTGGGCTGGATCGAAACCCGGCTGAAAAAGATCGTCCCCGACTATCTCTATCTGGTGGTAGTGCCGGTGGTTTCGCTGCTGCTGGCGGTGTTCCTGGCGCACGCGCTGATCGGGCCGTTCGGCCGCATGATCGGCGACGGCGTCGCCTGGGCGGTGAAAGCGGTGATGACCGGCAGCTTCGCCCCGGTGGGCGCCGCGCTGTTCGGCTTCCTGTATGCGCCGCTGGTGATCACCGGCGTGCACCAGACCACGCTGGCCATCGACATGCAGATGATCCAGAGCATGGGCGGCACCCCGGTATGGCCGCTGATTGCGCTGTCCAACATCGCGCAGGCCTCGGCGGTGCTCGGCATCATCATCATCAGCCGCAAGGCCAACGAGCGTGAAATCTCGGTGCCGGCGGCGATCTCCGCCTACCTCGGCGTGACCGAACCGGCGATGTACGGCATCAACCTCAAATACCGCTTCCCGATGCTGTGCGCGATGATCGGCTCCGCGATCGCAGGCCTTATCTGCGGCCTGGACGGCGTGATGGCCAACGGCATCGGCGTCGGCGGCCTGCCGGGCATCCTGTCTATCAAACCGCAGTTCTGGCTGATTTACTCGCTGGCGATTCTGGTGGCGATCGTCATCCCGCTGGTGCTGACCATCATGGTCTACAAGCGCAAGGCCGCCCGCGGCGAGCTGCCGGTTTAATTGACGCAAAATGAATGTAGGGGCCTGCTCACGCAGGCCCGTTGTCACGATTCAAAGGTATTGATCTATGAGCAATCCAACCCCCTGGTGGCAGAACGGCGTCATCTACCAAATTTATCCGAAGAGTTTTCAGGACAGCACCGGCAACGGCTACGGCGATTTGGCCGGCGTGACGCGGCGGCTGGACTATCTGCAGGAGCTGGGCGTCGACGCCATCTGGCTGACGCCGGTCTACGTCTCACCCCAGGTGGACAACGGCTATGACGTGGCGGACTACTGCGCCATCGATCCGGCTTACGGCACCATGGCGGACTTCGAGCAGCTGGTCGCCGCCGCCCACCGGCGCGGCATCCGCATCGTGATGGACATGGTGTTCAACCACACCTCGACCGAGCACCCGTGGTTCAAGGCCGCGCAGGATCGCCACAGCCCGTATCGCCAGTTCTACGTCTGGCGCGACGGCGAGGGGGATACGCCGCCGAACAACTGGCGCTCCAAGTTCGGCGGCAACGCCTGGCAGTGGCACGCCGACAGCGGCCAGTACTATCTGCACCTGTTCGCCGCCGAGCAGGCGGATCTCAATTGGGAGCACCCACCGGTGCGCGAAGAGCTGAAGAAAGTGTGTCAGTTTTGGGCGGACAAAGGCGTCGACGGCCTGCGCCTCGACGTGATCAACCTGGTGTCCAAGCAGCAGGACTTCCCGTCCGACAGCCAGGGCGACGGCCGCCGCTTCTACACCGACGGCCCGCGCATTCACGAGTTCCTGCAGGAAATGAGCCGCGACGTGTTCCAGCCACGCGGCCTGATGACGGTGGGCGAGATGTCTTCCACCACGCTTGAGCATTGCCAGCAGTACGCGGCGCAGAGCGGCGAAGAGCTGTCGATGACCTTCAACTTCCACCACCTGAAAGTGGACTACGCCAACGGCGAAAAATGGACGCGGGCGGCGCCGGATTACGTGGAGTTAAAGCAGATCTTCCGCCACTGGCAGCAAGGGATGCATAACCGCGCCTGGAACGCGCTGTTCTGGTGTAACCACGATCAGCCGCGCATCGTGTCGCGCTTCGGCGATGAAGGCGCACTGCGGGTGCCGGCCGCCAAAATGCTGGCGATGGTGCTGCACGGCATGCAGGGCACGCCTTATATCTACCAGGGTGAAGAGATCGGCATGACCAACCCCGGCTTCCGCGCCATCGAGCAGTACCGCGACGTGGAAAGCCTGAACATGTACGCCGAGCTGAGCGCCCAGGGCCGCAGCGACGCCGCACTGCTGGCGATCCTGGCGGACAAATCGCGCGACAACGGCCGCACACCGATGCAGTGGAGCGCCGCGCCGCACGCCGGTTTCACCACCGGCACGCCGTGGATCGGCTGCGCCGAGAACTACCCGCAGATCAACGCCGACGCGGCGCTGGCCGATCTCGACTCGGTGTTTTACGCCTACCGCCAGCTGATCATCCTGCGCAAGCAGTATCCGCTGCTGACTCACGGCGACTATCAGGATCTGGCGCCGGATCACCCGGCGCTGTGGTGCTATCAGCGCAGCTGGAACGGCCAGCGCCTGCTGGTGGTGGCCAACCTGAGCCGCGAGCCGCTGGCCTGGGCGGCGGAAGGCGTGGAAGCCTCCGCCCAGTGGCGCCCGCTGATGAGCAACTACAGCGACTCGGCGGATCAGCCGCAGGCGCTGACGCTGCGGCCGTTCGAAGCGGTGTGGTGGCTGCTCGAAGACTGACCCCGCAGGGCGCGGCGAGCGCTGCGCCCTACAATGTCCCCATCAGCGCCACCACCCCGGCGGCCGCTTGCGCCAACTGCTCATCGCTCATGTCGCTCACGCCCTGCACCAGGTGCGGCGGCAGGTAATCCATGCCGGTCAGGTTAGCCAGCGCGTGGAACGGCAGCAGCAGATCCTGCACCGGATAACGGTTGTAGCCTGCCGGCGTGTAGGCCTGCGCGTTGCCGCCGGTGCTCACCACCAATTGCAGCGGCTTGCCGTGCAGTTTGGTGCCCTCGCTGCCGTAGGCGAAACCATAGGTTAATACCGCGTCCTGCCATTCGCGCAGGATCGCCGGCGAGCTGTACCAGAAAAACGGGAACATCATCACCACCGCATCGTGGCTTTCCAGCAGTGCCTGTTCGCGCGCCACGTCGATGCGGTAATCCGGGTAAGCGCGGATCAGTTCGTGCACGGTCACGTTAGGCAACGGGCGCACGGCCTCGATCAGCGCCTGGTTGATGCGCGACTCATCGGGGGTGCGGTGGGCGGTTAACACTAAAATGCGTGACATAAAGGATTCCTTGAACGTAAAGAAGATGAGGCATTTTTCCATTTCTGCCGCTTCGGGTGTAGGCTGTTCAAGGTCACTTCAATTTCAACCGAAAGTATCAACCATTATGTCGCTGCCCTTTGACGTGCACCGCCTGCTGCCGGCCTTCCTCGCCGCCGCGCAGGCGCAAAATTTCTCCGCTGCCGCCCGCCAGCTGGGCGTCACGCCGGCGGCGGTCAGCAAAAATATCCGCGCGCTGGAAGAGAAGCTGGCGCTGCGGCTGTTTCAGCGCAACACCCATAACGTGCTGCTGACCGACGAGGGCAAAGCGCTGCTGGCGCAGGTGGCGCCGCTGTGGCAGGCGTTGGCGGCGACGCTGGAAAGCGCCGGCGGCGAGCGGCAGGCGCCGGCCGGGGTGGTGCGCGTCACGATGATCCCCGGCTTCGGCCGCCAGATGCTGATGCCGTTGATCCCGCAATTTCTGGCGCGCTACCCGCAGATCGATCTCGATCTGTCGCTGGACGCCCGGGTGGTGAATCTGGTGGGCGAAGGCTTCGACGTCGGCATCGGCAGCCGGGTCGATCCCGACAGCCGGCTGGTGGCGCGCCCGCTCTACCCGATGCACATGGCGCTGGCGGCGTCGCCCGACTATCTGGCGCGGCGCGGTGAACCGCAAACGCCGCACGACCTGCTGCGGCACGACTGCCTGCTGCACCGCAACCCCAGCAACGGCCGCCACGTCAAATGGCAGCTGCGCCATCAGGGCGAAACGCTGGCGCTGGATCTGAACGGCCGATTGGTGGTGAGCCGCCCGGAAATGTTGCTGGATGCGGCGCTGGCCGGGCTGGGCATCGTCAACCTGGCGCGCTGGTACCTCGAAAAGCACTTTGAGCAGGGCACGCTGCGGCCGGTGCTGGCGGAATGCTGGCCGCGCCCGGTGCAGCTGTGGCTCTATTACGCCTCGGCGGATCTGCCGCCGCGGGTGCGCGTCTGGGTCGACTTTCTGCTGGAACATTTTCGCGATCGGCCAGTGAGCGATTGACGACTGTTCAGCTTGCGCACGCTCTTCCGATTTCCTTGTTCTACATCAAAAGAATCTCGCCAATATCTATATATAGTGCATTAAGAATTGCGAACACCTATATATAGTAGTTATCCACAAAATCATCCACACACCGCCACAGCCCTTGCGCGCTGCGGCTTTGCCCTGTGGATAAGCGAAATTTGACGGTTGCTCGCCACGCCAGGCGGGTATGAACGCTCCCTCGGGGAACAAGGAGTACAACGTGAAACCAGTAGTGATTAAGCGGGACGGTTGCCAGGTACCTTTTGACGAAGCGCGCATCGCGCAGGCCATCGAGCGCGCCGCGCTGGCGGTGGGCGTGGTCGACGCCGACTACTGCGCCACCGTCGCCCGCGTGGTCGCTCAGCGCATGGAGCAGCAGCCGCGCGTCGATATCCACGAGATCCAGCAGGCGGTGGAAAACCAGCTGATGGCCGGCGAGTACAAACAGCTGGCGCGCGCCTATATCGAATACCGCCACGATCGCGACGTGGCGCGCGAGCTGCGCGGCCGCCTGAACCAGGAAATTCGCGGCCTGGTCGAGCAGAGCAACCGCGCGCTGCTGAACGAGAACGCCAACAAGGACAGCAAGGTGATCCCCACCCAGCGCGACCTGCTGGCAGGCATCGTCGCCAAACACTACGCCAAGCAGCACATCCTGCCGCGCGACGTGGTGCTGGCCCATGAACGCGGCGAAATTCACTACCACGATCTCGACTACTCGCCGTTCTTCCCGATGTTCAACTGCATGCTGATCGATCTGAAAGGCATGCTGACCAACGGCTTCAAGATGGGCAACGCCGAAATCGAGCCGCCGAAGTCGATCTCCACCGCCACCGCCGTGACCGCGCAGATCATCGCCCAGGTCGCCAGCCATATTTATGGCGGCACCACCATCAACCGCATCGATGAAATTCTGGCGCCGTTCGTCGACGAGAGCTTCCGCAAACACCTGCAGGTGGCGGAGGAATGGCAGATCCCGGACGCCAAAGGCTATGCCATGGCGCGTACCGAGAAAGAGTGTTACGACGCCTTCCAGTCGCTGGAGTACGAGGTCAACACCCTGCACACCGCCAACGGCCAGACGCCGTTCGTCACCTTCGGTTTCGGCCTCGGCACCAGCTGGGAGTCGCGCCTGATCCAGCGCTCGATCCTGAAAAACCGCATCGCCGGGCTGGGCAAAAACCGCAAGACCGCCGTGTTCCCCAAGCTGGTGTTCGCCATCCGCGACGGTCTCAACCACCAGTACGGCGATCCGAACTACGACATCAAGCAGCTGGCGCTGGAGTGCGCCAGCAAGCGCATGTACCCGGATATCCTCAACTACGATCAGGTGGTGAAAGTCACCGGCTCGTTCAAAACGCCGATGGGCTGCCGCAGCTTCCTCGGCACCTACGAGCAGGACGGCGAACTGGTGCACGACGGCCGCAACAACATCGGCGTCATCAGCCTCAACCTGCCGCGCATCGCGCTGGAGGCGATGGGCGATGAGTCGCGCTTCTGGACGCTGCTGGATCAGCGCCTGCAGCTGGCGAAAAAGGCCCTGATGACGCGTATCGCCCGGCTGGAAGGCATCAAAGCGCGGGTGGCGCCAATCTTGTACATGGAAGGCGCCTGCGGCGTGCGGCTCAAGGCCGACGACAACATCGCCGATATCTTCAAAAACGGCCGCGCTTCAATTTCGCTGGGCTATATCGGCCTGCACGAGACCATCAACGCGCTGTTCGGCGGCGAAAATCACGTGTATGACGACGAGGCGCTGCGCGCCAAAGCGGTGGCGATCGTCGCACGGCTGCGCGCCGCCGTCGATGCCTGGAAAGACGAGACCGGCTACGGCTTCAGCCTCTACAGCACGCCGAGCGAGAACCTGTGCGATCGCTTCTGCCGGCTGGACACCGCCGATTTCGGCGTGGTGCCGGGCGTCACCGATAAGGGCTATTACACCAACAGCTTCCACCTTGACGTGGAGAAGAAGGTCAATCCGTACGACAAGCTGGACTTCGAAGCGCCCTACCCGCCGTTGGCCAGCGGCGGCTTCATCTGCTACGGCGAATACCCGAACCTGCAGCATAACCTGAAGGCGCTGGAAGACGTGTGGGACTACAGCTACAGCCGGGTGCCTTACTACGGCACCAACACGCCGATCGACGAGTGCTACGAATGCGGCTTCACCGGTGAATTCTCCTGCACCAGCAAAGGCTTCACCTGCCCGAAATGCGGCAACCACGACTCGGCCAAGGTCTCGGTCACCCGCCGGGTGTGCGGCTATCTCGGCAGCCCCGATGCCCGGCCGTTCAACGCCGGCAAGCAGGAAGAGGTGAAACGCCGGGTGAAACACCTCGGCAACGGGCAGCTCGGCTGAGAAACGCCGTGCAACCTAGGCAGAAGCCTGTTCATCAGGCGTGATTGTCGCAGCCAGTTTGCCTTCGGGCAGTGCGCACCAACCGCAGCGTACACGCAGTACGTGAGGATTGGCAGCACTGCCCGGAGGCAAAATGGCCAGTAAAATAGCCTGATGGGCAGGCCTCACATGAATTATCACCAGTACTATCCGATCGACGTCGTCAATGGCCCCGGCACCCGCTGCACGCTGTTTGTCGCCGGCTGCGTGCACCAGTGCCCCGGCTGCTACAACAAAAGTACCTGGCGGCTCAACTCCGGCCAGCCGTTTACCCCGGCGCTGGAAGAGCGCATCATCGCCGATCTGAACGATCCGCGCGTGCCGCGCCAGGGGCTGTCGCTCTCCGGCGGCGATCCGCTGCACCCGGCCAACGTGCCGAGCATCCTAAAGCTGGTGAAACGGGTGCGCGCCGAGTGCCCTGGCAAGGATATCTGGCTGTGGACCGGCTACCGGCTGGCGGAACTGGACGCACAGCAAATGCAGGTGGTGGACAGGATCAACGTGCTGATCGACGGCAAGTTCGTGCAGGATTTGAAAGACCCGGCGCTGATTTGGCGCGGCAGCAGCAACCAGGTGGTGCATAGGTTGCGTTGAGCTAGGGGTACTTGTCTCAACATGTGTTAGCCCCAGTTCAACCGGGTATGGCTACAGTATGGAGACAATCTGATGGGCGGGTCTGTGCCATGAGCGGACGTTGGTTGTACATCTGGTTGAATATAAAGTATTATTTGCTTTATTCATGAAATAGACACACTTTGAGCAAATCCACAGGCTCTGGTAAAGCCAGAGAAAGTGTGTCAGCACAATATACAAATTTCAAGCGCCGAGAGCCATACAGTCTCCCCTAAATAAATCAAATTATAGAATAAATTTTATGATTACAAGAGGCTACTTCATTGGTCAGATAATCGATGAATTGACATCAATCACAGATAAAATAAAGAACCGTGCAAAGCTAGGCCTGACAGACATTCATATCCATCTCGAAGACTTTTATAGAGACATTCTTAACATCACGCTAGATTTGAATCTAATAAATTTAAACCAAGAAAGACAGAATAGTCCTGGGCTTGACTTGGGTGACGTGGCAAAAGAGATCGCGTTTCAAATTACAGGAGACAAGAGTTCCGCGAAAGTAAATGAAACGCTTGGGAAAGCGGCATCATACAAAAAAATAAGGATACTAACTTTACAAAACAAGCAAAGTTCATACTCCATAAATGCAGAATTATCCAAGACATTTGAATTTACAGAGGATGACATTTGGGATGTAAATGACGTTCTTAATAAAGTCATGCACTTAGAGCTTGATAAACTCCAAAGGCTAAGCGAGCTCATTTCAAAAGAAGTTGCTAGAGTCACTATTGAGTTAGAAATACCTGACGAAAATGGGAAGTATCAAACTAGCATAGATAAATTCATTGAGAAAATCCCCAACGAGCGATTCAATGGCATATCTGCATATTATCATTTTCACTCAACAAAGACTGAACCGTTCGGTCTCACAGAAGAAGATTTTTTAAATGACATTGAACTTCTTATTAAAACACTCAAGAAACTACCAAGAATAACGCGGCAGTTTTTTTCAGTCATATATTCTCGTGGCGAATGGGAGGATACAGAAAAGTATATTAATCAAGACTACCTCAAAAGAATCTGCACGTTCCCCGACATGGAAGGGGAACTGAGGCTCCTAAATGAGGCTGGCTTGTGCTTTTAGCAGGAGCCCGATGATCAAGGGCAAAGCGCAACTTTCCAAATAAGGCTTCCTCGACAGGCTAAAAGCGACTATTTCTCATGTGAATTTAGCGAGTTTATAAACGTAAAAAAACTCAATCTTGAGAATGTGTTAGTAACATTGGACTTTTCAGGTTTTGAGTAAAACTCCTAACAAGTCGTTCAATAGGGACGTCTATGGCTTGCGCTAAAGACGCCTCTTAACTCCAATGTTAATGTCCGATGTTCGCTCAAAGCAGACCTTCTAGTCCAGCAAGCCTGTTTGCTCCCTGCCATGAGCGGACAAAAAGCAGTAGGAAAAAGGATAGATAAGATACAATCTCAGTCAATGATTAGGAGTCAGCTCTATTTAGAAGGTCAGAAATAGTAATTCCTCACCCGGTAAAAATCATATTATCGGGTGAGGTTGCTACGTTTCCAGATCAAGGTATCTGTGACTTACTTCCGCTTTGTTTTTCATGAATCTGAATATCAATAGCAGAATCATCACTACGTACCTCGTAGTAACGTTCAGGCTTCCGATAAACATTCACCATCTGATGGCCAGTCGAGAATGTATTCTCTTCAAGATATCTTGCATTGCCCCAAATCATCTTCTCAATTTCATTCGATCCATATTCGTAGTACGCATCACTTGCTTTCACCAGCCTCTCAATCTCAGTAACTTTGCGTAAATTTCCAATATTCTCTGTTTCAGCATCAGGCATAACAATGAACAAGTTATCGCGTGCGCGGCTGATCGCTACATTAAGAATATTCTGTTTGTTCAGGAACATCCGGGAGTCACTTGAAATGTTTGGCGGCGGATTAAGCACCGCAATAATAATATTGCATTCATCCCCTTGGAAGCCGTGTATCGTACCGACCTGAACATTTACAGTATCAGGTTTGGTAAGCCATGAATCATTCAACTTGCTCAGTATATTAGCTTGAGCGCGATAAGGAGCGATGACTCCTATACGGATTATCTCTGAATTTTTTCTCTGTATCTTCCCTGACAGCCAGCGAACAAACTCGAAAGTGAACAATGCTGAATAAGTCTGATAAGGTGTTCCGCTTTCCATTCGTTTTGCCCGGTAAATACTTTCATATTTACTGACCGGAAATTTGATGAGATTTATCGGCATAGCATCGAATTCGCAGAAACTAAACGAACAGGGAGATTCTGTCGTACGGTGATGTTGCAAGATCCCGTCATAAGTGAAACGGCTATAAACTTCACCAATTGCAGGAATACTACGGTACTGTGTTTCCAGATTGACTATCGGGTAATCATGAGGCTCTGTCGACGGCTGCGCAAAAGAACCTCGCTTATTGAGACCGACCAACGTGTAAATGTTCTCATCTTTCCATTCTTCTACAGCAACAATCGGCCCGATCTGGAAAGGATCTCCAGCGATAATGAACTTTCGTGGGTGTGTGCGGTAAAGTGGATAGATGATATTGGCTAACGAAATCATTGATGCTTCGTCAATGACGACGGTATCCCACTCCATTTCATAAAGTTTCTTACCGTACTCACCAGTAAATCCATCATAGGCGAAGCGAGCAATGGTGGTGATCGTTATAGAGCGATCCAATGCGCCGATGTTGAATGTTCTGTCCCGCCATACTCCAGCGTTTTCAATACGCACATCAACAGATGATCCGAAACGCACCAACCACTCCTGATATGAGGTATCCCCAACCATCGCCTCCATGACGCGGGTCGTCAACACATCTGCAGCCTTGTTGGTTGGCGCTAGGACAAGCACGTTTTCCTTCCCGCTACCCTTCATTCTTGGTATCAGTACTTTTTCTGCGAGATGAGTCGTCTTACCTGTTCCTGGTGGACCAAACACAAACTCAATGTCAGACGTCAGGCCCGCTTTCATCGCAAACGTTTCGCCTAATCTCAATTCCTGGAATCGTTCCAGCAACACCTGCTGCAGGAACGATGGATTCTGGACTTCAATACGTGCTTCCACCACTTCTTCCAGTGCCATCCCTTGTAAATCATCGGCAGATTCCAGTTTACCCAGTAATGAAAATTCTCTGGCCGTAAACGACTCAATATGTAACTTTCCTGTACGCCCATTACCAAAATCGAGATCCACACGTATGCCGGAAAGTTCTTCAATAGATTGCGGAATGAAGCGACTGGGTTCTTTCAGTACGATGGTTCTGGATGATTGTTCATCGTGCTCCACCTTGCCAAAGCCAATAGAAATAGTCTTACTGTCAGCATTCTTTGTTCTGGTTGCTAAGCACTCAAGTTCCAACAAAGCCAGAAACCAGCCATAACTGTAACGAGGTAATTCGTTGGCCTTGTCATATAACGTCTGCTCATGCTCCAGACAGTCAATTTCACTGGCATAACGGTCTTTGGCCAAGTCAATTTTTTTGCCGTAGTCAACCGTTTTTGGCGTGTAATCGTCTGTGTCTATACTTTCGTCGCTTTGACGATCTGCTACCGCAGAATCGTCTTTCTGCGGGCCATCCGAGTGGGTGTCCTGGATGGATGGACGGCGTCGAGCAATATCACGGATGAATGGTGAGTCGGCCGCTGGCTGATCTTTGTCAACGGGCTCCACGATGGGTTGGGATGAATCTTGCTTTTTTCGCTTAGCATCTTCAATCGCTATGCGGATTTCGTCCTCTGACAAACCGGAGTGTTCAATTGCATCCGCCAGTCTAATTTTTCTGGCTTCCTCGGGGCTTAAATGTGTCTCATCGCGAATGTGCAAAAAGTTGATGAGCATCTTTGCTTCTGCACTGACTATGTCGTATTGCTCTGCAAGCGTTTGAATCGTGATCTCTTTGGCTGAAACCCATGCTCCATCCTTATCAAGGATCCAACGGGCTGTACGCAATTTTTCTTGCTCTGCGGATTCGTAAGACTCGCTTCGATTTGTATAATAAAACCATACATGCTTGCCGCTAAGCTGGTGAATGAATTGTGGAAGTAATTTCCACAGCAGGAGTGACCGTGGCAAGTCAATATTTGCCATGATCTGCTGACAGCCATCAAGGTTTTTTTCATACAGCTTGTGCGAATGTCCCTCTAAGGATAAGTGTCGATCGCGCCGCTCTTGCCACTCAATATAGCGCTCTTCGGTGATTATTTTAGGGCGATCCGCAATTCCCAGTTTTTTGAAAAAGTCCTTGAGTGCAGGATATTCTTTTTCGCTAAACATCTCGTGGTATTTGTCCAAAAACAGAAATGGTGTTTCTGGCTTGGTCGTGAACCAGGTTTGCAAATCCTCGGTCGGCATATAGATGTCATCGGCTTTGCCATGAGAAAACTCATTTTTCCCAGCCGTTGTGTAGAGAAGAAAAGCCCTATCCTTAATAAGCTTAATAAATTCTGAAACGTCTTCGTTTTTACACTCTTTGAAGTAACGGAAGAATCGGCCGAAATGGTTGTCTGCGTTAACAGGGCTGCTGGTGCTGTTATAGGCCGGGAGGATCTTGTTGTAGATCTCATCACGCAGGCTTGGCTTCTTGATTCCAAATTTTTCAATAAACTCACGAGTGCTCTCGTCGGACAGCAATTCGGCGTTGACGGTCTTGTAGCCGTCAATATCGTCGTCTGGTAGAAACAGGATGAGTTGATTCCAGGCGTCAAAGGCCGGGATTGCCTGACCTTGCTGGTCAAGAAAGATAGGTTTATCTTTCACAAATTTTTGGTAAGAATCGCGTCCGGCAAGGTATATATAGAGTCTGTGCAGCCATTCTATTGATTGGCTGGCGATGAAGTCAGCGGTAATTTTCTTAAGGGTAGCTTCGGGATCAAGACTTGATACGATCAGATTAGGTTCTCTTATTGACCATACCCTAGCATCGCCACCGTCGATGTATTCGGCCAGGGCCTTATTAACATTTTGTACGTCTTTCTTGCCACGACTACGAAAAATCCAGCTCGCGTTCTCTGTACCCGTCAATTGCGCCAGTTGCATGTCAGAGAATAATTCAACCAGTTCACTGTCTGCTGCCCAATAGGAGCAGTTTTTTGGTGAGTAGTTGGCATTGGCGGCGGGGAGCAACGTGTCGGTCTGGAGTTTGGTTTTGATAGCAGAATAGAACGGCTTGAACGAAATTTTTCTCCGGTCGTCTAGTTCACTGAACTGACTTTCGTCATAGGGAATAATGTCAAAGATGCCATCATCGAGCAGTTTTTTATCACGAATAATGGGTAAACTATCCGCTGTAAGTTTCGCCAGCTGCTGAATCAGTTGCTGGTTATGCTTTTCTCCTGCTTTGATACCTTCACGACTATCCGTTAACAGAAATGGCGCGTGAAGGATAAATTTCAGATGCGTTATTTCTTTGGTCGGGAAAAAACAGAACGCTGGATGTTCAACAGGCTCGAGTTTCCCGTCTTCTCCAATTGCATACCCGATTGTGCAGACATTTCTGTTCGCGTGATTGTGTGTAAACAGGAGTAATTGATGAATAGCCTTACTGTCACCCACTTCTAATGTCAGCACCAGTTTTTGCGCCAGAATGTCTTCTTGCTCCAGTTCCTCTACAATTTTTTTAGTATATCTGCCAGTAGTTTCACCTACGGTAAAGGATACCGATTTTAACGTCGAAAGGAATAAGACAGGAAATTCAAGCGATTTCAATTTTTCAAAAATTTCGTTGTAGCTCTCCAGGGGCGTTTTTTCTTTATGGTCAAACGGAAAGAAAAAAACGGTATCTGAAGCATTGCGCCAATCAAGGTCAGCATTTAGCATCTGCGGCACGATGAAACGTTCGATCTTAAAACGAATTCCAGGGTCGTATATGTGTGGGGTTTGCGTGTATTGAAAGACAGCTTTAAATCCTACACCGAACTTACCTATAGACGCCTCCGTCTTACTTGAGTTAGCGATGGAGGTGATTGAATTAATATGTCCTAAAGCACCGTTGCCAGCGTCTTCACCTTCACAGTGCGGGTCAGATACGGAAAAGTGAATAGAGCCATTATGAATGAAATAAAGTCCATCTTGATCAAGGCGGAAGCTCACCGATGTTGCTCCGACATCATCTGCGTTTTGCAAAAGCTCGTAGATGAAATGCGCCTGGTCGGAATACTTGTCCACAACGCTGCGCTGGATACCACGCATTGATGGTTTTTCCAGAGTGTTAGCATTATCCGCACGATCTTGCATTAGGGCGTAAAACCATTCTTTTTCCTGTTCGGTCAATCCATCTTCATGCGATTTCATCTAAAAATTAACCTTAAAGTTTAGTTGTGCTGTGTTCATTCAAAAACAAACTCAGACGATATTCAATTCACTACTGGAGAAATAGATCCTACTTTTTTTAGTAGCATGCCCTATATAGTTGCATGAATCGACACGGGTCTAACAGACACCTCAGAGTCATTTTTGGACTGACCCCACCCCGGTAGACGATCCTGCCCTATAGTTGGACTGCCCCTTGCTCTTGCGTAGCGTATGGCTTCCAACATCCTAGAAACCTGCACGGCATCCGCACTTGCCGTACTCAGTCAAAACCGCGTTGTGTGGAACTGGCTGGCCCTTTGTAAGTATCCGCTTAACTAATCCATTCACTTTTAGAGAATTCTCAGTGAACGGTTCAGGTATCCTATAAGGCCAATGTCCGCTTTTCACTCAAAGCCGACCACCAACTGCCAGTGACCTACTCCCCGTAAACGCTGCCAGCCCAGCCCTGAACCAATCCCCCTCAACACCCCCGCCGATAACGTTCCCATATTTTCGCTTTAAATAAAGCCATTCGTTTTTCTACCTCCGAATGGCTGAGATAAACCGCGGTGCCGTTTCTTAAGCGTTCAAGGGCGGCATCCACCCTTTCACGCAACGCTTGCTCCAACAACATCGCCTCTACGTCCATTTCAGGTTTATTCCGCTGTTCCATTTCCATCTCCTCCATTGAGACAGCATCGGGTCATGAATCAGTTACACCAACCCCATCCCCACCACGCCGGTCAGCACGCCGCACAGCGCCACCAGCGCCGCCGTCAGGCACAGCGCCCGGGCGGAGAAGGCCTTGTTGAGCATCAGCAGCGAAGGCAGGCTGACTGCCGGCAGGGTCATCAGCAGCGCCAGCGCCGGGCCTGCGCCCATGCCCGCCAGCATCATGGTCTGCACGATCGGGATTTCCGCCGCGGTGGGGATAACGAACAGGCAGCCGACGATCGCCAGGCCGATGATCCACAGCAGGCTATTGTCGACGGCGCCGTCGGCATGCGGGAACAGCCAGACCCGCGCTGCCCCCAGCGCCAGCACCGCCAGCACGTAGATCGGGATGGTCGACCAAAACAGCGCCCACAGCGCTTTCCCCCAGCGGGCGAGGAACGGCCGCTCGTCGCTCTGCGCCGTCAGCACCAAAGGCTGCGGCGCGGCGGGCTGCGGGTCGTTGGCCGTCATGCGCTGCACCAGCCAGGCGATGCCCAGCACCATCACCACGCCCGCCACCAGGCGGATGGCGGCGAACGGCCAACCGAGCACAAACCCCATAAACACCAACGTCGCCGGGTTCAATACCGGGTTGGCGAGCCAAAAGGCCAGCGCGGCGCCGCTGGACACCGACTGGCGGCGCATGCCGGCGGCGACCGGCGCAGCGCAGCAGGTGCACATCATGCCCGGCAGCGCGATCAGCGCCCCCAGCACGGTGCCGGAAAAACGCCGGTGGCCAAGCGTGCGCGCCAGCCAGTCGCGCGGGATCAGCACCTGCACCAGCGAACCTAACAGCACCCCGAGCAGCGCCGCCTTCCATACTGCGGTGAAGTAGACCAGCGCGTACTGCCAGGCCGCCAGCCAGGGGCTCGCGGCGCCGTCGGCCAGGATCGATTTGCCGATCGAGTGGCTGTCCGCCGCTACGAACGCCTTGCCGTAGTAAGGCTGCCATTTGACGTAGTAGAGGCCGACGGCCACCACCAGCAGAAACAGGATCGGTTTCCACAGCGGCCAGGAGCGTGGGGCGTGTTCGGGGGCGTTCAGAGGTTGCGGCATGGTCGCGGCCAGAGTCAGTCAACAGTGGCGCCAGCATAGCGCGCCGCCGCCGCCCGTGCACGCCCGGGCTGTCCTAAATAGTTCATCTGTTCGCCACCGAGGCGTAACGCGATTGTCATCTGCGCCCGGCACCATGATGCCAACTTGAAAACCACAGGGTAGACGCCCGATGAAACGCACCGCTTCCGCCTTCATCGCACAGCCATCGGTATGACGAGGTTTTTATTATGATGGAGTTATCTAGACATCCGACCACTTATCCCACCCGCTATCAGCAGATCGCCGCGCAGCTGGAACAGGAGCTGCGCACGCAGTACCGCTGTGGCGACTACCTGCCTTCGGAACAGCAGCTGGCCGAGCGTTACCAGGTCAATCGCCACACCCTGCGCCGCGCGGTGGATCAGCTGGTGGAGCGCGGCTGGCTGCAGCGCCGCCACGGCGTCGGCATTCTGGTGCTGATGCGGCCTTACGACTATCCGCTGCACGCCAATACCCGCTTCAGCCAGAACCTGTTCGAGCAGGGCAGCCACCCCACCAGTGAGCGCTTACTCGCTGTCTTGCGCCCGTGCAATGGGCATGTCGCCAGCGCACTCTCGCGTGAAGAGGGCGAAATGGTGATCCACCTGCGCACCCTGCGCCGGGTCAACGGCGTGCCGATGAGCGTGATCGACCACTATCTGCCCGATCTGGACTGGTGGCCGGCGCTGCAGCAGTTCCACAGCGGTTCGCTGCACCAGTTTATCGAACAGCACCTCCAGCAGCCGCTGACCCGCCGCCAGACGCGCATCAGCGCGCGCCGCGCGCAGGCCAAAGAGAGCCGGCTGCTGGAGATCGCCACCCACGCGCCGCTGCTGTGCGTGCGCACCCTTAACGTCCGCAGCGGCGGCGAAGACGTGGCGGAATACTCCGTCAGCCTGGCCCGCGCCGACATGATTGAACTGACGATGGAGCACTGAATGCAAGCCTTAGAGTCGAGACAACGCTGGATGTCGGTGCTGGCGCACAGCCGGCCCGAGCAGCTGCGCAGCCACTGGCAGGCGCTGAACCTCAGCCCGTGTTACCGCAGCATCCGCGCGCCGGAGATCGGCCTGGCCCAGCTGCAGGGGCGCATGGGCGCCACCGGCCGCCGCTTCGTGCTGGGGGACATGACGGTCACCCGCGCGGTGGTGCAGCTGGACAACGGCGGCTACGGCTACAGCTATATCGCCGGGCGCGACAAGGCGCACGCCGAGCTGTGCGCGCTGGCCGATGCGCTGCTGCAACAGCCGGAACACGGCGAACGCCTGCAACAACAGCTGATCGCGCCGCTGGCCGCGCTGCAGCACGAACAGCGCCAGCTGCGCGCCCGGGCGATCGCCGCCAGCCGGGTGGACTTCTTTACGCTGGTGCGAGGGGATTAAGCCATGAGTTTATTGACCGGTTTTGAGCAACCGATAGATCAATCGCAGCACGCTTTCCGTTTGATTCTTAAAGCCTTGAGCGAACCGGGCCACCGGGTGACGCTGCCGAACGGCCCGGCCTGGGCGCCGCTGAACGCCGCCAGCACCGCCGCGCTGCTGACGCTGGCCGATCAGGAAACGCCGCTGCAGCTGTGCGCGGCGCTAAAAAGTGAGCAAGTGCTAACAAACATTCGTTTTCACAGCGGTGCGCCGCTGGCCACCACGGCGCAGGAGGTCTGTTTTGCCCTGTTCGATGAGCAGTTGCAGGCCGCCGATCTGCAGGCGTTGCCGCACGGCACGGAAATCTCGCCGGAGTTCGGCGCCACGGTCATCGTGCAGCTCAGCGAGCTGGAGAACGGCGCCGCGCTGCGCCTGACCGGCCCCGGCATCGAGAGCCAACGCCTGATTGCGCCACGCCTGCCGCCGGCGCTGCTGGATTATTTGGTCAACCGCCCGCAGCGCTTCCCGCTGGGGCTGGATATCTTGCTGACCTGCGGCGATCGCCTGCTGGCGATCCCGCGGACCACCCGCGTGGAGGTGTGCTGATGTACGTAGCGGTAAAAGGGGGCGAAAAAGCCATTGAGGCCGCCCATCAGCTGCAGGAACAGCTGCGGCGCGGCGACGACGCGCTGCTGGCGATCGGCGCGGAACAAATCGAACAGCAGCTGGGGCTGGCGGTGGATCGGGTGATGACCGAAGGCGGCATCTACGATCGCGAGCTGGCGGCGCTGGCCATCAAACAGGCCAGCGGCGATCTGGTGGAGGCGATCTTCCTGCTGCGCGCCTACCGCACCACCCTGCCGCGCCTGGCGGTCAGCGAGCCGCTGGCCAGCGAAAACATGCGGCTGGAGCGGCGCATCTCGGCGGTTTACAAGGACTTGCCCGGCGGGCAGGTGCTGGGGCCGACCTACGACTACACCCACCGGCTGCTGGACTTCGCGCTGCTGGCGGAAGGCGAGGCGCCGCGTGCGCCGCAGGCCGACGAACCGCTGCCGGACAACTGCAGCCACGTGTTCGATCTGTTGTGTCGCCAGCAGCTGGCGCGCGAGGAACAGGACGACGGCAGCACGCCGGACGACATCACCCGCAACCCGCCGGTTTACCCCTGCTCGCGCTCGGCGCGCCTGCAGCAGCTGGTGCGCGGCGACGAAGGTTTTCTGCTGGCGCTCGGCTACGCCACCCAGCGCGGCTACGGCCGCAACCACCCGTTCGCCGGCGAGATCCGCACCGGCCACGTTTCGGTGGAGATCGTGCCTGAAGAGCTCGGTTTCGCCATCGATATCGGCGAAATCCTGCTGACCGAGTGCGAAATGGTCAACGGCTTCGTCGATCCCAAGGACCATCCGCCGCACTTCACCCGCGGTTACGGGCTGGTGTTCGGCCGCGCCGAACGCAAGGCGATGGCGATGGCGTTGGTGGACCGCGCATTGCAGAGCCCCGACTACGGCGAAGGCGTCGCCGGCCCGGCGCAGGACGAAGAGTTCGTGCTGGCCCACGCCGACAACGTCGAGGCCGCCGGCTTCGTCTCCCATCTCAAGCTGCCGCACTACGTCGACTTCCAGGCCGAACTGGAGCTGCTCAAGCGGCTGCGACAGGAATACAGCGAGCGTCAGGAGGCCCGCGATGAGTGAAGTATTGACCGGCTATAACCTCGGTTATCTGGACGAGCAGACCAAGCGCATGATCCGCCGCGCCATCCTGAAGGCGGTGGCAATCCCCGGCTATCAGGTGCCGTTCGGCGGCCGCGAGATGCCGATGCCCTACGGCTGGGGCACCGGCGGCATTCAGCTCACCGCCAGCGTTATCGGCCGCGCCGACGTGCTGAAGGTGATCGACCAGGGCGCCGACGACACCACCAACGCGGTGTCGATCCGCCGCTTCTTCCAGCGCGTCGCCGGGGTGGAAACCACCGAACGCACGCCGGAGGCCACGCTGATCCAGACCCGTCACCGTATTCCGGAAACCGCGCTGCGCGAAGACCAGATCCTGATCTATCAGGTGCCGATCCCGGAGCCGCTGCGCTTTATCGAGCCGCGCGAAACCGAGACCCGCAAGATGCACGCGCTGGAGGAGTACGGCGTGATGCAGGTGAAGCTGTATGAAGACATCGCGCGCTACGGCCATATCGCCACCACCTACGCCTACCCGGTGAAGGTCAACGATCGCTACGTGATGGATCCTTCGCCGATCCCGAAATTCGACAACCCGAAAATGCACATGATGCCGGCGCTGCAGCTGTTCGGCGCCGGGCGCGAGAAACGCATCTACGCCCTGCCGCCTTTCACCAAGGTGGAGAGCCTGGACTTCGACGACCATCCGTTCAGCGTGCAGCAGTGGGACGAACCCTGTGCGCTGTGCGGCTCGCGCCACAGCTACCTGGACGAGGTGGTGCTCGACGATCGGGGCAACCGCATGTTCGTCTGTTCGGACACCGACTACTGCCGGCAGCAGCTGGCGCAATCTTCGCAAGAGGCGCAGCACTGATGACTTCCACCCCTTTGAGCACCACTCCGCTGCTGTCGGTGAACCGGCTTACCCACCTGTACGCCCCCGGCAAGGGCTTCAGCGACGTGTCGTTCGACATCTACCCCGGTGAAGTGCTGGGCATCGTCGGCGAATCCGGCTCCGGCAAAACCACGCTGCTGAAATCGATCTCGGCGCGGCTGGCGCCGCAGCGCGGGCAGATCCTTTACCGCCCGCAGGCGGGCCAGGAACAGGATCTGTACGCCATGGCGGAGAGCGATCGCCGCCGCCTGCTGCGCACCGACTGGGGCGTGGTGCACCAGCACCCGCTCGACGGGCTGCGGCCGCAGGTCTCCGCCGGCGGCAACATCGGCGAGCGGCTGATGGCCATCGGCCAGCGCCACTATGGCGACATTCGCCGCCAGGCCGGCCAGTGGCTGGAAGACGTCGAAATCCCGCTGTCGCGCCTCGACGATCTGCCGACCACCTTCTCCGGCGGCATGCAGCAGCGGCTGCAGATCGCCCGCAACCTGGTCACCCACCCCAAACTGGTGTTTATGGATGAGCCGACCGGCGGGCTGGACGTGTCGGTGCAGGCGCGCCTGCTCGATCTGCTGCGCAATCTGGTGGTGGAAATGCAGCTGGCGGCGGTGATCGTCACCCACGATCTCGGCGTGGCGCGGCTGCTGGCCCACCGCCTGCTGGTGATGAAACAGGGCGAAGTGGTGGAGAGCGGCCTGACCGACCGGGTGCTGGACGATCCGCACCATCCCTACACCCAGCTGCTGGTTTCTTCGGTGCTGTCGTAACCCAAGGCGATAACAGATGACTATGCAAATCCGAGTTGAACATCTCAGTAAAACCTTTGTGCTGCACCAGCAGTACGGCACCCGCCTGCCGGTGCTGCACGACGCCAACCTGACGGTCCACGGCGGCGAATGCGTGGTGCTGCACGGCCACTCCGGCAGCGGCAAATCCACCCTGCTGCGCTCGCTGTACGCCAATTACCTGCCGGACAGCGGCCATATCTGGATCAACCACCAGGGCGACTGGCTGGACATGGTCAGCGCCGACGCGCGCCAAATTCTGGCGGTGCGCCGCCATACGCTGGGCTGGGTCAGCCAGTTCCTGCGGGTGATCCCGCGCATCAGCGCGCTGGAGGTGGTGATGCAGCCGTTGCTGGAACAGGGCGTCGAGCGCGCCGAGTGCCGCGAACGCGCCGAAGCGCTGCTCGCTGCGCTCAACGTGCCGCAGCGCCTGTGGCCGCTGGCGCCGTCCACCTTCTCCGGCGGCGAGCAGCAGCGGGTGAACATCGCGCGCGGCTTTATCGTCGATTACCCCATTCTGTTGCTGGATGAACCGACCGCCTCGCTCGACAGCCGCAACAGCGCGGCGGTGGTGCAGCTTATCGAACGCGCCAAGGCGCGCGGCGCGGCGATCGTCGGCATTTTTCACGATGAAGGCGTCCGCCAACAGGTCGCCGACCGGCTTTATGACATGCAGGCGCCGCAGGCGCTGGAGGCCCTCTGATGATCGTCAATAACGTTAAGCTGGTGCTGGATGACCAGGTGGTGCAAGGCTCGCTGGAGATGCAGGACGGCGTGATCCGCAGCTTCGCCGACGGCCCGAGCCGGCTGCCGCAGGCGCTGGACGGCGACGGCGGCTGGCTGCTGCCGGGGCTGATCGAGCTGCATACCGACAACCTGGACAAGTTCTTTACCCCGCGCCCGAACGTTGACTGGCCGGCCCATTCGGCGATGAGCAGCCACGACGCGCTGATGGTGGCCAACGGCATCACCACGGTACTGGACGCGGTGGCGATCGGCGACGTGCGCGACGGCGGCCACCGGCTGGAAAACCTGCAGAAGATGATCGACGCAGTGATCCACAGCCAGCGCGCCGGGGTGAACCGCGCCGAGCACCGGCTGCACCTGCGCTGCGAGCTGCCGCACGAGAGCACCCTGCCGCTGTTCGAACAGCTGATGGACAAGCCGGGCGTGTCGCTGGTGTCGCTGATGGACCACTCGCCGGGCCAGCGCCAGTTCGCCTCGCGCGAAAAATACCGCGAATATTATCAGGGTAAATATCACCTCAACGACCAGCAGATGAGCGAGTACGAGGAGCAGCAGGTCGCCCTGTCCGCCCGCTGGGCAGCGCCGAACCGCGAGGCGATCGCCGCCCACTGCCGCGCGCGCCGCATCTCGCTGGCCAGCCATGACGACGCCACCGCCGCACACGTGGCCGAGTCCTGCGCGCTGGGCAGCGCCATTGCCGAGTTCCCCACCACCGAGGCGGCCGCCCGCGCCTCGCACCAGCAGGGCCTGCAGGTGCTGATGGGCGCGCCGAACATCGTGCGCGGCGGTTCTCACTCCGGCAACGTGGCGGCGCACCACCTGGCGGCGCTGGGGGTGCTGGATATTCTCTCTTCCGATTATTACCCGGCCAGCCTGCTGGACGCGGCGTTTCGCCTCGCGGCGGACGAGCGCAACGCCTACGATCTGCCCCAGGCGGTGCGCATGATCACCCGCAACCCGGCGCGGGCGCTGGATCTGCAGGATCGCGGCACCCTCGCCGAAGGGCTGCGGGCGGATCTGGTGCTGGCGCGGCCGCACGGCGAGCACGTTTACGTGCAGAACGTGTGGCGCCAGGGCAGGCAGGTGTTCTGATGGCGCGGCTCATCTACCTGATGGGGCCTTCCGGCGCAGGCAAGGACAGCCTGCTGGCCGCGTTGCGGGCCGACGCCGACCGCGCGCCGCTGGTGGCGCACCGTTACATCACCCGGCCGGCGGACGCCGGCTGCGAGAATCACATCGCGCTGAGCGAACCGGAATTTCTGCGCCGCCGCGCCAAGGGGTTGTTCGCGCTCGACTGGCAGGCGCACCAGCAGCGCTATGCGTTCGGGATCGAGGTGGATCTTTGGCTGCTGCAGGGGATCGACGTGGCGGTCAACGGTTCGCGCGCCCACCTGCCGCAGGCGCAGCAGCGCTATGGTGCGCAGCTGCTGCCGGTGTGCCTGCAGGTCAGCACCGGGATCCTGCGCCGGCGCCTGCAGGATCGCGGGCGAGAAAGCGCCGAACAGATCGAGCAGCGGCTGGCGCGGGCGGCAGAATATCAGCAGAGTCTGCCCGCCGGCTGCCGGGTGCTGCACAACGATGGCCCACTCGACGACACCCTGGCGGCGCTGCTGGCGCTGCTGCCCACCCCTACCCGACAAGCTCAGGATGCGACGCCATGAACGACTTTGCCCAGCCGAAAATCGGCGACAACGTGACCCTTAACCGCACCCGGCTCGGCCAGTATGTGCATCTGGCCGACGATGCGATCCTGGAAGAGGTGGAGATGGGGGACTACTCCTACACCGCCGGGCACAACCAGATTTTTTACGCCACTATCGGCAAGTTCGTCTCCATCGCCTCCTATGCGCGCATCAATCCCGGCAACCACCCGACCTACCAGCGCATCGCGCAGCACCACTTTACCTACCGCGCCTCTGAATACGGGCTGGGGGAAGACGACGCGGCGTTCTTCGACTGGCGGCGCGAGCACCACGTCACCGTCGGCCACGACGTGTGGATCGGCCATAACGCCATTCTGATGCCGGGCGTCAGCGTCGGCAACGGCGCGGTGATCGGCAGCGCGGCGGTGGTCACCAAGGACGTGGAGCCTTACAGCATCGTCGCCGGCGTGGCGGCCAAGAAGATCGGCATGCGCTTTGACGACGCGCTGATAGAACGCATCGAACGCAGCCAGTGGTGGCACTGGGATCACGCCACGCTGCAGGCGCGGCTGGCAGATTTTCGCGACATCAACCGCTTCGCGGAGAAATACCTTTAACGGAGGGGGAGCGATGCAACTGACCTTTCTCGGCACCGGCGGCGCGCAGCAAGTGCCGGTGTTCGGCTGCGACTGCCTGATCTGCCAACGGGCGCGGCGCGAGCCGGCATTTCGACGGCGAGCGTGCAGCGCCATGCTTAACTATCAGGGGGAAACGACCTTATTGGATGCGGGATTACCGGCTTTGGAGCGGCGATTTTCGGCGGGGCAAATTCAACGTTTTTTACTGACACATTACCACATGGATCACGTTCAGGGGTTATTTCCTTTGCGTTGGGGGTGCGGAAATTCTATTCCGGTGTATGGCCCGCCGGATGAACAGGGCTGCGACGATCTGTTCAAACACCCCGGCATTCTGGCGTTTCAGCCGCCGCTGGCGCCCTTTGCCACCGTCGAGCTGGGCGGCATGCGCATCACCCCGCTGCCGCTGCAACACTCCAAGCTGACCCACGGCTATCTGATCCAGGCGGCGGGCGCTGCGCTGGCCTACCTGACCGACACCGTCGGCCTGCCGCCGGCCACCGCCGACTATCTGCAAAACGTGGCGCTGGATCTGCTGGTGCTCGATTGCAGCCTGCCGCCACAGCCGCAGGCGCCGCGCAACCACAATGACCTGACCCGCGCGCAGGAGACGCAGCGGTTGCTGCAGCCCAAACGCACGCTGCTGACGCACATCAGCCATCATCTCGATCTGTGGCTGTTGGACAACGAACTGCCCGCCGGGCTGGAGCTGGCGTTCGACCACCTCAGCGTCAGCCTCGGTAGCAGTGCAGCCGATCCGACTCCAGCACCCTGACCCCTTCGCCCGGCGTAAACGCCTGCTGCAGCAGCGTTTGCGCCACGTCTTTGGCGGAAACGGCGCGCCATTTGCCGGGCAGCAGCCTGAACAGCGGCAGCGTGAGGCGCTCCATCAGGCGCGGCGCAGGGCGATCCCCCACCAACATGGAAGGCCGCACCAGCGTCAGGCGCGGCCAGTGCTGTTCGCGCAGCGCCTGCTCCATCTCGCCTTTGGTGCGGTTATACAGGAAGGTGGAATCCGCGTTGGCGCCCAGCGCGCTCACCACCAGACAGTGCTGCGCCCCCAAGCGGCGGCCGGTCAGCGCGCTCTCCACCACCAGTTGATAATCGACGTAGCGGAAGGCATCGGCGCTACCCGCCGCCCGGCGGGTGGTGCCCAGGCAGCAGAACACCAGATCGACCGGCTGCTGCAGACTACTCAGCAGTTCGAACAGCGCATCGCCGACCGGGTTGGTCAGCTTGCCGTGCGGCGGCAGCGGCGTGCGCGTCGGCGCCACGATGGCCGTTATCTGCGGATCGCTTTGCAACAGCTGCAGCAACTCGCGCCCCACCAGCCCGGTTGCGCCGACTAACAGTGCTCGCGCCATGCAATCTCCCGTTGTAATCAATACGTCGACTTAAAGTATAGACCGCGCCCAATGCAGCTTCTTGCCGAAGCCGAGGGTGTTGTCGGTCATCTTCACCTCGTGCAGATCCAGCCGCCAAACCGAGGCTTTCATCGCCCTGGCGATCGGGAAACGCTTGCAGTAACGCGCGCGCGCCGCCTCGGCTTCTTCGCCGCTCAGCAGCACCGCCTCGGCGCGATACTGCACGCCGCGGATCAGCGCGATGCTTTTCGGCTTCGGCGCGATGGTGCCGACCACCCGGCCGTTGTTCAGCATCAGCCCGCCGTGGCGGGTGTGCGGTTCGGTCATCAGCCACAGCGCCATCGCCGCGGCGTCGAACACGTAAAAACAGTTGGCGCACCACATGTCGAGACCGTCGCCGGCGCACAGCGTCAAGACGTGTTGTTTGCCGATGAAATCCGCAATCTGCTGCCGTTGTTCTGGGGTATTCAAGGTTACTCGCCTCCCTGTTCACTCACTTCATCTTACCCTGCGTTGTTGAGGCGAGTCACAAATAACGATAATCATCAAAAACCCAAAGTGAATATAAAAACATAATAAATGCATTTTTATTAATTTAAGCCCAAAGCGGATTTATAACATAAAAAATACAAGACGGATTTATTTGATCGTTATGCAACCGGTTAATCGCGCGATTTTATTTTTCCTATCCTGACGGCATGCAAAATTAGCGCACCGCCCCGGTACCGATTAGCAATTCGTTTACATGCCTGTTAGCCCGCCTGAACGCTGTTTATGCAACCCACTGCATAACAGGTGAATAGTTATTTATAAACACCGGCATTTATGTGACTTTCATCACGATTTCTAGCTCACCTTGCGTTAAAATAGCGCCATCTTTTCACTCAGCAAGGTGGATTAGAAAATGGAAAACAATAACCGCAAAATGGCGCATATCAGGCGCACAACCCATATTATGATGATGGCTCATCGCAGCTGCTTTAGCTTCGCATTCTTCAACTACAGATAACCCTCCCCCTCGCTCTTACGCCGTTAACAAGAGTGTCATTGCGTTTTCATTTATTCTCCGCACGCCGGTGATAATATCTCTTTCTCGCTAACCGGGAAGGACACGCAATTCATTTTTAATTTCGGCCAAGCGCATCCAAGCTAAATAAAATAACGAACACAGTTAATGCCTTTCGGCATCGCTGGGTTCTCGCACACCTTTATTTTCGTGAAGGCGTTAACGGCAAATGGAATTATTTGCCGGCGGACTGCCTTTGCCTGAAGAATGAGAAAAATGAAAAAATTAAAAATTGCCGCCAACACCCAAACCCTCGGCTGCTTTGAAACTGAACGCGACATCGTCGATGTGCATCACAGCGATTTTAATGACGTCTCCGCCATCGTGCTGTCGGTAGACGACGTCGCGCAAGGCATGGTGGCGCGCATCGAAGAGCACGGCCTGAACATTCCGCTGTTCGTCGCCGTGTGCTGCGAAGAAGAGCTGGATAACGCCGTACTGCCGGCGCTGCACGGCGTGTTTGAGCTGTGCGGCAAGAATACCCAGTTCTACGGCAAACAGCTGGAGGCCGCCGCCGCCAAATATGAGAGCGAGCTGCTGCCACCGTTCTTCAACACGCTGACGCAATACGTAGAAATGGGCAACGCCACCTTCGCCTGCCCCGGCCACCAGGGCGGCGAGTTCTTCCGCAAACACCCGGCGGGCCGCCAGTTCTTCGACTTCTACGGCGAAACGCTTTTCCGCTCCGACATGTGCAACGCCGACGTCAAACTGGGCGATCTGTTGATCCACGAAGGCGCGCCTTGCGCCGCCCAGCAGCACGCCGCCAAGGTATTCAACGCCGACAAGACCTACTTCGTGCTCAACGGCACCTCGGCCTCGAACAAGGTGGCGACCAACGCCCTGCTGACGCGCGGCGATCTGGTGCTGTTCGACCGCAACAACCATAAATCCAACCACCACGGCGCGTTGATCCAGGCCGGTGCCACGCCGGTGTATCTGGAGACCGCCCGCAACCCGTTCGGCTTTATCGGCGGCATCGACGCGCACTGCTTCGACGAACGCTACCTGCGCCAACAGATCCGCGAAGTGGCGCCGGAACGCGCCAACGAAGCCCGCCCGTTCCGCCTGGCGATCATCCAGCTCGGCACCTACGACGGCACCATCTACAACGCCCGCCAGGTGGTCGACAAGATTGGCCACCTGTGCGATTACATCCTGTTCGACTCCGCCTGGGTGGGCTATGAGCAGTTCATTCCGATGATGAAAGACTGCTCGCCGCTGCTGCTGGAGCTGAACGAAAACGATCCCGGCATCATCGTCACCCAGTCGGTGCACAAACAGCAGGCCGGTTTCTCGCAGACCTCGCAGATCCACAAAAAAGATAAGCACATCAAGGGCCAGAGCCGCTACTGCAACCACAAGCGCTTCAACAACGCCTTTATGCTGCACGCCTCCACCAGCCCGTTCTATCCGCTGTTCGCCGCGCTGGACGTCAATGCCAAGATGCACGAGGGCAAAAGCGGCCAGCGCCTGTGGCAGGAGTGTGTGCGCGTGGGGATCGAAGCGCGCAAAATGCTGTTGGACACCTGCACGATGATCAAACCGTTCGTGCCGGATCAGATCGACGGCAAACCGTGGCAGGCCTATGACACCGCGGCGATGGCCAACGATCTGCGCTTCTTCAACTTCGTGCCCGGCGAAAAATGGCACGCCTTTGAGGGCTATGCCGAATCGCAGTACTTCGTCGATCCGTGCAAACTGCTGCTCACCACGCCGGGCATCGATACCGCCACCGGCAGCTACAGCGAATTCGGCATCCCGGCGACCATTCTGGCCAACTACCTGCGCGAAAACGGCATCGTGCCGGAAAAATGCGATCTCAACTCGATCCTGTTCCTGCTGACGCCGGCGGAAGACATCGCCAAGATGCAGCATCTGGTGGCCCTGATCGCCCGCTTCGAGAAGCATATCGAGCAGAACTCCCTGCTCAGCGAGGTGCTGCCGGCGGTCTATAAAAACCACCAGCAGCGCTACAAAAACTACACCATCCGCCAGCTGTGCCAGGAAATGCACGACCTTTACGTCAGCTACGACGTTAAAGAGCTGCAAAAAGAGATGTTCCGCAAAAGTTATTTCCCGCGCGTGGTGATGAATCCGCAGGACGCCAATACCGAGTTCGTGCGCGGCAATGTGGAATTGGTCTCGCTGGCTAAAGCCGAGGGCCGCATCGCTGCCGAAGGCGCCCTGCCTTATCCGCCGGGCGTGCTGTGCGTCGTGCCCGGTGAAATTTGGGGCGGCGCCGCGCAGCGTTATTTCCTGGCATTGGAAGAAGGTATCAACTTATTGCCGGGATTCGCGCCGGAATTGCAGGGCGTTTATATCCAACAGGATGAGGACGGCTGGAACCGCGCTTACGGCTACGTCATGAAAAATTAATCACCTTACGGGGCGGCGATTATTTTCGCCGCCCGGATCGCATCCTAAAAGAGAAAATGATCATGAGTAAGTCCAATAATAAAATGGGGGTCGTACAATTAACGATCCTGACCGCCGTGAATATGATGGGTTCCGGCATAATTATGCTGCCGACCAAGCTGGCCGAAGTGGGCACGATTTCGATCGTTTCCTGGCTGGTGACCGCCGTCGGCTCGATGGCGCTGGCCTACGCGTTCGCCAAATGCGGCATGTTCAGCCGTAAATCCGGCGGCATGGGCGGCTACGCCGAATATGCCTTCGGCAAATCGGGCAACTTTATGGCGAACTACACCTACGGCGTTTCGCTGCTGATCGCCAACATCGCCATCGCCATTTCCGCCGTCGGCTACGGCACCGAGCTGTTTGGCGCTACGCTCAGCCCGCTCGGGATCTGTATCGCCACCATCGGCGTGCTGTGGCTTGCGACCGTCGCCAACTTCGGCGGTGCGCGCATCACCGGTAAAATCAGCGGCATCACCGTCTGGGGCGTGATCATTCCGGTGGTGGGCATCTCGGTCATCGGCTGGTACTGGTTCAGCGGCAGCGCCTACGTCGCCGCCTGGAACCCGCATCAGGTGCCGACCTTCGAAGCCATCGGCGCCTCGATCTCGATGACCTTGTGGGCATTCCTGGGGCTGGAATCCGCCTGCGCCAACACCGACGTGGTGGAAAACCCGGAGCGCAACGTGCCGATCGCCGTACTGGGCGGCACCCTCAGCGCGGCGGTGATCTATATCGTTTCGACCAACGTGATCGCCGGCATCGTGCCGAACATGGATCTGGCCAACTCCACCGCCCCGTTCGGGCTGGCATTCTCGCACATGTTCAACCCAACAGTCGGCAAGATCATCATGGCGTTGATGGTCATGTCCTGCGTCGGCTCGCTGCTCGGCTGGCAGTTCACCATCGCTCAGGTGTTCAAATCCTCCGCCGACAGCGGCTTCTTCCCGAAAATCTTCTCCAAGCTGAGCAAGGCCGACGCGCCGGTTAAAGGCATGCTGACCATCGTCGTCATCCAGAGCGGCCTATCGCTGATGACCATCAGCCCGTCGCTGAACAAGCAGTTCAACGTGCTGGTGAACCTGGCGGTGGTGACCAACATCATCCCTTACATCCTGTCGATGGCGGCGCTGGTCATTATTCAGAAAGTGGCGAAAGTGCCGGACAACAAGGCGCGCATCGCCAATATCATCGCCGGCATCGGCGCGCTGTACAGCTTCTACGCGCTCTACAGCTCCGGTGAGGAAGCGATGATGTGGGGCGCCATCGCCACCTTCCTCGGCTGGACGCTGTACGGCATCGTCTCGCCGCGCTTCGAGCTGGCGGGAAAAAAGGGGTAAAGCGGTAGGGCACCAGCGGCCGGGGATGGGATTGTGATGGCGAACATGCCATCATACGCCGACCCTGGCCACCGAAACGGCGTACGATGACCGACACTTCCCCCACTCTCTGGCACCTCTACATGCTGCGTCTACCGAGCGGCATGCTGTATACCGGCATCACCACCGACGTGGCGCGCCGCATGGCGCAGCATCAGGCCGGCAAAGGCGCCAAGGCGCTACGCGGCAAAGGGGAATTGACACTGGCGTTTCACTGCCAGGTGGGGGATCGCTCAACGGCGCTGAAGCTGGAATACCGCGTCAAACAGCTGAGCAAAATACAAAAAGAGCGGCTGGTGAATCACCCGCCGCTGTCGTTGGAGTATCTATTGCCGGTCGTTAAAAGCGATTAAACGGCGCCGAAAAAGCCACTTCGCCGCTGACGCCATTCAGGGCGTCTTCCGCCAACGGGTAGACCTGGAACGCGCTTTCCGTGTCCGGCCAGCGGCAGTGCAGGCCATAGGCGGCGGCCGGTTTAAAGCCGAAGCGGCCGTAGTAAGCAGGATCGCCCAGCACCACCACCGCGGCGTAGCTGAATTCGTTCAACGAATCCAAGCCTTCGTACACCAGCTTTTCAGCCAGCCCCTGGCGGCGCAGGCTTTCGTCTACCGCCAGCGGCGCCAGCGCCACCCATTGGCGGTCTTCGCCGGCCACGTCTACCGGGCTGAACGCGGCGTAACCCACTACCCCGCCTTCGTCGTCAGTGGCGACCACGCCCAGCGTCAGCAGGCCGTCTTCGCGCAGCTGCTGCACCAGATCGGCTTCGTCGTCGCGGCCAAAGGCGCGGCGCAGCAAGGCATCGATGCCCGCCGCGTCTACCGGGATCTCTACGCGGATCAGCATGATACCGCCACACGGGAAGCCGACGCCGTGCCCTCCTGCAACCCTGCTTCGACAAAATCCGCCAACTGCAACAGCCCCATGCGCAGCGGCGCGGGCATGCTTTCCAGCTCGATGGCGTCCATCAAATTTTTCACATACAGGCCCAATTCGGTATCCCCTTCAATCTGCAGCCGACGCTGAAAGAACAGCGTATCCGGATCTTGCTTGCGCGCCGCGATCAGGATCAGATCGTTGGCGTCGCCGCTGAAGCTGACGTCCGCCTCGGCGTGCTGGCTGACCACCAGTTTGTCGTTTTCTACCGTCATAAACCATTGTAGCGCCAGATCGCGAACTTCGATCTTCAACCAGCGCGATTCGAGAAATTCCAGATCCCCATCCGCCAACGCCTGGCGGAACTGCCAGCTCAGCACCTGTTGCAGCAGCTGGCGCTGCAGGGCGAACGGCGTGAATTTCAGCGGGATGCGCAGCAGCGACGGCCCCTGGCGCACAAGGCGTGCTCGTAGTTGTTCCAACACGGTCATCCACTCCTTTCAATACGGACTACCGCTATTTTGCCACACTGGCGCGCGGCTTCAGCGGTCTATATCAACAAATAGTGCATTTCACCGCCATGTTTATCAATACGCCATAAGCTGCCCCAAATCAAAACCTGTGTGCGCCCCTTTGCCTAAAATGGCCTCCCCGATTCGCGTTTGCCGGCGGAACACCGCCTTCGGCAACCTTTAAAGACAGCGTGCGCCCGGCCGGGCGCACGGCTAAGCCAGGATAAATCTATGGAGCTGCTTTGTCCCGCCGGCAACCTGCCGGCCCTGAAGGCCGCGGTGGATAACGGCGCCGACGCCGTTTACATCGGTCTGAAAGACGATACCAACGCGCGCCACTTCGCCGGCCTCAACTTCACCGAGAAAAAGCTGCAGGAAGCGGTCGATTACGTGCATCGCCACGGCCGCAAGCTGCATATCGCCATCAACACCTTCGCCCATCCCGACGGCTACGCGCGCTGGCAGCGCGCGGTGGATATGGCGGCCCAGCTGGGCGCCGACGCGCTGATTCTGGCGGATCTGGCGATGCTGGAATATGCCGCCCAGCGCTACCCACAGCTGGAGCGCCACGTTTCGGTGCAGGCCTCCGCCACCAACGAAGAGGCGATCCGTTTCTACCAGCGCAACTTCGACGTGGGCCGGGTGGTGCTGCCGCGCGTGCTGTCGATGCATCAGGTGAAACAGCTGGCGCGCACCAGCCCGGTGCCGCTGGAAGTGTTCGCCTTCGGCAGCCTGTGCATCATGGCCGAGGGGCGCTGCTATCTCTCTTCCTACCTGACCGGCGAGTCGCCGAACACCGTCGGCGCCTGTTCGCCGGCGCGTTTCGTGCGCTGGCAGCAAACCCCGCAGGGCATGGAGTCGCGCCTGAACGACGTGCTGATCGACCGCTACCAGGACCATGAAAACGCCGGTTACCCGACGCTGTGCAAGGGCCGCTATCTGGTGGACGACGTGCGCTACCACGCGCTGGAAGAGCCCACCAGCCTCAATACGCTGGAGCTGCTGCCGGAGCTGCTGGCTGCCAACATCGCCTCGGTGAAGATCGAAGGCCGCCAGCGCAGCCCGGCTTACGTCAGCCAGGTGGCGCGCGTCTGGCGCCAGGCGATCGACCGTTGCCAGGCCGATCCGGCCGCCTACCGCGCCGACGCCGCCTGGATGGAGACGCTGGGCGCGATGTCCGAGGGCACCCAGACCACGCTGGGCGCCTATCACCGCAAATGGCAGTAGCCGGAGGAAACATGAAATACGCACTGGGGCCGGTACTCTACTACTGGCCGAAAAACGACATCGCGGCGTTCTATCAACAGGCGGCGGAGAGCAGCGCCGACATCATTTACCTCGGCGAGAGCGTCTGCACCAAGCGGCGCGAGATGAAGGTCGGCGATTGGCTGGCGCTGGCGCGCGAAATCGCCCGCAGCGGCAAGCAGGTGGTGATCTCCACGCTGGCGCTGTTGCAGGCGCCATCCGAGCTGAATGAACTGAAACGCTATGTGGAGAACGGCGAGTTCCTGTTTGAAGCCAACGATCTGGGCGCGGTGAACATGGCGGCGGAGCGCGGTCTGCCGTTCGTCGCCGGCCATGCGCTGAACTGCTACAACGCCTATACCCTGCGCCTGCTGCGCCGCCAGGGCATGATGCGCTGGTGCATGCCGGTCGAACTTTCACGCGACTGGCTGGCCAACCTGCTGGCCCAGTGCGACGAGCTGGGGTTCCGCCACGACTTCGAGGTGGAGGTGCTGAGCTACGGCCACCTGCCGCTGGCCTATTCGGCGCGCTGCTTCACCGCCCGCTCGGAGAACCGCGGCAAGGACGAGTGCGAAACCTGCTGCATCAAGTATCCGCAGGGCCGCATGATGCGTTCGCAGGAGCAACAGCAGGTGTTCGTGCTCAACGGCATCCAGACCATGAGCGGCTACTGCTACAACCTCGGCAACGAGCTGCCGAGCATGCAGGGGCTGGTGGACATCGTGCGGCTATCGCCGCAGGGCGCCGAGACGCTGGCGCAAATCGATGCCTTCCGCGCCAACGAACGCGGCGAGCAGCCGCTGACCTTGACCGACCACGCCGACTGCAACGGCTACTGGCGCAGCGTGGCCGGGTTGGAGTTGGTGGGGTGATCCTCGCTCCCCTCCTCACGGAGGGGAGTTTTCAATCAACTCGCCCGCCGCTTCCTGAACATCCCGCGCAGCGCCACGCTGTTGCGCAAGAAGCCCACGCCGAAGCCCAGCAGGGTGTAGACCACGCCGAGCACCAGCATCATCATCACGTCGCCCCACACTTCGTTCAGCGACAGCCCCATCTGGTTGACGCCGGCGATCGCCTTGGTGCCCCAGGTGGAGGGAATGCTGTACGAGATGGCGCGCACCCAGGCCGGCATCGACTGCAACGGCCAGATGGTGCCGGACAGGTAGAAGATCGGCGTGGTGATGAACGCCAGCGTCAGGTAGATCATTTCGACGCTGCGTAGGCACTCGGTCACCAGCTTGCCCAGCCCCAGTACCGCCAGCAGGAACGGGAAGGTCAGCAGCAGCAGTTCGGCGATGTTCGCCGTCTGCCTGTAGCCCAATACCCACGGCCACAGCACGAACAGCACGATAGACAGGAACAGCCAGATCGGCAGCAGCGCCGTCAGCCCACCGAGGTGCGCCGCCAGCGGCGCCTTGCCGCCGGGCATGCTCTTCATGGCGATGTTGACGCGGATACAGGCGATCAGCAGCGAGTGCTGCAGCAGCATCACCAGCAGGCCGGGGAAGATGATCGCCGCGAAGCTGATACCGGGGTTAAACACGTCCAGCGTTTGCCCCAGTATCGGCGTCAGCAGTATCTGCGCCTGCCGTTCGCTGAAGCCGCTGCGCAGCAGCAGCCCGTTGTTGTACTCCGTCAGCAGCTGCTGGTAGGCCGCCACCACGTCCTGTTGGATCTGGCCATTGGCCAGGCGGTTGGTGGCGTCGCCGTACACCGGCACCACGATGTTCTGCCCGCTGAGGATCTTCTTCTCCAGATCCACCGGCATGATGATCACCGCAAACAGCTTGCGCCAGCCGAGATCGCGCTGCGCCTGTTCCAGGCTGTCGTAGGTTTCGATCGCTATCTTGGAGGTGGCGTCCAGCTGACGAATCAGCTTCCGGCTGGCGGTGCTGTGGTCCTGATCGACCACCCCCACCGGCAGATCCCACACCGTGCGATTGGCGTACACCATGCTCATGATGCACAGCGACAGGATCAGCATCAGCCACACCGGCCGCTCGAGCATGCCGAGCAGCACCTTAACGAAGGTTTGCCAATAGAGCTTCATCCGGCGTTCCCCTCTTTTGCCAGCCGCGCCGGCAGGCGATTACGCACCAGCAGCGCGGCCACCAGCGGGTAGACCGCCAGCAGCGCACACACGCTGAAGATGGCGCTGGCGTGCACCTGCCGCAGGAACACGTCGAACATGGCGTACAGCGCGTGGGTCAGCGGTTCGATGTTGGAAATGATGCGCGCCGGCAGCGGCATCGACAGCTCAGGCACCGCCATGCCGGAGAAGGTCATCGCGATACTGACCAAAATACCGATCAGGCTGTAGGCGGTGATGGTGCTGCCGGTAAAGGTGTACAGCAGCAGGCCGATGCTCTGCGCCGCCATCACGTAAAACAGGCCGATCATCAGCATAAACAGCGGGTTGCCGCTGACGCGGGCGTCAAAGATGCCCACCAGCGCCGCGATCTCCACCATCAGCAGGGTGGTGAAACACAGCGTGTAAGGCGCCAGCTTGCCGAGCAGCGCCAGGCTGAACGGCTTGGCCTGCAGCAGCGATTTGCTGCGCGCCAGCACGTAGATCATGCAGGTCACCACGAACAGCTGCAGCAGGTGAATGGTGGCGGCGAACTGCTGATAATAGATATAGCTGCCGCTGGCGTTGAACAGGCTGCCGTAAGAGAGCGTCACGTCCGCCAGCGGCGGCAGCGATTTGCCCATCTCGGTGGCGATGATGCTGCGGGTGCTGGCGTTGATTTCGTTCATCAGGCCGCCGAAGTCCTGAGTGGAGTACAGCCCGGCGCCGTAGAACAACGCGTTGTAGTACATCACCACGCTCGGCTGCTTGCCCGACAGCGCGTTGGCCTCAAAGTCCGGCGGGATGTACAGCAACGCGTAATCCTGCGCGCTGCGCAGGCGGTTCAGCGACTCCGGCAGCCCGCCGCCGTAGGCCTCGACGTGGGCGTGTGACCCGGCGTCCAACCGCCGCGTCAGCGACTTGGACAGCGGGCTGTGATCGCTGTCCACCACCGAGACCGGCAGATCGAGCAGCGTGCCTTCGGAGAAGTTGCTGCTGATCAGCCCAAACAGGATCAGCGGAAAGATCCAGCTCAGCCAGTGCACCACCGGGCTGCGAAAGGCGACGCGGCACTCTTTATCGAACGCGTGACTGAAGCAGCGCCAGCCGGCCCTTACTCTTTCCATTGCCATAAGGTGCTCATCCCCGGACGCAGGCCGTCCACCGGCTGTGACGGATACAGGCGCACTTCGAAGGTTTTCAGGTCGAAGTCGCCGGTGGCGCGGGTGGCGCGTTTGGTGGCGTAATCCCCCAGCGGCGCGATGTAGCGCACCTCGGTGTCGATCATTTTGTCCTTCAGCGCCGGCACCCGCAGCTTGACCTTGTCGCCTTTGCGCACGTGGGCCAGGATGTCTTCGCGCAGGTTAAACACGAAGTAGGCGTCCGGCACCCGGATCAGCGTCACCAGCGGGCTGCCGGCGTTCAGCAATTCGCCCACTTCGGCCGGGATCGGCCCCACTTCGCCGTCTACCGGCGCTTTCACCTGCAGATCGTCGCTCTGCGCCTGGATCTGCAGCAGGTTCTCTTCCGCCGCCCGCAGCGCCGCCGCGTATTGTTGCCGCAGCTCGACGCGGTCGCCGTTGATACCTTCGTCCAGGTTGGCCTTGGCCGCCTGCACCTGCTGGAAGGCGGTATCGCGCGACCGGCGCGAAGCGTCCAGCTCGGACTTCGAGATATAACCCTTGCCGGACACGCTCAGGTTGCGGTTGTAGTCGTTTTGCGCGTTGCGGTACTGCGCCTCGGCCTGCGCCAGGTTGGCTCGCAGGTTGCGGATGCTCTCTTCACGGGTGCCGTGCAGCGACTGATCGAGCTGCGCCTTGGCTTCGTCGCGCGTCGCCTGCGCGGAACGCAGCTGCGCCATCAGTTCGGGGCTGTCGAGCTGAATAATCAGCTGGCCGCTTTTCACGTCGTCGCCGCGTTCGATCAGGCGTTCAACCACCCGGCCTTTCGCTTTGGAAGCGACGATCACTTCGGGGGCGTCCACTTCACCCTGCAGTAACAGATCCTGATTATGCGCGCGGAACAGGATCGCCAATGCGATCGCCACCATCATCAGCAACAGGGTAAACAGCGTCTTTTTTTTCATTATATCGGCTCCCGGAACGGTAAGCGGCGGGCGGGGATCATCATTTCCATATCTCAAATTGCTCCAAAAAACACCATTGCTCTCATGAGGATATCACAAGCACATATCTCCTCTTTTATAACTATAAATTGGATTATGCTTTTAACACTAAAAAGCATCATTTTCGGCTTTTTGGTATGCAGACTCCTGCAATCGCCCTTTAAGCGATCCACTCTCTGATGGACGATGTCATGACTGAAAACACTGCCGTACCGCTGTCGGTACTGGATTTATCGCCAATCCCGCAAGGGGCCAAAGCGCGCGACGCTTTCCACTGTTCGCTGGATCTGGCACAGCACGCCGAACGCTGGGGCTACCGGCGCTACTGGCTGGCCGAGCACCACAACATGACCGGCATCGGCAGCGCCGCCACCTCGGTGCTGCTGGGCTATCTGGCCGCCGGCACCCAGAGCATTCGCCTCGGCTCCGGAGGCGTGATGCTGCCGAACCATGCGCCGCTGGTGATCGCCGAACAGTTCGGCACGCTGGAGTCGCTTTACCCAGGGCGCATTGACCTGGGGCTGGGCCGCGCGCCCGGCACCGATCAGCGCACCATGATGGCGTTGCGTCGCCATCTGTCCGGCGATGTGGATACCTTCCCGCGCGACGTGCAGGAGCTGCAAAACTACTTCTGCGACGCGCAGCCCGGCCAGCCGGTGCAGGCGGTGCCTGGCCAGGGGCTGCACGTGCCGCTCTGGCTGCTCGGCTCCAGCCTCTATAGCGCGCAGCTGGCGGCGCAGCTCGGCCTGCCGTTCGCCTTCGCCTCGCACTTCGCCCCGGATATGCTGTTCCAGGCGCTGCAGCTGTACCGCGAGAACTTCAAACCGTCCAAACAGCTGGCGCAGCCGCACGCCATGGTGTGCGTCAACGTGATCGCCGCTGAGAGCGATAGCGATGCGCGCTTCCTGTTCAGCTCGATGCAGCAGCAGTTCATCAATCTGCGCCGCGGTTCGCCCGGCCCGCTGCCACCGCCGGTGGATAACATCCACGCGCTGTGGACCGCCGGTGAGCAATACGGCGTCGAGCAGGCGCTGCGGATGTCGATCGTCGGCGATGAAAAAACCGTGCGTCACGGGTTGCAAACGCTGCTGCGTGAAACCGATGCCGACGAGATCATGGTCAACGGCCAGATTTTCGATCACCAGGCGCGGCTGCGTTCGTTCGAGATTGTTGCCGGAGTGCAAGGCGACATCGTGCAGGGATAAAACGCGAAAAGGCGGTGGGGAGCCCCACCGCCTCGGCGTTAACGCTGGATCAAATAGCGGATGGTCGGCCCGTCCTGCTGGATATCCAGCACCTTGTAGCCGTGGTTGCGCGCGTCGAGCGGAATGTTGTTGATCGACTGCGGGCAATCGCTGATCACCTCCAGGATTTCCCCTGGCTTCAGCTGCGGCATCGCCTCCAGCGTCGCCACCGCCGGGTACGGGCAAGGCTCGCCCAGCATGTCCAGCCGGTAGTCCGGCACTATCGTCGTCTCTTTCATGGCATGCTCCTCAAATTCACCACCTGCGCCTCAGGCCGGGCGCGGAAAAAGCGTTTCTCCCACCACAGCATGGCAGCGAAGGCCAGCGCCAGCAGCAGATAGGTCACCAGCAGGCCGCCGATCGGGCCGAAGGTATCGAGCAAGTTGATCTTGTCGTAGTCGGTCGCCAGCGCCGGCGCCAGATCGTCCCAGTAATAGGCCAGCAGCGTGGCGCCGATGATGTTGCCCAGCCCCACCCACCAGTAGTGCACCTGCCCTTCCACCGCGCGGTACATCCAGCCGGTCTCGCAACCGCCGGCCAGCACGATGCCGAAGCCGAACAGCAAGCCGCCCAGCACCGCATTCGGGCCGGCCCACATGATTTTCGGCGCCACGCCGAGCTGCACGTAGCTGAAGATGCCGATAGCGCTCACCGCCATGCCGATGATGATGGCTTTCGCCATGTGGGTGCGGCCGGTGATCCACAGATCGCGGAACGCCGAGGTGAAGCAGATCTGCGCGCGTTCGATCAGCAGACCGAAGCCGATGCCGAACAGCATGGCGATGCCGAGTTTCGGCGCATCGAACAGCGTCCACAGCGACCAGGCCACCGCCAGGCCGAAGACCGCCATGCCCAACCGGAAGCGGCGGCGCGCCTGCTCAGGTTTCTGCGTCAGCGGCGCGGCGGCCTTCACCTTTTGCAATTTGACCGGGATGCGGAACATCGGCAGCAGCGTGAATTTGGCACCGAAGTACGAACCCGCGGCGGTCGCCAGCGCGAAGAACCAGGCGTGCAGCGAGAACTGCGGAATGCCGGTGAAGAACGCCGCCAGGTTGCAACCCATCGCCAGGCGCGCGCCGAAGCCGGCGATAATGCCGCCCAGCAGCGCCTGCACGATGCGAATGCGGTGCTGCGGCTGGCGCAGCTTGATGTTGTTGGCCCACAGCGCGGCGGCGATGCAGCCGGCGAACATACCGATGATCATGCGCCCGTCGATGCGCTCCAGCGGCGTGCCCTGCAGGCCGATAACCTTGAAATAGCCCCACTGCTCGGGGTGCAGGCCGAACCACTGCAGCACATGGCCGCCCCAGCGGGTGAACTCGCCGGTCACCGCCCAGAAGGTGCCGGTCATGCCGAAGTAGTAGGTAGAAAGGATCCCGGCGGCGACCACCGCCGGCAGCGGCGCCCAAAAGCGCACCAGGTATTGAGATTTGAACTGCTGCCAACTCATGGCATCTCCCGTGCATATCATCCGTAAGAAAAAACCTTATGAATGATACGCCATTCAGGGACGTTTGACGGCAACTTTCAGGCATAAAAAAACCAGCCCGCAGGCTGGTTTTTCAGAGCGCTTCACCGCGAACGGTGAATCAGCGATTACGCGTCGCCGAAACGACGACGTGGTGCTGCCGGTGCGCCGTCATCACGGCGTGGCGCCGGTTTGCCGTCACGGTTGTAGTTACCGCCACGACGCTCGCCGCCGTTGCCGCCTTCACGACGTTCGCCGAAGGAACGACGTGGGCCGCCTTCGCGACGTTCGCCGTTGAACGGACGACCGTTACCACGACGCTCGCCACCGTTGCCACCGTCACGACGCTCGCGACGTTCGAACGGCTGTGCATCGCCCAGCAGCTGCATGTTCATCGGCTTGTTCAGAATGCGGGTGCGAGTGAAGTGATTCAGGATCTCGCCCGGCATGCCTTTTGGCAGCTCGATGGTGGAGTGGGAAGCAAACAGCTTGATGTTACCGATGTAACGGCTGCTGATGTCGCCTTCGTTAGCGATAGCGCCAACGATGTGACGGACTTCTACGCCATCGTCACGGCCCACTTCGATGCGGTACAGCTGCATTTCGCCAACGTCACGACGTTCGCGACGCGGACGGTCGCCGTCACGGCTATCGCGGCTGTCGCGACGGTCACCGCGACGATCGTCACGGTCGTTGAACTCGCGGCGCTGACGCGGCTTGAAGACCGGATCCGGTGGCAGGATCAGCGGACGTTCGCCCTGTGCCATTTTCAGCAGCGCTGCGGCCAGGGTTTCCATATCCAGCTCTTCTTCCGGCTGCAGTTTGGTCAGCAGTGCGCGGTACAGATCCAGATCGCTGCTTTCCAGCTGCTGCTGAACTTTTGCGGCGAACTTGGCCAGACGACGCTCACCCAGCAGTTCTGCGTTCGGCAGTTCCACTTCCGGGATGGTCAGCTTCATGGTGCGTTCAATGTTGCGCAGCAGGCGGCGTTCGCGGTTTTCCACGAACAGCAGCGCGCGGCCGGCGCGGCCCGCACGACCGGTACGGCCGATACGGTGAACGTAAGACTCGGAGTCCATCGGGATGTCATAGTTGACAACCAGGCTGATGCGCTCAACGTCCAGGCCACGTGCCGCAACGTCGGTCGCGATCAGGATATCCAGACGACCGTCTTTCAGACGCTCCAGGGTCTGCTCACGCAGCGCCTGGTTCATGTCGCCGTTCAGCGCGGCGCTGCTGTAACCGCTGCGCTCCAGCGCTTCGGCCACTTCCAGGGTCGCGTTCTTGGTACGGACGAAGATGATCGCCGCGTCAAAATCTTCAGCTTCCAGGAAACGCACCAGCGCTTCGTTTTTACGCATGCCGTAGACCGACCAGTAGCTCTGGCTGATGTCCGGACGGGTGGTCACGCTGGACTGGATGCGCACTTCCTGCGGCTCTTTCATGAAGCGGCGGGTGATGCGACGGATCGCTTCCGGCATGGTGGCGGAGAACAGCGCGGTCTGATGTTCAGCCGGGATCTCAGCCATGATGGTTTCTACGTCTTCGATAAAGCCCATGCGCAGCATTTCGTCGGCTTCATCCAGCACCAGACCGCTCAGGTTAGAGAGGTTCAGGGTGCCGCGCTTCAGGTGGTCCAGCAGGCGGCCTGGGGTACCCACAACGATTTGCGGGCCCTGGCGCAGAGCGCGCAGCTGCACGTCGTAACGCTGGCCGCCGTACAGGGCTACCACGTTGACGCCGTTCATGTGTTTGGAGAAATCGGTCATCGCTTCGGCAACCTGAACCGCCAGTTCGCGGGTCGGTGCCAGCACCAGGATCTGAGGTGCTTTCAGGTCTGCCTGCAGGTTGTGCAGCAGCGGCAGCGAGAACGCTGCAGTTTTACCACTACCGGTCTGTGCCATGCCCAGCACGTCGCGGCCGTTCAACAGGTGAGGAATACACTCAGCCTGGATCGGAGATGGTTTTTCATAGCCCAGATCGTTCAGGGCGGAAATGATTGGAGCAGACAGCCCCAGATCAGCAAAAGAGGTTTCAAACTCAGTCGTCATGTACACGTGCCTCATTAATAATGGCAGCCAGTCTACATAACTCGTCGAGAAAATTTTCAGTCATTTTCATTGAAAAGTGTGAACCGGCTCAAATTAGATTATAAAACGAACAAAAAAGCCCTCGCCCGTGAAGGCGATAACTTTGGTTAAAAACCAATGTCCATCAGGCTGATAGGTGTTCGTCAGCTATTGCTGGTCCGATTCCGATAGGTCGTCTTGCTCTTGGCCCAAAAGCGCCAATTCCAACAATGCATAGCGGTGCTCAACGAAGTTGTGAACGTTGTTAGACACCGTCAGTTTGAACAGCGCCGAAGCGGTGTCCTTGTCCCCCAGACTCAGGTAGTGTTTACCCAAATAGAAGTCAGTTTCACTGAGATGCTCAGCGAGCGAAGTGTTATCCGTTGCATCTGCCTTGAGGCGTTCCATCAGCGTTTTTTCGCTGATCTTGCCCAGGTAGAATTCGACAATATTCCATCCCCATTGCCCTCTGTCCGCTTTGTCATAGCGCTGCTGAAGCGCTACCTCGGCCTTCTTGGGATCGATTTCTCGCTCCACCAGATACAGCCATAACGAACGGAAGGGATCGTTTGGGTCGTCTTGATAAAACGCCTGCAGATCATCCTGCGCCAACGGGAAGCGGCCGCCATAATACAGTGCGATGCCCCGGTTTAAACGCGCGTAATTGTAAGTTGGATCAAGCTCTAGTACAGAATCAAACGCTTCATAGGCAGCATCAAAATTGCCTGCCTGCGTTAAGTAAATGCCCAGGTAGTTGAAAACTTCCGGCATGTCGGGACGTATCGCCAGCGCCTGCGAGAAATCATTGCGCGCTAATGCACGTAACCCGAGGCTATCATACAGCACACCGCGCTCATATAAAAGCTGTGCGCGTTCGTCGTCCGTCAGTGCCCGGCTGGCAAGAATTTGTTCCATGCGCGCCAGGATCACTTCCTGCTGCAACGTTGGCTGCAACGGGATTGCCAAAACTTCGTCTTTACGCCAATCATGGTTGCTGCATCCTGCCAGCATGAGTGCTGTCGCAACGTAACACCAGCGCAAGAAAGGCTTCATTTCCCACTCCCGAAGACAAACATTGGATGAACGTCCTGTCCTCCGTTTGCTAATACGCGGGCATCCTACCCGCGCGATACGAACAGCTCCCAACCCCATGGCGGGGAGCTGTAAAACTATCTATACAGTTATTCTGCTTCAGGCGCAGGTGAACCCGCTTCCGGCGCCATCGCTTCTTTGATGCTCAGACGCACGCGGCCCTGACGGTCAACTTCCAGCACCTTAACCGGTACTTCCTGACCCATCTGCAGATAGTCGGTCACTTTCTCGACGCGCTTGTCGGCGATCTGAGAAATGTGTACCAGACCTTCTTTACCACCGCCGATGGCGACGAACGCGCCGAAATCAACGATACGGGTCACTTTACCCTGATAGATACGGCCCACTTCGATCTCTGCCGTGATCTCTTCGATACGACGGATAGCGAATTTCGCCTTCTCACCGTCGGTCGCAGCGATTTTAACTGTACCATCATCTTCGATTTCGATGGTAGTGCCAGTCTCTTCGGTCAGTGCGCGGATAACGGAACCGCCCTTACCGATCACGTCTTTGATTTTATCCGGGTTGATGCGGATAGTATGAATACGCGGTGCGAATTCGGAGATATCGCCGCGCGGGGTGCTGATAGCCTGTTCCATCACGCCCAGGATGTGCAGACGCGCGCCCTTGGCCTGGTTCAGAGCCACCTGCATGATTTCGCGGGTGATGCCTTCGATTTTGATGTCCATCTGCAGCGCGGTGATACCGTCGCGGCTACCGGCCACTTTGAAGTCCATGTCGCCGAGGTGATCTTCGTCACCCAGAATGTCGGACAGAACCACAAAGTTATCGGCTTCTTTCACCAGGCCCATCGCGATACCCGCAACGGCAGCCTTGATTGGCACGCCAGCGTCCATCAGCGCCAGAGACGCACCGCACACGGAAGCCATGGAAGAAGAACCGTTGGATTCGGTGATTTCAGACACCACGCGAACGGTGTACGGGAAATCTTCCGGTTTAGGCATCATAGCCAATACGCCGCGTTTCGCCAGGCGACCGTGACCGATTTCACGACGCTTAGGTGAACCGACCATGCCGGTTTCGCCCACGGAGTACGGAGGGAAGTTGTAGTGGAACAGGAAGCTGTCGGTCTTTTCGCCCATCAGCTCGTCCAGGTTCTGTGCGTCGCGCGCGGTGCCCAGGGTCGCGGTAACCAGCGCCTGAGTTTCACCACGGGTGAACAGCGCGGAACCGTGGGTGCGCGGCAGTACGCCGGTACGCACGTCCAGGCCACGGATCATGTCTTTTTCACGGCCGTCGATACGCGGCTCGCCACGCAGTACGCGGCTGCGCACCACGTTTTTCTCGACGTTGCCCAGGATGTCTTGAATTTCAGAGGCATCCAGAGTCTCGTCCTGCGCCAGCAGGGTTTCAACGACGCTGTCTTTGATCGCGTCAACCTGAGCGTAGCGCTCTTGTTTTTCGGTGATGTGGTAAGCGTCGCCCAGGCGAGCTTCGGCCAGTTCAGCCACGCGCGCGTGCAGCGCTTCGTTGACCGCAGGCGCCTGCCAATCCCACTTCGGCTTGCCGGCTTCGGCAACCAACGCGTTGATGTTTTCGATAACCACTTGCTGCTGGTCGTGGCCGAACACCACGGCGCCCAGCATCTGGTCTTCGCTCAGCACGTCCGCTTCGGATTCAACCATCAGCACCGCACCCGCAGTACCGGCAACCACCAGATCCAGACGGCTTTCTTTCAGTTCGTCAGTCGTTGGGTTCAGTACGTACTGGTCGTTGATGTAACCCACGCGCGCTGCACCGATTGGGCCGTTGAACGGAATACCGGACAGGCTCAGGGCCGCGGAAGCACCGATCATCGCAACGATGTCCGGGTTCACCTGCGGGTTAACGGAAACCACGGTCGCGATCACCTGAACTTCGTTCAGGAAGCTGTCCGGGAACAGTGGGCGGATCGGACGGTCAATCAGACGGGAAGTCAGCGTCTCGCCTTCGCTCGGACGGCCTTCGCGACGGAAGAAGCTGCCCGGGATACGGCCGGCGGCGTAGGTACGCTCTTGGTAGTTAACGGTCAGCGGGAAGAAGCTCTGGCCCGGTTTGGCTTTTTTCTGGCCAACGACGGTAACGAAGACGGCGGTGTCATCCATGCTCACCATAACGGCGGCAGTGGCCTGACGAGCCATCATACCGGTTTCGATGGTGACGGTATGCTGGCCATACTGGAATTTGCGAATGATCGGTGTCAGCAAAATTATATCCTTGATTAGCGGCGCGCAATCGCATTGACGACTCGACACGCCTGTGACTCGATTTGCCTTCTCACTACATCCTCGCGACTAATGACAATCCTTATCTCAGACGGGAGATAAAGCCTCTCATTAGCCGCGCGAACCTCTGTAACGGAAGAACCTGTTTGGAAACATCAGTAATACATTAACCTGATTTGCTTATGCTTCCTAGAAGAAAGGGGCCAAAATAGGCCCCTTTCCACTGAAACTTGCTAGATTAGCGACGCAGACCCAGACGCTCGATCAGGCTGGTGTAACGTGCTACATCTTTACGCTTCAGGTAGTCCAGCAGCTTACGACGCTGAGAAACCATACGCAGCAGACCACGACGGCTGTGGTGATCTTTTTTGTGCTCGGAGAAGTGGCCTTGCAGATGGTTGATCTGCGCAGTCAGCAGGGCAACCTGAACTTCGGTAGAACCGCTGTCGTTAGTACCACGACCGAAATCAGCTACGATTTGAGCTTTAGCTTCAACACTTAGAGACATTGTAATACTCCAGATTATAGATAATAAAAACAGGCGCCGATCTCTAATTCAGCAACCCAATGCATAAGCTGCGCCATTCTACTCTTAGCGCAGTGCGATCGCAAGGCGACGCAGTGCCCCGCCGTCAGTCGAAATGCTCGACCACCAGGCGGCGCGGCGCCACACGACCGTCCTCGGCGATGTCACCAACGCCGATGAATTTTCGCTCTTCACCCTCGGTGATACGCACCAGGCCGGAAGCCGGCGCGCCGGCCACTTGCACCGGTTGCCCCTGTTTGACGTAGCCCGCCACCACCGGCAGCAAATTCACTTCCGGATAGTTCTCAACCGGGCTGTCCATCGGCATCAGCAGCGGATCGAGCAGTTCGCCGGGTGCGATGTCTTGTTCCTGCGCCTGTGCCAGCAAAGCGTTCAGCTGTTCCAGCGTCACCATGCGCGCGATCGGATAAGTCGCCACCTGCAGGCGGCGCAGATAGATCACGTGCGCGCCGCAGCCCAGCAGCTCGCCGAGATCGTCGGTGATGGTGCGGATGTAGGTACCTTTCGAGCAGTGGATCTCCAACTCCAACTCATCCCCTTCCCAGCGGATAAACTGCAGCTCGTACACCGTGATGCTGCGCGCTTCGCGCGGCACTTCAATCCCCTGGCGCGCATACTCGTAGAGTTTCTTGCCTTGGTATTTCAGCGCCGAATACATCGACGGCACCTGCTGGATATCGCCGCGGAAGGTGTCCAGCGCCGCGTCGAGCTGCGCCTGGGTAAAATTCACCGGGCGCACCTGCACGATCTGGCCGTCGGCGTCGGAGGTATCGGTGCGCTGCCCCAGCTTGGCAATCACCCGATAACGCTTGTCGGAATCGAGCAGGTATTGCGAAAACTTGGTCGCTTCGCCCAGGCAGATAGGCAGCATGCCGGTCGCCAACGGATCGAGCGCGCCGGTATGGCCCGCCCGGTTCGCGTTGTACAGGCGTTTTACTTTTTGCAGCGCATCGTTGGATGACAAGCCTTGCGGCTTGTCCAGCAACAGCACGCCGTGGATATCACGGCCGCGGCGACGAGGGCGACTCATTAATCCTCCTTGTCATCGCCTGAGGCGGAACGGCGCTCGGCGTCGTTCTTCACCACGTTGGTCACCAGGTTGGACATGCGCATGCCTTCCACCAGGGAGTTGTCGTAGGCGAAGGTCAACTCCGGCACCACGCGCAGGCGCATCGCTTTGCCCAGCAGGGTGCGGATGTAGCCGGAAGCGTCCTGCAACGCTTTAATGCCGTTGGTGACCAGATCCGGATCGTGGTTCTCGGTCAGCACGTTCAGGAAGGTGACGTAAACCTTGGCATACGCCAGGTCTCGGGACACTTCCACGCCGGAAACGGTCGCCATGCCGACGCGCGGATCTTTCACTTCACGCTGCAGAATGATCGCAATCTCTTTCTGCATCTCTTGCGCCACGCGTTGACCGCGGCTGAATTCTTTTGCCATTTTGGATTCTCCAGACAAATCGGGGGGCACAAAGGCCCCCCGTAAACAGATATAAGCAGATGTGCAATCGTTAAGCGATGGTGCGTTGGATCTCAATGATTTCGAACACTTCGATCATGTCGCCGACGCGCACGTCGTTATAGTTCTTAACGCCGATACCACATTCCATGCCGTTACGGACTTCGTTAACGTCATCTTTGAAGCGGCGCAGGGATTCCAGCTCGCCTTCATAGATAACCACGTTGTCGCGCAGTACGCGGATTGGGTTGTGACGCTTGATGGTCCCTTCGGTAACCATACAGCCGGCGATAGCGCCGAACTTAGGCGATTTGAACACGTCGCGCACTTCGGCCAGGCCGATGATCTGCTGCTTGTATTCCGGCGCCAGCATACCGCTCATCGCCTGCTTCACTTCGTCGATCAGGTTATAGATCACGGAGTAGTAACGCAGATCCAGGCTTTCCGCTTCGATTACGCGGCGCGCAGAAGCGTCGGCACGCACGTTGAAGCCCAGGATGATGGCGTTGGAAGCCGCAGCCAGCGTCGCGTCGGTTTCGGTGATACCACCTACGCCGGAGCCGACAATCTTCACCTTCACTTCGTCGGTGGAGAGTTTCAGCAGCGAGTCGCTGATCGCTTCGCAAGAACCCTGTACGTCGGACTTCAGTACAATGTTCAGCTCGGACACTTCGCCGTCGGTCATATTGGCGAACATGTTTTCCAGCTTGGACTTCTGCTGACGCGCCAGTTTGACTTCGCGGAACTTGCCCTGACGGTACAGCGCCACTTCACGCGCTTTCTTCTCGTCACGCACCACGGTCGCTTCATCACCCGCTGCAGGCACGCTGGACAGACCCAGGATTTCCACAGGGATAGACGGACCGGCAGAGGTCACTTCACGGCCCAGCTCGTCACGCATCGCACGCACACGGCCGTATTCGAAGCCGCACAGGACGATGTCGCCCTTGTTCAGCGTACCTTCCTGAACCAGCACGGTAGCCACAGGGCCACGGCCTTTATCCAGGAAGGACTCGATCACCACGCCGCTCGCCATGCCGCTGCGAACCGCTTTCAGCTCCAGCACTTCGGCCTGCAGCAGGATAGCCTGCAGCAGCTCGTCAATACCGGTACCGGCTTTCGCGGACACGTGGACGAACTGCGCTTCGCCGCCCCACTCTTCCGGCATAACGCCGTACTGAGACAGTTCCTGCTTAACGCGGTCCGGATCGGCTTCCGGCTTGTCGATTTTGTTCACCGCAACCACCAACGGCACCTGCGCCGCTTTCGCGTGCTGGATAGCTTCGATGGTCTGTGGCATCACGCCGTCGTCGGCCGCCACTACCAGAACCACGATGTCAGTCGCCTGAGCACCGCGAGCACGCATCGAGGTAAACGCGGCGTGGCCCGGGGTATCCAGGAAGGTGATCATGCCGTTCTCGGTTTCTACGTGGTAGGCACCGATGTGCTGGGTGATGCCGCCGGCTTCGCCCGCCGCCACTTTGGTGGAGCGGATGTAGTCCAGCAGAGAGGTTTTACCGTGGTCAACGTGGCCCATGATGGTCACGACCGGCGCGCGCGGCTCGGCCGCAGCGCCCGTATCACGGTCGCTCATCAGCGCTTCTTCCAGCTCGTTTTCACGACGCAGGATAACTTTGTGGCCCATCTCTTCGGCAACCAGCTGTGCGGTTTCCTGGTCGATAACCTGGTTGATGGTGGCCATGGCGCCCAGCTTCATCATCACTTTGATGACCTGAGAACCTTTTACCGCCATCTTGTTGGCCAGCTCGGCCACGGTGATGGTTTCGCCGATCACCACGTCACGGTTAACCACCTGCGCCGGCTTGTTGAAGCCCTGCTGCAGAGCGCTAGGCTTGCGTTTGCCTTTACCGCCACGGGTAACGGCACGCGCTTCTTCGCGGTCCGCTTTGGACTCGGACAGCTTGTTGCCTTTCTTCTGCTTGGTGGCTTTGCCGCCGCGGGTGCGGCTGCGACGATCGCCTTCAACTTTGGCGTCGTTCTCGTCTTCTGCGGCACGGGCGTGCTGAGAGGTGGTCACGTGATAGTCGGCGCTTTCAACCGCGGCGCTTGCCGCGTCTGCCTGGGCCCACTTCTCGCCGTTCTCTTCGGCCATGCGACGGGCTTCTTCCGCCACGCGCTTGGCTTCCTCTTCAACCTTGCGGCGCACTTCCTCTTCCGCTTTGCGTTTCAGTTCAGCGGCTTCGGCTTCACGGCGTGCTTTTTCCGCCTGAGCTGGCTTGGTCATTTCGTCGGTATGTTGATTGGTCACTTTTTCTTTTTCCGCTGAATTACGCTTAGCAATCTCCGCGGCCTCACGTTTGGCTTGCTCTTCGGCAGCGCGCTTCGCTTCCGCTTCGCGTTTTGCGAGCTCTTCCGCTTCGCGCCGTGCCTGCTCTTCCGCTTCACGCTGTGCCTGCTCTGCCGCTTCAGCCAACTGGGCTTCCTGCGTATCGCGATTTACATAAGTGCGTTTCTTGCGGACCTCAATTTGCACCGATTTACTTTTACCGCCGGTGCTCGGGATATTCAAGGTGCTGCGCGTTTTGCGCTGCAAAGTGAGTTTACCCGGCGCGCTGCCGTGTTCACGGTTCAGGTGCGCCAGCAATGTTTCTTTTTCTTGCTGGGTAACAGAGTCCGACTCGGACTTGTTGATCCCTGCATCAGCAAACTGCTGTACCAGGCGATCAACCGGAGTCTGAATCTCTGCTGCCAGCGATTTTACGGTTACATCTGTCGTCATGCTGTTCCTTCCTGCTACAGTTATTACGCGTTGTCGCCAAACCAACAGATATTGCGTGCAGCCATGATCAGCTCACCGGCTTGCTCGTCGCTAAGCCCTTCAATATCAGCCAGATCGTCAACACCCTGCTCGGCAAGATCTTCCAGCGTACAAACCCCACGCGCGGCCAGTTTAAAGGCCATGCTGCGCTCAAGACCCGGCAGGTTGAGCAAATCGTCGGCCGGTTTGTTGTCGCCCAGGCTTTCTTCTTGTGCCAGGGCCAGCGTGGTCAATGCAGCTTTGGCGCGTTCGCGCAATGCTTCAACCGTATCTTCATCCAGACCGTCGATTTCCAACAGCTCTTTGATCGGCACGTAGGCCAGCTCTTCCAGCGTGGAGAAGCCTTCTTCAACCAGTACGGTGGCGAAATCTTCGTCGATATCAAGATACTTGGTGAAGGTATCAATAGCGGCATGAGCCTCGGCCTGGTGCTTGGCCTGCAGGTCGTCCGCCGTCATCACGTTCAGTTCCCAACGATCGTCGCCGCGGTGTTGTTTCAGCAGCTGGGAAGCCAAACGCACGTTTTGGCCGTTACGGCCGATCGCCTGCGCCAGGTTGCTGGCTTCAACGGCGATATCCATGGTGCAGTTATCTTCGTCTACCACGATCGACGCGACGTCGGCCGGCGCCATGGCGTTGATGACGAATTGCGCTGGGTTATCATCCCACAGGATGATGTCGATGCGTTCGCCGCCGAGCTCGCTCGACACGGCCTGAACGCGCGCACCGCGCATACCTACGCAGGCGCCGACCGGGTCGATGCGCTTGTCGTTGGTTTTCACTGCAATTTTCGCGCGGGAGCCAGGATCGCGGGCTGCCGCTTTAATTTCGATCACTTCTTCGCCGATTTCCGGCACTTCGATGCGGAACAGTTCTTTCAGCATTTCCGAGCTGGAACGGCTGACGAACAGCTGCGCGCCGCGAGCTTCAGGACGCACGGCGTACAGTACGCCGCGAATGCGGTCGCCCGGACGGAAGTTTTCGCGCGGCAGCATGTCTTCACGGCCAATCACCGCTTCGGCGTTGTTGCCCAGATCCAGCGCGATGCTGTCACGGTTCACTTTCTTCACCACGCCGGTGACGATCTCACCTTCGTGTTCACGGAAAGCGTCGACCACCATCGCACGCTCGGCTTCGCGCACTTTCTGCACGATAACCTGCTTGGCGGTTTGGGTGGTGATACGGTCGAAGGTCACGGACTCGATCTGATCTTCGACGTAGCCGCCGAGCTCGATGCTCGGGTCTTCAAACTGAGCGGCTTCCAGCGTGATTTCACGCGTTGGCTGAGTCACTTCATCTACGGCGACCCAACGGCGGAAGGTATCGAAATCGCCGGTTCTGCGGTCAATGCTGACGCGCACGTCGATTTCCTGCTCGTATTTTTTCTTGGTTGCGGTGGCTAATGCAGTTTCCAGCGCTTCGAAAATCTTCTCGCGCGGAAGGGATTTTTCATTGGAAACTGCTTCAACAACAGCCAGAATCTCTTTGTTCATCCTAGTTGCCTCTTCCAAACTTTAAAAGTGGGGTACCAGGTTCGCTTTCTGGATGTTGCTCAGCGCGAACACTTCATCTTTCCCTTCCACAGTAACCGTGATCATCTCGCCTTCGACAGACTTGATAATACCCTGCCACTTGCGACGGTTTTGTACCGCCATGCGCAGGACCAGGCTGACTTCTTCACCGAGGAAACGCGTATAGTGCTCAGCGGTGAACATCGGGCGATCAAGGCCAGGAGAGGAGACTTCCAAGTTGTAAGCGACCGTGATTGGATCTTCGACGTCCAATACAGCGCTGACCTGGTGGCTGACATCAGCGCAATCATCAACATTGATGCCGTTATCACTATCAATATAGATGCGGAGCGTCGATTGGCGCGCACGAATGAATTCGATGCCTACAAGCTCAAAGCCCAACGCTTCTACCGGTGCCGAAAGCATCTCTGTTAACTGTTGCTCTAATGTGGACAAGCCCACCCCCAAGACATAAAAAAAGGGCTAAATAGCCCAGTGCTTCTGTTGCCAAATAACAAAAAACCCCGAAAAATCGGGGCTTTATGCAACTGGACCCTGTTTGCCGCTAGGCGGCCTCGGTACAACTTTCGAGCAAGTGTCATTTTCAAATGTTGATCGAGAAAAGCGGGTTTCAATCGAAAAGTGTATTTGAAAATAAACACTTAAAGGAAAGTGGTTGCGGGGGCCGGATTTGAACCGACGACCTTCGGGTTATGAGCCCGACGAGCTACCAGGCTGCTCCACCCCGCGTCCGAAAACGTGGCAAATACTACGCCGATAATCGCAAAATTGCAAGTTATCTCTGGGATTTGGTACCGAGGATGGGACTCGAACCCACAAGCCCGTTAGGGCACTACCACCTCAAGGTAGCGTGTCTACCAATTCCACCACCTCGGTACTGATTCTTACTGCTAACGGCCGTTGTTCTTTCGAGTTCACAACCACCGTTTTCAAACTTTGTTGCGGCTTACTGCGGGATATCGCTGCTCGGCTTGGCAGGTGCTGCCGGCGCGGTTGTCTGCTCAGTTTTCACTGGCTGACCCAGGTTTTCCCACTCGCTGCCTTTCTTGCTTTGGTTGCTGCTGAGGTTGCCCAGAATCAGGCTGATGACGAAGAACAGCGTCGCCAGCACAGCAGTCATGCGGGTCATAAAGTTACCGGAACCACTCGAACCGAACAACGTGCCTGATGCACCTGCTCCGAAAGAGGCTCCCATATCAGCGCCTTTACCTTGCTGCAGCATAATCAGAGCGACCAGCCCGATTGAGATCAGCAGGAAAATTACCAGAAGAGCTTCGTACATAGTAGTACCCGTATCCTTGCGGCCTCACCGCATGCCAAATGCTTCACACTCATCAAGCAGGCGTTTTTATAAACTGCCTACTGAAGCGGGTGTGAATACTAACCAAAGCCGCCAACCCGCGCAAGGGCAATTTGCAGCCGCCGGCGCGTTTGCGGAAAAAAACGCCAACAATCGCCTCTCCGGGCTCAGCTTTGCCGAGCCCGGCGGCTAACTGTCTGTTTTAACCAGCGGATTTCACCGCGTCGGCGATGCGATGCGCCAGCGCGGTCACCTGCTGTTCGTCCTCGCCTTCCACCATCACGCGGATCAGCGGTTCGGTGCCCGATTTGCGCAGCAGCACCCGGCCGCGGCCGGCCAGTTCGGCTTCCACCTGCTCGGTGACTTTACGCACCGCGTCGGACTCCAGCGGGTTGTGATCGCCGGCGAAGCGCACGTTGACCAGGATCTGCGGCAGCAGCTTCATGCCGCTGCACAGGTCATGCAGGCTCATGTGGTTGCGCACCATGGCGGTCAGCACCTGCAGCCCGGCCACGATGCCGTCGCCGGTGGTGGTTTTGTCCAGCAGGATCACATGGCCGGAGTTTTCCGCACCGATGCGCCAGCCCAGCTCCTGCAGCTTCTCCAGCACGTAACGGTCGCCCACTTTGGCGCGAGCGAACGGAATGCCCAGCTGTTTCAGCGCCAGCTCCAGTCCCATATTGCTCATCAGGGTGCCGACTGCGCCGCCGCGCAGCTGGCCCTGACGCAGGCCTTCACGGGCGATGATGTACAGGATCTGATCGCCGTCCACCTTGTTGCCCAGATGGTCCACCATCATCACGCGATCGCCGTCGCCGTCGAACGCCAGGCCCACGTGCGCTTTTTCCTTGAGTACGCGCTCCTGCAGCTGACGCACGTCGGTAGCGCCGCATTTTTCGTTGATGTTCATGCCGTCCGGCTCAACGCCGATGGCGATCACCGTGGCGCCCAGCTCGCGCAGCACGCTCGGCGCGATGTGGTAAGTCGCCCCGTTGGCGCAGTCAACCACGATTTTCAGCCCCTTCAGGCTCAGCTCGCTCGGGAAGGTGCCTTTGCAAAATTCGATGTAGCGGCCGGCGGCGTCGATGATGCGGCTGGCTTTACCCAGCTCGGCGGACTCCACGCAGGTCAGCGGCTTTTCCATCTCGGCTTCGATCGCTTCTTCGACGTTGTCCGGCAGCTTGGCGCCGTCGATCGAGAAGAACTTGATGCCGTTGTCATAAAACGGGTTATGCGACGCGGAGATGACGATGCCGGCTTCGGCGCGGAAGGTGCGCGTCAGATAAGCCACCGCCGGGGTGGGCATCGGCCCGGTGAAGGAGGCGGACAATCCTGCGGCCGCCAGGCCGGCCTCCAGCGCGGACTCCAGCATATAACCGGAGATGCGCGTGTCCTTACCGATGATGATTTTGCGCGAACCGTGACGCGCCAGCACTTTACCCGCCGCCCAGCCCAGCTTCAGCACGAAGTCCGGCGTGATGGGGCTGTCCCCGACCTTGCCACGGATGCCGTCGGTGCCAAAATATTTGCGCTCGCTCATGTCTCTACTGTCCCTTAGCTGAAAGTGTTGCCTCGACGACACGCATCGCCTCGACGGTTTCTTTAACGTCATGCACTCTGACAATCTGCGCGCCCTGCATCGCCGCAATTACCGCGCAGGCCACGCTGCCGATAACCCGTTGATCCGGCGGTACGTTCAGCAGTTGTCCTATCATCGATTTGCGCGACATGCCGACTAACAGCGGCAAACCGAAATGATGAAACTCCGACAACCGTGCCAGAAGCTGATAGTTGTGCGCCAAATTTTTACCGAAACCGAAGCCTGGGTCGAGCAGCAATTTCTGATTTGTTATCCCCGCCTCGTTGCAGCGCCGAATATGGTGCTCGAAAAACGCCTGAACGTCGGCGATCAGATCGTCGTAGTGCGGTGCCTGCTGCATGGTGCGTGGCTGCCCTTGCATGTGCATCAGGCAAACCGGCAGGCCGCTTTCCGCCGCCGCCGCAAGAGCACCTGGCTCCTGCAGCGAGCGAATGTCGTTGATCAGGTGTGCGCCGGCGTGTGCCGATTCGCGGATCACGCCCGCTTTCGAGGTATCGACCGAGATGAAGACTTCGAAGCGTTGCGCCAGCGCTTCCACCACCGGCACGACCCGTTCCAATTCTTCCTCTTCACTCACCTCCGCCGCCCCCGGCCGGGTCGATTCACCGCCGATGTCGATCATCGTGGCACCGGCCGAAATCAGCGCATGCGCGTGCAGCAGCGCCTGGTTCAGCGTGTTGTGGCGGCCGCCGTCGGAAAACGAATCCGGCGTCACGTTGAGGATACCCATCACCTGCGGATGGGAGAGGTTGAGCGTCATGTCGCGCACGGTTAACTGCATGGTTGGTCCACCTTACTGTTGCCTGGTTCACTGCCCGCCGGGCAAAAAAAAACCCCGGCGTACCGGGGTTTGATGTTATTACACAGCCGCTGTTACTTGTCGAGCTGTTCGGACATGGTGTTGCCCGGCGTTGGGGTGCGCGGCTCATCTACCGGCGTCGGGGCTTTCGGGGTGCCGCCGTTGTCGGAACTGTTGCCTTTGTTCGCATCGTCCCAACCCGCCGGCGGACGCACGTCTTTGCGGTTCATCAGATCGTCGATCTGCGGCGCATCGATGGTTTCGTACTTCATCAGCGCATCCTTCATCGAGTGCAGGATGTCCATGTTTTCCATCAACAGCGAGCGAGCACGCGTGTAGTTACGCTCGATCAGCGACTTCACTTCCTGGTCGATGATGCGCGCGGTTTCATCCGACATGTGCTTCGCCTTGGCCACGGAACGGCCCAGGAACACTTCGCCCTCTTCTTCCGCATACAGCAGCGGCCCCAGCTTCTCGGAGAAGCCCCATTGGGTCACCATGTTGCGGGCGATGGAGGTCGCCACTTTGATGTCGTTCGACGCACCGGTAGAGACTTTTTCCGGCCCGTAGATGATCTCTTCCGCCAGACGGCCGCCATACAGAGTGGAGATTTGGCTCTCCAGCTTCTGACGGCTGGCGCTGATCGCATCCCCTTCCGGCAGGAAGAAGGTCACGCCGAGCGCACGGCCACGAGGAATGATCGTCACCTTGTGTACCGGATCGTGTTCAGGAACCAGGCGGCCAATGATGGCGTGGCCCGCTTCGTGATACGCGGTCGACTCTTTCTGCGCTTCGGTCATCACCATGGAGCGACGTTCCGCACCCATCATGATCTTGTCTTTGGCTTTCTCGAACTCCACCATCGACACCACGCGCTTGTTGCCGCGGGCAGCGAACAGCGCCGCTTCGTTGACCAGGTTAGCCAGGTCGGCACCGGAGAAGCCCGGCGTTCCGCGCGCAATGACGGAGGCGTCGATGTCGGCAGCCAACGGCACGCGGCGCATGTGCACCTTCAGGATCTGCTCACGGCCACGCACATCCGGCAGCCCGACCACGACCTGACGGTCGAAGCGGCCCGGACGCAGCAGCGCAGGGTCAAGCACGTCAGGACGGTTGGTGGCCGCGATGACGATGATGCCTTCGTTGCCTTCGAAACCGTCCATCTCAACCAGCATCTGGTTCAGAGTCTGCTCGCGCTCATCGTGACCGCCACCCAGGCCGGCGCCACGCTGGCGGCCGACGGCGTCGATTTCATCGATGAAGATGATGCACGGCGCGGCTTTCTTCGCTTGTTCGAACATGTCGCGCACGCGGGATGCACCCACACCGACGAACATTTCGACGAAGTCAGAACCGGAAATGGTGAAGAACGGCACCTTCGCTTCGCCGGCGATCGCTTTCGCCAGCAGCGTTTTACCGGTCCCCGGCGGGCCAACCATAAGCACGCCTTTCGGGATCTTGCCGCCCAATTTCTGGAAACGGCTCGGCTCGCGCAGGTATTCCACCAGTTCGCTCACCTCTTCTTTCGCTTCGTCACAACCGGCGACATCGGCGAAAGTGGTCTTGATCTGGTCTTCCGTCAGCATGCGGGCCTTGCTCTTGCCGAAGGACATCGCGCCCTTGCCGCCGCCGCCCTGCATTTGCCGCATAAAGAAGATCCAGACCCCGATCAGCAACAGCATCGGGAACCAGGAGATAAAGATAGAAGCCAGCAGGCTCGGCTCTTCAGGCGGCTCGCCGACCACTTTCACATTCTTCGTTAACAACGTATCCAGCAACTTAGGATCGTTGACAGGGATGTAGGTCGTGTATTTGTTACTGTCTTTCTTGGTAACGTTAATTTCACGTCCGTTGATTCGCGCTTCGCGAACCTGGTCCTGGGTCAGTTCGGACATGAAGGTAGAGTAATCCACCCTACGGCCATTCGACTCGCTGGGCCCAAAGCTCTGGAATACAGACATCAACACTACCGCGATGACTAACCAGAGAATTAGGTTTTTCGCCATGTCACTCAAGGGATTAACCTCATCTTACAACTGTGTTAACAAACAGCGTTAGGGTACTACAGTTTGCGCCCTGTCGCTACAATGTACACTTCGCGCGAACGGGCGCGGGAAGCGTCTGGCTTACGAATCTTAACCTTCGTAAACAGGGAGCGAATTTCCCGTAGGTACTCGTCAAAGCCATCTCCCTGGAACACCTTCACCAGGAAACTTCCGCCTGGTGCGAGGACATCACGACACATATCCAGCGCCAACTCCACCAGATACATCGACCTTGGAATATCGACCGCCGGGGTGCCACTCATATTCGGGGCCATATCGGACATGACCACCTGAACCTTACTCTCGCCTACTCGTTCCAACAGCGCCTTCAGCACCAGTTCATCACGAAAATCGCCCTGAAGGAAATCGACGCCAACGATAGGATCCATTGGCAAAATATCACAGGCGATGATGCGCCCGGTACCGCCGATTTGGGTGACCACATACTGCGACCAGCCGCCCGGTGCGGCACCCAGGTCAACCACGGTCATGCCCGGTTTGAACAGTTTGTCGCTCTGCTGTATTTCATCAAGTTTAAACCAGGCACGGGAACGCAGTCCCTTTTTCTGTGCCTGCTGTACATATTTATCGCTAAAGTGTTCTTGTAACCAGCGACTGGAGCTAGCCGAACGCTTTTTATTAGCCATCTCGTTTTCCAACTATCATAAAAAGAGTCTTATGTCAGGGTCGCTGCTCACGTAGACTCACACCGGTGAAGACCGATTTGGTGATATACATGAGATGGCGGTAGAATGTACCGTTTTCAATCCCAACTTAAGCAAAAAAGACAATGAATCTGAATAATAAACAAAAACAGCACCTGAAAGGCCTGGCGCATCCGTTAAAACCGGTGGTGATGCTGGGCAATAACGGTCTTACCGAAGGGGTGCTGGCTGAAATTGAACAGGCTCTGGAGCATCATGAGCTGATCAAGGTGAAAATCGCCGCTGAAGATCGCGAAACCAAAACCCTGATCGCCGACGCTATCGTGCGTGAAACGGGCGCCTGCAATGTGCAAGTTATCGGCAGCACGCTTATTCTTTACCGCCCGTCGAAAGAGCGCAAGATCAGTCTACCGCGTTAATAACCATCAGGTTAACGAAAAGGTGCCATGCGCCTGACCAAGATAAAAGGCCGCTTGCGGCCTTTTTCCTATCTTTACAAAACGCTGGCGCATTAATGACCAACGGCCTCGATCAGAGATACTCAACCTTCAGGATCTCATACTCGACGTCGCCGCCAGGGGTTTTGATCACCACCACATCGTCTTGCTCTTTGCCGATCAGGCCGCGCGCCATCGGCGAGTTTACCGAAATCAGATTTTTCTTGAAATCGGCCTCATCGTCGCCAACGATGCGGTAAGTCACTTCTTCTTCACTGTCCAGATTCATCACCGATACGGTGGCGCCGAAGATCACCCGGCCGGTGTTCGGCATCTTGGTGATATCGATCACCTGAGCATTGGACAGCTTGGCTTCGATTTCCTGAATGCGACCTTCGCAGAAACCCTGCTGTTCGCGGGCGGCGTGGTACTCGGCATTCTCTTTCAAATCGCCGTGTTCGCGCGCTTCCGCGATGTCCGCAATGATTTTCGGACGGCGCACGCTTTTCAGATATTCGAGCTCTTCGCGCAGTTTTTCAGCGCCAAACAAGGTCATCGGAATTTGGTTCATCGTATAAATACCTCTAAATCTTTCCTGTTCAAATAACCGTCATCCTGACGTATTCGTATGAAAACACGGTTGGCATACCGCCACCCGCCTCCAGGCGACAAACAAAAGAAACCTGACTCGGAACGGGGCCCAAGCCAAGATCGGTTTTGCATTTTGATACGCATTTTAGCCTAGAGTTCCTTGAGGGTCATCGTTTACTTTTTCCCTGATTGCACCGTAGTATGACGGCACGTTATCCAGCTGTTATCCCGAGATTATGCGTTTTTCACGAATTGTCAGTGCATTGGCTTGCGCATTTGTTCTGAATGCGAATGCGGCCCCGGTTGAAGAGTACACACAATATCTGCCTGATGGGGCCAACCTTGCCCTGGTCGTTCAGAAGATCGGCGCCAGCGCGCCGACGATCGATTACCACTCTCAGCAGATGGCGCTGCCGGCCAGTACCCAAAAAGTGCTGACGGCGCTGGCTGCGCTATTGCAACTCGGGCCCGATTACCGTTTCACCACCACGCTGGAGAGCCAGGGCGATATTCGCGACGGCGTGCTGCGCGGCAACCTGATTGCCCGCTTCAGCGGCGATCCGACCTTCAAACGCCAGAGCCTGCGCAATATGGTGGCCGTCCTGAAGAAGCAGGGCGTGCGCCAAATCAGCGGCGACGTGCTGGTCGATACTTCGGTCTTCGCCAGCCATGACAAGGCGCCCGGCTGGCCGTGGAACGATCTGACGCAGTGCTTCAGCGCGCCGCCGGCCGCCGCCATCGTCGATCGCAACTGTTTCTCGGTCTCGCTCTACAGCGCGCCGAACCCGGGCGACATGGCGTTTATCCGCGTCGCCTCCTATTATCCGGTCAATATGTTTAGCCAGGTGCGCACCCTGGCGCGCGGCTCCGCTGACGCGCAGTACTGCGAACTGGACGTGGTGCCGGGCGAGCTGAACCGCTTTACCCTGACCGGCTGCCTGACGCAGCGCAGCGAACCGCTGCCGTTGGCCTTCGCCATCCAGGACGGTGCCAGCTACGCGGGCGCCATCCTGAAAGACGAGCTGACGCAGGCCGGCATCCAAATCGACGGACATTTGAAACGCCAGACGCGCCCTGGCATCACCGGCACGGTGATCGCGCAAACCCAGTCAGCGCCGCTGCACGATCTGTTGAAGATCATGCTGAAGAAATCGGACAATATGATCGCCGATACCGTCTTCCGCACCATCGGCCACGAACGCTTCGGCGTGCCGGGCACCTGGCGAGCCGGTTCCGATGCGGTACGGCAGGTGCTGCGCCAGAAGGCCGGCATCGATCTGGGCAATACCATCATCGCCGACGGTTCCGGCCTGTCGCGCCACAACCTGCTGGCGCCGGCGACCATGATGCAGGCGTTGCAGTACATCGCGCAGCACGACAACGAGCTGAACTTCATCTCGATGCTGCCGCTGTCCGGTTATGACGGCACCTTGCGCTACCGCGGCGGCCTGCACGAAGCCGGCGTCGACGGCAAAGTGTCGGCCAAGACCGGCGCGCTGCAGGGCGTGTACAACCTGGCGGGCTTCATCACCACCGCCAGCGGCCAGCGCATGGCCTTCGTGCAGTATCTTTCCGGCTACGCCGTACCGCCGGAAGATCAGAAACAGCGCCGCGCACCGCTGGTACGCTTCGAAAGCCGCCTGTATCGGGATATTTACCAAAACAACTGAGGATCGTCATGAAGCTGTTGGTCGTTGAGGATGATGAACTGCTGCAACAGGGGCTGGCGCTGGCGCTGACCGGCGAAGGCTACGCCTGCGACTGCGCCGCCACGGCGGCGGAGGCCAACAGCTTGCTCATCACCAGCCAATACAGCATGGTGATCCTGGATCTCGGCCTGCCGGACATGGACGGCGCCGCGCTGCTGCGGCAGTGGCGCCGCCAGCAGATCGATCTGCCGGTGCTGATCCTGACCGCCCGCGACGCCCTGGAAGATCGCGTCGACGGGCTGGACGCCGGCGCCGACGACTACCTGGTCAAACCCTTCGCGCTGGTTGAACTGCAGGCACGCGTGCGCGCCCTCCTGCGGCGCTACCAGGGCCACAGCGACAATCTGATGCAGGTGGATGACCTGCAGCTGAACCTCTCCAGCCAGCAGGTCTATCTGCAGCAGCAGCCGGTGGAGGTTACGCCGAAAGAGTTCGCCATTCTGGCGCGTCTTATCATGCGCGCCGGCCAAACGGTCAACCGTGAACTCCTGCAGCAGGATCTCTACACCTGGCAAGACGATTTGGGCTCCAACACGCTGGAAGTGCATATCCACAACCTGCGCCGCAAGCTGGGCAAGGATCGCATCCGCACCGTGCGCGGCATCGGCTACCGTCTGGAACCTTCTTCATGATCAGCATGCGCCGCCGCCTGCTGCTGATGCTGGCGCTGATCCTGCTGGTCACGCAGCTCATCAGCGCCTTCTGGCTGTGGCACGAAAGCCAGGAACAGATCAGCTTCCTGGTGGACGAAACCTTGTCCGCCAAAGTGCGCAGCGAGCGCGTCGATACCGAGATAGCCGAGGCCATCGCGTCGCTGCTGGCGCCTTCGCTGATCATGATGATCGTCACGCTGCTGGCGTCGTTCTGGGCCATCAGCTGGATCACCCGCCCGCTCAACCAATTGCAGCAGCGGCTGGAAAAGCGCTCTGCCGATAACCTGACGCCGCTGCCAATCAACAGCGACAGCCTGGAGATGGTGGCGGTCACCAATGCGCTCAATCAGCTGTTCTCGCGGCTGGACAACACCATCCAGCAAGAGCGCCTGTTCACCGCCGATGCGGCCCACGAGCTGCGCACGCCGCTGGCCGGCATTCGCCTGCATCTGGAACTGATGGAGAAACAGGGCGTCAAAGGCAGCCAGGCGCTGATCGCCCGCATCGATCAGCTGATGCACACCGTTGAGCAACTGCTGATGCTGTCGCGCGCCGGGCAAGACTTCGCCAGCGGTCATTACCAGCATTTCGATTGGGTGGCCGATGTGATTCAGCCGCTGCAGGAAGAACTCGGCGAAATGACCGCCCAACGCGCGCAGACGCTGGACTGGCAATTGCCGGCCACCGCTGCGGTGAACGGCGATCCGGTGCTGCTGCGGCTGCTGCTGCGCAACCTGGTCGAAAACGCCCACCGTTACGGCCCGGAAGGCGGCGCGATACAGGTGCGGTTAACGCCGCAGGACAGCGGCTATCTGCTGCAGGTCATCGACGATGGCCCGGGGATCAAGGAAGAGATGGTCGGGGAGCTGACGCAGGCGTTTCGCCGCATGGATCAACGCTACGGCGGCAGCGGGCTGGGCTTGAATATCGTGATCCGCATCGTGCAGTTGCACCAGGGGCGTTTGACGCTGGAAAACCGCCGCGATGCCCGCGGCCTGAACGCCCAGTGCTGGCTGCCGGAAAAGGCGCTCAAATAACAAGGGCCCAGCGTTGCTGAGCCCTTTATCACCGAATTACTTCTGGTAAATGATTTCGACGCCTTCGTCGTCGTCTTCGTCCCAGTCGTCATCCCAGTCATCTTCTGCTTCGGCTTCCACTTCCGCGATTTGCTCGCGGTGGTAGTCATCCCACATGAATTCGACTTTTTCCGGCGCGCTTTCTTCGATCGCCATCGCTTTCGGCTGGGTGTTGATGAAGTTCATTACGTCCCAGCACAGCGCGTTGACGCCTTCGCGGTTGGCGGCGGAGATCATGTAGTACTTCCCTTCCCAGCCCATGCCTTCCACAATCGCCTTGGCGCGTTCGGCGGCTTCTTCCTCACCAATCACATCAATTTTGTTGAACACCAGCCAGCGTGGCTTCTGCGCCAGATTTTCGCTGTATTGGTTCAACTCGTTGATGATGACTTTGGCGTTTTCCACCGGATCGGATTCGTCGATCGGCGCGATGTCCACCAGGTGCAGCAGCACGCGGCAACGCTCCAGGTGTTTCAGGAAGCGAATGCCCAGGCCCGCGCCTTCGGATGCGCCCTCGATCAGCCCCGGAATGTCGGCGACCACAAAGCTCTGCTCGTGGTCCATACGCACCACGCCCAGGCTCGGCACCAGCGTGGTAAACGGATAGTCGGCCACCTTCGGCTTGGCGGCGGACACCGCGCGGATGAAGGTCGATTTGCCGGCGTTCGGCAGGCCCAGCATGCCCACATCGGCCAGCAGCAACAGTTCCAGCAACAGGTCGCGCGCTTCGCCAGCGGTACCCAGCGTCTTCTGACGCGGTGCACGGTTGACCGAAGATTTGAAACGGGTGTTGCCCAAGCCATGCCAGCCGCCCTTGGCGACCATCAGCTTTTGCTCGTGGCGGGTCATGTCGCCGAGGATCTCGCCGGTGCCCTGATCCTTCACGCGCGTGCCGACCGGCACCTTGATGATGACGTCTTTCCCGCGTTTACCGGTACAGTCGCGGCTCTGGCCATTCTGGCCGCGCTCGGCGCGGAAAGACTTCTCAAAACGGTAGTCGATCAGGGTGTTGAGGTTCTCGTCCGCCAGCAGGTAGACGTCGCCGCCGTCGCCGCCGTCACCGCCGTCAGGCCCACCGTTCGGGATATATTTTTCGCGGCGGAAGCTGACGCATCCGTTGCCGCCGTCGCCTGCAACGACCAGAATCGCTGCTTCATCTACAAACTTCATTTACCGTCTCCGTAAATCATTCACCGGGCTGCTTCAAAGGAGCAACCAGGGGGGGTTCTGCCCGTCGCGGCCACCACCGGTGACCAATTGCGGAAAACATGGCGCCCGCCACGACCACAAACGCGCCAACATAGCCGACGACATTCAACGTCGGCGCGGCGAATGCCTGGGGCCAGGCCAACGCCAATAAATCTGAAAACAGCAGGGTAAACAGCGGGGTCAGCGTCACCAACGCGCTCACCTGCGCCGCCTGCCAGCGCGCCATCGCCTCTGCCAACGCACCATAGCCGATCAGCGTGTTGGCGCCGCAAAACAGCAGGCACGCCAATTGCCAGCCGCTAAGCTGGAAAATCACCTCGGGTTTGGCCAGAGGGAACAACGCTATCGCACATAAAGTGTACAACATAACCAGGATCTGCGGCGAAGCCAGCCGGCGCAGCAATACCTTCTGCGCCACGCCGTAGCTCACCCAAACCATCGCCGCACACACGCCCAGCATAACGCCCAGCGTGTAGTCCGTCAGCCGGGTGAAGATCTCTATCAGACTGACGTTGAAAAACAGCATCAGCCCGCCGATCAGCATCAGAGCGCCAATGACCTGGGTGACACGCATGCGTTCTTTTAAAATCAGCACGCTGGCGAACATCATGCCCACCGGCGACAGCTGGCCAATCACCTGCGACGCCGTCGGGCTCAGGTATTGCAGCGAGGAGCTGAAGAACACAAAGTTGCCCAGCAGTCCCGCCGTCGCGATCGCCAACAGCAGCAGCCAGCGCGGCTGGCGGAACATCGTCAGCGGCGGCAGCTTGCCGCGCACCGCGAGGATCGCGCCCAAACCGATGGCGGCCATGGTAAAGCGATACCAAACGACGGTAAACGGCTCCATCACCGTCAACACTTCTTTCATCGCGATCGGCAACGCACCCCAGCAAACCGCCGTGGTTAACGCCAGGGAAATACCAACGCCGACCTGCTGCTTCGTATCCATATCACCTTCGCCAACGCTGACAGGCCAACCCCCAGGCAGCCCATAAATGTAAAAAGCCCCGCAACGAATTGCGGGGCTTACATCTATTTCGTAAGGCTCGAAAAATTATTCAGCTTCGATGCTGATGAATTTACGATTGCTCGGGCCTTTAACTTCGAATTTGACTTTACCGTCTTTCAAAGCAAACAGAGTGTGGTCTTTGCCGCAACCCACGTTGGTACCAGCGTGGAATTTGGTGCCGCGCTGACGAACGATGATGCTGCCTGCCAGTACTGCTTCGCCGCCAAAGCGTTTTACGCCCAGACGTTTAGCTTCTGAATCGCGACCGTTACGAGTCGAGCCGCCAGCCTTTTTGTGTGCCATTAATCCGCTCTCCTAACTTAAGCGCTGATGCCGGTGATTTTAACGTCAGTGAACCACTGACGGTGGCCCTGCTGCTTACGGTGGTGCTTACGACGACGAAACTTAACAATCTTAATTTTCTCGCCACGACCGTGAGCAACGACTTCAGCTTTGATCTTGCCGCCATCGACGAAAGGAACGCCGATTTTGATATCTTCGCCATTAGCGATCATCAGAATCTGGTCAAACTCAACCGCTTCACCAGTTGCGATGTCCAGCTTTTCCAAGCGAACGGTCTGACCTTCGCTTACTCGGTGTTGTTTACCACCACTTTGGAAAACCGCGTACATATAAAACTCCGCTTTCCGCGTGCCCGACTGTGTTAGTTCAGAGCGCGCTATAAATATTCACAATAGGGCGCGAATTCTACGCAAAAAAGCAGCGCATGACAAGAGCAGAATAAGACCAGAAGGAGAAAAAAGAAGAAAAAAAGCGCAGTTTCTTTCGTGGCGTTTATCTGAACCGTTTTTCAAGTACAATCATAGGGACAGTTACCGCCATGTACCGATGTGAGCAGCGATCTCAACGCGGTGAAGAGAAACACAGCTGAAAAAAACACAATGAACCTAGATCAAATTACCGAGTTAACCGCGCAAGATATGGCGGCCGTGAACGCAACAATTCTCGAACAGCTGAATTCCGATGTCACGCTCATCAATCAGCTTGGCTATTACATTATCAGCGGTGGCGGTAAGCGCATCCGGCCGATGATCGCCGTCCTGGCGGCGCGGGCGTTGGGCTATGAAGGCAACAAGCACGTCACCGTTGCCGCCCTGATCGAATTCATTCATACCGCCACGCTGCTGCATGACGACGTCGTCGACGAATCGGACATGCGCCGCGGCAAAGCCACCGCCAACGCGGCGTTCGGCAACGCCGCCAGCGTGCTGGTCGGCGACTTTATCTATACCCGCGCCTTCCAGATGATGACCAGCCTGGAATCCCTGCGCGTGCTGGCGCTGATGTCGGAGGCGGTCAACGTCATCGCCGAAGGCGAAGTGCTGCAGTTGATGAACGTGCACGATCCCGACATCAGCGAAGAAAGCTATATGCGGGTGATCTACAGCAAAACCGCCCGCCTGTTCGAGGCAGCGGCGCAATCGTCGGCGATCCTGTCCGGTGCCAGCGCCGAACAAGAGCAGGCGCTGCAAGACTATGGCCGCTACCTCGGCACCGCTTTCCAGCTGATCGACGATCTGCTCGACTACAGCGCCGACGGCAGCACCCTGGGCAAAAACACCGGCGACGATCTGAACGAAGGGAAACCGACCCTGCCGCTGCTGCACGCGATGCACAACGGCGACGACGCGCAGCGTGACATGATCCGCGGTGCGATTGAGCAAGGTAACGGTCGTCATCTGTTGGAGCCGGTACTGCAGGCGATGCAACAATGCGGTTCGCTGGAGTACACCCGCAAACGCGCCGAAGAAGAAGCCGACAAGGCGATCGCCGCGCTGCAGGTCTTGCCGGCATCGGAGCACCGTACGGCGCTGGAGGGCCTGGCCCATCTGGCGGTGCAACGCGACTTTTAAGAAATATTAATTTCTTAAAAACCATCAGGCCCGCGTACGCGGGCCTGCCTAGCTATTGCTCTCTTCGTCGATGCGCGCCAACAGGCCGCCGATCCCTTCCCGCATCAGGAAAGCCACCATTTTCTCGCGCTCGCTCTCCGTCAAATGGTAGTAATACTCGATCCAGACCGCCAACGGATCCTGACGCTCTACGTCATATACCGCCCCGTCCTCCTTCAGCACCAGCAGGTTACGCACGTTTGAAGGCAGGCTGTCGATATGGTACTCCAACGCTTTTCCCTGCACGCCTTTACGCCTGCGGCTGATCCAGCCTTCGCGCCGGGCCATCAGATTAATTCCCTGTGGTGAGGAAGGTAATCCTGCGATGCCTGTCAGTTCCTTGGCGGCAAACCACTCGTTTTTCATGGCCATCATCTCTGGGCAATAGTGGGCAACGTCATTTTTGGAAATTACTTGGGTATTTTTTTGGAAATTTAATGGTATTCTGGTTTCTGAATAAGCGATTCACGTTGTGCAAACGCCTAACCTTGACCCGTTAGTTATACCACTAACGCAACTTTGGCTAATCAGAAAAGGAATGTAAACATGAATTCAAGGAACCCAGATTGGCATCCGGCAGATATCATCGCGGCGCTCCGCAAGCAGGGCACCACGCTGGCGGCAGTGTCGCGCAAGGCCGGATTAAGCTCATCAACGCTGGCCAACGCGCTGTCGCGCCCGTGGCCAAAGGGGGAGTGGCTGATCGCCGAAGCGATAGGCATCCACCCTTCGGAGATCTGGCCAAGCCGCTATTACGATCCGCGCAGCGATTGCCTGCTGGATCGCAAGGCACGCATCAAATCGTGAACGCGGGGCAAAAAAAACCGCCGGAACAGCGTCCGGCGGCGTTTATCGGCTGACTATCGGCAACGATCAGTTATTGATGAACTTCTCGCCCAGCTCGATATCTTTGTGCAGCACGTCCAGCATCTCGTTCAGCGCTTTCTGCTCGAAGGCGCTCAGGGTGCCGATATCTTTGCGCTCTTCAACGCCGTTTTTGCCCAGTACCAGCGGTTGTGCGAAGAAGCGAGCGTATTTGCCGTCGCCTTCAACGTAAGCGCATTCCACCACGCCTTTCTCGCCCTGCAGCGCACGCACCAGAGACAGACCGAAACGTGCGGCCGCCTGGCCCATGGACAGCGTTGCAGACCCGCCGCCGGCTTTGGCTTCCACCACTTCGGTGCCGGCGTTCTGAATGCGTTTAGTCAGATCCGCCACTTCCTGATCGGTGAAGCTCACGCCTGGGATCTGCGACAGCAGAGGCAGGATGGTCACGCCAGAGTGGCCGCCGATGACCGGCACGTTCAGCTCTTCCGGCTGTTTACCTTTCAGCTCGGCCACGAAGGTGTTGGAACGGATGATATCCAGCGAAGTCACGCCGAACAGTTTGTTCTTGTTGTAAACGCCGGCTTTTTTCAGCACTTCCGCCGCGATGGCGACCGTGGTGTTAACCGGGTTGGTGATGATACCGATGCAGGCTTTCGGGCAGGTTTTCGCCACTTGCTCAATCAGGTTACGCACGATGCCGGCGTTAACGTTGAACAGGTCAGAGCGATCCATGCCAGGCTTACGGGCCACGCCGGCGGAAATCAGCACCACGTCCGCACCGTGCAGAGCCGGGGTCGCGTCTTCGCCGCTGAAGCCTTTGATTTTAACTGCGGTTGGGATGTGGCTTAAGTCGACGGCAACGCCTGGGGTAACGGGGGCAATGTCGTAGAGAGAGAGTTCAGAACCTGAAGGAAGCTGGGTTTTGAGTAGAAGGGCGAGGGCCTGGCCGATACCGCCAGCAGCACCGAGAACTGCAACTTTCATCCTATACTCCTTTATTATCTTAAATATATAAAGCGCCGTGAATGTGTTGGTTACGGACCTTAAGTTATTACACCTTTAAAAACAATAAATTAGCCAATTCTTGCCTGCAGGTGTAATAAAACGGCCGCTGTCGCGTCCATTTTAGATTAAATCGCTTACGCATGAAGGGCATAGCGCACATTAATCAAAAATAGTGCGAGGTTATTCACGAGCAAGTTAACCGGCCGTTACATTACACCCTTACGCAACATCAGAACAACATCATTTTAATAACATTTTATTTACCACCGCAGGCCGATTTTCCGTCGTCAAAAGGGCATATTCATCGCTGCCGGATTTTGTTAAAATGCCGTCCTTTCCTCGCCGCCCGGTCATGTTTATTTTCTTTGGGTCGGCCTTTGTTGCATAAAAATTCATCTATATGCATAATCATGACTTCCACTATCAACATTCCACGGTGCAAAATGCGTAATCCCGCAAAACAGGAAGATCTGATCAAGACGTTCAAAGCGTTATTGAAAGAAGAAAAATTCAGTTCTCAAGGCGAGATCGTTTTGGCGCTGCAAGAAGAAGGCTTCGAAAACATTAACCAATCCAAAGTATCGCGCATGCTGACCAAGTTCGGCGCGGTACGTACGCGCAATGCCAAAATGGAAATGGTGTATTGCCTTCCTGCCGAACTCGGCGTGCCGACCACCACCAGCCCATTGAAGAATCTGGTGCTGGACGTCGACCATAACGACGCCGTCGTGGTGATCCACACCAGCCCGGGCGCCGCGCAGCTGATCGCTCGCCTGCTCGACTCATTGGGTAAATCCCAGGGCATCCTCGGCACAATTGCCGGCGACGATACGATTTTCGTCACCCCCTCCAACGGCTTTACCGCTCAGAAACTGCATGAAGCTATTCTGGGCGTGTTCGAGCAAGAGCTGTGAAACCTGGCGCTAACAAAGTGCGGCTGTAGCCCGCACTTTGTTAGCGCTTCTTTAACCCCCGCGTTACCTTCCCTGCCTTCAACCGCGTTTAACACTGCTTTTTTATCCCTCAGCAACACATTTCCATGACATCTCCATGTAACCAGCAGTACCCACTGTGATCTTCCGCACTTTTGGTCAAAAGCACTTACCTCATTGAAATTACATAAATTTAACATCAAAAGATCGTTTTATGAGCGTTTTTTATTCCTTATGGTTATAAAAAATAAGGATCATGAGGTTAAAGTTTCACTAGCAACTGTTAGCGAACTATTAATTTTTCGCGTTACTAGCTGTATACTCATTTTCGTGAACTGAATCACAGTTCGTTGGAACTGATAAAAGAATACGATGAGGTGAGATGATGAAAATTAAAACTACCGTTGCAACCCTGAGCGTTCTGTCCATGCTTTCATTTGGTGCATTCGCAGCACAATCTGTTGACGCAACTCAGGCCGCAAAACTGCAGCCGGCCGGTGTGATCACCGTGAGCGGCGTTGCCGCAGCGCCTTCCGACATTCGCCAGGCGCTGTCCGACAAAGCTGACGCCAAAGGGGCAACCGCTTACCGCGTGATCGAAGCCCGCAATGACGGCAACTTCCACGCGACCGCTGAAATCTACAAATAAGTACCGGCATTACCCGGCAACGGGCAATACATCTCTGGAATCAAACGCTGTCGTAACGGCCTTCAAGAATAAAAATCGCTGCCAAGCCCTTCCAGGCTGTTATGACCAAGGATCGCTATCATGAACATGAAAACTACTGTTGCTGCACTCGGCCTGCTGTCTGTCATCTCCTTCGGCGCTTCTGCCGCCCAGTTGGTGACTAACGATCAGACCGCCAACCTGCAATCTATCGGCACCATTACCGTCAGCGGCATCGACGGCGCGCCGACCGACATTCGCCAGGCGTTGTCGGAAAAAGCCGACGCGAAAGGTGCGACCGCCTACCGCGTGATCGAAGCGCGTAATGAAGGCAACTACCACGCCACCGCCGAGATTTACAAATAACAACTCTGGGAACGGCTTTGCAGAGCTGATTACCCTCGTCACTGCCACTGCCGAGTTCTGACGCAAACGCCGATTTCCCAGAGACCCTCTCGTCGTCCTATCCGACGAACCCCGTTGCCCTCGCTCGCGAGGGCTTTTTTATGGACGTAAAAAAGGCCGCGAATGCGGCCCTTGGATTGTCTGATGCGGCGGAGCGATCAGTAGGTGACTTTCGGTTCCTGCTTTTTCGCCAGCGCGTCCAGCAGGCGATCGTGAATGCCGCCGAAGCCGCCGTTGCTCATCACCAGAATGTGATCGCCCGGCTGTGCGGTTTTCACCACCATGTCCACCAGCGTGTCGAGATCCGCGCTCCAGTGCGCCGGCTGCACGCAGGCATCCGCCACTTCCGCCACCTGCCACGGAATGTGGTGCGGCTGGAACAGGAACACTTCGTCGGCGCGGCCGAGCGAAGGCGCCAGATCGTTTTTGCTGATGCCCATTTTCATGGTGTTGGAGCGCGGTTCCAGCACCGCCAGAATGCGCGCCGTGCCGCCGACCTTGCCGCGCAGCGCGGCCAGAGTGGCGAGGATCGCCGTCGGGTGGTGTGCGAAGTCGTCGTAAACCGTGACGCCGTTGGCTTCGCCACGCAGTTCCAGACGGCGGCGGGCGTTGATGAAATCGCCCAACGCGCGGCAGGCGTCCGCCGGCTGCACGCCGACATGACGGGTGGCGGCGATGGCCATCAGGCCGTTATGCATGTTGTGCTCGCCCACCAGCGCCCAGTTCACTTCGCCGACCTGTTCGCCGTCGAGGAACACCGCGTAATGGCTGGCGTCCGGCGTCAGCTTCTGCGCGCGCCAGGTGCCCTCTTCCCCCACCAGCTCCTGCTCGCTCCAGCAGCCCATCGCCATCACCTGCTTCAGGTGGCTGTCGTTGTCCGGCAGGATGATCTTGCCTTTGCCCGGCACCAGACGCACCAGGTGGTGGAACTGTTTCTGGATGGCTTTCAGATCGTCGAAGATATCGGCGTGATCGAACTCCAGGTTATTCATGATCAGCGTGCGCGGGCTGTAGTGCACGAACTTGGAGCGCTTGTCGAAGAACGCGCAGTCATACTCGTCGGCCTCGATCACGAAGAACGGGCTGCCGCCAAGGCGAGCCGAAACGTCGAAGTTGCCGGGCACGCCGCCGATAACGAAGCCGGGCTGGTAGCCGCAGGCCTCGAGGATCCAGGTCGCCATGCCGGCGGTGGTGGTTTTGCCGTGGGTGCCGGCAACCGCCAGTACCCAGCGATCGCGCAATACGGCGTCGTGCAGCCACTGCGGGCCGGAAACGTAAGGAATGCCACGCTCCAGCACCGCCTCCACGCACGGGTTGCCGCGCGTCATGGCGTTGCCGATGATCACCAGATCCGGCGCCGGATCCAGCTGGGCTGGATCATAACCCTGAATAAGATCGATCCCCTGGTTCTCCAGCAGCGTGCTCATCGGCGGATAGACGTTGGCGTCCGAACCGGTGACGTCATGCCCCAGTGAGCGCGCCAGCATCGCCAACCCGCCCATAAAGGTGCCACAGATCCCAAGAATGTGAATGCGCATAGGTTTCTCATGTGAGTGCATCGAATGTCGGCATATTCTAACGCTCAGAATCGTCCAGAAGAAATGGATTTGCCTATGAATGGCGCGCATCTTTGGGCTACACTGCACGCGAAAACGTTGGCGGTTTGTTAACAGGCCGCTATCCATCCGTAGATTCAGGGATTGTGTCATGAAAACGTTAGGCGAATTTATCGTCGAGAAACAGCACGACTTCTCGCACGCCACCGGCGAGCTGACCGCGTTACTTTCTGCAATTAAACTGGGCGCCAAAATCATCCACCGCGACATCAACAAGGCCGGCCTGGTTGATATTCTGGGAACTAGCGGGGTGTCCAACGTACAGGGCGAAGTTCAGATGAAACTGGACCTGTACGCGAACGAAAAACTGAAAGCGGCGTTGAAAGCGCGTGGTGAAGTTGCGGGTATCGCTTCCGAAGAAGAAGATGAAATCGTGATATTCGACGGCGAGCGAGCTGAAAATGCCAAGTATGTCGTTTTGATGGATCCGTTGGACGGTTCGTCCAACATCGATGTCAACGTCTCGGTCGGTACGATTTTCTCTATCTACCGTCGCATCACGCCGGTCGGCACGCCGGTGACCGAGGAAGACTTCCTGCAGCCGGGCAGCGCCCAGGTCGCCGCGGGTTATGTGGTTTACGGTTCGTCCACCATGCTGGTGTACACCACCGGTTACGGCGTCCACGCCTTTACTTATGACCCGTCTCTGGGCGTGTTCTGCCTCTCCCACGAGAAAGTGCGCTTCCCGGCGAGCGGCAACATGTATTCCATCAACGAAGGCAACTACATCAAGTTCCCTCTCGGCGTGAAGAAATACATCAAATACTGCCAGGAGCAGGATGAAGCGACGCAGCGCCCTTACACCTCGCGCTACATCGGTTCTCTGGTGGCGGACTTCCACCGCAACCTGCTGAAAGGCGGCATCTACATCTACCCAAGCACCGCCAGCCACCCGCAAGGTAAGCTGCGCCTGCTGTACGAATGCAACCCGATGGCGTTCCTGGCCGAACAGGCCGGCGGTAAGGCCAGCGACGGCAAAAACCGCATTCTGGACATCACGCCGGTGAAACTGCACCAGCGCGCGCCATTCTTCGTCGGCACCAAGTCGATGGTAGAAGACGCAGAACGCTTCATCGCCGAAAACCCGGACGAGTAACGCGTTCTTTGCAAGGGTTCGGCGCCACGCCGAACCCTTATCGCCTTACAGCTTGAACGCCGCCATGCTCTGCGCCAGCAGCTGAGCCTGATCTTCCAGCGAGCGCGTCGCCGCCGCCGACTCTTCCACCAGCGCCGCATTCTGCTGCGCCACCTGATCCATCTGCGCCACCGCCAGGTTCACCTGTTCGATGCCGCTGCTTTGTTCCCGCGTCGCCGCCGAGATCTCACGCATCAGCGCCGTGACCCGGCCCACTTCGCCGGTGATGCCGCTCATGGTCTGCGCCGCCGACTCCACCATCTGCTCGCCTTCCTGCACCCGGTTTTGCGACGCTTCGATCAACCCTTTGATCTCTTTCGCCGACTGGGCGCTGCGCTGCGCCAGATTGCGCACTTCGCCGGCCACCACCGCGAAACCGCGGCCCTGTTCGCCGGCACGCGCCGCCTCTACCGCCGCGTTCAGCGCCAGGATATTGGTCTGGAAGGCGATGCCGTCCATCACGCTGATGATGTCGGCGATGCGGCGCGAGCTGTCGGTGATCGCCTGCATCTTGCTCATCACCTGGCTGACCACGTCGCTGCCCTGGTTGGCGATATCGGACACGCTCAGCGCCAGTTGGTTGGCCTGTTCGCAGTTCTCGGCGTTCATTTTCACCGTCGAGGTCAGCTGTTCCATGCTGGCGGCGGTCTCTTCCAGCGAAGCGGCCGATTCTTCGGTGCGCTGCGCCAGATGCAGGTTGCCGGCCGCCAGTTCGCGTGAACCGGTGTCGATCTGGCTGCTGGCGTCACGCACTTTGCTGACCGAACTGGCCAGCGCCTGCTGCATGCGCTGCATCGCCCGCACCAGGCGGCCCATCTCGGTATCGCCCTCACCGCGGATCTCATGGGTCAGATCGCCGCCGGCGATGTGTTCCAGCTGCGCGATGGACTCGTCCAGCGGGCGCAGAATGATCACCCGCAGCGCGAACCAGGCCAGCACCGCCAGCAGCACGCTCAGCAGGCCCGCCACCACGATCAGCGAGATCTTGGTGCTGGCGTTGTTTTCCGCGTCATACACCTGCTGCGCGCCAAGCTTCATCGCGAAACTGCGGAAATCGCTGAGATCCTTTTCGAACGCGATGCTCAGCGCGGAGATGCGCGTTTCCTGAATGTGATAATACTCATCGATCTTGCCGGCCTTGATGGCGGCGGCCATCGGCTTCACGCCCTGCTCCAGATAGGCGCGGTAGCTGTTTTGCAGGCGGTTGGAGAGTTCACGGCCGCGATCGGTCACGGTGCCGACGCCGACAAAGCGCGCCATTTCCTTGTTCGACTGCTCGAGGTAACCGTAGATGCGGCCCACGGTGGCGTCGGAGACATCGACCTGGCCGATCTCCCGTTGGCGCACCGCCAGCGAGGCGGCGGTTCGGGCGCGCAGCGTCAGGTTGGAGCTGTTGGCCAGCGAGCCCAGCTCTTCGCCGAGGATCTGGTTAAGGGTATGGATCGAGCGCGATCCTTCGTTAATCGCGTTGACGCCAATAACGCTGACCATGATCAGCAGCATGGTCATCAGGCTCAGCAGGGCGATCAGCCCAGCCTTCACCGTAATCTTTTTTAGCATGAGTTCTTCCCGGCTTCAGAATAGTGAGATCAGACGTAGTAGGGGTGGCAAAACGCGGAGCCAGCTTTGCTGGCTCATTATTGTTTGTTGAAGTTATCGGCAGGCGAAGGCAAAACTTCATGCCGCGGCGGGATTAATCTGGAAATTCTCCGTGCGTCGGCACGCTGGGTTTTCAACGATGAAAAGGGCAGGAAATCGCAAAAGAGTCCGCTATAATAGCCGCCACTCCATTTCTGGTTTGATGATTAAAGGAAACCGACATGAGCTTGAATCTGGTCCCTGCTGGCAAAGACCTGCCGGAAGACATCTACGTAGTAATCGAAATCCCGGCCAACGCCGATCCAATCAAATACGAAATCGACAAAGAAACCGGCGCGCTGTTCGTTGACCGTTTCATGTCCACCGCGATGTTCTACCCGTGCAACTACGGCTACATCAACCACACCCTGTCTCTGGACGGTGACCCGGTTGACGTGCTGGTCCCAACCCCATACCCGCTGCAACCGGGCTCCGTGATCCGCTGCCGTCCGGTTGGCGTGCTGAAGATGACCGACGAAGCCGGTGAAGACGCCAAGCTGGTTGCGGTACCGCACAGCAAGCTGACCAAAGAGTACGATCACGTGAAAGACGTGAACGACCTGCCGGAACTGCTGAAAGCCCAGATCGCTCACTTCTTCGAGCACTACAAAGATCTGGAAAAAGGCAAATGGGTGAAAGTGGAAGGCTGGGCAGACGCTGCCGCAGCTAAAGCGGAAATCATCGCCTCCTTCGAACGCGCTGCCAAGAAGTAATGCCAGCCGCCGTCCGATGAAAAAACACCGCTCATTGAGCGGTGTTTTTTTTTCTTACTGTTCGTCGAGACGCTTCAGCCAGTCGCCGCTGGTAATCCGCGGGTAACCGTCCACGCTGTGTTTGTACAGGTAGATCCACGCACTCCCATAAGGCGTCTGAATCAGCTCGCGCTTATAGTCCTTGGTGTTGCTTTTCAGTTCGTCCAGCTCTGCCAGAATCGATGAGTTAATACGATACACCTCGCAATGTATCGTGCCCTCTCCAGGGATCGCCGCCGGGTAATGGCCCAGATTATAAATCTGATAGCCTTCGAGCTCGTGCTCGCCGAGCCATTGGGCGTTGGTCATCCAATGGCTGTTTCCCTGTTTGCGCCGTAAACTGCCGTAGACAATTATTCGCATCGCTAAAACTCAAACTGATAGAGCAAATCTAATGCCTGATCGAGACCAGACACCGCTTCAAGATACAACTTAGGCATCAGGCGATAACGCAACGTCAGCGTGGCCAGCGAGTCGAAAATGCCCACCCCATATTTTACTTGTAAGCCTGGGAGGACATAGCCGCTCACGACAACCTGGGAATTGTCGCCAACCCCCTGAGTGTCCAGAGCCAAATTACTCACGCCGAATGCCTCGCCGATTTTACCCACAAGTTGACCACTTTGTGCAACCCCCATGCCGATTAACATCGAGGTCATGGCGTTGCCGTCGGCGCCGGAGCTGCTCAAGCCCTGGCCGCGCAGCAGATAAGACAAGGCTTCCTGCTGCGATTTGGCCGGATCGGAGAACACTTCCAGCTTCGGCGCATCCGCCAGGCCGGTCACGCGCACACCGGCGGTCACATCGTCCTCGGTGGATTCCGGGTTGCGGATCGCCTCGATATTCAGCAACGGCTGATCCGGCGGGCCGGAGAACATCAGCTGCCCTTTACGCACGATCAGATCCTGACCATAAGCATGGAATCGGCCGGAAGGGATGTCAATCTGGCCGTTGAGGCCCAGCCCTTTCTTGTCCTGCACCACTTTCAAATCGCCCTTCAGGCGGGCCTTGAGGCCGAAAGCGTCCAGCCGCACGTCGTTGCCGACGTGGATCATCAGATTGCTGTTGATCGGGATCGACGCGGTCTTCGGTTGAATCGGCTTCAGCTGGTCGTCCAACATCACCTCGTCGGAAGAGACGCCCACCGCGCTTTCCGGCAGCTCCTGCACCGTGATACGCGCCCAGGGAATGTCGACCTTGCCGTTGAGCGAGAACAGCTGCGGCGTGGCTTCAAACACCAGATCCGGCGACACGTCGATGCGGATCATCGGCGGCACCGTCACCCGCAGCTTGTCGCCCCTGGCGGCAATGCGCGCACGCCAGGCGTTGATATCGCGCCAGTCGGCATCGCCCGCCAGATTCAGCTGGCCGCGCGTGGTGCTGAGCAACCCTTCCAGCGTCGAGGTCATGCCGTTGAAATTCACCGCCAGCCGCGCGTCGGTCATGTCGAACGGCATCCAGTGCCCCTGCACTTTCGCCCGATCCAACGCCAGGCGCCCGAACACCAGCGGCTTCTGCGCGCTGCCGCCCAGGCGCAGGTTGGCGTTCAGCATGCCCGCCGCGCTTTCGCCCTTCATCAGCGCCGGGTTGATCAGCGCCAGCGAGATGTTGGTGATATTGACGTTGCCGCTGATGGTGCGTCGCACCTGCGGATCCGCCACCTGGATATTGCCGTCGAACTGGCCGTTGTTGGTCAGTTTGATCCGCCAGTCGGCCTGCGCGCGGCCGTTGTTCAGGCCGGCGTTGAGGGTCAGCGTATCGAAGGCGATCGGCAGCGCGTTGCCCTGAACCTGCTGCACCACCTTGACGCCGTTGCCGGCCAGCGTGACTTTCGCCTCCGGCAGCGCGCCGCCCGGCTTCCAGCTGACGTCGGCCCGGCCGGTGAACACGCCGCTCAGGGCGGTGTCCGGGCCGAGGAACGGCTTGATCATCGCCAGGTCGAACCGGTTGAGCACCACGCTGGCCTGGCCGCTCTGGCCGGCTTCAATGGTCTTAGGCACGCACAGCTCGGCGTTTGGGTTCTGCCAACAGTGCGGCCCGACGCTGATCTTCTGCTCGGTGTTCAGGTAGTCCAGCGCGATGGCGCGCGTCAGGCGCCATTCCCCGACCGGCGTATCGAAACGGGTGTTGTTCAGATTGCCGCGCCAGCGCTGCTGCTGACGATCGAAGCTGCCCTGCAGCGCCAGCTGGCCGGAGACCGGCTTGCCGTCAATCTTCAGCTGCAGCTGGTGCTGCTTCTCGCTGCCTTTGGCGTCGAGGGTCAGCAGGCTGACCTCCAGCGCATCCTGCTTCACCTGTTCGACGCGTACCGCCAACTGCCCCTGGATCTGATCCGTGGAGCGCACGTCGCCATCGATCTTCACGCGGTTGATGCGCAGCGCCTGCCACTGCAAGCCGGAAGCGGTCAAATCCGCCAGCAGCTGCGGCGCCTGCAGATTGCCGCGCAGCTTCAGCAGCCCTTTGGCGGTGCCGCCCAGGCCCGGCAGCGCGCCGTCCAGACGCGGTGCGTCGATGTTGGCGTCCAGGTTCCAGCTCTTCTCGTCCAGCTGCCCTTTGACGTTCAGTTGGTTACGCCCCAGCGCCAGATCGATGCCGGGGATTTTCCACTGCCCGGCGGCGTTGCCGCTCAGCGTACCGCGCGCCGTGACCTTGTTCTGCTTCACGTTGCCGTCCAGCTGCAATACCGGCACCTGCAGCTGCCAGCTGCCGCCGTGCAGGCTGCCGCGCGTGGTGATCTTGCCATCCAGCTTCGCCGGCCATTCCGGCCACTGCTTGGCGGTATTGATGCCGCTCAGCGTCAATTGCGAGGTCCAGCTGATGGCTTTGCTCCAGTCCACCAGCGCGGTAAGATCGGTATTGCCCTGCAGCGCCGCCAGGCGCAGGCGCTCCAGCTTGAACTGCTCGACGTTGCCTTTGCCGTCCAGCGTCAGCACCGCCGGCGGCAAGTCCTGGCCTTTCAGATTGGCGCGCGTCGACAGCGCGTAGTCGGTCGCCTTGCCGTTAAAGCGCAGGCGGAAGTCATTGACCTGATACTGCGCCTCGCCGCTCAGCGGCCATTTCAGCTGCTTGCTCTGCAACGTCAGCGCCAGCGGCAGGCCGGCTTCGGCCAGCCGGGTTTGCACATCGAGCTGGGCGCCGACCGGGCCGGACAGGTTCAGCGCCACCTTCAGCTCGTCACGCAGCCCACCGCCGATGTTCAGCTTCACCTTCTCGCCCTTCAGCGGTTCGATATTCAGCGCGCTGTTGGCGGTCAGGGCCACCGGCCAGTCGCCGGTCAGGGTTGCCTGCCCCTGCACTGACAGCGTGCCCTGAGGCGACTTCACGTCGAAGTTGTCCAGTTGGATATGCTGATCCTGCGTGCTGGCCTGCAGTAACAGGCTCGTGATTAGCACGTCGGTATCGCCGGTCAAGCGCAGCTGCTCGCCGCTGATCTCTTTGACGGTGATATCCAACGGCAGGCGGATGTCCGGCAGATCCGGCAACAGCGGTTTGGCGAACAGTTCTTTCAGCGTTTCGCCCAGCGGCTTCTCTTCCGGCTGAGGTGCCGGCTTCGCCGCGTCGGTAACCTGCTCGCCGACCTTTTTCGCCACCTCGACCGCCGGCTGCACCGCTTCCGGCAACGGGTTTTGCGGCGTTTTCGGCAAGGCGATCAGCAGCGAGCCGATCTTGGTCGGCATCAGCGTCAGCGCGCGCTCTTGCCACTGCGCGCCGGTGCGGAACTCGGCCAGAGAGATGGCGGTGTCGTCGACGGTGACCTTGACGTTGTTCAACGCCAACAGGCGCAGCGTGATCGGATAAGGCGTGCTGAGATTGGTGGTCGGCTCACTGCTCTCCTCCATCGGCGCGGAAGGCGCCATCTCTTTGGTGTTCACCGCCACGTCCACATCCTGGGCGGTCAAGGCATTGACGCACAGCGAGCTGCGTTTAAAGCAGGACAGGTCAAGGGAGAGATGGAACTGCCCGGCGTTGACCGTCACACCCGGCATCTGATATTTCACGCCCTTCAGCGTCAGATCGCGCCAGCCGCCGCTGACGCCGGCGATCTCCAGCCCCGGCACCCAGCGCGCCGCGCCGTTGATGACCATATGCAAACCGGTGGTGGTGCCTATCAGGAAGGCCAGGCCGCCGATCAGCAACAGCAGAACGACCAGAAATCCGAGACAAATCTTTTTAACCAGGCTCATAGTTCAGGCCCCAAACCGATGTAGAACTGCATCCCGTGGGTGTCCTTGTCTCCCACAGGCGCGGCGATATCCAGCTTCACCGGCCCCACCGGCGACTGCCAGCGCACGCCTACGCCGGCGCCGGTCTTGAAGTTGCTTTTCTTGATATCGTTCACCGCTTCACCGGAGTCGACGAACATCGCCCCCCACCATTTGCCGGTCACGTTGTACTGGTACTCCAGCGAGCCGGTCAGCATCTTGGAGGCGCCGGTCAGCTTGCCGTCGCCATCGCGCGGCGAAATGTCTTTGTACTTGTAGCCGCGAATGCTGCGGTCACCGCCGGCGAAGAAGCGCAGATCCGGCGGCACCTTGTCGAAGTCGTTGGTTTCGATCCAGCCCACCTGGCCGCGCGCCACGAAACGGTGCTTGTCGGCCAGCGTGCGGATCCACACGTTCTGCGCCTGCATCAGCGCGAAGTCCACGCCGGACCCCCAGGTGGTGTCGGACACGTCGATAGAGTAGCGCTGGCTGTCGCCCCAGGTCGGCATCAGGCCGCCGCGCGAGCGGGTGCGGTTGAAACTGACGCCGGGATACAGCAGCATGGTGGTGTTGCTGACGTTACCCTGGGTAAAGTTATCCCAGCGCCAGGTCAGGTTGATCGCCCGCTGCCAGCCGCTGGAGAGATCCCAGTTGCGCGAGGCCACCACTTTGGAGGTGACGGACTTGGTGTCGTTAAGATTGACGTTCTTGAGGCCGCCCTGCAGCAGGTAATACTGCTCCAGCGGGTTCTTCAGCAGCGGGATCTTGTAGGTCAGATCCAGCTGCTGCTCCGGCGCCGACACGCTGGCGCTGGTTTCCAGGCTATGCCCGCGATCGTTGAGCCAGGGCTTTTTCCAGGTGCCTTTCACCCGCGGGCCGACGTCGGTGGAGTAACCGATACCGGTTTCGACGGTGTTGCGCGTGCGCGGCGTCACCAGCGCGTCCAACGGCAAAATCTTGTTCTCTTTGGCATCGTTGAAATCAGGGGATACCACCACCGAGTTGAACCAGTTGGTGGCGGACAAACGGCGGTTCAGCTCGGCCAAATCCTCCGAACTGTAGTAATCCCCCTGATGAAAGGGCACCAGATTTTGCAGATAGTCTTCGCGGATTTGCGAGCCGGTGAATTTTACCTTGCCGAAGCGGTAACGTTCGCCGCTGTTGAAATCGATATCCCAAAACGCCTTGTGCAGATCTTCGGCCACGCCGAGCTGGCTTTTGGTCATGTCGGCATCGAAATAGCCTTTGCGCAGCGCCAGGCCGGTGAGCGAGCCTTTGAAACTGTCATACTTGCCGTGGTTAAGGATCTCGCCGATGGTCGGCCGGTCCTTCTTTACCAGCGCCAGGTAGTCCTCATCGGTCTTCGCGCCGCCTTCCAGCACGATGTTGGCGCCGGCGATACGCACCGGTTCGCCCGGATTGACCTTGGCATGCAGCACCGGGCGCGACATCCCCGGCCGATCGTCCAGCGTAAATTCGATGGTCGGCTGATAATAGCCGAGCGCGCGCAGCCCCTGGCGCACCGCCTCATCCACCCGTGCGCGGAAGCGACCGTCGGTGCCGACCTCTTCAGGCGTGATCGACGACAGGCGCACCCGAACGTTTTTTTCCAACTCTCCGCTTAACCCTTCCACCTGCAACCGCACGTTCGCCGCGTAGGCTGCAGGTGCCGCAAGCAACACAGCTATCAAGCACATGACCGGGTACTTTGGCACGTGTTCTCCTTATTGATTTTACTTTCCTGTTATGGTGTTCGCTCCGGGGCCAGGGCAGACTCCGCGCTATCATGACGGCAGCCCTCTTCAGCCTTGTTCCGGACGCCGCCCGCCGCGCTTTGCCACCGCCGCGCAACAGGCGAATTCTTCACTTTTGGCGCTCAAAATACTGCGTTAAGCTTATACATAAACCCAACTTGCCACTTATTGTGGGCAAAGACGCGGTGAGATACAACCGAACCGCCCCCATGTAGGGTCAATTCTTACTGTGACAACAGGAGTCAACCGTGGTGCCATTTTTTGATAAATCACAAACCGTCGATAAGGCAAGCGCGCTGCCTGGCCGCACCACGCCAATGCCTGTCGCAACGCTCAACGTGGTCACCGAACACTCGATGACCCAGGTGCCGGCAGGCATGGAAGTGGCGATCTTCGCCATGGGCTGTTTCTGGGGCGTTGAGCGCCTGTTCTGGCAGCAGCCGGGCGTCTACAGCACCGCCGCCGGCTACAGCGGCGGCTACACGCCGAACCCGACCTACCGCGAAGTGTGCAGCGGCCAGACCGGCCACGCCGAAGTGGTACGCGTGGTGTTCGATCCGCAGGTCGTCAGCTACAAACAGCTGCTGCAGGTATTCTGGGAAAATCACGATCCGGCGCAGGGCATGCGCCAGGGCGGCGACGTCGGCACCCAGTACCGCTCGGCGATTTACACGCTGAGCCCGGAGCAGCAGGCCGAGGCGGAAAGCAGCCTGCAGCGCTTCCAGCAGGCGATGGACGCGGCGGGCGACAAGCGCGTCATCACTACCGAGATCGCGCCGGCGCTGCCGTTCTATTACGCGGAGGACGATCATCAGCAGTACCTGTTCAAGAATCCGGAAGGCTACTGCGGGCTGGGTGGCATCGGCGTTTGCCTGCCGCCGCAGGGCTAATCCGATGCCGGCCGGCGGCACTTTTTTAACCGCTGGCGGCCCCTGTGGGGCAACTGCTATACTATGCGGGCCGCTTCTGCGGCCCGATAGCTTCCCTTCTGGTTGTTATCGCTGCTTTTTTTACTATGTACTACCCTTCCTCAAGAGCGCCGGCATCCCGTCGGCACGTATGGATAGATTATGTTAAACAGTATTTTACTGATTCTTTTTCTGATCGCGGTGAGTGCGTTCTTCTCACTGTCGGAAATCTCTCTGGCCGCCTCGCGCAAGATCAAACTGAAGCTGATGGCGGACGAAGGCAACATCAACGCCGCCAGAGTGCTTAAACTGCAAGAAACCCCAGGCATCTTCTTCACCGTGGTGCAGATCGGCCTGAACGCCGTGGCCATCCTCGGCGGTATCGTCGGCGATGCGGCTTTTTCTCCCACTTTCAAGGTGTTGTTCGATCGTTTCCTGTCGCCCGAACTGGCGGAACAGGTCAGCTTCATCTGCTCCTTCGTGCTGGTGACCAGCCTGTTTATCCTGTTCGCCGATTTGACCCCGAAGCGCATCGGTATGATTGCACCAGAGACGGTCGCCGTCCGGATCATCAACCCGATGCGTTTCTCCATCATGATCTTCCGCCCGCTGGTGTGGTTCTTCAACGGCATGGCCAACCTGATCTTCCGCATGTTCAAGCTGCCGATGGTGCGTAAGGACGACATCACCTCCGACGACATCTACGCGGTGGTGGAAGCCGGTGCCCTGGCGGGCGTGCTGCGCAAGCAGGAACACGAGCTGATTGAAAACGTGTTCGAACTGGAATCGCGCACCGTGCCGTCTTCGATGACCTCGCGTGAAAGCGTGGTGTACTTCGACCTGCGCGAAAGCGAAGAGAGCATCAAGGAGAAGGTCTCGACCCATCCGCACTCCAAGTTCCTGGTGTGCGACGGCCATATCGATCAGGTGGTCGGCTACGTCGATTCCAAAGACCTGCTGAACCGCGTGCTGGGCAATCAGAGCCTGGTGCTGAGCAGCGGCGTGCAGATCCGTTCTGCGCTGATCGTGCCGGATACGCTGACGCTGTCCGAAGCGTTGGAAAGCTTCAAGACCGCCGGCGAAGACTTCGCGGTGATCCTCAATGAATATGCGTTGGTGGTGGGCATCATCACCCTTAACGACGTGATGACCACGCTGATGGGCGATCTGGTTGGCCAAGGCCAGGAAGAGCAGATCGTGGCGCGCGACGAAAGCTCATGGCTGATTGAAGGCGGCACGCCGATCGACGACGTGATGCGCGTACTGGACATCGACGAGTTCCCGCAGGCGGGCAACTACGAGACCATCGGCGGCTTTATGATGTATATGCTGCGCAAGATCCCGAAACGCACCGACTTCGTCAAATACGCCGGCTACAAGTTCGAAGTGGTGGATATCGACAGCTACAAGATAGACCAGCTGCTGGTCACCCGGCTGAGCGACAAACCGGCGGCGGTACTGCCGAAAGCCCCGGAAGACACCCCGGCGGCTTGACGCCAGCCGGCAAAAACATCAGCGGCCCCATCGGGGCCGCATTTTTTTTACCGCTGTCAGCGCAGTGTTCAGCCAAACTCGGCCTGCAACAGCAGCACCTGGCGGTTTACTTCAGACATCACGCTGAAATGGCGCTTGTCACGAATCTTCGGCGGCAGGATTTTCCCCTCGTCGAATTCAAATGCGCCCACGTCCTTGATATACAGCCTTCCGCGAAACAGGGTCTTAACGTACTTTGCCACTTTCAAAGGGTTATAACGCTGGAAGATTCTCATTCTTTTACGCTCCTCCCGTTGATCCATGCGCTCAGCGAGCCGCCAAAGGTGGCAGCCTCGAAATTCAGAACGCAACTTGATTGCATGTAGTAGACCCAGTAAAGACCAGAACGTTCACTTCTGCCCGGTGATCTACGCTGGATTTACACTTTTTGACAGAATTGTATATGATAATTTATAACGTTTTCAGTATATCCCTTCAAAATCTGATGATTAGCGAACCAAGGGAAAATCTGCGATCCGGTTAACAGGACAGACCTCTTATCACATCCTATGCTTTAGGCTGTCGAAGTGCTGTCGCACAAATTCCACTCATTACAAGGAGAAAGCATGAAAACAAGTCGCATGCTGATGGTATCCCTGCTGCTCGCCCCGCTTTTCGCTTCCGCGCACAACTTCCAGCTCCAGCAGCGCGTAGCGCCGGTCGGCGTCAGCGACAAAGGAGAGCTCAATTACGCTGACGGTAATTTTAGCTACCAGAACTGGAACAGCGCGCAGCTCAGTGGAAAAGTGCGAGTGATACAACATATTGCCGGCCGCAGCTCCGCCAAAGACATGAACGACCCACTGATTGAAGCGATCAAGAAAGCGAAGCTACCACACGATCGTTACCAAACGACGACAATCGTCAACACCGACGATGCCCTGATGGGCACCGCGATGTTTGTGCGCAGCAGCATTGAAGACAGCAAGAAGGAGTTCCCATGGTCGCAGTTTATCGTCGACAGCGACGGCAACGTGCGCAAGGCCTGGGATCTGCAGCCGAAAGGCTCCGCCATCGTGGTGTTGGATAAGCAAGGGCGCATTCAGTTCGCCAAAGACGGCGCGCTGACGCCGGAAGAGGTGCAGCAGGTGATGTCCAAGCTGCACCAGCTGTTGGCGAACTAACTCAGAACAGCGACACCCGGAAGCCGGGGTTGAGGAAAGATTCACGCGGGGTATAGAGCAACGGCTTGCCCTGCCAATCGTGAATTTGCGCCCCGGCGGCCACCGCCACCGCATGCCCTGCGGCGGTATCCCAAATGTTGGTCGGCCCGAAGCGCGGATAGAGCTGCGCCTTGCCTTCCGCCACCAGGCAGAACTTCAGCGAGGAGCCGACGGACACGGTCTGGTGCTCACCCAGCTGCTGCAAATAGTCTTTCAGTTCATCGTCGATATGCGAGCGGCTCACCACCACCAGCGGCGGATGCGCGTTGCTGACGCCGATCGCCTGCCGCACGCCCTTCTCTTCTTTCCAGGCCTTGCCGCGCTCCGCCAGATACAGCACGTCGATCGCCGGGGCGTACACCACCCCCATCACCGCCTGCCCGTCTTCAATCAGGGCGATATTGACCGTGAACTCACCGTTGCGGTGCAAGAACTCTTTGGTGCCGTCCAACGGATCGACCAGCCAGTAGCGCGTCCAGTTGCGGCGTTCTTCCCACGCCGGCGGATCTTCTTCCGACAGCAGCGGCACCTCGGGCGTCAGCGCCGCCAGGCCGCGCTTGATGATGTGATGTGCCGCCAGATCGGCCGCCGTCACCGGTGAATCATCTTTTTTCTGTGCGACATCAAGCGGTTGTTCACCGTCGTACACCGCCATGATCGCCGCCCCCGCCTCGCGGGACAGTTGGCAAATTCGCTCTAACATCATGCACCTCAACTCTGCATCTCCGTGGGAAATTTCCCCCTGTCTCTGCTAGCAGACTAGTTTTTTTTACGCCGAATATCCATCTCAACCGGCTAACCCCCGGGAATTCCTCAGATCTTGTTGGGCACAACTGTGAACTTCCCCGCGTTACCTGCCGCCGTTTTCTGCCACACTTCACAGTTTGCTGTGGCAAGCAATGTTAATTACATTTCCCTCTGCGATAACACTCGAATAATGGAATGGAGAGAGCCCAAAATGATGAAGCATCCCCTGACGCTGTCCGCGCTTGCGCTGCTGGTGTGCGCCTCGGCGCAGGCGGCCACCGTCGACCTGCGCGTGCTGGAAACCACCGACCTGCACAGCAACATGATGGACTTCGATTACTACAAGGACACGCCGACCGATAAATTCGGCCTGGTGCGCACCGCCAGCCTGATCCAGCAGGCGCGCCAACAGGCTACCAACGCAGTGTTGGTGGACAACGGCGACATCATTCAGGGCAGCCCGCTCGGCGACTACATGGCGGCCAAGGGGCTGAAACCGGGCGACGTGCATCCGGTCTATAAGGCGATGAATACGCTGAACTATGTGGTCGGCAACATCGGCAACCATGAATTCAACTACGGGCTGGACTACCTGAAGAACGCCATCGCCGGCGCCAAGTTCCCGTATATCAACGCCAACGTCATCGACGCCAAAACGCAAAAACCGCTGTTCACGCCGTACATCATCGTCGATACGCCGGTGAAAGACCGCGACGGCAAGGCGCATACGCTGCGCATCGGCTACATCGGCTTCGTGCCGCCGCAGATCCTGGTGTGGGACAAGGCTAACCTGCAGGGCAAGGTGACGGTGGACGACATCACCGCCACCGCCAAACGCTACGTGCCGGAAATGCGTAAACAGGGCGCCGATCTGGTGGTGGCGATCCCGCATTCCGGGCTGTCCAGCGAGCCTTACAAGGCAATGGCGGAAAACTCGGTCTACTACCTCAGCCAGGTACCGGGCATCGACGCCATCATGTTCGGCCACGCCCATGCGGTGTTCCCGAGCAAGGACTTCGCCAATATCAAAGGCGCGGATATCGATAAGGGCCTGCTGAACGGCGTACCGGCGGTGATGCCGGGCCAATGGGGCGATCATCTCGGCGTGGTCGACCTGCAGCTCAACAACGATAGCGGTAGCTGGAAAGTGACCGCCGCCAAAGCGGAAGCACGGCCGATCTACGACAAAGAGAACAAGAAATCGCTGGCGGCGGAAGACGCCGCGCTGGTGAAAGTGTTGGCGGACGATCACAAGGGCACGCGCGAGTTCGTCAGCCAGCCGATCGGCAAATCCGACGGCAACATGTACAGCTACCTGGCGCTGGTGCAGGACGATCCGACGGTGCAGATCGTCAACAATGCGCAGAAGGCCTACGTTGAACATTACATTCAGGGCGATCCGGATCTGGCCGATCTGCCGGTGCTGTCGGCGGCGGCGCCGTTCAAGGTCGGCGGCCGCAAGAACGATCCGGCCAGCTTCGTCGAAGTGGAAAAGGGCCAACTCACCTTCCGCAACGCCGCCGATCTCTATCTCTACCCCAATACCCTGGTGGTGGTGAAGGCCAGCGGCAAAGAGGTGAAAGAGTGGCTGGAGTGCTCCGCCGGCCAGTTCAACCAGATCGACGTCAACAGCGCCAAGCCGCAGGGCTTGATCAACTGGGACGGCTTCCGCACCTATAACTTCGACGTGATCGACGGCGTCAATTACCAGATCGACGTCAGCCAGCCGGCGCGCTACGACGGTGAATGCCAGCTGATCAACGATAAGGCGGAGCGCATCAAGCAGTTGACCTTCAACGGCAAGCCGATCGATCCGAACGCCACCTTCCTGGTCGCCACCAACAACTACCGCGCCTACGGCGGCAAATTTGCCGGCACCGGCGACAAACACATCGCCTTCGCTTCGCCGGATGAAAACCGTTCAGTGCTGGCGGCCTACATCAGCGCCGAAACCCAGCAACACGGCGCGGTGCATCCGCAGGCGGACAACAACTGGCGTTTGGCGACCTTCAGCAGCCAGCAACCGCTGGATATCCGCTTCGAGACCTCGCCGTCGGACAAAGCGACGGCGTTTATCAAGGAGCACGCTCAATATCCGATGACCGCCGAAGGCAATGACCGCATCGGTTTCGCGGTGTATCGCATCGATCTTAGCGCGAAATAATCACCCGGCCGGGGTCCCCAGCCCCGGCCACTTTCTCTTCGATTTTCCCGCTGGCGCGCCCTTTAAATTGCATTTAAAATGCATGTTATAGGATTCCTTCGTTTAAAGAGGCACTACCATGGATTACCGCAATCAATCCCTTGGCGCGCTCGCTATCGCCATTCCCCGTGCATCCCGTCTGTTTCGCCAGCATCAGCTGGATTTCTGCTGCGGCGGCCGGCAATCGCTGGCACGCGCCGCCGAGCGCAAAGGGTTAGATATCGACAGGCTGGAAAACGAACTGGCCGCCCTGGCCGCCACGCCGGAGCCAAGCCGGGACTGGCGCACGGCGCCGCTCGGTGAGGTGATCGATTACATTCTGCCGCGCTTTCATCAGCGACACCGCGAGCAGCTGGCAGAACTGGTGCTGATGGCGGAAAAGGTCGAACGCGTGCACGGCGACAAGCCCAGCTGCCCGCGCGGGTTGGCGAAGCAGCTGAACCTGATCCGCCTGGATCTGGAGAATCACATGATGAAAGAGGAGCAGATCCTGTTCCCGCTGATCAAACAGGGCATGGGGCCGCAGGCCGCCGGACCGATCTCGGTGATGGAGCATGAACATGACGAGGCGGGTGAGCAGCTGGAAGTGGTGAAGTTCCTCACCGATAACGTCACGCCGCCGGAGGGCGCCTGCACCACCTGGCGAGCGCTGTACACCGGCATCGACGAGTTCATCGGCGATCTGATGGAGCACATCAGCCTGGAAAACAATCTGCTGTTCCCGCGCGCGCTGCGCGGCGCATAAAATAAGGGCGCCACGAAGGCGCCCAGAGCAATCCTCGGTGGGATTACAGGATTTCCAGCAGCTCGACGTCGAACACCAGCGCGCTGAACGGCGGGATGGACGCGCCAGCGCCACGCTCGCCATAGGCCAGGTTGTGCGGGATATACAGCTGCCATTTGGAGCCGACCGGCATCAGGGTCAGCGCTTCGATCCAGCCTGGGATCACGCCGCTGACCGGGAATTCTGCCGGCTGGCCGCGCTCGACCGAGCTGTCGAACACGTCGCCGTTGATCAGACGACCGGTGTAGTGCACACGCACGCGGTCCTGACGGGACGGGATCGGGCCGTTGCCCTGCTCCAGCACGGAGAACTGCAGGCCGGACTCGGTCAGCGTCACGTCGTCGCGCTTGGCGTTGTCGTCCAGGAATTTCTGGCCTTCAACGGCCATCGCCTGCTGGCGCTCGCGGCGCACCGCGTCCGCACGCTCGTGGATCTCACGCAGCGCACGGTGCACCACGTCTACCGGAACCGCCGGGGCATTCCCTTCCAGCGCGTCACGCAGACCCGCCAGCAAAGCTTCCGGTTGCAAACCTTCCAGCCCGGACTCTTGCAGCTGCTGGCCGACCTGTAAACCAATCCCGTAACTTGCTTGCGCTTCAACGCTGTCAAAAGAAGGGGTTGTCATGGGGTTTTCCTTAAGTCTGTAAAAAGTCGAAAGCGCAGCATAACAGCGCGTCAATGCCGGGTAAAATCTTGTGTGGAGAATGATGACTTTTGTCGTAGAAAAAGAAACAATAACCTTCTGTTAACGCCCGCAGCCGCAAACCGCGGCTCTGCCGCTCAGCTGCCTTTCGCTTCAATCAGTTAGCGGACTATACTGAAAGCAGGATATCGGGCAGGCGAGGCGCTTGCCGCGCCGCGCTAATTACTACGCCGTCGAAGAGAGGTCACCATGGGCAGAATCGCGCCCAGGAGAAGGAAAACCACCCGCATCTACCAGCCGCTGCTGCGCACCTGGCTGAATGTCAGCCAGCGCCTGAAACCGGGCGCCGCACCCACGTCTGAAGGCGCGGAACCGCCATCGGAGCCACCGCCGGCCAACGACAAAATGCAGCAGGTCAAAGCGCTGCTGGCCAAAGTCTGGCATCTGCCGGACGGTTTCCATTGGATGGAGCCACTGCCCTACTTCCACCGCCGCTGGGTGCTGATCTTCGGCATCATCCTGCTGCTGGCCCTGCTGTGGCCGTACTCGCCCGAAAGACAGCCGTTCCCGGTTTCCCAGCAGGAAACCAGCGTGCCGCTGCAGGCCGATCTGCAAAACGGCGGCACCACGTCTGCCAACGAACCAACGCCGGCGGGCAACTGGCAGCGTTATCAGATCCAGCCCGGCCAGACCCTGGCCCAGCTGTTTCGCGACAACAATCTGCCGGTGAATGAAGTGTTCGCCATGGCGCAGGTGGAAGGCGGCGACAAGCCGCTGAGCAACATGAAAGCCGGCCAGGAAGTGCGCATCGAACGCGACGCCAACGGCGTGATTAACGCGCTGTCGGTTACCACGGTGGACAACAGCCAGGCGCTGTTCCGCCGCCAGGCCGACGGCAGCTACCGCCGGGAACGCTAATCCCTACAGCTGCGCCAGCAAAAACTCGCGCAGCACCACGCCCTGGTTGTGCTCGGTATCTTTGCTGCCATACAGCAGCGTCAGCGTTTGCCCCTGCCGTAACAGCGCCACCAGCGGCTGCCAGGCGTCGTTGGCCGCCAGCTGTTGGCGGTAACGCGCCTCGAAGACCGCCCACTGGTCGGTATGCTGATGGAACCACTTGCGCAGTTCGTCATCCGGCGCCACCTGTTTCAGCCACTGCACGCCCGTCAGCCGCGCCTTGCTGATGCCGCGCGGCCATAGCCTGTCTATCAGATAACAGTGTTCCGGCGCCGGCGCGCTGAAATCATAAACCCGCTGTAGCGTAATCTTTGCCATCGCACGCTCTCCTTTTCATCCCGTCTTCAAGCGTAGCGCGTTTTGCCGGGCGCAGAAAAGCAAAACGCCAGCGCGAGGCTGGCGTTTTAACCGGGTTAACAGCAGCGTAAATTACGCTTCTGCAACCACAACTACATTCAGCTGTGCGAACACGTCGCTGTGTACCTGGAAGTGCACTTCGTGCTCACCAGTGGTACGCAGAACGCCGTTCGGCAGACGAACTTCGCTCTTGGCAACTTCAACGCCTGCCGCAGTCACTGCGTCAGCGATGTCGCGGGTGCCGATAGAGCCGAACAGTTTACCTTCGTCGCCAGATTTGGAAGCGATGGTGACTGAACCCAGTTCGTTGATCTTGGTTGCGCGAGCTTCAGCAGCAGCCAGAACGTCAGCCAGTTTGGCTTCCAGTTCAGCACGGCGTGCTTCGAAGAACTCAACGTTTTTCTTGGTAGCAGGAACAGCTTTGCCCTGTGGTACCAGGAAGTTACGAGCGTAGCCCGCTTTAACGTTAACTTGATCACCCAGGCTGCCCAGGTTTGCTACTTTATCAAGCAGAATAACTTGCATTACCTTATCCTCTCAAAGTCGTTAATGGACAGTGGCCGATTACTGATGACGATCAGTGTACGGCAACAAAGACAGGTAGCGCGCGCGCTTGATAGCACGGGCCAGCTGGCGCTGATATTTTGCACGAGTACCGGTGATACGGCTCGGTACAATTTTACCACTTTCGGTGATGTAGTTTTTCAGCGTAGCGATGTCTTTATAGTCAATCTCTTGAACGCCTTCCGCGGTGAAACGGCAGAACTTGCGACGACGGAAATAACGTGCCATTTGGCTAGTCTCCAGAATCTATCAATTCAATCTGCTCGGCATGCAGAACCAATTTGCTCAGCCCGTTGCGCCCTTGATGGCAGCTTACAAAGCCTTGCACGGTAATCTGACTGCCGACCGTTAATCTTTGAGTTAGTGCTTGTGACTGTTGTCCGCTGACAACCACGGGCATTCGGCACCATGCTTGTCTGCTGAATCCGGCTTCCATCTGCTGCGAACGGTGCTCTAGCACAAATTGGCAGTGCGGTATCCCGGAAGGACTCACTTTTCGAACCGGCGCCTTGCACACAGTGCCCGACAAAACCAGACGATTAGCCGTCACGGCGGCAATTACTCTTCAGAATCCCCAGCATCTGCATCATCTGCGGTTTCGTTAGCGAAGTCTTCGCGGCGATCGCCACGACGTTCGTCTTTCGCTTTAACCATCGGAGATGCTTCAGTTACCGCGTGCTTAACGCGCATAACCATGCTGCGGATAACGGCGTCGTTGAAGCGGAAGTTAGTTTCCAGCTCATCGATCGCTTCCTGCGGCGCTTCAACGTTCAGCAGAACGTAGTGAGCCTTGTGCAGTTTGTTGATCGGATAAGCCAGCTGACGGCGGCCCCAGTCTTCCAGACGGTGAATCTGACCTTGCGCGTTAGTGATGGTAGCACTGTAACGCTCGATCATGCCCGGAACCTGTTCGCTTTGGTCAGGATGGACCATAAAAACGATTTCGTAATGACGCATCGAATTGCTCCTTACGGATTATTCAGCCTCCTGTCAGGGTCAACCGCGGCCCATGGAAGCAAGGAACGTGTTTAGTGTGCGGCTGAAAAATGACGCGTAATCATACTGACGCAGGGCGGGAAACTCAAGGACTGCGTGGGTTTTATTCGCGTTAATGCGAGGCGTTATGGGAAATAGCACAATTTGCTCGTGGGAGAACCTATGTACGCCGATCCATCGGTTTCAAAAATCTTTCAATGAAATCAGCGCTGAGTCACAAATCTATTTCACTTTTTTTGAAAGAGGTCATCAAAAGCCCCCGCTTTTTAATCCGCCGCAACGGACTAAAATTAACCATATCCGCCGCAGACAGCGCGACGAAAAAGATTTCAGGTTATTCAATGCAGATAAATGACTTTTTGCCGCAGCGACATTCGCTGTCAGGCCGTAACGGCAAAGGGTTAAGAGAGGCACTATGAAACGCATCATTCTCGCAACGGCGCTGGCCGCCCTGTTTTCCGCCAACGTAATGGCCGCAACGGAGATCACCTCGCACCAGGCCGATCAACGCCAGAGCGTCGGCTTCGTCACCCTGAACCAGAACGTGGTTTCGCCGGATGACGCCAGCAGCCAGGTCAGCAAAATCGCCGATCAACGCGGCGCAAGCTCTTATCGCATCATCGCCCTGCACGAACCGGGCGACAACAGCACGATGCACGTCAGCGCCGAGCTGTACCGCTAAAAACGCACGCCACGCCAGGGAAATCCCCAGGGCTTCATCAGAAAGCCTGTTCAGTCCGCACCGGAGCGCCGCCCGTTGGGCGCTCCGCTTCCCTCATCACAGCTTGAGCAGCGTCGGCATGCTGAACGCCTTGCCCGGATTATGTAATTGCAGCGCCATCTGCAGATAATTTGTCCGCGTTTGCAACAACTCGGCGCTACCCGTCAGGGTCGCCCGCTGTTCGAACGAGAGCGTATCGGCCGCTGCGGTGTGAGTGGCTGCCGCTTTCGGCGCGGAGGCGAACAACGCCGTCATGTTTTGCACCGTCTGCGCCGTGATGCGCGACAGCGGATTCGCCTGGTTTTGCCGCGCCTTGCCGTCGGCGGCCCCCAACATCTCACTGAAGGCCGCTGAGTTAAGCTCGGCGCGCGCTTTCATCGTTCCCATTAAACCGGCCGTACTGCCGATGCTTTTTATCATGCCCTCTGCTCCTTGCTGCCCTGAAAGAATTCACGCTGACATTCTCCCCTTCATTCGGCCAAACGATGGCCGAAACAGCAGGCACAGAGCGGTGCAATTCCTGGCATCGCGCCCGGCGGAGCATTACAGTTCGCGGCGGAAGAAGTCGGCCGTGGCGGACAGCGCCAGCGGCGTGATGCGGTGCTTCACCCCCGGTTCGATGAGCGACGTCAAACGGCCGTCCGCGCCTTGCTGCCGCAGTTCAGCCGCCAAACGCAGGCTGTCCGCCGCCGGCACCACGTCGTCCGTCTCGCCGTGCCACAGCAGCAGCGGCCGCCCGGCGATCGCCGCCAAACGCCCTTCCAGCTCATACTCCGCCAGCACGGCGGTGCGCGCCGCAAACGCTGGCGGAGAGAGCGCCTCGCCCTCTTCGCCCAACGGCGGATACAGCGTTTGCGCCAGCGCACGGTAATAGCCGGAACCCATCAGGCTGGCGGCCGCCCGGATCCACGGGAAGCGCGCGAAGGCGCCAAGCGCGGTCATGCCCCCCATAGAGGCACCGGCGACGCCGATACGCCCGTCGGCAATCAGGCCGAGCCGCTCGAAATGCGCCTTGATCTGCGGCAGCTCGTCGATATTGCTGCGCAGGATCTCCCAAAACGTGGCCAGACGCCGCGCCTCATCGCCGTCGAACCGCTCGCCGTGCCGATCGGCATCCGGCAATATCACCCGAAAACCGGCGCGCGCCAGCGCATAGGCGAAGTAGGCGTACACCTCTTTCGACGAGGTATAGCCATGACAGAAGAACACCGTCGGCAAGGGCCGCTGATAGTGCCCTGCGGGGACGGCATGGATCACCGCAATATCGCCCGCCCGCTCGTCATGAATTTCGATCATCCGTTCATCCTCAACTCACCTGTTGGCATTCATCATGACAAACTTGCGCCAGCCAGCGTTAGCTCAATCTGTTCCAGCTTATATTGCGTTACACTGAAGCCATCGTACCGGCTCTTTCGAGGTCACCATGACGCTTGTCCGCACACTCATCGCCCTGACGCTGGCCGCACAGCTTTCCGCCTGCGGCATCATGACCACCACGCCGAAACCGCCGCCACCGCCCACCGCACAGGCGCAGGAGATCGTCCGCGCACAGACCACCGAGCTGGTGAAGATAGGTACCGTCACCGCCGTGGTGCGCGGCAGCCCGATGGACGTGGAAGCGGAGATCCAGCGCAAGGCCACCGCCGCCGGCGCCCGGTATTACGTGATCATCATGAACAGCGAAACCATCGTGCCGGGCCAATGGTATTCCCAGGCGATCCTGTATCGGTAAGGCGGGGATTTTTTAAGCAGATTTACACTGGCTTTGCACAGGCTGAAGTAGGGTATTGCACACTGTCGGACAGCATGCCGCATGTTGCGGGTGCGATTCAGGATCTGACGAAGGGGAACGCCATGAAACGCTCCACCGCACTCACCTCCCTCCTGCTTTCAGTAGGGCTGCTCAGCACCGGCGCACAGTCCGCCGAGCTGGCGCCCGCCGATCGCGTGACGCCGCTCAGTGAAATCGCCGAGATCACCTTTAACGATCTGCCCGGTTCACCGCAGGAGGCGGAGCAGGCCATCGCTCGCACCGCCGGCCAACACGGCGCCAGCTATTACCGCATCCTGCGGATGGAAGAACAGGCGCACCCGCTTGGCTGGCGCGCCTCGGCCATCTTATACCTTTAGTAGCTCATGCAAGCCGCATTCAACACGCCGCCGCTCACGGAGACGCCCCCCAGGAAAATCCCGGCGGCCAGGTGGTTCGCTTCGATCTTGTCGCTGATGCGTGGCATGTAGATCTTCACGGCCGCGAACAGCAGCAGTTGCACCACCAGCGCCACTACGCCCCACAGCAGGTAATCCAGCAGGCTGATCGAGTTGATCGCCGCGCTGGCCAACGGGATCACATACCCCAGGCAAGCGCCGATGAAAGCAAAGGCGGCGGATTGATTATCGGCCTTGATCAGCGCCCATTCGTCGTGCGGAGTGATGCGGGTATAGACGAACAGAAACACCAAAATCATGGCGAAACCGCTGAAGAAATAAGAGGCGAACGCCGCCAACGCGCTGAGAATATCCATGTGCATTTTCCTGTCAGAGTGAGGCTGAATTAAAAAGGTTTTCGCCGCCGCGCGCCACCCTTTTCCCTAACCGCCGATAGCGCGGTTGAGCAGCAGTTCGCACACCTCGGCCGACAGCAGGCTCTCGCCGCGGTGATCCAGCGTCAGGTGGCACCAGGCGTCGGCTATCTGCGGGCTGGCATGCTGCAGCAGCTGCGCGGCACAGCACAGGTCGAACAGCTGCTGGGTCAGCAGCCGCCCCATCTCTTCACGCGGTTGCCGGGCACGCTGCTGCCACTGCCGCCAGGCGTGATCGAACAAGCGATTCTGGCCGCGCACCGGCTGCAGCTCGAACTGCAGCATTTCGAGCGCGCCCGGCAGCTTGTGCAGGCTGCGCAACACGTCCAGACACATGATGTTGCCGGAACCTTCCCAGATGCTGTTGACCGGCATCTCGCGATACAAGCGTGGCAGCTCGCTCTCTTCGCAGTAGCCGATACCGCCCAGCACCTCCATCGCCTCGGCGATGAACGGCATGCCCTGGCGACAGATGCTGTATTTGGCCGCCGGGGTCAGCAGGCGGCTGTAGATCAGTTCGCCCTCATTGCTGCGGCTTTCCCAGGCGCGGGCCAGCCGGAACAGCAACGCGGTATGCCCTTCCAGCCGCAGCGCCATACGCGCCAAAACCTGGCGCATCAGCGGTTGTTCGATCAAGAGCTTGCCGAACGCCTGCCGCTGCAGCGCATGATACAGCGCCACCGACAGCCCGCGGCGCATCAGGCCGTGGCTGCCAAGCGAGCAGTCGAAACGGGTCAGGCCGCCCATCTTCAGGATATGCCGCACGCCGTCACCCTCATCCCCCAACAGCCAGGCGGTGGCGTCCTGAAACTCCACTTCGCTGCTGGCGTTGGAGCGGTTACCCAGCTTGTCTTTCAATCGCTCCAGGCGAATGGCGTTGCGGCTGCCGTCCGGCAAAATGCGCGGCAGGAAGAAACAGGACAACCCGCCTTCGGCCTGCGCCAGCACCAGGTGCGCATCGCTCTGCGGCACCGAGAAGAACCACTTGTGCCCCACCAGCCGGTAGGCTTCACCCGGCCCGCGCGCGCCGAGCGGCGCGGCGGTAGTGGTATTGCTCAAAACGTCGGAACCACCCTGCTTCTCCGTCATGCCCATGCCGATCAGCAGGCCGCGCTTTTGCCCGCCCGGCAGCAGGTGAGCGTCATAACGATCCGACAGCAGCGGCGTCAGCCAGGAGCGAAACTCGGCCGGCAACGCCTGCAGCAACAGCGGCGTAGCGCCGAAGGTCATGGTCACCGGGCACAGCGTACCGGCCTCAACCTGCGCATGCAGCATAAAGCGCGCGGCGCGCGCCACGAAGGAACCGATGCGCGCATCCTCCTGCCAGGGCAGGTTGTGCACCCGGTTGGCGATCAGCCCCTGCATCAGGATATGCCAGGCGGGATGAAAGCGAACGTCGTCCAGCCGCTGGCCAGTGGCGTCGTAGCGCAGCAGCTCCGGCGGGTTGGCGTTGGCCAGGCGGCCCAGCTCCAGCGACTCCTGGGTGCCAAGCTGCTGGCCCAGCGAAGCCAATACCTCGGCGTCCCAGCCGCCCTGCTCGCGCTGCAACGCTTCGCGCAGCGGCGTATCGGAGAGAAACAGGTTGCTGTTGCCCAGCGGCTTGGGTTGGTTAAAAACGGTGTGCGTAGTCCAGACCATGAGAGTGCTCCCTGAGAAAAGCGTCAGGAGTAAGTATGGTCGGCGCAGAGATTTCTGCCGAAGGCGGGATCACAAGAGGGGGAATTAACGGGGGCTCAGGGCCCCCGTCAGGAGGATCAGCCGCGCTGACGCACCGCTTCGAACAGGCAAATGCCGGTGGCGACCGACACGTTCAGCGAAGAGACGGTACCGGCCATCGGGATACTGATCAGCTCGTCGCAGTGTTCGCGGGTCAGACGACGCATGCCTTCGCCTTCCGCGCCCATCACCAGCGCCATCGGGCCGGTCATTTTGCTCTGATACAGCGTATGGTCGGCTTCGCCGGCGGTACCCACCACCCAGACGTTCATTTCCTGCAGCAGGCGCAGCGTGCGCGCCAGGTTGGTCACGCGGATCAGCGGCACGCTCTCGGCGGCGCCGCAGGCCACTTTCTTGGCGGTGGCGTTCAGTTGGGCAGAACGGTCGCGCGGCACGATCACCGCGTGCACGCCGGCAGCGTCGGCGCTGCGCAGGCAGGCGCCGAGGTTATGCGGGTCGGTCACGCCGTCCAGCACCAGCAGGAATGGCGTTTCCACTCTCTCCAACAGGCCTGGCAGATCGTTTTCCTGATACTGACGCCCTTCGCGCACCCGGGCAATGATCCCCTGGTGTACCGCGCCTTCAACCTTGTCATCCAGCCACTGGCGGCTCGCCACCTGGATCACGATGCCGGTCGCTTCCAGCTCGGCGATCAGCGGTTGCAGGCGGCGATCTTCGCGGCCTTTCAGGATAAACACTTCCAGGAAGCGTTGCGGATCGCGCTCTAACAGGGCTTTGACGGCGTGAATGCCGTAAATAATTTCGCTCATGATGCTCTTTTAAATTCGTGCGGCCGGCGATAACCGGCCGATGGTAACGATGTGCGGCAGGTTAAGCCTGCTCGGCACCTTTCTTCTTGGCTGCGCGTTTGGCTTTGGTCGCCGCCGCGATTTTCCGCGTTTTGTCGGACGCTTTCTTGGCTTTCTTCTTCGCCTTCTTCACGTTGTCCGCGGGCTTGGCGTCATCCTGCTTGCGGAAGGCGCTGTCCGGCTCGAAGTTGGCCGGCGGTTTGCCGCCGCGGCGCTTGCCGCGCCCCGCGCTACCGCTGTCGCGCAGCGTGCGCTGGCCGCCCTTCTTGGCGCGATCGCGCTCGGTTTTGCCTTCACCGCGCGCTTTGCGGGTGCTGGACACCAGCGCGAAGTCGATCTTGCGCTCGTCCATATGCACCGCGTCCACGCGGATCTCCACCGTATCCCCCAGGCGATAGACCGTGCCGGAAGACTCGCCGATCAGGCGTTGGCCGATATTATCGTAGCGATAGTAATCATTATCCAGCGTTGATACGTGCACCAGCCCGTCGATGAACAGATCGTTCAGGCGCACAAAGAAGCCGAAGCCGGTCACGCTGGAGATGATGCCGCTGAACACTTCACCGACGTGATCCTGCATGAAGTCGCACTTCAGCCAGTCGGCGACGTTGCGCGTCGCTTCGTCCGCGCGGCGCTCGGTCATCGAGCAGTGTTCGCCCAGCTGCAGCATCTCTTCGAATTCGCTGTGCCAGCCGCCGGTCGGCGTCCAGCGCTCTTTCGGCTCGCCGTGTTCTTTGGCCAGCTGATATTTGATCGCGCGGTGCAGCGCCAGATCCGGATAACGGCGGATCGGCGAGGTGAAGTGGCCGTAAGACGCCAGCGCCAGGCCGAAGTGGCCGCGGTTTTCCGGATCGTAAATCGCCTGCTTCATCGAACGCAGCAACATGGTTTGCAGCATTTCGTGGTCAGGGCGCTCGGACACTTCATCCATCAGCACCGCATAGTCCTTCGGCTGCGGCTTGTTGCCGCCGCCCAGCGTCAGACCCAGCTCGCTCAGCACGCTGCGCAGCGCGGAGATGTGGTCGTCGCTCGGACGATCGTGCACGCGGTACAGCGCCGGCTCGTTGCGTTTCTCGACGAAGCGCGCGGCCGCCACGTTGGCCATGATCATGCACTCTTCGATCAGCTTGTGGGCGTCGTTGCGCACCGTCGGCTCCACGCGCTCGATGCGGCGTTCGGCGTTGAAGATGAACTTGGCTTCTTCGGTTTCAAACGCGATGCCGCCGCGCTCGGCGCGCGCCTTATCCAGCACCTTATACATCGCGTGCAGCTCTTCCAGGTGCTTGACCAGCGGATGGTAGTGCTCGCGCAGCTCCTGATCGCCCTGCAGAATGTGCCACACCTTGTTATAGGTCAGGCGAGCGTGCGAGCTCATCACCGCTTCGTAGAACTTGGCCGTGGACAGGCGCCCCTGGGCGGAGATGGTCATCTCGCACACCATGCACAGGCGATCGACCTGTGGGTTCAGGGAGCACAGCCCGTTGGACAGCACTTCCGGCAGCATCGGGATCACCTGCGACGGGAAGTACACCGAGTTACCGCGGCTGCGCGCTTCATCGTCCAGCGCGGTGCGCGGGCGCACGTAGTAACTGACGTCGGCGATCGCAACCCACAGGCGCCAGCCGCCGCCGCGTTTTTTCTCGCAGTACACGGCGTCATCGAAGTCGCGTGCGTCTTCACCGTCGATGGTGACCAACGGCAGCTTGCGCAGATCGACGCGGCCCTTCTTGGCCGCTTCCGGCACCTGCTCACTGAGATCGGCCACCTGCTTTTCCACCTGCGGCGGCCAGGTATGCGGGATCTCATGGGTGCGCAGCGCGATGTCCACCGCCATGCTGGTGCCCATCTTGTCGCCGAGGATCTCGACGATCTTGCCGACCGCCTTGGTGCGACGGGTCGGACGCTGCGTCAGCTCCACCACCACCATAAAGCCCATGCGCGCGCCGCTGACGCTGTCCGCCGGGATCAGAATATCGAAGCTCAGACGGCTGTCGTCCGGCACCACGAAGCCGGTGCCGGCATCCATGAAGAAGCGGCCGACAATCTGGCTGGTTTTCGGCACCAGCACGCGCACGATGCGCGCTTCGCGGCGCCCTTTGCGATCCGCGCCCAAGGCCTGCGCCAGCACCACGTCACCGTGGATCGCCATTTTCATCTGTTCGGCAGACAGGTACAGATCGTCTTTGCTGCCTTCCACGCGCAGGAAGCCGTAGCCGTCGCGGTGGCCGATCACCGTGCCGCGCAGCAGATCCAGACGTTCCGGCAGCGCGTAGCACTGGCGGCGGGTAAACACCAGCTGGCCATCGCGCTCCATGGCGCGCAGGCGGCGGCGCAGCGCTTCCAGCTGCTCTTCACCGCTGAGACCCAGTTCGTTGCCCAGTTCTTCGCGGCTGGCCGGCGTTTCACGTTTCGCCAAATGGGCCAGGATATATTCACGACTGGGGATGGGGGATTCGTATTTTTCTGCTTCTCGTTCCAGGAATGGATCTTGTGACATTGCGGTTCCTCCGTTGTCATCAGCAGGATGACGTTGAGCCTTGTCTTCTCAACGTCGTTTTATTCGACAAGCAATAGCTTGTAGAGCGGCGGATTGTCTTCGACCATATCGGCCAACGTATGCTTATCCAGCTCTTCAAGGAAATTCTGTACGCCCTGTTGGAGCACCTGCTTCAGTCGGCAGGCAGGGGTGATGTGGCAAAACTCGCTGCTGCAGTTAACCAGCGCAAGCGGCTCCAGCGCCCGCACCACGTCGCCGAGGCGAATGCTCTCGGCCGGTTTGCCCAAACGGATGCCGCCATGCTTGCCGCGCACCGCCGTGACAAAACCGACCCGGCTCAACTGATTGATGATCTTCACCATATGGTTGCGAGACACGCCGTAAACCTCGGTCACTTCCGAGATACTGGTCATCTTGTCCTGCGGCAACGAGGCCATGTAGATCAACGCCCGCAGGCCATAATCAGTAAAACTTGTTAACTGCACATCTTACCTCTGGGTATCGTTTTACCCGTCTGATACGCCGCTTTTCGGCGCTATTCAAAAGATTACTCATTGGATAATAAACCAGCCGGAGAGTTCGTCGCTAATTATTTAGCGAATCCCGCGCCCTAAGGCGGGTTTATGAAAGGATTTTTTGACGTGAAACCGCAATCGGAGGGAGTCAGGATAAAAACAAACCGGGACGCGCCCGGTTTGTTTACTGCCGCAAAGCCTGATTATGCGTCGAACGGGTCGCGCAGGATCATGGTTTCGCTGCGATCCGGGCCGGTAGAGATGATGTCTACCGGTACGCCGGTCACTTCTTCGATGCGCTTGATGTAGTTCAGCGCAGCCTGAGGCAGCTTGCTATGCTCTTTCACGCCAAAGGTGGTTTCGCTCCAGCCCGGCATGGTTTCGTAGATAGGCTCAATGCCTTCCCAACCTTCAGCCGCCAGCGGAGTAGTGTCCACTTCGCGGCCGTCCGGCATGCGGTAGCCCACGCAGATCTTCACTTCTTTCAGGCCGTCCAGGACGTCCAATTTGGTCAGGCAGAAGCCGGACAGGGAGTTGATCTGCACGGCACGACGCACCGCTACCGCGTCCAGCCAGCCGGTACGACGACGGCGGCCGGTAGTGGCGCCGAACTCGTTACCCTGCTTGCACAGGTACTCGCCGGTTTCATCGAACAGTTCGGTTGGGAACGGGCCTGCACCCACGCGAGTGGAGTAGGCTTTCACGATGCCCAGCACGTAGTCCACATAACGCGGGCCGATGCCGGAACCGGTAGCCACGCCGCCGGCAGTGGTGTTGGAAGAGGTGACATACGGGTAAGTACCGTGGTCGATATCCAGCAGGGTGCCCTGAGCGCCTTCGAACATGATCAGGTCGCCACGCTTGCGCGCGCCGTCCAGCAGTTCGGAAACGTCAACCACCATGGCGGTCAGGATGTCGGCGATAGACAGCACGTAGTCCAGCGTCGCCTGATAATCGACGGCTTCAACTTTGTAGTAGTTGACCAGCTGGAAGTTGTGGTAATCGACGATCTCTTTGAGCTTAACGGCGAAGGTTTCTTTGTTGAACAGGTCGCTGACGCGCAGGCCGCGACGAGCCACTTTATCTTCGTAAGCCGGGCCGATGCCGCGACCGGTGGTACCGATCGCTTTCGCGCCGCGCGCTTTCTCACGCGCGTTGTCCAACGCGACGTGGTAAGGCAGGATCAGCGGGCAAGCTTCAGAGAGTAACAGACGTTCGCGTACCGGGATGCCACGCGCTTCGAGTTCACCCATTTCTTTCATCAATGCGTCCGGCGCCAGAACAACACCGTTGCCGATGATGCTGGTGACGTTTTCACGCAGAATACCTGAAGGAATTAAATGAAGGACGGTTTTTTCACCGTTGATTACCAGAGTGTGGCCAGCGTTATGGCCACCTTGGTAGCGCACAACATATTGAGCCCGTTCAGTCAGCAGGTCTACAACCTTGCCTTTACCTTCGTCACCCCATTGGGTGCCCAGTACGACGACGTTCTTACCCATTTTTCAAAATCACCGATTGCTTAAAAATGGATTCTACCACCGTAATTTTCGATTTTCAGCACTTTTAGCATACGATTGCATAAATTTTGGGCTAGACTTTAAAGACCCGTGCGGCCGCTCAACATGTAGTAGATCACGCAGCCCGCAACCACTATTCCGCCGCCAAATCGCCGCAGCGTCGCGTCCGGCAGTTGCGACATCGCCACAATCATTTTGCGCCAGGCCTGCGGAAACAGCATCGGCCCTAATCCTTCCAGCACCAGAACCAGCCCGAGCGCCAGCCAAATCGTTGAGTTCATGCATCCCCCAAAAACGAGAAAGGGCCCGCGTAAACGGGCCCTCGATCAGATTGCCTGCCGCGCTTACTTGCGCAGGGTATCAGGCGACTTCATGTAGCGGAAGAAATCGCTGTCCGGGCTCAGTACCAGCACGTCCTGGTTGTCCTTGAAGCTGGCTTCATAGGCACGCAGGCTGCGGATAAAGGCATAGAAGTCCGGATCCTGGCTGAACGCGTTGGCGAACAGCTTGGCCGCTTCTGCATCGCCTTCACCGCGGGTGATACGCGCCTGACGCTCGGCTTCCGCCAGGGTACGGGTCACTTCGTAGTCCGCGCTGGCGCGCAGCTTCTCGGCTTCTTCCTGGCCCTGCGAGCGCAGACGACGGGCTACCGCTTCACGCTCGGCGCGCATACGCTGGTAGATGGCGTCGGACACTTCCGCCGGCAGGTTGATCTGCTTGATACGCACGTCGATCACTTCGATGCCCAGCGCCGCCATGCTGTTCGGGTTCACCTGCGGCTGTTTGCCGGTGGTTTCCCGCTCAACGCGCGCCGCCGCAGAGGCGATAGCGTCATCGGCTTCGGTGGTCGCCACTTCTTCGCCGTCACCCACGGTGCCGGTGTTCAGCGCGTCACGCACGTCGGACATCAGCTTGCCGCGCGAGTCGGTCACGATGTCTTTCACGTCCAGGCGGCCGATTTCGGAACGCAGACGGTCGCTGAACTTACGCTTCAGCAGCACTTCGGCCTGGGAGACGTCGCCGCCGCCGGTCGCCAGATAGTAACGGCTGAAGTCGCTGATGCGCCACTTCAGATAGGAGTCGACGATCAGGTCTTTCTTCTCGCTGGTCACGAAACGATCGGCCTGGTTATCCATGGTCTGGATACGCGCATCCAGGTTCTTCACGGTCTCGATGAACGGGATCTTGAGGTGCAGACCCGGCGCATACACCAGCGGCTTGTTTTCGCCGTCGCGCAGAACCTTGCCGAAGCGCAGCACGATGCCGCGCTGGCCTTCCTGCACCACGAACAGCGAAGCGTACAGCACCACCAGCACCGCGAGGACAATAACTACAAAAGACTTACGCATTGATTACTCTCTCCCTACGCGAGTGGTGTCGTCACGCTGCGCATTCGCCCGGCGCTGATCCATAATCGAACCGCCGCTGGTACGCGGAGTGCTGCTGTTGGCAGCCGGCGCAGGATTCGGATTGAGGCGAATCAGGCTGGTATCCTTGTTGCCGCTCTCCGGCGCCGCGCCTTGACCGCGCAGCATCTGATCCAGCGGCAGCACCATCAGGTTGTTGCCTTTGTCGCTCACCAACACCTTACGGGTATGGCCCAGCACTTTTTCCATGGTTTCGATATACAGACGCTCGCGGGTGATCTGTGGAGCGGACTTGTATTCCGGCAACAGTTTGGCAAAGCGCGCCACCTCACCCTGCGCTTCCAGGATGGTACGGTCTTTATAAGCCTTGGAATCTTCCAGCAGACGCTGCGCCTGGCCGTTCGCACGCGGCTGAACTTCGTTGGCGTAAGCTTCCGCTTCACGGATGTATTGCTGCTCGTTCTCACGCGCGGCGATCGCATCGTCGAACGACGCCTTCACCTCTTCCGGCGGACGCGCCGCCTGGAAGTTGACGTCCAGCAGCGTGATGCCCATGTTGTAAGGACGAATGGTCTCTTCCAGCATGCGCTGCGTATCGTTACGCACCACGGTACGGCCTTCGGTCAGGATGCGGTCCATCGAGTATTTGCCGATCACGCCGCGCAGGGCGCTGTCGGTCGCCTGGCTCAGGCTGTCGTCGGCATTGACGACGCTGAACAGGTACGCTTCCGGGTTGGTCACGCGGTACTGCACGTTCATTTCCACGCGCACCACGTTTTCATCGGAGGTCAGCATCACGCCGGACGCCGCCAGCTCGCGCACGGATTCCACGTTCACCGGACGCACGTCGTCGATGAAGGTCGGCTTCCAGTTCAGACCCGGCTGCACCAGGTGGCTGAACTTGCCGAAACGCGTCACGACGCCGCGCTCAGCTTCCTTGATGGTGTAGAAGCCGCTGGCGGCCCAGATCACCACCACGGCCACCGCCGCGATACCGATAATGCGGCCGCTGAAGCCCGGACCAGAGGTGCCGGTGCCGCCGCTATTGCTGTTGGAGCCTTTGCCCCCGCCAAAACCGCTCAATTTCTTGCTCAGTTTACGGAAGATATCGTCCAAATCAGGTGGCCCTTGATCACGACCGCCTTTGTTGTTACCGCCAGAGTTGCCGCCATTGTTATTGCTGCTCCCCCACGGGTCGCGGTCCTGTCCGTTATTACCGGGCTGATTCCACGCCATGTTTTAGCTCCATATTCTGTGATTGGGTACTTCAGGCTTTCGCGAAGCATAAATGTAACAGGATATGATCATACGATAAAGTCAATCAGGTCCTGTTCTTGCTTGCAGAGACGACGCCATTCGACGATCGGCATTCGCACCACCACGCCAATGCTGCCGTCCTCTTCGTTCCACTCTTTTTCAATCGCCTGAAGCTGGTAAAAACGGCTGCGAAGACGGCCTGCCCGTGGCGGTAAGCGCAATTCGTAATGCGCGATCTCCCCCGATAAGCGCTCCGTCAACGCCTGATACAGCAACGGAATACCCTCTCCGCTGGCGGCGGACAGCCACACCCGGATCGGCAGGTTTTCGTCGTTGCGGTCGATACGCGGCACAAAATCGTCCAGCATATCTATTTTGTTCATCACTAACAGTGTAGGGATTTCATCCGAGTCTATCTCCGCCAGCACGGTGTTCACCGCTTCGATGTTCTCATCGACGCGCGGATCTGCGGCATCGATGACGTGCAGCAGCAGAGATGCCTGGCGCGTTTCCTGCAGCGTCGCCTTGAAGGCGGCCACCAGATCGTGCGGCAGGTGCCGGATAAAGCCTACGGTATCCGCCAACACGGTATCCCCCACGTCCGGCACGTCAATGCGCCGCAACGTAGGATCCAGGGTGGCAAATAGCTGGTCCGCCGCATACACCTCGGCAGACGTTATTCGGTTAAACAGGGTGGATTTGCCGGCGTTGGTGTAGCCCACCAGCGATACGGTCGGCACATCGGCGCGGGTCCGCGCGCGTCGGCCTTGTTCACGCTGCTTTTCTACCCGCTCCAGGCGGCGCAGAATCAAGCTGATGCGATCGCGTAACAGGCGACGGTCGGTCTCAAGCTGGGTTTCCCCCGGCCCGCGCAGGCCAATCCCCCCTTTTTGCCGCTCCAGGTGCGTCCAGCCGCGTACCAGACGCGTGGCGATGTGACGCAACTGCGCCAGCTCCACCTGCAGCTTACCTTCATGGGTGCGGGCACGCTGGGCGAAGATGTCTAAAATCAGCCCGGTGCGATCGATCACCCGGCATTCGCACAGGCGCTCGAGGTTTCTTTCCTGCGCCGGGGAAAGGGAATGATCAAACAGGACAACAGACGCGCCGCTGGCTTTCACCGCATCTGCAATTTCTTCGGCCTTTCCTTCGCCGACAAAGTACTTCGGATGCGGGGCTTTGCGGCTACCAGTCACCACTTGCAAAGCTTCGACACCGGCTGAGGAAACCAACGATTCGAACTCGTTGAGGTCTTCCGTATCTTTGTCTTGCGAGAAATAGATATGAACCAGTACGGCCTGCTCACCGGCTTCATAACGGTCAAACAAGCGTGCAACCTCTCAAACGGACACTCACCGTGAGTTTGGGGGACATAAACAGCCCGCGGCTGCTTATGCTCCCCGTCATGGTTGACTTGCAACGCGCTTTATTCAGCGTCATCGCTTTCCTGCTGCGGCTGTTGCTGCGCAGACGGATTGTTGCCATGGTGATAGTTGCTTGAACCGCCGCTCGGGTTGTTGCTGTGATGCGAAACCGGACGTGACGGGACAACGGTAGAGATAGCGTGCTTGTACACCATCTGGCTAACCGTGTTCTTCAACAGGATGACAAACTGGTCAAAAGACTCAATCTGGCCTTGCAGCTTAATACCATTCACCAAATAAATAGAAACCGGAACACGTTCACGACGCAATGCGTTCAGGAACGGATCTTGCAAAGATTGCCCCTTAGCCATTCTATCTTTTCCTTATTTGCTTGTTGTTTGTAACTAAGAACCTGTCGGCTCTAAAATAAACGACGTAAAAAATTTGCGCGCTGAATACTCAGCAATTGTACACAATCACCCAACCTATGCACTAACAACCTGTGTCACCGAGTCCAAAGCCTCTCCCGGCTTTTCACTGTCCAACCAATGGACCGACTCCCAACCCCGTAACCAGGTCATCTGGCGTTTAGCCAACTGACGTGTTGCGCAAATACCACGATAAACCATCTCATCGTAACTAATTTCACCAGACAAGTATGACCACATCTGGCGGTAACCGACACAGCGAATGGAGGGCAAGTCCGTATGCAAATCACCCCGTGCGAAAAGTGCACGCGCTTCCGTCTCAAAACCCGCCGCCAACATTTGATGGTACCGCAGCTCGATGCGTTGATGGATCAACTCACGGCTGGTCGGCGCTATCGCAAATTGGTGAACTTGATACGGTAACGATTCACCCGAAATTTTAGTCAGTTCCGTTAAAGTTTTACCCGAAATAAAAAAAACTTCCAGTGCTCTGGACAGTCTCTGCGGATCATTCGGATGAATTCTCAATGCCGCGACCGGATCGATCGCCCGTAACTGACGGTGCAACGCTTCCCAACCCTGCTCCGCCGCTTGCCGTTCGATGCGCTCGCGCACCGCGGGATCGGCAGACGGCAGCGGCGACAATCCTTCCAACAACGCCTTGAAATACAACATGGTGCCGCCGACCAGCAGCGGAATGCGCCCGGCGGCGGTGATGTCGGCCATCTCCTTCAGCGCGTCGGCGCGAAACTCCGCGGCCGAGTAAGCTTCGGCGGGATCGCGAATATCGATCAGCCGATGCGGCGCCTGCGCCAATTCTTCAGCGCTCGGCTTGGCGGTGCCGATATCCATGCCGCGATAAATCAGCGCGGAATCGACGCTGATCAGTTCCACCGGCAGGCGTTCGCGCAGCGCGATCGCCAGCGCGGTCTTGCCCGAGGCGGTCGGCCCCATGATGAAAATAGCCGGGGGACGTGGTGTCATTTCAGTTTCAGTCATGCTTGAGGGCCGCCAGTGCGGCCTGTAAATCAACGGGTTGTAAAAGTCCGCTCGGTGGCGATTTGACCAGCTGCGGGCAAAGTCGTTCAACGTCGGTCAGCAATTGTATCGCTTGAGAGGTGTTCCACTGTTCATGTTCGCTGCCAAGGCGGCGAGCGAGCCAGGTGGCCAGCACCGCGGGCGACATCTCCTGATGTTCGGCCAGATAGCCTAACAGTTCGGGTATCAGTTTTTGTAAATTTTGTTGGCGTAATGGTAAAGGCACTGCGCGCAGCGTCACACGGCCGTGATCCGCCTGCAGATCCAGCCCCATCATCGTCAGCAGCGCCTGATGCCGCGCGATGGCCGCCACTTCGCGCTTGTCCAACGTCAGCTTGACTGGGATCAGCAGCGGCTGCGGCCGCAGCCCTTCCGTCGGCGGGTTGAGCTGCGCCTGGCGCAGCCAGCGCTCGGCCACCGTCAGATTGAGCAACGCCGGCTGCTGGCGCTGTTCAATCAACGCGTAGCACGGCGGGTGGATCATCAGCACCCGGCCAAAACTGTGCTGGCCGCTCGCCAACGGCGTTTCCGCTGCGGCTTTCGCCGACGGGAACAGCGGCGGCTTGCTCGAAACTTCCGGCGCCGCATCGGCCTGCGGCTCGGCGGCGGGCTGCATCAGTTTACCGTACAGCTCGCCTTCGCGTTTCTGGTAACCGCCCGCCGTTTGCCAACCCGTCTGCGGTGCACGCTCGCGGGCGACGCCGGCCGGTGGCGGCGTTTCGCGACGCGGCGCAGGCTGAGAAAAATGGTTGCCGCCGGCGGCGACGCGGTTTTCCGGCTGCCAGACCGGCGCAGGCGCTTCGTCAGGCGTTTCCGCCAGCGGCAGCGGCGGCGTCTGACCGGCCTGCTGCAGCACGGTGGTTACCGCCTGGTAGATAAAATCGTGCACCAGCCGCGCCTGATGGAAACGCACTTCGTGCTTGGCGGGATGAACGTTGACGTCCACCTGGTGCGGATCGACCTCCAGATACAGCACGTAAGCGGGCTGCTGATCGTCTTTCAGCTGATCCTGATAGGCCTGACGAATGGCGTGGTTGATCAAGCGATCGCGCATCATGCGGCAGTTGACGTAGCAGTACTGCATTTCACCCAGCTGGCGCGCCCCGGCCGGATCCGCCACCCAACCGCGGATGCTCAGATCGCCGTGCTGCCAGTCGATGTTCAGCGCATGCTGCAAAAATGCCGGGCCGCAGATGCTGCCCAAACGGCGCTCGTGCTGGCTCTCTTCTTTCGCCGCCCGGTATTGACGGATCAGTTTGCCGTTGTGGCTGAGGTTGATCGCCACATCGAAACGCGCCAGCGCGATGCGCCGCACCACTTCGTCGATATGGCCGAATTCGGTTTTCTCGGTGCGCATGAACTTGCGGCGCGCCGGGGTGTTGTAAAACAGATCCAGCACTTCCAGCGTGCTGCCGACCGGGTGCGCGGCGGGTTTGACCGTCACCGCCTGCTCGCGCCCTTCGGCATAGGCTTGCCACGCCTCGCTCTGCTCGGCGGTGCGCGACGTCAGGGTCAAACGGGAAACCGAACTGATACTGGCCAGGGCTTCGCCGCGAAAACCGAGGCTGACGATCGCCTCCAGGTCGTCGAGCGTGCTGATTTTACTGGTGGCGTGCCGCGCCAGCGCCAGTGCCAGATCGTCCTTGCCAATGCCGCAGCCGTTGTCGCGAATGCGGATAAGCTTGGCGCCGCCGCGTTCAATGTCGATATCGATGCGCGTCGCGCCGGCGTCCAGGCTATTTTCCACCAGCTCCTTGACGACCGACGCGGGGCGTTCAACCACCTCTCCGGCGGCGATCTGGTTGGCGAGCTGTGGCGGTAACACCTGGATAGGCATGCTGACTCCTGTAGCGATGGCGCTAGGCCTGCGGAATGGTCAGCGTCCGATCCAGCGGCGCGACGTCCGACTTCAGATTATTGACCCGTTTCAGATCGCCGACGCTGACCCCATAGCGAGAAGCGATGGAGGAGAGCGTATCCCCGCGGGCCACTTTATGTTTAGACGGCTTCTTGGCCGGCGTTCTCGCCTTGGCGACGGTGGTGACGGCGGCGGTTTTCCCCGCCGGCACCTTCAGGCGTTGCCCGACCCACACGCCGTCTTTTTTCAGTTTGTTCAGATCCCGCAGCGCCGCCATGGTGGTGCCGTAGCTGTCGGCGATGCCGGACAGCGTTTCCGCCCGCTTCACCACGTGGATCTGGGTCTTGCCGCTTACGCTGCGGCTCGCGCCGGCCGAGCTAACGATAGGCTCAGGCTGGCGCACGTCTGGTGTTGAGGTGTTAACCGCCGCTGCGACGTCCAGCGGTCGGTTTTCCACCTTTGGGTCGGCTTGCAGCGGATGCGCCAGGAAGTAGCTGCGCAGGCCGTTATGAATGGCCTTGGCAATCTTCTCCTGATACGCGCTACTGCCCAGCAGCCGCTCCTCCGTGCTATTACTGATAAATCCGGTTTCCACCAGCAGCGAGGGAATATCCGGTGAGCGCAGCACGCCCAGGCTGGCATGTTCCGGCCGGCGTTTGTGCAGCGATCCGACGCTCTGCAGCTGCTGCAGCACTTTCACCGCCACGTCATACCCGACGCGCTGCGAGTGGCCGAACTGCAGATCCAGCACCGCCTGGCTCAGGTAAGGGTCTGCCTGGCTGTTGGCCAGCAGATCGCCGGCGCCGCCGAGCAGTTCGGATTGTTTCTCATGCTGTTCGAGCCAGCCGGCCATTTCGCTGTTGGCGCGGCGATTGGACAGCACCCAAACGGAGGCCCCGCTGGCGCTGCGGTTTGGCGCTGCGTCGGCGTGGATGGAGACCAGCACGTTGGCGCCCTGTTTGCGCGCAACGTCGGAGCGCCCCATCACCGAGATGAAGTAGTCGCCGGTACGCGTCAGCACCGGTTTGAACTGCGGATCGGCGTCCAGCATCGCCTGCAGGCGGCGCGCAATGGCGATGGTGACATTCTTTTCTTTCAGCCCGCTCGGGCCAATGGCGCCCGGATCCTGGCCGCCGTGGCCAGCGTCGATCGCCACCACCACCCGATCGCCGGAACCGGCGGAAACGCGGCTGCTGCGCGGCGTGACTTCGGTGGCGGTGCCTGCGACGACGGTCTGTTTATTGGTAAAGGGATTCGATCCCGTCGGCGCTTTGCGCAGCGGCGGCTCCGGCGCTTCACGCACCGCGACCGGCGCCTGACGCGGCGGTGGGTTGACCGCAACCGGCGCAGGCGTTTGCACCGGTGCCTTGCGCGCCACCGTATTGGCACTGCCTTCGGCCGTAATGGTGAACACCACGGTATGCACGCTGCCGTTCTGGCGGGTGGAGACGCGGGTTTTGGCGCGCTGGGTCAGATCAAACACCAGGCGCACGCTCTGAGCGTCTTTCGGCGCGCTGGAGCGAATGCTTTTCACCAGGTTTTGGCCGCTGAAATTGAGCGGCAGGCCGCCGACCTTGCCCTTCTGGTTAACGTCCAGCACCACGCGATCCGGGCCGTGCAGCGGGAAAAACGCGTAGTCCGGCGGGCCATTGAAGCTCACCGACACCGTCGCTTCACGCTGGGCGTTGGACACTTTGATATCGGACAGCGAAGACGCCGCCAGCGCGTTCAGCGCGCCGAGTGGCCCCAGCACGGCGATCAGCATGATGACCGCAAATTTTTTCAACACGTGCGTCATTGCGGCATCATCCCTGTGATCCATGAATGCGGTCTAACAGCTGGCTGCCGTAAGTGGAAATCGCCTCGATCTTCGCCTCTCGCCCCTCGCCCTGATAGCAAAGATGCAGCGCCAGATCCGGCTCCGGCAGCACGCCGGTGCCCTGTTGCGGCCATTCGACCAGGCAGATGGCGTCTTGCGCGAAGTAATCGCGAATGCCCATGAATTCAAGCTCTTCAGGATCGGCCAGGCGATACAGATCGAAGTGATACACCGCCAGCGGCTGCAAGGCATAGGGTTCCACCAGCGTGTAGGTCGGGCTTTTGACGTTGCCCTGATGCCCTAACGCCTGCAGGAAACCACGGCTGAAGGTGGTTTTACCGGCGCCTAGGTCGCCGTAGAGATAGATGACGCTGGCGCGATCGCAGGCCTTGGCCAAAGTGGTGCCCAAAGCGACAGTCGCTGCCTCGTCCGGCAGAGGTAAAACGAGTTCTTTCATTCGATAAAGTCTATTTTGCCCACTCAGGGTTAACGAAATGAAGGATGTCCGGCAGTAAATCGGTCGCCAACATGCCTCTTGTTCCTTGTCTTTCCGCTACGCGATCGCCGGCCGCGCCGTGTACGACGCAGCCCGCACAGGCGGCATCATACAGCGGGAGCTTTTGCGCCAGCAAACCGCCGATGATACCCGACAGCACATCGCCCATGCCGCCGGAGGCCATGCCGGCGTTGCCGACGTCGGCGATCGCCATCTGCCCCTGCTCATCGGCAATCAGCGTGCCGGCGCCTTTCAGCACCGCCACGCCGCCGTAGCGCGCCGTCAGCTTGCGCACGGCAAGTAAGCGATCACTCTCGATGTCGGCAGTGCTGCAGCTCAACAGCCGCGCCGCCTCTCCAGGATGCGGAGTCATCACGCGATTCTGCCGTTTCTCGGGATTTAATGCCAGCAAGTTCAGCGCATCGGCGTCCCACAAGGCCGGTTTATCGCTGGTTTGCAGCACGTTCAAGGCGTTTTTGCCCCATTCAGCCTGGCCCAGCCCCGGGCCAATCACCAGCACATCCGCCCATTGCATCGCCTGCCGCAGCGTCGCCTCGTCCAGCGCCTGCGCCATCAACTCCGGCCGGGCCGCCAGCAGCGGTGCGACGTGTTCAATGTGAGTAAGCACTCGCACCAATCCCGCCCCGCTGCGCAGCGCCGCTTCCGCCGCCATGCGAATGGCGCCGCCGAATCCGCGGTCGCCGCCCACCAACAGCAGGCGGCCATGCTCGCCCTTATGGGCGCAGGGGCGGCGCGGATGCAGCCAGCGCGGCAACGCCTCGGCGGTAAGCCGCTGAATCTGTTCCGGTTGCTTCGCCAGCCAACCCGATAAGCCTAGCGCATTCTGATGAAGTTGCCCGACCCAGTCACGCGCCTGGCCGGTCAGCAATCCCGGTTTGAGGCCGATGAACGTGACGGTGTGCGCGGCACGCACGACCGCGCCCGGCACCGCGCCGCTTTCCGCCAGCAGGCCGGACGGGATATCGAGCGCGACCACCGGCGCCGAATGGCGGTTGACGGCCTCGATCAGCGCGTCGTAAGGCGCACGCGGCGCGCTGCCAAGGCCAGTGCCTAACAGGCCGTCGATAATGAGAGAGACAGACGCCGGCCAGCGGCTGTTCGCCGGCAGAATATCACCGCCGGCGGCCAGCCAGGCCTGACGGGCCGCTGCGGCTTCCGGCGGCAAAGGCCGTGCGCCTTCGCAGGCGATCAGCGTCACCTGCAGGCCCGCCGCCTTCGCCAGGCGCGCCACCACATAGCCGTCGCCGCCGTTGTTGCCGTGGCCGCACAGCACCAGCCAGTGGTCGCGGGAGGGGTACGCGTTGCGCGCCAATGCGTAGGCCGCCTGACCGGCGCGCTGCATCAAATCGTAAAGAGAAATACCGAGCGAGGCCGCCGCCGCGGGTTCCGAGCGACGGATCCAATCCGCAGGCCAGACAGAGTGTGGTAAACTGTCAGCGTATGCTTTTTCACTGTGGCCCGTCATGACGCACCCCCTCGATCTCCATCAACTCGCCCAACATATCAAGCAATGGGGGCAATCGCTAGGATTCCAACAGGTTGGCATCTGCGATACCGACCTGAGCCTCGAAGAGCCGAAGCTGCAGGCCTGGCTCGACAAGCAGTACCACGGCGAGATGGAATGGATGGCGCGCCACGGCATGCTGCGCGCGCGCCCTCACGAACTGTTGCCGGGCACGCTGCGGGTGATCAGCGTACGCATGAACTACCTGCCGGCCAAGGCGGCGTTTGCCAGCACCTTGCAAAATCCGCAGCTGGGTTACGTCAGCCGCTACGCGCTGGGGCGCGACTATCACAAACTGTTGCGCCAGCGCCTGAAAAAGCTGGGCGATCAGATCCAGGCCTACTGCGGCGAGTTGAATTTCCGCCCCTTTGTCGATTCCGCGCCGGTGATGGAACGCGCGCTGGCCGCCAAGGCGGGCATCGGCTGGGTTGGTAAACACTCACTAATTCTCAACCGCGAAGCCGGGTCGTGGTTTTTCCTCGGCGAGCTGCTGATCGACCTGCCGCTGCCGGTGGATAAGCCGCAGGAAGAGCAGTGCGGCCGCTGCGTCGCCTGCATCACCACCTGCCCGACCGGCGCCATCGTCGCCCCCTATACCGTAGACGCCCGGCGCTGCATCTCCTACCTGACCATCGAGTTGGAAGGCGCGATCCCGGAGGAATTCCGGCCGCTGCTCGGCAACCGCATCTACGGCTGCGACGACTGCCAGCTGATCTGCCCGTGGAACCGCTTTTCGCAGCTCACCGACGAAGACGATTTCAGCCCACGCGCCGCGCTGCATGCACCGCAGCTGATCGATCTGTTCAACTGGACGGAAGAAAAATTTCTGCGCATCACCGAAGGCTCAGCAATACGCCGCATCGGCCACCTGCGCTGGCTGCGCAATATCGCCGTGGCGCTGGGCAATGCGCCCTACGAGGACGGCATTGTGCTCGCGCTGCGCACGCGCCTGGGCCAGGACGCCATGCTGGACGAACATATCCACTGGGCGCTGGCGCAGCAGCTTGCCCGCCGCGAGGCGCAGGGCATCGAGGTGCAGACGGCGCAGAAAAAACGGCTGATACGGGCTGTGGAAAAAGGTTTGCCAAGGGACGCCTGACGGCGTGCGCCGCGCGGCTATTTCACCGGATGTCTCACTCTGTGGATTTGTGCATAAAAATAAAAACACGTTGTCTTTCAACTGCAACAAAAAGAGCAAGTGATCGGCATAACGTTTTGGGATAAATAAATAAACTTATAAATCAAATAGATAAATATTTAATTTGTATGACGTTGATTTTTCAGGCAGGCGGGTTTATGTACAGAGGCTGTGGATAACTCTGTTTACAACATTTTTACCAGGCGTGTAAAACGGGACAAAAACCCGCGCCGGATAAGGCGTTGGATTTGAATTTGAAACGAAGAGAAAATTGGAGCGGGAAACGAGACTCGAACTCGCGACCCCGACCTTGGCAAGGTCGTGCTCTACCAACTGAGCTATTCCCGCATTGAGATGCTTTTGGCATCCGGTCACCAAACACTGGCGTGACCTTTGAATTTTTGGAGCGGGAAACGAGGCTCGAACTCGCGACCTCAACCTTGGCAAGGTTGCGCTCTACCAACTGAGCTATTCCCGCGTCGCATAGGTACTGCTTGATACTGCTTTATTTATTCATCATGCCGCATCGCGACATTGTTGAATTTGGAGCGGGAAACGAGACTCGAACTCGCGACCCCGACCTTGGCAAGGTCGTGCTCTACCAACTGAGCTATTCCCGCCCGGCGTATCGATGGTGGAACGTTACGAAATTCTTCATCGGTACGGGGTGCGCATTATACGAGAAATCCTTTTTGTCGCAAGCCCCTGAAAGCAAAAAAACGCGATTTTTGTTTGATTGCCGATTAAAGCGCCAGATTGGCGAATTAAGCGGCTAAAAACGGCGTTTTTTCCCCGCAGGGGCCGCCATCGCCTTAAAGCTGAATGAAATGTTCGCGGTAATAAGCCAGCTCGGCCACCGATTCGCGGATGTCGTCCAGCGCCTGATGGGTGCCCTGCTTCTTAAAGCCGGCGAGAATTTCCGGCTTCCAACGGCGCGCCAGTTCCTTCAACGTGCTGACGTCCAGATAGCGATAATGGAAGTAGGCCTCCAGCTCCGGCATGTAGCGGAACAGGAAACGGCGGTCCTGGCCCACGCTGTTGCCGCAGATCGGCGATTTGCCGGCCGGCACCCACTGCTGCAGAAAGGCTATCGTTTCCAGCTCGGCGGCGCGATCGTCCTGGCGGCTGGCTTTCACCCGCTCCACCAGCCCGCTGCCGGTATGGGTGCGCACGTTCCACTCGTCCATCAAGGCCAGCTGCTCGTCGGATTGGTGCACGGCGATCACCGGCCCTTCCGCCAGGATGTTCAGGTTGGCGTCGGTGACCAGCGTGGCGATCTCGATAATGCGGTCACGCTCGGGATCCAGCCCGGTCATCTCCAAATCGATCCAAATCAGGTTATTTTCGTTTCCTGTCATGATGTTTCCTGCCTAAAAGCCGAGAGAAAAACGCTGTGCGGACGAGACGACGGGCGCCGCCGGTGGCGACGCGCCGCAGCCGGCGGCTAACAACGGTTATTTAATATAAAATAGCGTGTATCATAGTCTTTTTGGTCGCCCTGGGCGACATATACCCTGACGGGTTCAAGGCTGCGCTCGGGGCAAGTCCCCCGCCGCAGCTGTGCGTATACGTAAAGGTATAAAACCGATTCAAGTGAGGCGCAGTGAGTAAGAACAAACTGTCCAAAGGCCAGCAACGCCGCGTGCAGGCGAACCATCAGCGCCGTCTGAAGCGCGCTGATAACAAACCGGAACCGGATGATTCCCAGCTGGGCGAGCCGCAGGAAGGCGTCGTTATCAGCCGTTTCGGCATGCACGCCGACGTTGAGGCGCCGGATGGCACTCAGCACCGCTGCAACATCCGCCGCACGCTGCGTTCGCTGGTCACCGGCGATCGCGTGGTGTGGCGCCCCGGCCTGGGCACCCATGAAGGGGTAAAAGGCATCGTGGAAGCGGTGCACGAGCGCACCTCGGTGCTGACGCGCCCGGACTTCTACGACGGCGTGAAGCCGATCGCCGCCAATATCAATCAGATCGTCATCGTGTCGGCGATCCTGCCCGAGCTGTCGCTGAACATCATCGACCGTTATCTGGTGGCCTGCGAAACGCTCGAAGTCGAGCCGCTGATCGTGCTCAACAAAATTGACCTGCTGGACGCCGAAGCGCGCAAGCTGGTCGACGGCATGATGGATATCTATCGCAAGATTGGCTACCGGGTGTTGGAAGTTTCCAGCCAGACGCGGGAAGGCATGGCGGAATTCGAACAGGCGCTGGCGGGGCGCATCAGCATCTTCGCCGGCCAGTCGGGGGTCGGCAAGTCCAGCCTGCTGAATGCGCTGCTGCCGCCGTCCGAAGAGCAAATTCTGGTAAATCAGGTTTCCGACGTTTCGGGCCTCGGGCAACATACCACCACCGCCGCGCGGCTGTACCATTTCCAGCACGGCGGCGACGTGATCGACTCCCCGGGGGTGCGCGAGTTTGGCCTGTGGCATCTGGAGCCGGAACAAATCACCCGCGGATTTGTCGAATTCCGTGATTATTTAGGCGGTTGCAAATTCCGCGACTGCCGCCACGATACCGATCCCGGCTGCGCCATCCGCGCGGCGATGGAGAAAGGCGATATCGCGGAAGAGCGTTTCGACAACTATCACCGCATTCTGGAAAGCATGGCGCAGGTGAAGGTTCGCAAGAACTTCACGGACGCCGCAGACTGACACTGACGGGCGGGCATTGACGACGGCGGAGCCCTCGTTACAATGCGCGCCCTTTACCCTGATTCACGAGGTTAACGTGCTGGATAGCATCAAGATTAAATTGCAATATTGGTTGCCGAAGCTGGCGCTGACCCGCCTGGCAGGCTGGGGCGCCGACAAACGGGCCGGCTGGCTGACCCAACTGGTGGTCAAGGCCTTCGCCCGCTTCTACCGCGTAGACATGCAGGAAGCGCAAAATCCGGACCTGGCGTCTTACGCCACCTTCAACGACTTCTTCGTGCGCCCGCTGCGCGACGGCGCGCGCCCGATCGTCGCCGACGCCAACTGGCTGGCGCTGCCTGCCGATGGCGCCATCAGCCAGCTCGGCCCGATCCGCGACGATCAAATCTTCCAGGCCAAAGGCCACCACTACAGCCTGGAAGCGCTGCTGGCCGGCAACTACCTGCTGGCCGAGCCGTTCCGCAACGGCCTGTTCGCCACCACCTATCTGGCGCCGCGCGACTACCACCGCGTGCACATGCCGTGCGCCGGCGTGCTGCGCGAGATGATCTATGTGCCGGGCGATCTGTTCTCGGTCAACCCGCTCACCGCCGCCAACGTGCCTAACCTGTTCGCGCGCAACGAGCGCGTGATCTGCGTGTTCGACACCGACATCGGGCCAATGGTGCAAATCCTGGTCGGCGCCACCATCGTCGGCAGCATCGAGACCGTCTGGGCCGGCACCGTCACGCCGCCGCGCGAAGGCATCATCAAACGCTGGACCTACCCGGCCGCCGGTGAAGAAGGCGCCATCGCGCTGGAAAAAGGCGCCGAGATGGGCCGCTTCAAACTCGGCTCCACGGTGATCAACCTGTTTACCGCAGGCAGCGTGCAGTTCGCGCCGCAGCTGCATAACGGCACCGTCACCCGCATGGGTGAGGCCTTCGCCGAGATCCCGGCCGCCGCTGAAACACCACAGACCCCGCTCTAAAGGAATCGACGCCGTGCGCCTGATCATCACGCTTTTGCTCGGTTGCCTGCTGTGGCAACCGGCGCTGGCCGCCCCCGTGCCGACCGAGAACCAGCTCAAACAGGAGCTGAAGCAGGCGGAAAGCAGCAAAAACGCGCCAAATCAGGCGGAGACCACCGAGGCGCTGCAAAGCGCCCTCAACTGGCTGACGGAGCGTAAAGAGTCGCAGACTCGCTCTGAACAGTATCAGAAGGTGATCGACGATTTCCCGAAGATGACGCAGGAACTGCGCCGTCAGCTGGTGCTGGAAAGCAACAAGATCCTGCCGAACGGCGACGATCTGCCGGCCGCCGAGCTGGAACAGCAGATCCTGCAAACCAGCAGCCTGCTGCTGGAACAGGCGCGCCTGCTGCAACAAGAGCAGGATCGCACGCGGGAAATCAGCGATTCCCTCGGCCAGCTGCCGCAGCAGCAGACCGACGCCCGCCGCGCGCTGACCGAAGTGCAGCGCCGTCTGCAGGCGCAGCCCGCCAACCCGACCACCCCGTACGCGCAGGCCGCCCTGGCCCTGCTGCAGACCGAAGCCGCGGCGCGCAAAGCCAAAGTGGACGAGCTGGAGCTGGCGCAGCTGTCGGCCAACAACCGTCAGGAGCTGGCGCGCATGCGCGCCGAGGTCTATAAAAAGCGCCACGAGAAAATAGACGTTCAGCTGCAGGCGCTGCGCAACAACCTCAACGCCCAGCGCCAACGCGAAGCGGAACTGGCGCTGGAAAAAACCGAGCAGCTGGCCGAGCAGAACGGCGACTTGCCAAAAAGCATCAGCCAACAGCTGCAGATCAACCGCGAACTGTCCGCCGCGCTGAACAGCCAGGCGCAGCGCATGGATCTGATTTCGTCGCAGCAGCGGCAGGCGGCGGCGCAGACGCTGCAGGTGCGCCAGGCGCTGAGTACTATCATCGAACAGGCCCAGTGGCTCGGCTCGTCGTCGGCGCTGGGGGAAACCCTGCGCGCCCAGGTGGCGACGCTGCCGGAGATGCCCAAGCCGCAACAGCTGGACGGCGACATGGCCCAGCTGCGCGTGCAGCGCCTGCAGTTTGAAAACCAGCTGGAAAAACTGTCGCAACGCGAATTCAAACGCGACGACGGCAGCGCGCTGACCAACCAGGAGCAGCGCATCGTCGATGCCCAGCTGCGCACCCAGCGCGAGCTGCTGAACTCGCTGCTGTCCGGTTGCGACACCCAAATCCTCGAGCTGACCAAGCTGAAGGTGGCCAACACCCAGCTGATCGAAGCGTTGAACGAAATTCGCGACGCCACCCACCGCTATCTGTTCTGGGTGCCGGACGTCAATCCGATCAACTTCTCTTATCCGCTCAACGTGGCGCACGATCTGACGCGCGTCCTGTCGCTGGACACGCTGTCGCAGCTCGGCGGCGCTTTCATGATGATGGTGACCAGCCGCGAAACGCTGATCCCGATCTTCGGCGCCCTGCTGCTGGTGATTTTCAGCATCAGTTCGCGCAAGCACTATCACGCCTTCCTCGAGCGCGCCAGCAGCCGCGTCGGCAAGGTGACGCAGGACGAATTCTTCCTGACGGTGCGCACCGTGTTCTGGTCGATTCTGGTGGCGATGCCGCTGCCGGTGCTGTGGGCCGCGCTCGGCTACGGCCTGCAGAGCGCCTGGAACTACCCGGTGGCGGAAGCGATCGGCAAGGGGGTGACCGCCACGCTGCCGATCCTGTGGATCTGCATGATCTGCGCCGCTTTCGCCCATCCGCAGGGGCTGTTCATCGTGCACTTCCGCTGGCCGGCGAAGCAGGTTTCGCGCGCCATGCGTTACTATAAGATGTCGATCTGGCTGATCGTGCCGCTGATCATGGCGTTGATCACCTTCGATAGCCTGAAAGAGCGCGAGTTCGCCAACACCCTGGGGCGGCTGTGCTTCATCCTGCTGTGTCTGGCGCTGGCGCTGGTCACCCACAGCCTGAAGCGCGCCGGCATCCCTCTCTATCTGGATAAAAACGGCTCCGGCGACAACATGCTCAACAGTGCCTTCTGGGGGCTGCTGCTGTCGGCGCCGCTGCTGGCGGCGCTGGCCTCGACCGTCGGTTACCTCACCACCGCGCAGGCGCTGTTGGCGCGCCTGGAAACCTCGGTGGCGATCTGGTTCCTGCTGCTGGTTGTCTACCACATCATCCGCCGCTGGATGCTGATCCAGCGGCGGCGCATCGCCTTCGATCGCGCCAAACAGCGCCGTGCCGACATCCTGGCCCAGCGCGCCCGCGGCGAAGACGAAACTTCGCACACCCCGAACAGCACCGAAGGATCCATCGATCCGGACGATTCGGACTTCGATCTGGACACCATCAGCGCTCAGTCGCTGCGGCTGGTGCGTTCGATCCTGACGCTGATCGCGCTGGTGTCGGTGATCGTGCTGTGGTCGGAGATCCACTCCGCGTTCGCCTTCCTGGAAAACATCTCGCTGTGGGATGTGACCTCGACGGTGAACGGCGTGGAGACCGCCCATCCGATCACCCTCGGCGCGGTCCTGATTGCCATTCTGGTGTTGATCATCACCATGCAGCTGGTGCGCAACCTGCCGGCACTGCTGGAGCTGGCGGTGCTGCAGCACCTGGATCTGACGCCGGGCACCGGCTACGCCATCACCACCATCACCAAGTACCTGCTGCTGGTGTTCGGCGCGGTGCTCAGCTTCGCCTGGATCGGCATCGAGTGGTCGAAACTGCAGTGGGTGGTTACCGCACTCAGCCTGGGGTTGGGCTTCGGCATGCAGGAGATCTTCTCCAACTTCATCTCCGGCCTGATCATCCTGTTCGAGAAACCGATCCGCATCGGCGACACCGTGACGATCCGCAACCTGACCGGCACCGTCACCAAGATCAACACCCGCGCCACCACCATTTCGGATTGGGACCGCAAAGAGATCATCGTGCCGAACAAAGCCTTCATCACCGAACAGTTCGTCAACTGGTCGCTGTCGGATAACCTGACCCGTGTGGTGCTGACCGTGCCGGCACCGGGCGAAGCCAACAGCGAAGAGGTGACCAAGATCCTGATGAACGCCGCCGAACGCTGCTCGCTGGTGCTGGATAACCCGGCGCCGGAGGTTTACCTGGTCGATCTGCAGCAAGGTATCCAGATCTTCGAGATGCGTATTTACGCCGCCGAGATGGGCCACCGCATGCCGCTGCGCCACGAGATCCACCAGCTGATCCTGGCGGGCTACCGCGAGCACGGCATCACGCTGCCGTACCCGCCGTTCCAGGTGCGCACCGAGACGCTGTCGCGGCTGACCAACAACGGCCGTACGCCGCCGTCTACGCCGGCGCCGAACACCAAGCGCGACGCCGGGGGCCTGTAAGCGGTTCTCGCGATAAAAAAAGGGCCGGCAAATGCCGGCCCTTTTTGCTTTTCTTACCGCCTGAAACGTCAGGCGATCCCGACCGGGAAGGCCAATACGTCGCTCAGGCTCTCGGCGCCCAGCGCCAGCATCACCAGGCGATCCACGCCCAGCGCCACGCCGGAACACTCCGGCATGCCGTGCTGCAACGCCGCCAGCAGGTTATAGTCGATCGGCTGCTGCGGCAGGCCGCGCTCCGCGCGCTTACGGTTGTCCTGCTCGAAGCGCTGCTGCTGTTCACGGCCGTCGGTCAGCTCGCGGAAACCGTTCGCCAGCTCGATGCCCTTGAAGTACACCTCAAAACGCTCCGCCACGCGATGGTCCTCGGTGCTGATCTCCGCCAACGCCGCCTGGCTGGCCGGGAAGTGGTAAACGAACGCCGGCTTTTCACGGCCGATATGCGGCTCCACGCCCACGGTGAACAGCAGCTGCAGCAGCGTATCGCGATCTTCTTCGGTATCGGCGATGTTGCTCAAGTCGAGTTTGGCCGCCGCTTCGCGCAGCTGCGCCTTCTCCGCCGACAGCGGATCGATGTCCAGATGGCGCAGGAAGGCCTGCTGATAAGACAGGGTCTCCGCGCTCTCGCAGTCCAGCACCTGTTGCAGCAGATCGTCCACTTCGTTCATCAGGCGGTACATGTCGTAGTGCGGACGGTACCACTCCAGCATGGTGAATTCCGGGTTGTGATGCCGCCCGGCTTCTTCATTGCGGAAGCTGCGCCCCATTTGGTAGATCGGGCCGCTGCCCGCCGCCAGCAGGCGCTTCATGTGATATTCCGGGCTGGTCATCATGTATAGCGTCAGGCCCTCTGCCGCCCCCGGCCCGACGAAACGCGTCTCGAACGGGAACAGGTGAACGTCGGTGACCGTCGCCTGGCTCATGGTGGGCGTCTCAACTTCCAGCACGCCACGATCGGCGAAGAAACGCCGGATCTCAGCCAGAATCGCTGCGCGTTTCAACAAATTGGCGATGGGTGCACTAGGCTGCCAGCTTGCCGTTTCGCTCATGGTAATTAACTCCGAAATCAAACAGGGGATGCAGTCTACTCGCATCCTTGCAGCCAAACAAATTCTTCACGATACACAACCGGCCATAACGCCAATTTCCGATAAATAGGCGGCAAAAGCGCGTTAAAAAGGGTAAAGCACGCCGAACACGCGAAAAGGCAGGCAAGCCTGTTGGTCGAGCGTTAATCGACAAAACAATCGATCACATCAAATTTCGACTACTTAACTTTAGGTATAGTTAATTCCCCATTATTGGTGGGAGATATCTATCCTTAACCTTTAAGCAACATTAATCGGTTCAATTAGTTAGCACCCGAAGAGTTCGCTAAATTTTAAGCATAGATATTTAACTTGCCGTTCTTAATAAGAACATTGGAGGAATGCAGTGCAAACCTTTAACGCCGATCTTGCCATTATTGGGGCCGGGGGCGCTGGTTTACGTGCAGCAATAGCCGCAGCGGAAGCCAATCCCCAACTGAAAATCGCGCTGATCTCTAAGGTCTACCCGATGCGCAGCCACACGGTCGCCGCCGAGGGGGGCTCCGCCGCCGTCACCCAGGATCACGATACCTTCGACTACCACTTCCACGACACCGTCGCCGGCGGCGACTGGCTGTGCGAACAGGACGTGGTCGATCACTTCGTGCATCAGTGCCCGCGCGAGATGACCCAGCTCGAGCAGTGGGGCTGCCCGTGGAGCCGCAAACCGGACGGTTCGGTCAACGTGCGGCGCTTCGGCGGCATGAAGATCGAACGCACCTGGTTCGCCGCCGACAAGACCGGCTTCCACATGCTGCACACCCTGTTCCAGACCTCGCTGAAATACCCGCAGATCCAACGCTTCGACGAGCACTTCGTGCTGGATATCCTGGTGGATGACGGCCAGGCGCGTGGCCTGGTGGCGCTCAACATGATGGAAGGCACCCGCGTGCAGATCCGCGCCAACGCGGTGGTGATGGCCACAGGCGGCGCCGGGCGCGTCTACCGCTACAACACCAACGGCGGCATCGTTACCGGCGACGGTATGGGCATGGCGTTCCACCACGGCGTGCCGCTGCGCGACATGGAGTTCGTGCAGTATCACCCGACCGGCCTGCCCGGTTCCGGCATCCTGATGACCGAGGGCTGCCGCGGCGAAGGCGGCATCCTGGTGAACAAGGACGGCTACCGTTACCTGCAAGATTACGGCATGGGCCCGGAAACCCCGCTGGGCGAGCCGAAGAACAAATACATGGAGCTGGGCCCGCGCGACAAAGTGTCCCAAGCCTTCTGGCACGAATGGCGCGCCGGCCGCACCATCGCCACCCCGCGCGGCGACGTGGTCTACCTCGATCTGCGCCACCTGGGCGAGAAAAAGCTGCTGGAGCGGCTGCCGTTCATCTGCGAACTGGCCAAGGCCTACGTCGGCGTCGACCCGGTGAAAGATCCGATCCCGGTGCGCCCTACCGCGCACTACACCATGGGCGGCATTGAAACCGACCAGAACTGCGAAACCCGCATCAAGGGGCTGTTCGCAGTCGGCGAATGCTCCTCCGTCGGCCTGCACGGCGCCAACCGTCTCGGCTCCAACTCGCTGGCAGAACTGGTGGTGTTCGGCCGCGTCGCCGGTGAGCAAGCGGCCCGCCGCGCGCTGGAAACCGCGCCGGCCAACGGCAGCGCGCTGGATGCGCAAACCCGCGACGTCGAAACCCGCCTGAGCAACCTGATGAAGCAGGAAGGCAACGAAAACTGGGCGAAGATCCGCGACGAAATGGGGCTGTCGATGGAAGAAGGCTGCGGCATCTACCGCACGCCGGAGCTGATGCAAAAAACCATCGATAAGCTGGCGGAGCTGAAAGAGCGCTTCAAGCGCGTCAACATCACCGACAACTCCAGCGTGTTCAATACCGATCTGCTGTACACCATCGAGCTGGGCTACGGCCTGGACGTCGCCGAATGCATGGCGCACTCCGCGTTTAACCGCAAAGAGTCGCGCGGCGCTCACCAACGCCTGGACGAAGGCTGCACCGAGCGTGACGACGTCAACTTCCTCAAGCATACGCTGGCGTTCCATAACCCGCAGGGTGCACCACGCCTCGAATACAGCGACGTGAAAATCACCAAGCTGCCGCCGGCCAAACGCGTCTACGGCGCAGAAGCCGAAGCGCAGGAGAAAAAGAATAAGGAGCAGGCAAATGGCTGAGATGCAAACCCTGAAGATCGAAGTCATGCGCTATAACCCGGAACGCGACGCCGAGCCGCATTTCGTCACCTACGCCGTGCCTTACGACGAACAGACCTCGCTGCTCGACGCGCTGGGCTACATCAAGGACAACCTGGCGCCGGATCTCTCCTACCGCTGGTCCTGCCGCATGGCGATCTGCGGCTCCTGCGGCATGATGGTCAACCGCGTGCCGAAGCTGGCGTGCAAAACCTTCCTGCGCGATTACGTCGGCGGCATGAAGGTCGAAGCGCTGGGCAACTTCCCGATCGAGCGCGATCTGGTGGTCGACATGACCCACTTCATCGAAAGCCTGGAGGCGATCAAGCCTTACATCATCGGCAACGATCGCAAACCGGAAGACGGCCCGAACGTGCAGACCCCGGCGCAGATGGCCAAGTATCACCAGTTCTCCGGCTGCATCAACTGCGGCCTGTGCTACGCCGCGTGCCCGCAGTTCGGCCTCAACCCCGAGTTTATCGGCCCGGCGGCGATCACGCTGGCGCACCGCTACAACCTGGACAACCGCGACCACGGCAAGAAACAGCGCATGCCGCAGCTTAACGGCCAAAACGGCGTCTGGAGCTGCACCTTCGTCGGCTATTGCTCCGAAGTCTGTCCGAAACACGTCGATCCCGCCGCCGCCATCCAGCAGGGCAAGGTGGAGAGCGCCAAAGACTTCATGATCGCCATGCTGAAGCCGCAATAAGGGAGAAAAATTGCCATGACAACTCAACGTAAGCCCTATGTGCGCACCATGACGCCCACCTGGTGGCAAAAGCTCGGCTTCTACCGTTTCTACATGCTGCGCGAAGGCACCTCGGTGCTGGCGGTGTGGTTCAGCATCGTGCTGCTCTACGGCGTGTTCGCGCTGAAGGGCGGCGCCGAGAGCTGGGCCGGCTTCGTCGGCTTCTTGCAGAACCCGCTGGTGCTGTTGATCAACGTCGTCGCCCTGCTGGCGGCAGCGCTGCACACCAAAACCTGGTTCGATCTGGCGCCGAAGGCCGCCAATATCGTGGTCAACAGCGAGAAAATGGGGCCGGGCCCCATCGTGAAAGGGCTGTGGGCCGTCACGGTCATCGTCAGCGTGGTCATCCTGGCCGTGGCCCTGATCTAATCCGGAGGAAACATGATAAATCAAGCACCTAAACGCTCCGACGAGCCGGTTTTCTGGGGATTGTTCGGCGCCGGCGGCATGTGGGGCGCGATCGTCGCACCGGCCATCGTGCTGCTGGTCGGCATTCTGCTGCCATTGGGGCTGTTCCCCGGTGAAGCACTGGGTTACGAGCGCGTGCTGGCGTTCTGCCAGAGCCTGATCGGCCGCCTGTTCCTGCTGCTGATGATCATTCTGCCGCTGTGGTGCGGCCTGCACCGCATCCACCATGCGATGCACGATCTGAAGATCCACGTACCGGCCGGCAAATGGGTGTTCTACGGTCTGGCGGCGATCCTCAGCGTGGTCACCGTTATCGGCGTCGTCACCCTGTAAACCGCTCAGGCGGCCAACGCCCGTTGGCCGCCCTTTTCTCATCGGCTACACTGTCTACTCGCCCCCGGTAAACAGGAGTCACCGATGCGTTTATGGTCAAAGCTTAGCGTCATGCTTTCCGCCCTGCTCTCCGTCGCTTGCAGCGTCTCCCCGCCCAAAGACATCAAGGTCGTGACCCCTTTCGACAGTCAGCGCTATCTCGGCACCTGGTACGAAATCGCGCGTCTGGATCATCGTTTTGAACGCGGTTTGCAGCAGGTGACCGCCCACTACAGCCCACGCGCCGACGGCGGGCTGAAAGTCATCAATCGCGGCTTCAATCCGCAGAAACAGCAATGGCAAGAAAGCGAAGGCAAAGCCTACTTTATCGGTTCACCGCAGATCGCGGCGCTGAAAGTGTCGTTTTTCGGCCCCTTCTACGGCGGCTATAACGTGATTGCCCTGGACCCGGACTACCGCTACGCGCTGGTTTGCGGCCCAAACCGCGACTATCTGTGGATCCTGTCGCGCACCCCGACGCTTGACGCCGGCGTACGCGACAGCTTATTGCAGACGGCCAAGGGCTACGGTTTCGCCACCGATGCACTGATCTGGGTGCAACAGTCCGCCGATCAGTGACTGCTGAACTTCAGCCCGAGGATGCCGACCACGATCAGGCACAGGCTGATGATACGCGCGATATTGGTCGACTCGCCCAACAGCACCATGCCCATGATGGCCGCGCCCACCGCGCCGATGCCGGTCCACACCGCATAGGCGGTGCCGGCGGGCAGCGTTTTCATGGCGTTGGCCAACAGCAACATGCTGACCACCATCGCGGCGATGGTGATGATGCTCGGCGTCAGCCGGGTAAAACCGTGGGTGTATTTCAGACCGATAGCCCAAACCACTTCGAGCAAACCGGCGATAAGCAGAATAATCCAGGCCATGAGACGGCCTCCCTACCACTGGGGTCGTCCCCGATATAATGACGCGTAAACGGGTCGTCCCGTTCAGCGGGGTGATGAACGGCGGGTAACCTCACCCGCACTGCGGCAGGATAGCAGCAGCGTTAACGCTCAGGCAAGAGGAGGAAATGCGGCGGCCCTCCGCGCGCGGAACGCCGCCGGGTGGAGAACGGATTATTCCGCGCTGCGCTGAATGGCCTTGCCGCCGGCCTGAATGTCCTCACCCACGCCGCGGGTGGTGTTACAGGCGGTCAACGAGGTCAAAATCATCAAAGAGAAGATCGCGATAATACTTTTCTTCAGCATAAGAAAGTCCTTATTTGTCGTTGATGAAAAAGTACGGCTTTCTAAGCTTAGTCAAAATTGGCGCAGAGAGTGGGATCGCCACCGGCTTTGTGGCGCAAATACATCGGGTTAAAGGACGGGATCAGCTGGCCGTGCGGGAGATGGCGCCGCCGAGATGCTGAACGTCTTCGCCGAAACCGCGAAACGTATTGCAACCGCTAAGGGAGAAAAGGAACAACAGGGAGAGCACGGCCAACAACGTTTTCTTGAACATGCGGGTTTTCTGCAAACGAACGGGGATGGGATAAAACAGAGGAACCGCGGGGGTTCCTCTGCTTTGAAACTTATTTAACGCGAGAGACGTATTCGCCAGAGCGAGTGTCAACTTTGATCACTTCGCCGATCTGGACGAACAACGGCACTTTAACCACGGCGCCGGTGCTCAGGGTAGCCGGCTTGCCGCCAGTCCCTGCGGTATCGCCTTTCAGGCCCGGATCGGTATCGGTGATTTCCGCTTCGATGAAGTTCGGCGGCTGAACGGCGATTGGACGGCCATCCCACAGGGTGATGATGCACTCTGCGTTGTCCTGCAGCCATTTGGCCGCATCGCCTACGGTTTTGCCGTCAACCTGATGCTGTTCAAAAGACTCAGGGTGCATGAAGTGGTAGAACTCACCGTCGCTGTACAGGTAGTTCATGTTGGTGTCCATCACGTCTGCGCCTTCGCAAGAATCGGTAGACTTGAAGGTTTTTTCCACGCGGGTGCCGGTCAGCAGACGACGCATTTTCACGCGTGCAAACGCCTGGCCTTTGCCCGGCTTAACGAACTCACTGGCTTCGACGGCGTAAGGTTCGCCCTCGAACATGATTTTAAGACCCGGACGGAAATCGTTGCTAGAATAAGTCGCCATGATGGCCCTCTGAATATTTGAACTGGTAGCTTAGCCAAAAAAATGGCACACATTATAACCCAAAGTACGGCACATAGAGAAGATTGGTTGCATCAACTCGCCGATGTTATTACCGATCCTGATGAATTACTGCAGCTTTTGTCACTGAATACGCACCCGGAACTGCCGCAGGGGCGCGATGCCCGCCGGCTGTTCGCCCTGCGCGTGCCGCGCGCCTTCGCCGCACGCATGCGCCCCGGGGATGCCAACGACCCGCTGCTGCGCCAGGTGCTGACCGCCAGAGAGGAGTTCATCAACGCCCCAGGGTTCACCACCGATCCGCTCGATGAGCAGCGCAGCGTGGTGCCGGGCCTGCTGCACAAATACCGCAATCGCGCACTGCTGCTGGTCAAGGGCGGCTGTGCGGTCAACTGCCGTTACTGCTTCCGCCGCCACTTCCCCTATCAGGATAATCAGGGCAATAAGAACAACTGGCGGCAGGCACTGGATTATATCCGCCAACACCCGGAACTGGACGAGATCATTTTTTCCGGCGGCGATCCGCTGATGGCCAAAGACAGCGAGCTGGAATGGCTGGTTGGCGAACTGGAGGCCATCCCGCACCTGAAACGCCTGCGCATTCACACCCGCTTGCCGGTGGTGATCCCGGCGCGCATCACGCCGGCGCTGTGCCGCCTGCTGTCGGCCTCGCGCCTGCAGGTGCTGATGGTCACGCACATCAACCACGCCAACGAAATTGACCGCGATCTGCAAAGCGCCATGGCGCAGCTGCGCCTCGCCGGCGTCACGCTGCTCAACCAGAGCGTGCTGCTGCGCGACGTCAACGACGATGCCGACACGCTGGCGGCGCTCAGCAACGCGCTGTTCGACGCCGGTATCCTGCCTTACTACATCCACGTGCTGGACAAGGTGCAGGGCGCGGCGCACTTCATGGTCAGCGACGATGAAGCGCGCGCCATCATGCAAGCGCTGCTGAGCAAGGTGTCCGGCTATCTGGTGCCGCGCCTGACGCGCGAAGTGGGCGGCGAACCGAGCAAAACGCCGATCGATCTGCGCCTGATGCAGGAGTGACGCGCGCCAAGTCCCCCAACGAAAAGAGGAATGCCGTGGCATTCCTCTTTTTTTATCTCTTTGCGGCTCCGGCCTCAGCGCCTTACGGGCACTTGTAAACCTGGCCGACCATTTTGCTGTCCAGCGGTGCGAAGCTGGAGAGCAGATTCTGGCTCGGGCTGTTGGCGCCGTAGATTACGTTGCCGCCCATGGCCGCCGCCTTGTTGCGCAGATCGTTGGCCGCACCGCGCATGGAGCTGCCTTCACCGCCATTGCCGGACAGCCAGTTGCTCTGGGTGCCGGTCACTTCCCCCAGCAGCTGGCATTCCGCCGCCGGCTTGCTGTCGGTGAACTTGATCTGCTGACCCGCAGCGGTCAGTTCATGAGTGGTGCTGCAACCCGCCAGCAGCATCGCTGCCGAGAGACCCAGTAAGGCTTTAATCCGCATCTTGTTCCCCATTCGATGTTGAGAATTACGCAAAAGCTTATCAGAAAGCGATGCCATCTCTTAAGCATCCGTTGCCACGCGAGCGGGCCAACGTCTTGAGCGACAGCTGATGACTTACCAGTTTACCAGCTAAATCGCCCCGGGCGGCAAAAATATCATCAAATACAGTGCGGCGGCGTTAGGCCCAAGCGGCAACGGCCGCCGATGCCTGCGCCTCCACGTCGCCCTGGTGCGGTTCCCCCTCCGCCAGTTGGAATACCGCCACCGCCTGCGCCAGCAGGGCCGCCTGCTCCTCCACGCCGACGGCGGTGGTCGCCACCTCCTCCACCAGCGCGGCGTTCTGCTGGGTCACCTGATCCATCTGGGTCACCGCTACCCCGACCTGCTCGACGCCCTTGCTTTGCTCTTCCGACGCGTACGAGATGTTATCCATCAGCGACGTCACCTGGTTCACCGAGCCAACGATGGCATTCATCGTCTCGCCTGCCTGCTCCACCAAGCGCACGCCGGCGGCGATATCGCCGGTCACGCCGTCGACCAAACTGCTGATTTCCTTGGCCGAAGTCGCGCAGCGCTGCGCCAGATTGCGCACCTCGCCGGCCACCACCGCAAAACCCCGCCCCTGTTCACCGGCCCGCGCGGCCTCCACGGCGGCGTTCAGCGCCAGGATATTGGTCTGGAAGGCGATGCCGTCGATCACGCTGGTAATATCCCCCACCTGGCGCGCGCTGTCGTTGATCGCCCGCATCTTGTCGACCGCGCTGGCCATCAGCGTTTCGCCGTTGCGGGCAATGCCGGCGGTCTGATTGACCATCCCGGCGGCCTGGTTGGCGTTATCGGCGTTTTGCCGCACCGTCGCGGTGATCTGTTCCATGCTGGCGGCGGTTTCCGTCAGCGCGCTGGCCTGTTCTTCCGTGCGGCTGGAAAGATCGGCGTTGCCGACGGCGATCTCGTGCGTACCGTGGTTGATCGACTCCACGCCGTCACGCACCTGCTGCACGGTGGCGCTCAGCTCCTGCTGCATCGTTCGCAGGCTGGCAAACAGCATGCCGATCTCATTGTTGTTGCGTACCGCGATCTCGCAGCGCAGATCGCCGCGCCCAACCTTTTGCAAGTGTTCGGCGATCTGGCGCAGCGGCAGGATCAAGCGCCGGCGGAAATCACGTTGCACGGCGACCAGCAGCAGCAGGATCGCCGCCAGGGTGCCGCTCAGCAGGCGTGCAAAGACTTTTTGGGTCTGCTCCGCCTCTTCCACCGCCAGACGGTGGGCGGCCACCGTGGCCCGCATGTAGTCAGCAAACTGGCTATCCAGCCGCTGGCGCACCTGGCACTTCTCTGCCGCCATGGCGTGCAGCCGCTCGATCAGCGCCGCCTGCGGCGTGTCGGCCAACAGCGTCAGCTCTTGCTTCAGCACCGCCTGCTGCACCAGGTAGACCTTTTTCATCGCCTCGCCCAGATCCGGGCGCGATACCGTCAGGCCCGGCGTCTCCCAGAACAGGTTGAACGCGACGTCGGCGCTGCGCAGCTCGTTACGTGCCTCAATGATGCCCTGCCGGATATCGGCGGCGTCCGTCTGCGCCATGCGCTCGAACGCCATGTTGTCGATCAGCGTCTGCGTTTGCAGCAAAGCACGCCAACTGCGGTTCAGCGCGGCTTCCTCGTCGGAGAAAGTGCTCATCCTGCCGATGCTGTTGCCGTTTTGCTGCATGAAATAGAAGGCGATGGCGCCGGTTCCCATGGGCATCAAGCCCAACAGCAACAGCATCAACATCAGCCAGGTGGCTATTTTCATATTTTTCAGCATAAGTCGTCTCCGTTGACAGTCACACCGGCGAGGGAAAATTCCCCGCCTGGTAGGGGCTATATCGGTACGAAACGACAACGGTTTAGGGTAAAAGCAAAATAATGCAATAATTCATTCAGTGAACTAATAACAAGCTAAATAAACATTCTTTTTATTGATTTTTAAGATAAAAAAAACCCCGGTCGTTTGACCGGGGTTCTCAGCACACAAGCGTGTGGGGGATGATTACATCATGCCGCCCATGCCGCCCATGCCACCCATGCCGCCTGCTGCGCCCAGATCCGGTGCGTCAGCCTTCGGCAGGTCGGTGACCATGCATTCGGTGGTGATCATCAGGCCAGCCACGGAAGCCGCGTACTGCAGAGCAGAACGGGTCACTTTGGTTGGATCCAGGATACCCATCGCGATCATGTCGCCGTATTCTTCAGAGTAAGCGTTGTAGCCGTAGCTGCCTTCGCCCGCTTTCACCTGGTTGGCGATAACGGAAGCTTCTTCACCGGCGTTGACCACGATCTGACGCAGAGGGGCTTCCATTGCGCGCAGCGCAACTTTGATACCCACGTTCTGGTCTTCGTTGTCGCCTTTCAGCGCGGCGATTTTGCCTGCAACGCGGATCAGCGCTACGCCACCGCCGGCCACCACGCCTTCTTCCACTGCAGCGCGGGTCGCGTGCAGGGCGTCTTCAACGCGGGCTTTCTTCTCTTTCATTTCAACTTCAGTGGCTGCGCCAACCTTGATAACGGCAACGCCGCCGGCCAGTTTCGCTACGCGCTCCTGCAGTTTTTCACGATCGTAGTCAGAGGTCGCTTCTTCGATCTGCTGACGAATTTGAGCAACGCGGCCCTGGATGGTCGCTTCGTCGCCCACGCCATCGATGATGATGGTAGTGTCTTTGTTGATCACAACGCGTTTTGCCTGGCCCAGGTCTTCCAGGGTGGCTTTTTCCAGCTCCAGACCGATCTCTTCAGAGATAACGGTACCGGCAGTCAGGGTCGCGATGTCCTGCAGCATGGCTTTACGACGGTCGCCGAAGCCAGGCGCCTTAACGGCAGCCACTTTCACGATGCCGCGCATGGTGTTGACCACCAGGGTCGCCAGCGCTTCGCCTTCTACGTCTTCAGCGATGATCAGCAGCGGTTTGCCTGCTTTGGCAACGGCTTCCAGCACCGGCAGCATTTCGCGGATGTTGGAGATCTTTTTGTCAGCCAGCAGGATGAACGGGCTTTCCAGCTCAACAGAACCGGTTTCCGGCTTGTTGATGAAGTATGGGGACAGGTAACCGCGGTCGAACTGCATACCTTCAACCACGTCCAGCTCGTCTTGCAGGCCGGTGCCTTCTTCAACGGTGATAACGCCTTCTTTGCCCACTTTCTCCATCGCTTCCGCGATCAGTTTACCCACGGTTTCGTCGGAGTTGGCGGAGATGGTGCCTACCTGAGCGATAGCTTTGGAATCGGAGCAAGGTACGGACAGTTTTTTCAGTTCTTCAACCGCAGCGATAACCGCTTTGTCGATGCCGCGCTTCAGGTCCATCGGGTTCATGCCTGCAGCAACCGCTTTCAGGCCTTCGGTGATGATGGATTGCGCCAGTACGGTTGCCGTGGTGGTGCCGTCGCCCGCCGCGTCGTTCGCTTTGGAGGCCACTTCTTTCACCATCTGTGCGCCCATGTTCTCGAACTTGTCTTCCAGTTCGATTTCACGCGCAACGGAAACGCCGTCTTTGGTGATGGTCGGTGCGCCGAAAGATTTATCCAGCACTACGTTGCGGCCTTTCGGGCCCAGAGTCACTTTTACTGCATCAGCGAGAACATTCACGCCGCGGAGCATTTTCACGCGAGCGTCATTGCCGAATTTTACGTCTTTAGCTGCCATTGGTATTTCCCTTCAACTCGTTCAGTTCAGAAGATAAAGCGCAATTACGCTTCAACAATTGCCAGAATGTCGCTTTCGGACATGATCAACACTTCTTCATTGTCGATCTTCTCTGCTTTCACGCCGTAGCCGTCGTTGAAAATCACGATATCGCCAACTTTCACATCCAGCGGTTGGATGTTGCCGCTTTCCAGCACACGCCCTTTACCCACTGCAACCACTTCACCGCGAGTGGATTTACCCGCCGCAGAGCCAGTCAGGACGATGCCGCCAGCAGATTTTGATTCAACTTCTTTGCGCTTGACGATAACGCGGTCATGCAATGGACGAATACTCATTGAACGCTCTCCTGTAAGAAGGTCTCTATCAGATTTAGGGTTGTACACCGGATGGTTGTTATTACCGGCCTCGTGGGATTTGAGATGGGGGCGTTCCAGCCCCCTTCAAGGGGGCTAACGAAAAAAATTTCGCATTTTTGGTCGCGCGGGTGCTACAGAGATGAAAAACGCGGCCTGAGCCGCGTTTGCTTAACGATCGTGGGGCTTGCGCTCCTCGTCCGGGCGGTGTTCCAGCACCGGGCGTTCGTCGTCCTTGCGCTGGAATTCACCGTCGAAGGTGTTGCCGTTGGCGGCGTCGCCGCCCGTCCAACCGCCGGGGCGATAAACCGACAGGTGAGGCATCAGCTTCAGCGTCAACGATTTTTGCACCGGCGGCAGCAGCAGTAACAGGCCGAGGAAGTCGGTAAAGAAGCCCGGGATCAGTAGCAGGAAGCCCGCCAGCACCAGCGAAACGCTTTTCACCATTTCCGCCGCCGGGCTTTCGCCGGCCGCCAGTTTTTGCTGCATCTGCACGAAGGTTTTCATGCCCTGATTGCGCACCAGCGAAATGCCGACGCAGGAGCTGAACACCACCAGCAGCAGGGTGACAGCCACGCCGAGCACGGCGGCGACTTTGATAAAGATGGATATTTCTATGTAAGCCAGCAGAAATATCAGCAGTAGCGGTAACCAGCGCACCTGGTTCTCCTATCGGTAGGTAAAGCGCGGCCGCCACGGGGCGACGGCGCGAAAAAAGAGGCCGTAAACGGCCGACACCATTACAATGAGGGCATCACCCCACCATTTCAACCGAGAGCCGGTTTTTATTGCTAAAGTTCACAAACGTGAAAGAAGTCACAGAACCGGAAAAGGGCATATCCTTAAACACCATAAGGTGATCTGGATTCAGTCATTTCTTACCAACCAGCATATGATCTGGGCAGCAACGGGCGATTTGGTTAATCGTTTCACGCCCCAAGCCTTCGGCAATATTAATTTAGGCTGTGCCCTTACTAGCCTTGACCTGACAAATTATTAATTCGGCAGCAACACATAGAGAAGGTTCTCATGTCAAACAACATTCGTATCGAAGAAGACCTGTTAGGAACACGTGAAGTCCCCGCAGACGCTTACTACGGAGTTCACACTCTGCGTGCGATTGAAAACTTCTACATCAGCAACAGCAAAATCAGCGATGTCCCCGAGTTCGTTCGCGGCATGGTGATGGTGAAAAAGGCCGCGGCGATGGCCAACAAAGAACTCAAAACCATCCCGCGCAAAATCGCCGACGTGATCATCCAGGCCTGCGACGAGGTGCTGGATAAAGGCAAATGCATGGATCAGTTCCCGGTGGACGTGTTCCAGGGCGGCGCAGGCACCTCGCTAAACATGAACACCAACGAAGTGCTGGCGAACATCGGCCTGGAGCTGATGGGCCACCAAAAAGGCGAATACCAGTACCTGAACCCGAACGATCACCTCAATAAGTGCCAGTCCACCAACGACGCCTACCCGACCGGGTTCCGCATCGCGGTGTACGCCTCCAACCAGAAACTGATCGACGCCATCAACCAGCTGCGTGAAGGCTTCGACCGCAAGGCGAAAGAGTTCGAAACCATCCTGAAAATGGGCCGCACCCAGCTGCAAGACGCAGTGCCGATGACCCTCGGCCAGGAGTTCCACGCCTTCAGCGTGCTGCTGAACGAAGAGACCCGCAACCTGCACCGCACAGCGGAGCTGCTGCTGGAAGTGAACCTGGGCGCCACCGCCATCGGCACCGCACTCAACACCCCGGAAGGCTATCAGCCGCTGGCGGTGCAAAAACTGGCGGAAGTCAGCGGCCTGCCGGTGGTGCCGGCGGAAGACCTGATCGAGGCCACCTCCGACTGCGGCGCCTACGTGATGGTGCACAGCGCGCTCAAACGCCTAGCGGTGAAACTGTCCAAAATCTGCAACGACCTGCGCCTGCTCTCCTCCGGCCCGCGCGCCGGCCTGAACGAAATCAACCTGCCTGAGCTGCAGGCGGGATCGTCCATCATGCCGGCCAAAGTGAACCCGGTCGTGCCGGAAGTGGTCAATCAGGTGTGTTTCAAGGTGATTGGCAACGACACTTGCGTTACCATGGCGGCCGAAGCGGGCCAGCTGCAGCTGAACGTGATGGAGCCGGTGATCGGCCAGGCGATGTTCGAGTCGATCCACATCCTGACCAACGCCTGCTACAACCTGCTGGAAAAATGCATTAACGGCATCACCGCGAATAAAGAAGTCTGCGAACACTACGTCTTCAACTCGATCGGTATCGTCACCTATCTGAACCCGTTCATCGGCCACCATAACGGTGACATCGTCGGGAAGATCTGCGCCGAAACCGGCAAGAGCGTGCGTGAAGTGGTGCTGGAACGCGGCCTGCTGACCGAAGCCGAGCTGGATGACATCTTCTCCGTGGAGAACCTGATGCACCCGGCCTATAAAGCCAAACGCTATACGGATGAAAATGAACAATAACAGACCTACCCGGTAGCCCTGAAAGGCACGCTAAATCCTCTGGATAGCGTGCCTTTTTACTTTCCGGCGCCCACAAAATTTTAACGTTTGATTTTCAATTTCTCTCATTTTAAGGAGTAAACACTATGCTAGCCTTGGAATTGGTTATCGTTCTGCTGGCCATCTTTTTAGGGGCCAGGTTGGGCGGTATCGGTATCGGGTTCGCGGGGGGATTGGGCGTTCTGGTCCTGGCGCTGATCGGCGTCAAGCCGGGCAGCATTCCCTTCGACGTGATTTCCATCATCATGGCGGTGATCGCGGCGATCTCCGCGATGCAGGTCGCCGGAGGGATGGACTATCTGGTGCAGCAGACCGAAAAGCTGCTGCGCAAGAACCCCAAGCACATCACCATTCTCGCCCCTATCGTCACCTACTTCCTGACCATCTTCGCCGGCACCGGCAACATCTCGCTCTCGGCGCTGCCGGTGATCGCCGAAGTGGCGAAAGAACAGGGCATCAAGCCTTGCCGGCCGCTGTCCACCGCCGTGGTGTCCGCCCAGATCGCCATCACCGCCTCGCCGATCTCCGCCGCGGTGGTGTACATGTCTTCGGTGATGGAAGGCCACGGCGTCAGCTACCTGCACCTGCTGATGGTGGTGATCCCGTCCACCTTCTGCGCCGTGCTGGTGATGTCGCTGCTGGTGACCTGGCTGTTCGACTCCAAGCTGTCTAACGATCCGGTGTACCTGAAACGCCTGGAAGAAGGCCTGATCACCCTGCGCGGCAACAACGCGCTGGCGATCAAACCGCGCGCCAAAGCCTCGGTGCTGCTGTTCCTGCTGGGCGTGCTGTGCGTGGTGGCTTACGCCATCATCAACAGCCCGGGCCTGGGCCTGGTGGCCAAGCCGCTGATGAACACCACCAACGCCATCCTGATCATCATGCTGAGCGTCGCCACGCTGACCACCCTGCTGTGCCGCGTCGACACCGACATGGTGCTGAACTCCAGCACCTTCAAGGCCGGCATGAGCGCCTGTATTTGTATCCTCGGCGTCGCCTGGCTGGGCGATACCTTCGTGCAGGCCAACATCGACTGGATCAAAGAGACGGCCGGCAGCGTCATTCAGGCGCACCCGTGGCTGCTGGCGGTGATCTTCTTCTTCTGCTCGGCGCTGCTGTACTCGCAGGCCGCTACCGCCAAGGCGCTGATGCCGATGGCGCTGGCGCTGAACGTATCGCCGCTGACCGCCGTCGCCTCCTTCGCCGCCGTCTCCGGCCTGTTCATCCTGCCGACCTACCCAACGCTGGTCGCCGCGGTGCAGATGGACGATACCGGCACCACGCGCATCGGCCGCTTCGTGTTCAACCATCCGTTCTTCATTCCCGGCACCATGGGCGTGATCTTCGCCGTGGTATTCGGCTTCCTGCTCGGCAGCATCATGCTGTAACGCTCCGACCGGGGCTGCGGCCCCGGTTTTCCTTCTGGCGATAAACTCGCCTTCTAGCCAATCCGCCTTCAGGGTATAGTGCCCATTCGAACCGATGAGAGGGCTGAAGATGTCTGATTGCGAAGCTGTCGTCATACTCTGTACCGCACCCGATGAAGCCAGCGCCCAGGAACTGGCGGCGCGGGTCCTGGGCGATAAGCTGGCGGCCTGCGCCACGCTGCTGCCCGGCGCTACCTCGCTGTATTACTGGGAAGGGAAACTGGAACAGGAATACGAAGTGCAGATGCTGTTCAAAAGCGATCGCCGCCGTCAGCAGGCCCTGCTCGACACCCTGAAACAACATCACCCTTACCAGACGCCCGAGCTGCTGGTGCTGCCGGTGATGGCCGGAGATAAAGACTACCTGTTATGGATCAACGCTTCCTTAAACTGATTTTGCTGCTGTGCAGCCTGTTCTTCCTGCCGCAGGCGGCGCAGGCTTCGCTGTTCGCGCCGAAGGGCGGCAGCCAGTTCGTGCCTGTCGATCAGGCCTTCGCCTTCGATTTCAAACAGCAAGGCAGCCAGGTAACGCTGAACTGGCAGATCCGCCCCGGCTACTACCTGTATCGCCAGCAGATCAAACTGGTGCCGCAGCAGGCGACGCTCGGCGCCTTTACCCTGCCCGAAGGGTTGAGCCACAAGGACGAGTTCTTCGGCGAAGTGGCGATTTTCAAACAGCAGCTGAATCTGCAGGTGCCGCTGCAACAGGCGGCGGCCAACGCCAGCCTCAGCGTCACCTATCAGGGCTGCGCCGAGGCCGGCTTCTGCTATCCGCCGGAAACCCGGATCATCCCGCTGGACGCGGTCAGCGCCGGCGCGACCGCCCCGCTCCCGGCGGTTGACACCGCACCAACCGAACAGCCCGCTACGCCGGCCAGCCTGCCGTTCTCGCCGCTGTGGGCGCTGCTGATCGGTATCGGCATCGCCTTCACCCCGTGCGTGCTGCCGATGTACCCGCTGATTTCCGGCATCATCCTCGGCCGCGACCGGCCGCAAAGCAGCGGCCGCATTCTGGCGCTGGCGGTGGTTTACGTGCAAGGCATGGCGCTCACCTACACCCTGCTGGGGCTGGTGGTGGCCGCCGCCGGCCTGCAGTTCCAGGCGGCGCTGCAGCACCCTTACGTGCTGATCGGCCTGTCGGTGCTGTTTATCGCGCTGGCGCTGTCGATGTTCGGCCTCTATTCCCTGCAGCTGCCCTCTGCGCTGCAAACCCGGCTGGCGAGCTGGAGCAACACCCAACGCGGCGGCTCGCTGGCCGGCGTGTTCCTGATGGGCGCCCTGGCCGGGCTGATTTGTTCGCCCTGCACCACCGCGCCGCTCAGCGCCATCCTGCTGTATATCGCCCAGAGCGGTAACCTGTGGGCCGGCGGCGGCACGCTGTACCTGTACGCACTGGGGATGGGCATTCCGCTGGTGATCGTCACCCTGTTCGGCAACCGCCTGCTGCCGCGCAGCGGCCCGTGGATGCAGTATGTGAAAGAGGCCTTCGGCTTCGTCATTCTGGCGCTGCCGGTGTTCCTGCTGGAGCGGGTGATCGGCGATCTGTGGGGCCTGCGCCTGTGGAGCCTGCTCGGCCTGGCGTTCTTCGGCTGGGCCTTCGCCCTGAGCCTGAGAAGCACACGTGGATGGACGCGCGCCCTGCAGCTTCTGCTGCTGGCGGCGGCGGTGATCGCCGCGCGGCCGCTGCAGGACTGGGCCTTCGGCGCCGATCAGGCGCAGCAGGCGGCTCAACCGCACCTGACTTTTACCCGCATCAACAACGTCGAACAGCTCGATCTCGCGCTGCAACAGGCGCGGGGCAAGCCGGTGATGCTGGACCTGTACGCCGACTGGTGCGTGGCCTGTAAAGAGTTCGAGAAATACACCTTCAGCGATGCGGCGGTGCAGGCGAGCCTGGCCAACGCGGTGCTGCTGCAGGCGGACGTCACCGCCAACGGTGCGGAACAGGCGGCGCTGCTGAAGCATCTGCAGGTGCTGGGGTTGCCGACGATCCTGTTCTTCGATCCGGCCGGCCAGGAGCTGACGGCCCAGCGGGTCACCGGTTTTATGAAGGCGGAAGCCTTCAACGCGCATTTGCAGAAAGTGATGCGATAAATGACACTGAAGATCGGAAGCGAATGGGAGGAAGCACAAGTGCAACGTGAACACGTCCTTGATACCGCGCTGGGCCTGTTGGAACAACAGGGCCTGGCGACCGCCACATTAGAGATGCTGGCGGAAAAACTCGACGTTCAGCCCGGCGATCTCAAACGGTTCTGGCCGGATCGCGAAGCGCTGCTGTACGACTGCCTGCGCTACCACGGCCAACAGATCGACACCTGGCGCCGCCAGCTGCTGCTGGATGAAAACCTGAGCCCGCAGCAAAAGCTGCTGGCGCGCTATGACGTGCTGGCGGAATACGTGCAGCAAGACCGCTACCCCGGCTGCCTGTTTATCGCCGCCTGCAGCTTCTTCCCGGAAACGGATCACCCGATCCACCAGCTGGCGGAGCAGCAAAAGCTGACCTCGCTGGAGCTGACCCGCGAACTGCTACGTGACATGGACGCCGACGACGCCGACATGGTGGCGCAGCAAATGGAATTGATTCAGGAAGGCTGCCTGAGCAAACTGCTGGTAAAACGCCAGCTCCAAGACGTATCGGTCGCCAAACGGCTGGCGGAAGACATCTTGCAGGTGGCACAGTGCCGCCGCAACGGGGCGCTGAGCTAAGCGAACCGCGCTTGCGGCGCCGACAGCCCAAGGTGATAGCCACAGCAGGCGCATTTTTTGCGCCCTTTGCCTGAAAAGCCAGCAACCGGAGGCATTTTAACGTCTTTCACGCATAAAGCCGTTGACGGCCATCGGCCAATACGGTTTAATGCTGCCCGTTGCCCGGATAGCTCAGTCGGTAGAGCAGGGGATTGAAAATCCCCGTGTCCTTGGTTCGATTCCGAGTCCGGGCACCATATTTAGAGAACCCAGCCTATGGCTGGGTTTTTGCTTTTCAGGGACAGGACTCTCCATCGAACTACGTTCGATTATTCGGCCAAAGGCCTCACCCTACGGACCAGCGCTGAAGCGCTGTTCAACCCGGCGCAAGCGCCGGTTGTCCGAGTCCGGGCACCATCTTCAGAAGAACCCGCCTATGGCGGGTTTTTCGCTTTCTGGGGTACGGACTCTCCATCGAACTGCGTTCGATTATGAGGCCTGAAGACCTCACCCTGCGGGCCAGCGCTGTTCAACCCGGCGCAGGCGCCGGTTGTCCGAGTCCGGTCGCCCTATTTAGAGAACCCAGCCTATGGCGGGTTCTTCGCTTTCTGGAGTTCGAACTCTCCATCGAACTGCGTTCGATTATTCGGCCAAAGGCCTCACCCTACGGGCCAGCGCTGAAGCGCTGTTCAACCCGGCGCAAGCGCCGGTTGTCCGAGTCCGGGCACCATCTTCAGAAGAACCCGCCCAAAAGGCGGGTTTTCATTATTCTGAGCAGGGTATCAGTCCCCTTCCCTCCCCCGCCAGACTCCCCAATCGACCATATGTTCCTGAATGGTTAGTCGTCTTTTCTTCATACGCTTTGCGTGCTGAAAAAACGAATACAGACTCAAAAAAAACAGAAATACTGCCAGAAAAAACAGATCCACATGACCTCCCTGTGCTGTCCGGCACAGAAGCACGACATCACAGTCGCGCCCCTCTCTCGGTATCAGCCCGGTATTATTTCCCTAAGTCATCAATAGTGCTCAATTAATAGCCCTGGCCGACAAAGGACGAAAAAAAGCAGAACCCTCCCTGCTCGTCGAATAACATGTATTGGCAAAAGACTGCCGGCCTCTCACAACTAAAACCGGCGAGACAACAGAGATAAACAAACTCGCTTTATTTGCCGATTTATTTCGCCGACGCTTGCCTGAGGCATAGGAGCACCCGAGCGTAATTAATTACGCCAAACCAATATCTTTAGAAAAAACATCAACGGTATTTATTAATTAATACCCGCCACGCTAAATTTTCGCCGTCAGAATTTAACAAAACACAGGAAATAGAAAACCCCTCGTTAGGGTTAAGATAATTCTCCCTCGTGCGATAAAAGCCAGTACAAAAATTCATGGTTGCGATAGAGCATTAGCTTACCCATAACGGAGCGCTTATGGCTATGCACCGTTTTCACACTCACCCCCATCACTTTGGCGGTTTGGGATTGATCAAACCCCCTTCTAAGATAATTCACTACCTGGCGCTCACGATGGGTTAGAGGTTGATACTCGAACCGTCTTGTAGCTCGTGTATCGCTCAACATTTCAGCCAACAGCAGGAACAATTTATCAGGGCTATCTGTTCGATACAGTACACGGGATGCTTCATGAGAAATAATCGGCCTTTCCTGTATCGTGACGACAGGAGGAGCACCATCACCATGCGCCGCTTTTCGCCAGCGCTGAGCAATACGCCTTGATGAAACGAATATCACATCGGGTCGGATCATGGCATCCTGTTTCAAAAAACAAATCTCCTTATTATTGGCCTGCGCATATTCTTTTATGCTGCTTTGCAGACCAGATGAAAAATAGCGATTTTCATCATCAATAATGATATTGATCGCCTTCATCCTTACCCCCTAGAATTGGATCAGAGCAATATAACCCACAAAAAAAATGCAGAGCCTGCTTATGCCCGTGATTATCATAACAATGACAACTTCCATAGCCATTGGGTCTCTAAACGGGAGCTCCACATATCCACATAGATTATAAATTCCCGTTGCGTATTATTAATAAGCATTTATGATAAGAATGCCATTGCCGCTGAACGGCCCCTCTTCAATATTCCCGACGGTATACAGGGTAGATTCCAAATCAATAGGCACCCCGCCCGTCGGAATGGCAATTTTCTTGCCGGTGATGCCAGGCACACCGTCAACTGTGACGGTGGAATAAAGGCTGCCGTCGCCCTTCAACATGATTTTTTCATTGGCAGTATTGCTCACCACCGACACTTCCGCGTTAGCCGGGTAGGTGCAGGATATCCGCACAGTCTCTTTCTTCTTATTGCCATTGACTTCATCCGTAGTTAACGAGCCGTGATCCAGCGTTACGGCACCCGCGTCAATTTTACATTCATTATTGGGCGGCGTCGGGCCAATGCAGTTTTGCCCAGGAAAAGCCTTATAGTAAGCAGTGCTGAAAGTGAAAACTAACGCGTAACATATTTTTGAATAGGCCTCCCACTTATTCTTGATGATACATGTCTTATCAAATCCAGGATCACAATAGCCCAAAGTAGTCCCTAACGCCTCGATGCCCACATTCAGTTTCCCCCCAAAATCGTCTCCAATTTTACTTAGCAAAGAGTACAACTCTCCCATTGTTCTTTGTTTCTGTATATCTTTAATAGTATTCGAATTCCAAATGAGTCTAAACGACGGCGTTGATGTGTATGAAGCTGCATAAGTATATGCGTGAGAAAAGTTATGATAAGCACCAACGGTAATTATGCAACCGGCATTATAACAAGGGTTAGGCGTCGGATCATTGAAATCTATGCTTACCAGCCGAGCTAAAGCACTATAGCGACTGCTATTTCCGCTACTAATATATCCATCAACGATAGGCGCATTCAGGGTCTGCCAAACCATTCCAGCCTCTGTGTTAAATGTGAAAGCAGAAAGAGAAAACAAAACAAGCTTACCCAACCATGTAAGTTTATTTTTAAAAAAAGATAAAATAGAAAAACTCATAGATTCCTCTTGAACCATCACCGGCGTATTAAAAATAAAATAAGCACAAACGCTAACTCAGCCATCAACGCATGTTCACATTAATACGCGCGCAGAAAAACTGCCCTGTGCGTCATTACACTTCGGTGTCAACGCCCCCGACACCACTCTCGCTACGCAATGGCTACCTCATATATTGCGCTTTTCATGCTACCCGCCCCGATTTCCTGCAACCCGGCGTAGACAACCCAGTTGCAGGAACCGTTATTACTCATACTCGGCAGTTAACGTCGCGTTTCCGGTAAAATCAGCCCCCACCAGCATGGTACCTGGGCGTGCGATAGGCACTGCGTAAAGTTTCGTCGGGTTAGCGGCATTAATAATCAGTTTGGTATCGCTGACGTAAGTGGTATCGCCTGCACCTTGCGTGATACGTAATCCAAGGTTGCCCACGCTTGACTGCAGTGGTTTACCATCCCCCCAGGATACCGGCGCAAAGCTCAAATTCACTTTCAGATCGCCAGCGTTTTCAGAACCACCGCTACAGGAAACGCTATAGGGAATTTCCATTTTTTTGTAAGCGACCCCATCAATTTTATTAATGACGACGTTGGCAAAATCCACGCTAATATCTTTACCGTCATTCAGCGTACAGACCGGTTGTTCTACCAGTTTGCCGGTGAAATTTACCTTCACCGCTTGTGCAGGCACCATGGCCAGCAACCCCATACAAGCCATTGCCGCCAGACCTGAGTTATACGCCATTTTCATTTTTTTCATTTTAATTACCCTCATTTTCATTCTCTTATTATTGAACCGCTAAGACTAATGTAGCACTGCTGGAAAAATCCCCGCCTTTCAGCGTAGCGCCACTGCGTTTTACCGGCACGGCGTATAATGCCGGCACCTCCGGATAGGTAAAATTAAGCCATGTATTCAGCTGCAACTGTTGGCCGTTCTCTTGCAGCAGCTTAATCGCCAAATCGTTATTACTGGTGCGTAATAAGCTGTTACCAAAATCCGGCAACACGCCGTTCAAACTCAATTTCAAAAGCCCCGCGCTACCCGATGTATTGCCGCTGCAACTCACCCCAAATGGGATCGGCCGCTTGCCGTATTTTTCGCCATCAATCTTGGCGGTGATCAGCTCGTTGAAATTCACGAAAATATCCTGGCCGCCATTAATTTCACAATTTAGCTTGGCGACAACGGTCCCTTTTACCGTGACCGGCGCCGTCGCTGCCCATCCGGCTTGACTAATCAGCAGCACCGCCAATACGCTTAATGCCGAGGAGAGCGCCATGGTGATCACCAGAGAGCAAGAGAGCCGAACGCATTCCCCCACGTTTAGCCATACGCTACGCCATAGGTTGCCCATTGTTTGCACCTCAGTCATAGCTCATCCGAAAATCAATGGCGGCCTGATAGGCACCTGCAACCATAGGCGCACGCGTGCGCTCCGCCATCACATAGAAATTCAACGCGTCGCTTCCAACTGCCAGTCGCTGTGGCCGGCTGCGACTTCCCATGCGCACATCTTTTTTATCGCTATCTAACAGGCGCAACGCCAGCCCACCGGCCCCACGCACCTTCACCAACTGTGGGTTATCCGCATCGGCGGGCGCATTAAAACTCACCGTAACGGCAGGTTGGTAGGTGTCCCATGTCCGAGTTCCCAAACGTTCATCCTGCATTGCAGCCCCCACGCGCAGACAATCTCGCAAGCGAAGCTGGAAAGCGACCGGTTGAGCGCGTTCGCCCACCCTGGCCAAACTGCCCGTCGTCACCTCGCCTAACCAGACATCCTGATACGCCGACGCCATATCCAACCGGCAGGCCCCCTCCGTCAATGCACCATGGACAAACAACACACCGTGATTCCCTTCTTCCGCTTTCGCGAGACCGGCCATCAGCAACGTCAACGCCAATATGGCGCCCATCCCTCTTTGCTGCTTCAAAAAACCGCCCTTCAAATTGCGCTTTCCCTTGCCCATTCTTTGCATTGCTTTTTCCCCGCTCGCCTCAATAGCCGGTAAAAATGCCACCGATTTTTGTTATCCTTTTGAGTCCGGCACAACCTGGCAGTCACCGGCGCCGCATTTGAATGTCAGCGTCGGACGGCCACCGTAATCATTGACGTAAGTCAGCACCGGCGCATCGCCCAACCCAGAAGCCCCCAGCGCAATGCTGCCTTTAGGCGGCACCATTAACGGCTCAAAACCCTGCGCCGTTTTTCCCTTTTTGCTGTTGCTGGCATCAACCAGAGTGATGTAATAAGGCGTAGGATTATTCACTTGGAAACCATTACCCTGGCGAGTCAGCGTTAGCTTCTCCTGCCACGGCGTAAAAGCGCTACCTCTGTCTGGCGTAATCGCCACCGGGCGATAGAACAGTTTGATGCGCGTCTGCAAGGCGATTTGCAATGTGTTGGCCTTCTCACTTTTCGGCGGTATTTCACGCAGGTTGAAATAGAACAGGGTTTCACGATCCTGAGCCAACAAATTCGCCGCTGGCGTCGTCTGCACTTTTATTTGACTCTGCGCCCCTGGTTCCAACCGCTGCACTGGCGGTAATACCACCAGTGGACTGGTAATCTTCTTGCCATCGGCATCTTCCAGCCACCCCTGCGCCAAATACGGCAACTGGGTATTTTTATTGCTGATATTCAGGCTTACCGATTTCTCAGCCCCATTAAAGACCACGCGGGTACGATCCAATGCGATAGCAGCTTGGACCTGACTGCTCAATACCGTTGCCGACAGTGCCCCGGCCATTGATAATGCTTTTACTACGTTATTTTTCATAGAATTGTTCCGTCTCATAAAGCTTGCTCTTACTAAAATAATCGCGGGAGTATCGGTTTACTCTGTCTGTGTCCCGATGCTCGCCCTGCATGGCAACAGCAGGTTGCTCAACGCTATATCCGTGCGGATTTCCGGCAATGTGATCCGACATTGCGCTTTACCATCCCAATTCACCGTCATCTCCGTATTGGGCTGAATGCCGCTTAGGTATACGCTACCCTCATCATTCACCAGACCTGTCTGCTGCTGCCGGCTGTTGTATATCTGTGCGCCAAACGGCGGTGCGCTGCCGTCGGCCAGGCGAATAACGGCCATCGCCTTTTGCCCTGAAATCACGTCAAAACGCCGGTAACCAATCGCGCCCTCGGTCAATGTCGCCTGCACCACCGACTGCGTTGCGTCAACATCATCCGGCAAGGTATTCAGATCAATACTCGCCCTGCTGCGGTAATAACTGCTGACATCCGCGACTACCGCCTTGCCAAACATATTGGTACGCGTCGTTGCGCCATACCCGCGGATCGGCACCCCGGCTACGCCTTGAGTGTCCAGCAACAAACGTGTTCCGCCAAAACTGCCATTCCGATGCAGCGCAGCCCCCTTGGCCGTTGCCGTCATTCCGCCTTGCAAAGAGAACCCCATAGATGAGTAGCTGCCTCCCTGGTAACTGGCGTTGGCACCGATACGCGCGTTATCCCCCTCGTGGGTATAGAAAGCGCTGGCCGAGCCCCCCTGGCGTGATAGGCCACTGCTCAATTGGTAGTTGTTGTGCTCATCCAGCCTTTCGTAATATCCCACCCGCTGTGTGCTTTCGTTACGGTTCCACGAGCTGCTGTAACTAATGTTGGTATTTACCCCCCACGGCAAGGTGAAGGACAGATACATGCCATCGTCATTGGTTCCTTGATATTTATTTCGATACGCCGTGAGCGACGCGCTCATATTCCTCAGCGAGCCCAAATCGAAATAACGGGAAAGCGCTAAGCTATAACGCTCACTCACGGGCTGATCCCAATAGGTCTGGTGGCTGTAATTGAGATAGCTGCTTATGCCCAAATCACGAAACTGTTTATTCAGCGTGATGGTGTACATCTCTCGGCTCTTTCCGAGGTTATTGTCGTAGTAACGGGCATCCAGATATTCACTCATTGTCATAAAGTTCTGCTGCGAGAAGCGATAGCCGGCAAAGGTGATTTGGCTATCGTATTCGTCAAAGCTTTTTGAATAACTGATCCGGTATGATCCACCGCTTTTAGTGCCATCCCGTTGCGGCAATTCCGCACGTGATTGCGTGGAGTCAAATGACACCGCCCCAAAGGCCAGCAGATCACGCCCCACCCCCATAGACAAGGCCTTATAGTCCCCGCCCCCCAAAGCGCCACCGTACAACGACCAACCGTTGCTCACCCCCCAAGAGAACTCGCCGGTAGCGAACAAAGGCCCCTGCACGCGATGATTCCAATCTGAAGGCCTGCCGCTGGCAAATTTGTAACGCACTGCACCTGGCCGCGTCAGATAAGGAATATTAGCGGTGTCTACCTTGAACTCCTGCACACTGCCGTCTTGCTCTTCTACCCGAACATCCAACTGCCCGTAGATGGAGTCATTAATGTCTTGGATGCGAAATGGCCCCGCAGCAACCCGGGTTTCATACAGTACCCGGCCGAGCTGACTAATGACGACTTTAGCGTTGCTTTTGGCTATCCCAGTCACTTCCGGCGCATAGCCACGGAGGTTAGGCGGCAACATATTGTCATCCGAACTTACGCTGAAACCGGTGTAACGAAAACTGTCGAAGATATCCGTCGCCAGATAGTCCTCTCCCAAGGTCAGCCGAGCGCCCCAGTTAGGCAGAGCGCGGAAAGCGTAGTACCGGCTCCAATCGAAATCTTGCTGCGTTGATAAACCGGAGCCGGTTTGATGATTGATGTTCATCTGCCAGTCAGCACGCAAACGCCAGGCCCCCAAGTTGGCCCCTGTCGTGCCGTTCCCACTCAGGCTGTAGGACTGCAGCCCGGTTTGCTGAGTGCGTTGCACCTGTGAATTCAGGTTGTAATCCAACAACACCCCCGGAATGCCTTCATCCCAGCGTGCCGGCGGATCCCAATCCGGGGACGAATACACCAAATAAGCCTGAGGAACGTTCAAATACAGGGCGGATGTCGCCAAATCACCTTTGGCCTCCAAACCGTTCAGACTGGTGAGGTCAAGACACTGTTCGCCGTGCCACCAACGCAACTTGGCCAAGACATCTGTTTTAAACCCGAGCTTTTCAACCAACGCTGGCGATATGCACGCTGCACTACCCTTCGCCTCATATTCCGGCGCATAGAAGGCTATAGGTTCTTCGGACAAAACCTGCGTGTTCAGGTGAATCGACATGATATATTTCCCCGGCATAATAAAGCCGCCACGGGAAAACTGACTCAGGTCAATATTTTTCCTGTCGTTTAGATCCAACACGTCAATGTTAAACTGCACCTCATCGTTCGCCTGCAATTGAAAAGGCACGCTGCATATCGCCAAAGAAATACACACCCCCAGCAGACTCAATAAAGGTGCTTTCGAGTTATTTGCGTTCAATTTCATGGTGCCGCCAACCTTTAACTTATTTATAATCAGTAGTAATTCAATTTAAAACGGATAGCGGTTCTATAATCCCCGGCATGTAATATCTGGCGATTAGCTACCAGCTGCATGGAATAGTTTAAGTAACTCTCTTTTATTATTGAGCCATCTATTGGCATGGCGAGACCCGGGTAAATCACATTGCCTACGCCGTCTGAGAGACGTAATGCAATTCCCTTTGCCTCTCCCGTCACCCCGAATAATCCATTATCGACCCGGCCATCAAACGTCATTTGGAAATGCTGACGACCGGGTTGCATTTTCCCCACGTCTGCTAAGCTGCAGTTCAATAACCGCAAACTGAATGGTTTGGTCAGCCCGTAACCGTCTCGGGCAATTTGCGCTACCGGCAATGCTTGCATATCAATGGTTTGATCGCGACTCACTGCTTCAATAGCACAAGCAGCATCGACAATGGCACCTTCCATATTGACTCTGCCCCACCCAATCACAGAGCTCTGCGCTATTGATGGCTGGGTAATAAAAATCAGGATCAACAGGGAAGGTACCACTAAGGCCTGGGTTTTCTGAAACATATACAAGTTCCTGGCAATAAGATTCCATTTTAAAAAGCATGCGGTTACCCGCATGCTGAATAAGCTTGTGAATATGACTTATTGATAGTTCAGAGCGAAGTTAACAACGCTAGTGAACGCACCTGGGACGATGGTATCCAGAGCGCCGCCATTGCCTTTCAGGAAGGCTTTGAATGCCAGCTCAGCGCCAGTATCACCGATCTCGAGCTTCTGGCCGGCGGTAGCCGTGCCCAGTTCAACGACAGCGTTAGCATTATTGGTATCAGTAATCACGATACTTGCCCCTTTAGCGGTGCTCCCACTACCCAACGCGATCATTTTCTTGTCAGTACCTGCAGCACCACCAGCCTGACCGGTAAAGGTTGTTTTTACAGTTTTTGCAGTTGCAATGGTGCAGTCTTCCAGAGTGATCTTAAACGTCTCTTTTACTTCGGACTCACGGCCGTCTTTCAGGCTCAGGTTGGAAACCTGGCCCAGTGGTACGGTTTGATCGATATTACCCGGTGCGATAGAGCATGGCGCATCAATGATTTCACCGGTGAAGGTAACAGTACCGCTACCCTGGTTCGCTGCCTGGGCCATCATGGAAGAAGTGCCGAAAGCCAGCACGGCGGCAATCATAATTTTGTTCAGTTTCATATAAATCCCTTACATTCCTTAGTAAACAGTGGAGTAAATTAAATCCGTAAGTCACCGAGGCAATGCGGCAGTGTTTTCATTTTCTGTGCGTTGCCTCGATGGCTAATACGCTGCATTTGGCGCCCCGTATCAGTGGGAACAAATTTACATCCTCACATCGTCAAATGAAACGTTATGCTTAAAATAGACAAAAACACAGTTTTTAAATCTAAAAAATACAAATTAAATAGATTTAAAACCCAAAAAATAGCTTTTAATTATCGATATTTATTTTAAAAAACTTGTAAAAATGGAAATATTTCACCAAATTTATATCAATAGAGAGAAAAATCCTATTTACACCCAAAAGGGAGGATTGAAAAAAATACGCTCAGCCATCAGAATAATCTCTCGACAGGAAAGTTGACGGAAAGTAGAAATGATTTTCATCATAAATGACATCGTCCTTTATAATGAGGAGGACGGCACATTGGCGCATATCGATAACGCCAGCAATAAAATAGCTTTACTTAAGCCCAGCGCCAGACTGTTATCGATGTTCATTCGTAATAATAACAATCTGTTGCTGCGGGAGAGATTGCTTAATGAAGTGTGGGTCGAACACGGCCTGAAGGCTTCGAATAACAACCTGAATAATTATGTCTCCGGCTTGCGGAAGTCTTTGGCGCAATGCGGTACAGAAGATATTATCGTGACTTATCCACGCCAGGGGTTTAAATTCAGCGCCATTAGTATTCACGAGACAGATTCAAAACAGGAGAAATATAAGAAAGATCATGAAAACACGTTGGAAACCACCATCATCCCGCCACCGGGAAATAAACAGCCGGGTATACAGCGATCGCTACAAAGATTAATTATGATCATGGCGGCCTGCCTGGTGCCTTTTGCTGCCATCGTGCTGTATAAAAACAGCACGCGCATTAATGTATATCCTTTGGGAAGCTACGGAAATTGCCAGATTTACAGCATGACGTTAGGCAGCGGCGATTTAGGCCAAATCAAACGGGTTATACAACGCGCTGGTTTCAGTTGCCAAACGCGCGCCGACGTTTATTACTACGATAATATCCGCAATGAGGGCGCGGAAAACAATGAACAATGGGTGACGTACTGTCCCCGAGCCGGTAACAGCCCCTGCATCAACAATTATATCGATAACAAGCAGCATTGAATTTTACGAATTATCCCCCAGGGTCACCAAACTGCTCCCCCGGCAATGCCGGGGGAGTTATTCCTCTTTGGTCGCGCAAACAAACCACGGTGAATAATTGTTGCTCACCAGATAGTGGTAACGATCAACCTGCTCGATACGCAAATGATACAACGCCCCCACCGCGGGCAGCCGCCGATTCATCTCATCTTTCGTCACCGTATCTGCCGACTTTCTGATGTTTTCGTCAACACGCAATACATAGTTACTCCCCTGTCGTTGATACGATAACGCCACAGCCCGGCTGATATCGTAACGCGTATCCCCTTGATAAAAACTGCCGTTAAGCAACACAGTGGCTTTGCGTGGGCCGTCCGGCACGATACTGACCAGCAGCAAGCGTTTCCAGACTTCATTCGGCATCGTGTTCGTTATCTGTACCACCGCACGGCATTCCGGTATCTGCGGTTTAACAAACAGCCTATACCCGGCTATAGCGAAAATCAGTATGGTCACCGCGCTTAACAGTGCTAACCGATACTGCCAAATCCGCCTACAAACTCTGGTTTTCATGGAAATTCTCGCACTGTGCTTCCCCAACCTTCATCTTTGCCTGTGGGCAATAATAAAAGTAGAACGATCGGAACCGCCCAGCGGCATTCGGCAAAATGAATTTGCTGTCGTAATACAACACTGTTGCCGGCACATTGCATGGGATGTTTTTCTGCTCCAAGAGCCCTTTCAAACGGCTTAAATCAACCTCACCCGGCCCTGGCTTGTGGTATGAGGTAACAAACTTGATCTCACAGCTGCCGATGTTGCCCACCGCCATCGCGCTGAGCGGCGCATAGCCGCTGTCCTGCCAGGCCCAGATCCCGCTTCCTGCGGCCAACAGCAGCAACCCGCTCAGCCCAATGCGTTTGAAGCGCGTCAATCTAGCCGTGGGCTCTGCAGCAGGCGCGGCCTCGCCGACGGGCGCCGCGTTCTGCACCATCAGCGCCTCCGCCTGGCTATCTGTCGTCTTCAGCTCGCGAGCGGTAAACATAAACCCCTGCCGCGGCAGGGTGACGATGATCTCTTCCTCGCCGAGCGAAGAGAATGCTTTGCGCAGAATCGAAATGGTGTTGTTGAGGTTGTTGCCGGAAGCGACCTGGCCATGTGCCTCCCACACCTGCGTCAGCAGCGTTTCGCGGGAAAGCACCAGATTATTGTTGCGCACCAGGGCGGAAAGCAGGCGGTTCAGCGTGGCCGTCAGCACAATCGGCGGAATGTCGTCATGCAGCGAGATCAGCTCCGATCTATCTTCATGATATTTAATATTATTATTAATTATGTATCTCATAATTCCCTGCGCGATAAACTGGTTAACGCCCATTAGCCCCTATCAAACGTGGCAATATTAGCATAGCGCAAATGATAAGAAAATTCTTAACAAAAAGAATAAAATACAATAAAAACAAATACATATTCAATCTCACCATACAATTCACAGAGTGAATTTTGCAGCCTTTTTCTAATTCAATGCACGCATAAAGTGGATTAACAAACTGAGCATAAATAAAAAAACCCGCCATAAGGCGGGCCTGAGCAACGTTGGAAAATACTCAGCGTAGGCGGCGAATTTGCCGGTCTTGCCAGCCGGCGAGCAGCAGCAAACCGCATAGCGCGCCGAGCAGCGCGCAGAACATATCGGACTGGGTGTCCCACGGGTCGCCCTGGGTGCCGAGAAACTCGTCGGCGCCCTGGCCCAGCGCCAGCGCCGCCCACCACTCGATCAGCTCATACACGGCGCTGATGGCCAGTACGATGCAGCACACCACAAAGCCCAGCATCTTGCGGCCCTGCACATAGCCGCCGCGCAGCAGGATTTCGCGCGCCACCAGCGCCGGCACCAGCCCCTGGAAGAAATGCCCCAGTTTGTCGTATGGGTTGCGGCCAAGATCCAGCCACTGCTGCACCTCAAACCCCAGCGGCACGCGGGCGTAGCTGTACATGCCGCCGAAAATCAGGATCAGCGCATGGAAGAAAATCAGCGTGTAGAGCAGCGGCGTCAGCGGATAACGGCGATGGGTCAGCCACAGCAGCGGCAAGGCGATCAAAACCGGCGCCACCTCCATCAGCCAGGTGGTGCGATCGTAAGGGCGGATGCCGCTGTGGATCAACACGGCCAGCAGCAGCAGGGTGATAACGAACAACAACAGCGTGGTGCGCGAGGCGGGCATAACCAACGTTCCTTCGGGTTAACGGATCAATGCACACTTTATACCGCAGATCCTGGGGCGAAAAAAAACAGGCGGAGCGTCGCCGCTTCGCCTGTTCGGTGTGCGCTTACCCTGAGCGGGATTATTTCAGCGCTACGCGGATCACGTCGTCCGGCGCGGTGGCTTCTTTCTCGCGGCTGGAAGCCTGCTTGACGCTGACGTACAGCGTCTGGCCGTCCGGCGACAGCGCCAGGCTGTTCGGGTGGGTCGGCGTCTTGATGGTGTTCAGCACCTTGTAGCTCTTGGCGTCGATTACGCTCACTTCGCCCGCCTGGCGATGGGTGACGTAAACTTCATTGCGCGCCGGGTTGAACAGCACCGCCAGCGATTCCGGCACGTCGATCTTGCTCAGAACGTTGCCGTTGCGGGTATCCACCACCAGCACCTGCGGCTGCTTGGAATCGGTGATGAACGCGCGATGGGTAGCGGTATCCAGGCTGATGTTCAGGAAGAAGTGCTCTTTGGACTCATCCAGCTTCTTGCGCGACAGCACCTTGTTGGATTGGGTGTCGATGGTCACCAGTTCGCCGTCGGCGTTGGTGACGTACAGGCGCTTGGCGGCGGCGTCCAGCGCCAGGCCGGTGCCGTATTTGCCGGTGTCGGTCACGGTGGCGCGCAGGGTCAGATCCTTACCGTCCACCACCCACACCACGCTGGATTCACCCAGCCCGGTGATGTACAGGGTATCGCTGTCGGCATCCGCCACCAGTTCGCGCGGCGCCAGCGGCTTGACGGTCTCGGAACGCTTGCGCGCGTCCAGCACCAGGCGGCCTTTCACGTCGCCGGTCTTGGCGTCGATGGCGGTCACCGAGTTATTGACGGTGTTGCCGAAGAACAGCGTGCCGGTCTTGGCGTTGACGGCGGCGCCGAACGGTTTGATGTCGTTATGGATAATTTGGGTCACGTCCAGCGTGGTCGGATCCAGACGGTAAACGATGCCGCCCTTGTCCAGCTTGCGGCTCTGCGACGTGGCCAGGTAGAGCGCGTTCTCGCTCGGGCTGTAGGCCATTTCATAGGCGCCCTTGCCAACCGGCTTGCGCAGCACTTCCGGCGCGGTCTGCGCCAGCAGCGTATTGGAGAACAGCAGCGTGGACAGCAGCATCAGCGGGAATGCCGCACGTTTTCCCTTGGTGATCAAAGTATTCATCGAAATCTCCTTATAGAGCCAACGGGGCGGCCGCTCGGCCGCCCTCTTTCGTTATTAAAATCAGGCTTTCTCTTCGGAAAGCAGCGCCCACCAGCTGTCGATGGTCGGGTTGCGCGCCAGCGCGATAAAGTCAATGTCGCCGCGGATCTTGCGCCAGCGGGTCGCCAGCTCCATGATGCGCACCGAATCCAGGCCGTAATCGATCAGGTTCTCATCGTTGCCCATGTCTTCGCTGTCCTCGTCAAGCAGCGGCAGGATCTGCTGACGCAGCGCATCGATGCTGGCGATACCGGCAGCCGGCAACAGAGACGCGGTGGTCACCACCCGGCCGCAGCGGCCGGCGGTGTAACGCAGCGCCATCAGGTGTTCGTCGCGCGAGAAGTCCGCCAGGCCATCGGCCACCATGAACGGCTGGATATTGCGCATGAAGGCGTCGATGGCGGTGGTCAGGCAGCCGATGTGCGCATACACGCCACAGATGATCAGCTGATCGCGGCCGGACTCCTGCAGGATCTCCTGCAGCGGCGAGCGGTGGAAGGCGCTGTAGCGCCATTTCACCAGCACCGTGTCGTCTTCGTCCGGCGCCAGCGCGGCGGTCACCGCCTGCTGCTCGGGGTGTTTGTTCAGGCCCGGCCCCCACATGTCGTTCAACAGCGCGCGATCTTCATCGCTCTGCTGGTTCGGCTGCGCGGTATAGAACACCGGAATGCCCTGCTGTTTGCAGTAGCGGCGCAGGTTGGCGATGTTCTCCACCACCTGTTTAATCAGCGCGCTGTCTTCGCCCCAGAAATTGAGGAAATACTGCTGCATGTCGTGGATCAGCAGCGCGGCGCGCTGCGGTTCTACCTGCCAGGTGACTTTATTTTGCGGCAGTTCGTCCGCCGTCGGCAGCGCGTAATCATTAAGTTTTGGAATGGCCATCGATTAATCTCCCTGAGCCTGAGTCTGTAGTTGCGCGTCGAGCTGCTGGCGCAGCCGTTTTTTGTCCACTTTGCCGACCGGGGTCAGCGGCAGGCTGTCCACCTGAATAAAGCGATCCGGCAGTTTGAAGTCCGCCACGCCCTGCTCGCGCAGGTGGCGACGCAGCACCACCGGCTTCAGCGGCGCGTTGGCGATGATATAGGCGCAGCTCTTCTCCCCCATCAGCGCGTCCGGCATCGACACCAGCGCGGCGTTGATCACGTCCGGATGACGCAGCAGCAGGTTCTCGATCTCCTCGGCGGCGATCTTCTCTCCGCCGCGGTTGATCTGATCTTTCTGCCGCCCCTGCACGGTGATATAGCCGTCTTCGCTGATGCTGATCAGATCGCCGGAGCAGTAGAAACCGTCGGCGTCGAAGGCGTCGGCGTTGTGCGCCGGGCTCTGGTAGTAACCGCGGAAGGTATAAGGCCCGCGCGTCATCAACCGCCCGACCTCGCCCGCCGGCAACGGATTGCCGTCGTCATCCGCCACCCACACTTCGTCGTCCGGCGACATCGGCCGCCCTTGCGTCGTCAGGATGTGGCGTTCGTCGTCGTCCAGCCGGGTGTAGTTCACCAGCCCTTCCGCCATGCCGAACACCTGCTGCAGTTGGCAGCCGATTTCGTTCTGAATGCGCGCCGCCAGCGTTTCGCCCAGCTTGGCGCCGCCCACCTGCAGCAGTTTCAGGCTGGCAAGCTGGGCATTGCCGCCCCACTCTTCGATCGCCTGCAGCCACAGCGTGACCGCCGGCGGCACCAGCGCCGTCACGTTGATTTGGTGCCGTTCGATCAGGCGGAAGCACTGCCCGGCGTCCGGATCGGCGGCGAACACCACCAGCCCCGCGCCATAAAACACGCCCAACACGCCCGGCGAGCTCATCGGGTAGTTGTGCGCCACCGGCAGCGCGCACAGATAGCGGGTCTGCGCGTCGAAACGGCAGATCTCCACGCTGTGGCGAATGCTGTAGTAGTAATCATTGTGAGTGCGCGGGATCAGCTTCGGCGTACCGGTGCTGCCGCCGGAAAGCTGGAAGAACGCCACCTGATCGGCCGCGGAAGGCTGCGCGACGAAACCGTCGCTCGCTTCGTCCAGCCAGGCGGCTAGCGCCAGTTCACCCTCGGGCTGGCTGCGCAGCGCCACAACCCGCAGCGAAGGATGCGCATCGCGGAAGGCGCTCAGGAATTGATCGTCGGCAAACAGCCCGTGCTGGCGATCGGCGATCAGCAGCGCCGGTTTGATCTGCTCGGCATAGGCGTTCAGCTCGCTGCGCTGATGGCTGAATAGCGCGTTGACCGGCGCCACGCCAATTTTCAGCAGCGCGAAGAACACGATATAGAACTCCGCCACGTTGCCCAGCTGCACCAACGCGGTGTCGCCGGATTTCACGCCGCGGCGCAGCAGAGCGGCCGCCAGGCGATCGGCGCGCTGCTGCAGCTCGCGGTAGGTCAGGCTGCCCTGGGCGTCGATAATCGCCGGGGCGTCGTTGTTGGCCTGGCGGTCGAGGATCTCGGTCAGCGGCTTGTCAGTCCAGTAGCCGCGTTCGCGATAGCGGCTGGCGAACTCCGCCGGCCAGGGGGTAAAGGCAATGCTCATCTTGTCGTTATCCTTGATTCATACCAAAGGCACGCAGAATGGTGCTGAGTTTGGTGCCTGTTTCATGCCATTCAGATTCGGGTGAAGAGTCTTCCACGATGCCGGCGCCGGCGAACAACCGCACCCGGTTGCCGTCAACGGTGCCGCAGCGGATAGTCACTACCCACTCGCCGTTGCCTTCGTCGTCGCACCAGCCGACGATGCCGCCGAACAGGCCGCGATCGAACGGTTCCAGCTTGCCGATCAGGGCGTGCGCCTCGGCCGTCGGCATGCCGCACAGCGCCGGCGTCGGGTGCAGCAGGCAGGCCAGCGACAGGGCATTTTCATCTGGAGACGCCGCCTCGCCGTCGATCGGCGTAGAGAGATGCCACAGCGTCGTGGTGGTCAACAATTCAGGGGTGTGCGGCACGTTCAGGTAACGGCAGCGGCCGGCCAGCACGTCACGCATGCTTTCGGTGACGATGCGATGCTCGTGGCGATCTTTCGCCGAGGCCATCAGCCGCTCTCCCACTTCGCGATCGCGCTGCGGGTCAGCCTCGCGCCGGGCGGAACCGGCCAGCGGGTTGGAATAGAAACGGCCGCCGTCCTGGCGCAGCAGCAGCTCCGGGCTGGCGCCCAACAGCGCGCCCTGCTCCAGCGGCACATGGAAATGGAAACCGTGCGGGTTCTGGGCAATCACGCGCGCCATCAGCGCATGGCGATCCACCGGCTGGCGCGTTTCGATCTCCAGCAGGCGCGACAGCACCACTTTATCCAGTTCGCCGGCCTTCATCGCGTCGACGGCGTCGCTGACCATGTTCATAAACGGCTGCTGCTGCGGCAGCTCCGTCACGCCGGCCAGTTCAGGGCCGTTCGCCGGCGGCCGAACGCCGGCCATAAAGGCGGCGCGATCGAACCAACGGCTCTGCTGCGGAATAAACAGCGCCGAAGGCTGCCGGGTATCGAAAGGTATGGCGCCGCACAGCAGCGGTTTTTTGATGCCGGCCTGCCGGGCCTCGGCAAACGCCTGCCGTACGCTGCGCTGGAACTCGCCGTTCAGGTCGGCGCCGTCTGCGGCCGGCAGGCGAATGCGGCTGAAACAACCGGTGGTGGTCAAGCTGCGGAAAGGAGAGGTAAAGAAGAAGCCCGACGCCGGAGAAAAATCAGCGGCGAACCGGTGTTCTTCGCGCTCCTGCATTTCCTTTCGATTGATGTCGTTCACGGCAGTATCCATCGCTTCGCCCTCAAGGATTTGAAGTGATAACCAATATAATAATGATTATCATTTGAGTTAATTCCGCGCTAAATTACTCGCCGATATTTGCTATGTCAATAAACGTAAGCACTTCTTTCATTTCGAAATCATGACATAAACGCTGTGGGTTTTACGCATGCCGATGATAAGCATTGCTATTTGATCCCACAGCGTTGTCTTAACGCGTTCGACTACTTTTCTGTGGCGGGCTGCGGCTCCGGTTTGTGCAGCGTGACCTGGCGCAAACCGGTCATGGCGAACAGCAACAGGATGCCGAGCACCGCCGCGCCGAAGCCGAAACCGCTGGCGCTCATCGCCGGCAGCATGAAGGCGCCCATCGCCCCCAGCAATAATGCGCCCAGCGCATCGCCCACCACGTTCTGCGCCGTCCACAGACCGTTGATGCGGCCGAGGAAGTTGTCCGGCGTCAGGCTCTGGATCAGGCCGTATTGCAGCAGCGAGTTCAGCGCGCTCAGGTAGCCGAACGCCACCAGGCACAGCAATGCCAGGCTGTACCACGGCATCAGGCCGAACAGGCCAATGGCGGCGAACGCCGCGATCGCCGTCAGCAGCATCACCCAGCCGGGGCGCGCCACGTGCGCCACGCGCCCGCTGGTGAACGCACCGATAGCCGCGCCGAGCGGCACGGCGGCGTACATATAGCCGAGGTGGGCAGCGTCGATGTGCCAGCTCTCCGCCATCGCCGGGTACAGCACGCGCACCGCGCTGGCCATGGTCAGCAGCGCGCCGATCAGCGCCACCATGCCGATCACCTTGTTCTGGAACAGGAAGGCGAAGCCGCCCGCCAACGCGCGCAGCGGGTGTTCACGCGGCTGCGGCGGCGGCATCAGCTGCGGCAGGCTCAGCAGCGGCAGCAGCGTCAACAGGGTGCCAAACGCCGCCAGGCCGTAGTTCCAGGCAATGCCCATATGGGCAATCACCAGGCCGCCAATCGCCGGGGAAAGAATCGAGCCGAAGCGCACCGTCAGCATGCTGATGGCGCCTGCCTGCACGATGTTTTCGCGGCCCACCAGCGCCGGCGTGGCCGCCAGCAGCGCCGTCACCCCCACCGCGCCGAAGAAGCCGTCCCACACCGCCAGCAGATAAATGGCCGCCAGCGAAGGTGACGGCAATAGGGCGTTGAGGCACAGGCCGACGAAGCCGACGCCGCAGGTGGAACGCGCGAACAGGATCAGCCGGCGCCGCTCATAGCGATCGGCCAATACGCCTCCCATCAGCAGCCCGGCGAACATGCCGCCGCCGGCCAGCGTCACCGCCAGCCCGACCTGCAGGGTGGAACCGGTCAGCGCCTGGATCTGCACCGGGATGGCGATCGCCATCAGCCCCAGCGCCACAATGGAGATAAAGCGCGCGCAGAATACCGCGCGGAAAGCCCGGTTGGTTTTCAGCAGGCTAAAATCAAGCAGGATGGAGGGTTTGCTACTCATCGGTTGTTCACCACATCTTTAAACGGGGATTCTGCAGTTGCGGGGCGCTATGCTAGCACAGATGGCGAAATCAATAATGATAATAAAACTCATTGATATTCAACTGTGAGCAACCGCAAGAAACGCCGCCACACGCGGGGTAATCCCCGTGCCTGGCGGCGAGATGACCGGCGCGATTACAGCGTGCGCAAGATCCGGTTCAGCAGCGGCCCCAGCACTTTGAACGACGCCGGCGAAACGATATCGACATGCGCGCAGTCCAGCTCGTGCGCCTGCAGCGCATCGACGTACTGCGACCAGGTCTGCTGCACGTCCATCCCTTCCTGCAACGTGCGTTTGGCGACGAACAGCGTCGCCTGACCGCGGAAGCGGGCGGTACGCGTGTGCGACAGCAACCGCACCGAATCAGCGTAGTTGGCTTCGATGTTGTCGAACATCGCGGTGCGCGTCTCGCCCAGCGCCGGATCGAGCGTATCCTGCGACACCGCCAGGAACTGCTCGCGCTCGCGCTGCACTTCCTTCAACACGTTGTCGTCCAGCATCACGTCCCAGTTTTGGGTCTCCGGCGGATAGGTATCCAGCAGGCCGAGGAACGCCACCTGCTCGCCGCGCGCCTGCAGCCGGGCGGCGATGCCCTGCGCCAGCGTGCCGCCCAGCGAGTAGCCGATGAAGTGGTACGGCCCGTGCGGCTGTACCTGCAACACCGTCTGCAGGTGGGCATCCACCACCTGATCCATATCTTCGCTCAGCGCCAGCGGGCCGTCCGGCCGCGGCGACTGGATACCGACCAGCGACCAGTGCTGATCGAGATAGCGCGGCAATACGCTGAACTGCCACGAGAAACCGGACGCCGGGTGCAGACAGAACAGCGTCGGCCCCTCGGTGACGCGCAGCGGCAATACGCTGTCGAATCCGCTGCGATCGGCCTCTTCCTGCGTGCGATCTTCCGCCAGCAAGGCCGCCAACTGCTCAACGCGCGACGCCACCATCACCTGGCCGACGGACACCGCCTTGCCCAGATCGCGGCGCAGCTCTGCCGCCAGACGCATCGCCAGCAGCGAATGGCCGCCGAGCGCGAAGAAATCGTCGTCGGCGAACACCTGCTCGCGCTGCAGCAAGCGGGCGAACACCGCCGCGATCTCGCTTTCCAGCCCGGCCTGCGGCGGCCGTCCTGCCTTGCGTTCACCGCCCTGCGGCTGCGGCAAGGCCTTGCGATCCAGCTTGCCGTTGGCGCTCAGCGGCAAATCGCTCATTTCCACCAGCGCCACCGGCACCATGTGCGGCGGCAGACGGTCGGCCAGCGCCGCGCGCAGGGCTTCCGCATCCCAGTTCGCGCCAGGCTGCATCACCAGATAGCCTACCAGCTGGCGCGCATCGCCGCCGGCGTCCACCGGTGTGCCCTGCAGCACCAGCGCGTGCGTCACCGCCTGGCGCACGCCCGGCAGCGACAGCAAGGCGTGGTCGATTTCGCTCAGCTCGATACGCTGCCCGCGGATCTTCAGCTGATCGTCGCTGCGGCCCAAATATTCCACCGCGCCGTCCGGCAGCCAGCGCGCCACGTCGCCGGTGCGGTACATGCGCCCGCCCTCGCCGAACGGATCGGCGACAAAGCGGCTGGCGGTCAGATCCGGCCGGCCAAGGTAGCCGTGCGCCAGCTGCACGCCGGTCAGATACAGATCGCCCGCCACGCCCGGCGGCACCGGCCGCAGGCGCGCGTCAAGAATGCGCAGCCCGGTGTTCCACACCGGCAGGCCAATCGGCACGTTGGCGCCGGTCACCTTCGCCAGCGCCTCGCCGTAGGCCGGATGCCAGGTCACGTCCACCGCCGCTTCGGTCGGGCCGTAGAGGTTGTGCAACGGCACCGCCGTGCGGCTTTGCCACAGGCGGCACAGCTCCGCCGGCAGCGCTTCGCCGCTGCAGAACACCTGGCGCAGCGCGGCGCAGCTCGCCACCGCCGCGTCGTCGTCCAGGGCGGCCACGAAAGCCGCCAGCATCGACGGCACGAAGTGCAGCGTGGTAATGCGGTGTTGCGCGATCAGCTGTTGCAGTTGCTGCGGATCGCGATGCGCCTCCGGCGGGGCCATCACCAGCCGGGCGCCCACCATCAGCGGCCAGAAGAATTCCCACACCGAGACGTCGAAACTGCACGGCGTTTTCTGCAGCACCGCGTCGTCCGCCCCCAGCGGATACTGGTGTTGCATCCACAGCAGGCGGTTGACGATCGCCTGATGGCCGACCAGCACGCCTTTCGGGCGCCCGGTGGAGCCGGAGGTAAAGATGATATAGGCCGCATGGTCCGGCGTCGGGCCCGCGATCGCCACCCCGGCGGCGTGATCGGCCGTCAGCGGCGCGTCATACAGCAAGATTTCGCCCTTGTCGGCGAAACGCGCCTGCTGCGCCGGGTTGGTGATGACCAGCCGCGGCGCGGCGTCTTCCAGCATCATCGCCAGCCGCTCGTCCGGATAACCGGTGTCCAGCGGCAGATAGGCGGCGCCCGCTTCCACGATCGCCATCAACGCCAGCGACAGGAACACCGAACGCGGCAGCGCCACCGCCACGATGTCGCCCGGCCGCACGCCCTGCGCCACCAGCTCGCGCGCCAGCGCCGTGACCTGCTCGCGCGTTTCGCGGTAGGTAAAGCTGAAATGCGCATCCGCCAGCGCCGGCGCGTCTGGCGTGGTTTGCGCCTGCTGCGCCAGCAGCTGGCTCAGCGTGGTCGCCGGTACCGGGTGCGTCGTGTCGTTGACCCGCGCCAGCAGCGCGTGATCGTCGGCGGTCAGCATATCGGCTTCGCCGATCGGCAACGTTGCCTGCGCGGCGAACTGCGCCAGCAGCAGCGGCAGCCGCTGCAGGTGCGCCTGCAGTTCCTGGCGGCTGTATCGCTCGGCGTTGGCCAGCAGTTCCACCTTCAGGTGATGGTGCTCGTCGATAAACAGCGCAATCTCCAGATCGCGCACCGGCCCGGAGGCCAGATCGTGGGTGATGCCTTCGATACCGGCGAAGTCCAGCTGGTAATCGAACATTTTGAAGTTGAAGACCGTGCCGTACAGCGGTTCGCCGTCGCCGATGCGCCCCAGATCGCGCTGCACCTGTTCGGCGTCGTAGCGCTGATGGCGGCGCACCGTTTTCAGCTCGCGGCTGATGCGGGCGGCGGCCTCATACAGCGTGGCCTGCGGCTCGAGGTGCATCTCCATCGGCAGCACGTTGATCACCGGGCCGGCGGCGCACAGGGCGGCCGATCCGGTACGGCGCATGAAGATAAAACCGGCGCTGAAGCTCGGTTGGCCACTCAGGCGCGATACCCACAGCGCCACCAGCGCCACCGCCATATCGGCGGCGTTCAGCTTCTGCTGCGCGCCGCACTGCACCAGTTCGGCGAAGGCCTGCGGATCGCAGCGCTGTTCCAGCCGGTGGATGCGCGGCGTGGGGGTTTGCCCGGCCAGCGGCTGCGGGCAAAGGGTCGCCGGCGGCGGCAGCTGCCGCGCTTTTTCGAGCCAGAAATCGGCGTCGCGCTGCCAGGCCGGCGCCTCCCGGTAAGCCTGGTATTCCGCCACCACGTCGCTGAACGCCGTGAAAGGCGTCGGTTCCAGCGCGTCGCCGCGGCAAAGATGGGTGTAAATCGCCGCCACGCGGCGAGCGATGGCGGTGAAGCTGAAACCGTCCACCAGCAGATGGTGATAGCGCTGATACCAGAACCAGCGGTCATCCGCGAGGCGCATCACCACATGGCGATACAGCGGCGCGCCGCTGCTGGCGCGCAGATCGCTCGCCAGATCGATATCCATCAGCGCGCGCGCGGCGGCTTCGGGGTCCGGCGACGTCGTCAGATCGACGAGTTCCGGCTCGCGCACCGCCAGCGTGTTATCCCACCATTGCACCGGCACGCCGTCGCGTTCCGCAAAACGCAGGCGCAGCATATCCACCTCGCCCAGGCTCTGGGTAATGGCCTGCAGCAGAGGCTCTACGGCAATGGGGCCGTTGAGTTCGATGGCGTGGGCCACCGCGTAGGCATTGCGATGCGGGGAAATTTGATCGGCGACCCAGATGCCGGGTTGCGCCGCGACCAGCGGCCATTCGCCCGCAAGCGCCGGGCCGCTGAGAGAGTTAGGGGTGTGTGACACTGCTTATTGCTCCCGTGATTACCTGGCGCCGGTCACGCCTCGCGTGCTGCGACCGGCAGAATGTCTTGCCAATGCTGCTCCAGCCATTCGGCGCACGCAGTGCGCGCCGCCGGGCCGAAGACGATCGTCCACTCGGACGGAATGGCGCGGAAATCCGGCCACAAACTGTATTGTTGTTGTACGTTGCGCAGCACCAGGCTGCGCTGCTGTTGATCATCGAACGGATTCAGGCTTTCCATCATGTGTTCCTCGTGCCGTTGCCGTCGCCGATGCCGGATAAGCGGTGGCGAAAGCGGAAGCCCAGACCGCCTGCAGCCCGTCGGTCAGGCCGCTGCGCCAGCACAGCGCGTCGTGCCCGCCTTCCACCACCCGGTAGTGCACCCGATGGCCGGCGTCGCTCAGGCGCGCCGCCATTTCGCCGCTGACCCGGTGCACCAGCTTTTCCTGCGAACCGGCTTCCATAAATACCTTCAGCGCGCCGTGGTTGCCCAGGCCGTGTCGTTCCACCTGCTGCATCAGCCAGCAGGCATCGTCGGGAATGCTCGGCAACTGCAGCATGTCGCGCCGCGGCCACCAGTAGGAACCGGACTGGGTGATCACCGCGCCGAAGCGCTGCGGCCAGCGCAGCCCGGCATACAGGGAAGCCAGGCCGCCAAAGCTTTGCCCCGCCACCACCGTATCGGCCGGTTTGTCGCTGTGCGGCGCCCAGTCGGCCAGCTGCGGCATCAGTTCTTCCTGCACCGCCAGCCAGAAGTCGTCCTTGCAGGTCAGTTCGCGCGACCGGTGCGGCAGATCGATAATGTCGATCAGCACATACACCGCTTCCGGCAATGCCCCTTCACGGGTCAGCTGCATCAGCGGCTCCCAAACCGGCATCTGCTTCGCCCAGAACTGGCCGTCGAGCAGAATAGCCAACGGACGCTCGGCCGGCTTGCTGTCACCGGTGGTGTAGATCCAGACATCGCGGCTGTTGCCCAGGCGCTCGCTTTGCCAGGTATGGCGCTGCAAACGCGCCGGCAGCGGTGGCGTACAGCGCCCGCTGGCGATCTCGTACTCGTCGAACGAGCGCCATACCGGCTGCGGCGGCGCATCCGGCATGTGCAGGCCGGAGACGCTGTGGCCGCTGGCGCTTTGCCAGGAGCGATACGGGTTGAGCAGATCGGGGGTGGCGCTGGCGAACACCTGGTGCCACCAGTGGCGCAGGTTGTGCATGTTGGCGTGCGCATCGTCGCCGCTGAACGCCGGCGGCCGCTCGTCAAAGCAGGGGATAAAGCAGTAGCTGCCGCGCCAGGCGCCGCTCAGCTCGGTCTGCCAGTACCACACGTCGGTGCCGGCCAAACGCTGCAGGCTTTGCGGCGGATTCGGCTGATGATGGTCGGTCAGGCAGTTGATGTTGATCCACACGCGACGGTAGGCGGAGGTCAATTCGCATCCCTGAGGATCGCGCCAGAAAAAGGTGGTTCGCCAACGGCCGTTACCCGCCGGTTCTACCCATGGCGTACCGCGTCGTGCCACCGTCAACCACCACCCTGGACTGCCCGCATTGCTGCTGGCCAATAATCTGCTGCTTTCTGACTGTAGTTCTGTATTCACAACGCCTACCCATTTTGTAGTTGGCGGCACCGGGAACGTCGACTTTTCCCTATCGCCGGCCACCGCCCGAACGCACTGTACGCCAAATACTATTGATAATAATTTGCATTTGCAATAGTGTGTAAGGCTTGGAGATCGTGCTGGTATTGCGCGCAACGGACAGGGATCGGGGATACATCAATGGCATCCCTTGCCGCAGCCGATTTTCTATTTCCGACTACACAAAAACTACAACCGCCCTTCCCCCCGTTCGGCGAGGGATGGCAGCAAGGTAGGACACTCAGATGAAAAGCAAGCTATCACGTTATTCTTTAGCCACTCTTATCGGCTTGGGATTGGGCGCGTCCGCGTTCGCCAACGCCGCGCAGCAGACCGACACCACCACCACGGAAGAAAACAGCGGCACCACGGATAAAAAGCCGCGCGGCGAAGACACCATCGTCGTGACCGCCGCCCGGCAGAACCTGCAGGCGCCGGGGGTGTCCACCATCACCGCCGAAGAGATCAAAAAACGCCCGCCGGCGCGCGACATCAGCGAACTGATCCGCACCATGCCCGGGGTTAACCTGACCGGCAACTCCACCAGCGGCCAGCGCGGCAACAATCGCCAGATCGATATCCGCGGCATGGGCCCGGAAAACACCCTGATTCTGATCGACGGCAAACCGGCCTCCAGCCGCAACTCGGTGCGTCAGGGCTGGCGCGGCGAGCGCGACTCGCGCGGTGATACCGCCTGGGTGCCGCCGGAAATGATCGAACGCATCGAAGTGCTGCGCGGCCCGGCCGCCGCGCGCTACGGCAACGGCGCCGCGGGCGGCGTGGTCAACATCATCACCAAGAAGGCCGGCGATGCGCTGCACGGCTCGCTGAACGGCTACTTCAACGTGCCGCAGCACAAGCAGGAGGGCGCCACCAAGCGCACCGACTTCAGCCTGTCCGGCCCGCTGAGCGATTCCCTGAGCTTCCGCCTGTTCGGCGGCTACAGCAAAACGCAGGCCGACGCCTGGGACATTAACGAATCGCATAAATCCGAACGCGTAGGCGCCTACGCCAACAGCCTGCCCGCCGGGCGCGAAGGGGTGGTCGATAAAAACATCGACGCCTTGCTGCATTGGGACTTCGCCCATCTGCAGTCATTGGAGTTCGAGTATGCCTACGGCCGTCAGGGCAACCTGTATTCCGGCGATACCCAGAACACCAATACCAATGCCCTGGTGCAGAGCAACTACGGCAAAGAGACTAACCGCATCTACCGTGAAACCTTCGGCCTGACCCACCGCGGCGCCTGGGACAACGGCGTGAGCACCAACAACTACGTGCAGTTCGAGCGTACCCGCAATACCCGCCTGAACGAAGGCCTGGCCGGCGGCACCGAAGGCATCTTCGACACCAAAAATACCGGTTTCGGCACCACCAAGCTGGACGACTTCCTGGCGCACAGCGAAGTCAGCGTGCCGTTTGAGCTGGGCGTTTCACAGACCGCCACCCTGGGTACCGAGTGGACCCAACAGCGGATGAAAGACGGCACCTCCACCAGCCAAACGCTGATGGGCGGCACTATTCCCGGCATGGGCAACGGCACGCGCAGCCCTTACGCTTCCGCGCATATCTTCTCGCTGTTCGCCGAAGACAACATTGAGCTGACCGACACCACCATGCTGACGCCGGGTCTGCGTTACGATCTGCATTCAGAATCCGGCAACAACTGGAGCCCGGCGCTGAACCTGTCGCAGGAACTGGGCGACTACTTCACGCTGAAAATGGGCATCGCGCGTTCTTACAAGGCACCGACCCTGTACCAGACCAACGGCAACTACCTGCTGTACAGCAAAGGCCAAGGGTGTGCGGGCAGCGATGTCAGAAACGGCTGCTACCTGCTCGGTAACGACGATCTGAAGGCGGAAACCAGCGTCAACAAAGAGATCGGGCTGGAGTTCCATAACGAAGGCTGGCTGGCCGGCGTGACTTACTTCCGCAACGATTACCACAACAAGATTGAAGCGGGTAACTCGCGCATCGCCACCAGCAGCACCGGTACGGCGGTCTATCAGTGGGAGAACGTACCGAAAGCGGTGGTGCAGGGGCTGGAAGGCTCGCTGAACGTGCCGGTCAGCGAGACCGTCACCTGGAGCAACAACGCCACCTACATGATCGAGAACAAGAACAAGACCACCGGCGATTACCTGTCGGTGATCCCGAAGTTCACCGTCAACTCGACCCTCAGCTGGCAGGCTACGCAGGATCTGTCGATGCAGTCCACCCTGACCTGGTACGGCCGTCAGAAGCCGAAGAAGTACAACTACCAGGGTAAACCGGCCACCGGCGGCGAAACCCGCGAGGTCAGCCCTTATGCCGTCGTCGGCGCCAGCGCGACCTATGACCTGACCAAAAACGTCAGCGTCACCGCCGGCATCGACAACCTGTTCGACAAACGCCAGTTCCGCGCCGGTAACGCGCAGAACGTGGGCGACCCGATTACCGGCGCGATCAACATCGCCGGCGCGGGCGCGGCCACCTACAACGAACCGGGCCGTACCTACTACATGAGCATCAACACCCACTTCTGATGACATGACCCAACGACAAAGGGCGCCGAGGCGCCCTTTTTTATATTTATATTCAGTTAGTTGGTATGCAGCTGAATGCGCACCACGCTTTCCGGCTTACCGGCCTTGGTGGAAGCGCCGTCGTTTTTCACCGTCACGAACAGCGCGTCGCCTTTCGGATCCAACGCCAGGCTGTTAGGGTGCGGCGGCAGGTCTACGGTTTGCAGGCGCTTGAGCGTCTTGGCGTCGAACACCGTCAGCGTCCCGGCGCCATGATCCACGCGCACGCCTTTGCGGTTGGCGACATACAGCCGCTGACTGCGCTCGTCGAGCAGCAGGCCGATCGGCACCTCATCCGTCAGCTCGCTGGCCAGCACCTTGCCGCTGTCCGCATCCAGCGCAAACACCCGGTGGCCGCTGCTGCGCTTCACGTAGTCGTGCCCCAGATGATGGTTGCGGTAGTCGTCGCGATCGATGCCCTGATCGACGCCCAACAGGCGATTGCTTGCCGGGTCATACACCAGGTTCAGCAGCTGATCGGCCTGCACTTCATGCGTGGCGGTGATCGCCAGCGTGTCGGCGTTCAAGGTGATCACCTGCCCCTGCATGTTGGAGACGAACACCCGGCGGCCCTTCTCATCCAGCGTGATACCCACCGCGTTGTAGCCGAAGCCCGGGATCACTTTCTCCAGCTTGCCGGCTTTGGTATCGACCACGTACAGCACGCTGTCGACGCCGAAGCCCAGGCCCGGCAGGAACAGGCGGCCGCTTTGCGCGTCATATTTGATCTCGCGGAGGCGGTACAGATAGTCCTCAGTGATTTTAAACTTCTTCAGCTCCGCCAACAGGAAATCCAGACGCTTACCGCTGATGCCCGCCTGCTTGTAAGCCTGCTCCAGCACCGCTTTGTCCAGCAGCTTGATGCTGCCCAGCGCGTGGTTGGTGGTCGTGTCCACCACCCCGACTTCGCCGTTGAAAGCCTGCGTCAGGTACAGGCGATTGCCCGCATCGTTCAGCGCCACGCCGAAGCCTTTCACCTGCAGCGGGATCTCCGCCTTGATCGCCAGGGTGTTGGGATCCAGCCGCAGCACGCGGGAGCGCGCCTCTTCCTTCCAGTCCGGCGCGCTGACGAACAGCGCCTGTTGCGAGGTGCTGTAGGCCATCTCCACCACCGTCGATGACAGCGCCTCGCGCTTGATGTCCTGCGGTTTGATGCCGACATCGTCCGCCTGCGCGGCACCGGCGACCACCAGAGAGGCCGCCACCAGCAGCGACAGTAACGCGCGCGGGGTTGCTAGGGTTCCAGACATCCTTTTATCTCCTTGAAAATCATGCTTTCGGTTAGAGTGAAACAACGTCATGCCTGCGGCCCGGGCGGCAGCGCCGCCAGAGCGATATCGCCAGCGATGTGCTGCGCAAACTGGGTAAAGACGTGCTGAACGCCGTCGGCGATCAGATTGGCCTGCTCCCGGCTGTAGTGGTCCTGGCGGTAGGTCATCATCACCCGCAGGGATTTCTTCCCGGCCAGATCGTCTTCCATCACCTCAAACTGCAGGCCGAGCAGCGATTCGGCTTTCTCCGGCTCCACCTGACGGTAGGCGATCGCGCTGCCGTCCTGCAGCCGGAACTCGCCGTTCAGCTTGATGCGGCTGTGGATCTGGATAAACACTTCGAACATGTGGTTCTTGCGGTCGGCGTCCACGCCGAACAGCCCTTCCTCCACCAGATCGATCGGAATATCGGTGTACGGCAGCGAGCCATTGATGGTGTTTTTCACCTGGCTGACCAACCCGGCCACCGTCAGCCCCTCGTCGAAGCGCACGCGGTGCACCACTACGGTGGTGAAGTAGCCGACGGTATCGAAGAACTCGGCGTCGTTACGGCCGGAGGTCGAGGTGCCCACCAGCAGATCCGCCGGGCCGCCGAACAGGCGCAGCGCCGAGGTAATCCCGGCATACACCACGTTGAACAGCGAAGCGTTGTTGCGGCGGGCGAGCTGATACAGGCCTTCCGCCACGGCAGGGTCGACCTCGAACTCCAGCCAGCCGCCGTTGACGTCCGCCGGTGCCGGCACCGCCGGATGGGTGGACGGCTCTTGCCGGAAGATCGGCTGGCCGACCGGCGCGCCGCGCAGCGCGTCGAGCCAGTAGTCCAGATGTTGCTGCTGCACCCCGGAGGCCCGCTGCTGCCGGGCGAAAGTGTGGAACTGCGGCGGTTGCCCGCTCCACTGCGGCGCCTGGCCGACGACGCGATGGCGATAGGCGACGCCCAGCTCATCCATCATCAGGTTGAGCGACCATTCATCCAGCACCACATGGTGGAACAACAGCGACAGCAGCTGTTGGCCGTTGTCCGCATCGCGCAGCAGCGTGACGCGCAGCGGCAGCTCGGCGGCCAGATCGAACCGGTGCTGGCCGGCATCGGCCAACAGGGCGGCGGCGTTGCCCGCCGGCGTCTCGTGGGAGAAGCGGAACCACGAGTAGTCCGCGAGTTCGGCAGCCGGCACCACCACCTGCACCACTTCGCCCTGCTGCTCGACGAAGCGTGAACGCAGCACGGTATGGCGAGTCATGACGTCGATAAACGCCTGACGCAGCGCCGTTTCATCCACCGCATCGAAGAAGCGCAGAGAGAACGGCAGGTTGAAAATCTCGTCATGGCCGAAGGCTTCATACACCTTCCACAGCGACTCCTGCGCCAGCGACAGCGGCGCCTGCGCGCGATCATGGTCGTCGGCGGTGGCCACCGCGGCATTCGGCTGCGCGACGTTCAGGCGTTTGGCGTAGCCCGCCAACCCGCGCGCCGTCGGGTGGCTGAACAGATCGTTAATGTTGATTTCGATCTGATGCAGGCTCAGCAAGCGACCGATCACCCGGGTAGCGACCAGCGAATGGCCGCCGCGATCGAAGAAGTCTTCATCCAGGGTCATTTCCGGCGCCACCAGCGCCTCACGGAACTCCTGCAAAATCAGCGGTGCAACGCTTTCGTCCGCGTCGCCGTTCGCCGCCGGCGCGGCCATCGACGGGGAAGCGGCCTCAGCCGTCGGCAAGGCGACGGCAATCCTCTGCCCGGCCAGGAACGCGCTGAACTGCTCCAGCAGGAAAGGCGCCACATGGGGAGACAGGCGCGGGTCGGTGACCAGCTCCAGCGTCAGCGCTTCCGCCTCGGGCAAGCCCAGCAGCAGCGCCAGTTCAAACGGCGTATGCAGCGGCGGCAGCAACAGGCGTTCGGCGTGAACGCCTTCCAGCCGCCACTCTGCGGCCAGATCGTCGCGCCAGGCCACCAGCAGCTGCGCCCGTTGCGGGTCCGGCTGTTCAGCCACGGCCTGCGCCAGTAGCCGCTGCCCGACGTCGCTCTCGCCATGCTGTACGGTCAGGCGCATCAGCGGTGCCGCCGTCAGGCCAAGCTCCAGGCCGACGAACTCCGCCGTTTCTGCGGCCGGCACGCACAGCTGCACCGCTTGGCCGCCGGCCTGCGCGGCGACGAACTCGGCAAACCGTGCCGCCACCGCCGCCAGCAAGGCCCGCGGCGTGTCGTTGGCGGGCAACAGCGAGCGATCAATACGCGTGACCACGCGCGAGCCCACCGGCGGCAACGCTTCAGCGCGCTGCGCCGGGCTGCGGTAATCCTGCAGCGAGACCGCCTGGCGCACCCACGGCAGCTGCGGCTCCGGGGTTTCCGCCAGCTCGACCGGCGCCACCGCGAAAGGCAGAGGCATCGCATCCCCGTTGTAACGGGCGGACAGCATCGCCGGCAGGTGGCGCCAAGGCAGCGTTTCCGCCAGGATGTCATGCAAGACCACGCCCAAAATCACGGCATCGCCCGGCGTGAGCAACAGCAGGCAGCGCAGCGGCGCTTCGTTTTCCAGTTCAAACAGCGTTGCCTGCGCCTGCAGCAGGCAACCCATGGCGTGTTGTTCGTCCGCCACCTGACGAAGGCACACCGGCAACGGCGCCGAGCCGGCGGGGCGTTTCACCAGACCGTTTTCGTCATCAAAAACGTAGCGCACGTCCACGCCAGGCGTTTCCCGCACCAGCGCCTGCAGCGCCGCCGTCAGCCGGGCGATATCCACGTCCCCCGTCAGGCGCCAGGCCAGCGCCCGCTGCCCGCGTGCGTCACCCTGCTGCAGATGGGCGAACCACGCCCGCTCTTCGGCTTCGCTCACCGGCCGTTCGCCGTCCGCCGACGCCGCGCCCAGCGCCTGAAACGCGCTCTCCAGCCGCTGGGCCTCTTCATCGCTCAGAATGCTGTCAAAATCACCGATCACTGCGTTATCTCCTTTGCCCGGCCGTGCCGGGATAGCGCATAAAAAGGGGGACATTCGTCCCCCGTCATCGCGATAGCGTTAGAAATTCAGCTCAACTGCTGCACCGACCAAGCGGCCTCGCTGAAGAGTCGCCGTGTAGATGTCGTTGCTTCTGACCATCTCGCGGCGGTCTGAATCAAACAGGTTTTTCGCATACAGCGTGGCGCGGCCGTAGTCGAAGGTGTAAGCCAGCTGGGCGTTGGCCGTCCAATAGGAGCCGATGCGCCCGCGCGAATCGTTGTCGTATTGCGAATAGTAGGAGTCGGTAAACGCCACGTTGCTACTCAGCTCCCATCCTTTCAGGAATTGATATTTAGCACCCATGTTGGCGGTGTAAGCCGGTGCGCGCGCCAGCTCATGCCCTTCCACGCCGCTGCCCGAGAACTTCTTGATGTCGGTTTTCAGCAGGCCGAGGTTGCCGAACAGCTCGAAGTCCCAGCGCGGCTGCCAGGTGGCGCCGATTTCCGCGCCGTAGGTTTCCACCTTGTCGGCGTTACGGATCACGCTGGAGTTCTCACCCAACGAATAAGGCAGCTGCATATCCTTGTAATCGTTGTAGAAGATGTTACCCGTCAGCACCACATTGGCGTCTTTCAGGTGATGGCGGGTATACAGCTCGTAGTTCCACACATACTCGGAACCGTAGGTATAGCTGACCACCGGCGTACCGATCGTGATGCCACCACCGCCGGCGTTATAGCCGCGGGCGATCTTGGCACCGTAGGTTTGGGTATCCGTCGGTTTCCAGGCCACGTCCAGCTTCGGCAGGAACACGGTGTAGGTTTCGTCGAAGTCGATGCGCACCGCCTGGCTGCCGCCGTCGCGGCGACGGTGTTCGCGTTCCAGACGGCTGGCGGCGGTCACGTCCACCTGCGGCGTCAGCGCATAGGTCAGCTCGGCGAACGCCGAATGGGTATCGGTTTTATCCTTGAAGGTCGATCCGCCGAAGATGTTGACGAACTCATCCTGCGTGCCGTGGAAATAACGCAGCCCTGCCAGCCCGTGCAGGCGGCTGTCCGCGCCGCCGAAGCGCACCACCGGTTCTACGTGAACTTCCTGGCCGTCGATCTCGGCGTATTGGATGTTGTAAGCGGTCGGCCGATTGATATTGAAATCGGTATAGATAACGCGGTTTTCAAACGTCAGCGCATCGGAGGCCTCCCAGGCCAGATCCCAGATGGTGCTGTTCATGTTGCTTTTGAACACGGCGCGGCGCGGATCGTGACGCGGATTGGTCGGGTGCGGCTGCGGGTTGAGGCTTTCGTTCTGTGGCGCGGTGCTGCCGAAGTGGTTAAAGGTCAGCTTGGTAGTCAGATCGCGCAGGCCGGCCGGGTTGAACAACAGCTTGGCACGGGCGGTGGTGGCTTCCACTTCGCGCGGATCGCCCACCGGCGCATAGGCCGGCAGATCGGCTTCGCTGCGGCGGCGCTGGCGATCGACGCTGACGCGGAACGCCAGCTGATCCTCCACCAGCGGGCCGGACGCCATGGCGGCCAGCTGTGAAGAGTGCTGGTTACCGGCCCCACCCTTGAAGGCGCTTTCCCACTCGAAGGTCGGATCTTTACTGGCCATGACGATGGCGCCGGCGATGGCGTTGCGCCCCTGGATGTAGCTTTGCGGGCCGAGGAACACTTCGACGCGATCCAGATCCCACAGCGACTGCGGGCCGAACGCCTGTTCGTTATAGGTCAGCGAGCGGCCGTCCAACGACAGATTGAGGCGCGGGCGGGTGCCGCTGAGGAAGGCATTGGCGCCGACGTTCGGGCCGGAACCGTCGATGCCGCGCACGGTCGGTAGTTCGTTGCCGATGCCCAGATCCACCACGTTGGGGGTCATACGCAGCAGATCGGGGATCTGCACTGCGTCAGGCATCGAGGCGATGCGGTTGCTGTCGAACACCTGCACGCTGGAGCCGGTGTCGAAAATGGAACGTTTGATCTTCTCACCGGTGACCAGCAGCGTTTCCGCGTCCTGGTAGGTTTCGTTGCTCTTGGTTTCCGCCGCGTTGACGTTACCGATCGCCAGTGAACATACCCCTAAAAATACGGAGGAAAACGCCCCAATGGCTTTCAACCCCGCTTTTTCCCCGTTTCCTACGCTTTCATGCCGTTGAGCCGCAAAATGCTTGCCCATAGATGTCTTCTCCTTTCATCCCAGAGGTGCACAAAATTTGATTTTTTTTACACAACCTACATCGACACTCACACAGACCATGACGCTCCGGCCTTCCCGACCTTTCTGTTGCTTATCCCTGCGGCAAACCCATGCCTTGCGCGGCCGAACGGGCGCGGCCCCGTCCACGGCCAAGCCGCCGGCGGAGCGGCCGGCGGCTTGTATAAAAACGTAAAATAATGTTAAGAATGATAATATTTTGCATTTTCTAATGCAAATCATTATCAACAAAGGTGTGAGGAAAGCCGCGATAACAGACAGAAAACCTTATACTTTCGCAGGTAAAACAGGCGCTGCAATAACAAGCAATCATTACAATGCTAAGAATAATATAGATAAATTATTCACACCCAACGATACGCCCGTCCGCCCTCGCTAAAACCCCTTATAGATAGCACCCTCGCGTCAAATGGATTAAATAATAATAATTTTCATTCCTATTAACATTTGGATATATTCTTGCAGTCTCGTTGGCTGAATCAAAATGGATACCCGATGAAAGCTTTGACCACGATGCAGGCCGCCTATTGGGTAGGCCGACAGTCCGCTCCTCCCCTCGGCGGCATGGCCGCCCACCTGTATGCGGAATTCGACGGCGGCGAGCTGGATCTCGCCCGACTGCGCCAGGCCGTCGATGCGCTGTACCTGCATCATCCGCTGTTGCGCCTGCGCATTACCGATGATGGCCGGCAGACGATCGCGCCTCCCGGCCCCCGGCACACCTTGCATCTCGACGACTGGCGGCACGCCGATACAGCGACGCTGGCAGCCGCGCTCGCCGCCAAACGCCAGGCAAAAAGTACCCAGCTGCTGCCGCTGGAACAGGGCGTGCCCTGCGATATCAGCCTGAGCCTGTTGCCGGAAGGGCGCAGCCGCCTGCATGTCGATCTCGATATGATCGCCGGCGATGCCATGAGCTTTCGCCTGTTGATGGAAGATCTGACGGCGTTTTATCACCAGTGCCCACCGATACCCTCCCATGACGCGCCGCCGGCCTACTTCGATCACCTCGCACAACGTGACGCCGACGAGGCGATGCGCCAGCGGCGCGAACGCGGCCAGCGTTGGTGGCGTGAGCGTCTGGCGCAGGTGCCACCGGCGCCGCGCCTGCTGCGCACGCCGGACCGCTGCCGCAGCGATCGCCTGGCCATACAGCTGGACGCAGAGGAAAGCCGCGCGCTGGAGAACGTCGCCAAACGGCACCACACCTCGCTCTCGACGCTGTTTCTCGCACTGTTCGCCCTGGCCGTCGGCCAGGGGTGGAACATGACGCGCTTTCGGCTCAACGTGCCGCTGTTCCACCGCGAGAGCGAACGGGAGGACGCGCATCGCCTCATCGGCGATTTCTCTAACCTGGTGCTGCTCGGCGTGGAGCTGAACCCGACGGAAAACCTGAGCGCCTTCTGCCGGCGCCTGATGACCCAGTTGGCGGAGCTGATCGAGCATGCGGATTACCCCGGCGTGAGCGTGATGCGCGATCTGTCGCGCCTGCACGGCAGCCTGCAGCCTTCGCCGGTGGTGTTTACCGCCGGTTTCGGCATCCGCGGCAAGACACTGTTTTCCGAACGGGTCACCGACACCTTCGGCCGTCTCGGCTGGGTCATCTCTCAGGGGCCGCAGGTGGCACTGGATGCGCAGGTCGCCCACGTCGACGACGGCATTCTGATCAACTGGGACGTGCGGCTCGACGCGTTCCCCGAGCAGGTGCTGCCACGCCTGCTGACCTGTTACCGGGCGCTGCTGCACCTGGCCGCGCGGCAAACGGCGGCGTTCGATCGCCCGCTGTCGCACCTGCTGGCGCAATGCACGCCCGACGCGCTGGCGCAGCAGGCGCCGGTGCGCCAGGTGCTGCATCGGCTGCTGGCGCGGGTGGCCCCCGAGGCCGGCTTGCGCGACCACGACGATATCCACCGCTTGGCCTTGCCGGATGCCGGGGTGAACGCGCTGCTGACGGTGCTCAACAAGTATCTGGCGGCGGGGCTAACGGCGCAGGATCTGGCGGCGCATTCCTCCCCTGCGGCGCTGGCGGCATTGATCTGCCAACGCTCGCCCGAGGCAGGAAGGCATGCGAAAACGCTGCTCGCCGCGCTGGCGCCGCAGCACTGAGATCGGTTTCCGGGCGCGCGGCGCCCGGCTCGTTTTAATCGGTTAACGACTATAGGGAAGTACCATGGAGAGAGCTTTAACCGCACTGCAGCAGGCCTATCTTCTGGGCCGCAGCGATCGATGGCCGCTCGGCGGCGTGGCGATGCACGACTTTCGCGAATACCGCGCCCGGCAGCTGGACGTACCGCGCCTTGAAGCGCGCCTGACCGAGCTGGTACAGCATTACCCGGCGTTGCGCACCTGCATCAATGTGCAGCGCGGCACGCAGCACGTACGCCCGGAGGTGACGCTGCATCTGGATCGCCACGATTTGCGCGCCCTTGATGGCGAAGCGGCGCAGCGCCAGATCGAACAGCTGCGCGCGCGTTACTCCCACCAGCGCCACGATCCGAGCCAACCGCTGTGGCGCATCGCCGTGCTCCAACTTGCCGAACAGCAGGATCCGACGGGATCGCCGTACGATACGCTGATCTTCACCAGCTTCGATGCGTTGATCCTCGACGGCCAGGGGATCTCCACCGTGATCGCGCGCCTGTTTGACGATCGCCCTCTGGCGCCGACCGCCGCTGCGCTGCCGCCCCCTGCTGCACCTGCGGCGCAGCGCCAGGCCGATGCCGCCTACTGGCGCGACAAGCTGCAGGATGTCACCACCCCGTCAGCGTTACCGTGGCGCGCCCCGCTCGCCAATCTCACCTCGTCGCGCTATCGCCGCGCCACCCTGACGCTGCCGCGCGATACGATAAAACAGCTCGGCCGCCTGGGATCGCCACATGCGCTGCTGCGTAACAGCCTGCTGTCGGCGCTGATCCTCGATACGCTGGCCCACTGGACCACTGACGGCGAGCTGTGCGTCGGCGTGCCGGTGGCATTCCCCGCCGCCGACGGTGCACTGGGCAACGCCTCCAGCTTCGTAGCGGTACGCTATTCGCGCCACGGCGAAGATTTTATCCAGCGCGCACAAGCCTTGCAGGACGACGTGCTCGGCGCGCTCGACCACCTGACGTTTTCCGGCGTCGATCTGGCGCGGCAGTTGCTCGGCCAAAGCCAGGGCGGCCCGGCGCTGCCGGTGATCCTGACCAACTGCCTGGGCTGGGAGACGCTGCCGGCCGAGGCGCCGGTGCGCTTCCACGACGGCCTGACCCAAACGCCGCAGGTCGCCATCGACATTCGCCTGACGCTGGACAGCGAAAAAAACCTGCAGCTGTGCGTGGACTACGCCGAGCAGGCGCTGCACGGTGAACAGGTAGAAGCCATGCTGGCGGCATTGCAGCGACGCATCCTGCACAGCTGCCAACGGGCCGACCTGGCGATCGCGCCGCGGGACTTCATCGATCTGGCGCATTATCGCCACAACGACAGCGAAGCGAATTACGCACCTTATCCTTATCTGGCACAGCTGGCCGAGCGGCTGTTCGGCGCGCAAGGCGGCGGCAACGCGCTGATCTGCGGCGAACAGACGCTGACCTACCGCGAGCTGGGCCAGCGGATCGCCACGGCGATCGCCAATCTGCAGAGCCGCGGCGTGCAGCCGGGCAACGTGGTCGCGCTGTATCTGCCGCGCAGCCCGGAACAGATCATCTTCAGCCTCGCCTGCGCCCTGCAGGGCGTGATCTGGGTGCCTGTCGATATCAACTCGCCGCCGGAACGCACCGCCTATCTGCTGGAGAACTGCCGACCGACGCTGGTGGTGCACGGCGGCGATCTGGAGACGCCCATTGGCGTGACGCCGGCGACCCTGCTGGCGCCGACGGATCACGCGCCTGCGCTGCCGGATGAGCAGACGCTGGTTGAACGCAGCGCCAGCCAGGCCGCGAGCTACTACCTGTATACCTCCGGTACCACCGGTAAGCCCAAATGCGTGGTGCTCAACAACCGCGCCACCGCCAACGTCGTCCACCAGACCCAGCAGCGCTGGGCGGTCACCGCCGACGACGTCTTCATTTCCGTCACGCCGCCGCACCATGACATGTCGATGTTCGATCTGTTCGGTTCGCTGTGCGCCGGCGCTACGCTGGTGCTACCGGCGCCGCATCAGGAAAAGGACGCCATCAGCTGGAACCAGCTGGTAGAAAAGCATCGGGTCACCCTGTGGTGTTCGGTACCCGCGATTCTGGAGATGTTGCTCACCTGCAAAACGGCCGACAGCCTGCGTTCGCTGCGCCTGGTGGCGCAAGGCGGCGACTACATCAAGCCGGCGACGGTACAAACCCTGCGTACCCTGCGCCCGGATCTCGCGCTGTTCTCGCTCGGCGGACCGACCGAAACCACCATCTGGAGCATCTGGCACCCGATCGCCCCGCAGGAGAACGGCACCGTGCCTTACGGCCGCCCGCTGCCGGCCAACCGCTACTTCATCTGCCATGACGACGGCAGCCACTGCCCGGCTGGCGTGGTCGGCCGCATCCATACCGCCGGGATCAACCTGGCGTTGGGCTACCTGGAGCAGGGGGAGCTGAAGCAGCACGATTTCGTTACCCTCGAAGGGCCGGATGGGCAACCGCTGCGCGCTTTTCGCACCGGCGATCAGGGCTACTACCGGGCGGACGGCAACATCATGTTCGCCACCCGGGTGAACGGCTATGTGAAGATCCGCGGCGTGCGCGTCTCGTTGCCGGAAATCGAAGACGTGCTGCGCCGCCATCCGGCGATCCAGGACATGGTGGTGGTGGATTACCCCAGCGGAGAGAACAACGAGGCGGCACTCGGTGCCCTGTATCTGACCCGCGACGGCAAACCGCTGCCGCTGTCCGAGATCCGCGCCTTCGCCACCGGCTATCTGCCCTGTACCCATATTCCGACACGCTTTATCCATGCCGAGGCGCTGCCGCTGTCCGCCAACGGCAAAACCGACCGCCATCGCATCCGTGCCGACCTGAGCCACCAGCAAACCGCGCCGGCGCTGAACGCCTGTGCGGCCCCACCGCCGAACGCGCCTTCGGCGCGCAGCGCAGAGATCCTGACCATTTACTGGCAGGCGATCGGCGTGGCGCCGCGCCCGGAATGGGGAGAAGAGACGGCATTTATCGCCATGGGGCTGAAGCTGCCGCATATCAAACAGGTGGCGGAACGCCTCAATGACGCTTTCGGCACCCGGCTGGTGAGCAGTTCGCTCCTGCCGTGCAAGAACGCGCGCGAAGTGGCGGCGTTGTTGGCCAACTGAAACCACACCACTCGGGCGGGGACATCCCCCGCCCGCATTTTATCAGGCGGGCAACGCCATCAGGGCCGCCAGCGGCTGCTCCCAGGCTTCCCGCTGCAGCGCGCGCAACAGGAATTCCTGCAGCGCCTCGCCATAGTCCAGCGCATCCTCCGTCGGGAACTGCTCCAGATAAATATCGATATCCACCTGCAGATCGCGGGCGTCGGTGCGGCCGCGATAAGTCAGGTTAAAACCGTCGCCCGAGCCGCCGGCCAATACGCGGCGGGTGCCGCTACAGCCGACAAAACGAGGCGCATCGAAGGGTTGTACGTTGATGAAGGGGGAAATAAAGAAGCGCGAGTCAGGATCCACACCGCGATCGGCGGCCAGTTGGCGCAGGCGGTAGCCGGCGTGGCTGCGCAGCTCGCGCAGCTGCTGCGTCAGAGTGGTGAGAAAGCCCCCCAGCGTCTCCGCTTGCGGCGGTGACACCAGCAGCGGCAGGGTGTTGACCGCCAACGAAGGCACGTTGGTGGCGGCCTGCCCGCGGCGATTCATCGCTGGCATCCACATCGGCAACGCCTCGCCCTGCCGGGTGTCGCGGGGCATCACCTGAAATAGCCAGGCCGCCGACAGCGCCACCAGCAAGTCGGGCCAATTGATGCCGCTGCGCTCCGCCAGCTGCGCCAGTCGTTGCGATACCGCCGCCGGCAGCCGGTGGTGGGTGCTCAGACGCCGCACGCCATAGGCCTCACCGCCCTTGCGCACCGTCGGCAGCGCCTGCGACGGCGGCAGATAGCTCTGCCAAAAGCGCCGATCGCGCTCGCATCGCTCAGAACCCGCGTAGGCCAGCTCAGCCTGTTGAAAGGCGTCGAAGGCGCCCAGAGGCATGCCCGCGCTACCTTCACCCAGATAGTGTGCATACAACGCGGCGCAGCGGTGTTCAATTAGCGCCATACCGAAACCATCAACCAGAATATGGTGCGCACGTACGTACCAGAGGTAGCGCTCCGGCCCCAGCTTGATCAGCCAGGCGGCGGCTAACGGCTCGCAGTGCAGCGCCCGGCGCTGCGCGATATCTTCGCGCATCAGGTTTTGCGCCGCCTGCCAGGGATCGCCGTGCGTTTGCAGATCGATGCGTTGCAATGGCGGTATACGCTGTGGATCGTGCCGTAACGGCGGAGGAGAGTCGCCATGCCGCTCGCCAAAGCGCAGGGCAAACGCCTGCGTCTCGGCGAGGGTGGCGGCGATCGCCCGGCAGAGCGTCTCTTCCTCTACCGCGCCGCACAGTTCGGTGCAGTGTGCGACGGTGGACAGGGTCTGCCCGGGGTGCAAGGTGTGTTCTTCCCAGAAATCAAGCTGCGCTGGCGCCAGCGGCAACCATTCAGAGGCCAAAGCGGTGTCCGACATGTTACCTACCTTTGATAAGCCCGAATAAAGACGCCGAACGGGCGTAACCCCGCCGTTCAACGGCTTTTGCGTGTCTCCATACATCATCAAATGAAAATGATAATAACATCTATTATCATTTCCATTAATTTGGTAACACTTTAGATTCTGTTAAGCGGGGATGCAAGTCGCGCAGTGGGGACGGAGAAAAGAAAGTGGCGGAGAGAAGACGGCTAAAAACAAAACGCCCCGGCACAGCTGCCCGGGGCGTTTTTAACATCAGAGCTGCTCGATGATTAGGCCTGATTGGCCGGCTTCACCTTCTGCGCCAGAAACTCCGTTTCGTAGGCCAGCGCCTTCTTGCGATCGAACTGGTGCTCCCACTTGGCGATCACCAGCACCGCCAGCGCGTTACCCACGACGTTCAGCGCGGTGCGCGCCATATCCAGGATACGGTCCACGCCGGCGATGAACGCCAGGCCTTCCAACGGAATACCGACGCTGCCCAGCGTGGCCAGCAGCACCACGAACGAGACGCCCGGCACGCCGGCGATCCCTTTCGAGGTGACCATCAGCGTCAGCACCAGCACGATCTCCTGCCCCAACGACAGCTCGATGCCGTACAGCTGGGCGATAAAGATAGCGGCAATGCTCTGGTACAGCGTCGAGCCATCCAGGTTAAAGGAGTAGCCGGTCGGCACCACGAAGCTGGTGATCGACTTGGGCGCGCCGTAGGCCTCCATCTTTTCGATGATGCGCGGCAGCACCGTTTCCGAGCTGGCGGTGGAATAAGCCAGGATCAGTTCGTCTTTCAGGATACGGATCAACGTCCAGATGCGCAGGTTGCACAGCCGGGCGACAGCCCCCAGCACCACCAGGGCGAAGAACGCGATGGCGAAGTACACCAGCACCACCAGCTTGGCCAGCGGCAGCAGCGAGGCGAAACCGAAGTTGGCTACCGTGACCGCAATCAGGCCAAACACCCCGATCGGCGCATAGCGCATGATCATGTGGGTGACTTTGAACATGCTCTCGGACACCGCCTTGAACACCTTCAGCAGCGGCTCTTTGGTCTCTTTCGGCAACGACGACAGCCCCAGACCGAACAGCACCGAGAAGAAGATAATCGGCAGCATGTCGCCCTTGGCCATCGACGAGAAGACGTTCGACGGGATCAGCGACAGAATGGTCGCCACCAGACTGTGCGAACCGCTTTGCACCTGTTCGGTGGTTTTCTCATACTGCGAAATGTCCACCGTGGTCAGCGTCGACATATCGATGCCGTGGCCGGGTTGGAATACGTTGGCCAGCGTCAACCCCACCACGATGGCAACGGTGGTGATCACTTCGAAGTAAATAATGGTTTTCAATCCGATGCGGCCCAGCTTTTTCGCATCGCCCACGCCGGCAATACCGACGATCAGCGTGGAAATAACGATCGGTACCACAATCATCTTGATCAGGCGAATAAAGATATCACCCGCCGGGCTGAGAATATTGCTGACCAGCCACTCACGAGATTCTGTCTGGTTGTGCAATACCGCGCCAACAATAATACCCAGCACCAACGCGATCAGGATTTGCCAAGCCAGGCTAATTTTTACACTTTTCATACCCAAAAAGTCCTCAAAGACTCTTTTCGCCGTACAAAGTCGCAACACGGAGAAAAGAATACTTAATCATTTATTACAGGCTTATGTTAATTCAGTGGAAGCGTTCACCTGCCCTGGGTGCGACGCAGTATAAATCTGTATCATCCGGGCGGCATGCTCTGCAAGCCTTGATTTGTCAGGGTTGAGCGCTGAATCGAATAACAAAAATTTCGCGTTACTATTTCAAATGGCATAATTGCTTGTTATTAAAAACATAATTTCTCATGCAATGAAGCACATAACCGCGCCGACGACGTTTTTTTGAACGCCATTAAAATGCGTTATTTTTCGTCCATTCTGCATATTTAATCCGCATCAAATGTTTATATTTTGTTACGCAAAAGTAAAATAAATGAGAATTGACCGAGTGACATTTTCGACCATAAATGCAGCACTGCTTTATATTTAGCTTAAAAATCGAACGATGGCGCAGAGTGAATACCCCAGGGTATCACCCGGCCTTTCATCAGGAATTAAAGGTTAATAAAACGTTATTTCACGGCGTGCCGTCCATCGTTATATCGCGTTAATATCAACTTCGAATATTAATAGCGAAAAATAATCCAAAAAGATTTATAGCGTGAAATAACGCAGGCCTTTCTCACGCGATTAATCACGAGGAAAACAGTCTCGTCTTTTTTTATTCTTTTTTGTTCTTTAGATAAGTGTTTTTGGCTAAAAACGCGGGTTTATGATGAATTAAACGCCAAAGAGATAGATACGTCCTACAAATGCGACAGAACTATTACAAATCAATATCTTTGTTGCGTGATCTGCCGCGCAAAAAAGAAACAAAGAATCGTAGCAAACTATACTTAACCTTCAGTTGACATATCATTAACAACTTCAAGGAGAAAAGCTATGAGCCAACTGCATAAACACGCTATTCCTTCTGCAATTGCAGAGCGCGCCCTGATTAATCCGGCACAATACCAACAGTATTATCAACAGTCGGTTCAAGACCCAGAGGCTTTCTGGGGTGAGCATGGCAAAATCCTGGACTGGATCAAACCCTATACCAAAGTTAAAAACACGTCGTTCGATCCCGGCCACGTCAGCATTCGTTGGTTTGAAGACGGCACGCTGAACCTGTCTGCCAACTGTCTGGACCGCCATCTGGCTGAGCGCGGCGACCAGACCGCCATTATCTGGGAAGGCGATGACCCAACCCAATCCAAGAACGTGACTTACAAACAGCTGCACCATGACGTCTGCCAGTTCGCCAACGTGCTGAAAAAGCTCGGCGTGAAAAAAGGCGACGTGGTGGCTATCTATATGCCGATGGTGCCGGAAGCGGCGGTCGCGATGCTGGCCTGTGCGCGCATCGGCGCCGTACATTCGGTGATCTTCGGCGGCTTCTCGCCGGAAGCGGTCGCCGGACGCATTATCGACTCCAACGCCAAACTGGTCATTACCGCCGATGAAGGCCTGCGCGCCGGCCGCGCCGTGCCGCTGAAAAAGAACGTCGACGATGCGCTGAAAAATCCCGGCGTGGTCAGCGTGGCCAACGTGGTGGTATTCCAACGCACCGGCAAACCGGGTTACTGGCAGGAAGGGCGCGATCTGTGGTGGCATGAACTGACTCAGGGCGTCTCCGCCGACTGCCCGCCGGAAGAAGTGAACGCCGAGGACCCGCTGTTTATCCTGTATACCTCCGGCTCGACCGGCAAGCCGAAAGGCGTGCTGCACACCACCGGCGGCTACCTGGTGTACGCTGCGATGACCTTTAAGTATGTGTTCGACTACCACGACGGCGACATTTATTGGTGCACCGCCGACGTGGGCTGGGTCACCGGCCACAGCTATCTGCTGTACGGCCCGCTGGCCTGCGGCGCCACCACGCTGATGTTCGAAGGCGTGCCTAACTATCCGGGCGTCAATCGCCTGTCGCAGGTGATCGACAAACACCAGGTCAACATTCTGTATACCGCGCCGACCGCCATTCGCGCCCTGATGGCCGAAGGCGACAAGGCAATCGAGGGCACCCGACGCGATTCGCTGCGCATCATGGGCTCGGTCGGCGAGCCGATCAACCCGGAAGCCTGGGAGTGGTATTACAACAAGATAGGCAACGCAAAGTGCCCGATCGTCGATACCTGGTGGCAAACCGAAACCGGCGGCTTCATGATTACCCCGCTGCCGGGCGCCACCGAGCTGAAGGCCGGTTCCGCCACGCGGCCTTTCTTCGGCGTACAGCCGGCGCTGGTCGATAACGTCGGCACACCGCAGGAAGGCGCCTGCGAAGGCAACCTGGTGATCGTCGACTCCTGGCCGGGCCAGGCGCGTACCCTGTTTGGCGATCATGACCGCTTCGAGCAAACCTACTTCTCGACCTTCAAAGGCATGTACTTCAGCGGTGACGGCGCCCGCCGCGACGAGGACGGTTACTACTGGATCACCGGCCGCGTCGACGACGTGCTGAACGTCTCCGGCCACCGTCTGGGCACCGCCGAGATCGAGTCTGCGCTGGTATCGCACCCGAAAATCGCCGAAGCGGCGGTGGTCGGCATTCCTCACAACATCAAAGGCCAGGCGATCTACGCCTACATCACGCTGAATCACGGCGAAGAACCGACGCCGGAGCTCTATACCGAAGTGCGCAACTGGGTGCGTAAAGAGATAGGGCCGATCGCCACGCCGGACGTGCTGCACTGGACAGATTCGCTGCCCAAAACGCGTTCCGGCAAGATCATGCGGCGTATCCTGCGCAAAATTGCCGCCGGCGACACCAGCAACCTGGGGGATACCTCCACGCTGGCGGATCCGGCCGTAGTCGACAAGCTGTTGGAAGAAAAACAATCAATGAAAGTGCCGTCATAATTTACGCCGCTTCAGGCCGCTCATTCGGATAACGCGCCGTTGAGCGGCCCTGGCGCGGCGTACTCTATCAATACCTACTGGAGACACTCTGATGAATGACACCATTTATCAAGGGATTGAAGAAAACCCGCGCTTTAAAGAGCTGGTGAGAAAACGCGGCCGGTTCGCCTGGCTGCTTTCGCTGATTACGCTGGCGCTGTACGTCGGCTTTATTCTGTTGATCGCCTTCGATCCGCAATGGCTCGGCACGCCGATCGCCGCCGGATCGACCATCACCCGCGGGATCCCGGTCGGCGTCGGGCTGATCGTGATCTCTTTCGTCTTGACCGGGATCTACGTGTTTCGCGCCAACGGCGAGTTCGATCGCCTCACCGCAGAAATCCTGCGTGAGGTGAAACAATGAAGCGTTTATTGTCCGCCGCTGCACTGCTGTTGCTGCCCGGTCTGGCCTGCGCCGACGCCATTGGCGGCGAGGTGCATCGTCAGCCGCTGAACATCCAGGCTATCGTGATGTTTATCCTGTTTGTCGGCGCCACCCTGTACATCACCTACTGGGCGTCCAAACGCACCCGTTCCCGCCAGGACTACTACACCGCGGGTGGACGCATCACCGGCCTGCAAAACGGCCTGGCGATCGCCGGCGACTTCATGTCCGCCGCCTCGTTCCTCGGCATCTCCGCCCTGGTTTACACCTCGGGTTATGATGGCCTGATCTATTCCATCGGCTTCCTCATCGGCTGGCCGATCATTCTGTTCCTGATCGCGGAGCGCCTGCGCAACCTCGGCCGTTATACCTTTGCCGATGTCGCCTCTTACCGTCTGCAGCAGAAACCGATCCGCACCCTGTCGGCCTGCGGCTCATTGGTGGTAGTCGCGCTGTATCTGATCGCGCAGATGGTCGGCGCCGGCAAGCTGATCCAGCTACTGTTCGGGCTCAACTACCACGTGGCGGTGATCCTGGTCGGTATCCTGATGGTGTTGTACGTGCTGTTCGGCGGCATGCTGGCCACCACCTGGGTGCAAATCATCAAGGCGGTGCTGCTGCTGGCCGGCGCCAGCTTTATGGCGCTGATGGTGATGAAGTCGGTCAATTTCGACTTCAATACCCTGTTCGCCGAAGCGGTGAAGGTGCATCCGAAAGGCATCGCCATCATGAGCCCCGGCGGCCTGGTCTCCGATCCGATTTCCGCGCTGTCGCTCGGCCTGGCGCTGATGTTCGGCACCGCCGGTCTGCCGCACATCCTGATGCGCTTCTTCACCGTGAGTGACGCCAAAGAAGCGCGCAAGAGCGTGTTCTACGCCACCGGTTTTATCGGTTACTTCTATATCCTGACCTTTATCATCGGCTTCGGCGCCATCTTGCTGGTCAGCGCCAATCCGGCGTTCAAAGACGCCACCGGCGCGCTGCTGGGCGGCACCAACATGGCGGCGGTGCACCTGGCCAATGCCGTTGGCGGCAACTTCTTCCTCGGCTTTATCTCGGCGGTGGCCTTCGCCACCATTCTGGCGGTCGTTGCAGGCCTGACGCTGGCCGGCGCATCGGCCGTTTCCCACGATCTGTACGCCAGCGTGATGAAAAACGGCAAGGCGACCGAACGCGATGAGCTGAAGGTCTCCAAAATCACCGTCGTGGTGCTCGGCCTGGTCGCTATCGCGCTGGGGATTTTGTTCGAGAAGCAGAACATTGCCTTTATGGTCGGGTTGGCGTTCTCGATCGCCGCCAGCTGTAACTTCCCTATCATCATCCTGTCGATGTACTGGTCGCGTTTGACCACTCGCGGCGCGATGATTGGCGGCTGGCTGGGCCTGCTGACGGCGGTGATTCTGATGATCCTCGGCCCGACGATCTGGGTGCAGATCCTCGGCCATGAAAAGCCGATTTACCCGTATGAATATCCGGCGCTGTTCTCGATGATCGTCGCCTTTGTCGGTACCTGGCTGTTCTCGATCACCGACGGCTCGCTGGCCGGGCAGCAGGAGCGGGAACGCTTCCGGGCTCAGTTTGTCCGTTCGCAAACCGGGCTGGGCATCTCTCAAGGCAGCTCGCATTAACCGAATAATAAGTGAAAAAAGCAAACACACCCTAATCAAAGGCCCTTCGGGGCCTTTTCTCTGGCTGTTTATCGGAGAGAAGCAGGGAAAAGCAGCGCAGCGTAGCTGCGCTTTTTTGCATTTTACGCATAGCAAAAAGCCCTGAACTGATGTTCAGGGCTTTCGGCTTTGTTTGATGCCTGGCAGTGTCCTACTCTCGCATGGGGAGACCCCACACTACCATCGGCGCTACGGCGTTTCACTTCTGAGTTCGGCATGGGGTCAGGTGGGACCACCGCGCTATTGCCGCCAGGCAAATTCGTTTTATTCCAACCGCGCCACTCTCGTGTCGCCATCAGAACCAATCTGTAAACAAGCTGAATATTGTCTCGGTCTCACCAAAACACCTTCGGTGTTGTAAGGTTAAGCCTCACGGATCATTAGTACTGGTTAGCTCAATGCATCGCTGCACTTACACACCCAGCCTATCAACGTCTTAGTCTTAAACGTTCCTTCAGGGGCCTTAAAGGCCCAGGGAAGACTCATCTTGAGGCAAGTTTCGCGCTTAGATGCTTTCAGCGCTTATCTTTTCCGCACTTAGCTACCGGGCAATGCCATTGGCATGACAACCCGAACACCAGTGGTGCGTTCACTCCGGTCCTCTCGTACTAGGAGCAACCCCTCTCAATCTTCCAACGCCCACGGCAGATAGGGACCGAACTGTCTCACGACGTTCTAAACCCAGCTCGCGTACCACTTTAAATGGCGAACAGCCATACCCTTGGGACCTACTTCAGCCCCAGGATGTGATGAGCCGACATCGAGGTGCCAAACACCGCCGTCGATATGAACTCTTGGGCGGTATCAGCCTGTTATCCCCGGAGTACCTTTTATCCGTTGAGCGATGGCCCTTCCATTCAGAACCACCGGATCACTAAGACCTACTTTCGTACCTGCTCGAGCCGTCACTCTCGCAGTCAAGCTAGCTTATGCCTTTGCACTAACCTCACGATGTCCGACCGTGATTAGCTAACCTTCGTGCTCCTCCGTTACTCTTTGGGAGGAGACCGCCCCAGTCAAACTACCCACCAGACACTGTCCTCACCCCAGATTATGGGGCCGAGTTAGAACATCAAACATTAAAGGGTGGTATTTCAAGGATGGCTCCACGCAGACTGGCGTCCACGCTTCAAAGCCTCCCACCTATCCTACACATCAAGGCTCAATGTTCAGTGTCAAGCTATAGTAAAGGTTCACGGGGTCTTTCCGTCTTGCCGCGGGTACACTGCATCTTCACAGCGAGTTCAATTTCACTGAGTCTCGGGTGGAGACAGCCTGGCCATCATTACGCCATTCGTGCAGGTCGGAACTTACCCGACAAGGAATTTCGCTACCTTAGGACCGTTATAGTTACGGCCGCCGTTTACTGGGGCTTCGATCAAGAGCTTCGCCTTGCGGCTGACCCCATCAATTAACCTTCCAGCACCGGGCAGGCGTCACACCGTATACGTCCACTTTCGTGTTTGCACAGTGCTGTGTTTTTATTAAACAGTTGCAGCCAGCTGGTATCTTCGACTGGCTTCAGCTCCATCCGCGAAGGACTTCACCTACATGCCAGCGTGCCTTCTCCCGAAGTTACGGCACCATTTTGCCTAGTTCCTTCACCCGAGTTCTCTCAAGCGCCTTGGTATTCTCTACCTGACCACCTGTGTCGGTTTGGGGTACGATTTAATGTTACCTAGAGCTTAGAGGCTTTTCCTGGAAGCAGGGCATCAACTACTTCTGCACCGTAGTGCATCGTCATCACGCCTCAGGGTTAGTATGCAACCGGATTTACCAGGTCACACCCCCTACACGCTTAAACCGGGACAACCGTCGCCCGGCTAGCCTAGCCTTCTCCGTCCCCCCTTCGCAGTAACACCAAGTACAGGAATATTAACCTGTTTCCCATCGACTACGCTTTTCAGCCTCGCCTTAGGGGTCGACTCACCCTGCCCCGATTAACGTTGGACAGGAACCCTTGGTCTTCCGGCGAGCGGGCTTTTCACCCGCTTTATCGTTACTTATGTCAGCATTCGCACTTCTGATACCTCCAGCAACCCTCACAGGCCACCTTCAACGGCTTACAGAACGCTCCCCTACCCAACAACGCTAAGCGTCGCTGCCGCAGCTTCGGTGCATGGTTTAGCCCCGTTACATCTTCCGCGCAGGCCGACTCGACCAGTGAGCTATTACGCTTTCTTTAAATGATGGCTGCTTCTAAGCCAACATCCTGGCTGTCTATGCCTTCCCACATCGTTTCCCACTTAACCATGACTTTGGGACCTTAGCTGGCGGTCTGGGTTGTTTCCCTCTTCACGACGGACGTTAGCACCCGCCGTGTGTCTCCCGTGATAACATTCTTCGGTATTCGGAGTTTGCATCGGTTTGGTAAGCCGGGATGGCCCCCTAGCCGAAACAGTGCTCTACCCCCGAAGATGAGTTCACGAGGCGCTACCTAAATAGCTTTCGGGGAGAACCAGCTATCTCCCGGTTTGATTGGCCTTTCACCCCCAGCCACAAGTCATCCGCTAATTTTTCAACATTAGTCGGTTCGGTCCTCCAGTTAGTGTTACCCAACCTTCAACCTGCCCATGGCTAGATCACCGGGTTTCGGGTCTATACCTTGCAACTAATCGCCCAGTTAAGACTCGGTTTCCCTACGGCTCCCCTATACGGTTAACCTTGCTACAAAATATAAGTCGCTGACCCATTATACAAAAGGTACGCAGTCACACCACGAAGGTGCTCCCACTGCTTGTACGTACACGGTTTCAGGTTCTATTTCACTCCCCTCGCCGGGGTTCTTTTCGCCTTTCCCTCACGGTACTGGTTCACTATCGGTCAGTCAGGAGTATTTAGCCTTGGAGGATGGTCCCCCCATATTCAGACAGGATGTCACGTGTCCCGCCCTACTCATCGAACTCACGACCTGTGCATTTTAGTGTACGGGGCTATCACCCTTTGCTGCGCGACTTTCCAGACGCTTCCACTAACACACAAGCCGATTCAGGTTCTGGGCTCCTCCCCGTTCGCTCGCCGCTACTGGGGGAATCTCGGTTGATTTCTTTTCCTCGGGGTACTTAGATGTTTCAGTTCCCCCGGTTCGCCTCATGCCACTATGTATTCATGACATGATAGTGTGTCGAAACACACTGGGTTTCCCCATTCGGGTATCGCCGGTTATAACGGTTCATATCACCTTACCGACGCTTTTCGCAGATTAGCACGCCCTTCATCGCCTCTGACTGCCTAGGCATCCACCGTGTACGCTTAGTCACTTAACCTCACAACCCGAAGATGTTTCCATCGTTCTTGCTGCAAACATTTGAGAGACTCTATGACAGGTTACTCTTTATCCCAGTACATCTACGGAGGGATAAATTTCAGCCGTCATGTTTCAATTTTCAGCTTGTTCCAGATTGTTAAAGAGCAATATCTTAAACATGACTCGCAAGTCATCTTTAAGATTTTTTCGGTTATCGCTAACCGGTGATAATGTCTTTCACTCATTATCGGAATGGCGTCCCCAAGGGGATTCGAACCCCTGTTACAGCCGTGAAAGGGCAGTGTCCTAGGCCTCTAGACGATGGGGACACGAAAATCCGATTAAACTGAATAACTTAATCGGTTCGTATCAGCATGAATAACTCATGGCATCAACAGGTAGCGCTTTGCTCGTTACTTTTTCATCAGACAATCTGTGTGAGCACGCCACTCGAACTAATATCTTTAGGTAAGGAGGTGATCCAACCGCAGGTTCCCCTACGGTTACCTTGTTACGACTTCACCCCAGTCATGAATCACAAAGTGGTAAGCGCCCTCCCGAAGGTTAAGCTACCTACTTCTTTTGCAACCCACTCCCATGGTGTGACGGGCGGTGTGTACAAGGCCCGGGAACGTATTCACCGTAGCATTCTGATCTACGATTACTAGCGATTCCGACTTCATGGAGTCGAGTTGCAGACTCCAATCCGGACTACGACATACTTTATGAGGTCCGCTTGCTCTCGCGAGGTCGCTTCTCTTTGTATATGCCATTGTAGCACGTGTGTAGCCCTACTCGTAAGGGCCATGATGACTTGACGTCATCCCCACCTTCCTCCAGTTTATCACTGGCAGTCTCCTTTGAGTTCCCGGCCGAACCGCTGGCAACAAAGGATAAGGGTTGCGCTCGTTGCGGGACTTAACCCAACATTTCACAACACGAGCTGACGACAGCCATGCAGCACCTGTCTCAGAGTTCCCGAAGGCACCAATCCATCTCTGGAAAGTTCTCTGGATGTCAAGAGTAGGTAAGGTTCTTCGCGTTGCATCGAATTAAACCACATGCTCCACCGCTTGTGCGGGCCCCCGTCAATTCATTTGAGTTTTAACCTTGCGGCCGTACTCCCCAGGCGGTCGATTTAACGCGTTAGCTCCGGAAGCCACGCCTCAAGGGCACAACCTCCAAATCGACATCGTTTACAGCGTGGACTACCAGGGTATCTAATCCTGTTTGCTCCCCACGCTTTCGCACCTGAGCGTCAGTCTTCGTCCAGGGGGCCGCCTTCGCCACCGGTATTCCTCCAGATCTCTACGCATTTCACCGCTACACCTGGAATTCTACCCCCCTCTACGAGACTCTAGCTTGCCAGTTTCAAATGCAGTTCCCAGGTTGAGCCCGGGGATTTCACATCTGACTTAACAAACCGCCTGCGTGCGCTTTACGCCCAGTAATTCCGATTAACGCTTGCACCCTCCGTATTACCGCGGCTGCTGGCACGGAGTTAGCCGGTGCTTCTTCTGCGAGTAACGTCAATTGATGAGCGTATTAAGCTCACCACCTTCCTCCTCGCTGAAAGTGCTTTACAACCCGAAGGCCTTCTTCACACACGCGGCATGGCTGCATCAGGCTTGCGCCCATTGTGCAATATTCCCCACTGCTGCCTCCCGTAGGAGTCTGGACCGTGTCTCAGTTCCAGTGTGGCTGGTCATCCTCTCAGACCAGCTAGGGATCGTCGCCTAGGTGAGCCATTACCCCACCTACTAGCTAATCCCATCTGGGCACATCTGATGGCAAGAGGCCCGAAGGTCCCCCTCTTTGGTCTTGCGACGTTATGCGGTATTAGCTACCGTTTCCAGTAGTTATCCCCCTCCATCAGGCAGTTTCCCAGACATTACTCACCCGTCCGCCGCTCGTCACCCAGGGAGCAAGCTCCCTTGTGCTACCGCTCGACTTGCATGTGTTAAGCCTGCCGCCAGCGTTCAATCTGAGCCATGATCAAACTCTTCAATTAAAAGCTTGATTTGCTTCCACTCGAGAAGCGATGCTCAAAGATTTACTGCATGAATTTTACTTCAGTTAGTCACTCTTCAAGACTTGATATTTTTTTGCATCCGAAGATGCTGGATATCGTCTTGTGGAGTGCCCACACAGATTGTCTGATAAATTGTTAAAGAGCAGTGAGTTAGGCGCTTTCGCTTGCTAACTCGAGGTGGCGTATATTACGCCTTCCTCTTTCAGAGTCAACCCTAATTTTCAGGATTTTTTCTCTTTCTTCCCGGCCGCTGTGTGAAGTGAATCACTTGCGCCGTGTCGATGGAGGCGCATTATAGGGAGTTCTTCGCAGGCCGCAACAGGTATTTTCAGCAAAAACGATCGTTCGCTGCATTCCACAGCAAAACCCCGCCTTATACCCACTTGCACACAGTGTTATCCACAGATGCGATTTGCACGGAAAATTTACGAGCGCCACGCAAACGTTTTCGCTACAATTCCCCGCGACGAAACGATCCCCCTTTTTATGGGGGCGTTACCTGAATATGTGCCTGACCCTCCCTTTATAAGGCAAAAAACCTTCTTTATAGAGAGAACGAGGTGGACATTCACGTAACGCTCTTTAATTGCGACTCAAAGCCAAGGGATAAAACCATGCAACAACCTCGTCCAATCCGCCGGGCCCTGCTCAGCGTGTCTGACAAAGCCGGTATCGTTGAATTCGCCGAAGCGCTTTCCCAGCGCGGCGTTGAACTGCTCTCCACCGGCGGTACCGCCCGCCTGCTGGCAGACGCCGGTCTGCCCGTTACCGAAGTATCCGACTACACCGGCTTCCCGGAAATGATGGACGGACGAGTTAAGACCCTGCACCCGAAAGTTCACGGCGGTATCCTCGGCCGCCGCGGCCAGGACGACGCCGTCATGAATCAGCATGACATCAAGCCTATCGACATGGTGGTCGTCAATCTGTATCCGTTCGCCCAAACCGTGGCGCGCCCGGATTGCTCGCTGGAAGACGCGGTCGAGAATATCGATATCGGTGGCCCGACCATGGTGCGCTCCGCCGCCAAGAACCATAAAGACGTTGCCATCGTAGTGAAGAGCAGCGACTACGCCGCCATCATTACCGAGATGGACAACAATGACGGCTCGCTGCGCTATGCCACCCGCTTCGATCTCGCCATCAAGGCCTTCGAGCACACCGCCGCCTACGACAGCATGATCGCCAACTACTTCGGCACGCTGGTGCCGGCGTACCACGGCGAGACCGAACAGCCGTCCGGCCGCTTCCCGCGTACCCTGAATCTCAACTACATCAAGAAGCAGGATATGCGCTACGGTGAGAACAGCCACCAGCAGGCCGCCTTCTATATAGAAGAAGAGGTAAAGGAAGCGTCCGTCGCGACCGCCGAGCAGCTGCAGGGCAAGGCGCTGTCTTATAACAACATCGCCGATACCGACGCCGCGCTGGAATGCGTGAAAGAGTTCGCCGAGCCGGCCTGCGTGATCGTCAAACACGCTAACCCTTGCGGCGTAGCGATCGGCGACGACATTCTGGCCGCCTACGAGCGCGCTTACCAAACCGACCCGACCTCCGCCTTTGGCGGCATCATCGCCTTTAACCGCGAGCTGGATGCCGCCACCGCGCAGGCGATCATCAGCCGCCAGTTCGTGGAAGTGATCATCGCGCCAAACGTCACCCAGGAAGCGCGCTCCCTGCTGGCCGCCAAGCAGAACGTGCGCGTGCTGGCCTGCGGCCAGTGGCAGCAACGCGTGGCGGGGCTGGACTTCAAGCGCGTCAACGGCGGCCTGCTGGTGCAGGATCGCGATCTGGGCATGGTGACCGCCGCCGATCTGCGTGTGGTATCCGAGCGCCAGCCGACCGAACAGGAACTGCGTGACGCGCTGTTCTGCTGGAAAGTGGCCAAGTTCGTAAAATCCAACGCCATCGTTTATGCACGTGACAACATGACCATCGGCATAGGCGCCGGCCAGATGAGCCGCGTTTACTCCGCCAAGATCGCCGGCATCAAAGCGGGCGATGAAGGGCTGGAAGTGAAAGGGTCCGCCATGGCCTCCGACGCCTTCTTCCCGTTCCGCGACGGCATCGACGCCGCGGCGGCGGTCGGCATTACCTGCGTGATCCAGCCGGGCGGCTCTATCCGCGACGATGAAGTGATCGCCGCCGCCAACGAACACGGCATCGCCATGATCTTTACCGACATGCGTCACTTCCGCCATTAATTCCTTTTGCCGCGTGCGCTCCGGCGCACGCCATTCGTGGAGCCCCTGATGAACATTTTGATTATCGGCAATGGCGGGCGCGAGCACGCGCTGGCCTGGAAAGCCGCCCAGTCTCCGCTGGCGGACAAAGTCTACGTTGCGCCTGGCAATGCCGGCACCGCGCTGGAAGCCAATCTGGAAAACGTGGCGATCGCCGCCACCGACATCTCTGCTCTGGTCGCTTTCGCCCAGAGCCATGACATCGGTCTGACCATCGTCGGGCCGGAGGCGCCGCTGGTGATCGGCGTGGTCGACGCCTTCCAGGCCGCCGGCCTGAAAATCTTCGGCCCGTCGCAGGCCGCCGCGCAGCTCGAAGGCTCCAAAGCCTTCACCAAGGATTTCCTGGCGCGCCACCGCATCCCGACCGCCGAATATGAAAACTTCACCGAGGTGGAGCCGGCACTGGCCTATGTGCGCCGCAAAGGCGCACCGATCGTCATCAAAGCCGATGGCCTGGCGGCCGGTAAAGGCGTAATCGTCGCGATGACGCTGCAGGAAGCGGAAGAAGCCGTGCGTGACATGCTGGCCGGCAACGCCTTCGGCGACGCCGGTCATCGCATCGTGGTGGAAGAGTTCCTCGACGGCGAAGAAGCCAGCTTCATCGTGATGGTCGACGGCGAGAACGTGGTGCCGATGGCCACCAGCCAGGACCACAAACGCGTCGGCGACGGCGATACCGGCCCGAACACCGGCGGCATGGGGGCCTACTCCCCGGCGCCGGTCGTGACCGACGAAATCCACCGGCGCGCCATGGACCAGGTGATCTGGCCGACGGTGCGCGGCATGGCGGCGGAAGGCAACACCTACGTCGGCTTCCTGTACGCCGGCCTGATGATCGCCGCCGATGGCCAACCGAAAGTGATCGAGTTCAACTGTCGTTTTGGCGATCCCGAAACCCAGCCCATCATGCTGCGCCTGCGTTCCGATCTGGTGGAACTGTGCCTGGCGGGCGCGGAAGGCCGCCTGAACGAGAAAAGCTCCGACTGGGACGAACGCCCTGCGCTCGGCGTAGTGCTGGCGGCCGGCGGTTATCCGGGCGACTATCGCAACGGCGAAGTTATCCAGGGATTGCCGCAGCAGGAAAGCGCCGACGGTAAGGTCTTCCATGCCGGCACACGCCTGCAGGGCAATGACGTCGTCACCAGCGGCGGCCGCGTGCTGTGCGTAACCGCGCTGGGCGACACCGTGGCGCAGGCGCAGCAACGTGCCTACCAGCTGGCCGAAGGCATTGAGTGGCCGGGCAGCTTCTGCCGCAAAGACATCGGTTATCGCGCGATTGCGCGCGGCAAGTGATTTGACCGTATAAGGTCATGACGAGAGGCTCCGCAGCGCGGGGCCTTTTTTATAGCTGGTCTTCTTTCGGTTCCCAGCTGCAGAAGTCGTCGTTCGCCACCAGCAGCAGTTCGCTGCCTTCGGGCGCTTCCAGCCAGGCAACGCTCACCGGCCGGCTGCTGCTGCGGGCACGCTTCTCGATCCAGACGATGGAGGCGGCATCCAGCCCCGGTTTCATGCGTTGGCCGTCGCAGGTTTGCACCTCGCCCTGCATCCAATGCCCCTGCAGCAATTTCACCTTGCCGGCGCGCAGCGCATTGCTCACTTCGAGGATCCGCCGCGCCTGATATTGGTACAGGGCGATTTCATCGCGGGTCAGCGGTTCGCGGCGTGTCGCCAGCTGGCGCTGCATAAAGCTCACCGTGCCGTCGTCGGCAAAGCGCAGTTGAATAGAGTCGCGATCGCCATCGGCGTCGTTACGTTTGATTTGGCGCAGCACGTCGCCCTGATAGGTGTATAGCGTGGTGATGGTACCCGGACCGCGGTAAGGGCTGTAGACACTGACCAACACCTGCGGACGATGTTGCTCATCGTCTTTACGCCACAGGCGTATCACGCCCTGATCGGCCACAAAGCCGCTGGCGGTAAAGCTGGGAATATCGGAATGGGAACTGCAAGCGCTCAGGCCGACGGCGATGCCAACGGCCATGAGCGCCCGACGAGTAAACAAAAGGGGCGCCATCGCCCCTCTGTTTAATCTTTTCACCGAGGCGCGGTCTTATTTAACAGCGTCTTTCAGTGCTTTGCCAGAAACGAACGCAGGCACGTTGGCTGCTGCGATTTTGATTTCTTTGCCAGTCTGCGGGTTGCGGCCAGTGCGCTCGCTACGATGGTTTACTTTGAAAGTACCGAAGCCAACCAATTGTACTGCATCACCTTCTTTCAGAGACTCAGTAATAGCAGCCAGGGTGGATTCCAGAGCCAGTTTAGCTTGTGCTTTGGAAAGGTCAGCCTTGTCCGCGATTACATCAATCAGTTGAGTCTTGTTCATAAGTTATCCTTACAGTGTGTTTATCGTTTGCAAAGCATCGAGTGCGACGGATATGCCGATTGACAGCACTCTCCTGCATACACGCACCGATAGCCACTTTTTTTACGCCCCCCAAATGTAGACCAGACAGGGTGCGGATGTGAAGCCTTAAGGCATGACAAATCAGGCGTTAAATCACGTTTTGTTGCCTTATTGCGCTAAATTTATCCCGATGTTGCTGACACCCGCCTCTCGCAGGTCGGATCGCAGCCCCTTGATCAGGTCTATATTGCGCTCTTCACAGGCGTCCAACAGGCGGAAAATTTCCCATTGAATGTCCCATTCTTCCTCTACCGCAGGCAAACTTTCCAACTCTTCGTCGGTCATTTCCTTACCGGCTTGGGTCATTTCCAACATCGCCACGGTGCGAATCGATGTTTCGCTGATGGCGATGGCGTGCTCCAGCGTCTCCCCGCCGAGCCGCGAATGGATCAGTTCCCCTAATGCGATACAGGCATCAATTGCCGGGTAAACGCCGTAAAGATCGTAATCTTCCGCCGACGGAATCGCCTCTTCCAACTTCTCGAGCTGGCTGTCGAAGTTGACCTTGGCATCCTTCACTACCAGCGTTTCCCACACCAAATCCAGAATGCGGCGATAAACCGCCGGATCGCCGAACTCGGTCTGTTTGCAGAACATCTGGTAATTCGGGTACATACGCTCGCACAAACTGGCCATAAAGGTCAAATGTTGCCAGGCCTCGAGCCGTTCCAGGCGTAAATGAATCGGGTTACGTAGCATGCTTTACTCTCTTACGCGTTATCTGCGGCGCAGTGTACCCGAAATCGCTCATGGCGACACCTCCGGATGCTGCTGCAACCACCGCTGAAACGCCGGACGACGCGATGCGATGGCGTCGGCCCAACGGGTCGGCTCCGGTAAACGGTAGCCCGCCATACAGCGTTGCACCCACGCCAGCGCGCTGTCGGCGCCCACGCGATGCCCGGTAGAGATGAACAGCGGGTTGCAACGCGCCTTGCTGCGCCACACCCAGCCCAGCTGTTCACCCTTATCTTCCAACGGCGCCAGCGCGCCGACGGCGGCGTCCAGCGGCGCAAATTTGCCGCACAGGCGCTTCTTGGCCACGCCGATGGTCGGCACATCGACCAGCAGACCGAAATGGCTGGCGACGCCGAGACGCCGCGGATGCGAAATGCCATGCCCATCGACGAAGATCAGCCCCGGTTTCTGCTGCAGCTGCCCCCAGGCGGCCAACAGCGCCGGATATTCGCGAAACGACAGGAAGCCCGGGATGTAGGGCATGACGGTGGCGATGCGCGCCACCTGATACTCCACCAGCTCCAGCGACGGATAGCGCAGGATGGCGATGGCAGCGCGTGTCACCGCCCCCTCTTGTTCGAAGCCCACGTCGGCACCGGCGATGAAGGCCGGCGGTTCGGCCGGCAGATCGTCGTAGCGAATGACTTCAGCCGCGCGCCGCAGCTGTTCGGCGCGCAGGGCCGCCATATCGGTCACATCGGATCCTTAACGGTGGTATTTCGCCGAGTGCGCGTGTACCGCCTCGACGAAGGCGCCGGCGTGCTCCGGCGGCACATCCTGATGGATGCCGTGGCCCAGGTTGAACACATGGCCGTTGCCGTGGCCGAAACCGGCCAGAATGGTCTCCACTTCTTCCGCGATGCGCGCCGGGGAGGCATACAGCATCGACGGATCCATATTGCCCTGCAGCGCCACTTTGTCGCCCACGCGCCGACGCGCGTCGGCGATGTCGGTGGTCCAATCCAGCCCCAGCGCATCGCAGCCGGTGGCGGCCATCGCCTCCAGCCACTGCCCGCCGCCTTTGGTGAACAGCGTCACCGGCACGCGGCGACCGTCGTTTTCACGCAGCAGCCCGTCGACGATCTTGTGCATGTAGTGCAAAGAGAACTCGCGATAATCGCGCCCGGTCAGTACGCCGCCCCAGGTGTCGAACACCATCACCGACTGCGCGCCGGCTTTAATCTGGGCATTGAGGTACAGGATCACGCTGTCCGCCAGCTTGTCCAGCAACAGGTGCAGCGTAGCCGGTTCGGCATACATCATCTTCTTCAGCTTGGTGAAGGCTTTGCTGCTGCCGCCTTCGACCATATAAGTCGCCAGCGTCCACGGGCTGCCGGAGAAGCCGATCAGCGGCACTTCGCCCTTCAGCTCGCGGCGAATGGTGCGCACCGCGTTCATCACATAGCCCAACTCCACTTCCGGATCGAACACCGGCAGCTTGTCGACGTCGGCGCGGCAGGTCACGGGGGAGCTGAAACGCGGGCCTTCGCCGGCTTCAAAGTACAGGCCGAGCCCCATGGCGTCGGGAATGGTGAGAATGTCGGAGAACAGGATGGCGGCGTCCAGCGCATAGCGGCGCAGCGGCTGCAGCGTGACCTCGCAGGCCAGCTCCGCGTTCTTGCACAGCGACATGAAATCACCGGCCTGGGCGCGGGTCGCCTTGTACTCCGGTAAATAACGACCGGCCTGGCGCATCATCCATACGGGGGTCACATCCACCGGCTGGCGCAACAGCGCTCGCAGGTAGCGATCGTTCTTCAACTCAGTCATTTATGGGGCTCCCTTAATAATCTGCCGGCCATTGTACATTATTCTGCCCGGCACAGCGCCACGGTGTCCTCAATCAACCGGCGCGCCACGGTGCCGGGTGGCGGCAACAGCGGCAGCTGGTCGTAGCGATACCAGCCGGCGTTGAGCAGCTCCTTGGGATCGTGGCGAATGTCACCCTGATGGTAATCGGCCATAAAGGCCATCATCAGCGAGTGTGGGAACGGCCAGGGTTGTGAAGTGACGTAGCGCAGGTTCTTGATTTCAATATTGCTCTCTTCCATCACTTCGCGCGCCACCGCCTGCTCCAGCGTTTCGCCCACTTCGACGAAGCCGGCCAGCACCGTGTGGATACCACCGCGATGGCGCACGTGTTGCGCCAGCAGGATCTGATCGTCGCGCCGAATGGCGACGATCACGCAGGGTGCAATCTGCGGGTAGTATCGCTCTTTGCAATGGCCGCACAGACAGGCGCTTTCGGTGCGGCTGAGGTGCATTTCATGGCCGCAATAGCCGCAGTAGCGATGAGAGCGGTAGAAATCCGCCAGCTGCACGCCGCGCCCGGCAAGCTGGAACAGACCGCGATCCTGATCCAACAGCTGACGCACCGATCCCATCTCCCGCGGCATCGCCTGGCGCACCAGCCAGACCGGCGCGCCCTCCCATTCACCGATGGTGCGCGCCATGTGGCCCCGCAGCCCAAGAGCGGCGGCCGTCCCCGACGGCAATTCACCGTTCGGTAACCAAAGTTTGCTTTCATGGCTGACAATCCACCAGCCGTTTTCATTGCCCGTTAATGCAAGTTCCATATCGTTGTTGCACAACCTCAGCTTCACTGGCACTCTACAAATCGGCTTTGTTACATTTTAATAACTTACCGGTTACTTTTATTACTTACACGGAGTCAAACATGCTCAACCGTTTGGAAAGGCTGACTCAGCGCGTTGGCGGTAGTAATGAATTAGTTGATCAATGGCTTCAGGCCCGCAAACAGTTGCTGGTCGCCTACTGCACGCTGGTAGGCCTCAAACCGAATAAAGAAAAGCATACGCCGCTGAATGAAAAAGCGCTGGAGAACTTTTGCCACAACCTGGTGGATTACCTCTCCGCAGGGCATTTTCATATCTATGACAGAATTATCAAACAAGTGGAAGGCGCAGCCAGTCCGAAAATGTCGCTGGCGGTGAACATCTACCCCAAGCTGTGGGCCAATACCGAACAGATCATGGCGTTCCACGATCGCTATACCGAAGTGGATATCGATCAGGAGGTTTGTCTGGAATTCCACCAGGCCTTGTCGGATATCGGCGAAACGCTGGCGGCGCGCTTTGCGCTGGAAGATAAGCTGATCCAGCTGGAAGCGGAGGCCGCGCAGCAACCGCTGCCGGACCAGGCGCTGGATCCCGCACGTTAAAATTTTATAGTTTTTTTTCTTATCCCTCCTATACTGGGGGGCATCTTGTCGGAGTGCCTAGCGCCTGATTTGTTCATCGAATCAGCCAGGCTGAGACCGTTAATTCGGGATCCGCGGAACCTGATCGGGTTAATACCCGCGAAGGGAACAAGAGTAATCTATCGCCACAGGCACGGCCTTCCCCTTGCGGGCGCCCTGCCTTATCGGCCACCATCATTACTCCCTCCGAGCTCCAGACAAGCAACTTTCCCAACCCAACACACTGGTAGGAACTTGCTATGTCTAACGTTAATCCACCGCGCGCCCGTAAAGCGCAACGCGAAGCCGCCCAGCAGTTTATCGACACCCTGCAAGGCATGGCTTTCCCGAACTCACGCCGCATCTATCTCCAGGGCTCGCGCAGCGATATCCAGGTGCCGATGCGCGAAATTCAGCTCAGCCCGACCCTGCTCGGCGGCAGCAAAGACAACCCACAGTATGAACCCAACGAGGCGATCCCGGTGTATGACACCGCCGGCCCCTACGGCGATCCGCAGGCCGAGCTCGACGTGCACGCCGGCCTGGCCAAGCTGCGCGCCGGCTGGATCGACGCGCGCGGCGATACCGCCACCCTAAGCGGCGCCAGTTCCGGCTTTACCCAACAGCGGCTGGCGGACGAGGGGCTGGATCACCTGCGCTTCGAACATCTGCCGCTGCCGCGCAGGGCGCTGCCGGGCAAATGCGTGACCCAGCTGCACTATGCCCGCGCCGGTATCGTCACCCCAGAGATGGAGTTCATCGCCATCCGTGAAAACATGGGGCGCGAGCGCATTCGCGGCGAGGTGCTGCGCCACCAGCATCCGGGCCAAAGCTGGGGCGCCAACCTGCCGGACAACATCACGCCGGAGTTCGTGCGTCGGGAAGTGGCCGCCGGCCGCGCCATCATTCCCGCCAACATCAACCATCCGGAGGCGGAGCCGATGATCATCGGCCGCAATTTCCTGGTGAAGGTGAACGCCAATATCGGCAACTCGGCGGTCACGTCGTCGATCGAAGAAGAAGTGGAGAAGCTGGTGTGGTCCACCCGCTGGGGCGCGGACACCGTGATGGATCTCTCTACCGGCCGCTATATTCACGAAACCCGCGAGTGGATCCTGCGCAACAGCCCGGTGCCCATCGGCACCGTGCCGATCTACCAGGCGCTGGAGAAGGTCAACGGCGTGGCGGAAAACCTCACCTGGGCGATGTTCCGCGATACGCTGCTGGAACAGGCGGAGCAAGGGGTCGACTACTTCACCATCCACGCCGGCGTGCTGCTGCGCTACGTACCGATGACCGCCAAACGCCTGACCGGCATCGTGTCGCGCGGTGGCTCAATCATGGCCAAATGGTGTCTGTCGCACCATCAGGAAAACTTCCTCTATCAGCATTTCCGTGAAATCTGCGAGATCTGCGCCGCCTACGACGTTTCGCTGTCACTCGGCGACGGCCTGCGCCCCGGCTCGATTCAGGACGCCAACGACGAAGCCCAGTTCGCCGAGCTGCATACGCTGGGCGAGCTGACCAAAATCGCCTGGGAATACGACGTGCAGGTGATGATCGAAGGCCCGGGCCACGTGCCGATGCAGATGATCCGCCGCAACATGACCGAAGAGCTGGAACACTGCCACGAAGCGCCGTTCTACACCCTCGGCCCGCTGACCACCGATATCGCCCCGGGCTATGACCATTTCACCTCCGGCATCGGCGCGGCAATGATCGGCTGGTTCGGCTGCGCCATGCTGTGTTACGTCACGCCGAAAGAGCACCTCGGCCTGCCGAACAAAGAAGACGTCAAGCAGGGCCTGATCACCTACAAGATCGCCGCTCACGCCGCCGATCTGGCCAAAGGCCATCCGGGCGCGCAGATCCGTGATAACGCCATGTCCAAGGCACGTTTCGAATTCCGCTGGGAAGATCAGTTCAATCTGGCGCTCGATCCGGCCACCGCGCGCGCCTATCACGACGAAACCCTGCCGCAGGAATCCGGCAAGGTCGCCCACTTCTGCTCGATGTGCGGGCCGAAATTCTGCTCGATGAAGATTTCGCAGGAGGTGCGCGACTACGCCGCCGCCCAGGAAGCCGCCAAGCCGATCGAAGTGCAGCTGACCGGCATGGAGAAAATGTCCGCCGAGTTCCGCGCCCGCGGCAGCGAGCTGTATCACAGCGCCGGCACCCTGCAAGAGGAGACAAACAATGACTGATATCACGACCCCCTTCCCGGCTACGCCCCACAAACTGGGGCTTTACCCGGTCGTCGACAGCGTGGAATGGATCGCTCGTCTGCTGGAGGCCGGCGTCACCACGATCCAGCTGCGCATCAAGGATCTGCCGGATGAGCAGGTCGAAGAGGATATCGCTGCCGCCATCGCGCTGGGCCAGCGTTATCAGGCGCGGCTGTTCATCAACGACTATTGGCGGCTGGCGATCAAGCACGGCGCCTACGGCGTACATCTGGGCCAGGAAGATCTCGATACCACCGATCTGGCGGCCATTCACCGCGCCGGGCTGCGGCTGGGCGTGTCCACCCATGACGACGCGGAGCTGGCGCGCGCGCTGGCGGTGAAACCGTCCTACATCGCGCTGGGGCACATCTTCCCCACCCAAACCAAAGACATGCCTTCGGCGCCGCAGGGGCTGACGGAGTTGAAACGCCACATCGCCGGCCTGGCGGATTACCCGACGGTGGCGATCGGCGGGATCAGCATCGATCGCGTACCGGCGGTGCTGGCGTGCGGCGTCGGCAGCGTGGCGGTGGTCAGCGCCATCACCCAGGCGCCGGACTGGCGTGCGGCGACGGCCGAGCTGCTGCGGCTGATCGAAGGCGAGGATCCGAACGATGCTTAACGATCAGGAATTCCTGCGCTACAGCCGCCAGCTGCTGCTGGAGGACGTCGGCCCGGAAGGCCAGGAGAGGCTCAAGCGCGCCACGGTGCTGATCGTCGGTTTGGGCGGGCTCGGTTCCCCGGCTTCGCTGTATCTGGCCGCCGCCGGCGTCGGCACGCTGCTGTTGGCCGACGACGACCAGCTGCACATCACCAACCTGCAGCGGCAGATCCTCTACCGCAGCGCCGATACCGCCACCGGCAAGGCGGCGCTGGCGCAACGCCATCTGCAGGCGCTGAACCCGTTGGTGGAATCTATCCCGCTGGCGCAGCGGCTGCAGGGGCAAGCGCTGCGCGACGCGGTCGCCCGCGCCGATCTGGTGCTGGACTGCTGCGACAATATGGCGACCCGTCATGAGGTCAATGCCGCCTGCATCGCTGCCGCCAAGCCGCTGATCAGCGGCAGCGCGGTCGGTTTCAGCGGCCAGCTGCTGGTGCTCGAGCCGCCCTATGCGCACGGCTGCTACGCCTGCCTGTACCCGGATCAGGAAGAGCCGCAGCGCAACTGCCGCACCGCCGGGGTGCTCGGCCCGGTGGTGGGCGTGATCGGTACTCTGCAAGCGCTGGAGGCCATCAAAATGTTGGCCGGCATGCCTTCCTCCCTCAGCGGTAAACTGCGGCTGTTCGACGGCAAGCAGCAGAGCTGGAGCACGCTGCAACTGAGCCAGGCCCGCGCCTGCCCGGTATGCGGAGGCGCGGCATGAAGATCCGTCTGAACGACCAACCGCTGGAGCTGGCGCAGCCGCTCAGCGTCGCCGCCCTGCTGACCCAGTTGGAACGCCACCAGCCGGGCACCGCGCTGGCGATCAATCAAACCATCATCCCGCGCGCCGACTGGGCCGACCATCAGGTGCAGGACGGTGACGACATTTTGCTGTTTCAAGCGATCGCCGGAGGCTGACATGCTGAAAATCGCCGATACCACTTTTACCTCGCGCCTGTTCACCGGCACCGGCAAGTTCGCCACCCCGGCGTTAATGCTGGAGGCGCTGGCGGCCTCCGGCTCACAGCTGGTGACCATGGCCATGAAGCGCGTCGATCTGCGCGGCGGCAACGACGCCATTTTGGCGCCGCTGCAGCAGTTGGGCGCCCGGCTGCTGCCCAACACCTCCGGCGCCAAAACCGCCGCCGAAGCGGTGTTCGCCGCCCGGCTGGCGCGTGAAGCGCTCGGCACCCACTGGGTGAAGCTGGAGATCCATCCCGATGTGAAATACCTGCTGCCGGATCCGATAGAAACGCTTAAGGCGGCGGAAACGCTGGTGAAAGACGGTTTTGTGGTGCTGCCCTACTGCGGCGCCGATCCGGTGCTGTGCAAACGGCTGGAAGAGGTGGGTTGCGCGGCGGTGATGCCGCTCGGCGCCCCTATCGGCTCCAACCGCGGTCTGCGCACCCGTGACTTCCTCGAGATCATCATCGAGCAGGCCAAGGTGCCGGTGGTGGTCGACGCCGGCATCGGCGCGCCGAGCCACGCGCTGGAAGCGATGGAACTGGGCGCCGACGCGGTGCTGGTGAATACCGCCATCGCCGTGGCGCGCGACCCAGTGCAAATGGCGCGGGCGTTTCGCCTGGCGCTGGAGGCCGGCGAGCTGGCGCGCAGCGCCGGATTGGGCGCTAGCCAGCGCGGTGCAGCCGCCTCCAGCCCGCTGACCGCCTTCCTCAGCCAGCCAGAGGAGGCACAGTGATGGGCGACGATTTCAGTAGCCGCTGGCAACAGCTGGATTGGGACGACATTACGCTGCGCATCAACGGCAAAACCGCACGCGACGTGGAACGCGCGTTGAACGCCGACAAACTGACGCGTGACGACTTTATGGCGCTGATCTCCCCAGCCGCCGCGCCGTATCTGGAACCGCTGGCGCAGCGCGCGCAGCAGCTGACCCGTCAGCGCTTCGGCAACGTCGTCAGCTTCTATGTGCCGCTGTACCTCTCTAACCTGTGTGCCAACGACTGTACCTATTGCGGTTTTTCGATGAGCAACCGCATCAAGCGCAAAACGCTCGATGCGGCGGAGATCGCACGCGAGTGCGAAGCCATCAAGGCGCTGGGGTTCGAACACCTGTTGCTGGTCACCGGCGAGCATCAGACCAAGGTCGGCATGGACTATTTCCGTCAGCACATCCCGGCAATCCGCCGCCACTTCAGCTCGCTGATGATGGAAGTGCAGCCGCTGGCGCAGGACGAGTACGCCGAACTGAAAACGCTGGGCCTGGACGGCGTGCTGGTCTATCAGGAAACCTACCATCCGGCCACCTATCTGCAGCACCATTTGCGCGGCCAGAAGCAGGATTTCCATTGGCGTCTGGCCACGCCGGATCGCCTGGGGCGCGCCGGGATCGACAAGATCGGCCTCGGCGCGTTGATCGGCCTATCCAACAGTTGGCGCACCGACTGCTACCTGCTGGCGGAACATCTGTTCTACCTGCAGCAAGCCTACTGGCAGAGCCGCTACTCGATCTCGTTCCCGCGTCTGCGCCCCTGCGCCGGCGGCATTGAGCCGGCGTCGATCATGAGCGAGCCTCAGCTGGTGCAGCTGATCTGCGCCTTCCGGCTGTTCGCGCCGGACGTTGAGCTGTCGCTGTCTACGCGTGAGTCGCCGTACTTCCGCGATCATATGATCCCGGTGGCGATCAACAGCGTCAGCGCCGGATCCAAGACGCAGCCCGGCGGCTATGCCGACGACGTACCGCCGGAATTGGAACAGTTCGAGCCGCACGACGGCCGCACGCCGCAGCAGGTCGCCGAGGCTATCAGCAATGCCGGGCTGCAGCCGGTGTGGAAAGACTGGGACGATTATCTGGGACGCAGCGCGCAATAAGCGGCAACGTTTACCGCCGCGTGAAGAAAACGCTGGAACGGCCGCGCAATGCCGAACGGTGGCGCTGGTGCCGGCAGACCCGCCGGCTATAGTGACCTTGCCGACCGCCAAACCCGGCGCCGGCCGGGGCCGTCTCCCTCTCGATGGCCCCGCCTTATCCCATCCCGGATCGCGCCGGAGATTCTCTTGCGCGACGCCGGGCCCTCGCCTGCGGCAACGCGCATATGGCGTATCGCGGCCTGTAAGGGCGTACGGACAGGTTGTCTTGTCGGCTAAAGGACTGTGGCCTAGCGGTGCTCGGCACTCACTCAGCGGTGAGACTCATAGGACGCTGTTGCGGCAGAAAAGTGGGGAAAGAGGAAAAAAGAAGGTACAGCGACGAAGAGAGGTTCGAGTCGTCATCCCCGGTGCTGCCAATGGCCCTGGTGTTGGCCGCGGATCTTTTTGCCGCCTGCTCCCTGCTTACGGACAAGAGCAGGCGGTTTATTTTGTGAGACTGGCACCCCCCCAGGACGCGAATCACACAGTATGTGCGCTAATTAACCACATAAACGGTTAAATGTGAATGTCTTTTGAGTGTTTTTTTATTTAGTATCGAGTGTGTTCTGAGTTTGCCAAGGAAAATCAAACTGATATCGCCGCAAGCTCCGGGGCATCATCTATAATCCAGCACGGGTTCTTGCGCAGGTTTTTCAGCGCTTGCGGTCAACATCAAAAAAGCCAAGGTTGTCATGAAGAAAACGCCAAATTACATCGATGCAATCAGCGCGTTGCTCACTCTGAAAGGAGTTGGCGACAGAAAGCATGCCTCCACGATGGCCAACATACTGAACCTTCAGTACAACAGCGCCAAACAGAAACTGGATGGCAAAAGAGGTATCACCCTCGATGAAGTCAAAAAGGTTTTCCAGTACTTCAACGAGCCCTTTGCCGGCCAAAGGACGCATAACGGCGTCTTTATCATGAACAGCATTCACAAGCGCTGCAACATAGAGGTCGACGAGTGCCCGGTCACGCAAGCGGACAGCGACGAAACCTACGCCTACAAAAAAGACGATCTTTTCATCATCAGCACCAATCGGGAACATGCCGCCGATGCTCCGCTGTACAAAGTCAACAAGATAGACTTTCTGCCGGCCCCGCGTATCGCGATCCTGGATAATGACGGCGATATTCTCGAACTGTTGAAGAAGATCGCCAGCCGATACGGCATCGAGACTGAGACCTTTCAGACGGCGGACGCCATGCTGGCCGCGCTGGAACAGCAGTCCTTTGAGGCGTTTATTCTGGACTGGCTGTTGGACTTCGGCGAGACCTCCGAACGCGTCGTGAAAAAAATTAAAGACGTTCTCGATCCGCACGCCCGCATTATTATTCTGACCGGCCAGCTGAATCACTACGAGAAAAACATCGGCGATATGATCCTGCACTATGACGTACACCTGGTGGAAAAACCGACCAAGCCGCTGATTATCTCCTCGCTGCTGCTGTCCAACCTATTCTTTAATTAGTTTGACCGGGATGCGGATCAAAAACGATGAGCCCACTCCTTCGACGGATTTGGCTTTAATGGTGCCTTTCATCGTCGTGACGTAATTTTTGATAATGGTCAGCCCCAGCCCCAACCCCTGCCGCGTTTCCCTTTCCACCCCCTGATTGAATGCCTTATATAACCGATCCAGGTTATCGACGTTAAACCCGATGCCGGTATCTTTCACCCGCAAATACAGATTGCCGTGGCACAGCTTCACATTGAGGGTAACCACGCCCCGATGGGTAAATTTGTCCGCGTTGCTGAGCAGGTTGGCCAATATTCGGTAGAGCTTGTATTTATCAGAAGCAATCAGGCCGGCATAAGACGAACGGTGAATCACGAGGCGATTGCCGCGCCCGGCGCCGATGCCGGTTACGGCATCGTCCACCACCTCATTCAACCGGAAGGTGGAAATATTGATTTTAACTTCTCCCATCTCAAGCCGAGAATAATCCATTACCTCGCGCGTTTGTTCGGCGATCTTATTACCGTGATAGGAGATCAGGCGGGCTTCTTTTTTCAACTCTTCCTGCGCCAGCTCGTGTTCCATGATATCTGCGGCAATGACGATGGCCTGGGTCGAGCCGGCGATCTCGTGGTAGATGGAAGAAATGAAGATGTTCTTGTTCTTGATGATCTCTTTCAACGAGAAGGCATTCCTCAGCACCAGAAACATCATCAGGAACACCAAAATCAGCGAAAAGATGGCGAACATCTCGGCTTTACTCGAATTGTCCTGAATGATGCCTTTCACTTCGGTAAAGTTTTTAATCTGTATCCGATAAATAATCTCCTGGATATCGACCAGCGTACCCTCGATATCATCCATATAAGAGAGAATGTCCGCCTTGTTTTTCTGCCCCACCAGCAAGCCGGCGGAGAGATCGTCCAACGTGCGGTACTGCTGCTTCAGCAGCGCAACATTCTTGATGAACTCGTCGTCGTAATAAAAAGAGTCGCTGAAGGTCGAACGGCTCTCCAGGATCTGAATCTTCGAGTAGAAGATTTTCTTTTTGATCTGGAAGGCGTCGTAGTCGTTGTTTTCACTGAGCAGCAGCGCGGTTTTGGTCCTTTCAAACGCCAGAAAAAGGATCTCGGCCACCGAGTAGTTGTCCAGATTGGGCTCGATTTGCTTGTAGCGCTCTTTTACGCCGCCGAAGTTAATGGCAATCAACAAAATCAATAAGGAGAAGATGGCAACCAACGCGATAAGAGTACCGATCAGTTTTTTGCTCATCTTATTTCAGCTCCAGCCGTTTAACTTGCCAGACGGTTTTCGCATTCACATCCAGGTTATTCAGCTCGGCGTAGCCATCGCGTGGATAAATAATGGCGAACGGCCCCAGCTCCCCAACGTCGATCGGCTTGCCACCGCGCTGATAGGCGACGATCACGCGGTATTTAATCATCTCGTCAATCGGCATCGAGTAGGAGTAATCGTCCCAGGCGAAAGCGCGCACCGACTGACCTTTCAGGTGATAGGCTTTCACCAGCTCGGCAAACTCAACGCCGGTGAACGTATCTTCCGGGGTGAAATTGGTCGAGGTTTTAATCGTGTACGCCGGCATCGCCTCCAGCATCTGCCGGGTTATCTTGATCTTCTCGCCGTCGAGCGGTTTCAGGTAAAAATAGTCAACGGCCGCATACAGCGGTGCGCTGAACAGCGAAAGCAGCAGTAACGTCATCAATCCTTTGATTGTCATTATTCACCCTCTTTACGTTTCACCAGTTCGGCCTGGCCGAACTCATCCTGCCCGACCACGGCCCAGCCGTGATGTTGATAAAAGCCTTCGGCTTTGGAGCCAGGATCGGTGGTTAAGTGGATCGCTTCGGCGCCGTGCTCAAACATCCAGTGAGTGATCCGGGCCAGCAAGGCGGAGCCGATCCCCTTCGACTGGTATTCCGGCTTCACGAACAGACCGCCGATCAGCGGTTCAGGGATGAATAGCCCGAAGCCAACGCCGGCATAGTCGTCGCCATGCTTGCAGATCCAGCCGCCGCCCTGGTTGATGTCCTCCAGCGCCTGTTTGCGCTGCAGGTACTGGATCTGATGCGGGTGCAGCAGGTTTTCTTCAACGGAAAAGCGGATCTCATACAGGTAAGGCAGGTGTTGCGCCGTCAATTTTTCGAAGGTAATGAGGCTGTCCATGTTCGCACTGTCCTTGGTTGTCTGGTAAAAATCGCCGGTCAATTTCTGCTGTAACCATAGTAGCAAAGTTTGCTCGGCCCCGGCATGAGGCGAAAAAAAACCGCCCCCAAAGGAGCGGTTTATCTGGCGATGGGCCCGGCATACCGGGCCCGCGGCGCGGATGACGATTACTCGTCGTCGCTGCCGCCCAGGCCTGCGTTGAGCAGCTCGGCCAGGTTAGCCGTCGCTTCTTCCGCGCTGACTTGCGGAACAACCGGCGCTTCACCCTGAGCACGACGACGCATGCGATCCTGATGATAAGCGTAACCGGTACCGGCTGGAATCAGACGGCCCACGATGACGTTCTCTTTCAGGCCACGCAGTTCATCACGCTTGCCGGCTACGGCAGCTTCGGTCAGAACGCGCGTCGTTTCCTGGAACGATGCAGCGGAGATGAAGGACTCGGTCGCCAAGGAAGCCTTGGTGATACCCAGCAGATCGCGCGAGAAGGTTGCCGCGATTTTACCTTCAGCTTCCAGCTGACGGTTGGCAATCTTGACGCGAGACACTTCAGCCTGCTCGCCTTCCAGGAACTCGGAGCCACCAGCGCTAACGATGGTGCCTTTACGCAGCATCTGACGAACGATAACTTCGATGTGCTTATCGTTAATCTTAACGCCTTGCAGACGGTAAACTTCCTGCACTTCGTTGGTGATGTAGCGGGTAACCGCATGCACACCACGCAGACGCAGAATGTCGTGCGGAGACTCTGGGCCGTCGGAAACGACGTCACCACGTTCCACCACTTCGCCTTCGAACACGTTGAGCTGACGCCATTTCGGAATCATCTCTTCGTAAGCGTCGCTGCCGTCCAGCGGAGAGATCACCAGGCGACGTTTGCCTTTGGTCTCTTTACCGAACGAGATAATCCCGCTGATTTCAGCCAGGATTGCCGGCTCTTTCGGACGGCGTGCTTCGAACAGGTCGGCAACGCGCGGCAGACCACCGGTAATATCCTTGGTACCGCCGGATTCCTGAGGAATACGTGCCAGGGTATCACCCGCACCGATCTGAATGCCGTCTTCCAGCTGAACGATCGCTTTGCCCGGCAGGAAGTATTGAGCAGGCATATCGGTGCCTGGGATCAATACGTCTTCGCCCTGAGCGTCAACGATTTTCAGTGCCGGACGCAGGTCTTTACCGCTACCGGTACGCTCTGCGCTGTCCAGAACGACCAGAGAAGACAAACCGGTCAGTTCGTCGGTCTGGCGAGTAATGGTCTGGCCGTCAACCATGTCCGCGAAGCGAATGAAGCCGCTGACTTCACTGATGACCGGCATGGTGTGCGGATCCCAGTTAGCAACGGTTTCGCCGCCGTTAACTTCTTCACCGTCGCCTTTGCCCATCACGGCACCGTAAGGCACCTTGTAGCTTTCTTTGGTACGGCCGAATTCGTCGATCAGTTTCAGTTCGGTGTTACGCGAGGTGATCACCAGCTTGCCTGCGGCGTTCATAACGAACTTCGCGTTGCTCAGCTTGAGGCTACCCTTGTTTTTCACCTGGATGCTGGATTCAGCAGCCGCACGAGATGCCGCACCACCGATGTGGAACGTACGCATCGTCAGCTGTGTACCCGGCTCACCGATGGACTGTGCCGCGATAACGCCGATGGCTTCACCTTTGTTGATGATGTGGCCACGTGCCAGGTCGCGACCGTAGCAGTTTGCACACACACCAAAGTCGGTTTCACAGCTCACCACGGAACGGACTTTAACGCTGTCGACAGAGTTCTCTTCCAACAGGTCACACGCCTTCTCGTTCAGCAGGGTGTTGCGTGGCACCAGAATGTCCGCCGTACCCGGCTTGAGGACGTCTTCTGCCGTCACACGGCCCAGAACGCGTTCACGCAGCGGCTCTTTCACGTCGCCACCTTCGATAACCGGAGTCATCAGGATGCCGTCGTGGGTGCCACAGTCGTCTTCGGTCACAACCAGATCCTGCGCCACGTCAACCAGACGACGGGTCAGATAACCGGAGTTCGCGGTTTTCAGTGCGGTATCCGCCAGACCTTTACGAGCACCGTGGGTGGAGATGAAGTACTGGAGTACGTTCAGACCTTCACGGAAGTTCGCGGTGATTGGCGTTTCGATGATGGAGCCGTCCGGCTTCGCCATCAGACCACGCATACCGGCCAGCTGACGAATCTGAGCGGCGGAACCACGCGCACCGGAGTCGGCCATCATAAAGATGCTGTTGAAGGAAACTTGCTGTTCCACTTCGCCGTCACGGTTAACCACGTCTTCTACCGACAGGTTTTCCATCATCGCTTTCGCAACGCGTTCGTTCGCTGCAGCCCAGATATCGATCACTTTGTTGTAGCGTTCGCCGGCGGTAACCAGACCAGACTGGAACTGCTCCTGGATCTCGGCAACTTCGGTTTCCGCTTCTTCGATGATCTCCGCTTTCTTGGCCGGGATAACCATGTCGTCGATACCTACGGAAGCGCCGGAACGGGCTGCGTAAGCAAAACCGGTGTACATGATCTGGTCAGCAAAGATAACGGTCGGCTTCAGGCCCAGGATGCGGTAACAGGTGTTCAGCATCTTGGAGATCGCTTTCTTGCCCAAAGGCTGGTTAACGATCGAGTACGGCAGACCTTTCGGTACGATCATCCACAGGATGGCGCGGCCGATGGTGGTGTCGATGATGCTGGTCTGAGAAGTCCATTCGCCTTCGGCGTTTTTGACGTCTTCGGTGATACGCACTTTAACGCGCGCATGCAGAGACGCCAGGCCGGCGCGGTAAACACGCTCAGCTTCTTTGGAACCGTTCAGCACCATGCCTTCGCCCTTGGCGTTAACACAGTCGCGGGTCATGTAGTACAGACCCAGTACAACGTCCTGAGAAGGAACGATGATTGGCTCGCCGTTCGCTGGGGACAGGATGTTGTTGGTGGACATCATCAGCGCACGCGCTTCCAGCTGGGCTTCCAGCGTCAGCGGTACGTGAACAGCCATCTGGTCACCATCGAAGTCGGCGTTATAGGCCGCACAAACCAGCGGGTGCAGCTGGATCGCTTTACCTTCGATCAGAACCGGTTCAAACGCCTGGATACCCAAACGGTGCAGGGTTGGTGCACGGTTCAGCAGTACCGGGTGTTCGCGGATCACTTCGTCCAGGATATCCCAAACGACGGCTTCTTCACGCTCAACCATTTTCTTGGCGGCTTTGATGGTGGTGGCCAGGCCACGCAGCTCCAACTTGCCGTAGATGAACGGTTTGAACAGCTCCAGCGCCATCTTCTTAGGCAGACCGCACTGATGCAGACGCAGGTATGGACCTACGGTGATTACGGAACGGCCGGAGTAGTCAACGCGTTTACCGAGCAGGTTCTGACGGAAACGACCCTGCTTACCTTTGATCATGTCGGCCAAAGATTTCAGAGGACGTTTGTTGGAACCGGTGATGGCACGACCGCGACGGCCGTTATCCAGCAGGGCGTCTACCGCTTCTTGCAGCATACGCTTTTCGTTGCGCACGATGATGTCAGGCGCAGCCAGATCCAGCAGGCGTTTCAGACGGTTGTTACGGTTGATCACGCGGCGATACAGATCGTTCAGATCCGAGGTCGCGAAACGACCGCCATCCAGCGGAACCAGCGGGCGCAGATCCGGCGGCAGTACCGGCAGCACGGTCAGGATCATCCACTCCGGCTTGTTGCCAGACTGTACGAACGCTTCCAGCAGCTTGATACGCTTGGTCAGCTTCTTGCGCTTGGTTTCGGAGTTGGTTTCGTTCAGCTCTTCACGCAGCTGCTCGCACTCGGCTTCCAGATCCATGTTTTTCAACAGGGCCTGAATAGCTTCCGCACCCATCTTGGCGTCGAATTCGTCACCGAACTCTTCCAGCGCGTCCAGATACTGCTCTTCGGTCAGGATCTGACGGCGCTCGAGGTTGGTCATACCGCCTTCGACCACCACATAGGATTCGAAGTACAGTACGCGTTCGATGTCACGCAGCGGCATATCCAGCAGCAAACCGATGCGGGATGGCAGCGATTTCAGGAACCAGATGTGCGCGGTCGGCGAAGCCAGCTCGATGTGGCCCATGCGCTCACGACGCACTTTGGTCTGGGTCACTTCAACGCCGCACTTCTCACAGATCACGCCGCGGTGTTTCAAGCGCTTGTACTTACCGCACAGGCACTCGTAATCTTTTACCGGCCCGAAGATACGGGCGCAGAAAAGGCCGTCACGCTCTGGTTTGAACGTACGGTAGTTAATGGTTTCCGGCTTCTTAACTTCACCGAACGACCACGAACGGATCATGTCTGGCGAGGCCAGAGCAATCTTGATCGCATCAAACTCTTCGGTCTTAGTTTGCGCTTTCAGAAACTTCAATAAGTCTTTCACGGATTGGCTCCTGTCGGAGTTAAACCTGTTGGGTACCCACAACCGCAGTAGGTACCCGTGTGACCTGAACAACCACCCTCAGGCTCCCTTAGGCGGGGAGCCTGAGCCGGAGTGACGATTACTCGTCTTCCAGTTCGATGTTGATGCCGAGCGAGCGGATTTCTTTCAACAGTACGTTGAAGGATTCCGGCATGCCTGGCTCCATCCGGTGGTCGCCATCCACGATGTTTTTGTACATCTTGGTACGGCCGTTAACGTCATCCGACTTAACGGTGAGCATTTCCTGCAGGGTATAAGCCGCGCCGTATGCTTCCAGTGCCCACACTTCCATCTCACCGAAGCGTTGACCACCGAACTGCGCTTTACCACCCAGAGGTTGCTGAGTAACCAAGCTGTAAGAACCGGTTGAACGGGCGTGCATTTTATCGTCAACCAAGTGGTTCAGTTTCAGCATGTACATATAGCCGACAGTAACCTGGCGCTCGAATTGCTCACCGGTACGGCCATCGAACAGCGTGATCTGACCGGAGGTCGGGATACCGCCCATTTCCAGCAGCTTCTTGATTTCAGTCTCTTTCGCACCGTCAAACACCGGCGTTGCGATCGGCATACCTTTTTTCAGGTTCTCTGCCAGACGCAGCACTTCGTCGTCGCTGAAGGTGTTCAGGTCAACTTTCTGGCAAACGTCGTCGCCCAGATCGTAGGCCTTCTGGATGAACTCACGCAGCTTGGCCACTTCCTGCTGCTGCTTCAGCATCTGGTTGATTTTCTCACCGATGCCTTTCGCAGCCATACCCAGGTGGGTTTCCAGGATCTGACCGATGTTCATACGTGATGGTACGCCCAGCGGGTTCAGTACGATGTCTACCGGCGTGCCGTTTTCATCGTAAGGCATATCTTCGATCGGGTTGATCTTGGAGATAACACCCTTGTTACCGTGGCGGCCCGCCATCTTGTCACCCGGTTGGATCTGACGCTTAACGGCCAGATAAACCTTGACGATTTTCAGCACGCCCGGCGCCAGATCGTCGCCCTGAGTGATCTTACGACGCTTGGCTTCCAGCTTCTTCTCGAAGTCAGATTTCAGTTCGTCGTACTGCTCAGCCAGCTGCTCCAGCTGGTTTTGCTTCTCTTCGTCGGTCAGGCCCAGTTCCAGCCAGCGATCGCGCGGCAGCTTGCTCAGCTTGTCGGCTTCGATGCCACCGGCAACCAGCACCGCGTGGATACGTGCAAACAGGCCGGCTTCCAGGATCTGCAGTTCTTCCGTCAGGTCTTTCTTCGCCTGCTTCAGCTGCATCTCTTCGATTTCCAACGCACGCTTGTCTTTTTCCACGCCATCGCGGGTGAAGACCTGCACGTCGATAACCGTACCGGAAACGCCGTTCGGTACACGCAGAGAAGAGTCTTTAACGTCAGACGCTTTCTCACCGAAGATCGCACGCAGCAGCTTCTCTTCCGGCGTCAGTTGGGTTTCGCCTTTAGGCGTTACCTTACCGACCAGAATGTCACCGCCGGTCACTTCAGCACCGATATACACGATACCGGATTCATCCAGCTTGGAGAGCGCAGCTTCACCCACGTTAGGGATGTCGGCGGTGATCTCTTCAGGCCCCAGCTTGGTGTCGCGAGACACGCACGCCAGTTCCTGAATGTGGATGGTGGTGAAGCGATCTTCCTGCACCACGCGCTCGGAGACCAAGATGGAGTCTTCGAAGTTGTAGCCGTTCCAAGGCATGAACGCTACGCGCATGTTCTGGCCCAGTGCCAGTTCGCCCAGGTCTGTCGATGGGCCATCCGCCAGCACGTCGCCGCGCTCGATTGGCTCACCCAGATTCACACACGGCATCTGGTTGATGCAGGTGTTCTGGTTAGAACGGGTGTACTTGGTCAGGTTGTAAATATCGATACCTGCTTCGCCCGGGTACATCTCGTCTTCGTTAACTTTGATAACGATACGGGAAGCATCCACGTACTGGATCACACCGCCGCGTTTGGCAACGGCGGTTACGCCGGAGTCAACCGCTACAGCGCGTTCCATACCGGTACCGACCAGCGGCTTGTCAGCGCGCAGGGTTGGTACGGCCTGACGTTGCATGTTCGCACCCATCAATGCACGGTTGGCGTCATCGTGTTCCAGGAATGGAATCAGTGAAGCACCAACGGAAACAACCTGTTGGGTGGATACGTCCATGTAGTCAACCTGGTCGCGGCTGAACAGGCTTGATTCGCCTTTGCTACGACAGGTGACCAGGTCTTCTACGAAGCGGCCTTCTTCATCCAGGTTGGAGTTCGCCTGGGCGATAACGAAGTTGCCTTCTTCAATAGCAGACAGGTAGTTGATTTCATCGGTCACCACGCCGTCACGCACGCGGCGGTACGGGGTTTCCAGGAAGCCATACTCGTTAGTCTGTGCGTACACGGACAGGGAGTTGATCAGACCGATGTTTGGACCTTCCGGCGTTTCGATTGGGCACACGCGACCGTAGTGGGTCGGGTGTACGTCTCGAACTTCAAAGCCGGCGCGCTCACGGGTCAGACCACCCGGGCCCAGTGCGGAGATACGACGCTTGTGCGTGATCTCGGACAGCGGGTTGTTCTGGTCCATGAACTGGGACAGCTGGCTGGAACCGAAGAACTCTTTCACCGCCGCCGAAATCGGCTTGGCGTTGATCATGTCTTGAGGCATCAGGGTATCCAGATCGCCCAGAGACAGACGCTCTTTCACCGCACGCTCAACACGCACCAGACCTACGCGGAACTGGTTCTCGGCCATTTCGCCGACGGAGCGGATACGACGGTTGCCCAAGTGGTCGATATCGTCCACTTCGCCCTTGCCGTTACGGATATCGATGAGCTTCTTCATCACTTCGATGATGTCGTCTTTGCTCAAGATGCCCGAACCTTCGATCTCGTCGCGCAGCAGAGAACGGTTGAACTTCATGCGACCCACCGCGGACAGATCGTAGCGGTCTTCGGAGAAGAACAGGTTCTCGAACAGGCTTTCGGCAGCTTCGCGCGTTGGCGGCTCACCAGGGCGCATCATGCGGTAGATTTCTACCAGCGAGCTCAGACGATCGTTGGTCGGATCGACACGCAGCGTTTCAGAGATGTACGCGCCGTGATCCAGATCGTTGGTGAACAGCGTTTCGATGCGCTTGTGGCCGGACTGGCTCAGCTTGGCCAGCAGATCCAGCGACAGCTCCATGTTGGCTGCGCAGATCAGTTCGCCGGTATTGGTATCGATATAGTCTTTCGCGACCACTTTGCCCGCGATGTACTCTACCGGTACTTCAATGCTCTGAATGTCGTCTTTTTCCAGCTGACGGATATGACGAGCGGTGATGCGACGGCCTTTCTCTACGTAGATCTTGCCGTTGGCTTCGATGTCGAACGAAGCGGTCTCACCACGCAGGCGCTCTGGCACCAGCTCCATCTGCAGCTTGTTGTCGCGGATTTCGAAGACGATCTTGTCAAAGAACAGGTCGAGGATCTGTTCAGTGGTGTAGTTCAGCGCGCGCAGAATGATGGTCGCAGGCAGTTTGCGGCGACGGTCGATACGCACGAACAGGTTGTCTTTCGGATCGAACTCGAAGTCCAACCATGAACCGCGGTAAGGGATGATGCGTGCGTTGTACAGCACTTTACCCGAGGAGTGGGTTTTACCCTTATCGCTGTCGAAGAATACGCCAGGACTACGGTGCAACTGAGATACGATAACCCTCTCAGTACCGTTGATCACAAAGGTGCCGTTTTCGGTCATGAGCGGAATTTCGCCCATGTAGACTTCTTGTTCCTTGATGTCTTTGACCGTACCTTCAGGCGCTTCGCGCTCATAGATAACCAGGCGCAGTTTTACGCGCAGCGGTGCAGAGAACGTCACACCACGGATCTGGCACTCTTTGACGTCGAAGACCGGCTCACCAAGACGGTAGCTAACGTATTGCAGCTCCGAATTGCCACTGTAGCTCTGGATAGGGAAAACAGAACGGAATGCGGCTTCAAGGCCGTACTGCCCTTCTGGATCTTGCTCGATAAACTTCTGGAACGAGTCAAGCTGGATAGAAAGGAGATATGGTATGTCCAGCACTTGTGGACGTTTACCAAAATCCTTACGAATACGTTTTTTCTCGGTATAGGAGTAAACCATAGGGTTCCTCAGCTCGCTGATCAGTGACCCAATCTGTCCGTCCGATTAGGGACAGTTCATGCAACACCGTTTTGTCGACCGGAAAGCGGGAACACTTTCCGCAATGTCTCTTGCTATCACGCTTAAACCATTTCATCGCGTCTTCCCCCAGAACTCCTGGTAGTGCAAAGACCGCGGTATATTAAGTCGTCAATAGAAACAAACATTGGGAGGCGAAACCAGCAGCCAAACAGTGTGAAACGCTACTGGCGCCCTACAGCGCAAAAAGGCTGGTGACTAAAAAGTCACCAGCCATCAGCCTAAAAGACTAGGCTGCAACCGGAAAGGTTGGCTTATTTAACTTCAACTTCTGCGCCAGCTTCTTCCAGAGATTTTTTCAGAGCTTCTGCGTCATCTTTGCTCACGCCTTCTTTCAGAGCGGCTGGAGCAGATTCAACCAGGTCTTTAGCTTCTTTCAGACCCAGGCCGGTAGCGCCACGTACTGCTTTGATAACAGCAACTTTGTTAGCGCCTGCAGCTTTCAGGATAACGTCGAATTCAGTTTTCTCTTCAGCAGCTTCAGCTGGGCCAGCAGCAACAGCTACAGCAGCAGCAGCAGAAACGCCGAATTTTTCTTCCATAGCGGAAACCAGTTCAACAACGTCCATTACGGACATAGCGGCAACTGCTTCCAGGATTTGGTCTTTAGTGATAGACATAACAATTGTTCCTAAAATTCAGAAATAGTTTAAATACGTTAGCAAAGGCTAAGAAAGAGTGGCTTACGCCGCTTCTTTCTGATCGCGTACTGCAGCCAGAGTGCGAACCAGTTTGCCGGCAGCGGCTTCTTTCATGGTTGCCATCAGGCGTGCGATCGCTTCTTCGTAAGTTGGCAGCGTCGCCAGGCGGTCGATTTGCGCCGCTGGGATCAGCTCACCTTCAAAGGCCGCAGCTTTAACCTCGAATTTTGCATTCGCTTTCGCGAACTCTTTGAACAGACGAGCAGCAGCGCCCGGGTGTTCGTGAGAGAATGCAATCAAGGTTGGACCGACAAACGTGTCTTTCAGGCATTCGAATGGAGTGCCTTCAACTACGCGACGCATCAGGGTGTTGCGAACAACACGCATGTAAACGCCAGCTTCACGACCTGCTTTACGCAGTTCAGTCATTTTATCTACGGTAACGCCGCGGGAATCCGCAACAACCGCAGACAGCGCGCCTTTGGCTACTTCGCTGACTTCAGCAACAATCGCTTGTTTGTCTTGAAGATTTAATGCCATTAGCTTTTTGCTCCTGGATTAGCCGGGGAAAATCCCCCGGAACTCACTTCACTCGGCGCTTTGTAAAACGCCACGCCGAGCGGCTTAACACGGTGAGCAGAATCCAGCAAAGACATTCTTTTATAAAAAAGAAAAATTTTCTTAGGCTCTGTCACCGTCTACGCAGGAAGGATTAAGTATCTTGCGATACACCTGCGGTCTTGGACGGAGGCCTGGATAGGCCAGGCTCCAACCGAAAAATCTTTGTTTTGCCTACGGCATAGCCAATAGCAAAACCTTGGGGCATAAGATTCTAGACAAATCTTGGCCCCAAGTCAAAGCGATAATCGCAAATGCGATTAGTTCGCTGCAGCAGACAGACCGCTCTGATCGATAGCAACGCCAGCACCCATGGTGGTGGAGAGGCTAACTTTCTTGATGTACATGCCTTTCGCCTGAGAAGGTTTTGCTTTTTTCAGCGCAACCAGCAGGGCTTCCAGGTTTTCTTTCAGTTTGTCTGCGTCGAAATCAACCTTACCGATAGTGGTATGGATGATGCCGTTTTTGTCGTTACGGTAGCGAACCTGACCTGCTTTAGCGTTTTTCACTGCTTCAGCAACGTTCGGAGTAACGGTACCCACTTTCGGGTTTGGCATCAGGCCGCGTGGACCCAGGATCTGGCCCAGTTGACCAACAACGCGCATTGCATCCGGGGAAGCAATAACAACGTCGAAGTTCATTTCGCCTTTCTTGATCTGGTCAGCCAGATCGTCCATACCTACCAGCTCTGCGCCGGCAGCTTTCGCTGCTTCAGCGTTAGCGCCTTGGGCAAATACGGCAACGCGAACGGAACGACCGGTGCCGTGTGGCAGAACGGTAGCGCCACGAACGTTTTGGTCAGATTTACGAGCGTCGATGCCGAGGTTAACGGCAACGTCAACGCTTTCTACGAATTTAGCGGTGGCCAGCTCTTTCAGCAGAGCAACAGCTTCAGTGATGTCATACTGTTTAGTAGCATCAACTTTGTCACGGATCACGCGCATGCGCTTGGTCAGCTTAGCCATCTCTTAATCCTCCACTACCAGGCCCATGGAACGAGCGGTACCTTCGATGGAGCGAGTCATCGCTTCAACGTCAGAACCAGTCATGTCCGCAGCTTTGGTTTCTGCGATTTCACGTACCTGAGCACGGGTCACTTTACCTACTTTGTCTTTGTTCGGCTTACCGGAACCAGACTTGATACCAGCCGCTTTTTTCAGCAGAACTGCTGCTGGCGGGGTTTTGGTAACGAAAGTGAAGGAGCGATCAGAATAAACGGTGATAACAACCGGAATCGGCAGACCTTTTTCAACGCTGTCAGTCTTAGCGTTGAATGCCTTACAGAATTCCATGATGTTAACGCCCTGCTGACCCAGAGCTGGACCCACTGGTGGGCTCGGGTTCGCCATACCAGCTGCAACTTGCAGCTTGACGTAGGCTTGTACTTTCTTAGCCATTTAAATTTCCTCGGTTTGGGTAGTATCGCCTCGTAAGAGGCTCCCCGTGTTTCACCCCGCCCAACATGCATCAGGCAAGGCATCTAAAAACAAAAGGCGCGAAATTGTAGTTCAATTTCGCGCCTTTGACAAGCGGCAACGCGCCACTCATTGCTGATTATTCGATCAGCCTTTCTCAACCTGGCTGAAGTCCAGTTCCACCGGCGTTGCACGGCCAAAGATGGAAACGGAAACTTTCAGGCGGCTCTTCTCGTAATCGACTTCTTCGACCACACCGTTGAAATCGGCAAACGGGCCGTCGTTGACGCGCACCAGCTCGCCCGGTTCGAACAGCGTTTTCGGACGCGGCTTGTCACCAACCTGCTGCAGGCGGTTCATGATCGCATCAACTTCTTTATCGCTGATTGGCGCAGGACGGTCAGACGTCCCGCCGATGAACCCCATGACGCGCGGTACGCTGCGCACCAGGTGCCAGCTGGCGTCATTCATCACCATCTGCACCAGCACGTAGCCAGGGAAGAACTTACGCTCGCTCTTGCGACGCTGGCCGCCACGGATTTCAACCACTTCCTCCGTAGGCACCATCACTTCGCCGAACAGCTCTTCCATATCGTGCAGTTTGATGTGTTCACGCAGCGATTGTGCTACGCGACCTTCAAAACCGGAAAACGCCTGAACGACGTACCAACGTTTTTTTGGAGCTTCAGACATTTTAGAACCTCAGGCCAGTAATAAACGACACCAGACGGACCAGAATACCATCCAGCCCCCACAGAATCAGTGACATCACGGCGGTTACCGCGGCAACGATCAACGTGGTGTGTAGCGTTTCCTGACGAGTTGGCCAAATCACTTTACGTACTTCGGTACGCGCTTCGCGGGCAAACGCAACGGTGGCTTTGCCTTTGGTGGTCATCAGAGCCACTGCACCTGCAACGGCGATGATCAGCACAACTGCCAGCGCGCGCAATGGCAGGCTTAAATCACGGTAGTAATAGTTACCGACAATAGCCACAACCAACAGAACGGCGACGATCAGCCACTTTGCCGCTTCCAGGCCGCGTCCGCTCCCTTGAGCCTCGGTATTCGCACTCATAAACCAACCTGTCACAATGATGATTCAGAACAAACAACTTTGCCTCGCATTGCGAGGCAAACCAAACCGATCGGATACCGCTTCAGCGCTATCCCGGTGTTTTACGCTATGACGTATTTCAGTCAATACGGTTTAAGAGCCCATCTCACCAATGATTATGACTGCAAAATCGCTGATGAGATAGGTTCTAGTTCACAGCGTAGAAAAAGGGCATCAAATGATGCCCTTTTACCGCGTGTCGCGTCAAACTTTATCAGCGATTAAGCGATAACTTTAGCAACAACACCTGCGCCAACGGTACGGCCGCCTTCACGGATTGCGAAACGCAGACCGTCGTCCATCGCGATTGGGTGAATCAGGGTGACAACCATGTTCACGTTGTCGCCAGGCATTACCATCTCTACGCCTTCTGGCAGTTCGATGGTACCGGTCACGTCAGTGGTACGGAAGTAGAACTGTGGACGGTAGCCTTTGAAGAATGGCGTGTGACGACCACCTTCATCTTTGCTCAGGATGTACACTTCAGATTCGAACTGGGTGTGCGGCTTGATAGAGCCTGGCTTCGCCAGTACCTGACCACGTTCGATTTCTTCACGTTTGATACCACGCAGCAGAACACCTACGTTCTCACCAGCACGGCCTTCGTCCAGCAGTTTGCGGAACATTTCAACGCCAGTACAGGTAGACTTAACGGTGTCTTTGATACCAACGATTTCAACTTCTTCGCCAACTTTGATGATACCGCGCTCAACACGACCGGTAACAACGGTACCACGACCGGAGATGGAGAATACGTCTTCGATTGGCAGCAGGAACGGCTTGTCGATAGCACGCTCTGGCTCTGGGATGTAGCTGTCCAGGGCTTCAGCCAGTTCGATGATTTTCGCTTCCCACTCAGCTTCGCCTTCCAGCGCTTTCAGCGCGGAACCGCGGATTACTGGCAGGTCGTCGCCTGGGAAGTCGTACGCGGACAGCAGTTCGCGAACTTCCATTTCTACCAGTTCCAGCAGCTCTTCATCATCAACCATGTCGCATTTGTTCATGAATACGATGATGAAAGGAACGCCAACCTGACGACCCAGCAGGATGTGCTCACGGGTCTGAGGCATTGGGCCGTCAGTCGCAGCTACTACCAAGATCGCGCCGTCCATCTGAGCAGCACCGGTGATCATGTTTTTCACGTAGTCGGCGTGCCCTGGGCAGTCAACGTGCGCGTAGTGACGAGTCGGGGTGTCATACTCAACGTGAGAGGTGTTGATGGTGATACCACGAGCTTTTTCTTCTGGCGCGTTATCGATCTGGTCGAAAGCACGTGCAGAACCGCCGTAGGTTTTAGCCAGTACGGTAGTGATCGCTGCAGTCAGGGTAGTTTTACCGTGGTCAACGTGGCCGATAGTACCGACGTTAACGTGCGGTTTTGTACGTTCAAACTTTTCTTTAGACATCGATTGTCCCTCTAAGACACGGATAAATCGGTGGTATCACCACATCAACCAAGCATTTGCTCGTTGAATCCAGAACAGAAAGAAAATCAGGGGGCGAGAAATTAAGAAGTGGTGCTGATAGGCAGATTCGAACTGCCGACCTCACCCTTACCAAGGGTGCGCTCTACCAACTGAGCTATATCAGCACATCTTGGAGCGGGCAGTGGGAATCGAACCCACATCATCAGCTTGGAAGGCTGAGGTAATAGCCATTATACGATGCCCGCATCCTGGAACTCGGCTACCTGATTTTTCTGTAGAATTTTGGGATGGAGCAGGATTGTTCATCACTCGGCTCGCATCCTTCGGGCCGGCTGCGCCTTGCGCTGCACAGCTCGAACCTTGCCGAAGGCTTTCGCCCTCTCCTCCCGCCATCAACCGTTGCGGTATCTATCGCATCTCAGTTAATCGCCGAAGGCAAGATTTGGTGGTGGGGGAAGGATTCGAACCTTCGAAGTCTGTGACGGCAGATTTACAGTCTGCTCCCTTTGGCCGCTCGGGAACCCCACCAGATTTTAACTACTTGTGACTTGAATGGTGCCGGCTACCGGAATCGAACTGGTGACCTACTGATTACAAGTCAGTTGCTCTACCTACTGAGCTAAGCCGGCATCAAGTGCAGCGCATTCTAGGTAGAGCGGGCGACCTATGCAACAAAAAAATTGCTTTACGCGCACTTTCGCTCATAAATCAGTCAATTTTGCATGCTGTCATGCAATTCGCAGCCTGCGGCGTGCAAACATTCATCACTCGCGGCAATCATTCTCTACAATTTTATCCACTTTTTGCAAGCCTTGAGCGCCGCTTTCTCCGTGTCGGGCTTCTCAAAACACTTAACCCGCGCAGGTAAACTGTGAGCGGGATCGATGCACCAAAAAGGGGATACCTGCCCCGAACTGCGGCGTGGGCTACACTGATCCCTCGCCCTTTTGCCGTCGCCATGCCTTTCGCCGCTGTGGCTCATTTATTGCTTCTCTTCATTACCCCCATCCCAGGAGGAATGACCGATGAAAATAGTGCCTATCAACGCCGCTACGCTGCCGATTTACCGCGATGAATTGGCCCGCCTGTTGACCGATGCCGTCACGCACGGCGCTTCTGTCGGTTACGACACCTTAATCCCTCACGAAGACGCCGAAAGCTACTTCCACAGTCTGCGGCCGGCCTTGGCCAAAGGTGAACTGCTGCTGTGGATTGCCCGTGACGAGCGCGGCGTCGTTGGCACCGTGCAACTCGAGCTCTGCCAGAAGCCGAACGGCCGTAATCGTGCGGAGGTAGTGAAGCTGTTGGTGCATAGCCGCGCTCGCCGAAACGGCGTAGGTCAGGCGCTGATGAAGTCACTGGAGCACGCGGCACTGCAACAGCAGCGCGGGCTATTGTACCTGGATACGCAGGCCGGTTCGGCAGCAGAAGCGCTTTATCGCAGCCTGGGTTATCGCTGTTTGGGCGAGCTACCGGATTATGCGGCAGGGCCCGATGGGCATTACCATCCAACCGTTATTTATTACAAACGCCTGTTCGCCGTGAACCAACCTTCGCGCGCCATCGCCAGCTAGCCTTCAGGCGGTATCCGGCCCCGATGATACCGCCTTGCAACCCCGCTTTATCAACTGCGCGCCGCTTCGCACAATTGACATAAACTGCTGCCTATCGACAACTTTTGCGAAAAAAGTCTACGCCAAAAACGAAGCTGTCTATAATATGCAGCTTGTTTATTCTCTGGAGCTGGCGTCCGGCGCCTTTCCCAACCTGCGTTAACAGGCAGAATTTGGCTTATGATAAAAAGAGATCAATCTTTAGCAACGCCCTACCTACAGTTCGATCGTACCCAATGGGCTGCGTTGAGAGATTCGGTGCCGCTGACGTTGTCGGAAGAAGAGATCGTTAAACTGAAAGGGATTAACGAAGATCTCTCGTTGGAAGAAGTTGCGCAGATTTATCTGCCGCTGTCACGACTGTTGAACTTCTATATCAGCTCCAACCTGCGGCGGCAGGCGGTACTGGAGCAATTCCTCGGCACCGACGGGCAAAAAATTCCCTATGTCATCGGCATCGCCGGCAGCGTAGCCGTCGGTAAGAGCACAACAGCGCGCTTGTTGCAGGCACTGCTGAGCCGCTGGCCGGAACACCGCAGCGTTGAGCTGATCACGACCGACGGTTTCTTGCATCCAAATAAGGTGCTGAACGAACGCGGCCTGATGAAGAAAAAAGGCTTCCCGCAGTCTTACGATATGCATAGCCTGGTGAAATTCGTGTCGGAAGTGAAATCCGGCGCCAAACGCGTCACCGCCCCGGTTTATTCCCATTTGATCTATGACGTTGTGCCCGAGGGCAATAAAGTCATCGAGCAGCCGGATATTCTGATCCTGGAAGGGCTTAACGTATTGCAAAGCGGTATGGATTACCCCCACGATCCGCATCGCGTATTCGTTTCCGATTTTGTCGACTTCTCTATATATGTTGATGCCCCGGAGACGCTATTGCAAAGCTGGTATATCAATCGCTTCCTGAAATTCCGTCAGGGCGCATTTTCCAATCCCGATTCTTATTTCCATCACTATTCAAAATTGCCGGAACCGGAAGCGATTAATATCGCCACGCAATTGTGGAATGAAATTAACGGATTGAATTTGCAGCAGAATATACTGCCTACGCGCGAGAGAGCCAGCCTGATCATGACCAAAAGCGCTAACCACGCCGTTGAAAGCGTGCGTTTAAGAAAGTAAGCCTACCGATCGATTCAGGGGACGTTGCCGTCCCCCTTTCTCTAACTATTCCGCACTGCGCAGTGATATCTCCCCGCCGATGAAGGGTTTTATCTCTCCGTCTTGTTCCAGTAGTAGCGCCCCCTGCGAATCGATACCTCGGGCGATGCCCACAATCTGCCGCTCGCCAATCAGGAGCTTGACCGGTCTGTCGATAAAGTTATCCAGGGTACGCCAGCGACCGATAAATGGCGCCAGTCCGTCTATCTCAAACTGTTTCAACGACTGACGCAGCTCATTGAGCAGGGTTGCAGCCAGCTCATTGCGATCGATCTGAATTCCCGCTTCCTGCAGGTTAATCCAGCCCTGGGTAATGGCGCTGGCGTTGGTATCCCGCATCGCCAGGTTAATGCCGGCACCGATGACCAGTTGAGCCGCATCGCCGGTTTTTCCCGTCAGTTCGACCAGGATCCCCGCCAGTTTACGATCGTTCAGATAAAGATCGTTAGGCCACTTAACGCGCACGTCTGCCGCACCGAGACGCTGCAGAACTTCCGCCATCACCATCCCGATCACCAGGCTAAGCCCCATTGCCGCCGCCGGGCCTTGCTCCAAGCGCCAGAACATCGACAGGTATAAATTAGCGCCGAATGGCGAGATCCACTGCCGCCCGCGGCGCCCACGCCCCGCCTGTTGGTATTCAGCGACGCAGGCGTCACCGGAGTGCAATTCGGCGATGCGGTCCAGCAAGTATTGGTTGGTGGAATCGACCACCGGCAACACGCTTACACGCTTGTCTTCCAGCAGGCTGAGGATACGCTCAGCTTCCAACAGCTGGATGGCACCAGGCAGGCTGTAACCTTTGCCAGGCACGGTAAAAACATCCAGCCCCCACTCGCGAATGGTTTGAATATGCTTATTGATCGCAGCACGGCTCATGCCGAGTGACTCACCGAGGTGTTCCCCGGAATGGAATTCGCCGTCGGCCAGCAGCGCGATCAGTTTTAACGGAACCTTGGTATCTTTCATGACAGCACCGCCACGGCATTCAGCTCACCGGTCGCGCCAATAAAACGCACCTCAGGCTCCAGCCAGACGCCAAATTTATCGGCCACCGTCTTGCGTACATGGCGCGCCAGCGCCACCACATCCTGGCTGTGGGCGTTGTCGATGTTCACCAGCACCAGCGCCTGCTGGCGGTGTACCGCAGCACCACCGAGACGATATCCTTTCAGCTCGCATTGGTCGATAAGCCAGCCGGCGGCCAGCTTCACCTGGCCATCCTGCTGCGGATAATGCGGTATGCCAGGATATTTGGCGATGAGTTCTGCGGCTTTCTCTGCGTTCACCAGCGGATTCTTGAAGAAGCTGCCGGCATTGCCGGTTTCACGCGGATCGGGCAGCTTGCTGCGGCGCATGGCGCATACGGATTCAAATACCTGAAGCGGCGTCACCGTAGCGGGATCCAGCTTAGCAAGATCGCCGTAGCTCAATTTGGGTTGCCACTGTTTGTTGAGGCGTAAACCCAGCCCGACAATGACATGTCCGGTTTGGAAACGGTGTTTGAAAATACTTTCCCGGTAGCCGAAACCACATTCGGCAGCCGGAATGCGATCGATAGCGCCGGTAGAGAAATCCAGCAGGTCGACATACTCGCAAACGTCTTTCAATTCGACGCCGTAGGCGCCGATGTTCTGAATAGGCGCGGAGCCAGCCAATCCAGGAATCAACGCCAGGTTCTCCAGACCGCAGATCCCGGCCTGCAGCGTATATTGCACCAGATCATGCCAATTCTCACCGGAGCTGACGTGGAGATGCCAGGCATCGTTATCTTCCCGGACGTCGATACCCTTTAGCTGATTGACCATGACCGTGCCCGAAAAATCCTCCAGGAACAGCACGTTGCTACCTTCACCGAGAATCAGCAGCGGCTCCTGACGCTTGCGCGTTTGTTGCCAAACCTTGAGCATCTGCTCAATTCTATCGGCTATGATCAGGTGCGCTGCGTTGACCGGGAGCGCAAACGTATTGTGGTTTTTTAAAGACGCGCTTTCAGTAGACATAACGTTCAGTACCTATACGGAAATAATCTTTCGCCTAGTCTACTCGATTCGAGGCGTCTGGCTAATATTTGTTTTAATTAACGTGAAATTTATCGAATAATACACTGGAGAATTAAGATTTATCTTTGATATAACCGGATAATTCTCATCAACATCTTAATAAATAGGCATTTTTATTATTTAAATAATAATCTAAAGCTATCAATTATATATTGATCTGGCTATTTCCCCGACAAAAAACATTATGCTTCCTTATAAGACTAAGCTACATATGCCAAAAAGGTATTTTTCAAAGTAATAGATACAGTCAGGATATTTATTTCACGCATAGCAAAAAGCCCTGAACTGATGTTCAGGGCTTTCGGCTTTGTTTGATGCCTGGCAGTGTCCTACTCTCGCATGGGGAGACCCCACACTACCATCGGCGCTACGGCGTTTCACTTCTGAGTTCGGCATGGGGTCAGGTGGGACCACCGCGCTATTGCCGCCAGGCAAATTCTGTTTCATTCCAACCGCGCCACTCTCGTGTCGCCATCAGAACCAATCTGTAAACAAGCTGAATATTGTCTTGGTCTCACCAAAACACCTTCGGTGTTGTAAGGTTAAGCCTCACGGATCATTAGTACTGGTTAGCTCAATGCATCGCTGCACTTACACACCCAGCCTATCAACGTCTTAGTCTTAAACGTTCCTTCAGGGGCCTTAAAGGCCCAGGGAAGACTCATCTTGAGGCAAGTTTCGCGCTTAGATGCTTTCAGCGCTTATCTTTTCCGCACTTAGCTACCGGGCAATGCCATTGGCATGACAACCCGAACACCAGTGGTGCGTTCACTCCGGTCCTCTCGTACTAGGAGCAACCCCTCTCAATCTTCCAACGCCCACGGCAGATAGGGACCGAACTGTCTCACGACGTTCTAAACCCAGCTCGCGTACCACTTTAAATGGCGAACAGCCATACCCTTGGGACCTACTTCAGCCCCAGGATGTGATGAGCCGACATCGAGGTGCCAAACACCGCCGTCGATATGAACTCTTGGGCGGTATCAGCCTGTTATCCCCGGAGTACCTTTTATCCGTTGAGCGATGGCCCTTCCATTCAGAACCACCGGATCACTAAGACCTACTTTCGTACCTGCTCGAGCCGTCACTCTCGCAGTCAAGCTAGCTTATGCCTTTGCACTAACCTCACGATGTCCGACCGTGATTAGCTAACCTTCGTGCTCCTCCGTTACTCTTTGGGAGGAGACCGCCCCAGTCAAACTACCCACCAGACACTGTCCTCACCCCAGATTATGGGGCCGAGTTAGAACATCAAACATTAAAGGGTGGTATTTCAAGGATGGCTCCACGCAGACTGGCGTCCACGCTTCAAAGCCTCCCACCTATCCTACACATCAAGGCTCAATGTTCAGTGTCAAGCTATAGTAAAGGTTCACGGGGTCTTTCCGTCTTGCCGCGGGTACACTGCATCTTCACAGCGAGTTCAATTTCACTGAGTCTCGGGTGGAGACAGCCTGGCCATCATTACGCCATTCGTGCAGGTCGGAACTTACCCGACAAGGAATTTCGCTACCTTAGGACCGTTATAGTTACGGCCGCCGTTTACTGGGGCTTCGATCAAGAGCTTCGCCTTGCGGCTGACCCCATCAATTAACCTTCCAGCACCGGGCAGGCGTCACACCGTATACGTCCACTTTCGTGTTTGCACAGTGCTGTGTTTTTATTAAACAGTTGCAGCCAGCTGGTATCTTCGACTGGCTTCAGCTCCATCCGCGAAGGACTTCACCTACATGCCAGCGTGCCTTCTCCCGAAGTTACGGCACCATTTTGCCTAGTTCCTTCACCCGAGTTCTCTCAAGCGCCTTGGTATTCTCTACCTGACCACCTGTGTCGGTTTGGGGTACGATTTAATGTTACCTAGAGCTTAGAGGCTTTTCCTGGAAGCAGGGCATCAACTACTTCTGCACCGTAGTGCATCGTCATCACGCCTCAGGGTTAGTATGCAACCGGATTTACCAGGTCACACCCCCTACACGCTTAAACCGGGACAACCGTCGCCCGGCTAGCCTAGCCTTCTCCGTCCCCCCTTCGCAGTAACACCAAGTACAGGAATATTAACCTGTTTCCCATCGACTACGCTTTTCAGCCTCGCCTTAGGGGTCGACTCACCCTGCCCCGATTAACGTTGGACAGGAACCCTTGGTCTTCCGGCGAGCGGGCTTTTCACCCGCTTTATCGTTACTTATGTCAGCATTCGCACTTCTGATACCTCCAGCAACCCTCACAGGCCACCTTCAACGGCTTACAGAACGCTCCCCTACCCAACAACGCTAAGCGTCGCTGCCGCAGCTTCGGTGCATGGTTTAGCCCCGTTACATCTTCCGCGCAGGCCGACTCGACCAGTGAGCTATTACGCTTTCTTTAAATGATGGCTGCTTCTAAGCCAACATCCTGGCTGTCTATGCCTTCCCACATCGTTTCCCACTTAACCATGACTTTGGGACCTTAGCTGGCGGTCTGGGTTGTTTCCCTCTTCACGACGGACGTTAGCACCCGCCGTGTGTCTCCCGTGATAACATTCTTCGGTATTCGGAGTTTGCATCGGTTTGGTAAGCCGGGATGGCCCCCTAGCCGAAACAGTGCTCTACCCCCGAAGATGAGTTCACGAGGCGCTACCTAAATAGCTTTCGGGGAGAACCAGCTATCTCCCGGTTTGATTGGCCTTTCACCCCCAGCCACAAGTCATCCGCTAATTTTTCAACATTAGTCGGTTCGGTCCTCCAGTTAGTGTTACCCAACCTTCAACCTGCCCATGGCTAGATCACCGGGTTTCGGGTCTATACCTTGCAACTAATCGCCCAGTTAAGACTCGGTTTCCCTACGGCTCCCCTATACGGTTAACCTTGCTACAAAATATAAGTCGCTGACCCATTATACAAAAGGTACGCAGTCACACCACGAAGGTGCTCCCACTGCTTGTACGTACACGGTTTCAGGTTCTATTTCACTCCCCTCGCCGGGGTTCTTTTCGCCTTTCCCTCACGGTACTGGTTCACTATCGGTCAGTCAGGAGTATTTAGCCTTGGAGGATGGTCCCCCCATATTCAGACAGGATGTCACGTGTCCCGCCCTACTCATCGAACTCACGACCTGTGCATTTTAGTGTACGGGGCTATCACCCTTTGCTGCGCGACTTTCCAGACGCTTCCACTAACACACAAGCCGATTCAGGTTCTGGGCTCCTCCCCGTTCGCTCGCCGCTACTGGGGGAATCTCGGTTGATTTCTTTTCCTCGGGGTACTTAGATGTTTCAGTTCCCCCGGTTCGCCTCATGCCACTATGTATTCATGACATGATAGTGTGTCGAAACACACTGGGTTTCCCCATTCGGGTATCGCCGGTTATAACGGTTCATATCACCTTACCGACGCTTTTCGCAGATTAGCACGCCCTTCATCGCCTCTGACTGCCTAGGCATCCACCGTGTACGCTTAGTCACTTAACCTCACAACCCGAAGATGTTTCCATCGTTCTTGCTGCAAACATTTGAGAGACTCTATGACAGGTTACTCTTTATCCCAGTACATCTACGGAGGGATAAATTTCAGCCGTCATGTTTCAATTTTCAGCTTGTTCCAGATTGTTAAAGAGCAATATCTTAAACATGACTCGCAAGTCATCTTTAAGATTTTTTCGGTTATCGCTAACCGGTGATAATGTCTTTCACTCATTATCGGAATGGCGTCCCCAAGGGGATTCGAACCCCTGTTACAGCCGTGAAAGGGCAGTGTCCTAGGCCTCTAGACGATGGGGACACGAAAATCCGATTAAACTGAATAACTTAATCGGTTCGTATCAGCATGAATAACTCATGGCATCAACAGGTAGCGCTTTGCTCGTTACTTTTTCATCAGACAATCTGTGTGAGCACGCCACTCGAACTAATATCTTTAGGTAAGGAGGTGATCCAACCGCAGGTTCCCCTACGGTTACCTTGTTACGACTTCACCCCAGTCATGAATCACAAAGTGGTAAGCGCCCTCCCGAAGGTTAAGCTACCTACTTCTTTTGCAACCCACTCCCATGGTGTGACGGGCGGTGTGTACAAGGCCCGGGAACGTATTCACCGTAGCATTCTGATCTACGATTACTAGCGATTCCGACTTCATGGAGTCGAGTTGCAGACTCCAATCCGGACTACGACATACTTTATGAGGTCCGCTTGCTCTCGCGAGGTCGCTTCTCTTTGTATATGCCATTGTAGCACGTGTGTAGCCCTACTCGTAAGGGCCATGATGACTTGACGTCATCCCCACCTTCCTCCAGTTTATCACTGGCAGTCTCCTTTGAGTTCCCGGCCGAACCGCTGGCAACAAAGGATAAGGGTTGCGCTCGTTGCGGGACTTAACCCAACATTTCACAACACGAGCTGACGACAGCCATGCAGCACCTGTCTCAGAGTTCCCGAAGGCACCAATCCATCTCTGGAAAGTTCTCTGGATGTCAAGAGTAGGTAAGGTTCTTCGCGTTGCATCGAATTAAACCACATGCTCCACCGCTTGTGCGGGCCCCCGTCAATTCATTTGAGTTTTAACCTTGCGGCCGTACTCCCCAGGCGGTCGATTTAACGCGTTAGCTCCGGAAGCCACGCCTCAAGGGCACAACCTCCAAATCGACATCGTTTACAGCGTGGACTACCAGGGTATCTAATCCTGTTTGCTCCCCACGCTTTCGCACCTGAGCGTCAGTCTTCGTCCAGGGGGCCGCCTTCGCCACCGGTATTCCTCCAGATCTCTACGCATTTCACCGCTACACCTGGAATTCTACCCCCCTCTACGAGACTCTAGCTTGCCAGTTTCAAATGCAGTTCCCAGGTTGAGCCCGGGGATTTCACATCTGACTTAACAAACCGCCTGCGTGCGCTTTACGCCCAGTAATTCCGATTAACGCTTGCACCCTCCGTATTACCGCGGCTGCTGGCACGGAGTTAGCCGGTGCTTCTTCTGCGAGTAACGTCAATTGATGAACGTATTAAGCTCACCACCTTCCTCCTCGCTGAAAGTGCTTTACAACCCGAAGGCCTTCTTCACACACGCGGCATGGCTGCATCAGGCTTGCGCCCATTGTGCAATATTCCCCACTGCTGCCTCCCGTAGGAGTCTGGACCGTGTCTCAGTTCCAGTGTGGCTGGTCATCCTCTCAGACCAGCTAGGGATCGTCGCCTAGGTGAGCCATTACCCCACCTACTAGCTAATCCCATCTGGGCACATCTGATGGCAAGAGGCCCGAAGGTCCCCCTCTTTGGTCTTGCGACGTTATGCGGTATTAGCTACCGTTTCCAGTAGTTATCCCCCTCCATCAGGCAGTTTCCCAGACATTACTCACCCGTCCGCCGCTCGTCACCCAGAGAGCAAGCTCTCTTGTGCTACCGCTCGACTTGCATGTGTTAAGCCTGCCGCCAGCGTTCAATCTGAGCCATGATCAAACTCTTCAATTAAAAGCTTGATTTGCTTCCACTCGAGAAGCGATGCTCAAAGATTTACTGCATGAATTTTACTTCAGTTAGTCACTCTTCAAGACTTGATATTTTTTTGCATCCGAAGATGCTGGATATCGTCTTGTGGAGTGCCCACACAGATTGTCTGATAAATTGTTAAAGAGCAGTGCCGAGAAACTCATCGGCGCGGGCTGCGTATATTACGCTTTTCACCCGGAGAGTCAAGCGTTTATTTCGCTTTCTTCTCGCTGACCCGGCGGCTTGTCAGTCGTTGTTCCCGGTCAGTGGAGGCGCATTATAGGGAGTTCTCGGCGGGCCGCAACCCCTAATTGCAAAAAACTTTTCAAGCGCGGGTTTTTTCGGCAAAACGCTGGCCAAACCCGCATTTTTGTCACTTTTCGTACTGGATCTGGCTAAATTCCTGGGCGAAACGGTCGACCTGCTGCCAATCGGTGTACTCCACTTCCTTACTGGTATCCGTTTCACCGCCCGTCATACGCATAATAAATTGAATCATGATGCGGTCGAACCAGCGATAGCGCGGATAACGCAATGCGCCGGCAAACACCGCGCACTGTTTTGGCTGCCACGGCGAGGCCAGCAGGAACTTGCGGGTATAAGCGTTGGTTTGCGGCGAGCGCTTTTCCGGTTTACGCGCGGTCAGGTTCACGGCAAAGAACGCGCTCGGCATTCGATTCAGTTGCTCGGCATGACGCTTGACGAATTTATCCAGCGCCGGATTAAAGTGCCCGTAACGGATAGAAGCGCCGATCATCACCTGCTGATACTGGCTAAGATCGACCTGTTGCGCCTGCAGCAGATCGAGCACCTCACAACGCAGCGTGTCCTGCAGCTTGCTTGCTATATAAGAAGCGATAGCGCGTGTTTGCCCGTCACGGCTCGAATAAAGTATCAATGCCTTCATGGCGTACTCCTTATATCAGGCTCACTCACGCCAGAAGGTTGGCGTGAACAGCACCAGCAATGTGAACACTTCCAGGCGCCCGAACAGCATCGTCACCACCAGGATCCACTTGGCCGCCGCCGGCATCGTGGTGAAGTTATCCGCCACTACGCCCAAGCCGGGGCCGAGGTTATTGAGCGTTGCCGTCACTGCGGCGAACGCGGAAAAGTCGTCAACACCGGTGGCAATGATCGCCAGCATGCTGACGATAAACACCAGCGCATAGGCAGAGAAGAATCCCCATACCGCCTCCAGGATGCGTTCCGGCAGCGCGCGGTTGCCCAATTTGATGGTATAGACCGCGTTGGGGTGCACCAACCTTTTCAACTCGCGCGATCCCTGCAGGTACAGAAGCAGGATACGGATCACCTTCAGGCCACCGCCGGTCGAGCCGGCGCAACCGCCGATGAACGCCGAGCACAGCAACAACATAGGCAGAAACAGCGGCCACTTGGCGATGCTGTCGGTCGTAAAACCGGCCGTGGTCGCCATCGATACCACCTGGAAGAACGCCTGATTGAGCGTTTCCATACCGCTCTTATAGACGCCATGCCCCCAGAGCACCAACGTGCATACCACCACCAGCGTCAACTGGACGAAGATGAACATGCGGAATTCAGGATCGCGCCCATACACCTTCAGACTGCGACCGCTTAGCAAAGCGAAGTGCAAGCCGTAGTTACAGCCTGAAATCAGCAGGAACACGGCGATGATGGTGTTGATGGTCGGACTGGCGTAATAACCGATACTGGCGTCGTGGGTAGAAAAACCGCCGATGGCAATGGTCGAGAAACTGTGGCCGATGGCGTCGAACACCGACATCCCAGCCCCCCAGAGCGCCAGCGCACAGGCGACGGTCAGCAATACATAGATTAGCCACAGGGTTTTGGCGGTTTCGGCGATGCGTGGACGCATCTTGTTGTCTTTCAGCGGCCCGGGCATTTCCGCCCGATACAGCTGCATGCCGCCGACGCCGAGTATCGGCAGTATCGCCACCGCCAATACGATGATCCCCATGCCGCCCATCCATTGCAGCATCTGGCGATAGAACAGAATGGCCTTCGGCAGCGAGTCCAATCCCACCAGCGTCGTCGCACCGGTGGTCGTCAATCCCGAGAAGGATTCAAAGAAGGCGTCGGTCAGCGACAGGTTAGGCCGTTCCGAAAACAGGAACGGCAATGCCCCCACGCTGCCCAGCACGGTCCAGAACAGCACGACGATCAGAAAGCCTTCTCGGGGCTTCAGCTCGTGTTTCTGTTTGCGGTTCGGCCACCACAGCATCAGACCGATGGTCAGCGCCACGAAGAAGGTTTGGCTGAACGCACGCCCCGCCCCATCGCGGTAAATCAATGCCACCAGGCCGGGAATAAACATCGTCCCGGAGAACAGGATGACCAGCAGACCAACGATACGGGTTATGGCGCGAAAATGCATTTCAGCACGATCCTTAGCAATTCAATTGGGAGGAATTATTGCGAAATGGGGGTTAATTGCAAATTACCGCGACTGAGATCACGCAATTTATTTCCAAACAGCTCGACCTCGGTGGCCGGCAAGGCCAGATGCAGCACGACGGCGGCGCCGTATTCGCCCTGCAGGATCCGACCTGCGGTTTGCTGCAGCAAGTTCTCCACCAGCGCCAACTGCGCATAGTCGCACTGCAAGATATATTCTGCTTCCGGCACCTTTTGTGCCAACGCCAACTGCTTCAACGCCTGTTGAACACCGTTGCCATAGGCTTTCACCAGCCCGCCGGTGCCCAGCTTGACGCCGCCATAGTAACGAACGACCACGGCGGTCACTTCGCCGATACCGCTGCCCATCAGCTGCGCGAGGATCGGTTTGCCGGCGGTGCCCGACGGTTCTCCGTCGTCGGAGAATCCCAGCTGCTGCGAGTCATCGGGGCTGCCGGCGACGAATGCCCAACAATGGTGCCGCGCCGTTGGGTGCTCATCCCGCACCTGCTGAATAAACGCCTTTGCCGCCTCTACCCCGCTGGTCGGCGCCAGCAGGGTGATAAAACGGCTCTTCTTTATTTCTTCGGTAAAGCAGGTTGCTTCCGCCGGTATCGGGTACGGCCGCATCAGGCCAGGTTCAGATCGCGCGTCATGTTCTCGATGCGCTTTTCGTGGATCACGATGTTGTCTTCGATGCGGATGCCGCCGTATGGCTTCAGCGCATCGATGCGATCCCAGGCGAAGTGCTGCTTGAACTCACCGCTGCGCCACGGCGCCAACAGAGAGTCGATGAAGTACAGACCCGGCTCGATGGTCAACACCATGCCCGGCTGCAACACGCGAGTGCAGCGCAGGAACGGATACTTGGACGGCGCCGCCAGATGGGTGCCTTGCTCGTCCTGCATAAAGCCGGCGGCGTCGTGCACCTGCAGGCCCAGCGGGTGGCCCAGCCCGTGCGGCAGGAACGGCGTAGTGATACCCGTTTCAACCATCGCCTCTTCGCTGAGGCCGTTCACCAACTTGTGATTCTTGAGCAGCTTGGCGATGCGCTGGTGCATCTGCACATGGTAGTCGGTATAACGCACGCCGGTTTTGATGGTGTCGATCAACGCCAGCTGCTCACCGTTGAGATCTTTCACCAGGTGGGCGAACTCGCTGCCGCTTTGCGCCGCGTAGGTGCGGGTCAGATCGGCGGCGTAGCCGTTATATTCCGCGCCGGCGTCGATCAGAAAACTCAGGGATTCGGCCGGCGGCTGATGATCCAGCTTGGTGTAGTGCAGTACCGAAGCGTGTTCGTTCAGCGCCACGATGTTGTCGTAAGGCACGTCGGTATCGCGGTGGCCGGTCGCCGTCAGGTAGGCCAGGTTGATGTCGAACTCGCTCATGCCGGAGAGGAAGGCCTCATGCGCCGCACGATGGCCGGTTACCGCCGTCTTCTGCGCTTCGCGCATGCAGGCCAGCTCATAGCCGGTTTTGATCGAACGGTGGAAATCCAGGTAGTTCAACACCGCTTTCGGGTTGATGTTCTCGGAAGGGATGCCGAGATCGCGGGCGCGCTGTTGCGCATAACCGATATAGCCCACGCGCTCGCGCTGCGGCGGAAGCTGCTGGGCGATGGCGTCGGCGTTGGCCAGCGGCATCAATTCAAGGGATTTGGTCCAGAAACTCTCCGGCAGCGGCTCTACGCTGTGCCAGTAGTCAACCGGGGAGTAGAACCACAGCTTCGGCTTGTTGACACCGTCGATCCACAACCAGCAGTTCGGCACCGACGTCACCGGCACCCAGGCTTTGAAATGCGCGTTCACTTTGAACGGATAGCTATGGTCGTCCAAAAATACCTTTTGCAGTTCTCCGGAGTGAATCAGCAGCGCATCCAACTTGTTGCGCTCCAGCACTTCGCGCGCGCGTTTTTGCAGCTCTGCCAGGTGGTCGTTATACAAAGAAGCCAGCGTTTCCATCACAGTACCCTTATGCCTTAGCACGAAAGAAGCCATCTTAACACAGCGCTCCGACGCACCAACCTCATCGCGTTGGGCATGCGGAGCAGCTCGCAATTCCCTGCAAATGCCGTTACATCCGCAGTTTAACCATTAGCCAACCGGCCAGGCCGAGCACCGCTATCGCCAGCGCCCACAGGCCATGGTGCTCCAACAACACCGCGCCGGCCGCGGCGACGCCCGCCAGACACTGCTGCAGAAAGCCACACAGTGCCATCGCATAGGCACCGTACTCTTTGGCGTCGCTGACCGCCATCGCCATGCTGTTGGGAAACAACACCGCCTGGCCAAAAATAGTCAGGCAATACAGCGCGATGAACAGCGCCATACCGGAAAGGCCGGCCAGAATGCCGCTCCACCACAATATCAGGATCGCCACCGTCGCCAGGGCCACGATGCCGCTGCCGGTTTGCATCAGTTTTTTCCCGCCGACGCGCGCCACCGTACGGTTCACCGTCAACGCGCCGCTAAAGTAGGCGATGCCGATCACCAAGCCCAGCGCGCCGAACGCCGTGACGTTGAGACCAAAACCCTGTTGCATGACGAACGGGCTCACCTCCTGCAACGTCACCGTGGTGGCGAAACCCAGCCCGCCGACGCAGGCCGGCCAAAAAAATCCCGGCCGCTGCAGGATGGCGAAGTAGGTAGCCGTCATCGCCGGGCGAGGCCCGCGATCGCGGCCCGCCTCCAGTGGCAGCGTCGCCATCAGCGCCAGAATGGCCAAACCGGTGGCACCCATCAAGACGAAGCCCATCTGCCAGTGCGAATATTGGCTGAGCAGGCCGCCGACGAACTGACCGCCGCCCAGCGCGGTGATAAAAGCGATAGAGAGCACCGACAGCCGCCGCGCCAACTCGTCACCGCTCCAGTTATCCCGCACGATGATGCGTGCAATGATCGCCGCGCCACCGGCGCCCACACCCTGCAGCGCGCGCAGCACCAGCAGCTGGGCGCCGTTGCTACACAGCGCCAACAGCCCGCTGCAGCCAATGAAAAGCAGCAGGGAAAGCGTCAGCGGCGCTCGGCGGCCAAAGCGATCGGCAGCCGCGCCCCAGAACAGCACCGGCAAGGCAGCGCCGATGACGAAGATCGAAATGGACAGCTCGGTGGCGCGCCGGCTCATTGCCAACTCGCGCATCACCGTCGGCAGCGAAGGCAGGTACACGGTCGTCGCCATCTGCGCCATAAATACCAACAGACACGCCAGCGTCATGGTTCTGGCGGGAATACTCCATAAGCCGCTGCGTTTGACACAAGCCGCCTTAGTCATGCCTTACCTCGTCTGAATGCTAAATCGCTGCAGGCAAGTGTATGAGGGCCGACAGACTCCAGCAAATGCCGATAGCACATAAAATATAACTTCGTTTTAAATCAAAAAACTAACTTGGCGAGATGTGATCCGACCAGCAAATATGCAATCTCTCATTTGCATATTTTTAACATAAAAACCACACTCCTCATCATCTGGTCATACCAGATCATACGCTGATTCAGGAGATAGACATGCTCTACCAAGGCGAAACATTACAACTGCACTGGCTCGATAACGGCATCGCCGAGCTGGTGTTCAACGCACCGGGCTCGGTCAACAAGCTGGACACCCGCACCGTCGCCAGCCTGGGCGAAGCGCTCACCGTGCTGGAAAACCAGCCTGAGCTGAAGGGGCTGCTGCTGCGCTCCTCCAAAGCCGCGTTTATCGTCGGCGCCGATATCACCGAATTCCTTTCTCTGTTCGCCGCACCGGCTGAAAAGCTGCAAGAGTGGCTGGTGTTCGCCAACAACGTCTTTAACCGGCTGGAAGATTTGCCGGTGCCGACCATTTCGGCCATTAACGGCTATGCGCTCGGCGGCGGTTGCGAATGCATTCTGGCGACCGATTTCCGCGTCGCCTCACCGGACGCGCGCATCGGCCTGCCGGAAACCAAATTGGGCATCATGCCGGGCTTCGGCGGTTCCGTCCGCCTGCCGCGCCTGCTGGGTAACGACAGCGCGCTGGAAATCATCGCCGCCGGCAAAGACGTCAGCGCCAAAGACGCGTTGAAAGTCGGTCTGGTGGATGCGGTAGTGGCACCGGAAAAACTGGCCGAAGCGGCGCTGAAAATGCTGCAACAGGCGATCGACGGCAAGCTGGACTGGCGCGCCGCGCGTCAACCTAAGCTGGAGCCGCTGAAGCTCAGCCCGATTGAAGCCGCGATGAGCTTCACCACCGCCAAAGGCATGGTGCTGCAGACCGCCGGGAAACATTACCCGGCGCCGATGACCGCGGTGAAAACCATTGAAGCCGCCGCCAAGCTGGGCCGCGATGAAGCGCTGAAACTGGAAACCGCCAGCTTCGTGCCGTTGGCGCGTTCCAACGAAGCGCGAGCGCTGGTCGGCATCTTCCTTAACGATCAGTTCGTGAAGGGCCAGGCGAAAAAGCTGGCCAAGAATGTGGATGCGCCGAAACAGGCGGCGGTGCTGGGCGCCGGCATCATGGGCGGCGGCATCGCCTACCAATCGGCGCTGAAAGGCGTGCCGGTGATCATGAAAGACATCAGCGACAAGCCGCTGACGCTGGGCATGAGCGAAGCGGCCAAGCTGCTCAATAAGCAGCTGGAGCGCGGCAAGCTGGATGGCCTGAAAATGGCGCAGGTGCTGTCGACCATTCAGCCGACGCTGGACTACGCCGGCATCGAGCGCGCACAGGTGATCGTTGAAGCGGTCGTCGAGAATCCGAAGGTCAAAGCCGCCGTGCTGTCGGAAGTGGAAAACCTGATCGCTGAGGACACCGTTCTGGCGTCGAACACCTCGACCATTCCGATTAATCACCTGGCAAAATCGCTGAAGCGCCCGCAAAACTTCTGCGGCATGCACTTCTTTAACCCGGTACACCGCATGCCGCTGGTTGAAATCATCCGCGGCGAACAGACCAGCGATGACACCATCGCCAAAGTGGTGGCCTACGCCAGCCGCATGGGCAAAACGCCAATCGTGGTGAACGACTGCCCGGGCTTCTTCGTCAACCGCGTGCTGTTCCCGTATTTCGCCGGCTTCAGCCTGCTGCTGCGCGACGGCGCCGACTTCCGTCAGATTGATAAAGTGATGGAAAAACAGTTCGGCTGGCCGATGGGCCCGGCCTACCTGCTCGACGTCGTGGGCATCGACACCGCGCACCACGCGCAGGCGGTAATGGCCGCCGGCTTCCCGGATCGCATGAGCAAAGACTATCGCGACGCCATTGACGTGATGTTCGACAACCAGCGCTTCGGTCAGAAAAATCAATTGGGCTTCTACCGCTACAGCCAGGACAGCAAAGGCAAACCGCGCAAGGACAACGACGAGCAGACCGACGCGCTGCTGGCCGAAGTGAGCCAACCGCGCCAGACCATCAGCGACGAAGAAATCATCGCGCGCATGATGATCCCGATGATCAACGAAGTGGTTCGCTGCCTGGAAGAGAAGATCGTCGCCAGCCCGGCGGAAGCCGATATGGCGCTGGTCTACGGCATTGGCTTCCCTCCGTTCCACGGCGGCGCGTTCCGCTACCTGGATACGCTCGGCACCGCCAACTATGTTGAGCTGGCCCAGCGCTACGCACACCTCGGCGCCCTGTATCAGGTGCCGGCCGGTCTGCGCGCCAAGGCCGAACGCAATGAAAGCTACTACCCGGTGGCGACACCGCTGTCCGACGTCGCTACCCGCCAACCGGCATGAGGTCATAAAGATGGAAAACGTAGTTATTGTTGATGCCGTACGCACGCCGATGGGCCGCTCCAAGGGCGGCGCCTTCCGCCAGGTGCGCGCCGAAGATCTCTCCGCTCACCTGATGCGTGAAGTGCTGAGCCGCAACCCGGCGCTGGATGCCGCCGAGATCGATGACATTTACTGGGGCTGCGTGCAGCAGACGCTGGAGCAAGGCTTCAACATCGCCCGCAACGCCGCGCTGCTGGCCGAGATCCCGCACCGCGTGCCGGCGGTGACCGTCAACCGCCTGTGCGGCTCTTCGATGCAGGCGCTGCACGACGCGGCGCGCGCCATCATGGTCGGCGACGCGCACGTCAGCCTGATCGGCGGCGTGGAACACATGGGTCATGTGCCGATGAACCACGGCGTGGATTTCCATCCGGGGCTGAGCCGCAGCGTGGCCAAAGCCGCCGGGATGATGGGGCTGACCGCCGAAATGCTGGCCAAGATGCACAACATCAGCCGCCAGATGCAGGATGAGTTTGCCGCCCGCTCCCACCAGCGCGCGCATGCGGCGACGCTGGCAGGTTACTTCAAAAACGAGATCATACCGACCAACGGCCACGACGCCGATGGCGTGCTGACCCGTTACGATTTCGATGAAGTCATTCGCCCGGAAACCACCGTCGAAAGCCTGTCGGCCCTGCGTCCGGCGTTCGATCCGGTCAACGGCACCGTCACCGCCGGCAGTTCTTCCGCCCTGTCGGACGGCGCTTCCGCCATGCTGCTGATGAGCGAATCGCGCGCCAAAGCGCTCGGTTTGAAGGCCCGCGCCCGCATCCGCTCGATGGCGGTCGTCGGCTGCGATCCTTCCATCATGGGTTACGGCCCGGTGCCGGCCAGCAAGCTGGCGCTGAAACGCGCCGGTCTGAGCGTGCAGGACATCGATCTGTTCGAGCTGAACGAGGCGTTCGCCGCCCAGTCGCTGCCGTGCATCAAGGATCTGGGGCTGATGGACAGCATCGACGACAAGATCAACCTGAACGGCGGCGCCATCGCGCTCGGCCACCCGCTGGGGTGTTCAGGCTCCCGCATCTCGACCACCCTGTTGAACAACATGGAACGTCGCGACGCGCAGTTCGGCCTGGCGACCATGTGCATCGGCCTGGGCCAGGGCATCGCCACCGTCTTCGAACGCGTTTAGCTGTGTCTATCTTGGGATGACCGCGTCACCACTTCAAATCGCGGCATCCCGCCAAGTTTAGTTGCCGTTCTTCCCGCCTGTCAGGGGCGGGTTTTTTATGCCTGAAGTTTGCCGGCGCCCAAATAAAAACGGGGCGACCCTCGGCCACCCCGTTCACTGCGCATCGCCTCTGTCAGATAAACGAAAACGCGTCGCCGAACATATGCGCTTCCAGCGCGCCGCGCTCGGCGCAGAAACGCTCACGGGCGATTTTCGCCATCTCGAAACGCCCGGCGATATAGATATCATGCTCCGCCAGCGTGCCGAAATCCTGCAGCACCGCGCTGAGCACGGTGCCGCTGCGGCCGCGCCATTCGGCTTCCGGCTGCTCGACCACCGGGATCACCTTCAGATTCGGATGCTGCAACGACAGCGCTTCCAGCTCGCTCAAATCGTACAGGTGCTTCAGCTCACGCCCGCCCCAGTAGATCGAAATGTCGCGATCGGGCTGCTGCTCCAACGCGGTCAACAAGATTGAACGCGCGTAAGAGAAACCGGTGCCGCCGGCGATCAGCACCAGCGGACGGCTGCCCTCTTCCCGCAGCCAGGCGTCGCCGTGCGGCACGTCGACGGTGATCGCCTGCTCTTTCAGGATGCGATCCATCACCGCCATGGCATATAGATTCAGCTCCGAAGCGCCGATGTGCAGCTCGATATAATCTTGCTGCGTCGGGGTAGATGCCAGCGAGAACGGACGCTTGTCGCGCTCGTCCATCACCACCATCAGATATTGCCCTGCCTTGAAAGAAAACGGCTGCTCGGGCACCAGACGTACCCGATAAACCGTATCGGTAATGGCCTCTACCGAGGTCACTTTACAGCTCAATATTGTCATGCGTTCCCTCTGTCGGGTCATCAATGCAAAGCTGAGAACAGGGCCTGACGCTACAGCGTCGGTTCCCTGTCACTGAAGATTGCGAGCTCATCCCAGATTTCGTCGACGCGCGCACGTACCTTTTCATCCATCTGAATCGGACGGCCCCATTCGCGATCGGTTTCACCCGGCCATTTATTGGTGGCGTCCAGCCCCATCTTCGAACCCAGGCCGGAAACCGGCGAGGCGAAGTCCAGATAGTCGATCGGCGTATTCTCCACCAGAACGGTATCCCTTGCCGGATCCATTCGTGTGGTGATCGCCCAAATCACGTCGTTCCAGTCGCGCGCATTGACGTCGTCATCGCAGACGATAACAAATTTGGTGTACATAAACTGCCGCAGGAACGACCAGACGCCCATCATCACGCGTTTAGCGTGGCCGGCGTACTGTTTTTTCATGGTCACTACTGCCAGGCGGTACGAGCACCCTTCCGGCGGCAGATAGAAATCGACGATTTCCGGGAACTGTTTTTGCAGGATCGGCACGAACACTTCATTCAGCGCCACGCCCAGGATCGCCGGCTCATCCGGCGGGCGGCCGGTATAGGTCGAGTGGTAGATCGCGTTGCGGCGCTGGGTGATGTGGGTGACGGTGAACACCGGGAACTGGTCGATTTCATTGTAGTAACCGGTGTGGTCGCCGTAAGGGCCTTCCGGCGCCATTTCACCCGGCTCGATATAGCCTTCCAGCACGATTTCGGCGCTGGCGGGCACTTCCAGATCGTTGGAAAGGCACTTGACCACTTCGGTTTTATTGCCGCGCAGCAGCCCGGCAAAAGCGTATTCAGACAAGGTATCCGGCACCGGCGTGACCGCACCGAGGATGGTGGCGGGATCGGCGCCCAGCGCTACCGCGACCGGGAAACGCTCGCCGGGGTGCGCCTGGCACCACTCCTGATAATCCAGCGCGCCGCCGCGATGCGACAGCCAGCGCATGATCACTTTGTTCTTGCCCAGCACCTGCTGGCGATAGATGCCGAGATTTTGCCGTTCTTTATGCGGGCCGCGGGTCACCGTCAGCCCCCAGGTAATCAGCGGCGCGGCGTCTTCCGGCCAGCAGTGCATCACCGGAATACGGCCCAGATCGACATCCTCACCCTGCCATACCTGCTCCTGACAAGGCGCGGATCCCAGCACCTTGGTCGGCATGTTCAGCACCTGCTTGAACTTCGGCATTTTGTCGAACAGATCGCGGAAGCCTTTCGGCGGCTCAGGCTCTTTGAGGAACGCCAGCAGTTTGCCGACTTCGCGCAGCGCGCTGATGTCTTCCTGCCCCATGCCCATCGCCACGCGATTGGCGGTGCCGAACAGGTTGCACAGCACCGGCATGTCGTAGCCTTTCGGGTTTTCAAACAGCAATGCCGGGCCGCCCGCCCGCAGGGTGCGATCGGCAATCTCCGTCATTTCCAGGTAAGGATCGATCGGCTGGCTGATGCGTTTTAGTTCCCCTCTCTTCTCCAGCAACGAGAGGAAATCGCGTAAGTCACGGTATTTCATGCTGATCATTATAACGGCCAGTGGGGAGGGCATTATAAGCCCTCTTCACGGTTGTTGCTGCAATTTTGTTAACGCCGCCCGCTGCGGGGTGGCCCTCAGCCGCAGTTGAACGGCACCAGCGTGGCCAGCGCACGCGTATCCTGATATTCGCGCGTCTCCTCGCCGTGGCGGAACACCTTGAAGCCCTGCCCGTTAGCGCTGAAGTAACGCAGCGCATCGCCTTCAACGTGCAGCAGGCTGCCTTCACGCAGCGCCACCACCGATTCACTCGGGTTGACCGCGCAGAACTCCGCCAGGCGCTCGTCACGGGTTTCGCCCATGTGGCCGCTGATATGCGCGTCGATGTAATGCGGGTTGATCTGCACCGGGAACAGCCCCAGCGCTGGCAGCACCACGCTGCAGCGCACCGGCATATCATTGGTGGTACGAATGCTCGGCGTAGCCACGTTGCAACCGGCGCTCCAGCCGACGTAAGGCACCTCACGCTCGCGCACCGCGCGCTGGATAGGCACGATCAGGCCTTGTTCGTGCAGCATTTGGTTCAGCAACCAGGTATTGCCGCCGCTGACCAAAATACACTCCGCCTGCGCGATCGCCGCCGCCGGCGAAGCGGCGTGGTGGATACTGGTGACTTCGATGCCCAGCGTTTGCGCCAGCTCCTGCGCACGCTGGTCGTAGTCATAACGGATCAGGGCGTAAGGGATAAAGACGGCGGATTTGATGCCGCGACGCGCAATCATCGCCAGCAGTTGGCTTTTGGCGTACCCCAGCAGCTCGGCTTCGCCAGACAGCTTGCCGTTGCTCAACAGAAACAGCTCCATTTCTTTCCCCCTCGGTCAAAAACGATGAATAGCGTCACAGCCGGTAGCGCAACGCCTTGCCATACTGTGACGGTAACAAATTTTCAGCCCTCTGTTATACCAGCGCCGTATCGATAAGTGTGTGACCCCTCGCTAATAGCCGCATATTCATAGAGATAGGTGATGTTACACGCTGAAACTTGCATCACTATGTATCCGGAATAGCTTTTGATATGCTTACCGGCTGGCAGAAAGGCATGTGAAATTATGGAATCCTGGTATCTACTTTATTGCAAACGCGGTCAGCTGTTGCGAGCGCAGGAACATCTGGAACGGCAGCAGGTAAATTGCCTCAGCCCGATCATCACGCTGGAAAAGATCGTGCGCGGCAAGCGCATCGCGGTCAGCGAACCCCTGTTTCCCAACTATCTGTTTGTGGAGTTCGACCCGGAGCGCATTCACACCACCACCATCAGCGCCACCCGCGGCGTCAGCCACTTCGTGCGTTTCGGCGCGTTGCCGAGCGTGATCCCGAGCAAGGTGATCGATGAGCTACGCACGCACACCAGCGAAACCTATGTCGATCCGGAAACCCCGCAGCCGGGGGATACCGTTCTGATCGTCGACGGCGTATTCGAAGGGCTGCAGGCGATCTACACCGAGCCGGACGGCGAGGCGCGTTCCATGTTGTTGCTGAACCTGATCAACAAACAGGTCAGTCAAAGCATCGACAACCGACAGTTCCAGAAGATGTAATGCAAAAGGCGCCCTCAGGCGCCTTTTTGTTGGCTCAGTTGGCGCTTAACGACGCATCGCGTCGTCGTGCAGCCACTGGGCGACACGCTTGGCGAAGTAGGTCAACACACCGTCGGCGCCGGCGCGTTTGAAGCACATCAACGATTCCATCACCGCAGGTTGTTCTTGCAGCCAGCCGTTCTGAATCGCCGCCATATGCATCGCGTACTCGCCGGACACCTGATAAGCGAAGGTTGGCACGCCGAAGGTATCCTTCACGCGGCGTACGACGTCGAGGTACGGCATGCCCGGTTTCACCATCACCATGTCCGCGCCTTCCTGCAGATCCTGTGCAATCTCCTGCAGCGCTTCGTCGCTGTTGGCCGGATCCATCTGATAGGTCTTCTTGTTGCCGCCCTTCAGGTTGCCGCTGGAGCCCAGCGCATCGCGGAACGGGCCGTAGTAACAGGAAGCATACTTGGCGGAATAGGCCATAATCTGGGTATTCACCAGGCCCTGCAATTCCAGACGATCGCGGATCGCCCCGATGCGGCCGTCCATCATGTCACTCGGCGCCACGATTTCCGCACCCGCTTCGGCATGGGACAGCGCCTGACGCACCAGGATGTCTTTGGTCACGTCGTTAATCACATAGCCCTGCTCATCGATGACCCCGTCCTGCCCATGCGTGGTGTAGGGATCGAGCGCTACGTCGGTCAGAATGCCCAGCTCAGGCACCGCGTCTTTCAGCGCGCGCACCGTGCGCTGCACCAACCCTTCCGGGTTATAGGCTTCTTCCGCATGCAGCGATTTCAGGCCCGGCTCGATCACCGGGAACAGGGAGATCACCGGCACGCCGAATTTTGCAATGGTTTCCGCTTCTTTGACCAGCAGATCGATCGTCATGCGCGATACGCCCGGCATCGAGGCCACTTCTTCCTGACGGTTGCTGCCTTCCATGACAAACACCGGATAAATCAGGTCGTTGACCGTCAGTTGGTTTTCGGCGACCAGGCGGCGGCTGAAGTCATGACGGCGCACGCGGCGCATACGGCGACCAGGGAAGGTACCCGGAAATGCATAGCTCATAGTTTTCTCCTAGCTCAAACCAGCCGGAATAGCCGGCGGGCGTTCTCATCGGTTTTTTGCCCCAGCCATTGCGGCTCTTCCTGTCGCCAGACGGCGACCTGATGCACGATATGGGGCAGGAAACAGGGTTCGTTGCGGCGAGATGCGGGTTTAGGTTGTAAATCCCGGGGCAACAAATAAGGGGCGTCCGTTTCCAGCAACAGACGCTCGGCCGGGATCTGCGGCAACAGGGCGCGCAATTCCAGGCCGCGCCGCTCGTCGCAGACCCAACCGGTAATCCCGATCGACAGGCCCAGCGACAGGCAGCTTGTTAATTCTTCGGCGGTGCCGGTGAAGCAGTGCACCACGGCCGCGGGCAGTTTATCCAACCACGGCGTCAGTAGCTCGGCAAAACGTGCGTGTGCGTCGCGGCAGTGGAGAAACACCGGCAGCGCCAACTCCGCCGCCAGCGCCAGCTGCGCGGTGAACGCCGCTTCCTGCTGCGCGGGCGTCGAGAAGTTGCGATTGAAATCCAGGCCGCATTCGCCGATCGCCGCCACTTCAGGGCGCGCGGCCAACGCATAAATCTGCTCGGCGGTGTGTTCATCCCAACCGCTGGCGTAGTGCGGATGCACGCCGGCGGTAGACCAACCGTAGCCCGCATGTTGCTGCGCCAGTTCGGCGGCCTCGCGGCTCTCCGCCAGATCGGTGCCGGTAATCAACATCCCCGTCACGCCCGCAACGCGGGCGCGTTCCACCACCGCCTGGCGGTCTTTGGCGAATTGGCTGCTGGTGAGATTAACGCCGATATCAAACATGGTTTTTTCCAAAGCAAAAGCCGCCCAATGGGCGGCTTCGCAATCAATGTGGATCAGGGTGCTGGGGGTTCGTCACCCTCGTCTTCTTCTTCCGCCTGCGGGCGACGTTTACCGGTATAGAAGCGAGCGAAGAACACCCCCACTTCAAACAGCAGATACATCGGTATTGCCAACAGGGTTTGCGAGAACACGTCCGGCGGCGTCAACAGCATGCCGACCACAAACGCGCCGACCAACACATACGGCCGTTTCTTCTTCAGATCTTCCGGCGAGGTGACGCCGCTCCAGCACAGCAGAATGATGGCGACCGGCACTTCGAAGGCGACGCCAAACGCCATAAACAGCGCCATGACGAAATCGAGGTAGTTTTTAATGTCGGTCGCAATGGTCACCCCCATCGGCGCGGTCTTGGCAAAGAAGCCGAAGGCCAGCGGGAACACGATGAAGTAGGCGAAAGCCATGCCGAGGTAGAACAGCAGGCTGCTGGACACCAGCAGCGGCATCATCAGGCGGCGTTCATGCTTGTACAGCGCCGGTGCGATGAATGCCCACACCTGATACAGAATCATCGGCGCTGAGACGAACACCGAGACGATCATGGTCAGCTTGATCGGCGTAAAGAACGGTGACGCCACGTCGGTAGCGATCATGCTCGCCCCGGCCGGCAGCTGCTTGAGCAGCGGCGCAGAGACCAGCTGGTAGATGTCGTTGGCGAAAAATACCAGCACCACGAACACCGCCAGCACGCAAATAATCGAGTTCAACAGCCGCTTGCGCAGCTCTATCAGATGACTGATAAGGGGTTGGGTATCTTCAACAGCCATGTATTAACGATCGCCACTAGGTTGGTGAGACGCTGGGGTTTTATCCGCAACAGGTTCGACAGGTGCCGGCGCGGTTTCCACCGGCGCTTTAGCCTGCTGCGCTGGCACTGGCGCGGCCGGTGACACAGGCGCGACGGCCTCAGGCTCCGCTGCCGGTTTTGGCACGGCGGCGGGCGCGCTGGCGCTGGTTGCCGCTTCCGCCGGCGTCACGCCGTCGTGCAAGGCTTCCGGATCGGTGACCTGCGGGTTATGAATGGTGTTCGCCAGCTCTTCTTTCTCGCCCCGGTAGGTGCGTTTCAATGATTCCGCCGCGTCTTTCAGCTCATCCATTGACGCCTTCAGCTCCGGCGTCAGGTTCTGCAAACCGGCCTGTTCCGCTTTTTTCAGGCTGTCCTGCAGCTCCTGCAGCTTCAGTTCCTGAGACAGTTCGTGCTGCACCGAGGCCGCCAGCGAGCGCAGCGCGCGGATCCAGCCCGACACCGTTCTGACCGCGACCGGCAACCGTTCCGGCCCCAGAACAACCAGGCCGATCACCAGCACCAGCAGCAGCTCACTAAACCCAATGTCAAACACGGTTTATACCTGCTCTTTGTTCTTCGACTCTTCCGGTTTCACTTCCGGCTGCTTATCGGTAATAGGCTTGGCCGAGAAGTCAGCGTCATCCAGGCTGCTTTTCTCAGCCGTGTTGGGGGTCGACGGCGTGTCGTCGCCGATCGCCTTCTTGAAGCCCTTGATCGAGGCGCCGAGATCGGAGCCCAGCGTGCGCAGTTTTTTGGTACCGAACAGCAGCACCACGATCACTGCGATGATCAACAATTGCGTAATACTAATACCGCCCATTTTAATTACCTCTAATTTTAAAGGGTCTTTCAAAGCCAGCCCGCATTATAGGGCCGACTTTACCAGAGTGACGAATTAAATCAGGTGGTTCGCTTCCAGCCAATCACCCAGCATACGATGCCGGCGGCCATCATCCAGGCAGGAAACACCTCGATTTGCCCCAGCAGCAACAGCGTGCCGCTTACCAAGAGTGTAGCGCCAACGCCGAACAAATAACGTGACTGCCCCTGACGAACCCGCTGAGCCTGCATTTGGTTGGTCAGCTTATCAACGCTTTGTTGCAACAGTTTATGCTGCTGCAGGCTGTCGTAAAACAGCTCGGGCAGTTCCGGCAGCTTCTCCGCCCAGAACGGTGCTTTTTCTTTCAGCGCGCGCACCACGGCAGGGATGCCGACCTGATCGCGCAGCCAGCTCTCAAGGAACGGCTTGGCCGTGGTCCACAAATCCAGCTGCGGGTAGAGCTGGCGCCCCAGTCCTTCAACATACAGCAAGGTCTTCTGCAATAACACCAGCTGCGGCTGCACTTCCATATTGAAGCGGCGTGCGGTGTTGAACAGGTTCAGCAGCACGTTGCCGAAGGAAATCTCCGCCAGCGGTTTCTCGAAAATCGGCTCGCACACGGTGCGGATGGCGAATTCAAAGTCTTCCACATTAGTGTCGCGCGGCACCCAACCGGAGTCGACGTGCAGTTCCGCCACCTTGCGGTAATCACGGTTGAAGAAGGCGATGAAATTTTCCGCCAGGTAGCGTTTATCATCCTTGTTCAGCGAGCCGACGATGCCGCAGTCGATGCCGATATAGCAAGGATCTTCCGGATGTTCGTAGCTGACGAAAATATTACCGGGATGCATGTCCGCATGGAAGAAGCTGTCGCGGAATACCTGGGTAAAGAACACCTGAACGCCGCGTTCCGCCAACAGCTTCATGTTGGTGCCCTGCTGCTCCAGCGTGGCGATATCCGAGACTGGAATGCCGTAGATGCGCTCCATCACCAATACGCTTTCACGGCAGTAGTCAGAATAAACTTCCGGTACGTACAGCATCGGGCTGCCGTCGAAATTGCGGCGCAGCTGAATGGCGTTGGCCGCTTCGCGCAGCAGGTTCAATTCGTCCAGCAAGGTTTTCTCGTACTCACGCACCACTTCGCTCGGGCGCAGACGGCGGCCGTCCGGCAACAGCTTCGGCACCCAGCCGGCCAAACGGTACATCAGGCGCACGTCGGCCTTGATGATCGGCCCGATATCCGGCCGGATCACCTTCAGCACCACTTCCTGGCCGGTGGTTTTCAACCGCGCGGTATGCACCTGCGCGATCGAAGCAGAGGCCAACGGCTGCTGATCGAAATCGTCGAACCAGGTTTCCAGCGGGCCGCCCATCGCCAGTTCAATATGTTTACGCGCCAGCGCGCCGTCGAAAGGCGCGACCCGGTCCTGCAACAAAGTCAGCTGATCGGCAATCTGCGGCGGAAACAGATCGCGGCGGGTCGACATCATCTGGCCGAACTTGATCCAGACCGGCCCCAGTTCCTGCAGCGCCAGCCGCAGGCGTTCACCCAGCGGCTTGTCCTTGTGCCGATTCGGCATCCAGAACAGCAGCCGGCGGCCGAAGCGCAGCGGCAGCGTCAAACGCATTTTAGGGATCAGTTCGTCCAGCCCATAGCTGAGAAAAACGCGGACGATAAAATACAAACGGCGCAGTTCGCCTGGGGTCATCGCTTGCCCTCCAACTTGTCCATGCGGGCAGACAGCGCTTCCGCGCTGCGGGCGAGTGCATCAACTTCCTCGTTGAACCACACCACTTCCAGCGGCCCCGGTGCCAGACGCCACTCTTCCGTCAACGCCTCCGCCATGTCCTGCTGCCGGCGCATAAAGCCGGTTTTCAGCAGCGAGGCGCCTTTTCCCAGCGCCTGCGTAATGCCCTGGGCGGCGATATCGCCGATATAGGGCGCCAGCCACTCCGCCGGATCCCACTCCGCCAGATCGAGCAGGCCAACCAGCTGTTGCACCACCTGAATATCGCCTTCCACCGTCAATTCGCCGCTGCGCATCAGCACCGGCAACTGCTGGCGATCGCGCAGCTTCAGTAAGGCGGGAATGCGGCTGCGCACGGTGCAATCGGCGCTGTCCTCAGACTGCCCCAGCACGTCCACGCGCAGTTCGCTGAACACCAGCACCAGCGGTGAAGCCAGCTCTTCCAGTTCGATACGCAGCACCTTGCCCGCCAGGCGTTGGCGAGCGGCTTTCATGCTGCGATCGCGAAACAGCAGATTATTCAGCGAGGTTTCCAGCGCACCGGTCAGCAGAGGGGTAAACAGCATCGGCATCTCCCTCTCAGAACTTGAAGCCGCGATGCAGGGCGACAATCCCACCGGTCAGGTTGAAATAGGTGACGTTTTCAAAACCGGCGTTGCCCATCATGCCCTTCAGAGTTTCCTGATCGGGGTGCATGCGGATCGATTCCGCCAGGTAGCGGTAGCTGTCCGGATCCTTCACCACCAGCTCGCCGATCTTCGGCAATACGTGGAACGAGTAGGCATCGTAAGCTTTGCTCAGCGGCGCCAGCAGCGGCTTGGAGAATTCCAGCACCAGCAGGCGGCCGCCCGGCTTCAGTACGCGGAACATCGAGCGCAGCGCTTTGTCTTTGTCGGTGACGTTGCGCAGGCCAAAGGAGATGGTGATGCAATCGAAGTAATTGTCCGGGAAAGGCAGCGCTTCGGCGTTGGCCTGCACGTAATTGATGTTGCCGACGATGCCACGATCGCGCAGCTTCTCGCGTCCCATCTTCAGCATCGAATCGTTGATGTCCGCCAGCACCACCTGCCCCTGCTCGCCGACCATGCGGGAGAACTTGGCAGCCAGATCGCCGGTACCGCCGGCCAGATCCAGCACGCGCTGCCCACGGCGCACGCCGCTGCAGTCAATGGTGAAACGCTTCCAGATACGGTGGATGCCGAACGACATCAGGTCGTTCATCACGTCATACTTTGCCGCTACCGAATGAAAAACGTCCGCCACCATGGCCTGTTTTTCGTCTCTAGCGACGGTGCGAAAACCGAAATCGGTGGTTTCCTGCGGTTGATCTGCCATTGTCCTGCCTGCTATTCAGTCAATTTTGTGTGGATGAGTGTACCAGAAGCCTGGGGAATACCCCACCTCGCCACGGCCTCAGCCGTGCGAAACGAAGCCCGGTTCCCCGGCGGTATCGTCATCGTCTTTCGTCTGCGGCAGCGCGGCGACATCATCGTCGTTCGCCTCTTCCGCTTCATCGTGTTGCGCGCCGGCTTGCTGCGCCAGCAGCGGGTTGATCGGCCGTTTGACCTCAACCCCCAACGCGCGGAAACCTTCAATTTGGCCGATAAGGTTACCACGGCCTTCGCTCAGTTTGTTCATCGCCTGACGATAACTGCCCTGCGCTTTGTCCAGGCTCTGCCCCAGCGCGGACATATCGTCCACGAACAGCCGCATCTTGTCATACAGTTTCGCCGCGCGATCGGCGATGCGCTGGGCGTTCTGACTTTGATGCTCATAGCGCCACAGGTTGGTGATAGTGCGCAGCGCCACCAGCAACGTGGTCGGGCTGACCAGCATGATGTTGTGCTTGAGCGCTTCGCTGATCAGCTCCGGCTCGCGATCGATAGCCAGCAGGAAGGCAGGCTCGACCGGAATGAACATCAGCACATAATCCAGCGAGCGCAGCCCCGGCAGCTGCTGATAGTCCTTGCGGCCCAGCATGCGAATGTGGCCGCGCAGCGAGGCGATATGTTCGCTCAGCGCCGCTTCGCGCTCCACCTCGTCTTCACCGTTGAAATAGCGCTCGTAGGCGATCAGCGACATCTTGGCGTCGATCACCACGTCCTTGCCCTGCGGCAGGCGCACGATCACATCGGGCTGCATGCGGCTCTGGTGATCCACCCGCACGTTGACCTGCGTTTCATACTCGTGCCCTTCGCGCAGGCCGGAGGCCTCCAGCACCCGGCTCAGCACCACTTCGCCCCAGTTGCCCTGCGTTTTGTTGTCGCCTTTAAGCGCCTTGGTGAGGTTAATGGCCTCGCGCGCCATCTGTGCGTTCAACTGCTGCAGATTACGTATTTCGTGCGTCAGCGTGTGACGTTCCCGCGCCTCCTGACCAAAGCTGTCCTGCACCTGACGGCGGAAACCGTCCAGCTGTTCACGCAGCGGCAGCAGCAACCGATCCAAGCTTTGCTTATTTTGCTCTTCCACCTTGCGGCCGCTGTGTTCAAAAATGCGGTTGGCGAGGTTTTCAAACTGGGTGGTGAGGCGTTGTTCGCTGTTGATAAGCAGGCGCTGCTTCTCCTCCGCCGCCATGCGCGTCTCTTCCAGACGGATGGTGACTTCGCGCAGCTCGGCCTCCTGCGCGCTGTTAACCTCGCGCTGGGCGCGCAGCTCCTGGTTGAGCAATTCGCATTCGTTGCGCCAATGGTTGAGCTGTTGAAGCTTTTCATGCCCGGCCGCCAGCTGGCTGTGCAGGTTACGCAGCTCCAGCTCGCTCTGCCGCAGCAGCTGCTCATGGCGCTGCAGAGCCTCCTGCCGCGCCGCCGTTTCCTGCTGCGCCTGCTGCAACGCTTGCTCCAGCAACCGCAGCTCGGTTTCATGCTGCGCATTCGTCTGTTGCACCCGCAGACTGGCGATCAACCACCCCAACAGCATGCCGATCGTTACGCCGCCAATCCCATAAATCAGACTGGTATCCACCCTGCCTCCTGTTGCACCTTGCCGTTCCGGCGTTTCGCACGCCCATTGCCCGTCACGTTAAGGGGAGCCTGTATGGATGTCCAGCCTGATTTTGCCCGCCGTGCACAATATTGCGCGGCGCTGCGCAATTTAGCGAGAAATCAGCCCAGCCACTGGCTGAGCCACTTGATGCCGAATGCCCCCGGCGCCAGAATGCCGAACGCCCAGATCATCGCCGACGTGACGTTGGCTAACTGGAAATAACGCTGCGGCATGCCGCAAATGCCGCCCACCAGCGGCACCACGGCGCGCAGCGGGCCGAAAAAGCGGCCGATGAAGATGCCCAGCACGCCCCAGCGTTCAAAGAACGCGTGGCCGCGCGCCAGCAGCTGCGGATTGCGCGACAGCGGCCACATATGCGCCACCCGGTCCTGATAGTGATAGCCGACCCAGTAAGAGAGCCAGTCGCCGAAAAACGCCCCTACGGCGGCAGCGGCCCAAATCGGCCAAAAGGCGATGCCGCTTTCGCCGATCAGCGCGCCCAGCGCCAGCAGGATCACCGTGGCCGGCAGCAGCAGCGACAAAAACGCCAGTGACTCGCCGAACGCCAGGAAAAAGATGATGGGAATGGCCCAGCCTTCGTGCTGACGCACGACATCGCTGACCCAGTTGATAACGTCATTGAGGCTCAATGCGGGGCTCCTGATACGCGATAATTCGCCGCCTAGGATAGGCCGGGGCGAGTTAAACCCCGGCTAAACGCGCGGCGATTTACTCGAGGTAGAACGCCTGCAGCGCTTCGCGCTGGGCTGCGCCCAGGCCGTATTCCGCTTCCAGCCAGCGGTCGGTGGAACCGTATTGCTGACGGATGCAGCCCAACGCCGTCATCAGGAACTCCTCGCGCGCGCTGAGCACGTAGGCGAATTGCTCCAGCGCCGCCGCATTCAGCTTGATAGACAGCTGATCCAGCATCTGCTCGCGGAAAGTGGCCAGCGTGGTTTCGGTCAGCAGATAGTCTTCCAGCACCGTCGCTTCGTCGGCCCCCAGCGCGAACAGCACCAGTGCCGAACCGACCCCGGTGCGATCCTTGCCGACCGCGCAGTGCTGCACGATGGCGCCGCCGCCAGGATTGCTCAACAGCTGCGCCAGCCGCTGATAGGCCGCATTGCCGAACGGCAGGCGGCGATACAGCTCCAGCATGAACGCCCGGGCGTCGAAAGCGGCCAACGTTTCGTTGGTGAGCTTCTCCAGGTTGGCGTTGACTTCGCTGCTCAGCGGGTTAGCCGGCACGTGGTGATAGTCGGCGCCACTCCACAGAATATCCGGCTTGGCCTGCACCTCGTCGGCATCGCGGTAGTCCAGCACCGAGCGCACCGGCACGCCGGCGAGAAAGGTGCAGTCGTTTTCCGTCAGCCGCTCGAGGGAACCGGAGCGGAACAGCAGGCCGCGCTTGATGCGGCGCCCGTCGGCCACGCCGTTGCCACCGAAGTCGCGGAAATTGATGCCGCCGTCGAGCGGCGCGAGCGAAGGATGAAGCAGGATCTGGGCGGTCATAAACGTCCTCGTTGTTTTTGTTATGACAACGCGCGGCAGCCATCGGCGCAGCGCTGAGGAGTATCACCGTAACAGATTCGCCGCGAATGGAAAAACGGGCCGCGTCGGCGGCCCGCTGGGGGAAAGGCGATTACAGCAGGCGGCGGGCGGCGTCCACCACGATCTGCACCGCTTTGCTTTCGGTGTTTTTCATGGTCTCGGCGTTCGGGATCTCTTGCTGGGTGCGGTTGACGATCACCCCGGCCACCATGCCGGCACGCAGGCCCTGGCTGGCGCACATGGTCAACAGCGTGGCGGATTCCATTTCATAGTTCATCACGCCCATCGCCTGCCACTCTTCCATCGAGCCTTTGAAGCGGCTGACTACGCGGCCGGAGTAAGTGTCGTAACGCTCCTGGCCCGGATAGAAGGTATCGGAGGAGGCGGTCACGCCGATGTGCGTGGTAGCGCCGCTGGCCTTGGCCGCTTCCACCAGCGCGGTGGTGCAGGCGAAGTCAGCGACTGCCGGGAACTCCATCGGCGCAAAGTGCAGGCTGGCGCCGTCGAGGCGTACCGCCGCCGTGGTGACCAGCACGTCACCGACGTTGATGTTCGCCTGAATGGCGCCGGTGGTGCCGATGCGCAGGAAGGTGCGAATGCCCAGCTGCGCCAGCTCTTCCACCGCAATAGAGGTAGACGGGCCGCCGATACCGGTAGAGCAGACGATCACCGCCTTGCCGTCCAGCTCCGCGCGCCAGGTAGTGAATTCACGATGGGAGGCCAGATGCACCGGATTTTCCATCAGCTTGGCAATCTTCTCTACGCGCTGCGGATCGCCCGGCACGATGGCAAGCTGGGCCCCTTGTAAATCGTTCTTGGTGAGGCCGAGATGAAAAACGTCAGACTGAGACATACGAGACTCCTCATGGATCATGTTTATTGGGAGGAACAAAAAAGCACTCTACTGAAAATCGCCGCTTAATTTCGTGACGATAGTCACTATGAAAAGAGAAACAAATTACATGCTACATATTTTTTGTGATTTTTATCACAAAAAAGCACTATAACGCCCCCAGAGCGCACCGCTATACCTCAGTCTAGCCGACAAATCTTGCCGCCCTCTGCCCGTCGGTTGCCGGCTGAAACTATTTAGCTGATCAATCCCAAATAACCCCATCTTATCGGTTGCTTAGGGACAAAAAAGCCCTCTAACGCACCTTATGGCACTTACGCGGGGCAAAACGCGTAATAACATGATAAAAAGCGCTTAAAAATGCCGCAAAGCCAGATAATTAGCCGTTTTTTATCAACTTGTCCGAAAGTGCGCCACGCAGCGCCAATAATGGATAATCTTTCCTATAGTTAATCTCAGCGCTTTTTTCTATTGCACGGAGACCGCAATGAAAACCGAACATGTGATGACATTAGAACTGGCTCAGGGGGGATTCGCCCCGGCCGCCGCGCCGTTGGCCGCCTCCGCGATTATCACCGACGAACAGGGCATTCACGCCGGGCAAACGACCATTCCTTCTCAGGGCGACGCGCTGCCGGCCTACGTCGCCAAACCCGCCGACCAGAGCGGCCCTTTCCCCATCGTGCTGGTGGTGCAGGAAATCTTCGGCGTCCATGAACATATTCAGGATCTGTGCCGCCGCCTGGCCAAGCAGGGCTATCTGGCGATCGCGCCCGAGCTCTATTTCCGCCAGGGCGACGCCAACGACTACACCGATATCGGCGAGCTGTTCCAGCAGTTGGTCACCAAGGTGCCGGATCGTCAGGTGCTGTCGGATCTGGATCACGCCGCGCACTGGGCTATCCGCCACGGCGGCGACGCCGGCAAGCTGGCGATCACCGGTTTTTGCTGGGGTGGCCGCATCACCTGGCTGTACGCGGCGCATAACCCGCAGTTGAAGGCGGCGGTCGCCTGGTACGGCAAACTGGTCGGCGAGAAAACGCTGAATTCACCGAAGCAGCCGGTCGACGTCGCCACCCACCTGTCGGCGCCGGTGCTGGGGCTGTATGGCGGGCAGGACAGCGGCATCCCGCTGGAGACGGTGGAAACCATGCGTCAGGCGATCCGCGCCGCCAACGCCGAGGCCGAAATCGTGGTGTATCCCGAGGTCGGGCATGCGTTCAACGCCGATTATCGTCCCAGCTACAACGCCGAAGCGGCGCAAGACGGCTGGCAGCGCATGCTGGCATGGTTCGCCCAGCACGGCGTCAAATAATTTCCCGCGCATAAAAAAGGGCGCCGAAGCGCCCAATCATCACACCAGTAAATCTATAAGCGGCGGTTTATCCGCCGCACGGCATCACGCGTGCTCGCGCAGGCGCTGTGCCGCCAATACCATGTTGGCCAGCGACTGTCGGGTTTCCGGCCAGCCGCGGGTTTTCAGGCCGCAATCCGGGTTAACCCACAGGCGTTCCGCCGGGATGTTCTGCGCCGCTTTACGCAGCAGCGCTTCAATCCATTCCACGCTCGGCACGTTCGGCGAGTGGATATCGTAGACGCCCGGCCCGATTTCGTTCGGGTATTCGAACTCTTTGAAGGCTTCCAGCAGATCCATATCGGAACGCGAGGTCTCGATGGTGATCACGTCGGCGTCCAGCGCGGCGATGGAGTCCATGATGTCGTTGAACTCGCAGTAACACATGTGGGTGTGGATCTGGGTGTCGTCCCGCGCCACGGCGGCGTTCAATTTGAAGGCGTCCACCGCCCAGTTCAGGTACGCGGCCCAATCGGATTGACGCAGCGGCAGCCCCTCACGCAGCGCAGGTTCGTCGATCTGGATGATGCCGATACCGGCTTTTTCCAGATCTTCCACCTCGTCGCGCAGCGCCAGCGCAATCTGCTTGGCAATCACTTCGCGGGTCACGTCTTCACGCGGGAACGACCAGCACAGGATGGTCACCGGCCCGGTCAGCATGCCTTTCACCGGCTTGTCGGTCAGCGACTGGGCGAATTTGGCCCATTCGACGGTGATGGCTTCCGGGCGGCTGACGTCGCCGATGATGACCGGTGGCTTCACGCAGCGGGAGCCGTAGCTCTGCACCCAGCCGTTTTGGGTAAACACGAAGCCGTCCAGGTTCTCGCCGAAATACTCCACCATGTCGTTACGCTCGGCTTCACCGTGCACCAGCACGTCCAGCCCGAGGCGCTCCTGCTCGACGATCGCCTGTTTGATGTGCTCACCGATGCTGGTGCGGTAGTTGTTGCCGTCCAAACGGCCCTGTTTGAAGTCCAGACGCAGGCCGCGGATCTCGGTGGTCTGCGGGAACGAACCGATGGTGGTGGTCGGCCAGGCCGGCAGGTTGAAACGCTCGCGCTGCGCCCTGGCGCGCTCGGCGTAAGCGCTGTGGCGTTCGCTGTCCTGCGCGGTGATCGCGGCCAGGCGACGCTCAACCTGTGGGTTGTGCACGCGGCTCGACTGACGGCGGGCGCGGATCGGTGCGCTGTAGGCATCCAGTTCAGCCTGCCTGGCCGCGTCAGGCGCGTTCAGCGCCGAGCTCAACAGCGCCAGCTCGGCGCATTTTTGCAGCGCGAAGGCGAACCAGCTTTTCACTTCTTCGTCCAGACGGCTTTCCACGCTCAGGTCGATCGGGCTGTGCAGCAGTGAACAGGAGCTGCCGATCCACAGTGGGCGGGTGCCCACCAGCGGCTGAAGACGTTCGAACCAGCGGCTCAGATCGGCGCGCCAGACGTTGCGGCCGTTGATGACCCCCAGCGACAGCAGCCAGTCGTTCGGCAATGCGGCGCTCAGCGCGGCAATATCGTCATGGCCGGCGACCAGATCGACGTGCAGCCCCTGCACCGGCAGCGTGCGGACGGTATCGAGGTTGTGGCCGACGCTGTCGAAATACGTGGTCAGCAGCAGCTTCACCTGCCCCTGCAGCGCGTCGTAAGCCGGTTTGAACGCATCCAGCCAGGCTTGCGGCAGCTCCAGCACCAGCGCAGGCTCGTCAATTTGCACCCACTCGACGCCGCGTTTCGCCAGCTCGGCCAGCACCTGTTGGTAAACCGGCAGGATGTCTTTCAGCAGCGACAGGCGGTCGAACGGCTCGCCCTTCACCTTACCCAGCCACAGATAGGTCACCGGGCCCAACAGCACCGGCTTGATGCGATGGCCGAGCGCCAGCGCTTCGTCCACTTCGTCCAGCAGCTGAGTCCAGCCCAGCTTGAACTGCTGGCCTTGCTGGAATTCGGGCACCATGTAGTGATAGTTGGTGTTGAACCATTTGGTCATTTCCGCCGCGGCCGCCGGCTCGCCGGTCGGTGCGCGGCCACGGCCGATGCGAAACAGCGTGTCCAGATCGATCGAGCCATCCGCATTCTGATGGCGCGCCGGCACGTTGCCCAGCAGCAGGCTGGTGGTCAACACATGATCGTACCAGGCGAAATCGCCGACCGGCACCAAATCCACCCCGGCCTGCTGCTGTTGCTGCCAATGACGAGCGCGCAGCTCGCGGCCAACCGCCAACAGCTCTTCCTGCGTTGAGTTGCCGGCCCAGTAGCTTTCCTGAGCTTTTTTCAGCTCACGTCGTAGCCCAACGCGAGGAAAACCCAGTGTGTGATTCAAAATTGCCATCGTCATATTCCCCATTTAGCCGTCCAGATGTTTACACATCCATAATCAGCAGGTACTGTATTAACCACAAGCGCAATTTATTCACTGTCAATGTGAAGGACTCTCATGATCGAACTGAAACATTTACGGACGCTGCAGGCCCTGCGCAACAGCGGTTCGCTGGCGGGGGCGGCGGCCCAACTTCATCAGACGCAGTCTGCCCTGTCGCACCAGTTCAGCGATCTTGAACAACGTCTGGGCTTCAAGCTGTTCGTGCGCAAGAGCCAGCCCCTGCGCTTCACCGCCCAGGGCGAGATCCTGCTGCAGCTGGCGGAGCAGGTGCTGCCGCAGATCCAGCAGGCGCTGCAGGCCTGCCACGAGCCGCATCAGACCACGCTGCGCATCGCCATCGAATGCCACAGCTGCATTCAGTGGCTGACGCCGGCGCTGGACAACTTCCGCCGGCGTTTCCCGCAGGTGGTGATGGACTTCACTTCCGGCGTGACTTTCGATCCGCAACCGGCCTTGCAACAGGGCGAACTGGATCTGGTGATGACGTCGGATATTCTGCCGCGCAGCGGTCTGCACTATTCGCCGATGTTCGATTTCGAGGTGCGCCTGGTGCTGGCGCCGGATCATCCGCTGGCCGGCAGGCCGCACATCGAGCCGGAAGACTTGAGTGACGAAACGCTGTTGATTTACCCGGTGCAGCGCCAACGGCTGGATATCTGGCGGCATTTTCTGCAGCCGGCGGGCGTCAGCCCGGCGTTGAAGAACGTCGATAACACGCTGCTGCTGATCCAGATGGTATCGGCGCGAATGGGGATTGCGGCGCTGCCGCACTGGGTGGTGGAGAGTTTCGAACAGCAGGGTCTGGTGGTGACCAAAACCCTGGGTGACGGCCTGTGGAGCCGCCTGTACGCTGCCGTGCGCGACGGTGAACAGCGCCAGGCGGTGACCGAAGCCTTTATCCGCTCGGCCCGCCAGCACGCCTGCGATCATCTGCCGTTTGTGCGCGACGCCGCACGTCCCGGCGCGACCGGCGCCAAAGCGTTGGCGGCCGGCGTATAAACTTTCGGGCCCCCCGGACCGGGGTGGCCCGCCCGCTTAGCCGAGCTGTTTCGGCGCCACCCAGCGGCGATGCACCCACAGCGAAGCGACGATCACCGCCCCGCCGATGATAAAGCTCGGCCAGTGCGGCTGCTGTTGCCAGATGGCCAGGTTGACCAACAAACCGGCCGGCACATGCATATTGTTCATGATGCCGAGCGTGCCGGCATCCACCTGCGTCGCGCCGTAGTTCCACATGAAGTAGCCCAGCCCCGACGCCACCACGCCCAGCCAGATCAGCACGCCCCACTGCAGATTGGTGGTCGGCAGCTGCTGCGGATTGCCCCACAGGAACCAGGCCACCACCGCCACCGCCGCCGCCCCCAGGTAGAACCAGGAAAATGCGGTGTGCTGCGGCAAGGGGTGCACTTCCATCAGGCGCTTATAGCCGACCATGCCGATGGCGAAGCTGATATTCGCCGCCTGCACCAACAGCAGCCCCCACCAGAAATGCTCACTCAGCTGGTGATAACGGATAATCGCCGCGCCCAGCACCGCCAGCAACGCGCTGAAGACATAGCCCCAACGCAGGCGTCGGCCGCTCAGCAAGTCGTAGATCAGCGTGATGTACAGCGGCGTCAGCACGGTGAACAGCAGGAATTCCGGCACCGTCAGGTACAGATAGGCGCGGAAGCTGAACAGGTACATGATGCCCAACTGGAAGGCGCCCACCAGCATATACAGCAGGATCACCTTGAGTTTGATGTTGCGCCAACGCAGAAACGGCAGAAACACCAGCGCCGCCAGCCCGATGCGCACCAGCGCCGAGAATCCGCTGTCGACGTGGCCCGCCAGGTACTCGCCAATCAGGCTGAAAGAAAATGCCCACAGAATGGTGGTTATAACCAAAAGCAGCACGATGGGTTCACCCTAAAAAGACCGAAAGGGCGATTGTAACGGAAGATGCGCACCGCGTTGGTGAAAAGGCGGTTTACATCCGAACAAAAGATAAACTACCGGCAAAATTTCACCGCTGGGTTAGGCTTAATAAAAAGGCGAGGTAACCATCATGAAAACTTCTCACATCCTGTTCGCCCTGCTGTGGCTGCCCGGCCTGGCTGCGGCGGCCAACGGCGTAACCGATCTGCGTTCACAGCAGCAGTTTCTCAACCAAAGCAGCCAGCAGGCCCAGCAACAGCGCCTGTTGAACAATCGGCAAATGGACCAACGCCGCCTGCAGCAACAGCGGCAGTTCGACAATCAGCGGCAACAGCTGATGCAAACCACGCCGAACGGCGGGCAACTGCTGCCTAATGGCAATCAGCCGCGCGATCCGTTCAATCGCACCGCGCCGGCGGTGCCGCAGGCACCGATGCCGGCTACGCCCGCACGCCCATAACGGTGAGGATCAGCGGCGTGGTGATCGCCGCCAGCACGGTGGACATCACCAGGCTGGTGGCGGCCGGGCCGGTGAGCGTATTGAACTGGCGCGACATCAGGTAGACGTTCACCCCCACCGCCATCGACCCCAGCAGCACCACAACGCGGGTTTCCATCGGCGGCAGATCCATCATCCAGGCCAGCAGCCAAATCACTAGCGGCTGCACCAGCAACTTCAGCACGCAGATGGCGCTGCTCAGCTGCCAGCCTTCGCTGATGCGGTACTCGGCAAGCCCCATGCCCAGCACCACCAGCGACAGCGGCGCCGCCACCTGGCCGAGCATGCTGACCGGCCGATCGACGAAGGCCGGCAGCGGCAGGCCGGTCAGGCTGAACAGGGTGCCGGACAAGATGCCGACGATCAGCGGATTGGTCAGCACGCTACGCGCGGTTTTAACGAAACCGCTCAGCGTCGGCGAACCATTGCGCGCCCATTCGATCGACACCGTCACCAGCGTCCACAGGATCAGGCCGTTGAACACCAGCACCAGCGCCACCGACGGGATCGCCGCCTCCCCCAGCATCACGCCGGCGATCGGCAAGCCGAGCATCACGTTATTGGAGAAAATACCGCCCAGCGCAAACACCGATCCGGCGACGCCATCCAGCCGGAAGAGATGCCGGGCGACGAGGCGGCCAAGCACAAACACGATCAGGCAACTGCCGAAGAACGCGATCAGCAGCCGGGCGTCGACCGCCGGGCGCTGCGAGAAGTCGCACATCATGCGAAACAGCATGGCGGGCAAGGCGAGGGAAAACACGAAGCGCGTCAGGCCATCGGTGATGCTGGCAGGCCATTTCCCCCAGCGAATCAGCCCATAACCCAACGCAATCAGGACGAACAGCGGTAAAGACAGCACGATCTGGTGCCACAGTGACAGGATAAAGCCAGGCATCGCATTCCTTCCGGTGGTGCGGCGGCAAGGCTTGTCGTCGCGGGATTCATCGGTGCCGGATTAAAAATCCGGGCCGATCAAATCTATCCGGTCGGTGCAAATGCAGTCAACGCCCCAGTCGAGCAGCAGGCGCGCGCGATCCGGTTGGTTGACGGTGTACACCAGAATGCGCAGCCCGGCGTCTTTCAACGCTTTTACCCGCTCGGCGGTCAGCGCTTTGTGATCGATATGCAGCGAGACGCAGTCCAGGCGTTCGGTCAGCTCGCGCCAGTTGTCGTCCCAGTCCTCGAGCAGCAGGCCGCGCGGCAAATCCGGCACGGTGCGCTGCGCCGCCGCCAGCGCTTCTACCGAGAAGGAGGAAAGCAGCGGATCGGTCTGCCCTTGCCACAGCAGCCGCGCCGCCAGCGCCACCACCCGGCCGGTTTCATCGTCGCTGCCGGTGGTCGGCTTGATCTCGATATTGGCCATCAGGCCGTGTTCCTGGCAGCGTTCCGCCACCTCCGACAACAGCGGCAGCCGCTCGCCCTTGAAGGCCGAGCTGTACCAGTTGCCGGCGTCCAGCTGCACCAGTTTGTCCCACGGCAGCTCGCCCGCCACGCCCCAACCGTTGCTGGTGCGATCCAGCGTGTCGTCGTGCAGCAGAAAAATTTGCCCGTCCTGCGCCAGCTTGGCATCGAACTCGATCATCTTGTGGCCGTGGCGCGCGCCGACGTCGATCGCCGCCAGGGTGTTTTCCGGCGCCAGAGAACCGCCGCCGCGGTGGGCAACGATATGAGGGTAAGGCCAGGGTCTAGTCATCAATCCATCCGTAATCCGCTGTGGGTGTCAAAGAAGTGCAGCGCCTGAGCAGGCAGCTGCAAATATAGCGTACAGCCCGCCGCCGGCAAGGTTTCGTGCGACAGCCGCGCGATCACCCCGTGGCCGCCCCACTGGCCGTGCGCCAGGTTGTCGGCCCCCAGCAGTTCCAGCGTCTGCAGCTGCAGCGGCACGCCCTGGCCTTGCGCCACCAGTTGAATATGCTCCGGCCGAATGCCCAACGTCAACTGCCGCCCCGCCCACTGCGGTTTGGCCGCCGGCAACGGCAGCGCCATGCCGTCCGCCAGCAGCAGCTGGCCGCCGTCGGCGCTGAGGGTGCCGGGCAAGAGGTTCATCGCTGGCGATCCGATAAAGCCCGCGACAAACAGCGAAGCCGGCCGTTGATACACTTCGCTCGGGGTGCCGATCTGTTCCGCCACGCCCTTGTTCATTACGATGACCCGCTGCGCCAGCGTCATCGCCTCCACCTGATCGTGCGTCACGTACAGGCTGGTGGTTTTCAGACGACGATGCAGCTGTTGCAGCTCCAGGCGCATCTGCACCCGCAGCTTGGCGTCCAGGTTGGACAGCGGCTCATCGAACAGGAATACCGCCGGTTCGCGCACGATGGCGCGCCCCATCGCCACGCGCTGGCGCTGGCCGCCGGAAAGCTCGCGCGGTTTGCGTTTGAGCAGCGGCTCCAGCTCCAGGATGCGCGCCGCCTCCTCCACCCGCTGGCGGATATGATCCTTGCCGAAACCGCGGATCTTGAGGCCGTAGGCCATGTTGTCGTACACGCTCATGTGCGGATAGAGCGCGTAGTTCTGGAACACCATCGCGATGCCGCGATCCTTGGGCTCCAGATCGGTCACGCGCCGGGTATCGATATAGATATCGCCGCTGGTGGTGCGTTCCAGCCCGGCCACCATACGCAGCAGCGTGGATTTGCCGCAGCCGGACGGGCCGACCATCACGATGAATTCGCCGTCCGCCACATCGAGGTCGATCTGTTTGATCACCGGCGTTTTACCGTCGTAAGACTTGGTGACCGCCTGTAGTTTTAATCCTGCCATCGTCGTTATTTCTCGCTATCAACCAGACCGCGCACAAACCAGCGCTGCATCAGAAGCACCACCGCCAGCGGTGGCAATAAAGTCAGAATCATCGCCGCCATCACCTGGTTCCACTGGGTCGGCGCGCCGGAAGTGGAGATCATGCTCTTGATGCCCGCCACCGCGGTGCCCATCGAGGCGTCGCTGGTGATCAGGATCGGCCACAGGTATTGGTTCCAGCCGTAGATAAAGGTGATGACGAACAGCGCCGCCAGATTGGTTTTCGACAGCGGCAGCACGATGTCCCAGAAGAAACGCATCGGCCCGGCGCCGTCGATGCGCGCCGCCTCCAGCAGCTCATCCGGCAGCGTCATGAAGAACTGGCGCAGCAGGAAGGTCGCGGTGGCCGAGGCCATCAGCGGCAACGTCAGGCCGGTGTAGCTGTCCAGCAGGTTGAGGTTGGAGATCACCTCCACCGTCGGGAAAATACGCACCTCCACCGGCAGCATCAGGGTGAGGAAAATCAGCCAGAAGAACAGGCTGCGCAGCGGAAAGCGGAAGTACACGATGGCGTAAGCCGACAGCACCGACACCGCAATTTTGCCGAAGGTGATCGCCAGCGCCATGATCACGCTGTTCAGCAGCAGCAGCGAGAACGGCACCTTGAGGTTGCCCACGCCGCCCTGCCAGATATTGCGGATGTTCTCCCACAGGTGGCCGCCGGGCACCAGCGTCATCGGTACCTGAAACACCTGCTTGTCGTCCAGCGTGGCGGCGACAAAGGCCACGTACAGCGGGAACAGCACCACCAGCACGCCGATAATCAGCATCACATGGCTGAAGATATCCAGCCCGCGTCGATTCTCAATCATTGATAGCGCACCTTACGTTCAACAAAGCGGAACTGGATCACCGTCAGGCCGATCACCAGCAGCATCAGGATCACCGACTGCGCGGCAGAGCTGGAGAGATCCAATCCGGCGAAGCCTTCGCGGTAGATCTTGTAGATCAACGTGGTGGTGGACTGCACCGGCCCGCCGCCGGTGGCGGCGTCGATCACCGGGAAGGTATCGAAGAAGGCGTACACCAGATTGACCACCAGCAGGAAGAAGCTCACCGGCGCGATCAGCGGCAGCACCAGATGGAAGAAACGCCGCACCGGGCCGGCGCCGTCGATGGCCGCCGCCTCCACCAGCGAGCGCGGGATCGACTGCAGCGCCGCGAGGAAAAACAGGAAGTTATAGCTTATCTGCTGCCATACCGAGGCCAGCACCACCAGGAACATCGCCTGGCCGCTGTTTTGCGCATGGTTCCAGTTATAGCCCAGCCCGTTGAGGAAATGGGTGATCAACCCCAGGCCGGGGTTGAACAGAAAGATCCACAGCACCGCCGCCACCGCCGGTGCCACCGCATAGGGCAGGATCATCAGCGTGCGATAGAGGCGGCTGCCGCGCAGCACGTAGTCCACCAGCGCGGCGAAGAACAGCGACACCGCCAGCCCGATGCCCGCCACCAGGAAGCTGAAGATCAGCGTGGTGTAGAACGAGTCGAGATAGTAAGGATCCTGAAACAGCTGCTTAAAGTTATCCAGCCCAACAAACTGGCTGGACAGGCCGAACGGATCGAGGCTCTGCACCGAATACCACAGCGCCTCGCCGGCGGGCCATAAAAAGAAGATGGCGGTAATCAGCAGCTGCGGCAGCACCAACGCATAGGGCAACCAGCTGCAGCCGAAACCGGGACGGGAAGATGACATAGCAGTTAAACCATTAATCGGGTACGGAAGGATTGGCGTGAAGACGCGAGCCCGATCGGACGGGCCCGCGACGCAGGGTTACTTGGTTGATGCTTCGAAACGCCGCAGCAGCACGTCACCGCGCTGCACGGCGGCGTCCAACGCCTGCTGAGGCGTTTTCTTACCGGTCCACACGCCTTCCAGTTCCTCATCCACCACGCTGCGGATCTGCGGCATGTTGCCCAGGCGCAGGCCCTTGGTGAACGGCAACGGCGGCTTGTTCAGCATCTGGCGAGTGGCGACGTCGGCACCCGGGTTCTTGTCGTAGAAGCCCTGCTGCTTGGTCAGATCGTAAGCCGCGGTGGTGATCGGCAGATAGCCGGTCTTCTGGTGCCATTCGGCGGCGATTTCCGGCTGCGCCAGGTACTGCAGGAACTCGGCCACGCCCTTGTAGGTGGCGGCGTCTTTGCCGTTCATCACCCACAGGCTGGCCCCGCCGATGATGGCGTTCTGCGGCGCGTTTTTCGCGTCAGCGTCGTACGGCATCATGCCGACGCCGTAGTTGAATTTGGCGTAGTGCTTGATGTCCGCCAGCGAACCGGAAGAAGCGGTGGTGATGGCGCAGTCGCCGTTATAAAACTTCTCGGTGGATTCGTCTTTGCGGCCGAAGTAGGTGAAATCGCCCTTCTTGTTCATCGCCTCCAGCAGCTCGATGTGCTTGACCTGCAGCGGCTTGTTGAACTCCAGCTTGGCGTTGGTGCCGCCGAACCCGTTGTTTTCGCTGGCGAACGGCACGCCGTGCCAGGCGCTGAAGTTCTCCAGCTGGATCCAGCCCTGCCAGCCGCTGGCGTAGCCGCACTTCATGCCGGCCTCACGCAGCTTGGCGGTATCCGCCGCCAGCTCCTGCCAGGTTTTCGGCGGCTGGTCCGGGTTCAGGCCGGCCTTCTTGAAGGCGTCTTTGTTGTAGTACAGCACCGGCGTGGAGCTGTTGAACGGCTGAGACAGCAGATGGCCGCTCTTGTTGTCGGTGTAATAGCCGGCTACCGTCGGCACGAACACCGACTCGTCGAAGTTGATGCCGGCCTCTTTAAACACTTCGTAGACCGGTTTGATGGCCTTGCTGGCCATCATGGTGGCGGTGCCCACCTCGTAAACCTGCAGGATCGCCGGCGCCTTGCCGGAGCGGTAAGCGGCGATGCCCGCCGCCAGGCTCTGTTCGTAGTTGCCTTTATAAACCGGCACAATCTTGACGTCGCTGTGCGACTGGTTGAAGCGATCCGCCAGGGAATCCACTTCCTTACCCAGTTCGCCTTCCATCGAATGCCAGAACGGGATCTCGGTCGCCGCCAGCGCCTGAGTGCTGACCGCCAGGGTCAACGCGACGCACAGCGTGGTTTTGCGAATAGCGTAGGTGAGCATGCCTAACTCCTGAAAAAAGCTGGTGTAAAAGCGCGTGAGCGAAAAGAATCAATTCTTGATGAGGGAGTGCCCCCTATAGCTTTCGAGTTGCAGCTAGGCGGCAACCTGCTGGCACCCTGGAGCTTAGCTAACTAAGTGACAGGGGGGCAGTCGGGCAGCCAACAACGCTGCGGCTCGAAAGATGACGGGGGATAACATGCCATGCGCGGATGACAGAAAAATAACCGTTATATGACAGCCACATGACGGCAAGGTGAAGTGAAGATGGCGGTTTGATGTCGGCGGCGGGCATGGGCTCCGCCGCCGCGAGGATTACAGCGAACGGCGCAGACGCGCCACCGCTTCCTGCATCTGCTGTTCGGTGGCGGTGGCGAACGACAGGCGGAAGGTCGAACGATCCGGGTTGTCGGAGAAGAAGTATTCCCCCGGCACGAACACCACGCCCTGCTGCAGGGTAGCGTTCAGCCATTCGGTGGCGTTGAACGGCTGGCGGAAACGCGCCCACAGGAACATGCCGCCCTTCGGCTTATCGAAGGTGATGTAGTCGCCCAGCTCCTGCTCCACCAAACCGGCCAGGATCTCGCCCTTCTGTTTGTAGGCGGCGCGGATCTTGTCGATCTGCGCCGGCAGGCGGCCCAGGCCGAGGTAGCATTCGACGATGCTCTGCGACAGCGCGCTGGCGTGCAGATCCGCCGCCTGCTTGATGATCGCCACTTTATGCAGCAGGAACGGCGGCAGGATCGCCCAGCCCAACCGCAGGCCCGGCGCCAGGATCTTGGAGAAGGTCGAGGTATAGATGATGTGGTCGGTGTTGCCCAGCACCCGCTGTGACACCTGATGCAGCGTCGGGTGGCGCTCTTCGGTAAAACGCAGCTCGCCGTACGGATCGTCTTCGATGATCAGGAAGTTATGTTCGGCGGCCAGCTTCACCAGCAGTTCGCGGCGCGCGGCGCTCAGGGTGATGCCGCTGGGGTTGCCGAAGTTCGGCACCACGTACACACCCTTGATGCGCTGGGTTTTCAGCAGCTCGGCCAGCTCTTCCACCACCATGCCGTCGCTGTCGGACGAGACCGACATGATGTTGGCTTCCGCCAGCTCCAACGTTTGCAGCGCCGCCAGGTAGGTCGGGCGCTCCACCACGAACACGTCGCCGGGGTTGACGATGGCGCGCATCACCAAATCCAATGCCTGCTGCGAGCCGGCGGTGACCATCACCTCTTCCGCGCCAGCGGTGACGCCGCGCTCGGCGCACAGCGCGCAAATGCGCTCACGCAGCAGCGGGCTGCCCTCGGTCAGGCCATACTGGAACGCGCTTTTCGGCTGTTCGGTGATCGCCTGCTGGGTGGCGATGCTCAATCCTTCGAAATCGAACAGCGCATCAGAGGGGATGCCGCCCGCCAGCGAAATGACGTGTTCCATCTTGCTGTGTTTAAGCAATTCACGGATGGCCGAACTTTTTACGTTAACGATGCGCTGCGCGAGTAACCCTTCTGTCTTCATTTCTTCTTCTCGTACCTGATTATTTTAATTCGTAGGGGGGCGGATTAACCGCCCAGATACGCCGACCTCACTGCTTCGTTGGCTAACAATGCAGCCCCCGTATCTTCCAACACCACGCGGCCGTTTTCCAGCACATAACCGCGGTCCGCCAATTTCAGCGCCTGATTGGCGTTTTGTTCCACCAGGAAGATGGTCATGCCCTCTTCCCGCAGCTGCTGAATGATGTCGAAAATCTGCTGGATGATGATGGGCGCCAGCCCGAGCGAGGGCTCGTCGAGCAGCAGCAGCTTCGGCTGGCTCATCAGCGCGCGGCCGATGGCCAACATCTGCTGCTCGCCGCCGGACATGGTGCCGGCACGCTGGCTTCGGCGTTCCAGCAGGCGCGGGAACAGCGTGAACACCCGTTCGATGCGCTGTTGATACTGCCGGCGATCGGCGAAGAAGCCGCCCATCGCCAGGTTTTCTTCCACCGTCATGCGCGAGAAGACGCGCCGCCCTTCCGGCACGATCGCCACCGCTTCGCGCATGATGCGCGAGGTTTGCCACTGGGTGATGTCCTGGTTCTGAAAGACGATGCTGCCTTCGCTGGCGCGCGGCTCGCCGCACAGGGTGCCGAGCAGCGTGGTTTTACCGGCGCCGTTGGCGCCGATTAACGTCACGATTTCCCCCTGGCTTATCGTGAGACTGACCTGATGCAGCGCCTGAATTTTGCCGTAATGGGCGGATACCTGATTGAATGACAACATATTATTCTTCGCCCAAATAAGCCCGGATCACGTCCGGGTTGTTGCGGATCTCCGCCGGTGTGCCCTGCGCCAGCGGCGTGCCCTGATTCACCACGTAAATGCGGTCGGAAATGCCCATCACCAGCTTCATGTCGTGCTCGATCAGCAGCACCGATACCTTATGCCGATCGCGCAGCTCGACGATCAGGTGATCCAGCTCGTCGGTCTCTTTCGGGTTGAGGCCGGCGGCCGGTTCATCCAGCATCAGCAGCTCCGGCCGGGTCACCATGCAGCGGGCGATCTCCAGCCGCCGCTGCTGCCCATAGGCCAGGTTGCCCGCCGAGCGGTTGGCCATTTCCAGCAGGCCGACGCGCTCCAGCCACTCCGCCGCGCGCGCCAGCGCTTCGGCTTCGGCGCGGCGGAAGGCCGGGGTTTTCAGCAACCCGGCAAACACGCCGCTTTTCAGGTGCTGATGCTGCGCCACCAGCAGGTTTTCGATCACCGTCATTTCACGGAACAGCCGCACGTGCTGGAAAGTGCGCACCACCCCCATGCGGGCGATGGCCTGCCCCGCCAACCCTTCCAGGTGGCGATCGCGCAATTTGATGGTGCCGCCGGTCGGGCGGTAAAAACCGGTCAGGCAGTTGAACACCGTGGTCTTACCGGCGCCGTTGGGGCCGATCAGCGACACGATTTCACCTTCGTTCAGCGTCAACGCCACGTTGTTGACCGCCAGCAGCCCGCCGAAACGCATCGACAGGCCCTCCACCTGCAGCAAAGGTTGAACGCTCATGCCTGCTCCCCCTTGCCCGCGTGAATGTCCGCCGCCTGCAGCTTCAGCTGCGGCCGTTTCATCGGCAACAGCCCCTGCGGCCGCCAAATCATCATCAGCACCATCAGCGCACCCAGCAGCAACATGCTGTATTCATTCAGATCGCGCATCAGCTCGCGCGACACCACCAGCAGGATCGCCGCCAGAATGACCGCGAACTGCGAGCCCATGCCCCCCAGCACGACGATCGCCAGTACGAAGGCCGATTCGACGAAGGTGAAGGATTCCGGGCTGACGAACCCCTGGCGCGCGGCGAACAGCGTGCCGGCAAACCCGGCGAAAGCGGCGCTGATGGTAAAAGCGGTCAGCTTGATGCGCGTCGGGCTGAGGCCCAGCGAGCGGCAGGCGATCTCGTCTTCGCGCAGCGCTTCCCAGGCGCGCCCCAGCGGCATACGCAGCAGGCGGTTGATGACGAACAGCGTCAGCACCACCAGCAGCAGCGCCACCAGGTACAGGAACACGATGCGATCGCTCGGATCGTATTTCAGGCCGAAGAAGTTATGGAAGGTATCCCAGCCGCCGTCGCGCACGCTGCGGTTGAACTCCAGGCCGAAGAAGGTCGGTTTCGGGATCTGGCTGATGCCGTTCGGTCCGCCGGTGATCTCGGTATTGTTCAGCAGCAGGATGCGCACGATCTCACCGAAGCCGAGCGTCACGATTGCCAGATAGTCGCCGCGCAGCCGCAGCACCGGGAAACCGAGCAGGAAGCCGAAGGCGGCGGTGACGATGCCCGCCAGCGGCAGGCTCTCCCAGAAGCCGAGGCCGTAATAGTGATTCAGCAGCGCGTAGGTGTAGGCGCCGATGGCGTAGAAACCGCCGTAGCCGAGCACCAGCAGACCGGACAAGCCCACCACCACGTTGAGGCCGAGGCCCAGCATCACGTAGATCAGCGTCAGGGTGGCGATATCCACCGTGCCGCGCGAGACCAGGAACGGCCAGGCGACCGCCGCGACGATGAGCAGAGCCGCCAGCAGCTTTTGCCGCGGCGTGGTGCCGTCGAAGCTCGGCAGCACGAACGCCGGGCCGGAGACTTTTTTCAATCCCTGCTGCAGCAGCGGGCGCAACAGCTGGAAGAAAAAGACGATGACGCAGCCGATGCCGATCCACATCCAGCGCACTTCCGCCGCGCCGTGCACCACCAGCTTGGTGCCGTCCAGGCTAAGCTGCATGCCCATCAGGAATGACGCCATCACGAACAGCACCGCCGTGGCGATCAGCGCATTGAGCAGATTGAGTTTCATACTTTCTCAACCTCCGGACGCCCGAGGATGCCGGTCGGCATGATCAGCAGCACCACGATCAGCAACGCGAACGACACCACGTCTTTATATTCAGTGCTGAGGTAGGCGGAGGTCAGCGCTTCCGCCACGCCCAGCACCAGGCCGCCGATCATCGCGCCGGGAATGCTGCCGATACCGCCCAGAACCGCGGCGGTGAAGGCTTTCATACCGGCCATAAAGCCGATGTAAGGGTTGATGACGCCGTAGAACTGGCCGAGCAATACCCCGGCCACCGCCGCCATCACCGCCCCGATGACGAAGGTCAGCGAGATCACCCGGTCGGTGTTGATGCCCAGCAGGCTGGCCATCTTCAGGTCTTCCGCACAGGCGCGGCAGGCGCGGCCCATGCGCGAATAACGGATAAACAGCGTCAGCGCCAGCATCGCCAGGAAGGTCACGAGCCAGATGATCAGCTGCATGGTGCTGATGGTGGCGGCGAAGCCGTTGCTTTCCCCCAGCACCCACTGGCCGGTCACCAGGCTGGGCAGCGCCAGATCGCGTGAGCCCTGCGTCAGGCTGACGTAGTTTTGCAGGAATATCGACATGCCGATGGCCGAGATCAGCGCAATCAGGCGCTTGGAGTTGCGCACCGGCTTGTAGGCCACCCGCTCGATGCTCCAGCCGTAGGCGCTGGCGATGACGATCGAGACCAGGAACGCGGCGCCGATCAGCAACCAGCCGACGTCGATACCGAGCATCATCAGGGCGGCGATGACGATAAAGGAGACATAGCTACCGATCATGTACACCTCGCCGTGGGCGAAGTTGATCATGCCGATGATGCCGTAAACCATGGTGTAACCGATGGCGATCAATGCATAGGTGCTGCCCAACGTTAAGCCGTTGAACATCTGCTGCAGAAAATAGAGGAGCTGCTCTGACATACTCTGAACCCTTGGCTGCGAAACCCGCCGGCGGAGAACCGGCGGGTAAAGGGAGACGGGGCCGGCAAGCCGACCCGCCGGGCGCAGCGGGCTGCGCCCCACCCTAATCATTATGGCTTATTTGATCGGTGTGGACGTGCCGTTGGCATGCCATTCGAACACGCCGAACTCGAAGCCTTTCAGATCGCCCTTGTCATCCCAGGTCAGCGGCCCCATCACGGTCTCCACCGGCTTGCCGGTTTTCAGATCCTTGACGATATCCGCCGGCTCCTGGCTGCCGCTGCGCTCCATGCCGGTGGTCAGCGACTGCAGCGCGGCATAGGTGGTCCAGACGAACGGGCCGGTCGGATCCAGCTTCTTGGCTTTCAATGCATCGACGATCGGCTGGTTGGCAGGCACCTGGTCGTAGCGTTTCGGCAGCGTCACCAGCATGCCTTCCGAAGCGGCTCCGGCGATGTTGGACAGCGAGGAGTTGCCCACGCCTTCCGGCCCCATGAAGCGGGTGGTCAACCCGGCCTGCTTGGCCTGACGCAGGATCTGGCCCATTTCCGGGTAGTAACCGCCGAAGTACACGAAGTCGATATTTTCTTTCTTCAGGCGCGCCACCAGGGTGGAGAAGTCTTTGTCGCCGGCGGTGATGCCTTCGAACATCGCCACTTCGGTGCCCTGTTTTTTCAGGCTGTCGCGCACCGAGCGGGCCAGGCCTTCACCGTATTGCTGCTTGTCGTGCACCACGGCGATGCGCTTCGGCTTGATGTCGCTGAGGATGTATTTGGCGGCGGTCGGGCCCTGATCCGAGTCCAGGCCGGTGGTGCGCAGGATCATCTTGTAGCCGCGGGTGGTCAGATCGGCGTTGGTGGCCGCCGGGGTAATCATGATCACGCCTTCGTCTTCATAGATATCGGACGCCGGCTGGGTAGACGAGGAGCACAGGTGGCCGATCACGTAGCGAATGCCGTCGTTGATCACCTTGTTGGCGACCGCAACCGCCTGTTTCGGGTCGCAGGCGTCGTCGTATTCCACGCCAACCAGCTTGTCGCCCTTGATACCGCCCTTGGCGTTGATATCGGCAATCGCCTGGCGCGCGCCGGTAAACTCCATGTCGCCATACTGCGCGACCGGGCCGGACATCGCCCCGACGATCGCCACCTTGATGTCTTTCGCCATGGCCGCCTGGCTCATGGCCATCGCAATACAACCCGCCAGCAGTGCCTTACCTGTTGTTAATTTCATCCGCAAATCCCCATCTGTCGTTGTGAACGTACCTGTTGTGTTTGCCTGCGCCCGATCGTTATTGACCGCTTTTGTTATAAGTAATAATGATTTAGGCGTTTTATCGGCATTATTTTCTAATAAGACTTTATTTTTCATGCCATTAAACAGGAATTTTCTTCTGCAAATCAACTTCATCCGGCAGAAACAAGCGGTGTAAACAGGATAAAATTCGAATTAAATCTGCGCTCTTTACCTTGAGGCGTAGTGCGTTGTGCTGGTTAACAATCCGTTTACTAACTATTTACTCGGAAAATGCCCCGTGCAAAAAACATATTGCACAGTAATCGTACAGAAAAACTTACACAACGCTCTGCACAAGATCTATTACACTGTCGGCATCATTTAGCTGCGCGGAAATTCTGCATGAAACTGACCATCGAGCGCCTGACCGCGCTGTCCCCGCAAGACCTTATCGACCTCGGTAAAATTTGGCCGCACCAGCAGCCGGAACAGTGGCAGAGCTGGCTGAGCAACGGCAAGGCGCTGTTCGCCGCCCGCTTCAACGAGCGGCTGCTGGGGGCGGTGAAAATCGCGCTGCAGGACGACCGCGCCGAACTGCAGGACCTGCTGGTGCGCGAAGTGACGCGCCGCCGCGGCGTCGGTCTTTACCTGGTGCAGGATGCGCAGCGTCAGCTGCCACAGGTCGCCCACTGGCAACTGTCGACCGCCGGCCTGGCGCCGCGCGAACGCGGGGAAGTCGATAACTTCATGCGCGCCTGCGGCTTCGCACCGCTGGGCGATCTCTGGCAAAAATGAAACGCCGGCTGGCGGCGCTGGTCTTGATTGCGCTGGGGCTGGCGGCCGCGCTCCTCGGGCGCCAGCAGGCGCTGCGCCTGGCCTCAGGCTGGGATCAGCAGGTTTATGTCTGGCAGCGGGTCTGGACGCCGCAGCACGCCGATGCGCTGGCGCACAGCCGCGATCTGTTCGGTGGGCTGCGCGTGCTGGCGCTGCAGGTACATCCGCGCGAGGGCTGGCGGGAGATCCCAGCCGATCTCAGCCTGCTGAAGCAGGACGGCCGCCCGCTCTGGCTGGTAGCACGCCTCGACGGCCAGCTGCCGCAGCTGGACCAAGAAGCCATTATCCAACGTCTGCTGGCGCTCACCCAACGCTGGCAGGCGGCCGGGCTGCCCGTCACCGGCGTCGAGATCGATCATGACGCCGCCACCGCCCGCCTGCCGGACTACCAACGCTTTCTACAGCGGCTGCACCAACGGCTGCCCGCCGCTTTGCAACTCGGCATCACCGCTCTGCCGGCCTGGATCGGCTCACCCACTCTGCCCGGCGTACTGCAGCAGGCCGACAGTTCCGTCCTGCAGGTGCATGCCGTGCTCTCGCCGCAGCAGGGGCTGTTTGACGGCCCCTTGGCGCTGCGCTGGGTGCGGCAGTACGCCGCCGTCACACCGAAGCCGTTTCGCGTCGCGCTGCCGGCCTACGGCATGGCGCTGCTGGGGTTTGATGCGCAGGGCGCGCAGGTGGAGAGCGAATCCTCGCTGCGCGTGGCGGGCAACGGCCGCGAGCTGACGGTCGCGCCGCAGCAGATCGCCGATTTTCTGCAAGCGCTGGCGCAGCAAACGCCGCCCCGGCTGCGCGGCATTATCTGGTTCCGCTTGCCGCTGGCGGACGATCGGCGCGCCTGGTCGCTCGCCACGCTGCGAGCGGTGATCGAACGGCGGCCACTGAACGTCGACTGGCAGGTAAAATTTAGGCCTCAGCCACAGCAAAACGGGCTGTATGATCTGATAATTCATAACAACGGGCCGGTGGACGCCCCGCTGCCGCAAGAGGTGGTCATCCGCGCCGACGACTGCCTGGCAGCGGACGCGGTCGGCAACTACCGGCTGGAATCCGCACCGCAACGGCAACGCTTTATCCGCATCAGCGGCGACCAGCTGCGCGCCGGGCAATCCCGGCCGCTGGGCTGGCTGCGCTGCCAACAACTGACGCCAGGAGGCACCCTTGTCACACCTTGATTCGCGCGCGGCACGGAACACCCGCCGCCTTCTTCCGCTGGCCATGCTGATCGGCGCCGCGCTGGCGCTGCCGCTGAACGGCTATGCCTGCGGCCCGGATTTTCCTAACCGGCTGCTGATCGACCGCAACGGCACCCTGCTGTATATGCCGGAGGGCAATTTCGCCTTCGAAGCCGGCCGGCTGGTGCCGGCGGATAAACAGTTGCCGCACTGGCAAGCCCCGCCGCCGCCGATGCCGCCGAAACCGATGCCGCAATCGCCGGAAACGGTGGCGATCGGTAAAATGCGCGCCGCCAAAACGGTGGAAGAAGCTGACGCCGTCAATACGCAGGGGTTGTCCAACGCCGCGCGTCTCTATCAACTGGGCGCCGTCGCTTTCGCCAGCCACGATCCACGCGCCACAGACTATTTCCAGCAGGTGCTGAAGCTGCCGGCCGCCGAGCAGGGCGACTGGGGGCTGCGGGCGCAGTATTCGCTTGGGCGGGTCTTGATGGCTGACCACGGTACGCCGGTGAATGAATCGGGTGAAGCGGCGCCCGCCGCCGAGCATCCGCCTAAAGCCGAACTGGAACAGGCGCTGGCGGCGTTCCAGCAGGTGATCGATCGGGTGAAAAGCGGCGCCGCCGACCCCGATCAGCTGGCGCTAAGCAGCCTCGGGCAGCAGGCGCGCATCCACCTGTGGCTGGGTGACGTCGCCCCCGCCGCCCACCTGTACGCACAGCAGGCGGCGCAGGGCGATCCGAGCGGCGGGCAGTCGCTGCAGTACGTCTCCAGTTTCCTGGTCAATCCCGACCATCTGGAAACGCTGAAACAGGTTATCGGCGATCCCTTAATCCAACAGCTGGTGACCATTGAACTGTTCGCCCGCAGCGGCAACCTGCAGATGGCGGATACCGACGGCAACGGCCGCTCCGCACAGATCATCAGCCAGATCCTGACGCTGCTGGACGGCACGGTGAAAAGCGGCTTCGCCGGCAGCGATCGGCTGGCGGCATTGGCCTACCGTTCCGGGCAGTACCCGATGGCGGCCAGCCTGCTGAAAAACGCCGGCGACAGCGGCCTGGCGTGGTGGCTGCGCGCCAAAATGGCGCTGCGTGACGGTGACGTGAAAGCTGCCACCGCCGCCTATGCCAAGGCGGCAAGCGCATTCCCCGCCGACGAAAGCTGGGGCGAACAGCGCAACGCCGACTTCGTCGCGGAAACCATCGTGCCCGAGTGCCGGGTGGCCGGCGAACAGGCTATCCTGGCGCTCAACCGCGGCGACTATCTGCAGGCGATGGACCTGCTGTATCGCGGCAAGGCGATCTACTGGGCCGACGTGGCCGACGTGGCGGAGCGGGTGCTGACCGTCGATGAGTTGAAAGGCTTTGTCGATAAGCACGCCCCGGCGCCGACGACGCCGCTCAAGCCGGTTAACCCGGACGACTACGGCGGCCAGCAGATCACGCCGGAAGTGCAGCTGCGCGAGCTGCTGGCGCGGCGCTTGATGCGCGCCGGGCGGGCCGCAGAGGCGCAGGCCTACTTCGATATCCCCAACTACCGCCAGGCGGCGCAGCAGTATGCCGACGAGCTGAAGGCCGCCAAGGACAAGTCCGCCGCGCCGCTGACGCGCGCACAGGCTTACTATCGCGCCGCCAACCTGCTACGCGCCCAGGGGCTGGAGTTTACCGGCTATGAGATGACGCCGGACTACGCCATCTATGGCGCCGGCTATTCCTATCTGGGGGATGCGTTCGATACTCGCGAGCTGAAGCACAAAAGCTGGATAGACAGCGCAGAAGCGGCGCGCGCCAAGGCGGCGCTGCCGACGCAGGACAACCGTTTCCTGCACTATCGCTGGCAGGCCGTGGGGTTGGCGCAGCAGGCGGCCGATCTGCTGCCGCCGAAAAGCCAGGCCTACGCCGCCGTGCTGTGTAACGCCGCCAGCTGGGTTATCAAGCGTGACGCCAAGACCGGCCGGGCACTTTATCAGCGCTACATCAACACCGGCACCCGCTACCCGTGGGCGGCAAAATTCGGCTACGACTGCCCGGCGCCGGACTTCGCCACTGTTGCGCCATAACGCCGAATTTCAGGCATGAAAAAGCCCGGCTTGCCGGGCTTTTTTTTCGAATATCGCATCGACTCAGGCTTCGATCGCCATTTTCAATTTCTTCATGGCGTTCTTTTCCAGCTGGCGCACGCGCTCGGCGGAAACGCCGTACTGATCGGCCAGCTCCTGCAGCGTCGACTTGTTGTCGTCGTCCAGCCAACGGGCGCGGATGATATGCTGGCTGCGCTCGTCCAGACCTTCCAGCGCATAGGCCAGTTTGTCTGCGGCGTTGCTTTCCCAGTTATCTTCCTCGATGCCTTCGGCGAAGTCGGAGCTCTTGTCCTGCAGGTACAGCACCGGCGCCATCGCCTGGCCATCGCGGGCCTCGTCGTCCGGAGTCGGATCGAAGGTCATGTCCTGCGCCGCCATGCGAGATTCCATCTCGCGCACGTCTTTGCTGGTGACGCCCAGCTCGCGGGCCACCAGCTCCACTTCGTCCTGGTTGAACCAGCCTAAACGCTGTTTGGTTTTGCGCAGGTTAAAGAACAGCTTGCGCTGCGCTTTGGTGGTCGCCACTTTCACGATGCGCCAGTTGCGCAATACGTACTCGTGGATTTCCGCCTTAATCCAATGCACCGCAAAGGAAACCAGACGCACGCCGACTTCAGGGTTGAAGCGGCGAACGGCTTTCATCAGGCCGATATTACCTTCCTGAATCAGATCCGCCTGCGGCAGACCGTAGCCTGAATAGTTGCGGGCAATATGAGCGACAAAGCGCAGGTGAGACAGGATGAGCTGCTTAGCGGCATCCAGATCGCCCTGATAATGCAGCCGTTCAGCCAGCTCCCGCTCTTCCTCTGCCGTCAGCATCGGATAGGCGTTGGCTGCCCGGATATAGGCTTCCAAGCTACCTTGGGGTACTAAGGCTAAAGTTTGCATTTCTTTGGTCATTCAAACCCTCTCTATGAGAATACAAAATCATGCAGGTGATTATTACAGCGGGGAAATGATTGATTCTACGGCAGTTGCTGAAGCAAAAGCGGTTCCACACGCCGGGCACCTTAACATTTGCTGCAATTTTTGACCGTACTCCGCCCTATAAGTTCACCCTTTTTTGCAAGCATTGTTGCTGACAATACGTGACGAAGGTGCAGGCCGATAGGGAATTTGTGCGCTAAGAAGAGAGGTGTGGTGCTGACTTCGCTTGAGGTCACTCTTCTCCCGCAACGCGATCAAAAGCAGCAGGAGAAGAGTATACCAAAAAAATCTTACTGTGGTGTAAATCGGCGTAAATGTTGCACTGTCGCCAGCCAGGCGGCGATCCAGCCGATCATCGCGGAGATGATCAGCAGCAGCAGCGCCTCGTCCCAGCCCAGCCCGTGCAGGGTGAAGGTGGTGCCGAATACCTTGGCTACCCCGGCGACTACCGACTCCAGCTGCCACACCAGCGCGCCGGAGAGCACCAGCGACAGCAGCGCGCCGGCAAAGCCCAGCATCGCCCCGCCGTTGAGGAACGGCCGCAGGATAAAGCCGTCGGTGGCGCCGATCAGCTTCATCACGTTGATGGTGTCGCGACGGCTGAAGATGCTCAGACGCACGCTGTTGCCGATCACCAGGAACACCGCCACGATCATCAGCACGCCGATGATCGCCGCGATCTGGCCCGCCAGCCCGGTGAGCGCCGCCAGGCGGGCAAACCAGCTGTCATCCATACGCACTTCTTCCACGCCCTGCACCGCCGCTACGCGATCGCGCAGGGTGTTGAGGGTGTCCGAACTCTGGAAGCTCATCTTCGGCGTGACGATCGCCACCGCCGGCAGCGGGTTCTCTTCCAGCATGTCCAGCGCGCCGCCAAAGCCCGACCAGTTGCGGAACTCGCCGCGCGCTTCTTCACGCGACAGGTAGTTCACCTTCTCCACGCCGGCTTCCGCCTTGATGGCATCGAGCACTTTCAGCGCCGCGTCGTCATCGAGCGACTTATCCAGGTAGACCGTCAGCTGCGGCGTCGGGTACCACTGGCTGGCCGCGGTGCTGACGTTTTTCCACACGATGTAGCACACGCTCGGCAGCGTCAGGGAGATGGCGATCACCATCACCGTCAGCAGCGTCGCCAACGGCTGACGCAGCATGTCTTTGATGGCGTTCATCCAGGCGTAACGCCACTGTTCGCGCCAGCCGCCGCGCAGCGCCTTGCTCTTGGCGGTTTTTGCGTTATTGGCCATGGTGAGCGCCCCCTTGCATGCGGCCCTGGCTCAGCGTCAGGATGCGGTAATTACGGCGGGCGATAAGCCCGGTGTCGTGCGTCGCCATTAATACGGTGACGCCGACGCGGTTGAATTCTTCAAACAGGCGCAGAATGCCTTCCGACAGCGCGTCGTCCAGGTTGCCGGTCGGCTCATCCGCCAGCAGCACCGCCGGCTTGTTCACCACCGCACGGGCGATGCCCACGCGCTGCTGCTCACCGCCGGACAGCTGAATCGGGAAGTTTTTCGCTTTATCCAGCAAACCGACCTTGTCCAGCGCGGCGGAGACGCGGCGACGGATGTCTTCGGTACTGGCGCCGGCGATGATCAGCGGCATCGCCACGTTGTCATACACCGTGCGATCCAGCAGCAGATGGTGATCCTGGAAGATCATGCCGATCTGCCGACGCAGGAACGGCACCTCGCGGTTTTTCAAACGGCTGATGTCGTGGCCGCCAAACCAGATGTGGCCGGCGCTGGGCCGTTCGATACCGCAAATCAGTTTCAGCAGGGTACTTTTCCCCGCGCCGGAATGGCCGGTCAGAAACGCCATTTCCGCCGGGCGCAGATGGAAATCGACCCCCTGCAGCGCTTGCCGTCCGCCCAGATAAGCTTTACTGACCTGTTCAAAGCGAATCATCCGTATTAATCCTCTCGGGCAAAAAGTGCCTCAATAAAATCGTCAGCCTTAAACGGCCGCAAATCTTCGATGCCTTCCCCGACGCCGATATAGCGAATCGGGATACCGAACTGATCGGCGATGGCGAAGATCACCCCGCCCTTGGCGGTACCGTCCAGTTTAGTCAGCGTGATGCCGGTTAAGCCCACGGCCTCATTAAATAATTTCGCCTGACTGACCGCATTCTGGCCGGTGCTGGCATCGAGCGTCAGCATAACCTCATGGGGGGCCTGGTCGTCCAGTTTTTTCATGACGCGGACGATCTTCTTCAACTCTTCCATCAGGTGCGATTTGTTCTGCAGACGGCCGGCGGTATCGGCGATCAAGACATCGATGCCGCGCGCTTTGGCAGCCTGCACCGCATCGAAGATCACCGAAGCGGAATCCGCGCCGGTATGCTGCGCCACCACCGGGATACGGTTACGTTCGCCCCACACCTGCAGCTGCTCCACCGCCGCGGCGCGGAAAGTATCCCCCGCCGCCAGCATCACCGACTTGCCTTCCGCCTGGAACTGACGCGCCAGCTTACCGATGGTGGTGGTTTTACCCACGCCGTTCACGCCGACCATCAGGATGACATACGGGGTTTTCCCGCTGACATCCAGCGGCTGATCGACCTTGGCCAGAATTTCGGACATTTCCTCCTTCAGCTTGCCGTACAACGCTTCGGCGTCTTTCAGCTGCTTGCGGCTGGCGTGCTGGGTCAGGGAGGTGATGATCTTGCGCGTGGTATCCACGCCGACATCGGCGATCAGCAGCTGTTCTTCCAACTCGTCGAACAGGTCGTCGTCGATCTTTTTACCGCGGAACAGCCCCATAAAGCCGGAGCCAAGGTTTTGCTTGGTCTTCAGCAGGCTGCGCTTCAGGCGAGCGAAGAAGCCTTCTTTGGTCGGGCGCTCCTGCTCTTGCGCAGCGGCCGGCACCACAGGTTCAAGCGGCGCTTCTTCTTCCGGCTCGGGTTCTGGTTCGACGACTGGCTCAGGCTCAATGACCGGCTCAGGCTCGACGACCGGCTCAGGTTCAACGACCGGCTCAGGTTCAACGACCGGCTCAGGTTCAACGACCGGCTCGGGCTCAACGACCGGCTCAGGTTCGACGACAGGCTCAGGTTCGACGACAGGCTCTGGCTCAACACTCGGCTCAGACTCGACGACCGGCTCAGGTTCGACAACCGGCTCTGGCTCAACAACCGGCTCTGGCTCAACAATCGGCTCGGGCTCGACGACCGGCTCAGGTTCAACAACTGGCTCTGGCTCAACGACCGGCTCAGGTTCGACAACCGGCTCTGGCTCGACGATCGGCTGCTGCTGCGCCACTACCTGCTCGGTCACGCTGACAATCTCTTCGGCCAACGCTTGCGCCGTTGGGTGTTCGGCCGCCGCCGGCAGGTTCTCCGCGATTTGTTCGCCGGCCTGACCGTTATCCCACTCTCCCGGGGTGTCGACGGAGGCGGCAGGTTCAGATTCCTGGGCGGGGAGCTTGTCATCCAGCTTGGCGGCTGCCGGTTCAGCCGGCGTCTCCGCGGCCTGAGGCTCCGCCTGCTCTACCGGCTGCTCAGGTTGCTGTTGCTCTTCTTCCTTTTCCTTCTGGCCAAAGCCCAGCCAGGAGAAAAACCCACGTTTCTTATCTTTTGCCATGTTATGACTCTACTCCGTACCGAAGGCTCGCTTACCCTACATACCTGAAGGATATATGCTGACAATAATCCGCCGAGTCTATCACTTTCCCTCGCGCAGCAACACGCATCCGGCATGCTTTCCGGTGTGAAATCAGACAACAAAGTTTTACCGTTCCCCCCGACGCCCGTCACCGGTAGAATAGGGGCAACTTTTCGTTAACCTCTGCGGCCCCGCGCCGCAAAAGAAATCAAACAACGCTTATGACAAGACTCTCGCCACGGGCGGCGGCCAAAAAACCGCCCCAGGCCGCAGCCGGACAGATCCGCATCATCGGCGGCCAATGGCGCGGTCGCAAGCTTCCGGTGCCGAACAGCCCGGGGCTGCGCCCCACCACCGATCGGGTGCGTGAAACCCTGTTCAACTGGCTGGCGCCGGTGATTCAGGGCGCGCGCTGTCTGGACTGTTTCGCCGGCAGCGGCGCATTAGGGCTGGAAGCGCTGTCGCGCTACGCCGGCAGCGCCACGCTGCTGGAATTCGAACGGCCGGTGGCGCAGCAGCTGGAAAAAAATCTGGCGCTGCTGCAGGGCAAAGGGGTGGTTATCAACACCAACGCGCTGAGCTGGCTGGCGGGCGAGGGCCAACCGTTTGACGTGGTGTTTCTCGATCCGCCGTTTCGCAAAGGCCTGCTGGCGGAGACCGCCTTGTTGCTGGAGCAGCGAGGCTGGCTGGCCGACGAGGCCTGGATCTATGTAGAAGCCGAGGCGGAAAGCGCCGCGGCGGACGTGCCTGCCAGCTGGCAGCTGCACCGGGAGAAAGTCGCCGGCCAGGTGGCCTATCGCCTTTATATTCGTTCGCAAGAGAAAACCGACCATGCTGATTAATCTGGGCCGCCTGCTGATGCTGTGCGTGTGGGGCTTCCTGCTCTCTAACCTGTTCCATCCGTTTCCCAAGCCGCTAAAGTATTTCATCGACGTGGCGCTGTTCTTTATGGTGGTGATGCACGGCCTGCAGCTGGTGCTGCTGAAATCCACCCAGCCGAAGGATCAGCCGATCAGCTACTGGCAAGAAGCCAAGATCTTTATCTTTGGCGTGTTCGAGCTGTTGGCCTGGCAGAAGAAACAGCCGCCCATCAAGAAAAAGTGACCGCTACGGCTGAACGGTGAAAGAGACGAAGCGCGTGCCCTGCATGTTCAACGTGCCCTGCGCGCCTTGTTCTATCGGGTTGTATTGCCACTGTTTCAGCCGAAGCTGGATGTCTTCACCGCCCTGTACCGGGCGGAACACCACCTCGTAATACATCGGCTCATTGACCAGCGGTTCGCGCTGCGGCGCACGGGTTTTGGCGACCGGGAAGCTTCGCTTGTCGCTCACCGTCACCTGCAGACTGCGCATCGGTGCGCGGTCGTTTTCCGCCTCCTGCTGGCGCTGTTTGAAATAGCGTTGCGTGGCCAGCACGGCGATCAGCGCAATCACGGCGACAAAAAACAACGGTGGCTTACTCATCGGTTTCCCATTTCCTTCGCGGCCAAATCGGCGTAAACATAGCATTCTCAAGAAAGCATTGTCGATCGTCGGCAGGCTACCTACACTGAAATAAGAAGTGACATGGGTGACAGTTTGGAGCCGGTTGTTGCCGCTCCCTCATACATAAGGAAGACATAATGAGTTGGCCGTTCCTTGCCGTATTCTTTTCCGGTTGGCTGTTCGTCGACGCCTCATACCGTGGGCCGCGCTGGCAACGCTGGGTGTTCAAACCCGTCACGCTGCTGCTGCTGTTGCTGTTGGCCTGGCAGGCGCCGGTGCTCAGCGCGGCAGGTTATCTGATCGTACTCGGCCTGCTGGCGACGCTGATCGGCGACGCGCTGCTCCTGTTGCCGCGCGAGCGGGTGCTGTACGCCATCGGCGCCTTTTTCCTCTCCCACCTGCTGTATACCCTGAGCTTCGCCAGCCAGATGACGTTCAGTCTGTTCTGGCCGCTGCCCCTGGCGCTGCTGGCGATAGGCGCGTTGCTGCTGGCCACCCTTTGGACCCGGCTGGAAGAGATGCGCTGGCCGATCGTCACCTACGTGGCGATGACGCTGCTGATGGTCTGGTTGGCGGGCGAACAATATTTCCTGCGCAGCACCGATTTCGGCTTCTCGCTGCTGACCGGCACCTCGCTATTGCTGCTGGCCAACGTGGTTTGGCTGATCAACCGCTACCGTTTCACCTTCCGCGCAGCGGACGCCATCGTCGCTTTCTGTTACTTCTCCGGCCACTTCCTGATCGTGCGCTCACTCTACCTGTAACGACCTGCCGCGGGTTCGGCACGCCGAACCCGTTCCCACATCAAGCCAACGCTTTCAACGTTAAGGCATCATCGGCACCCAGCTGGTTGCGATACAGATCGCCGTCGCGCGAGAAGAACGCCAGCGTGCTGCCATCCGCCCGCAGCAGGGCGATGCCGTCCGGCGCCGGGCGCCAGCCCACCACCTCGGCCGCAAACACGCTTTGCAGACAACGTTGCCGATCCACCAGCTGATAGCCGTTGGTTTCACTTTGCTCATTCGCCAAAAACTCGATTTGGCATTGCCGTTCGCTGTCGGCCACCTGCCATTGCCCCGCCAGCGACTGCGCGGTCGGCAGCGCCAGGCTGCCGGCCATGACCGCACTCGTCACCATCATGCCGCCCGCCGCCAGAGCGGTGCGCGTTAAAGTACCTTTCATACCGGGCTCCCGCATCACGCCCGGCCGAGACTGCGCCGGGCGTGTCGTTGCTGTGTTACACGATAAAGTCGGTGGCGACGTCTACCTGACCGACGATTTTCACCAGGAAGTCCGGCGCCTGATGACCCCCGATGTTCACCGACAAATCGGTCACGTTGTTGGAAGCGTTGTAGCTGAGCAGCGCTTCACCGGCCGCGCCGCTGAAGTGATCGACGAAGTGGATGAAATCACTGCTCTGCGCCTCTTTGTTGAAGAACGACAGGTCAATTTTGTCGATCCCTTTCTGGAAGTCGCGGATCCAGTCCGAAGCACCCGGTGCAGAATCGCTGGCGGCAGAGAACACGAAGGTATCCTGGCCGGAACCGCCCCACAGCTCATCCGCCCCACCGCCGCCGAACAGCACGTCATTGCCCGCACCGCCTTTCAGGACGTTGTTGGCCGCATTGCCGACGATCACGTCATTGCCGGAACCGCCAATGGCGTTCTCGATGGTCACCCCGGCGGCGATCGAGACGTTGCCCTTCAGGCCGCCCACGTCGGAGAACGACTTCTCGTTCAGGTTGATGCGCTGGTTAGCGGTATAACCGGAGAAATCGAAGGTATCGTTGCCGCCCGCATCCCAGACCGCAAAGATCACTTTCTGCGAGTTGCTGGTGGTGCTGAGGAAGTCACGACCGGTGTTGGAGTTAAAGCCGTACACGGTGTCGCCGGTGCGGGTCGACAGGTTGGCGCCATACAGATGTTGAATGGCGGCAATGTCATCCAGCAGAGGAGCAGCGGCGTAATGACCGCCGTTGTCCCCACCGGTGTTGGTTTCGCTCCAGTAGCTCATCAGGCTGAACTGACGGGTATCTTCCGCGTAAGTGACGTCGCGGTAGGTCGGGTTGCCTTCACCGGCGTTGTAATCGCCCGGATGGCTCAGACCCAGCGCATGGCCAATCTCATGGGTGAACGTCTGGCGGCCGTAGTCTTCGGTCGCCGGATGCTTCACGTTGGACTGGTTGACGTTGTACCAGGTCTGGCCGCCCAGATCCTGGCCCTGCCAAATGGTGTTCGGCAGGAAGGCATAGGCCTGAGTGCCGTAATCATAGTGGCCGGGGCGATCCTGGCTGTAGTTGCCGAAGGTGATGTTGGCCTTTTGACCGGCCGCCACTTCGGTGAAGGTGATATTGGCGACGTCAGCCCAGGACTGCAGCGACAGCTTAGCCTGCTGCTGCTGTTCCGCGCTGAACTTGCTCAGCCCGGTGTCGCCGGCGACGTTGGTGGCAGAGAACTTATAGTCCGGGAAGGAGAAGGTTAATTTAACCGGTTGGCCAAATACCTTGTAACCGTTCCAGGTTTGGTTCTCACGGGTAATAAACAGCCCAGCTTGCTCGTTAGAAAATGAATCCTTGCCATTAATCTGAATCCCGTTGCCACGCTCATGATAATGCAGCAGGTCGGCTACAGCATCGTAGCCGGTTTTGGCGGCTGCGAAGTTGGATTCAGTAATTTCAATTGCCTTTTTAGTAGATTGCATTGGTTCGATTCCACTCATTATCTGATCGTTATCAATCAGACAGATAGACATAACCTCCCCGTAAGCTACGGTTAATGAACCTTAAGCTTGCTGGAAGGGGCTTATGCGCCGTTGCCGGCAGTGTGTTAGGTAGAATTAATGCATATATATCAGCAAATAAGATTTCCATTAAAAATGGTAATCGATTCCAATTATAGGCAGGGCCGCGAAACTGAACATAAAATAATCAACCTTTTATTGTCTCAACGAAAGTTTGTTATGCTGCTTTTTAGGCTTCTTTACAAAACAAATGAAACTTAACGAGGATAAGTTGGCACCAAACTTCAATAACAATGCGGCCTGCAGGCACAAGCGAATCATGCTGGCTTGGCACGGGCAAAAAGGTAAATTTTGCTAAAGCGTTATAGGTTAATAACTCTTTATTATTAGGTCAGGCGACTTTTTAGTTTCTATAGGAATATTATTTTCTTATTTAAACTAACGGCAGTGAGGCTTTTCACCCAAATAGGGGATAAGAAAAGCCTATAGATTTAAATTCGCATTATTCATTATTGAATGAATACCCCTTTATACACTCGAACGCCGTTAGCAATAATTCTCATCCGGCGCTTGACTCTGGAGTTGACTCCAGGGTGTAGAGTCAGCTGAGCAAACCCGTTTAACAGCCCGAAGGGGGGACGTTATGCACAATCAGCAAAACCATAATCATCAGGAACATCACCACACCGAAGGCGGATGCGGCTGCAACCACAGCCACAGCAAAACCCAGCATGGCTGCAGCAGCGAGCCGAAAAACGCCGCCGCACAGGCCGAACACACCCACCACCATCACGATCATGGCGATAGCGGCTGCTGCACCGCCGCGCCCGACGATCCGGATGAGGAAAGCGACAGGCTGGCCGCCGCTCCCCCTTCCGGTAGCCAACGTTTCAGCTGGAAAGTCACCGGCATGGACTGCCCCAGCTGCGCCAAGAAAATCGAAAATGCCGTCACCGCACTCCCCGGCGTCGACAGCGCGCGCGTGTTGTTCGCCACCGAGAAACTGGTGGTCGACGCGCAGTCCGACATCAGCCTGCGGATCCAGGACGCGGTCGCTCAGGCCGGCTTTACCCTGCTCGGCACTCAGACCGCCAAAGCCGCCGCGCCGAAAACTTCACGCTTCGGCGAATTCGCACCGCTGCTGCTGTTAACCACCCTGATGGTCGTCAGCTGGGTGCTGGATCGGGTTAACCCGGAGCTGGGCCGCATTGCCTTTATCGCCACCACGCTGGTCGGATTGGCACCGGTCGCCGCCAAGGCGCTGCGTCTGATTCGTTCCGGCACGCCGTTCGCCATCGAAACGCTGATGAGCGTGGCGGCCATCGGCGCGCTGTTCATCGGCGCCACTGCCGAGGCGGCGATGGTGCTGCTGCTGTTTATGGTCGGTGAACTGCTGGAATCCTACGCCGCCAACCGCGCGCGGCGCGGCGTGACGGCGCTGATGGAGCTGGTGCCGGAAGATGCGCTGCTGCTGCAAGGTACCGAGCGCAAACGCGTGCCGGTCGCCAGCCTGCGTCCGGGCGATGTGATTGAAATCGCACCCGGCGGGCGCCTGCCGGCCGACGCCGAGCTGCTCAATCCGTTCGCCAGCTTCGACGAAAGCGCCCTGACCGGCGAATCGGTGCCGGTCGAGCGTCAACAGGGTGAGAAAGTGGCCGCCGGCAGCCTGTCCGTCGATCAGGCGGCGCAGATGAAGGTGATCTCCGAGCCCGGCAAAAACGCCATCGACCGCATTTTGCAGCTGATTGAAGAGGCCGAAGAGCGCCGCGCGCCGATCGAACGCTTCCTCGATCGGTTCAGCCGTTATTACACCCCGGCCATTATGCTGCTGGCCGTCGCGGTGATCCTGGTGCCGCCGCTGCTGTTCTCACAGCCGTGGGATACCTGGATCTATCGCGGCCTGACGCTACTGCTGATCGGCTGCCCATGCGCATTGGTGATCTCGACCCCGGCGGCGATCACATCCGGGCTGGCAGCCGCCACGCGGCGCGGCGCGCTGATTAAAGGCGGTGCGGCGCTGGAGCAACTGGGCCAGATCCAAACTATCGCCTTCGATAAAACCGGCACCCTGACCGAAGGCAAGCCGACGGTGACCGACGTGCTGCCGATCGGCACACTCACCGAACAGCGGCTGCTGCAGCTTGCCGCCGCGGTGGAAGCCGGTTCACATCACCCGCTGGCACAGGCGATCATCAACCGCGCCGCCGAAAGCGGGACGGAGCTGCCGCTGGCGCAGGCGCGCCGCGCGCTGGCCGGCGTCGGCGTGGAAGGGATCGTGGACGGCAAGACCGTGCTGATCAGCGCGCCAGGCAAGCTGGCACCAGGCCTGCTAGACGCCCAATGGCAGAGCCAGGTAGACAAGTTGGAAAACGCCGGCAAAACGGCGGTGGTGGTGCTGGAAGACGGCGCGCCCATCGGCTTGCTGGCGCTGCGCGATACGCTGCGCGGCGACGCCAAACAGGCCATAGCCGAACTGAACGCGCTGGGTATTCGCGGCGTGATGCTGACCGGCGACAACCCGCGCGCCGCCGCAGCGATCGCCGGCGAGCTGGGGCTCGACTATCGCGCCGGTCTGCTGCCGGAAGATAAGGTCAGCGCGGTCACCGAACTGAGCGAACTGCGCCCGACGGCGATGATCGGCGACGGGATCAACGACGCCCCGGCGATGAAGGCCTCCAGCATCGGCATCGCCATGGGCAGCGGCACCGACGTGGCATTGGAAACCGCCGATGCCGCCCTGACCCACAACCGGCTGGTAGGCGTCGCGGAGATGATCCGCATCTCGCGCGCCACCCACGCCAATATCCGGCAAAACATCACCATCGCATTGGGGCTGAAGGGGGTCTTCCTGATCACCAGTCTGCTGGGGCTGACCGGTTTGTGGCTGGCGGTGCTGGCCGACTCCGGCGCCACCGCGCTGGTCACCGCCAACGCGCTGCGGCTGTTGAAAAAGCGCAGCTAAGTTCGGAAACCAATACGGGCGCGGCATACCGCGCCCGTTGTCATTTCGGGGAAAGAGACTTTTCTTTCATCGACACGATCATGCCGCCGTTATACGCCTTTACGCAACAGATAACGGTATGGCGCCTGCTCGGTCTCCTGCGCCACCAGCGTGTGTTCCATAAAACGGCAGAACCCCGGGATATCGCGGGTGGTAGCCGGATCGTCGGCGATAATCAGCAGCGTTTCGCCGTTGTCCATATGGCGCACGGTTTTACGCACCATCATCACCGGTTCCGGGCAACGCAGGCCCAGCGCGTCGAGCGTCTGGTCTGCCTGGGCAAATAAGTCAGTCATGCAATTTTTCTCGTTCAAAAACGATCGGCGAACGCTCGCCGCATCTCATTAGCGCCTAGTTTACGCCGGTAGTTTTTCTGTGCAAGATGCGTTAACGTTTGCGTTAAATTTAACCATTGCATTGGTTGCGCAAACGCGTATCATGCCGCCGCGCAGCGTTTTTTGCTGTTTTAACAAGACACACTGGGTTCCCTCACCCCACTGCTAAAAAGGCTACAATATGTATTCGTTTACCGCACAGCAGCGCTTCACGGCGTTGGTCTGGCTTTCGCTGTTTCATATCGCCATCATTACCTCCAGCAACTACCTGGTGCAGCTGCCGATCACCGTTTTCGGCTTCCATACCACCTGGGGCGCCTTTACCTTCCCGTTTATCTTCCTGGCGACCGATCTGACCGTGCGCATTTTCGGCGCGCCGCTGGCGCGGCGGATTATCCTGGCGGTGATGGTGCCGGCGCTGTTCATCTCTTACGTGATCTCCACCGTCACCTATCAGGGAGAGTGGCAGGGATTCGCGGCGCTGGGCAGTTTTAACCTGTTCGTGGCGCGCATCGCCGTCGCCAGCTTTATGGCCTACGTGCTCGGCCAGATCCTCGACGTTCACGTCTTCAACCGCCTGCGCCAGCGCAGCGCCTGGTGGGTGGCGCCGGCAGCGGCGATGTTCTTCGGCAACATCAGCGATACGCTGGCGTTCTTCTTCATCGCCTTCTACAAGAGCAGCGATCCCTTCATGGCCAACAACTGGGTGGAGATCGCGCTGGTGGATTACAGCTTCAAGGTGATGATCTGCCTGCTGTTCTTCCTGCCGATGTACGGCGTGTTGCTGAACATGCTGCTCAAACGCATCGCGGCGCGCAGCGGCAGCCTGCAGCCGAGCTGAGCCGTGCTATTCTGGGCGGCCCTATCCTTTGGAGGCCGCCCATGACCCCAATCGTTCGCAACGCCACGCTCGAAGAAATCCACCGTCTTTATCAACGCATCCCCGAATTCGGCAACCTGCATAGCCTGGCCGATCTGCAGCGGCGCATCGGCATCCCCCCCGCCAGCCTGTTGATCGCCGAAATCGACGGTCAGCCGGCCGGTTTTAAGCTCGGTTATCAACAGCAGGAAACGGTGTTTTACAGCTGGTTGGGCGGGGTGCTGCCGGCGTTTCGTCGCCACGGCGTGGCGCAGGCCTTGTTGGCCGAACAGGAACGCTGGGCGCAGGCGCAGGGCTATCACCAGCTGACGGTCAAAACCCGTAACCGGTTCCGCGCCATGCTGACGATGCTGCTCACCCATCACTATCAGATTGTTCAGCTGGAAAAGAAAGGCGAAGTGGCTGATTATCGGCTATTACTGGAAAAAAACTTGTGACAACATCTGCCTTGCATTTCAACCTGGAATAGGTTGCGATACGACAGTGAATCCCTACCGGAAAGGAATAAGGAAGCCCGATGCGTAAAGTAGCGAAATTGATGGGTATCAGCCTGCTGGCGCTTGGCCTCGCGGCCTGCGACGGCAACACCAAAGACACCAAGGCAGCGCCAGACGGCGCGGCGGCCAGCGCGCCGGCCGGGCAGCAGGTGAGCCTGCTGGACGGTAAACTGACGTTCACCCTGCCGGTCGGCATGGCGGATCAAACCAGCAAGTTGGAAAAACCGGCCAACAACATGCACGCATATGCTGACAGCACCAGCCAGCGCCTAGTGGTTGTGATCCTGGGCGACAAGACCGCCGACAGTCTGGAAACCCTGGCCCAACGGTTGGAAAACAACCAACGCGCGAACGACGCCAATCTGCAGCTGATTACCAACAAGGCTATCGACGTAGACGGCGTGCCGCTGCGTCAGCTGGACAGCATCGTCACCAACAGTGGCAAGAAAGCTTACTCTTCCATTCTGGTTGGCGCACTGAACAACAACTTGCTGACCATCCAGATCTCGCTGCCGGCAGACAATCAGCAGCAGGCGCAGACCGAAGCCGAAGGCATCATCTCCACCCTGAAGCTGAAGCAGTAATCCCACAGGGGGCCGGTTTGCCGGCCCTTTCGTTTTTACGCCAGCGCCTGCGCCAGCAGGGTGATCGGATGTTCACAGCGCTTGCTGGTGGACATTTCTATCTGCCATTTGCAGGTCTCGCAGTCGGTCACCACCAGATCCACCCCGCTCTCTTCTATCTGCCGGAACAGCGGCGCGCCGATACCTTGCGAAGTGGCATAGTTCTCCGATTTGAACCCGTAGGTGCCGGCGATGCCGCAGCACTGCGAATCCAGCACCACCAGCTCCAGCCCCGGTATCTGCCGCAGCAGCTCCAGGGTGTAGGCGGTCCAGCCCATCTTCTCCATATGGCAAGGCGTGTGATATGCCACCCGCAGCGGCGTGTGCTTCAACGGCAGGCTACGCCCCTGATTGATCAGGCGATAGAGATAGCGCGTCGCCAGCTCCACCCGATCGCGCACCGGGGTGGTGTCCACGTCCAGCAGATGAGGGTATTCGTCGCGCAGGGTGAAGGTGCAGCTCGATGAGGTTGCCACCACCGGGATACCGCGTTCCAACACCGTTTCATGCAGCGATTCGGCGTTGACCCTGGCCTGCTTTTTGGCCTGCTCGATAAACCCGTTGGCGATCAGCGGCACGCCGCAGCATTTCTCGCGTTTCAGCAGCTGCACGCCGATATCCAGCGCGTTGAACACCCGGATCAAATCCTTGCCCAGCTGCGGATGGTTATAGTTGACGAAGCAGCCGTGGAAAAACGCCACCTGCTCGGCGTAACGCTGCTGAGCCTGCGCCTGTTGCCGGTACCAGCGGCGGAAAGTGCCGAACGAGTATTTCGGCAGTTCACGGCGGTGATCGATCTTCAGCGCCTTGTCCAACAGCTTGCGCACCGGTTTCAGCCCGGTAGCGGCGTTGACGATCGGCGCGAACGGCGTCGACAGCGAGCCCATGATGTCGGTGTGGCTGAGGATGGCGTCGCGCAGCGTCGGCTTGCTCTGGGCGAAGTCGGCGCGGGCGCGCTGAATGATGTCGCCGATTTTGACGTCGGACGGGCAGGCCACTTCACAGCGCTTGCAGTTGGTGCAGTATTTCAGCGCTTCGTCGTACAGCGCCGGATCTTTCAACCGCAGCCGCTCGCCGTCCGGCCCCGCCTGTTTTGGCCCCGGATAGAGCGGGTTCACTTTGGCGACCGGGCAGTAGGTGGTGCAGACGGTGCATTTGATGCAGCTTTCAAAGCTGTGGTCCTGATGCAGGCTCATGCGTTTTCCTCCGCGGCGATCTGCTGCGCGACGTGCAGCGCACCGATCAATGACACGCCGGCGCCGCAGCCCTGCTGCAGCGGATCGTAGCCGCCGGCGACCGCGCCGATGGCATACAGATTGTCGAACGGCATTCCCTGTTTCATCGCCCGCAGCCTGCCGTCGGTGCGCACGCCAAACTGCAGATAAGGCTGCGGTGCAAACAGCTCGCGCCGGCTCCAGTCGGCGCGATCGGCGCGGCTGTGCACGTCCAGCCCGAAGATCGGCTCGCGTACCCCGTCGAAATCCGCCACCAGCCCATTGCTGAAGAAGCTGCCGCTGGCCAGCACCACCTGCTGCGCCCGCAGCGGAATATCGCCGTGGTTGCGGGTATATAGGCCGGTGACGCGGCCGGCTTCGCACTCGGCGCGCAGCACGCTGTCGCCAGGCATGAAAACGCCGCCCAGCTGTTGAAAACGCCGCCGCAGCGCCTGATGCAAACGCATGCCGGGCACCGAAGGCGGCAGCGTCGGCAGCAGCCGGATAGGTTTGCCGACCGCATCCTGCAGCACCGCCAGCGACGCGTCGTCCTCCAGGCCCAGACAGGCTGGCAGGAAGAGCGCGTCGGCCTCGCCCGCCAGCCGCCGCAGCTCCTCGGCCATCGGCGGCAGGCTTTCCATCAAATCCAGTACCCGGGCGATGTTCACCGCGCGGAACTCGCTGGGGTTATTGCGCAATCTGTCCAGCGCCGGCATGTGCAGATAGGCCACGTCCGTCTGCACACCGAGCTCCCGGCTCAGAGAGTCGGCGGCCATCTGCGGCTGGAAGTCGAGGAACCCCTCGATGCCGATCACCGCGATGCGCCGCCACGGCAGTTGGCCGGTCAGCGGCAGCGTCGGGATCGCCTGCGGGCTGAGCCAGGTGGCGCGGCGCGTGCCCAGCGGCGTAATGCGCAGATGGTTATTGGTACCCTCGCCCTGCAGGTTCAACCCGCAGCGCGCCAGCAGCCGCTGTGCGGCGGCGGACAGCGCCGCCACCCGACCGGGCCCGATCAGGGCATACGGATGCTGCGGCGCCTGCTGCGCCAGCTGCGGTAACGCCGCCAGCGGCATCTCGACCGGCGTGCCGTCCGGCAATCTCGCCAGCAGATCGAGCGAGCCGGAGGAGAAGTAGAGCGCGCTCTGGCCGGAACTGACCACCGCGCAGCGCTTGCCCTGTTCGGCCACGGCAATGGCGCAGCTCAGGCCGGCCAGGCCACCGCCAATCACCACTACGTCAAATCGCATCATCCGCCTCCTGCTCCTTGTCGGCCTGGGCCTCAAGCCCGCATAACCCCTGGTAAACCCAGCTGGTAAATTCACTCTCACGCAGCGCATCGCCCCAGGCGATCGGCCGTACGCCTTTCCACCGTTCGTTGAGGAACTGCGACAGCTGTGCGATGGACTGCTGCGGCGTGCTGACCTTGAAGCGCGTCAGCAGCCCGGCGGCGCGGCAGGCGCAGAGTTCCCCCTGGCAGGTGCCCATGCCGACGCGGGTGCGGCGGCGCAGATCCACCAGGTTATTGACGGTCAGCGAATTGACCGCATAGCGCACTTCCCCGGCGGTCACCGCCTCGCATTCGCACACCAGGCTGGTGTCGAGCCGATCGGCCGCCGGCACCTGGCTGGCGCGATCGCCGTGGCGGTAAATTGCCGAGCCGCGAATGCTGGCGGGCAGAGAAACCACGCTGCGCACCGTTTCCTCCGCCGACTGGCGGGAGCCGGGCAACGCGTCCTGCGCGGTGGTACACGGGCGGTTTACGCCAAGCTTTTCGCACACCTTATCGGTGGCCCACTCCGCCATCAGGCGGTAGGTCATCAGCTTGCCGCCGGTGATGGTGATAAACCCTTCCAGCCCGTCGCGAGCGGCGTGATCGAGCAGCACGATGCCGCGGCTGACGTTGCGCCCGCTGGGATCGTCGTCGCTGGCCACCAGCGGCCGCACCCCGGCATAGGCGCGCAGAATGCGGGTCTGCGCCAGGGTGGGCGCCAGCAGCGCTCCCTCGCGGATCAGAATGTCCACCTCCTGCGGGGTCACCAGCATGTTGTCAATTTGGTCGTAATCGATATGGGTCGAGGTAGTGCCGATCAGCGAGATGGTGTCGCCCGGCACCAGGATGTCGGCATCCGCCGGTTTGCGACAGCGGTTGATCACCATGTTGTTGATACGGTGGCCGAGGATCAGCAGCGCCCCTTTGGCCGGGAACATGCGGATGCGCAAGTCGGCGTATTCGGCGATCTGCTGGCCCCAGATGCCGGCGGCGTTGACCACCACCGGCGCATGCAGCTCATAACGCCGCTGATTCTGATGGTCGTAAACGCGCACGCCCGTCACCCGGTCGCCGCTGCGCAGCAGCCCCACCACCTGGTGGTAGGTCAGGATCTGCGCGCCGTGTTCACGCGCGTCCAGCATGTTGGCGGCGGTCAGCCGGAAGGGATCGACGGTGCCGTCCGGCACCCGCACCGCGCCGATCAGCGCCGGGTTGGCCGCCGGCTCCAGGCGCAGCGCCAGCTGCGGGTCGATCGCTTCGGCGTCGATGTCGGCCTGGCGACAGGCGGCGATAAACTGTTGCTGATAGTCCAGCGAGTCCTGCGGCAGGGTGATGAACAGCCCATCGGTGCGCTCGATGCAGTGGTGGGCAATGCGTTTCAGGATGCGGTTCTCTTCGATGCACTCGCGCGCCGACTCGCCGTCGGTCACCGCATAGCGCGCGCCGCTGTGCAGTAAACCGTGGTTGCGGCCGGTGGCGCCGGTGGCGATGTCGTGGCGCTCCAGCAAGATGCAGCGCAAGCCGCGCCGCGCACAGTCGCGGGCGATGCCTGCACCGGTGGCGCCGCCGCCGATGATGATCACATCCGTTTCGCCGCCGTCAAAATAGCTGCTCATGTCGCTCCCTCAGGATCGGTAGTTATGAGCCTATTGAGCCACGGTTATTAGGGTCTTTGTTTGATAAGGAACAATAACGAACATGAAACGAAATAAAAATGTCCACAAAAAACCATCAATGTGATCATAATCACGATTTTTGGACGTTTTTCTATTTCATAACGTTAACGAATCGCTCAAAATCCGCCGTGGTTTCATGAAAGTGTAACAATTGCGCCATTCGTCACAGCGACACCAGGCGTATTTGATGACAATGGCGCTCGTTATGGAACACAAAAACACCACATTCGATATCCGCTCAATCATCAAATGAACGTAAAAGGTCATATTGATGTGATAACAGATAAAGCCATCGGAGGCGCTCATGTTGAGTATTTTTAAGCCGGCCGCACACACCGCCCGTGTGCCGAGCGATAAGGTAGACCCGCTCTACCGTAAGCTGCGCTGGCAAATTTTCCTGGGGATCTTCTTCGGTTACGCCGCTTACTATCTGGTGCGTAAGAACTTCACCCTGGCCATGCCTTACCTGATCGAACAAGGCTTCAGCCGCGGTGACCTCGGCTTCGCGCTGTCGGGCATCTCCATCGCCTACGGCTTCTCCAAATTCATCATGGGTTCGGTCTCCGACCGTTCCAACCCGCGGGTGTTCCTGCCTGCCGGCCTGATCCTGGCGGCGGCGGTGATGTTGTTCATGGGCTTCGTGCCGTGGGCCACCTCCAGCATCGCCATCATGTTCGTCCTGCTGTTCCTGTGCGGCTGGTTCCAGGGCATGGGTTGGCCGCCGTGCGGCCGCACCATGGTGCACTGGTGGTCGCAGAAAGAACGCGGTGGCATCGTTTCCATCTGGAACTGCGCCCACAACGTGGGTGGCGGCCTGCCGCCGCTGCTGTTCCTGCTGGGTATGGCCTGGTTCAACGACTGGCACGCGGCGCTGTACATGCCGGCCTTCGGTGCCATCCTGGTGGCCCTGATCGCCTTCGCCCTGATGCGCGACACCCCGCAATCCTGCGGCCTGCCGCCGATTGAAGAGTACAAAAACGACTATCCGGACGACTACAGCGAAAAAGACGAAGAAGAGCTGACCGCCAAGCAGATCTTCATGCAGTACATCCTGCCGAACAAGCTGCTGTGGTACATCGCGGTCGCCAACGTGTTCGTCTATCTGCTGCGTTACGGCATTCTGGACTGGTCGCCGACCTACCTGAAAGAAGTGAAACACTTCGCGCTGGACAAGTCGTCCTGGGCCTACTTCCTGTATGAATACGCCGGTATCCCGGGCACCCTGCTGTGCGGCTGGATGTCGGACAAAGTGTTCAAAGGCAACCGCGGCGCCACTGGCGTGTTCTTCATGACGCTGGTGACCATTGCCACCGTGGTGTTCTGGATGAACCCGGCCGGTAACCCGACCGTGGACATGATCTGTATGCTGGTCATCGGCTTCCTGATCTACGGCCCGGTGATGCTGATCGGCCTGCACGCACTGGAGCTGGCGCCGAAGAAAGCCGCCGGCACCGCCGCGGGCTTCACCGGCCTGTTCGGCTACCTGGGCGGCTCGGTTGCAGCCAGCGCCATCGTCGGTTACACCGTGGACTTCTTCGGTTGGGACGGCGGCTTCATGGTGATGATCGGCGGCGGCGTGCTGGCGGTTATCCTGCTGCTGCTGACCATGCTGAACGAAAAGAAACACCACGCGGAAATCGCCGCCAAGCGCGGTTAAGCGTCACACGACTTTTGCATGATTTAAAGGCCGCCCTGCGGCCTTTTTACTACCCTGCCCCCAACAACACGGAGAAAAACGGAATGCGGACTCAAGTCAAAGCCCTGCTGACAGGGATCATTCTCGCCACCTCGATGGTCAGCGCCGCACAGGCAGCGGACAAAGTGGTGATCGCCCACCGCGGCGCCAGCGGCTACCTGCCGGAACATACCCTGCCGGCGAAAGCGATGGCCTACGCCCAGGGCGCCGATTACCTCGAACAAGATCTGGTGATGACCAAGGACAACGAGCTGGTGGTGCTGCACGACCATTACCTCGATCGCGTCACCGACGTCGCCGAACGCTTCCCGGACCGCGCGCGCAAAGACGGCCGCTACTACGCCATCGACTTTACGCTGGCGGAGATCAAATCGCTGAAGTTCACCGAAGGCTTTGAAATCGAAAACGGCAAGAAGGTACAGGGTTATCCTGGCCGCTTCCCGATGGGCAAATCCGACTTCCGCGTACACACCTTCCAGGAAGAGATCGAGTTCGTGCAGGGTCTGAACCATTCGACCGGCAAAAACATCGGCATCTACCCTGAAATCAAGGCGCCGTGGTTCCACAAACAGGAAGGCAAAGACATCTCCAGCAAAGTGCTGGCGGTACTCAAGCAGTACGGTTACACCGGCAAGAACGATAACGTCTACCTGCAGTGCTTCGACGCCAACGAGCTCAAACGCATCAAGAACGAGCTGGAGCCGAAGCTGGGCATGGATCTGAAGCTGGTGCAGCTGATCGCCTATAACGACTGGCAGGAAACCTACGAGCAGAAAGCCGACGGCAAGTGGGTAGAATACGACTACGACTGGATGTTCAAGCCGGGCGCGATGAAGAAAATCGCTCAGTATGCCGACGGCATCGGGCCGGACTACCACATGCTGGTGGTCGCGGATCAATCCAAGCCGGGCCACATCGTGCTGACCGACATGGTGAAAGAAGCGCATGCCAGCAAGCTGGCGGTGCACCCGTTCACCATCCGCGCCGATGCGCTGCCGAAGTACGTGACCGACGTGAACCAGCTGTATGACGTGATTTACAACCAGGCCGGCGTCGACGGTGTGTTCACCGACTTCCCGGACAAGGGCGTGCAGTTCCTGCAGAAGCAGGGCCAGCACAAGTAATGCCAAGGGCGCCGCAAGGCGCCCTTGAATTGCTGACAAAGGAGGAAAAAACGTGGTTTTTCCTCCTTTGTGGATATCAGTCGAAAATCAATAAATTGATTTTCCTTGTTTTTTAGATATTGCCCACTGTCAGCTCGGCAACGTCATCCGGTTTATCATTGACTTTAAGGGCGCCGCAAGGCGCCCTTGTTATTTCAGAGAAACGGCCGGGTGATTTCAGAGGAACATCTTGCGCAGGTAGTGCGGCACCGCGTTATCGACGTTGGAGCCGATCACTTCCAGCTCCGGCAGCATATCCTTCAGGCGCTGATGCGCATCGCGCATGATGCAGCCCTTACCGGCCATCGACAGCATCTCCAGATCGTTCATGCCGTCGCCGAAGGCGATGCACTCTTGCAGCGTATAGCCGATGATCTTGGCCACTTCTTCCAGCGCATGCCCTTTCGACACGCCACCCGCCATCACTTCCAGGCAGGTCGGGAACGAGAAGCTGACGTTGACCCGATCGCCCCAGCGCGCGTTGATGGCATCTTCCACCTGCAGCAGCCGCTCGTGATCTTCGCAGGTGAAGTAGACCTTACAGACGCCGTCGGTTTCCAGCAGGCCCGGCTCGAACAGCTGATATTTGAACACCGACTCCTGGAAGAACTCTTCCTGCTCCGGGCTTTCGCGGTTGATGAACCAGTCATCGTTGCGGTAGACGTTAGTGGTGATCTCCGGATCGTCGTGCAGCATGCCGTACAGATCGCGGGCGATATCCCCGTCCAGGTTATGGCTGAAGATCAACTCGCCGGCGGTGTTATGCACCCGCGCGCCGTTAGAGGTGATCATAAAGGCGCTGATCTCCAGGCTGTCGCGGATCTGCGCCACGTCGATATGGTGGCGGCCGGTGGCGAACACGAAATGCACGCCGCGCTGGGTCAGCAACTTCAGCGTTTCTTTGGCGTACGGCGACAGGGTATGGTCGGGAGACAGCAGCGTGCCATCTAAATCGGAAGCGACGACGTGATACATAGCGTTATGTTCTAACCTCTGATGGAGTTGTCGGCGGCAGCGCGCCGCCTAAGTGTTGAGCAAAGAAGCGCAGGATTGCGTTCAGTGCTTCGGCGCGCATCGCGTCCCGCTCGAACAGGATCTCATGGCGTGCGCCGTTGATAACCCACGGGAGCCCCCCTTCGCAAGGGCGCCCCGCGTCTGACAGAGCCTGACAAAAAGCCTGATGCGAACGGTTGTCGACCACCCGTTCCTCACCGGCCTGCAAAAGCAACAGCGGCGTTGTTATCTCCCCGGCCTGAGCGATAATCTGCCGGCCGGCGCGGATGCTCTCCCGCACCCAATGGTAGGTCGGCCCGCCCACCTGCAGCTCGGGGTAATCGGCGTAATAGCGCAGGCTGCGCCGATAGCGCTCGCGGCTGTGGGTCAACACGTTGACCACATAGGGCAACGGACGCCACTGGCCGGTGCCCACCGCGTAATAGTCGCGGATCGCCGGGCGGCTCTCCGCCCAGTCGAGGATGCGATCGGCCAACCAGACCGGCATCGGCAACTGTATGCCGAACATCGGCGCGCAAAACGCCGCCGCGTCGAACGCCTGCGGCCGGCGCTGCAGAAACTGCGCCAGGATCGCGCCGCCCATCGAATGCGCCAGCGCGAAGCGCTGCCGATAACCGCGCGATTCGACCTCGCGTTGCCAAAGCTGCTCGAAATCGTCCACGTAGTCGGCGAAGTTTACCACATGACCGCGGTGCGTATCCGCCAGTAAACGGCCAGAGCGCCCCTGGCCGCGATGATCGATGATCACCACGTCGTAACCGCAGTGGAACAGATCGTAGGCCACCTCGGGGTATTTCACGTAGCTTTCGATGCGGCCGGGGCTGACCACCACCACCCGCTGATGTCGCGCGGAGCGAAAACGCACAAAGCGGATCGGCACGCCGTCCACGCCGCTGAACTCGCCCTCTTCCCGCAGCCGCCAGAAGTCCAGCAGCGGCCCGGTGGCGAAGGCAGCGAACTGCGTTTCACGCGTTAACCAGTCATCGGAGCTGAGAGTGAACGAGGTCATCGAGAGCGTTTTCCCTGTGGGGCCGGCGGAAAATGTGACCGCTGGCACAAGAAATCATACTAGCGTATTGTGATTCAATTCTTACAAAAAACGGCGCCGCCTCGGCGCATTGTGGCACAAAACGACACTTTCAGGGAGCCGAGAACCATGACCTTGGACTGGTGGTTAACCTACGTGCTCACCACGCTTATCCTCAGCCTGTCCCCTGGCTCAGGCGCCATCAACACCATGAGCACCGGCATCAGCCACGGCTATCGCGGCGCCGCCGCGTCGATCGCCGGGCTGCAGGTCGGGTTGAGCGCGCACATCGTGCTGGTGGGCATCGGTCTCGGCGCGCTGATTTCTCAATCGCTGCTGGCGTTCGAGCTGCTGAAATGGCTGGGCGCCGCCTACCTGGTGTGGCTCGGCATCCAGCAATGGCGCGCCGCCGGGGCGCTGGATCTGCATGCGCTGGCGGGCAGCATGCCGCGCCGCCGTCTGTTCCGCCGCGCGGTGCTGGTCAACCTGACCAACCCGAAAAGCATCGTGTTCCTCGCCGCGCTGTTCCCGCAGTTCATCTTGCCCAATCAGCCGCAGGCCGAGCAGTATCTGGTGCTCGGCGTCACTACCGTGGTGGTGGATATTCTGGTGATGATCGGTTACGCCACCCTGGCGACGCGCATCGCCGGCTGGCTGAGAACGCCGCGCCAGATGCAGCTGCTCAACCGGGTGTTCGGTTCGCTGTTCATTTTGGTGGCGGGGCTGCTGGCGACCGCCCGCAAAGCCTGACAAAAAAGGCCGGGCATCGCTGCTCGGCCTTGGGCATGTCACTGCCGATCAGCGGGTAAAGATCAGGTGTAACCCGAAGCCGGTGAACAGCACGCCCGCCACCCCGTCGATCCACTTGGCCAACCGCTGGTAGCCGCGGCGCATCGCCGGCAGCGCGAACACCACCGCCACCAGGCTGAACCAGACGAAGGTCTCGGCGACGATCAGCAGGAACAGTCCCCAGCGCGCCCCGGCGCCGACGCTGTCGCCAACGAACAGCGAGAACACGCTGCCGAAATAGATCACCGCTTTCGGGTTGGACAGATTGGTCAGGAAGCCGCGAATAAAGCTGCGCCCGGCCTTCGGCAACGCCACCTGAGTCTCCGCCGCCGGCTGCGCTTGCTGCGCCCGCGCGGAACGCAGCAGCTGCCACCCCATCCAGCACAGGTAAATGCCGCCGCCGACCATGATGATCTGATGCAGCCAGGCCATCTTCTGCAGGATCAGATGCAGACCCATCAACGCCACGCCGGCCCACACCACGATGCCGAGCGAAATACCGACCACGCCCATCATCGCCTCGCGGCGCGAGCGGCTGGCGGCGGTTTGCGACACGAAAAAGAAGTCCGGCCCCGGGCTCATCAGCGCAATCAGATGCACCAGCGCCACGGTGAGAAACAGCATCAGCATGATTTATCGCCCTCAGTCTTCATCATTGTCGAGATGGTCACGGATCATCGCCATAAAGGGCGCGCCGAAACGCTCCAGTTTGCGCTGGCCGACGCCGTTGACGCTCAGCAGATCGCCGGCCTTGATCGGCATCTGTTCGGCCATTTCCAGCAGCGTGGCGTCGTTGAACACCACGTAAGGCGGAATGTTTTCTTCGTCGGCGATCGATTTGCGCAGTTTGCGCAGCTTGGCGAACAGCTTGCGATCGTAATTGCCGCCGTAGGATTTCTGGTTGGCGCTGCTGCGCGACTTCAGGCTCTGGATGCGCGGCACCGCCAGCTGCAGCGCCACCTCGCCGCGCAACACCGGACGCGCCGCCTCGGTCAATTGCAGCGCCGAGTGCATGGCGATGTTCTGGGTGATAAAGCCCAGGTGGATCAGCTGACGCAGCACGCTGGTCCAGTGTTCGGTGGTTTGATCGCGGCCGATGCCGTACACCGGCAGCTTGTCATGGCCGTATTCGCGAATGCGTTGGTTGTTGGAACCGCGCAGCACTTCCACGATGTACCCGAGGCCGAAGCGCTGGCCGACGCGGTACACGCAGGACAGCGCCTTGCGCGCGTCCTCCAGCCCGTCGTAGCGCTTGGGCGGATCGAGGCAGATGTCGCAGTTGCCGCAGTTCTCGTGCTTGCCTTCGCCGAAGTAGTTGAGCAGCACCAGACGGCGGCAGGTTTGCGCCTCGGCGAACGCGCCCATGGCGTTCAGCTTGTGGCGCTCGATGTCCAACTGCTGCCCGGCGGGTTTTTCCTCCAGGCAGCGGCGCAGCCAGGCCATGTCGGCCGGATCGTACAGCAGGATGGCTTCGGCCGGCAGGCCGTCGCGCCCGGCGCGGCCGGTCTCCTGATAATAGGATTCGATATTGCGCGGGATGTCGAAATGCACCACGAAGCGCACGTTGGGTTTATTGATGCCCATGCCGAAGGCGACGGTAGCCACCACCACCTGCAGATCGTCACGCTGGAACGCTTCCTGCACCTGCGCGCGGCGATCGTTGTCCAGCCCGGCGTGGTAGGCGCCGACGCTCAGCCCGCGGCTTTGCAGACGCGCGGCGGTGTCTTCCACCTTGGCGCGGCTGTTGCAATAGATAATGCCGCTCTTGCCGCGCTGATCCTGCACGAAGCGCCACAGCTGATCGAGCGGTTTGAATTTTTCCACCAGCGTGTAGCGGATGTTCGGCCGGTCGAAGCTGCTGACCTGCACCAGCGGGTCCTGCAGCGACAGCAGGCGCACGATATCGCCGCGGGTGGACTCGTCGGCGGTGGCGGTCAGCGCGATCACCGGCATCGACGGGAAGCGCTGTTTCAGCTGACCCAGCGCGCGATATTCCGGCCGGAAGTCATGGCCCCACTGCGAAATACAGTGCGCCTCATCCACCGCCAGCATCGCCGGCGGACAGTGATCGAGCAGGCTGAGGAAACTTTCCATCATCAGCCGTTCCGGGGCGATGTACAGCATCTTGATGGTACCGTTGCGGCAGCCGGCCATAACGTCCAGCTGCTCCTCGCGGGTTTGCGTCGAGTTGTAGCAGGCGGCGGAAACGCCGTAGGCCAACAGTTGGTCGACCTGGTCCTTCATCAGCGAGATCAGCGGGGAAACCACCAGCGTCAGGCCGTCCATCACCAGCGCCGGGATTTGGTAACACAGCGACTTGCCGCCGCCGGTCGGCATCACCACCAGGCAATCCTGCCCGCCGATCGCGGCGTTGATAATCGTTTGTTGGCCCGGACGGAATTGCTGGTAGCCAAAGGTATCGCGCAATACCTGTTCGGCCAGCAACTCTCTGTTAATCACTGCTGCGGTTGACACACACTTCCCCATTTTTTAATCGGTACACACCCAGCGGGTATGATTACATAATATCGTTCAGCATGACACCAACGCCCACCCGTGTCTGCCGGAAGTTATAGTCGATCAGCGATTCGCCGTAGCCGCTGAACACCTGGGTATAGAAACGCACGTTGCGGGTGATCGGATAGCTCCAGCCCAGCTCCGCGCCGCCGTAGCCGCTGTTCCAGTTGTAGTGGCTGTCGACGCTGAACACGCTGTCGCCCCAGGCGTAACCGACCTTCAACCGGTAGTATCCCATGTATTTGGTGATGTCCGGGTTGTCGTCGTTGCTCGAGCTCTCCGAGAAACGGAACCAGGGCTTGAGATCCACCTGCCAGTTGCCGTTTTGCGCCATCAGCCGCGCATAGCCGCGATTCCAGCTGCGCGACGTCGGATCCGAGCGGCCGTTAGACTGATGGTTAACGCCGATTTCAACATCGCGCAGCGTCCAACCGGCAAAGCGGTAATCGGTCGCCCACCCCACGAACAGCTGCGGCTCGTAGTTGGTTTCGCGGAACGGCGAAGACTCGCCGCGGTTGGACAATTGCCACCAGGAGCGCTGAGTATAAGATGCGCCGAGCACCGAGTTGTCGCCGGCAATGCCCCGCCACAGCGGAAACGCCAGGCTAAGCTGGTATTTCACCTCGTCCTTGCGCGCCTTGTCGGCCCAGTTGTACGTCTTGATGGCCTCTTTGTTGATATCGCTGGTGTCGGTGTACAGCAGGTAATTGGGATCGTAAGGATACAGCGTGAACGGATTATCGTGCTCCTGCAGCAGGTTGGCGATAATGCTGCCGCGCACCGCCGGCTTATCGTGAATCTGCTGCTCTTTGGCTTCCTCAGCCAATGCCAGCGCCGGCATCAGCAGCGTGGCGGAAACGATCCCTGACAAAATGCGCATAACCTCTCCTCACTCCAACGAAAAAGGGCAAGCCCGGAAAAAATCAGGCCATTTTACACACAAAGGAGGCTTTACCGCAGCGCAGGTCGGTTTTATTGGAATAGTCTGGAAAGCAACAAAGGTTAAGCATAAAATCAACATTCCATTAACCTGGACTGACCAGTTAGCTCCCTTAAAACGCAAAAGAAAAATGGAAACCCGCTATGTCGACCACACCACTGACCCTGGAAGCCGCCCGCCGCAAGATCGGCGAAATCTTTGTCTACCACATGCCGTTCAACCGCGAGCTTGGCCTGGAGCTACGCCGCTTCGACGATGATTACGTCGAGCTGAGCTTCACCAACCAACGCAAGCTGGTGGGCAACGCGGCACAGGAAATTCTGCACGGTGGCGTGATCGCCGCGGTGCTTGACGTCGCCGCCGGATTGGCCTGCGCCGGCGGCGTGCTGACGCGCCTGGAGCCGCTGATCGAAGAGGAGATCGCCGCCAAGCTGTCGCGCATGGGCACCATCGATCTGCGCGTCGATTACCTGCGCCCTGGCCGCGGCGAGCACTTCGTCGCCTCCGCCAGCGTGCTGCGCAGCGGCAACAAGGTCGCCGTCGCGCGCGTAGAGCTGCATAACCACGACGGCCTGCATATCGCGAGCGCCACCGCCACCTATCTGGTCGGCTGATGATTGTGTGCGGTGAGCGTCTTCAGTACACTCACCGCATCTTACGTTCCCCACCCGAGTGACGTCATGGACGCAAAGCAAACGCGTCAGGGCATTTTCTTCGCCCTGGCCGCCTATTTTATGTGGGGCATCGCCCCGGCCTATTTCAAACTGATTCAGCAAGTGCCCGCCGATGAGATCCTCACCCACCGGATCATCTGGTCGTTTTTCTTCATGCTGGCGCTGATCTCGCTGGGCCGCAGCTGGCCGAAAGTGCGGGCCGCCTGTCAAAATCGCAAACGGCTGCTGCTGCTGGCGGTCACCGCGCTGTTGATCGGCGGCAACTGGCTGCTGTTCATCTGGGCGGTGAACAACCACCATATGCTCGAGGCCAGCCTGGGCTACTTCATCAACCCGCTGGTTAACGTGCTGTTGGGGATGCTGTTTCTCGGCGAACGCTTCCGCCGCATGCAGTGGGTGGCGGTGGCGCTGGCGTTCACCGGGGTGCTGGTACAGCTCTGGCAGTTCGGCTCGTTGCCGATCATCGGTCTGGGGCTGGCGTTCAGCTTCGCCTTCTACGGCCTGCTGCGCAAGAAAATCGCCATCGACGCCCAGACCGGCATGCTGATCGAAACGCTGTGGCTGCTGCCGGTGGCGGCGGCCTATCTGTTCCTGTTCGCCGACAGTCCCACCAGCCACCTGAGCGCCAACCCGTGGTCGCTGAACCTGCTGCTGGTCGCCGCCGGCATCGTCACCACCGTGCCGCTGCTGTGCTTCACCGCGGCGGCCACCCGGCTGCGCCTGTCGACGCTCGGTTTCTTCCAGTATCTCGGCCCGACGCTGATGTTCCTGCTGGCGGTCACCTTCTACGGCGAAACCGTCGGCCAGGACAAACTGGTGACCTTCGGCTTTATCTGGGCGGCGCTGATCCTGTTCACCCTCGACGCGCTCTATACCCAGCGCAAGCTGCGCTGAGCCCGGCGCCGCCGGGTTACAGCCAGTTCTTGCGCTTGAAGTACAGGTAAGGGGCCAGGCCGGCCAGGATCATCAAGGTGATGGCGCCCGGGTAGCCGAACGACCATTTCAGCTCCGGCATGAATTCGAAGTTCATGCCGTAGCTGGAGGCCACCAGCGTTGGCGGCAGGAACACCACCGACACCACCGAGAAGATCTTGATGATGCGGTTCTGCTCGATGTTGATGAAGCCCATCGCCGCCTGCATCAGGAAGTTCACCTTCTGGAACAGCGATTCGTTGTGCGGCAGCAGGGATTCGATGTCGCGCAGCACTTCACGCGCCTGCTCCAGTTGGCCGGTCGGCAGACGCGCCTTGCGCACCAGGAAGTTGAGCGCGCGCTGGGTATCCATCAGACACAAACGCACCTTCCAGCCGATATCTTCCAGCTCCGCCAGCGTCGACAGCGCGGCGTCGTATTCGTCGCCCTGATGCCCTTCCATGATCACCCGGCTGAGCTGTTCCAGATCGCTGTAGATGTTCTCTATCTCGTCCGCCAACTGCTCAATCTTGGTTTCGAACAGATCCAGCAGCAGTTCGTAGGCGTTGCCTTCGAGCATGGTCTGGTTGCGGGCGCGCATGCGGTACAGGCGAAACGCCGGCAGTTCACGCTCGCGCAGGGTATACAGGCGGCCGTCGCGGATGGTGAACGCCACCGTGGAGTTGCCGGCATGATCTTCCGCATCTTCAAAGTAGAAGAAGGAGTGGATATGCAGACCGTCTTCGTCTTCGAAGAAACGGGCGGAGGCTTCGATGTCGTCCAGCTCGGGACGCGTCGCCAGGCTTTGTCCCAGCTCATTCTGCACGCGCTCACGCTCGCCCTCTTCCGGCTCGACCAGGTCAACCCACAGCGATGACGTGAGATCATCCGAGTCGTCCAGCTCCAGACGGGACAAGCGGCGGTTATCTAATTTAAAAGCGCTCAGCATGTGCCAAAACTCCGTGAAGGTAACGGGTGCGGACAACGCGTTGAAGCACAGAAACAGAGGGGATGCGTATCACCGATTTGTTTCAGACCATGAAGAGATCTGACTCATAGCGACGCTTTGCGGGGTCGCCGACAACCACGAAGGCTATCAGCAAAAACGGAGAGCCTTAGAAGTTATACCTGCGGCGCAGGTCAGTGAGCCAGTATCTACTGGGTGTGTCCAAGGCGTCTGTCCTCAATGATAATAGTGCGCGCATGTTACGCCGAGAGGAAAAAGCCTGTCAACACGTTAGGCGGGATAATTGCGCAACAAATCATCACGATGATCAATGGTAAAAATGGCGCTTAAACCGTGCTGAAAAAGTCGCGGCGATCGCTTACCGCCACCAAGAATGTTGTTAAGATGACATCACCCTAATGGTACGACAAGCATGCGGATTTAAATGATGAAACAGATTACCGCCCATGAACTGACCGCGATGAGCGAACAGGCCGCCAGCGTGGCCCGCCTGCGCGCGCACCGCACTTTACACGAAGAGTTGAGCGACCCGGTGCAACGCCTGGCGATCGCCATGGAACCCGGCACCTATATCCGCCCGCACCGTCACCCGCAAACCTGGGAATTGCTGACGCCGCTGCGCGGCCGTTTTGTCGTATTGCAGTTCAACGATGACGGCGTCGTCACGCAGCGCACCCTGCTCGGCGAAGAAACCAAAGTGCTGGAGATGCCGGCATTTACCTGGCATGCGGTGCTGTCGGTCGATGCCGGCGGCGTGGTATTCGAAGTGAAGCAGGGCCCGTATCAGGCACTGACCGAAGAGGACTGCATGCAATGGGCGCCGCAGGAAGGCGGCGAAGGCACCGAAGCGGTGATGCGCTGGTATGCCACCGCGCAGGTCGGCGATCGCTACCCTCACTGATAATGAACGATTGCAGGGGCGTGCCCCTGCAACTCTCCCCGCTCTTTATACCGTTTCCAGGCGAGCGTAGGCCGCCACCAGCCACTTGATGCCCTCACCCGGGAAAGCGATCTGCAGCCGGCTGTGCTCGCCGCTGCCCTCCAGATTGACGATGGTGCCTTCGCCAAACTTGGGATGGCGCACGCGCTGGCCCAGCTTGTAGCCGGTATCGTTCTCGCTGATCGGCGTGCCCATGCGGCGGTGATTGACCGGGCGCGATACGCTGGCGCGCAGGCGCACTTCTTCCACACACTCTTCCGGCAGCTCGCCGATAAAGCGCGACGGCCGGTGGTAAACCTCTTTGCCGTACAGACGGCGCGTTTCGGCATAGGTCAGCGTCAGCTTCTGCATAGCGCGCGTTACGCCCACATAGGCCAGGCGGCGCTCCTCTTCCAGACGGCCGCCTTCATCCAGCGACATCTGGCTCGGGAACATGCCTTCTTCCATGCCGACGATAAACACCAGCGGGAACTCCAGGCCCTTGGCGGAGTGCAGGGTCATCAGCTGCACCGCGTCCTGATAGGCGTCGGCCTGGCCTTCGCCCGCCTCCAGGGCCGCATGCGACAGGAACGCCTGCAGCGGCATCAGATCCTGATCTTCTTCCTGATAGCTGAACTGGCGCGTCGCCGTCACCAGTTCCTCAAGGTTTTCGATGCGCGCCTGCCCCTTTTCGCCTTTCTCCTGCTCATACATGATGAACAGCCCGGAATCGCGGATCACCCGGTCGGTCTGCACGTGGAGCGGCATGTCGGCGGTTTCATGCGCCAGCGACTCCACCAGTTCGATAAAACGCTGCAGCGCCGACGCGGCGCGGCCGGCCAACACTTTGTCCTGCATCAGCTCGCGCGTCGCCTGCCACAGCGTCAGCTGGCGATCGCGCGCCGCCTGGCGCACCACGTCGAGGGTACGATCGCCGATGCCGCGCGTCGGGGTGTTGACCACGCGCTCGAAGGCCGCATCGTCGTTGCGGTTGGAAATGAGGCGCAGGTAAGCCAGCGCATCCTTGATTTCCTGGCGTTCGAAGAAGCGCTGGCCGCCGTAGATGCGGTACGGCATCGCCGTCTGCAGCAGCGCCTCTTCCAGCACGCGCGACTGGGCGTTGCTGCGGTACAGGATGGCGCAGTCGTTCAGAGCCCCGCCGTTGTCCTGCCAGGTCTTGATGCGGTTGACCACGAAGCGCGCTTCGTCGAGTTCGTTGAAGGCGCAGTAGATGGAGATCGGTTCGCCTTCGCCGCCTTCGGTCCACAGATTTTTGCCCATGCGCCCGTCGTTGTTGGCGATCAGGGTGTTGGCCGCTTTCAGGATGTTGCTGGTGGAACGGTAGTTCTGCTCCAGGCGGATGGTTTCCGCGCCGGGGAAATCTTTCAGGAAGCGCTGGATGTTTTCCACCTGCGCGCCGCGCCAGCCGTAGATCGACTGGTCATCGTCGCCGACGATCATCACGTTGCTGTTGCCGCCCGCCAGCAGACGGATCCAGGCGTACTGGATGCTGTTGGTATCCTGGAATTCGTCCACCAGCACGTTGGTGAAACGTTCGCGGTAGTGGTTGAGGATATGCGGCTTGTTCAGCCACAGCTCGTGCGCGCGCAGCAGCAGCTCGGCGAAATCCACCAGCCCCGCGCGATCGCAGGCTTCCTGATAGGCCTGATAGATGCGCAGCCAGGTGGCCTCTACCGGGTTGTTGTAAGTTTCGACGTGCTGTGGCCGCAGGCCCTCGTCTTTCTTGCCGTTGATGTACCACATCGCCTGACGCGGCGGCCACTGCTTCTCGTCGACGTTCAGCGCCTTGATGATGCGCTTGAGCAGCCGCAGCTGGTCGTCGCTGTCGAGGATCTGGAAATCCTGTGGCAGGTTGGCTTCCAGGTGGTGGGCGCGCAACAGACGATGCGCCAGGCCGTGGAAGGTGCCGATCCACATGCCGCCCTGGCTGGTGCCGATCAGATGTTCGATACGGTGACGCATTTCCGCCGCCGCCTTGTTGGTGAAGGTCACCGCCATGATCGAATACGGCGAACAGTTCTCCACCGACAGCAGCCAGGCGATGCGATGCACCAGTACCCGGGTCTTGCCGCTGCCCGCCCCGGCCAGAACCAACAGGTTGCTGCGCGGCGCCGCCACGGCTTCACGTTGTTTTTCATTCAGGCTGTCGAGCAGATCGGAGACGTCCATAGGCACCACTAATGGTTAAGGGAAAACCCGCCGCTGACGGGTTTTTCACTGGAAATTTATACAGAGTTCTGGCAGGGATTATAACAATGCTGTCAGCGATGCCAACTGCGAAATCTCAATATGCGGCAGCAGGCGGCTGTCGGCGGCCCGCATCAGATCCCGTTGCCGATCGTTGATCCAACAGGCCTGCAGCCCCGCGCGCAGCGCGCCGGCGATGTCGGTAGTCAGATCGTCGCCCACGTGCAGGATCTGCTCGGGCGCCACGCCCAGCCGCTCGACGGCCAGGTGGTACATGTCCTGGTACGGTTTGGCGCGGCCGTCCGGCCCGGAGCGCAACACGAACTGGAAGTAGCCGTCCAGGCCACACTGTGCCGGATCGGCGTTGCCGTTGGTGATCGCCACCAGCGGATAGCGCGCGGCCAGCGCCTTCAGCGTGGCGTGGGTCGCTTCCGGTACCTCGATGCGGCTGCGCCACAGCGCGAAGTTTTGCATCGCCGCATCGGCCCCGATCGCCGCGTCGGCATCGCGCAGCCCCTGCCGGCTCAGCGCCAGATGAATGGCGCGCCAGCGCCACTGGGTGACGTCGTGGTAGATCTCCGGATCCTGCTCGCGCAGCTCCTGGCGCAGGCGGTGGAAATCCGCCGACTGGAAGCTGTTCAGACCGGGATGGTAGCTCTGCAGGAAGGCCACCGACTGTTGTTCGGTCTGTCTAATCACCGGGCGATTGTCATACAGCGTGTCGTCCAGATCGAAAGTCAGCGCCGCCAGCGGGCGCAGCGGGCGATAAAAATGCATCAGGATTTCCCCCGTTTGGCGCGCGGATGCGCGGCATCGTACACGTTCGCCAGATGTTGAAAGTCGAGGTGGGTATAAATTTGCGTGGTGGTCAGATTGGCGTGGCCGAGCAGCTCCTGCACCGCGCGCAGATCGCCGCTGGACTCCAGCATGTGGGTAGCGAAGGAGTGGCGCAGCTTGTGCGGGTGGATATGGCTGTTGACGCCCTGTTTCACGCCCCATTCGGCGAAGCGCTTTTGCACATTGCGCGTCGAAATGCGCCGCCCCTGATTGGACAGGAACATCGCGTCATCTTCCGGCCCGAACAGATCGCGCATCGCCAGCCAGTGTTCCAGCCAGGTGACGGCGGTGCGCCCGATCGGCAATTTGCGCTCTTTGCTGCCTTTCCCCATCACCCACACCTCGCCGGCGGCCATGTCGACATGGCGGCAATCCAGCCCCACCAGCTCGGAGAGGCGCAGGCCGGCGCCGTACATCACCTCCAGCATGGCGCGATCGCGCACCGCCAGCGGATCGTTGAGATCGATCTCCAGCAGCTGGTTCATTTCATCGACGTCGATGTTTTTCGGCAGATGGCGGCCGCTGCGCGGCGTGCGGATGCCTTTGGCGGGGTTGGCGTGCAATACGCCCTGGCTGACCAGCCAGTCGAGGAAACTGCGCAACGAAGAGAGCCGCAGCGCCAGGCTGGCGGACTGCAGGCCGGCGCGTTTGCTGCGCGCCGCCAGCATGCGCACCCGGGCGGCGTCCAGCGCCGTCCAGTCGGTGACGCCAATCTCCTGCGCCAGGCGCATCAGCGCCGCCAGCTGGCGCGAATAGCTGAGCTGCGTCAGCGGGCTGAGTTGCCGTTCTACCTTGAGATAACGCAGAAAAGCGTCCACCGGCTGCTGCAGGCTGGGCGCAATCGGCGTCATGCGCGTTCGACCCAGCGTTCCAGCAGTTCCGGCAGCATGCGCGCCAGTTGATTGAGCATCACCGTGCCCATGCCCTGCTGATAGTGTTGCGTATCGCGGCTGCTGAAGATCACCATGCCCAGTTCGCCGTCGTCGCCCAGCATCGACAGCGCCACCGAGCCAATCTGGCCAATCTGTTTGGCCTGCGGCAGCAGCAGCAGCAGTTCGGGGCCGTTCAGGCCGCCGAGGTAGTGTTGTTCGCTGCCCAGCCGCTGAATGCGGAACGGCTCGAACGCCGAACGCGTCAGCGCCAGGTGGGTAAAGTCGGAAGGCGCGCCGATCTTCCAGCGTTCGGCGAACAGGCGCACCGTGGCGCCGGCCAAACCGAAGCCGCGCGCCCAGCGCTGCAGCCGGTTGAGCATGTCCTGCAGGCTATCGGCGGTGGCCAAATCGGCCTGCAGGTGCAGCAACCGGGCGAACAGCGCTTCGTTGGCGCTGGCCTGTTCCATCAACAGCGTGATCTCTTCTTCCAGCCGTTCGATGTGATTGCGCTGGCGGGCCAGATGCCATTCCACCAGCGAAACGGTGCCGCGCACCGGGTGCGGCACGCGCATCTGCTCAACCTGGCGTGCGTTGCGAATAAAGAAATCCGGGTTCTGCAGCAGATACTGCATTACGGTGTCGTCATCCAGCGCCAGGCCGGCGACGCTCTGTTCTTCTACGCTCTTCATAGATGAATAAATCCGTCATAGACATGGGTTGCCGGGCCGGTCATAAACAGCGGGTTGCCCGGCCCTTTCCAGCGAATATGCAGGCTGCCGCCCGGCAGTTCTACATGCACCTCTTCTGACAGCAATTCCTGTTGGATCCCCACCGCTACCGCCGCACAGGCGCCGCTGCCGCAGGCCTGCGTTTCGCCGGCGCCGCGCTCGTAAACGCGCAGCTTGATGTGATCGCGGCTGACCACCTGCATAAAGCCGATGTTGGCCCGTTCCGGGAAGCGCTCATGCCCTTCCAGCACCGGCCCGAGCAGCTCCACCTTGGCGGTTTTTACATCATCCACCTGCAAAACACAATGCGGGTTGCCCATCGACACCACGCCGCACAGCACGGTCTGTTCCGCCGCGCGCATGATGTAGGTCTTTTCGGCCTTGGCGGCACGGAACGGCACCGCCTGCGGATCGAAGTTCGGCTCACCCATGTTGACGCACACCAGATCGTCGTCGGTGACGCTGAGCACCATGCGCCCGGTTTGGGTGCTGACGCGGATATCGCGCTTGTTGGTCAGCCCTTTCAGCCGCACAAAGCGCGCGAAGCAGCGCGCGCCGTTGCCGCACTGCGCCACTTCGCTGCCGTCGGCGTTGAAAATTCGGTAGTGAAAATCCAGCTCGGGATCGTAAGGCGGTTCTACCACCAGCATCTGGTCAAAGCCGACGCCCAGGTGCCGATCGGCCAGCCGGCGGATCAGCTCAGGTGAAAAATAGACATTCTGTGTAACGGCATCGACCACCATAAAGTCGTTGCCCAGACCGTGCATTTTGGAGAACTGCATATCATACTCCGCTATCTGGACGCGCTATCCGTCTTGATTTTGCGGCGGCGCTCGCCACCGCAAACAGGGTGTTACTGGTCGACCATCGACGGTTTTTGCTGAGAGCCAGACTGCTCCTGCTGGTTCTTTTGCACCTGATCGCCCGTTTGCACCGGCGGCTTGGCCGGTTTTTGGCCGGCGGAATCGGCAGGTGGGAAGTAAAGCGGGCCCTTCAGACCACAGCCGGCGAGGCCGGTAAGCAGAACTGCCATCAGCGCATAGCGTAGTTGTTTTTTCATTTGCATTAATGCCTGTAATTCATGCGTCCAAGGTCTCTATAATCGCAGGTGGATCATGAAAAGCAATAGGAATTGAATATGAACGACAGCGAGTTTCATCAGTTGGCCGACCAGCTGATGCTGAATATTGAAGAGACACTGGACGATTTTGACGGCGATGCGGACATCGATTACGAAACCAATGGCGGCGTGATGACGCTGAGCTTCGAAAACGGCACCAAAATCGTCATCAACCGCCAGGAGCCGCTGCACCAGGTGTGGCTCGCCACCAAGGCCGGCGGTTACCACTTCAACTACCGCGACGGCGTCTGGCTATGCGATCGCAGCGGGCAGCCGTTTTATCAGCTACTCAGCGAAGCGGCCAGCGCACAGGCCGGTGAGGAACTGCAGTTTTCCTGAGGCGATGCAGGGCTCGGCAACCGAGCCCTTGCGGCGTCAATGCAGCTGGAACTGCTGTTTGAGCGGCTGCGCCGCGCCATCGGCCACCGTCACGCACAGGCTGGACAGCACGTTGCTGCGGAACGGGATCACCTGCGTGCGACCGTCGAGCTGCACGATCTGATAGAACTGCGGCAGGTTGAAGTTGATGAAGCTGGAGCCGTAGGTGAAGCGATCGTGCGATGAGGAGTAGAAGCGGCTGACGTCGCGCACCAGCTCCTCTTTACTGCCCTCGCAGTGGTGATACACCTCCACCCGATTCGACTCGTCCAGAATATAGATGTTGAAGCCCTTGTCGTCCGAGGTGTCTTCGAAGAAGAACTGGATGATCCCCTCGCTGGCGAAGCCATCTACCACCGGCGGCAGATGCACCTGATCGGTTTCCACCTTGATAGACAGGCCGTGCAGCTTGTTGTTGGAGATGGCGCCGTAAAACTCCACCGCGTTCTCCAGCTTTTGCACCGACACGCTCAGGCGTTCGAAGAACAGCCCCCAGGTCTGCCCGGCGACGCGTACCGCCTTGAAGCGGCCGGGCTCCAGGCGGGTGCTGGACAGGCGCAGCTCAATGCACTCCGACACCAACTGCTGGATGCGGGTGCGGATCAGGCCGCGCAGGTGCTGGCTGTAGCAGAACACTTCCACCGACTCCGGCGGCGCGGCGTCCTGGTGCATTTTGCCGAGAATGGTTTTCAGCGCTTCCAGCACCGACTGTTCGCCGCTGAAATGCAGGGTGCGCACTTCGTTCCAGGAGTTGCGGTACAGCAGATCGATGCTGCCGACCAGGCACTGCTGCTGCTGGCCGAAGCTGAACACGTCCAGCTTGCGGAAATCGAAGTGCACCACCTGATTGCGGAAGGCGGCGGTCGGATCGTTTTCCAGATTGACGATGATCGCCAGATGGCGAATTTCGCACGGGCTGTACAGCGCTTTCGGCGTCGGCGCCGGCAGGCGCAGCGGGAAGTGATGAGAAACGTCGGCCACCAGTTCCTGCAGCTTGGCGGTGTCGCACAGGTTGCCGCTCTTGATGTGCAGGCGGGTCTGCGGAGTCAGCAGGCCGTTGAAATAGGCCCAGGCCACCAGCTTGTTCAGGTAGCGGTTATATTCCAGCGGCTGATGGCTGACGATCGAATCCATGGCCGGCGCCTGATTATACAGGTACCAGCCGGTGCGGTTGGCACGGCCAACCGGCACGTGAATAAAGGTTAAATCGTTTTCCGACAGGTCCGGCGAAATCTGCGGGTTCACCAGCGTCACCTTGCCGGGCAGCGCCTCGAACGCCGCGTACAGTTTGCGGGTCAGCACGCCGATATCCTGCGGGCTGGCGCTGACGCTGAGGTTGTTGCGGCGGGCGAAACGGATCAGGTTGCGGTAGCTCTGCATCATCGCGTCGAGCAACTCGTTATGCGCTTCACGCACCCGTTCGATTTTCCAGTTGGCGCGGTTGTCCAGCATCGCCAGACGCTCTTCGCTCCAGCCCCACTCGCTGACCAGCTGGCTGAGGATCTCGCGCCGCCAGCCGACGCAGGCCTTGGCCAACGACAGCTTTTCACACACTTTCAGGTAGAAACAGCGGCGGGCCAGATCGAGGCGGGTGGTGTCGTTGATGTCGGTCAGGTAGCGGGTCACGCGCTCGAGCATCATGCAATAGGCATCGAGCCCGAAGCTGACGATCTCCCCCTGATGCAGGCGGTGTTTGATGTCCGTCGCCAGCAGCTGGGTATTGGGATATTCCCAGGAATAGGCTTCCAGCAGCAGGGTCTTCAGCACCGCCTTGTAAGGCGAATCGATGCTCTTGTACAGCTGCCACAGGCTGGCGCCGAAGTACTCTTCTGCCGACAGCGAACTCAGGCCGCCGAGATCCAGCCACTCGTTCGGCGTCAGCGCGCCCTGCGCATACAGCGACAGCACGTATTCATCGTAGTGCGCTTCTTCTTCGCCCGGCACCATGTTCCACAGGATGCGTTTGCCGGCCAGGCGCACCGCGGTGCGATAGAATTCGTCGAGTAACAGGATATGCTGCGTCGAGCCGCAGTCTTCGCCGCCCAGGCTGCCGCTTTCATTATGGCGGAAGCGGTTTTCGTCGATCAGGAAGAAGCTGACTTCCACCCCCATCGAGGCGGCCCACTTCTCAAGCAGGCTGCATTTTTGCTGCAGGCGGGTGCGTTCTTCGTTGTCCAGCCAGGACTGGTGGCAGACCCAGATGTCGAGATCCGAGCTGCAGCTTTGGCCGATAGACGAGGTGCTGCCCATCGAGTAGACGCCGGTGATCGGCAGCTCGCCGCTGGCCGGTTTGTCAAACGGGCTGCCCCATTTGTCTTCTAAATCGTTCAGGTAATCTTGTTGAGTTTCATCAGGCGTGTAGAGGCAAATGCCATGGGGAACGTTACCGTTCAGGTAACCCGGCATCAGCGGGTGGTGGTGGTGCAGTAAGGTGGGCAGCAGACTGTATACCCGTTGAAACGCGGGCTTCATAGCCGCCAGGGCGCGATCGACGCGTAGCTGATTGATCGCATCCAGTCTCTGCTTCAATGTCTCGATGTAGAGGTACAAGACGTCTCGCCTGATTATCCCGGTGTTTAGAAAAAAACCCGTATTCCATAAGCGCCGTTAGTGTAAGAAGAATATTTGGCGACTTATTGCTGGAAACGTGATCAATTTAACACCTTGCTGATTGACCGTAAAGGAGGTAACGCTTCACAATTATTGTAGCGCTTCCCTAAACGATTTACCCGCAGTGTTAACTGCCCCAAAGCACATCACACGTCCCTTTGATTCCGTTGTCCTTTTTCCGCCTCCGGCTTCTTGCACTGACAGTATTGGCTCTCAGTGGTAGGATGGATGGCGAAATATAAAAACGGTAACAAGCATGTTAGACAAAATTATTCGAATTGCCACCCGACAAAGCCCGCTTGCACTTTGGCAAGCACATTATGTGCAGCAACGTCTGATGGCCTGCCATCCCGGCCTGCAGGTCGAGTTGGTGCCGATGGTCACGCGCGGCGACGTTATTCTGGATACGCCACTGGCGAAAGTCGGCGGTAAAGGCCTGTTTGTTAAAGAACTCGAGCTGGCGCTGCTGGAAGGCCGCGCCGACATCGCCGTGCACTCGATGAAAGACGTGCCGGTCGATTTCCCTGCCGGCCTGGGTTTGACCACCATTTGCGAACGCGAAGATCCGCGCGACGCTTTTGTTTCCAACCGTTTCGCCTCGCTCGATCAACTGCCGCAGGGCAGCGTGGTCGGCACTTCCAGCCTGCGCCGCCAGTGCCAGCTGCGTGAACGCCGCCCGGATCTGATCGTGCGCGACCTGCGCGGCAACGTCGGCACTCGCCTGGCCAAGCTGGACAACGGCGATTACGACGCGATTATTCTGGCGGTGGCCGGCCTGAAACGCCTGGGGCTGGAGCAACGCATCCGCAGCCCGCTGAGCGCCGAAGAGTGCCTGCCGGCGGTCGGCCAGGGTGCGGTCGGCATTGAATGCCGCCTCGACGATAGCGTCACCCGCGCGCTGCTGGTGCCGCTGAACCATGCGGCCACCGAAACCCGCGTACGCGCCGAACGGGCGATGAACACCCGTCTGGAAGGCGGCTGCCAGGTGCCGATCGGCAGCTATGCCGAACTGGATGGCGACAGCCTGTGGCTGCGTGCCCTGGTCGGTGCGCCGGACGGCAGCCAGATGGTGCGCGGCGAACGCCGCGGCCCGGCCGCCGAGGCCGAACGGATGGGCGTTGAGCTGGCGGAAGAGCTGCTGGCGCGCGGCGCACGCGAGATCCTGCGCGAAGTTTACCAGGGAAATCCGCCGGCATGACGATCCTGGTAACCCGCCCATCGCCTTCGGGCGAGCAGTTAGTGAGCCGGCTGCGCGCACTCGGCCGGGTTGCCTATCATGCACCGCTGATCGACTTCGCCCCCGGCGGCGATCTGCCGCAGCTGCCGCAGGCGTTGCAGCAGCTTAGCGTCGGCGATCTGGTGTTCGTGCTGTCGCAGCATTCGGTGAACTATGCCGATTCGGTCATCGGCCGCGCCGGGCTGAGCTGGCCCGCGCACCTGACTTATTACGCCATCGGCCGCACCACCGGGCTGGCGCTGCACCGCATCAGCAGTTTGCCGGTGGAATACCCGCGTGAACGCGAGATCAGCGAAACGCTGCTGCTGCTGCCGGCGCTGCAAAAACTGGCGGGCAAACGCGCGCTGATTTTGCGCGGCAACGGCGGCCGCGAGCTGCTGGGCACGACGCTGAGCGAGCGCGGCGCCGACGTCAGCTATTATGAATGCTATCAACGCAGCCCGGTGCACTACGACGGCAGCGAGCAAAGCGCCCACTGGCAGCGTGCCGGTGTGGATACGCTGGTGGTGACCAGCGGTGAAATGTTACAACAGCTCTATACTTTAGTTCCTGATTACTATCGTTCTTCATGGCTGCTGCGTTGCCGCCTGGTAGTAGTGAGCGAACGCCTGGCTACCCTCGCCCGGGACTTGGGCTGGCGTACGATTCGGGTAGCTGACAACGCCGATAATGACGCGCTGATCCGCGCGCTACAATAATCTGACTATGGGATGTGCCACTATGACGGAACAAAATACCCCATCCGCCCCGGTTGAAGAGCCAACCACCGCGGTTGAGAGCTCCCAGCAGCCAGCCGCTGCCAGCCGCAAAGGAAAGAACACCGGCCCGGTGCTCGGCGCGATCGCTATCGTGCTGGTCATCGCCCTCGGCGCGGGCGGCTATTACCACACGCACAAGCAGGCGCAACAGCTGATCGCCGCCAATCAGGCGCTGCAGCAGCAGCTTGAAGGCGTGAAGCAGAGCCAACAGCAGGAAAGAAATGCGCTGGAGGGCCTGTTGCAGCAGCAGGGTAAAACCCTGGACGCCGCCGACCGCGAGCAGGCGAATCTGGCGCGCCAATTGAGCGAACTGCAGGAAAAAGTGGCGACCATCTCCGGCAGCGACGCCAAAACCTGGCTGCTGGCGCAGGCCGATTTCCTGGTGAAAATGGCCGGCCGCAAGCTGTGGAGCGATCAGGACGTCACCAGCGCCGCCGCGCTGCTGAAAAGCGCCGACGCCAGCCTGTCGGACATGAACGATCCGAGCCTGCTCGACGTGCGCCGCGCCATTACCGAAGACATCAGCACGCTTTCTACGCTGACCCAGGTCGATTACGACGGCATCATCCTCAAGGTCAATCAGCTGTCCAATCAGGTGGATAACCTGCGTCTGGCGGATAACGACACCGACGAAGCGCCGATGGATCAAAACAGCAGCGAACTCTCCAGCTCGATCGGCGAGTGGCGGCAGAACCTGGCCAAGAGCTGGCGCAATTTCATGGCCGACTTCATCACCATCCGTCGCCGCGACACCAGCGCCGAGCCGCTGCTGGCACCGAACCAAGACATCTACCTGCGCGAAAACATCCGTTCGCGCCTGCTGGTGGCCGCACAGGCCATCCCGCGCCACCAGAACGAGACCTACAAGCAATCGCTGGAAACCGTCTCCACCTGGGTGCGCGCCTATTTCGACACCACCGATCCGGCGACCAAGGCCTTCCTGGAAGAGCTGGACAGCCTGAGCCAACAGTCGATCTCGATGGACGTGCCGGATCAGCTGAAAAGCCAGCCGCTGCTGGAAAAAGTGATGCAGACCCGGGTGCGCAACCTGATGACCCAGTCCCCTGCCGCTCACCAGGAGGGTTAAGCCATGTTACGCGTGCTATTTCTGTTCCTGGTGGTGATCGCCAGCGTGGTGCTCGGGCCGATGCTGGCCGGGCATCAGGGCTATGTGCTGATCCAGACCGACAATTACAATATTGAAACCAGCGTCACCGGCCTGGTGATTATGCTGGTGCTGCTGTTCGTGGTGCTGCTGGCGATCGAGTGGATCCTGCGCCGCATCTTCCGTACCGGCGCCCGCACGCGCGGTTGGTTTATCGGCCGCAAGCGCACCCGCGCGCGCCAGCAAACCAAAGCCGCGCTGATCAAGCTGGCGGAAGGCGACTACAAACAGGTCGAGAAGCTGATGACGCGCAACGCCGACCACGCCGAACAGCCGGTCGTGAACTACCTGCTGGCCGCCGAGGCCGCACAGCAACGCGGCGACGACTTCCGTACCAATCAGTATCTGGAGCGCGCCGCCGAAGCGGCCGACACCGATCAGCTGCCGGTGGACATTACCCGGGTTCGCATCCAGCTGGCGCAGGGCGAGAACCACGCCGCGCGCCACGGCGTCGATCGCCTGCTGAACCAGGCGCCGCGTCATCCGGAAGTGCTGCGTCTGGCGGAACAAGCCTATCTGCGCACTGGCGCCTACGCGTCGCTGCTGGAAGTGCTGCCGTCGATGCGTAAAATCGAACTCCACAGCGAAGAACAGCTGCAGGCTCTGCAGCAACAGGCGTACATCGGGCTGATGAATCAGGCGATGGCGGACGAAGGCAGCGAAGGCCTGAAGCGCTGGTGGAAAGATCAGAGCCGCAAGACGCGTCACGAAGTGCCGCTGCAAATCGCGATGGTGGAACACCTGATCGAATGCAACGACCACGAACTGGCGCAGGAGATTGTGCTCGACAGCCTGAAGCGCCAATATGACGAGCGCCTGGTGCTGTTGCTGCCGCGGCTGAAATCCGGCAACCCCGAGCAGTTGGAAAGAGCGCTGCGTCAGCAGATGAAACAACACGGCGCGACGCCGCTGCTGAACAGCACGCTGGGGCAGCTGTTGATGAAGCACGGCGAGTGGCAGCAAGCGGCCGACGCCTTCCGTGAAGCGCTGAAACAGCGCCCGGATGCCTACGACTACGCCTGGTTGGCCGATACGCTGGAGAAACTGCATCGTTCGGATGAAGCGGCGCAGATGCGGCGTGAGGGACTGATGTTAACGCTGAAACAGAACGGCGGCGAATAACGCCCTGCCTGAGAGAGAAAAGCGCGGCCCCGATGCCGCGCTTTTTTTTGCCCAATGGCTTTCTGAAGCGCAAAAAAAAACACTTGCCGCAGGGCAAGTGTATAAAGAAGCAATCAGGTCTAGGACAACAGGGGCGGTGCCTCACTCAACGTTCTGCCCTGAGCGTGATGACGGGTTAGTCATCGTTCTCGTGGGCGATAGGCACCCTAAATCGGCTCTGCGTCATTCCCAGGGTTTATGAGGCCTAAGGCGAACATAAGAGGTGGAATGAGCATCTACGCAAGAGATATTGCATTTGGCGTGCCAACTTTTAAATTCAGGCTCTAAAATAGAAAAGCATACCTCAATATATTGAAATTATTGGATTTTTATTTAACCCTTCCTTTCCCGTCACAAATCACTCTCTGGTGTTCCTTGCCGGCGGCCTTTATCAGGTTGTCGCCTCGAAACGACGACTTAAGTCAAAGCTAGCTTTATCTTTTAAAATCAATGAATTATTTGTCTCAACCTGACGACAGCGCAGGATGGTATTGTCGCTGAAAACCAACACGTTTGCAGGCCGACACCAGATGCTCCCCCTGGAAGGCAAAAAGCCCGTGCGGTGCTGCACGGGCTTGTCGATGCTCCCTTCGTCATGCTGAGAAGAACTTGCTTTCATAAACGACAGACGAAAAAAAACCTGCTTTAAAAAGCAGGCTTTTCGAATGTGGTCGGCGAGAGAGGATTACGCGCATCTTTGATGCGCGCCCTGCGGGCCGTTGCTGAAGCAACGTTGTCTCGCTACGCGAGGCTCGAACCTCCTGCGGAGGTGCTCATCCTCATAAACTGCAGGCGTAAAAAAACCGACTTGCGTCGGTTTCTTTGAAAGTGGTCGGCGAGAGAGGATTCGAACCTCCGACCCACTGGTCCCAAACCAGTTGCGCTACCAAGCTGCGCTACTCGCCGATTTGTGTTGCTCATACTACCTGATTTATCAGACCGTTGTCCATATAAATCTTATATTTATCAGATATTTTGCGTGGTGCGAAGAGAGGGACTTGAACCCTCACGTCCGTAAGAACACTAACACCTGAAGCTAGCGCGTCTACCAATTCCGCCACCTTCGCACTGTCACAAAATACTGCTAAATCTTCACTTCGTTAGGAAGTGGGGTGGCTAATGGGACTCGAACCCACGACAACTGGAATCACAATCCAGGGCTCTACCAACTGAGCTATAGCCACCATTACTACTTCTTCTTACTCACGCGGTAATATTACCACCGCAGCTCCTGCGCACAAACTTAATGGCGCGCCCGACAGGATTCGAACCTGAGACCTCTGCCTCCGGAGGGCAGCGCTCTATCCAGCTGAGCTACGGGCGCGTAGCGCCGTTGCGGGAGGGGATACTACGGATTTACGCCAATTCTGTCTAGTGCTTTTTCGCAGAAATGTTGCGTTTGATTACGCTTTGCTCACTCCCGCGCACAAAAGCGCACTCCGTAGCCCCTTTTCACCGTTTATTGGCGCGTTTCTACCCGATTTTCAGCCGGATGATGTTTCTTGTGCATGCCGAAAGCGAAGTAGCACAGGCTGACGCCGGCTAAGAAAATCGCCCCGACCAGCAGGGAAATCCGCGTATCCGGGTTGATTCCCATGCCGACCAGCACGCAAATCAGAAAAGCGATGGTCAGATAGTTCACATACGGGAACATGATCGACTTAAAGCTGTGATTTTTGATCGCTTCCTTATGGGCACGGCGGAAATAAAGCTGGCTTATCAGCACCACGAACCACGGCACCATGCCCGGCAGCACGCTCGCGCTATAGACGTAGACGAACACCTGCTCCGGATTCGGGATGATGTAGTTCAGCGCGGAACCCACCAACAGGCAGCCGATGGTGACCGCGATGCAGTTCACCGGCACGCCGCTGGCGGAAAGCTTGGTCAGCGCCGCCGGCAGCTGGCGGTTCTTGGCCAGGGCGTACAGCATGCGGCCGCCGCTGTACATGCCGCTGTTGCAGCCGGAGAGCGCGGCGGTCAACACCACGAAGTTGATGATGCCGGCGGCGGCAACGATGCCGATCTTGGCGAAGGTCAGCACGAACGGGCTGCCGGTGGTGCCGATGCCGTTCCACGGGAAGATGGTGACGATGACGAAGATTGCGCCGACATAGAAGATCAGGATGCGCCACAGGATATTGTTGATCGCGCGTTTCAGCGTCACCTGCGGGTTCTTGGCTTCTCCGGCGGTGATGCCCACCAGCTCAACCCCCTGATAGGACGCCACCACGATGCACAGCGCAAACAGGAAGCCTTTCCAGCCGCCGGCAAAGAAACCGCCGTGCGCCGTCAAATTGGCGAAACCGATAGGTTCACCGCCGTTGCCGAAGCCGAAGAAGATCACCCCCAGCCCCACCAGAATCATCACGATGATGGTGGTGACCTTGATCATGGCGAACCAGAACTCCAGCTCCCCATACAGGCGCACCGCCGCCAGGTTGGCCAGCGCCACCATCGCCACGGCGATCAGCGCCGGCACCCACTGCGGTATTTCCGGGAACCAGAACTGCACATACACCCCGATGGCGGTGATCTCGGAAATGCCGACGGCAATCCACATAAACCAGTAGCCCCAGGCGGTCAGGTAACCGAAATAGGGATTCATGTACTTATGCGCGTAAACGGCAAACGAGCCCGCGACCGGCTCGAGGAACAGCATTTCTCCCATCGAACGCATAATGAAGAACACGAACAGCCCGGCGATGATATAAGCCAGCAGCACCGACGGCCCCGCCCACTTCAGCGTACTGGCCGACCCCATAAACAGGCCGACACCGATGGTGCCCCCCAGAGCGATAAGCTCGATATGCCGGGCCTCAAGGCCCCGGTGTAGCCCTTGCGGTTTCTCTTTGTGTGCCATAAATCCTCAATAATTTTTCTCGGGTTGTGTTTGCCTGCCGGCCGCTGCCGGTCGTTATTGTCATTATTAAAAGAATAAATCATCCCCTGCCGATCGGGTTGGCATCAACGGGTAGTCGGAGCGAAGTTACCGTGAGAGGGACATCGTTCAGCGCTGTCGCATCAGGCTTCAGCGGCCAGGGATAATTTCCGGGCGGTATCGTTTCGCATTTCGCCGCTATAAGCAAACCGCAATTTAAAACTTTATGGAATAAATGCAGCGACGTTTAGGGCCGGGGGTTATAGATATGCGGGAGAAACGTGCAAAAGCAGATTATTGGTACAGCAGACCGGAGCGGAACAGCACTTTCCGCCCCGGATGAGGGATTACATCTTGCCGCTGTAGTAGTAGCCGACAAACTTCAGCAGCTTCAACTGTCGGCCGATGCGGCTGGGCTGGCTGAGCAGGCGGTAGAGCCATTCCAGACCGAGGTTCTGCCACACCTTGGGCGCACGCTTCACATGGCCGGTAAAGACGTCGAAGGTGCCGCCCACGCCCATGTACAGCGCCTGCGGATGCACCTTGCGACAGTCGCGCATCAGAATCTCCTGCTTCGGCGATCCCATCGCCACCGTAACGATAGCGGCGCCGCTGGCGCGAATACGCTCGAACAGCGCCTCTCGCTGATCCGGTTTAAAATAGCCGTCCTGGCTGCCCACCAGGTTGACATTCCACTGGCTGCGCAGCTTTTGCTCGGTTTCCCCCAAGACCTCGGGCTTGCCGCCGACCAGGAAGACCGGCGTGCCTTCACGGCCGGCGCGCTGCATCAAGGCTTCCCACAGATCGGCACCCGCCACGCGCGAAACGTCCGCCGCCGGGTATTTGCGGCGAATCGAACGCACCATGCTGATGCCGTCGGCGTACTTGTACTCCGCCTCATCCAGCAACGCATGCAGCGCCGGGTCCTCTTCCGCCTTCAGGATCTTTTCCGCGTTCATGGCTACTAGCGTGCCCTGTTTTACCCGGCCGCCGTCGAACAAAAAGTCCATGCAGTGCGCCATATCGCGAAAGCCCCACAGGCTGAAACCGCGCAGCTCATACTGCGGCACCGAAATCTTTGCTTCCATCGTTCTCATTACCCTTACAAAAAACCGTTCGCCCGGGGCGGAGACGCCAGCGCGCGGGTGCGCGTCACTCTGGCCTTGATCAGCCCGGCGGTATCGAACAGCCAATACAGCAACTTCGCCAGCACCAAACAGGCGCCGAAAATAATGCAGAAGAACACCACGCGCGACACGAATGAATCCACCCCTTCGCGCGCCAACACGATGATGTTGAACACCGCGCCGAAGCAGAACCCCTGCAGAATGGCCGCCTTATAGCGGTTCGGCTCAGTTTTGCCCAACTCATACAACCAGTCGAACCACTTGATGATCATGCCCACCAGAATCGCGCCGAGCGGGATAAACAGCGCGCCGCCCATCACCACCAGCGAACCGATCAGCGTCGGCGAAATCGCCAGCCCGGAGTGATTGTTCAGCACTTCCCAGGTGAAATAGTTGGCCGAGTTCAGCACCACGTCCGGCCGGCCCGGCCATAGCCAGGTTGGAATAAAGACGTAGAAATCACGCACGATCGGCGCCAGGCCCTGGAAATCGATCTTGTCGTAATTTTGCAGCAGCAGCGCCAGGTTTTCCCACGGCGAGAAGGTATCGCGGGTCAGGTAGAGGAAGGTATAGAACGCTTCCGCGCCGCTGACGTCCAGGCTGTAGCGCTTCAACGCCAGCCAGAACATGCCGACTACGCCGAATATGCCCGCCGCCGCCAGCATCCACAGCGTGATCCAGCCGCGCACGATGCCGATAAACAGGAACAGCGCGAAGGCGATGATGATGTTGGCGCGGGTGCCGCCGACGATCACGTAGGTCAGAATACCGAACGCCACCGTCGCCACCAGGAACAAGAACCAGGCGCGCAGATCCTGCCGCAGGAAATAGACCACCAGCATCGCCGGAATGAAGAAGTAGAAGAACCGCTTGAGCGCCACGCCGGACACGTCGCTGGAGAAAATCTGGCTGTAGGAATTGAGCTTGAACAGCAGGAAGCCGTTCTGCATGAAGAAGATCCCAACGGTACCGATCGCCACCAATGCCAGCAGCACCCAGGTCATATGAGTCTCTACCCGGTTCATGGTAAACAGCGCCGTACGCGACTCTGTGCGGCGCTTGCGCAGCCGGGTCTTGTAGGTGACGTAATAGATGGCGTAAAACGCCGTCGCCGACAGCAGGGCGTACAGCAGAAACTCCACCGGCACCACCTCGACGTCAAACTGGAACACCAGCAGGCAGGTCAAAGGAAAACCGAAATAGAACGTCAGCAAATACAGCAGCGAAAAGAAGACGTTGAAGTTAAAGCGCACGCGCCGAAACTCCTGGTAGGTCAGCGTCAGAATAAACGTCAGGCTGACCAGATAGACGACAAACAGGCCGCCGAATTGCGCCAACGTCATGAGTGCTCTCCCGCCGCCAACGCCAGGGCTTGCTGCCAGCCGTCGACATAGTTCGGATTGAAGAAGGCGATCGCCTGTTTATCCACCGCCGCCAGCTGACGCTGCGCTTCGCGCACCACCGCCTCGTCCAGCGAATCGCCGTAGAACAGCACCGGCAGATGCTGTTCCGCCAAATCCTGCCAGAACGGGTTTTGCCGGCTGAGCACGAAAGGCACGCCGAACTGAATCAGCAGGCACAGGGTGCCAATCCCCTGCTGGCGATTGAAAATGAAATAGCCCAGATCGCAGGCGCGTAAAATATTGAGATAGTCCTCAAACGCCACCTGCTGCGTGAGCAGCTGCAGGTTTTTCTCGCCGAACAGCGGCAACCCGGCGGCGCGCACCTGCTCGATGTAGGCATCGTTGTTGGCCGGATAACCCATCGGCAGGATCACGCGCACGTCGGCGCCGAACTGCTGATGAATCGCCTGCAGCGCTTCGATATGCCGATTGCTGCGATCGCCGGAGTTGCCTACCAGAATCGTCATCGGCCCGGCCAGGTTTTTCTCGACGTGAACGTCGGTCAGCGCCGGATCCATGCGGGTCGGGAAGTACAGCAGCGAGGCCGGCACCCGCGCATGGCGCTGCTGGTAGTGAATCACGTCGCCGCGAGTAGCAAACACGTTCCCTACTCGCCCCTGCGCAATGCGGCGCAGCAGATAGAACAGCCGGAATTTCCAGCTGGTGGCGTCTTCATACAGATCGGCGCCCCAAATATGCCAACTGACCTGACGCGCCTTGATCTTGCCGCTCAGCAGCGCCAACCACAGCCCCGGATTGAACTGGCCGTGCAGAAAGAAGCGCGCATCGCGATCGGCCTGGGCACGGGCGATGACCGCCGCCGCCAGGCTTTTCTTGTCTGCGTAGGGCTCAATGTTCAGGGCGGGGAAATCACCCAGTGCCGCCACATCCTTGGCCGCCACCATAAAATGCCGCGTCTGCTCAGCCGGCAAACGCGGCGCCAGCACGTCGTTGAAGAAGCGCAGCACCGTCTGGTTATGATGCGGGATATCGGATCCCAGAACGTGAATCAGTGTGGTCATACTCGTCTACGATAAATAAGGAACACGCAGCTACAGAGCGCGAAATACACGATGTAGGTTGCCATATAGGCCTGAGCCGCCCCCAACGCGCCGTGCAGCGGGATCAGCCAGTGCGAGAACAGCGTCAGCAGCAGAAACTGGCTGACTTCCGTCAGGATATAGAAGCGCAGTGACGCTTTGGCGATCACCAGATAGCCGAACACATAGGCCCCGACTTTCAGCACGTCGCCCACCAGCTGCCAGGCAAACAGATCGCGCATGGCGACAAACTTGTCCGAGAACAGCAGCCAAATAGCGAAATCGCGCAGCACCCAAACCGTAAAGCTCGCTGCCGCTACCGCCGGCAGCACGAATTTCAGCGAACGCACGATCTCCCGTGAGATGGCGCCCTTGTCCGTCAGCCGCGACAGCGTCGGCAGCAAATAGACGGTAAACGAAGCGGTGATAAACTGCAGATAGGCATCGGAAATGCTGCTGACGCCCTGCCAAATCCCCACCTCATCCCAGCCGTAATGGGCGGCCAACAGGTTACGCATCATCACGTAGGCCACCGGCAGCGTCACCGACGTGATCAACGCCATGAGGGTGAATTTGCCGAGATTGCCGGCCACGAGTTTGTCCCAACGCGGCGCCAGATAGCGCAGCGGCAGCGTTTTGCGCCGCCACAGCATCAGCCCGGCAGGCAACACCACCAACGCCGGCACCAGCGCCAGCCCCGCCAGCGCGCCTTCATAACCACCCAGCTTAAAGCATAGGTAATAAGCCACCACGCCAATCAGGCTGCCGCCGATCACCGCCAGCGCATTGCCCATCGCATCGCGATAGCCTTTCAGCACCGCCATGAACAGGTTGGCGTAGGCGATGCCCATCTGAATGAAGGCGACGGCGCGCACCACATCGACGTAATCGGCATGCCCGAACAGCCCGATGCTGATCGGTTCGGCGGCGAACAGAAACACCAGCGCCAGCAAGGTCGAAAAACCCAGCACGATGCTCGACGCAGTGCCTACCGCCAGACGCAGACGCTGCGGATCCTGGTGGTACTCCGCCACGTATTTGGTGATGCCATTAAAAATGCCCGCGCCGGACAGCACGCCCAGCACGGTAATCAACTGGCGGAAGTTACCCGCCTGCCCCACCCCGCTGGGGCCAAACGCCACCGCCAGCAGCTTCACCACCAACAACCCCACGCCGATTTTGATCAGCGTGGAACCGGCGGTCCATATCGATGCTTTTGCCAGCGACATATCAGGCGAAGAAGCTCAGTATGCTATTGATAACCGTACGTTGATTAGCATCGGACATATTGTAGAACAGCGGCAAGCGCACCAGGCGCGCGCTTTCCTGTGTGGTGTAACGATCTTCACCGGCAAAGCGGCCAAAGCGTTCACCGGCCGGGCAATCATGCAGCGGGATATAGTGGAACACCGCCATGATTTCGGCTTCCTTCAGGTAGTCGATAAAGGCCGTGCGCTCTTCGATATCACGTAGCTTGATATAGAACATGTGCGCGTTATGCACGCAGTCGGCCGGGATTACCGGCAACTCGATGCGCCCTGACTGCGCCAACGGCAGGAAGCTGTCGTAGTACTTCTGCCACAGTGCCAAACGGCGCTGGTTGATGCGTTCCGCCACTTCCAGCTGGCCCCACAGGTAGGCGGCCTGCAGGTCAGACATCAGATAGCTGGAGCCGATGTCGCGCCAGGTATATTTGTCGACCTGACCACGGAAGAACTGGCTGCGGTTGGTGCCTTTCTCGCGGATGACTTCCGCCCGATCGACCAGAGCCGGATCGTTCACCAGCGTCGCACCACCTTCGCCGCCGGCGGTATAGTTTTTGGTTTCATGGAAGCTGAAACAGCCGATGTGGCCGATGGTGCCCAATGCCTTGCCTTTGTAGGTCGACATCACGCCCTGTGCGGCGTCTTCCACCACGAACAGGTTATATTTCTTCGCCAGCGCCATGATGGTATCCATCTCGCAGGCGACGCCGGCATAGTGCACCGGCACGATTGCGCGGGTTTTATCAGTGATCGCCGCTTCGATTTTGGTTTCATCGATGTTCATGGTATCCGGACGCAGGTCGACGAACACCACTTTGGCGCCGCGCAGCACAAAGGCGTTGGCGGTGGAAACGAAGGTAAAACTCGGCATGATCACTTCGTCACCCGGCTGTATATCCAGCAGGATGGCGGCCATTTCCAACGACGCGGTGCAGGAAGGCGTCAGCAACACCTTCGCGCTGCCGAAACGCTGTTCCATCCACTGCTGGCAGCGGCGGGTAAAGCCGCCGTCGCCGCATAGCTTGCCGCTGCCCATAGCAGCCTGCATATATTCCAGTTCAGTGCCAACAACCGGTGGAGCGTTAAATGGAATCATGTCTACCTCTGTATAACCAGTACGCGGTGCTTTCAATCACGGCACCCTGTCGTTGATAGAGTCGTAATGCGGCGATATTGCTTATCTGGGTCGCGACCCGCAGGCGCTGCATACTTTGACGCCGACATTCGGCGATCGCCACCGTCATCAGCCGAGTGCCAATGCCCCGGCCGGATACGCCGGGAAAAGCCGCCAGCAGACCGATACGCGTTTCCTGGCCGCCAATGTCACGCAGGCTGACAAAGCCTTCGGGTTGCCCCTGACTGTTCAATACCAACAAGCATTGATGATCAAAGGTACCCAGCACCGCTTTTTCGATCCAGGCCGCATAGAATCGCCCACTATCGGCGCGATCGTACCACGGTGCACGAAACCGGCTGGCGGCGAACACCTCACCGGCGGCAGCGCGCAATGACGGGATATCCTCGGGAACGGCCAGACGCACCGCAGCCGCCGAAGCGACATCGGCCGTCGTGCTTTCCGGCGCAACGTTCACTGCCAGGTCCACTTCCCCTTCGACCAACCGGAATCCCAGCGCCGACAGCGCATCGGCCCACTCCAGGCGGCAAGCGGGGATTTTGGCTTGCACCAATGCATAAGCGTTCAAATCAGCTTCAGCTACAGACGCCGCCGAGTTATCGAAATGTAACTTGGCGCTTTCCAAGTGGAAGAAGTCGCTCTCCCACTGCAGCGGTTCAATACTGGCGTGGACGCGCATGCAATAAATCCAGTAAATATTTGCCGTAACCGGTTTTGGCCAGTGTCTGAGCCGCACGTTTCACGCCCTCGTCATCCAGCCAGCCATTGCGCCAGGCGATCTCCTCAAGACAGGCGATTTTAAAGCCTTGACGTTTCTCGACCGTCTGTACGAAGCTGCTGGCTTCCAGTAAGCTGTCGTGCGTGCCGGTATCCAACCAGGCGAAACCGCGCCCCAGCAGCTCGACAGCCAACTCTCCGCGCTCAAGATACATCTGGTTGATGCTGGTGATTTCCAGCTCGCCGCGCTCAGAAGGTTTCACCTGTTTGGCAAACTCCACCACCTGGCTATCGTAGAAGTACAGGCCGGTCACCGCCCAGTTGGACTTCGGTTTAACTGGCTTTTCTTCGATCGACAGCGCGCGGAAGTGGTCGTCAAACTCCACCACGCCAAAGCGCTCGGGATCCATCACCTGATAGCCAAACACGGTCGCGCCGATGGTGCGCGCTGCAACGCTTTTCAGCTTGGGACTGAACCCCTGACCAAAGTAAATATTGTCACCCAATACCAGACAGCTCGGCTCACCGGCCAAAAATTCTTCGCCGATCAAAAATGCCTGAGCCAAGCCATCGGGACTTGGCTGTTCGGCATAGCTGAGATTAATGCCGAATGCTTCGCCGCTGCCCAAAAGCCTCTTGAATGAAGGCAGATCTTCCGGCGTGGAGATAATCAGAATGTCTTTGATTCCCGCCAGCATCAGTACCGACAACGGGTAATAGATCATCGGCTTGTCATAGATCGGCAGCAGTTGCTTGGACACGCCACGAGTAATCGGATGCAGACGCGTACCGGAACCGCCAGCCAGAATAATGCCTTTCATACAGACTCCAAAGCCCGCCGCGCCGGCACAAAGCGACGCGGCGTTAAATTAATCTGACAGCCCCAAACGCTCACCGGCATAAGAGCCGTCTTGCACCCGGCGCCACCAGGTTTCGTTGGCCAGATACCAGGCCACCGTCTTGCGAATGCCGCTTTCGAAGGTTTCCTGCGGCCGCCAGCCCAACTCACGATCGATTTTGCCGGCGTCGATGGCATAACGCATATCGTGGCCCGGGCGATCCTTCACGTAAGTGATCAGATCGCGGTAGTTCGCCACGCCCTGTGGCTTGTTCGGTGCCAGCTCTTCCAGCAGATCGCAAATGGTCTGCACCACTTCGATATTCTTGCGCTCGTTATGGCCACCGATATTGTAAGTTTCGCCCACCACGCCTTCGGTGACGACCTGATAGAGTGCGCGCGCGTGATCTTCGACATACAGCCAGTCACGCACCTGCGCGCCGTTACCGTATACCGGCAGCGGCTTACCGGCCACCGCATTCAGGATCACCAGCGGGATCAGCTTCTCCGGGAAGTGATAAGGGCCGTAGTTATTCGAACAGTTGGTCACGAGGGTCGGCAAACCGTAGGTGCGCAACCAAGCGCGCACCAGGTGATCGCTCGACGCCTTGGAGGCGGAATACGGACTGCTCGGCGCATACGGCGTGGTTTCGGTAAACAGATCGTCGGTACCGTGCAGGTCACCGTACACTTCATCGGTGGAGATATGATGGAAACGGAAAGACTGCTTCTTCTCCGCCGCCAACGGCTGCCAGTAGTGGCGCGCCGCTTCCAGCATAGTGTAAGTGCCAACCACGTTGGTTTCGATAAAGGCCGCCGGGCCGTCGATAGAGCGATCGACGTGGCTTTCCGCCGCCAGGTGCATCACCACGTCCGGCTGATACTGGGCAAACACCCGATCCAGCTCGGCGCGATCGCAGATGTCGACCTGCTCGAAAGCATAGCGCTCGCTCTCGGCCACCACCGCCAGAGACTCGAGGTTACCGGCATAGGTTAGCTTATCCACCACCACCACGCTGCAGTGGGTAGCCTCGATGATGTGCCGTACGACCGCGGAACCAATAAAACCGGCGCCACCGGTCACCAAGATACGCTTCAACGCCAGACTCCCTTGGTATCCACCACCCAACTTTGCCTGATCTCTTCCGGCCGGATGGCCTTGAACTGCTGGTGGTCGACCAACATCACGATCACATCGGCCTGCTGCAACGCCTCGGCAATGGTTTTCAACGCCACATGCCCCACCAGCGACTTCGGCAGCTGTTCGACGTTCGGTTCAACCGCCAGCGTTTCACCGACGTGCCATTCGGCAATCAGGTGTGTCACTTCTACCGCCGGGCTTTCACGCAAATCGTCGATATTCGGCTTGAAGGCCAGGCCGAAGCAGGCAATTTTCACTTCGGACGCGCGCTTGTCAGTGGCGGCCAGGCAATCGGCCACCGCCGCTTTCACCCGGTCGACCACCCACAGCGGTTTACCGTCGTTCACCAGGCGTGCGGTGTGGATCAGGCGCGCCTGCTGCGGGTTTTGCGCCACGATAAACCACGGATCGACGGCGATGCAGTGACCGCCGACGCCCGGCCCCGGCTGCAGAATATTCACGCGCGGATGGCGGTTCGCCAGGCGGATCAGTTCCCAGACGTTGATCCCCTGTTCGGCGCAAATCAACGACAATTCGTTGGCAAAGGCGATATTCACGTCGCGGAAGCTGTTTTCCGTCAGCTTGCACATCTCGGCAGTGCGCGAGTTGGTGATCACGCATTCGCCCTCGAGGAAAATCTTGTACAGCGCGCTGGCTCGTTCCGAGCACTTTGCCGTCATGCCGCCGATCACACGGTCGTTTTTAATCAGCTCTACTATCACCTGCCCCGGCAGTACGCGCTCCGGGCAGTAGGCGATATTCACGTCCGCCGCTTCGCCCGCTTGCTGCGGGAAACTGAGATCGCTGCGCGTTTCGGCCAACCATTCCGCCATCTGTTCAGTGGCACCCACCGGCGAGGTGGACTCGAGGATCACCAAATCGCCTTTTTTCAACACCGGCGCCAACGATTTCGCCGCCGCTTCGACATAGGCCAAATCCGGCTCATGATCGCCTTTGAACGGCGTAGGCACCGCGATCAAAAACGCGTCGGCCGGTTGCGGTTTGGTCACAGCCTGCAGGAAACCGCCATTGACGGCCTCCTTAACCACTTTGTCCAGATCCGGTTCGACAATATGGATCGCACCACGGTTAATGGTGTCTACCGCATGTTGGTTAACATCAACGCCCACCACTTTTTTCTTGCGGGAGGCAAAAGCCGCCGCCGTTGGCAAGCCGATATAACCTAGACCAATGACAGAAATAGTGTCAAAGCTCATAGTGCCACCTGATGATTCTTTAAGGCTTCGAGGATACGCTGGCAGGCATGTCCGTCACCGTATGGGTTATGCGCCCGGCTCATGGCTTGATATTCGCTTTCGTCCGTCAACAGCCGGGTCACCGCATCAACAATTTTGGCCACGTCGGTGCCGACGAGACGCACAGTGCCCGCATCCACCGCCTCCGGACGCTCGGTGGTGTCGCGCATCACCAGCACCGGTTTGCCTAACGACGGCGCTTCTTCCTGAATGCCGCCGGAATCGGTCAGGATCAGGTGCGCTTTGGTCATGAGATAAATAAACGGTAGATAATCCTGCGGTTCGATCAACATGATATTGTCGATGCCTTTCAGAATCCGATTTACCGGCTCACTGACGTTTGGATTGAGATGCACCGGATACACCACCTGTACGTCCGGGTGATTGCGGGCGATCTCCGCCAGCGCGCTGCAGATTCGCTCAAAGCCGCCGCCGAAACTTTCCCGGCGATGGCCGGTGACCAAGATCAGCTTCTTGTTAGCATCGAGGAACGGATAACGCTGCGCCAGGTTTCCCTGCAGCGCGGCATCGCTCATCACACGATCGCGCACCCAAAACAGCGCATCGATTACCGTATTGCCGGTCACGAAAATCTGATTATCCGGCAGTGTTTCGCGCAGCAAGTTTTGACGTGAATTTTCGGTTGGCGCGAAATGGAATTTCGCCAAATGCCCCGTCAGAGTTCGGTTGGCTTCTTCAGGCCAGGGAGAGTACAAATCGCCAGTACGCAACCCGGCCTCGACATGTCCAACAGGGATACGCTGATAAAATGCTGCCAGGCTGGTCGCCAGCGTGGTGGTGGTATCGCCGTGCACCAGCACCACGTCCGGTTTGAACTCTTCCAGCACCCCTTTCAGCCCTTCCAGGATGCGGCAGGTGATTTCCGTCAGCCCCTGGCCGGGTTTCATGATGTTCAGGTCGTAATCCGGAGTGATCTCAAACAACCGTAATACCTGATCCAACATCTCACGATGCTGTGCCGTTACGCAGACCCTTGCGTCAAAGGTCGCATCCTGAGCCAAAGCATGTACCAGCGGCGCCATTTTAATGGCTTCAGGTCTGGTGCCGAAAACAGTCAACACTTTCACAGAGAATCTCTTTTTGGTCAGTTAAGCGCAGGCGTACCTGCGAACCGAGCGCACTAAGCGCCCATCGGTAAGTTAAATCTATGATTAATTCGACGGCCGACGCGCCAAGGCAACACCCGCGCCAACCAAAGCGCCCATCGCACCCCACAGAATCAGCCAGAAGACCCGGCGTGGGCTGTCGCGTTTTACCGGCTCTTCCGGCGTACGCAAATAGCGATAGGTCTGGAACTTCTCATCCAACGTTGGGCCAACGTTCAGCGTCGCCAGCATCGCGCGGTTCTGATCGTAATCCAGGTCATAGGTCGGGCCGGAAGCCTGCAGGCCTTCCAGACGCGCCTGCAGCATTGGCCGGCCCAGCAGGAACAGATCCGAATCCGGCAGTTGCTCGGCCGGGGTGTCGGTTTGCGTGCGACTTATCCCCTGGCTCTCGGCGATTTTCAGCGCCTGCTGCGTGGTGTTCAGCTCACGCTTGTAAACCGACTCCGCCACCGCTTCCTGACGTTTGACCTGCGCCTTCATCGAGGTGGTGCGGGCGGCCCACGCTCCCTGGATCTCTTCGTTCAGGTGCAGGGCTGCGCGGTGGCTGGCGAAGGCCACGTATTGACGCAGCAGGCGGTTGGCGTCGGCGGCGGTTTCCGCCGTCAGCTTCACGCCGTCGTTCGGCACTTTCTTGTCGTCGCGCGGCGTGAACAGGATGTTGTTGATCAGCTCGTCGAGCAACGCCGCATCGGCGCGGGCATCCCCTTCCTGACGCTGCTTGTAGTAATCGCTCTGCAGCCAGAAATCGCGACGCGTATCGTAAGCCGCCAGTTGCATGATGAACTCATTGTACGCTTCGTCCGCGATGCTCGGCTGATCGCCGGCCGTCGCCGGCAGCGTACGCACGTCCAGATTACGCAGGAACTGCTGCTGCGAGTAGTAACCGCCCAGCGCATTCACCGTCGGTCTGTCAGTGATGGCGGTCGCGCTCCACTCTTGCTTAACCAGATAAGAGACGATCAGCGCGACCGCCGCGAACAGCACCGCAATGCCGATAATCCACGGTTTGCCGCGCCACAGGGTGCAGCACAGGCCGCGGATATCGAGTTCGTTATCCACCGCCGGGGTATGCTTGTCAGACGTTGTTTCTGGATTCATCACAGCCAAAAAGCCTCTGGTTAAGATACTTGCTTGTTATCGCTCGAACGCCGCAGGCGACGCTTGATACGCTTAATGTACCGCGCAACCCGCCAGGCGCGCTTGATGCAGTAACCGTACAGGAAGAAAGCAAGCAAGAATAATGCCAACATAACCCACTCTGGGATAAAAGTCAGGCGTTCGCCGATCACGCCAACCGCCGCCAGCAATGCGGCCGCCAGGGTGATCAACACGAAAGCCTGCCGCGGCGTAAAGCCGGCGCGCATGATCAGGTGGTGAATATGTTGACGATCGGGAGAGAAGGGGCTCATCCCCTTGCGTAAACGACGATACATGATTGCTATCATGTCCATCAGCGGAATAGCGATGATCCACAGCGCGGTCACCGGGTTAATCGAGTGTGCCTTTCCCTGCGAGCTTTGCAGCAGCAGCCAAATGGCGGTAAAGCCGATCAGGGTACTGCCGGCGTCCCCCATGAACACCTTATAACGGCGGCCAAGGATGCCGAGGTTGAGCAAAATATAGGGAACGATGGTGGCAATCATCGCAAAGCACCAGAACGCCAGCTCATGATGGCCGCTCAGGTACAGCAACAGGCCCAGCGCGCCGAAGGAGACGCACGACAAGCCCCCCAGCAGGCCATCGATGCCGTCGACCATGTTGAAGGCGTTGATCGCCGCCCATACCGCGAACAGCGTCACCAGATAGCCGAACGGCCCCAGCAGCATCTCCCAGTCGCCCAGCACATGGCCGAAGCTGCGCAGATAGAGGCCCGCGAACACCATCATGGCGATGCCGACCAACGCCTGCACCAGGGCGCGGATTTTAACGCTGATGTCGAAACGATCGTCGAGCGCGCCCACAAACACCAGAATGCCGGCGCAGGTAAGATAAAGCTTGGCGTGCGCGATAGGTTGTTCAGAAATCCAAAACGCGAAGCACAGCCCGGCATAAACGGAAATACCGCCGACCAGCGGAATCAGCCCCTGATGGCGTTTGCGATAATTGGGTTTATCTACCAGACCAATACGTTTTGCCGCCTTGCGGGCAACAAAGAGAAAAGCCAAAGAAAACAGGAAAACAAATAGAATTTCAGTACTCATAGTGAGTAAGTTCACAGTTAACAGATCTCTGTAGAAGATAAGGCAGCTTACCACGGGCAATAGCTTGTGCCATCGGCCCCCGCCACCTTTCGGTCATTTCCTATGACAACGGTGATTCATGCCTATTTTCTTCGCTTCGGCTGACAAAACGACAGCAGCAAAGCCGACCGGCGAGAAACCGACCGACAAACAAGATGAATTCTCAATAAGTCGAGGAAACAACTTACTTTTCCATTACTGCTACTTATCGTATCCGCCAAAAGCGAAAAACGCCACGACTAGGCGTGGCGTTCAGCGAATTTTTTAACGAATTATGAGCGTTTCATCATATCGAAGAATTCATCGTTGGTTTTAGTCATCGCCAACTTATTAATGAGGAACTCCATCGCGTCAATCTCACCCATCGGATGGATGATTTTGCGCAGGATCCACATTTTTTGCAGCTCTTCGGAGGTGGTGAGCAGCTCTTCTTTACGGGTACCGGAGCGGTTGTAATCGATCGCAGGGAATACGCGTTTCTCGGCGATTTTACGCGCCAGATGCAATTCCATGTTGCCGGTACCTTTAAATTCTTCGTAGATCACTTCGTCCATCTTCGAACCGGTATCAACCAGCGCGGTCGCGATGATGGTCAGGCTGCCGCCCTCTTCCACGTTACGTGCCGCACCGAAGAAACGCTTCGGACGATGCAGGGCGTTGGCATCCACACCACCGGTCAGCACCTTGCCTGAGGCCGGTACCACGGTGTTGTAGGCACGCGCCAGACGAGTGATGGAGTCGAGCAGAATGATCACGTCTTTTTTGTGTTCAACCAGGCGCTTGGCCTTCTCGATCACCATTTCGGCCACTTGCACGTGACGCGAAGCCGGTTCGTCGAAGGTCGATGCGATCACTTCGCCTTTCACCAGACGCTGCATCTCGGTCACTTCTTCCGGACGTTCGTCGATCAGCAGCACCATCAGCACGCAGTCAGGGTGGTTGTAGGCGATGCTCTGCGCAATGTTCTGCAGTAGCATGGTTTTACCGGCTTTCGGCGGTGCCACGATCAGGCCACGCTGGCCGCGGCCAATCGGCGCCGCCAGATCCAGTACGCGCGCCGTCAGGTCTTCGGTCGAACCGTTGCCGCGCTCCATCCGCAGACGGGAATTGGCGTGCAGCGGGGTCAAGTTCTCGAACAGGATCTTGCTGCGGGCGTTTTCCGGCTTGTCGTAGTTGACCTCGTTGACTTTCAACAGGGCAAAATAGCGCTCGCCTTCTTTTGGCGGACGAATCTTACCGGAAATGGTGTCACCTGTGCGGAGGTTGAAGCGGCGGATTTGGCTAGGGGATACATAGATGTCGTCGGGACCGGCGAGGTAGGAACTGTCTCCAGAGCGGAGGAAACCGAATCCATCCTGCAATATCTCGAGCACGCCGTCGCCGAAGATATCTTCTCCGCTTTTCGCATGTTGCTTCAGAATGGAGAAGATAATGTCCTGCTTGCGCATGCGGGCAAGGTTTTCCAGCCCCATATTTTCGCCGAGAGTAATCAGCTCAGAAACCGGCGTATTCTTTAATTCGGTAAGATTCATAGTGGTGGGTTCTTAAACTCGGGGTATGTCTCGAACTTGTATCGTGAATGGTATGGCAGCGAGATGCGTGCCTGTTTACTGGACGTTCGATCACCGGGCGCAGAGCCGTCGCGGTAAGAAATGGCTTACATCGGGCGCACGCATTGACGGTTGAAGATCGAAGGTACCTTAAAAATGATTTTTGCAAAACCGTTTGATTGCCAAAACACGGGCTGAGTTCAGTTTACTTTCAACGCCAGTGGTTCGACACAGAGTATAGCTTTAGATTCAAACTCTTTAGATTTAAAACTTCGGGCAAGTTCTATATGCAGTGTGGTTAAACTTAACACGCTTCTTGGCAGGCGTCTAGCGGTGAATTGAACATCACCGCCAGGCGCCTGATACTGGGCTTCCCGCCCGATTACAGATTCGCGTTCAGGAAATCTTTGAGCTGACCTTTGGACAACGCGCCAACCTTGGTCGCGGCCACTTCACCGTTCTTGAACAGCAACAGCGTAGGGATACCACGGATACCGTACTTAGGCGCGGTAGCCGGGTTCTGATCGATATTCAGCTTGGTGATGGTCAGTTTGCCTTCGAACTCTTCGGCAATCTCATCCAGAATCGGAGCAATCATCTTGCACGGCCCACACCATTCAGCCCAGAAATCGACCAGGATCGGCCCTTCCGCTTTCAGCACATCGGCTTCGAAGCTGCTGTCAGTCAGGTGAATAATTTTATCGCTCATGTTCTACTCCACAGGATTATGTCTACCTTGTTGGTGTAGCATTAACCAACTCAAGGTGATTTTATTGCACCGCGTTTATTTCAACGGATGTGCTTTCGTAAAGCAATAGTTAGCTGATATTCTACCACACTATGAGCAAAACACACTTGACCGAACAGAAGTTTTCCGACTTCGCCCTGCACCCGTTAGTCCTTGAAGCCCTTGAGAAAAAAGGGTTTCACAATTGCACGCCCATCCAGGCGTTAGCATTGCCGCTCACGCTCTCCGGGCGTGACGTTGCAGGTCAGGCGCAAACCGGTACCGGAAAGACGCTGGCGTTTTTGGCGTCTACTTTTCACTATTTGCTGACTCACCCGGCGAAACAGGATCGCCAGACCAATCAGCCGCGCGCCTTGATCATGGCGCCTACGCGTGAACTGGCGGTGCAAATCCACTCCGATGCAGAAGCGCTCTCCCAGAGCACCGGCCTGAAACTGGGCCTGGCCTACGGCGGCGACGGCTACGACAAACAGCTGAAAGTGCTGGAAAGCGGCGTGGACATTCTGATTGGCACCACCGGCCGTTTAATCGATTACACCAAACAGAACTATGTCGATCTCGGCGCGATGCAGGTCGTCGTGCTGGATGAAGCCGATCGCATGTACGATCTCGGCTTTATCAAAGACATCCGTTGGCTGTTCCGCCGTATGCCTACGGCCGATCAACGCCTGAACATGCTGTTCTCCGCCACCCTGTCCTATCGCGTACGCGAACTGGCCTTCGAGCAGATGAACAACGCCGAATATGTTGAAGTGGAACCGGAACAGAAAACCGGCCACCGCATTAAAGAAGAGCTGTTCTACCCGTCCAACGAAGAAAAAATGCGCCTGCTGCAGACGCTGATCGAAGAAGAGTGGCCGGATCGTGCCATCATCTTCGCCAACACCAAGCACCGCTGCGAAGACATCTGGGGCCATCTGGCCGCCGACGGTCACCGCGTCGGCCTGCTGACCGGTGACGTGGCGCAGAAAAAACGCCTGCGTATCCTCGACGACTTCACCAAGGGCAACCTCGATATCCTGGTCGCCACCGACGTCGCTGCGCGCGGCTTGCACATCCCTTCCGTCACGCACGTTTTCAACTACGATCTGCCTGACGACTGCGAAGACTACGTGCACCGCATCGGCCGTACCGGCCGCGCAGGCGCCAGCGGCCACTCCATCAGCCTGGCGTGTGAAGAGTACGCGCTCAACCTGCCGGCGATCGAGACCTATATCGACCACAGCATTCCGGTGAGCAAGTACAACAGCGATGCGCTGCTGACCGATTTGCCGGCGCCGAAGCGCCTGTCGCGTCCGCGCGGCGGCAACGGCCCACGTCGCAACTCCGCGCCTCGTCGCGGCGGCGCGCCGCGCAGCAACCGTAAACGTTCGAGCTGATCGCCATGCTCAGTTCCAGCACGCTTTATGCTGCCATCGATCTCGGCTCCAACAGCTTCCACATGTTGGTGGTGCGCGAGGTGGCCGGCAGCATTCAGACTCTGGCGCGGATCAAGCGCAAGGTGCGCCTGGCGGCCGGGCTGGATCAGAACAATCACCTGTCGCATGAGGCCATGCAACGCGGCTGGCAGTGCCTGCGGCTGTTCTCCGAACGCCTGCAGGACATTCCGCGCGAGCAGATCCGCGTCGTCGCCACCGCCACGCTGCGCCTGGCGTCCAACGCCGATGAGTTTCTGCAGGTCGCCGAGCAAATCCTCGGCTGCCCGGTGCAGGTGATCAGCGGCGAAGAAGAAGCGCGGCTGATTTATCACGGCGTTGCGCACACCACCGGCGGGCCGGATCGGCGGCTGGTCGTCGACATCGGCGGCGGCAGCACCGAACTGGTCACCGGCACCGGCGCACAGGCATCGCAGCTGTATAGCCTGTCGATGGGCTGCGTTACCTGGCTGGAACGCTATTTCAGCGATCGCAACCTTGGGCAAGAAAACTTCGAACGCGCCGAACAGGCCGCGCGCGAAATGGTGCGGCCGATCGCACCGCAGCTGCGCCAGCAAGGTTGGCAGATCTGCGTCGGCGCTTCCGGCACCGTGCAGGCGCTGCAGGAGATCATGGTGGCGCAAGGCATGGATGAACGCATCACCCTGCCCAAGCTGCGCCAGCTGAAACAGCGCGCTATTCAGTGCGGCAAGCTGGAAGAGCTGGAGATCGAAGGGTTGACGTTGGAGCGCGCACTGGTCTTCCCGAGCGGCCTGTCCATTCTGTTGGCCATCTTCCAGGAGCTGGGCATCGAGAGCATGATGCTGGCCGGCGGGGCGCTGCGTGAAGGCCTGGTTTACGGCATGCTGCATCTGCCGGTGGAGCAGGATATTCGCATCCGCACCATCCGCAACCTGCAGCGTCGCTACCTGATCGACACCGAGCAGGCCGAACGCGTCAGCCAACTCGCCGCCAACTTCTCGCAGCAGGTCGCCAACGAGTGGCAGCTGGATGCGCGATGTCGCGAGCTGTTGCACAGCGCCAGCCTGATCCACGAACTCGGCCTCAGCGTCGATTTCAAGCAGGCGCCGCAACACGCCGCTTACCTGATCCGCCACCTGGACTTACCCGGCTTTACCCCGGCGCAGAAAAAACTGCTGGCCACCCTGCTGCAAAACCAGAGCAACACCCTCGACCTGTCGCTGTTGAACCAGCAAAACGCCCTGCCGCCGCGCACTGCGCAGCGTCTGTGCCGCATTTTGCGCCTGGCGATCATCTTCGCCAGCCGCCGCCGCGATGACACGCTGCCGGCGGTGCGGTTACGCGCCAATCAGGACGACGAACTGACGGTGATCTTGCCGCCGGGTTGGCTGGAACAGCATCCGCTGCGCGCCGAGGCGCTGGAGCAGGAAAGCCACTGGCAGAGCTACGTCCATTGGACGCTGCGGTTGGAAGAACAGCGTTGAAATGACCAGGGCGCGATTCGCGCCTGAAGGTTAATGGCAAACCTGATGACATTGCCAGGTTTACAGAAGACAGCATATAAAAAATAAGGAAAATCAATTCATTGATTTTCGGCTGATAACCTCAAAGGAGGAAAAACCACGCTTTTTCCTCCTTTGTCAGTAATCTAGCCCTGTCTTTTTAATTCCCGCCTTTGGCCTTGGCCAGCTGGGCGCGGATATTGGCCAGATGGCTCTGCCCCTTCTGCATCCGCTCCTGCGGGCTCACCACTTTACGCTCGGTTTCCCACGCCAAATCGTCCTGCGGCAGTTCCAGCAGGAAGCGACTCGGCTCCGGCCGCACCAGTTCGCCGTACTGACGGCGCTCGCGGCACAGGGTGAAGATCAGCTCTTTTTGCGCGCGGGTGATCCCCACATAGGCCAGACGCCGCTCTTCATCGACATTGTCTTCATCGATGCTGCTCTGGTGCGGTAGCAGGCCCTCTTCCATGCCCACCAGGAATACGTAGGGGAACTCCAGCCCTTTGGAAGCGTGCAGCGTCATCAGCTGTACCTGATCCAGCTCTTCTTCGCTTTCACCGCGCTCCATCATGTCGCGCAGGGTGAAGCGCGTCACCACCTGGGTCAGCGTCATCGGCTCGTCCAGATCGTTGCCTTCCAGCATCTCGGTCATCCAGCCGAACAGCGTGTTGACGTTCTTCATCCGCATTTCGGCGGCCTTCGGGCTGGTCGAGGTTTCAAACAGCCAGCTCTCATAGTCCACGCCGCGGATCAGATCGCGCACCGCCGCCACCGGCTCACGTTCCGCCTGCTGGGCGATACCGCCGAGCCAGTGGGTAAAGCGCTGCAATGACTCCAGCCCGCGCCCGGTCAAGTGCTGGCTCAGCCCCAGATCGAAACTGGCGTGGAATAAACTCTTGTTGCGCTGGTTGGCCCATTCGCCGAGCTTCTGCAGCGTCGCCGGGCCGATCTCGCGCTTGGGGGTATTGACGATGCGCAGGAAGGCGCTGTCGTCCTCCGGGTTGGTCAGCACGCGCAGGTAGGCCAGCAGATCCTTGATCTCGGGGCGCGAGAAGAACGAGGTGCCGCCGGAAATCTTGTACGGGATGCGGTTCTGCATCAGCATCTTTTCAAACACCCGCGACTGGTGGTTGCCGCGGTACAGGATCGCATAGTCGCCGTAGTTGGTCTTTTTCACGAAGTGGTGGGCGATCAGCTCCCCCACCACCCGCTCGGCTTCGTGATCCTCGTTGTTGGCGGTCACCACTTTCAGCTCTTCACCATATCCCAGCTCGGAAAACAGCCGTTTTTCAAACACGTGCGGGTTATTGGCGATCAGAATGTTAGCCGCCTTCAGGATACGCTCGCTGGAACGGTAGTTTTGCTCCAGCTTGATCACCTGCAGCGCCGGGAAATCTTCCTTCAGCAGCACCAGGTTCTGCGGCCGCGCGCCGCGCCAGGAGTAGATCGACTGGTCGTCGTCACCCACCACGGTAAAGCGCGCGCGGTTGCCCACCAGCAGCTTAACCAGCTCGTACTGGCTGGTGTTGGTATCCTGGTACTCATCCACCAGCAGATAGCGAATACGCTGCTGCCAGCGTTCGCGCACCTCTTCGTTGCGTTGCAACAACAGCGTCGGCAACAGGATCAGGTCGTCGAAGTCCAGCACGTTGCACGCCCGCATATGGGCGTGGTACAGGCCGTAGCAGTGGGCGAACAGCTTGTCGCGCTCCGAGCGCGCCAGCTCCGCCGCCCGCTGGGGATCGATCAGGTCGTTTTTCCAGTTGGAGATGGTCGAGATCAGCTGCGCCACCAGCGTTTTGTCGCTTTCCAGCCACTTTTCGGTCAGCTCTTTCAACAGCGCCAGCTGATCCTGGTCATCGAACAGCGAGAAGTTGGACTTCATCCCCAACGCCACGTATTCCCGTTTGATGATCTCCAGCCCCAGGGTATGGAAGGTGGAAATCATCAGCCCGCGCGCCTCTTTACGCCCCAGGGTTTGCGACACGCGCTCTTTCATCTCGCGTGCGGCCTTGTTGGTAAAGGTCACGGCGGCGATGTGCCGCGCCTGATAGCCGCAGTGGTGGATCAGGTGGGCTATCTTGTTGGTGATAACGCGCGTCTTGCCGGAACCGGCACCGGCCAACACCAGGCAGGGCCCGGTAACGAATTCGACGGCTTGTTGTTGGCTGGGGTTTAATCGCATGGTGCTGGCTTGCTCGACTGTAAAACGTGGAAGGGAATTGTAGCAGAAAGCGCCGATGAGATTTAGCGGGTATAATCAGCGCAATTTTCGCATCGACAAAGGCATTACCATGGCAAAAACGGCGTGCGCCCTGCACATTCTGGTAGACAATGAAAAGCTGGCCAACGAGCTGCTGGCCAAGCTGAAGCGCGGCGTCAGCTTCGACACGCTGGCGCGCAAATACTCGAGCTGCCCGTCAAAACGCAACGGCGGCTCGCTGGGCGAATTCAACAAGGGCGCGATGGTGCCGGCGTTCGATAAAGCGGTGTTCAGCATCCCACTGCTCAAACCTTACGGCCCGGTCAAAACCCAGTTCGGTTACCACATCATCAAGGTGCTGTACCGCAACTGAGGGGGCCTGAGCCCCCTGCTGCGATTACTGCGCGCCGGCGTCCGTCGCTGGCGCAGCCACCGCGGTGTCGGCCGGTTTGGCTTCTTCCGTCACCACCGCCGGCGCCGGCATCATGATGCCGTTATAGGTTTCCTGCAGCTGCTTCATGCTCATTTCCGGCTCGCCCTTCGGCTGCATCAGCACCAGCGTCGCCTCCTGAGAAAGCTGCAGCTTCAGCGCCTGATTCAGCGTCTCCAGCGTCAGGCTGGACAGGAACTCCTGACGCAGCTTCTGATACAGCTCCGGCGCGATATCCACCACCCCGCTCTGCTGCGAACGCAGGCGCTGGCTCATCAGCACGTCGGTATCGGTACGGGCGTAGGTCGCGAACAGCTTGCTCAGCTGATCGTTTTTCTGCGCCAGCAATGCATCGAATTCCTCTTTGGACAGGCCGTTGTCACGCACGTTGGCCAGCTCGCGGGCGATAAAGCCCAGGCTGCCGTTCAGATTGTTGTTCGGCGTATCCAGATGGATGGCGCACTGCCCGCGCTGGTACTGCACGCGGCAGTCAAAGCCCAGATGCAGGTTCTTCTGGTCGCTTTTTTCCAGCGTCTGCTGGAGATGCCAGAACAGCGCCTCGCGAGCAAGATCGCCACGCCAGTAGCGGAGCAGGCTCTGCGAATCGCGAATCGGATGCCACGGCGAATCCCACATGATAGACAGCGTATCCTGCTTCACCTGCTCGCTGATCAGGCTTACCGGCTGCTGTGGCAGCGGCGTCAGCGTCGGCATCGGGGCCGGGGTTTCACGTTTGCCCTGCAGCGGCGAGAACGCCTTGTTGATCTGTTCGCCCAGGCTGCGGCTGTCCACCTTGCCGACCACGAACAGCGTCATGGCGTCCGGGGTATACCACTGTTGATAGAATTTCTTCAGCTGCTCGAGATTGACCGGCCGTTTCGCCGGCTGCGCCGGATCGTGCGCCAGCAGCGTCGAGCCTTTCAGGCGGTAACGCCACCAGGCGTCTTTGGTATTGGGCGGGAAAGTGCCGACCGGATTGATGCTGGAATTCATCACCGCGTGCACCGTATGCTCGTCGATCGCCAGTTTGCCGGTGGTGTCCGCCAGCCAGGCCAGCGCTTCTTTCAGCAGGTCGGGCCGGTTGTTCGGCAGGCTGAGGTTATACATGGTGAAATCATACGAGATGATCGCCGGCGGCAGCGGCCGCTCGTTATCCACGCTCTGTTGCCACAGGGCGCGCAGCTGCGGCGCGGTAAAGCTTTCGCTGCGCGCCAACGCCAGCCGCGGCAGCAGATGGGCGAAGCCGGTCTGCTGCGAAGACTCCACCAGGGAGCCGGTATTGACGATCAGCCGCAGTTCCACGCGGTCGCTTGGCCGCTGCGGCGTATCGAGAATCTGCCATGAAAACCCGTTGGCCAGCGACCCCTGCTGCCAGGCAGGATCGGGTTGTAGTGCTTCAGCCTGCACGCTGCTACTGGCGGCAGCCAATAGCAGCCCACCAACTATAAGATGAATTCTGGTGCCCTGCATGTGAACCCCTACTTAATGACTATCCAATTTCTTATGCAAATGCGTGTATTCCATTCAATGGAATCATAAAAATACGCCCTGAGTTTCACAGTGGGGCGGAAAGCAGAAAGTGTACCATCGTGTTAGACCGCGCGCCTTTGCGGATGTCACTCATTAGAGTGAAAAATAATAGATAGCGGGGTTTTTAATGCAAGAAATCGTTACGAGGCAGGGGTTTTCCCTCACCGGCCGCGGCTGCGGCCGGTGATTCGCCGCCAATATCAGGCGGAAGGCTGCGTTTTGTCCGCGCCGGCGTTTTTGTTGTTCAGCGTGTCTTTCAGCTGTTTCTCATCCAGTTGGTCGCACCACTTCGCCACCACCACGGTCGCCACCCCGTTGCCCACCAGGTTGGTCAGCGCGCGGGCTTCCGACATGAAGCGATCGATGCCGAGGATCAGCGCCAGGCCGGCCAACGGCAGATGGCCGACGGCGGAGATGGTGGCGGCCAGCACGATAAAGCCGCTGCCGGTCACGCCCGCCGCCCCTTTGGAGGAAAGCAGCAGCACCACCAGCAGAGTAACCTGATGCATGATGTCCATGTGGGTATTGGTCGCCTGCGCGATAAACACCGCGGCCATGGTCAGGTAGATAGACGTGCCGTCCAGGTTAAAGGAGTACCCGGTCGGGATCACCAGGCCCACCACCGATTTCTTGCAGCCCAGCTTCTCCATTTTATCCAGCATGCGCGGCAACGCGGACTCGGACGACGAGGTCCCCAGCACGATCAACAGTTCTTCTTTGATGTAGTTGACGAATTTGAAGATGCTGAAGCCGTTGGCGCGGGCGATGCTGCCCAACACCACCACCACGAACAGGATACAGGTAATGTAGAAGCACACGATCAGCTGGCCGAGTTGCACCAGGGTGCCGACGCCGTATTTACCGATGGTAAACGCCATGGCGCCGAAGGCCCCCAGCGGCGCCAGGCGCATGATCATGTTGATGATGCCGAAAATCACCCGCGAGAAGCTGTCGATCACGTTGAAGATCAGCTGCCCTTTCTCACCCAGACGATGCAGGGCGAAGCCGAACAGCACCGCGAACAGCAGCACCTGCAGAATGTTGCCGCTGGCGAACGCGCCGATCACGCTGCCGGGAATGATATCCAGCAGGAACGGAATGATGCCCTGCTGCTGCGCCTGCTCGGCGTAGACCGCTACCGCTTTGGCGTCCAGCGTGCCGGGATCGACGTTCATGCCAGCGCCCGGTTGCACCAGGTTGACGATCACCAGGCCGATAATCAGCGCGATGGTGCTGACGATTTCAAAATACAGCAGCGCGATGGCGCCGGTGCGGCCCACCGCCTTCATGCTTTCCATGCCGGCGATGCCGGTCACCACGGTGCAGAAGATCACCGGGGCGATAATCATCTTGATCAGTTTGACGAAGCCATCGCCCAGAGGTTTCATCTCGGCGCCGAGGTCAGGGTAGAAATGGCCAAGCAGGATACCCAGCGTGATCGCCGTCAGCACCTGAAAATAGAGGCTCTTAAAGATTGTTGTTTTCATATGAACGTCCTATGGGGGGAAGACACGCACCAGGCAGCAGTCTAAACATCCAGCCTGTTCATCGCTTGCGCGGAAAATAACACCCACTTAACAACATGGAAATAATTTGTTGCACCCGCCCCACGGGGTTGATGTGAATTTAAGAGCTGAAACGCGTCAGTCTGGGTGCAAAGCTGAAAATTGCGTAAGCCTTTGTTTGCACTAACTCAAAAGAGGTAGGGAGAGAATGGCGATTTTCGGACGGGGAAAAGTACCGGAAAGGTAACGCGACGCTCACGGCGCCGCGCGGCAAAACTCGGCTTCGAACGCTTCGCGCGGCAGCGGCCGGGCAAACAGGAATCCTTGCCCGCTGCGAATGCCGTGCTTCAGCAGCCAGTCGCGCTGCTCGGCGTTTTCCACGCCTTCGGCCATCACCGGCAACGCCAGCACTTCAGAGATCGAGCTGACGATGCGCACCATCGCATCGTCGGCCGGCAGCCCCTGAATGAAACTGCGGTCGATTTTAATCAGGTCAATCGGCAGGGATTTCAAGCGGTTCAGGTACTCCAGGCTGGAGTAGCCCATCCCGAAGTCGTCCAGCGCGATCGACAATCCCAGATCGTGCAGCTCACGCAGCAGCGCCAGCGCACGGTCGAGATCGTCGATGCGTACCGTCTCGGTGATCTCCAGCAGCAGCTTGCGCGGATCGATCCGATACTGCGCCAGCAGGTTTTTCAGATGCGGAACGAACGCCTCATCCTGCATCTGAATACCGGAAACGTTGACCGCCAGCGGCAGCTCAATGCCGCGTTGCTGCCAGTCCGCCAGGATACGGCAGGACTCTTCCAGCACCCAGTTGCCGAGGGGCACGATCACGCCCAGCTCTTCCGCGAGCGGGATAACGTCGGCCGGCAGGGTATAGCTGCCGTCATACTGCTGCCAACGCAGCAACGCTTCGGCGCCGATCACCTCGTTGGACTGCATGTCGATCTGCGGCTGCAGGAACAGCGTAAAATGCCGCTGTTCGATGCCGTGCAAGATCTCGCTCTCCTGCGTCAACCGCTTCTGCGTGCGTTCCGTCAGGCTGGGTTCGAAGAACAGGATCTGATTTTTTCCTTCGCGGTGCGCGGACATCATCGCCGAGGTGGCGCTGCGCAGCAGCTGTTCCGCACTTTCCCCCTGATTAAGGTAGTGCGCGATGCCGATGCTGGCGTTGGGCCGCAGCGCCAAGCCTTCCAGCGTCAACGGCGCGTTGATCTCCGCCATGATGCGCCGTGCCAGCTGCATGGCGTGGAACGGCCGCTCGATGCCCTTGGCCAGGATGGCGAATTCGGTATTGCTCAGCTGCGCCAGCACGCCGTTTTCGTCGATGCAGCCGCGCAGCTTCTTCGCCAGCGCCAACAGCAACGCTTCACGCATCGCCGGGCTCATCACGCCCGAGGCCTCATGCAGCGTCTCGATGCCGATCACCAGCAGGTTAAAACGCTCGGGGCGCAGGCTGGAAGCGATATGCTGTTCCAGCAACGCGTTCAGCAACGCCGGATTCGGCAGTTCGGTCACCGGATGGCGGGTGCTGAGGCGGCTCATGTCGGCATGCGCCTTGGCCAGCGTCTGTTGATTGCGGTTGTAGTTGCGCACCAACAGGCCGAGCTCGTCGTCCTGGTGCAGCGCCGGCAGCATCAGCTGGTGATAGGGCGCTTCGTCCTGCGAGATGTTTTCCAGCTCCTTGGCCATCGCGCGCAGCGGATGCACCATCAGCCGGTTCATGCACCAGGTGATGGCCACCGACAGGATCAGCGCCAGCAGCAGGTAGGTCGACAACATGGTCGACAAAATACTGAGGATAAACTGGTACATGCGGAACGAGTCGGCCTGCAGCACCAGATAGGCCAGCGGCTGCTGGTTAGCCGGCACCCGCTCCAGCGAATAGAGCGGTACGGAAATTTGGATCGGCAGTTCAAACAGCCGGGCGATCAGCGTCGGCACCGGCCTCTCAGGCGGGAAATTGGCGTGCAGCGCCTGAAACTCGTTCGGCAAGACGATATCCGCCCGGCTCAAAATGCCGACCGGCAGCAGCGTATTCAGCACCTTTTTGGCTTCCGGCACGTCCATGCGCAGCACCGCTTCCGCCAACGGCTGGCGCACGGAATGAGCGATATTCTCCAGTTGCTGGGCGTAGTCATCCCTGCGCTGCTGCACAAAGTGGAATAACTGGATCACGATAAAGATACAGATCGTGACCAGTGCCACGCCGGACACCGTCGCCATCTGCTTAATCGTTAACGAACGCCTGACCCGCAAACCTGCTCTCCGTGAAATCGGGCTGAAACAAAAAGGGGGCTGACTCTCACCCGCCCCCTCGAACCGGGCTGAGTATACTCGATCATCGGCTGTTTTAATCTGGCTATGCCGCAGGCAAAGCCAAGAAAATCGCGGGTTTCAGTCTTTTCCTAAAGCGAACAAACGCGACCCGGACACAGGGTAACAAAACTCCCCGGTGTCCGACACTCCGAATCTTTCCCCTCCCGGTTACTTGAAGTCGGCGTAAGGCGTCAGCGGTTGCGGCGGCAAATCGAGATCTCCCTGCCAGCCGGCCAGGGAATAACGCAGATAAATCAACGCGTGGCTCGGCGTATAGTCCTTCGCCTGCTGAATGTCGATGCCGGCGCCGAGCGTCCAGTGCGAACTGAGGCGGCGTTCGACGATCGCCCGCAGCGTATAACCGACGCCGCTCGAGGCGCTGCCGTCCTCGACGGCGAACTTATCGGGCAGTGAATCCGGGATCAGCCCCTGCAGCGGATAGCGGCGCTGGCTATCGGTTTTCGAATGGGACATCGAAACCGAACCGCCCAGCTCCCACGACCAGTTCTCGGTGCGCTGGCGATAGTTGACCGGCAGCGACAGCGACAGATATTGCTGCGGGCTGTAATAGCCGCCCTGCCCCAGCGAGTAGCCGCTCAAATCCTTCTGGTAGTGCCACAGCATGGTATTGAGCCCGACGCTCAGACGGCGATTGTCTTCGTTGATCAGCTTGTAGTAGTAGCCGGCCATCAACCGCTGCCGCTGGTTGTCCGCCACGTTCTTGCCGGTAATCTGGTGCGCGCTGAGATCGGCCCACACGCCGTTCGCCTCGCCGCGATCGTAGCTCGCGCTCAGGCTGACGCCGGTGGCGCGCACGCCGCCCCAGGTGGTGCCGGTGTTCGGATCTTTGGCACCGCCGAACGCCAGCAGCGAGCTGGAGATCGGCCGCCGCGAGGCCGCCAGCGTCCAACCGATGTGGTTCCAGTCGCCGCTGTAGGCCAGGCCGCCGGTCCAGTCGACCACCTCAAAGCCCATCGGCGTCGTGCCGATGTCGGCGGCCCAGCGGTCGTTTTTCCAGCCGGCCGCCACGCTGGTGCCGGTGGTTTTCTGGTGTTCATCGCCGCGGCACCCTTGCGTATTGCAGGTGCCGAAGGTCTCGTAGTACTTGCCGCTGCCGTCGGTCGAGAAGCGGCCGGCGTCCAGCTGCACGGTGTCGGTGCGCAAGAAGGCGCGCCCGTCATACAGCGGCATGTCCACCTGCAGCATGGTGTCGTGCGCGTTGAAGTCGGAAATGCCGCCGGTGCCGCTCGAGCGCCAGTAATCGTGATCGAGCGTGACGTTCACGTCTTGCTGCCGATACAGATCCGCGGCGTCGGAACGGATGCCGCGTTTCAGCCAGTCGTCGCTCGGGTTATTGCGCGTCAAATAGGTGTAGCTGTCATTGTCCTGCGGCAGCGTCGGCGTGATGCCGCCGGCCACCATCGCCTGGCGGTAGTCCTGCTGCGCCCGCTCCGGCTGCCGCTGCGCCCGTTCCAGACGGGCGGCGTCGCGGTAGATCAGCGCCTTGGTCTGCCCCACGGGCTCCGAGGCCGCCGCCGTTTTCAGCCGGTTGAAGAGCGCGTCGGCCTGCTGCGGATCGCCGACCGCACTCCAGGCGTTGGCCACCCGCCGTTGGCTATTGAGCGAAGCGTCTTGCGGCTGCGGTTCGGTTTTCAGCCGCTGGCGCGCCGCGTCCAAATCCCCTTGCGCGACATAGGCTTCGATCTCGCCCAGTTGCGCATCCGGGTTGTTCGGTTCGCGCCGTTTCACCCGCTGATAATCCTCCAGCGCCGCCGCATACTCCCCGCGCGCCAGCGCCCAGTCGGCCAGCAGCAAATCGATGCGGGTGTCCGCCGGCTGCCGGCGCAGATAGGCTTCCGCCGCCGGTTCGTCGCCGGCCGCCCGCAGCCGTTCGGCCTGCGCGATCACCGCCTGCATTTTCAGCCGCTGCGCCAGTTCGCGCATGTTGTCGTTCCACTGCGCCACAGGCAGCGTATTGAGCTGCGCCAGCGCCTGGTCGTCGCGATCGCTGCCGGAAAGGTAGAGCGCATAGGCATAGGCCAACTGCGGATTGACGCGCTGACGCTGCGCCAGCTGCCGGAACAGAGCGTCCGCCTGCTGCGGCTGCCCGGCCTGACGCAGCGCCTGCGCGTAACGATAGGTCAGCCAGACATCGTCGGGATCCATCGGCTGAGCGCGGCGATAGATTTCCGCCGCCTGCTGCCACTGCTGCTGCGCCGCCAGCGCCTCCGCCTGCTGTTTCAACATATCGAGCCGCAGCCCGTCGAGGGTGCTACGCAGCTTGGCCTGTTGGCTGCGCGGCAGGCCGTTGAGGTAGGCCAGCGCTTTTTCCGGCGACTGCCGTTGATAGAGATTCACCAGGCCGCGCAGCGCGCTGCCGTTGCCGGGGTCGCGCCGCAGCGCCTGCTGATAAAATCCTTCCGCCGCGGCGTCATCCTTGCTCGCCACCGCCACATCGCCCAGGCCGATAAACGCATCGCCGTCGCTGTCGTCGAGCTGGCGCGCCTGCTGGTATTTCTGCCTGGCCAGCGCGAGATTGCCGGCCTTCAGCGCCTTGTCGCCTTCGTCGATCGCCAGCCAGTAGCCGGTGCTCTTGATCAGGCTTTGCCACTTGCCGCTGTCGTAGCCGTTCTTGTCGGCGGCCAGCGCCTGGCGGAACAGTTTCAGCGCCTGCGGGCGGTTGCCGGCGCGCGAATAGGCCTGGCCGAGCGCGCCCAGCACCTCGGCGTCGTTCGGCGCCGCCGCCAACGCCTTTTGCAACTCCGGAATGGCCGCCCGGCTGCCGCCTTTATCCACCTGTGCCAGGCCGCGTACCCGTGCCTGATACGCCGGATCGGCCAACAGTTTCTGCTGTCTGGCCAGCTCTTCGCGGGCGCTGGTCGCCTGATCGCCGGTGTCGAACACGCCGAGGAAGCGGTTGAGCGCCGCCACGCTTTGCGCGCTGACCGGCATCGCTTTGACCTTGTCCAGCCACAGATCGGCGGCATCGCCGCGCCCGGCCGGATCGGCGGCGATCTTCTGCAGCAGCTCATAGGCCTGCGCGTCCTGGTTCTGACTGAACAGCATGCGCGCCAGCGACATACGCAGCGCCACGTTGCCGGAATATTGCTGATCCAGCGCCTGCAGCTGCTTCAACGCCTTCGCCTCCTGCCCCGGCAAACGCGCCACCAGTCGCCAATATTCCACCGCCAGATCGAGCGTCGGCGGCTCGCCGTGGAACAGCGCATCGTACTGCGCCTTGGCCTCCGGCAACCGACCGGCAGTCGCCATCAGGCGGGCCTGCTGCAGCTTTTGCCGGGTTTCCGGCTGCGTCAGCAGCATGTTCATTTGCGCCTGGCGATAGGCGCTGGACTGCGGCGCGAGGGTTTTCAGCTTGTCCAACTGCTGCTGCGCCAGCGCCATGTTGCCCTGCCGCAGCGCCAAACGCATGCGCGCGGCGATCACGTCCGGGTTGTTCGGATCCATCAGCTCGAGCCGGTACAGCGACTGGCGCACCAGATCGTCCTTGTTGCCGGCCTCGCCAATACGCACCTGCTCCAGCAGCCACTGCTCCGGGGCCACGGCCTCCGCGGCGCGTGCCTGTGGCAACATCGCCAGGCTCAGCGGAATCAAATTCAGCCAGTTTATTTTGAAGTTGTGCATTGGCCGTCCCACGAGGGTTGCAATTCACCCTGACGATTAAAGCGATAACGTTGTTGATCCCACCCCTGACCGAACAGCGTCAGCGAGGCGCTGAAATAGGCGTCGTCACCCGGCGGATGTTCGCTGATGCGTTGCCGCTGTGTCGTCAGCGCCTCGGCCTGCGTCGCCAACATCGGCAGCATCGAGGCAGAAAAGCCGATCGGGCCGGTGCCGGTGGTTTTGCCGCTGGCGGTATCGGTTTTTTCCGGCGGCACGCCCTGTTTGGCGGTGAGATGCGCCATCGGCTGGAAGCGTTCGAGCAGCGCCGCCTTGTGCTCATCGTCGTCCGCCAGCATGCCGGCCCACAGATAGACCCGAATGGCGTCGTAGCTGCCGACGTTCGGCTTGACGGTATCCGGCTGCCAGCCGGCACCGACCCGCCACACCACCCAGTCCGGTGAGAAGCCGTGCGGCGCGGTGTCCAGCCACAGCCGCTGATTGACCTGGCGCATCGCGCGCCACGGGCCGTTCAGCGCCGCAAAACGCGCCAGCAGCTGCGGCGGCAGGTAGCTGGGGTTCAGCCGCCAGCGATCTTCCGCCACGAACCCGACTTTGCCCGGCAACAGCATCAGGCCCAGGCCGGGAATGTCGGCCACTTCCTCGCGGCCGATGCGTTGCAGCAGCAGCGTCCCCAGGGTTTGATAACGCCGGCTTTTCCACAGGCGGCCGGCTTCGAGCAGGTTGTAAGCTATCCACAGATCGGCATCCGACGCTGAGTTGGCGTCCAGCACCTTCCACTGCTTGTCGTCGCTCTCGCCCCACAGCCAGGCGGGCAAACGGGCGCTGAGATCGCCCGCCGCCAGGTTGTTCTCCGTCCAGGCCAGCAGCCGATCGAAAGTCGGCCGGTCGTTGGCCACCAGGGCGAAGAACAGGCCGTAACTCTGTCCCTCTGAGGTGGTGATTTTGTTCGGGCTGCTCGGATCGATCACCCGCCCCTGCGGGCTGATGTAGTACTGCTTGTACTGTTGCCAGCCCGGCCACTCGCAGGCCGCCGCCGCGCTGAACGCGCACAGCAGCAGCATGCCGAGCGACAGGCGTTGCAGCATCGCGCTCACCGCCGTCAATCCCGATCTTCAGGCGCCAGACGACGCCGGCTGAAGGCCTTCAGGCCGCGCCACAGCATCAGCCCCAGGATCACCACCAGCACTACCGCGATCACCGCCAGCAGCACCGGATGGGTGGACAGGGCATACCACAGCCGCTCCCACCACGGCAGGTGGCCGACATAGTAAATATCGCCGACGCGCAGGCTATTGACCCCCGATTCGCGGATCACCGCCACCGAGCCGAACACAGCGGCGCGCTTGCCGCTGTCCAGCAGGGCATCGTTCAGCAGCTCATAGCCGCGCGGGCTGTCCGCCAGCAGCGCCACGATGCCGCGCTGGTCGTTGAACGGCGACTGCACGCCGATGATCGCCGACATCGCCCCCTCGGAGCTGACGCTGGTCTTGCTGTCCGGTTTGGTATCTTCCGCCAGCACTTCCGCGCTGGGCAGCGGCGGCTGCCGCGTCGGCTGTTTCACCCAGCTTTGGGTCGCGTCCACCAGCAGGCTGATTTTCTTGTCGTCGCGCAGCTCCGGCGGGATGGTGCCGACCATCAGGATATCGTCGTCGCGATCCTTGGCCTGCGACCAGTCGTCGCTGAGCGTGAAGGCCAGCGCCGGGTAGCCGGTTTGCGCGCCGATCACCCCCAGCGCGTTCAGCAGCGCGCTGACCTGCGCCGGCTGCGGTTTCTGGTTCACCAACACCAGCGTTTGCGACAGATCCGCCAGGCGGCTGAACGGGAAGCCGGCGTTGGCGAAGGCGCGCAGGTCCGGCATCGCCATAAAGTGGCGGTAGCCGGAGAAATCGATGGTGGACGCGCCGTCGATCACCGCGTGGTTTTGCGTGAAGGAGTAGGTTTCGCAGCGCCCTTCCGCGCCGCTGGCCAGCAGCGTGGTGTAATCGAAGTCAAAACGCAGCTGGTTGGTGGCGCCCAGCCGCAACGCCGGAATACTGACGTTCTTGTCGGAGTCGAGCAGCCCCTGCGTCAGCGGCAGGCGCAGCAGCTGTGCGCCCTGTTCGTGTTCCGGCACCAGCGAGTAAGCCTGCACGAACTGGTTGTTCAGACTGACGCTCAGCCGCGAACCGTCCTGAATGCGCGGCGCGGTATAACGGTATTTCAGGTGCATGTCGATGCCGGTGCTGCGGATCAGGAACAGATCCGGCGGCAGGTTCATGGTCAGCGAGATCGGGCCGGGTTCGATGCCGCTGGTTTGCAGCTGCTCGGCGTATTGCTGCAGCTCGGCGAAGGTCATCGGCCGATCGGTGCGCACCCAGTTCGGCGCGTCGTAAGGCTGACGCGGCGCGAGCTGTTCCACCTTGTCCACCGTCACGTTCTGGCCGCGGAACAGGATGTTGCCCTGCGCGATGCCCTTCACCGCGGTGATCAAATCGCTGTCGTCACGCCCCTGAATCAGCAGCAGTTTAACGTACGGGTTATCGGGGTGGCTGATCATCTCCACCGTCGGGCCGTTGACCGCCGGATAATCGCGCAGGAAATCCGGGCGCTGCTGGTTGGTGGCGAACACCACCGCGTGCTGCGTCGGCAGCGCGTTGTACAGCGCCGGGAAGGATTGCCCGCGCCACTGCGCCTTGCTGCCGAACCAGGAAGCCAGAATGCCCGCCGCGCGCTGCTGGGCGAGATCAGGCTGGCCGGCGAACACCATCGGCAGCGTCAGCGGCCGATTATCGCGGCTGTCGAAGAACGGCTCAGGGAAGTGCGACAGCTCGTTTTTCACCGGCAGCGTCTGGAAACGCAGCTTCAACGCGCTCGATTTGCTGACGTCGAGCCACAGCGAAGTGCTGGCCGGGTTTTCGCAGATGTTCTGATAATGGCCGACGAACACCAGCCGGACGCGGTTAAAATCGGTGATATAGCGCGGATCGATCGCCATCTGGATGCGATTGGGCTTGCCCAGCTGCTCCTTGGCGATCGTGGTCACCCCCATCAGCTCGTCGTTCAGGTAGACCTTGACGTGCGACTCCACCGGGATCAGCGCCGGCGACGGCGTAAACTCCATATCGAGCATCGCCTGCGAGACCACCTCATCGCTGCGCACGCTGAATTCGATCTGCCCGTCCGGCCGGGTGCCGCGCAAAACAAAGGTGCCCGGCGGCGGCGCTATCTGCGCAAACGGCAGCGACACGTCGCGCACCGGCGCATTCGGATCCTGCGGCGCGGCGGCCGGCGGTGGCGCGGTCGCCGTATCGGCCGCCGCGGCGATCGGCGGCTGGGCCGACACGGTCGGCGCGGTGGCGGTTTCGGCCTGCGACAGGGTGCTGATGCCTAAGGCCAGAGCAGTTAACCAGGTTATTTTTCTCGTCATCGTATCATCATCAATGTTGGAGCCTGTTCACCGGGCGAGTGAGCGGGCGGTTGAACTCGCAGCTAACCCACTGTTTCTTGTTGACCCAAGGTCGGATCCCTGCCGACGCCGCGCGGAATAAACGACACTACCCAGGCGGTCAGCGACGTGACCCCGACCAGCAGACCGCGCACCAGCGGCGGCGCATAGTCCGCCATGCGCACATACCCCCGGAAGCCCAGCGCCAGCACGTCGCGCAGGCTTTCGATCGGCCGGTCTTCAGGGAACCCGTCCTGCCATAGCGCCCAGGTATCGGCGCGGGCGAAGGTGCACTGAATGAAATCGATGTGTTCACGGGTGGAGAGGTCGGCCAGGCGCACCCCCACCTTGTTGCCGAAGGCGCGCGTCACCACGCAGGGGAAGCTGTACTCCTGCTGGCCGCGCTTGAGCAGCAGCGAGGCTTTGTCGCCGTCTTTCAACGCGTTTTCCACCCGCATCTCAATGCCCACGCCGCCGTCGGAGTAATCGCGCAGCGTGCAGGGATACAGATGGCCGTCGGCGCGCGCGATCGCCGCCGGCATGGCGATTTCCACGCGGTGCGCCTGACGCACCTGCTTGGCCTCCACCGCCACCGCCACCGCGCCGCCGAGAATCGTCATGTTGTACAGCACCCATACCAGGCTGATGATCACCGTCATCACCTCGTCCGTCGGGCCATAGGCCAACCGCCAGACGCCGAACGCCAGCCCGGCCAGGTTCAGGATCACCAGGAACATGTAAGGCCGGGTGATCACCCAGTCGACGTGCTCCTCCTCCACCAGCCCGCCCTTGGCGGTGACGTTGAATTTGCCCTTGTGCGGATTGAACAGCGCCACCGTCGTCGGCCGCGCGATATACCAGGCCAGCACGGTTTCATAGATTTCGCTCCAGAACGAATGGCGGTATTTCCCCTGGATACGTGAGTTGGTCAGGCTGGCGTGGATCATGTGCGGCAGCACATAAAGCGCGATCGCCAGCGCCGGTGCGAAGATGATGTAGGCATGCAGCAGCAAAAACGCCAGCGGCGCGGTGAGGAAGATCAGCCGCGGAATGCCCGACAGGAAGTGCAGCATGGCGTTGGCGTAGCACAGGCGCTGCGCCAGTTTCAGCCCCTTGCCCAACAGCGGGTTGTCCAGCCGGAAGATCTGCACCATGCCGCGCGCCCAGCGAATGCGCTGGCCGATGTGCGCCGACAGGCTCTCGGTCGCCAGCCCGGCGGCCTGCGGAATGCGGATGTAGGCCGAGGTGTGCCCGCGCCGGTGCAAGCGCAGCGAGGTGTGGGCGTCTTCGGTGACGGTTTCCACCGCAATGCCGCCGATCTCGTCCAGCGCGCTGCGGCGCAGGATGGCGCAAGAGCCGCAGAAGAAGGTGGCGTCCCACATGTCGTTGCCGTCCTGCACCAGCCCGTAGAACAAGGTGCCCTCGTTGGGCGTCTGGCGGAAGCGCCCGAGGTTGCGCTCGAACGGATCCGGCGAGAAGAAGTGGTGCGGGGTTTGCAGCATCGCCAGCTTTTTGTCTTTGAAGAACCAGCCCATGGTCAGCTGCAGGAAGGAGCGCGTCGGCACGTGGTCGCAGTCGAAAATCGCCACGAACTCGCCGGTGGCCTGCTTCAGCGCATTGTTGATGTTGCCGGCCTTGGCGTGTTCGTGGGTCGGCCTGGCGATGTATTTCACCCCCACTTCGTCAGCGAACGCCCGGAATTCGGGACGGTTGCCGTCATCGAGGATATAGATGTTCACCTTCTCTTTCGGCCAGTCGATGCCCAGCGCCGCGTAGATGGTGGGCTTCACCACCCCGAGATCTTCGTTGTAAGTCGGCACCATCAGATCGATAGTCGGCCAGGTGGCGCTATCGGCGGGCAACGGCACCGGCTGCCGGTTAAGCGGCCAGACGGTCTGGAAATAGCCCAGCACCAGCACCACCCAGGCGTAGGTTTCCGCCACCAGCAGCAACAGGCCGCACACCAGGCTGAGCGGATCGTCCCAGTTCAGCGTGGCGGTATAGCGCCACCACAGGTAGCGACAGGATACGGTCAGCGACAGCACGATCAGCATCAACCCCGGCAGGCGCCCCGGCACCCGGCGCACCACCATCGCGATCCCCCACAGCAGCAGGACGAACACGAACTGCGCCGGCAGATCGAACGGTTGCGAGATGCACAGCATGGCGAGGATCGCCGCCAGCACGCTGACCAGAATAAACAGCGCGCGCCGCATGCCGCGGCTCATGCGGCCGAGGCGCTCCACCGAACGCTGCTCCACGCCGGCGTTCTTCAGCCGCTGCGGCAGGCCCTGCAGCCAGTCGGCACAGCGCTGCTGCAGGCGGCGCCAACCGGCGAAATAGTCGCGCTGCACCGGCGCGCGGCCGCTGCGAAACAGCAGCAGCCACAGCCCCTGCAGCAGATAACGCAGCGCATCCGCCGGGCGCGGGCGGTCGGCGGAGAGATGCGGGAACCAATAAGCGCGGCCGGCGCGCACGCGCTGCCAGGCCGGCGATTCGAAGCGCAGCAGCAGCCAGCCCAACGCCACCAGCAGCGTGGCGAAAAAGGCGGTTAGCGCCGACGCGCCGTTGCGCCGATAGCCGCGGTAGCGCGTCTGCACCGCCTGACGCACCGGCGGCACCAGCAGTAGGCTCAGCACCCGGCTCATGGCGCAACGCCCCGCTTGAGGTTGATCAGGCACCAGTTGGCCAGCGTCAGCACTTCATCCGCCGCCAGACTCTCGGGGCGGTACTCGCCCAACGGCTGCTTGACCGCCAGCGCTTCCGCCAACGCTTCGTCGCGATGGATCACCACCGGCAACAGGCCGCTCAGCGTTTGCAGCCACAGCTGATGCAGATCCTGCTGCAGCTGGCTGGCGGAGGAGTAGTGATTGACCAAGAAACGGCAGTCGTTCGGCAGCGTCTGCTGATGGAGCCGTACCTGGCAGTTGGCGTCGGGGTTCAACAGCACGAACACGCTGTCGGCAAGCTGCAGCGCCTGCTGCGCCAGCACGCCGTCCCCGACCGGAACATCCAGCAGGATCCAGCGCAGCGGATCGCCGGCGATCAGCTGGCGCACATTGTCGCGCCAGCGTTCCGGCTGTTGCTGACACTGGCGCTGCACTTCCAGCCGTTCCGCTGCATTCAGGCGGCCAAAGGGCAGAAAGTTGAGGTTTTCACAGTAACGCAGCGCCCCTTCCTGCCAGCGCCCGCCGTCCCGCTCCGCGCGGGCCCAGCCACGCGCCAGCTCGAACGGCGTGTTGAAATGCAGGCGCAGCAGATTGTCCGGCGTGAAATCGATCGCCAACACCGATTCGCCCAGCTGCTGCAACGCCCAGGCGAGCGCCGCCGTGACCGACGTCGTCCCCATTCCACCCCGCAACCCTTGCAGCGCGATCACCGGCATAGATCAGTGGCTCCCCGTGGTCTGCGCCAATTCGGCCAACAACGGCCAGCGCGTCATCATTTGCGTTAACCGCTCCTGCCGCGAAATATCGACATAGCTTAATTTCGGCAATGAAAAAGCCTGGCTGAGCGCCTGCAGGTCATCCTGGCTCTCCCCAGGTGCCGCTGCACGAAAATGGGTGGGTGCGTTATTCATTCTTCCGCCTTGGCGAAAATAGGCTATGTTAATTAACTATAGCAACGATACAAAAAGAGAGAGGCAATAAGATGATTCTCAACAAATATTGTTGCAGAGCGTCGGAGATTTGTTATTGCCAGAGTAAAAATGGCTATCTTTAAATATAAACGCCTTTAGTCGGCTTTCAACGAATGTAGAACACATCCTATGGCGCACTCTTTTTCTCTAGGCATTCGGCAGATTTGGGAAGAGCTGTCGGTGATGCAGGCCCCCGGGCTTTATTGGATCAATATCGACAGGCAAAGCGACGCCGCGCTGCTGTGTCGCCAGGTCATCGCCGCCCAACCGGCCACCCATAAAGTCGCCCTGATCTGCAGCGGCGATAAACCCGATCGCCTGCTGGCCGAGCTGGCTTCGCCTGCTTTGCAGAAGCTGCCGCTGTATCAATTACCGGAGAAAAAAGCCGCGCTGACGCAGCTGAGCGACGATCTGATGCGCGCCCTGCGGCCGCAAAATCGCTTACTTATCCTGCTGGCCCACGCCAGCCTGTGGCAAACCTTCACCACCGAAGAGCTGCGCGAGTGGACCCGTACCCTCGCCGCCTGGCTGCGGCGGCAGGGGTGTACGCTGTTGATCCTCAGCCACGGCGGCGGCATCAATAAGCTCAAGGGGCAGCTCAGCGCGCAGCATCGCATCCTGAACGGCCTGTCCAGCCTGCAATGGCAGCAGGACAGCGCGCAGTATCTGGTTAACTGGTGGAGCACCGAAAACGGCATCAATGCCAATCAGCTGCTGACGCTGTACGCCGCGGAAGGCGGCTGGCAGGGTGAGGATGAAAATAGCCAACCCTCCCCCACCGCCTTGCGCAGCGACGAAGGCCTGTATCTGGCCGAGCGCAGCATCCTGGAAGGCGCGCCGCCGCTGTCCGCCAACTGGCAGCTGCTGGAGAGCAACGACGAACTGGCGCAGCACGGCATGCTGAGACTCTCGGCGACGTTGATTTTCGCGCTGTACCAAAGCGACCAAATCGATCACCTGGCGCACCAAATCCACACCCTGCGCCGCAGCCGCGGCAACGGCTTGAAAATCGCGGTGCGCGAGATGAGCGCCAGCCTGCGCTACAGCGACGAGCGGCTGCTGCTGGCCTGCGGCGCCAACCTGATCGTACCGCACGTCGCGCCGCTGTCGCGTTTTCTGACCATGCTCGAAGGCATTCAGGGGCAGCGCTTCTCGCGCCATGTCCCCGCCGACATCGATGCGCTGCTGGCCGGCTTGCGCCCGCTGCAGCTCAAAGGCTATATGCGGCCGGAACCGTTCAGCCAGGCGGTGCTGTCGCTGATGGGCAACACGCTGCTGCCCGAGGACGGCAAAGGGGTGATGGTGGCATTGCGACCGGCCACCGGCCTGCGCGCCGAACAGGCGATGACCCTGTGCCACCTGCGGCGCTTCGGCGACGTGATGACCGTCGTGCAGGGGCGGCTGGTGCTGTTCCTCTCCACCTGCCGCATCAACGATTTGGATACCGCGCTGAAGTTCATCTTCCGCCTGCCGGTGGATGAAGCCTTCAGTAACCGGGTAGTGTGGCACCAGGACGTCGATATCATTTCGGAAATCAAACGCATGGCCCAGGGGCGCTGGCAGATTTCGGCCACCGGCACCGCCGGCGCCGCGCCGCGCCCCAGCGTGAAAGTGGCCGAGATGCCCACAGAACGGCGGCAGCCGGTCGCCTTCACGCTGCCGCTCGGCCCGCAGGAGGAACCGCATGCTGAACCTTAACGACATCGTGCAACTGATCCTGCTGTGCGCGCTGATCTTCATTCCGCTGGGCTACGTCTTTCACCGGCGTTTTCCGCATTTGCGTCAATACTGGCAAAACCTGTTGTTATCGCCGCGCTATTTGAAATCCGCCGGTTTGTGGGTGCGCACAGGCTCCTCATCTCAGATTAAACGTAAGAAGCAGCCATGAATCCAAACTCGAAGACGCAATCCGATAACGCTCTGTGGCGCTACTGGCGCGGGCTGGGCGGCTGGAACCTCTACTTTCTGGCCAAATTCGCCCTGCTGTGGTTCGGCTACCTGAATTTCCACGCGCTGCCGAACCTGGTGTTCATGGCATTTCTGCTGATGCCGATCCCCTCACAGCGTCTGCACCGCTGGCGCCATTACCTCGCTATCCCGATTGGCATCGCGCTGTTCTACCACGACACCTGGCTGCCGGGCATCAACAGCATTCTCAGCCAGGGCTCGCAGCTGGCCGGCTTCAGCGCCCAGTATCTGCTGGAGCTGATCAACCGCTTTATCAACTGGCAGATGGTCGGCGCGGCCTTCGTGCTGCTTATTGCCTACCTGTTCGTCGCGCAGTGGGTGCGCGTCACGGTGTTCACCGTGGCGGCGCTGGTGTGGCTCAATATCGTCAACATCGCCGGGCCGGCGGTCTCACTGCTGCCCACCACCTCCACGGCCTCGGCCGGGGGCGCCAATACGCCGGCCACGTCGGTGCCAGCGGCGGGGGATGCTGCGCCGGCAGACAGCCTGCCGCCGACCAGCGCCAATCTGACGGCCTACCTGAATCAGTTCTACGAGCGGGAAAAAGGCCGCGTCACCGCGTTCCCGGCCACCTTGCCCGCCGACGCCCAGCCGTTCGATCTGCTGGTGATCAACATCTGTTCGCTGGCCTGGGCCGATATGGAGGCGGTCAACCTGCAGAATCACCCGCTGTGGTCGAAGATGGACATCATGTTCGACAGCTTCAACTCGGCCACCGCCTACAGCGGCCCGGCGGCCATCCGCCTGCTGCGCGCCAGCTGCGGCCAGCTTTCGCATCACGACCTGTATCAACCGGTGAACCAGCAGTGTTACCTGTTCGATAACCTGGCAAAGCTCGGCTTCAAGGAACAGCTGATGCTCGATCACTCCGGGGTATTCGGCAACTTCCTGAAAGAACTGCGTGAACAGGGCGACATGCAGGCACCGCTGATGTCACAGGCCGGCATCGGCAACGAGCTGACCTCGTTCGACGGCGAGCCGATTTATAACGATCTCGAATTGCTGACCCGCTGGCTGGATCAACAGCAAAAAGGCGGTGACGGCCGCACCGCCACCTTCTTCAACATCATTCCGCTGCACGACGGCAACCGCTTCGTCGGCTCCAGCAAGAGCGCCGACTATCAACCGCGCGCGCAGAAACTGTTCGATCAGCTGAACACCTTCCTTGACCAGCTGGAGAAATCCGGCCGCAAAGTGGTAGTGGTGATCGTGCCGGAGCACGGCGCGGCGTTGGTGGGCGACAAGATGCAGATGTCCGGCCTGCGCGATATTCCCAGCCCGAACATCACTCATACGCCGGTCGGCATCAAACTGATTGGGATGAAGGCGCCGCATCAGGGCAGCCCGCTGCAGATCAAAACGCCGAGCAGCTATCTGGCGCTGTCTGAACTGGTGTCGCGCCTGGTGGACGGCAAGGTCTTCAGCGAGTCCAGCGTCGATTGGCAGGCATTGACCCAGGGGCTGCCGCAGACCCCGGTCATCTCCGAAAACGACAACGCCATTGTGATGCAGTATCAGGGCAAGCCTTACATTCGCCTGAACGGCGGTGACTGGGTGCCTTACCCGCAATAAGCGCGGCCTCATCCCCCCAAAGCACGCCGCCGGCGTGCTTTTTTATTGGGTTTTTATAATAAAAACAGTGAAACCGCTCGACCGACAGAATGTTATTAACAACAAACCGTTGAATTCTATTATTCGATTATTATTTCAATACGAAGATTCTTAAAAAAATAACAATTTGTCAGAATAGCGTTAAGGGAAGAATTTAAAAAACGGGTTGTCGCGATCGTTTACTGACTAACACATTGATTGAATAATAAAAAACGCCGGCGCAGTGCCGGCGTTTGGTTTAAGCAGGAAAATCCGACGCTTTACGTCCCCGGATGCTCGTCCTGATCGACCGCAAAGCAGGCCACCATCTGCTCACCGTACTGTTTCAGCTGCGGCTGCAGCTGCACGCAGGTGCCGAAGGCGCGGCGGCAGCGGGCGTTGAACGCGCAGCCCGGTGGCGGGTTCATCGGGCTGGGCAGTTCGCCGGTCAGCTTGATGCGCTCGCGGCGCATATCCGGGTTCAACCGCGGCGTCGCCGACAGCAGCGCCTGAGTATAAGGATGGCGCGGATTGTTGAAGATCGCCTCTTTGCTGCCCTTTTCCACGCAGCGGCCGAGGTACATCACCATCACCTCGTCGGCGATGTGTTCCACCACCGACAGATCGTGTGAGATGAACACATAGGACAACCCCAGCTCCTGCTGCAGATCCATCATCAGGTTCAGCACCTGAGCACGCACCGACACGTCCAGCGCCGACACCGGTTCATCGGCGATCACCACGTCCGGGTTCAGCATCAGCCCGCGGGCGATGGCGATACGCTGGCGCTGGCCGCCGGAAAACATGTGCGGGTAGCGGTCGTAATGCTCGGTCTTCAGGCCGACCTTCGCCATCATCTCCAGCGCTTTTTCCCGCCGTTCGGCGGCGCTGAGCGGGGTATTGATCAACAGCGGTTCCTCGAGGATCTGCCCGACCTTCTTGCGCGGGTTGAGCGATCCGTAAGGATTCTGGAACACGATTTGGATCTTCTGGCGGCGCAGTTTCTCGGCCGAGACGTCCGGCTTCAGCAAATCCTGCCCCTGATAGTACAGCTCGCCGCCGGTCGGCACTTCGATCATCGTCAGCAGGCGGCCGAGCGTCGATTTGCCGCAGCCCGACTCGCCGACCACCGCCAGCGTTTTGCCGCGCTCCAGGGTGAAGGAGACGCCGTCCAGCGCCTTGACCAGCCGCTCCGGCGCGAACAGGCCCTTTTTCACCGGGTAATGCTTCTTCAGGTCGATCGCCTGCAGTAAAGGTTGATTCTGGCTCATACGGTCGGCCTCCCCGCATCATCCAGCGGTGTGTGACATTTAACCTGACGGCCGGGAATGCTGCGCAGTTCCGGCTCCTCGTTACGGCAGCGCTCGTTGGCATAGGGACAACGCGGGTTGAGCAGGCAACCGGTCGGGCGATCGTATTTGCCCGGCACCACGCCCGGCAGCGAAGCCAGGCGAGCCTTGTCGGCGGCGAACTCCGGCAGCGCGCGCAGCAGCGCCTGGGTATAAGGATGGCGCGGCGCGCGGAAAATCTCCGCCGCCTTGCCGGATTCCACCACCTGACCGGCATACATCACAATGATGTGGTGCGCGGCTTCCGCCACCAGCGCCAGATCGTGGGTGATCAGCACCAGCGCCATGTTTTCGCGCTGCTGCAGGTCCAGCAGCAGTTCGATGATCTGCGCCTGGATGGTCACGTCGAGCGCGGTCGTCGGCTCATCGGCGATCAGCAGCTTCGGCCGACAGGCGATGGCCATGGCGATCATCACGCGCTGGCTCATGCCGCCGGAAAGCTGGTGCGGGTACACGTCCAGCCGCGAGGCCGGATCGGGAATGCCCACCTGGGTCAGCAGGTCGATAGCGCGCTGGCGGCGAGTGCGGCGGTTGCCGCCCTGATGCACCTTCAGCGCCTCCATGATCTGGTAACCGACGGTATAGCACGGGTTCAGGCTGGTCATCGGATCCTGGAAGATCATCGCCACTTCAGAACCCACCAGCTGGCGGCGCTCTTTTTCGGAAATCTTGCGCAGATCCTGGCCGTTGAACTCCAGCTTGTCGGCCATTACCTTGCCGGGGAAATCGATCAGGCCCATGATCGCCAGCGAGCTGACGGATTTGCCGGAGCCGGATTCACCGACGATGCCGACCACCTGGCCTTGCTCCACGCTGTAACTGATGCGGTCTACCGCGCGGAACGGGGTGCCTTCGTCACCGAAGTGCACCGAAAGCTTGTCTACATTCAATAACGCCATCTCTCTCGTCCTCTGTTACTGCTTGAGTTTGGGGTCGAGAGCGTCACGCAAACCGTCCCCCATCAGGTTAAATGCCAGCACCGTCAGCAGGATCGCCAGGCCGGGGAAAGTCACTACCCACCAGGCGCTTTGCGCGAACTGCAGCACGTCGGAGAGCATGGTGCCCCACTCCGGCGTCGGCGGTTGCGCGCCCATGCCCAGAAAGCCGAGAGCGGCCATGTCCAGAATGGCGTTCGAGAAACCGAGAGAAGCCTGCACGATCAAAGGCGCCAGGCAGTTAGGCAGAATGTTGACGAACATCTGGCGCAGCGCGCCGGCGCCCGCCACCCGCGAAGCGGTGACGTAATCGCGGTTCACTTCCGCCAGCACCGCCGCACGCGTCAGACGTACATAGTGCGGCAGCGCGACGAAGGTAAGCGCCAACGAGGCGTTGACGATCGACGGCCCGAACACCGCCACCAGCACCAGCGCCAGCAGCAGGCTCGGCAGGGCCAGCATGATGTCGACGACGCGCATGATCACCGCATCCACCGCACCGCCGAAGTAGCCGGCCAGCAGACCGAGCACCACGCCCATGATCAGCGACAGCACCACCACCAGGCAGCCGACCAGCAGCGACAGGCGCGCACCGTACATCAGGCGCGACAGCACGTCGCGGCCCACGTCGTCGGTGCCGAGGAGATATTGCCAGCTGCCACCCTCTTGCCACACCGGCGGCTTGAGCAGCGCGTCGCGGAACTGATCCGCCGGCGCATGCGGCGCCAGCACCCCGGCGCCGAGCGCGATCACCAGCATCAGAACGATATACACCAGGCCGACCACGGCCCCTTTATTGCGCTTGAAATAGTGCCAGAACTCCTGAAACGGGGTCATCGGCTTCGGCGCACCTTTAACTGCAGACTCAGTGATTTGAGACATGAGAGCGCCCCTTATTTCTTGTGGCGAATACGCGGGTTGACCACGCCGTAGAGCACGTCTACCAGCAGGTTAACCAGAATGATCATACAGGCGACCAGCAACACCCCGCCCTGCACCACCGGGTAATCGCGGCGCTGCAGCGCGTCGATCAGCCAGCGGCCCAGCCCCGGCCAGGAGAAGATGGTTTCCGTCAGGATAGCGCCGGCCAGCATGGTGCCGACCTGCAGCCCGATCACCGTCACCACCGGCAGCAGCGCGTTGCGCAGCGCGTGGACGACGATCACCCGCATGCGGCTCACGCCCTTGGCGCGCGCGGTGCGGATGTAGTCTTCACCCAACACTTCCAGCATCGAGGAGCGGGTCATGCGCACGATCACCGCCAGCGGGATGGTGCCCAGCACGATGGCCGGCAGGATCATGTGCATCACTGCGTCGATAAAGTCGCCCGGCTCGCCCCAGATCAGAGTGTCTATCAGCATGAAGCCGGTCAGCGGATGGCTGTCGTCGAGGAAGACCGTGTCGCTGATGCGGCCCGACACCGGCGTCAGGTTAAGCTGCACCGACACCAGCATGATCAGCATCATGCCCCACCAGAAAATCGGCATCGAATAGCCGGTCAGCGAGATGCCCACCGCGGTGTGATCGAAGACCGAGCCGCGCTTGACTGCCGCCAGCACCCCGACCGGGATGCCTACCAGCACCGCAAACAGCATCGCGCAGAAGCCCAGCTCCAGCGTGGCCTGAAAGCGCGGAACGAACTCGCTCCAGACGGAGATGCGGCTTTTGAGTGAGGTGCCCAGATCGCCGTGCAGCACGTTGGACACGTAGGAGAAATATTGTTGATAGAGCGGCTTGTCCAGCCCCATTTCCGCCATCAGCTGCGCGTGGCGCTCGGCGGAGATACCGCGTTCCCCGGCCATGATGGTCACCGGGTCGCCGGGGATCATATGGACGAATGCAAAAGTCAGCAACGTAATGCCGATAAACGTTGGGATAACTAACCCCAAACGTCGGAGTATGAACTGCAACATATCCCGAACTCTCTGTATCAATGCCCGGCAGCTCATCGTCCGCCAGGCTTATTAACGCTCACATGCCTTTGAACGATTCGACGGCCATACGCCGGAGACTGGTCAGCAGGGGCGCAAACCTGTTGCGCCCCTGCAAGTCCATTCGTGCGTCTCCGGTAAAGCGGTCGAAATCAGTCTACAGAGACATTCTCGAAGTGATGCTTACCGAGTGGATCCACGACGTAGCCTTTCACTTCCTTACGCACAGGCTCGTACACGGTGGAGTGTGCGACAATCAGCGCCGGAGCCTGATCGTGCATCACCACCTGCGCCTGCTTGTACAGTTCGATGCGCTTGTCGTGGTTGGATTCGGCGCGCGCCGGTTGAATCAGATCTTCAAACGGCTTGTAGCACCAGCGGGAGTAGTTGGAGCCGTCTTTCGCCGCCGCGCAGCTGAACAGCGTGGCGAAGAAGTTGTCCGGATCCCCGTTGTCGCCGGTCCAGCCCATCATCACCGTCTGGTGCTCGCCCGCTTTGGCGCGCTTGAGGTATTCACCCCACTCATAGGTCACGATTTTGGCTTTCACGCCGATCTTGGCCCAGTCGGCCTGGATCATTTCCGCCATGCGGCGCGCGTTCGGGTTGTAAGGACGCTGTACCGGCATCGCCCACAGGTCGATGCTGAAGCCGTCGGCCATGCCCGCTTCTTTCAGCAGTGCTTTCGCCTTGGCCGGATCGTAAGCGTAATCCTGCACCGCGTCGTTATAGCCCCACATGGTCGGCGGGATCAGGTTCTTGGCCGCCTGGCCCGCGCCCTGATAAACCGCGTCGATGATCGCCTGCTTGTTGACCGCCATGGTCAACGCCTGGCGCACCTTCAGGTTATCCAGCGGCTTTTTCTCGACGTTGAACGACAGGTAACCCACGTTCAGGCCCGGCTGTTCCATCAGGTTGATGGACTTGTCTTGCTTCATGCGGGCGATATCGGCCGGGTTCGGGTACGGCATCACCTGACATTCGTTTTTCTGCAGTTTGGCGTAGCGCACGGAGGCGTCAGGCGTGATGGAGAACACCAGGCGATCGATCTTCGGCTTGGTGCCCCAGAAACCGTCGAATGCCTTGTACAGGATCTTGGAGTCTTTCTGGTATTGCAGCAGCTGGAACGGCCCGGTGCCGATCGGATTCAGGTCGACTTTCTCCGGCGTGCCGGCTTTCATCATCACGTCGGCATATTCGGCGGACAGGATGGACGCGAAGTCCATGCCCAGGTCAGCCAGGAACGGCGCCTCCGGGCGGTTCAGCACGAAGCGCACGGTGTTGTCGTCCACTTTTTCAATCTTGGCGATCAGCTTAGGCATGTCCATGCCTTCAAAGTATTCGTAACTGCCGCCGGACACTTTGTGGTAGGCGTTGTTCGCATCCAACTGGCGCTCAAAGGAGAACACCACGTCGTCGGCGTTGAAGTCGCGCGTCGGTTTGAAATCTTTGCTGCTCTGCCACTTCACGCCTTTGCGCAGGTGGAAGGTGTAGGTTTTGCCGTCTTCGCTGACGTCCCACTTCTCAGCCAGGCCCGGCTGCAGTTCGGTGGTGCCGATTTTGAATTCGACCAGGCGGTTGTAGATCGGTACCGAGCTGGCGTCGTAGGTGGTGCCGGAGGTAAACAGCTGCGGGTTGAACCCTTCCGGGGAACCTTCAGAACAGTAAACCAACGTCTTGGCCTGAACGCTGGCCGCCACGGTCAGCGCGATCAGCCCAATGCCGAATTTCAGAACCCCCGATTTACCCAAGGAACGTGTCATCGTTAGTGCTCCATTGTGTGATGTGATGTGTGTAATTGCCGCCAGACCTGTATTTTTTATTGCGTGGCCTGTGCGATCGGCGCCCGAAGGCAGAAGGCGTACGAGGAGAGAATGCCGGATGGAACGCATCGCGGCGGGGACGTCTGAGCGCGTGGAATTCACTCAAACAACTCTCGCTCTTACCCCTGAGGCTATCAAGTTGCCAACTGTTTGGGGTGTCGTCAATATAACCAGTGGGGATTTACGCAGACTGTGAGAAACAGCAAACAAACATAAAAAAAACCTTTTGTTAACAGTTCCAGCATGAAAATTTATGCTAAGCGGTCATTTTTAGCGCATTGGTCTGACCCTCACAAACTTACTGGTTTTTAACTCCGTTAAAAAACCCCAAAACTTTGTTGCTGAATGATGAATATCTGAACGGTTATTTTTGTGATCGCCGTTAAAGACAGGAGGAAATGCTGAAGGATTACCCAAAAGGGTGAGTCCGATGGCCGCGTTTTGCGCCGGCGAGGGCCACAATCTGTGCGGCGTAAAAAAACTTTCGGCGGTGAAAAAGCCGGGGGCGAAAGGATATCCCCCGGCAACGCACTGCAACCGATTATTGAACGCCGGCGCTGTTGCCCAGGCTGGCGTTCATGCTGTTGAGAATATCGCCGTTGTCCGCATCGATCTCCCAGGAGAACAGGCCGCCCAACTGCTTATCCAGCACGTACTTGCCTTTGGCCTGCACCGAGCGGGCATCGTCGAAGGTGATCAGATCGCCGGTGGAAGGCTTGAACACGTAAGGCGCTTCCGCCGTGGCGTCGTAGGTGTACTGCCACTCGCCGCTCATGAACTGGCTGGCGATTTGGCGGTAGTCCACGATGCCGTTCTCCCAGGTGCCTTTAACCGGCCCGCTGGCGGTGCCGGTAAACGGAATATTGTTCTGGTAGCCGTTCACCCCGGTCCAGCCGCGGCCATACATGGCGGTGCCGACCACGATCTTGCCCGGCTTGACGCCCTGCGCCAGCAGCGCATTGACGCCGTTCACCGTGGTGTAGGCGGTGTCCGGTTTCCAGGCCGGCGCATTCAGCGCGGTCTGGTGCCCCAGGTTCTTCAGATCGAAGGCGCCGTAGAAGTCGTAGCTCATCAGGAAGATGTGATCCATCGAGTTCTGCGCGACGTTATAAGCCACCTTGTCGATCTTGTCCTTGCCGGCGCTGATGGCGGAGGTCAGCTCATACTTGCGGCCGGTTTCCGCCGACAGCTGATCCAGCATCGCCCGCAGCTCCTTCATCAACAGCACATAGGTTTCCCCGTCCTGCGGGCTGCCCAGGTTCGGGTTGGCGCCTTTGCCGCCCGGGAACTCCCAGTCGATATCCACGCCGTCGAAGAACTTCCAGGTCTGCAGGAACTCTTTCACCGAGCCGACGAAGCGATCGCGCTTCACCTTGTCGCCCATGAAGAAGAACGGGTCAGACAGCGTCCAGCCGCCGATCGACGGCAGGATTTTCAGGTCAGGGCGCGCCTGCTTCAGCGCCATCAGCTGGCCGAAGTTGCCCTTGTAGGGGTCATCCCAGGCGGTGACGCCCTTCTGCGCTTTTTGCAGCGCGGCAAACGGATCGTGGATCGAGACCTTGAAGTCCTCGCGGCCCTGACAGGAGCGCTGCAAGGCCTGGAAACTGCCTTCGATCTCTTTCAGGCTGTCGTTGATGCCGTTGCCGCCGCAGATCGGGATAAAGCCGTACAGCAGGTGGGTCAGGTTTTGCGCCGGGATCTTGTCGACGGTGAAATTGCGCCCGTAAACGCCCCACTCGACGAAATAAGAACCGACGACTTTGCCGGAGTTTTGTTTATAAGGTTTGTTCTTTTCCAGCAGCGGCTCTTTCAACGGCGCCAAATGGCTGCCGTCGGTGTCGGCCACCACAATTTCGGTGGCGTCGCTGGCGGTGCAGCCGTCGGCATTGCACAACGCCACCTGCATTTGATAACGGCCGCCTTTATTCACTTTAAAATTCGCCGTACCGGAAGAGCCGGTTGAAGGACCGCTCCACGCCTCTTTGCCATTTAATAAAATTTTTGCCGTCGTGCCGGTGTCGCCATTCCATAAATTCCAGGAGACCGAAACGTCGGCGGCATTTTTTACCTTCACCAGATTATTATAAGCGGTGGCCGCCTGATCGACTTCGACGATGGCGAACTTGGTGTTGCCCCAGGCGATGGTCGGTTTGCCCGGTGCAGCGGCCTGCGCCGCGGAACACAGCGTGCTGCCGATCAACAGCGCCAACAGCGGTTTATTAAATTTGCGCATAACTGATTCCTTTATTCCGAGAGGATAAACATAAAAGAGTTAATCGACGCCACGCATTGCCGGAGAAAAATGATCCCGCAATAATCCACGAAGATTAACGTTAATAAATAATCACGGTATTTCCCACGCGGCGGGAATAAGAGCTCCCGCGTTGTCCATTCAGACTATAGGTAAAAAAAACGTGAAAACAAGAGCGCTATCAACCGGGTTTTATTTGGCAAGCATGAATTTATTTAAATATAAAAATAAGAACCTAATGGGAATAAGGAGTGTGAATTAATTAAGCGTAAAGGATAAATATATTTCACGAGGACGGCAGATTGAGGCACGCCATAAAGCGAAGCCGACCGTATCGGAGGAGGTACTCATCCTCATAAACGACGGGCGAAAAAAAACCTGCTTTAAAAAGCAGGTTTTTCGAATGTGGTCGGCGAGAGAGGATTACGCGCATCTTTGATGCGCGCCCTGCGGGCCGTTGCTGAAGCAACGTTGTCTCGCTTCGCGAGGCTCGAACCTCCTGCGGAGGTACTCATCCTCATAAACGACGGACGAAAAAAAACCTGCTTTAAAAAGCAGGTTTTTCGAATGTGGTCGGCGAGAGAGGATTACGCGCATCTTTGATGCGCGCCCTGCGGGCCGTTGCTGAAGCAACGTTGTCTCGCTTCGCGAGGCTCGAACCTCCTGCGGAGGTACTCATCCTCATAAACGACGGACGAAAAAAAACCTGCTTTAAAAAGCAGGTTTTTCGAATGTGGTCGGCGAGAGAGGATTCGAACCTCCGACCCACTGGTCCCAAACCAGTTGCGCTACCAAGCTGCGCTACTCGCCGATGCGGGGCGCATCTTACTGCTGGCGGTTATAGGCGTCAATCACTTTTTTGCCCCTGCATTTCAAGTGGTGATAAAAGCGCCATAATGCGCTGCGCCGGGGGTTGCGCAGCGTATTTCACTCAGGCGTTGGCAGTTTTCAGCGCCGGCGTCTGCGCACGCAGGAACGGCAGCAGGAACAGCGCCGACAGGCAGGCGGCGATGGAAATCACCACGAAGAAGCCGTTCCAGTGCCAGATCTCCATCACCCGCGCAATCGGGTAGCCGGACAGCGCCGCGCCCAGGTAGGCGAACAGGCCGACGAAACCGGTCGCCGCACCCGCCGCATCCTTGTGCGAGCACTCCGCCGCCGCCATGCCGATCAGCATCTGCGGGCCGAAGATGAAGAAGCCGATGGCGAAGAAGCAGCAGGCCTGCAGCAGGTAGGTCACGCCCGGCATCAGCCACAGCGCCGCCACCGACAGGAAGATACCGATGGCGAAGATCAGGTTCATCGGGCCGCGGTTGCCGCGGAACAGCTTGTCGGAGCCCCAACCGGCCACCAGCGAACCGATAAAGCCGCCCACTTCAAACAGCGAAATGGCCGAGTTGGCGGTCATCAGCGAATAGCCCTTTTCCTGCGTCAGGTAGAGGTTGCCCCAGTCGTTGATCGCGGTGCGCACGATGTACACCAGCACATAAGAGACCGCCAGCAGCCAGATGTACTTGTTGGTCAGCACGTAGCGTTTGATGATCTCGCGGTTGCTCAGCCCCTGGCCTTCCGATTCCTGCACCAGCTCCATGGCGTCGTTACGCCATTTGCCGACGCTCGGCAGCCCCAGGGTGGATGGCTTGTCGCGCAGGCGCCAGCACATCAGCAGCCCCAACACCACGCCGATGATGCCGGGAATGATCATGCCGTAACGCCAGCTGAAGTGCAGCGAGATAAAGCCCACCAGCAGCGGGATCAGCGCGCCGCCGACGTTGTGCGAAGTGTTCCAGATCGCCCACCAGCTGCCGCGCTCGGAGCGCGAATACCAGCTGGTGAGGATTTTGGAGCACGGCGGCCAGCCCCAGCCCTGGAAGAAGGCGTTGAGGATCCACAGCGTGCCCAGCATCAGCAGCGACGAACTGAGGCCGAAGAAGATATTCAGCACCCCGGTCATGATCAGGCCCAGCCCCATAAAGTAACGCGGGTTGGAGCGATCGCTGATCATGCCGGAAATGAATTTCGAGCAGCCGTAGGTGATGTAGAACAGCGTGCCGAGGATGCCGACGTCGGACATCGTCAGGCCCAGATCGCTCAGCATCGCCGGCATGATGAAGTTGAAGCTTTTGCGCGTGAAGTAAAACGCGGCGTAGCCGATGTACATGGTGCACATCAGCTGGATGCGCCAGTATTTGTAGCTGGCGTCGATCTGCCGTTGATCGGTGACCTGCGGCGCGTCCGAGCGGCTTTTAAGGAAAGACCACATGTGGAACCTCAGAGGATTGAATAAAGTGCCGCTATGATGCTCCTCGCGCGCGCGGGAGGCTTACGCCGGATTCCCGAAGCGGCTAGGAGTTTTTCCTAGTTTGGCGCTTGCGCCGGTGAAACTGTGGGCAAGATCACACTCAAACAGGCGCCCCGTTCAGCGGTGAACCGCAGGCTGCCGCCGAGGGCGCTGATGCGCTCCTGCATACCGCGCAGGCCATACCCCGGCTGATGGTTTTCCGCATCGAAACCCAAGCCGTTGTCGCGGATGGTCAGGGCGATCAGCGGCGCGGCGCCTTTGCGCGGCTGCAGGCGCGCGTCCAGCTCCAGGCGGCTGGCGCCGGCGTGGCGGCACACATTGGTCACCCCTTCCTGACACACCCGGTACAGCGTGATTTTCAGCGTTTCATCCAGCAGCTCGTCCGGCACCTGCCATTGCAGGCTGCTCACCAGCGACGCGTCCTGCGGCAGCGACTCCCGCAGCATCGCCGCCACCGCCGCCGACAGCGGCAGGTTGTTCAGCGCCGCCGGCCACAGCTGGGTCAGCACGTCGTGCACCCCGTCGTAGACCCGCAGTGCCAACGCATCGATGGCGTCGGCGCAGCCGATCACCGCCGGTTCCGGCGCCAGGCGCTTGACGATGCTGGCCTGGGTGCGGATCACAGTGATGGTCTGCCCCACTTCATCGTGCAGCTCGCGCGCCACCTCGCGCCGGGTTTGCTCCTCCGCCGTCACCAGCGCCCGCGCCAGCTGGCGGTTCTCCGCCAGCCGCAGCCGAAGTTGCTGATTCAGCTCGCGCTGGCGCTGAATGCCGGCGCCCAGCAGCAGCCCGGTCAGGCTTTGGGCCAGCAGCGACAGCAGCAGATCGCGGTGCGACTCCGGCTGCGGCGGCTCGTTGACCATCAGCGCCACGCCGTTGAGCAGCGTCGCCAACAGCGCGCCCTGCCAGCCGTAGCGGTAAGACATGAACACGATAGGAATGGCCAGGCAGAACGGCGCGAAACGGCGCAGCTCGGCGGCGTTCACCTGCTGCTGCAGCCAGATGCTGAACGCAAACAGCAGCAGATAGCTGGCCAGGTGGCCGAGGCGCAGCTCCACCGGCTTGTGGATCAGCCCCGGCTCCAGCGGCACCCAGATTTGGCGCGCCAGATAGTGCCACAACAGCAGGCAGGTCGGCGCGATGGTGAAACCGCCGGTCAGGCCGAGCAGCAGCGCGCGGGCGCCTTCGCCGCTCACCAGCTGCCACACCAGCGCCTGCAGCAAGGCGGCGGCGGCCACCACCGCGCCCTGCAACAGCGGCCACCGCCATTCGCTGTCGCTCTGCTGATGGCGCAACAGCCACGGCGAGGCCAGCAGGCTGAGCAGCACCGTCAACACCAGCACCGCCACCGACGCCCACAGCGCCGGGCCGTAACCGAACTGGTCCGCCAGCAGCGCCATCAGCAGCAGATCGGCCAGCAGGATCCCCGGCCAGAAACGGTACGGGCTCTGCAGCAAAATGCCCATGCGCAGGCCGAATGGGAACAACAGCAGCGCCTGCCAGGGCGGGTCGATCAGCGCAGTGCCGATGCCCCACAGGCAAAACGCGCTGGCGGCGTAGATGAAAAACAGCGCCAGCTGGGTGATCAGGCGCTGCGTCACAGGTTCAGCATCCGTCTGGCCAGCTCGACGTTATTGTTGATACCCAGCTTGGCGAACAGATTGGCGCGATGCACATGCACCGTCTTCGGCGACAGCCCCAAGGCGGCGGCAATCTCGCGCACCTCCTGGCCCTGCGCCAGCAATAGCGCGATCTCGCGCTCGCGGCGGGTCAACGGATCGACCCTCACCCGCGCCAGCTGCTGGGCGATTTCCGGCATCAGGTAGACGCCGCCGCCAGCGACGGTGCGCACCGCGGTGATCAGATCTTCCGGCTTGCAGCGCTTGGAGAGGAAGCCGCTGGCGCCGCGATCCAGCGCCATTTCCACCAGCGCCGGGTTGTCGTGCATCGACAGCATCACCACGCGGATGCCGGAGGGAATGTCCGCCAGCAGATCCAGCCCGCTGCCGTCCGGCATCGAAATGTCGCAGATGCAGATTTCCGCCTCCAGCCCCGGTAGGCCGGCGCGCGCCTGCGCCGCGCTGCTGAACTCGCCCACCACCTGAATATCGGCCTCCAGCGACAGCAGCTGCACAAAGCCCGAGCGCACAATGTCATGATCGTCGATAAACGCCACGCGCAGGGTCATGGAAATCTCCGGTTAGAAGGGAAGTGCGCAAGTATACCGTATGCACACACCGGAATAATTGATGAAGAGAATGTATTGAGTGAAATTACCGGGTGCGCAAGGCACCCGGCGGGAAGGATTACAGGCGAGCGGGCGCCGTTTTATGCTGCGGCAGAGAGCACCAGTTGTTTTTATCCACGATGCCGCCGTTCGGCGAGGTGTAGCCGAGGCAACCGAGGATGGTGTCGAACAGCTCGACGTGGCGATGCGTTTTGCCGATGCGCTGCTGCGCCTGCAGCTGCTCAAAGGCGCTGAGGTGCTGCGGGTTCTCGAGGAACTTGTCCGACGCCCATACGATCATCGGCACGCGGAACTGCTCCGGCGGCGCCATTTCGCGCGGCGTGCCGTGCAGGTGCGTGTTCTCGCCGATCGATTCGCCGTGATCGGCGGCATAGAACACGATGGCCTTCTTGTCGCGCACCTGGTCGATCACATTGCTGATAAAGCTGTCGGTGTACAGCACGGTATTGTCGAAGGCGTTGATCAGCTGCGCCTTGGTGCAAGAGTCGTCCACCCCCATGCACTCCGGCTGATAGCGCGCATAGCTGCGCGGATAACGCTGCGAGTACAGGTAGTGCGAGCCTTTGGTATGCAGGATCACCAGGTGTTTGCCCTTCGGATAGCGCGCCAGCGACTCCTTCATTTCGTCCACCAACAGCATGTCATCGACCGCCTTGCCGTCGTTGCGCTTCTCGGACGCGATCATCTCGCGGAACGAATAGTTGTTCACCTCGGTGTTGTTGTAGAACCACACCTCGCTCTGCATGGCGAACAGCTCGGAAGAGAAGCCCAGATCCTTCAGCACCGCGAACACGTTCTGCTCTTTCAGCGTGCGCTGCGGGTTATCCTCGGTGCCGCCTTCGCGCACGAACATGCAGCGCAGCGACAGCTTGGTGGCGGTGTCGCACGACTCGCCGCGAAACGCCACCAGGTTCTTCTCTTTCGACAGCCGCGGCGTAGTATCGCGCTCATAGCCCAGCATGCCCATGTGATCCCAGCGCGTGGTCTCGCCGATGATGAACACCACGTAGGTATCGTCGATATCCGCCGGCGGTACATAGGTGAAGTGTTTGCCCGGATCGAACATCGTGCTCTGGTCCTGGCTTTCGTCATAGCGGGTATAGGCAAACAGCCCCAGCGCCGACAGCCAGTTGGACGGCAGATACGAGTGCGCCACCACGCCGCCGTAGCTCGGCAGATCAACGTTGGCGAGCTTCTCCTGCACGCTCTGCTCGTCGTCCAGCATACGCAGCGGCAGCCAGACCAGCGCCACCACCGCCAGCAAGACCAGCAGCGGCTTGATGCGATGACCAGGGGTTTTCAGCTGTTCGATCAGGGTGTAACGCAGGCCGTTTTTCCAGATCAGCAGCAGCGGCAAGGCACTGAGCGCCACCATCCACAGCACGAAGTGCAGGCCAACCACCTCTTTCGACAGATCGATGTCGGTGGTCATCACCGACACCACGATGCCGTAGCCGATCACCACGTTGAAAAACGTCATGTAGTAGCTGGCGGCGACCGAAATCAGCACCAGCAGCGAAGCGACGATGCGATAAAACAACCGGCCGCCGAGCGACACCAATCGCATGATAAAGAAAGTGAATAAAACGATGGCGATCACTTCCGTCACCGCCGAAATAAGCTTAATCCCCTGAATGCCGTGCGCAAGCGAGTCAAAACGGCGATAGAAAACGGACAGGTTTAAAAAGATGCCGATATAGATCGCTAACAATAACGATAAATTCTGCTGTGATAGCGATTTTATTTTGTTCATGTAGTGCGGTGGCTCCGGAGGGCGATAGCAGTTCTGAGTTTTTCAGACAGTCAATGCGGCTGCAGGTTCAGCCAACCGGCAATAAGCGTGGTTTTGCAGGCGACAATCAAGAGAATTCTCACAAAACAGGTTTTTTTTACCCTGTTGTGCGAACTCTGGAAGGGAAAGCAAGACAAGAAATGGAGGGAGGCCCCTCCATTTTTCAGAGCGTCGGCGAAAAACGTTATTTCACGTTCAACGTCACGTCGATATTGCCACGGGTGGCGTTGGAGTATGGGCACACCACATGCGCCTTTTTCACCAGATCTTCCGCCACGCTGCGCTCGATGCCCGGCAGCGAGATATCCAGCTGCACTTCGATGCCGAAGCCGTTCGGGATCTCACCGATGCCGACGGTGCCGTCGATCTTGGCTTCGGCCGGGATTTTGACCTTTTCTTTCGCCGCGACAAACTTCAACGCGCCGAGGAAGCAGGCCGAGTAACCGGCGGCGAACAGCTGCTCAGGGTTGGTGACTTCGCCGCCGGCGCCGCCCATCTCTTTCGGTACGCCCAGTTTCACGTCCAACACGCCGTCGGAGGAGGTCGCACGGCCGTCGCGGCCGCCGGTTGCGGTGGCGTGAGCGCGGTAAACCACTTTCTCAATAGACATCGTTCATTCCTTCTTGCTGGTTGGCGAGATGACTACGGCTTCCACGAGGTAAAGCCGGTCACATATTTATCTTTTGCGATTAAATCGCGCACTACTTATTTTTGACACTTATTAACCAGTGTAGACCACCCGCGCCGTTCTTGCGTCCGGCGGCGGCGGGTCAAATCTGATCGATCAGGCTGCCGCGCAGCTTTTCCAGCTGCTGTTTGAGCGAGACGATCTCGTCCAGGCTGCAGTCGGTGGCGCACATCACCGCCTCGGGCACCGATTGCGCCCGCTCGCGCAGCGCGCGGCCGGCTTCGGTCAGGGCGGTGATCACCTGCCGCTCGTCGGCGGTGGCGCGATAGCGCACCAGCAAACCGGCGGTTTCCAGCCGCTTCAGCAGCGGCGTCAGCGTGGCGGAATCGAGGAACAGCCGCTCGCCGATATCCGATACCGTCACCCGATCGCGCTCCCACAGCACCATCATCACCAGGTATTGCGGGTAGGTGAGTTCGAGCTGGCTCAACAGCTTGCGATAAACTTTGTGCAGCGCCAGGTTGGCGGAGTACAGCGCGAAACAGAGCTGCTGATCGAGCTGCAGCAGGTTCTTCGCCTTGGGTTGTTCGGTCTCGGTGCTTTTCATGTGTGTGAATATAGATAGCGCACGATGTAATCGCAAGCTATTTCTTGTGAGGTATGCTACATTTTTTTCATGCAGAGGATGCTCGGAGGGAAAGGAAATGACGAACACGCTTGCAGAACGCGCGCGCCGCTACGCCACCAAGGCGCATGCGGCCATCGATCAGCGCCGCAAATACACCGACGATCCGTACATCGTCCACCCGCAGGCGGTGATGGAGCTGGTGCGCAGCGTACCGCACACCGAAGAGATGCTGGCGGCCGCCTGGCTGCATGATACGGTAGAAGACACGCCCACCACCCTCGGCGATATCGACAGCCATTTCGGGCCGAAGGTGGCAGAGCTGGTGCGGATGTTAACCAACGTCAGCCACGCCGAGGACGGCAACCGCTTTGAGCGCAAAAACCGCGATCGGCGCCACAGCGCCGGCGCATCGCCGCAGGCCAAAACCATCAAGCTGGCGGATCTTATCGACAACACCCGCTCGCTGCTGGACTACGACAGCCACTTCGCCCAGACCTACCTGATCGAGAAACAGCGCCTGCTGGAGGTGCTGACCGAAGGCGACCCGACGCTGTGGCGCCAGGCCAGCCATATCGTTGAACAGGGGCTGCTCAGGTTGCAGCAGCCGCCGCACAACGTGCCCGCCAGCTGGTTCGAACACGCCCGCCGGCGCTACCGCGAGAGCGACGCGGCCTGATCAGAAGGTCACCACCGTTTTCAACGCCGTCACCCAGGCGTCCTGCGTCTCGCTGACGCCCGCCGGGTGATGCCAGTACTGCAGGCCCGGCTGCAGCTGCAACCACGGCGTGACGTTAACCCGGTAATACAGCTCCGCCGTCACCGAGTGGCCCGGCACCGGCCGGTAGTTCGGATCGTGATAATCGCTGATGCCGCTCATCTGGTTGAGATAACGCTGATTGTCTTTGTAGCGGTCGCTCAGCTTCACCACCGAGACACCGAACCCCAGCCAGTCGTCCGGCCGCGCATCGAACAGCCCGCGGTAACGGATGCCGGTCGAGGTAGACCAGTGCAGGTAGTTGCTGCGCTGATCTCCCAGCCCCAGGCTGTAAAACACGCTCAGGCCACGGTTGACGTCATCCGCATGGCGCGTCACCTGCTGGTTGAAACCGGTATACAGGAACCAGGTGCGATCGTGGCTGCGATAGCCCTGCGGATCGCTGGCACCCGGCCCACCGGACACCCCTTCATAAAGATCGCTCTGGCGCGCGTTGGTGAACAGCACGCCCAGGTTATACACCCCCGGCAGCTGGTTGACGGCGTGGGTTTTCAGCTCCAGCTCCATCGGCAACAGGAAGCCTTTGCTGCCCTTGGTGGACCAACTCCAGGCGTGGCTGCGGCTGGGGGCGCTCGGGTTCTGCTCCATCACGCCGCCCTTGAGCGTCAGGCCGTCGGTCAGCTTGTATTGCAGCGTGGTGCCCCAGTAATGCACGTTCCAGTTATACCAGGTCAACGAGTTGGCGGACTTGCCGCCGCACAGCGTCAGCGTCTGAAAATCGCAGGGAATGATCTGATCGAAATCCTGCACCTTGTTCATCATGCCGATGCGCCACTGCAGCCGGCGATCGAGGAAGGAACGGCTGAAGGTCAACCAACCCAGCCGGGTAATCGACTGCCCGCCAAAGCTCTCCTGCGACAGATCGGTCAGGCCGACGCGCGGATCCTGCAAGCGATCGCGGGTCAGGTTGTTGTCATGGTTGCGGTTGACGATATTGCCTTCGATCGCCGCGTCCGGAATGCCGGTCAGCGCCTGCAAATCCTGGCTGAAGGTCAACGAGAACTGGTCGATGTACGACGCCTGTTTGTCGTGGTTGTAACCGCCGCCGGCGTTATACGACAGCTGGCTGAGGTAGCCGAGGTTATAGTGGAAGCCGTGATCCTCCAGGATCGGCCTGATCCCCAGCATATCCCCCAACAGCCCGGGCTGTGGCGGCTCAAAGCCGAGCGCTACCCCTTCCCATTTGGCGGTGGGGGCTTCGACGTCCTTGCCGGTTTGCAGCGTTTCCGCCTGCGCCTGGCTACAGAGCAGCGCCAGCGCCGCCAGGGTCATGGAACGAGGTAATAAGCTTTTCATCATTATTATATTTCTCCGCATAACGGCTGACTGCGGGCAACAGCATTCCCTGGGAGAGAATTTCCCATCATGAACAGCAGCGAATAACGTTAGGTTAACGCCCGGCGCTTGCCGCCGGGCTTAGAGGCTAGCGCCGGTCTTTCAGGCTGGCGCCGTTGCTGTGGATCACATCGCGATACCAGTAGAAACTCTTCTTGCGGCGGCGCTCGAGGCTGCCGTTGCCGGCATCGTCCCTGTCGACGTGAATGAAGCCGTAGCGCTTCGACATTTCCGCCTTCGAGGCGCTGACCAGATCGATCGGCCCCCAGCTGGTGTAGCCCATCACCTCGACGCCGTCGTCGATCGCTTCCGCCACCTGCACCAGATGGTCATTAAGGTAGTTGATGCGGTAGTCGTCGTGGATGCTGCCGTCGGCCTCGACGCGATCTTTGGCGCCCAGCCCGTTCTCGACGATGAACAGCGGCTTCTGATAGCGGTCGTACAACACGTTGAGCAGGTAGCGCAGCCCGATCGGGTCGATTTGCCATCCCCACTCCGAGCTGGCCAGGTGCGGGTTCGGCACCATATCGAGAATGTTGCCGCGCGCCGTCTCGTACTGCGCCGGGTCGGCGGTGACGCAGCCGCTCATGTAGTAGCTGAACGAGATGAAATCGATGGTTTCGCGCAGCGTTTGCCGATCTTCCTCGGTGATCGCCACCTGAATGCCGTTTTCACGGAAGAAGCGCTGCATATAGGCCGGGTAATAGCCGCGCGCCTGCACGTCGCCGAAGAACAGCCAGTCGCGGTTTTGCCGCTGGGTTTCCAGCAGATCTTCCGGCTTGCAGCTCAGCGGATACAGAATGCCACCCAGCAGCATGTTGCCGATTTTGCCCTCCGGCACGATCTCGTGGCAGGCCTTCACCGCTCTGGCGCTGGCCACCAGCTGATGGTGGATCGCCTGATAGATGGCGCTTTTGTCGCTCTCCTGCGGCAGGCCGACGCCGGTGAAGGGCGCGTGCAGCGACATGTTGATTTCGTTGAAGGTCAGCCAGTGTTTGACCTTGTGCTTGTAGCGTTCGAACACGGTGCGCGCATAGCGCTCGAAGAAATCGATGGTGCGCCGATCGCCCCAGCCGCCGTAGTGCTTCACCAGGCCGTAAGGCATCTCATAGTGCGACAGCGTGATCAGCGGCTGAATGCCGTACTTCGCCATCTCGTCGAACAGCCGATCGTAAAACGCCAGCCCGGCTTCATTCGGCGTCTCTTCGTCGCCCTGCGGGAAAATGCGCGTCCAGGCGATCGAGGTGCGCAGACACTTAAAGCCCATTTCGGCGAACAGCGCGATGTCCTCCGGATAGCGGTGATAGAAATCGATCGCCACATCCTTGATGCCGCTGTCGCCCGCCGTGCGCGGCGTAATGGCGCCGAAGATGCCCTGCGGCTGCAGATCGGAGGTCGACAGCCCCTTGCCGTCGGCCTGATATGCGCCTTCTACCTGGTTCGCCGCTACCGCGCCGCCCCACAGAAAATGTTGCGGAAACTTGCCGTTCATCGCTTGCTCCTCAATTAGCGTAATAAAGTCAGCAGCGGCGCCTGTTCCTGCACCGGAGACAGGCCGCTGGTCAACACGTCCACGTAGTCATCGCTGTTGCTGATGATGATCGGCGTGGTGGTGTCATAGCCGGCGGCATGGATCGCCGCCTGGTCGAACTCGATCAGCAGATCGCCCGGGGCAACCCGCTCGCCTTCCCGCACGTGGGCGGTGAAATGCGCCCCGTCCAGCTTCACAGTATCGATACCGACGTGGATGAGAATCTCCGCGCCGTCGTCCGATTCGATGCCGATGGCGTGTTTGGTTTTGAACAGCGACGCCACGCTGCCGCTCACCGGCGCCACCACGCGCCCCTGCTGCGGCGCAATCGCCACCCCTTTCCCCAGCAGGCCGCTGGCGAAGGTCGCGTCGTTCACCTGATCCAGCGGCACGATGTCGCCGGCGATCGGGCTGAGGATGGCCTGCTTGCGGTTAAGCGGCGCGGCGGCTTCAGGCTGCGCCGCGTCTTCCGCCGGCGCAACGCCGAACAGGTAGCTGGCCAGCGCGGCAAACACGAACGACAGCAGGGTGCCGCCGATCGCGCCCCATACCGTGGCGTCGATGCCGCCGCCGGGGATGATCTGCGCGAAGGTGAATACGCTCACCAGGCCGAACGAGTAGACCGAGGTATGGAAGTAGCCGATCACCGCACCGCCCAGCGCGCCGCCGATGCAGCCGAAGATGAACGGGCGTTTGTTCGGCAGCGTAACGCCGTACACCGCCGGTTCGGTGATGCCGAAAATCCCGGCGCCGATGGCCGAAGCGGACAGCACCCGCAGCTTGGCATCGCGGGTGCGCAGCATCACGCCCAGTGTGGCGCCGACCTGCCCCATTACCGCCGGCAACAGCAGCGGCACCATGGTGTCGCGCCCCAGCACGCTCAGGTTATTGATCATCAACGGCACCAATCCCCAATGCAGGCCGAAGATCACGCACACCTGCCACATCGCCCCCATAAAGGCGCCGGCGATGATCGGGTTAAAGGCGTAAATGCTCTGATAGCCGTTGGCCAGCAGGTGGCTGAGCCAGGTCGCCGCCGGGCCGATCAGCAGGAAGGTCAACGGCACGGTGATCGCCAGGCACAGCAGCGGCGTGATGAAATTGCGCAGCGCGCTGTGGATCACCCGGTTAAACAGCGGCTCCAGGCGGCAGGACACCCAGGCCGCGAAGATGATCGGGATCACCGACGAACTGTAGTTGATGAAGGTCAGCGGAATGCCGAAGAAGTATTCGCGCACCGCCCCCGGCTGCTGCGCCGCTTCGAACGCCGCCATCATCAGCGGATGTGTCAACGCGCCGCCGATCGCCATGGTGACGAAGGGGTTGCCGCCGAATTTTTTCCCGGCGGTGTAGCCGAGCATGATCGGGAAGAAGTAGAACAGCGAGTCGCTGGCGGCGAACAGCATTTTGAAGGTGCCGCCGCTCTCCAGCAGCCAGCCGCAGGCCAGGCTCAGCGCCAGGAAGCCTTTCAGGATCCCCGAAGCGGCCATCACCCCGAGCAGCGGGGTAAAAATACCGGACACCAGATCGATAAAGCGGCTGAGCAGGTTGTCTTTTTTGCCGCCCGCATCGTCGCTCGGCGCGCCCTCGGCCAACCCGCCAACGCGGTTAACCGCGTCGAACACCTCCGCCACGTGGTTGCCCACCACCACCTGGAACTGGCCGCCGCTCTCCACCACCATGATGACGCCGGGGTTTTTCTTCAGCGCTGCCGCGTTGGCGCGAGTGTCGTCACGCAGCTTGAAACGCAGGCGGGTGGCGCAGTGCACCAGGCTTTTCACATTGTCGCGGCCACCGACGCCGGCCAAAATCTCACTGGCTAATGTGTCATATTTCATACGGTTATCCTTAGACTTCGCGTTCTGCCGCTCCCCTCCCCGCACTGGCCTGGCGCTAAGGCGGAATTCGGCGCAAAAAAAAACCTAAACCTCGCGGCCTCTGCCCCATCGGGGAACAGAAACACGAGGTTTAGGTTTTGCCTGCCGTAGCAGTAACAACCCTAAATCGGTTGAGTTATGACGTTAACACCGCAGATTTTGCCGAGGCAAGCCTTTGCGCCGGCAAATTGCCGAACTGTGATCGCGGGGGCAAAACGGCCTCAATGCGCGAAATAATGCATGCCGCCATCTACCGGGATCACCGCGCCGGTGATATATCGCGCGAGCGGGGAGCAAAGAAACGCCGCCAGATAGGCCATGTCTTCCGGTTCGCCGAAGTAGCCGATCGGGATATGTTGCGCAATGAACGCCTGGCGCGCTTCATCGCAAGCGTATAAGCGCTCACGGATCTGTTCACTGTTGATACGTCCGGGTTGCAGCGTATTGACGGTAATCCCCTGCGCAGCCACGTCGCTGGCCAATCCTTTGGCCCACAGATGCAATGCGCCCTTGGCGGCGCTGGCGGCGCTCAGGCTGCGCGGCTCCATCGATCCGCTGATGTTGATCACCCGGCCCCAGCCTTGCGCCTGCATGGCCGGCAACAGCGCCTGAGTCAATCTGCGGGCCGGCGTGAAGTTCAAAGCGAAAGCGTCATCCCAGCTGCGATCGCTGTCGTTCAGCGTCGTGGGGTGAAACGCACCTACCGCGTTGATCAGGATATCAACTGTCCCCACCTGGCGCAGTGCCTGCGCCGCCAAACGGGCTATCGCCTCAGGGTCGGTCACGTCTGCAACGATCACCTGCGGACGCACCGCCCCTTGCCGTTCCACCTCATCCGCCAAGGCCTGCAGCCGGTCACCGCGTCGTGCGGTGGCCACTACCTTGACACCTTGAGCGGCCAATACCCTGACCATGCCGGCACCGATCCCTTCGCTGGCGCCCGTGACCAATGCCGTGCGTTGCTGCAATTGCAAATCCATAAGAAAACCTAATTGAATAATTCAATTTAAAAGGAAACGTTCACACATTGAATCACGCCGTTATTCGTGTGAATATTCCCGAAAATCGCATCATTAATGTGCAGGAATTCACCGATGTTTGACTGGCAGGATTTAAAACACTTCGTGGCGCTGGCGCGCACCGGTTCGTTGTCGGCGGCAGCGCGGGAGCTGGGTTGCGATCACGCCACCGTCGGGCGACGCGTAGCGGCGCTGGAACAGGCGCTCGGCCTGCGTTTGATCGTGCGCCATCCGCGCAGCACACCGTTGACCCAGGACGGGCAGGCCATCGCCGGGCTGGCGGCGGAGCTCGAGGCGCAAAGCCAGGCTATTGCCCGCCATGCGCGCAGCGCCGGCGCAACGCCCCAGGCCGCCGTGCGCATCAGTGCGCCGCCGTCGATCGCCGCGCATATTCTCGCGCCGCGCATTGCCGCATTTAACCAGGCTTTTCCACAGATCGTCGTCACGCTGTCGGGTGAATCGGCGCTCGCCGAGCTGGATCGCGGCGAAGCCGACATTGCCGTGCGCATGGTGCGCCCGCAGCAACCGGAACTGCTGACGCAGCGCATCGGCATGATGCGCTACGCGCTGTATGCCGCACCGGAGCACGCCGCACTGCCCGACGCGGCGCGCCGCTTTCTCGCCTATGACCATCACTACCAACAGCAGCCGCATCAGCAATGGCTGCAACAGCTGTTGCAGGGGCGTCCGGTGGTCTTTCAGGCCAGCGATCTGTTTTCACTGCAACAAGCGGCGCGTTCAGGGCTGGGTGCCGCCGTTTTGCCGACTTTCGTCGCCGATGGCGATCCGGATCTGGTCCCGTTGCCCACGGCCAATGCCGCGCCAACGCGCGAGCTTTGGCTGGTGACGTATCCCGATTTGGCGCGCACCGCTGCCGTGCGCGCGGTGATGAATTTCCTGGTCGAAACGCTCGGCAAAACGTGCCCATTACCGGCATAAAGCATCAGAATGACTAATATAAATACTGGACAAAAGTCACGCGGGGGATTATTACTGGTCAACACTTAATCGAGAGTAGGGATGGCAGTCATCATGGTGTTGCGTACTGATGTAGGACGGATTCTGATCACCGGCGCCGGCGGCCGGGTAGCCACGGCGTTTCGTCAGGCAATGGGCGATCGCTACGCGCTGCGCCTGGCGGAACGCGACATCAGCCTGCTGAACGATCTGCAACCCGGCGACGAAGTCATCAGCTTCAACATCGCCGATCTCGACGCCTGCCGCGCGGCCTGCACCAATATCGACACCGTGTTGCATCTGGCGGCCGATCCCTCCCCCGACGCCGACTTCTGCGGCTCGTTGATGGACAACAACATTCTCGGCACCTTCAATATCTTCCGCGCGGCGAAAGACGCCGGCTGCCGCCGGGTGGTGTTCGCCAGCAGCGCACAGGCGGTGGAAGGCTATCCGCTCGACTATCAAATCCGCCCGGATGACGCGCCGAAACCGAAGAACCTGTACGGCGCCAGCAAAGCCTTCGGCGAAGGCATCGCCGCCTACTTCGCCCATCAGGAAGGGCTTTCCGCCCTGTCGGTGCGCATCGCCAACTTCACCACCCTCAGCCCGGGCGATCGGCTCAGCGCCCGCGATATGAGCGCGTTTCTCAGCCATCGCGACGCCGCCGATCTGCTGGAGCGCTGCATTCGTGTCGAAGGGGTGCAATATGCGGTGGTGCACGGGGTTTCCAATAACCGCTACACGCGTTTATCGCTGGAAGAGACCCGTCGCCTGTTGGGTTACGCCCCGCAGGACGATGCGTTCAGCCTGCTCGGCTTCGAATAGCCAAGACCGGAGAGGAAAACAACGCCGGGCAATATCCGGCGTTTTGGCATAGTTACGGTTTTTCGGCGATCTTGCGCAGATATTCGTTATTTTTAAACGCAATGATGATCATCTCGAACGCCACGCGCACGAACACGCCGCCGACGATGATGCCGAACAGGCCGCGGAAGAATTCGCCGTAGAACATCATGCCGATGCCGCTGATCAACACGCCCAACAGCGCCAGCCAGTAAACGGCGGTGATGATTTTTGGCGTCAGCATCGCGTCGAAGAAGAAGATATTTCTCATGTGGATCTTTCCTTAGGCAGGTCTTTCATTATCCCAGAGGTGCCGTGCAAGCGGCCACCATGTATATACATGGTTAATGATAGCGGCTAAGAGTTGATGCCGAACAGATAAATGGGGGCGGGAGAGGATAAGCGTTTATGTTTTATGCGGCTAACGGCGTGCGGCGGATAAAAAACCGCCGCACGCTGTCACTTAGCCGTTGGCGTAAACGACTTTTGCCGCGGTGCGGCTGGTGAACAACACCAACAGCAGCGCCAACCCGGCGATAATCGCCCCCATCACCGGCACGAAGCTGTAGCCCAGACCGGCGGAGACCACCGCGCCACCGGCGGCGGCGCCCAGCGCGTTGCCCAGGTTGAAAGCGCCGATGTTGACCGAAGACGACAGCCCCGGCGCTTCGCTGGCCACGCGCATCACGCGCATCTGCAGCGGCGGCACCACGGCAAAGGTCGCCGCGCCCCAAATCACCATGCTCACCGCAGCGCCGATGTCACTGCGCGCCAGCAGCGGGATCAGCAGCATGATGGCCACCAACAGCAGCAGGAAGCCCTTCAGCGTCGCGCTCTCGGAACGGTCGGCGAACTTGCCGCCGAGGTAGTTGCCGATCGAGAAACCGACGCCGATCAGCACCAGCATGACCGTCACGAACAGCGGCGTCGCCTCGGTGATGTGCTGCAATACCGGCGAAATGTAGGTATAGAGCGTGAACATCGCGCCCGCCCCCAGCACGGTCGTCAGCAGCGCGGTCAGCACCTGCGGCCGCACCAGCACCGACAGCTCGCGTTTCACGTCAGGGCGCGCGCCGGCGCTGCCTTTCGGCAACGAGAACCACAGCCCCAGCATGGCGATCACGCCCAGCCCGGCCGTCGCCAGGAACGACATGCGCCAGCCGATGGTTTCACCCAGCCAGGTCGCGGCGGGCACCCCGCCGATATTGGCGATGGTCAGCCCCATAAACATGGTCGCCACGGCGCTGGCCTGTTTCTCTTTCGGCACCACGCTGGCGGCCACCACCGATCCGAGGCCAAAGAAGGCGCCGTGGTTCAGGCTGGTGATGATGCGCGACAGCATCAGGGTGGTGTAATCCGGCGCGATGGCCGACAGCACGTTGCCCAGGGTAAAGATCGCCATCAGGAAAATCAGCGCGCTTCTGCGCGCCCGGTGCGACAGCAGCAGCGTCATCAGCGGCGCGCCGACCATCACGCCGACGGCGTAGGCGCTGATCAACATGCCGGCCATCGGAATGGAGACGTCCACCCCTTTGGCGATGGTCGGCAGCAAGCCCATGGGAGAGAATTCGGTGGTGCCGATGCCGAACGCCCCCACCGCCAGCGCTAACAAGGGATAATTCACTTTCATGCAACAACTCCGGTTTACCGCTGCCGAAGCGCGGGAACAGTTAAGATGCCGAAAGTATGACATTGATCACAACAAAGATAAGCAGGCGGGAGGCTAAAAGACTTTTGCAAATTTGTTAAAAGTGCAGCGGGAGGGGGCGGACATCAGCGTCCGTCACTGTAGGAATCAAGCCCACCTCATGCCCTCCCACTGCGCACTTTGCCCGATCGCATTTCGATGTTCCGCTGCAGTTCGCGCAGCCCGCCGGCCAGGAAGCAGGCTTCCGCCAGTACGAACAGCGGGCCGATGATCAGGCCCGTCACGTCGTCCATAAACGCCGGTTTTCTCCCCTCCCAGAAATGCCCGACAAACTGAAACAGCCAGCCGATGACGAAGCCGCCGATACCGACGCTCAACCACGCCGCCGTCGACAGCGACGCCACCCAGGCGCCGAACACGAGGCACACCAGCAACAACGCCAGCATCATGGCGCCAAGGCGCAGATTTAGCCGCAGGTAATAGAAGGCCGCGACGAGCACCACCGCGCAGGCCGGCGAAAACGGCAGCCATCCCGCGTCCCACGCCGGCCGGGAGAGCAGCGCCAGCAGGCTGACGACGATCAGCGGGATGCCGATAAAATGCGTGGCAATATTGCGCGCATCGCGGTGATAGGCGGCATAAGCGGCAAGTTGATCTTCCAGACTTCGCATGTTGACCTCCGGTATGTACGGCCTTCGTCGCCGAACGCGCGCCGCCGCATGCGGCTGCCCTTACCCATAGCTTAGCGCGGGATCACCAAGACCGGTTGGCCAATCTCATCCAGCAGGCCGCGCGTGACGGAGGCGTTCAGCCAGCGCCCCAACGAAGACAGGTGGCGGTGCGAGATGATCAGCAAATCGCAGTTGAACAAAGCCATCTGGTCCGGGATCACCTCGATGGGCGCCCCCGCAGCCAGCAGGCCCTGGGCGTTGAAGCCCATCTGTTTCAACGCCCGCGTCACCTGCCCGACCTGCTTTTCCGCCAGCGCCTCTTCGCGCTGGGCGGCGGGATATTCTTCGCGCTCGTCGCTGTCGAAGCGCAGGCCGCTGCGGCTGAGCGTGAAGGCATTGTCTACCACCGTCAGTACGATCACGCCGCCGATGCTGCCTTGCAGACGCGCCATAAAATCCAGCGCGTTGCCGCTGTGTTCAAAGCAGTCCACCGCCAATAACACTCTCTCAATCATAACCATCCTCATTCGCCCGAGTTACATCGCGCCCTTGAAATTAGCTTCGCCCTTTTTCCAATAACCTTTGGCAAACAAGGCGGCGCGGGAGATGCCCATTTCGTTGATAAAACGCGCCTTCAGATACGCGGCGACCTGGTGTTCGCAGGCCAGCCACACCTGCCCTTCCCCGGCCGGCAGTTCGCAGTGGCTGACGGCCTGCACCAGCGGGCTGTTCATCACGCTGTCGAAATGCCGGGTGCGTATTTGCCAGCTGTTCATCTGCAAAAAGGAGCAATCGACATCCTGAATCTCCTGCGCATCGCCCACTTCGGCGAACCACAGCACCGGCAGCGGGGTAGACAGCGAGGCGAGGATAGTGCGCATGGCGGGCAGCGCGGTCTCATCGCCCAGCAACAGTAGCCAGCGAGTTTGCGGCAACAGCCGGAAGCCGCCGGAGCAAGGGCCGGCGAACCCCAGCTTGTCGCCCGGCATCGCGTCGCGCGCCCAGTTCGACGCTGGGCCTTCGCCGTGCAGCACCATATCGATATCGAAGGTGCGGGCGAGTTTGTCGATGCCGCTCAGGGTATAGGCCCGCCCGGCCAGCGTGTCGCGCCACGGGAAGAACACCTTGATCCAACTGGCCGGCTCCTGCGCGCGCGGGTCGGCGATAAACTTATCCACATCGTCGCCGCTCAACGTGATGCGGCGGATCCGGGCGGTGACTTGCCGCACGGCGCTCACCCTGGCCTCGCGTTTACGGCGGGTATCCCTTTCCAGCATCTCGTCGACAATCTTATTCAGCGTGTTGTGCATCAGCCTTCTCCTGTGGCGCCGCAGACGGGTAGGTGTGTTCCCAGCCGCCGCCCAGCGCTCGATAGATATTCACCACGGCGATCGCCGTCTCCTCCTGTGAAACAATTTGCGCGGACTGCAGATCCAGCAGCGCGCGCTGCGTGCTCAGAACGTGGATAAAATCGCTGGCGCCGTTCAAATAGCTGTCGCGCGCCAGCGCAAACGCGTGTCGGTTGGCGGCCAGCGCCTCGGCCAGGTGCGTCTGGCGGCGCTGCTGGGCGCGGTAACCGGAAAGCGCGTCGTCGATCTCATGCCAAGCGCGCAGCACCGTTTGCTGGTAGGCGATGGCCATTTCCTGCTGCCGGTATTCGCTCAGGCGCACCCGCTGGGTGATTTTCCCCCCGTCGAACAGCGGCAGATACAGGGTGGGGCCGATGGCGAAGGTATGCGTGGACCAGCTGCCCATATCCGCCAGCGCCAATGCCTGGTAGCCCGCGTTGCCGGTCAGCGTGATGCGCGGATAGTAGTCGGCGGTGGCGACGCCAATCTCGGCGGTCGCCTGATGCAAACGCTCCGCCGCTTCGCGAATATCCGGCCGGCGCAGTGCCAGATCCGACGGCACGCCCATCGGCACCGCGCGCACCAGCGCCGGCAGCGGCCCCGTCGGCGACAACATCGCTTTCAGCGCGCCCGGCCGCTCGCCCAACAGCAGGCTGATGGCGTTGATCAAGCGTTCCTGTCGATCGAACAGCGTCGGCAGCAGGGCATCTACCTGCGCCAACTGCACCTGCGCCTGATCGATATCCAGTTCGTTGCCCGCGCCGCTTTGATAACGGCTTTGCGTCAGCTGCAGCGTGCGCAGCGCCGTGGCGCGGTTTTCCTGCGCCACCGCCAGCTGCTGCTGCGTGGCGCGCAGACGCAGATAGTCGCTCGCCACCTCCGCCGTCACCGACGTCAGCAGCGCGCGCCGATTCTCCTGCGAAGCGGCGAAGCCGGCGCGCGCGCTTTCCGATGCGCGACGCAGCTTGCCCCACATGTCCAACTCCCAGGTGGCGCTGAATCCGCCGCGCCAGAGGTTATAATCCGCCTCTCCGCCGTTGCCGGACGGATCCATGCTGCCCACCGAGGTGGCGCGCTGGCGCTGATAGGCGCCGTCCAGGCTCAGATCCGGCATCAGCGCCGCCTCGGTCACGCCCAGCAGTGCGCGGCTTTGCTGCATGCGCGCCGTGGCGAGCTGCAGATCCAGGTTGCCGGCCGCCGCGCGCTGCACCAGTTGCGTCAGCGACGCATCGTTGAATATCGACCACCAGGCCACCGGCAGCGCCCCGCCGCCGGCCTGCTGACCCCAGCTCTCGGGCAGCGCGTTTTGCGGCCGAGCGTAGTCCGGCCCTACCGCCTGGCAGCCGCTCAGCGCAATCAACAGCAGCGGGATCACGGCCCTGTTCATTGCACGCCTCCGTCCAGCGTATTGATGCTGACGTCCGCGGACATGCCGACGCGCAGGGCGCTCAGCAAGGCGGCATGCTCTTTATTGATATCAAACACAATCTTCACCGGGATGCGCTGAACGATCTTGGTGAAGTTGCCGGTGGCGTTCTCCGGCGCCACGGCCGCGAAGCTGACGCCGGAAGCCGGCGCAATGCTGTCCACCTGCCCTTTCAGCGTTTGGCCGGGAAAGGTATCGATATGGATGTCTACCGACTGCCCGTGCGCAATTTTTTCCAGCTGGGTTTCCTGGTAGTTGGCGATGATGTACAGCTTGTCCTGCGGCACGATGGCCAGCAGCGCATCGCCCGGTTTGACGAACTCCCCGACCCGCAGGCTTTTCTTGCCGACCACGCCGCCGATCGGCGCGGTGATGCGGGTATAAGACAGGTTCAGTTCAGCCATCGCTTTCTTCGCCTGCGCCAACATCAGCTCGGCATCGCTGTCCGCCAGCTTGGCTTGTAGCACCTGCTCCATGTTTCGCGCCGCTTTGAGCGTCGCCTCCGCCTGCGCCACATTGGCGGAAAGCGTGTGCACCCGCGTTGTCGCCTGCTGCGCCGCCTGCTGCGAACCCGCGCCGCTGCTGGCCATTCTCTGGTAGCGGTTCTGCTCCTGGCGTGCAAACGCCAGCTCCGCCTGCGCCGCCTGCCGCTCCGCCAGCGCGGCGGCGATCAGCGCGCTCTGGCGGGTGAGGTTAGCCCTGGCGTCGTCCTGCCGGGCGCGGGCCGATTGCTCCTGCGCCGTCGCCTGCGCTAGGGCAACGTTGAATTCACGCGGGTCGATCACCGCCAGCAACTCCCCCTGTTTGACCCACTGATTGTCCCTGACCAACACCTGCGCAATTTCACCGGCAATCTGCGGAGAAATACGCGAGATATCGGCGCGAATATATGCGTCGTTGGTATTCTGCTGTGTCTCTTTAATAAAAAACTTATTGATTAATAATCCCAGCGTAATGACGGTAACCGCCAATACGGCGACGGCGACTTTCTTGTTAGCCATAAAAGTGACTCCACTTAATATTTATTTCTGATGATAAAATGTCAGGCGGCGACCGAACGCGGCGGATAAATACGGGTCGGCATAAATAAAATCAGCGCGGTCAGTAATAACGCCAGGCCGGCAACCAACAGATAAAGATCGGCGCTGGCCAGCACGTGGCCCTGCCGGGCGGCAAGCTGCGCCAACTGCTCCGCCGACCCCGATGCGCGGCTGTAGGCCGAGCCAAAACCGTCGGCGATCGTGCCGGCGTGATAGTCCCCGCGCTGCCGGCTGAGCAGCGCGATGGCGCCGCCGGCTGCGGTGGCGGCGAAACCCTTCACCGCGTTGAACCAGGCCGCCGCAAACGGCCCGTCGGTCGGCAACAGCCCACCGGTCGCCTGCATCAGCAACGGGATGATCGCCATCGGTTGAGCGACCGCCTGCAACAGCGCGATAACGCGAAACGTGTCGCCGTTCCATTCCGGCGTCAGCTGGGCAGCCAGCACGCAGGCGGTGGCCATCAACAGCAGGCTGATCGCCAGCACCCAGCGGCAATCCACCCGCGGCGTATTGCAAATTATGGCGACGATCGGCAGCGTAATTAATTGCGGCAATGCGACCCACAGCATTAAGTCGGAAGTTTGTTCCTGACGATAGCCCTGAATCGCGGATAAATATCCCGACGTGATATTAACCAGCGACACCATAATTAACAGCACGCCACCCAGCGTAATTAAGGAGAAAGACAAATTCCTTTTGCTTAATAGCTGTAAATTAAAAAAGGGCAGCGGGTGGTACCATTCGTTAATCAGAAATAACGCCAATAATCCGCCGCCACCCAATAATAAAACGTAGATCAGCGGCGAGTTCAGCCAGTCGAGGCGCTCCCCCTGTGAAATGCCCACCGTCAGCATGCCGAGCGCCACGCCGCCGAGCAGCAGGCCGCGCCAGTTGAACTGCCGCAGGCGCTCCAGCCGCAGCGGATCCTGTGGCAGACCGTAGCCGATGCACAAGGCGGCGATCGCCATCAGCGGCAGGTTCCAGTAGAAGTACCCGCTCCAGCCCCAGTGGAAGGCGAAGGCGGCGGCGGTGGCACCCAGCGTGGCGCTCCAGGCCGAGACCCAGCCGTAGGCACCCAGCCCCAGCACCTTGATCAGCGGCGGCATAAAACGCAGCACCACCGTCATCAGCATCGGCGGCAACGCGCCGCCGGCGAAGCCCTGCAGGCTGCGCACCGCCAGCAGCACGCCATACTGTTCTCCCAGCCAGGGCGTCAGCAGCCCACCGGCCAGGTAAATGCCGCACATCGTCAACGCCACCCGGCGCAGCGAAAAGGTCGGCCAAAAACAGGGCGTGAACCCGGAACCGATCACAAAGCCGGTGACGTAACAGGTGGTCAGCCAACTGCCGGCATCGAAGCTCAGCAGCATGCCGCCCTGTATATCCGCCAGCGCGAACTTGCTGGCGTTTTCCCCCACGCCGCTGGCCATCACCGCCAAAAACACGCCGAACAGCCCCAGCCAGGTGCGGCCGTTGATTTCGCCGGCGCTGGCGAGCCATCGATTTTTGTGGTGCGGCGTAACAGACACCTCAACCATTCCCCACTCCTGCTGTTTCAGCCTCAATCTTTGTTGTCGTGGGCAGTATCCGGGCTTATTTCGATTGTTTAAAATGAAATGATGTAATTAACTAGTTGCACAAAACGCAATCCATTGAGCGCACCACCACCGGAGAGGCCATGCCGCAAAAAATTGATTTCAACCTGATCTATGCGCTGAATCTGCTGCTGGAAGAAGGCAGCGTGAGCGGCGCCGCCGAGAAGATGAATCTGAGCGCCCCGGCGATGAGCCGCATTCTGGGGCGCATCCGCCGGCAGTTCGACGATCCGATCATGGTCAGGGCCGGCAAGCATCTGGTGCCGACGCCGCGCGCGCTGGAGTTGAAACGCCAGCTCGGCGAGATCATCGAGCAGGCCGCCGCGCTGATCGCGCCGAGTGAATCCTTCGAGCCCGGCAAGCTGACCCGAACCTTCACCATTCGCGCCAACGACATTTTTATCGGCGCGCTGGCGGGCGGCTTGCTGGAGACGCTGCGGGACATGGCGCCGTTAAGCGGCCTGAAGTTTATCGCCGAAAGCGACGGCGAAGATGACGCGCTGCGCAGCGGCAAGGTGGATCTGGTGATCGGTTCCTCACGCGACTGGCACCCGGAAATCAAGACGCAGAGCCTGTTCACCAGCACCTTTCAGGCGCTAGTGCGCCCTGGTCACCCGATCATCGGCCAGGTAACGCCCGAAACCCTGACCCATTACCCGCATATCAGCGTTTCTCGCCGCGGGCGCACGCAGGGGCCGATCGACGATGCGCTGCGCGATCTCGGCCTGCAGCGCAACGTCGCTCTGACCCTGCCGGGCTTCCATTCGGCGATGATGCTGACCATGAAATCGGACTTCATCCTGCCGCTGCCGCGCCACGTGCTGCAGGGGGTGAGCAACATCCACCTGCCATTGGCGGAGATCGAGCTGCCGCTCGAGCTGGAGTCGGTGTTTATCGTGCAGGCCTGGCATCCGCGCCTGGATCGCGATCCGGCGCACCGCTGGCTGCGGCAGACCATCAAGCAGTTCTTTTTGCAGAGGGAGTAAGGGGGTTATTGGCGATAAGGTGGCGGAAGATCACAGGAGTCGAACCTGCCCAGGACCGCTGGCGGCCCCAACCGGATTTGAAGTCCGGCCGCCCCACCGGGGACGAGGATCTTCCTTGGAGAAGAGGGAAGCAAGGCGCTGATTATAGCGCAGTTTGTTCGCTGCGCTAAGCAGGAAATGGCGGCCGCCGGCGATTCGGCGGCCGGGGGGGAGCTACTTCAGAAAATCCTTCACGTCCAGCAGGATGAATTCGTTGTCATCCGCCATATTGGGCTGGCGGCTGGAGGAGAACGGGAAGTTGTTGTCGTTGCCGACGATGATGTGGTTGGCGTCCACCACGTCCACGTTCTCGATGGTGAAGAACGGGAAGGTCAGCACGCCGTCGTTCAGCGGCTTGCGCGCCAGCTTGTTCGGATCCTGAATGTTCATCAGGTCGATATAGCCCAGTTTCTCGACCGGTTTGCCAACGTTGGCGTCCGAGAAAGCGATTTTATACACCCGCTTGAACTTGGCCACCTGGCTGAAGCAGTTGTCGGTCGGCGCACCGGCGGCGCAGGCTTTATCCGGCGTGCCTTCGCCGTTGTCGCGCTCGATCACCAACCCGTGGGTGGCGTCGATCATGTTGAAGTCGCCGATGGCATTCTGGTTGTCTTCCAGCACGTACTGCCAGCTGCGACCGGTCCAGGCCTGCTGTTTCACGTCGAACTCCAGCACCCGCAGATAGCGTTTGCCGCCGACGTTCTCGAACTGCTCGCCGTCCCACAGCGCCCCTTCCAGCAGCGGGTACAGCTTGCTGCCGTCCGGCGAGGCGGCCATGCCTTCAAAGCCTTTGGAGCGTGCCACCTGGAAGTTCTGCTTGCCGTCCGGCGCGCCCGGCAGGGTCAGCGTCGGGTTGTCCGGCGATTTCACTACCTTGCCGTCCACCAGGGTGTCGAACACCGCCAGCACTTTGCCGTTCAGGTCGGCCTTGATCAGGTAAGGGCCGAATTCTTCGCCGATCCACAAGGCATCGTCGGCAAACTGGAAGCTTTCCGGATCGAAATCGCTGCCGGTCAGATAGCGCTTCTCGGTGCTCTCATTGATGATATGGAACGGCACCTTTTTATCCGGATCGTGCAGGAACACCGTCTTCAGCGGCGCAACCGTGCCGTCTTTGAAATCGATCTTGTAGTGGTTGAGGTACAGCATGGCGTCCGGGGAGTTGGCTTTGCTGCCGAAGCCGTTGTCGGTCAGCACCCAGTAGGTGCCGTCGGGCATGTGCTTGATGCCGGAGTGGCCCTGCAGCGGTTGGCCGTCGATCGGCAGGCCGATGCCGGTCAGGCGATCGGCGGATTTGCCCGCCACGCTGCCCAACTCGGTGACGCGTTTGCCGCTGGTGTATTTGCCGCTCTGCTGCAAATCGCTCGGCGCATCCTTCGGTGTGGAAACGGCGGATTTCACCGGCAGCAGCGCATGCCCCGCCAGCGTCGCCTGCACCGGCTGCGCCTCGGCCCACAGGTTGGCGCTCAGCGCCATGCAGCCGACCAGCAGCGCCAGCCGGGTTTTGGTGTTGTGCATGTCATTGTTCCTTTTCGTTGTTATCGCCCAGAAGTAAAAGCAACGTCACTATAGGGAGCGGCAATGACAGAAATATTATTCGGCGAACGCCCGCCGATAGCTGTGCGGGTGGAAGCGCCAGGTGATGGCGATCAGCACCACCACCAGCAGCGCGTGGATCTGCCAGTCCAGCACGAAGCCGCCGCTGTAGTCGCGCAGCAGGCCGGAAAGGTAAGGCGTGACGCCCGCCAGCAGGAAGCCGACGCCCTGCATAAAGGCCACCAGCCGCCCTGCCGCCGCCGGCTGGTGCAGGTGATCAAGCGCCAGCACCAGGCACAGCGGGAACGCGCCGCCCAGCCCCAGCCCGGAAACCAGCACCCACAGCCACGGCAGCGTTTGCGGCAGGTAAATCAGGCCGATAAAGCCGATCAGTTGCATCATCAAGGCCAACAGCAGCAGCGGCCGCCGGTCATGATTGCGCGCCAGTGCCGGCAGCAGCAGCGCGCCCATCACCTGGCCGAAGGTCATCAGCGCCAGCAGCGAACCGCTGGCCTGCGGCTGCCAGCCGAGCTGCATGTAGTACGGTGGCAGCCAGGCGATCAGGCTGGTATAACCGCCGTTGATCAGGCCGAAATAGGCACCGAGCAGCCAGGCGCGCCGGTTGCGCAGCAGGCTTGGGCCGCGGTGTTCTCCCGCCGCGCCCAGGCGAGACAGCCCGCGGCTGACCGGCCACCAGGCCAGCAGCGCCACCAGGGCCGGCAACGCCCACCAGGCCAGCGCGCTGTGCCAGTCGCGCCCCGTACTCATCAGCCATGGGGTGATCGCCGCCCCCAGACCGCCGCCACCCATCAGCGCCGCCGACCACAGCCCGGCCACCAGCGCCATGCTTTTAAGGAAGTGATGCTTGATGATGCCGGGCATCACCGCCTGGATCACCCCGATGCCGAGCCCGCCCAGCACCGCGCTCATTAACAGTTGCACGCTGCCGGGGGCCAGTTCGCGCCAAAGCGCGCCCAGCCCGATCGCCAGCAGGCTCAACGTCACGGCGCTGCGTTCGCTGAACAGCCGATTGATGGCGCCGCCCGCCAGCGCCATCAGCCCCATCATCAGCACCGGCAGCGTGGTCAGCAGCGCCGCGCCGCCAAAGCTCAGTCCGGTGGCCTGGCGCAGCGTCGGCAGCAACGGGCCGATCGAGGTCAACAGCGGCCGCATGTTCAGGCCGATCAACACCAGCGCCAGCAACAGGGGGTTGAACCAGCGACGTGGAGAAGGTGAATTAACAGAATGATTTAACACGGTATATTCCTGGTACTGCGAAATGAAGAGTGCGGCGTCACAGCGCGATCGCCGCAGCGTTGCGTTACTGTAGGCAACGCCGCTAGTATTGGGAAATTAAATAATAAAATAGCCAACAGTGGGAAAATGAATCGCTACCCGATGTTCAATCCGCAGCTGCTGCTCAGCTTCGTCGCCGTGTGCGACAGCAACAGCTTCACCCGCGCCGCAGAGCGAGTGTTCTTGTCGCAGTCCACCGTCAGCCAGCAGGTGCGCCGGCTGGAAGAGATGTTGGGCAAACCGTTGTTTGAACGCTCCTCGCATCAGGTGCTGCTGACTGAAGAAGGCGTGAAGCTGTTGAGCTACGCGCGCCGCATCATCGCGCTGAATGAAGAAGCCCACGACGCGCTGACCGGCATCTGGCGCGACGGCGTACTGCGGATCGGCATGCCGGAGGATTTCGCCGTGCCCACCACCGAGCTGCTGGCCGACTTCAGCCGTGAGCACCCGCACCTGCGGCTGGACGTCGCCAGCGGCCTGAGCGCCGATCTGCACAGCGCCTACGCGCGTGAAGAGCTGGATCTGATCCTGGTGAAGCAGCGCCGCCGGCAACCGCCGCGCGCCGCGCGGCCGGAACCGCTGCTGTGGCTGGACAGCCTGGCCTTCCCGGCCATCGAGCAATCGCCGGTGCCGCTGGCGGTATTTCCGCTCAGCGGCCTGTACCGCGACGAGCTGTGCCAGGCGCTGGACAACCTCGGCAAACGCTGGCGCATCGGCTACAGCAGCGCCAGCCTGGCGGCGCTGACCGCCGCTTCCGCCGCCGGGCTGGGCGTCACCCTGCTGCCGGCCGGCTGCCGTCTGCCCACGCATCGGGTGTTGGGCGAAGCCGAAGGATTACCGCCGATAGACAGCTTCGAACTGGCGCTCTACTACCGCGACGGCGCCCCCGCCGCCACGCTGGCGCTGGCCCAGCGGCTGGCGGTGTTTTGCGGGTTGAAGTGAGGCCGCTTACGCCACTATCTGCGGATATTCGCGCTGCAGCCAGTCGATAAGCCGCCCCCACAGCGCCTCTGTCTGCTCAAGGCAAGCCTGTACCGCAGCGTCCGTCACCAAATCGCCGGAATAATCCGCCACGTTGCGCTGCTTTCGCAATGCGTCCAGGCAGATCATTGCCTCGCGCGGCAGCCCGACGGTGAGCGGCAACGATTGGATCATGATCTGGTGATGGCCGGGTTTGCTGGTCAGCGTGCGGTATCCCTTGGCTTGTAAAGCGGCATTAGCCATTTGCATGACCGCCTTATATGCCGTGTCGAAACGGCTCTCATTGCTGAGCTGAGTGATACCCGCATCGCGTCGGTTGCGAGCGGCGGCGGCCAGCAATTTTTTAATCGCCCTCGCGTCAGGCGTTATCACCTCCAGTCCCAGCCCGACCAGATTGTCCAGCGTCATCCTTGTCTCCCACAATCCAGAGTTGGGGTTTATCCATAATGTCCTGAATAAACGCGGAGTTCTCGGCCAAAGCCGCTTGCCACTCTTCCGGCGAGTACAGTTTGGGGTTAATTTCCCGACCCAGCGTTGCCTGCAGTGGATAAACCGCCTGAATCACATCCGCAAAAGACAGTTTACCGACGATCAGAATATCGATATCACTGGCCGCCGTCGCTTTGCCACTGGCGACGGAACCAAAGATGAAAGCCCGTTCGATGTCTTCCCCAAATCCTGTCAACACCTGCCGTAAGCGTGCAGCCGGCCCGCAGGCCTTGCGGAAAATCGCCGCCAGCTCGGGAAAAATCAGGCAATCGGCGTTGGCCTGATAGCAAATTTGGTTGCCCTGCCGCTGCCTGAGCAAGATGCCGGCTTCAGCCAGCCTGCTCAACTCTTTGTGTAAAGTCCCGGCCTGAGTTGCGGTGCGCCGCGCAATTTCTCGCACATGAAACACCTGCCCGGCTTCAATAAACAGCAGGCTTAGCACTTTTCTACGGTATTCGCTGAACAGCAATTCGAGCATCGGATCGTGCATCACGCTGACCTCAATGTAGCTTTAATGACTACAAATGTAGCCATTAAAGCTGCGAAAGAGCAAGCCAAGAGCCCCCTTCCGCCAGCAGACGCCGATCATTACCAAATCGAATAGTCACCAGTGGTAAATGTCGCTGCCAACCGGCCGGTTCCTCTCCTAAATTGGGGGATGTTTCACCCCTCACCTCTGGATTAAGGAACCGAACGTGGAAAACCCTCAACAACCGGGCCGCAGAGCCTTCCTCAGCCAAACCGGCAAACTCACCACCGCCTGCGCGGTGATCGGCCTGACCGGCGGCATGGCGCAGGCCGCGTCACCGGGCGACGGGCAGTGCGCACCGGCACCGATGACCCTGACCGATCGCCACTACTGCCTGAGTGAGGTGCGGCTGGAAGACGGTTTTGAATACGACGGCGAAACGGTGATCGGCACCCGCACCGCGCTGTACACGCTGGAGATCAAAGACGGCAAGATCGCCGCCATTCACGCCGCCAACGCCTCCCTGCCCGCCGGCGTGCCCCGCTATCAGGCGCAGGGCCAGCTGCTGCTGCCGGCGTTCCGCGACATGCACATCCACCTGGACAAAACCTTCTACAGCGGCCCGTGGCAGGCGCCGCGCCCGCGCCAGGGCAAGACCATCATGGACATGATCGCGCTGGAGCAGACGCTGATCCCGAAACTGCTGCCCACCTCGCAGCAGCGGGCGGAAAACCTGATCGCCCTGCTGCAGTCCAAAGGCAGCACCGTGGCGCGCAGCCACTGCAATATCGATCCGGTCAGCGGCCTGAAAAGCCTGGAGCACCTGCAGCGCGCGCTGGAAAACCACCGGGCGGATTTCAGCTGTGAAATCGTCGCCTTCCCGCAGCACGGCCTGCTGCACTCCAGGGTCGATGCGCTGATGCGCGAAGCGATGCAGATGGGCGTGCAGTACGTCGGCGGGCTCGATCCGACCAACGTCGACGGCGCGATGGAGAAATCGCTGGACGCCATGTTCCAGATCGCCCTCGATACCGGCAAAGGCGTGGATATTCACCTGCATGAGACCAGCCCGGCCGGGGTAGCCGCCATTAACTACATGATCGCCACCGTGGAGCAAAACCCGGCGCTGCGCGGCAAGGTCACCATCAGCCACGCTTTCGCCCTGACCACGCTGACGCCGGGCGAACTGGCGGAAACCGCCACCCGGCTGGCGGCGCAGCAGATCACTATCGCCTCTACGGTGCCGATCGGCGGCCTGATGATGCCGCTGCCGCAGCTCAGCGAGAAAGGGGTGTTCGTGATGACCGGCACCGACAGCGTGATCGACCACTGGTCGCCGTTCGGCACCGGCGACATTCTGGAGAAGGCTAACCTGTATGCCCAGCTGTACCGCGGCTCCGACGAGTATCACCTGTCGCGCGCCATGGCCATCTCCACCGGCGGCGTGCTGCCGCTGGACGATAAGGGCCAGCGCGCCTGGCCGAAAGCCGGCGACGCCGCCGAGTTCGTGCTGGTCAACGCCAGCTGTTCCGCCGAGGCGGTCGCCCGCCTGCCGGCGCGCAGCGCCACCTTCCATCAGGGGCGTCTGGTGGCCGGCCAGGTGAGCAAAGCCTAAGGTCGGTCCGCTGTTGTCATCATGATGGCCGTTTTTGGCCTTCTGCCAGAGTAAGGCGCGGCGCAAGATGGTCGCTACACACACTGGCGGAGGGCCGAAAATGTCACAGAGCGCGTTATTGATCATCGATGTCCAGCAATCATTCCAGCACCGTCCATTCTGGCAGGAGGACGATCTGCCGGCGTTTCAGCAGGCGCTGACCCGCCTGATCGCGGGCTGCCAACAACGCGGCGCGGCGCTGGTCGACGTGCTGCACGTTTCGCCGCAGGGGCCGTTCTCGCTGGCATCAGGCCACGTGCAGCGCCTGCCGTTCCTCACCCACCAGGCGGATATCACCGTGCATAAGCATGTGCACAATGCGCTGACCGAATCCGGCCTCGACGCCTGGCTGCGCGAGCGGGATATCAACCACCTGATCGTCTCCGGCATCCGTACCGAGCAGTGCTGCGAAACCACCACCCGGGTGGCGTCCGATCTCGGTTATCGGGTGACCTTCGTCACCGAGGCGACGCTGACCTTCCCGATGCGCCATCCCGACGGCGAAGTCTTTACCCCCGCGCAGCTGAAGCGGCATACTGAAACCGTACTGGTCGATCGTTTCGCCCGCATCGCCAGCGTGGATGAGGCGCTGGCGCAACTCGCACAGGAGTAACCATGTCGCAGGCCGTCTATTTTCTGCTGTTGCCCAACGTGCTGTCGCTGGACGTCAGCGGCCCGGCGGAAACCCTGCGCCTCGCGGGGCAGTTCAGCCTGCGTTATCTCAGCCCGTCGCCACAGATCATCTGCTCCATCGGCATGACGCTGAGCGGCCTGCAGCCGTTGCCCGAACGCTTGGAAGACGGCGCCATCCTGGTGCTGCCGGGCGTCGGCGATTCGCAGCGCTATTTCGCCGGGGAAGAGGCCGAGCAGGCGCGTCGCTGGCTGGCGACGCTGCGGCCCGATCTGCAGCGACAGCGCATCACCCTGGTGTGCATCTGCTCCGGCGCGCTGCTGGCGGCGCAGGCCGGGCTGCTCGACGGCTATCAGTGCACCACCCACCACGACGTTATCGAGCGTATCCGCCGGCAGGCACCGGCAGCGCAGGTGAAAGAGAACCGTATCTTCGTCGAAGATCGCGGCGTCTACACCAGCGCGGGCATCACCACCGGCATCGATTTGGCGCTGCACCTGGTCCACCGCCACTGCGGCTCCGGCCGGGCGCGCGACGTCGCCCGCGATATGGTGGTCTATTTCCGCCGCGCCGGGGACGATCCGCAGCTGTCGCCCTGGCTGCGCTACCGCAACCACCTGCACCCGGCGGTGCACCGCGCGCAGGACGTGATGGCCGCCGAGCCGGAGGCCGACTGGTCGGTGCCGCAGGTGGCGGAAAAAGCGCACGTCAGCAGCCGCCATCTGGCACGGCTGTTTCGCAGCCACGTCGGCATCAGCGTGCGGGAATATCATGAGCAGCTGCGGCTGGCGGTGGCGCAACAGCGTCTGCAGCAAGGATATGGGTTGGAGAAGGCCGCGTTGGCGGCCGGCTTTTCTTCCGGGCGGCAGCTGCGCCGCGCCCAGCAGCGCCAGCGCTCGCCGCTATGACACCAGCCGGCGGGTATCCAGCCGCTGCAGGCCGACAGACAGCAGCAGGCTGAGCCCCAGCGCCACACCGAACACCCAGAAGATATCCAGCAGCGGGTGGCCGGTGAAATCCAAGTGCCGGCTGCGCATCACGTTGACGATCAGGGCGTGAAAACCGTAGATCGCCAGCGAATGGCGGGAGAACGCGCTCAGCCAGCCGATCGGCTGCGGCAGACAGTGTTTCACCCACACCAGCAGCGCCACCGCCGCCATAAACACCAGCGGGCCGCTGTAGATATAGTAGGTATCGGCGAAGTTGCCGTTGATGAACAGCTGGTGCTTGGTGCCGCGCGCGATCAGCGCCACGCACAGCGCAAATCCCAGCGCCGCCAGCCAGCCCACGACGCGCCCGCGCGCCTCCATCATGCCAATCGCCCGCCCGGCCAGCGCATACAGCAGGTAGTAGAAGGTATCGCCGTAGATATACAGGTTAACCGGCAGCAGGTGCACGTTGCCGAAGGTCAGCTTGTCGGTATTCGGGTTGGCGATCGCCGCCAACACCACCAGCGCGGCGGCCAGGTAACGGCGCGACACCGGCTTGACGCTGATCAGCGGCGACAGCAGGTAAATCACCGCAATGGCATAGAAAAACCACAGATGATAGAACACCGGCTTTTGCAGGATGGCGCGCAGCGACGGCCAGAAGCCGATCTTGGTAAAGGTCGCGATATAGATCAGCGCGATGGCGCTGTAGAACAGAATGCAGCAGGCGATACGGGTGAAATGCCGCCGGCCGGCGCTCTTGTCGCCGAAGAACAGGTAGCCGGAAATCATGAAAAACAGCGGCACCGACACGCGCGACAGCGAGTTCAGCACGTTGGCGATATCCCAATTGTGCAGCCCTATCGCCGCGCCGTTGGTGACGTAATAGGTGGTGGCGTGGATCATCACCACCATCATGCACGCCATCGCCCGCAGGTTGTCTATCCAGCCGATTTTCTCGCTCAAACGCTCGCCCGATCTTGTGTCATATTGATATGTTAAGAAGAGGTTATCGGGCACGGCGTTCGGCGACAACCCAAAAGCGAAATATCAGAATGCACTTAAACAACACCTTATTATTGCGAAGGTGAACAATTGGCGGCAAAATAGCCGCCACAACTCGCTCAGTTTGCGCTTCCCGCCCTGGCAGTTCCTTTTTCTCTTTTACTATCAGTACAATAATATGAAAACGACATTACCACCTGCGGCACGTTTGGGCCGACAGGCGCTTTTATTCCCTCTTTGTCTGGTGCTGTTCGAGTTCGCCACCTATATCGGCAACGATATGATTCAGCCGGGCATGCTGGCCGTCGTGGCGGATTTCAACGCCGGCGAAGAGTGGGTACCCACCTCGATGACCGCCTATCTGGCCGGCGGCATCTTCCTGCAGTGGCTGCTCGGGCCGCTGTCGGATCGCCGCGGCCGTCGCCCGGTGATGCTGGCCGGGGTGGCGTTCTTTATCGTCGCCTGCCTGGCGATCCTGCTGGTCACCACCATCGAACAGTTCATCGCCATGCGTTTCCTGCAGGGCATCGGCCTGTGCTTTATCGGCGCCGTCGGCTACGCCACCATTCAGGAGTCGTTCGAAGAGGCGGTGTGCATCAAAATCACCGCGCTGATGGCCAACGTGGCGCTGATCGCCCCGCTGCTCGGGCCGCTGGCCGGCGCGGCGCTGATCCACGTCGCGCCGTGGCAGAGCATGTTCGTACTGTTCGCCGCGCTGGCGGCCATCGCCTTCTACGGCCTGTGGAAAGCGATGCCGGAAACCGCCACGCTGCAGGGCGAGGCGTTCTCCGCCGCCAACCTGTGGCGCGACTACCGCCAGGTGCTGGGCAACCGCCGCTTCCTGTGCGGCGCGCTGGCGATCGGTTTCGCCAGCCTGCCGCTGCTGGCCTGGATCGCCCAGTCGCCGGTGATCCTGATCAGCGGTGAGTCGCTGTCGACGCTGGACTACGGCCTGCTGCAAATCCCGGTGTTCGGCGCGCTGATCCTCGGCAACCTGACGCTGGCGCGCCTGACCGGCAAAAACAGCGTGGAGCGCCTGATCAAGCTGGGCGCAGGCCCGATGCTGCTGGGGTTGCTGATCGCCGCGCTGGCAACCCAGTTCTCCAGCCACGCCTACCTGTGGATGACCGCCGGCCTGAGCCTGTACGCCTTCGGCATTGGCCTCGCCAACGCCGGGTTGTACCGCCTGACGCTGTTCTCAAGCAACGTCAGCAAGGGCACGGTATCAGCCACCATGGGCATGCTGAGCATGATGGTGTTCACCGTCGGCATCGAGCTGGCCAAGGTCGCCTACGTCTGGGGCGGCAGCGGGCTGTTCAACCTGTTCAACCTCATCAGCGGCCTGTGCTGGCTGACGCTGGTGGCGCTGTTCCTCGGCAAACGCCGCAACGGCGACCCCACGCCGCAGCCGACCGGCGCGGCTTAAATGCCACGATAAAACGCCGGTCCGGTTTCCCGACCGGCGTTTTTTATGCGGCTTCAGCCGAGCAGCCCCCACAGCGCATACCCCGCTCCCACTACCGCCACCCCCAACAGCAGCGACGCCGACAGGACAGAGATCGCCCGCCGCGCGTGCTGCAGCGCCATTCCCGACAGCAGGGTGATATAGGTCAGCAAGATGGCGAAGTCCGCCAGCACCCACAGCGCGGTCAGTAGCGTCAGGCTGGCGCCGATCGAGGGGGTGACGGCGATGAACTGCGGGAAAAAGGCGACGAAGAAGACAATGTCTTTGGGGTTGGCGATGCCCACCAGAAAACCGTTCAGGATCGCCGAGCGTTTTTGCGGCGGCGCAACGGGCTGCGCATCGGGGGTTCGCGCGGATAAATCCTCATACAGCGAGACGATCGCCATACGGCCGATAAACAGGCAACCCAGCAGACCTACCCACTGCAGCATGCGCATATCCACGGCGAACAGCCCGGTGATAATCAGCGCGGCGATGCCGATCAGCAACAAGGAGGCCCCGTTGCTGCCCAGCGCGGTCAACAGCGCACGCCGGGCGCCAAAGCGCGCGGCGGTGTTGGCCACCATCGCCACCACCGGCCCCGGCGTGGCGATCAGCAACAAAATGGCGGCGAAATACGCCGCCAGTAACGACAGGTTCATCTTTATTTCACTCACATTCAGTCAGTTGGCGTCGCGCCATTATCATGCCGCCGCCCCCGCCTTGAAAAAGGAGTAATCCTGTCGTTTACTGTGAATCAGACTCATTATTAGAGACGCCGAGATGGCCAGTTCCCTTCCGCCGCTTTACGCCCTGCGCGCCTTCGAAAGCGCCGCCCGCACCGGCTCGTTCACGCTGGCCGCCGAGGAGCTGCATCTCACCCCGAGCGCGGTCAGCAAGCACATCAAAACGCTGGAGCAGCACTTCGGCTGCCGGCTGTTCCAGCGCAACGGCCCGCGTATCGAGGTCACGCCGCAGGGGAAAATCTTCGCCGCCGAGCTGCAGCAAGGGTTTGGCCGCATCGAGCAAGCCTGCGAGCTGTTCAGAAGCCACCGCGATCTGCTGCGGCTGAAGGCGCCCTCCACCCTGACCATGCGCTGGCTGCTGGACTGCCTAAGCCGGTTCCGGCAAACGGCGCAGGCGTTCGACGTGCAGGCAGCCAGCGTCTGGATGGACATCGACAGCGTGGATTTTTTCAGCGAACCCTACGACTGCGCCATCCTGCTCGGCAACGGCCATTTCGGCGCCAACACCGCCGCCGCCAAGCTGTTCGACGAATGGCTGATCCCGATTTGCGCCCCCGCGCTGCTCGCCGACGGGCAGCGCGATCTCGCCGCCTGCCCGCTGATCCACCCTTCACCCGATCGGCGCGACTGGCGGCGCTGGCTGCAAAAAAGCGGCATCGCGGCCCCGATCGATCTTGCACGCGGCCAGGTATTTGATTCGCTGGAACAGGGCAATGCGGCGGCCATCGCCGGGCACGGTGTCTCGATCGGGGATCTGGCGCTGAGCCTGCGAACCATTGAGGAGGGGTTATTGGCGCTGCCTTGTGACGCCGCCGTGCGCACCGGCGACGGTTACTATCTGGTTTGGCCGGCGGAGTCGGCGAAACGGCCGCTGATCGAACGCTTACAGGCGTTTCTCGCCGCCCAAACGCCCGACGTCAGCCGGGCCGCCGTCAGGTTTATCGGCTAGGGGAATTCGGCCTATCGCTCTTCGCGGGTATGCCAAATACGCAGAACATAAATCGTTGCCGGCTGCACCTGGTAACGTATCTCATAGCGGCCGACCAGAATACGCCTCACCTCCTGCGGTAAAAACTCGTCCAACCTTTCACCCAAGCGAGGATTATCGAGCAACGCTTTAGGCGCGGCGACCAAAGCCTTCACCGAATTCGCTGCCGCAGTACGGTTAGCCAAAGCAAGAAACTCAAACAAACGCGCCAAATCCGATAGCGCCTTACTCGTCCATTTTAACTCCATCAGCGCGGTACCGGCAGCGGATCGTCACTGTCCAGGCTGGCAGCCCAGGCTTCTACCGACTCATGATCGATAACGTTTTGCTGTTCGACATCGGCCAGCGCCGCCAGCGTTAATCGACGGCGCTCTTCCTCTTGCTCAAGCCAGGCGGCGAGGGCTTGCTTCACTATCCATCCCCGTGAGCGGTCAAGTTTGGCGGCCATTTCATCCACCTTTTCAGCCAAAGGCAGCGGCACATGAGCGGTGATGACTTTCGTATTCATCGTCTTGCTCCTCAATACAATCGACATCAATCAAAGTGATTAAAGCTGATTATACCGCCATCAGAGAACAAAAAACACGCAATCAGTTGCCGAACAACCCGCCGTCGCGCAACAGATGCTCGTTACCCTTGCGGCGGGTAAAACCGCTGCGATCGAAGAACTCCAGCACCTGGATCGCCAGCTTGCGCCCGACGCCGAGCCGATCGCGGAAGTCGGCGGCGTTGGCGCCGCCACGCTCCGCATCCAGCTCGCGGATCAGCGCCGCGAACTGATCGATGCGTCGGCTGAGGTAGTAGCGATCCACCACCACCGCCGTCACATAGCCCAGCTGAGCCGCCTTGCGCAGCAGCGCCCGTACCCGGCTCTCTTCCTCGCCCAACTCGCTCGCCAGATCGCGCACCCACCACGGCTCGTCGCCGAACAGCGGTTCGATGCGCGCCCACAGCGGCGCCTCTTCGGCGCTGAATGCCAGACCGTGTTCCGGCAAATGCAGCCAGCCGCGCGTATTGCGCAGCGCACCGGCCTTCAACAGCCGATCGATCATCATAAACACCAACGCTTCCGGCTGCTGAGGCAGCGCCATGCGCCGCAGGCGGGCGCGCCCTAACCCCAGCTGGTCGGCGTGCTGTTGGTGGTACTCCGCCAGCACCTGCAGCAGCCGGCTCTCCGCCTGTTGCACCTGATCCTGCGCCAGCGCCCGGTCACCGACGATCAGCAGATCGCGATCCGCCAGCAGTGCCGCCAGGCCGTCGTCGGTCAACTGACGCGCCCAGGCGAACGCCGCCAGCGACAGCGCGCCCTGCGGCAGCTCAAGCGCCAGCACCTGCGCATCGTCTTGCGCCTGCGCCAGAGCCTGCAGCCATGCCAGGTAGTCCGGCTGGCGCTTGCCGCGCTTGGGCGCGCTCAGCCTGAGCACCCGGGCCGCGCCCAGCGTTTGCCGTGCGCCGATGTCGCGCAGCACCAGCCGATCGTTTTCCGCCAGCCACAGCGGGCGATCGAGGATCAGTTCCGCCAACCCGTCGTTCAGCAGCGAAATGCGCCCGGTGATGTGGCTGGCGGCATGGTGCAGATGCAGCGGCTGCCAATGGCGGATCGGCCGATCCGCTTCCAGCGCCACCAGAATGCGTTCCGCCGCTTCCGGTGGACGCTGCGCCAGCAGCCAGTCGCCGCGCGCGATCCGGTCTTTATCGACATCGCCGCTGATGTTCAACGCAATGCGTTGCCCGGCCTGCGCCTGCTCCACGGTCTGATTTTGGGCGTGCAGGCCACGCACCCGCACCGGCGCGTCGGCGCCGGTCAGCCACAGCGAATCCCCCACCTGCACCCGGCCACCGAGCGCGGTGCCGGTCACCACCAGCCCCGCCCCTTTGACGCTGAACGCACGGTCTACCGCCAGGCGAAAACGGCGCGTCAGCGCGTGCTCGCCGGAGGGCAGCGCCAGCAAATGCGCGCGCAGCGCCTCGATGCCTTCCCCCGCCGCCGCCGCGGTAACAAACAGCGGCGCATCGGGCCAGCCCTGGCGCACCAGTTCGTCGCGCACCTGGCGGCGTACCTCGTCGACACGCGCCGCGTCCACCCGGTCGGCCTTGGTCAACGCCACCGTCAGCGCCGGGCGCCCGCTCAGGCGCAGGATCGCCAGATGCTCGCGGGTTTGCGCCATCACGCCGTCGTCGCAGGCCACCACCAGCAATGCATGGTCGATACCGCCGACGCCCGCCAGCATATTGGCGAGGAATTTCTCGTGGCCGGGCACGTCGATAAAACCCAGCACCCGGCCGTCCGGCTGCGGCCAGTAGGCGTAACCCAGATCGATGGTCATGCCGCGGCGCTTTTCTTCCGGCAGGCGATCCGCGTTGATCCCCGAGATCGCCTGCAGCAGGGTGGTTTTGCCATGATCGACATGGCCGGCGGTGGCGATGATCATGAGGCGTTCAGCGCTTCGATCAGCGCCCCTTCCTGTTCCAGACAGCGCAGATCCAGCCACAGCCGGCCGTCGCCGAGGCGGCCGATCACCGGCTGGGGCAGGCGGCGCCAGCGTTCAGCCAGCGCCTCCAGCGTGGCGCCGCGGCCGTCGCGCGGCGTGAAGGTCAGCGCATAGCTGGGCAGGCGATCCACCGGCAGTGAACCGCTGCCAATCTGCGACCAGCACGGTTCGGCGCGCAGCTCGAAATCGGCGGTAAACCGTGGCGTCAGCGCCGCCAGCAGCCGCTCGGCCGCCTGTTGCATCTCCAGCTGCGGGCGGGTCAGCAGCCGCAGCGTCGGCAGCTGCTCAGCCAGTTTTTCCGGCTGCAGATAGAGCCGCAGCGTGGCCTCCAGGGCCGCCAGCGTCAGCTTGCCGACGCGCAGCGCGCGTTTGAGCGGATGCTGCTGCAGGCGAGCGATCAGCGCCTTTTTGCCGACGATGATGCCGGCCTGCGGGCCGCCCAGCAGCTTATCGCCGGAGAACGTCACCAGATCGACGCCGGCGGCCAGCAGCCGCTGCGGCATCGGTTCGGCGGGCAGGCCGTACTGCGCCATGTCGATCAGCGAGCCGCTGCCCAGATCGGTGGTGGTCGGCACGCCCTGTTCGGCCCCGAGCTGCGCCAGTTCGGCCTCGTCGACCGCCGCGGTAAAGCCCTGAATGCTGTAGTTGCTGGTGTGCACCTTCATCAACAGGCCGGTCTGCTCGTTGATGGCCTGGCGGTAATCTTTCAGATGGGTGCGGTTGGTGGTGCCGACCTCCACCAGTTGGCAGCCCGCCTGGCGCATCACGTCGGGTATGCGGAACGCGCCGCCGATCTCCACCAGCTCGCCGCGCGACACCACCACCTCTTTGCCGGGGGCGATCGCCGCCAGCATCAGCAGCACCGCCGCCGCGTTGTTATTGACGATGCAGGCGTCCTCCGCGCCGGTCAGCCGGCACAGCAAATCCGCCACCGCCCGATCGCGATGGCCGCGCCCGGCGCCGTCCAGATCGTACTCCAGCGTCACCGCCTCCCCCATCACCGCGCTTACCGCGTCCTTCACCGGCTGCGCCAGCAGGGCGCGCCCGAGGTTGGTGTGCAGCACGGTGCCGCTGAGGTTGAACACCGGCAGCAAAGCCGGGCGTTGCTGCCGGGCCAGCTCCGCCCGCAGCGCCTGTGGCCAGTCGTCGCACCAGGCGGGTAAACATTGCTGTTGCTTGATAGCGGCGCGCGCCTCGGCCTGCAGCCGGCGCAGCAGTTCGCCGATCAGCGTCTGGCCATGCTGCGCCACCAGCGGTTCAATCGCGGGTTCTCGCAGCAGGCGGTCAATGGCGGGCAGTTGGCTGTAAAGAAGGTGGGATTCAGTGCTCATGGTCGCTCGGTTTTCAGTTTAGACGTATCGGCATAGCAAAACCCCGCCGCGGCGGGGGAGAAAAAAGCTCAGGGAGGCGAGGTGCGGGCGAAGCTTTCGCGGGCGAACAGGCGTTCGGCCAGCTTGACCAGCGCCGGGCGCTCAACGCACCAGTTGGGCAGGATGCGGCGGAAATTGAGGTAGCCCAGCGCGCAGCCGGTGGCGATATCCGCCAGCGTCAGCCGCTCGGCATTGAGCCACGTTTTTTCCCGCGCCAGCGCCTCCAGCGCATCCAACCCCTGCGTCAGTTTGTCACGCTGGCGCAGCATCCAGTTTTCGTCCTGTTTTTCCGGCGCGCGCCGGCTTTCGCGAAACAGGGTCGCTGCCGCTTCGGTCACGCCGTCCGCCAGCGCCGCCACCTGGCGGACGCGCAACGCGGCGGCGCGATCGGCCGGCAAGAACGCCGGTTCCACCGCCAGCAGCTCAAGGTATTCGGCCACCACCGGCGAGTCGTAAAACACCTCGCCGTCATCGGCGATCAGCACCGGCACCTTGGCGAGCGGGTTCAGCTCCTTCACCCGGCTGCCGGGCTCATACGGCGGATCGTTGACGAATTCGAACGCGATCCCCTTCTCCAGCAGCATCACGGAAATCTTGCGCACAAAGGGACTGGTGTAACTGCCGATAAGCTTCATCCGTTCTCCTCCGCTTCGTCCTGGCCGCGGCGCGGCGCCCTTACTTCACCGCCAGGGTATCGATAATCCGCTGCACCAGCGCCTGGTGCACTTCCGGCGTTTTGGCCGGCGACAGCATTTGCAGCGTCACCACCCGCTTGTTGAACACCGTCAGCACCAGCGTGGACACCACCTTCTGCCCGTTGACGGTCTGCTCGGTATCCACCCGACGAAACTTCTGTTTGCCGACGGTGAAGTTCTCTTCTTTGGTGGTCTGGATATTCTGATAGCGCTCGGCCAGCACCGTGATGGCGCTCTGCGCCAGCTCTTTCAGCATTTTGTCGCTGGTGTTGAGCTTCATGTCGTCCGGCGGGATCACCTCGGACGAAACCGCGCTCTGGCGCGACTTGCCGTCGAGGAAGCGCTGAATGGTGGAGGTGCTGTCGTTGATGATGCCGCTGTTCAGCGTCTGATCGCTAAAGCCCGGCGGCAGCTCGAAGGTGATTTTGCCCTTCTGCAGCGACACGTTCAGCCCCGGTGGCGCGGACGGGGTTTCTGCCGGCGCAGGCGGTGGCGCGGGCTGCGTCACGGTCGGCTTGGTGTCCGGTGACGGCACCGCCGGTTTGGTGTCGTCTTTGTTGTCGCAGGCCGCCAGTCCCATCGCCAGCACGGCGACCGCGGTCAATTTTGCCAGGGTGTTTAACATCGTGGTTCCTTTCGCTTGGCGCGTTATGGCCTAAACGTAGCAACTCGCCCGGGTGAATGCCAGAAGCCCGTTCTGAAATTGCTGGTCCGGCCCCGCGCGAACGGGGCCGGGCGGTTACTCCGCCGGGAACAGGAACGGATTGATGCTGCTGCGGCCGAAGCCTTCTTCTTCCATGCGGGCGTCCAGCACCAGCGAAGCCAGATCGTCGGCCACCGCTTCGACCTGCGGGTCTTTTTCCTGATAGAGGATCTTCAGGTAAGTGCCGCAGTCGCCGCAGCTCTCCGCCTTCACCGCCGCCTGCTCGCTGTCCAGCGACCAGTAGTTGAGATCGCGGGTCTGCTCGCAGTTGCTGCACTTCACCCGCACCACGTGCCATTCGCTTTCGCACAGGTTGCAGTGCAGGTAGCGCAGGCCGTTGACGGTGCCGATGTGCACCATGCTGGAGACCGGGATGCTGCCGCACACCGGGCAGAATTGGCGCTGCTCGCCGTATTCGGCGCGCGCCTTGCCGGGGATCAGGCTGGCCATCTGCGCCCAATAGAGCGACAGCGCGGCCCAGAGGAACGGCGCCTTCTCGCTGCCCACCTTGCCGAACTCGCGGTTGAGCAAGGCGTCGGCCATCAGCTCCAGCTCGTGCGCCGAGGCTTTCTCCAGGTTGTCCAGCACCGCCAGGATATGCTCCGGCGCCTGCGGGCGCAGCTCGGCGATCAGCGACGTCAGCAGCTTGCGCCAGTGCTCGCTACGCGGGAACACGCTCAGATCGAGCGGCGGTTTGCCGCTGGCGGCGCCCTGCGCCAGCGCTTCGCTCAGATCGAGCTCCAGCGGGTTATCGTGCAGCGCATGCTGCTGCGCCTGCGCCAGCTCGGCGGCGAAGTTCAGGTAGTCGCCCAGCGGATTGTCGACCGCCAGCTGACGCAGACGATCGGCGCGGCGGCTGTACAGGCTTTTCAGGTTGGCGAAAAGTAACGGCGGGATGTTCTCCGCCGTTGTGGACTTCTCACGCTGTGCCCCTAACTGCTCTTTAGGAACGATGCGGATACTCATCAGGGTTTATCTTCCTGTCGTTTCTCGCGGACCTCACGGTACCAGCGCGGATGATGTTTCTTGGCCCAGGCCGCCGGCACCCAGCCTTCCACCATCGCGGTAATGGTGCCTTTTACCCACAATGCGGCGTAAATGTGCACCATAATCACGATAATCAGGCCGACCGCGGCCAGCGAATGCACCAGCAGCGCGATGCGGATCAGCGGGATGGAGAACGACGGCGCAAAATACGGCCGCCAGATCACCACGCCGCTGGCCAGCAGCAGCACCAGGCTGATAATCGCCGCCCAGAACACGCACTTCTGGCCGAAATTATAGCGCCCGGTGTCACCCACTTCCTCGTTCATGGCGATTTTGTGGATGTTCTTGGCCCAAACGATATCTTCCCGGTTGATCAGGTTATGCTTCCAGTAGCGCAGGAACATCAGCAGGAACGCGGCAAACATGATCACCCCGACAAACGGGTGCAGAATGCGCGCCAGCTGCGGCGTCCCGAAGATGTTCATCAGCCAGTTGAAGGAGGGGAAGAAGAACCCCAGCCCGCTGATGGCGGCGAACACGAAGCAGAACGCCACGATCCAGTGGTTGATGCGCTCCGGTGCGCTGTAACGCTGAATGGGCTTTTCCTTTCTCATTTGCGCGTCTCCTCGTCATGCGACTCGTCGTGCTCGTCCTCATCGTCGACGCGGTTAGGCCCGACGCCGACATAGTGGAACACGCTGGCCGCGAAGGTGGCGGCAAAGCCGATGGCCGCCAGGGGTTTCCACACGCCCTTCCAGAAGGTCACCGCCGGGCTGATGCTCGGGTTGTCCGGCAAACCGTGGTACAGCTGCGGTTTGTCGGCGTGGTGCAGCACGTACATCACGTGCGTGCCGCCCACCCCCGCCGGATCGTACAGACCGGCGTTCTGGTAGCCGCGGGTGTTCAGCTCGCTGACGCGATCTGCCGCCACCTGCTTCATCGCTTCCTTGGTGCCGAAGTGAATGGCGCCGGTCGGGCAGGTTTTCACGCAGGCCGGTTCCTGGCCGACGTCCACGCGGTCGACGCACAGGGTGCACTTGTACACCCGGTTGTCGTCCTTGTTCATGCGCGGTACGTCGAACGGGCAGCCGGCGATGCAGTAGCCGCAGCCGATGCAGTGCTCGGACTGGAAGTCGACGATGCCGTTGGCGTACTGAATGATCGCGCCTTCCGACGGGCAGGCCTTCAGGCAGCCCGGATCGGCGCAGTGCATGCAGCCATCCTTGCGGATCAGCCATTCCAGCTTGCCGTTTTCCTCCACCTCGGAGAAGCGCATCACCGTCCACGACTTGGCGGTCAGATCGGCGGGGTTATCGTACACCCCGACGTTGTGCCCCACCTCGTCGCGGATGTCGTTCCATTCGGAACAGGCCACCTGACAGGCCTTGCAGCCGATACAGGTGGTGACATCGATCAGTTTGGCCACTTCTTCCTGGTGGTCACGGGCGCGCGGCGCCGGTGTGAAACCATTGGTGGCGGATTTACGAATGATGTCTTGAGATTGCATGGCCATAATTCGTCTCCGTTACACCTTTTCCACGTTGACCAGGAACGCCTTGAACTCCGGCGTTTGCGTATTGGCGTCGCCGACGAACGGCGTCAGCGTGTTGGCGATAAAGCCTTTCTTCGCCACCCCTTCGTAACCCCAGTGGATCGGGATACCGATGGTGTCGACTTCCTGGCCGTGCACCTGCAGCGTGCGAATACGCTTGGTCACCACCGCCTTGGCCTTGATGTAGCCGCGGTTGGAGCTGACCTTCACGGTGTCGCCCTGCTTGATGCCTTTCTTCTCCGCCAGCTTCTCACCGATCTCCACGAACTGCTCCGGCTGCGCGATGGCGTTCAGCCGCGCGTGCTTGGTCCAGTAGTGGAAGTGCTCGGTCAAACGATAGGTGGTGCCGACGTAAGGGAACTTGTCGGATTTGCCCATCGCCGCCAGATCGTCCTTGAACACGCGCGCCGCCGGGTTGGACACCACGTTCGGGTGCAGCGGGTTGGTGCCGAGCGGCGTTTCGAACGGCTCGTAGTGTTCAGGGAACGGCCCTTCCGCCATCTTGTCGGTGGCGAACAGGCGGCCCATGCCCTCCGGCTGCATGATGAACGGCCCGACGTCGCTGCCCGGCGCGGCGGTGCTGTAGTCCGGGATATCGGCCCCGACCCACTTGGCGCCGTCCCACTCCAGCAGCTGGCGTTTCGGATCCCACGGTTTACCCTGCGGGTCCGCCGAGGCGCGGTTGTACAGGATGCGGCGGTTGAGCGGCCATGCCCAGGCCCAGCCCAGCGTATTGCCGAGGCCGGACGGATCGGCGTTGTCGCGCCGCGCCATCTGGTTGCCGGCCGGCGTCCAGCTGCCGGCGAAGATCCAGCAACCGCTGGCGGTGGTGCCGTCGTCGCGCAGCTGCGCGAACGAGCTAAGCAGCTCGCCTTTTTTCACCAGCACTTTGCCGTCGGCATCCAGCAGATCCGCCAGCGCCTTACCGTTATTCTCCTGCGCCACCTCTTCCGGCGACGGGTTGTCCGGCGTCAGGTAGTCCCAGCGCATGTTCAGCACCTGTTCCGGCACCGCACCGCCGTCGCGCGCATACATCTCGCGCAGGCGGCTGAAGATGCCCGCCAGGATCTCGCCGTCGTTCAGCGCTTCGCCCGGGGCATCTGCGCCTTTCCAGTGCCACTGCAGCCAGCGGCCGGAGTTGACGATCGAGCCGTTCTCTTCGGCGAAGCAGGTAGACGGCAGGCGGAACACTTCGGTCTGGATCTGCGAAGGATCCACCTCGTTGAACTCGCCGTGGTTCTGCCAGAAGTTGGAGGTCTCGGTGTTCAACGGATCGATGGTCACCAGGAACTTCAGCTTGGACAGCGAAGCCACTACCTTGTTTTTATTTGGGAACGACGCCACCGGGTTAAAGCCCTGGCAGAAGTAGCCGTTGACCTTGCCCTGCGCCATCATTTCGAAGTACTGCAGCACGTCGTAGCCTTTGTCCCACTTCGGCAACCAGTCAAAGCCCCAGCTGTTGTCCTTCTGCGCCTTGTCGCCGTAGAAGGTCTTCATCATGCTGACGAAGAATTTCGGGTAGTTGCCCCAGTAGTTCACCTGGCCCGGCAGCAGCGCCTTCGGCGTGTTGGCCTTCAGGTAGGTCTCGAGATCGGTCTGTTTCTCCGACGGCAGCGTCATGTAACCCGGCAGGCTCTGCGACAGCAGGCCGAGATCGGTCAGCCCCTGGATGTTGGAGTGGCCGCGCAGCGCGTTGACGCCGCCGCCCGCCATGCCCATGTTGCCGAGCAGCAGCTGGATCATCGCCATGGTACGGATGTTCTGCGCGCCGACCGAGTGCTGAGTCCAGCCCAGGGCATACAGGAACGAAGCGGTTTTATCCGCGACGCAGGTTTCGGCGATGTATTCGCACACCTTGAGGAAATCGTCCTTCGGCGTGCCGCAGATGTTGGCCACCACGTCAGGCGTGTAGCGGCTCACGTGCTGTTTCAGCATGTTCCACACGCAGCGCGGATCCTGCAGCGTGACGTCGCGCTTGGCGAAGCCGTTCTCGTCGAACTGGTAGTTCCAGGTGGTTTTGTCGTACTTGCGGTTTTCCGCGTCGTAGCCGCTGAACAAGCCGTCTTCGAAGGCAAAGTCTTCCCGCACCAGCAGGCTGGCGTTGGTGTAGGCCTCGACGTATTCGCGGTTGAACTTGTTGTTGGTCATCAGATACAGCAACACGCCCGACAGGAAAGCGATGTCGGTCCCGGAGCGGATCGGCGTGTAAAAGTCCGCCACCGATGCGGTTCGGGTAAAGCGCGGATCGATCACGATCAGCTTGGCATTGTTGTGTATTTTGGCTTCCATCGCCCAGCGGAACCCCACCGGATGCGCTTCCGCCGCATTACCGCCCATGACGATAATCAAATTCGCGTTCTTGATATCAACCCAGTGGTTGGTCATCGCACCGCGACCAAATGTTGGAGCAAGACTTGCTACCGTTGGTCCGTGTCAGACACGCGCCTGGTTGTCTACGGCAAGCATGCCGAGAGCGCGACTAAATTTTTGCGACAGAAAACCGGTTTCGTTGCTGGCGGCCGAGGCGCACAGCATGCCGGTGGTCAGCCAACGGTTGACGGTAACGCCCTGGTCGTTGGTTTTGATGAAGTTGGCGTCGCGGTCTTCTTTCACCAGCTTGGCGATGCGGGTAAAGGCGTCGTCCCAGCTGATGCGTTGCCATTTGTCCGACCCTGGAGCCCGATATTCCGGGTACTTGAGGCGGCTTTCGCTGTGGATGAAGTCAACCAGGCCGGCGCCTTTCGGGCAAAGCGCGCCGCGGTTTACCGGATGATCCGGATCCCCTTCGATATGGAAAATGCTTTCTTTGGCGTTCTTGGCGCCATCACCAAGGCTGTACATCAACAGCCCACAGCCGACGGAACAATACGTACAGGTATTACGGGTCTCGCGGGCGCGCAGCAGTTTGTACTGCCGGGTTTCCGCCAACGCCACTTCGGGGGCAAAGCCCAGCGCGGCCACCGTCGTTCCTGCCATACCGCCAGCGCAGATCTTAAAGAACTGCCTTCTGCTGACCTGCATGGGGGTCTCCTTTCACTCTCGATTGTCACATTGTTCAAATGCGCCTGCCCCGCTAGCGCGGCAAACGCGAATGTCACTGTTGTTATGCTTGCTACGAACGCCGGCCATATTACCACAGCGTGCTTGTGGTTGTTACACACTCGTGCTCATTCAGTGAACGCATTGGCACATTTCGATACATTTCGGCGTTGGCGCTCCCTACAGTATAGAGAGTAACCCACGCGCCGGATCGACGGCTTGACGCGGCCATCCGCCGCCCTCTTTTATCAGTATGTTAGCGCAGCGATTAGTTCATTAACCACACAATTCACAGGGCATTGATAATCATTTTCAATATCATTTAATTAACTATAATGATCCGACTGCTTACGCGGTGCTCGCCCTTTGCGCCGCCCATACACCACTGGAGATGATGATTATGAGTTATTCACTGCCATCCCTGCCGTACGCTTACGACGCACTGGAACCGCATTTCGACAAGCAGACGATGGAAATCCATCACACCAAACACCACCAGACCTACGTCAACAACGCCAACACCGTGCTGGAAGCCTACCCAGAGCTGGCCAAATACAGCGTTGAAGAGCTGATCCAGGATCTGGATAAAGTGCCTGCCGACAAACGCACCTTCATGCGCAATAACGCCGGCGGCCACGCCAACCACAGCTTCTTCTGGAAAAACCTGAAAACCGGCACCACGCTGGGCGGCGATCTGAAAGCGGCCATCGAGCGCGATTTCGGCAGCGTTGAGAAATTCCAGGAAGAGTTCGAGAAAGCTGCAGCCACCCGCTTCGGTTCCGGTTGGGCCTGGCTGGTGCTGAAAGACGGCAAACTGGCCGTGGTGTCTACCGCTAACCAGGACAGCCCGCTGATGGGCGAAGCCGTCGCCGGCGCTTCCGGTTTCCCAATCATCGGTCTGGACGTGTGGGAACACGCTTACTACCTGAAATATCAGAACAAACGCCCTGACTACATCAAGGCGTTCTGGAACGTGGTCAACTGGGACGAAGCCGCCGCACGCTTCGCCGCGAAGAAGTAATTCGCTCCCGTTGATGAAGATGCCCGCCACCGGCGGGTATTTTTTTGCCTGAAATCCGCTAAAGTTTGACCACTTCTTGCCGATGGTTTGTTCAATTGACGTTCGCCCGGAGAAGGAAAAACGCTATGGCGGCATTGCAAGCATTGGCAGGAAAGTTCACTCATCTCACCGTAGGTAAAAAGCTCGGTCTCGGCTTCGCGCTGTTGCTGCTGTTGGCGGTCGTCATCGCCGGCACCGGGGCGCAATATCTGCACATCATCGAATCCCGCGCCGATCGCATCGACTTCAGCAACCGGCTGAACGAGGAGATCAACCAGGCCAAATACAATCGCGCCATGTACGGCCAGACCTACCGGCCGGAGTACATTCAGAACAACCGCGCCAATATTGAGAACGCCGTCAAACTGATAGACCAGGGGCAGGCGCTGGACTGGGACGCCCAAAGCCGCAAGGATCTGCAGCGTCTGGTGACGCTGATCGGGGAATATCAACAGCAGCAAAAAGTCTTTGAGCAGGCGGTCACGGCGAAAGACGCGGTGCGCCAGAGCTGGAACATGTCGGAAGTGCAGGCCAGCCTGAGCCAGGTGGAACGCCAGCTGACCAACGGCGATCTGCAGCTGGCCTTCATCCAGCTGAACCAGAAGCTGACCCAGGTGCGCTACGGCGCGCGCGGCCTGCTGCTGAGCCTGAACAAGGAAACCGAAGCCCCGCTGATGGCGGCCATTGACGACGCGCGCGACGCGGCCAACGCCCTGAGCCGCAGGGTGAGCGACGCGCAGCGCCCGCAGCTGCAGCCGCTGCTGGCCGCCCTGGACGATTACAAAAACCGCATCGCGGCTTACCTGCCGGCCTATGAGCACGAGCAGCAGATCAGCCGGCAGCTCGGCGAACGCGCGCAAGCGATCGGCATGCTGGTCAACGCCTTTATGCAGGACGAGCTGGTGCAGACGCGCAACAACATCAATCTGGCGCAGCTGCAAATGGGCATCACCACCCTGATCGCCATCATCGCCGGGGTGCTTATCGCCTGGCGCATCACGCTGCAGATCACCCGTCCGCTGCACAGTACGCTGGCGATGGCGGAACGCATCGCCGGCGGTGACCTGCGCCAGGCGCAGACCAGCACCCGCCGCGACGAGCTGGGGCAGTTGCTGAACGCGGTGGCGGCCATGAGCCAAAACCTGCGCACCATGATTGAGAAGATCCAGATGGGGGTCAGCCAGGTTTCTACCGCCTCTGCGGAAATCGCCGCCGGCAACACCGATCTCTCTTCCCGCACCGAGCAGCAGGCGGCGGCGGTCGAGGAAACCGCCGCCAGCATGGAACAGCTGACCGCCACGGTGAAACAGAACGCCGACAACGCCCATCACGCCAATCAGCTGGCCACCGACGCCTCGCAGACCGCGCAGCAGGGCGGCAAGCTGGTGGAAAACGTGGTCAGCACCATGCGCGATATCTCCAGCAGTTCGCAGCGTATCGCCGAAATTACCACCCTGATCAACGGCATTGCCTTCCAGACCAACATCCTGGCGCTCAACGCCGCGGTCGAAGCGGCACGCGCCGGCGAACAGGGCCGGGGCTTCTCGGTGGTTGCCAGCGAAGTGCGCAGCCTGGCGAGCCGCAGCGCCCAGGCGGCCAAGGAGATCGAAGGGCTGATCGCCGAATCGGTCAGCCGGGTGAAAACCGGCACCGAACTGGTGGAAAGCACCGGCAACACCATGGAACAGATCGTCCGCTCGGTCACCCACGTGCGCGACATCATGGCTGAAATCGCCGCCGCCTCCGATGAGCAGACGCGCGGCATCGCCCAGATTGGCCAGGCGATCGTCGAGATGGACCACACCACCCAGCAGAACGCCGCGCTGGTGGAAGAGTCCGCCGCCGCCGCCGATTCGCTGGAAGAACAGGCCGACATGCTGCTGCAAAGCGTCTCGGTGTTCCGTTTGGCGGAGCAGACCGAGCCCGCCGCCGTGAAAGCCGCCGCGCCGAAAGCGCCGGCGGTAAAACCCGCGGCCGCCAACGCCGCAGCGGAAGAGAACTGGACCACCTTCTGATGCTCCACCGCCCGCCCGACGATTTTCGGGCGGGTTGTTATGTCCCCCCGGCACAACTCAGGCTATGCTGAGCCCTCGACGCGAGACACGGAGGCGCACATGCATCACCCAGACGTTTACATCGGCAATATTCAACCCTACGAAGGCGGGCGCCCCAGCGCCATCGCCAAACGCCAGGTGGATGGCGCCATCCGGCTCACGCCGCTCGGCCTGGAAGGCGACGAACAGGCGGAAAAAAGCTACCACGGCGGGCCGGACCGCGCGCTGTGCCACTACCCGCGCGAGCATTACGCCCACTGGCGCGAGCAGTTTCCGACGCAGGCCGAGCAGTTTTGCGCCCCGGCCTTCGGCGAGAATATCTCCACCGAAGGGCTGACCGAACACAATGTGTTTATGGGTGACATCTTCCGCTGGGGCGAAGCGCTGATCCAGGTCACCCAGCCGCGCTCGCCGTGCTTCAAGCTCAATTATCACTTCGCCATCGAGGACATTTCGGTGCTGATGCAGCAAAGCGGCCGCTGCGGCTGGCTGTATCGGGTGGTGTCGCCGGGCGCGGTCAGCGGCGATCGTCCGCTGGAGCTGGCGGCGCGCAACAGCGATGTGTCGGTCGCCGAAGCCATCGCCATCGCCTGGCACATGCCGTTCGACGCGGAACAGTATCGCCGCCTGTTGGCGGTGGCCGGCCTCTCCGCCAGCTGGAGCAAGACCATGCTCACGCGGCTTGCCGAAGGGCGCCTCGAGGACTTCAACCGCCGCCTGCTCGGCCGTTGAAATCGCGGGCGGAAAAGATGAAAAACGTGCGCCGAATGCCGCGTTAACCCTATTCTTCCGCCTATACTGTAGCCGCACGTTTTTTCAGCCAGGAGCCAGGTAATGACCACCCCGATCCATTCGATTCATCACGCCGCCGCCGAAGGCTATCAGGCCAACGCCGATCGCTATGTGAAAGGCCGGCCGGATTACCCGCCGGAAATCGCCGTCTGGCTGCGTGAAACTATCGGCCTGCACGCCGGCATGACGGTCATCGATCTTGGCGCCGGTACCGGCAAGTTTACCCCGCGCCTGCTGGAAACCGGCGCGCAGGTGATCGCCGTCGAACCGGTGCCGCAAATGCTGGAAAAACTGTCGGCGGCGCTGCCGCAGGTGAAAACGCTGGCGGGCACCGCCGAGGCGATCCCGTTGCCGGACGAGTCCGTCGATGCGGTGGTCTGCGCCCAATCCTTCCACTGGTTCGCCACGCCGCAGGCGCTGGCGGAAATCCAGCGCATCCTCAAGCCCGGCGGCAAACTCGGTCTGGTGTGGAACATGCGCGATGCGCGCGTCGGTTGGGTGCGTAAATTGAATCAGATCGTCGATAGCCACGAAGGCGATGCGCCGCGTTTCTATACCGGCGAATGGCGCAAATTCTTCCCGTTCAAAGGCTTTGAACCGCTGCAGGAGCAGGTGTTTATGCTGGGTCACCGCGGCGCGGTGGAGGACGTGATCTACAACCGGGTGCGTTCAACCAGCTTTATCGCCGCGCTGCCGCAGCCGCAACAGGAGCAGGTTATCGAGCAGTTGCGCCAGCTGGTGGCGGAAGAAGAGGAACTGCGGGGCCAGGACACGGTCACCGTGCCCTATCAGACCAAGGCGTATTTCACCACCAAGGTCTGATGCCCGGGGGTTCAGAACGCTTTCTTGGCGTAACCGGTGACCGCTTTCAGGCCCATCTCGCGGCCCAGCGCGGTCATCGGGTGCACCACGATCAGCCCGCGCGCGCTTTTCTTCAGCGCACCCATATCGGCCTGCTCTTTCTTGGTGATCTCGCGGCTGAACGGCAGCTTGCTCAGCTTCTGCGCTTCGGCGCTCAGCTTCTCGCCGCGCACGTTTTTCAGGCGTTCGATCTCCGTCGCCAGTTTCTCTTTCTCTTTGGTGTGCTGCGCGATCAACTCAGGGTTGCCCTGTTGGATCACGGTGGCGTCTTTGTGGTTCAAGGCGTCCAGCAGGTCGCTCAGGCGCTTGATCTCTGCCTTTTCTTTCTCTTTCATGGTCTCTGGCCCGTTGTGCCCAAAATGGCACGCTAATCAATGATACCGGCATTGTAGCAAAAGGCGCGCGCCGTTACCCGTCCTGCGCAATGCCGGGCGGCAGGCCGCTCATCTCGCAGGCCCTGGCGCCGAGCCGGGCCAACGCCTGGGTGTAGCGCGCGTTGAACGGGTAGCAGCAGGAGAGCCGCAGCGCGTTGCGGTAGCGCCCGCTCGGGGAATACAGGGTGCCCGGCGTCAAACAAATCTGCTCCTCCAACAGCTGATGGAACAGTGCCACGCTGTCCACGCCGGGGGGAAATTCGACCCAAAACACGAATCCGCCCGCCGGCTGCGTGGCCAGCGTGCCGCGCGGGAAATGCCGGGCGATCAGCGCCCGCGCCTCGTCCACCTGCGCCGCATAACGCTTGCGCAGGTTGCGCAAATGATGATCGTAGCCGCCGCTCTCCAGGAAGGTCGCCAGCGTTTCCGACAGCAGCTGCGACTCGGACATCGATGACACCGCCTTCAGCTTGCGCAACGCCTCGTGGAAACGGCCGCCGCAGATCCAGCCGACGCGAAAGTCCGGCGCCAGCGTTTTGGTAAAGCTGGAGCAAAACAGCACCCAGCCGTCGCGATCGAACGCCTTCACCGCCGGCGACAACGCGCCGCCGAACTGGATCTCGGCATACAGCCCGTCTTCAATCAACGGCACCTGATGATCGTTCATCAGCCGCGCCAGCCGCTTTTTCGCCGCCAGCGGCATAGTGCAGCCCAGCGGGTTTTGCACCGTCGGCATGGCGATCACCGCGTTCAGCCGTTTCTCGTTCAATAGCAGTTCCAGCGCGTCCAGCGACAGCCCCAGCTGCGGATCGGTGGGGATTTCCAGCGCTTTCAGCCCCAGGCTGGCCAGCAGCGGCAGCAGATAGAAATAGGTTGGCGACTCCAGCCCGACGCAGTCGCCCGGTTTGGTGGTGACGCGCAGCGCCAGCTGCAGCGCTTCCATGCAGCCGTGGGTCAGCACCACGTCGCCCGGCTCCAGCAGCATGCCCAGCGTCATCGAGCGGCGGGCGATCTGCTGACGCAGCCGCAGGCTGCCGGGCGGCAACGGGTACTGCCCGATCAGATCCGGCTGGCGGCGCAGCTGAGAGGACAACATGCGCCCCAGCTTGCCGCCGGGATAAAAATCGCTGGTCTGCGGGCAGGCCAGCGCAATGTTGGTGAAAGCCGGATTTTGCTGGGCGGCAAACACGGTGTCGATCAGCGCCAGCACGTCGTCCGCCGGCGGTTCGATGCGCCCGCTGGGCGCCGAGGCCATCTTCAACGCCGGCAGCGTGCTGCGTACATAAAACCCCGACTGCGGCCGCGCTTCGATCAGCCCGCGATCCTCCAGCGTGCGGTAAGCCGACACCACCGTATTGATGCTGACGCGATGAGTTTGCGCACAGCGCCGTACCGACGGCAGGCGGTCGCCGGGCCGCAGCGTGCCGCGGCGAATGGCCTCGGCCAGCGTATCCGCCAGCTGCAGGTAACGGGTATCCGGGGTTTCATCGAGCAGGGTCACAGTTTCTCTCCAGGCAATGGGTACAGTTTACATTTTGCACAACTGTAACCATGACAATATCCGATTTGTGGTTCTGTCACCATCCCATCGCAGCGATTATGCTGATCCTCTCGTGATTACCGCCATTTTCAAGGAACCTGTCATGCTGGACTCCGCCTTTGTCAGCTACGTCACCGTCATGTCGATTACCCCCGGCCCCAACAACCTGCTGCTGGCCTCGTCGGGCGTCAACTTCGGCCTGCGCCGCACCCTGCCGATGCTGTTCGGCATCTGCGTCGGCTGTGCGGTGCAGCTGGCGATCATTATTCCACTGCTGGCGCTGGCGCTGAGCTGGGCCGGCGTCATCCGCCTCCCGCTGGCGGTGATCGGCTGCGCCTACCTGCTGTGGCTGTCATGGAAACTGTTCCAGGCGGCCTCGCCGGACGCCAAAGAGCAGGCGCAGCCGATGAGCCTGCTCAATGGCGCGCTGTTTCAGGCGGTCAACCCCAAGGCCTGGCTGATGGTGATCAACGTGGCGATCCTGTTCACCCCGCGCGAAGGCGCCACCTTTGTCCATACGCTGTCGGTCATCGCCGGCTTCGCGCTGCTGAACCTGCCGTGCGTGCTGCTGTGGGCGGTGCTGGGCGACCGGTTGCGCAACGCGCTGCGGGTCACCTGGAAACTGCGCGCCTTCAACGGCGTGATGTCCGGCCTGATGGCCGCCACCGCGCTGTGGTTGTTGTTCGACGAGTGGCGCGCGGCCTTTGCTTAGCCGCGGCCGAGAGGAGAGAGTCGGGAAGGTTGTTTGGCGCCGATACCGGCGATCAGATCGGTAATGGACAGCACCATGGTGGAGCGCACCATCTGCTGATAGCGCTGGCGCTGCATGGCGATCAGCGCTTCATCCGCTTCGCCCGGCTGCAGGAAGGTCGGCACCGGCGGCAGCGCGGCCACGCAGTGCAGCTCGCCGAAGGGCCCGAGAATTTCGTCGTCGACGAAGCGGTATTCCGAGCCGTCGTGGTTCAGCTCTTCGCGCATCGCCATCAGCAGCTCGGCGTCTTCATATTCGTGGCGGGAGATCACCCCCAGCCCGTACATCAGCTTCAGGCGCACCGACAGCTCCCCGAGCGGGCCGCTGCCGGACAATAGCGGTTCGACGGCATATTTCACCGCGTAGTCATCCTTGCGGAATACCTGCACCACCAGCACGTTGAGCGCTTCCGCCAGCAGCTCTACCGCCGCGATCAGGAAGCTGCGCACCGTTTTGCCCGCGTTCAGCTTTTCCAGAACCTGGTTTTCAAATGCCTGTGCTTCTTCCATCGTCGCTTTTCGAAAGGCGTGGGGAGGGCCGTCGATGCCGAACTCGGGTTGCAGGAGCGCAGCAAGCTGCGCTCGGGTGTTCATCATCACGATTCTACTTGTGCATGGCGTTATACACAGCAACGGCCTCTTCTACAACCTCGCTTTCCGCCGGCAGGCCGGAAATTTGCGCCAGCGCGGCTTTCGGCCCGAGCGTGTTCAGCAATTCCGCCAATTCCAGCGCCTGCGGATCCTGTTCGCTGCGGTAGCTCATGGCGGCGGCGATGCCCTGGATCAGGTTGGCGTGCGGCAGGCCGTATTCCAGCGTGCCCAGCAGCGGTTTGATCAGGCGATCGCCGGCGCTCAGTTTGCGCAGCGGCTGGCGGCCCACGCGCTCGACGTCGTCGTGCAGATACGGGTTTTCGAAGCGGCCGAGGATTTTGTTGATGTAGGCGGCGTGCTTGTCGGCGTCGAAGCCGTAGCGCTTGATCAGCACCGCGCCGCTCTCTTCCATCGCCCCTTTCACCACGCGGCGGATCGCCGGGTCGAGAATGGCGTCACGAATGGTTTGCAGCCCGGCCTGTTGGCCGAGGTAGGCGGTGATGGCGTGACCGGTATTGAGGGTGAACAGCTTGCGCTCGACGAACGCCATCAGGTTGTCGGTCAGCTCCATGCCGGCGATCGCCGGAGGCTGGCCTTTGAACTGGGTCTGATCGACGATCCATTCGCTGAAGGTTTCCACCGTCACTTCCAGCGGATCGCTGCTGTCCGCCGGCGGCACGATGCGGTCGACCGCCGAATCGACGAAGCCGACGTGCTGCTCAACCCATGCCTGCTCGTCCTGCGGCAGCGCGGCGAACACATGCTGTTTCAGTTGGCTGGTGCCGCGCACCATGTTCTCGCAGGCGATGATGTTCAGCGGCTGCACATTGCCCTGCTGATGACGCAGCACCAGCCCTTTAGCGATCGTGCCGGCGATTTTACCGAGAATTTGCGGGCCAACGGCGGTGGTCACCAGATCCGCCTCAGCGATCAGCGCCACCGCCGCCTCGCTGCCGCTGTTGACGGCGCTGACGTTGTTGACGTTGTTGACGCGTTCTTGCTCGCCCACCACGTGCACCGCGTAGCTTTTACGGCTGTTCAGCAAATCCAGCACCGTTTGATTGACGTCGGCGAAGGTCAGCTCAACCCCTGCGTCCGCCAGCAGCTTGCCGATAAAACCGCGGCCGATGTTCCCTGCGCCAAAATGTAATGCTTTCATAACTCTACCTTCTTAATGTCGAAGGGTGCAGCAAGCTGCACCCTTTAAAATGATTCTGTTATCTGGCTTTTTTGCCGCCGAGCAGGTCCAGCACTTCCTGCACGCTGGTGGTATTCGCCAGCCGCTCGATCACGCTCTCGTCATCCAGCGCGTTGGTCAGGCTGGTGATCACCTGGATATGCTCGTTGTTGCGCGCGGCGATGCCGATCACCAGGCGGGCCACTTCATCCTCTTCCTCGCCGAAGCGCACGCCCTGCGGGTACTGGCAGAACACCACGCCGGTGCGCAGCACCCGGTCTTTGGCCTCGATGGTGCCGTGCGGCACGGCGATCGACTCGCCCAGGTAGGTGGAGGTGAGTTTCTCGCGCTCCAGCATCGCCGGCACGTACTCCGCCTCGACGTAGCCGCCTTTCACCAGCTGCTCGCCGGCGAAGCGGATCGCCTGCTCTTTGTCGCTGGCCTGCAGGTTGAGGAACACGTTGCTCTCGCTCAGCTTGAACAGGTTCGGCTCACCGGCTTCGAAGCTGTCGTCCAGCGCGCCCAGCACCTTCTGCTGGTTGTCGCTGGTTTTGTTGACCGCCACCAAGCGATCGACCAGATCGCTGTACAGCTTGCTGTCGAGGAAGTTGGTCAGCGAGATGTGCTGGGCCTGCGGCGCGTGGCGCATCGCGCGCTCGGTCAGATCGCGGTGGGTGATCACCAGATCCACGTCGTCCGGCAGGCTGTTGATGGCGCTGTTGGTCACCGAGATGTTCTTCAGCCCGGCGTCGGCCACTTTCTTGCGCAGCACCCCGGCGCCCATGGCGCTGGAGCCCATGCCCGCATCGCAGGCAACGATGATTTTGCGCACGGTGCTCAGATCGCCGTCGACCGATGCCGACGCCGCTGCGCCGCCTTTGGACTGCGATTTCATCTCTTGCATGCGACGGGTTGCGGCTTCCAGATCGTCATCCTCTTTCACCTTGGAGGTTTTCAGCAGGAAAGCGGACACCACGAAGGAGACGGCAAAGGCTGCGCACACCGCCGCAATGTTGGCGAAGTAGGCGCCTTTCGGCGTCATCGCCAGCACCGCCAGGATCGAACCCGGAGAAGCCGGAGAAACCAGGCCGCCGTTCAGCATCGTCAGGGTGAAGACGCCGGTCATGCCGCCCAGGATCACCGCCAGCAGCAGGCGTGGGTTCATCAGCACGTAAGGGAAGTAGATTTCGTGGATGCCGCCCAGGAAGTGAATGATTGCCGCACCGCCGGCGGATTGCTTGGCGCTGCCGCGGCCGAAGAACATGTAGGCCATCAGTACGCCCATGCCCGGGCCTGGGTTGGCTTCAATCAGGAAGAACACCGACTTACCGGCTTCCGTAGCCTGCTGGATACCCAGCGGCGAGAAGATGCCGTGGTTGATGGCGTTATTCAGGAACAGGATTTTCGCCGGTTCAACGAAGATGGACGCCAATGGCAGCAGGTTGTTCGTCACCATGACGTGTACGCCCGCCGCCAGCAGCTTGGAGAGCACCTCCACCAGCGGCCCGATGCCGAGGAAGGCCAGGATCGCCAGCAGCATGCCGATGATGCCGGCGGAGAAGTTATTCACCAGCATTTCAAAGCCGCTTTTGATCTTGCCGTCCACCCAGCGGTCAAAGTGCTTGATAGCCCAGCCGCCCAGCGGGCCGGCGATCATCGCGCCGAGGAACATCGGCATGTCGGCGCCAACGATGACGCCCATGGTGGTGATGGCGCCGACGACGCCGCCGCGATCGCCGCCCACCAGCCGCCCGCCGGTATAACCGATCAGCAGCGGCAGCAGGTAGGTGATCATCGGGCCGACCAGCTTGGCTAAGGTTTCATTCGGCAGCCAGCCGGTTGGAATGAATAGCGCGGTGATAATCCCCCAGGCGATAAAGGCGCCGATGTTGGGCATCACCATGTTGCTCAGGAAGCGGCCAAAGTTTTGTACTTTGACCTTGATGTCTGGTGAAAACATAAAACACACCCCTATTGTTACGCGCTGACAATAGAGCGCGTGATTATTGTTGTGACGATCCAGCCGTGTTGCCGCTGTATGCGAAACGGACTCTATCACGCTGTTTTTGTCACGCGAACTTCACGGATTTTTTGTGATACAAATCACATACAACACCCCAACAAACCACCCTTCATAGTGACAAAGATCACATTTATGGCGTGTAAAAAAAGCACAGTGAGAAAAAAACCGCCTTGAAACCCATAATAATGTGATATTTGTCACATTTTTAAATTAGTGATTTGTTTTTAAATTGTGACAAACATCACAATTTATTTTTGGCTGCAGCGCCCGATCGCGACGCTCTGTTTGATCTTCCCTGTGAGCACTCATCCCGCCGGGAACTAGCGAAGTGATGAATGAAAGAAAACTACATTGCCGAATGAATGGATTAATTGAAGTGTAGTACAGAAGCCTGCGCAATAAACCAGCAAGCTATTGGAAACGCTGAGGGGAAATAAAACAGGCCGGCAATGCCGGCCTGCTGCGTGCGTGGAGGCTTTATTGCGTCACGCTTTGAATGGCTTTCTGCGCGTTTACCAGGTTCTGCTGTTTGGCCACCAGATTCGACATCATGGTGTTGTACTGCGCCACCTGCTGCGCGGTACGGAACTGCACGCCGTTGTTGTTGAAGCTGACCTGATTGCCCTGGCTCTGCAGGAAATCGCCAACCTGCACCAGATCCTGCACGAAGCTGGCGGTGGTCGGGATCGCCGGCATCAGGGCGTTGGCCGGTGCGGTGACGATTTTGTCATAGGCCTGGTTGTATACCGCCTTCAGATCGTCGGGCTGCTTCAGCGCCGCACGGGCGGTATCCGCCTGTGATTTGGCGGACTGGATCTGCTGGCCCAGCAGGTTCAACGCCCCGACCGATTGCTGCAGCGCATCGCGTTTGTTCAGATAGTCCTGCGCGGTGCGGATCTGGTTAATCTGATCCAGCGCCGGGGTCAGGCTGGCGCCGACCGACTTGGACAACTGCTGCGAGAAGCCGACCAAAATCGCGTAATCGCCGGCATAGTTGCCGAACTTCTGCTTCTGATCTTCGCTCAGCGTGGGGATGTTCGCCCCGCTGCGCATCACGGTATTCTGTAAGTAATCGATAAATGCTTTGCGCTGTTCCGGCTCTTTATCGCCGCAGGCGGTCAATTGCATGACCACCAACAATGCCAATACCGGTGCCAACCAACGCGCGAAACCTCTGCTCTGGATCCCTACCGCCATGTGACATAACTCCTGTTATAAACCTGCTTTTTCATTGGACTCCGCCCCTTTTTCCGCACTCCGTGCGCCTATAAGAATAGATCAACTGGCGGCGTTCCGATACGCGATTCCGCCTGCGGTGAGCATTACCCCGGCCGGATGCGGTTGAAAATCGTGCGCAAAACGCACTGAGGTTCATTGCCGTCGGCGACCGGACGCTTCAATTTCCCCAAGTCGCCCCCCAAGTCGCCAGGCGACCTTGCCTTCGCGCCCAGGAAACGGAAATAAAAAAAGGCGCCCGCAGGCGCCTTTTCACGGCAGAGAATCGCTTACTGCAGCACGGAGATGTCCGCCACCTGCAGGAACAGTTCACGCAGCTTGCTCAGCAGCGTCAGGCGGTTCACGCGCACTTCCGCATCGTCCGCCATCACCATCACGTTATCGAAGAACGCATCCACCGGCTCGCGCAGCGCGGCCAGCTCCACCAGCGCTTCCTGGTAGTTGCCCGCCGCGAAGTACGGCTGCAGCTTGTCGCGCAGCACCACCAGGTGAGTCGCCAGCTGGATCTCCGCCGCGTCCTTCAGCACCGAGGCACGCACGCTGTCGTTCAGCGTTTCGGTGGACTTGGCCAGAATGTTGGAGACGCGTTTGTTGGCCGCTGCCAGCGCCGCCGCCGCTTCCAGCGTGCGGAAGTGAGACACCGCCTTGACGCGTGCGTCGAAGTCGGCCGGCTTGGTCGGACGGCGCGCCAGCACCGCCTGAATGGTATCGACCGCGTGGCCTTCTTCCTGATACCAGGCGCGGAAGCGGCCCAGCATGAATTCCACCACCTCGTCGACCACCTTGGCGTTGGTCAGCTTGCTGCCGTACAGGCGCACGGCCTCTTCGGTCAGGGTCTGCAGATCCAGCGGCAGGTTTTTCTCGACGATGATGCGCAACACGCCCAGTGCGGCGCGGCGCAGCGCGAACGGGTCTTTATCGCCTTTCGGATGCTGCCCGATGCCGAAGATGCCGGCCAGGGTGTCCATCTTGTCGGCGATCGCCAGGGAACAGGCCACCAGCGACTGCGGCAGCGCATCGCCGGCGTAGCGCGGCTGATACTGCTCGTTCAGCGCAACGGCGACGTCTTCCGCCTCACCGTCGTGGCGCGCGTAGTGCATGCCCATCACGCCCTGGGTGTCGGTGAATTCGAACACCATGTTGGTCATCAGGTCGCACTTCGACAGCAGGCCCGCGCGGGTGGCGTGGTTGACGTCGGCGCCAATCTGGCCGGCAACCCAGCCCGCCAGCGCCTGAATGCGGTCGGTTTTGTCGCGCAGGGTGCCCAGCTGCTGTTGGAACAGCACGGTTTCCAGGCGCGGCAGGTTATCTTCCAGGCGTTTCTTGCGGTCGGTGTTGAAGAAGAACTCGGCGTCGGCCAGGCGCGGACGCACCACCTTCTCGTTACCGGAGATGATCTGTTGCGGGTCTTTCGACTCGATGTTGGCCACGAAGATAAAGTTCGGCAGCAGTTTGCCCGCGGCGTCATACACCGGGAAATACTTCTGGTCGCCCTTCATGGTGTACACCAGCGCTTCCGCCGGCACCGCCAGGAATTTCTCTTCGAATTTAGCGGTCAGCACCACCGGCCATTCCACCAGCGAGGCCACTTCTTCCAGCAGGCTGTCGCTCAGATCGGCCTTGCCGCCAATCTTCTGCGCCGCCAGCTCGGCATCGCGCTTGATGAGGGCTTTACGCGCTTCATAGTCGGCGACCACTTTGCCGCGCTCCAGCAGGATCTGCGGGTATTGGTCGGCGTTGTCGAGGGTGAACTCGGCTTCGCCCATGAAGCGGTGGCCGCGCACGGTGCGCGCAGAGTCGATGCCCAGCACGGTGCCTGGGATCAGATCGGCGCCCAGCAGCATCGTGACGGTATGTACCGGACGCACGAACTGCACGTCGGAGTCGCCCCAACGCATCAGTTTCGGGATCGGCAGTTTAGCCAGCGCGGTGCTGACCATGCCGGCCAGCAGTTGCTGCGCCGACTGGCCTTTGACGTGGGCGCGGTACATCAACCACTCGCCCTTGTCGGTCACCAGGCGTTCAGCCTGATCGACGGTGATGCCGCAGCCGCGCGCCCAGCCTTCGGCCGCTTTGCTCGGTTTGCCTTCGGCGTCGAACGCCTGGGCGATCGCCGGGCCGCGTTTTTCAATTTCGCGATCGGCCTGCGCCGCGCTCAGGTTGGCCACTTTCAGCGCCAGGCGGCGCGGTGCGGCGAACCAGCTCACGTCACCGTGTTCCAGGCCGGCGTTGTCCAGCTCGGCGGTGAAGTTGGCGGCGAAAGATTCCGCCAGGGAACGAAGCGCCTTCGGCGGCAGCTCTTCCGTGCCGATTTCCACCAGGAAAGTCTGTTGAGTCATGGCTGCCTCTTAGTTCTCGTTCTTCTTGTTGCACATCGGGAAGCCCAGCGCTTCGCGGGAAGCGTAGTAGGCTTCGGCAACGGCTTTGGTCAGCGTGCGGATGCGCAGAATGTAGCGTTGACGCTCGGTCACCGAAATCGCCTTGCGCGCGTCCAGCAGGTTGAAGGTATGGCCCGCCTTCAGGATGCGTTCGTAGGCCGGCAGCGGCAGCGGTTTTTCCAGCGCCAGCAGCGATTGGGCTTCTTTCTCGTACTGCTCGAAGCAGGAGAACAGGAAGTCGACGTCGGCATATTCGAAGTTGTAGGTGGACTGCTCCACTTCGTTCTGATGGAACACGTCGCCGTAGGTGGTAACACCCAGCGGGCCGTTGCTCCACACCAGATCGTACACGCTGTCCACGCCCTGGATGTACATCGCCAGGCGCTCCAGGCCGTAGGTGATCTCGCCGGTCACCGGCTTGCACTCCAGGCCGCCGACCTGCTGGAAGTAGGTGAACTGCGTCACTTCCATGCCGTTCAGCCACACTTCCCAACCCAGGCCCCAGGCGCCGAGCGTCGGGTTTTCCCAGTTGTCTTCCACGAAGCGAATGTCGTGGATGGTCGGATCCAGACCCAGCTCTTTCAGCGAGCCCAGGTAGAGTTCCTGAATGTTGTCCGGCGACGGCTTAATCACCACCTGGAACTGGTAGTAGTGCTGGAGACGGTTCGGGTTTTCGCCGTAGCGGCCGTCGGTCGGGCGGCGGGATGGCTGCACATAGGCGGCGGCCATCGGCTCCGGCCCCAGTGCGCGCAGGCACGTCATCGGGTGTGAGGTTCCCGCGCCGACTTCCATGTCCAATGGTTGAACGATGGTGCAGCCCTGGCGCGCCCAATAATCCTGCAGTGTCAGGATCAGGCCCTGGAAGGTCTTGGTATCAAACTTTTGCATGTTGAATTCGCACGCGATACAAGTGGATTTAGATGGAATGGGCCAGTATACCCTTTGACCGTAAGATATACAGCCAGAATCCGGCAACAAGTGCGAATCGGGGCGAGAAGCGCTGGATTTTCACACGTCGGCCGCAGCGTGAAGACACAGCGCTCCGGCCGGCCCCCTCGCCATCCACGAGCCGGCCTGAAAGGCGTGACGCCGCCAAATCCATTAGATGAGCTTAACAAAAATATCACTCACCGCCGTTTAAATAAGCAATTAGCTGAACGCGATATCTCCCCTCGCCGGCCAAATTCAGGCTGATTTACGTACGCATATCCTTATATTTGCCACAAGATAAAGTTGCGCCAATGTTATTTTTGTTAATTTTATCAACTAAAAAACTCCCCTCACCGAGAGATAATGTGATCAAGTGCCAGATTATTTCTTATGAACGTGAAAAATAAGGCGATAGCGCACGGCGGACCGAGGCTCTGGGTATGAAGGGAAGGTCAGGGATGAAATACGGCGCAAACGGGCCACAGAAACAAATTGACAGTTAATCTTTGGTTATACAATAATAAATAAAATTTTCCCTGGTGTTGGCCAAGTGGCTACCTGATCCTTTCATAGGATCAGTTTTTTTTTGTATTTCCGCCAACGTCATTGCGGCCCGCATAATTCACGCCAGGCCGCCCCCCGCTTAAATCCCTTATCAGCCCTTATGGCTTCTCCTGCGCCGTTGAGCGCGCCGATGGCCAATTCAAAAACGCGCGCTGACGCCGACGTTATACATAAACTGCTCGCCGCTGCTCAGCCCGCCGGTTTGCGACACGGTGGCGAAGGCCGATACCCTGTCCGTCAACGGCATGTTGGCCCCCAGCGTGACATCCACCCAGTTTTTGTCCTGGCCCGCACTGTCGCGGGTGAACGAGGTTTGCGTCGATTTCAGGCCACCGCCGGCGCGGTAGACGTCGTCGCCGAACTGATGCTGATAACTCACTTCCGCATAAGGGTTAAACACGCCGAATTGCGTATCCAGCCGCCAACCCAGCGCGCCGATCTGCGAGTGATAAGTTTGATCGTTGAAGCGCATGGCGGTGCTGTCATCGCCATCTTCACCGTAGCCGGAAACGCGGCTGTAATCCCAGGCGAACTGCGCGACCGGCCCGGTGGTCAGGTAAGAAGTAATCGGGAAGTCATAGCCGGCGGTCACGCGCGCGCCCCACTGCTTGCCGGTGGTCGAACCGGTTTCGGTGCGCGTCAGCGGCCCCAGCCGCATGCTGCGGCGGATGTCGTCATAATCCATCGTCGCATAGTGCAGATCGGCGTTGACCCAGCCATGCTCGAATAGCGCCAGCGAACTGAAGGCCGACAGCAGCAGCCCGCGCGACTTGTAATCAAAGCGGCTGGAAGGATGCTGATCGTCGTTGGAACCGGCGATCAACGCGCCGATTAACCAACCGTCGGTCAGCTGATAGTCCACGCCGACGGTCAGGTTGTGGGTAGTGGCGTTGCCGTCCCCCGCCGCCCGGTTATCGGCATAGTCGTAGTGCTGGCCGGCGTAACCGCCGAACACGCCCAGCGATCCCTGCGGGTTGTCGCCGTTGCGCAGCTGCTGGAAGCGACTGTCGAGCGTGGCGCGGCTGTCGCGCGCCATCGCCGCGGTCGCCTGATTCAGCGCCACCACCTGCGCCGGGCCATCCAACACCGCCTGGATATAATCCGCAATCAGCAGGTGCGCCTGCGGGCTGGGGTGGAAATGGTCGGAGAACAGATAGGACTGGCTGGCGTCGAAGCCGGGCATATCGGAACGGCAAACCGCCGAGGAAACGCCCGGCGGGCAAGCCATACCGGCGGTGTTGGCGAAGCCGAACTGCGCCGGATTGGCGATCGCTTCGGCGAACAGCTTGTTGACATCCACCCGCACTATATTGCCGCCGCCCTGCGCCAGCAGACGGTCTTCACTTTGATTATAGAAATCGGTCAGCTGGGCGGCCTGCGCGCTCAGGCTGTCATACGCCGCGATAAGCTGCGCGGCGATCGCCTGCTGCACCTGAGGAATGGCGCTGCCCTGCTTCGCCGCGGCGGCCAACGCCGCGTGGATCGCCTGCGTGCGTGAAGCGTTGTCCGGCGTCGCCACCGAATTAAGCGTGGCATAGGCCGCCTGGATCGCCGCCCCCTGCACCGGCGACAGCGCCTGTTGAATGATCAATTCCATCAGCTGCGGCGTGGAGCCGATGTTCGGCACCGTTGGCACGATCACCGTGCCGGCGCCGGCGTTCAGCAGCGAATGCACCTGCGCAGCGGCGGCCGCAGCGCTGTTATAGGCCACGCCGGGCGCGGTAGCGGCATTCAGCGCCGCCGCCGCCAGATCGTTGCCGCCGATCCAATGAATATACAGCCCGTCGCCGTCGGCCTGGCCATTGACCCGGTTCAGGTAGCGCTGCACCTGATCCTGGGTGTTGTCGACCGGGTTCAGGCCCGGCACCGCCACGGCGCCGCCGGCGGCGTAGTTTTCACCGCCGTTGTCCGAAGCCACCAGCGCCGCCCCGATGCGTTGCGCCAACGCTTCGTCGTACAACAAGTGCTGGTTGCCGTCATAGGTGAACCGGCCGTTGTTGCCGGTATCGCTCAGGCTGTCGCCAAAGACGTACAGTTGATCGTACGCCTGAGCCGGTAGGGTCACACTGCAAAGTAGCGCCACTGCAAGCGCCGCCGGGCGGGGCATGCACGTTATTTTTAGAGGCATGAATCGACTCCTGAGAGCCTGCAAATGAAGGCAATGTCGTTTTTATCGTTGACCGGTTTTCCACCGGCCATGTAGTAACTATTGTCGGCTTTTTCGTCACGTCAAGCGGGCTGATGACAAAACAATCAGAGGCTTGCCAAGTTCGGCGCTACGAGCGATGATTACTGTTCATAAACACAGCATAAGGACAGTCAGGATGGCAGACGAACGTTGCGGTTGGGTGACGGCCGATCCGTTGTATCTCGAGTATCACGACAAGGAATGGGGCGCGCCCACCACCGACGCGCGCGAACTGTTTGAAATGCTGTGTCTGGAGGGGCAACAGGCCGGCCTTTCCTGGATCACCGTTCTGAAAAAGCGCGAGAATTACCGTCGCGCTTTCCACGGTTTCGATCCGCAGCGTGTCGCCGCCATGACCACAGAGGACGTGGAAAACCTGCTGCAGGACAGCGGCATCATCCGCCACCGCGGCAAGATAGAAGCCATCATCACCAACGCCAAAGCCTATCTGGCGATGGAAGCGGCCGGCGAAGATTTCGTCGCTTTCATTTGGGACTTCGTCGGCGGCCGGCCGCAGCTCAATCGCTGGCAGGCGCTGAACCAGGTGCCGGCCAAAACCGAACAGTCCGACGCCATGTCCAAAGCGCTGAAAAAGCGCGGCTTCAAGTTTATCGGCTCCACCATTTGTTACGCCTTCATGCAGGCCAGCGGGCTGGTGAACGATCATCTGACGGGGTGCATCTGCTACCCAAAGCCACGGTGATCCGCCCCTGTGGACCGGAGGATATCGAACGGCTGATGGCGCTGTGGCTGCCCAGCACCATCGCCGCCCATCCGTTCGTGGCGGAAAAGTACTGGCGTGAGAGCGCCGCGCTGGTGCGGGAAAACTACCTGCCGCGCGCTCAAAGCTGGGCCTGCTGGCATCACGACGAGATCGTCGGCTTTATCAGCGTGCTGGACGAGCAGTTCATCGGCGCACTGTTTGTCGATCGGGCGTTTCACGGCCGCGGCGTCGCCCAGGCGCTGATGACGCACGTGCAGCAGCGCTACCGCCGGCTCAGCCTGGAGGTGTACCAGCAGAACCTGCGTGCCTGCGCGTTCTACCACAAGCACGGCTTTCAGGTGACGCAGCGCCTGTTCAATGAAGAAACCCAGGCCTATACGCTGATCATGAACTGGTCGGCAGTCGAAAATTCAACCCATTAGGCTTAAAAAAGGCGCATCCGCACCCCGGATGCGCGCAATTAGGAATCCGCTGCATGGCGCCGCCCGGCGTTTTGTCGCATAACTCCCCCCAGCACTTCCCCGCGCTCATCATTTGTCACGTTTTTCTCCGGAACTGCCGGCGAGTCAACGCGTCATAGTAGCGCGGTGACGCGGGCCCCACCTGCGTCGCCTATTTTTTGCGCCCCCGTTTTGGGCAGGCGCGTACAGATTTTGATGCCATTAAGGACAAGAACATGAAAAAACGCATTGCAATTATTGCCGGCGCAGTGAGCGTAGCGCTCACGCTGTCGGCCTGTACCACTAACCCATACACCGGCGAATCCGAAGTCGGCAAATCCGGCATCGGCGCAGGCCTCGGGGCCGCACTGGGCGCCGGTGTCGGCGTGCTGTCCTCATCCAAGAAAGATCGCGGCAAGGGCGCGCTGATCGGCGCGGCGGCCGGTGCGGCACTGGGCGGCGGCGCAGGTTATTACATGGACGTGCAGGAGGCCAAACTGCGCGACAAGATGAAAGGCACCGGCGTCAGCGTCACCCGCCAGGGCGACAACATCGTGCTGAACATGCCGAACAACGTGACCTTCGACAGCAGCAGCGCCACGCTGAAACCGGCGGGCGCCAACACCCTGACCGGCGTCGCCATGGTGCTGAAAGAGTACCCGAAAACCGCGGTCAACGTTGTCGGCTACACCGACAGCACCGGCTCCCGCTCGCTCAACATGAACCTGTCGCAGCAGCGCGCCGACGGCGTAGCCAGCGCGCTGATCACCCAGGGCGTGGCGGCAAACCGTATCCGCACCACCGGTGCCGGCCCGGACAACCCGATCGCCTCCAACAGCACCGCGGAAGGCAAGGCGCAAAACCGCCGCGTCGAGATCACCCTCAGCCCGCTGCAGTAATCCCGTGCGGGGCGCGCAACCGGCGCCCCGCCGCCTCCCTGCGATTTTCTCCTTACCCTTCAATACTCCCGCCCGCACATCGGGTATGGTAGTCTCCTTGGCAATTAACCGCAGGAGGGATCGGCTGTGAGCACTGTCAAGGCAACGCGCGCCTCAGGGCGCGCCACCATCAGCGATGTGGCCAACATCGCCAAAACCGGCAAGACCAGCGTGTCGCGCTATCTGAATGGTGAACAACACCTGCTTTCCGACGATCTCAAACAGCGCATCGAACAGGCGATCCGGCAGCTCGACTACCGGCCAAGCCAGATGGCGCGCAGCCTGAAAGGCGGCCAGACCCGCCTCATCGGCCTGATCCTCGCCGATATCACCAACCCTTATTCGGTGGACGTGATGCGCGGCATCGAGGCCGCCTGCCGCCAGCACGGCTTTACCCTGCTGGTGTGTAACACCAACAACGAAGTCAATCAGGAACAGCACTACCTGCAGCTGCTCAGCAGTTACCGGGTGGAAGGCATCGTGGTCAACGCGGTCGGCATGCGCGAGGAAGCGTTATCCACGCTGCAACAGTCGATGCTGCCGATGGTACTGATCGACCGCAAAATCCCCGACTTCGCCTGCGACGTGGTGGGCCTGAACAACCGCGAAGCCGCCACCGTCGCCACCGAACATCTGCTGCAACAAGGTTTCGAAGCAATCCTGTTCCTCAGCGAGCCGCTCGGTACGGTCAATACCCGTCTCGAACGCCTGCACGCTTTCAGACACACCATGGCGCAGCACCCCACGCTGTTGGCGGAGCAGGCCGAAACGCCGCTCAACGATCGGCAGAAGCTGGAGCAGGTGCTGAGCGATTTCAGCGGCCGCCATCGCGGCATGCGCAAGGCGGTGATCTCCGCTAACGGCGCCCTGACGCTGCAGGTGGCGCGCGCCATGCGCCGGCTCGGCATTCAATGGGGCAACGACATCGGCCTGCTGGGCTTCGACGAGCTGGAGTGGGCGGAGCTGGCGGGCGTCGGCATCACCACGCTGAAACAGCCCACCTACCAAATGGGGCACGCGGCGCTGGAGCGGCTGGTGCAGCGCATTCAGGGCCTGGCCGCCCCCAGCGGCGAGCAGATGTTCTCCGGCGAGCTGATCGTCCGCGGCTCCACCACCCGCTAACCCGCCTTCTCCAGGGCCGTTGCCCGCCCCGCCCTCATCGGCTATTTTTTGCTCAGCTTCGTGATTGCGATCATATTTTTACACTCTGTCGCTTTCCGCTGGAACCGGTTCCATTTAACGTACCGGTAACAGCAGCGGCGGCGACAATGCCGCCTCAGGAGTCAAAATGAAAACAGAAATCATCGTGGTCACCGGCGCCTACGGCACCGATACCGTCAAACAACACGGCGGCCAGCGCGCGCTGTTGCCCATCATCGCCGGCGCAGGCGCCGACGGGGTCGAGATCCGCCGCGAACTGTTCGCCGCCGGCGAACTGGACAGCCTGCCGGCCCTGGCGCAAGAGATCGATCGCCAGCAGCTGTTCGCCGTCTACTCCGCCCCTGAGGCGCTGTTCACCCCGCAACATACGCTGAACCCCAACCTGCCTGCGCTGCTGGCAGAAGCGCAGGCGCTGAACGCGCGCCGGTTGAAGCTGTCCCTCGGCCATTTCCGCCCCGGCTTCGATTTTACCGAGCTGAAAGTGGCGCTGGAGCAGCACCCGGTCAAATTGGTGGTCGAGAACGATCAGACGACGGACTGCGGCATTTTGTCGATGCTGAACGCCTTTTTCCACGCCGCGGAAGATAGCCACCTGCCGGTCAGCATGACCTTCGATATGGCCAACTGGCTGTGGGTGGGGCAAGACGCCTTCGCCGCCGCCGAACGCCTGGCCCGCCACGTCGGTTACGTGCACGTCAAAGCCGCCACCCAAGGCCCGCGCGGCTGGCGCGCCGTCGCGCTGGACGATACCGACGGCAGCTGGCGCGATCTGCTGGCCCGCCTGCCGCACGATGCGCCGCGCGGCATCGAATTCCCGTTGCAGGGCGATGATCTGGAAGCCGTCACCCGCCATTACGTCAATATCTTGCGTGCGGAGTAACCCCATGATGACAACGTTAACGGCAACGACGGCGCAGCAGGCGCCCCTGGATGTGGTCACGCTGGGCGAAGCCATGGCGATGTTCGTGGCGGCGCAAACCGGCGATTTGGCGGAGGTGGAAACCTTCACCAAACGCATCGCCGGCGCCGAATTGAACGTGGCGATCGGCCTGGCGCGTCTGGGCATGAACGTCGGCTGGGTCAGCCGCGTCGGCAACGATTCGTTTGGCCGCTTCACCCTGCAGCAGCTGAAAAAAGAAGGCATCAACTACCGGCAGGTGACGGTCGACGGCCACTATCCGACCGGCTTTCAGGTGAAATCCAAAACCACCGATGGTACCGATCCCAGCGTGGAATACTTTCGCAAAGGCTCGGCGGCCAGCCACCTGTCGGTCGCCGATTTCAACCCTGAGTATTTCGGTTCCGCACGCCACCTGCACCTGAGCGGCGTTGCAGCGGCGCTGTCCAGCGAGTCGCTGGCCCTGTGCCACCATGCGGCGCGCGAAATGCGCGCCATGGGCAAAACCATTTCGTTCGACCCCAACCTGCGTCCGGTGCTGTGGCCTAGCCGCGAGGTGATGATCGAGCAGCTGAACCAGCTGGCATTCGCCGCCGACTGGGTACTGCCGGGGCTGAAAGAGGGGCAGATCCTCACCGGCCAATCGACGCCGGAAGGCATCGCCGATTTCTATCTGGAACGTGGCGTGCAGGCGGTGATCATCAAAACCGGCCCGGACGGCGCCTGGTTTAAAACCGCCGCCGGCGACAAGGCGGCAGTGGCCGCAGTGAAGGTCGACAACGTGGTGGATACCGTCGGTGCCGGTGATGGCTTTGCCGTCGGCACCCTCAGCGCCCTGCTGGAAGGAAAAACGCTGATACAGGCGGTGCAGCGCGGCAACAAAATCGGTTCGCTGGCGATCCAGGCCATCGGCGACAGCGAAGGCCTGCCAACCCGCGCGGCGCTGGCCGAATAACAATAAAAAAACGACTTCTCCGCATGACGTCAGCCTCTGGCCCTACAACCGGGACGCGTCGGGAGAGCATCTGCCCCTTTGTCTTGCATGCCCAGCGTGCCGGGCGAAGGGGATGCAACACCACTGAAGGATACTGAACATGAACAAAGCGACTGTCGCGGCCAAACGCTGGTGGTACATCATGCCCATCGTGTTTATCACCTACAGCCTGGCCTATCTCGATCGCGCCAACTTCAGCTTCGCCTCTGCCGCCGGCATCAATGAAGATCTCGGCATCACCAAAGGCATGGCCTCGCTGCTGGGTGCGCTGTTTTTCCTCGGTTATTTCTTCTTCCAAATTCCCGGCGCCATCTACGCCGAACGCCGCAGCGTCAAAAAATTGATCTTCTGGTGCCTGATCCTGTGGGGCGGTTGCGCCTCGCTGACCGGCGTGGTCAGCAATATCCCGATGTTGGCCGCCATCCGCTTTATCCTCGGCGTGGTGGAAGCGGCGGTGATGCCGGCGATGCTGATCTACATCAGCAACTGGTTCACCAAATCGGAGCGCTCACGCGCCAATACCTTCCTGATCCTCGGCAACCCGGTGACGGTGCTGTGGATGTCGGTGGTGTCCGGCTACCTGATCCACGCCTTCGGCTGGCGTGAAATGTTCATCATCGAGGGCATTCCGGCGGTTATCTGGGCGTTCTGCTGGTGGGTGCTGGCGAAAGACAAACCGGCGCAGGCCGGCTGGCTAAGCGTCGAGGAGAAACAGGCGCTGCAACAGCAGCTGGACGAAGAGCAGAAAGGCATCAAGGCCGTGCGCAACTACGGCGAAGCCTTCCGTTCGCGCAACGTGATCCTGCTGTGCGTGCAGTACTTCGCCTGGAGCATCGGCGTGTACGGCTTCGTGCTGTGGCTGCCTTCTATCCTGCGCAGCGGCATGCAGATGGGCATGGTGGAAGCCGGCTGGCTGTCGGCGGTGCCTTACCTGGCGGCGACCATCGCCATGATCGTGGTCTCCTGGGCGTCGGACAAAATGCAAAACCGCAAGCTGTTCGTCTGGCCGCTGCTACTGATCGGCGCGCTGGCGTTCTTCGGCTCTTACGCCGTCGGCACCAACCACTTCTGGATCTCCTACGGCCTGCTGGTGGTCGCCGGCGCCGCGATGTACGCCCCCTACGGGCCGTTCTTCGCCATCATTCCGGAAATGCTGCCGAAAAACGTCGCCGGGGGCGCCATGGCGCTGATCAACAGCATGGGCGCGCTGGGGTCGTTCTTCGGTTCGTGGTTCGTCGGCTATCTGAATGGCGCCACCGGCAGCCCGGCGGCCTCTTACATGTTTATGGCCATCGCACTGGTGGTGGCGGTGGTGCTGACGCTGATCGTCAAACCCGCCCGCAACGAGATCCAGCCACAATTGGCTTGATCCGGTTATACTTTTTATCTGTTAACCCAACCGGGGGGGCGCCATGCCCCCTTTGGCCCAGCTGGAGTTCGTGATGAAGCCTTCTATCGTATTGTACAAAAGCCTGCCTGCCGATCTGCGTGAACGTCTGGAACAGCACTTCACCGTGCACGCCTTCAACGGCCTGCAGCCGGAGAACCGCGACGAACTGCGCCAGGCGCTGCAGCAGGCCGAAGGGATCATCGGTTCCGGCGGTAAAATTGACGAAGCCTTCCTGCAGCAGGCACCCAAACTGCGCGCGGCCTCGACCGTTTCCGTCGGCTACGACAACTTCGACGTCGAGGCGCTCAACGCCCATAACGTGCTGCTGATGCACACCCCGACGGTGCTGACCGAAACCGTCGCCGACACCATCATGAGCCTGGTGCTGGCGACCGCGCGCCGGGTGGTGGAAGTGGCCGAGCGGGTGAAGGCCGGCGAATGGCGCGGCAGCATCGGGCCGGACTGGTTCGGCGTCGACGTGCACCATAAAACCATCGGCATCCTCGGCATGGGGCGCATCGGCCTGGCGCTGGCGCAGCGCGCGCATTTCGGCTTCGGCATGCCGGTGCTGTACAACGCCCGCCGCACGCATGAAGAGGCGGAACAGCGCTTCAACGCGCGCCGCTGCGATCTGGACACCCTGCTGGCCGAGTCGGATTTCGTTTGCATCACGCTGCCGCTGACCGAACAAACCTTCCACATGATCGGCCGCGAACAGCTGGCGAAAATGAAGAAAAGCGGCATTCTGATCAACGCCGGCCGCGGGCCGGTGGTGGATGAGCAGGCGCTGATCGAAGCGCTGCAAAACGGCGTGATCCACGCCGCCGGGTTGGACGTGTTCGAGAAAGAGCCGCTGCCGGCCAACTCGCCGCTGCTCAGCATGCCGAACGTGGTGGCGTTGCCGCACATCGGCTCCGCCACCCATGAAACGCGCTACGGCATGGCCGCCTGCGCGGTGGATAATTTGATCGCCGCGTTGACCGGCACGGTGAAAGAAAACTGCGTCAACCCGCAGCTGTTGCGGAAATAACTCAGCGCGGCCGGTGCTCTGCGGATAACCGGCCGTGTTGCTCTTCCTGCTGCGGTGCGAACAGCGCCTGCAGCTGATGTTCTTCGGCGAAGTGCTGCAATTCGGCATCCTGAATTGCCTGAACGATCTCTTCTCGCCAGTTTTTGTCCGTCATCGCTAACCTCCTTTGATGTTCATCGTTTAATCTGCCGCAGCGCGCGCGCAAAGCCAAGCCGAATCAATCCGAAAACGCTCCGCCCTTCCTCTCCACCCCCGAAAACCCCCCGCAGGGAGGAGGCCATTTTTCCACCGTTTGCCACACTGGGCGCTACCCTGCGAAAAAACGCTTCCTGCCGCGCGTAAGGAGAGCCATGAAACTGTTACCCCTGCCCTTGTTGATGCTGCTGTCGCCTTCGGCGCTGGCCGGCTGGACGCTGCCGGGCTTCCCGGCCTTCGACGAAACGGCCGCCGGGCTGTTCGCCAGCCAGGCCGCGCTGCCCAAAGGCCAGCTGCCGCTGCGGCTGTATCAGGATAACCATTGCTGGCAGCCGGCCGAGGCGGTGAAGCTTAACCAGACGCTGTCGCTGCAGCCCTGCGGCACTCATCCGCCGGTCAGCTGGCGGCAGTTCCGCGCCGGCGACTATCAGGTGCGTATCGACACCCGCAGCGGCACGCCGACGCTGCAGCTCAGCCTGAGCAGCGCGCCGGAAAGCACCGCCGTTGCCGTCCGCAGCTGCCCGCGCTGGGACGGCAAGCCGGTCACGGTCGACGTCGCCTCCACCTTCGCCGAAGGCGAAACGCTGCGCGATTTCTATTCCGGTCAAACGGCGCAGGTGAGCCAGGGGAAAATCACGCTGCAGCCCGCCGCCGCCAGCGGCGGCCTGTTGCTGCTGGAATCCGCCGCCACGGCGAAACCGGCGGCGTTCAGCTGGCATAACGCCACGGTTTACTTCGTGCTGACCGATCGCTTTGAGAACGGCAACCCGGCCAATGACCACAGCTACGGGCGCCGCAGCGACGGCCTGCAGGAAATAGGCACCTTTCACGGCGGCGATCTGGCCGGCCTGACGCAGAAGCTGGATTATCTGCAGCAGCTGGGCGTCAACGCCTTGTGGATCAGCTCGCCGCTGGAGCAGATCCACGGCTGGGTTGGCGGCGGCACCAAAGGCGATTTCCCGCATTACGCCTATCACGGCTATTACGCGCTGGACTGGACTCGCCTCGACGCCAACATGGGCACCGAACAGGAGCTGCGCACGCTGGTCGAGCAGGCGCATCGGCGCGGCATTCGCATTCTGTTCGACGTGGTGGTGAACCATGTCGGTTACGCCACGCTGGCGGATATGCAGACGTTCCACTTCGGCTCGCTGTATCTGCAAGGTACAGAGGTGGAGAAAACCCTGGGGAAAAACTGGAGCGACTGGCGCCCCGGACCGGGGCAAAACTGGCACAGCTTCAACGACTACATCAACTTCAGCGACAAAGCGGGCTGGCGCCAATGGTGGGGGAAAAACTGGATCCGCACCGACATCAGCGACTATGACTCACCGGGCTATGACGACCTGACGATGTCGCTGGCCTTCCTGCCGGACATCAAAACCGAAGCGCCCGGCGCCAGCGGCCTGCCGCTGTTCTATCGCCACAAACCCGACACCGCCGCGCGCGACATTCCCGGCGCCACCACCCGCGATTACCTGACCGTCTGGCTCAGCCAGTGGGTGCGCGATTACGGCATCGACGGTTTCCGCGTCGATACCGCCAAGCACGTGGAAAAACCGACGCTGGCGCTGTTGAAACAGCGCGCCACGGCGGCATTAGCGGCGTGGAAAGCGGAGCATCCGCAGCAGGCGCTGGATGACGCGCCGTTTTGGATGACCGGCGAGGCCTGGGGCCACGGGGTGATGAAAAGCGACTATTACCAAAACGGCTTCGACGCGATGATCAACTTCGACTTCCAGGACCAGGCGGCGCAGGCATTGGGCTGCTTCGCCGACATCGACGCCACCTACCGGCAGATGGCCGAGCGGCTGCAGGATTTCAACGTGCTGAGCTACCTCTCTTCACATGACACCCGGCTGTTCTTCGCCAGCGACGCCAAAGGCTCGCTGCCGCTGCAACAGCGGGCGGCGAACCTGCTGTTGCTGGCGCCGGGCGCGGTGCAGATTTACTACGGCGATGAAAGCGGCCGCCCGCTCGGCCCAACCGGTTCCGATCCGCTGCAGGGCACCCGCTCCGACATGAACTGGCGCGAGCTGCAGGGGGAAAAAGCCCCGCTGCTGGCCCACTGGCAACGGTTGGGGCAGTTCCGCGCTCGCCACCCGGCGATCGGCGGCGGCGTGCAAACCCCGCAGCCGCACGCCGCCTACTACGCCTTCAGCCGCCGGCTCGGCGACGATAAGGTGATGGTGGTGTGGGCCGGCGAACGGTCACAATAATCCAGCGTAATATGCTGCTAATCGGCCAATGGGCGAAGTTTGTGCCCATTGGTCGATTTGTCGGCCGCGTTGCAGCGGGATTTGTCTGGCGGTATGGTGGGGGATTACCTGCTAAGAAACAGTACTGCTGCACCTATGACTTTCTCACTTTTCGGCGAAAAATTTACCCGTTATGCGGGCATTACCCGTTTGATGGACGACCTGAACGAAGGCCTGCGCACCCCCGGTGCCATCATGCTCGGCGGCGGCAACCCGGCGCAGATCCCAGAGATGGAAGCCTACTTCAAACAGCTGTGCCAGGAGATGCTCGATCAGGGCAAACTGACCGAAGCGCTGTGCAACTACGACGGCCCGCAAGGCAAGGACGCGCTGCTGAAAGCGCTGGCCAATCTGCTGCGTGACGAGCTCGGCTGGGAGATTTCGCCACAGAATATTGCACTGACGAACGGCAGCCAAAGCGCGTTTTTCTACTTGTTCAACCTGTTCGCCGGCCGCTATGCCGACGGTTCGCGCCGCCGCGTGCTGTTCCCATTGGCGCCGGAATATATCGGCTATGCCGACGCCGGGCTGGACGAAGGGCTGTTCGTCTCCGCCAAGCCGAACATCGAGCTGCTGCCGGACGGCCAGTTCAAGTATCACGTTGATTTCGAACACCTCACCATCGGCGACGACATCGGCATGATCTGCGTTTCACGGCCGACCAACCCGACCGGCAACGTGATCACCGACGAAGAGCTGATGAAGCTCGACCTGCTGGCACAGCAGCGCGATATTCCGCTGGTGATCGACAACGCCTACGGCGTGCCTTTCCCCGGCATCATCTTCAGCGACGCCACGCCGCTGTGGAACCCGAACACCATCCTGTGCATGAGCCTGTCCAAGCTCGGCCTGCCGGGCTCGCGCTGCGGCATCGTGATCGCCGACGAGAAGGTGATCACCGCGCTGACCAACATGAACGGCATCATCAGCCTGTCGCCGGGCAGCATGGGGCCGGCGATGGCGACGGAAATGATCGCACGCGGCGATCTGCTGCGCCTGTCGAACGAGGTGATTCGCCCGTTCTACAAACAGCGCGTCGAGCACACCATCGAGATTATCCGCCGCTACCTGCCGCCGGAGCGCTGCCTGATCCACAAACCGGAAGGGGCTATCTTCCTCTGGCTGTGGTTCAAGGATCTGCCGATCACCACCGAAGTGCTGTATCAGCGCCTGAAAAAGCGTGGCGTGCTGATGGTGCCAGGCCACTACTTCTTCCCGGGGCTGGAGCACGACTGGCCGCACACCCACCAGTGCATGCGCATGAACTACGTGCCCGACCCGGAGAAAATCGAGCGCGGCGTGGCGATCCTGGCGGAAGAGATCGAACGCGCGCATCAGGAAGGCTAACGCCAGCTGATTGAAAATCGACCGATAAAGATATACGATGCATATATCGTATATCTTTTTTTTGGAGGGCTAGCGATGACCCGCATCGTGATCGATTTACCTGAAGAAGACCTGCGGCAGCTCGACAATCTGAAAAATATCCGCCACGTTCCCCGGGCCGAAATCATCCGTCAGGCCGTCTCCCGTTATCTGACGGAGAACCACGTTGAAGATCCCAGCAATGCTTTCGGGCTCTGGTCCGGGGCAATGGGCGATGGCGTAGACTACGAAAATCGTCAGCGCGAGGAGTGGGAATAATGGTGGTTCAACGGGCGCTATTCGACACCAATATCCTGATCGATTATCTCAACGGCATTCCTCAAGCCAAAGACATTCTGACCGAATACCACATCAACCCGGCTATTAGCGCCATCACCTGGATGGAAGTGATGGTGGGTGCCAAAAAACAGGGGCCGGCGCTGGAGCTGAAAACGCGCCAGTTTTTAGGGCAATTCCTGCTGTTGCCTATTACCGATGAAGTTGCCGAACGCGCCGTAGAACTACGCCACTCACAGCATGTGAAGCTGCCGGACGCCATTATCTGGGCCACCGCGCAGGTGGGGTTCCGGACGCTCATCTCCCGCAACCCCAAAGATTTCGGCACTGACAACGGCGTGTTAATGCCTTACCGGCTGTAGTCGGGCAGCGTTACAGCGTCCAGAACAGCACCGCCAGCAGCTGCGGCGACATGATGCGCAGGAACATCGCCAGCGGATACACGGTGGCGTAAGACAGCGCAGCGGCGCCGCTGGTAGGATGCAGACCGTTGGCGAAGGCCAGCGCCGGCGGATCGGTCATCGATCCCGCCAACATGCCGGACAGCGTCAGGTAGTTCATCTTGCCCACCGTGCGCGCCAGAATGCCGACGCTCAGCAGCGGAATGGCGGTGATCAGCGCGCCGTACCCGACCCACGTCAGCCCCTCGCCGTGCAACAACGTATCGATGAAGTTGCCGCCCGACTTCAATCCAACCACCGCCAGAAACAGCACGATGCCCAGTTCGCGCAGCGCCAGGTTGGCGCTCGGCGGCATAAACCAATACAGCTTGCCGATGCTGCCGATGCGCCCCAGGATCAGCGCAGCCACCAGCGGCCCGCCGGCCAACCCCAGCCGCAATGCCGCCGGGAAGCCGGGCACGAACAGCGGAATGGAGCCGAGCAGCACCCCGAGCCCGATGCCGATAAAGACCGGCAGCATCTGCACCTGCTGCAGTTTTTGTTGGGCGTTGCCGACGATTGCCGTCACCGCGTCGATGGCCTCCGGTCGACCGACCAGGTTGAGAATGTCGCCGAACTGCAGCGTCACGTTGCTGCCGGCCACCAGCTCCACGCCGGCGCGGTTGAGGCGTGAAATCACCACGTCATACTTCTGCTTCAGGTTCAGATCGCGGATTTTCTTGCCCAGCACCTGCTCGTTGGTCACCACCGCCCTCACCACCTGCAGCGCGGTGCCGCGCGTCGACAGCGAGGCGTCCACCTCTTCGCCGATCACCAGCCGGGCATTTTCCAGATCTTCGCGTTTGCCCACCAGATGCAGGTAGTCGCCAAGCTCCAGCCGCTCGTGCGGCGCCGGCACCATCAGCAGCTCCCCGCGTTTGAGGCGCGAACAGACGATCGCTTCACCGTTGAGCAGCGGCACCTGCTTGATCGCCATGCCCTGCAGATTGGGATTGCGCACCGCCACGTTCATGGCGTGCAGCAGCTCACGCTGATTGCCCAGGCTGCTTTCAAACGCCTGCGCCTCGCGCTCGATGTTGATGCGGAAAAACAGCCGGATCAGCCACATTACCAGCAGAATGCCGCATATGCCGAACGGATAGGCCATGGCGTAGCCCATGCCCATCCCGTCCACCAACGCCGGATCGGAACCGAGATCGGTCAGGATTTGTTGACCGGCACCCAGCGCCGGAGTGTTGGTGACCGCGCCGGAGAACACGCCGAGGATGATCGGCAGCGGCACATCGAACAGCTTGTGCACCGCCGCCGCCACGACGCCGCCGGTCAGCACCAGCAGCACCGCGAAGGCGTTGAGACGCAGACCGGAGACGCGCAGCGAAGAGAAGAAACCGGGGCCGACCTGAATACCGATGGTGTAGACGAACAGGATCAGGCCGAACTCCTGGATAAAGTGCAGCATGTCCCCGTTCAGGCTGATTTGCCCGCTCTGGGCGAAGTGACCGACCAGGATGCCGCCGAACAGCACGCCGCCGATGCCCAGTCCAACGCCGTACAGCTTCCAGTTCCCCATCCACAACCCAATGACGGCCGCCAGCGCCAACATGCTGACGGTCAGGGCGATATCGCTCATAGGTCACATCCTTGCCAAAGTTGAAACGGGAATTCACGGTTAAAAGCACACAATTAACAAGGATTATGACATCGGACAGACGGGGGGACTGTGGCGTGCGCCACATAACGCAGCGGGGGAGATCCGTCTGGATCTCCCCCGCATGATGATGACCGTTTTTCAGTCGGTTATTTGGCTTCCAGCTCCGGCGTCGCACCGATGGCGATGCGCTGCGGCTGCAAGGCTTCCGGCACCTGACGCACCAGATCGATGTGCAGCAGGCCATTTTCAAATTTGGCCTCGGACACCTGCAGATGCTCCGCCAGGGTGAAGGTCAGCTGGAACTCTTTGCACACCAACCCCTGATGCAAGTATTCGACCTGTTTTTCCGGCGGCGTAGGTTTACCGCTGACGGTCAACCGCGGCCCTTCCACTTCGATATTCAGTTCGCTCTGCCGGAAACCGGCCAGCGCCAGAGAAATGCGGTAGTGATTGTCATCGCTTTTCTCGATGTTGTACGTTGGGAACCCTTGGGGTTCCTGGCCACCCATTGAACTGGCCAATTTATCAAAACCAATCCACTGACGCAGAAGCGGGGATAAATCGTAATTACGCATAGGAACAACTCCTTTCATTAAGCGAGATGTGTTTATTCAGCCCCCTGACGGCAGGCTAGGTATTATTTGCCGGCAGCGTACCTGCCGGCGAAACGGAAATTTATTTAATTTCGATGCGGCGCGGTTTTAATGTTTCCGGCACGATGCGTTGCATGTCGATATACAACAGGCCATTCTCCAGTTTGGCGCCTTTAATTTGAATATGTTCGGCCAGCTGGAATTTACGCTCGAAATTACGCTCGGCGATGCCCTGGTATAAATAGGTTTTTTCTGCCGGTTCGTTATTGTGCGCCCCGCGCACGATCAGCAGATTATCTTGCGTGGTGATCTCCAGCTCCTGCTCGGCAAACCCGGCTACCGCGATGGCGATGCGATAATGATTTTCGTCCACCAGCTCGACATTATAAGGCGGATAACCGCCGTTGCCCTGACTCTGGCCGGCTTCCAGCGCGTTGAACAGGCGATCGAAGCCAATGGCGGAACGGTATAGCGGGGAAAGATCAAAATTACGCATAAAACAGCCTCCTAAGGCACTTCAGCGAGGTTGAAATAAATACGCCTTCCACTCTGGACAGGCTAATTAAGCCAGAATTCCCTTACGGCGAATTCTCAATTCGGCTCTGATGATAAAATGGGGGTTGATTTCATCAATTCAACAGGCGAGGATCAAAAAAACTTCGCACCGATTAGGCGAAAGTTTTTTTACCACTTACACTAAAGTGAGAGAGCCGCCACAGAGCGGGATTTTGCTTCTTTAAAAGCAGCAACAGGATGTTATAAATCAGCTTAATTTAGGGGAACAGCAACCCTGCAGGATGGATTAATGACGACGATGAAAGCGATAGCGACGGGCTGCATGTTGTTGGCGACCAGCGGTTGCTCCAGCGTGATGAGCCATACCGGCCCGAATCAGGGTTACTACCCCGGCACCCGCGCCAGCGTGGACATGCTGAAGGACGACAACACCAGCTGGGCGATGATGCCGCTGGTGGCGCTGGATCTGCCGTTCTCAGCGGTGATGGACACCGTACTGCTGCCTTACGACTATCTGCGTTCCGGCAACGACGCCACCGCAGACTCGCCAAAAGCGCGCATCCTGCGCAGCGAGCAGCAGAATCTGGCGGCAACCGGCAATCCCGGCGAAGGCAACGACAGCACCGCCACCCACTAATCGCGCACGCAGCGGGCCGCCAGGCCCGCCTTACACCTCAACCACAAAGATCTGGTTGAACCCCGCTATCTCGCGCATAAACGCCACTTTCTTGCCATCCGGTGAAAACACCACGGCATCCGCCGACGGCGGTTGCGCGCTGCGCTGCGTTAAACGCTGCAGGCGGCCGCCGGCGACCTCGCACAGCATCACGCTGTTGTCGCACACCAAGGCAATCGCCCCGCCCTGCGGGTGCCAGCTGAACGCTGACTGGATGTCATGCTCGCTGCGGCTCACCTGCCGCGGCTCCCCGCCGTTCGGCGACACCGTCCACAGCTGCACCACGCCTCCGTCGTCCTTCATCAAAAATGCGATTTGGCTGCCGTCCGGCGAGCTGCGCAGCCAATGGCGCGGCGCACCGGCAACGCCCGGATAACGACGATCGCCGGTAAAGGTTACCCGCCGCTGCCTGACGCCCTGCGGCGGCGCCGGCAACTCGCTTTCCGTCCCCTGCAACGGCAAAGCGCCCGCCCTGGCGTAATCGGCATCGTTCTCCGGCAGATCGACAATAAACACCTCCGGCAGCTTCTCGCCGGCGGCGGACAGCGTATCGCCGATAAACGCCAACGCCCAGCGCTGCCGGCTGCCGTCGGCCTTACGGTAACCCTCGCGGCCGATCCAGCCTTCTTCGTAGGCGCGATTGATCTGATCGCTGCCCGGCTGCGGCTGCGGCACCGTCTCGCTGACCAGCACGCAATAGTGGCTACCGTCATACTCGCGCGGGTGCTGTTTCGGCGGATTGACCCCGTGCAGCGGCACGGCCACCCCGACGTTGCGCAGATCGCGCGCCGGATCGCGTTCGTGCATGACGTGGTCGTTGTAGGTAAAGCTGAGGCGGCTGCCGTCCGGACTGAAAACGTGCACATGGCTGCCGCCGCGCAGCGCACCGGGCGTGTAGGGGGCGGTGATATCCAGCGCGTCGAGGGTGATGGCCAACTCGCGATCCGGTTCGCTGACGATCACCCCGCGGCGGTGGTGAAAATCATACTGCCAGGCGCTGTCGGGGTGCTCCGGACCGTGGATAAAGGCATAGCGCGCCGGCGCATCGGGGCTGACCGTGACCACGCCGACGTGGGCGCCGTGCTGGGCGCGATAAACCACCTCCACCGCGCCGCTGGCGACGTTGACCCGCTCGATGCTCAGACCGGTGAAAGAGGCGCCGCGCGGGCGCACGTCATAAGCCAGCCATTGGCTGTCCGGCGTCCAGACGTTGATATTGGTTAACTGATGCCCGCGAGGGTCGAAAGTCAGTTGTTTTTCCCGATGGCTCATGGCGGTTCTCCTGCGCATGCCGGCACTGAGTCGCCATCTTACCGGATCGGCGACAGCGTTTCACATGGCCTGCGCGGGTAAGGCGGGAGGATTTTTCGGTTCGAAATGACGCAATTATTTTTCAGCGTCTTATCATTTAAGCCGAACGACGGCGTCGGCAGGAAATAAGCGGCCGATTAGGCGTTTGCATTCCTGGCGGCGAAACTCAACGGCGCCCATGCCGTATAGGCGGATGCCGCGAGCGCTATTTTTTTCATTCTCATTTCCTTTATCAAAATAATTCAGCGGCAGCGCCTTCCTTAACGCAAATAAATAAAAAATCGTGTCGCTAAACGACAGGTTAATGATTATTTTCAACGCCAACGCGATGCTCTTCCCCGGCCGTTGCCGCTGGCGGGCCGGGTTGCCCGGCGGTCGGGCGACGGGGTTTACAATCAATACAAAAAAGTACAAACTGGATTTTTAAGTCCAAAACATTCTGGAGCCGGTATGAACGCCCTCTTCGATGCCATTGTTTCTGCCCATCAGCAACTGCGCCCTCAGGTACGGGTCACGCCCCTGGAGCGCAGCGTGCTGCTTTCACAGCAGCTCGGCTGTGAGCTGTATCTGAAATGCGACCATCTGCAACACACCGGCTCCTTTAAATTTCGCGGCGCCAGCAACAAGCTACGGTTGCTGGATAGCGAACAACGCCGGCGCGGCGTGATTGCCGCCTCAACCGGCAACCACGGCCAGGCGGTCGCCCTGGCGGGGCAGCTGATGGGCGTTGGCGTCACGGTGTATGCGCCAGAGACGGCGGCGAGCATCAAGCTAGACACCATCCGCGCGCTGGGCGGCACCGTGGAATTGGTGCCGGGCGATGCGCTGAACGCCGAACTGGCCGGGGAACAGGCCGCCCGCGAACAGGGAAAAACCTATATTTCGCCGTATAACGACGAGCAGGTGATCGCCGGCCAGGGCACCTGCGGCATGGAGCTGGTTGAACAGCTCACCGGTCTGGACGCCGTGTTCGTGGCGGTGGGCGGTGGTGGCTATATCGCCGGTATCGGCACCGTTTTGCGGCAATTGTCGCCGAACACGCAGCTTATCGCCTGCTGGCCGGAAAACGCCACCAGCATGTACAGCGCGCTGGAAGCGGGCCATATCTTCCCGGTGGAAGAGCAAGAAACGCTGTCCGACGGCACCGCCGGCGGCGTCGAGCCGGGCGCCGTGACCTTTCCCCTGTGCCAACAGCTGATCGACCGTAAAGTGCTGGTCAGCGAGGCAGAGATCAAACACGCGATGCGCCGGATCGCCGCCAGCGATCGGTGGATTATCGAAGGCGCGGCCGGCGTGGCGCTGGCGGCGGCGATCAGGCTGTCGCCGGAATATCAGGGGAAAAAAGTGGCGGTGGTGCTGTGCGGTAAAAACATCGTGCTGGAGAAATACCTCAAGGCCATCGCCGATGCGCATCCTTAATCAGCAGCAAATCCTCGCCGCGTTCGACGCCGAGGCCATAACCGCGCTGCTGAAGCAGGGATTTATCGCCTATTCGCAGCGGCAGGTGCAACAGCCGCCGGTGCAGCATTTCCTGTTCGAACAGGCCGCCGGCGATTGCTGCATCAAATCCGCCTGGCTGGAAGGCGACGAGCTGTTCGTGGTCAAGGTGTCCGCCGGTTTCTATCGCAACGCCGAACGCGGCCTGGCCAGCAATCAGGGATTGGTGATGGCGTTCTCCGCCCAGACCGGCGAACCCCGGGCGCTGCTGCAGGATGAGGGCTGGATGACCGCGCTGCGCACCGCACTGGCCGGCCGCATCGCCGCCGAGCTGTGCGCGCCGCCGCATATTCAGGCGATCGGCATGGTCGGTACCGGCCTGCAGGCGCGGCTACAGCTACAATGCCTGAAACCGGTGACCGACTGCCGCGAGGTGTGGGTGTGGGGCCGCAACGAACAGGCGCTGACGGCGTATCGGCGCGATGCCGAGGCAGAAGGTTTTCGGGTGCTGACCACGCAGGACGCGGCGGAGCTGGCGGCGCACTGTCAGCTGATCGTGACCACCACGCCCAGCCGCGAACCGATCTTGCAGGCGGCGGATATCCGGCCCGGCACGCACATCACCGCCGTGGGCGCCGACGCGCCAGGCAAGCAGGAGCTGGCGACCGATCTGGTGGCCAATGCGGACGCGCTGCTGGTCGATGCGCTGGCGCAATGTGCTGACTACGGCGAGATCGCGACGGCTTATCGGCAAACTAGGCTCACTTCAACGCCAATCGTCGAAATGGGCGCCCTCTTGGCACAGGGCGGGCGGTTGCGAAGCGAGCCGCAGCACATCACCATCGCCGATCTTACCGGGCTGGCGATTCAGGATCTGCAGATCGCCAAAGGGGTGTTGGCGGCAATATAAAGGGGCGCCGCAGCGCCCCATTTTATCAGCCGTTGAGCACGAACTTCTCGATGGCGCGCGCCACGCCGTCTTCGGTATTGGCGCTGGTGACAAACTGCGCCACCGCTTTCAGCTCGGGAATGGCATTGCCCATCGCCACGCCGACGCCGGCATACTCAATCATCGCCGTATCGTTGGCCTGATCCCCCAGCGTCATGATGTTTTCCCGCGCCACGCCGAGGTGCTCGGCCAGCATTCTCACCCCGGCGCCCTTATCGACGTTCTTATGCAGGATTTCGAGGAAGTAAGGCGCGCTTTTCAGAATGGTGTAACGCTCGCGCGTTTCCGCCGGGATGCGCGCAATGGCGCTATCCAGCAGCTCCGGCTCGTCGATCATCATCACTTTAGGGAAACGCATCTGGCGATCCATCTCCTCCACGCTGCGGTATTTCAGCGGAATACCGGTCATTGCCGCCTCGTGTATGGTGTATTTGCCAATGTCTTTATTCGGGGTATACAGGGTGTCGAAATCAAACGCCTGGTAGTGAACGCCGAACTCGCGCGCCATCTGCTCGAAGTGCAGATAGTCCTCGAAGCCCAGCGTTTCCTGCAGGATGCAGGCGCCGTCGACCGCACGCAGCACCAGTGCGCCGTTATAGGTTATACAGAAATCGCCGGGGCCCTGAATGTCCAACTGGCGCAGATAGTCCTGCACGCCGACATAAGGCCGCCCGGTGGCCAGCACCACGTGCACCCCTTTGCGCCGCGCCGCCGCGATAGCCTGCTTTACCGCCGGCGTGATTTGGTGCTGCGGATCCAGCAACGTGCCGTCCATGTCGATCGCAATCAGTTCAATAGCCATTCAACGCTTCTCCCAGTGGTTTTTTCTCATGCTAACGCGTTTCAGCCTCGGCTGTCAGCGCCAGAAAAGGCGTAAAAAAATCCGCGCGGGTCGCCCGGCGCGGATTTTCACAGCCATTAACGCATCAGATATCGATGTTCGCCGCTTTCAGGGCGTTTTCTTCGATAAAGGCGCGGCGCGGTTCAACCGCATCGCCCATCAGCGTGGTGAACAGCTGATCGGCAGCGATGGCGTCCTTGACGGTCACGCGCAGCATGCGGCGGCTTTCCGGATCCATGGTGGTTTCCCACAGCTGCTCCGGGTTCATCTCGCCCAGACCTTTATAACGCTGCACCGACAGGCCGCGGCGCGACTCTTTCACCAGCCACTCCAGCGCCTGCTCGAAGCTGTCTACCGGCTGACGACGTTCGCCACGCTCGATGAACGCACCGTCTTCGATCAGCCCGCGCAGCTTCTCGCCCAGCTGGCAGATCTTGCGATATTCGCCGCCGTGGATGAAGTCGAAGTCCAGCTTATAGTCGGTATCCACGCCGTGGGTGCGGATGCGCAGCGCCGGCTCGAACATCTGGCGCTCACGGTTCTCGAAGATCACGAAGTCATAGCTGCTGCCGTGCTGCTCTTTGTCGTTCAGCGCCTGCACCAGCGAAGCGATCCAGGTTTTCACCTTGGCTTCATCGCTGAGATCGCCTTCGTTCAGCGTCGGCTGGTAGATCAGGCTGTTCAGCAGCGCGCGCGGGTAGCGGCGCTCCATGCGGCCAATCAGCTTCTGCACGCCGTAGTGTTCGGCCACCAGTTTTTCCAGCTGCTCACCGCCGAGCGCCGGTGCGCTGGCATTGGTGTGCAGCGTAGCGCCGTCCATCGCGATGGCGATCTGGTACTGATCCATCGCCTCGTCATCTTTGATGTACTGCTCTTGCTTGCCTTTCTTCACCTTGTACAGCGGCGGCTGCGCGATGAACACGTGGCCACGCTCGATGATTTCCGGCATCTGGCGGTAGAAGAAGGTCAACAGCAGCGTACGGATGTGCGAACCGTCGACGTCGGCATCGGTCATGATGATGATGCTGTGGTAACGCAGCTTGTCTGGGCTGTACTCGTCGCGGCCAATGCCGCAACCCAGCGCGGTGATCAGCGTCGCCACTTCCTGCGAGGAGAGCATTTTGTCGAAACGCGCTTTCTCGACGTTGAGGATTTTCCCCTTCAGCGGCAAGATAGCCTGGTTCTTGCGGTTGCGCCCCTGCTTGGCAGAGCCGCCCGCGGAGTCCCCTTCCACCAGGTACAGTTCGGACAGCGCCGGATCGCGTTCCTGGCAGTCCGCCAGTTTGCCCGGCAGGCCGGCCAGATCCAGTGCGCCTTTGCGGCGGGTCATCTCACGCGCTTTACGCGCCGCTTCGCGCGCGCGCGCCGCGTCGATGATTTTGCCGACCACGATTTTCGCGTCGCCTGGATTTTCCATCAGGTAATCCACCAGCTTCTCGTTCATCAGCGTTTCAACCGCGGTTTTCACCTCGGAGGAGACCAGCTTGTCCTTGGTCTGAGAAGAGAACTTGGGATCCGGCACCTTCACCGACACCACGGCGATCAGACCTTCACGCGCGTCATCGCCGGTGGCGCTGACCTTGGCCTTCTTGCTGTAGCCTTCCTTCTCCATGTAGCTGTTCAGCGTACGGGTCATCGCGGTACGGAAACCGACCAGATGCGTGCCGCCGTCGCGCTGCGGAATGTTGTTGGTGAAGCAGTAGATGTTTTCCTGGAAACCGTCGTTCCACTGCAGCGCCACTTCCACGCCGATATCGTCTTTCACGGTGGAGAAGTAGAACACGTTCGGGTGGATAGGGGTTTTGTTCTTGTTCAGGTACTCGACAAACGCCTTGATGCCGCCTTCGTAGTGGAAGTGGTCTTCACGGTCGGTGCGTTTGTCCTTCAGGCGGATAGACACGCCGGAGTTGAGGAAGGACAGCTCGCGCAGACGCTTGGCCAGAATGTCGTATTCGAATTCGGTCACATTGGTGAAGGTCTGGTGGCTCGGCCAGAAGCGCACCATGGTGCCGGTCTGTTCGGTTTCGCCCACCACGTTCAGCGGCGCCTGTGGCTCGCCGTGGCTGTAAGTCTGTTCGTGTACTTTGCCTTCGCGGCGGATCACCAGCTCCAGTTTCTCCGACAGGGCGTTAACCACCGAGACGCCCACGCCGTGCAGGCCGCCGGAAACTTTATAGGAGTTGTCGTCGAATTTACCGCCGGCGTGCAGCACGGTCATGATGACCTCTGCGGCTGAAACCCCTTCTTCAGGGTGAATGCCGGTCGGAATGCCGCGGCCGTCATCCTGTACCGATACCGAGTTGTCGGCATGGATGGTGACCTGAATGTCACTACAGTGGCCCGCGAGCGCTTCGTCGATAGCGTTGTCCACAACCTCGAATACCATGTGGTGCAGACCGGTGCCGTCATCGGTATCGCCGATATACATGCCCGGGCGCTTGCGCACCGCATCCAGCCCTTTTAATACCTTGATACTTGAGGAGTCATAAGAATTCGACATCAACGTTTCTCGCTCATTTTAGTCCTGTGGTTGAACCTCTATTTTACCCTGTTCCACGCGGAACATCTTGCCCTTTTCACCGGCCATGTCGGTCACTTGTTCAGCGCTGACCGCGCTGACAAAAACCTGGGCCTGGGTGGCTTTCAGGCGATCGGCCAGCAACCGGCGACGGCCGGTGTCCAGCTCGGAGGCAAAATCATCAATCAGATACAGGCAACGCCGCCCGCTCTGCCGGGTGAGAAACTCACCCTGCGCCAAGCGCAACGCGCACATCAGCAGCTTAAGCTGACCGCGCGATAACAAATCCTCTACCGGCGTGCCGTCGGCACGAATGCGGAAGTCCGCTTTATGCGGCCCCACCGCGGTATAGGTCAACGCCCTGTCGCGCTCGAACTGGCGCTCCAGCAGCTCGCCGTAGTCGCTCTCTTTGTCCCAGCCGCGCTGGAAGGAGAAGCTCAGGGCGAATTCAGGCAGAAACTGCGCGCAGGTCGCGGTGATATCCGCGGCGATCGCGTCGCTGTATTCCGCCCGCCATTCGCTGATGCGCTCCGCGAGCGGGATCAGTTCCTGATCCCAGGCGCGGATCTGCGCATAGCGACTCACCTGGCGCAGCGCGGCATTGCGCTGCTTCAGTAACCGTTTCAGGTTGCTCCAGGCGGTGAAAAAACCGGGTTCGTTATGAAAACAGCCCCAGTCAAGGAAGGCGCGCCGGAATTTCGGCCCGCCGTTCAGCAGGGTAAAACCTTCGGGGGTGATCAGCTGCATGGGCAGCAGCTGCGCCAGCTCGGCCACCTTGTGGCCGTCGCTGCCATCGATGCGTACTTTGCTGTCACCCTGACGGCTCTTGCTCAATCCTACCGACAGCTCGCGCTCCGTACCTTCTATGCGGCCGTGCAGCACGAACTCCGGCTGGTCGTGACGGATCACCCGACCGGCCTGCAGGCTGCGAAAGGCGCGGCCGTGCCCGAGCGTATATACCGCTTCCAGCACGCTGGTCTTGCCGCTGCCGTTGGCGCCGACCAGGAAGTTGAATCCCGGCGCCAGCGCCAAATCCGCCGCCTCGATATTGCGGAAATCTTTAATCAATAAACGCGTCAGAGCCATGCAATCTCTTTACCGATGACGGTGCTGTAATTCAAGGTAACGAGACTACAACCGCATTGGCATGACAACGTAGGCCGCCGCCTGGCTGGCGCCGTCTTCGATCTGCACGCTGGAGACCGAGTCGGTCAACAGCAGGCGCACGTCTTCACACTTGAGCGCGTTCAACACGTCCAGCACGTAGCTGACGTTGAAGCCGATCTCCATCTCCGCGCCGTCGTAGCTGACGTCGAGGATCTCTTCCGCCTCTTCCTGCTCCGGGTTGTTGGCAGTGATCTTCAGCTGGTTCTGGCTGACGTACAGCCGCACGCCGCGGAATTTCTCGTTCGAGAGAATGGCCGCGCGCGCAAACGCCTGCTTGAGCAGATCGCAGCCGGCTTCCAGCGTTTTATCCGGGTTCTTTGGCAAGACGCGGCGATAGTCCGGGAAACGGCCGTCAACCAGCTTGGAGGTGAAGATGAAATCGCCGACGTGGGCGCGAATGTTGTTGCTGCCGATCTGCAGCTGCAGCAGCGAATCGCCGCCGTCCAGCAGACGCACCAGCTCCATCACCCCTTTACGCGGCACGATCACCGAATGCGAAGGCAGCTGTTGGCCGATCGGCATCGAGCACACCGCCAGGCGGTGGCCGTCGGTCGCGACGGTGCGCAGCTCCTCGCCTTCGGTTTCAAACAGCATGCCGTTCAGGTAGTAACGCACGTCCTGATGGGCCATCGAGAACTGGGTGGCTTCGATCAGGCGCTTCAGCGTCGCCTGCGGCAAGGTGAACTCCACCTCGCTCTGCCAGTCGTCCAGGTTCGGGAAGTCCGCCGCCGGCAGCGTGGACAGCGAGAAGCGGCTGCGGCCGGACCGCACCAGCATGCGCTCGCTCTCCAGCGTGACGGCGATCTCCGCCCCTTCCGGCAGGCCACGGCAGATATCAAAGAATTTACGCGCGGGCACGGTGGTCGCGCCCGGCTCGTGCGGTTGGGACAGGGCGACGCGCGCCACCATCTCCATCTCCAGATCGGTGCCGGTCAGCAGCAGGGAGCCTTCCGTCACCTGCAGCAGCAGGTTGCCCAGGATCGGCAAGGTCGGGCGGCCGCCCAGCGGGCTGCTCACCTGTTGCAGCGGTTTTAGCAGATGCTCACGTTCAACGATAAATTTCATAGCGCTATGAAGATAATGTTCTGATTAAATTGGAGAAATCTTCTTTGATGTCGTGACTTTCCTCACGCAGCTGCTCGATTTTCCGGCAGGCGTGCAACACCGTGGTATGGTCGCGGCCACCAAACGCATCGCCGATTTCCGGCAGGCTGTGGTTGGTGAGTTCCTTCGCCAGCGCCATCGCCATCTGGCGTGGGCGGGCAACGGATCGCGAACGCCGCTTGGACAGCAAATCCGCGACTTTAATCTTGTAATACTCCGCCACCGTCTTTTGAATATTGTCGATGGTGACCAGCTTTTCCTGCAGCGCCAGCAGATCGCGCAGCGCTTCGCGCACGAAATCGATGGTGATGGCCCGGCCGGTAAAGTTGGCGTTGGCGATCACGCGGTTCAGCGCCCCTTCGAGCTCACGCACGTTGGAACGCAGGCGCTTGGCGATGAAGAACGCCACTTCGCCCGGCAGGCGAATGTCGTTCTCGTCGGCCTTTTTCATCAGGATCGCCACGCGGGTTTCCAGCTCCGGCGGCTCGATCGCCACCGTCAGCCCCCAGCCGAAGCGGGACTTCAAACGATCTTCCACCCCGTTGATCTCTTTAGGGTAGCGATCCGAGGTCAGGATGATCTGCTGATTGCCTTCCAACAGGGCGTTAAAGGTATGGAAGAACTCTTCCTGCGAACGCTCCTTGTTGGCGAAGAATTGGATGTCATCGATCAGCAAGGCGTCGACCGAACGGTAGTAGCGCTTAAACTCTTCGATGGCATTGTTCTGCAACGCTTTGACCATGTCCTGCACGAAGCGTTCCGAGTGCATGTAGACCACTTTGGCGTTGGCTTTGCGCGCCATGATGCCGTTGCCGACCGCGTGCAGCAGGTGAGTTTTACCCAGGCCGGTGCCGCCATACAGGAACAGCGGGTTGTAGGCGCCGCCCGGGTTGTCCGCCACCTGGCGAGCCGCCGCGCGCGCCAGCTGGTTGGACTTACCCTCGACGAAGTTGTCGAAGGTGTGCTTGGGGTTGACGTTGGAGCGGTAAGAGAGCTCGGGTTGCGCCGCCGCGTTGTCCCAGCTCGGGCGCGAAGGCGCGGCCGTGCGTGCCGCCGGGGCTGCGGGGGCGCTGCTGACGCTGGCGGTCACGGTCTGGCTGATCACCTGCGTGATCGGCTTGCTGCCGACTTCAAAACGCAGCAAAGGCGCATCCGTGCCGCAGAAATCATTCAGCAGACCATTGATGTTGTTTAAGTACTTATCGCGAACCCAATCCAGCACAAAACGGTTAGGCGCGTACAGCGCCAGGGTGTTGTCACTCAGTTCCGCCTGCAATGGGCGAATCCACATACTAAATTCTGTGGCAGGTAACTCATCCTGCAATCGGGCAAGACACTGCTGCCAAAGCGAAAGTGACAC